>NZ_JAHVJQ010000001.1 GCF_019801145.1 Leisingera aquaemixtae
CTGGAGTGCTGGAAGGCGAAACAGGTGTTTGTCTCCAAGCGCGGCCAGGGCACGGGCTATTCCGGCATCGAGAACCCCCTGTTCTTCAAGGAAAACACCCGCATGTTCTACGGCGACGCGAAAGCCAGCCTCGATACGCTGCTGGGCCTGGTCCAGTAAGCGGATCCTCACACCAAGTGAAAAGGCGCTCCATCCGGGGCGCCTTTTTTGTTCCGGATCTTCTGTCAGGCCGGGCCGGTGCAGGGGCAATGTATACCGTTGCATTCCGGTAACGTGTTGAAATAAAACAATTCTGTACATGTTTCGATGGCCGCAGTATGGTCGCCGGCATTGCCCCGGAGACCAAGAATGCCCCCGATCCAGGATCACCCGCTGCGTTACCAGCTGACCAATGAGCTGCACGCCCGCCCGTTCCCGACCATGACCTGCCCCTGCACGGTGGTCTATCTGGCGGTGAAACAGCCGCAGGAGGCGGTGCACCGCGACCGCATGCAGGACATGCAGCATCTGATCCAGCTCCTGGACCGCCACGGCGCGCCGCACCCCCAGCCGGGGGCGACCCACCACACCGCGCAGATCGGGCGGCACATGGTCAAATGGGAGCAGCATACCGAGTTTGTCAGCTACACCGTCTATTACGACGGGGTGAGCGCGCGGGCCTTCGATCCGGCGGATTTCGACGTCTTCCCGGCCGACTGGCTGGCGGAGGCGCCGGGCCAGCGGATCACCTCGGCGCTGATCCGGGTGGTGCCGCGCACGGAGCCGGATCAGCTGAAGGCGGCTTTGCATGACTGGTTTGTACCGGAAAGCCTGGCGGTGTCGCAGGTGCTGGACGACAGCGCCGTGGTGGCCGGGGACTTCCGCATCGACCCGGCCGGCCACGTGCGCTTTGCCATTTTCCCGAACCCGGGCACCGGCAGCCAGCGGGTCGGCCGGGTGGTGCAGCGGCTGTGCGAGATCGAGACCTACCGGGCGATGTCGATGCTTGGTTTCTCCCGCGCCCGCGGGCTGACGCCGGTGATTGGGAAACTGGACACCCGCCTCAGCGAGATGATGGCGGAGATGACCACCGGCACCAAACCGGCCGAGGAGATCCTGACCCAACTGCTGGCGGTGTCGGCTGAGCTGGAGGCGAAGGCGGCGCAGTCCGCATTCCGCTTCGGGGCCACCGGCGCCTATGACGCGCTGGTCAGCCAGCGCATCAGCCTGTTGCGCGAGGAACGCCACGAGGGCTTCCAGACCTTTGCCGAATTCATGCTGCGCCGGTTTGAACCTGCCATGCGCACGGTGAACTCCACCGAGAAGCGGCTGGATACCCTCGCCAGCCGGGCGCGCCGGGCAGGGGAGCTGCTGCGGACGCGGGTGGATGTGGAGCGGTCGGCGCAGAACCAGGCGCTCCTGGCCAGCATGGACCGGCGCGCCGACATTGCGCTCAGGCTTCAGCACACGGTGGAAGGGCTGTCGGTGGTGGCCGTCAGCTATTACGCGGTGGCGCTGGTCTCCGACTTTCTGTTCCCGCTGGCCGAACGCTACGGGATGTCCCGGAAGGTGCTGATCGCCGCCGTTACCCTGCCGGTGATCGGGCTGGTCTGGCTGGGCATCCAGCGGATCCGGCGCAAGCTGCGCTGAGCCGCGCCGCGCAGGTGCAAAAGGAAAGGGCCGCCCGGCGGGGCGGCCCTTTATCGTTTCTGCGTGTTCCGCTCAGCGGCCCCGGATCCGCGGATCCAGCGCGTCGCGCAGGCCATCGCCCAGGTAGTTCACGCTCAGCACCGTCAGCGAGATCGCCATGCCGGGCCAGAACACCCGCTCAGGATACTGCTGCAGGTAATCGGTGGCATCGAACAGCAGCCGCCCCCAGGTCGGGAAATCCGGCGGGAAGCCGAGGCCGAGGAAGGAGAGCGACGACTCGGTGATGATCGCGGTGGCGATCCCCAGCGTGGCCGAGACCATGATCGGCGACAGCACGTTGGGCAGGATGTGCCTGGTGATCAGTTTCTGGTTGGTGGTGCCGATGGAACGCGCCGCCATCACGAACTCGCGCTCCTTCAGCGCCAGCACGTCGCCGCGCACGATCCGAGCGGTGGGCATCCAGCTGGTCACGCCGATGGAAATCACGATCAGGATGAAGATCCCCTGTTCCGGCCCGAAGGCGGCGTTCAGCGGCTCGCGGAACAGCAGCATCATCACCAGCAGCAGCGGCAAGAGCGGCAGCGCTAGGAACAGGTCGGTGAGGCGCATCAGCGGCCCGTCCAGCTTCTTGAAGAAGCCGGCCATCACCCCGATGAAGGAGCCGAGGAACAGTGCCAGCAGCATCGCCGTCAGGCCGACGGAGACCGAAGTCGCGCCGCCTGCCATCATCCGGGCCAGCATGTCGCGGCCCAGCTGGTCGGTGCCGAAGGGATGCGCCCAGCTGGGTCCCTGGTTGCGGGCGCGGATGTCGATCTTGGTGGCTTCCAGATCCCACACCAGCGGGCCGGCATAGACCGCCAGGATGATCAGCAGGAACAGCGCCCCGCCCATCAGCGCGCCGCGGTGGGATTTGAACTGGTCCCAGACGTCCAGCCACTGGCTGCGCGGCGGCTGGTGCAGCTCCTCCATCTGCCCGGCGGCGGGAACCGCGGTCGAGGCCGGAGCCATGCCTTCATCGGGCACAAAGCGTTCCTTGTCAGTCATAGCGGATCCTCGGGTCAAGAATGCCGTACAGCACGTCGGCGATCAGGTTGAACAGCACGATCAGCACCGCAAAGATGAAGGTGAGCGTCTGCACCATCGGCAGGTCGTTGGCCTGGATGGCGCCGATCAGCAGCTGGCCGATGCCGTTCACCTTAAACACCTGCTCAGTGATGATGGCGCCGCCGAAGATCGACGGGATGCCAAGCGCGATCACCGTGACCACCGGGATCATCGAGTTCCTGAGCACGTGCACCATCACCACCACATATTCGCTGAGGCCCTTGGCGCGGGCGGTGCGGACGTAATCCTGGTTCAGGTTGTCCAGCATCGAGGCGCGCATGAAGCGGGAGAGCTGGGCGGTGATCTGCAGCGCCAGCACCATCACCGGCATGATCATCTGCTTCAGCTGGTAGACAAAGGCGTCCCAGCTGTCGACCACATGGGTGGTGTCATAGATCGACGGGAACCAGCCCAGCTGCACCGAGAAGATCACGATGACCAGCACGCCCGAGAAGAACGGCGGCACCGAGAAGCCGACCATCGACACGAAGGTGCCCATCTGGTCGAACCAGCTGTACTGGCGGTAGGCGGAATAGATGCCGATCGGCAGCGCGATCAGGATGGCGACCACATAGGCGGTGCCGACCACCCACAGGGTCTGCGGAATGCGCTGGACCACGATGTCCATCACCGGCGAGCGGGTCTGCCAGGAGATCACCCGCAGCTGGCCTTCGGCGAGGCTGGTGCCGAAGATATTGTCGATCAGCACCTGCGGCTCGATCCAGAAGAACTGCACCAGCCATTTCCAGAACCGGATATGCATCGGCTCGCCCAGGCCCAGGGCCAGGCGCATCTTTTCTTTGACTTCGGCGGGGACGGTCAGGGGAACCTGCGCCATCGGGTCGCCGGGGGCGAGCTCCAGGAGCAGGAAGATCACGAGGCTGATGAACAGCAGTGTCGGAACTGCCAGGATCAGCCGCCGGATTGTAAAGGTCAGCATCTGCTAAGCGCCTTTGCAACTTGTATTGAAATCGGAACAGGCAGGGCGGGGGCCCCGCGTCCAGGCCATGCACAGCAGCCGGTGGCAGCCCCTGCAGATGGCAAGGGGCCCCGGCGTCGCGCCGGGGCCCCGGGGAAGCAAGCAGTGCTTACTTGATGCGGTACCAGTCGGCTGCGTTCCACAGCTCGCTGTCCCAGACGTTCAGGTCGACACCGCCCAGGGTATTGGAATGCGCCGACAGGCGGCCGCGGTGCACCAGCGGGATCATGCCGCCGTTTTCGACCATGATGTCGTTCAGGCGGCGGCCGATCTCGGCGCGCGCTTCCAGGCCGGCGGTCTTGGCCAGCTCGGCGTGCAGCTGGTCGAACTCCTCGTTGCAGAAGCGCGAGATGTTCTCACCCTGCCACTGGGATTCCGGCTTCGGCGCCTTGTCGCACAGGCCGTTGCCCAGGTAGGACTGCGGGTCGGTGCCGTCGAAGTTGTTGGCGTACATCTCGACGTCGGCATAGAAGCGCTGGAAGGTGTCGGGCGAGCCCGGGTCGCCGCCGAAGAAGACGGAGGCGTTGATGTTGCGCAGCTCGGTTTCGATGCCGATCTGGCTCCACCATTCCTTGATCAGCGCCTGGAAGTCCTGGCGGACGGCGTTGGTCGAGGTCTGGTACAGGATCTTCATCGGCTTGCCGTCCGGGGTCTCCCGCACGCCGTCGCCGTTGGTGTCCTTGTAGCCGGCTTCTTCCAGCATCGCCTTGGCGCCTTCGATGTCTTGGGTGGAGCAGTCAAAGGTGTCGGAGGCGAAGGCCGCAGGCGCGGGCACCCAGTTGCAGCTGACCTTGCCGGCCTTGCCATAGCCGATTTCCACCAGCAGCGGGCGGTCGATGGCCATCGACATTGCCTTGTAGACAGCCGGATCGGTCAGGAACGGGTGAGGATGCTTGGCGGTGGAGCGCTCGCCCTCCGGCAGCTCCGGCGACGGGTCGGTCTGGTTCAGCATGATGCGTTCCACCAGCGAGCCGAAGCCGGCAACCGGCGTGCCCTTGCCGCCTGCTTCCATCTGCGCGATCACTTCCGGCGCCAGCTGCAGGTTCCAGGCATAGTCGAACTCGCCGGTTTCCATCACCGCGCGCCCCGCAGCGGTTGCGTCACCACCGCCCTTGAACAGCACCTTGGCAAAGGCAGGCTTGGCCGGGTCGCGGTAGTTCTGGTTGGCGGACATGGTGATCACGTCGTTCGGCTTGAACTCATCCACCACAAACGGGCCGGTGCCGATCGGGCCAAAGTTGGCCTCGGTGCATTCCGGCGCCTTGGCGCCCATGCAGTTCTCGAACTGGGCCTTCTGCAGGATCGGGCTTTCGCCGCCGACAAACGGGCCATAGGGGAAGGGCGTCGGCTTGTCGAATGTGACCTTGACGGTCAGATCGTCCACCACCTCGACGCCTGTGACGCCCTGGAACTTGGTCAGCTGGGCGCAGCCGCCTTCGGGATGCATGCAGTAATCTGCGGTGAACTTCACGTCATGGGCGGTGAAGTCGGTGCCGTCGGACCATTTGATGCCCGGCGCGACCTTCCAGGTGATCGAGGTGAGGTCCTCGCTGACGCCGCCGTTTTCAACGGTCGGGATTTCCGACGCCAGATAGGGGATCATGTTGCCCTGCGGGTCGTAGCGCGCCAGCGGCTCGATCACCAGCGATGCCGACTGCACGTCCTTGGTGCCGCTCGACAGGAACGGGTTCAGGATCGACGGCGCCTGCCAGTAAATGATGTTGACCTGGCCGTCGGAGCCGCGCTCGGCAAAGGCCGCAGGCGCCAGCGAAGCCGTGGCAACAGCACCCATCAATAGGGATTTCAATTTCATCACACACTCCTTGTCGGACACGTTTTGTGTCTTTTTGTTGGCCGGGCCGGAAAAGGCCCGGAGGTTTGCCGCATTGCTGCGGAAGTGTTGCGTTGGGCTCTGCAAGCCCCGTTAAGCTGCTGAAAGCAAGCAGCTTTGACGGCGCCCCGGACGCACCGGCGCATGCCGCCTGCAGGCAACCACAGGGGTATCGAAAACCTTTTGCCGCGAAAATGCAAATTCCAATTTCGAAACGCTCATGCATAATTTGCATGAGCTTTTTTGTGCAAAGTAGAGTTTACTCCGAAACCTGAGGCCGCCTTTTCCGGCGGATCAGAGAAATAAAAACCAGGGAGCCGTCATGCTGGACAACGCCATTGCGTCCATAAGAAATCTGCGGGTGGAGTTTCAGACCAAGGACGGCCCGGTAGTCGGCGTCGAGAATGTCTCCTTTGACGTGAGCCCCGGCGAAACCGTTTGTATCGTTGGCGAATCCGGCTCCGGCAAATCGGTTTCCTCGCTGTCGCTGATGCGTCTGGTGGAGTTCGGCGGCGGCGAGATTGCCGGCGGCGAGCTGCTGTTCAACCGCCGCGAGGGCGGCGAGACCAATCTTGCGGACTCCGAACAGGAGATGATGAAGCAGATTCGCGGCAACGAGATCGGCATGATCTTCCAGGAGCCGATGACCGCGCTCAATCCGGTGTTCACCGTCGGCCGCCAGCTGACCGAGGGCCTGCGCATCCACAAAAAGATGTCGCAATCCCAGGCGGAGGAGCGGGCGCTGGAACTGTTGCGCCAGGTCCGCATTCCTGAACCGGAACGCCGCCTCAAGCAGTATCCGCACGAGCTGTCCGGCGGCATGCGCCAGCGGGTGGTGATCGCCATGGCGATGGCCTGCGAGCCGCGGCTTCTGATCGCGGATGAGCCCACAACCGCGCTGGACGTGACCATCCAGGCAGAGATCCTGGCGCTGATGGACCGGCTGAAGCGCGAGACCGGCACCGCGGTGATGTTCATCACCCACGACATGGCGGTGGTGGCCCAGATGGCCGACCGTGTTGTCGTCATGTTCCGCGGCAACAAGGTCGAGGAAGGCACCGTCGAGGAGATTTTCGAGAACCCCAAGCACGACTACACCAAGGCATTGCTGGCGGCGGTTCCGAAACTGGGCGAGATGCGCGGCAAACATTACCCCGAGCCGATGAAGCTGATGGGGGTTGAGGATCAGAAGATCGAGCCGATCAAGGGCACCGACGAGGTGCTTCTGGACGTGCAGAACCTGACCACCCGCTTCCCGGTCAAGGGCGGCCTCTTGCGCCGCACCATCTCCAACGTGCACGCGGTGGAGGACGTGTCCTTCAAGGTCTTCAAGGGCCAGACCCTGTCGCTGGTCGGGGAATCCGGCTGCGGCAAGTCTTCTGCCGGGCGCTCGATCCTGCGGCTGGTGGAGCCGCTGTCGGGCAAGGTGAACTTTGAAGGCCGCGATGTGCTGCAATTCAGCCCGTCCCAGATGCACAAGGCGCGCCAGGACATGCAGATGATCTTCCAGGATCCGTTTGCGTCCCTGAACCCGCAGATGCAGCTGATCGATCAGGTGGCGGAACCGATCCGGAACTACGGCCTGGCCTCGGGCTCCGAACTGCATGACCGGGTTGCCAGCCTGTTCGACCGCGTCCACCTGCCGCGCAGCTTCATGCGGCGCTACCCGCACGAGATGTCCGGCGGCCAGCGCCAGCGGATCGCCATCGCCCGCGCACTGGCTTTGAACCCCAAGCTGATCGTCGCGGACGAGGCGGTCTCGGCGCTCGATGTGTCGGTGCAGGCGCAGGTGCTGAACCTGATGATGGAACTGCAGGCGGAACTGGGCCTGTCGTTCCTGTTCATCAGCCATGACATGGCGGTGGTGGAGCGCGTCAGCCATCAGGTGGGCGTCATGTACCTGGGCCGCATCGTGGAAATCGGCCCCCGTGAACGTGTCTTCGAGAACCCGCTGCATGCCTATACCCAGGCGCTGATGAAGGCGGTGCCGATCGCCGACCCGCGCCAGCGCAAGTCCGAGAAGGAACTGAACTTCAAGCCGATCCCGTCGCCGATTCACGAGGTCGGCTATCAGCCGGAGCCGTCGGAGTATCTGGAACTGGAGCCCGGCCATTTCGTGCTGACCACCGACAGCGGCTACTGATCATGGCTGCCAGACTGACGCCGCTGGAGATCATGCAACAGCTGGTCTCCTTCCCGACCGTGAGCCGGGACACAAACCTGCCGCTGGTCGATTGGGTGCAGGAGTATCTGTCGTCCCACGGCATCGAAAGCCACCGCTGGGTGGATCCTGACCAGCCGCACAAGGCCGCGGTGTTTGCCCATGTCGGCCCGTGGGAAGAGGGCGCGGTAGTGCTGTCGGGCCATACCGATGTGGTGCCGGTGGACGGCCAGCCCTGGGACACCGATCCCTTCACGGTGGTGGAGAAGGACGGCAAATACTTCGGCCGCGGCACCTGTGACATGAAGGGCTTCGATGCCCTCGCGATTTGGGCCTTGGTCGAGGCGCATACCCAAGGTGTCGTACGCCCGCTGCAACTGGCGCTGAGTTTCGACGAGGAGATCGGCTGCACCGGTGCGCCGCCGATGATCGAGGCGATGCAGCCCCTTTTGCCCAAGGGGTCGGCGGTGATCGTCGGCGAACCGTCGATGATGCAAGCAGTGACCGGCCACAAGGGCGGCACCGGCTATGACACCCATGTGGTCGGGTTTGAAGTGCATTCCTCCCTCATGCACACCGGCGTCAGCGCCATCATGCAAGGGGTCAGGCTGATTGACTGGGCCAACCAGAAAAATGCCGAAAACATGGCCAAGGAGCCCGGCGAGGTGCAGGCGATGTTCACCCCGCCCTGGACAACCTGCCATGTCGGCATGATCGAAGGCGGCACCGCCCATAACATCACCGCCAAGGACTGCCGCTTCATGATGGATTTCCGGGTGGTGCCGGGAGAAAACCCCGGTGATTGGGAAGCCGCCTATCTCGCCAAGGTGCGCGAGGTAGAGGCGGAGATGCAGATGATCCATCCGGAAGCCCGCATTGATGTGTCCAAGCACTTCGACGTGCCCGGGCTGGTGCCGGAACAAAACGGCGAGGCCGAGGCGCTGGTGCGCCGGGTGACCGGCGACAACGGCTCCCATGTGGTCAGCTACGGCACTGAAGCGGGCCAGTTCCAGCAGGCGGGCTACTCTGCGGTGATCTGCGGCCCCGGCGACATTGCGCAGGCGCATCAGCCCAACGAATACATCACTGTTGCCCAGTTCGACGCGGGCCACGACTTCATGCGCAAGCTGGTGGAAAAGCTGAGCGGATATTTCCCTTTGCCTTGAAACCGCGCGCTTCGTGCTCAGATTGATGCCAAGGGGTGCATGGGCGGTGCACAGGGGGTGCACGCATGGTGTCGGCGCTCTGGCAGGCTCAGCCGCGTCCCCGTGGAACCAGATACTTGCGAAGCTAAGTTTTTTCGCGGACAGTTTGCCGCACAGGAACTGAAACAAAAAAGGGGAGGGGAATATGCCGGCCAAGAACCGCTTTGCCGAGATGCACCAGGAGATCACCGCCTGGCGCCATCACCTGCACGAGAACCCCGAACTGATGTACGAGGTGCACGAGACCGCTGCCTTTGTGGTGGAGCGGCTCAAGGAATTCGGCATCACCGATATCACCACCGGTGTCGGCCAGACCGGCGTGGTGGCGGTGATCGAGGGCAAAACCAACACCTCCGGCCGCGCCATCGGGCTGCGGGCCGACATGGACGCGCTGCCGATCCCCGAGGCTTCCGGCGTTGACTATGCCTCCAAGACGCCCGGCGTGATGCATGCCTGCGGTCACGACGGCCACACCTCGATCCTGCTTGGCGCTGCCAAGTACCTTGCAGAAACACGGAATTTTGACGGCAAGGTCGTTCTGATCTTCCAGCCGGCCGAGGAAGGCGGCGCCGGCGGCAAGGCGATGTGCGACGACGGGCTGATGGACCGCTGGGGCATCCAGGAGGTCTATGGCCTGCACAATATGCCGGGCCTGCCGGTGGGCGAATTTGCCATCCGTCCGGGCCCGTTGATGGCGTCCTCGGACGAATTCGTCATCACCGTCACCGGCAAGGGCGGCCACGCCGCCGCCCCGCATGAGGCGATCGACACGACGCTGGCAGCCTCGCAGATCGTGGTCTCGCTGCATTCCATCGTGTCGCGCAATGTGGATCCGGTTAAGCGCGTGGTGCTGACCGTCGGCACCTTTGAGACAGACAGCACGGCGTCGAACGTGATTGCCCATACCGCCAGGCTGCAAGGCACTGTGCGCACCCTGGATCCCGAGTACCGCACCCAGGCCGAGGACTGGGTGCGCCGGGTGGCTGAGAGCACCGCCGCGGCCTTTGGTGCCACGGCAGAGGTCGAGTGGCTTCCAGGCTACCCCGTTACAATCAATGATGAAAACGGCACTGCACATGCAGTGGAGGCGGCGCAGGCGGTCTCTGCCAAGGTCGATGCCGAGACCCCGCCGATCATGCCGTCCGAGGATTTCTCCTACATGCTGGAGCAGCGCCCCGGCGCCTATATCTTCCTCGGCAATGGCGACACCCAGATGTGCCACCACCCGGCCTATGTCTTTGACGACGAGGCGATCCCGCTGGGATGCAGCTGGTTTGCCGAGCTGGTGGAACGAAGAATGCCCGCGGCCTGAGGCTGCGGGGAACAGATAACCAAAGGAGTGAGAAATGCCGGTCAAGAACCGCTTTGCCGAACTGCAGGACGAAATCACCGCCTGGCGCCGTGACATCCACGAAAACCCGGAAATCCTGTTCGAAACCCACCGCACCAGCGCGCTGGTGGCGGAAAAGCTGCAGGAATTCGGCTGCGACGAGGTGGTGACCGGCATCGGCCGCACCGGTGTGGTTGGCGTGATCAAGGGCAAGGCGGACACCTCCGGTAAGGTCATCGGCCTGCGCGCCGACATGGATGCGCTGCCGATCCATGAGCAGACTGGTCTGGACTATGCCTCCAAGACCCCCGGCGCGATGCATGCCTGCGGCCATGACGGCCACACCGCGATGCTGCTGGGCGCCGCCAAGTACCTGTCGGAGACCCGCAATTTCGACGGCACCGTGGTGGTGATCTTCCAGCCCGCCGAAGAAGGCGGCGGCGGTGCCAAGGTGATGTGCGACGACGGCCTGATGGACCGCTGGGGCGTGCAGGAGGTTTACGGCCTGCACAACTGGCCGGGCCAGCCGCTGGGCTCCTTTGCAATCCGCCCGGGATCCTTCTTTGCCGCAACCGACCAGTTCGACATTACCTTCGAGGGCCGCGGCGGCCATGCGGCCAAACCGCATGAGACCATCGACACCACCGTTCTGGCCGCGCAAGCCGTGCTGGCGCTGCAGACCATCGCCTCGCGCAATGCCGACCCGGTGCACCAGATCGTGGTTTCGGTGACCTCTTTCGAGACGTCCTCCAAGGCGTTCAACGTGATCCCACAGAAGGTGCAGATCAAGGGCACCGTGCGCACCATGTCCAAGGAGATGCGCGACCTGGCGGAGAAGCGGATCAAAGAGATCTGCAATGGCATCGCTGCGACCTTTGGCGGCACCGCGGACATCACCTATCACCGCGGTTATCCGGTGATGGTGAACCACGAGGAGCAGACCGAGTTTGCCGCCAAGGTGGCCGCCAGCGTGTCCGGCAGCTGCGGGGATGCGCCGCTGGTGATGGGCGGCGAGGATTTCGCCTTTATGCTGGAGGAGCGCCCCGGCGCCTATATCCTGATGGGCAACGGCGACACCGCGATGGTGCATCACCCGGAGTACAACTTCAACGACGAGGCCATTCCCGCGGGCTGCAGCTGGTGGGCGGAGATCGTCGAGCAGCGGATGCCTGCGGCCTGAATGATATCGGGGAGGGGGCTGTCTGCCCCCTCTTGCGCCTGCGGCACAATTCACCCCCGAGGATATTTCCGGCCAGATGAAGAGGGATCAGGTTTTGCGCCGCGGCAGGCGTCAGTGCTCCAGCAATTCGCGGTAGATGGCGACCAGGGTCTCGGCCTCTTTCTCCAGCGCGAAATTGGTCATGGCGTGTTTGCGGGCGGCCTCTGACCATTGCGCCAGCCGGCCTTCGGTGGACATCACCTCATTGATCGCATCCACCATTTGGCCGGTTTTGCCCGGATCGATCAGCAGGCCGGTCTCATGCGGTGCAATCAGCTCTTCGAAGGCGCCGACACGGGTGGCCACGGCCGGCACGCCGCAAGACATCGCTTCGAGCGGGGTGAGGCCGAAACCCTCCCAGCGCTGCGGGGCAACGTAAAGATCCAGTGCCTGGTACCAGCGGGAAACCTCCCAGACCGGCACCTCCGGCGGGAACAGCAGACGGTCCGACAGGCCCGCGGCTTCAACCTTGGCGCGCAGGCCCTTCTCAAACGCCACATGTTTTTCCGTCGCGCGGCCCATCACGACGCCAGCCGCTTGCGGATGCGCCTTCAGCACCTCCAGCATCGCGTCGACAAAAACGTCGGTGCCCTTCTGCGCCCGGATGCGGCCGTAGCAGCCGATCAAGATCGCATCCTCCGGCAGGCCCAGCTCGCGCCGCAGCGCCGCCTTGTCGGCAGGCGGGGAGAACTCTTCGGTGTTGATCCCGTGGTGCACCACCTGCGCAGGTTTCTCAAGGTAGGCCGCGCCCTTGGCCGAGGTGGCGATCACCCGGTCCATCTGCGAGATCAGCCATTTGGTATAGCCGGAGTGATGGCGCTGCGACGCGGAGGTGAACAACAGCTTCAGCCGCTTGCCCAAGAGGTATTTCAGCGCCAGCCCGCCCAGCATTTCCACGTTGCGCCGGGCGTGCCAGACGCGGGCGCCTGCGGGGCCGTTGCGGCCCATCAGGATAAGCTGGGAGGCCGACAGATGCGGCATGTCCCCCGGCAGGCCGCTGCCCGCAGTGGCGATGGCGATATGCTGCCGTTGCAGCGGCACCAGCCGCACGATGGTGGAGGTGACGCCGGACAGGCGGCGCTTGAAGTTCGGCGCGATAACCTCGACCGTGCTGGCGTCCACTTCAGCCATCCTGGCCTCCTTTGCGGGGCAGAAGCGCCAGCAGGGCGTCCACCGTCTTGTCCAATTGATCCGACTGCCGCGAGATGAACGCCTTGGCGGCATCGCGGGCGGCCTGGAAGACCGCGGGCTTTTCAAGCCATTTCGAGACCTGCTCCGCCAGTTCCGCCGCAGCAGATTGTACTTCCACCGCGGCGCCAAGAGCGGTCAGCTCGGCATAGGTCTCGGCGAAATTGTAGTGCCCGGTGCCGGTGATCACCGCGGCGCCTGCCTGCATGGGTTCAAACGGGTTGTGGCCGCCGATCTCGCGCAAGGAGCCGCCCAGGAACACCAGCGGGGACAGCGCGTACCAGGTGCCGACCTCGCCCAGGGTGTCGGCCAGATAGACCTGGGTTTGGGTGCCGGGCAGCACGCCTTTGCTGCGCCGCGCGCAGCTGAGACCTGCGTCCTTGACCAGTGCTTCAACCGCATCGCCGCGTTCCGGATGGCGGGGAGCGAGCAGCAGGCAGAGGTCCGGGTGCTGCTTCAGCAGCGTCTTGTGGGCCTCCAGCACGGTTTCCTCCTCGCCCTCGTGGGTGGAGGAAGCGACCCAGACGGGGCGCTCGCCGATGCTGGTGCGCGCCTTGGCGAGGGCATCCTGATCGACCGGCAGCGGTGCGGAGACGGCCTTGAGGTTGCTGCCGGGCCGGATGCGCTCCGGTGCGGCCCCCATCGCCTGCAGGTTGGCAGCGGTTTTCTGGTTCTGGGTGACCAGCAGGGTAAACTGGTCAAGGATGAACTGCGCGGTGGCCGGGCGTTTTGTCCAGCCCGCCACAGATTTGTCCGAAAGACGCGCGTTCAGCAGCACCAGGGGGCAGCCCATCTTGCGGGCGCGCACCAGCATCTGCGGCCACAGCTCGCTTTCCACGAACACTCCCAGATCGGGCTGCCAATGGGCGAGGAAGCGGTCCACGGCGGCAGCGGTGTCCAGCGGCGGGAACTGGTGGCGGCAGCGCGGCGGCATCCGTTTGGCAATCAGCTCAGCCGAGGTGGGCGTGCCGGAGGTAATCAGAAATTCCGCATCCGGCGCCTGTTCGCCCATGCGGGCAATCAGGGTCAGCACCGACAGGCTTTCGCCGACAGAGGCGGCGTGGAACCAGATCAGCCGCCCGGCGGGGCGGGGCAGGGAGGCGTGGCCGAGGCGTTCGCGCACCCGTTCTTCCGGCAGGCCGTAATCGCGCAGCTTGCCTGCGACCTTGCGCCAGGCAAAGGGGGCAATCAGCGCGCTGGCGCCGCAGTAAAGGGAATAGAGCAGCGTCCTGCGCGCTGGAGCGGTCCCGGACATAGTTAGCCGCCGGTGTGGCTCATGTGGCGGGACATCTGGCCGCCGGCCTCCTGCCGGGAGTAGTCGAAATCATGGCCGCGGGGCTTGTCGCCGATGGCGGCGCGGATCGCGGCCTCCAGCACGCCGGTGCCTTCCTCGTTGGCGCGCAGGGGCGCCCGCAGGTCGGCTTTGCCTTCCTGGCCGAGGCAGGTGTAGATTTCGCCGGTGCAGGTCACCCGCACCCGGTTGCAGCTTTCGCAGAAATTATGGGAGAGCGGCGTGATGAAACCGATCTTCTGGCCGGTTTCCTCCAGCCGCACATAACGCGCCGGGCCGCCGGTGCGCTCGGCCAGATCGGTGACGGTGTAGTGGCTTTCGTATTCCTTGCGAACGTCCTTCAGCGACCAGTACTGGCCGATGCGCTCCATGGCACCGATATCCTCGCCCATCGGCATCACTTCGATCCAGGTGAGGTCAAGGCCGCGTCCGGCGCACCATTCGGTGATGCGGGGCAGTTCCTCTTCGTTGAAGCCCTTGAGCGCAACCGCGTTGATCTTGACCTTGAGGCCCGCCTTCTGCGCCGCATCGATGCCCTTCATCACCTGCGGCAGGCGGCCCCAGCGGGTGACATCGGCAAACTTCTGTTCGTCCAGCGTGTCGAGCGAGATATTCACCCGGCGCACCCCGGCGGCGTAGAGGTCATCGGCGTATTTCATCAGCTGCGAGCCATTGGTGGTCAGCGTCAGTTCCCGCAGCGCACCGGTTTCCAGATGGCGGCTCATTGCGTTGAAGAAGGTCATGATGCCGCGCCGCACCAGCGGCTCGCCGCCGGTGATCCGCAGCTTCTCGACGCCCAGCCGTATGAAGGTGGAGCACAGCCGGTCCAGTTCCTCCAGTGTCAGCAGATCTTTCTTGGGCAGAAAGGTCATGTTTTCCGACATGCAATAAACGCAGCGGAAGTCGCAGCGGTCGGTGACCGAGACACGCAGGTAAGTGATTGCGCGGGCGAAGGGATCGATAAGCGGAGCCGTCATGCCTCCTAGGTAAAGCGGGGCACCGCCCGCGGCAAGGGGGGACAGCTTTTGTGACTGGCAAAGAGTTTCGCGGCTGGCTAGGGTTTGCCCATGCGTATGACAGTCATTTCCCTTGCTTCAATTTCCTTGCTGGCCGCCTGCAACGGCATCCAGCTGAATTCCTCCATTCTGAACGGATCCGGCGGGCCGGTTGCGGCTGAGCCGCAGGACCCGGTGCTGCAGCCCGCGCCGGGCGTTGATGTGACAGCGGCTGAACCGCTGGCGCCATCGGCGCCGTCCTTCCGGGGTTCTGCGTCTACTGTGGCCTCGCTGGGCGATCCCTCGCTGCCGGGCATGTGGATGGAAACACCGCTGGTGGCGGCAGAGCAGCAGGCTCTGATCCGGTCCAGCCGCAATACCCAGGCCGTGGTCACACTGAAGCCCATACCGGGCGAGGCCACGGGCGGCAGCCGCCTGTCAATTGACGCCATGCGGGCGCTGGGCCTGCCGCTGACGGAGCTGGCCGAGGTGCAGGTGCTGCCTGCGGGCTGAGCGGTTGTTTGAAGCCGGGGCAGCGCCTGCCCGCTTGGGGCGTTCGCGTGCGCTGCCCGGCGGGTGCCGGGCGGGCCAATGGCAGGCCTAAGCGTCTTTCAAATACTTCGCCGCTTCCTTGCGGGCAAACCCCTTCATGGAACCGCCATGTTCCGTCAGAAACGCGCGGGTGCGGTCCGCGTCGTGCTTGCTGAGGTCGCGCAGCCACCAGGCGACGGCCTTTTGCATGAACCAGTCACGGTCGGGCACATAAGCTGCAGCCCAGCCCAGAATGCGCTCGCGGGCCGCGCTGTCGGCGGGCTTCAGATTGTTCATCTTGGCCCAGGGCAGGGTTGCCACCAGTGCCGCGCGGCGGGTCCACATGTGGTCCGATTGCGACCAGGCTTCCACCGTGTCCAGCCGGGAAGGGTCCGCCAGCAGGCGTTTTGAAATGGCAGAGCAGGCATGATCGGCAATGGCCCAGCTGTCGAACTGGGGCACCCAGGATTGCAGCAGCTCCCAGACCGCCTGGTCCTCCTTGATCCGCGCCTGGGTCAGCAGCTTGCCTGCGGCAATGCGGGCCTCGAAGATATCGCTGTCCCACAGGGCGCGGGCCAGATCCACGCGCTCCGTCACGCTTAGGGACTGACGCCAGGACTTTGTCAGGTCGTTGGTGGCCGGGTTCGGCACCCCCAGCACTTCGCGTGTCTGCTTGTGATAGGCAGCCATCTGCTCTGCCCGGCCGGGTTCGGCCTGGGCTTTCAGCGCATCAAGATAGGTTTCGAGCATGTCGATCCTTGGCTTGGGACGTCACACCGGCACGCCGGTCGGCTTGCCGTCAATGGTGGATTGGTTCTTTTCCGCCCAGTAGGCGCGGATGTCCGCGTCCGACTTGCCGTCGACCCATTTCTGCATGGTGTCGCGGTCGGACTGGTATTCCATGAAGGGCACCGCATAACCGCAGGAGGTCTGCACCAGATCGACCGAAACATCAAAGATTTGCCGGGCGCTGCGGTGGGCGGGGAACAGGGCGGCCAAATCCGCCCAGCCTTCAACGCCGGCATGCAGCACCTTGGCGGTGCCATAGGCGCGCAGGATTTGCGGGCGGGTGGTGAAAGAGCACCACATCAGGGTAATGCGGTTCACCTCCAGCAGGTGGCCCGCGGTTTCATTGCCGCTGCCGGTCAGGTTCATCCAGACGATCCGGTCCGGCCCCAGCACCCGCAGCGAGTCCATCCCTTTGGGGGAGATGTTCACACGGCCCTCCGGCCCGGCGGAGCCGGTGAAGAACATGTGCTGCTCTTCAATGAACTTGCGGTGCGCCTCTTCGATCTGCGGGAACTGCTTGGACATGGCTCACTCCACTGTCACCGATTTCGCCAGGTTGCGCGGCTGGTCCACATCAGTGCCTTTGGCGACTGCGGTGTGATAGGCCAAGAGCTGTGCCGGGATCGCGTAGAGGATCGGCGACAGCGCTTCCTTGATGCGGGGCATCCGGATCGCGCACCAGACGTCGTCGCCGGCCTCGTCGATGCCATCCTGGTCGGAGATCATCAGCACCTTGCCCTTGCGGGCCAGGACTTCCTGCATGTTGGAGACGGATTTGTCGAACAGCGTGTCCTTGGGTGACAGCACCACCACCGGCATGTTCTTGTCAATCAGCGCGATGGGGCCGTGCTTCAGCTCTCCGCTCGCATAAGCCTCGGCATGGATGTAGCTGATTTCCTTGAGCTTAAGCGCACCTTCCAGCGCCAGCGGGAACATCAGGCCGCGGCCCAGGAACAGCACGTCGCGGGCCTCGCTCACCTTCAGGGCAGCCTGGCGGATCGCCTCGTTCTGCTCCAGTGCGGCAGACATCACATTGGGCAGACCGCGGATCGCGGTGGCGTAGTCCGCCATTTCCTCGGGCGAAAGGTGGCCGCGGTCGCAGGCTGCCTTGAGCGCCAGCGACAAGAGAACCGTCAGCTGGCAGGTGAATGCCTTGGTGGAGGCCACGCCGATTTCCGGCCCTGCAAAGATCGGCAGCGCCAGGTCGCTTTCCCGCGCGATGGAGCTTTCGGGGACGTTCACCACCGACAGGATCTTGTCCGCCTTCTCCTGGCAGTAGCGCAGCGCCGCCAGGGTGTCGGCGGTCTCGCCCGACTGGGAGACAAACAGCGCGAGCGTATTGCCCGGGATCGGCGGCTCGCGGTAGCGGAACTCCGAGGCGATATCGACTTCGACCGGCATCCTGGCGATTTGCTCGAACCAGTATTTCGCAGTGACGCAGGCGTAATAGGCAGTGCCGCAGGCGACCATGGTCAGCCGCTCGACATTGGAGAAATCCACCTCTCCGGGCAGGCGCACCGCGTCTTCTTCGACCGGCAGATAATGGCGGATGGCCTCAGCGATCACATGCGGCTGCTCGGCAATTTCCTTGGCCATGAAGTGCTTGTGGCCGCCCTTGTCGACCTGGGTGGCGTCGATTTGGATGGTCTTGGTTTCGCGGTTCACCAGCTCGCCGTTTGCGCCGCGGATCTCGGCACCCGCGCGGGTGACAACCGCGCGGTCGCCTTCCTCCAAATAGGTGATCCGGTCGGTCAGCGGCGCCAGCGCGATGGCGTCGGAGCCCACGAACATCTCGCCGTCGCCGTGGCCGATCGCCAGCGGCGAGCCCTTGCGGGCGGCAATGATCAGGTCTTCCTCGCCATCAAACAGGAAGGCCAGCGCAAAGGCGCCCTCCAGCTGGTCCAGCGTCTTGAAGGCGGCATCCACCGGAGAGTGGCCCTCTTTCAGATAGCGTTCCGTCATCAGGGCAACGGTTTCGGTGTCGGTCTCGGTGCGGAACTCCATGCCGCAGTTCAGAAGCTCTGCGCGCAATTCCTTGTAGTTTTCGATGATGCCGTTGTGCACCACCGCGACGGCACCGGCGCGGTGCGGATGGGCGTTGCTGACAGAGGGCGCGCCATGGGTGGCCCAGCGGGTGTGGCCGATGCCGGCCTTGCCGGCCAGCGGCTCATGCACCAGGAGATCGCTGAGGTTCACCAGCTTGCCCACCGCGCGGCGGCGGCGCAGGGCGCCATTGTTCACGGTGGCAATGCCTGCGCTGTCATAGCCGCGGTATTCCAGCCGTTTCAGCGCCTCGACCAGGATAGGTGCGGCTTCGTGATTACCCAGAACACCGACAATTCCGCACATCACTTAGTCCCCTTTTTCAGGCGGGCCTTCTTGGCGCGCAGCATGTCCATCAGCTTGCGCGCATGGCCCGGTTTGTTGGTCTGTCCGGCCCGGCCGATGGCCAGATCGCCGTCTTCGACATTCTTTGTCACCACCGTGCCGGACGCCGTCATCGACTCGCTGCCCACGCGGACCGGGGCCACCAGCATGGTGTTCGAGCCGATGAAGGCGCGCGCTCCGATCTCGGTGCGGTGCTTCAGAACCCCGTCATAGTTGCAGGTAATTGTGCCTGCGCCAATATTCGCGGCCTCGCCGACAAAGGCATCGCCGATATAGCTAAGGTGGTTCACCTTGGCGCCTTCGGCAATCTCAGAGTTTTTGATTTCCACGAAATTGCCGATGCGGGTGTTTTCGGCCAGCTCGGCGCCTGGGCGCAGGCGGGCAAAAGGCCCCACCTGGGCGCCTCGGCTGATATGGCAGCCCTCCATATACGAAAACGACCGGATCAGCGCGCCGCTTTCCACCGTTACGCCCGGGCCGAACACCACATTCGGCTCAATCACCGTGTCTCTGCCAATGACGGTGTCAAAAGCCAGGTAGACGGTTTCCGGCACCATCAGGGTAACGCCAAGTTCCATCAGTTCCGCCCGCGCCCGCGCCTGGAACAGTGCATCCGCCTGCGCCAGCTCAGCCCGCGAGTTGACGCCCAGCGTCTCTGCCTCGTCGCAGTAAACGGCGGTCACCTTGAAGTCCTCATGCCGGGCCAGTTCCACGAGATCGGTCAGGTAGTATTCGCCGGAGGCGTTTTCATTGCCGACCTTGGCAATCAGATCGAAGACCACGCTGGCCTTGCCTGCCATCAGGCCGGAATTGCAAAAGGTAATGGCGCGTTCGGCTTCGCTGGCGTCCTTGAATTCGACAATCCGCTCCAGGCTGTCGCCGTCCATCACCAGGCGGCCGTAGCGGCCCGGGTCGGCGGCCTGAAACCCCAGAATGACCAGATCGGCGCGCTGGCGGGCGTCGACCATCCGTTCCAATGTCCCGGCGCTGACGAAAGGCGTGTCACCATAAAGGACAATCACATCACCCGCGAACCCTTCCAGCGCGGCGCGGGCCTGATCAACCGCATGGGCGGTGCCAAGCTGTTCCTCCTGCAGCACAACTTCGGCGGTCTCGTCGAGTCCGGCCACGGCTTCGCGCACTGCCTCGGCCCCGTGGCCTGCCACGATGATGGTGCGCTCCGGCTCCAGCGCACGGCCTGCGGCCATCGCATGCTCCAGCATCGGCGCATAGGCGATCGGGTGCAGCACTTTGGGGAGGTCGGAGTTCATCCGCGTGCCTTTTCCGGCCGCCAGGATGACAAGGGCAATGCTCATAATCGCTTTTCTCTTTGTCTTTTTAGCGCTCCCGTTTTATCCGCTGGGGGGCGGGGCGCAAGGGACCGCGCCATCAAACAAGATTGCGGGCTGCAATATGCGGCGGCGGAAAAGTGCCGAAAGGGCAGGATATGCGAACGGTTATCTTCGATCTGGACGGCACGCTGGCGGATACCTCCGGCGATCTGCTGGCGGCGGCCAATGCCTGTTTCCGCCAAATGGGGCTGGGCGATGTGCTGAGCCATCCGCAGGATGCGGCAGTGTCGCTGCGCGGCGCCCGGATGATGCTGACGCATGGGTTGAAACGTGTGGGTCAGTATGATCCGGCGGTAGTGGAAGAATTCTACCCTGTGTTCCTGGATGTCTACCGTGAAGCAATCGACCTTCACACCGTGCTCTATCCCGGCGCGATGGAAGCCGTGGACGCGCTGAAAACCACAGGTTTCGGCGTCGGCATCTGCACCAACAAGCCGGAGGGGCTGGCAGACCAGCTGATGCGCAGCCTCGGGGTGCGGGATGCCTTTGCCTCGCTGGTCGGTGCAGACACGCTGCCGGTGCGCAAACCAGATCCCGAACCGCTGTTCGAGGCCGCCCGCCGCGCGGGCGGCGATCCGTCCCGCACACTGCTGGTCGGCGACAGCGACACCGACCGCAACACCTCGGCCAATGCCGGCGTGCCTTCGGTGCTGGTGACCTTCGGCCCCTCGGGGGATGATATGGCGGCCCTCAAGCCAGAAGCGCTGTTGCACCGGTTTGAGGACCTGCCGGAAGTCGCCGAACGGCTGATTGCGTGATCCCGCAACTTAGTTTCGGGATATTCGTCTGCCGGGGTTCGCACTTGACGCGTCGCCGGCGGCGGCTCACAAACGCCGCATGAGCGAGACATTTACCGGGTCTTTCACCCAGCAAGAACCCATTCCCGAAGACGCCATCGAGGCCGCGCTGGCGGTGCTTCGCCACGGGCGCCTGCACCGTTACAACGTAGCGGAGGGTGAAGAGGGCGAAACCGCCCTGCTGGAGCAGGAGTTCGCGGTGCAGATGGGCGCGAAATACTGCCTGGCGGTGGCGTCCGGCGGCTACGCGCTGGCAACTTCTCTGCGCGCAGTCGGGGTGAAGCCCGGCGACAAGGTGCTGACCAACGCCTTCACGCTGGCGCCGGTGCCCGGGTCGATCGCCTCCGTCGGGGCGGAGCCGGTGTTTGTCGAGGTGACCGAAAACCTGACTATTGATCTGGATGACTTGGCGGCCAAGGCGGGCCAGGCCAAGGTGCTGATGCTGTCGCACATGCGCGGGCATCTGTGCGACATGGACCGGCTGATGGAGATCTGCGACGCGGCAGGCATCACCGTGATCGAGGATTGCGCCCATACAATGGGGGCGTCCTGGAACAAGGTGCTTTCTGGCAGACATGGCGCGGTTGGCTGCTATTCCTGCCAGACCTACAAGCACGTGAACTCGGGCGAGGGCGGGCTGCTGATCACCGATGACGAAGAGATTGCCGCCCGCGCCATCATGCTGTCCGGCTCCTACATGCTTTACGGCCGCCATCTGGCGGCGCCGGGGCCGGAGGTGTTCGAGCGGGTGAAATACGAGACCCCCAACATCTCGGGACGCATGGACAATCTTCGCGCTGCCATCCTGCGGCCGCAGCTGCGCGACCTGGATACCCAGGTGGAACGCTGGAACGACCGCTACCGCGCGGTCGAGAACGGCCTGCGCGGCACCCCGGGGCTCACCGTAGTGGAGCGCCCCGCGCAGGAGGTCTATGTCGGCTCCTCGATCCAGTTCCTGCTTTTGGACTGGTCCGAAGAAGCGGTTCAGGAGGCTGTGCGCCGCTGTGCCGCGCGCGGGGTGGAGCTGAAGTGGTTCGGCACGCCGGAGCCGGTTGCCTTCACCTCCCGCTACGACAGCTGGCGCTATGCGGACACCCCGCGGCTGCCGCAAAGCGACCGGATTCTGGCAGGCATCATCGACATGCGGGTGCCGCTGACCTTCAGCCTGGAGGACTGCGCCCAGATCGCCCGCATCATCCGGGCAGAGGTTTCCGCCGTCTATCAGTCCGCCTGATAAAGCGGCACCGTCGAGATCGAGACCTTGGCCGACCCGTCGGTCAGCTCTGCCGCGTGGGCGGCATAGATCAGCGTCTGGTTGGCCTCGTCAAAGATGCGCTTCACCCGCAGCGATTTCAGGATGATGGAGCGCGATGCGCGGAACACATCCTCGCCGTCGCGGCCGCGGTCGATGTCGCCCACGGTGATGGGGCCGGTCTGACGGCAGGCGATAGAGGCGTTTGACGGATCCTCGAACCAGTTGCCCTTGGACAGCCGGTCAATCAGCCCGCGTTCGAAATAGGCGATGTGGCAGGTCACGCCTTCGACCTTGGGGTCGGCGATGGCCTCGATGATGATGTCGTTGCCGACCCAGTCGACTCCGATCTGGCCGACCTCCTCGGCGGCGGCGGGCAGGCCCGCCAGGCAGAATGCAGCGGCCAGGGTGCGGATCAATCGTGTCATGTGGTGCTCCTGATGGCGTTGGGGCGGCTGTTTCCCGCTCATGCCAACTCTACGCGCAGATGCGCTCAAAAGATCCCGGGAACCTTTCAGGAAAAGCCGGCGTTGTCTCTCCGCAACGGCGCAAGGAGGCGCCTTTTAACAGAAATTGCATTGAGGAGAGAACGATGCACACGTCCAAAACCGCCCTGACGGCTTCCGCTCTGGCCCTGCTGGCCGCGCCGGTCTGGGCCGGCGCTGAAGTGCGGGCTGTGACCGACCTGAACCTGCGCGCGGGTCCGGGGCCGCAGTACGAGATCATCGGCGTCATTTCGCCTTCGGGTTCGGTCGGTCTTGAGGGCTGCATCGAGGAAAGCAACTGGTGCAAGGTGAGCTACGAGGGCGCTGACGGCTGGGCCTATGGCGAATATCTGACCGGCGCCGTCACCGAGAAATACGTGCCGGTGGTGGCCAAGGACAGCCCGGTGGAAATCAGCACCGTGACCTATGAAAAAACCGGCGAACACGATGCTGAGCTGGGTGCCGTAGGCGGTGCCATCACCGGCGGCCTGATTGCCGGCCCGGCCGGTGTCGTGGCCGGGGCGATTGCAGGCGCCGCTGCGGGCGAGGCCGCCGTGCCGGACGAGGAAGTCGTGACCTATGTGCGCAGTCACGCCACCGAACCTGTCTATGTTCAGGGCGAAGTGGTGACTGGCGTCATGATCCCGGAAGAGGTGCAGCTGACCCCGGTTCCGGAATCTGACTACCGCTATGTCTACCTGAACGGCCTGCCGGTCCTGGTGGGGGCGGACAGCCGCACCGTGGTCCATGTGGTCCGCTAAGCCAAATTGAAACTGCCGGATGCGGGCGGCCCCACGCGGGCCGCCCGCTGCCGTTCGGGCACCCCAAACAGGAACACGATTGACCCGAATCGCGGGCTCCTCTATTGAATTGAACAACTGTTCATATAATCGGCTCTGGCCTGGAGGATCTGCGGGATGTTCAACGCAAGCATGACTTTCGATCTTGGTGAGGACGTGAACGCGCTGCGCGATGTGGTTCACCGCTGGGCGCAGGACCGCGTCAAGCCGATGGCGCAGGAGATCGACCAGAAGAACGAGTTCCCGGCGGAGCTGTGGCGGGAGATGGGTGACCTGGGCCTCCTGGGCATCACCGTGCCGGAGGAATTCGGCGGTGCCGGCATGTCCTATCTGGCCCATACCGTCGCGATTGAGGAAATCGCCCGTGCCAGCGCCTCCGTGTCGCTGTCCTACGGCGCGCATTCCAACCTCTGCGTCAACCAGATCAAGCTGAACGGCAACGCCGAGCAGAAGGCGAAATACCTGCCGCGGCTGATCTCCGGCGAACACGTCGGCGCGCTGGCCATGTCCGAGGCGGGCGCCGGCTCCGACGTGGTGTCGATGAGCCTGCGCGCGGAAAAGCGCAATGACCACTTCCGCCTGAACGGCAACAAGTACTGGATCACCAACGGTCCCGATGCCGACACCCTGGTGGTCTACGCCAAGACCGATCCGGAAGCGGGCTCCAAGGGCATCACCGCCTTCCTGATCGAGAAGGAATTCAAGGGCTTTTCCACCTCCAAGCACTTCGACAAGCTGGGCATGCGCGGCTCCAACACCGCCGAGCTGGTGTTCGAGGATGTCGAAGTGCCGTTCGAGAACATTCTGGGCGAAGAGGGCAAGGGCGTGCGCGTGCTGATGTCCGGCCTCGATTACGAGCGCGTGGTGCTGGCAGGCATCGGCACCGGCATCATGGCTGCCTGCATGGACGAGATGATGCCCTACATGAAAGAGCGCAAGCAGTTCGGCCAGCCGATCGGGAACTTCCAGCTGATGCAGGCCAAGATCGCCGACATGTACACGGCGATGAACACGGCGCGTGCCTACGTCTATGAGGTTGCCAAAGCCTGCGACAAGGGCACCGTGACCCGCCAGGACGCCGCAGCCTGCTGCCTCTACGCCTCCGAGGTCGCGATGACCCAGGCGCATCAGGCGGTGCAGGCCTTTGGCGGGGCGGGCTACCTGTCCGACAACCCGGTGGGCCGCATTTTCCGCGATGCCAAGCTGATGGAGATCGGTGCAGGCACCAGCGAAATCCGCCGGATGCTGATCGGCCGGGAACTGATGGGCACCATGTAAAAAGCAGACCCCGCAGCTCCAGAGGGGCGGCGGGGTCTTTCAGCGGGCCCGGCGGCGCAGGAGCAGCCACCGGACCGGAACCGGATCACAAAGGATCAGAAGCGGTGCACGTAAGCGAGGTTCACGACAACCGGATCGATCTCCGCGGTGCCGAGGTAGGCGCCGTCCAGGGATGCGTCGGTGTCGATGTCCATCCAGCGGACGTTGAGCCGCAGCGCACCGTTGTCGGAGATCTGGTAGTCGGCGCCGGCATTGACCGCGATGCCGAAGCTGTCGTCCAGCTCAAGATTGCCGAGGGCGGTCTCTTCCTCGAAGAAGGTGGTGTAGTTCACACCCAGGCCAAGGAACGGCTTGATCGCGCCCTGGGTCGGGAAGTGGTAGTTGATCGACAGGGTCGGCGGCAGCTGTTTGGCCGAGGCGATCTCGGTGCCGCCCAGGCTGATGTCATGCTCAAACGGCGACGCCGCCAGCAGCTCGACACCCCAGTTGTCGCGGAAGAAGTACTCGACGGTCAGCGACAGCGCGGTGCCGTCGTCGATGTCGGCGTCGAAACCGGCCAGGGTGCCGTTGCCGGATTTCGGGTTCACGTTGGCGATGCCGACGCCGACGGTCCAGTCGCCTTGCTGCTGGGCAAAGGCAGGGGCGGCCAGGGCGGCCAGGGCAGAGGTCAGCGCAAGTGCGGAAACCATACGTTTCATGGGGTGCGTCCCTTTTCTTGTGTTCACGCTGAGGTGATGCCTGCCAAACCCTGTTCCAGCCCTGATCTGGATCAAAACTGCGCCGCCTTAGTCATTGATTATGCGCTGAAAAACTGCATATCTGCTATGCATTTCAGGAATGTCTAAACATGCATGAAGATTGTAACATTCCGGGACTCCGCAGCGATGGCAGCTGGCACTTGCCGGACCGGCTGAACATGGCGGCGCAATGCCTGTCACGGCCGCAGGACGCGACCGCCGTGATCGACATGACCGGCCCGGCGCGCCGCGACATCTCCTATAGCGATCTGGCGGCGATGACGGACGGGCTGGCGCGCTACCTGCTGGCGCGCATTCAGCCCGGCGACCGCGTGGGCGTGCTGCTCAGCCAGTCGCCCTGGTGTGCGGCGGCGCATCTGGCGATCTGGAAGGCGGGCGGCATTTCGGTGCCGCTGTTCAAGCTGTTCAAGCGCGACGCGCTGGCGTCGCGCGCCGGCGACGCCGGGGTGCGGTTTGTCCTGACCGATCCGGAAGGCGCGGAGCTGCTTGGCGATCTGGCTGAGGCGGTGATGGCAGACAGCGCAGGCTTCGACGGCCCGCCGGTGCCCTTTGCGGATACCACGCCTGAAACACCTGCGGTTCTGATTTACACATCCGGCACCACCGGCAGCCCCAAGGGCGCGCTGCACGGCCACCGGGTGCTGACGGGTCACCTGCCGGGGGTGGCCATCAGCCACGACCACCTCGGCCAGTCCGGCGATGTCCTTTGGACCCCCGCCGACTGGGCCTGGATCGGCGGTCTGTTCGACGTGCTGATGCCGGGCCTGGCGCTGGGCGTGCCGGTGGTGGCCGCGCGGCTGGACAAGTTCACGCCGGAAGCATGTGCGGCGCTGATCGAACAGGCAGGGGTGCGCAATATCTTCTTCCCGCCCACCGCGCTCAGGATGCTGAAAGCAGCCGGGCAGGGGCTCAGCGGCCTGCGCTCTGTTGCCAGCGGCGGAGAGCCCCTGGGCGCCGAGATGCTCGCCTGGGGCCGGCGGCGCTTGGGCGTGACCATCAACGAGTTCTACGGCCAGACCGAATGCAACATGGTGGCCTCCTCCTGCGCCGCTGAATTCGAGCCGCGCCCGGGCTGCATCGGCAAGGCGGTGCCGGGGCATGAGCTGGCGGTGATCGACGCGGCAGGCAACCCAACGGAGGACGAGGGCGACGTCGCCATCCGCCGCGGCTCTGCCTCGATGCTGCTGGAATACTGGAACCGGCCCGAGGAGACGGCGGCCAAGTTCCGCGGCGACTGGCTGGTGACCGGCGACCGCGGCATCTGGGAGGGCGACTACCTGCGCTTTGTCGGCCGCGAGGATGACGTGATCACCTCCGGCGGCTACCGCATCGGCCCGGCGGAGATCGAGGATTGCCTGCTGACGCACCCGTCAGTGGCGACAGCGGGCGTGGTCGGCAAGCCCGACAGCCTGCGCACCGAAATCGTCAAGGCCTATGTGGTGCTGAAGCCTGGGGCGGAGGCCTCAGAGAAGGAGCTTCAGGACTACGTCAAGGACCGCCTCGCGCATTATTCCTACCCGCGCGAAGTGGCGTTCCTGGATGCGCTGCCGATGACGGTGACCGGCAAGGTCATCCGCAAGGAGCTGAAGGCGCGGGCGGCGGGAGAAACTGAATGACTCAAGGTGTTGCATACCCGGCGTACGCTGCCCCAACCGGAAATAAAGATCTCAACCCTATAACGGGAGAGTGGACATGAAACTCACATCCAAGGCGATGCCCTCCTCGGAAGGCTTCAAGCAGAACCGCGAGGCGCATCTGGACGCGCTTGCGCAGATCAGCGAGGCGGCTGAGGCCGCGCGCATGGGCGGCGGCGAGAAATCCCGCGCCCGCCATGAAAGCCGCGGCAAGATGCTGCCGCGCCGCCGGGTGGCGAACCTCTTGGACCCCGGCTCCCCGTTCCTGGAGATCGGCGCCACCGCGGCGCATGCCATGTATGACGGCGCCGCACCCTCGGCCGGCGTGATAGCGGGCATCGGCCGGGTGCACGGCCAGGAGGTCATGGTGGTCTGCAACGACGCTACCGTGAAGGGCGGCACCTACTATCCGATGACGGTGAAGAAACACCTTCGCGCGCAGGAAATCGCCGAGGAAAACCGTCTCCCTTGCATCTACCTCGTAGACTCCGGTGGCGCCAACCTGCCGAACCAGGACGAGGTCTTCCCTGACCGCGACCACTTCGGCCGCATCTTCTACAACCAGGCCCGGATGTCGGCCAAGGGCATCCCGCAAATCGCCGTCGTCATGGGCTCCTGCACCGCGGGCGGCGCCTATGTGCCGGCGATGTCGGACGTCACCATCATCGTGAAGGAGCAGGGCACCATCTTCCTGGCCGGCCCGCCGCTGGTGAAGGCCGCCACGGGCGAGGTTGTCAGCGCCGAGGACCTGGGCGGCGGCGACGTGCACACGCGCCTCTCCGGCGTGGCGGATTATCTGGCCGAGGATGACGCCCATGCGCTGGCGCTGGCCCGCCGTGCGGTGCAGTCGCTGAATATCACCAGGCCGCTGACGGTGAACTGGGCCAGCCCGGAAGAGCCTGCCTATGACCCCGAGGAAATCCTTGGCGTGGTGCCGGGCGATCTGCGCACGCCCTATGACATCCGCGAGGTGATCGCGCGGCTGGTCGACGGCTCCCGCTTTGACGAGTTCAAACCGCGCTTTGGCGAGACGCTGGTCACCGGCTTTGCCCACCTCAAGGGCTGCCCCATCGGCATCATCGCCAACAATGGCGTGCTGTTCTCGGAAGCCGCCCAGAAAGGCGCGCATTTCGTGGAACTGTGCAGCCAGCGCAAGATCCCGCTGGTGTTCCTGCAGAACATCACCGGCTTCATGGTCGGGCGGAAGTACGAAAACGAGGGCATCGCCCGCCACGGTGCCAAGATGGTGACGGCGGTGGCGACCACCAATGTCCCCAAGATCACCATGCTGGTCGGCGGCTCCTTCGGTGCCGGCAACTACGGCATGTCGGGCCGCGCCTATTCCCCGCGCTTCCTGTGGACCTGGCCGAATTCCCGCATCTCGGTGATGGGCGGCGAGCAGGCTGCAGGCGTGCTGGCGACGGTGAAACGCGACGCCATCGAACGGCAGGGCGGCAGCTGGAGCACCGAGGAAGAAGCGGAGTTCAAGCGTCCCACCATCGAGATGTTCGAGGAGCAGAGCCACCCGCTTTACGCTTCTGCACGCCTCTGGGATGACGGCATCATCGACCCGCGCAAATCCCGCGAGGTGCTGGCCCTGTCGCTGAGCGCCGCCCTGAACGCCCCGATCGAAGATACGCGCTTCGGCGTCTTCCGGATGTGAGGATCTCCCATGTTTGACAAAATCCTGATTGCCAACCGCGGAGAGATTGCCTGCCGCGTGATGGAAACCGCCCGTGCCATGGGGGTGCGGACCGTGGCTGTTTACTCCGACGCCGATGCGGCTTCGAAACATGTGGCGCTGGCGGATGAGGCCGTGCATATCGGCGGCCCGGCCCCGGCGGACAGCTATTTGAAGGGCGACGAGATCATCCGCGTCGCAAAGGAAACCGGCGCCCAGGCGATTCACCCGGGGTACGGCTTCCTGTCGGAAAACCCGAAATTCGTCGAGGCGGTGGAGGCCGCGGGGCTGGTCTTTATCGGTCCCTCGGCAGACGCCATTCGCAAGATGGGTCTCAAGGACGCTGCCAAGGCGCTGATGGAAGAGGCCGGCGTGCCGGTGGTGCCGGGCTATCACGGCACCAATCAGGACCCGGAGTTCCTGGCGGGCGAGGCGGAGAAGATCGGCTACCCGGTGCTGATCAAGGCGGTTGCCGGCGGCGGCGGCAAGGGGATGCGGCTGGTCGAAAAGCCTGCCGAATTTGCCGATGCCCTGAAAAGTGCCCAAGGCGAGGCGACCACCGCCTTTGGCAACCCGGATGTCTTGATCGAGAAATACATCCAGCAGCCGCGGCATATCGAGGTTCAGGTCTTTGGCGACGGGACCCACGCGGTGCATCTGTTCGAGCGCGACTGCTCCCTGCAGCGGCGCCATCAGAAGGTGATCGAGGAAGCGCCCGCGCCGGGCATGACCGCGGAAATGCGCGAGGCGATGGGACAGGCTGGCGTGCGCGCGGCCGAAGCTATCGGCTACAAGGGTGCCGGCACGGTAGAATTCATCGTCGACGGCTCTGACGGGCTGCGCCCCGACGGGTTCTGGTTCATGGAAATGAACACCCGCCTGCAGGTGGAGCATCCGGTCACGGAGCTGATCACCGGCGTCGATCTGGTGGAGTGGCAGCTGCGGGTTGCCTCTGGCGAGAGCCTGCCTGCCAAGCAGGAAGACCTCACCATCACCGGCCACGCGTTTGAGGCGCGGCTTTATGCGGAGGATGTGCCCAAGGGCTTCCTGCCTGCAACCGGCACGCTGACGCATCTGTCCTTCCCGGCAGAGGCCCGCGCCGACAGCGGTGTCAGGGCAGGGGACACAATCAGCCCCTGGTACGACCCGATGATCTCCAAGGTGATCGTGCATGGTTCCACCCGCAAGGTGGCGCTGTCGCGGCTGGCCCGCGCGCTGGAGGAAACCGAGGTCGGCGGAACCGTCACCAACCTGGCCTTCCTTGGCGCACTGGCGGCGCATGAGGGCTTTGCCAACGGCGAAGTGGACACCGGCCTGATTGCCCGCGATCTGGACGCGCTGACCGCGGCGCCGGTGGTGGAGCTGCGCCATAAGGCGGCGGCCGGCATGGTGGCGCTGGAGCTGGCGGAGGCTGCACCGGACACCGGCTTTACCCTCTGGGCGCCCTTGCACCGGGCTGTCACCCTTTCCCATGCGGGCGAGGAGTTCACCGCTGACGTGCAGGTGGACGGGCCGGACCGGCAGCTGTGGACCGTTGATGGCGAAACCGTCGTGGCCGAACGCAGCCAGGGCCAGTGGCGCATTGATGAGCGCCGGATGCCCGCGGTTTCGCAGTCGGGAACGCTGATCACCGTGCATGATGCCTACGGTCTGGAGTTCACCGCGCTGGATCCGCTGGACCGCGATGCGGCAGCAGGCGGCGACAGCAACGTCATCGAGGCGCCTATGCCCGGTCTGGTCAAGGCGGTCTTTGCCGAGGCCGGCCAGGCGGTGAAAGAGGGCGACCGGCTTGCCATTCTGGAAGCGATGAAGATGGAGCATTCGCTTCTGGCGGCCCGCGACGGCGTGGTGGCCGAGGTTTTGGCCGCAGCCGGCGACCAGGTTGAGGCCGGCGCGGCGCTGGTGCGGCTGGAAGAAGAAGACGGCTGACCCGGGTCCGGGGCGGCGCGCCTGCCGCCCCCGCTGCAGTTTGAGCATTTTTGGAAAGAAGAAGCCGGAGGGCATTCCATGGGCGAATTTGCCGAAATCTTCGAGGTTGGCCCGCGCGACGGGCTGCAGAATGAAAAGCGCGAGATTCCGGTTGCGGAAAAGGTGGCGCTGACCGACTGCCTGAGCCGCGCCGGGTTCAGGCGCATCGAAGTGGCAAGCTTCGTCTCGCCCAAATGGGTGCCGCAGATGGCCGGCAGCGCGGAGGTGCTGGCCGGCATAACCCGCGCGCCCGGCGTGCGCTATGCAGCCCTGACCCCCAACATGCGCGGCTATGAGGATGCGGTGGCGGCACAGGCGGATGAGATTGCTGTCTTTGCATCCGCTTCCGAAGGGTTTTCCAAGGCCAATATCAATGCCACCATCGAGGAAAGCATCACCCGCTTCCTGCCCATTCTAGACGCGGCCAAGGAGATCGGACTGCCGGTCCGGGGCTATGTCTCCTGTGTGACCGACTGCCCCTATGACGGGGCGACGCCGCCCGGGAAGGTGGCAGAGGTGGCCGAACGGCTGTTCTCGCTTGGCTGTTACGAGATCTCGCTGGGTGACACCATCGGGCAAGGAACGCCGGAGGCGATCACTGCGATGCTCAAGGCTGTCACCGCGCGGGTGCCCGCGGCACAGCTGGCGGGCCACTACCACGACACCGCGGGCCGGGCGCTTGACAATATCGAGGCTTCGCTGGCGCAGGGCGTGCGGGTGTTCGATGCGGCCGTCGGCGGCTTGGGCGGCTGCCCCTATGCGCCGGGCGCGGCGGGCAATGTGGCAACGGAAGCGGTGCACAAGCGCCTGACCGAACTGGGCTATGACACCGGCCTGGATGCGGAGGTGCTGGAAGAAGCCGCGGCGCTGGCCCGGATGATGCGCGGCCTGCAGTAAGAATTCAGCGGAGACACAAGATGTTTGAGACAATCACCCTGGACACCGACGCCCGCGGCGTCTGCACCCTGACCCTGAACCGGGCCGAGAAGCACAACGCCATGTCCGGCCAGATGCTGCAGGAGCTGACCCAGGCGGCGAAGCGGCTGGCCGGGGACGAGACTGTCCGCGTAGTGGTGCTGACCGGTGCCGGCAAAAGCTTTTGCGCAGGCGGCGACCTTGCTTGGATGCGGGCGCAGATGGATGCCGATGCCGAAACCCGCGCGCGCGAGGCGCGGGTGCTGGCGGAGATGCTGATGGCGCTCAACACCCTGCCGAAGCCGCTGATCGGCGCGGTGCAGGGCAACGCATTCGGCGGCGGTGTCGGAATGGCGTCGGTTTGCGACGTGGCCATTGGTGCGGATCATCTGAAGATGGGCCTGACCGAGACCAAGCTGGGACTGATTCCCGCCACCATCGGGCCCTATGTGATCGCCCGCATGGGGGAAGCCAAGGCGCGGCGGGTGTTCATGTCGGCGCGTCTGTTTGGCGCGGCAGAAGCGGTGGAGCTCGGCCTGCTGGCCAAGGCGGTGCCCGCGGACCAGTTGGCCGAGGCGGTTGAGGCAGAAGTTGCCCCCTACCTGAACTGCGCCCCCGGCGCGGTTGCCGCGGCCAAGAAGCTGGCCCGCGATCTGGGGCCGCGGCTGGATGACAGCGTGATTGACCATACAATCAAGGCGCTTGTCGAGCGCTGGGAAGGGCCGGAAGCCGGCGAGGGTATCGCGGCGTTCTTCGAAAAACGCAAACCCGCCTGGCAAAGCTGAAAACCGGCATAATTGACTCACGTTTTTGCGGCGGCCGCGGTTTTCCTTGCGGCCGCTTTTCTTATGAAAACGCTTGGGAATTCGCCCCGCACGGCAGCCGTGCTTTTTCTGTCCAAACCCTTGTGGATTAACGTCGCTTCAGTTGACGCTCCCCGGGCGCGGGGGTATGCACAGTCCAAATCAACACGCCAATTGACGCCGCGCGGAAATCCGCCCGGGGAAAGGAGCTGCTCTTGGAAGAGATGTTGAGGGAATACCTGCCTATTCTGGTCTTCCTGGCCGTCGCGGCAGGTTTGGGGATTGTCCTTATCCTGGCAGCCGTGGTGCTGGCGGTCCGCAACCCGGACCCGGAAAAGGTCAGCGCCTATGAATGCGGTTTCAACGCCTTTGACGATGCCCGCATGAAATTCGATGTCCGGTTCTATCTGGTCTCGATTCTCTTCATCATTTTCGACCTGGAAATCGCCTTCCTGTTTCCCTGGGCCGTCGGTTTCAAGGACATCAGCGACCTCGGCTTCTGGTCGATGATGGTGTTCCTGGGCGTGCTGACCATCGGCTTTGCCTATGAATGGAAGAAAGGGGCCCTGGAATGGCAGTGATGACCGGACCCAACACGGCGGGCGTGGACAAGGAAGTTGTCACCCGGGCCATCAATGCCGAGCTTCAGGATAAGGGCTTCCTGCTCACCTCGGCTGAGGACATCATCAACTGGGCGCGCACCGGCTCGCTGCACTGGATGACCTTTGGCCTCGCCTGCTGCGCGGTGGAGATGATGCACACCTCGATGCCGCGCTATGACGCCGAACGCTTCGGCATCGCGCCGCGCGCCTCGCCGCGCCAGTCGGACGTGATGATCGTCGCAGGCACCCTCACCAACAAGATGGCGCCGGCCCTGCGCAAGGTCTACGACCAGATGCCCGAGCCGCGCTACGTGATCTCGATGGGTTCCTGCGCCAACGGCGGCGGCTACTACCACTACAGCTATTCCGTGGTGCGCGGCTGCGACCGGGTTGTGCCGGTCGACGTCTATGTGCCCGGCTGCCCGCCGACGGCTGAGGCGCTGCTCTACGGCCTGATGCAGCTGCAGCGCAAGATCCGCCGCACCGGCACCCTGGTGCGCTAAGGAAGGGCGGAGACAACATGACTGAAGCACTGAAAGAGCTTGGCGCCCAGATCGAAGCCAAACGCCCCGATTGCGTGGTGGCCTGGGATGTGTCCTTTGATGAGCTGAACATCGACGTGACGCCCTCGAACATCGCCGGTCTGGTGGAGTTCCTGAAATCGGACGCCAACTGCAAGTTTTCAACCCTGGTGGACATCACCGCGGTGGATTACCCCGACCGCGCCAAGCGGTTCGACGTGGTCTACCACTTCCTGTCGATGTACCGGAACCAGCGCATCCGCCTGCGCGCCGCCGTGCGCGAGGATGAGATGGTGCCCTCGATCGTGGACGTGCACCCCTCGGCCAACTGGTTTGAGCGGGAAGTCTACGACATGTTCGGCATCCTGTTCTCCGGCCACCCGGACCTGCGCCGGATCCTGACCGACTACGGCTTCCGCGGCTACCCGCTGCGCAAGGATTTCCCGACCACCGGTTACACCGAGGTCCGTTATGACGAGGCGCAGAAGCGCGTGGTCTACGAGCCGGTGAAGCTGGTGCAGGAATACCGCCAGTTCGATTTCATGTCCCCGTGGGAAGGTGCCGAGTACATCCTGCCCGGCGACGAGAAGGAGGGCGCAAACTGATGTGGTTTGAACCTCTGGCCGAAGTGGGAACCTTGCTGGCAGGCTGTGCGGCCTTGCTGGGTGTCGCTATGTCCTTTTTTAAAAATGAGAAGTTTTCTACGAAGCGCTCCCTTGTTGTAGTGCGTTCAAATCGTGGGAGAGCTATCTCGCATGGAGGTTCAAAATGATGGACGGCTCCAAATTTGACGACGGCAGCGTCGACGCGCTGAGCGGCGAGCAGAAGATCCGCAACTTCAACATCAACTTCGGCCCGCAGCACCCTGCGGCGCATGGGGTTTTGCGTCTAGTACTCGAACTCGACGGCGAGATCGTCGAACGCTGCGATCCGCATATCGGCCTGCTGCACCGCGGCACCGAGAAGCTGATGGAAAGCCGCACCTACCTGCAGAACCTTCCGTATTTCGACCGCCTCGACTATGTGGCGCCGATGAACCAGGAACACGCCTGGTGCCTGGCCATTGAAAAGCTGACCGGCACCGAGGTGCCGCGCCGCGGCCAGCTGATCCGGGTGCTGTACTCGGAAATCGGCCGGGTGCTGAACCACCTCTTGAACGTCACCACGCAGGCGATGGACGTCGGCGCGCTGACCCCGCCGCTGTGGGGCTTTGAAGAGCGCGAAAAGCTGATGATCTTCTACGAGCGGGCCTGCGGCGCGCGCCTGCACGCGGCCTACTTCCGTCCCGGCGGCGTGCATCAGGATCTGCCGGACGAACTGCTCGATGATATCGACCTCTGGGCGATGGAATTCCCCAAGGTGCTGGACGACATCGATGGCCTCCTGACCGAAAACCGCATCTTCAAGCAGCGCAACTGCGACATCGGTGTGGTGACCGAGGACGACATCCAGAAATACGGCTTCTCCGGCGTCATGGTGCGCGGCTCCGGCCTTGCATGGGACCTGCGCCGCGCACAGCCCTATGAATGCTATGACGAGTTCGAGTTCCAGGTGCCGATCGGCAAGAACGGCGACTGCTACGACCGCTACCTCTGCCGGATGGAAGAGATGCGCCAGTCGACCTCGATCATCCGCCAGGCGATTGCCAAGCTGCGCGAAGCCACCGGCGACGTGCTGGCCCGCGGCAAGCTGACCCCGCCCAAGCGCGGCGACATGAAGACCTCGATGGAAAGCCTGATCCACCATTTCAAGCTGTACACCGAAGGCTTCCACGTCCCGGCAGGCGAGGTTTACGCCGCCGTCGAGGCGCCCAAGGGCGAGTTCGGCGTCTATCTGGTGGCGGACGGGTCCAACAAACCCTACCGCTCCAAGATCCGCGCGCCCGGGTTCCTGCACCTGCAGGCGATGGACCACGTTGCCAAGGGCCACCAGCTGGCCGACGTCGCCGCCATCATCGGCACCATGGACGTCGTATTTGGAGAGATTGACCGCTAATGCTTCGCCGTCTGCATTCCGAACAACCCGACAGCTTTGCCTTCACCCCGGCCAACCAGGCCTGGGCCGAGGCGCAGATCACCAAATACCCCGAAGGGCGTCAGGCCTCCGCGGTCATTCCGCTTCTGTGGCGTGCGCAGGAACAGGAAGGCTGGGTGTCCAAGCCCGCGATCGAAGCCATCGCCGACATGCTCGGCATGGCCTATATCCGGGTGCTGGAGGTTGCCTCCTTCTACTTCATGTTCCAGCTGCAACCCACTGGTTCCGTTGCTCATGTCCAGATTTGCGGCACCACCTCCTGCATGATCTGCGGGGCGGAGGACCTGATCGCCGTCTGCCAGGAGAAGATCGCCGAAAAGCCGCATACCCTGTCGGCGGACGGCAAGTTCACCTGGGAAGAGGTCGAGTGCCTGGGCGCCTGCACCAACGCGCCGATGGCACAGATCGGCAAGGACTATTACGAGGATCTGACGGCAGAGGGCTTTGCCAAGCTGCTGGATGATCTGGCCGCGGGCAAGGTGGTTGCCCCCGGGCCGCAGAACGGCCGCTATGCAGCAGAGCCGAAAGCGGGCCTCACCTCGCTGACCGACTTCGACAGCGGCAAGACGCAGTACAACGCGTCGGTGCAGCTGGCGATGGACATCAAGGACGGCGTCAAGCGCATCCAGGGCGATGAAGTGCCGCTGCTGACCCCGTGGGTCGGCAAGGACGGCGTTGTTGCCGGCCGCGCGGCAGCGGGTGCACCGCCCAAACCCCCCGAGGCGCCCAAGTCGGCGGTGAAGCAGGCAGCTGAGGCCAAGAAGGACGCAGCTCCTGCGGTGGAAGAGAAAGAGCCCGAAGTTCTGAAAGAGGCCCGCGGTGGTCTCCCTGATGACCTGAAGCTGCTGAAAGGCGTTGGCCCCAAGCTGGAGGAAAAACTCAACGAACTGGGCTTCTTCCATTTCGACCAGATCGCCGAATGGACCGAGGCAGAGATTGCCTGGGTTGATGCGCGGCTCCAGTTCAAGGGCCGGATCGAGCGGGACGGCTGGATCGAGCAGGCCAAGCGCCTGCAGGTCGGCGATGAGACCGAGTTCGCGAAGCGTGCCAAAGAAGAGCACATCTACGACGACAAAGAAGACTGATCGGATGCGGCCCGGCCGGGCTGTCTCCGGGTGATAGGGAACAGATGAGCAAGGAACAGGACCAGGCCATTGCAGCAAAGGGCCGGCACATCGCATTGGTGATCGCCGGGACAATTTCGCTGTGGATCGTCCTGTCGCTGTTCATCGGCCCCATGCTGGGGCTGCCGGGGCGCTATGCGCTGCTGTTCGACTTCGCCGCGCTGGCGGGCATGATCTATGCCCTGGTCAACATATTTCAACTCTGGCGCATGCGCCGGGACAGCCAAAGGTAGGCACACATGCTGAAGGATCAGGACCGGATCTTTACCAACCTTTACGGGATGCACGACCGCAACCTGGCGGACGCCAAGGCGCGCGGCCATTGGGACGGCACTGCCGGCATCATCGAAAAGGGCCGCGACTGGATCATTCAGACCATGAAGGACTCAGGGCTGCGCGGCCGCGGCGGCGCGGGTTTCCCGACCGGCCTCAAGTGGTCCTTCATGCCCAAGGAAAGCGACGGCCGCCCGGCGTATCTGGTGATCAACGCCGATGAATCCGAGCCCGGCACCTGCAAGGACCGGGAAATCATGCGCCACGATCCGCACACGCTGATCGAAGGCGCGCTGATCGCCTCCTTCGCGATGAACGCACATACCTGCTACATCTACCTTCGCGGCGAATACATCCGCGAGCGCGAGGCGCTGCAGGCGGCAATCGACGAATGTTACGACCAGGGCCTGCTGGGCAAGAACGCCGCTGGCTCCGGCTGGGACTTCGACGTCTTCCTGCACCACGGAGCAGGGGCCTATATCTGCGGTGAGGAAACCGCCCTGATCGAGTCCTTGGAAGGCAAGAAGGGCATGCCCCGGATGAAGCCGCCGTTCCCGGCAGGCGCGGGCCTTTACGGCTGCCCGACCACCGTGAACAACGTGGAATCGATCGCGGTTGTGCCGACCATCCTGCGCCGCGGCGCCGATTGGTTCGCCTCCTTCGGGCGCCAGAACAACGCAGGTACCAAGCTGTTTGCGATCTCCGGCCACGTCAACAACCCCTGTGTCGTTGAAGAGGCGATGTCGATCTCCTTTGAGGAGCTGATCGAGAAGCATTGCGGCGGCATCCGCGGCGGCTGGGACAACCTGCTGGCGGTGATCCCCGGCGGCTCCTCCGTGCCGTGCGTGCGCGGCGAGAACATGCGCGACGCGATCATGGACTTCGATTACCTGCGCGGCGAGCTGGGGTCCGGCCTCGGCACTGCGGCGGTGATCGTGATGGACAAGCAGACCGACATCATCAAGGCGATCTGGCGCCTGTCCAAGTTCTACAAGCACGAGAGCTGCGGCCAGTGCACCCCCTGCCGCGAAGGCACCGGCTGGATGATGCGCGTCATGGACCGCCTGGTGAAGGGCGAGGCAGAGCTGGAAGAAATCGACATGCTGTGGGACGTGACCAAGCAGGTCGAGGGCCACACCATCTGCGCCCTTGGCGATGCGGCGGCCTGGCCGATCCAGGGCCTGATCAAGAACTTCCGCGAGGAAATCGAAGACCGCATCCGGGCCCAGAAGACCGGCCGCATGGGCGCGATGGCGGCTGAGTAACAATGGAAGCCTTCGCTGCATATTCCCACGCTCTGGCCGCGCTGGTGATCTTTACTCTGATCACCCTGGCGCTGTCGCCGTTTTCGGCGTTGGCCAAGCAGAAGGCGGGCCTCGCACCGGGGGCCACGCCGCGGGAGGATTATGCGGAAAAGGCGTACCGGCTGAACCGCGCATACCTGAACGGCTGCGAGACGCTGCCTGTCTTCCTCACCGTGACACTGGTGGCAATTCTGGCGGGTGCAGCGCCGTTCTGGGTGAACCTGCTGGCCTCGCTGGCGCTGGCGGCGCGGGTCATCATGATTTTCATTCACCTTCAGGGCATCGGCAAACCGCACAGCGGCCCGCGCTCTGTTTTTTATGTTGTCGGCTGGGCCTGCATGGCCGGCTTGGCGATCCTGGCATTGGTGGCAGTATTTTGAGCATCTTGAAGACATACCGGATGGCCGTTCCTGCGGCCTGCCTGGCGGCTCTGGCGCTGGTTTCGGCCTGCGGCACCTCCGTCACCAACAAGAGCCGCACGCTGTATGACGGCGTGCCGTTCAAGGCCAAGGCCAAGCCCATCGACAAGAAAACCGATCCGGCAGTGTTCCAGATCGACATCAAGGGCGTCGAACGGTCGCTTACGGGTGCGCGCGAAGCGGCTGCACATGGCGGCACCACCTACTGCGTGACGACCTATGGTTCTTCCAAGATCGAATGGGCCAACGACCCGCGCAACGAGGATATTCCGCTGACCATCACCGATGGCCGCGCCGTCTTCCAGGGGACCTGCACTCCGTGAGCGGATTTCCGGCATATCAGGGCCGTGCGGCCCGGCTGCTATTGCATAGCAGAGGCGCGGCCTTGCGCATGGGGGCTTCGAAACTGAAGGAGTCCCATGCCATGCGTGCCCTGATTGCTGCTGTTCTGACCACCGTTGTTGCCCTGCCTGCCCCGGCCCTGACCAAGCCGTCGCTGCGCGAAGTGCAGGAAATCGAAGACCCGCTGTTTGCCGTCGCCGTGGCCAAGGAAGTCTCGGATTACTGCGAGGATATTTCCCCGCGCTACCTGAAAGGGCTGGTCGAGTTGCGCCGGCTCAAAGCGCGGGCAAACGAGCTGGGATACTCGGACACGGAAATCCGCAGCTACATCGAATCTGATGCCGAAAAGGCCCGGATGCGCGCCAAGGGAGAAGAACTCCTGGCGCAGAACGGCGTTGACTACGGCGAACCCGAAACATTCTGCGCCTATGGCCGCGCAGAGATTGAGAAAAACAGCGCGATCGGCGTGTTACTGAGGGCGAAATAGACCATGTCTGACCTCCGCAAGATCAACATTGACGGAACCGAGATCGAGGTGGATGGGGCGATGACCCTGATCCAGGCCTGTGAGGAGGCCGGCGTCGAGATCCCGCGCTTCTGCTACCATGAGCGGCTGTCGATTGCCGGCAACTGCCGCATGTGCCTGGTGGAGGTCGTCGGCGGCCCGCCGAAGCCCGCCGCCTCCTGCGCCATGCAGGTGCGCGACCTGCGCCCGGGTCCCGAAGGCCAGGCGCCGCAGGTGAAGACCAACTCGCCGATGGTCAAGAAGGCCCGCGAAGGCGTGATGGAATTCATGCTGATCAACCACCCGCTGGATTGCCCGATCTGCGACCAGGGCGGCGAATGCGACCTGCAGGACCAGGCGATGGCCTATGGCCTGTCGGGCAGCCGCTTCAAGGAGGCCAAGCGCGCGGTGGACGATCTGGACCTCGGTCCCCTGGTTTCCACCACCATGACCCGCTGCATTTCCTGCACCCGCTGCGTTCGCTTCACCACTGAGGTGGCAGGCATCACCCAGATGGGCCAGACCGGACGCGGCGAGGATGCGGAGATCACCTCCTACCTGAACCAGACGCTGCAATCGAACCTGCAGGGCAACATCATCGACCTGTGCCCGGTGGGCGCGCTGACGTCGAAGCCTTATGCTTTCACCGCCCGCCCGTGGGAGCTGACCAAGACCGAAACCATCGACGTGATGGACGCGCTGGGGTCGAACATCCGCGTGGATACCAAGGGCCGAGAAGTGATGCGGATCCTGCCGCGCAACCACGACGGCGTGAACGAGGAATGGATCAGCGACAAGACCCGTTTTGTCTGGGACGGCCTGCGCCGCCAGCGCCTTGACCGTCCCTACGTGCGGGTCGATGGCAAGCTGAAGCCCGCCACCTGGGCGGAGGCGCTGTCTGCTGCTGCAAATGCCATAAAGGACAAGAAGATTGCGGGCCTGATCGGCGATCTGGTTCCGGTCGAGGCAGCCTTTGCGCTGAAGCAGCTGGTCGAGGGCCTGGGCGGCAAGGTTGAATGCCGCACCGACAACGCCCGCCTGCCGATCGGCAACCGCGCGGGCTATGCCGGCACCGCCACCATCGAGGATATCGACAGCGCCAAGTTCATCCAGCTGATCGGCACCAACCCGCGCGACGAAGCGCCGGTGCTGAACGCCCGCATCCGCAAAGCATGGCTGAACGGCGCGCAGGTCGGCCTGGTCGGCCAGCCGGCGGACCTGACCTATGAATACGCCCACGTCGGCACCGACCGCGCTGCGCTGGAAGGCCTGCTGAACAAGGACTACGGCGCCGTCAAGGACGCACCCTCTGTCGTGATCGTGGGGCAGGGTGCCCTGCGCGAGGCCGACGGCCTGGCGGTTCTGGCCGCCGCGCAGAAACTGGCTGCCGGTACCGGCTCCAAGCTGATGGTGCTGCACACCGCCGCTTCCCGCGTCGGGGCGATGGACATCGGCGCTGTGACCGAAGGCGGCATGGCCGCAGCTATCGACGGGGCAGAGGTGATTTACAACCTCGGCGCCGATGAGGTGGAAATCGACGCAGGCGCCTTTGTGATCTACCAGGGCAGCCACGGCGACCGCGGCGCGCACCGCGCCGACGTGATCCTGCCGGGCGCAGCCTACACCGAGGAGAACGGCCTGTTCGTGAACACCGAAGGCCGACCCCAACTGGCCATGCGCGCAGCCTTTGCGCCGGGTGAGGCCAAGGAAAACTGGGCCATCCTGCGCGCGCTGAGCGCTGAAGCTGAAGCCAAGCTGGGCTATGACTCGCTGGCGCAGCTGCGCCAGGCGCTGGTCGCGGAAGTTCCGCATCTGGCCCGGATCGACGAAGTGGCCGAAAAGGACGGCGAGCCGCTGGAGCAGGACAAGCTCGGCAGCGCGTCCTTCCTGCCCGCGGTCAAGGATTTCTACCTGACCAACCCGATCGCCCGCGCATCGCAGCTGATGGCGGAGCTGTCGGCAGGCGTGAAGGCCCGCGAAACCGGGAAACTGGCCGCCGAATGATCCGCTTCGCCCTCATAACGCCGTTTCTGCTGGCCGCCTGCGCAATGGCGCCCGGCACTGAAGGCGCGCAGCCCGCTCCTGTCTACGAAGGGGTGGAAACCAGCCTGCTGGAGGGCGATCTGGTGCAATTCAACGTCTCCATGCGCGGCGCTGCCGCGCCTGGCGACCTCGACAAATATGCGGAATGCGCCGCCGCGCAATATGCGCTGATCCGGGACTACGGGTTCGCGCGCCATGTGCGCACAACAACGAAACAGGCAGGGGGCAGCCGGACCGCTGATGCGGTCTATCTGATTTCGCCCTCTCTGCCGCGCGGCCTGCGCACCATCGACGCCAGCGTCGCGGTCGCGGATTGCGCGGCAAACGGAATACCTACGGTGTGAGGACCTATGGCTGATTTCTTTAACACTCCAGGCGGCATCGCTGTTCTGATCCTGGCGCAAGTGCTTGCAGTTGTTGCCTTTGTGATGATCTCGCTCCTGTTCCTCGTCTACGGGGACCGCAAGATCTGGGCCGCGGTCCAGATGCGCCGGGGCCCGAACGTGGTGGGCGTCTACGGCCTGCTGCAATCGGTGGCCGATGCGCTGAAATACGTGGTGAAAGAGGTGGTGATCCCGGCCGGCGCCGACCGCACCGTCTTTATCCTGGCGCCGATGACCTCTTTCGTGCTGGCGATGATCGCCTGGGCGGTGATCCCCTTCAACGACGGCTGGGTGCTCTCTGACATCAACGTCGCTATCCTCTATGTCTTCGCGGTCTCCAGCTTGGAGGTCTACGGCGTGATCATGGGCGGCTGGGCGTCGAACTCGAAGTACCCGTTCCTGGGCTCGCTGCGCTCCGCGGCACAGATGATCTCCTATGAGGTCTCCATCGGCCTCATCATCATCGGTGTGATTATCTCCACCGGGTCGATGAACTTCGGCGACATCGTGCGCGCGCAGGACGGCGATCTGGGCCTGTTGAACTGGTACTGGATCCCGCATTTCCCGATGGTCTTCCTGTTCTTCATCTCGGCGCTGGCGGAAACCAACCGGCCGCCGTTCGACCTGCCGGAAGCGGAATCTGAACTGGTCGCGGGCTACCAGGTGGAATATTCGGCGACCCCGTTCCTGCTGTTCATGGCCGGTGAGTACATCGCCATCTTCCTGATGTGCGCGCTGACCTCGCTGCTGTTCTTCGGCGGCTGGCTGTCCCCGATCCCGGGCCTGCCCGATGGCGTCCTGTGGATGGTCGGCAAGATGGCGTTCTTCTTCTTCCTCTTCGCAATGGTGAAGGCGATCACCCCGCGCTACCGCTATGACCAGCTGATGCGCCTGGGCTGGAAAGTGTTCCTGCCGTTCTCGCTGGCCTGGGTGGTCTTCGTGTCCTTTGCTGCAAAATTTGACTGGTTCTGGGGCATCTTCGCCCGCTGGACCGTGGGAGGCTAACTGATGGCGAACATCGACTACACCCGCGCCGCCAAATACTTCCTGCTGCAGGATTTCTGGGTCGGCTTCAAACTGGGGCTGAAGTATTTCTTCGCCCCCAAGGCCACCCTGAACTACCCGCACGAGAAGGGCCCGCTGTCGCCCCGCTTCCGCGGCGAGCACGCACTGCGCCGCTATCCGAATGGCGAAGAGCGCTGCATTGCCTGCAAGCTTTGCGAAGCGGTCTGCCCGGCGCAGGCGATCACCATCGACGCGGAGCCGCGCGAGGACGGCAGCCGCCGCACCACGCGCTATGACATCGACATGACCAAATGCATCTACTGCGGCTTCTGCCAGGAAGCCTGCCCGGTGGATGCGATTGTCGAAGGCCCGAACTTCGAATTCGCCACCGAAACCCGCGAGGAGCTGTTCTACGACAAGGAGAAGCTGCTTTCGAACGGGGAGCGCTGGGAAGCCGAGATCGCCCGCAACCTGGAAATCGACGCGCCGTACCGATGACTGACCCCAAGAACCCTTTCGAGGCCATGATGGCCCAGGCCCAGCAGATGGCCAAGGCGTTCAACCCGGCGCTGGAGAACTTCTCGCCCTCCGAGGCTTTCAAGGAGTTCGAGGCGCTGTGGCCCACCATGCCCAAAGAGGTCATGGAAATGATGTTCGGCAACACCGTCAACAAGGACGGGCTGGATGCCAAGACCCGGCTGCTGCTGACACTGGCCGGGCTGACAATGCAGGGCGCGCAGGCCGACAGTGCCGTGCGCCAGACCGTGCGCCACGCCCTCGCGGCCGGCGCCAAGAAACAAGAGATCGTGGAAACGATCGGACAGATGTCGGTGTTTGCCGGCATTCCGGCCATGAACCGGGCGCTGGATCTGGCGCAATCGGTCATGGACGACAAAAGGGACGATGAGACATGAGCGTTTTTGCCTTCTACCTCTTCGCCATCAGCGCCATCACCGGCGGGCTGTTCACCGTGATCAGCCGCCAGCCGGTGCATTCGGTACTGTGGCTGATCCTGGCCTTCCTTTCCTCGGCCGGGCTGTTTGTGCTGTTGGGGGCGGAGTTCGTCGCCATGCTGCTGGTCATCGTCTACGTGGGCGCGGTCGCGGTGCTGTTCCTGTTTGTGGTGATGATGATCGACGTCGACTTTGCCGAGCTGAAAGCGGAGATGGCGAAATACATGCCGCTGGCGCTGCTGATCGGCCTGGTGATCCTGATGCAGTTCGTGATGGCCTTCGGCGTCTGGGAAACCGCGCACAAGGCGCCGGAGCTGCTGGCCAATCCGGTGCCTGCGGACCGCCACAACACCGAGGCGCTCGGCCTCATCATCTATGACCAATATTTCCTTCTGTTCCAGCTGGCGGGCCTGATCCTGCTGGTGGCGATGATCGGCGCGATCGTGCTGACCCTGCGCCACCGCACCGACGTCAAGCGCCAGGACGTGGTTGCGCAGATGATGCGCGACCCGGCCGCCGCGATGGAGCTTAGGGATGTGAAACCGGGGCAGGGGCTGTGATCCAATGATTGGACTTGAACATTATCTGACCGTCGCGGCGACGTTGTTCGTCATCGGCATCTTCGGGCTCTTCCTGAACCGCAAGAACGTGATCATCCTGCTGATGAGCATCGAACTGATGCTCTTGGCGGTGAACATCAACCTGGTCGCCTTCTCCAGCTTCCTGGGCGATCTGGTGGGGCAGGTCTTTACCCTGTTCGTGCTGACCGTGGCCGCCGCAGAGGCCGCCATCGGCCTTGCGATCCTGGTCTGCTTCTTCCGCAACCGCGGCACCATTGCCGTGGAAGACGTCAACGTGATGAAGGGCTAACACCGATGGAAACCATCCTCCTCTTTGCCCCGCTGGTTGGCGCAGTTATCTGCGGCTTCGGCCACAAGATGATCGGTGAGAAAGCCGCCACCGTGACCGCTACGGCGCTTTTGTTCCTTGCGGCGCTGCTTAGCTGGATCACCTTCCTGTCGTTTGACGGGGTGACCCAGAACATCGAGATTTTCCGCTGGATCGAAAGCGGCTCGCTGTCGACCTCCTGGGCGATCCGCCTGGACCGGCTGACCGCGATCATGCTGATCGTGATCACCACGGTCTCGTCGCTCGTGCACCTCTATTCCTTCGGCTACATGGACCATGACCCGCAGTGGAAAGAGGGCGAAAGCTACAAGCCGCGCTTCTTTGCCTATCTGTCGTTCTTCACCTTCGCGATGCTGATGCTGGTGACCTCCGACAACCTGGTGCAGATGTTCTTCGGCTGGGAAGGCGTGGGCGTGGCCTCCTACCTGCTGATCGGCTTCTACTACCGCAAGCCTAGCGCCAATGCAGCGGCGATGAAGGCCTTCATCGTGAACCGGGTCGGCGACTTCGGCTTTGCGCTGGGGATCTTCGGGCTGTTCTTCCTGACCGACAGCATCAACCTGTCTGACATCTTTGCCGCTGCCCCGACGCTGGCGGAAACCCAGGTGTCTTTCCTGTGGAGCGAATGGAATGCGGCGAACCTGCTGGCCTTCCTGCTGTTTGTCGGCGCGATGGGCAAATCGGCGCAGCTGATCCTGCACACCTGGCTGCCGGACGCGATGGAAGGCCCGACCCCGGTGTCGGCGCTGATCCACGCGGCGACCATGGTGACCGCGGGCGTATTCCTGGTCTGCCGCATGTCGCCGCTGATCGAGTTCGCGCCTGAGGCCGCGGCCTTCATCACCGTGCTGGGGGCTGCGACTGCCTTCTTCGCGGCCACCGTGGGCCTGGTTCAGAACGACATCAAGCGCGTGATCGCCTATTCGACATGCTCGCAGCTGGGCTACATGTTCGTGGCGGCTGGCGTCGGCATGTACTCGGCGGCGATGTTCCACCTGTTCACCCACGCCTTCTTCAAGGCGATGCTGTTCCTTGGCGCCGGTTCGGTGATCCACGCCATGCATCACGAGCAGGACATGCGGAACTACGGCGCGCTGCGCAAGAAAATCCCCTATACCTTCTGGGCGATGATGATCGGTACGCTGGCCATTACCGGTGTTGGCATCCCGCTGAGCGGCTGGGTTGGCTTTGCCGGCTTCGTGTCCAAGGACGCCATCATCGAAAGCGCCTATGCGGGCGGCTCGATGTTCGGCTTCTGGGCGCTGGTGATCGCCGCCTTCATGACCTCCTTCTACTCCTGGCGCCTGATCTTCATGACCTTCTACGGCGAGGCGCGCGGCGACAAGCACACCCATGACCATGCCCATGAAAGCCCCTGGACCATGCTGGTGCCGCTCGGTGTGCTGGCGGTGGGTTCGGTCACCGCGGGCATGATCTGGTACAGCAGCTTCTTCGGCCACGCTGATCAGGTCGGCAAGTTCTACGGCATCCCGGTGGCGGAAGCATCCGCTGCGGCACATGGCGAAGAGGCCGGCCACGGTGAAGAGGCCGCGCACGGCGAAGACGCGGCACATGGCGGCGAGCACCACTATGTGTTTGCCGGCAAGCCGGGCGAGGGCGCGCTGTACATCGGCAAGGACAACCACATCCTGGAGGATGCCCATGCGGCGCCGAAATGGGTGAAGCTGTCCCCGTTCGTCGCAATGCTGGGCGGCCTGGTCCTGGCGCTGTGGTTCTACATCTGGAACCCGTCGCTACCCGCGCGCCTGGCGCAGCAGCAGCGCCCGCTGTACCTGTTCCTGCTCAACAAATGGTATTTTGACGAAATCTATGACGTGATCTTTGTCAAACCGGCCGTGGCCATCGGCCGCTTCTTCTGGAAACGCGGCGATGGCAGCACCATCGACGGCTTCCTGAACGGCCTGGCCATGGGCGTTGTTCCCTTCTTCACCCGCCTCGCGGGCCGGGCGCAGTCCGGTTACATCTTCACTTATGCCTTCTGGATGGTGCTGGGCATTGCAGCCCTGGTCACCTGGATGTCGATCGGCGGAGGAACGCACTGATGGACAATCTCCTTTCTATTGTCACCTTCATCCCGGCGCTCGCGGCGGCCATTCTGGCCCTGTTCCTGCGCGGCGAGGATAGGGCGGCGCAGCGCAACGCCAAGTTTGTTGCGCTCTTTGCCACCACGATCACCTTCCTGGTGAGCCTGGGCATCTATTTCGAGTTCGATCCCGCCAACACCGGCTTCCAGTTTGTCGAGGACCGGGAGTGGATCTTCGGGCTCAAGTACAAGATGGGCGTCGACGGCATCTCGGTTCTGTTCGTGATGCTGACCACCTTCATCATGCCGCTGACCATCCTGGCCAGCTGGTCGGTCACGGCCCGCGTGAAGGAATATATGATCGCCTTCCTGCTCCTGGAGACCCTGATGCTGGGTGTCTTCATGGCGCTGGACCTGGTGCTGTTCTACCTGTTCTTCGAGGCGGGCCTCATTCCGATGTTCCTGATCATCGGTATCTGGGGCGGCAAGGAGCGGATCTACGCCTCCTTCAAGTTCTTCCTCTACACCTTCTTCGGCTCGGTGCTGATGCTGGTTGCGATGGTCTTCATGTATGTGGATGCCGGCACCACCGATATCGAGACCCTGCTGACCCACAGCTTCTCGGCGGCGTCGTTCGACGTCTTGGGCATCCATGTGCTGGGCGGCGCCCAGACGCTGATGTTCCTCGCCTTCTTTGCCTCCTTTGCGGTGAAGATGCCGATGTGGCCGGTGCACACCTGGCTGCCGGACGCGCACGTGCAGGCGCCGACAGCGGGCTCCGTGGTGCTGGCGGCGATCCTGCTGAAGATGGGCGGCTACGGCTTCCTGCGCTTCTCCCTGCCGATGTTCCCGGTGGGCGCGGACGTGATGACCGATGTGGTGCTGTGGATGTCCGCGATTGCGGTGGTCTACACCTCGCTGGTGGCGATGGTGCAGGAGGACATGAAGAAGCTGATCGCCTATTCCTCGGTTGCGCACATGGGCTTTGTCACCATGGGCATCTTTGCCGCCAACCAGCAGGGCATCGACGGCGCCATCTTCCAGATGCTGTCGCACGGCTTCATCTCCGCCGCGCTCTTCCTTTGCGTCGGCGTCATCTATGACCGCATGCACACCCGCGACATCGACGCCTACGGCGGCCTGGTGATCCGGATGCCCGCATACGCGCTGGTCTTCATGTTCTTCACCATGGGCAACGTCGGCCTGCCGGGCACCTCGGGCTTCATCGGTGAATTCCTGACCCTGATGGGCACCTTCCAGAAGAACACCTGGGTGACCGCGGTGGCGGCAACCGGCGTGATCTTCTCGGCCGGTTACGCATTGTGGCTCTACCGCCGCGTGGTGTTCGGCGACCTGATCAAGGGCAGCCTGATGGGCATCAAGGACATGTCCGCGCGCGAACGCTTTGTCTTTGCGCCGCTGGTCGTGATGACCCTGCTGCTGGGCGTCTACCCGGCGCTGGTCACCGACATCATCGGCCCCTCGACCGAGGCGCTGATCGCAAACTTCAACCAGTCTCTGGCGGCGGCCGATACCTCGGCAGCCACCCAGATTGCTTCGCACTAAGGGAGCATCAGGCAGATGATCCAAGCTGATCTTACTGTAATCCTGCCAGAGATCGTTCTGGCGCTTTACGCCATGGGGGCGCTGATCGGCGCCGTCTACACCGGCAAGGACAAGCTGGCGGTGCCGATGGTCTGGGCGACGGCCGCGCTGCTGGCGCTGCTGGCTTTCTGGATCGCCTCCAGCCCGGACGGCACCAGGACCGCCTTTGGCGGCATGTTCATCGACGACGGCTTCTCGCGCTTTGCCAAGGTGGCGCTGCTGCTGGGCGCGTCCGCCGTGCTGCTGATCGGTCAGGACTACATGGCGCGCCGCGGCATCCTGCGGTTCGAGTTCCCGATCCTGGTGGCGCTGGCCGCTGTCGGCATGATGATGATGGTCTCCGCCGGCGACCTGATGTCCCTCTACATGGGGCTAGAGCTGCAATCGCTGTCGCTCTACGTCGTGGCCGCCATGCGCCGCGACAGCGTCAAGTCGACCGAGGCGGGCCTCAAGTACTTTGTGCTGGGCGCGCTGTCCTCCGGCCTGCTGCTCTACGGCGCTTCGCTGGTCTACGGCTTTGCCGGCACCACTCAGTTCGCGGGCATCATCCAGGTGGCGGAGCAGGGCCATATGTCCATCGGCATGCTGTTCGGCCTGGTCTTCATGATCTCCGGCATGGCGTTCAAGGTCTCGGCGGTTCCGTTCCACATGTGGACCCCGGACGTCTACGAAGGCTCGCCGACCCCGGTCACCGCCTTCTTTGCCACCGCGCCGAAAGTTGCGGCCATGGGCCTGTTTGCACGCGTTCTGTTTGACGCCTTCGGCGGCGCGGTCTCCGACTGGCAGCAGATCATCGTGGTGCTGTCGGTGCTGTCGATGTTCCTGGGCGCCATCGCGGCGATCGGCCAGCGCGACATCAAGCGGCTGATGGCGTTCTCCTCGATCGCCCACATGGGCTATGCGATGATCGGCCTCGCGGCAGGCACCGAGCAGGGCATCACCGCGATGCTGGTCTACCTGGCGATCTACGTCACCATGAACATCGGCACCTTCTCCTTCATCCTGATGCTGGAGAAAGACGGCAAGCCGGTGACCGACATCCTGGCCCTGAACCAGTTCGCTGCGCGCGAGCCGGGCAAGGCGCTGGCTGTGCTGATCCTGATGTTCTCGCTGGCAGGCGTGCCGCCGATGCTGGGCTTCTTTGCCAAGCTGGGCGTGTGGCAGGCCGGTGTGGCTGCAGACCTGATGGGCCTGGTCATCGCCTCCGCCGTGGCCTCCGTCATCGGTGCGTTCTACTACATCCGTATCGTCTTCTACATGTACTTCGGCACCGGCGAGGACGAAGTGGAAGCCAAGGGCTCGCCGGTTCTGGGCGTGGCGCTGATGGCCTCTGCCGCGCTGATGCTGGTGGGGGTGGTTTACCAGTTCGGCATCGACGGCGCCGCCGCTGCCGCCGCAGCAACCCTTGTAAATTGATCTGCTTTTCAGGCAGGCTGGAAAGGCCCGGTCACGCGACCGGGCCTTTTCGCACTTTCTAAGGATTGCAGATGAGCTGGCCAGCAGGATACGGAAAACGGGTGCTTGATGAGGTGGACAGCACCCTGAATGAGGCAGCCCGCATCGCCGGGGAACTGGCAGGTCCGGAATGGATCCTGGCCCTGCGCCAAACCCAGGGGCGCGGCCGCCGCGGCCGCGACTGGAAGGACCCCAAGGGCAACTTCGCCGCCACCCTGGTGATGCGCCCCGAAGGCGCACCGGACCAGGCCGCGCTGCGCAGCTTTGTGGCGGCACTGGCGGTCTATGACGCCTGCGTCGCGGTCACTGGCCGCAGCGAAGGGCTGTCCCTGAAGTGGCCCAACGATGTGCTGCTGAAGGGCGGCAAGCTGGCCGGCATCCTGCTGGAAAGCGCCGGCAACGGGCAGGGGGTCAACCACCTGTTTGTCGGCATCGGCGTCAATCTGGTGGAAACCCCGATGAAGGAATGGCTGGAGCCCGGCGCAGTCTGGCCTGTGTCGCTGTTGTCTGAGACCGGCGTGCAGGTCACGCCGGAGGAATTCCTGGAAGCCGTGGCCGAGGCCTTTGCCCGCTACGAGCAGCAGTTCGCGACCTACGGGTTCGAGCCGATCCGCACCGAATGGCTCGCGCGTGCGGCCAAGCTGGGTGAGGTAATCACTGCCAAGACCGCGTCGTCAGAGACCGAAGGCACCTTTGAAACGGTGGACGCCAGCGGCAACCTTGTCCTAAACACCGCCAAGGGCCGCGTCAGCATTCCCGCGGCGGACATCTATTTCTAGGAAGGAGCAGCAATGCTTCTGGCAGTTGATTGCGGCAATACCAATACCGTCTTCTCGATCTATGACGGCGAGAAGTTCATCGGCATGTGGCGCACCGCCACCGAATGGCAGCGCACCGCCGACCAGTATTACGTCTGGCTCAACACGCTGATGCGGCTGCAGGGGATCGAGGCGGATATCACCGACATGATCATCTCCTCCACCGTGCCGCGGGTGGTGTTCAACCTGCGTGTGCTGGCGGACCGCTACTTCAACACCCGGCCGCTGGTGGTGGGCAAACCCGAATGCCTGCTGCCCGTTGCGGTGCGGGTGGACGAGGGCACCGCGGTCGGCCCCGACCGGCTGGTCAACACGGTCTCGGGTTTCGACACCTACGGCGGCAACTTGATCGTGGTGGACTTTGGCACCGCCACCACCTTTGACGTGGTGGCCGAAGACGGCGCCTATGTCGGCGGGGTGATCGCGCCGGGCGTGAACCTCAGCTTGGAGGCGCTGCACCAGGCCGCCGCCGCGCTGCCCCATGTCGACATTTCCAAGCCGCAGAACGTGATCGGAACCAACACCGTCGCCTGCATGCAGTCCGGCGTGTTCTGGGGCTATGTCGGCCTCGTGCGCGAGATCTGCGCCCGTATCAAGGCCGAGCGCGCGGTGCCGATGAAAGTAATCTCAACCGGCGGGCTGGCGCCTTTGTTCCAGCAATCTGCCGATCTGTTTGACGCATATGAGGATGATCTCACCATGCATGGGCTGCAGATCATCCATAAATACAACAAGGAAAACGGTACTGACGCATGAGCAGTGATAGATTGATCTACCTGCCCCTCGGCGGGGCGGGTGAAATTGGCATGAACGCCTATGTTTACGGCTACGGCCCGCAGGGCAAGGAACGGCTGGTCCTGGTCGACCTGGGCGTGACTTTCCCGGACATGGACACCACCCCGGGCGTCGATCTGATCATGCCCGACATTACCTGGCTGAAGGAGCGCGCCGACCGGCTGGAGGGTATTTTCATCACCCACGGGCATGAGGACCACATCGGCGCGATTGCCCATCTTTATGGGCATCTGAACGTGCCGGTCTACGCCCGCGCCTTCACCGCCAACCTGGCGCGCCGCAAGATGGAAGAGGCAGGCCACGACCCGGCCAACGTGCACACTGTGCAGGCCTGGCCCGAAGTGACAAAGCTTGGCCCCTTCACCATCGGCGTTGCGCCGATGAGCCACTCGATCCCCGAAAGCGGCGGGCTGGTGATCGACAGCCCGGCGGGTCGGGTGGTGCACACCGGCGACTTCAAACTGGACGCAAACCCCCTGGTCGGTGAGCCCTTCGACCCGGACATGTGGGCGGAGATCGCCAAGGGCGGCATCCAGGCGCTGGTCTGCGATTCCACCAATGTGTTCTCCCAGCACCCCGGCCGCTCGGAATCGGAACTGCCGGAAGAAATCACCAAGCTGTTTTCCGAGGCTAGGGGCCTGGTTGCGGCCACCACATTCGCCTCCAACGTGGCGCGGGTGAAAACCCTGGCCGTAGCCGGGGTGAAGGCGGGCCGCTCCGTTGTCCTGCTGGGCCGAGCAATGCGCCGGATGATCGAAGCCGCGGTGGAAACCGGCGTGCTGGTGGATTTCCCAAAGGTGATCAGCCCGGAAGACGCCGCCAACGTGCCGCGCGAAAACCTGATGCTGATCACCACCGGCAGCCAGGGCGAGCGCCGCGCCGCCACCGCGCAGCTGGCGCGCGGCAAGTACCGCGGGCTGGAGCTGAAGGAGGGCGACCTGTTCCTGTTCTCCTCCAAGACCATTCCGGGCAACGAAAAGGGCGTCATCCGCATCATCAACCAGTTCTCCGAAATGGGCGTGGATGTGGTTGATGACAGCTCCGGCCTCTACCACGTCTCCGGCCACGCCAACCGCCCGGACCTGGAAGCGGTCCACAAGCTGCTGAAGCCCAAGATGCTGATCCCGATGCATGGCGAGCACCGCCACCTGCGACAGCACGCCCGCCTGGGCGAGGAAAAGGGCATCGCCAGCGCAGTGGTCGTGAACGGCATGATGATGGACTTGACCGGCGATGCCCCCTCTGTGACCGAGTGGATCGAGACCGGCCGCACCTATCTGGACGGTTCGGTGAAATACGGCGCGCTGGACGGCATCGTGCGCGACCGCATCCGCATGGCGCTGAACGGCCATGTGCTGGTGACGGTGATCCTGGACGAGGAAGACGAGCCGCTGGGCGAGCCCTGGTGCGATCTCAAGGGGCTGCCGGAAACCGGCACCTCCAAGGCCGCGCTGGTGGAGGTGATGGAAGAGGATCTGAACCAGTTCCTGATGCGCGCCGGTGCGAAAACCCTGCGCGACGACGACAAGCTGGAGCAGGAGCTGCGCCGCATCGCCCGCCAGACCGCACAGGCCGAAATCGGCAAGAAGCCGGAGGTGACGGTGGTGGTCAGCCGCATGCGCTGATCCTGCCGGAAGGGCAGGGCGGTTCTCCCGCCCGGCCCAGGCTGCACCAAAGATGCAGCGGGCCCAAACTGCCACCGCTTGAAAATGAGAAACGCCGCGGCCCCTGAGGCACGCGGCGTTTTCAATTCAGATGCAGCTCCAGTGGGAGCGGCGGACGTCTCAGCCGTGCAGCGGGCGGGCGCAGCTGGGGCAGGAGACCACTTTGCGCGGGGCGCTGAAAACGGCGCGGAACAGGCTGCGCATCATGGCGGCAAAGGCCTGGGCGCGCAGTTCGTGGGCGCGGGCTTCGATGGCCTGGTACTGGGAGATGGTCAGGGTTTTGGTGTCGTTGGTATTCATGGCTTGGCCCATCATCAATGGCGCGTTTCTCAGTGTTGCGAACCCTATACGCCTGTTGCGGCGGGCTGACACCGGCCAAGATCGAAGACCCGTTATGCTGCAAGTGCAAAGGTGGCCATGCTGCCTGTGCATGGTGCGCGGCGCCGGGTGCCACGAAAAAGGCCGCCCCGGGGGGCGGCCTCAAATTCCATCGGAGGGGCCGGATCAGCTGGCGCGGCGCTCTGCAAAGCTGAGGGCGATGAAGCTCGGCAGGTGGTCGCCCATGCCGACCACAACCTTGTCGTCGCGCTTGCCGTGCTTGCCGCGGCCCGAGGTGGACCGGTCGACCTTTTGTGCGGGCTTCTCGTCCTTGCGGCCGCCGCGGGTGTCTTCCGTGCGGGGCTCGCGGCTCTCGCGGGCCTCAGCCTCCGGCTTGGCGGACCGGGCGGGCTTTTCCCGCTTGGGTTCCGGCTTGACCGGGTTCTCCAGGCGCGGGATTTCCTTCTGGATCAGCTTTTCCACCGCATCCAGCGCCTTGTCGTCGCGCGGAATGCAGATGGTGATCGCCTTGCCCTCGCGGCCGGCGCGGCCGGTGCGGCCGATGCGGTGGACATAGTCCTCGGCATGGCCGGGCACGTCGAAATTGAACACATGGCTGACGCTCGGCACGTCCAGGCCGCGGGCCGCCACATCCGAGGCCACCAGGATGCGCAACGACCCTTCACGGAAGGCGTCCAGGGTTCTGGTGCGCTGGCTCTGATCCAGATCGCCGTGGATCGCGGCCGCGTCATAGCCGTATTTCTTGAGCGATTTCGCGCAGATATCCACATCCGTCTTGCGGTTGCAGAAGATGATGCCGTTGGTCAGCTTGTCGCCCTCGGCGTCGATCAGCGCCCGCAGCACCTTGCGCTTTTCGCTGCCCTCGCGGTCGCGGCGCGATGCCTTGAACTGCACCACGGCCTGTTCGATGGTCTCCGACGCGGTGGCCTGGCGGGCCACTTCGATACGGGCAGGGCCGGACAGGAACGTGTTGGTGATCCGTTCGATCTCCGGCGCCATGGTGGCCGAGAAAAACAGGGTCTGGCGGGTGAACGGCGTTAGCGAGAAGATGCGCTCGATATCCGGGATGAAGCCCATGTCAAGCATCCGGTCGGCCTCGTCCACCACCATGATCTGCACGCCGGTCAGCAAGAGCTTGCCGCGCTCGAAATGGTCCAGCAGGCGGCCCGGGGTGGCGATCAGAACGTCGACGCCCTTGTCGATCAGCGCGTCCTGCTCCTTGAAGGACACACCGCCGATCAGCAGCGCCTTGGTGAGCTTCACATGCTTGGCATAGGTGTCGAAGTTTTCCGCCACCTGGGCGGCCAGCTCGCGGGTGGGGCACAAGACCAGGCTGCGCGGCATCCGGGCGCGGGCGCGGCCGCGGGCCAGAAGCGTGATCATCGGCAGCGTGAACGACGCGGTTTTGCCGGTGCCGGTCTGGGCGATTCCCAGTACATCACGACCCTCCAGCGCCGGCGGGATGGCCCCTGCCTGAATCGGAGTGGGGTTTTCGTACCCGGCTTCCTCAATAGCCTTGAGGACCTTGGGATTAAGGTTCAGATCGGTGAATTTTGTCATATGCATCCGTGATTGCGGACACTGACCTGGCCCGCGCGTGTGTGTTGCAGCCGGCTCCGCAAAAGGTCATGCGGTGTGGCAGCTGCCGGCTCGTGGCGGGGCATAGCAAAATCCCGTGCGCAGGTCAATTAATGGCGGATTTTACAAGGTTTTCGTTCCCGGGATGGGCAAAATGGAAACAAATCAGCCAAAACCGGGGAAGTGTTTTTGCCGTTTCTCCTCCAGGCCGAGGCGGCGAATCCTCAGCAGCCCGCGGTTCTGCAGCTTGCGGTAGACATCGGGGTCCCGCGCGCTGACCTCGTCGAAGAATCCGCGCAGGCCCTCGGCCCCGTGCTCCTCTTCGATCAGCGACAGCAGCTCATGCGCGCTGAGCCCGCCGAGCAGCCGGGAAAAGCCGGCACTCAGCCCGGGCCGGTAGGAGCCGCGCTGCAGTCGGAACCGGTAGACGGACTGCCAGTGCTCCCAGCTGGCGGCGTGGCAATGGCACAGGTCCGCCTGATCCAGCTCGCAGGTAGCGGCGGCCTTCTCGCCGTCCAGAAACAAATTGTGGATGCGCAGCTCGGCGTTTGACAGGCCGGTCCTGGCAAAGACCTTTCCGGTGGTATGGCTCAGAAAGCCGCCTTTGAGGAAACTGCCAAAAGCCGGGTAGAGCGCGCGCACCTCGGTTTCGCGGTCCGGCCCTTTTGGCACCATCGCCTTGAATTCCCCGTCCCGGCCCGCCAGCGCTTCGACCGGGCGCACCCGGGCGCTCTGGATGCCGCCGGGCAGGGCGGCCAGCATCTGCCCCAGATCCGTTTCCGGCCACAGAAACTCATCCGCGTCGATATGGGCGACCCAATCCGTCTGGATCCGCTCATAGGCGTGGGTGGCGTTCAGCGTCTGGCGGAACTGGTGCTTGGCGGGGCGGTTCCTGTCATGCCGTTTCCAATAGGCGCTGTCGCAGACTGTGACCCGCACCTTGGGGTGCTGCTTCAGATGCGCATAGGCTTCGGGGTTGGGTTCATCCAGATAGATGTGCAGCCGGTGGGCGCCCAGGTCGAGGTGGTAGGCGGCAAAATCCAGAACCGTCCTGGCGTCAGCCTTGATGGTGCTGACGATGCCCCATTTGACATCCCGGTCCGCCATTGCCTGCCTCTTGCCCTGCTGATTGCCCCAACCATTTCCGCAGGCAGGGAAAAGCGCAAGCCCCGCAAAGAAAAACGCCCGGGTGATCCGGGCGTTTCAATCAGACCATCATTTCCTTGGTCGCTGTCAAATTCAGCTCGGGGTAATCCCGTACCACCCGGTCGATGTCCCATTGCAGGCGGGTCAGATAGACGATGTCGCCGTCGTGGTCATGGGCAATGTGCTGCTTGTTGGCGTTGATGAACTTGTCCACCGCCGCCTTGTCACCGCTGACCCAGCGGGCGGAGGTGAACTGGCTTGCCTCAAACCGAACCGGCAGCCCGTATTCCATCTCGATCCGGCTGGCCAGAACCTCGAACTGCAGCTGGCCCACAACGCCGACGATGAAGCCGGAGCCGATCGAGGGTTTGAACACCTTGGCAGCGCCTTCCTCGGCGAACTGCATCAGCGCCTTTTCCAGGTGCTTGGCTTTCATCGGGTCGCCCGCGCGCACGCCCTGCAGCAGTTCCGGCGCAAACGACGGGATGCCGGTCACGCGGATCGCCTCGCCCTCGGTCAGCGTGTCGCCGATGCGCAGCTGGCCGTGGTTGGGGATGCCGATGATGTCGCCAGCCCAGGCTTCCTCCGCCAGTTCCCGGTCGGAGGCCAGGAACAGCACCGGGTTCGACACCGCCATCGGTTTCTTGGTGCGCACATGGGTCAGTTTCATGCCGCGCTTGAAGTGGCCCGAGGCCATCCGCACAAAGGCCACCCGGTCGCGGTGCTTGGGGTCCATGTTGGCCTGAACCTTGAACACGAAACCGGCGACTTTCTTTTCCTCCGGGCTGACCTGGCGCGGCTCGGCTGACTGCGGCTGCGGCTCGGGGCCGTATTTGCCGATGCCGTCCATCAGTTCCTTGACGCCGAAGGAGTTGATGGCGGAGCCGAACCAGATCGGGGTCATGTGGCCCTCAAGCACCGACTGCGGGTCTAAGCTGGGCAGCAGCTCGCGCGCCATCTCGACCTCTTCCAAGAGTTTGTCCAGCAGATGCGCAGGCACGTGCTCGGCCAGCTTGGGGTCGTCCAGGCCCTCAATCGCGATGCTTTCCGCCACCTTGTTGCGGTCGGCGCGGTCCATCAGTTCCAGCCGGTCGCGCAGCATGTCATAGCAGCCGATGAAATCGCGCCCGACGCCGATCGGCCAGCTGGCTGGGGTCACGTCGATCGCCAGCATCTCCTGGATTTCGTCGATGATCTCGAAGGTGTCGCGGCTTTCGCGGTCCATCTTGTTACAGAAGGTCAGGATCGGCAGGTCGCGCAGGCGGCAGACCTCGAACAGCTTCTGGGTCTGGCTTTCCACACCCTTTGCGCCGTCGATCACCATCACCGCCGCATCCACCGCCGTCAGCGTGCGGTAGGTGTCCTCGGAAAAGTCCGAGTGGCCGGGCGTGTCCACCAGGTTGAAACGGAAGCCGCTGAAATCAAACGACATTGCAGACGCTGAGACAGAGATCCCACGGTCCTTCTCCATCTGCATGAAGTCCGAGCGCGTGCGCCGCGCCTCGCCCTTGGCGCGCACCTGGCCGGCCATCTGAATCGCACCGCCATAGAGCAGGAACTTTTCAGTCAGCGTGGTCTTGCCGGCGTCCGGATGCGAGATGATCGCAAAGGTCCGGCGCCGCGCGATTTCGGCGGGCAATTCGGGGCGGTTTGCAGCGGTGTCCAACATGCGGCTGGCTGTAGCCACAAACCGCGAAAGAGGCAAGGAAAACGGCGTCCCTGTGCCCCGCTGCAAGAACGGGCCGCAAGCGGGCCAAATTCAGTTTGGCCTATAAATTGCTAACGCTTTTCCTGTAACACGGGCGCCAGGACCGTGTGTTACAGAATTTCAAAGGCCTCCCCGTTTCAGGAACGATACGTGCAACAAGATGAATTTTCATATCATTTTGAAGTTCTCGACGCCGTAGAGCTTGCGGTGATCGTTCTGGAAGTGGGGGACGACGGGCTGCCGCGCTACATCGCCATGAACACCAAGTCGCGGGAGTTCACCAAGTTTGAGCACAAGGACTATGCCGGCAAGACGGCGCTTGAACTCTATGGCGGGGCAACTGGCCGCCGTGCCTTGAACCAGCATCTGGCGGTCATCAGCAGCGGCAAGGAGGCAACCTACGACATCGTCCTTCCCACGCAGCACAAGGAAAAATACCTCAGCACGACGCTCAGGCCGGTGTTCAACGCAGACGGCCGCCTGGTCTATCTGGTGGGCTCCTCCAGCGACATAACCTCCGAACGGGAGCGGGACGAGGCGCTGGAACTGACCAGGATGGCCCTGGACAAGGCGGAGGAGGCGAGCCAGGCCAAGGAACGGTTTCTGGCCAACATGAGCCATGAAATCAGGACGCCGATGAATGGCATCATTGGCATGTGCGAATTGCTGCAGGAGACGGAGCTGGACGAGCAGCAGCGGCTGTTTGCAGACACCATCCTCAACTCTGCGACTGCGCTGCTTGGCGTCATCAACGATGTGCTCGATTTCTCCAAAATCCAGGCCGACAAGATCTCGCTGCACGACGCGCCGTTTTCGCTGCAGGATCTTGTGCAGGATGTGGGAACCCTGCTGTGGGCGAGAGCCGCCTACAAGGGGATCGACCTGCGCACCGATTACCCTGCGGACGCGCCGCACGAGTTCACCGGCGATGCCAGCAAGATCCGCCAGATTCTGATGAACCTGCTCGGCAATGCCATCAAGTTCACCGAAGACGGCCACGTGGCCGTCAGCGTCAGCTATGATCCCGGGGCGGCAGCGCTGCCCCTGCGCATCCAGGTCTCCGATACCGGCATCGGGATTGAGCCGTCGCAGCTCAAATGGATCTTCTCCGCCTTCGAACAGGTCGACCGCCGGTCCGCCCGGGTGATCGAGGGGACCGGTCTGGGGCTGGCGATCACCCAGGCGCTGGTGGAGCGGATGGGGGGCACGATCACCGCCGGTTCCGTGCCCGGGCAGGGATCGGTGTTCACGGTTGCCCTTGACCTGAAACAGCCGGATCACCATCTTCCGCGGCCCACCGATGAGGCGGCTGCCGTGTTCCGGGACCACAGGCAGGCGCTGAACCTGCAGCCAAGCCAGCCGGTGCCGGAGCTGCCGCCGGGCGCGCTTGCGGGAAAACGCATTCTCGTGGCCGAGGACAACAGGACCAACCAGCTGCTGGTGCGGAAAATGCTGAAAACCACCGGTGCCGAACTGCGGTTTGCCGAAAACGGCCGGATTGCGCTGGAGGCTTATAAATCCGAGGGCTGCAACCTGATCCTGATGGACCTGTCGATGCCGGTCATGGGCGGTCTGGAGGCCGCCCGCAGGATCCGCGCCCACGAGCGCAGCGCCGGACTGCCGGAGTGCCCCATTGTCGCCCTGACCGCCAACGCCCAGCCCAGCGATGTCGAGGCGTGCCTGGCCGCCGGCATGAATGACTTCCTGTCCAAGCCCTTCCGCAAGAACGAGCTGCTGGCCCGGATCCTGCGGCAGGGCGGGTAGGGCTGGCAGCCTCCGCCGGGCCGTCTGGCGGGGCCCGGGGCCTGGCCGGCAATACGCGGAAAGAGACGGGAAAGACGGGGGCGGCATGCGTGCACCGCCTGTGCACCCCTTGTGCACCGGTTGGCGGACGAAACCGTCCGCCCTGCCGTGTTGCGCGGGCACCGTACGCACCGCTGGGGCGGAATTAACCTGATCGGGGCAGGCTGGGATCAGCGCGGGAGGGCCGCCCGCCGGAACCGCTGCTGCCAAGGGAGGGTGCGATACCCAGTAAGCGATATTACGACAACGAAATGCAGCTGGAGCTGGACGCGCTGCAGCAGGACCTGCGCCGCGACTGGCTGGACAAGAGCCTGCCGCGCGAGTGGGACGGCATGGACAGCTGGGAGCGGATCGACAAGCCGAAGACAAGGGTGACGATCCGGCTGGACGCGGACATGGTGAAATGGTTCCGCAAGCTGGGTCCGAATTACAGCCGCCGCATCAACTCGGTGCTGCGGACGTACTGGATGGCGCTGATGGCGGGCCAAATCCAGGCCCATGACAAGGACAATACGATCCTGCGTTTGAGTCTTGCGGCACGATACATCGCGATGGGGCGAAATGCGGATGGGACGGAGCGGGAGTGAGGGTGTTGGCGGAAATGCGGAGCGCGCGCTTTGAATCGCCTGGCCACTGTCCGGGAGCCGACCTTCAGCAATAGCGCAGCCAACAACGGTTTCGAGCCCGAGGCAGCTATTGCCATTTCTCACTGCGTGCGCTCGCAGCATAAAATCGCCGCGACCGCATCTTTTTCAGAGCCGCCGTGCGGCGTGATGAGCGGCCATTCGTTCGGGATGCAGCGAGGCCGTAGGCGGCAATCTACAGGATGCGGGACCTTCCCGGCTTTCGCCGCGAGAGCAGCATGGATGGTCAGGGACGACAGCATTGAGCAGTAATGGTCCCGGATCTCTTAGAGCAATGATGCTGAGCTTTCTATTGGGGGAAATCCGCAATTCGACGAAGACAATGAAACGCCTGGTAGAGGAATTGGGGGCCAATCAGTTCTTCCGGTCCAAAATCGAAAGTTGATCGTTAAGGGTTTGAAACATCATCAATTTTTAAACAAGATACCGGTGGCGGCTGAGCGCCACCGGTTGGTTTTTTCTGGAGGCCGTCAGGATTTCGTCTGACCCTTGACTAGCGCGTTGTAGATCACGCCGCCCAGGACCGCACCGATCACCCAGCTGTAGCCCGACAGGAAGGCGAACCACGGAACCCAGACCGTTGCGACCGAGAAGACCGCCGCCAGCCCGAAAGCTTTCACCGCAGCCCGGTTCCAGCCATTGTCGTAGTGATAGATGCCGCCGTCCATGTTGTAGAGGTCATCTTCTTTCAGCTGCTCTTTGCGCAGCAGGTAGTAGTCAACGATCATGATCCCAAAGACCGGCGCCAGCGTTGCACCCAATGTGTTGACAAAGCCGCTGATGCCAAACTGGCTGATGAAGCTGTTCCAGAAACCGCCGATCACCAGGGCGAAGATGGATGTAATGAGGCCCGCCTTTCGGAAGCTGATTTTCTCAGGCGCCAGATTGGCGATACCGTTCACTGCGGGAATGAAGTTCGCCACCAGATTGATGCCGACAGTAGCGGCAAAGAAGGTGATCGCAGCAACGATGCCCAGCAGCACGCTGTCGGTGCGCTCGACGATCTCAGTCGGGTTGATGATCTCTTCACCAAACACCACGGCCGCGCCGCCGGTGGTCAGCAGTGCCAGCGCCGAGAACAGGATCATGTTGAACGGAAGCCCTGCCAGGTTGCCCATGATCATGGCGGGCTTATCCTTGGCATAGCGCGAGAAGTCACTGAAGTTGATCATCACTGCGGCAAAGTAGGCGACCATGGTGCCGACGATGGCAATGAAGCCTGTGACTTCGGTCCAGAAAGTGCCCTCGGGGTTGGCGAAAATTGTGGCGGTGGCTTCCAGCAGCTGCCCATCCGAACGCTGCCACAGCACGACGACCAGGCCGATCATCACCAGATAGACGAAGGGACCCGCGATATTCAGGAAAGTCTCAACCCAGCTCATACCGCGCCAGAAGATCACGATGTGAAAGCCCCAGACGATGACGAAGGACAGCCAGTCGATACCGGTGAGACCAAGAATTTCCGTCCCGCCACTTATGCCTGTGACCGAACGGATCAGGAGCGCCAGCGCGGTTGAGGCAAAATAGACCTGCACGCCGTACCAGAACACGGCCACTGTGGCCCGCAGCACCGCTGGCAGTTTGGCGCCCTCGGTACCCATGCTGGCCCGTGCAAGGACAGGATAGGGGATGCCGTATTTCTCACCTGCCGCACCTGACAGGTTCACCATCCACATGACGAACAGCCCGGCTGTGATCAGCGCTGCAAAGGCAGTCCAGCCCCCAACGCCATAGGAGATGAACAGCGACGCCACCAGCGAATAGCCAAACAGCGACTGCACATCGTTTGCCCAGATATTGAAGATGGCGAACCAGCCCCAGGTTTTCTCGTCGCTGCCAACGGGGTTCAGCGCATTGCCTTCGGGGTTCAGTGTGCCCCCATGCACGACATGCATTTCATCAGTTGCGGTCATGTTTTCCTCCCTTGAGCCCAGTGTGCGGGCGGCAGGTGTTCAACCGCCTGGCCGCGTAAGAAATTGAGCTTGCAACTGACATGTTAGAAGGTATCTTACGAAGTGGACTATAAAAAACTTCAGATAGGACTTTAAGGCATCTGCGGGTAATGAAGGGGGAGAGCGGTCATGAACAAAGCACAGGATGTCCAGCTTCTTGCGGATCAAGCCCAGGATGCCCTGTGGGCTGCTTTGCGGAGCGGGCAGCTGCGGGCCGGGCAATTCCTGTCGATGTCGCAGCTGGTGACGCTACTTGATCTCCCTTTGTCCGCGGTTCGTGAAGCGGTTAAGCAAGCCAGTTCACAGGGGCTGGTAGTTACCCTGCCCAAACGCGGTATCCAAGTGATGGAGGCGCATCCGGTAACGATCCGCGAATGCCTCGATTTCCGCATGGTACTGGATCAGGAGGGGGCCCGGCGCCGGGCGGCCGGCGGAAATTGCGACGATCTTGCGCCACTGCGGGAACAGCATCAGGCAATGCTGGACGCCACCCGCGGCAATGCTGGCAGTGACCTGCCACCGCAAGCGATCCAGGTTGATTTGTCGCTGCATGACTATCTGGCTGCTGGGCTGGAAAACTCCCAGCTGGCTGCAGCTTACAATGCCAACCGGATGCGCATCGCGATTATCCAGAACGCACGGCCGTTTCTCCAGCTCCGCATCGTCTCGGCAATGGAAGAGCACCTTGCGGTCATTGATGCCTTGCAGCGCCGTGACGGCACTGCAGCTGCAGAAGCAATCCAGTACCACTGCGAGCAGACGAAGCGCTGGTGGGGTGTTGCCTGACGTCCAGCACCCTCCCCGCGGCAGATCCATTTCTTACCCCAAATCACAGGATTGTTGCGGTCTTGTTCGTCACCAGGTGCTCTCAGCGAAAGTGTCCGTTGAAGAAACCATATCTTCGGCGTGGATCTCCAACAGAAAATCTCGTTTTTGCCGCAATCGCAAAAGCACATATTGCTGACCTTGGGGCTGCGGTCTTTTGTTGGCGCCCCCACAAACGGCTGCCGTGCTCCGTTCCTGGCGTGCTGTACACTCGATGGGGTGCCAGGCGATCAACAACCGCAATGGGTTCAAGGCGTAGGTGGCCTACGCAGCGGACACATGTATGGCCGCTGGAATGCCTATGCAGCAAGCACCATTATGCAAGCGCAACGGAACCAGTTGTCGGCAGTACCGGTCAAGCCTCTGGCTATCCGCCGTTTGGTTCGACGTGCCGTCCTTCACGCTGCAAGAACCGACTATTGCGCCGAAAGCGGTGAAACCTGGCTGTGAGCCCGCAGCGGAACTGTCAAAATCTGCTGCGCAAGCACGCAGCGTGCCGCCTCGCCGCGCCGCCCAAAAACTACCGCCGGATAGCAGGGGGAAACCCGGCCATTCAGGCAGCGTGCAGAAAGTTATGGGCCATGAAAAAAAACAGCCGGGATCTGGCAACCTTTCGCCGTGGGCGCGCGGCTCTTGCTGACACAGGGGTATTGCGGCCCGGTCTGTGCTCTTGCGCGATGCTGCCAACGTTTGGGTCAAATTGCATCTGCTAGGCTTCAAGCGCCGCGAAATTGTGCCGGCGTGACGCCCAATCGTCTGCGGAAAGTGGTCGTCATGTGGCTCTGCGACGAAAAGCCGGTGGCATAAGCAATGCTGGCTATCGGCTCATTTGTTTTACTAAGCAGCCTGCGCGCTTGCTCAATCCTTCTCGACAAGACGTAATTGTGCGGCGTTTCACCCGTATTCTGTTTGAATGCGCGGGCAAACCGGTGCGCCATCACCCCGGAAAGCCTAGCCAGTTTCTCCACTGTCAAATCCGTATCGAGATTTCCGTCAATGTATTCAATAACTTTGTCCAAGATGTTTTGATCAAGCAGATCAGTGCGGCGGGTGCGTTGCTGCTCCGGCGGCAAGGTCAGCATTTCCACAATCAGCGCGAAACAGAGCGCGCGCAAATAGTCGCCGGATATGTCATCTGCCAGGATGTGCCGGCGGATGCGGTTTGCGAGTTCGGTTGTGAACGGCTTGGGGCCGCCAATGACGACGCGAGGTTCAAGGAGGTCCTCCGGGATTTGCAAGGCGGCGGCCAGATCTGTTCTCAAGGCTTCGAAACTGAATATGAGCGCGAGCACTTCCGGCGCAGACTCCGAGGTGCCGCGCAGGGGAAAACATGGGGGCGCGACAATATACTCGTAAGGCCGGCGGTCATAATGCCTTAACCGGCCGCCGGCGAGCGAGCTCTGCCCCTCATCGCCAGAGAAGCTGATACTTGCAAAGCTGTCACGCAGGCGGACATTGAAGTGCCTTTTGCCGGCCGGCACCAGCTCAACAAAAAAATCTCCGAACGCAATGCGCTTGCCCCAGACCGGCAGCTCTCCGAGAGGTGGCGCAGTTATGTCGAGTAGCTGTTTCAAGGCAACTCCTCCCCCAGAAACACCTTCAAGCCGAGTGTAGCAAAAACTCGCAGGATCTTCTCCTGAACGCCCTTGTCGGAGCATTCCGCCGGTCTGCAGAATTGTGAAACGTGCAAATCTGAAAGAGCTGGGCCGGCTAGTCTGGCATTCTTCCTGACATCCCCCGGCCACCCTCTCAGGCCTGGCGCAAACGCAAATGGGAGACGTCCGATGACTGGTATTTCTGAACTGGAGAAACATTCTACTCTTACCTCTCCTGCCCTGAAAATCCGGGGATGCCGGAGAGGCGCGAGAGCCATAAAAAACCTCCTGCGCCGCCGCGGCCTGGCAGACACCGTGCTTCTTTCCCCGGCTCTGCAACTGCTGCTCACCCGCGCCAGCAGGCTGGAGTATCTGATCGGCAATGATGCGCCGGACATTGTCTTGCGCGCCGAACTGCGCCTTTTGCAGGCCGCCGTTCGCCCCTGAACGCATCAGCGCAGGGCAGCAGCTCTCTACGCGGGAAATCCGCCCCGCCAGCGGCCGCTTTCACTCATCTCAACCAAGGAGACTGACATGAGACCCAAAACTGCTATGGCCACCGCCGTGCTGGCTGGCTTTGCCGCCTTTTCCGAAAGCGCCTTTGCTGCCGATGAATACAATGTCTCTGCCGGGTCGACCGCCGCTGGCGCGCCGCTCGCACTGCACGGCACGGATCCTGTCGCCTTTCTCGAGCTTGGCAGCCAGTCGGCGGGCTCCGCCCGTTACACCGCAGTCCATGACGGTGCGGCCTATTTTTTCACCTCTTCCGGCAACAAGGATGCCTTCGAGGCCAATCCCAAGGCGTACCTGCCGCAGAACGGCGGCTTTTGCACCTTTGGCGTTTCCAAGGGCAAGAAATTAGACGGCGATCCCCAATATGCAGAGATCGTCGAAGGCAAACTTTATGTATTCCTGAATGAGGAGGTGCTGCGCGCCTATCAGGAGGACCGTGCCGGCACCATTGCGCGCGCCGCTGAGAACTGGCCGCGTATCCGCCATGCTGCCGCGGCTGAACTCTGATCCGGTTCGATGCCGCGCTCCTTAGACCGCCTGTATCCAAACATTTGAAAGGGAGATGGAAATGCCCTCTGACGCACTGACAAAAGGGGCCCATCACATTGGGCTGACAGTTCGCGATCTTGGCGAAACCCGCGACTTTTTCACTGGCACACTTGGCTTCGCCCAAGTTGGCGAGTTGCCGGACTATCCTGCCGTATTCCTGAGCGACGGCACCACGATGATCACGCTTTGGCAAGCGCAGGATCCGGCAACTGCAGTTCCGTTCGACCGCAAGAACGTGATCGGGCTGCACCACCTCGCATTGACTGTTGACGGCAGTGCCGCGCTGGTCGCGCTGCATGAGACACTGGCGGCCACCGCCGGCGTGGAAGTTGAGTTTCCGCCTGAGCCGCTGCAAGGCGGCCCGGCCCAGCACATGATGTGCGCGATCCCGGGCGGAATCCGGATGGAGCTGATTGCCCCGGCGCCATGATGCCCAAAGCGGCGCAGGCCATCCTGCGCCGCTTTGCCGCCCCTCCCGGGCCCTTTCTTACCGATGCAACCGCCCGGTCCGGGACGGTTGAACAGGAGGCATAGATGACCAAACCGATCGCTATGATTACCGGTGTCGGCGAAGGAACTGGCGCCGCCATCGCCCGGCGCTTCTCCAAAGCCGGCTACCGCGTCGCCATGCTGGCGCGCGGCAAATCGCGGCTGGAGGCGCTGGAACGGGAGCTTGACGGCGCCGTGGCCTTCCCATGCGACGTGTCAGATCTCGATGCGCTGGTTAGGGCATGCGAGGCCGTCAAGCAAACGATGGGGCCACCCTCCGTCCTTGTCCACAATGCCGTGCGGGCCACGTTCGAACGGTTCGACGAGGGGGATCCGGAAGACCTGGAGCGCAACTTCCGCGTCAACACCACTGCTCTCCTCTACCTGGCACGCGCCTTGGTCCCGGACATGCTGACCCGCGGTGAGGGCGCCATCATGGTCACCGGCAACACCGCAGCCTTTCGGGGTGTGCCGGGCTATGCGTTGTTCTCGCCGACAAAGGCGGCTCAGCGCAACCTGGCGCAAGCTTTGGCGCGCGATCTTGGCCCGAAGGGAATTCACGTTGCCTACTTCAACATCGACGCTGTCATCAACGTGCCGTGGACACGGGACAGGTTCCATCCTGATAAGCCGGATGACTTCTTCATCGAGCCCGCCGACATTGCCGGCGAAGTGCTGAATGTGGCGCAGCAACCCCGCTCAGCCTGGTCGTTCGACGTGGAGATCCGTCCGTTCGGCGAACGCTGGTGATTGCCATGCCGCCCCGCCGTGGCTTGCCGCGGGACTTTCGTGCGGAAGGAACCTGAAAGGCGGGGCCGCCGGAGCGCTCCGGACAAAGGGCGGCACAAGACATGTCCGCTGCCGCTGGGAATTTGGCGCCAAGGCGGATCTGCCGTCTCCTCCGGCACCAGAAACCTTAAGAATGGAGGTTCCTATGAACATGACAGAAGAAACCGCAAAATTCTCTAACAGCAGCCCGGAGACTTCACGCGCAGAAGCCGAAGGCTCCCCGTCTCCGTTCCATGCTGGTGAGCAGGCGGTCCAGGAAAGGCTGGGCGTCCGTGATATCGAGGACTGGGCCCGTCAGGTCGTGCGCGGCTATCTGCCGGAGCAGCACCGCGAGTTCCATACGGCTCAGCCATTCCTCGTTACCGCTGCCAGAGACCGCGCCGGCCGTCCCTGGGCGACGCTGCTCGATGGCCCGGAAGGATTTGTGACCTCGCCCGACCCGCACCGCATGGTCCTGGCCTCGGAACCGCACCCCGGCGATGCGCTGTCAGGCGCGTTTGTCCCTGGCGCGGACATCGGCATCCTCGGGATCGAACTTGAAACACGGCGGCGCAACCGCGTGAACGGCTGCATCGGCCAGGGCGCAGCGGGTGCGATTACGGTTAACGTCGCGCAGTCGTTCGGGAATTGCCCGCAGTACATTCGCGAACGCCGATGGCGCCGGGCCCCGGCAAACCAGCCCGGTAAAACCAAGCGCTGCGCCTCGCTGACAGAGGCGCAGCGTGTCTGGATCGACACTGCGGACACCTTTTTCATCGCCAGCGGCTACCGTGGCGAGGGCGGCAACCCCGCCTTCGGCATGGACGCTTCGCACCGGGGCGGCGACCGGGGCTTCGTGCGCACGCTGGATGGCAGATCGCTGCGGTTTCCCGACTATGCCGGCAACAACCATTTCAACACGGTTGGCAATCTCGTCCTGGACCCGCGTGTGGGCCTGTTGTTCGTCGAATTCGAAACCGGCAGCCTGCTGCAGGTGACCGGCGAAGCGTCAATTGAATGGGATCCGGCAGACCTCGCTGATTATCCCGGCGCCCGGCGCCTGATCACCGTACGTGTCCATGAAGCTGTCGAAACCCGCAACGCCATTGCGCTGCGCTGGGATGCCGACGCGGAGTCGGTCCGGTCGCTGCGCCTGTCTGAAAAGATCAGGGAAAGCGCCGACGTAACTTCCTTCGTGTTCGAAGCACGCGACGGCGGGCCGCTCGATCAATTCGAGGCAGGGCAGCACCTGCCGATCGAGATTGCCTTGCCAGATGCGCCCGCTCCCGCCAGGCGCACTTACTCGCTCTCGGGCGCACCCGCCGATGCGCGATACCGGATATCCGTGAAACGCGAACCAAAGGGTCTCGTATCGCGCTATCTGCACGACCATGCCGAGCCAGGCACGATCATCGAGAGCCGCAGGCCAGCCGGAATATTCACGCTTCGGTGCAGCACGTGCCCGGTTGTGCTGATCGGTGCCGGGGTGGGCATCACGCCAATGATCAGCCTGCTGCACGCCATTGCCGCGGAGGACAGCGGCCGCCCGGTTTGGTTCATCCACGCAGTCCGCGACGGCCGTCACCATCCCTTTGCCGGCGAGGTGCGCAGCCTCGCCACGGCGCACCCCAGTATCCACACGCATTTTGCCTACAGCAGGCCAAGGAACCAGGACAAGCGCGGCACGCACTACGACAGCGAGGGCCGCCTTACCCCTGAAGTGATTGGGGCGCTGGTGGATCGCGCCGACGCCCAATACTTCCTGTGCGGGCCACCGGCTTTCATGGCTGGTCTCGAGAGAGGATTGGGTCAGCTAGGCGTCTCAGCGGAACAAATCCACGTCGAGTCATTTGGGCCGCAGATGCTCAGTTGATAAAGCGTGCGGTCTAGGGCACCGGCGTCACGGCCAGCTGTTCCCTGCTGGCTTGGATCCGGTCCCGAAACGGGCCGCGCGGCCTCGGGCAGACTGGGGGCAGAACCTCATGCCGCTCGGCGCATGCCCAAACAAGCACTCCTTCCGCGACGACGACGGCCTCGCCGTTCCAGCGGATTGCCTGCCTCTTACAGCACGAAGATAGGACGTCTGCATTGTCCGGCGTGTAGATAGTTGAGGCCGTCTGCAACGAATGGCGGTTTGAAATGCGCCCTACAGCCTGCCTCTGAAGGTCTGGTCTGGGGGAACCTGCGGCACCGCTGAAAGGCCGCTGCTGTGGGCGCAAAAAAGTTCTGATGCTTTCTGCAACCGCATCCGCCGCGGCGGCAAATGTCCGCTTTGTCCGGCCTCGCTGCCAGTCCAAGCCCGACCAAGTGAACGGCCTCTGTCTCGGAGGTCAGCCATTCACGCCCGACGCGGCGAACTTGCGGCATGAGCCCAATTTACTGTATTGCTGCGCAGTAGCGATTGTCTGTTCTTTGCTCAACCCTTCGCAGGGTTCAACCAAAGTCATACGAGCAAGCCTGTTTGAGAACTCATTTAAGCAGCGGAACTGTCATTCGTGGCCTCTGCGCGCGCTCGCAGCACCGCACGCCACTCGTCATCCAGTGCTGTTTCAGTCCGCGACTGAAGTTCATGCAGCCAGACGGGCACGACTGGGCGGGCGGCATTCTGACAGGCACTATTGACCGCCGAGACGGCCTGTTCTGAGGCCACAATGCTTTTCAGCATGCTGACCCCTATCCTCCAGTCGTCTTGGCCATCGAACTTGCGCACCCGGTCCTTGGTAAACAGCTTGCGGATCAAGCGCCGCCGTAGCTGTGCTGCGCCCTCCGCCTCCGCAATGCGGTCCGGGTTCCTTTCTTTCCAAGGCTCTGCCAGTTCCTCCGCCGCGGGTAAGGCAAAGGACAGCCCGGCGCGAAGGCTGCCATCTTCTCCCTTGAAGACACGGCGAAGCTGTGCCGGCACTACGCCGACCTGTGCGACATCCACACCGATCCAGCCGCCAGCCTCAGGCAGACAAGAGCGGCCCGCATGCACCTCTACCTGTATACCGTTCAGCGACATGTCATGGCATTTGCCCGCAGCCTGCCCGCCGCCTTCCGTACGCAAGACCACAGGCTCATTCAGTTCGAACCGAACTTCGCTGCGCAGGAGCTGCGGCGTGATGGCGATTTTTGCCACCAGCAGCAGTACGACCATGTTAACCGCCGACCAGAAGGCAACGACTGGCATCAGGTGGCTGGAAGCGATGATCTGAAGGTTGTAGCTGGAGTTTATGGCCAGCCCGGCAGTCATCAGGCCGCAAAGCAGAAGGCAGATGGCAACTGTTGCTGTGTCTTGTATTTCCGTCCCTTCGCCGCCTTTGGGGGTGACCTTGAACGCATGGCCGTGCGGTTTCAGCAGCGTGGCGACCACCACGGGCAGCAGCCGGAAGGCTTGCAGAACGCCGTGCGCCATCGTTGCCAGCGGGTGGTATTTCCCCGGTGCAAAATGCCGGACGGCCGCAATGGCTGCGACAATTGCAGGCAGCTGGTAAGACATCACCGTGTCCGCAGACGCATTGACCAGCGGCGGCACTCCCGTGAGCAGGTATATGGCCGGCGTCACCATAGCAATGGTTTGGCCGAATGACTGGGTGATCCAGTGGAACGGCAGAAAAAAAAGGCGTTCATACCATTTCAGGCCAGGACCGCCAAACGGGCCTTCGCGAAGGAACATGATCTGGATGGCGCCGCGCGCCCACCGTGCCCGCTGAATGAAGAAGGCGTTGATGTTCTCCGGGGCCAGGCCAAATGCCAGACGCTCATCCAGATAGCGCGTAATGTAACCTTTACGTTTGAGGGCAAGCGTCAGGAGCATGTCTTCAGTGATCGAGCCAGAGGGCAGCTTGTTGCCGATCTCCTCCAGCGCGCTGCGCCGCACAATGCCGTTAGATCCGCAGCAAAAGGCGCAGTCATACCCGTCGCGTCCGGGCATGATCGCCTCAAAGAAGAAACGCTGGTCGTCGGGCATGACCTTGCTCATGTTCAGCGACGCCTGCATCGGATCGGGGTTGAAAAAGTTATGAGGGATCTGCACGATCCCGATTTTCGGGTCCTCGAAAAACCCCATAGTCCGGTAGAGGAAATTCCGCTGCGGAATGAAATCCGCGTCAAGAACAAGGAAGAAGGGAGCAGAGGTGCGCGCAACCGCAGCATTGATATTGCCGGCTTTGGCGTGGGCATTGTCGGCGCGGGTCAGATAGCCGGCGCCCAGGCGCTCGCTCATGCGCTGCAACCAACCGCGCCGACCGTCATCCAGCACCCAGACATTGAGCTTTGCCTGCGGCCAGTCCAGCTCCACTGCGCCGACGATTGTCTTCTCTAGCACTTCGGCGGGCTCGTTGTAGGTGGCAATGAAGATGTCGACCTCGGGCAAGTCAATGGGGGTCATGCCGCGCAGCCGCGTCTCGTGCTCGTCCGCTTCCGGAGTGCGGTTGGTGCGGCGAAGCATGTAGGCATAAAGCACCGCGGTATCGAGCCAGGCCAGGATCTCGATGATGAAAACGGTCCAGATAAACACGCCGGTCACGCTGAAAATACCGGCCGGCAGCACCGTTTCAACCAGCCGCCAGCCGAGGTAGCGCAGGATCACTACTGTCAAGCCCGCCACCACCAGCCGGTCTGCCCAAGCGTTGTTCTGCCACCGGTTGCCGAACAGCAGTATCGCGGCGGTGATCAGCAGCAGGGGAACGAGGGATTCAGCCTGCATCCGGCGGGCCATCCCCGTCAGGAGCGGGCGACGCAGCCAGCGAAGGTGCGATACCGCGCAGCAGTTCCTCAAACCAATGACCCGCGACCGTCAGCATGTTGCCCAATCCGCGGTCGAAGCGCACTTCGGCAGTGCGACCGACATCGCAGAAATTCTGCGCGACTCCGGCCGTTGCCACATTTGCCGGGGCAAGGCGCAGCATGACAGACAGGCTGCCCTCTGTGAGATTTTCCGGCTCAGCAGCGAGCAACCCGGTGGCGCGCTGGCTGCCAGCGCCGCGCAGCGCCTCGACAGTGGCGGGGAAGGTCTCATCCGAGCCGCGCAGCCGCACCCGCGCCATATCCCCGGGGCGGATCGCCTCAAACGCCGTTTCATGCACAAACACCTCGACGAACCTGCGGGAGCAATCAAGAAGTTGCAGGACTTCGTCTCCCGCCGCGATCACCGCGCCCTTGGCAGGGGTTGCAGACCAGACCACGGCGCCGGTGGGCAATTGCGGGGCAAACCGGTCAAGCCGGTCCACCTCCTCGCGCAACGCCTCGGCCTCCTGAAGCAGACCGATGCGCTGTGCGCTAACGCGGGCCTTCCGGCCCTTGAGGTCAGCCAGCCGGATTGCGACCTCATCCCGGCGTTGCCGGGCATAGCTGCCATCCTCTGTTCCCAGCCCTGGGAGGATACCATCCTTGACCCCGGCCATGCTCCGCACCGTCTCCTCGACCGCGGCGGCCAGCCGGATGACCTCGCCGTTTGCCTCGGCTGCGAGCGACGCCGCTGTCTCAGCCTGCGTCTGCGGCACAGACCCATTGGCAGACAGCCGCTCAAGCCTTTGAGCATCCCGCGCCAGCCGGTCCTGGCGTTCGCGCGCTGCCGCCAGCTCCCCGCGCAAACCGCTCAGCTGCGCCTCCAGCACTTGACGGGCAAGCGTTTGGACCTGTTCCATCCTTACCAGAAGTTGCCGGTCCAGCTGCGTAAGGGCGGTAATTTCAGTGCTGATCGAAACCGCCTCCCGGGCCAGGATTCCAATCCTGGCTTCCAGCCGCGCAAGCTCGGTCCGGCTGGAGCGCGACGCCTGAAGTTCTACAATTGCAGTGGCCGGCAGCACTGGCGTTGCGGGCGTGAGCGCGCCGGACATCAGAGCGCCGTCAAAGGGGCTTTTGACGGAAATGATGGGTGCGTTGACCACTGCAGCCCGTGAAATATAATTCGTTGCGTGTGGTGCAAAAATCATGAACGCGGCACCAAGGCAGGCAAGGCCTGCCGCAATCCGCGCCGCTCGCTTCAGTTTCATGGTGGGACCCGGCGCCTGAAAATAAATACAATGGACTATCGCATTGCCGCGTTAATTGTTGATTGCCAGGCGGAGGCCGCCAACCTCAGTTTAGTTAAAATCCCATCAATCAAACCAAATCCAGCCAGGCTTGGAAGTGTAAGCTCGCAGCGCAGGGAGGCGGGATTTCTATTCTAACAAGTTCCACCGGCTCGATGTTTGGCAGACTTCCTTTCGTGCGGACACTAAACGCATGAAATTTATAAGCGGCCTTTGAAAGCTAGCGCAGCGAAAGTCTGTTTCGTCCGCCCACCAGTCAGCCGGCGTCCATTCACTGAAGGTCTGCTTTTGCTGACTTGGCCATGCAGCCCGATGACGGATTCGAGCCGGAAGCGGACTATTTGCTATTAAGCAGGCCTACCTCAATGACGCCCGTTTCAACAGCCGCACCGCATCCGGCCGGTCCAAGAGCGACCGGCTCACGTCCAGCCCGTGGGCGCCTTGCTTGTGGGCGGCGGGCAGGGAGACCTGTCGGTCTCCGGGGCGGGCAGTCCAGAAATCCTCGGGCAGCACCGGGCGGGTCACGGGATCGAGGAAGGTGCTCTCGGCGGCGATCCCCTCGGCATAGATGATATGGTGCTGGTCAAACAGGATCTGGAAGTAGTCGGCAAAGCCGCCGTCCAGCACCACCACGCTGTCGCCGTTCACCAGGTCGCGGGCGCGGACCAGGATTTCCGGGGCGCCGGCGCCGATCTCGTCGCGGCGCTGGTAGACCATTAGCCGGTGGCCGGGGCTGACGATCAGGTCCTCGGCGTTGTTCAGGGCGCCCTTGCGGATCAGGATCGGGGCCAGGTCGCCCACCGCGCGCAAGGTCGACTGGCCGACCCAGCGGACCTCCTGGACGCCGTCGTCGCGGGTCAGCACCCGGTCGCCCGGGCGCATGTCCTCGATCGCGCGCTGGGCGCCGGTGGACAGCGTGATGCGGGTGCCGCGGGTGAAGGAGACGCAGGCCGACTGCGCCAGCTTGCGCCGGGCCGGCTCGCGCTCTGCCTTGACCAGGGTGTAGGGCATCTGCGGCTGCAGCGGCGCCAGCGGCACCAGGTAGATGGCGGCGATATAGCCCTCGGCGTCGGCCTCGACCATCACCAGGGTTTCGGTGTTGGGGCCGCGGTCGGGCATCAGGGTCAGCAGGCAGTCGAGATGCAGCACGGCGCCCGGAGTGCCAAGCGCGCTGTCGCCGGCGATGGTGAAGCTGCCGTCGTGATGGGCGGCGATGCCAAGCCGCTGCGGCGGCGCCGGGCTGTCGAGCAGATAGATGTCATCCAGCACCAGATCCTCGAGCACGCCGAGCGGGTCGCCCATGTTGGCGCCGTATTCAACGCGGAAACGCTCGGCCGGGTAGGCCTGGACGGAAGAAAGGCTGGCGGTCACTGTCTGTCCCATCTGCGTGTGTTTTCAAATCCATATGCGCATGGCGCAGGTGCTGTCCAACGGGTTTGCCTGCTGAATGTGGCACAATGGCGGTGGAACGGGGCTGATTTTCCGGCAGCTTCACGATTGCGTCAGGCGCCGGGCGGGTCTGGCCTTTGGCGGGCGGGCGGTGCAAGCTCCGGCAAACGGTGAAGATTCCGGAGGGAGGACAACAATGGATCTGGGTATTTCGGGCAAGCGCGCGCTGGTCTGTGCCAGCAGCAAGGGGCTGGGCCTTGGCTGCGCCGAGGCGCTGGCAGAGGCCGGTGTGAACCTGGTGATGAACGCCCGCGGGGCGGAGGCGCTGGAGGCCTCGGCGCAAGCCATCCGCGACCGGTACGGCGTCGATGTGGTGACGGTGGCCGCGGATGTGGCCACGCCGGAGGGTCAGAAGCAGGTGCTGGATGCGGCGGAGGGCGTCGATATCCTGGTGACCAATGCGGGCGGGCCGCCGCCGGGCATGTGGACCGATTGGGACCGCGAGGATTTCATCAAGGCGCTGGATGCCAACATGCTGGCGCCGATTGCGCTGATGAAGGCGCTGCTGCCGGGGATGATGGAGCGCGGCTGGGGCCGGGTAGTCAACATCACCTCGGTCTCGGTCAAATCGCCGGTGTCGGTGCTGGGGCTGTCGAACTCTGCCCGTGCGGGGCTGACGGGCTATGTCGCGGGCACCTCGCGGCAGGTGGCGGGCTTTGGCGTCACCATCAACAACCTGCAACCGGGCATCCATGCCACCGACCGCGCCGTGGCGCTGGATGGCGGCGCGGCCAAGGCGCAGGGGATCACCCCGGAAGAAGCGCAGAAACAGCGCTTCGCCACCATTCCCGCGGGCCGCTACGGCACCCGCCAGGAATTCGGCGCCGCCTGCGCCTTCCTGTGCTCGCAGCACGCGGGCTTCATCGTCGGGCAGAACATCCTGCTGGACGGCGGCGCCACCAACACCACGATGTGACGAGGGGCGGCGCAGATGGACGGCGGGTTTTCCTTGAAGGACCAGTTGTTTAACCGGGATAAGGTTCGCTATCTGGCGGGGCTGTTCGCCGCGGCGGACAGCGGTTTTGATGCCGGCGGATTCGAGACGCGGGTGATGGCGGATCTGCCGGCGCTGGAACTGAAGCAGCGGATGACGCTGATTGCCGGTGTGCTGGCGGACCACCTGCCGGAGGATCTGCCGGAGGCCGCGCCGGTGCTGCTGAAGGCGCTGCCGCCGCCGCTGGATCCGTCCAGGACCGATGATGACTTCGGCGATTTCATCTTTGCCCCCCTGGGCGAGTATGTGGCGGCCAGGGGTGTCGAGGTGCATCCGGAACTGTCGCTGGACCTGCTGGAGGAGATTACTCAGCGGTTCTCCATGGAATGGGCGATCCGCCCGTTCCTGAACCGCTGGCCGGGTGAAGTTCTGGCGCGGATGGAGGCGTGGGCCAGCCATTCCAGCTATCATGTGCGCCGCCTGGTGAGCGAAGGCACACGGCCGCGGCTACCCTGGGGCGAGGCGGTGGGTTTGCAGCTGGAAGAGCCGCTGCCGCTGCTGGACCGGCTGCACGGGGACGGCACCCGCTATGTCACCCGCTCGATCGCCAACCATTTGAACGACATTGCCAAGAAGGATCCGGATCTGGTGATGGACCGGCTGGAAACATGGCGCGCCGCGGGGGCGCAAGCGGCCAAGGAGCTGGACTGGATGACCTCCCACGCGCTGCGCGGGCTGGTCAAGGCAGGCCACCCGCGGGCGATGAAGATGCTGGGCTATGACCCGGATCTGGCGCTGGGCGCCGAAATCGCGCTGCAGTCGGAAAATGTGCGGATTGGCGGTGCTCTGGAGTTCTCCGCACAGCTGGAAGGGCAGGCAGGCGCGCCGGTGCTGGTGGATTATATCCTGCATTTCCAACGGCCTGGCGGAAAGGTTTCCGCCAAGGTGTTCAAGCTGAAGCAGACGAAGATCACCGGTGGCAAGCTGGCGCTGAGCAAGAAGCACAAGCTGAAAGGCAACGCCACAACCTTCAAGCTGGTGCCGGGTGCGCACCGGATCGAACTGATGGTGAACGGCAGGGTGCGGGCCGAGGCGGCGTTTGAGCTGCTGCCGGAGGGCTGAGCCTCAGCCACGTCATCGAAAATTTGTTCCGCCTGGCCGAAGGCCGGGCAGCGCCCGTCCCGCCCCCCTTCATGCCGGAGGCGTGCTTCCAGCACGACGCGGGCGCTTCGCTTCCTGCCTCGCCGGGCCGGGTGCTGCCCTAACCGAACTACCGCAATCCCCACGTTCTATCACAGTTGCGTCAAGGCTCCCGCCGGCCCGATTGCCGGAGGGCCTGAGGGGCGCTATCCCGATGGTCCGGAACCATCAGGAAAGGCGCCCCCCATGAAACATGAAAACGTGCAGGCCTATTACGGCGAGGTGCTGCAGGGCAGCGATGACCTTCAGACCAATGCCTGCTGCACGCCGGAAGACATGCCGGATCATGTGAAGGCGGTGCTGTCGAAAATCCATGACGAGGTGCTGACCCGCTATTACGGCTGCGGCCTGATTGCGCCCGAGGCGCTGGAGGGTGCGCGCATCCTCGACCTTGGCTGCGGCGCGGGGCGGGACGTCTATGCGCTGTCTGCGCTGGTGGGCGAGCACGGCAAGGTGGTCGGCGTCGACATGACCCCTGCGCAGCTGGAGGTGGCCAAGCGCCATCAGGACTACCACGCGGAGGCCTTTGGCTATGCGAGGTCCAACGTCGAGTTCCACCATGGCTACATCGAACAGCTGGAGGAGCTGGAGCTGGAGTCGGGCTCGTTCGACATCATCGTCTCCAACTGCGTGATCAACCTGGCCACCGACAAGGGCGCGGTGCTGCGCGGGGCGCATCACCTGCTGAAAGAGGGCGGTGAGATGTATTTCTCCGACGTCTACGCCGACCGCCGGGTGCCGGAAGAGATGGCAAAGGATGAGGTGCTCTATGGCGAATGCCTGTCCGGGGCGCTCTATTGGAACGACTTCCTGACGATCGCGAAAGAGTCGGGCTTCAAGGACCCGCGGATGGTGACCTCGCGCCTTCTGACCATTGAAAACCCGGTGCTGGAGAAGCGCGTGCAGCCGCTGAAATTCCTGTCGGCCACCTACCGGCTGTTCAAATTGCCCGCGCTGGAGGCGGCTTGCGAGGATTACGGGCAGGCGGTGATCTACAAGGGCACCATCGGCCACGCGCCGCATCGTTTCATGCTGGATAACCATCATGTGATCGAGGCGGGCAAGGTGTTTCCGGTCTGCGGCAACACCTGGATGATGCTGCAGGACAGCCGGTTTGCCCCGCATTTCGAGTTCATCGGCAGCTTCGATACCCACTATGGCATCTTTGCCGGCTGCGGCGGCAACTCGCCCTTCAGCGGGCTGGAACAGGACAGCGCGGCGCCGGGCTGCTGTTAGAACGGTCAATTCGCCAGTGAATCAGACCGCCCGGCGGCACCATCGGGCGGCGTCCGTCCGCCCGCACGGGCGGACGCTTCGCTTCGCCGCCCTCGGACGGGTGCTGGCCTCAGGGCGATTTCATGGCTGTCCGCTGCGTTTCTGACCGCTTGCAGCTCTGCCGCTGGGTTGCTATCCCGGCGTGAACCCAAGCGTTTTCATCGGAAACAGCACTGAGGCCCCATGAACACTGCCCCCGCCGGCATCAGCCGCACGATTGCCCCGCCGCGGCTGGAAATCCGCAACATCCGGCGCTTCTTCGAAGGGCGCGCGGTGGTGGATGATGTTTCGCTGCAAATTCAGGCCGGACAGGTGACCTGCCTGCTGGGGCCGTCCGGTTGCGGCAAATCCACGACCCTGCGGATGATCGCCGGGGTGGAAATGCAGGACAGCGGCGAGATCTATGTCGATGGCAAACTGATCTGCGACACCGTGTTCCGGGTGCCGCCGGAACGGCGCGAGATCGGGCTGATGTTCCAGGACTTCGCCCTGTTTCCGCACCTGAGCGTCGCCGACAACGTCGGCTTTGGCCTGAAGGGCAGCAAGGACGAGAAACGCGCCCGGGTCGAGGAACTCTTGCACCGGGTGTCGCTCAAGCGATTCATCGACGGCTACCCGCATCAGCTGTCGGGCGGTGAGCAGCAGCGGGTGGCACTGGCCCGCGCGATTGCGCCGCGGCCGCGCATCATGCTGATGGATGAGCCGTTCTCCGGTCTCGACAACCGGCTGCGCGACGGCATCCGCGACGAGACGCTGAGCCTTTTGAAGGAAGAGGACACCGCCGTCCTGCTGGTGACGCATGAGCCGGAAGAGGCGATGCGCATGGCCGACGAGATCGCGCTGATGCGCGGCGGCCGGATCGTGCAGCAGGGTGCGCCCTACAACGTCTATACCCACCCCGTTGACAAGGCCGCGGTTTCCTTTTTCAGCGATGTGAACGTGCTTAAGGCCGAGGTGAACGGCGCCTTGGCGCGCACTGCCTTTGGCGAGTTTCTGGCGCCCGGCGTAGCGGACGGCACCGCGGTGGAGATCGTGTTCCGCCCGCAGCATCTGCGCATCGACTTCGACCGCGGCGGCCAGGGGCCGCTGCCGACCCCCAGCGACGGCGTCCCGGCGCGGGCCGTGGTGGAACGCGCGCGCTTCCTGGGCAGCGAGAGCCTGGTCGAGTTCCGGATGGATTTCGACGGCTCGATCCTCAGGGCGACGGTGCCCAACGTGTTCCTGCCGGAAGCCGGCCGGGTGATGTGGCTGACAGTGCGCCGCAACCGCTGTTTTGTCTTTCCCGCCTGACCGTTAGCGGGCATTCTGCAGCCAGCGAAACGGGAGGTGCAGATGCAGGGCAGCTATCAGATCCGGGCCTTGCTGCCCGTGGAAATCCGGACCGCCGCGGACTGGGCCGCGCGCGAGGGCTGGAACCCCGGCCGTCAGGATGCGGCCTGTTTTGCCTCTGTGGATCCGCAGGGATTCTGGGGCGGGTTCCTGGACGGGCAGATGATCGCCTGCATCTCGGTGGTGAACTACGGGCAGTCATTTGCTTTCCTCGGCTTCTACATCGTGGCGCCGGAGCATCGCGGCAAGGGTTATGGCTATGCCCTGTGGCAAAAGGCGCTGGAGCATGCCGGGGGCCGGGTTGTCGGCCTTGACGGGGTGGTGGACCAGCAAGAGAACTACCGCCGGTCCGGATTTGAGCTTGCTTATCGCAATATCCGCTTTGGCGGGGTGCCGTCAGCCGGGCTGGCGGTTTCCACCGGGTTTGAAGTGCAGGTGCTGACCGCCCCAACGGCGGAGCTGGAAGCGCTGGACGCCCGCGTCTTTCCGGCGCCGCGCCGGGCGTTCTGGCAGCAGTGGCTGGGGGCAGAGGGCCATCACTCCGTTGCCGCGTACCGGGACGGGAGTCTTGCCGGTTTCGGCACCCTGCGGCCCTGCGGCAGCGGCTGCAAGATCGGGCCGCTGGTTGCAGTGTCCCGCCCGGCGGCCGAGGCGGTTCTGGCGCGGCTGCTGCAGGAGCTGCCACCCGGGCAGGAGGTGTTCCTGGATGCGCCGGAGCCCCATGCCGCGGCGGTTGACGTGGCGCGCGCGCTGGGGCTGGAACCGGTGTTCGAGACCGCCCGGATGTACCGCGGGCTTGCGCCGCAGCTGGAGACGGATCTGATCTTTGGCGTGACGAGTTTCGAACTCGGGTAGGGGGCTCTGGCCCCGGCCCTGTGGGCCACCCCCGGGATATTTTCAGCCAGATGAATAAAGGATCTTAGGAGCCGTGCGGGTCGTAGTCCTGCAGCCGCTTGCCGGGCTCGTCCACGAACAGCTCGGGCAGGGCAGAGGCGTCCTCGATCAGGTCGACCCGAAACACCCGGAAATCCCCGCGGGTCTCGCACCAGGCGGTGAGGGTCCAGACCCGGCCCCAGTATTCCATGTGAAGCGGGCGGATTTTCCGCTCTGTCAAAGTGCCGTCGATGCGCCGGTAGCTCAGCTGCAGTTTCTGCCGCGCCTTGATGGCGGCGCGGAGCGCAGGCATGTGCGCGAGGGCGCGGGCCGCGTCCGAGAACGGGTAGACTGCGAACTTCCAGGCATCGGCCTCGGCGATGGTCTGCTCCGGCAGCACTGCGTCCACCTTGGCGGCCAGCGACAGGGCGGCGGCCTTCAGGTCCGGATCGGCGGCCTCAGCCACAATGGCCATGCCGAGGTTCAGCGCCTCCAGCTCCTCCGGCGTCAATGTCAGCGGCGGCAGGCTGATCTGCTCGCGCACCATGTAGCCGACGCCGCGTTCTCCCTCCACCGGCACGCCGGACGCCACCAGCGTGTCCATGTCGCGGTAGATGGTGCGGGTGGACACCTCCAGCCGTTCGGCGATGTCCTGGGCGCGGTGCAGCTTCCCGTCGCGCAGGATCTGGATGATTTCGAAAAGGCGGTCGGTGCGGCGCATGGGCCTAGCCTTCGCGCGGGGAAAGGGGGAGGTCAAGGGCTGCGCCCGGCCCGCAGGCGCAGCCTGCAATTCCTGTGGCCCCCAGGCGCAGCCCCCGGTGATTAAGGCGCCATCTGCCACAGCACCTCTTCGTGGCGCATGCTGGCGCTGTCCGGCGCAAGGGCCGCCACCACCTCCGGCGCGAAATCCTGCTGCATGAACTCCTGCGCCACCTTTTGCGCCGTGGCCATGTCCTTCCACACAACGTAGTCGGTCCACTTGCCGTCCTCGCCCTGGCTCAGCTGGCGGGTGACAAAGCCGTCCTGGGCGCGCACGAACCCTTCGGTGCGCTGCATCAGGGCAGTGAAATCCGCCGGACTCACGCCCTCGGCCAGTTTGAAAGTCACGATTTCGGCGACATGTTTGCTCATCACGTTTCTCCTAATGTGCTGTGATGGGCTGGATTTACCGCCTTGCAACTGACATAAACCTGTCAGTTGGATGCAAGCCATCTGTAAAAAAATGCGGAAACCGCCCCTTGCGGAGCATTCTGGAAGACGGAGTTGCTTTCGCTCAAGGCGGGCCGCGCGCTAAACCCGTAGCGAACAATTCCACCGGCGCCCGCAATCCGCGCCGGATCAAGTAAGGAGAGACTCACATGCTCAACAATATCGGCCTGCCTGGCCTGCTGCTCATCGCCGTCGTGGTTCTGGTCCTGTTCGGCCGCGGCAAGATTTCCTCGCTGATGGGTGAGGTCGGCAAGGGCATCACCTCGTTCAAGAAGGGCATCAACGAAGGCACCAAGGAGCTGGAGCAGGATGCCGCGGATGCGGCCAAGGACGTGACCCCCGAGGCCGAGAAAGACAAGGCGTAAGCGCGGATGTTCGATCTTGGGTGGACCGAACTGCTGGTCATCGGCGTTGTCGCGCTGATCGTCGTCGGCCCCAAGGACCTGCCGGTTCTGTTCCGTAACATCGGGCGGTTCGTCGGCAAGGCCAAGGGGATGGCGCGCGAGTTCAGCCGGGCGATGCATGACGCGGCGGATGAGGCCGGGGTCAATGAGGTCGCCAAGGGGCTGAAAGCTGCAACCAATCCCGTCGGCACCGCCATGGACGGGGTCAAGCAGGCCGCGCAGGACATGGCCAAGTCGATCGACCCCACCAAATACGACCCCGATAGCGAGACCGGCAAGCTGGCGGCTGAGCGCGCCGAGGACGCCAAGAAGATCCAGGCGTCGACAGCGCGCGCCGCAGCCGAGCGCAAGGCGCGCGAGGCCGAGGAGGCGCTGGCCAAGGCGGAGGCCGCCGAGGCGGCGCTGAAGCCTGCGGCACCGAAGGAAGAAGAGGCCAAGTCATGAGCAAGACGGATGAGATCGACGACTCAACCGCACCGCTGATCGAGCATCTGGCCGAGCTGCGCAACCGTCTGATCCACTCGGTTGCGGCTTTCATTGTCGGCATGGTGATCTGTTTCACCGTGGCGACGCCGGTGTTCAACTTCCTGACCGCCCCCCTGTGCCAGGTGCTGGCCGAGAGCGGCCAGGACTGTGCGCTGATCTTCATCAGCCCGCAGGAGGGCTTCTTTGTCGCGATCAAGATCTCCTTCCTGGGCGGCTTTATCCTGGCGTTTCCCTATATCGGCTTCCAGCTGTGGCGGTTCGTGGCACCGGGGCTCTACAAGAGCGAGAAGGGGGCGTTCCTGCCCTTCCTGATCGCCTCGCCCTTCATGTTCCTCTTGGGCGCCAGCTTTGCCTTCTATGTGGTGACACCGCTGGCCTACGATTTCTTCCTGGGCTTCCAGCAGTTCGGCTCTGGCGGCGAGGCGGTGACCAGCGAGGAGGTGAACCAGGGTCTCAGCGTGGTGTTCCAGGGCTCCGCTCAGGAGTACCTGAACCTGACCATCAAGTTCATCGTGGCCTTTGGCCTGTGCTTCCAGCTGCCGGTGCTGCTGACGCTGATGGGCAAGGCCGGTCTGGTCAGCGCCGAGGGCCTGGGCTCTGTCCGCAAATACGCGGTGGTGGCGATCCTGGTGCTGGCCGCGCTGGTGACGCCGCCGGATGTGATCACCCAGATCATCCTGTTCGTGGTGGTTTACGGGCTGTACGAAGTCTCGATCTTCCTGGTCGGCCGCGTAGAGGCCAAGCGCGAGGCGCAGCTGCGCGCGGAGGGCTACTATGACGACGAGGAAATGGAGGCCCATCCGGATGATCCGGCGGCCGCCGAGGCCGGGGATGGCAAGGGCTGACGGGCCTGAGAGGGTTTGAAATGGAAAAGCGCGCCTGAGAGGGCGCGCTTTTTTCTTGCCGCAGGAAAGGTCGAGAGTTCAGAGCCGCAAGGCGACCGAATCTCAACCTTGTGATACGCTTGCGCTGCGCTGAGAAATGCGAACCGCATGTTGTTGAACGAGGGCTGCCATGTTCCGGAAAGCCGACCGGTCTGTTGAAAATGAGGTGCTCAGCGCTTTGACAGTGGGCTTCTCCGCCGATCCTTTCATGCGCTGGCTGTACCCCGAGCCGCACGCGCTCCTGAAACATTTGCCGCGGGTGATGAATTTCTTCGGCGGGCGCGCGCTTGACCACGGTGGCGCTTACCGGAACGATGACTTCACTGCCGCCGTCTTATGGCTTCCGCCGGAAGTGCATCCAGACGAGGAGAGCCTTGTGGCGTACTTCGAGGAATCGGTTGCCCCGGAAAAACACGCCGCACTGTTTGCCACATTCGAACAGATGGACAAGTTTCACCCGCAGAATCCCTGCTGGCATCTGGCGTTCATTGCGGTCGACCCCTCCCGCCAGGGCAAGGGCGTTGGTTCGGCTCTGCTGAAGGCATCGCTTGAACAATGCGACGCCGACGGAAGGCCGGCCTATCTGGAATCCACCAATCCCGCCAACTTGACGCTGTACCGGCGCTTTGGGTTCGAGCAGATCGGGCTGATCGAAACAGGGGAAGCACCTCCCTTGTTTCCGATGCTCAGACAGCCGGCCTGATCTATTGGCGTGGCGGCAGCATAACTTCGGTCTGTGAGTGCAAAGTCAGCTGTGCGGCGGCGGGCGTCTCGACCCAATCGTATTTAGCGCCAATCCTGCTTCCACCGGCAAGGAGGAGGGGTTCGTCAAAACGTTCGGCCCGGTTATTCCGGTCATCTTCAGGATCAGCGGTATACGCCTGCCGCTGTTTGCTGCCATTGCTCAGCTCTGTTCGCCCGGGGACTTGCCCCTCGAAAGCCTGAAAATTGAGCTTCACAACCCTGCGGACGAAAAAGCACGCAGCTGCCCCCGGTGATGGCGGGGCAGATCACTCCTCCGCTGGTGACACCGCCCGCTTATAGAGATGCCATGTGGTGTGGCCAAGGATTGGCAGGGTGAAGATCAGGCCCAGAAACGCCGGCACCAGCGACAACAGCACGGTGACCGAAATGATTGCCGCCCAGACAAGCATGACCACCGGATTTTCCGTGACCACGCGAATGGAAGTCAACATGGCGGAAACGAAATTGGTTTCCTGGTCGAGCAGCATGGGCATGGCGACGACGGTCACTGTGAACAGCACAGCCGACAGAAAGGCGCCGACGCAGGTGCCAATCGCAAGGAAGATCCAGCCTTGGGGTGTGAAGAATACCGCGTTCAAGAACCCGTCAAAACCCGAGAAGGACACGTCCTGCAGGGTGATCGCCAGCCAAAGCCGGACCTGGTACATCCACACCCAGAAAATGAACAGGGTAACAAAGGCCATCCAGCCCATTTCGCGCTTGCGTTGATTGGCCATGACGGTGAGGATTTCGAACCAGCCGAAACTCTCCCCCTTCTGCAACCGGCGGGACATTTCATAAAGCCCGGCGGCGGCGAAAGGCGCGACCAGCGGAAATCCTATAGCGGCGGGAATGATCATCCAGATCTTGCCGAGCCAGACCAGGATCCAAACAAACAGGATTCCGAAAACCGCATAGAACAGGCCGAAGAAGCCGCTCATGAGGGGGCGGGCCAGAAAGTCGGAAAATCCGGCCTTCAGCGACGCGGTGATATCATCCGCAGTCACCTTGTTGACCTTGGGCATGGCCTGCGGCTGCGGCGTCAGCTTGCCCGGCGGTGTAGAACCTGCAGTCTTGGATGTCATGACACACTCCTCCCAAAGCATGGCACCGAGCTGGTCCGTTTGCCAGCGGACCCAGCGGAAAACAGACATCCCTCCTCCGCATACAAGTCTGCATCAGGTGAGGCATGCGGGCAAGGGGGGAGTATGGCAGCTGGGTCGCGCTCAGTTTTCCTCTGGGGCTTCAGCGTATTCAGTCGCCGCCCGCATCAGCGAAACGCCAAGCCGCCGAACCGGTCCCCCCAACAATCTTTCGTGAAACCCCGCCCGCCAGCGTATCCTTGCGCCGCCCCATGCGGCATCCTGCGGCCAGTCCTGGAGAATGGGAGGTTTCCATGAACAAGTTTCTCGCAGCCCTGACCTGCACCGCGGCCTGCGCGCTGGCTTCCGCGTCGATGGCGGTAGATCCGCCGATGGGGTTCTTTGTCACCTCCGTCGGCCTTGGCGACGGCGGCAATCTTGGCGGGCTGGAAGGGGCGGACGCCCATTGCGCCAGCCTGGCAGAGGCCGCGGGCTCCACCGGGCGGACCTGGCGCGCCTACCTCAGCACCCAGGAAGAAGGCAAGCGCGGCATCTCCGCCCGCTCGCGCATCGGCACCGGCCCCTGGTACAACGCCAACGGCGAGTTGATCGCGGTGGATCTGGACCAGCTGCACATCATGCCCAACCTGTATCTGCGGACCGCGGTCGACGAGAACGGAAACCGGATCAAGGGCCGCGGCGACGATGTCAACGAGCATGACATCCTGACCGGCACCCAGGCTGACGGAACCGCCTATTTCCCCTGGCAGGAGGGAGACAAGACCTGTTCGAACTGGACCTCTAACGGCGAAGGTTCCGCCACTGTCGGCCACCATGACCGCCACGGCGGCGGCAACACATCGTGGAACGCGGCGCATAATTCGCGCGGCTGCAGCGCTGACAACCTGCGCTCCACCGGCGGCAACGGTTATTTCTACTGTTTCGCGGCGGACTGAGGCGGCAAGGGCGGACTGGAGAGTTCCGAAACCACTATGGCGTGCCGGTTTCGGCGCGCCTTTTTATATGGCAGGCCCGTGCAGGAAGAATACCTCTACCGGATCGGAAATCCCGCGCACGCCGTGGTGCCCGCAGCTGGCAAACAAATCGGGCGCAGCCGCGGCGACAGAGGCAGATGCCAGAACGGGATGCCCGGTGGATTTCGTCAGGCCTTCGATCCGGCTCGCCAGGTTCACTGCAGCGCCGAGCACGGTGAAATCCAGCCTGCCGGGGCTGCCGATATTACCATAGCTGACGCGGCCCGCGTTTAAGCCGATACCGATTTCCAGAGGCGGTTTGCCTGCTTCCGTGCGTGAGCCGTTCACCGCGGCAAGCCCAGCGAGCGCCGTTTGCGCGGCCTTTGCGGCCTGTTTGCACTGGTCTGTCCGGCTGTGCCCGTCAGCGGCGGGGAAGATAGAGAGAATGCCGTCGCCCATGAACTTCAGCACGTCACCGCCCGCGTCCTCAACCGCCTGCACCACCACGTCGAAATAGGTGTTCAGAGCGTCGAACACGTCCTCTTCGCTGTCACTGTCCGAGAGGGCCGTGAAGCCGCGCAGATCGGTGAACATGACAACAGCGTCCAGCGCCGTGCGCTCGCCGCGCTTGATGGAACCATTCCAGACCGCGTCCGACGGCCCATCGCCGAGATAGGTCCGCAGCAGGCTGCGCGAGGACTTGCGCATGGTGACGGGTTCCAGGGCGCAGGAGAGGCCGGGCAGGGAGGCCTCGATCATCGCCAGGTTCTCCGCCGTGAAGCCGCTGTCAGCCTGAGTGACAAAGGTGCAGCCGTGCATAGACTTGTCGCCGTAATACAAGAGCGTGGCATAGTAGTCGGTGCCGCCAGCCTCCGCGAACTCATGATAGGAAATGTGATCGGCCTCAGGGTCTAGGCCGCGCAGGCTTTTGTGCAGCGGGCGGCGGTGGGCCAGAATGTACTCAAAGGAGCTGCCGACATAGCTGTCCGTCAGCATCACATCATGGGTGACGTCGTAACTCTCCGTGCTCTCCGGCGTCCAGACAACGCCCCAGGCAATCAGCAGCGGGTTTGCAAACCGTTGCCCGATGTTGACCCGCCACAGCGGCACGCCGGCCTCGATTAGCGTTGTGCAAAAGTACGAGACAACTTTGACCGGATCGCCGCAGCGGCGGCCTTCGGTCATCATCCAGCGGGAGAGAGCGTCCATGGCGTCCATAGGGACAGGGTATACTTAAGGCACGCTGCAGAACAGGGGTCGGCTTCCCCTTGCCGCCCTTGCCGGAACATGCTTTGAAATCCGGCAAAGACGGCCCGATGACGAAGGGAGGCACCCCATGGACCAGATCGCATTGACCCGCATTGCCGAGGCGCTGGAGCGGATGTCGCCCGCGCCGCTGGAAACCCCCGATTTCAACGCGGCCGCCGCCTTTGTCTGGCATGTGGGGCCGGAGCGGCTGGAGCCGGTGGAGGCGGTGAACCGGGTTGATCTGAACCTGCTGGTCGGTATCAACCGCTCCCGCGATACGCTCTTGGAGAACACCCGGCGGTTTGCCCAAGGCTTTGCCGCCAACAACGCGTTGCTGTGGGGCGCGCGGGGGATGGGGAAATCCAGCCTGGTGAAAGCCGTGCACGGGGCGCTGGCAGGGGACCACCCGCAGTTGAAACTGGTGGAGCTGCAGCGCGAGGATCTGCCCTCGGTCGCGCGGCTGCTGGGGCACCTGCGCGGCTCTGAACACCGGTTCATCCTGTTCTGCGACGACCTGTCCTTCAGCCATGACGACCAGCACTACAAGAGCCTCAAGGCGGTGCTGGACGGCGGCATCGAGGGGCGGCCGGAAAACGTGGTGTTCTACGCCACCTCGAACCGCCGCCACCTGATGCCGCGGGACATGATCGAGAACGAGCGCTCCAGCGCCATCAACCCGTCGGAGGCGGTGGAGGAGAAGGTGTCACTCAGTGACCGGTTCGGGTTGTGGCTGGGCTTCCACCCCTGTGATCAGGACGAGTATCTGGCGATGATCGAGGGTTACTGCGCGGCCTATGGCGTCGAGGTGGACGCAGAGGACCTGCGCGCCGAGGCGGTCGAATGGCAGGCCACCCGCGGCGCCCGCTCGGGCCGGGTCGCGTGGCAGTTTTTCACCGATCTGGCCGGGCGGCATGGGGTGGCATTGCGCTGACCCGGCGGCATTGGCCTGCTTGCGCGCAGGGCAAAAATCAAAACAAGAAAACCCGGCCGAGAGGCCGGGCTTTTGTTTGTTAACAGGTCCTTGCCGCCGTCAGTTCAGGTAGGTCAGCGGGTCGATGCTCTCGAACCCGTCGCGCACTTCGAAATGCACATAAGCGTCGTCGCCGCCGCGGAGCGAAGCGATGCGCTGGCCGCGGGCCACGCTGTCGCCCTTGTTGACGGTGATGTTGTCAACGTTCTGGTAGACCGTCAGCAGCTTCTGGCTGTGGCGGATCACCACGATCGGCACGTTGTTGGAATCCTTGGTGATCGCGGCGACGGTGCCCGCCTCGGCGGCGATCACCGGCGCGCCGGCAGCGGCGGCGATGTCGATGCCGTCATTGCGGCCCTTGGCGTAGGTCTTGATGATCTTACCCTGCACCGGATACTCCATCGCCGCGCTGCTGGCGCGGGTGGGTTCCGGCAGCGCCGGCTTGGGCAGGCTCTCAGCCGCGGGCTTGACCGCGGCCGGCGTGACCTGTTCTTCCGGCAGCGGCTTGCTGGCGCTGGGCGGCACCGGCGTCTGGCTGCCTGCGCCCGGCACGGTCACCGCCACAGGCGCTGCCGCCGGGGCCAGCTGTGCCGCCGGTTCCTCCTTCAGCGGGATCAGCAGGAACTGGCCTTCGCGCACCGCGAAATCGCTGCCCAGGCCGTTCCATTCCGCCAGCGATTTCACCGGCACCTGGTAAAGCCGCGAGATGGTATAGGCGGTTTCGCCGCGCTTTACCTTGTGGCGCACCGGTTCCGGCCCGGCCTGCACATTGGCGGGCTGCGGCTTGGGAGCGGGCTGGATTTCTGTGGTGGTCACCGATCCCGGGTTGGGGGAGGTCAGCGGCGCAGTGTCGATGGCCTGGCCCGCCAGGGTGGCGATATCCACCGATCCGGGGGTGCCGCCTCCCGGCAGGCTGCCGGGCGCGCGCCGCGGCAGCGCCAGCACTTCGCCCTGGCGCATCTTGTCGCCGGTCTGCATGCCGTTGAAGCGGGCGACTTCCTCCGGCGGCAGGCCGATGCGGGCGGCCACATCCGCAACCGTGTCGCCGCGCTGGGCCACCGCCACCTGATAGGAGGGGTAGGTGATCAGCCCGCGGCCATCCGGGGACGGGCGGCTGGCGGTGGCAGCCTGCGCCGCGCTGGTTGTGTTGAAGGCGCCAAGCTGGCCGCGCAGGTCATAGTCCAGCGGGCCCTGGCAGGCGGCCAGCACCCCGGCCAGCGGCAGCAGCGCCAGCAGCCGTGCGCGGGGCAGCCCGCGGAATGCGGTCCGGGAGTGGGGGGTCCGGGTCATTTCGCTCTCCTCAAAACACGGTTCCCCTTTTTCCCGGGGATTCTCTCGCGTCAATCACTATAGCCCATGCGGTTTGCGCATGCGCTGAAATCCGCCGCCAGTTTACGTGTCTTTCCCCAGACCCTCAAGCAGGGGCACGAACCGCACCGGGCGCAGCTCGTCATACTCCAGCCCGTCTTCCGTCTTGCGCACCCGGATCAGGGTCTGGACGTGGTCCGACTGGCCCACCGGCAGCACCATGACGCCGCCGGTCTTGAGCTGCGCCAAGAGCGGGCCCGGCGGGTCCTCGGCGGCGGCCGTCACGATGATGCGGTCAAAAGGCGCCTGCTCGCTGAGGCCGTGGCTGCCGTCGCCCACCAGCGAGGTCACATTGGCAAGCTGCAGCTGCTCGAACACGGCCCGCGCCTCGCGCACCAGCCGGGCATGGCGGTCGATTGTATAGACCCGGCGCGCCAGTTTCGACAGGATCGCCGCCTGGTAGCCGGAGCCCGTGCCGACCTCCAGCACCGTGTCGCGGGGGGAAATCTGCAGCGCCTGGGTCATCATGCCCACCACAGAAGGCTGCGAGATGGTCTGGCCGCAGGCAATCGGCAGCGGCACGTCCTCATAGGCGCGTTCCGAGAAGATGCCGCGCACGAACAGCCCGCGGTCGATCTCCTCGATCGCCTCCAGCACCTTTTGGTCGGTCACCCCGCGCGAGCGCACGGAGTAGACGAACTGCATCTTGGTTTGCGCGTCGGGCCCGCTCATGCGCCGGTGCCCTCAATCGCCTTCAGCGCGTCCATCGCGTCCTGGGCGGTCAGATCGGCGCGCATCGGGGTGACGGAGATATAGCCGTCGAGGTTCACCGCCGCGTCGGAGCCGGGGGTGGTCTCCACATGCTGGTTGCCGCCGCGGATCCACAAATAGCGGCGGCCGGTCGGCGACAGCTGCTCCTCAGCCGAGAAATGGGTGCCGCGCCGGAAGCCCTGGGGTGCGACGCGGGCGCCCTTCACATCCGCCGCCGGCACCGGCGGGAAGTTGATATTGTAAAACAGCCGGTAATCCTGGTTTTCCTGCGGCTGCGCGGCCAGGATCCTATTGACCAGCGCCGCGCCGTGCACCGCGGCGGCTTCAAACGGATTTTCGGTCTCGCGGTTGGCGGGGCCGTAATACTGCGACAGCGCCATCGCCGGGATGCCCTGCAGCGCCGCCTCCATCGCGCCGCCCAGGGTGCCGGAATAGAGCGCGTTTTCAGCCGAGTTGTTGCCGCGGTTCACCCCCGACAGCACCAGATCCGGTTTCTGGTCGTGCATCGCCACATGAATGCCGGCCAGCACGCAGTCGGCAGGCGAGCCTTCTGCGGCAAAGCGGCGCTCGCTCAGCTGGCTCAGCATGGTGGGGCGGGTGTAGCTGATGCAATGGCCGACGCCGGACTGCTCGAACGCAGGCGCCACGGTCCAAACCTCGCCGTCCGGGCCTGCAACCTCATGGGCGATGGCGTCCAGAACCTTGAGCCCTTCGGCGCTGATGCCGTCGTCATTGGTGATCAGAATGCGCATGGGGTGCCTGCCGTCTTCAACCGGGTTTTCGATTGAATAGGACCTGTGCCAGAAGGGGGCAAGGTTTTCGCAAGGAGAAGCGGCATCCGCCGCAAAGCGGGGCAGGGAGGCAACAGGCGGGGCGGGCTCCCGCCCCTTTTGCCTGCATCAAAGATGCCGTCCAAAGCGTTGGGCCGAGCGCCGCGCAGAAGCGCGGCGCGGCGCTGGTCTCAGGCGTCAGTCCGCGAGGATCAGCGGCAGCAGGCGGGCGGCCTCGTCCTGGATCGGGGTCAGCGCATCGCGGTCCTCGCCCGGGTGGAAGCGGGCGCGCAGCGCCGTGGCCATCGGCTTCGGCTCCAGGATCTGTACCCGCGGGCCGGTGCGCTCCGTCTCGGCCTGCCAGCTGCGGGCCAGCGCCATCTGCGCCGCCTTGGTGGCGCCGTAGGTGCCATAGAACTTCTCGCCTGCCCTGGGGTCGTCAAAGAACACCGCGCGGCCCGATTGGCCCAGGAGCGGCGCCACATAGGGGATCAGCACCGAAGTGGCGGTGGCGTTGATCGCCACGGCCTTGGTCCAGTCCTTGGGCGCAACCGACGGCGCCGGGCACAGGGCGGTGGCATGGATCGCGGTGTGCAGCCACAGGTCCAGCTTGCCCCAGCGGTCATGGATGCCGCGGCAGAGCGTCGCCATCGCCTCCGGCACGGTGATGTCCATCGGTGCCAGGGTGGCAGAGCCGCCGACCGCCTTGATGCGGTCGTCAAGCTCTTCCAGCGCGCCGGTGGTGCGGGCGACGGCAACGATGTGGTGGGTGGGCGCAAGCGCCTCGGCCAGGGCCGAGCCCAGGCCGCGCGATGCACCGGTGATGAGAGCGATTTTTTCTGTCATGGCCGCCTTCTTGGGCCGCCCGCGCGGGCAGGTCAAGAGGCGGCGGGCAAGGCCGGGAATTTTCGAAAACCCCTGGCAAATTCCGTTGCAGGAATTTGCGGCGAACGCGGCGTGATCAGCTGCCCGGCATCACCAGGCGCTTGGTTTCGCCGCGCTGGTTCAGCACCAGCCCATGGGCGTCGATGGCGACGACCTGGCCCTGCGACAGGCGGGTGCCGCGGGTGACGGCGCGGGTCCGGCCCGAGGGCAGGCGGATCAGCGCGGTCATGCTGTTCTCAGGCCCGTAGAGGCCCAGCAGGCTCAGGTTGCTGCGGTTCACCGCGTTGGTCTGTGTTGCAAGCCCCGCAACCTTGGCGGAGGTCTGTTCATTCGCCATGTTTTCCGTCCTTCGTCGATCCGGGCGTATCTGGCGTGCCGGGACGGGCGCATCAAGCGGGGCAATGCTGCGCCGACGGGCCTCGGCGGAAAGCCGCGGGGCAGGGGCGGAAAATGAGAGGAACAGCGCCGAAACCAGCGGGCGCGGCCAAATGCCGGGCCGCGCAGCCCTTGAATCAGGCGTCAAACACCAGTGACGGCAGGTCGTGGCCGTAGGCATAGAGCAGCTCCAGCAGCTCCTCCAGCGCGGCACCGTCCTTTTGCAGCGGATAGAGCGGGTGGTTCTGTTCGGTCACCTTCAGCTCCGGGTACTGGCCGCCCGGGCGCATTTCCAGCATGCAGCCTGCAGGCATCGGCATATCCGGCGGGATGGCATTGGCCAGCCAGGCCGGGCGGTCGCCCAGGCTTTCGGTCTCGCGCATCTCGAAGAGGTCGAGATAGGCGTCGAAATCATCGCGGCTGAGGCTGGCCCAGGTTCCCAGGATGAACTCCTCGCCGCGGGTGCCGGACAGCGGTATCGCCAGCACCGCGCGGACAAAGCGCAGATCGCCAAGGCGGCAGAAATCCTCGGTCAGGATGTCGCCGCGGGTGGCCAGCACGGCAGAGTTGTCCTCCACCTCCATATCCTCGGCGCAGATGTCGGGCCGGTCGCAGCTGAGGCTGAGCAATTGCGCGAAAGTTGCGCCGCAGCAGCGGCACTGGCGCGGAGAGGTCAGCATGCGGGCAAGATGCGCGTCCAAGGGGCGGCCTTTCGTCAGGATCATAGGAAAAGGCGCGGGCCGTCACGGCCAGCGCCTCCCCATGCAGAATTCCAGGCCCTCATACGCGGATGCGGCCGGAAGTTCAAACCCCTGTTGGCGGGGTGTCTCAGCCAGTGGCCAGCTTGGACGCGTTCCAGGAGGCGCCGGGCGCCGGCATGTCCTTGATCTTGGCGCTGACGCGGCTGCTGCCTTCCAGCGCCGCCAGATACTCCTCGGTGACGCCGGTGATGTAGTTGCCGTCAAAGCAGGAGCAGTCGAAGCCCTGGATGTCCGGGTTGCCTTCCTGCGCCGCCCAGATCAGGTCCTCGAGCTTCTGGTAGAACAGCGCATCCGCGCCCAGCTCCTGGCGGATTTCCTCGATGCTGAGGCCGTTTGCGATCAGCTCATGCTTGGTCGGCATGTCGATGCCATAGACGTTCGGGTACACGACCGGCGGCGAGGCAGAGGCGATATAGACCTTCTTGGCGCCGGCCTCGCGGCACATCTGCACGATCTTCTTGATGGTGTTGCCGCGCACGATCGAATCGTCAATCAGCAGCACGTTGCGGTCCTTGAACTCCAGCGGGATCGCGTTGAGCTTGCGGCGCACCGATTTCTGCCGCTCCGCCTGGCCGGGCATGATGAAGGTGCGGCCCACGTAGCGGTTCTTCACCAGCCCCTCGCGGTAGCGGATGCCGGTGGAGTTGGCGACTTCCAGCGCCACGGGGCGGGCCGAATCAGGCACCGGGATGATGCTGTCGATTTCCAGCCCTGACTCCTGGATCTGCTTGGCCAGCGCCTGGCCCATGCGCAGCTGGGTTTTGTAGACCGAGACGCCGTCCATCATCGAGTCCGGGCGCGCCAGGTAGACATATTCAAAGATGCAGGGGGTCAGCTTGCCCTCGACCGCCTGGAAGGTATGCAGGTTGCCGTCGAGGTCGATCAGCACCGCCTCGCCGGCCTTCACATCGCGGACCTTCTCGAACCCGTTGATGCCGAACGCCACGTCCTCAGACGCAATGCAGTAATCATCGCCTTCGCCTTGCGCGGGGCGCTTGCCCAGCGACAAGGGCCGGATGCCATGCGGGTCGCGGAAGGCCAGCATACCGACACCGGCAATCATGCACAGCACCGAATAGGCGCCCTGAACCCGCTCCATGGTCATCTTGACGCCGGCAAAGATGTTGCGGATCGGCTCGGCGTTGCCATTGACCTTGATCGCATCGGCGACCTTGTCGGCCAAGACATTCAGCAGGATTTCGGAATCGGAGGTGGTGCGCAAGTGGCGGCTGTACTTGCCGGTCACTTTCTCGCGCTGCTCGGCTGTGTTGGTGATATTGCCGTTGTGGACCAGGTAGATGCCGTAAGGCGCGTTCACGAAAAACGGCTGCGCCTCTGCGGCGCTGAGGGAGCCCGCGGTGGGGTAGCGCACATGGCCCATGCCGACGCGTCCGGTCAGGGTTTCCGCGTCCGACGGCCCGAACACATCCTTGACCAGCCCGTTTGCCTTGCGCTCGCGGAAGAACTCGCCGGTGTAGGTCACGATGCCCGAGGCGTCCTGGCCGCGGTGCTGCAGCATCAGAAGCCCGTCATATATCTCCGCAAAGACTTCCGTGTCCCGGCTTGCGATCCCCAAAATCCCGCACATTGGCTGGCTCCAATCCCGATTAGGCTTTGCTGTTCGATGGCTGATGGAAGCGGTGCTGGCGGCAGTCTAGCGCATTTTTCCGTGCCTGCGCCAATCCGGCCGCGCCAAAGGTCCCTGCCGGCCATGCGTCCGGAGCCTGATGGCCGGTTGCAGCCCTGTGCCCCGGCGCCGCGCGCATCAGGTCAGGTCCACAAGGGCAGGCGGGCAGCGTCTGCAGCAGCGGCAAGGCGGTGTGGCTCCGAATCCGTTTCCTGTTCGCGCCCTCACATAGAGGCTTTCGCCGCTGCTGTCATCAAAGGATCACATTTCCCTTCTGCGCTGCGGCAATAGGGGCGGTTTGGCGAATGCGCGGGCGGGACAGGCCGCCGGCATCAATGCAGCGTCAGCAGCGACACCGCCCCGACCAGGACCAGGCTCAGCGCCCAGACCAGATCCAGGTTGAACCAGCCGCGGGACAGGAACTTCAGCCCCAGCCAGTGATAGACGCCAAAGGCCATGGCACCGCCCGCGAGCGCCATCGCCAGGGTATGCGCCAGCGCGACCAGCGCGGCGATGCCCGCGCTGCCGGTCATCAGCGTCCCGGCGGCAGCGTGTCCGGCATCTGTTTCCACCGTGGCGCATATCCCCAGATAGATCGGCACCAGCATCAGGCCGGCGCCATGCGCCATCGCCGCCAGGAACGACCACAGCGCCAGCCGCGACGGCGGCACCCGCGCCAGCATGCGCGGGTGGCGGCGGTTCCACAGCAGATAGAGCCCCAGCGCTATCACCAGGCAGGCAGCGCCAATCTGGATCTCGCGCTGCCATTCGGCCAGCACCAGCAGCATCGAGAACGGAAACAGCACCGCCGCCATTGCCAGCAGATGCCCCGCCGCCAGCGCGGCCAGCGCCCGCCACAGGCTGCCCTGCGACCGGTCCATCAGCGCCGCCGAGACCGCCAGCGGCCAGCCCATGCCGGGGTTCACGCCGTGATACACGCCCGAAAGCGCAACGGCCCCCCAAAGGGCCGCCGCCGTGCTGATCTCTGCCACGCGTCAGACGGAGGGGTAGCAGAAGCTGTCGGTGGAGCAGTCGCCGCCTTCCAGCCGGATCTGGTGGCTGCGGTAGCCCTCGGGGAATTCGACATAGAAGTCCTTGTCCAGCTCAAGCCCGCCGTTTTCGCCGACGTTGGCCATCACCATCTGGCCGCCGCCGCTGTCCGGGTAGAACTGGTCGTCCCAGGTGGAATAAAGCGAGTTGGTCCAATAGACCCGCTTGCCGTCGCGGCTGATCTCCACCATCTGCGGGCCATAGGCAAAATCCTTGCCGTTCGGGTGCTTGGCGCCGCGCGCGATGCCGCCAAGCTCGACCTTGCCGGCCAGCTTCGGGCTCATCGGGTCGGAGACGTCGTACTGATGCATCTCGCCCAGCCCCCAGCAGGCCACATAGAGGTATTTGTCGTCCAGGCTCAGGTCGATGTCGGTGACCAGGGGCGGCACCGCCTCGAACCCCTGCAGCAACGGCGGCAGGTTTTCGGCCTTTTCCGGGCGCGGGTCGATGGTGATGGTCTTCTTGGCATCAAAGGTGCCGTCGTCCTTCTGCCACCAGGTGAAGATCGAGCCTTGCAGGTTGGTGGTGTCCACCACCACGCCGCAGAACCCGTAATCGCGCGAGGGATCATGCGCGGGGCGGATTTCCAGCGCCATCTGGTGGTTTTCACCCAGGTCGATGGTCTGCACGTTCTTGCGCTGGCGCAGGTTCCAGAAATGGATCGAATGGCCGTATTTGTTGCTCAGCAGGTCCTCCGCCACGATGCCGTTCTCGAACTGCGGCGGCAGCGCCCACTCCGAACTCACCATGTAGTCGCGCGGCAGGTTCCACCAGAAATCATAGTGCTTGTCCTGCTTGCCGCGGTCCATCTCATAGCGGCCCAGGATCTCGAAGGTCTCGCAATCCATGATGAAAATGCCCGGCGGCCCGTCGGTGCCGTCTTTGCCGCCGCCGCCCAGGGTGGAGACATAAATCCCCTCGGGGCCGCAATGGATGGTGTGCGGGCGCGAATAGCCGGTCTTGGCAAAGACCTCCTCCGGTTCGATGATCTTGTGGATCTTGGCCTTCAGCGGCTCCTTCACGTCCACCACGTAGATCCGGCTGGAGCGGATGCCGGGAATGATCAGGTAGCGCCGCTCCAGAAACGCATGGCCCGACAAGGGCGACAGGGAGGAGGAGCAGGCGTTCCAGCCGAAATGATGAAACTCATCGCCCTTGTTGGGCATGATCAGCTGGTGCACGATCTGGCCGTAGGTGTCCGACTCCGGGTCGACATCCACCACCGCCAGCCCGTCGGGCTGGGAAAAATCGGGGCTCAGCATCAAGGTGAAGGCCAGCTTTTCCGCCGGTGCTTCCATGGCAAGCTTGGGTGTTGCGTGAAATGTTGGGTCAGGCCGCAAGTTCATCGTCAAATCCTCCCTAAATACCGGGCGCCGGTTGCTCTGCGGTGCCTTTGGCGCCTGAGGGGATGCTGGCATACATAATTTCCCCGGGCAATTTTTTTTGGGAAACACCCTGTATGCGGAACGTGCGTTCTGTGCGCGGCGCCGCTGGGCAGGCTTTTGAAGATGCTGTCCCCCGCCGGAAAGGAGGCCATTGCCTCCGGCAGCTGCACCAAAGGAAAGGCCCGCACGAAGGCGGGCCCGAGGGGGGAGGGAATGTCTTGCAGGCTGGCTCTGGGATCAGGCCGCCAGGATACGGTCCAGCAGGTTGTCCAGCGGACCGGGCAGGCGGGCGTCAACTTCGCCCATGCCGGTCTGCGACAGCGCGCGGCCTTCGTCGCTGGCCAGAACCTGGCGGGTCTCGGTCAGCGACAGCTGGTGGAAGGCAGAGTCCTCGGCGGTGTCACCGGCGGGCAGCAGCATGCCGCTTTCGGCCCAGACCAGCTCTTCCTCTTCGAACTCGAAATGAATGCGGCCCAGGCGTTCCGGCGCCGCGGCCCTGATGCCCTTGTAGCCGCTCAGCGCGATCAGTTTCGCGACCACAACCGGCAGGCCGAACAGGCGTTCCGCGGTGTCCATCTCCAGCGCCACCTTCTGGTCCGACGGCAGCATCAGGTCGGTGTCGTTGCCAAGCGCGCCGGCCGGGATGTGCATCAGGGTGGTCAGGCGCGGCACCGCGTGCTTCACCGCTTTCACTTCCTGGGCGCCGCCGTCGAAGGTGAACACCATGTCGCCGGGTTTCACGTCGCGGGCCTGCTTGAAGCCTTCTTCGGTTTCCACCAGCGTATCGGGCAGGAAGCCGCCGCTGCGGATGCGGGCGCGCTTGGGTGCAGGGGCAGGGGTGCGCGGCATCGGATTGGCCAGCAGCAGCACATCAACCGGCAGGTAGTCGGCGAAATCTGTGGTGTGATCCAGCTGCATCTTGGTGTCCCTTCTGAGCGTCTTTGGCCTGGCGTTTTGCCGTTGAAGCCATGTGGCCCCCGAATTGGGACCAAATTGGGGCAGGCTTGCGTCCCATTTCGGGATGGCGCGATTTTTTGGGGACAAAAGCTGGTTTTTCAGCGGGATTGTTAACCTTTCGGCCGGCCGGGGTGAGGATTTGTTAAGACTTGACGCAATTATTGAGACGCCCGGGAAAGCCCCTCAGAGGCCGATTCCTTTTGGTTAACAAGGTGTTAATGTGAAGTTGCCGTGTTAACTGCTTTACAGGCGTCCTGTGGATAACCTTGTGAACACATTGAAATCAAAGCAAAACGGGCGCCCATGGGGCGCCCGCGTTACAATCCTATGGTGGTAATCCCTTGGAATTACTGGCCGCAGGCGCCGATCAGCGATTCATACTGCTCGGTAACCCAGCCCAGGGCCTGTTCCGGATTGCGCTCCTCGATCTTGCCGGTCATGCGTTCGAACACCACGGCTGAGCGGCTTTCGTCAACAATTGTGAAGCTCTGCCCGGTCATCACCACATCATACAGGAAGAAGGCGATGGCGACCAAAAGGATGCCGCGCAGCACGCCAAAGAAGAAGCCCGCGCCCTGGTCCAGCCCGCCAAGCGCCGAGCGCTGCACCAGGGTGGAAAACAGCGGCGTGAAGAAGGAGACCACGATCAGCGCCAGGGCGAACACTGCCGCAAAGGCGGCGATGATCGACAATTCGCAGCTGTCGGCGATGAATTCGCCCACCACCGGGATCTCCGCCATCAGCGGCTCCACCTGAGGGGCAAAGATGAAGGCCAGGACGCCGGCGGCGATCCAGCCGGCAATTGCCATCGCCTCGCGCACGAAACCGCGCGAATAGGCCAGCAGCGCCGATACGACAATGACCAGGGCAACGACCCCGTCGATGATTGTGAAACCTTCCATGTCCCTCGCCCGTTTGCCTGCGATCTCAAATTTTTTGCGACTTTAACCGGCCCCGAAGAATTCGCCAACAAAACCTGCCAGATCGCCCGATTTTCGCAAATTCAGGCCGTTCACGGACACGGTTTTGCTGCCGCCAGGGGCAATCGCCGCCGTGAAACCAAGTTTTTGCGCCTCTTTCAACCTGTTTTCGGTCTGCGGCGCCGGGCGGAGCGCACCGGATAGCGAAATTTCTCCGAAAACCACCGTATCGGCGGGCAGCGCGACGTCCTCCCGCGCACTCAGCAGCGCTGCGGCCACGGCAAGGTCGGCGGCCGGCTCGGAAATCTTCATGCCGCCGGCCACGTTCAGATAGACGTCCAGCCCGGCAAAGGGGATGCCGCAGCGCGCCTCCAGAACCGCCAGGATCATCGCCAGCCGCGAGCTGTCCCAGCCGACGACGGCGCGGCGCGGCTGCGAATGGGGCGAGGGCGCAATCAGCGCCTGCATCTCGACCAGCACGGGCCTTGTGCCTTCGATGCCGGCAAACACCACCGAGCCGGGCGAGGGCTCGCCGCGTTCCGACAGGAACAGGGCAGAGGGGTTGATCACCTCGCTGAGGCCGCTGCCGGTCATCTCAAACACGCCGATCTCATCCGCCGGGCCAAAGCGGTTCTTGACCGCGCGCAGGATGCGGAACTGATGGCCGCGCTCGCCCTCGAAATAAAGCACGGTGTCGACCATATGCTCGACCACCCGCGGGCCTGCGATCTGGCCCTCCTTGGTGACATGGCCGACCATGATCACCGAAATCCCGTGCCGCTTGGCGAATGTGGTCAGCTCATGCGCCGCCGCCCGCACCTGGCTGACGGAACCGGGAGCGCTGTCCACATGATCCGCCCACATGGTCTGGATCGAGTCGATGATCGCCAGCTGCGGCTTCTCCGCCTCCAGCGTAGTCAGGATGTCGCGCAGGTTGGTTTCCGCGGCCAGCTGCACCGGCGCATCCGCCAGGCCCAGCCGCTGCGCCCGCATCCGCACCTGGGCCGACGCCTCCTCGCCGCTCACATAGACGGTCTTGACGCCGGCCTGGGCAAACCGCGCCGCCGCCTGCAGCAGCAGGGTGGATTTGCCGATGCCGGGATCGCCGCCCACCAGGATCGCCGAGGCGGCGACCAGCCCGCCGCCCAGCACCCGGTCCAGCTCGCCGACGCCGCAACAGGCGCGCGGCGGCGGGGTTTCCCGCGCCGACAGATCGGTCAGCTGGATGGTGCGGCCGCGCTTGACGCCCAGCGACTTCTTGGAGGGGCCGGAGGACAGCCCCTGATCCTCGGTGATGGTGTTCCACTCGCCGCAGCCCTCGCAGCGGCCCGACCATTTCGAAAAGCTGGCCCCGCAGGCGGAGCAGGAGAAAGATGATTTTGCCATGGCACTGATCAGTGGCAGATGTTTCCCTTTTGTTCAAGGGGCTGCGCGTGCGGCGCCGCAGGATGCGAGGCTCTGCCTCGCGCTCCGGGGTATTTGCGGCCAGATGAAGAGAGGACCCCTTTTTCATCTGGCTCAAAGTATCCCCGGGGAGGCCCGTCCGGGCCGGGGGCAGAGCCCCCCGAAAGTTGCGGTGGCAGAGATTCAGTCGGCGCGGCGCGGCGGCTGGATCGGCACCACGCTGCCGCCTTCGGGGTCCGACCCGTCCGGCTGGCCCTGCAACTGGGCCGACAGTTCCGGCAGCAGTTCGAACAGTTCGCCGCGCAAACGGGCCAGATGCGACTTGGCGATGCTTTCCTCGATCTCCACGTCGCGGGTCCACTGGCGCAGCTCATGCATGATGATCTGGGCATCCTCCAGCCGCGCCTTGAAGGTCTCCAGCTCCTCCTGCCGCTGTTTCAGGAACTGGCGGGCGCGGGCCACCTTGGCATCGGAATAGGTCTCCGCCAGCTCGCGGCTCACCTGGCTCATCTGCGCCGCCACCTCCAGCACATCCGGCTCCAGTCCGGACAGGTCCGGGTGGCTGCGCAGAAACGCCAGCCGCTCCTTCACCGCGTCAAATTCGGAGGCCAGGGTGAACACGCCCGCACGGTCGCCGGCATGGGCCAGCTGATAGGCCTGCTGCACGTCCTCCATGCTGAGCGCAAACCGCCGGTGCGAGGTCTCCAGCGCCAGGATGCGCCCGTTTGCGGGCAGGAAGAACACCAGCATCACTGCCAGAACCGTGAGCGCGATCTGCGCAATCATGCCGGCCTGCGGGTGAACGCCGCCGTCCAGCCCGGCCTGCAGCGACAGCCAGGGCCATACCCCCAGCGCCGCCAGCGCGGTTGCCGCCAGCGCCGCTGCGGCGGCGAGGCAGATCAGCAGGAAGGACAGCCGCATCAGCACGGTCTGCGCGGTGAACAGGATGGGTTGAATGCCGGACATAGCGCCCCCTCCAGCAGCAATACGAAACAGTTGCCGGGCCCGGCGGCCAGAGGGGGAGCCCTGCAGGAGGGCACAGCATGCCGGTTCCGTGCGGTAAACGAGTCGAACTCTATGAAATGGCGCGGTTTTGCCCCGGATCAAGGGGTCAGCCGGTGTCCCGCTGCGCCTTGGCGGCGCGCTCTGTCAGCATTCCCAGCACGATGGAGGCGAGGATACAGGCGGTGAACAGATACAGCCCCCAGGCGGTCTCGATGGTGGCGAGGCCGATCCCTTTGGCCAGCGTGATGTAGAGCGCGATCAGGAAGATGTCGGCCATCGCCAGCTTGCCCAGCACATGCAGCACTTTCTGCACCCGCGCGTCCAGCAGATCCCACTGCACCAGCGCGGTGCCGATGGTTTTGAGGTAGGGGGCGAAGATCGCAAAGAAGGTGACGATCAGCGCCAGCACCGCGTCGCTGCCCCAAAGGCTTTGCAGCCCGGTGATCACCGAAATCTCGCTGAGGCCGAAAATGGGCAGCAGCCCCGCCCGCATCAACGGCGCAAACCAGGCGACGGGGTAGAGGATCAAGAGCGAGAGAGTGAGGAGGCGGAGGGTCATTCCTCCGCAATCTCTCGCTTATCTTCGATCTGCTTAGGTGGAGCAGGCAATTTAAGCTGCTCTTCGTTACCACTATCAGCAATCTGGAATATCTTGTTGAAAAGGTCGACTACTGGATTTAGGTTCTTTGCACTTTGTCCAGCTACAGCGGTAACTTCCGTCACGCCAGCAAGCATCACGTCTAGATCACTGATCTTTTTGTGAATTTCAGCTTGAAGTTTCTCGAGACGTCTCAGAAGGCGACGTTTGTGCTTCTCCTCAAACGCATCGGAGTCTCGGATTTTTTCACGTGCCTCACTGATATGGGTCTCAATTTCTCTAACTTGTTCCTTGCTCAATTCAACCAGATTAGTTTCGTAGTTGGATCTGGCGCTGGTGCTACCTCGCCTCATAGCGAAAGTTAGTTCCAATTGTGCCAGCTGGCGAAGAACACTGTCACACGCTCCTTCAACGCTTTGATGCTGCGACGGATCAACAGCTGAGATTGTTAACCCAGACAACTTGGCAAACTCAACGATGCTTCCGTAGAGCTCAAACAATTCACCTGCGATTTCAGCGGCGTGATCGTGATTTGGAGTTACGGCCAAACCTCCGCGGTTTATTTCCTTAATCCTACGGATCGCCTCAATGATCCTACTTATTGGATCCATTATTACTGCTCCTTTGATTACTACCTCACCGCCTCGATCGGCCCCTCCGCGCGGCCGTGGATGAACTGCTCCACATAGGGATCGCCAGAGTGGTCCATCTCTGCCACCGGGCCGGTCCATTGGATCACCCCGCCGTGCAGCATCGCCACATTGTCGGCAATCGCCCGGACTGAGGTCATGTCGTGGGTGATGGTCATCGCGGTGGCGCCCATCTCCACCACAATCTCGCGGATCAGGTCGTTGATGACGCCGGACATGATCGGGTCGAGACCGGTGGTCGGCTCGTCGAAGAAGATGATTTCCGGCTCCGCCGCAATCGCGCGGGCGAGGCCGACGCGCTTTTGCATGCCGCCGGACAGCTCCGAGGGGAAGAGGTCGGCGACATTGGCGCGCAGGCCCACCCGGCGCAGCTTCTCGATGGCGATCCCGCGGGCTTCCTCCACCGGGCGCTTCAGCGCGCCGCGCAAGAGGCGGAAGGCCACGTTCTGCCAGACCGGCAGCGAGTCAAACAGCGCGCCGCCCTGGAACAGCATCCCGAAGCGCGCCAGGAACTTGTCGCGGTCGCCGGAGCCAGAGGGCTTACCGTCGACATAGATCTCGCCCGAATCCGGCTGGATCAGGCCCAGGATGCTCTTCAGCGCCACCGACTTGCCGGTGCCGGAGCCGCCGATGATCACCATCGAGGTGCCCTTGGCGATCTCCAGGTTCATGCCGTTCAGAACGTGGTTGTCGCCAAAGGCCTTGTGGACGTTTTCCATTCGGATCATAGCGAGAAGAACACCCCCGTCAGGACAAAGTTGGCGGCCAGGATCAGCACCGCGGCGGATTCCACTGAGCCCTTGGTGGCGCGGCCCACGCCCTGGGCGCCGCGGCCCGACTGCATGCCGTAATAGCAGCCCATCATCGCCGCGATGGTGCCAAAGGCCGCGCCCTTGACCAGCGAGGAGATGATGTCGAGCGGCTCCAGGAAATCGACCGTGTTCTTGAGGTAGGCGGCGGCGTTGAAGCCAAGGTTCTGCACCGCCACCGTGTAGCCGCCCATGATGCCGATGATGTCGCCGGTGCCGACCAGAACCGGCACCGTAATGAGGGCCGCCAGCACCCGCGGCGCCACCAGATATTTCATCGGGTGGGTGGACAGGGTCACCAGCGCGTCGATCTGCTCGGTCACCTTCATGGTGGCGATCTCTGCCGCGATGGACGAGGTCACCCGCGCGGCGATCATCAGGCCGACCAGCACCGGGCCGAGCTCGCGCACCATGCCGATGGCAACGATCTGCGGCACCACCGCCTCGGCGTTGAAGCGGGCGCCGCCGGCATAGATCTGCAGCGCCAGCGCCCCGCCGGTGAAAATCGCGGTGAGGCCGACAACCGGCAGCGACAGCCAGCCGACGTTCAACAGCGCCTGCAGGAACTCGCGCGGGTAATAGGGCGGGCGGACCATGTGGCTGAAGGCGGAAAGCGCAAACAGCGCCGCACGGCCAACCGCGGCCAGCGACGCCAGCGCCGTGCGGCCCAGCCGGGCCAGGAGGGCAAGCGGGTTCATCCCAGATAGGTCCGTGCGGACCGGTGGCCGGAGGAGGTCAGGATCTCATAGCCGATGGTGCCTGCCGCATCGGCCAGCATGTCGACCGTCTGACGCTCGTTGAGGATCGCCAGCATGTCCGGCACCTCTGCCAGATCGGTGACGTCGACGGTGATCATGTCCATCGAGACCCGGCCCACAACCGGGCAGGGGGTTTCGCCGGCATAGACCTGGATGCCGCCCGCGCCCATCGCCCGGTGCAGCCCGTCGGCATAACCGGCGGCAACGGTGGCGATACGGCTGGGGCGCCGGGCGGTCCAGGCGTTGCCGTAGCCGGCGGTCTCGCCCGGCTCCAGATCGCGCACCTGAATGACCGGCAGGTCCAGCTGCACCACCGGCACCGCGTCCTTGAACGGCATCCCGCCATAAAGGCCGACGCCGGGGCGGCAGAGGTCGAAGTGGTAGTCCTTGCCCAACAGCATGCCGCCGGTTGCGGCCAGCGAGCGGGGAATCTCCAGCCCGTCGGTCATTTCGCGGAACACCTGCAGCTGCTGCGCGTTCATCGCGTGTTCCGGCTCGTCGGCGCAGGCCAGGTGCGACATCAGCAGCACCGGGTTCTGGCTTAGGGCGATTTCCGCCACCGCGGCCCATTCGCCCGGCTCCATCCCCAGCCGGTTCATGCCGCTGTCCAGCTGCACCCCGAACGGGTGGCCCGGCAGCGCCTCGAAATGGCGCAGCATCTGGTCCAGCGAATTCAGCATCGGCGTCAGCTGGAAATCCTTCAGCAGCTTGGCGTCGCCCTCCATGTGGCCGGAAAACACCGAGATGCCGGGACCCGGCCCCAGCGCACGGCGCAGCGCGCCGCCTTCCTCTGCCGCCGCCACAAAGAAGTTGCGGGCGCCCGCCTTGGCCAGCGCCTTGCCCACCCGGCCTGCATCCAGGCCATAGCCGTTCGCCTTGACCACGGCTGCGGTCTCGCAGGTGGTCAGCGCATCCAGATTCCGCCAGTTGGTGACCAGCGCATCCAGGTTGATTGTCAATCTTGCCGTGCTCATGCGGTGTTCATGACACGGGGAGGCCGCAGGTCAAGGGGGAAAAACCGGAATGGCGGCGGAGGCTTGCCTGCAGGAAACAAATAAGCCCGGTCCAGCGGGGGGCAGGACCGGGCTGGTGCCGGTGCCTGGCGGACGCAGGGTCCGCCGGGCCTTGGCACTGAAATTCCGCGATCCGGGCCGCGCGGGCCGGGATCAGTGTTCCTCGTAGTCCTGCTGCCAGGACTTGGCGAGGTTGCCGAAGCGGGTGAACTGCGCCTCGAACGACAGCTCCACCGTGCCGATGGGGCCGTGGCGCTGCTTGCCGACAATCACCTCGGCCTTGGCGTGCAGCCGCTCCATTGCCTGCTTCCACTCTTCCATCTTTTCCAGCTCGTGGTCGCCGGGCTTTTCCCGCTCCTTGTAGTATTCCTCGCGGAACACGAACATCACCACGTCGGCGTCCTGTTCGATCGAGCCGGATTCCCGAAGGTCCGACAGCTGCGGGCGCTTGTCCTCGCGGCTTTCCACCTGGCGCGACAGCTGCGACAGCGCGATCACCGGGATGTTCAATTCCTTGGCAACCGCCTTCATCCCCATGGAGATTTCGGCGATCTCGTTCACCCGGTTGTCCGACATGCCGCGGCAGAGCTGCAGGTAGTCGACAACCAAGAGGTCCAGACCGTGGGTCCGTTTCAGACGGCGGGCGCGGGCCGCCAGCTGCGAGATCGGAATGGCCGGCGTGTCGTCGATAAACAGCGGGCAGCTTTCCAGGTCCTTTGCCGCCTGCACGAAGCGGCGGAATTCACCCTCTGTCATGTCGCCCTGGCGGATCTTGTGCGAAGAGATTTCCGAGGCTTCCGCCAGAATACGGCCTGCCAGCTGCTCGGCGCTCATCTCGAGAGAGAAGAAGCCGACCACGCCGCCGTCGATGGCGCCTTCGCTGCCGTCCGGCTTCACACCGCGTTTATATGCCTTGGCGACGTTGAAGGCGATGTTGGTCGCCAGCGACGTCTTACCCATAGAGGGGCGGCCTGCGAGGATGAGAAGGTCCGAGGGATGCAGGCCGCCTAGTTGCTTGTCGAGGTCTATCAGGCCCGTCGAGATGCCGGCCATGCCGCCACCCCGCTGATACGCCTCGTTGGTCACATTGACCGCTTCTGTGACGGCCTTCAGGAAAGATTTGAAGCCGCTTTCCGTCTGGCCCTGCTCTGCCAGCTGGTAAAGCGCCTGCTCTGCCTCAACGATCTGCTCTTTAGGTTCTGATGCCACGTCAACGCGGCGTGCCTTGTCTGAAATCGATTGGCCCAGGGCGATCAGCTCGCGCCGGATCGCCAGGTCGTAAATCATCTGCGCATAGTCCCGCACCGCAAAGGCGGAGATCGAGGCGCCCGCGAGCTTGGCCAGATAGGCCGGCCCGCCCAGTTCCTTCAGCCCTTCGTGATCCTCCAGGAACGCCTTCAGCGTCACCGGCGAGGCCAGCGCGTTCTTGGAGATCCGCGCCGCAGCAACCTCGTAGATGCGGGCATGGACCGGGTCGTAGAAATGCGACGAGTCGATGATCAGCGCGATCTTGTCGTAGACCTCGTTGTTGGTCAGGATCGCGCCCAGCAGCTGCTGTTCCGCCTCCACCGAATGCGGCAGCTCATTGTCCGGCATCGCGGTCTCAGCCGGGCCGGGCTCAGGCAATGGGGCGGGGGGCGGCATGTCGCCGTCGAAAGGGGTAATCTCGTTCATCACTGCTCTCGTCACTCGGCCCGCTTATACGGTGCCGCGCGGGTTTCTCCTATCTGGGAATCTCTGTGGATGCCCTGTGGATAACCGCGCAAGGTTTGTGGGCCGTTTACCATGATAGGCCAGCAAGCCTGTCCTATTCAGACTACATGATGCGGTGCCGCTTGGGAAGGCCTCAAGATCTATGTTTCAACCTTCGCGGGAAGCGATTCGGGACGGGCTTGTCCACAGCCCGTCCTGTAACGCTTTCCCTTGCGTAAGGCGATTGTCTGCCTGTGCGGCTTCCGGCGGCGCAATGGCGGGCAGTCTGCCCGCCGCTGCGCGCCCTGAAACTGCCTTATGCCTTATGGGCTTCCTGCCAGGCGCGCGGGTCCTTCAGGAATTTCTCCACCTCGGCCAGCGTCTCGTCGCTGAAGCTCTTCTGCGCCTTGGCCTCGGCCAGAACATCCCACCAGGTGCACAGGTAATGCAGCTCAACGCCGTGGTCGCCCAGGCGCTTGGTGGTTTCGGGGAAAATGTCGTAATAGAAGATCACCGCGGTATGGCCGCAGGAGGCGCCGGTTTCGCGGATCGCATCGACAAAGGACAGTTTGGAGCCGCCGTCGGTGGTCATATCTTCCACCAGCAGCACGCGCTGATCCTCGGTCATCACCCCTTCGATGCGGGCATTGCGGCCATAGCCCTTGGGCTTCTTGCGCACATAAGTCATCGGCAGGGCCATGCGCTCGGCCACCAGTGCGCCGAAGGGGATGCCGGCGGTTTCGCCGCCCGCAACATTGTCAAACGCCTCGAAACCCGCGTTGCGCATCACGGTCACCGTGAGGAAATCCATCAGCGTGGTGCGGATCCGCGGAAAGGAGATCAGCTTGCGGCAGTCGATGTAGCTGGGCGAGGGCAGGCCGGACGCGAGCGTGTAGGGCTCATCCGTGTTGAAGTTCACCGCGCCGATTTCCAGCAGCATCCGGGCCGACAGGCGGGCGATTTCTTCTTTGGACGGATAGGAGGTCGGGATCATGGCAGCGGGCATCCTTTGCGGCAGCGGTTTTGCTGTCCATAGCCCGGAAGGAAGCCGTTTTGAAGTCCCCGGAAGGTGTTTTAAAGCCCGCCGGGCCGCAAAAGCAGCGGCCCGGCAGGAAGGGCGTTAATCAGAACAAAAAGTCGTTTGCCGACAGGTCGGCCATCGCGACCCCGTCCAAGGTGATCGTGTTGCCGTTGCCGTCGCTGATGACGGCATCGCCGTCGCCGTTCTCGGACAGGTGTTCGTCCGTCAGATCCTGAAAGGAGGTGATCTCTGCGATCTGCGACAGGACGATCTTCTCCTTGGTGCCGGCCGTCTGGAAGTCGGTAATGGTGTCGTTGCCGAAGCTGCCCTTGAAAATGAAGCGGTCTGCCATGCCGCCGCCGCTCAGGAGATCGTCGCCTGCGCCGCCGATCAGCTTGTCGCGGCCGCCGCCGCCGTTCAGCGTGTCGTTGCCCGCGCCGCCGTTCAGCACATCGTTGCCGGCGCCGCCAAGCAGCGTGTCGTTGCCGCCCAGCCCGTTCAGCGTGTCATTGCCGCTCAGGCCTTCCAGCTCATTGCGGCCGCCGTTGCCAGTGATGTTGTCGCCGAATTCCGACCCGCGCACATCCTCGAAATTGCGGAGGGTGTCACGGTCGCCGAACCCGTCGATAGCAAACCCCTTGTTCAGCTTGACAGTGACCCCTTCAGAGCCGCCGTAGCGGTCGTCGCGGTCGTAACGCACCTCGTCCCGGCCGCCGCCGCCGTTCAGCGTATCCTCGCCTTCCAGACCGCGGAAGATGTTGCGGCCGCCGTTGCCGATGAACTTGTCAGCATAAGCAGAGCCGCGGAGCATTTCGATTTTCACCAAGGTATCGGTATTCCCCCAGCCATCGGTCGCGGTTCCGGTCTTGAGGTTTGCGGTGACGCCATTGTCGTCCCAGGTGTAGGCGACCTGATCGAACCCGGTACCGCCCCGGTAGGTGTCAGCGCCGTCGGAGCTTACAAAGAAGTCATCGCCTGCACCGCCGTTGTAGACGTCATCCTCCGGGGTGCCGTAGAACTCGTCCTCCTGGGTGATTTCGACGCCCGGAATGGTGGACCAGGGAATATCGGCGCCTGGCCCGAAGTCGCCGGTCGGAACATCAAAGCTGTCGATGGAATCCGCAAAGTCCAGCCAATCCTGAAGAGTGTCCGGCTGCGGAAGCGCGGGCCCCTCGAGAACAAAGTAGAACTCGGTATCGGTGTCCGGTCCGGTTTTAAGGTTGAGGATCAGAACAACGCTGGTGCCCCCCGACCACTCGATCTCGGTGATCAGCGTCGATTCCTCAAGAATGGTGATGCTCGGGTCGTCCAGGTTGATGTCGTCAACTATCGCCTGGATGATATTGTCCGAAATGTCGATATGGGAAACGCCAGGGTCTTCTTCGCCTGTGATTGAGTAAGAAAAGGTTGCGGATCCGGACGGAACCGTAATTTCGGCGTCGGCCGGCCCGACCAAATCGTCGTTGCCGTTCACAAAGTCAACGCGCACGCCAGTGAATGTAAATGTCGTCATGTACTTGCCCCTTACTGGTATAAAGCCAGCTGCAACAGCTGGCGGAAATCAATGGCCCGAAGATTGCAAAGGGCCTCTGATTCCCAGCAAGGGACAAGGCAGATTTTCTTACCGGATGGTTAACAAGTGTTGCTATTCGGCACTCCAGTAGACGTCAAATCCCGGATCAAACACCGTCACCGGGCCGTCGCCGGTCTCGATCTTTTCCGGGAACGCCACCGGCGCGTCGCCCTTGGTCAGGGTCATTGCCTCAGCGTTCACCGGCAGGCCATAGAACGCCGGGCCATGTTCCGAGGCAAAGCCCGCCAGCTTGTCCAGCGCGCCTTCTTCCTCGAACACATGCGCCAGCAGGGACATGGTGTTGGTGGCGGTGAAACAGCCGGCGCAGCCGCAGGCGCTTTCCTTGTTGGGGTCGGTGTGCGGCGCCGAGTCGGTGCCGAGGAAATAGCGCACATCGCCCGAGGTCGCGGCGGCGCGCAGCGCCAGCCGGTGCTCTTCGCGCTTGGCCACCGGCAGGCAGTAGTAATGCGGCTTGATACCGCCGACCAGAATGTGGTTGCGGTTGATGATCAGATGGTGCGTGGTGATCGTCGCGCCCAGGTCCTTGTCCTGGCTGGCTACATACTCCGCGGCGTTTTTGGTGGTGATATGCTCCATCACCACCCGCAGGCCGGGGGTTGCCTTGCGGATCGGGTCCAGCACCCGGTCGATGAACACCGCCTCGCGGTCGAAGATGTCGATGTCGTGGTCGGTGACCTCGCCGTGGGTGCACAGCGGCAGGCCGATCTCGGCCATCTTCTCCAGCACCGGACGCACCTTGTCGAAATCGCGCACGCCGGAGGCGGAATTGGTGGTTGCGCCTGCGGGGTACAGCTTCACCGCTTTCACCAAGCCGGAGGCATGGGCCGCGGCGACGTCTTCGGGATCGGTGTCCTCGGTCAGGTAAAGCGTCATCAAGGGCTCAAACGCCATGCCGTCCGGCAGCGCTGCCAGAATCCGGTCGCGGTAGGCGGCGGCCTGGTCCCCGGTCACCACCGGCGGCACCAGGTTCGGCATGATGATGGCGCGGCCGAAATGGCGGGCGGTTTCGGGCAGCACGGCCTGCAGCATCGCGCCGTCGCGCAGATGCAGGTGCCAGTCGTCGGGGCGGGGGATGGTCAGCTCTCGGGTCATGCGCGTGCGTTAGCACATGGCGGCGGCGAAACAAAGCGGCGGATTGCGCCGGTTCCGCAGCTGGTCAGCGCTTGGGCGGAATCCGGAACTCGCCGCTTTCGGCGCGCTGCTCCAACTCCTGCAGGCGGCGGCGGAACCGCGGCGCCCGCATCCGCTCGGTCACGTTGCGGCACAGCAGCGCAACCAGGCAGCTGCGCTGTTCCCGCTCCAGCCGGCCCAGCAGGTTGCGCAGGTAAAAGGAGTTGTTGCGGCGGCTGCGGAACAGCTTGCTGAAGGCGGCGCTGCTCAGCCGGCCGCTGCCCGCCAGCGACAGGATGTGATAGAGCATCTCCATCTCGATCAGCCGGGTCTGCACCGCGTCGCCCATATAGGGCACCCGCAGCCGGGTCACGTTCTTGCGGGCAAACAGCGACGCATGCATGGCGTCCAGCTTCTCCTGCGGGTCATAGATCACATAGGCCTGGCCGGCTGCATCCACCATGTCCGGCGCATAGCCATAGCGGTCGGTGAAGGACAGGCGGCGCATCTCGGCAAAGCGGTCGTCCCATTCGGTCATCCGCGGGTCCAGTGTCGCCTGCGGCTGCACCGCGACCACGGTGGCGCCGGGCGCAGCCACCGAATAGGCCGCCGCCGCATAGCCGCAGGGGCCCGCGCCGTAGAAGATCACGTTGTCGAATTCGTCAAAGAAACCGTCGTCGATCAGCTGATCGAAAAACCCGTAGATCAGATCGTCGCGGAACCAGGTGTCGCCGTCGGAGATCACGCACATATGCGACCAGCCGAGGTTCTTCACCAGGTCGAATCCTAGGGGCTGCGCCTGGTCCGACAGGTTGTGAATGCCCTGAATGGTCTCAAACGTCACCAGGAGGGTATTGCCCTGGTCGATGAAGGTGGCGAAATGCTTGGCCCCCAGCGGCTGGTACATGCCATGCTCTTCCGCCAGCGCAGCCATACGGGCTTTCCACTGGGCCGGTTTCAGACCGGAGAGGTCCTCATCCAGATTTTCGAGTCCGTCCTGCATGACTGCCACCTTTGGTACCCCATACGCCTAGCGGCGCGTTTGTTAATTTACGGTTAGGAGACAAATAAGGCTAAAATTGGAAAAACTCAGGCCGCTTTACTGTCTCGCGGACTGCCGCCGGCGGGCAATTGCCGGCTCCTAACGCGCCTGCCTGCCGCCCTCAGCCGCCTGTCCCAGCAGTGCAAAACGGCGCATCTGCGCGCCCTGTGCCGCATCCAGCGGGCGCGCAGGCGGCGTCATCATGAGCCGGGTGAACAGCGCCCGGTTTTCCTCCGCCAGCATCAGCTCCCGGAACCGCGCCTTGCGCCAGGCCACCGCCTCCCGGTGCAGCCGGGACAGCTCAGCATCTGCTATCAGCTCTGCCTTCAGCGCGCCGCGCGGGGCGGCATAGCGGGCAATCGATCGGTCCTCGCAGGTGCCGTAATTCCGCTCCACCCAGTAGTCCATGCCCAGCCCCGCCTGCCGGTTGACCCTGCCGCGGTCGGCCTTCACCACATAGCTTTCCATCGCACCCAGCGGATAGTGGTTCAGCTGCGCCAGCCGCGTGTTTGGCTGGCCGTAATCGGAAAACAGCCGCTTGGTCTTGAAGGCCCCGCCCAGTTCGCGCCCCTCGCAGTCGAACCAGCGATAGCCCTCCAGCCGCGCCTTGTCCTTCACACTGCGGGGCCGGTGCACGCCGCATTTCCCATAGGTGCCGTCATTGCGGTACAGCGTCTTGAACATCACCGCCCGCCAGGGCCAGTGGATCACCTCCGGCGCGCAGCGGGTGAACTGCTCCGTGACCGGACGGTCCTCATACGCCGCCACGCCGCCATTGCCGAACAGCCGCCACGTCAGGGTGATGGCATCCGCCTGCGGCAGCGCCGCCAGCAGGTCCGCCACCGTGCCATCGCCGGTCTTGATGCAGGGAAACTCGTCGATATCCGCGGCCAGCACCCAGTCGGCGGCCTTCATCAGCGGGTGCTTGTCCGCCATCTTCAGCGCGGTGAACTGGATGCCCTCGCCGCCATAGGGGCCGTCGTTGCGCACATGCGCCAGCTGCCCCATCGTTTCCAGACGGTCCAGCATCATATCCGTGCCGTCCTGGCAATCGTTGGAAAACACCAGGAAATCCGTGAACCCCGCCGCCCGGTAATGGGCCAGCCATTCCAGCAGAAAGGCGCCCTCGTTGCGCACGCAAAGGATGGCCAGCACCCGCATCTTTACACCTGCCCGCCGGGCAGTGCTGCCAATCGCTGCAGCCTGTAGGGTGTCTTGCTCATGCCTCGGCCTTCTTTGCTTTGCCGCCAGTCTTACCCGAAGGCGGCGGCGATACAAACCCTCCCGCGCCGCATCCGGGCCGCAGCGTCGCAGGCACCCGCCGCTTGACCGATACGCCCGCCCGTGGCCTGTTGGGCGGGGCAAGGGGAGGCTTCAGATGCAGGCACAATCCATCGAACAGGTTCAGGAACTGCTCTCAGCCCAGGGCTATGTCTGCGGCCGGGCGCTGGCCACCGTGGTGTTCCTGTCGCTGAAACTCGGCCGCCCGCTGTTCCTGGAGGGCGAGGCCGGCACCGGCAAGACCGAGATCGCCAAGGCGCTGGCCGCGGGCCTCGGCCGCCGCCTGATCCGGCTGCAATGCTACGAGGGCCTGGATGCCGCCAGCGCGGTCTATGAATGGAACTTCGCCGCCCAGATGGTGGCGATCCGCACTGCAGAGGCCGCGGGCAGCGCCGACCGCGCTGCGTTGCAGAACGAACTGTTTTCCGCAGATTACCTGATCGAACGGCCGCTGCTGCAGGCGATGCGCCCCGACGAGCACGGCGCCCCCGTCCTGCTGATCGACGAGCTGGACCGCACCGATGAACCGTTCGAGGCCTTTCTGCTGGAGGCGCTTAGCGACTTCCAGGTGACGATCCCCGAACTTGGCACCATCCAGGCACCGGAGCCGCCGATTGTCATCCTCACCTCCAACCGCACGCGGGAGGTGCACGACGCGCTGAAGCGCCGCTGCCTCTACCACTGGGTCGACTACCCGGACTTCACCCGCGAGGTCGAAATCCTGAACGCCCGCGCGCCGGAGGCCAGCACACAGCTCAGCCGCGAGATCGTCGCCTTCGTGCAGGCGTTGCGCACTGAGGATCTGTTCAAGAAACCGGGAGTCGCCGAAACCATCGACTGGGCCAATTGCCTACTGGCGCTCGACGTCATCGCCCTCAGCCCCGAGGTGATCGCCGACACCTTGGGCGCGATCCTCAAATACCAGGACGACATCGCCCGGCTGCACGGCTCCGAGGCCAAGCGCATCCTTGATGAAGCCAAGGCCAGCCTGGACGCGGCCTGATGCTTCATCTTTCCCAAAATACTCCGGGGGTATGGGGGCAGCGCCCCCATGAGCACTAGTGCCTGACTACCCGCCGCTCACCCTGCCGGACAATCCCAAGCTGCTCCGCAACATCACCCACTTCGCCCGCGCCCTGCGCAAGGCCGGGCTGCCGGTCGGCCCGGGCCGGGTGCTGGATGCGGTGCGGGCAGTTGCTGCCGCAGGCTTCACCAGCCGTCAGGATTTCTACTGGGCTTTGCACGCCTGTTTCGTCACCAAGCCGGAGCAGCGCACCGTGTTCGCCCAGGTGTTCCGCCTGTTCTGGCGCGACCCCAGGTACCTTGAGCACATGATGGCCGCGATGCTGCCCGCTATCCGCGGCGTGCAGGAGGAGCGGCCCGCCAAGCCCGCCGAAAAACGCGCGGCAGAGGCGCTGCTGGACGGCATGCTGGCACAGCCGGACATCCCCGGGGAGGAGCCGGACGGCACCGAAATAGACATCGACGCCTCCCGCACCGCCTCGGCAGAGGAACGCCTGAAAACCCTCGATTTCGAGCAGATGAGCACGGCGGAGGTTGCCGCCGCCAAGCGCATCCTGTCTCAGCTGAAACTGCCGGTGACGCCGATCCAGTCCCGCCGCCTGATGGCCGCAAAACGCGGGCAGCGGGCGGACTGGCGCAAAACCTTACGCAATGCCGCGCGGCAGGGCGGCGACCTGCAGCAGATCGCCCGCGCCAGGCGCCGCATCCGCTGGCCCAACCTGGTGGTGCTCTGCGACATTTCCGGCTCGATGAGCCAGTACAGCCGCATCATCCTGCATTTCCTGCACGCAGCCGCCAATGCCAAGGGGCAGGGCTGGGCGCGGGTGCACGGCTTCACCTTCGGCACCCGCCTGACCAACATCACCCGCCACCTGGCGCAGCGCGATGTGGACGCCGCGCTGGCCGCAGCGGGGGCAGAGGCGCAGGACTGGGAGGGCGGCACGCGGATCGGCGACTGCCTGCACGCCTTCAACCGCGACTGGTCGCGGCGGGTGATGGGGCAGGGCGCGGTGGTGCTCTTGATCACCGACGGGCTGGACCGCGGCGACCCGGCGGGCCTTGCGCGCGAGATGCAGCGCCTGCAGCTCTCCTCCCGCCGCCTGATCTGGCTGAACCCCTTGCTGCGCTGGGACGGCTTTGCCCCCAAGGCGCAGGGCATCCGCGCCATGCTGCCCTATACCGACAGCTTCCGCGCCGGCCACTCCATCGCCTCGTTGCAGGATCTGGCCCAGGTGATTTCCAGCCCCTCGGATGCGGGCGAGAAGGCCCGGCTGATGGCGCTGCTCTGAGCGCCGCCTTACAAATTCACTAAAATGAATGTGATTTGATCTGTGTCAATTCGCACTCCGCCCGGCAATGTATTCTGGAACGTGAATATGATGCGCGAAAGGAGTGATTATGCCTTTGAATTGGAAAACCGGCGGGCTGCTGCTGGGGCTGGTGTTCTTCCTGGCTGTCTGGCTCGTCAAACCCATCGGGGTGTCGACGCAGTTTGTCATCCTCGACGGAATCCTTTGGGATGCGGTGAACCCGGAACTGGTGACGCAGACCGCGGACGGATACACCTCGACCAATGACTATCTGGCGAAATCGGGCGGCAAATATGCCAAGTCCGTCGCCGACCCGCTGAACTACAGCTTTGTCTTCGTGCTGGCGATGGCGCTGGGCGGGCTGGTGTCTGCCAGGCTGCGCGGCGGCATTGCGCGGGCGGACCGCAGCGTGCACGCCCTGTGGCGCGCCAATTTCGGGGACAGCCCGGTGAAACGCTACGCCGCGGCCTTCCTCGGCGGCTTCATCGTGCTCTACGGCGCCCGGCTGGCGGGCGGCTGCACCTCCGGCCACATGATGTCCGGCATGATGCAGACCGCGCTGTCCGGCTACATCTTCGCCGCCGGTGCCTTTGTCGCCGCCATCCCCGTCTCGCTGCTGCTGTTCAAGAAGGAGGCCTGAGCCATGACAACCATCCTATTGGCAATTGTGATCGGCGCCGCCTTTGGCGCAGTGCTGGACCGGATCGGGGCGTCCAACCCCGCCTATATCGGCAAGATGCTGAACCTCACCAACCTGAACCTGGCCAAGGCCATCCTGCTGGCGATCGGCACCGGCTCGGTGCTGATGTTCGGCGGCCAGGCGGCAGGGCTGGTGGACGTCGGGCACATGTCGGTCAAGGCAGCCTATGCCGGTGTCTTCCTTGGCGGTCTGCTGCTGGGGGCGGGCTGGGCGCTGGCGGGCTACTGCCCCGGCACCGGCGTGGTCGCCGCCGCATCGGGGCGCATAGACGCGCTGTTCTTCATCGCCGGCGGGCTGCTGGGCGCGGCTGCCTATATGGTCACATACCCGGCGTGGAAGGCCAGCGGCCTCCTGGACAGCATCGCAGGCGGCAAGGTGACCCTGGGCGCGGTGCCAGGCGCCGAATACGAGGGGCTGACGGCGCTGCCCGGCGATCTTCTGGGTATTTTCCTCGGCCTCTGCTTTATCGCCCTGGCCTTTGCCCTGCCGGAACGGCTGGTGCCGCAGAAAGCGGCTGCGCAGCCTGCGGCATAAGCTGCGCAAGGGGCAGAGGGGAGCGCCCGCCTGGGGGGATGGCGGGCGCTTTCCTGTGCCGCACAGGCGGTTCCGGCTTGAAACTTGCCCTGCCAGCGCCGAGGTTTGAAGGCAGAGGCCGTCAAGGCGCTGGGAGAGACGCGAGATGCAGCACACCGACCAATTCGAGCACGCGCCGGAAACCGCGCTGGACTGGCACCGCGCAGGCACTGGCGCTGCACTGGCGACGGTGGTGCAGACCTGGGGCTCCGCCCCGCGCCGGGCCGGGTCGCAGCTGGTGGTTTCCGGGGATGGCAGGATCGAGGGCTCGGTCTCCGGCGGCTGTGTCGAAGGCGCGGTGGTGGTCGAGGCGCTGGAGGCGCTGGAAGACGGCAAGCACCGGCTCTTGGAATTCGGCGTCAGCGACGAGGACGCCTTTGCCGTCGGCCTGGCGTGCGGAGGCACCATCAAGGTGCTGGTGGAACCGGTCGGCACCGCGCTGCCTGCAGACCTGCTGGAAGAGCTGGTTGAGGCCCGCGCCAGCCGCGCCCCTGTTGCCTATGAGGTGAATCTGGCAACCGGCGCGCGCCGCCTGGCCCGCGCCGGGTACCCGGACCGGATCCGTCTGGACCGCTCCGGGCTGGAGGAGGACGGCAAGACCTTCGTCGCCGTGCACAACCCGCCCTTGCGGCTGGTCTGCGTCGGCGCGGTCCACATCACCCAGGCGCTGGTGCCGATGACGCGGATTGCCGGCTACGACCCGGTGATCATCGACCCGCGCGCAGCCTTCGCCTCGTCTGAGCGGTTCCCCGGCGAGACGCTGATGGACGACTGGCCGGACGAGGCGGTCCAGAAGCTCGGTCTCGACAGCCGCACCGCGCTGGTGCTGCTGACCCATGACCCGAAACTGGACGACCCGGCCCTGCAGGCGGCGCTGGCGGCGGATGTGTTCTACATTGGCGCGCTGGGCAGCAAGAAAACCCATGCCGCCCGCGTCGCAAGGATGCAGGAGGCGGGCTTCACCGAGACGCAGATCAACCGCATCCACGGCCCCATCGGCCTGGATATCGGCGCCGCCAGCCCGGCGGAAATCGCCGTCTCGATCCTCGCGGAAATGACCGCCGTTTTGCGTGGCAAGCAGCCATGAGGTTCGGCCCGGTTCCCCTGAAGGACGCCGCGGGCGCCATCCTCGCGCATTCGCTGCAGGGCGCCAGCCGCAAGATCGCCAAGGGCACGGTGCTGAGCGGTGAAGACCTTGCGGACCTTTCTGCCGCGGGCCATGAGACACTGACCGTTGCCCGGCTCGACCCCGCGGACATGCACGAGGATGCCGCGGCGGAGGCACTGGCCAAGGCGCTGGTGCCGGACCCGTCCGCCCAGGGCATCCGCATCTCCGGCGCTGGCACCGGACGGGTGAACCTCTATGCAACGGGCGCCGGTCTAGTGCGGCTGGACCGGGACAAGCTGGAGGGGGTCAACGCGGTCGATCCGATGATCACCGTCGCCACCGTGCCGGACTATCACCGGGCGGATGCGGACGGCATGCTGGCAACGATCAAGATCATCTCCTATGGCGTCGCCGCCGACGCCGTCCGCCGCGCCAGCGACGGGGCGGGGGACGCGATCCGGGTGCTGCCGCCGGTCCTTTCCTCCGCCACGCTGATCGAAACACAGGTGAGCGAACAGACGCCTTCGGACAAGGGCCGCGCCGCGATGGCAGGGCGGCTGCACCGGTTGGGGCTCAGCCTGTCGCCGCGGGTGGTGGTGCCGCACCGCGAGGATGCGCTGGCCGAGGCCATTGCAAACGCGCCGGGGCAGCTGGTGCTGGTGCTGACCGGCTCTGCCACTTCCGACACCCATGACGTGGCGCCGGAGGCGCTGCGCAGCGCAGGCGGCACGGTGACCCGCTTCGGAATGCCGGTTGACCCCGGCAACCTGCTGTTCCTGGGCGCATACGAGGACAAGCCGGTGATCGGCCTGCCGGGCTGCGCCCGCTCTCCGGCCCTCAATGGCGCCGACTGGGTGCTGGAGCGGGTGATCTGCGGACTGCCAGTCAGCTCCGCCGATATTGCCGCCATGGGCGTCGGCGGGCTGTTGAAGGAAATCCCCACCCGGCCGATGCCGCGCCGCGATGCAGAAGGCTGATGCCGCAGCGCGGCGCGTGAAATATGACGCAAGGTCACAACCATAGGTGAGCCCTGCTGACGCGAATTTGCGCTGCAGCCCCGCCGGAAAACACTTCGCGGATCGGGGTCCCCGTGCTTAACTCCCCTCAGCCAGACAAGAACAAGCTAAAGGGAGGGTACTATGGCCAAGGTCTCCATGACCGTGAACGGCAAGGCTGCCAGCGGCGACGTTGAAGGGCGCACGCTGCTGTCATCATTCCTGCGCGACAGCCTGGGGCTCACCGGCACCCATGTGGGCTGCGACACCAGCCAATGCGGCGCCTGCGTGGTGCATGTGGATGGCAAGGCGGTGAAGGCCTGCACCATGCTGGCGCTGGAGGCCGAAGGGGCGGAGGTCGCCACCATCGAAGGCCAGGCCAATGCCGACGGCTCGCTGAACAACATCCAGCAGGCATTCCAGGACCACCACGGGCTGCAATGCGGCTTCTGCACGCCGGGCATGGTGATGTCGGCGGCAGCGCTTTTGAAGGACAACCCCAAGCCCACCGAGGCGGAGATCCGCGACTACCTTGAGGGCAACCTGTGCCGCTGCACCGGCTACCACAATATCGTCAAGGCGATCATGGCGGCCTCGGGGCAGGATGTTTCCTCCATCGCGGCGGAATAATTTGCGACGGCCCAGGCCGGATGCGGCCTGAAACGGACAAGGAGAATTTGACCAAGAGGTGCGCCAGAGGCAGCACCCTCCAGGGAGGAAAGATCAGACATGCCCAAGGACCAAGGCATCGGCGCCAGCCCCAAGCGGCGCGAGGACGTGCGGTTCCTGACAGGAGCCGGGAATTACACCGACGACATCAACGTGAACGGCCAGGCCTACGTGCATTTCCTGCGCGCGGATGTGGCCCATGCAACCATCAATTCCATCGACACATCTGCAGCGGCTGAAATGCCCGGCGTGGTGAAGATCTTCACCGGCGCCGATTTCGCTGAGGTGGGCGGCATTCCCTGCGGCTGGGGCGTCACCGACCGCCACGGCAATCCGCAGCAGGAGCCGCGCCATCCGATTATCGCGCATGATACTATCCGCCATGTGGGCGAGATCGTCGCCGCGGTGGTGGCCGACACGCTGGAACAGGCCCGCGATGCGGCGGAAGCCATCGAGTTTAGCCTCAGCGACAAGCCTGCGGTGGTCGATATGGCGGCTGCGCTCGCGGAAGATGCCACCAAGGTGCATGAGGATCTGACCTCAAACCTCTGTTATGACTGGGTGTTCGGCAACCCCGACGACGATGCGGTGCAGGCGGCCTTTGACAGCGCCGCGCATGTGACCACGCTGGAGCTGGTCAACAACCGCCTGGTCGCCAACCCGATGGAGCCGCGCGTGGCCATCGGCGACTACAGCCGCGCAACGGATGAATACACGCTGCACACCACCAGCCAGAACCCGCATGTGATCCGCCTTTTGATGTGCGCCTTTGTGCTGGGCCTGCCGGAGCACAAGGTGCGGGTGATCGCGCCGGATGTGGGCGGCGGCTTCGGCTCCAAGATCTTCCACTATGCCGAGGAAGCCTTCTGCACCTTCGCCGCCAAGGCCTGCGGGCGGGCGGTGAAATGGACCTCCACCCGGGCAGAGGCGTTCATCTCCGATGCCCATGGCCGCGACCACGTGACGAAGATCGAACTGGCGCTGGATGGCGACAACAACTTCACCGCGCTGCGCACCAATACGATGGCCAATATGGGCGCGTATCTCTCGACCTTCTCCACCTCGGTGCCCAGCTACCTGCACGGCACCCTGATGGCGGGGAACTACAAGACGCCCATCGTGCAGGTGAACGTCAAAACCGTTTTCACCAACACGGTGCCGGTCGATGCCTACCGCGGCGCGGGTCGGCCGGAGGCGACGTTCCAGCTGGAGCGGGTGATCGACAAGGCCGCGCGCGAGCTTGGCGCCGACCCGATTGCGCTGCGCCGCCAGAACTTCATCACCGAGTTCCCCTATGAAACCCCGGTGGCGCTGACCTATGACACCGGCGATTACGTGGCGACGATGGACAAGCTGGAGCAGGTCGCCGATGTGGCAGGCTTCGCCGCCCGCCGCGCCGAAAGCGAGAAGAACGGCAAGCTGCGCGGCTTTGGCATCAACTGCTATATCGAGGCCTGCGGCATCGCCCCCTCCAACATCGTCGGCATGCTGGGCGCCCGTGCAGGGCTTTATGATGCGGCCACGGTGCGGGTGAACGCCACCGGCTCCATCAGTGTGATGGTCGGCGCGCATGCGCACGGGCAGGGGCATGAAACCACCTTCCCGCAGGTCGTTGCGGATATGATCGGCATCGACGAAAGCATGGTCGATATCGTGCATGGCGACACCGGGCGGGTGCCGTTCGGGATGGGCACCTACGGGTCGCGCTCCATCGCGGTCTGCGGCTCGGCCATGGTGCGGGCAACCGAGAAGATCATCGCCAAGGCCAAGAAGATCGCCGCCCATCTGATGGAGGCCTCCGACGCCGACATCGAGCTGAAGGACGGCCAGTTCACTGTTGCGGGCACCGACAAGTCGGTGGCCTGGGGCGATGTCTGCCTGACCGCCTACGTCCCGCACAACTACCCGCTGGAGGAGCTGGAGCCGGGGCTGGAGGAGACCGCGTTCTACGACCCCGCCAACTTCACCTATCCGGCCGGCGCCTATGCCTGCGAGGTGGAGGTGGATCCCGACACCGGCAAGGTCAGCATCGAGCGGTTCTCGGCCGCCGATGACTTCGGCAATATCATCAACCCGATGATCGTTGACGGCCAGGTGCATGGCGGACTGGGACAGGGCATCGGCCAGGCGCTCTTGGAAAACGCCGCCTATGACGAAGACGGCCAGCTGCTGTCGGCCTCCTTCATGGATTACGCCATGCCCCGGGCCGATGACGTGCCGTTCTACCAGGTGGATCATTCCTGCCAGACGCCCTGCACCCACAACCCGCTGGGGGTGAAGGGCTGCGGCGAGGCCGGCGCCATCGGCTCGCCGCCGGCGGTGGTCAACGCGGTGATCGACGCGCTGCAGTCGGGCGGCAAGAACGTCACCCATATCGACATGCCGCTGTCGCCTGCGCGGGTCTGGGCAGCGATGAACGGGTAAGGGCTCATGGGGGCGCTGCCCCCATACCCCCGGAGTATTTTCGGAAAGATGAAAGCCGGCGGGCCGGTTTTCAGAAAGGATACGAAATGTATGAATTCGAATTCGAGAAGCCCTCAACCGTCGCCGAGGCCGTGGCTGCGCTGGCGGACGAGGACGCGCAGGCGCTGGGCGGCGGGCAGACGCTGATCCCGACGCTGAAGCAGCGGCTTGCGATGCCGTCGAAACTGGTCTCCCTCACCGCCATTCCCCAGCTGAAGGAGCTGAGCGACAACGGCGGCATGCTGACCATTGGCGGCGCCGTCACCCATGCCGAAGTGGCCGAAGCCGCGGCAGCCAGTTACCCGGCGCTGGCGGATCTGGCCGGCCATATCGGCGACCCTGCGGTCAGGAACCGCGGCACCATCGGCGGCTCGCTGGCCAACAACGACCCGGCCGCCTGCTATCCGGCGGCGGCGCTCGGCAGCGGTGCGACCATCGTCACCAACACCCGGGAAATCCCGTCGGACGAGTATTTCCAGGGGCTGTTCGACACCGCGCTGAACGAAGGCGAAATCATCACCGCGGTGCGCTTCCCGGTGCCGGAGAAGGCGAATTACCAGAAGTTCCTGCAGCCTGCCTCGCGCTTTGCGCTGGTGGGCGTGTTTGTTGCGAAATATGCGGCGGGCGTGCGGGTGGCGGTCACCGGAGCGTCAGAGGAGGGCGTGTTCCGCTGGCGCGAGGCCGAGGCGGCGCTGGATGCAAGCTTTGCGCCGGACGCGCTGGACGGCCTCAGCGTGGACGCGGGCGGCATGATCGGCGACCTGCACGGCTCCAAGGAGTACCGCGCCCATCTGGTTGGGGTGATGGCCAAGCGGGCAGTGGCGGCCGCGGGCTGACACCGCCCGGCAGGTGTAGTGCAGCAGGCGGCGGGCTCCGGCGCCTGTTTTCTTTTGTGCGCGGCCGCGCAAGCCACAGAAAAGCCCCGCAGGCGGCGGCCTGCGGGGCTGTCTCCGGCACCAGTGGTGCGCGGGCTTATTTCTTGGCGAGCGGCCCGATCATCATGATCATCTGGCGGCCTTCCATCTTCGGCATGTTCTCGACCTTGCCGATTTCCTTGATGTCCTCGGCGACCCGCTCCAGCAGTTCGCGGCCCAGGTTCTGGTGCGCCATCTCGCGGCCGCGGAAGCGCAGGGTGACCTTCACCTTGTCGCCGTTTTCTAGGAACTTGACCACATTGCGCATCTTCACGTCGTAGTCATGGGTGTCCGTGTTGGGGCGGAACTTGACCTCTTTGACCTCGATGATCTTCTGCTTCTTGCGGGCTTCGCTCTCGCGCTTCTGCTGTTCGTACTTGAACTTGCCGAAGTCCATGATCTTGCACACGGGCGGGGTGGCGTTGGGCGAGATTTCAACCAGATCAAGTCCGGCCTCAGCCGCCATGTCCATGGCCTTGGCCGGGTGCACAACCCCGACGTTTTCGCCATCGGCGCCGATCAGGCGGATTTCGGGGGCGCGGATTTTTTCGTTGACGCGCGGGCCGGTGTCTCGTTGCGGCGGCGCGTTATGAGGTCTGCGGGCTATGACTGCGATCCTTCTGTCATTGCAAAAAGTGCGGGAACGCTACTGCCCCCGCGCGTGTGATTCAAGCGTTATGGGCGGTATGGCGGCAGGAAAGCCGCATTTCAAGGCCGCATGTTGCAAATGGCCCTGAAAACGGCGGCAGGTTCGGCGCGGGCGTCGCTTCAAAGCTGCGGCGCAACAGCCTGAAAAGGCCCGATTGCGGCGGCCTTCCGCCAGTTTCGCGCGGACCGGCGGCAGCGGGCCGCCCGTGACGCGCATGGCGCAAACTTCCCCCTTGAGCCGCGGCTCCCGCATCGCCATCTGGCAGGGCAGATGCCGCGACAGGAGCGGCCCCGGCCTGCCGCAGGCCGGCAGGAGCAAGGAGAGGATTATGAAACAGTTGTTGATCGTGCTGGGGCTGGGTGCCGCAGCGGTGGTCGCCTACCTGCTGGTGGCCGGCCAGGAGGCGCAGGAGCCCGCCCCGGCGGAGACGCCTGCAGTGCAGGAAGAGCAGAGCAGCACCGCGCCGGAAACCGCGGAAGAACCGGCTGCAGCGCCGGCGGAAGAGGCGGCGCAGGACGCGGCTGAGGCCGTGGAAGAGGCGATCGAATCCGGGGCCGAGGCCGCAGGCGCCGCGGTTGAGGCGGCTCAGGATGCAGTGAACGAGGCCGCCGGTGCGGTCTCGGAAACCGTGGGCGACGCGCTTGACGGTGCTGCTGAAGCGGCCGGAGAGGCCTCCGGCACCGCAGCAGATGCGGCAGCCACTGCAGTTGACAGCGCTGCGGACACCGCCGCGGGCGCGGCTGACGCCACCCAGGATGCTGCCAGCGAGGCGCTGGACAGCGCAACCACCACGGCCGAGGAACTGCTGAACCAGAGCGGTGCCGGCGAAACCGGCGCTGCTGACGAGTCCGCAACCGCGAGCGACTGATAGCGGTCGCTGAAGGTGCAGAAAAAGAAGAGGCGGCCGGGAGTTCCCGGCCGCCTTATTTTGTTTCAAGGGGGCTGTGCGGCCGACAGGGGCCGGTCAGTTCGGCCGCGCCTGCGCCTGCTGCGCCAGGCGTGCCATGTGGTCCACCGGCGGCTGGGCTGCGGGCCGCTCCTGCGGCGGCTGCGGCATCAGGAACGCCAGGAAGCTTTCCCAGCCGGCGCTGCTGCCGCCCTGCTTGCGGGCGCGCTGGATCTGCAGCTGCGCCACCGCAATCAGGTCCAGCTGCCGGCTGCCGTCATAGGCGCTGCCGGACAGGCCCGACAGGTGGCTGCGGAACCGTTCGCCCATAGAATTCAGCAGCAGCATCGGCGCGGTCATCGGGTGGCCTGCCTGCACCAGCGCGTCGAACATCCGGTCGATGTCCTGCGGCCCCATGGCGCGCAAGTCGAACCCTGCCTTGATGGCGGCAATCTTTTCCGGGGTCGAGGGCTGCACCTGGCCGGGGCGGTTCTGGAAACTGGCAACCGCCGCATTGATGCGGGCCTTGCCTGCCTCGCTTCTGACGGACTGGAAAACGGGGGACTGCCCGGAGGCCGTTTCATTGTGCATCTGCTGCTGCTCCATTCTGGATCTCAGCAACCGGGATACCGATTCATCCCCAACAAATGATAAACGGGAGGCGGCAGCCTCCCGTCAAAACGGTGTCAAAATTCGGGCAGCCCGCCGGGGCGGGGCGGCGCCGGATCAGTCCAGGAACGCCTTCTCGACCACGAAATGCGCGGGCTTGGAGTTGGCGCCTTCCTCAAGGCCGTAGGTGTTCTCGAACAGGTCCTTGAGCTCCAGGTTGAAGGCCAGGTTGCCGCAGATCATCGCCCGGTCGCTTTCCGGGTTCAGCGGCGGCACGCCGAGATCCGCAAACGCCTCGCCGGAGCGCATCAGGTCGGTGATGCGGCCCATCTTGGGGCTCTCCTCGCGGGTGGTGGTCGGGTAGTACTTGATCTTCTTCCAGAAGCCTTCGCCGATCACCTCGTTCAGCAGCTCGTCGTCCTTCAGGCTCTCGATCAGTTCACGGCCATAGGTCAGCTCGCCTGCTTCGCGGCAGGTGTGGGTGATGATCACCTCGTCGAATTTCTCATAGGTTTCCGGCTCGCGCAGCAGCGAGGCGAAGGGCGCAAAGCCGGTGCCGGTGGCAAAGAACCAGATCCGCTTGCCCGGAACCAGCGCGTCATGCACCAGGGTGCCGACCGGCTTGGGGCGCAGGATGATCTCGTCGCCTTCCTTGATGTGCTGCAGCTTGGAGGTCAGCGGGCCGTCCTGCACCTTGATCGAGTAGAATTCCATTTCCTCGTCCCAGGAGGGGGAGGCGATGGAATAGGCGCGCAAGAGCGGCTTTTGCTTGCCGGTCTTGGGGTCCGGGTCGCCCATCAGGCCGATCATCACGAACTCGCCGGAGCGGAAGCGCAGGCTGGCGGGGCGGGTGCAGCGGAAGGAAAACAGCCGGTCGGTCCAGTGTTTCACTTGGGTGACGGTCTGGGCGTCGGGCAGGGCCGGCACCGCTTTGGCCGGTTTCAGATCGGTTGCAGTGTCGGTCACGGGTGTCATCTCATTCATCGGTTCCACTGCCGGAGGAGTAGCCGGCACCTCTGATTAGTCTTTGATACAGGTCAGGAAAACCCCCTGTTTTGCGAAACCGGCCCCGCGCAGGACGCAACGGAACCGGTTTCAGGGAGTATCCCGGGTTCGGAGCGGGCTGGCTCAGCGGGCAGCGGTGCTGCCGCGCAGGCGGGCCTGATAGCTGTGGTCCTTCCAGTTGGCGCGGGCCAGCCACTGGTCCTCGGGCTGGCGGGCGGCCAGATCGTCGCTCAGCTCCACCTCGTCAAAGCCGGAGCGGCGGGCCATAGCGTACTGGTCGGCGATCACATGGCCGAAGGCGCGCAGGCGGCCCTCGAAACCCTTCAGCCGCAGCTGCCGGGCCAGGGTGAAGCCGCGGCCGTCCGCAAAGCTGGGGAACTGCACCCGCACCAGCTCGACGCCGTCCAGCGACACATCATTGAGGCTGGCGTCCGAGGCCAGCTCCAGCACGTTGGCGCCGTCAAAGCCGCCGGTCCAGTCATCGGGGGCAAAGCCCGTGTCGGTCACGATAACAGTCATCTCACTCACGCTCCTGTGCGTACGAATTTGCCATCCACCACGTGGATGCCGCATTCTTCCTTGTTTTCACCGCGCCAGCGCCCGGCACGGGGGTCTTCGCCTTCCTTGACCGGGCTGGTGCAGGGCGCGCAGCCGATCGAGGGATAGCCCTTGGCCACCAGCGGATGGCGGGGCAGGCGGTTTTCATCCATATAGACGCGCACGTCCTCGGGCGCCCAGTGGGCCAGCGGGTTGATCTTGAGCCGCCCGGTGCCGTCCTCGACCTCGAAGAATTCGAGAGCGGCACGGGTGCCGGACTGGAACCGCTTGCGGCCGGTGATCCAGCCGTCGTAGCCGTCCAGCGCCTTCTGCAGCGGGACGGTCTTGCGCAGGGTGCAGCAGGCATCCTTGTCGCTGAACCGCAGCGCCCCGTAGGGGTCCTTCTCGGCGATGTCATCGGCGCGGATAATGCGCACATTGCGCAGGCCCAGCCGCTCGCTCACCTCCTGCTGATAGATCAGCGTTTCGGTGAACAGCAGTTCGGTGTCCACGAATACCACCGGCGTCATCGGGTCGATGATCGCGGCCATATGCAGGAGCACCACGGATTCCGCGCCGAAAGAGGAGACCAGGGCGATGTGCCCTGCGTCCCGCAATGCGCCCTCCATCACCGAGGTGGCCGAGTGGTGGCGGTAGCGCGCATTGAGCGCTTCCGCCTTGGCGGCCAGCTCCCGGTCCCGGAGAATGTCAGCTTCTCCGGCGGGCCTATTTCCGGCTGGTTGGAACATCAGATCAGGCGACCTTTTTCTGAGCCTCGGGGTACAGTGCTGCCTTGAACGGCTCCATGCCGATCCGGCGGTAGGTTTCGAGGAAGGTTTCCTCGGCGCTTTCACGCTGGGCCATGTAGACCTCGACGATGCGCTCCACGGCGGGAACGATTTCGTCATAGGCAAAGCCGGGGCCGGTGCGGGTGCCGATGGCAGCCGTCTCGGTGGCGTCGCCGCCCAGGGTGATCTGGTAGTTTTCAACACCAGCGCGGTCCAGGCCCAGGATGCCGATATGGGCAACATGGTGGTGGCCGCAGGCGTTGATGCAGCCCGAGATCTTGATCTGCAGATGGCCGATGTCGTGCTCCATCTTCAGCTCGTCAAAGCGGGTTGCGATCTCTTGCGCCACCGGGATCGAGCGGGCGGTCGCCAGCGCGCAGTAGTCCATGCCCGGGCAGGCAATGATGTCCGAGATCAGGCCGATGTTGGCGGTGGCCAGGCCGTTTGCCTTCAGAGCCGCGTGGATTGCCGGCAGGTCGTTCTTGTGGACATGCGGCAGGATCACGTTCTGCTGGTGGCTGATGCGCAGCTCGCCATAGGCGTACTGTTCGGCCAGGTCGGCCATCACCCGCATCTGCTCAGCCGTCGCGTCGCCCGGGGTCTGCCCGTGCGCCTTGATCGAGATGGTGGCGATGGCGTGGCCTTCGGCGCGGTGCTCGGCCAGGTTGGTGTCGGCCCAGGCGCGGAACACCGGGTCGTTTGCATAGGCCGCGTCGAACGCTTCGGTGGAACCGGAGCGGAACTCCGGCGCCTTGAAATGCTCCTTGATCTCGGCCAGCAGCGCCTGGTCGGTGCCGTCGAACTGGCCGCGCAGGGCGAGGAAGGCTTCCTCCACCTTGGCGCGGATGGTGTCGATGCCGTTTTCCTGCACGGTGATCTTGATGCGCGCCTTGTACTTGTTGTCGCGGCGGCCCAGCACGTTGTAGACGCTGAGGATCGCTTCCAGGTAGGGCAGCAGGTCTGCCTGCGGCAGGAACTCGCGCAGCACCTTGCCGACCAGCGGGGTGCGGCCCAGGCCGCCGCCGACGACAACCTCGAAACCGATTTCACCGTCGCGCTCGACCATGCGCAGGCCGACGTCATGCGCCTTGGTCACGGCGCGGTCGTTGGGGCTGCCGGTGATGGCGATCTTGAACTTGCGGCCCAGGAACTGGAACTCCGGGTGGTCGGTGGACCACTGGCGGATCAGCTCTGCATAGGGGCGGGGGTCGGTCAGCTCATCCGCGGCGGCACCGGCGAAATGGTCAGCGGTGGTGTTGCGGATGGTGTTGCCCGAGGTCTGGATCGCGTGCAGGCCGGCCTCGCCCAGCGCATCCAGCATCTCCGGGATGTCGCGCAGCTTGGGCCAGTTGTACTGGATGTTCTGGCGGGTGGTGAAATGGCCATAGCCCTTGTCCCACTTTTCGGCCAGCAGCGCCAGGGTGCGCATCTGGTGCGGGTTCAGGGTGCCATAGGGGATCGCGACCCGCAGCATATAGGCGTGCAGCTGCAGGTAGACGCCGTTCATCAGGCGCAGCGGCTTGAATTCGTCCTCGGTGAGGGAGCCGTCGATGCGGCGCTCGACCTGGGCGCGGAACTGGGCGTTGCGTTCGGCCAGGAAGGCTTCGTCAAACTCGTTGTACTTATACATTGGCTTGCGCCTCCTGCTTGCCATGGAAGTAGTTCGAGGGGCCGGTGCGGCGGAATTCCTCGCGGAAGTGGGTCGGCTCGGGGCCGTTCGGGCCTGCCTTGGCGTCGGCCAGATAGGCGCCGACGATGCGGATGTTCTGCTTCTCCGCTTCGATCAGGCGCAGCTGGGCTTCGGCCTCATCGGTGATCAGCTCGGCCTCGGACAGGTTCCGGGTCCAGCCGTTGTCAGCGGTGAAATAGATCACGTCGCCTTCCAGCAGGTCGTTGGCGGTGATGACTTTGGGCGTAAAGGCGCGGGCCATTATGCAAGCTCCGTTTTGAGATCGTTCAGGGCTGCCGCCGCCTGGCGCGGGGCAAGACCCAGGAATGTGAGGGCAGGGCCGCTGAAACCGGCCGCATCCAGGTCGGCGGGCAGGCGGTCCAATGTGGTTTCCAGCACCCGCTGTTCGGGGCGCGAGGCGTTTTCGACAATGGTCACCGGCGTTGCGCGGTCGGCGCCGTGCATGATCAGGCGGCCTTGCACGAAGCGGGCGGATTTCTTGCCCATGTAGACCGCGGCAACCTCGCCCGGGCGCGCCAGCGCCGCCCAGTCGTGATCGGCAAAGCCGGTCATCGCGTGGCCGGTCAGGAACCGCACTGCGGTGTTGCGGCCACGCTGGGTCAGGCTCTGGCCGATGGCGGCGGCAGCGGCTGACGCTGCGGTGATGCCGGGAATGATGCTGTAGATGATGCCGGCTTCCTCGCAGGCGCTCAGCTCCTCATCCAGCCGGGCAAAGACCGCCGGGTCGCCGCCCTTGAGGCGCAGCACCTTCTTGCCGTCCTTGGCCAGCTCCACCAGCCGGGCGTTGATGTCGGCCTGGGAGACCTGGGCGCCAAAGCCTTCCTTGCCGGCGTCTTCCAGCACTGCCTGCGGGCCCGCCAGCGCCAGGATCTCTGCGCTGACCAGGCGGTCATGCAGGATCACGTCGGCGGTCTGCAGGGCGCGCAGGGCTTTCAGGGTCAGGAGCTCTGCATCGCCGGGGCCGGAACCGGCAAAGGTCACCTGGCCCGCAACCATACAGTCCATGCTGCCACGGACGTGAGTGGCGGCATTGGCAGCATGTGTCGATGGTGCGGACATTCCTGTACCCTCTGCGGTGTGTTTGACTTGAGGGTAGATATAGGAAATATTCCCGGTATTGCGCTATATGGGCGCGGAAATAAGAACATTGGTTTTGCCGTGGCGGGACATCGGGCCGATTGGTCCTCACAAAAGGAGAAAACAGGAATGACGGTGCGGATCGACGGCACGGACCGGAAAATTCTGGCTGAACTGCAGCGCGACGCCAGCCAGTCGCTGGATGAAATAGCCCGCCGGGTGGGGTCTTCCAAGACCCCGGTGTGGAATCGAATCCGCAAGCTGAAGGAGGCCGGGGTGATCGGCCAGCAGACAGTGCTGCTGGACCCAGAGGCGCTGGGGTTCGAGGCCTGTTTCTTTGTCCTCATCCGGACCTCGGAGCATGAGGCGGAATGGCAGGCCAAGTTCCTGAAGGCGCTGCAGGAACGCCCGGAGGTGCAGGAGGCGCACCGGCTGGCGGGCGACATCGACTATATCCTGAAGGTGCGGGTGCAGAACGCGCGCGCCTACGACGTGTTCTATCAGGCGCTGATTTCCGAGGTGAAGGTGCACAATGTGACCGCGCTTCTGTCGATGGAGGAGATCAAGTCGACCACCATGCTGCCGCTGGACAGCTGAAAGCGCGCGCCGGCTTCCTTCGCGGAGCCGGCGGCAGGCCGGCGTTTCTGATCAGTCAAAGCGGCGGGCGCAGCAGCAGCTGCCGCCCGTCCTTCAGCCGCCAGGGGGATGTCTCCCCGCCGGAGGCCGCCGGCATGACCCCAATATCTGCCAGCAAATGCGGGGATATCTCCGTCAGCCGCTCCAGCTCGTCGCGCGGCACCAGCACCGCCGTGGGGGCAGCCAGGCGGTGAGGTTCAGCTTTTCTCGGCCATGGAAAACCCGCAAGCAGGCGCAACAGGCCGCGGGGCGGAGACATGGGGCGCTGAGTATTTGCGTTTTCGAACTTGGCAATCATGGGTATTCCTCCGTTCTGGCTGTTGAGAAATACGGCCGCAGGGGGCTTGCGCGCAAACCAGTTAATCTCCACCATGGATCAGGAAAACTGACCCATGGTGATCTGATGCGCCTGCCGCCCCTCAACGCCTTGCGCGCCTTTGAGGCCGCTGCCCGCCACCAGGGCTTCATCGCTGCCGCGGAGGAGCTGTTCGTGACGCGCGGCGCCATCAGCCGCCAGGTGAAGATCCTGGAGGACCACATCGGCGTGCAGCTGTTCCACCGCAATGCCCGCGGGGTGGAGCTGACGATGGCGGGCCAGCGGCTTTACCCGGTGCTGACCGAGGCCTTTGCGAGGATGCTGCGCGAGGTGGAGCAGATCGCGGCGGATGCCTCGGAGCTGCGGGTGATCTGCCCGCCGACCCTGTCGATCCGCTGGCTGCTGCCGCAGCTGGAGCAGTTCCGCGCCGCGCATCCCGAGATCAAGCTGCGGCTGACCACCGACTTCTACGGCAGCAAGGGGTTCGAGGGGGCGGAATACGATCTTGGCATTTCCCTGCAGAACCGGCTGGGGCGGCCGCCGGACATTGAGGTGCTGCCGCTGTTCGAGATGATCCTGGCCCCGGCCTGCGCCCCGTCGCTGCTGCCGGCGCTGGCCGCTGGCCCGGCGGCGCTGGCGTCCCAGCGGCTGCTGCATGAAAGCCCGCGGCGCAGCGACTGGGCCACCTGGGTGCAGCATTTCGGGGTGGAGCAGGCGGACCCGCGCGGCGGCGAGGTGTTTCCGAACCTCGATATGGCGACCCGCGCCGCGGTGATGGGGGCCGGTGTGGTGATGGCGGATCTTGTCCTGTGCCACGAGGAACTGGCCCGCGGCGATCTGGTGCTGCCGTTCCCGGACATGACCTGCGGCACCCCGGACGGCGCCTATGCGCTGATCGGAGAGCGGCAGAAATGGCATGACCCCAAGGTGGCCGCCTTCCGGGAGTGGCTGCTGAGCGGCCCCTGCATGGCGGCGCTGTCCGCCCTGCCGGAGTAAAGTCCGGGCCGGGCGGGACGGGGCGAGGGCGAAAGGGGGCGCTGCCCCCTCGGCGCTGACGCGCCTCACCCCCGGAGTATTTCGCCAAAGGTGAAAAAGGGGAGCGCCCCGGTTGCTAGGTGCGGGCGACCATCAGCCGCGAGAGACCGTGGAAGTGGTAGGTGTTTGAGTATTCAGGCTCCGCCGCCAGTTTCAGCCCCGGGCAGCGGTCGAACAGGATCGGCAGGGCGATCTGCATTTCCAGCCGCGCCAGCGGCGCGCCGACGCAAAAATGCAGGCCGCCGCCGAAGCTTTTGTTCACCTTGGGCGGGCGTGTGGGGTCGAACGTATCCGCATCGTCCAGCGCCGATGCGTCGCGGTTGGCGGCGCCCAGCAGCAAGGCCACCTGGTCACCGCGCTGGAAGGTGTGGCCGAACACCTCTGCCTCCTCGTAGGCGTAGCGGGTGAACAGATGAACCGGCGGGTCAAAACGCAGGATTTCCTCCACCAGCCGCTCGATCCCTTCCGGTGCCAGCCACTCCGGCTGCCAGCCCTGCTGCAGCATGGTCTTCACGCCGTTGCCCAGCGAATGCACCGTGGCCTCATGGCCGGCGTTCAGCAGCAGGATGCAGGTGCCGATCAGCTCGTCGGTGGAGAGTTTGTCGCCTTCTTCCTCGGCTGCGATCAGCCGGGTGATCAGATCGTCCCGCGGGTCGCTGCGGCGGCTGTCAATGTAGCCGCGCAGGAAGTCCGTGAACTCCTGGGCCGCCTGCGCTGCGGTGTGTTCTGTCGCCTCTGTGCGCGCGGCCTGATACATTGCCACGATCTTGTGCGACCAATCCACCAGATTGGCGCCCATCTCTTCCGGCACACCCAGCAGGCGGCAGATGGTCACGACCGGAACCTGGGTGCAATAGGCCTCCAGCAGGTCGAAGGGCCGGTCTGGAAAGGCGTCGATCAGCTGGTGGCACAAGTCCCTGATCCCCGGCTCCAGCGCCGCGATTCCGCGAGTAGTGAAAGCGTGCAGCACCAGGCGGCGCAGGCGGGTGTGCCGGGGCGGCTCGGCATCCAGCATCGAATGCGCCTCAACCGCCAGGAAGGGGGCCAGGTGGGCGGGGCCGGGCTTGCGCAGCTCTTCCGGCACCTCGCGGCCGAAGCGGCGGTCGCGCAGCAGCATGTGCACGGCGGAATGGCCAAAGGCAGCAACCATGCCGTAGTCCTGCCAGTGGTGCAGCTGGCCCTGTTCCCGGGCAGCGGCATAAAAGGAGTAGGGGTCCTGCACGAAGGCCGGATCGGTGGGGGATTGGTTTAAAATCTTCATACACTGGTTTTTGCCGCTGCATCTGGTCAATGCAAGGGGCGCTTTGATAACGTGCCGCAATGAAAACACAGAACCTTCTCCGCTGGAGCCTGCCCGCCGGGTTCCTTCTGGCCGTGGCGGCGCTGGCGCTCGCGGTCTGGTCCTACGGGTACCGGCAGGCGCTCAACGGCCTGGCAGAGCGCAGCGCGGCCGATTTGGCGCTGGCCTCTGACCGTGTCAGCACCCAGCTGCAGGTCTATCAGGAACTGGCGGTGCTGACCGCGGAGCACCCGGTGCTGGCGGATCTTTCAACCCCGGCGGCGCGGGCGGCGGCGGCGGAGCTGCTGCGCTCGGTCGCCGACAAGACCGCGGCGCTGGATGTGTTCTTTGCCGCCGCGGACGGCCGGGTGCTGGCCGCAGCCGAAGGGGTGACAGGCGCCAGCGTGGCGGCGGCGGATTATTTCGAGCGCGCCACGCAAGGCGCGTTGGGCACCGGCCACAGCGTGCTGCAGCCGGAGGGCAAGCGCGCCTATTTCTATGCGGCGCCGGCCTTTGCCCCCGATGGCGGGGTGCGCGGGGCGCTGGTGGTGGTGGCCGATGTCGGCGATGTGGAGCAGACCTGGCGCGGCTCGCTGCCCGCGGTGTTCTTTACCGATGAGGGCGGCGAGGTGTTCATTGCCAACCGCTCGGAGCTCTTGTTCTGGCGGCGCAGCGCCGAAGGGCAAACCCCAAGCGTGACGGACCGGGGCTATTTCGCGGGCCATGAGATCTGGCGCCTGGAGGGCAGCCCCTATCTGCCGGCCCGGGCGCTGCACCTGTCGGTCGGGCTGCCGGTCATCGGCATGACCGGGGAGATCCTGGTGGATGTGGCCCCGGCGCGGCGGATTGCGGCGCTGCAGGCGGCGGCGCTGGCGGCGGTGTGCCTGGCCCTGGGCGCCATGCTGTTCATCGTGATGGAGCGCCGCCGCACCCTGGCGGAGGCCAACGCGGTGCTGGAAAGCCGGGTTGAGCAGCGCACCCGCGACCTGTCGGCGGCCAACACCCGGCTGCGCCGCGAGGTGCGGGAGCGGGAGGAGGCCGAAGCGGCGCTGAAACGGGCGCAGCAGGAGCTGGTGCAGGCGGGCAAGCTGTCGGCGCTGGGCCAGATGTCGGCGGGGATCAGCCATGAGCTGAACCAGCCCCTGATGGCGATCCAGCAGTATGCCGAGAACGGCGCCGCCTTCCTGGAGCGCGGCAAGGCCGAGCGCACCGGCGAGAACCTGGGCCGGATTGCCGATATGGCGGCGCGGATGGCGCGGATCATCAAGAACCTGCGCGCCTTTGCCCGCAACGAGAGCGAGCCGATGGGGCAGGTGGATCTGGTGCAGGTGATCGACGCCGCGGTTGAGCTGACGGCGCCGCGGCTGAAGGCGGACCGCATCGACCTGCGCTGGAACCCGGCGGCCTGTGCCGGACCGGTCCATGCCTGGGGCGGCGAAGTGCGTCTGACGCAGGTCTTCGTGAACCTGATCAACAATGCCGCCGACGCGATGCAGGGGCAGGTGGAGAAGGTGATCTCGATTTCTGTCGACATTGGCCCGCGGCTGCAGGTGCGGGTGCAGGACAGCGGCCCCGGCATCAAGGAGCCGGAGAAGATGTTCGATCCGTTCTATTCCACCAAGGCGGTGGGCAGTTCCGAGGGCATGGGGCTGGGGCTGTCGATTTCATACGGGCTGGTGCAGAGCTTTGGCGGCAACATCCGCGGCGCCAACACCGGCGGCGGCGCCGTGTTCACGGTGGAGCTGGAGCCGTGGCGCGAAGGCGCCGAGAAGGGTGATGCCGCATGACCCGCAAGGTGCTTTTGGTGGACGACGACGCGGCGGTGCGCGAGGCGCTGTCGCAGACGCTGGAGCTGAACGACCTGGACGTGGTCGCCTGCGGGTCCTTTGTGGCGGCAAAGGACCATATCAGGCCCGCCTTCGACGGCATCATCGTTTCGGACATCCGGATGCCGGGCCGGGACGGGTTCCACCTGCTGGACTATGCCCGCAGCATGGATGAGGAATTGCCGGTGGTGCTGCTGACAGGCGAGGGCGACATTCCGATGGCGGTCAAGGCGATGTCGCAAGGCGCCTTTGACTTTCTGGAGAAGCCCTGCGCTGCGGCCGACTTCCTGCCGGTGCTGGAGCGCGCCCTGAAGACCCGAGCGCTGGTGCTGGAAAACCGGCGGCTGAAACACCAGCTGGAAACCGGCGACCCGGCGGCGCGGCTCTTGTTCGGGACCTCGCCGCAGGCCAAGGAAATGCGCCAGCGGGTGCGGGCGGTGGCGCCGACAGGGGCAGAGGTGCTGGTCACCGGGGCGCCGGGCAGCGGCATTTCCAAGGTTGCGGAAGTCATCCACCTGATGTCGCCCGCGGGCCAGGGGCCGTTTGTGAAACACCCCGCGGCCGGGCTGGCGGCAGAGACGGTGGCGGAGCTGTGCCAGGAGGCGGCGGGCGGCTCATTGTTCCTGGACGAGGTGCAGGCGCTGCCGGAGGCGGCGCAATACGCGCTGCTGGCGCAGCTGGAGCAGGGCGGCGGGGTGCGGATCATCGCGGGCTCCAGCGCTGATCTGGCAGGCAAGGCGGAAGCGGGCGGGTTCAGTGCCGACCTGTTCTACCGGCTGGACGTGATGCGGGTGCGGATTCCGTCGCTGGCGGAGCGGCCGGGCGACATTCCGGTGCTGTTCCGGCATTACGTGGCACAGGCGGCAGAGCAGGCGGGGATCGAGGCGCCGGAGATTTCGCAGGACCATCTGGCGGCGCTGATGGCGCAGGACTGGCCGGGCAATGCGCGCTCTTTGATGTCGGCGGCGATGCGGTTTGTGCTGGGGATGCCGGAGGAAGCGGCTGCTGCGGCCGGGCTGGGGCTGGCAGAGCAGATGGCGCAGGTGGAGCGCTCCCTGCTGATTGCCGCATTGGGGCGGGCAAACGGGCGCGCGGCTGCGGCCGCGGAAGCCCTGAAGCTGCCGCGCAAGACGTTCTATGACAAGCTGGCCCGCTATGGCATCCGGCCCGAGGATTACCGCCGCTGAGGGCGCCGGGCTTGGAGCCTTGCGGTGCGTCTTATCCGGCGTCTTTGCCGGGGTATTTATGGAGGCGGCGCCGCCGAGAAGCCCCATTGGGGCCATGGGCGGAGGGAGGACGGGGGTCGCAAGCCCCCGTGTCCGCTGAAGCCTTCGTGCGGGACGCCCCTGCACCCAATGAGGAGGTGGTCTCGGGGGCCCTGTGATCTCCTGTTGGTGCGGGGTGTCAGTCCGCACCGGTGTCGCGACGGGATTGAGTATCGCAAGCCCGGGTTAAGGAGCGGCAAGCGGTGCGTACGGCGGGGGCGCAACACCCTGGCAAATGCCGAAGCATGGGGGCTTGGATGCGCGCATTTTTGGGCCGTGCCGCGCAGTGGCACGGCCCGCGCCCGACCTCCCTCGGGGGGCGCTTCGCACCCGCCCGAGGCCGGTCGCGGGCCTGATGTTGCAGACAGGCCGCCCTTTGATTCCCCTATTGATTTTGTCGGGCGCTAACATTTGTGCGGTTTTCCGCACAAAGCCCGGAACGCCCTGTGCGGGATTTCGCACAGCTTTCGGAAGGCGCAGCCCGGATGTCTTTGGGCCGGTTCGTAAGCCTATGCAAAGCAGTGGAAAATTCAGGCCGCGCGTGATTCCCGAATCAAGTGTTGAGCGGTTTTCCGCAACTTGGGATGCTCTGAGCGGGCCTCAGCCATGCGCTGAGCGCAACATCGGATTTACAGACGATTTTTCTGGGAGGAAAAAACCATGAAATTCCTGACCACTGCCGCAACCGCACTGGCACTGGCTGTTACCGCAGGCGCAGCTTCTGCCGCCTGCGACGACGGTGAGATCGTGGTGAAGTTCAGCCACGTCACCAACACTGACAAGCACCCCAAGGGGATTGCTGCCGCGCTGCTGGAAAAGCGCGTGAACGAGGAAATGAACGGCACCATGTGCATGGAGGTCTACCCGAACTCCACGCTTTACAATGACAACAAGGTGCTGGAGGCGATGCTGCAGGGCGACGTGCAGCTAGCCGCGCCGAGCCTCTCGAAATTCGAGAAGTTCACCAAACAGTTCCGCCTGTTCGACTTGCCGTTCATGTTCAAGAGCATCGAAGCCGTGGATGCGTTCCAGGGCTCCGAGACCGGCCAGGAGATGCTGAACTCGATGCAGCGCCGCGGCCTGCAGGGCCTGGCCTACTGGCACAACGGCATGAAACAGATGTCCGCCAACAAGCCGCTGGTGGCACCGGAAGACGCCAACGGGCTGAAGTTCCGCGTGCAATCCTCCGACGTGCTAGTGGCGCAGATGGAAGCGATCGGCGGCTCGCCCCAGAAGATGGCGTTCTCGGAAGTTTACGGCGCGCTGCAGCAGGGTGTTGTCGACGGTCAGGAAAACACCTGGTCCAACATCTACGGCAAGAAGTTCTTTGAGGTGCAGGACGGCATCACCGAGACCAACCACGGCGCGCTGGATTACCTGGTGGTGACCTCCGTCGACTGGCTGGACAGCCTGGAGCCGGCAGTGCGCGACCAGTTCCTGACCATCCTCAATGAGGTGACCGCCACCCGGAACGCCGAATCCGCCAAGGTGAACGGCGAGGCCAAGCAGGCGATCATCGACGCCGGCGGCGTGGTGCGCGAGCTGACGCCTGAGCAGCGCGCGGCCTGGGTCGAGGCGATGAAGCCGGTCTGGGAGAAATTTGCAGGCGACGTCGGCCAGGAGAAGATCGACGCCGCGCAAGCCATCAACGCAGGCCTTTAATCCGGGCCTTTCCGGGGTGCCCGTGCCGGCGCCCCGTTCCCGCAGGCGGCGCGGGGATCCGCCGCCTGCACCCCTACTTTCCGCAAAACTTGGGAGGCAGCCATGGCGGGGTCCAGAACCGGCCCGAGCGGGCTTATCAATTCACTCGAAGAAACCCTTATCGCGCTCCTCCTGGGGCTGATGACGGCGATAACATTTGCCAATGTGATCGCGCGCTTCGTGTTCAATTCCAACATTCTGTGGGCGCTGGAACTGACCGTGTTCCTGTTTGCCTGGCTGGTGCTCCTGGGCGCGTCTTATGCCGTTAAGGTCCACGCGCATCTGGGCGTTGATGCCATCGTCAACATGCTGGCGCCTGGCGCGCGCCGCGCCGTCGGGCTGTTTGCCGCCGGCTGCTGCATCGTGTTTTCGCTGCTCCTGCTGAAGGGCGCTTACGACTACTGGGCGGTGTTTGCCGACCTGCCGCCCACTTCAGGCCGCTGGTTCCCGACCGGGCTCGACTTCAAGGCACGCTCGCAAAGCTTCTATGAGGTGCAGGACGTGCCGATGGTGGGGATCTTCAAGTTCCTCGAAGAGATGATCAACTACGGCGATTCCTACGAGAAACTGCCGAAGGTGGTGCCGTATGTGGTGCTGCCGGTGTCGATGCTGCTTCTGGTGTTCCGCTTCACCCAGGCGGCGTTCCAGATTGCCCGCGGCGATGCCGACCGGCTGGTCGCGAGCCATGAGGTCGAAGATGAAATTGCAGAAGTGCAGGCGCAGCGCGGGGAGCATGACTGATGGAAGTGGTAATCCTCTTTGCGATGGTGATCGGCCTGTTGCTGATCGGGGTGCCGATTGCGGTGTCCCTGGGCCTCAGCTCCACCATCTTTCTGCTGATCTATTCCGACAGCTCGCTGGCGAGTGTCGCAGGCACGCTGTTTGAAGCCTTTGAAGGGCATTTCACACTGCTGGCGATCCCGTTCTTCATCCTGGCCTCCAGCTTCATGACGACGGGCGGCGTGGCGCGGCGGATCATCCGCTTCTCCATCGCCTGTGTCGGGCACCTGCCGGGCGGGCTGGCGATTGCGGGCGTGTTTGCCTGCATGCTGTTTGCCGCGCTGTCCGGCTCCTCGCCCGCCACCGTTGTGGCGATCGGCTCCATCGTGATCGCGGGCATGCGGCAGGTGGGCTACACCAAGGAGTTTGCGGCGGGCGTGATCTGCAATGCAGGCACCCTGGGCATCCTGATCCCGCCGTCGATCGTGATGGTGGTCTATGCGGCCGCGGTTGAGGTCTCGGTGGGCCGGATGTTCCTGGCCGGTGTCATTCCGGGGCTTCTGGCCGGCCTTCTGCTGATGGTCACCATCTACGTGATGGCCAAGGTCAAGAACCTGCCTAAGGGCGACTGGAAGGGCTGGGGCGAGATCATCACCTCTGGCCGCGAGGCCGGCTGGGGGCTGTTCCTGATCGTGATCATCCTGGGCGGCATCTATGGCGGCATCTTCACCCCGACTGAAGCGGCGGCGGTGGCGGCGGTCTATGCCTTCCTGATTGCGAGCTTTGTCTACAAGGACATGGGTCCGCTGTCGAACGGCGAGGGCGAGGCCAAGACGCCGCTGATCAAGAAGCCCTATGCGCTGGTGACGGCGTTCTTCCACAGCGACACCAAGCACACGCTGTTCGAGGCGGGCAAGCTGACCGTGACCCTGCTGTTCGTGATCGCCAACGCGCTGATCCTGAAGCATGTGCTGACGGATGAGCAGGTGCCGCAGCATATCGCCAACGCGATGCTGTCGGCGGGCTTCGGTCCCATCATGTTCCTGGTGGTGGTGAACGTGATCCTGCTGATCGGCGGCCAGTTCATGGAGCCCTCGGGCCTGCTGGTCATCGTGGCGCCGCTGGTGTTCCCGATCGCCATCGAGCTGGGCATCGACCCGATCCACCTGGGCATCATCATGGTGGTGAATATGGAAATCGGCATGATCACCCCGCCGGTGGGCCTGAACCTGTTCGTGACCTCAGGCGTGGCGGGGATGCCGATGATGGGGGTGGTGCGGGCCGCACTTCCGTTCCTGGCGGTGCTGTTCGTGTTCCTGATCCTGATCACCTACGTGCCCTGGCTGTCCACCGTGCTGCCAAACGCGGTGATGGGGCCGGAGATCATAACGAACTAGGCGGTCTGCTAAAAAAAGAAACGCCCCGGGAAACCGGGGCGTTTCTTTTTCAGGGCTGGGGCGCTGCCCCGCAGGTTTGATTGTCAGAGGGGCGCTGCCCCTCTTGGCCCTTGGCCAATTCACCCCGGAGTACTTTGGGAAAGGTGAAAGCTGCCCGGGCTTCATCTTTCCGGAAAATACTCAAATCCGGGGCCCGCGCCGCAGGGTGCCGGTCAGCTGGCTTCCAGTGCGGTGATGATCGGGGAGAAATCCGCGGCCTTGAGGCTGGCGCCGCCCACAAGCGCGCCGTCGACGTTGGAGACGGCAAAAATTTCCGCGGCGTTGGACGGCTTGACCGAGCCGCCGTAGAGCAGGCGGATGCTGTCTGCGGTCTCAGCCCCGAAGCGGCTGGTGAGTTCAGCGCGCAGGAAATCGTGGACTTCTGCAATCTGTTCCAGCGTCGGCACCTTGCCGGTGCCGATGGCCCAGATCGGTTCATAGGCGATCACGGTATTGGCGCCGGTGGCATTGGCCGGGACAGAGCCTGCGAGCTGGGTGCCGGCCACTTTCAGAGTATCGCCGGCTTCGCGTTCCGCCAGGGTTTCGCCGATGCAGATCACCGCGATGAGGCCCTCGCCGATGGCGGCCTCGGCCTTGGCGCAGACCTGCGCGTCGCTTTCGCCGTGGTCGGCGCGGCGTTCGGAGTGGCCGAGGATCACCGCAGAGGCGCCTGCGTCCTTGAGCATGGCCGCCGACAGATCGCCGGTGTGGGCGCCGGAGGCGTTGGCGTGGCAGTCCTGGCCGCCGATAGCGACGGTGCTGCCCTTGGCAGTGTCCGCGGCGCGCGACAGCAGGGTGGCAGGCGGGCAGATCAGGATGTCAGCGGCGGGGGCGCCGTGGCTTTCGGCCAGCGCCGCCAGTTCCGCGAGGCTCGCGCCGGTGCCGTTCATCTTCCAATTGCCTGCTGCCAGTTTCCGCCGCATGGGGGTGCCTCCGAATGTGGTGTTTGGGCGTGACTGGTAGCACCGGCGGCGGGGCGGCGCAATTCGCTTGAAAGTTCGGACCGGGCAGCAAAAAGGGCGGAGAATGCCCCGCCCTGTGTTTTCCGTGCCGGTGCCGCGGATCAGGTGCCGGGCGCTTCCTTGAAGGAAATCGACTCGCCGCAGCCGCAGGCCTCGGCCACGTTGGGGTTGTTGAACTTGAAGCCGCTTTCCAAGAGCGTCACCTCATAGTCGATCTCGGTCCCGAACAGGAACATCTGCGCCATCGGCGCGATCAGGATGCGGGCGCCGTCCTGTTCCACGACCTCGTCATTGGGATCGGCCTGGTCGACATACTCCATAGTGTACTCCATGCCCGCGCAGCCGCCCTTCTTGACGCCGATGCGCAGGCCGGCACGGCCGTCCTTTGCCATCAGCCTGGCGATCTGGGCCGCAGCCTTGGGCGTCATGGTCACCGCCTGTTTGCCGGGAATGCCGAACATGTATGTCTCCTTGCGCTTCCCCTGTTATCTAGGATGGGTGCGGGGGCGGCTCAACCCCGGATCCGCCGGGGAAGCAATAACATATACCTGTCCTGCGAAATTAAAAGGGGCCGCCTCCTGGGCAGGGAGGCGGCCGTTGATGGGGTGTCCGTCGTTGGGGAGACGGTGGTCAGAGCCCCATGCAGTTCGCGTAGTAAGTCGTTGTGGCGGGCCAGTCGGAGAACACGCCCTCGACCCCGACATCCTGGGCCAGCACGTCCAAGAGCTGGTAGTACATGCTGTCGTCCACGGTCAGGTCGGAGACCGACTGGAAGTACCAGCCGCCGCCGGTGGCCAGCGGGCCGGAGCGTTCCAGCGTCCAGGTGATCAGCTTGAGGCCTGCCGCCCTGGCTTTCTTGGCGTAGGCCGAGGGGACAATCTTGCCGTCCTCGGAGGTGACCAGCATCCACATCGGCGGGGCGATGTAGTTGACGCCTTTGGCGTGCAGTTCTGCAAAGTCATGCGGGAAGGTCGCCGGGTTGTTCGGGTCGAAGCCTTCGAGGTCGTAGCTGGCGTCCAGGAACACCGCCTGCTTGCCGAACTCCGGCTCGTTTTCGATCCAGTAGAGAACGTCATCCAGGTTGAAGCTTTGCGCCCAGACGTCGGAGGCGGGGATGCCGGCGGCCTTGTATTCGTCGATCAGCTTCTGGGCGTAGTCTGCCTGGGAGAAGCCGTTGAAGGGCATCTCCACTGCCGGGCTTTTCAGCTCCGGGGTGAACTTGGCGCCAAGCGATTTGAACAGGGCGATCGATTCCGCGTGGGTCATGCTGGTTGCGCCGCCGGCAAACAGGGTGGAGCGCCAGTCCGCGGTGCCGCCCTGGTAGGCTGCGGCGGTGAGGGCTGTCTTGTCGGCGCTGTCCATCTTGGGCTGCAGGGTGCGGAACTCGGCCAGGGTGATTTCGGAGGTGCGGCACTCGGCGGCGGCAGGCGTTTCGCCGTCCGCAGGGGTGAAGGGGGTGGCGCAGGTGTCCGCCAGATCCGAGGTCAGGATGTTGGTGGTGGTGTGCAGATCGTTCTGGGCGTGGCGGCAGACCAGTTCCAGATCCTTGGTGAAGGTGACATCGCATTCCAGGATGCCCGCGCCCATCTGGGCGGCGGCGATGTTGGATTCGACGGTATGTTCCGGGAACATCAGCGGCGCGCCGCGGTGGCCGATGGAGAAATCGGAGCGCTGCGGCGTCTGGCCCGCGCAGGACTGCAGTTTGTCCTTCAGCGCGCCCTCGGGCAGCTTGGAAATTAGGTAGGCAGGACGGGGGCCGTAGCTGAGGCCCGCATCTGCCGCTTTCGGGGGATTGCCTGCGAGGGCGGCGGTGGAAACAAGCAGGGCGGCTGCCGAAGTCAGGGCAAGGCGCATGGAATTTTCTCCGGTTGGTCAAATTTGCGGCGAGAGTGGCGCGCAAATGTAACAGCCGGATTGCGCCCGCATGACGGGCGCATCAAGTTCTCATGACAGCTGGTGCGGGAGTTACATGAAGCCCAGTTCGAGGCGCGCCTCGTCGGACATCATTTCCATGCCCCAGGGCGGCTCCCAGGTCAGCTCGACATCGACGCTCTTGATGCCGTCGACCGGGGAAACCGCATCAATCAGCCAGCCCGGCATCTCGCCTGCCACCGGGCAGCCCGGCGCGGTCAGGGTCATGATGATCTTCACGTCGTTCTCGTCCGTGATGTCGATGGTGTAGATCAGGCCCAGCTCGTAGATGTTCACCGGAATTTCCGGGTCATAGACGGTGCGGCAGGCGTCGACGACGGCTTCGTACAGCGGGTGGCTGACGGAGGAGGGCGCGATCAGCGGGGCGCCTTCGAGCGGTTCGGCAGGGTTGGTCATGAGGATCCCGGTTCTATTTTCCGACGGTTTATATAGGGAATATGCGGCCGGGCGTCCAGAGGCGGCGGTCGCGTCTGCGGCAATGATATTTCACCGGATTCCGCCCGCCGGTTTGATTTGGGACAATGGCCGCGCTAAGTTGTGGTTCCCCCATCATGTTTTTGTAACGGCTGCCAGGCTGCAGCGGTCCGGCATGTTATTGCTGCCGGCTCTGCGGTGCCGGGCCGGCCTTGGGAGGAGCCATGCAAAAACCTTCTGCGCTGAGAGCAGCCGTCCGTATTGTGCTGGCGGCGGCGGCAATGGCAGGGGCCGTTTCCGCCGCCGCCGGCGACAATTGGGAATGGCAGCTGACGCCGTTTGTGGTGGCGCCTTCGATCGACAGCACAACCGAGCTGGGCTGGACCGGCGGGGATGTCTCGATCGACGCGGGCGATGTCTTTGACCAGCTGCAGGCCGGCGGCATGCTGCAGTTCGAGGGTGTGCACTACAGCAATTTCGGCTTCCGCCTGCGCTATGCGGTGCTGGATGCCGACGCCGATGTGTTCAGTTCGGAGGGGCCGGGCGGGGTGCGCTATGACCAGAACCTGGGCGAGGCGCTGCTGACCTACCGGTTCGGGCGCGGCCGCGACCTGTTCGAACTGTTCGGCGGTGTGCGCCACTGGGATGTGGATGTGACCGCCTCCTTGCCGGGCGTCAACCTGCGGCGCGGGGCGGACTGGACCGATCCGGTTGCGGGTATGCGCTGGGAGCGCCGCCTGTCGGACGAGTTCAGTTTCACCCTGGAGGGCGATATCGGCGGCTTTGGCGCCGGGTCGGAGGAGAGCTGGTCATTGATGGGCGGGCTGATCCACCATCGCTGGAAGAACGCCTCGATCTACGTCCTCTACCGCGGGCTGGGGGTGGAGTATCAGGAGGGCACCCGCGGCACCAGCAGCTTCTTCCGCCATGATGCGGTGACACACAGCCTGCTGGCAGGGGCCGGGCTGCGGTTCTGAGGCCGCAGGACAGGCGGGGCGCGCGCGGCGCCCCGGCCAAGGATCAGTCGTTGATGTCGTGGTTGAAGGTTTTCACCTGGCCCTTGGGCAGGGCAAAAAAGCGGCGCATGAGCAGCCAGGCCGCCAGCGACAGCGCAGCAAAGACCAGGAGGAGCGGTGCCAGCCCGAAACCGGCACCGGCCAGCAGCAGCAGGGCCACCGCCGCGGCGCCGATGGCAAAGCCCAGGAACACGAAGCCGGGCACCAGCACCTCAAGTATCGCCAGCAGCAGCGCAGCAGCGCCCCAGACCCACCACAAGGCCCAGAAAGCGGTGTCCATCACTTGCCTCCTTTCAGCAGGCTGAAGGCGTTGCCAAAGGCCTCAAGCGCGTGGGCGGGGACCACGATGGTCTGCTTGCCTTCGCCCTTGCCGAGCGCAGTCAGGGACTCCACCTGTTTCAGCGCCACCTGGTACTGTGCCGCCTCCAGCCCGTTTTCGGCAATTGCCTTGGCCACCACTTCGGTGGCATAGGCCTCTGCTTCGGCCTGGATGCGGCGGGCCTTAGCGGTCTGTTCGGCGGCATAAAGCTCTGCGTCGGCCTGCAGTTCAACGGCGCGTTTCTGGCCCTCGGCCTTGGTCACTTCGGCGCGGCGGGCGCGTTCGGCGTTCAATTGCTGCAGCATGGCGTCGCGGGTGGCCTGGTCGAGGTTCACGTCCAGGATCTCGGCGCGGGTGACTTCGATGCCCCAGTCGTCCACCGCCGTTTCCACGGCTTCCTGAATGCGGGTGATCAGCTGGGCGCGATTCGACTGCACCTCGTCCAGATCCATCTTGCCGATCTCGGCGCGCACGATGCCGGCCACGGTGGTGGCGATGGCGCCGTCCACGTCGCGGATCCGGTAGACGGTCTTTTCCGGTTCCAGGATGCGGTAGAACACCGAGGTATCGATCTGCACCAGCACGTTGTCCTTGGTGATGGCGTCCTGGGTGGCGTTGGGCAGCTGGCGTTCCAGGATCGAGATCTTGTGGCGGGCCACATCCAGGAACGGCACGATGAAGTTGATGCCCGGCCCCAGCACCGAGTGCAGGCGGCCAAAGCGTTCGACCACGTATTTTTCCGACTGCGGCACGATCTTGATGCCTTTCAGGACCACGATGATCAGCAGCAGGGCGCCCAGCAGGTACAAAAGGTTGCCGGACAGCAGCTCGAGAATCAGGTCTTCGTTCATGTAAAATTCCTTAGGTTGTTCAGCGGGGGCCGCAGGGGCGGCGGGCGCGTTGGGCGCAGCCGGTTCCGGCGGCCCGCTGGGCAGGGGCTGTGCGCCTGGCGTTTTGGCCTTGTTCAATGACACGCCCCGTTGTGTGCAATAGTATACAAATGGGTTCCAGCAGCGGCGGTTTCAAGAGGTTGCGGGTGTATATGACGCCCGGAAACACAGGCTGGCAAGCCCGGATGGGCCTGCCATGCAGTGTCAGTTGCTGGAGGGTTTCAACCGCCGCACCGGTGCCGGGCGGACCCGGTTCTCGATCTCGGCGTAGATCAGGCCTGCGATGTTCTTGGCGGAGGTCTTTTCGATCCCTTCCAGTCCGGGGGAGGAGTTCACTTCCAGCACCTTGGGGCCGGTTTCCGAGCGCAACAGGTCGACGCCCGCCACATTGAGGCCGAAGGCGCGGGCCGCGCGCACAGCGGTGGAGCGCTCCTCCTTGCTGATGCGGACCGTCTCGGCGCTGCCGCCCAGGTGCAAGTTGGAGCGGAAGTCGCCCTCTGCCCCCGAACGTTTCATCGACGCCACCACCTTGGAGCCGACCACAAGGCAGCGGATGTCCACGCCCGCGGCTTCTTTCACGAACTGCTGAACAAGGAAGTTGGCCTTGAGCCCGCGGAAGGCGGTGATGACGCTTTCGGCGGCCTTCTTGGTTTCGGCCAGCACCACGCCCTTGCCTTGGGTGCTTTCCAGCAGTTTCACGATCAGGGGCGCGCCGCCGACGATCTGGATCAGGCTGCCGGTGTCCTTGGGCGAGGAGGCAAAGGCGGTGGCGGGCATGCCGATCTTGTGGCGTGCCAGGATCTGGTGCGCATGCAGCTTGTCACGGCTGGCGGTGATGCCCTCAGACCCGTTGACGCAGAAGGTGCCGAGCGTTTCGAACTGGCGCAAGAGCGCGGTGCCATACTGGGTGACAGAGGCGCCGATGCGCGGGATCACCGCGTCATAGCGGGGCAGGCGTTTGCCGTCATAGTGGATTTCCGGCGCCAGCGCATTCAGCGCCATGTAGCAGCGGGTGGTGTTGATCACCTCCACCGTGTGGCCGCGGTTTTCGCCTTCTTCCACCAGACGGCGGGTTGAATAGTTGTCCTCGCGGCTGAGAACGGCGATGCGAAGGGCGCGCTTGGGCGCGGATTTGCGGATATTGGCAGAGGCGTAGACGGAATAGTCCAGCGCCGGCTGGCACATGCGCTCCCCCGGCACTACGGTCACGTTCTCGGTCAGCGCCTGGCGGCCCAGCAGCATGTGCTTGGCCATGCCGCGCCGGTCGGTCAGCGTCAGTTCCACTGGCCAGGACTCGCCGCCAATTGTCAGCTGGGTCTCGATCACGAAACGCATCTCGCTTTCGCCGTTTGAGGACGTCACCTCGCGCCTGTCCTTGATCAGGGCAGAGCAGGGGATTTCCAGATCATACTGGCCGGGAATGGGGTGCACCATGAAGCGTACCTTGGGGGCGCTTGCCGGGCCGAAGGTTTCGATCCCGGTGGCATGCAGCGACGAGGTGCGGGCGCCGGTATCTACTTTGACCCGCAGCGCCGGCAAGCCGAGGTCCGGCAGGCTGACCCACTCCTCCCAGCCGAGTTTCAGTTTCGGTGCGGGGTCGGCTGTGGACATGGGCCTGGCTCCTTGGCATTAGGGGTGAATCACCGGCGTGCCGGTTCGATAGTAACGGCAGGAATACGAGATGGCAGAGCTTTTCAACTTTGAACTGAAGGCAACCGACGGCAAGGCGCGCACGGGTGTCATCAATACGCCGCGCGGCGAAATCCGCACGCCTGCCTTCATGCCGGTTGGGACTGCTGCGACCGTAAAGGCGATGATGCCGGAGAGCGTGCGCGCGACCGGGGCCGATATCCTGCTGGGCAACACCTACCACTTGATGCTGCGCCCGACGGCGGAGCGGATCGACCGTTTGGGCGGGTTGCACAAGTTCATGAACTGGGAGCGCCCGATCCTGACCGACAGCGGCGGGTTTCAGGTGATGTCGCTGGCGGGACTCAGGAAACTTACCGAGAAGGGCGTCACCTTCAAGAGCCATGTGGACGGCTCCAAGCATGAACTGACGCCGGAACGCTCGATGGAGATCCAGCGGCTGCTGGGCTCCGACATCGTGATGTGCTTCGACGAATGCCCCGCGCTGCCTGCGGACCGCGACCGCATTGCCGAGTCGATGCGCCTGTCGATGCGCTGGGCGGAGCGGAGCCGGGAGGCCTTCGGCGACCGTCCGGGCCATGCGCTCTTTGGCATCATGCAGGGCGGGCTGGAGCAGGACCTGCGCGAGGAAAGCGCCGAGGCGCTGAAGAAGATCGGGTTCGAGGGCTATGCGGTTGGCGGCCTGGCAGTGGGCGAGGGGCAGGAGGCGATGTTCGAATGCCTGGACTACGCCCCCGGTTTCCTGCCCGAGGACAAGCCGCGCTACCTGATGGGGGTAGGCAAGCCCGACGACATCGTCGGTGCCGTCGCCCGCGGTATCGACATGATGGATTGTGTGCTGCCGTCGCGGTCGGGCCGCACCGGGCAGGCCTTCACCCGCTATGGCGTGGTGAACATCAAGAACGCCCGCCACCAGGACGACCCGCGGCCCTTGGATGAGCAGTGCAGCTGCCCGGCGTGCTCGAACTATTCCCGCGCCTACCTGCACCATGTGTTCCGTTCCAACGAGATGATCTCCGGCATGCTGCTGACCTGGCACAACCTGCATTACTTCCAGGAGATCATGGGAGGAATGCGGGAGGCTATTGCTGCCGGAACGTTTGAGGCCTGGCAGAAGGATTTCCACGACACCCGCGCACAAGGGGATATTGAGCGGCTGTAAAGCCGCGCAATTGAACAGTCTGCTGTGCGCAGGTGAGCAGCTGTTCCGGCTGCCCCCCGCTTGAACGCGCGGGGTGGAATGCTCAGGTCTTTCCGGCAACGTTCCTGTTGCTGGAAACTTTGACCGGAGGGAAATCCCCGTGAGCCAAGAATTGTTTTCCGCCAGCACTGCTGGTGCAATCGAGCTGCGTAACCGCATCGTCATGGCGCCGCTGACCCGCAACCGGGCTGACGACCAGACCGGCGAGGTGCTGGACCGGCATGCAGAATATTATGCCCAGCGGGCGGGCGCCGGCCTGATCATCACCGAGGGCAGCCAGATCAGCCCCGAGGGCAAAGGGTATATCCAGACCCCGGGCATCCACACGGCGGCGCAGGCCGCGGCCTGGCGCAAGGTCACCGATGCGGTCCATGCGAAGGGCGGCAAGATCGTCATTCAGCTGTGGCATGTCGGGCGGATCACGCATGAGTCCCTGCTGCCCGAAGGTGCCAAAGCCGTGTCATCCACCGATACCGCTGCAGAGGCCCAGACCTTCACCCATAATGGTTTCGAGCCGACGGCCAAACCGCAGGCGCTGAGCACAGCGGGCATCCAGAGAGTCATCGCCGACTATGTGCAGGCGGCAAAATACGCCAAGGACGCAGGGTTCGACGGTGTCGAGCTGCATGCGGCTAACGGCTATCTGCTGGAGCAGTTCCTGAAGGACGGGGTGAACACCCGCGCGGATGCCTATGGCGGATCGCCGGAAAACCGCGCCCGGATCGTTTTCGAGATTCTTGACGGGCTTCTGACGGTTTGGGACGCCGGCCGCATTGGCCTGCGCCTGTCGCCTTTCGCCACCTTCAACGATGTGTCCGACAGCGATCCCGTGGGCCTTTACACGCCGCTCATCCAGCGTCTGAACAGCTATGGCCTGGCCTACCTGCACATGGTCGAAGGGGACCCCGGCGGCGCCCGCGACGGTGATTTCGAAGCCCTGCGCAAGCTCTACACCGGCACCTATATGGCCAACAATGGCTATGACCGTGAAACTGCGCTGGCGCGGACGGCATCCGGCGAGGCCGACCTTGTGGCCTTCGGGCGCCACTTCATCGCCAACCCGGATCTGGTTGACCGGCTGGCAGCGGACGCGCCGCTGAACGAAGGCAATCCGGAAACCTTTTATGGCGGCGAAGACGAGGGCTATACTGATTACCCGGTGCTGGAGCAACTGGCGGCCGAGTAGCCGCTGCGGCGCTGATCAGGGCCGGCGGCCGGGCAGCACACGCCCGGCCGCTGGTACCAATGCGGCGGGCCATGCGCGCCGTTCACCGGATGTGAAGACCTCTCTGCTACCCTCGCGCCCAAACGGGGAGGATGGCGATGGTCTGGTTTCGTGTGCTGGCAGCTGCAGCCATGATGGGCGGAAGCCCGGCAGTTCTGGCGCAGACCGCGCCGGGGTCGCTGGCAGAGGCATCCGGTTTTTTCAAAGCGCCGCCGCTGGATGGCTGCACGATCACCATTGAGGATCTGGTCAAGGGCGGCTCTGAGGCCCTGCGCGGGCAATGGATCGTACAGAAAGGGCCGGGGGAAACCGGGCTGGCCGCAGGCGGGCGCATCGAAATGCAGCCGCTGCCGCAGCGGACCGGCGAGCTGCTGCGCCTGGGGTTCCGCAACGGGCGGCTGGTGGCGGATTCCGCCGTTCTGGGGATCATGCCCATCGGGGTTCAGGACCGGGCGCCGGTACAGCCGGGCACCGGGCTCAGGGCCGAAAGCGTGGGCCGCGGCGATCTGGCTGACGGCACAGAGGTTTACCTGGACCAGCTGGCGCTGGGGGCGCTGCCCTGCGGCGCGGATCAGCTGCTGCGGCTGAACCTGCGCGCGGAGCGTGATACCGGCACCGGAGAGGCGCTGCGGCAGGACATCCGGCTGTTTCTGATCGACCAGTCGCGGATGAGCGGAACCTACCGTGAAACCGGGCCGGGCGGACGGCTGGAGCGCGGGCTGATCACGCTGCTGCGGCGCTGATTGATGCGGCGCAGTTATCCACAGGATCACCCCGGCGCAGCCTTCATCATTTGCTCACCGTTCCTTCATTTGCGCCCTTGTGGTCCCGGCGCGCAGCGGGCAAGGTGTGCCCCAGCCTTGAGGTGCCGCGGTTGAAAATCCTGTGCCGCCCCACCAAGTAAAGACATCCAATGAGGAGACGGGCCAAAGCTGCCAATACCGGGGCCGGGCCGTCTTGCCTAACCAAAGGACCGAGTATGCAAGAGCCACTCAATTCCTCCTACCCAGTCCTGCCGCTGCGCGACATCGTGGTGTTCCCCCACATGATCGTGCCGCTGTTCGTGGGCCGGGAAAAATCGGTGCGCGCCCTGGAAGAGGTGATGGCCGACGACAAGCAGATCCTGTTGTCGAGCCAGATCGACCCTTCCGAGGACGATCCCGAAACCGATAGCATTTACACCGTCGGCGTGCTGGCCAATGTGCTGCAGCTGCTGAAACTGCCCGATGGCACCGTCAAGGTGCTGGTCGAGGGGCAGAGCCGTGTGAAGATCACCGAATTCCTGGAAAACGACAACTTCTTCGAAGCCAAGGCCGAAGAGCTGGGCGAGATTCCGGGCGACGTCACCACCACCGAGGCGCTGGTGCGCACCGTGGGCGACGAGTTCGAGCGTTATGCAAAGGTCCGCAAAAACATTCCCGAAGAGGCGCTGTCTGCCGTCGGTGAAACCGCGGAGCCGGCCAAGCTGGCCGACCTGGTGGCGGGCCACCTGGGCATCGAAGTGGACCGCAAGCAGGAACTTTTGGAGACGCTCTCTGTTTCGGAGCGGCTGGAGAAGGTCTATGGCCTGATGCAGGGCGAAATGTCGGTCCTGCAGGTCGAGAAGAAGATCAAGACCCGCGTCAAGTCCCAGATGGAGAAAACCCAGCGCGAGTACTATCTGAATGAGCAGATGAAGGCCATTCAGAAGGAGCTGGGCGACGGCGAGGAAGGTGCCGGCGAAATCGCCGAGCTGGAAGAGAAAATCGCCGCCACCAAACTGTCGAAAGAGGCGCGCGAGAAGGCCGAGGCCGAGCTGAAGAAGCTCAAGAACATGTCGCCGATGTCGGCGGAAGCCACGGTTGTGCGCAACTACCTCGACTGGATGCTGTCGATCCCGTGGGGCAACAAGTCCCGCGTCAAGAAAGACCTGAACAAGGCGCAGGAGATCCTGGATGCGGATCACTATGGCCTGGAGAAGGTCAAGGAGCGGATCGTCGAGTATCTGGCGGTGCAGCAGCGCTCGGCCAAGCTGAAGGGGCCGATCCTCTGCCTCGTCGGCCCTCCGGGCGTGGGTAAGACCAGCTTGGGCAAATCGGTGGCCAAGGCGACCGGGCGCGAGTTCATCCGCATCAGCCTGGGCGGCGTGCGCGACGAATCCGAGATCCGCGGCCACCGCCGCACCTACATCGGCTCGATGCCCGGCAAGATCATCCAGGCGCTGAAGAAGGCGAAGACCACCAACCCGCTGATCCTGCTCGATGAAATCGACAAGATGGGCCAGGATTTCCGCGGCGATCCGGCCTCGGCGATGCTGGAGGTGCTGGATCCGGAACAGAACAACACCTTCATGGATCACTACCTGGAGGTGGAATACGACCTGTCGAACGTGATGTTCCTGACCACCTCGAACAGCTACAACATGCCCGGGCCGCTTCTGGACCGCATGGAGATCATTCCGCTGTCGGGCTACACCGAGGATGAAAAGCGCGAGATCGCCAAGCAGCACCTGATTTCCAAGCAGGTGAAGAACCATGGCCTGAAGGCCAAGGAGTTCGAGCTGACCGAGGAGGCCGTGACCGAGATGATCCGCACCTATACCCGCGAGGCGGGGGTGCGGAACCTGGAGCGCGAGATCGCCAAGGTGGCACGGAAGTCGCTGACCAAGATCGTCAAGAAAGAGGCCGACAGCGTGACCGTCACGCCGGACAACCTCGACGAGTTTCTGGGCGTGCCAAAGTACCGCTTCGGCCTGGCCGAGAAGGAGGATCAGGTCGGTGTGGTGACCGGGCTGGCCTATACCTCTGTCGGCGGTGAGCTGTTGTCGATCGAGGCGCTGCGGCTGCCGGGCAAGGGCCGGATGAAGACCACCGGCAAGCTGGGCGACGTGATGAAGGAATCGATCGAGGCGGCGTCCAGCTATGTGCGCTCCGTCTCGCCGAAATTGGGCATCAAACCGCCGAAGTTCGACCATTGGGACATCCACGTGCACGTGCCGGAAGGCGCGACGCCCAAGGACGGCCCCTCGGCGGGCCTTGCGATGGTCACCTCCATCGTGTCGGTGCTGACCCAGATCCCGGTGCGCAAGGACATCGCGATGACCGGCGAGGTCACCCTGCGCGGCAATGCGCTGGCGATCGGCGGCCTCAAGGAGAAGCTGCTGGCGGCGCTGCGCGGCGGCATCAAGACGGTGCTGATTCCGCAGGAGAACGAAAAGGACCTGCCGGAGATCCCGGACAACGTGAAGGAAGGACTGGAGATCATCCCGGTGTCCCATGTGTCCGAGGTGCTGGAGCACGCGCTGGTCGCCAAGCCCGAACCCATCGAATGGGATGAGGAGGCGGAGGAAGCCGCAGCCGCCAAGTCGGCGCTGAAAGGCTCCGGCGAGGGCGCAGGTGCTACCGCGCACTGATCCGCTGATCAAATCAGCAGGCAAAAGGAAAGGGCGGTCCGAGGGGGCCGCCCTTTTTAGTGTTCTCTTCCGTTCTGGCCCTTCTTGCCGGGGCGTATGGTTCTTGGCGTCTGCGCGGCATCGCGGGGAGCGCTCCCGCCCGCCGCTGGCAGCGCTTCACGCGCCGCCGCTGCGGTTGGGCGTGGCGCTGCACCTTGGGTGCGGCGCACGGCCTGCCCCGGATGGGGCAGGCCGCCGGGCCCAAAATCCGGATGGCATCCGGCCTCTGGCCGGGCGCCGTGCGGCTGCGGGAGTGCGCCCGCAGCCTTGCAGAGAACTAGCGGTCAGGCGGCCTTGCTGGCCTGCTCCATCTTGGCCTGTACCGTGGCAATGGCCATTTCCGCCGGGCTGACATCCGCCGCCTTGGCCTGGTTCAGGATCGCCGCCATGGTCTCGTCCAGCGCCTGCAGCTTCTCGGCGACAAAACCCTCGCGGTCCTTGATCTTCTGGATTTCGGTCGCGACGTTGATGATGCCGCCGCCATTGGCCACAAAGTCGGGCGCATAGAGGATGCCGCGGACATGCAGCGCCGCGCCGTCCTCAGCCGTTGCCAGCTGGTTGTTGGCGCCGCCCGCGACGATGTCTGCCTTCAGCTGCGGGATGGTCTGGGCGTTCAGGATGCCGCCGATGGCGCAGGGGGCAAAGACGTCTGCCTCGGCGCCGTAGATTTCCGCCAGCGGCACCGCCTTGGCGCCAAACTCGGCAACCGCCTTCTCGACGCGGGCGTCGTCGATGTCGGTGACAACCAGCTTGGCACCGGCCTCGTGCAGGAACTGGCAGAGGTACCAGCCAACGTGGCCCAGGCCCTGCACCGACACGGTGACGCCGTCCAGATCGCGGCTGCCGTGCTTGTGGGCGCGGGTGGTGCGGATCGCGTTGAAGATGCCGCGCGCGGTGATCGGCGAGGGGTCGCCGCTGGCGAACTCGCCGTCCGCGAGGCCGGCCACAAAGCGGGTTTCTTCCGCCAGGATCGCCATGTCGGACGGGCTCATGCCCATGTCCTCGGCGGTAATGTAGCGGCCGTCCAGACCTTCGATGGCGCGGGCAAAGGCGCGCAGCAGCTCCGGCGACTTGTCCTTGGCCGGATCGCCGATGATCACCGCCTTGCCGCCGCCCAGGGTCAGGCCTGCCGCCGCGTTCTTGTAGGTCATACCTTCGCTGAGGCGCTTGACGTCGGTCAGCGCTTCGTCTTCGCTGGCATAGGGGCGCATGCGCAGGCCGCCGGCCGCCGGGCCAAGCTGGGTGGAATGCACGGCAATAAAGCCCAGGAGGCCGACAGAGGACTCCTCGACGCGGTAGATTTCTTCATGGGTGCTGGACGCAACAGCGGTCACTGTCATCTGGATGACTCCTCCAAAACTTTTCCAGATGATACTAGAGCGCAGACGCCGGTTTTCACCAAAAAGCACTGCCTGCGCGGGGCGGTTTGGTAGTATGGTCCAAAAATGGCGCCAGATTTAGGGGAAAGCTCCATGGATTCGATTGACCGCAAGATTGTAGCTGCGCTTCAGCGCAACGGGAGGCTGAAGATTTCCGAATTGTCGGAAATGGTCGGCCTGTCGGCCACCCCCTGCGCGCGCCGGGTGGCCAACCTGGAAGAGAGCGGCGTGATCAGCGGTTATTCGGCGCGGGTGGACCAGGCCAAGCTGGGGCTGCCGGTGACGATCTTTGTGGCGGTGGAGCTGGAGCGGCAGTCCACCGATGCGCTGCAGGCCTTTGAGAAGGCGGTGCGCAAGTTCGACCAGGTGATGGAGTGCTACCTGATGACAGGCACCCGCGACATTCTATTGCGGGTGGTGGCCGAGGATCTGCCGGACTTCGACCGCTTCCTGGAGGACCGGCTGATGCGGGTGCCGGGCATCCGCAACACCCGCTCCAGCTTTACCCTGCGCACCATGATACAGCGCGACGCGTTGCCCGCCTGCTGACCGGTTCACGGCGGCGGGCCGGCTGTGCTAGGCTGGTTTCGCAACACCGGCCCGCCAGTCCGCTGCCGCCCGCGACAGGGGTGCGCCAGCGCGAACGCCAGGAGCGGGATTCTTTCAGGCAAAGGGGCAGTAAATGGCACGAACGGCAAAGAAAAGCGGGGCATCCGCGCGCAAACCGGCCGCTGGCAAGGCCGCCGCGCGCAAGACGGGCGCGGCTAAACCAGCAGATGCGGCACCGGCGGCGCCGGAGCCGGTGGTTGTTGCCGCCGCAGCGCCCGTGGTCCAGGCCGCGGCACTGGCCAAGAGGGAGCTGGTGGAACAGGCCGTTGAACGCTCCGGCGTCAAGAAGAAGGACGCCAAGCCGGTGGTCGAGGCGGTTCTGGCGCTGCTGGGGGAGGCCGTTGCAGAGGGTCGTGAGCTGAACCTGAAACCCTTTGGCAAGCTGCGCGTCAACCGCAGTCAGGAGCGCGGCAACGGCCGGGTGTTCGTTTGCAGGCTGCGCCAGCCGCAGACGGTTGAAGGCACGGCGAATGCCGGGGCAGAAGAAAATACATAAGAACGCCAAAATTCTTCCATTGCCCCTCTTGCGGAGCCCGCAGCGGACCGTTAAAAGCCTGCCTCACGGGTGATTAGCTCAGTGGTAGAGCGCTTCGTTCACATCGAAGATGTCAGGAGTTCAAATCTCTTATCACCCACCATTATTCCTGAAAGGCGCTCCCTGAAAAGGTTGAGCGCCTTTTGTCTTTCCGGGGTTTCGCTGGGGGAGTTGTGCCGCTACCAATTTGCCTGAAAAAACGGGCAGGGGGCATATCATGCAATTTCCGAAAATCTGGCTGCTGCGGCACGGGCAGACCGAATGGAATGCAGAGCACCGCATTCAGGGGCAGTTGGAATCGCCGCTGAGCCCATTGGGAGTGGAGCACGCCCGCAGGCAGGCTGTGCTGATGGCGCCGGTGATGGCGCAGACGCCCGCATGTTATGCCTCGCCGCTGGGCCGGGCGCAGCAGACCGCGGATATTGCCCTGGGCGGTGCGCCTTTCCTGACCGATCCGCGCCTGGCGGAAGCTTATGCGGGGGTGTTCCAGGGCATGACGCTGGAAGAAGTGGCAGAACAGTATCCGCTAGTTTACGGCGGCAACCCGCGCAATCTCGACCTGTTCTGCGAGGCGCCGGGAGGTGAGGGGTATGACAGCTTTCATGCCCGGATCCTGGATTTCATGCAGTCCTTGACCGGGCCGTCGGTGGTGGTGGCGCACGGGCTGCTGGGGCAGGTGATGCGCGGCATCGTCTGCGGGCTCAGCCGCGACCGGATGGCGGCGCTGCCGAACGGGCAGGGCTGTGTCTATGTGCTGGAAAACGGACGCGAAACGGTGCTGGAGTAGCCGTCTGCTGCGCGCAAAGAAATTCTGCGATTTCCTCTTGCACTGTCCGGCGTCATTGTCTAAATCCGCCGTCACCGGGTGATTAGCTCAGTTGGTAGAGCGCTTCGTTTACACCGAAGATGTCGGGAGTTCGAGTCTCTCATCACCCACCATTCCCCCTGTTCGAAGTATCATGAATGCCCCGCAAGGCAGCTGCTTGCTGCGGGTGTTTTCTGTTGCTTTTCAGGGGCTTGAATTGCGCGGCGGATTTTTTTCCGGGAAAGTCGGGAAAATGGCAAAACACCGCTTGACGGCTTGGGGGGCGGGGAATATTACAGCCCAACATTCAGCAGCGATGCTGAATGCGCAGCGGGCGGTTGTAGCTCAGTTGGTTAGAGTACCGGCCTGTCACGCCGGGGGTCGCGGGTTCGAGCCCCGTCAACCGCGCCACTGCTGTGCCCTGTCCCGGGGCTGAACAGGGACCGCCCCGGAGGGGACCTGGATCGGAAACGGTCCGCCGCAAGGCGAAAATGCGGTTGTAGCTCAGTTGGTTAGAGTACCGGCCTGTCACGCCGGGGGTCGCGGGTTCGAGCCCCGTCAACCGCGCCACTTTCGCCCGCCGCCCTGGCGTTTCAGGGTCCGCCCCGGACGGGGAACATAGCCGAAAGGCCCATGCGCGGTTGTAGCTCAGTTGGTTAGAGTACCGGCCTGTCACGCCGGGGGTCGCGGGTTCGAGCCCCGTCAACCGCGCCACTTTCCCTCCTTCTCCGCATAAATTCTCATCAATCAGGCCTGCCTGTGATACATTTGCTGCGCGGCGGCTGGCGGCTGCCTGCGTATTGTTGTGTGTATTTACAGAAGGGGAGGCAGGCGATGGGCGTCGACGTGAAGGTCAAGCTGCCGAAACCATCAAAGAAGCCCTACAAAGTTTCAGCCATCGATATCGACGGGGTGCGGGACGCGCTGGACAGCAAGGATGCCTGGGGCAGCTACGACCCGGCGCCGGTGTTCGTGCCCAAGTTTGCCAAGGACAAATCGGTCAGCCAGATCACGGTGTCCTGCAAGCCGGTGGCCAGGCAGCCCTCCTGGGCGGAGTACGGCAAGACCACCAAGAAGCGGCAGGCGGAATGGGACCGGATGATCAAGGCGCTGGAGAAGTATCTGACCGCGCTGCACAATCTGGCTCTGGAGTCAGCGGCGAAGTTTGCGGCCAGGATGCAGGCGCGGAAGGAGCCGCTGCAGAAGGATGAGCTGAAGGCGCTGTTCAAGGAGGCCAAGGAGGCGATGCTGGCGGCGGTCGAGGGCTATGCGTCGAAGACCTCGAACGGCTACAGCGTGGGGGTCAAGCTGGACGACGTGCCGCCGGATCCCGCGGTGTTCAAAAAGACCATCCCGAAGCCCAAGGACGTGTCCTATTCGGTCAGCGGCAAGACCATCGAAGCGGTGTTCAAGGCGCTGAACAAACGCAGTTTCTGGGGGCGCTACCGGTCAAATGCCAGCTATTCGGCCAGTTTTCAGCTGGACGGCCATGTGAAGGAGTTCAAGCTGACCAGCAAGCCGGTCGTCACGATGCCCAAGTGGAAGGAATACAGCAAGGGCAACAAGGGGCAAAAGGGCAGCTGGGACACCATGTGGAAGAAGCTCTATGCCCATGAGAACAACCACCACAAGATTTTCACCGATTGCGTGGCAGCGCTGGAGACGAGCCTGGCGTCGGAGAATGTTCTGAAGGCGGATCTTAAGTCATTCTGGGAGACCGAAACCAAGGAATGGCAGAAGAAGCAGGACGCTTATGACAGCAAGACAGACCACGGGGTGAAGGAGGGAGTCGAGCTTGACGCCTCGCATGACCCCTGAAGGCGATCAAGCGGTCGGGGTGTCCTGACTGAAGGTGTTGAGCCAGCCGTCTTCGCCCTGCTCCCAGAGGGAAGAGATCAGCATTTCCTTCCACTCCTGGCTGGCGGCCGGGCGGTAGGCGGCGCGGTAGCAGAGCAGAACCGTGTCCCCGGAGATGACACGCAGCTGCGCGTCGTTGAGGCGGTAGTCCGCCATCACCGGCCCGGCGTTCAGCTGACCACAATGGCATGCCTTGTCCGAAAAGCCGCTGGGATAGACACCAAGGAAATCCTCCGACAGCATCCGGCCGTCGGCCTCCGGGTCGCCTGCAACCAGCGCCTGCCAGACCTTGATTTCCAAGGCGAGGATTTCGGCCAGCAGCGGCCCGTCTGTCAGAATCTTCGTGCTCATGCCGCCAGCCTGCCGCTGCAGGCCACCCGATGCAAGCCGTGCAGCGGCCGAAGGGGGGGGGGAGGCGGTCAGAGCGCGGGCGGGTTCGGGTTGGCCTCGGTGTCGTGGCGCCAGCCGGTCAGTTCCGTGTTGACCCATTGCTTGAGGCGTTCCAGGTCCGGTTTCGGGCTGGATTCCAAGTAGCGCAGCAGCACCCGGGTGCCGTGCTGATACCCGGCCCGGTAGCTTTCCTCCGGGTCGGTCTGGTTGCCCTCGAAACCGGGCGGGCGGTTGAACCTGCTTTGTGACATGTGCTGCCTCCGTTTGCCTATCGCTCGCGTGTTTCCGCAAGGGTAGGGCAAGAGCGATAAGCGAGTCTTAACCGGTGCGTAAAACGAACGGAAAACGGCGCGGTTCTGGCAGGGCTTTGCAGGCGTTTCAGGGCTGCGGCAGCGGCCCGAGGAAATCCAGCAGTGCGGCAGCAGTTTCCTCTGGCGCGCTGTCGATAAAGAAATGCCCGCCGGGGATGGCGCGCGCAGTCATGTCCTGCAGGCGCGGCGCCCAGGTGGCGGCGACGTCATAGGCCCGGGCCATGGCGCCATCGGCGCCGTAGAGCACCAGCGCCGGGCAGCGGACCTTGCGGCTGAGGTCGCGGGCGTCGTCGTGGAAATCCACCTCGATCGCGGCCCGGTAGTCGTTGCACATGGCGTGCACGCAGGCGGGGTCCGCCCAGGCGCGCCGGTAGGCGGCCAGCGCATCAGGCGGGAAATCCGACAGCGAGGCGCCGCCCCAGCCCAGCAGGCAGCTTTCGAAGTAGGCCTGCGGATCGGCGCCGATCATCCGCTCCGGCAGCGGCGCGGGCTGGGCCAGGAAGAACCAGTGGTAATAGGCGCGGGCGACCTGCCGGGTCAGCTGGTCCAGCAGCAGATGGGTCGGGATGATGTCCATCACGGTGAGGCTGGCGACGGCTTCGGGTGCATCCAGCGCCAGCCGGTGCGCGGTGCGGCCGCCGCGGTCGTGCCCGGCCAGGTGGAAGCGCGGAAACCCCAGCGCCTGCATCAGCGCCAGCTGGTCGGTGGCCATGCTGCGGAAGCTCATGGCGTCCACGCCCTCGGGCTTGGAGCTGGCGCCATAGCCGCGCAGGTCCGCCGTAACCACTGTGAAGCGGCGGGCGAGGGCGGGGATGGCGTCCTCCCACATCTCCTTGGTTTGCGGAAAGCCGTGCAGCAGCAGAAGCGGCGGGCCGCCGCCGCGCCTTGTATAAGCGATTTCCTGGCCGTTCACCTGAAGTGTGCCGGTTTCGATGACGGCTGGCATGGGCTCTCTCCCTTTTCTGGGGGCGTCTGGCGTATTGGAGCCGCAGCTGTCCGCCGTATCAAGCCCGCCGTTGCGTTTGGGTGAAACGGGAGGGCTCCCGCGTCTTGGCGCGGCATCTTGGATGCCGCACAGCAAGCCTTGGGCCCGGCGCTGTGCGGATGCACAGCGCGCGCCGCCTGTGGCGGCGCCTGGCCCAACGGGAAGAGGGGCTCTTCAGAGCCTTGATGGAGGGCGGGAGAGTGCCCTGTTGTTTGGGGAGGAACTGTGGCGGGGCGGACGATTTGCCCGCCCCACGGTCCTTATTTCTGTGTCAGCGCATCGAGAATGCGGGCCCAGGAGCGGATGCCCTTGTGGAAGCTCTTCAGATCGTACTTCTCGTTCGGCGAGTGGATCGCGTCATCCTCGTTGGCAAAGCCGGCCAGCATCGATTCCATGCCCAGGATCGACTTGAAGAAACCCGCAATCGGGATCGAGCCGCCCATGCCGCAGAACACCGCCTCGCGCTGCCACTCGTCCGAAAGCGCGGCGCGGGCGGCGGCGAATTCGGGGCGGGTGATGTCCATGACAGAGGCCTTGGAGCCTTCGAGATCGTTGTCCCAGACCACCCTGCAGTCGGGCTTCAGCTGCGCCTCCACGTGCTTGCGGATCTTCACCCGCAGCGCGTCCGGGTCCATGTCGCCGACCAGGCGGCAGGTGATCTTGCAATGCGCCTCCGACGGGATCACGGTCTTGGAACCGGCGCCGTTGTAGCCGCCCCAGAGGCCGTTCACCTCAAGCGTCGGGCGCGCCCATTGCTGTTCCAGCACCGAGCGGTCCTTTTCGCCGTGCGCCTGGGTGTAGCCCGCGTTGGAGAGGTAGTCCTTCTCGTCGAAGCCGCAGCCCTCCCACTGGCGCAGCTGGTCCTCGGGCACCTCGTGCACGCCTTCATAGAAACCTTCGACCGCCACCTTGCCGGTCTCTTCGTCATAGAAGGAGGCGACGATGCGGCTGAGCTCGCGCAGGGGGTTGAGGCCGGGGCCGCCGTAATGGCCGGAGTGCAGGTCGATGCGGGGGCCGACGAGGGTAAACTCATCCTTCAGCATGCCGCGCAGCTGCGAGGAGATCGACGGCACCCCGCGCGACACCATGGAGGTGTCGCAGATCAGAGCGATGTCGGCTTTCAGCTCCTCTGCGTTGGCCTCCATGAAGGGAATGAGCGACGGAGAGCCGGATTCTTCTTCGCCCTCGAAGAAGAAGGTGATGCGGCAGGGCAGGGAGCCGTTGACGGCCTTCCAGGCGCGGCAGGCCTCGACAAAGGTCATCAGCTGGCCCTTGTCGTCCGAAGAGCCGCGGCCGCGGATCACGGTGCCGTTCGGGGTCTCCTCCAGCTGCGGCTCGAACGGCGGCGTGTTCCAGAGGTTCAGCGGGTCGACAGGCTGCACATCATAATGGCCGTAGAACAGCACATGCGGGGCATCGGTGTTTTCCTCGCCCACGTGGCCGACCACCATCGGGTGGCCGGAGGTGGCGCGCTTTTCCGCCTTGATGCCGATGGAGTTCAGGTCGGCGACCAGCCAGTCGGCGGCTTTGTCGCATTCGGCCTTGAAGGCCGGGTCGGTGGAAATCGACTGGATCCGCAGCAGCTCCATCAGCCGTTCGGTTGCGGCGTCCAGCTCTGCGTCGATCCGGTCCAGAACGTCATTCAGTGCCATCTCTTGCTCTCCTGTTTGTCCGGGGGAGGCCCGGGAAACGGGCCAATTTGCCGCGGACCCTAGCAGCGCGGTTGGGGAGGGGCCAGAGGCCGCAGTGCCGGAATTTTCCGGCATTTCCGGCTGCCGCGGTTTCCGATCCTGCGCATTTTGCTGCAGAACCGGCGCCAGATACGACGCAAACGGCCAAAGGTTGGCCGCAGCTGTCCTTGCCCGGCGCCTGTTTAAGTTTTATTTGACCTGCATCAATGTTGCGCACCCCCGGCGGCGCGTATGCAGTTGATCGAAGGGGACGCCTAAGGTAACCATTCGCGAACGTGATTGCGGCCTTACCGTCAACAGACCCGTGCCCTTTACACAGCCCGCGTGCTCCGCAGGAGCACAATTAGCTATGGAGATGCCGGTGGACTATACCGCGAAACTGGACGCAGCGATTGCCAGCCTTCACGAAGAGGGCCGTTACAGGACCTTCATCGACATCGAACGCAAGAAGGGCCATTTCCCGCATGCGGTCTGGACCCGTCCCGACGGCACCAAGCAGGACATCACCGTGTGGTGCGGCAACGACTATCTCGGCATGGGGCAGAACCCGGTGGTGCTGGACGCGATGCATGACGCCATCGACTCTACCGGCGCAGGCTCCGGCGGCACCCGCAACATCTCCGGCACCACGGTGTACCACAAGCAGCTGGAGGCCGAGCTGGCCGACCTGCACGGCAAGGAAGCGGCGCTGCTGTTCACCTCTGCCTATATCGCCAATGACGCGACCCTGAGCACGCTGCCCAAGCTGTTCCCCGGGCTGATCATCTATTCCGACGCGCTGAACCATGCCTCGATGATCGAGGGCGTGCGCCGCAACGGCGGCGCCAAGCGCATCTTTCGCCACAACGACGTCGCCCACCTGCGCGAGCTGCTGGAAGCCGACGACCCCGCGGCGCCCAAGCTGATCGCCTTCGAATCGGTCTATTCGATGGACGGCGATTTCGGCCCGATTGCCGAAATCTGCGACCTGGCCGACGAATTCGGCGCCCTGACCTATATAGACGAGGTGCACGCGGTCGGCATGTACGGCCCCCGCGGCGGCGGCGTCACCGAGCGCGACCAGCTGGCACACCGTATCGACATCATCAACGGCACCTTGGCCAAGGCCTATGGCGTGATGGGCGGCTATATCGCCGCTTCGGCCAAGATGTGCGACGCCATCCGCTCCTATGCGCCTGGCTTCATCTTCACCACCTCGCTGGCGCCTGCCGTGGCAGCGGGGGCGGCGGCCTCGGTCGCCTATCTGAAAGGCGCGCAGGACCTGCGCGACAAGCATCAGGACCAGGCAAAGGTGCTGAAACTGCGCCTCAAGGGGCTGGGCCTGCCGATCATCGATCACGGCAGCCACATCGTGCCGGTGATCGTCGGCAATCCGGTCCATACCAAAGTGCTGTCCGATCACTTGCTGGAGGATTACGGCATCTACGTGCAGCCGATCAACTTCCCCACCGTGCCGCGCGGCACCGAGCGCCTGCGCTTCACGCCCTCGCCGGTGCACGGCCCCAAGGAGATCGATGCGCTGGTAAAGGCAATGGACTCATTGTGGTCGCATTGTGCGCTGAATCGTGCCGAACTTGCCGGTTAACATACTGATCAGTGTAAATTAACACTGAGTGTGTTACGCTGTTGCTAATCAATGAACGGATCTGAGTCGCAAATGTGATTCTTTCACCGTACAGAAACGATGGCGGCAGGCAAAATATGGGACGGCAGGCATGATCGGGCGCTTCACCCAGCGCAAGCAAGATGACCATGGCGGAACGTTGGAGCCGAAAGGTTTTGATGATTTCGAGCTGAAGCTTGGCGACGTGATGCGCGGCGAGCGGGCCACCATGGGCAAATCGCTGCTCGACGTCCAGCGCGAGCTGCGGATCAAGGCCTCCTATATCGCTGCCATCGAAAACTCCGACCCTTCGGCCTTTGACACGCCCGGCTTCATCGCCGGCTACGTGCGCTCCTATGCGCGCTACCTGAACATGGATGCCGAGCAGGCGTTCCAGGATTTCTGCAAGGAAAGCGGTTTTTCCGTGGCCCACGGCATGTCGGCGGAAGCCTCCAGCCGCAGCAAGTCCGGCGGCGTGTCCGCTCCTGCGTCCAAGGGGCTGGGCGGGGATGCCTTTGCCTCGCCGAACACACCGTTCATTCCTGCGCCCAGCAGCTTCCTCAGCCAGATCGAGCTGCGGGCCGTCGGTTCGCTGATGGTGCTGGCCGCGCTGATCGGCGGCATCGGCTACGGCGGCTGGGCGGTGCTGAAAGAGGTCCAGCAGGTACAGTTTGCGCCGGTTGACCAGACGCCGGCTGTGCTGGCCGATCTCGACCCGCTCAACAGCGCGGTGCTGGCGGACGCCGGAGACGCCCAGGATCCCGCAGCAGAGGCGCTGGACCGGCTCTACCGCCCGCAGGCTCTGGATGTGCCGGTGCTGGTGGCGCGGGATGCGCCGATTTCCACTATCGATCCGTCGACGCTGGGCAATTTCGCGGCGCCTGAGCTGCCGACTGTTGCGTTGGCGGAGGCCAGCCTGCCGTTTGACGGCTTCGGCCCGCTGCAGCAGCAGACCGCCGAGGGGCCGCAAGTGCCGCAGGTCGTGGCCGAGATTGCCCCGGGTGTGGAAATGGTTGCGGTCCGCCCCTCCTGGGTGCAGGTCACCGCGGCCGACGGCAGCGTGATCCTGGAAACCATCATGGACGCGGGCCAGAGGTTCCAGGTGCCGATGACCGAGGACGCGCCGAAACTGCGCACCGGCGAAAGCAGCGCCATCTATTTCGCTGTCAACGGCGAACATTTCGGCCCAGTCGGCGAACGCGGCCAGGTCACCAAGAATGTCGAGCTGTCGATGGATGCGATTACCGGCCGGTTTGCGCTGGCCGATCTGCAGGACACCCGCAACGAGGCGCTGGCCACCCTGGTGGCGCAGCTGCAGGCGGAAGTGACGCAGCCCTCCGAGTAACTCAAGCGCAGGAATTCGCACATGACGCCCGGTGCCGCCATTGCAGCGCCGGGCGTCTGCACGTATCTAGGCGCTAACAGGATCCAGCCGGGACACCCGCCGCAATGTCGATGAACCACATCCGCCCCTGGCGCCATATCGAGCGCCGCAAAAGCCGCCAGATCCATGTGGGCAATGTGCCCGTCGGCGGCGACGCCCCGATTGCGGTGCAGACCATGACCAACACGCTGACCACCGATGTGGCGGCAACTGTCGCCCAGGTGCAAGCGGCGGCTGAGGCTGGCGCTGATCTGGTGCGGATCTCGGTCCCGGATGAGGCGTCGTCCAAGGCGCTGAAGGAGATCGTGCGCGAAAGCCCGGTGCCGATCGTCGCCGACATCCACTTTCACTACAAGCGCGGCATCGAGGCCGCCGAGGCCGGCGCCGCCTGCCTGCGCATCAACCCGGGCAACATCGGCGATGAAAAGCGCGTGGCCGAGGTGATCAAGGCCGCCCGCGACCACAATTGCTCGATCCGCATCGGGGTGAATGCAGGGAGCCTGGAAAAGCACCTCTTGGACAAATACGGCGAACCCTGCCCGGAGGCGATGGTTGAATCCGGCCTCGACCACATCCGCATTCTGCAGGATCACGACTTTCACGAGTTCAAGATCTCGGTGAAGGCTTCCGACGTGTTCATGTCCGCGGCCGCTTACCAGCAGCTGGCGGAGGCCACCGACGCGCCGATCCATTTGGGCATCACCGAGGCCGGCGGCTTTGTCTCCGGCACCATCAAGTCTGCAATCGGCCTAGGCCAGCTGTTGTGGATGGGCATCGGCGACACCTTGCGCGTCAGCCTCTCCGCCGATCCGGTGGAGGAGGTGAAGGTGGGGTTCGAGATCCTCAAATCACTTGGCCTGCGCCACCGCGGCGTCAACATCATCTCCTGCCCGTCCTGCGCGCGCCAGGGGTTTGACGTGATCAAGACGGTGGAAACGCTGGAGGAGCGGCTGGCCCATATCCACACCCCGATGAGCCTTTCGATCATCGGCTGCGTCGTGAACGGCCCCGGCGAGGCGTTGATGACAGATGTGGGTTTCACCGGCGGCGGCGCAGGTTCCGGTATGGTCTATCTGGCGGGCAAGGCCAGCCACAAGATGTCCAACGAACAGATGGTCGACCACATCGTCGAAGAGGTCGAGAAAAAGGCCGCGCAGATCGAGGCGGCCCAGGAAGCGGCGGAGTAATACTCCAGCCGTTTCATCTTTTCACAAATACTCCGGGGTCCGGGGCTGCGCCCCGGTCCTGCCGGTTCAACTCAACCGATCAGCTCTGCTGCTCGCGGATCTCCGCCACCATGATCTCCATCTGATCGGCCGGCAGGTAGCCGCGCAGAAGTTCGGTGCCCAGCACAAATGTCGGGGTGCCGGAGATCGCCATCTTCTGCGCCAGCGCGCGGGTCTGGCGCAGTTCGGCAGTGACCTCCTCGCTGTCCATCTTGGCAAAGATCGCATCAGCATCCAGCGACAGACCCTCGGCCAGGCGGCGCAGGGCAACCTCGTTCGGCTCGCCGCCGAACTCGATCAGCCCGTCATGCACCTGTTTGTAGGCATCTTCGCCTGCCACATGCTTGGTCGCGACGGCAAAGCGTGCCGACAGCACCGAGGCCTCGCCCAGGATTGGGAATTCCTTGATCACCAGGCGGATGTTGCCGTCGCTTTCCAACAGCTTGGCCACCTCGGGCGCAGCCCGGCGGCAATAGCCGCAGCGGTAGTCCATGAATTCGACCAGGGTGATATCGCCGTCAGGGTTGCCGCCAACCCAGGAATAGCCGTCGTTCTGCAGCTCGGCCAGGTTCTCCTCCACCAGCACGTCATCGCGGGCGGCCTCGGCCTGCTGCTGGCGCTGTTCCAGCAGGTCAACGGCTTCCAGGATCAGCTCCGGGTTGGCCAGGATGTATTCGCGCACCTGCGCGCCGAAGGCTTCGCGCTCAGCCTCGGACATCGCGTTGATGTCAAAGGCCTGCGCCGGGGCGGCCAGCAGGGCGAGGGCGGTGGCAGCCGCGGCGGCGGTGCGGGTGAAAAGGGTCATTTGCGTCTCTTTCTCTTCTGAGCTTGTTCATAGGCCGACAGCACATCTTGCGCCCGCCGGGCGGCGGGGGATCCTGCTGGCAGCTGGGCGACGGCCCGTTTGGCGTGAATGCCGGCGTCGTCCAGACGCCCTTGCAAGGCATAGCGTTCGGCGGTGACCAGCGCCGCCATTCCGGTCTGGCCGGTCTTGGCATAGGCCAGCGACATGTCGCGCAGCAGCACCGGGTTGCGGAAATCGATGGCGCGGGCGCGTTCCATGGACTTGAGCGCGGCCTTGGGCCGGCCTGCCGCCAGCTGGGCGCGGCCGTAGCCGGTCAGGATCAGCGGATCCTTGGGGGCGAGGCTGACGGCCTTGCCATAGGCGGCAAGCGCTGCGGACCACTGGCGGTTCTCGATCAGGATCTGGCCCTTGAGCTCATGATAGAACGGGTCGGACGGCCGGGCCGCCAGCGCTCCGTTCACCGCCTTCAGCGCCTTCTGCAGGCTGTTCTGCCGGTGATAAGCCGCGGCCTCGCGCATCAGGCGGACGTCCTTGTACTGCTCCTCGCGCACCCGGCGCAGGGTCCATTTCGGGGCGCGGGTAAAGGCCGACAGCTTGCCGCGGACGCGGGCGAACCAGTATTGCGCCTCCGGGCTGGCCTCGCCCTTGTCGCCATGCGCCGCCAGATAGGCCTGCGCGGCGCGGATGCGGTCGCGGCTCAGAGGGTGGGAGCGGGTATAGGGGTCCTGGGTGCCTGCGCTCAGCACTTCCTGGCCGGCAAAGGCGCGGTGCAGGTCGACCAGCCCCTGCGGGCTGATGCCGGCGCGGTTCAGGTAATCGGCCGCGGAACGGTCGGCAGAGCTTTCTTCGGCCCGGGTATGGGCCAGGAAGCTGCGCAGGGCAGAGTTCTGGGTGCCGATGGCAATTCCGCCGGCCGCCTCGCCTGCGCCGGCCGCAGCCGCCAGCGCAGCGAGTGCCAGGCCCAGACCTGCAGCACTGTTGGCAGAGCGCAGGTTTTGCATCCGCCGCGACAGGTGGCCATTGGTGATATGGGCGGCCTCGTGGGCCAGCACCGCCTGCAGCATCTCCGGGGAAGTGACCTTGAGGATCAGCCCGTAATGCACGAAAATCGTTCGGGAATCCAAAACGAAGGCATTGAAGGACGAGTCGTTGACCAAGAGGATGCGCACCCGGTTTGCATTCAGCCCCGCGGCGCGCAGCACCGGCGCCGCCAGCCGGTTCAGCCCGTGTTCGATATCCGGATCGCGCAGCAATGAAATGGATGCTGCCTGCGCCGCTGCCGAAAATTGAACCAGCGCGCAAAGAACAAGAGCCGGGATTGACGCCAGCCGGAAGAAACGGTCAAAACTCATGCGCGCACATTGGGAGATAAGCATGCGAAACTCAAGCCGGTCCGAGGTCGATCCCTTCATTGTGATGGATGTGATGGAAGCCGCCCGCAAGGCTGAGGAGGCCGGCCGCCACATCATCCACATGGAGGTGGGGCAGCCCTCGACCGGGGCGCCGTCCGGTGCGCTGAAGGCGCTGGGGAATGCGCTGGAAAACAACGCCTTGGGCTACACGGTTGCCCTGGGCCTGCCCGCACTGCGCAAGCGCATCGCACAGCTGTACGGCGACTGGTACAACGTCGATCTGAACCCGGAGCGAGTGATTGTGACGCCGGGCTCCTCCGGCGCTTTTCTGCTCAGCTTCACCGCTTTGTTCGACAGCGGCGACCGGGTCGGCATCGGCGCGCCGGGCTATCCCTCCTACCGGCAGATCCTGAAAGCGCTGGGGCTGACCCCGGTGGACATCCAGACCGCACCGGAAAACCGGCTGCAGCCGGTCGCGGCGGATCTTGCGGGGCAGAATCTGGCGGGCCTGATGGTGGCGTCGCCTGCCAACCCGACCGGCACCATGCTGGACCACGCGGCGATGGGCGCGCTGATTGATGCAGCGCGGGGCGAGGGCGCCAGCTTCATCTCCGACGAGATCTATCACGGGCTGGAATACGAGGCGAAAGCGGTCACCGCGCTGGAGCTGACCGATGAGTGCTATGTCATCAACTCCTTCTCCAAGTTCTTCTCGATGACCGGCTGGCGGGTCGGCTGGATGGTGGTGCCGGAGGATCATGTGCGGGTGGTCGAACGCATCGCCCAGAACATGTTCATCTGCGCGCCGCACGCCAGCCAGGTGGCGGCGCTGGCCGCACTCGATTGCGAGGACGAGCTGCGCGAGAACCTGGCCATCTACGCAAGGAACCGCCAATTGATGCTGGACGGGCTGCCCAAGGCGGGATTCACCAAGATCGCACCGCCTGACGGGGCGTTTTATGTCTATGCCGATGTGTCGGACCTGACCGATGACAGCCGCAGCTTTGCCGCGGAAATCCTTGAAAAGGCGGGCGTTGCTGTCACGCCGGGGCTGGATTTCGACCCCGTCCGCGGCGCCACCACGCTGCGCTTTTCCTATGCGCGCTCCACCGTGGATATCGAGGAAGGCCTGGCGCGGCTGGCGCTGTTCATGGCGTCGCGCGACTGACCTGCCCTAAAGCCGTGGATAACCCCAGAAGGCGGATTTCCATCCCTTGGCAAATTGCCTAGTCTGCCGGCCAAAAGGGCCGGCAGGCCGGGCAAGAGGCAGAAATGGGCAGACTGATCGCACTCACCGCATTGATCTGGGCCTTGGCGGCAGGCGCCTGGGCGCAATCCGGCAGCAGCCGCTTCAGCGGCCTGGCGCGCATTGACGCCGCCGCCAGCCATGTGCGGGACGCCGGGCAGGGGGCAGAGATCACACTGGGCCTCAGCCAGGGGGTGCCGTACCGGCTGTTCACCCTGGCGGAGCCGCCGCGTCTGGTGCTGGATTTCCAAGAGGTCGACTGGAGCGGGCTGGCGGCCGGGAAGCTGTTGCAGGGCGACCGGATCACTGCTGCGCAATTCGGCACCTATGTGCCCGGCTGGTCGCGGCTGGTGCTGCAACTGGCGAAACCGATGAAGGTCGCCAGCGCCGCGATGCAAGTGGACCAGGTGACAGCAGCGGCCAGCCTTGCGGTGACGCTGGAACCGGCCACGGCAGAGCAGTTTGCCGCCCGTGCCGGTGCGCCGCAGGACCCACGCTGGGACCTGCCCGCGCCGGAAGCGATCGAAGGCAAGGCTGAGCGGGACGAGAATGCACCGCTCTTGGTAATGCTGGACCCGGGCCACGGCGGCATTGATCCGGGCGCCGAGACCGAGGTCGTCGTCGAAAAGCACCTGATGCTGCAGTTCGCCCGAGAACTGGGCGAGGCGCTGGTGCGCTCCGGCCAGTTCACGGTGCAGATGACCCGCAACGACGATTACTTCGTCTCGCTGGAGCGGCGCATTGCGCTGGCGCATCAGGCCGGGGCGGATGTCTTCATCTCGCTGCACGCCGACACCATTTCCGAGGGCCGCGCGCATGGCTCCACCGTCTATACGCTGTCCAAGGACGCCTCGGATGCCGCCTCGGCCAAGCTGGCTGAGCGGCACCTGCGCGGCGATCTGCTGTCGGGCACCGACCTCAGCCAGGCGGACGATGGGGTGACCAGCGTGATGCTGGACCTGGCCCGGCAGGAAACCCAGCCCCGCAGCGACGCGCTGGCAGCGGCGCTGATCGGCGGCCTGCGCGCGCAGGGGCAGCCGATCAACAACCGGCCGCTGCGCTCTGCCGGGTTTTCGGTGCTGAAATCGGCCGATATACCGTCGGTGCTGGTGGAGATCGGCTTTTTGTCCAGCAAGCGCGACCTGAAGAATCTGGTGGATGCAGAGTGGCGGGCCAAGGCGGCCCGCGGCATCCTGAACGGGCTGATCACCTGGCGCGCCCAGGATGATGCGCGCCGCGCGCTGGTGCGGCAGTAGGGCGGCAATCGGCGTTTTCGCGCCGGTTTGGCCGCCTGCCGCGCAAATCGCGGCAACCCGGGGTGAAAACTGGTAGGATTTTCCCACCCTTCCAGGCGAAGAACATCTGTTTCCCGTTTTGACGCGGGCGTTTGCCGTCCCTATATAGGCGGCACTCCGCGTGAAAGGCCAAACTCCGTGCTCAGGTTCATCTTCTCCTTCTTCGGCTCCATTTTCAGCACCATCACCCTGGGCGTGGCAATGGTGGCGCTGACCATCGGGGCGGTGTTCTGGATCTACGGGCGCGACCTGCCGAGCCATGAATCGCTGGCGCAGTACCAGCCGCCGACGATCAGCCGGATTTATTCCGGCGAGGGGCACCTGATCGACGAATTCGCCAAGGAGCGCCGCCTGTTCACCCCGTCGGATGAAATTCCGGATCTGGTGAAACAGGCTTTCATCTCGGCGGAGGACAAGAATTTCTACAGCCACTCCGGCTACGACGCGCGCGGCATCGCGGCCGCCGCGATCGAGGCAGTACGCTCGCGCGGGAAGAACGTGCGCGGCGCCTCCACAATCACGCAGCAGGTTATGAAGAACTTCCTGTTGTCCGGCGACCGCCGGGCCGAGCGCAAGATCAAGGAGATCATCCTCGCCACCCGGCTGGAGGAAACGCTCGACAAGGAACGGATCCTGGAACTGTACCTGAACGAGATCTTCCTGGGCCAGAACTCCTATGGCGTGACCGCGGCGGCGCAGACCTATTTCAACAAGACCCTGAGCGAGCTGGAACCGCATGAGGCGGCCACCCTGGCCTCGATGCCCAAGGCGCCGTCCGACTATCATCCGGTGCGCCAGAAGGACCGCCTGCTGGCGCGGCGCAACTACGTGCTGCGGGAAATGCGCGAGAACGGCTACATCTCCGGGGACGTCTATGAGGTCGAAGTGGCGCAGCCGCTGCGCTCCGTTCAGAACGGCGATTTCGAGGCGTTCCGCACCGCGCTGCCGCCGCGCGATTATTTCACCGATGAAATCCGCCGCCAGCTGACCGAGGATTTCGGCGAGGGCGAGTTCTTCACCGGCGGCTTTACCGTGCGGGCGACCATCGATCACGACATGCAGGCCGAGGCCGCGCTGGCGATGCGCGGGGGCCTGGAGAAATACGACCGCTCGCGCGGGAATTGGCGCGGCACAGGGGTGACGCTGGCCGAAGAGCAGCTGAAGGATGAGGCAACCTGGCGCGAGGCACTGGCAAACGCCGATGTTTCCCGGGATATCGTGCTGGGCGGCCGCTGGTATCCGGCGGTGGTGCTGGAGGTCGGCAGCGAAAACCTGACCGTCGGCGTCGAGCACAGCGAAGGAACCGGCACGGTGCCGCGCTCCGACATCAAGTGGATGAGGGGCGGCTTTGCCGAGAATTTCGCCCGCGGCGATGTGGTGCTGGTGCGGGCCGAGAAGAAGGACGATGCCTTCAGCCACTGGTCGCTGCGCCAGGTGCCTGAGGTCCAGGGCGGCTTTGTCGCGATGGACGTGAACTCCGGCCGGGTACTGGCGATGCAGGGCGGTTTCTCCTACCAGCATTCGGTGTTCAACCGCGCGACCCAGGCGATGCGCCAGCCGGGCTCCAGCTTCAAGCCGTTTGTCTATGCGGCGGCGCTGGACAGCGGTTACAGCCCGGCGACCATCGTCGTCGACGCCCCGATCGAGATCAACACGCCGCAGGGCCTGTGGCGGCCCAAGAACTCCACCAACAAGTTCTACGGGCCGACGCCGCTGCGCACCGGCATCGAGATGAGCCGGAACCTGATGACCATCCGCCTGGCGCAGGAGGTCGGGATGCCGGTTGTGGCGGGCTACGCCGAACGGTTCGGCGTCTATGACAACATGGGGCCGTTCCTGGCCAACTCGCTGGGCGCGGAGGAAACCACGCTCTACAAGATGGTCGCGGCCTATGCGATGTTCGCCAACGGCGGCGAGCGGGTGCAGCCGACGCTTGTGGACCGGGTGCAGGACCGCTTTGGCAAGACCATCTACCGCCACGACGACCGCGACTGCGTCGATTGCTCGGACCCGGCGCTGGCACCCGGCCAGCCGCCGCGCATCGTCACCGACCGCGAGCAGGTGATGGATCCGGTTACCGCTTATCAGCTGACCTCGATGATGAAGGGCGTGGTTGACCGCGGCACCGCGTCGAGCGTGATCAACCTGCCGGTGCCCACCGCGGGCAAGACCGGCACCACCAACGATTCCCGGGACGTGTGGTTCGTGGGCTTCACCTCCAACATTGTGGCCGGCTGCTACATGGGCTTTGACCAGCCCCGCCCGATGGGCCGCGGCGCCTATGGCGGCACCATGTGCGGCCCGGTGTTCCAGCAGTTCATGACCAAGGCGGTGGAGAAATTCGGCGGCGGCCCGTTCGAAGTGCCGGAAGGTGGCCATTTCATCAAGATCGACCGCTACACCGGCGCACGCCTGCCTGACAACGCTTCTGGCGCCTATGTGGTCTCCGAGTATTTCCGCGACGGTGCAGAGCCGATCTTCGGCCTCACCTACGACGGCGGTTTTGCCATGGGGTCGAACCTGCCGCTGATCGAAGAGGTGCAGCAGTCGGGCCGCAAGGTCACCACCTCCAGCGGCGGCACCGCGGTGCTGGGCCCCAAGGCCACTTTCGGCACCGTCAGTTCCGGCGGGCTTTACTGAAGCAGCAGTGCCGCTTCGTGGCGGCTGGCGCATAGGCGGGCAGTCTGTCCGCCTTCGCCGCTGTGCCAGCGCAGGTCCGGCAGGATGCGGAACAGCTCCTCGCGCATGGGCTCTTCCAGCGCCGAGACCGCTTGAACCCCTGGATGGAAGCTCTCGGAGGGGGCGCCTTCGGCATAGATGATCTCATGCTGGCCGAACAGCACATGCACATAGGTGACCGTGCCGCCGGGCTCGCGCCGGATGGAGCGGTCATTGAGCATATGAAGAGCCGAAACCAGCACCTCGCTTTCGCCGAACAGCAGGCTGGCCTGGGAGCCGCTGAACAGCATCCGGTGCTGCGGCGAGACCAGGAGGTCGCGTTCAGCCCCGAACTGGCCGGCCGCGATGCGGATAGGGGCCAGGTTGCCCGCCGCGGGCACCGTTGACCGGCTGATCCAGCGCACCGGCTGCATGCCGTTGTCACGGGTCATCACCAGATCGCCAGGGCGCAGGCTTTCGATGGCACGCAGCCCGGCGATGGTGGCAATGCGGGTGCCTGCCGTGAAGCAGATGATGTTCTCGATGCCGGAGAAATGGACGGTGCTGCCGTCCAGCAGCGTTGCAGTGCCTGTCTTGCTGCCGCCGGTGTCGTCGGTGATGACCAGGCTGCCCGTGTCGAGCTGGCCGTTGAAATCCAGCGTGTCGCCGGCGGTTTCGCCGTCGTCTCCGCCTATGATGGTGACATCGCCGGTGACGAAGGCCTCGTCGGACTGAATCGTGAAATAGTCGTCGCCCGAGCCGCCGCTGGCGGAATCGCCTTCGCCCGCGAAAATGCTGTCGTCGCCCGCGCCGCCGTCCAGCGTGTCGGCGCCGCCGCCGCCGGATATCGTGTCATCGCCGCCCTGGCCATAGATCACATCGCTGCCGTCGCCGCCGTCGATACTGTCGTTGCCGTCGGGTGGGGTCTCCGGCGGCACCGTGAAGGTGATGTCGGTGACCATGTAGTCGGAGCCGTCGGTGCCGTCGGTCTGCAGATTGGCGGACAGCACCAGCCGGTCAAAGGGGCCGTATCCGCTGATGTCCACCGTGCCGGTGCCGGAGCCGGGCGTATCCTCGGTAAAGTCGCCCTCGGCTACCAGAACGCCATCGTTGTAGATCGCCCAGTGGCCCTCCTCGCCGTAGCCGTCGCTATAGAGGTGCTTGAACGAGAAACTGGCGTCGGTCGTGTCCTGGTCGAAGTCGACGATGAGTTCTTCCGAAACCCCGGACGCCTTGTCATAGCCGATCTGTTCGTAGACGCCGGGGCTGTCGGTATCCGAAATTGCCCCGGCAACGCCAAACCCGCCATCGTAGTAGTCGATGTTGGCCGCGCTGGCATTGCCGGAGATGTCCTTGGCGATGACCGTGAAGCCGCTGCTGGTGTCGGTGACGTTGGAGGTGGAGATGCTTTGCTGAGAGCTGCTCAGCCCGGCCTCTGAGCTGCTGTCGCCATAGATGGTGTCATCGCCGCTGCCGCCTGCCAGGCTGTCGCCGCCGGCGCCGCCGAACACCATGTCATTGTCGGCGCCGGCATCAACGGTGTCGTCCCCGGCGCCCGCTTCTACCGTGTCCTGGTTGCCGGAAGCGCCGCCGCCGCTGCCGTTGTCGATCTGGTCGCCGTCGCTGTCGGTATAGCTGTTGTCGATCAGGTCGCCGCCGCTGGTGCCTTCGACCGGACCGTCGGTGTCGGTATAGGCAGGGGGGTTGTTTGCGCTTGCCGATTCCATCGTATCGACAGGCCCGTAGTCGGGCACGAAATAGACATTGCCGTCGGTGCCGAGGTAGTAGTCGCCGGGCTCAGCCTGGTTGGAGTAGTAGTTGCCGCCGGCCCAGCCGCTCCAAGTCCAGTTGCCCGCGCCGAGGGTCTGGTCTGTGGTGAATGAGGAATAGGTGGAGGTAATCGTATCGCCGTGATCGAGCGATCCGTCTCCAAGCTGAACAAGATAGCCGCTAGGCATGATCCCGATTCCCCAATTTCACGGCGGGCAGGCGGCCCGCGTGTGCCTAGCTTCAAAGTCAAGCTGACCGCGTTAATTTGGCGTATTTTTACGGGTGGATAATGTGCGGCATTTTAGATGGATGTTCCAACACTCCCGGCAAGCGTGGGCACAGCCTCCCCGCTTGCCCGCAGCGCAAGGGTGGTTTATCACGCAAGCCTGATCTCAGATTGCAAGGACCTCCCATGCGCGCGGAAACCCAGAACATCGTGGCGGACATCGAGAAATCGCTGGAGCTACTGGCCCAGCGGATGAACTGGGAAACCGCCGAATACCGGCTGGAGGAGTTCAACGCGCGGGTTGAGGACCCCAATCTTTGGGACGATCCCGAGGCGGCGCAGAAGCTGATGCGCGAGCGCCAGGCGCTGGTGGACTCGATCGAGACCTACAAGGGCATCCAGCAGGATCTGTCCGACAACATCGAGCTGATCGAACTGGGCGAGATGGAAGACGACGCCGAGGTCGTCAAGGATGCCGAGGCGGCGCTGGCGGCGCTCAAGGACAAGGCGGCCGAGAAAGAGCTGGAAGCGCTGTTGGACGGCGAGGCCGATGCCAATGACACCTTCCTGGAGATTAACGCAGGCGCCGGCGGCACTGAAAGCTGCGACTGGGCCTCGATGCTGGCGCGGATGTATGTGCGCTGGGCCGAGAAGAAAGGTTACAAGGTCGAGCTGCAGTCCGAGAGCGCAGGCGACGAGGCGGGCATCAAGTCCGCCGCCTACAAGATTTCCGGCCACAACGCCTACGGCTGGCTGAAATCGGAGAGCGGCGTGCACCGGCTGGTGCGCATTTCGCCCTATGACTCGGCGGCCAAGCGGCACACCTCCTTCAGCTCGGTCTGGGTCTATCCGGTGGTGGACGACAATATCGAGATCGAGGTGAACCCGGCCGATATCCGCGTCGACACCTACCGGTCCTCGGGCGCGGGCGGCCAGCACGTCAACACCACCGACTCGGCGGTTCGGATCACCCACATCCCGACCGGCATCGTGGTGACTTCCTCGGAAAAATCGCAGCACCAGAACCGCGACATCGCCATGAAGGCGCTGAAATCGCGCCTCTACCAGATGGAGCTGGACCGTCGCAACGCCGAGATCAACGCCGCCCACGAAGCCAAGGGCGATGCCGGCTGGGGCAACCAGATCCGGTCCTACGTGCTGCAGCCCTACCAGATGGTGAAGGACCTGCGCACCCAGCATGAGACCTCTGACACCAAGGGAGTGCTGGACGGCGATCTGGACGGTTTCATGGCCGCAACCCTGGCGCTTAATGTCTCCGGCAAGAGCCGGGCAGACGCACAGTCCGAGGACTGATCCGCCGCCGAGGCTTAACTTCCGCATGTTTTCTGCCGAACCTCAGGGTTGCCGCCCTGAGGCTCTTTTTCCGTGCGCATTCATAAATCTGTCTACCTCTGGTAAACTAAACTTGCGGTTTTTGTGAATTGTTTCCAATTCCGGAACCGCTGTTAAAGATTTCAATCAGTTAATGAGAGAGACGGTGCCATGGCCGATGTTGAGTTGAATCTGACCTTTGACGGTGCAACAGATATTCCCCGGCGCGAAGGGCAGCCTCCGGTTGCTTGGGACAACAGGTTCCTGAACACCTACAACGTCTTTGAAGGGGACGCCGATAACCGCCTGGTGGCAGATGTCACACTGACCGGCGAGGATTGGATGGCCAAGATCGTCCGCTTTGGCGACGCCGCCGAATCCAATCTGACGCGGATCACGGACGCCGACAGCGGCGCGGACCGCCGGATCGACTATCTGGAAGTTGGCTACAACTCCGAGGTTGAGCTGGACTCCACCCGGGTCCGGCAGATCAACGGCTGGGACGGTGAACAGCACAAGGTCACGCTGGGCAACAATCAGGAGGGCAGCACCTTTTCCATTTTCCTGTTTGCCGAGGAGAACATCCTGACCACGGGCAATGCGCATGTGTTCAGCATCCAGACCGGTCTTGGCAGCAGCGATGCTGACCGGGCCAAGGGCGATGTGATCACCATCGGCGCGGGCGGCGCCGGGACCGTGCGCACAGGGGCCGGGGACGACAAGGTGGTGATCCGCAAAGGGTTTGCTGAATATGTCAGCACTTCAAGCGGCGATGACACGGTGATTGTGGGTGCCAGCGGCGCCGGCGTTGTCCGGACCGGAGACGGCAAGGATACAATCCGTACCGGAACGGAGTGGGTTGAACTGATCTCTGCCGGCGGCGGCAACGATACGGTGGTGATCGGCACCGGCGGCGGCGCTGTGGTCCGGCTGGGCAGCGGCCGGGACCTGCTGAAGGTTTCGGAAACCGATCCGGGTCTCGGGCTGCACATCAGCGGCGGAAGCGGGAAGGACACTGTGGATTTCTCGAAGTTTTCCGCCGGCGTCGTGGTGTCGCTGAATCTCGATGGCGCGTGGCAGAACCCCGGCGCGCCGGGCGGGAAACTCGGCGCTGACGGCAGCGGGTTCTTTCAGCTGTCGGGGGTCGAAAATCTGGCGGGCACCGCAAAGGCAGACAAGCTGACAGGGGGTGCCGGTGCCAACCTGCTGTCGGGCAAGGGCGGCAACGACCGGCTCTTTGGCCTTGCGGGAGCCGACACGCTGAATGGCGGCGGCGGCAATGACCGGCTGACTGGCGGCGCCGGCGGCGACACGCTGAACGGCGGCGGCGGCAATGACACGCTCACCGGCGGCAGCGGTGCAGACACCTTTGTCTTTGGTCCCGGCGGCGGCGATGATCTGGTCAGGGATTTTGCCGATGGCACCGATCTTTTGCAGATACAGGGGCACAGCGGCGGGTTCGCCAGCCTGGCGATCACCGATGACAGCGGCGACCGCCTGATCACCCATGACGGCGGCAGCATCCGGCTGGACGGCGACGCGGGGCTTGGCCTGACCGCTGATGACTTTGCCTTTGTCTGACAGCAGGCTGCAGTAAACTGGCAGGCGGGCCCATTGGCCGGCCTTGCATTTGCCGGCGCATGAGGTCGTCGGAACGGCGGGCTGCCGGCCGGGCAATGCCCGCCAAACATATATCCAGGAGGCATTTTTTAGTGGCTGGTTCGCGGTTAGGCTGGCAAAAAGACAAAAAGAGGGAGGAGTATCCGCGATGACATCTGAAAAGCCCTTTGGCGTGCCGCCGCTGAAACCGGTCACGACGCCGATGCTGTTCGAGGCGCTGCGCCGGGGCTGGGCCGATTTCCTCAAGAAGCCGCTCTACGGGCTGTTTTTCGCCGCGGTCTATGTCCTGGCGGGCTGGATGATGGCCTGGATCACCGTGCGCACGGGCACCACTTACTGGCTGGTGCTGGCGGCTATCAGCTTCCCGCTGATCGGCCCGTTCGCCGCTGTTGGGCTTTATGAGGTCTCGCACCGGCTGGAGCAGGGGCGGGGCATTGCTGTCGGCCGGATCCTGGGGGTGGTGCTGCAGCAGAGCCGCCGCCAGCTGCCGTCAATCTGCGCCATCATCATTGTGGTGTTCCTGTTTTGGTTCTTCCTCGGCCACATGATCTTTGCCTTGTTCTTGGGCCATGCCACCATGACCAATGTCTCCACCTCGGCGGAGGTGTTCCTGACAGCCAATGGGCTGACCATGCTGGCCGTCGGCACCGTGGTCGGCGCGCTGTTTGCGCTGCTTCTTTACATGATCACGGTGATCTCGCTGCCGCTCTTGCTGGACCGCGAGGTGGATTTCGTGACCGCGATGATCACCAGTTTCCAGTATGTCCAGCAGAACTTCGTGGTGATGATGATCTGGGCAGCGCTGATCGCTGCCGCCACCTTTGCCGCTCTGCTGCCCTGGTTCCTGGGGCTGTTCCTGGTGCTGCCGCTGCTTGGCCACGCCACATGGCACATCTACCGCCAAGCTGCCGCTGATTAGCGTCAGCGGAAGGGCTGGCCAGTCTGCAGCAGGCGCCGGTGGAAGGGCAGAAGAGCCTCTTCATCGGCAAATCCGGCGCTGCGGGCGGCGGCCAGAACCTGCGCGGTGTCGCGGCCGAGGTGCTCATAGACCATCCGCGTCACCCGTTCCCCGGTTCCGCCTTCGCGGACGGTGCGGGCGACGTAGCCGCACCAGAAGTTGTTTTCCAGCGAGGCTACCCGCGCCAGGTAGTTGAAGGAGTAGGTCATCGACTTGCGGCGGGCGATGACAAAGGCGACGCCGTCCTCATGGCCGCTGATGTAGCCGCGGAACTCGCGCACGGCCGGGGTGGACGGCAGGCCCTGGCTCAGCATCGCCTCCTTGGCCTCGAAGCCCTTGATATAAGTGACGCCTGCGTCGCGGAACACATAGACCAGGCCAATCACGAACTTGTCCTCGTTGATGAAGCTGCGGCGGGTAAAGCGGTAGAAGCCGGCCGGAAAGAATTCCTCGCTCAGCTGCTGCACGCCATGGCCCAGGAAATCCGCCAGGTAGGCGCCGTTGATGACCTGCCCGGCTTTGGAAAGGCTTTCCACCGGGTCCAGGAGAATGCGGGCGTCAACGTCAAAGAAACGGCAAATACGGTCCAGAACGTCCGGCCGGGGAAAACTCTCGCCGGAGAGATACCGGTTGAATTGGGTGCGGTTGATGCCCAGCTGGCGCGACAGTTCGGAAATCGACGGGAATTGCCGCGCCAATAGACGCAGGTTGGCGCCAAACATGTTCCGCAAGTCGGCCGGAGAGCGGTTCTGGCTGTTCATTCTGGTTCCTGTCGGTTCTGCTTTTGCGCAGGATTTGTCCCGCTTGCCGGTGGTTTATGCGAATTTGCTGCACCAGTAAGGCAAGCCTTGCTGCTGGCTGCAGTCACTGCTGTCGCTAATTAACGTCAAAAGGCTAGTTGAACTGACACAAATTGCAATAGGACAGGCCGCTTTTTATCGTGTTGGCGTCAGTCTATTTGTTTCAGAATTAACTTGGGGCAAAACGAGGACTGGTATGATTGGAGTCATTTTATGGAGTGACGATCCCCTCACAAAAGCCGTGATCTGGTGTGATGATCAGGGGGATCTTGCTTTTTTCACAAATAAAGCCGGTGCCGATTTTGGGGAGCTGCATCCTGGTGACTGGGTTGAGTTCGACATCAGGCTGAGCGACAGCCTGCGGATTGCCGAAAACCTTACCGTTCTGGCCGAACAGGGCAGCCCCGGGCTGGCAGATCAGCTGAGCGCATCGGCAGGCTGCGGCAAGGAAACTGACGCTGCCCCGCAGGGGCAGACGGTTGTCCCGTTCCCGATGCAGGCAGCAGAAAAGCGGCGCGTTTCCGCACCGCTTCAGGTCATTCGGAGCTAACGCCGGCCCGGCTGCGGGCCGGCATAGGAGTCAGTTGCCGCGCAGAAGGGCGGCAACACCGGTGCGGGCGATCTCGCTCAGCCCCAGCGGGCGCATCAGATCGGCAAAGGCATCGATTTTTTCCGGTGCGCCGGTGATCTCAAAAACAAAGCTGTTCAGCGTGCTGTCGACCACATTGGCACGGAAGATATCCGCCAGCCGCAGCGCTTCGACGCGCTTGTCGCCTTCGCCGGCCACCTTCAGGATTGCCAGCTCACGCTCCACCGCGGCGCCTTCGACCGTCAGGTCATGCACGTCGCGGACCGAGACGATGCGGCCCAGCTGCGCCTTGATCTGCTCGATCACCTGCGGGGTGCCGGTGGTGACGATGGTGATGCGCGATAGATGGCCGGTATGGTCCACCTCCGCCACGGTGAGGCTTTCGATGTTGTAGCCGCGGCCCGAGAACAGGCCGATGACACGGGCCAGAACCCCGGGTTCGTTTTCCACCAGCACCGCAATGGTATGGCGCTCCTGCACGTCCGAGAACGTCGGGCGCAGGTTGTAGGCGGAGTGGCGGGTGGAGCCTTTTTTGATATGCAGGGCAGACATTCGTGGTCTTCCTCTCGTATGTCGCTGCCAGGAAAATTTGGATTTTCCTGGCAAATTTCTTCGTAGAAATTTGCGGCGCCGCCGCGGTTACACCAGCACTGCGCCGCCGGCCTGGATGACGCCCTGCGTCTCGGCCTCGCCCAGCAGCATCTCGTTGTGCGCCTTGCCCGACGGAATCATCGGGAAGCAGTTTTCGTGCTTTTCGACCAGGCAGTCGAAGATCACCGGCCCGTCGTAATTGATCATTTCCATGATCGCATCATCCAGATCGGCGGGGTCGCTGACGCAGATGCCCTTGCAGCCGAAGGCTTCGGCGAGCTTCACGAAATCGGGCAGCGCCTCGGACCAGCTGTGGCTGTAGCGCTCGCCGTGCAGCAGTTCCTGCCACTGGCGCACCATGCCCAAGCGCTCGTTGTTGAGGATGAACTGCTTCACCGGCAGGCGGAACTGCACCGCGGTGCCCATCTCCTGCATGTTCATCAGCCACGACGCTTCGCCTGCGACGTTGATCACCAGCGCGTCCGGATGCGCCATCTGGGCGCCGATCGAGGCCGGAAAGCCATAGCCCATGGTGCCGAGCCCCCCGGAGGTCATCCAGCGGTTCGGGTCTTCAAAGCCCAGGTACTGTGCCGCCCACATCTGGTGCTGGCCGACCTCGGTGGTGACATAGCGGTCGCGGCCCTTGGTCAGCGCCTCAAGGCGCTGCAGCGCGTACTGCGGCTTGATGGTCTTTTCCGAGTTCTTGAAGGACAGGCAGTTTATCGCGCGCCATTCATTGATCTGCTTGTGCCATTTTTCCAGCGCCTCGCGGTTCACCTTGCGGCCGCGCGACTTCCAGACCTTCAGGATGTCCTCCAGCACATGGGCAACATCGCCGACAATCGGGATATCGACCCGGATCACCTTGTTGATCGAGGAGGGGTCGATGTCGATATGCGCCTTTTTCGATTTCGGGCTGAAGGCGTCGATGCGGCCGGTGATGCGGTCGTCGAACCGGGCACCGATGTTGATCATCAGGTCGCAGCCGTGCATCGCCATGTTGGCCTCGTAAAGCCCGTGCATCCCCAGCATCCCCAGCCAGTTCTTGCCCGAGGCCGGATAGGCGCCAAGCCCCATCAGGGTCGAGGTGACCGGAATGCCGGTGCCGTCCACCAGCTCGCGCAGCAGCTGGCTGGCCGCGGTGCCGGAGTTGATGACGCCGCCGCCGGTATAGAACACCGGGCGCTTGGCCTTTTCGATGGCCTCGACCAGCTCTGTGATCGCCTCCATGTCGCCTTTGACCTGCGGCTGGTAATGGGAAACCGAGGGTTTCGGTGCCTGATATGTGCCGTTGGCGAATTGAACGTCCTTGGGGATGTCGACCAGAACCGGGCCGGGGCGGCCGGACTTGGCGACATGGAACGCCTCGTGCAGGGTGCCGGCCAGCGCATCGGTGTCCTTGACCAGCCAGTTGTGCTTGGTGCAGGGGCGGGTGATGCCAACGGTATCGGCCTCCTGGAAGGCGTCGGAGCCGATCATGAAGGTCGGCACCTGGCCGGTCAGAACCACGATCGGGATCGAGTCCAAGAGCGCATCGGTGAGGCCGGTCACCGCATTGGTGGCGCCGGGGCCGGAGGTCACCAGGACAACACCGGGCTTGCCAGTGGAGCGGGCATAGCCTTCGGCGGCGTGGACCGCGCCCTGTTCATGCCGGACCAGCACGTGGCGGATGTCATTTTGCAGAAAGATCTCGTCATAGATCGGCAGCACGGCGCCGCCTGGGTATCCGAAGACTACGTCCACACCCTGATCCTTCAGGGCTTGGACAACCATCTTTGCGCCGGTCATTTCACGTGTCATCTGCTTTTTGCTCCAATTGGCGGCATCGTCCGTTTCGCATAAAAAAAGCCCCCGATTTTCATTCGGAGGCGCATGGGTTCGATTATGGTCTACCGTTACCGGCCCATGCGCTTGGTTCCTACGATTACGACTAGGGTGGTCACTGCCACAGGCTCCTTCTTGCGTTGCGGGCGACATTATGTCTGCCGGACAGGGGCGTCAACCGCGAAAGCTGTCAAAAAACACCGGTTCAGGGACATTTTCTTGCTTGCGGACCGGGGTGCGGTGAAATTTCCGCGAAAGTGACGGCGCGTGCCAGTGCGGATTCGTTCAAAACCGGCATGCCCGTGTCCCGTTTGTGCCAGATCGCCCCAGCGCCAGCAGGCAAGCTTATCCCAAAAGAGGCGACAGGGAAGGACTTGGACATGGCTGAACTTGCGGAACTGGTGGACCTGGGGCGCTATCCGATCGACAGGCCGGGGTCGCCGGCCTATGCGCGGATGATGTCGGATCTGCAAGGCGAGCTGGAAGCCGACGGCTGCGCGGTGCTGCCGGGCTTTGTGCACCCGGACGGCATCGGCAAGCTGATTGCGGAAGCTGATTCCGTGGCGGATCAGGGGCATAAGTCGTTCAGCCGCACCAATGCCTATTTCTCCAAGGACGATCCGTCGCTGCCGGAGGGCCACCCGGTGCGCCAGTTCTATGACCGCTCCAATGCCTTCATTCCAGCGGACAATTTTGGCGCCGGCAGTCCGCTGCGGACAATTTACGAGTTTCCCGGCTTCATGCCCTTCATCCGCGAGGCGCTGGGGGAGCCGGAGGACCGCTTCTTCCGTTATGACGATCCGCTGGCCGATGTGATCATCAACATGGTGGAGGAGGGTGACGGCTTTCCCTGGCATTTCGACACCAACAACTACACGGTGACGCTGGCGATCCAGAACGGCGAGGCGGGCGGCGATTTCGAATATGCGCCTATGCTGCGCACCCCCACGGATGAAAACTACGACGGGGTTGCGCGGGTGCTGGCAGGCGGCTCGCCGCTGGTGCGCAGGCTGGTGCTGCAGCCGGGAGATCTGCAGATTTTCCGCGGCCGTTATTCGTTGCACCGTGTGGCCCCGGTGGCAGGCCCGCGCAGGCGCTACGTCGGCATCTTCTCCTTTGTCGAGACAGAGGGCATGTGCGGCGGAGTGGAGCGCACCAGGCAGCTTTACGGCCGGGTGCTGCCGCGCCACTACGAGCGCGAGGGACTGCGCGCCGACGCGCTGCGCGATTGAAAAGGCGGCCTGCTGCCGCTTGATGCCGCCTTGGCCCTGTCTGCGGCGGGACTTCGCTGTGGCGGATTTCCGCCCCTTGGCGGCCTGCGTTGTTTCTGGCAGCCTATTTGCAAACGCCCTGCTTCAACGGGCGCAACAAAACAGAACGGGCAGCAGCATGAGCATCACACGTCGCCACTTCGGATTCGGTCTGGCCGCCTTCGGGCTGGCGGCCTGCAGCACCGCGGTGCCCTCCGGCAGCGGCCCCGGCGGCACCTCCGGCCTGCCTGCGGACCTGCGCCCGGTGCCCAATCCGGGCTACGACGCCTGGGTCGCGTCCTTCCGCACACGGGCCGAGGCCAGAGGCATTTCGGGGTCCACCCTGCGTGCCGCCTTCCGCGGCGCGGGGTATCTGCCGGGTGTCATCAAGCGCGACCGCAACCAGACCGAATTCAAACGCTCGCTGGAAGATTACCTCTCCATCGCCGTCTCGGACGAGCGCCTGAGCAAGGGGCGTGCCGCCTTTGCCAGGCACCAGTCCACCCTGCGCACGCTGGAGCGCAACTATGGCGTCGATGCGGAAATCATCTGCGCGATCTGGGGGCTGGAGAGCTTCTTCGGCGAGCGCCGCGGCAACGTGCCGGTGATCTCCGCCACCTCGACGCTGGCCTATGACGGGCGGCGCGGGGTGTTCTTCGAAAAGCAGCTGCTGGCGGCGCTGAAGATCCTGCAAAACGGTGACATCACGCCCGCCCGGATGACCGGCAGCTGGGCCGGCGCCATGGGGCATACCCAGTTCATCCCGACGTCCTACCAAGCCTTTGCGGTGGATTTTACCGGCGACGGCCGCCGCGATATCTGGTCGGAGGATCCGACCGATGCGCTAGCCTCAACCGCCGCTTACCTGCAGCGCAACGGCTGGACGCGAGGCGTGAAATGGGGGGGCGAGGCCGGGGCGCCGGGCACGCCTTCGGGGCGCAGCCTGCAGCCGCAGGCAGGCGGGCCGGTGTTTTCGGTCACCAGCAATTTCAACGCGATCAAGCGCTACAACAACTCGGATTCCTACGCCATCGGGGTGGGCCATCTGGCCGACCGCATTGCCGGCGGCGGGCCGCTGCGCACCGGTTTCCCGCCGGATAAATACGGGCTGACCAAGGACGACCGCATTCTGCTGCAAAAACGGCTGACCGCACGCGGTTTCGATACCGGCGGCGCCGACGGGGTGCTGGGGCCGAAAAGCCGGGCGGCGATCAGCGCTTACCAGTCCAGCCGCGGCCTGCCGGCGACCGGCGACCCGTCCCCGGCGCTGCTGGCCAGCCTCGGCTAAGGCCGCCGCGCACCGGCGCCTCAGAACCCGGCGCCGGTGCCCTGCAGCACGCCATGCTCCAGCGCATAGCGGGTGAGGCCGGCAGTGGAGGAAATGCCCAGCTTGCGCTTGATGTTCTTGCGGTGGGTCTCAACGGTGCGGACCGAGATATCAAGCACTTGCGCAACTTCCTTGTTGGACTTGCCCTGCGCCAGCTCCAGCAGGATGGTCTGCTCGCGCCCGGTCAGCGCCTCGCGGCTGTTGCCGTCCTTCGGCTTCAGCGAGCCTTCAGCGCCGGTGCAGAGGTAGGTCCGGCCTTCCATCACCGCGTCAATCGCCTGCTTGATCTCTTCCGTCGGCACATCCTTCAGCACATAGCCCATGGCGCCGTGGCTCAGCGCGGTGGAGATATATTCGGCGCTGTCATGCATCGACAGGATCAGGATGCGGGTGCCGGGGTGCTGTTCCAGGATGATCTCGGTGGCGCTGAGGCCGCCGAGCTTGGGCATGTTCAGATCCATCAGCACCACGTCAGGCGCCAGGCGGCCCATCTGCTCCACCGCGTCGCGCCCGTCGGTCAGGGAGCCGACAACCTCGATGTCGTCGTAGCTTTCCAGGATCGACTGGATGCCCTCGGCCACCATCGGGTGGTCATCCACGATCAGAACTTTAACCGGATCAGCCATCATTCCCCCGATGCAGCTTTCCATTCATCCAAAGGCCGCCGCAGCCTCCTCCGGTCACGGCAATTGCGCAGGTGTGCCTTCCTCGCCCGGTGGCAGCAGGTGGCTCAGCGGCAGGCTGGCCTCGATCACCGTGCCGCTCTGGGTGCCCCGTGATGACAGAATGCGCAAGGTTCCGTCAAGCTGCTCGATCCGCTCCTGCATATTGCGCAACCCGATCCCCGGCCCGCTGCGGGCATCGCGCGGCGGCAGGCCGCGGCCGTTGTCGGAGATCCGCATGGTGGCGCCGCGGGTGTGGCCGCGCAGGTCGATGCTGACCTTTGTCGCCTCGGCGTGGCGCTCGATATTGGTCAGCGCCTCCTGCGCAATGCGGTAGAGCGCGATCTTGGAATCCTGGTCCAGCCGGTTGCGGAACACCACGGTGGAAAACTCGGTCTCGATGCCGGTGCGGGCGGCGAAATCGTCCGTCAGCGCCTTCAGCGCCGGCCCCAGCCCGAGGTCGTCCAGCACGCCGGGGCGCAGGTCGCGGCTGATCCGGCGCACTTCCGTAATGGCGGTCAGCAGGCTCTCGGTGCCTTTTTCCAGCGGCGCCGCCGCGCCTTCGCCATCGCCGCGCGACAGGCGGCGGCGGGTGTTGTCCAGCGCGTAGCGCACCCCCACCAGCAGCTGGCTGATGCCGTCATGCAGCTCCCGCGCCACCCGGCCGCGCTCTTCCTCCTGGGCGTCGAACACCCGCTGGGTCAGCTCCTTTAGCTTGGCATCCGCCAGCCGCCGCTCGCGTATGTTCAGGAACATGCCGGAGGCAAAGACCAGCACCAGCGACGTCAGCGTGATCGCCCCGATATACAGGAAGGTGCGCCGCACCCGCGCCTCCACCTCCGCCCGCGAGGCGGCCACCGTGGCCAGCACATCGTCGATGAAAACCCCGGTGCCGATCGCCCATTGCCAGTCCTGCAGGCCCAGCACATAGGCGATCATCTGCGCCTCTTCGCCGGTGGAGGGCTTTTCCCAGGTGAAGCTGTGCCAGCCGGCGCCGTCGCGGGCCAGGCGGATGAACTCATCCACCACCGGCACGCCTGCGCTGTCGGTCAGGCCTGCCCAGTTGCGGTTGATGTATTCGGTCTGCCGCGGGCTCACCAGGTTGGTGCCGTCATAGTCGTAGACGAAAAAGAACCCGTCCTTGCCGTAGATCATCGCGCTGAGGATCTGGGTGACCTGTTCCTTGGCCGCCGCATCATCCGGCGCCGCCAGGCCATAGATGTGGGCAAAGCCGTTGCGCGCCTGGGTGACGTAATTGCGCAGCTCCGCTTTCTTGGCTTCCAGCAGCTGCATCTCCAGCGCCTGGATCTCGCGCTCTGCCAGGCTGCGCGACTGGTAGCCCACCAGCACCGCGATGGCGGTGCCGGCCACGATCAGCGGCAGGGTCATCAGCAGCGACAGCTTCTGCGCGTAGGTGGGGCGCAGCAGGGCGTGAAACAGGCGCATCGGCACTCCGCAGCAATTGGTCAGAATCGTGTACCGAATCATTGCCCAGCCGCCCAGCGGAATCAAATGGGGCAGGGCGGATTTCCCTTGATGCGGGAGTGTGCATTGTTCGCTACCCGCCTGAAATGCGTGCGATTTGCTGCGAAAACCGGCAAAAACGTTCCGTTCTACGCAGTACTAGGTATTCACATAAAATCCGCTGCCGCTAGGCTGACCGCACTCGAACCGATCCGCCCCGGGGGGACCCAGGGGCAATCCGAATTGATAATGGGAGGAATAATTAATGGATCGCCGTTCTTTCTTGAAAACATCCGCGCTGGGCGGGACCGCGGCAGCAGCCAGCACCCTGGCGGCTCCGGCCTATGCCCAGGGCAACCGCACCCTGACCATGGTTACCACCTGGGGCCGCGGTCTGGCAGGCGTGCATGACTCGGCGCAATTTGTGGCCGACACCATCACCGCAATGTCTGACGGCACCCTGACCGTTGACGTGAAAGCCGCAGGCGAGCTGGTCGGCGCGTTCGAAGTGTTCGACGCCGTGACCGCGGGCCAGGCCGACATGTACCACGCCGCTGACTATTACTTCGTCAGCCAGCATCCGGGCTATGCCTATTTCACCGCCGTGCCGTTCGGCATGACCCCGCAGGAACTGGTGAACTGGTACTACCACGGCGACGGCCACGCGCTGCATGACGAGCTGGGCCAGATCTTCGGCCTCAAGTCCTTCATCGGCGGCAACACCGGCCCGCAGGCCGGCGGCTGGTTCAACAAGGAAATCAAAGGCCCCGAGGACTTTAACGGCCTCAAGTTCCGGATGCCGGGCCTGGGCGGCAAGGCGCTGGGCAAGCTGGGCGCCTCGGTGCAGAACATCCCGGGATCCGAAGTGTATCAGGCGCTGTCCTCCGGCGCGATTGACGGCACTGAGTGGATCGGCCCCTGGGCGGACGAGAAGGCCGGTTTCCAGGAAATCACCAAGACCTACTACACCGCCGGCTTCCACGAGCCGGGCGCGGCGCTGTCGGTTGCCACCAACCGCGAAGTGTTCGAAGGCCTGTCGCCTGCCCATCAGAAGATCATCGAGATGGCATCGGCCGCCGGCCACCAGTGGAGCCTGGCGCAGTTCATGAACAACAACGGTGCAGCGCTGCAGCGCCTGCAGTCCGGCGGTGTGAAGACCCTGGAATTCCCCGACAGCGTCTGGGATGCCTTCGGTGCAGCCACCAAAGAAACCCTGGACGAGTTCATGGGCGACGAGCTGTTTGCGAAAATCCGCGGCAGCGTCGAAGCGTCGATGAAAGCCTCCTCCGGCTGGATCACCAAATCCGAAGGCGCCTACCGCGTTCAGCGCGACCGCGTCCTGGGCTGATCTGCCTGACCGGCATCAACCGGATCCTCCGCTGACAGGCGGGGGATCCTTTTCCAGTTGCGTGACGCGGGCAGTCCGGCCGATGGGCCGCGTGCCTGACCCGCCGCAGCAAAGACCCCCGGGGGAAACATGCAGGAAGAGAGTGGCCTCACCTTCTTCGGCGCCATAGCGGGCGGATTGCTCTGGCTGGTCCAGAACATCGCCGGCGCCTTCTATAATTTCGGCTATGCCATCACCCATCCGCAGCTCTGGCTCGACTGGTCCGACAAGGCCTCGATCATGCGCTTCGTCTACTACGGCGGCTCGGTCGAGTTCTTCTTTGTCGTCTTCACCGCCTTCCTGGTGCTGACCGCCGTCGGAATTTACTTCCGCGGCTTCATGTGGGGCATGGTCCGCGGCCTGGAAGGAATGGCCAACACCGTTGGCCGCTTCTTTGCCTGGGCGGGCCTCCTGATGGTGCTTCAGCAGATCATCATTGTCTTCATGCAGCGGGTGTTCGCCCGGCCCGACATCAGCTTCGGCTTTGGCATCCCGTTCAGCCAGGACATCAGCTGGTTTGCCGAAGAACTGAAATTTTACAACGCCTTGGTGGTCTGCCTTTGCGTGACCTACACCTTCGTGCAGGGCGGCCATGTGCGGGTGGACCTGATCTATTCCGGCATCAGCTTCCGCGCCAAGCGGGTGGTCGACATGCTCGGCTCGCTTTTGTTCATGATGCCCGCCGCGGTGCTGACGTGGATGTACGGCTGGTTCTTCCTGTGGCGCCATCTGATCGTGCCGAAACCCTCGGCCTCGGACACGCTCGACCGGCTGGTGATGAAATCCCGCGCCCTGCGCTGGAACGTGGAGACCATCGGCTTCAGCCCCAACGGGTTCAACGCCTACTTCCTGTTCAAGATCCTGCTGATCGCCTTTGCAGGCCTCGTGTTCCTGCACGCCATCGCCTTCTTCTACCGCTCGTTCCTCGAGTTCGTCGAAGGCCAGGGCAGTGAAAACAAATACCTCGACAAGGACAGCCTTGGAGAGGGTGAAGAAGCCTACGAAGGCACGCACTAAGGGGACGTCGGAAACATGCTATTTGGACTTGATGGCGTCGAGATCGGCCTGCTCATCGTATTCTTTTGCCTCTTCGGGGGCATCCTCTCCGGCTTTCCGGTGGCCTTTGCCATCGGCGGCGCCGGGATCATCTCCTTCGGGATCATCGCCGCGCTGGACAGCGCCGGCATCCTGATCCACCAGGCCATCGACACCTCGTCGCAGGCCTACCGCGACCTGGTGGGGTCGGGCGTCAGGCCCGACAAGATATCTGTATTCCGCTACCCGGACCTGCCGCGCATGGCGGAACCGGTGTTTGCCCAGGGCTGGGAAGTGGCGCTGGACCGCAACGTCTCCTTCATCGTCAACCGGATGAACGAGCGGGTGCTGGCGGGCGCGTCGATTGAAACCCTGCTGGCGGTTCTGATGTTCGTGCTGATGGGCATCACCCTGGAACGCTCCAAGATCGCCAACGACCTGTTGACCACCATGGCGCGCGTCTTTGGCCCGCTGCCCGGCGGTCTGGCGGTGTCGATCGTGGTTGTGGGCGCGTTCCTTGCGGCCTCCACCGGCATCGTCGGCGCCACCGTGGTGACCATGGGCCTGCTGGCCCTGCCGACCATGCTGCGCAACAACTATTCGCCGGAGCTGGCGACCGGCGTGATCGCGGCCTCGGGAACCCTGGGCCAGATCATCCCGCCGTCCATCGTGATCGTTCTTCTCGGCACGCTGGCGGGCGATCTCTACTCCACCGCGCAGGAAACCCGCGCGATGGAGGCAGGCTGCTCCGACGCGCTCACCTACCTGGGCGAGCCGGCGGTGGTATCGGTCGGCACCCTGTTCCAGGCGGCGCTGCTGCCGGGTATCCTGCTGGCGATCCTCTATGCCACCTATGCCTTCGGCTATGCGCTCCTGAACCCGCACAAGGCGCCTGCCGTGACGCTGGATGGCGGCACCGGCGAGGTGATCACCCGCAACGAAGGGCTGATCTGGTTCCTGGGTGTGCCTGCGGCGCTGATCGGCGGCGCGATCCTGCTCTCCAGCTTCAACGTGATCGGCAGCCAGAACATCACCGTCTCGACCTTCTCGGATGCGGGTGAAACCGCGTCCCTGCGCACCAGTGTCGGCGCGGAATGCAAGGCCTCGATGATCGAGCTGCACGGGCAGGAAGCCTGGGATGCTGCGGTGGAGGAGCAGAAGGCCATCAACGAGGCAGGCGGTGTGGCCCTGGCCAAGCGGCTGAGCGACGAGGAAATCGCCGCCGCCCGCGAAGCCAAGATCGCCTCTGCTGCGCCGATCGGCACCGGCATCACCGTGATCATGGTTCTCCTGGGCCTGGTGCTGGCCTTCGGCCGCGGCGTGGCGCCTTCGCGCGACGCCAAGCCGCTGATCCTGGGTTCCATCGGCATCCTGCTGATTGCACTGGTGGATCTGGTGGCGATTGCGCCAACCACCTCTGCAGGCGCCACGGTGCTGTGGATTGCCTTGCCGCTCCTGCTGGCGCTCTGGGGCTGCCGCGAGGCTGCCGCCCGCTGCGCCAAAAACGATCTGATCCGTGTGGTGTTCCCGCCGCTGGTGCTGATCGTTGCGGTGCTGGGCTCGATCCTGGGCGGCATCACCAACCCGACGCCCGCCGCGGCGCTGGGGGCAGGCGGCGCCATCATGCTGGCGGCCTACCGCAAGCTGCAGGACGAGGGCAAATCGGGCAGGATCATCATCTGGTCCACCTTCGCGGTGATGATCTGCATCCTGATCGGCATGAACTTCGACCTGCGCGTCAACCAGGGCGGCGTCTCTGTCGAGAGCTGGATCGCCTTCATCGCCGCCTATGTGATGTACCTCTACGCGCTGTTCGGGCTGCTCTATGGCTGCTGGGTTCTGTTCCGCTCCGGCGTATTGACCCCGGTGGTGCGGGAAACCGCCAAGGTGACCTCAATGGTCTTCACCATCCTGATCGGCTCGCAGCTTCTGAACCTGGTGGTGATCTCCTTTGGCGGCGAGCACTACATCCAGCAGTTCCTGAAAAGCTTCGACAACGAGATGACGGTCTTCCTGATCGTGATGCTGGTGCTGTTCTTCCTGGGCTTCGTGCTGGACTTCCTGGAGATCATCTACATCGTGATCCCGATTGTTGGTCCGGTGATCTATGGCGGGTCGTTCGACCCGAAATGGGTGACCATCATGGTGGCAGTGAACCTGCAGACCTCCTTCCTGACACCGCCCTTCGGATTTGCGCTGTTCTACCTGCGCGGGGTGGCACCGAAGGAGGTCACGACGGCCCATATCTACCGAGGGATCGTGCCCTTCGTGCTGATCCAGGTGGTGGGCATCGGTATCCTCTGGATGTTCCCGTCGATTGTGACCATCGTGCCGGCGCTGATCCCGAACTGATCCGGGCCGCAGGACAAGAAAACAAAAAAAGGGGTCCCGAGCGGGCCCCTTTTGCATGTTCGGAACGGACAGGGGCGCCGCCCCTCTGCGCCGCTGGCGCATTCACCCCGGAGTATTTGCGGAAAGATGAAAGGAGGCGGCGCGGGCCTCAGGTGAACTGGATCAGGTCCCAGCGGTTGCCGAAGGGGTCGCGCCAGACGGCGACGGTGCCATAGGGCTCGTGCCGCGGCTCTTCCTCGAAATGGACGCCCTTGGCCAGCATTGCCGCATGGTCGCGGGCAAAATCATCGGTGGCCAGGAACAGGCCGATGCGGCCGCCGAACTGATTGCCGGTCACGGCCTGCTGCTCGGGCCCTTCGGCGCGGGCCAGGATCAGGCTGCCCTGTTCGGCCCCGGGCGGCAGGATCCGCACCCAGCGTTTGCGGCCCTGGTCAACGTCCTCTGCCAGTTGCCAGCCCAGCTGACCGCAGTAGAAGGCGATGGCGGCGTCGTAATCCGGCACCAGCAGCGAAACGGCGTGGAGATACTGCATCAGCCGCCGCGGTGAATGGGCTGTTCGGGCAGCTGGATATTGGCGACCTGCTCGGCAATCGGGTCGGTCGACAGCGGGTGGCTGGCGGTCTCGAACTGCTCCGGATCGGTCATCTTCTTCCATTCGCTCTGATGATAGATTTCCAGGCCGGAGAACTTGGCCTTGTAGCCCATCTTCTGGCTGCCGGGCACCCAGTAGCCGAGGTAGACATAGGGCAGTCCCGCTTCCTGCGCGATCTTGATGTGATCCAAGATCATGAAGGTGCCGAGCGAGTCCTGCGGCCGGTCCGGGGCGTAGAAGGAATAGACCATGCTGAGGCCGTCCTCCAGCACATCGGTCAGCGACACCGCGGTCAGTTCGCTGCTGCCCGGCGCTGCATATTCCACCACCCGGCTGCGCACCGGGGTTTCCTCGATCATCGCGGCGTATTCGAACACGTCCATATCGGCCATGCCGCCATCGGCGTGGCGACTGTCCAGGTAGCTGCGGAACAGGGCAAACTGGTCCTCCGTCGCCCAGGGCGAGGTGGCGCGCCGCTCCAGATGCGCGTTGCGCTTCAGGGTGCGCTTCTGGCTGCGGGTGGGGCTGAAGGCGGCCACGTCGATCCGTGCCGAAAGGCAGGCTGAGCATTCCGAGCAGGACGGCCGGTACAGCACGTTCTGCGAGCGCCGGAACCCCTGCTGGCTGAGGCTGTTGTTGAGCTGCTCCACCCCGTCGCCCTGCAGCGCGGTGAACAGCTTGCGCTCCATCCGGCCCTCCAGATAGGGGCAGGGCTGCGGCGCAGTCACATAGAACTGCGGTGCAATAGGAAGCGTATGGCGCATTGGAACCCGTCAGCAGTTTCGCGGAACAGGCAGAGCAGTTTGCCTGTGGTCCCGACGATGATAGCAACGCGGTTCCGGTGCGCCAAGCGGTCTTGTGGAAAATGGTTTAACGGTATCTTGCCGGTTCCGGTCAAACCCGCCGGTTCAGCATCGCCGTGCCCAGGAAGTGGTCCGTCAGCCCCTGGCCGCGCGCGGAGGTCAGCATCAGGATCACCGAGATCACCTGCAGGACCGGCAGCGCCAGAGACAGCGAATAGCCCGCGGTGTGCAGTGCCGCCATGCCGCTGTCGAGCCGCTGGCCTGCGCCGTCGCGCAGTTCAATGCCGGCAAAGCGCATGCCCCAGGTGGCAGAGCCGTTGGCGATGGTCACGGTCCGGTAGGCAAAGCCCACCGCCAGATACAGGAGCGGCCAGATCAGCAGGCCGGTAAAGGCGGTCAGCACCACCGCGCCGGCGCTGAGCGCAAAGATCAGGATGCTGTCGATGATCCAGGCGATCAGCCGCTTGGCGGGCACAGACGCATAGAATTCTGCCTGGTAGTCGGGATCGGGCAGGGCGGTCATGCAGGGGGTCCTTTGCTAAAGGGGGAGGGGGACGAAAACCCCGCCCGGACGGCGGGCGGGGCTGCCGAAGGTCAGCGGGATCAGTGGCGCTTGGGTTCGCCCTGGTCCTCATCTTCGTCCTCCAGGTCCTCGCTGGAGGCGGTACGGGCGCGCTCGTCCATGAACTGGTCGAACTCTGCCTTGTCCTTGGCCTCGCGCAGGCGGTCCAGGAAAGCCTCGAAATCATGCTGTTCCTGCTCCAGCCGGCGCAGCGTGTCGGCCTTGTAGGCGTCAAAGGCGCTGTTGCCCGAGGGTTTCATCGCTGAGTAGCCGTGGCGGGCCCAGGACTTGCGGTGGCGGCAGGAGGATTTGCTGAACATGCGTTTGCTCCAGATCATGTAGAAGAGAAGGGCCAGGCCGACCGGCCAGAAGAACACGAAGCCCAGTACCATGGCGGCGATCCAGGCGCCCTTGCCCTTGCTGTCCAGCCAGGCTTCGCTGCGGGAAAACCAGCCCTGCACCGGCGCAGCGGGGGCGGTTGGGGTGAAACTCGTCATCGGGGTCCTCCAGGTTAGGGTGAATGTAAATCCCTTTCACATGAATGCATATCGGAAGCCTCCGGGGGGCTTTCAAGCCCCTATGTAAATCTTTTTCACATTTTTGCGGTAGCGGAGGGCGGAAGGCTGGAAAAGCCTGCGGAAACAGGGCGCTGTAGCGGGACGCTTCGCGTTGCAGTGCGGGACACTTCAAGTTGCAGCAAACGATTTTTGAAAGATAGCTGGTTTTCAGGGCCTTTTTTCGGTTTTCCCTGGCAAGACGCTTCGCTTTCGAGACGGGCGGCCGCGCATGTATCTCCGGACACATCGCATTTCAATACCGGGAAGTCTGCACCCAAAATCGTTTAAAACTGCAGCGGCAGCCGCCCTTTTAGAAGCTCTTTGAACAATAATTGAGAGGGGGCCGAAAACAGTGACTATAAGTCTGCTGCACGTAGCGCGAATGCGTAAGGAGAAGACGTTTCAGGTTTGGGGATTTTAGATTGGATTGTAGAGATCAGCTTCGCACCGCCTAGTCCTGCAATTGCACCTAGAACTGTCCCTGGTATTCCTCCAGCGGCAGCTCCGGCGACGGCGGTAGTAATGGCTACAGCATACTCCAATGTTACCAATCCACCTTTGGCTACACTGGCTTGAGCCTTCGTTATGTACCCGTCAAGCTCATCTTCAAGCCGAGCTTGAGCTTGCAGAAGTGGTTCTTCTTCATCGCTCAGGCTCTGGTATTTTGCGCTCAGTTCATTCAATGCATAATGCACGCTTCGAAGGGCACTTAGGTTGTTTTCCCGGAACTCAATGATTTTCTTTGGGTTCACTGTTCCACTTGGTACGGGAAGCTTTTTCGCAAGTTGCATATGAAGCGCACTTTGACGCGAAACGCCCAAGTCTTCCGAGAGTATGGACAGGTTGGAAATGTTGCCCTCCTCCTCGACCGGAAGCAACGCCCAGTTTTCTCCAGGTGTGTTGCGTTTGGTTTCGTACAGACGGAGTAACCGCTTATTATTGAGCTGAGTGGAGTAGCTTACCGCGCTCATCGTTTCAAAGTACTGGGGGATGCCTATGAGATCTTCCTTGTGCAGGGCTATCAACTTCTCAGAGTAGGGCGTCTGAATAAGCCGTGGATTCGTAAGAAGCGGCGCAGCTACATCTTCCCAATACAGCAAAGCTCGGTTGAGGTTGCTTGACAGCAGCACGTCTCCAGGCATGTAAAAGGAATCCTCTGAACTGATGGAGATCGGAGGCAGAATAACACCGTTTTTCAGCAAGCTTTTGGTCTCCTGTAAGCCTAGACGCCACACGTGGACATACCCACTATGTTCAGAAAGTTGCAGAATTCAGTTCCAGGTTCAAAGGGCAATTACTAGTGCTCTGATTTTCCTAACGTCATGTTTTTTAAGAGCTAACTGTGAACTGGGAAGCAGGCGCCAACTTCACAGCTTATTTCCAAGTTCGGGAACAGGAGTTCAGAAGCCTTCTGGCCGCCGTATTCTCCTTAAAACCATATTCTACGGGCGTTTCAGGGGGGGGAGCAGTTTGCAATGGGAGATGTCCTTGATCAGCCTTCAGGCGCCATATGGGCAAATTTGCCGAGTTTTGAAGGACAAAGGCTCCTGGCGGCACTCCGTGCTCATCTCCCCTAAAAGCCCTTCTTTCTACTGCTCAATCCGGGTTCTTCCGAGTTCTTCCTGCCTCTTCCGGTTACTGCAGTGTCAAGTGTCTCCTAACAGGCGCAGAAGCGAAGGCCGGAACGCAATGACGACGGGGAACAAGCGCGGTTATGCTCCGGTTGCGACACCGGATGAGGGAGGTTGCAGCGGAAACCTTCCGCTGCCGGGACCGGTCCAAACCGCGGACTGGTCCAGGCATCCCCGGACAACAAGATACTCAGTAAACCAAAAAAGCTCCGCAACGGGTGCATAACCGTAACGTTAACATTAGCTTAAAATTGGATGTTAACCTATTCGGGTATTCCTGACCCAAGGTAAACCTGTGCGGCAGCGCGGCAATTCGGCCATTGACGCGCCCGGGCCGGCGGCACAGTCTCTGTCCATGAAGACTGGCCTGACGATTTTCCGCATTCCCCGCCCCTATGACTCTGACCTTGGCGCCGAGGCGCGCGCGCTGGTGCCGGCCCTGTCCAGCGATCTGGCGGATCTGGTGGCGGGGGCCTGCGGCTCCAGTCCTTACCTGAAAGAGCTGACAGACCGCGAGGCGGATTGGCTGCCTGAGGCGCTGGAGGACCCGCAAGGCGCGCTGCAGAAGGTTTTTGCGGACTGCCGCGCGCTGGAAGCGGCGCAGCTGAAACCGGGGTTGCGCCAGGCCAAGCGGCGGCTGGCGCTCTTGACCGCGCTCTGCGACCTCTCGGGCGGCTGGAGCCTGGAGCAGGTGACCGGGGCGCTTACCGATTTCGGGGCGCTTTGCGCAGACGTTGCGGCCAAGGCGGAGATCGCCAGCCTGATCCGCCGCAAGAAGCTGCCGGGCCTCACGGAGGACGACGTGGAGACCGCGGGCGGGCTGACCATCCTGGCGATGGGCAAGATGGGCGCGCATGAGCTGAACTACAGCTCCGACATCGACCTGATCTGCCTGTTCGACGAAACCCGTTTCGACCCGGATGATTTCTATGAGGCGCGCCAGGGAATGGTGCGCGCGACCAAGAACATGTGCGCCGCTCTCAGCGACCGCACCGGTGACGGCTATGTGTTCCGCACCGACCTGCGGCTGCGCCCGGACCCGGCGGTCACGCCCGTCTGCCTGGCGATGGAAGCGGCGGAGCGCTACTACGAAAGCCTGGGCCGCACCTGGGAGCGCGCCGCCTATATCAAGGCGCGCCCCTGCGCCGGCGATATCGCCGCGGGGGAACGGTTCCTGAATTCCCTGCGCCCCTTTGTCTGGCGGCGGCACCTGGACTTTGCCGCGATCCAGGACGCCCACGACATCCGCCTGCGCATCCGCGAGAGCAAGGGCACCGGCGGTGCCCTCCACGTGCCGGGCCACGATATGAAGTTGGGCCGCGGCGGCATCCGCGAGATCGAGTTTTTCACCCAGACCCGCCAGCTGATCGCCGGCGGGCGCGACGAGTCCCTGCGGCTGCGCGGCACTGTTGAAGGGCTGGCGGCGCTGGCGGACAAGGGGTGGGTGCCGCCGGAAGTGGCCCAAACCCTCAGCGCCCATTACCGCGCCCACCGCGAGGTCGAGCACCGCATTCAGATGGTGCATGACGCCCAGACCCACCGGATGCCGAAATCCGAGGACGGCATCGCCCGCATTGCCTGCCTGATGGACCGTGATCCGGCGGATCTGCAGGCCGAAATCAAGACCCGCCTGCAAGAGGTGCATGAGCTGACCGAGGGGTTCTTCTCCCCCGGCGCGGCCCCGCCCCCGGCAGCGCTGCCGGAGGAAACCGCGGAGCTGGACGGCGCCATTATCGCCCGCTGGCCCACCTATCCGGCGCTGCGCTCGTCGCGCGGCGCGCGCATCTTCGAGGGGCTGAAGCCGGAGCTTCTGTCCCGCGTTGCCAAGACCGCCAAGCCCGCCGAAACCCTGCTTGCGCTGGACGGCTTTCTGGCCGGGCTGCCTGCGGGCGTCCAGCTGTTCTCGCTCTTGGGCGCCAATCCGCAGCTCATCGACCTGCTGGTCGACATTGCCGGCACCTCGCGCGATCTGGCCTCCTTCCTGTCGCGCAACTCCGCCGTTTTTGATGCGGTGATCGGCGGCTCCTTCTTCGATCCCTGGCCGGGAGCGGAGAAGCTGCGGGCAGAGCTGGCAACGCGGCTGCAGCAGGAGGACGACTATGAAACCCGGTTGGACGCCACCCGCCGCTGGTGCAAGGAATGGCATTTCCGCATCGGCGTGCATCATTTGCGCGGGCTGATCGACGGCCACCAGGCGGGCGCCCAATATGCGGAACTGGCAGAGGTGGTGATCGCCGGGATTTCGCCGGAGGTGGTAGCGCATTTCGCCAAGAAACACGGGCCGCCGCCGGGCCGCGGCGCCGCGGTGCTGGCGATGGGCTCGATGGGGGCCGGGCAGATCAATTCGCAGTCCGACCTCGACCTGATCGTGATCTACGACCCGGCAGGAGTGGACATGTCGGAAGGCAAGCGCCCGCTGGCCACTCGCCCCTATTTCGCCCGCCTGACCCAGGCCTTTGTCACTGCGCTGTCGGCGCCGATGGCGCAGGGCCGTCTTTACGAGGTCGACATGCGCCTGCGCCCCTCCGGCACCCAGGGCCCTGTTGCGGTCAGCCTGGCGGGGTTCACGCTCTACCAGCAGAACGAGGCCTGGGTGTGGGAGCATCTGGCCCTGACCCGCGCCCGCACCATCGCAGGCGATGCCAGCCTGACCGCAGAGATCGAGGATTTCCGCACCGGCTTCCTGTCGGAGCCGCGCGAGTGCGGCAAGGTCCTGCGCGAGGTGGCTAAGATGCGTGAGCGACTTGCTGCGGCCAAGACACCCGCGGGGGTCTGGGACGCCAAGAACGGCCCCGGGCGGATGATGGACATCGAATTGCTGTCGCAGGCCGGCACCCTTACCTCCGGCTCGGCGGCCCGCGATGTGGCCTCCGGCCTCAAGGGCGCTGTCGCTGCCGGGTGGCTGAATGACGCGGATGCAGAATACCTCGCCGCCGGTTACCGGCTATTCTGGTCGGTGCAATGCGCAGCGCGGCTGCTCTCCGGCAAGGCCATCGAGGCCGAAACCATGGGGGAGGGCGGGGCGCAGTTCCTCTGCCGCACCACCGGCTATGCCCGGCTGGAGACGCTGGAGCAGGAACTGCAGGACCGCTACAGCCGCTGTGCTGCGCTGATTGGCGAAACCTTGGAAAGGGAAGCGGCGGATGAAGAAGGGCAGCACTGAACAGGACCCGCGCGGTCTGATCTACGAGGCCTACCGGATCGAGGGCATCACCGATGCCCAGTGCCGCAGCATCTTTTTCGACTGGGCGCTGGGCATGGACGCCGCCCGCGACAGCCGCACCGACATCCAGGTGCTGCTGGCGCTGTACGGCGATGCCCAGCCGGAGCACCCGATGACGACGGTGCTGCGCGACGGCCTGCAAGGCGCTGAAAAGCCGCGCCGCCGCGGCGGCTGGCGCTCGCGCGAGCGGTAAGGGCAGCACCGCAGCGCGGAAGTTCCCAAGGACAGGGGTCACGCGGCCCCTTTTCCTGTTCCGGGCTTAGGGATAAGAGGGGCTCATGACAGCCTCCTCCGATGCGCTCCAGCGCCCCCGCGTGAAAATGAAGCCCAAGTCCAACGCCCGCGCCATCCGGCACGGGTTTCCCTGGGTTTATGCCAACGAACTGGTGACCGACCGCCGCACCCGCAAGCTGGCACCCGGCACCCTTGCGGTGCTGGAGGATGAGGCGCAGCGCCCGCTGGGGCTGGTTTCGGTGAACCCGGAAAGCAAGATCATCGCCCGGATGCTCGATCGCGATCCGGAGGCGGTAATTGATCAGGCCTGGTTTGCCGCCCGCCTGTCACGTGCGCTGGAAATGCGCGAGCAGCTCTATGATGCGCCGTTCTATCGTCTGGTTCATGCCGAATCCGACGGCCTGCCCGGCGTGGTGATCGACCGCTTTGGCGCAGCTTGCGTGGTGCAGCCCAACGCCGCCTGGGCCGAGGCGCATCTGGACCTGCTCACCGCCGCTTTGGCCGAGGTAACCCGCGCAGAGGTGATCCTGAAAAACGCCTCTGGCCGCACCCGCGGGCTGGAAGGTCTGGATGACGTGAACCAAACCCTGCTGGGTGAGGCCCCCGCCGCGCCGCTGCCGGTGGTGATGAACGGCGCCACCTATATGGCCGACCTCACCGGCGGCCAGAAAACCGGGCTGTTCTTCGACCAGCGCGAAAACCACGCTTTTGCCGCCCGCCTTACTGCGCCGGGCGCCAAGGTGCTGGATGTGTTTTCCCACGTCGGCGGATTTGGACTGGCGATGCTGGCAGGCGGGGCAGGTCAGGCGACCTGCGTTGACGGCTCCGCCGCGGCGCTGGACCTGGCCGCACAGGGCGCCGAGGCTGCCGGAGTTCAGGACAAATTCACCGCCCGCCAGGGCGACGCCTTCGACGTGCTGGCGGCGCTGGGGGAAGAGGGCGAAACTTTCGACGTCGTCATCTGCGACCCGCCCGCCTTTGCGCCCTCCAAACAGGCGCTTGAGGCCGGCCTGCGGGCTTATGAGCGCGTGGCCAAACTGGCGGCGCCGCTGGTCAAGCCGGGCGGCTACCTCGGCCTCTGCTCCTGCTCGCACGCCGCCGATCTCTCCAGGTTCCGCAACGCCTCGGCCCGTGGCATCGGCAAGGCAGGCCGCCGCGGTGCGCTGATCCACACCGGATACGCAGGCCCCGACCACCCGCAGCTGCCGCAGCTGGCCGAAAGCGGTTATCTGAAGGCCGTGTTCTTCCGGCTGGACTGACGCGGGTGAAGCTGCTCCTCGACACTTGCGTCCTCTACCCGACGGTGATGCGGGAAATGCTGCTGGGCGCGGCGCGTCTCGGCCATTTCACCCCGCTCTGGTCCGCGCGGATCCTGGGCGAATGGGAACGGGCTGCGCTGAAACTCGGCCCCGCGGGCGCGGCGCAGGCCACGGCAGAGATTGCGCTGATCCGCGCCAACTGGCCCAAGGCGGAGGTCGCCCCCGCGCCGGGCATCGAATCCCGCCTCTGGCTGCCCGACAGCGCGGATACCCATGTGCTGGCCGCAGCTATCGCAGGCCACGCCGACGCCATCGTCACCGTCAACAACAAGGACTTTCCGCGCCACACGCTGGCAGAGGAAGGACTGGAGCGCCTCGGCCCGGACGAACTGCTCTATGGCTTCTGGCTGCAGAACGGTGCTGGCATGGAAGCGCTGGGGGCAGAGGTGCTGGCAGAAGCCAACCGCCTGTCCGGCGGCAGCTGGGAAATCCGCCCGCTGCTGAAGAAAGCCCGGCTGCCGCGGCTGGCCAAGGCTCTCTCTTCTTCTTTGTAAGAATACTCCGGGGAGTTTGAGGGGCCGGCCCCTCAACTCTGCTGCTGCCTCAGCCCTTGGCCCATTTCGCCTCCAGCCGCTCCAGCGCGGCGATGCGCTCTTCGGTCTTGGGATGGCTCATCAGCCAGGCCGGGGCCATGCCCGCCCGTTGCTGGGTCAGTGCTTCCAGCTTGGTAAACAGGCTTTTCTGCGGCGCCAGTCCGATGCCTGCCTTGGTCAGCAGCGCGGCGGCGTATTCATCGGCCTCATATTCATCGCCGCGCGATAGCCTTGCTGCCAGCAAAGATGTCAGCACCCCGGCAATCCACGGTCCGATAAAGGGGATGTAGCGGCCCAGGATCATCATCAGCGCGGTGCGCAACGCATTCTGGCCGGAGAAGTCGATCATTCGCTTTTTCGCATGCCCCAGCGCCACATGGCCCAGCTCATGTGCAATAACCGAGGCCATTTCCTCGGCGCTGACGTCGCCGTTCTGGTACTTGCGGTAAAAGCCGCGGGTGATGAAAATCCGCCCGTCCGGCGCCGCCAGCCCGTTCACTGGATCGACCTCGTAGATATGTACCGGGATGCGAGCCACGTTCAGCGCCGCTGCCAGCCGGTCCGTCAGCTGTTTCAGCCTGGGGTCCGCCAGTTCGGTTGAGCGCTGGTCCAGCTCCCGGTGGGTGCGCCAGACGGAAATCCGGTACATCACAAGGCCATAGGCAACGGCCAGCAGAATGGGCAGAAGGCGCAGCATGGCACAGATATGGGCGGAAACACCGGCGGCAGCAAGGGCCTGCGCCCGCGAAGCCTTGCATTCTGCGCAGGCCGCCATGCAAAATCCGCACTCGCCGCGGCACATCGCATCCTTTAAGGGGAGGCTTCCCAAAGGCTCCAGATAACAACGGCTTCCGGCTCATGGCACCGCTCTCTCAGCTCCGCAATATCGCCGACACCGGCGAGACCCTGCACCGCAGCGGCTGCGCACCCTACAAGATCGAGAAGTACCTGCAGTTCTTTGCCAGGAAACAGGGCATCAATGTGATCGTGCAGGCCACCCCCACCTCGATCTCCTGCCAGTTCCCGGACGAGGACAACCAGTTCATCATCCGCCGCCTGGAGCCCGCGCAGATCAACCTCAGCCTGCTGGCGCGCACCATCATCCGCATCAACGCGGTCGAGGACCCGGGGATCGAGGAGCCGGGGCGCTACCCCGGCTGGCTGATCATGCTGGCCAATATAGCCATCCCGCCGGCTTTCCTGACCTTGATCGGCAGCGCGCTCACTACCATCGCCCTGTCGGCGGTCTTGGGCTTCCTGGTCTGGCTCTGCCAGCTGTTCTGCCGCGGCGACCGGGTGATCCTGGTGGAGTTTCTGTCGGCTCTGGTCGCGGGGCTGGCGGTCTCGCTGGTCAGCAGCATGGGGGTGGAGGTGCCGGTCTGGGGCACCTGCATTGCCGCCATCGTGCTGTTCGTGCCGGGGCTGTCGATTGCCAACTCGCTGGAATGCCTTGCTTTCAACGACGTGATCTCCGGCTCCAGCCTGTTTGCCCAGTCGATCTTCGTGCTGATGAAACTGTTCATCGGCATCTACATCGGCGTCAGCATCGGTGCAGCACTTTGGGGGGCAACGCCGCATGTGGAGAATGTGAACGGGGTCCTGTGGTGGATGCCCTATCTGGCGCTGCCGGCGCTGTCGTTCTCGATCGGGGTGATCTTCAACGCCCGGATGGTCGACATCCTGCGGGCGCTGCCGGTCACCGTGCTGGGCATGTGGGGACCGCTGTACCTGGGCTTCGGCGGCGGCTGGATCGTCGGCACCTGGGTTACTGCCATGTGCATCACGCTTTACGGCACCTGGCTTGCCAAGACGCTGAACCTCACCGGCGCCATCTATATCGTGCAGGGCATTCTGATCCTGGTCCCCGGCAGCCGGGTGCTGATGAGCGCCACCCAGTCGCTGTTCAACGAGACCCTGATGGCGGATGCCAGCATCGGCCTGTCGGCGCTGCTGATGTTCTCGGCCATCGTGGCGGGGCAGGTGACGGCGCTGGCGCTCTATTCACAGAAGAACCGCAACCTCGCCAGCTAGGCGCTGCGCTCGGCCGGCGGCAGCTCCCACTCACCTCCGGGCAGCGGCGCGTCCGAGGCCGAGGGCCAGCCGCTGGCGGTCACTGCATCCTGCAGCGCGGCGTAACACTCCGGGTCGATGCCGGGGCCTGCAAGGTCATCCATGATGGCATAGGTCTTCTCCAGCGGCAGTGCCGCGCGGTAGGGGCGGTCGGCGGTCAGCGCGTCAAAGATATCGGCCACCGCCATCACCCGCATCTCCTGCGTCAGCTGGCTGGCGTCCAGGCCATAGGGGTAGCCCTTGCCGTCCAGCCGCTCGTGATGCGCGGCGCTCACCTCCGCCAGTTCGCGGAAGGCGGCGATCCGGCTCAGCACCTCATGGCCCAGCACCGGGTGCTGCTTCATCAGGGCAAATTCCTCCTCCGTCATCTTGCCCGGCTTGTCGAGGATGGTGTTGGAGACCCCAAGCTTGCCGATGTCATGCAAGAGCGCGCCCCGCACCATCCAGCGGCGCCGTTCGGGGGAGTATCCCAGCTGGTCGCAGATCAGCCCGGTATAACGCGCCACCCGCTGCGAATGGCCGTGGGTAAACGGGCTCTTGGCGTCGATCACCAGCGAAAAGGCCCGCGCGATCTCATCCAGGTAATCCTCGTCCACCGGATGGATGTGGCGCGCGTGGCGGGTGGCAAACACCTCCGCTTCCAGCCCGGGATCTGTCAGCTCCTGCAGGAAACCCGGGCGCCGGATCACCGCGGTGAAGACCGGCACCAGATCCGGGTCGAACCAGCTGCCCGCGCGGGCCTCCAGTTCCGCCGCGGCGGCCTCTGCCCCTGCGCTGGCGGCAAAGACGTCCGCCACCTGCGCCATCAGCGCGATGCGCGAAAACAAGGGGATCGCCGCGCCAGTCAGGCCCTGCGGCTGGCCGCCGCCGTCCCAGTGCTCATCCAGGCTGGCGATGCCCTCCGCCACATCCTCGGAGAACCGCATCTGCCGGGCGATGCCGGCGCCGCGGTTGCAGCGGGTCTCGATCAACTCGCCTGCCAGCTGGCCGTTTCTGGCAATCACATGGCCCAGCGTTTTCAGCTTCTGCAGCGGGCTGGCCCCCAGCGCGGTGTTGCGCAGCAGGAATTCGATGCCCTGGCGGGTGCCGCTCACCGTCTTGAAGCTGTGTTTGAAGGACAGGTCGTCGGTCAGGTACAGCTGGCAGATGCGGGCGGCGTTGGAGCTGCACCCCAGATCCTTCAGCAGCAATGTGAAATACAGGTCGGAGCGCGCCTGCGGCGGCATCTCCAGCTCCCGCGCAACCTGCATGCCGATCCAGCAGCAGCGGACGCAATGGCCCTTGGGCTGGCCTTCGGTCAGATCCAGCGCATGGCTGAGCGCGCCCAGCAGCTCCCCCAGCTGCAGGGTATCCTGCGGCGTGGCGCGGGCGGGGCTGAAAGAGGGGTCCTGACGTGTCATGGGCCTTCTGCAGGTAAGATGCGGAAGGCCCATGACAGCACAGGCAGGCTTAACCTGCCCTTACCCCGGCGCAGGAAAGGGGCGGGGACTCTGCGCCGGAATTTAGTAAAACTGACCGCACAGGCGCGTCGGCCGGGCACCTGTGTTGCCGGTCAGTTGACGCCCAGCTTGCCGGGGAACTCTATGTTGATCTCAAGGCTCGACAGCTCGTCGCCGCGCTCCATGCGGATGTCGATCGCCTCGTCGCCGATCTGCATGTGGCGGCGGATCACTTCCAGGATCTCGCGCTGCAGCTGCGGCAGGCAGTCGGGGCGGGCGGCGCCGCCGCCGCTGCGCTCATGCGCCAGCAGGATCTGCAGCCGTTCCTTGGCGGTGCTGGCAGAGGCCTTGCGGGGGCGGAGGGAAAATCCGAACATCGCTTACACCGCCCGCCGGAACAGCCGCTGCAGCAAGCCGCGGCGCGGGTCTGCGGCAATCCGCATCTCGATCTGCTCTCCGATTAGCCGGCCCACCGCGTCCTCATAGGCGGCTGCCGCCGCAGAGGGGTCGTCCAGAACCACCGGCACGCCGAGGTTGGAGGCGCGCAGCACCGCCTTGCTTTCGGGGATGATCCCCAGCAGCGGTACCGCCAGAACCTCCAGCACGTCCTCCACCGTCATCATCTCGCCGCTGTCGACGCGGGCCTTGTCATGGCGGGTGATCAGCACCTGCGCCTTCACCGGCTCGGCGCCGGTCTTGCCGGCCCGCTCAGTGATGCTGTTGAGCAGCCCCAGCACCCGGTCGCTGTCACGCACCGAGGACACTTCGGGGTTGGTCACCACAATCGCCTCATCGGCGAAATGCATCGCCATCTGGGCGCCGCGCTCGATCCCTGCCGGGCTGTCGCAGATGATGTAGTCGAACTCCTTGCGCAGTTCATCCAGCACCTTCTCGACGCCGTCCTTGGTCAGCGCGTCCTTGTCGCGGGTTTGCGAGGTCGGCAGCACCGCCAGGTTCTCCAGCCGCCTGTCGCGGATCAGCGCCTGCTTCAGCTTGGCGTCGCCCTGAATGACGTTGATGAAGTCAAAGACCACCCGGCGCTCGCACCCCATGATCATGTCCAGGTTGCGCAATCCGACGTCGAAATCGATTACAACAGTCTTGTGGCCGCGCCGCGCCAGCTCGGCGCCCACCGCCGCCGAGGTTGTGGTCTTGCCGACGCCGCCCTTGCCCGAGGTGACAACGATCACCCGGCCCAGCGGTTCTTCCAATGTCAGGTCCTTGCTCATTACAGTGCCTCCACACACAGCCGGCCGTCGCGCAGGAATACCTGTGCTGCGCGGTTCAATAGCTCCGGCTCCAAATTCTCGTTCGTCCGGTACAGGCCCGCCACCGCCAGCAGCTCCGCATCCAGCCGCTGGCAGAAGATCCGCGCGCTCTCGTCGCCCTCGGCGCCGGCCATCGCGCGGCCTTTGAGCGGCCCGTAAACATGGATGCTGCCGCGCGCGATCAGCTCGGCGCCGGAACTGACTGGCCCGACCACCACCAGATCGCCGCCCTCAGCCACCACCGTCTGGCCGGAGCGCACCGGCCGGGTGATTAGCACATTCTCAGGCGGGCGCAATTTCTTGGGGATTTCCCGGCGTGTACCCGGTCCGGTGTTGAGAGGCGCATCCTTGCCGCTGGCAATGGCGATCAGCCCGGCATCCTCTGCCGCGGCCAGCTGGCCGGGGGTTGCGTTCTGCACCCCGAACACCGCCAGCCCGCGGCTGCGCAGGCTGTCTGCCAGCGCCCGCAGCTCTGCCGGGCGGCTCAGCCCGTGCGCCTGCGCCAGGTCCAGGATCAGCGGCGCGCCGTCAAAGAAATGCGGGCTCCAGCGCAGCTGCGCGTCCAGCGCGGCGTAAAAAGCCTGGTCCAGCGGCCCGTCCTCTGGCCGCAGCGCCACGGCGGTGAAATACCGGCCGCGGATCTGGAACGGTTTCACGCTTGCGGCAGGCGCACTGCCACGCGGTTTTATGTCTTGATGCGGCACGCTCACGCGATGCTCCTGCTCGGGATTGGCGGCCTTGTTTCGCCGCGCCTTTTTCCCTTGGGTAGCGTCTGGTGGGCAGGCCGTTCAACCGGCGCGGGGCGGCTTCGGCGGACAAGCGCCTGCGGCCGCTTCGGGCGGCGGATTTCCGCATATAATCTGCCTGAGGTTGCGCAGAAAAGGGTTGCCGTTCCCGCGGACGCCGCGCGGCCGCCCTGCGTCTGCCGCGCGGCTAAAGCGGCAGCGGCGCCGACCGGCCGGAGGTTTCCAGTTCCCAGCTGGCGGACCAGTCAGCACCCTGCCGCTCTAGGATCAGATAGTTCCGCTCCGCCACGTATCGCCCGGCCTGGCCGGGGATTTTGCGGATGCGGATGGGGTGGCCTGCCAGCGGAGCATCACCAAGCCAGGACAGCAGCCCCAGCACCCGGGCCCAGGCCCGTGGCGGCGCCCGGTGGGCAATGCCGGAGGCGACCAGCTGGTGCAGCACCTTGCCGCCGCCAAGCGCCATCTCGCCGCGTGTGGCCAGGTGGATCTCACCGGAGATGGCAGTGACCTGCTGGCCGTCGTGCGCCGCAATGTCCCGGGTCAGCCGCAGCATCCGCCGCCAGGAGGCCCGGTGCGCCCGGCTCTGCCACTGGTCGCGTAGGTCGTCCTCGTATTTCTGCATCCGCGGCGTCAGCACCATCAACAGCTCCAGCAGCGACAGCCGCGGCCCCAGCAGCGGCACGCTCGACAGGATCAGGCTGCGCCCGGCAAAGCGCTGCTCCGCCGCTGCCCTCATCATCCGCCAGCCGCCCCGCGCCATCACCCGGCGCCGGCTGCGCTCGGAACGCAGGTCGGGCGCCAGCAGCCGCAGCCCCGGCGCTTCGACGCGCCAGCCCAGATGGGTGCCTTCGGGATCGGCAAAGCGGGCGGGCAGGTCGCCGTCCGCACAGCCGTGCTGAAACAGCAGCGCCGCTTCCCGCGCGGCCGCAAACAGCGTCTGGCCGACCGGGGAATAGGTGCGCGAACGGCGCAAGGACCCCCAGCCGTCACAGATGTCGTGGTCGTCCCATTGCATCAGCGAGGGCACCCGGGCGGCGATCCAGGCAAACTCCGGTGTGCTGTAAGCCGCCAGATACCGCTGCAGGAAACGCTCTCGCAGGTGTCGGTGCAAAGAGACCAAGCCCTCTTGCGCGGGATCGCGCGGGATGCGCTCCGGCCAGTCCTGGCTCAAGGGATGGCCGCCGGTCACCTCATCCGCATAGACCTGATCGCCGCCGTGCAGGAGCAGCGAGAAGGGGGCGGCGCGGTGCTCCGCGCCCATCCGCGCCCACATGGCGTTGCGTTCGTCCCCGTCGCGGTCCAGGTCTCCGTGTTCCTCTCCGTTGCAGGAGGCAAAGGCGATCCGCAGGTCGCCGCCGAACCCGCCGGCCAGCTCAAAGCGCGTGCCGTTCCATTGATAGGCGGTAGGGCAGCCCGCCGGCAGGCTGAACCGCGCCCGCAGCACCGTATGGGTGCTGTACTCCGCCAGCGGTGCGGGCTGCGCTTCACCGCCGTCCAGCTCAACAGGCGGCAGAGCCGTGCCTTTGGGCGCAATGAACAAAGCGGCCAGATGCATCCGGCCATCGCGCAGATCATCAAGGATCAGAATGGGTCCGGTGACCGGGCTTGTTGTACGGGTGCTGCTGCTCATGCCGTCACAGCACCTAGGTTCGGTCGGTGGCGCAATCAACCGCTGGCGGCATTACTTTGTGCGGTGGCCGGAGTCTGCGGCAGAAATGCCGGTGGCGCTTCCTGGGCGGGTATGGTCAGACTGCCCGCAGATTGCCCCTGCCGCCTCCGGCCCGCCCGCAGGCGCCGATTTTTCAGGAGATTTGACATGCAATGGAGTTTTCTCGCCGCCGCCTTTCTGGCTGCCCTGTGGATGATTGTTCATGCCTTTGTTGGAGGCCGTGAATGCGCCCGTCCCTTGGCGCAGGACCGGCAGCTGCCGGATGTAGTGCGCGAGACCACCTTGCTGTGCTGGCATCTGGTCACCGGCTGCCTGGGGCTGATGGCCCTGTTCCTGTTCCTCGGCGCCCGCGGTGCAGAGGGGATGGCGGTGGCCGGAACTGCAATGGCCGCGATGATGGCGGCGGTTGGCCTGCTGCTGCCGCCGCTGCGCCGGGCGCGCTACGGCCTGCTGCCGCAGGGCTGGCTGTTTGTGCCTGTGGCAGCTCTGGGTGCCTGGGGGCTGGCGGGCAGTTAACGCCAGATCAAACACCAGGACGGCCCTCCCGCCCGTCCAGCGTGCATGTGGCATGCCCGCCTCCCGGTTGGGCCAGGCGCCGGAGCCGCGGCTCCGGCGCGTATCCTGCCCGTAGGGCAGGATGCCATGCCCAAGGCTGCCAAGGGGGTGCGGCGCCAGCCGCGCCACCTGCAGGCGCGGGAGGGCTTGGCTGTATGACACGATGCCGCCTAGCGGCTCAGCTCCCGCATGCCGCGTTCCAGGCCATCCAGGGTCATCGGCACCATCCGGCCCTCGAAGATCTCGCGGATCATGCTGATCGAATGGGTGTAATCCCAATACTTTTCCGGCACCGGGTTGATCCACAGGTTCGACGCCCAGGCCTCGCGCGCGCGCTGCAGCCAGACCTGGCCCGCTTCCTCGTTCCAGTGCTCGTTGGCACCGCCGGGATAGGCGATCTCGTAAGGCGACATTGAGGCATCGCCGACGAAGATGCACTTGTAATCCGGCCCGTAGGTGCGCAGCACCTCATGGGTCGGCGTCTTCTCGTTCCAGCGCCGCCGGTTGTCGCGCCAGACGCCCTCATACAGGCAGTTGTGGAAGTAGTAGTATTCCAGGTGCTTGAACTCGGCGCGGGCGGCAGAGAACAGCTCCTCCACCACCTGGATATGCGGATCCATCGAACCGCCCACATCCAGGAACAGCAGCACCTTTACTGCGTTGTGCCGCTCCGGCCGTGTCTTCACATCCAGATAGCCGTGCTCGGCGGTGGAACGGATGGTGCCGTCCAGATCCAGCTCTTCCTGCGCGCCTTCGCGGACCCAGCGGCGCAGCCGTTTCAGGGCGACCTTGATATTGCGGGTGCCCAGCTCCACATCGCCGTCGAAATTCCTGAACTCGCGCTTGTCCCAGACCTTGACCGCGCGCTGGTGGCGGCTCTTGTCCTGGCCGATGCGCACGCCCTCGGGGTTGTAGCCATAGGCGCCAAAGGGCGAGGTGCCGGCGGTGCCGATCCATTTATTGCCGCCCTGATGGCGGCCCTGCTGTTCCTTCAGCCGCTCCTTCAGCGTTTCCATCAGCGCCTCGAAGCCGCCAAGCGCTTCGATCTCGGCCTTTTCCTCTGCGCTCAGGTGTTTCTCGGCCATCTTGCGCAGCCATTCCTCGGGAATGTCGACGGCTTCCATCACCGCCTGCGCCGGAATCGCCTCCAGCCCCTCGAAAGTGGCGGCAAAGGCGCGGTCGAACTTGTCGATGTTGCGCTCATCCTTCACCATCGCGGCGCGGGCGAGGAAGTAGAAGGCCTCGATGTCATAAGTCGCCAGCCCGGCCTTCATCCCCTCCAGAAAGGTGAGGTACTCGCGCAAGCTGACCGGAATGGACGCCTTGCGCAGGTTTTCAAAGAAGGGCTGGAACATCGCGGGCCTCTGTCAGCAATTACGCCAGCACCCGGTGGGTCAGGATGGTTGCCAGCAGGCCAAGAATACCAAAGATGATGGCATGGACAGCCCCGTATTGCAGCATGTCCATGGTGTTGCCGCCACGTTTACGGGCCTTCACAGCGCCAATCAGGGCGCCCAGCAGCACACCGGCAATTACGATCATGGTCTTATCCGTCCGTTGTCTCATGTTGCAGGATCAGGAGCCGGAAGGGCGCAGCGCCGCCACTTCTTCCAGCCGGGCCTCCACCACCCAATCCGGGCCAAACCCGTAACGCGCCCATCCCAGGCTGTCCAGCCTGACCCCGCGCGCCTCTGTCTCGCGGCCCTCCAGGTCCAGCGCTTCCGCCTGCAGCATCAGCAGGGTCGACAGCAGGGCCGCGTTTTCGTGGGCCGCGGCGGCAGCCACGGCGGGTTTCAGCCGCGCCAGGGCGGCGGCGCCGTTGCCGGCGGAGATGTCATAGGCTGCCAGCTGCACCGCCAGCTTGGCCTGGTGGATGCCGGTGCCGGGCTGCTGCTGCAGAAAGCCTTGGGCGGTCTGGAAATGCTGCAGGGCCAGCTCCGGCTCGCGGATGCTCAGCATCCGGCCCAGGGTATAGTGGCTCTGGGCCCGCCGGTGATCGGTCCAGCCCTGGCTGCGGGCAATCGCGGCCGCCCTGTTGGCTGCGCGCAGCCGTTCCCGCAGCGCCGATTTCGGCCCCAATGCCTGTTCATAGGCAGCGGCCCAGTCCTGCGGAGTTTCCGGCAGCCATTGGGTGGCATTGCGGGCTCCGCCCGGGTTCAGCCGTGCCAGGATGGCGGGCAGGCGGGCGGCGGCCTCGGCCCGGGTCATGCCGGTGCGCAGTTCCGGCGCGTAAGTGGCGCGCAGGATCAGCATGTCAAACCCGGTCAGCACCGAATGGGCGTTGTCGTCGTTGAAAATCGAATCCGGCAGCCGGTACAGGTCATTGAGCGGCCCGATCGCTTGCGCCAGCTCCTCATGCAGGCAGTCGCGCACTTCCTGCGGGGCAACATCATTGGGGATGAACACCGCCAGTTTCTCGCGGCTGCGCAGCTGCGTCCAGTTGGTGCGCGGGCTGCGCCGGTTGCGCCGGTATTCCGCCAGCGACGAGACATTGGGCACCACGAAACAGGCCGCCTTGGGCAGCGCCCTGCGGATCTCGGCGCGGGAGACCGACTGGATGGTGATGCCGGCGTCGGCGCCGGAAACCCGTCGGACGGATATCCCGGCCTCGTTGCGCAGCCGCGCCAGCAGCGCGTCCAGGTCGCGGTTCAGCCCGGGCGCGGGCGTGCCGGTGACGCGCAGGGTGATCGGGGTTTCAAAGCGGGTGAAGTGGGGCAGGGTGCTGCCGCCTTCCAGCTGGAAATGCAGGTCCAGGAAATCGCGGGCGATCTCGGCATTGGAGCGCTGCGGCGGCGGCGCGGGGCTCGGTGTGAACACCTTGACAGGCGGCAGCGCCAGCGGCGCTGCAGCGGCCCGTGTCGGCGCTTCGACCCGGGCAGCGGGGGCGGTGCAGCCGGCCAGCGCCAGCGCTGCCAGAGCAGCCGCAATCCCGGACAGCAGGCGCCACCCGTCTTGGCGGGAGGGCTTGGTCACATGCAAAGCAGCGTCAGCGGGCACTCAGGTGTCTCCTACCGGCCGGGCTGGCGCAGCCTGGCTCTGTCTTTCACAGATAGGGGAATGCAGAGGCGATTTGAAGCGAAACAGGCAGGCGCCGGGAACTGCGCCTGCCGCTGTGCTGTCAGCGCCGTCCGCGTGCCATAAAGGCAAGGCGTTCGAACAGATGCACGTCCTGCTCGTTCTTCAACAGCGCCCCGTGCAGCTTGGGCAGGGCATTGGCGCCGTCGCGGGCCAGGTCCTCTGGACTCAGATCCTCCGCCAGCAGCAGTTTCAGCCAGTCGATCACCTCGGAGGTTGACGGCTTCTTCTTCAAACCCTGGGTTTCGCGGATCTCGTAGAACTGGGTCAGCGCGGCGGTCAGCAGCGTCTCCTTGATGCCGGGATGATGCACCTCAACGATCTTCTTCATCGTCTCCGCATCCGGGAAGCGGATGTAGTGGAAGAAGCAGCGGCGCAGGAAGGCGTCCGGCAGTTCCTTCTCGTTGTTGGAGGTGATGATCATCACCGGCCGGTGCTTTGCCCTGATGGTCTCGCCGGTTTCGTAGACGTGGAACTCCATCTTGTCGAGCTCCTGCAAGAGGTCGTTGGGGAACTCGATGTCGGCCTTGTCGATCTCGTCGATCAGCAGCACAACCTTCTCGTCCGCCTCGAACGCCTCCCACAGCTTGCCCTTGCGGATGTAGTTCTTCACATCATGGACGCGCTCCTCGCCCAGCTGGCTGTCGCGCAGGCGGCTCACCGCGTCATATTCATAGAGGCCCTGCTGCGCGCGGGTGGTGGACTTCACGTTCCACTCGATCATCCGGAGCCCCAGCGCGCTGGCGACCTGTTTGGCCAGTTCCGTTTTGCCGGTGCCGGGCTCGCCCTTGACCAGCAGCGGACGCTCCAGCGTGACCGCGGCATTCACCGCCACCTTCAGATCGTCCGTTGCAACATATTCCTTAGTGCCCTGAAATCGCATATCTTTCCCGTATCAGCCGTGGTTGCCGCCTTGTTACCACGCTTTTAACCAAACCGCGCCACTATTGTGTAGTGACATTCCCTGCCGATAGGGATAAACGCTGCGGAAGAGGGGGAGCCAAAATGTTCAGGTGCAAATTATGACCAACATTATGGGCCAGACCGAAGGAGCCGAAATGAAGCAAGAAGTGTTTCTGCCGGACGACTACCGCCCGGCCGAAGATGAGCCGTTCATGAACGAACGGCAGCTTGAGTATTTCCGACGCAAACTATTGGAATGGAAGCAGGAACTGCTGGCGGACAGCCGCGACACCATTGAGGGGCTGCAGGACAGCACCCGCAATATCCCGGATGTCGCAGACCGTGCCAGCGAAGAGACCGACCGCGCGCTGGAGCTGCGCACCCGCGACCGTCAGCGCAAGCTCGTCGCCAAGATCGACTCGGCGCTGCGCCGCATCGACGAAGGCGAATACGGCTACTGCGAAGTGACCGGCGATCCGATCTCGCTGAAGCGCCTCGATGCGCGTCCGATCGCAACCATGAGCCTGGAAGCGCAGGAACGCCACGAGCGCCGTGAAAAAGTCCACCGCGACGATTAACCGCTGATTTCAGCGGCGGAAACGCACAAAACAATGACGCCGGGGCCTTTTGCTCCGGCGTTTTTTGTTCCATTGGGGGCGGGCGGAGAATCTGCTGGAGCCCATGGAACTCAAAGGCCTGAAAATAAACGTCATCGGCGCCGGGATCGGCGGCCTGGCCGCGGCGCTGGCGCTGCGCCGGTTTGGCGCCGCTGTCACCGTGCTGGAGCAGGCCGAGGCGATCTCCGAGGTCGGCGCGGGCCTGCAGATCACCCCCAATGGCGTGGCCGTGCTGAAGGCGCTGGGGCTGGCGGATGACCTGGCCTGGTGCTCGCAGCGGGCGCGCGCGGTGGTGCTGCGCGGCCACCGCCGCGGCAATCAGGTGCTGCGGCTGGATCTGGATGAATATGCCGCCGGGCTGCCCTATTACTTCGTGCACCGCTCCGACCTCGTTGGCATCCTGGCCGGCGCCGCCCGGCGCGAAGGCGTGCAGGTGCGGCTGCTGCAGAAGGCAGAGCGGGTCGAGCCCGGCCCGCAGCCGCTGGTGCACCTCGGCCACGGCGTCCATTGCGGCGGCGACCTGGTGATCGGCGCCGACGGGCTGCATTCGAAAACAAGGGTAGCGTTGAACGGTGAGCGCAAACCCTCCTTCACCGGCCAGGTGGCCTGGCGCGCCACCGTGCCGAACCACCTGAACCTGCCGCCGGAGGCGCAGGTGTTCATGGGGCCGGGGCGGCATCTGGTCGCCTATCCCTTGCGCGACGGCAGCCTGATGAACCTGGTGGCGGTGCAGGAACGCCGCGCCTGGGCCGAGGAAGGCTGGCATTTCAAGGACGACCCGGCCAACCTGCGCGCGGCCTTTTCAGGCTTCGGCGGCGCCGCCGCGGCGCTGCTTGAGGCGGTGGAGGAGGTCTTGCTCTGGGGACTGTTCCGCCATCCGGTGGCCGCCAGCTGGCACGGTGAGAACACCGCGATCCTGGGCGATGCAGCGCATCCGACGCTGCCGTTCATGGCCCAGGGCGCCAATCTGGCGCTGGAGGATGCCTGGGTTCTGGCCCGCTCGCTGCAGGAGGCGCCCGGGCTGAAGGCTGGTCTGGCGTTGTACCAGTCGCGCCGCCGCGACCGGGCAGAAAAGGTGGTGAAGGCCGCCAGCGGCAACGCCTGGAAATACCACCTGCGCGCGCCGCTCAGCTGGCCTGCGCATCAGGTTTTGAAACTGGGCGGCCGTTTTGCGCCGGACCGCATGGTCAGCCAATTCGACTGGATCTACCGTCACGACGTCACTGCCTGAGGCGCCAAGGGGAGGCTCCCGCCCGGTTCCGATTCATTGAAATGAACCGGAGCAGGTTGGGCATGGCGCCGCGCTGGCGCGCGGCGCGGATGGCGCTCAGTTATCCAGTTCGACCCAGACGGGGACGTGGTCGGAGGGCTTTTCGCGGCCGCGCACGTCTTTGTCGATCCGGCAGTCCAGCAGCAGGTCGGCGGCCTGCGGTGTCAGCAGGAAATGATCGATGCGGATACCGTCGTCGCGGTTCCAGGCGCCGGCCTGGTAGTCCCAGAAGGAGTACTGCCCCGGCCCCTGGTGGCGGGCGCGGAAGGCCTCGGTAAAGCCCAGGTTGACGATCCGCTGAAACGCGGCGCGGCTTTCCGGGCGGTGCAGCGCGTCCTCGATCCAGGCTTCGGGCCGCTTGGCGTCCTCGGCCTGCGGGATGATGTTGTAATCGCCAGCCATTAGCGCAGGCATCTCCTCGGCCAGCAGCGCCTGCGCCCGGGCCTTCAGCCGCTCCATCCAAGCCAGCTTGTAGGCGTATTTTCCGCCCGCCACCGGGCTGCCATCGGCTTCCAGCTCCACCGGGTTGCCATTGGGCAGGTAGAGGCCGCAGATCCGGATCGCCTGTTTGCCCACCACGGTGGCCTCGATCCAGCGCGCCTGCTCGTCGCTGTCGTCGCCGGGCAGTCCGCGGGATACATCCTCCAGCGGCAGTTTCGACAGGATTGCCACGCCGTTGAAGCTTTTCTGGCCGTGTGTTTCGACGTTATAGCCGCGCTCCTCGAAGATCTCGCGCGGGAAGGCCTCATCCACCGACTTGATTTCCTGCAGCAGCACAACGTCGGGCTGCGCCTCGTCCAGCCAGTCCGGCAGCGCCTGCGCCCGGGCCTTGATGCCATTGATATTAAATGTGGCGATTTTCATGGCTTGCCTCCGGCGCAGATTTCTTTATTCCAGCCGACCTATCGCTGAATCAGCGCTCCGGGGCAAGCCCGATGCGCGGCACGCGAATCACCTGCGGCCAGGAATTCGGGTCCGTTTTGCGCAGGTGAAAAATAACCCTCAGGTTGAGTTTCCTTATTTTGCAATAATGTGCGTGTGAATAACGCGGTGAATAACCTGTGAATAAGTCGAATTAATTGAAATTGAGCAAAAAATAGCAGCTTGAAGTTAAAGTAATCTGAGTTACAAAATGCAATGTAAAATTGCATTTTTTGTTTGCGCTGCGCGATTGCCGTGCCAGCGTCAAGGAACCTTTTGTCTCTAACGAATGGGGTTCCAACATGACTGCTCAGCGTAAAATCCAGACCATCCGCGCAACCCGCCCGGCCGCAGGTGCCAGCCTGTACGGGGGCGAGGCGACGGAGATGTTCTCCTCCGGTTCGGCGCCCGAATGCACTGCGGATCTGTCTGCAGGGGAGGGTGTTTCGCTGTTCTCCTCTGGCTCCATGCCGCAGATGTCGGACAGCTGGGCAGGCGGCGAAACCGGCCTGTTCTCCAGCGGCTCAGCCACTGCGGCCCGCAGTGATACCGCTGCCGGCGATTTGGTGGAGATGTTCTCATCCGGCTCCGCCCCGGCGGTGCGGGCGGCTGCTGCTGAGGGGGATCTGGTGCAGATGTTCTCCTCCGGATCGGCGCCTGTTTTGCAATCTGAGATTGCGGAAGGCGGTTTGACGGAAATGTTCTCCTCCGGCTCCGCCCCGGCGGCAGAAAATGTAGCCGCAGCTGGCGATCTGACAGGCATGTACTCCTCCGGCTCCGCACCCGCGGCGCAGGCCGGAACCGGGGCTGGCGAAGGGGTGGAGATGTTCTCTTCCGGCTCGGCCCCGGCAGCCACGGCGGAGGCTGGCGCGGGCGAAGGAACGCATCTGTTCTCCTCCGGCTCCGCGCCGGCGGCAGAGGCCCGTACCAGCGACGGCGACGCAACCCGGCTGTTCTCCTCGGGCAGCTGATCAGCGCGGGGCCGGCCTCCCTCCCGGCCCCGGATCTCCGGGCGGCTCCAGGCCGGGGCCGCCCTCAGCCGCGCCGCATCCATCCGCAGGAGGTTTCCATGGCCCAGATCATTCCGTTCTTCTCTCCCGCCGCCCGTCAGTCCCGGGCGGCCGCGCATGAGGCGCTGATTGCCGGTTTCTCGACGCACCGGCGCAGCCAGGAGGACGTGTTCTGGCTCAAGGAAAACGCCGAACTGCTGAACATCCTGGAGTGCACCGGGGCCGATGTCGCCCCTGAAGCCCTGGCGCCGCTGCAGATGTTCTATGACGGCGCGGCGCGGCATATCAGTTTCTTCCGCCAGTATTACCGTTTCATCCTTTCGATCTGCCTGGATCTGGAGGATTTGGGCCTGCCCGGGGAAACCGGGGCGCAGCTGGCGGCATGGGTCCAGGCGCAGGGGCTGGCGCAGGCAGAGCTGTCGGACCTGCAACGCGCCGAAGCCCGCCGCCTGCTTGCGCGCCGCGGTGAAAACTTGCGCGACGACGGGCTGGACGACCGGCTGCGGGCCTTCATCTGCTGCCCGCGGACCTTTGCCATCCCGAATAAGAAGGCGGCATACGAACTGACCCACATCGTTTTTTACCTGTCGGAATACGGCCGCCGCGACCCGCAGCTGCCGCAGGCCGCGCTGACCAGCCTGGAGTTCGCCGGCCTGGTAGCCTTCCTCGACCAGAACGCCGATCTGCTGGCCGAGATCTGCATTGCGCTGCGCTATGCCGGGCAGCAGCCGCCTGGCGCCTGGGAGCGCTGGCTTGACAGGCAGGTTTCCGCTTTTATTCTATCAGAACGAGAATTTTCTGGACTTCACGATTCTTATCACGAGTATTTTGTTGCCAACTGGCTCATGATCCTGTCCGGGCGAAAACCTTTCCGGCAGGCGGTTCCCGCAGGGGGCGTGCATGTGTCAGCTGTACGGGGAGGAAGTATTTTGAAAAGCCTTTCAGAAGCCGTTTTTGATGCCGGAGCAGCCCGCGCGAGCTGGAGCGCGGTCAAGGTGCACGCCGAAGCCCTGCTGAATGAGGAAGAACACCGGTTGCTTGCCGCGGCTGAGCGCAGCTGCGCCGGGTTTCCCGGCTTTTTCGAAGGTTTTGCCCGCGCGGGCAGCGCAGGGGCGGCGTGATGCAGTGCGCACGCAGGCAGGCGCTGGCGGGCGCGCTGCTGGTGGTGGTCTACACCGGGCTCATCGCCTCCGCTGACGGGATCACGAAATTGCTGGCGGGCCAGTATGCTGCGGCGCAGCTTTATGCGCTGTCCGGCGCCATGGTGGCAGTCTTCTGCCTGCTGGCCGACCGGCTGCCGGGCCAGCGCGGCGGGTTCCGCACGGCCTGCCCGCGGGCGATGGCGCTCAGGTCGGTGGCGACGCTGATTGCCGCCGTGTGCTTCTTCTATGCCTTCCGGCTGCTGCCCTTTGCCGAGGTGTTCGTGTTCATCGGGCTGATGCCGCTGCTGGCAGGCGCGATGTCCGGGCTGGTGCTGAAGGAGCCGGTGCGCCCGGCGGCCTGGATTGCGCTGGCGGCGGGATTTGCGGGGGTGCTTTTCCTGCTGCCCCACAACGACGGCGGGGCGCATGCGGACTGGGGCCACATCATCGCATTTGGCGCAGTGGTCTCCGGCACGTTTTCCATGACCATGGCACGGTTTATCGGGCGTTATGAAAGCAACGCGCTGGCGCAGGTGCTTTATCCGAACCTGACCCTGTGCGCGGCGATGCTGCTGGTGCTGCCCTTTGTCTGGCTGCCGATGCCGCTGGCGGATGTGGCCTGGGCTGCGGCCTATGCGTTCCTCTTGTTCGGGGCGCGCTGGCTGCTGGTGGTGGCGCTGCGGCTGCTGGCGTCTTATGCGGTGACGCCGCTGATGAACCTGCAGTTCATCTGGATGGCGGTGATCGGCGCGGTGTTCTTCGGGGAGTTCCCGTCAGCCTCCACCTATCTCGGCGGTGCCATCGTGATTGCCTCCGGCCTTTATCTGGTCTGGGATCAGTTTGCCCCGGCGATGCCGCGGCTGCGCAGCGCCGGGCGGCTGCGGACCGATCCGTAGCACCTGAGCCCTGATCCGCAGCGCTCCGCAACGGGCGCCGGACGCAGGCGGTAATTCCGGCCCGGCAAGCACGCGCTTACCGGACCGTATTCTCTGCCGGAAAAGGCGGGGTCAGATCGAGAACGAGGTGCCGCAGCCGCAGCTGGAGGTGGCGTTGGGGTTCTCGATGGTGAACCGCGCGCCGATCAGCTCTTCGGTGAAGTCAATCACTGCGTTTTCCAGAAACGGCAGGGAGACGCTGTCGACCACGACTTTTTCGCCCTGGCCTTCGAGCACCAAATCGTCCTCTTTGGCCTCATCCAGCGCGATCTCGTACTGGAAGCCGGAGCAGCCGCCGCCCTCCACCGCGACCCGCAGCACCTGGCCTTGGTCCGCGGCGCCGATCTCGGCCAGCCGGGCAAAGGCACGGTCGGTGACTTTCGGAGGCAGGTTCATGGGGTTTCTCCACGGGCGTAGGTTGCAGTGCAAAGCTTTATATAGAAAGGTGCAATTCAAGCGGCAAGATGTGGAGCCCTGGCTTTGGTTAAAAGATTTGAACTGCACGCACCTTATGCCACGATGCCGGACCGCAGCCGCGGGCGGCAGGTGCCGGAGGAGGAAAGCTCCTTCCGCTCGCCCTATCAGCGCGACCGCGACCGGATCATCCACGCCAGCGCCTTCCGGCGGCTGAAGCACAAGACGCAAGTTTTCGTGGAGCATGAGGGCGACAATTACCGCACCCGGCTGACCCATTCCATCGAGGTCGGGCAGGTTGGGCGGACGATCGCCGGAGCATTGGGGCTGAACCAGGAACTGACCGAGGCGGTGGCGCTGGCGCATGACCTGGGTCACACGCCCTTCGGGCACACCGGCGAGGATGCGCTGCATGCGCTGATGGCGCCCTACGGCGGCTTTGACCACAATGCCCAGGCGATCCGCATCGTGACCTGCCTGGAGCGCCATTACGCTGAATTCGACGGGTTGAACTTGACCTGGGAAACCCTTGAAGCGATTGCCAAACATAACGGCCCGGTGGTGGGGGAGCTGCCCTGGGCGCTTGCCGAATGCAATGCTGCCATCGACCTGGAACTGCACACCCATGCCAGCGCTGAGGCGCAGGTGGCGGCACTGTCGGATGACATCGCCTATAACAACCACGACCTGCACGATGCGCTGCGGGCCGGGCTGTTCAGCGACGATGATCTGGCGCGGCTGCCGCTTTTGGACAAGGCCTATGGCGAAGTGGACCGGCTCTATCCCGGCCTAGACCTGAACCGCCGCCGGCACGAGGCGCTGCGCCGCTTTTTCGGGGTGATGGTGGGGGATGTGATCGCTACCTCCCGGAGCCTGCTGGCGGACACCGGCGTGCAAAGCGTCGAGGAGGTGCGGGCGCTGGACCATCCAGTGGTGCAGTTCTCGCCGCAGATCTGGGAGGGGCTGAAGGAAATCCGCGCCTTCCTGTTCACCCGCATGTATCGGGCGCCCTCGGTGATGGAGAAGCGCGCCAAGGTCGCCAAGGTGGTCGAGGCGCTGTTTCCCTATTTCCTGGACAATCCTCAGGACATGCCGGAGCGCTGGCACGCCGAAATTGCGGCTGCACAGGACCGCACAGCGCTGGCGCGGATCGTGTCCGACTATATCGCCGGCATGACCGACCGATTTGCGCTGCAGCTGCATGAGCGGCTGATCGGGGTGAAAGTCGAGGTGTAAGGGTTTCCGGCTGCTGTTTCTTTCCTTTCACATGTGCCGTTCAGTGGCCGGGTAAAGATGGCGGCGCCGCCAACGGGGGCGGAGGATAGGGCCGGAACGCCAGCGCGGCCCGGGTCCGGTCAAAAGCTTCATCCGTCAGACGCCCCTGCACCTTTTGTGGAGGTGGTCTTGGGGGTCCTGGTCTCCTCATGCGCGCGGGGTGCCAGACCCGCGCGGTGTGCTGCAGCGGGGGTGACAATCGCATAGTCCGGTTAAGGCCGCGCAAGCGGGGCGTGCGCAGCTGCTGGTCTTTGCGCAACGCCTTTCGGCGGCTTGTTCGGCGGTCAATGTTCCTGTAATGTTCTTGCCAAATTTCATTGAACAGAAGGATTACCGGAATGATTGAGGGAAGCTGCTGCTGTGGCGCGGTCAGGTTTGAATTGTTGGCGCAGCCCGGTTTGATGGGCACCTGCCATTGCTCGCGCTGCCGCAAGGCCGGAGCCAGCACCATCGTCTTTGTGAAAAAGGCCGATTTGCGCTGGGTTGCGGGCAAGGAGGAGGTGGCGCTGTACCAGCCCGCGCCGCCCTATAAATACGGCCGCTGCTTTTGCCGGATCTGCGGCAGCTCCTTGGGGGAGATCCTGTCTGAGGAAGAGAGCTTCCCGATCGCCGCAAATGCGCTGGACGGGGCGCTGGAGGTTCGCAACAGCTTCCATGAGTTCGTGGGTGAGAAGCCCGGATGGTACGAAATCTGCGACGGGGCAAAGCAGTCGCAGGGGCATCCGGCCTAGTCCGGGGTTCTTTGCGAGCGGGAGCGTCGTCCGCACCCCGGTTCCTGCATCGCGCTGCAAATTGGCCGTAAGCCGTGTTATGATCTGGCCCTATGATGCCGCGGGGCATCGGCGGTATCCGCGAAAGGAGGCAGAACGAGGGGAAAGCCATGGCACGCTGGACCGTCACATTCACGGACAAGCCCGACATGGACCGGGTGCGCAGCGACAGGAAGCGGCGCGAGGCGCATATCGCCTTTGTGCGCTCGCGGCCCGAGCTGCAGATCGGCGGCGGGCTGGCGATGCGGCCGATGCAGGACTTCCCCGGTGCGATCTGGAACGTGGAGGCCGAAACCCGCCAGGATGTGGAGCGGCTGATCCTGCAGGACCCCTATTACGTGGCGAGCTTGCGCACCTACAAGATCACCGAATGGGGCACGGCCTCTGCCGTTCAGGGAATGCTGTCATGACCGCACCTCAGGAAATCTCCAAATCCGCCCCGGCGCTGACCCGCTGGGCGGTGCTGTTCCGCGACGCGCCCGCGATGATGGATGTTCGCGCCGACAGGGCCCGGCGCGATGCTCATGTGGCCTATGTCGAGGATCATCCCGAGCTGCGCATCGGCGGCGGGCTGAAGCCGGACACCGACGGCGACTTCTGCGGCGCCTTGTGGATTGTCGAGGCCGAGGACCGGATCGAGGTGGAGCATCTGATCCATGGCGATCCGTTTTATGTGCCCGCTTTCCGCTCCTACGAGATCTTCACCTGGGGCAAGATCCTGGAAGACCGCACCGCGGTGCTGTGAGACGGGGCTGTGAGGCCGGCGCCGCGGCAGCGGCGCAATTTGCTTCAGCCGGAAAACAGGCCGGAAAATCCGGATTTTCCGGCGCCGCCGGCCCGAGGCCCCGGGCATCCCCTGCAATCCTGTTGACCCTGCCTCTGGCCCCCGGTATCCGCAGTGCTGAACAGTTGGGACGCCAGATATGAACCTCTTTACCGATATCCGATCGCTTGTGATTGACAGCCTGACCGCCATGACCGGCGAAGGCGTGCTGCCCGAGGGGCTCGATTTTGCCAATGTGGCGGTGGAGCCGCCGCGCGATGCCGCCCATGGCGACATGGCGACCAATGCGGCGATGGTGCTGGCCAAGCCCGCCAAGATGAAGCCGCGCGACATTGCCGAGGCGCTGGCCGCGAAACTGGCCGCGGACGAGCGGATCACCTCCGCCGAGGTCGCGGGCCCCGGCTTCCTCAACCTACGGCTGGCGCCGGTGATCTGGCAGGGGATTCTGAAATCGGTCCTGGACGCAGGCACGGATTACGGCCGCTCCGCCATGGGCGAAGGCAAGCGGGTCAATGTGGAATATGTCTCCGCCAACCCGACCGGGCCGCTGCATGTGGGTCATACCCGCGGTGCGGTGTTCGGCGATGCGCTGGCGGCGCTCTTGGCTTATGCCGGCTATGACGTCACCCGCGAATATTACATCAACGACGGCGGCGGCCAGGTCGATGTGCTGGCGCGCTCTGTCTACCTGCGCTACCTGGAGGCGCACGGGCAGGAGATCGCTTTTGCCGACGGCACCTATCCCGGCGACTACCTGGTCCCGGTGGGGCGGGCGCTGAAGGACAAGGTGGGCGATGCCTATCTGGAACAGCCGGAAGAGGTCTGGCTGGCGGATGTGCGCGAGTTCTCCACCGATGCGATGATGGCGCTGATCCGCGAGGATCTGGCCCAGCTCGGCATCGAGATGGACAAGTTCTATTCCGAGAAGTCGCTCTATGGCACCGGCAAGATCGAGGCGGCGCTGGCCAGCCTGGAAGCCAAGGGGCTGATCTATCAGGGCGTGCTGGAGCCGCCGAAGGGCAAGAAGCCCGACGACTGGGAGCCGCGCGAGCAGACCCTGTTCAAATCCACCGATCACGGCGACGACGTTGACCGGGCGGTGAAGAAATCCGATGGCTCCTGGACCTATTTCGCGCCGGATATCGCCTATCACTACGACAAGGTGGAGCGCGGCTTTGACGAGCTGATCGATATTTTCGGCGCCGACCACGGCGGCTATGTCAAGCGTATGAAGGCGGCGGTTTCGGCGCTGTCCGATGGCAAGGTGCCGCTGGACATCAAGCTGTGCCAGCTGGTCAAGCTGTTCAAGGATGGCCAGGAATTCAAGATGTCCAAGCGGGCAGGGACCTTTGTCACCCTGCGCGATGTGGTCGATGCCGTCGGCCCCGATGTCACCCGCTTCATGCTGCTGACGCGCAAGAACGACCAGGGCTTCGACTTCGACCTCGACAAGGCGCTGGAGCAGTCCAAGGACAACCCGGTGTTCTATGTGCAATACGCCAATGCGCGGATCTGCTCGACCCTGCGCAAGGCGGAGGAGCAGGGTATTGCCGCGGATGACGCCACCCTGAACGCTGCCGACCTCAGCCTGATCGCCGATCCGGCGCAGCTGGCAGTGGCCAAGAAGCTGGCCGAATGGCCGCGCCAGGTGGAAATTGCCGCCCGCACCCATGAGCCGCACCGGGTGGCCTTCTACCTCTACGACCTCGCCTCCGAGCTGCACGGGCTCTATCACCTGGGCAAATCGAATGAAGGTTTACGTTTTGTTAACGAAAGCAGCCAATTGGCAACACATGCAAATTTGGCGCTGGCGCGGGCCGTTTCCGTTGTCATTTCCGCAGGTCTTGGTATTCTTGGCGTGAAACCGGCAGAAGAGATGCGATAACCAAAGGGGCGCAAGCCCCTGCAGGCATAAATCGCGCATTCCGCCGGATTGAGGCAGTTCAAGAGACCTGGGAGCGCGGTGCCGGAAGGCGCCGCCGTCTGGGCAGTGAGGCGGACAATGGCGTATTTTGCGCAGGCGGGCCAGGGGCACGCCTATACACAGGGCGGTGGCCGGCAGCAGGACACCGCAACTGGCGGCCCCTATGGGCAGCAGTACTCCGATCAGCAGTATGCAGAACAGCAGTATACCGGGCCTGGTGCCGAGCCGGACTACGGCTACGCCGGCCCCGCCTATGGCTACCAGCCGGACGCGCAGGGCTATGAGGATGACGGCTACGCCGCCTATGCTGCTGCCCCAGCCGGGCTGCGGGCGCGGTTTTCCAAAGCGCTGAGCGTGCTGGGCGCGGCGGCCTCCATCGCGCTGGTGGCTGGCGTCGGTTTCTGGGGTTACAAGCTGGTGATGCGCGATGTGAGCGGCGTGCCGGTGGTGCGGGCCGCCGAAGGCCCGATGCGCGAGCAGCCGGAGAACCCGGGCGGGTCGCAGGCCGACCATCAGGGGCTGGCGGTGAACGCCGTGGCCGCCAGCGGCAGCGCCGCGGCGCCGGCCGACCGGCTGACCCTGGCGCCGCCGGCCATTGAACTTACCGAAGATGACAAGCCGCTGCCGGAACTGGCGGCGGAGGCCGCGCCGGCCGTTGAAGCTGCCGCGCTGCCATCCGCTCCGGCGGAGCCGGACATACCGGCGGCGCCGGGGGCGGATGCCGCGGTCAGCGAGGCGGCGGTGGCTTCTTTCCAGAACGGCGACATTGATGCGCTGGTGGCGGAGCTTGCGCGTGAGGCGGAGACGCTTTCGGCTGCGGTGCCCGCCTCGGCAGCAGCGCCTGCGATCGTGCAGCCGGAACCGCTGCAGCCGGCCCTGGCCGCTGCTGCGCCGTCTCCGGCGCTGCTGAACGCGCCCGGCGTCAAGGTCTCGCTGCGGCCCTCGGCCCGGCCGGCACGGTTCAGCCCCGCTCCGGCCGCAGCCGCACCGGCAACGCGGGCCGCCACCGTGGATGTGGATCCGGCTGCCCTCCCGGCCGGCACCAGGCTGGCGCAGCTGGGTGCCTATGAAAGCCCGGAAGTGGCGCGCGCCGAATGGGACCGCATCCGGTCGCGCTTCCCGGACTACCTGGAAGCCAAGCAGCGGGTGATCCAGCGCGCCGAAAGCGGCGGCCGCACCTTCTACCGCTTGCGGGCGATGGGCTTTGACGGGCTGTCGGACGCGCGCCGGTTCTGTTCGGCGCTGGTCGCGGGCAATGCCGATTGCATTCCGGTGACCACCCGTTAAGCTTTCCGCCGATCCGATTTTCCGCCCGGCCGCCAGGCCGGGCAGCGCCCGTCCCGCCCCCCACGGGGCGGGCGCAGTCCTTTCCGAGACACAGCCAGGGGCATTGCAGAGGTCCATCATGACTTACGGAGCCACCATCCTTGACGCCGACGGCCTGCGCCTGAGCGCAAATGAAAAGGCGTTCTTCCGTGACGCCGACCCCTTCGGCTTCATCGTGTTTGCCCGCAACATCGAAGACGCGGAACAGGTGCGCGCCCTGTGCGGCGATTTCCGCGAGGCAGTGGGGCGCGAGTGTCCCATCACCATCGATCAGGAGGGCGGCCGGGTGCAGCGGCTGCGCAAGCCGCTGGCCCGGGAATGGCTGCCGCCGCTGGAGCATGTGCAGCGGGCAGGCCCGGGCGCGGTCCGCGCCATGTATCTGCGCTACCGGCTGATTGCGCACGAACTGCACGGCCTTGGCATCGACAGCAACTGCGCCCCGATTGCCGATGTGGCCTGCGCGGACACCCATGAATTCCTGAAGAACCGCTGCTATGGCGAAGACACCCAGGCCGTCGCCGCCATCGGCCGCGCGGTGGCGCAGGGGCACCTGGACGGCGGCGTGCTGCCGGTGCTGAAGCACATCCCCGGCCATGGCCGCGCCACCGCCGACAGCCACCTGGACCTGCCGCATGTGGACAGCGCCGCGGAGACACTGGAGCAGAACGATTTCGCGGCCTTCAAAGCGCTGAACGATCTGCCGCTGGGGATGACCGCGCATCTGGTCTATGACGCCTATGACAACCGGCCCGCCACCACCTCGCCGGTGATGATGCAGCTGATCCGCGAGCAGATCGGCTTTGACGGGCTGGTGATGACCGATGACATCTCGATGAAGGCGCTGCAGGGATCGCTGACGGATATCACCCAGGACTCGCTGGCGGCAGGCTGCGACGTGATCCTGCTGTGCAACGCGCCGCTGGCAGACCGCATTGCCGTAGCAGAGGCCGCGGGCGCCATGACAGCGGCGGCACAGACCCGCGCAGAGGCCGCACTGGAGGCCCGCCGACCGCCCGCAGACCTTGACATTCAGGCTGCCGAAGACGAACTTGCCGCCCTCATGGGCGGACAGGTTTATGGCTGAGCAGACACTCTTTTCAGATCAGGACACATCGGTAGAGGAACGGCTGGCGGCCGAGGCCCTGATCGTGGATGTGGACGGGTTCGAAGGGCCGCTCGACCTGCTTCTGACGCTGTCGCGCACCCAGAAGGTGGACCTGCGCCGGATCTCTGTGCTGGAGCTGGCGAAACAGTACCTGGCCTTTGTCGAGAAGGCCAAGGAGCTGCGTATTGAACTGGCGGCCGACTATCTGGTGATGGCGGCCTGGCTGGCGTTCCTGAAATCCCGCCTGCTGCTGCCGCCGGACCCGGAGGAAGAGGGGCCGTCGGGCGAGGAACTGGCGGCGCACCTGGCGTTCCAGCTGGAACGGCTGCAGGCGATGCGCGACGCGGCCGCGCGGCTGATGGGCCGCGACCGGCTGGGCCGCGACTTCTTTGCCCGCGGCGAGGAAGAGAGTGTCGCCAGGATCAAGACCGTCACCTATACCGCCAACCTTTTGGACCTGATGCAAGCCTATGCCCGTATCCGCACCAAGGAGGATTTCCGCCCCTTCGTGATGGATCGCGACTCGGTCTTCACCATGGAGGAGGCGCTGGACCGGATGCGCCACCTGCTGGGCTTTACCGGCGACTGGACCGATCTGATCAGCTATCTGCCGGATGGCTGGCACAGCGATCCGGTCAAGCGGCGGTCGGCCACTGCGGCGACCTTTGCCGCCTCGCTGCAGCTGGTCAAGGAAGGCAAGGCCGAGCTGCGCCAGAGCGAAACATTTGCGCCGATCCAGCTGCGCAGCTTGAACGAGGATAGCTGATGGAAGACCAGATCATGGACGGCCACGGCCAGGGCGCCCCCGTCCGCGAGGACAATGACACGTTGTTCGACGCGCCGCCGATGGCGGAGCAGGAGCGGATGGTGGAAGCGGTGCTGTTTGCCAGCGCCGAGCCGGTGACCTTGCGTGACCTGGAAGGGCGGATGCCGCATGGCTGCAACCCGCGCGAGGCGCTGGAGCATCTGCGCAAGCGCTATGAGGGGCGCGGCGTGCGGGTGGTGCGTTTGGGCGATGCTTGGGCGATCCGCACTGCGCCGGATCTGGGATTCCTGATGCAGAAGGAAACCACCGAACTGCGCAAGCTGAGCCGCGCCGCAATCGAAACCCTGGCCATCGTCGCCTATCACCAGCCAGTGACCCGAGCGGAGATCGAGGAGATCCGCGGCGTGTCGGTGTCGCGCGGCACCATCGACCAGCTGATGGAGATGGACTGGATCCGCCTAGGCCGCCGCCGGATGACGCCGGGCCGCCCGGTGACCTTTGTGGTGACGCCGGATTTCCTGGACCATTTCGGACTGGAAAGCGCCCGTGACCTGCCGGGCCTCAAGGAACTGCGTGCCGCGGGCCTATTGGAAAACCGGCCGCCGCCAGGCAGCCTGCCGCTGGGGCAGGGTGGCGACGAGGACGACGAGGCGGAAGAACAGGCGGAACTGTTCGAGGAATAACCCGCTGCCCCTGGCGCCCGGAAATTGCCGCAATCCGCTGCCATTGTGGCTGGCGGAAGCAGGGAGGGTTTGAGGTCATGAATGCGAACTGGATCATCCGCATGGTGCTGCGCCGCCTGATCGGGCGCGCGGTCAATGCCGGGCTGCGCCACGCCGCGGGCAGCGGCAAGCGCCGCCCTCAGAAAGACGCAGGCCTGAGCCCGCAGCGCAAGCTGCGCAGTGCAACATCGCGCATCCCCAGGATCAAACCGGGGCGCTGGTAGGCAGCGCACCGGGCTGGCGCCGGAGGCCAAGCGCCTCTGCCGCGCCGCTGAGCGCCAGCAGCGCGGACAGCATCAGGCAGCCCGCCAGTCCCCAGCCTGCGAACAGCAGCCCGCCGGCAAAAGGCGCAGCAAAGACGCAGAGGTAGGTGACGGTACTGTAAAGACCCATGATCGCGCCGCGCTGCGACGGATCCAGCGCAGTGAGCCGCGCCACCAGCAGATTGAGTGCAAGATGCTGGAACACGCCCCACACCAGAGCGGCCCCCAACAGTAGCCAGTAGTGCGGCGCCACGGCCATCATCAGCACGTAGCTGGCCGCGACCACCAGCAGAACCGGTGCGGTGGCGCGTGCAAGCCCCAAGCGGTCCAGCAACGGATCCAGAAGCACCGCGAGGCCAAAGCCGATGCCGTAGAACAGCGGCAAGAGGCCGGCCTGGGTGGTGCTGAGGCCAAGTGCTTGGGTGATATGGGCGCCAGTGAAGAAATAGCTGGTGTAAAAACCCAGCATCAGCAGGCCGGTTGCCAACAGGCCGCGGAAGATCCCGGACACCCGCAGCGCCGTCAGCGGCGAGGTGGCCTGGCCGCTGGGACTGCCTGCGGCGCGCAGCGAAGCGGAGGCGGCCCACAGCAGCAGCGCCACGCCCGCCAGCGTGCCGTAGACCGCGCGCCAGCCTGCCAGGTCGGTGGCCCAGGCGCTGACGCTGACACCCAGCACCATTGACACGGTCCATCCGGCCAGCACATAGCCCAGCACCCGCGCCTCGCGCCCCTTGGGGGCAATCACCATCGCCAGCGTGTAGATTGAGGGCAGGGCAGCCCCGGCTGCCAGTCCGCAGGCCGCCTGTGCTGCCATCAGCCACCACGCATCCGGTGCCGCGGCGCTAGCGCCCAGCCCGGCCCCAAGCAGCAGGAGGGCGGCGCGCATCACTCGCCCGGCGCCGATCCGGTCACCCAGCGGCGCCAGCAGCAATGCCGCCGCCGCAACCCCCAGGCCATAGGCGCTGGCGGCCCGCATCACCTCTGCCGTGGAGGCATTCAGGGTTTCGCTGACAGCCGTCACCACCGGCGACAGCAGCAGGGAGTTCGCGCCAATCACGCCAATCGCGCTCATCAGGATCAGAATCGGGGTTCGCATGGGTTTACCTTGAAGAATGTTCGGGTATCTTTGCTATGTTCTGAATGAGGTTCTGTGAAGGGCAGGCGGAAATGGTCAGGGAAAAAACAGATGAGGTTCGGAGGAACGGCGGGGCCGCCCGTGTTCTTGATGCTTTGGACCGAAAAATATTAGGCGCGCTGAGCGTCGATGCGACGCTGTCCTACGCGGCCATCGGCCAGGAGGTGGGCCTGTCGGCCCCGGCAGTGCATGAACGGGTCAAGCGGCTCAGGGCCTCTGGCGCGATCCGGGCGACAGTGGCGCAGCTGGATGGGCCTGCGGTGGGCAAGCCGATGCTGGCCTTCATCCATGTGGACACGGTGGGCTGGGGCAAGACGGCAGAGCTGCTGTCGCTGGAAGCCTGGCCGGAAGTGGAAGAGATCCACACCGCCACCGGCGACACCTGCCTGATCCTCAAAGTGCGGGTGGCCTCGCCGCATGCGCTGGAGGGGCTGCTGGCCCGTATCTATGACGTCGAAGGGGTGCGCGGCACCCGCACCTACATGACGCTCTCCACCCATCTGGAGCGCACCGTGCAGGCCGACGTCAGTGCGGAGCTGGAAGAGGAGCTGTATATCAAGCGCTGAGGGTGCGGATGTCGCGGCCCGGCGGTGCCGCCGGGCGAAAGGGGTCAAGCAGGCGTCTTGAAATGCTTCGACAGCTTCAGCCCCTGGCCCTGGTAGTTGGAGGCAATGCCGGCGCCATAAAGCTGCTCCGGCACCTCGGCCATCTTCTCATAGACCAGGCGGCCCACGACCTGGCCGTGCTCCAGCACAAACGGCGCCTCGTGGCAGCGCACTTCCAGCACCCCGCGCGAGCCGGTGCCGCCGGCGGCGTCATGGCCGAAGCCGGGATCGAAGAAGCCCGCGTAATGCACCCGGAACTCGCCGACCATCGCCAGATAGGGCGCCATCTCGGCGGCAAAAGCGGGCGGGATATGCACTGCCTCGCGGCTCACCAGGATGTAGAACGCGCCGGGGTCCAGGATGATGCGGCCGTCCTTGGTGCGCACTTCCTCCCAGTATTCCTGAGGGTCGTATTCGCCGATCCGGTCCAGGTCGATGACGCCGGTATGCGGCTTGGCACGGTAGCCTACCAGGTCGGTGCCGGGCAGCTTGAGATCGACGGAGAAGCCCAGCCCGTCCTCGATCACCGCCTCGCCATCAACCAGAGGAGAGCCGGCGTGCAGCATCTTCAGCTCCGCGTCGGACAGCACCGCTTGGCCGGTGCGGAACCGGATCTGGTTGAGGCGCATGCCCGGGCGGACCAGCACCGAGAAGGAGCGCGGGCAGATCTCTGCATAGAGCGGGCCAGTGTAGCCGGGCTTGATGCGGTCGAACTCTTCGCCGCCGTCGGTGATGGTGCGGGTCAGCAGGTCCAGCCGCCCGGTGGAGCTTTTGGCGTTGGCGACGGCGGAGACATCCTGCGGCAGCGCCAGCCCCTCCATCAGCGGCACCACGTAGACGCAGCCCTTTTCCAGCACCGCGCCGCCATCGAGGCTGATGCGGTGCATCTCGAATTCCGTCAGCCGGTCGGAGACGCTGCGGCCCTGGCCTGCCAGAAAGGAGGCGCGCACCCGGTAGGCCACCTTGCCCAGCCGCAAATCAAGGCTGGCGGGCTGCACCTGACCTTCGACCAGCGGGGTGCTGACGGTGATCTCACCGCGCTGCAGCATGTTTTCAATGGTTTGGCTGGGCAAAACGCCTGTCATTTCCTGTCCCCCTCCGCGCGCCGGCTTTGCGGCGATGCTGGCTCAATTGGCCCCGTTGCGCAATCGCCAAAGCCTTGCGCCGGATACGAAAACGCCCGGGTGCATGAACACCCGGGCGTTTTTCATATGGTCGGGCTAGCAGGACTCGAACCTGCGACCTTCCGTCCCCCAGACGGACGCGCTACCAGGCTGCGCCATAGCCCGTTGAAGAGCCTTCTAACCGTTTTCACAGCGGGGGCAAGAGGGGGCGGCAAGATTTTTTACGCGCCCCGCCAAAAATCCTGACGGCTGAGGGCATTGCCCCGTTTTCCCGCAAGGGCCGTCCGGTTCCCGGTTCAGGAATCGCCGCCCGCCAGCTCCCGCAATTCCTCTGCGCAGGCCGCAATTTCCACAACAGCGTGCAGCGGCAGGCTGCTGGTTGCGGCCAGAAGGGTGAGGATGCCGGACTGCTGCCGGGGTGGGGCGGCGGCGGGCTGCTCCTGCGCGGGCGCCGGTTTCAGCGGCTCCAGCTCAGCCGGTTCATCCTCGGCCCCATCCGTCTCTTCTGTTTCCGGCTGGCCGTCGTCGTCTTCTGCCTCATCACCGCCGCCGTTGAAGCCGCCGACGAACTCCAGCGCGTCGACGCGGCGCGCGGCCTCGTCCAGATCATGCGGCGGGAAGGCGGCAGCAGGATCGGAAGGCGTCTCTGGCTCGGGTTCGGGCTCAGGATCGGGCTCTGCTCCTTCAAAGGTGAAGGCCAGCGGCTCCTCGGGCTGCAGGCCCGCGGCGGCGGCCAGCGTGTCCTCTGCCGGGCCAGGCTCCGCCGGCAGTTCAGGTTCCAGTTCCCCGGCTTCGGTGCCGGCTGCATCAGGCGCCGGGTCTTCTGCCGGGGCCATGCCGGGGGCAGGGCTGTCGTCCTCCGCGAACTCCGCCTCAGCCGCAAGGGCGGCGCCGGCAGTCTCCTCCCGATCCGCCAGCGGCGCAATGTCTTCAACCGGTGCCGGGGCGGCCTCTGGTTCCGGCGCCAGCTCTGCCGCCAAACTGTCATCTGCAGTGGCTCGTTCCTGCGGCGGTTCTGGCAGCGTTCCGGCGTCGGTCTGTGTCTCCGCCTCAGCCTCTGCGGCAGCGGGCTGCTCCGGCGCTGAGGCAGGGGCGAGGCCTCCGGCCTCCGGCTGGTCATCCATCAGCGCAGTTTCCGAGGTCGGCTCAGAAGCGTCCTCTCCAACGGGGGCCTCTTCCGGTATTGCCGGGGTGTCCTGCAGGCTGGCGGCGACAGGCGCGCCGGGGTCCGGCTCCGCCTCAGTCTCGCGCAGCTCTTCTGCGCTTTCAGCTGCGATGTCTTCTTCCGCGGGCGCACCATTTTGCGGAGCGACGGGCTCCAGATCCATCTGCATTTGCGGGGCGGCGGCGGCCTCGGGCCTCGGGGATGCGGGGGCGGCCGGTGCAGGCGGCGGCGCTTCCGCACCGGCGGGCTGCGGGAAGCCGAGCACGTTGCTGTCTTCGGAGCTGTCTTCGGGCGTCTCCTGCGCGGCCTGTGCCGACAGTTCCAGCGAGCCCTGCCAGTCATCGCCCAGCTTGTCCGCAGGCGGCACGGGGGCGGGTTTTTCCGCAGCCTCGCCGTCCAGCGGGTGCGACAGGCCGGCGACATGGGCGGTGCCATGCTCGCGCAGCAGCGCCTGCACTTCCTTGATTGCCATGCCGTCGTCGTGCAGCAGCTTCCTGATCCCGCCCAGCAGCTGCATATCCGCAGGCCGGTAGTAGCGCCGCCCGCCGGCGCGCTTCACAGGTTTGACCTGGGTGAACTTGCTCTCCCAGAAGCGCAGAACATGCGCCTGCACGCCCAGCCAATCCGCAACTTCGCTAATTGTGCGGAAGGCGTCCGGTGATTTCGACATGGCTCAATTGGTCCCGTTTTACTTACGGTTGCCGTCTGCCACGCGGTCTTTCATCAGGTGGGAGGGCCGGAAGGTCAGCACGCGGCGCGGCTGGATCGGCACTTCTTCACCCGTCTTCGGGTTGCGTCCGACCCGGGCTGATTTGTCCCTAACGCTGAATGTCCCGAACGAGGAGATTTTCACCTGTTCACCGCGCACCAGGGCGTCCGACATATGCTGCAGCATGCTTTCCACCAGCTGCGCGCTTTCGTTGCGCGACAAACCGACTTCCCGGAAAACAGCTTCACTCAAATCCATTCGTGTCAGTGTTTTTTCGCCCATACCAATCCCCGTTGTTTGCCAAAGCATAGGGCGTTGGGAATTTCCCTGTCAATATCAATGAATTGCGCCGGGGAATTCGGGCGGAAATTAGGGCTGCGCGGTTACCAGCGCAGCACAACTGCGCCCCAGGCCAAGCCGCCGCCGATGGCCTCGGTCACGATCAGATCGCCTTCTTTGATCTGGCCGCGCTCTTTGCCGACGGAAAGGGCCAGCGGAATGGAGGCGGCGGAGGTATTGCCGTGATCCTGCACGGTTACCACCACGTTGTCCATGCTGAGGCCCATTTTCTTGGCGGTGCCCTGGATGATGCGGATATTGGCCTGATGCGGCACGATCCAGTCGACATCATCTGCAGACAGGCCGGCGCGGTCCAGCGCGGTGTTGGCGGTGGAGGCCAGTTTCTCGACCGCGTGGCGGAACACCTGGTTGCCCTGCATCCGCAGGTGGCCGGTGGATTGGGTCGAAACGCCGCCGTCGACGTACAGCAGGTCTTTGTAGCGGCCGTCCGAATTGAGGTCGGTCGACAGGATTCCGCGGTCCTTGTTGGTGCCCGCCAGCTCCTGGCCCTCGAGCAGCAGCGCGCCGGCGCCGTCGCCGAACAGCACGCAGGTGGAGCGGTCGGTCCAGTCCATGATCCGGCTGAAGGTCTCAGCCCCGATCACCATCACCCGGTTTGCCTGGCCCGAGGCGATCAGCGCGCTGGCATTGGACAGCGCATAGACAAAGCCTGCGCAGACCGCCTGAACGTCAAAGGCAAAGCCCCTGGTCATGCCCAGTTTGGACTGCACCATGGTGGCGGCAGAGGGGAAGGTGAGGTCCGGGGTGGAGGTGGCAACGACAATGGCGTCCACATCATCAGCCGTCAGGCCCGCGTCCGCCAAAGCGCGTGTCGCTGCCTTGGCGGCCATGTCGGATGTGGTCTCTCCCTCGGCGGCGAAATGGCGGCGTTCGATGCCGGACCGGCTGCGGATCCATTCGTCCGATGTATCCAGCGTGGCTTCGAATTCCGCGTTTTCAACCACCCGCTTTGGGAGATAGTGTCCTGTGCCAACAACTACCGCGCGTCGCGTCATTCGTCTGCCTGCCTATATCAGTCTTTTTCAGTGGCCGTCCGCATCTCGCGGGCAGCAGTATTATCTTGGGTATGGGCGCCTGCAGATGCAACCCGCGCCGCCAGTTTTTCGGCGAAACCGTGCTGGGCCAGGCGGAAAGCCAGCTTGACCGCGGCGGAAACGCCGGTGGCATCGGCGCCGCCGTGGGATTTCACCACGGTGCCGTTGAGGCCCAGGAACACGCCGCCGTTCACCCGGCGCGGGTCCATGCGCTTGGACAGCCGCTTGAGCGAGGTCATCGCCAGAACTGCGGCAATCTTCGACAAGAACGAGTACTCGAACGCCTCGCGCAGGGCCGTGCGCATCACCCGCGCAGTGCCTTCGCCGGTCTTGATCGCCACATTGCCGGTAAAGCCGTCGGTGACGATCACATCGACCGCATCGCCGGGAATGTCGCTGCCTTCGACGAAGCCGACAAATTCATAATTCGCCTGCGCCGCATTTTCCGCAATCAGCCCATAGGCCTCTTTCAGCTCGGCGCGGCCTTTGTGCTCCTCGGTGCCGACGTTCAGGAGGCCCACCCGCGGGCGGGCGAGGTCCATCGAGTTGCGCACGTAGGAGGTGCCCATCAGGGCGTATTGCAGCAGATCCTCGGCGTCCGCCTTCACGTCGGCGCCGACATCCAGCATCACGTTGAAGCCTTGCGGGTTCAGCGAGGGCCAGAGGATTGCAATCGCGGGGCGGTTGACGCCGGGCAGCTTGCGCAGGCGCAGCATCGACAGGGCCATCAGCGCACCGGTATTGCCGCAGGAAACAGCCCCGGCAGCTTCGCCGTTCTTGACCGCTTCCAGCGCCGACCACATCGAGGTGCCCTTGCCGTTGCGCATCACCTGGCTCGGCTTGTCCTCCATCGTCACCACGTCGCGGGCATCGCGAAACTCGACGCGGCCCTTGAGCGCGCGCTTCTTGGCAACCAGAGAGGTCAGCTGTTCGGAAGGCCCGTGCAGGATGAACCCGATATCCGGGTTCTTTTCCGCAGATATGGCAATGCCGGCCACCACAACTGCGGGGCCGGCGTCTCCGCCCATGGCGTCAACAGAAATGATGATACGGCCGGCTTTTGCCTGATTTTGATCGGGTTTACCCGTCATGCGAAAGCCTGCCTGGCATCAGGATCCTGTCCGTGGCTTACGCCGCGTCCTCGTCGATCTCGATCTCGTCAGCCGCTGCGACGATTTCCTTGTCGTCGTAATGGCCGCAGGACGGGCATACGTGGTGCGGGCGCTTCAGCTCGCCGCAGTTGCCGCATTCGTTCGGGTTCGCAGCAACCAGTGCATCGTGCGCGCGGCGGTTGTTGCGGCGCGATTTGGATACTTTGTTCTGTTGGACGGCCATGTCTCAACCTTTGTCTGTTTGGGCCTTGGGGGGCAGCCCCGCGGCGCGATTGCATTCTGTTCGATCAGTCTGACGTGCGTTTAGGCGTCTGCCCAAACATTGTCCAACCAAAAATTCCGATGAGCGCGCGAAAATACTGCGAATCTCCGCTGGCGCAAGCTGTTTTTTAAGACAGGCAGGGCGGCGGCGCCAGAGGCGATTTTCTGCGCTGCAAAAATTCTGCGCTCAATCGTCACCTTTCAGCTGGCCGCGCAGCGCAGCCAGGCCGGCAAAGGGTTTGGTGTCCTCGTCGCGCATCGGCTGCACGCCGTCCTCGGCATAGACTGCCTCGCCCAGCTCGGCGCCGTCCTTGCGCGGGTAGGCGGGAATGTGCAGCGCCAGCGCCTCGGCCATCACCGCCGCCGGGTCGATATGTGTGCCCAGCGGCTCGATGCTGTCGTCCTCGGGCATTTCCACCTCGGCGCCTTCCGGGCTCTCGAACCGGGCCAGATAGGTGATCTCCACTGGTTCTTCGATGCGGGTGGTTACCGGCTCCAGCGTCACCACGCAGTCCTGCACCACTGTGGCGCCCAGGCGGCCCGCCAGCTTCCAGTCTTTCTTGCCCATGGCCTTGATCTCGCCTGCAAAGCGGAGCTTGCGCAGGGCGTTTACCCCCAGTTCCGCGGCCAGCGCGGCCAGCTCTGCCTTGTCCGGGGTGATTTCAAAGGCGGTGGGGGCGTTTTGCGGCAGATCCGCGACCCGCAGGGCGGTGCTGTCAGACATATTCGGGAACTTTCGTTTCTTGAACCGGAAGCGGTCATTAGGTAATCGGGTTCAAAGACGTATTCAAGCCGCAGTTCGAAGCGGAGACTGGGGGGCAGTCATGATCGGCAAGACGTTTCACACGAAGAGGGTGCTGCGCGGCGCGGTGCTGGCAGCGGCGGTACTGGCGATTGCGGCCTGTGCCCCGGTTTACCGCAAGCACGGTTATGTGCCGACGCCGGACCAGCTGGCCGAGGTGGTGCCGGGCGTTGACACGCGGGATTCGGTGGCCGAAAGCATTGGCATCCCGACCTCGACCGGTGTGCTGAACGAGAGCGGCTATTACTATGTGGCCACCCGCTTCCGCCACTATGGCGCGGCAGCGCCCAAGCCGGTGGCACGCGATCTGGTTGCGATCAGCTTTGACGCGGCCGGGGTGGTGCAGGGGATTGAGCGCTACAGCCTGGAAGACGGCAAGGCAGTGCCGCTGGAACGCCGGGTGACCAGTTCCGGGGTGCAGGACAACACCTTCCTGCGCCAGCTGCTGGGCAACCTGGGCACCTTCAACCCGGGTCAGTTCCTGGACAACGAATAGGCCGGTTTCACAGGCTTGCCGCAGTGACTGTGCTAATGGCTGAGCCCGAAACGGGGAGGCCGCGGTGGCGGAACCTGTGATTTTGCTGAGCAAGGGGCGCTACCGCGCCCGTCTGGCGGCGGGGGCAGCGGATCTGGCTGCGGCGCAGGCGCTGCGGTCCTTTTGCTTTCAAACCGCGAGCCCTGACGGCGATGCTTTTGACCCTATTTGCAGCCATGTGCTGGTGGAGGAGCAGGCCGGCGGTGCGCTGGTCTGCTGTTTCCGGCTGCTGATGCTGGCGAGCGGTGCAGAGCTGGCGCGCAGCTATGCGGCGCAATTCTATGACCTGACTGCGTTGCAGGCCTTTGCGGGCCGGATGGCAGAGCTGGGCCGCTTTTGCATCCATCCTGAATGGCGCGACCCGGACATTCTGCGGCTGGCCTGGGGCACAATGACGGGCCTGGTTGACGGGCAGGGGGTGCAGATGCTGATCGGCTGCTCGTCCTTCGCAGGCACCTCCGCTGCGCCTTACCTCGACGCATTTGCGCTGCTGCGGCAGCGGCATCTTGCTCCGGTGCAATGGCTGCCGGAGGAGAAGGCGCCTGAGGTGGTCCGCTATGCGGCGGAGCTGCCGCAGGAGGCGGATACGAAGAAAGCGCTGCAGGTGATGCCGCCGCTGTTGCGGACCTATCTGGCGATGGGCGGCTGGGTCAGCGACCATGCGGTGGTGGACCGGCAGATGAACACGCTGCATGTGTTCACCGGTCTGGAAACCGGAGCAATCCCGGAATCCCGCAAACGGCTGCTGCGGGCGGTTGCCGGGTGATTTTGAGTATTTTTGGAAAGATGAAAGCGGAGCGTTGACGCGATTTTGCCGCCGGGGTAGCTGGCTGGCATGGCACGTATTCCTCTTTTGCAGATGTCCGGCATTTCCCTCACATTCGGGGGCGATCCGGTTTTTTCGAACCTCGATCTGGTGGTGCAGCCCGGCGACCGGGTGGCGCTGGTGGGCCGAAACGGCTCTGGAAAATCCACGCTGATGAAGGTGATGGCGGGGATTGTTGAAGCCGATCAGGGCGACATCGTGGTGCCGCCGGGCAAATCCGTCGGCTACATGGAGCAGGACCCGAAGATGGAGGGGTTTGCGACGCTGGGCGATTTTGCCGCCAGCGAACTGGACCCCGGTGAGATGTACAAGGTGGAACGTGCAGGCGAGGGTCTGAAGTTCGACCCGGCACGCCCGGTGGAAACCGCCTCCGGCGGGGAGCGCCGCCGCGCGGCGCTGGCCAAACTGATGGCCGAAGCACCGGACCTGATGCTGCTGGACGAGCCCACCAACCACCTGGATATCGAGGCGATCACCTGGCTGGAGAATGAGCTGCAGGCCACCCGCGCGGCTTTTGTGCTGATTTCGCACGACCGGGCGTTCCTGCGGGCATTGACCCGCGCGACGCTGTGGGTCGACCGCGGCGAGGTGCGCCGTCAGGAGAAGGGATTCGAGCATTTCGAGGCCTGGCGCGACAAGGTCTGGGAAGACGAGGACATGCAGCGCCACAAGCTGAACCGGCTGATCAAGTCGGAAAGCCGCTGGGCGGTGGAGGGCATATCGGCCCGGCGCAAGCGCAACATGGGCCGGGTGCGGGCGCTGCAGGACCTGAAGGCGGAACGCGCGGGCCAGATCAAGCGCCAGGGTGCTGCCGAGATGGCGCTGGAGGCAGGCCCCAAGTCGGGCCGCAAGGTGATCGAGGCCGAGGGGCTGAGCAAGGCGTTCGGCGGCAAGGAGATTGTCAGGGATTTCTCGCTGAAGGTGCAGCGCGGCGACCGGGTGGCCTTTGTCGGCCCTAATGGCGCGGGGAAAACCACGCTGTTGAAGATGCTTCTGGGCATGGAAGACCCGGATGCGGGTTCTGTGCAGCTGGGCACCAACCTGGAAATCGCGCTGTTCGACCAGACCCGCGACCAGCTGGATGGCGATTCGACCCTGTGGGAGAATCTGACCGCGGATCCGCTGTTGGGGATTTCCGGGAAGGCCGATCAGGTGATGGTGCGCGGCCAGCCCAAGCATGTGGTGGGCTACCTGAAGGAATTCCTGTTCGACGAACGTCAGGCGCGGGCGCCGGTTCGGTCGCTGTCGGGCGGCGAAAAGGCGCGGCTCTTGCTGGCGCGGCTGATGGCGCGGTCCTCGAACCTGCTGGTCTTGGATGAACCGACCAACGATCTGGATGTCGAGACGCTGGACCTGCTGCAGGAGCTGCTGGACAATTATGACGGCACTGTGCTGCTGGTCAGCCACGACCGGGATTTCCTGGACCGGGTGGCGACCACGACCATCGCGATGGAAGGCAACGGGCGGGCCACGGCTTATGCCGGCGGGTGGAGCGACTACATCGCGCAGCGCGGGCCGCTGGAGGCAGTGGAAAAGGCGGAAAAGGTGAAGCCTGCAAAGCCCAAGCCGAAACAGGAAAGCCAGCCCAAGGACGGCCTGAGCTTCAAGGAAAAGCACCGGCTGGAAGCGCTGCCTGCGGAGATCGAGCGGCTGGAGGCGGAGATCGGCAAGCTGCAGGAGCTGATGAGCGATCCGGAACTGTTCACCCGCGAGCCGGTCAAGTTCAAGAAGGCCACCGAGGCGCTGGTGGAGCGGCAGGAAAAACTGGCCGCCGCCGAAGAGGAATGGCTGGAGCTGGAGGAAAAAGCCGGGGGATAAGGCGGCTTCCTGAGGCAGGTCAGCGTGCCTGACCAAATGTTTCGCGCGCGAAACATTTGGTCAAAGAGGCTGCCGTAAAACTTTGGAATTCATCAAGAAAGATGAAGCGGATATAAAGCGGGCGGACGCCGGCTTTACCGTTTCGCTACCGGTGCAGCAGGGTTGCCGGTGACGGTTTTTCCTGCGGCGACGTCCTTGGTCACCACTGCGCCCGCTCCTACAATTGCGCCATCACCGATGGTGACACCGGGCAGCAGGATGGCACCGCCGCCGATCCAGACGTCTGCACCGAGGGTGACGGGATAGGCGATCTCCAGCCCCTGGGCCCGCAACGCCCTGTCCTTGTGGTGCTGGGCGCAGTAGATCTGCACATTCGGCCCCAGCATGGTGCCATCGCCGATGGTGACGGGGGCGGTGTCCAGAATTGTGCAGCCTGCGTTCATGTAGACGTTGCGGCCCAGGCGGATGTTGATGCCGTAGGCGCAGTGGAAGGGCGCCTCGATCAGGCAGTTTTCACCGTGGGCAGCAAAGAGCGCTGCCAAGGCTGGGCTGAGGTGCTCCGCCGGATCAGGGGGCGCTGTATTGTGCTGATGCACCGCAACCCGGGCTTGATGGCGCAACGCCGAGAGTTCGCTGTCCAGGCAACAGTACCAGTCGCCGGCCTGCATCTTCTGCCGTTCGGTTTTGGTCATCGGTGTCTCCTTGCCGGGGAGAGGACACCGGGCGCGGCGGCTTGTCAATTGGCGGAGGGCTCCCGCGCCCGCAGATGCCCTGGCTGCGCCAAGGCATCTTTGTGCGGCCTTGGGCCGGGCGCTGCTTGCGCAGCGTCGAAGGATTTGCAGAGAAGCGCTTGAGGAGCAGGTGTGCCCCTCAAGTCGCCCAATCGAGTGCGTTAGCGGCTGGTTGCGCGTCAAGGGTGAGCTACGCTGCGCACGGCGGCTTGGGGCTCCGCCCGTTCGCAAGCGAAACGCTCCCACAGAGCGTTTCCAGGTAGCTTGCTCACTCCTTGACCCGTAACCAGCAACAGAGGTCAGCGCATGCGCAGGGCGCCGTCGATGCGGATCACTTCGCCGTTCAGGTAACCCATCTCGACGATGAAGCCGGCGAGGCGGCCGTATTCGCGCGGGTCGCCCAGGCGGGCGGGGTTGGGGACGTCGGCGGCCAACTGCTGCTGCACCTCTTCCGGCAGGCCGGCCAGCATCGGGGTCATGAAGATGCCGGGTGCGATGGTCATCACCCGGATGCCGGAAGACGCGAGATCGCGCGCCATCGGCAGGCACATGCCGGCAACCCCGCCCTTGGAGGCGGCATAGGCGGCCTGGCCCTTTTGCCCGTCAAAGGCGGCAATCGAGGCGGTGTTGATAATCACGCCGCGGGCGTTGTCCGCATCGGGGGTGTTCTTGGCAATCTCGACAGCGGCCAGGCGGGCCACGTTGAAGGTGCCGACCAGATTGATGTCGATGGTGCGCTTGTAGGCATCCAGCGGATGCGCGCCCTCCTTGCCCACGGTCTTGGCGCCGATGGCGATGCCTGCGCAGTTCACGCAAGCGGTGATCTTGCCCATCTTTTCTGCCGCATGGGCGATGGCGGCTGAAACCGACTCCTCGCTGGTCACGTCGGTCTGGGCAAAGTGGCCGCCGATTTCATCTGCCACCTGAGCGCCGCGCTCTGCGTCGCGGTCGAGGATGGTGACCTGGGCGCCTTGTTCGGCAAAATAGCGCGCGGTGGCCTCACCCAGGCCCGAAGCGCCGCCGGTGATGACGGCTGCGGTGTCTGCAAGTTTCATGAGCGGGGCTCCTCCCGGTTATCTGAACATGTGTTCATATAATGGAGAGGCCGGGCGCCTGTCCAGCGGGACGGGGCGTCGCGGATGTTCAGGCGCCCATCAGGCGGCGGTCGAGACGTGCTAGCGGGCGTAAGATGCTGCCGAGCGGCGGCCACAGGCCCCAGGTGCCGCCCAGGCGGTGCAGATGGGCGCCAGTGCCGAGTTTGAAGCGGGCAAGGCCCGCGGCGTCCTCGGTATTGATGAGGCCGAGGTCGAGGCGGCAGATGCTCTTGGCGGCGAGCCAATTGGCGGCCTCCCACAGCAGCAGGGTATGAGCGCTGAGCTGTTTGCCGCGGGCGGTGGTGTGGGCGATGTGATAGGTAGCGCCGCTGCCATGGGAGAGGATCAGGATGGCGGCGACCGCTTCCTTGCCCTCAAACGCCTGGAAGAGTTTCGCGTGCCCTTTGTTCTCGCGCGCATAGGCGAGTGTGAGGTCGATGGGCCAGCTGCGATAGCCGCGCAGTGTTTGCTGTTTTGCGTCGGCCTGGAACAGCCAGTGGCGCACGTCATGCGGCAGGTTCTGGCGGGTGAGGCGGAGGTTCTGCGCCGCGCCGTGCTTCAGCCGGTTGCGCCATTTCTGGTGCAGCGCGGCGCGGCGCTGGTCCAAGTCGCCGCTGAGGTCCCATATCGCTGCATGAGCGGGCGTGACCAGCGGCACTGCGCCGAGGCGGGAGAGATGCAGGGCGGGGGTCTCCGGCGACAGGATCAGCGGTGTGCGGGCGAAGCCGTTCTCGCGCAGGGCGGCCAGCAGCGGGGCGGGATCAGCCAGATCCGCCCGATTCACCATCGCCAGCCGCAGCCCGCCGGGGAAGCGGCGGCGCAGAACCAGCGTATCCCCCAGCATCAGCGGGTCCTGACCGCAGGCCATCAGCGCTCGGGCAAACTCCGGCGATTGCTGCAGGGCGCGGGGCCGGGGGCAGCTGGTTGCTGTTGCGGGCAATTCGGGATCAGGGGCGCTGTCGAACATGTCTCCATTAACGCGCTGGAAACCTAAATCATGGTTAATTTCACATATGAAGAAAGCAAAACAGATCATGGGGCATACGGCCGCCGCCCCGCGGATGACCAAGGCGGCGGCGCTGCTGATCGCCATCGGTCTGTCGGTGCCGGTGTTTCTGGTGCTGACACTGGTGGAGGCGCTGTTTCTTTGAGGCAGGATGATTTGCTGAGAGGCGTTTAAGGTCAGGTCTGCCCATAAGCGCCTTTACAAGTGTATCCCGGCCAACCCCTGCCTCAAGGATAAACCGCGCTGCGCACGGTCGCATGGCCGGCCCTTGACCCGGGGCTGGCCTGACTGGGCCTTTGATTGAAACCGCTGGCGCGCCGCGCAGCGGCGCCCGGCCCAACCGTGAGGACCCGTCTTTGACGGGGCTGGAAGGGGCGGGAGCATTTGCGGGCAACAAAAAAGGGAGCGCAAAGCCTCCCTTTTTCCGGCTTATGCCAAAGAACTTAACCGTCCAGCTTGACCAGCGCGTGGCGTTTCTTGCCGGCGCTCAGCTTGATCGGCGAGGACAGCGCGCCTGCGTCGATCATCAGGCCTGCATCGGTCAGCGGCTGGTCGTCGATCTTGGCGCCATTCTCGGAGATCAGCCGCTTGGCGTCCTTGCCGGATTTGGCGAGACCGGATTTCACGATCAGCTGCACGATCGAGATGCCGTCGCCCAGATCGGCAGGCGTGAGCGACAGGGTGGGCAGGTCATCGCCCACACCGCCCTTTTCGAACACCTCGCGGGCGGTGGCTTCTGCGGTGGCGGCTGCCTCGGCGCCGTGCAGCAGGGTGGTCACCTCATTGGCGAGGATCACCTTGCCCTCGTTTATCTCGGAGCCTTGCAGGGCACCGATACGCTCGCATTCCTCCACCGGCAGTTCGGTGTAGAGCTTGAGGAAGCGGCCGACGTCGGCATCCGTTGTGTTGCGCCAGAACTGCCAGAACTCATACGGGGAGCGCATGTCGGCGTTGAGCCAGATCGCGCCTTCGGCGGTCTTGCCCATTTTCTTGCCGTCAGAGGTGGTCAAGAGCGGCGAAGTGAGGCCGTAGACCTCATTGTCGATCACCCGGCGGGTGAGGTCGATGCCGTTGACGATATTGCCCCACTGGTCGGAGCCGCCCATCTGCAGGATGCAGCCGTAGCGGCGGTTCAGCTCCATGAAGTCGTAGGCCTGCAGGATCATGTAGTTGAATTCGAGGAAGCTGAGCGACTGCTCGCGGTCGAGGCGGGATTTCACGCTTTCGAACGACAGCATCCGGTTCACCGAGAAATGGCGGCCGATGTCGCGCAGGAATTCCAGGTAGTTCAGCCCGTCCAGCCATTCGGCGTTGTTCAGCATCAGCGCCTTGTTCGGCGCGTCGGTTTCATAGTCGATGTAGGCGGAGAACACCTTCTTGATGCCCGCAATATTGTCGTCGATCTGCGCCTCGGTCAGCAGCGGCCGTTCGTCGGCGCGGAAGGAGGGGTCGCCCACCTTGGTGGTGCCGCCGCCCATCAGGGTGATCGGCTGGTGGCCGGTCTTCTGGAACCAGCGCAGCATCATGATCTGGATCAGCGAGCCGACGTGCAGCGAATTTGCCGTCGCGTCAAAGCCGATATAGGCCGGGCGCACACCTTGCAGCAGGGCTTCGTCCAGGCCCTGATAATCGGTGCAGTCCGCGAGGAACCCGCGTTCCATCATGACTGCGACGAAATCCGATTTCGGTGTGTAGGTCATAACATGCCTCGGTCTATGGTTTTGCACCATGCCCTATAAATCGCATTGGCGCCGGTTGGAACCTGTTTTCCCGGCAAAATATGCGCTGTATTGTGGCGCGCAAACGGGCGGGACGGCCCGGTTCTCTGGAAGGGGCAGGGGCGATGAGCAAGGCCATTGCAAAAACGGGTGCGGTCAGGGCGCTGGGCGCGATGAGCGGCACGTCGCTAGACGGGGTGGATGCGGCGGTGGTGGTGACCGACGGCGCGCGCATTCACGGGTTCGGCGAGAGCAGTTACCGCGAGTATTCCTCGGAGGAGCGCAGCGTGCTGCGCGCGGGCCTGGGCAAATGGACGGGGCCGGAGGTAGATGCCGCGGCAGCGGTCTGCGACGCGGCCCATGCGGCGGCGCTGGCGGAGTTCCGGGATGTGGAGATCATCGGCTTTCACGGCCAGACCCTGGCCCATGCGCCGCGGCTGCAGGGAACCCTGCAGGTGGGCGACGGCGCGGCGCTGGCCGAACACCTGGGCAAGCCGGTCGTCTGGGACTTCCGCAGCGACGATGTGGCGATGGGCGGCGAGGGCGCGCCGCTGGCGCCGTTCTTTCACTTTGCCTGCGCCAAATACATCGGCGCCGAACGGCCCTTGTGCTTCCTGAACCTGGGCGGGGTCGGCAACCTTACCTATGTGGACCCGCGGTTCGACAGGCCGGAGGAGCCGGGCGCGCTTCTGGCCTTTGACACCGGTCCCGCCAATGCGCCGGTCAATGATCTGGTGCAGAAGCGGCTGGGCATTCCCTGGGATGCGGATGGCAAGGTGGCGCGTTCCGGCACCGTGGAAACCGGCGCGCTGGAGTTGTTCCTGGCCGAGCCCTATTTTTCAAGAATGCCGCCCAAGTCGCTGGACAGGAACGATTTTGCCGAGATGGTCGGGTTGGTGAACGAGCTGAATGATGCTGATGCGGCGGCAACCCTGATAGCCATGTGCGCGGCCGCCGTGGCGCAGGGCATGGAGCATTGCCCGGAGCCGCCGGAGGTGGTGCTGGTGACCGGCGGCGGGCGGCATAACCCGGTGCTGATGGAGATGCTGCGGGTGTCGCTCGACTGCTTGGTGAAACCGGTGGAGGACGTCGGCCTGGACGGCGACATGCTGGAGGCGCAGGCCTTTGCCCACCTGGCGGTGCGGGTGGCGCGCGGGATGCCGACGTCGGCGCCTGGCACCACCGGGGTGAGCGCCTGTGTGGGCGGCGGCGTGGTCAGCGTGCCGGGGGTATGAGCCTGAGACTTGGCAGCCAAGAAACTTCGAAGTTTCTTGCCAAATTTCTTCGAAGAAATTTATGCGGACGGCGGTCCGTTCAGCGGGCCAGTTCCCTTACATAGTCTGCAGTGAACTCGCCGTATCCATTTGACGTCGATATTAAATGGTCCTGAGTGATTGCATGGAAAGCAGGCAACTGGTGGAAGGGCACATTTGGAAAGGCGTGATGCTCGGCGTGATAGGGCATGTTCCAGGCCAGAAAGCGCACAATCCGGTTGGTGAATGTGGTGCGGGAATTTTCCAGCATGTTGGCGACAGATGGGCAGAGACCGTGCTCTGCCAGCAGGTAGGCGCGCAGGAAAGGCTGCCCGATCAAGAGCGGCACGATCCACAGCCACAGGATCAGCGGTGACGCTATGAGGCTCACCAGCGCGGCAGCGTAGAGGGCCAGCAGCAGCCGCGCCTCCAGCCGCATATCAGCGTGGCGCCGTTCGGGCAGGTATGGCGCGCTGATGGTGCCGAAGGCGTTGCGCCAGAGGGTTCCGCCCATGCCGCGCCAGTAGCCCCAGCCGCTCAGGTATCTGAGCCACTGCGGCAGGGTCGCTGGACGCCCGCCGTGTTCCAGCTCCGGGTCGCGCTTGGGGTCATTGGTGTATTTGTGATGCGCCAGGTGGAAATAGCGGAACCAGACGAAGGGCAGCGCGATGGCAAGGGCGCAGGAATGGCCCAAGACCTCATTCAGCCATTTGCTGCGGAAGGGTGTCTGGTGCGTGCATTCGTGGCTGAGGGTGAAGAGAAAGACCAGCAGTATGCCTTGCGGCAGCATCAGCAGCGGCCAGAGGGGTATTTGCAGAGCGATACCCGCGGTGCAGGCGGCGAGGGCGGCGAGATACAGGGCCAGATGCCGCAGGCCCGCCGCATCGGAACGGGCCGTCAAGGCGGCCTTTGCCTCTGGCGGCAGCGATTTGATCAGGGCTGTGTGATCCAGTGCGGCAGGCATAGGGCAGTCTTGGCCGCCCGCCGATTCGCCGCAAGGGGCCGGTCAGCCGCGCGGGATGTCGAAGCCTGGAGCAGCCAGTTCAAACCCCTCAAACTCGAACCCCGGCGACACCGTGCAACTGACCAGCGTGTAGTCCCCGGTGCTGCGGGCGGCTTGCCAGTGGCCCTGTGGTACGATCAGCTGCGGCGCGCCTTTGGCCAGGTCCGGGGTCAGCAGATGGTCCTGCGCCGGGCCTTCACCGGTGGCCGCCAGCGACAGCACTAGCGGCGCGCCGGCATGGTAGAGCCAGATCTCGGCGGCATCCACACGGTGCCAGTGGCTGGCCTCGCCGGCTTTCAAAAGGAAGTAAATACAGGTGCCTGTGGGGCGGCCCTCATTCTCCGCGCGCCAGGTTTCCTTGTACCAGCCGCCCTCCGGGTGCTGCTGCAGGCCCAGGTGCTCGATGATCCGGTCCGCGTCCATTGCTGCTTCCTCCGCATTGGTGCTGGTAAATCTGTGTCCCAGTCATATGTTTGGGCCATGACACTCACGATCCCCTTTGACAACACCTATGCCGCCCTGCCGGGGCAGTTCTACTCCAAACTGTCGCCGCAGGCGGTGAAGGCGCCGCGGCTGGCGGCGTTCAACGAGGACCTGGCGCGGATCATGGGGATCACGCCCGGTGAGGCCGGAGAGATGGCAGAGGTGTTCGGCGGCAATCAGGTGCCTGAGGGGGCTGATCCGCTGGCGCAGCTTTATTCCGGGCATCAGTTCGGCACGTACAATCCGCAGCTGGGCGACGGGCGCGCGATCCTGCTGGGGGAGACGGTGGGCACGGACGGCAAGCGCCGGGATATCCAGCTGAAGGGCTCCGGCCGCACGCCCTATTCGCGGAACGGCGATGGGCGGGCCTGGCTGGGGCCAGTCTTGCGCGAATATGTGGTGAGCGAGGCGATGCACAGCTTAGGCATCCCGACCACCCGGGCGCTGGCGGCGGTGGAGACCGGCGAGACCGTCTGGCGCGAGGGCGGTCTGCCCGGTGCGGTGCTGACCCGGGTGGCGGCGAGCCATCTGCGGGTGGGGACCTTCCAGGTGTTTGCCGCACGCGGCGACAAGGAGAGCCTGCAGCGGCTGACAGCATACGCCATTGCGCGCCATTATCCGGATGCGGACGGGCCGATGGGGCTGCTCAGCGCGGTGCGCGATGCGCAGTCGGAGCTGATTGCCGCCTGGATGGCGGTGGGCTTCATCCACGGCGTGATGAACACCGACAACTCTGCGATCTCCGGCGAGACCATCGATTATGGCCCGTGCGCCTTCATGGATGTTTATCACCCGCATACGGTGTTTTCCTCGATCGACCGGGGGCGGCGCTATGCCTATGCCAACCAGCCCGCAATTGCGGTCTGGAACCTGGCGCAGCTGGCGACCGCGCTGATCCAGCAGATGGACGACCCGCAGGCCGGGGTCGAGCAGGCGACGGAGATCGTGCATGCGATGCCCGCGCTGACCGAGTCGGCCTGGCTGCGGCGCTTCCGGGCCAAGCTGGGGATCACCACGGAGCGGGACGGCGATCTGGAGCTGATCACCGCACTGCTGGGCCGGATGGCGGAGAACCAAAGCGATTTCACCAACACCTTCCGCGCCCTTGCCGGTGGCTCGGCGCGCGACCAGTTCACCGATCCGGCGGCTTTTGACACCTGGGAGCAGGATTGGCAGGCGCGGCTGGAGGGAGAGCCCGATCCCGTAACGGTGATGCGCGCGGCGAACCCGGCCTTTATTCCGCGCAACCACCGGATCGAAGAGATGATCGCAGGCGCGGTGGCCGGCGACTATGCGCTGTTCCACCGGCTGAGCGCGGTGCTGGCCACCCCGTACGAGGAGCAGCCAGAGCACAGCGATCTGCAGCGCCCGCCGCTGCCGGAGGAAGTGGTGCAGGCGACCTTCTGCGGCACCTGATCCTGTTATTCGGCCCAGGATATCCTCAAGGGTGACTGGAGCCACTGGCTCAAGAGGAGGCAGGCGGCCCGCCCATTCGCAGCCTGCGGCGTGTTGCCGGTTGTGCTCAAGCTGTGATCTGGCCACACTTGCGGCAGGACCCGGGACAAGCAGATGCCAAAGACACCCCCACCGGACTCGCTGCGGATTGCCACCTACAACATCCAGAAATGCGTCGGCCTGGACCTGCGCCGGCGGCCGGAGCGCATTTTGCAGGTGCTGGCCGGGCTGAAGGCGGATGTGGCCGTGCTGCAGGAAGCCGACAAGCGGCTGCCGCCGCGCCCGGCCGCGCTGCCGCATTTCCTGGTCGAGGAGACCGGCTGGCGGGCGGCGGACCTGGGCGGCGCGGGGTCGCTGGGCTGGCATGGCAACGCGGTGCTGTACCGCAACGGGGTGCAGCTGCGGGCCAAGGGCCATATCGCGCTGCCGGGGCTGGAGCCGCGCGGCGCGGTCTGGGTGGAGCTGGAAACCGCGCTCGGCCCGGTGCGGGTGATCGGCGCCCACCTGGGGCTGACAGGGCGGGCACGGCGCGAACAAATGCATGCGCTGGCGCGGGCCGCCAAGCGCGATGACGCGGCGGTGGTGCTGGCGGGGGATTTCAATGAATGGTCGCGCACACCGGTGCTGGAGCATATCGCCCCGGCGCTGACCTTTCTGCCGCCGCGGCCCAGCTTTCCGGCGCTGCGGCCCCTCGGGGCGCTGGACCGGATTGCCCATTGCAACCGGCTGAAGGCGGTGGCGCACGGGGTGCATGGGGGGCGGCCTGCGCATATCGCCTCCGACCATCTGCCGGTCTGGGCGGATTTGCGGGCGGTCTAAAGGGCTGAGATCTCCCGCGCCCGAAGGGGCTTCAGGCTGCGCCAGAGGCCCCTTGGCGGGCTTGGGCAGGGCGCTGCTGCGCAGCGCGGAATTTTTTTGCTGAGAGGCGCCTAAGGGCAGGTGTGCCCTAAGGCGCCAATTCGAGTGTAAATTGTGCTGATCCGCGTCAAGGATGAACAGCGCTGGCGCGCTGCGGCTTTGCCGTCCTTGACCCGGAGCAGCACGGGGCAGAGTTAGCGTGCGCGCTGCTTCTGGCCGCGGCGCTGGGCGTTGCCGGGCTTGCCGCCCTGGGGTTTGCCCTGGCTGCTGTTGCCAGCGCTGCCGCCGCCACGGCGGCGCTGGCCGCCAGGCTTGCCGCCGCGGCGCCCGCCGCCGGGACGGCCGCCCGGTTTGCCTGCGGGGGCTGCCGGATCGGGCATCGCTTCCCAGGGGCGGCCGGAGGCGACGGGGATGGAGAGCTTCATCACCTTTTGGATCGCCTTCAGATCGTCCATCTCATCCGGGGCGCAGAAGGCGACGGCCTGGCCGTCCTTGCCCGCACGCGCGGTGCGGCCGATGCGGTGGACATAAGCGTCGGGCACATTCGGCAGCTCGTAGTTGTAGACGTATTTCACGTCCGGGATATCCAGGCCGCGGGCCGCCACGTCAGTGGCGACCAGCACCTTGATTTCGCCTTCCTTGAAGGCCGCGAGGGCACGCTCGCGCTGGCCCTGGCTCTTGTTGCCGTGGATCGCGGCGGCCGAGAAGCCCGCCTTGTCCAGCGTCTTCATCAGCTTTTCCATGCCCCATTTGGTGCGACCGAACACCAGCGTGCGCTCATCCTTGTGCTGGTCCAGCAATTCCTTGAGCAGGTCCAGCTTGGCGGCCTTGGCGATGAAATGCACCGACTGGGTGATCTTATCGGCGGCCTTGCCCGGAGGCGATACCTCGATCCGGACCGGGCTTTGCAGGTAGGAGTTGGCGATCTCGTTCATCTGCTTGGGCATGGTGGCCGAGAACAGCATGGTCTGGCGTTCCGCCGGGATCAGCGCCGCGATCTTGCGCAGCGTATGGATGAAGCCCAGGTCCAGCATCTGGTCGGCTTCATCCAGAACCAGGAAGTCGCAGGAGCCGAGGTCCAGCGCGCCGCGGTCGAGGATGTCAATGAGGCGGCCCGGGGTGGCAACCAGGATGTCGGTGCCCTTGGCGATGCGGGCGATTTGCGGGTTGATGGAGACACCGCCGACCACCAGGCCGACTTTCATCGGGGTGCCTTCGGTAAGGCCCTTGAGGGTATCGGCGATCTGGTTGGCCAGCTCGCGGGTCGGCGCCAGCACCAGGCCGCGCACAGTCATCGCGGCGGGCTTGCGGCCGTATTCCAGCATCCGCGCCACTAGCGGCACGCCGAAGGCGGCGGTCTTGCCGGTGCCGGTCTGCGCCAGGCCCAGCACGTCCTTGCCGTTGAGGGCATGGGGAATGGCGCGCGCCTGGATCGGGGTGGGGTCGTTCAGACCCATGTCCTTGAGCCGGGCGAGGAGCTTCTCTGGCAGCCCCATGGTCGAAAATTCAGTCACGTATCGTCCTTTCACGGCCCTGCGGTCTGCACGGGCCGGGTCCGCTGCACGGCAGCGGGTTCATGCGGGGCAGGGACCTCGGGCGCGCGCTGGCCGGATGCCAGGCCGCTGGCCTCTGCAATCCCCACGCGTGATCTTGGGAATGGCGGCATATCACTAGACCCCGGATCATTGGTTGTGCGCAGGGTGCGCGTCCGGTCTATGGCCTCTGCTCACGCGGCAGGGAGGGATGCCTGGGCGCCAAATGGCTGTGGATAAGCCGTTTGTCAACCTTTGATACGCGTGAAAAGCCTGTTTTCGCCACAGAATGCATCCGTTAAAGAGGAAGGCCAGAAAACCGCGAGGAAGAGATGCAAAGAACGATTATCGCCCGCTGCGAAGCCAAGGGGCTGCGCATGACCGGCCAGCGCCGGGTGATCGCCCAGGTGCTGCAGGACAGCGATGATCACCCGGATGTCGAGGAGCTCTATGCCCGCGCCAGCGCGAAGGATGCCGGGATTTCGATTGCCACCGTCTACCGCACCGTGAAGCTGTTCGAGGAGGCGGGCATTCTGGAGCGGCTGGAGTTCGGAGACGGGCGCGCGCGCTATGAGGATGCCGAGCGCGAGCATCACGACCACCTGATCGACATGAACACCGGCGAGGTGATCGAGTTCTGCGACCCGGAGATTGAAGAACTGCAGGAGCGGATCGCCCGCAAGTTGGGCTATGAGCTGCGCGGGCATAGGCTGGAACTTTATGGGGTGCCAGCCAAAAAGGTCTGAACCCGCCGCAAAAAAAGCGGGGCTACAGCTTGGCTTCGCCTTTGATCTGCACCGTGATCTTGTAGGACTTCATCAGTTTCATTTGCTGCGCCAGATAGGCGGCATTGCCTGCGTAGCGCAGCTTGAACCCTCTGACGGTTTTCTTCTTGGGCAGCCAGTCCCAGCGGAAATCATAGACATCATTCACCGTCCCGTCGAATTCGAACGTCTTGCCCTTGGGGGTCAGATTGCCGGAAAGGGACGCCTGATACAGGGTTCTGGCCAGGTCGCGGTTCTTGACGAAGAAGATCGTCGCGTTCTTCAGCTTGACCGGCTTCTTGTGCTTGGCCGCAATCTGGCGCAGTTCCGCGCTGTTCAGGATGGCCTGCGAGATTTTTGATTTCACCCCGTGGCTGATGTTCCCCTTGCCATCAATGGAGCGTTTCATGTGCTCATAGGCGATGGGATAGTTCTTGTTTTCCGCCTTGTTGGCATCATGAATGGCCGCCTTGACTTCATCCACAGCGGACTTGCCCAACTCGTCGATCGCTTTCTCGGCGTCCTTGGCGGTTTTGATTAGTGAATTCAGCGGGTCGAAGTCTGGCATCTGGGTGTCTCCTGCTGGATATGGAAACGGAAAGCGGTGCAAAATGCGGTGAGATGCGGCGAAAACCCGGGGCACTGCCGGGATGCCGCGGCTGTAACCGGGAGCCGCCATTCCTTAACATATATCAGAAGTCTTGATGGTCACCGTAACGACTTGTCATGGCAGGGGGTCGGAAACGGAGTTGCCCGCACCGGGGCACTGATGTTTTTTGCCCGGATGGCCCGGCGTGCTGCCGGTCTGTAGTACGGGACGCGCGAACATGAACAACCTGCACGGCATTCTGCTGGTCATCGCCTCAATGGCGGCCTTCACGCTTGAAGACATGTTCATCAAGCAGCTGTCCGGTACCTTGCCCGTCGGGCAGATCCTGATCTGCCTTGGCATTGGCAGCGGGCTGGTCTTTGCAGTGATGGCCAAGATGCAGGGGCACAATCTGTTTGCACCGCGGTCCTGGCGGCTGCGCCCCGTTCTGCGCGCGGGGACAGAAGCGGTGTCGGCAATGGGCTTTGCCTCGGCGCTGGCGCTGGTCGACATCTCGGTTGTGGCAGCCGTGTTTCAGGCGACGCCACTGGTGATCACCATGGGTGCTGCGCTGTTTCTGGGGGAACAAGTCGGCTGGCGGCGCTGGCTGGCGATCTGCGTCGGCTTTGCCGGTGTGCTGCTGATCATCCGGCCGGGGCTGGACAGTTTTGAGCCTGCCGCGCTTCTGGTGGTAATTGCGGTTCTGGGGGTGGCCACACGGGATCTGATGACGCGGGTGATGGACAGCGCGGTGCCCTCTACCGTTGTCAGCTTCCAGGCGTTTCTGGCGGTTGTTCCCGCGGGCCTGCTGCTGCTGGCCTTTACCCCTGGCGAGGCGCAGGTGATGGAGCAGAATGAGTACCTGATGATGGCAGGCGGGGTGCTGTTCGGGGTGCTGGGGTATTACGGCATCGTCACCGCGATGCGGGTGGGGGATGCCTCGGCGGTGACGCCGTTCCGCTATACCCGGCTGCTGTTCTCGATCCTGGCGGGCGTGCTGGTCTTTGGCGAGCGTCCAGATACGCTGACGCTGACGGGGGCTGCGCTGATTATCGGGTCGGGGCTATACACCTTTGTGCGCGAGCAACGGTTGGCGCGGCGGGCGCGCCGGGCGGCAGCGGCTGCGGCCTGACGTCCCGCCTGGCGGAAATCCTCTGACCTGTTGGCGCAAACAGCGTCTTGTTAGCCCTAACCTGCCGGTTTTAGGTGTGTTAGCGATAACGATGACGGTTTACATTTCCGCCGCGGCTGGTATGACGCTGGCAGCAAAACGCGCCGCTTTCAGGCCCAACCAAGGATGGACAGATGAGCACCATTATCGACATTCACGCCCGTGAAATCCTCGACAGCCGGGGTAACCCGACGGTTGAGGTCGACGTGATCCTGGAAGACGGCACCATGGGCCGTGCTGCCGTGCCCTCCGGCGCCTCGACCGGCGCCTATGAGGCGGTGGAGAAGCGCGACGGCGACAAGTCCCGTTACATGGGCAAGGGCGTGCTGGAAGCGGTTGCCGCGGTGAACGGCGAGATTGCCGAGGAGCTGGTGGGCTTTGATGCGACCGAGCAGGTCGCGGTCGATCAGGCGATGATCGAGCTGGACGGCACCGAGAACAAGGGCCGCCTGGGCGCCAACGCCATTCTGGGCGTGTCGATGGCGGTGGCCAAGGCAGCCGCCGATTTCACCACCCAGCCGCTCTACCGCTATATCGGCGGCACTTCGGCCCGGGTTCTGCCGGTGCCGATGATGAACATCATCAACGGCGGCGAGCATGCCGACAACCCGATCGACATTCAGGAATTCATGATCATGCCGGTGGCCGCGGATAACATCCGCGAAGCAGTGCGCATGGGCTCCGAAGTGTTCCACACCCTGAAGAAAGAGCTGTCCGCGGCTGGCCTTTCCACCGGGATCGGCGATGAGGGCGGCTTTGCCCCCAACATCGGTTCCTCCCGCGAGGCGCTGGACTTCATCCTAAAATCGATCGAGAAAGCAGGCTACAAGCCCGGTGAAGAGATTTACCTGGCACTCGATTGCGCCGCGACCGAGTACTACAAGGACGGCAAATATGTCCTGGCGGGCGAGGGCAAGTCCCTGACCTCCGAGGAAAACGCCGACTACCTGGCGGCGCTGGTCAATGACTATCCGATCATCTCCATCGAAGACGGCATGTCGGAAGATGACTGGGACGGCTGGAAGCTGCTGACCGACAAGATCGGCAACTCTGTTCAACTGGTGGGCGACGATCTGTTTGTGACCAACCCGGCGCGTCTGGCTGAGGGCATCGAACGCGGTGTGGCGAACTCGATGCTGGTGAAGGTGAACCAGATCGGCTCCCTGACCGAGACCCTGAAGGCGGTCGATATGGCCCACCGCGCGCGCTACACCAACGTGATGTCGCACCGCTCGGGTGAGACCGAGGATGCCACCATTGCCGACCTGGCGGTTGCCACCAACTGCGGCCAGATCAAGACCGGCTCGCTGGCGCGCTCGGACCGGCTTGCGAAATACAACCAGCTGATCCGGATCGAGGAAGCGCTGGGTGAAGTGGCCGAATACGCGGGCCGTTCGATCCTGAAGTAAGGCCGCAGGCCAAAAGATTGACGGGAAAAACTGTCGGAAAGCCTCGCCTGACTGGCGGGGCTTTTACCTTTTACTTCCAGCCGGTTCGCACGCGAAGCGGCTGGAAGTAAAAGGGAAGGCAGTCTAACGCTCCTTTGAGGAAATTTTTCAGAGGCATTAGAGATGCAGGCACCCGGACCGGAAAACCGCTTTCAAATTGCGCATGCGGAGCTGTTGATGCAGTGCTTTGCGCAGGTGACAGGCCGGTCGCTGCTGAACGGGGCGGATGCCGAAGCGCTTTATCACGCGCCGTTCCCTGTCTTGTCGCATAACACCGCAGCCGACCCGGTGCTGACCTACGGCAACCTGGCGGCGCAGGAGCTGTGGGAGATGAGTTGGGAGCAGCTGACGGCGATGCCCTCGCGGCTGACAGCTGAACCCGCGCATCGCGGCCAGCGCGATGCGATGTTTGCAGAGATGCGCGCCAAGGGCTTTATCGAGAACTACCAGGGTGTGCGGATCAGCGCCTCCGGGCGGCGGTTCGAGATCCGCAACGCGGTGATCTGGCCGCTGGTGGGGCGGGACGGGGCCAAGCTGGGTGAGGCGGCAACCTTCCAGGATTACACGTTTATCTGACCTGCCTGTCCGACCTTTATCTTCCGGAAGTTGCATGTGTGGCCCGGATCACAGACGTTCACGCGGGCGTCATGCTAGATTGATCTTACGCGGCACGATGCGTGCAGCGGGAAAGGGGATCAGGCCATGACGACGCGGGTTTTGCGCACAGTGGCACTCTGTGCAGTTCTTTCGGCACTTTGGGGATGCAGCGGACCGGGAACCTATCCGTTCAGCGGCGAGGCTGCTTCACCGGATGATCCGGTTAAACGGTTAAATCTCGGTGCCGAACTGCGCTGATGACGGGGATGCGGCCTGACAACATGCTGCATCCGGAGATCTGGCGCCCTGTTCGGGGGAGGGCGCCAGATTGAATTCACTTAACACGGGGCGGTGTAATAGGTGCCGTCGCCGCGGGAGTATGCGCACTGCTTGGACTGGTTGTTTTGCGCAACCATGGTGCCGGCAGCTGCACCGCCAAGGGCTGCGATCAGGCGCCAGTCATCATCGGCCTTGAGCGCGTCGGCGGCGATCAGACCAGCGGCGGCGCCGCCTGCCACACCGGCAACGGTGCGCTGTTCCGGGGTCATGTTGGTACAGGCGCCCAGGCCCAGTACGGCGGAACTTGCAAGAGCAGGGATCCAGCGGAAAGTCATGTAGTATCTCCATTTTCAGGTCCAGGGCGGCCGGTTTGCGGGCCGCAGACGGGACTATAACGCCAGCTTCAGGGGGATGGTTCCGCAATTTTTGCATTGCCCCCTGCCGCAGGCGCAGACTTGCCTGACAGGGTTGCCGGGCGGCGGTGTTCCGCCGGGGGGGACCAGCAGCGGTATAAGAAGGCAAGCAAAAGAAGCGGTCCGGCAGTCATTTTATTGCCGGGCCGTTTTGCAGCGGCGTTACAGCCCCTTGGTCATCAGGATATAATTTTTGCGCGGCTGGAAGCGGGTGCGAAGATAGAGCCGCTGGGCGGTCTCGTTTTCCCGGTCGACTTCCAGATGCAGTGCGCGCATGCCGGCCGTGGCCAGCGATTTCGGCAGTTCGGTCAGCACTTCGGTGGCGATGCCGCGGCCGCGCACGGCAGGGCGGATGTAGAGCTCATCGACAAAGCCGTCCATGCCGCCGAATTCCACCGACCAGCCGAAGGTAATGACGATATAGCCGATCGGGGCGCGGGTGGGGCCGATCAGGTAGACGGCGCCGTAAGGGTGGCCGTTCAGCAAAGGCTCGATGCCGGCGCGGCGGTGCTCGTCGCTGCTGTCCAGCCCGGACTCCGCGTGGAAGGCGGCGACCAGCGGCAGAACCGTGTCCAGGTGTTCGGGTTTGGCGAGATGCAGGGCGGCGCTCATAGGCGGGCAAGCCTTTCGGTCAGGAGTTTGAAGAAACCGTCCGCGTCCGCGTCGCCGATGAAAAGGGCGTTGGGCTTGCGGTCCGTGACGCCCCACCAGTCGGCGACGGTCATGCCGAGGGTGAGGGCGGAGGAGGTTTCGATTTCCACGTTCACATGGCGGCCGGAGAAGAGCGCTGGCTGCAGCAGCCAGGCGATGACGCAGGGGTCATGCAGCGGGCCGCCCTCGGAGCCGTATTTCTCCACGTCGAAGCGTTCGAAGAAGTCGAGCATTTCGGCGGTGAAATAGCCCAACCGGCTGTCCAGAGCGCGGATCGCCTCGACGCGCGGTTTGGTGGCCAGCACCTTGTGCGTCACATCGAGCGGCATCATGGTGATCGTCGCGCCGGATCTGAACACGATTTCAGCGGCCTCCGGGTCGACGTAGATGTTGAATTCAGCTGCCGGTGTGATGTTGCCGACTTCGAAATAGGCGCCGCCCATCATCACGATTTCCTGCACCCGGTCGATGATGTCCGGGGCGGTGTTGAAGGCGGCGGCGATGTTGGTGAGCGGCCCCAGCGCGCAGAGCGTGACGGAGCCAGGCGCATGATTGCGCAGGGTGTCGATGATGAAATCCACGCCGTGGCCCCCCGCCAGCGGCATCTGCGGCTCCCACAGCTTCGGCCCGTCGAGGCCGGTCTGGCCGTGCACATGCTCGGCGGTGATCAGCGGGCGGGCAAGCGGCGCCTTGCTGCCGGCGTAGACGGGCACGTCCGTCTTGCCTGCCGCTTCGCAGACGATGCGGGCGTTCTTGCTGGTCAGCGGAAGCGGCACATTGCCGGCCACACAGGTGATGCCAAGCAGATCGAGTTCATCCGGGCTGGCCAGTGCCAGCAGAATGGCGACGGCATCATCCTGGCCCGGATCAGTGTCGATGATGATTTTCCTGGCGCTCATGGGGGCCTCCGCTGGTCGTGAGCCACGAGACTACGCGCTGTTGGGCCGGGATTGAACCGCTGCCGCGCAGGTCTGCGCAAATTTCACCGGATTTTCTGCGACGGAGGTTTGCTGCTGTTGCGTTTGCTTCCTATAGTTGCCTGACGCAGCGTCACGGGCGGGATGGCCGGCTGGCGCAGGCGGTGATTTTTCAGCCCGGTTCGCGGGCACTATTGGTACGGCGTTGTTTGGCCGGAAACACATTGATTTGCATGGGGAAAGCGAGAGATGCCCAAAGAGCCCAAGGTTGTCGGCGATATTCTGAAGGACAAGAAAATGACCGCCGCCTACATGGATTACTGCAAGCGGCGCTATTGTCTGAACGAGTTCATGTTCACCCAGAACAAGGGAAATCCGGAATCGTTGTGGACCCGGTACTTGGACCAGAAGAAGGGCAAGGAGCCGGTCAACATCACCTCGAAAACCCATCTTGCCGCCAAGGCGCTGGCCGACAAGGGCGACTTCAAGAGCGGTGATTGGAAGAAGATCATTGCGACCGGCAAGGATGAGGTTGTGAAGATGCTGAACAAGGATGTGATGGGGTTCACCGGCAGCGACGAATACAAGAAATACGTCGCTGAAAACGGCATGGGCGATCCCAAGAAGGCGGCCAAGCTGCTGGGCATCACTGACGTGAAGAAGCTGAAAGACGTGATGGTCAACGTCGCGGTCGATGACAAGAAGACCGCTGAAAAGCTTTGGAAGGAGATGATGAAGAAGGAAAAGATCATCGAGGATTACAAGGCGATGTCCTCGGCGCTGAAAAAGGCGAGCCTGGTCTGATCCCGAACCCGGCGGAACCCGGCGGCAGGGCCGCCGGGGCTTGAGTATTTGGGGAAAGATGAAGAAGGGCTGTGCTCAGGCGCGCTCGTCAGCTTTCACCTGGTCCCAGAGCGCGTCCATTTCCGCCAGGTCGCTGTCCTCGGGGCGTTTGCCGCGGGCGGCGAGCTTGGCCTCGACGCCTTCGAACCGGCGGGTGAATTTGGCGTTGGCGGCGCGCAGGGCAGCCTCTGGTTCAACGCCGAGGTGGCGGCCCAAATTGGCCATCACGAACAGAAGGTCGCCGAATTCTTCCTCGACCTCTGCGTGGGACAGGCTGTCACGGGCTTCGACGAGTTCGGCGCATTCCTCGGTGATCTTGGCGATGACATTGCTGGCCGAAGGCCAGTCGAAGCCGACCCGCGCAGCGCGTCTCTGCAGCTTGTAGGCGCGCAAAAGGGCGGGCAGGCCAATGGCGACGCCGTCCAGCGTGCCCTTTTGCGCCTTGCCGGCGCGTTCGGCGGCCTTGATCGCCTCCCAGTCCCGGGTCTGCTGTTCCGCGGATTTGTCGCGGGACTCATCCCCGAAGACATGCGGGTGGCGCGAGACCATTTTGTCCGACATGGTCCGGACCACGTCTTGGAAGGTGAAGTGGCCCGCTTCCTCCGCCATCTGCGCGTGGAAGACAGATTGGAACAGCAGGTCGCCTAGTTCCCCCTTCAGTTCGTCCCAGGCCTCGCGTTCGATGGCGTCGGCAACTTCATACGCCTCTTCAATGGTGTAGGGGGCGATGGTGGCGAAATCCTGTTCGATGTCCCAGGGGCAGCCGGTTTGCGGGTCGCGCAGGCGCGCCATGATTTCCAGCAGGCGCTCGATGCCTGCGGATCGGTCGTGGATCAGGTCTGTTTCTTGCATTGCGGCTGCTCTTTTTCCGGTGTCAGATGCATCATCCCGAGTCTGGAGCAGGAGTCCACCCCGATGCCCGTTGTGAACCGTATTGCCGATTACGCCGAAGAGATGAAGGCCTGGCGGCGGCATCTGCACCAGATCCCGGAACTGGCGCTGGACCTGCCCAAGACGGCGGCCTTCGTAGCAGCGCGGCTGCGGGAGTTCGGGGTTGATGAACTGCATGAAGGCATCGCGCAGACCGGCATGGTGGCGATCATCAACGGGCAGGGAGAGGGGCCGACGATTGGCCTGCGCGCCGATATGGATGCGCTGCCGATCCCGGAGGAAACCGGGGTGGAATACGCGTCCGGCCATGCCGGCAACATGCATGCCTGCGGCCATGACGGCCACACCACTATGCTGCTGGGGGCGGCGAAATACCTTGCGGAAACGCGCAATTTCCAGGGCCGGGTCGCGCTGATCTTCCAGCCGGCCGAGGAAGCCATTGGCGGCGCCCGGATCATGGTCGAGGAAGGCATCATGGAGCGGTTTGATATCGGCGAGGTCTATGCGCTGCACAATGCGCCGGGCCTGCCGGAGGGGCATTTCCTGACCACGCCGGGCGCCTTGATGGCGGCTGTGGATACCTTCCATATCCATGTCCAGGGCTTGGGCGGCCATGGGGCGATGCCGCATGAAACCCGCGATCCGGTGATGGCGGCCTGCGGAATGGCGCAGGCGATCCAGACCATCGTCAGCCGCAATCACCACACGCTGGAGGATCTGGTGGTTTCGGTCACCCAGATTCACACCGGCACCGTCGACAACGTGATCCCGGACACCGCCTATATCAACGGCACCGTGCGGACCTTTAACCCCGAAGTGCAAAAGATGGTGATGCGGCGGATGAAGGAGATCGTGGCAGGGCAGGCCGCCAGCTATGGGGTCGAGGCGGAACTGGGGTATGAGGTCGGCTATCCGGCGACGTTCAACGATGCGGAAAAGACCGGCTTTGCAGTGGAAGTTGCCAAGGAAATTTCCGGCGATACCAATGTGCAGGCGGACGGCGGCCGGGAAATGGGGGCAGAGGATTTTGCCTACATGCTGCAGGTGCGGCCCGGATCCTACCTGTTTTTGGGGCAGGGCAACAGCGCCGGGCTGCATCATCCGAAGTATGACTTCAACGACGAGATCGCGCCGGTGGGGGCATCCTTCTTTGCCCGGCTGGTGGAGCGGGCGCAGCCGTTGAACGGCTAGCGCTGCAGCACGGGCGCGGCGCGTCTGCACCACTCCCGCAGGCGGAGCCGCAGCGGCGGTCTCCGCCCTTTGACACGGGCGGCGCAGGTGCTATTGCCGGGACATGCGGCGGCAGAGCTTTTCCGCCTACTTTGCTGGAACGTGAGAGACTATGACTGACTTCAATCAACCGATCAGCGGTAACGACCTGGCGCGGTTTTCCGGGCCGAACACCTTTATGCGGCTGCCGCAGGCAACCTCGCTGGATGGTTTGGATGTGGCAGTGCTGGGCGTGCCGATGGATATCGGCACCTCCTGGCGGTCCGGCACGCGGTTCGGGCCCAAGCAGATACGTTCCGAGAGTGCGATGCTGCGGCCCTACAACATGGCGACCGGGGCGGCGCCGTTCGACAGCCTGAACATTGCCGACATCGGCGATCTGGCGATCAACACGTTTTCGCTGCCGGATTCGCTCCGGATCATCGAAGATAGCTATGATGCGATCCTGTCGGGCGGAGTGATTCCGGTGGCGATGGGCGGCGATCATTCGATCACGCTGCCGATCCTGCGCGCGATTGCCAAGAAATACGGCCCCGTGGCGCTGGTGCATGTGGATGCCCATGCCGATGTGAACGACGAGATGTTCGGCGAGCGCGAGACTCATGGCACCGTGTTCCGCCGCGCCTATGAGGAAGGGCTGATCGTTCCGGACAAGACCTATCAGATCGGCATCCGCGGCACCGGCTATGCCGCCACCGATTTCGCCGAGGCGCAGGGCTGGGGATATCAGCATTTCCCGGCGCAGGAGCTTTGGGGGCGGCAGCTGCACCAGATGGGTGCGGAAATTCGCCGCGATATCGGCAATAGGCCGGTCTATGTCTCCTATGATATCGATAGTCTTGACCCGGCCTATGCGCCGGGCACCGGCACGCCGGAAATCGGCGGGCTGACAACGCCGCAGGCGCTGGAGCTGATCCGGTCGCTGAAGGGGGTCAACATCGTGGGCTGCGACCTGGTGGAGGTGTCGCCGCCTTATGACCCCTCGGGCAACACCGCCCTGGTGGGCGCCAATCTGCTCTATGAGCTGTTGTGCGTACTGCCGGGCGTGGCAACAAGATAAGCGGTCCGGCCTGAGCGTTAGGCCGGGGGAGGGCCGCGCAGGGAGGAGGCAAGGTTTGACCTTGAAACCGCAATGAAGCGGCTGATGCTGCTGGGCTGGCTGCTGCTGGCCGCCATTGTTGCCGGGCTGGGGTTTATCCGCCTGGCGCCGAGCGATCCGCTGGACTGGAATACCCAGCCGGAGCTGAGCGAAGACAAGGAATTCCGCGGCGGCGTGTTCCGGGTGGTGCGGACCGGACCGGACGGGCTGGAACGATTCCACCGCATCGCCAGCCATGCGCCGCGCACCAGCGTGCTGGCGGGCGGGCCTGCGGACGGAATGGTGACCTATATCACCCGCACTCAGGTTTTGGGCTTTCCCGACTACACCACCGCGGCGCAGGACGGCGATCTGCTAAAGGTCTATGCCCGGCTGCGGTTCGGGCGCTCCGACCTGGGCGCCAACAAGGAGCGGATCAACGGCTGGCTGGCAGAAATGGCGCAGGCGCCGCAAGAGGCCTCAGCGAGCGAGTAGCCGTGCGGGCGGGGTCTCGCCTGTTCGCAGGCTTTTGCTGAGAAGCGGTTCAGGTGCAGGGCTGCCCCTGAAGGCGCATTTCCGATTGTGTTTGTTTCTGCCGCGTCAAGGGCAAGCCGCGCGTGCCGCGCGGTGGCCGCGCCACCCTTGACCCGGCAGCGCTTTGTGAAATCATTGAAGGATGAAGAAAGCGCAAGGGCGGAAACAACTGGAAGGAATGCCCGTCCGTCTGATGAGGGGCCGGATCGGCTTTTCCTGATTTCCATGCTGGCGGCGGAATCCCGGCTCAGCTCCGGGCCGGACAAGTCAGCCGCCTGCCGGAGTGAACCCGGCTAAGGAGGGAGGTGCCTTTTGGAGAGTATTGCGGTTCTCGATCTTGGTGATGGGCGAAGGATACACTGCAAGGGGCTTGAGGAGGCAACGTCCAAATGGGCCCAGAACTACTCTGGCATTGAAGAGGCGACCATCGACGTGTTCTTTAAGGTCGGGCTGGGCAGTGTTGTGGTGACGTACCGCTACGACGGCGAGGCAGAAAAATGGGTGAAGGCCAAATAGGAACGTGCGGCCGCCTGATCGTCGAGCGGCCTGCAATGGTAATTGAACTAAGAGTAATACAGGCCGCTCTCTCCCGTGCCTAATCCCTCAAAAGGATAACGGGATGCCAAGGGAAATAGGGCGGCAATGGGATGTTTCCAGCACCGGAGGGATTTCTGCCCGCCTTACCTGTGTTGGTGCGGGGGCTGGGGTCTGCCAGATCAGAGCTGCGGCATGTCTGATGGCACGCCGGACATGCCCGGCAGCGGTTCCAGCGACGCCGACAGGCAGCTGCTTTGCACTTCGCGCCACATCGGCACGTTCAGCGACATCTGGCATTGCGCCATGAACATGCGCCCGTCGACCTGCAGGCAGCGCAGCTCGCCCAGCTCAACCCGGGCACCGGACTTGTCGGTGCAGTAGCAGTCGATGGTCTTGCCGCCCGGTCCCTTCACGTCTGCCAGCCCCGCGCCGGGCAGGGTCAGGAGGATTGTGGCAATAAGGGCTCTGGCATGTCGCATGGCTCTAGCATATCACATGGGGGTCACTTGGCCAAAACATGAACAACAATAGGCGCACCCATGGTCCCCGAAGAACGGCTGGAACAGATCCTGCAGCGGTTTCAGTATCTTGAAGCCGCAATGGCGGATGGTGCCGGGGGCGGCGATATTGCAGCACTGGCCAAGGAATACTCCGACCTGCGGCCGGTGGCGGAACAGGTGACGGCCTACCGCAAGCTGCTGGGCGATCTGGAAGAGGCCGAGCTGATGCTGGCGGATCCGGACATGAAGGATCTGGCCGAAGAGGAGATCCCGGCGCTGAAGGCCGCGATACCGGAGGCCGAGCACGCCTTGCAGCTGGCGCTGTTGCCCAAGGACGCGGCGGACAGCCGCCCGGCGATGCTGGAGATCCGCCCCGGTACGGGTGGCGATGAGGCGGCGCTGTTTGCCGGCGACCTGCTGCGGATGTACCAGCGCTATGCCGAGGGGCAGGGCTGGAAGTTCGACATCATCGAGGAGCAGATGACCGAGCTGGGCGGCATCAAGGAGGTGGTGGCCCATATCAAGGGCGACAATGTCTTTGCCCGTCTGAAGTATGAATCCGGCGTGCACCGGGTTCAACGGGTGCCGGCCACCGAAAGCGGCGGGCGCATCCATACCTCGGCCGCCACCGTGGCGGTGCTGCCGGAGGCGGAGGATGTCGACATCCACATTGACGCAAATGACATCCGCATCGACACCATGCGCGCCTCGGGGGCTGGCGGGCAGCATGTGAACACCACCGACTCCGCCGTGCGTATCACCCACCTGCCGACCGGTCTGGTGGTGACTTCGTCGGAGAAATCCCAGCACCGCAACCGCGAGATCGCCATGCAGGTGCTGAAGACCCGGCTTTATGACCTGGAGCGGCAGCGGATAGACAGCGAGCGGTCGGCGGACCGTGCCAGCCAGGTGGGCTCCGGCGACCGCTCGGAGCGCATCCGCACCTATAATTTTCCGCAGGGCCGCATGACCGATCACCGCATCAACCTGACGCTCTACAAGCTGGATCAGGTGATGGGCGGCGATCTGGATGAGATTATCGACGCGCTGACCGCGGACAATCAGGCGCGGCTGCTGGCCGAGATGGGGCAATAAGCATGGCAGAGACCGCGGCACAGGCAATGGCGGCAGCAACGGCACGGCTGCGGGCGGCAGGGGTGCCGGATCCGGCGCGGGATGCGCGGGTGCTGCTCGCCCATGCAGCACGGATCGAGGCCAGCCGGGTGACGCTGATCGCGCCCGAGGAGCTGGCGACCGAAGTGGCGGAACGCTATGAGCAGCTGATTGCCCTGCGCGCGGTGCGGGTGCCGGTGTCGCATCTGATCGGCGAGCGGGAGTTCTACGGGCGCCGCTTCAAGGTGTCGCGCGATGTGCTGGACCCGCGCCCGGAGACCGAGATCCTGATTGAGGCGGCGCTGGCGGAGCCGTATGAGCGGGTGCTGGATTTGGGCGTCGGCTCCGGCTGCATTCTGGTGACGCTGCTGGCCGAACGGCAGGAGGCCACCGGGCTGGGAGTCGACATCAGCGAGGCGGCCTGCCTGCAGGCCAGCGCCAATGCGGTGCTGCACCGGGTCGAGGCGCGCGCCGATATCCGGCAGTCAGACTGGTTCGAGGAGGTCGAGGGCACGTTCGATCTGATCGTGTCGAATCCGCCCTATATCGCGCTCGACGAGATGGAAGGACTCTCCGCAGAGGTGCGCGGGCATGAGCCGGGCATTGCTCTGACAGATGGCGGTGACGGGCTGGGTGCCTACCGGCAGATCGCTGCCCGCGCCGCGCAGCACCTCGCGCCGGGCGGGCGGCTGCTGCTGGAAATCGGCCCGACGCAAGGTCAAGCGGTCAGCGCGCTGCTGGAGGCCGCGGGTTTGAGCGGCATCGCGGTGTTGCCGGACATGGACGGGCGCGACCGGGTGGTGCGGGCGCATTCCCCCTCAAATTGCGGATTTTAGCGCGAAAAGCTGCGGATTCGGCAGAAAAAACACAGAAAATTTCATTGTCCCCCTTGTCTGTGATCTCGTAACATGGTTACTCAAGATGAGCCGTATGAGGAGAACGCTTTTCAAGCCTTCCCACGGCATCAAGCCCAAAAAAGCTAACGATCCGGCGCTGAGGCGCGCTGCAAAGGGTCAACGGCGCATTAACTCAAGGCTTATGATAGGCATATGAGATCGTCCAAATCACGTTCACGCTCCAAGTCGAACCGGAACCGCCCGAACGGCGCCAATGTGGTCAACCGGGTGTTCGACAGCTCCGGCCCCGAAGGCAAGGTGCGCGGAACCCCGCAGCAGATCATCGACAAGTACAACCAGCTGGCCCGCGATGCGCAGCTGGGCAATGACCGCGTTGCAGCAGAGAACTTCCAGCAGCATGCAGAGCACTATCTGCGGATGCTGAACGAGGCGCAGCGCGAAATCGAGGCACGCCGCGAGGAGCAGGAACGCCAGAACCGCGAGCGCCAGGCCGAGCGCGACCGCGAGCGCGCCGAGCGGCTGGAGCGCCAGGAGCGCGAGGCGGCGGCCTCTGCGCCGGCGGACAGCGACCCGGCCAGCGCGCCGCAGCCCGAGGTGATTGATCCGCGCGGCGACAATGGCAACGGCCAGGACAGCGGGCTGGTTGAGACGCCGGAGAGTCAGAGCGCGGCTGCACCGGAGTCCGGCGATGACGCAGCCCCGAAGAAGACCCCGGCCCGCAAACCGCGCACCCGCAAGCCTGCGGCCAAGGCAGAAGACGCGGGTGAGGGCGGCGAGGCGGCAGCGCCAAAGAAGCCCAGCCGCGCGCGGGCCAAGCCCAAGCCAAAGGCGGAGGAAGGCCCGGCGGAAGCAGCTGAATAAGCTTTTGCCAAAAGCGCCAAAAATGAACCCCCGGTGCCAGCGGCCCCGGGGGTTTTTACTGGATGAGGCCTGGAGCAGGCCGCCAGCGTACCGCGGGACTTACCAGTAAACCGGGTTGTCCAGAGCCGGAACGCAGTGAGCGCGGCCGCGCAAGGGCGTCAGCTCCGCGCCCTTCAGGGATTGTGCCTGCCAGCCTTCGGGGTGGCTGAGAGGCTGGGGGGCTGCGGCCTGTGCCTCGGCGATCTGCTGGAAGCCAACCTTGCAGTAATAGGCGGGATCGCCATAGGTGACGGCGGCATCTGCGCCGTGACCGCGCATTGCGTTCAGCCCGTGCGAAATAAGTGCCTGCCCGATGCCTTGGCCCTGCCGCTGTATCTGAACGGCGACGGGAGACAGGATGAATACTGTGCGGCTGTCCTGATCGTAGCGGAGCCGGGTGAACAGGATACTGCCTGCAAGGCTGCCGCCGTCCAGGGCTGAAAACGCAAACAGATCCCCGGCGGCAGTCGTCGCAAACATCTCCTGTACCAAGCTGGCGATGAGATCGCCTTCGCTTTTGCCCTCCGAAGCGGCAAAGACGGACCGGAAGAGACCGGTGATCTCCGGGATACGGTCTTTGTAATCTTCGGCGAACTGCATCTGCGGCCCTTTCCACGGGGATTGACTGCCAACTTCGCAGGCACAATAGCCTGCCTGCGCAGATGGCAGTCAAGGTTCCGCGCTGAAAGGGCGTTCAGACCTCGTGGCCCAGAACCCGCAGGTAGCGGCGGACAGCCTCGGGGAAGCCCAGCATCAGGGCGTCTGCGGTCAGGCCATGGCCGATGGAGACCTCGGCCAGATCGGGGACCGCCTGGCGCAGGCCGGGCAGGTTTTCAACCGTCAGGTCGTGGCCTGCATTCATCATCAGGCCGCTGCCCGGTTTGCCGAGCGCGCGGGCGGCGTCTGCCGTCTGGCGGATCTTGTCCAACTCACGCGCGGTTGCATCAGGATCGGTCTGGTCAGCATAGGGGCCGGTGTAGAATTCGATGCGGTCGGCGCCCGCCTGCTGTGCAAGCGCCGGGTCGCCCGGGTTGGCGTCCACGAAGTAAGAGACCCGGATGCCGGCCGCCTTGAACTCCTGGGCGATGGGCAAAAGCATGTCTCCGTCGGCGGCAAAGTCCCAGCCGTGGTCGGAGGTGGATTGCTCCGGCGTGTCAGGAACCAGCGTCACCTGATGCGGCTTGTTTTCCAGCACCAGGTCGATGAAGTGGCGGGTCGGGTAGCCCTCGATGTTGAACTCCGCCAGGGGGAATTCATCTGCGATCAGCCGGGACAGCGCCGGCAGGTCGGCAAAGCGGATGTGGCGCTCATCCGGGCGCGGATGCACGGTGATACCGTGGGCACCTGCCTGCAGGATGGCGCGGGAGATGTCGATCAGGTCCGGCCACGGCACCTCGCGCCGGTTGCGCAGATAGGCGACCGCATTGACATTCACGGACAGGAGGGTCGGGCGCGAGGCAACTGCTTGGGTCATCTGAAACTTCAGGCTCCAACTGGGAAGGAAAAGGGGTTCAGGCCTGGGCCAGTTCGCGGGCCAGAGCGCAGAAGGCTTCGAGGCTGACCTGTTCGGCGCGTTCGGTGGGCGGAATGCCGGCGGCAGTCAGATGCGCCTCGATATCCGGGGAGATGCCCTTCAAGGAGGCGCGCAGCATCTTGCGGCGCTGGTTGAAGGCGGCCGCCACGACCCGCGACAGGATGGCGGCATCCGCCGGGAAGCGCGGCTCGGGCAGGGCGTCCAGATGCACGACGGCGCTGGACACCTTGGGCGGCGGGGTGAAGGCGCCGGGGGGCAGCGACAGCACGATGCGGGCATCCGCCCGCCACTGGGCCAGGATTGCCAGGCGGCCATAGGCCTTGGTGCCGGGCTGGGCAACAATGCGCTCGGCCACTTCGCGCTGGAACATCAGGGTGAGGCTCTGCCAGAACGGCGGCCATTCCTTGGGAGTGAGCCAGCGCACCAGCAGTTCGGTGCCCACGTTGTAGGGCAGGTTGGCGGCGATGCGGATCGGCGGGGTCAGGTGTTCCAGCGGGTCGATTTCCAGCGCGTCGCCGTTGATCACCTCAAACCGTCCCGGGTAGGCGTCTGCGATCTCCTGCAGTGCAGGCAGGCAGCGGCTGTCTTTTTCAACTGCCAGCACCCGGCGGGCGCCTTCGGCCAGCAAGCCGCGGGTCAGGCCGCCAGGGCCGGGGCCGATTTCCAGCACGTCGCAGCCGGTCAGGTCGCCGGCCTGCCGCGCGATCTTGGCAGTGAGGTTGAGGTCCAGAAGGAAGTTCTGGCCCAGCGACTTGCGCGCGGACAGCTGGTGCGTTGCGATCACTTCGCGCAAGGGGGGAAGGCTATCAATGGCGCTCATATGATCTGGACCCTGGGACATGGCGCGGGCGGCGCGCCGGAATTTTCATGCCTCCGGCGGGGATATTTCCGGCAAGAGGAAGAATCAAGTGCTGGCGGCCATGGCCTGTGCCAGCTTCAGCGCTTCGATCAGGCTGGAGGGATTGGCCTGTCCGGTGCCGGCGATGTCAAAGGCGGTGCCGTGATCGGGGGAGGTGCGGATGAAGGGCAGGCCCAGGGTCACGTTGACACCGCGGTCGAAATCCAGCGTTTTGATCGGGATCAGTGCCTGGTCGTGGTACATGCAGACCGCCGCGTCATAGCGGGCGCGGGCGGCGGCATGGAACATGGTGTCAGCCGGATGCGGACCGGTGACACTCAGCCCTTCGTCCTGCATCCCTCGGATCAGTCCGTTGATCCAGTCAAGCTCCTCGCGTCCCATGGCGCCGCCTTCGCCGGCGTGCGGGTTGAGCCCCGCAACAGAGATGCGCGGCGCGGCGATGCCGAACTGATCCCGCAGGCCGGCGGCGGTGATCTCGATGGTTTCGCGCAGGATGTCCGGCGTCAGCGTGCCGGGAACGTCAGCCAGGGCAATATGGATGGTGGCGGGCACCACCCGCAGCTGCTCGCTGGCCAGCATCATCACCACCCGGCTGCGGCCCGCCAGCGCGGCGAGGAATTCGGTATGGCCGGGATAGGCAAAGCCTGCGCCGTCGATCAGCGCCTTCTTGTGAATGGGGGCGGTGCAGACGGCTGAGGCCTCGCCAGCCTGGACCAGCTTCACAGCGGTCTCAATCGATTGGATCACCCCTGCGGCGTTGGCCGGATCGGCCGTGCCCTTGGCGGAGCTGCCGCGGAAGGCTAGCGGCAGGACGGGGAAGCCGGCGGCACTTGCCGCCGGAGCCTCTGCCGGGCTGGAGATTTCCTTGAACGGCGTGTTTTCGGGCAGATGCCGCGGGTCGCCGATCCAGAAAAACGGGCAGCTGTCCCGCAAAGCTTCCCATGCCTTGACGGCGATTTCCGGGCCGATACCTGCGGGCTCGCCGCAGCTGAGAGCAATAGGCCCGGAGCGGGTCATTTGATGTCAATCCGGGCGTCGGCGCGCAGCTGCTCCAGGTAGCTGTCTGTCAGCGAGGTCAGACGCTGCGCGGTGAGAGCATTGGCCACCGTCTCGCGCGAGGCGCCCTCGCCGAGGTCGGCGGTGCGGCCGCAGAGCATCAGCACCATCAGGGTCTGGCCGTTGTTGCGGGTCAGCATAGTGGAAGTTTCACCTGGATCCAGCTTGGCCAGTTCCAGCGCGATGTCGCGGGGGATGTCAGCGGGCGGCAGGCTTTGGATCTCCAGCACCGAGGGGTCCTGGCCCTTGGCAAGGCCGTAAAAATCCTCGCATGTGTCGACACTGTTCACCACGTTCCGGGCAGCGGCCAGGGTCTCGGATGTCCGCCCGCCGGGCAGGTAAAAGCTGGCATATTCAATTGCGGAATACTGCGGAGCTGCACCCTCGACCTCGCGCACGCCGCGCATCTGGAACAGCGCAACAGCGTTTTGCAGCGGCATCGGTTCGGAAATTTCGCCGGGCTGCAGTGCCAGCACGACTTCCTGAAGCTGCGGCGGCAGTTTGGTCAACGGCATCCAGGGCAGGCGGCCGCCCTCGTTGCGGCTGGCCGCGGCGGAGTACTGGGTCGCCGCCGTAGAAAAGCTGTCGTAGGATTTTAGCTGCGCAACCTGTTCAATCAGCTCTTCGACCTGGGCGGCGTTCTGCTCGTTGATCGGCACGATGAACTCGCTCAGCAGCACCTGAACGCTGCCGGTGCCTGCACTGCCCATGGCGCGGTCGATCTCTTCTGGTGTGGGCCTGGCGCGGGACAGGAAGCGGGCGCGGGTGAATTCGCGCCAGCCGAGCCCGACCTTGGTGAAATCGCGCAGGGTCTGAGGCGCCACCCCTTGCTGCTGCAGCGCGGTCAGGAATTCGTTCAGCGACAGGTTGGCGCGCCCGGCCAGTTCCTCCATGCCGGCGGTGATGTCTTCCTCGGACAACTGGATGCCGGCCTGTTCCATCACTTCCAGCTTGAGCCGGTCGTTGATCAGTTCCTCGCGGGCGGTTTCCAGCGGATCGCCAGGCACCCGAAGCGCAGCCTGGAAGCGGGCGCGCTGTTCCAGCTCGTAGCGGGTGATGACCTCGTCATTCACCGTGATCGCCGGGGCAAAGAGGTTCTGCGAAGCGGCGGGCAGGCCGGTCAGAGAAAGACCCGCGGCCAGCGCAACTGCAGCTGCGGATTTGAAAGCACGGGAGAGGAAGGGAGCCGGGAACCGGGTTTTCACGTCTTGCTGCATGACCGCCTGTACTGTTTGTTGCCGCTCTTCACGGAAAATCCGCTGAGGGAGATGGTAAAGCCGAAATCCGTTGTCGGCTCAACACTTGTTGTTGAGGTATAGCGGCGGCTGACCGAAAGGTCGACCGTCACGCATTCGTTGCTGTAGGCCAGGCCCAGGCCTGCCCGGGTGGCGCGGGCGTCAGAGATATCATACCGCAGACGGGCGCGGGCCGACCAGTTGGGGTTGAGGCTGTAGCGGCCGGTGACGTAAAGCTCAGAGGTCTCTTTTTCCCGTTCCTCTGCGGGATCGGTGCCCAGCCACAGGTAGGTGCCGGACAGACCGGCCCGGTCCGTGCGCCACTCGCCGCGCAATTCGGCCTTGGAGAAATTCAGAGATCCGTTGAGCAGGCCGCGGCTGGAAATCGCCAGCCGCTCACCAAACTTGATCTGGCCGGCCATCAGGATATCCGAAGTGGTGCCGCCCAGACCGGAGCTTTTGGTGAAGCGGGGGTCGCCATCGCTGCGCAGCACCTGGCCGACGGTGGCGTAAGCCTGCCAGCCGTCAGGGGCGTAGCGTGCCCAATTGGCGCCGTAGACCAGGGTGAAGCCGTCTTCACGCGCGTCGTTTGACGGAAAGCGCGACAGCGACAGCAGGTTGCCCTGATCGAATTCAATGAAGCGGCTTTCCTCGCTGACCACATTGCCGCCGCCTTCGTCGCGCCAGCCCAATTGCAGGATCGGCTCCAAATACTGGGTTGCACCGCTGGTTTCGCGGCGGGTCATCGGCAAACGGAAGGTGAGGGCGCCGCGCGGGGTCAGCCGGGTGACATCTTCGGTGAAAAAGGTGTCATCGTAGGCGCGGACTGCATCGCCGGCAGCGCCAAGTTCAGCTTCAGCCAGCGCGCCATAGCCAAGCTGCCAGCTGCGGCGCCAGCCGAGATCCGCAGTCAGCCGGGCCACGTCACGGCCGTTGCTGGCAGTTTCATTTCCTTCCAGGCTGGAGCTGCGGTGGTGGCCATGTCCCTGCAGCGTCAGCCGCAGTTCACCACCCGTCAGGCTGGGGAAGTAGCGTTTCTGGTAGAAGGCCTCGGCAATGCCGGAGGGGATTTCGCTCTGAATCTCGCTGTCGCGCAGGGTTTTGTAATGGGACAGCGACGTCAGGAACAGGCTGTCACGCCGGATCCGTGCCAGTTCCGCACGCGAGCGCAGGCGGTCGAGGTCTGGCAAGCCGTAGTCGGACAAGTAAGCGTCGTCGGACACCGTCTTGATGTCAAAAGTGAAACGGTAATCGCGCGGCAGATTGAAACGGCCCTTGCCGAAGAAGTAGCCCCGGTCCTCGTTCGGATACAGGTCGTCCCGCGTATAGGCGCCTTCGAGCTCGATCCGGCCGTTGCGGAAGGCCTGGCGGTAGCGCAGATCCAATGTCCGTGTGCTGGAAGAGACATAGGGCGCCAGCGTCAGGTCCTTGTGCGGGCCGAGGGTAAAGAAGTAAGGAACCTTGATCCCGGTGCCGAGGTTCGAGGTCGAACGCAAGGAGGGGATCAGAAAGCCGCTGGTTCGTTCCAGCGAAGGATCCGGGAGCCGGAATGCCGGGAAATAGAACACCGGCACATCCAGCACCCGCAGCTGCGCGTTTTCAAAGTAGAGCTGGCGCTCCTGCTGGTCATGAGTGACGCGCTCGGCGCGGATCTGCCAGAGCGGCGGCCGGCCGTCCTCGCAGACATGGCAGGATGTGACTGCGGTCTTGTAGAGCTGGGTATAGCGGCCGCTGACCCGGGTCATTTGCGCGGAGGCCAGCTGCAGCTGCTGTTCAAACACCATGCGGGCGCCGGTCAGCAGACCGTTGCGCAGGCCGCTGTCCATCTCGGCGGCGTTGGCCAGAATCGTCATGTCACCGTCTTGATCGATACGGATCGGGCCCTCGATCTGAAGGGTGCCGGTTTCCTGATCAAAGGTGATTTTCTGCGCGCGCAGGCGGATGTTGCCCTGAAAGGCCTCGACATTGCCTTCGGCCACGAGGGTGCGGTCGGGGGTGATAAAGACTTGGTCCGCCACCAACATCGCGGGCTGCGCCGGATCGGCGGGACCGGCGGTCTGAGCCTGCGGGGCCGGAGCGGACAGCGCCAGCCAGGGCAGCACGGCAGACAGCAGCAGTGCGCGGCGCAGATTACCCGTCTTCAGCATGGAGAAGCAGTCCCAAAGTCAAAAGTATTGCAGCGGCGGGCGGGGCCCAGGCGGCCAATGCCACCGGAATTTGCCCGTTCTCGCCAAGGATTTGCGCGAAATTGCGGATGAAATAAAGCCCAAAACCCAACAGAACCGCCATGAGCACCGCCAGGCCGGTGCCGCCGAAACGGGTGTGGCGCATGGTAAAGGAGGCCCCGACCAGAACCATCGCAATCAGGAACAGAGGCCGCGCCAGTTCCGACTGGAACCGGACCTCATAGCGTTTGGTGGTGAACCCGGCGGCAGACAGTTCGCGGATGGTGGAGGGCATGTCATAGATCGAAATGCCGCTGGCAGATCCCAGCGTATCGCGGATGCGGTCGGTGGTCAGGGTCGTCGGCAGCCGCAGCTCCTCGTGCTGCGCGGCATTGGTTTCCGGATTGATGCCTGCTGTCAGCGGCCAGGCCTTGGCATTGGTCAGCACCCAGTTGCTGCCGTCCAGCCGGGCGCTTTCGGCAACGATGCGGCGCACCGGGCCGCCGGCGTTGGTATAGGTGTGGATCGAGAGGTCGAACAAGGTGATATCCGCCGCATCGCCGCTGTAGCCCTTGGCGTGGATGACCGATTGGCCGCGGGCCCCGCCCTGGCGCAGCCAAAGGCCTTCACCCGACAGAGACAGCGCAGAGGGGCCGCCGTTGTGATAGGTCTCGGCCAGATCTTGATAGCGGTTGGCGGTCGCCGCCGCGATCGGGTTCAGCATGGTGACCGCCAGGCCGCCGATGGCCGCTGCCACCAGCACGGGTGCCGCCAGCGCCCGGATGCCGGAGCGGCCGATGGCGCGGGTCACCACCAGCTCGCTGCTGCGGGCCAGACCGACAAACAGAACAATGGTGCTAAGGATCATGATCAGCGGCAGAAATTCCGAAAGCGCGGCGGGCACGTTCAGCAAGGTCAGCCCGACCAGCTGCGCCAGGCTGAGGTCAACTTTCTCGAAGCGGCGGATCTGCTCATTCAGGTCGATGAGCACCACCAGAGTCATGAGCACCGCAACGATGACCAGGAACCATTGCGTGAAGCGCCGGGCGTAATAAATATCCAGTTTCATCCGGCGGCCTCCGGGGATCGGGCCCGGATCCGTTTCGGGCGAGCCGACAGAACCAGGAAGATCAGCGCCACCGCCAGTCCCAGAATGGTAGGCAGGTAGATCAGCGGCCACAGGCTGGGGTCCCGGAGAACCGGTTCGGACACCACGCCGCGCATCCCCTCGATGAAGATCAGCATGACAAAGGCCAGGAAGACCTGCCGCCAGACCCCGAAGCGCGAGAAGGTGCCCAGCATCAGCGTGGAAAAACCAATCAGCGTAACTGCGACGCAGACCAGCGCGCGGGCGAAGCGCAGATGCAGCTCCTCTGCCTGGGCGCCGACGGAATGGCCGTCGTTTTCCGTGATCGCCGCAGTCTGGTTCATCAGCTCCAGGCTGGGAATGGCACGGATGTTGCGGGAGGGATTCTCAGCTTCGCGGGCCAGGCTGCTGATATCGTATGAAAAATCCGAGAAGAACGTAGTGGACAGGCGCTGAGTCCCGTGTTCAAGCCGCTGTGCCATGCCATCTAACATGATCAGATGCGCATTGGCGCCGTCACGCACCAGATAGGCCCGCGCGCCGGTGTAGGTCACTGTTACTGTCGGGTCGCGGCGGTCTGACAGGAAGACGTCGTTCAGCGTGCCGTCGGTGTCGATCTGGCTGATATAGAAGGTGAGGCCATCCGCCGGGTGCAGGAAGTCGCCCTCGCTCAGCAGTTTGGCGGTGATGTTGCGGGACACCTCGCTTTCGCGCACTTCCAGCTGGCTGATCGAGGCGGGCAGCAGGTAATGGGTCAGTGCCGACATCATCAGCGCGGTGATAACGCCGAAGGCCAGTGCAGGCCGGGCCATCTGCCAGGGGCTGGTGCCGGTGGCGCGCAGCACGGTCAGCTCGCTTTCGCCGTTCAGCCGGTTGGTCACCCAGACAGCGGCGCCAAAGGCGGCAATCGGCAGCACCATGCGGATCAGATTCGGCAGGGTAAGCGCGGTGAATTCCAGAAACACCAGCGCGGACTGGCCATTGCCGATCAGAGTGTCAAACAGCACAACAGCCCGGTTGACCCAGAACACGGCCACCAGAATCAGCGCGAAAAAGCTGAAGAAGAGCAGGTATTGTGACAGCACATATCTGTCGTAGCGTGACACCCGATCCCCCCAAAGACCTTGGCATTGTTATTTTGCCGGACCTTAGTGGATTTGGCTGGCGGGGAAAACTGCATTCTCGCACGGATTGCAGATCGGCGGCAGACCGCGGGCAGAAGCGCTGCGCAGCCGGGTCTTTCCAAGCGCTGCTGCGCAGGATACCTCTGGTGCTAAGAACCAAATGATTTCAGCAGGAGCGCGCAAAAATGAGTAGCCTTACCCCGATCCGTTTTGCCGAATACGATCCCAAGTCGCTGGCGGAGATGATCGGCCGGGTGGCGGTAATGGTGACGCCGGAAGGCAGCATGGATCAGGCCGCGCGCAGCGCCAACCGGCTGGCCAAGGGCGCCATTGCCCGGCTGATCGACTCGGAAGGTTTCAAAAAGGCCAAGGCAGGGGATGTGATATCCCTGAGTTGGCCTGCGGGCATGCAAGCGGAGGCGCTGGACGTTCTGGTGCTGCCGCGCAAGCTGACCCCGGTGGAGACGCGCCAGGCCGGTGCCAAGCTGGTCAGGGGCGCCAGGGGAAAGCGGCTGACGGTAATGGCGGGCAGCATGAACAAGGCCGCCGACCTGGCCCTGGGCATGGCGTTGCGGGATTATGCTTTCGATAACCACAAGTCGCCGAAGGAGGACAAGCCCGAGGGTGAGGTTGTGATCGCCTCGAAATCGCCGTCGGAACTGGAGGCCGCCTGCGCTCCGCTGCTGGCAGTGGCCGAGGGCGTGCATATGACCCGTGACCTGGTCAACGAGCCCGCAAATGTGCTGACCACCACGGAATTTGCCCGTCGTATCGAGGGGATGAAGGATATCGGCCTGGAGGTGGAGATCCTCGAAGAGGCGGATCTGGAAAAGCTGGGCATGCGCACGCTGCTGAGCGTTGGACAGGGCTCTGACAGCCCCTCCAAGGTGGCGGTGATGCAGTGGAAGGGCGGTGCCAAGGATGCCGCGCCGCTGGCGCTGGTCGGCAAGGGCGTGGTGTTTGACACCGGCGGCATCTCCCTGAAACCGGCAGCGGGCATGGAAGAGATGACCATGGACATGGGCGGCGCCGGCGTGGTGGCCGGCACCATGAGGGCGCTGGCGCTGCGCAAGGCCAAGGCAAATGTGGTTGGCCTGGTCGGGCTGGTGGAGAACATGCCCTCCGGCAATGCGACCCGCCCCGGCGACGTGGTGAAATCCATGAAGGGCGACACGGTGGAGGTCATCAACACCGACGCCGAAGGCCGCCTGGTGCTGTGCGACGTGCTCTGGTATGCGCAGGAGCGGTTCAAGCCTGCGGGCGTGATTGATTTGGCGACGCTGACCGGCGCGATCATCATCGGGCTGGGGCATGAGAATGCAGGTGTGTTCTCCAACGACGATGACCTGTGCAACGCCTTCCTGAAGGCCGCCAGGACCGAGGATGAGGGCGCGTGGCGGATGCCATTGGGCAAGGCTTATGACGAGCAGTTGAAATCGCGGATTGCCGACATGAAGAACGTGGGCGGCCGCCCGGCCGGCTCAATCACCGCAGCGCAGTTCCTGCAGCGGTTCATCAAGGACGGCATGCCGTGGATCCACCTGGACATCGCGGGGGTGGCCTCGGTCAGCAAGGATACGGATTACGCGCCCAAAGGTGCGACCGGCTGGGGTGTGATGGCGTTGAACCGCCTGGTCGCGGACAAGTTCGAGGCGGAATAAGCACCCATGGGGGCTGCCTACTTTTACCATCTGACACGCAGGCCGCTGGAAGAGACGCTTCCTGTGCTGCTGGACAAGGCGCGCGGGGCGGGCTGGCGCATCGCCGTGCGCGGGCGCGACCCTGAGCGCATGGCCTGGCTGGACGACCGCCTGTGGCAGGGGCCGGAGGAAAGCTTTCTGGCCCATGGCCTGGCGGGCGGCCCGCATGATGCATTGCAGCCGATCCTGCTGACGGCAGGACCCGAGGCGGCCAATTCGCCTGATTGCGTAATGGCGATGGACGGCGCTGCCGTCAGCGCCGAGGAGGTGCAGGCGCTGCAACGCGTCTGCATTTTGTTCGACGGCACCGACCCCGAGGCCGTCCAGCATGCCCGCACCCAGTGGAAGAGCCTGACTGATGCAGGCTGTTCCGCCCAGTACTGGTCAGAGGAAAGCGGCCGCTGGGAAAAGAAGGCTGAGAAATAGGCGGATATCCGGGTTCCGGACCTGCGGTTGGCAGAAACCTGCCGATGGCCTGTGTGAATTGTTTCACTCGGGCAACAATCTCTCGATTTTTTGTCACCCGGGCATTAAGCCTGCGGCCATCAAAATCCGGATAACCGGATGACGCGACCAGGACACTGGGGGGACGGATGATTTTTCAACGTGCTGTCAAGCGGCTGCGGCTGCTTCCTTTTGCCGGAGCGGGCCTTCTTTTCCTGGCCAATTGCGGTGATGTGCAAAACGGGTCTGTGAGCCGGGCGGAAGCTGAGGCGGCGCGGCTGGAGTATGCGGTTCAGGAAGTTCAGTACCTTCAATCCAAGGGCCGCCGGGTCTGGTGTGTGCCTTTTGCCCGCAACGCCAGCGGTATTGAGATTTTCGGCAATGCCAAGACCTGGTGGGCGCAGGCCAAGGACCAGTTCACCCGCAGCCAGGAACCGCAGCCAGGGGCCGTGATGGCATTCAGCGCAACCCGGTCCAACCCGCTGGGCCATGTCGCAGTGGTCTCCAAGGTCGAAGAGTCACGCAGGATACGGGTCAACCACGCCAACTGGCACCGCAACAAGATCTCGCTCGGCATGGCCGTGGTTGATGTGTCCGAAAAAAATGACTGGTCCGCTGTCCGGCTGGAAAGCTATCCGGGCGCGTTCGGACGGGTCTACCCCGTCAAAGGGTTCATTACAGCTGAGCCAGGCAACGGATAACGCCGCCGCCGGGGCCAGGGTCAGCTGCTTGGGATATTGCCGCGCTGGATCATCTGTTCGGCAATCTTTTCGAAGGCTTCACGCCATAAGGCTTCCAGTTCCGGTGTCATCTCCTTGCCCAGGGCATGGCGCAGCGTGTCGATCAGCGCTTCCTCCATCGGGGCAAAGTGGGGGATCAGGACGCCAAGCGACGCATGGGTCTTGCCGAGTTGCTGGAATTGCGAGCTCACGGCGCCCTCATCATTGAGCTTGGCCAGAATGACGCCCAGCGTGGTCATGAACTTCATGCCTTGGCCTTCCAGGTCTTCCCGGAACATCTGGCGCAATTCAGGCGCGTGGCGGAACAGCGCGTCGTAGAAGTAGGCGGGAACCTTGTCGGCCTCATCCTTCAGCTTGCTGTAACTGTTCTGCAGTTGCTTCAGTTCGTCTTCGGTCACGGGATTGACTTGCTCCTTTCTGATTGGATTGGTGGCTTCCAATCTAGCGGACATGCGGCGGCAGTTCCTTGATCCGCCTCAATCTTTGCTCTTCACAGCTTCGCGAGCAGAGGAGCCTAGCGGGTCAGCAGCAATGCGCCGTCGCGGATTTCTATGCTGGACCAGCGCTGCAGGTAGCCCATGCCCAGCAGGGACTGTTCCAGCTCTCCCTGGTTCACCCAGACGCGGACGTGCTTGTCGGTGATGCCGCCCAGCGAAATCTCGTCCACCCAGACAGAAGCGGTGCGCACCTCGCCATTGGCGGTGCTGGCGCGGCCGAGATAGGCGAGGTTGCCGGTGTCGATCCCTGCGCTGTTCGCGTCGCGTTCGTTCAGCACCACCTGGCTGGCACCGGTGTCGACCAGGAATTCGACCGGGGCGCCGTTCACGTCCAGCGTCAGGTAATAATGGCCGTCGGGTGCGCGCGGCACCTCGACCCGGCCTGCGTCGATGGCGACGCTCTGCTGCGGGCGCACTGTCTTGCGGATGTCTTCCCACAGCCCGTAAGCGGCGATCACGCCAAGGAAAATGAAGCCCCACACGGCAAACATCTGCAGCGTCTTGCCGATGCTCTGGCGGTTCTGGACAAAGACCCAGGACCCAACCGCAACCAGCAGGATGATTAGATAGATAAACCGCCCGATTTCATATTCGCCCATGCGCTCACCTCCTGATTATAATGTAGGCGGGCCGGGGCGTTATGCTAGCCTGCGAACCCGAAGGCGCGCAGGCCGTCCAGCACAAACTGCACCGAAAGCGCCGCCAGTAGCATCCCCAGAAGGCGGGTGACGACGGTAATGCCGGTCTTGCCCAGCATCCGTTCGAACAGGCCCGAGAACAGGCACATCACCAGCATAATCGCCAGCACCGCGATCACCACGCCCATGACCATGGCAAAACCGGTGAAGCCGGGCTGCTGGCCGGAGAGCAGGATCACGGTCGCAATGGAGCCCGGTCCGGCCATCAGCGGGATTGCCAGCGGAAAGACGGAAGGGTCGTCGAAATCATCTTCCTCGCTCCGGTCCTCGCGCCGCTTGTTGCGGCGTTCAAACAGCATGTCGAGCGCGGTCAGGAACAAAAGCGCACCGCCGGCCACCCGGAAGGCGGGCATCGAAATGCCGATGAAGCCAAGCACAGCCTCGCCCAGGGCAGCAAAGATCGCCAGAAGAACCGCGGCCGTAATGGTGGCTCGCAGCGCGATGGAGCGGCGGCGGGCGGAGGACATACCCTGGGTGAGCGCAATGAAAACCGGCGTCAGGCCGATTGGGTCGACGATCACAAACAGTGTCACAAAGGAGGTGATCAGGAATGCGGTGTCGATCATTGTGCCTCTGCCTGCTCCAGTTTTTCCAGCGCGTCCATCCACAGGCCCTCGGCCCGTTCCAGCGCCTCGATGCACTCAGCGTGCTTTTTCTGCCAGACAGCCATATCCGCCGCCTTGCCCGGTTCGTACAGGCTAGGGTCGGCCAGCTTTTCGTCAAGCTTTTCACGCATTTCGCTGAGCTTCTCCACCCTCGCTTCGGATTTGCGGACTTCCGAGCGGAGCGCAATCAGCACATCGCGGGACGCGCGTTTGGGCTTGGCGGGTTTCGGCGCCTCGGTTTTGGCGGCGGTTTTTTCGCGCGCCAGCAGCAAGTTGCGGTAGCTTTCCAGGTCGCCGTCATAGGGTTTGACGGTGCCGTCCGAAACCAGCCAGAGCCGGTCTGCCACCAGGCTGAGGAGGTGCATGTCGTGGCTGACAAGGATCACCGCGCCGGAGTAGGCGGTGAGCGCTTCCACCAGCGCCTCGCGGCTTTCGATGTCGAGGTGGTTGGTCGGCTCGTCAAGGATCAGCATATGCGGTGCGTCGATGGTGGCGATCAGCAGCGACAGCCGCGCCTTCTGGCCGCCGGACAGCCGCCCGACTTCAGTTTCCGCTTGCGCAGCCCCCAGGCCGAAGCCGGCCAGCCGCGCGCGCCATTTGGCCGGCGCTTCGTCCGGGCGCAGGCGGCGCAGGTGGTCCAACGGGGTTTCATCGACGTAAAGTTCATCCACCTGATGCTGGGCGAAATAGCCGATGCGCAGTTTGGAGGACCGGGGCATCTTGCCCGCCATCAATGGCAGCCGGTCCGCGAGCAGCTTCGACAGGGTCGACTTGCCCTGACCGTTCTTGCCCAGCAGTGCGATGCGGTCGTCCTGGTCGATGCGCAGGTTCAGCCGCTTCAGGATTTCGGTGTCGCCATAGCCGGTGATGCCGCCCTCGATATGGATGATTGGCGGCGACATTTCCTCCGGCTCCGGGAAGGTAAAGGCGCGCAGGGCGGCCTCTTGCGGGGTGGTGATCGGCTTCATCTTGGCGATCATCTTGAGGCGGGCTTGAGCCTGTTTCGCCTTGGTCGCCTTGGCGCGGAAGCGGTCAACGAAGCTTTGCAGGTGGGCGCGGCGGGCCTCCTGCTTCTTGGCTTCGGACTGGGCCGCCAGAATGCGGGCGGCGCGGGTCTCGGCAAAGGTGTCGTAGTTGCCTTGGTAGAATGTGAGCTTCTTGTCTTCCAGATGCAGGATCGCACCCACCGCCCGGTTCAGCAGGCCCCGGTCGTGGCTGACAATCACCACGGTGTGCGGGTATTTCGCCAGGTAGCTTTCCAGCCACAGCGCGCCTTCGAGGTCAAGGTAGTTGGTCGGTTCGTCCAACAGCAGCAGGTCGGGCTGGGCAAACAGGACGGCAGCCAGCGCCACCCGCATCCGCCAGCCGCCGGAGAAATCGGAGCAGGGGCGTTTCTGGTCCTCGTCGTCAAAGCCCAGTCCCTTGAGGATGGAGGCCGCGCGGGCCTCAGCCGACCAAGCGTCGATGTCCGAGAGCCTTGTCTGGATTTCGGCAATCCTTGCCGGGTCGGTGGCGTTGTCCGCCTCGGCCAGCAGGGCGGCGCGTTCGGTGTCGGCGGCCAGCACCGTGTCGGTCAGCGAGACGTCTGAAGAGGGCACCTCCTGCGCGACGCCGCCGATGCGGGCCTTGGAGGGCAGTGAAATGCTGCCGGTCTCCAGCGCCAGTTCGCCGCGGATCAGCCGGAACAGCGTCGTCTTGCCGGTGCCGTTGCGCCCGACAAGCCCGACCTTGTGTCCGGTGGGAATGGTGGCAGAGGCGCCCTCGATCAGCGGGCGGCCTTCGACCGAATAGGTAATGTCCTGAATGCGTAACATGGACGGAGCACTGCGGCAGTGCTGCGGTCTTGTCAATGGGGGAGGGCGCTGGCGGCGGCTGGCGGCCCCATCAGGTGCAGGTGTTAGTTCAAGTGCTGTGCGAGTTCGTCGAAGGAGTAGGAGGCAAAGCCGACCAGCGGGTTGCCGTCCTCGCGGCTGAAGGCGAAGACATGGATTTCGTCATGGCGCAGGGTGGCGCGGCAAAAGGTGCCCTCCTTCGCAAGCTGTCCGGGGCAGCTGTCCAGGTCAGTGTGGGCTATGGCAGTTTCAAACAATCCATAGGTCATCGGCAGGGGAGTTTCAGCGGCAAGGGCCGGTGCGGCTGCAAGGCAGGCGATCAGAGTAAATGCAGGTCTCATTGTTCAACCTTGTTTCAAGTTTCAAACCTGTTCGCGCCGCGCTACCTGACAAAAATAATCAGGTAATTGCAACCCCGAAACGGCAGCTGCGTCAATGCTGCGCAATCCCCTCTTTATCCTGTCACAGAGCCATGCTATCGGGGCGGCAAATCGTAACGGGCCGGGCATGACGTCCGGCTTTTCAGCACAGGAGTCTGCCCCATGGCACTGGAACGCACTTTCTCGATCATCAAGCCCGATGCAACCCGCCGCAACCTGACCGGCAAGATCAACGCCAAGTTTGAAGACGCCGGCCTGCGCATCGTGGCGCAGAAGCGCATCCACATGACCAAAGAGCAGGCAGGCAAGTTCTACGAAGTGCACGCCGAGCGCCCGTTCTACGACGAACTGTGCGAATTCATGTCCTCCGCTCCGGTGGTTGTGCAGGTTCTGGAAGGCGAGAACGCCATTGCCAAGAACCGCGAAGTAATGGGCGCCACCAACCCGGCAGACGCAGCCGCCGGCACTATCCGCGCCGAATTCGCTGAATCGGTTGGCGAAAACTCCGTGCACGGCTCCGACGCACCGGAAACCGCTGCTGTGGAAATCGCCTACTTCTTCTCCGGCATCGAACTGGTCGGCTAAGCTTCAGGCTTAACCGGTAAAAAGGGGCTGCAGCCTGTGGGTTGCAGCCTTTTTTGTGTCTACTATTTGCGTTTACATGGGCCTGCCGAGCGGATGGCGGCGGATACCCGGCTGTTTCCGCAGAGAGTTCGAATTGTCGGCGCAGGCGGGAGAAAGCCGCAGTTCCCGCGGTGCGGTCAGGCTGGAAAACTTTCGCCGTCCCAGGCGTTTGGGCAGCGGTTCACCCTTATTGCCGTTTTCTTCCAGATGGCGGCGGAGCAGGGCCGTGTTGCGGGTGTTGGACTTCCAGGCCACGTCAAACAGGTCGCCGGCAAAAGGGATCGCGCCGATGAGCGTATCGATCCCGATATTGGCGGCCATCCGCGCCAGCACAGGGGCAGAGGCGCCCATCCGATAGCCGGAGTATAGAATATATCCGGCAGGGACCAGGGCAAGCGCATCGCCGATGCCCGGCACCAGGCCTGCGACACCGTCCCAGCCGATCCGCACCCCAATCAGCGGGATACGGAAGGCGCGGTCCATGCGCCGCGCGAGGCGCTCTAGCGTCTGCAGTTGCAGTTGCTGATGTTCCGGCAGCTCAGGCATGGCTCGGCGTCCGTGCGATGACCCAGACCGCATGAACGATGCCGGGGATGTAGCCGAGAAGCGTGAGCAGAATGTTGAGCCAGAAATGCTTGCCAAGCCCCACCTGCAGGAACACGCCCAGCGGCGGCAGAATGATGGCGAAGATGATGCGGATCAGGTCCATGACGGAACTCCCATTGTTGAGCCTTTTGTTGGGTGCTCAACGGCTGGACCTGGCAAATGGTTGCATCTTCGCTGCAGGGCAAGCGGTGCCCTTCGTGCATTCGGGATGCGGCCAGCAGCTTCCGCGGCCGCTTCAGGCGGGCCTCAGAGTGTCTTGAGATCCGCCGCTGTGGCACGCACGCCGATGGCGTCCAGTTCCGCCAAAAGCTTTGAGCTGTGCTGCGGCCGGGCTTCCGCCTTGATCGCGTCGAAACGTTTGCGCAGCTCTTCCTTCTCCTTGCCCTTGCAGTCGTTCCACGGGCGCCCTTGCAGGGCCATCACCAGCACATAGTATCCGATGAAATGCGGGCGGGTGCCGGTTTGCAAAAGCCGGGCATAAGCCGCATCGGCGCCAATCGTGCGCAAATCCTCAGCTGAGGTGATCCCGGCCCGGAGGCAGGCCTCCTCATAGGCGGGGCCAAGGTTGCGGATGGAGGAAATCGCAGTGTTCATGGTTTGTTTCTATCCGCGCCGACTGCCGTTGTCACGCGGAAATCCGGCGGTATCGTAAATCACGCTCCTGCGCACTGACGCTGGGTTCCGTGCCGGATTGGACGATTGACAGTCGCATTTGCGCCGGAAACGCTGCCAACAGGTCCGATGGGAGGATGACGGATGAGCGATGGATCGCACGTGCCTGTGAATATTGAAGGATTTGATCTGGCAAATCCGCCTGAGGGTTTCGCGGAGGATCCCTTCCCATACTACGACGCCTTGCTGCGCGACGCTCCGGTGCTGCCGCAGCCGGACGGCTCGCTGCTGGTCTGCCGCCATGCGGAGCTGGACCGGATTTACCGTGATACAACTTTGTTTTCTTCGGACAAGAAGCGCGTGTTTGCCCCAAAGTACGGCGCGGGTTCGCCGCTGTTTGAGCATCACACCACCTCGCTCGTGTTTTCCGACCCGCCGTTGCACACACGAGTGCGCAAGATCATGACGTCGGCGCTGACGCCGCGGGCGATTGCCAGGATGGAGCCGGGGCTGATTGAAACCGTCGACCATCTGCTGAATGCGATGGCGGGCAGGGACAAGGTGGATCTGATTGATGATTTCGCAGCCTCGATCCCGATCCAGATCATCGGCAACCTGCTGGATGTGCCGATGGAGGAACGGGCGCCCTTGCGCGACTGGTCTCTGGCGATCCTGGGGGCGCTGGAACCTGCGCTAAGCGAGGCGCAACTTGCGGCCGGGCACCGGGCGGTGGGGGAGTTCAAGGCCTATCTTCAGGACCTGATCGCCCGGCGGCGGGCCAATCCCGGCGACCTCGAGACAGACGTGCTGACCCGGCTGATCCGGGGCGAGGGCGCGGACGGGACCCTTAGCGAGATTGAACTGATCCAGAACTGCATCTTCATCCTGAATGCGGGCCATGAGACCACCACCAACCTGATCGGCAACGGTCTGGCGTTGCTGAATGATCATCCGGGCCAGAAGCAGCGGTTGCTGGAGGAGCCTGAGCTGATCAAGCCCGCGGTGGAGGAGATGCTGCGGTTCCGCTCTCCGAACCAGTTGGGCAACCGCGAAACTACTGCCGAGGCAGAGGTTGGCGGCGTCCGGGTGCCCGCGGGAACCAACCTGCATCTGGTGATAGGGGCGGCAAACCGCGATCCGGAGGTGTTTAATAATTCTGAGAGTTTCGACATCACCCGGACGCCGAACCGGCATCTGGCCTTTGCCGGCGGGCCGCATGTGTGCGTCGGGCTGACGCTGGCGCGTCTGGAGGGCAAAATTGCCATCGAGCGCCTGCTGCACCGCTTCCCGGATTACCATCTGCTGCCGGGGCGGGTGCCAGGCGGGCGGATCCGGTTCCGCGGTTATGCCACGCTGCCTGCGGAGCTGGGATGATGCGGGAAAGGCCGGCGGCCAGAAGCCTGCCTTCAGGCTGCCGGTGATCTGTATGCGCTTGGCGGCGCGCCGGTCCAGCGGCGGAACGCCCGGTGAAAGTTTGCCGCGGAGGAGAACCCGACGTCCTGCGAGATTTCCTCGATGCTTTTCTGGCCGGTTTGCAGATCGCGTATCGCCAGGTCGCGGCGCAGCCCGTCCTTGATGGCCTGGAAAGAGGTATCTTCCGCATCCAGCCGCCGCATCAGCGTTCTGGGGGTGACTTTCAACGCCCGTGCCGCATCCGCCAGGTGGCAGCTCTCCCAACTGCTCCGGTACAGGAATTCCCGCACCTTCAGCGACTGGGTGTGTTCGCGGAACCCGGTGAAGATCCAGTCGCGGGGCGCCCGGGCGAGAAAATCATTCAGCTCCGCATTGTTGCGGGGGCCGGGCAGGCCAAGGTTGCCAGTATCGAACAGAATTGCCGAAGCCGGCGCGCTGAAGCTGACCGGAGCGGGGAAGATGACCGAATAATCCTGGGCAAACCCGGGCCGTTCGAAAGCAAAGTGCACAGCCCGGACCGGCACCTCATAGCCTGCAAGCCACGACAAGAGCCCATGCGCGAGCTTGAGAATCAGCATGTGTCCGAACCGCTGTACCGGCTGCGCGCCCTGCGGCACAAGCTGCAGACCGGTGCTGGCGCTGTCCTCGGTCAGGTCCAGCCGGTAGTCGTCCAGCAGCAGGTTCCAGAAGGTGGAAAACCGGTGCAGGGCAGCGGGCAGCGTGCCGGCTTCGCGTACCGTGGTCAGAAGATGTTGCAGCGCTCTAGACCGGACGGGGCGGCTCCAGAGGCCGGTCATTTCGTCCCCGGTTTCGACGGCGGCAATCTGATAAAGCCGGACGATCTGATCCAGGGTGACCCGGTGTGTGAGTTGTCCGCCGGACAGGTGCAGCCCGGCCCGCTGCAGAAAGGACGCAAGCTGCTCGTGCGTGCAGCACTGCCGAAGCGCCAGTATCCAATCCCCGGCAAACTGGGGCGACACTGTTGCAAGATTTGACGAGTCCGGTGCGGGGATCTGCATGGGTGTCAGGGTGGTTTGTCACTTTTGGAAAGGATATTGTCTGTAATGAACGTGGAGCTGCCAACTTGCAACGCGTATCTGTCAAGAAGGAACAATAATCCGGAGCGACGGAAATGACCTATCAGGCGCCCATTCGCGATATCATGTTCAACATTGAGCATTTGCCACCGGTGCCGGAGTCGGCCTCGGATGGCGGCATTGACCTCGCGGACATGGAGGCGGCGCTGGAAGGGCTTGGGCGCTTCTGCTCAGACGTCATTGCACCGCTGTCGCGGGTGGGGGATGAGGCCGGGGCGCGGCTGGAGGGGGCAGAGGCCGTGCTGCCGGAATCCTATGCGCAGGCCTATGCGCAATTCGCCGAGATGGGCTGGCAGAGTCTGCCGCACCCGGAAGAATTCGGCGGCATGGGGCTGCCGCGGGCGGCTGCGGCGGCTGCGACCGAGATCTTGAATGCTTCTGACCTCAGCTTCGGCCTGTGTCCGCTGCTGACCGATGGCGCGGTGGAGGCGCTGCTGCTAACCGGATCGGATACGCAGAAACAGAAATATCTGGAACGGATGATTTCCGGCCAGTGGTCCGGCACCATGAACCTGACAGAGCCGCAGGCCGGCAGCGACTTGGGGCGGGTGCGCTGCAAGGCGGAGCCTGCCGCAGACGGCACCTATGCGGTCTCCGGCACCAAGATCTTCATCACATATGGCGAGCACGGGCTGACAGAGAATATCATTCACCTAGTGCTGGCACGGACACCGGGCGCCCCGGCCGGCCCCAAGGGGCTGAGCCTGTTCATCGTGCCCAAGTTCCTGGTCGAGGAAGATGGCTCGCTGGGCCGCCGCAACGCGGTCACCTGCGTCAGCCTGGAGCACAAGCTGGGCGTCCGGGCCAGCCCGACAGCGGTGCTGGAATACGATGGTGCGACCGGCTTCCTCGTGGGCGAAGAGAACCGCGGGCTGGAGTATATGTTTGTGATGATGCGCGCGGCCCGCTTTGCTGTCGGCGTGCAGGGGGTCGCCGTGTCGGAGCGGGCCTGCCAGCACGCACTGCTGTATGCGCAGGAGCGTGTGCAGAGCCGCCCGGTGGATGGCAGCACCAAGGATGCCGCGCCAATCATCCGGCACCCGGATGTCCAGCGGATGCTGTTGCGGATGCGGGCGCTGACCGAAGGCGGGCGGGCGCTGGCGATTGCGACTGGGGGCTGGCTGGATCTGGCCAAGCAGGGCAGAAATGGCGCCGAGGATATGGCTGAATTCCTGGTGCCGCTGGTCAAGGCTTTCTGCACCGAGCGGTCGCTGGAAGTCACTTCCCTTGGGGTGCAGGTGCATGGCGGCATGGGCTTCATTGAAGAAACCGGTGTTGCGCAATTCTACCGCGATGCGCGGATCCTGCCGATCTATGAGGGCACCACCGCGATTCAGGCAAACGACCTGCTGGGCCGCAAGGTGCTGCGGGATGGCGGCGCAACCGCCCGCCGTTTTGCCGGGCTGGTGCAGGAGACTGAGCAGGCCCTGCAGGACGGCTCCGCGCAGGCGCAGGCCGTGGCAAGGCGGCTGGGTGAAGCCCGCCAAGCGTTTGAGGCCAGCCTGGCCTGGCTGCTGGACACCGCAGCGGCGGATCCGAATGCGGCCTATGGCGGCAGCGTTCCTTTCCTGATGCTCACAGGCAATCTTGCTGTCGCATGGCAACTCGGCCGCTCCGTTCTGGCGGCCAGCGCCAAGCTGGACCAGGGCGAGGACACAGCTTTTATGGCCCAGAAGATCGCAACCGCGGTGTTCTATGCACAGCACATTCTGGTGGAGTGCGGCACCGAAAGCGTCCGGGTTACCGAGGGCAGCGCCAGCCTGAATGACGCGGCGCTCCATCTTTGAACGACAAATAACAACGGCACATGTATGCCGGGAACTAAGGAAAGGGCCAGAGCCATGACCCAAGCGGTAAACGCGCAATCTTATGAAAACCTGGACATTGAACAGCGGGACAATGGCGTCAGCATCGTCTGGCTGAACCGGCCAACCAAGCGCAATGCGCTAGATACCGCGACCATCGAGGAACTGGTCAGCTTCTTCAGCAACGCCCACCGCAACGGCGTGAAGGCGGTGGTGCTGGCAGGGAAGGGCGACCATTTCTGCGCCGGTCTTGACCTGGTTGAGCACTGGAAGGCAGACCGCAGCCCCGACGATTTCATGCATGTGTGCCTGCGCTGGCATGAAGCCTTCAACAAGATGGAATACGGCGGCGTGCCGGTCATCGCTGCGCTGCAGGGCGCGGTTGTTGGCGGGGGTCTGGAGTTGGCCAGTGCCGCGCACGTCCGGGTGATGGACCAGAGCACCTATTTCGCGCTTCCCGAGGGGCAGCGCGGCATCTTCACTGGCGGCGGCGCAACCATCCGGGTCTCTGACATGATCGGCAAGTACCGGATGATCGACATGATTCTGACCGGCCGGGTGTACCAGGGGCAGGAGGCAGTTGATCTGGGACTGGCACAGTACATCACCGAAGGCTCCAGTTTTGACAAGGCGCTGGAACTGGCCGACAAGGTTGCCCAGAACCTGCCGCTGACAAACTATGCGATCTGCTCGGCGATCAGCCATCTGAACAACATGTCCGGCATGGACGCGGCCTATGCCGAGGCGGTGGTGGCCGGTGTGGTGAACACCCAGCCTGCGGCGCGTGAGCGGCTGGAGGCTTTTGCCAACAAGACCGCGGCGCGGGTGCGTCCCAACAGTTGATACGGTAAAGCCCGCCGCCAGGGGCAGGGGCAGCTTGGCGGCGGCATACAGCACTATTTCCGGGGTTCCAGCCAGTGCGGCGGCTGCTCGGCTTGTTAGGCGCGCAAAAGAAAAGGGCTTAGCGAGAAATCGCTAAGCCCTTGAATTCTTTGGCTCCGGCGGTAGGGATCGAACCTACGACCAATTGATTAACAGTCAACTGCTCTACCGCTGAGCTACGCCGGAACATGTGGCGTCGTATAGGGTTTCCAATCTGCGGCGTCCAGAGGAAATTCTCATGAACCGGGAATTTTTTTCGCCCCTTGTATGAGGCCTGCCTTCAGGCGCTGCGGGCAGGCCGGAAGCGGCCGGTTTACACGCTCTGCATTGGTGTTCGTGGGCATCATACGCTGGAAGGCGAGGATCTTTGGTGCGGCCCTTTCGGCAGGCAGGTATGCCGCCATAGCCGACCGGGCGAGCAGTCCAAGACTTGTAATTCGGGGTAGTCAAAGATGAGATGTAAACTTGCTGCCAGGCGCAAAGAGCGACTCGGCAGAGGTTCCCGGCTGACACTGCAGCCAGGCGGCGCCGGCATGACCTTTCTTTAGACGAGCGCGTACCGATAGCCAGACCAGGTTCCGGTGATTCCACCTCAGGCAAGCGGACTGGCACATTACGCCTTTCTGATCTGCCCACTCAGGTCTCTGGTGCCTGCCTTTTCCGCTTCAGGCAGCCTTCCTATGCCAGTTTCCCGCAGTGGCCGGTTTACGGCGGTGCGGGTGCTGGCGGTTTCCACGGCGAGGTCGGTTCCGCAGGTGCGGTAAGTTGCCGGGTGTCCGGATTTTGTCGTGGTCTCGGATGTGTTTGGGGAAAGCAGGGTGTGACCAGGCTGCGGGGGGCATTCAAGCCGTTCTTGGCGAGCAGATAGCCCGCAACCCGGTCATCCAATATTGGTGCGACCCTAACGGAAGAACAAAGTGCAAGGGCCGCTTCTCTCTCCGAAATTATGCGGACAGCCCCGGCAGGACCTGTTTGCCGATAACCCGGCCGCTTTCCTGGCGTTTGTGCGCCTCAGTAAGAGTTTCGGTAGTCAGCCCAGCGGCACGCTCCGTCACTGTGGATTGCAGCACGCCTTGGTCCAGCATTGCGGACACCCGGTTCAGCAGGCTGCGCTGCGCTGCGATGTCGGCGGTGCCGAACATCGGGCGGGTGAACATGAACTCCCAGGAAATGGTCAGCGCTTTGGGTTTGGCCGGGTCGATGTCCAGATCCTCAGGGTCGTCGATCAGTGCGACGTGGCCGCGCGGTGCGATCAATTCGACAATTGCGGGCCAGTGCTGGCCTGTTGCTGTCAGCGCGGCAACGTATTCTGGCGCCAGGCCAATGTCCCGCACCTGTGCTGCCAGATCGGCGCGATGGTCGATCACATGGTCCGCGCCCATCTTTTTGACCCAGTCCCGTGTCTTGGGGCGCGAGGCCGTCGCAATCACTGTCAGTCCGGTGAGCTTCTTTGCAAGCTGGATCAGGATTGAGCCGACACCGCCCGCGCCGCCGATTACCAGCAGCGTACGCCCTGCGCCGCCGCCCTCGGCAAGGCGGAAACTGTCAAACAGCATCTCCCAGGCTGTGATGGAGGTCAGCGGCAGCCCCGCGGCTTCTGTGAAATCCAGCGAGGCCGGCTTGCGGCCCGCGATGCGTTCATCCACCGCGTGAAACTCGGCGTTGGTGCCTGTGCGGGTCACGTCGCCGGCATAAAACACCTCGTCGCCTGCGGTGTATTCCGTGACCTCGCCGCCTGTTGCCACCACCACACCCGCAGCGTCAAAGCCGAGAATGCCGGGGCCGCCTTCGGGCGTGCGGGCTGCGCGCAGTTTGACATCGACCGGATTGACCGAGATGCCCTTGACCGCGACCAGCAGATCGCGCGGGCCGACCTGCGGTTTCTCAACCTCAACCAATGACAGGGCGCCGCTGCCGTCAACCGGGCCGGTTTGTGTGTATCCGATAGCTTTCATGTTCACTTCTCCAAGGAACCGGGTTTTGTTGTTCTGAGCGAAGATATGGCTTTGAAAATCGGAATAAATGCCGCAAATTGGAGTTCAGAATTCTGATTTTTTGAATAATGAGGGCTGATGGACATTGTTTCCCTGCGCCTTTTCATTTCGGCAGCCGAGCGGTTGAACATCTCTGCAGCCGGGCGCAGCCTTGGCATGGCCCCGGCAGTGGCGAGCGGGCGCCTGGCAAAGCTGGAGCATGAGCTGGGTGCGGAATTGCTGCACAGAACCACCCGCAAGGTGTCGCTCAGCCAGGACGGTGAGGCCTTTCTGCCGTATGCGCGCGAGATTGTTGCCCAGTCCGAGGCAGGCCGCGCCGCGCTTGGTCTGAATTCGGCCGGCCCCTCTGGGACGCTGCGCTTTGCTGCGCCCAGCAGTTTTGCCCAGCTGCACCTCATGCCGCTCCTGCCAGACTTTCACGCGAAGTATCCGCAGATCACGCTGGACCTGCGCCTGTCTGATACGCGCTTCGATCTGATCGAGGGCAGTTTCGACCTTGCCCTTCGCAGCGCGCCACTCGAGGACAGCAGCCTTCGGGGCCGCAAACTGGCTGATGACAGGCGCATCTTGTGCGCGGCGCCGGACTATCTGAACCGCTGCGGAACCCCCGAGACCCCCGATGACCTGGCCGGCCACATGTTCCTTGCCTGGGCCGATCTGGCGCCACGCAGACTGGTTCATGCGGATGGCCGGCGCGCGGTGCTGGATCCCGCGCGCATGGATTGCCGAACGATCCTGGACGACGGCACATCCCAGCGGGTGGCGGCGGTGGCGGGTGCGGGCCTGTCGGTAAATTCCTTGTGGAACGTCGCGCACGAACTGTCGGCGGGCCGGCTGGTGCCGGTGCTTCCAGGCTGGCAGCTAGAAGCTGCATCGGTTCTGTGGCTGATTTATCCGCGCTCCAACGTTCTGACGCCGAAAGTCCGGTGCTTCATGGATTTTCTCCTGAAGCGCCTCTCGGGCCCGTTGGCCGCAGCTAACCGGCTCAGCTGACCCTTCGAAGCTTTGGGTGTGCCTGCGCAGCGGGCAACGCTCTTCAGGGGCGACCGCGGATTAGACTGTTGTTGCGGCCGCAGGAAGGCGGTAAGCAGGTGCCGGGCGCAGTCCATGTTGCGAGGCGAGATTGAAAGCTATTCCAGGTTGCCCGTTCCCTGGCTCCGCAAGGCTGGTCAGAAAGCGGTCTCTCTCCTTCATGCTGCTTCAGGTGATCCGTGATCATCAGGATGCCCAAGAGATGTCTCTGGGAACATTTCTGGAGCAGCTGGGCGACAGGTCCTTCGGCTGGGCCATTCTGCTGGCATGCCTGGTCAACCTGCTGCCCTTGCCGCCTGGGGCCACGCTGATCACCGCCATCCCGCTTCTGATCTTCTGTACCCAGCTGGCCTTGGGGTTTTCCAGCGTGCGGCTGCCGCAGAGGCTTGCGCGGATCCGCATTTCAGGCGGTGCGATGCGCCGGATAGTTCTGCGCCTGCGCCCGATTTCCCGGCGGCTGGAGCGGATCGCCCGGCCGCGCCTTCCGGCTGTTTTTCAGCCGCGTCGGGAGCAGCTGATCGGGTGCCTTCTGCTGTTGGTCGCCCTGGCATTGTTCGTGCCGTTGCCGCTCAGCGGCTGGTTTCCCGCCATTTCCCTGTTTGTGACGAGTATAGGGCTGGTCGAGCGTGACGGTGTGATTGTGCTGACAGGGGCTGTCGCCGGGATCTTTTCGATAGCGCTGACGGTGTTTGTGGCCGCGTCGATCCTGATAGGCGCAAACAGTCTGCTGCACTGACCCTGCCGTGTTCCGGGATTGCTTCTGCCCCGCTGCAATCCAGCGGCCTCAGGCTGCGTCCGGCATTGCACGGCGGCGCTTCAGCCGAGGGGGTTGTTCGATCAAGTCAGGCGGCGCCAGCCCAAAACAGAAAAAGCGCCCTGGATGGAGCGCTTTGTGCTTTCTTTCCAACCTGTAAGGGGAGGTTGGCTCCGGCGGTAGGGATCGAACCTACGACCAATTGATTAACAGTCAACTGCTCTACCGCTGAGCTACGCCGGAACGGTTCGTGCCGTATAACGCCCCCCGATTTAAGCGTCCAGAGGGCGGCGGAAATTTTTTGAAAAAAAATCAGCTGCCGCCCAGTTCGAAAACCGCAGAGGCCGACAGGCCGCCTTGCGGCGCCGCTAATCCGCGGCCTGTGAGGTCCACCAGATGCGCAAACACATTGCGCTCAGCGGCTTTCAGCAGTGCGGGCGGGGTGTCCGTGTAGATCAGTTCCGCCAGGGAGCGGGCGGTGGCGGGGGCCGAGGTCAAGGCCTTCAGAATGGCGGCTTCACGCGATTCCCTGTGGGCAATCAGCCAGTCAAGCCGTGCGCCCGGGTTGGAAACCGGCGCCCCGTGGCCGGGGTGAAAAACCCGCCAGCTGCGCTGGCGCAGGCGGCGGCAGGAGGCCATGAAGTCGGTGAGATCGCCATCCGGCGGCGACACCAGGGAACTGGCCCAGCCCATCACATGGTCGGCGGTAAAACAGGCATCTTTCCAGGCCAGCGCAATGTGGTTGCCAAGATGGCCCGGAGTGTGAATCACTTCCAGATCCCAGCTGTCCCCGGCAATCGTTTCACCATCGGCGAGGGTGGTGTCCGGGGTGAACGCCTGGTCTATGCCTTCGCCGCCGCCGGCCAGCCCATTCGCGGCCAGCCCGGCCATGACACTGCTGCGCCCCGCTTGCGGACCGCCGAAGGCATAGACCGGCGCGCCGGTGGCCTGGCTGAGGCCGCGGGCCAGCGGCGAATGATCCAGATGGCTGTGGGTCACAATGATATGGGTGATCTGCTGGCCAGGCTGCACCGCCGCGAGGATTGCCGCGAGATGCACGTCCGACTCCGGGCCCGGGTCGATCACCGCCAGCCCGCCGGTGCCCAGCAGGTAGGTGTTGGTGCCCCGGTAGGTCATCGGTGAGGGATTCGGGGCCAGAATGCGGCGCAAGCCCGGCTCCAGCTCCTCGGCGAGGCCGGGTTGCGGGTTGAATTCATCCGGTGCCTGCATGGTTCAGTCCCAAAGCTGTTTTCCTAGTGATTGCACCGCAGGCAATCTTTTCTCTTTCCCCGGCGCCCTATAGGCTTAGCCCATGTTCTTCAAATGGCTCAAACGATATATGCCGCGCAGCCTATACGCCAGGGCGGCCCTGATCCTGGTTGTGCCCATCGTGGCACTGCAGATCGTGATCTCAGTCGTGTTCATCAAACGCGATCTGGAGGATGTGACCGTTCAGATGACGGCAACTATCCAGCGGGAAATGGAGCTGCTGCGCCAGATCGCGGACGCCGCACCGGATCAGGAGGCAGCGCTGGCGCAGATTGCGCCGGTATTGCAGCCGTTGCAGATGCAGGCACGGTTTCTGCCGCCGGGTGCGCCGTTGCCGGAGGATGAGTTCAGCCTGATCGAGTTTTCCGGCCGTGTGGTGCGGGAGGAACTGGGGAAGACTTTCCCAAGTTTTCTGTCGGCACGGTTCCTGCCGAACCGCCTTGTTCAGGTCTACTTCGGCACTGCGCACGGGCTGGTGGAGCTGAGTTTCGACCGCCGCCGGGTGACTGCCGCAGCGCCGCATCAGCTGATTGTCACGATGATGCTGTTCGGCTTTCTGATGATGATGATTTCTTTCCTGTACATGCGCAATCAGCTGCGCCCCATCAAGCGCCTGGCGGATGCGGCTGAGGCATTCGGGCGGGGCAGGGCAGTGCCCTATTCCCCTGCCGGCGCAACCGAGGTGCGGGCGGCCGGCAGCGCCTTTCTGGATATGCGGGCCAGAATAGAGCGGCAGATCGAGCAGCGCACGCTGATGCTGTCGGGGGTGAGCCACGATCTGCGCACGCCGCTGACCCGGATGAAGTTGGAACTGGCGATGCTGGATGAGGAGGAGGCGGCGCCTATGCTGCGCGACGTCGACGAGATGCAGGCGCTGCTGGATGCGTTTCTGGATTTCTCCCGCGGTGCTGCGGTGAGCGAGCCTGAGCCGGTGGACCCGCATGAGCTGGTCCGCGATATCGTTAGCGGCTGGCAGCGCCAGGAGAATCTGGTGGCGGTCGGTGAAATGACCGGTGCGGGCGAGGTCATGCTGCGCCGCCACCCGATGCGCCGGGCGGTGGAGAACCTGATTTCAAACGCGGTGCGCTACGGAACCCAGGCGCGGGTTTCTGTCGCGGTGACTGACCGCTCGGTGCGGATCCGGGTGGAGGATGACGGGCCGGGCATTCCCGCAGAGCAGCGGGGCGATGCAGTCCGGCCCTTTACCCGTTTGGACCCGGCCCGCAATCAGGACCGGGGCTCTGGTGTGGGGCTGGGCCTGGCAATCGTTGCAGACACCGCCCGTGCGCATGGCGGCACCCTGCGGCTGGGGGAGAGCGCAGACCTGGGGGGGCTGAAGGCGGACATCGTCATCGCCCGCTGATTTGGCCGCGGGCAATTGCGGCGGCTCAGGCCGCCGAAGAGTGCGCCATTGCGCTAGGCGAATTCCTTGGTCAGAGTGTTGAAGCCGGTCTCGATTGCCGAAGCGGCCTTGGCCAGGTTCTCTCCGCCAGATGCGATGCTGGCAACAGTGGTGCCGACGCCCAGGCTTCCGACCCAGATCAGCCATTTCGCCCAAACCGGGTCCTTGTGACGCAGGGCATCGACCGCCTTTTCCGTGCTGTCGAGGAACTTCTCGGCCGGCTTGATGCTGACGTGATAGGCTTCGATGTCCTTGATCAGCTTTGCGGTGGCCTTGCGGGCCTCCTCCATCGCGGCATAGAGCCCATCCAGCTTCTTGCTTTTGTAGCCCCGGTCCTTGGCCATCTTGCCCAGCTTTTTGTCAATCTCCTTGTCGAGCTTCGACTGCTTGTCCAGGAGCTTGTTCAGCTCCTTGCCGAGGCCCGCGATCTCAACCTCGATGTTCTTCAGCTTGGCCTTGTAGGTCGCCAGATGCTTGTTGACCCGGTTGAAGCCTGCGGTTTCGATCATCAGGAAATCCGCCAGGAATTCCTTGCCGATCTCCTTGGCCTTCACCTTGGTCTTGGATTCCTTTTCATAGGCTGAGACCAGCTGCTTCAGCGCCTTTTCCAGCTCCCCGTGGACCTTGACGATGTCGGAGGTCACTTTTTGCACCGCGCGTGCGATCGAAACGACGCTTTGGGCGATGCCATATATGCTGGCGGCAATCGAGGCGCCGCCGGTAACCGCACCGGCCGCCAGCGAGGCGGTGCTGCCGATCACTGCTGCACTGCCCAGCACAATCGTGCTGACCACCTTGAACCGGTACTTGTTGCGGGCCTTGTTGCCCTGTTTCCATTTCGTAAGATGTTTGTTCGTGACCTGCTCAATCGACTTTTCGTATTTGGCAAAGATCTTCTTGATGTCGGCATCAAGCTCCTTCACCTCCTTGTCGCTCAGCGGCATGACCGAGCCCAGGTTGTTGGCAGCGTCGACCCGCAGGCAGCATTCGCTCAGCAGCATTTTGTATTCTTTCGTCGCGTCATCATAGAGCTTGGCGACAAAACGGGCATCGGTGTCCAGTTCCTTGGCGACGTCCTTGTCGACTTCGACTGTCGCAACAAAGGTCATGTTGCCGAGCTTCACGAATTTCGGCTTGACCTTCTTCGTGACCTCGTTCTTGACGTCTGCCTTGATGATGGTGAGCTTTTCTGTCGCCATGAAATCTCGTGCCTCTGAAACTGTTTTGCGGCGGGTCCGGCAGCTGAAAACGGAATGGAAATCGTCAAAAGAATTGTGTGGCTTGCCCGGATGCCACTTTACCCCACGGCAGGGTGAATGAAAGCAAAAGCTGCTGGCGGCATGAAGGATGCCTTAACGGGAATGGGACGGAGGAAGCGGTGCTTCCCGGCGTGCAGCGGTGCTGTCGCGGAACCATAGCCGAATTAGAGCAAGAGAATGGTAGGCCCGGCAGGATTCGAACCTGCAACCAAAGCGTTATGAGCGCTCTGCTCTAACCGTTGAGCTACAGGCCCGCCATGGGGTTGTGGTTAGGAAATGGGGCGGGCAAGGTCAAGCGGTGATTGCAGAAGCGGCGGGCGATTTCGCTGCCGGGGTCCGGTGCAGGGCTTCCAGACGGGCCACCGTGTGCTGGATGGTCAGATCCCGGCGCCGGTCCGGTGTCCGGCGGGAGGGGTAGACGGCAAACACGTCCTTCAGGGGCGCCTCATAGCCGGGCAGCACCTGTTCGTATTCGCCGCTGGCAAGCTGCGCCTCGACCATGAAGCGGGGTGCGCGGGTGTAGCCGGAGCCGCTGCTGACGGCGCGCATGATCAGGTCGGGGTCATCGGCGGTGAAACCCACCTGCACCGGCGCCGGATATTCCTGCCCGCCGCGGCGCAGGGGGAAGAAGCCGCGGGTCTGGTCCTCGTGATGCTGGATGAACTTCAGCCGCTTCAGTTCCTCCGGCGTTTGCGGCCGGGTTTCGCGGTCCAGGTAGTCCGGGGTTGCAAACAGCACGGTTTCCAGGGTGGAAATCTTGCGGCCAAAGCCGTCGGTGTCGCCCAGTTGCCCGGTGCGGATTGCCAGGTCGTAGCCTTCGCGCACCACATCGACCAGCCGGTCCTCCAGCCGCATCACGATGTTCAGATCCGGGTGCTCTCGGTTCAGGTCCAGCAGCATCGGCCCGATCACGCTGCGCCCCAGAAAGGAGTTCACGCTGATGCGGAAGGTGCCGGAGACACTGCCTTCCAGCGCGTCTACCTCCGCTGTCATGCGGTTGTATCCGGACAGCAGCGTTTGCGCGTGGCTGTAGACCAGATCGCCCGCGCGGGTGGCGTGGATGCCCTTGGCTGTGCGGTGCAGCAGTTGCTGGCCCATCAGCGCCTCCAGCTGCTTGATCTGCTGGCTGACCGCAGATTGGGTGATGCCGCGGCGCTGGGCGGCGCGGTTCAGGCTGCCTTCGTCCAGGGCGATGGTGAATGTCTCCAGCAGCGTCAGCTTATCCATGTCCATCCTATAAGGGTTGCTAATAACTGTTATAGGTGCTGCCGGGCTGCAAGCCGCAGAAACGCGCGGTTAAGTCCGTTGCACAGGAGTATTTCCTGAAACAGATATTGGAGTTTCTTATGATAATCAATCGCAGGGCATTTCTGGGCGGGCTGGCAGCGGCCCCGGCGGCGGCGCTGGCCACCGGGTTTGCAGGCAGCAGTTGGGCTTGGGCCGCCGAAGGCGCAGCGGCGGCTACCCCGGTCATCCACTCCTTCACCCTTGGGGATGCCAGGGTCACGGTGCTGCTGGACGGGCACCTGCCGCTGGGCACCCAGCTGTTCAACACCTATGACGCTGCCAAGGCGGAAACCGTGCTGGCGCAGGGCTTGCACCGGATGCAGGACGATGCGCTGCAGATCCCGGTCAATGGCTACCTGATAGAGCGCGGCGGGAAAAAGCTGCTGATCGACACCGGCACCGCCCAGCTGATGGGGCCGGGCCTGGGAGCGCTGGGCGCCGGGCTGGCGGCGGCCGGGGTTGCGCCGGGGAGCATTGATACCGTGCTCTTGACCCATATCCACCCGGACCATTCCGGCGGGCTGATCAAGCCGGACGGAGCCGCGGCCTTTGCCAATGCAGAGCTGGTGGTGGCGCAGCGGGAATGGGACTTCTGGCATGACGATGCCATAATGGCCGGCGTGCCTGAGGGGAGCCGTGGTTTCTTTGACATGGCCCGCCGCTCTGTCGCGCCCTATTCGGACCGGCTGCAGCTGCTGCAGGGGGAAGGCGCGGCCGCACCCGGTTTCACCGCGCTGGAGCTGCCGGGCCACACACCGGGCCACACCGGGTTTATGCTGGATGCGGGCAGCGAGGGGCTTCTGTTCTGGGGCGACCTGATCCACAGCGCCGCCTTGCAGTTTGCGCTGCCGGACTGGACCATCGCCTTTGACACCGACCCTGGCCTGACCGCCCAGACCCGGCGGCGGACGCTGGACCGGGCGGCGGCGGACAATCTGCTGGTCACCGGCGCGCATCTGGACTTTCCGGCGCTGGGCCGGGTGCTGCCGCAGGGGGAGGCCTTTGCCTATCAGCCGGCGCCCTGGCAGTTCGGCCTCTGAGCCGGTAAAACCCCGCGCCGCGCCCCTTAATCGGGGTGCGGTGCAATCGCTTGTTTCCTTCCGTTCCGCCTTGCGCTAAAGGCTGCCGCAACGTGTTGGAAGGAGCCATGTGATGACCAGCGGCAAGAACGGCCTGACCTATGCAGATGCAGGTGTGGACATTGATGCGGGCAACGCCCTGGTTGACCGGATCAAGCCGGCCGCCAAGCGCACCAACCGCCCCGGCGTGGCCAGCGGGCTGGGAGGTTTCGGCGCGCTGTTCGATCTGAAAGCTGCCGGCTACAACGATCCGATCCTGGTCGGCGCCACTGACGGCGTCGGCACCAAGCTGCGGATCGCCATTGACACCGGTGTGGTGGATGGCGTCGGCATCGATCTGGTGGCCATGTGCGTGAACGACTTGGTTTGCCAGGGCGCCGAGCCGCTGTTCTTCCTCGACTATTTTGCCACCGGCAAGCTGGAAACCGACGTCGCGGCCCGCATCATCGAAGGCATCGCCGAGGGCTGCGTGCGCTCCGGCTGCGCGCTGATCGGCGGTGAGACCGCGGAAATGCCGGGCATGTACCCCGAAGGCGACTTTGACCTGGCTGGTTTTGCCGTGGGGGCGATGGAACGCGGCACTGCGCTGCCCGACGGTGTTCAGGAAGGCGACGTGCTGCTGGGGCTGGCGTCCGACGGCGTGCACTCCAACGGCTACTCGCTGGTGCGCAAGCTGGTTGAGGTCTCCGGTCTCGGCTGGGAGGCTGACTGCCCGTTCGGCGAAGGCTCGCTGGGTGCGGCGCTGCTGACCCCGACCCGCCTTTACGTCAAACAGTGCCTGGCGGCGGTGCGGGCAGGGGGCGTGCATGCGCTGGCCCATATCACCGGCGGCGGCCTGACCGAGAATCTGCCGCGGGTCCTGCCCGAGGACCTGGGCGCCGATATCGACCTGAACGCCTGGGACCTGCCGCCCGTGTTTAAATGGATGGCGGAAACCGGCGGCATTGCCGAGGCAGAGATGCTGAAGACCTTCAATTGCGGCATCGGCATGATCCTGTCCGTCTCTGCAGACCGCGCTGATGAGCTGGTGAAGGTTCTGGAGGGCGAAGGCGAGACCGTGGCCCGTCTGGGCGCCGTCACCGCAGGTGCCGGCATGCGCTATTCGGGCAAGCTGCTGTGAGCCACAAGAAGGTCGCGATCCTGATTTCCGGCGGCGGCTCCAACATGGTGTCGCTGCTGGATAGCATGACCGGCGATCACCCGGCGCGTCCCTGCCTGGTCCTGTCCAACAACGCCGAAGCAGGCGGTCTGGCCAAGGCTGCCGCGGCCGGTGTTGCAACCGCCGTGGTCGACCACCGCCCGTTCAAGGGCGACCGGGAAGCCTTTGAGACCGAACTTGTGAAACCCATTTTTGAGGCGGGTGCAGATATCGTCTGCCTGGCCGGGTTCATGCGGGTCCTGACCGCCGGGTTTGTCTCTCAGTTTGAAGGGCGGATGCTGAACATCCACCCCTCCTTGCTGCCGAAGTACAAGGGGCTGCACACCCACGCCCGCGCGCTGGAAGCAGGCGACAGCGAGCACGGCTGCACCGTGCATGAGGTGACACCGCTGCTGGATGACGGCCCCATCCTGGGCCAGGCGCGGGTGCCTGTGCTGGCGGATGATACGCCGGACGCGCTGGCAGCGCGGGTGCTGGTGCAGGAGCACAAACTGTACCCGGCCGTGCTGCGCCGCTTTGCTGCGGGCGACAAGACACCGGTGCAATTGCCCTAGCGTGTCGCCTGCACGGCGGCACTGTTGCCGTGCCAGTTCTGCGGCTCTGCGCCAGGCGCTGGTGCCAGCAGGGCCGGCAATCCAACCAGCACCAGAAGCGCACCAGCGGCCAGCAGCGGAATCAGCCCGCCCAGCGGCGCGAACCCGGCGGATTTTGCGGGGGTGAGATCGAGTGCGGTCATCATTCATTCTCCTCTAGGTGATACCCCGCCAATGTAGGCGCGGCTTTACCATCATGAAAATGAATGTTTGATCCATTTCACATCACGATACGTGAAGCCGTGGGGCGGCCGTGCACCTGCCGGCGCGGCAGGAAGGGGGAAATCTCCGGCGGCTGCGGCACCTGTTTGCATTGGCCGGGACAAGCGCGTATCACGGCCCGGCCCATATAAGATTGAAAAGCCGTAATTGATGAAGACTCTGACCACCACCGAAGACCTGCAGGCCTTTTGCGAAACCGCTGCACAGCACCCGTATGTTACGGTGGATACCGAGTTTCTGCGTGAACGGACCTACTATTCCAAACTGTGCCTGATTCAGCTGGCCTTTTCCGGGGACGGGGAAAACGACGCGGTTCTGGTGGATCCGTTGGCCGATGGCATATCGCTGGAGCCGCTTTATGCGCTGTTCCGAAACGAAAGCGTGGTCAAGGTGTTCCACGCCGCGCGCCAGGACCTGGAGATCTTCTGGGTGGATGCAAATGTGTTCCCCAAGCCGCTGTTTGATACCCAGGTTGCGGCAATGGTTTGCGGATTTGGCGAACAGGCGGGTTATGAGACGCTGGTGCGCAAGATCGTCAAGCAGGGGCTGGACAAGACCTCGCGCTTTACCGACTGGTCCCGCCGTCCCCTGAGCGAGGCGCAAAAGACATATGCGTTGGCCGATGTGACCCACCTGCGCAAGATTTACGAGTTTCTGGCCGCGGAGCTGACCAAGAGCGGCCGCGCCCATTGGGTGGCCGAGGAACTGCAGGTGCTTACCGATCCCGCGACCTATGACATCCGTCCCGAAGATGCCTGGAAACGGATCAAGACGCGCACCAACTCCGGCAAGTTCCTGGCTGTTGTGCGCGAGCTGGCGGCCTTCCGCGAGACCTATGCCCAGTCCAACAACGTGCCGCGCAACCGGGTGTTCAAGGATGACGCGCTGGTGGAGCTGGCCTCGACCAAACCGCGCACAGGGGGCGAACTGGGCGGCTCGCGGCTGCTGCTGCGCGAGGCGCGCAAGGGGGCGATTGCCGAAGGCATCCTTGAGGCCGTGGCCAAGGGTGTTGCCTGTCCGGCTGAAAAACATCCCAAGATGGACCGCAGCAAGGAGAAGCTGCAGGTTAACCCGGCGCTGGCCGACCTGCTGCGGGTGCTCTTGAAGGCGAAGACAGAAGCCGAGGGCGTTGCCGCCAAGCTGATCGCGCCGAGCGCGGATCTGGACGCGATCGCTGCGGGTATGCGTGACGTGCCGGCGCTGAGCGGCTGGCGCCGCGAGGTGTTCGGGGCTGACGCGCTGCGCTTGTGCGAAGGTAAGATAGGACTTGCTGCGAAAGGGCAGGACGTGAGGGTTGTGGAGCTGTAAGCACAGCCACCTGCCGCCTGATCACCGGAGGTGCACTGGAAAGAAAAAAACGCCCGCGGCCGCGGGCGTTTTTCTATGTCTGCGCGGCAGCGGTTCAGCGGCGGCTTTCGCGGGCGTTTTCGGCGCCATTCACACGAACGACACGGATCTCCTGCAGATCCTGGTTCGACAGCGTGCGGGCGGCGTGCAGGGTGCGGCTGAACTCGCTGCCGGTGATCGTGGGTTCGTCCGGATAGACGATCCGGAAATCATAGGCCAGAACGCCCTCTTCGCTTTGCTCGGCGCGGCGCAGTTCAACCTTGAAGGCGCCCTGCCGTGCGGCAATGCCGGTGGCGTGGATGATGGCGCCCGACGTTGTGCGTTCGATTTGCAGGCCGGACACCTGGCTGATCAGCACGCTTTTGTCCTTGGGCGGCTTCTTGGCAAAAATGCCGCGGGCATTGCTTTCCTGGGGCATGAGCGGATTGCCATTCTCCGTTGCGGCTGCCTCCACCGGTGCGGAACTGCCGAACCAGTTGCTCGGGTTCAGCCGTGAATCCCGCCAGCCGCAAGCTGAAAGCACCAGCGCGCAGGCCAATGTAAGAGCCAATGGTTTGTGCATCTGTCCCCGCCCATTCAAAATGTCTTTGCAACGGATTACCTGATTGGCCGCAGCTTGAAAAGCGGTTGAAAAGGGACGGGCAGGGGCTTAGGTGCTGAACTGCACCGGAAGCGGGTTTTGAGGATTGACGGACGATGGCCACTGCCGCCTTTGAAGAGATTGTGGAAGACTTCGAGTTCATGGAGGACTGGGAGGACCGCTACCGTCATGTGATCGACCTGGGCAAGGCGATGGAGCCGCTGGACGACGCGCTGAAGGTGCCTGCCACCAAGGTCGATGGCTGCGCCAGCCAGGTGTGGCTGCATGCCACCATTGAGGGTGGCGCATTCCGGTTTGACGGCGATAGCGACGCGATGATCGTGCGCGGCCTGATTGCGGTGCTGCGCTGCCTTTACAACGGGCTGGCGGTCAAGGAAGTGCCCGCAGTGGACGCCAAGGCGGAACTGGCGCGGCTGGAACTTAATGAGCATCTGTCTTCGCAGCGGTCCAATGGGTTGCGCGCGATGATCGAGCGGATCCGCGAAACCGCGATGGCGCAGGCCTGACAAATCACGGGTGAGGGGGGCTCGTCGTCGTTGGGCTCGAACCAAAGGCGCCGCAATGACGCCCCCCGGAGTATTTTCACATAGAAGAAGCGGTTAGCGCGCCCAGGCGGAAATGGCGGTTTCCAGATCGCCATAGCCGGTATGGCGATGCTCAAACGCCAGCCCCATGCGGTCGGCACATTCGCGCGCCTTTTCCACCAGTTTGGGATCGCTGATCTGCGACTGGTAAACCAGCTTGGTGTAGTTGCCGAAAACCATGTCCCGCAGCTCCGGGTTCTTGTCGAGGCCCATCGGCCGCCAGACGAAGGCGTCGAACTGTTTGACCAGGAAATCGGTCAGGTAAAAGGCGGTGATTTCGCCTTCCTCAGCGTGGCGGGCAAAGGTTTCGTTGCCCTCGAAGAAGGAATAGCAGTGCGGTCCCGCGACCATCTCCACGCCGAGGTCCGCGCATTTGCGCTCCAGTGCGCCGCCGGTGCCGCAGTCGGCATAGACCACATAAATTTTGTCGTAGACCGCTGAATGCTTGGCCACGGCGCCCTCGACAGCGTCGACGATCTGCTCCGGATAGAGGTGCAGTTTGGCGGGCAGGCAGGTGAGGTCGATGTGATCCAGCCCGTTCGCGTCCTTGATGGCAAGGATTTCGCGCGCCAGCGCGCCGCAGGCGATCAGCAGGATGCGGCCCGACTTTTTCTCGGGCGCGGCCAGGCCCTGTTCGGTGAGGGAGCTTTCCTCAAGCGTCCGCCCTGTCGGAGGGCGGAAGGCAGCCCGCTCTGTCAAGCGGGCTGCGCGTCCTTTGCGTGCCAAATCAGGCGCTCATCGAGTTGTGCTTGCGCGCAACGAAGTCCTTGGCCATTTCCACGGCCACGGCTGCGTCACGGCAGTAACCGTCGGCGCCGATTGCCTTGCCGAACTCTTCGTTCAGCGGTGCGCCGCCAACCAGCACGATGTAGTCGTCGCGCAGGCCCTGCTCGACCATGGTGTCGATAACCACCTTCATGTAAGGCATGGTGGTGGTCAGCAGAGCGGACATGCCGAGGATGTCGGGCTTGTGCTCTTCCATGGCTTCCAGGTAGTTTTCGACCGGGTTGTTGATGCCGATGTCGACAACTTCGAAACCTGCGCCTTCCATCATCATGGAAACCAGGTTCTTGCCGATGTCGTGGATGTCGCCCTTGACGGTGCCGATCACCATGGAGCCGACGCGCGGGGCGCCGGTCTCGGCCAGCAGCGGCTTCAGGATGGCCATGCCGCCCTTCATCGCGTTTGCCGCCAGCAGCACTTCCGGAACGAACAGGATGCCGTCGCGGAAGTCGGCGCCAACAACGGTCATGCCGCCGACCAGCGCCTTGGTCAGGATGTCGTAGGGAGTCCACTTGCGCTCCAGAAGGATGTTCACGCCTTCTTCGATTTCCTCTTTGAGACCATCATAGAGGTCGTCAAACATCTGCTGAACAAGTTCCTCGTCATCGAGTTCCGAGAGGATGATGTCTTCTTCGTCCGACATGCGCCTAATCCTTGCTGACGGGGGAATCCCCGGTGTTGGCCTATTTCAGAGGCTTTTGTGACAGAATGCCGCCCGCGGACTGCATTATTTGCGACATTGCCGCTGTTCTAACCGACGTATAGAGACAATTCCGGCGCAAGAATAATGAAGATTCCACATGGAAATCTTCGAATTCGCCCATTTGTTCTTTATTTGTTCTCTCGGGGCGGTTATTTTGCGCCCATGCCGACGGAAATTACGCCACATCCAATGCGCCGCAAAACGCGCGCCAGCCTCAGCAATGCGGCAGGCCGTTTCGACATGGCGCGGGAGGCCGTGGACGACGGCTGGTTCCAGGAGGTTCCGCCAGCGGTGATTCCCACCGAGGTGCGCCAGGAAACGGCGCGCTCGCTGATCACTTACAACCGCTCGCCCGATCTGCCGTTTGACCGCTCGATCAACCCTTACCGCGGCTGCGAGCATGGCTGCATCTACTGTTTTGCGCGGCCGACCCATGCCTATCTGGGGCTGTCGCCGGGGATGGATTTCGAAACCCGGCTGATTGCGCGTCCCAATGCCGCCGAGGTGCTGCGCAGGGAGCTGTCGGCGCCGCGCTACAGGGTGGCCGCGATTGCGCTTGGCACCAATACTGATCCTTACCAGCCCTGCGAGCGGGACCTGCGCATTACCCGCGCCTGCCTGGAAGTGCTGCGCGGTTTCAACCACCCGGTGGCAATTGTGACCAAGGGCGCAATGGTGGAGCGGGATCTGGACATTCTGGCACCGATGGCGGCCAAGGGCCTGGTCAGGGTCGGAATTTCGCTGACCACGCTGGACCCGGATCTGTCCCGCCGGATGGAACCGCGGGCGCCGCCGCCGGCGCGGCGGCTGGCCGCCATCCGGCGGCTGACCGCGGCTGGGGTGCCGGTGCGCGTGATGACCTCGCCGGTGGTGCCGGGGCTGACCGATCATGAGCTGGAGGCGCTGCTGGCCGCCGGGGCGGAGGCGGGCGCGGATGCGGCCAGCTGGATCATGCTTCGCCTGCCGCGCGAGGTGTCGGAGCTGTGGCAGGAATGGCTGGCTCAGCATGAGCCGGACCGCGCCGCCAAGGTAATGGCGCGGCTTCGGGAAATGCACGGCGGGCGCGACTATGATCCGCGCTGGGGACACCGGATGCGGGGCGAGGGGCGTTATGCCGAGATGATTGCCCAGCGGTTCAAGGCGGCCTGCAAGCGCCTGGGGCTGCAGCAGCGGACAGCGGCACTGCGCTGTGATCTGTTTGCCCGGCCGCCGCAGCCAGGCGACCAGCTGGCTCTGTTTTGACCGGTTCTTGAACAGCCGGGGCGGCAGTTTTGTGATATGCTGGACATCTCCATGACTGAAAGGAGGGTGTCCAATGACTACTGTTGCTATGAAGGCGCGTGTCACCGGGCATGTGCAGGGCGTGGCTTTCCGCACCTGGGCGCGGGCGGAGGCGCTGCGCCATGGGCTGACAGGCTGGGTCCGCAATGAACCTGATGGCTCCGTTCGGGCCCTGCTTATGGGGCCGTCTGACAGCGTCGCAGACATGGTGCGCAGAATGGGCCGCGGCCCTGGTGCGGCATCGGTCAAGGACGTGCTGACCGAAAGGACCGACCCGGAACCGGGTGTCAGCGGGTTTCAGATCGTCGGCTGAAGCAGCCGGAACGCGGTGGCGGCTGGCCCCGTGCCGAACGGCAGAATGAAAGCGGCGCCGCAATAGATGTGCGGCGCCGTACTGGTCCTCGTATCAGGCTGCAAAAATGGACGGCAGCGCGTTTCAGGCGCGGCGGCGGCCGCGGCGGCCGCGCCGCTCACTGCCAGCCCCGGCATCCTCGCCGGTGCCGTCGCTGTCAGAGGTGAAGGGCCCCAGAACCTCGACGATTTTCTCCAGCGCGGGTGCCTCGCCGCGCGGGCGGCTGTCCAGCGCATCGCGCATGGAGCGCAGGTGCGCAGGCATGGTGCCGCAGCAGCCTCCGATGATCTTGGCGCCGGCATCACGGGCCATCACCGCATATTCCCCCATCAGTTCAGGGGTGCCGTCGTAATGGATGTGGCCGTCGACATATTTCGGGATGCCGGCATTGCCCTTGGAGATGATCGGGCGTTCGGTGCCTTGCGCGGCAAAGCCCAGAACGGTGCGCAGGATGTCGGAGGCGCCGGTGCCGCAATTGGCGCCAAAAGCCAGCGGCGTGTTCTCAAACTCTTCCACCAGCTGGGCCAGATCTGACGAGGTCACGCCCATCATGGTGCGGCCCGCGGTGTCAAAGCTCATGGTGCCGCACCAGGGCATATCCGCCAGCTTGAAGGCTTCGGCGGCGGCGCGGAACTCCTCCGGTGCCGAAATGGTTTCCAGCCACAGTACATCAGCGCCGCCTTCCTTCAGGGCGTCGGCCTGTTCGTGGAACATCTCAACTGCCAGGGAATGGGACATCTCGCCAACCGGTTCGAAGATTTCCCCGGTCGGGCCGACGGAGCCGGCAACAGCGATCTTGCGTTCTGCCTTGTCTGCAACTTCGCGGCCCAGCTCGGCGGCGATGCGGTTCAGCTCACGCACGCGGCCCTGCGCATCGTGCAGTTTCAGGCGTGCGGCGGTGCCGCCAAAGCTGTTGGTCAGGAACAGGTCGCTGCCGGCATCAACAGACCCCTGATACAGCGCCAGAATTTTCTTGGGCTCGTCTACGTTCCACAGCTCCGGCGCGTCGCCGGACTGAAGGCCCATGGCGAACAGGTTGGTGCCGGTCGCGCCATCCGCCAGCAGCACGTCTTTGGTGTCCAGCAGCTGTTTGAATGTGTTTGTCATCGGTCGTGTCCCGTGTCAGCAGGCCGCCCCGGCGGGCCGGGCGGCAAATAGGTCTGTTTCCCCTGTCTCACGCCGGACGAGCAAGGGCAATTTCATTTTCTTCATCTTCATTATGAGACTGCGGACCTGCTGCCGCAAAACCGGCAGCAGGCGCATGAATGCGCCAAGGCGCAGGGCCGGGTGCCGTTCTGTCTGTCCGGCAGTATGGCCGCTCAGAAGCCGGAATAGGCATCAAGGCACTGGCGGGGGCGTCTCCTGCTTGCACACGGGCCTTCGGGCCTGCTGGTCCGTGGTTGCCAGTGGCAGGCCAATCAGCTGGATTCGCTGAGGATCTGGGCCTTTGCGTCGATCAGCAGCTCTGCGCGCTTGGCGCGGATCTGCTCTTCCGTTGCCTTGCCTTTCAGGTCGCCTTCCAGTTTTCGCACCACATCTTCGTGGCCGGCTTCCTCCACGTCCGCTGCGACCACCGCCTGGGCATAAGATGCGGCAGAGCTGCCTGTCATGCCCAGCAGATCCGCGGCCCACATGCCCAGCAGCTTGTTGCAGCGCGCCTGCGCATTGAACTGCATCTCCTCATCATGCGCGAATTTCGCTTCAAAGGCTTGTTCGCGCTCGTCAAATGTTGTCATGTCGCGTCCTCATTAAACCTATTGTACCCCTTGTATGATAGGAGCATGATACTGGCTCAGGGCAAGAAAAAACTGTGTCTGGAAAAGCCTTTGAACACTGCTGCAAACGGGGCGGGCGGGTGTGCCCGGAGCTGCGGGCGCGGACAGATGCGGTTGCGGTCTGGGATGCCGTTCGCCCGGGCGCTGCAGCAAGCTTGCGGCTGAGGCCCCCTTGCACTATGAGAGCGGCACATCGCAGGGCCGGATTCCCGGCATTGACCCGAAAGGTTCCCAATGGCGCGTCGCAAGAAGATTTATGAAGGCAAGGCCAAGACTTTGTACGAGGGCCCCGAGCCCGGCACCATCGTCCAGTATTTCAAGGACGACGCCACCGCCTTCAACGCCGAAAAACACGACGTGATCGAGGGCAAGGGTGTCCTGAACAACATCCTGAGCGAATTCTTCATGCTGGGCCTGGCGCAGATCGGCGTGCCGACCCATTTCCTGAAGCGCCTGAACATGCGCGAGCAGCTGGTGCGCAGCTGCGAGATCATTCCGCTGGAAGTGATCGTGCGCAACTACGCGGCCGGCTCGATCTCCAAGCGCCTGGGCATCGACGAGGGCACCCAGCTGCCGCGCCCGGTGGTCGAATACTGCTACAAGGACGATGCCCTGGGCGATCCGCTGGTCACCGAAGAGCACATCGCGGCCTTCGGCTGGGCCAGCCAGCAGGACATGGATGATATCCTGAGCCTTGCGCTGCGTGTGAACGACTTCCTGTCCGGCGTGTTCCTGGCAGTCGGCATCCGCCTGGTCGACTTCAAGATCGAGATCGGCCGCATCTACGAGGGCGACTTCCAGCGCCTGGTGGTCGCCGATGAGATCAGCCCCGACAGCTGCCGCCTGTGGGACATCAAGACCGGCCAGAAGCTGGACAAGGACGTGTTCCGCCGTGACCTGGGCAGCCTGACGGACGCCTATTCTGAGGTCGCACGCCGCCTGGGCGTGATGCCGAACAATCCGCCCGCGCCAGGCAAGCCGACGCTGGTGAACTGAGACAAGGGACCCGCTGCGCCTGCCGCGCCGCGGGTCTTTGAGTATTTTTGGAAAGATGAAGCCCGGGAGGGCTTCGCCATCGAAAACCTGAGGGATGATGCGATGAAGGCACGGGTGCATGTGATGCTGAAAAACGGGGTTCTGGATCCGCAGGGCGAGGCCGTGCGCCACGCGCTCGGCGCTCTGGGCTTTGACAAGGTCGAGGGTGTGCGCCAGGGCAAGGTGATTGATCTGGACCTGGCCGAAGGCGCAACCGAGGCGGATGTGACCGCGATGTGCGAGAAGCTGCTGGCCAACACCGTGATCGAATCCTACAGCATCGAGATGGCCTGATGAAGGCGGCGGTTGTTGTATTTCCGGGTTCGAACTGCGACCGCGACTTGGCGGTGGCGTTCGAACAGGCCGGTTTCGACGTGTCGATGGTCTGGCACAAGGACAGCGCGCTGCCTGAAGGCGTGGACATCGTTGGCGTGCCGGGCGGTTTCTCTTATGGCGACTACCTGCGCTGCGGCGCGATCGCGGCACAGTCGCCGATCTGCAAGGCGGTGATCGATCACGCGGACCGCGGCGGCTATGCCATCGGCGTTTGCAACGGGTTCCAGATCCTGACCGAAACCGGCGTGCTGCCGGGCGCTCTGCTGCGCAATGCGGGGCTCAAGTACATCTGCCGCACCGTGAACCTGAAAGTCGCGACTTCCGAGAGCGTCTTTACCCAGGGCTACAATGCAGGCGATGTGATCGGCGTGCCGATTGCCCACCACGACGGCAACTACTTTGCCGATACAGAGACCATCAAGGCGCTGCACGATCAGGACCGGGTGGCCTTCACATACGAGGAAAACCCCAACGGTTCGGTGGCTGACATTGCGGGCATCCTGTCCGAGAACCGCCGTGTTCTCGGTATGATGCCGCATCCGGAACGGGCTGCGGACGAGGGTCATGGCGGCACCGATGGTGCGGCAGTGTTCCGCGCACTGGCCGGGATGGTCACCGCTGCGTGACTTGAGGATGCGGGGCGGCGGCCATAGTGTGTCAATATGACCGCCCCGCGTACTGATCTGCATAAATCTGAGCCAAAGGCGCGTTCCCGCACGATTTCATGGCGGGCGCGGCTGGCGCTTGTGCTGTTCATGGTGGTGGCGGCCGTCACGGTCTGGACCACCAACCGTGCGCTGACCCACCGTTTCACCGAAAGCACCCGCAACCGGGCAGAGCTGCGTCTCGCGCTTTATTCGGGCAACCTGCTGAGCGAGCTGCGCCAGCATGCCATCGTGCCGCAGCTGCTGGCCCGTGACCAGACGCTGATCTCGGCGCTGCAGTCCAGCGATTTCTCCCTCTCCACCCAGCGGCTGATTTCCTTTGTCGATGAAATCGGCGCCGCCTCGATCATGCTTCTGGCGCAGGACGGCCGCACGGTGGCGGCAACCGACCGCAATCGGCTGGGGGAAAACCACCGCAACGCGGCCTATTTTGTCGACGCGGTGCGGGCAAAGTCGACGGTGTTCTCGGTCATCCCGCGGGAGGTGGGCGGCTACCGCTTCACCTATTCCCGGCGGGTGATCGACGCGACCGGAGTGCTGGGGGCCATCGTTGTCGAGGTCGACCTGCAGAAATTCGAACGGGCCTGGGCCGGGATCTCGGACGCGGTTCTGGTGACCGACAGCACCGGCAACATCATTCTGGCCACCGAAGCGCGCTGGCGCGGGTTGAAAGAGGGCGATGCGCTGACGCTGCAGACGCCCGAAGGGGCCATCCAGCGGGCGATCCGTGCCACCACGGACTGGACGGCGCTGCCGCCGGACGCCTACCTGCAGGGCGAGGCGGTGATGCGGCTGGAAACGCGGGTGCCGTTCCAGGGCTGGCGGATGGCCACATTCACCACCTATTCCTCCGTCCGAGAGCGGGTCAATGCGGTGCTGGCGCTGGAGATCATGGGATTCGCAATCCTTCTGGCGCTTGCGTTCTACTTTCTGAGCAGAAAGACCGCGTTGCGGATGGCGCTGTTCCAGCGCGAGTCGGCAGAGCTTCGCGTATTGAACGCTCGCCTCCAGCGGGAAATTGCCGAGCGTGAACGCATGCAAAAGACCCTCGCCGTGGCCGAGCAGAGCCTGGCGCAGAGCTCCAAACTGGCCGCCTTGGGCGAGATGTCTGCCGCCGTCAGCCACGAACTGAACCAGCCGCTGGCGGCGATGAAAACCTATCTGGCCGGCGCCCGGCTGCTGCTGAACCGGAACCGTCCGGACGAGGCACTGGCCTCCTTCGGGCGCATCGACGATCTGATCGAGCGGATGGGCGCGATCACCCGCCAGCTGAAATCCTACGCGCGCAAGGGAGGCGATGCGTTCAGCCCTGTAAACTTGGGCGATGCGCTGGCTTCCAGCCTGTCGATGATGGAGCCGCAGCTGCGTCAGCGGCATGTGAAAATAACCCGCATCCTGCCGGAAGAACCTGTTATGGTGATGGGGGACCGGATGCGGCTGGAGCAGGTGATGGTCAACCTCTTGCGCAACGCGCTGGACGCCACCAAATCCGTGGCGGATCCTGAGGTGGAAATCCTGCTGGCGGCGGGTGAGACGGCGACCCTGTCGGTGCGCGACAATGGGATGGGTATCAAGGACTTCGACAACCTGTTTGAGCCTTTTTACACCACCAAGCAGCCCGGCGACGGCGTTGGATTGGGTCTTGCCATCTCCTCGGGGATCGTCAACGACCTTGGGGGACGGCTGACCGCCCGCAACGGCCAGAACGGCGGGGCGGTCTTTGAGATGCAATTGCCGGTCCTGGTGGACGGCATCGAAGCTGCCGAATAGGCAGCCCGGAGTGATTAGGAGAGAACGCGCATGGCCCAGGCTATGAAAATCGCGATCGTGGACGACGAACAGGATATGCGGCAGTCGATCAGCCAGTGGCTGGCGCTGTCAGGCTACGACACGGAGACCTTTTCCAGCGCAGAAGAGGCGCTGAAGGTTCTGGGGCCGGATTACCCGGGCATCGTGATCTCTGATATCAAGATGCCGGGTATGGACGGCATGCAGTTTCTGAAGAAGCTGATGGGCAGCGATTCCGCGCTGCCGGTGATCATGATCACCGGCCACGGCGATGTGCCGATGGCGGTTGAGGCGATGCGCGTCGGCGCCTTCGACTTCCTGGAAAAACCCTTCAACCCGGACCGGATGTCGGAGCTGGCCAAGCGCGCCACCGGCGCGCGCCGCCTGACACTCGACAACCGCGCGCTGCGCCGCGAGCTGTCGGACGGGTCGCAGATCATGAAGAAACTGATCGGCCAGAGCCCGGTGATGGAGCGCCTGCGCGAGGATATCCTGGACCTGGGCCAGGCCGACGGGCACGTGCTGATCGACGGCGAGACCGGCACCGGCAAGACGCTGGTCGCACATGCTCTGCACGCGGTTGGCAGCCGTGCGGGCAAGAAATTTGTGCTGATTTCCTGCGCCGCGCTGGAGGAGGAGGTGCTGTCCAAGCGACTGTTCGGCCCGATGCTGCCGGAAGACAGCATGCTGCCGGCCATCGAGGAGGCGCGCGGCGGCACCCTGGTGCTGGAGGACATCGACGCGCTGTCGGAAACCCTGCAGGCCAAGCTGCTGAGTGTGATCAACGAGCAGGGTACCCCTGCGGAAACCCGGATCATCGCCATTTCCAACCTGCAGGAAGCAGGCAAGACCTGCGAGGATGCTTTGCGCCCGGATCTGTTCTACCGCCTGGCGGCGCTGCGCATCACCGTGCCGCCGCTGCGCCAGCGCGGCGAGGACATCCTGACCCTGTTCACCCGCCTCAGCGAGCAGTTCTCGGAGGAGTACGGTTGCGATGCACCGCAGGTCAGCGCCCAAGAAGCCGCGCAGCTGCTGCAGGCGCCCTGGCCGGGCAACGTGCGCCAGCTGATCAACATCGCCGAACGCGCCGTGCTGCAATCGCGCCGCGGCTCCGGCACCATTGCCTCGCTCCTGATGTCCGATCACGAGGAAATGCAGCCTGTCATGACCACCGAAGGCAAGCCGCTGAAGGAATATGTGGAAGCCTTTGAGCGGATGCTGATCGACAACACCATGCGCCGGCACAAGGGCTCGATCGCCAGCGTCATGGATGAGCTGTGCCTGCCGCGCCGGACTCTGAACGAGAAAATGGCGAAATACGGGTTGCAGCGGTCGGATTACCTGGCCTGAGCCTGCACCAGCCGTTTCCTTGCGCGGAAAACGGCCCGGAAAGCACGTGTTTTCAGAGCCGGAATGTTAGACGGATGCCGGCTTCGATCCAAAAAGTTACCTGAAATTAACGGCCTGCCTGCTATCGGCGGGCCGTTTGCATTTTCAGGCCGCGTGGTGACGAATGTCCATTGTCATTACCTATCCACAGGCCTTATGCTGGCGCAACGGGCCGGAAACCGGCATTTGGTTTCTCCCGTTCTGATGAGTTTCGCTGGCTTCGGCTTTTGTCCGGCATGATCCGAGAAAGCCGCAGCCAGACCGATTGGCCCTCTTGAACCAAGGGGGCAGTTTAGCGCCCAAGCCGGAATTATCACCGGTGCAGGGATAACAAGGCAGGCACGGGCACACCCCGTCTGCCGGAGAAGAACCGCGATGACGCGCGCGAGAGCGAAGAGCACTGAGGCAGGAAGGCCGGGCATCGAACCCGGGACCACCTGCTGCACCGCGCCGTCCAAGATCGCCCTGACAAGACACCACCCGAAACGCGCGCGGCCGCCTGGAAGCAGGAGGCTTGCGGGCGCACAGGGCAGGTGCACCAAGGACCCATGGCAAAGAAGATGCTTATTGACGCCACCCACGCGGAAGAGACCCGCGTTGTGGTGGTCGATGGAAACAAGGTTGAGGAGTTCGACTTTGAATCCGAAAACAAACGCCAGCTTGCTGGCAACATCTACCTCGCAAAAGTAACCCGCGTCGAACCGTCCCTGCAGGCGGCCTTTGTGGACTATGGCGGCAACCGCCATGGTTTCCTGGCGTTTTCCGAAATTCACCCGGATTACTACCAGATCCCCGTCGCGGACCGTGAGGCCCTGATGGAGGAAGAGCGCGCCTATGCCGAGGCTATGCGCGCCCGCGATGAGGACGAGGAAGAAAAACCGGCCAAGCCGAAACGCTCGCGCCGGTCCAAATCCTCTGCAAAAGCAGCGAAAGCGTCTTCCAAGGATGCTGTCGAAACCAAAGACGTCGAGGCTGCTGACGCTGGAACCGGTGAAATCGCCGGCATGGAAACCATTGACCTGACCAGCGAGGGTGAAGCCGCGGATGTCCCGGCGGAGCTGGCCGAGGTGCCCGAGGGCTCCTCGCCGATGGAGCGTGTTGCCGAAACCCCGGTGGAAGAGCCGGAGGAGGGCGAAACCGCAGAGGCTGAAGCAGGAGAGACTGCCGCTGCAGAGGCCCCGGAAGCTGAAGAGGCTCCGGCTGAGGAAGCCGTGGCGGAAGCAACCGGCGAAGGCGAAGCCGAGGCAGAGGCGGAAATCGCTTCGGAGGATGCCGAGACAGCGGCTGAAGAAGCAAAAGCCGAAGACGACGCCGAAGACAGCGACGACGAAGGAGACGACGAAGGCAAGCCTGGCCGCGCTGATGCCGCGACCAAGGATGAAAGCATCGAGTCGGTTGCCGACGAGGACGACAGCGAGGACATCCGTCCGCCGCGCAAGCCGCGCCCGCGCCGCTACAAGATCCAGGAAGTGATCAAGGTGCGCCAAGTGCTGCTGGTGCAGGTTGTGAAGGAAGAGCGCGGCAACAAGGGGGCTGCTCTCACTACCTACCTGTCGCTGGCGGGCCGTTACTGCGTGCTGATGCCCAACACCGCCCGCGGCGGCGGCATCTCCCGCAAGATCACCAATGCAGCCGACCGCAAAAAACTGAAAGACATCGCAACCGAACTGGACGTGCCGACCGGTGCGGGCCTGATCGTGCGCACCGCCGGTGCCAAGCGCACCAAATCCGAGATCAAGCGCGACTATGAATACCTGCAGCGCCTGTGGGAACAGATCCGCGAGCTGACGCTGAAATCCATCGCGCCGGCCAAGATCTACGAAGAAGGCGATCTGATCAAACGCTCGATCCGCGACCTCTACAGCCGCGAGATCGACGAGGTTCTGGTGGAAGGCGACCGCGGCTACCGCATCGCTAAGGACTTCATGAAGATGATCATGCCGTCCCACGCAAAGAACGTGAAGCACTACCAGGAAGGGCTGCCGCTGTTCGCGCGCTACCAAGTCGAAAGCTACTTGGGCGGCATGTTCAATCCGACCGTGCAGCTGAAGTCCGGCGGTTACATCGTGATCGGCGTGACAGAAGCGCTGGTGGCGATCGACGTGAACTCCGGCCGCGCCACCAAGGAAGGCTCGATCGAGGAAACCGCGCTCAAGACCAACCTGGAAGCGGCAGAAGAAGTTGCCCGCCAGCTGCGCCTGCGCGACCTTGCCGGCCTGATCGTCATCGACTTCATCGACATGGACGAGCGCAAGAACAACGCTGCCGTCGAAAAGCGCATGAAGGATAAGCTGAAGACCGACCGCGCCCGTATCCAGGTGGGCCGGATCTCCGGCTTCGGCCTGATGGAAATGTCGCGCCAGCGCCTGCGCCCCGGCATGATCGAGGCGACCACCGCCCCGTGTCCGCACTGCCACGGCACCGGCCTGATCCGCTCCGACGACTCGATGGCGCTGTCGATCCTGCGCCAGATCGAGGAAGAGGGCACCCGCCGCCGCTCCCGCGAGGTTCTGGTGCGCTGCCCGGTGTCCATCGCCAACTTCCTGATGAACCAGAAGCGCGAGCATATCGCGCAGATCGAGGCCCGCTATGGCCTGTCCGTGCGCATCGAAGGCGATCCGCACCTGGTCAGCCCGGACTTTGTGCTGGAGAAATTCAAGACCGCCTCGCGCAACGTGCCTGCGGCCACCGCACCGGTGGTGTCGGTGGATACCTCGATCATGGATCAGGTGGACGCTGACGAGGCCAAGCAGGACGAGGAAGAAGCTGCCGCCGCAGTTGAGGCATCAGACGAGGCCTCGCAGGAAGACAAGCCCAAGCGCAAGCGCCGCCGCCGCCGCCGCCGCAAGTCAGGCAATGGCGAGCAGTCTCAGAACGGTGAGACTGGCGACACCGGCGACGAGGCATCTGAGGACCAGGATCAGCCCAAGGAAGAGGCCGCCGAAGCCTCTGATGCTGCCGCTGAAGGCGAAGAAGCCCCTGCGGAAGAGGTGAAGGAGAAGAAACGCTCCCGTACCCGTACCCGCTCGCGCAAGCCGAAGGCAAAGCAGGCTGAAGAAGAAGCCGCCGCCATTGAAGACGCCGCTGCCGGAGAGGCAGAGGCCCCGGTGGAAGCTGCTGAGGAAACTGCCGCAGCTGCGGAAACTGCCGATGCAGAGGAAGCGCCCGAGCAGGAAGCAGAAGCGACGGTGGCAGAGGCTGCAGAACCGGCGGCCGTAGAGGCCGAAGAGGCTCCGGCGGAAGCTGAAGCCGCGCCAGAGACAGAGGATGCTGCGGAAGCTGAAGCTGAGACTGCAGAGAACGCTGAGGAAGCCGAAGAAGAAGCCGCTGTTGTTGAGGCTGAGGCGGAAGCCGAACCCGCCGCAGAAGAGCCTGCTGCAGAAGCGGTTGCTGAGGAAGAGACCGCAGAAGCCGAGCCTGCGCCCGCGGCTGAGGAGAAGCAGCCGGAGCCTGCCATGGCCGGAGCTGAGGCTGAGCCGGAACCGGCAGCCCCCCCCAAGCCTAAGCGCCGCGGGTGGTGGTCGATGGGCAGCTAAGGCTGAAGAAGATCTAGGGAAAGGCAGGCTGTTTGGCCTGCCTTTCTTTTTTACTCTGCTGGCGCTTCTCTGGCAGCCCTCGCGCATGACGGCAGCCGTTTCCCAATGCGCGATGCAGCCCGGAACACACGCGTTTTCCGTGCCGTAATTCGCGCCGAATTCCGGACACCCTGAACGACGTCAGCGCTGAATCAGTTTAGCTGCGTTTGCGGATCAGATAGATCTGGTGGTCCGTGCCGGCGCTGTGGCCGAGAAACTCATGGCCCGCTTCATTGCAGAAATGCGGCACGTCGATCACCGCCGCCGGGTCATCCGCTAGCAATTCCAGAACCTGGCCGGGTTCCAGTGATTTCAGCCGCTTGCGCGCCTTCAGGACGGGCAGGGGGCACAGCAGCCCGATTGCGTCCAATGTCTCTTTGATCTCGGTCATGGTGTGCAGATAAGCGGGATGTTTCATGCTGTCCACAAGGATGTGACCAGCCGTCCCCGTGACGTTGGCCCGCTGCTGACATAAGTGTTGCAACATGTTTGGAATCGAGATCATCGACGCAGGGCTGCTCCCTGCCATGCTGGTGGCGCTGCTGGGCGGCGTGATCAGTTTCCTGTCGCCCTGCGTGCTGCCGATCGTGCCGCCTTATCTGGCCTACATGAGCGGTGTGACCATCGGCGAGATGCAGGGCACCTCCGCTGCGCGGCGCAAGGCGATCATCGCCGCGCTGTTCTTTGTGCTGGGGCTTTCCACGGTATTTTTGCTGCTTGGCTTCACCGCGTCGGCTTTTGGCGCCTTCGTGCTGAAGAACCAGGAACTTTTCGCGCAGGTTTCAGGTGTTGTAGTAATCATTTTCGGCCTGCATTTCCTGTCGGTGTTCCGTATCCCCCTGCTGGACCGTGAGGCGCGGATGGAGGCAGGCGAGTCCGGCGGTTCTGCCCTGGGCGCCTATGTGCTGGGTCTGGCCTTTGCCTTTGGCTGGACGCCCTGCATCGGCCCGCAGCTGGGTGCGATCCTGTCTCTGGCAGCATCGGAAGCCTCTGTCAGCCGCGGCACCATCCTGCTGGGCGTTTATGCCGCAGGACTGGGGGTGCCGTTCCTGCTGGCGGCGATGTTCCTAAACCGGTCGATGACGCTGATGAACAAGATGAAGCGCCATATGGGGCTGATCGAAAAGGTGATGGGCGGCCTGCTGCTGTTTGTCGGCATCATGCTGGTCACCGGCCTGTTTACCACTTTCTCCTGGTGGCTGCTGGAGACCTTTCCGGCGCTGGCAACGCTGGGTTGAGACCGGGGAATGGGAAGGGGCCTTCGGGCCCCTTTTTCTTGCGTCTTCCAGGCCTTACTCTTGCCGGAATGCGCTGCTAGTCTCACCGCGGAAAGGCAGAGCAGGTCAGCGTGGATCAAACCAGTTCCAAACCCCAGCAGGTGCGCAGGCGGCGGGTGTTCTACATCCCCGGCTATGACCCGATTCACCCGCGCCGCTACCGCGAGCTTTACCGGAAGGAAGGCGCTGCGCAGGCGAAGATTTCCGGCTACAGCCTGACCCTGTCCCCGAAACGGACCAAAGGCCCCTACGGCTGGCATGCCGCTGCGGAAATGGACGGGCAGCGGACCGGGGTGGACATTGAAGTGCTGGTCTGGTCCGACATCGTGCGCGGCAGTATGGAGGCAACGATCCCGGGCACCTACTGGCAGCTGCTGCGGACCGCCTGGATCTATATCTCCACCGGCGCGCTGCGGCGGCTGATGCGGCTGCGCAAGGGTCCAGTGATTGCCGCACTGTACCCGGTCGGGATGCTGCTGCTGCAGGCGCTGCTGGCGCTGCTGCTGGCTTGGGGCGTGGCAAATGTATTCGCCATCCTGGATGCGTTGGCCAGCCTCGGCGGCCCGCTGGCCGCACTCATTGGATGGGCCGCGGGCCTTGGAGCGGGCTATGCTCTGCTGCGTTGGTTCAAGAAGCGCGATGGCAAGTTCTTTGCCTATTATCTTATGCATGACTACGCTCATTCGGCAGCGTCGCGGGGCGCCATCCCGCCCGACATGGAGGCGCGGATGCGCCAGTTCCGCTCCCTGATCCGCGAGGCGCTGGATGACCAGGGACTGGATGAGGTGCTGGTTGTCGGCCATTCCTCCGGTGCGCATCTGGGGGTGTCGGTGCTGGCGGATCTGTTGCGTAACGGGCTGCCGCCGGAGCGGCCGGCCTTGGGATTTCTGACATTGGGGCAGGTGGTGCCGATGGTTTCTTTCCTGCCGAAGGCAAAGCGTTTGCGGACCGACCTTAAGTATCTGTCGCAGAGTTATGAAATCACTTGGATTGATGTCACCGCGCCGGGTGACGGATGCGCCTTCGCTCTATGTGATCCGGTGGCCGTCAGCGGCGTCGCACCGGAGGGTAAGCGCTGGCCGCTGGTGTTCTCGGCTGCCTTCACCCAAACCCTCAGCCCGGAGCGCTGGCAGCAGCTGCGCTGGCGCTTCTTCCGGCTGCATTTCCAGTATCTCTGCGCCTTTGACCGGCCAGGCGACTATGACTACTTCCGGATCACTGCCGGGCCATTGACGCTGGCGGAGCGCTACAGGGACCGCAAACCGTCGCAGTCCCGGATTGATGTGCCGGTCTCGAAATTCACCTCGGTGGCTGCCGAATGACCCCTGTGCTGCCGCCGAAACCATCCGCACGGCCCGACCGGGTGTCGCTGTGGCGCTATGTGAAACTGTTCCGCCAGGATATCCTTTCGGCGCAGCCTGCAAAGCTCTACCGGGCCTGGATGGCGGAGTTTCGTACGCCCTTTTTCCGCTCCTTTCTCGTCAACCAGCCGGAGCTGGTGAAGCTGCTGCTGAAGGAGCGCCCGGATGACTTTCCGAAGTCGGACCGCATCGCCGAAGGGCTAAAGCCCTTGCTGGGAAACTCGGTGTTTCTGACCAATGGCGAAGCCTGGAAGCGGCAGCGGCGGATCATTGACCCGGCGTTTGAGGGCGGAAGGCTGAAGGACACTTTCCCGGCCATGCGGGCGGCAGCAGAGGCGGCCGTGGCGCGTTTGGAAGGGCGGCAGGGGCCGGTGGAGATTGAGGAAGAGACTTCGCACGCGGCAGCGGACGTGATTTTCCGGACGCTGTTTTCGATCCCTATCGAACATGAGGTGGCGGGGAAGGTCTTTACCCGCTTCCGCGACTACCAGCGCAGCCAGCCCTTGCTGAACTTGGCCGCCTTTGTGCCGCTGCCGCGCTGGGTGCCGCGGTTCTTTCGCCGCGGCACCCGCCGGAATGCGGCTGAGATACGGGCCTTGATTGAACAACTCACGGCCGAGCGCATGGCGGCAATCAAGGCTGGCACAGCGCCGGATGATCTGGCGACCAAGATCATGACCACCCGTGACCCGGAATCCGGCAGCACCTTCGATACGGCCGAGATGGTGGATCAGGTGGCGATCTTCTTTCTTGCCGGCCATGAAACCAGCGCCTCTGCCTTGGCATGGGCACTTTACCTGATGGCACTGTACCCGGAGTGGCAGGAGAAAGTGGCGGCGGAAGCGGCTGCGCTGGAGGATGAGAGCTTTGCCGCGGTGTCAAAGCTGAAGATCAGCCGTGACGTGTTCCGCGAAACATTGCGGCTCTATCCGCCGGTGCCGATGATGGTGCGCGAGGCAGCCTGCCCGGAACGGTTCAGGAACCGCGCAGTGCCCGAAGGGGCGCAGATGGTGCTGAGCCCCTGGCACCTGCACCGGCATGAGCAGCTGTGGGAAAACCCGGATGGTTTTGACCCCGCGCGCTGGCAGACGGAGAACGGCAAGCAATGCCAGCGCGATGCCTATATCCCGTTTTCTGCAGGCTCTCGCGTCTGCACCGGGGCAGGGTTCGCCATGGTGGAGGGGCCGCTGATCCTGTCGATGATCCTGCGCCGGTTCCGGATTGAACCCGTGGAAGGCAAGACGCCGGTACCGGTGGCGCATCTGACAGTGCGGTCGAAAAACGGGATCTGGCTGCGGCTATCGCCCCGGCAGCCAAAACTTTTCTGAAAAGCCTTGACCAAGGTTTTCAGAAAACTTTGGTGTCAGCACAGCAAGCGAACAGGCTGATTATTGCTGAAGATGTTAACCTGCTCACCATTCAAGACCGCATGATATCCGCGCCGCCGCACTTCGTTATGCAGCGGGGCCAGGCCGACATTGCGTTCAACATCCCGCAGTTTGCGGCGCACGACACCGCCTTGGCGGGCAGACTTCACATCGAAGATCTGCTGCATCCACAATTCGGGTGAGATAGTGCGAAACACATGTGCCATGCGGCAAGTGTCCGCAAACGTGGTTAACGCGCCCTTAACCGGTGCAGCACAAACAGCCGAATGGCGGATGCCAGCCCGCAGTCATCGCCGCGGGTTTCATCAATTTCGGCTGCCAAGTCATTGATTGCGCGGTCTTCCTGTGCCGCGATATCGCGGAAGGCATTCCAGAAGTCATCTTCTAGGGACACCGACGTGCGGTGCCCGCGCAGGGTCAAGGAGTGCTTCTTGGGTCGCCCGTTCATTCGTCGCGCTTGTGATCGTCCAGGCGGCGGGAATCTTGCGCATTGCGCGCCTTGTCCAGATCTTTCTCTGCCTTGCTGCGCCCGAATGTCACGGCGTTCCGGGCAGCGCGGGCCTTCTTCTCGGCCCGCGCTTTTTCCTTTCTGTACCGGTTCAAATTGACCGGCTTTTCCATCAGTCCTTAGGCCCGATCATTTGCTCGGGACGGACCACGGCGTCAAAGGTTGCCTCATCGACAAAACCCAGGGCAATTGCTTCTTCCTTCAGGGTCGTGCCGTTCTTGTGGGCGGTCTTGGCAACTTTGGTGGCGTTGTCATAACCGATGGTCGGCGCCAGTGCGGTGACCAGCATCAGGCTTTCTTTCATCAGCTTGTCGATTCGCGGCTCGTTTGCCTTGATGCCGTTCAGCATCCGCTCGGTGAAGCTGTCCGCGGCGTCGCCAAGCAGCTGGATTGACTGCAAGAGGTTGTAGGACATCATCGGGTTGTAGACGTTCAGCTCGAAATGGCCCTGCGAGCCTGCGAACTTGATCGCCGCGTCATTGCCCATCACATGCGCGGCCACCTGGGTCAGCGCCTCTGCCTGGGTCGGGTTTACCTTGCCCGGCATGATCGAGGAGCCGGGCTCGTTCTCCGGCAGGATCAGCTCGCCCAGGCCGGAGCGCGGGCCGGAGCCGAGGAAGCGGATGTCGTTGGCGATCTTGTAGCAGCTGCCCGCAATTGTCGCGAGCGCGCCGGACAGGAACACCATGGCGTCATGAGCGGCCAGTGCTTCGAACTTGTTCGGCGCGGTGACAAAGGGCAGGCCGGTGATTTCTGCCATGTTGGCGGCCACGGTTTCGCCCCAGCCTTTCTGGGTGTTGAGGCCGGTGCCGACGGCGGTGCCGCCCTGTGCCAGCTCGTAGATGCCGGGCATGGCCGCCTCGACCCGTGCCAGGCCCTGGCGGATCTGATGCGCGTAGCCGCCGAACTCCTGACCCAGAGTCAGCGGGGTCGCATCCTGGGTGTGGGTGCGGCCGATCTTGATGATGTCCTTGAACTCCTCCGCCTTGGCTTCCAGCCCCTCGGCGAGCTTGGTCAGGCCCGGCACCAGCACGTCACGCACGGACATCGCGGTGGCGATATGCATGGCGGTCGGAAAGGTGTCGTTGGAGGACTGGCCCATGTTGCAGTGATCGTTCGGGTGCACCGGGTCCTTGGTGCCGATTGTGCCGCCCAGGATTTCGATTGCGCGGTTGGCGATCACTTCGTTGGAGTTCATGTTGGACTGGGTGCCGGAGCCGGTCTGCCAGACCACGAGCGGGAAGTTGTCGTCGAACTTGCCCTCGATCACTTCGCCGGCCGCCTGGATGACTGCATCGGCGATTGCCGCGTCCAGCTTGCCGGAGGCCTTGTTGGCCATGGCACAGGCCTTCTTGATCACGCCGAGCGCACGCACGATGGCCACCGGCTGCTTTTCCCAGCCGATCGGGAAATTCATGATCGAACGCTGGGTCTGCGCGCCCCAGTATTTCTCTGCCGGGACTTCAAGCGGGCCAAAACTGTCGGTTTCGGTGCGGGTTGCGGACATCCGTCTGTATCTCCGTTGAGTATGCGATTGTATGCCGTTTAGCCTGTGCCGGAATGCAGCGCAATTGGCCAGTTGCGCGCAGCATAGCCAAAAGGGCCGCAAGGTATAGTGGTGAATTGGCGCAATCCGGGCGCTGTAAATGTCTGGAACCGTGTTATGCTGGCAATACATGGACTTGTGCCGCCTAACCCGGAAAGGAGATGCGTGTGCTCATTTGCTTGCGTTCTTTGCTGCCGTTGCAGGCCGCGCTTCTGGCGGCGGGCCTTCTGATGCTTGCGGCCATCCCGGGGTTTGCGGCGGGTATTTCGCAGTTCACAGGCGAGTATTCCGGCAGTGTCGACCTCGTCAAAGAAGATGGCGACACCGACCCGAGGGACATGAGTGTTGTGATCCGCGAAATGAAGAAGGGGTTCACCATCAAGTGGACGTCCACCACGGAAAAGGACGACGGCCGCAGGAAGACCAAAACCTACGAGATCGAGTTCCGGAAAACCGGGCGAAACGGCATCTACTCGGCAGCCATGACCCGCAATGTGTTCGGCCATTCGGTGCCGCTGGACCCGATGGAAGGGGAGCCCTTTGTCTGGGGCCGCATCACCGGTGACACGCTGACGGTCTTTTCACTGTTCATTCATCCAAACGGCGACTACGAAATGCAGCAGTATGACCGGACCCTGGCGGAGGGCGGTCTGAACCTGGTCTACAGCTCCCGCCTGAACGGCGAGCCGCGTCGGCAATTGTCCACTTTCCTGAAGCGTAAATAACCCGGAAAGAAAAAGGCAGCCCGCAAGGCTGCCTGATATTTTTGCCGCAAGAGCGGAGCCCTATTTCCGGAAGCTGTCGAGCGACACCACATCGGCGTCTTTCTTTTTCGGTTCCAGCTGGTCGTCGGCATTGTCCGCTTCTTCGTCCGCATCCGGCACCGCGGTAAAGCCTTCGGTCTCCTCATCAGCGCTTTCAAACCGCAGCCCGAATTCCACCGACGGGTCTACGAAAGTGCGGATCGCATCATAGGGGATGTAAAGCGGCTCCGGAGAGTCGCCAAAGTTCAGCGTGACCGCAAAACCTTCCTCATCGACGGTCAAGTTGTCGAACCAGTGCTGCATGACCACGGTCATTTCTCCCGGGTAGCGGTCGGACAGCCAATCGGCCAGTTCTACATCCGGGTGGGCCGTGTCGAAGGTGATGAAAAAGTGGTGGTTACCGGGCAAGCCATTGTCAGCGATGTCCTGCAGCACGGTCCGGATCAGGCCGCGCATGGCAGAGTGCATCAGGTTGCCATAGTCGATTTCACGGGACATGCAGTCACCCTTTGTTCATTTGCGGTCAAGCATAAGAGATTCTGGCGGAAACAAAAGGGCAGCCTTCTGGCTGCCCGAAAATTTTTTGACTCGGGCTGAGCCGGCCAGACAGCCTCAGTCAGCTGATTGCAAACGGGAATTCTGCAATTGCCAGCCCGGCTGCAGCCATCAAGGCCAGCAGCAGCAGCATTTTGCCGCGCACCAGCCAAGCCGCCACGGGCGCCAGCAGAACCAGCAGTGCCGCGGTGGGGTTCAAGCTGTCCCAGACCGGTACGGGGACCTGCAGAATTCCGGCTTCAAACACCCGCGTTTCGGCAAAGACCACATGGATCAGAAACCAGGCCGACAGGTTCAGAATGACGCCCGCGACGGTGGCGGTCACCGCCTTCAGTGCCATGCCCAGCCGCGGGTGCGCGGCAATGCGCTCCACATAGGGCGCGGCGGCAAAGATCCACAGGAAACAGGGCATGAAAGTGGCCCAAAGCGCCACCGCGCCAGCGGCGAGGAACAGCCCCGTTCCCCCTTTCAGCAGGCCCGAGAGCATGGCGACAAACTGGGTGACCAGGATCAGCGGGCCGGGCGTTGCCTCTGCCAGCCCCAGCGCGTCGATCATCTGGCCCGCATTGATCCAGCCGAACTGGCTGACCACGGTCTGGCTGACATAGGCCAGCACCGCATAGGCGCCGCCAAAGGTGACCACCGCCAGCTTGGAGAAGAACCAGCCGATATCCGCAAGGAACCCGGCGCCCGTCAGGCTCAGGAGGACCAGCGGCAGCAGCCACAGCCCGCCCCAGACCGCAATGGTGCCGAGGGTGCTTCCGTTGCTGGCCGGCGGATTGTGCGCTGTGCCCGCTCCGCCCCTGGCTTTGCGCATCAGGCCGGTGCAGGCGGCAGCAAGGACGACCAGCGGAAACGGCAGGTTAAACAGGAACAGTGCGGCAAAGCCGAATCCGGCCAGCGCCCAGTCCAGCGGATGGTTCAGCGCTTTGCCCGCCAGCCGCCGCAGCGCCTGCAGGATAATCACCACCACCGCCGCTTTCACGCCCAGGAAGGCGGACTGAACCGCGGGCAGGGTGCCGTATTGCGCGTAAAGCCAGACGAGCCCGGCAATCACTGCCGCCCCCGGAAGCACAAACAGCAGCCCGGCCAAAAGCCCGCCTGCGGTGCCGCGCATGCGCCAGCCGGTATAGGTTGCCAGCTGCATCGCCTCAGGGCCCGGCAGCAGCATGCAGAAGCTCAGCCCGCGCAGGAAGCTTTCTTCGCTCAGCCAGGGGCGGTCCTCGACCAGTTCCTTGTGCATCACTGCAATCTGCGCCGCCGGGCCGCCAAAGCTCAGCACTCCTATGCGCCCGAAGACGTGGAACATTTCCGTCCAGCTGGGATGGCTCATGCCTTGCGGTCCGCCGGCCAATCGTGGCCTTCGCTCTGGCCGTCTCGGGCCCAGCGGTATAGCGCATCATATAGCTTCATGCCTGCCTCAAGCTGCTGGTGATCGTCCTTGAACTGGCGTGACAGCCCCACCGAGAGGGCCAGAAGCCCCGCCGCCTCGGGCGCCAGGTCGTGCCGGTTGGTGTCGGCGCCTCTCACAACCCGCGCCAAGGTGTCAAGTGCAGCCGTGCGCAGGCCGAACTCCTCCAGCATGGTGTCAAAGGTGCAAAACTCCCCCCTGTGCGACCAGAACACATCCTCGACATCAAAGGGTGTTGCGCCAAAGCGTTCCGCGGTCCCGGCAACCTCAGAGGGGGATACAAACAGGAACCGTGCCCCGGCATCCGCAAAGCGGCGGATCAGCCAGGGGCAGGCGATCCGGTCGATCTTGGGGCGGTGGCGGGTCACCCACAGGGTGCTGCCGCCGACAGGGGCGGGCAGGGCGCCGGCCGGAATACGCGGTGCGCCCTTCAGATCACGCCATGCAAACATGCCGCCTTGCAGGTACTCCGCCTCGATACCGTCACTGCGAAGCCAGGCGGTCAAGCCTTGTGACAGCTTCAGGCCTTTCTGGCAGATCACTACACAGTGCCGCCCGTTGAGGCGGCCCTTGAGGCGGTCGATGTCAGTGTGCGGGTGCCGGAAGGAGCCGGGTATCAGATAGGGGTCTGCTGCAAAGTCTTCGTCCGTGCGGACGTCCGCCAGGACCGGAGCATCCGGCAGGCCGGTCAGGCGCAGCAATTGGGCAGGGTTGATTTCATTCGGGGCAGCCATGGGCATGTCTCCTCGCGCGCAAGGGTAACATGCGAACCTTGGGCTGTCGCCTCACGGGGCGTTCGCGGGACTCCCCATAGGTTCATGAGACCGGAGCCTACAGGTCCGTGTCAAGCCCGGACTGCTTCCAGTCGAGGATTTCGCCGGTCATGCAGGCGGCAAGTGCCTCTTGCGGCAGCTGGCCGAGGTTTTCAAAAAGGGTAAAGTAATCAACCTGGCTGATCACCTCAGCAATCTTGCCGCCTTCGAACCGGACAAAGAAATGATCGCTGAAGCGGAACGGGGTCCGGTCGCGCGGGTTTTCCGTGTCGACGATGATCCGGGCAGCCAGCCAGTCGTCCTGTTCAACCACCAGGTCCGCCGACGCCTTCAGCGGCCCGAGGAGGCTGCTGATGGTTTGGGCAAACTCCTTGACTTCATCCACGCTGACAGGTTCCCGGGTCATTGCTCCGCGGACTGTGGCGTTTTCCGTCAGAAGCTTGTCCGCAAAGCCGAAATTCCTGTTTCCCCAGGTTTCATTGAGCCAGCTGAGCAGCACGTCTGTCTTCGACATCTGCAAACCTTTCCATCCGCGCGTTGAAGGGGTGCAGGAAAGCAGGAACCACCTAAAGCATAGGAATTCAAGCGTAAATGTTTCCGCAAACGGCAAAACGCGCCACGCCGCGATACGCTTTCAGGTCCACGGCGGTGCATGTTGAACTGCAGGGAGCGTATGCGGGAAAGTGCAGGTTTCTGTTGCCAGGTACCTGCGAACCCCGCCTTACGCGGCTAGGCGCAAGGGCTTAGATTTCGATTCCTCGAACTGCTTACGCAGCCAGAGCAACCGGAGCACGATTGTCGTTTGCAATTGTACTGTTTGGGCCGGTACGGTGGCACCCCGCCGAGACAAAGCAAACCCCTTTAGACGTCCGTCGATCCTGTTTCGGCCCCATGATCCCCAAACGAAGGATATTGGTGGAGCCGCCGGGTACCGCCCCCGGGTCCGATCCGCTTATTACGAGCGCGTTTATGTCCATAGTTCCACAAGGGAACAGAAGTCATATAGTCGGCTTCTTGGCGGTTGCAAAGGGGGCAACCGGAATCCCCTAAGGATTCCGGCCAGTTTTCAGGGGCGCCGAGCGGAACCGGGAGTGGCCAAGCCGGAAGTGTCCCGGTGCACCGTTGGGAAGTTCTTACCGTTTTGCCCTGGCGGCAAAGACATCGGCGGCCAGTTTGCGGGTCTCGCTTTCCAGATCCTGCAGCCCGCAGACCGCGGCACTGCCGTCTCCGGCCTCGATGGCGTCTGCAATCCGGGTATGGAGGCCGGTGATCGCAGCGCGGTCGCGGGCGCTGAAGGTGATCATGTTCATCAAGGGCTGCATCGCCTCCACCGCGCCCGCCAGCTGATAGGACAGCACCGGATTGCAAGCCCCGTCCACCAGCGCCCGGTGAAAGGCCACATCAGAGGCGCAGAAGGCCACGTCGGTCAGCCCCGGCTGCCCCTGGCGGAAGATTTCCGCCCGCATCGTTGCCAGGTGGTCGGCGCTGCGCCGTTGTGCCGACAGCGGCGCGCAGGCGCGCTCCAGGGCATAGCGCGCCTCGCAGGCGGTATCAAAGCTCACCGCATTCATGCTCAGGAGCAGGGTCGAGGTAGTGACCTGCTGCGCATAGGCATCCTCGAAGCTCAGCCGGTTCACAAAGGCCCCGCCGGATGCGCCGCGCTGGGTGCGGATCAGCGATTGCGCCGCCAGCCGCTTTAGCGCTTCGCGCACCGTCGGGCGGGAGACCTGAAAGTGGTCGGACAGCTCGGCCTCTGACGGCAGCCGCTCATCCACAATCAATTCGCCGCAGATGATGGCATCCTTGATCGCCTGGGCTATCTGAACCGAAAGATCGGCGGAACTGTTGGGGTCAATCTTCATGCCCGCACTCCTGGCAGCTCTCCGCACCGGGAGCGGCCCCGGCAAGAAATCATTTGTCTGACATTTAAAAGTCTGACATTTAAATATCTATGGCTTGAGTCGGGGAAGGGCAATGCCTGGAACCTCCGTACTCAGGCTTTTGCGGCATTGGATCTGTGCCGTCGGCAGCCAATTACCTGAAACGCTCAAATGGAGAGTTGAGCATGGCAAGCATCTTTCCTTCCCGCCGCATCCGGCGCACGCCCTTTTCCCCCGGTGTCGAGGCCGCAGGCGTCAAGGGCTATACGGTCTATAACCACATGCTGCTGGCTACCGTGTTTGACAGCCTGGAATACGACTGCGCCCACCTGAAGGAGCACGTGCAGGTCTGGGACGTGGCCTGCGAGCGCCAGGTCAGCATCAAGGGGCCGGACGCGCTGCGGCTGATGAAGCTGATCAGCCCGCGCGACATGGACAGGATGGCGGACGACCAGTGCTATTACGTGCCGACGGTGGATCATCAGGGGGGCATGCTGAATGACCCCGTGGCGGTGAAGCTGGCAGCGGACCACTACTGGCTGTCGCTGGCGGATGGCGACCTGCTGCAGTTTGCGCTGGGCATCGCCATTGCCAAAGGGTTCGACGTGGAGATCACGGAGCCTGATGTTTCCCCGCTGGCGGTGCAGGGCCCGAAGGCGGACGAGCTGATGGCCCGCGTCTTTGGCGAAGCGGTGCGCGATATCCGCTTCTTCCGCTACAAGCGCCTGGCGTTTCAGGGGGTAGAACTGGTTGTGGCGCGCTCCGGCTGGTCCAAGCAGGGCGGGTTCGAGGTCTATGTCGAAGGCGGCGAACTGGGGATGCCCCTGTGGGACGTACTGTTCGCCGCTGGTGAGGGCCTGAACGTGCGCGCCGGGTGCCCCAACAACATCGAACGGGTCGAAAGCGGGCTTTTGAGCTATGGCAATGACATGACCCGCGAAAACACGCCTTATGAATGCGGCCTGGGCAAGTTCTGCAACTCGCCGGAGGACTACATCGGCAAGGCCGCGCTGGCGGAGCAGGCCGCAAACGGGCCGCAACGCCAGATCCGCCCGCTGGTGATCGGCGGCGACATCCCGCCCTGCCAGGATGCATGGCCGCTTTACGCAGACGGACGCCGGGTGGGGCAGGTGGGCTCAGCCATCTTCTCGCCCGAGTTCGGGGTGAACGCGGCGATTGGCATGGTCGACCGGTCCCACTGGGATCCGGGCACAGCAATGGAAGTGGAAACCCCGGCTGGAATGCGCCCTGTAACCGTTCAGGAGCGGTTCTGGCGCTGAGGAGTGAGCGCCGGGGGCGCTGCCCCCGCCGCGGTAGGCCGCGGCTCCCCCGGGATATTATGGGCCAGATGAACATGGGATCTGGCTTGCGGTACAGGAAAGGATGGCAAGATGTTCAATGCATTGGTGGTGAACAAGGACGAAGACAGCGGCAAAACCTCTGCCGCGGTGGAGCAGATCAGCCTGGATCAGTTGCCCGGGGGCGAGGTGACGGTGGCCGTGGAGTATTCCACGGTGAACTACAAGGACGGGCTGTGCATCGGGCCGGGCGGCGGGCTGGTGCGCAAGTATCCGCATGTGCCGGGGATCGACTTTGCCGGCACCGTCGAGGCGTCGTCGGATGACCGCTACAAGCCGGGCGACAAGGTGGTTCTGACCGGCTGGCGCGTGGGCGAGGCCCATTGGGGCGGTTACAGCCAGAAGGCTAATGTGCGCGCCGATTGGCTGGTGCCGCTGCCGGAGGGGCTGAACAGCCGCCAGGCGATGGCGGTGGGCACCGCGGGCTTTACCGCGATGCTGGCGGTGATGGCGCTGGAGGATCACGGGCTGGAACCCGGACATGGCCCGGTGCTGGTCACCGGCGCCGCGGGCGGTGTCGGCTCTGTCGCCACCGCGATCCTGGCAAACCTCGGGTATGAAGTTGCCGGGGTGACCGGGCGCCCGGAAACTGCGGAGTATCTGAAATCGCTGGGCGCGACCCAAATCGTGGCCCGCGAGGAGATCAACGAGACCACCAAGCGGCCGCTCGAAAGCGAGACCTGGGCGGGTTGTGTCGATGCGGTCGGAGGAGCGATGCTGGCGCGGGTTCTGGGGCAGATGAAATACGGTGCCTCGGTTGCCGCGGTCGGGCTGGCAGGCGGTGCGGATTTGCCCGCCACCGTGATCCCGTTCCTGCTGCGCGGGGTGAACCTGCTGGGTATCGACTCGGTCATGCAGCCCTATGACAACCGCGTCCGGGCCTGGCAGCGGATCGCCAGCGACCTGCCGATGGACAAGCTGGAGGCGATGATCCAGCCTGCTGCCCTCAGCGATTTGCCGCAGCTGGGCGCGGATATCCTCAAGGGCCAGGTCAAGGGCCGGGTGGTGGTGGACGTGAACGCCTAAATCATTATAATACCTTGCATCTGTCGGAAGGCGCGCGGCGATGTCCGCGCGTTTTTTGTTCAGGGCGCGGCATCGCCGCAGCCCGATGGGTGAGCACTGCCGCGGTTGTGCGGCCCTGATCCGTGCTTCGCCCGGCACGTTCCCGGCCCCTGTGCCGGAAACGCGCGACATTTGAAGCAAAGGAGGGAGACCGTGTTTTCAAAAATCATGGTGCCCGTCGATCTGGCCCACGCCGCCCGCCTGGACAGGGCGCTGCAAATGGCATCGGATCTCGCGCATCTTTATAAGGCCGAAGTGGTTTTTGTGGGGGTCACAACGTCCCAGCCCAGTTCCATGGCGCATAATCCGCAGGAGTACGCGGCAAAGCTGGACAGTTTTGCGGCGGAACAAGCGGGCAAGCGCGGCATAGCGGCATCCGGCTGCGCCGTCGTCAGCCACGATCCGGCGGTGGACTTGGAAGCCACACTGCTCAAAGCCTGCAGCGACATAGGGGCGGAGCTGATCGTGATGGCCAGCCATGTTCCCAGTGTCAGCGATTACCTGTTCCATGCCCATGGCGGCCGGGTTGCGGAGAAGGCACCGGTGTCGGTGCTGGTAGTGCGCGAAAGCTGAACTGCCGGAGGCCTCCGGCAGCGTTAACCCCGGCTAATAGGACCAAAGATTACAGGGAAGGAGGCCAATATGGCTGACGAATCCACAAATCAGGGTATCCCTGCGCCCGAAGGCGAAGCGGATATCATCGATACCGATTACGAGATCGGCCAGGACAACATTGAAACCCAGATCGGCCCGATCGGGGTCGACATCCACAACCCGGTGTTCCCGGTCTCCGGATTCGTGATCGTGGCCTTCGTGTTCTACGCTCTGGCGCTGCCTGAGCAGGCGGGAACATTCTTCAACTGGCTGCGCCCGGCGGTGACCAGCAGCTTTGACTGGTTTTTCTTCGGCGCCGCAGACCTGTTTGTCCTGTTCTGCCTGTTTCTGATTGTCTCCCCTTGGGGCAAGGTGCGCCTGGGCGGCAATGAGGCAACTCCGGATTACAGCTACATCGGGTGGTTCGCGATGCTGTTCGCGGCGGGTATGGGCATCGGCCTGATGTTCTACGGCGTGAGCGAGCCGATGAGCCACTTCTCCTCGTCCTTCGGCGGCACCGCCGTGCCAGAGGGCGGCGGCGCCCGCACCGATTGGGCACCGCTGGGCGCGGCCGCGGGCGATCAGGCCGAAGCGGTGCGTCTAGGCATGGCGGCAACGATCTTCCACTGGGGGCTCCACCCTTGGGCGATCTACGCCATCGTGGCACTGGCGCTGGCCTTGTTCACCTATAACAAGGGGCTGCCCCTCACGATCCGCTCCGCCTTCTACCCGATCTTTGGCGAGCGTGTCTGGGGCTGGGTCGGCCATATCATCGACATTTTGGCGGTCTATGCCACGCTGTTTGGCCTTGCGACTTCGCTGGGCTTTGGCGCCACCCAAGCCAATGCCGGCCTGTATGAGCTGTTCGGCGTGCCGACAGGCGCCACAACCGAGGTTATCCTGATTTCCGTCATTACCGTTATCGCGCTGATCTCGGTGATGCGCGGCTTGGATGGCGGCGTGAAGGTGCTGTCGGAAATCAATATGGGCCTGGCTTTCCTGCTGCTGATCTTCGTGCTGATTGCAGGCCCGACCGCGGTAATCCTGACCGGGTTCGCCTCCAGCCTGATGGCCTACATCGAGTACCTGCCGGCTCTGTCGAACCCGATCGGGCGCGAGGATGTGAACTTCAGCCAGGGCTGGACCGCCTTCTACTGGGCGTGGTGGATCAGCTGGTCGCCGTTTGTCGGCATGTTCATCGCCCGCGTCAGCCGCGGCCGCACCGTGCGGGAGTTTGTGATCTGCGTGCTGCTGATCCCCAGCCTCGTCTGCGTCCTTTGGATGAGCGTCTTTGGCGGCACCGCCATTCATCAGGTACTGTCTGACGGCTTCACCGGGGCGCAGGACGCGGCGCTTGAACTCAAGCTGTTCAAGATGCTGGGCGAACTGCCGCTGGCCGGGATCACCTCCTTCGTCGGGATCGTGCTGGTGGTGGTGTTCTTCGTGACCTCGTCCGACTCCGGCTCGCTGGTGATCGACACCATCACCGCAGGCGGCAAGGTCGACGCGCCGGTGCCGCAGCGGGTGTTCTGGTGCATCTTCGAGGGCGCCGTTGCCATCGTGCTGCTGCTCGGCGGCGGGCTCGGCGCGCTGCAGGCGATGGTGATCTCCACCGGCCTGCCGTTCACCGTGGTGCTGCTGCTGATGTGCTGGGCCATCTTCCGCGGCCTGCTGACAGAGGCGCGCTGAAGCATCCGGCCGCCCACGGCGAAACGCCCCGGCACAGATGCCGGGGCGTTTTCAGTGTCAGCTATTGTACTTGAAGAACCCGAGAGAGTTGCCATCCGGATCGGTGGCATAGAAGAACCGCCCGGGCGGGATCTCGATGGTCTCTGAGACCACCTTGCCGCCGGCATCCGTGACCCGCTCCATCACGTCTTCCAGCGCGCCCTCGGCGGTCAGATGCAGGGTCGGGCCGCGGCCGTCGCCTGCAGGCTTGCCGGGGTAGAGATGCAAGGCAACACCAGTTGCCTGATCGGCGGGCTTGAACATCGCGATCGGGTTCGGGCCGCTACTGTCAATGCTTAGGTCTGCACCAGTCACTTTGCTGTAAAACGTAACCGCCGCGTCCAAGTCGCTGACGGGCAGTTCGCCCCAGACCAGGAAATCCTTTGGCGTGAAACCCATGTCTAATCCTCCATGATGTGATGCCGCCAGATTGCCATGCGCTCCTGACACTTTCCGGCATCAGCCGTTCCGCTTGACCGGACCGCTTCCGGTACGTTACGACCCTTGCGTCCTGTCAGGGCTTTTTGCGCCTTGCAGGGCTGCCTGCGATCCCTCAATCCTTGTGCGGGAGCGCGGCTCGGCTGGAAGACCTGCCATGTTCGGGGTGATCCCTGGCATGTGCCGGTCGCCCCCTGAACCGCAGCGATTGAGGAGACACGCGATGAGCGTTTTGGATATTGATTTCGTCCGGGCACAGTTCCCCGCCTTTGCAGAACCCAGCCTTGAGGGGCAGGCGTTCTTTGAAAATGCTGGCGGGTCCTACACCTGCCGCCATGTGATCGGCCGGCTGACCCGGTTCTACACCCAGCGCAAGGTCCAGCCCTACGCGCCCTATGAGGCGTCCCGTCTTGGCGGCGACGAAATGGACGAGGCCCGCGCCCGCCTAGCCGCGCTGATGGGCGTTGCCACGGATGAGCTGAGCTTTGGCCCTTCGACCACCCAGAACACCTATGTGCTGGCGCAGGCCTTCCGCAAAGTGATGAAGCCGGGGGAGGCGATCATCGTCACCAACCAGGACCACGAGGCCAATACCGGCCCGTGGCGGCGTCTGTCGGAGGAAGGGATCGAGATCCGCGAATGGCAGCTCGACGCGCAGACCGGCCATCTGGACGTGGCGCAACTGGAAAGTCTTCTGGATGAAAAGGTCCGCTTGGTCTGCTTCCCGCATTGCTCCAACGTGGTGGGAGAGATCAACCCGGTGGCGGAGATCACCGCGATGGCCCATGCCGCAGGTGCCTTTGTCTGCGTCGATGGCGTCTCTTACGCACCGCACGGCCTGCCCAACGTCGATGAGCTGGGCGCCGACATCTACCTGTTCTCCTCCTACAAGACCTACGGACCGCATCAGGGCGTCATGGTGATCCGCCGGGCGCTGGGCGAGCTGCTGCCGAACCAGGCGCATTACTTTAACGCAGGCGATCTGTACAAACGCTTCACCCCGGCCGGTCCTGACCACGCCCAGGTGGCGGCCTCCGCTGGCATGGCGGATTACTTCGAAGCGCTGGCGGCCCACCACGGCCACAGCGGCAGCGCGGCGGAAACCGGCGCCTTTGTCCACGACCTGATGCGCGCGCATGAAATCAAGCTGTTGCAGCCGCTGCTGGACGCGGTAAAGGCCCGCAACGATGTGCGCCTGCTGGGGCCGTCCACCGCCGAAAACCGTGCGCCCACCGTGGCCTTGGCCCTCAGCCGTGCGGCTGAGCCGGTTGCTGCCCAGCTGGCAGAACATGGCATCATGGCAGGCGGCGGCGATTTCTACGCCGTGCGTGCGCTGGAGGCGATGGGCATTGATCCAGCCGAGGGCGTGCTGCGTATCAGCTTCACCCACTACACGTCCGAGGCAGAGGTCGCCAAGCTGATCGAAGCCTTGGACCGGGTGCTGTAACAGGAACCGCACAAGGAAACGACATGAGCAGCCGTGCCCCGGTCATCTGGTGGATTAGGCGGGACCTCCGCCTGGCAGACAATCCGGCCCTCACGGCTGCTGTGAACAGCGGCGCCCCGGTGCTGCCGGTCTATATTCTGGACGCACAGGAGGCGGCGCTGGGCGCCGCTCCCCAGTTCCGGCTTGGCCTCGGGCTGGATCATTTCGCGCGAGAACTGGAGAAGGCGGGGTCGCGCCTGATCCTGCGGCGAGGCACGGCACTTGCGGTGCTTCGGGACCTGATCAAGGAAACCGGGGCAGGCGCGGTGCATTGGTCCCGCCTCTACGATCCGCAGGCGATAGCCCGCGACACAGACGTCAAGAAACAGCTGCAAGAGCAGGGCGTCGCGGCCAAATCCCACGGCGGGCGGCTGCTGTTCGAACCCTGGACCGTCGAGACCAAAACCGGCGGCATGTACAAGGTCTTTACTCCGTTCTGGAAATCCGTGCGGGTGCGCGATGTGGACAGCCTGCTGTCTGCGCCGGGCAAGCTGCCCGCGCCGGACGCATGGCCGGCCGGCGAGGATCTGGCCAGCTGGAACATGAGCGCTGCCATGCGCCGCGGCGCCGAAGTTGTGGCCCGCTATTGCCGCGTGGGCGAGGCCGCGGCACAGGCACGGCTGGATGAGTTCCTGGAAGACAAGGTCTCCGCCTACAAGGACCGCCGCGACTTTCCGGGGCAGGATGCAACCTCCGGCCTGTCGGAAAACCTCGCCTGGGGCGAAATCAGCCCGCACCGCCTGTGGCATCAGGGGCGCGCGGCGATGGAGCATAATAGCCAGGGTGCCGAGACCTTCCTGAAAGAGGTGGTCTGGCGCGAGTTTGCCTATCATCTGATGTTCCATTCGCCGCATATCCTGACGGACAGCTGGCGCCAGGAGTGGCAGGATTTCCCATGGTCGCAGGAGGCAACTCCGCAAGTGCAGGCCTGGCGGCGCGGCCAGACCGGATACGGCTTTGTCGATGCCGCCATGCGGGAACTGTATGTAACCGGAAAGATGCACAACCGCGCCCGGATGATCGTGGCAAGTTTCCTGACCAAGCACTTGATGAATCATTGGAAAACCGGGATGGACTGGTTTGCAGACACGCTGGTGGACTGGGACCCGGCCTCCAATGCCATGGGCTGGCAATGGGTGGCGGGGTCCGGTCCCGACGCCGCGCCCTTCTTTCGCGTGTTCAACCCTTCCGGCCAGCTGGACAAATTCGACCCGGATGGTGCCTATACCCGCCGCTGGATTGCCGAAGGCCAGGGCAATCCGCCGCAGACCGCGCTGGACTTCTACGCTGCAGCGCCGCTGTCGTGGAACCTCTCCCCGGACATGGCGCGCGCGGAAGCGGTTGTCAGTCTGCAGGCGGGCCGGGATCGGGCGCTCACGGCCTATCACGAAAGCCGTGAAACCGGCTAACGCACAGTTTTCTTGCCACAAAGGCCTCTGCGGCCTAGCTTTTCCCTGTAGCACGTCCGTATCTCGCATGGGGGGAGCGAATGAAGCTCACGTCCGTTGAAGGACAGAAAAACCTGCCGCGCTATTTTCCGGCGGTGTTTGCCAAGGTGAAGGCCATGGAGGTCGGCCAGCTGGACATCCAGCTGCCGGACGGGCGCATCTTCACCGGCAAGGGCCGAAACCCGGGTCCGGCAGCCGATCTGATCATCCACCACCCTGATTGCTTTGCGCGGCTGATCCGCGAAGGCGATCTGGGCTTTTCCGACGCCTATCTGGAAGGCTGGTGGAGCACCACAGATCTGCAGGCCTTCATGGACCTGGTGCATATGGGCGCAAACACGGTCTATGACGGCTTCCCGGGCCAGGGGCTGGCGCGGGCCTATGAACGCTTCCGCTTCTGGCTGCACCGGAACCACCGGAAACAGGCGAAAAAGAACATCGCGCATCACTATGACCTGGGCAATGATTTCTACAGGCTGTGGCTGGATGACACGATGACCTATTCAAGCGCCCTGTTCCGCAGCGGCCAGGACAGTCTGGAGAAGGCGCAGACCGCCAAGTACGCCTCGCTGGTGGATCAGATGGGAGTGCAGCCCGGCGACCATGTGCTGGAGGTCGGCTGCGGCTGGGGCGGCTTTGCCGAATACGCCGCCAAGGAGCGCGGGCTGAGGGTCACCGGCCTGACGATCAGCCGGGAGCAGTTGAAATTTGCCCGCCAGCGCATTGAAAAGGCAGGGTTGTCGGACCAGGTGGAGCTGCGCCTGCAGGACTACCGCGATTGCCGCGGCCAGTTCGACGGGATTGCGTCAATCGAGATGTTCGAGGCCGTTGGCGAGAAATACTGGCCAGCGTATTTCGGCGCAATCCGTGACCGGCTGAAACCCGGCGGCAAGGCCACGCTGCAGATCATCACGGTTGCCGACCGGCGCTGGGAGGTGTACCGCAAGGGTGTTGATTTCATCCAGAAGCACATCTTTCCGGGCGGTATGCTGCCCTCGCCCGGGGTGCTGCGCCAACAGGTGGACAAGGCGGGTCTGGGAGTGGTGCGGTCGATCGAATTTGGAGACAGCTATGAGCTGACGCTCAAGCGCTGGCACGAGACCTTCAATGCCCGCTGGGAGCAGATTGCCCGCCTGGGGTTCGACGAGCGCTTCCATAAGATGTGGAACTTTTACCTCACTTCCTGCGCGGCCGCCTTTAAGACTGGCAATTGCGACGTGACGCAGATTACAGTTGCTCACCGCTAATTGACTTTTCCGCACGGAATCTGACCAGACATGCCTACCGGAGCCCGACTAACTGCCGCAGTATCCCTGGCTTTGCTGGCGTTTATCGTTTCTTTCCTGGTCATGCCGCAGATGCCTGAAGGCACGAATTTCGGGTATTTCGTTCATGTGAACGTTCTGCTGGGGATTCTGTCCGGCTGGATCGTCATGGGAAACCGGGCCGGCGGCGGACTGATTTCCGGAATCAACAACGGGCTTACCGGTATGGCGGTGATGGTGCTTTGGGCGCTGTTTGCACAGGGCGCTTGGGAAATGTTCCGCCTTGCCACGCGCAATCGGTACGGCGGCCCGTTTGAAGCCTTGTCCGCGATATTCGTGATTGCGCTGGACTATTTCTTTGTTATCGCTGTGCCGACGGTGCTGGTGCCGCTGGTGATCGGCGGTGTCCTTTCCGGGCTCGCAACCGAGAACGCTTCCCGCCGCTGGCGCTAATATCACCATTAACAACAGGTTATCATCCGTGGCTGATCTCTTCTTCTTTGGCACGCTGCGCCATCTTCCTTTGCTTGAACTGGTGCTGGGCCGGAGCGGTGATGCGCTGCGGGCGCAACCGGCCAAACTGCCCGGGCACGGCGTGTACCAAGTGGTCGGGCAGCCGTTCCCGGCGATCGAGGAGCGCAACGGCGACATGGCAGACGGGGTCCTGGTTCAGGACCTTTCACAAGTTGATCTGGACAGGCTCAATTTCTACGAAGGCGGCTTCGGCTACGCTCTGAAACCTGTCTCCGTCGGGCTGGAGGATGGCCGCACAGCTCCGGCTGAGGTTTATTTCCCCGAGCCGGGCCTGTGGCAAACGGCCGAACCCTGGGATCTGGAAGCCTGGGTGGCCAATTGGGGGGCTCTGTCGCTGCGCGCGGCTGAGGAGGTAATGGACTACTACGGCAGGATGAGCGCCGAAGAGGTGGCCCGCTGCTTCCCCTCCGTCCGCCGCCGCGCGGCTGCCTGGCTGGCGGGACAGGCCCGGCCCGGCGATGGGGTGCATGACCTTACCAAGGATGTCATCGTGCACAGGCACAACCGCGCCCATCTCAATTTCTTTGCGATGGAGGAGATGGACCTGCAATACCGCCGTTTCGACGGCAGCATGAGTCCGGTGATGAACCGGTCTTCGGCAATGGCGGGCCACGCTGCGGTGCTGCTGCCATATGACCCGGTCCGTGACCAGGTGCTTCTGGTGGAGCAATTCCGCGCACCTCCCTTCATTATGGGGGATGCGCATCCCTGGATGTGGGAGCCGGTTGCAGGTGTGATCGATCCGGGCGAGACGGCAGAGGAAACCGCAATCCGCGAAGCGGTGGAGGAAGCAGGCGTTACGGTCCGGCATCTGGAAACCGTGGCGCAGGGCTACCCGTCGAGCGGCGCTCTGGCGGAATACATTCACATTTTCATAGGCATATCCGACCTTTCTGATGTGAACGGCGGCGGCGGAGTCGCGGGTGAAGGGGAAGATATCCGCAGCCGGATCCTCAGCTATGATGAGTTGATGGACGGCATTGACGCGCAGACCTACCAGGACATGCCCTTGGTGACAGCGGCGCTGTGGCTGTCACGGCACCGTGAACGGCTGCGCAACGGCGCGGTCTGACCCGCTTCCCGCCTTGTGATCACCGGGTGCCTTGGATACACCTTGGGGGAACGATCGAAAGGGATACCATGCGCATTGCACGCGATCTGGCTGATGCCATCGGCCACACACCTCTTATCCGCCTGAACCGCGTCAGCGAAGAGACCGGCTGCGAGATCCTGGGCAAGGCGGAATTCATGAACCCGGGCCAGTCGGTCAAGGACCGCGCGGCGCTGTACATCATCCGCGACGCTATCGCCCGCGGCGAGCTGAAGCCGGGCGGCACCATTGTTGAGGGCACCGCCGGCAACACCGGCATCGGCCTGGCGCTTGTCGGGGCCTCGATGGGCTTCAAGACGGTCATCGTGATCCCGGAAACCCAGTCCGAGGAAAAGAAGGACATGCTGCGTCTGGCCGGCGCCCAGTTGGTCCAGGTTCCAGCGGCGCCGTACCGTAACCCCAACAACTATGTGCGCTATTCCCAGCGTCTGGCCGAACAGCTGGCCAAGACGGAACCCAACGGCGCTGTCTGGGCCAACCAGTTCGACAACGTGGCCAACCGCCAGGCCCATGTGGAAACCACTGGCCCGGAGATCTGGGAGCAGACCGGCGGCAAGGTGGACGGCTTTGTCTGCGCGGTCGGCTCCGGCGGCACCCTGGCAGGCGTGGCTGAGGCGCTGCAGCCCAAGGGCGTGAAGATCGGCCTCGCGGACCCGATGGGCGCGGCGCTTTACTCCTATTACACCACCGGCGAGCTGGCCTCCGAAGGCAGCTCGATCACCGAAGGCATCGGCCAGGGCCGGATCACCAAGAACCTCGAAGGCTTCAGGCCTGATTTCAGCTACCAGGTGCCGGATGACGAGGCCGTGCCGTATGTCTTCGATCTCTTGCACGAGGAAGGCCTGGTTCTGGGCGGCTCCTCTGCCATCAACGTTGCCGGGGCGGTGCGCATGGCCAAGGACATGGGGCCGGGCAAGACCATCGTCACGGTTCTGTGCGACTACGGCACCCGCTACCAGTCCAAACTGTTCAACCCGGACTTCCTGCGGGAGAAGAACCTGCCGGTGCCGGAGTGGATGACCCACACGCCCGCGTCGATTCCCGGTGTTTTTGAGGACGTATGACACCTTTCATAACCGCTTTGCGGAAATTGCTGCTGGGGCTGGTCCTTGTGACCGGCCTCGCAGTGCCTGCGCTGGCTCAGCTGACCGCTGAGTCTCGCGCTTATTACCAGGACTGGCTCAAGACCGCGAACCGCGCGGAAGAAGTGATTGACGCCAGACGCGCCTCCAGTGGCGCACTGGAAACCCTGCGCAAGGAACTGACCACCTACCGGCAGAATTTCCTGCAGGCGCGCACTGAAAACGGCGACCGCATCAAGACGCTCGAAGGCCAGATAAGCGCCCTCGGCGAGGCGCCGGGCGAAGGCGAGAGCGAGCCCGAGGACATCGCCCAGCTGCGCTCCTCTCTGGAGCGGCAGCTGAAGGACCTCAAGGTTCCGCGCATTGTCTCGGAAGAAGCCTACAGCCGCGCCAACGGCCTGATCTCCGAAATCGACAAGATCATCCGCGAGCGCCGCACCCGCAAACTGCTGGAGCGCGGCCCGTCGCCGCTGAACCCCGAGCACTGGCCCGGCGCATTGCGCACCCTGAGCCGGTCGGCCAGCTCTATCTGGAATGAAACCGCCTCCCGTGTCGGCAGCGCCACTACCGCCGAGCGGGTGCAAAACAGCCTGCCGGCACTGCTGCTGCTGCTGGGCCTGTCTGCGTTCCTGCTGCTGCGGGGGCGTCCCTGGGCCCATGCTGCGGGCGATTACCTGCGCCAGTTCGGCAGCAGCGGCCGCGGCGTCTGGGGCTTCATCGTTTCCCTGCTCGAAGTCATCCTGCCCTTCATCGGCATCATCTGCCTGGTGGCGGCGGTGGATCTTTCGGGCATCCTGGGCACCCGCGGCTCTCTTTTGCTGGACTATGTGCCGGGCTGGGCGCTGGTGATGCTGTCTTTCCATTGGCTGGGCAACCAGCTGTTCTCCAACCGGCTGGAAAACGATCTGGTTCCGGTGCAGGAGGGGCGGCTGAACGAGACCCGGCTGATGGTCGATACCCTGGCGGTGATCCTGGTTCTGCAGGACGCGCTGGTGAAGCTGGAAAACTTCGAAACGATTCCGCCCTCTGTCCATGCGGTGGCCAGTTTCCCGCTGATCACCGCGGCGGCGCTGGTGCTGCTGCGGCTGCACCGGATCGGGGTCAAGCGGCGCCAGAAGCAAACGGCTGGGACCGAGGACGACGGCGCCATTGCCACCGGTGCCAACCGTATTCTGACCCTGGTCCGGCGGGCCACCTATCTGCTCGGTTTCATCTCGCCGCTGCTGGCCGCGCTCGGCTATGTCAACGCGGCTGAGGCGTTGATCTACCCGGCGGTCTCGACCCTCGCCCTTCTGGCTGCGCTGCTGGTAGTGCAGCGTTTCCTGGGCGACGTTTACGGCTGGCTGTCCGGCAAGGGCTCCGCCGCGCGCGACTCGCTGTTTGCGGTTTTGATCGGCTTCCTGCTGGCTGCCCTGGCGCTGCCGCTGCTGGCGCTGATCTGGGGCGCGCGTGTGGCGGACATGACCGAGCTGTGGTCGCGCTTCCTCGAAGGCTTCCAGATCGGCGATACCCGCATTTCGCCAACCGCCTTCCTGACCTTTGCCGTTGTCTTTGCTGCAGGTTATGCGCTGACCCGGCTGATCCAGGGAAGCTTGCGCAACTCGCTGCTGCCCAAGACCAAGATCGACCCGGGCGGCCAGAATGCCATCACCTCCGGGCTCGGCTACGTCGGCATCTTCCTGTCGGCAGTGGTTGCCATCTCGATGGCCGGTCTCGATCTGTCATCGCTGGCGATTGTCGCAGGCGCGCTGTCGGTCGGCATCGGTTTCGGCCTGCAGACTATCGTGTCGAACTTCGTCTCCGGTATCATCCTGCTGATCGAACGCCCGATTTCCAAGGGTGACTGGATCGAGGTCGGCGGGCTGATGGGCTATGTGCGCGACATCTCGGTACGCTCCACCCGGATCGAGACCTTCGACCGCTCCGACGTGATTGTGCCGAACTCCGATCTGATCTCCGGCACCGTCACCAACTACACCCGCGGCAACACCGTTGGCCGGGTGATCGTGCCGGTGGGCGTGGCCTATGGCACCGACCCGCGCAAGGTGGAAGCAATCCTGAACGAGATTGCCAAGGCACATCCGATGGTGCTGCTGAACCCGGCGCCCTATGTGGTGTTCCAGGGCTTCGGGGCGGACTCCCTGGATTTTGAGATCCGTGCGATTCTGCGCGATGTGAATTGGGTTCTGTCGGTGAAATCCGACATGAACTATGAGATTTCCAAACGGTTCCAGGAAGAAGGGATCGAGATCCCCTTCATGCAGCGCGACATCTGGATCCGCAATCCGGAGGTTCTGGCCCAGGGCAAGAGTGCGGCCAGCGATTCCGCATCCGGCAGCCCGGCGGCTCCGGCGCCGCCGCCCAAACCGGACGTCGGCGACTTGCAGCAGGACGCAGAGGGAGATGGAGATGGTGATGCCGACAAGTGAGCCGCTGTTCCGCAAGGACGCCTATGCCCGGATGACGGATGCAACCGTGCTGGGTTATACGGAGCAGGGCGGCATCATTCTGGACCGCAGCCTGTTCTATGCCACCGGCGGCGGCCAGCCAGGGGACAGCGGCAAGCTGTTGTGGGGCGATGGGCAATGCGAAGTTGTCACAACGGTAAAGGGCGCGGAGGGGGCCATTGCGCTGATCCCCGCAGAGGGAGCAGCCCTGCCGCCTGCAGGCGCCTCCGTCACACAGGTGCTCGACTGGGACCGCCGTTATGGCCACATGCGCGTTCACACCGCCCTGCACCTTCTGTCGGTGGTGATCCCGCTGGAGGTCACGGGCGGTTCAATCGGCGCAGAGAAGGGCCGGCTGGATTTTAACATGCCGGACGCGCCGAAAGACAAACAGGTGCTGCAGGACCAGCTGCAGGCGCTCATCGACCGCGATCTGGAAGTGACCGAGGACTGGATCACGGACGCGGAACTCGATGCGAATCCGCAGCTCGTGAAGACCATGTCGGTGTCGCCGCCGCGCGGGGCAGGGCAGGTGCGGCTGGTCCGCATCGGTTCTCCGGACGAACAGATCGACCTGCAGCCCTGCGGCGGCACCCATGTCCGGCGCACCGGTGAAATCGGCAGGATCCGTCTGGGCAAGGTGGAGAAAAAGGGCAAGCAGAACCGCCGAGTCTACCTGCACTTGGAGGTCTGAAAAAGAATTCGGGGCAGAGCGAATTTTTTGCCGTTTCAGGCCTTGCAATTCCCCTGCCGATCCTTCAAAAGCCCCCTCAACGGAGAGGTGGCCGAGTGGTCGAAGGCGCACGCCTGGAAAGTGTGTAGGCGGGAAACCGTCTCCAGGGTTCGAATCCCTGTCTCTCCGCCATAATCATCACAAGTTGCCAAGACAAAGTCCTGAAAGGGCCGCATTTCTGCCTGTGTTCAGACGACCGCGTCGGATGTATCCCGGCAGCTGTCGGACAGCTTTCTGTCTGTTTCCAGGGTGTGCCGCCTCAGCTTCACAGAAAGGGAGTCGGCTCCAGGCCAGCCGCATATCCCGCTGGCAAGCAAGTTGCGGGACGCTGTCTCCGAGGGGCGAGGCTCTCCGGCGCTTACCCGCGGTAAGATGCGGATTTGATTAAACTTGGTGAAAGTAACGGCTTGCCCGCGGTGCTGCCGGGAAGGCCCGTAAACCGTGTTGATTCGAGCGCGCTCGCGGAAACTTGCAGGGCTGGCCGGAAACAAAACCTTCATAAGCCGGTGATTGGTGGCTTCAGCGGCACCTTTTGCAGGTTGAAACCGGATCATTGCGGCCGTGGTCGGCTGCACGGGCGCGAATAGCGCGGGTTTCGGATATGGAAACAAAACCGGCTCCGGTTTCGCGGGTAAATAGCGATTTTGGCATGTTTTTCTGACTTGGGGCCGCCTATGTTGCTGCAAACTGGAAACAATAGCGGCGGCGCAGGAGCCGGATTTACGGCATGCTCAAATCCGCCTTGCAGAATGTGCACTTTTTTAGGCAATTTTTTGGCTTTGTAGGCCGCTATACCTAAAGTATGCATGGATTAGCCCATTGGGGGGGCAAGTTTTGTAAGCTGCTGGAAAGTGGTGGACTGCTAAAATTTTATTCAAGCGGCTTTGCCGCGATGCGAGCACTCCACCGTATCTGAAAGCTTCTGCATTCCGGCTGCGTGCTGCGTCAGCACGCAAACCAGGGCGCTTGCGCGTTCTGGCCCTCTTCCTGCACGGGCTGGTGAATTTTGATTGCGGCATCCCGCAAGGCGTGAGGCTGCCCGGCTGGCCCGAAAGACGGGGCTCGGGTCCAAACCGGTGAGGAGAGGGTAATGACGAATAAGAACGAAGAGCCGAAACAAGGGCTTGATGGCATTGTTGAGGGCACTTCCGGTGATGACCGGATTGATGCGGCCTACACCGGTGACCCCGAAGGCGACATGGTCGACAATGGCGATGCCATCGACCCGGCTGCGGGGCCGGACGACGACTTTATCATTGCCGGCGACGGCGATGATACCGTGCGTGCCGGTGCGGGGAATGACACCGTCAAAGCCGGCGGCGGCTCTGATTGCGTGGACGGCGGTGATGGCGACGACGTGATCAACACCACGCATTCCGGAACGCCGCTGCCGGACCGCGGGTTCCCGGGCTATACCGGGACCGATCCGGACATTCCGTACATTCCGGCGGACCCCGATCCCTACGACGACATGGACACTGTCTTTGGCGGGGCCGGCAACGACACCATCTTCACCGGCGACGATGCCGACCTGCTGGACGGCGGCGAAGGCCGGGACGTTCTTGACGGGGGCATCGACGACGACACCATCCTGGGCGGCGGCGGCAACGATGTGCTGATCGGCAGCGAAGGTTCCGACGTCCTGGACGGCGGCGAAGGCAATGACATCATCTTCGGCGGGCTGGATCCGAGCTTTGATGACGGGTTGAACATTACCGATGATGGCGGCGACGGGCGTCCGGCGGACCCCGATCCTACCAACGGGATGGACACGATCTATGGCGGCGCCGGCAATGACGTGATCTATGGCCAGGACGACGACGACGAGATCTATGGCGGCACCGGTAATGACACCATTGACGCGGGCATCGATGACGACCTGGTCGAGGGCGGCTCCGGCAACGATGTGATCACCGGCGGCCACGGTGCCGATACCCTGTCAGGCGGCGATGACCGCGATACCTTTATCGGCGGCACCGACGGCGACGTCGTTGACGGCGGCTCGGGCGGTGACGATTTCGATACCCTGGATCTGTCCGGCTCGGGCCCGTTTGAATTGACCGGCGTGACCGTGGATCCGGATGGCAACAGCCTGTCGGGCACTGTCAACTTCCTCGACGGGGATGGCGAGGTTACCGGATCGATGACCTTTGGCGAGATCGAGCAGATCATTCCCTGCTTCACGCCGGGCACGCTGATCGCCACGCCGCTGGGCGAACGCCGGGTTGAGGATTTGCAGGCCGGCGACCGGGTGATCACCCGCGACAATGGCATTCAGGAGATCCGCTGGGTTGGCATCCGAACACTGGAAGGCGCTGATATGAAAGGCCGTGCGCATCTTCAGCCGGTGCTGATCCGCCAGGGCGCCTTGGGCAACGGTTTGCCGGAACGGGACATGATGGTCAGCCCGAACCACCGGGTGCTGGTCGCTAACGACAAGACAGCGCTTTACTTCGAGGACCGCGAGGTTCTGGTCGCAGCCAAGCATCTGACCGGCCTGGCCGGCGTGGACGTGGTGGAGCTTGCCAGCGTCACCTACATCCACTTCATGTTCGACCAGCATGAGGTTGTGCTGTCCGACGGGGCCTGGACCGAGAGCTTCCAGCCCGGCGACCAGTCCCTGCGCGGGCTGGACAACGCGCAGCGCAACGAACTGTTCGAGCTGTTCCCGGAGCTGAAATCGCAAAAGGGCCGCGAGGGCTATACCGCGGCGCGCCGGTCGCTGCGTAAACACGAGGCGCATCTGCTCGTGCACTGATGGGTGCAGCTGCCGTTTGGGGGAAAACGGTGGACAAGGGCGAAGCGCAGGAAGGCAGGGCCTTGTGCCCTGCCTTCTCTGCGATTGCGGAGGGCTCAGCGGTTGCGCCAGGCGGCCCAGTCCTCCGGCGTGTCCAGATCCGTAACAGCGTGGCTGCCGGGCAGCGTGATGCTCTGCACCTCTTCCGTTTTCAGGATGCGGCGTGCGCCTAGATCCCCCTTCAACGATTTCAACCCAGCAAAGCAGCGTTGCGGAAACAGCACCGGGTGGCCGGGCGTGCCGTCCTCCGCCGCTGCGCGCAGGATCGGGCTGTCCTGGCCGTGGAATTGCGCAGCGATATGCCGCAGATCGCGGGTCTCAATTTCCGGCATGTCTGCGGGCAGGATCATCACCGCTTGTATTCCTTCCGGCAGGGCGGCGGTGCCTGCGCGGATCGAGGCAGCCATGCCCTCGGCGGCATCCGGCACCGGGACACGTATTGCGCCGCAGGCAGCCGCTGCGCGCGGATGGGCGGTGCTGGGCAGGGTCACATAGACCGGCAGCCCGGTCAGCGCGGCGCGGCGGCACATCAGGGTGAGCAGGGGCTGTCCCTCCACGTCCTCCATCAGCTTGTCGCGGCCCCGCATCCGCGAGGAGGCGCCGGCGGCGAGCAGGAGAATGGCGATGGCGGTCATGATTTTTCGAACCTCGGCGCTGTGCCGGGATGATGGATGCCTCCGGCGGGGATATTTTTAGCCAGAACAAGAGACGGATCCAGCGAAAGCCGTATAGGTCAGTAAGGATGACCGAATGTTTCGCGCACGAAACATTCGGGTATGGGGGCTGACGTTTGTCTTGCGTAAGTTCCGCGGCGTCAGCGAGCGGTGCCTTGGCAACAGGGCGGGTTCAGGTCAGGCGGGCTGACCTGAATCCGGTGTGTTTTTTAGCTTAGCCGCGCATCCGGGCGCCGTCGGCATCGAACAGCGGCTCGGTGATCAGCCGGGCCTTGTACATCTTGCCGAGGATTTCGATTTCCACTTCCAGGCCTTCAGTGGCTTTCTCCGTGGGGACAAACCCCAGCGCGATGGATTTCTGCGCGTGGTGCGAGTAGCCGCCGGAAGTGCAGAAACCCACGACAGCGCCGTCTAGCCAGATCGGCTCGTAGGCCACCACATCGGCGTCTTCCGCCTCGACCTCAAAGGCGCAGAGCTGGCGGGCAGGGCCAGCGTCGTGTTCAGCCTCTGCGGCGGCGCGGCCAATGAAATCAACGGGTTTCTTGAAGGAGATGAAGCGGTCCAGCCCGGTCTCCGCCGCTGTGTAATCGGGCGAGAACTCGCGCAGCCAGGAGCCGAAGAACTTGTCGAGCCGCAGCGACATCATTGCCCGCATGCCAAACGGCTTCATTCCATGTTCTTGACCAGCAGACCAAAGGCTGTCCCACAGGGACCGCTGGCTGGGCAGGTCGCAGTAGATCTCGTAGCCCAGATCGCCGGTGTAGCTGACGCGCTGCACGATGCAGTCGGCCATGCCCACGGTCAGGCGGCGCACGTCCATGAAGCGCATATCCGAGATGTTCTGCCGGGTGCAGGCCTGCAGCACCTCGCGTGCCTTGGGGCCTGCGATCTGGAAGCCGTTGCGGGTGTCGGAGATGTTTTCGAGGTGAACGCCCTCGTCCAGGTTCTGCAGGAACCAGCGCATGTGGTAGGCCTGCGAGCCGTAAGAGGCGGTGAGCTGGAATTCCTGTTCCGACAGGCAGGAGATGGTGAAGTCGCCGATCAGGCGGCCCCTGGGCGAGAGCATCGGTGTCAGCGACAGGCGGCCCGGCTGCGGCACCCGGCCTGCCATGATGCGGTCGAGCCAGGCGCGGGCGCCGGCGCCCTTGACCAGGTATTTGCCGAAGTTGTGGACCTCGTTGATGCCGACGTTTTCGCGCACGGCTTTGACTTCGCGCGCGGTGGCCTCAAAGGCGTTGGAGCGGCGGAATGAGGGGGTTTCATAGCGGGGTTCGTTCCCTTCCGCGAAGTAGTTCGGAACTTCCATGCCGTATTGCGCGCCCCAGACCGCGCCTATGCCATCGAAAATGTCGTACATCGGTGTGGTGCGGAACGGGCGGGCCGCGGGCAGTTCCTCGTTCGGGTAGGCGATGGAGAAGCGTTTTTGATAGTTTTCAATGACTTTGGGCCGTGTGTAGCCCGGGGTTATCCAGTCACCGAAGCGGGCGCAGTCCATCGCGAAGGTGTCGCGCTCGCATTCGCCCTCGACCATCCACTGGGCCAGCATCAGGCCGACGCCGCCGCCCTGGGAGAAGCCGGCCATGACGGCGCAGGCGGACCAGTAGTTGCGCATGCCGGGCACCGGGCCGACCAGCGGGTTGCCGTCGGGGGCAAAGGTGAAGGGGCCGTGGATCACGGATTTGACGCCTGCGGCCTCCAGCGCCGGGAAGCGTTTGTAGGCAAAGGCGATGGAATCCTCGATCTTGTCGAAGTCATCGGGCAAGAGTTCATGGCCGAAATCCCACGGCGTGCCGTCCACCGCCCAGGGTTTGCAGGGCTGTTCGTAGAAACCGATGCAGAGGCCGCGGCCCTCTTGCCGCAGGTAGCTTTCGCCGGCCGGGTCCATCACATGCGGGTGCTCGCCGCCGCCGTCGATGATCTCGGCGATCATCGGCACCTCGTCGGTGACGATATACTGGTGTTCCATCGGGTGCAGCGGGAAGTAGACGCCGGCCATGGCACCGACCTCGCGCGCCCAGAGGCCGCCTGCGTTGACGACGTGTTCGGCGTGGATGGTGCCCTTGTTCGTCACCACGTCCCAGGTGCCGTCCGGGCGCTGGTTGGTCTCGATCACCTTGCAGTGAGTCTCAATCGTGGCGCCGCCCATACGCGCGGCCTTGGCGTAGGCGTGGGTGGTGCCGGAAGGGTCGAGGTGGCCGTCGAGCGGGTCATACAACCCGCCGATGATGCCTTCGACATTGGTGACAGGGGCGATCTTCTTGATCTCCTCGGGGGAGACGATCTCTGTCTCCAGGCCCATGAAGCGGTGCTTGGCGCGTTCGGCCTTCAGCATGTCGAAGCGTTCCTGGGTCTCGGCCAGGGTGACGCCGCCGACGTGGTGGAGGCCGCAGGACATGCCGGTGATCGCTTCCAGCTCCTTATACAGCTTGATGGTGTAGCCCTGCAGCGCCGCCATGTTGGTGTCGCCGTTCAGCGTATGGAAACCGCCCGCCGCGTGCCAGGTGGAGCCGCTGGTCAGCTCCGAGCGTTCGATCAGCATGACATCGGACCAGCCGAGCTTGGTCAGGTGGTAGAGGACAGAGCAGCCGACGACGCCGCCGCCGATCACTGCCACGCGGGTGGTGGTTTTCATGTGGGCCTCCCTGAATAGGTGTTTCCCGCATTCTGTACAGAAGTGAACAGTAGTCCAGAAGAAAAACGGCATGGCGTGCCGCTTCCAGGCCGTCTGCGCCGCCTAGGGCTATTCAGAGGTGCGGAAGCGGCTGTTCTGGATGAGGAAAATCGCCGTCAGGGGGGCGGCGAGGAGAATGACGCCGACAGTGATCAAGAGCATGCCGAGCTGTGAATAGTCGGCAGGGGTGGTGACAGCACCTGCCGAATCTGTGACTTCGCGGGTCACCACAAAGATCTCGTTCAGGTATTTGGTGCCGAGGCTGGAGGCCGAAAGCGCCAGGTTGGTGAAGGAGGCCATGACCGCAAAAAAGGTGGCTTTGAGCCCCGAGGGCGCGTTGCGGGCGATCCAGGCGAGCATCGGGATCATCGCGACCTGGCCGAGCGGCGATTCCACCGCGGTGTCGACGATGGCGATGAAGCGGGCATCGACCACGCCGCCGGTCATCGCTGCGGTCCAGTGGTGGGCGCCGTAGTAAAGCGCGATGTTGGGCAGGCTGAGGACGGCCTCGGTGATTGCCAGAAAGGCGACGATCCAGGCAATCGGGCGGCTGGCCATCATCGGGCGGAAGATCAGCATGCCGGCCAGCGTCAGCAGCGAGGTGATGAGGGACAGGACCGACAGGAACTGCTGGTCAAATCCCAGGACGTCGATTTCGAACCAGGTGGCGCCGGGGCCGCGGAGCGGTGTGGCGCGGTAGACGAAGATGATGATGGCGGTGCCAATGAGGGCGCGGGCATGATCAGCTGGCAGCACCGCAACAAGCTGGCGCATCAGGAGCAGCACGATGGCCATGGACCCGGCAAAGACGATTTCCTGCGAGTAGGGCACCTCGCCGAGGCCCACGGCCAGCGACAGCGCCACAAAGGCGCCTCCGCCGATGAAATACCAGTGGTTCGGGGTGATCGGGTCGCGGGGCGGTTCGAGCCGGGTGCGGATTTCGGTTTCGTCTACACCTGCGCGGCGCAGCCGGACAGTGTTGCGCCATTTCTGCCAGATCGCCAGCGCCACACCGGACAGTGAAATCACCGGGATCAGCAGCGCGAGGGTGAACACAAAGCCGTAAAGTGCGCCTTTCTCGGCTTGCGGCAGGGCATCGGCGCCGTCAAACAGGGCGACATTCAGCGCGGCCGCTGCGCTGGAGCCGCCGATCAGAACGAAGCGGCCGAATGTCTGCATGGTCGTGTGGAGGGACTTGGTCTCAGCCTCGGGCAGGGGATTGCCGCGGTCGTCAGCATGCGGCACTGCCTCTACCGACATCGCATCTGCCACCACGTCTTGCAGCACGAAGCCGCAAGGGGCCAGCAAGGCGGACGTGACGTACCAGGCATTGAGCGGCATCAGCGCGCCCATCATATCCGGGTGCAGAACGATGGCGGCCAGAATGGCGTAGCTGGCGGCCATCAACGCCGCGCCCGCGAGGATCAGCAGGTATTTCCAGCGCCAGATCAGGTCGACCAGATGGCCCAGCGGCATCTTCAGCGCCCAGGGCAGCCCGACCCAGAACGCCAGCCCGGCCAGAAAGGCGGCGGAGAGGTCGAGGTATTCCTTGACGAAAAAGGACGCGGCAACGGTGCTGATGCCCTGCGCGCCATAGGCGAAATAGATCAGGAGTGGCGGCAGAAAGGACCAGCGCAGCTGGCGGAACAACTCCAGCACAATGCTGTCGAACCAGCCCCAGGCCAGTACTGCTGCACGGGTCATGAGCACTCCCTGGTCAAGACAGCGGCCGGATCTTCAACTCGGTCACGCGGTTGCCCTCGCGCGCCGTGACCTCGAAGCGGAAGCCGTGGAACGAGAACACCTGCCCCTTAACCGGGATCATCTGCGCCTCGTGGATCACCAGGCCAGCAACGGTGTTGGCCTCGTCATCCGGCAGGTTCCATTCAATGGCCCGGTTCAGGTCGCGTATGGTGGTTGCGCCTTCAACCAGATAGGAGCCGTCGGCGGTCTTCTTGGCCACGGTCTCTTCTGCCGGATCGAATTCATCGGTGATCTCGCCGACGATCTCTTCCAGGATGTCCTCCAGCGTGATCAGCCCCTGCAGGGCGCCGTATTCATCAACCACCAGCGCAAAATGCGAGCGCATCCGCAGGAACTGGCGCATCTGCTCGTCCAGCGTGGTGGTCTCGGGCACGAAGTAGGGGGCCTTGGCGACCTCCGCGATATCAAAGGATTGCAGGCGGCCGGTATCGGCGCCGGCACCGGCACCGCCGGCCTGTTCATACATCGCCCGGAACAGGTCCTTGGCATGAACCACGCCGATGATGTTCTCCTGTTCGCCGCGGAACACAGGCAGGCGGGTGTGCTGGCTGTGCAGGCATTGCTCCAGGATGGTTTCCGGCTCTGCATCCGCGTCGATCATTTCGATGTTGGAGCGGTGCAGCATGATTTCCTCGACAAAGCGGTCGGAGAGATCAAGCGCGCCGAGGATACGGTCGCGGTCCTCCTTTTCGACCACGCCTTCGGAGTGGCCCAGCTGCAGGGCACCTGCAATTTCCTCGCGCACAGCCATGATGTGGCTGTCCGGGTCGATCTGCACACCGAATATGCGCAGCACACCGCGCACGAACAGCCGCACCGCGCCCACGATTGGCGACAGGATCATGACAAGGATGCTGATCGGCGCCGATACGGCCGAGGCGGCCTTCTCGGCGTTGGAAATGGCGTAGGTCTTGGGCAGAACTTCGGCGAAGACCAGCACCAGCAGGGTCATCACCAGCGTTGCCATCGCGACACCGCCTTCTCCGAAGATCCTGGTAAAGAGCGCGGTGGCGAGCGAAGCTGCAAGGATGTTGACAACGTTGTTTCCCAGCAGGACCGAACCGATCAGGCGCTCGTTGTCTTCGGTAATGACCAGCGCGCGCTGAGCACCGCGGGAGCCCTTGTCGGCTTGGGCGCGCAGCTTGCCGCGTGAGGCGGCGGTCAGCGCCGTTTCCGAGCCCGAAAAGAAGCCGGAAAAGACGAGGAGCAGCACGATGGCCCCGGCAGTGGTCCAGAAGGCGCTGTCGAGTACGGTGGAGGCAGTGTCCATGAGGAGGTCAGATGTCCGGTCTGGTTTTTGTTCGCTGTATTTATGGGGTCTTAGCCCCGCCGCTTCAAGCGTCGCGGTCAGCCGCGCTTGGCCAGCGGGTGGTGTTCCAGCACCAGTTCCTGCAGCCGCGCGTCCAAAACATGGGTGTAGATTTCAGTGGTGGCGATGTCGGCGTGGCCGAGCAGGGCCTGGATCGCGCGCAGGTCTGCACCGTTGGCCAAAAGGTGGGTGGCAAAGGCGTGGCGCAGGGTGTGCGGCGTCACCTTGCCCGGAGAAATGCCGCCGGTCACCGCCAGTTCCTTGATCAGCAGGTAAAACCGGTGCCGCGTCAAATGGCCGGATTTGCCGCGGGACGGAAACAGGAAGCGCGAGGGCGGATGGCCCTTGGCCTCGCGCTCTGCTTCGGCGCCGTCGCGTGCCAGCAGCCATTGCGCCAGTGCTTCGCGCGCAGGCGGTGACAGCGGCACCATGCGTTCCTTGCCGCCCTTGCCGAGGATCAGCAGCATCCTAGGGTCGCCGCGGGCGGCGGACACCGGCAGCGAGACCAGTTCGGTCACCCGCATGCCGGTGGCATAGAGCAGCTCCATCAGGCAGGTGTTGCGCAGCCGGTCGGCCTCGCTTCGGCCGGTCTTGCGGGCGGCCTCCAGCAGGCGGTCGACTTCGATCACGTCAAGGGTTTTCGGCAGCCGCTTTTCCCGGCCAGGGCCGCGGATCTGGATGGCAGGGTTGTCCTCGCGCCAGCCTTCCTCAAACGCAAACCGGTAGATCTGCTTGACCGCCGACAGGCGCCGGGCCCGGGTTGAGCGGGCCAGTCCCTGGGCGTCGCAATCAATCAGGTAGGCCTCAATATCGTCTTGGACTGCGGTGAGGAAGCTGAGCTTGCGGTGCTCCAGCCAAGCGGTCAGATCCTTGAGATCGCGGCCGTAGGCCAAAAGCGTGTTTTGCGAAGCGCCGGTCTCAGCCGCCTGGGCGTCGAGGAATGTGGAGATCCACTGGAAATTATCGCACGGCGCGGCCATGTCAGCCGCGCTCCAGAAGCATCAACTGCAGGGAGGCCCGGCGGGCGGTGTCCTCTAGTCCGACCGCGCGGAAGGCGGCCAGCGCTGCAGTGAGGTCGCCAAGATTGCCGTCGGCGCCCTGGGCAAACAGCACCATGCTGCGCAGGATCGCCTCGCCCAACTGGCCGTTATCCAGCAGCTGGCGGATGGATGGCGGCACAGCGGTGTTTGCGGCAAACCCCAGCGCAATGGCCTCCGCCAGCGGTGACGGCGCCGCGGCCTCGCCGGGGCGGCCCTGCGCCAACGCCGCCAGGAAATGGTCCGCGGCACCAGAGGCCTGCGCGTCATGAGCGGCCAATTCATACGCGGGCGACAGCAGGCGGATGCGCCAGGCCAGTGCCGCCGCCGGGCCAGTCAGTTTGGCCCGCGCCAGCGGTTCGGCGAAAATATCGGCAAAAACGGTTTCGGTGCCGGCCTCCTGCATCGCTTCCCAAGCCTGGGGCAGGGATTTGGCGATGGCCCCGGCGCTGCCGGAGTTCAAATCGCTTTCCAGCTGCTGCACCGCTGCAACCCGGTCCCAGATGCCGCCGGAGGCAGCGGGTTTGCGGGCGCTGAACAGTCCAAGGTACTGGTTCGGGTTGAGCGCCCCGGCGCGGGCCAGCCGTTCTGCCGCTTCCAGCTGCGCCTTCCAGCCGGCGATATCGCGCAGGTCGGCGGCGGCAAAGGCCGGCGGCAGCGGCGCAGTGGGCATGGATTCGCCAATGGTTTCAAACAGGCGGAACGTCAGAGGGTCCGGATCTGCGGGCCGCCGAAGGGGCGGCGCCAGTTCGAACAGGTCCGGGTTCAGGTACCGGTCGAGCAGATCCATCTGGTCCTTGGGCAAGAGCTCCAGCGCATGGGCGGTTTCCAGCATCAGCGCCGCGGTCGGCCAGTCGCCGCGCCGCGCCGCGCAGAAGATCCGGGCCGCATAGCTGTCTGAAAGATGCGGCGAGGCGGTGAGCGCCGCGCAGGAGGCATCCTCGCTGCCGGTCAGAAGGGTGGCGTCGAACCAGCGGGAAAAACGCGCCTTGCTGCCGGTGGGGCCTGCGTGCTCCACCAAAGCTTGCGAGGGATCGGTGGCACCCAGTGCCATCAGCCGGTCAAGCCGGGCCAGCAGGATCCGGTCGCCGGTGGCTGCAGGCGGGCGGGTTTCCGACAGCAGCAGGGTGAACAGTAGCGCCTGCATCGCCGGGCTGCCGCGCACCGGCACGGTTTCGATCAGATGGGTGATGTCATCCGCGGCGCTGCCGCGCCACAGGTCGGCGGGCAGGCCAGTGGCAGCAGCCGGGACCAGCCCAATGGGCGGCAGCAGCGCCTCCAGCGGGGTGACTGACACCTGCGGCAGCGCGGCGGTGCCCGCGACGGGCGGCTCCAGCAGCACGGTGCCGGGCAGCCCGTTTCTGGGCTGCGGCTGGTTCAGCCATTCAATTGCCGCCAGCGGTTCATTGGCAAGCGCACTGCCTGCCAGCATCACCCCGGCGGCAGCTGCCTTAATCCGCATTCAGCACCACCGGCTTGCGCACCTCGGTGCTGGGCGCGCTGAAATCGGCACCGAACCAGGGTCCCACGTAGGCATAGCCCACAAGCCCGATTGCGGCCAGAACCACCAAGTAGACCAAGTACTTAATCAATCGCCCCATAGCGCATCCAATGCCTGTTTCCTGCTCTTTTGCTCAAGTTATATATTCCCTTTTCGGCAAGATCACGTCATTCACTGAAGAATGAGCGAAAAAGAGCAAATCAGCGGCCAGAAGGCAGCAGCGCCGGTGCCGGGGAAATTGAAAAAGACCATCGTGATGGTGGGCATGATGGGGGCCGGCAAGACCGCCGTGGGCCGGGCGCTGGCGGCCCGGCTGAATGCGCCGTTTCTGGACAGCGACCACGAGATCGAAGCCGCCGCCAACATGACCATTCCGGAGATTTTCGCGCGCGATGGCGAGCCTTTCTTCCGCCAGAAGGAGCGCCAGGTGATCGCGCGCCTGCTGGAAGAAGAGCGCGGCGTGCTGTCGACCGGCGGCGGGGCTTTCCTGGCAGAGGAGAACCGGCAGGTGATCACCGCCAAGGGCGTCTCGGTCTGGCTGAACGCCGACCTTGAGGTGCTGTGGAACCGGGTGCGCCATCGCGACACCCGGCCGCTGCTGCGCACGGCCGACCCGCGTGCGACACTCAGCAACCTGTATCATCAGAGGGTGCCGCTTTATGCCAAGGCGGATGTGTCGGTGGTCTCGGACGGGCAGGCCTCGATTGAAACCATGGTGGACCGCGTGCTGGATGCCTTGAAGGCACGCCCCGATGTATTGGAGTGGAATTGATGGAGCGCACGGTTCATGTGCCCCTGGGCGATCGCGCCTATGATGTTGTGATCGGCCCGGGCCTGCTGGCGCAGGCGGGGGAGCGGATCAAGCCGCTCTTGAGTCGGCCGCAGGTGGCGGTGCTGACGGATGAAACCGTGGCGGAGAAGCACCTGGAAAGCTTGCGTGCTGGGCTGGCCGCCGCCGGGGTGGAGATGACCGCACTGGCATTGCCGCCGGGCGAGGCGACCAAGGGCTGGCCGCAGTTCACCCGGTCGGTCGAATGGCTGTTGGAGCAGAAAGTGGAACGGGGCGACGTGGTTGTTGCCTTTGGCGGCGGCGTGATCGGCGACCTGGCGGGCTTTGCCGCCGCAGTGCTGCGCCGCGGCGTGCGGTTCGTGCAGATCCCGACCTCGCTGCTGGCGCAGGTCGACAGTTCGGTGGGCGGCAAAACCGGCATCAATGCGCCGCAGGGCAAGAACCTGATCGGCGCCTTCCACCAGCCGTCGCTGGTGCTGGCGGACACCTCTGTGCTGGAAACCCTGACAGCGCGCGATTTCCTGTCCGGATATGGCGAAGTGGTGAAATACGGCCTGCTGGGCGACGCGGAGTTCTTTGCCTGGCTCGAAGCGAACGGCCCTGCGCTGGCCGAAGGCGATGTGGCGGCGCGGGTCGAGGCGGTGGCGCGTTCGGTTCAGATGAAGGCCGACATCGTGGTGCGCGACGAGACTGAGCAGGGCGACCGGGCACTGCTCAATCTGGGCCATACCTTCTGCCACGCGCTGGAGGCCGCCACGGGGTACTCGGACCGGCTGCTGCATGGCGAGGGGGTGGCTATCGGCTGCGCGCTGGCGTTTGAGCTGTCGTCCAAGCTCGGCCTGTGCTCGCAGGAAGATCCCAGCCGGGTGCGGGCGCATCTGAAGGCGATGGGCATGAAAACCGATCTGGCCGATATTCCGGGCGAGTTGCCCGGGGCAGAGGCGCTTTTGGACCTGATGGGCCAGGATAAGAAAGTGGTTGCCGGCCAGCTGCGGTTCATTCTGGCGCGCGGCATTGGCGAGGCCTTCGTGACCGGCGATGTGCCGCCGGATGCGGTGCTGGAGGTTCTGCGCAGCGCGGGCGCCTGAACCGGGCCGCAGGCCGCAGACAGTCAAAGGGCAGCCGCTGAGGCTGCCCTCTAGTGTTTGTGCTGGTAAACGGACGGGTCAGGCGGCGTTGCTGCTGCCCAGGTCCTGATCCCAGCCGTCGCCGTCTGCATCGAAGCCGATGGCAAGCGGCGGCTGCGCTGCGGGCGCGGGCAGGGGGATTGAGGCCGTGCCGATGGTGAACTGAGTCACCTGCTCACGCAGCTCTTGCGCCTGGTCGGACAGCGAGGTGGTCGCCGCGGTGGTCTGCTCGGCCATGGCGGCGTTCTGCTGTGCCATCATCTCCAGTTCGCCCACGGCGGTGTTGACGTCGCTCATCTGCGCCGACTGTTCCTTCATGTTGCCGGCAATCTCGACCACCAGAGAGGAAATCTCGCCGACCTGCTGGTTCACGGCGGCCATCGCCTGGCCGGCCTGATCCACAAGCGCCGCACCGTTTTTGACCTGGTCGGAGCTGCGGGCGGTCAGCTCGTCGATCTGCTGAACCGCATCGGCGCAGCGCTGCGCCAGTATCCGAACCTCGGAGGCGACAACCGCGAAACCGCGGCCTGCCTCGCCTGCGCGGGCGGCCTCAACCCCGGCGTTCAGCGCCAGCAGGTTGGTCTGGAAGGCGATGTCCTGGATCACCTTGGTGATCTGGGAAATCTCCTGCGAGGATTCTTGCAGCTTGTCCATTGCGGCGATGGTGTCCCTGACCACCTCATCACAGGATTTGACGTCATGCTGGGCGCTGTCTGCCAGTTCTTCGGCACGGCCGGCGTTCTCGGCGGACCGCTGGACGCTGCCGGTCAGTTCTCCCATCGCGTGGGTAGTCTTCTCCAGCGTTGCGGACTCCGCCTCAGTGCGGTGGGCCAGGTCCATGGATGCCTCTGCAATGGATTTGGTGCTTTCGTCGACACTGCTGGTGAGTTCCGCAATCACGGAGACCGCGGCGCTCAGTGAAGTCAGCGAGTCGTTGAAATCCATCCGGATCGATTTGAACTCCGAGGGGAAGTGTTCTTCGATCGGGTTGTCCAGCCGCTTGTGCTGCAGATCAGAGAGCGCGCGGCCGATGCTGCGGGTGACGGATAGGATTTCCTCGCGGCGCTCCCTCTCCTCCTGCATACGCTCCTCCTGCTTGCGCTGGGTAACGGTGCGCAGGTCCACAACGTTGCGGGCAACGTCGCCGATTTCATCACGCCGGGCCGCGCCGGGGACTTCAACTTCGGTCTCGCCGGAGCCAAGCTTGTGCAGCGCCACGTTCAGGACCGACAGCCCCCTGGTCATGTCGCGGGCGATCACCAGGCTGAGCAGCAGAACGCCGGCCAGCAGAACCACGGCAAAGATTGCCATCTCTGTCAGCAGCAGCTTGTTGTGCGCGTCAAAGGCGGCCATGTCGCGCTCCAGGTGCTTGATCAGGAGCATCTCCTTCTTCTGCAGCACCTCGATCGCCTTGGTTGCAGCGGCAAACCAGTCTTCTGAACTGACGCCTTCGCCGCCGTTGCCGTGCAGGATTGTTTCGCGCAGCTCATCGAATTTCTTCATTGCAGGATCCGCGAACAGGCCTTTAACGGCATCCCGGTCCTCGGCGGTTGCAAAATTTTTGAATGTGCGCAGGCGTTCCTTGAACAGTTCATGATCGGCAAAGAAGGCTTCCCGGTCTTCTGGCTTCCAGCCGTGCTTGAAGCCTACAGCGCCTGCCGCGCGTTCCAGCCCCGCGGCGTCGATTGCGCGCATGAAGAAGGACAGGGCCACCGCCTCCTGCGAGATGCGGGGATCATCAATACCCTTGGCCATGGCGAGGCCGGTTTGAATGAGTGCGTCATTCAGGTCGGTATAGTAGGCAATCAGCGCTTTCAGCTTCAGGGAGTGGGTGTCGATTTTCTGGCGGATGTTCTTTTTGCGGGCCAGTTCGGACTTGGCAAACCGGACCGCTTGCACGGATTCAGGCGGCATGGCCTCCAGATCAATGCGGCTGATCTCCTCGAGATAGGCCGCCATCTTGGCGTCATTCGCCTGCCGGACCTTGATCAGCTTTTCCGGCGGCGCCTTGGCTGCGCTTTCCAGGTAGCTCGCGCTCAGCCCGCGCTCCAGCTGCAGATTGTGGACCAAGCTGCTCATGTGCTCCAGCACCTCGCCGGCCTGGACCGTATTAACCTGCGCCTTTCGCTGCAGATCGAGCAGGGTCTGCCCGATGAACCAAAGGCTGAGAAGCAGCGGTGCCGCCAGAAGCATTCCGATCTTGGTCTTGATCGAGAGATGCTGCAAAAAACGCATACCCATATCTTGAATCCTTGATGTACCTTTTCACGATCGACCTATTCACCATCCGTGATATGTCTTAATTTTTGCCTAGGCTTGGTAAGCAGGCCGTAAAAGGCAGAAGCGCTTGGGGCCGCTGGCCTATATTGCGGCCGAATGTGTGCAGGCTACGGGTGTCATTGCATAAATTATTGAAATATAAAACTAAACTACTGCCCTTCCAAAGGCGAATCGCACCATTGCAGCACCGTGAGAGTAAGGAAGCAGCGGGCCGCCACACTGTGTCGGCCAGGGGGCACAGGTCTTTCGTGAAGTCTGCGAAAAGACACCGTTAACAAAGAAAAGCCCCCCGGCCGAGGGGCCGGAGGGCTGCGGCGCGAAACCGCCTGGGTCTTGCGATTCGCCCTGTCAGGCTTAGAACGGGATTTCGTCGTCGTCGATGTTGTGGGACGCGCCGCCGCCGAAGTTGCCGCCGCCGCCTTGCGATCCGCTGTCATAGCCGCCGCCGTAGCCGCCGCCCTGGCTGCCGCCGCCATAGCTGCCGCCGCCTTGGCCGCCGCCGTAACCACCGCCGCCGCCGCCTTCGCCGCGGCCGTCCAGCATGGTCAGGGTGGAGCCGAAGCCCTGCAGCACGACCTCGGTCGAATACCGGTCCTGGCCGCTCTGGTCCTGCCATTTGCGGGTCTGCAGCTGGCCTTCGACATAAACCTTGGAGCCCTTGCGCAGATACTGCTCGGCCACCCGCACCAGACCCTCGTTGAAGATCGCGACAGAGTGCCACTCGGTCTTCTCGCGGCGCTCGCCGGTGTTGCGGTCTTTCCAGGTTTCAGAGGTGGCAATGCGCAGGTTGCATACCTTGCCGCCGTTCTGGAAGCTGCGCACCTCGGGGTCGCGGCCCAGGTTGCCGATGAGCATGACTTTGTTCAGTGAGCCGGCCATAGGGTTGGGTCCTTTGTTCTTGATAATCTTGTCCAGCAGCATGCGGCTGCGAATCCGTCTGCGCTGATTTCCATGCACACTATAGACCCGGGCAGGGTGTGGAAAGCAGCTCTCTGGGGATGGTTTTGCGGTTGTTTACGCGGCAATGACGGCAGCTTTCGCCTGTGAAGCTTTAAATTTGTCCCGCATTCGTTATATTCGCGCAAAGTGGGACAGTGTCGGGACAGCGGAAATGCGCAAAGCCGTTGCGGGATTGGTTATTGCCGTGATCGGGGCAGGGCAGCCTGCGGCCGCCGAAATGTTAAGCACCAAGAACCGGCGGGACCTGTTTGCGGCTCATACCAGGGTTCTGGATGGCCGCGCCGCGACGCAGTACAAGAACTCCGCCCGGCTGCAGCCCAAGACCTTCAGCATTCCGTCCGCAGCCGGCACACTTCCTTACAGCGGCAAGTACCGGGGCCAGTATCTGCAGATGGCACGGGATGCCGCGCGCCAGCATGGCGTACCGGAGGAGTTGTTCCTGCGTCTGGTGCAGCAGGAAAGCAACTGGAACCCGAATGCCAAATCGCACAAGGGGGCGCTGGGGCTGGCGCAGTTGATGCCGGCCACGGCGCGGGCGCTGGGAGTCAACCCGGCGGTGCCAAAGCAGAACCTGGAGGGCGGCGCGCGCTATCTGGCGCGGCAGTTCCGCAAGTTCGGGTCTTGGCGGCTGGCGCTGGCGGCCTATAACGCCGGGCCGGAAGCAGTGCAGAAATACGGCGGCGTCCCGCCTTACAGGGAAACCCAGAACTACGTGAAAAAGATCTGGGGCAGCTGACACAGCGGAGCGGTTAACCTGCGGGCAACTTCCGTTAATGCCCCGTTAACTCCGCCGGAGTGTCAAGCATTTGCCTTAATTTTTCGTAAATCTGCCTCCAGGACCTGGAGGAATTGCCTTGTATATCAACAGCTTTGACGAGCGCATTGAACGGATCAACTGGCAGCCAAGCGCTGTGCCGACCCGCCAGATGATCGACAGCGTGCTGGCAGGCCGGCTGCCGCGGCAGCCGCGCAGTGCCGTTCTGAGCCTGGCAGGGGCTGTGACAGGCATTCTGATCGGCACCGGGCTCAAGGGCATGTTCCTGCCCGGGGTGCCCTGGGGACTGGATGCGGGGCTTGCCGGTGTCATCGGCGGCGGCCTGGCGCTGGCCGGGCTGGCGGCATCGGTGACAGCGGCCCTGCTTGCGGCGGTCAAGGGGCAGCGGGCGCCGCGTCTGATGCAGTTTTCCTCGATGAACCTGCTGATGATCGTGGTGCTGCTGCTGAGCTGAACCTGACCGGTTGCTAGAGCGCGGAGCGCAGAAAGGCTTCATCTGCAATTGGAAGTACAGCGGATGGGGTTTTACCTGCGAGACCGTGCCATTGCTTCCATTTTTTTGAGGCAGGTTCCCCAGAATATGTCCAAAATCTGAGGGCTTGGGCACTTCATGAAGCAATCACCGATTTCGACGGATCATCTGCAAGGCTCAGAGTAGGCAGTCGGCGCTGCAGCGGGCTGATGAAAACAGGCCGCTTTGCCCGGGCACTGCAGGTTTTGCTGCCGGTTCTGACGCGCGGTTCGTGTTCGTGTCCCGTCATCCGCTGGATACCGGCCTGTCCAACATTATGGCTGACTTTGCTGAGGGGAATGCGTTTACGCAACGGATGGATTGGCTGGGCGAGATGACCCGGCTGGAATACGAGTCTGCATGGGACTATCAGGGCAAGCTTGGCAGCCAGTTCAGAGCCCAATCCTACCGCGCTTTGGTCAGTGACCCGCAAGCTCAGATCGCCCGGCTGTTGGAGCACGCGGGGCTGGAATGGGAAGACAGTTGCCTGTCTCCGGAAAAGTCCAGAAAAGCAGTGATCACCGCATCGCTTGTTCAAGTCCGCCAGAAAATCAACACGGGCGCGCTGGACAAGTGGAAAGCCTACGCTGCGGAGCTGGAGCCGCTAAAGGAAACTCTGGACGGCGACGAATGGCTTCGTGAATGGGAAGACTGGGACAACACGCTGCACGGCAGTTAGCAGCAAAAAAAACGGGCCGGGAAGTTCCCGGCCCGTTTTTTGAAAGGGTATTTTTACTCCGCGGCGACCTTGATCACCGGCTTCATGCGGTCCAGCACCTCATCGCTGAGATGGCATTTGATCTGGTGGCCGCCGTCAAGGGTGCGCACCGGCGGGACCTCCTTCTCGCACAGCCCGCCCGGCACTTCGGACTTCCAGCGGCAGCGGGTCTGGAACGGGCAGCCCGGTGGCGGGTTCATCGCCGACGGGATGTCGCCTTCCAGGACGATGTGCTCTTTCTCGATTGAAGTGTCGGCGATCGGCACCGCCGACAGGAGCGCTTCGGTATAGGGGTGGTAGGGGGGCGCGAACACCTGATCGGTGTCGCCCAGCTCCACCACATGGCCGAGGTACATCACCATCACCCGGTCGGAGAGATAGCGCACGATCGAAAGATCGTGAGAGATGAACAGCAGCGTGGTTTTCTCGTTGCGCTGGATCTCCATCAAGAGGTCGGTCACCGCCGCCTGCACCGACACGTCGAGCGCCGAGACAGGCTCGTCGGCCACCACGATGCGGGCGCCGCCGGCAAAGGCGCGGGCGATGCCCACACGCTGCTTCTGGCCGCCCGACAGCTGCCGCGGCATCCGGTCGGCAAAGGCGCGGGGCAGTTTCACCAGGTCCAGAAGCTCCAGCATCCGCCTGCGGCGCTCCGCCTCGGAGTTGCCGATGCCGAAGATTTCCAGCGCCCGCATGATCTGGCGGCCAACTGTCATCGACGGGTTCAGCGTGTCGAACGGGTTCTGGAACACCATCTGCACGTCGGAGACGGTTCTGGTATCGCGCTCCTCGATCGGGATCTGCTCGATGTTGCGGTTGTCCAGCAGGATCTGGCCCTCGGTGGCGGTTTCCAGCCCCATCAGCACCTTGGCGAACGTGGACTTGCCGCAGCCGCTCTCGCCGACGATTGCCAGGGTTTCGGACTCGCGCGCCTCGAAGCTCAGCGTCTCATTGGCCTTCACCACCTTGGTTTCGCCGCCGCCGAACAGGGCATTTGCAGCAACCTCATAGTATTTCTTGAGGTTGTCCATCTTCAGGATAACCTTGCCCGGCGCGGTCTTCTCTTTCTGCTCGCCCACGGTCAAAGGCGCGTTCCAGTCGATTTCCTGGAACTTCAGGCAGCGTGTCTCGTGCCGGTCGTTGCCATGCACAGGCGACATCGGGATCACCATGTCCTGGTCGCAGCGGCCCTCTTCGAAATAGTCGCATCGGGGACCGAAGTTGCAGCCTGGCGGGCGTTCGTGGGGCAGGGGGAAGTTGCCGGGGATCGCCACCAGCGGGCGCGAGTTCTTGTCGGCGCCGGGCAGCGGGATCGAGCGGAACAGCGCCTGGGTATAGGGATGCTGCATCTCGTCAAAGACGTCGTGGATCGAGCCGCGTTCCACCGCCTCGCCGGAATACATCACGCAGAGACGGTCGCAGGTTTCCAGAACCAGGCCGAGGTTGTGCGAGATGAACAGCATCGAGGTGCCGTATTTCTTGCCCAGGTCCTTGACCAGCTCGACCACCGCGGCCTCCACCGTCACGTCCAGCGCCGTGGTGGGTTCATCGAGGATCAGCAATGACGGTTTGGACATCAGCGCCATCGCAATCACGATCCGCTGCTGCTGGCCGCCCGACAGCTGATGCGGGAAGGAGTTCAGCATCCGCTCCGGGTCGGGCAGGCGCACGTCGGTCACCACTTCCAGCGCGCGCTGATAGGCTTCCTTTTCGCTGACGCCCTCGTGGATCATCGGCACTTCCATCAGCTGCTTGCCGATTTTCATCGCCGGGTTCAGCGAGGCCATCGGCTCCTGATAGATCATCGCAATCTCGTTGCCGCGGATGTCGCGCAGTTCCTCGGCGCTCATCTCGCTGAGGTCGCGGCCCTTGAACTTGATGGTGCCGCCGACGATGCGGCCGTTCTTGCCCAGGTCCTGCATGACGCCAAGCGCCACGGTGGATTTGCCGCAGCCGCTTTCGCCGACCAGGCCCACCGCCTCGCCGGGCTGCACGGTGACCGAGAAATCCATCACCGCAGGAATCTCGCGCAGGCGGGTGAAGAAGGAGATCGACAGCTTATTAATCTCGAGGATCGGGCCGTCGTAGTCTGCCAGTTTGTTCATGTTCTTTTCTCCCTGTTGAGGCTGGAAGGGACAGGATCCCTTTCATCTGGCCTCAAATATCCCGGGGGTCCGGGGGCTAGCCCCCGGACCCGCCGGTTCGGATCAATCCTTCAGGCTTTCTTCGCGCAGGCCGTCAGCCAGCAGGTTCAGGCCCAGAACCAACGTCAGCAGCGCAAAGGCGGGCGGCAGCGCCGGGTGCAGGTAGATCGACAACAGCTTGCGGCCGTCATTGATGGTCGATCCCCAGTCCGGGCTTTCCGGCGGCAGGCCGAGGCCGAAGAAGCCCAAGGTGCCCAAGAGGATGGTGGTGTAGCCGATGCGCAGGCAGAAATCGACGATCAGCGGCCCGCGGGCGTTCGGCAGGATCTCCCACAGCATGATGTACCAGGGGCCTTCTCCGCGGGTCTGGGCGGCGGCCACATAGTCGCGGGTTTTGATGTCCAGCGTCAGGCCGCGCACGATACGGAACACCGTGGGCGAGTTGACGAAGACCACCGAGACGAACACCACCAGAATACCGCCGGGGATGTCGAAGAAATCGAGCACCTTCGGCAGCCCCGGGATCTTGAACCCGGTGCTGGTGTTGATCAGGTAGCCGCCGTTGGACACCAGCTGCAGATAGAGCCAGATCGCAATGCCCAGCACACCGGCCATCAGCGGGTTGCGCAGCTTTGGCCGGGTGTAATAGCGCGAGTTCAGCAGCACCCCGATGAAGACGATGGGGAACATGAACAGGACAATTGCCATGTAGTTCGGCACGCCGGTTGCCACGATTTCGGGCGTCACCAGCAGGTAGAACAGCAGGATCACCGGGAAGGCGAGGATCAGGTTCGCCAGGAACGACAGGATGGTGTCCAGCCGTCCGCCGTAGTAGCCGGCTGGCAGGCCCAGGGTGATGCCGACCATAAAGGCGAACAATGTGGCCAGCGGGGCGATCTGCACGACCACCCAGGCCCCCTTGACCAGGCGGCTGAAGACGTCGCGGGCTAGGTTGTCGCCGCCCAGGAGGTACCATTGGTATTCCCCCTCGCCAACGCCACGGACCGCGGTCCCGGGCACCTTGTTCTTCATGCCCGAGACCTGGGACAGCGGGTCGTGGGTCACGATCATGTCCATCGCGCCGTAAATGCCGGTGAAGACCCAGAACATGACCAAGGCAAAACCGATCATGCCGATGGGGCTGTCGAACAGTTTGCCATAAAGCCCGAGGCGGCGCTTGAAGGCCGCAGAGAGGGCAAAGAGGATGAGAAGCGAAATCCAGACCGGCGACAGCTGGTAGAGGATCCGCGCGGTGATATCGAGTGCGCTAAGAGGTTCCATGCTTTGCTGCCTTCCTTAGGAGATCCGGATACGCGGGTTGAGGTACACGTAGCCAATGTCGGAGATCATCTGGGTAATCAGAACAACGAACACGGACACCACCGACACAGCCAGCAGCAGGTCGATGTCGTTGTTGCCGGCAGCTTGCACCAGGATGAAGCCGAAGCCTTTGTAGTTGAACAGGGTTTCCACGATCACCACACCATTCAGCAGCCAGGGGAACTGCAGCATGATCACGGTGAAAGGCGCGATCAGCGCGTTGCGCAGAGCATGTTTGATGACGATGTTGTGGAAGCTCACGCCCTTGAGCCGGGCGGTGCGGATGTATTGCGCGGTCATCACCTCGGTCATCGAGGCGCGGGTCATCCGGGCGATGTAGCCCATCCCGTAAAGCGCGATGGTCAGCACCGGCAGGAAGAAGTTTTCAAAGGTGGGATTGTCGGTTGCCGCGGTTGCGGTGCCCTTGAACCACTTCAGGCCGACGGTGGACGACGTGAAAACCGCGATGAAGATAACGCCAGAGACATATTCGGGGGTTGCTGTCGTCAGAATGGAGACCGTCGACAATCCCCGGTCGGTTGCCGAGCCCTCGCGCATCCCGGCCAGAACGCCGATGATCAAGGCCGAGGGGACCATCAGAAGCAGCACCCAGCCCATCAGGCGCAGCGTGTTCTGCAGGCGCTCGGTGATGATGCTGGCCACATCCTTCTTGAAAACGCTGGAGTATCCCCAGTCCCCTTGCAGGATGCCGCAGAAGGTTGGCGCATTTGCAGCCTCCTCTGCACTGACCGCACCGGCGATGCAGCGGCCGGTGATGCCTTCCTCGCTCTCGCGGGTCCAGCCAGGCAACACGCCCAGCCATTCGCCGTAACGGCTGATCATCCAACCGCTGTGGCCGTTCTTGTCCAGCCAGCTGGCCACGGCCTCATCCGTCATGCGGAAGTTGCCCTGGGTTTTGGCGAGTTTTTCGAGGTTGGGGTAGAGGTTCGTCAAGAAGAACACGATGAACGTCAGGCACAGGGCCGTCAGCAGCATCACGCCCGAGCGGCGGAGAATGAAAAGTCCCATTGGGGTCCCCTGTCAGTCTGGCGGATCGGACCCGGCTCGCGGGGCGGGTCTCTTATCTTTTAAGCTGGAAAGCACCGCCCCGAAGGGGGCGGTGCGGGAAGCAGGAGCCGGTCGGGCTTAGGCTGCCCAGCCCCATTTGTAGTGGTGATGCTCGAAGGAGACATGCATGTCCGCACCGACAACGCCTTCGCGCATGTGGCGGTACAGCGAGCGCCAGTAGGGCTGAATGGTCACGCCTTCTTCCTGGATCAGCGCCTGGCCCTTGGCCGAGATTTCACGGCGCTTGTCGGCGTCAGCAATCGAAAGGGCTTCTTCCAGCAGGGCGTCGAACTCCGGGTTGGACCAGCCAAACTCGTTCCAGGCTTCGCCCGACTTATAGGCCAGCGCCCAGATCTGCACGCCCAGCGGGCGGTGGTTCCAGTTGGTCGAGGAGAACGGGTATTTCGCCCAGTCGTTCCAGAAAGTCGAGCCCGGCAGAACGGTCCGCTTCACCTTGAAGCCCGCATCGCGCAGCTGAGCGGCCACGGCGTCGGTGGTGTTCCGGCGCCAGTCGTCGTCGATCGACAGGATTTCGTGCTCGAAATCCATCATGCCGGCTTCTTCCATCAGCGCCTTTGCAGCAGCGGGGTCAACCTTCTGCGGCGGCAGTTCGGCGTATTCCGGATGGATTGGGCCGACATGGTGGTTCTCAGCCGGTTCGCCGCGGCCGCCATAGCCCAGTTCCAGGCAGACCGAATTGTCGACGGCCATCTGGATTGCCTTGCGGACGCGCTTGTCGGCATAGACTTTCTTGCCATCGATTTCGGCTAGCTGGTTGGTGCGGATCACGATCGAGGACATGGTGACAACTTCCGACTTCTTGTAGCCGAGGCCGTCCATCACATCGATGAATTCGCCAACCGATTCATAAAGCATGTCGACTTCGTCGGATTCCAGGGCCGCCAGCCACGAGGACGGGTCGGTGCCGAAGTCGATGTACTCGATGCGGTCCAAAGCGGGCTTGCCATAGATCGCCTCACCCCACCAGGTGTGGTTGTCGTTGCGTTCCAGAACCGAGCGCACGCCGACTTCCAGCTCGGTCAGCAGGAACGGGCCGGTGCCAACGTTCTGAGTGAAGTCATTGGTCTGGAAGGAGGAATGCACGATCGCCGCCGGATAGTCGGCCATGCCTGCAATCAGCGAAATGTCGGAGGCCGGCAGGTTCAGCTTGACGGTGTGGCTGTCGACCACTTCGATGGCGCCTTCGACTGCCTGGCCGGTGTCATTGTCGATCAGGGTTGCGAAGCGGCCGGCCATGGAGTTGCCTTCCAGACCCTTGTCGCACCAGCCGGCGATGTTGCGGGCAACATCTTCGGCGGTGAAGTCGTCGCCGTTGTTCCACTTGACGCCTTGGCGGACGTTCAGTGTGTAGACGGTGGCGTCCTCGTTGATTTCCCAGCTTTCCAGCAGCATGCCGGTGAAAGAGCCGTCATTGTTGTATTCCACCAGGTATTCAATGGTGCCGCGGGTCTTGTTGGCCATCTGCGACCAGTCGAAGGTGCGCGGGTCCTTCAGCGGGCGGACTTCGGTCTGCACGCGCAGGGTGCCGCCCTGCTTTTTCTCTTCAGCAGCCTTAACCGGGGCGGCCATGCCGATCATCCCGTAAGCAGCCGCCGCGGTGACGCCGAAGGTGGTGGCGCGGGTCAGGAACTCCCGGCGGTCCAGCTTGCCGTCCAGCACTTCCTTGGCGTGCATCTTGGCGGCCCAATGGATCGGGGCTCCGTTGATGGTGTCTTTGGTCATTTAGGTCTCCCTGTCATACCGTTCTGTCTTATTGCGAAACGGGTATTGGCCCAGCCGCTGGCCAGGCGATTATAGTGTGAGTTGTGGATTATAGTTTCCCCATGCCCGCATTCCGGCAGAGATATGCCTTTTCGTCAATGCACAGTTTCGGCGTTTCCATGTAAAAATACGACATTTTTGACGTCGCTTTTCTGATTGCGGCCGGCATGCAGCCGCATACTGTTCAAAACTGCCCAGTAATGCAGCCCGGGATCAGCGCAAGATCGGGGTGCGCCTGGCGGTGCGGCGGGAATCTGCTGACGGATCAAACTATTGTGTTCCTGCTTTGAGGAAACCTGCACCGCCGGCCGCGGCTGCGGACCCCAAGTGCACTCGGTTGCCGGTCCGAAAGGATTGCCATCCGCAGCCCCCGGTTGCGAAACCCTGTCCAAGTGCTGCCTTCGCGCATGCCCCGGCCAGCCTATCGCGTTGTTGCCGGAGGCAGGCTAAGGCGGTCGCAGGCACCGCAATTGCGGGCTCAGGGCTCGGACGCCACGTCAGGAAAACCAAGCCGAAGGTCTCAGGCCAAAGAAACCTGATGCCAGCCCTTCATCCGGGCGCGGAACCAGCTTCGCTGGCGTTTGGCGAACTGACGGGTGGCGATGGCGGCACGCTCCTCGGCTTCCTCCAGCGTAAGGGTTCCTTCCGCATAGCCCATCAGCTCCGGCACCCCGATCGCCTTGCAGGAGGGTAGTGCCGGATCGTAACGGCCGCGCATGGCCTCGATCTCTGCCATCGCGCCCTGTGCGAGCATCATGCCGAAGCGCCTGCGGATGCGGGCCTCCAGCCAGTCTTTTTCCGAGTTCAGAACCATCGCCGTACAATCCTGCAGCGGCAGCGCAGGGGCGGGGGTGCCGTCCTGCCAGTTGGCCAGCGGCCGGCCGGTGGCTTTCAGCACCTCCCAGGCCCGCTGCACCCGGGCGCGGTTCTGCAGGTCGATGCGTCTGGCGGTTTCCTGGTCCAGCTCTGCAAGCAGCGCCCCAAGCGTCATGGCATCGGCTGCGGCCCGGACCGCGGGCGGGGTGGCGGGAATCTCTGCCATGCCTTCTGTCAGTGCGGTGAAATAGAGGCCGGTGCCGCCAACGATGATCAGCCGTTCGGGTCCGTCCAGCAGCGGCAGCACCTCGCGCAGCCAGTGGCCGGCCGAATAGTCCGCATTATAGGGCACATGTCCGTAAAGCGCGTGCGGCGCCTGTGCCTCTTCCTCTGCCGAGGGGCGGGCGGTGATCACCCGCCAGCAGTCATAGACCTGGCTGGCATCGGCGTTGACGATGATGCCTCCGTGGCGGGCGGCAATGTCCAGCGCCAGCGCGGATTTTCCCGAGGCGGTCGGGCCTGCGATCAGCACAGGTTTTCCGGGGGCGATATCAGGCAGGTACATGCAGGCGTGATCCGTCTCTCAGTCCGGTTCCGCAAATCTGCGCGGAATCCGCGCTGCGCGGATTGAAACCGGCAGCGAATTGCTCCATTTTGCCGCGCAAATTAACCCTCACATCTTCTGGAGCGCAACATGCCTCAACCGCACGAAAAGCCGGAACTGGATCCGGCCGCCGCCTATAAACGCGTCATGCTGAAAATTTCAGGTGAGGCACTGATGGGCGACCAGGGGTTCGGCCTGCATCCGCCGACTGTGCAGCGCATCGCCCGCGAGGTGAAAACCGTGCATGATATGGGGGTCGAAATCTGCATGGTGATCGGCGGCGGCAACATTTTCCGCGGGCTGTCCGGCTCGGCGCAGGGGATGGAGCGCACCACCGCGGATTACATGGGGATGCTGGCCACCGTGATGAACGCGCTGGCAATGCAGTCCGCGCTGGAAGGCTTGGGCGTGTTCACCCGGGTGATCTCCGCGATCCGCATGGACGAGGTTGCCGAACCCTACATCCGCCGCCGCGCTGTGCGCCACCTGGAGAAGAAACGGGTCTGCATCTTTGCTGCCGGCACCGGCAACCCCTATTTCACCACCGATACCGCCGCGACCCTGCGCGCCAACGAAATGGCGTGCGAAGCGATCTTCATGGGCAAGAACGGCGTGGACGGCGTCTATGACAAGGATCCGGCGCAGCACAACGATGCGGTCCGCTATGACGAAATCAGCTATGACGACGTGTTCGCCAAGCGGTTGAAGGTCATGGATGCCTCCGCCATCGCGCTGGCGCGCGACAACAACCTGCCGCTGATTGTGTTCCCGCTGGACGAGCCGGGCGGCTTCCGCGGTATTCTGGCGGGTGAGGGGACCTATACCAAGGTTCACGGCTAAACCGCCGCTGGACCAGCTGAAACCGCGTGCCTCTGGTGGCTCGCGGTTTTTGTGTGTTTTGGCCGAGGCGCATGCGCGGAGAGCGGATCGGAGCCGTGAATTCTGCGCCAGGCAGGCTAATTCTTTCATTAAGGGGAAGACCGCCAAGGGGTAAACTTGCAGCCCCGGTGTCGGCAAATCCTCCCCAACATCGCTATACATCAGCCTTCCAATGGCTTATGAGCCAATGGAAGACCGCCTCAGATAAGGGGAGAGAGCAGCATGTCTGATGATTTTGAACTGGATACCGACGACCTGAAACGCCGCATGGACGGCGCGATGGCCAACCTGCGCACCGAATTCGCATCGCTGCGCACCGGCCGGGCTTCTGCCTCGATGCTGGAGCCGGTGATGGTGGATGCTTACGGCTCGATGACACCGATCAATCAGGTGGGCACCGTCAACGTGCCGGAGCCGCGCATGGTCACCATCAACGTCTGGGACAAGGGCTTGGTCGGCAAGGTGGAGAAGGCCATCCGCGAGTCTGGCCTCGGCATCAACCCGCAGCTCAACGGCACCATCATCATGCTGCCGATTCCGGAGCTGAACGAGGAACGCCGCCGCGAGCTGGGCAAGGTGGCCGGCCAGTACGCCGAACATGCCCGCGTGTCGATCCGCAACGTCCGCCGCGACGGCATGGATCAGATCAAGAAGGCCAAGGCCGACGGCATGTCGGAAGACGATCAGAAGTTCTGGGAAGCCGAAGTGCAGGAGCTGACCGACAAGATGATCAAGCATGTGGATGAGGCGCTTGAGACCAAGCAAGCCGAGATCATGCAGGTCTGACGGGCAATATGCCGGGTGATTCAAATCCGCAAATCAGGGCCGCCGGAGATGCTCCGGCGGCCCGTTCCGGTCCGCGCCATGTCGCCATTATCATGGACGGCAACGGCCGCTGGGCCCAGGCCCGCGGCCGGCCGCGGCTGTTCGGCCACCATGCCGGCGCCCGCCGGGTGCGGGAAGTTGTCGAGTGCTGCCCGGAACTGGGCGTGAAATACCTTACCATCTTTGCCTTCTCGACCGAGAACTGGAAGCGCACGCAGACCGAAGTTGCCGGTTTGATGAGCCTTTTCCGCCGCTACATTTCCAAGGAAATGAACGCCTTGGCGGAAAAGAACGTCCGGGTGCGCTTTATCGGCGACCGGGTACGTCTGGATGCCAAGCTGATAGAGCTGATGGACAAGCTGGAGCAGAAGACCGAAGGCAACGACGGCACCCAGCTGACCATCGCGCTGAACTATGGCGGCCGCGACGAGGTGGCGCGCGCCACCAAGCGGCTGGCGCGGGATGTGGCCGCAGGACGGCTGGACCCCGAGGACGTCGACCAGGAAACCCTGCCGCGCTACCTCGACACCCATGTGCTGCCGGACCCGGATCTGGTGATCCGCACCAGCGGCGAGGCGCGGATCTCGAATTTCCTGCTGTGGCAGTCGGCCTATGCCGAGTACGAGTTCATCGACACCCTGTGGCCGGATTTCACGGCTGAGGAACTGGCGCGCCTGTGCAGCAGCTACAGCCGCCGCGACCGCCGGTTCGGGGCCGTAAAGACATGAGCGCCGCCAAGGGCCGCTGGGCAGACCTGCTGCCGCGCGCTTTGTCCGCCGTGGTGATGGTGGCGGCGGGCGGCTATGCCACTTGGGCTGGCGGGCTGGTATTCAATGCGATGATCGCCTTGTGCTGCGGCGGCATGATCTGGGAACTGGTGCGGATGCTGGCGCCTGAGCGGGGCAGTGCAGCGCTGCAGCTCGGCGCGGTTTCCGCCATTGCGGTGCTGCTGGCGTCGCTGCTGCCGCCGCTCTGGGTTCTGTCGGTTCTGGCGGCCCCGGTGGCGGCCGGCATCAGCCAGGTCACTGTCCGGCGGCAGTATTTTGCAGGCTTTGCCCTGTGGGTGCTGCTGGCGGGCTTCGGCTTTATCTGGCTGCGCGGCCAGATGGGCGTGGCCTGGATGCTGTGGCTGATCGGGATCGTCGTGGCAACCGATGTCACCGGCTATTTCGCGGGCAAGGCCATTGGCGGACCCAAGTTCTGGCCTCGCGTCAGCCCCAAGAAAACCTGGAGCGGCACCGCCTCGGGCTGGCTTGCGGCCGCCATTGTGGGGGCCGTCTTTGCCAATCAGATGGGACTGGGCTATGGCATTGCCGTGCTGTCGGTGCTGCTGTCGATGGCCAGCCAGGCCGGCGATGTGGCGGAAAGCGCGCTGAAGCGCATGACCGGGGTCAAGGATTCCAGTGCGCTGATCCCCGGCCACGGCGGGCTGTTTGACCGCTTCGACGGGATGCTGGGCGCCGCGGCCATGTTCCTGGCCGTGACCGCCATCTGGGGATAACCAGACAGGAAGAGACATGCGGAAAGTTTCGATCTTCGGCGCTACCGGGTCGATTGGCCAGAACACCATCGACCTGATCCGCCGCGCGCCCGAAGCCTATGACGTGGTGGTGCTGACCGGCGGCGCCAATATCGCGCGGCTGGCTGAGGATGCCATTGCGCTGCGGGCCGAGGTGGCGGTAACCGCCTTTGAGGAACGTTTGCCGGATCTGCGGGCGGCGCTGGACGGCTCCGGCGTGGAGGCGGCAGCGGGGCAGGCGGCGCTGGTTGAGGCGGCTGCGCGCCCGGCTGACTGGATCATGTCAGCGATTGTCGGCGCTGCCGGGCTGGCCCCGGGACTGGAGGCGCTGAAACACGGCACCACGCTGGCCTTGGCCAACAAGGAATCGCTGGTCTGCGCGGGAAAGCTGCTGCTGGAAACCGCAGAAAAACACGGCGCCCGGCTGCTGCCGGTCGACAGCGAGCACTCAGCGGTATTTCAGGGGCTTGTCGGGGAAGATATCGAGGCCGTCGAACGGATTGTCATCACCGCGTCGGGCGGTGCGTTCCGCGACTGGCCGCTGGAAGACCTGCCCAGGGCAACTCTTGCGCAGGCCTCCTCACACCCCAACTGGGACATGGGGCAGCGGATCACCATTGACAGCGCGTCCATGTTCAACAAGGCGCTGGAAGTTATAGAAACCCGGGAATACTTTGGCGTCCGGCCGGATCAGATCGAGGTGCTGGTACACCCGGAATCGCTGGTTCACGCGCTGGTCGGGTTCAATGACGGCGCGCTGATGGCGCATCTCGGCGCGGCCGACATGCGCCACGCCATCGGCTATGCGCTGCACTGGCCGGCCCGCCAGAACCTGCCGGTGGAGCGCCTGGATCTGGCCCGCATCGGCCAGCTGAACTTCCGTGCCCCGGAGCCAGCCCGCTACCCGGCGCTGCGCCAGGCTTATGAGGTGATGGAACGGGGCGGCCTGATGGGAGCGGCGTTCAACGCTGCCAAGGAACAGGCGCTGGATGAGTTCATTGCCGGCCGTATCCGCTTTACCGATATGGCAGCGGTGACGGCAGCGGTGCTGGAGCGCCTTGAGGCCAAGGCCGACCTCATTGATGCCGCAATCACACTTGATAACGTGACCCGGGTTGACCATCTCGCAAGGCAAGAGGCCGCCAGGGCCGCAGAAGAACACATAGGATAGATTTTTGGACTTGCTCGCTTTTGTCCCGCAGTTCGGCGGTTTTCTTTACACAGTCGCCAGCTTCGTCGTTGCCTTGTCGGTGATCGTGGCGGTGCACGAATACGGCCACTACATTGTCGGCCGCTGGTCGGGGATTCATGCGGAGGTTTTTTCGCTGGGCTTCGGGCCTGTTCTGTGGAGCCGGATGGACAAGCGCGGCACCCGCTGGCAGGTCGCCGCGCTGCCGTTTGGCGGCTACGTGAAGTTCCTTGGCGACGTGGACGCGGCGTCTGGAAAGGATGCTGCGGCGATGGAGGCCGCAGCCGCTGATCCGGAAGCCTTGCGCCGGACCATGCATGGCGCGCCCTTGTGGGCGCGGGCGGCGACTGTTGCTGCGGGCCCTGTGTTCAATTTCGCGATGTCTGCGATCATCTTCACCGCGGTGGCACTGTCACAGGGCACCATGCGGGAGCCTCTGACCATCGGCGAGCTGGCGCCGCTGCCTGCGATCGAGAATGGCTTGCAGCAGGGCGATGAACTGGTCTCTGCCGGCGGCGTGGCGGTTCCCAACTACCTGGACAGCGCAGCATGGGAGGCCTTCCGGGATGCCATTCCGCAGGAGCAGCCGCTGGAGTATGTGGTGCGCCGCGACGGTGCCGAAACCACCGTCAGCGGTCCGTATTTATATCCGCCTTACGTGCGCGGGGTGGTGCCGCGCAGCGCAGCCTCTGACGCAGGGCTGCAGCAGGAGGACGTGATTGTCGCAGTGGACGGCGCCCCGCTGGTGTCATTTGACCAGCTGAAGCAACTGGTCGAGGCTGCAGACGGCAAAGTTCTGGTCCTGGATGTCTGGCGCGGCGGCGAAACTGTCGAAATGGCGCTGGCGCCGCGGCGCACCGATGAAGCGCAGCCGGACGGCAGTTTTGCCACCCGCTGGCGGATCGGCATCGTCGGCGGTCTGGCCTTTACCCCGGCAACCGAGCCCGCGGGCTTTGGCGAGTCGCTGGCGGCGGGCTCCTATCAGGTCTGGGCGGTGATCGAGACGTCGCTGTCGGGGTTGAAGCACATGATCTCCGGGGCGATCAGCACCTGCAACCTGTCCGGGCCGATCGGCATTGCCGAAACGTCGGGCGCAATGGCCAGCCAGGGTGCCGAAAGCTTCATCCGCTTCATCGCGGTCCTGTCGACCGCAGTGGGCCTGCTGAACCTGTTCCCGGTGCCGGCGCTGGATGGCGGCCATCTGATGTTTTACGCCTATGAGGCGGTGGCGGGGCGCCCGCCGAGCGACCGGGCGGTGCGGGTGCTGATGTCGCTCGGTATCGCCATCGTGCTGTCGCTGATGGTGTTTGCGCTCGGCAATGACCTGTTCTGCTGAGCCGACGGCGCCGGGCTTTGACTAAGGGCGGCCATGGTGCCGCCCAAGTGCTGCCACATTCCTCCGTTAACTTTTTCTCAATCCGCCGGCAGCGCGATGCTGCGCCCCGGCCGGCGGACGGATGAAAAAAACCGGGGGAAGACCGATGCAAACACTCACCCAATCCTACCGTGGCCTTGGCCTCCTTGTGCGTTTGAACTGGGACCGGGCGCTGACCGGTTTTGTCATTTTGGGCGCGTTGGCCGCAGGCACCTGGCTCGCCACTCTGTGATTCCCGCAACCGGCGTGTAAACCCGCCGCGCCGGTTGCCTCCAAAATGCGCTTTAGTTGGTTTTGACAAGCGCCTTTAAACCCGGTACGCACGTCGCAAAGCTGCTATAATAATCGGGTTCTAAAAAATGGTTTGGGGGAATTTCGCAGGCAAGTCCTGTGGTGAGCGTAAGTCGGGCATCAACATCTTGTACCGGAAAGTTTCTGCTATTTCTCTGGCAGTTGCGTTGGGCTACGCTCTGGCGCCGCTTCCGGCAGAGGCGCAAAGCTACCGCTTCAATTCGGTTCAGGTTGAGGGCAACCAGCGAATTCAGACATCCACCGTTGTGGCCTATACGGGCATCGAGCGCGGCCAGACTGTCAGCGCGGGCGAGCTGAACGATGCCTACCAGCGCATTCTTGACAGTGGCGTATTTGAAACAGTGGAAATCGTGCCGCGCGGCAGCACGCTGGTGATCAAGGTCACCGAATTCCCGACAATCAATCAGATCAGCTTTGAGGGCAACCGGCGGCTCAAGGACGATGCGCTGGAACAGATCATCGAATCCGCGCCGCGCCGGGTGTTCAATCCTTCTCAGGCTGAGCGCGACGCTGCCTCCATCGCTGAAGCCTACAGCGTGCAGGGCCGCCTGGCGTCCCGCGTGACCCCGCGTATCATCCGCCGCGACAACAACCGCGTCGATCTGGTTTTCGAGATTTCCGAAGGCGACACCATCGAGGTGGAACGCGTGTCCTTCACCGGCAACCGGGTCTATTCCGACCGCCGCCTGCGCCGCGTGCTGGAGACCAAGCAGGCAGGCCTGCTGCGCGGCTTCATCCGCTCCGACACCCTGATCGAAGACCGGCTGGAGTTCGACAAGCAGGTTCTGCGGGACTTCTACCTGTCGCGCGGCTATGTCGATTTCCGTGTGAACAGCACCAATGCCGAAGTCACCGAGGAGCGGGATGCCGTGTTCCTGGTGGTCGATGTGACCGAGGGCCAGCAGTTCAAGTTCGGCAATATCACTGTCACCAGCGAGATGCCGGAGGCGGATGCCGACCTTTTTGCGACCACGCTGAAGATCAAGCCGGGCGTCACCTATTCGCCGACCCTGGTGGAAAATGCCATCGACCGGATGGAAGGACTGGCAGTCCGCAACGAGATCGACTTCCTGCGGGTGGAGCCGCGTGTCACCCGCAACGACCGCGATCTGACCCTGGACATCGAATTTGTGCTGCGCCGCGGCCCGCGTGTCTTTGTCGAGCGGATCGACATCGAAGGCAACACCACGACGCTTGACCGGGTGGTCCGTCAGCAGTTCACCTCTGTGGAGGGCGATCCGTTCAACCCGCGTTCGATCCGCAACAGCGCCGAACGCATCCGCGCACTGGGATTCTTTGCCAATGCCGACGTGGAAACCCGCGAAGGCAGCTCCGCGGATCAGGTGATCGTTGATGTAGACGTCGAAGAACAGCCGACCGGCTCTCTGAACCTGGGCGGCGCCTACTCGGTCACCGATGGTTTCGGGATCAGTGTGGGCCTGACCGAGAACAATTTCCTGGGCCGCGGCCAGCGGCTGTCGTTCAACATCGCGACTGCGACGGAATCCGACTCTTATGTGCTGGGGTTCACCGAACCCTACCTGCTGGGCCGGAAATTGCGCTTCGATCTGGATCTGGGCTTGAACGAGACGGACTCCAGCTTCTCGGAGTACCGCACCAAGCGTGTCTTCTTCCGTCCCGCCCTGACCTTCAATACCGGCGAGGATACGTCGCTGCAGGTCCGCTACACCTGGGACGCGGACGAAATGCTGTTCGACGACGACGATGACGACATGGATCTGGCAGGCCCGGTGGTGCAAAGCGAAATCCGTCAGGGTGAGCGCACCGCCAGTGCAATCGGCTTCACCTACCGTTACGACAGCCGCCTGACCGGCCTGGATCCGACTGCTGGCTTCCTGGTGGAAATCGGCGCCGACTACGCCGGCCTTGGCGGTGATTCCGAATACATCAAGACCACCACGAAACTTGTCGCCCAAAAGCAGATCTGGAACGAGGAAGTGACAATCCGCGCAACCCTGGAAGCGGGGGCCTTCCAGTGGGAGGGCAGCGGCAGCAGCCGGTCGATTGATCGCTTCGTCCTGACCCCCTCGGTCATGCGCGGCTTCGAGCCGGGCGGCATCGGCCCCCGCGACCGGAGCCCCGGCGACCCGGACGGCGGCAACTACAACGACTTCCTGGGTGGCAACTACTATGCCGTTGCGCGCTTCGATGCTGAGTTCCCGCTTGGCCTGCCCGAGGAACTGGGCATGCGCGGCGGCCTGTTCTACGATGTGGGCGGCCTTTGGGGGTTGCAGGACGTGAATACGTCGGGTGCAACCGTGGTCGGCCGCGACAGGTCGTTCCGCCACGTGGTCGGTCTCTCCCTGCTGTGGACAACTGGGTTCGGTCCGCTGCGGTTCAACTTCTCCAAGGCCCTCCAGAAAGAGGACTTTGACGAGGAGCAGAGCTTCGACCTGACTCTGCAGGCGAGGTTCTGATCTGGTGCGGCAGCCGGCGCCCGGTATCTGGGCCGCATGCGGCCTTGCTCTGGCACTGTCCTTCTCCGGGGCAGTGCCTGCCCGCGCGCAGGAGACCGCCGCAAACGGCGGGGCTGATTACCAGCTGGGGCTGCCGCAAAGCGGCATCCTGACCATTCAGCCCGACCGGCTGTTCTCCGAAAGCGCCTTTGGCAAGCGGGCCGAACGCGAAATCGAAGCTGAAGGCGCGGTGCTGACCGCGGAAAACAGGCGGATCGAGGCGCAATTGCGCACCGAGGAACTGGAGCTGACCGAGCGGCGCAGCGAAATGGAGCCGGAAGCATTCCGGGCTCTGGCGGATGCCTTCGATCAGAAAGTGCAGGAAACCCGCCGCCGCCAGGACCAGAAACTGCGTGAAATTACCCAGATGGGAGAAGAGGCCCGGCGCGAGTTTATCGCCGCCTCGCTGCCGGTTCTGCAGCAGATCCTGCGGGAAACCGGGGCTGGTGCAATTCTTGACCACTCGTCAGTCTTTCTGAGCGCGGATTCCGCCGATATCACGGCCTTGGCGATTGCCCGCATCGATGCGGTCCTGGGGGACGGCGCAGAGGATGACGACGGCGAGCGCTGATCGCGCGAACTTGCCCAATGCCCGTCCGCTTGCTAGGGACGGGCCAGTATCATTGATGTAAATGGGAAACCAAGCATGACCACCGAGCTGCAAAGCGCTGACATTCAACTGATCCAGCGGATCCTGCCGCACCGCTACCCGTTCCTGCTGGTCGACAAGGTGGTCGATATCGACAGCTATAAATCGGCGCGCGGCATCAAGAATGTCACCATGAACGAGCCGCACTTCCAAGGCCATTTCCCGGGCACTCCGATCATGCCGGGCGTCACCATTGTCGAGGCGATGGCGCAGACTGCAGGCGTGATGCTGGGTGTGGGCATGGACATGGTCGATACCAACCTGCTGATCTATTTCATGAACATCGACAAGTGCAAGTTCCGCCGCAAGGTGGTGCCGGGCGATGTGCTGGAAATGCATGTGGAGACCCTGCGCGGCAAACCCGGCGGCAAGATCTTCAAATTCTCCGGCCGCGCAACTGTCGACGGCGAAGTGGCGGCTGAAGCCGAGTTTTCGGCCATGGTCGACGTGCAGAAGGACGATTGAGAATGAGCCGGATTCACCCCAGTGCTGTGATTGAAGAGGGCGCCAAGCTTGGAAAGGACTGCGAAATCGGCCCGTTCTGCGTGGTTGGCCCTGAGGCGGTTCTGGGGGACCGGGTTGTTCTGAAGTCCCATGTTGTTGTCACCGGCGACACCGAAATCGGCGATGAAACCGTAGTCTTCCCCTTTGCCGTGCTGGGCGAGATCCCGCAGGATCTGAAGTTCAAGGGCGAGAAGTGCAAGACCGTCATCGGCAAGCGCAACCGCATCCGCGAGCATGTGACGGTGAATGCCGGCACCGAGGGCGGCGGCGGCGTGACCCGCATCGGCGACGACGGGCTGTTCATGGCCGGCTGCCACATCGCTCATGACGCCCAGGTCGGCGACCGGGTGATCGTGGTGAACTCTGCCGCGGTGGCGGGCCACTGCGTGCTGGAGGATGATGTGATCATCGGCGGCCTGTCGGGCATCCACCAGTGGGTGCGGATCGGCAGGGGCGCGATTATCGGAGCGGTCACCATGGTGACCAATGATGTGATCCCCTATGGCCTGGTGCAGGCGCAGCGCGGCGAGCTGGACGGCTTGAACCTGGTCGGGCTCAAGCGCCGCGGCGTCGCCCGCAGCGATATCACCGCCTTGCGCGCGGCCTTTCAGATGCTGGCACAGGGCGAAGGCACTTTCCAGGAGCGTGCCAAGCGGCTGGGTGACGAGACCGAGAGCCAGTATGTGCAGGAAATCGTCGCCTTCATCACCGGTGAGAGCGACCGTTCCTTCCTGACGCCGGGAGGCTGAACAGATGCTGGCAGTGATTGCAGGCACCGGCATGCTGCCGGCTGAAGTGGTGTCCCGTGCTGCGGGGCGCCCTCTGGTCTGCGCGATGGCAGGCTCTGAGCCTGATGCGGTGGATCCGGAGATCACCTTCCGCTTTGAGCAGCTGGGAAGCTTTCTAGAGCGGCTGAAGGCGGCGGAAGTGACCGAAATCTGCATGGCAGGTGCGGTGCGCCGCCCGCATATTGCCCCCTCTGCCATTGATGCGGCCACCATGCCGCTGGTGCCGGTGCTGCAAAGCGCGTTGGCCGCAGGCGACGACGGGGCATTGCGGGCGATTATCGGAATTTTTGAACAGGCGGGTTTTGCTGTCCGCGCCGCCCATGAGGTGGCGCCCGATCTGCTGATGGCCGCGGGTGTGCCGACCAAGGTGCAGCCGGGTGAGTTGGACAAGGCTGACGCGGAACGCGGCGCGGAAATCGTCGCGGCCATGTCGGCTGCCGACATCGGCCAGTCCTGCGCCGTGCGCAAGCGGCAGGCGATAGCGGTGGAAAACCTGTTTGGCACAGATTGGATGCTGGCTTCGCTGCTGCAGCGCCCGGACGGGCAGGGCGGCCTGTTGTTCAAGGCGCCGAAACCGGCGCAGGACCGCCGCGCCGATCTTCCCGCCATCGGGGTGGAAACGGTTGAAGCCGCCGCCAAGGCCGGCCTTTCCGGCATCGTGCTGGAGGCGGGCGGCGTCATCGTTCTGGATCAGGACGCGGTAATTGCGGCCTGTGACCGGCTGGGCCTGTTCCTCTGGCTGCGCGAGGCATGAGCCTGCGGGTCTTCATCCTGGCGGGGGAGCCTTCGGGCGACCGGCTGGGCGGGGCGCTGATGGCAGGGCTGAAACAGCTGGAACCCGGCGTCAGCTTTGACGGCATCGGCGGCGCGCTGATGGCCGAGCAGGGGCTGGTGTCCCGCTTTCCGATGGATGAGCTGTCGGTGATGGGGCTGGCAGAAGTGCTGCCCAAGTACCGCCACCTGAAGCGCCGGATCCGGGAAACGGCGGACGCGGTGCTGGAAACCAGGCCGGACGTGCTGATCACCATCGACAGCCCTGACTTCTCCCTGCGCGTGGCGCGGCTGGTCAAGGCGCAAAGCAATATCCGCACCGTGCATTACGTGGCGCCTTCGGTCTGGGCATGGCGGCCCAAGCGGGCCGGGAAAATGGCGGAAGTCATCGATCACGTGCTGGCGCTCTTGCCGTTTGAGCCGCCCTATATGGAAGCCGCAGGTATGGACTGCGATTTCGTCGGCCACCCGGTGGTGGCGGAACCGCAGGCCACGGAACCGGAGATCGCCGCTTTTCGCAGTGAATTCGGCTTGGGTGATGCGCCATTTGTTCTGGCGCTGCCGGGATCGCGCCGCTCTGAGGTGTCGCGGCTGGCCCCGGATTTCGGCGGCGCGCTGCACCGCTTCACTGCCAGACACCCGGAATACCGGATCGTCGTGCCAGCCGCCGCCCCGGTGGCCGGCCTGGTGCGCGATGCCGTGCAGAACTGGCCTGAGGGGGCAGTGCTGGTTAATCCGAACGAATTTGACGCCGCCACGGCCAAGGCGCACAAGCGCGCTGCCTTTGGGGCAGCGGATCTGGCGCTTGCGGCTTCGGGCACGGTCTCGCTGGAGCTGGCCGCGGCAGCCACCCCGATGGTGATCGCCTACAAGTTTCAATGGCTGACCTGGCAGATCATGAAGCGCATGGCGCTGATCGACACCGTGACACTGGTCAACCTGGTCAGCGACACCCGCGTGGTGCCGGAATGCCTGGGGCCGGACTGCACGCCCGAAAAGATTGCTGCAAGCCTTGAGGCGCTGGCAGCCGGCCCGGGGGCTCAGCTGGAGGCAATGAAGCTGACCATGCAGCGTCTGGGGGAGGGCGGAGAGGCCCCGGGGCTGCGGGCCGCGCGGGCTGTTCTCGAGCGGCTGCCCGTGACTTAGGGGCAGGAGCGCGCCGGATGCAAAGCCTCCGCCGCGCGGCTTCTGGTGGCGCGGGCGCTGCGCACCCGCGCGGCGCTTGCCGCAAGGCTGCCGCAGAACGCCGGCCGGTGATAGTAGTGAAAACGCTGGAGTTCTTTTGCTGAGAAGCGCCTAAGGGCAGGTCTGCCCTTAGGCGCTCTTCCGATTTTGGTTTGAAGATGCCGCGTCAAGGGCAAGCCGCGCGTGCCGCGCGGAGGTTGTGCCTTCCTTGACCCGGCGGGCAGGGGATCAGTAGCCGCGCCAGATCCAGCCGCCGCCGAAGATGCGGCTGCCTTCGTTGGCGTAGAACACGCAGGCCTGGCCGGGGGAGACGCCTTCCTCGGGTGTCAGCAGTTCCACCTCGGCGGTTGTTTCCGTCAGCGGCCGGATGATCGCTTCCCGCGGCGGGCGGGTAGAGCGGACCTTGACCTTCAGGTGCCATTCCTTGCGCGAGGTGAAGGGTTCGTCGCCCAGCCAGTTGATCTCACGCACTGGAATGGTGCGTGTCGCCAAGAGCTCCTTGGGGCCGACGACCACCTGTTTCTTGTCGACGTCCAGTTTCACCACGTAAAGCGGCTCTGACAGCCCGCCGATGCCAAGGCCGCGGCGCTGGCCGATGGTGTAATGGATGACGCCCTCGTGGCTGCCCAGCACCCTTCCGTCGGCATGCACGATCTCACCCGGCTCGGCGGCGCCGGGGCGCAGTTTCTCGATCACGCTGGCGTAGTTGCCGTCCGGCACAAAGCAGATGTCCTGGCTGTCGGGCTTGTCCGCCACTGCCAGGCCGTACTGGGCCGCCATCTCGCGCGTGGCGTCCTTGGAGGGCAGGTGCCCCAGCGGGAAACGCAGGTAGTCGAGCTGCTCCGGCGTGGTGGAGAACAGGAAGTAGCTCTGGTCGCGGTTCGCGTCCTCGGCAGAGTGCAGTTCCGGCCCGTTCGGCCCCATCTTGCGCTGGATGTAATGGCCGGTTGCCATGCAGTCGGCTTCCAGGTCCTTGGCGGTCTCCAGGAGGTCCTTGAACTTCACCCGCTCATTGCAGCGGATGCAGGGCACCGGAGTTGCGCCCGCCAGATAGCTGTCGGCGAACTCGTCAATCACCGCATCCTTAAAAATGTTCTCATAATCCAGGACGTAATGCGGGAAGCCGCGCTCCTCCGCCACACGGCGCGCATCGTGGATATCGATGCCCGCGCAGCAGGCGCCTTTTTTCGCCAGCGCTGCGCCGTGATCGTATAGCTGCAGCGTCACACCCACCACGTCATAGCCTTGATCGGCCAAATATGCAGCAACTACAGAGCTGTCGACGCCGCCGGACATGGCCACCACCACCCGGGTCTCCGAGGGCGGTTTGGCAAAGCCGAGCGAGTTCAATTCCAGGTCTTGGTCCAGCGCCATGGGGCAGCTCCTAAAGGCAAGGGGGCAGGCGCCGCAGAATATATGAAAATCCTAAGGACTCTCAAGGGGCGTGGTTCATGCGGCGTTAAGCCTGTTCGTAAATCCTGTTGCCAGACCCAACGAACAAGATCTTCAGAGGGAAGAAGAATGTTTTTGAAGAAAGTCGACGGGCCGCGGGCAGTCACCCTGCCGGACGGCACCATCATGACCCGGGCGGACCTGCCGCCGGAAACCACCAAGCGCTGGGTTGCCTCGCGCAAGGCTGCGGTTGTGCGCGGAGTGCTGTACGGGCTGCTGCCGCAAAAGGAGGCGATGCGCCGCTATGGCCTGAGCGAGGAAGAGTTCCGCAGCTGGGTTGCGGCGGTGGCCGACCACGGTGAAGAGGCCCTGAAAACCACACGTCTCAAGAAATTCAGGGATCATGACTCCAAATAGACTGCGCCGCCCTTGAGTTGCATTTGTAAATTAACCATCATGGTAACGAGGCATTAACTTTTTTCCACCAAGGTTAACGCGACCTGAGGGAAACAGTGTACAGGCGGAGAAAATAATATGCGCATTCTGCTGGTTGAGGATGATCCCACCACGGCAAAAAGCATCGAGCTGATGCTGACCCATGCCAACCTGAACGTTTACACGACGGATCTGGGCGAAGAGGGGATCGATCTGGCCAAACTTTACGACTATGACCTGATCCTCTTGGATCTGGGGCTGCCGGATATGAACGGCCATGAGGTGCTGCGCCAGCTGCGCATGTCCCGCATCGAAACCCCCATTCTGATTCTGTCCGGTGCCGATGATACCGACAATAAGATCAAGGGCTTCGGCTTTGGCGCGGATGACTATCTGACCAAACCCTTCCACCGCGAAGAGCTGGTGGCGCGGATCCATGCCATCATCCGCCGCTCCAAGGGCCATTCGCAGTCGATCATCCGGACCGGCAAGATCGCGGTCAACCTGGACGCCAAGACGGTGGAAGCCGGCGGCAAGGCGGTGCATCTGACCGGCAAGGAATACCAGATGCTGGAGCTTTTGTCGCTGCGCAAGGGCACCACTCTGACCAAGGAGATGTTCCTGAACCATCTCTATGGCGGCATGGATGAGCCGGAACTGAAGATCATCGACGTTTTCATCTGCAAGTTGCGTAAGAAACTCAGCACAGCGACGGGCGGCGAGAACTACATCGAAACCGTCTGGGGCCGCGGTTACGTGCTGCGCGATCCGCAGGAGGATCATATGTCCGGCGGCCAGCGGATGGCTGTCGGCGCCTGAAAGGATGAACACCCGGGCGGCGCGTGAATATGTGCCGCCGGTTGCAAAGACCTGCCAATAGGCGGGTCTTTTTGTTTTTGGCGCCTGCGGCACGCAGGCCGGCAGATGCGCTGGACGCGGCGCTTGCGGCACCTTATCACCAGAGGTGAGAACGAAGAGGGACCGCGCGTGGCAGGAATGACAGAAAAAGACGTGGCCAGCCTGACGGCAGAAGATGCCAAGGCCGAGTTTGCGGCGCTGGAAGAGAGGCTGCGGGCGGCGGATCTGGCGTATCACCAGGAGGATGCCCCGGAGATCAGCGACGCCGAATATGATTCGCTGAAGCGCCGCTACCGGGCACTGGCAGACGCGTTTCCGGGTCTGGCGGAGGCGGCCACCCAGCTGGACGCGGTCGGCGCGCCTGCGGCCACCGGTTTTGGCAAAGTTGCCCATGCGGTGCGGATGCTGTCGCTGGGCAACGCGTTTGAGGATGAAGACGTTGCCGATTTCGACCGCAGCATCCGTAAATACCTGGGCCTTAGCCCGGCGGATGCACTGTCCTTCACGGCGGAGCCCAAGATCGACGGGCTGTCGCTTTCCCTGCGCTACGAAAATGGAGCCTTGATCCAGGCGGCCACCCGCGGCGATGGCAGCGTCGGGGAAAATGTGACCGCAAATGCGCGCACCATCACCGACATTCCGCAGCAGCTGGAAGGGGCGCCGGAAGTGCTGGAGGTGCGTGGCGAAGTCTACATGAGCCATGCGGATTTCGAGGCGTTGAATGCCCGGCACGAAGAACGCGGCGGCAAAACCTTTGCCAACCCGCGCAATGCGGCGGCGGGATCGCTTCGGCAGCTCGATGCGGAAATCACCCGCGCGCGCCCCTTGCGTTTCTTCGCCTACAGCTGGGGGGAGTTGAGCGAGCCGCTGGCGGCAACGCAGATGGAGGCAATTGCGCGGCTGAACGCTCTGGGTTTTCAGACCAACCCGCTGACCCGGCTGTGTGCGACGACAGAGGACATGATCACGCATTACCGCAGTATCGAGGAACAGCGCGCCACGCTCGGCTATGACATCGACGGCGTGGTCTACAAGGTCAACGATCTGGCGCTGCAGGCGCGGCTGGGATTCCGCTCCACCACGCCCCGCTGGGCGATTGCCCATAAATTCCCGGCCGAGCTTGCCTGGACCCGGTTGGAAGCCATCGACATTCAGGTCGGGCGCACCGGCGCGCTCAGCCCGGTGGCGCGTCTTACCCCGGTCACCGTTGGCGGGGTGGTGGTGTCCAATGCCACGCTGCACAATGAGGACTACATCCAGGGCCGCGACTCCAAAGGCGAGGAAATCCGCGGCGGCAAGGACATCCGCATCGGTGATTGGGTGCAAATCTACCGTGCGGGCGACGTGATCCCCAAGGTGGCTGATGTGGACCTGTCCAAGCGCCCGGATGGGGCCGAGCCGTATCAGTTCCCGCACATCTGCCCGGAATGCGGCAGCCCGGCGGAGCGGGAGGAAGGCGATGCCGTGCGCCGCTGCTCCGGTGGCATGATCTGCCCGGCACAGGCGGTGGAGAAGCTGAAGCATTTCGTGTCCCGCGCGGCCTTCGATATCGAAGGTCTGGGGGCCAAGCAGGTGGAGCAGTTCCACAGCGATGGATGGATCAAGGAGCCTGCGGATATCTTTGATCTGCAAGCGAATTACGGCTCCGGCCTTCAGCAGCTGAAGAACCGCGAGGGCTGGGGCGAAAAGTCTGCGGAGAACCTGTTTGCAGCGATCGAGGAAAAGCGCACAATCCCTCTGGCCAAGCTGATCTTTGCCCTGGGTATCCGCCACGCGGGCGAGGTTGCAGGCCGCGATCTGGCGCTGCACTACCGGGACTGGCAGGCAATGGCGGATGCGATCGACGCCGCCCGCCCGGCGGCCTTGGCGCACCGGGCTGCGGATGAATCCGAGGAGGCGGAGCGCCAAGCGGCAGCTGACGAGGGCCGGCGCGCGAAGATTTCCGAAACCCGAGCGGCAGCCGTGGCGGCTTGCGATGTCCCGGTGGAAGCTTCTGCCGCTTGGGCGGACCTCATCGGTGTGGATGGCATCGGTGCGGTCCTGGGTCTTTCATTGTCCGATGCCTTTGCCAACCCGGAGGAGCGCGCGGCCTTTGACCGGCTTGTGTCCAAGCTGACCATCGTGCCGCCGGATGCCCCCGCTGCTGACAGCCCTGTGGCGGGCAAAACCGTGGTCTTCACCGGCACGCTGGAGAAGATGACCCGCGCCGAGGCCAAGGCACGGGCAGAGGCGCTGGGGGCCAAGGTCTCCGGTTCCGTCTCCAAGAAGACCGACATTCTGGTGGCTGGTCCCGGGGCCGGCTCCAAGGCCAAGAAGGCGGCGGAGCTTGGCATCCGGACTATGGACGAAGACGGCTGGCTGGAGCTGATCGCAGGAGCATGAGCGGGCGTCCCGAGATCCTGTTTCCGTTGTTTGCCGGCGCCGAGACCCTGCAGGGTGTCGGCCCGAAAACCGCGCAGAATCTCAGTCAGATCGGCATAGAAACGCCGCGCGACTTGCTGTTTTCGCTGCCTTATTCGGTGGTCGACCGGCGCCGCCGTGATACCATCCGCGGGGTGGAGCTGCCCGCCACTGTGACGGTGGAGGTGACCATTGGCCGCCACCGCCCGGCGCGCAACCGCGGCGGCGCCTACCGCATTCATGTGGAGGATGCGGAGACCGAGTTTCAGCTGGTCTTCTTCCACGGCCGCAGCCGCTATCTGGAGGCGCAGCTGCCCGAAGGCGCCCGGCGGGTGGTCTCTGGCAAGCTGGAACTGTTTGATGGCCTGGCGCAGATGGTGCACCCGGATCACATGCTGCCGGTGGAAGAGGCGCACGGGATCCCTGAGTACGAACCGGTCTACAGCCTGACCCACGGGGTCACGCAAAAGACCATGTACAAGGCAGCACAAAGCGCGCTGTCGCGGATGCCGGAACTGGCAGAGTGGATCGACCCGGCGCAGATGCTGCAGGAAAACTGGCCTGCCTGGCATGAGGCCTTGCAGTCTGCCCACGCGCCGCAGGGGCCCGATGACCTCAGCCCGCAGGCGCCGGCACGGGCACGTCTGGCCTATGATGAGCTGTTTGCCCACCAGCTGACCCTGGCGCTGGCCCGCCAGAAGGAGCGCAAGGCCCGCGGCATCCAAAGCGCCGCCACCGGCCGGTTGCAGTCCAAAGTGCTGAAGGCGCTGCCGTACCGCCCGACCAACGCGCAGGCCCGCGCGATCGAGGAAATCTCTGCCGATATGGCGGCGGACAAGCGCATGAACCGCCTGCTGCAAGGGGATGTCGGGGCCGGGAAAACATTGGTTGCCTTCATGGCCTTGCTGGTTGCTGTTGAAGCGGGCGGGCAGGGGGTGATGATGGCCCCGACCGGCATCCTGGCGCAGCAGCATATGGAAGGCCTTGCACCGCTGGCCGAAGACGCTGGCGTGGTGATCGAAATCCTCACAGGCCGTGACAAGGGTTCTGAGCGCAAGGCCAAGCTGGCGGCGCTGAAGCGCGGCGATATCCAAATCCTGGTCGGCACCCACGCGGTGTTCCAGCAGGATGTGGAATTCCGCGACCTGCGCCTGGCCATCGTCGATGAACAGCACCGGTTCGGCGTGCGCCAGCGGATGGAACTGGCGGAAAAGGGCAAGGGCGCCGACGTTCTGGTGATGACCGCGACACCGATCCCGCGCTCCCTGGCGCTGGCGCAATACGGCGACATGGATGTCTCGGTTCTGGATGAAAAGCCGCCGGGAAGGAAGCCGGTCAAGACCGCCGTTGTCAGCACCGAGAGGATGCAGGAGGTGGTCGGCCACCTGCGCAAGGCGATTGCCGAGGGGCGGCAGTGCTACTGGGTCTGCCCGCTGGTGGACGAGTCCGAGCTAAGCGACCTGACCGCGGCTGAGGAACGATTCAAGCACCTGCGCGCGGTGCTGGGCGAAGGCACGGTGGGACTGGTGCACGGCCAGATGCCGCCCGCCGAAAAGGATGCGGCGATGGCTGCCTTTGTCGCAGGCCATACCAAGGTTCTGGTCGCCACCACGGTGATCGAGGTCGGGGTGAATGTGCCCAATGCCTCGATCATGGTGATCGAGCGGGCCGAGATCTTCGGCCTCGCCCAGCTGCACCAGCTGCGCGGCCGGGTCGGGCGGGGCAGCGCCGATTCGACCTGCCTCTTGATGTACCAGCCGCCGCTGACCGAAGGCGGCCGCAAAAGGCTGGAGGTGCTGCGGGAGACAGAGGACGGGTTCCGGATCTCGGAGACCGACCTGCAGATGCGCGGGGCGGGCGATATGATCGGCACCGCGCAATCCGGCCTGCCGCGATTTCAGATTGCCGACCTGGAGCGACAGGCCGGGCTGATGGCGGTGGCGCAAAGCGATGCGCGGGCGCTGCTGGCCGCTGATCCGAAGCTGGAGGGCGAGCGCGGCAAGGCGGCGCGCGTTCTCCTGTGGCTGATGAAACAGGATCAGGCGATCCGTTTGATTTCAGTGGGTTAGGCTGCATCCCCACCACTGTTCTACTGCGGTGTTCTCCTGTGTTCGCAAATGTTCTCAAAAAGTTCTTTACAGGCGTTCCTAAAAATGAGAACAAAGAGGCAACAAGTTTGCCAGAGAGCAGCATCACAGACTGGAGGAGGCCCGAGCCATGATTGCACAGATCAAGACCACCATTCAGAATGCCCATTCGACCCTGCTGCAGGACGCCATCGGGGCGGCCTCGCTGATGGTGATGCTGGTGGCGGCGCTGCATCTGCCGGGGCTGCTCTGATCCCCGCATCGTTTTCCTGATTGCATCTGCTGTGCCGGGCTGGCCCTTTCCTGTCCCGGACTGTTTCCGGGGATCAACCGCCTGTACAGATCCCCCTCGGCCCGATCTTCGACTGAATTGCCTCAAGATCCTGCCTGGCCCGCCCGGGTCCCGCACCGCAGAGCATGACTGCCGCCGCCATCTGCCCGGATGTGCGGCGGTTTTTTCATGTCAGAAGGGGGGGGGGCAGGCGCGCGTTTCCCGCCTGGGCGCGGGACAGCGTGTATTGCGAATTGTGCTAGCCGGCCTTAGGCGCATTGCTCCTTGGCGGCGGTCTGCATGGCTTCCAGAGTCGCCTCCAGCGCCAGCATGATCGAGGCATGGCGGTTCTTGAACTCACGTGCGGGCTGCAGCACTTCCAGACCGTCAAACGGCGCATCCGGCACCGGACCATCCTGGGTCAGCATGGCCTTCAGCTGGTTGCGGGCGGTTTCAACTTCCTCCAGCGAACAGCCGATCACATTGGCACCGGTCACAGCGGCAGAGGCCTGCCCCAATGCGCAGGCCTTCACGTCCTGCCCGAAATCCGTGATCCGGCCGTCCTCGACCTTGATATCGACGGTCACGGCAGAGCCGCACAGCGGCGAGCGTTTCTTGACGGTGGCGTCCGGCGCCTGCAGCCGGTCCAGGTGCGGGATGTCGGCGGCCAGCGCCAGAATGCGCGAGGAATACAGCTTGATCAGATCACTATCGCCAGACATCGCTTTCCCGGTCTTTCCCATTTTGCAGGTTCCCCATACATAGGGAGCCGAACAGCAGATGCAAAAGGTTTTTACCCATGTCCTTTGATCCCGCCAGCCTGACCTACAATGACGCCGGGCTGATCCCCTGCATCGCGCAGGACGAAGCCACCGGCGAGGTGCTGATGATGGCCTGGATGAATGCCGATGCAGTGGCCCGCACCCTGGAGACCGGCAAGGTCACTTATTGGTCGCGCTCGCGGCAGTCGTTCTGGATCAAGGGCGAGACGTCCGGCCATGTGCAGGAACTGGTGGACCTGCGGATCGACTGCGACCGCGACTGCTTGCTGGCGCTGGTGCGCCAGACCGGTGCGGCCTGCCACACCAACCGTCGGACCTGTTTCTATACCGCGGTGCGGGACGGGGAAGAGGTCGAACTGATGACGCCAATGAGCTGATCCGCTTCGGGTGCGGCCCTGGCGGGCCGTGCCTTCGGCGGGGTGTTTTCAGCCAGACGAAGGCGGCAGGCCCACCATTTCGCGGATGTCCTGCGGCGTGGCGCCTTCGGCGCGGTATTTGGCAATGGCACGCGCATCATCTCGTTTGGCGAGGCGTTTGCCATTCTCATCGCGGATCAGGCGGTGGTGGTGGTAAATGGGCGAGGGCAGGCCCAGCAGGCTTTGCAGCAGGACGTGGATCTGGGTCGCCTCGAACAGGTCAGCACCGCGCACGGCGTGCGTAATGCCCTGATCCGCGTCGTCCGCCACCACCGACAGATGGTAGGAGCTGCCCATGTTGCGGCGCACCAGGATAATGTCGCCAACAGCTGAGATCAGCTCATCTGGGTCCAAGGCGTGCGTACCCTGGAATTCCGGGCCCGTCTCCGAGAAGCTGCGCAGATCTGCGGCGCGGACGGCTTTTTCCATATTGAGCCGGATCACGTCCCGGCCCGTGGACTCCGATGGCAGCCGGCTGCGGCAGGTGCCGGGGTAGATGCGCCCGTCCGGGCCGAATTGCGGCACGCCTTCCTGCGGTGCGCCGGCGGCGGCCTCGATATCTGCGCGGTTGCAGCAGCAGGGATAGGTCAGGCCCATCGCGGTCAGCTGGTCCAATGCTGCCCGGTAGCGGGGCAGCCGCTCTGACTGGCGCATCACCGGCTGCGGCCAGCTGAGGCCCAGCCAGTGCAGGTCCTCATAGATCTGCGCTTCCCATTCCGGGCGCGCGCGCGACTGGTCAATGTCTTCGATGCGCAGCAGGAAGCGGCCGCCGTTGGCCACGGCCATGTCATGCGCCAGCATGGCGGAATAGGCATGGCCCAGGTGCAGCGGTCCGGTCGGCGACGGCGCGAAACGTGTGGTGAATGTCACGCTTTCTCAATTACATAGACGGTAGACTTCAGGTTTATTCCGGGGAGGTGCTCCCCGTATTCCCGGAATAGCAGCCGTGCGGCCGAACAGTCCAGCCATTCATTGAGCTTGCCGGTATAGGCGTGGTCCTCCAGCGCGTGATCGTTGTAGGAAAAGGCAAACAGCCCTTTGCGGTCCAGTCCGCGCATGATCACGTCGAAGGTTTCCGGCGGTGCCGCCCCGGTGCCGAGCACACCGCAGCCGACGATGGCGCGGTAGGTGCCGGGCTTCACCGGAGCCTTGTCGGTGACGTCCAGTTCGGCCAAGGTCCGGTAGGCGCCCTTGTCCCGTGCCTGGGCCAGCATTTCGGGCGAGGGTTCCAGCCCGTCGACCACGTTGTAGCCGGCCGCTCTCAGCGCGAGGCCCGCCAGGCCGGTGCCGCAGCCGAAATCTAGAATGGGCGCGTCCGGCTCCGGCAGGTACTTCCACAGCGCCGCGGCGATCCGGGCCGGCGTTGCGTAACCGATTTCCGCGATTTCAGCGTCATATGAGGCGGCCCAGCGGTCATAGTGGTCGCGGGTCGCGTCCTGGCTGGTAAGGCCATAGGATTTACCGAGGAATTTTTCACTCATGCCACAATCCTAGACCCGCGCTTTGCGCAGCGTCTAGGAAAAGTTGCTGAGCCAGTCCTGCCAGACGCCTTTGGCGCGGTCGGTATAGGCCTTGTAGCGGTCCTTGCGGCCGCGGCGGCCGCCCTTCAGGCCGTCCACCGGGCGGAACAGCCCGAAATTCACGTTCATCGGCTGGAAGGTCTTGGCCTCGGCGCCGCCGGTGATGTGGTGGATCAGCGCGCCCATGGCGCTGTCCTGCGGCACTTCCGGCAGCTCCCGGCCAAGGATCTCCGCCGCGGCCAGGCGGCCTGCCAGCAGGCCCATGGCGGCGCTTTCCACATAGCCCTCGACCCCGGTGATCTGGCCGGCAAAACGGATGTTGGGTTTCGACTTCAGCCGCATCTGCGCGTCCAGCAGGGTGGGCGAATTGATGAAGGTATTGCGGTGGATGCCGCCGAGGCGGGCAAAGCTGGCGTTCTCCAGGCCGGGGATCATCTTGAAGACCTCCGTCTGGGCGCCGTATTTCATCTTGGTCTGGAAGCCGACGATGTTGAACAGCGTCCCCAGCGCGTTGTCGCGGCGCAGCTGCACCACCGCATGGGCCTTGACCTCCGGCTGGTGCGGGTTGGTCAGCCCCACCGGCTTCATCGGTCCGTGGCGCAGGGTTTCGCGGCCGCGTTCGGCCATCACCTCGATCGGCAGGCAGCCGTCGAAATAGCCCGCGGTCTCGCCCTCATGGAACTCGGTCTTGTCGGCGGCCAGCAGCGCGTCGATGAAGGCCTCGTACTGGTCCTTGTCCATCGGGCAGTTGAGGTAGGCGGTGCGCTCCTCCTCGGTTTCGCCCTTGTCATAGCGCGACTGCATCCAGGCCTTCGACATGTCGATCGACTCGGCATAGACGATCGGCGCGATAGCATCGAAGAAGGCCAGTGCCTCGGCTCCGGTTTCGGCTTGAATGGCCTTGCCCAGCTCCGGCGAGGTCAGCGGGCCGGTGGCAAAGATCCAGTGGCCTTCGGCGGGCAGTTCGGTGATTTCTTCGTAGGAAACCGTGACATTCGGATGCGCCTTCAGCTTGGCGGTCACGGTTTCGGCAAAGGGCTCCCGGTCCACGGCCAATGCGCCGCCGGCGGGCAGCCGGTGCTCATCCGCGGTGGTCATGATCAGGCCGTTCGCCGCGCGCATTTCCCAATGCAGCAGGCCCACGGCGTTCTGCTCGTCATCATCCGAGCGGAAGGAGTTCGAACACACCATCTCGCCCAGGTTGCCGGTCTGGTGGGCAAAGGTTTCCACCTTGGGGCGCATTTCGTGGATCACCACCTGTACACCCATGTTTGCCGCCTGCCAGGCCGCTTCCGAGCCGGCCATGCCGCCGCCCACGATATGCAATGTCTGTGCCGAATGATCTGTCATGCCCGCCACATAGGGCAGGGGACGTGCGCGTGCAACAGGCTTGGGGAGATACCGGGCCGCAAGCAGGGCCTTCGCCCAAAAGGCGGGCAGGCGGGCTTGTTGGGGGGAGATTTGGGGCCGCCGCTGCGGGAATGGATGACCGGGGTGAGAGAACCGGTTGGAGGGACCCTTCCGCAGCAGCAGCCCAAATTGTGCCGGTCAGCGACCTTGCCCAATCTCTGCCATCTTTCCGCCCGAATTGGAAGGCGGCTATTTGGCTTATTGCGGAAACATTACGTTCCGATTGGTAAACAAAGGCTAAAGCTTTCCGTAAATTTTCGGAAAAACTCACTCCTGCCAGTCGGGGGGGCGTTTTTCGATAAAGGCGGCCATGCCTTCGATTGTGTCCCGGTACATCAGGTTCTCGACGATCACGCCGCTGGTATAGGCATAGGCCTGGTCCAGCGGCATCTGCAGCTGTTCATAAAACGCCTGCTTGCCGATTTTCACCGCCGCGCCGAGCTTGGACGCGATGGTTTCCGCCAGCCGGGTGGTCTCTGCCTCCAAGTCCTGCAGCGGCACGGCGCGGTTGGCGAGCCCCAGCTCAACGGCGCGTGCAGCGTCCACAAATTCGCCGGTGGTCAGCAGCTCAAACGCCTGTTTGCGCGGGATATTGCGCGACAGTGCCACCATCGGGGTGGAGCAGAACAGTCCGATGTTCACGCCGTTGACGCCGAACTTGGTGCCTTCGGCCGCCACCGCCAGGTCGCAGGAGGCAACCAGCTGGCAGCCCGCAGCGGTAGCAATGCCGTGGACCTGGGCAATCACTGGCTGGGGCAGCGACTGCAACCCCGTCATCACGCTGGTGCAGCGCGCAAACAGATCCTGGAAATACCCCTTGCCGCCATCCTCCGCCGCGCGGCCTGCAGTCATCTGCTTGATATCATGGCCAGCGCAGAATCCTTTGCCGGTGCCGGACAGAATCACCACTTTGATACGGCTGTCTTCGCGCAGGGCATCGATTTGCTCCTGCAGCGCGGCCAGCATCTCGTCCGACAGCGCGTTCAGCTTCTCGGGCGTGTTCATGGTGAGCCGAGCAATCGCACCCGTGTCGTGACGTTCCAGAATTGCCATCTTGCCCTCCGTGCAAATCCGGGGGCAACTCTAGGCGGGGCGAACGGAAAGGGAAAGCATGGCGCTGGCATTTGATGTCGCAGGTCTGACCGAATACTTGCATGAGATTTTTCCGCAGGTGCGGGATGACTTTGCCATCGAAACGATGGAGGAAAACCATCTCAGGATGCGGCTGTTGACGGCGGAGAGGCACCTGCGCCCCGGCGGCACGGTGTCCGGTCCGTCGATGTTTGCGCTGGCCGATTGCGCGGTCTACGCGCTGATCCTGGCGCATCTGGGGCAGGAGGCGCTGGCTGTGACCACCAACTGCTCGCTCGATTTCATGCGCAAGCCCGCGGCCGGTGCCGACCTGATCGGCGAAGCGCGGCTGCTGAAACTGGGCCGGGTGCTGGCGGTGGCGGATGTGCTGATCTATTCCGAGGGTATGGCACAGCCTGTGGCCCGCGCTTCGATGACCTATTCGATCCCGCCCAAGCGTTAGAGCGCAGTGGCGAAGGGCTGGCCGACCTTGACCAGGGTCTCCCGCCCCTTGGCGCTGTTTGCCACCAGATCATCGGAGAACTGCACTTTGCCCGGCTCGAAAACCACCACCACGGTGGAGCCGCCGAACTTGAAATAGCCCTTCTCGTCCATCTTCTGCACGGCGCCGGAAGTGCGGGTGTTGACGATGGAGCCGACCCCGAAGGCGCCGACCTCGACAAAGCAGTAGCTGCCCAGAGCCTCGGTTTCGATCAGCGTCCAGGTCCGCTTGTTCTCGCCGAACACATCCGGCCCGGCGCCAAGGGCAATCGGGTTGACCGAATGCAGCGCGCCGGGAATGTCCTGCGACGCCGTGATACGGCCCGCGGCGGGGAAATGGTAGCGGTGGTAGTCCGCCGGGCACAGCCGCACGATCGCCAGCGCGCCGCCGATGAACCGCTCCGCAATGCCGGGCAGCATGGTGCGCACCGACATCGGATAGCCCTTGACCGGGACAAACACGTCCTCTGCCAGTTCCGGGAACACCAGCACCCGGCCATCAGCGGGGGATACAATGTCTTTCGGGTCCGCGCTGAAGGGACGGGCCTCGGGCCTCAGATGGCGCACGAAGAAGTCGTTGAAGCAGCCAAAGCTGTCCGCTGGGGCCGTGGCCTCGCTCATGTCGATGGACAGTTCGTCGACCACTGCCGCGATCTTGCCCTTGGAAAACCGCGAGTCGAACCAGGCGCCCATCAGGCGGCTGATCAGGCTGGATCGGAACAGCAGTTTTTCCACCGGCCTGGCGCTGGCGTTCTGATAGGCCCAGCGGATCCACTTCTCGCCCAGCACCGCCTCTTCAAAGGTCTCGCCGGTCTCGCGGTCTACAACAAGAATGGGGTCGCGCTGCATCAAATCTGCCAAATCTGGTTTCGTCCCGCTGCGCCTAGCAAAGCGCGGGGGGCGGGCCAAGAGCGGATTTTCATATGGCGGTTGGGCGGTTCCGCTTCTTTCGGGTGGCGGCGCAAATAAAAAAGGCCGGGGCATGCCCCGGCCGTAAGGTTGTTCTTTTGCCCAGGGGATCACGGGCGCCAGAACGGAAGAGTGGCTTCATAGTGGGCGTCCTCACGGGACAGCCCGATGTCCTTCAGCTGCGTATCGCTCAGGTGTTTCAAATGGGTTCGGGTGCGATGGCGCAGGCTCCACTTGGTCACCAGCACGGCAAAGGAGACGGCCCATTGCGCCAGCACCGGCAGGGCCGGGCGGCTGTTCAGATAGGACATGTTCGATTGTGCCATTTGCGTATGCTGTGCCATGGGAGGCTTCCTTCGTATTGTGTTGATACAATCCTGTTGATTTGTCGTGGCGTTTTGATACAAAGGGGGTGCAGTATTGTCCAAGGATGGATTGTAATGGGTACAATTTGGCCGCAGGCCCTGGGTGAGACAAAAGGTCCCAAGTACAAAAAGGTCGCAGATACAATCCGGTCGGCTGTTGAAATGGGCAGCCTGAAAATTGGTACAAAGCTGCCGCCGGTACGCGATCTCGCGTATCAGTTGAGCATCACACCCGGCACCGTCGCCCGTGCCTACAGCATTCTGACCGATGAGGGCGTGCTGGAAGCTGAGGTCGGGCGCGGCACTTTCGTAGCCGAAAAGAAGAAACCGGTGCCCGATGACGTATGGTCGCGGGAGCTGCATCTGCTGGAGGCACGCGATCCCGGCCATGTCAGCCTGTTCAGCCCGCGGATTGCCGACATGGGGCAGGTGGCGGCGGTGCGCGAAGCGCTGCACAAGGTGGCCGAGGGCGAGGCGCGCAATTTCCTGAATTATCCGACCCGCGATGCATATCAGCCGGTGCGCCAGGCGGCTGCCGCCTGGATTGCGCAGGCGCCGGTTGGCCCGGTCAGCGAAAAGGACGTGGTGCTGACCCACGGCGGCCAGAACGGGCTGATGGTGGCACTGCAGGCAATCCTGCAAGGCCCGCAGCCGGTGATCATGGTCGAGGATCTGACCTATGCGGGCTTCCGCCGCGCAGCAGAGCTGCTCAGGGCGCAGGTGGTCGAGGTCGCCATGGATGAACACGGCATCCGCCCGGACGCAATGGAGCTGGCGATCCGAAAATCCGGCGCCTCCGTCATCTGCACCAGCCCGGAAGTGCATAATCCCACCGGGCTGTTCACGCCGCTGGAGCGCCGCAAGGAGATCGTCCGCATTGCCCGCCGCCACGGCGTGCAGATTGTCGAGGACGACTGCTACCGCCTGGGGGAATCGCGCGCGCCCAGCTACCGCGCGCTGGCGCCGGAACTGGCCTGGCATGTCTCCTCGATCTCCAAGATCCTGACGCCGGCCTTGCGCGTCGGCTTTGCGCTGGCGCCGGAGGGGCGGGCGGCAGACCTGCGGCGGGTGGCGGAATACGGCTATTTCGGCCTGGCGCAGCCGTTGGCGGAACTGGTGCGGATCCTGCTCACCGACCCGCGGCTGCCGGGGCTGGTTCAAAGCGTGCGAAACGAAATGGCCCGCTACGTGCGGGTGGCGGTCAACGCGCTTGGCGGTTTTGACCTGACCTGGAACCCGGAGGTGCCGTTCCTGTGGCTGAAACTTCCGTCCGGCTGGCGCGCCGCCGCCTTTACCCGCGCGGCAGAGGCCAACGGGGTGCAGATCCGCTCGGCGGATGAATTCGCCCTGCGCGACGGTCGCGCGCCGCATGCGGTGCGCATCGCCATCAACGCGCATGTGCCGCTGAAGCAATTCGAAGAGGCGATGCTGCGCCTGCGCGCGCTTCTGGACAACCCGCCGGAGCAGATCAGCGTGTGATTTTGTGGGGTATTATTATACCTATTTTTTAACGTACTGATTTGTAATGGTTTATTCTTGTTTGGTGGTGTTGACTGGGGCTTTGGATGCCCGTAAACCCCGTCCATCGAATTCAGGCCGATGACCTATGGGATTCTGCCTTCACGACAAACAGGATTGACCTGCCATGAAAACCTTCTCTGCTACTCCGGCAGACATCGAGAAGAAGTGGATCCTGATCGACGCCGAGGGCGTTGTTCTGGGCCGTCTTGCCTCGATCGTTGCCATGCGCCTGCGTGGCAAGCACAAAGCCTCGTTCACTCCGCATATGGACATGGGCGACAACGTCATCATCATCAACGCCGACAAGGTGCAGATGACCGGCAAGAAGCGCGACGAGCACTTCTACTGGCACACCGGCCACCCGGGCGGCATCAAGTCGCGCACCAAGCAGGAAATCCTGGAAGGTGCACACCCGGAGCGCGTCGTGTTCCAGGCTGTCAAGCGCATGCTGCCGGGCAACCGCCTGTCGCGCCAGCAGATGACCAACCTGCGTATCTATGCCGGTGCCGAGCACCCGCACGAAGCCCAGGCACCTGAAGTTCTGGACGTCAAATCCATGAACAAGAAAAACACCCGGAGCTGATACCGATGGCTGATCAGATCAACACTCTCGAAGAGCTCGCAGCTGCAACCGGTGTGGAAGCAGTGGCCGAAGAAACCATCGCGCGTGAGCCGGTTCGTGACGAACTCGGCCGCTCCTATGCCACCGGCAAGCGTAAAGACGCTGTTGCCCGCGTCTGGATCAAGCCGGGCTCCGGCAAGGTCGAGGTGAACGGCAAAGAGCTGAACAAGTACTTCGCCCGCCCGGTGCTGCAGATGATCCTGCGCCAGCCGTTCCAGGTTGCCGGCGTCGAAGACCAGTTCGACGTTTACGCCACCGTCAAGGGCGGCGGCCTGTCCGGTCAGGCCGGTGCGGTCAAGCACGGCATCTCCAAAGCCCTGCAGCTGTACGATCCGTCCCTGCGCGGCGCGCTGAAAGCGGCCGGCTTCCTGACCCGCGACAGCCGCGTTGTGGAACGTAAGAAATACGGTAAGGCCAAAGCCCGCCGTTCGTTCCAGTTCTCCAAGCGCTAAGCTGGAAACACATGCTTTTGGAAGGGCTCGCCGCTGGCGGGCCCTTTTCCGTTCCGGCCTCCGCCATTTCCTGCAATCTTTCAGAGTTCTTTTAGAAAGTTTTTCTAGGTTGGCCCGGTATTCAACGGATCAACACTGGAAGGCGGGACAGACAATGGCTTCTCCTGAGAACTTCAAGACCGCCCCGATTGGCGCCGGGCAGCTGGAAATCGGCCGCTTTACCCACGGGTATGAGGACATGGACATTCAGGGGCAGGACAGCGGCGCCAGTATCTCCATCGGATCGTTCTGCTCGGTGGGCCGGGGGGTGCGGGTGCTGCTGGATCAGTCGCCGGCATTGGACCGGATCACTGCCTTTCCGTTTGGCGAGGTCTTCACCGATCATCTGGGCGGCGCGGAAACGCACGCGCCCCGGCAGGGCGGCCATGATGTGGTGATCGGTAATGACGTCTGGATCGGCGCCAATGCCACGCTGCTGGGCGGGGTGACCATTGGCGACGGCGCTGTTATCGGCCCCAATGCCACCGTGGCCGGCGATGTGGGCGCTTACGAGGTCTGGGCGGGAAACCCGGCACAGATGGTCCGCAAACGCTTTGACGACGCGGTTTGCAAAAAGCTACAGGAACTGCGCTGGTGGGATCTGCCGCTGCCCCTGATCCGGGAGATGGCGCCGCTGCTGTCCGCGCAGCCCACTGCGGACCTGATCGAAGGCTTGCAGGGCATTGTCAGCGACCTCGTGACCTTCACCGGCGAAAGCGCAGCCTGACCGCTTGAAACCGCGAAACCCGTCTGTATCAGGGCTGATTTCCGGCCCGGGGCGGCCTGCGCTGTCCCCGGGCGTTAACTTTTTCAAAAAACTAGCGTAACATGGGCAGACCGCTTCCTGTTGGGGGACAGCAGTCATGCCGCAAACGATCTACGAGAAGTACGGCGGGTTCAGCGCTATCAGCCGGGTCGTGATGACCTTTTACGAGCTGGCGCTCGATTCCGATCAGATCGGCGACTACTTCGCCGACGTGGATATGGCGCGCCTCATCGACCACCAGACCAAGTTCATTTCCTCGCTGCTGGGCGGGCCGGCCTCGTTCAGCGATGACCGGCTGGAGGCAGTGCACCGCGCCTTGGGCATCAGTCACGAAGACTTCGACGAAATGGGCACGCTGCTGAAAGAAGCGCTGGAGCAACATGGGCTGTCGGAACCGGATATCCGAACCACACTCAGCGCCATCGAATCGAAACGCAGCATCATTGTCACCAGGGATGCGGCATGAGCATTGCCGCCATCAACGAACAGTTGTTGCGCGCAATAGGCGTCGGTGTGGCTGTCGTTCGGGCCTCTGATCTGGGGTTTGTCTTTCACAACCAGCCGTTTGCGGAATGGTTCGGCACCCCGGGGCCCGGCGCGTCCCTGATAGATGCTATTGACGGCCTCAGCGCGGAAGACCTGAGCACGCTGTGCGACGAAGGGCTGCGCTATTCCGCAGAGCTCAAGATCAAGCGCAAGCGCCGCACGCTGGTGTTTGCCATAAATATCTCCCAGGCCAGCCATCTGGACGAGCCGCTCCTGGTGGTGGAATGCCAGAACATCACCCGCATCCGCGAGCTGGAGAGCATGATCGACAGCTACTCCGCTATGGTGGAGCGCAACACCCGCGAGCTGGAGCGCGAGAAGGAGCGGGTGGAACGGCTGCTGCTGAACCTGATGCCACGCTCCGTCTATGAGGAATTCAAGACCTTCGGGGTGGTGACACCGCAGCTCTATCCCAAGGTCTCGGTCGTAATGTTGGACTTTGTTGATTTCACCGATTTTGCCTCGCGCACCGATCCGACGGTGACACTGGGAGAGCTGAACGACATTTTCACTGCCTTCGACCGCATCGTCGAACAATACGGCTGCGAGCGGATCAAGACCATCGGCGACGCTTACCTGGCGGTGTCCGGAATGCCGGACCCGGCACCGGACCACGCCACCGCTGTGGCCCATTGCGCCACCCGTTTCCTGCGCTACCTGGACCGGCGCAACCAGAGCCATCAGCACAAGTGGCAGGCCCGGATCGGCCTGGGAACCGGATCTGCCGTCGGTTCCGTGGTGGGCATCCAGAAGTATGTCTATGACGTCTTCGGCCCGGCGGTGAACCTGGCCTCCCGCCTGCAAGTCTTTGCCAACCCGATGAAAATCGTCGCGCCCGAAGAAATGAAGGAAGCCCTGTCCGAGGAATTCCATGTCACCGATATCGGGCCTGAGGATATCAAGGGGATCGGCGAAGTGAACCTGGTCAATGTCGGCAGTGAGCTGAGCGCGCCGCAGCCGAGCGGCCGGTTCTAGCAGCCGGGTCTAATTGTCCGGTCCGATCAGCCCCAAGCCGCGCAAGTAGATGCCAATACCGCTTTCCAGCAGATCCTCCGGCGGGAAGGGCGAAGCGGCACCAGGAGAGTTGCGCGCATAAAGCTCCACTACCCCGTGGCTCATCGCCAGCACATGTGCCGAGAACATCGAGGCCGGCGGGCGTTTCTCGGCCGGGATATGCTGGCTGAGGTCGGCTGCGGCTCGTTCCAGGATCTGCCGCGCCCGCGCGGCGGCATCGGCCAGTTCCGGGGTGCGGTTCACCGAAATCCCGCTTTCGAACATAGCGATGTAATGTCCGGGATGCTTGCGGGCAAAGGCCAGATAGGCGCGCCCGGTCGCCTCAAACGCCGCCAGTGCAGAGGGCTGGTACTTGTCATAGGCATGCTGCATCAGGTCTGCGAACATAACGTAGCCCTGACGCGAGGCCTCGGCGATCAGATCCTCGCGCCCTTCGAAATGGCGGTAAACAGCCGCCGGGGTGACACCGGCCTGCTTGGCGGCCTCCGACAGGGTAAAGCCGGTCGGCCCCTTGGCCTCGATCAGCTGCAGGGCGGCTTCGACCAGCGCCTGGCGCAGATTGCCGTGATGATAACCGCGTTTAGGCATCCCAGATGTCCGGGCCTCCGCAAATCTTGGTGTCCAGGGCGCCAATCGCCTTGGAGTCCTTGCTGGCATAGTCAATGGCGTGCAGCACGCTGCGCATCGCCGCCAGCCTGGCCCGCCGTTTGTCATCCGAGCGGATGATAGTCCAGGGGGCTTCGGCGCAGTGGCTGCGCGCAAAGGTTTCGGAGATGGCGGCGGTGTATTCGTCCCATTTCTCCAGCCCCTTCACATCAATCGGGCTGAGCTTCCACTGTTTCAGGGGGTCCGACTCCCGCGATAGAAACCGCCGCAACTGTTCAGCCCGGCCAACGTTGAGCCAGAATTTGAACAGCCGGATGCCATCCTCGGCCAAGGCCTGCTCAAACCCCTTCACCTGGTGAAAGAACCGCTCGCGCTGCGCGTCCGTGCAAAAGCCGAACACCTTTTCCACAACGCCGCGGTTGTACCAGCTGCGGTCAAAGAACACGATTTCGCCGCCGGACGGCAGGTGCTGGATGTAGCGCTGGAAATACCACTGGCTCTGTTCGGCTTCACTGGGCTTCGGCAGCGCCACCACCCGTGCGCCGCGCGGGTTCAGGTTTTCCCGGAACCGCCGGATGGTACCGCCCTTGCCGGCCGCATCCCGGCCTTCAAACACGATGGCAATGCGGGCGCCGCTGGACTTGACCCAGGATTGCAGCTTCACCAGTTCGATCTGCAGTGCCTCCAGCTCTGCCTCATAGGACTTGCGCTTCATCCGCTCGTTGTGCGGGTAGCCGGGGCTCAGGATATCATCCTTGTCCGCACCCTTGATCGCCGCGCGGATCTCCTCCGGCGCGCCGCTTTGGCTGTAGCGGCTGATAGCCCCGTCAAATGGCAGCGGCATGTGCAAAACCCTTCTGTCCTCAACCCCTTATATGGGAAGACAGTATGGAATGTGAATCGCTTTAACGCAAATTTGCGCAGCTGACATGGGGGCGTTGCGGCAAAAGCCGGAGGGTGCTGCACCGGCCCGGCGCGGGCGGGTGCAGTTGAGGGTTACAGACTGTTGGGGATCAGCTGCCGCGGTTTTACACCTTGAGCTTTTTTCGCAGCCGCCGGATCTTCGATTTGAACTTGAACCCCTTTTCCAGGCTTGCACTGTTGGTGGCCTTCCACCATTCCCGGTCCTTCGGCCAGCTGCGCCAGACAATACCGTCCGCCGCCGTCAGGTGAGAGATGCATTCTTCTTCACCTGGTTCGGACAGGCGTTCACCATTCTTGGCCCAGTACCAGGTCAACTTCTGGCACACGCGGCCCTTGGCATCGATATACCATTTCCCGACTCCAACACTGTCAGGATGCTTTCCGCAATAGGCCTGCGCTTCCCAGCGGGGGCCGTAATAGATGCCTCCCTCGCACTACTTCCATCGCTGCGTTTTGCCGCCGTACAAGCTGGCCAAATCCTGCGCCGCTGGAACTGTCGCGTTCTGCGGTTTGGGATCAGCCGTGGGCTGTGATGTTGAAAAAATTACGCCGAAGATCGTTGCAATGATGGCGAGACCGGGTGTTTTCATAGTGCCCTCCATTACCAGAGGGATAGTATGCCACAGCTTGAGTAACAATTCTCTGGGGTTGTTTCTGTCCGCTTCTTTTAGCACCGTGTCCGCAGTAAAGATGGCCCATTGAATTGCAGCAGAACAGGCTGTTTCAGCTCAAATTCGCGCGCGCGGCGGCGCGGTGAACGGCGGCAGCGACCTCATCCGTTGCCACATGGTGCGGCATGTGGCCGATGCCCTCCAGCAGGGTCAAGTCTGCGGTCGGGACATCGCGCTCCAACTGCCGGGCGTGGATGTCGGGACTAACGGTGTCATCCGCAGTGCCATGGATGATTTCAACCGGTATGCTGATCCGGTCGTAGTGCGGTGCCAGGGATTTCACCTCGTCCAGCAGGTTGGCGCGCTGTTTGGCATTGGCCCGCAGCGATGCGCGCCTGAGCGTCAGTCCGATGCCAAAATGACTGGCGTAGCCTTCCGGGACAGCCTGGGGGGCAAACACGGCGTCCAGTGTTTCCATAACGGTTGCCCGGGAGACATAGGCAGTCACAGCCGGGACAGCCAGCGCGCTGCCCAGGCGTGTGGAAGTCACCCGGTAGAACAGGTCCAGCGGCGTGTCCCAGGGATGGGATACCCCGGCAACCGAAACCAAGGCTGCAACACTTTGCGGGTGGTCCACCGCCCAGGCCAGCGCCACCGCGCCGCCATAGCTCTGGCCCAGAACCACAGGGGCCACGGCCCCCATCTGCGCGGCGGCCTGGCGCAGCACATCAGCCTGCTGGCGGATCGTCGCGCCGCTGCCGTTCAGCGGGCTGGAATAGCCCAGTCCGGGACGGTCGAAGATCAGGATGCGAAAGTCATCGGCCAGCGCAGGGGCCAGGCGGAAGGTCATGTCCCGGGTGTTGCCGCTGGAGCCGTGGATCAGCACCAGATCCGGGGCGCTGCCCTTGGGGCGGCCCATTTCCACTGCATGCACCCGGTGGCTGCCCACCGCCAGGATCTGGCCCTGCGGCGGGTGGCTGGCCATGGCCGCCGCCTCGCGCCGGCCTGCCTGCCAGGCGGTGAGGGCAGCCCCCGCTGCCACGGCGAGGCCTGCCCAGGCCAGCATTCTAGCGGCCGATCTCTTCCAGATCGTATGGCGTGGTCTGATAGATCTCATTGATCCAGTTGCCGTACAGAAGATGCGCGTGGCTGCGCCAGCGGTTCTGCGGCTGGCGGCTGGGATCATTGTCTGGATAGTAGTTGCCCGGCACGTTGATCGGGGTGCCGTTGGCCACGTCGCGGTCGTACTCCTGCTTCAGCGTATCGCTGTCGTATTCGAAGTGATTGAAGATATAGAGCGCCCGGTGCGCCTTGTCCTCGATCAGGCAGGGGCCGACCTCGTCACTGCCCAGAAGCGTCTTCAGGCCCTCTGCGGCATCGACCTCTTCCTGCTTCATCTCCGTCCAGCGGCTGACCGGGATCACGAAATCATCCGAGAACCCGCGAAGGTACGGCGAGGCCGGCGCCAGGTTCTGATGCCGGAAGCAGCCGAATGCCTTGTGGTCCAGCATGTGCTTCTTGACGCCATGGAAGTGGTTGATCATCGCCATGCCGCCCCAGCAGACGCCAAAGGTCGAATGCACGTTGGTCTGGGTCCATTCGAACACCTCCTGCATCTCGTCCCAATAGGTCACTTCGGGAAATTCCAGGTGCTCGATCGGCGCGCCGGTGATGATAAGCCCGTCGAACTTCTCGTGCTTCACTTCCTGGAAGGAGTGGTAGAACTCCTCCATGTGCTCAGCCGCGGTGTTCTTGGTCTGATGCTCGGTCATCCGGATCAGGCTCAGCTCGATCTGCAACGGGGTGGCGCCGATCAGCCGGGCAAACTGGTTCTCGGTCTGGATCTTCTTGGGCATCAGGTTCAGCAGGCCGATGCGCAAGGCGCGGATGTCCTGCCGCGCCGCCTGATCCGGCGACATGACCATCACGCCTTCGTTCGTCAGAACGTCATAGGCGGGCAGGTCTGCGGGGATCTTGATGGGCATGTCAGTGTCCTGATTTGCGGAAGGTTGTGCGATATAGCGGAAGTTTTCAGATAAGCGGGTTAGCCGCGGTCCTCAAGGGCCGAGGCGATCAAATCCACGAAACCAGCCTCATCCTTGACGGCTGAGATCTGGTCGGCGGTAACGGTGACGCCCCAGTTGTCGGCCATCGCCTGATAACGCGGCTGGCGGTGCGCCAGCGCCTGGGCATAGGTCCAGCGGATAAAGGCATCGGGGTCGACATCAACCTCGGATATCCCGTTTGCCTTGAGATACTCTTGCCAGACCCGGTCCAGGAACTCCGGCTGGTAGGACATCGGCTTGGGCGCGCGGTCGAACCGGCGCACCAGCTCGGCGGTATGCGCCTCGCTGCCTTTGATCCAGACCATCAGCGTGTGCTTGCTGAGTTCAGACAGGATCTGGTCCTTGGGGTCATCGGCATCCACCCATTCGCAGATCGACCCGCCGGTGTCGCAGATGAAATGCGGATAGCCATACAGCTGCTGCGCGCGGCCTTCGAAATATTCGGTGTCCAGAAGCGCCCGGATTTCCGCCACCCGGAACTGCTCCTGGCGCCGCTTGTATTCCGCGATCGGCAGGCCGCCCTTGGCCACATCGCCGGGCTTGCCCAGGTAGGCGGCCACCGGCGTCAGGTTCTCAAAGGTGATGTTGGAACCGATGAAGATCGAATCCGACAGCAGAAGCTCGCGCAGGAACGGCACCTTCATCGCCTCCGCCTTGGCGTTGTCGGCGATGTATTCGCCCATGTAGCGGGTGCCGATGCGGTAATCCACCGAGTAGTGGAACCAGCTGCCGGCGCCGCGCAGAACATTGCTGACATAGGTTTTACCAAGCCCGGACATGCCAAAGAACAGCACCCGTTTGTTCGGCGCGTCGCGCCAGTCCTGCGCAGAAGAGTAAAGCATGGAGTTTCCAAGTCCCTGAAGGTTTCACGCCTTGCTAATCACCCGCGCGGGCTTGGTCAATTGCGTGTGCGCTTGCGCCGCAGCCCGCGGCAGGCGCAAAGAAAAACCCCCGCATTCCGGATGCGGGGGTGAACTGTTCGTTTCTGCCTGCAGCGGCTGCTGCCTGTGCCGGGATCAGAAGTGGAAGCCGACTTTCAGGCCGAAGCTGACCGCGTCGTTGTCCTCGAAATCGGTCACCGGGTTGCCGCCGGGGGAGGCAACTGCGTCGCCCAGCTGGGTGTAGCGGACACCGGCAGAGACGGTCATGTTGTCCTGCTTGTACTGCACGCCAAGGCGGATCGCCTCATAGCCGTGGGTCGGCGCCAGCGGCGAGACCAGATCGTCGCCGTCCGCATCTGCATAGATCAGCGCGACAGAGCCGGACCAGTTCTCGTTGAAAGCGCGGCCGATACCCAGCGTGTAGGTCACCGAGTCGTCCAGGTCGATCAGGTCACGGTCCAGAATCCCGGGAACCAGGTTGGTTACGCTGTGCTCGGCCCAGCGGATGCCGCCGAACAGCAGCGTGTCCTGTGCGATGCCGGTTTGGAAATCCAGGTTCACCGACTGCGGCGTCTTGGTCTTGGTCGTGCTGGACCCGCTTGCAAGCGGGAAACCGGCAAAGGTTTCGGTCAGGTCGAATTCGTGTTCGATTTCGGAGCTGTAGGTCAGCGCAGCGCGCAGGGCGATCTCGGGAATCTCATAGGCAACGCCGGCCACCCAGCCAAAGGCGCCGTCCTTGTCCACTTTCACATTGTAGGTGCCGCCGGGAATGGCTGCGTAGGCGGCGCCGGCCAAATTGATCTCGCCGTCAATTTCCTGATAGCGGATGCCGCCGTGGGCGCTGAAGCGCTCGTTGAACTTGTAACGCAAAAGAGCGGTGATGGAGTTCGAATCTGCTTGCGCTGTGGTGCCACCGAGCCAAGCGGAGCCATCCACCGGATAGTTCACATCCACACCCCAGGGTTGATCGAAGATCAGAGCAAACGACAGCTTTTCGTTGAGGTCCCGCTTGTAGCCAGCGCCGAACATGTTGAAGCGCTCACCAACATCTCCGCTGGTAGACGGGGTCACAAAAGGGCTTAGGTCCCGGTCGTCGCCCGACAGGTCCACGGATGTGGTCGCGAAAGAGAATTCGGCGTAATTGCCTTCTTCGAAGATGATCCCGATCGGCTGGCCGGTGCGGTCCAGGCCGCTTGCCATAGCAGAACCCGATGCCAGCGCCAGAACGGCTGACGTTGCAAGATAGCGTTTCATTGTTCCTCCCAGTATTGCAGCTGTTCCAAGCCGCTTAACGCGAACGTAATCGGCGGGATTTCCGCAAATCAACATTAACCGCGCGGCAACTAGGCGGATTCAGTCAGCCCTGAGGGGTTCTGTGGGGCTGTCTTGCAACTATGTTCAGGTAATTTGCGATGCAGATGACGGCGGCGCCGCCCAGCACCCAGGCATCCAGCGCCTCGCCGTAGATCACCATGCCCAGGATCGCGATGGCAGGAAGGCGGGCAAAGTCCACCGGCACCACCACACTGGCCGGGGCCAGCGACAGGGCGGTGGTCAGGCAGAAATGCGCGGCGAGGCCGGCAATGCCGATCAGCACCAGCCAGGGCAGGGTGGCGGCATCGGGCAGCGCCATGTCGCCGTCCCACCCCGCCGCCAGCACCCCCATCACCAGTTGCATGGAGGTGAGCCAGAACAGGATTGAGGCGGTGTTCTCATGCCGGGTCAGCCGCTTGGTCAGGATTGCGGTGAGGGCAAAGAAGATGGCGCAGCTGGCCGCTGCCATCAGGCCGATGTTGATGGTGTCGGGACTTGGGCGGGCAACAATCAGGATGCCGGCAAAACCCAGCGCCGCCGCCAGCATCCGCCGCCGGGAGAGCACCTCTCCCAGCAGGATCGGCGACAGGATGATCACCCACAGGGGCGAGGTGAACTCCAGCGCAAAAACCTGCGCCAGCGGAATCAGCGTCACCGCCAGGAACCACAGGTTCTGGCCGGTGAAGTGGAAGATGTTGCGCAGCAGATGCACCTTCAGCCGTTGCCCCCGCACCTGGTGCCAGCGGCCTGTTACGGTGAGGGCTGCAATCACGATCATTACACCCACCAGGCTGCGGTAGGCCATGATTTCGAAGGTATCCAGCGTCAGCCCTGCCTCGCGGCCCGCAATCGCCATCGCGGAAAAGGAGACGATGGCGCCGATCATCCAAACGGCGGCGGCTACCGGTTCCGATTTCTGCATGAAGGACCTCCCGTTGCCGCAGGAAGGCGCGATCCTGCAGCGGCGTCAAGGGGCCTCGTAGCCAGGAGGTTCAGCGGTTCAGATAATCTCGCGCAGCAGCCCGGCCTGCGGAAGGCTTGCGATTGTCTCCTTCGCTTGCGCCCCAAGCTGTGCCAGCCCGGCCTCGTCCTTCAGCGCATCGTCAATTCCCGCCGCAAGCTGGCTGTAGGGCAGGGGCAGCATCCCGTCGCGGTAGCAGTCGTCGATCCGGGTTCCGGGGTTCACTTCGGCCGCGATGGGAACACCATTGGTCATCAGGTAGAAGGTCCGCACGATCTCGAAAATCTGCGTCTCATAGTAATGAAGGTTCAGAACAATCCGCGAGCGGGCGATCCACGCATCACGGTCCTGGCCGTATACGCCGAACAGTGCCTTGACCCGCAGGCCGCGGGCTTCGAGATCTGCAAGAACCGCCTTCCTGCGCGGGTTGATACAGCCGTAGAACAGCACGTCGACGTCGGGATTCTCCCGCCGCGTGATCCGGCACAGTTCCTTTTGATAGCCGAGCTGAAGCTTTTCCACCCGTTTGACGCCAAAGTCCCTGAGGTGGGCGACATTTGCCTCGCTGTAGTCCCACAGCGTGAAGTCCTGCGAGAACCACTCAAGAATTCGCTTGTTCCAGTCGCCGAACACCGCGCCCAGCTGCTCGGTGTTGAGGATGATGGTGCCGGGCGGCATCTGCTTGGCAAAACTAGGATTGAGAAGGTGGATGCCGATCACGATGTTGCGTGCCGCCGGGTCGATTCTGTTTCTGGTGGAGACAGCTTCGAAGCCGAGATCGCGCAGTGCGTAAAGCAGCAGGTCGGCAATCTCGTAGAACGCGCCCGAATGGACGTAGTTCTGGGGCTCAATCAGGCAGATGTTGAACTTCTGTGTCATGTATCTCAGCCAATTGCGCCTCAGCCGGCGGCCGCTTGGGGGTGCGGCTGTGCGGCCGGTTGCCGGTCGTAGTTGAAGTTGTCGAAGTCCATGCTGTAGAGCTTTTGGGCGACGGCCAGGCCCTCGTCGCTCAGAACAAGGTCGCCGGGGTCAAAGCTGTCGGGCAGCCGCAGGTGGTTGCTGTGCGTCATCTGCTGGCTGGCAGGGTTGCTGAACAGGGCCGCATCGATGAAGGCCTTGGCGTGCTCCGCGCCGTTCTCCTCCAGCTTGAAAACCTGGTAGTTGGCGCCGGGATAGAAAAAGCCCGACTGCGGATAGAAATGGCCATCCATCCAGCCTTTGGTCAGAACGTTTTCCAGCAGGCGGGTCTTGACGAATTGGTCCAGGGTTTCGTCGCTGCCGATCCGGCGCTCGACCAGCCGCTGGAATTTGTAGGCGCTTTCAAGCCGCGCAATCGGATGGCGCACGATGGTGAAAAAGGCGGTGAAAAAATCCTTGGGGAACAGCCGCGACAGGGATTCCCCGTCGATGTGCTGGGGGGAAGAGATGTTCCAGTGCTGCTGCTGCGGCGGGTTGGACACATATTGTTCGTCCAGGAAGGCGAGGCTGACGCCTTTCAGGCCCTGCACGTAGCGCTCGACAGAGGTGCCGCCGCACTTGGGAATATGCGCGAAGTGCAGCAGCACGTCCTTGTATTTGATCACGGGCATTTTGCGCCTCCATTTGCCTTGAAGCAGAAGGCCGCCGGCTACAAACCGGCGGCCAGGTGTTCCGCTCAAGATGGCGCAAATTGCTTAAACGTTCTTTAAAACTGCCGCGGACTGCCCCGTTTCTGCAGGGAAATCCGCGCCGCCCGTGATCATTCCCACTCGATGGTTCCCGGAGGCTTCGAGGTGATGTCGTAGGTACAGCGGTTGATGCCCTTCACCTCGTTGATGATCCTTGTGGCGGTTTCGCCCAGGAACTCGTGGCTGAAGGGGTAGTAGTCCGCGGTCATGCCATCGACCGAGGTCACCGCGCGCAGGGCGCAGGCGTAGTCATAGGTGCGGCCGTCGCCCATCACGCCAACGGTGCGGACCGGCAGAATCGCCACGAAAGCCTGCCAGATGTCATCGTACAGACCGTGCTTGCGGATCTGGTCGATATAGATCGCATCCGCTTCGCGCAGGATCTCCAGCTTCTCGCGGGTGATTTCGCCGGGGCAGCGGATCGCCAGACCCGGCCCGGGGAAGGGATGGCGGCCGATGAAACTCTGCGGCAGGCCCAGTTCGCGGCCGAGCGCGCGGACCTCGTCCTTGAACAGCTCGCGCAGCGGCTCGACCAGCTTGAGACCCATCTTCTCCGGCAGGCCGCCCACGTTGTGGTGCGACTTGATGGTGACCGAAGGGCCGCCCGAGAAGGAGACCGATTCAATCACATCCGGGTACAGGGTGCCTTGCGCCAGGAATTCGGCGCCGTCGATGGTGTCGGCGTGTTTCTGGAACACGTCGATGAACAGCTTGCCGATGATCTTGCGCTTGGTTTCCGGATCCGACTGGCCGTCCAGCTCACCCAGGAACAGGTCGCTCTCATCCGCGTGGATCAGCTGGATGTTGTAGTTGTCGCGGAACATCGAGACGACTTCTTCCGCCTCGTTCTTGCGCAGCAGGCCGTGGTCCACGAACACACAGGTCAGCTGGTCGCCGATCGCCTCGTGGATCAGGATCGCCGCAACAGAGGAGTCGACGCCGCCGGACAGGCCGCAGATCACCTTCTTGTCGCCGACCTGTTCGCGGATCTTCTCGATCATCTGCTCGCGGTAGGCGCCCATGGTCCAGTCGCCGCTGAAACCGGCCAGGCGCACGAAGTTCTCATAGAGCTTGGCGCCGTTCGGGGTGTGGTGCACCTCCGGGTGGAACTGCACCGCATAGAAGTTGCGGGAGACATCGGCGGTGATGGCAAAAGGCGCGTTGGGGGAAGTGCCGTAGACCTCGAACCCCGGGGCGATTTGGCTCACGTGGTCGCCGTGCGACATCCAGACTTGCTCGCGGTCGGCGTCATTTGCGAACCAGCCGTCCAGCAGCTCCAGCCGGTCAACGGTCGGGGTCACAAAGGCGCGGCCGAACTCCGCGGTGCCGTGTCCGCTTTCCACCTTGCCGCCCAGCTGGTGCATCATCACCTGCTGGCCATAGCAGATGCCCAGGATCGGCACGCCATAGTCGAAAATTTCCTGCGGCGCCCGGGGGCTGCCCTCGCGGGTCACGCTGTCCGGCCCGCCCGAGAAGATCACCGCCTTGGGCGCCAACTCGCGCACAAAGTCCATGGTGACATTCTGATAGGGGTGGATTTCGCAATAGACGTTCAGCTCGCGCAGGCGGCGCGCAATCAGCTGCGTGACCTGGCTGCCAAAGTCGATGATGAGAAGGCGGTCATGGGATGTCTCTGTCATGCACGCGCCATAGGGCAGGAACGCGTTTTCTGCAAGGGGGTTTGGCCGCGATGCTGGGGGCTGGGCGTTATTTAACGGCAGACCGGCATCAGGGCCGCAACGGGTATGCCAAAGTCCACCGGCACGGTGGAAATTGCAGCGGCAATGTCGCTTTTCAACTTGAATGGCCGCAATCCTGCGGCGGCGGCGCGCGCACTGGCTATAATACCCATCGCAATGAAATGCCTGTGGTGAGGATAAACCATGACAGAAGCAGCCCCGCGCCGTCGTGCCCGCGGTTCCGGCGGCGGCGCCGCCCGCCGCGCCGAGCGCACCAGCGTCAAGATCGAGACCGCCAAGTACATCGAGCGCAACATTCCGAACTTCGAGATCCTGAACGAGGAAGCGCTGGAGATCATCGAGTACAACGCGGACACGATCCTGGAAGAGGTCGGCGTCAATTTCGTTGACAACCCGGCGGCGCTGCAGCGCTGGCGCGATGCCGGTGCCGATGTCCAGGGCGAGCGCGTGCGCATCCCCCGCGGCCTGGCCCGCAAGCTGTGCGAAACCGCGCCGGCCGAGTTCACCCAGCACGCCCGCAACCCCGAGAAATCGGTGGTCATCGGCGGCAAGAACCTGGTTCTGGCACCGGTCTACGGCCCGCCCTTCGTGCGCGACCGCAACGGCGGCCGCCGCTATGCGACCATGGACGACTTCAACAAGTTCGTGAAGCTGGCCTATATGTCCAAGTGGCTGCACCACTCCGGCGGCACCGTTTGCGAACCCACCGACATCCCGGTGAACAAGCGCCACCTGGACATGCTGATGGCGCATATGACCCTCAGCGACAAGCCGTTCATGGGCTCCGTCACCGAACCCAGCCGCGCCCAGGATTCCGTCGACATGGCCGGCATCCTGTTCGGCAAGGAGTTCGTGCAGAACAACACCGTGATGACCTCGCTGACCAACATCAACTCGCCGATGACCTTCGACGACGTGATGATGGGCTCGCTGGAAGTCTACGCGCAGAACAACCAGGCCTGCATCATCTCGCCGTTCATCGTCGGCGGCGCCATGGCGCCGGTGTCGGTGGCAGGCACCCTGACCCAGGTGCTGGCAGAGGTTCTGGCCGGTATCGCCTATAACCAGCTGTGCCGCCCCGGCGCGCCTGCGATCTTCGGCGCCTTTGTGTCCTCGATCGACATGAACTCCGGCGCGCCGACCTTCGGCACCCCCGAAGCGTCGCTGGTCACCTATGGCGCAGGCCAGCTGGCCCGCCGCCTGGGCGTGCCGTTCCGTTCGGCCGGCTCCTTCTGCGGCTCCAAGCTGCCGGATGCGCAGGCAGCCTATGAGACCGCCAACTCGCTCAACATGGGCCTGATGTCCGGCGTGAACTTCATGCTGCACTCCTGCGGCTGGCTCGAAGGCGGCCTGGTTGCGGACTTCGAGAAGTTCGTGATGGATGCCGACCAGCTGGGCGCGCTGCATGGCCTCGCCAAAGGCATCGCGGTGGACGAGAACGGCCAGGCGATGGAAGCGATCCGCGAAGTCGGCCCCGGCGGCCACTACCTCGGCTGCTCCCACACCCAGGCCAACTTCAAATCGGCCTTTTGGAAGTCCGACCTGCTCGACTACAAACCGTTCGAGCAGTGGGAAGAGGAAGGCGCGCGCGACACCTATGCGCTGGCCTCCAACCGGGTCGAGAAGCTGCTGGCCACCTATGAGCAGCCGGCTCTGGATCCTGCCATCAAGCAGGCGCTGGACGAATACGTGGCCGAGAAGAAGGCCTCCATGCCCGACGCGTTCATGTAATCGCGCGAGGCGGAAACTCAGGGGCAGGGGGCCGCACCCTCTGCCGCAGCAAAACGGCGGTCCGCACGGGCCGCCGTTTTTGCGTTTGGCCTGGCGCGCAGAAAGCCGGCCTCGCCGGCCAGCGCGATCAGCACATCCACGTGGCGGATCAGGGAATAGCCGGCCTCGCCGTCCCGGCGCGCCGTGTTCAGCCCGTCTTCCAGCTCCAGCAGCCGCATCACCGCCGCAGCGGGCTTGGGCACCTCGCCATAGCCCAGGATGCGGCGCAGGTCGCGCTGGCGGCAATAGTTCCGGGCGCCAAGCCGCGCCGCCCGCGCCAGAATCCTCGGGCGCCGAAGCAGTGTGAGCCGGGTGAAGACATCCTGCATCGTGCTCTCCTTTCCTATCTCTTTGCAGGCTCTGCTATAACACAACCCTAGGTGGTGTTGCGGAAAGGGGGAGACCGGCGAACGGTACGTTTTGTGATGATTATGTTTTTTCTGGAAACAATGATGTCCGATCCGCGCTTTTGTCCAAATTCAGCCGGGCGCAAGGGGACAGGCCGCAGGCACCTTTGAGTGCGGCTGGCCCGGCGGCCTGGCTCACGACCGGGGGGTTACGAATGCAAGACATGACACAGGCACCCTTTCCAGGCTGGGTGCCGCTGGAAACATGCCGCTACCTTCAACACACCGAGGCAGGCCGCCCGATCCGGCAGCTGGCCCGCAAGGCGGGTTGCCATCCTTCCACCATCCTGCGGCAGGTGCGCCGGGTGGAAACCCTGCGGGACGACCCGCTGATTGACGAGGTGCTGACTTATCTTGCCGGGCGCTACAAGTCCGCCGCTGCGAAACCGGGGCAGCCCGATAGTCCATCCGCCGCAAACCGCAGCCTGAGGTCGGGTTTCGAGCGCGAGGCTGCCAGCGTGCTGACCCTGCTCAGCCGCGGCGGCGCGGTTCTGGCCGCGGCCGAGGGCATGGAAATGGCCGTGGTCGTGCGCGAAGGCCAGGAGGCCGACGGGCAGAAGGTGGCGGTGTCGCGCCCCTTGGCAGGGGCGCTGGCGCTGACCGGCTGGATTGCCTGCACGCGCCGGGGACGGATCAGCCGTTATTCGATCACCGCCGCGGGCCGCAGCGCGCTGAACCGGATCATTGCCGATCAGGAAAACCGCGCCCGCGCCCGGCTGGAAGGCGGTTTTGCCGAGGCGCAGGCGCCGTTCGAGGCCCCGGAGCCTGCCGAGGCGGGCGGAATGGGCCGCAAATCTCGCTACAGCGGTGCCGAGACGCCGCTGGAAATGCTGGCCAGGCTGTTGGACAAGGACGGCAAATCCTTCCTCACCCAGCCGATGGTGCGGGCCGGGCGGCGGCTGCGCGAGGACTTCGAGCTGGCGCAGATCAGCAGCCACCTGATGCAGGAGGAGCTGTATTTCGCCCAAGGAAGCCACCCCATGCGCAGCACCAGCCACCAGGCGGCGGCGGCAGCGCACCAGCGGATGACAGAGGCGCTGCAGAAACTGGGCGCAGGCCTCAGCGACATTGCCCTGCGCTGCTGCTGCCATCTGGAGGGGCTGGAAACGGCGGAGCGAAACCTCGGCTGGCCGGCCAGATCGGGCAAAGTGGTGCTGCGCATCGCGCTGCAGCATCTGGCCGAGTACTACGGCGAGGCCAGCCCGCAAGAGGAAGAGATGATCGGCTGAACCTGGCTGCGCCGCAAAAGAAAACGGGCCCGCTGCGCGGACCCGTTCGAGTGCTTGATATGGCGGCGCAGCTTAGGCCGCGACTTCTGCCTTGGCGTCTTTCAGGTGCTTCAGCACGGTCTCCGGGGAGGACACGCCATAGGGGTCTTCCCCGTGGTTGTCGGACAGGCCCGGCTCTTCGAACCATGCTTCGACCACGCCGTTGTTGACGATGGCCGCATAGCGCCAGGAGCGGTTGCCGAAGCCCAGGTTGTCCTTGGCAACCAGCATGCCCATCTTGCGGGTGAACTCGCCGGAGCCGTCCGGGATCACTTCCACGTTCTCCAGCTCCTGGGCGCGCGCCCAGGCGTTCATCACGAAGCTGTCGTTCACGGACATGCAGTAGATCGCGTCGATGCCTTCGGCCTGGAAGTCGGCAAAGCCTTTTTCAAAGCCCGGCAGCTGGTAGGTCGAGCAGGTCGGGGTGAAGGCGCCCGGCAGCGAGAACAGCACAACGCGCTTGCCGGCAAAGTAGTCAGCGGTGGTCTTGTCTTCCCAGCGGAACGGGTTCGGGCCCTCGATCGACTCGTCGCGGACACGGGTGTGGAAGGTCACGTCGGGCAGCTTAACGCCAGCTTTCATCTCAGCTTGCTCCTGTATCAAAAGATGTATTCGGCGGGCAGGCTTAAAATGATTCTAAGCTGGCTTCAACATGTCCCTGAGCATTGCGCGCAGGTTTCCTCCGCCGACCCGCGAATGCGGCAATCCAGCGCCGGAAACCTGTGCAAAAACGGCATCTTCCACCCCTGCGGGGCGTTACGCCGCAGCTTTCTTGATGGTCACCGTGGTGCCGCGCAGCTTGCGCTCTGCGGCTGTGGTCAGGTCATTGAACTTCTTGAGCGTCGCCAAGAGCTTCTTCTTGTCCTTGGAATCCTCGATGGCGCCCGGGAACTTCTTCTTGGCGGTCTGGTACTGGTCGTTGATCTTCTTCAGATCCTTGTATTTCGCCGCCGCCGCCTTCAGCTCCGGCGCTGCGGCCTTCAGATCCTCGCCCGCCTTGTCGATAGCGGCCACGCAATGGGCGTTGATCGCCTTCACCAGCGCGCCGACCTGATTGGCGTATTTCTTCAGGTTCCGGTCCACCAGCAGCTGCGGCAGTTCGGTTGCGTCCTTCTTCTTGTCATGGCTGTCCGGCTTTTCCTTCAGGATGGCGTTGACCTTCTTCTGGAAATTCGCCGCGTACAGCTTCTGCGCCGCATTCAGTTTGCCTTCGTACTCCGAGGCTTTCTTGACCGCGGCCATCTCCTTTTCCAACTCGCCCTGAAGCGCCTCGATGTCCTTCTTGGAGCCGGAAGACTTGGCCCGTTTCTTCAGATCCTTCTCGATGTCCTTCAAGAGGTTCTGCTGCTTGGCCATATGCGCCTTGGCATCGGCGCAGAACCCCTTCATCGCGTCGACGTCGCCCTGAAGGATGTCCACGGCCTTGTTCCAGGTGGTCAGCCCGTCCTTGAAGTTCTTGTCCTTCTGGAAATCGGCCAGTTTCTCGGACTTCACCCCGTTCTTGCGCGCCTTGGCCAGGCTCTCGCGGAAATAATCCTCGCCCTCCCAGGCGTTGCCGAGCGATATCCCGATCCGCTTTTTCAGCTTGTCGCCCTCGGCCGTGGTGAATTTCTTGGTGCCGGCAGCCAGCTTCTTGTGCTCTGCCTTGAACTTCTCCAGCTCCTTGGCCATGCGTCCCTCCCTGAATGATCTGCGGCGAAATCCCATGCTTGCGGGGATTATGTGTTCCCCTGCGTCACTTTGGCAAAGGAAAACGGCATATTTCCGGAGTTTGAGCCATGACAAAGCTGCAGGGCAGGGTTGACGATATGACCGTGCCAAGCCACATCAGCTGTGGTAAACCCGCTCAGAACGCCAAAGGCCGGAAGGGAAATTCCACGTGAGAGACCTCAAGATCCCGGAGCAGCGCCACCCCGAAAAGGCGCATCGTCCCGACAACGCTCAGCCCAAGAAGCCAAGCTGGATCCGGGTCAAGGCGCCGGGCGGCAAAGGTTATGCCGACACCCACAAGATCATGCGCGACAACAAGCTGACCACGGTCTGCGAGGAAGCGGGCTGCCCCAACGTCGGCGAATGCTGGAGCCAGGGCCACGCCACCATGATGATCATGGGCGAGATCTGCACCCGCGGCTGCACCTTCTGCAACATCGCCACCGGCCGCCCCGACGCGCTGGATGCGTTTGAGCCGGGCCGGGTCGCCCATGCGGTGGAGAAACTGGGCCTCAACCACGTGGTGATCACCTCGGTGGACCGCGACGATCTGGAGGACGGCGGCGCCGAGCATTTCGCCCAGACCATCCGCGCCGTGCGCCACCGCAGCCCCAAGACCACCATCGAGATCCTGACCCCCGACTTCATCAAATGCGATGACAGCGCCCTGGAGGCGGTGGTGGAAGCCAAGCCCGACGTGTTCAACCACAACCTGGAAACCGTGCCGGGCCTCTATCCTGAGGTCCGCCCGGGCGCGCGCTACTTCCACTCCCTGCGCCTGCTGCAGCGCGTGAAGGAGCTGGACCCGTCGATCTTCACCAAGTCCGGCATCATGGTCGGCCTCGGCGAGGACACGCAGGCAGTGAAGCAGGTAATGGATGACATGCGCGCCGCGGACATCGATTTCCTGACCATCGGCCAGTACCTGCAGCCGACGCCCAAGCACCACGCGGTGGACCGCTTCGTGACGCCCGAGGAGTTCAAGACCTATGAGAAAGCTGCCTATGGCAAGGGCTTCCTGATGGTTTCGGCAACACCGCTGACCCGCTCCTCCTACCATGCCGGCGACGACTTTGCCCAACTGCGCGAGGCCCGCAACAAGAAGCTGGGCCTGGCATGACGCCTGAGCGCCTGGCGCGGCTGACACGGCTGCGCCACGCCCTGCATCAAATTCCCGAAGTCTCCGGCGCTGAGGAAAAGACCGCTGCCATGGTGGCGGATTACCTGCGGCTGCATAACCCCGATCAGCTTCTGACCGGCCTTGGCGGCCACGGTGTTGCAGCGGTTTTTGAGGGCAGCGGAGACGGCCCCGCGGTCCTCATCCGCTGTGAACTCGACGGCTTGCCGATCGAGGAACTGTCGGATCAGCCCTACCGTTCCACCCACGCAGGCCGCGGCCATTTGTGCGGCCATGACGGCCATATGACGATGGTGGCGGCGCTGGCAGAGGATCTGTCGGCGCAGCGCCCGGCAAAGGGCCGCGCCGTGCTGCTGTTCCAGCCCGCCGAGGAAACCGGCAAGGGCGCAGCGGCGGTGATTGCCGATCCGGCTTTCGCGCAGATTGCACCGGACTACGCTTTCTCGCTGCACAACCTGCCGGGGCTGCCAGTGGGGCAGGTGGCCTTGTGTTCTGGCGCAGCAAATTGCGCCTCCCGCGGGATGCGCATCAAGCTGACCGGCAAAACCTCCCACGCTGCCGCGCCGCAGGACGGGGTATCACCCGCTGGGGCCATTTCCCGGCTGCTGCCTGGGCTGGCGGCCCTCGCCAGCGGCGGTGACTTGGGACCAGAGTTTGCCCTCGTCACGCTGACCCACGCCCGGCTGGGCGAAGCCACGTTCGGCATTGCGCCGGGCGAGGGCGAGGTCTGGGCCACTTTGCGCACCGTGACGGATGCGCGGATGGATCAGCTCATTGCAGACGCCACCGCATTGGTGGAGCAGGTCTGCGCGGCGGAGGGGCTGGGGTTTTCTATCGGGTTCGACGACGTCTTCGACGCCTGCACCAACCACCCGGAAGCGGTGGAAGTGCTGCAGGCCGCCTGTGCCGCAGCCGGGCATCCGGCGCAGATGCGGGACTATCCGCAGCGCTGGTCCGAGGATTTCGGCCAGTTCGGCAAACACGCAAAGGCGGCGATGTTCTGGCTGGGCTCCGGCGAAGCGCAGCCGCAGCTGCACAACCCGGATTTCGATTTCCCTGACGCGGCAATCCCGGCCGGAGCCGGGATTTTTCTGCAAGCTGTCAGGAAAGTGCTTGGCTGACCGTCAGTTCACCAGCGCATCGACAACAGCAACCGCGCCGATGATCGCCAGGGTGTCCTTGACCACCTCATAGATTTTGTCGTCCTGGCGCACGTAACGGTGCCCGTCGCGCGGCGGGTTCAGGCCCCAGCGGCGGTAATCGTCCACATAGACCCAATTGTCGCCGTGAATGTATCCGTGCCGGGCGTGGCGCTTCTTCACTTGGCCCGGTGCGTAGTAAGACGCGCTGTTCTTGTGTCCCGGCGCCCACTTCGGCGGCCCCGCGTAAGAGGCTGCGGGGATAAGGGACAGGGTCATCGCCGCGGCGGCGGCTGCCGTCAGAATCTTCTGCATTGCGGATCTCCTGTGATCGCTGCGTTTGAACATCACATGGGGGAGGCAGCGGCGAAAGGCAAATCCCCTGCGCCGGAAAATGCCGGCGGCGGGACGAAACCGGCGGTCTTGCGCCGGTTCCCTGTTTCGCGCTGGTTTCTGGATTCTGTGGCATTTCTGCCGGTAAGCGGATCAGGCGGTGTACGGGGGGTGCACAGGGGGTGCACGCAGGGTGCCGCCCGCATTTCGGGGTGCCGGGCGGGTAACCCCGCCCGCGCTCGGGCGGCGGTTAGCCCTCGTCAGTGAACCGCACCTTGCCGATATGCGGCAGGTTCCGGTTGCGCTGCGCATAGTCGATGCCATAGCCGACAACGAATTCGTCCGGGATCTCGAAACCCACCCAGTCAGAGCGGAAATCCACCTCGCGCCGCGACGGCTTGTCCAGGAGCGCAATGGATTTCAGCCGCGCCGGATTGCGGCTTTGCAGCAGGTGGGTGACGTGGTTCAGCGTGTGGCCGGTGTCGACGATATCCTCCACGACCAGCACGTCGCGTCCTTCAATGGCGCCGCGCAAGTCTTTGAGAATACGCACTTCCCGGCTGCTCTCCATGGCATCTCCATAAGAGGATGCCTCCAGGAAATCGACCTCGATCGGCAGGTCCAGCTCGCGCACCAGATCGGCGATGAACACGAAACTGCCGCGCAACAGGCCGACCACGACCAGCTTGTCGGTATTGCCGAATTCCTTCTGGATTTCCTCGCAAAGCTCCTCGATCCGCGCGGCGATTGCCTTGGCCGAGATCATCACATCAATGACATATGGACGCTGTGTCATGGCTGCCCCCTTGAATTTCCCGCGCGTACATAGGACATCACGCCCGGTAATTGTAGCAGAAAATCAGCGGACAGATGCCCACACACTCGGAAACCCGCCAGATGCCCTATTCGGCACAGCAGATGTACGATCTGGTGGCCGATGTCGCGCGATACCCTAAGTTCCTGCCCTGGTGCGCTGCCGCCCGCATCCGCAGCCGTGCGCCGCTGGGCGATGCTGAGGTGATGGAAGCGGATCTGGTGATCTCCTTCAAGGTTTTCCGCGAACGCTTTGGCAGCCGGGTAACTCTTTATCCGGATGAGAGAAAAATCGACACCGAGTATCTGGACGGCCCGTTCCGCTACATGAAGTCCAACTGGATTTTCACCCCGCGCGAGGACGGCAGCTGCGACGTCGACTTCTTCGTCGATTTCGAATTCAAGAATGCGGTTCTGCAAAGCATCATCGGGGTGGTCTTCAACGAGGCGATGCAGCGGATCGTGCGTGCGTTTGAGCGGCGGGCGGCGGAATTGTACGGCTGAAGCTCAGCGGGGCGAGATACCTGTTGACCTCAAGCGGGCTTCAAGTCGTATCAACGGCTGAATTCGTCATTTCCCTCGGAAGGAGCACCCCGCAATGGAGCAGGAATTCTGGCAGGCGCGCTGGCGCGAGAACCGGATCGGGTTTCATGAGGCCGCACCCAACTCTTTGCTGACCAGGCATTTTTCCCGGCTTGGACTGGAGGCGGGTCAATCCGTCTTTGTGCCGCTTTGCGGCAAGGCGCTGGACCTGGACTGGCTGCTTTCCAAGGGATTGCGTGTGACCGGTGTGGAGTTCAATCAGGGCGCGGTGGAAGAGGTGTTTGCGCGGCTGGAGCTGGCGCCGGAGGTGTCCAGGCAGGATGGCCTGATCCGCTTTCAGGCAGGTGAACTGACCCTCTACGCCGGTGATTTTTTTGCCCTGTCGCCGGCGCATCTCGGGCAGGTTGATGCAGTCTATGACCGGGCGGCGCTGGTTGCCGTGAAACCGGAGGACCGGCAGGCCTATGCCGCGCATCTGAACCGGATCACCGGCACTGCCAGGCAGCTTCTGATCGGCTTTGACTATGACCAGTCCCTGATGGACGGGCCGCCGTTTTCGGTGCCGGGATCAGCCGTGCAGGCGCTGTACCAGGGCAGCCATGGCATCACCTTGATCGAGGAGCGCGCAGCGGGTGGCCGTGTCGGAGAACGCTGCAATGCGCTGGAACAGGCATGGCTGCTGGAATCTTTGTCCTGAAGCCGCTGATCTGTAACGGAAAACGGGCCCCCGAAGGGACCCGTCCGGTGCGGAAATTGCACCGTCTGCCGTGAGTGGTGGCATTCGTCATAGCCGGGGTCAGCTGTTCATGTCGTATGCGCGCTCACCGTGAACAGAGAGATCGAGGCCGTTGGTCTCGCTTTCAAGATCCACGCGCAGGGACGTGATCGCTGCGGAGACCTTTACCAGCAGGATGGTTACAACCACGGTGAAGATGCCGACGATAACCAGCGCGCCCAGCTGCGCGGCCCAGGCGCCGGCGCCGAAGGCTGCGATCATGATAGTGCCGAAGATGCCGCCGACACCGTGCACGGCAAAGACGTCGAGGGTGTCGTCGATCTGCATCTTGTTGCGCACCAGGTTGACCATCTCCTGGCACAGCACGCCTGCGATGGCACCGATGATCAGCGCCTCCATCGGGCCGACAAAGCCGGAGGCCGGAGTGATCGAGGCGAGGCCCGCAATGGTGCCGGTGACCAAGCCCACGAGGGAGGCTTTGCCGTATTTGATCTTTTCCCACAGCGCCCAGCTGAGCGACGCGGTGGCAGCGGAGATATGGGTCACGGTCAGCGCCATCGCCGCGCCGCCGTCAGCGGCCAGCTGCGAGCCGCCGTTGAAGCCGAACCAGCCGACCCACAGCATCGCGGCGCCAATCATCACATAGCCGGGGTTGTGCGGCGGGATGGTGCGGTTTTTGCGCGGGCCCAGGAAGAAGGCGATGATGAGTGCTGCGAGGCCTGCGGTTTCATGCACCACGATGCCGCCGGCAAAATCCTTGACCCCGGTGTCGCCGAAAATGCCGCCGTCTGCCAGGAAGCCGCCGCCCCAGATCCAGTGCACCACCGGCGCATAGCACAAGAGCATCCAGAGGCCGGAGAACACCAGCACGAAGCCGAAGCCGACGCGTTCCACATAGGCGCCGACGATCAGCGCGGGCGTGATGATGGCAAATGTCATCTGGAAGGCAAAGAACAGAACCTCAGGCAGGGTGCCGGACAGGCTGTCGGCGGTGACGCCGTTCAGGAACATCTTGTCCAGACCTCCCCAGATACCTGACGTGCCGCTTCCAAAGGCAATGGTATAGCCGAAGGCCAGCCACAGAACGCTCATCAAACAGGCAATGGCGTAGCAATGCATGAAGACGCTGAGCACATTGCGGGCACGCACAAGGCCGCCGTAGAACAGGGCCAGTCCTGGCAATGTCATGAAGAGGACCAGGGCCGTGGCCACAATGATCCATGCGGTATCCGCTCCGTTCATCCGATTGTTCCTTCCCCTCAATAACCGGTGCGGTCAGGAGAAAGCGCAGTCCGGGCGCAGAAAAAAGCGGCAGAGGTGCGGAGGGCGCACAAAAACGGGGCTTTTTTGCAAATGCTGAAAAATTGAGCGCCGCAGCGGGTCAGCTGCCCGTTTCGCGTTCGATTTGGGAAACGGCCTGCGCCAGCAGGTCCAGTGCGTGGTCACGGGTGGCTGCGCGGACATTGGCGCGGCCGATGGCGCCGAATTCCACGGTTTCCGTTGTGGCGGGCCGGCCTGCGCGGGCCAGGCCAAAGCAGACGCGGCCCTCGGGCTTGAACTCCGACCCGCCGGGGCCTGCAATACCGGTGACGGAGACGGCCAGGGTGACACCCGCGTTCCGGACCGCACCTTCGGCCATTTCCGCGGCGACCTCCTCGCTGACGGCGCCCTCGGCGTCCAGCGTGTCCGCCTTGACGCCCAGCATCTGCATCTTGGCGGCGTTGGAATAGGTGACAAAGCCGCGGTCGACCACGGCGGAGGAGCCCGGGATGTCCGTCAGCGCCGCGGCGATCATGCCGCCGGTGCAGCTCTCAGCGGTGGCGATGGTGATGCCTGCGGCTGTTGCGCGTCTGATCAGCTCATCCGTGACCATGCTTACATTCCCAGGACGCCGTGCGACAGAAAGGCAAGCGCGGCAACGCAGATGGCAGCCAGGATACCCGCGATAATGTCATCCATCATCACGCCGGTCGCGCCCTTCTGCCGGTCGGCCCAGCCGACAGGGCCGGGTTTCAGGATGTCAAACAGGCGGAACAGCACAAAGGCGGCAATCCAGCCCGGCCACAGCGCGGTGATCTCGATATCATGCGCCCAGGCCGGATAGGACACGGCCCAGAGCGCGGTGAACTGGCCTGCGACCTCGTCCAGGACAAATTCCGAGGGGTCCATGTTCTCGCGGTTGCGGGTCATCGCTTCTGCTGCCCAGACGCCAACGATCATGCAGATCACGGTCGCCAGCGCCAGTAGCAGGAACCCGCCCAGCTGGTGCAGCGCATAGGCCATGGGCAGGGCGGCAAGCGAGCCCCAGGTGCCGGGCGCAGGCCGCAGGTAGCCGATGCCGCCGACGGTGCCGATCAGGAAAGCCAGGCGCGATCTCTTCATGGTTTCACCAGTGCTGCAGTGGCGATGGCGGCAATGCCCTCGCCGCGGCCGGTGAAGCCGAGGCGTTCCGACGTGGTGGCCTTGATCGACACTCGGTCTGCGCCGATGCCGAGGATTTCAGCCATTACGGCACGCATCCTGGCGGCGTGGGGGCCAACCTTGGGGTATTCGCAGACCAGGGTGCAGTCGACGTTCGACAGGGTGAACCCCATCTCGCGCGCCAGGTTGGCGGCGTGGCGCAGGAAAATCTCGCTGGCAGCGCCTTTCCACTGCGGATCGGACGGCGGGAAGTGCTGGCCGATGTCGCCCTGCGCCAGCGCACCATAGATGGCGTCGGTGACGGCGTGCATGCCGACATCGGCGTCGGAGTGGCCCTGCAGGGTTTTTTCATGCGGGATTTCCACCCCGCACAGGATCACGCTGTCGCCGGGGCCGAAGCGGTGCACGTCGTAACCGTTGCCAAGCCTGATATCCATGTCTGCTCCCAGAATGCGTTCCGCCCGGGTGAAGTCCTCGGGGCGGGTTATTTTGATGTTGTCCGGCTCCCCCGGAATGATGCGGACGTCAAGCCCTGCAGCGCGCGCCACCTCGACATCATCGGCGGCTCCGCCGGGGTGGGCAAGATGTGCCGCTAGAATGTCCTGAAACCGGAAACCCTGGGGCGTCTGCGCGGCAAACAGCCCATTGCGGTCCTGGGTGCCGGTGACGGTTTCATCCGCGCCGGTCCACAGCGCATCAGTCACTGCAAGCGCCGGGGCTGCGGCAGGTGTTTCGTCCAAGGCGTTGAGAATGCTGTGGATCAGGGCCGGGCTGACGCAGGGCCGGGCAGCGTCGTGGATCAGCACCTTGTCCACGTTGTGCGGCGCCAGCGCTTTGAGACCGTTCAGGACGGAGGCGGCCCGCTCTACACCGCCTTCAGCCAGGATCAGGTTGGGATTGCCGGCGAATTCCTCCCAAGCGGCGGTGTCATCCGCTGACAGCACCAGAACCATGAGGTCCACGCCCGCACGCGCAAAGGCTTCGAGGGTCCAGTCGATCACCCGGCGGCCTTTCAGCGGGCGCCATTGCTTGGGTGTGCCGCCGCCTGCGCGGATGCCGCGGCCGGCGGCGACGATCAGGGCGGCTGTGGTCATGCGGTCCTCGTGCGGAAGTTCGCTCATTGTTTATGAGGTGGCGCGGGAAGTGGCAATCACCCGGCGGAATGTGATTAAAAAATAGGCAAATGAAGGCCGGGAGCGGCTTGCAGAGGCGCAATTCATTGCTGCATAGCAGAAGCTTCGGGTAAAAACCTCTCAGTTGCACAAGGATTAGGCAGTTGTCCTTCACGCTTGGAACCACCTCCATGTCTCCACCCATCGCACTGGCGCCGATGGCGGGAATCACCGACCGGCCGTTCCGGGATCTGGTCCGCTCCTTTGGTGTGGGGCTGATGGTGAGCGAGATGGTGGCAAGCCAGGAGATGGTGCAGGCCAAGCCCGGCGTGCGCGAGCGGGCCGAGCTGAGCGCGGATGTGGAGAACACCGCGGTGCAGCTGGCGGGGCGTGACGAATACTGGATTGCCGAGGCCGCGAAACAGGTCGCCGGGCAGGGCGCACGGATCATCGACATCAACATGGGCTGCCCCGCAAAAAAGGTGACAAACGGCTATTCCGGCTCTGCCTTGCTGAAGACGCCGGACCACGCGCTAAAGCTGATCGAGGCGGTGGTCGGCGCCGTGGACGTGCCGGTGACGCTGAAGACGCGGCTGGGCTGGGACGACAACTGCCTGAACGCACCGGACGTGGCGCGCCGCGCCTGCGAGGCCGGGGTGCAGATGGTGACGATCCACGGCCGCACCCGCTGCCAGTTCTACAAGGGCTCCGCCGATTGGGCGGCAATCCGGGCGGTCAAGGACGCGGTGAATGTGCCGCTGCTGGCCAATGGCGATATTGTGGACACGGCAACTGCGCGGCAGGCGCTGGAGCAGTCCGGTGCCGATGGCGTGATGATCGGGCGCGGGGCTGAAGGAAAGCCCTGGCTTCTGGCGGAGGTGGCCCATCATCTGTGGGGAGCTCCGGCGCCGGAAATCCCGGAAGGGGATGCATTTATTCAAATGGTTTCAGATCATTACCGGGCGATGCTCGACTTCTACGGGCAGGATCTGGGGGTGCGCGTCGCGCGCAAGCATCTGGGCTGGTACATGGATGAGGCCGGAACCGGCCCCGCCATGCGCCGCGCAGTGCTGACGGAGAAGAACCCGCAAGAGGTGCTGGCCCTGCTGCCGGAGGCGCTGAGCGCACAAAGACCGGAGGCCGCCGCATGATGGACAGCACTGCTCTGTGGGCCTCTTTGCCGGTGCCGGCCTTTCTGATCGACGCCTGGGACAAGATCGCCGATGTGAATGCGGCCGGCGAGGGGTTCCTCAACACCTCGCGCAAGGCGCTGACGGGGCAGCCGGTCTGGGACACGCTGGCCATCGACGCGCCGATCGAGGAGGCCTTTGCCCGCGCCCGGGTGCAAGGCACGCCGCTGTTCGTGAACGACATCGACGTCGGCTCCGGCAGCCGGGCGCCGCTGCAGTGCGGGGTGCAGATCGCGCCGCTGCAGGGGCATGAGGGGGTGATGCTGCTTATGGTCACCCCGCGGGAACTGGCCGGGCGCATGACGCAGACCCATTCCGCCAAATCCGCGGCTGCCTCTGCCATCGGCATGGCGGAGATGCTGGCGCACGAGATCAAGAACCCGCTGGCGGGTATCACCGGCGCGGCGCAGCTCTTGAGCATGGGGCTGGGACCGGAAGATCTGGAGCTGACCGACCTGATCGTCAGCGAAAGCCGCCGCATCGTGAAACTGCTGGAGCAGGTGGAGCAGTTCGGCAACCTGACCGAGCCGGACTTCAAGCCGGTGAACTTGCATGACGTGCTGGACCGTGCGCGGCGCTCGGCGCTGTTGGGGTTCGGCGCCCATATGACCATCTCCGAGGAATACGACCCCTCCTTGCCGATGGCCTGGGGCGATGCGGACCAGCTGCTGCAGGTGGTGTTGAACCTGCTGAAGAACGCCTCGGAAGCGGCTGATCCAAAAGGCGGAACCATTCATATCCGCACTTTCTATGAACATTCTTTCCGGCTGCGTCGCAGCGACGGAACCGGCAAGCTGCTGCCCCTTCAGATCGAGATCACCGACGATGGGCCGGGGCTGCCGGAAAACATCAGGGATGACATTTTCGACCCGTTTGTTTCGGGCCGGGAGAACGGCACCGGGCTCGGCCTTGCTTTGGTGAGCAAGATCGTCTCGGAGCATAATGGCTGGATATCGGTAAGCTCGGTTCCCGGGCGCACAGTGTTCCGGCTGTCGCTGTCGCGCGTGCCGCGCGATGCAAAACCGCAGGAGAGCTGATCCATGGACGGCACCGTTCTGGTCGCTGACGACGACCGCACAATCCGCACTGTTCTGACCCAGGCGCTGACCCGCGCAGGCTGCAAGGTGCATGCAACCTCCTCGCTGACGACGCTGATGCGCTGGGTCGGCGAGGGCAAGGGCGATGTGGTGATATCGGACGTGATGATGCCGGACGGGAACGGGCTGGAGATGCTGCCCAAGATCCAGGCCGACCGGCCCGGCCTGCCGGTAATCGTCATTTCCGCGCAGAACACCATCATGACGGCGATCAAGGCAGAGGAGGCGGACGCCTATGATTACCTGCCCAAGCCCTTTGACCTGCCGGAGCTGATGAAGCGCACCGCCAAGGCGCTGTCCGCCAAGCGGGTGGCACCGGCCGCGGCGAAGGCGGAGGCGCGGGAGCGCCCGGAAGAGCTGCCGCTGATCGGCCGCAGCGAGGTGATGCAGGCGCTTTACCGGCTGATCGCACGGGTGATGAACACCGATCTGCCGCTGTTGATCACCGGTGAAAGCGGCACCGGCAAATCCTTGATCGCGCAGGCAATTCACGATTTCTCAGACCGGCGGACCCTGCCGCTGGTGCATGCGGACGCTGCCGCAATGATTGAGCTGGAAGGCCCGGCGCGGCTGCTGGCCCAAGCCAGGGGCGGCACCCTTGTGATTGATGAGCTGGCCGACCTGCCGGAGGAAGCGCAGGCGCGCCTGGTGCGGATGATGGATGCGCCGGGCGATCACGCGCCGCGCTTCATCGCCTCCAGCCAGAAGGATCTGGCCGCGGCGATGGAGGCCGGGGAGCTGCGTCAGGACCTGTATTACCGGATCTGCGGCACCGCCTTGCACGTCCCGGCGCTGCGCGAGCGGGTGGAGGATATCCCGCTCTTGGCGGAGCATTTCCTGATCAAGGCGGAAAACGAAGGCGCGCCGCACCGGCAGCTGAGCGAGGACGCGCGCGAGGTGCTGCGCCGGTTTGCCTGGCCCGGCAATGTGCGGCAGCTGGAGAACACGGTCTGGCGGCTGGCCCTGACCGCGCGCAGCGAGGAGATCAGCCGGGCCGATGCCGAGGCCGTGCTGGGGCCGCAGGCGGAGGCACAGCCTGCCGTGGCGGGGCTGGCGAACGAGAAGCTGTCGGAAGCCGTGGGCCGCCATCTGCAGCGCTATTTCGACCTGCACGGCGACATGCTGCCGCCGCCGGGCCTGTATATGCGGCTGCTGCGCGAAGTGGAGACGCCCTTGATCGAAATCGCCCTGGCTGCAACCGGAGGCAACCAGGCAAAATGCGCGGATTTGCTGGGGATCAACCGGAATACCCTGCGTAAGAAGATTACCGATCTGGATATTGAGGTGACACGCCGCCGCAAACTGATGTAATATCGCCACAGAAATGTGGCCGTGCCGTGAATTTCCTAGGCAGAGCCACGAGATATGGCGGTGACTCGCAAAGAGTCGCACATCAGGATGAGGGCAGTCAGTGGCGCATAAGTCACATCTGAGGGCGGCATACGGGCCGTTTGCCGCCTTGGACAGGTGGCGCAGAACCCGCCGGGCCCGCAATATCGGGACCATCGGGCTGGTGGTGCTGGGGCCGGTTCTGGCGCTGGCAACATTCCTTATCATCGGTCCGCTGGGGCAGGGCGCGTCGTCCCGGTCGCTGCGGCTCATCCTGCTGGCAGACCTGGTCTACATCCTGACCATTGCTGCGCTGGTGATGGCCCAGATCGTGCGCCTGTTTGCAGCGCGGCGGTCGAAATCCGCGGGCTCTCGGCTGCATTTGCGGCTGATCGGGGCCTTCGGGTTTCTGGCGCTGATCCCCACTGTCATCGTTGCGGTCTTTGCGGTGCTCACCGTGAACGTCGGGCTTGAGGGCTGGTTTTCGCAGCGGGTCCGCCAGGTGATCGGCAGCTCGCTGGCCGCAGCCGAGGCCTACCAGGCCCAGCAGAAAGACGACCTGACCGAGGACGCCCGCGCGCTGGCGCGATTCCTCGACAACAGCCGCGCGCGCAGTTTCTTCATCAACGACGCGGAACTGCGGCTGGTGCTGTCGCAGGGCCAGCTGCAAGTCCAGCGGGGGCTGCGCGAAGCCTATATCGTTGATGGCGCCGGGCAGATCCGGGCGCGGGGGGAGCGCTCTTACGAGTTCGATTTCGAGGAGCCGAACAACCGGCAGATCGGTGCCGCCCGCGATGACGGCCTGCTGCTGATCGAGGATTGGGACAACAGCGAGTTCCGCGCGCTGGTGCGGCTTGACGCCTTTGTCGACCGGTTTCTGTACATCAGCCGGGATGTGGACGGCGAGTTGCTGAACCTGCTGGATGATACCCAGGAAACGGCGCATCTCTATCAGCAGTTGGAGAGCGAACGCGGCCGGGTGCTGTTCGAATTTGCGCTGCTCTATATCGGCTTTGCGGTGATCCTGATCCTGGCGGCGATGTGGCTGGGCATGTGGTTCGCCGAACGGCTGTCGCGACCGGTGGGACGGCTGACGGTGGCAGCGCAGCGGGTCGGGGCCGGCAATCTGGATGTGCAGGTGCCGATTGACGACCGCGGCGACGAGATTTCCCAGCTGGGCCAGTATTTCAACCAGATGACCCGTGAATTGAAGGCGCAGCACGGCCGCCTGCTGGACAATACCCGGCAGATCGAACAGCGCCGCCGCCTGTTCGACTCGGTGCTGTCGTCGGTGACCTCCGGCGTGGTCGGCCTGGACGCGGACGGGCGGGTGACCTTTGTGAACCGTTCCGCCGAGCGCCTGCTGGACTGGCAGGAGGATCAGCAGTCGCTGGCGCTGGCGGTGGCGGTGCCGGAATTCGGGCCGCTGTTTGCCGAGCTGGCTGAAACCGGCGCCGAGGTGGTGCAGGAAGAGATCAAGGTGACCCGTCAGGGCCGGCTCGAAAACCTGCTGGTCAGGATGTCGCCGCGCCGCTCCGGCGAGGGCGGCCTGGAAGGCTATGTTGTGGCCTTTGACGATGTGACCGACCTGGTCAGCGCCCAGCGGATGGCGGCCTGGGGCGACGTGGCGCGCCGGATTGCGCATGAGATCAAGAACCCGCTGACCCCGATCCAGCTGAGCGCGGAGCGGATCAAGCGCAAGTTCGCGCCGAAGCTGGGCGAGGAAAACAGCGACCAGCTGCAATCGATGACCGATGTGATCGTGCGCCAGACCAACGACCTGCGCCGCATCGTCGACGAGTTTTCGAAATTCGCCCGCATGCCGGAACCGGAGCGGCGCGAGGAAGATCTGGCCAAGCTGGTGCGGGACGCGGTGATCCTGCAGCAGCAGGGCCAGCCGGGTGTGCGGATCACCGCATCGCTGCCTGAGGCGGCGATGCCTTCGGATCTGGACGCCACCATGATTGGCCAGGCCTTGACCAATCTGATCAAGAACGCAGGCGAGGCAATTGAAAGCCTGCAGAAAAAAGGCGCGCCCGAGGGGCTGGTTCCGGAAATCCGGGTTTCGGCCGAGCAGGCGGGCAATGCCTATGAAATCCGGATTGCCGACAACGGCATCGGTTTGCCCGAAGACCGGGCACGGCTGTTCGAGCCTTATGTGACCACGCGCGACGCGGGCACCGGGCTGGGGCTGCCGATCGTCAAGAAAATCATCGAGGAGCACGGGGGCACGCTGACGCTGGAAGACGCCCCGGTGTTTGAGGGACACGCGCATAACGGCGCAATGGCGGTGATCCGCCTGCCCGCCGCGGCCAAAGCGGCGGCGCCTAACAAGAGCACAGTGAAAGCAGGTCTGACATGAGTGACATTCTGATTGTAGATGATGAGCGCGACATCCGCGAGCTGATCTCGGACATCCTGGAGGACGAGGGCTATGCCACCCGCAAGGCGGGCAGTTCCGATGAATGCATGGCCCAGCTGGAAGAGGCCCAGCCGGCGCTGATGATCCTGGATATCTGGCTGAAGGACAGCCAGATGGACGGCATCGACATCCTGAAAGCGGTCAAGCGAGACACCCCGGATATTCCGGTGGTGATCATCTCCGGCCACGGCAACATCGAAATCGCCGTCGCCGCGATCAAGCAGGGGGCGTATGACTTCATCGAGAAGCCGTTCAACATCGACCAGCTGATGGTGGTGATCCGCCGCGCGATGGAAACCTCGCGCCTGCGCCGGGAGAACACGGATCTGAAGCGCAAGGATACCGGACCGGCAGAGATGATCGGCACCTCCGCGGCCTTCCGCACCCTGGTCGGGCAGCTGGACAAGGTGACCAAGTCCAATGGCCGGGTGATGCTGACCGGCCCGGCCGGCAGCGGCAAGGAAATCGCCGCCCGCTACATCCATGCCAATTCGAACCGGGCGTCCGCGCCGTTTATCACCGTGAACTGCGCCAGCATCGAGCCCGACCGGATGGAAGAGGTGCTGTTCGGGCGTGAGTCCGCGGAGCGGGGGGTGGAGCCGGGCCTTTTGGAGCAGGCGCACGGCGGGGTGGTGTTCTTCGACGAGGTCGCCGACATGCCGCTGGGCACCCAGTCCAAGATCCTGCGGGTGCTGGTGGACCAGCAGTTCCAGCGCGTCGGCGGCTCTGATAAGATCAGGGTCGACCTGCGGGTGGTCTCCTCGACCAACAGGGATCTGGACGCCGAAATCGAGGCCGGCACCTTCCGCCAGGAGCTGTACCACCGGCTGAACGTGGTGCCGGTGGCGGTGCCGTCGCTGGCGGACCGGCGCGAGGATATCCCGCTGCTGGCCGGCCATTTCATCGCCCAGTTCAACGAGGCGCAGGGCCTGCCGCTGCGCGAACTGACCGAGGAGGCGGTGGCGCTGATGCAGACGATGCTGTGGCCGGGCAACGTGCGGCAGCTGAAGAACCTGGTGGAGCGGGTGCTGATCCTGGGCGACGGCAGCGGCCCGATCGAGGCCAAGGACTTGCCGCGCGAGGAGGAGAAGCCGCAGGAGGAGGGCCGGGTGGTGCTGTCCGGCGCGCTGGCCACCCTGCCGCTGCGCGAGGCGCGGGAGGCGTTCGAGCGCGAGTATCTGCTGACCCAGATCAACCGCTTTGGCGGCAATATCAGCCGCACCGCGTCTTTTGTCGGCATGGAGCGTTCGGCACTGCACCGCAAGCTGAAGTCGCTGGGGGTGGTGACATCCAACAAGGCAGGCGCCCGGGTGGCGCATGTGGAGACCGAAGAAGAGCAGGCCTGAGCAGGCTGCCGCTGCGCCCGGCTGCACCGGGCGCAGGCGCCATCAGAACAGGTCCTGGCGGATCGGGTTCAGCGCAAAGTGAACCTGGGCAGCCAGCTGCAGCTGGCTGATGGGATCGTCGGGGACAATCGCGGGCAGGCCCGCTTCGCGCGCCCAATTGGCCAGCTGCTTGCGCGATGCCGGGCCGAACTGGCCGTCGACAGCAATTGCGGATCCCAACTGCCGCAGGATGTACTGGGTGGCTGCTGAGACATCCTTCTCAGTCATGCCGGACAGCAGATCCCGCGCGGCAGCGCGGGCCTCCGGATCATTCAGCGCCATCGCCTTGCCCGCCCGGGCCGCGGCGGCATGGGCCGGCACCCGGTCCTGCAGCCGGTTCAGCGCCACCCAGGCGCCATTGGCGCCGCCCCAGGCATCGCCGCGGGCAAGCCCCATATCATACCATTCCAGCGCCTCGGCCGCATCGCTGCCGGGCAGGTCGCCGTTCATGATCATCCGGCCGATCTCACCCGGCGCATGCGGGTGGCCAAGCTGCGCCGCTTCGGCAAACAGCGCCTTGGCCTTTTCCTTGTCCACCGGTTTGCCCGCGCCGCCGTCCCGGTAGACATAGCCGAGGTTGGCGGTGCCGTAGATGTCGCCGCGCCCGGCGGAGGCTTCCAGATAGGCCAGCCCACGGTCCGGCTGTGCCAGCTCATCGCCGCTCCACAGGAAGAAGACGCCCAGCTCATTCAAGGCGTATGTGTGGCCCAGTTCCACCGCCCGGCTGAGCAGGTCAAAGCCGCGCTGTTTTTCCTCGGGCGTGCTGCTTCTGCGCAGGAGCCGCTTGCCGCGGGCATGCATCGAGAAGGGGTCGCCGGCTTCGATTCCCTTGTCCCACAGGGCAAACGCCTTGTCCGGGTCAAACGGGATCGGCACGGTTTCGCGGTCGACATTCGGGGTGACATGCAGATAGGCCACCGCGTTATAGGCGCGGACATGGCCCAGCTCGGCCGCCTTTTCAAAGGCTTCGTAGGCGTCCATCAGGTGGCCCTGGCCCTGCAGCGCGCGGCCGAGCTGATAATGCAGGCGTCCGATTTCCGGGGCGGCTTCCACCGCCTCGCGGCAGGCCGCCTCTGCTGCCCGGAGGTCGATTTCATTGGGGAAGCGGTAGAGGCCCACCCCCTGCAAATCCAGCAGATCGCCGGCCTCCAGGTCGCATTGCCGTGCAATCATTTCCAGATTGACCGTCACGTCGCGCACCGCGTCCGCCTGCGCCAGCCGCAGCACCATCCGGTCCTTGCGGACCTGGCCGCCATCCTTGCGGGCGGGCAGCTCGGTCAGTTTGGGCGCATAGCTGAGGCTGAGCGCGCGGCCATCACCCGCATTCAGCGAGGTGACACCGGCGGACGGGGTTTCGACAATCGACACAGTGGTGCCCGCCTGGACATAGGGGCTGATCTCCGGTGCCAGCTCCAGTGCCCGGCCAAGCGGTATCTTGACCGACAGCTCGGCCGGCAATTGGCCGAGGCTGGCCGGAGCGGCCTCCGGGGCGGTTGTCTGCGGTGCGGTGCCCAGGTCCGCCGCTGCGATGTTCAGCGACCGGTCCGCCGGGCGCAGGTAGATTTTCTGCATCAGCGTCGAACTTTCCCAAGGCACTTGGGTGTTGCCGGTGGCGTTGTAGACGTCGCTGCGGATTGCAGAGAGGACGGTCATCGCATCCTCGTCCGGGTTGTCCGGGAAATGCCGCACCACGGAAGCGGTATAGGGGCTGTTGCCGCCGGGCTCGCCATCCAGCGCGGTGGCGCCGGGGGAGGTGGAGAAGGCCACCAGGGTGTTCAGCGGCGGGCGGAACACGTCGAAGCCTTCGCGCGCCTCATAGAGCTGGGCGCCGACCTCGGCGTTGAGCTTGGCATCCGGCACCGGGTTGTCGCGGCAGGAATCCAGCATCAGGATCTGGCTGCCCGCCTTGCCGCCGATGATGGCGGACACCCTGTCCAGCGTGACCGACTGGAAGGGCAGGTCGTTGATGCCGGACAGCTTGGCGTCGCTGGTCAGCAGGTAGTTGCGGCGCCCCAGCTGGATGCCGTGGCCTGCGTAATAGAAGAACACCTGGCTGCCGTCGCGGATGTTGAGGGCAGCCTGGCGCAGCAGCGCCTCGAACCCGCGTTTGTCCAGGTCGTAGCCTTCATAGACGGTGTACCCGAAGGACTTGAGCATCTCTGCCATCGCCTCGGCGTCCTTGCGGGTGTTGGTCAGGTCGGTGACGTGGTCGTAGTCCTGAATGCCGATCACAATCGCGGTTTCCGGGGCTGCGCCCCGTTCGCTGGTTTCATAGGCCGCCTGTGCAGCCGCGGGTGGCAGCAGCAAAGAGGCCAGGAGCGCGGCAGCAACAGCGGGACGTTCGGGGGAATGGAGTGTCATGGCGTGATCCGGGTGTTAACCCCAGCCCCCGCCGCCGCCGCTTCCACCACCGCCGCCACCGGCACCGCCGCCGCCGCCGCCGCCACCACCGCCGCCGGGACCGGCACCGCCGCCGCCGGGCGGCCCGATGGTCTCAACCGCCGGAGCGGTTGGCGTCGGGGCCGGTGCTGTTGTGCTGGCCGGGCGCGTGGCAGGTGCGCTGTAGGTTGAGGGGGCAGCAGCCGGTGCCGGTGCTGCCGATGGCGGCGGAGCAATTGGCGCAGTGGGTTCGCAGGCTGCGGTAACGGCTGCAACCGGCAGCACGGCAAACAGGAAATGTATCCGCATCGGGTACCTTTCTCTTTTGAGAATACTGGGCAAAAACAATTGGCGTTCAGCTTACTTGAACTTAGGCCGCAAATCAAAATTGTCCCGCCGCAGGCTGGCTCTCAGCAGGTGCGGCTGATCCGGGCCGTCAGCCGCCGGGGCGTATGGTGACGCTGCCATCGCGGTTGCGCTGCGCGCAGGCGGCTTCGGTCAGCGGCGCCAGACGCGGCCCGGATACCGCTGCTGCGCTGCGCTGGGTGCAGCGTTTCAGCGCAATCTGCTGATACCCTTTGGAAGCCATGCAGGATCTCTCCAGCCGCTGGCGCAGGGGCTTGTTCACGTCAACGGTGTATATGCTGCCTTGCGACCAGTAACCGGGATAGTAGTAGCAACTGCCGCCGGAACAGACCTTGCGGCCGGGGTAATAGACCGGCGGGTGCTGGCGGATCTCATTGGCTACGGGCGCATCCTTCAGCGCCTGCGCTGCGCAGGCCAGCTCATCGGATTGCAGGCGGGAAACCTCTGCCCCCTGCCTGTAATAGACCGGAAGGGGGCCGCAGGCGGTTGCGAAAAGCAGCAGTGCCATGCCCGCCGTGACCGTTACGCTCCATTGCATGGGGAAAGAATGGGCGCAAACTGAGGAAGTTACAATTAATTTGACCGTGATTGCGGCATCTGTCATTCACATCGGGCAAAACTCAGCCTGAATTTCCGCCAAGGGACACGCACATGAAGGTCATTATCTGCGGCGCGGGCCAAGTCGGCTGGCAGATCGCACGGCACCTGTCCGGAGAGCACAACGACGTCACCGTCGTCGACAGCAACGCGGAGCTGGTGCGGCGGGCGACGGACACCCTGGACGTGCAGGGAATTCACGGCTTTGCCTCCTACCCGGACGTGCTGGACCGGGCCGGCGCGCGGGACGCCGACATGATCATCGCAGCCACCCACTCGGATGAGGTCAACATGGTGACCTGCCAGGTGGCCCATTCGGTGTTCAAGGTACAGCGCAAGATTGCCCGCCTGCGGGCCAAAAGCTACCTGACCGCGATCTATTCCGATCTTTACCAGCGCGAGCATCTGCCGATCGACGTGGTGATCAGCCCGGAGCGGGAGGTGGCTGCGGCGGCCATGCAGCGGCTGTCGGCGCCGGCGGCGTTCGACACCGAGACCTTCATGGGCGGCAAGGCGCAGCTTTTGGGCATTCAGATCGACGAGGACTGCCCGGTGGTGAACACGCCGCTGCGGCAGCTGACCGACCTGTTCTCGACGCTGCGCGCCATCGTGGTCGGTGTGCGCCGGGACGGCACGCTGTTTGCGCCAGAACCGGGGGACCAGCTGTTTGTCGGCGACAGCTGCTATGTCTTTTCCCACGTCGAGGACGTTCCGCGCACCATCGAGGTGTTCGGCAAGCATGAGAAACGCCAGGACCGCGTGGTCGTGGTGGGCGGCGGCAACGTCGGCCTGGAAGTGGCCAAGGCGCTGGAAAGCAGTGCCTACCGGATCCGGGCCAAGGTGATTGAGCGGGACCGCAGGTGTGCCGAGCGCGCCGCCGAGGAACTGGAGCGCACCATCGTTCTGAACGGCGACGGCCTGGACCGGTCGCTGATGATCGAGGCGGGCATCGACAAGGCGGATGCAATGCTGGCGGTGACCGATGACGACAAGGTCAACATGCTGGCCGCGGTGCGGGCCAAGGCCGAAGGCTGCCCGCTGGCGATTGCGCTGATCAACGACCCGACCCTGGTGCCGCTGCTGCCGCACCTGGGCATCGATGCGTACATCAACCCGCGCTCCACCACCGTCAGCTCGATCCTGCGCCATATCCGCTACGGCCGGGTGCGGCAGGTCTACTCCCTGGGGGACGCCGAAGCCGAGATGATCGAGGCTGAAGTCCTGTCGACCTCGCCGATTGCCGGGCAGATGATCCGGGAGACCGATTTCCCCGAAGGGGTGCTGGTCGGCGGCATCCTGAAAGACGGCGAGATGCTGCGCCCCTCGGGCGAGACCCGCATCGAGGAGGGCGACGTGATCGCGCTGTTCGCGATGGCCGACGACGTGCCCGAGGTGGAGCGTCTCCTGCAGGTGTCGATCGACTACTTCTAAGATGCGCCGCGTTGTCCAAGCCCCCATCGGCGTGATGCGCCTGCCGCTGTTCCTTCTGATCTGGGGCATCGCCTCGCTGGCGATGTGGCTGCCGGCCATCCATGCGCTGGTGCTGGACGACCATCACACATCGCAGAGCTTCTTTTACTCCGGCCTCGCCGGGATGATCGTGGTGGTGCTGATTGCGCTGTCGCTGGGCAGCCGGGTGCCGCGCTACGGGATGCCGGGGCAGCTCTTGTCGCTGCTGGCCACCTTCACCGTGCTGCCGCTGTTCCTGGCGGTGCCGGTGCAGGACGCGCTGGTCACCACCCGCTTTGTGAACGCCTATTTCGACATGGTCAGCGCGATTACCACCACCGGGGCCGACATTTGGGGCGATCCGGGCCGGCTGCCGCCAAGCGTGCATCTGTGGCGTGCGATGGTCGGCTGGCTGGGCGGTCTGCTGATGTGGATTGCCGCCTCGGCGGTGCTGGCCCCGATGTCGCTGGGCGGGTTCGAAGTCACCGCCAAGGGGGAGCCGGGCGGCGGTGTCGCCGGCCCTGCGCAGATGGAAAGAGCCGACCCGCGCCGCCAGCTGCTGCTTGTCACCCGCACACTGGCGCCGGTCTATGCCGGGCTGACCATGGTGCTGTGGCTGTTGCTGATGATTACCGGCGCGCAGGCGCTGACCGGGCTCAGCCACGCGATGTCGGTGATGGCGACCTCCGGGATATCCGCAACCGGCGGGGTGGAGAACGCCGGCAGCGGCATTGCCGGCGAGATGGTGATGTTCCTGTTCATGTTCTTCGCCCTGTCGCGGCTGACTTTCTCCAGCGACACGGTGACGTCCGGGCAGGGGCGTCTGGACATGGATCCGGAGTTCCGCACCGGGCTGCTGATCGTCTTCGGCGTTCCAATGCTGCTGTTCCTGCGCCATTGGTTCGCCGCCTATGAGGTGGATGCGGGCGAGGACCTGCTGCAGGCGCTGCAGGCGCTGTGGGGGGCCGTGTTCACGGTGATGTCCTTCCTGTCGACAACCGGGTTCGAAAGCGTGCACTGGCAGGCCGCGCGGAGCTGGTCGGGGCTGGAAACCCCGGGCATGATCCTGCTGGGGCTTGCGGTGTTCGGCGGCGGCGTGGCGACAACAGCCGGCGGGGTCAAGCTGCTGCGGGTCTACGCGCTTTACCTCAACGGGCTGCGGGAGATGGAGCGGCTGGTGCATCCCCATTCCGTCAGCGGCGCGGGTGACCGCACCAAGCGCCTGCAAAAGAACGGCGCCTTTGTCGCCTGGGTGTTCTTCATGCTGTTTGCGCTGTCGCTGGCGCTTGTCAGCACCGCGCTGGCCGCGGTCGGATCGAGTTTCGAACAGTCGCTGGTGCTGGCAATCGCCGCGCTGTCGACCACCGGGCCGCTGACCGAAAGCGCCAGCAGTGCCCCCATCGTGCTGAACCAGCTGACTGAGCCGGCCAAGCTGATCCTGTGCATCGCGATGGTGCTGGGGCGGCTGGAAACCCTTGCCTTCATCGCGCTGCTGTCACCGAACCTCTGGCGCAGCTGACAGCCCCCGCGGGTAAAAAGTGTTTTTCGGGTGGAAACTTATTTTTTCTTTCTCCATACTGATTTTTAACGTGCGTGCTGGTCCGCAGCGCGCGGCAAGAACAAAGGCGAGACAATAAAAAATGGCTTCGGACAGACAGAATCTTCAGGATGCCTTCCTGAATCACGTTCGCAAAACCAAGGTTCCGGTTACAATCTTTCTGATCAACGGGGTCAAGTTGCAGGGTGTGATCACCTGGTTCGATAATTTCTGCGTGCTGCTGCGCCGCGACGGACAGTCGCAGCTCGTCTACAAACACGCGATTTCGACCATCATGCCGGCCCAGCCGATCAGTCTCTATGAGGGTGAAGACTCCAATTGATGGAGCATGAAAGGAAGCAGACCCGCGCCTGGGTGCTGCATCCGGAAATCAAATCAGACAGCGGGCGCCGCGAGGCTGCTCCCGCGCTAGAGGAGGCCGTTGCGCTGGCAGCGGCCTTGCCCGATCTTGACGTGATCGGATCAAATGTGGTGCGCCTGCCCAAGGCGCATCCGGGGATGCTGTTCGGCTCCGGCAAGATCGAAGAGCTGGCAGGCATCCTGAAGGCGAATGAAATTGAACTGGTCCTGATCGACGGGCCGGTTTCCCCGGTTCAGCAGCGCAACCTGGAGAAGGCCTGGAAGGTCAAGATCCTCGACCGGACCGGGCTGATCCTGGAGATATTCTCGGACCGTGCGGCGACCCGCGAAGGCGTGCTGCAGGTCGAGATGGCGGCGCTCAGCTATCAGCGGACGCGGCTGGTGCGGGCCTGGACCCACCTGGAGCGCCAGCGCGGCGGCCTGGGGTTTGTCGGCGGGCCCGGCGAAACCCAGATCGAGGCCGACCGGCGCGCCATTGACGACCAGCTGGTGCGGCTGCGCCGCCAGCTGGACAAAGTGGTGAAAACCCGGACGCTGCACCGCGCCTCGCGTGCCAAGGTGCCTTACCCGATTGTCGCGCTGGTGGGCTACACCAACGCTGGCAAGTCGACGCTGTTCAACCGCCTGACTGGGGCGGAGGTGATGGCCAAGGACATGCTCTTTGCCACGCTGGACCCGACCATGCGTCGGGTGGAGCTGCCGGACGGGCCGGAGATCATCCTGTCCGATACGGTTGGCTTTATCTCGGACCTGCCGACGGAGCTGGTCGCCGCCTTCCGCGCCACGCTGGAAGAGGTGCTGGCCGCGGATGTGATCCTGCATGTCCGCGACATCAGCCACGACCAAAGCGAAGAGCAGGCAGAGGATGTCGAGGCGATCCTGGCCTCGCTGGGCGTGGACGAAAACCGGGCCCGGATCGAGATCTGGAACAAGCTGGACCAGCTGCCGGAGGAAGAAGCCGAGGCCCGCCGCCAGCGCGCGGCGCGCGAGGAGGGTATCCATGCGATCTCGGCCCTGACCGGCGAGGGGCTGGACGGCCTACTGGCCGATATCGCCGAAAAGCTGCAGGGCGTGCGGCACGAGGAACTGCTGCAGCTTACCTTCGCGCAGGGCAAGCAGCGCGCCTGGCTGTTCAAGGAAGACCTGGTGCAGCGCGAGGAGCAGACCGAGAGCGGCTTTGACATCACTGTGCTCTGGACCGACCGGCAGAAGGCGAAATTCGAAAGGCTGTGATCTTCCGAACTGCTTACAAAGAAAAACGGGCGCTGATGCGCCCGTTTTTTATTGCCTCGGTGCAATCCGGGTTATGCCGACCGCAGCGGCGCGGGCCAGCTCTTCGTCCAGCGACATCGGGATGTATTCGCCCCGGCGCCACAGCTGGGCCATGTCGTCATAGTAGCGCGACAGCGGGTGGCCCGACTGGCCGGTGGCGGTGATGAAGACCGAACTGTCCGGGTCGGCAAAGTCATAGACCCCGCGGTAGCCGGCGGCGTGGATGTTCTGGAACGGGTCCGGATCCTTGCCGGAGCTTTTGCCGCGCTGCAGGGTGTTGTCGCCGCCGCTGGTGGATTGGCGGATGTTCACGAAGTAGCGCAGCAGCGGCACCTCGCCCAGAACAGCATGGTCCTGCACCGCCTGATGCGCATCACCCCAGCGCAGCGATTCCAGCGCGTCGCCATAGCGTTCCTCGATCCAGATCAGCGCGTCATCAAGTGCAAGGCGCGCCATGTCGGTGCAGGTTTCCTGCGGCGCGCTCTGGCGCACGTCGCACCAGGCGGCAGCCCCCTCGACATCGCGGAAGACGCGCTCGATGAACAGCGGCTCCACATGGCGGAAGGACTTGGCGACCGGGCCCAATTCATCGGTGATCAGCCGCGCCTGCAGCGCGCGCAGCCAGGCGGCGTAGATCAGCGGCTCCGGCAGGTGCTCGTTCATTTCGCCGTTCCACTCCGACAGCAGGGTGAGGGCGATCTGGCGCTGCCGTTCGCGGGTGCCGGCAGGGGCGGCCTCGCCGGTGAACCACAGGTTTGCGCCGATCAGCGGCAACAGGGTGCGCGCGGTGTAAGAGACCGTGTCCAGCTGCGCCTCGATGAAGCTGTCGCGGGTATGCACCTCGCGGTTCTGCATCAGCTTTTCCCAGCGGTGGATGCGCTGCGTGTCGCCCCAGTCAAAGGAGACATGCTTGGGGAACGGGCGTTCGAGGATCTTGTTGTTGGTGTTGCCCAGAATGCCGCCTGCAGGGGTCACGAATTCGGGGTTCTCCGCATAAGGCGCCTGGCCCTGCCAGCGGTTCTCCGGGCGCCAGCCCTGGCTGGGCATCCGGCCCTTGCTTTGATGGTCTGCGTCGCGCAGGGGGAAGGCGCCGACGGTTTTCATCGCAATGGTGTCCTTGTCCGCCAGCGTCAGGTTCTGCGCCGGGGCGACGAAATCCTCGCCTGCGATGATCGCCTCCTGCACCGATGCGCTGCGCATCAGCCCGATGGCGGCACTCATCGAGGTGTCTTTGGGGCTGAGCACGGTCCAGCCGAGCGACACCACATGGCCTGGCGGGGTGATTTGCGCCAGGTTGAACATGGAGCCGGGCAGCACCGGCCCGTTGTCTGTCCAGCGCAGGGTCAGGGTAACCGGGGCCTCGTCCTTGATCTTGATGATCGAGGGGCGGGTAACAAATTTCTTGTAGCCGCCGACGCTCAGGTATTCCTGCGGGTTTTCCGGGTTGAGCCGTTCGATGAACAGGTCCTGGTCGTCCAGGTAGGAAGAGGTGACGCCCCAGCCCAGCGTGTCGGAGCGGCCGGTGATCACCGCGGGGATGCCCGGGATGGTGCCGCCGATCACCCCGCCGGTGCCCAGTTCCAGCCGCGCCAGGTACCAGACGCCGGGAGCGCTGAGGCCGAGGTGCGGGTCATTGGCCAAGAGCGTGCCGCCTGCCGCCGAACGGTTGGGCGCGGCGGCCCAGGCGTTGGAGGCGCCGGCCAGCCCGCGCGGGGCGACCGGGAACAGCAGGCTGTTTTCCTCTGCGGGCACCGTGGCGGCAAACTGCCGGGCATCGGGCACCAGTTCGGCGTATTCGGGCAGGGCGGTCAGGCCCTTGCCGGGGGCATCCGGCAGGATGTCCCGGATGCGGTCCGCATCGTTCAGCGCCAGAGAGGTGCGGGCGCGCAGGATCTCTTCCCGCATGTGGCCGGACAGCTGCAGCGCCATCAGCTTCATGATCGCGATGCTGTCGGCGGGCTGCCAGGGCGCGAGCGGCATCTGAAACAGGAACATTTCCGGCGCGCCGCGGCCCAGGGCATCCTCGTTGATCTCCAGCAGCCGGGCGTTTACGCCGGCAGCATAGGACTTGAGCGCGGCCATCGCTTCCGGCGATTGCACCTCCACCGACTGCCGGGCCAGATTGTAGAGGTCGAGACGGCGCAGGTAGGTGTCGGTCTCCACCGTGCGGGTGCCGAAAATTTCCGACAGGCGGCCCTGAGCTGTGCGCCGCATCACCGCCATCTGCCACAGCCGGTCCTGGGCATGGGCATAGCCGAGGCCGAAGTAGACATCCTCGTCGCTGGCGCCGAAGCTGCCGAAAATATGCGGCACGTTGGCATTATCGCGCACGATTTCGACTGGCGAGGAGAGGCCGGGCAGGGCCAGCTCCTTGTCATACTCGGGCAGCGACTGCGAAGCCAGGTAGTAGACCAGCGCAGCGGCCAGAACGCTCAGCAGAATCAGGCCCGCAGCAAGGCGCAGCAGCCAGCGGAAAAGATGTCCCATCAGCGGTTGTTTTCCCTTGGGTTTTTGTCATTTCCAGCCGCATGGCAGATTGCGCCCCGCGGCGGCGGTGTTAGGGTTGGCGCCAACATATGCGAAGACAGATCAGGGGAAAAGCAGATGGCAAAAATCGCGTTTCTGGGGCTTGGCGTCATGGGCTACCCGATGGCCGGGCACCTGCAGGCCGCGGGCCATGAGGTCACCGTCTACAACCGCACCGAGGCCAAGGCCAAGGCCTGGGCCAAACAGCATGGCGGCCATTTTGCGGCGACCCCGCGGGCGGCGGCCTCCGGCGCGGAGTTCGTAATGGCCTGCGTTGGCAATGACGACGATCTGCGCTCGGTCTGCCTGGGGGCCGACGGGGCCTTTGCCGGCATGGGAAAGGGCACGGTTTTCACCGATCACACCACGGTGTCGGCCAAGGTCACGCGGGAGCTGTACGGGGCTGCGGCGGAGCAGGGGATCGCCTTTGTCGATGCGCCGATCTCCGGCGGCCAGGCAGGGGCGGAGAACGGCGTGCTGTCCGTGATGTGCGGCGGCGACGAGGATGCCTATGCGCGCGCGGAGCCGGTGATTGATGCCTATGCCCGTATCTGCCGCCGCATCGGAGAGACCGGCGCGGGCCAGATGACCAAGATGTGCAACCAGATCGCCATCGCGGGCCTCGTGCAGGGCTTGAGCGAGGCGCTGCATTTCGCCGAGAAGGCCGGGCTGGACGGGCGCGCGGTGGTTGAGGTGATCAACCAGGGCGCGGCGGGCAGTTGGCAGATGGCGAACCGGTACGAGACCATGCTGGACGATCATTTCGAGCATGGCTTTGCGGTGGACTGGATGCGCAAGGATCTGGGGATCTGCCTGGACGCGGCAAATGAAACCGGCGCCAGCCTGCCGGTCACGGCGCTGGTCGACCAGTTCTACAAGGATGTGCAGAAAATGGGCGGCGGCCGCTGGGACACCTCGTCGCTGTTCAAGCGGCTGCGCAAGCTGGACGGCTGAAGGCAAAAAGAAATGGCCTTTCCGGATGGAAAGGCCATGCCTCCGGCGGAGATATTTCCGGCCAGATGAAGAGGCGGATCCTGCCGCCTCCGCTGCGCTTGGTCAGGGGATGATGCGGGTGTATTTGGTGCCTTCCAGGGTGGCGCCCACACGCAGGCCCGCCTGGGCAAAGACCACGGCCAGCACCGGCGAGGTCAGGGTGTTGGTGTCGGCGCTCAGCGCGTTGCCTTCGTCCTTGATCACATATTCCACATCGGCACCTGCCGCCCAGCCGGAGGAACGGCGGAAGCCGGCCAGCGCGTCCTGGGTCATGAAGAACAGCACATGGGCGTACTGCTGGGCGCCGATCTGCAGCCCGGCATTGCCCTTGTAGGTGGCGTAATAGTCGACGGTCACACCGTTGATGCGCAAGGCGCCGCGACCGTAGGCGCCGCCAAAGACAAACCCTGCCTCGGTCACCAGCGGCATCACCAGCATGCCGGTTGATTTCTCCGCCAGGGTGCGGGTGTTGGGGTATTGGCTGTACATCTGGTTCAGCGTGGCATCGACGCGGGCGTCGATGGTGGCGGCGTTGCTGTTGCCGACGCCGTTTCCGCAGGCGGCGGTCACGCCTGCGCCTGCCAGCGCGGCCAGGGCAAAACCGCGGCGGGTCATGCGGGTAGAGGAAATATCGCTCATTTTCAGGTGCCTGTAATGAATTGCTCCAAGGCCGGTTCGCTCCGGCTCTGGTCAGGGTTATACGCGGAAAACCGCTGCCTGTCATCCGTTTGCAGGCCGATGTTGGCGGCTTCCCGCTGAAGTGATCCGGCGCCGCCGGCCTTGGATGTCAGCCGTTCAGCAGCCGGGCGGCGGCGGGGGCGAAATAGGTGAGAATGCCGTTGCAGCCCGCGCGCTTGAAGGCCATCAGGCTTTCCATCATCACCTTTTCGCCATCGATCCAGCCGTTCTGGGCCGCAGCCTGGATCATCGCGTACTCCCCGGAAACCTGATAGGCATAGGTCGGCACGCCAAAGGCGGATTTCACCCGGTGGCAGATGTCCAGATAGGCGATGCCAGGCTTCACCATGACCATGTCGGCGCCTTCCATCAGGTCGCGCTCGATCAGCCGCAGCGCCTCGTCGCTGTTGGCCGGGTCCATCTGGTAGGTCTTCTTGTCGCCCTTCAGCGCGCCGGAGGCGCCGACCGCATCGCGGAACGGCCCGTAGTAGGCAGAGGCGTATTTGGCCGAGTAGGAGAGGATCGCCACATTGTGGTGGCCGGCGCGCTCCAATCCCGAACGCATGGCGCCGATCCGGCCGTCCATCATGTCGGAGGGGCCGATGATGTCGGCGCCGGCATCGGCCTGGGCCAGGGTCATCTTGACCAGCGCCTCGACTGTGGCGTCGTTGACGATCTCGCCGTCCACCACATAGCCGTCGTGGCCGTTGATATTGTAGGGGTCCAGCGCAACGTCGGTCATCACCGCAATATCCGGCGCCGCGTCCTTGATGGCGCGGATGGCGCGGTTGGTCAGGTTGTCCGGATTCCAGGCCTCGGCGCAATCCTCGGTCTTGAGCGAGGCGTCGGTGTAGGGAAACAGGCAGATGGCAGGAATACCCAGCGCCTGCGCCTCGGCTGCGGCTTCGGCAATCTTGTCCACCGAGCGGCGCACCACGCCCGGCATCGAGGCGACGGGCTCCTCCTGGCCTTCCCCTTCGCGGACAAACACCGGCCAGATGAAATCGGACGGGGTCAGGGTGTTTTCCTGCACCAGATTGCGGATCGCCTGGCTGGCACGGGTGCGGCGCAGGCGGGCGGCGGGAAAGGGCGCGACGGTGGGCTTCATGGCGGTCTCTCGTTTTGGCTGGCCCATGGGTGGCATGGAAGCGGCCCCGGGAACAAGAGGCACATTCGCCGCGCCGGAAAACTTGTGTGCCAAGCGGGCTTGCCTGCGCGCCTTTCCCGGTTGATATAGGGCCGGTTACATAAAACAGGCCCGAAGGGCCGGCAGCGGCAAGATGGGGGCTGGAGTGGATCTGCTTCACATTATCTACGAGATGATTGACCTGCGGTCGTTCTCCAACCTCTGGTACTGGATTTCGCTTGCGGTCATGTGGTCCTCTGCCAGCCACTGGATCCTGGGTGTTCCTTTCGACATGGTGTACCGGGCGCGCCGCCGCGGCGGGCAGGCCGAACAGGATCTGGAGGACATCACCCGGGTCAACGTGAACCGGATGCTCTATATCGCCGAAGTGTCCGGCCCCTGGCTGGTGGCGCTGGCGTGTTTCCTGCTGTCGGCGCTGGCGACGCTTGGCTTTGTCTACCTGCTGGAAATCGCGCAGGCGGTGTTTCTGCTGGCCTTTCCGATGTCCGTTGTGGGGCTGATCAGCTTTCTGACCGCGCGCCGGATCGCGCGCGAGGGGGCTTCCGGCGAGGATCTGCGCAAGCGGCTGTCCTTCTGCCGGCTGTACATCCAGTTTGTCGGCACGGTCTCAATTCTGGTTACGGCGTTCTGGGGGATGTACCAGAACCTGACGATCGGGGCGTTGTGATCCGCGGCAGGACCCAACGGCGTTCCGGAAAGGACAACGCATGGCACAGCGTGCAATCACCATGGGCGGCGCGCCCGAAGGGTTCGATGCCCGGCTGATCCTGAAGGAAGTGCAGAAATCCGGCGCGCCGGTGATGCATGTCGCCCGCGATGACAAGCGGATGGAGGCGATGCGGGCCGCGCTTGCCTTCTTTGCGCCGGACATGCCGGTGTTTGTGTTTCCGGGCTGGGACTGCCTGCCGTATGACCGGGTGTCGCCGAATGCGGATATCTCCGCGGCGCGGATGGCCACGCTGGCGGCGCTGGTGCACCAGATGCCCAAGCAGTTCGTGCTGCTGACCACGCTCAATGCCGCCAGCCAGCGGGTGCCTGCGCGGGAGGTGCTGCGGGAGGCGGCTTTTACCGCCCGCGTCGATCACCAGGTGGATGAAGACGCGCTGCGCAATTTCCTGGTCCGAATGGGGTTTTCCCAAAGCCCGACCGTGATGGAGCCGGGCGACTATGCCATTCGCGGCGGCATCATCGACATCTTTCCTCCGGGCGAAAGCGGCCCGGTGCGGCTGGACCTCTTTGGCGATGTGCTGGACGGCGCCCGCCGCTTTGATCCGGCGACCCAGCGCACCACCGAGAAACTGGAAGTGGTGGAACTGGCGCCGGTCTCCGAGGTGATCCTGGACGAGGCGGCGATCACCCGGTTCCGCCAGAACTACCGGATCGAGTTCGGTGCCGCCGGAACCGACGACCCGCTCTATGAGGCGGTCAGCGCAGGCCGCAAGCACCAGGGGATCGAGCATTGGCTGCCGTTCTTCCATGAGAAGCTGGAGACGCTGTTCGACTACCTGCCGCAGGCGACCGTCACGATGGACGATCAGATGACGCCCGCACGGCTGGCGCGCTGGGACAGCATCGAGGACCAGTACGGCACCCGCAAGCACGCGCTGGAGCAGAAGGGGCGGATCGACACCGTCTACAAACCGACGCCGCCGGGTTTGCTGTATCTGGACGATACGGCCTGGGAGGCGGCTGTTGCGGATATGCGGGTGGTGCAGTTCCATCCGCTGCCGCAGGCCTCCGGCCCCGGCGTAGCGGATGCGGGCGGCCGCATCGGGCGCAACTTTGCACCGGAGCGCCAGCAGGAAAACATCAGCCTTTTCGGCGCCTTGGCCGTGCACATTAGGGCGCGGATGCAAGAGGGCCCGGTTCTCATCGCCTCTTACTCCGAAGGTGCGCGGGAACGGTTAACCGGACTGATCGAGGATGAGGGCCTGGCCGAAGCGATCCCGGTGATGGACGGCACCCGCATTGGCAAGTCCGGCCTGCATCTGGCGGTCTGGGCGCTGGAGCACGGGTTTGAGGCGCCGGACATGACGGTGATCTCGGAGCAAGACGTGCTGGGCGACCGGTTGATCCGGGCGCCGAAGAAACGCCGCAAGGCAGAGAATTTCCTGACCGAAACCCAATCGCTCACCCCCGGCGATCTGGTGGTGCACGTGGACCACGGCATCGGCCGCTACAAGGGGCTGGAAGTGGTGACTGCGGCGGGCGCGGCGCATGAATGCATCCTGCTGGAATACGCCGAACAGGCAAAGCTCTACCTGCCGGTCGAAAATATCGAACTCTTGTCCAAATATGGCCACGAGGAAGGGCTTCTGGACCGGCTTGGCGGCGGCGCCTGGCAGGCCAAGAAGGCCAAGCTCAAGGAACGCATCCGCGAGATGGCGGACAAGCTGATCCGCATTGCCGCCGAACGCGCCCTGCGCAAGGCGCCGGTGATGGATCCGCCGCCGCACGCCTGGGAGGAGTTCTCGGCCCGTTTCCCCTATCAGGAGACCGATGACCAGCTGCGCGCCATTGAAGACGTGATGGAGGATTTGCACTCCGGCCAGCCGATGGACCGGCTGATTTGCGGCGACGTGGGCTTTGGCAAGACCGAGGTGGCGATGCGCGCGGCCTTTGTCGCCGCGATGTCGGGCCTGCAGGTGGCGGTGGTTGCGCCAACCACGCTGCTGGCCCGCCAGCATGCCGCGTCCTTCGCCGAACGGTTCCGCGGATTTCCCCTGCAGGTCAGGCAGTTGTCGCGCTTTGTTAGCGCCAAGGAAGCAAGCCAGACCCGCGAAGGACTGGCCAAAGGCACTGTCGACATCGTGATCGGCACCCACGCGGTTCTGGCCAAGAATATCAAGTTCCAGAACCTCGGCCTCTTGATCATCGACGAGGAGCAGCACTTCGGCGTCGCCCACAAGGAGCGGCTGAAGCAGCTGCGCAGCGACATCCATGTGCTGACCCTGACGGCCACGCCGATCCCGCGGACCTTGCAGCTCAGTCTGACCGGTGTGCGCGATCTGTCGATCATCGGCACGCCCCCCGTGGACCGGCTGGCAATCCGAACCTATGTCAGCGAATTCGACAGCGTCACCATCCGCGAGGCGCTGTTGCGCGAGCATTACCGCGGCGGCCAGAGCTTTTATGTGGTGCCGCGGATCACCGATCTGCCGGACGTGGAAGAGTTCCTGAAGGCGCAGCTGCCGGAACTTAGTTACGTGGTGGCACACGGGCAGATGGCGGCGGGGGAACTCGACGACCGGATGAACGCCTTCTATGACGGTAAATACGATGTGCTGCTGGCCACCACGATCGTCGAAAGCGGGCTGGACATCCCGACCGCCAACACCATGGTCGTGCACCGCGCCGACATGTTCGGCCTGTCCCAGCTCTATCAGATCCGCGGCCGCGTCGGCCGCTCCAAGACCCGCGCCTATGCCTACCTTACCACCAAGCCGCGCCAGCGGCTGACCCCGGCCGCAGAGAAGCGCCTGCGGGTGCTTGGCTCCCTCGACACGCTGGGCGCGGGCTTTACCCTTGCCTCGCAAGACCTTGATATCCGGGGTGCCGGCAACCTTCTGGGAGAGGAGCAGTCAGGCCAGATGCGCGATGTCGGCTATGAGCTGTACCAGTCGATGCTGGAGGAGGCGATTGCCAAGATCAAGGCGGGCGAGATGGAGGGCCTGTCGGACGCCGACGATCAATGGGCGCCGCAGATCAACCTGGGCGTTCCGGTGCTGATCCCGGAGGACTACGTGCCGGATCTGGACGTGCGCCTGGGCCTCTACCGCCGCCTGTCGTCGCTGTCGACCAAGGTGGAGCTGGAAGGCTTTGCGGCTGAGCTGATCGACCGCTTCGGCAAGCTGCCTAAGGAAGTGAACACGCTGATGCTGGTGGTGCGCATCAAGGCGATGTGCAAACGCGCAGGCATCGCCAAGATGGACGGCGGCCCGAAGGGCGCGACGATCCAGTTCCACAACGACAAATTCGCCTCGCCGCAGGGGCTGGTGGAGTTCATCCAGGGCCAGAACGGTCTGGCCAAGGTAAAGGACAACAAGATCGTCGTGCGCCGCGATTGGAAGAAAGACGCCGACAAGATCAAGGGCGCCTTTGCCATTGCCCGCGACCTGGCGGAAAAGGTCGTGGCCGAGAAGAAGAAGGCCAAGGCCTGATCCCGGGTGCCAAGGAAAGTCGAATTTTCTTGGCAAATTTCTTCGCAGGAAACTTGCTCAGCCGCAGCAGGGGCTGGGTGCCATCGCTGCCTGGGCACAGAAACAGGACGCGCCCACGGCCTGGTCCGCCCGCGCCAGCGCCAGATCCAGCTGCTGTTTAATGTGCCGGATTTCAACGGTCTCGCGGCGGGCCTTCAGGCAGTCGTGCAGCCCCTTCAGGCTCCAGATGTTGCCCGGATGCACAGAGGCGCGCGACAGGGTGCTGTCCAGCCCGAGGTCGGCGCGGTAGACGGCCTCGGCTTCCTCGATGCGACCCTGCTCGAACAGCAGCGCCCCCAGCGCGTGGCGGGTAGGCTGCATCCAGCCCCAGGGCTCGTCATAGGGCAGGTTGTCGTCCAGCTCTGCCGAGCGGCGCAAATGGGCAAAGGCCGCGTCAAAGTTCTCCTTGCGGTACTCAATCTCGCCGCGCAGCATTTCCGTTGCGATTTCAAGCAGGTCTACGACGCGGTTGTTGTGCAGCAGACGGGTGTCGGGCACCCGGGCCTTGGCGGCCAGGAAAAGCTGCTCCTCCGCCTCGGCCTCTGCCACGCGGCCGGTGGCGGCATAGGCAATGGCGCGGGCGTAATGGGTGTTTGCGGTCAGGGTGCAGTAAAGCTTCTGATCCTCCGGCAGCTCCAGCGCCATCGCCTCCTCCCAGCGGCCAAAGCGGACCAGGATATGCGGGTGCATCGCCATGTAGCTTTCGAAATAGTCCGCCATCGGCGGGCTTTCGATGCGCAGCATGTCTTCCGGCGTGGTGTCCAGAATGCCCTGATTGGCCGCCAGCGCGGGTTCGATCTGGCCCAGGAACATCGCCCCGAAGATGACGAAGTGGTAATCATGCTGGCGATAGCCGGTATAGATGTTGAAGGCGCCTTCGCGCTCGTAGAACTTCAGGTCCGCCTCGATCGCCTTTTGGTTCCAGTGCACAACGCTGTGGTAATCGCCGCAAAGCACGTCGATATGGGTGGGCATATGCACCAGGTGGCCCGCATCCGGCACCAGCGTGCGCAGCACATCCGCGGCCTTCAGCGCTTTTTCGGGCGTCGGCGACATTTCCATCAGATGCACGTAGAGATGCAGCAGGCCGGGATGCTGCATTGCGCCCGGTTCACTGTCCATCGCCCGTTCCAGCACCTCCTGCGCCTCGAGCGTGGCGGCACCGTCGGCGGGCAGGCCGGACTTCAGATCCCACATCTGCCAGGGCGTCAGGTTCAGCAGGCTTTCGGCATAGACCGTGCGCAGGTCCAGATGATCGGGGCAGGCGGCAAAGGCTGCGCGCATCGCCCCGGCGAAATCGTAGTCCCAGGCGTGCATGTCTTCGACCGTTTCGCGCTGGGGGTAACGGGCCTGGATGGCGCGGATCAGCTGCTGCTCCACCTCTGAGCAGCCTTCGATAGCGCTCAGCGCGGCCTGGGCAGCGTCGTAAGCTTCCACCAGCGCCTTGGCGCGGCCCTTATCATCGCGCAGGTCCCAGGGCAGGTTGTAGTTCGGCCCGGCCGCATAGGCCACGCCCCAATGGGCCATGGCGCAGTCCGGATCGTGTTCCAGCGCGCGGCGGAAGCAGACGACGGCCTCCTCGTGATTGTAGCCGTAGGTCCAGACCAGTCCCCGGTCGAACCAAAGCTGCGCCTCAGGCGAAGCTGTTGTCACCGGGCAGGAATAACTGCCGAGATCGTAATCATAGCCCATGAAAAAACCTCCCCATTCACATGGAAAGGTTAGGGAGCGGCCAGGTTGCGGGCAAGGCGCTTATTCCGCGGGCAAGCGCGCTTCGGCCTTGGCCATTTGCAGCATCAGCAGGAAGGCGATGCAGGCCATGATCAAAAGCCCCGCTGCCAGCGGCACCAGCGAGCCGTCGAACAGCAGCCCGACAGGGGCGGCGACGGCGGCGGCCAGAACGGTCGAGATCGCCCCGATCACCGAGGCCGCCATACCGGCGATATGACCCATCGGCTCCATCGCCATGGCATTGAGGTTGCCGACAGTGGTGCCCACCATGAAGAAAACGCTGGCCTGCCAGGCCACAAACAGGCCGAACATCCACGGATCCGGCAGGCTCCAGCCGCTGATCAGCAGTATCGCGCCGGTGATCAGGATTTGGGCGGCCAGCGAAACGGTGACAATGCGGCGCATGCCAATGCGGACCACGATAGCCGCGTTCAGCAGGCTGGCGGTGCCGGAAATCACTGCAACCAACCCGAACCAGAAGGGAAAGCTGTCCGCACGGCCAAAGATGATGTCATAAACCGGCTGCACCATGGTCAGCATGGTGAACAGCATGCCCAGGCAGAGCGTCTGAACCATGATCGACAGGCGGACTGTGGGGTGGGTGAGCATCTCCTTGACAGCGGCCATAAGCAGCGGCGCGCGAAAGGCACGGCGGTCTTCATGTGCCAGCGTCTCCGGCAGGCGGACACTGGTCCACAGGACAATGACAGTGGCAAACAGAGCGAACAGCAGGAAAATGGCGCGCCAGCCGGACAGCGCGATGATGCCTGCGCCCATCAAGGGAGCAATGGCCGGAACAATCATGAAGATCATCATGGCAATCGACATCAGGCGGGCCATTTCGCGGCCAGAGTAAAGGTCGCGGACAACGGCAACGCCCACAATGCGCGGGCCGGCAGCACCAATTCCCATCAGAACGCGGGAGATCAGCAATACCTCCAGCGAGGGCGACAGCCAGGCGGTCAGCGCGGCCAGGACGTAAAGGGCGCAGCCCGCAGCCACGACCGGCTTGCGGCCAAAGGCATCCGACAGCGGGCCGGTAAAGAAGGTGCCGAGACCCATGCCCAGCACAAAGGAGGTCAGCACCAGCTGCGCCCGGTTGATGTTGTCCGGGCTGAGCGTCTGGCCGATCTCCGGCAAAGCGGGCAGCATGGCGTCGATCGACAGCGCAATGGTGGCAAACATCATCGCAATCAGCGCGATGAATTCTGCCTTGGCCATGCCATGGGCGGGGGACTGTGACATCTGAAACCTCTAACAGCTCTTCAGATGGATCCGGGGAATGAGGCCGGTCTGGGAGCCGTCCGCTTCCGCTACCATAAACCCGCCAGCCGTGCCAGCGCCCGGCTGCACAGGCCTCTGTGCATGGTTGCGATGCTAAGCAATTTCGCGGCGGTTCAGCCGGCGTCTGCTGCTTTCAGCTGCTGCAGGATATCTTCGATCACCTGCTTCCACAGTTCCGGCGGCTGCGCACCGGGCACCGCGTGCTGGTTGGCAACGATGAAGGTCGGGACGGAATTCACCCCCATCTTGCGGGAATGGGCGTCGCGGTCGCGGATCTCCTGCACATCGCTGTCGCCCTCCAGAAGCCGTGCGGTGACATCCGCCTCCATTCCTGCGTCCTGAGCGATTTCCGCCAGAACCGCATGGTCGCCGATATCCTTGGCGTCCACGAAATAGGCCTTGAACAGGGCGTCCACGACCTCTGCCTGCTTGCCCTCGATCCCGGCCCAATGGATCAGCCGGTGCGCGTCCAGCGTGTTGGGGGTGCGTTTCATGGCCTCGAAATTGATCGTCAGCCCGGCCTTTTCCGCGTGCTCCACCACTGGCGCATAGGCTTTGACCGCGCCATCCTTGCCGCCGAACTTGCGCTCCAGGTACTCGCGCCGGTCCATGCCCTCGCGCGGCATGTCGGGGTTCAGCTGGAACGGGTGCCACTCGATGACAAACGGGTGGTCCGGCACCTCCGCCAGCGCCTTGTCCAGATGGGTCTTGCCGATATAGCACCAGGGGCAGATCGGGTCCGACAGGATGTCGAGCTTGACGGTGGCCATTTGGGTCATCCTTTGAACAGGGCAGGCAGGGCGCGGCGCAGCAGTTTCCCGTTGGCGCCGGTGGGCAGCGCGTCCAGATGGACGTATGCGCGGGGCTGCTTGTAGCGGGCCAGGCGCCGGGATGCAAAGGCCTGCAGCTCTTCCGTCTTCAACTCTTCGGGACCGGTGTAGAAGGCGGCGATGATATAGGTGTCCTCCTTCACCTCAACCGCGGCGGCGCCGGCCTGGGTGATGCCGGGATGGGCCGCCAGTGCGGTTTCGACTTCAATCGGCGACACCCGGTAGCCGCCCGCATTCATCATATCGTCGCCGCGCCCCAGGTAGCGGATCTGGCCGTCCGCCGACATCGCCCCCTGATCGCCGGTCAGAAACCAGTCGCCCTGGTAGCGGGCCGCGGTTTCCTCTGGCGCGTTCAGGTAGCCCAGCATCAGCCCCGGGTCGGAACGGTGGATGGCGATGGTGCCTTCCTCGCCCATCGGCACCGGCCCGTCCGCGCCGACGATTGCAACCCTGCGGCCCGGCTGCGGCTGGCCCAGGGCGCCGTCCCGCGCCGGGTGCGACGGTGAGGAGGAAATGAAGGTTGAGCACTCGGACATCCCGAAAGCCTCGTAAAGCCCGCAGCCTGTGGCAGTCTCCCATGCTTCATGCACATGACGGGACAGTTTTTCACCTGCGCAAAGCCCGTGCCGCAGGTCCGGCAGGTCCAAGGCCCCCCCGCGCAGGAACTTGCGGTAGACCCCGGGGGCCGCGGCAAAGATCGTGGCGCGGTGGTGGCGCAGCAGGGCGGGCAGGTCCTCCGGCGGCGTGCCGGGGGCGGGAATGAGTGCCGTGGCGCCTGCCGCCCAGGGGTCCATTAGCCCGGTGCCCAGGGTGTAGGTCCAGTTGAAGGCACCGGCATGCAGCAGCCGGTCATCCTCCGTCAGGCCGTACCAGCCATCCACCATCATCTGCCGCGCCCAGACCGCCTGGTGGGCATGCGCCACGGCGCGCGGATTTCCGCTGGTGCCGGAGGTGTAGACCACATAGGCCAGTCTGCCAGGATCGCCATAAGCGAAGTCGCAGGGCGGCAAATCATGCATCGGCAGAAGATCCGCAGTGGTGATCTGCCGCGGGTGACTCGCACAGGCCACCGCCGGATCACGCAGCACCGCGGCCGGTGCCAGATCCGCAATCATCCGGGCGGTTTCCACCTCCGTCAGCTGGGCCGAGGTCGGCACCGGCACCAGCCCGGCGGCTATAGCGCCGAGATAGGCAACCGGAAACTCCACCGTGTTCCCGAGCCGCATCAGCACGATGTCCCCGGGTTTCAGCCCGGCCTGCAGCAGCCCGGTTCCGGTGCCGCGCACGGCGGCTTCCAGCCGGGCATAGCTCCAGTCCTCGCTGGCATCGCCGTCAAGCACCGACAGCGCAGTCTTGTCCGCCAGCCGCGCGGCATGGCGCAGCACATGGGCCGCAAGATTGAAGGGCGAAGGGCAGGGCGCAAACGGCCCCTGATCAAAAACCGACAGCATGGCAAATGGCTAGCCCGCGCTGTCCTGCGTTGCAAGGCGTGCAGGTGCGGCTTATAGAGTTCTCATGAAAAGCCGCGATCCGAAATCCCTGATCACCATCGCCCGCGCCAACGGCGGCGACGATCAAGCAGAACCCCTGGACCTGGGCGCCCGCGTCCGCGAGCTGCGGAAAGCGCGCGATTGGACGCTGGAACATGCGGCCAATCAGGCGGGGCTGGCGCGCTCGACCCTGTCGAAAATCGAAAACGGCCAGATGTCACCGACTTACGAGGCGTTGAAGAAGCTGGCAGAAGGGCTGCAGATTTCCATCCCGCAGCTGTTCACGCCGCCGCAGCGGGACCAGGTGAACGGGCGGATGACGGTGACCAAGTCCGGCGACGGCTCGGCGCACGCCACCGCGACATATGAGCACGAGCTGCTGGCCGACGGGCTGACCCGCAAGCAGATGCTGCCGTACCGCGCGCGGGTGCGGGCGCGGTCGATGGATGAATTCGATGGCTGGGTGCGCCACGACGGCGAAGAATTCCTTTATGTGCTGACCGGCGTGGTCAAGCTTTACACGGAGTTCTACGAGCCGGTGGAGATGCGCCGCGGCGACAGCGCCTATTACGACGCAGCGATGGGCCATAACGTGATTTCCGTCAGCCCCGAGGACGCGACGATCCTCTGGGTGACGTCTCTGGCCTGACGCAGGGGGTCAGTGCGGGCGGCTGTCAAGCTCCCGCAGCAGGCTTTCTATGTACAGAAAATCCTCTACCTCTTCCTTGGCTTCATTCAGGGTAAGATGGTGGGTCCGTGCCAGATAGGCGACGAATTTGTCCCGGTCATCCAGTATCGACGGCGCGTTGCTTGCTTTCAGATGAGGAAAGCGCTGTTTGATGCGGGGCATCCTGTCAATCCAGCTGGCAGCTGCTGCTTGTACAGGCATGGGGGGCACTCCCTGACAAACGGTTTATGGTTGTTGGACGCCCATGGTAACACTTTTCGTGAATTTTTGTAACGGTGCCCCCCGGGGGGTTCCCCCGGGCGGCCTGGCTAGGCGGAAATTTGCCGCCTGTCAGCGGGCGGCAAACAGCCGCGGCAGCACCAGATGGCCGATGCCGACCGCGATCAGCTGCATCAGGATGAACATCGGGATGTGGCCCGGGTAGATGCCGGCGAAGGTGTCGCTGAAGCCGCGGGCGATGGTGACTGCCGGGTTGGCAAAGCTGGTTGAGGAGGTGAACCAGTAGGCGCCGGTGATGTAGAGGCCAACCAGCGCAGGCACCGCTTCGGGCCGTGAGCGGAGGCCGCCGAAAATCACAAACAGCAGTCCGAAAGTGGCCAGGATCTCAGAAAACCACTGCGCGGTTCCGGTGCGGTGCATGGTGGCGGAGCTTTGCAGAACTGCAAGGTCGAACATCACGTGGCAGGCCCAGACCCCAAGGATGCCGCCGCCGATCTGAACCAGGATGTAAGGCGCTGCCGCGCTCCAGGAATGCTCGCCCCGCAGGGCAAAGGCCAGCGTCACCGCCGGGTTGAAATGGGCGCCGGAAATGGGGCCAAGGGTGGTGATAATGGCATAGAGCATACAGCCGGTGGCAATCGCATTGGCCAGCAGCGCCAGGGCCACGTTTCCATCCGCCAGCGTCTCGGCCATGATGCCGGAACCGACCACCCCGATCAGCAGCATTGCGGTGCCCAGCCCCTCGGCCAGAAGTTTCTGCGCGGTCATACGATGTCTCCGATCCGCTTGAGCTGCTGCGAGAGTTCAGCCGGGGCCATGGTTTCGAACGGCAGCGCTAGCAGCGCCTTTGCGCGCTTTTCCAGGGTGGCATAGGCGGTGCGGAAGGCCGCGTCCCAGTCCGGCTGCTCCGCTGCCGCCGGATCTTCGACGCCCCAATGGGCGCGCACCGGCGCACCGGGCCAGACCGGGCAGGTTTCACCGGCGGCAGAGGCGCAGACGGTGATCACGATATTCATCTCCGGTGCCTCGGCGCCGGCAAACTCATCCCAGCTCTTGGACCGCGCGCCGGAGGTGTCATGGCCCAGTTCCGCCAGCAGCGCCAAAGACTGGGGATGTACTTTACCGGTAGGATTGGAGCCAGCCGAATAGGCCCGGACGCGGCCTGCGCCATGGGTGTTGAAAATCGACTCCAGCAGGATGGAGCGCGCGGAGTTGCCCGTGCAAAGGACGAGAATGTTCATCTGTGTTGGCCGTTCTGTTGGATTAGTCGGTTGAGTTCATGCCGGCGATGCTGTCGACCTGGTGCTGGAGCGACATGCGGTCGAGGGTTTCGAAGGGCAGCGCAGCAAAGGCTTTGATCCGGTTGCGCAAAAGCCCGTAGGCCTGCTGAAAGGCCAGCCGGCGCTCGGCGTCGGTGCCTGTGGCCTTTGCCGGGTCTGCCAGGCCCCAATGGGCGCTCATCGGCTGGCCGGGCCAGGCCGGGCATTCTTCGTTTGCGGCGTGATCGCAGACGGTGAAGATGAAATCCATCTGCGGCGCGTCCGGGCCGGTAAAGGCGCTCAGATCCTTGGAGTGCAGGCCGCTGGTGTCAATCTCCTTGGCCTGCAGCAGGGACATCACTTCGGGGCGCGGTGCGGGGGATGGCCGGGTGCCTGCGGAGTAGGCGCGGAACTTGCCGCCGCCCTCGTGGTTCAGGATCGCCTCGGCCAGCAGAGACCGGGCCGAGTTTCCGGTGCAGACGAACAGGACGTTCAAAGGCCGTTCAGCATCCGGCGCGATTGTTTCGCCGCTCAAGGCCGGCGTGCAGATATCGGGGCGGTTCCGGCAGCAGCCGGACAAGAGCGCATCAAACATGCCGCGCAGCCCCGGCAGGTTCGCGGCATACATCAGCGAGGTGCCGGTGCGCTGCTGAGTGATCAATCCGGCCTGTTTCAACGCCGATAAATAAGCCGAGGCGGTGTTTGCCTTGAACTCCAGCGCCTGTGCGATCTCGCCGGCGGGAACGCCATCCGGATAACGCCGCATCAGCAGCCGGAACAGCGCCAGCCGGTTCGGATGCGCAAGGGCGCTGAGCTTATCTGAAAGTTCTATTTCCATAATTCGCGAAATAATGAAATAGATGGTGGCTGTCAACAGGACAGTGCGCGGGGCAAAACGCTGCCCGGTAAGGTCAGTCTGCCTGATACCACCAGACGTCGGGCATGAACTCGGTGCGGTCGCCATAGATCGGCAATCTGTCCGGGAAGCGCATTTCCTTAATGTGGGCGATACGGCCGGTGTCAAAGCTCCAGAATGGAATGACATAGCGCCCGGCGGTCAGCACCCGGTCCAGCGCGCGCACCGCGGCGGTGAAATCCTCCGGCTCCGTTGCGGTCAGCATCGCGTCGATCATTGCCTCTGCCGCCGGGCTGTCCATGCCCATCAGGTTGCGGCTGCCGGGCTGATCCACGCCGTCGCTGCCCCAGTAATAGCGCTGCTCGTTGCCGGGGCTCAGCGACAGTTCCCGGCGGAACCGGGTGAGGTCGAAGTCATAGGCGTTCTCGCGTTCTGCATATTGCGCATTGTCCACGGTCTCAGGCGTCAGCGTGATGCCCAGCCGTTCCAGCGCGCGGGCGTAGATCTCGGTGACGGTCTTCATCTCGCCGTCGCCCTGGCGGATCAGCACGCTGAGCGTCAGCGGCGTGCCTTCTGCATTGCGCAGGACCCCGTCCGTAACAGTCCAGCCGGATTCTTCCAGCAGTTTCATTGCTTTGCGCAGGTTTCCGCGGTTGCGCTTGCTGCCGTCACCCTGGGGAAGGGTGTAACCTTCCAGCGTGCCGGGCAGCAGGCTGTCCGCAAAGGGGGCCAGCAGCGTGCGGACCTTGTCCTCCGCCGCGCCGGGCCGCATCCCCAGTACCGAGCCGGAGAAATAGGAGCTGATCCGCTGTTGGGTGCCGCCGGTCACGGTGCCGTTGATGTACTCGAAGTTAAAGGCCAGGAGCAGCGCCTCGCGCACCCGCCAGTCATCCAGCGGTGCGCGCCGCGTGTTCATCACCAGCCCCGTCATGCCGGAGGGGCGCTGATGCGGGATCTCGCTTTTGACCACATCGCCGCGGGTGATGGCCGGGAATCTGTAGATGCTGTCCCATTTGTCGGCGTTGAACTCGCGCACCGCGCTCAGCTCGCCGGCTTTGAACGCCTCGAACAAAACGGTTTCATCACCGAAGAAGTCGATGCGCAGGGTGTCGAAATTCTGGGTGCCGCGGCGCAGCGGCAGATCTGCGCCCCAGTAATCCGGGTTGCGGGACAGACTAACAAAGCGGCCGGGTTCAAAACTGCTCACCACATAGGCGCCGGTGCCGATGGGGGCGCCGTCGATCTCGTCGCTGCCGAACTCCTTGCCCTCCCATTGCGCCTTCTTGAGGATCGGGCGCAGCCCGGCGATCAGCGCCAACTCCCGGTCCTCGGTGTTGAAGGTCAGCCGCAGGCTGCGCGGGCCGGTCTGTTCGATTTTCGCCACCTTGGTCCAGAACCCGCGGTAGCGCGGGTGGCCCTTGGTGCCCAATGTCTCGTAGGACCAGATCACGTCGTCGGCGGTCACCGGGCTGCCGTCAGAGAATCGGGCCCCCTCGCGCAGGGTGAATTCGACCCAGGAACGGTCCTCGGGCACCTCAACCGATTCGGCCAGAAGCCCGTAAAGCGTGAACGGTTCATCCCAGGAGCGGCCCATCAGACTCTCGTATCCCCAGAACCTCAGCTGCCACGGAGTGGTCCCCTTAAGGGTGAACGGGTTGAGGCTGTCAAAACCACCGGTATTGCCGAAAACAACCTTGCCGCCTTTGGGTGCGTCCGGGTTTGCATAGGGTAAAGACACAAAATCCGGTGGCAGCGCGGGGTCCCCGTACATAGCTATGCCATGGGCTGATTCTGCCTGCGCGAAATTCGCGGCAAAGGCCAGGGTGATTCCTGCCAGCGCCGCGCCAAGAGTCCGGAAATTTTCTTTTTGCAGTTTCACAACAATCCCGCTCTGCCCTTATTTTCTTGCCTCCGCACGCTACGTGCGCTTTTTCGTCTTTTCAAACTTTTAGCTTGGACGAAAGCCGGAAATTGCTTATAAAGGGGTCACTGCTCGATAGGTTTCTTGCCTGTATGAAACCTGCCTCAATAACTAACGCCCGCCTCGTGCGGGCGTTTTTTTCTGCCCGTTTCTCTGCTTTTTTGAACGATGGAAATGGCGGCAATGGCCGCCCCGGCATCCGTAGTCTTACGCGTTTCCTTTGCATCTGCAGCATGGCACAGTGGCGGCAGTTTCAATCAGCCATGGGGTAGGAAGCGATGACATTGCAAGGCAAGACCGCCGTTATCACCGGATCGAATTCTGGCATTGGCCTGGGGGTTGCTCGCGAACTGGCGCGGGCAGGGGCCAATGTGGTGCTGAACTCCTTCACCGACCGGGAGGAGGATCACGCGCTGGCAGCTGAACTCGCCCGTGAGTTCAGCGTCAAGGCCCAGTACGTCCAGGCCGATATGTCCAAGGGCGCGGACTGCCGCGCGCTGATCGAAAAGGCCGGGGCCTGCGACATCCTGGTGAACAACGCGGGCATTCAGCATGTGTCGCCGATCGACGAGTTTCCGCAGGAAAAATGGGATGCGATCATCGCCATCAACATGAACTCGAACTTCCACACCATGGCGGCAGCACTGCCCAAGATGCGCGCCGCAGGCTGGGGCCGGATCGTAAACATTGCGTCAGCGCACGGGCTGACCGCCTCACCCTACAAGGCCGCTTATGTGGCCGCCAAGCACGGCGTGGTGGGCATGACCAAGACGGTAGCGCTGGAAACCGCGGAGGAGCCGATCACCTGCAATGCGATCTGCCCGGGCTATGTGCTGACGCCGCTGGTCGAGGCGCAGATTCCCGATACCATGGAGAAATACAACATGGGCCGGGAAGAGGTGATCAAGAAGGTCATGCTGGAGCGCCAGCCGAGCCGCGAGTTCGCCACGGTGGAGCAGCTGGGCGGCACCGCCGTGTTCCTGTGTTCGGACGCGGCGGCGCAGATCACCGGCACCACCATCAGCGTCGACGGCGGCTGGACGGCGCTGTAGGCTTTCGGAGAGACGGCAGGAGGGGGCCGGCCCCCTCTTGCCCCTTGAAGGGGCAATTCACCCCCGGAGTATTTTCACAAAGGTGAAATAGGCAGGTGGCGTTTGGTGACACGGATTAATCTGGCCCTGCAGGGCGGCGGCGCGCATGGGGCCTTTACCTGGGGGGTGCTCGACCGGCTGCTGGAGGAGGACGGGATCGAGGTCGCGGGCATCACCGGGACTTCGGCCGGGGCGCTGAATGGCGCCGCGGTCAAGGCCGGAATGGTGCAGGACGGGCGTGCAGGCGCCAAGGCGGCGCTGGACCGGCTGTGGCAGCGGATGGGGGCCGTGGGCGACATGCGCTTTGCCCATTGGCTGACGCGGTTTGACGCAGTGGCCTGGGCCGGGACGCTGGAAGCGGCGATGCCGTTTTCGCCGCTGGAAAGCCTGAGCCAGGTGATCTCTCCCTATCACTACGGGCCGTTTTACGAAAATCCGCTGCGCAAGGTGGTGGAACAGTTCAACTTTGCAGAAGTCTGTGCCGGCGAAGGGCCGGAGCTGTTCATCTGCGCGACCTGCGTGCGCAGCGGCAAGATCCGCATCTTCGAGGGGGAGGAGATTAGCACAGACGCGATTCTTGCCTCCGCCTGCCTGCCGGACCTGTTTCAGGCTGTTGAGATCGAGGACCCGGAAACCGGCCGGATTGAGGCCTATTGGGACGGCGGCTATACCGGCAACCCAGCGCTGTTCCCGCTGTTCCGCGACGCGCTGCCGGGGGATGTGGTGATCGTCAACATCAACCCGCTGGAGCGCGACGAGATCCCGAAGACGCCGCAGCAGATCCGCAACCGGGTGAACGAGATCAGCTTCAACTCGTCGCTGCTGCGGGAGCTGCGGGCAATCAACTTCGTGCAACGGCTGCTTGCCGATGGCACTATCCGGAAGGGCCGGATGAAACAGGTGCGGGTTCACATGATTGCCGATGACGATCTGATGACGCAGCTTTCGGTCACCACCAAGCTGTTTCCGGTGCCGCAGATCCTGGCGCGGCTGAAGCAGGCGGGACGCGATGCGGCAGAAGGCTTTCTGGCGCGGGACCGGGAAAACCTGGGTGTGCGCTCCTCCGCCGATCTGCCGGCGATGTTCGGTTAGGCGTCTTCTTTTTCCAGGACTTTCGGCTTCTTGCCGTTTTCCACCGGCTTGGTGGGGTCCTTGGGGTTCGGGTAGACGAGGCCCGCGGAGATCACCAGCTTGGCCGAGTCCTCCACCGTCATATCCAGCTCGATCACGTCCTCCTCCGGCACGAACAGCAGGAAGCCGGACGTGGGGTTCGGTGTGGTCGGAAGAAAGACGCTGACCAGCCCGCCGCTGGTTTCCGCCCGCTTGGCGATCTCGCCCTTGGCATTGGTGGAGATGAAGCCGATGGCCCAGATGCCCTTGCGCGGGTATTGCACCAGGCAGGCCTTCTCAAAACTGCGCTCGGACTGGGCAAAGACGGTCTCGGAAATCTGCTTAATGCCGGAATAGACCGTGCGCACCACTGGCATCCGGTCCACTAGGCTTTCGGCGAAATTGATCAGCGAGCGGCCGATAAGGCCCTTGGCGATCCAGCCCACGACGATGGTGAACAGCAGGAAGATGATCAGTCCGACGCCGCGCAGGTTGATGCCGATGTACTGCTCAGGCCGGAAGGTGTGCGGCACCAGCGGCAGCACCACGCTGTCGATCCAGCCCATCACCGACCACAACAGCCAGATGGTCAGCCCCACCGGGGCAATCACCACGATGCCGGTAAAGAAAGAGGCGCGCAGGCTGGCGAACAGGCCGCGGCGGCGGTGGGGTTCTTCGTCGAATGGCGTGGTCATAGATCGGTTATCCAGGAATTCCGCTGGAACCTAGGCACTGTTTTGGGGCGGAGCAATGGTTTCCGCCCCAAAAATCAACTCATTGTGCGAGATTGTTGAGTTCCTGTGCGATCTTTGCCGCCAGCCGGGCATTGTTGCGCACCAGGGCGATGTTCGCGGTGAGCGAGCGGCCTTCGGTCAGCTCGAAGATGCGGCTCAACAGGAAAGGGGTAACATCTTTGCCTGCAACACCCTGGGCATCGGCTTCGGACTGGGCCTGGGCGATCACCGGGGCCAGATCCTCTGCTGCGATCTGGTATTCTGCCGGGATCGGGTTCGCAACCAGCTGGCCTCCGGGCACGCCCATGGCCTGGCGCGTGGCGTGGGCGCGGGCGATCTCAGCGGGCGCGTCCATGCGCAGCGGCGCCTTCAGCTCCGACTGGGCCGACCAGAAGGCGGGGAAGCTGTCCTGCCGGTAGGCAATCACCGGCACGCCCTGGGTTTCCAGCACTTCCAGCGTCTTCGGCAGGTCGAGGATCGCCTTGGCGCCCGCGGCCACAACGGTCACCGGGGTTTGCGCGAGCTCCATCAGGTCGGCGGAAATGTCGAAAGAGGTCTCAGCGCCCTTATGGACACCGCCGATGCCGCCGGTGGCAAAGACGGAAATGCCCGCCAGCCGCGCCGCAATCATGGTCGCCGCAACGGTGGTCGCGCCGGTGCCGCCGGTGGCGATGCAGGCGGGCATGTCAGCGCGGGAGATCTTGGCAACGCCCTTGGCTTGACCCAGCGCCTGCAACTGGTCGGGCTCAAGACCCACATGCAGCACGCCTTCTATGACCGCCATGGTGGCGGGCACGGCGCCAGAGTCGCGGATGTCCTGCTCCACCTGTGCAGCAACCTCGACATTCTGAGGGTAAGGCATGCCGTGGGTGATGATGGTGCTTTCCAGCGCAACGATGGCCTGTCCGGCGGCCTTGGCGGCCTGAACTTCGGACGAATACTGAATGTCGATCAAAGCGGGGGTTCTCCTGAAACGTAGGTTGCCGCAGCCTTGAGGGCTGAGGCCAAAGCGGTTTTGCGGTCTTCGCCCCGTGCCTCGGCAACGATATGGGCGGCCATGAAGGTATCGCCTGCACCGGTCACCCGGGCGACGGTAACACGGGGCGGATGCAGGGTGATGGCGCCCTCGGCATCCGCCACAGTGGCAGAGGCGCCGCCGTCAGTGACCAGCACCCGGGCAGCGCCCCGGTCCAGCATCGCCGTGGCGGCGGTTTCGCTGTCGGTGAACTCCGCCTGGCACAGGATGCCGGCCTCTTCCAGGTTCACATAAAGCGTGCCGCGGGTGCGGGTCAGGAACGGGCGCAGCCGTTCCGCCTTGCCCGGCGACGCGGGGGCGACGCGCAGGTCGGCCTTGGCAAAGGCCGGGCTGGCAACAATGTCGTCCAGCAGCGACAGCGTCAGGTTGCCGTCCAGCGCCACCTGGCCCTCATATGGCGCGGCCTCGGTGCCCAGCGAGCCATCGGACAGCGGCCGCAGGATCTTGTCTCCCGCGGCCTCCAGCGAATGCGCGTCGGCAATGGCGGCAATCAGCCCGTTAGCGCCTTCCACAGCCATGTAGCGGTCGGTGGGCAAGTCCTCGGAGCGGTAGATGTGATCGGTGATCAGGCCGAAGTGTCCGCAGGCATGGATCAGCTCGTCGCCTTCGGGGTCGCGGCCTACAGAAGTCAGCAGTGCGGGCTTCACGCCAAAGCGCGACAAGGTCATGGCGATGTTCATGGCCACACCGCCGGGCAGGCGGGTGATGCGCCCGGGCATGTCCGATCCGCGCTGCATTTCATTGGTGCAGCGGCCGATAATGTCCCACAGGACCGACCCGATGCACAGGATGGCGGGTGTCTGAGAGTTAGGGGCTTGTGTCATATTGACCTATTGCCGCCTTTGTCAGGCCTCTGCAAGCGGCTTCACCGGGAAGGCACCGCGAATGTCAGGGCGGCCCAAAGGCTTTCCCACACGTAATCCTTGCCATCCGGGGCAGGGCGCAGAACCACGGTGTCCAGCAGGTAGCTGTGCCCGGGGGCTAGGGGAACAACGGCCTCACCCTGCGCGTCCGTCAGGCGGGTGCTGATGGTAACTGCGCCATCCGGGGACTTGTCAAAGATTTCGACCTGGGCCTCTGGCCGGGCTTTGCCCTGGTACAGCACCCGGACTGGAAGCCCTGCTGTCAGGTCATCCGTATAGGGATTGGCGAGGGCGACAATCTCGGTCTCCAGCCCGGCGGCGAGATCGGCCCCCTTGCCATCGCCGATTGCCACCAGCGCCTTGGCATAGCGGGTGTACTGCTCGACAAAGCCTGCATCCGGCAAGCCGCGCGCCCGGTGCTGCGTGCGGATATCGCCAAACGCCTTGTGATCAATGAAGGCCTGAAACTCTTCCCAGCTGTCATAGGTCAGGGTCTGCGGCTGGGTCTGGTGGATCAGCACGGCCAGCCCGTCCTGCATTATACCGCCGCTAAAGGCCGGCATATCCCCCATCCGCCCGAGGTAGGGAGAAGCCGTTTGTCCTTGCATGACTTCAAAACGCGCGATGCGGTGATCCAGATAGGGCTGCTCAGCCCCCTTGAACTCCTGCCCGTTGCGCAGCTTCGCCACCACAGTTTCCCCGGAATCCACTTGATATTTCTCCGGCTCAATCCAAAACTCGTGGGATAACACCGGCGCGGCCCCACTGGTCAGCCCGGCACAGAGTATTGAGCAGAACAGGCGGTATTGCATGAACGGGTCCTTGGCTGTCAGGCGTGGTATGACTTGGCTGCGGACACTATTTGCGCTGCTGTTCAGCATGGTTGCAATAGCGGCCGCGCCAGCCCGCGCGCATGAGGTCACTCCGGCCATCGCCGATTTCACCATCACAGACCGGCAGATCACCGTCGAACTGCGCCTGAACATCGAAGCCTTTGTTGCCGGGATCAATCTGGACGGGCTGTCGGACACCAACCAGACCGCGCAGGCGGCGGATTATGATGAGCTGCGCGCGCTGGGCGCAGACGAGCTGGAGCCGATGGTGCGGCTTTTTGCGGAGGAATGGCTGGAGACGTTTGCGGTGCAGGCCGCAGGCCCGGTCCCGCTGAGCGTCACGCGGATCACCATTCCCGAAGTGGGGGATGCAAGCCTGCCGCGGGCCTCCTTCCTTGAACTCACAGGTGAGATCCCGCCCGGAACCGGGAGCTTGCGCATCATCTGGCCTGCGGGCTCCGGCGGCGTGGTGCTGCGGCAGAACGGAGTGGAGGAGCCCTATACCGGCTATCTGCAAGGCGGCGAGACCTCACCCCCCATCCCGCTCCAGGGCGGCGCAGCCAAGATGCCGGTCGAGGCCTTCATGGAGTACCTCCCCGTCGGGTTCACCCATATCCTGCCAAAGGGGCTGGATCACATCCTGTTTGTGCTGGGGCTGTTCTTTCTCAGCCCGCGGGTAAAACCGCTGCTGTTGCAGGTGAGCGTGTTTACGGTGGCCCATACCATCACCCTCGCGCTGGGCGCGCTGGGCATGGTCAATGTGAACCCCGCCATCGTCGAGCCGATGATCGCCCTGTCGATTGTCTTTGTCGCGGTCGAGAACATCTTTGCCCGCAAACTGCACAGCTGGCGGACGTTTGTCATCTTCGGTTTCGGCCTGCTGCACGGTCTGGGCTTTGCGACGGTGCTGGGGGAGTTCGGATTGCCGGCCAGCCAGTTCCTGCCAGCGCTCATTGGCTTCAACGTGGGGGTGGAACTGGGCCAGCTGGCGGTGATTGCCGCTGCTTACCTTGGCGTGCGCCTGTGGTTCGGGCGGCATCCGAAATACCGCGGCCGGGTGGCGATCCCGGCCTCTGTCACCATCGCGATGATCGGCGGCTACTGGTTTGTGGAGCGGGTGTTTCTGTAAACGCCCCAGCGGGTCAGTGCATTGCCCGCATCAGCACCTTGAGGCTGGCCAGCGGGTCTTCGGTGTGCCAGATCTCATCGCCGATGCCAAAGAAGTCGGTATAGGGCGCGATGCCGCGTACCAGATCCTCAGTGAGGCCGCCTTCGGCCACCACCGGCACCTCGATCATCTTCGACCACCATTCGAACAGGTCCGCCTCCGCTTGCGCGCCGTCGCCCAGGCCGGAGGTGCCTACCGGACCAAAGCTCACGTAGTCCGCGCCTGCTTCGCCGGCCACCATGCCGTCATGCTGCGAGGCGCCGCAGAAACAGCCGACAATCGCGTCCGGCCCCAGCGCCTTGCGCGCGGTGCGGATGGATTTCGACGCATCGGTCAGATGCACGCCGTCCAGGCCCAGCCGCTCCGCCAGGATCTGATGGTCAGAGATCACCAGAGCCACGTCGCGCGCCATCGTCACTTCGCGCAGCGCATCGCCCGCGCGGCTCAGGGTATCCTGATCGCGGCTTGCAAGGTCCAGACGCACGCAGGCAACGTCCACCTCATCCAGCACCCGCGCCAGCTGACCGGGGAATTTGCCCAGCTCGAAACTCGGCGGGGAGATCAGGTAGATCTGCGGCTGCTCGGGTGCGTCAGCAGGGCTTCCCATGGCGGTGCTCCATTGTTCAGGCGGTTTGACGGTGTTTAGCCGATTTCCGGCAGGACGCAAGGATTTGCGGCGGTGAAGCCCCGGTATTTGCAGCCCAAACCCGCGCTGGACCTTGCCCCGCAGCCGCGCGGGCAGTACAGCAGTGCCGATTTTGCCGGAGAACACGATGCCCACCGATACGCCCCAGCCCGCCTTTGTCCTTGTCCGCCCGCAGATGGGCGAGAATATCGGCGCCGCGGCGCGGGCGATGTGGAACTTCGGCCTGGACCGGATGCGCATCGTGGCGCCGCGTGACGGCTGGCCGAACCCCAAGGCGGTGGCGATGTCCTCGGGCGCCGGACGGCTGCTGGACGAAGCGCAGCTGTGCGCAGACGTTCCGGAGGCGCTGGGCGACTGCACCTATGTGTTCGCCACCACCGCCCGCCAGCGCGGCCTCACCAAGCCGGTCTACAGCCCCGAGCGCGCGATGCAGATCGCGGCAGAGAAGATCGCGGCGGGTGAGAAGGTCGCAGTGATGTTCGGGCCTGAGCGCGCCGGGCTGGAAAACGAGGATATTGCCAAGGCAAACGCGATCATCTCGGTGCCGGTGAACCCGCTTTACGCATCGCTGAACCTTGGCCAGTGCGTGCTGCTGACTGGCTATGAGTGGATGCGCCAGTCCGGCGAAGTGGTGCATGAAACCACCGATCTGGGCCGCAAGGGCGACTGGGCAACCGGCGTCGAGGTGGAGAAGCTGGTGGAGCACTACGAGGAGCGGCTGGACGAGGCCGGTTTCTTCTACCCGCCGGAAAAGGCCGACGGCATGAAGACCAACTTGCGCAACCTCTGGTCCCGGATGCGGATGACCCGCTCCGACGTGCAGATGCTGCACGGGATCATGCGGCAGATGGTCCGCTGGAAAGAGCGGGGCGGCGAATAAGCCGCTCTGGACCAATTCCGAAACCGCCCCTAGCTTGGCAGCACAGACAAAGAGGCAAGCATGAGCAAGCGCAGCATTTTCGAAGAGGTCGAAGGCGAGAAGAAGGACGCGCCCGCGGTGCAGCCGGGTTTGATCGACCGCGGCCGCGGCGGCGCCCGCAAGGCGATCCGCGCCTGGCTGATGGTTCTGTTTGCGCTGGTGGTTGCGATGATCGTTGTGGGGGGGCTGACCCGCCTCACGGACTCCGGCTTGTCGATCACAGAATGGCGCCCCGTGACCGGGGCGATCCCGCCGATGTCCGAGACTGAATGGCAGGCAGAGTTCGACAAATACAAGCAGATCGACCAGTGGCGGATCCAGAACCAGTGGATGGAGCTGTCTGATTTCAAAGAAATCTACTGGTGGGAATGGGGCCACCGACAGCTGGGCCGTGCCATCGGCCTGATCTGGGCGTTTGGCTTCCTGGTCTTCCTCGTGGCACGCAAGGTCCCCGTCGGCTGGACTGGCCGTCTGGCCCTGCCTGGCATTCTGGGCGGCGTGCAAGGCGCCATCGGCTGGTGGATGGTGGCGTCCGGTGTCACCCAGGGCGAAGGCATAACCGCTGTCGCCTCCTACCGCCTGGCGGTGCATCTCGGTCTGGCGTTTGTGATCCTCGGCCTGATTGCCTGGTATGTGCTTATGCTGGGCCGCGAGGAGCGCGAGCTGATGCAGGCGCGCCGGGCCAAGGAGGCGAAGCTGTTCAGCCTGTCCACCGGCCTGATGCATTTTGCCTTTCTGCAGATCCTGCTTGGCGCGCTGGTTGCAGGTATTGATGCGGGCCGCTCCTACACCGACTGGCCGCTGATGGGCGGGCAGGTGATCCCGCCCAACCCCTTCATGCTCGAGCCGGTCTGGAAGAACTTCTTTGAAAACCCGGGGCTGGTGCAGTTCATCCACCGGGTTGCGGGTTACCTGCTGTTCGCCTTCGGCGTGGTGGCCTGGCTGCGCGGGCGCAGCTCTGCCCATGCGCGCACCCGCTTTGCCTTTAACGCCGTTTTTGCGGCGCTCTCCGTGCAGGTGCTGCTGGGGATCATCACCGTGGTTTACGCCGCGCCGCTCCACGCTGCGATCACTCACCAGCTGGTGGCGATTGGTGTCTGGGTGCTGATCCTGCGCGCCCGGTTCCTGGCGGCCTATCCCATTGCAACCTCGATCAAGGATCACTGACCCATGAGCGCATTTGACGAACTGATGGCCTTCCAGCGCGAAACCCAGGCGCTGGGGCAGATTGCGGGCCGTCTGGGCTGGGATCAGGAAACCATGATGCCGCGCGGGGCCGCGCCGCAGCGGGGTGAGGAAATGGCCGCGATCGAGGCGGTGCTGCACGCCCGCCGCTGCGACCCGCGGGTGGCGGAGTGGCTGGAGCAGGCCGAGGCGCAGGATGAGGCGGGTGAAGCCCAGCTGCGTGAAATCCGCCGCAGCTATGAGCGTACTGTCAAGGTGCCCGCTGATTTGGCAAAGAAGATTGCCCAGGTGACATCCGAGGCGCAGGGCAAATGGGCCGCCGCGCGGGCGGATGAGGATGTGGCGGCCTTCCTGCCGGTGCTGGAGGAAGTTGTGTCCCTGAAGCGCCAGGAAGGCCAGGCGCTGGCCGTGGGCGGTGACGTCTATGACGCCATGGTCGAGGATTACGAGCACGGCATGACCGGGGCAGGGATCGCGGAAATCTTCGATGCCATGCGCCCCGGCCTGGTGGAGCTGCGGGCGAAGGTCCTGGAAAAACCCGCGCCGAAGGGGCTGGAAGGCACATTTGACGAAGCCGCGCAAATGCAGCTCACCCGCAAGCTCGCCAATCAGTTCGGCTATGACATGGGGCACGGCCGGGTGGACAAGGCGGTGCATCCGTTCTGCTCCGGCGCTGGCCTGGACGTGCGGATCACCACCCGGACCAGCGAGAGCGACCCGTTCAACTGCTTCTACTCTACCATTCACGAGGTCGGCCACGCCGCTTACGAGCAGAACATTAGCCGCGATTACCTGCTGACCCCGCTGGGCAGCGGCGTGTCGATGGGCGTGCATGAAAGCCAGAGCCGGATCTATGAGAACCAGATCGGCCGCAGCCGCGCCTTTACCGGCTGGCTGTTTGAGGAGATGAAGACCACCTTTGGCGATTTCGGTGTTGCCGATGCGGATGCGTTCTATGCTGCAGTAAACACGGTGCATAAGGGCTATATCCGGACGGAAGCGGATGAGCTGCAATACAACCTCCATATCATGATGCGGTTCGGCCTGGAGCGCGCGCTGATGAGCGGCGATCTGGCGGTGAAGGATCTGGAAGCGGCCTGGAACGACCGGTTCGAAGCGGACTTCGGCTATGCCGTGGACAAGCCGTCCAACGGCTGCCTGCAGGATGTGCATTGGTCGGTGGGCCTGTTCGGCTATTTCCCGACCTACTCCCTGGGCAATGTCTATGCCGGCTGCCTTTATCAGGCGCTGCGCCGGGATGTTCCGGGGCTGGATGCAGAATTGGCACAGGGCGACACCAGCGGCGCAACCGCCTGGCTGAAGGATAACCTGCAGCAGCACGGCGGCTTGCGCAGCCCGCGCGATACCATCGTGCATGCGTCCGGCATGGAGCCCGGCCACGCACCGCTGCTGGCCTATCTCGAAGAGAAGTTCAGCCTGCTCTACGACCTCTGAGTCGGCACCGGGCCACGGCTAACACCCTCTGGCGGCAGCGGAAAATCCGCTGCCCCGGAAATGCCCTAATTTAAGCGTATTCTCTGAAGCTCCTGGGGGGGAGTTAAGAGAGTAATCTGATGCATACAGCCGTAGCCTACCTCATCTTTGCCAGCTTTGTGCTGGGACCCACCCTGATCTGAGGCGCCAGCCCGTCAAATCAGCGCCATCCTCTCGGCCCGTTCGGGGTCCGGGAAGGGTCGGTAGAGGCCGATGTCGGCCTTGGCGATCAGTGCCGTGACATGGGTGTAGAGCTTTTCGACCTCCTCGTCGTGTTCGCCGAGGACGCGGAAAGCCTGATCCAGCTGGGTCATGTCCCTGAATTCGATTTCCAGCAGGAAGTCGCGGCAGGTGTCGCTGGCCATGTCCAGCTTGCGCCGCAGCAGGCGCCAGCCCTGGACCACGCCGCGTTCGTGCAAATAACCCATCCATTGATCGACCGCGCTGGCAAAGGTCAGCGCCTTGGCCTCGTGATGCAGATCGATGGAGCAGTGGTACAAGTTCATTGGGGTATTCCCTTCATGAGAAATCAGAACTTGCAGTAAGATTACCTAACATCCGTTAGGGGGCCGTTAACAAAGCGAACGCCGCCCCGGCAACGGGACGGCGTTCAATGTTTCCAACGGGATGGGGCTTATTCCTCGCCGCCGTCCTCGTCCTCGCCGTTCTCGGCAATCCAGGCGACGGAGACCACTTCCTCTCCCTTGCCGGTGTTGAACACCCGAACGCCGCCGGCCGAGCGCGAGCGGAAAGAGATGCCGTCAACCGGCACCCGGATCGACTGGCCCTTGGAGGTCGCCAGCATGATCTGGTCGTCCAGCTCAACCGGGAAGGAGGCCACGATCTCACCGCCGCGCATCGCCTTGTCCATCGCGGTGACACCCATGCCGCCGCGGCCGCGCACCGGATAATCGTGCGAGGACGACAGCTTGCCCGAACCGCCGGTGGTGATGGTCAGGATCAGGTTCTCGGCGGCCGACATCTCCGCATAGAGCTCGGTGGAGAAGTTCGGATCCTCGGGCGCATCCTCGTCCGAGGTCTCAGAATCGTCGGTCAGACCGGCCATCGCGCGGCGCATCTTGAGGTAGGCGGTGCGCTGCTCCGGCGTGTACTTGGAGTGGCGGATCACCGACATCGAGACGACGCTGTCCTCGCCGGTCAGCTTGATGCCGCGGACACCGGTGGATTCGCGCGAGTTGAACACGCGAACGTCGGTGGAGCGGAAGCGGATGGCGCGGCCGGAGTTGGTGAACAGCATCACGTCGTCGTCTTCCGAGCAGATGCGCACATTCACCAGCTTGACGGAGCCGTCCTCCGGCAGTTTCATCGCGATCTTGCCGTTGCGGCGGACGTTGGTGAAGTCCGACAGACGGTTGCGGCGCACGTCGCCACCGGAGGTCGCAAAGACCACCTGCAGGTTCTCCCATTCCTCGTCGGGCACATCGACCGGCATGATGGCGGCGATGGAAACGCCTGTGGGGATCGGCAGAATATTGACGATTGCCTTGCCCTTGGAGGTGCGGCCGCCCTGTGGCAGGCGCCAGGTCTTGAGCTTGTAGACCATGCCGTCGGTGGTGAAGAACAACAGCTGCGTATGGGTGTTGGCCACGAAGAGGGTGGTGATCACATCCTCTTCCTTGGTCTGCATGCCCGAAACGCCCTTGCCGCCGCGCTTCTGGGCGCGGAAGTCGGCCAGCGGCGTGCGCTTGATGTAGCCGCCGGAGGTCACGGTCACCACCATGTCCTCGCGCTCGATCAGGTCCTCGTCCTCCATGTCTCCGGACCAATCGACGATCTCGGTGCGGCGCGGCACGGCGAAGTTGTCGCGCACTTCGCGCAGCTCATCGCTGATGATGCCCATGATGCGCTCGCGCGAGGACAGGATTTCCAGGTATTCCTTGATCTTGCGGGCCAGTTCTTCCAGCTCGTCGGTGACCTCTTTCACGCCGATCTGGGTCAGGCGCTGCAGGCGCAGCTCCAGGATGGCGCGGGCCTGCGTCTCCGACAGGTTATAGGTCCCGTCGTCGTTCATGGTGTGGGTCGGGTCGTCGATCAGGCGGATGTAGTCCGCGATGTCGGCGGCCGGCCAGCGGCGGGTCATCAGCTTCTCGCGCGCCTCAGCTGCGTCGGCAGATGAGCGGATGGTGGCGACGATTTCATCGACGTTGGAGACAGCAACGGCCAGACCGCACAGGATGTGGCTGCGCTCGCGGGCCTTGCGCAGCTCGTAAGCTGTGCGGCGGGCGACCACGTCTTCGCGGAAGTCGATGAATGAGGTCAGGAACTTGCGCAGCGTCAGCTGCTCAGGCCGGCCGCCGTTCAGCGCCAGCATGTTGCAGCCGAAGGAGGTCTGCATCGGGGTGAAGCGGAACAGCTGGTTCAGCACCACCTCGGGGGTGGCGTCGCGTTTCAGCTCGACCACCACCCGCACGCCGTTGCGGTCGGATTCGTCCTGCACGTGGGCGACGCCCTCGATCCGCTTTTCGCGGACCTGCTCGGCGATCTTCTCGATCATCGCGGCCTTGTTCACCTGATAGGGAATCTCATCCACGACAATGGCATAGCGGTCCTTGCGGATCTCCTCGACGCGGGTTTTCGAGCGGATGATCACGCTGCCGCGGCCCTCGAGATAGGCCTTGCGGGCGCCGGAGCGGCCCAGCATCACGCCGCCGGTCGGGAAGTCGGGGCCGGGGATGTAGTCGATCAGTTGCTCGCTGGTCAGGTCCGGGTCCTCGATCAGCGCCAGCGTCGCATCGACGACTTCGCCCAGGTTGTGCGGCGGGATGTTGGTGGCCATGCCGACCGCAATACCGCCTGCACCGTTGACCAGCATATTCGGGAAGCGGGCCGGGAGCACGGTCGGCTCGCGGTCCTTGCCGTCGTAGTTGTCCTGGAAATCGACGGTCTCTTTCTCGATATCCGCCAGGATCGCCGCGGCGGGCTTGTCCATGCGGACCTCGGTGTAGCGCATGGCCGCCGGGTTGTCGCCGTCCATCGAGCCGAAGTTGCCCTGGCCGTCCAAGAGCGGCAGCGACATCGAGAAGTCCTGCGCCATCCGCACCAGCGCGTCATAAATCGCGGAGTCGCCATGCGGGTGGTATTTACCCATCACGTCGCCGACCGGGCGGGCCGACTTGCGGTAGGCCTTGTCATGGGTGTTGCCGGATTCGTGCATCGCATAGAGAATGCGGCGGTGAACCGGTTTCAGACCGTCCCGCAGGTCCGGAATTGCACGGCTGACGATGACCGACATCGCATAGTCGAGATACGAGTTGCGCATCTCGGTTTCGATGGAAACGGTCGGCCCGTCATAGGCCGGGCGTTCCGGCAGGTTTTCGTCCATGTTTTCAGGAGTTTCCGGCGTATCGCTCACGTTGGCTGCCCGCTCTTTCTTCTGGGTCTATATATTGTGTTCGCACCCTATCAGAGACCGTATATGGGGCGCAAGCACACAGCCCCCAAATGCCGGAAACCAGCCGTTCACGCATCGGTAACGCACTGTTTTTGAGGAAATTAACCAATTGCACCCTAGCATCAAGAGGAGGGGGTAAGAATTGGAGGCTAGAGATGGAGATCAGCGAAACCGAGCTGATGCTCAGGGGATACGGGCTGACCACGGCGGAATTCACCTATCACATGCCGGATCATATCCATGTTTTGAATACGTTCGTCTGGCAGCAGTACGACCTGGCGCCGGACCATCCGCGGCTGTTCGAGTTCATTGAATTCTGGCAGCGCGAGATCGAGGGGCCGCTGCATTCGGTGCGGTTCAATCACCGCAAGATGATCGGCCCCGGCGAGTGGCGCAACGTGGTCGGAGAGTTCCAGATCCACTGAGCGGGATCAGCGCCAGGCATAGACCGCGCAGCCGGTGGAGCCGCTGGCGGTGAAGCTGCGCCCGTCTGCGGCCAGGCGGCCGCGCCAGGTGACGGTGATGCCTGGAAAATAATCCGTGCCGCTGAGCTGCTGGCCGTTCAGGTAAACCTCGGTATTGGCATTCTGGCCCAGTGAATCGTTGAGCCGCCCGTGGTATTTGTTGCCGCCTGCATGGGTATAGTGGACGTTCCCAGTGACCTTCACGACCAGGGCGCAGGTTGCCTTGAACTTCCAGGCGCCCGCTAGTGAAACAGGTGCCGCTTCCGCTGAGGCCGCCGGAGCCGGGGCGGAGACGGGTTTGGGAGCAGTCTTGCAGACTTTTCCGGATTTTTGGCGCAGTTCCTCCAGCGCGTGGGCGGTGCCCAGATCATCGGCGCCGAGGGTGCTGTCCGCCGCCGCAAGGTAAGCCGCAAAGGCGCTGCGGGTGCGTGGCCCGGCAATCCCGTCCGGGCGGCCAGCCTGGCAGCCGATATCGTTCAGCGCCGCCTGTGTTTCGCGCATGACCTGCCTTGAGTCCGGAATGACCGGAACCTCAGGGGCTTCCGGCGCTTGCTGGGCAGGCGCCTCCGGCTGAGCTTGGGGCGTTCCCAGGCCTTGCCTCAGCTGCAGCGCCACCGTGTAGGTGTATTCATCCTGCCGTCCGGAGTAGCGTGCCAGAAAGCTGTCGAGGGCCTGAGGGGTTCCGATGGAGCGGGCAATCTCAAAGTCTGACTGCATTGCGGCGGCGGCTGGTTTTGCAGGCGCTGCCGGCACGGGGGCTTGGGTGAAATAGAACTCGCCCAGCATTTCATCATAATATGCAGGCACTTGGCTGTGCTGCACAGTCAGGGCCAGATCACGCACCTCGCGCCGCAGTCCGGCAACCAGCGTGCGCAGCTCCAGCCCCGGTTCGGACAGCAGCGGCAGCAGCGCGCGGGTGAAGACGGAGTTCTCTGCGGTGTCGTCCTCGTTCAGCCGGTCCAGTGCCAACTGGCCTGCGCCGGCGGAGAAAATCACGAAGGTTCCCTGCGGGGCAGCGATCCGTCCAAGGCCGCGGGTGGTGCCGATGCTGCGGCCTTCGACCAGCTTAAACGGGTTGTTGCGGCAGGCGTCGATGATCACCACGGCGGAACGCGCGCCTGTTTTGCGGACACGGTCCAGAAGATCCGACAAAGCGATCGACTCGGACTTCACAAAATCGCTGCCGCCGGCACTGGGGGCGGCGATGTCGGTGGGCAGCAGGTAGTTCTCGCCGTCGATTTCCACCCCGTGCCCGGCAAAGAAGACAAAAGCCGCGTCGCCGGGTTCCAGCCGGGCGGTGAATTCGGAGATTTTCCGGTTCAGGCCGCGGCGGTCCTGATCAAGCGCTGTGGTGACGGCGAAGCCCAGCTCATTCAGTTTTGTGCCAATGGATTGCGCATCCGCGCGGGCTTTGGCCAAAACGGGGACGTCGGAATAGCTGTTGTTGCCGATGACCAGCGCCATCCGGTTCTGCGCGGCGGCGGAGAGGGGAAGGAAGCAGAGAAGCAAAGCAAACAGGAAACGCATTGGACAACACCGGACAGAGAATATGTCCCATGGTGCCATTCTGCCGGGATCAGGTCAAAGCCGCTTTGGTTCCGGGTCAACGCTTATGCCGAACAGCTGGCGCCGCCCAGAACGCAGAATTTGGCGCAATGGGGGTGGTTCAGCTGCACCGGGCGCTCCGCGTCGGCCAGGGTTGCGCCCATTTCGAACTCGGGCGCATAGGGCAGCAGGGTGCAGGCCAGCACGGCGGGGGTGGCTGCGCCTTTTCGTTTCACAACCATGCGGGAGGACGCGCACATCACGCTGTCCGGGGATTTGTTCAGGATGCCCCAGCAAGCGGTTGTTATCTCAGGTACTTCCACACTTTCGTCCATTTCCGGGAACAGCACGGTCTGGCCCGGGTTCTGCGCGTCGATGGCAAAACTATGTTTGTCGAACAGTGCAGCATACCCCGCGCGGGCCTGGGCTTCGCTCTCGCCCCAGACGGTGCGGCCTGCGACGGCCATGCGGAAGCCGTTGCCGCGCAGCCATTCCATGCCTTCGATGGTCTTGGCAAAGCTGCCCTCGCCGCGCTCCTTGTCGTGCAGAGCAGCGCTGTGATGGTCGACCGAGATCCGCAGGGTCAGCTTGTCCCCGAATTCCTGCCGCAAGGACAGCAGACCCGCCTTGACCGACTTGCGCATCATCGGGCGCATGGCGTTGGTCAGGATCAGCACCTCAAACCCCCGCTCCAGCGCGGCGCGGGCCATAGGGATCATCTCCGGGTTCATAAAGGGCTCGCCGCCGGTGAAGCCGATTTCCCGGACCGGCCAGTTGCGTTTTGCAATCTGGGCCAAGTAGTCCTTCACTTCACCTTCGCTCAGATAGACCAGCGCGTCATTGGTGGGGGAACTCAGAATGTAGCAATTGCTGCATTCAATATTGCACAGGGTGCCGGTATTGAACCAAAGGGTCTCCGGTCGGCTGAGCGGCACCGAGGCGCGCTGCTGACCGTCTGCCGTCACAAAGGCGTCTTGAAACTTGCCTAGGTTCGCGGCAGATTTTTGCAGGTCTTTCATGCAGATGTCCTTTGGGGCAGTGCCTTTCGCCGGAAGCTACCTTATACTGGGCAGGAAATGAAAGCAGCCGGGCGGGCACATGACAGGGATGTGAGCGGCAGTGTGCCGCGCCTGCACCGGCGAAGACAGGAAGAACAAGAATGGTTTCGCGTGTGATACCGGTCGACCCGTTTGACCTGGTGATTTTCGGCGGCACGGGCGATCTGGCGCAGCGCAAGATTCTGCCTGCGCTGTTCCGCCGTCATTGCGCCGGCCAGCTGACCGGAGAAGAGCGGATCATCGGCGCCGCGCGCACCAGCCTGACCAGCGACGATTACCGCACTGTCGTGGCGGAGGCCCTGCGCGCGCATGCGGGACCCAAGGCCTGCGGCGGCGGTGCGCTGGAGGCGTTTCTGGAGCGGGTGAGCTATGTTGCGCTGGATGCCCTGGGCGAGGATGGCTGGCCGGAGCTGAGCCGCCAGCTGCGCCCCGCGGAGGATGTTCCGATCCGCATGTTCTACCTTTCAGTCGGTCCCGGCCTGTTCGGGCCGCTGGCAGAGCGGCTGCACCGGCACGGGCTGGCCAATGCGGATGCGCGGATCGTGGTGGAAAAACCCTTTGGCCGCGATCTGGCGTCCGCGCGGGAGCTGAACCGGACCCTGGCAAGCCATTTTGACGAAGGCCAGATCTACCGCATCGATCATTACCTGGGCAAGGAGACGGTGCAGAACCTGATGGCGGTCCGGTTCGGCAACATGCTGTTTGAGCCGTTGTGGAACAGCCAGTATGTCGATCACATCCAGATCACCGTGGCAGAAACCGTCGGTGTGGAGGGGCGCGAGGAGTATTACGAGCGCGCCGGTGCGATGCGCGACATGATGCAGAACCACCTGATGCAGCTGCTGTGCCTGATTGCGATGGAGCCGCCGGCCAAGTTCGACCCGGATGCGGTGCGCGACGAGAAGCTGAAGGTGATCCGCGCGCTGGATCCGGTGGAGCCGCATCACATCGTGCGCGGCCAGTACCAGGCCAACCTGGACCCGGACGCGCCGCATCCGTCCTACCGCGGACTGGTCGGCAACCCGCGCAGCACCACTGAAAGCTATGTGGCGCTGAAGGCGCATATCAGCAACTGGCGGTGGGCGGGCACGCCGTTCTACCTGCGCACCGGCAAGCGGCTGGTGAACCGGTCCTCAGTGATCAACGTGATGTTCAAGGACGCGCCGCATTCGATTTTCGGGGCCGAGGCCGGGCGCCATGCCAACCACCTGAAGATCCGCCTGCAACCCAATGAGGGCATTACCCTAAGCGTGACCATCAAGGAGCCGGGGCAGGGCGGGATGCGGCTGATCGACGTGCCCTTGGACATGAGCTTTGCTGAGGCGCTGGGGCCGGAGGGCGGTGATCCGCCGGACGCATACGAACGGCTGATCATGGATGTTGTGCGCGGCAACCAGACGTTGTTTATGCGAGGCGACGAGGTGGAGGCCGCCTGGGCCTGGACCGATCCTTTGATTGAGGGGTGGAAATCCCGCGGCGATGTGCCTAAACCCTATGTTAGCGGTACCGCCGGTCCGGAGGATGCCGATTTGCTGATGCGCCGCGACGGGCGGGAATGGAGGGGGATCAACCCATGAAATTCAATGAGTACCCTGATCAGGACATGCTGGCGATCGAAGTCGCGAATGAGATCGCCGGGGATCTGAAGACCAATCTGCTGCATCAGGAAACGGTGTCGTTTGCGGTCGCAGGCGGGACAACGCCGGGGCTGGTTTTCGATGACCTGTGCGCCGCTGATATCGAATGGGACCGGGTGCATGTCATGGCGACGGATGAGCGCTGGGTGCCGCAGGAGCACGCCCGCTCCAACGCGGCGATGATCCGCAGCCGGCTGTTGCAGAACCGGGCGGCGTCTGCGCAGTTCTTGCCGTTTCATGTGCCGGAGCGGGAGCCGGAGGAGGTGCTGGCTGAGTTGGAAAGCCTGGTGGTTCCGGAACTGCCGCTGTCGGTGCTGCTGCTGGGCATGGGGGAAGACATGCACACGGCCTCGCTGTTCCCCGGCGCGGACGGGATCGAGGCGGCGCTGGCGCCGGATGCGCCGCCGCTGGCGGTGATGCGGCCGGACAGCCAGCCCGAGGCGCGGATCAGCCTGACGGCGCGGGTGCTGGACGCTGCGATTGCCAAGCATCTGGTGATATTCGGCGATGCCAAGCGCAAGGCGCTGGAAAAAGCGATGTCGCTGCCGCCTGAAGACGCCCCGGTACAGGCCGTTCTGTCCGAAGTGTCTGTCCATTGGGCGCCTTGAATTCTGGAAAGGTAGAAATGTTCACTGCATTGAGGACGCTGCATTCTGAAATTTGCAGCGATGACATTGTTGATCTGTTTCAGAATGACCCGGACCGCGCTGAAGATTTCAGCGTACGGTTCGAAACGCTTCTGTTTGATTATTCCAAGACCCGGATCACGGCCGGGGTGCGCGCGGCGCTGACTGATCTGTGCGAGGCGCGGGATGCGGCCGGCAAGCGGGCGGCGATGTTCCAGGGCAAGCCCATTAATGAAACTGAGCAGCGCGCGGTGCTGCACACAGCCCTGCGCGACCCGGACGGGCCGGAACTGCTGGTCGATGGCGGGGACATCCGCGCACCGCTGCGCAAGACACTGGAACGGATGGAGAAATTCGCCGCCCGTGTCCGCTCCGGCGCGATGCAGGGGCCGGGGGGCCGTTTTACCGATGTGGTCAACATCGGCATTGGCGGGTCCGACCTGGGTCCGGTGATGGCCACGCTGGCGCTGGCGCCCTATCATGACGGTCCGCGCTGCCATTTTGTCTCCAACGTGGATGGCGCCCACATTCATGACATCCTGCAACGGATTGATCCCAAGACAACTTTGGTGATTGTGGCCTCCAAGACCTTCACCACGGTCGAGACCATGACCAACGCCGAGACCGCGCGGCGCTGGGTGGAGGACGGCGGCGGTGATCCGGCCCGGCAGTTCCTGGCGCTGTCCACCTCGGAGAAAGAGACCGCGGCATTCGGAATTCCGCGAAAGCACGTGTTTGGCTTTGAGGACTGGGTCGGCGGCCGCTATTCGGTCTGGGGGCCGATCGGGCTCAGCGTGATGCTGGCCGTGGGGCCCGAGAACTTCCGTGCTTTCCTGACGGGCGGCAAGTCGATGGATGAGCATTTCCGCAGCGCCCCCTGGCAGCAGAACATGCCGGCGATGCTGGCGCTGACCGGCATCTGGCACAATCAGGTTTGCGGCTATCCGACCCGCGCGGTGCTGCCCTATGACCAGCGGCTTCGGCGGCTGCCGGCCTATCTGCAGCAGTTGGAGATGGAGTCGAACGGAAAGTCGGTGGCTATGGACGGATCGCCTTTGACGTATCCGTCCGGCCCGGTGGTCTGGGGCGAGCCCGGGACCAATGGCCAGCATGCGTTCTATCAGCTGCTTCATCAGGGAACATCGGTCATTCCGGCCGAGTTTCTGGTGGCGGCCAAGGGTCATGAGCCTGAGCTGGCGCATCATCACAGGCTGCTGGTGGCCAATTGCCTGGCCCAGTCCGAGGCGCTGATGCGCGGCCGCAGCCTGGAGGAAGCCTGCGCGCTGATGCGGGCCAAGGGCTATGAAGGGGCGGAACTTGAGCGGCAGGCGCGGCACCGTGTGTTTTCCGGCAACCGGCCCTCCACAACGCTGATCTACCCGAAGCTTACTCCCTACGTGCTGGGGCAGATCATTGCTCTGTATGAGCACCGGGTGTTTGTCGAGGGCGTGATCCTGGGCATCAATTCCTTCGATCAATGGGGCGTGGAGCTTGGCAAGGAGCTGGCGAACACGCTGGGGCCGCTGCTGTCCGGGGAGAAAAATGCTGCGGGCAAGGACGGCTCCACCCGCGCTTTGGTGGAATTCGTTCGCGCAACCAAGGACTGACGGAGCCGGAAGAAGCGGCGGGGCGTGACCGCCCCGCGGCGCGCATCAGGGCAGTGTTACGCTGCTGGTGATGGTATTGACGAATTTTCCGGTTTCTGGATCGGTCAGGGAGGAGAAGGTTCCGCCCCCCTCGGCGCCCGACCAGGGGCCTGTTCCGCCGGACAGTTTCCAGCTGCCGGTCAGGGCGCCGGAGGCATCCATGCCTTCGGCGTGCCAGTGCAGCACCACCCTCTCTCCCGCTTTGTCGGTGAAGGCGCAGATACCGCCGCCGTTCACTCCGCCGGGCGCGGCCTCAACGGCGCCAAAACATGGCCCCGCGGCGCCGTTCATCGGGTGCTCCGCGTCTTCCATCTCAACATTCTCGTAGGAGCTGCTGGTTTGAATCACCATGTGGCCGTCGGCGATTTCCGTGGCTGAATTGCTTGCGACGCCGGTTCCGGTGCCGCCCTGTTCCCAGGTTGTGCCTGCAGTCGCGGTTCCGGCGCTGAAAGCGCATAGGATTGCGGCGGCAAAATAGTGACGTGTCATACTGGTACCCTCCCAAACTGGCAGCCCTTAAGATGCGGGCCTGCCGGGTCAGTCTACCACAAACAGGAAGCAGGCGCGCGGCCACAGCGTCGAGGCGGCGAGGCCATGAAAGTGCGCAGCAAGTGCTTGAAAATATGGGAGGTTGGAGCGGGTAGCGGGAATCGAACCCGCGCCTTAAGCTTGGGAAGCTCGCATGATACCATTTCACCATACCCGCTTGTGAGGGCAGGATTATGCCGCGGCGGCGCCAAGGTCAAGGGTGCCGCCGCGAAATTCTTGCCGTTCCCGGATCAGCCGCGGCGGCGGCGGCGGCGGCCGCCGCCAGCGCCTTCGCCGTCACCGCCGCCGGTGTTGAAGTTCACCTGCGGCAGGGTCACCACGGTTTCCAGGATCGGGAAGGGCTCGGCTGAGTTCGGGATCGCCGAGGCATTGACGAAATGCTCCTGGAAGCGGGGCTCCACGGCGGTTTCGATCTTCTCGATCCGGCGGACGGTTTCCTCGATCTCGCCGCGCGCCTCGGTGTTCAGGAGCGCAATGCGGGCGCCGGTGCCTGCGGCGTTGCCGGCAGAGGTAACTTTGTCCAGCACGCAGTCGGGGATCATGCCCAGCACCATCGCGTGTTTGGCCGAGATATGCGCGCCGAAGGCGCCGGCCAGCACCACGCGGTCGACCTTCTCCACGCCGAACTTGTCCATCAGCAGGCGCGCACCGGAATAGAGCGCGGCCTTGGCCATCTGGATGGCGCGGATGTCCGGATTGGTGACGGTGATGGTCGGGCCGCCCTCGGCGGATCCGTCCCACAGCATATAGGCGTTGGTGCGCCCGTCCGCGATGCAGCGCGCGGAGCCCGTCTGCTCGGCGGATCCGATCAGGCCCGAAGCGTCCAGCACACCTGCCAGGCGCATTTCGGCAATCGCCTCGATGATGCCGGAGCCGCAGATGCCGGTGATGCCGGTGGTGGCGATGGATTCGGAAAATCCGTCCTCGTTCGACCAGACGTCGGAACCGATCACCCGGAAGCGCGGTTCCTTGGTTTCCGGGTCGATCTCGACGCGTTCGATGGCGCCGGGCGCGGCGCGCTGGCCGCTGGAGATCTGGGCGCCCTCGAAGGCCGGGCCGGTGGGGGAGGAGCAGGCCAGCACCTTCTCTTTGTTGCCCAGCAGGATCTCGGCGTTGGTGCCAACGTCGACAACCAGCACCAGGTCTTCGGACTTGTCAGGGGCTTCCGACAACGCCACTGCGGCGGCATCGGCGCCGACGTGGCCGGCGATGCAGGGCAGCAGGTAGACGCGGGCAGCCGGGTGGATGTTCAGGTCCAGTTCCACCGCGCGCAGCGCCAGCGCGTTGGAGGTCGCCAGCGCAAACGGGGCCTGGCCCAGTTCAAAGGGATCGATGCCCAGGAAAAGGTGGTGCATCACCGGGTTGCAGACAAAGACCGCATCCACGATCAGCGCCTTGTCGATTTCCGCCTCAGCCGCGATCTGGGTGAACAGCGCGTTCATGCCTTCGCGCACCGCGCGGGTCATCTCCTGGTCGCCGCCCTTGTTCATCATCGAATAGGACACCCGGCTCATCAGGTCTTCGCCAAACCGGATCTGAGGGTTCATGATGCCGGAGGAGGCAACAACTTCGCCGGTTTGCAGATCGCAAAGATGCGCAGCAATGGTGGTGGAGCCGAGGTCGACCGCAAGGCCGTAGACCGAGCCTTCATAATAGCCGGGCCAGATGTGCATGATCTTGGGCGGGTGGTTCGCATCGCCCAAGTGCACGGCGGCGGTGATTTTCCAGCCGCCCTTGCGCAGCGCAGGCTGCAGCATATGCAGGATATGCAGGTCGGTCTTGACGCCCTTCAGGTTCCACTGCTGGTCCAGCGCTTCGATCAGCCGCTCCATGTCGCCGGTGGGCTTGTGCATGTCGGGCTCTTCCACCTCGATATAGAACAGCCGGGTGGAGGGGTTCATGGTGATGTCGCGGGCCTCGGCGCGCTTGCGCACCACCTGGCGGTGGACCTGGCTTTCCGGCGGCACGTCGATCACGATGTCGCCCTGCACGGTGGCCTGGCAGCCCAGGCGGCGGCCGTCGATCAGACCGCGCTTGTCCTTGTAGCGCTGCTCAACCTTGTTCCACTCGCTCAGCGCACCCTCGGCCACGGTCACGCCGTGTTTGGGGAATTCGCCGTAAGAGGGTGTGATCTGGCACTTGGAGCAGATGCCGCGGCCGCCGCAGACCGAGTCGAGGTCGACCCCGAGCTGCCGGGCGGCGGTCAGGATCGGCGTGCCCACGGGGAAACGCCCGCGCTTGCCGGAGGGGGTAAACACAACGAGGGGTTCGTCAGTCATGCCTGTGGCCTTCTCATTCCGCAATTTAGGCGGAGCATATGGGCTTTTGCGGCAAGCGAAAGGCAATGGGCGGCATTTTCCCGTCTGCCGGCGCCATTTTCTGAAATTTGATGACTTTGGAATGCTGTTTTTTGCCGCGCCTGCAGTCAGTGGCCGGCCTTCGCCTCAACTTCCTCAAGCCACGCCAGAATCTCCGCCCGGTTGCCGTCGAGCTGCGGGGCAGGGCGGCGGGTGTCCGGGTCAGGCAGGCCGCTCATCTTGATCGGGTTGCCGGCGGACAGGTTTTCCGGGCGGCCGTCCTTGTCCAGCACATCGACCACCATGTTGCGGGCCAGGATCTGCGGGTCGCGCAGCACCTGATCCACGGTCTGGATCGGGCCGGTGGGAACGCCGGCCTCGCTCAGCAAGGCGATCCAGTGGGCCTTGGGCTGATCCAGTGTCACAGCTTCGATCAGCCGCTTCAATAGACGCGCGTTTTCGCAGCGCGCAGGATTGGTGGCAAAGCGCGGGTCCGCGGCGAGCGGCAGCTGCAGGGCATCGCAGAGCCGGGCAAACAGCGCGTCGTTGCCGGCCGCGATCACGAACAGCCCGTCCGAAGCATGGAAGGTCTCAAACGGGGTGATCGACGGGTGCCGCGCGCCGGAGGGCTGCGGCGCTTCGCCGGTGACAGACGTGATGGCGATGGCGTGTTCGAGCAGGGCCAGCTGGCTGTCCAGCATGGCAACGTCGATGAAGCGCCCCTGGCCGGTTTTCTGCACCTCCAGAAGCGCGGTGAGAATGCCGTGGCCAAGGAACATGCCCGCAACGATGTCGCCGATGGAGGCGCCGACCCGCACCGGTTCGCGGTTCTTTTCGCCGGTGATCGACATGACGCCGCCGCGGGCCTGAACCACCATGTCATAGGCCGGTTTCAGGGCGTCGGGGCCGGTGTGGCCAAAGCCCGAGACCGCGCCGTAGATCAGCCGCGGGAACCGGGCGTGCAGGTCTTCCCAGCCGTAGCCAAGCCGCTGCATCACGCCGGGCCGGTAGTTTTCCAGGAGCACGTCTGCCTGGCCCAGAAGGCGTTCGAAGATTTCGCGGTCCTCCGGCGCCTTCAGATCCAGCGCAATGCTTTGCTTGCCGTGGTTGATGGTCGCAAAATAGGCGCTGCTGCCGTTCTTGAAGGGCGGGAAGGCGCGGGTGTCGTCGCCGGTCCCGGGCCGTTCCACCTTGATCACCCTGGCGCCGAGGTCTGACAGGATCATCGAGCAATAGGGGCCTGCCAGAACATGGGTCAGGTCCAGGATGGTGATGTTTTCCAAGGGGCCGGGCATGGCAAAATCCTGAATCATTTCTGCAGCTTTACTGATAGCCGCGGCAGCGCCGCGCGCATTGACCCAGATCAGCCGCCCGCCAAAGAATTGCTGCGCTGCAGGAATTCTTGCCCCGGGCCTCTTTCCACCCGCAAGGTTCTGTGCCATAGGGTCACCGCCAAACGGGGTTATGCATGAGGACGACCAATGCAGATTCGTGAGGCTCTCACCTTTGATGATGTTCTTCTGGTGCCAGGCGCGTCGAGCGTTCTGCCCAACACCGCGGATACGCGCACACGGGTGACCAAATCGATCGCCCTCAATATCCCGCTGCTGAGCTCGGCGATGGATACGGTGACCGAGTCGCGGATGGCGATCGCGATGGCGCAGGCCGGCGGCATGGGTGTGATCCACAAGAACCTGAATGTCGAAGAGCAGGCCCGCGAAGTGCGCCGGGTCAAGCGTTTCGTCTCCGGCATCGTGTACAACCCCATCACCCTGACCCCGGACCAGACCCTGGCGGACGCCCAGGCGCTGCAGGAACGCTACCGCGTCACCGGCTTCCCGGTGGTTGATGGCTCTGGCCGCGTTGTTGGCATCGTCACCAACCGCGACATGCGCTTTGCCACCGATGCCAGCACCCCGGTTTCGGTGATGATGACCTCGGACAATCTGGCGATGCTGCAGGAGCCTGCCGATCTGGAAGAGGCCAAGTCGCTGATGAAGGCGCGCCGGATCGAGAAGCTGCTGGTGTCCGACAAGAACGGCAAGCTGACCGGCCTGCTGACCCTCAAGGACACCGAACAGGCGGTTCTGAACCCCACCGCCTGTAAGGACGAGCTGGGGCGCCTGCGCGTTGCGGCTGCCAGCTCGGTGGGCGACAGCGGCTTTGAGCGCTCCGAAGCGCTGATCGATGCGGGTGTGGACATCGTGGTGGTGGACACTGCGCACGGCCATTCCGCAGGCGTGATCGACGCGGTGAAACGGGTCAAGGCGCTGTCCAGCAAAGTGCAGGTGATTGCCGGCAACGTGGCAACCGCCGAAGCCACGCTGGCGCTGATCGACGCCGGCGCGGATGCGGTCAAGGTTGGCATCGGCCCGGGCTCGATCTGCACCACCCGGATGGTGGCGGGCGTGGGCGTGCCGCAGCTGACCGCGATCATGGATTGTGCCGGCGCTGCAGGCGACATTCCGGTGATTGCCGATGGCGGCATCAAGTTCTCCGGCGATTTCGCCAAGGCGATCGCGGCAGGCGCGTCCTGCGCCATGGTCGGCTCGATGATTGCCGGCACCGACGAAAGCCCGGGCGAGGTGATCCTCTATCAGGGCCGCTCCTTCAAATCCTACCGCGGCATGGGCTCCATGGGCGCGATGGCGCGCGGCTCTGCCGACCGCTACTTCCAGAAAGATGCCGCCAGCGACAAGCTGGTGCCGGAAGGGATCGAGGGCCAGGTGCCCTACAAGGGCGGTGCCTCTGCGGTGATCCACCAGCTGGTGGGCGGCCTGCGCGCGGCGATGGGCTATACCGGCTGTGCGACCGTTGATGAGATGCGCAAGAACTGCAACTTTGTCCGCATCACCGGCGCCGGGTTGAAGGAAAGCCACGTCCACGACGTGCAGATCACCCGCGAAGCGCCGAACTACCGGGTGGGCTGAGACCATGATGGCCGCTTGTGACACCGGGGCAGGGGCATGACCCCCGCCGCCCGCCTGCAGGCGGCCATCGAAATCCTGGATCAGGTGCTGGCGGGGGAACCCGCGGAAAAGGCACTGACCTCCTGGGGGCGCCGCAGCCGCTTTGCCGGGTCCAAGGACCGCGCGGCAGTGCGCGACCATGTGTTCGACGCGGTGCGCTGCCTGCGCTCGCACGCCGCGCTTGGCGGCAGCCGCAGCGGCCGCGGCCTGATTCTGGGCGCGCTGCGCGAGGCGGGGCAGGACCCCGATGAGGTCTTTACAGGCCAAGGCCATGCGCCTGCACCGCTGATTGATGCTGAACGGGTGCCGCCGCCCGCGCCCTCAGGGCCGGAAGCGCTGGATATTCCCGATTGGCTTTGGCCGGAGTTCAGCGCCAGCCTGGGAGACCAGGCTGAGGCAGCGGCGCTGGCCCTGCGCAGCCGGGCGCCGGTGCATCTGCGGGTGAACACCGCGCGGGTAACTGTTGAAAAGGCACAGGAAGCACTGGCCGCCGAGGGCATTGCCGCCCGGCCGCATCCGGCTGCGTCCACCGCACTGGAGGTGACAGACGGCGCGCGGAAGCTGCGCAATGCGCGGGCCTATCAGGACGGTCTGGTGGAGCTTCAGGACGCGGCAAGCCAGGCGGTGACGGAGCGGCTGCCGCTGCAGGACGGCATGACGGTTCTGGATTATTGCGCAGGCGGCGGCGGCAAGACGCTTGCCATGGCGGCCCGGGCCAAGATCCAATGTTTTGCCCATGACGCCGATCCCAAGCGGATGAAGGACTTGCCGGAACGTGCGGCGCGGGCAGGGGCGGATGCCACACTGCTATCCACGCCGGATCTGGCCCGTAAGGGGCCGTTCGATCTGGTTCTGTGCGATGTGCCTTGTTCCGGGTCCGGCTCCTGGCGGCGCGCGCCGGAAGGTAAATGGCGCCTTACACCTGATGGGCTGGCCGATTTGCAACGGATTCAGGCGGAAATTCTGCGCAAGGCCGCGGCGCTGACCGCTGCTGATGGCGTGCTGGCCTATGCAACCTGCTCAATGCTCGATGGCGAGAACAGCGGGCAGGTTCAAAGGTTTATCAGCGAGAACCCGGACTGGACGCTGGCCGAGCAGAGGGGCTGGCAGGTGCAGGATGGCACCGATGGGTTCTTTGTTGCCGTGTTGACGCGCGCAAATACCCGTTGATAGGGTTTCCGCTGAAAGACCTTTGTTTCTTAACGTGGTTTTAACCTAAACCGCCGCGTTATGGCGGCAATCAGTACAGACCATGGAGCCGTAATGTCCGGTCGCCAAGACACTTCCGTCCCGGAACTGCGCGTTTATGCACCCGAACACACCAAGCTTGCGGCAACCCTGCTGCTGTCGTTGGCGCTGATGTCCGGCCCGTGGCTGCTGCCGCTGCCGGACTGGATGGGCCGCGGCTTCATACTGGTCGGGCTGACGCTGACCGCGGTTGCGGTGCTGATGGTGGTGCAGGCCCGGATGCGTCTGAATGCGCGCGCGATGGCCGCCGATCTGCTGACTGGTTTTATCGAAAAAGACGCGACGCCGAGCTTTGTCACCGATGATGACGGCATGATCCACGCCTGCAACGGCGCCGCTGTGAAGCGTTTCCAGGATGCCAGCCGCGACACCCTGGCAAGCACGCTGCGGTCCATTCTGGCCAATCCGTCGGCGGTGCTCTTCCGGCTGCAAAGCCGTGCCCGGGTGGACGGAGCAGCGCGTGAGGACATCGTAACCCGCCGCGGCCATGTGCGGCTGGCGGTGCATCAGATGAGCGGCGGCAGCTTCCTGTGGCGGGTGGAGGACATTCTGGACCGGGGCGGCAATGGCCGGGGCGCGGATGCGCTGCCGGTTCCGATGATCACCGTGGGCCGCACCGGTGCCGTCCTGTTCATGAACGAGGCCGCCCGCAGCCTGATCGGCGAGCGGGTAAAGTCCACCGACAGGCTGTTCCCGGCGCTGCCGGTGGTGCCCGGGCAGATCAACACGCTCAGCACCAAGAAGGGGCCGGTGCAGGTCCTGGTCAGCGAGAAGAACCGCACCCAGGGCCGCAGCGAGCTTTTCCTGATGGAGGTGGATGAGGCAGGCTTTGCGTCATCCCAGGCCGGGTTCGAAGCGCTGCCTGTGCCGTTCCTCAAGGTCGCCCCGACCGGGGAGATCCTGAGCAGCAACCGCATGGCCCTGCGTCTGCTCGGGGTCAAAAGCTGCGCCAGCCTGAAGCTCGGCCAGCTGATGGAGGGCCTTGGCCGCCCGATGTCGGACTGGTTGCGCGACACCGCGGACGGGCTGGCACCCAACAAATCCGAATTCCTGCGGCTGTCGAGGGCCGACAAGGAGGTCTTTGTCCAGGTTACCCTGACGCGCGTTGTCGAAGAAGGCACGCCGGTGCTGATCGCGGTGCTGAACGACGCGACAGAGCTGAAGACATTGGAAGCGCAGTTCGTGCAAAGCCAGAAGATGCAGGCAATCGGTCAGCTGGCAGGCGGCGTCGCGCATGACTTCAACAACCTGCTGACAGCGATTTCGGGCCATTGCGACCTGCTGCTCCTGCGCCATGACCAGGGCGATCAGGATTATGGCGATCTGATCCAGATCCATGAAAACGCCAACCGGGCGGCGTCCCTCGTGAGCCAGCTGCTGGCGTTTTCCCGCAAGCAGACACTGCAGCCGGAAACCCTGGATGTGCGGGACACGCTGTCGGACCTGACCCATCTGCTGAACCGCCTGGTTGGCGAAAAGGTCACCCTGACCCTCAGCCACGATCCGGTGATGAAGTCGATCCGCGCCGACAAGCGGCAGCTGGAGCAGGTGCTGATGAACCTGGTGGTGAACGCGCGCGATGCGATGCCGCAGGGCGGTGAGATCCGGGTCGAGACCGAGGTTATCTCGCTCGACAAGCCGTTGGAGCGGAACCGCGCGACGGTGCCTGCAGGCGACTGGGTGACCGTGAAGGTTTCGGATGAGGGTGTCGGCATTGCGCCGGACAAGCTGCAGAAGGTGTTCGAACCCTTTTACACCACCAAGCGCACAGGCGAGGGGACCGGCCTGGGCCTGTCCACCGCCTATGGCATCATCAAGCAGACCGGCGGCTATATCTTTGTTGATTCCGTGCAGGGGCATGGCACCCAGTTCACCCTGTTTTTCCCGGTTCACAAGCAGCAGGCGGATCAGCTTGCCGCTGAAAAGCCGGCAGAGGCCGTGGAAAAGGCGGTCGCCGCGCAGCATGGCGAAGGCGTCGTGCTGCTGGTTGAGGACGAGGCGCCGGTGCGCGCCTTTGCCTCCCGCGCGCTCAGGATGCGCGGCTATACCGTGCTGGAGGCCGAATCCGCCGAAGATGCGCTGCGCACGCTGGAGGATCCGGGGCTGACGGTGGACGTCTTCGTGACCGACGTGGTGATGCCGGGCATGGACGGGCCCAGCTGGGTGCGTGAAGCGCTGAAGGAGCGCCCGGACACCCGCGTGGTCTTTGTCTCCGGATATGCCGAAGGCGCCTTTGGAGAGGCTGACCCGGATGTGCCGAACTCGGTGTTCCTGCCGAAACCGTTCTCGCTCAACCAGTTGACCGAGACGGTGCATGCGCAGTTGCACTAGCGCCTGCTGAGGACGTTGAAAAAGAAAGCCGCCGGGCCCGGCGGCTTTTGTGGTTCAGCGGATAGGGATCGAGTTGTAGAGCTCGAATTCTGCCGCGCGCTTGCGCCGGACATGGGCCTCCGCCCCGGGGCTCAGCGACAGATCCGCCTGGGGGCTGACGTTCTTGAGTTCCAGGCGGATCTCTGTCTCGAGGCGCCGTTCCAGGAATTGCTTCAGCGCCTGCTGATCCTCATAGCGGAACAGATGGCTCACCTTGCAGCCATTGGGCTGCGCTTCCAGGAATTTTGCCTGGCTGCCGACATTGGCGAAGGCGGGCGGTTTGCCCTTGCAATAGGCGTGCAGGAAATCGTCGAAGCTGACGTCCTTGGTGGAGTTGGGCTTGCCGTCCAGTGCGGGACGCTGACGGTACCGGTACCAGCTGCCCAGCCAGCTGATGGGTTCGCGCATCACGGCTGCGACCTCCAATTCCGCGCCGCAAACCTTTTCAAACATCGGCCGGATCCAGCGGTTGTAGCGGTAGAGCGGCGCGTGCTTCAGTTCCGGCGGGTCGGAAATCACCAGATCGGCGTGGTTGCGCAAGGCTGCCTGAAACGCGGTGGTGCCGGTTTTGGGAACGGAGAGAAGCGCCAGCCGTTCCTTGAAAAATATCATCATTCCGTTAACTGCCCGGTAAAAAATCTTGCTGCCGATTTACCATAAACCAATCTTTAACACCCAGGTCCCGAAGTGGGTACACCAGAATTTTGTTGCAATGTTCTCTTTTTGATCTCATAAGGAACAAGAGGTGAACAAAGCAGTGATTGCCGCGCGCCCCGGTGTGTGACACATAGAAAAGGACAAGGGACTATGGCGGATCTTTTGACCATGAAAAATAAAGTAAGCGGTGACAAGCAAAAGGCGCTGGACAGCGCGCTTGCCCAGATTGAGCGGCAGTTCGGCAAGGGCTCGATCATGAAGCTCGGCGATGGCAATGCCATGCAGGAGATCGAGGCGAGCTCGACCGGCTCTCTTGGCCTGGACATCGCGCTGGGGATCGGCGGCCTGCCGATGGGCCGGATCATCGAAATCTACGGCCCGGAAAGCTCGGGCAAGACCACGCTGACCCTGCACTGCATTGCAGAACAGCAGAAAAAGGGCGGCGTCTGCGCCTTTGTCGACGCGGAACATGCGCTGGACCCGCAGTATGCGGCCAAGCTGGGCGTCGACCTGGATGAGCTGCTGATCTCGCAGCCCGACACCGGCGAACAGGCGCTGGAAATCACCGACACGCTGGTGCGCTCCGGCGCGGTCAACATGGTGATCGTCGACTCGGTGGCGGCACTGACCCCGAAGTCGGAGCTTGAGGGCGACATGGGCGACAGCAACGTCGGCGTGCAGGCCCGCCTGATGAGCCAGGCAATGCGCAAGCTGACCGGCTCGATCAGCCGCTCCAAATGCATGGTGATCTTCATCAACCAGATCCGCATGAAGATCGGCGTGATGTTCGGCTCCCCCGAAACCACCACCGGCGGCAACGCGCTGAAATTCTACTCCTCTGTCCGGCTGGACATCCGCCGCATCGGCTCGATCAAGGACCGGGACGAGGTGGTCGGCAACGCAACCCGCGTCAAGGTGGTGAAGAACAAGGTGGCGCCGCCGTTCAAGCAGGTGGAATTCGACATCATGTACGGCGAAGGCATCTCCAAGATGGGCGAACTGCTGGACCTGGGCGTGGCGGCCGGTGTCGTCAACAAGTCCGGCGCCTGGTTCTCCTACGGGGATGAGCGGATCGGGCAGGGGCGGGAGAACGCCAAGACCTTCCTGAAGGAAAACCCGGCCATCGCCTTTGACATCGAGGACAAGATCCGCGCGTCGCACGGGCTCGAGTTCGAGCGCCCGGATCTGGACGATGCGGATGACATCCTTGAGGCGTAAGCGCTGGAAAATCTGATCAAAACCTGATTATGCGGGGGCGCAGCGCTGGCTGCGCCCTTTTTCGTGGGGCCGCGCCGCTTCCCGCTGTGGACAGCGCGCAGGCAGGGGGGTAAACCTGCCCGGAACGCTTGTTTTAAGCCCGCAAGAGATCCCGCACATGCCGACGCTCAACGATATCCGCTCAACCTTTCTGAACTACTTTGCCAAACAGGGGCATGAAGTCGTCGATTCCAGCCCGCTGGTGCCGCGCAACGACCCGACCCTGATGTTCACCAACTCCGGGATGGTTCAGTTCAAGAACTGCTTCACCGGGGTGGAAACCCGCGACTACAAGCGCGCGACCACCTCGCAGAAATGCGTCCGCGCCGGCGGCAAGCACAACGACCTCGACAACGTCGGTTACACCGCGCGCCACCACACTTTCTTCGAGATGCTCGGCAACTTCTCCTTTGGCGACTACTTCAAGGAAGAGGCGATCCCCTTTGCCTGGGAGCTGATCACCAAGGAATTCGACATTCCGAAGGACCGGCTGTACACCACGGTCTATCACACCGATGACGAAGCCTTTGACATCTGGAAGAAGATGGGCGTGCCGGAGGAGCGGATCATCCGTATCGCGACCTCCGACAACTTCTGGCAGATGGGCGACACCGGCCCCTGCGGCCCCTGCACCGAGATCTTCTATGACCACGGCGACCACATCTGGGGCGGCCCTCCGGGCTCGCCGGAAGAAGACGGTGACCGGTTCATCGAAATCTGGAACCTCGTTTTCATGCAGAACGAGAAGTTCGCGGACGGCACCATGGTTGACTTGGACATGCAGTCCATCGACACCGGCATGGGGCTGGAGCGGATTGCGGCGCTGCTGCAGGGCACCCACGACAACTATGAAACCGACCTATTCAAGTCGCTGATCGAAGCCTCGGCGAATGCCACGAACACCGATCCGTTCGGCGACCAGAACGTGCATCACCGGGTGATCGCCGATCACCTGCGCTCCTGCTCCTTCCTGATCGCAGAAGGCGTTCTGCCTTCGAACGAAGGCCGCGGCTACGTGCTGCGCCGGATCATGCGCCGCGCGATGCGCCACGCCTCCCTGCTGGGTGCCACCGATCCGGTGATGCACAAGCTGGTGCCGTCGCTGGTCCAGAAAATGGGCGCGGCTTATCCGGAGCTCGGCCAGGGCCAGGCATTGATCGAAGAAACCTTTGAACAGGAAGAAACCCGCTTCCTCAAGACCCTGGACCGCGGCCTGAAGCTGCTGGACGAAGCCTCTTCCGATTTGGGCAAGGGCGACGTGCTGCCGGGTGAAACCGCGTTCAAGCTGTATGACACCTACGGCTTCCCGCTCGACCTGACCCAGGACGCCCTGCGCGCCAAGGAGATCGAGGTCGACACCGACGGTTTCGACGCTGCGATGAAGGAGCAGAAAGAGAAATCCCGCGCGGGCGGTATTGGCCTGGGCGAAGCGGCGGATGTGAAAGTCTACTTCGACATCGTGGACGCTGCCGGCACCACTGATTTCCTGGGCTATGAGACCGAAAAGGCCGAGGGGCAGATCGTGGCCATCGTCAAGGACGGTGCACAGCTGCAGTCCGCGGCCAAGGGCGACACGGTGCAGGTCATCCTGAACCAGACGCCGTTCTACGGCGAAAGCGGCGGCCAGGTTGGCGACACCGGTGTGCTGACTGTTGAGGGCGGCGCGGCCCGCATCACCGATACCAAGAAGGTGGAGGGCCTGTTCCTGCACATCGCCGAAGTGACCGAGGGCGAGATTGCCGTTGGCAAGGGCGCTGCGATGGAAGTGGATCACGCACGCCGCAGCAAGATCCGCGCCAACCACTCGGCCACCCACCTGCTGCACGAGGCGCTGCGCAACGCGCTGGGGGAACATGTGGCGCAGAAGGGCTCGCTCAATGCTGCGGACCGCCTGCGTTTCGACTTCAGCCACAACAAGGCGATGAGTGCGGATGAACTGGCCAGCGTCGGCGCCGAAGTGAATGATTTCATCCGCCAGAACACGCCGGTCTCCACCCGGATCATGACCCCCGATGACGCGCGCGAACTGGGTGCCCAGGCGCTGTTCGGCGAGAAATACGGCGAAGAGGTTCGGGTTGTCTCCATGGGCCGTGCGCCGACCGGCAAGGGCCACGATGGTGACACCTACTCGATCGAGCTGTGCGGCGGCACCCATGTGAAGCAGACCGGCGACATCGGCACCTTCGTCATCCTGGGCGACAGCGCGTCCTCTGCCGGCGTGCGCCGGATCGAGGCGCTGACCGGTGCGGCGGCGGTTGAGCATCTGGAGCGTGAAGCAGGCCGCATGGCTGAGGTCGCAGCGGCTTTGAAAGCGAAGCCTGCGGATGTCCTGGAGCGTCTCAAGGCGATGATGGACGAGCGCAAGGCGCTGCAGAACGAGATTTCCAACCTCAAGCAGCAGGTCGCCATGGGCGGCGGTTCCGGCGGCGGAGCCGAGGCTAAGGACGTCAATGGCAAGAAGTTCCTAGCCCAGGCGCTGCAGGGCGTGTCCGGCAAGGACCTGCGCGGGCTGATCGACAAGCACAAGCAGAACATAGGCTCCGGTGTGATCCTGCTGATCGCCGAGGAAGACGGCAAGGTGGCCGTGGCGGCCGGTGTCACCGACGATCTGACCGGCGACATCTCAGCTGTCGATGTGCTGAAGGCCGCGGTTCCGGCCGTGGGCGGCAAGGGCGGCGGCGGCCGTCCGGACATGGCCCAGGGCGGCGGCAAGGACTTCACCGGCGCCGAGGAGGCCATCAAGGCCGCGGAGGCACTGCTGGCTGGCTGACTATTTGGTCAAAAACACTTGGTCTTTCCGGCAATCTGCCTAAGCTGCTGGAAAGATCATGAAACTGGGAGGCTCCGATGCCCGCACTTTGGATTGCACATGTGACCGTTACTGACGCCGACGCCTATGGCAAATATGCCGAACTGGCAGGCCCGGCCATTGCCAAGCATGGCGGGGAGTTCATTGCCCGCGGCGGCCGGTTCGTGCAGCTGGAAGGCAAGGAGCGGCCGCGCAATGTTGTGGCCAGGTTCCCGAGCGTTGAAGCGGCGGTGGATTGCTATCACAGCCCGGAATACCAGGAAGCGCTGGACCACGCGCGCGGCGCTTCCGAGCGCGAGCTGATGGTGGTCGAGACCAGCGAGTAGGGGCCTGCGCGCCGGGCAAGCGGTCCGCCGTTTGAGTATTTGACGGAAAGATGAAAGGGGCGCGGCGCTGCTGCGCCCTTTTCAGTAGGGGTCTTTGGCGGAACGGTCTTCCGACAGGCTGGACTGGCGGCGTGCCACCAGGGCTTCGATGGCGTCGGCCAGGTGTTCCTCCTGAATGTTGTAGTCGCCGCGGTCGACGCGGATCCTGTGCGCCTCGATCATGACGTCGGCATGGCTGCAAAAAGCGGGCGGTTCGAACCGGTAGCAGGCAAGCTCGATCAGAAGGCCCATCGGATCCTTGAAATAGATCGAATCCATGAAGCCGCGGTCCTTGGGGCCGGAATGGCTGATGCCGCGTTCGTCCAGGCGCGTCACCGCCTGTGAAAATGCCGCCTTGCTGACATTGAACGCAAGGTGGTGCACGCAGCCGGGCTCTGTGGGGGTGCGGCCGGGGTCTGCCGTGCGGGTTTCATCTGTAAAGACTGTGATCAGGCGCCCGTCGCCGGGGTCGAAATACAGGTGGCCTTCGTCCGGGTTGTCGAGATTGGGCTGGTCGAAGATGAAGGGCATGCCCAGCACCCCCTCCCAAAAGTCAATCGACGTCTGCCTGCCGGCGCCAGTCAGCGTGATGTGGTGCACGCCCTGAACTTGAAGTTTCCGCATTTGAGCCCTCCGCGTTTCGGGCAGGCTAACACGCGGCGGCGGAAACGGAAAAGGCCGCCAAAGCGGCGGCCTTTGGGATCTGGATCAGCTTGCGGCCTTGGACATCCGCTTGCGCTCATGCGGGTCCAGGTAGCGCTTGCGCAGGCGCACGTTGTTCGGCGTCACTTCAACCAGCTCGTCGTCGTTGATATAGGCAATCGCCTCTTCCAGCGACAGCGACATCGGGGTGGTCAGCCGCACCGCGTCATCTGTGCCGGAGGCGCGCACGTTGGTGAGCTTCTTGCCCTTCAGCGGGTTCACTTCCAGGTCGTTGTCGCGCGAATGCTCGCCGATGATCATGCCGGTGTAGACGTCGGCCTGGGCGCCGATCATCATCTTGCCGCGCTCTTCGAGGTTCCACAGCGCGTAAGCAACCGACTGGCCGTTCTCCATCGAGATCAGCACGCCGGCGCGGCGGCCCGGGATTGCGCCCTTGTGCGGCGCCCAGCCGTGGAACACGCGGTTCAGCACGCCGGTGCCGCGTGTGTCGGTCAGGAACTCGCCGTGATAGCCGATCAGCCCGCGAGAGGGGACGTGGGCAATGATGCGGGTCTTGCCTGCGCCTGCGGGCTTCATCTCGACCAGCTCACCCTTGCGGGCGCCGGTCAGCTTCTCGATCACCGCGCCGGAGTATTCGTCATCGACGTCGATGGTGGCTTCTTCGATCGGCTCCATGCGGACGCCGTCGACTTCCTTCATGATCACCTGCGGGCGGGAGATCGACAGCTCGAAGCCTTCGCGGCGCATGTTCTCGATCAGAACGCCCATCTGCAGTTCGCCGCGGCCGGAAACCTCGAACGCTTCGCCGCCGGGGGTGTCCTGGATCTTGATGGCGACGTTGCTTTCGGCCTCTTTCATCAGGCGGTCGCGGATGACGCGGGATTGCACCTTCTTGCCGTCGCGCCCCGCGAGAGGGCTGTCGTTGATGCCGAAGGTCACGGTGATGGTCGGCGGGTCGATCGGCTGCGCGTCCAGCGGCTCATCCACGGCCAGCGCGCAGATGGTGTCGGCCACGGTTGCCTTGGACATGCCGGCGATGGAGACGATGTCGCCTGCCTGGGCTTCTTCGATGTCCTGCTGGGCCAGGCCGCGGAACGCCTGGATCTTGGTGACGCGGAACTGCTCGATTTTCTGGCCGATGCGGGAGATCGCCTGCACGGTGGCGCCAACCTTGAGCTTGCCGGATTCGACGCGCCCGGTCAGGATGCGGCCGACAAACGGGTCGCTGCCCAGCGTGGTTGCCAGCATCCGGAAATCGTCGTCCTGCTGCTTGATCTGCTTGGGTTCCGGAACGTGGTTCACGATCAGGTTGAACAGCGCGTGCAGATCCTTGCGCGGGCCGTCCAGATCGGCATCGGCCCAGCCGGAGCGGCCGGAAGCGTAAAGATGCGGGAAGTCCAGCTGGTCCTCAGTGGCGTCGAGCGAGGCAAAGAGGTCAAAGCATTCGTCCAGCGCGCGGTCGGGTTCGGCGTCCGGCTTGTCGACCTTGTTCAGAACCACGATCGGGCGCAGGCCCAGGGCCAGCGCCTTGGAGGTCACGAACTTGGTCTGCGGCATCGGGCCTTCGGCCGCGTCCACCAGCAGCACCACGCCGTCGACCATCGACAGGATCCGCTCCACCTCGCCGCCGAAATCGGCGTGGCCGGGGGTGTCGACGATGTTGATGCGGGTGCCGTGCCATTCCACCGAGGTCGGTTTGGCAAAAATAGTGATGCCGCGCTCGCGCTCCAGATCGTTGCTGTCCATGGCGCGTTCCGCCACAGCCTGGTTTTCGCGGAAGGCGCCGGACTGTTTCAGCAGCTCGTCAACCAGGGTGGTCTTGCCGTGGTCAACGTGAGCAATGATCGCAATGTTGCGCATATCCATGACGTTCGCCTTTGTAAGGAAGTTGGGCCGCGCATAGCCCGAACCCCGAACAAAGGCCAGAGAAAAACCGCTGGAGAGCCCTGCAAATACGGATCAGTGGCCCGAAGACTTGGAGAACAGGTGAATGATGACAATGCCAGACATGATTAAAACCATGCCGATGACGGCAGGCAGGTCCAGCTTTTGACCAAAGACGATAAAGGCGATCACAGCGATCAGCAGAATGCCGAGGCCGGACCAGATGGCGTAGACAATGCCCACCGGCATGAATTTGAGCGTGAGCCCCATCATGTAGAAGGAGAAGGCATAGGCGACCAGCACAATCAGCGACGGCCCAAGCCGGGAAAACTGCTGGCTGGCCTGCAAGGCCGTGGTGCCGATGGTTTCCGCTGCCACCGCAATGATCAGGTAGACGTAATGTACCGGCATCGCTGCCTCCGTTCGCACGTTTTGTCCGGCCTCGCGGGCCTTTGCCTGCTTCCCCGGTACCGCATCCGGTGCGGCGGCGGAAGTCCTGATGCGTCACCGCCTGCCGCATTTCGCCTGGATGCGGGAATGAACAGGCCACTTTGCGCGGATACGCTGGACTGAAGGTGCAGGAATTCTTAGGAACCTGTCCCGATAATCTGGGTCTGGCGGAAACGCTGATCTGATTCCCGAATGCTGGATGGGGACTGCCACATGTGCCGCTGGGCTGCCTACACGGGTGCCGACGTCTTCCTGGAAGACATCATATCAACTCCGGCGCATTCGCTGATTGCGCAAAGCCAGAAGGCAGTGGAATGCAAGACCGCCACTAATGGCGACGGGTTCGGCATTGCCTGGTACGGCCAGCGGCCTGAGCCGGGGCTTTACCGCGATGTTTATCCGGCCTGGTCGGACTGCAACCTGCGGGCGCTGGTGCATCAGGTGCAATCCCGGCTGTTCCTGGCCCATGTGCGGGCCTCCACCGGTTCCGCCACCAGCCGCAACAACTGCCACCCCTTTACCGCCGGCAAGTGGAGCTTCATGCACAACGGCCAGGTCGGCGGGTTCGAGAAGTTCCGCCGCCACGCGGACATGTGCATCCCGGACGAGCTGTATGAGCACCGCAGAGGTGCCACCGACAGCGAGGTGCTGTTTCTGCTGGCGCTGCGGGAGGATCTGGACGCGGACCCCAAAGGGGCGCTGGAACGTGCGGTGACGCGGATGGAGGGCTTGTCGCGATCGCGGGGAACCACGCCGCACATGCGGCTGTCGGTGGCGATGTCGGATGGCAGGACGCTCTATGCGGCGCGCTATTCTTCAGACAGCATTGCGCCGTCCGTCTACTACCGCTGGAGCCGGAGCATGAAGGGCTGGGCGGTGGTATCAGAGCCGCTTGAGGACACTGGAGAAGCATGGTGCGAGCTGAAACCCGGCGAGTTTCTGATGCTGACGCCCGAAGGCGCGGAAACCCAGCCGTTTCAACCGTTTCTGGAGTGATATGCAACCCCGCCGGCGGGGCTGCACTGGCCTTTACAGGCGCCCGGCCTCGCGGAACCAGGTTTCGACCTGCGCCCGGACATAGGTCCATACCTCTGGCGCGCCGCGGCTGACCTTGCCGCCGACGCGGGCGTCGAGCTGCGGCAGGCTCACGTCATAATCGACCCAGCTGCCGCCGCCGTTCAGCAGGTTCAACAGCACCGGCTGCACACGGTCGATGGACTTGGCAAATACGGCGTCCGGGCTTTCCGCGGCCTCGAACTCTTCCCAGATTGTCCGCATGGGCGTGCCGTGATCCGAAGGCAGCAAGCCGAAAAGGCGGTCGGCGGCAGCAAGTTCCTCGGCAGCCAGGGCGGCAAGGGCTGCGGGGTCAACCACCCCGTGGATCGGTGCATCGCCAGCGTCGATCTCCACCAGGTCATGCAGCAGCAGCATTTGCAGAACGCGGTCGACCTCGACTGTCCCGGCGCTGTGTTCTGACAGCACCCAGGCATAAAGCATGATATGCCAGCTGTGCTCGGCCGAGTTTTCATGCCGCGAGCCGTCGCCGAGCTTGGAGGCGCGGGTGACCAGCTTCAGCTTGTCGGCCTCATTGAGGAAGGGCAGGCGGGCGGTCAGGCGGCTGCAGTCATAGCCGGTGTCCTCGCCCAGCAGCGACAGCGCGTGGTGGAAGGCTTCCGGCAGGTGCTGTTCCAGCGCAGCTGCACGGCCGCCGAACAGGTTCTGCCGGACCACATCGATATGCCAGTCCAGCGGCCGGGCCCCATATAGCGTCTGAAAGATCGGCTGGCAGTGGTCCACCCGCTTGGCAAACTGCGCTTCGGGGCTCTCGGCGGCTTCGAACTCGTGCCACAAGGACAGGAACTCGGTGCCTTGATCCGCTGGCAGCAGCCCGAACAGCCGCTGGGCAGCAGCCTGTTCCGCCTGTGCCACCGCGTCCCAGTCGACTTCACCGGTAATTGGATGGTCGCCTGCGTCGATCTCGACCAGATCGTGCAGCAGCAGCATCCGGATGGCGCGGAACACATCCACGCCAGGCGCGGCGAAGGGGGCCAGAACCAGCGCATAAAGCGCCAGGTGCCAGCTGTGCTCGGCCGAATTTTCGCAGCGGCTGCAATCGAGGATCAGGTTCTGGCGTTCAACCCGGCGGAGTTTGTCGGCTTCCAGCAGAAAGGCGAACTGCGCCTCCAGACGGGCGCTCACGCCTCACCTTTGGCGCCGAGCTGCGCCTGCAGTTCGGCCACTTTCTTGTTGAGAAACTCGCGCGCCTTGCGTTCGGCCAGGCGCACGCGGATTTCTGTCAGAAACGCCTCTTCAAGCGACTGGGAGGCCGCGCCAAGCACCTGGCCGACCTCCACATAGAACCGCTCTTCACCGCAGGCGTCCTGCACCTTGAGAGTATCGACCGCCAGTTTTTGGGCCAGCGTTTCGATGGTCCCGCTCATCAGCGGGTGTTCTCCGTCAGGCGGCGTTTCACATAATCGGTCACGGTGCTGATCATCGTGTCCATATGCGGTTCCTGGAAGAAGTGGTCAGCCCCCTCCACCTCGGTGTGGGTGATGGTGATGCCCTTCTGCTCATGCAGCTTGCTGACCAGGCTGGCGGTGTCCGCGGGCGGCGCTACGCGGTCGGCGGTGCCGTTGATGATCAAGCCCGAGGACGGGCAGGGCGCCAGGAAGGAGAAATCATACATGTTGGCCGGCGGCGCAACCGAGATGAAACCGGTGATCTCCGGGCGGCGCATCAAGAGCTGCATGCCGATCCAGGCGCCGAAGGAGAAGCCCGCAACCCAGCAATGCTTGGAGTTGGAGTTCATCGACTGCAGGTAATCCAGCGCCGAGGCGGCATCGGACAGCTCGCCGACGCCCTGGTCGTATTCGCCCTGGCTGCGGCCGACGCCGCGGAAATTGAACCGCAGAACCGTGAAGCCCATGTTGTAGAACGCGTAGTGGAGGTTGTAGACCACCTTGTTGTTCATGGTGCCGCCGAACTGCGGATGCGGGTGCAGCACGATGGCGATCGGGGCGTCTTTTTCTTTTTGCGGGTGATAGCGGCCTTCGAGGCGGCCTTCGGGTCCAGGAAAGATGACCTCGGGCATGGGCGGTTAAAATCCTACTCTCGTTGTCGGGTCTGCCGGCAGAATACTTGACGGGTTCGGTCAGGCATCTTAGAACAGTTCTAATCACGGGCTCTGGCCTCGCCATACACCGTCAGGCTGAGATACGCACAGTCGGAGGGAAGGTCAATGTTTTCGCACTCGCGCCCTGGTTTCGAGGGATAAATTATGAAGCTTTCCACCAAAGGGCGCTATGCGATGGTTGCGCTGGCGGATATCGCGCTGCAGCCGCAGGGCGATCTGGTGCCGCTGGGCGACATTTCCAAGCGCCAGGATATCTCGCTGCCCTATCTGGAGCAGCTGTTTGTCAAGCTGCGCCGCGCGGGGCTGGTCGAGTCGGTGCGTGGGCCTGGCGGCGGCTACCGCCTTGCCATGCCTCCGTCCGAGGTGCGGGTGGTGGATGTGCTGTCGGCGGTCGACGAAACTGTCGATGCCATGCACAAGGGGGCAGGGGCTTCCGGCGCCTTGTCCGGCAGCCGCGCGCAATCGCTGACCAACCGCCTGTGGGAAGGTCTGAGCGCGCATGTATATGTGTTTCTGCACCAGACCCGCCTGTCGGATGTGATCAAGAACGATCTGGCCCCATGCCCGGCTGTGCCCAGCCTGTTTGCGGTGGTGGATGACTGAGAGTGCACCCGGATTTTTCCCAATATCCCGCTATCTGCGGATTGGATGGAACCGATCTGTCCGTACAAAGCCCGGAAGCTTTTGAAGCTTTTGGTGCGCTGGCGCCCAAGCTCGGCTCCGTGGCTTCTGTGGACCGGCACCTTGTCAAGGGAAGCGATCGAGCGGAGCGGGGCGCCTGGATTGAGCGGCTGGCCTTTGCAGGCATGACCGCCAGCGAAGTTTACGTTTTCCTGTTTCGGGCAACTGCCTCAGCCAGGGAAACCTGGGCGCGGTCGCGTCATTTTTGGGGTAAAATTTACAACTTCTTGACTGGACCGGCGAAGCCTCACATCGAGGTGCCCGGTCACCTACTCATTCGGATGTTTGAAGACACTGCCGGACAGGCGCCGTATTTCCTGCAGCCTGGTTACAGCTACCAGCTTCGTCTGGATTACGCCGAGGCCTTTGCAGATTTGTACAAAACCCATTATGACGCGGCAGCTGCCCGCGAAAAGATGACTCTATGAAACGTGTTTACCTCGACCATAACGCCACCGCACTGCTGCGCCCTGAGGCGAAGGCAGCGATGATTGCGGCGATGGAGGTTTGCGGCAACCCGTCGTCGGTGCATGCCGAGGGCCGGGCCGCCAAGGCGCTGGTGGAGAAGGCGCGCGCGCAGGTGGCTGCGGCCTTTGGCGCGGACGGGGCGGATATTGTGTTTACCTCCGGATCTACCGAAGGCGCATCATTGGCGCTGGCCGGGCGCGGCCTGCATGGCGCACCGGTGGAGCATGATGCCGTGCGGGCCTGGACCGTCGAGGACCTGCCGGTAACGGATGACGGCGCGGTTCGGATCAGCGATCCCGCCCAGTCCACTTTGCAGCTTGCCAATTCCGAAACCGGCATCGTGCAGGCGCTGCCGGAGGGTCTGGCGGTCACCGATGCCACCCAGGCCTTTGGCAAACTGCCGGTTGCGTTCAACTGGCTGGGCGTGCAAATGGCGCTGATTTCGGCGCACAAGCTGGGCGGGCCTAAGGGTATCGGCGCTGTGGTGATGAAACGCGGCACCGATCTGCCGGCGCAGATCAAGGGCGGCGGCCAGGAAATGGGGCGCCGGTCCGGCACGGAAAATGTCATTGGAATTGCAGGCTTCGGCGCCGCAGCTGAAGCAGCCGCAAAAGATCTGGCAAATGGTGTCTGGGACAGGGTTGCAGAACTTAGAAATATTCTAGAAAAGGCGCTTGTGTCTGGCGTAAGCCATACTATTTTTGTCGGGAAGGATCAGAAGCGGCTGCCGAACACCCTGTGTTTCGCAACGCCGGGCTGGAAGGGCGAAACCCAGGTCATGCAGATGGACCTTGCGGGCTTTGCGATCAGCGCCGGCAGCGCCTGTTCCAGCGGCAAGGTGCGCGCCAGCGCGGTGCTGACCGCAATGGGATATGACGAGGCCACAGCCCAAGGCGCGGTGCGCGTGTCGCTGGGGCCGGAGACAACGGAAGAAGACGTGCTGCGCTTTGCCGAGGCGTGGCTGCAGAAAGAAAAGAAACATCGCGCCCGCGCGGCGTGAGTGAGGAGATGACAATGGCCGCTTTGGACCAGACCCAAGTCAAGGAAGGTGTTGACCAGGAAACCGTGGATGCGGTGCGCGAGGTCGGCGGTGCTTACAAATACGGCTGGGAAACCGATATCGAGATGGAATACGCCCCCAAGGGGCTGACCCCGGATATCGTTAAGCTGATCTCGGAAAAGAACGAAGAGCCGGAATGGATGACCGAGTGGCGGCTGGCGGCCTACAAACGCTGGCTGCAGAAAGAAGAGCCTGACTGGGCGATGGTCGACTACCCGGAAATCGACTTCCAGGATCAGTATTACTATGCCCGGCCCAAGTCGATGGAGACCAAGCCCAAGTCGCTGGATGAAGTCGATCCCAAGCTGCTGGCGACTTACGAAAAGCTGGGTATCCCGCTGAAAGAGCAGATGATCCTGGCCGGTGTCGAAGGCGCAGGCGAGACCCCGGAAGAAGGCCGCAAGGTTGCTGTGGACGCGGTGTTCGACTCCGTCTCTGTCGGCACCACCTTCCAGAAGGAACTGAAGGAAGCGGGCGTCATTTTCTGCTCGATCTCCGAGGCGATCAAGGAGCACCCGGAGCTGGTGAAAAAATACCTCGGCTCGGTGGTTCCGGTGTCGGACAACTTCTATGCGACGCTGAACTCCGCCGTGTTCTCCGACGGTTCTTTTGTCTACGTGCCGCCGGGCGTGCGCTGCCCGATGGAGCTGTCGACCTATTTCCGCATCAACGCGGAAAACACAGGCCAGTTCGAACGCACCCTGATCATCGCTGACAAGGGCTCCTACGTGTCCTACCTCGAAGGCTGCACCGCGCCGCAGCGCGACACTGCACAGCTGCACGCCGCTGTGGTGGAGATCATCGTGGAGGAAGACGCCGAGGTGAAATACTCCACCGTCCAGAACTGGTATCCGGGCGACGAGAACGGCAAGGGCGGCATCTACAACTTCGTGACCAAGCGCGCCGACTGCCGCGGCGACCGCGCCAAGGTGATGTGGACCCAGGTGGAGACCGGCTCTGCCGTGACCTGGAAATACCCCTCCTGCATCCTGCGCGGCAATGAAAGCCAGGGCGAGTTCTACTCGATTGCCATCACCAACAACATGCAGCAGGCCGACACCGGCACCAAGATGGTGCACCTGGGCAAGAACACCAAGTCCCGGATCGTGTCCAAGGGCATCTCTGCCGGCAAGGCGCAGAACACCTACCGCGGCCTGGTGTCGATGCACCCCAAGGCCAAGAACTCGCGCAACTACACCCAGTGCGACAGCTTGCTGATCGGTGACAAATGCGGGGCGCACACGGTTCCCTACATCGAGGTCAAGAACAACTCCTCCCGCGTGGAGCATGAGGCGACCACATCGAAGGTGGATGACGACCAGCTGTTCTACTGCCGCCAGCGCGGCATGGACGAGGAAGAGGCTGTGGCCCTGGTGGTGAACGGCTTCTGCAAGGACGTGCTGCAGGCGCTGCCGATGGAGTTCGCCATGGAAGCCCAGCAGCTGGTTGCAATTTCGCTGGAAGGGTCTGTCGGCTGATGGCAGGCCCTTGGGCATCACGGCAAGGAGGCAAGAGCATGATCGTCACAACCACCAATTCCGTCGAAGGCTACCAGATTGCCGAATACAAGGGCATCGTGGTGGGCGAGGCGATCATGGGCGCCAATGTGGTGCGCGATGTCTTTGCCTCGATCACCGACATCGTCGGCGGCCGCTCCGGCGCCTATGAAAGCAAGCTGCAGGACGCACGCGAAACCGCGCTGAGCGAACTGGAAGAACGCGCCCGGTCCAAGGGCGCCAATGCCGTGGTCGGCGTCGATCTGGACTATGAGGTGGTCGGCCAGTCCATGCTGATGGTTTCGGCCAGCGGCACCGCCGTGGTGCTGGGCTAAGGGGCCGGGAGACGGGCATGGCCAAAGACGAGCAGCTGATCGAGCGCCCGGCGCTCACCCTGCCGCCGGAAGAGGCGGAGTGGGTGCGCAGCCATTACCAGGATGCAAGCGTCATCCTGGAATACGGTAGCGGCGGCTCGACCGTGCTGGCGTCTGAGCTGAGCGGGAAAAAGGTCTTTTCCGTTGAGTCCGACAAGATGTGGTACCGCATGATGAAGCGGTATTTTCGCCAGGCAGGCGCCACGTCGGAGGTGCACGTGCACCACGCAAATGTCGGCAAGACCGGCAAGTGGGGCCGGCCGCTGAACAATGATATGTGGCGGCGGTTCCACCAGTATCCGAACTCCGTCTGGGACCTCGAAGCCTTCGAGGCACCGGACCTGGTCCTGATTGACGGCCGCTTCCGGGCTGCCTGCTTTCTTACCGTTATGCTGCGCACGGAGCGGCCCGTCACCGTGCTGTTTGACGACTACGCCGGGCGGGCGCTGTACAAGCAGGTCGAAAAATGGGTGAAGCCGGTTCAGACCCGCGGCCGCATGGCCCGCTTCGAACTGCTTCCAGATGAACTTCCGCGCCGGGATCTGACCCAGATCCTGACGCTCTACACCAAAACCTTCTAGGCGCCGACGGCTGCCGGAACAGTACTATGCGAGAGGCAAAAATGCTCGAAATCAAAAACTTGCACGTCAAGCTTGAAGATGAGGATAAGCAGATCCTGAAAGGCGTCGACCTCAAGGTCGAGGCCGGCAAGGTGCACGCCATCATGGGGCCGAACGGTTCGGGCAAGTCCACCCTGTCCTATGTCCTCTCGGGCCGTGACGGCTATGAAGTGACCGAAGGCTCTGCGGAACTGGAAGGCGAGGACATCCTGGAGCTGGAGCCGGAAGAGCGCGCCGCAGCAGGCATGTTCCTGGCGTTCCAGTACCCGGTAGAAATCCCCGGCGTCGGCAACATGACCTTCCTGCGCACTGCGGTGAACGCGCAGCGCAAGGCCCGCGGCGAGGACGAGCTGTCGGCCTCCGACTTCCTGAAGGAAGTGCGCGCCAAGGCAAAGACCCTGAAAATCGACGCCGACATGCTGAAACGCCCGGTCAACGTCGGCTTCTCCGGCGGTGAGAAGAAGCGCAACGAGATCCTGCAGATGGCGATGCTGGAGCCGAAGCTGTGCATCCTGGACGAGACCGACTCTGGCCTCGACGTGGATGCGATGAAGCTGGTGGCCGAAGGCGTGAACGCCCTGCGCGACGAAGGCCGCGGCTTCCTGGTGATCACCCACTACCAGCGCCTGCTGGACCACATCAAACCGGACGTGGTGCACATTCTGGCGGGCGGCCGCATCGTCAAGACCGGCGGCCCCGAGCTGGCGCTGGAAGTCGAGAACAACGGTTACGCCGGCATCCTGGCAGAGGAGGCGTAAATGGCCCTGCCCGAAGTCAAGCAAAGCGCAACCGAGGCGCGGCTGTCGGCGTTGACCCTGCCGGAAAGCGGCTGCCTCAAGGCGGCCCGCCAGGCAGCGCTGTCGCGGGTGCAGACCATGGGGCTGCCGTCGCGCCGCGATGAGTACTGGAAATACACCAAACCGGACACGCTGGTGCAGGCAGAAGCACCCAAGGCGGCTGTGTTCCATGCCGACGAAACGCCGATGTTCAATGCGTTCGACCGCCTGAACATTGTCTTCGTGGATGGTGTTTTTGACGCCGAAGCCTCTGACGACCTGTCGCTGGAAGGCGTGACCATCGACCGGATCGAGGACATCTGCTGCAAGGATATCCACTGGGCCAAGGACCTGTACGGCGTTCTTGAAGCCCGCGGCCAAACCCCGGTGGAACGCCCGTTGGCTGCGCTGAACACCGCCTTTGCCAGCGATGGCGTGGCGATCCGGGTGACCGGCAAGGTCTCCAAGCCGGTCAACTTCACCTATGTGCATTCGGACGAAAACTCCGATGCGATCCTGCACCATGTGATCCGTGTCGAAAGCGGCGCCGAGGTGACTATCCTCGAAAACGGCCCCGCGGCGTCGCGTTTCAACAAATGCATGGAGATCGACATTGCCGACGGCGGCAAGCTGCATCTGGTGCGGGCCCAGGGCCGCGACCACGAGCGCCGCGCCGCGACCCATCTGTTTGCCCGCCTGGGCACCGAGTCGGTGTTCAAGTCCTTCACCCTGACCGTGAACGGCGTGCTGACCCGCAACGAGGCGGTGATTGAGCTGACCGGCGACGACGCCGTAGCGCATATTGCAGGCGCTTGCGTCGGCGACGGCGACTTCCACCACGACGACACCGTGTTCATCACCCATGACGCGGTGAACTGCGAAAGCCGCCAGGTGTTCAAGAAGGTTCTGCGCAACGGTGCCACCGGCGTGTTCCAGGGCAAGATCCTGGTGAAGGAAGGTGCGCAAAAGACTGACGGGTATCAGATTTCCCAGTCGCTGCTGCTGGACGACGACAGCCAGTTCCTGGCCAAGCCGGAGCTTGAAATCTATGCCGACGACGTGGCTTGCTCGCATGGCTCCACCTCCGGCGCAATCGACGAAGAGGGCCTGTTCTACCTGCGCTCCCGCGGTGTGCCGCATGCGGAGGCGACAGACCTGATGACGCTGGCCTTCCTGGCCGAAGCGGTGGATGAGATCGAGGACGCGGAGATCGCCGCGGACATCGTCTCCCGCCTCGAAGGCTGGCTGGCCCGGCGCCGCTGATGTCCGTCACCACGGATATCCCGGCAACCTACAAGGGGCCGCGCAAGGTCTTTGCGCGGCTTCTGAGCATGGGCGCCCGCGAGGACAGGCTGCTGATCTTCCTGATCAGCGGCTGTATCCTGACCTTTGTCGCGCAAATGCCGAAGCTGGCGCGCGAGGCGCATCTGACCGGGCAGGAGCTGAATATGCTGCTGGGCAGTTCGCTGCTGGCGCTGGTCTTCATCGCGCCCTTGCTGCTTTACACCCTGGCGCTGGTTGCCCATTGGATCGCCCGGGCCGCAGGCGGGCAGGGTGATGCCTACCGCGCGCGCTTGGCGCTGTTCTGGGCATTCCTGGCGGCCAGCCCGCTGATGCTGCTGAACGGCCTAGTGGCCGGTTTCATTGGCGCGGGCCCGGCCCTGAACCTGGTGGGCGTCCTGTGGTGCGCTGTCTTTCTTTGGTTCTGGGTGTCCGGCATGATCCAGGGTTATTGGGCGGAACGATGAACGCACTGGCCGCCTTCGCCCTGCTGACGCTCAAATCGCCGCGAGACGCGGCGCAGCAAATACTTGCGCGGGAGTGGCCGCGCGAGGCCCTGTGGACCGCATTCCTGCTGTCTGTGGTGCTGAACACCTGCGTCTACACCCTGCAACAGATTCTGCTGCCGCTGCCGCCGGAGGTCCTGCTGCCGCGGTTTTCGCCAGGCGCTTATTTCGCAGTGGTTCTTATCCTGCAGATCAGCTTCATTTCGATGCTGGGCACCACCGGCCGCTGGCTGGGAGGACGGGGTGATTTTACTTCGCTCCTGGCCCTGGTCACCTGGCTTCAGCTGCTGCAGGCCGGGTTGAACGGTGCCATCGTTGCTGTGTTCCTGCTGCTGCCGGGCATGGCCGCGCTTCTCAACATTGCGGCCAATATTGTTGTGTTTTTCATCCTCCTGCATTTCGTCAACGCGGCGCACGGGTTCGGCTCCGTCTGGCGGTCGCTGGGGGTGGTGCTGATGGCCAGTGTGATCCTGGTTTTTGTCCTTCTCTTCATTCTGGGTCTGATCGGCCCTGCCAATCTGGGACTTCCCGAAAATGTATGACGTGGAAAAAATCCGTGCCGACTTTCCGATCCTCTCGCGCGAGGTGAACGGCAAGCCGCTGACCTATCTCGACAACGGCGCGTCCGCCCAGAAACCGCAGGCGGTGATCGACTCTGTGACCAAGGCGTATGCCGAGGAGTATTCCAACGTTCACAGGGGTCTGCACTTCCTTTCCAACCTTGCGACGGAAAAATACGAGGCCGTTCGCGGCATCATTGCGCGGTTCCTGAATGCAGGCGATGAAAACGCCATCGTTCTGAATTCCGGCACCACCGAGGGCATCAACCTGGTCGCCTACGGCTGGGCCATGCCGCGGTTCGAGGCAGGCGACGAAATTGTCCTGTCGGTGATGGAGCATCACGCCAATATCGTGCCCTGGCACTTCCTGCGCGAACGTCAGGGCGTGGTGCTGAAGTGGGTCGACGTGGCAGACGACGGCAGCCTGGACCCGCAGAAGGTGATCGACGCCATCACCCCCAAGACCAAGCTGGTGGCCGTCACCCAATGCTCGAACGTGCTGGGCACGGTTGTCGACGTGAAGGCGATCACCCAGGGTGCCCACGCCAAGGGGGTGCCGGTGCTGGTCGATGGCTCGCAAGGCGCGGTGCACATGCCGGTCGACGTGCAGGACATCGGCTGCGATTTCTATGCGATCACCGGCCACAAACTCTATGGCCCCTCCGGCTCCGGCGCGATCTACATCAAGCCCGAACGCATGGCGGAGATGCGCCCCTTCATCGGCGGCGGCGACATGATCAAGGAAGTCTCCAAGGAGCAGGTCATCTACAACGATCCGCCGATGAAATTCGAGGCCGGCACGCCGGGCATCGTCCAGACCATTGGCCTGGGGGGGGCGCTGGAGTACATGATGGATCTTGGCATGGACAACATTGCCAAGCACGAGGGCGGCCTGCGCGACTATGCGATGCAGCGGCTGACCGGGCTGAACTGGATCAACGTGCAGGGGCAAGCACCTGGCAAGGCCGCGATTTTCAGCTTCACCATGGAAGGTGCGGCGCACGCCCACGATATCTCTACCATCCTCGACAAGAAGGGTGTCGCAGTGCGCGCGGGCCATCACTGCGCCGGGCCGCTGATGGACCACTTGGGTGTTTCGGCCACCTGCCGCGCGTCCTTTGGCCTTTACAACACCAAGTCCGAGGTGGACACGCTTATCGACGCGCTGGAACTGGCGCATGAACTGTTCGCCTGACCGCAGAACGGGATAAACAAAAAAACGGCGCCTGAGAGGCGCCGTTTTTTTGTATTGGGCTGAGGTTCAGCCCTGGATCTTGTCTGCCCGCAGCGGACAGGACAGGTAGACGCCGAACTCCTTGCCCACATCGCAGCTGACCCGGGCATGCACCTTGCCCTGGCGGTCGAGAAACCGCTGGCTGTTCTCCACCGGGAAGATCCCTTCATGCCAGATGTTCGGGTGGATATAGAGACCCTTGGTGCCGTCGCACCAGAAAGCCACCACCTTTTCCGGCTTCAGGTCATCCCCCGGCAGCGCTGCCGGAATGATGAAGGGCTTGTTGTCCAGCGGATAGAACAGTTGGCCGCCGTCGGGGTGATAGTTCATGTGCCACAGCAGCACCTGATCCCGCGGGGCAGTCTGCTGTGCCACCTGCGCCTGCTGCGGGTCTGTCGACCAGCCCAGCACATAGTTGCCGTTGACCGCTTCGTTCTCGCCGTAAAGCACATCGCCGCGCCAGTCGCCGCGGAAGGTGCCCTCGACCCAACCAGCCTCATCACCTGTGCCTTCGTCAATCGGGCGCCAGCCCTGGGTGGGCCATTGCACGATTTCGATTTCGAAATTTTCGGGATCGTCAACAAGGCAGCCATAGCCCTTGACGCTTTCTTCGGTCGCCCGGATCAGCGGCACCTCGTGCCAGGGCAGAGAGGGCTTGGAGCTGGCTGCAAAGATGTACTCGGGCGCGCTCATCTTGCGGCACCTCCATCGCCCATGTGCTTGTCGACCATCCGCTGCACCATCGGCGCAAAGTGCCAGTAGTCTGGTGTTTCCATGTCGTCGCGTTTGCCAGCCTCGTCCAGATAACGCACCGCGATGATCTGCCTGAGGTTCGGGTTCTTCTCGAATTCGGCCACTTCCTCAGCGGCCATCGGACCGCCCTGCAGGTTCAGCGAATGGATGGAAGCCTCTGACAAACGGTTGAAATACTCCGGCTTGGTGGCGCAGAGATAACGCTTGGCCGCCACATGATAGCGCACGCAGTCGGTGATAACCGAGGGAAAGAACTGCTCCAGAACTTCAGCCCCGGCTTCTTCGTGGAACCGGTCCTCTGTGTCGTCCATGGAAAACGTTCCGAACTCGCTGGTGAAATGGCCGATGTCGTGGAGCAGCGCCCCGACGATGATCTCTTCCGGCTGACCGTTCTGCTCGGCAATGGTGGCGCCTTGCAGCATATGCTCGGCCATGGTGACCGGCTCGCCCAGGTATTCCTCGTCGCCGCGGCGGTCAAAGATGCCGCCGATGAACTCGACGATGTTGTCTCGGCTCAGCTTGCTGATATCCGGCTTGCTCATGTCTCAGCCCTCCGTTTGCGCGTTCAGCACGTTCAGGGTCGACAGCAGCCCGTCCTTGTCGGCGTAACAGCCCTGCAGCCAGCGGGAGCCGGAACCGGAATAGCCGTTGCGGGCGTGCAGCACGCGGGTGTTGTCGACAACAAAGCTTTCCCCGGGTTCCAGTTTGAAGGCCACGCCCATCTCCGGATCGTCAATGAATTCGCCCAGGCGGCGGTAGGCAGCGTAATAGGCCTCCATTTTCTCAAACGGAATGTCCACAAACGGCGCAGAGGAACGGTTGTTGAAGCGGATGCCGATCATCTCTCCATCGGGCGACAGTTCGATCATCGGGCGGCGGGAACGCAGATGCACCCCGTCGGAGCCCTTGTACTCGAACCGGGCCGGATACCCCGCGAGCAGTGCAAAACCTTCTGGATCTTCATCGCGCAGGCGCTCTGCCGCGCGGAAGCCGTCCACCACGATGCTGTCGCCGCCTTCGGCCGAGTTTTCCAGGCAGTACAGGATCTGCAAGCTGGGCACCGGGTCGCGGTAGGGGTTGTCGGTATGCGCCTGAAGCCCCAGGCCGGTATAGGCGAGGTTGGTCGGGTTCACCTCGGTGCGAACCTCGAAATACTTGCCGTAATTGGTTTCGCGCACGAAACCGAACATCCCGGCGCATTCGATCAAAGCGCCTTCCTCAACCGGGCCGTTCACCAGCTTGGCAAAGCCGAGGCGGGCAATCGCGTCCAGCCACTCACGCTTGACCTTCGGGTCGGATTGTACCTCATTCCAGTCAAAAGCAGGCGCCGGCTGGCTGCTGTTCCAGGTTTCAATTCCCGGTGCTATGCGGCCGAATTCAGTTGACTGATCAATATCATAGGCGTTGGACTTCAACCATGCGCCCGGATAGGTGGCGGTCTTGCCCTCGGGTGCAAAGGTCACGGTCAGGGAACCGTCTTCCACCAGCGCGGTGCTGATCCGGGTATCAGCGGGAATGTCGCCGATGGTGATCAGCCGCTGGCCATTGCCGGGGGCGCGGGTTTCCGGGTCCAGCGCATTGTCGCGCAGCCAGATCGCATGGAAGCGGGTCTCGCTGCCGTCTTCGAATGTCAGGGTCAGAAAGCTGCCGGAAGCGTCAGCGGTTACGGAACGGGGCATGAGGTTCTCTCCGGTTGGCCTGGTTCTTGCTTGCCTTGCTATCGCGGCTGAGCCATCAAGAGAACGACGGAAATCGGGGTTTGAGAGTTAGGTTTTCTAATGCCCAAGAAGATCACCAAGCAGGGGCTGCCGCCGCTGGACTGGCTCAAGGTGTTTGAGGCCGCGGGCCGTCACGGCAGCTTTACAGCGGCGGCGGAGGAATTCGGCGCCACCCAGGCGGCGGTCAGCCAGCGGATCCGAAACCTGGAAGCCTGGCTGGGGCGGCAGCTGTTCATCCGGTCGGCCCGCGGCGTGTCTTTGACGGTGGATGGCGAAAGCTACCTGCCGCTGGTGCATGATTCCCTGCGGGCGCTGGAGCAGGGCACTGAAAACCTGTTCGGACAGAGCATCCGGGAGCTGCGGATTGCTGCCCAGCCTTCGCATCTGGAAATGCTTTTGCTGCCGCGCTTGAGAGAATTTTCCGAAAGCCACCCCGAGTTGCGGCTGGTCACGGAAACCGTGCCCAAGCGGCTGGATTTTGAGGCCGCAGACCGGGCATTGCACATCCGCTACGGGCGCGGCGGCTGGGAAGGGCGGGACGGCGTGCTCCTTGCCAATGAGGTTCTGCAGCCAATGGCGGCGCCGGAATTTGTTTCTGACTGGCGCAACCTGCCGGGCATCGAGCTGCGCGGAGAACGCCCGGGCTGGGCCGAATGGGCGCGGGTGACTGGCGAGATCGAACCGGAGGCCGGTCCGGTCTCCGTCGATTCCATGGGGCATGCATTGCGGGCGGCGCGGCTGGGGATGGGGGTTGTTCTGGGCTCCAGGGTCATGGCTGCCAACCTGTTGCAGACCGGGCATTTGGCGTGCGTCCCGGCACCGGAACTGGCCACAATCGACGGCTACTGGCTCACCTGGCCGCAGAGCCTTGGCAAGACCAAGCGGCAGGGCGAGGTCCTGGCTGCCTTGACCGCAGCGCTGCGAGGCTGAAGCCACCTGCGCTGCGGGAGAGTTCAAGCGTGCCTCGTCAGGTTGGGTATTCACCGATTCTGGAGAAATAGGCGTCCAGTAAAGGCCGGGCGCCGCGCTTGCTCAGAAACTTGAAGCCGATTTTGCCGTCTCTCCGCCAGCGGGCCCGGACTTCAAGATCGCCGATCTCCGCAATGGTGACAGATTTTAACTGTGCGAGGTCAAATTCACTTTGCTCTTCCGGCAGACGGACGGCAAGCCCGCTGTAGCTGATGTTGTATAGCGTTGCTTGCAGCACAGAACCGGTAAGATTGATTGCGCAGGAAAGGTTCAGGCGAAGCCGGGGTTCTGTCGGCTCGGCTGTCCGGAAAAGTGCGTTGGTGTGTACCATTCTGCCTCACTAGCCTTCTTGACGTACAGGAAACATCTGTAGCAGTACGCCGTTGAAGAACCGTTAAAGCCCTATGGTTCCAAGATAATTTTGAAGGAAATGGCGCACCTGAGAGGATTCGAACCTCTGGCCTCTGCCTTCGGAGGGCAGCGCTCTATCCAGCTGAGCTACAGGTGCGTCGTTAGGCGGGGTATAGCCGTGCTTTGCCACCTCTGCAACGGGAAAAACTGCCTGTTTCCAATTTCATGATGTGCGGCGGGCAGCCGGTTGCAATACCGGGGGCTGGCCAAAATGAAAAAGCCTGCACCAGATGGGCAGGCTTGCATTTTGCGCTGAAAGGGGGCGTTAGCCGCGCCAGCTGCGGACCGCGCCGCAATCCATATGCACAAAATTTGACCGCTGGTATTTACCGACGCCGCCGGCATGGCAGGCTTCGGCGGCCTGGGCCATCTGCGACACCGACCGCGACGCTAGGCGCAGGTCGGCGGCTTGGCCGCGCATGTGCAGGGAGTTCTTTGCCACCCCGCGCGAGCGGCTGCGCAGCATCGCGTTGGTCTTGGGGCTGCGGTAGCCGGACAGCAGCATGTAGGGCTCATTCACATCCAGAAGGTTGTGCGAGGCAGCCATGATATCGATGGTGCGCAGGTCGATATCCTTGACCTCATCGGTGCGCCAGTCCCGCATGAAGTGATTGATTTCCTTGACCGCGTCCTTGATGTAGTCGCCGTCGATCCAATACACCATGTCAAGACGCTCGCCAGTGCGGCCGGAATACATGCGGATGCGCCGGATGTCGCCGCCGCCGCGCAAGAAGCCTGCTGCATTGGAGAAGGTCGGGGCTGCTGCCACTGCGGTTGCAGCAAACACACCCAAGAGAGAACGCCGGGAAATCCCCGTGCCCGTGGTTTTTGCCATTGTAACTGCGCCGTCCCGTACGCTTTAGTCCTGCCTAGTCGCCCGATGTTACGAGCTCGTCAACGATCTTAGTTAACGTGCGGCATGTATGGCACAGTGAGAATCCTGATCCAACATTTCTTTGCCGCGCTGTAACGCATAGCCCGGTTTTCGGCGATTTCTTGCGCATATGGGGAGGGGCAGGGAACTTTTCCCCGCGACTGTTGCAGCCGGGTTTCATAGACGCGGCATCGGTGCATCAAAGTTAAGATTTCGCGATTGTGAATGGACAACAGCGGCTGGCATTTACCAGAATTTCAGATAGGCACTGCCAGAATTGACAAAAAACGGCGCAAGGACCGGAAATTATGACGCGTGCTTTTGCAGGAACCTTCTTGCCAGGGATCAAAGCCGGGCTGTTTGCCCTGGCACTGGGCGGGCTGGCCGCCGGGGCGGTCTCCGGTTCTGCACAGGCTGAGGTTCCGGCGGCTTTCCGCCAGGCCGTTGCCGAGGCGGCTTACGGCAATGACGCTGTGGCGAAATTTTACCGTGAAAACGGCTATCAGGCGATTTGGACCGGTCAGGATGAGACATCGCGCCAGCGCCGGAATGCGTTGCTGGCGGCGTTGAACGACACCCAGGCGCACGGCTTGCCGGACCGGTCTGCAGAAGTCAGCGCCCTGGTGCAGCAGATGCGCGACGTCAGCACCACCCGCGATATCGGCACTGTCGAGGCCGCGCTGAGTAAAGCGCTGGTGGAATATGCCACCGATCTGCAAACCGGCATTCTGGTGCCGTCGAAGATCGATGACGGCATGGTGCGCAAGAAACATACCGTGGACGGAAGCAGCTTTCTTGCCGGTATCATGGACGCCCAGCCTTACGCATATATGCGCAGCCTGGTGCCCGCGTCACAGCAGTACCGCAGCCTGATGCGGGAAAAGCTGCGGCTGGAGCAACTGCTGGCTGCAGGCGGCTGGGGCTCGGCTGTCAATGCCAAGAAGCTGGAGAAGGGCGACCAGGGACCGGCCGTGATTGCCCTGCGCAACCGGCTGATGGCCATGGGCTATCTTCAGCGCAGCGCCTCGCGCAGCTATGACGCGGCGCTGGAAAAAGCGGTGCAAGGGTTTCAGGCCGATCATGGCCTGGAGACCGACGGCGTGGCCGGCCCCGGCACCATTGACGAGATCAACAAGCCGGTGAGCGCACGGCTCAAGTCCGTCATCATCGCGATGGAGCGCGAACGCTGGCTGACACCCGACCGCGGCGAGCGGCATATTCTTGTCAACCAGACCGATTTCACAGCCAAGATCGTCGACAATGGCGATGTGACCTTTGAAACCCGCTCGGTGATCGGCAAAAACACCCATGACCGCCGCAGCCCGGAATTTTCGGACGAGATGGAGCATATGGTGATCAATCCGAGCTGGTATGTGCCGCGCTCGATCATCACCAAGGAATACCTGCCGAAGCTGCAAAGCAACCCCAACGCGGTCGGCCATATCCAGATCACCGACAGCCGCGGCCGGGTGGTGAACCGCAGCACGGCGGACTTCTCGCAGTATACTGCGCGCAACTTCCCCTATGCCATGAAGCAGCCGCCCAGCAGCCGCAACGCGCTGGGTCTGGTCAAGTTCATGTTTCCGAACAAATACAACATCTATCTGCACGACACGCCGCAGAAGAGCCTGTTTGCCCGCGAGGTGCGCGCCTTCTCGCATGGCTGCATCCGCTTGGCGCAGCCGTTTGAATTCGCCTATGCGCTGCTGGCGCGCCAGACCGAGAATCCCAAGGATTTCTTCCACCGCATCCTGAACAGCGGCCGGGAAACCAAGGTTGAGCTGGAACAGAAAGTGCCGGTCCATATCATCTACCGGACCGCCATCGTGACCGGCAAAGGCCGCGCGGAGTTCCGCCGCGATGTCTATGGGCGCGACGCCAAGGTCTGGGCCGCTCTGGAGCGGGCAGGGGTGGCGCTGCCCAGCATTCAGGGATAAATGTCGGGCCCAAACAGGATTATTCTGAAAGGGCCTGCCATGTTCACAATCCGCCAGATCGCTGAGTCCCTGGGCGCAGAGGCCCAGGGCGACCTGGACCTGCAAATCGCAGGCGCGGCAGAGCCGCAGGATGCCGGTGCGGACCAGATCGCGATGGCGATGGCTCCGAAATACGCAGAAGGCCTCGCAGCCGGCAAGGCGCAGGCTGCCATCCTGTGGGAAGGCGCGGACTGGGAATCCTTTGGCCTGAAGGCCGCCATTTTTGCGCCGCGCCCGCGGATGACGATGTCGGGTGTGACCGCGATGCTGGACCGCGGCCAGGGATTTGCCGAGGGCATCCACCCGTCCGCAGTCATTGATCCAACAGCCGAACTGGGCGAAGGCGTTTCGGTCGGGCCGCTCTCCATTGTCGGGGCCGGCGCCAAGATCGGCGCCCGTTCGGTTATCGGGCCGCATTGCTATGTCGGTGCGTATGCGGTGATCGGTGAGGACGCGCATCTGCGTGAAATGGTTTCAATCGGCGCCCGCGCCGCCATCGGCAACCGTTTCCGTGCCCAGCCGGGCGCCCGGGTCGGCGGCGATGGCTTTTCCTATGTCACTCCCGAAGTTTCCGGTGCCGAGAATGCGCGCAAGACCATGGGCGACCAGGGCGAGGCCAAGGCGCAGTCCTGGGTTCGGATTCACTCGCTGGGCGCTGTGACAATCGGCGATGATGTTGAACTGGGCTCCAACTGCACCGTCGACAACGGCACCATCCGCGATACGGTGATCGGCAATGGCACCAAGCTCGACAACCTCGTGCACGTTGGCCACAACACCCGCGTCGGCAACGACTGCCTGCTCTGCGGCCAGACCGGTGTGTCCGGTTCCGTCGATATCGGCAACAACGTTGTTCTGGGCGGCCAGACCGGCGTGGTCGACAATATTTTCATCGGTGACGGGGTGATTTCCGGCGGCGGCACCAAGATCCTGTCAAATGTGCCCGCTGGCCGCGTGATCATGGGCTATCCGGGCGTCAAGATGGAAACCCATACCGAGATGTATAAGGCACAGCGCCGCCTGCCGCGTTTGATGCGTGACATCGAATTGTTAAAAAAGGCTGTTTTCAAGTAACTGTCTAATACCTACATCAGCCTCAGGCAGAAAATCGGGGATCCTTACATGAGCACGCAGGACAAGGTCATTGCAATCATTGCCGAACAGGCGGTTCTGGAGCCGTCGGATGTGACCCTCGACAGCACATTGGAAGATCTCGGCATCGACAGTCTGGGGCTGGTGGAAAGCATCTTTGCGATCGAGGAAGAGTTCGACATTTCGATCCCGTTCAACGCCAATGCGCCCGAGCAGAGCGATTTCGATATCTCCAATGTCGCGGCAATCGTCGCCGGGATCGACAAGCTGGTAATGGAAAAAGCGTAAAGCTCAATGAAACGAGTCGTTATCACCGGGGCGGGAACCATCAATGCCCTGGGCCATTCCGTTCCCGAAACACTGGAGGCGATGCGCGAGGGCCGTTGCGGCATCGGCGAGCTGGAATTCCGCGATGTGGATCGGCTGGCGATCAAGATCGGCGGCCAGGTCCGCGGGTTTGAGGCCGAGGGCCGTTTCAACCGTCAGCAGATGAGCCTCTATGACCGGTTCACCCAGTTCACCCTGACCGCCGCCAAGGAGGCCATCGAGCAATCCGGGCTTGAGTTTCACGGCGATCTGTCCGCCAAGTCCGGCGTCGTGCTCGGCAATTCCGGCGGCGGCATGCAGACGCTGGATGAGAACTACCGCAGCGTTTACGAGGACGGCAAGAACCGGGTGCATCCGTTCGTGGTGCCCAAGCTGATGAACAACGCCGCAGCCGGCCATGTGTCGATGCAGTTCAACCTCAAGGGGCCCAGCTTCACCGTGTCCACTGCCTGCGCCTCTTCCAATCACGCAATGGCGCAGGCGTTCCAGATGGTGCGTTCCGGCATGAGTCCGGTGATGATCACCGGCGGCTCGGAATCGATGCTCTGCTTTGGCGGGGTCAAGGCCTGGGAAGGCTTGCGGGTGATGTCCAAGGACGCCTGCCGCCCGTTCAGCGCCAACCGCAACGGCATGGTGCAGGGCGAAGGCGCCGGCATTTTCGTGTTCGAGGAATACGAGCACGCCAAAGCCCGCGGCGCCGAAATCCTGTGCGAAGTCATCGGCTTTGCCATGTCTTCGGATGCGGCAGATATCGTCATGCCCAGCAAACAGGGCGCTGCTCGGGCCATTGCCGGGGCGCTGCAGGATGCCCGCATCGACGCCTCGGAGGTCGGATATATCAACGCTCACGGCACCGGCACGGCTGCAAATGACAAGACGGAATGTGCCGCGGTGGCGGATGTATTCGGACCGCAGGCCGACAATCTGATGATATCTTCCACCAAATCCATGCACGGCCACCTGATCGGCGGCACCGGCGCGGTGGAGCTTCTGGCCTGCATCATGGCGCTGCGCGACGGGGTGATCGCGCCGACGATCGGGTATCAGGAGGCTGACCCGGAATGCGCATTGGACGTGGTGCCGAACGAGGCGCGCGAGGCCCGGGTCGATGTGGCGCTGTCCAACGCCTTTGCCTTTGGCGGGCTGAACGCGGTGCTGGCGCTGCGCAAGGTCTGACAGCAGCGCAAATAAAAACGCCGCGGCCTGAGGGGCGCGGCGTTTCCTGTTCCAGGCGCAGGGCTTACTGCTTGACCACGTCGACGACGTCATAGCCTGCAGTGAAGCCGCTCAGCGACAGTTTCATCTGCACCACCTGATCCGGCGCCGGGGCAGGGCGCAGCGACAGTATGGCTTCCTTGCCCTTCTTGAAGGCGTCGATGTCGCCTTGGGTCAGACCGATCTGCGCCACGCAGCCCAGCGGGTTGCAGAAGGAATAGTTGTAGCGCTTGGCAGGCGCCCCGTCGATGGAGATGGTCAGTGCCGCAGGCAGCAGGGTTTCCAGCGGCACGATCACGGTGGCGCCGGCTACCGCCTGGCCGCCTTGCTGCTCGATGCGGAACATCGACACTTCGGCCATGGGGTTGCCCTGCGGGCCTTCCAGCACCTGCAGCAGCGAGCAGGGGTCGGTTTCGGCCTCGGTGCGGATGCAGGCCAGATCCCAGTCGCCATGCTTTTCCTTGGAATAGCGTTCACCCAGTTTGGGGCCGTCGCTGACCGGTTCGCCGAGGTCCAGCAGCTGATCCGCTGTCGTTTCGGCCTGTTCCGTCTGCTCTGCCTGCGCGCCGGTTTCTTCGGTCGCGCCGGTTTCTTCCGCGGTGGTTTCCTGCGCCGCCAGCGGCGCGGTCACGGCAAGCACCGCGGCAAGCGTGATCGGGGTCAGGGACTTCAACATGAATGCCTCATTTTTTTTAAAGACGCTGCTTTCGCGTTTAACACGCCGTCCAGGCAGTGTCAGGTCCATAACAAAGGATCAGCGGGGAATTCCGCGCATGGCAGCTCAGCCATGGAAGCTATTGTAAAAATACAAAAAAGGGAACCGGACGGTTCCCTTTTTCGTGTTGGTCTCTCCCCGTCGGACTGGCCGACTTAGTTATTGCGTAGGACGTTACGAAAGGGCTGGCCATCGGTCAACATGCAAGTTCAAAAAAAAGCAGGGCAGCCGTGAATTCCTGTGAAACAAAGATGGGAAAAAGGGGTAGAGGCCGCCAATGCCCGAAAAACAGGCAGTAGAAACGCAAAAGAAGGCCGTGCACGAGGCACGGCCAGTCTGACAGGGAGGAAATGTCCGCCACGGCACCGCATATGCAGGGGCGGGCAAGATTGACTATCGCATTGAAAAGTTAACTTTGTATTGTTGTGCAAAGGGAAAAACACGCAGAGGCAGGCATGGCAGACAGCATCTTTCTTGGCGGCGGCGGTGACGGCTATGGGGAACCGCAGGGGCTGGACCTGAAGTACGCCAACCGCCACGGCCTGATTGCAGGCGCCACCGGCACCGGCAAGACCGTAACCCTGCAAATCCTGGCAGAGGGGTTTTCCAACGCCGGCGTGCCGGTGGTCATGGCGGATGTGAAGGGGGATCTGTCGGGGCTGGCAAACGCCGGATCGGAGAGCCACAAGCTGCACGATGCCTTCCGCTCCCGCGCGGACAAGATCGGGTTTGCGGATTACACCTACCATGCCTGCCCCGTCACCTTCTGGGATCTCTACGGTGAACAGGGCCACCCAGTGCGCACGACGGTGGCGGAGATGGGGCCGCTGCTGCTGGCGCGCCTGCTGGAGCTGAGCGAGCCGCAGGAAGGGATCTTGAATATCGCCTTCCGGCTCTCCGACGAAGAGGGGCTGCCGCTTCTGGATCTGAAGGATCTGCAGGCGCTGCTGGTCTGGATCGGCGAAAACCGCAGCCAGTTGTCGCTGCGCTACGGCAATGTCTCCACCGCGTCGATCGGTGCCATCCAGCGCCGTCTGCTTGTGTTGGAGAACCAGGGCGGCGCGGGCCTGTTCGGCGAACCCGCTTTGGCGCTCAGCGACCTGATGCGCTGTGACGCTAATGGCAGGGGGATGGTGAACATCCTGGCCGCGGACAAGCTGATGGCGGCGCCCGGGCTTTACTCAACCTTCCTGCTGTGGCTCCTTAGCGAGCTGTTCGAGGAACTGCCGGAAGTGGGCGACCCTGACAAGCCGCGGCTGGTGTTCTTCTTTGATGAGGCGCATTTGCTGTTCGACGATGCGCCCAAGGCACTGATCGACAAGGTGGAGCAGGTCGCCCGGCTGATCCGCTCCAAGGGGGTCGGCATCTATTTCATCACCCAGAATCCCGCCGATGTGCCGGAGGACATTCTGGGCCAGCTCGGCAACCGCATCCAGCACGCGCTGCGAGCCTTCACCGCCAAGGACCGCAAGAACTTGCGCCTGGCGGCGGAGACTTACCGTGAAAACCCGCGGTTTTCGACCGAAAATGCAATCCGCGAGGTCGGGGTCGGCGAAGCCGTCACGTCGATGCTGCAGAAGAAAGGCGTGCCTGGTGTGGTGGAACGGACATTGATCCGCCCGCCCAGCACGCAGCTGGGGCCGATCACCGCGGATGAGCGCAAGAAGATTCTGAAGGCTTCTGAAATGGCGGGAAAATACGACACCGCAATGGACCGCCGGTCGGCCTATGAGATCCTGGCCCAGCGGGCGCAGTCCGCAGCGCAGGAGGCGGAAACCGCAGAAGAAGCGGCTGAGGAGTCTTCGGAGCCGATGGCGCGGGAGTTCAATGCCGCGCGCCGGTACTCCGGCTCCCGGATCAGCCGGTCCACCTCACGTTCCTACAAGCAAAAGGACACCTTTACCTCTGCCATGTCGGAGGCAGTGATCAAGGAGTTGAAGGGAACCACCGGCCGCCGGATCGTCCGCGGCATTCTTGGCAGCCTTTTCAAAGGCCGCTGACTGAAAACAGGCACATGCATTGAGGGTTGTTTTCAACCCTCTTTCTTTTGCCTGTAGCCCTCACGCTTGCAGATGTCATCGGCTTCCTGGACGGTCATCGACGCCGGGCGATCGATCGAGCGGTCCCACAGGACCCGCTCTTTGGTGTAGAGCTGACAAGTGACGATGCCCTTGCTTGTTCTAAGTTGCACCGGAGCGGTTTCGAACTGCTCCGGGGAAACACAGCCCGTCAAAGCGGCAATTGCGCCGAAGGCGGCAAGGAACTTGAAAACAGTGTGCATGGCATTCGGCCTCATAGAACTCAGCTGAGTAGTAGCAGCCACCAAGAAACAAATAATTAAGGCACCGCTTGCACGGTTCTGGGGCAAAGCTTGGGCGTTCAATGCTGCGGGGAAATTGCGGCGGTCCTGTTGCACTGAGGCGCCGCAAGGGAGGCCAGGCCCTGACCGGAGGCTGTTTGGTCAGGGCCCTTGCCGTTTTACTTTTCGGGGATCAGCCCGCGCGGACTGAACCTGAGCACCAGAAGCAGGATCAGCCCCATGGTAAACAGCCGCATGTGCGAGGCGCTTTCCAAGAGATGCGCCTTCAGCGCGCTGCCTTCGGCCATGCCGGAAGTGACCAGTTCCATCAGCAGGATGCCCATCGGCTCCACCTTGATCCAGAAGAACCAGATCAGCATGCCGCCCAGCACCGCGCCGAAGTTGTTGCCGGAACCGCCGACAATCACCATCACCCAGATCAGGAAGGTGAAGCGCAGCGGGTTGTAGGTGCCCGGCGTCATCTGGCTGTCCAGCGTGGTCATCATCGCACCGGCAATGCCGCAGATGGCGGAGCCGAGCACGAAGATCTGCAGGTGGCGGCGGGTCACATCCTTGCCCATCGCCTCTGCCGCGGTCTCGTTGTCGCGGATCGCGCGCATCATCCGGCCCCAGGGGCTTTTCAGTGCCATCTGCGCCATCCACAGAAGCGCCAGCAGCACCACGGTGAACATCAGCGCGTAGCCCGCCTTCACATAGACAGTCGACGCGGTGACCGGGTCAATGCCCCAGCTTGCCGCGCGCTCCACAAAGGACGGATCGCTTTGCAGGTCCACCTCATAGGGCAGCGGGCGCGGCAGACCGACGACGTTCTTCACGCCGCGCGACAGCCAATCCTCGTTCTTCAGGACTGCAATGATGATTTCGGCAATGCCGAGGGTGGCAATCGCCAGGTAGTCCGAGCGCAGGCCCAGGGCAGTCTTGCCGATCAGCCAGGCGGCACCGGCCGCCAGCAGGCCGCCAGCGGGCCAGGCCAGCAGCACCGGCAGGCCCAGGCCGCCGATATTGCCCTGCAGCGCGGGGTTGATCGCCTCGACCGAACCCACCGCCGGATCGAAGATCGCCCGGTAGACGAAGAAACCCGCGATAAGCACAACGGCCAGAACCAGCGCACGCAGTTTGCCTGCCGGCATGAACTTGGTGATCATCACCGCGGCCACAACGGTCAGCGCGCCCATCACCAGCGCCATCACGATGCTGACGCCGCCCGACGACCAGGCCGCCGGGATCACCGGCGTGGACACCAGCACCACGGCCAGACCGCCAAGCGCGGTGAAGCCCATGATGCCGACGTTGAACAGCCCGGCAAAGCCCCACTGGATGTTCACCCCGATGGCCATGATGGCGGAGATCAGCCCCATGTTCAGGATCACCAGCGCCGAGTTCCAGGAACCGGAGAAGAACAGGAAGTCGGTCATTCCTTCCAGCAGGATCATCACGCCGACAAAGACGAAAAGAAGGGTATGTTTCATGGTCTCGGTCATACCGCTTTCCCTTTGAAAAGGCCGGTAGGCTTGAACAGGAGGACGACAATCAGGATCGCGAAGGAGACCGCGAACTTGTAGTCGGTGCTGAGGAGCTGAACCAGCCCGTCAGGCGCCAGGCTGTCCGGCAGGGAGTAGTTCAGAACCTTCTTCCAGGCATAAGTGATCGTCACTTCGGAGAAGGCGATGATGAAACCGCCGGCAATGGCACCGATCGGGTTGCCGAGACCGCCCACGATGGCGGAGGCAAAGATCGGCAGCAGCAGCTGGAAGTAGGTGAAGGGTTTGAACGACTTGTCGAGGCCATAGAGAACCCCGGCAATGGTCGCCAGTGCCGCCACGATCATCCAAGTGTACATCACCACGCGCTCCGGGTTGATGCCCGACAGCAGCGCCAGATCCTCGTTATCCGAGTAGGCGCGCATGGATTTGCCGGTGCGGGTTTTGTTCAGGAACCAGAACAGCACCGCCACCACGATCACCGCAGTGATCACGGTCAGCGCTTCTGTGGTCTTGATCGCCAGGCCTTCCTGCAGACCGGTGAGCTTCTTGAAGGTCCGCGCCGAGATCACGAAGCGCTCGCCATCGGTAAAGCGCTGATCGCCCGGCCCGATGATGAAACGCACGATGCCGTTCATCATGAACATCACACCGAGCGAGACCATGACGAAGATCACCGGCTTCGCCTTTTGCTGGCGATAGAACCGGTAGACGGTCCGGTCGGTGACCAGCGCCAGTGCAATGGTGCCCAGAATGCCGAACGGCAGCGCCAGCAGCGCGGTCGGCAGCGGCCCTGCGCTCAGGCCAACCGACTGGAACAGCCAGGTGAACAGGATGGTGACCATTGCGCCGAACGCCATGGTGTCGCCATGGGCAAAGTTCGAGAACCGCAGGATCCCGTAAATCAGCGTCACCCCCAGCGCGCCAAGCGCCAGCTGGCTGCCATAAGCCAGCCCGGGGACAATAACAAAGTTGGTAAGTGCCACGAGGGCGTTGAGAAGATCCATCTATCAGCCCCCTAGGAAAGATTTGCGCACTTCGGGATCGGCCAGCAGCTCCTTGCCAGTGCCGGTATAGGCATTGCGCCCCTGCACCAGAACATAGCCTTTGTCCGCGATCTCAAGCGCTTGCTTGGCGTTCTGCTCCACCATCAGGATCGGCAGCCCGGTGCGGGCGACCTCGATGATGCGGTCGAACAGCTCATCCATCACGATGGGGGAGACGCCCGCAGTCGGCTCGTCCAGCATCAGCACCTTGGGCTTTGTCATCAGCGCGCGGCCCACCGCCACCTGCTGGCGCTGGCCGCCGGACAGCTCGCCCGCGGGCTGGTTGCGTTTGTCGCGCAGGATCGGGAACAGATCATAGACCTGCTCCATCGTGTCCCGGAAATCATCAGTGCGGATAAACGCGCCCATCTCCAGGTTTTCCTCCACCGTCATCGAAGTGAAGATGTTGCTGGTCTGAGGCACAAAGCCCATGCCTTTGACCACCCGGTCCTGCGGGGTGAGCTGGGTGATGTCCTCGCCGTCCAGGCGCACGGCGCCGGAGCGCACGTTCAGCATCCCGAACACCGCCTTCATCGCGGTCGATTTGCCCGCGCCGTTGGGGCCGACGATCACTGCGATCTCGCCCTTGTCGACGGCGATGGTGCAGTCATGCAGGATGTCCGGTCCCTTGCCGTAACCGCCGGTCATGGTGTCGCCGATCAGGAACGGGCCGCCCTCGACCTTGTGCGTGGGGCCGCTTTTCAGATGGGCCGGCTGCATCGTGCCGATGCCTTTCACGTTGGTGATCGAGGCATCCTTGTTGCCGTGATCGTCCTGGTAGGGGTTGTCGCTCATGCGTCCGCCTCCAGCTTGTCTTTGTTTTTCAGACCGGTGCCCAGGTAGGCCTCGATCACATGCTCGTTTGCCTTGATCTCGTCCAGGGTGCCTTCGGCCAGCTTCTTGCCTTCGGCCATGCAGATCACCGGGTCGCACAGGCGGCCGATGAATTCCATGTCGTGCTCGATCACGACGAAGGTGTAACCGCGCTCCTCATTGAGGCGCTTGATGGCGTCGGCGATGGTATAAAGCAGGGTGCGGTTCACACCGGCGCCAACCTCGTCAAGGAAGACGATCTTGGCGTCCACCATCATCGTGCGTCCCAGCTCCAGCAGTTTCTTCTGGCCGCCGGAGACCTGGCCTGCCTTCAGGTCCGCGATGTGGCTGATGGTCAGAAACTCCAGCACCTCGTCAGCCTTGGCACGCAGCGCGCGTTCCTCGTCGGCGATCCGCTTGCGGCCGAACCAAGTGTTCCACAGCGTTTCCCCCGATTGCGCGCCCGGCACCATCATCAGGTTTTCCCGGCACGTCATCGAGGAGAACTCATGCGCGATCTGGAAGGTGCGCAGCAGCCCCTTGTGGAACAGCTCATGCGGCGGCAGGCCGGTGATGTCCTCACCGTCCATGGTGACCCGGCCTGAGGTCGGTTCAAGCACGCCTGCGATAACGTTGAAAAGAGTGGTTTTCCCGGCACCGTTCGGGCCGATCAAACCGGTTATGGACCCCTTGGCGATTTCCAGCGAGGCGCCGTCAACCGCGTGGAACCCGCCGAAGTGCTTGTGCAAGTCCTCGACGACGATCATGTCATTTCATCCCCTGCCGCGTTTTCGCGGCGTTTTTAATTTAGAACAGCCCGGGCGGAACCCGGGCTGACCTATCTTGGTTGCTTTTCAGATGCTTATCAGCGGAAGCGAAGGGTTTCGTTCTTGCCGTCCTTCACTTCGATCTCGCGGTAGGAGCCTGCGCTCTCACCCGGGCCGATCAGCTCAACGCCGGTTGCGCCCTGATAGTCGATGTCACCGCCAGCGGCGAGGATTTCCAGCGCCTTGCCCAGCTCACCGGGGTTGATCGGCTCGCCCGGGGCGTTTGCCACCTCCAGGATCTTGCCGACATAGTCCGCCGGGTTGGTGGAGTTGGCGGCCTGCATGGCCAGCAGGAACAGCGCCGCTGCGTCATAGGATTCGGACGCGTAGGCCGAGGTGCCGTCAAAGCCGCGTTCTTTTGCCATTTCGGCAAAGATTTCCGCGCCCTTGCTGTCGGAGCCCGCGATCTGGCCGAACGAGCCGTCCAGGTCTGCGCCAACGTTTGCAGGCAGGCTGTCGCCGATCATGCCGCCGGGCAGGCCGAAGGTTTCAAACGCACCGGAATCCAGCGCGCCCTGGATGATGCCCAGGCCGCCCTGGTCCAGGTAGCCCGCCACAACCAGCACATCGCCGCCGGCCGATGCCAGCGCGCCGACTTCTGCAGAGTAGTCGCCCTTGCCGTCTTCATGCGCGGTCACGATGGTGACTTCGCCGCCGACTTCCTCGAAAGAGGACTGGATCGCGTCCGCCAGGCCCTTGCCATAGTCGTTGTTGGTGTAGGTCAGGGCGATCGAATTGATGCCGCGCTCTTTCAGGATCTCGGCCATCACCTGGCCTTCGCGTGCGTCCGACGGCGAGGTGCGGAAGAACAGGCCGTTGTCTTCCATGGTCGACAGGCCGGGCGAGGTTGCGGACGGAGAGATCATCACCATGCCGTTCGGGATCGCCACGTTCTGCAGGATGGCGCCGGTCACGCCGGAGCAGTCGCCGCCGATGATGCCGTTCACGCCTTCAGCCACCAGCTTTTCGCCGTTTGCAACAGCCAGACCGTTATCGATGCAGCCGGTGTCGGCGCGGACCGGGGTCACGGTGGCGCTGTCCAGCAGCTTGCCGGATTTGGTGACTTCTTCCATGGCCAGCTCGGCGCCGTCGCCCATGGCAGGGGCTAGCGATTCAATCGGGCCGGTGAAGCCGAACAGCACGCCCAGTTTCACTTCCTTGGCATGGCCGCCGGCATATGCGGTGCCAGCAGTCAGCGCAGCGGCCGCAGTGGCCATCAGCAGTTTCTTCATTTGAGAACTCCCATTGTTGGAACAAAAATGTTCACATCGGACCCTAGGCAAGCCGTCTGGAAAAGAAAAGTCCTGTTGAGGCGTGAGATAGCAAAGAGTCCGTCCCGTTTTTCTCCGCTATTATCAGGTTATGAGCTGCGGAGCTGAGATTAATTTAAGCTTAAAGTAACGAAAGGGGAAGCGGAAATGTTGCATCGGTTACTCATTTTGACGGCTGTGCTTCTGCTGCTGCCGTTTTCGAAGACAGTTCAGGCGGATACCATGAACAGCAGCCTTGGCCGGCTGCATGTCACCAAGATGGCCGGCGGGTTTGACGTTCCCTGGGGCTTTGCCTTTCTGCCCGGCGGCGGTTTCCTGGTGACAGAGCGTGACGGAGCGCTGTTTTACGTAAGAGACGGGAAAAAGAATCAGGTCCGCGGCACGCCCGCCGTGGCGGCGGAGGGGCAGGGCGGGCTGCTGGATGTCATGGTGCCGCGGGACTTTCAAACCAGTCGCGAGGTCTTCCTGACTTTCGCCAAGCGCCAAGGGCGCGGCGCAGGCACCGCCTTGGCCGCCGGCCGCCTCAGCCGGGACAATGCCTCCCTGACGGATCTGCGTATCCTGTTCGAGGCCGCGCCCGGATCCAGGGGCGGGCGGCATTTCGGCTCCCGCGTGGTCGAGGCGCGTGACGGAACCCTGTTTGTTTCGCTGGGGGAACGCGGCGACCGGCCCAGCGCCCAGGACCTGCGGCTGCACCAAGGGTCCGTGGTAAGGATAAACAGGGACGGTACAGTGCCGGCCGGCAATCCCTTTGCCGGCCACAAGGACACACAGCCGGAGATCTGGTCCTATGGCCACCGCAATCCGCAAGGCATGGCATTGGATCTGCAGGGCAACCTGTGGGTAGCGGAACATGGCGCCAAAGGCGGCGATGAGGTGAACCGGGTCCGCAAGGGGGCCAATTACGGCTGGCCGGTGATCTCCTACGGCCGCCATTACTCCGGTGCCAAAATCGGCGCGGGCACCGCGCTGCCCGGGATGGAGCAGCCCGAATGGTACTGGGACCCCTCCATGGCGCCGTCCGGCATGATGATCTATTCCGGCCGGATGTGGCCTGAGTGGCGCGGCGATATCTTCGTCGGCTCGCTCAAGTTCGACTATATCTCCCGGCTTTCCGGGGCGCCGCTGAAGGAGGCCGAGCAACTGCGCGGCAGAGCAACCGGGCGCATCCGCGATGTGCAGGAGGCGCCCGATGGCAGCATCTGGTTCGCCTCGGAGGGCGAAGGGGCGGTTTTCAGGATTTCCCGCTAGCCAGGGCGCGGGCCGCGGCCGTCACGTCTTATACGCCGCCGCCTTGCTGCCGCGCTCGCGGTAGGGGGTGGTGTCGTAATGCGCCCGGTAGCATTTGGAGAAATGCGACGGCGAGGCAAAGCCGCAGGCCAGCGCCACGTTGATCACGCTCATGTCCGTTTGCATCAGCAGGTTGCGCGCCTTCTGCAGCCGCAGCTCCATGTAATAGCGCTTCGGCGAGCGGTTCAGGTAGCGGCGGAACAGGCGCTCCAGCTGGCGGGTGGACATGCCCACATCCTGCGCCAGGATCGACGGGCTGATCGGCTCTTCGATATTGGCTTCCATCATCTGGATCACCATCGACAGTTTGGGATGGCGCACCCCGATGCGGGTCGGGATCGACAGCCGCTGGGTGTCCTGGTCGGTGCGGATCGAGGAATAGATCAGCTGGTCCGCCACTGAATTTGCCAGATCCTCGCCGTGGTCGTTTGCAATCAGCTTGAGCATCAGGTCGATCGAGGAGGTGCCGCCGGCCGTCGACAGCCGGTTGCCGTCGATGACAAACACCGATTTCGCCAGCTCAACCTCGTCGAACTCCTCGCCGAAGCTGTCGGCGTTTTCCCAGTGGATCGTCGCACGCTTGCCATCCAGCAGGCCGGCCTTGGCCAAAGTGTAGGACGCGGTGCACAGACCGCCGACCATCAGCCCCTTGCGGGCCTCGCGGCGCAGCCAGGACAGAACTTTCTTGGTGGAGGCGTCCTGCACATCAATGCCGCCGCAGACCATGATCGAGTCGTCGCGCTGCAGTTCGCCCAGATCGGAGTCCAACTGGAACACAGTGCCGGCGGAGCAGCTTACGGTTTCGCCGCCTTCACCGACCACGGTCCAGGTGTAAAGCTCGCGCCCCGCCATCCGGTTTGCGATCCGCAGCGATTCCATAGCGGCCGAAAAGCAAAGCAGGGTGAATTTGTCCAAGAGTACAAAAACGTACCTCTTCGGCTGGCCGGTGGCTATTCCAGAAACAGCAGGCTTGCGTGGCGTCTGCATGTGGCACGTCCTTCAAGAAACAGTCGTCAGGCCGCGAAAGCACGCTCCGCAGCAAGTCGGAAAACCGTGCTCACAGCTTGGACCCGGGGTCAAGTGGCCGCAATTCTAAACTGGCCTCCCCCCAGCGGATTTTGTATAGAGCACACAACATATTCTAAAGACCTCTGATGCGGAGATAAAGTCATGAGCGAATGGCAAAAAACGGACTGGCGCAACAAGCCGCGGGTTCAGATGCCGGACTACACGGATGCGGCAGCGCTGAACGCTGTCGAGGCTCAGCTTTCCAAGTACCCTCCGCTGGTCTTTGCCGGCGAAGCGCGCAGGCTGAAACAGCACCTGGGGGCGGCCGGGCGCGGCGAGGCGTTCCTGCTGCAGGGCGGCGACTGCGCCGAAAGCTTTGACCAGTTCAGCGCCGATGCGATCCGCGACACCTTCAAGGTGATGCTGCAGATGGCGATGGTGCTGACCTATGGCGCCAAGGTGCCGGTCGTGAAGGTGGGCCGCATGGCCGGCCAGTTCGCCAAGCCGCGCAGCGCGCCGACCGAGACCGTTGATGGGGTGGAACTGCCCAGCTACCGCGGCGACATCATCAATGAACTGGCATTCACACCCGATGCCCGCATCCCGAACCCGCAGAAAATGCTGCAGGCCTATACCCAGGCCGCCGCAACCCTGAACCTGCTGCGCGCCTTCTCCACCGGCGGCTTTGCCGACATGAGCCGGGTGCACTCCTGGACCCTGGGCTTCACCGACGAGCAGGAAGTCCAGAAATACAGCGAGATCGCGACCCGCATTCAGGACACCATCGACTTCATGGCGGCCGCCGGGATCAACGCCGACACCACCCATGAATTCTCTACCGTGGAATTCTACACCAGCCACGAAAGCCTGCTGCTGGAGTATGAAGAGGCGCTGACACGCCTCGACTCCACTTCCGGCAAATGGCTGGCCGGTTCCGGCCATATGATCTGGATCGGCGACCGCACCCGGCAGCCGGACGGCGCCCATGTGGAATTCTGCAGCGGCGTGCTGAACCCGATCGGCCTCAAATGCGGCCCGACCACCACCGCCGAGGACCTGAAGGTGCTGATGGCGCGCCTGAACCCGGAAAACGAAGAGGGCAAACTGACCCTGATCGCCCGCTTCGGCGCCGGCAAGGCGGGCGAGCATCTGCCGCGCCTGATCAAGGCGGTCAAGGAAGAGGGCGCCAATGTCACCTGGGTCTGCGACCCGATGCACGGCAACACCATCAAGTCCTCCACCGGCTACAAGACCCGCCCCTTCGAAAGCGTTCTGCGCGAAGTGCGCGACTTCTTCGGCGTGCACAAGGCCGAGGGCACCATCCCGGGCGGCGTGCACTTCGAGATGACCGGCCAGGACGTGACCGAATGCACCGGCGGCGTGCGCGCGGTGACCGAAGAAGACCTGAGCGACCGCTACCACACCGCCTGCGACCCGCGCCTGAATGCCAGCCAGTCGCTGGAACTGGCCTTCCTGGTGGCCGAGGAACTGTCCGCCCTGCGTGCAAGCCAGTCCGCCCGTCAGGCCGGCTGATCCGGGGCAGGCCGCGCACCGCCTGGGCGCGCGGCCCCTTGCAGAATGGATCGCTGAACAAAGAAGCGCCCCGGGGTTCTCCCTCGGGGCGCAGTCAATTCAAGTGCTATGACCTTGTACTTGAATGCAAAATCTTATGCAGCAGCCGGGCTGCCGCCCGCAGCGGTCAGTCGCGGCTGACCACCAGCCGCAGATGCGGTGCGCCGCTTCGTTTGGCAGAGGAAGGTTCGTCTGCCTGCGGCTTCTCATCCGCGCGCTCCGCACGGCTGCGGTCCAGCAATGCCCTGGCTTCCTCCAGCAGCGACCGCTCCGGCTTGAACCGCGCCTGTGTCTCTGCAAAACCCTGGTTCGGCTGGTTGACGCCGGTCTGCTCCGGCTCCGCCTCTTCCCGCGGCTTGGCCTTGAAGGCGGCAGACCCTGCGGAACTGCCCACTGCGCGCATCTCGATCGAGGTGATTGAGAACCGCTGCGAAGTGGCTGCTGTTCCCTCGTCCGCCACCAGGATGCCGAGCACCCGGCTGATATCTCCCAGGTCGCTGCGCAGCGGCAGCAGCAGCATGCGTGCTGCGCGCGGCGCCTTCTGGCGCGGTGCTTCGATCTGAAGCCCCAGTTCCACAACCGCCGGGGTTTCGAACATATGCTCCATCGCATTGCTCAGCTGCTTGCGGGCGTCGGCAGTGAAGAAGGCGGTCACCGGCATTCCGCGCACTTCCATTCCGGCCATCTCGTTGACCAGCGAACCGGCCAGGCGGAACCGGGCGATCCCGGGTGCGATGCGCTCCAGAATGAAGGTGTTGCTCAGGATGTTTTCCAGCCCGCGCGGATCGATCTGCGACCGGCTCGGAACATCATCGCCGCGGCGCAGCGCAGTCCAATAGGCCTCAGCCTGGCGGAGCGGCGACAGCGCGCCGCCTTTGCGGAAGCGGCTTATCGATACGACGTTTTCCTGCCCGCCGGGCAGGCCACGGCCACTGCGGCTGCCAAAAATCATCTCATTATCCCCTGCAAAGCCGGCCATCCCGAAGATCCTGTGCAGCTCCTTGCTGCCTTAAGACTTAGGGCCGGTTTGGTTACCCTGAAGTTAAGATGACACAATCTAATTCAAATTTGGACTAAATCTTAAAGCAATGGTTAACGCCCTTGCGCGGGGGTGTTTTTGCAAATGCGCTTGCACCCTGTACTTTCCAGACAGTAGAGCAGACCAATCACCAGCGAAATGAGGGCCATCCGCATGACCATCCGCAGCATGACCGCCTTTGCCTCGGCGCAGGGCAGTTCCGATCAGCACAGCTGGAGCTGGGAACTCCGCTCGGTCAACGCCAAGGGGCTGGATCTGCGGCTCCGGGTGCCGGACTGGCTGGAAGGGCTTGAAAACAACACACGCGCTGCTCTGGCCAAGGCGCTGGCGCGGGGCAATGTATCGCTGACCCTGCGGATCACCCGCACCGAAGACAGCGCCGGCCAGGTGCAGGTCAACACCGCTGTTCTGCAATCGGTGGTCAAGGCGCTGGGAGAGGCGCAATCCATGGCCAAGCAGAACCGGGTGGAGGTGCGCGCGGCCTCGGCGGCTGAGCTTCTGTCCTTCAAGGGCGTGCTGGAACAGTCCGCGGGCGACGATGATCCGGCGCCGCTGGTTGCCGCGCTCGGCAAGGAACTGGAAACCCTTGTGGCGGAATTCGTGCAGATGCGCGAGGCCGAGGGGGCTGCGCTTGCCGTAATCCTTAACGGCCAGCTGGAGCAGGTCGCGGCCCTGACCGCCCTGGCGGCAGAGCGCGCGGACGAGCGCAAGGCGAAGATGGCCGAAACGCTGAAGGCCAACCTGGCCCGCGTCATGGACAACGCCGACGGTGCCGATCCGGACCGTGTGGCGCAGGAGCTGGCATTGATTGCGGTCAAGGCGGATGTGACTGAAGAACTTGACCGTCTTGGCGCCCACGTCGCCGCCGCGCGCGATCTGCTGGTCAAGGGCGGCGCGGTGGGCCGCAAGCTCGACTTCCTGATGCAGGAATTCAACCGCGAGGCCAACACGCTCTGCTCAAAAGCCCAGAACAGCGGCTTGACGGCGGTAGGGCTTGAGCTGAAAACCGTGATCGACCAGATGCGCGAGCAGGTGCAGAACATAGAATAAGAAAAGGAGTGCCCAGATGGCGGACCGCCGCGGCCTTTTGATCATCCTCTCATCGCCTTCGGGCGCAGGCAAATCCACCCTGGCCCGCCGCCTGATGGCCTGGGACCCGGGCCTGAAGTTCTCGGTTTCTGCCACCACGCGCGCGCCGCGCCCGGGAGAGGAGCACGGACGCGAATACTACTTCATGTCCGAAGAAGCCTTCAAACAGCAGGTCGCCGAAGGGCAGATGCTGGAGCACGCCCACGTCTTCGGCAATTTCTACGGCTCACCCGCCGGCCCGGTGAAGGACACCATCGAGGCCGGCGAGGATGTGCTGTTCGATGTGGACTGGCAGGGCGAGATCCAGATCCGCAACTCCGATCTGGGCAAGCACGCGCTGTCGATCTTCATCCTGCCTCCTTCGATCACGGAACTGCGCCGCCGCCTGGAAACCCGGGCTCAGGACAGCGCCGAGGTGATCTCCAAGCGGATGATGAAAAGCTGGGATGAGATCAGCCACTGGGGCTATTATGATTACGTGCTGGTCAACGATGATCTGGACGAGACCGAGGCCAAGCTGAAGATCATCGTCGAGGCCGAGCGCATGCGCCGCATCCAGCAGCCCAAGCTGCAGGAGCATGTGCGCGCCCTGCAAACCCAGTTCGAGGAACAGTCATGACTCTTTACGCTCTTGGCGCGCACCAGCCGCAGATCCACGAAGACACATGGGTGGCCCCCGATGCCAACCTGATCGGAAAGGTGGTGATGGAGGCAGGCTCCTCGGTCTGGTTCGGCGTCACCATCCGCGCCGACCACGAGGAAATCCGCATCTGCGAAGGCACCAATGTGCAGGAAAACGTGGTGATGCATATTGATGCGGGCTATCCGCTGACCATCGGCAGGAACTGCACCATCGGCCACAAGGCAATGCTGCACGGCTGCACCATTGGCGAAAACACACTGGTCGGCATGGGCGCCACCATCCTGAACGGTGCGAAGATCGGCAAGAACTGCCTGATCGGGGCCGGGGCCTTGATCACCGAGAACAAGGAAATCCCCGACAACTCCCTGGTGATGGGCAGCCCTGGCAAGGTGGTGCGCGAGGTGGATGCGGCGCTGGCTGAAAAACTCACCCAAAGCGCGCTGCTCTACCAGGACAACATGCGCGGCTTCCGGGCGGAGCTGAAGCCGCTGTAGCCTGGGCCTTGGGCGGCGGACGGCTGCGCTGGCCTTGCCACAATAGATTTACACGGCGGCGGTACTCAGGCCGGACCTTCAACTGCGGGGACCAGATGACGACGGAGCTGATTGACGGATTCCTGGCAGCCATCCCGCTGCCCGCCGTGCTGGTGGACCAGACAGAGCGTTTCATCGCCGTGAACAGCGCCGCCGCTGCGCTTTTGGGGCAGGGGGTCAAGGGCCGCCATTTCGCGACCATCCTGCGCCAGCCCAGCGTTGCCACTGCCATCGAGGGCTGCCTGCGCGACCGCGAGGCCCGCACCGCGCGGCATCTGTCCAATGACGGCGCCCAGGACACCACCTTCACCGTCACCCTGCGCTATGTGCCGGGTATCGGTGCCGTCGGCGGCGGCGCCGTGCTGGCCTGTTTTGATGACATTACGGAACGCGAGCAGGCCAGCCAGATGCGCCGCGACTTTGTCGGCAATGTCAGCCATGAGCTGCGCACGCCGCTGACCGCTCTCATCGGTTTCATCGAAACCCTGCGCGGACCGGCCAGGGACGACGCAAAAGCGCGCGACCGGTTTCTGACCATCATGGAGGGCGAAGCCAGCCGGATGAACCGCCTGGTCGGGGATCTCTTGTCCCTCAACCGCGTGGAAAGCGAGGAGCGGGTGCGCCCCAAGGAGAAGGTGGACCTGTCCGGGCATCTGGCCTCCACGCTCAAGACACTGGCGCCGGTGGCTGAGGCCCGCGGCGCCACGATGACGCTGGAGGCGCCGGACGACCCCGTGTTTGTCACCGGCGACCCCGACCAGCTGCAGCAGGTCTTCACCAATCTGGTGGAAAACGCGGTGAAATACGGCGGCGACCAGGTTCGTGTGGTGCTCAGCTTCACCGGCCGCGACCTGGCGGTGCGCGCACCCGCTGCCCGCGTCCAGGTGATCGACAACGGCCCGGGAATCGATCCTGTCCACCTGCCGCGGCTGACAGAGCGCTTCTACCGCGCCGACAGCCACCGCTCGCGCGAGATGGGCGGCACCGGGCTGGGGCTGGCGATTGTAAAACACATCGTCAACCGCCACCGCGGACGGCTCCGGGTTGAAAGCGAGCTGGGGCAAGGATCTGTTTTCACAGTGATATTGCCGGAATAACCAACCCCGGGTTTCTGGGCGAGACAATGCCGCCGCCGGTTTTTCCGGCGGCGGCATTGCCGTTTTGTGTCAGAATTTTTTCTGCAGAAACCCGGTTTGTCATGCAGCTGTTACACTCGTGTCACAAAAGCCTCATCAGCAGCTTCTAGGAGAGGCGGCAAGATCATCACGGGGTGATCGAACTTTGAAACTCTTGGAGACACAAATGTCCTTTGTGAAACTGACCGCTTCCGCCCTGGCGATTTCCGCCGTTTCCGCCACCGCAGCCGCCGCGCGTGACCAGGTGCAGGTTGCCGGTTCGTCCACCGTTCTGCCCTACGCCTCCATCGTGGCAGAAGCCTTTGGCGAGAACTTCGACTTCCCGACCCCGGTTGTGGAATCCGGCGGCTCTTCCGCCGGCCTCAAGCGTTTCTGCGAAGGCGTCGGTGAAAACACCATCGACATCGCCAACGCCTCGCGCAAGATCAAGGACAAGGAAATCGCCGCTTGCGCCGAAAACGGCGTGACCGACATCATCGAAGTCCGCATCGGTTATGACGGCATCGTCTTTGCCTCCGACATCAATGCCAACTCCTTCGAATTCACCCCGGCCGACTGGTTCCTGGCGCTGTCCGACAAGGTGCTGGTTGACGGCGCGCTGGCCGACAACCCGAACACCACCTGGGCCGACGTGAACGCCGATTTCCCGGCCGTGGACATCCAGGCCTTCATTCCGGGCACCAAGCACGGCACCCGTGAAGTGTTCGAAGACAAGGTGATCCTGGCTGGCTGCGAGGAAACCGGCGCCTTTGAAGCCTTCAAGGAAGCCAACGGCGGCGACGAGAAAGCTGCCGAGAAAGCCTGCATCGCCCTGCGCACCGACGGCAAGTCGGTTGACATCGACGGCGACTACACCGAGACCCTGGCCCGCATCGAAAGCAACAAGGACGGCATCGGCGTCTTTGGCCTGGCTTTCTACGAGAACAACACCGACAAGCTGCAGGTTGCCACCATGTCCGGCGTTGTGCCCTCCACCGAAAGCATCGCAACCGGGGAATACCCGGTGTCCCGCCCGCTGTTCTTCTACATCAAGAAGGCCCACATCGGTGTGATCCCGGGCCTCAAGGAATACGCTGAATTCTTCGTCGCGGATGAAGTTGCCGGTGAAGACGGCCCGCTGGCCGAATACGGCCTGGTGGCTGACCCGGAACTGGCGGACACCCAGGAAGCGGTTGCCAGCGAAGCTGTGATGGGCGGCAACTCCTGATCGCCCCGCGCGTTATCTGAACCTCGCCGGGGCGGAGCCATCCGCCCCGGCTCTTACTTTCCGCGGCAGGGCTGCCGCAGCCGAAACACCACCGCCAAAACCGGAGCTTTTCATGCCCACTTTCTGGCTTGTTGCCCTCCTGCTTGCGCTTTCCGCCGCCGGCTATTTCGGCGGGCGCCGCCGCGCGATTGCCTCCGCTGCGGGCAACGTCAAAGACCTTCACTCACTGCCTTCTTATTATGGCTACCACGTTGCCCTGGCCGCCTTTGTTCCGGCCATCGCGGCATTGGCGATCTGGCTGCTGGTCCAGCCGATGTTCATCGAGTCCCGCGTCTCCGGCATGATCCCGGCAGAGGCGGTTCCGGAAAATTCCACCATTGGCCTGGTGATGAGCGACGTGCGCCGGGTGGCCGAAGGGCTGGACCTGGCGGTGGAGCAGGGGCTTCTGACGGCCCGCGAGGCTCGCAATGTGGCTGGTGGCGAGCAGGACATCCGCGCCCTGATGGGCGAAGTGGGCGTGGCCCTGGGCGACGATGTGCGCCCGGAAGTGCTGAATGCCTCCCAGGCCTACCGCAACCTGTCGAACACCGGCCGGGCCGCGATGACTGCCGTGGTGGCGCTGCTGTCGCTTGGCGGCTTTGCCTGGGCCTACAGCCGCATCCACAAGGATTTCCGCGCCCGCAACGTGGTGGAGCGCGCGGTGCTGGCGCTGTTGATCATGGCGGCGTCGCTGGCGATCCTGACCACCATCGGCATCGTTCTGTCGATGCTGTTTGAAACCAAGAACTTCTTCGGCCTGCACTCCTGGACCGATTTCTTCTTCGGCTCCACCTGGGCGCCCAATTTCCGGGGTGGCAGCGAACTGTCGATCCTGCCGCTCTTGTGGGGCACGCTCTACATCTCCTTCATTGCTCTGCTGGTTGCGGTTCCCGTCGGCCTGTTTGCCGCCGTTTACCTGTCGGAATACGCCAGCGGCGCGGTGCGCTCCTTTGCCAAGCCGCTACTGGAAATCCTCGCGGGCATTCCCACCATCGTCTACGGCCTGTTTGCGCTGCTGACCGTTGGCCCGGCGCTGGCCAGCCTCTTTGCCAAAGGCGGGTTCCTGGGGGTCGAGTGGATGGCAGGCGCTACCTCGGTGCTGACCGCAGGGCTGGTGATGGGCATCATGCTGATCCCCTTCGTCTCCTCCCTGTCCGATGACATCATCAACGCGGTGCCGCAGGCGTTGCGCGACGGCTCTCTGGGGCTCGGCGCGACCAAATCCGAAACCGTGCGCCAGGTGGTGATGCCGGCCGCACTTCCGGGCATCGTCGGCGCGGTTCTGCTGGCCGCCTCGCGCGCCATCGGCGAGACCATGATCGTGGTGATGGGGGCAGGGGCGATTGCCAAGTTCTCCGCCAATCCGCTGGAGTCGATGACCACCATCACCACCCGCATTGTCAGCCAGCTGACCGGCGACACCGACTTTGCCAGCCCGGAAACGCTGGTTGCCTTTGCCCTGGGCCTGACGCTGTTTGTCCTGACCCTCGGCCTGAACGTCCTGGCGCTCTACATCGTGCGCAAATACCGGGAGCAGTACGAATAATGACTGACCTCAGCCAATCCCCCGCAGGCGCCGCACCGGAGCCCCGCAAACACGGCGGCTCGCTGCTGGAGCAGACCCCGCGCACCAAGCGCCGCAATGCTGCCGAGAAGCGCTTCCGCGCCTACGGCATCGCTGCCATCGCTGCAGGCCTTGTGATGCTGCTGATCCTGGTGACCACGATCGTCGGCAAGGGCACCGGTGCCTTTCAGCAGACTTTCGTCACCCTCGAAGTCGAACTGCTGGAAAGCAAGCTCGACAAGAAGGGCGAGCGCAACATCGAGGATATCAAGAAAGTCACCACCTTCGGCTATGCCCCGATCATCAAGGGCGCGATGGAGGCTGCGGTCGCCGAGTATGGCATCGAAACCAGCCTCAAGGCCAAGGAACTGGCCGGCATCCTGTCCAAGGATGTCGCCGCCCAGCTGCGCGACTACGTGATCGCCAACCCGGACCAGATCGGCCAGACGGTGGAGTTCCGCTTCCTCGCCTCCAGCCGCGTGGACGGCTACCTGAAGGGCCGCGTGACCCGCGACAGCATCGTCAACGACAAGAACATCTCAGCCGAACAGCTTGATCTTGTTGATGCTTTGGCCGCGGCCGGAGTTTTGGAGAAAACCTTCAACCTTGATTTTATCACCGGTGCGGATGCATCCGACGCCCGTCCCGAAGCAGCTGGTATCGGCGTCTCCATGCTGGGCTCGCTGTTCATGATGCTGGTGGTGCTGGCGCTAGCGCTGCCGATCGGCGTGGCCGCCTCGATCTACCTCGAGGAGTTTGCGCCGCAGAACTGGCTCACCGACATGATCGAGGTGAACATCTCCAACCTCGCCGCGGTTCCGTCGATCGTGTTCGGCATCCTGGGCCTTGCGGTGTTCATCAACTACATGCACCTGCCGACCTCGGCGCCGCTGGTGGGCGGCCTGGTGCTGACGCTGATGACCCTGCCGACCATTATCATCTCCACCCGAGCCTCGCTGAAGGCGGTGCCGCCGTCGATCCGCGACGCCGCGCTGGGGGTCGGGGCATCGAAAATGCAGGCGGTGTTCCACCATGTGCTGCCGCTGGCCGCGCCGGGCATCCTGACCGGCACCATCATCGGGCTGGCACAGGCGCTGGGGGAAACTGCTCCGCTGCTGCTGATCGGCATGGTCGGCTTCATCGCCTCCAACGCACCGGAAACGATTGCCGACGGCCTGCTGGCGCCGAACTCCGCCATGCCTGCCCAGATCTACGAATGGGCCAAACGCGCCGACCCCGCGTTCTATGAGCGCGCCTGGGGCGGCATCATCATCCTACTCCTGTTCCTGGTGACCATGAACACCCTCGCGGTGATTCTGCGCCGCCGCTTTGAACGCCGCTGGTAAAAGGGGCATAGTAATGAACGACATGACCTTGATGGATAAGACCGTGGACACTCAGAAAATCAAAATCGCCGCCAAGGATGTGAACGTCTACTACGGCGACACCCACGCGATCAAAGACGTGAATGTCGAGATTGAGGACAATACCGTCACCGCCTTCATCGGCCCCTCCGGCTGCGGCAAGTCGACTTTCTTGCGCTGCCTGAACCGGATGAACGACACCATCAGCACCTGCAAGGTGAAGGGCGACATCCTGCTGGACGGCGAGGACATCTATGACAAGCGCGTTGACCCTGTGCAGCTGCGCGCCAAGGTCGGCATGGTGTTTCAGAAACCGAACCCGTTCCCCAAGTCGATCTACGACAATGTGGCCTATGGCCCGCGCATCCACGGCCTGGCGAAGAACAAGGCGGAACTGGATGAAATCGTGGAGAAATCCCTGCGCCGCGGTGCCATCTGGGATGAGGTGAAGGACCGCCTGGACGCCCCCGGCACCGGCCTGTCCGGCGGCCAGCAGCAGCGTCTGTGCATTGCCCGTGCGGTGGCCACCGAACCCGAGGTGCTGCTGATGGACGAACCCTGCTCGGCACTCGACCCCATCGCCACCGCCCAGGTGGAGGAGCTGATCGACGAGTTGCGCAGCCAGTACTCGGTGGTGATCGTCACCCACTCGATGCAACAGGCCGCCCGGGTCAGCCAGAAAACCGCGTTCTTCCATCTCGGCAGCCTGGTTGAGTTCGGCCACACCGGCACGATCTTCACCAACCCCGAAGATCCGCGCACCGAAAGCTACATCACCGGCCGGATCGGCTGATTTTAAGGAAAATCAAATGTCTGCACAGCATATTGCATCTGCATTCGACCGCGATCTGGAAGCCATTCAAGCGCAGATCATGAAGATGGGCGGTCTGGTCGAGGACGCCATCCGCGAGGCCGCCCGCGCGCTGGAAACCCGGGACGAGGAACTGGCGCTGACCGTGCGCCAGGGCGACAAGGCCATCGACGGGCTGGAAGAGCTGATCAACGAGGAAACCGCCCGCCTGATCGCGCTGCGCTCGCCCGCTGCCTCCGATCTGCGGCTGGTGCTGTCGGTGATGAAGATTGCCGGCAACCTGGAACGTATTGGCGACTATGCGAAAAACATGGCCAAGCGCACCGGTGTTCTGGCCCAGGGCCCCAACATCAGCGAAGGCGCCGCCGCGCTGCGCCGGATGGCGCGCGAGGTGGAGCGGATGCTGAAGGACGCGCTGGATTCCTATATTCAGCGGGATGTCGAACTGGCAGCCGACGTGATCGCCCGCGACCGGGATGTGGACCAGATGTACAATGCCCTGTTCCGCGAGTTCCTCACCCACATGATGGAGGACCCGCGCAACATTTCGGCCTGTATGCACCTGCATTTCATTGCAAAAAACACCGAGCGCATGGGCGACCACGTGACCGCGATTGCCGAACAGGTGATCTATCTGGTGACCGGCGAAAAGCCGGAGGAAGACCGCAAGAAAGCGGACACGACCTCGACCACACCGCAGGAGATCTGACCAATGGCTGCCGATCAGCCCACTGTCCTGGTTGTAGAAGACGAAATGGCGCAGCGGGAAGTGCTGGCCTACAACCTCGAAGCCGACGGGTTCCGCGTGCTCCGTGCCGAACATGGCGAGGAAGCGCTGCTTGTGGTGGAAGAGGATATGCCCGATATCATTATCCTCGACTGGATGATGCCCAACCTCAGCGGGATCGAGGTTTGCCGCCGCCTCAAGACCCGTTCCGAGACCCGCAACATCCCTGTGATCATGCTGTCGGCCCGGTCCGAGGAAGTGGACAAGGTGCGGGGGCTTGAAACCGGCGCCGATGATTATGTGGTGAAACCCTATTCGGTGGTTGAACTGATGGCCCGCGTGCGCAGCCAGCTGCGGCGTGTGAGGCCCTCCACCGTCGGGGTGCGGCTGGAATACGATGACATCGTTCTGGATGCGGAAACCCACAAGGTCAGCCGCGCCGACAACCCGCTGAAGCTGGGGCCGACCGAATTCCGCCTGCTCTCCACCTTCATGGAAAAGCCGGGCCGGGTGTGGAGCCGCGAACAACTCCTCGACCGTGTCTGGGGCCGCGACATCTATGTCGACACCCGGACCGTCGATGTTCACATCGGCCGCCTGCGCAAGGCGCTGACCCAGTTCGGCGGCGATGATCCGGTCCGCACCGTGCGCGGCGCAGGCTACGCCCTCGGCTGAGCCGGCATCAGAGGGTGCACAAGTGGTGCACAGGGGGTGCACGCATGCCACCCCCCTGACTTTCACCGCGGCAGCGGATCCTCCGGCTGCGCCTTTCCAACCAGCCAGGTGCGGAATTTCGTCAGCGCCGGCGCGTTTGATTTTCGCTCCGGCCAGACGAGGTAGTAGGCGCCTTCGGTCTCCACCTGCTCCGGGTGCAGCGCCACCAGCCGGCCGGTCGCCAGATCCTGCTCCACCAGGTAATCCGGCATCAGCGCAACCCCCAGACCATGCAGCGCGGCCTGGGTAATGGTTGCGAATTGATCATAGATCGTGCCGCTCAGCTCATTATCCGCCGCGATGCCGTGCTGTTCGAACCAATCCCGCCAGGCGGTGCTCCGGGTCTGAATATGCAGCAGCGGCAGCTTCAGGATATCTTTAGGTCCTTCAATTGTGCGGCCTTCGACCAACTGCGGGGCACAGACCGGCAGAAGCTGTTCGTGCTTCAGCAGCAGCGACTGCGTTCCGGGCCAGGATGCATTCCCGAAATGTATTGCCGCATCAAACGGTTCAGTGGAGAAGTTGAACGGTTCAAGCCGGGTGGCCATATTGATCGTCACATCCGGATGCAGGCGGGCAAACTCCGGCAGCCGCGGCATCAGCCACCGCATGCCGAAGGCGGGAAGAATGGCCAGGTTGAGCGTTCCGGCCAGCGGTGCCGCCTGAAGCCGCAGGGTGGACTGCACGATCTGGTTCAGCGCCTGGCGGATCTCGGCGGCATAATCCTGTGCCTCCGTGGTCAGGGCCAGCCGTTTCTGATCCCGCTGCACCAGCTCCATCCCCAATTGCCGCTCCAGCGTTTGCAGCTGGCGGCTGACAGCGCCTTGCGTCAGCGCCAATTCGTCCGCGGCAGCTGAAGCGCTGCCAAGCCTATCAAGCGCCTCCAGGGCGCGCAGAGAGGAAATCGAGGGCAGGAACTTGCGTGGCACTGTCATGTATGAGTGTTTGTCATGGTTTCTTGCGAAAGTCTCGCTGTTTTTTCCGTTCACCTCCCGTTAGGGTTTGTCCAAATCGCGAACCATTGAGGTGACAAGATGACCGACAAACCCGCCCTGCGCGCCAAAGATGCCCCGGATCTGGGCCGTTTCAACTGGGAAGATCCGCTGCGGCTGGAGGACCAGTTGACCGAAGACGAGCGGATGATCTCCGCCTCCGCGCGTGCCTATGCCCAGGAAAAACTTCAGCCGCGTGTGCTAAGTGCTTATGAAAACGAGGAAACTGATCCTGAGATTTTCCGCGAGATGGGCGAAATGGGCCTTCTTGGCACCACCATCCCCGAAGAATACGGCGGGCTTGGCGGCGGCTATGTGTCCTATGGCCTGGTGGCCCGCGAGGTGGAGCGCGTCGACAGCGGCTACCGCTCGATGATGTCGGTGCAAAGCTCGCTGGTAATGTATCCGATCTATGCATACGGCAGCGAGGAGCAGCGTCAAAAGTACCTGCCGAAACTGGCCTCCGGCGAATGGATCGGCTGCTTTGGCCTGACTGAGCCGGATGCTGGTTCCGACCCCGCCAGCATGAAGACGCGCGCAGAAAAAATTGAAGGCGGCTATAGGCTTAAGGGGTCCAAGATGTGGATCTCCAACGCGCCGATCGCCGATGTTTTCGTGGTCTGGGCAAAGTCCGAGGCGCATGGCGGCAAGATCCGCGGCTTTGTGCTCGACAAGGGATTGAAAGGCCTCAGCGCGCCAAAGATCGAGAACAAGGCCTCGCTGCGTGCGTCGATCACCGGCGAGATCGTTCTGGATGGCGTCGAAGTCGGCGAGGACGCGCTGCTGCCGCATGTTGAAGGGCTGAAGGGGCCGTTCGGCTGTCTCAACCGCGCACGCTATGGCATCAGCTGGGGCGCGATGGGCGCGGCCGAAGCCTGCTGGCACGCGGCGCGGCAGTACGGGCTGGACCGCACACAATTCGGTAGGCCGCTGGCCAACACCCAGCTGTTCCAGCTGAAACTGGCAAACATGCAGACCGAAATCACCCTGGGCCTGCAGGCGTCCCTGCGCGTCGGCCGGCTGATGGATGAAGCCAATGCCGCGCCGGAGATGATTTCGATCATCAAGCGCAACAACTGCGGCAAGGCGCTGGAGATTGCGCGGATGGCCCGCGACATGCACGGCGGCAATGGCATCAGCCTGGAGTTCAACGTGATCCGCCATATGGTGAACCTGGAGACCGTGAACACCTACGAGGGCACTCATGACGTGCATGCGCTGATCCTGGGCCGCGCCCAGACCGGCTTGCAGGCGTTTTTCTGATTGCCAAGCAGCAGCGCGGAACCCGCTTCGCGCTGCGTTTCTGCAGGATCGAATTGCATTTCTGCACCGGAAGGCCAGGCTGGGATTTCTGCAAAGAAGAAAGCGCTGCCGCCCGTGCTCGAATGACCTTGGGACGCCGAAAGCCTGGTTAACGCATCAATCGCCCGATGCAGCGAATTCTCAAGCCGGTTGTGCTTCGGTGCCGAGTGAAAAGTTAACGCACAACTCGCATTTTGCAAGGATCGGCGGTTGTGCGCGATTTTAACGCTTCGCAACCGATAAAAACGCAAATCGCCACTTGGATGGCGAGTTGCATCTATCGTCCTGCAATTTTGCAGTGCACGTGCCTTATGATTTGCGCAAAGCCGACAGGCCTTGTGAATTTGCATTCCGATTTTGCAGGTGTGCAGGTGAATTTTTGCAGCCTGGATTGCCTGAATGCTTTCGCGGGTTTGCGTTTTTTAACGCCTTTACAATACGTTAACTTGCAAAGTCGAAAGCTTCAAGGCGGAAGTTAAGAAAACTTTTAGAAACACGGCAGCGCGGGCCTGCCGGATACGGAAGACGTTCGCCAAAAGAAAACGGGCCGGAAGATCCGGCCCGCTGCAGGTTCGGTCCGCGCCGTGTCAGGCGGGCAGGTGAATGTTGAAATTCTGGCGGATTGCCATGTCCGTTTCCGCGTCAAACCGGGCGGCGGCGCGTTCGGACAGGATCTTTTCCTTTTTGGCGACCGCCTTTTCGATCAGGTCCGGCTTGTCCCGTTCCGCCCATTCCTTGGGGGAGGTGCGGTCGCCAAGATCCGGATAGACGTAATCTACCTGCATCCGGCCGAGGGTCTGATCGGTGCCGAGGTAATGGCCCGGCCCGCCAAGGCAGGTGGCGCGCATCTGGTCCAGCGCAAGCGTTTCGTCATTAACCTCGATGCCGCGCACGCAGCGCTGCGCCTGGCCCAGCAGGTCGTTGTCGAGGATCAGCGATTCCAGGCAGAACCCCAGCAGAGAGGCGTGCATCCCGGCCGCTTCATAGACCATGTTGAGCCCCGACAGGCCGGCCATGACAGCGGAGCACATCTGTTCCCAGCCGGCCTGCATGTCCGGCAGCTTGGAGTCCGAGGCACCCGCTGCGGCACCGCCCGGCAAATCGTAGAACTTGTGCATCTGGGCGCAGCCGGCGGTCAGCAGGGCCTGCTCGCCGGAGCCGACGGACATCGCACCGGTGCGCAGGTCGAGGCCAAACGGCCAGGTGCCGAAAATCGCTGGGGCACCGGGCTTTACGGCGTTTACATAAACCAAGCCGGCAAGACATTCCGCAACCGCCTGGGTGATCGCCCCGGCAATTGTCGACGGTGCGGTGGCGCCAGCCATCCCGGCTGACAGCAGCAGCACCGGCATGCCGCCCTTGATGCATTCCTCCATCACTTCACAGGATTCCGTGGCGAATTTCATCGGCGGGACGACAAAGCAGTTGGAGTTGGAGACAAACGGGCGCTCACGCCATTTATCTTCGCCGCCGGCAATCATGTGCAGCAGTTCCAGGCCAGGTTTCACAAAGTCCGGCTCGGTGAAGGACACGCCGACATGCTTGGTGGTGCCGGCGGTGGTCGCATAGATGGAGTTCAGGTCCATTTCCAGGTTGTCGGGAATGTCGCGGCAGACCATCGGACGCTGAACGAAATGGATGTTGTCGAGCTGATCGCAGATGCGGGCGGCATCATGCAGGTCCTGCACGGTGGAATCGCGGTAGGTCTTGCCTTCCACATCCACCACGCTGACAGCAGCACCCGCTGTGCCGTAGTGGACCCGGCCGCCGGACAGCTGCAGATCATTCTTGCCGTCGCGGCTGTAGAGCGTGACGGAGCGGTTTGCCTTGGCGATGGTGTCCTCGACCAGCGCGCGGGGGAATCGGATGCGGCCGTCGTCGCCCAGGATGCAGCCCGCGGCGGTCAGGTAGTCGATGCCGCTTTGCGGCGCATCGGCGAGGCCGATTTCTTCGAGCGCGGTAAGGGCGGCCTCGTGGATTTTCTCCATATCCGCCTGGCTGAGCATTTTCAGCGCCGTGGATTCCATGCCGGGGCGGACCGGGCGCAGATGCTCTGGCAGGGCGGCGGCGCGCGCTGCGCGCCGTGCATTCCGGCCGCCGCTGCGGGCGGCGCGGGTGGGGGAGGCTTGGTCGTTCATGGTTTGAGCCTTTTGGGAGATGTCGTTGAAATACTGAAACTTTCAACTCAGTGCGGCCGGCCCCGGGCTGCGCGGCCCCGCGCTGCACCGATGGTGCGGCAGATGAGGCTGACTAGGCTGCGTTCTTCCTGCATGCTGGCTCCCGTTTCTTTCGCGTAATTTTGCCACGCGTTTGCGGCGTTTCTTGTCCGAATGCGACCAGGGTGAAAAAAGCGACACATTTTTCACAGAAACTGGCTGAGGCGCATCACTGGAAGAGTGAGACCGCAAAACCCGCCGTCAACTTTGGCGGCTGTATGTGTTTTTTGCTGCTTTTGAAGTATTTGGTTAACGGTCGCGCGCTTTTTGGAACGAAATATTAATCATTAATTGCTATAGAGGGACGCAGGGGCTGTGCGCTGCAAGGCGCTTTCAAGAAGGCAGAACTATATGCCGATGGTTAAAAAGACCGAGTTTTTCCGAACCTTGGCCACAATTTGTGCCCTTGCTGCCGTATGGGGGCAGCCTGCTTCTGCTAACGATGATGAGAGAAAGCCGTTCCAGGCGGGGGCGGATGCTGCCTCAGCCGGGTCTGCGGGCGAGGCGCGCAGCTTTCAGTTTTCCTTGGGCCATGGCGCGGGCGGCCTGTTGTTCGGCGGAAGCCTTGCAACCGGGCAGACCGGCGCGCTGACCCGGGCCGTTCAGGCGGACGAGACCCATCAGCTGCGTTTGCAAGCCGGGTATGAGTTCGGCCAGACCACCGGTTTCGTGACCGTCGGCGGACTGCAGGCCGAAGCATCCAGCGGCAGGCGTCTGGGCCCGTTGTTCGGGCTTGGCATGCGGGTTTCCCTGAACCGGATGCTGCAAGTGACCGGTGAGCTGTTGCATCACGAGGCCGGGCCGCGGGACGGCGGCAACGGCCGCACCGGTGAAACACTGTCAGTCAGCGCCGCATTCCGTTTTTAATGGTGTATTTGCGATGTGCAGCAGCACGGGGCGGTCGCTAGGAAATAAAGCACCGTATTTCAATGGGCTGGCGGAAACCTGCCGGTCAAAACTGGCAGAAAAGCGCGCGCCTGTGAGGGCTTTCGGCCAGTCCCCGCCAAGAGCGGCAACTCCATCCCTAGCAGTACTGGAAGTTGGCCGGCAAAGACCTTTTGTAGGCGTCAACGGCGCGCATGAAGCGCCGGTACTGCAAAAGGAGAAGTCTGAATGACTCGTTTCGTAGCTATGACAGCCATCGCAACCGTAATGAGCAGTGCGGCATTTGCCGGCAACCTGGTGGAGCCGGTGGTTGAACCCGCCCCGGCACCTGCACCGGTTGTGATCAACGAAGGCGGCGACTGGACCGGTTTCTATCTGGGTGGCCAGGTCGGCCAGCTGGATGCGGACGCCAGCAACGGTGCCTCCGGTGATGACACCTCTTACGGTGTGCATGCCGGCTACAACCATGATTTCGGCCGTTTCGTGCTGGGCGGCGAACTGGATTATGACGCAACCGACCTGGACCTGAGCGGCGAAACCATCGACTCGGTGGCCCGCGCCAAGGTGAAGGCAGGTTACGACTTCGGCAAAGTGCTGGCCTATGTGACCGGCGGTGTGGCAGAAGCTGACACTTCGGTGGGCAGCGAAACCGGCGACTTCTACGGTGTCGGCCTGGCCTATCAGGTGACCGATCAGTGGCAGATCGGCGGCGAAGTGCTGGAGCATGACTTTGATGAGTTCGGCGACTCCGGCGTCGGCGGCGATGCGACCTCGGTGTCGCTGCGCGCATCGTTCAAGTTCTGATCTGACAACAACACCGGCGCAGCAGCCCTGTTCCGCTGCGCCGCTGGCCGCTCGGTCTGTACCCAAGGCAGACCGGGCGGCCTTTGCCGTTTATGGGCCAAAATGCTTGGCGCCGGCGATACCCCGTGCTAAGCAGCCTGCATGAACCAGATTTGCACCACCATTATCTGCTGCATTACCTGCTGACATATCAGCGGGCTGGTTTCTGTCGTTTTCATTTCCCTGACAAGTTGCTAAGCCCGCGCTGCGCGCAATGGGTAGTGCCGGCTGTCACCGGCTGGGCATGGAAAAGGAACCGGGCATGGGAACCAAGGACATAGTGATCAAGCTGCAGAACACGAAGACCCGCAGGAAAGAGGTCTTTGAGCCGATCGACGCCGAAAATGTGCGGATGTATGTCTGCGGCCCGACGGTGTACGACCGGGCGCATCTGGGCAACGCCCGCCCGGTAGTGGTGTTCGACGTTCTCTTCCGTTTGCTGCGCGAGGTTTATGGCGCGGATAAAGTCACTTACGCCCGGAACTTCACTGACGTGGACGACAAGATCAACGCCCGCGCCGCGGAAAGCGGGCGGCCGATCGGCGACATCACCGCTGAGACGACGCAGTGGTTCCTGGAGGACATGGGCGAGCTCGGCGCGCTGGAGCCGAACCATATGCCGCGCGCGACCCAGTACATCCCGCAGATGGTGGCAATGATCAAAGATCTGATCGCCAAGGACCACGCCTATGCTGCCGAAGGCCATGTGCTGTTTGCCGTCGACAGCTGGAAAGAGCTTTATGGCAAACTGTCGGGCCGTTCGGTTGACGACATGATTGCCGGGGCCCGGGTCGAGGTGGCGCCCTACAAGAAGAACCCGATGGATTTCGTGCTGTGGAAGCCGTCTTCGGATGATCTGCCGGGCTGGGACAGTCCCTGGGGCCGCGGCCGGCCGGGCTGGCATATCGAATGCTCGGCGATGTCTTATGATCTGCTGGGCGAGACCTTCGACATTCACGGCGGCGGCAACGACCTGATGTTCCCGCACCATGAAAACGAAATTGCGCAAAGCTGCTGCGCCAATGGCGATGATACCTTTGCGCGTTTCTGGCTGCACAATGAGATGCTGCAGGTGGAGGGCAAGAAGATGTCCAAGTCCCTGGGCAACTTCTTTACCGTCCGCGACCTGCTCGACCAGGGCTATCCGGGTGAGGTGATCCGGCTGGTGTTCTTGCAGACCCATTACCGCAAGCCGATGGACTGGACTGACAAGAAGGCCAAGGAAGCCGAAGCTACGCTGCGCAAGTGGCGGGCGCTGACCGCGGGCATCGAACCCGCGTCCAGCGCTGCTGCCGCGGTTCTGGAGGCGCTGGCGGATGACCTGAATTCTGCCGGTGCGATTGCCGAACTGCACAAGTTGGCCGCGGCTGGCGATGCCGCCGGTCTTCTGGCCTCGGCCCGGATGCTGGGACTGCTGACGGATGAGATGGGCGCCTGGGCCTCTGCGCCCTCTGTCGATCTGTCCGCTTACGAGGAGAAACTGTTCGAAGCGCGGCAGAAGGCTATGGAAAACAAGGACTTCTCGGAAGTTGATCAGCTGAAAGCAGCCTTTGTGGAGGCGGGCCTAGAGGTGCGCATGAGCAAGGCTGGTGTCGAACTGGTGCCGGGTGCCGGGTTTGACCCGGCCAGGCTGGAGGCGCTTTGATGGCCAAGGAACGCCTCTACCTTTACGACACCACCCTGCGCGACGGGCAGCAGACCCAGGGCGTGCAGTTCTCCACCGAAGAGAAAAAGCAAATCGCGCAGGCGCTGGACAAACTGGGCGTCGACTATATCGAGGGCGGCTGGCCGGGAGCCAACCCGACTGACAGCGCGTTTTTCGGGGAGGTGCCGGAAACCCGGTCAACCATGACCGCCTTCGGCATGACCAAGCGGGCCGGGCGGTCGGCGGAGAACGATGATGTTCTGGCGGCGGTGATGAACGCAGGCACCCCGGCGGTCTGTCTGGTCGGCAAGAGCCACGATTACCATGTGACCCATGCGCTGGGGATCACGCTGGAAGAAAACCTGGAAAACATCCGGGCCTCGGTCGCCCATATCGCGGCGCAGGGGCGCGAGGCGCTGTTTGACGCCGAGCATTTCTTTGACGGCTACAAGGATAACCCGGACTATGCGTTGGCGGCCTGCCGCGCGGCGCTGGAGGCTGGTGCGCGCTGGGTTGTGCTGTGCGACACCAATGGCGGAGCGCTTCCGGCAGAGGTTCATCGGATCGTCAGTGAAGTTGTAGCGGCCGGAATTCCGGGTGAGAAACTGGGCATACATACCCATAACGACACGGAAAATGCCGTAGCGTGCTCACTGGCGGCGGTCGACGCCGGGGCGCGGCAGATCCAGGGCACGCTGAATGGTTTGGGGGAGCGCTGCGGCAACGCCAACCTGACAGCACTGGTCCCGACGCTGCTGCTGAAGGAACCCTATGCCAGCAAGTTCGATACCGGGGTGAGCCTGGAGGCACTGGCGGGTCTGACCCGGACCAGCCGGATGCTGGACGATATCCTGAACCGGGTTCCGGTGCGGCAGGCGGCTTATGTGGGCGCTTCGGCCTTTGCCCACAAGGCGGGTCTGCACGCCAGCGCGATCCTCAAGGATCCCACCACATATGAACACATCGAGCCAGGCAAGGTTGGCAATGCCCGGGTGATCCCGATGTCGAACCAGGCCGGGCAGTCGAACCTGCGCAAGCGGCTGACCGATGCGGGGCTGAGCGTTGAAAACGGCAACCCGGCGCTGGCGCGGATCCTGGAGCGGATCAAGGATCGAGAAGCCGAGGGTTATTCCTATGACACCGCGCAGGCGTCGTTCGAGTTGCTGGCGCGCAAGGAACTGGGGCAGCTGCCGGACTTTTTCGAGGTCAAGCGCTACAAGGTCACCGTCGAGCGGCGCAAGAACAAGTACAACCGCATGGTCAGCCTATCCGAGGCGGTGGTTGTGGTGAAGGTTGATGGCGAGAAACGCCTGTCGGTCAGTGAATCACTGGACGAAACCGGCAGCGACCGCGGCCCGGTCAACGCGCTGGCGCGGGCGCTGAGCAAGGATCTGGGGCGCTATTCCGCGCAGTTGGAGGACATGCGGCTGGTGGACTTCAAGGTGCGGATCACCCAGGGCGGCACTGAGGCCGTCACCCGGGTGATCATCGACAGCGAAGACAGCCAGGGACGCCGCTGGTCGACCGTCGGGGTCAGCCCGAACATAATCGATGCCTCGTTCGAGGCGCTGCTGGACGCAATCCGCTGGAAGCTGATCCATGACAGCAGGGCCGGGCAGGCGGATGCAGTTTGACGCTGACCTGACCGCCTGCGCGGAGCTGGTTCAGAAAAGCGACCCGGACCGGTTTCTGGCAACAATGGCGGCACCGGTTCAGGCACGGCCGCTGCTGTTTGCGCTTTACGCCTTCAATATCGAGCTGGCGCGGGCGCCGTGGGCCAGCCAGGAAAGCATGATCGCCGAAATGCGGGTGCAATGGTGGCGCGACGTGGGGGCCGAAATTGCAGAAGGGAAGCCGGTCCGCCGCCACTATGTTGCGACACCGCTTTCCAAGCTGCTGAAGCCCGAACTGGCGGCCTGTATCGACGGTATGGCCGAGGCGCGGCGCTGGGACATCTACAAGGATCCCTTCGAGGATGAGGCGGAGTTTGACCGCTACATCGACCGCACCAGCGGTTCGCTGATGTGGATGGCGGCAGCGTCTTTGGGGTCGGCGGATGAGGCCGTGGTCAGGGGCTTCGGCTATGGCGCAGGTGTTGCCAGTTGGCTGCGCGCAATCCCTGAACTGGAAGCGCAGAAACGGATTCCGCTGCTGGACGGCACCTTGGAGGGCGTGCAAGCTTTGGCGCGCAAGGGGCTGGCAAAGCTGAATAAAGCACGCGGTCAGCGAGGCGAAGTTTCGAAGTCTGCGGGGGCTGCTCTGCTCGCAGGCTGGCAGGCGGAAACGGTCTTGAAACAGGCGATACGAGAACCGGAACGGGTTTCGCAGGGCGCACTTGGCCAAAGCGAGTTCCGGCGCCGAGCGGGTTTGATGCGGCGGGCGATCTCTGGGCGCTGGTAAGGGCTTCAGGTAAATAGGCGCCCGTTGGGGCGCCTTTTTCCTTTGTCCGGTCTGCCAAACTGACCCTGTCAGGCCTCCTTGGGCCGCATCACCAGCCACATCAGCGCGCCGCCAGCCAGCACCAGGAAGGGGGCCATGGCCATGTTGACCGCATTCCAGCCGTCCGCCGGGTTGCCGCCGGAGCAGTTCATCAGTCCGCCGGAGGCCAGCGACGCCATGGTCACACCGCCAAACACCAGAAGGTCGTTCAAACCCTGCATCCGGCCGCGCTCGTAACTTGCGTGGGCACCGGCCAGCATGGTGGTTGCGCCGATGAAACCAAAGTTCCAGCCCACGCCGAGCAGAACCAAGGCGATAAAGAAGTTTTCCAGATCGACCCCCTGCAGCGCCACCGCGCCGGCGCCGGCGAGGATCACCAGGCCTGCGGCGACAATCTTTTCCACACCGAAGCGGGCAATCAGGTGGCCGGTGAAGAAGGACGGCACATACATTGCCAAAACGTGAGAGGTGACTACATCAGCGGCGTTGCCCTCCGTAAAGCCGCAGCCAACCACGGCAAGCGGGGTCGAGGTCATCACCAGGTTCATCAGCGCATACGAGACCATGGCGCAGATCACCGCAACGGCGATAACCGGTGTCTTCAGCAACTCCAGGCGGCTGCGGCCCTTGGGGCTGTCCTGGCTGGGAACCGGCGGCCTGGGGATGTCCAGAAACAGGAACAGTGCTGCGCCCAGAACGTTGACGGCAATCACCGCCATGTAGGTTCCAAGGAACGGAATAACAAAGGCTTGGCTGGTGGCCTTCACAATTTGCGGGCCAATTACCGCTGCCGCCAGTCCGCCGGCCATCACGTAGGAAATCGCCTTGGGGCGGAACGCCTCGGACGCGGTGTCGGCTGCAGCAAAGCGGTAGAAACCATGCGCGCTCATGTAGACGCCTGTCAGCAGGCTGCCGAGCAGAAAGATCGGGAAGGAGCCGAGATAGAGCCCGTAGGCGCCGACCAGGCCGCCAACGGCGCCAAAGGCGGCACCGGTAAAGAAACCGGCGCGGCGTCCCCAGCGCTGCATGATGGCGGAGATCGGTGTGGCCGCCAGCATCGAACCGCCCACGATCAGCGAGATCGGCAGCGTCGCGAAACAGGGGTTGGACGCCAGCGACTGGCCCGCGAGCCCGCCAACGATGAAGATCATCGGCATCTGCGCGCCGAGGATCGCCTGGGCCAGCACCAGGATGGCAACGTTTTTCTTGGCGACCGCGTCGCTGGGGGTGGTCATGGTCATGCTCATATGGGATGCGTAGCGGTGAACCGGGGGCGGGGCAAGGCGCTTGCCGCGCTGGAGGGCCGCCGTTTTGCCGCGGCCAAAGGGGGTGACGTGGCGTCAGATCTACCGAGGTTTCTGCCGGGTGCGGGCCGGATCATTCAATGCGACGGCTGCGTCTCCGAGGGCGCTGAATGGCTGGCGGCACAGGACCGCCGGTTTGCCGAAGCGCTGGAACTGACCGGCCCGCTGCCCTTGCGGCGCAAGCCCGAAGGGTTTGCCGAACTGCTGAGTGCAATTGTCAGCCAGCAGGTGAGCGTGGCCTCTGCGAATGCGATCTGGAAACGGATGAAGGACGCCAGGCTGACAGGGCCGCGCAAGATACTGTGGGCAACGGACGATGATTTGCGCGCAGCCGGCCTCAGCCGCCAGAAGATACGCTATGCCCGGGCGCTGGCTGAGGCGCGCATTGATTTCAAGGCGTTGCGTAATGCTCCTGATGCGGAGGTGATCGCTACGCTGGTGCAGGTGCCGGGGATTGGCGTCTGGACCGCGGAGATTTACGCGATGTTTTCGCTGGGCCGTGCAGACGTGTTTGCCCATGGCGACCTGGCCCTGCAGGAGGCCGCGCGGGTCCTGTTCAGTCTGCCTGCCCGCCCCAAGGAGCGGGAGATGCGGCAAATCGCGGAAGCCTGGTCGCCGTGGCGGTCGGTTGCGGCGCGCATTCTGTGGGCCTATTACCGGGTGGCGAAGGACAGGGAAGGAATCCGATGACTCGTGTACTGAATGCCGGCCGCAAGGAGCCGCTCTCCGGCGAAACCCGCTCCGTTGTGGTGTTCCTGCATGGCTATGGCGCCAATGGCGCGGACCTGCTGGGGCTGGCCGACCCTCTGGGCGAACATCTGCCGGACACGCTGTTTGTCGCACCCGATGCGCCCGAGGCCTGCGCCGGTGCGCCGTTCGGCTTCCAGTGGTTTCCGATTCCCTGGATCGACGGTTCGTCGGAAGAGGAAAGCATGCGCGGGATGCAGGCTGCAGTGGAGGATCTGAACGCCTTCCTCGATGCGCTGATGGTGGACGAGGATGTTCTGCCGGAGCAGGTTGTGCTGTTTGGATTCAGCCAGGGCACCATGATGAGCCTGCATGTGGCGCCGCGGCGCGAGGACGCTGTATCCGGGATTGTTGCATTTTCCGGCCGTCTGCTGGCGCCGGAGCTTCTGAAGGATGAGGCGGTTTCCAAGATGCCTGTTCTGCTTGTGCATGGCGATCAGGACGACGTGGTGCCGGTGCAATCGCTGCCCGAGGCCGCCGAAGCACTGCAGGAAGCCGGTTTCCAAGATGTGTTTGCCCATATCCAGAAAGGCACCGCCCACGGTATCGCGCCGGACGGTCTGAGCGTGGCGCTGGCCTTCATGCGCGACAAGCTTGGCCTGTAAGCCGCTGAATTGAAGTTGGATTGTTCTGTGGGTCAATAGGCCCACAGATGCGGCTCGGCAATTTCGAGCGAGTTTCCGGCGGGATCGCGGAAATAGACCGACCGCGCGCCGCTGGGCCAGTCAAATTCGGATTCGATTTCCACGCCGGCCTCCAGCAGCCGGGCGCGCATCAGGAGCAGCGCTTCCCTCGGCTGGGAGAAACACAGATGCCCCGGCCCATGTGCGCCATGCGGCGGCACCGGCAATCGCGGATTTCCTGGTGGCTTCACGGTTTCGGCAGCATTGAACAGCAGCACGACGGCACTGCCGCAGCGGAAAAACACATGCCGGTTGCCGACCCGCTGGATGCATTCGAGCCCCAGCAGGCTGCCGTAAAACTCTTCAGCCGCGTCCAGATCGTCGACATAAAGCGACGCTTCCAGAATGGCATCGGGGGCAGGGGCTTGAGGCAGCATGATGGCAGGCTATCAGCGGCGCCTGGGCCTGTCACCTTTTGCCGGGCGCGGTAATGCGGCCTTGGGCCTGCGCGGCGGCTTTTGCGAGGGTTTGGGCGGGCCGGGCACGCGCGGCGGCTCCAGGTCCTCCCAGGCGCCCTGCGCCAGCCCGTCCAGCGTCCAGGCGCCAATGCTGTAGCGGATCAGCCGCAGGGTCGGATGCCCGACAGCCGCAGTCATGCGCCGCACCTGGCGGTTGCGGCCTTCACGGATGGTGAGCGAAATCCAGCTGTCGGGGACCGTCTTGCGCACCCGGACAGGCGGCGTGCGCGCCCAGAGCCCAGGCGGTTCCGGGATCACCTGCACCTTGGCGGGCCGGGTTTTTCCGTCCTTCAGATCAACGCCCTCCGCCAGCAGCCTGAGTGCTTCGGCGCTGGGAATGCCCTCGACCTGCACCCAGTAGGTCTTGTCCATCTTGTGCTTTGGGTCGGTGATCCAGGACTGCAGGCGGCCATTGTCCGTCAGCAGCATCAGCCCCTCGCTGTCGCGGTCCAGACGGCCGGCGGCATAGACGCCGGGGCAGTCGATATACTGGCTGAGCGTTGCCCGCGGGCTGTCCTGGCTGCCGCGGTCGGTGAACTGGGGCAGCACGTCATAGGGTTTGTTGAAGCGGATCAAACGGGTCATGGCAGGGCAATAGGCGGGGTGGGACGGCAGAGCAAGAGGCCCGAGGCGCAGCTGCTTGTGGATAACTGTCACCGTTGTGTTACCGGAAGCGGCTAAAAAGCTCCCGACATGTTGTGGATCATTGGGGCTTGTCAGGTGCCAACCACGATATATAGTCAAAGTGAGGCTGGGGCGGGTTCCCCGCTCTGGTTCCGGGAAACGGAAGATCAGGGCGAGGAAGACGTTCAAAAATGGATGGCGATTTCAGAGCAGAGTTTGTCAGATCTCCAGGGGCGCTGAAACAGCACCCCGCGCTGGTGCTGAATGCGGATTACCGGCCGCTATCATATTACCCGCTTTCTCTATGGTCCTGGCAGGATGCAGTTAAGGCAGCATGGCTCGACCGGGTGGCCATCGTGGCCGAGTATGACGAGGTCGTGCACAGTCCGAGCACCGAGATCCGAATACCGTCTGTGGTGGTTCTGAAAGATTATGTAAAACCTCAAAAGCGCGTGGCCTTCACGCGCTTTAATTTGTTTTTGCGGGATGAATTCTGCTGCCAGTATTGCGGCAGCAAGGGCGAACTGACATTCGACCATGTGGTGCCGCGCGCCGCCGGCGGTGTGACCAGCTGGGAAAACGTGGTTGCGGCCTGCAGCCCCTGCAACCTCAAGAAGGGGTCAAAGTCGCTGCACCGGGCGGGAATGTCGCTGCGCAAACCGCCGCGGCGCCCGGGCGCGGAGGAGTTGCGCAACACGGGACGCAAGTTCCCGCCCAACCACCTGCACGAAAGCTGGATGGACTTCCTTTACTGGGATACCGAGCTGGACGCTTGAGAAAGACCGCCTGGTTCGGCGCTGCCAAGCCTGAAACACGAGGACACTGCCGCGAGGGCCGTGCACGGCATCGCTGCGGCTCTTTAGACAAGATGCAATTCTCGGCCGGACAGGCCTGTTGCGGACTGCAAAAAGGCCAACCGGCCTTTTCACCTTGCTCAGCACTGCTGGCTTTGGCCTATTCACCGGCCAGAATCATAACCGCGTCCAGATGGCTCGTCGAAAACGGCCGGGTGAGCATCGGCAGGTCTTGCAGCTCCGGCTCCGTGCTTTCCCCGTTCACCAGAATAATGCGCCAGCCCTTGGCACGGGCCGTAAGCAGCCAGTCCCGGGCCGCCGGATCGCTGAGGGAAAAGGCAAAAAACACCAGCCGCGGCGGCGGCGTGCGGTCATCGAGAAAGGCCGTGCAAAGCTCGATCTTGGTTGCGCTGATAACGTTGTCCAGACCGCGGCGCATAAGATAGTCGGTGATATCGACAGCTTCCAACGTGTTTCCGGTCAGGATCAGAATGGGTGCTTCCGCACCGGTAGTCTCAGTACCCATAAGGTCTCCTCAAATTGTGGAGGAGAATTGCCACCGGCACTCGGGGTTCTCATTAAACTGTGACATATCAGGGAGAAAAAAATCCGCAGCTGACTGCAACCTCAGAGCCGGGCCTGGGAAGCTCGGAGGATGATTAAACACAAGGAGTGAGCTGTAAGATATTGATAAAATAAATATAAGTTACAGTCCTGGAGCGTGGCTGTAGTAAGTTTTTGCAGTGCCTGGGCGGCAGGCCGCGCTTCTTCGAATTGTCATGGTTTAAGTCCCGGCGCCGCGATGCGGGGCCGGGTAGCGGGCAGGCCTCGGCGGCGAGCTTCCAGGCGCGCAGCAGCGGCTATCAGACTACCTTTTGCAAAGGGTCGTCCGCGGTGTCGTCCGCAGCGCCGGGGTTCGGCTCCAGCAGCACACCCAGCCACAACAGCAGGGGCAGCGTTACAAAGGCGCCAACCGGTCCCCACAGCCACAGGCCGAAGACAATCGACAGAAAGATCAGCAGCGGGTTGATCGCCATGCGCTGGCCGACCACCAGCGGCGTGACGATGTTCGCCTCTGCCATGTTGAGCGCGAGGAACGCCAGCGGCGGCAGCACCGCATAGGCGCCATGGAACTGCAAGATGCCTGCAAGCGCCAGCCCCGATGCCACCAGCAGCGGGCCAAGATACAGCACATAGTTCAACAGCCCCGCGGCAAGCCCCCACAGGAGCGCATATTCAACTCCCAGCGCCATCATCGCCGCCGCCGTGGCCGCGCCGAGTCCGGCGTTGACCAGAGTGATTGCTGCAAAGTAGCGCGCCACAACCGTGTCAGCGTGCTTGAGCCGGTCTTTCAGCGGCCCGGTCAGCCGGTAGAGATCGTTGCGTGTCAGGGTGAAGAAGAACAGTGTGCCGACAAAGATGAACACCTGCGAGACAAAGCTGGGCGCCAGCCAAAGCGCATCGCCCACCGAAGGGATCGCCGTCTGCGGCTCCACCGCTTCGGCGCCGACGCTTTCCTCGATTTCCTGGCTGATCGTCTCGATGCCGCGCAGCAGATGCGATGCCTCGCCGATCAGGCGTGCCATCACCGCCTTGATGCGGGGAAGTTCCTCGATAAGCACGTTGATCAGCGGCTCGATCAGCAACAGGATCACCGCCACAAACAGGGTAGACAGCAGGAGCAGCGACAGGGCGATCACCAGCCGCGGCACCCCGTGGCGTGCCAGCTTGTCCGCCAGCGGCGACACCACGACGCCAAGCACCAGGGCAAAGCTCATCGGCGCCAGGATTTGCTGTGCCAGCTGCAGGGCTGTGGTGACAGCTATGACCGTCAGGATGAGCAGCATCACCCGCACGCCGCGGCCGCTGAGAGCTGTTATCAGGACACCAGGCATCAGTGCGCGGCGTTTTGCGGCGCAGTGGCCTTGAGTGTGCGGGGCGCGGCGCTGTCGCCCAGGGCGGCGGCGCCAGGGAACAGCAGCGGGTTGAGGCGGGCAAAGGCACTCACCTGTTGCACGGTTTCCTCCAGATGGAGGCGGCGCAGTCGCTGGCCGGGATCAAAGGCCTGCGCCGCGGGCCCGGCGCCTGTGCGGAGCGTCTCCTCCACGGCGCCCTTGGCCCGGTGCCACAGATCCGCAGCCTTGCGTCGGGCCTGCTGTTCCAGATCGGACGTATCGGTCATGTCATCTGCCTTTCTGCTGCCGGGCTGTCACAGGGAAACGTACCGGGGAAAAGTGGGTTGGATCCGGACGCATCGAAACGTCAAGCGCGAACTGGCAAGGAAACTGCCCCGGAAGCTGCTGCAAAGCGGCAAAAGCCGAGGATCAACGACAACAGAAACAGCTGTCCGGCAAGTTCGTAGATCATGACTTGGCCCCCCTTGGAAATAACGGTTCCGCAAGCTCAACGCGGGCAGCAGGAGATGGTTCCTTGTTTTTTGTATCGACTGGGACCCCGCTGTTCGCAGAGCGCCACAGCGTGACAAACGACCAAGCCGCGCGTTTGGCGCGGCTTGGTCGGAATACGGCTGTCCGCAGTTCGGATCAGTAGCGCCTGCGCATGGCAAGCCCCAGCAGAATGCCCGCGCCAAGTGCGCCTGCAAGTGCAAGCCCCGGGTTCTTCTTGACGAAGTCCTGGGTCTGGCCGGCAAAGCGCTGCACCTCGCCCGAGCTGTACTTCATCCCGGCATCCAAGTGTTCCTGCGCCGTTTGTACAGCCTGGGAGGCCTGCTCTTTGGCGCGGTCCGCAAGGCTGTCAGCGGAAGAGTCCTTGGCGCTGGCCTTGGTGTCGGGACGCCGCGTGGTTTCGGTCGTGCTGGTCATATCAACTTCCTCTTGGGTTTTCGGATGGGGGTGAGCTGGATCACTTGCGGATCAGGCGCAGGGCAATCGAAAGGACGAAGAGCACCAGGAAAATCACAAACAGGATCTTTGCGATCCCGGCTGACGCGCCCGCAATGCCGCTGAAGCCGAAAAGGGCAGCGATAAGTGCCACGATCAAGAATGTGAATGCCCAGCCAAGCATGTCTCTCGTTCCTGTTTCAGTTGTGCGCCGCTCTTAGCGCCGTGTGACAGAACAACGGCTGGGCGGGCGAATGGTTCCGCGCCGACAGCTGGAAACGCGGAAGGCTGGCGCTGAAACGGAAAACGGCCCCCGCCGGGACAGTAGCGGGGGCCGTTGAAGGACCAGACTGGTATTGGTCCTGAAGCAGGTTCAGGCTGCCTGCAGGTGCTCTACGCCTGCAGGCGGGCGTTGGTTCCCGCGCGGCTGCAGATCTTTTCAAAGGGCTGCCGGGAGGGAGATGCCCTATGCTGGCCTAAGTCAGCTCTTGGCCCGCTGCAGCATGCCGAACAGGTCGCGCGGATCGTCGGGGTCGGCCAGCATATCCAGGTCGATAAAGTAATCCGTGCCCTTGATGCGATCGCGGATATACCGCAGCGCCGAGAAATCCTCGATCGCGAAACCAACACTGTCGAACAGGGTGATCTGGCGGTCGCCGGTACGTCCCTGTTTCTTGCCGGAAATCACTTCCCACAATTCGGTGACCGGGAAATCCTCCGGCATCTGCTGGATCTCGCCTTCGATCCGCGTTTGCGGCGGGTATTCGACAAACACGTCGGAGCGGCTGAGGATGCCGGCTGCCAGTTCGGTCTTGCCGGGGCAGTCGCCGCCGATGGCGTTGATATGGACGCCGCTGCCGACCATGTTGTCGGTAAGGATGGTGGCATACTGCTTGTCGGCGGTGCAGGTGGTGAGAATCTGCGCGCCTTCAATGGCTTCTTCCGGTGTCTTGCAGCTAACGACCTCGATCCCAAGGCCTTGCAGGTTGCGGGCGCATTTTTCGGTGGCAGCTGAATCCTTGTCATACAGGCGCACGGATTTCAGGCCGATGATCGCCTTCATTGCGAGGGTCTGGAATTCAGACTGGGCGCCGTTGCCGATCATCGCCATGGTGGTCGCGCCCTTGGGCGCCAGATACTTGGCGGCCATTGCTGACGTTGCCGCGGTGCGCAGCGCGGTCAGCATGGTCATTTCGGTCAGCAGCACCGGATAACCGGTGTAGACATCCGCCAGAAGCCCAAAGGCGGTGACGGTCTGCAACCCTTCGGAGGTGTTCTTGGGGTGGCCATTCACGTATTTGAAGCCATAGGCCTCGCCATCTGAGGTCGGCATCAGTTCGATCACGCCGACATCCGAGTGGCTGGCAACGCGCGGGGTCTTGTCGAACAGCTCCCAGCGCTTGAAGTCCTCTTCGACATAATCCGCCAAGTCGCGCAGCATCTGCTCGATGCCAACGTGATGAATGAGGCGCATCATGTTGTCGACGCTGACAAAAGGCACCAGTGCCTTGTCCGAAGGCTGTGTCATGCGGATTTCCTTTCACGGGGGCTGAGGTGGATGCCTGCCAGCATGCAGCGCACCGACCCGCCTGCGGTTTCGATGGTTGGAATGGTCAAGGGGAGCAGCTCAGCGCTCTGCTCAATGATGGCGATCTGATCCGGACGCAGCGCCTGCAGTGCCGTTGCGGAAAGCGCCAAGAGGCGTCTGCGGCCTGTCAGCTCCAGCGCGTTGCCGGCGAAACTGGCGATCTGTTCCGGTGTCAGGTCAATGACTTGGCGGCCGGTTTCCTCCAGCCGCGCCGCAACTTCCGCACGGCGGGCGGGATCAACGATCATGTCCAGGCAGATCAGCGCGTATTCGGTGCCGATGCCCATCAGGACATTGGTGTGGTAAACGTCGCGGCCTGCATCATCTTTGGCTTCGAACACCATGGGTTCAAAGTTGAAATGGGTGCAGAACCGTTCCAGCAGCACCGGGTCTGCGCGGTTGGATTTCACCGTGTAAGCAATGCGCCCGATATGGTCGAGCACCATGGCGCCGGTGCCCTCCAGCGACAGGCCGTCCTGTTCCAGGCCGGAATAGTCGATCACGTCCTGCACCCGGTAGTCGCGTTTCAGAAGCTCGATAACATCCCAGCGGCGTTCCTTGCGACGGTTTTCGGCGTACATCGGATAAACCGCTACGTGGCCGCCGGCATGGGTGGAGAACCAGTTGTTCGGGAACACGCTGTCCGGCGTTTCAGTGGTGGTGTCGTCAAAGACATGCACCGTGACTCCGGCGCCGCGCAGGGTCTCGACCGCGCCGTCGAACTCCGCCAGCGCCTGCGCGGCGGTGGTCTCCGCCGAGGTATTCGCAAGCGTTTGGAAGGCGTTATCACCCTGTGTTTCAGGATTGGAGCGGAAGTGGTGCGGGCGCACCATCACCACCGCTGAGGGGGCTTGCAGGCTGCTCACTGGTAGCTCCGTGTCGGGCGGTCAAAGACGCGGCGGCCAAGCGCAGAGGCGCAGAGGTCCACCATCAGATGCGCGGTGCGGCCGCGCTCGTCCAGGAAGGGGTTCAGTTCAACCAGGTCCAGCGAAGTCATCAGGCCGGAATCATGCAGGATCTCGCAGACAAGGTGCGCCTCGCGCACGGTGGCGCCGCCCGGTACGGTGGTGCCGACGGCCGGGGCCACGGAGGGATCCAGGAAATCGACGTCCAGCGAGACATGCAGCATGCCATTGGCCTGCGCGACGTGATCCAGGAAGCGGTTCAGAGGTCCGGCAATACCGTTTTCGTCGATGTGGCGCATGTCGTGGGTGCGGATGGCACTGCCTTCCAGCGCAAGCCTTTCCTGCGTGTCGACAGACCGAAGGCCGATCATGCAGACATTCTCCTGCGGCACCGGGTTGTTCACTGCAGGAAAGCCTTCGAAGCCGTTGCGGCCAGTGAAATATCCAACCGGCGTGCCGTGCAGGTTGCCGCTGTCGGTCGTCTGCGGCGTATGGAAGTCGGTATGCGCGTCAAGCCACAGGACAAACAGCGGACGGCCTGCCTTGGCGGCATGGTTGGCGGCACCGGCAACCGACCCCAGCGACAGCGAATGGTCACCGCCGAGGAAAACCGGCATGCCGCGCCCCAGGGCGTCTTCGGCGGCCTGCGCCAGGCGCGAGGTCCAGCCGATGGTTTCGTTGCGGGCATAGACCAGCCCGTCGTTTGTGTCCTTGGCGTGGGTGTCCGGGGCCAGGTTGCCAAGGTCTTCCACTGTGTGGCCCAGGCTTTGCAGGGCTTCGGTGATGCCGGCGGTGCGGTAGGCGTCGGGGCCCATCAGGCAGCCCGCCCGGCGTTTGCCGCTGTCTACCGGGGCGCCAATCAGGATGCAGTGTTGTGAGGTCACTGTTTTGATCTCCCAAAATCTCAGGTTTAATACTAGAAACTTCCGAAACGTGATGGAATCCAGCAATCAATTTGCCCATGATGAGGGGCAATTGATCAAAACGGGGTAAGGTATGGACAAAACGGATGAGCGGCTGGTGTCAGCCCTGCGGCACAATGCACGGGCGTCGCTTTCGGATCTGGCGCTGGAGCTGAACCTGTCGCGGACCACCGTGCGGGCGCGGATCGAGCGGTTGCAGGCGCGCGGCGATATCCTGGGGTTTACCGTTGTCCTGAAGGAGGATGTCTTGCGCGACCCGGTGCGCGGGCTGATGATGATCGGGATCGAAGGCCGCGGCACCAGCCGCATCACCAGGCAGTTGCAGGGGCTGCCGGAAGTGCGGGCGATTCATACCACCAACGGGCGCTGGGATCTGATTGTTGAACTGGGCACCGAGACGCTGGAAACCCTGGATGCCGCCTTGGCCAAAATCCGGACGTTCGAAGGCGTCGTGAGCAGTGAAACCAATCTGCTGCTGGCAACCAAAAAAGACACCTGAGAAGTTCAGGTGCTCCAATGCGGCCAGTGGTTTGGCGGCCGCATTGCAGCCTGCTGGAATGTTAACTCTGTTTGCGGATGTGGTTGGCTGCGGCAATCCACAGCAGCGCAAGGCTGAAGGAGGCGATGGCGTTCCAGGTGGCCATGGAGAGCGACAGCATCTCCCACGGGACTTCGTCGCAGCGCACCAGCGGCGCAGCCATGATCTGCTCCATCAGCTGGTCGGGTGACAGCCCGCCAATGGGGCCGGAGGTGCAGGTGGTGGGCCCTTCCCACCAGCCGCGTTCCACCCCGGTGTGATAGGCGCCGACCCCGGCGGTGGCCAGCGCCGCCAGCGCACCCAGATACGGCAGAACTGCGCCTGGGATAATCAGCGCAAGGATGCCGATCCCAGCGGCAGCGGCATGGGGGTAGCGCTGCCAGTAGCAGAGCTTGCAGGGCGCCATTTCGCCGATGTACTGAAAACCCAGCGCGCCCAGAAGCAGCGCGGCAGAGCCGCCGGCGGCCAATACGATCAAAAGCCTGTGCATGATCAAATGTACCTCACCATCAGGAAGCCGCCGAACAGGAGCACCATGAAGGCTGTGAAAACCAGCCCCAGGCGGCGTTCAATAAAATCCCGGACCGGGGCGCCAAACTGCCACAGTAGGCCCGCGACGATGAAAAAACGCAGTGCGCGCGCCAGGATAGAAGTGGCAATGAATGTGCCAAGCGGCATCCCGGTCCAGCCCGACATGATGGTGATCACCTTGTAGGGGAATGGCGTGATGCCTGCGCCCAGCACTGCCCAGAACCCGAAATCGTTGAACCGGGTGTTGAACTCCGCCATGGCGTCGCCCTTGCCCATGGCTTCCAGAACCGGCTGTCCGATACCCTCGTAGAAAAAGGCACCGATAGCGTATCCCAGCACACCCCCGGCCACGGAGGCGATCAGCGCCACCAGCGCGATCAGCCAGGCACGCGACGGGCGGGCCAGGATCATCGGGATCATCAGAACGTCCGGCGGGATCGGGAACACCGAGCTTTCGACAAAGGCGACAACAGCCAGGCACCACAGCACCCTGGGATGATCGGCCAGGGCCATCGTCCGGTCATATAGCGGTTTCAGCATGCTGGGTCCTGCGTCCTCAACGGCTTTTGCCATGGGAGGTGGCATGCGCGCGGCGCTCCGTCAAGCTGCGAGGCTGCTGAATTTGCCGCGCAGAGTAATTTCAGCGGCGAAGCCCCGATTTGCCTCTGGACCTCGGCTGATTGCTTGGCTAGGAACAGACCGTGGCCCAAGTGGCGGAATGGTAGACGCAGGGGATTCAAAATCCCCCGATGGCAACATCGTGAGAGTTCGAGTCTCTCCTTGGGCACCACCGCAATCCTATGAAAACCAAGTGCTTGTGCCGTGATTGTGATGCGCGGGCGCTGTTAGGCCCAGGTCTGCTCCAAGTGGCGCAGCCAATTGCCATGGCACAGCTTTGCCATTAGCCTGTCGTCGTACCCACGCGCCTTCATTGCCTTGCGCAGAACCGGCAGCCCTGAGACATCCTTGATCTCGGCGGGCACGGTTGCGCCGTCAAAATCCGAACCCAGTCCGACCCTGTCCTCACCAAGTTCGCAGATGAGGTAATCTAGATGGTCAATCATCCGGCTGACCGGCGTGTCTGCGTCCATCCGCCCGTCTTCGCGCAGGAAGGCGACGGCGAAGTTCAGCCCCACCAGGCCGTCGCTGTCGCGGATGGCGTGCAGTTGCCTGTCTGTCAGATTCCGGCTGTGCGGGCAGAGAGCGTGAGCATTGGAATGGGTCGCCACCAGCGGCTTTCTGGAGTGTCTTGCAACATCCCAGAACCCGGCTTCGTTCAGGTGAGAGAGGTCAATCAGGATGTTCAGTTCATTGCACTTTTTCACCAGGCGAACACCATCGGCTGTCAAGCCGGGGCCGGTGTCCGGGCTGGAGGGGAAGCGGAACGGCACGCCATGGCCATATATCGTGGGGCGGCTCCAGACCGGGCCGAGCGAGCGCAATCCCGCGGAGTGCAGCACCTCCAGCAAATGGAAATCCGGGTCGATTGCTTCGGCGCCTTCCATATGCATGACGGCTGCCATGATACCGTCTTGCATTGCGCCGCGAATGTCAGCCGCAGTGCGGCATATCTTGAGCGCGCCTTGTGTTTCCAGACGGATCAGAATTGCGGCCTGAGCAAGGGCAATCGGCGCAGACCGCGGCCAGTCCGCTGCGGGTGGCAGCGGCAGGTCGTAGCTGTCTGCCATCATATCTTCCATGAAGGAAGCATCACCGTCGTGCGGGACGAAGATGGCAAAGAACCCGCCCGCAAAACCGCCCATCGTCGCTTTGAACAGGTCGATGTGATGGCCGCCAGAGCCCAAGAAACCGTCCTTGTCAGAAGCAACACTGCCAGACTGAATCTGCAGCAGCAGGTCGTTGTGCCCGTCGAAGATCAGCGGGTGTTTCATTCAGCCTCCATTTTGCGTCAACGCATGATCAGCGGCTGTCTTTCAGCCCGTAGTCCGTGAAGGCAGCGATCACTTCCGCCATTTCGTCTTCACTCAGGATGTGCGGCTTTCCGATGGTCAGGCTTGCCGTGTAACCCTTTGCCAGTGTTTCCAATTCCACCATGCGCCACAGCGCGCGCGGCAGGCTGTCCCCGGTTGCCACCGCACCATGGTTGGCCATCAGGCAGGCGCTGCGTTCCTGCAAGGCGCGGATGATATTTTCCGACAGATGCCGGCTGCCGAACAGCGCGTAATCCGCTACTGGAACATCGCTGCCACCAAAGGCTGCGACCATGTAGTGGCACGCCGGTATAGTCTGACGGTTCATCGCCAGCGCACTGCAGTAGACGGGATGGGCATGGACCACGGCATTCACGCCGGGTTTGGCCTGAAGGATCGCCATGTGAAAAGGCCACTCGGTCGAGGGCTTCAGCTGCCCCTGCTGTTCAGGGCTGCCGCCCAGCGGTATCAGCACAAGATCTTCAGGTGCCAGTTTCTCATAAGGAACGCCGGACGGGGTGATCAGCATGTGATTTTCCGCGCGAACCGAGATGTTGCCGGAGGTGCCCTGATTGATGCCCGCGGCGTTCATTTCCAGGCAGGCGTCAATCACCGCCTGCCGTAGTTCGGTGCAGTCGTGATACGGCGGCTTCATGGTGCGGCGTCCGGCATCAGGCGGATTTTGCTGCGGCCATTTCCGGAAACAGGCCTGCCAGGCCTTCCTCGGAGGCGTCGCAGATGCCGCGCTCGGTAATCAGCCCGGTAACCAGCCGGTTTGGCGTCACGTCAAACGCGGGGTTGCCGCCGGGGGTGCCGTCCGGTGTCACCTGTACAACGCTGATTGCGCCGTCTTCGGTCTTGCCCTGAACATGGGTGATCTCCCGCTCGCTGCGCTCCTCGATCGGGATCTCGGCAACGCCGTCGGAGACCGTCCAGTCGATGGTCGGCGAGGGCAGGGCGACATAGAACGGCACTCCGTTATCGCGGGCGGCCAGCGCCTTCAGATAGGTGCCGATCTTGTTGCAAACGTCGCCTTGGCGGGTGGTCCGGTCGGTGCCGGTGATGACCAGATCGACCTGGCCGTGCTGCATCAGGTGGCCGCCGGCGTTGTCGCTGATGTAGCTGTGGCTGATGCCGTGGCTGCCCAGCTCCCAGGAGGTCAGCGCCCCCTGGTTGCGGGGCCGTGTTTCGTCGACCCAGACGTGAATCGGAATGCCAGCCTCATGCGCCTGGTACATCGGGCTGGTGGCAGTGCCCCAGTCGACAGTTGCCAGCCAGCCGGCGTTGCAGTGAGTCAGCAGCCGGACCGGCTCACCCGCGGGTTTTCCGGCGGCGATCTGCCGGATCAGTTCCAGCCCGTGCGCGCCGAGGCTGCGGTTGATTTCGACATCCTCATCCGCAATCTCATGCGCCAGGGCCAGGGCAGCTGCGGCACGCTTTCCCTCATCCAGCGGCCTCAGGCGGCTGCGGCAGCGGTCCAGCGCCCAGCGCAGGTTGATCGCGGTCGGGCGTGTTGCGTTGAGGAAGCTCCAGGCCTGATCCATGGCCGCATCAGACGGGTCCAGCCGCATTGCGAGCGCCATCCCATAGGCGGCCGTCGCCCCGATCAGGGGGGCGCCGCGGATCCGCATCTCAACAATTGCATCGGCAAACTCCTGCAGCGTGTCCACCTGCTGAATGCGGAACTCATGCGGCAGCCAGCGCTGGTCGATGATCTGCAACGCATCCCGTTCGTAGTCCCACCACAGCGACCGGTAGTGCGTCCCGTCAACTTTCATTCGGCTGTCTCCCTTGGGTTGGCGCGGCACTGCACAGGCGGCCGGAAACGGCCGGCCGGGCACGCCCGGTGCGGTGCTGCCTGTGGGGTTACACAAGCATCAGCTTCAAGAGATTTCAATGGCCTGGACTATAAAAGTGTCACAGGGAATTGGCAGAGAAGGTATCACAGGCGTTCACATCACCCGTTTGATAGCCGCGGGCGAACCATTCCTGCCGCTGTGCGCTGGTGCCGTGGGAAAACGTATGCGGCTGCGGCACCCGGCCGGCATTGCGCTGCAGCGTGTCATCGCCGATCTGCTTGGCTGCGTTCATCGCCTCTTCAACGTCGCCGGGTTCCAGCGTGCCCAGCGCGTCCTGTGCGTAGCGTGCCCAGATCCCGGAGAAGCAATCGGCCTGCAGCTCTGTGCGGACAGATATGGCATTGGACTCAACCTCGCTCACGCGGGCCCTTATGCGCTGGGTTTCGCCCAGGATGCCAAGCTCGTTCTGGACATGATGGGCAACTTCGTGGGCGACGACATAGGCTGCTGCAAAATCGCCGCGTGCGCCCAGCCGCTGGCTGAGTGTGGTGAAGAAGGAGGTGTCGAGGTAAACCTTTTCGTCCAGCGGGCAGTAAAACGGTCCGGTTGCACCGGAGGCCCCGCCGCAGGGCGATTGTGTCACCCCTTTGTACAGAACAAGAACCGCCGGGCTGTATCGGCGTCCGAGCTGCTGTTTGAAGACGGAGGCCCAGACGTCTTCGGTATCGGCGAGGGCAACGCTGACGAATTCCGCGGCTTCCTGGTCGGCTGCCGTGACCGGCGCCGGGCTGCCGCTTTGCGGTGCGGAGCCTTGCAGCAGCGGAGTCAGATCCACCCCTAAAAAGGCACCTGCAACAACGATCAGAAGAAGGCCGGCCCCGCCGAAACCTGCAGTCCGGCCTGTCATCCGGCGGCCCCGCCGGTCCTCGATATTCCGGCTTCCCCGCCGCCCTCTCCACCGCATGTCATTCTCCTTGCTTGCAGGCCAGGCTTCTTTGCCGGAACAAGGTAACGGCCTTGCACCCGTTATCAAATCCCGTAAGCACGGGTGGCCCGCCCCTGCATACCAAGAACGCCTGCCTGCGGGCCGCGGTTCCATTGATATCTGGTCACTGGTGGCCTTCCGGAAACGACGGAAGTTTCAGGGCAACGCGTGTGCAGCTTGCAGATGTGTGCTGGGACGGTATTCAATAGGGCAACGATTTGGATACGGGGCGGCACGCCGGGTTTACGGCTGCGCTGAAATTTTCTGTTTAATTGAAAGGCTCAAGAATGACGTGTTTCTGGAACAGGGGCCTGACCGGCCGGACCGGGCTTGCAATGGTGGCCGCGCTAGGCCTGGCAGCTGCGGATGCGGCGCTGGCGCAGCAGCAGGGTGGCGCCCCCAAGGTGTCGGTCTCCGAGGCGGTGATCAAGCCGATCAAGGACACCGCAACCTTTATCGGCCGCGGCGAGGCGATCGACAAAGCCGATATCATGGCCCGGGTTAGCGGCTACTTGGAGGAAGTGCTGGTCCAGGACGGCGCAGAAGTTGAAAAGGGTGACATTCTGTTCCGGATCGAGCGCAGCGCCTATGAAGCGGTGCTGGAAAGCCGCCGGGCGGAACTGGCACAGGCAGAAGCCAACCTAGAGCTGGCGTCGCTGGAACTGGTGCGCAAGCAGGAGCTGTTCGAGCGCGGCTCTGTCCCGGAAACCGACCGCGACACCGCCCGCGCCAATGAACTTGTGGCAGAGGCGCAGGTGCGGGCTGCCCGGGCGGCCATCCAGCAGGCAGAGCTGGACCTGAGCTACACCGAAATTCACGCCCCCTTCTCGGGCCGCGTCGGGCGTGTCGAGGTCAGTATCGGCGACGTGGTTAGCCCCAGCGGCTCACCGCTGGTCAACATCGTGCGCGAAGCGCCGGTTTATGTGTCCTTCTCGCTGAATGAAAAGCAGTTCGTCGAGATCCTGCAGGAGCTGGAAGCCAACGGCGTCGACCGCGGCAACACCGAATCCGCGCCGGAGGTGTTCGTGGTGCTGCCCAACGGCGCAGAACTGGAGGAGAAGGGCCGGATTGCCTTTGCCGGCAACCGGGTGGATCCCGCGACCGGCGCGGTCACCGTGCGGGCAAAGTTCCAGAACGAGGACCGGCTGATCCTGGACGGTGCTTTCCTCACCGTGGGCCTGCAATCCCAGCAAGCGGTCGACCGGATTGTCATCAGCCAGGCCGCGATCCAGCGCGATCAGCAGGGGCCGTTTGTTCTGGTGGTGGATGACAGCAACCAGGTGCAGCAGCGCTACATTGCGACGGGCGATGTGCAGGGCACGGGGATCATCGTGCTGGACGGGCTGACCAATGGTGAAACCGTGGTGGTCGAGGGGCTGCAGAAGATCCGCCCCGGCGTTGAGGTGGATCCGGTCATGGCCGCCCAGTCTGGAGAGTAAGCGATGTTTTCCTCCACATTCATTTCAAGGCCGAAATTCGCGATCGTCATTTCCCTGGTGCTGACGGTTATGGGTGTCATCGGCTATTTCGCGCTGCCGGTGGCGCAGTTCCCGGAAATCACGCCGCCGGTGGTGAATGTCACCGCCACATACACCGGCGCCAATGCGGAAACCGTTGAAAAGAGCGTCGCCGCACCAATCGAAGCGCAAGTCAACGGCGTGGACGGAATGCTCTACATGTCCTCCACGTCCGCCGACAACGGCAGCTATTCTTTGGCGGTGACCTTTGAGGTCGGAACTGATCCGGATATCGCCTCGGTCAACGTGCAGAACCGGGTGGCACAGGCAACCGCAGCCCTTCCTTCCGAGGTCAATGCCAATGGCGTTGTCACCCAGAAAAGCTCTTCCAACATGCTGCTGGTGACGGCGCTGACTTCGCCCAACGGGTCCTATGACAGCGTGTTCCTGTCGAACTATGCCGCCATCAACATCAAGGATGCGCTGGCGCGGGTCAGCGGCGTCGGCAAGGCGGATATTCTGACCAATTTCGAATACGCCATGCGGGTCTGGCTGGACCCGAACAAGATGGCGGGACTGGGGATTTCGCCTGGTGACGTCATCAATGCGGTGAAGGAACAGAATATTGAAGTGTCAGCCGGGCAGGTGGGTGCACCCCCGGTGCCAAGTGACCAGGTGTTTCAGTACACGATCAAATCGAAGGGTCGCCTGACCGAGGTCAGCGAGTTCGAAGACATCGTGATCCGCACCGGCGAGGGCGGCAGCACTGTGCGCCTTGCCGATATTGGAAGGGTCGAACTGGGCGCTTCCAACTACAGCGCGTCCGGCTATTTCGACGGCGTGCCGGCGACCATTCTGGCCATCTACCAGGCTCCTGGCGCCAACGCGCTGGCAGTATCGGAGGCCGTTTTGGCAGAGCTTGACCGGCTTTCGGAGGACTTCCCCGAGGATGTCGCCTATTCGGTGCCGTTCAATACCACGGATTTTGTCGAACAGTCGCTGAACGACGTGATCACCACGCTGATGATGACCTTCGTGCTGGTGATCTCGGTCGTGTTCATCTTTCTGGGGTCGTTCCGTGCCACGATCATTCCTGCGGTGGCGATTCCGGTTTCGCTGATCGGCACATTTGCCTTCCTGCTGGCGCTTGGCATGTCGCTCAACACCATCTCGCTGTTTGCACTGGTGCTGGCGATCGGCATCGTGGTGGATGACGCCATCGTGGTGGTCGAAAACGTCGAGCGCATCATTGCCGAGGAGGGGCTGTCTCCGCCTGAGGCAACCCGCAAGGCAATGGGCCAGATCACCGGCCCGGTGATTGCCACCACGCTGGTGCTGCTGGCGGTGTTTGTGCCGGTTACCTTCATGCCGGGAATCACCGGCAGGCTTTACTCGCAGTTTGCGGTGACGATTTCTGTCGCCGTGGTCATTTCGTCGGTAAACGCGCTGACGCTGTCGCCTGCTCTCTGCGGCATTGTTCTCAAACCGCGGTCCGGCCCGCCTAAGGGGCTGCTGGCGATGTTCGAGAACATGATCGGCGGTGTGCGCGGCGGCTACCTGAGCATCGTGACCCGTTTGCTGCGGCTGCCGGTGATCGGGCTTGCGATCATTGCCGCCGTGGCCTTCGGCACCGGATTGGTCTTCAATTCGACATCCAAGGGCTTCCTGCCGCTGGAAGACAACGGCTATCTGTTTGTGGATGTTCAGCTGCCCGATGCCGCGGCGCTGGGGCGGACCGAGACGGTGACCAGCCGGATCGACGAGCAGATCCGCCAGATCCCCGGGGTCAAGGGCACTGTTCTGGTGAACGGCTTCAGCTTGCTGAACGGCTCCAGTGCCAATGGGGCGATGATCATTGCCAACCTGGCGCCTTGGGATGACCGGCAGGAAAAAGCGCTGCAACCCGATGCCATCCTTGGCCAGATCTACGGCATCGCCAACGGCGAGGCCGCGGCCAGCATTGTTGCCTTCAACCCGCCGCCGATCTCCGGTCTGGGCATGTCGGCCGGTGTTGAAATGGCGGTGCAGCAGACCGCTGGCGGCACCCCGCAGGATCTGGCGCAGTCTGTCGGCTCGCTGGTCTATTCTGCCAATCAGCGGCCCGAGATCGCCCAGTCCTACACCACCTTCCGGGCCAACGTTCCGCAGGTGTTTGTCGATCTGGACCGCGAGAAGGCCAAGACGCTGAACGTGCCGATTGCCGAGGTGTTCCAGACCATGCAGGCGCATCTGGGATCGTACTATGTCAACGACTTCAACCTATTCGGCCGCGTCTACAAGGTGATGCTGCAGGCGGAGGGGTCCTACCGCGACAAGATCGAGGACATCGGCGGCCTGTACGTGCGGGCGCAATCCGGGGAGATGGTGCCGCTGTCCACGCTTATCGACGTCGAGAATGTGCTGGGGCCGGTGCTTCTGAAACGCCACAACATCTTCCGCTCCGCCACGGTGACCGCGGTTCCGGCGCCTGGCCTGTCCACTGGCGACGCGATCCGGGTGATGCAGGAGGAAGCCGCGACCGCGTTGCCGCCGGGCTATGCGTTTGAATGGACCGGCACCGCGCAGCAGCAGCTGGATTCAGCAGGGATGGTCACCGTCATTCTGGCGATGGCGGTTCTGTTCGGCTACCTGTTCCTGGTGGCGCAGTATGAAAGCTGGACGATGCCGGTGGCAATTCTGCTGTCAGTCATTGTCGCGCTGTTCGGGGCCGTGGCAGCGGTGGCAATCGCCGGCAATGACATCAACCTTTATACCCAGATCGGGATGATCATGCTGATCGGCCTAGCGTCAAAGAACGCCATCCTGATCGTTGAATTCGCGATGGAGCAGCGGGCCGCGGGCCTGACCATCAGGGAAGCCGCGCAGGAAGCTGCCAAACAGCGTTTCCGCGCGGTGATGATGACGGCACTGTCCTTCCTGCTGGGTGTGGTGCCGCTGATGATCGCCTCCGGTGCGGGGGCTGCCAGCCAGCGCGCCATTGGTATCGCGGTCTTCGGCGGCATGCTGGCGGCCACCGTCGTCGGCGTGATTGTCGTGCCGGTGCTTTATGCGATGATGCAAGGCCTGCGGGAGCGGGTGAAAGGAGCGCCTGCGGCAAGCCCGGCAGACTAAAACAGTTTGCCCCGCCAGCCGGCCGGCTGGCGGGGTGTTTCAATCCATGGCTGGGAATTCGGCGCGGCGCGCGGTGTCAGCCCAGACGCGCGCGAAGACCGCGTTCATGGGCAGTCGCCAGGATCAGCTCCCACTTCCGCGGCGTGCTTCGGAACTCCGGCTCCACATCGCAAGTCAACGGCGCGCTGGCGCCTTTCGGCATTTTGCGGGCCTCGGCGGAGACGCACCGCTCCAAAGCCCAGAAATCCGTCAGGGACGGGTTGTCAAATATCACTTGGCTAAGCAGCATCGCTGCAAGCTCCCTGTCAATTCTGATGCGGCTTCGGTCCCAAATGACCGTGCCGCGTATTTTTTTTGTGTGACGCTTGATAGCGGCGTTTTCAGCGTCTGTCACCATTCTGTTTTACAAGCGGGCAAGTTTGCAGAAGACGCTTTGGGAACTGTACCTCCGGTCCCGGGTGCCCCTAGCCGGCACCGGGCAGGTGGAATCGCGTACAAGGTGATTTTCCTTGCAAGAAAAAACTTTGCGGCCCAGCGGGTGAAGAAGCCGGAGGTTTTACGGGGAAAAATGGCTAACTGTCGTCAGCAGCACGAAAAAGGCGGGCAAAATGGGTGCGGCAATAAATAGCACCCTTGACTTGGACAGGTGGCAGTGAAACCCTTCTGCGCGTGCAAAAAATTTCGGCACGCACCCTGATTGGCAGGCCAGTTTCCCTCACCGGGACGAAATCCGGACACCAGTTGGACAGCCGTTCAAGCAGGGCTGCAAATCATAAGACAAGTGGGAGAGACTTGATCATGAAACACACCAAGCTGGCTATCGGTGCATTGGTGGCGGCGTCCTTTGGGGCACCCGCAGCATTTGCTCAGGAATACATCACCATCGGCACCGGCGGCGTGACCGGCGTTTATTACCCGACCGGCGGCGCCATTTGCCGTCTGGTGAACAAGGGCCGTAAGGAACACGGCTTCAAATGCGCCGTCGAGTCCACCGGCGGCTCGGTCTACAACATCAACACCATCCGCGAAGGTGAGCTGCAGTTCGGCGTGGCCCAGTCCGACTGGCAGTACCATGCCTACAACGGTTCCTCCAAGTTCGAGGAAGCAGGCCCGTTCGAAGGTCTGCGTGCCGTGTTCTCGGTGCACCCGGAACCCTTCACCGTTGTTGCCCGTGCGGATGCAGGTATCTCCACCTTTGATGACCTTAAAGGCAAGCGCGTCAACATCGGCAACCCTGGTTCCGGCCAGCGCGGCACCATGGAAGTGCTGATGGAAGCCAAGGGCTGGGGCATGGAAGATTTCGCCCTGGCGACTGAGCTGAAGGCGGCGGAGCAGTCCGCAGCGCTGTGCGACAACCAGATCGACGCGATGATCTATACCGTTGGCCACCCGTCCGGCTCCATCCAGGAAGCCACCACCGCCTGTGACTCGGTCCTGGTGACTGTGGACGGCGAAGCGGTTGAGAAACTGGTTGCAGACAACTCCTTCTACCGCACCGCGACCATTCCTGGCGGCATGTACCGCGGGTCCGACAACGACACCAACACCTTTGGCGTCGGCGCGACCTTCGTGACCTCTGCCGACGTGTCCGAAGATGCTGTGTACGCGGTGGTCAGCTCGGTCTTTGAAAACTTCGAGGCCTTCCAGAAACTGCACCCGGCCTTTGCCAACCTGAAGCCGGAAGAGATGATCGCGGACGGCCTGTCGGCACCGCTGCATCCGGGCGCAGAAAAGTACTACAAAGAAAAAGGCTGGATCGAATAATCCGCCAGACAATAGGAACGGGGCGCATCAGGCGCCCCGTTTTCGCCTGAGGCCAAAGGCCCGGGCATGACTATTCCGGCCCCGAAGAAACGGCGGCCGCAGGGGAGATTATCCATGACATCCGATGCTCAGGGAAATCGGCCGCTTAGCGAAGAAGAGCTTCAGGAACTGGTCGCGTCCTCCGACGCCGGCGCCCGCAACCCGGTGGGAAGCGTGGGGCTGTTCCTGGCGATCGTCGCCGTCATCTGGTCCGTGTTCCAAGTCATCCTGGCCTCGCCGGTGGCCAACTTGCTGCTGCCTGGCAGCGTGGTGAACAACTCGCGCCAAATCCATTTGGCCTTTGCCATTTTCCTGGCTTACGCGGCCTATCCCGCGCTGAAGTCCAGCCCGCGGAATTACATCCCGGTGCAAGACTGGATTTTCGCGTTGGCCGGCACTGCGATCGCGATGTACGGCTATATTTTCTATCAGAAGATCGTTGATTCCGGCGGCCTTGCCGACGACATGGACAAGTGGTTTGCCCTCGCTGGCCTGATCCTGCTGTTCGAAGCCGCCCGCCGTGCGCTCGGTCCGGCGATGGCGATCATCGCGACGATTTTCCTGCTCTACGTGTTCTTCGGATCTTCCGAGTACGTCCCGGAAGTCATCCGCTGGAAGGGCGCCAGCCTGAAAAAGGCGATGAGCCATATGTGGATCACCTCCGAAGGCGTGTTTGGCATTGCCTTGGGTGTCTCCACCAAATTCGTCTTCCTCTTTGTGCTGTTCGGTGCGCTGCTGGATAAGGCAGGTGCGGGCAACTACTTCATCAAGATGGCATTTGGCGCGCTTGGCCACCTGCGCGGCGGCCCGGCCAAAGCGGCTGTTGTCGGGTCTGCCGCAACCGGCCTGATTTCCGGCTCGTCCATCGCCAACGTGGTCACCACCGGCACCTTCACGATCCCGCTGATGAAGCGGGTGGGCTTTACCTCTGAGCAGGCAGGCTCGGTCGAGGTCGCGTCCTCCGTGAACGGCCAGATCATGCCGCCAGTTATGGGCGCTGCAGCCTTCCTGATGGTGGAATACGTGGGCATCTCTTACGTCGAGGTGATCACCCATGCCTTCCTGCCGGCTGCGATTTCCTACATCGCGCTGGTCTATATCGTGCATCTGGAGGCCGTGAAGCGGAACATGCCGACGCTGGGCAACCGCGAAGTGCATTTGGCACGCACGGTACTGGGCATGTTCAGCTTCTTCGCTGTGTTTGCGGGACTGTGTTATGGATCGCAATTCCCGGTGGATTTGGCTTATGCATGGGTGCCGAGCGCAGCTGGATTGGTCATGTTCGCGGTGATTATGCTTATCTATGTCGCCATGGTAGCACTGGCAGCGCAAATCCCCGATTTGGAGCCAGACGACCCTAATGCAAAAGATGTGGAGCTGCCGGATGTAACCAAGATCTACAAGGCAGGTTTGCACTACCTTCTGCCGATTTTGGTGTTGGTCTACTTCCTCATGATTGAACAGAAGTCTCCAGGCCTGTCGGCGTTCTGGGCGACTGCGCTGCTGTTTGTGATCCTGCTGACTCAGAAGCCGCTTAAGTCTATTTTCCGCGGGCAAAGCAATATGGCCAACGCCTTTGTGGAAGGAGTGCAGGATCTGTGGACCGGTTTGATCGACGGTGCGCGTAATATGATCGGCATTGCACTGGCCACTGCCACGGCCGGGGTGATTGTTGGCACGGTTACGCTCACCGGAATTGGCCAAGTGATGGCGGATCTTGTCGAGAATATGGCTTATGGTCTGACCTATCTTTCCGCAATTGGTGTTCACGCAATCAGCCCGGTGACCGATTTTGTCGGAATCACGAGCTTTGAGGGTACGATTGCTGAACGGGCTGCGGACATGACCGGAACAACGCTTGTCTTTGTACTTGCTTGTGTCGGCCTGCTGTCGCTGGTGCTGGGCATGGGGCTGCCGACCACCGCCAACTACATCGTTGTCAGCTCGCTGATGGCCGGTGTGGTGGTGGAACTGGGCGCGCAGTCCGGTCTCATCGTGCCGCTGATCGCCGTGCACCTGTTTGTGTTCTACTTCGGGATCATGGCCGATGTGACGCCGCCCGTGGGGCTTGCCAGCTTTGCGGCGGCGGCGGTGTCGGGCGGGGATGCAATCCGCACTGGCTTCACCGCCTTCTTCTACAGCTTGCGGACCGTGGCCCTGCCGTTTGTGTTCATTTTCAACACCGATTTGCTGCTGATCGACGTGAACTGGATACAGGGCATCATCGTTGCCATCTCAGCCACCATTGCCATCCTGGTCTTTACCGCCGGCACCATGGGGTATTTCGTGAGCCGCAGCCGCATCTATGAAAGCGTCCTGCTGGTCTTTGCAGCCTTTGCGTTGTTTAGGCCGGACTTCTTCATGGACCGGGTGATGCCTCCCTTTGCCCAGGTCCCGCCGGCCCAGCTGGCGCAGGCGCTGGACGATGCGGAACCTGGCTCAGAGCTGCGGATCACCGTGGAAGGCCCGGATTTCGACACTTCTGAGATCAAGAGCACCACGATGATCATAACCGCCGATGGCACGGACGGGCAGGCGGCGGTGGATGCCTACGGCCTGCTGCTGCTGGAGGAAGATGGCGCGGTGAAGCTGGAAGAGCCGATGTTCGGCACCCCGGCAGCCCCCAATCTTGAGAGCTTTGATTTCTACGCCGACGCGCCGGTGCAGATCATTGCTATCCAAGCACCCGCCAGCCAGTTGCCGAAGGAGCTGATGTTCCTGCCGGCGCTTCTGCTGGTGGCGCTGGTTGCCCTGATGCAGCGCGGGCGCGCGCGTGAAGAAGAAGGAGTAACAGCATGAGCAAACCCGTTCTTTGCGCTCTGGAGCTGAACGATCAGAACCTGGACGAAATGGTCCTGTCCCAGGCTGGGCGGCTGGCCGAACTGGACGGGGCACAGCTGGATGTCGTCAATGTCCTGCCGGATTTCGGCGAAAGCTGGGTGTCCGGCTTCTTCGAGGAGCATCACCACGAAAAGGCGGTCAAGGACGCCACCCAGCGTCTGAGCGATCTGTGTGCCCAAGTTCTGGGCAAGGACCGCAATGCCAAGGTCCGCCACCTGGTTGCAACCGGTACCGCCTATCAGGAGATCCTGAAGGTTGCCGAAACCGCTGGCAGCGGCCTGATCGTGATCGGGGCGCACAAACCGGACCTGAAGGATTACCTGCTGGGACCAAACGCGGCCCGGGTGATCCGCCACTCTGACTGTTCGGTCTTCGTGGTCCGCTGAAGAAAATAAGGGCGCCTTCGGGCGCCCTTATTCATATCCGGTCATCTCAAGGTATCCTGTGCCGCTGTGGCTGCCGGTTACCGTGACCGGCCCCTCCCAATAAGAGAACGAGGTGCCCATCCAGCTTTGCGGGTTAAGCGCCTGAACCTCAACGGAAACCCCCTTTTCGGGCAGACTGGTTTGCCAGCGCGTCGGTATCTTGCGGCCCTCAACATCGCTGTATTCCAGGGGGGCAGCCTGAAAGGCCCCCGGTGCCAATGGCTCCGCCGTGCCGTCAGGGGATATCCAGGTTCCGGAAGTAAAATCACCGGATTCGCCGCGCAGCACGAACCCCATCAGCTTGCCGCCGCTGTCAAAGCTGAGAGAGAACCAGTCCCAGCCGCTTTGATCCTCCGCCAAAGGCTGGCTGGACCATTCCCGGTCCAGCCAGCCGCGGCCGGTGACTTTTACCGGTCCCTGCTGCAGCTCAAGCGTGCCAGAGATCTGATAATGCGGCTGGGAGTAATAATGGCTCGCCTGGCCGCTGGCGGATTTCACCGAATATCCGGCGTCCCCATGCAGCACCAGCGGGCCATCTGCGGTGAGGTTGAGGTCGTATGAAAAGCCGTTGCCTGCGGCGGAAAGTGATATGTTTTCAAGAGACTCTCCAGTGGAGAGCATCTGCCAGTCATCAATCCAAGCCTCAAACGGAGCCGCCCGGACCCCAGCCTGACCAACCCCGCCGCGGGCTATGCGCTCTGCAAACAGGTGCTGGTCCTGGCTGGTCGCAGCCGCATGAGCCATCCAGATTTGCGGGCTTTGCCAGCCGTCCGCCTCGCCAGGCGCCAGAGCGGAGCGAAACAGCGTCCACTGGATGCCGTAATCTGCATCGTCGGGTCCTTCAAGGTTGGCGGTCAAGTACCACCATTCAATGCGGAAATCTGGATGCGGGCCATGGTCCGCAGGAAAGGACAGCTGGGTGCCGGGCTGCGGAATGGCGAACCCCTCCGCTTCGGTTCCCAGCCCGGCGTAGCTCTGTGGCTGTGCGGTGGTGGCCCAGCCTGCGGCGGCGGCCCAAAGGAAAAACTTAGCGTTCATTGGCAAACACCTTGAGCAGTTCTGCCGGGTCGATCCGGCTGAGCCGCCGGGCAGGCAGCGCGGCGGCAATAACCGCGGCCAGCAGCGCCAGCAGGAACAGCCGCAGCCAGTCTAGGGGAAACAGATACATGGGCAGCTTCCAGCCAAAGGCCTCCACATTGATTACCGACAACAATGCCCAGGCCAGGACAAGGCCCAGCGGCAGCGCCAGAACCGCGGTAACCGCCGCCAGCAGCAAGCTGCGCAGGATTTCGGTCCGGGCGAGCTGGCGGCGGGTCAGCCCCATCGCCCAGACCGGCGCAAGCTGCGGCAGGCGCTGGTTCCACAGGGTAAGCAGGCTGGTCAGCAGGGCAAACCCTGCAACACCAAGCGTCAACAGGTTCAGCGCCGCGGTGACGACAAAGGTTCTTTCGAACACGGCAAGCGAGCGCGCCTTTGCTGTGGCCTGATCGGTAATGTTTTCACGCGGGAGATCAAATTGTTCCCTGATGTCTCTGATAAGAATTGAAATCTGCTCAGGGGCCACCCGTACTCCGAAGTGACGGTTTGGAATGCCCGGGGCGCGGGCCAGAAGCGAAGGCAGGGAAACCATCACCTGGCCGTTTGGGTTGCCATAGTCGGAATAGATCCCTGCGACGGTCAAATCCCATCCGGGTTCAAGCTGCAGGAGAGAGCCTGGGGCTATTCCGTAGCGGCGGGCTAGTTGCTCATTGACCATAACGGCCCGACCACCCGCAACCTGATCCCAGGCATCCGGCAGCGCGTCCAGCAGCGGCCAGTTCTGCCGGAAGGCCGGATCATCCGTTACCCCGTAGATCCGCAAGGGTGCGCCCTGATACCGGGTGTCGCTATAGCGGCGCGGAAGGGCTGTGATGCCCTTTGCATCAAACCATTCTGCCAATGCGGCGCCTTGGTCATCGCTGCTGGCGGTGACATATACCTCCGCGAACAACCGCTGATCCAGCCAGCCGGTGAAAGTCAGGCGGAAACTGGAGACCATGGTGCCAACCCCGACATTCGCCGCCAGCGCCAGCAGCAGGGCCATCAGGGCAAGCGACATGCCTGGAAGCTGTGCGCGTGTATCGGCCCAGAGCCACTCGGCAAAGGGCCTTTTGGCCAGCCGCGCCCCGAAGCGTAGCCCGGCTGATATCAGCATCGGCAGCAGCAGCGCGGCCCCCAGCATTAATGCGCCCAGGAATGCGAAACCTGCAATAAGCCCTTGAAAAATATTCAGCACCAGGAAGCCGCCCGCGATCAGAAGGGCACCGGACACCGCTCCGGCAATATGCGACCGGCTGGCTTGCTGACCCCGGGCACGAGTGGCAGGGGCAGCCAGCAGCGGCATCCGCCACAGCGCAATAAGCGCCTGCGACCCTGCCAGGAAAGTACCGCCCAGCGCCATTGCCAGTCCGGATATTGCCCAGCCGGGACGCAGCGACAGGCCGCCATCCACCGGTGCTCCGTAAAGCCCGGCCAGGGTGGCGCTGACGTCCGGCAGCAAGGCTGCCGCAACGACAAAGCCGCCTGCAAGCCCCGCTGCACCGGCGGCCAGCGCGACAACGGCCAGTTCCGCAGCAAAGAGGCCTGTCAGCAGCTGCATTGGCACCCCAAGGCTCCGCAGTGTTCGGATCATTCCGCGGCGCTGTTCAATGCTGAGCGCAATGGTGCCCTGGACAATGAACAGGCCGACGGCAAAGGCCAGCAGGCCGAAAGCCGTGAGGTTCAGGTGAAAACTGTCGGTAAGCCGCGCGGTGTCGGAGGCGGCTGACCGGGCCGCTGCAAGCCTCAGCTCCGGTGCCAGTTCCTTGAGCGGTGACAACCCGGGGCGCTGGTCCGGCAGCACCAGCAGGTAGCTTAGGCTGTCCGGCCGCCGCAGCAGTGTACTGGCGAGACTGATGTCGGCCACGGCCACGCCGCGCGGCAGATCCGCCAAAGCAGTCACCGGGTGCACAGTCTGGGAGGCCTGCAGCAGAACCGCCGTTTCAGGATGCGCAAAGAGCCGTCCGGGCGGCAGCAGCGCATCCAGGGGCGGAACACCGTCATGCTCTGCGGCTTCGGACAGCGCGGCTGCCAGCGGGTGCTGCAGCAGGTCAACCCCCATGATATCAAAGCTTTGCCGCTCGAACCTGACAGTGCCTTCCAGCACCGGCGCGAGCTGCCATCCTGCCCGGCGCAATGCCGCATACTGGCCAAGCGGGATCATTCCCGTCTCTGGAATCAGCCGATCCGCCCCTGCGGTGCCAAGCTGTTCCGCCGCCCGGGCATAACTTGCGCGGGCTTCAGTGTTGATCGCCTGCACCGCCGACCACAGGCCGGTCGCCAGCGCGATACCCAGGATCAGAGTTGCCAGCTGCAGCGGGTGCCGCCGCCAGTGCGACAGGATGGCCAGCAGCGCAGCGCCTGTCATGCAGCCAAGCCGTTTTGCAGATGCAGGCGCCGGTCCAGCATTTGCGCTATGGCGGATGAGTGGGTCACCAGGAACAGCGCCGCGCTGCTTTCCCGCACCAGTTCCAGCATCAGCTCCATCACCCTGGCGCTGGCCGTTTCATCCAGGTTGCCGGTAGGCTCATCCGCCAGCAGCAGCTTGGGCCGCAGGGCCAGTGCCCGCGCGATCGCCACGCGCTGCTGCTGCCCGCCGGACAGCTGCTCGGGGTAGTGTTCCAGCAGGCCGGAGAGGCCCAGTTGGCTGGCCAGATGCTGCCCCCAGTCCTCGTCCCATCTGTTTCCCAGCCGGGCGTGCAGCGCGATATTTTTCCGGACATCAAGTGAAGGGATTAAATTAAACTGCTGGAAAACAAGGGAAACCTTGTGCCGCCTCAGCGCTGCCCGCTGGCGGTCCCCAAGGTCTGAGAGGCGGGTTCCGTCAATCTCGATTTCGCCGCTGTCGAAGTGGTCCAAGGCCCCAGCCAGATGCAGCAGGGTGCTCTTGCCGGAGCCGCTGTCGCCAGTCAGCGCCAGGCTGCTGCCTGCTGCCAGGTCCATTGACACCCCGCGCAGCACGGTCGTTTCCGCCTGCTGGCCGGGGTAGGACTTGGTCACATTGCGGATCGTCAGAACCATTGTCGGCAACTTTCCGGGCGCTTGGATTGCACGTGCTGCAAGGGCACTCAATACCCAAGACCCGGGGATGTCCAGCCCGGTACCGGCGCAGCAACGGACCTGCGGCAAGACGGAACGCGGCAATTTTCGTATTGCAGACAGCGGTGCCAAGGTGCAGCTATGGGTTGCCAGAGCACGATCAGAACGGGAGGTCCGGCATGACGCTGTGGAACCAGCTGCTGTGGGGGTCAATTTATCTCAGCGCCTGCCTGATCCTAGAAATCTCGATCCTGGTCTGGTGCGCCTCAGTGCTGAACAGGTTGTCCTGCAAGTTTGCAAAACCCTACAGGCCCTGGCAGCTTGGCCTGATCCTTGTAGTGGCAATTTTCATAATCCTTGGCAGCCACACCGCGCAGGTCTGGATCTGGTCCTCGGCATTTGTGCTGGTCGGCGCGATCGAGGACTGGAACACCTCGGTTTATTTCTCGCTGGTGACCTATACCACGCTTGGCTACGGCGATGTCGTTTTGGGACCAGCGCTGCGGATATTCGCCGCTTTCGCTGCGGTGACCGGCCTGTTCGGTTTCGGGATCAGCACCGCGTTTCTCGTCAGCGCGATGGGGCGCCTGTTTTCCTTTAACGGCCAGCGTTCTGGCAGCAGCAGTTAAAGCACGGGCGCCAGCAGCCGCGCCGCCGGGGCCAGCAGACGGATTGCAATGGTCTGCTGCTCAAGGCTGGCGGAAAGTTCTGTCGAACGCCTGAAATCCTCGGCCAGCATGTCCGCAATGGCCGATGCCGTCGCCTGGTCAAAAAACAGAGCCATGGTTTCGAAGTTGAGCCGGAAAGAGCGGTTGTCCAAGTTTAAGGTGCCGACACCGCCAATCGTGTCATCGACCACAAAACACTTCTGATGCATAAAGCCGCCCTGGTAGCGCAAGATATGCACGCCGGCCGCCCTTAATTCATCAAAGAATGCGAAACCAGCCAGCCAGGGCAGGTAATGGTCGATTGTCTCTGGCAGCAGTATCCTGACATCGACACCGCGCAAGCCTGCGTGTTTCAGGGCAGCAAAAACGTCCTGGTCGGGCACGAGGTAGGGGGATGCAATCCAGATCCTGGACTGGGCCGCGGTGATTGCAGAAAAGTAGAGCATGGACCCGTTGCCGATAGTGTCGCCCGGTCCGGTGGAGGCAATCAGGGCAGGGCGATCCTGGGGCGAGGCCTCAGGCTCCCAGTTCAGCAGATCCAGGATCGGTTCCTGGGTGCGCCAATGCCAGTCTTCGGCAAACGACAGCTGAAGCTGCTGGACAACAGGGCCGGACAGCCTCACATGCGTGTCCCGCCAAGGGCCGAACCCCGGGTCCAGCCCCATGTACTCATCACCGACGTTCAGGCCGCCAGTAAACCCGACGCGGCCGTCTGCAATGACGGTTTTCCTGTGATTGCGGAAATTAATGCGCAGACGGTGCCAGGGGCCTCTTTGGACAGCAGGGTCGATCATGTTGACACCCGCAGCTTCCAGCGCGCGCTTGTACTCGCGGGGGAGCTTCCGGCTGCCGATGCTGTCGGTCATGAACCAGACGGTCACGCCGCGCTCTGCTGCCGCAATCAGCCGGGATTGCAACTGTGCTCCCAGATCGTCAGCGTGCAGAATGTAATATTGTACAAGGACGTACTCTTGCGCGTTTTCAATGGCTTCGAAGATAGAATTGAATGTTTCTGAACCGTTAATTAGCAGCTCCATGCCGTTACCGCGGCAAACCTGCAGACCTGCAATGGCTTCAAAAGGGGCGGTTTTGACGCTCAGCGCCGGCACATCTTCGGATTGGGCAGAGGTGTAATTGCGTTTTGCGATTACCGCCTGTTCCGCCGCCCGTCGGGCTTTCCAGTAACCTCTGAACCGGTGGTGGCCAAAAATCAGATAAGCTGGCAGCGCGAGGACGGGGGCTGCCAGCAGGAATACCACCCAGCCGATTGCCCCCTGCGGGGTGCGCGCAGTGCGGGCCGCGCTGAGCGCGGCAAGCCCGGCAGCCGTCCAGGTTGCGGCCAGGGCGGCGGTGCTGAGAACGATCCCGAACATCGATGGCTCCAAAAACTGCCTTAGAGTCAACCTAATGCCGATTGCAGCTGCCTGCCATACCCGGCGCCGCCGCGTGCAGGGCTGTTTGGCAGCAGGGGTGCATTGCCGCTGGCATTTTCCCTGCAGTTGTGGAACCTTGCCGCTATGCCGATCCTGCCGCCAATCCCCATGTGGCCAGCCGCTTTGCTGACTGCCGCCCGCCGTTTCAACCGGAAAAACGGCTGGGTGATGAGCAGCCATATTGCCATGTCGATGATGCTGGCGCTGTTTCCCTTTGTTCTGTTTACCGTCGCACTGGCGGGCACGGTGGCCGGGCTGCTGTCGCAGGAATTTGCAATGGAAGCGATGACAGAGCAGGTGTTCAGCGTCTGGCCGGATGCGGTGGCCCGCCCGATCCTGCGCGAGCTGCAATCTGTTCTGGAAAAGTCCAATACGCAGCTTGTCACCCTGGGCGGCCTGTTTGCCCTCTATTTTGCCTCAAACGGGGTCGATGCCGTTCGGACGGCCATGGTGCAGGCCTATCACGACACCGACACGCGGCCATTCTGGCGGTCGCGTGCTTTGTGCATCGGGCTGGTCATTCTGGGCGGGGCCGGCATTCTGGCGGTCACCGTTTTCGAAGTGATCATGCCGCTGTACGTTCGCCACATTACGAAATTGCTGCCGTTTGCCACTGTGCCGCAAGGCTGGGAACAGGGGCTGAGAGGTTTGCTGGCGCTGGCCTTGCCTGTTGGAGCCGTGCTGGCGTTTCACGTCCTGCTGCCGGGCCGCGTGCACCGGTTGCGGCGGATCCTGCCGGGGGCGGTTCTGACACTTGTTCTGTGGCTGGCCTGCGGCAGCGGGTTTGCGGTTTATGTGGGCTCATTTGCACAATATTCCGCCACCTACGCCGGTCTTGCCGGCGCCATGGCGGCGATGATATTTCTGTACCTGAATTCCGCCATCCTGATCCTGGGGGCGGAATTTAACGGTGCGCTGATCGACATGGCCAACGGCATGGGGCGGACATAGCAGCTGCGGCTTACGTGCAACTGTTTCCGTTTATTCAACAATAAGGCAACGTTGCCACAATTGCGCCCATCTGAGATCCCAATTGCCCCTTAGTTCTGCTGGAAAGCAGACGATCCAGAAGGGGCCACCATGACAAAATTGCACAGCAAACTTCGCCATATGCGCCTGTTCGAATTGATGCGCCAGCGCGGGATGGCCGGCCATGCCAGCCGCAAGCTGCGGGTGTCCCGGCTGACCGAAGAAGAAGGCGAGGAGGCCGTCATGCTGCGCACTCTGGCGGCGCGGTCGCTGACCGTTCCGCACAGCCGCCGGGTCTGATCCGGCTCAGCCGCGAAAACCGGTTGCCACCACGAACTTTTCAGAGCTGTCCGACCGCGAGGAGGGCGGCTTGATATTCATCACCTTGGTGAACTTCTGCTTCAGAAGCTTCTGCAGCTCACCCTCGGCACCGCCGGCCAGAACCTTGGCAACAAAGGTGCCGCCTTCTTCCAGCACGTCAAAGGCGAAGTAGGCAGCGGTTTCGCACAGCGAGATGATCCGCAAATGGTCGGTCTGCTTGTGGCCGGAGCTGGCCGCCGCCATGTCCGACATCACCACATCCGCCTTGCCGCCAAGCCATTCCTTGACCTGCTCGTCAGCGCCGTCATCCATGAAGTCGAGCTGGTGGAATTCGGCCCCCGCCAGCGGTTCGACCTCCTGCAGGTCGACACCGATGATGCGGCCGACGGCCTTACCCGGCTTCTCGCCCAGGGAATTGATCCGCTTCACCGCAACCTGCGCCCAGCCGCCCGGTGCGCAGCCCAGGTCGACAACCCGGGCGCCGTTCACCAGGAAGCGGAACTTGTCGTCCAGCTCCATGATCTTGAAGGCCGCGCGGCCGCGGTAGCCTTCGGCCTGGGCGCGTTTGACATAGGGGTCGTTCAGCTGCCGCTGCAGCCAGCGGGTCGAGCTGAGCTTGCGCCCGCGCGCCGTTTTCACGTTCACCTTCAGATCGCGCTGCCCGCGGCCGGATGTGTTCTTTCCTGTCGGTGTCTTTGCCATGACTGCCACCATTTGCGCCGGGTGCCCGGAGTTTCGACACCTCCGGCCCGGAAAAATCCAATACTACAGGCCCCAGTTAATAGGGGCCGTCTTCCAGAACGCCATCCGCGCTCATCTGCGCATAAAGCAGGCCTTCGCGCAGGCCGCGGTCCGCGACCGACAGCCGGTCGGTGGGCCAGCAGCGCAACAGTGCCTGCAGAATGGCGGAGCCGGACATGATCAGCGCCTGCCGGTCCTCGCCGATGCGGGGGTCGCGGCGGCGGCCCTGAGGGCCGAGTTCTAGATAACCGCGGATCACTTTGTCAATCTGATCGCTGGTCATCCGCAGGCCATCGACCTTGGTGCGGTCGTAGCGCTTCAGCCCCAGATGCGACGCGGCCACGGTGGTGACCGTGCCGGAGGTGCCGACAATCTGAAAGCCCTCGCGCGCCTGTTCGTCCTTGTAGGGGGCGAAATCGGCGAGGTTCTCCTCGAAGAACCAGCTCATTAGGGCAAAGCGCGCGGCGTCGTCCTCCACATCGTTGAACTGGTCGCGCAGCGTGGCAACCCCCAGCGGCACCGAGATCCAGTCCACTACCTTGGCGGCGGGGAAGGGGCTTTCGGTCGGGTGGAACCCGTTGTGCAGCCGCATGATGGCGGACGGGCGGTCGCGCCGCGGCACCGAGGAGACGTCGATCCACACCAGTTCGGTGGAGCCGCCGCCGATATCGACCACCAGCAGCTGCTCGGTCTTGGTGGAGACCAGCGGCGCGCAGGAGATCACTGCCAGCCGCGCCTCTTCCTCCGGCTGGATGATTTCCAGTGTCAGCCCGGTTTCCCGTTTCACCTGGCGGATGAAGTCGCGCGCGTTTTTGGCCCTGCGGCAGGCTTCGGTCGCCACCAGCCGCATCCGCTTGACCTTGTTGCGCTTGAGTTTCTGCTGGCAGATCCGCAGCGCCTGAATGGTGCGCGCCATCGAGGACCGCGACAGCCGTCCGGTCCGCTCCAGCCCGGCGCCGAGTTGCACCGACTTGGAGAAACTGTCGACCACATGAATGCCGCTGCCCTTGGGCTGGGCGATCAGCATGCGGCAGCTATTTGTACCCAGATCCAGCGCCGCATACAGCGCATCAGGATCGGGACGGGCCGGTGCAGGGGTCTCAACCGCCTTGGGAAACGCGCCCGCACCTTTCGAGCGCCTGGGCGCCATGATTCACGCCCTCCGATTATCGTGTTAACTGTGACAATAGGTGCGCAGATGCGGCGGCGCAAGCGCCCCGGAGGCAGAAGTGAAGCAATTTCCGCCGCTTCCCGGAAAACTCATAATCCACATGAATATTTTGGCACCAAGCCGCTGTGGCATTCGCAGGTGTACAAAGCTAGTGTCGCGGCAGCAAAACGTCGCTCAATCCCATCGTGTTGTCGAAAATCGACCAACTTGCGGCGCGCCACCGCACTAGAACGTGGTCTATCCAGGCTAGGAGGAAAGCAAGGCATGCCCGACGTTACGATCGTATACTGGCGCGATATCCCCGCGCAGGTCATCGTTGGCAAAGGCCGCCGCGGCGCCAAACGGCAGCTCGAAGAGCGGTTCGAGCAGGCCATTGACCGCGCGGCCATGAAGGTGAACGCCAAGGACGCGGACGCCTATCTTGCCGAGTGGCGCAAGGCCGAGCCTTTCGCTGCCGAGGGCGAGGCTGCTGAGATTGCCGAGGCCGAAGCAACCCGCCTGGAAACGGAATACGATCAGGACCGCCTGAAGGCGCTGATCGCAAATGACGGATGGGCGTGAGCCTGACACCACTTATGGGAGGCCGTGATGGCTTTGCTGAATTTTAAAAAACGTGACTCTGGCGCTGCCCAGCCCGTCAACCCGCAGGTCGAGGCCTTCCTGCAGGGCTATTCGATCGAGGTGATGCCGCGCACCGCCGAGAAGGTCGACGATTTCCGCGACCTGCTGCCGGCCGGCACCCGCGTTTACATCGCGCACATCGAAGGCACCCCGATCGAGGACATGGTTGCCACTGCCAAGCGCCTGAACGCGGAAGGCTTCCCTGTGATGCCGCACTTCCCGGCGCGCATCATCAAGGACGAGGCCACCCTGGCCGACTGGATTGCCCGCTACCAAGGCGAAGCCGACGTCAAGCAGGCGCTGATGCTGGCAGGCGGCGTTGCCAAGCCGCATGGCGAATTCCACAGCTCCATGCAGCTCTTGGAAACCGGCCTGTTCGACAAGGCGGGTTTCACCAACTTGCACGTTGCCGGCCACCCGGAAGGCAACAAGGACATCGACCCGGACGGCTCCACCAAGAACGTCTCCGAGGCAGTGCAGTGGAAGCAGAAGTTCTCCGAGCGCACCGACGCCAAAATGGCGCTGGCCACCCAGTTCGCCTTTGAGGCCAAGCCGATCATCGAATGGGCAAACGGGCTGAAGGCCGCGGGCGTGGACCTGCCGATCCACATCGGCATCGCCGGCCCGGCCAAGCTGCAGACCCTGATCAAGTTCGCCATCGCCTGCGGTGTCGGCCCGTCGCTGAAGGTCCTGCAGAAGCGTGCAATGGACGTGTCCAAGCTGCTGCTGCCCTACGAGCCGACCGATGTGGTTGCCGAGCTGGCCGCCTACAAGGCGGAAAACCCGGACTTCAACATCACCAACGTGCATTTCTTCCCGCTGGGCGGCATCAAGACCAATGCCACCTGGGCCATCAACAACGGCGGCGCCTCGGCAAAGCCGGTCAACTCCTAAGAGCCTAAGGATCAAAAATGACCCGTACAGTCGTAGAATCAAAAACCAAAACCGCGATCCTGGGCTTTGATCAGCCGTTCTGCGTGATCGGCGAGCGGATCAACCCGACCGGCCGCAAGAAACTCGCAGCGGAACTGGAAGCCGGCGATTTCTCCACCGTCGAGAAGGACGCGCTGGCCCAGGTGATGGCGGGTGCCAACATCCTCGATATCAACGCGGGCGTGGTCTACAACTCCAACCCGAACCCGAACGAGACCGAGCCGCCGCTGATGACCAAGATCGTCGAGCTGGTGCAGGGCCTCACCGATGTGCCGCTGTGCATCGACTCCTCGGTTCCGGGCGCGCTGGAAGCCGGCCTGCAGGCTGCCGAAGGCCGCCCGCTGCTGAACTCCGTCACCGGCGAGGAAGAGCGCCTGGAGCACGTTCTGCCGCTGGTCAAGAAGTACAACGTGCCGGTTGTGGCGATCTCCAACGACGATACCGGCATCTCGGAAGACCCCGATGTCCGTTTCGCGGTGGCCAAGAAGATCGTCGAGCGCGCGGCCGATTTCGGCATCCCTGCGCATGATATCGTGGTCGACCCGCTGGTGATGCCGATCGGCGCCATGGCGACCGCCGGCCAGCAGGTGTTTGCCCTGGTGCGCCGCCTGCGCGAAGAGCTTGGCGTGAACACCACCTGCGGCGCGTCCAACATCTCCTTCGGCCTGCCGAACCGCCACGGCATCAACAACGCCTTCCTGCCGATGGCAATGGGCGCGGGCATGACCTCTGCGATCATGAACCCGGTGGCGCTGCCGGTGACCCAGAAGGCAATCGCCGAGAAGAAGGCCCTGGTGGAAGCGGCCGGCATCATCCTGCCGGAAGGCATGGACGACGAGGCGTTTGTGACCATGTTCGGCCTGGGCTCGACCAAACCGCGCGCGGGCAAGGAAATGGAGGCCATCCGTGCCGCCAACCTGCTGACCAACAACGACCCGCACGGCGGCGACTGGATCAAGTTCAACAAGCCTCCGGCAGCGGAAGGCGAAGAAGGCCGCGGCCGTGGCGGCCGCGCCGGCGGACGTCGCCGCCGCGCCTGATTTGCCGTCAGCGCAACAGTGGAAAGGCCAGGCGGTGTGCCTGGCCTTTTTCGTTTCCGGATAAACCGGTTGCTGTCCTCGTTTTACATGGCATTGTTTTGGCCGTTCGGCGGCCCGATGCCGCCGCCTATCTCAGCGAAAGCAGAAACGTCTTTAGGAAGGCCTTGGTCACAGGATCATTCTCTGCCCGTTTCATCGTTTCGCTGGCCTGCAAGTCCCGGATATTGTGAAAGCTGTCCTGGGCTTCGCGGGATACTTGACTGAACGGCAGCGACGCCATCTCCCATTCGCTAAAAATCCGGCTGTCGACGTCCTTGCTGCTCATCCTGGCGATCTGGTGGTGCCGCTGGTTGCTGACAATCCTGGCGTAGCAGGCTTCCACTGCTGCGCGCGGGCCTTCCAGAACCTGCAGGAAGGATCCGTCATGGAACAGCATAAGCCCGGTGATCCCGTCCTGCGCATTGCGCTGCCGGGCCGTGGCGAGGATCGTTTCGATGTCGGAGTCTGACAGCGCCCGGGCGGCCGAGCTGAGGTAAACAATCCGGTGCAGTATTTCCATCTGTCACTTTGCCTCCGTCTGCGAAATCCTGTCCGCTGCAGCCCAATGCCCTAAGACCGGTCAGGCGAAGCGCCGGTAAGGGTCGGGTCCGGCCAGCAAATTGAAACAGCTTGGACTTAAGGTTGAGTAAAGCCAATTCCTGCAACTAAAAGATAGCTTCGTCGGCTGCCAGCCATGACAAAACCGTCTGATGAAAACAGGCTAGGGGTGAAGGCGTCCGTGACTCCAAGGGCGATATCACAAAATCAGAAGCGATCTGTAAGGGAAAGTGGCGGAGAGACAGGGATTCGAACCCTGGGTGGGCTTGCACCCACAACGGTTTTCGAGACCGCCCCGTTCGACCACTCCGGCACCTCTCCGCGGGGGGTGAGGCGCGGTTTAATGTTGATTCCGGACCGGCGCAAGGGGCGAATTGCAGCTTCGGCAAAAAAAGCCGGATTTCCGTTGCCAGCCAAGGCTTTTTGCCTAAATTTGCAATATGCAGATGATCCTCTCAATTCCCGCTTTTCCGCTGCGCATCCTTGCCGCTCTGTGCCTGGCCTGCTGGGCAATGGCCCACCCGGCCGCGGCCGCAGACCGCGAACGGGTCGAGGCGTTTCTGGAGGTCACGGGGTTTGATGTGGCGCTCGACAGCATCGCGCTGTCGGCTTCCAGCGCCCCGGATATGCTGGGAGTCGATGCGGGCGCCTTCGGCAGCCAGTGGACCGAAATGTCTGAGGAAGTCTTTGATACCACGCAGATGCGCGGCCTGGCCCTGGATATCCTGGAAAGCACCCTGGATGACGAGGCGCTGGATCACGCCGCCGCCTTTTATGCCAGCGATCTCGGGAAGCGGCTGGTGCGGGCGGAAAACTCCTCGCACCTGGTGGAGGATGACGAGGTCAAGCAGCTGGCGGGAAACCGCATCATTTCCGACCTAGTCAAGGCCGGCAGCAAGCGGGTCGCGATGTACCAGCGGATGGGATCGGCGATTGATGCTGCCGGCACAGGCGTGAAGGCGCTGCAGCAGATCCAGTTCCGGTTTCTCATGGCGGCAGCCGCGGCGGGCGTGATCGAACTGGAACTGGACGCGGATGAGCTGCGCGCGCTGATGAAGGATCAGGAGGGCGAGTTGCGGCTCAGCCTGCAGGCGTCAAGCCTTGCCGCAGCTGCCTATACCTATCAGGAATTTACCGATGCCGAAGTTCAGGCCTATGTCGAGGCGCTGGAGGAGGCGCCGATGCAGCGGGTTTACGAGCTGCTAAACGCAGTGCAGTACGAAATCACCGCAAACCGGTTTGAGGAGTTGGCCCACCGGATGGCGGAGCTGACACCGGGCGAGGATATCTGAGTTCCGCGGGTTGTCTGAAAAGCCTGTGGAAAACGGTTGACACACTGCCTGTTCCGAACCATAAGCCCGCATCCCGGCCCGGAATCCGTGCGCCGGGGTTTATTTGTCATACGCCCAACCAAGGGCGCGCTGTTCGAGGCGGCATCTGCCGAAACGCCCGCAAGGGGGCCGTAGGACGCGGTTAGAAAAGGAAAGACGCACATGTTTGCGGTCCTCAAGACTGGCGGCAAGCAGTACAAGGTTCAGGCGGGCGACGTGCTCCGCGTTGAGAAACTTGCTGCAGATGCCGGCGACACCATCCAATTCGACGAAGTTCTGATGCTGGGCGGCGACGCTCCGGTTGTCGGTGCTCCGCTGGTTGACGGCGCAGCCGTCAAGGCAGAAGTGATCGAGCAGATCAAAGGCGAGAAGCTGATCCACTTCGTCAAGCGCCGCCGGAAGCACTCCTCCAAGCGCACCAAAGGCCACCGTCAGAAACTGACCCTGGTCCGGATCACCGAGATCCTGGCATCGGGCGCAACCAAAGCCGCTCCGAAAGCTGCTGCCAAAGCCAAGGCCGCTCCGGCTGCTGAAGCTGCTGCAGGTTCGGACGACCTGACCCAGCTGACCGGCGTCGGCCCCGCAGCTGCCAAGAAACTGGCAGAAGCAGGCCTCACCAGCTTTGCCCAGATCGCAGCCTTGTCCGCAGACGACATTGCTGGTATCGAAGCAATCAAAGTGAAGCCCGAGTGGGTTGAGCAGGCCAAAGAGCTGGCCAAAGGCTAAGGAGAGAGAGAATGGCACATAAAAAAGCTGGCGGTTCCTCCCGTAACGGCCGCGACTCTGCCGGTCGCCGCCTTGGCGTGAAACTCTACGGTGGCCAGGCAGCCATCGCAGGCAACATCATCGTGCGTCAGCGCGGCACCAAGTTCTGGCCGGGCGAAGGCGTGGGCATTGGCAAAGACCACACTCTCTTTGCAACTGCTGACGGTGCTGTAAGCTTCCGCAAGGGCCTGAAAGGCCGCACCTTTGTATCGGTTCTCCCAGTGGCGGAGGCCGCTGAGTAAGCCGACCCGAAGGGTGAAGAAATCTTTAGGGGGATCGGCTATAAGGCCGGTCCCCCTTTCTGTTTTGTAACTTGAGCTTGTGATGAGTTTTCCATTGGTGGCCGGAACCAAGCACAGTGCAGTGTCCCAGCCTGGTGTTCACGCCGGGCGAACGGGAAGTTTTGCAATATTTGAAGGCCGCGTGACTTGCCGTGACGGCTTGGCATGCACATCTGGAATTCGTCGCAACAACAACAAAGGCGTTTGCCGCCACATAAATTTAGGCAGAGGAGGAGCACATCCATGAATTTGGAGCAGATCGTGTGCCAGCAGGTGATTGAAACTGAGCGTTTTGTCCTGCGGCCACTGCGAAAGTCCGACGCCGGCCTGATTGAACACTATGTCAGCGATGCGCGCGTTGCCCGCATGACCCGGTCGGTTCCGCACCCGCTGCCGCCCGGCGCGGCTGAGGCCTTTGTGGCCCGCACCATGGCGGAAGAGCGGGATGAGGACGTCTGGGTGATCGACGGCACCGTCGAGGGAGATTCCGAGCTGAAAGGCGTCATCGGCCTCAAGCGGATGGACCGCAACCAGTCCGAAGTGTCCTATTGGACGGCGCCGCCGTTCTGGAACACCGGGCTTGCCTCTGCGGCGCTGAAGGCGCTGGTTGATGCCAACCCGCAGAAGAATGACGCGATGTTTGCCTCCGTCTTTCAAGACAACCCGGCCTCGGCCCGGGTGCTGATCCATTGCGGTTTTGATTATCTCGGCGATGCCGAAAGCTATTCGGTGGCGCGTGACGCCTCCGTTCCAACCTGGACATACAGCCGAAAACTGTGATTGGCGCGGCGCGCGCTTTGCGGTAAGGCAATCGAAACAGTCCCGCCATGGCCTTGGGCTTTGGCGGGACACTTGTACTGCACGGGCGGGCACAGGGGCCTGCCGCATTAAGGAGCTGTCATGAAATTCCTCGATCTGGCAAAGGTCTACATCCGCTCGGGCGCCGGCGGGAACGGCTGCGTCAGCTTCCGCCGTGAAAAGTACATCGAATACGGCGGCCCGGACGGGGGCGATGGCGGCAAGGGCGGCTCGGTCTGGGCTGAGGTCACCGAGGGGCTGAACACCCTGATCGACTTCCGCTACCAGCAGCATTTCTTTGCCAAGAACGGCCAGTCCGGCATGGGCCGCCAGCGCACCGGCAAGGACGGCGACGATATCGTGTTGCGCGTGCCTGTGGGGACCGAGATCCTGGACGAGGATGAGGAAACCGTTCTGGCGGACCTCACCGAACCCGGGCAGCGCGTGCTGCTGGCCAAGGGTGGCAATGGCGGCTTTGGCAACCTGCACTTCAAATCCGCCACCAACCAGGCGCCGCGACGCGCAAATCCGGGGCAGGAGGGTGTCGAGCGTACCATCTGGCTGCGGCTCAAGCTGATCGCCGATGCGGGCCTCCTAGGACTGCCGAACGCGGGTAAATCGACCTTCCTGTCGGTCACCTCCAACGCACGTCCCAAGATTGCGGATTACCCCTTTACCACGCTGCACCCGAACCTGGGCGTGGTCGGCATCGACAACACCGAATTTGTGGTGGCTGACATCCCGGGCCTGATCGAAGGCGCGCATGAGGGCAAGGGGATTGGCGACCGGTTCCTGGGCCATGTAGAGCGCTGCGCGGTGCTGCTGCACCTGGTAGACGGCACCTCCGACACTGTGGTCGAGGATTACGAGACCATCATCGGAGAGCTGGAGGCTTATGGCGGTGTTCTCGCCACCAAGATCCGGATCACCGCGCTCAACAAGGTTGATGCTATCGATCCCGAAGAGCTGAACGAGAAACGCGCCGCCCTGGAAGCGGCCGTGGGCGGTCCGGTGTATCTGATGTCCGGCGTCAGCCGCGAAGGGGTGAACGAGATCCTGCGCGCCCTGCGCAATGAGATCGACGACGACCGCCTGCGGATGAAGCCCGCCGAGGAGGAAAAGCCTTGGCAGCCCTGACGTCGGCAAAACGGATTGTCGTCAAGATCGGCTCGGCCCTGCTGGTCGACCGCGACAGCGGCGAGTTACGCGCAGGCTGGCTGCATTCGCTGGCCAATGACGTTGCCTGGCTGAAGTCGCGTGGCACCGATGTGGTTCTGGTTTCCTCCGGCTCCATCGCCCTGGGCCGCGGCGTTTTGGGCCTGCCGCGCGCCGACCTGCCTCTGGAGCAATCCCAGGCGGCCGCCGCGGTTGGCCAGATCCGTCTGGCCCGCGCCTATGAGGAGGCCCTGGCGCCGCACCGGATCACCACGGCGCAGGTGCTGGTGACGCTGGAGGACAGCGAAAACCGCCGCCGCTACCTGAATTCCCGCGCGACGCTGGAAACGCTGCTGGCAATGGGGGCCGTGCCCATTGTCAACGAGAATGACACCATCGCCACGGATGAGATCCGCTATGGCGACAACGACCGTCTGGCGGCGCAGGTCGCGGTGACGGTCGGGGCCGACTGCCTGATCCTGCTGTCCGACGTTGACGGCTTTTACAGCGCCAACCCGGCGCTGAACCCGGACGCCAAGCGTTTTGACCGGATTGACGCGATCACCCCGGAGATCGAGGCGATGGCCGGCGATGGCGTCTCCGGCCTGTCCAAGGGCGGAATGATCACCAAACTGCTGGCCGCCAAGATGGCAACCGCCGCAGGCTGCGCCATGGCGATCACTGAAGGTTCTCCCTTGAACCCTCTGAAAACACTTCAAGAAGGCGCGCCTTGCACCTGGTTTGCAGGGCAGGGTGATCCGCAGGCCGCGCGCAAGCACTGGATTGCGGCGATGAAGACCCGCGGCGTGCTGACGATCGATGAGGGTGCCGCCCGCGCGCTGATGTCCGGCAAGAGCCTGCTGCCCGCAGGTGTTCGTCATGTGGAGGGTGACTTTGGCCGCGGCGATCCGCTGGCCATCCTCGGCCCAGACGGGCGCAAACTGGGGCAGGGTCTGTCGCGCTACACCGCCGATGAGGCCCGTGCCATCCAGGGGCGCCAGTCGCAGGAGATCGAGGCCACGCTGGGCTATCCCGGCCGCGCCGCGCTGATCCACCGCGATGATATGGCGCTTTGACCGCATCCACTGATGGTTTATTCCAGCCGGGACGGCACCCAGTGCCAGACAGGGACCGGCAAGGGCACGAGACATATGAAAGAAAATGAAAATATCCCCGCCGTGATGGCGGAGCTTGGCAAACGTGCAAAGCAAGCGGCGCAAATCCTGGCGACAGCCAGCGCGGAACGCAAACACGCGGCACTGATCGGCGCCGCAGAAGCGGTCTGGAACCGCCGGGCAGAGATCATCGCCGCAAACGTCAAGGATCTTGAGTTCGGTCGCGGCAAGGGCCTGTCGGACGCGATGATGGACCGGCTGATGCTGGACGAAGCCCGCATTCAGGGCATCGTCGACGGTTTGCGCGCGGTCGCGGAACAGCGCGACCCGGTGGGCGAGGTGATGGAGGAGTGGGAACAGCCCACCGGCCTGAAAATCCAGCGCGTCCGCACCCCGCTGGGCGTCATCGGCGTGATTTATGAAAGCCGTCCCAATGTGACCGCCGATGCCGGCGCGCTGTGCCTGAAATCGGGCAACGCGGTGATCCTGCGCGGCGGCTCCGAAAGCTTCCATTCGTCGCAAGCCATCCATGCCTGCCTGGCAGAGGGGTTGAAATCCGCAGGCCTGCCGGAAGACGCCGTGCAGCTGGTGCCGACCCGCGACCGCGCCGCGGTGCAGGAGCTGCTGACGATGACGGACTATGTCGATGTCATTGTTCCCCGCGGCGGCAAGGGGCTGGTCGGCCTGGTCCAGCGCGAGGCGCGGGTGCCGGTCTTTGCCCACCTTGAGGGTATCGTGCACATCTACCTCGACAAGGCTGCCGATCCGCAGAAGGCGCTGGATGTGGTCTTGAACGCCAAGACCCGCCGCACCGGCATCTGCGGCGCCGCGGAATGCCTGCTGATCCATCAGGACATCGCGGCAACGCTCGGCAAGATGGTTCTGGAGGCCCTGGCCTCTGCCGGCGTTGAAATCCGTGCCGAGGCAGGGCTGCCCGGACCGGACGGCATGACCGCTGCCACGGCTGGGGACTGGGGTAAGGAGTATCTGGATTCCATTATTGCTGCCAAGCAGGTAGCAGGCATTGATGAAGCGATCCAGCACATCCGCACGCATCACTCACAGCACACCGATTGCATCATCACCGAGGACGAGGACGCGGTTCAGAAGTTCTTTGCCGAACTCGACAGCGCCATCCTGATGCACAACGCTTCGACCCAGTTTGCCGATGGCGGCGAGTTCGGGATGGGTGCGGAGATCGGCATTGCCACCGGCAAGATGCATGCCCGGGGTCCGGTCGGCGCAACGCAGCTCACCAGCTTCAAATACCTGGTGCGCGGCAACGGAACCATCCGCGCCTGACCAGCACAAAAAGCAAAACGCCGGGCGGGCAGCTCGGCGTTTCCATGCAGGGGATCCGGCTGCTCAGAACTGCAGCGTGATCTTCTCCAGGTTCAGCTCCAGCCGCACCGTGCGGTCGGCTTCCTTGGCGGCCTCTGGCAGCAGCGCAAATTGCACCAGCGCCGGGGTGATTTCCGCGTTCGAGGTGCCGCCGCTGACCCGCGCCCACAACTCATCATCGACGGTCACTTTGCGGCCTTCGCCCACAACCGTCCATTTGCCGTCTGCGGAGAAGATCTTGACCGTGCCGCCATATGGCAGGGCTGATTCCAGGCACAGTGCCGACAGCAGCGCCAGCCGTGCCTCGCTTCGGGTGCAGCCCTCCAGCGGCGACCACTGGTACTGGATCCGTCCGCCCTTGCTGACGTCCTCCAGAACCGAAACCACCTCGGCCCGGCCCATCTGCTGGTCGCCCGCGGCGCCAAAAGCGATGCGGAAGAAGCGGATGCGGGCATTGGCGTTTGCAACGCTGTCGGAAATCAGCTCCAGCTCCGGCCCCGACATGCTGCCGGCCATACCCAGAAGTTCCAGGCCGTTGTTGATGGCGCCGACAGGGCTGATCAGATCGTGGCAGATCCGGGACCCTACCAATGCGGCCAGATTGGCGTTATCTACACCCATAACGTATACTTCCTCCGAACTGGGCCACCCGCATATGAATGACCTTAACGCTATTTTAGCCCCCGGCATGTTTGTCCGGCACCCGGACCACCCCGAATGGGGCGTCGGCCAGGTGCAGTCGAACGCGGGCGGCAAGATCACGGTGAACTTTCCCGATCAGGGCAAGCTCGTGATTGACGGAGCGCGTGTCTCCCTTATTCCCGTCTTTGATCCATAACGGTTTATGAAGAGTTAACGAATTCCCTCAAATTCTCCCGATTTGCTGCGCGTTCTTTGCCTCATTGGCGGAAGGCGCTCAAGCCTGAACTACGCTAGGTGACCGAATGCCAGACGCCGCCCCGGAATTTTCCGTAAAGATCGCCGAAACGGAGGACGAGCTGCAGGCCGCGCAGGCGCTGCGGTATGACGTGTTCGTACGCGAACTGGGCGGCGGCGGCGAGATGGTCGATCACGAGGCCGGGCTGGAGCGGGACCGGTTCGATCCGTTCTTTGACCACATGCTGGTGACGGATGAAGCCAGGGGCGCGGTGGTGGGCGTGTACCGGCTGTTGCGCGATGACCAGGCGGCAAAGGCTGGGCAGTTCTACTCCGAGGATGAATACGACCTGAGTATTCTCAAGGATTCTGGCCGACGTCTGTTGGAACTGGGGCGCTCCTGCCTGCACCCCGACTACCGCGGCGGCATGGCGATGTTTCACCTCTGGTCCGGCCTGGCGGAGTATGTCGAGCGCCACGGGATCGAGATTCTGTTCGGCGTTGCCAGCTTCCATGGCACCGATCCGCAGCAACTGGCCAATCCGCTGGCCATGCTGCATCACAACCACCTGGCGCCGCCGGAGCTGCGCGTCAGGTCGAAAGCGTTTCAGTCCATGGACTTGGTTGCCGCTGATGATCTGGACCGAAAGCGCGCGATGGTGGATACGCCCGCGCTGATCAAGGCCTACCTGCGGCTTGGCGGGTTTGTTGGCGAGGGCGCCTACATTGACCATGCGTTCAACACCACCGACGTCTGCCTGATCCTGGACACCGCGCGGATGAACGAGCGTCAGCGCAAGATCTATACTGGTGGAAAGGGACGCGGATGAGTATCAGCTGGCAAAGCGAGGACAGGCCTGATCCGGTCCGGATCAGGCCGCTGGGCTGGGTTCTGGTGCTGCTGCGCGGCCTGCCGCTAGCGCTGCTGGTGTTCGGCGGGCTGCTGGTTTTGCTGACCGTGCGGCTGGCCGAGCGGCCGCTGTTCGGGCACCAGCGGCCGGTCACACCGTTCATCACCCAGTTCGTCTGCCGTAATGCCTTCCGTATCATGGGGATCCGCTACCAGACCCGCGGCACGCTGATGCGGCAGCGCGGGCCGGTCGTTGCCAACCACTCCTCCTGGCTGGATATTTTCGCCCTGAACGCGCGAAAGCGGATTTACTTCGTGTCCAAGGCCGAGGTTGCCGGATGGCCGGGCATCGGCTGGCTGGCGCGGGCCACCGGCACCGTGTTCATCGAGAGAAACCCAAAGAAAGCCCGGGAGCAGGCAGAGTTGTTCGAGCAGCGGCTGCACGCAGGGCATAAGCTGCTGTTCTTCCCGGAGGGCACGTCGACGGACGGATTGCGGGTTCTGCGTTTCAAAACAACACTCTTTGCCGCGTTTTTCACCGATCAGCTTCGCAACGGCCTGTTTGTTCAGCCGGTTTCCGTGGTGTACCACGCGCCCAAGGGGGCGCCCGCCCGATTCTACGGCTGGTGGGGGGAGATGGACTTCGGCCCCCATCTTCTCAAGATTCTGGCCGCCCCGCGCCAAGGCGGGGTGGAGCTGATCTATCACCCGCCGCTGAAGGTGGCGGATTTCCCGGACCGCAAGGCGCTGGCTGCCCGGGCTGAGGCATTGGTGCGCAGCGGTCATCAAGAGGCCCTGAAGGCCTGAAATGCGGGGCAGGGCGCCGATTTCTGCGGCACGGCCCTTGCCAGTCGGCAATTTCTGATCTATAGGCGCGCCTACGAACCCGCAGGCGGGGTTTGGCCTGATCAGGGGAGACATCCCTGACGGACCTCCGGTTGGAGCAAATGCTCTGAACCCCCGCCGAGGATAGAAACCGGAAAGGATAGAATAGCATGGCTCTTCCCGAGTTCACCATGCGTCAGCTGCTGGAAGCTGGCGTTCACTTCGGCCACCAGACTCAGCGCTGGAACCCGCGCATGTCGCCGTTCATCTACGGCTCGCGCAACGGCATCCATATCATGGACCTGACCCAGACTGTCCCGATGCTGGACCAGGCTCTGCAGGTTGTCCGTGACACCGTCGCCAAAGGCGGCCGCGTGCTGTTCGTCGGCACCAAGCGTCAGGCAGCCGGCCCGATCGCCGAAGCCGCCGAGAAGTCCGCTCAGTACTACATGAACCACCGCTGGCTGGGCGGCACCCTGACCAACTGGAAAACCGTTTCCCAGTCGATCAACCGCCTGAAGGAAATCGACGAGAAAATGGCGGGCGGCGCCGAAGGCCTGACCAAGAAAGAGCGTCTGGGCATGGAACGCGACCAGGAGAAGCTGCAGGCCTCCCTGGGCGGCATCCGCGAAATGGGCGGCGTGCCGGACCTGCTGTTCGTCATCGACGTGAAAAAAGAAGCACTGGCAATCGCCGAAGCCAAGAAACTGGGCATCCCGGTTGTGGCCGTCGTCGACACCAACTGCTCCCCCGATGGCGTGGACTACATCATCCCGGGCAACGACGACGCATCGCGCGCCATCTCGCTGTACTGCGACCTGGTTGCCCGCGCAGCTCTGGACGGCATGTCGGCTCAGCTGGGCGCAGCAGGCGTTGACCTGGGCGCGCTGGAAGAAGCACCGGCAGAAGAAGCCGTGGCTGAAGAAGCAGCCGCCGAAGCCTGATCCGTCCTGTCACGGAACTGACATGCGGGGCAGGGTATCACCTGCCCCAAATCCGTTTTTGAATTGAGGAGAGCCCAAGATGGCAATCACTGCAGCAATGGTGAAAGAACTGCGCGAATCCACCGGCGCAGGCATGATGGACGCGAAGAAAGCATTGGTCGAAAACAACGGCGACATGGAAGCCGCTGTTGACTGGCTGCGTACCAAAGGCCTGGCGAAAGCCGCCAAGAAATCCGGCCGCACCGCAGCCGAAGGCCTGGTGGCCGTTGTCGTCGAAGGCGGCAAAGGCGTTGCTGTTGAGGTGAACTCCGAAACCGACTTTGTTGCCAAAAACGGCGAATTCCAGGAAATGGTCGGCAAGATCGCCACCGCAGCCCTGGGCGCCGGCGACATCGAAGCGCTGGCCGCTGCCGACCTGGGCGGCAAATCCGTTGCCGACACCCTGACCGACAAGATCGCCACCATCGGCGAGAACATGTCGCTGCGCCGCATGGAGAAGCTGGAAGGCGAAACCGTCATCTCCTACGTCCACAACGCGGCGATCGCCGGCATGGGCAAGATCGGCGTTCTGGTTGCCATGAACGGCGGCGACGAGGCCATCGGCAAGCAGGTTGCAATGCACATCGCAGCCGTGAACCCGGCCGCGCTGTCCGAAGCTGACCTGGACGCGTCCGTTGTTGAGAAGGAAAAGCAGGTCCAGATGGACATCGCCCGCGAATCCGGCAAGCCGGAGCAGGTGATCGAGAAGATGATCGAAGGCCGCATGAAGAAATTCGTGGCTGAGTCGACCCTGCTGAACCAGCAGTTCGTGGTGAACCCGGACCTGACCGTGGAAGCCGCTGCCAAGGAAGCTGGAGCCACCATCACCGGCTTTGTCCGCGTGGAAGTGGGCGAAGGCATCGAAGTCGAGAAAGAAGACTTCGCAGCCGAAGTGGCCAAGGCTGCCCAGGGCTGATCGGCCCCGGAAATCCGGAAATGATAGGCCGGCGGGACATCAGTCCCGCCGGTTTTTTTGTGCGCATGCAGCCGCCCGTTCCGCACGAGGACCAGCATGCCTTGATTGGATGTGTCTTGGGAGAAGAGCGAGGGGCCCCGCTGATGGGGATGGGCAGGGCCCCTCAAATATCGGGGCAGGTCGCGGATCTATACGCGCCTGCCCCCGATCAGGTAGGAGAGCCTTGTAATCGCAAGGTTCGATACCCAAAGTTCCTTGGCCAAAGCCACCACTCACGGAACATGTGCAAATTGCAACGAATTACCCTTTAGCGGTAGTACAGAAAACCATACTTTTTGACGCTAATTGGCGTCTTGCTAAAAACATCACTGGGCCGCACCAGGGAAAGCGCTGCGCAACAGCAGAAAAACGTTGTAATTACATAATACTGCGCCGCAAAGATAAGGTCCGCGGTGCCGCTGCGTATCAGCGTGGTCAAGCGTCCATAGGATACATCTGGTTGTGCAGCGCCGCCTTCAGAACCGCCTGCGCGGTGGTCTCCACCGACAGGGATTCCCGGGCTAGCCGCAGGTGCTTTTCGATGGTCGCAGGCGTCAGACCCATCAGCAAAGCAATGTCTTGGGTGGTCTTGCCGTCGCCGACCCATTGCAGAACCTCCCGCTGCCGCTTGGTAAGGCTGCGGTTCGGCGCAGCGTAGGGCAGGGTGAGGATCTTCAGGTGGGCGACATTGTTCATCAGCACGATGTCATCGCCTGCGTCCAGCCACACGGCGTCCACCTGATCCTGTGTCATGCCCGGCCGGGCGGCCAGCGAGATCGCCCCCTTGAACCGCGGTGATACGGAGGAGAAGCTGACCGTGTATCCGGCTGTCAGGCCCAGGGCCTGATTGAACTCATGAACCTTGCTAGCTGCCGCGCCTAGCTTGCCGCTGGCGGCCAGCTCCTGCACGATCCGCCAGCTGCCGGCGCCTTCGTTATCCAGCGCCCAGCGGAGCATCGGCGCCTGGGAGTACAGCCCCTGGTGCAGGAATCCTTCCAGATAGGCGCTGTCGTGGTTTGACAGGATGACAAAGTCATCCGGGTCTCCCAGCGACGTTTCGGTCTTGTAGCGCGTATGGCCGTAGATCAGCCTGTCGAACCCGTATTCCGCCATTTGCCGGACGTGGCCGTCCCAAAGCTCCTCCAGGCTTTGCGCGCTGCAGACAAAGCTCAGATAAGATTTTAAGTTCATGCTGCGGGGGCCTCATTCAGCCGCGCTGCCAGTGCATCCAGCGCCAGAAGGTAACCCTGGGCGCCAAAACCGCAGATCTGCCCCAGTGCCACCTTGGAGATATAGGACGTATGGCGGAACGGCTCCCGCGCGTGAATGTTTGAGAGATGCACTTCAACGGCAGGAATCTCAACGGAAATCAGCGCGTCCATCAGCGCGATCGATGTGTGGGTATAGGCGCCGGCATTCAGAATGATTCCCTGATGCTGGCCCTTGGCCTCGTGGATGGCGTCGATCAGGGCGCCCTCATGGTTGGACTGCAGGCAGGCCACGTCCAAACCCAGTTTTTTGGCGTGCTCTACACAGGCCTCTTCTACCATGGCTAGAGTGACAGAACCGTATACTTCCGGCTGGCGCGTGCCCAGCAGGTTCAAATTGGGTCCGTTCAATACCAGAATACTCGCCATAAGATTTATTTCCTTGCCGTCTTTCCCTTTGAACTACTAAGACAAATTTGTTTCGAAAGCGAATACACAAACGCACGCGGCAGAAAAAAACACTGCGTAACCTGCTCTGGGTTGCAGAAACTCGCGGGCGCTACAGAGCGCTCGGATTTGTGCGTTTTCGCTCGACGCGGCTGGTCTGTATCCGCATCATCGCGGAACTTCCGGACACGCTCAGGCCGGCAGACAGCAGGAGGCAGTAATGATTTCAGAGCGGTTGAACAGGATCAGGTCCTGGCAGCAACGCTATGTGGCCGAACGGAAATATGCTGGCAGCGCGCTGCTGATCCGGCGCGGCGGAGAGGAGATCTATTTCGGCGCTGAGGGACTGCGCAACATTGAAGAGAACCTGCCGTTCACCCGCGACACGCTGGTGCGCCTGTATTCGATGACCAAACCGGTGACATCGGTTGCAATCCTGATGCTGCTGGAGCGCGGGTTGTTTCACCTGGACGCGCCGCTGAGCGACTTTCTTCCGGAATTCAAAAACATGCGGGCTCTGGTACCCGGGGCAACGACCATTGATCAGACCGAAGCCTGCCCGCCGCCGACGCTGCATCAGCTGCTGACCCATACCAGCGGGCTGAGCTATCCGTTCAACCCGGGCGTCCTGCCGGAGGCTATGGCGGCGGAGGATCTTCTGTTCAAACCGGACCACGGACCGCTGTCCGCCATGGTCACACGGCTGGCAGAGCTGCCGCTGGCGTTCCAGCCCGGCACCCGATGGGAGTATTCGGTTGCAACCGATGTGCTTGGCCGGGTTGTCGAGGTGGTGGCCGGACGGCCGCTGGGCGCGTTTCTGGCTTCGGAAATCTTCGAACCCTTGGGCATGGCGGACACCGGGTTCCGGGTGCCGGACGGGGCAGAGAACCGCTTTGCCTCCCTTTACACGCCGCTTGAAGGCGATGCGATGGCGCTGAATTCCGCCGAAACCGGAAGTGACAGCCTGCGCCTGACGGATCGCTGCGGCAACTCTCCGTTTGAGCAGGCCGCGATGCACTCCGGCGGCGGCGGGCTGGTCGGCACAATTGACGATTACATGAAGTTCGCCGAGATGCTCCGGCGCCGCGGCAGCTATGACGGCGGCTTCATTATCAGTCCGCAAATTGCTGATATCATGATGCAAAATCACCTTGATGGCGACATCGCGTCAATGGGGCCCAGCAGTTTTGCCGAACAACCGATGGAGGGCATGGGCTTCGGGCTTGGCGGTGCCGTGGTGCTCAATCCGGCGCGCGCCCGCTGTCCCGGGTCGGTTGGCGATTTCAGCTGGGGCGGCATTGCGTCGACCTTTTTCTGGATAGATCGCCAGCTTGATCTCACGGTGGTTTTTCTGACGCAACTGGCGCCGTCCAGCTCTTACCCGTCGCGGCCCGAACTCAAGGCACTGGTGCACGGTGCCATGACAGCTTAACCTCAGGCGCGGCACACCCGGCCGGGACGCAAGGCCCGCTGATGGCCGGTCAAAGGACGACGATGCACATGACAGATACCGCCAAAGCTCTGCTTGATCTGCTGGATCTTGAGACGCTGGATACCAATCTCTACCGCGGCTCCGGATCCGGCGGCGAAACTCCGACGCGCATCTACGGCGGCCAGGTGATCGCGCAGGCGCTGACAGCGGCATATGCCACTGTTTCTGGCAGGTTATGCCATTCTCTTCACGCGTATTTCATTCGCCCGGGCGATCCGTCGCGGCCGGTGATCTATGAGGTCGATCCAGCCCGCGACGGCCGCAGTTTCACGACGCGGCGGGTGGTTGCGATGCAGAACGGCAAGCAGATCCTGAACCTGGCGGCGTCTTTCCATGCCCAGGAAGACGGCTGGGACCACCAGCACGCCATGCCGGATGTCCCGGTGCCCGGCGGATTGGAGCCGCGCCACGAGATCCTCAAACGAAACGCCAGCCGTTTTGCGCCGGAGAAACAGGCCGAACTGCTGCGGCCGCGGCCGTTTGAAATCCGGGAGGTCGAACCGCGCGATCCCTTGGCACCGGAAAAGACCAGCGATGCCAACCAGATGTGGATCCGTATGGAAGCGGCGCAAGGCGCAGGGCCTGAGCTGCAGCACATCCTGCTGGCCTATGTGTCGGACTTCGGGCTGCTGGGGTCGTCGATGCGTCCGCACGGGCTGACGTTTCACAATCCGGAAGCGATGACGGCCAGCCTTGACCACGCCATGTGGTTCCACGCGCCGGTGCAGTTGCAGAACTGGCATCTGTATTCGATGGATGCGCCATTCACCGGCAGCGCCCGCGGTTTCAACCGCGGATCTATCTATACCGAAGACGGGCAACTGGTCGCCAGCGTGGCCCAGGAAGGTCTGCTGAGGCCGTTAAAACGCTGATTTTATGTGGAATTGGCTGTCACAGCTACGCTGACCGCCTCACTATTTAACATAATTCTGATTATAAGGGTGTTGAGTCGACCTAAAACAGAGCCCCCCTAAAAAAAGAAAATGGCTCCCTCTGATCCAGAGGAAGCCAGTTGTCACCGGTCAGGCTCCTTCATTGACTGCCCGAAAGTATTTTCTTACCTGGGCCATCCCGGTGTTCAGAACGGGCGCACCCGTTCCTGATTTCGTCAAAAGCAGAACCGCTTCCGCTTCAGGTCATTGGTTGCGGCGCCGTCGGGGGTTGCTGACCGGCGCCGCAAGCGAAGGTCCTCAGCTGCAGCCAGAGGTTCCCCCGCAGGTGTTGCATTTCATGCAGGTGCCGTTGCGCACCAGCGTGTAGTTGCCGCATTCGCCGCAGGCTTCGCCCTCATAGCCTTGCATTTTTGCCTTGGTGCGCGCGTCCATGCCGCCGGTGGCTTGCGCCGGTGCTTCTGTGGTTTCTGGCACCAGGGTTTGCAGTGCCGCCACCGGATCGGTTCCTGTGCCCAGAACGCCGGCTTCCGGCTGGCCGCCCTGCAGCACCACCAGTTCCTGCGGCAGGCGCTTGCGCAGATAGCCGGTCGAGGAGATCTGCTTCAGCACTTCCAGCGACCGGGTCGCCGCGGTTTCGCTCAGTTCGGACAGGTTCGACACGCCTTCTTCCTCGCCGCGGCCCAGATCGTCGAACGTCGCGCCCTCCGGCTTCACATGCGCCAGATCGGTGCGGTCGAGATACGATACCGCCAACTCGCGGAACACATAGTCGAGGATCGAGGTCGCGTTCTTGATCGAGTCGTTGCCCTGGACCATGCCCGCGGGCTCGAACTTGGTGAAGGTGAAGGCGTCGACAAACTCCTCCAGCGGCACGCCGTACTGCAGGCCGACCGACACCGCGATAGCGAAGTTGTTCATCATCGCCCGGAAGCCTGCGCCTTCCTTGTGCATGTCGATGAAGATCTCACCGAGGTTGCCGTCTTCATATTCGCCGGTACGCAGATACACCTTGTGGCCGCCGACAACCGCCTTCTGGGTATAGCCCTTGCGCCGCTGCGGCATCTTGGTGCGGTGCGATTTCAGCACTTCCTTGATGACCACTTTCTCGACGACTTTCTCGGCCAGCACCGCAGCCTTCTCCTGCGGAGCACCGCTTTCCAGCACCTCCGCCGCATCGTCGTCATCCTCGACCAGCGCCGCCGCCAGCGGCTGGCTCAGCTTGGAGCCGTCGCGGTACAGGGCGTTCGCCTTGATGCCCAGGCTCCAGCTCAGCTCATAGGCCTTCTGGCAATCCTCGATGGTCGCCGAATTTGGCATGTTGATGGTCTTGGAGATCGCACCGGAGATGAAGCTTTGCGCTGCCGCCATCATGCGGATGTGGCTGTCAACGCTCAGGAAACGCTTGCCTTTCTTACCGCAGGGGTTGGCGCAGTCAAAGATCGCGTAGTGCTCTTCCTTCAGATGCGGCGCGCCTTCCAGGGTCATGGTGCCGCAGACGTGGTCGTTGGCGGCCTCGATGTCCTTCTTGGTGAAACCCAAGTGGCGCAGCAGGTCGAAGGTCGGGTCGTTCAGCTTGGTTGCCGGGATGCCCAGCACGCCGGTGCAGAAATCCTCGCCCAGGGTCCACTGGTTGAACACGAAGCGGATGTCAAAGGCCGATTCCAGTGCTGCATCCACCTTGGCAAGCTCATTGGGGCCAAAGCCGTGGCCTGCCAGCGAGGTGTGGTTGATGCCCGGCGCGTTGCCGATGGAGCCATGGCCCACCGCATAAGATACGATTTCCTCGATCTGCGAGGAGCTGTAGCCCAGCCCCTCCAGCGCCGACGGCACCGAGCGGTTGATGATCTTGAAGTAGCCGCCGCCGGCCAGCTTCTTGAACTTCACCAGTGCAAAGTCAGGCTCGATGCCTGTGGTGTCGCAGTCCATCACCAGGCCAATGGTGCCGGTCGGTGCAATCACCGTGGTCTGGGCATTGCGGTAGCCGTGCTTCTCACCCAGTTCCAGCGCTTCGTCCCAGGCGCTGGCAGCCAAATCGGTCAGCAGCGCATCAGGGCAGCTGGCGATATCCAGCGGCACCGGCTTGACCGACAGCGCTTCATAGCCGTCAGCATTGCCCTTTGCAGCGGTGCGGTGGTTTCGGATCACACGCAGCATGTGGTCCGCGTTTTTCGCATAACCCGGGAACGCACCCAGCTCCGATGCGATCTCGGCAGAAGTGGCATATGCGACACCAGTCATCAGCGCAGTCAGCGCACCGCAAAGCGCCCTGCCCTCATCCGAGTCGTAGCTGTAGCCCATGTTCATCAGGAGGCCGCCGATATTGGCATAGCCCAGGCCCAGGGTGCGGAAGTCGTAGGAGCGCTGCGCAATTTCCTTGGACGGGAACTGCGCCATCATCACCGAGATTTCCAGCGTCAGCGTCCACAGGCGGCAGGAATGCATGAAGTCATCCGCCTGGAACTGCCCGTCCTTCAGGAAGCTCAGCAGGTTCAGCGACGCCAGGTTGCAGGCGGTGTCGTCCAGGAACATGTATTCCGAACAAGGGTTTGAGCCTCGGATCTCACCGTCTTCCGGGCAGGTGTGCCACTCGTTCACGGTGTCGTGGAACTGGATGCCCGGATCGGCACAGGCCCAAGCCGCGTGGCCGACCTTCTCCCACAGATCACGGGCCCTGATCACCTTGGCGACCTTGCCGTCTGTACGGTTGAACAGTTCCCAGTCGGCGTCTTTTTCGACCGCATGCAGGAAGGCGTTTGTAACCCGGATCGAGTTGTTGGAATTCTGCCCGGAGACAGAGCTGTAGGCCTCCGAATCCCAGTCGGTGTCATAGGTCGGGAACTCGATCGAGGTATGGCCCTGCTTGGCGTAATCCAGAACCCGCTTGATGTAGGTTTCCGGGATCGCAACCTTCTTGGCTTCGCGGATGGCCTTCTTAAGCCCGTCGTTGACCGCCGGGTCATAGGCATCGGCCTCAGCCCCGTCCCAGCTGCGGATCGCCTCGAAGATGCCGTTCAGCATCTTCTCGTGCATCTTGGAGCCCGCGACGATGGACGCGACCTTCTGCTCCTCGATCACCTTCCACTGGATGAAGTCTTCGATATCCGGGTGATCGGCGTCGACGATCACCATTTTTGCTGCCCGACGGGTTGTGCCGCCTGATTTGATGGCGCCCGCCGCGCGGTCGCCGATTTTGAGGAAGCCCATCAGGCCGGAGGATTTGCCGCCGCCGGACAGCGGCTCGCCCTCGGCGCGCAGATGGGAGAAATTGGTGCCGGTTCCGGAGCCGTATTTGAACAGCCGCGCCTCGCGCACCCACAGGTCCATGATGCCGCCGTCCTTGACCAGGTCATCAGAGACCGACTGGATGAAGCAGGCGTGCGGCTGGGGATGCTCATAGGCGCTGTCCGACTTGGTCAGCTTGCCGGTCTTGTAGTCGACATAGTGATGGCCCTGCGCCGGGCCGTCGATGCCATAGGCCCAGTGCAGGCCGGTGTTGAACCACTGGGGCGAGTTCGGCGCCGAGCGCTGGGTTGCCAGCATATAGCGCATCTCGTCGTAATAGGCGCGCGCGTCCTCCTCAGAGGAGAAATAGCCGCCCTTCCAGCCCCAATAGGCCCAGGCACCCGCCAGACGGTCGAACACCTGCTTGGAGGAGGTTTCGCCGCGCAGCTCGGCGCCCTCTTCGGGGACAGAGCGCCAGAGGAACTCCGGCACGCCCTTCTCGCGGACCTTTTTCAGGCGGGACGGCACACCAGCCTTGCGGAAATACTTCTGGGCAATGACGTCGCTGGCCACCTGGCTCCAGGACGCGGGGATTTCGATGTTGTCGAGCCGGAAAACGATGGTCCCGTCCGGGTTGCGGATTTCCGAAGTGGCCGAGACAAAGGCCAGTTCGGAATAGGCATCCTGGCCGGGTTTGGTGAATTTCCGTTCGATCTTCATGCTCTGCCCCTTCTCAAGCACACATCGGTCAAGTGTCATGGTGCCCCCGCACCAGCCATTCCCGGCCGCAGAACGCGCAAACAGCCTGTGCCCGCCGCATCTGGCGCACTTGCGGCCCTCGCCGGCCATTCTTCCAGGACTGTGTGCTGTTTTCAGCGTTGTTGCTGCGGCTCTGGAACCCACCAGATCTAGTGCCGATGCAACCGGTGAACACAATTTGGCGTATTCTGACACAAGGGGTCAACGCTAAATTTACCTGTTGGCAACGATCTTTGCTGTTGACGCTATCCGCGGATTGCCGGGTCCCGGCCGCAGCTACGATTCATCCACAGCCCGCCGCCGTTGCCTCCGCCTCGGGCGGATACTTGAGTGAACCGGATTTATGCCGCCCAGCGAGTGACTTGCTGCCTTGCAGAGAGGCGAACAGGAGCGCCGGGCCGGCTGATAGTGCACAATCTCCGTGCACAGCATGCAGAGCGAATCCGGACTCTCCTTAATGTTGAACTGTTGCGGGATTGATGCTGCCTTCCCTGCACCGGGCGCGCCTGCTTGCGCATTCTGATGCGAGTCAGCGGCATTTGGTTAAGAGTGTATTAACAGGCGGTTAACGGGCTGTTAATACTTGGGATTGCAGGTGTGGAAAACAATACACCCTATGCGCGAAGAGAGTCTTTCCCCGGATTTGAGGTGAGCGGAGATTCGCTGCAATCTTATGGAGAGAAGTGGTCGGGGCGGCGAGATTCGAACTCACGACCCCCTGTACCCAAAACAGGTGCGCTACCAGACTGCGCCACGCCCCGGACCGTGCGCCTTCCTATCTCCGGCGGAATGATTTGAAAACCCCTAACAGGGCCAAACTGCGCCGCTTGCGGAAAAAATTTCGTGGCGCATCTCAGTGCCTGCGGCAATGCCGTAGCGGCGTGCCAGCCCGCCATTGATTTCCAGCACGGCAAACACCTGATCCCCGCCCGGGATCGGTGTCAGGTCGCCCGGCCTGGCGTTCTCGTGAACCGAGGTCACCTGGCCGCTTTTGTCCAGAAAAATGATGTCGAGCGGGATCAGCGTGTTTTTCATCCAGAACGCGGCAGGCTGGGGGTGGTCGTAGACAAACAGCATCCCTGCCCCGCGCGGCAGGTTCTCCCGGAACATCAGCCCCTGGGCGCGCTCCTGCTCGTCATCGGCGATTTCAACGGAAAACCCGGTCTGCCCCCAACTGCCGCGCAGATCCACTCTGCCAGGCTGGCAGTCCGCGGCAAGGGCCGGGGCGGCAATCAAAGCGGCGGCGGCGAAACTCCAGCAAAGAAGACGCCGCAGCATTTGTTCAGTCCTGGCTTTCGGCAGCCAGAGCGGCTTCCCAGGCCAGCACCTCGACCGCCATGCGGCCGCGCTTGCCGTCGATCACCCGCATAGCCAGTGCTTCGCCGGGCTGCAGGTCGGCAAGGCCGGACTGGCGCAGAACCTCGACATGCAGGAACACGTCCTCGCTGCGGCCGAACACATTGGCAAAGCCGAAGCCCTTGCCCTTGTCGAACCATTTCACCCGGGCAGGTTCCAGCGGCTCGTTCTGCAGGCTGTCCATGTCCAGCTCGGCAAAGTCGCTCAGCACCGGGGTGTCCTCGCGCTCCGGCGGCTGGATGGAAATCACTTCGACGGCCTGAACGCCGCGGCCGGTCTGATGGGTGACGATCTCAATCCGGGCGCCGTCTGCAACCGAGCTTTGCCCGAAATTGCGCAGCACGTTCACGTGCAGAAGAATGTCCGGGCCGCCAAGGTCGGAAACGACAAACCCATACCCTTTGGCGGGGTCAAACCATTTCACCAGCCCCTGAATTTGCTGCAAGCTGCTGAGATCTTCTGCCACGTTAATTTCCCTACCGCGTTTCTTGTTTTTTTGCTTGTGCCCTGATGCGCCAATCTGACCTTGGAATTCAAGCAAAAAAGTCTTGAAAATGTCATGAAACAGGGGTTGACCCTAGGTAAGCCCTGGTTGATTCAGTCAGGGATTGAGCCGGACAATTTCCCATTCGTCGTTAGCGTTCCTGCGCCGCCAGCGGAAACGGTCGTGCAAACGGAACGCGCCATCGGCCCAAAATTCAATCTCAACGGGCACCAGCCGGTAGCCGCCCCAGAACGGCGGCCGCTCCGGATTGGGGCCCTTCATGGCAGTTATCTTGGCCACTTCCGCCATCAGCGAGCCGCGGCTGTCCAGCGGTTGCGACTGCTTCGATGCCCAGGCGCCCAGGCGGCTCTTGAGCGAGCGCGACTTGTAATATTCATCCGCCTGCGGGCCGTCCTCGCGGGTGATGGCGCCGCGCACCCTGATCTGGCGGCGCAGCGATTTCCAGTGCATCACAAAGGCTGCCTTGCCCGCGTGATCCAGCTCCTGCGCCTTGGCGCTCTCATAGTTGGTGTAGAACACAAAGGCGCCGTCCTCGATTTCCTTGAGCAGCACCATGCGGCTGTTCGGCAGCCCGGTTTCATCCACCGTTGCCAGCGCAATGGCATTGGGATCATTGGGTTCGGATGCTTCCGCTTCCTTCAGCCAGGACCGGGCAATGGCAAACGGGTCCTCACCTGCAAAAATACCTGTACGGTCTGACATCTGGCACCTCTCCGGGGGATTTTGCAGCAACCTATGCAGCTTACTGCCCTGCGGCAAGGGGATGCGCTCTTGAAGCGGCCCGCCCAGCATATTAAACACCGTCTAATTCAAGAGATCACAGGCGGAGAACCTGCATGTCTAGTCAACTGATGGCCGGTAAGCGCGGCCTCATCATGGGCCTGGCCAACGACAAATCCATTGCTTGGGGCATTGCCAAGGCCTGCGCCGACGCCGGCGCCGAGCTTGCCTTTTCCTATCAGGGCGATGCGCTGAAGAAGCGGGTCGACCCGCTGGCCGAACAGCTGGGCAGCAATATCGTCCTGCCGTGCGATGTGTCGGACGAGGCGTCCATCGACGCCCTGTTCGCCGAGCTGGAAGCCAAATGGGGCAAGCTGGATTTTGTTGTCCACGCCATCGGCTTTTCCGACAAGAACGAGCTGCGCGGCCGTTACGTCGACACCAGCCGCAGCAACTTCCAGATGACCATGGACATCTCGGTGTTCTCCTTCACTGCAGTTGCCAACCGCGCCGAGAAGATGATGAAGGATGGCGGCTCGCTGCTGACCCTCACCTATTACGGTGCCGAGCAGGTGATGCCGCATTACAACGTGATGGGTGTTGCCAAGGCCGCGCTGGAGGCGTCGGTCAAGTACCTGGCTGAGGACCTGGGCAAGGACGGCATCCGTGTCAACGCAATTTCCGCCGGCCCGATCAAGACCCTGGCCGCGTCGGGTATTGGCGATTTCCGCTACATTATGAAATGGAACGAATACAACTCGCCGCTGCGCCGCAACGTGACCATCGACGATGTCGGCAATTCCGCACTGTATCTGCTGTCCGACCTCAGCTCCGGCGTCACCGGCGAGAACCTGCATGTGGACGCAGGCTACCACGTCGTCGGCATGAAGGCGGTGGATGCACCGGATATTTCCAAGTAACTGAAAACGGCGAAGCCCGGGCAGGCGCCCGGGTTTGCGCCAGCTGACGCGACACCGCGGGGAGCACCAAAAATGACCGATCGTCTGCCGCACGAAAAAGGCTTTCACATCAGCTGGGACCAGATCCACCGCGACAGCCGCGCGCTGGCCTGGCGCCTGGACGGGCAAGGCCCTGACGATGGCGCCTGGCGCGCCGTTGTGGCGATCACCCGCGGCGGCATGGCGCCGGCCATGATCGTCAGCCGCGAGCTGGACATCCGCACCGTCGACACAATCTCGGTGCGCTCCTACCACCACCAGGCCCAGGGCGAAGCCGAAGTGCTGAAATCCCCCGATGCGGGCCTGATGGGCGACGGCGAGGGCGTGCTGATCATCGACGACCTGGTCGACAGCGGCAAAACCCTGGAGCTGGTGCGCGAGATGTACCCCAAGGCGCATTTCGCCACCGTCTATGCCAAGCCCAAGGGCCGCCCGATGGTGGACACCTTCATCACCGAGGTGAGCCAGGACACCTGGATCTTCTTCCCCTGGGACATGGCCCTGCAGTATGTCGAGCCCTACCGCGGCAAGGACTGATCCGGCCCCGTGTTTGAATTTCAAAGGCGCGCATCACTGCGCGCCTTTTTCTTTGGCCGTTCCAGCACCGCCGTTCCCGCTTGAGCCGTCCGGGCCGCCGTGCCAGACATACGCCGGCGCGCACGCCGGCGCGCCGCAAGTTTCTGCCGCAGCCCGGAGCCGCCCATGTCCCTGCCCCGCACCCAAGCCACCTTTGTGTCGCCCATCGTCGAATCGCGCCGCTGGGTGGCCGGAGCGGCATTCCCGCCGGACCGCCCGCTCCTGAATGTCAGCCAGGCCGCCCCGGCAGAAGCCCCGCCCGAAGGGCTGCGCCAGGCGCTGGCCGATGCCGCGCTAAACGACGTCTCCGCTCATCTCTATGGACCGGTGCTGGGCAATGACCCGCTGCGCCGGGCGCTGGCGGGCCAGATCTCCGCCCATTACCGGGCCGACGTCCAGCCGGCGCAGGTCGGCATCACCTCCGGCTGCAACCAGGCCTTTGCCGCCGCCATCGCGTCGCTTTGCGGCGAAGGCGACGAGGTGATCATCCCTGTGCCCTGGTACTTCAATCATAAAATGTGGCTGGACATGGCGGGCGTCACCGCCGTTCCGCTGCACGTCGGCGAAGGCATGCTGCCGGACGTGGCCGCCGCCGAGGCCCTGATAACGGAGCGCACCCGCGCCATCGTGCTGGTCACTCCCAACAACCCCTGCGGAGTCGAATACCCGGCGGGCCTGGTGCAGGCCTTCTTCAGCCTCGCCCGCGCCCGCGGCCTGGCGCTGATCGTGGACGAAACCTACCGCGACTTCGACAGCCGCGAGGGCGCGCCGCACGGGCTGTTCCGGATGCCGGAGTGGGACCAGACGCTGATCCACCTCTATTCCTTCTCCAAGGCCTACCGGCTGACCGGCCACCGCGTCGGCGCCATCGCCGCCTCGACGGACCGCCTGTTCGAAATGGAGAAGTTTCTGGACACAGTCACGATCTGCCCCTCGCAGCTGGGCCAGGCCGGCGCGCTGTGGGGCATCGAAAACCTGCAGGAGTGGCTTGGCGGCGAACGCCAGGAAATCCTCGACCGCCGCCTCGCGATCGAGGAAGGCTTTCCGGTGTTGGCGGCGAAAGGCTGGAAACTGCTCGGCTGCGGCGCCTATTTCGCCTATGTCGAACACCCTTTCGATCAGCCGTCGGAGGAGATCGCCCGCAAACTGGTAACAGAGGCTTCCGTCCTGATGCTGCCGGGCTCCATGTTCATGCCCGAGGGCGACCCGGACGGCGCCCGCCAGTTCCGCATTGCCTTTGCCAATGTGGACCGCGCAGGCATCCGGACGCTGTTTGACCGGCTCGCCGCCTTTAATCCCTGATCATCCAGCAGTTTGATCCGCAATCATCTTGCCCCTCTGCGGGCAGCCGCGTATTCAGTCAGCGGCATTTCCCGCTGCCCGCATTTCGGGGCAGCAGAACAATAAAGAGGGCATCATGGCCGCAGGCATGAAACACCTATCCAAAACCTTTGTCTGGATCCTGATGGGGATGCTGATTGTCGGCCTTGCCGGATTTGGCGCGGTGAACTTCACCAGCTCGTCCTCCTCGATCGCCACAGTCGGCGATGAGGAAGTCAGCATCGGCAACTATGTGCGCGAGCTGCAGCGCGAACAGCGCGCCATGCAGGCGCAGACCGGCCAGGCCGTTTCGATGGCGCAGATGACCGCCTTCGGCCTCGACCGCGTGGTTCTGGGCCGCCTGATCTCGCTGGCAGCGCTTGATCACGAGGCCAAGGGCCTGGGCCTGTCGCTGGGCGATGAAAACCTGATCGAAGAGCTCGCCGCCATTGACGCCTTCCAGGGCGTGAACGGCCAGTTCGACCGCGAAGCCTACAGCTTTGCCCTGCGCAATGCGGGCCTGTCGGAAAAGGAATTCGAAGAGGACCTGCGCCGCGAGGCCGCCCGCACCATCGTGCAGAATGCGGTCCTTTCCGGCACCAAGATGCCTGAAACCCTGACGGAAACCCTGACCGGTTTCATCGGCGCCCGCCGCAGCTTCTCCTATGTGCAGATCAACGCTGCGGATATCGCGCTGACCGCCGAAGCGCCCTCCGACGCGGATCTGAAGGCCTTCTACGAGGCAAACCAGGACCAGTTCATGCTGCCGGAAACCAAGGTCATCACCTATGCCGCCCTGCGCCCCTCCATGCTGCTGGACGAAATCGAGGTGGACGAGGCCCAGCTGCAGCGTCTGTTCGAGGACCGTTCGGACCAGTACCAGGTGCCGGAACGCCGCCTGGTCGAACGGCTGGTGTTTGCCGATGACGAGGCCGCTGCTAGCGCCAAGGCGCAGCTGGAAACCGGCGGCGCCACCTTTGAAAGCCTGGTTGAGGGCCGCGGCCTCAGCCTGCAGGACATCGACATGGGCGACGTGACCATGGGCGACCTGGGTGCGGCCGGCACTGAAGTCTTCGCCGCTGAGGTCGGCACCGTGGCCGGCCCCCTGCCCTCCAACCTTGGCCCGGCGCTGTACCGCGTGAACGGCCGCCTGGAGGCGCAGATCACCACCTTTGAGCAGGCCGAGCCGGAACTGCGCGAGGAGCTTGCCTCCGACCGCGCTCGCCGCCTGGTCGAAACCCAGTCTGAGGACATCGACGACATGCTGGCCGGCGGTGCCACGCTGGAGGAGCTGGCAACCGAAAGCGGGCTGGAGCTGGCCCAGATCAACTGGACCGAAGAAAGCAGCGACGATATCGCCGCCTACGAGGCCTTCCGCACCGCTGCCGCCGCCGTCACCGCCGACGATTTCCCGGAGGTGGGCTTCCTGGAGGACGGCAGCCTTTTTGCCCTGCGCCTGGACGACACCCTGCCGGAGCGCCCGGAACCTTTTGCAGATGCCAAGGACAAGGTCTTGGCTGCTTGGCAGGCCGACCGCCTGGCCGGCGCACTGACAGCGCTCGGCGAAGATCTGCTGGCCAAGGCTGAGGCCGCGGGCAGCTTTGCGGAGGATGCCGAGGTGAAAACCGAAAGCGGCCTGACCCGCACCGCCTATATCGACACCGTGCCGGCCGGTCTGGTCGCCGGGGTGTTCGAAATGGAGGTTGGGGATTTCCGGCTGGTGCAGGACGCGGACTCTGCCGTGGTTGTCCGTCTCGACGCCATTCTGCCGCCGGAGCAAAGCGACGACATGACCCTGCTCACCCAGGCGCTGCAGGCGCAGCTGGACCAGTCGCTGGCCCAGGAGCTGTTTCAGGCCTATGTGCAGGACGTCCAGATCCGCGCCGAACCCCGTGTAGACCAGCAGGCGCTGAATGCAGCGCAGGCAAACTTCCAGTAACCAAGGCACCCGACCCATGGCCCTGACCCCCGATTTCGACACGTTCGCCAAGGCCTATGAAGCCGGCGAGAACCAGGTCGTCTACACCCGCCTTGCCGCCGACCTCGATACGCCGGTGTCGCTGATGCTCAAGCTGACCGGCGCCCAAAAGGACGCCTTCATGCTGGAATCGGTGACCGGCGGCGAGGTGCGCGGGCGCTATTCGATCATCGGCATGAAACCGGATCTGGTCTGGCGCTGCCATGGGGAGCAATCCGCCTTGAACCGCTCGGCCCGGTTTGATGCGGATGACTTCACCGCGCAGGACGGCAACCCGATGGACAACCTGCGGGCGCTGATTGCCGAAAGCAAGATAGCCCTGCCCGATGACCTGCCGCAGGCTGCGGCCGGTCTCTTCGGCTATCTCGGCTATGACATGATCCGCCTGGTTGAACACCTGCCGGACGTCAACCCGGACCCGCTGGGGCTGCCCGATGCCCTGATGCTGCGCCCCTCGGTCATCGCAGTTCTCGACGGGGTCAAGGGCGAGGTGACCGTGGTGTCCCCTGCCTGGGCCAGCGACGGCCAGACCGCCAAGGCGGCCTATGCCCAGGCCGCGGAGCGGGTGATGGACGCGGTGCGAGACCTGGAACGCGCCATGCCCGCCGAAAGCCGCGACCTTGGCGACGCGGACGAGGTTGCCCCGCCGCAGTCGAACTTCACCAAGGAGGGCTATATGGCCGCGGTGGAGAAGGCCAAGGAATACATCCGCGCAGGCGACATCTTCCAGGTGGTGCCGGCGCAGCGCTGGACCCAGGAATTCCGCCAGCCGCCTTTCGCGCTCTACCGCTCGCTGCGGCGCACCAACCCGTCGCCCTTCATGTTCTACTTCAACTTCGGCGGCTTCCAGGTGGTGGGCGCCTCCCCTGAAATCCTGGTCCGCGTCTTCGGGCAGGAGGTCACCATCCGCCCGATCGCAGGCACCCGCCCGCGCGGCGCCACCCCGGAGGAGGACAAGGCGCTGGAGGCCGATCTGCTGGCGGACAAGAAAGAGCTGGCAGAGCACCTGATGCTGCTGGACCTGGGCCGCAACGACACCGGCCGGGTGTCCAAGATCGGCACCGTGCGCCCAACCGAGAAATTCATTATCGAACGCTACAGCCACGTCATGCACATCGTCTCCAACGTCGTTGGGGAGCTGGCAGACGACAAGGACGCGCTGGACGCCTTCTTTGCCGGCATGCCCGCAGGCACCGTTTCCGGTGCGCCCAAGGTCCGGGCGATGGAAATCATCGATGAGCTGGAGCCGGAAAAACGCGGCATCTACGGCGGCGGCGTCGGCTATTTCTCGGCCGGCGGCGACATGGACATGTGCATTGCGCTGCGCACCGCCATCGTCAAGGACCAGAACCTCTATATCCAGGCCGGCGGCGGCGTTGTCTACGACAGCGACCCTGAGGCAGAGTATATGGAGACGGTGCACAAATCCAACGCCATCCGCCGCGCCGCCGCCGACGCGGCCCGGTTCACCGGCAACGGCAACCGCTAGCCTTGAAAGGGCCGTCCCCCGGCCTTCTGCTTTGCCGAAATACTCCAGCCGGAGACTGCGGCGCCCGCATATCGGGCGCCGTTTTTACTTGCCCGGCAGCAGCGACACCAGGCTGGCGGACACCGGCGCCAGCGCAACCCGTGCGGCGCGGTCCTGCAAGCCCCACAGCAGCAGTGCCGAAATCGTGTCCGGCCGCAGCCGCCCCAGCATGATCACCGCGCCCTCCTGGCCGGCCCGGAACGCCGCCTGATCCAGGAACCGCCGGATCGCCCGCTGGTCCTGGCCCGCGCCGTCGAAATCGCGGAACACAACGCCGGCCGGCACGCCATCGCGCAGCGCCAGCTTCTGCACGGTGTTGAGGCCGCTGTCCTGCGTCACCAGCCCGTAGCCGGCTGACGCCGCATACGCCGCCACCTGATCCGCCAGCGCCCGGTTGCCCTGCACGCCGGTCTCCACCCCTTCCAGGATCGCCACCGCTTCCGGCAATTGCCCGCGCCAGACTTCAAAGGCGGTCTCCGCATCCTGCGGCGAGGCCTCGCGCGGCAGGTCGGCCAGCATCAGCACCTCGAACCCGGCTGCCCGGCGCGCCGCCATCTTTTCAGCGGCCTGCGGATCCTCGGGGTCGATGGCAAAGGTGAGGGGATAGGGAAAATCCTCCAGCGCTTCAGAACCGACAGCGCCAGCGCCGTCAATCAGCACGATCGACATCAGAGGCCGGTCTTCCGGGTTGAAGAACGGCTCCGCATGGGCTGTGAAAGGGGAAACTCCCGGCTGCCCGGCGCCAAGACCCTCCGCCTCGTCCCGTTCGGTAAGCGGCACCACCGGCGTGCCGATTCCGGGTGACAGCGGCGCAGCTTCCTCCGCTTGCACGGACAGCTCCGGTTCAATGTCTTCAACGGTTTCGATGCCGGGTCCCCCGGCGGCCGCCTCAGGCGCTGCGCCGATCACCGGCAGAGTCGTCGCCAGCGGCGCGCTGCCGATCTCCGGGGCCTGCACCGCCGCGGCGGATGGTGCCACTGCAACCCTGGGCGCACCGGCCTGCTCCAGCGGTTCCGCCGCGGCAACCGGCTCTGCGGCGTCCTCAGGCTCCTCGCGCGCCCCGGATTCCTGCGCGGGTTCCGGCGCAGGCTCCGTTGCCGCAACCACTGCGCTTTCGCTGCCCGGCGCCGCAGGCACCGCCGGCTGGACGGCTTGCGGCTGGTGCCGCTCCGTCACCGCGGCAGTGCCCGGTGCCGATGCGGGTGTGAGCCCGCCGGCCCCGGCGACTTCCGCCGCCAGTCCAACCTTGGGTTTGCCTGCCGGGGCGGTATCCGCGCCTGCCAGCGCGCTCAGATCATCATCCGCGCTTGTCGTTTCGGGCGCCTCCGGCTGCACTTCGGCGAGGTCGGCATCCGGCCCCTGGGCGCTGTCAGGCGCCTCCACCGCCTTGCTGCCGCCATTCGGCATTGACGGGGCGTCGCCCGGATCGTGCGCAGCAGGTTCCGGTGCCTTGCCTGTGCTGTCCGCCGCCGGCTCCGGCGCCATCTCCTGCACCGCTCCGGTGTCCGGAAGCGGCACCGACAAAGACAGCATCGCCAGCCCGCCCGCGGCCAGCAATGCCCCGACACTCACGCCGCCCAGAAATCCCCGCATGCCCGTTTTGCCTCTCAATCTTTCTGCCGTGCTGCGCCGTCCCGGCCTGCCTGCGCGCCCCTTGTGCCGGTTCGCCCCTGCATTCGCCTATCCTGCCCTTGACGCTGCCCCGTATCCCTGAACAAGTATGTTGCAACCACTATACTGCGGCGCGCACCCCGCCCGCCACCCTTAAAAGAGCCCGCAAGATGCTGCTGCTGATCGATAACTACGATTCCTTCACCTACAACCTCGTCCACTACCTCGGCGAGCTTGGCGCCGAAATGGAAGTGCACCGCAACGACGCCATCAACGTGCAGGAAGCAATGGCGATGAAGCCCGCAGGCATCCTGCTGTCGCCGGGACCCTGCGACCCGGATCAGGCAGGCATCTGCCTTGCCCTGACCGAGGCGGCGGCGGAGACCCGCACGCCGCTGATGGGCGTATGCCTCGGCCACCAAACCATCGGTCAGGCCTTCGGCGGCAAGGTGGTGCGCTGCCACGAGATCGTGCACGGCAAGATGGGCATGATGCATCACAAGGACACCGGCGTTTTCAAAGGCTTGCCATCGCCTTTTGAGGCAACCCGCTACCACTCCCTGGTGGTGGAGCGCGAAAGCCTGCCCGAATGCCTGGAAATCACCGCTGAGCTGGAAGAAGGCACCATCATGGGCCTTCAGCACAAGGAGTTGCCGATCCACGGCGTCCAGTTCCACCCGGAATCGATTGCCTCGGAGCACGGCCACGCGCTCCTGAAGAACTTCCTCGACGTGATGCAGGTGCCGGCATGAGCGACCAGCTGAAGCCGCTGATCGGCGCCGCCGCCGAGCGTTCCCTGACCCGCGAAGAAGCCGAGAAGGCCTTCACCCTGCTGTTCGAGGGCGAAGCCACCCCAAGCCAGATCGGCGGTCTGCTGATGGCGATGCGCACCCGCGGCGAGAGTGTTGACGAATACGCTGCAGCCGCCGCCGTGATGCGCGCCAAATGCAACCCGGTAAAGGCGCCCGCCGGCGCCATGGACATCGTGGGCACCGGCGGCGACGGCAAGAACACCCTCAACATCTCCACCGCCACCGCCTTTGTCGCGGCGGGCGCCGGCGTTGTGGTCGCCAAGCACGGCAACCGCAACCTCAGCTCGAAATCCGGCACTGCCGACATGCAGTCCCAGATGGGCATCAACGTGATGGTTGGCCCGCAAGTTGTTGAAAAGGCAATCAATGAGGCCGGGATCGGTTTCATGATGGCGCCGATGCACCACCCGGCGGTGGCGCATGTTATGCCGACCCGGCAGGAGCTGGGCACCCGCACCATCTTCAACATCCTCGGCCCCCTGACCAATCCGGCAGGCGTCAAGCGGCAGCTGACCGGTGCCTTCAGCCGCGCGATGATCCGCCCGATGGCGGAAACCCTCAAGGCCCTCGGCTCCGAGCGCGCCTGGCTGGTCCACGGCTCCGACGGCACCGACGAGTTGACCATCACCGGCGTCAGCTGGGTCTCGGCGCTGGAGGAGGACGGCGAAATCCGCGAGGTTGAACTGCACCCGGAGGACGCAGGCCTGCCGGTGCATTCCTTCGACAAGATTGTCGGCGGCACCCCGGAGGAAAACGCCATGGCCTTCCGCGTGCTCCTGCAGGGCACCCCCTCGGCCTACCGCGACGCGGTGCTGCTGAATGCCGCCGCCGCGCTGGTTGTTGCGGGCAAGGCTTCTGATCTCAGGGATGGCGTCGCCCGCGCTGCGGAATCGATCGACAGCGGCGCGGCCAAGGCCAAGGTCGAGGCGCTGGCCCGGATCACCTCAGCCGCATGACCGACCTGCCGCCGGGGCTGGGCACCTGGTCCAGCCTGCCTTTTTTCAACGACCGCTGGCCCGGTATCTCCGCTGCAATCGCAGCGGATGGCCGGGTCATCCTGCCGCCCGCGCACCAGCGGTTTGCGGCGCTGGAACTGACCCAGCCTGAGGACACAAGGGTGGTGATCCTCGGCCAGGACCCCTATCCGACACCCGGCCACGCCCACGGGCTGGCCTTCTCGGCGGAACCGCATGTGCGCCCGTTTCCCCGATCCTTGTCCAATATTTACATGGAGCTGCAGGAGGATCTTGGCGTAACCCCTGCAAACGCCGACCTGCGCCCCTGGGCGCGTCAGGGCGTGCTTTTGCTGAACACCGCCCTGTCGGTCCCGGCAGGCGAAGCCAACGGCCACAAACACCTCGGCTGGCACCATCTGGTGCACCAGGTGCTGGCGCTGACCTCGGAAACCCCAACGGCATATATTCTCTGGGGAAATGCCGCGCAAAAGCTTGAAAAACATATCAAACCGGGCGATCACCTAATCCTGAAAACCGCCCACCCCTCGCCCTTGTCGGCGCGGCGCGGTTTCTTCGGGTCCCGGCCCTTTTCAAAAGTGAACAATTGGCTCGCCGCCCGCGGTGAAACTGCCATAGACTGGAACGCAGGAACGGAGACGCCGGTATGACCGAAAACGTGCTCGACAAGATCAAGGCCTACAAGCTCGAGGAAGTGGCCGCAGACAAGGCCGCCAAACCGCTGGAAGCGGTCGAGGCCGAGGCGCGCGAGGCCTCCCCGGTGCGCGGCTTTGCCGAAAGCCTGATGCAGGCCAGCCGTACCGGTTACGGCCTGATTGCCGAGATCAAGAAAGCCAGCCCCTCCAAGGGTTTGATCCGCCCCGATTTCGAACCGGCGGAACTGGCCAAGGCCTATGAAGACGGCGGCGCCACCTGCCTGTCGGTGCTGACCGACACTCCCAGCTTCCAGGGCGCCAAGGAATTCCTCACCCAGGCCCGCGAGGCCTGCTCCCTGCCCGCACTGCGCAAGGACTTTATGTATGACACCTACCAGGTGGCTGAAGCCCGCGCGCTTGGCGCCGACTGCATCCTGATCATTCTCGCCTCCGTCTCCGACGCCCAGGCGCAGGAGCTGGAGGCAAGCGCCTTTGAATGGGGCATGGACGTGCTGCTGGAGGTGCATGACGCCGAAGAGCTTGAGCGCGCCTGCAATCTGAAATCGCCGCTGATGGGCATCAACAACCGCAATCTCAAGACGTTTGAGACGACGCTGGACACCACCCGCACCCTGTCCCGCATGGTGCCCGCTGACCGCACCATCGTCTGCGAAAGCGGGCTCTTCACACCCGCGGATCTCAGCGACATGGCCCGCTACGGCGCCCGTACCTTCCTCATCGGCGAAAGCCTGATGCGCCAGGACGACGTCGCCGGCGCCACCCGCGCGCTGCTCGCCAACCCGCTGATGCCGGGCATGATGTAAAGGAGAGCGGCATGAGCCTCACCCATTTCGACACCAAGGGCGACGCCCATATGGTCGATGTCTCGGACAAGGCGGTGACCTCGCGCATCGCTACTGCCGAGGGCCACATCACCATGGCGCAGGAAACTTTTGATATTATTGCCGAAGGCCGCGCCAAGAAGGGTGATGTGCTGTCGGTGGCCCGACTCGCGGGCATCATGGGCGCCAAGAAGACGCCGGACCTGATCCCGCTCTGCCACCCGCTGCCGGTGACCAAGGTCGCGGTGGAACTGACGCTCGATCCGGACCTGCCGGGCGTGCGGATTGAGGCAACCGTCAAGACCACCGGCCAGACCGGGGTCGAGATGGAAGCGCTCACCGCCGTCTCCACCGCCGCGCTCACCGTTTATGACATGGCCAAGGCAGTGGACAAGGCAATGCAGATCGGCGGCATCCGAGTCACGCTGAAAGATGGCGGAAAATCAGGTAGGTATGAGGCGTAAATGATCCCCGTCAGCGAAGCCCGCGCGCATCTTCTGGCGCTTGTCAGCCAGCTGGAAACCGAGGAAGTGCCGCTGGACCAGGCCGCAGGCCGGGTGCTTGCCCGCGATGTGCAGGCCCGCCGCGACCAGCCACCGTTCTCCGCCTCCGCCATGGACGGCTATGCGGTCAACGCCGCCGAGGTTGAGCTGCACGCCATGTTCAAGGTGATCGGCGAAGCCGCGGCCGGCCACGCTTTCGCTGGCCGTGTGGGCGCAGGCCAGGCGGTGCGGATCTTCACCGGCGCCCCGGTTCCGGAAGGCGCAAGTTTCGTTGTCATTCAAGAGGATGTGACCCGCAACGGCGACCTCATCACCATCACGGATGAGCCCGGCAGCAACCACAATATCCGCCCCCGCGGCGGTGATTTCACCGATGGCCAGACCGTCAGCGCACCCAAGCTGCTGACGCCTGCGGACATCGCCCTGCTGGCCGCGATGAACATTCCCTCGGTCCCCGTCACCCGCCGCCCGGAGGTCGCGCTGATCTCCACCGGCGACGAGCTAGTGATGCCCGGCGGCACGCCGGGGCCGGACCAGATCATCGCTTCCAACACCTTCGGCCTCAAGGCGATGCTCGAGGATCTGGGCGCCCGCGCCCGCATCCTGCCGATCGCCCGCGACACCGAGAGCTCCCTGCGCACTGCGTTTGAGCTGGCCGAGGGCGCTGATCTGGTTGTCACCATCGGCGGCGCCTCGGTCGGCGATCACGATCTGGTCGGAAAGGTGGCGCAGGACCTCGGGATGGAGCGCAGCTTCTACAAGGTTGCCATGCGCCCCGGCAAACCGCTTATGGCAGGCCGCATGGGCAGTGCTGCAATGGTCGGCCTGCCCGGCAACCCGGTTTCCGCCATGGTCTGCGGCCATGTGTTCCTGGCGCCGGTGGTCCGCACCATGCTGGGCCTGCCGGCGGAGGCCCCGCAGCTGCGCACAGCCGCCCTGGCGGCCCCCCTGCCGGAAAACGGCCCGCGGGAGCATTACATGCGGGCGCAGGTCGAAAACGGCCAGCTGACGGCCTTTGACAATCAGGACAGCTCGCTGCTCACCATTCTGGCAGACGCCAACGCCCTGCTGGTGCGCCCGCCAAGCGACGGCGCCCGCCCAGCCGGCGAAACTGTGCAATACCTGCCGATCTGATCCCTCCTCTTCTTTGCACAAATACTCTTGCCCCATTGCCCGGCAGGCGGCTTTGCCACCGTAAGGGAAGCACGCGCCCTTGGCGCGTCCTCCTGCCTTTCCAGCAATACAGCCATGTTGACACAAAACGTGAACATGCGTAGAACAAAAGAAAACACGAGGCACGGAGGGAGCGGCGATGCTCACAAAGAAGCAACTTCAACTGCTGGAATTCATTCACAAACGCCTGCAGCGCGATGGCGTGCCCCCCAGTTTTGACGAAATGAAGACCGAACTCGACCTCAGGTCGAAATCCGGCATTCACCGGCTGATCACGGCGCTGGAGGAGCGCGGCTTCATCCGCCGCCTGCCGCACCGCGCCCGCGCCATCGAAATCATCCGTCTGCCCGAAAGCCTTGGCGGCACCGGCGAGCCGCAGGGCTTCGCCCCCAAGGTGATCGAGGGCGGCCAGGCGAAAACCACGGCGCCGGCCCCGGCATCAGCAGACCCGCTGCGCCAGGCGGCGGTCGAACTGCCGGTGATGGGCCGCATCGCCGCCGGTGTCCCGATCGAGGCGATCAGCCAGGTTTCGCACCAGGTCTCGGTGCCCGGCGGCATGATCGCTCCTTCCGGCCAGCACTACGCATTGGAGGTCAAGGGCGACTCGATGATCGAGGCCGGCATCAACGACGGCGACATTGTGGTGATCCGCGAAACTTCGGCGGCGGACAATGGCGATATCGTGGTGGCGCTGGTCGAAGGCCAGGAGGCAACGCTGAAGCGCTATTTCCGCGAGGGTTCGATGATCGCGCTGGAGGCCGCCAACCCGGTTTATGAAACCCGCCGCTACCCGGAGGATATGGTGGAGGTCCAGGGCCGCCTGGTCGGGCTGATCCGCACTTACTGACCTCCCGCGCCGGTCAGCAGCTGCCGCAGGCGGCGGATTTCCCGCCCCTCCGGCTGCCAGCCGGTCCAGGGGCGCTCGCCCGCCGCATCCCGCGCCGTAAGGAGTTTGCCTGTACGGGTCAGGGCCAGGCTGCCGGTCTGCCGCATTACCTCCGGTGTCAGCAGCAGGCAGCTGCTCGAGCCCGTCACGGTGGAAATAACGATATCCCTGTCTTTGCAACTGCTTGCAGCCGAAAGTTTGCGCTTGCCCGGCGCATGTATAATGCGGAATCCGTCGCCCTGCCAGACCGGAAGGCCGTCCAGTTCGGCGGCCCAGCGGGACGCAGAAACGGGTTGAGAGGCAGGATCGCCGTCATTCTCCAGCCAGATCTCCGCGGTGAAGCCCTGCCCCTTGGCCCGTGACAATGCGCGGCCTTCCGCCTCCATCACCCCGACCAGCCCTCCGGACTCGGCGATCAGGATGTCCGGGCGCTCCGCCATGGTCCACATCCAAAGCGCCGCTGCGGCAGGCAGCAGCCCTGCCAGCCGCAGCCGTCCCTGCCAGACCACCGCAAAGACAAAACCGCCGGCCAGCAGCGGCAGCACCCAAGGCCCCGGCGCCGCCGCATGGGAAACCGCGCCGTCAAAGCCGGAGACACTTCGGGCCACCCACAGGATCCAGTCCATACCCCATTGCATCAGCCTGAGGCCGATCCACTCCAGCCCGAACGGTGCCAGGCACAGCGCCAGCACGGCGGCGGGAATCACCACCGTGCCCATCACTGGAACTGACAGCAGGTTCGCCAGCAAACCGTAGTGCGGGATGGTGTTGAAATGCGCCGCCGCAAAGGGGGCCGTCGCGGCCCCGGCGACGGCGGAGGAGATCACCAAAGCAGCAACGGGCCGCAGCCAGAGCGGCCCCAGCGCCACCTCCCCGTCCCTGATCGCGGCAAACGCCGCCACCAGCGCGGCGGTGGCGGCAAAGCTCATCTGAAAGCCGGGGCTCAGCAGGCTTTCGGGACGCCTCAGCAGCACGATCAGCGCCGCCACCGCCACTGCTCGCAGGGTGATCGCCCGCCGGTTCAGCAGAACAGCGCCAAACATCACGGCCACCATGACAAAGGCGCGCTCTGTCGCCACATTGCCGCCTGACAGCAGCAGATAGCCGGCCCCGGCTGCCAGCGCCGCCGCGGCGGCCAGTTTCTTGACCGGCCAGCGCAGTGCAATCCAGGGCACCAGGCACATCAGGCTGCGCAACGCAGCAAACACAAACCCCGTGAGCAGCCCCATGTGCAGGCCGGAAATTGCCAGCAGATGCGCCAGGTTGCTTTTCCGCAGCGCGGTCAGTGTCTCCTCGCCGACGCCGCTGCGGTCGCCGGCTGTGACGGCAGCGGCAAACCCGCCGGTCTCCCCAGGTATTTGCTGTTGCAGATATTGCGCCAGCCTGCGGCGCAGTTGCTCAACCGGCACCTCGCTGCCCGGCGCTTCCGCCAGCAGCACTGGCACCCTTGTATAGCCCAAGCCTCCAAGCTGCTTGAACCAGGCGTGGCGGCGGAAGTCGAAGCCGCCAGGCTCCGCCGGCCCCTGCGGCGGCAGCAGATGCGCGGTGGTCATTACCCGCGCGCCGGGCGGCGGTATGCCTGTCTGCCCCTTCAAGGAAACCCTGACCCGCGCAGGCGTATCCAGCGGCGGTACCCGGTCCAGCCTGACCTGATCAAGGGTCAGCCGCAGCGCATCCGTGGGCGACCGGTCCACCGCCGCCACCCGCCCCTCAACCGGGCCGTAATAGCGGAAATCCAGAACCGGGGCCGCCACCAGATGCGTCCGCGCATAAGCCAGGCACACCCCTGCCGCCAGCAGTGCAGGCGCCCAGAGCAGAAAGGCCAAAGGCCGCCGCAGCAGCGCGCCCGCGCAAAACAGAAGAGAAACACAGGCCAGACCCGCGGCCGCCGCGGCGTTAGGTTCGGCTTTCAGGCTGAAATAGGCCCCGATCCCTGCGCCCAGAAACACCGGCGCCCAGGGAAACAGGCTGCCGCGCTGTGCTTGCAGAACGTCGCTGATGGCAGTGCCAAGGCGCATGCTTGCCCCCCGCCTTCTGGCCCGGTAGACAGGCGGAAACACTACGCCTCACATGGTTTCCAAAAGGTAAATCCTGCACATGACCCAACCGGTTGTCACCCGTTTCGCGCCCTCTCCCACCGGCTATCTGCACATCGGCGGCGCCCGCACTGCGCTGTTCAACTGGCTTTACGCCCGCGGCCGCGGCGGCAAATTCCTGCTCCGGATCGAGGACACCGACCGCGAACGCTCCACGCCGGAGGCCACCGCCGCCATCCTGCAGGGCATGGAATGGCTGGGCTTGGACCATGACGGCGAAGTGATCAGCCAGTTCGAGCGCGCAGACCGCCACGCGGAAGTCGCGAAACAGCTGCTGGCCGAAGGCAAGGCTTACAAGTGCTTTGCCACCCAGGAGGAAATCGCCGCCTTCCGCGACCAGGCCAAGGCAGAGGGCAAATCCACCCTCTACCGTTCACCCTGGCGCGACGCCGATGAAGCCAGCCACCCGGACGCGCCTTACGTGATCCGCATCAAGGCGCCGCAGGACGGCGCCACCGTGATCAAGGACGAGGTCCAGGGCGATGTGACCATCCGCAACGACCAACTCGATGACATGATCCTGCTGCGTTCCGACGGCACCCCGGTCTACATGCTGGCGGTGGTGGTCGACGACTACGATATGGGCGTGACCCATGTGATCCGCGGCGACGACCACCTGAACAACGCCGCCCGCCAGATGATGATCTACCAGGCGATGGGCTGGGATGTGCCGGTCTGGGCCCATATCCCGCTGATCCACGGCGCCGACGGCAAGAAGCTGTCCAAGCGCCACGGCGCGCTTGGCGCGCAGGAATACCAGGCGATGGGTTATCCGGCTGCCGGCATGCGCAACTATTTGGCGCGTCTTGGCTGGTCGCATGGCGATGACGAGTTTTTTACGGACAGCCAGGCCAAAGAGTGGTTTAATCTCGCTGGCATCGGCAAAAGCCCGGCCCGGTTCGACACCAAGAAGCTGGAGAATCTCTGCGGCCAGCACATTGCTGTTAGCGATGATGCCGCACTGCGGCAGGAAATCAGCGCCTATCTGGCAGCTGCCGGGGAACCCGCCCTGACTGACGCGCAGTCACAAGGGCTGGAACGTGCGATGTATTGCCTCAAGGACCGGGCGCGCACTTTTCCTGAACTGCTTGAAAAAGCGCATTTTATCCTTGCTTCACGGCCTCTTGAACGGGATGAGAAGGCAGAAAAGGCCCTGTCTTCTGTATCCGATGGTATACTGGAAGAATTGACGCCGCAGCTGCAAAATGCTAGCTGGGTCCGTGACGATCTGGAGGCGCTTCTGAACGCATTTGCAGAAGCCCATGATACCAAGTTCGGCAAGCTTGCAGGCCCCTTGCGGGCAGTGCTGGCAGGCCGGGCGGTAACGCCTTCGGTGTTCGACATGATGCTGATTCTGGGCCGCGAGGAAACCCTCGCCCGGCTCAAGGACGCAACAGGCTGACTGCGGTTCTGACACCCGGGCGCGCCTGTTTTTGAGACGACAACCCCTGCGCGGTTCCGCGCAGGCGCTGCCCCGCATGAGGCCGCCCGAACGGGGCAGCCTTCGTGCCCGCAACAGGAAGGGACATCTATGACCGAGACACAGAAATCTGCCAAGCTCAGCCTCAATGGCGAAACCTACGAGCTGCCCATTTTCTCACCGACGGCCGGGCCAGATGTTCTCGACATCCGCAAGCTTTACGCGCAGGCAGGCGTGTTCACCTATGACCCGGGGTTCACCTCCACCGCCAGCTGCGACAGCACCATCACCTTCATCGACGGCGACAAGGGCGAGCTGCTGCACCGCGGCTACCCGATCGACCAGCTGGCGGCGAAATCGCATTACCTGGAAGTCTGCTACCTGCTGCTGTACGGCGAACTGCCGACCGCGGCGCAGCTGGAGGACTTCGAGACCCGCGTGACCCGCCACACCATGGTGCATGAACAGATGCACAACTTCTTCCGCGGGTTCCGCCGCGACGCGCACCCGATGGCGACCCTGGTGGGTGTTGTCGGCGCGATGTCGGCCTTCTACCACGACTCGCTGGACGTGACCGACCCCTGGCAGCGCGAAGTTGCCGCGGTGCGCCTGATCGCCAAGCTGCCGACCATTGCGGCAATGGCGTACAAGTACTCGGTCGGCCAGCCGTTCGTGTACCCGCGCAACGACCTGGATTACGCCGCCAACTTCCTGCACATGTGCTTCTCGGTCCCGGCCGAGGAATACCACGTGAACCCGATCCTCAGCCGGGCGATGGACCGCATCCTGACCCTGCACGCGGATCACGAACAGAACGCTTCGACCTCCACCGTGCGCCTGGCGTCTTCCTCCGGCGCCAACCCGTTTGCCTGTATCGCGGCCGGCATCGCCTGCCTCTGGGGCCCGGCCCACGGCGGCGCCAACCAGGCCTGCCTGGAGATGCTCAAGGAAATCGGGACAGTCGACCGCATTCCGGAGTTCATCGCCCGCGCCAAGGACAAGAACGACCCGTTCCGCCTGATGGGCTTTGGCCACCGCGTGTACAAGAACACCGACCCGCGCGCCAAAGTGCTCAAGCAGTCCGCGGACGAGGTTCTGGAACTGCTGGGTGTCGACGACAACCCGCTGCTGCAGGTCGCCAAGGAGCTGGAGCAGACCGCCCTCAATGACCCCTACTTCATTGAGAAGAAGCTGTTCCCGAACGTCGACTTCTACTCCGGCATCATCCTGGAGGCGATGGGCTTCCCGACCTCGATGTTCACCCCGATCTTCGCGCTGTCGCGCACCGTCGGCTGGATTTCGCAGTGGAAAGAGATGATCGCCGATCCACAGAACAAGATCGGCCGCCCGCGCCAGCTGTACCTGGGCGAGACACTGCGCGACTACGTGGACATCGAAAGCCGCTAAGCGCCCGCCGTAAAGCAAAAAACGCCCCGCACATTGCGGGGCGTTTTTCTGTTTGGAAGGGCAAGTCTGGGCCGGGGTTCAAGGCGGCCCGGAAACGCTGCGGCGGCGCTTCCAGGGATCAGGGCAAAACAGGCGGCCTCGCCCAGGCGTCAGCGCCCCTCGAACTTCGCGGGGCGTTTTTCCATGAACGCGGTTACCCCTTCCAGGAAATCGCGTGTCTTGCCGCATTCCCCCTGCAGATGCGCCTCGACCGAGAGCTGCTCCGCCAGGGTGCGGCCGTAGCTTTCGCGCAGGGCGGATTTGGTGGCGGCAAAGGCCTTGCTGGGGCCGCTGGCCAGATAGGCCGCGCGCTGGCGCCAATGGGCCTCGAATTCCGCGTCCGGCACCGCCTCCCAGATCATGCCCCAGTCGCTGGCCTGCTGCGCGCTGATGCGGTCGGCAAACAGCGCCGCGCCCATCGCCTTGGCCAGGCCGATCTGGCGCGGCAGGAACCAGGTGCCGCCGGCATCCGGGATCAGGCCGATCCTGGTGAACGCCTGCATGAAGAACGCGCTGTCGCAGGCGATCACCACATCTGCTGCCAGCGCCAGGTTGGCCCCGGCCCCGGCTGCAGCGCCGTTGACCGCTGCCACCACCGGCACCGGGCAGTCATAGATCGCCTGCAGCATCGGCAGGTATTCGTCGCGCAGGGTGCGTTCCAGGTCCAGCGCACCGCCGCCGCTGCCCGCGTCGCTCAGGTCCTGGCCGGAGCAGAAGGCATCGCCTGCGCCAGTCAGCACCACGGCCCGCGCCTCGCGCGCGGCCAGCCCCATGGCATGGGTGATTTCCGAACGCATCTGGCTGGTCAGCGCGTTCTTGCGCGCTTCCCGGTTCAGCGTGACGACTGCCAGCCCGTCCTCTATCGAAAACAGGATTTCTTTGTATTCCATCGGATTGCCCCAACTAAAGTCCAATTGGCCGACAGGATTGTTTAAACCCCGCAGCCGGTTGGCAGGCATGGTGACGCAAAGCGGGCTGGCCGGAAAGACAGACCCGGCGTCAATCCTCGAGGATTTTCCGCAGCCGTTCCTGCTCTTCTTCGCTCAAGCGCTGTTCGGCCGCCTTGGGCTTTCTGGCCCGGCCGCGGACATAGAAGATGCCGATGACCAGTGCTGTTAGCAGCATCAGCGGCCCTGCCGCCCACAGCAGCCAGTTGGCGCCGCTGGTGGTGGGGCGCAGCAGCACGTACTCGCCGTAGCGGTCGACGATGAAATCCATCGCTTCCCGGTCGCTGTCGCCGGCCACCAGCCGCTCCCGCAGCAGGACACGCAGGTCGCGGGCCAGTTCGGCGTTGGATTCATCAATGCTCTCGTTGCGGCAGACCAGGCAGCGCAGGTCCTTGGACAGCTCCCGCGCACGGCCCTCAAGCACCGGGTCGGCCAGCACCTCATCCGGCTCCACCGCCAGCGCAGGCGCCGGAACCACCAAGGAGACAGCCAGCACGCCGGCCAGGGCAAGGATCAGATAACGCAGCAGTTTCATTCCGCAGGCACTCCCGCCGATGGAGTCTTCCGCGCGCCCGCCGCGACCCGGAAGCGCCGGTCGCTAAGGCTCAGCAGACCGCCCAGCGACATCAGGATGCAGCCGGCCCAGATCCAGTTGGCAAAGGGCTTGATATAGGTGCGCATGGTCCAGCTGCCGTCCGCCTGCTCGTCTCCCAGCACCACGTAAAGGTCGCGGGTCACGCGGTAGTCAATGGCCGCCTCGGTGGTCGGCATCCGGCTGACCGGATAGTCGCGTTTCTCCGGGAACATCACCGCCTCCGGGCGGCCGTTGCGGGTGACTTCGACCCGGCCCTTGGTGGTGAAATAGTTCGGCCCCTGCTCGCGGCTCACGTCCGTCAGCACCAGGGTGAAGGCACCGACCTCAAACGGCTCGCCGATGCGGGCCACGCGGATATCCTCCTGCTCCCAGGCAGTCAGGCCCGCAATGGCAAAGATGGTGATGCCCAGGCCGCCATGGGCCACGGCCTTGCCCCAGTCCGCCCGCGGCAGCCGCAGCATGCGGCCAAGGCGGTTTTCGCGGCCGCTGCGCAGCCACAGGTCGGCCACCGCGCCAAAGACCATCCAGGAGCCTAGGAACAGCCCCACCGGACCCAGAGCGGAACGGCCGGTCTGCATTGCCCAGGCCAAGACGCCCAGCGACACCGCCAGCAGGAACATGTAGCGCAGCTGCCAGGCCACCCGGCCGATCCGGCCGCGCTTCCACGGCAGCATGGCGCCAATCGGCATGATTAGACCCAGCACCACCATGAACGGCGTGAAGGCAGAGTTGAAGAACGGCGGGCCGACGCTCAGCTTGCGGGCAAAGACCATCTCCGCGACGATCGGCCAGACGGTGCCGAAGAACACCACGAAGCAGCTCACGGCCAGCAGGATGTTGTTCACCACCAGCGCGGTTTCGCGGCTCACCATGCCGAACAGCCCCTTGGCCTCCATCGCCTGGGCACGGGCAGCAAACAGGGTCAGCGCGCCGCCGGTGAAGAAGGCGAGGATGAACAGGATGAACACGCCGCGTTCCGGGTCGTTGGCAAAGGCGTGCACGCTGGTGATGATGCCGGAGCGCACGATGAATGTGCCGATCAGCGAGAAGCCGAACGCCAGGATCGCCAGCAGGATGGTCCAGCTCTTCAGCGCCTCGCGCTTCTCAACCACGATGGCGGAGTGCAGCAGAGCGGCAGCCAGCAGCCAGGGCATGAAGGAGGCGTTTTCCACCGGGTCCCAGAACCAGAAGCCACCCCAGCCAAGTTCGTAATAAGCCCACCAGGACCCCAGCGCGATGCCGATGGTCAGGAACACCCAGGCCGCCAGCGTCCAGGGCCGCACCCAGCGGCCCCAGGCGGCGTCGATGCGGCCTTCGATCAGGGCGGCGACGGCAAAGGAGAACGCCATCGAAAGCCCCACATAGCCGAGGTAGAGGAACGGCGGGTGGAACGCCAGCCCCGGGTCCTGCAGCAGCGGGTTCAGGTCCTGGCCGTCAAACGGCGGCACCATCAGCCGCAGGAACGGGTTGGAGGTGAACAGGATAAAGGCAAAGAAGGCCACCCCGATCGACGCCTGCACCGCCAGCACGCGGGCCTTGAGCGTCGGCGGCAGGCCGCCGCCAAAGACCGAGGCCATAGCGCCGAACAGGCTGACGATCAGCACCCACAACAGCATCGAGCCCTCGTGGTTCCCCCAGGTGCCGGAGATCTTGTAGAGCATCGGCTTGGCCGAATGGCTGTTGAGCGTCACCAGCTTCAGCGAGAAGTCGGAGGTGATGAACGCCCACATCAGCGCACCAAAGGAAAAGGCAGTGAACAGGAATTGCGCCTGCGCCGCCGGCTCTGCCACGGCCATCCAGCCGGGCCAGCGTTTATGGGCGCCGATCAAGGGGATAACGGCCTGCACGATGGCGATCATGAAGGCGAGGATAAGGGCGAAGTGGCCAAGCTCTGTAATCATGGGGTTTCCTATACGCCTGTCTGCCGGGGGGGCCAATGGCAAACGCCGCGCCACGCCGCCGCAGAGGGCAAATTGTGATCAGCTGCGTCGGGTTTTCCAGGCCTCCAGCGCCGGATTGGCATCGGCAGCGGTGGTTTCCAGCAGGGCAGCCGCATCGGTGCCGGTGCTGGCTGCTGCCGGTGAGTCTGACCGCAGGCGGTTCAGCACCGCAATCTCCTGCGCCACCTGCGGCACCCGCGCGATGCTGGCGGCCAGCCCTTGCTGGAACTCCTGGCTTTTCACCTGGTGGCGGGCGCCGAAGTAGAAGGAGACGATGACGCCCAGGAGCCACCACAGCGGTTCCGGCACCAGCGCCAGCCCCTGCATCCGGGCGGCGAACCAGACCGGATCGCTGAGGGCTGCGGCCAGCAGTGCCAGGGTTCCCAGCGCCAGCATCGGCCGCGGCAACCGGTTCACCCCGTCCATGAACCGGTCGAACCGGCTCTTGCCGCCATACTGGAATTCCGCCGCCAGCTGGCTCAGCGCGGCGGACTGCATCTGATGCGCCCGCGCCGCGCCGGCCTCTGTGTTCTCGCGGAAAACTTCAACGGTCTCCCGCAAGACATTGCGTCGGCTTCCGAAAATCAATCCCAAGACATTTGCAATCAGCCCCATGCCGCGGTCCTCCGCTGAAATGCCTGGCGGCTCAGATGGTACTGGGCGGAGATGAACTCCTCGGCCCGGGTGATCCAGCCGCCCTTGGCGCCGCCGCGGGTGCGGGCGTATTTGCGGCTGGCCGCGCGGCGGTCCGCGAGGCGGAAGTAATAGTTGCGGCGGGCAATCCCATAAGCGTCGCGCAAGGCGCCTGCATCCACCGCTGCGGCCTGATGCGCGGCGCCGGCGGTCTGCGGGCCGATGGCGCCGTCCACCGCAACACCAAATCCCATTTCCTTCAGCAGCCGCTGCAGGATTCGCACCGCATTGCTGCCCGCGTTCACATACATGTCGAAGACTGACGCCTGCAGGCATGCGGGAAGGCGGCCGATGCCGGGAGCCTCGAAGTAGTGGCGGACGAAAAGGTCCGTTGCCTGTGCCCGGCTCAGCGCCTTCACATCCGCAACACCGACCTGCCCGTCGCCGGTCAGGTCTAGCCCCAGCCGCCGCAGGGTGCCGATGGTTACCCCGTATTTGGTGGCGCCGCCCGGGTCATCCGGATCATTCACAAAGCCGCCTTCGCGTGCCACGATCTGTTCCGCAATTTCCGTTACTGTCTGCATATCACCTCACCACTTCCAACTAAAACAGGATGCCGCAAAGGCGCTAATATCCCCTGACACCACCGTGCGCCGGGTGCGCAACACCCTGGTTCTGTGTGCTGGTGAGCCCCGAGGCGATGAGCCCGGCAGGACGCCAGCCCTGCGGGACTATCTGCATTAAGTCGTGAAAGAGATCAGGTCTCGGGTTCCTGATAAACCCCCTGCTCCTTCAGCGCGTCCATGACTTCTTTGGGCATATAAGTTTCGTCATGTTTTGCCAGGATTTCAGTGGCTTCGAACACACCGTTTACGTAGCTACCGGTGCCGACCATGCCCTGGTTCTCTTCGAACAGGTCGGGCAGAACGCCGGTATAGGCCACCTGCACCGTGGCGCCGCCGTCGGTGACGGCAAAGCGCACGGTCTCGCCCTGGCCGCGCTCCAGCGAGCCTTCGGCCACCAGCCCGCCGATGCGGAACACCTCGGACGGTTTCGGCGGAGCCTCGGCCACCTGGCTGGGCGAGCGGAAATAGTTGATCCCGTCCCGCATGGCATAGCCGATCAGGGCGGTGGCTACGATCAGGGCCACCGCGGCTACCGCGATGACCTGGATACGGCGCTGTTTCTTCAGGTTCTTCATGGTGTCCTCATATCAGGCCCAGGCCAGCGCCGCCCCCGTTTACGGGAACAGCGGCGCCATCATCAGGCCCTCGGTTTCTTCCTCACCTAACATCAGGTTGGCGTTCTGCAAGGCCTGGCCGCTGCTTCCTTTTGTCAGGTTATCCAATGCCGCAAAGACGATGGCGCGGCCTTCGATCCGGTCCTGCGCGACGCCGATATGGCAGAAGTTGGAGCCGCGCACGTGATGGGTCGAGGGCGCCTCGCCAAAGGGCAGCAGCTCGATGAAGGGCTCATCGGCATAGGCCTTGGCAAAGGTGTCATGAATCGCCCTTGCATCGCCCTTCACATAGACGGTCGCCAGGATGCCGCGGTTGGCGGGCAGCAGGTGCGGGGTGAACTGCACCTTGACCGGCCGGCCTGCGAGTTTGCTGAACTCCTGGTCGAATTCGCCCAGGTGCCGGTGGGTGCCGCCGATGGCATAAGCGTTGTAGCCCTCGCTCAGCTCCGCATGCAGCAGGTTTTCCTTGAGCGACCGGCCGGCGCCGGAGACGGCGCATTTCAGGTCCAGGATGATCTCGTCCAGGTCGATGACGCCAGCCGCGATCAGCGGCCGCAGGGCAAACTGGCCCGTGGCGGCGTTGCAGCCGGTGCCGGCAACCAGGCGCGCGGCCTTGATCTCTTCCCGGTAGAACTCGGTCAGGCCATAGACGGCCTCTTCCTGCTGCTCCAGCGCGGCGTGCTTGTTGCCGTACCACTTCTCGTACTCCGCCGGGTCGCGCAGCCGGAAGTCCGCCGACAGGTCAACGACCTTCAGGTTTTTGGGCAGCGCCGCGATCACTTCCTGGCTGGTCTTGTGCGGCAGCGCGCAGAAGCAGAGGTCGATACCCGCAAAGTCGATCTCGTCGATCTTGCACAGCACCGGCAGCTCCATGTGGCGCAGGTGCGGGAAAACTTCGGCCATGGTCATGCCGGCCTTGCGGTCGGCGGACAGCGCCGCGATGTCGATGTTCGGATGCTGGGCGATCAGCCGCACCAGTTCGGCGCCGGTGTAGCCGGAAGCGCCAAGAATAGCCACTTTATGGGTCATGTCAGACCTCGTCTTTCGATGTGATATGCCGGTTCCGCAGCCATCTGCGGAGAGAAATAGGGAAAACTGCGCCCGCGCACTTTGACCTGGAACAAGGTTCCGGACGGATGCGGTCAGGCTGCCTGAAAGGTGATTTCCCGTCGGAGAAACTGGGTCGCGCGGTCGCTGACGCGGCCCGGGTTTCCGGTGGTGAAGAACCCGCCGGCGCCGTTGCCGTACATGTCCGGGTGGCGGGTCAGATAGTCCGCCAGGCTGTCGGCCACCAGGCTGCCCTGGCTGAACACCTTGACCTCCGGCCCCAGCGCCTCCTGGAAGGTCTGCTCCATCAGCGGGTAATGGGTGCAGCCGAGAATCGCGGCCTCCGGGTGCGGCATCTTGCGCTTCAGCGCATCGACGTGGGAGCGCACCAGCGCCTCGGCCAGGATCATGTCGCCGTCCTCGATCGCGTCGACGACGCCGCCGCAGGCCTGCGCCTCGACATCGACGCCGATGGCGCGGAACGCCAGTTCCCGCTGGAAGGCGCGGCTGGCGACGGTGGCCGGGGTGGCAAACAGGGCCACATGCTGCACCGCAACCTCGCGCGGCGGCGAGTTGTCGCCCCACTGCCGCTCGGTCAGCGCCTCGATCAGCGGCACGAACACGCCCAGAACCCGCTTGCCCTGGGGCAGCCCGCCCTCCTGCATCCGGCGCAGCGCGGCGGCAGAGGCGGTGTTGCAGGCAAGGATCACCAGATCGCAGCCCTTGTCCCACATGTCCTGCACCGCGGCCTTGGTCAGCTGGTACACATCCTCGGCATCGCGCACGCCGTAAGGCGCGCGGGCGTTGTCGCCGTAATACAGGAAATTCACATCCGGCAGCCGCTGCTGCGCGGCGTTCAGGACGGTCAGCCCGCCCAGGCCTGAATCAAAGATGCCTACAGCCATTCCGATTTCTCACGCGCGGTGTTTCTCTTCGAACTCAAACCCGTAACCGTAGGATTTGAGAGGTACTGGAGAAAGCTCATACGTCGCTTTGCGCAGGAAATCCATCATTGCTTTTGTGTCTTTTGCCAGCGGCGCCAGAACGTCGCGGCCTATGGGCTCGCCGATCACCACCCGGACCGGCGTATCGACACGCTTGCGGAATTCCTGGATCAACAGCCCCATGCGCAGGGTCGCGTGCAGGTGGCTGGCGATCTGGAACAGGCGCGAGGTGTGCCCGTCAAAGAACACCGGCACCACCACCGCATCGGATTTGGCGATCATCCGGGCGGTGAAGCCGCGCCAGCCGGGGTCCATCGGGTGGCCCAGCGGGTGCGCCGCGGTGGACACCGTGCCGCCCGGGAAGATGCCGATGGCGCCGCCCTGCGCCAGATAGCCGAGGGCGTCCTTGCGGGTCTGAAGGTTGGTCTGCACCGCCTCGCGGGTTTCGGCGAAATCTACCGGCAGGATCATCTTGTTCAGGTCTTCGGCGCGGCGGAACACCTGGTTCGCCAGGATGCGGAAATCGCCGCGGGTCTCGGCCAGGATATGCCCCATCATCAGCCCGTCGAGGATGCCGTAGGGGTGGTTGGCGATCAGGATGACCGGCTTGTCCCGCGGGATATTGCTCAGCGCGCCGCCGGCCACGTCCAGCGTCAGCCCGTAGCGCTCTGCCATGACCGACCAGAAGCTGCGGCCTGCTGCCACCTCCTGCTCATAGCCTGCGGCGCGGCGGATCAGCTTCAGCCGCCCGGTGGAGTTCTCCATCAGCCGGATCACCGCGCGGCCTGCGCGGGTGGAGGCCGAATGGGCATAGGAAATATCACGGGCGAGGCGGTGGTGCGCGTGCATCTTGAGGGGAGGCTCCGTCTGGCATTCACCGGCGGTATAAGGCCGGGAGCGCAGTGTGCAAGACGGCTGTAACAGCCGCGTGACAGGCCGGTTCCCGGCAGCCGGCCGGCCTGTTCTGGCAGTTCAGGCTGCGGCAGTCCGCTTGCCGCCCATCAGCGGCAGGCCCGCCAGCCCGGCCCCGCGCCACAGGACATAGGTCAGGATCGGCTGCGCGCCGGTATTCATCGCATGCGGCTGCCAGCCGCCGTGAAGGCGCGTGCCGCTGGCGCCCAGCCAGCTTTCATCCTCTTCGGTCAGGAACTGCGCGCCGCCGCCCAGCACCACGTACAGTTCCTCGGCCTCGTGGCTGTGCCAGTCGTATTTCAGCCCGGCGCCCCAATAGGCGATATAGCCGCGCAGCTGGGTGGTGCGGAAATGGCCGGTTGGTCCGAACAGCTCGAAATAGCCGTAGTTCTGCAGGAAATGCGCCCCCACCTCTGCCTCGGTGTAGGTCTGCGTCCAATGCGCCTGGCCCGCTGCGCAGCGCAGCGCGTCGATCAGGGGCTGGGTCTCGGCCGTGCCCGGCTGGCTGAACCCCGCCACCTGGTCTTGCGCAGGCATCGCCGCGGGTGCCAGCGCGGCGGGCTCCAGATCGCTGGGCCAGGGCGCGAACTCCTGCAAGGCGGGCAGTTTTGTGTGCAGGTTGCGGGCAGCCTGCAAGGCCTGTGAGAGGGACATCGGGCGGCTCCTTTCCGGTGCAGCAAGAACATGCAATCCGGGCAGAGCCTAGCGGCGGCGCGCCAAAGCGCGCGCCGCAATCGCTGAAAAATGCGCTGAAAACGACCGCTGCAGCAGAAATCTGCAGACTGCGGCGCAAAATGCCGGCCGCCGCACCCCGGCCGGCCAGAAGCAGCGGAACGGCAAACGCCGCGCGTCAGCGCGGCGCCGGGCCCAACTGTCTTGGGCCTTTCTTCGAAAGGATCAAGGCGGGCGGGAGTGCCCGCCCTGCCCCGGTATTACTCTGCAGTGTTACTCTGCGGCCTGCTTGACCGGCACGCCGCCCTGGCGCAGTGCGGCCAGCAGCTCCTCGCGGCGCTTGGCGGCCTTCTGCTCGTTGGCCAGCTTGACCGGGCCGAAGCCGCGGATCTGCAGCGGCAGCTCTGCCAGCGCCATCAGCGGCTCCATGATCGCCGGGCTGGCCTTGGGCAGCCACTCCTGCATGTCGGCCTCATACTGCTTGATCAGCGCGCGCTCCATCTTGCGCTCGTCGGTGTAGCCGAAGACATCCAGCGGCGTGCCGCGCAGGGACTTCAGCTTGGCCAGCAGGCGGAACCACCGCTCCATGCCCGCGCCGAATTTGCGCTTCTTCGGGCGGCCGTCAGGGTCGGTGCCTGTCATCATCGGCGGCGCCAGGTGGTACGAAAGCTTGAGGTCGCCCTCGAACTCCGCCTCCGCCTTGGCGCGGCTGTCGAGCAGCAGCCGGGCTACTTCGTATTCGTCCTTGTAAGCCAGGAGCTTATGGTAGCCTTTTGCCACGGCCTCCTTCAGCGCGGGATCGCTGATGCCGTCCAACAGCTTGCCATAGCGCTTGGCCAGGCCCTTGCCCTGGTAGGCGACCAGGTGATCGGCGCGGAAGGCGATTTTTTCCTCCAGCGTCTTCGGCGCTGCCGCGGCCTTGGGCTGGATCAGCCTGGCGGCCTCTTCCGGGTGCAGCACCGCCCAGCGGCCGATGTCGAAGGCGCGCTTGTTGCGTTCCACCGCGGCGCCGTTCATCTCGATTGCCTGTTCGATCGCCTCGTGGCTGACCGGGACCAGCCCCTTCTGCCAGGCGCCGCCGAACACCATCATGTTCGAGAAGATCGAGTCGCCCATGGTGGCGCGGGCCAGCTCGGACGCATCGAACAGGTCCAGCCGGTCGCGCAGACGCGCCTGCAGCGCCACTTCCAGACGGTCGACCGGCACCTTGAACTCGGTGTTCTTGGTGAATTCGCCGGTGATGATCTCATGGCTGTTCACAACCGCGCCGGTTTGGCCGGAGGTGGTCAGGCCCAGGGTCTTGGCGCCGGCGCTGACCACCAGGTCGCCGCCGATCAGCGCATGCGCCTCGCCTGTGGCGACGCGGATCGCCGAGATGTCCTCGGGGTTGTTGGCAATCCGGCAGTGGATATGCACCGCGCCGCCCTTCTGGGCGAGGCCGGCCATTTCCATCAGCCCGGCGCCCTTGCCGTCGATCTGCGCCGCTTGCGCCAGCACCGCGCCGATGGTCACCACGCCGGTGCCGCCGACGCCGGTGATCACCACATTGTGGGTGCCGCTGATCTCCGGCAGCACCGGTTTGGGCAGATGCGGCAGGTCGATGTCGGCGGTTGCTTCCTTGCGGATCTTGGCGCCTTCGACGGTCACGAAGGACGGGCAGAAGCCGTTGAGGCAGGAGAAGTCCTTGTTGCAGGACGACTGGTCGATGGCGCGCTTGCGCCCCAGTTCGGTGTCCTTGGGCACGATGGAGACGCAGTTCGACTGCACCCCGCAATCGCCGCAGCCCTCGCAGACGTCGGTGTTGATGAACACCCGCTGGTCCGGATCCGGGAACTGGCCTTTCTTGCGGCGGCGGCGCTTCTCGGCGGCGCAGGTCTGGATGTAGATGATGGCGGAGACGCCTTCGACCTGTTCGAACTCGCGCTGGATCTTAATCATCTCGGCGCGTTCGTGCATCCGCATGCCGGCCGGGAACAGGGCGGCGTCCACGTCCTCCTTCTCGTCATAGACCACGGCCATGGTCTTGACGCCCATCGCCTTCAGCTCATGCGCGATCTGCTGCGCGGTAAGGCCGCCCTCGGCCTGCTGGCCGCCGGTCATCGCCACCGCGTCATTGTAGAGGATCTTGTAGGTGATGTTGGTGCCCTCGGCGAGCGCCGCGCGGATCGCCTGCACGCCGGAGTGGTTGTAGGTGCCGTCGCCCAGGTTCTGGAACACATGCTTGCGCTTGGAGAACGGTGCCTCGCCGACCCAGTTGACGCCCTCGCCGCCCATATGGGTGAAGCCGGTGGTCTCGCGGTCCATCCACTGCACCATGAAATGGCAGCCGATGCCGGCATAGGCGCGGGAGCCGTCCGGCAGGCGGGTGGAGGAATTGTGCGGGCAGCCGGAGCAGAAATACGGCAGGCGGGTGGCGATTTCCTCGGCGTTGTCGGCGCGGCGGGCTTCGCCGAGCGCCTCCATCCCGGCGCGGATCGCCTCGGTCTCGCGGCCCTCCTCGATCAGGATTTCGCCCAGCTTCTCGGCGATCATGATCGGGTCCAGCGCATAGCGGGTCGGGAACAGCTCCTCGCGGTGCATGCTGCCGGCGCCGCCCTTGTACCAGCCATAGACGCGGCGGCCCTGGCGGTCGTCAAAGATCGCTTCCTTGATCTGGATCTCGATCAGCTTGCGCTTTTCCTCGACCACGACGATCAGGTCCAGGTCCTGGGCCCAGTCGTGGAAGCCCTTCATGTCCATCGGCCAGGTCTGGCCCACCTTGTAGGTGGTGATGCCCAGACGCTCGGCCATGGTCTCGTCGATGTTCAACAGCTTCAGCGCGTGCACCAGGTCGAGCCAGTTCTTGCCCGCGGCGACAAAACCGATCTTGGCGCCGGGCTTGCCCCACATGCGCTTGTCCATCTTGTTGGCATGGCTGAACGCCTCTGCCGCAAAGCGCTTGTAGTCGATGATGCGGTTTTCCTGGCGGAAGCGGTCGTCATCCAGGCGGATGTTCAGACCGTCGGCCGGCATGTCGAATTCCGGGGTGACCAGCTGCATGCGTTCGGGGCGGGCATCGACAACCGAGGTCACCTCGATGGTGTCCTTCATGGTCTTGAGGCCGACCCAGAGGCCGGAGAACCGGCTGAGCGCATAGCCGTAGATGCCGTAGTCCAGGATCTCCTGCACGCCGGCCGGGCTGACGATCGGCAGGTAGCAGTCCAACAGCGACCATTCCGACTGGTGCAGCACGGTGGAGCTTTCGCCGGTGTGGTCATCGCCCATCGCCAGCAGCACACCGCCGTGCTTGGAGGAGCCGGCCATGTTGGCATGGCGGATCGCGTCACCGGAGCGGTCGACGCCCGGACCCTTGCCGTACCACAGGCCGAAAACGCCGTCGTATTTGCCTTCGCCGCGGACCTCGGCCTGCTGCGCGCCCCAGAGCGCGGTGACGGCCAGATCCTCGTTCAACCCGTACTGAAAGGTGACGTCAGCCTCTTTCAGCTGCTTTTCGGCGCGGGACATCTGCAGGTCCACTGCCCCCAGGGGCGAACCGCGGTAACCGGTAACAAGCCCGGCGGTATTGAGACCCGCCGCCATGTCGCGGTGCTTCTGCATCAGCATCAGCCGCACCAGCGCCTGGGTGCCGTTCAGCAGAACCGGCGATTTGGTCAGGTCGTATTTGTCGTTCAGCGAGATTTTCGGCGTGCTCATCGTGGCCTCCTCAACCGGGATTAGCTTGCACTTTCTGGCCGCAATAATAGGTCATAAATGCTGACCTGAATAGCCGCATTTTTTTCGATTTTGCTCGCTTGCGCCGCGAAAACTGATACATAACTAAGATTTCATACAGTCGGCCCCGAACGGACAGAAAGTAACGCATATGGATTGGGATAAGCTCAGAATATTTCACGCAGTGGCCGATGCGGGCAGCCTGACCCATGCGGGCGACAAGCTGAATCTGTCGCAGTCGGCGGTCAGCCGCCAGATCCGGGCGCTGGAGGAAAGCCTCAATGCGACGCTTTTCCACCGCCATGCGCGCGGACTGATTCTCACGGAGCAGGGCGAGCTGCTGTTTGACGCCACCCAATCCATGTCCGCGCGGCTGGAGGCGGCCTCTGCCCGCATCCGCGACAGCGAGGAGGAAGTGTTCGGCGAACTGCGTGTGACCACCACCGTTGGCTTTGGCACCCTGTGGCTGGCACCGCGGCTGACCAAACTGTATGAGCAGTACCCCAACCTCAAGATCGACCTGATGCTGGAGGAACGGGTGCTGGACCTGCCGATGCGCGAGGCCGATGTGGCGATCCGCATGAAGGAGCCGAGCCAGGCCGATCTGGTGCGCAAGCGGCTGATGACCGTGCGCATGGGGCTTTATGCAACACCTTCTTATCTTGAGAAGCACGGCAACCTGGAAACCTCCGCCGACATTTCCAATCACCGTCTGATCTGCCAGAACCAGCGCTCCGCGCAGGTCGGCTCCGCTGCGGTGCTGGGCAAGAAGCTGATGGCGCAGGACCCGGGATCGCTGCTGACGGTCAACAACTACTTCGGGGTGCTGCAGGGGGTGCTGCACAATCTGGGCATCGGCATTCTGCCTGATTATGTGACGGAAGAGTTCCCGCAGCTGGTCGAGGTGCTGCCGGACGAGGACCAGAACGAGGTTCCGGTCTATCTGGCCTACCCCGAGGAGCTGCGCCACTCCCAGCGCGTGGGCGCCTTCCGCGACTTCGTGCAGAGCGAAATCATGGCCCACCGCAAACACATGAAGGAACTCGGCAAGCTCTGAGTTTTCAGCATCCTAGTGCGCAGCCCGCCGCCTTCCGGCGGCTGCGCCGCAGGCCCGGCGCGCGGCAGGAGATTGCGCACTGCGCGAGCCATGCAAAAACCGCATAGCAGCATTGATGGTCTTTTAGCGTTAATCCTCTTGAAGGGTCAGGCCCGGAGCCCTAAATGATCCTCATGAAGGCGGCGGCGCTGCCCCCCTTCATACCTCCCTGTTGGACTTCGGCCGAGCTTAGTGCTCGGCCTTTTTTTTGGCCGGACGGCAACCTTTGGGGCAATGTTCGATGCTGCATCCTGCGCTGAAAACACGATTTTCTTTGACCTGAATACAACTCGCCGGTTCAATTGGCCCAGGGATTTTCCCTGTCTGGCCTGTTTTTATGGTGCGCGAGGTTAATATGAAGTCCTTTTTCCACTGCTTTGCCCACATTTTCGGCATCGTTTTGACGGTTGTCCTTCTTGGAACCGCCTGGCAGGCGCCTGCAATGGCGCAGACTAACGAGTCACCTGCCCTGCCCGACCCGCTGACCGAGGAGGCCATACACGAGATGGTTGCCCGGATGTCCGACGATCAGGTCCGGGCACTGCTGCTGGAGCGGCTGGATGCGGTGGCAGCCAGTCAGGAGGCTGAGGCACAGCCTGCGACGCTGACAGGTCGGGCCGTGCAGCTGTGGACCGCCTTCACGCTGCCGGTCACGGATGCGGTGCGCAAGTTGCCGGTGCTGCCGGAGGGCCAGTCCCGCGCCATTGGCAATTTTGTTCAGAAACACGGCGGACTGGGCGGCGTGCTGACGATGTTCGGTCTGATAGCCCTGACGCTCGCCATTGGTCTGGCGGCGGAATACGCCGTGCGCCAGCTGATCGCCCGCTGGCGCAACCTTGAAGTGGTCAGCGGCGATGCGGACACGCTGGCCGGCGCGCTGAGCTTTCTGGGCCGCCGTTTCCTGCGCGAGATGGTCGGCCTTGTGGTGTTTTATGTGGTGATCCGCGCGGTGGGCCGGACATTGCTGGACGCGCAGATGCTGCAATTTGCGGCGCCGATGGTCACCTATCTGATCTGGCTGCCGCGGGTCGGCGCGGCGGCGTCCCGCTTCATCATGGCGCCAGAGCGGCCGGACCGGCGGCTGGTCAACGCCAGCGACCGCTGGGCCGATTTCCTGCATTTGCACACCATCGGCCTTATCTTTCTGGCCGGCCTGGCCATCTTCTCGGTCAGATTCAACACGGCCAACGGCGTGCCGCCGGAATCGATCCGCCTGGCCTATTGGCTGGACAGCCTGGTCTATGTCTACATCATCTGGATCGCCTGGACCGCGCGCGAGGGCCTGACCGACATGATGCGCGGCACCGATCCGGACCGCACCCGCTATGACGAGGTGGCGGCCCATTACTATCCTTATTTCGCGATGGCGGTGGCGGCGCTGACCTGGGTCGCGGTCGGCACGCTTGTCGGCCTCGGCAAGGTGGCGCAGCTGATCCACGGCGCCCATTACATCACCATGTTCTGGCTGCTGGCCGCGCCGGCCCTGGACACGGCGATCCGCGGACTGGTCAAGCATCTGGTGCCGCCGATGTCCGGCGAGGGGCAGCTGGCGGCGGAGGCTTACAAGTCCACCAAGCGCAGCTACATCCGGATCGGCCGCGTGCTGGTGGCCGGTATCGTGCTGATGATCATCTCCAACGCCTGGGATGTGGACCTGATGGCCATTGCCTCCGGTGCCGAGGGCATTGCAGGCAATATCATCGGCTGCCTGATGACCATCGCGGTGGGCTATGTGGTTTACGAGGGCGTGTCGCTGTGGATCAACCGGCGGCTTGCCAAGGAGCAGACCTCCGGCGAAGAGGGCGAGGTTGGCGGCGAAGGCGGCGGCGCTGGCGGCTCGCGGCTGGCGACGGTGCTGCCGCTCTTGCTGGTCACCGCGCAGATCGCCATCGTGGTGATCTTCGGACTGCTGGCGGTCGGCGCGCTGGGCATCGACATCACGCCGCTTCTGGCCGGTGCCGGGATTCTGGGCCTCGCCATCGGTTTTGGCGCGCAGAAGCTGGTGTCAGACGTGGTCTCCGGCATCTTCTTCCTGGTCGACGATGCCTTCCGGGTCGGCGAATATGTCGAGGTCGAAGGCACCCGCGGCACGGTCGAGAAGATCTCGATCCGCTCGATGCAGCTGCGCCACCACCGCGGGCCGATCAACACCATTCCCTACGGCGAGATCCCCAAGCTGACCAACTACAGCCGCGACTGGGTGATCATGAAGCTGCGCTTCACGGTGCCGTTTGATACCGACCCCAACAAGGTGAAGAAGATCTTCAAGAAGATCGGCGCCTCGATGCTGGAGGATGAGCTTTACAAGGACGACTTCCTGCAGCCGTTCAAGAGCCAGGGCGTCTTTGACTTCGACGATGTCGGCATGATCATCCGCGGCAAGTTCATGGCCAAGCCGGGCACCCAGTTCACCATCCGCAAGGAGATCTACAACCGGGTGAAGGCGGCCTTTGCCGAAAACGGCATCGACTTTGCCCGCCGCGAAGTGCGGGTGGCGATTCCGGGGCTGGAGGATTCCGACCAGCTGAACGACACCGAAAAGGCCGCCATCGCCGCCGCCGCCGGCAGCGCCGCGCAGCAGCAGGCAGCCGAAGGGGCCGAAGACGGTGCCGGGCAGAAGAAGTAACTGCCTGTGCCGTGCCATCAGGTCCGCCGCCCTGGCGGCGGGTGTGGCGGTCCTTGCCTCTGCCGGGCTGGCCGCTGGGCCCGAGCAGACCGAGCGGCATCTCGGCCATATCGAGACGGCGCAGAAGGCTGAGGGCTATGGCTTCCGCAACGGCTCCGTCGTGGTTGCGCCGGTGCCGTTTTCCAGCCCGATGATCGGCTCCGGTCTGGCGCTGGGCGCCGGGTATCTGTTCAAGACCAGCCCCGATGCCAATACTTCGGTGATCGGATTGGGCGGGCTCAGGTCCGACAATGGCAGCCAGGCGGCCGCTGGTATGGTCAGCTTCGCCTTTCCCGGCAACCGCTGGCAGATCAAGGCGCTCGCGGCGCGGGCAGATGCGGCTTATGACCTTTATACGGGGGTGGGCGTGCTGCCGGTCCGCCAGGACGGGTCACTGGTGCGGATCAATGCCGCCTACGGGTTTACGCCAGATCTGTCGGCCGGGATCGTGCTGCGCTACCTGGAAACCGAGGTGGCGCCGGATGCCGGCCTGCTGCCGTCCGAGCTGCAGCCCGATGCCAGCCTGGAGATCGGCACCTTCGGCCTCAGCCTGGACTGGGACCGCCGCGATGACAGCGACTATCCGACCCGGGGCACCCGGCTCACCGCCTTTGCCACCCGCTCCCACGCCCTGGGCGGGCTTAGCCGCCGGTACGACAGGGGCTATGCCATCCTCGACGGCTACCGCCCGCTGGGGCGCCGCGGCGTCCTGGCCCTGCGCGGCACCGTCTGCGCCGCCTCCGCCAGCACGCCGTTCTTCGACCAATGCTCGATCGGCGCCACCGACAACATGCGCGGCTTCAACAGCACCCAGTTCATCGGCCCGCGCTCTGTCTCGCTGCAGGCCGAGTACCGCAGACGGTTCAGCAAGCGCTGGGGCGGCGTAGCCTTCGCAGGCACCGGCTGGACCGGGGCGGAGTTCGGCGATTTGACGCAGGGCGGCAGCCACAGCGCCGCCGGTGCCGGCATCCGCTACCGGGTGTCCAAGAAGTTTCCGGTCGATTTCTCCATTGATCTCAGCCGCAACAACCAGCAGGAAACCCAGCTTTATGTCTATGTCGGGCAGCGGTTCTGACCTTGCGGCCACTCTGCGTGCATCCGTTTGCGCAACCCCTCTTTCCCAATGGCAAAGCTTGCTCTAAAAGGCGCGCAATCGCAGCCATTGGGGACGTTTACGGATGCAGGAACCCGCCATCACGCCTGAACTGATCGCAAACCACGGGCTGAAGCCCGATGAGTACGATCTGATCCTCGAAATCATCGGGCGGGAGCCGACCTTCACCGAGCTGGGCATCTTCTCGGCGATGTGGAACGAGCACTGCTCCTACAAGTCCTCCAAGAAATGGCTGCGCACCCTGCCGACCGACGGCCCGCAGGTGATCTGCGGCCCCGGCGAGAACGCGGGCATCGTGGACATCGGCGACGGCGATGCCGTTGTGTTCAAGATGGAAAGCCACAACCACCCCTCCTACATCGAGCCCTATCAGGGCGCGGCAACCGGGGTTGGCGGCATCTTGCGCGACGTCTTCACCATGGGCGCGCGCCCCATCGCCTCGATGAACTCGCTGTCCTTCGGCGAGCCGTCGCACCACAAGACCCGCCAGCTGGTCAACGGCGTGGTCGAGGGCATCGGCGGCTACGGCAACTGCTTCGGCGTGCCTTGCGCGGGCGGCGAAGTGCGCTTCCACCCCGCCTACAACGGCAACTGCCTGGTGAACGCCTTTGCCGCGGGCCTCGCGCGCACTGACGCGATCTTCTACTCCGCCGCATCCGGCGTAGGCATGCCGGTTGTGTACCTAGGCGCCAAGACCGGCCGGGACGGCGTTGGCGGCGCCACGATGGCGTCGGCAGAATTCGACGACACCATCGAGGAAAAGCGCCCCACCGTTCAGGTTGGCGACCCCTTCACCGAAAAGCGCCTGATGGAAGCCACGCTGGAGCTGATGCAGACCGGCGCGGTGATCTCGATCCAGGACATGGGCGCGGCGGGCCTCACCTGCTCTGCCGTGGAAATGGGCGACAAGGGCAAGCTGGGCGTGCGCCTGGACCTGGAAAAGGTGCCGCAGCGCGAAGAGAATATGACCGCCTACGAGATGATGCTGTCGGAATCCCAGGAGCGGATGCTGATGGTGCTGAAGCCGGAGCTGGAAGCCGAGGCGCGCGCGGTGTTCGAGAAATGGGACCTGGATTTTGCCATCGTCGGTGAGACCATTGCCGAGGACCGCTTCCTGATCATGCACAACGGCGAAGTGAAAGCCGATCTAGTGCTGTCGAAACTGTCCTCCACCGCGCCGGAATACGACCGCCCGTGGGTGGAAACCCCGGCAGCGGAGCCGCTGACCGACGCGGATGTGCCGACCATTGACCCGATCGACGGGCTTAAGGCGCTGCTGTCCTCGCCGAACTATGCCGGCAAGCAGTGGGTCTATGAGCAGTACGACACCACCGTGATGGGCGACACCCAGCGCCGTCCGGGCGCAGGCTCCGGCATTGTCCGGGTGCACGGCACCGACAAGAAGCTGGCCTTCACCTCCGACGTGACCCCGCGCTACGTCAAGGCAAACCCGTTTGAGGGCGGCAAGCAGGCAGTGGCCGAGGCCTACCGCAACCTGACCGCCGTGGGCGCCAAGCCGCTGGCCACCACCGACAACCTGAACTTCGGCAACCCCGAAAAGCCGGAAATCATGGGCCAGTTCGTCGGCGCCATCAAGGGCATCGGCGAGGCGGTTGCCGCGCTCGACATGCCGATCGTCTCCGGCAACGTGTCGCTCTACAACGAAACCGACGGCAAGGGCATCCTGCCGACCCCGACCATCGGCGCCGTGGGCCTGATTGCCGCGGGCGAGGAGCCGATCATCGGCGAGGCGCGCGACGGCCATGTGGCGCTGCTGGTGGGTGAAACCACCGGCCACCTGGGCCAGTCGGCGCTGCTGGCAGAGGTCTTCAACCGCGAGGACGGCGACGCCCCGGCGGTGGACCTGGAAGCCGAGAAGCGCAACGGCGAATTCATCCGCGCAAACCGCGAGCTGATCAAGGCCTGCACCGACCTCGGCGACGGCGGCCTGGCGCTGGCCGCGTTCGAGATGGCCGAAGAGGCCGGCGTCGGCGTGCAAATCGACGCAGGCGACACCCAGACCGTGTTTGGCGAGGACCAGGCGCGCTACCTGATCGCCTGCAACTTCGACCAGGCCGAGGCGCTGATGCTGGCCGCAGGCCAGGCCGGCGTCCCGGTCGCCACTGTCGGAAAATTCGGCGGCGACATGGTGAAGATCGGTGGCTCCGAGGCGCCGCTGGCAGAGCTGAAGGACATCTTCCGCTCCAGCTTTGCCGCTGCCGTGGCTTGACCAACAGCGCAAAGCGTTGAGACTAAACGGGCGGGATGGCGCAGCTGTCCCGCCCTTTCCTTTGACCGGAAACCGGCCGATGACTTTTCCTGAGCTGACAGAGGATTGCAGCCGCTGCGCGGGCCTTTGCTGCGTGGCCTATCCGTTTGAGGCGCATGAGGATTTCGGCCTCTTGAAGGCGGCAGACACGCCCTGCCCCAACCTCGCCCCCGATTTCCGCTGCTCCATTCATTCCGATCTTGCCAAATGCGGCTTTGGCGGCTGTGTGGCCTATTCCTGCGCCGGCGCCGGCCAGCGGGTGACGCAAAACCTGTTCGAGGGCGAGACCTGGCACGACGACCCGGATCTGCTGACCCATATGACTTATGCCCTGCGGGTGCTGCGGCCGATCCACGAGGCGCTGTTGGTGCTGCAGGAAGCCGCCGCGCTGCCGCTGCCCCAGGACCTGCGAAACCGCTGCGCGGAGCTGACCGCGGCGCTGTGCCCCGACGCCCCGTCCTCGATCTGGGATTTCGAGGAAGACAGCGTGCAGGAGGCCCTGGCGGCAGTGCCGGATTTTGTCGAGGCCATCGCGCCTTTTGCGCCGGACAGCCGGTAATCCTGCTTGCACAGCCCCAGCCGCCCACCTACATTTTTGGCAAACAAGACAAAGGACTTCTCCGGATGCCCATGCAAGCCCACGAAATCGAAGAACTGCTGCGCGAAAGCTTCCCCGACGCCGAAATCCAGGTGGCTGGCACCGACGGCGTGCACATGTCGGCGATGGTTGTCGACGAAAGCTTCCGCGGCAAAAACCGCGTCCAGCAGCAGCGCGCCGTCTATGCCGCGCTGAAAGGCAAGATGGACGGCCCCGACGGCGAATTGCACGCGCTGGCGCTGACTACCAAGGCGCCGGAATAACCCGCTGCACCGGCTGCTTGAGTTTGCGGCAGAACAAGTTTCTCCTGCTGCGGCCCTTTTAATGCTGCCCATTGTAACGTATCTCGCACTCAAAGACTTCCTGCCGGTCCATCCACGGCGGCACGACGAAAAGGACCTGAGTAAATGACCGACGCAAAGACCCGCATCGACGAAACTGTCAAAGCCAATGACGTGGTGCTCTACATGAAAGGCACCAAGGAAATGCCGCAGTGCGGCTTCTCCTCGCGCGTGGCCGCGGTGCTGAACTACATCGGCGTGGACTACACCGACGTGAACGTGCTGGCGGATGAGGAAATCCGTTCGGGCATCAAGGAATACTCCGACTGGCCAACCATTCCGCAGCTTTACGTCAAGGGCGAGTTCGTCGGCGGCTGCGACATCATCACCGAGATGGCCCTGTCGTCGGAGCTGGACACGCTGTTCGAGGACAACGGCATTTCCTTCAACAAGGAAGCCGCCGACAAGATCCGCGAAGCCAACGCCTGACCCCAGGCGCCATCCGCGGCAACAAAAAAAAGGCGCCCCAGCGGCGCCTTTTCCTTTTTCTGCAGCGACTTGCGGGACTTCCCTCAGCTTGCCGCCTGTTCCTCGACCTGCTGGGCCAGCGCCTCGGTGCGGGCGGCCAGCTCGGCCAGGCTTTCCGTGACCTGCGGAGGCACCACAGGGATTTCGATGCGTTCGGGCTCCGGCGCCGGGGCGTTTTTCAGCGCTTCCAGTTCCTGCATGCGTTCGGCCAGTTCGGCCTCCACTTCCTTGATCCGGTCCTCGACCGCGGCGGTCTTGTCCGCCAGCATCAGGCCGGCCATCAACAGCATCCGCGCCTCAGGCATGCGGCCGATCTGGTCCGACAGCACTTGTGCCTCGTCGTCCAGCATCTTGGCGGCGGAATGCAGGTAGTCTTCCTCGCCTTCCTGGCAGGAGACCTCAAAGCCGCGGCCGCCGATATGAATGGTCACTTCGGGCATCAGACTTCCTCTCCTTCCGGCAGGTTGCGGGCATTGGCCAGCAGCGGCTCCAGCTTGGCCAGGACGGCGTTGACCTGGGCCTGATCGCTGGCCTGGGCCGCGCGCAGGCCCTGAATTTCAGCTTCCATGGAGGCGTTGATCAGCCCGGCGTCGCCAAGGCTCTGGGCATTGGCCTCGCGCAGCGCCGTGTTGGAGGCGCGCAGCTCCTCGTTGGCCATACGCAGCTCCTGTAGCTCTGCATCGAGCTGCACCAGGGCATCATTCTGGCGCGCAAGCTCTGCGGCGGTGTCCTGCATCCCCGGCGAACCGGCGCCGTCGCCGCTGTCCGCTGCGGCCAGCTGCGCTTTCAGGGTGTCGTTGGCGGCCTGCGCTTCGGCAAGCTGATCCTCCAGCGCCTCCCGGGCATTGGCCGCATTGTTGGCCGCCACTTCCAGCTCGCCCTTGAGGCGTGCCACTTCGGCCCGCAGCGCCTGCTTTTCAGCCGGGTCGCCGGCCTCGTTGCGCAGCAGCTCCAGTTCCGCCTGCATCGCGGCGACGTCTTCATCGCTGGCAGTGCCTGAAGGGGCGCTGCTCTCCGCTTCCTTGAGACGCGCGTGCAGCACCTTCACCCGCTCTTCCAGCTGGGCATTGGCGGTGCGCTCCTCGTCAAGCGCCTGTTCCAGCTCCGCATTTGCAGCGCCTGCCGCGGCCGTCTCTGCAGCCTTGGCGGCTTCTGCAGCCGCGTCCTCTGCCCGGGCCTTGTCCGCTGCGCGCGCCTCCTGCAGCGCCGCAGTGCCGGCGCTGATCCGTTCCAGCGCGGCCTGAATGCGGCCTTGCAATTCTTCAATCTGGTTCATGCCTGTTCCTCACCCGCACCCTGCCGTTCCGTTTTCTGCCCGCCGCCCGCCCGAATCGTGCAGACGCCACCGGCATGGGCCAGTTCTTCCCTTTCAGGGATAAAACACCCCCCTTTGCGTTTCAACCACTTGCCACGCCTACTTCGTGCTGATTGACGGCGATCGGCGCAACCACGCTTGATCTTTGGCTCATCGCTGTTATTGAGCGCAGCAATTGCCTGTAACGCCAAAGGAACAATCCCAGTGGACCTGACAGCCCTGCGCACCGCCAACCCTGAGCATTGGAACAAGGCCGCCGCCATCCGCGCGCTCGCCCTCGACGCCGTTGCCGCCGCCAACTCCGGGCATACCGGCATGCCGATCGGCATGGCCGATGTGGCTACCGTGCTGTTCGAAAAACACCTCAAATTCGACGCATCCAACCCGGCCTGGCCGGACCGCGACCGGTTCATCCTGTCGGCGGGCCACGGCTCGATGCTGATCTACTCGCTGCTGTATCTGACCGGCGACAAGCAGGTCACCCTGGATCAGATCAAGAACTTCCGCCAGACCGGCGCGATCACCGCGGGCCACCCGGAGAACTTCCTGATCGACGCGGTCGAAGTCACCACCGGCCCGCTGGGCCAGGGCATCTCCAACGCTGTCGGCTTTGCCATGGCCGAGGAAATGCAGCGCGCTCATTACGGCAAGAAGGTTGTCGATCACCACACCTACGTGATCGCCGGCGACGGCTGCCTGATGGAAGGCATCAGCCAGGAAGCGATCGGCCTGGCCGGCCGCCACCAGCTGGGCAAACTGATTGTCTTCTGGGACAACAACAACATCACTATCGACGGCACCGTTGATCTGTCCGACCGCACCAACCAGGTGCAGCGCTTCAAGGCGTCGGGCTGGCAAGTGCTGGAAATCGACGGCCACGACCCCAAAGCCATCGACGAGGCCATCACCGCGGCAAAGAAATCGAAGAAGCCGTCGATGATCGCCTGCAAGACCCACATCGCCCTGGGCCACGCGGCGCAGGACACCTCCAAGGGCCACGGCGCGCTGACCGACAAGGACCAGCTGCAGGCGGCCAAGGACGCCTATGGCTGGACCGGCGGCGCGTTCGAGGTTCCGGCGGAGATCAAATCCCAATGGGAAGAGATCGGCGCCCGCGGCAAATCCGAGCGCGAAGCCTGGGAAGCCCGCTTTGCCGAGCTGTCGCAGCAGAAGCAGGACCGTTTCAACCGCGCCTATGCGCTGGACGCCCCCAAGAAGCTGTCGGCGGCCATCAAGGCGCTGAAAAAGCAGGTGAGCGAGGAGCAGCCCAAGGTTGCCACCCGCAAATCCTCCGAGATGGCGCTGGCCGTCATCAACCCGCTGATGCCGGAAACCGTGGGCGGCTCCGCCGACCTCACCGGCTCCAACAACACCAAGACCGGCGACCTGGGCGTGTTTGACACCGACAACCGCAAGGGCCGCTATGTCTACTGGGGCATCCGCGAGCACGGCATGGCCGCTGCGATGAACGGCATGGCGCTGCACGGCGGCATGCGCCCCTACGGCGGCACCTTCTTCTGCTTCACCGACTATGCCCGTCCGGCGATGCGCCTGGCCGCGCTGTCGAAGATCCCGACCGTGTTCGTGATGACCCACGACTCGATCGGCGTCGGCGAAGACGGCCCGACCCACCAGCCGGTGGAGCATCTGGCGATCTGCCGCGCGACCCCGAACACCTATGTGTTCCGCCCGGCCGACACCGTGGAAACCGCAGAGGCCTGGGAAATCGCCCTCACCGCCAAGGAAACCCCGTCGGTGATGACCCTGACCCGTCAGAACCTGCCGACCGTACGGACCGAGCACAAGCTCACCAACATGGTCGAAAAAGGCGCCTATGTGCTGGCCGAGGCCGAGAACAAGCGCCAGGTGATCCTGATCGCCACCGGCTCCGAAGTTTCCGTTGCAATGGAAGCCAAGGCCAAGCTGGAGGCCGAAGGCATCGGCACCCGCGTCGTCTCCATGCCCTGCATGGAGCTGTTTGCAGCGCAGGACGAAGCCTACCGCCGCAAGGTCCTGCCCGCAGGCCCCGTCCGCGTCGGCATCGAGGCCGCTGTCCGCGACGGCGGCTGGGACCGCTGGCTCTTGGGCGAGCGCGGCCAGGAGAAGAAAGCCGGTTTCGTCGGCATGGACCGCTTCGGCGCCTCCGCCCCGGCAGGCGAGCTGTTCGAACGCTTCGGCATCACCGCCGAAGGCACCGTGGCGAAGGTGAAAGAGCTGCTGGGCTGAGGCAGCTTTGCATCAATCCAGTTAAGGGGCGCTCCAAACAAGCGTCCCTTTTTCGTCTCTATGACTTTTTCTTGTAAATGCCTCAAAACAGGCATGCTTTGCATCTTGCACTCACAGTGGCTCTTTGGACGTTCGGAGCGTGTCAACCACAGACTTGGCCGCTCCCATCAGCCAGCTTTCCCGTGGAAGAATGAGGGAATTCCCCTTATCCGTCCACTCCGCTCCATCCCAGTTTGCACAAAGGAGTGAAAACGCACGTCGTGGATATGATTTCGCCATCTGCGTATACGCGAGCACAGTGGTCCCAGGCATGGCCGACAACAATAATGAGCCTTCCGACAGATCGTCCCCAGGAGCAGATTTGTAATCTGCTAAGCCGGATTCGATCAGCCATGGAAGTGCCTTTACGGTCCAGGAAGATGACTTCCAACGACCCTGCACGAAACCATTTGCGTGGAGCGCACTGTAAAAGTCCGCACTTAAATCAAGAGGGGATGAAGCATACGTTACATCCTTAGAATAATACCACTTCCAAAGATTACACGCTCCCCGCAACAACCAGTCTCTCTCAACCTCACTGAATGCTTTTCTGTCCAGCCAGGTCTCGAATTCCTCTTCATTGATTGCGGGCACATAGTAGTAGGGCTTTCTGCTTTCCAGTATCCCAACCTCTTGCAGCGCATGACATGCATCCCTTGTGCCTGCGACGAGCGTTCCTGTGTATAAGCCACCTTCACGCAAGGTTTCTGGAGAGTAGAGATCAAAGTTGTCAAAAAGCAAATGATCGACAAGCAGTCGGCAAAGCCGTTGTCCGTTTGGATCCAACAATTCCCAATCCATTTTCTTTCCGCCTGCGCAAATAAGAAAAAATATTTATTTCAATATCTTATCGTCTCGAAGCCGCCGCAATCGCCGGCCCCACAACCTTGGTCGCCAGCGGGATCAGCAGCAGCCCCAGCGCGACGCCGAACACGCCGTCCATCGCCGCCTTGGCGGTCCACTCGGCAAAGCCGGTCCAGCCCTCAGGCACCGCGTGGCCGACGGCATAGGCCCAGTCGTGGATCAGATGACCCAGCCAGCCAAAGCCCAGCACCTCCAGCCCGTGGACGATGATGGAGCCGCCCACCCACAACATCGCTGCGGTACCAACCACCGAAAGGATCTTCATCAGCACCGGCATGAACTTGACCAGCCCGCGCCCCAGCCCGCGCCCAACCGGTGTCGGCGCGTTCTGCGCCAGGTACAGCCCTACATCGTCCATCTTCACGATCAGCGCGACAGAGCCGTAGACCGCCAGTGTGACGCCGATCGCCACCACCGCCAGGGTCGCTGCCTGCATCCACACCGTCGGCGCCTCGATGGCGGCAAGCGCGATGGTCATGATCTCCGCCGACAGGATGAAATCGGTCTTGATCGCACCCCTGACCTTCTGCTCCTCCAGGTGGCCGGGGTCCTTGATGCTCATGTCCTCGTCGATGGCGTGGCTGGCGTTGGGGAACAGCACGTGAAAGACCTTCTCCGCGCCCTCAAAACACAGATACCCGCCGCCCAGCATCAGCAGCGGGGTGATAAGCCAAGGGGCGAAATTTGCCAGCAGCATCGCCACCGGCATCAAGAGGATCAGCTTGTTGAACAGCGATCCGCGGGTGATGCGCCAGATGATCGGCAGCTCGCGGGCAGGTGCGAACCCCTGCAGGTACTTGGGCGTCACTGCCGCATCATCGATGATCACGCCTGCCGTCTTGGCGCCGGCCTTGCCCGCCGCCGCCGCCACGTCATCGACCGAAGCAGCCGCCACCTTGGCAATTCCGGCCACGTCATCCAGCAGCGCCAGCAATCCGCTCATGCCAATTTCCTCAATCCCTGTTCGCGTCTGAGTGGCAATCTGCCCGCTTCCGCGCCGCAGCACAAGCGTTAGCGCCACCGCGCCGGAGGCGCGGATTTCCGTTACCGCCACCGGCTGAAACCGTTACCGCCACCATGCGCTTTTTGCGCTAACAGTTTCATTTAATGACGCTTTTACCCCTTTAGACCACAGGGCCTCCGGTCTATATGGCGGCCAAAGGTTTTGCTCGCTTGGAGACGTACTCATGACCATCAAAGTCGGGATCAACGGTTTTGGCCGCATCGGCCGCTGCACCCTGTCGCACATCGCCGCCTCGGGCCGCGACGACATCGAAGTGATCAAGGTGAACGCCACCGGCCCGCTGGAAACCGCGGCGCATCTGATCAAGTACGACTCCGTGCATGGCCGTTTCCCGGGTGAAGTGACCATCGGCGACGGCACCATGAACCTGGGCCGCGGCGACATGCAGATGTTCTCCACCTACGACATGAACGAGCTGGACTGGTCGGGCTGCGACGTGGTTCTGGAATGCACCGGCAAGTTCAACGACGGCGAGAAGGCCAAGGCGCACCTGGAGCGCGGCGCCAAGAAGGTGCTGCTGTCCGCTCCCGGCAAGAACGTCGACAAGACCATCGTGTTCGGCGTCAACGACGACCAGCTGGAAGCCGGCGACAAGATGATCTCCAACGGCTCCTGCACCACTAACTGCCTGGCGCCGCTGGCCAAGGTGCTGGACGAGGCGTTCGGCATCGAGCACGGCATCATGACCACCATCCACGCCTACACCGGCGACCAGCCGACCCTGGACCGCCGCCACAAGGACCTGTACCGCGCCCGCGCTGCCGCTATGTCGATGATCCCGACCTCGACCGGCGCCGCCAAGGCCCTGGGCGAAGTGCTGCCGAACCTGAAAGGCCGCCTGGACGGCTCCGCCATCCGCGTGCCGACCCCGAATGTCTCCGCCGTGGACCTGACCTTCCGCGCCGGCCGCGACGTGACCGCCGAGCAAGTCAACGCCGCCGTCAAGGAAGCCGCCGAAGGCCCGATGAAGGGCGTACTGGGCTATGAGCCGGCGCCGCTGGTCTCCACCGATTTCAACCACACCCCGGAAAGCTCCATCTTCGCGCCGGACCAGACCCGCGTGGTCGAGGACCGCATGGTGCGCGTGCTGGCCTGGTACGACAACGAATGGGGCTTCTCGGTGCGCATGGCCGATGTGGCCGTGGCCATGGGCAAGCTGGGCTAAACGCCCTCATCCCCTTGAGAATTCACGCCCGCTCAGGTTATCTGGGCGGGCGTTTTCCTTTGCGGCGGAGCTTTCATGACCAACCGGATTGCACTCTATTTGGGACTGTTCCTGATTGCCGCAGCTATCATCGACATTGCCCTGGCGGGCGACCGCCACATGATTTTCCTTGGCAAGAAACTCTTTGCCCTGATCGACTGGCTGGCGTTCTGGCGCTGACCCGCCCTTCCCCGGCCGCCGCTTCGGCGCGCTCCTGGCCCCTTCTCTGAAATTTTCCGGCGGCGCCAGCCGCCGTCTGCGCGCGCAGCGCGCCGCCGAAAGCACAAAGCCGGGCGTCAGCCCGGCTTTGCCTGTGTCCGTCAGTGCGCGGGCCGGTGTCAGCCGGACTTGCCCAGCCGGTGCAGCAGCTTGTCCTTTACCAGCGGCGTCACGAATTTCGACACGTCGCCGTCCAGCCGGGCGATTTCCTTGACCAGCTTGGAGGCAATCGCCTGATGCCGCGCCTCGGCCATCAGGAACACCGTCTCGACCGAGCTGTCCAGGGCCCGGTTCATGCCGACCATCTGGAATTCATACTCGAAATCGGCCACCGCCCGCAGGCCGCGCACGATGATCTGGGCGCCGACATCATGGGCGCAGTCGATCAACAGGTTTTCGAACGGATGCGCCACGATTTCAGTGCCGGTCTCATCGCTCAGCTTGGCGCATTCCGCTTCGATCATCGCCACCCGCTCCTCGAGGCCGAACAGCGGCCCCTTGTCACGGTTGATCGCCACGCCGATGACCAGCTTGTCCACCAGCGCGCTGGCGCGGCGGATGATGTCGATGTGCCCGATTGTGATCGGGTCGAAGGTGCCGGGATACAGACCCACGCGCATGGGCGGCCTCCTGCCTTGTCAGAAATTTCTGCACACGCAAACATATTTGCTGCCGCCAATGCAAGGGGGCAGAAATACGGACGCCGCGCCTGCGGCTCAGTGCCCCATGATCATGTCTTGCAGCGCGTCTTTCTCCATCGCCACCTGCGCCAGCTGCGCCTTCACCGCGTCGCCCAGCGTCACGATCCCGACCAGCTTGCCGTCTTCGACCACCGGCATGTGGCGGAAGCGCCCGTCTGTCATTTGCTTCAGAACCTCGCCGACATTGGACTGGTTGGTGCAGGTGACCAGTTTCCGCGTCATGTAACTGCTGACCGGCTGATCCAGGCAGGTGGCCCCTTCCTTCGACAATTCCCTTACAATGTCGCGCTCTGACAGGATGCCATCCGGCGTTTCGCCATCTGCGGAAATAACCACGGTGCCAAAACGGTTGTCCGACATCACTTTTGCCGCCTCGGCCACGCTTGCATCCGGCTTGACTGTCACCACACCGGAGCTGGCCTTGGACTTCAAAATGACCTGAACAAGCATACAGCAAACCTCCGAAATTTTATTGCGTTACAGCAAGGTTTGCCGCAACGCAGCTTTAAGTCAAGGCTTCCAGCCGGGCCACCTCGTCGCGGATGCCCTTGGACAGCGCCTGGGCAAAGCGGTTCAGCCGCTCGCTGCGCTGGTCGCCCTGATGCCGCACCAGGTGGAAACTGCGCGTCAGGCTGACTTTGTCGGTCAGGATCTTGCGCAGCATCCGGTGGGCCGGCAGGCTGAAATCATGCGCCACGCAGATCGCGGTGCCCTGTGCTGCCATCTTGATCTGCACCGAAACGGAGTTGGACGCCAGCGCCACGCGCTCGACGCCGATATCGTTCAGGTAATCCAGCTCCTTGTCGAAAATCATGTCGGGAATATAGCCGATCATCTTGTGGCCCTTAAGGTCCTCCAGCGTCTCGATCTCCGGATGCTCCTTCAGGTAATGGCGCGAAGCGACAAGGTGCAGCTTATAGTCGCAGATCTTTTGCACCAGCAGTTTGCCCGCGGTCGGCGCACTGACCGTGACCGCCATATCCGCTTCGCGGCGGCTGAGGTTGATCACCCGCGGCAGCGCCACGATCTGGATGTCCAGATCCGGGTTCTCCTCGGCGATCTGGGCACAGACCTGCGGCAATATGTAGTTGGCGCTGCCGTCCGGGGCGCCGATGCGGATCTGCCCGGACATAGTGTCGCTGGGGCCGCTCAGTGCCTCGGTCCCTGCCCGCATCGCCTGTTCAGCCGCCTCGGCATGCACCAGCAGCCGGTCGCCGGCCGCGCTCAGCGCATAGCCCTGCGGCGATTTCACGAACAGCGGCGTCTCCAGCGCCGCCTCGAACCGGGCAATACGGCGACCGACGGTTGCAGGATCCATCTTGAGAATGCGGCCGGCGCCGGACAGGCTCGCCTCCCGGGCCACCGCCAAAAACACTTTCATATCATCCCACTGCGGATCCATTGGCCCCGGGTCCTCCGTTTTCCTGCGAACGCAACATTAACCTTTTGCGTTCCTGCAAAGCCTCTTTGAAATGTTTCCTCTTTTCCGACGTTTTTTGCAAGCCTACGATAAGGGCAAGATGAACAGAGGAGGATCCGATGAAAGAACTCGGCCACTTTATCAACGGCAAACTGGTTTCCGGCACCTCGGGCCGCTTTGACGATGTTTTCAACCCCGCAACCGGCGAAGTGCAGTACCAGTGCCCGATGGCCAGCGCTGCCGAGACCACCGATGCGATCGAAAAGGCCGCCGCGGCGCAGCCCGCATGGGGCGCCACCAACCCGCAGAAGCGCGCCCGCGTGATGATGGCGATGGTTGGCCTGATGAACCGCGACATGGACAAGCTGGCCGAGGCGCTGAGCCGCGAGCACGGCAAGACCATCCCGGACGCCAAGGGCGACCTGCAGCGCGGCCTGGAAGTGATCGAATACTGCGTCGGCGCGCCGCAGATGCTGAAGGGTGAATTCACCGACAGCGCAGGCCCCGGCATCGACATGTACTCCATGCGCCAGCCGCTGGGTGTTGTCGGCTCGATCATGCCGTTCAACTTCCCCGCCATGATGCCGCTGTGGCACGTCGGCCCGGCGCTGGCCTGCGGCAACGCCGTGGTGCTGAAGCCCTCCGAGCGGGACCCCTCCGTGCCGCTGATGCTGGCCGAGCTGTTCATCGAGGCAGGCCTGCCCGAAGGCGTGTTCCAGGTCGTGAACGGCGACAAGGAAGCCGTCGACACCATCCTGGACAGCGAAATCATCCAGGGCGTGTCCTTCGTCGGCTCCACTCCGATTGCGCAGTACATCTATTCCCGCGCCACCGCCAACGGCAAGCGCGCCCAGTGCTTCGGCGGCGCCAAGAACCACATGATCATCATGCCCGACGCCGATCTGGACCAGGCCGCTGACGCGCTGGTCGGTGCAGGTTTCGGCGCGGCCGGCGAACGCTGCATGGCGATCTCGGTTGCGGTGCCGGTCGGTGAGGAAACCGCCGACAAGCTGATCGAGAAGCTGATCCCGCGCATCGAAACCCTGAAAGTCGGCCCCTACACCGCCGGCGATGACGTGGACCTGGGCCCGGTTGTGACCGCGGCCGCCAAGGAGCGCATCCTGGGCCTGATCCAGTCCGGCGTCGACCAGGGCGCCAAGCTGGTGGTCGACAACCGCGACTTCAAACTGCAGGGCTACGAGGACGGCTTCTTTGTCGGTGCCCACCTGTTCGACCATGTTACCCCCGACATGGACATCTACAAGCAGGAGATCTTCGGCCCGGTGCTTTCCACTGTGCGCGCAGGCACTTACGAGGAAGCCCTGAAGCTGGCGATGGATCACGAGTACGGCAACGGCACCGCGATCTTCACCCGTGACGGCGACACCGCGCGCGACTTCGCATCCCGTGTCAACATCGGCATGGTGGGCATCAACGTGCCGATCCCGGTGCCGCTGGCCTACCACACCTTCGGCGGCTGGAAGAAGTCGATGTTCGGCGACCTGAACCAGCACGGCCCGGACAGCTTCAAGTTCTACACCCGCACCAAGACCGTGACCTCCCGCTGGCCCTCGGGCATCAAGGAAGGTGGCGAGTTCAACTTCAAGGCAATGGACTAACCTCCTGCTCCTTATCAGGAAAAGGCCCCGGGTATCCCGGGGCCTTTTTCATTTCCTGCCGTTCGCTGTTCGGTCGGCAGCACCGCCGCTAGCAGGCTGTCCAGCCAGATCCGACGACTTTCCGGGTGATTCATGCGTCGTTCGAACTGCCGGTACAGCGCCGCAACCGGCAGCTTCGGATTGACCGGATTGCCGTTGGGGCCGCCGGGAAGGCCAACTTCAGGTTCCTGGCATCAGGGAACGCCAGCATCTTATGACTCGCAGCCGCCAGGCAGACCCGGGACCACAATGCCGCCCTGCGGCCATTTCCGCAGGGCGTCGGCGCAAAAGGAGCGGGAATGATGGCGATCCTGCAATGGCACTGGATTTTTGCCGGAAAAGCGGCGGTGGAGGCCGGTTTTTGCTTGTTCCGCGGCGTAACTCGTCTATCCGGTCTGCAACAGACAGACAAACGGCAGGCGCATGAGCAAGACTTCCGAACCGAACCAGCCGCTGGCGGCGGCACGACCCGCGCGCGACTGGGTCAAGATCCTGGCCCAATACCGCGATCCCAGCCCCCTGCGCAGCAGCTTTGAGCTGGCGGTGACTGTTGTGCCGTTCCTGCTGCTCTGGGCGCTGGCCTGGTGGTCGCTGTCGGTCAGCTACTGGCTGACGCTGGCCATTTCGGTGCTGATCGCCGCCTTCCTGTTGCGCCTGTTCACCATCCAGCACGATTGCGGCCACGGATCCTTCTTCAACAACCGCCATGTCAGCGACTGGGTGGGCCGCATCATCGGGGTGCTCACCCTGACCCCCTATGACGTCTGGCGCCGCACCCATTCGATCCACCACAGCACCCACGGCAACCTCGGAAAGCGCGGCATGGGCGACATCCACACGATGACCGTGGCCGAATACCGCGCCGAAAGCCGCTGGGGCCGTCTGATGTACCGGCTCTACCGCCACCCTGTCACCTTGTTCGGCATCGGCCCCGGCTACCTGTTCTTTCTGCAGAACCGCATCCCCTACGGTTTGACCGGGCAGATGCGTTACTGGGTCAGCGCCATGGGCACCAATGCCTCGATCCTCGCGGCGCTGGGGCTGATCTGGTATTTCGGCGGGCTGATGCCTTTGCTGCTGATTTTCCTGCCTGCCACGCTGATCGCCGCCACCGCGGGCCTGTGGCTGTTCTATGTCCAGCACCAGTTTGAGAACACCCAGTGGCAGCAGGACAGCGAATGGCAGCTGCATGACGCCGCTCTGCACGGCAGCTCGCACTACGTGCTGCCGCCGGTGCTGCAATGGCTCAGCGCCAATATCGGCATCCACCATGTGCACCACCTCTACAGCCGCATCCCCTTTTACCGGCTGCCCGAGGTGCTGCGCGACCATTCCGAGCTGGCCGAGGGCAACAGGATGACCATCCGCGAAAGCCTGGCCAATGCCCGCCTGCACCTGTGGGACGAGGACAGCAAGCGTCTTTTGTCCTTTGCCCAGGCCCGCAACCTGCCGGCCTGATACGCGATTGATGCCGGGGCGGCGGTGTTCCGCCGCCCGGCGCAACACAAGCTTGTGAGGCGGTGAAATTCCGCTATGCCGCCCCTAGGAAAACCCGCAGCGATGATTATCTTGCGGCGGAGTTTTCGAGCAGCACGGTAGAGGCAACATGACCAAACTCCGCATCACCCGCCGCGCAACCCTGATGGGCCTTGGCGCCACGCTGGCCACCCCGGCCCTCCTGCGTGCGCAGTCCACCGACGCCTTCCCGCAGAACGAACCCGCCATCCGCGACGAGGTGCCGGTTCAGCGCAACCTGTCCGCCTTCACCCAGCAGAACTGGCAGGACCATTTCGAGACCCTGGGCGTCGGCTGCCTGCTGGCCGACATCAGCTCCCGCGCGCTGCATTACTGGGGACCGGACGGCGAAACCTACCGGCTGTTCCCGTCTTCGGTGCCGATGACCGAGGATCTGACCAAGCGCGGCTACACCGAGGTCGTACGCAAGAAAGAAAACCCCAGCTGGACGCCGACCGCCTCCATGCGCGAGCGCGACCCGACGCTGCCGGTGACAATTGAAGGCGGCGTGCCGAACAACCCGCTGGGCACCCGCGCGATGTATCTGGACTGGCCTGCCTATCTGGTGCACGGCACCCATGACACCCGCAAGATCGGCCGCCAAAGCTCCTCAGGCTGCATCGGCCTGTACAACCAGCACGTCGAGGAACTGTATGAGCTGGTGCAGATCGGCACCCAGGTGCGGCTGCTGTAACCGCGGCCTGCCAGCCGGTTCGATCCCACTGCAAACGGCATAGGGCGCGGCGGATGCCGCGCCCTTTTGCTGTTCCCGCTGGCCTTACGCCAGGCTGATGTGGTCCGGCTTCAGTCCTGCCTCAGAGCGCTCAAGGGCTTTTTCCATCAGCGCCTCGAAGCTGCGGGTGAAGCTTTCGGTGTCATAGAGCGGGCCGGACTGGATGCCGTCCTTCAGGCGGGCTTTCACCTCTGCCAGATAGGCCGGATCGCGGGCCAGCTTCAGGGCGAGCGCCTCGTACTGTTGCGGCGTCGCGGCTGCCAGGTCATCCAGGCCCACGGCATGCAGCAGGCTGGCCGCAACCCGGGCGGCAAACTGCTTGCCTGCTTTCGTGACCACCGGCACCCCTGCCCACAGGGCGTCGCTGGCGGTGGTATGGGCGTTGACATTGAACGTGTCGAGGAAGAGATCGGCGTGGCGCAACCGCGCCAGATGCTCTGCCTGCGGAAGCGTACCGGCAAACACGATCCGTTCCGCCGCGATACCGCGCTGCTCTGCTTCCTTGGCGATGGCCGTGCGCACAGTCTCCTGGTTGGCATAGAACCACAGCACGCTGCCCGGCACGCTGTGCAGCAGGTTCATCCAGATATCGAATTCCGCCGGAGACACCTTGTATGGCCCGTTGAAAGAGCAAAAGACAAATGCATCCTCCGGCAAGCCGAGTTCGGCGCGCGACGGAACATGGCTGGCTGCCTGACGGGTGTTGTCATTCACCTGGTAGCAGTCAGGCATATAGATGATCTTCTCGGTGTAGTGCTTCCTCAGATTGGCCGGAATGGTGACCTGATCGGCCACCATGTAATCCATTGCCTGGATCCCGGTTGTTCCGGGATAGCCAAGATAGGCAACCTGCACCGGCGCCAGCCGGGACTGGAACACATTGACCTTGTTGCCCCTGGTGTAGCCCTTCAGGTCGATGGCGATATCCAGTTCGTCGGCGCGGGCGGTCTCGACGATTTCGGCATAAGTCTTGTCCGCAACATGGCGGTAAACATCGGCAGCTCGCTCCGCCCGCAGGCGGCCTGCCTCGTGGGTCGCCTTGCCGTAGTCGTACAGGATCACCTCGAACCGGCCGCGGTCGTGCAGCTCGAACAGGCGGCCGATCAGGAACATGGTCGCGTGATCGTGGAAATCGCTGGAAAAGTAGCCGAGCCTGATTTTACCGGGCTGCCTCTGGGGCCGGACAAAAGCCTCCTCTTGAAGAGAGGCTTTTGCCGCTCTTGCAACCTTTACCGAGCAGCTTTTCTGAAACGCAGGGTCATCGGTAACGGGCAGCATCGCAAACGGGTCCACGTTGCTCGCTGAATTCTTGATGACCTTCAGGGTCTTGCTGAGGTTCTTGAAGGCAGACCAGTCCGCGTGCCGGAGCTTCAGGAAGATCATCCGAACCAGCGCGATGGCATTTTTCGGATCCGTCTGGGCAGCCAGCTCAAAAAAACCGATCGCCTCCTGCTCCCGGTTCAGCCGCATCAGGTAGGTCCCGATGTTGCACTGGTACTGGGCGTTGCCAGGGTCGAGCTTCAGGGCTTCCAAATGGGACAGGATAGCCATTTCTGGCCGCATCATCAACTCAAGCGTTTCGCCCAGCATGAAATGCAGTTCAGCGTTCCGAGGCTCGATCTGAATGGCCTGCTGCACCAGCGGCACCGCGGCCTGCAGTTCGCGGCCGATGATCAGCTTGCGCGCCTCGGCAATCAACCGCTTAACCTGCCCGGCCGCGTCATCTTGGGAAATGCCCGACTGCCCCGGCTGCATATCCAGCGAGACCCTCGCGTGCGGGCTTGCCGGATCGGGGGCTTCGAAATTGCTGGAGACGATGCCTTTGGGGGCGCCGCCGCCCTGGGCCAAGAAATGTTGTGCGCCTGTTCTGGACACGTGAACAGCTCCTTTGTGGAATGCTTCCGCCAGGCTTTGCCTGCGAATTGGGTCTTTGCCCCCGACACTCGGCGAATTTTCTTAAGATTTCCCTCACCCCGCTGCCGCGCTGGCCCGGCATCCGGCGCGGCATTGCTGCACGGCGGCTTTGCATTTGCGCAGCTTGCCTCAGCGTCCGCCGGCCGCTATTAAATAAACAACTGTTCAATTCATCTGAGCGACGGGAGGAGCTGCGCATGGATTTCGCACTGACAGAGGAACAGCAGGCCATTTTCGACATGGCCCATGCATTCGGCCAGGAAAACATCGCACCGCATTCCCGCGAATGGGAAAAGGCAGGCACCATCCCCAAATCCCTGTGGCCGCAGCTGGCAGAGCTCGGCTTTGGCGGGCTTTACGTGTCCGAGGAATACGGCGGCTCCGGCCTCACGCGCCTGGACGCCACCCTGGTGTTCGAAGCGCTGGCGATGGCCGATCCTGCGATAGGCTCCTTCCTGTCGATCCACAACATGTGCGGCGGCATGATCGACAAGTTCGGCTCCGAGGAGACCAAGCAGAAATGGCTGCCCGCGCTTTGCACCATGGAGAAGATCTTCTCCTACTGCCTCACCGAACCCGGCTCCGGCTCCGACGCCGCGGCGCTGAAAACCCGCGCCGAGCGCAGCAATGAGGGCTACATCCTGAACGGCACCAAGGCGTTCATCTCCGGCGGCTCCTACTCCGACGCCTATGTCGTGATGTGCCGCACCGGCGAGGATGGCCCCAAAGGCATCTCCACCGTGGTGGTCGAGGACGGCAATCCGGGCCTCTCCTTCGGCGCGCTGGAGGACAAGATGGGCTGGAAGGCGCAGCCCACCTCGCAGGTGCAGTTCGACGACTGCGCGATCCCCGCGGACAACCTGATCGGCGAGGAGGGCAAGGGCTTTTCCTACGCAATGGCGGGCCTCGACGGCGGCCGCCTGAACATCTCCGCAGGTGCGCTTGGCGGCGCCCAGGCGGCGCTGAACCAGACCGTCCAGTACATGTCCGAGCGCAAGGCCTTCGGCAAATCCATCAACCAGTTCCAGGCGCTGCAGTTCCGGCTGGCGGAATATGAAACCCGCCTGCAGGCCGCCCGCACCTTCCTGCGCCAGGCCGCGTGGAAGCTGGATACCGGCGCCCATGACGCCACCAAGTTCTGCGCCATGGCCAAGCTGATGGTCACCGATACCGCCTTTGATGTGGCCAACGGCTGCCTGCAGCTGCACGGCGGCTACGGCTACCTGGCCGACTACGGCGTCGAGAAGATCGTGCGCGACCTTCGGGTGCACCAGATCCTGGAAGGCACCAACGAGATCATGCGCCTGATTGTCGCGCGCCAGCTGATTGCGGAGTAATCTGCAATCGGCAGACTGCACGCGGCGCAAATACTGATGGAGCACGCCCGATGAGTGATATCCATATCCGCAAGTCCGGCCACGCCGGCCGCATCACCTTCACCCGCCCCAAGGCGCTGAACGCGATGAGCTACGGCATGTGCATGGCGATCGACGCCGCCATGCGCGAATGGGCCGGCGATGACACCGTCAAGCTGGTGGTGATTGACGCCGAGGGCGACAAGGCCTTTTGCGCGGGCGGCGACATTGCCGAGCTCTATGACACCGGCACCAAGGGCGACTATTCCTATGGCCGCACTTTCTGGCGCGATGAATACCGGCTGAACGCGCGGATCTTCGAATACAAGAAGCCGGTGATCAGCTTCATGCAGGGCTTCACCATGGGCGGCGGCGTCGGAATCGGCTGCCACGGAACCCACCGGGTGGTCGGCGAAAGCAGCCAGATCGCCATGCCGGAAGTCGGCATCGGACTGGTGCCGGATGTGGGCGGCTCGCTGATGCTGGCGCTGGCGCCGGATCACCTGGGCGAATACCTCGGCATGACGGCGGCGCGGATGGGGGCCGACGATGCCATCCTTGCAGGCTTTGCCGATTATTTCATCCCGCAGGAGGGCTGGCCCGCGCTGATCGCCGCGCTGGAGGAGACCGGCAGCGCGAAGCTGGTGGAGGACGCCGCCAATCCCGCGCCGGAAGGCAAGCTGCGCACGGTCCGCGAAGACACTGCCAGGCATTTCGGCAAGGACAGCCTGGAAGACATCCTTGCAGGGCTTGAAGCGGATGACAGCGAATTTGCCGCGGCTGCGCTAAAATCGCTGAAGCGCAACTCGCCGTTGTCAATGGCTTGCACGCTGGAGATGCTGCGCCGCCTGCGCGCCGATGGCCCCGCCATCCGCCGGGCGCTGGACCTGGAATACCGCTACACCTTCCGGGCCATGGAAAAGAGCGATTTCCTGGAGGGCATCCGGGCCCAGATCATTGACAAGGACCGCAATCCGCAATGGCAATATGCAGGCCAGCCGGTGCCGGCACAGGCGGTTGACGACTTGCTGGCGCCGCTCGGCGCCGATGCGCTGACATTTGAGGAGGAACTCGCATGAAGATCGGATTTATCGGGCTGGGCAACATGGGCGGGCCGATGGCCGCCAACCTGGCCAAGGCCGGCCATGACGTCACCGGCTTCGACATGGCTGATGTCAGCATCGAAGGGGTCAAGATGGCGGCCTCCGGCGCGGAAGCCGCGGCAGGCGCCGATGCGGTGATCACCATGCTGCCCAACGGCGCCATCCTGCGCCTTGTCGCGGCAGAAGTGATCCCAGCCATGGCCAAGGGCGCCGCGCTGATCGACTGCTCCACTGTCGATGTGGACTCCGCCCGCGCGGTCGCGGAACAGGCCGAGGCCGCAGGCCTCCTCTCCGTCGACGCGCCGGTCTCCGGCGGCATCGGCGGCGCTGCCGGCGGCACGCTCACCTTCATGGCCGGAGGCTCGGCAGAGGCGTTTGCCGCAGCGGAACCGCTGTTTGATATCATGGGTCAGAAGGCCGTGCATTGCGGCGAAGCCGGCGCCGGCCAGGCCGCCAAGATCTGCAACAACATGATCCTCGGCGTCACCATGATTGCCACCTGCGAGGCCTTTGCCCTGGCTGACAAGCTGGGCCTGGACCGGCAGAAGATGTTCGACGTGGTCTCCACCTCCTCCGGCTACAGCTGGACCATGAACGCCTATTGCCCGGCCCCCGGCGTCGGCCCGCAGTCGCCCGCCGACAACAACTACCAGCCCGGCTTTGCGGCGGAGCTGATGCTCAAGGACCTGGGCCTCAGCCAGCAGGCGGCCGAGAGCGCCGATGCAGACACCCCGATGGGCGAACTGGCAATGGCGCTTTATAAGAAGTTCGTCGAGGAGGAAGACGGCAAGGGCATGGATTTCTCTGCCATGCTGCCCCGTTTCGAAAAACGCAGCCGCGAAGGCTGACAGGCGCCTCTGCGCCGTTGAGGCCAGACACACCTGACACCAAACAACCGGCCCTGAAAGGGGCCGGTTGTTTTGCATTTGCGGCCCTTTCAGAAGAATACCGTGAAGCCTGCGCCAATCTCCCGGATTTTGGCGCCTGCCCGCCACACTTCCGTCAAGGTTCAGGGCCATTTGATAGGGCGAACGATAACATTTTAATAAATACTCTCAGGGCTGCCGGAATGGCCACCGCAACCGAACTCAGCATCGACACCACCGCCACCGCCACCCAGATGGCGGAGGAGATCTTTGGCGATGGCCTCACCGTCACCAGCGCGACCTATAGCGGCGACAACCTGTCCTCCGGCATCTACACCGGTGCCGACACCACCACTCCCGGCGTGGCGCCCGCGGATTCAGGCGTCATCCTGTCGACCGGATACGCCCGCGATTTCACCAACAGCGACGGATCCTCCAATACCAATGTCCGCGGAAACACCAGCACCAATACAAGCGGTGTGAACCGGGACACCGATTTCGACGCGCTGGCAGGCGCTAACACCTACGACGCCTCGTTCCTCGAAATCGAGTTCATCCCCGATGGCGACACCATGACCATCGACTTCGTGCTGTCGTCCGAGGAATACCCCGAATTCGCCAACTCCCAGTACAACGACGTGGTCGGTGTCTGGGTGAACGGGGTCGAAGCTCAGGTGTCGATCGGCGACGGCACAGCCTCGATCGGCAACATCAATGACGGCACCGAAAACATCTACGTGGACAATACTGGCGACCAGTACAACACGGAGATGGATGGCTTCACCATCACCCTGACCTTTGTCGCCCCGGTGAACGCGGGCGAGGTCAATACCCTCAAGATCGGTATCGCAGATACTGCTGACAGCAGCTATGACAGCAACCTGCTGATCGCCGGCGGGTCTGTTCAAACCGCGGTCGTCGCCCAGGACGACCAGGAAGACATCGCCGTAAACAAGACCCGGGTGATTGATGTCCTTGAAAATGACAGCACCACCGCCGGCACGCTGACCATCACCCACATCAACGACCAGGCCGTTTCGGCCGGCGATACCGTCACGCTGACAACAGGCCAGCAGATCACCCTGAACGCCGACGGCACCCTGACCGTTGTCACCGACGGCGACTTGGAAACCGTCTACTTCAACTACACCGCAGACAACGGAGAGGGGAACTCCGACACCGGTCTGGTGGAAATCACCCAGACCGTGCCCTGTTTCCTGCGCGGCACGATGATCCGGGTGCCCGGCGGCGAAGTCGCGGTCGAGGACCTGCGCCCCGGCATGGAAGTGATGACCTACGACAACGGCCCGCAGGTGCTGCAATGGATTGGCTCCCGCCACACCGTCTGTACCCCGGACACCGCCCCGGTCCGCTTTGCCGCCGGCAGCTGCGGCAACAGCCGCGACCTCCTGGTCTCGCCGCAGCACCGGATGCTGGTCTCCGGCTTCCAGGCGGAGCTGCTGTTCGGCGAGGACGAGGTGCTGGTCAAGGCCAAGGACCTGGTCAATGACCTGACCATCCGCCCGGCGCTGGACCTGGCGGAGGCCGAATACTTCCACCTGCTGTTCGGCAGCCACCAGATTCTCTGGGCCGACGGCGCCCTCAGCGAAAGCTACCAGCCCGGTCCGGAAACCACGGCCGGCTTTGACGCCGGCACACAGGCGGAAATCCGCGAATTGTTCCCGGAAATTTGCGCCGAAACCGGCCGCGGCTACGGTAATGCCGCCCGCCGCGCCCTGCGCAGCTTCGAAGCGCGGGTTCTTGCCGCTGCCTGAACCGCAACTGGCGGCGCGCCGCCACCCTTTTTCCGCTCTCTTGGATTTGGCGTACAGCCCGTTATGTGAAGAGCAGCGAAAAAAGGATTCCCTGGAAATGGTACGCCGTCACCTTGTTCCGTTCACCGTTCTTGCCGCGGCTTGCGCGCTGGCGATTCCGCTGGCTGCGGGCAATGGCGGCAATGAAGAGGCGCGCCTGCAATGCCCCCAGGGGCTGGCGGTGAAAGCCTCCCATTGCGTGCCGCCCGGCGTGACTAAGAAATTCTACCGCCGCGGCGATCACATCCTGGACGACTACACCTGGATCGGCCAGCCGGGCCAATGGGCACCCGACCCCTACGGCAGCTATGTCCAGGCCGGCGGCTACGTCTATCAGGTGAACCGGGAAACCCAGAAGGTGTTGCGCCTGATCGGCGCGGCAGGCGACCTGCCGTACTGACACCTTGCGCGGCGGGCGGTCAGGACCGGGCCATCGCCTCCATCGCCTGCCGCGTCTCCTCATCCGCCGGAAACAGCATCTCGATCCTCAGCTCGGACATCATCAGATCGCCGGTGCCGCCGAACTGGGTGATGGTCGAGAAGAACGACAGCACCTGCCCGTCCATCCTGTAGCGCGCCGGGATCACCGCCGGCAGCGCGGCCTCCGGTACCGCGCCCTGGGCCGCCGCATTGGCCTGCAGCCGTGCCACTGCCCGCTCCAGCACCGGATCGGCGCCGGAATGCGCCAGCTCGGTGCGAAGCCGCGCCAGGCTGTGCCGTTCCACTTCCTCCAGATTGTCCAGCGCCGCGCGCAGCGCTGTATTGTCCAGCAGCGCATCGATCAGGCTGCTGCCCTTGGTGACACCGGCGGCGCCCAGCATCAGTTGCGCCGCCTGGTTCACCTCCAGCAGCTTCCAGTGCCGGTCGATCATCATCGCAGGATAGGGCGCGTGGCGCTCCAGCATCCGCTCTGCCGCCTGCCTCAGCGGCGCCAGCTCCGCATCGTCCAGCGCCCGGCTTATATAGGACGGCGCCAGCCCCGCCGCTGTCAGCAGCTGGTTGCGGGCCGCCCCCGGCAGCTGCAGTTCATCACTGAGCCGCAGCACCATGCCGCGGCTGGGATGAGAGCGGCCGCTTTCCAGAAACGACAGGTGCCGGGCTGAGACCCCGGCCTCCAGCGCCAGCTGCATCTGGCTCATCCGCCGCAGCCCGCGCCATTTCTTCAGAACCGCACCAAATGCTTCTGCCATGCTGTGCCTCCGTATTGCGCAGCTTAGGCCGATGCACCCGGAAATTCACTTACCTCCCAGGTAATTGTTTTACCTCCCTGCCCCGCCGCATCCTGCAGGCGGCACAACACAGGAGCCTTCCAATGACCCACGCCGCCGCAACCCGCATGCTCAAGACCGTCTCGATCCTCTCCGCCGCCTTCGGCCTCGCGATGGTGCTGGCACTGGCCACGCCGCTGGGCGCGGCACTTGGCCTGTTCATCGACCTTGCCTTCCTGCCCGTGGACGGCGCCCAGGCGCTCACCCCCGGGCCGGCCGCGCTGATGACTGCCATCAGCGGCGGGCTGATGTGCGGCTTCTGCGTTCTGATCTACCTGGTGGCAGAGCATGTCTTCAGCACCGACCCGGCCCTTGGCCGCCGCCTGCTGATCCCGGCGCTGCTCGCCTGGTACATCCCCGACAGCCTCGGCTCCCTTGCTGCCGGCGCTTGGTTCAACGTGGTAATGAACACGCCTTTCCTGCTGCTGTTCCTGGCGCCGCTGATGCTGGCCCGCCCCGCCGCCGCGCAAACCGCATAAGAACAGGGGGCGCACCCGCCCCTTGTTCACCTTTGCAGAAATACTCCGGGGTGAATTGGCCAGAGGCCAAGAGGGGCAGCGCCCCTCCCACCTCAAACGCTACCCTTATTCCGCCGCCACCTTCCGCGCCGCCAGAATGTCCTTCAGATAGCGTCCGGTGTGGCTGCGCGGCTCATCGGCCACCGCCTCCGGCGTGCCAGCCGCAACGATCTCGCCGCCGCCGTCGCCGCCCTCCGGGCCGATGTCGATAATCCAGTCGGCGGTCTTGACCACGTCCAGATTGTGCTCAATCACCACCACAGAATTGCCCTGCTCCACCAGTTCATGCAGCACTTCCAAGAGCTTCTTCACGTCCTCGAAATGCAGGCCGGTGGTCGGCTCATCCAGGATATACAGCGTCCGCCCGGTGGAGCGTTTCGACAACTCCTTGGACAGTTTCACCCGCTGCGCCTCTCCGCCGGACAGGGTGGTCGCCTGCTGGCCCACCTTGATATAGCCAAGGCCAACCCTCATCAGGGCGTCCATCTTGTCACGGATTGCCGGCACCGCCTGGAAGAACTGCTGTGCGTCCTCCACCGTCATATCCAGCACATCGGCAATGCTCTTGCCCTTGAACTTGATCTCCAGCGTCTCGCGGTTGTAGCGCGCGCCCTTGCAGGTTTCGCAGGTGACGTAGACGTCGGGCAGGAAATGCATCTCGATCTTGATGACGCCGTCGCCCTGGCAGGCCTCGCAGCGGCCGCCCTTGACGTTGAAGGAGAACCGCCCGGGCTTGTAGCCGCGCGCCTTGGCCTCCGGCAGTCCGGCAAACCAGTCGCGGATCGGGGTGAAGGCGCCGGTGTAGGTTGCCGGGTTCGACCGCGGCGTGCGCCCGATCGGGCGCTGGTCGATGTCGATCACCTTGTCCAGATGCTCCAGCCCCTTGATGCTCTCGCAGGGCGCAGGCGTCTGGCGCGCGCCATTGAGCCGCATAGAGGCGGTCTTGAACAGCGTCTCGATGGTCAGCGTCGACTTGCCGCCGCCGGACACGCCGGTCACGCAGACGAACTTGCCCAGCGGAAACTCCGCCGTCACCTCTTTCAGGTTGTTGCCGGTGGCCTTGACCACCTTGATCTTCTTCTTGTTGCCCTTGCGCCGCTTCGTGGGCACTGAGATTTCCCGCGTACCCGCCAGATACTGGCCGGTGATAGATCCCGCATCCGAGGCAATCATCTGCGGCGTGCCGTGGCTCACCACCTCGCCGCCATGCACCCCGGCGCCGGGGCCGATGTCGAACACATAATCCGCCTGGCGGATCATGTCCTCGTCATGCTCCACCACGATCACCGTGTTGCCCTGGTCGCGCAGGTTCTTCAGGGTGCCGATCAGCCGGTCGTTGTCGCGCTGGTGCAACCCAATGGACGGCTCGTCCAGAACGTAGAGCACCCCGGTCAGGCCAGAGCCGATCTGGCTCGCCAGACGGATCCGCTGGCTTTCGCCGCCAGACAGGGTTCCGGATGAACGGGACAGCGTAAGGTATTCAAGACCCACGTTATTCAGGAAACCTAGCCGCTCGCGGATCTCCTTGACGATGGCGCGGGCGATCTCCTGTTTCTGCTGGCTCAGATGGTTCGGCACATCCTCGATCCAGGCCAGCGCCTCGCGGATCGACAGCTGCACCACCTGCCCCACATGCACCCCCGCGATCTTGACCGCCAGCGCCTCGTCGCGCAGCCGGTAGCCTTCGCAGTGATGGCAATGGCGGTTGTTCTGGTAGCGCTCGAACTCCTCGCGGATCCAGTTGGAATCGGTCTCGCGGTAACGCCGCTCCATGTTCGGGATGACACCCTCAAACGTCCGCTCAACTTGATAGACCCGCCCGCCCTCGTCATAGCGGAACATGATTTCTTCTTCGCCGGACCCATACAGGAACACCTTCTGCACCTTCTCGGGCAGGTCCTTCCAGACGGTGTTCTTGTCGAACTCGTAGTGCCGCGCGATGGCTTCGATGGTCTGCAGGAAATAGGGCGACTTGCCCTTGCGCCAGGGCGCCAGCGCGCCGTCATAGACCTTCAGGCTCTGGTCCGGCACCACCAGGCGTTCGTCAAAGAACAGTTCAACCCCCAGCCCGTCGCATTCCGGACAGGCCCCGAACGGCGCGTTGAAGGAAAACAGCCGGGGCTCGATCTCCGGAATGGTGAAGCCGCTGACCGGGCAGGCAAAGTTTTCGCTGAAGGTGATCCGCTCCGGCTCGCCCTCCTTGGGCGCGGTCTCCAGAATGGCAATGCCGTCGGCCAGATCCAGCGCGGTGCGCAAGCTGTCCGCCAGCCGGGTTTCCATGCCTTCGCGCACCACCAGACGGTCGACCACCACGTCGATGTCATGGCGGAATTTCTTGTCCAGCACCGGCGGCTCGTCCAACTCATAGAACGCGCCGTCCACCTTCACCCGCTGGAAGCCCTGCTTGCGAAGCTCCAGGAATTCCTTCTTGTACTCGCCCTTGCGGTCGCGGACGATCGGCGCCAGAAGGTAACCGCGGGTGCCCTCTTCCATCTCCATGATCCGGTCGACCATGTCCTGCACCTGCTGCGCCTCGATCGGCAGCCCGGTGGCCGGGGAATAGGGCGTGCCGGCGCGGGCAAACAAAAGGCGCAGATAGTCATAGATCTCCGTCACCGTGCCAACGGTGGAACGCGGGTTCTTCGAGGTGGTCTTCTGCTCAATCGAGATTGCCGGGGAAAGACCGCTGATATGGTCCACATCCGGTTTTTCCATCATGTCGAGGAACTGGCGCGCATAGGCGCTGAGAGATTCCACATAGCGGCGCTGGCCCTCGGCATAGATGGTATCGAACGCCAGCGAGGACTTGCCCGAACCCGAAAGGCCGGTGACCACCACCAGCTCATCGCGCGGAATATCCACGTCGATGCTCTTCAGATTGTGCTCGCGCGCGCCGCGCACTTCGATGGATTTCAGCTCAGCCATAATGCCCCCGTACCCGCGCCGCCGAACCCTTGGCGGACGCCCGCCCTACAGATAGGGAATGCTGTGGAAAACGCCAAGGGCAAAATGAGAACATTGCGCGAACAGGATGAAGTTTGCTGACAGCAGCTGGCAGCAGGCGGAAAACGCGTGTTTGCCTGCCCGGAATCCGGCGCGATTTACGGCGCGCCGCGCCCCGCGCGGCGCCCGGCCCAACGGAAGACGGTACCCAGAAGGGGCCGGTGACGGGCGGGAGCGGCGCCTAGGCCCAGGCCCTCCGCCGCGTGGCCAGCAGCTGATGCACCAGAATGCCCGCCAGGAACAGCACGCAGACCACCAGCATCATGCCGCCGTAGCCCGCCACTCCCAGCGCCGACAACAGCAGCGGCGTGCCGATCACATTGCCGGCATTGCCTGCCTGCGACATGGCGCCGTTCGACTCGGCCTGGTCCGCCGCGGTGGTGTTCAGCTGCGGCACTGAGGCAAAGCTGCCGCTCTGCACCAGGCCAAAGGCGGCGGCCAGCGCAAAGCAGGCCAGCCAGTCCCCAGGCATTGCCCACAGCCACAGGCCCGCTGCCGCACAAAGCGCAAACCCCAGCTGGATCAGCTGCACCGCCGGCATCGCCCGCAGCAGGGCCACACCGATCACCATCGACGAGGCGATGGAGATCAGAGGAAACGCCCCCATCACAAAGGCCCGCTGCCCCTCCGGCACATGCGGCGGCAGCACCGTCAGCAGAGCCACAAAGCAGGTGGTATAGAACAGCCAGCCCGCGGCCGGCGCCAGCTTGAACGGCGAGCGGTAGATGTGCAGATGCAGTGCCGGCAGGTTAGCCAGCTGCGGCATCGGCTGGCGCGGCGGCACCGGCAGGTCCCGCATCGCCCAGTGCAGCAGCACCGCCAGCGCCGCCATCAGCACCGCATGGGCGGCAAACAGCGCCAGCAGCCCGCGGGACGCCACCAGCGGCAGGCCCAGCCAATTGAGCAGCGCAAAGGCAACGCCAAAAAACGTGCTCCATACCGTCAGCGCCGTGCCCCGCTGGCGGTCATCAGCCAAAAGCGCCATCAGCGTCGGGCCGGCCACCACGATGCCCAGATGCGACAGGCCTTCGGCCACCCGGGTAACCAGGAACAGCCCGTAAGGCAGATGCAGCACCTGCAGCGCCGACATCGCGGCGCCGGTCCACAGCGCCCAGACCAGCGCGCGCCGGTAGCCGAAGGCAGAGACAAACAGCCCGGCCACCGCGCCCATCACGATGCCCAGCACGCCGGTCATCGACACACTCAGGCTCAGCGCCGCGCCGGCCTCGGGGTAAAGTGCGCCAAGCTGTTCAAAGACAACCGAAACCTTGCCGTATTGCGCCGCCGCGCCAAGGCCGGCGGCCCAGACCGCCAGGATCGCGCCCCAGCGGGTTTTCCCGGATGCCATCATGACCGCTGCCCCTGATTGTTCTTGTTCTGCTTCTGGTTACCCCGGCGCGTGCCGGGAGGCCAGAGCGCAGCGTGAACTAATAGCACATCCCGCAGCCCGGTCCGCGCCCCGCCGCCGGTTCGGCGCGCAAAAAAGGCGGCCCGTTACAGGCCGCCTTTCCAAACTCCGGCTTTGCCGGGGCTGCTTACATATGGATCACCCGGCCGTAGGCGTCGAGCACCGATTCATGCATCATCTCGCTCAGCGTCGGATGCGGGAAGACGGTGTTCATCAGGTCTTCCTCGGTGGTCTCCAGCTGGCGGCCCACCACATAGCCCTGGATCATCTCGGTCACCTCGGCGCCAACCATGTGGGCGCCCAGCAGCTCGCCGGTCTTGGCGTCGAAGACGGTTTTCACCATGCCCTCGGCCTCACCCAGCGCAATCGCCTTGCCGTTGCCGATGAAGGGGAAGCGGCCGACCTTGATCTCGTAGCCCAGTTCCTTGGCCTTGGCCTCGGTATAGCCGACGGAGGCGACCTGCGGCTGGCAGTAGGTGCAGCCGGCAATGCTCTCCGGCTTCACCGGGTGCGCGTGCTTGCCCGCGATCAGCTCGGCCACCATGACGCCCTCGTGGGACGCCTTGTGAGCCAGCCAGGGCGCGCCGGCGATGTCGCCGATGGCATAGAGGCCATCGACGCCGGTGCGGCAGAATTCGTCAGTGATCACATGGGTGCGGTCGACCTTGACGCCCAGCTCTTCCAGCCCCAGGCTCTCGACGTTGCCGACGATCCCCACGGCGGAAATCACGGTGTCGAACTCCTGTTTCTCCACCTTGCCGCCCACTTCGATATGGGCCGTCACCTTGCCCTTGCCGCGGTCCAACTGCTTGACCATGGCTTTCTCCATGATCTTCATGCCCTGTTTGACAAAGGCCTTCTTGGCAAAGGCGGAGATTTCCGCGTCCTCGACCGGCAGCACCCGGTCCATCACCTCAACCACCGTGGTGTCAGCACCCAGCGTGTTGTAGAAGCTGGCAAATTCGATGCCGATGGCGCCGGAGCCGATCACCAGCAGCTTTTTCGGCATCCGCACCGGCTGAAGCGCATGCTTGTAGGTCCAGACCAGATCGCCGTCTGCTTCCAGCCCCGGCAGCTCGCGGGCGCGGGCGCCGGTGGCCAGAACGATATTCTTGGCGGTCAGCTCCTCGGTGCCCTTTTCGGTCTTGACCGAAACCTTGCCCTTGGCCGGGATCGAGGCTTCGCCCATCACCACGGTGATCTTGTTCTTCTTCATCAGGTGGCCGATGCCGGAGGACAGCTGTTTCGCCACCCCGCGCGAGCGTTTCACCACCGCGTCCAGGTCATAGCCGATGTTTTCAGCCTTCAGGCCGAAATCCTTGGCGCGCTCCATCAGGTGGAACACTTCCGACGACCGCAGCAGCGCCTTGGTCGGAATGCAGCCCCAATTCAGGCAGATGCCGCCCAGATGCTCGCGCTCGACCACACAGGTCTTCAGACCCAGCTGCGCGGCACGGATGGCCGCAACATAGCCCCCCGGGCCTGCGCCGATTACGATCACGTCATAAGATTGTGCGGCCATGGTGCTCCCTCGCCCTCGAACAGGTTCCAAAAACTAGTTTACCGTTAAACTATATTTTTCCGCACTGCAATAATCCTCTGCTGCGGCATAGCGGCCATGCGTTTTCCGGCAGGTTTCCGCTTGGCAGCGCGGGCACTTCCGGGCCAACATAGGCCGGAACCCATCCGCAATCCACCGCGCAGGACAGGACCCGCATGACAAAAACCCTGATCGACCTCGCCAAGGCTCTCCTGAACGCCACGCTGATCCTGCTGGCGGTCTGCCTGTTCCTGGGGTGGAAGCTGATGGATGCCGCCGGGGGCGTCACTGCCAATGCCGCGGCCATCGCGGACCGTGTGACGCCGCTGCGCACCGCCGTGGCCGGATTGCAAGAAGAAACGGCCAGCCTCCGCGCGGCCCTTCAGGATGGAACAGGCACCGCACCCGCCGTCCGGCTGGAACAGCTGGAGCACCGTCTGGCGCAGATCCAGGACAGCCTGTCGGAGATGCGCGGTCTGCCGCAGCAGGCCGCTGCTGAGGCGGCCCGCGCAGGCGCTGCCGAGCTTGCCGCCCGCCTGATTAGCGCCGTGCCGGGGCTGAAGGACGGCGGCGCGGCCTGCACGCCACCCGGCAGTTGATCCGGTGCAAGCCCGTTCAGGCCCGTGCCCTGCCGCTTGGCAAAAGAAAACGCCGCGCCCGGGTCAGGGCACGGCGTTTCAAACTTCTGTCTGCGCCGGTGTCAGCCGGCCGCTTGCATCTGCCGCACGGTCTCGCCGTAACCGCCTGCTGTCACATAGTCGATCTCGGGTCCGGTGCTGCTGCGGTGCAGCGCCTCGTTGCGGTAAGGGAAGCGGCCGAACTGGCGGATCACTTCGCGGTGGGCGCGGGCGTGCAGCAGGTTGCTGCCGCCGGTCTCCGGCATCCGCTCCATCATCAGCCGGATGCAACGTTCCTGGTCGCACAGGTTCTCCGAATGCATCAGCGGCAGGTAGAAGAACTGCCGCGCAGGCTCGTTGATTTTCAAGTCCCAGTTTCTGTTGATTGCCACCTTGGCGGCCGACATTGCTGCCCGGTCAGAGGCAAATGCCTTGCCGTTGCCGCGGAACATGTTGCGCGGGAACTGGTCCATCAGGATGATGTAGGCCAGCGTGCCGCTCGGGTAGGTCAGCCAGAAGGAGAACTTGCCCTCGCAGGCCTCCTCCCAGGTCTTTTGGAACTTCGCGCGGATCTCCTCATCCAGCGCCTCATCCTGCAGATACCACCCTTTCTCGCCCACTTCGTCGAGCCAGAATGCAAGTATCTCTTTGGGACCAGCCATCGGTCGTAACTCCAAGTTTCTCCTGACCCTATCTTCAGGCCATTTTACATTACCTTTACAAGTAAGCTTGGGTCACAAATTGCGACAGACAACCCCAATGGGTGAAATATTCCTCACAATTCTGGCTAGTTAGCGCAATCAGCCCGGTTCCTGGGCAGTTTCTTGCTCTTCCAGCTCGGCTTCGATGGCGTATTCCTGGGCGAATTCTACCGCCACCGGCGACACCGCCGGCGACATCACCGCATAGCTGCCGGTCTCGCCCACCGGGATCGACGCCCGCTGCGTCGCGCGGTAGGCGGCATAGGCGGCCATCGCAAGCATCAGCGCGCCGATGAAGGTGAAGAAACCCGCCGGGCCGAACACCGCATCTTCCATCAGCCAGCCGGTGATCAGCGGCCCGGCAATGGCGCCCAGGCCGTTGATGAAGATCAGCCCGCCGGAAGCCGCCGCCATGTCGTCATGCTCCAGGTAGTCGTTGGTATAGGCGATCAGCAGCGAGTAAAGCGGGTTCGACAGCCCGCCGATGAAAAAGGCCGCGACCAGCAGCATCTTGAATTCGACACCGAACAGGAAGCCGATGACCGCTCCGGCGCCGCCCGCCAGCGCGGCACCCAGGATCAGCACCCGGCGGTCCATGCGGTCCGAAAGCCAGCCCAGCGGATACTGCAGGATCATCGCGCCGACATAGAAGGTGGAGACAAACACCGACAGCTGCCACAGGGTCAGCCCGGCGGCGGAACCGTAAACCGCGCTCATGCCGAACTGAGCCGAGAACACGCCGCCCAGAAGGAACATGCCGACACAGCCCAGCGGCGAGGTTTCAAACAGCTTGCGCAGGGTCATCGGCTTGGTGGTGTCGAAGGCCGGGGTCGGCGAGATCGACAGCAGGATCGGCCCGAAGGAAACAGACACCAGGATCGACGCGATGATGAAGGCCTCGTAACCGGCCGGGTCGCCGATCTGGATCATCATCTGGGCAGCAATAATGCCGATGGTCTGCACGATCATATAGAGCGACAGCGCCTTGCCCCGGTTGGTGTTGTCGGCGGCGTTGTTCAGCCAGCTTTCGGCGGTCACATACACGCCCGAGAAGCAGAAGCCGATGATCATCCGCCCCAGCGCCCAGGCAACGGTGTTGGGCAGCAGCGGGTACAGGATCATCACCGCAGAGATGAAGGAGGCCAGCGCCGCAAACACCCGCACATGGCCGACCCGGCGGATCATCTCCGGCGCCAGCCGGGAGCCGCCCAGGAAGCCCACGAAATAGGCCGCCATCACGATCGACATCTGGAAAGTGGAAAAGCCCTCAAGCTCGCCGCGCACACCCAGCATGGTGCCCTGCAGGCCGTTGCCCACCATCAGCAAGCAAACCCCCAAGAGCAGCGCCCATGCGCTCGACAGCACCTGCAGCATTTCATGCCTCCTTCGAAAGCAAAGCAGCCCTCCACAACGGGACGGGCTGCCAACACCTTTGATTGTTATGTCCGGGCGATCAAGCCCGCCGGGCCGGTATCGCCGATTCCGGTTTCAGTTTCATGACCCCGGTGCGCGCACGCGGGGCCTTCAGTTGCGGCGCTTGTCTACGATTTCCTGCCGCATTTCTGAGATGTATTCGCCTATGCCGGGATCAAAAGCGACGCATCGCCATAAGAGAAGAACCGGTAGCCGTTCTCAACCGCATGGGCATAGATCCTGCGGATCTCCTCCTGCCCCATCAGCGCCGAAACCAGCATCAAAAGGGTGGATTTCGGCAGGTGGAAATTGGTCATCAGCGCATCCGCCACCTGGAAGGCAAAACCCGGAAAGATGAAGATGTCGGTATCGCCTTCCCAGGCGTGGATCTGCCCGTCCTTGGCCGCGCTCTCGATCAGCCGCAGCGCCGTGGTGCCGACCGGGATCACCCGCCCGCCGGCCGCCTTGGTCGCCGCGATCTCAGACGCTGCCTCTGCGCTGACCTTGCCCCATTCCGCATGCATCCGGTGGGTGGTCACATCCTCCACCTTGACCGGCAGGAAGGTGCCCGCCCCCACATGCAGGGTGACATAGGAAATCTCCACCCCTCGGCCGCTCAGCGCGTCCAGCAGCGGCGCGTCGAAATGAAGGGAGGCCGTCGGCGCCGCCACCGCGCCCGAGTTTTTCGCCCAGACGGTCTGGTAGTCGGTCTTGTCCTGTTCATCCGCAGCGCGTTTGGCAGCGATATAGGGCGGCAGCGGCATTGCCCCCGCCTCTGCCAGCGCGGCGTCGAAATCGGTGCCGCTCAGGTTGAAGCGCAGATGCCCCTGGCCGTCCTCGATGGCTTCCAGCCTGGCAGTCAGATCCTCGGAGAAGACGATCTCCTCGCCGCTCTTGATCTTCTTCAGCGGCTTCAGCAGCGCCGCCCAGCTGCCATCGGCACGCGGCTCCAGCAGGGTGGCCTCGATCCTGGCCGACACCGGTCCTTGGGCGCTGTCGCGGTGGCGCTGCCCGCTGAGCCGCGCCGGGATCACCTTGGTGTCGTTCAGAACCAGCCGGTCGCCGGGCTGCAGCCAGTGGACCAGGTCGGTCACCTGCCCGTCATGCAGATCCCCGCCAGCGGCCACCAGCAGCCGGGCCGAGCTGCGCGGGTTGGCAGGCCGGGTGGCAATCAGATCGTCGGGCAGGTCGAAGTCGAAATCACTCAGTTTCATGGCAGGCGCTATAGGATGTGCGGCAGGGGAAATCTATGGCGTTTTGCATCTTTTGCCAGCGCTACTTGCCGGCGCTGAGCGGCTCCTGCACCTGCGGCTCCTGGTCCTGCGGCTGTGGCGCCTGCGCTGCCGCCCCGCTGCCGGCGCTGAACGCGGGCTGCTGGCCCGGAACCTGCGGCGCCGGCCCGCGGAAGATTTCCCGCAGGAACCCCGGCGCCAGCCCCGCCAGCGGGTTGACGGCAACAGAGGGGTCGGCGGCAGTGCCGCGCAGGGTGAAGGTGAAGCCGAACAGCCCCTCGCCGTCGCGCGGCGACAGCACCCGTCCGATGGCGTTCAGCAGGTAGACCGGCGAAATCACCCCGCGCATGTCCAGGCGGCTGGACCGCAGGTCGTAATTGCCGTCCAGCGACAGCCCCATCGACGGCCCCACCGCGCTGCTTTCATGCAGGATCAGATGCGAGGCCCCCAGCCGGAACCGCCCGTCCATGCTGGTGAACAGGATGCCCTGCCCAGTCATCTCATCGAGCAGACCGACCAGGCTGATCGCGTTCAGGATTGCCGCCATCGACGGCGCATTGCGGACCCGGATGTTGCGCACCGCGACCTTGCCATCATACTCGCCCGGCGTGCCCGCCGGGATCAGGGTCATGTCGAACGAGCCGCCGCGCCCGTGCTCAAAGATCCCTGCAGAACGGAACACCCCGCCCGCATCGCTGGCCCGGATCCGCGCTGCGGTGCCGCCGTCATGCGGCACCACTGTTCCGGCCACCGGCGTCTGGCCGTTCAGCCTGCCGGTGAACTCGCCGTTCATGCCGCCCTGGGTCGAGAACCGGCCCTGGAAATTCTGCAATCCGATGCTTTCGGTGACCTGCAGGTTCTGCAGCCGCAGGCTGACCGGCACCGCCCCGCCACCGCTGCTGCTGCTGCCTGACGGCCCGTCAGCGGCAAACGGCGACCGAAACAGATCCAGCCTGCCACCCGTCACCTCGATCCCCGGCGGGGCGTTGCCGCGGCCGCGGAAGGTCACCGCGCCCTGGAACCAGTCACCCGCCCGCGCGGACGAAAACACCGCCTGATCGAGCCCGCCGCCGGGCCGGGTGGCCACCCGGCCGCTGGCCTCCAGCCCCGGCGCCGCCAGCTCCAGCCGTTCCACCGTGGCGCTCTCTCCCAGCACCGCCGACAGCGACAGCCTGCCCCTGGCAGCCTCCGCCTTGCGCCAGCCGATTTCCGGGATCCGCAGGCCGACCCCCGCCAGATCCGACTCCAGCTCCAGCCGCGGCGGCACCCCCGGCGCCAGTTCCACCGCATAGCGCCCCTTTCCCTTGCCGAAAACGGAGCCGCGCGGCAGGCCGATGTTGAAGGCCTCCACCGTTTCCGCCGTCAGCGCGATGCGGCCCTCTGCGCGGCTGTCCTTGGGGGCATCCTTGCCGATCTGCTGCTGCCAGCTGGCGCTCAGCGGCACCCCCGACAGGCTGCCGTCGCCGCTGATGCGGACATGGCCCTGATCGCCCTCGACCGCCAGCACCGGCGCCTTTGCCACATGGCCCGGCACCAGCTTGGCAGTCTCCGCCGCCCGCACCGTGCCGCGGTAGTGGTACTGGATCTCCTCCACCTGCACATCTTTCTTCAGCGGCAGCGCCAGCGTGCCCTCCGCCTCCACCAGCCCCGCAGCCAGATCCACCGGCAGCCCGGCCTTGTCCATCACCTGCAATGGCTCCCGGTTCAGCAGCGACAGCGCCGCGGTGGCAGAGCCGCGCGCCTTGATCCGGGCAATCCCCGGCGTGCCTTCCTTGGCCGACACGTCGGGGATGATGAAGGAGGTGCCCGCCACATCCACCGCGCCGCCCTGCTCCGGCAGCACCGTGCCCCTCGACGCCGTCACCACAAAGCGCGTGCCGTAAAGGCTCAGCTGCCCGGCACCGCCGCGCACCGGCGGCATGAATTTCTGAAACAGCACCTCGGCGTTGTCGAACCCCAGGTCCAGGCTGACAAACGGCTTGCCCGGGCCGCGGCCGCGCATGTGGAAGCCGACGTCGCGAATCCGCCCGGACCGCAGGTTGTCCCGCACCCATTCCCGCGGCTTGGGCGCCAGCACAGCTGGCCACAGCTCCTTGACCCGTGCCGCGCTGACCGTGTCGACGCTGCCGTTCAGATCATAGTTCCAGCCTTCCTGACCGGCCCCGACGGTGCCGTCGAAATGGATGCGGCTTTCGCCGTCGCGGACCAGCATCTCGCCCAGCCGCAGCCGGAAGGGCCGCAGCCGCAGATCGAAATCCGCATCCACCGCGGGAAACCTGACCGGGGATTCGAACATCCGCCGCGGGTTCAGCTCCAAGTCGGAGAACCGCAGCTGACCCGCCAGCCCGGTGAGCTGGCCGTTCTCGATGCCGGCCAGGCTGGCCTGCCCCTGCATCACCCCCGAGCCCCAGCCGCTTTCGATGCTCAGCTCGGAGAACGCCAGAATCTGCCGCGCGGGATCATAGGTGAAATAGCTGCGCGCGCCGCTGATCGGCACCGGGCGGGTCTGCGCCTCCGGCTGGATCACCCCCTCGCCGATGCGCAGGCTGGCCTGCACCGGCAGCACCGCGCCATCCGCCGCGACCGCGCCGCGCAGGGAGCCGGAGATCGGCGCCTGCAGCACCCCGAGCCAGCCAAGCGCCGGGCTCTGCACCGCAATATCCTCGCTGGCAATGTCAGAGACCAGCACCCCGAACTCCGCCTCCGGGCTGCCGATCTCGGAGCGGTAGCTGGCCTCCACCGTGCCGACCTCGCCGCGCCCGCTCAGCACCGAGAACGCGCCGGACAGCGACACCGCGGCGCCGTCGCGCTGCAGCCGGATGCGGCCGCCGTCCAGGGTCCAGCCGCGGCCCAGCCGGTCATCGGTATAGGACAGCGTCAGCGCGTTGGTCTCCACGCCCGTCAGCGCCGCCAGCACCGGCTTTTCCAGCTGGCTGTCCCATTGCTCGATCAGCTGCACCAGGCTTTCCGCGCGCCGGGCCGGCAGCCCGCCGCTGGCAAAGCTCAGCGCCAATGAGCCGTCCTTGTTGCGCCGGAGCGCCGCAAACAGCCCGCTGAGGGTGATCTGCTTGGGCTGGATCCGGCCGCGCAGCAAGGGCCGCATCGCCAGGCTGGCCTGGGCATCGGCCAGCTGCGCAAACACCGCGCCGTCCGGGTGCCGCAACACCACGTCCCGCAGGCTTACCCGCGGCCGCCAGCCCCTGTTGACCACCAGGTGGATGGCGCCGAATTCGATCTGCAGCCCGTTCAGGTGGCGCTCGATGCGGGTCTCCACCCGGCTGCGCAGCCAGTCCGGCGCGTCCAGCCGGGTGCCGATCCCGAAATAGACCGCGCCCGCGCCCAGAAACGACAGCAGCGCCAGCAGCCAGGCCAGGCGGCGCAGCAGCCGCAAGCGGCTCCGCCGCCGCGGCCCGGACGGCACCACCCCGGCCCCGGCTCCGGCATCGGTGTCCGGCCCGGGCACCGGCCCGGCCACAGGCACCGCCTCGGCGGCGGCGCGGTTATTCTCGCCGGCGGGTTTGATCTCGGCTTTCCCTTCGCTGTTCATGGGTTATGGTCGCCGCGCAGTGATTTGCGCAACAGACAGGAGACAGGCCAATGCTCGACGTTTCAGATCCCGCCCCTTCCTTTACCCTGCCCCGCGGCGGCGGCGGAGAGGTCACGTTGTCCAGCCTCCGGGGCGCGCCCGTGGTGCTGTTCTTCTACCCCCGCGATAATACCCCCGGCTGCACCAAAGAATCCATCGCCTTTTCAGAGGCTTTGCAGTCCTTCGCCGATGCCGGCGCTCACGTTTTCGGGATTTCCAAGGACAGCCTCAAGAAGCATGAGAATTTCACCGCCAAACACGGGCTGACAACGCCGCTTCTGTCGGATGCGGACAGCACCGTTTGCGAGGATTACGGCGTCTGGAAAGAGAAAAGCATGTACGGCAAGAAGCACTGGGGCATCGAACGGTCCACTTTCCTGATCGGTGCCGATGGCAACATTGCCCGGGTCTGGCGCAAGGTGAAGGTCGACGGCCACGCCGAGGAGGTTCTGGACGCCGTCCGCGCCCTGTAGCCAAAGCGCTCCCGCCAGCCCTGCCCGCGCCCTGACGGGCGCAGCCGCAGCTGTTGGGCCAGGCGCCGCCCTTTGAGGCGGCGCGCAGCGCGCGGAACGCGCGCTGCCGGACCCAAGGCAGCCAGGGCGATCAGACCGCTGACCCCCGCAGGCGCGTGAGCATCCCGGTTTCCGCTCTGGACTCCGCCGCTCAAATCAAGTGAACCCGGCACCGCTGCCCGCCGCAACAGGAGACCCGCATGACCGATCAGCCCCTTTCGCTTGCCGCACGCGCCGCCGAGGTGCTGACCACCGCCGACGGCCGCGCCAAGACGGCCCTGTCGCGCCGCCATGCCGCCGAATGGTTCGCCAGCCGCAAGGGCGAGGCACCGGAGATCCCCATCGGCACCGCCAGCCCGCCGATGCATCCGGCCCGGCCGGAAAAGCCGGAACTCCTGAACCCGCGCGACGTGCCCAAGCGCAAACCGGGATCGGAAGCAGGCCGCATCGCGCTTTTGCACGCGGTCGCCCATATCGAGCTCAATGCCGTCGACCTGCACTGGGACATCATCGCGCGCTTTTCCCATGTGCCGATGCCGCTCGGGTTCTTCGACGACTGGGTCAAGGCGGCAGATGAGGAATCCAAGCATTTCAACCTGATGTGCGACTGCCTTGAAGCGCTGGGCAGCCACTACGGCGCCCTGCCGGCCCATGCCGGCATGTGGCGCGCCGCCGAGGACACGGCAGACGACCTGATGGGCCGCCTCGCCGTCGTGCCGATGGTGCTGGAGGCCCGCGGCCTCGACGTGACCCCCGGCATGATCGGTATCTTCCGCAAGACAAACCTGACCCAGGCGGTGGAGGCGCTGGAGCTGATCTATGCCGAGGAGGTCAGCCACGTCGCCTATGGCTCCAAATGGTTCAACTTCCTTTGCGGGCGCGGCAACCTGGACCCCAAGGAGGAGTTCCACGCGCTGGTGCGCAAGTATTTCCGCGGCGCGCTGAAACCACCCTTCAACGAGGAAAAACGCGCCGACGCCGGCCTGCCGCCGGATTTCTACTGGCCGCTGGCCGATCAGGTGAAACCGCTGCCGGGCTGGTGAACCCGGCGGCCCGCCGCCCCGCCCGCAGCCTTTACCTTAGGCCCGCGGCGGCGTAGACTGGGAAGTCCCGGAAAACGGGTGCCCCATGTTCGAGAACGACTTTCCACTGCTGAGCACCGCCAGTCTTGTTGCCCTGATCATGCACAAGGCCGGAACCGGTCCGGTCACGCTGGAGAGCTGCGAAACCGCCCTTGCCGCCCTGTTCCAGCAAGCCAATGAAACCCCCGGCCTGCCGCCGGAGGAACTGCGCGCGCGGCTGGCGGGCCATCTGGCGGATCTGCAGACCGCTCGCATTCTGGAGCCGGCGCCGGACGGCGGCTGGCAGCTGACCCGCCGCGGCCGCCGGGCGCTGGAGCAGCACCCGGAAGGGCTCGACCAGACCGACCTTGCCCGCTACCCGGAATTTGCCGCCCATCTGCGCGACACCGCCCACAAGCCCTGCGGCATGGACCCGCGCGGCGCGCATTTTGACGAGGGCTACCTTGCCTGCCTGAACGGCCTGCCCTTCACCGCCAACCCCTATGCCTTCGACAACGCCGACCACCAGGCCTGGGAAAACGGCTGGACCGAAGCACAGGAGGAACGGGAGCAGGAACCGCCGGGCTGACCCGGCTCCTTCCGACATGGCAGATTGCTGGCTGAATAGCTGACGCCGCCTCTGGCAGCGGCTCAGCCGTCCATGTCCACCCAGATATGAGCAACCGTTTCCGCAGGTGTTCCATCCGGCTGCTTGTCCCGCCCATTGTACTTGGTGAACTCCCCAAATCCTCGCAGGTTTGCCGCCCGGATGTGACCGAAAGCCTCCTGCGAGAAGAAGATTGGCAGCCCGCCGCTGGCCTTATGGCACCACACGGGCAGATACGACAGGAACCGCGCCCGCCCCAGCGAGTCGAACATTTCTTTCTGAAACGACGGCGTGGCATCCCCGCGCAGCTGACCGTACTGTTTGTCCTGATCCAGCAGGAACACCGTGCGGCCGCAGACAAAGTGGTAATAGTCCTGGCTCGAAATGCGCTGCCCCTTGGCATTGTACATCATGCAGGGGATGAACTGATGCGCGCCGTCCGGGTCAGCCGCCTGGATTGCCTGTTTCAAAGAAGCACTAATCACCGGATTGCCCGAAATCGACAGGCAGTCCGGAAGAAATTCAGGCACACTGTTCCGCGCAAGCCGGACACTTCCAATCTGCTCCGGACAACCGCTCATGTCCGATGGGCGGTAAACCATCGCTTTCCCAGGTGTCCCCGGCAGCTCCAAAAGATGTGCATCAGTTCTGAAGCCCGCGCGTTTTCGGCTGTAGCTGTCAACATCCGGCTCAAACGCCACCGGAAAGTCCTGAGCGTCCACCAGATCCGGTTTGTAACGGTAAACCGTTCGGCAGTTTTCCGGCTTCTGAATCTGTTCTTTGACGGAAGGTAGGGACGGCATAGGACGTTCTTTCTTGGAAATACCATGACTTGCTATCGACCCCGCACTGGCCGCACAACTCTCCCGCTTTCTGCCGGTCCGGCCCCGGCCGGTTGGGCAAGCCTCAGCCCCGGGAGCCTGGCCGCAGAAACCGACGCGTGCCGCTCGGCAATTTCCCGCCGATCCCCTGCCCCAGACCGCCGCGGCCCGCTGCAATGGGTCAACAGGCTTGCCCAACCGGCCCGCCCTGTCTATTGACTTCGGCCAAGGTCCCGGACCCGCCCCGCGGCGGCGCAACGGGACTGCACGACGAGACTGGACAAGGACCGGACATTGCGCACACGGCTCGCGATCAGAATTCACAGTTTTCTCGAACGCCGCTTCCCGGAGCGGCGGGTGTTCCTGAAATCCGACACCGACACCCGTTTCATCCGGCTGCGCTCCGAAACCCAGCTTGTGGCCGTGGCCGGCGTCACCCTGTTCACCGCCTGGGCCATCGTCGCCACCGCCATCGTGCTGATGGACAGCATCGGCTCCGGCAATTTCCGCGAGCTGGCCAAGCGCGACCAGCAGACCTACCGCGAACGGCTGAACGCCATTTCCGATGAGCGCGACGCCCGCGCCGAAGAGGCGCTGGCCGCGCAGGAGCGCTTCAACGCAGCGCTGGCGCAGATCTCGGCGATGCAGTCGGAGCTGCTGGCTTCGGAAACCCGCCGCCGCGAGCTGGAAACCGGCATCGAGGTGATCCAGACCACCCTGCGCGACACCATGAGCCAGCGCGACGCCGCCCGCGGCGAGCTGGCGCAGCTCAAGGAAGAGACCGGCGGCGGCACCGGCGCCCATGCCGCGATGGCCAGCGCCGAGGCGCAGATGGACCTGCTGGCAAACGTGCTGGCGGACACCGCCACCGAACGCGACCAGGTCCTGGCCGACGCCCGGGGCGCGCTGCAGCAGCGCGACGAGCTGGAGCTGGAACTGCAGCTGATGGATGAGCGCAACAGCCAGATCTTCCGCCAGCTGGAGGAAGCGGTGGCTGTCTCCGTAACCCCGCTCGACAAGATGTTCCGCAGCGCCGGCATGCCGCCCGACCGCATCCTCGAACAGGTGCGGCGCGGCTACAACGGCCAGGGAGGCCCGCTGGAGCCGCTGGCGATGTCCACCCGCGGCGAGGAGCCCGCCCCGGAAGAGCTGCGCGCCAACGCCATCCTGGCCAAGCTCGACCAGCTGAACCTCTACCGGCTGGCCGCCGAACAGGCGCCCTTCGCCACCCCGGTGAACCTCGGCCACGTGCGCCAGACCTCCGGCTACGGCTACCGCCGCGACCCGAAAACCGGCGGCCGCCGCCTGCACAAGGGTTCAGACTTCGCCGGCAGCACCGGCACCGATATCTTTGCCACCGCCGACGGCGTCGTCACCCATGCCGGCTGGCAATCCGGCTACGGCAAGATGGTCACCATCCGCCATGCCTTCGGCATCGAAACCAGATACGCCCATAACTCCAAGATCCGCGTGACCAAGGGCCAAAGGGTCTCGCGCGGGGATCACATTGCTGATATGGGTAACACCGGACGGTCCACCGGGACCCACCTCCATTACGAGGTCAGGGTCAACGGGCAAGCTGTTAACCCCATGATCTACATCAAGGCTGCGAGAAATGTTTTCTAAGAGCAAAATCAACGAGCCCGGGCCGAAGCAGGCCGACGCAACCCCGGCACCCGCGGCGGCCCCGGCAGCTGCGCCTGCGGCCAGCGACTACACCTCCAGCATGCCCAAGGCCAAGCCCGCCGCATCGCTGCTGAGCTCGGACCTGCACATCACCGGCAACGTCAAGACCACCGGCGACATCCAGGTCGAAGGCACGGTTGAGGGCGACATCCGCGCGCATCTGCTGACCGTCGGCGAAACCGCCACCATCAAGGGCGAAATCACCGCCGATGACGTAGTGATCAACGGCCGCATCGTCGGCCGCGTGCGCGGCCTCAAGGTGCGCCTGACCTCCACCGCGCGGGTCGAGGGCGACATCATCCACAAGACCATCGCAATCGAAAGCGGCGCCCATTTCGAAGGCTCCGTGCAGCGCCAGGACGACCCGCTGAACCCGGGCGGCCGCAAATCCGCTCCGGCAGCCGCCCCGGCTGCAGCGCCAGCCCCGGCGCCGTCGGCTGCGGTCCAGGCCGCCACCAAGGCACACAAGGCAGAAGGCTGAGCCGCCCGCCGGCAGGCCTTCAGAACGGCCGGGTCTGACAGGGACCTCCAGAACGCCGCAGGGTTTCCCTGCGGCGTTTTCTGTTGCGCTCCGGCATCTGGGGGACGCCACGTCAAGCAGTCCCGGCTTTACCATTCCCTTTAAGCGATTTACCCATACCGCAAACAACTCTTGCAAGATTTAAGCCGATAGACAGGACGCATTATGGTAAACGTCGTTGTAACGGACGCCTCCAATTCCGTACCCGATTATGATCTCTCCGCCTTCGACCCCGCGGATGTGGACGTGATTGACGCCACGGCCTCCAGGCTGGTGGTGGGTTTCAACGGCTTCACCATCACCTTTCAAGGGTCCTTTAACTACAATTCCTCGAACGAGGTCACGGCAGGCAGCACCATATCCGCCTTCACGATGCGCTATGACGGGACAACCGTTCTGTCCGTGACGGGCCTCGACCTCACCTACGAGGATCTGGCCACGCAGGACCTGGAGACCCTGCTGCAGCAGCAGCTGGCCGGGAATGACACCTATACCTCAGCCTGGAACGGCGGCGAGTATATCGAGACCTACGGCGGCGACGATACCATCCAGTCCGGCACCGGCGATGACACCATCAACGGCGGCGGCGGGCATGACACTTTTGTTATTGACGCAGACAAAGAAATTGGCGGTTACGGCTTTCACCCTACCTATGGCGTATACGTTTTTTCCTCTACGGGCGAGGTAGAAGACTACCTTTTAAACGTCGAGGTGATTGAAAACGGAAGCGTAACCAGAGAAATCCAGGAAGGTAGCGACTCGGCAGACACTATCATCAGCAGAACCACCGGTGATGTTAACAGCAAAGGCATGATCCATGGCCGCGGCGGGAATGACACGATAACCGGCGGCGCTTCCTTCGATTTCATCATGGGGGGGTACGGTGACGACAGCGTTTTCGGCGGCAAGGCCTATGACCTGATCCTCGGGGGATATGGCAACGACCATTTGTTTGGTGAAGGTGGTGGCGACATTATCCATGGCGATTATGGGAATGACCGAGTTTTTGGCAACGCTGGGAGAGACAGCCTGTACGGAGGCCTTGGCGACGACAGCCTGTTTGGGGGCAACGGCAACGACTCTCTTCTAGGCGATGGCACCATTCAAGGCGGTGGAAGCTCTGTCACTTACGGTCACGATAGGCTTGCAGGCGGCGCAGGCAACGACACGCTGCAAGGCGGCAGCGGAAACGACACGCTTCTCGGCGGCGATGATCAGGATAAGCTGAAGGGTGACTCCGGCGGCGACCTCCTGGATGGCGGCCGCGGGGGCGACAGGCTCTTTGGCGGCGCCGGCCGCGACAATATGAAGGGCGGCGGCGGCCATGACCGGATGTCCGGCGGCGGCGGCAATGACACGATGTCCGGCGGAACCGGTGACGACACCCTGATGGGCGGCAACGGCCGCGACGTGCTGCTCGGCCACAAGGGCGACGACCTGCTGGCCGGCGGCGCCCACGCCGATATCTTTGTCTTCCACCAGGGCCACGGCAATGACACCATCACCGATTTCACCGCGGGCGAGGACCATATCCGCATCGGCCGCGGTGCGGACGATCTCGGCGGCCTCCAATTCCAGGCCCAGGGCGATGACGTGCTGGTGTCCTTTGCCGATGTGACCATCCTGGTCGAGGACATCACCGTGGCGCAGCTGCAGGACGCGGACAACTTCCTGTTCTGACGGGTCTTAGGTTCTGAAACCAGGCAAAGGCGCGCCAGCCCGGCGCGCCTTTTGCTATTTCAGCATCCATTTGCCGTCCGGCCAGAAGGCGTGGAAGGCAAAGGCGAACATTACGTCATGGGCCACGTCCCGCCCCTGCGCGTCCCGCACCCGGACGCTGCCGATGTCACGGCCCGCAGGAATCCGGCCGCTGTCCAGCGCCGAGGCCTGTCCCGGCCGCCAGCTCAGCACCAGCCCCGCCTCGCGGATCTCCTCCTCCCGCGCCAGCCGCGCCAGCGGCCAGGCGCGGCTGCCGACGCGCACCACCCGCTGCATCGGCGCCAGCCCGTGCGGCGGCGGGCTGCCGTCATACAGGAACGGCCATTTCGCAGTGTCATAGCCGCGGTAGGGGTTGCGCCCGTAGTCCCGGTTCCACCGCGGCTCCGCCATCACCAGCCCGTCCGGGTTGCGGGCGGTGAACTCCTGCCAGCTTTCGACCCAGCTCGGCAGCGTCTTCAGCCGGGTCCCGGTCATCCGCCCGACGATGCCGGTGCCGGTCGCCTGCTGCCACCAGCTCTGGCTCTCGCGGTCATACATCACCATGTCGGAAAACCGCAGCTTGCCGCTGACGCCGAAACTTAGCGTCCCCGCCGCGGTGCGCCGGTCGAATGTCATTGCCGAATTGCACAGCGGGCAATAGGTCACCGCCACCGGCACCCCCGCCGCCACGTCGTTCACGATCTCATGCCAGGTCAGGTAGCGCAGCGGATAGGCCCGAGGACGGGCGCCGTCCAGCTCCAGCGTGATCACAGGCTCCCGCGCGCTCAGCCGCCGGGCCTCGGCAGCCGTCACGAACTTGGGCGAATCCAGCGCCGGAATGGCATCCTTGCGCACCCCGCCGGACCGGATCTGGCGCCACTCCGGCACCGCGGTGCGGCTGAAATCGGTCTGCGGCCACTCCCGCTTCCAGACCTGCGGATCCGCCTGCGCGCTCCAGGGCAGCAGCAAAGCGAGACACAACAGCAAACTCTTGAACATGACCAGCGCCTCCCTGCCCCAGTAAACGGCGCCAGGCAGGCGCGGAACAGGTGCCGGCACGGGCTTGTGACCGACCGTCATCACCCCGGACGCAAAAAAGCCCGCCCCCGGGGTGCCGGGCGCGGGCCTGCGTCTTCCGGGAAGCCGGAAGAGCTTATTCGGTGACGGTCACCTTGGTCATGGTGTCGGGCTGGCCGATCACCGCGCCATTCGGGCCTTCGCCGCGCTTGATCGCATCAACCACATCCATGCCCTCGGTCACCTTGCCGACCACGGTGTACTGGCCGTCCAGGAACGGGCCCGGTTCGAACATGATGAAGAACTGCGAATTGGCGCTGTTCGGGTCCTGCGCGCGGGCCATGCCGACCACGCCGGTGCCGAAGGTGATATCCGAGAACTCGGCCGGCAGGTCGGGACGGTCAGAGCCGCCCTGCCCGGCCCGGCGCATGTCGCCGCCGGCCTTGCCGAACTGCACGTCGCCGGTCTGCGCCATGAAGCCCTCGATCACCCGGTGGAACACCACCCCGTCATACTGGCCTTCGGCGGCCAGCGCGGTGATCTGCTCCACGTGCTTGGGCGCCACATCCTCGAACAGGTCGATCTTGACGGTGCCGTTGGCTTCGCCCTCGACCTGGACCTCCAGGCCGGTGGCAAAGGAAGGCCCTGCCGCCAGCAGGGCCAATGCGGCCAGCGCGTTACGCATCCGCAGCCACCTTGACGGAGATCATCCGGTCCGGGTTCGCAGGCGGCTCGCCGCGGGTGATCGCGTCGACGTGCTCCATGCCTTCGATGACACGGCCGTAAACGGTGTACTGGCCGTTCAGGAAGTGGTTGTCCTTGAAGTTGATGAAGAACTGCGAGTTAGCGCTGTCCGGGTTGGCAGACCGCGCCGCACCCAGGGTGCCGCGGTCATGCGGCAGCTTGGAGAACTCGGCCGGCAGGTTCGGCAGGCTGGAGCCGCCGGTGCCCGCCATGCGGATGTTGAAGCCGTCTTCCATGTCGCCGTTGGCCACGTCGCCGGTCTGCGCCATGAAGCCGTCGATCACCCGGTGAAAGCAGACGTTGTCATATTCGCCGGCACGCGCCAGTTCCTTCATCCGCTCGGAATGCTTCGGCGCCACGTCGGGCAGCAGTTCGATCACCACGTTGCCGTCTTTCAGCTCGATGATGATGGTGTTTTCGGGATCTTTGATCTCGGCCATGTGGCCCTCCTGTCGTCGAAATTTGCAACGATAGTTAAGGCCAGCGCCCGGAAATGCCAAGGGAGCATTGACTGATGCGCAAAAACCCCCGAAACAGCCCGCGGATTTGACTGCACTTTCACCATAAGGGGGCTCGAGAGATGGGCTGGAAAACACTCGACGACATGGATCTGAACGGCAAGCGCGTGCTGGTGCGCGTGGATATCAACGTGCCGATCGTCGACGGCGTGGTGACCGACTCCACCCGCATCCGCCGCATCGCCCCCACCGTGCGCGACATTCTGGCCGCGGGTGGCAAGCCGATCCTGCTGGCGCACTTCGGCCGCCCCGGCGGCGAGCGCCGCGAGAACCTGTCGCTCAATCAGCTGGTGCCGACGCTGGAACGCGCCTTTGAAACCAAGGTGCTGTTTGCCGCCGATTGCGTCGGCGCAGGCGCCGAGGCCGCAGCCGACGCGCTGCAGCCGGGCGAAGTGCTTTTGCTGGAAAACACCCGCTTCCACGCGGCAGAAACCAAGAACGATCCCGATCTGGCCGCCGGCATGGCGCGCCTGGGCGAGGTCTACTGCAACGACGCTTTCTCTGCCGCCCACCGCGCGCATTCCTCGACCGAAGCCATCGCCCGCCTGCTGCCCGCCTGCGCCGGCCGCCTGATGCAGGCGGAACTGGAAGCGCTGGAAAGCGCCCTGGGCCAGCCGCAGCGCCCGGTCACCGCCGTCGTCGGCGGCGCCAAGGTCTCCACAAAACTGGAACTCTTGGGCAACCTGATCGAGAAGGTCGACCACCTGGTGATCGGCGGCGGCATGGCCAACACCTTCCTGGTGGCCAAGGGCATGCCGGTCGGCATCTCGCTGGCCGAGCGCATCATGAAGGACACCGCCGCCGAAATTCTCGCCAAGGCAGAGGCCGCGGGCTGCGAGATCATCCTGCCCTCCGACATCGTGGTCGCCAAAAAGTTCGAGGCCCACGCCGAGCACCAGATCCTGCCCGCCGATCAGTGCCCCGAGGACGGCATGATCCTGGACGCAGGCCCGGAAAGCCTCGCCCGCATCATCGAGGTGTTTGCGCGCAGCAAGACGCTGATCTGGAACGGCCCGCTGGGCGCGTTTGAGCTGGAGCCGTTTGACGCCGCCACCAACGCGGCGGCGCTGAAGGCAGCGGCGATGACCCGCTCCGGCCAGCTGATCTCGGTTGCCGGCGGCGGCGACACCGTGGCGGCCCTGAACGCCTCCGGCGCGGCCGGCGACTTCAGCTACATCTCCACCGCCGGCGGCGCCTTCCTGGAATGGATGGAAGGCAAGACCCTGCCCGGCGTCGCGGCGCTGGACCAGTAAGCCACACGCCCTCCCGCATAACCGCGCCCCGGCCTTCCCGCCGGGGCGTTTTCATTGTCACGGGACAATAAAAGCTTTGCCCCGTGACAGTCCTTCCCCGTAGCGTCGCTGCAACCACTGGCGCAGCAGGGAGGCCCGCCATGTTCCAGGACCGCATGAGCCGCCTGCGGCAGAAAATGGCGGAGGCCGCCATCGACGTGGCCCTGATCACTGACGACGACAGCGTCTATTACCTGACCGGCTACTACGACTACCTGCATATGGAGTTCGGCCGCCCCACCATCCTGGTGGTCCCGCGCGACGGGCAATCCCTGCTGATCACCCCGGTGATCGACGTGGTGATGGCGGAGGAGGTTGCGCAGGTGGACCGCATCGCCGCCTGGAACGACGGCGACGGCGCCGAGTGGCGGGCAGAACTGCCGGCCGCCCTCGCCCCGGCCCGCCGCATCGGCCTGGAAACGGACCACATGCCGCCAATGGTGCGCGCCTGCGTGAATGAGCTGGCGGGCAGCGCGGAGATCACCAGCATCACCCCGGCTCTGTCCGGCCTCAGGATGATCAAATCCCCCGAAGAGCTACAGCTCGCGCGCCACGCAGGCCAGGTCGCAGGCGCCATGATGGCGGCAGGCCGCGGTGCCATTGCCGCCGGCGTGCCGGAATACGAGGTCGCCATCGCCACCTCCCAGGCCGGCACCCGCACCGCGGCTGAGCTGCTGCGCAGCCATTACAGCGATGCCAACATGTCGCCCAGCACCCATTTCCTGCAGATCATGGCCTCGGGCAAGGACATCACCAAGACCCACCACCGCGCCTCCACCCGCGTCATGCAGCACGGCGAGCCGGTATTCCTCTGCTTCTGCGGGATGACCAATTTCCACCGCTTCAAGCTGGGCTTCGACCGAACCTTCTGGATCGGCGAAGCAGACCCGGAACAGGCCCGCATCTACGAGGTGGCGGTGGCCAGCCAGCGGGCGGCGCTGGACCGACTTGGCCCCGGCGTCGAGGCGCAGGAGGTGCACCGCGCCTATGCCGAAGCGATCCAGGACGCGGGCTTCAGCTACCCGTTCCGCTGCGGCCGCGCCACCGGCTTCAGCTTTCTCGAACGCCCGCAGCTGGTCACCGGCGACACCACCGTGCTGCAGCCCGGCATGGTGTTTGCCGTCGACGGCTCCGTCTCGACGGACACGTTCCGCGCCCAGGTCGGCGACAGCTTCATCATCACCCGGGACGGCTACGAGCAGATCACTTCCCACCCCAAGGCGCTGGAGGACGTAATCCTATGACGCCTTCCGTTGCTTAGCATCTTCCGCAAATTTTCCCCGCTTTGGACAGATTTGGGATTCCCAAGCAGATTCGCTTGTGGCATTCTGATTTTAGACGCCGGCAAACGGCGCAAAATACATCAAGAGCAGTAACATACAGGCACCTCCAAAGTGACCCGAAGCACACGGCCGTCCCTCGGCGCCATCGCCTTTTTTGCCATCGCATTCGCGCTCAGCGCCTACTTCACGTTTGCGGCGGTACAGGGCGACTTCGGGCTGTTCCGGAGGGTCGAGATCCAGGCCGAGGCACAAGAGCTTCAGCAGGATCTCGGCCGTCTCCAGTCCCGCATCGGCGAGATGGAGAACCTGACCCGCCGCCTGTCCGATGACTACCTCGACCTCGACCTCCTTGACGAACAGGCACGCACGGTTCTCGGTCTCGTCCGCGCGGACGAGATCGTGATCCGCTGATCCTCTCTGCAAAGACCGCTACCGGCACGCCGTTGCGCTGCAAGAAAACCGGCTAGACTAGCCGACGGTTTTCGGGGGCCGGGTTTTGCCGGACTTCCGCACCTCCCCGCTCCCTTCTGAAATCCTCCGGTTCCGCCCTGCCAGCGGCTGTGCCTGCTGCATCCAAGCGTGGCATTTTTGCGCGCTGATCGGCGGATCTTTACCCTGCGTCCGGGCCGCGTCAGAATAGCACTATTCAGCCGCGCCAAAACCCGCTATGAATTTGTTTAACACTAAACTATCTAGCCTTCAGGGGGAGCTGACCACCATGGCCGCTAGAAAAAGCGCAAAGAAACCAAACGTTTCTGCCGAAGAACTGACGAAACACTACCGCGAGATGCTGCTGATCCGCCGATTCGAGGAAAAGTCGGGCCAGCTCTACGGCATGGGCCTGATCGGCGGCTTCTGCCACCTCTACATCGGCCAGGAAGCGGTTGTCGTGGGCCTGGAGGCCGCCGCCGAGGAAGGCGACAAGCGGGTCACCTCCTACCGCGACCACGGCCACATGCTGGCCTGCGGCATGGACCCCGACGGCGTGATGGCCGAACTGACCGGGCGCGAGGGCGGCTACTCCAAGGGCAAGGGCGGCTCCATGCACATGTTCTCGAAAGAGAAGCATTTCTATGGCGGCCACGGCATCGTCGGCGCCCAAGTGCCGCTTGGCGCCGGCCTCGCCTTTGCCGACAAGTACAAGGGCAACGGCCGCGTGACCTTCGCCTATTTCGGCGACGGCGCCGCCAACCAGGGCCAGGTCTACGAGACCTTCAACATGGCCGCCCTGTGGAAGCTGCCGGTGGTCTTCGTGATCGAGAACAACCAGTACGCCATGGGCACCGCCCAGCAGCGCTCCACCTCCAGCGCCGAGATCTGGGAACGCGGCAAGGCCTTCGGCATCCCGGGCGAAGCGGTCGACGGCATGAATGTCCTAAGCGTCAAGGAGGCCGGCGAGCGCGCCGTGGCCCACTGCCGCAGCGGCGACGGCCCCTACATCCTCGAAGTGAAGACCTACCGCTACCGCGGCCACTCGATGTCGGACCCGGCTAAATACCGCACCCGCGAAGAGGTCCAGAAAATGCGCGAGGAGCGCGACCCGATCGAGCAGGTCCGCGAGATGCTGCTGACCGGCAAGCACGCCACCGAAGAGGATCTCAAGGCGATCGACAAGGAGATCAAGGAGATCGTCAGCAAATCCGCAGAATTCGCCAAGGAGAGCCCGGAACCGGCTCTGGAAGAGCTGTGGACCGACATCTACGACGAGGCGTGACCGATGCCTCATTTTGAAATTCACGCAAGCGACGTAGAGCAGGCCAAGGCCTTCTACACCGGCCTGCTCGGCTGGAGCTTCGACCCGATGCCCGGCGGCGAAGACGTTGGCTATCACCTGATCGAAGGCAACCAGATCGGCATGGGCCTCGGCCTCACCGGCGGTCTGATGCAGCGCCTCGGCGATGCGCCGGATGCAGGCAGCCCTGTGCGCGGCGGCACCATGACCTTTGAGGTCGCGGACTGCGACGAACGTTACGCCTGGGCGCTGGCCAATGGCGGCGCCGAGGCACTGCCGCCGACCGACTACCCCGGCATCGGCCGCTGCGCCTATGTGGAAGACGGACAAGGAAACATCGTCGGGATGATCACCCCGGCCCCGGAGGGAAACTGAGACATGGCAACTGAAATTCTGATGCCCGCCCTGTCGCCGACCATGGAGGAAGGCACCCTGGCCAAATGGCTGGTCAAGGAAGGCGATACCGTGAATTCCGGCGACATCCTCGCCGAGATTGAAACCGACAAGGCGACGATGGAGTTCGAAGCCGTCGATGAAGGCAAGGTCGGCAAGATCCTGATCGGTGAAGGCACCGAAGGCGTGAAGGTCAACACCCCGATCGCGGTGCTGCTGGAAGACGGCGAAAGCTACGATGCCTCCGCTGCCCCTGCCCCGGCTGCTGAAGCCCCGGCTCCCGCAGCTGAGGCTCCCGCAGCCCCCGCCGCCGCTGCTGCCGCGCCTGCGCCGGTTGAAAGCCGCGTGCTGGAGCCGGACTACCCGGAAGGCACCGAGATGGTGCAGACCACCGTGCGCGAAGCGCTGCGCGACGCCATGGCCGAGGAAATGCGCCGCGACGAGGACGTGTTCCTGATGGGCGAGGAAGTCGCCGAGTACCAGGGCGCCTACAAGGTGTCCCAAGGGCTTCTGGACGAATTCGGCTCCAAGCGGGTGATCGACACCCCGATCACCGAGCACGGCTTTGCCGGCATCGCCACCGGCGCGGCCTTCGGCGGCCTGCGCCCGATTGTCGAGTTCATGACCTTCAACTTCGCCATGCAGGCGATTGACCACATCATCAACTCGGCGGCCAAGACGCTCTATATGTCCGGCGGCCAGATGGGCGCCCCGATGGTGTTCCGCGGCCCCAACGGCGCCGCCGCCCGCGTCGCCGCCCAGCACAGCCAGGACTACGCCGCCTGGTACATGCAGATCCCGGGCCTCAAGGTGGCGATGCCCTACTCCGCCGCCGACGCCAAAGGCCTGATGAAGACCGCGATCCGCGACAACAACCCGGTGATCTTCCTGGAGAATGAAATCCTCTACGGACGCGCCTTCGACGTGCCGAAACTGGATGATTTCACCATCCCCTTCGGCAAGGCCCGGATCTGGCGCGAAGGCTCTGACGCCACCATCGTCTCCTTCGGCATCGGCATGCAATACGCGCTGGAAGCCGCCGACAAGCTGGCCCAGGACGGCATCGCGGCTGAGGTCATCGACCTGCGCACCCTGCGCCCGATGGACCTGCCCACGGTGATTGAATCGGTCAAAAAGACCAACCGCCTGGTGACGGTCGAAGAAGGCTGGCCGCAGGGCTCCGTCGGCAGCTACATCGCCTCCGAGGTGATGCAGCAGGCGTTCGATTATCTGGACGCGCCGGTCATCACCTGCACCGGCAAGGACGTTCCGATGCCCTACGCCGCCAACCTGGAACGCCACGCGCTGATCACCACGGATGAAGTGGTCGAGGCCGTGAAGCAAGTGACCTACCGCTAAGGACGAAGATGGAAATCAGGGGCCGCGATCCCGAAACCGAATGCTACCGCGTCACGCTGACCGTCGACGGGCGCACAGTCACCGCACTGGTTCCCGAACGGCTGGCAGCAGACACACGGCTGATCGGCTCGCGGCCCTCCCATCAGGAAGCCTACGTCTGGATGGCGGAGAAGAAAGACAAGATCGAAGCCGCGATCACTTTGCTTGCCCGCGGCACCCGGCGCCCCAGGGCGCCCTATGACCAAATTGTTCTGATTGAGGAGCGCTGACATGCCCACCGAAATCCTGATGCCCGCGCTTTCTCCCACCATGGAGGAAGGCACCCTTGCCAAATGGCTGGTCAAGGAGGGTGACACCGTCTCCTCCGGCGACCTGATCGCCGAGATCGAAACCGACAAAGCCACCATGGAATTTGAAGCCGTGGACGAAGGCGTGGTCGGCAAGATCCTGATCGCCGAAGGCTCCGAGGGCGTGAAGGTCAACACCCCCATCGCGGTGCTGCTGGAAGACGGCGAAAGCGCCGACGACATCCCGTCCGCCGGCACCTCTGACGGCGGCGGCGCCCCGGCCAAGGCTGACGCCCCTGCCGCCGCAGAAGCCCCCGCAGCCGCCCCCAAGGAAGAGGCCAAAGCCGCCCCCGCCGCGCCGCAGGGCGCCGACGGCAGCCGCATCTTCGCCTCCCCCCTGGCGCGCCGCATCGCCGCCGACAAGGGCCTGGACCTGAGCCAGATCACCGGTTCCGGCCCCAAGGGCCGCATCGTCAAGGCCGACGTCATGGACGCCAAGCCGCAGGCCGCCGCCGCAGCTAAGGCAGGCGGCACCGACACTGGCCCCGCCGCAGCAGCCCCCGCTGCCGCAGCAGCCCCTGCCGGCCCCTCCGCCGACATGGTTGCCCGCATGTACGAGGGCCGCGAGTTTGAGGAGGTCAAGCTGGACGGCATGCGCAAGACCATCGCCGCCCGCCTGACCGAGGCCAAGCAGACCATCCCGCATTTCTACCTGCGCCGCGACATCCAGCTCGATGCGCTCTTGAAATTCCGCGGCGAGCTGAACAAGCAGCTTGAGGGCCGCGGGGTGAAGCTCTCGGTCAACGACTTCATCATCAAGGCGGTTGCGCTGGCGCTGCAAGCGGTGCCGGACGCCAACGCGGTCTGGGCCGGCGACCGGGTGCTCAAGATGAAAGCCTCCGACGTGGCGGTGGCCGTCGCCATCGAAGGCGGGCTGTTCACTCCGGTGCTGCAGGACGCAGACAGCAAATCGCTCTCGGCGCTGTCCTCGCAAATGAAGGACCTGGCGTCGCGCGCCCGCGACCGCAAGCTGGCCCCGCATGAATACCAGGGCGGCAGCTTCGCGATCTCCAACCTCGGCATGTTCGGCATCGACAATTTCGACGCCATCGTGAACCCGCCGCACGCGGGCATCCTGGCGGTCGGCTCCGGCGTCAAGAAACCTGTTGTGGGTTCGGACGGCGAGCTGAAGGTCGCCACCGTGATGAGCGTTACCATGTCGGTCGACCACCGCGTCATCGACGGCGCCCTCGGCGCGGACCTGTTGAAGGCGATCGTCGACAACCTGGAAAACCCGATGGTGATGCTGGCCTGATCCGACGCATCAGTGCAAAACACCAAAGCCCCGGCCTCAGCGCCGGGGTTTTTTGTGTGTGATACAGCCGCTCGTCTCAATTGGCCGCTTCGAGCCCACAGCAGTCCTTGGCCACCCAGTAGCACCTCGCATGTGCAACACGTCGCGAACGACGGTTACCCGACCTTCGTGTGGCACAGCGGACAGCCAGAATTGGGTTCCTGTAGGTCTGCAACTCTCCAGTAAGCAGGTTGCCTTGGTAGAAGATTCATGTGACTTCCGACATAGGTCAATACTGTTTGAGCAAGGGCGCTCGCAGCTAAGGTGCGGATAATGAATTCCAAATTTCTTACTTCACTTTTCTTCGCCACCTTTCTTCCTGCAGCTACAGGTGCAGGTGGGTTACTAGAAAGGCAGGACTGTGAATCTATTTCCGCTTACGACCGAGAAAATAGTCTGTCCTTTCCAGAGCGGTTTGCGAAAATGGCACATCAGCGCGAATATTGCTTTGATGATGGTGCTGCATGCCAAGTGCCTTTGATGAAGCGTGTAGAAGATTTCTATGTTGTTGTTCGAGGGGAAAGACATTTCGCTTCTGATCAGTTGTCGCAGGTAGCAGGGGATGCCCTGGTCAACGTTGCTAAACAAGTACTGAAAACAACAGGGATTAGGCCTTTGTTCACTAGACCCAGCGGGGCCAGTAACTTTGCTTACCTAGTTTTTGTTGACAAAGAGATAGCCAACGACAGGTTCGACGACTATGTGACAGGTTGGATCACACCGGATAGCGTTGCAGCAAATGCTGACGGTAAAGCTGAGCTTCGAAGGATTTTCCAAAACTTCCTAGATGTCGATCAACCCTGCATGGTGATTAATCACCTAACTGACCACAACAGGATTGAGAGAGCGCAAATCTGGATCCGTGCAGATTTGGATGAAGTCCAGATGCGAAGATGCATTGCGGAAGAGTTTTATAACTCGCTCGGGCTGTCAGAGGGTGTAGAGGTTGGAAGCATTTTTGATTTCCGTTTTTCGCATGGCGCGGATGATGTTGAGCTTTCAAGTTTCGATTTGCTTCTTCTAAAAATTTTGTACTGGAAAGAAATTCCAATTGGATCGACAAGGGGGCAGTCTGTTAAATCGGTCGAGCGATTATTGGCCACTGACTGCAAGATAAAACAGTGAACTCGGAAGCATGAGATTGCATAGGTTCGTTGTCAATGCTGCGAAATTCCCGCGACTTCTGATCCCTTCCGAAGAGGCGCGCCAGAGCATCCAAAAAGATGACGACCTCACGGGGGCTTTTGTTATTTCAGGGGCGGCGTTTTCTGGACGAAGGCAGCAACGAGCCCAAAGCCGCCGCCCTTCGTAGCAATAATTAATGCCGTGTTCGTTTTCCGAAACTAATTTGAACTCGATGGAATACTGAAGGTTAGGTGAAGATTTTCTTATGCTGTTGTTGAGTAAGTTCAGTCTCGGACCGAAGTTGTCCGCAATTTATTTCTGCTTAATCCTGCCAAGCATAACATTTGCCGAGGATCGAGGCGATCTACACTCAGCGCCCAACTTCCATGAGCATCTTGAAAAACTGGATAGTTGCATTTCCAAGGGGGTGGATGATGGAAGTCAACTCATTGATTGTTATCGACATATTACAGGAATTTGCGTCAGGGATGTCCCGGTTGGGGAAGATATCTCGCCTTGCCTGTTTGAGGAAACACGCTTCCTTTCAACTCAATTGAGGGAAGAGTTGATCGAGAAGGGCTTTAGCAATTCCCAAGCGGAAAAAGTGGTTGGCGAGATTACAACTCATTGCGATAAACTGGATGACGTGGTTGATCACGTCTGCATCCAATCTGCACTTGCCGCAGAGCTCCTTGCACTTCGTCTAGAGTTCATACCCCAAGAATAGATCTACCGGTCAGGGTGACTCAATTGAACGGCAGCAAGGTCCCGCACAGTGTGCACTGAGACAGCTAGATCTACAGTTCAGCCATCAGCCATCGGGACTCAAAAAAGGGAGCGCCCCCGCCCCCTTTTCACCTTTCCCAAAATACTCACCTGCGCCACAGCCGCCGCCAGCACCCCGCCAGCGGCGGCGCCATGCCAGCGGCGGCGCGCCGCTCAGTACTGGAACCCGGGCGTCGAGGCCGACAGCGCCTGCTCCGCCTCATCCATATCCGCCGGGATGCCGTCAAACAGCGGCGTCGACAGATAGCGCTCGCCGGTATCCGGCAGCACCGCCAGCAGCACAGAGCCCTCCGGTGCGGTCTCGGCCACCTTCATCGCCGCCGCCAGGCTGCCGCCGCTGGAAATCCCCGCCAGGATGCCTTCCTCCGCCGCCAGCCGCCGGGACCACTTGATGCTGTCCTCGCCGCTCACCGGCTCCAGCGCGTCGAAATACCCGTTGTCCAGCGCCTCCTGCAGCACCAGCGGGATGAAATCCGGGGTCCAGCCCTGAATCGGGTGCGGGGTGAAGGCCGGATGGGTCGCCGCAGGCTCGCCCTCCTCGTTGCGTTCCTGCGCCTGTCCCGACTGCACCAGCGCCGCATTGGACGGCTCGCTGAGGGTGATCTTCAGATCGGGGCGCGCGCCCTTCAGCACCCGCCCCAGGCCCGAAACCGTGCCGCCGGTGCCATAGCCCAGCACCACATGGTCCAGCCGCTGCCCGTCAAAATCGCCCAGGATTTCCCGCGCGGTGGTGCTCTCGTGGATGTCGGCGTTGTCCTTGGTCTCGAACTGATGCGCCAGGAACCAGCCGTTGGCCTCCGCCAGTTCCTTGGCCTTCACCACCATGCCGACCGCCTTGTCTTCCTTGCGGGTCAGCACCACCTTGGCGCCTAGCATCCGCATCAGCTGCCGCCGCTCGACCGAGAAGCCGTCGTGCATGGTAATGACCAGCGGGTAGCCCTTGGCGGCGCAGACCATGGCAAGGCCGATGCCGGTGTTGCCGCTGGTGGCTTCCACCACGGTCTGGCCCGGCTTCAGCCGGCCTTCGCGCTCCGCCGCCTCGATGATGTTCAGCGCCAGCCGGTCCTTCACCGATCCCGCCGGGTTGAACGCCTCGAATTTCACATACATGGTCACATGCGCCGGAGCGATATTGTTCAGCCGGATCGCAGGCGTGTTGCCCACCGTCTCCAGGATCGAGCCAAACAGCCGCCCGCGGCCTTCGGTTGTATAAATCATGATCTGTCCCCCAAATCGAAACTGCAGATAACTATCGTGTTCCACAGGAATATGCGCGCCGGCGCAGCCAGGTTCAAGCCAGCCCGGGGCCGCGGGCAGCGATAAGGACCAGCCTCCGCCGCCCTTGCCGCAATGCGGAACCGCAGCGGCCGCCAGCCGCGCCCCGCAGATCATTTACCGCCGCCAACACGCTATTAGAAAACAATTTTCCCGGACAGGCCAGGCAGGCCGGACAGAAAAAAGGGGCGCATTCCGCGCCCCTTCTTCTTTGCAGAAATACGAGATGCGCCAACGCCGGCGGCGCAGGCCTCAGTCGCTGCTGGTGCCGTTCGGGAACCGCTGGTCCATGTTGACCGAGGGCTGATCGCAGCCCGCCTCGCCGACGATGCGCGCCGGGATGCCTGCCACGGTTTTGCACGGCGGCACCTCTGCCAGCACCACCGAGCCGGCGGCAATCCGGCTGCAATGGCCGACCTTGATATTGCCCAGCACCTTGGCGCCGGCGCCGATCAGCACCCCGTCGCCGATCTTCGGATGCCGGTCCTCTTCCTCCTTGCCGGTGCCGCCCAGGGTCACCGAATGCAGCATCGACACGTTGTCGCCCACCACCGCGGTCTCGCCGATCACGATGGAATGGGCATGGTCGATCATGATCCCCTTGCCGATCACCGCCGCCGGATGGATATCGACGCCGAAGATCTCGGAGATCCGCATCTGGAAGAAATAGGCCAGGTCCCAGTCGCCCTGCTGCCACAGCCAGTGGCCGATGCGGTAGGCCTGAACCGCCTGATACCCCTTGAAGTAGAGGATCGGCTGCAACAGCCGGTGGCAGGCCGGGTCGCGCTCATAGACCGCCATCAGGTCGGCGCGCGAGGCTTCGACGATGCCGGGATCGGACTCATAGGCCGCATCGACGATCTCCCGCAGGATGGTCATCGACATCTCGTTGGAGCACAGCTTGGCGGAAATCCGGTAGGACAGCGCCTTCTGCAGCGATTTGTGGTGCAGGATACAGGCATGGATCAGCCCGCCCATCAGCGGCTGCGAATCGACAGCGTCCTGGGCTTCCTGGGTAATCCGGTCCCAGACGGGATCCAGCGAGGCGACGGCTTGCTGCGTTTTGAACATGGCGATGCATCCTTTCTCCGCTCAAGATAGCCATCTAAGGTCTTTTTCGGCAAACGCAAACCCGTGATGGGCTATATTTCTGATATGAATGACCCGGATCAGCAGCGCCTGCAGGCGCAGATCACCGCCCGGCTGGCAGAGCTTGCGGCAGAGGACGCCCGCGGCGCAGAGGCGCAGGGCGTGGTGGCGCTGGACCAGCAGATGGTGGGACGGCTGTCGCGCATGGACGCCCTGCAGATGCAGGCGATGGCCAAGGCGCAAGCCGCCCGCCGCCAGCTGGAAACCCGGCGCCTGAAGGCCGCGCTGGCCCGCATCGAGGAGGGCGAATACGGCTATTGCGAGGACTGCGGCGAAGACATCTCTCTGAAGCGGCTGGCGCTGGACCCGGCGGCGCTCAAATGCATCTCCTGCGCCTCCGGATAGGTCGGCCTTGAGGTTTTTTTGCTTTGGGCTTTGCCCGGAACGGCCCGCGCCGCGCGCCTGCGGCGGACGGCGCAGGTGCCATGCATCCGCAGGTATGGTCAGCCGCTTGGCCGGAGGGCAGGCAGCGCCTGATGGTGCAGAGATTTTGCTGGGAAGCGCTTGAGGGCGCATCCTGCGTCCTCAAGACGCCTGCCCAAGTGTATAACCAGTCTGACAGCCTCAAGGACAAGCCGCGCCCGGGCGCGGGGGCCTGCGGCCCTCCTTGACCCCGCCAGCCTGACGGGTGGATGCCTCCCCGCCCGTCTCCAGCACTGCCGACAGTTCCCGCAGCACCAGCCGGGTGCAGCTGAGATAGGCCGCATCATCCAGAAACGGCTCCTCCGCCAATTCGAACCGCCGGGCCGCTGCGCTCAGGCTGCCGTCGCCCCAGCTCCGGTGCAGCCTGCCAAGCACTGCGCAATGCGCTGCCGCCTCCGCCGCGCCGCCAAAGATCCGGCGGCAGAGGGAAAGCCGCTGATCCTGCGGCACCCGCAGCAGGGCCCGCGCCACCGCCGACACATCTCCGGGCAGCACCGGCTGCCTCATGCCAGCACAACCTTGGCTGCAAGGCCCGCACCGAACCGGGCAGACCGCTGCGCCACCTCGATCACGTCACCCGCCTGCGCCCCGTCCGCCGCCTGCCAAGCGGCCGGATAGCTCCAGGAGGTGCTGGCGGAAACCGCCTCGCGCAGCACCGCGGAGCCGCGCAGCACCCGGATGCGGTAGGATTCGGTCTCTTCGCCGAGCGGCACCTCTTCCAGGTCCCAGCTGTCACCCTCGATCCGGGTCCGGCGCACCCAGGTGACGCCGGTGTCCTGCCCCAGCCCCCCGTCCAGCCGCAGATGCACCGGCGCATAGGGCCTCAGGCCGATGCCCTCAAACGCTTCCTGCAGATGCAGGTAGGACGGATCCTCCAGCCCCCGCTGGGCCGGGCCGATCCGGTAGTGCCGCAGCCTGCGGCGCTGCTCCGGCGACAGGTCCATCTGCACCGGCGTGCCATCGAGCAGCACGACATACGACCCGGCAGGCCAGACCTGCGGCATCAGCGCGTCGCTGCCCAGCTGGCCGCGCAGGCGGCCGCGCAGAAGATAGGTCTGCGGCGCAATCAGCTCCGCCTCGCGGAACTGGAACAGCTCCCAGTTGCCGGCCGTGCCGTCGCCGATGACCGCGGCATTGGCGCCGTTAAGCACCGCTTCGGCGCTGCGGCTCTCCAGCGTGCCAGAAATCAGCTTCACCTGCAGATCCTTGCCCAGGTCCCAGCGCCCGGGTCCGGCGGCAAACAGCGGCGTCTGCGTGACGCCAATGACCTGCCGCGCCGCAACCACCTGTTCCAGAGCGTAATTCTCATCCGCTTCCGATCCATAGACCGCCACGCTGCCCGGCCAGGCCGCGGCGGTCAGCGCCAGATGCGGCGCATGCGGCACCTCGTCGCCGCGCATCAGCGGCAGATCCATGAACAACGGCAGCACCGGCCCGGGCGCGGCAAAGGCGTTGACCCCCGGCAGCTCCTCCGCCACCGCGGCCAGGTCATAGGTGCCGGGCTCGATCCGCACCGCCTCCAGCATCTGCGCCTCTGCCTGCTCGACCCGGTCGATGCGGTAGAACTGGTCCTTGCCCTCCACCGGCAGCGAGACCACATCCCCCGCACCAAGATGCAGCATCGAGGGCGGCAGCGCGAACCGGACCGTGTCGCGGGAGATCCGCGCCTCTGCCAGCCAGCGGCTGACGGTCTGGCGCGCCTCGGCCCTTGTCAGCGACAGCGGCAGCTCGTTCTGGCTGGCGCTGTGCGTTGCTTCATCCGGCAGCACCGCCTCCACCGACCGCACAGCATGGTCGCCGCCCCACTCGGTGAAGCGCAGCCGCACCCTGCCCGCCAGTTCCGCCTCGCTGGCGCGGCTCAGCTCCAGGCTGCTGTCCATCTCATCGCTCACCGCCAGATGCTCCGGCAGCAGCGACGTGCCGCTGCTGCCCTTGCGGGACCGGAACATCAGGACGCCGCCGCGTTCCACCGCGTCGAACCCGTGCCGCAGCATCAGCGGCTGCAGCACCGCGCGGGCGTCGGCCACATCCGGCACGACATAGCCATGCACCACGCCGTAAAGCTGCGAGACATCAATGTCCTGCAGCCCGGCGCGACGGCACACTTCCTCCACAATCGAGGCCAGCGTGCGCTGCCCGGCCCGCCCGTTCAGCCAGTGGCCGCGCAGGTAGTTTTCGCCGTCGTTCCAGACCTTGCTGCGGCTGGGAAAGGCCGGAAACGGCCGGGCGTCCCAGGCCCAGACATAGGCGTTGGCCATGTCCAGCATCGGCCCGCCGTATGCCTCGGAAACCGGATTGTTTTCCGCCGCGCCCCAATAGCCCAGAATGGCCCGCAGATACTGGATCTGCATCAGATCGTCCCGCATCCCGTTGGAATGATACGGCAATCTGGATTCTGAGCTTTTCGGGTCCAGGAACTTGTTGGGCTGGTTGGTGCCCTTGTCGATGGCGGCGCAGCCCAGTTCGGTGAACCACACCGGCTTCGACTGCGGCACCCAGGCGGTGGGCGCCTCCTGCCGCACCCCGCCAATCCGCTCGTGGTGCGGATTGCCCCACCAGCCGCGGATGTCCTTGTAGCGCCACACCCAGGGCTCGCCGTGCGCCCCGTCGGTGATTGGGGTGCGGATCTGCGCCGCCCGCGCGCCGCCGGATCGGTAGTACCAGTCGAACCCCTCGCCGCCCTCCACATTGCCGCGCAGGTAACCAAGGTCATAGATGGCCGGCACGCCCGCCTGCGCATCCAGATGATCCTCGCCGCCGCGCCAGTCGCTCAGCGGCATGTAATTGTCGATGCCGATGAAATCGATGTTGTCGTCCGCCCACAGAGGGTCGAGGTGGAAATACCGGTCGCCCTCCGGCGACTGGTAGCCCCAGTACTCCGACCAGTCGGCGGCATAGCTGATCCTGGTCCCGGCCCCCAGCAGCTGGCGCACCTCTGCCGCCAGCGCCCGCAGCCGCGCCACCGCCGGAAAGCCATTGGCGCCGCGGATCTGGGTCAGCCCCCGCATTTCGGAACTGATGCAGAAGGCCTCGACCCCGCCAGCCGCCTTGCACAGCGCCGCATTGTGCAGGATGAAGCGGCTGAGGGTCCATTCCTGCGGGCCGCTGTAGCTGACGCTGCCGCCGCTGACGCTGAAATCGCTGGCCGTGACATTGCCAAAGAACGCCGCCACCTGCGCATCCGCCGCGGCGGTGCCGTCCGGCGATCCGGGCTGGCCCGGTGCCGCGGACAGGGTGATGCGCCCGCGCCAGGGCAGATGCGGCTGGCCGACGCCGCCGGTCCAGGGGTCGGGCAATGTGTTTCCTTCCGCCTGGTCCATCAGGATGAACGGGTAGAACATCACCCGCAGGCCCCGCTTGTGCATCTCCTGGATCGCCTGGATTACTGAGCCGTCGGCCGGCGTGCCGCCGTATTGCGGCGTGCCGTCCTTGGTCAGCACCCGCTCCGCCGCGCTGCGGCTCAGGCCGCTGACGGACCACGCCATGTCGCCCTCGGCGTCCTTGTGCTCCACCTTGGGTTTCAAGCGGCAGCTGCCGCAGCGCAGGTCATTGCCGAACCACGACACGATGAGCGAGGCCGCGCCACAGGCCGGCAGTTCCTTGCGCAATGCGGTCAAAGAGGTCTTGAGGTCGGACATCCCTGCGTGCGTATGCTCATTGGCGGCCTTGGCATCCCCCGGCCCGCCGGAATAGGTCACGCGGCCGACCGCCAGCGCGTATTCGCCGGTTCCCGGCATCAGCGCCACGCCCTGCACCAGCTGGCCCAGATCCTCTGCATGGGTGCTGCTGGCGGGCTGTTCGGGGCGCAGCACGTCAAAGGAGAACTGCGGCACCCGGTTGCCGAAGCGCGCCAGCGGCACATCCTCCATCACCACGTAAGCCGTGCCGCGGTAGGCAGGCACTTTGCCCGCGCCCTCGACCGCCTCCATCACCGGATCGGGCAGCTGATCGGCGGTGCCGCGGTAGACGCGCATGTTCAGATCCTTGGGCGACACTTCCTCGCCATCGGCCCAGACCCGCGAAACATGGGCCACCTCCCCCTCGCAGAGCGCAACCGCCAGCGACACGGAGTAGCTGTAGGTGGTCACCTCCGGCTCCGGCGGCCGCGGCCGCCCCTTGCCGCCGCCCCCGCCGCCGGTGGTGGTGGAGGTCTCCAGAAACCGCGAGGACCAGATCACCTGGCCGCCCAGCCGCATCCGGCCATAGACCTGCGCCACCGGCTCTCCTTCGCTGGCCTGGGTCAGCCGGAAACGGTCGACCTTGCCGGTCTCCACGGCTTCGGCGCCGCTGCCCATCAGCCGCTGGTCGATGAGCCGCCCCAGGGTGGCGCCCACCGCCCGGCCGATCACCGCAGAGGACAGGCCCATGACGCTGCCGCCGATTGCGCCGCCAATCGCCGCGCCGGCGGCGGAAAGAACTATGGTTGCCATCAGATCAGCTCCTTGGGGAAATGAAACCGCGCCACGATGCGGCGCTGCCAGGGCGGACTCAGCGGGCTTTCGACAACCCCGTGGCCGGCGTAGGCGTGGATGAATGCGGGGCCTTTTGCCAATTTAACCGCCCGGGCCAGCGGGACGGTTGCTGCCCTCGCGTTTCGTTCTTCAGCAATGCTTTGAAGACCCAGATGCTTTGCCACCGATCCTTCGCGCATCCGGAACAGGATCACATCGCCGGCGGCGGCCTCACCTAGGGGTTTCGCCAGCAGATGCCGCGCCGCCGCCTGCCACAGCGCCTCGGCGCCCTGCGGCTCCGACCAGTCCATCGTATAGGCGGGCGGCGCTTCGGGCTCAGCCCCGTAAAGCTCCCGCCACAGGCCCCGGATCAGGCCCAGGCAATCGCATCCCGCGCCCTTGCACGACGCCTGGTGCACATAGGGCGTGCCGATCCAGCCCCTTGCCGCTGCCACCACCCGGCTCATCGCCTGCTGCCCCCGGTGTTGGAGCCCGAACGGCGCGGCACCGCCATCACCCAGTCCTCGCCGGGGATGTCGGGGAAGCCCTGAAAATTCAGAATGTTGTTGAACTTCAGCCGGCAGCTTTCCAGCCGCTTGTCGCAGCCGGCCTCCAGCCGCACCAGATCGCCCGGCGCAACCCGTGCGCGGATCGGCTCCCACAGCGAAACCCTGCGCCCCGCGGCGTCGGCCTGATCCGCCTTCACCGCGGCCCACAACCCCTCTGCCGCGCCGCTCAGCACCGTCAGGCGGCCATCGTCGAACCAGCCCGGCTCAAACCCCGGCAGCGCGTCCCAGCGGAAATCCTGGCTGCGCACCACCTCTGCCGCTTCCAGCTCCGCGGCATAGCCGGGTGTCTCCAGATCAAAACGGCAAGCGGCATCGCCCAGCACCGCGGTGCAGGGCTTCTGGTAAACCCGCCCCAACGGCTGGTTCAGCGCCTCAGTGAGCCCGCGCAGCTCCGCCTCAAAGGCGCCGCCGGCGCGGCGGATCTCGCCGATGGAGCCGCGGAACTGCAGCCAGCGCATCGAAACATCCCGCCAGTTGACCAGCCAGCAGCGCACCTCGGCCCCGTCAAAGCGGCCCGCCTCGATGTCCTCCTCGCGCACCGCGGCATCGCTCAGAACCCCCAAAGCCTCGGTGTTGTCGACCGACAGGCCGGTGGCCTGCTGCACCGCCCGCGCCGTCAACCCGCTGCCGGGCTGGAAGGTGATGCCGTCAAAGGACAGGACGCAGTCGTGGTCGGTGAATCCCAACACCGCGCCGTCGCGCCGGGTCAGTGCCCAGGCGCGGCAGACGGTGGTGATGCCGGATTGAAGATGGGCGCGCAAGTTATTGGGAACACTGCTCATACCCGCACCTCCACCACCGGAACGGCAGGTGCCTCGCCGACCTGGAATGACGCCACGCTGGTCTGGATGCTGGCAGTGTCAAAGCGCACCGGCACGTCGAATTCAAACCCGGCGCTGATGCTCAGCCCCTTCTCCGGCGGGTGCGCCAGGGTGATGAGGCCGGTGGCGGTGTCCAGCTCGTAATCGACGCTTTCGCGCAGCTCATCCTGCTCGATCCCAACCCGCACGGTGCCCGCAACCGGCTTGGCAATCGGGCGCTGGTAGGTGAACTCACCGGACCGGTAGGTCTTGGCGAGCTGGAACGCCACGGTGCTGCCGTCACCGGTGGCGATCACCTGATCGTCGAACGCTACCCCGGAGCTGGGCCGGGCGGATTTGTAGTCGCTCCAGTCCTTCCAGCGGAAGCCGTAAAGCTGCCCCTGGCGCGCCTCGAAGAAGGCGATCAGCACCTCGATATCCTCCAGCGCGCGCAGGCCCAGCCCGGCGTCATAGCGGCGGCGGGAGTGCGCCCAGGGGGTGTTGCGTTCCTCGAACCCGTTGGCCAAGGTCACCACATCGGTGCGCCGCTCAGGTCCGCCGACGGAGCCGAAGCTGAGCGAGGCGGGAAAGCGGACTTCGTGAAAATTCATGGTGTTAACCTCCATCCTTAACGGTTGCGCCCGCCGCGGCTCAGAGCCCGCGACAGCTGCGCGGCGATCTGGCTGCGGCTGCGTTCAAAGCCTTTGACGTCGGGGGTGGAGACATTCATCACCACGTTCACCGCGCCGCCGCCCTGGCTGCGCACACCCAGCGAGCCGTCGGCGCCGCGGGTCAGCGGCAGGATCGCCTCCGGCCCGGCCTCGCCCATCAGCCCGGTGGCGCCGCGCATCGGAAACGCCACCGGCCCGGTGACGATGCCGCCCTTGGCAAATGGCATCACCTTGCCCTGGCTGAAGGCGGCACCGTTGGCGAAAGGCAGAATGGTTCCGATCAGACTGCCGATACCGTCGGATATCAGCCCGCCCACATGGTTGGTGACCGGTTTCATCGCCGCGTTATAGGTGGTGCGGATCATTGAGCGCGCCAGCGTGTCCATCGCCTCTGACAGGCTGGCGCCATCGAACACAAGATCGTCAAAAGCGCGCCGCAAGCCCTTGGAAAGACTGCGGTCCAGAATCTGGGCGTCGCGGCCGGTCTCGGAAAAGCCTTCCTTGACCCGCGCCAGCACCTCGGCAAAGGCGGCGGCCATGCCAGAGGCGCCGTCGAGCGCTTCTCCCAACGCCTCGCCCTGCAGTTCCAGTTCCGCCATCGCGGATGAGTCAGTCATCTGTTGTCTCCTTGTCCTGCGGGCTTGCCGGGCTGGCGGCGTCCGGGAAGTTCCTCATCAGCGCCGCCAGCCGGTCGCGGCCCAGCGGCTGCGGCGCAGCAGCGTCGCCCAGCATCAGCCGCAGCTCAGCCGGGGTTAGCTGCCAGAAATCGCGCGGCAGCAGCTTCAGCCCCGCGATCCCGGCGCGCATCAGGGCGGGCCAGTCGAGCGCGCTCATGGGCTGTCCGGCACGGCAAAGCTGCGCACCAGAAGTTCCGCCGCCACCCGTGCCGCCTGCATCGGGCCGCCGTCTATGGCGGCGGAGGCGAGGTCCTCGCGGCTGAGCTCATGCCCGCCGCCCTGCAGTCCGGCTGCCAGCAGCGCCAGCACGTCGCGGGCGGAAAACCGGCCCTGCTCGAACCGCTGCACAAGATCCACCAGCGTGCCTTCCTCCAGCGCGGCCTCAAGCCCCGCCAGCGCACCCAGCGTCAGCTTCAGCGCGTAAGGGGTTCCATTCACGAGCAATTCTGCCTCGCCTGCGTGCGGGTTCACCATCGGATCACACCGCCGCAAAGCTGAGCTGGCCGGCGCTGGCGAGCGACAGCTCATAAGTTGCCTCGCCATTGTGGCTGCCTGCGTATTCCAGGGCGGTCACCTGGAACGGCCCCTGCACGATGCCGAAATCGGGGATGATGACCTGGAACTCCGGCGTGAGCCCGTCAAAGAACAACTGCCGCGCGCGTTCGTCCGTCGCCTCGTCCCGGAAGATGCCGGAGCCGGAAATGCTGGCGGACCGCACGCCGGCGCCGGCCAGCAGTTCGCGCCAGCCGCCCTGGCTTTCGAGGCTGGTCACATCGACGCTTTCGGCGTTGAAGCTGATGCGGGTGGCGCGCAGGCCGGCGATGGTTTCGAACAGGCCGGCGCCGTTCATGTCCACTTTGACCAAGAGGTCCTTGCCGTTTTGAACTGTCATGGGGTTTCTCCATGTATTTCAATTGGTTTCATGGGTTTCTGCGGTTCAAATATCATCCACCCGCGCCCGGAACCGGAGGGTGATTTGCCGGCCGCCGGTGCTGAGCCGCTCCGCCTTGGCCCGGTCGAACCAGAGGCCCGTCATCTGGCCGCGCGGCAAAGGCACCGCGGCGCCGACCAGCGCGTCGCAGACGGCCGCGGCGGCGGATTTGGCGGTGGCAAAGCCGGCCATGTCGGTGGTGACGGTGACAAAGAAGCGGTGTTCGGCCCCGCCTGCGGTCTTGTCGGAGCGGTCCAGCACCTCTTCGCTGCCAAGCGCCACATAGGTCTGCGGCAAGGGGCCTGCGGGGAGAGCGTCATAGATGGCGCTGCCGACCAGGGCGGTCAGATCCGCATCGCCGGTCAGATGGGTGTAGACGGCGGATTGCAGCCCGCCTGCGATGGCGTAGGTCATGTGCTCACCTCCTCAACCGCGAAACAGGTGAGGTACCGGCCTGCGGGTTCGCTTTCCGCAACCGCATCAATGCGGTAGAGGCGGTTCCCGTCGCGGAAGCGCTGATCAGGGCGCGGGCGGGATGCAAAACCATCCGGGGAAGCGCGCAGGGTGATGCGGTATTTCTGCAAAGACAGGCTGTCACTGCTCAGACGCCCGCTGAGGGGTTTCACCTCAGCCCAGAGGGTGCCAAGCGCGACCCAGGTTTCCGTGTATCCGCCGGCGCCGTCGGGGCTGCGCTGGGGGTCCTCCAGCACCAGCTTGCGGGTCAGGTTCGGGGGGCGTTTCATGCCAGGCCTCCCAAGGTCAGCCGCAGGCTGCGGTAGCGTTCGATCAGGCTGGTGACGCCAAAGGGCATGCAGCCGCCATGCAGGCCGGTGTCGGCCCGGTATTCGTAGTAATGCGCGGCCAAGAGCATCACCGCCTGGGCCAGATCGGCGGGCAAACCGCCCCAATCTGCGGCCATGCCGGCCTGCAGGGTGATCCGTGCCAGACCGCCGGCGGTAATGGCCGGCAGCAGGCTGGCGGCTGGGCACAGGTGCGGGCGCTGGCTGTCGCGCTCCAGATGGTAGGCGGCGGGATCCAGAACCGTCTCCGCACCGCTGGCGTCGCGGACCACCACCTCTGTCACTTCCTGTACCGGGGCGATGGGGAACACCATCCGGGCGCGGTCGCGCCAGTGGCGGATCTCCAGCTCGAAATCGCGTGTAATCAGCGCCTTGCCGGTCCTTCCTTCGATCGCGGCCAGGGCGGCGCGCAGAAAGCCAAACAGCACCTCGTCCTGCAGGCTGTCCTCGCCAAAGCCGGTGCCCATACGCAGATGCGCCTTGAACTGGGCCAGCGGCAGGGCGGCCTCGGGCACGGGGGTCACTTCGCTCAGCATCATCATCTCACTCCTGCGGGCCTCCCCCTGAGCCGGCCCGGGTCTGCTGTCCGTTTCCAAGGTTCGGCCGGCACGCACCGTTCCCTGCCGCTCGGACGGAGGGGGAGCAGCTAGACGGCAGGGAAATATTGGGTGCGTGCCAGCCGGCGGACCGGGCTGCCGGTCCGCCATCAGCGCAAGCGTCAGCTCACGCCGAATTTCATCAGCTTGATCGCGGCAAAGTCACTGACGTCGCCGCCGACGCGCTTGGTCGCATAGAAAAGCACATGCGGCTTGGCGCTGAAGGGATCGCGCAGCACGCGCAGGTCCGGGCGTTCAGCGATGGTGTAGCCGGCGCGGAAGTCGCCGAAGGCGATGGAAAAGCTGTTGGAGGCCGGGTCGGGCATGTCCTCGGCGATCAGCACCGGGTAGCCCATCAGGCGCGCAGGCTCCGCCGCGGCCAGCCCGTCGGACCACAGGAAGCGGCCATCGGCGTCCTTCAGCTTCCTGAGCATTCCCGCGGTCTTGGAGTTCATGATGAAGGTGGCATTGGCGCGGTATTCCGCCCCCAGCGCATAGACCAGGTCGATGACCGCATCGCCGTCGCCGACGTCGGCATCAATGCCGGAGGCGATGTAGCCGAGGTTGCCCCAGGTCCAGCTGCCGTTTTCGGCCACGGTGTAGCTGAGGAAGCCGGTGGGCTTGTCGATGCCGTCGCCGTTGATGAAGGCATCGGCCTCGGACCGCGCGAATTTGTCGGCGATGCGCCCGGCCAGCCAGCCCTCGATATCAAAGGCGCTGTCATCGAGCAGCCGTTGCGACGCCTTGGGCAGCGCGCTGAGTTCGTGCAGCGGGATGGTGATGCGGTCGATCGAGCCGGTGGCGGTTTCTGCTGCGGGATCCGTTTCGGTCGCCCAGCCGGCGCCCATTTCGCTGTGGTCGATCAGCACGTCATAGGAGGTTGCCTCCACATGCACAACCGAGGCCACCGAACGGATCGAAGCGGAGGCGTTCAGCACCGATTTCACGGTCTCCGCGGTCTGCGGGTCGACCAGGTAGCCGCCGTCGCTGTTGACGGCTGTGGACATCGCCTTGCCGTCCAGTTCGAGGCCGCGCAGGCCGTCGTCGTCGCCGCTGCGCAGGTAGGCGTTGAACGCCTTGTGATGCGGGGCGCCGGCGTCCTGGCTGGCGGCCAGATGGGGGCGGTTCGGAGAGATAGTCTTACGGTCCAGCATGTTCACTCGCTCTTCTGCCTGTTTCAGCCTTGATTGCACGTCGTCCTGAAACCCCTTGAATTCATGAAGAAAGCCGGTAATGGCCTGTTTCACTTCATGCGCCAGGGGCGCTGCATCCCCGGTTTGGGCCGGGAGGTCTTGATTGCTCATGATGTCTGTCCTGTTTTAAGTCTGGCCTGTTTTAGGTCTGGCCTGCTTTGAGGCCGCGGGTGATCTGGCGCAGGCCGTCGGCCAGGGCGCGCAGCGCTTCGGCTTCGGCTTCCGCGGCGGAGGATTTGCCCGCCACACGCGCGGCCGGCAGCATCGGGAAAGTGACCAGCGACACCTCCCACAGCTCCACCTGGGTCAGGTGGCGGGTGCCGTCCGGGGCGCGGGTGGCCTTTTGGGTCCGGTAGCCGATCGAGAGGCCGTCAATGGCGCCTGCCTCGATCAGCGCGGCAGCCTCGGCGCCCTTGGGGGTGGCGGTGAGGATGCGGCCTTTCACATAAAGACCGCGCGCATCCTCGCGCACCTCGTCCCAGACGCCGATGGGCTGGTGCGGGTCGTGCTGCCACAGCATCTTGACGCTGCGGCCCTGATCGCGGAGCGCCTTGAGCGAGGCCGCATAGGCGCCGCGCTCGACCACGTCGCCGCCCTGATCGGCCTGGCCGAACAGGCTGGCGTAACCCTTGATCTCGGTTGCTTCCTTCAGCGAGAGATCCTCGCCGAAGCGTGCGAATTTGTGTTCCAGCTGGGGTGTTCCCTGCATCATGTCTGCCTCGCAAGTCTTTGGAGTTACGGCAATTGCACCGCCAGGAAGGATTGGAAGGCCTGCGCCAGGATTACCGCGGCGACACCGTAGACAGTGAGCCAGAGGCGTTTTTCCAGCCGCTCCATCATCTGTTCGATCCGGTCGAGGCGGCGGTTCATGGCCTCATGCTGGATCTGGGCCACCCGCTCATGGGCGGACAGGCGCAATCCCGGTGAACAATCGAATGCGTGCATCGGGTGCTCAGTCATCCTGTCCGCCCTCCGTCTGCTCTGTGGGCAGGGTTTCTGTGGGCAACCCCAGCAGACGCCGCTTTTCCTCATGGGTGAGGAAATCCGCGGAAGCGACCCGCCGCCACTGCGCCTCGCGCTCTGCCGCCAATGCGGGCAGTTGGTCGAGGTCAGGCTTCAGTGTCAGCGCGTCGCCGGTCCAGGTGGCCAGCCAGTCACTCAGCGCGGCGGTCACCTTGGAGACCAGGGGCAGCACGGTCAGCCGGTAGAAGGCGCGGTTGGCCTCCTGGTAATTGGCGTAGGTCGCATCGCCGGGGATGCCGATCAGCATCGGCGGCACCCCAAAGGCCAGCGCGATTTCGCGGGCGGCAGTGTCCTTGGTTTTCTGGAATTCCATGTCGGAGGGCGAAAACCCCATCGGCTTCCAATCCAGCCCGCCCTCCAGCACCATCGGGCGGCCGGCGTTCTGGGCACCCTGGAAATTTGTTTGAATCTCTTCACTTAGGTGGCGGAATTGATCGTCTGACATCTGGCCCTGGCCGTCAGAGCCGGTCCAGACCAGCGCGCCGGAGGGACGGGCTGCGTTGTCCAAGAGCGCCTTGGACCAGCGGGAGGCGGCGTTGTGAACGTCAATCGCCATTGCCGCCGACTGCAGGGCTGAGAGGCCGTAGTGGTCGTCCTGCGGGTGGAAGCTTTTGATATGGCAGACCGGGGATCTGCCCGGTTCGTTGGCGAAACGGTGCTTGCGTCCGCCCACCACATAGTCAAAGCCTGCGGGCCAGCCGTCAGGGCCCGGCACCACGTTCATCCGGTCGGAACGCAGCACATGCAGTTCTGCGGGCGCGGCATCCTCTGCCGCGACCATCTCGACATAGGCGTTGCCGGACAGCAGCAGGTGGCCGTAGAGCGCCTCCAGCAGTTCGGCCTGGGTCTGCGCCGGGTTGGGGCGCGCCAGCAGCGCCAGCCAGGGGTGGGTGTCATAGCGCCGGCGGCTGTCCTGCAGGACCAGCGGCACCGCGGCGGCGGCCTCGGCGATCAGGCGGATCACCCGGTGCGTGACCGGATTGCCGGCAAAGCCGCTGCGGGTCAGGGATACGGTGTCGCGCGGGCTCCAGGCGATGCGGCCGGCGCCGTGCCAGGAGACCACGCGGGCGGTCTGGCTGGCCTTCTGTTCCAGGCCCGGATTTTCGGGGCCCGGTTTCCGGGGGTCCGGCGTTGTGCGCCGCAGCAGGTCAAAGACCATTGTCCGCTCCTCAGGTTGTTCCTATCCGGCGCTGGAACCCCTTGGGGCTGGTGCGCCTTTGCTGAGGATCATTGATGCCGGAAAGGCCTGAAGATTTGGCAAGCGGTGCGTACGGTGGGTGCGCAACACCTTGAGCCAAGCCTCTGAAATGAAACGGATATAAAGGAAACAATACAGTGTTGCATCACACTGAGGGCGGCGCCCGGCCCGGCGGGATGGAAGCGAAGCGCCCGCCCCATCGTGCTGGAAGCACGCCTCCGGCATGACGGAGGGCGGACGGGCGCTGCCCGGCCTGCGGCCAGGCGGTTGGTTTTGAGAAGTCCTAGAGCACCCTGACCTGCGGTCTCCTGAGGTTTGCCGCGGGCTGGATGATCAGCTCATGCAGCGCCCAGACCAGCGCATCCACCCGGTCGGGCGAGCCGCTGCCGCGGTAGCCTTGCGGGGTCATCTGGCACATCTGGTCCTCCAGCTCTCCAAGCCCCGGAAGGTGAAACACCCGGCCTTGCTCGTATAGGGCTGCCACCGGTTCGGCGCGGGCGGATTTGCCTTTCTTCGCGTGGAGCGCGCGGAACGGCACCAGCGGGTCGGCCTGGCGCAGCACGGTTTCGACCAATGCGCCGCCCTGGTTGACCTCTGCCACCACCCGTTCGGCGCCAGAGCGGTCGCGGGCAGCGATCGCCGCCTGAGCCCAGGCCAAGGGGCCAACCCCCTGCACGGTGCAATCGGCCAGCACATAGGCGCGCCAGTCCTGCGGCGGGCCGTGGGTGACGGCCCCCGCCACCACGATGCCGCAGGCGTCGGAGTTCTTGCCTGCGCTCACCGCCGGATCGACGGCGACCACCACCCGGTCAAGCGGCGGGGCCTCTGCCACCTGGGCCTCCACCAGTGCTGCAGTGGACCAGAGCGCGCCCTGGATGTCCGACAGCATCACCCCGTCCAGCTCCTGCCGGCCCAGACGGGTGCCTGCGTAGCGCGCCCGCACCTCCGACAGGAAGGAGGGCGCGAGGTTGGCGCGGTTGGCCTCTGTCGCGGCGTGGGTGGTGACGGTGCTGGGCGAGGCCAGGAGCCGTTTCAGCACGGGGGCGTTGCGCGGCGTGGTGGTGACGCAGACGCGGGGGTCCTGGCCAAGCCGCAGCGCAAACTGCAGCATGTCCCAGCTCTCCTGCCCCTTCTTCCACTTGGCCAGCTCATCCGCCCAGGCGGCGTCGAACTGGGGACCGCGCAAGGCTTCATGGTCGTGGGCGGAAAACGCCTGCGCCTCGGCGCCGTTGGGCCAGATCAGCTTGCGCTCCGACGCCTTCCACTTGGGGCGCCGGTCGGGCGGCGAGCAGGCCAGGATGCCGCTGTCGCCGTGGATCATCACGTCGCGCACCTGGTCATAGGTTTCCGCCACCAGCGCGATGCGCCGCGCGGTGCCGGGGTCGTATGGGCTTGCCCCTTCGGCCAGCGAGCGGACCCATTCGGCCCCTGCCCGCGTCTTGCCGGCGCCGCGCCCGCCCAGGATCACCCAGGCGCGCCAGCCGCCATCCGGCGGGCGCTGGTGGTCCAGCGCCCAGATGTGAAACAAGTGCGGCAGCGCGCAGAGCGATTTGCGGTCCAGCTCATTCAAGAAGAAGTTCAGGAGCGAGGGCGGCACGCAGGCGAGAAAGTCCGCGCTCGACAGCTGCGCGCGCCGCGCCGAGATCGAGTTCGTGTTCGGATTTGAGCATGCGGGCGAATTCGGTGCTTTGTTCTGCAATGACTTTCTCCACTTTCTGGCAATCCCGGATCAGGCCCTCGAGGCGGCTGATCTGGGCGTTGGCGCCGGTGCTCTCATCACCGCCGGTGGTTTCAAGCTGCTCCCGTAGCTCTTCCGCCGCGTTGCGCAGGCGGTGCATGCTCTCCTGCAGCGATCGCAGGAGATCGGCGGTGTAATGCACCTGCCGCTGCAGGACGGCGGCACCGTCCTGTTCTGGTGTCTGGTCTGTCATGATGTGCTCAGCCTCATGCGTTTTTGTCCGCACAAGAGAAAGACAGGACGGCCGCCGGCGGAGGGGTCCGGGGCCGTCCATGTTTCTTCCAGCTGCACCACAACCTATACGCGATTTTGCTGCAAAAGTCAAGGTTTGCAGGGAGGGGTGCGTACGGTGGCTGCGCAACGGGGCTGGCGGGTGATTTGACGCGGGCATACGGGTCAGGCAGAGTCTGGACATGGCACAAACCGTATTGCTCGATGTGTCCGGCGTCCTCTACCAGGGCAGCCGGGCAATTCCAGGGGCCGTGCAGGCCCTGTTGCGGCTGCGGGCCGCTGGGCGGCAGGTGCGCTGCCTCACCAATTCCACCCGGCAGCCGAAGCGGCGCATCGTGGCCAAGCTTCAGGAACTCGGATTCGACATCCAGCCGGTGGAGGTTTTCACGCCGGTCGCCGCCGCACTGGCGTGGCTGGAGCGCACCGGCCACAGCCCGCATTTGCTGGTCCATCCGGCGCTTGAGGAAGAGTTTCGCGGCTGCAAGCATGGCGGCCCGCCCGCGGTGGTCATCGGCGACGCTGGCGAGGCTTTCAGCTATGACAACATGAACCGCGCTTTCCGGGTGCTGCTGGAGGGCGCGCCATTGATTGCGCTGGCGGACAACCGTGTTTTCCTGGACGCGGACGGGCGGCTAAGTCTGGACGCCGGCCCGTTCATCAAGGCGCTGGAATTTGCCGGCGATGCCAAGCCGAAGCTGTTCGGCAAACCCGATCCGGAATTCTTCCGGGCTGCCGTGGCCAGCACCGGTGCGGAGCCGCAGCAGGCGGCGATGATCGGCGATGATGCGGAAAGCGATGTGGCGGGTGCCTTGGCGGCCGGGCTGGCGGCAGGCTATCTGGTGCGGACCGGAAAATACCGCGACGGCGACGAAAACCGCTGCAAACCGGCGCCGACCGCCACAGTTGCGGATGTGCAAGAAGCAGTGGACCGCCTGCTGGCGCAGGATGGCGAATGATCTGCGCCCCTTGCGGCGGCGGACCATCCAGCCACAAAAAAGGGCGCCCTGCGGCGCCCTTCCCTTTGTCCAATGCCTCAGCTTCAGTTGTTCTGCTGCTGGGCTTCGATCTCGCGCCATTTGGCGACGTTCCTGTTGTGCTCGTCCAGCGTCTCGGCAAAGGCGTGGCCGCCGGTGCCGTCGGCAACGAAGAACACGAAGTCCGTAGTCTCCGGGTTCACCGCAGCCTCGAGGCTGGCAAGCCCCGGGTTGGCGATGGGCGTCGGCGGCAGGCCCTCGATCACATAGGTGTTCCAAGGGGTGGCCTTGCGCAGTTCGCTCTGGCGCAGCCCGCGGCCCAAGACCCCTTCGCCCTTGGTGACGCCGTAGATCACCGTCGGGTCGGTCTGCAGGCGCATGCCGCGGTTGAGGCGGTTGGTGAAGACAGAGGCGACCAGGCCGCGCTCCTCGGCGACGCCGGTTTCCTTCTCGATGATCGAGGCAAGGATCAGCATCTCCTCGGGGCTGGCGACGGCGGCGTTTTCGGACCGGCCTTCCCAGGCGGCGTTGATGCGCAGCTGCTGGCGCTCCTGCATCTCGGCCAGCACGGCGGCGCGCTCGGTGCCCGGTGTAACCTCGTAGCTGTCAGGCGCCAGCAGGCCCTCGGCCGGGCGCTCGCCGGGCTCGCCGTCCAGCATGTCGATGGCCTTGAGCGCCTCGACCACCTGCCAGCTGGTCACACCTTCGGCCAGCGCGATGCGGTAGCGGGTGTCGGCGTCCTGGCGGGTTTCGGTGTACTCAGACGGGGCCTCATCCTCGCCGAGGATGAAATCGGCGATGTCCTCAAACTTGTTGGTGGCCGGGTCCAGTTCGCGGACCAGGGTCTGGGTGCGGGTCACGCCGACGCGGTAGACGATTTCGGTGCCGCAGGTGGAGGCGCCGGAATGGGTGATCTCGTCAACGATCCGCTCCATCGAGGCGCCCGGCTCCACCAGGAAGCTGCCGGCCTTCAGCTGGCCGGTCTTCTCGCTGTACTTGGCGCCTAGGCGGAAGATGGTGGCGGAAGACACCGCTCCTTGCGCTTCGAGGTCGCGGCTGACGCGGGCCATGTTGGAGCCGCGCTCCACCCGCAGGCAGATGGCGGTGTCCAGCGGGCCTTCGGAGGTGTACTGCGCCTGGCCCCACAGGATGACGCCGCCCAGCAGGAACAGGGCGGCGATCAGGACCGTCAGCATATTAGAGGCGAGGCTGCGCCACATCACTTGGGTTTCCCGAAGATCACCGAAGCGTTGGTGCCGCCGAAGCCGAAGGAGTTCGACAGCGCCACGTCGATCTTGCGCTCGCGCTTGGCGTTGGGCGCCAGGTCGACCGGGGTTTCGACAGCGGGGTTGTCGAGGTTGATGGTCGGCGGCGCCACCTGGTCGCGGATCGCCAGGATCGAGAAGATCGCCTCAATCGCGCCGGCGGCGCCCAGCAGGTGGCCGGTGGCGGATTTGGTCGAGGACATGGTGACATTGGCCGCATGGTTGCCCAGCAGCCGCTCAACCGCGCCCAGTTCGATGGTGTCGGCCATGGTCGAGGTGCCGTGGGCGTTGATGTAGTCGATGGCAGAGGCGTCCAGCCCTGCGTTGGCCAGAGCCGCCTTCATCGAGCGCTCGCCGCCTTCACCGTCCTCGGAAGGCGCGGTGATGTGGTAGGCGTCGCCCGACAGGCCGTAGCCCAGCACCTCGGCATAGATCTTGGCGCCGCGGGCCTTGGCGTGCTCGTAGTCTTCCAGCACCACGATGCCGGCGCCCTCGCCCATGACAAAGCCGTCACGGTCGGCGTCATAGGGGCGCGAGGCCTTGGTTGGGTCGTCAGCGCGTTTGGTGGACAGCGCCTTGCAGGCGTTGAAGCCGGCAATGCCGATCTCGCAGATCGCCGCCTCAGCGCCGCCCGCGATCATCACGTCGGCGTCGCCGGATTTGATCAGCCGGGCCGCGTCGCCGATGGCGTGGGCGCCGGTCGAGCAGGCGGTCACGACGGAGTGGTTCGGGCCCTTGAAGCCGAAGCGGATCGAGACCTGGCCGGAGATCAGGTTGATCAGCGCGCCAGGAATGAAGAACGGCGACACCCGGCGGGGGCCTTTTTCCTTGATCATCACCGCGGTGTCGGCGATCGAGCTGAGGCCGCCGATTCCGGAACCGATCATCACGCCGGTGCGCAGGCGGCTTTCCTCGTCCTCGGGCGTCCAGCCGGCGTCGCGCACGGCCATGTCGGCGGCAGCGATGCCATAGAGGATGAAGTCGTCAATCTTCTTCTGCTCTTTCTTGATCACCCAGTCATCCGGGTTGAAAGTGCCATCCGCGCCGTCGCCGCGCGGAACCTCGCAGGCGTAGGTGGTGGTGACGCCGCTGGCTTCGGCGTCAAACAGGGTGATGGGGCCTGCACCCGACTGGCCGTCCAGCAACCGGGACCAGGTTTCTTCGACTCCGCTGGCCAGCGGGGTAACCAGGCCCAGTCCGGTGACAACTACTCGACGCATTCCTTGCTCTCCTTTGCCTCGGCAATCCGTCTGTCCAAATAGCTTGGAATGGCCCGAAGGTGCAAGAGCGGGCGCGCAGACCGTTTTACGGGACGTAACATGCAAAATTGCAGCAAGTTTTCCCTGCGTGAACGCTTCATTAACTACTCCCCCTCAGGTTGACAGCATCCGAACCAAGAAACTTGGCGGCTGAATTCAGTGCCGCCGGTGCGGGCTGGAGCTCTGGGCCATTTTGCCTCCAGCCCGTTCTTTTTTTGCGCGTCCCCTGCTTCAAGTTCACTATAAGCCCTTCCTTATTGCCGGAACGGTGCCGTCCGGCCCGGTGATGGGACGGCGGTACCGTGCCTGTGCGCACCGGAAAGGGTTGTCTGCCGCGGCAGGATTTGGCCCGCCCCGGATGCGGCCAGCGGGGCGAAGCACACGGAGTTTTTACAGAAATCTTTAATGGCAGGCTTCCGCGTTAACCTCAGATTCGTTTCTGTAGGCGAGGATTGCCTCCGGAGAGATGTAAGGAAGACCCTGCCATGCGCAAATGGCTGCCGACAGCTGCACTTCTGCTGACAATTTTCCTGCTGCCCGCGCGCGCGGGCGCGTCCTGCGCCGTGCATCAGGATCTCTCCGACCTGAACCGGGCCTCGGCCGGGTTCCTTTCTTACCTGGACAGCGGCCAGGGCGCCTATCACGTCCAGCAGCTGGGCAGCTGGCTCAGCGCGAATCCGCCTGCGCCCTTGCGGCAGCGGATGCGGGCGGTGGGCATCCAGTCCGCCGAGGGCGGCACCCTGAAGCTGATGCAGCAGCATACTGTTCTGCTGCAGATGCTGGCCAGCCAAGGCCGCACCGCAGCGCTGGAAAGCGCCCGCCACATGGGCATGTTCGAGCTGCAGGCGGCCTATGGCACGCTGGTCGAGGCGCTGCCTTGCGACCAGTTCAAGGAAGACGGCTATGGCAGCAAGCTGGTGGCGATCAACGCCAATGATGCCCGCCAGCGCCAGCAGATCATCAATGCGGCAATTGCCTGGGTATCGTTCCTGGTGCTGGGCGGCAGCGTTCTGTATTTCCTGGACCGGATCGGCATCCGCAAGATCCGCCGCACCAAACGCTACCCCTGCGCGGTGCCTTGCGTGCTGCAGGCCGGCGGGCGGACCGTGCAGGCGCATCTGGTGGATCTCAGCCGGGCCGGCGCCAAGGTGCGCCCGGACACCCCCTGCCAAGCTTCCGGACGCGTCCGGCTGTCCTTTGGCGGCCATACGGTGGATGCTCAGGTGCGCTGGAAGACGGCCGATTACATCGGCGTCCAGTTTGTGCAGGAGTTCAATTTCATGCAGCTGCACCGTCTGCTGGAGGCCTTTCCGATGGAGGATGGCGGCCTGCGCGAAGAAGTGCGGCTTGGCCTGTGACGCGCAGCCTGCAGCGCGGCCTGTAAGCCGCCCGCCCTTTACATCGCCCCCCTGCCCCTGACGGCGGCTGGCGCCGCCCGGCACCGCTGACACCCGAACACCCGGATCGCGCCGCTTCCGCTGCGCCGCCCGGCCGCAGCGGGTTTCAATTGCCTTTCCCGATTGCCTCTCTCGCCCGGCCAGGATGCCAGCCTGTCCGGCCCTGACGCTTTTACGGCGAATTAACTGTACGCTTAAGTAGCGTTAATAAGTGCGTACACAGCCTATGATAGATTGAAGGGAATTCAGCCGCCTGTAATAACTAACTGACTGTTCTAGCGAGTTCCGGCATGAAACACTGGCCTATTATTTTCGCCGCGCTTGCGGCGCCGGCAGCCGTCCTCTCCGACACCGGTGCGGCTGCAGCCGCCAGGCCGACCTGCTTGCTGCAATCGGACCTTGTGATGCTGCAGCACGAGGCACGCGGCTTTCTCGAATTTCTGAAATCAGGCGCCGACCCGGCCGAGGCGCGCCAGCTGCAGCACTGGCTGGACGATCACCCGGAAGTAGCGCTGAGCATGCAGTTGCGGCGCACCGGGATGGAGGGTTTTGAGCCGATAACCATGCAGCTGATCAGCCAGCAGAAAGGCCTGCTGGAAATCTACCGGCTGCACGGCCTGGCCAAGGCTGGGGCGAGCGCCGAGCGGCTGGGGGCGGCTGCGCTGCTGGAGGAGTTTGCCAGCCGCATCATTCCGCTGCCCTGCGACTTCACTCCGCTGGAAAACCTGAAGGACAGCACCGCAGCCGGCATGGGCCGTATCAAGGGGCTTTCTCAGGAAACCGCCATTGCCAGCTCGTTTCTGGTGGTGGTGCTGGGTGCAGCCGGCGCCTTTCTGGCGGAACGGATTGCCCGCAGGCAGCGGCGGCGGCGGCGGCGGCATCCCTGCTCGCTGCCCTGCACCCTGCAATGCGGCCCGTACCGGCTGCCTGCAAAGCTGGTCGATATCAGCCGGCTGGGCGCCAAGGTGCGTATCTGGGACCGCAGCGGCACCCCGCTGACCGCGATGAGAAGCGAGGTCAAAGCCATGGTGCCGGTGCTTGGGGAGGTTGCCGCGCAGGTTCCCTGGCAGACCAGCGACTATGTTGGCCTGAAATTCACCAGGCCCCTGTCCCAGGAGGACTTGCAGGCCTTGCTGCAATGGTCGCCGAGGACCGCCGTTCAGCCGGCCGCGGCCGCCAAACCTGCTTGACCGCCGGACCTGCGGCCAGGCGCCGGCTCCGCCGTCCTGCTGCTGGCGGCAGAGCCAGCCTAGCCCAGAGGCGGTCCGCAAGCGTCTGCGGGCAGAAGTCCGCAGACGCTTTCTTTGGCTGCTGGCCTTTGTTACTGGAATTCCGCAACCGGTTCCGGTTCCGGGCGGGCCACCGCCAGCGCTTCCTCGACCGAGAGTGTCTTGCGGAACAGGGCGCGGCCGACCTGGGCACCGGCGATGTTGTGGATGTACTTCAGCCGCGAGATGTCATCGGCGTTGCGCACCACACCGCTGGCGATCACCGGCAGCTTCACCTTGGACGCGAGGTGCGAGATCAGCCCCATCTGCGCCTCGGTATCGGCGACGTCAGCATCGATGTCGGTGATGATGATGCCGGCAAAGGGAGCGCCCTCGAAAGCCTCCAGATAGGCTTCGGGGGTGAACGCACCTGACTTGCGCCAGCCGTCGGTCATCACCTGGCCCTGCCAGATGTCCACCGCCAGCACGATCTGGTCCGGGTGGTGTTCGGCCAGTTCACGCACCAGATGTGGGTCGCGGGCCGCCAGGGTGCCGATCACAATGCGCCCGGCGCCCTTGTCGATCCAGTGCTCGACCTGTTCGCGCGAACGCATGCCGCCGCCCAGCTGCACCGGGATGCCGGCGCCGCGGATGATTTTCAGGACCAGCTCTTCGTTGCTGCTGTCGCCTTCAATCGCGTTGAAATCGGTGAGGTGCATCCATTCCGCCCCCGCCGCGGCAAAGCCCTTGGCGGTTTCAACCGGATCCACATGCCAGATCTGCGGTTCCTCCAGGCGGCCTTTTTCGAGGGTTACGCAACGGCCGTTCTGAATTTCCATAGTGGGGTAGATCATCATGGTGCCAGTCTCCTGTGTGTCGCCACTTGCGCTCAGATTAGCACGGATTTTTCCGCGCGATACGCCGTATCATGACCATTTATGGAACAATTGCGGCGTGTTTCCCGGGCGTTGATGATAGCGCAAACGGGAAAGCTGCCGCTGCGCCGCCGGCCGCTGGGAAATCAGGGATTCGCAGCCGCGGCAGGCGCGGGTGCCGGCAAAAAAAAAACGGCGCCCTCCGCACAGGAGAGCGCCGTGAATTCCGGTCATCCGGAAGCGTGGCTTAGGACGCTTCGGAGATGAACTTGACCGCGTCGCCGAAGGTCTGGATGGTTTCGGCTGCGTCGTCCGGGATCTCGATGCCGAACTCTTCTTCAAACGCCATCACCAGTTCCACGGTGTCCAGGCTGTCTGCGCCCAGATCGTCGATGAAGGAGGCGTTTTCGGTGACCTTGTCCTCTTCAACACCCAGGTGCTCAACAACGATCTTTTTAACGCGATCTGCGACGTCGCTCATGTCTCTTCCTCGTTTTTCAGGGCACTCTGCCCGGTTCTGCCCTTGCCCGTTCGGGCGGCGTGGTTTTTGCCCGGAGCGGGCGGTGTGATCCCCGCGGGACGGGGACAGTGCGGCGTTTCCATTAGGAAATACCAGCGGATATGGGCCGCCTATAGCATAGACCGCGGCCAAGGCAAACGGTTTCGCTTGGTCGCGGCAGCAGGGGGCGGCCCGCATCGCGTGCCTATGAAGCGTGCAGATGGCGCCGCAATCAAGGGCTTGCAAGCCCAAGACCGGCTTTTTTTGCCATTTCCGCCGATATTCAAGCGCTTGGCGGCGCAGGCTGATGGGGCGGCGCGGGGCCCGGCGCGGCAGACGCGCAAGAAAATTGCCCCGCAGCCGGGCTGCGGGGCAATTCTGCAGGACCGGATCAGGCCCGGCTCAGATCATTGCCATGCCGCCGTTCACATGCAGGGTGGTGCCGGTGACATAACCCGCTTCCTGGCTGGCCAGGTACAGCACGGCGGAGGCGATTTCCTTTGATTCCCCCATGCGGCCCGCCGGGATCTGGGTCAGGATCGCGTCCTTCTGGTTGTCGTTCAGCTTGTCGGTCATCGCGGTGGAAATGAAGCCCGGCGCAACCGCGTTGACGGTGATGCCGCGGTTGGCGACCTCATAGGCCAGCGATTTGGACATGCCGATCATGCCGGCCTTGGAGGCGGCATAGTTGCCCTGGCCCGGGTTGCCGGTGGCGCCCACCACGGAGGAGATATTGATGATGCGGCCCCAGCGCGCCTTCATCATGCCGCGCAGAACGCCGCGGCACAGCCGCATGGTGGAGGTGAGGTTCACGTTCAGAACGGACTCCCATTCCTCGTCCTTCATCCGCATGAACAGGTTGTCGCGGGTGATGCCCGCGTTGTTGACCAGGATGTCGACAGAGCCCATCGCCTCGGCCGCCTGTTTCGGCAGCGCCTCGACCGCTTCGGCGTCGGAGAGGTTGCAGGGCAGCACATGGGCGCGCTCGCCCAGTTCCGCGGCCAGCGCCTTGAGCGGCTCCTCGCGGGTGCCCGACAGCGCCACAGTAGCGCCGGCGGCGTGCAGGGCGCGGGCGATATCTCCGCCGATGCCGCCCGAGGCGCCGGTGACCAGCGCGTTCTTTCCAGTAAGATCAAACATGAATTGTTGCCCTCTTGGCTTCTTAGTCCCGCAGGACCGGTTTGGTCAGGAGACCGTAGCGGTTCACCTCCGCCTCGGTCATTTCGTGAATGTCGCTGGCCGGAGCGGCCTGGATCGTGAACCAGTAGAAATCGTCGCTGCCCAGCATCCGGGTGGTATAGGCCACATAGGGCGCATGTTCCGGGTGGCTTGGCGGGTATGCGCCGGCCGGTTTGTCGCCGGCCCAGGCGTGCACCCCCAGGATAGCGCCGTCCTCCATGGTGCGCTCCCGGCCCGCCAGGAAGATGTCCACGGCGCCGGAGTAGATTTCACTGGTGGCGGTGACATGGGTATCGAGGCCCAGGTCGCGCACCAGATGCCCCAGCCTGAGGTTGGTCTCGTCATCGACGGAGCCCGGCATGTCCAGCAGCACCAGCCGTTCGGCTTCCGGGTGGCGGGACATGAACGCGCTGAACTGAGCCAGCGACCGCGCGTTCAGGGTGCCGTTGACCAGGACATCCCGCCCCTGCAGCTCCAACCGGGTGGTCTGCACCAGGTTTTCGGCAATCCCGCAGCCCCACAGGGCTGCGGCAAGGGCGGGTCCGGCCGCGAGAAACGAGAACCGTCTCCGCAAGGTTTAATTCCCGGCTGCGGCCTTGGCGTCCTCCGGGGTGCCGACCTGGCGGCAGGCCAGGTTGCGGTCGATCTTGCGGATCATGCCCGACAGCGCCTTGCCTGCGCCGATCTCCCAGAATTCGGTGACGCCCTTGGCAGCCATCGCCTGCACGCTTTCGCGCCAGCGCACGGAGCCGGTCACCTGCTCGACCAGCAGTTGGCGGATTTCGTCCGGGCCGGTGACGGCGTCGGCGCGCACGTTGGCAATCAGCGGCACCGCCGGGGATTTGATGTCGACGCTGGCCAGCGCCTCGGCCATCGCGTCGGCGGCGGGCTGCATCAGGGCGCAGTGGAAGGGGGCGGACACCGGCAGCATCACCGCGCGCTTGGCGCCCTTTTCCTTGGCGATCTCAGCGGCGCGTTCCACCGCGGCCTTGGCGCCGGAGACCACCACCTGGGTGGGGTCGTTGTCGTTGGCGGCCTGGCAGACCTCGCCCTGCGCGGCTTCCTCGGCCACCGCGCGCACGGCGTCGAGGTCGAGGCCGAGGATCGCCGCCATGGCGCCCTCGCCCACCGGCACCGCGCTTTGCATCGCGAGGCCGCGGGTGCGCAGGAGGCGGGCGGTGTCGGCAACCGTGAGGGCACCGGCAGCCGCCAGCGCGGAATATTCGCCGAGGCTGTGGCCGGCCACGAAAGACGCCTTGTCAATCGTGACGCCTTCGGCCTCCAGCGCGCGCATCGCGGCCATCGAGGTGGCCATCAGGGCGGGCTGGGCGTTCTGGGTCAGGGTCAGGGTTTCGATGTCGCCCTCCCAGATCAGCTGGCTCAGGCTTTCCCCGAGTGCGCTGTCCACCTCGTCAAAGATGGCCTTGGCGGCCGGATAGGCCTCGGCCAGCGCCTTGCCCATGCCGATGGTCTGGGCGCCCTGCCCGGGGAACACAAATGCGATCGTCATTGATGACCTCGTCCGTTTTAGCGTTTTGCCTGATGTACCCGCCCTTTCCCTAACGTACAAGCAAAGGCGCACGAAACCTGTGCGCGGGCTGACAGCACTCGTGCGTTGCAACAGGGGGAGCCGTGGTTAGGTTATGGGCAACCGGATCTTGACCAGGAATAACGCCCATGTCCCGTGGCAACACGTTTTCTTCTTACGGCAGCGTCGCCAAAGGCCTTCACTGGCTGACCGCGCTGCTGATCTTCTCTGCCTTTCCGCTGGGCTATTTCGCAAACCAGCTGGCGCATGAGATCCAGAGCCCCGGGTTTGACGGCAGCCAGGCGGTGATTGCGCGGGCGACGCTGCTGTTCTCCCTGCACAAGACCATCGGGGTGGCGGTATTCCTTACCGCGCTGCTGCGGATCCTGTGGGCGCTGAGCCAGCCCAAGCCGGGCCTGCTGCATCCGGACCGCAAGGCCGAGGCGCTGGCGGCGGAGATGGTGCATTGGCTCTTGTACGGCTCGCTGGTGGCGGTGCCGCTCACGGGCTGGATCCACCATGCCGCGACCACCGGCTATGCGCCGATCTGGTGGCCGTTCGGGCAGAGCCTGCCGTTTGTGCCGAAATCGGAAGCGGTGGCAGGTCTGTTCAGCGGGTTGCACTGGCTGCTGGTCTGGACATTGGCGGCGGCGCTGGGGCTGCATATTGCCGGCGCGCTGAAGCACCATGTGATCGACCGCGATGCCACCCTGCGGCGGATGCTGCCGGGCCGCGCCCGCCTGCCCCAGCCGCCGGCCCAGGCGCACAGCCTGCTGCCGCTGCTGGCAGCACTTGCGGTCTGGGCAGGCGTGCTGGGCGGCGGTGCGGTGTTTGGCATCCTGGGCGGCAAAACACCCGCGGAGACCGGCACCGCGGCCCCGGTGGTTGCCGCGGACCCGGCTGAAGCCGCAGCAGGCAGCTGGGCGGTGCAGTCCGGCACGCTGGGCATTTCCGTCACCCAGATGGGCAGCGCGGTTTCCGGCAGCTTCAAAGAGTGGACCGCGGTCATCAATTTCGAGGAACCCGCGGCGCCCGGCCCGGCAGGGGACGTGGAGGTGGCCATCGCCATCCCCTCGCTGGAGCTGGGCAGCGTGACACAGCAGGCAATGGGCGCGGACTACTTTGACAGCGCCAGCTTCCCCACGGCTCTGTTTACGGCGGAGATCGAAAAGCTGGCAGAGGGCTACCAGGCGGTGGGCACGCTGACGATCAAGGATCAGACGGTGCCGGCCACCCTGCCCTTTGAACTGGCGCTGGAGGGGGATACCGCGAAGATGACCGGCGCGCTGACCCTGAACCGGCTGGACTTCGGCGTCGGCAAGAGCCTTCCGGACGAAAGCTCGCTGGGATTTGCAGTGGACGTGTCGGTGGAGCTGGAGGCCCGGCGGGCGCAGTGACCCGCCCCCGGGGCGGGCGCAGGCGCTCCCGCGCCCGCAGATGCCCGGCGGTGCCGGCACATTCTGGCCGCCTTGCGGATGTGTTCAGAAGTCCTTTTCCAGGATCACCACGGCAATGTCCGGCAATCCCGCATCCCGGCCGGGAAACACGCCGCGGCCGGTTTTTTGGAAGCCCCATTTTCTGTAGAATGGGACCGCATTCAGGGTCGCTTCGATCCGGACATGGCCGCTGCCTGCCGTCAGAGCGTCCTTGAGCGCGCGCTGCATCAGCCCGGCGCCCGCGCCAATGCCCGTGTAGCCGGCGGCGACGAACAGGCGTTTGACCTCTCCCGGGACGCCATGAGAAAATCCGACCGGTGTCTGCCCGGCCTCAGCGATCCAGACCTCACCGCTGGCGCAGTCCGCCAGGTAATCCTCGGGAACCCGGCCTGCCATCCAGCTGTCCACCACTTCTTGCGGGTAAGGTTCAGGCGCCAGGCAGCTGACCGAAGCGCCGACCAGATCAAAAACAGCCGCCGCATCCTCGCGCCGCGAGCGCCGGTAGCGGAGGCTCCCCCCCCCTGTGCCTTACCTGACTTCAAGACATGCTCCAATAAGCCGGGGCGGGTATTGCCCTTCCGGCTTCTTGCATGGTTCCCTTGCAGCTGGCAACAGCCCTGAGGTGAATATTGTGCGCCAAATGCAATTTAGACGCAGCACTCAGTGGCTGTGCCGGTAGTAGCCGCCGTGGCGGGTGCGGTGGCGGTGGATGCCCCGGTAGTGGTGCCGGTGGTGTTTGGCATGATGGCGGCCGCCGTAAGGCTTGTAATAGCTGCGCGGATAGTAGGTGCGCGGGTAATAGCCTTTGTTGTGGCTGTAGTGGCGGTGCTTGCGGTCATCCAGGCTCTTGACGATGATGCCCAGGGCAATCAGCCCGGCGAGGGCGCGGGCCGCATCGCCGCCTGAGTCATGAGCGGCAGCCGGCGCGGTAAATGCCAGGTTGGCTGCGAGGGCCAGGGCCGCAGCGGCTGAAGCGAGATAGCCTAAGCGGAACATGGGTGCCTCCTTTCCGAAGTGGCCGGAGGGGCCGCCTTCAGTGTGCGCCTTCAGCCTTGGAAACGCCAGTGAACCCCGGTCACAGTTTGGGGAGGAGTGCGCGGGCGCAAAAGAAAACCGCCGGCCCATCGGGAGCCGGCGGTTGGAACTGCACCCGGGCAGCAGCAGGATCAGTTGTCGGCTTTCATCGCCTCGACCGAGATCTGGATTTGCACTTCGTCGCTGACGAAGGGCGCGAACTGGCCCAGGTTGTAGTCGGAGCGCAGCACGGTGGCGGTGGCATCGAAACCGGCCCAGGGCTTCTTGGCCATCGGGTGCTCGCCTACCTGGTTCAGCTTGGCATCCAGCACCACCGGCTTGGTCACGCCGTTGAGGGTCAGGTCGCCGGTGATCTTGGCGGTGGTGTCGCCGGTCACTTCAATCGCGGTGGATTTGAAGCTGACGGTTTCATCCTCGGTTGCGTCGAAGAAGTCCTTGGTCATGAAGTGGTCGAAACGGGCCTGCCAGCCGGTGAACATCGAATTGAGCGGCATCGAGACCGCAACGCTGGACGCAGCCGGGTTTTCCTGGTCGAAATGGATCTCACCCTCGAAACCCGAGAACATGCCCCATGTGGTCGAATAGCCAAGGTGGTTGTAGCTGAACAGGATCTGGCTGTGGCTGGCGTCCAGGACGTATTTTTCAGGTGCTTGAACGGCAAAGGCGCTGGTGGCAGCCGCGCCGAACAGGGCGGCGGCAAGCAGGGTCTTTTTCATGGGGAAGGCTCCGTCTGAATGAATGTTGTGCAAAAGATGTGGCATTTGGCCCGCGGATTGGAAGCCCGCAAAAACCAACACTATCTGTGAGCGCGCGAACACAAAACCCGGCTGCGGGCAGCCGGGCTGTGTCTCGCGGGAATGTGATGGGCGTTATGTCAGGATCCGCACCGCGCCGCTGAGCTGGTCGCGCAGCTGGCTGCGCATCGCGGCGGAGCCGATCGGCAGCTCGATCAGCAGGCTGCCGTCGCCTTCGTACATCTGCACCGAGGAGGCGGTGAGCCGCACCCCGCCGAGGCTGCCGTAGCTGCGGCGCAGGACGGTGCGCGGACGGCCCTGGGCGTCGCGTTTCAGCAGCCGCAGTTCGCGGCGCACCGGGTCAAAGCAGGCTTCCGGGCTGCCCGCCGGCTGATGGGCGGTCATCAGCACCAGCCCGGCCAGCAAGAAGGCAACCGACACGCCGATCCGGATCAGGTTCATTTCCGGGTCCGCGCCGGCGCCCTGCACCAGCCACAGCCCGATAGAGCCGAGGATCATCGCGGCGCCCAGCAGGCGCACCATGACAACCCGTACCCGCCAGTTGGCCTGCAGCCGCAGGCGCAGCGGCATCGCGCCGGCCAGGCCGCCCAGGGCGCCGGCTGCGGAGGATCTGCCGGCCCGTGCGGTGAATTGATCTGTCGCTGCCATCCGTCTGCTCCTTTCCCAAGCTGCCAAAGCCGCCCTTGCGGCCCGCGGCTTCTGTCCGCGTTAAGGCTTCGTTAAGGAGTGAAGACCTGCATTGGGGCAGCAATGGGGCGGGCTTGCGGTTTTGCCGCGGCGGGCTGTTGCAGCCGCCGCAAATCCCCTTTTGCCTTGCTCTTTCGGCGCCAGCCTGTATAGGAGGCCCTGCTTCCGCGACTTCTTCGATCCGCGCAGCCTCTCGTGACCGGGCAGCGGAAGTGTGACATGCCCCGTCTATGAAATGCGCCTAGACACAAACAGGAGTTCGCATGCCACTCTATGAGCATGTCATGATTGCGCGTCAGGACCTGTCCAACTCGCAAGCTGAAGGCCTCATCGAACACTTCGGTGCTGTTCTGTCCGACAACGGCGGCAAGCTGGTCGACCAGGAGTACTGGGGCGTCAAGACCATGGCCTACAAGATCAACAAGAACCGCAAGGGCCACTATGCCTTCCTGAAGACCGACGCACCGTCGGCCGCCGTTCAGGAAATGGAGCGCCTGATGCGTCTGCATGATGACGTGATGCGCGTCCTGACCATCAAGGTCGACGAGCACGCCGAGGGCCCTTCGGTCCAGATGCAGAAGCGCGACGAACGCGACGGCCGTCGCGAGCGCCGCTGATCAACGCTTGAGAAAAGGACGCTAAATCATGGCAGCCAAACCGTTTTTCCGCCGCCGCAAGGTTTGCCCGTTCTCGGGTGAAAATGCGCCGAAGATCGACTACAAAGACACCCGTCTGCTGCAGCGCTACATCTCTGAGCGCGGCAAGATCGTGCCTTCGCGCATCACCGCCGTTTCGGCAAAGAAGCAGCGTGAGCTGGCCCGTGCTATCAAGCGCGCCCGCTTCCTCGCCCTGCTGCCCTACGCCGTGAAGTAAGGAGATAAGCAGATGCAAGTTATCCTTCTTGAGCGCGTTGCAAAGCTGGGCCAGATGGGCGACGTCGTTGACGTGAAGCCCGGGTTCGCCCGCAACTTCCTGCTGCCGCAGGGCAAGGCGAAAACCGCCTCCGAGTCCAACATCGCCGCCTTCGAGGCCCAGAAAGCGCAGCTGGAAGCGCGCAACCTGGAGACCAAGAAAGAGGCCGAGGCTCTGGCAGAGAAGCTGGACGGCCAGCAGTTCATCGTGATTCGCTCCGCATCGGACGCGGGCGCGCTGTACGGCTCGGTCACCCCGCGCGACGCCGCCGAAGCCGCAACCGAAGCAGGTTTCTCGGTCGACAAGAAACAGGTCGCCCTGATCGCACCGATCAAGGAACTGGGCCTGCATTCGGTCGCCGTCAAGCTGCACCCGGAAGTGGAAGTCGAAATCAAGCTGAACGTGGCCCGCTCCGAAGAGGAAGCCGAGCTGCAGGCATCGGGCAAATCGATCCAGGAGCTGGCCGCCGAAGAGGAAGCCGCTGCTGAGTTCGAAATCTCCGAGCTGTTCGACGACATCGGCTCTGCCGCGTCTGACGACGACGAAGCACCGGTTGCCGACGCCGCTGGCGAAGAAACCAACTGATCCTGTTCGGGACAGTGAGACATGGGAAAGGCCGCCCTCCGGGGCGGCCTTTTTCGTTCTGCCGGGCAGCCTTTGAAAAGCTGAGGCAAATTGCGCGCAAATCCCCTGCCCCGGAATAACCATCTGTTTGCCGCATTCGGCCAGAATAATCCGGGAGTGGAGTGAAAAAGGGGGATGCGCCATGCAGGACGCATTGGAGAGTGAGGAGCTGGCCCTGCGACGGCGGCTGTTGTTCCGGCTGCTGCGCGGCAGCGGGCCGGGCCGGACGGCCGCCCGCGCCGAGACCATTTCGGAGCTGGTGCCGAAGGGGCTGATTGCGCCGGGCGAAAGCCTGTTCCAGCGGCCGCAGGCGGCGGAGCAGAAGCCGGCCTGATCCAGCCCTCAGGCTGCTGCAAGGGCTGCACCGCTGCAGGCTGCAACCCGTTTATCTGAACCCGGCGGATGTCCGCGCCAGCGCCTGTTGAGTGCCTGCTGCCGGTGGTTATAGGGACCGCGAAATTTGGGAAACAGCCGCGGTCCCCTCTGCCCGACATGGTCAGCTGCCCCACAGGCGTGAGGGGCAAACTGCCCTGAGGGTTGTTCTGCCTCAATGCGCAACACCAATATGTAGTGGCCCGCCATATTTAACAAACCTCTAATCATTAAAGTTTGAACCACCCGGCGCGCGGCCTTGGAAGGGGGCTGGAACCGGCGGAATCCCCCGCAGCGGATGGCGGTTCCCCGCCGCTTCCCGAAGCCGCGGCACGGGCGCCGTTGCAGCCCGCCGGGATGCGGCTAATCTGCCGGTTGTGAGAAACCGCTTTCGGAGGCCGCATGACGCGCCGCACCACTCTGATCTTGTTTATTGCCGCCGCAGTGCTGTCTGCCTGCGCCAGCACCGCCTCCCCGCCCGAGGTGTCCAGAGCCGCCCCGCCGCTCTACCCCAATGAGACGCCGGAACTGCGCCAGAAGATCAACTACTGGGCAGACCACTACGAGGTCCCGCGCAGCCTGGTGCACCGGCTGGCGGTCCGCGAGAGCACCCACAGGCCCAAGGCGGTGAACCGCCCCTACTACGGGCTGCTGCAGATCCTTCCCGCGACAGCGCGGTCGATGGGCTTCAAAGGCGAGCCTCAGGATCTGCTGGATGCCGATACCAACCTGCAGTTTTCCGTGAAATACCTCCGCGGCGCCTGGCTTCTGGCCGATGGCAGCCAGGATATGGCCGTCAAGCATTACTCGCGCGGCTATTACTACGAGGCCAAGCGCCGCGGCATGCTGGTGGAAACCGGCCTGCGCCCGGCGCCTTCTGACAGCTGAAACCTGCCCGTCAGCAGCGCCCCGCAGGGGCGCTGCCCGGCCCAACGGGCCGCGGCGCTGTCCGCAGGACGGCGCCAAGGGCGGGCGGGAGCACCTGTTTTCCCGACCCAGTCTTTCCTGCCCGTCCTTTCCTGACTGGCATCGCCTGCCTGCAAGGCCGAACGCTTCGCCCCGCAGCGAAGCGTCCTTTCCCGCAGCTTCGCCTGCCTGGGGTATCCAGTTCCAATCAACACTGGAGTCCCTTATGAAAATGCCCGAATTGAAGACCGGCAGGTTTAACCCCGAAGACGGTTTTCGGATCACCGTCCAGGTACCCGAAACCCGCGCACAGAGGATCGTTGATGCGGTTTTGGCGGTCACAGCCCTGAAATACGGCGACTATGATCGCGTGACCTTTCAAGCAGCGGCGGGCAAACAGAGCTTCCGGTCGCTGGGGAGCGGGCGGAACAGGGCGACCGAGGCTGCCGTTCAGGTGCCATGCGTGGAGCTGTCATTTTTCCTGGCCCGCGATGACGCCGGGGCCGCACGGGTTCTGGAAAGCATCTACGCCGCACACCCTTACGAGGAGCCCGTGATCTATGTGGCACCCTGCATGCGGACGCTCCATATCCGGGGGCTGGATGAAGACAATCCCAACAGGTTCTGGAACAGCCCGAGCGAGGACTGGGTGCCGGAAGAACACCGTTAGATACGGCAGAACCGGCAGACCGGTGCCCGTCCCGCGCAACGAAAAAGGCCGCCCAAAGGGCGGCCTTTCCGTAAGTCATGGAAGGAAGAAGGATCAGTCCTCTTCCAGCTCCTCAACGGCTTTCTGCAGCTCGTCCTTGGAGATCTCTTTCTCGGTGACTTTGGCCTGTTCGACGATGTGGTCGACAACCTTGTCTTCAAAGATCGGCGCGCGCAGTTGCTGCTGCATCTGGGCGTTCTGCTGGATGAACTCGAAGAACTGGCGTTCCTGGCCCGGGTACTGGCGGGCTTGCTGCATGATCGCCTGGGTCATTTCGGCGTCGGTCACTTCGACCTCGGCTTTCTGGCCCAGCTCGGCCAGCAGCAGGCCCAGGCGGACGCGGCGCTCGGCCAGCTTGGTGTGCTCTTCGGTGGCTTCGATCTCACCGTGGTCGTGGCCGTGCACTTCCGGGTTTTCCTCGTGCCACAGCTGGTGCGCGATCTGCTTGGCTTCGGCGTCGACCAGCGACGGCGGCAGGTCGAAGGAGACCAGCGTGTCCAGCTTGTCCAGCAGCGCGCGCTTCATCACCGCGCGGGCGGCACCGGCGTATTCGGCTTCCAGGCGCTCGGAGATCTGGCCCTTCAGCGCGTCCAGGTCGTCGGCGCCGAATTTCTTGGCCAGCTCGTCGTCGATCTCAGCCGCTTTCGGGGCTTTCACTTCCTTGACGGTGCAGGAGAACACGGCCTCTTTGCCGGCCAGGTGCTCTGCGCCGTATTCCTCGGGGAAGGACACGGTCACGTCTTTTTCTTCACCGGCCTTGGTGCCGACCAGCTGCTCTTCGAAGCCGGGGATGAAGGAGTTGGAGCCCAGCACCAGCGGGTAGTCGTCGCCTGCGCCGCCGTCGAAGGCTTCGCCGTCGATCTTGCCGACGAAGTCGATCACGACCTGGTCGCCGTCTTCGGCTGCTGCGCCCTCTTCGCGGGCTTCGAATTCCTTGGCGGTTTCGGCCAGGTTGTTCAGCGCCTCGGTGACGGCTTCTTCTTCAGCCTTCACAACCAGCTTTTCCAGCTCGACGCCGGAGAAGTCGACTTCGGGGATTTCCGGCAGTGCCTCGTAGGACATCTCGACGTTGACGTCGTCGCCTTCTTTCCAGTCTTCGTTGGTCATCTTGACTTCGGGCTGCAGCGCCGGACGGTCGCCGCTGTCCTCGAAATGCTTGTTCATGGCGCCGTCGATGGATTCCTGCATCGCTTCGCCCATCAGGCGCTGGCCGAACTGCTTTTTCAGCAGCGCCATCGGCACCTTGCCCTTGCGGAAACCCTTCATTTCGATTTCCGGCTGGGCTTCGACCAGCTTTTCGTTGACCTTCTCGTCCAGCTCGGCGGCGGTGACGGTGATGGCGTAGCCGCGTTTCAGACCTTCGTTCAGCGTCTCGGTGACCTGCATCCTATTCCCCATAGAGATTCGGGGCCCCTGCGGAGGTGCCCCCAGACAATTTGCGGTCTTCTATTTCCCCCGGCGCCCCGGCGCAAGGGGCATTGCCGGATTGCCGGGCAATCCCGCGGATTTCCGGCCCCCGAAAACGAAAAAACACGCCCTCGAAGGGGCGTGTTTCCGGTTCTGCGTCCGAGGGAATGACGCGTCAGAACTTCCAGCGGGCGCCGGCCAGGATCACATCGGCGTCCTGGTAGGTGGTGGCGCTGGTGTCGTCGTAGGAATAGTCGCGGTAGGCTAGGTAGGTCTCGACGTTCAGCGCGTCGATCTTCTGGACCGCGGCCACGCCCCAGGATTCGGCGCTGTCGCCGTCGGTGACCATGTCGGAGCCGTCGTAGTAGTCGACCGAGAAGGAGGTCGAGCCGGCAGAGATCAGGTCCGCGGTGTAGCCCAGCTTGGCATAGGCATAGGAGCCTGCGATGTCGCGCTCGCCCGCAGCCAGGTTCAGCGACAGGCCGGTGGCCTTGTGCAGTACCGCAAAGGAGCCGGAGATGTCGCGGTAGTCTTCCTCACCGGTCTGTTCGGTCCAGGAGGCGCCGATGCCGGTGTCGATGGCGAAGCCCGCCGCGTCGTCATTGGCCCATCGCACCGCGACGTCATAGCTCTCGCGGTCGTTGGCGTCCTTCAGCACGTCGGTGCCCCAGGAGGTCGACAGGGTGAAACCCGCGAGGTCCGGCGAATCATAGCGGACGCGGCCCAGGCGGCCGCCGTCCAGATCAGTGAAGGCATCGCCGATATCCACGCTGCTGAGCGCGCCGGCGCCGGTGCGGAAGGCATAGCCGCCCGCCGAGTCGGCGACCGAGTTGGATGAGCCGAGGCCGGTGCCGGAGAAATCAGCGCCGGTGATGCCGTCGGTCGCCATCGAGCCCTGACCGGCCGAGAAGCGGCCATAGCGCGCGGTGTCGAACTGGAAGTCGACATGGCGGATGTTGGTGCGGTCCCAGCTCAGGTTGTCGCCGGTCGTCAGCTGGCTGACACCGTCAGAGCCGCGGAAGCCGAACGCGGTTTCAAAACGGAACCGCAGGGTGTTCTCGCCGTAAGCCTGCTCCAGCTCGAAGCCGACGCGCGAGTTCGACGCCTCGTTGTCGACCAGACGGTTGAAGTCCTCTTCGCCGTCGTCAAAGGACTGGTAAGCGGGGTTGAACTGGCCGTACCAGCGGAAGCTGCCGCCGGTGTCATTGGTGTAGGTGGGGCCTGCAAATGCCGGGGCCGCAAGTGCCGCTGCGAGGGAGGCTGCGCCGGCGCGGGCTGCAATCTTGGTTTTCATTTTCTGTCTCCTGTTCCGTCGCTTACGGCCGCTGTCCGGCACAGGCCGGCGCAGGAGCCGAGGGAGCCTCCGTGCGCGTGGCATGAAGTCCGGGTCAGATGACCGCTGCGACAATTGTGAAAATCTGCTCGTGGCAAAAAATCACCTGCACCCTAGCGCTGGCACGGACCGGGAGATGTGAAGACGATTACGTTTGCGCCCCGCCTGACGCAAAGCAGCTATGCCGCGTGCGCAACCCTGGGCCGGACTTCAGCCGGGTCCGCCGCCGCCGGAGACCAGGGCAGCCCGCAAACGAAAAGCGCCCCGGGTTCCCGGAGCGCTCTTTGACGTTTCGAAGCTTGCTCTGCAGGTCAGAACCGCCAGCGCGCGCCCAGAACCCAGGTTGTCAGATCCTGATAGGTCGCAGCGGCATCCTCATATTCATACTCCTGATAGGTCAGGTAGATATCGGTATTTATGCTGTCGACCTTCTGGGCCACGCCGACGCCCCAGCCCTTGGCGCTGGAGCCGGTGACATTGAAGTCCTCGCCGTCGTAGTAATGCACCCCGAGCCCGGTCTTGCCCCAGGGCAGCCAATTGTCGGTCTCATAGCCGATCTTGGCGTAGTAATAGCTGGGATCGCTGGCCCCCGCCGCATCGTTGTCCCGGCTGCCGCCTGCAACGGTGAAGCTGATGCCGCTGTCCAGCAGCACCGAGGCAGAACCGATCACGTCGGAGCGTTCATCGCCGGCATCGTCGCGCACCTGGTAGGCCAGCGAGGCGGCGAAATTGGTGGAACCGAACTCCTGCCCGTAGCGCAAGCCAATGTCATAGTAGTCGGCGTCGTCTCCGGACGACAGGATGTTCTGGCCCCAGGCGATGCCGGCAGAGAAGCCGTTCAGATCCGGGGTGTCATAACGGATGCGGCCGCGGCGGGAGCCGTCGAGGTTATCAAAGGCAGAGGCAACCGCAGGCCCGCTCAGCGCGCCCGCCGTGTCCCGGAACAGGAAGCCCGCGTTGGCGTCCGCGGGATAGGAATAGAGCGCCGTGCCGACATAGGAGAGGTCGGTTTCAGCGGCGCCGTCCGCCACCATGCTGCCCTGCCCGGCGGAGAACTTGCCCCAGCCTCCTTCCAGCCAGAAGTCCACGTGGCGCAGGTCGGCGCGGGTCCAGCCGCTGTAGTCCGAGCCGAACTGGTTCACTTCGGTCGAGTTCGGGAAGCCCAATCCGGTTTCGAACCGGAAGCCGAAAGTATTGGCCCCGATCGGCTGAATCAGCCGCAAGCCGACGCGGGAGCGGGACAGGTCATTGTCGAGCAGGTTGGTTTCGGTCTGTTCGCCATCGTCGACCGAGATGATGGCGGGGTTGAACTGGCCATAGATTTCAACATAGCCGCCGGAGTTGTTTTCGTATTTCAGCTCAGCCAGGGCCGGCTGTCCCAGGACGCACAAAGCGGCGCCCGCCGCGGTGGATGTTTTCAGAAGACGTTTCACGGCCATCCCCCTTAGTAACAATATACTGATGAACATTTGTGTCGGCCGCTGTTCGCAATCGGCCGGGGCGAAGTATAGCACAGGCGCGGCCAAAGCGGAAAATCTATCCGGCCTCAGGGTTAAACCGGCCATCGGCTGCCGCGACCTGGAGCTGAAGCCACCTATGCAAATACGCTGGAAAATGGTGCGGGTGAAGGGACTTGAACCCCCACGCCTTGCGGCGCCAGAACCTAAATCTGGTGCGTCTACCAATTCCGCCACACCCGCACGGCACGAAAGGCGTGCCCCTCGTGTGACGCGCTCAATAGCAAAGCTTGGCGGGGGATGCGAGCGGAAATCGCGCCCCGCAGGCCATTGTGCAAAACGGCAACAATCCGTCCGGAATATCGCAACAATGAGCGGTTTTTCGCGCAAAAAGGCTGGGCCTGGAATCCGGTTGTGCCGTAGTTTGGCAAAAAAAGTCTGAGGCAGACAAAGCGAGCAACAACATGAAACCGTTTGGAAATGCGGCCCTGCGCGCGCAAATGGCGATGCGCGGCCAGGCACAGCCCCGGCGGCTGTTTCAAGGCAGCCAGAACATCAGCCTCTTGCGCGGCACCATCGTGCTGACCCGCGAGGGCGAGCGCGCCGCCGAGGATATCAAGGCAGGCGACAGCCTGATCACCCGCACGCAAGGCATGGCCCAGGTAGAGGCGGTGCGGACCCGCCGCGCGATGCTGCAGGCGGTGTGCTTTGCCGCCGGCTCGCTTGGCGACACCCTCGGCGAGGGCGATCTGACCGTGCCCTGGGACCAGCGCATCCTGGTGCGCGACTGGCGCGCCAAGGCAATGTTCGGCCAGCCGCAGGCGGTGGTGCCGGCCTATGAGCTGGTGGACGGCGAATTCATCCGCGACCTGGGCCTGCAGATGATGGAGCTGACGGTGCTGGAGTTCTCCCGCCCGCATGTGATCTATGCAGGCGGTCTGGAGCTGTCTGCGGCCGCCGCGCCGCAGGAGGACCTGCGCCCGGCGGCCTGAGGCGGCTTACATTCCCAGCTTGCGGAACACCGCCGGGATCTGCTCCGGCAGGTCCTCGGCGATCAGGCCGGGGCCGAAGTTCAGCGCGCATTCGACGTGGATATAGGCAGCAGTTTCCGCCGCCTGCATCGGAGTAAACCCGCGCGCCATCAGCCCGGTGATGAACCCTGCCAGCACGTCGCCTGATCCGGCCGTGGCGAGCCAGGGCGCGGAGCGCTCGTAATGGGCGGAATTGACCGAGCAGCGCCCGTCCGGTGCGGCGATCACAGTGTCCGGCCCCTTGAACAGCACTACGCAGCCTGCGCGTTTGGCCGCCTCTCGGGTGGCATCCACCTTGGAATAGGCAGGGCCGGTGGTTGCGGGAGCGTTCAGTTTCGCGGCCAAGTCCGGGAACAGCTTGGCAAATTCGCCGCCATGCGGGGTGAGCACGCAATTCTCGTGCAGAAGGTCGAACAGCGCTTCCGGCTTCAGCTCGAACCGGGTGAGCGCGTCGGCGTCCAGCACGGTGGCGCGTTTTTCCTTCAGCACCGCCATCACTACCGCCTGGGTGTCCGCGCCGCGCCCAAGGCCCGGGCCAAGGCAGACCGCGTTGAAGCGTTCATCCTCCAGCAGTTCGCTGACCCCGTGCGCCCCGTCGATCTGGCGCAGCATGATCGCGGTCAGATTGGCCGCGTTTTCGAACATCGCCGAGCGCGGCGAGCCGACGGTGACCAGACCAGCCCCGATCCGCAGGGCACCGCGGGCCGCCAGCCGCGCCGCGCCTGTTTTGCCGTGGCCACCTGAGAGGACGAGGGCGTGGCCGTGGGCGTATTTGTGGTCTTCCCGGTTTTTCGGCAGCGACGTTGTCCGCTGGCGGTCATCAACGAGCGTAACAAAACCCTCACCGTCCTTCCCGCCTTCATCCAAACCTGGGAAATCACCATGCCAGGGCCGGATCACATTGCCAGTTTTCACCCCGCCCAGCCCAATATCCACGGTTCGCAAGTTCCCGCAGTACGCCGGCCCTTCATCAACGAAATGCCCGATGCGAGGTCTGTGAAAGGTGACTGTAAGCCAGCTCCAATTACCGCCGTATTCCTGGCAAAGGGCGCGTCCGCTGTTCATGCAAAGGCCTGTCGGCGCATCAACCGCGACCATCCGGCCAAATGTTCTGCCTTCGGTGTACAGTTTGGTCAGCGGCTCAAGAATGTCGCTGTCCGGCGCACGCGATAACCCGGCACCAAAGATTGCGTCCACGAAAAGGCGGCCCTCCGCGTTGCCAACGGCGGTTTTGCTCCAGGGCTTCACTGCGCCTGCACCCAATCGCTCGTAATTCGCCTTCGCATCCGGCGGCAGCTTGTCCGGGTCTCCATAAAGGAACACCTCCACCTCCCAGCCGCGCTCCTTCAAGAGCCGCGCCACCACAAAGCCGTCGCCGCCGTTGTTGCCCGGCCCGCACAGGACCACCGCCCGGCGCGGCGTTTCATCTTTCCCCAAATTCTCCGGGGGGCGTTCTTGGTTGCGCCATTGGTCCGAGCGACCAATGGACGACGAGCAGCCGGCCCCTCGCCCTTCTGCCAGTTCCGGCCACTCCTCGAAGATGGCATCGACCACCCCCTGCCCGGCCCGCTCCATCAGTTCCAGCCCGGTCACCTCGCCGGACGTGATGGCGGCCTGTTCGATGGCCCGCATCTGGGCTGCGGTCAGCAGTTCGGTCATGTTTTGCCCTTCCCCGATTCAATTCTGCGCATTTTCCAGGCGCAGTGCTTAATTTTTAGGCAGCCGCGATCAAATCCTGCCCACAATTGCCGCAGCCGCACAGCTCTGCATTGCTGCCTTCATTTAGAAGTGAAATGACACCCCCAACAAGCTTGCGAGGAGCCAAAGCCGATGAAAAAGATCGAAGCCATCATCAAGCCTTTTAAACTCGATGAGGTGAAGGAAGCGTTGCAGGACGTCGGCGTCCAGGGCCTTTCGGTGATCGAGGTCAAGGGCTTTGGCCGCCAGAAGGGCCACACCGAGCTGTACCGCGGCGCCGAATACGTGGTCGACTTCCTGCCCAAGGTGAAGGTCGAGGTGGTGCTGGACGACGATCAGGTCGACCAGGCGATCGAGGCCATTGTCGATGCCGCCAAGACCGACAAGATCGGCGACGGCAAGATCTTTGTCTCGCCCGTCGAGCAAGCGATCCGCATCCGTACCGGCGAGACCGGCCCGGACGCACTGTAACCGAATTCAACGAATATCCTGACATCTAAATCAGAAGGACCGAGGGAATGAGCGCAGACGCAGTTCTCAAGCAACTCAAAGACGAAGACGTCGCCTATGTCGACATCCGTTTCACCGACGTGCGCGGCAAGCTGCAGCACGTGACCGTGGACGTGGACCTGGTGGACGAAGACTTCCTGGAAGAAGGCTTCATGTTCGACGGCTCCTCGATCGCCGGCTGGAAGTCGATCGAAAACTCCGACATGAAACTGATGCCGGACACCACCTCGGCCTATATCGATCCGTTCTACGCCGAGAAAACCCTCTGCATCCATTGCTCCATCGTTGAGCCCGACACCGGCGAGAGCTACGAGCGCGACCCGCGCGGCACCGCACAGAAGGCCGAAGCCTACCTGAAATCCTCCGGCATCGGCGACGTCGCCTACATGGGCCCGGAAGCGGAATTCTTCCTGTTCGACGACGTGCGTTACTCCAACACCATCAACAAGGTGTCTTACGAAGTTGACGCAACCGACGGCTCCTGGAACACCGACGCCGAGTTCGAAATGGGCAACATGGGCCACCGCCCGGGCCTGAAGGGCGGCTACTTCCCGGTGAACCCGACCGACGAAGCGCAGGACCTGCGTTCGGAAATGCTGTCGACCATGAAGCGCCTGGGCATGAAGGTCGACAAGCACCACCACGAAGTGGCCTCCTGCCAGCACGAGCTGGGCCTGATCTTCGACAGCCTGACCAAGCAGGCCGACGAGCTGCAGAAGTACAAATACGTGATCCACAACGTGGCCCACGCCTATGGCAAGTCGGCAACCTTCATGCCGAAGCCGATCTATGGCGACAACGGCTCCGGCATGCACGTCAACATGTCGATCTGGAAAGACGGCAAGCCGCTGTTTGCAGGCGACAAGTATGCTGACCTCAGCCAGGAAGCGCTGTATTTCATCGGCGGCGTCCTGAAGCACGCCAAGACCCTGAACGCCTTCACCAACCCGGGCACCAACTCCTACAAGCGCCTGATCCCGGGCTTCGAGGCTCCGGTTCTGCGCGCCTACTCCGCCCGCAACCGCTCCGGCTGCGTGCGTATTCCGTGGACCGAAAGCCCGAAAGCCAAGCGCGTCGAGGCCCGCTTCCCCGATCCGAGCGCAAACCCCTACCTGTGCTTTGCCGCGCTGCTGATGGCCGGCCTGGACGGCATCAAGAACAAGATCGATCCGGGCGAAGCCATGGACAAGAACCTGTACGACCTGCCGGCCGAAGAGCTGGAAGGCATCCCGACCGTCTGCGGCTCGCTGCGCGAAGCACTGGACGCGCTGGCGGCCGACCACGACTTCCTGCTGCAGGGCGACGTGTTCACCAAGGACCAGATCGACGGCTACATCGAGCTGAAGATGGAAGAGGTCCACAAGTACGAGCACACCCCGCACCCGGTGGAATTCGGCATGTACTACAGCTGCTAAGCTGATAGGCCAGACACAGAAAGGGCGTCCTTCGGGGCGCCCTTTTTCTGTTTCAGCGTTTAGCGAGGATGGCCCTGGCCGCTGATCGCTCAGTCCGGACAGGACCGGGCGCGTCCGCGGAAGCACCGAAAATCCGCTGAGGCGCGCGGCAAGCCGTCAGGGCGCCTGGGTTGTGCCCTGCACCATCGCGGTATCGTAGAACTCGCGGTACTCATACATGCGGCCATCTGCCCAGCGGGTGACAAAAGCAACGGGCGTGTCGAATTCTTTCTTTGTTTCCCTGTGCTTCCAGCGGGTGCGCCCAAGGCCAACAACGGTGTCCCCTTCGGACACTGTTTCGCTGACCTCCCATTCCAGCATTTCAAAGGTGCTCAGCAGCCCGTTCAGATAGCGTTCGAAGTCCTCGTAGCACTCGCATTGGGCGGTGAACGGAACGCCATGCTGCCCGTTCGCCAAGGAGAAAAGCTTGAAATCCTCATTCACATAATCCCGCCACATCGCCGGGTCGCTCCCCTTGCTCTCATTCCACTTGCCCCAAGCCTCATAGAGCAATTCCGCATTTGATTTGGTTTCGTCCGCCATTTCCATCTCCCCCACTCGTCACAAAACTACAGGCGGCGCCGCGAGCAGTGGCGGAGCCCCCTTGCCCTTAAGAGTATACCACATTCAGGCGAGTCCCGCATTTTGCGTACACGCAACCTGTTATAGCCCTTCCACCGGAAGCGGGGCGTGGATCGCCTCTTGTCTCAGGATGGCCCCTGCTGTATCCCGGCGCGCTCCCGCTGCTGACAGGAGCCTTCCCATGACCGCCCCCAATACCCTTGGCATCGACTTCGGCACCTCCAACTCGGCGGCCGGGATTGCGGTCGCAGGCCGTCCCTGGCTGGTGGAGATGGAGCCGGGCGAGCAGACCCTGCCCACCGCGGTGTTCTTTGAGGAAGGCAGCCGCAACATGCGGATCGGCCACAGCGCCGCGAGGGCCCTGATCAATGGCGACGAGGGCCGGTTCATGCGGGCGCTGAAAAGCCTGCTGGGCACGCCGCTGCTGCAGGAAGAGCGGCGGCTGGGCGGAGAGCGGCTGAGCTTTGCCACCCTCATCGCGCGCTTCCTGGCAGAAATGAAGGCCCGCGCCGAGGCGGCAACGCATATGCAGTTCACCCATGCCCTGTCAGGGCGGCCGGTGCGGTTCCATTCCAAGGACGAGGACCGTAATGCCCAGGCCGAACGGGACCTGCGCGCCTGCTACCTGGAGGCGGGGTTTCAGGATGTGCTGTTCATGTATGAACCCGAGGCCGCCCTGCGCGCCGCCGCGCCGGCGCCGGGCCTGGGGCTGATTGTCGATATCGGCGGCGGTACCTCCGACTTCACCGCCTTTGAGCAGGATGCCGGCGGGGCAACCCGCATCCTGGCCTCGCACGGGGTGCGGCTGGGCGGCACCGATTTCGACCGGCAGTTGAGCATCCGCCATGTGATGCCTTTGCTGGGCCGGGGCAGCCAGATCCGCAACAGCTTTGGCGGCGGCACCCTGCCCGCGCCGAACCGGCTGTTCAACGATCTGGCGACCTGGCAGATGATCCCATTTCTTTATGCGCCTGAAAGCCGCCGCGCGGCGCGGGACCTGGCCGCCAACGCGGTGGAGCCGGAAAAGCTGGCGCGGCTAGTGGCGGTGCTGGAGGATGAGCTGGGCCATGAGCTGGCCTTTGCCGTGGAGCACGGCAAGATCCGCGCCAACGCAAGCGATGGCGCGGCGCTGATCGACCTCAAGCTGCTGGAGCGCGGGCTGTCGGTGCCGCTGGACGCGGCAGGCATGACGCAGACGCTGGCGGAGCAGACCGCCGCCATCGGCGCCTGCGCGGCAGAGACCCTGGCGCAGGCCGGGATTGCGGCGGGCCGGGTCGAGCGGATTGTCCTGGTCGGCGGCTCTTCGCTGCTGGCGGCGGTGCAGGCGGAAATGCGTGCGCTGTGCCCAAATGCCCGGCTGGAAACGGGAAATGCCATGACCGCGGTTGCAGACGGGCTGACGCTGGCCGCGGGCACCGCCTTTGCCTGAGGAAATGGGAACCAATGAAAGCTTTTCCCGTTAGACAAGGGGCGCAAGCACGTTAGGCTGAAAGCCACGAGTCACATTTCGAGAGTTTTCTTCATGCGCCGGCTGATTGCCCCTGCCCTGATTTCCGCCCTGCTTGCCTCCCCTGCCCTTGCCGCCAATTGCGGCAACAGCTCTGCCGGGTTCGATGCCTGGAAGCAGGCATTCAGCGCCGAGGCCAAGCGCGCGGGCGTCCGCAAGGCGGGTCTGCAGGCACTGGCCAATGCGCAGTATGCCCGCCGCACCATTTCCGCCGACCGCAACCAGAAGAGCTTCAAATACTCGCTGGAGAAGTTCATGCAGATCCGCGGCTCTGCCACCATCGTGGCGCAGGGCCGCAAGCGCAAGGCGCGCAATCCGGATTTCTATGCCTCGCTGGAGCGCAAGTACGGCGTGCCCGCGGGGGTGCTGATCGCCATCCACGGGATGGAAACCGCCTTTGGCAATTACATGGGCGACAGCCAGGTGGTCTCAGCCATCGTGACGCTGACCTATGACTGCCGCCGCTCCGATTTCTTCCGCCCGCACGCGCTGGGGGCGCTGAAACTGGTGGATCAGGGCGCCATCACTCCGGCCACGCTGGGCGCCAAGCACGGCGAGCTGGGGCACACCCAGTTTCTGCCGGGCAACGCGCTGGCCTACGGCCAGGACTGGGACGGCAACGGCCGGGTGGATTTCTACAACATGGGGGATGCGCTGGCTTCCACCGCCAATTACCTGCGCCAAAAGGGTTGGAAACCCGGCAAGGGCTACCAGCCGGGCGAACCCAACTACCGCGTACTGAAGGAATGGAACGCGGCCAGCGTCTATCAGCAGTCGCTGGCCATCATGGGCCGCCAGATCGACGGCTGAACCGGCGCCGCACCGCCCTGTTCAGAAAGTTCCGCGCCCGCCCCTGCGGCGGGCGTTTGCCCTGGCAGAACCGTGCCAAAAACAGTCGGCGCGATTCACGCGGCATTGTAGGCCTTGGGGCATCAATGTGTCCGAAGGCCGCCACAGTTGAGCCGCATTCGACCCGGGAAATTGAGACCTCAACCAGATAATTCAGTTGAATTTCATCAAGTTATCCGCCGCCACATTTCGCGGCGGGTAATCGCGGCACTGTCTTTGCAATTGGTCCTCCCCGCCCAACTTTCAACTACTTCAAATTTTATTGTTTCTCTATCGGCACCCTGAATGGAGGATCCGGACAGTGGCAGAGAATGTGCAGTATACAGGCAGACTGGGGCTGGAAAGCCGCGAGGCCGGGACCCTTTCCGCGGCGGTGAACGCGGTTGTGGACACGCTCGACGATTTCGGCCATCCGGCAGAGAAGATCGAGGCGCGCGCGGAGAATACCGCCAGGCTGCAATGCGATCATTACCTGGTGACGGTACGCCTGCGCCGGGTGCCGCTGCGGCGGGCCAGCAAACTGCCCAGCAGCGTCATGCAGCCGGCAGCCCTGCTGGAGCTCACGCTGTCGCCTGTCTTCCCCGGCTACTGCGACCAGGAAATCTCTGAACTGCTGCTGGCCGAAACCCTGCGGCGCCTGCTGGCTTCGCTCGAGGCAACCTCGGTCGAGTGGTTGGACTGCGGTGTCGCACTGACCTGCGAGCAGTTCCTGAGCGTCTTCGCCCCCGAGGACCGCATCGCGGAACAGCCGGCGGCTGCGGCCTCTGCCACCGTTGCCCGCCAGCTGGAGCGCACCGCAGCCCCCAAGCCGCGCGGCCGGGATTGCTTCACGCCGGTCGATCAGACCGCAATGGTGCTTGACGCCCATTGCGACCGCGCCTTTCAGGCGGCCCAGGCCCGCAAGGCCGCCGCAGCCGCAGACTCAGCTGCGGCCCGCACACGCGCCGGCAGCCAATTGATGGCCGGACCCCCGAACCGCGGCTGGGGCGGCCAGCTGCGGGCCTCGGCACTGGCCGCGTTCAGCCTGACCGGCCCGCGGCGTCTGCGGTTCATCAGCCATCTGCTGCTGCTGACGGCCCTGGTTCTGTATCTGGAGAGCGCCGGCATGGTGCAGGCCGCCCGGCCGCTGATCCCCTAGGCCGGAGTTCCGGCCGGCACCCCGGTCTGCATCCCGTCCGGGGCGCCCCATTGGCGCAGCACGTCTGCGCGCGCGACCACGCGGGTGTGGATGGCAAACACCACCGCGCGGGTTTGAGGCAGCCGCAGAATCATCTGCTTTTCGGTGCGCAGATACCCGGCGCGGCTGCCGTGCGATTTGTCCCGCGGCGCAAACTGGCTGCGCGGCTGGAACAGCGCGGGATCCTGGTACCACAGGGCATTGAACCGCCACAGCGGCCGCCCCGCCTGCACCCCGTCAAACAGCCGCTGGACGCGGGCGGCCACGTCGCTGCCGTAGCTGTCCACCGGCTGGTGGATGCCGGTCAGCGGGCGCATGAACTTCTCCGCCAGCGTCCAGCTTGCCGGAAAGCACAGAACCGCACCGGTCAGTACATGCTCTGCCGCGCCTTCCGGTTTCTGCAGCAGGCAGAAATCCTGCTGGGTGAGGCGCCCCAGGGTGCCCAGCGGATCCTGCCGGTCGACTGCAACTCTCTGCCCGTCAGCCCGCACCGCAAAGGCGCCGGCGCCGGGATCAATGCCGTTCAAAGCCACCTCCAGCAGTTCCTGCGCTGCAGCAATCGCGCCTGGGGCCAGCTGCAGGACCGCCTCCCGCCGGGCGGACAGGAGGTGCTCGCGTTCGGCCATCTGGCCTGCAAAGGCGTCGTCCGCCGCCAGCCAGCCCTCAGCCGGAAGCGGCTGGATGCCGGGGAGCTTTACCTCCGCGAGCGGATTGTAGGGGACGGTTTTCTGCAGAATCGCGGTCATGCCCCAGCGGTAGCACGCTGCGCAGGGGAATCCAGCCGCGACGCCGCATCACGGGTCAGAAACGACAGCCGAATCCGTCGTTTTCGGCAGCGATTCCCGGCGCCAGCAGAGCCACATTGGACAGGACTGTGCAGCAAGGACTTCCCGGCATGAACGAGCATTACCGCGACATCCGCAAGATTGACCCGACCCGCGGCGCCAGACTGGGCGACAACACCCCTAACGACAATAACCGGGTCGAGATCGGCCCGACCCAGCTGGCCTTTGCCGAATGGGCTGAGGCCGGGCTGCAACTGCCTGACCTGCAGGCGCTGCGCAGCTTCCGCTGGGAACGGCTGACACGTTTCATCAACGACCGCGGCTATGGCGGCCTCTTGGTGTTTGATCCCCTCAACATCCGCTATGCGACCGATTCCACCAACATGCAGCTATGGAACACCCACAACCCGTTCCGGGCGCTCCTGATCTGCGCCGACGGCTACATGGTGCTGTGGGATTACAAGCAGTCGCCGTTCCTCAGCGAGTTCAACCCGCTGGTGCGGGAGCAGCGCGCCGGTGCCGACCTGTTCTACTTCGACCGCGGCGACAAGATCGACGTGGCTGCCGACAAGTTTTCCAACGAGGTGCGCATCCTGCTGGAGGAGCACAGCGGCAGCAACAAGCGGCTGGCAGTGGACAAGGTGATGCTGCACGGGCTGCGCGCACTTGAGGCGCAGGGGCTGGAGATTTTCCCCGGCGAGGAGCTGACCGAGAAATGCCGCGCGGTGAAAGGCCCGGACGAGATCCTGGCGATGCGCTGCGCCCATCACGCCTGCGAAACCGCGGTGGCGGCGATGGAGAAATACGCCCGCGAACAGGTGCCCGGCGGCAATATCTCTGAAGACGACGTCTGGGCAGTGCTGCACGCGGAGAACATCCGCCGCGGCGGTGAATGGATCGAAACCCGGCTCTTGGCCTCAGGACCGCGCACCAACCCGTGGTTCCAGGAATGCGGCCCCCGTATCATCCAGAACAACGAAATGATCAGCTTCGACACCGATCTGGTCGGCTCTTACGGGATCTGCATCGACATCTCCCGCAGCTGGTGGATTGGCGATGAAAAGCCGCGCCCCGATATGATCTATGCCATGCAGCACGGGCTGGAGCACATCCGGCACAACATGGAAATGCTGAGACCGGGCGTGAACATCCAGGAGCTGTCGCGCGGCTGCCATGTTCTGGACGACCAGTTCCAAAAGCAGAAATACGGCTGCATGATGCACGGCGTCGGCCTGTGCGACGAGTGGCCGCTGGTTGCCTATCCGGACGCCATGGTCGAGGGCGCCTTCGACTATGAACTGGAGCCGGGCATGGTGCTCTGCGTCGAGGCGCTGGTTTCTCCGGAAGGCGGCGATTTCTCGATCAAGCTGGAGGACCAGGTGCTGATCACCGAGGACGGTTATGAGAACCTGACCAGCTATCCCTTTGACAAGGCGCTGCTGGGCGAGGCCTGAGCACTGCAGCCGGCCCCTTCCGCACGAAGGGGCCGGGACGGCCTGCGGCGGCGCCGGGCGCTTCCGATTAACAATGGAGCTTGAGGAACGGCGCCAGCTTGTCGCGCAGCACCAGCACGCCGGGCGAGTCGGTCACTTCCTCCAGCTGCTTCAGCGGAACCCAGGCCAGGGCGTGGGATTCATCGCTGGGGGCAATCTCCCGCGCCTCCGCCTGAAACAGGTAGCGCACGTCGTAATGCAAATGCGCGCAATCCCGGGCATTGGCCGGGATTTCGTGAATATCGACATCGAACACCTGCGCCGACAGCGGCCTGATCCGCTTGAGTCCGCTTTCCTCGTAAGCTTCCTTCAGCGCCGCAAACGGCACATCGGCAATGCCGTCGCAATGGCCGCCCAGCTGGAACCAGCGATTGAGCTTCTTGTGATGGGTCAGCAGCACGCATTGCATGTCCGGTGACAGCACAAAGGCGGAGCCGGTGACATGGCCGGTTTCCGGGTTGCGGCCAAAGGCCTGCGGCTCCCCCGCGCAGAATTCCGTCAGGCGCTGCCACATGCCGCGGTCCCGCGCGGTTTGCGGGCTGTAACATCCAATGCCTCTCAGGGCGCTGCTGCTCATCTGCCTTCACCTTCCCGTTACGTTCCGGCCCGTTGCCTTGTTCAGGGCCAAATGAGCGCTCAATCTATGCGGAACACGCAACAAAGGCCACGCCCATGCCCACGGAACGGATTTCCTTCACCGGCCACGCCGGAAACACCCTCGCTGCCCGCCTCGACCTGCCCGAGGGGCCGGTGCTGGCCACAGCGCTGTTTGCCCATTGCTTCACCTGCTCCAAGGACATTCCGGCAGCGCGGCGGATCGCCGGGCGGCTGGCGGCGATGGGAATAGCGGTCCTGCGGTTTGATTTCACCGGGCTAGGGCATTCCGAGGGGGAGTTCGAGAACACCACCTTCAGCTCCAACGTGGCGGACCTGATCAAGGCGGCGCAGTATCTCGCGGCGCGCAACATGGCGCCAGCACTGCTGATCGGCCATTCGCTGGGCGGTGCTGCGGTGCTGCGAGCCCGCGCGGGCATCCCGTCGGTCAAGGGGGTGGTGACGCTGGGGGCGCCGTTTGATCCGGGCCATGTCTCTCATCATTTCGATGCCGCCCTGCCGGAAATCGAGGCCAATGGCCGCGCCGAGGTGTGCCTGGGCGGCAGGCCGTTTGTGATCGGCAAGGAGTTTGTCGACGACATCCATGCCGAGGCGCTGGCGCCTGCGATTGCGGACCTGAAGGCGGCGCTGCTGGTGCTGCATGCGCCGCGCGATGAGACCGTGAGCATCGACAATGCCGCGTCGATCTTCACCGCCGCGAAACACCCCAAGAGCTTTGTCACCCTGGATGACGCCGACCACCTGATCTCCCGCGCGGCAGACGCCGAGTACGCCGCCGAGGTCATCGCCGCCTGGGCCGGGCGCTATGTCAAAATGACCCCGCCCGCGCCGCCGCCCGGCGCGCCGGAAGGCATCCTGCGGGTGACGGAGGCGGATCCGTCGGGCTTTTTGCAGGACGTGCAGTCCGGCCCCTATCACCACGCATTTGCCGATGAACCGCTGGCCTATGGCGGCACCAACCGCGGCATGTCTCCATACGGGTTTGTCGCCGCGGGTCTGGGCGCCTGCACCTCGATGACGCTCAGGATGTATGCGCGCCGCAAGGGCTGGCCGCTGGAGGGGATCAGCGTCGATGTGAGCCACGACAAGGTGCATGCGCAGGACGCGCTGCCCTCGGGGCCTGCCAAGATCGACCAGTTCACCCGGGTGGTGCGGCTCTGCGGCCCCTTGAGCGGGGAACAGCGCGCGCGGCTTCTGGAAATCGCCGACAAATGCCCGGTGCACCGGACGCTGGAAAGCGGCGCCAAGGTGGTGACCCGGCTGGAGACAACGGAGCACGCCGAGGCCTGACACCCCGCTAAAACCGGCAGTGCTCCCGCGCTCGGACAGTGCAGTCGTGAGAACCCGACTGCTGCGGAATTTGCGCCACATCAAAGTCCCGCCACACAATCCCGATCATGCTGTGTCCACGCCCGGCCGCCGCCGGGCATGGGAGGAGAGACATGGGACTTTTCGCAAAACTCGGGCGTAGCAGCGATCTGGTGCAGGGCATGGCCAGCCGTCTGGGCATCGATTATGGCGGCATCGTCGCCGCGGACCCGCAGGCGCAGGGCCAGAAATACATGCGCGCGGTCCTGCGCTGCAGCACCTGCCGCAATCAGGACGGTTGCAGTGAATTGCAGCAAGAGGTGACCGAGCTGGCCGAGGCGCCATCCTACTGCCGCAACGCGCAGTTGCTGGCGCATATGCGGGAGAGCTGACCGCCGCCTTCCCCGGTGTCTGCGTCCGCTGCAAGTCAAACCGGCTTGCGGCGCACAGGGCTTTTACGGCTGCTCACTCTTCCGTCTCAGCGTAACGCCCCGTGGTGGCCTCGCCGCTCTCACCGACAAACCGCAGGGCCTCGCCGTCGCTTTCCAGCGTGTAACAGGCCCACAGGTCCGAAGGCGGCCAGGCGGAGCAGTATTTGCCGTCCCGCACATCCCAGTAGCCCCAGCTGTCATGGCCCGCATTATAGAGCGTCCGGCCCGAGGCGCGGAACTCCTGCCAGGCGCCGCTGGTGTAGACCAGCCGCTTACCCTCCAAAGCCGCCCGCACTTTTTCGCCGCTCAAGCTGCGCCATTCGCCGCCCCAAACCGGCGAAACCACACATGATAACGCAATCATCAGGGCAATCTGCCTCATCCCTGCCTCCCAGCCTTGCTGTCCTGCCTTTGCTGATCTAAGAGGCCGGGCATCTGCTGCGCAATCACATAAAGGTGCCTTCGCCCATGATCCCCCGCTATTCCCGCCCCGAGATGGTCGCAATCTGGTCGCCCGAGACCAAATTCAAGATCTGGTACGAGATCGAGGCCCACGCCTGCGAAGCCATGGCCAATCTGGGGGTGATCCCGCGCGAAAACGCCGACGCGGTGTGGAAAGCCAAGGACGTGGAATTCGACGTCGCCCGCATTGACGAGATCGAAGCGGTGACCAAGCATGACGTGATCGCCTTCCTCACCCACCTGGCGGAGCATGTGGGCTCCGAAGAAGCACGTTTCGTGCACCAGGGCATGACTTCGTCGGACGTGCTGGACACCTGCCTGAACGTGCAGCTGGTGCGTGCAGCCGACATTCTGCTCGATGGCATGGACAAGGTACTGGCGGCGCTGAAGAAACGCGCGCTGGAGCACAAGAACACCGTGCGCGTCGGCCGCAGCCACGGCATCCACGCCGAGCCGACCACCATGGGCCTGACCTTTGCCCGCTTCTATGCGGAGATGGACCGCAACAAGAACCGCCTGGAAAAGGCCCGCTGGGAAGTCGCCACCGGCGCAATCTCCGGCGCGGTCGGCACCTTTGCCAACATCGATCCGGCGGTTGAAGAGCACGTCTGCGAGCAGCTGGGCCTGCGCCCGGAGCCGATCTCGACCCAAGTGATCCCGCGCGACCGCCACGCAATGTTCTTTGCCACCTTGGGCGTCATCGCGTCCTCGATCGAGAACGTCGCCGTTGAGATCCGCCACATGCAGCGCACCGAGGTGCTGGAAGGCGCGGAGTTTTTCTCGATGGGCCAGAAGGGCTCCTCGGCGATGCCGCACAAGAAGAACCCGGTTCTGACCGAGAACCTCACCGGCCTCGCCCGCCTGGTGCGCATGGCGGTGATCCCGGCGATGGAGAACGTGGCGCTGTGGCATGAGCGCGATATCTCGCATTCCTCCGTCGAGCGCGGCATCGGCCCGGATGCGACCATCACCCTGGATTTTGCCCTGCACCGCCTGGCCGGCGTTGTCGACAAGATGCTGGTGTTCCCGGAGAACATGCTGGACAACATGAACAAATTCCCTGGCCTGGTGATGTCGCAGCGGGTGCTGCTGGCGCTGACCCAGGCAGGCGTCAGCCGCGAGGACGCCTATTCCATGGTGCAGCGCAACGCCCTGAAGGTCTGGGAAGAGCGCGTCGATTTCCGTGAGCTGCTGCTGGCGGATGCGGACGTGGTTGCGGCCCTCGGCGAAGAGGCGATCAACGAGAAATTCGACATGGGCTACCACACCAAGCATGTCGACACGATCTTCCGCCGGGTGTTCGGCGAGTAAGCCGGCCTTAGTATGAAGCAAACGACGCCCCGCCCTCCGGCGGGGCGTTTTCTTTTCCGCCGGGCAAACGCCTTTGTGAACAAAAATACAGACCCAAGCCCTGGTTCGAAGGATAGAATAGGCCAAACATTGCATTTGGAGTTCTTGAGATGCGTATTCTTGCCTTGGCCGCCGCGCTGTCCCTGCCGGTGACGGGATTTGCCGCAAGCGGCAATGACTGGAACCCGCCGAAACCCACCGAGACCACCAAGATCTGCAAGGGAAAGCGGGTTTGGGACGATGACAAGAAACGCTGCGTCCGGCCCCGGAAGTCCTCCCTGAACCAGCAGGGGCTGCTGGAGGCGGCGCGGGAGCTGGCCTATGCCGGGCGGCAGCAGGATGCGCAAGCGGTGCTGAGCGCGATTGCCGATCAGAAGGACACCATGGTGCTGACCTACTGGGGTTTCACCCACCGCAGGCTGGGCAATCAGGAGCTGGCCCAGAGTTTTTACGATCAGGCGCTTGTGCAGGATCCGGACAATGTCCTGGCCCGCTCCTACATGGGCCAAGCCTTTGTGGAACAGGGAAAATACGGCGCAGCCAAGGCGCAATTGAAAGAGATCAAGGCACGCGGCGGCGCTGGCAGCTGGGCCGAGGCCTCGCTGCGCAGCGCGCTGAGAACAGGCAAGACCTACGACCACTAGGCTTCAGGCTTTCTTTACGGCTTGCCGCGTAATCTGCCCCCGACGATTGAGAAGAATCTTTTCTAGGGTGCGAGAATGCCTCAAGACGATATGCTGGCGCTTCCGATGGATTTGGGCGGGGGCGGAATGGGCGGAATGGATATGGGCGATTTCGCCGCTCCGGCACCGTTGGGCGGCCTGGATGCTGGCGGCCTCGGCGGCGGAATGGGCGGCGGCGCGGCGGCAGCACCGGCCGCGGCCTCCGGCCTCAGCGGCAAGGCCAAGGCGGCCATCATCGTCCGGCTGCTGCTGAATGAAGGCGCCGAAATTCCTCTTGAAGAACTGCCGGATGACCTGCAGCTGGAACTGACCCAGCAGATGGGCCGGATGAGCATTGTCGATCGTGCCACGCTCAATGCGGTGGCGGGCGAATTCGCCGATATGCTGGACAATGTCGGCCTGCATTTCCCCAACGGCCTGGCCGGGGCGCTGAGCGCGATGGAAGGTAAGATCAGCCGCTACACCCACAACCGCCTGCGCAAGGAAGCCGGCGTGCGCCAGTTCGGCGACCCTTGGGAACGGCTGAAGCAGCTGCCGCCGGAAGACCTGGCGCAGCTGGCCGAGGCGGAAAGCACCGAGGTGGCCGCGGTGCTGCTGTCCAAGCTCGACACCGCCAAGGCTGCGCAGATGCTGATCCATCTTCCCGGCCCGGTTGCCCGCCGCATCACCTATGCCGTCAGCCAGACCGCCAATGTCACGCCGGACACGGTCGACCGCATCGGCCTGTCGCTGGCCGCCCAGGTGGAGGCACGGCCCGATCTTGCGTTCGATCAGACCCCGGGCCAGCGGCTTGGCGGCATCCTGACCGAAGCCGCTGCGGCCAAGCGCGACGAGGTGCTGACCGCGCTGGACGAACAGGACGAGGAATTTGCCATCAAGGTGCGCAAGGCGATCTTCACCTATGCGCTGATCGGCGAACGGATGAAGCCGCTGGATGTGCCCAAGCTGATGAAGGTGCTGTCGCAGGCCGATCTGGTTACGGCCATGGCCTTTGCCACCGACGAGGAGGACGTTGCAACCAGCGAATTCCTGCTCAAGAACATGTCCAGCCGGATGGCCGACAACATCCGCGACGAAGTGGCCGAGCGCGGCAAGGTCAAGCGCAGCGACGGCGAAACCGCCTTTGGCCTAGTGATTTCCGCCATGCGCGACCTGGTGGCAACCGGCGAGATCGAGCTGAAATCCGAAGAAGAGGACGAAGACAGCTGAGCCCCGGCGCGCCCGGCTCCATCCGCCGCGCAGCATTGCGGCGGCAGACAGCTGCAGGCGCCGCCGCAGAGCTGCTTGTGCCTGCTGCCGCCGCTGCGTATGATGCAGACTTCCGGGCGCATTTCTGCGCCGCAGCTATCCAGACGCCATGCCCGCAGATCCTTCCGAGCTCTCCGCCCTGAGCCATGCCAGATACTTTGGCAGCAACCTGTTTCTGCGCGGTCTGCTGCTGGCGGCCGGGCTGGTTCCCTACCGTCTGCGGGTCCCGATGATGGGCCGGCTGGTCACTGCCATGGGGCGTCTGGCGGGGTTCGACAAGCGGGTCCGCGACAACCTCAAGCTGGTCAGCCCGGAGCTGTCGGACCTGGACCCGAGCGCGCTGTACCGGGACGTCAGCGACAATGCGGGGCGGATGATCGCGGAAATCTACGCAGGCAAGCCGTTTCATGACCGCGCCAAGGCAGCGCCGATCACCGGCCCCGGCCTGCAGGCCCTGGAGGACGCCCGCGCGGCAGGCCGCCCGGTGCTGCTGGCCACCGCGCATTTCGGCAATTACGACGCTGCCCGGGCCGCCCTGGTGGCGCGCGGACACGAAATGGGGGCGCTTTACCGGCGCATGGCGAACCCCTATTTCAATGAGCATTATGTCGAGGCTATCAAGAAGAACGGCGAGCCGATGTTCGAACAGGGCAAGCGCGGCATGGTGGAGCTGGTCCGGCATCTGAAGAAGGGCGGCATTGCCGCCATCGTCACCGATCTGCACGCCCAGGGCGGAAAGCCGATCGACTTTTTCGGCAAGCCTGCGGTGACCTCAACCGTGCCGGCCGAACTGGCGCTGAAATTCGGCGCCGCGCTGATCCCGGTCTATGCGGTCCGCCAGGACAACGGTCTGGACTTCGAAATCATCATGAACGCAGAGATCGCGCCCTCCGATCCGCTGACGATGACCAAGGCGCTGAGCGCGGATCTGGAATCGATTGTGCGCAAGCATGCCGGGCAGTGGTTCTGGATTCACCGCCGTTGGAAATTCCGCAAGCGCAAGTCCAAATCCGGCCAGCGGGCGAAGCAGGCCTCCGATACGGCCTGACGGTCAGTCCACGCGCGCGGCCGCAACAATGCGGCCAAAGGGGGCAGCCTGAACCAGCACTGCCGCGGGCAGGCCGCCGGGTGCGGGAACCAACACTTCCAGCTCCTGCGTGCCGTCCCATTCGGCCGCAACTTTCCAGTCCTCGACCACATTGGCGTAGGTGAACGTCCTGCCGGCCAATTCGCCACGGGTGATGCTGACGGTGCGTTCCGGAGTAAAGCGCACCAGTTGCACCAGCAGCTTGCCTGCAGGCATCTGCCCGCGCGCCTGCAGCCGGATCTGCAGCTCTTCCCCCTGGCGGCTGACCATCAGCGCCACCGGACGCGGCTGTTTGCTGTGCTTGCCGATGGCCTCTTCCACCTGGACCGCATCGGCACCCACCACATCCTCCTGCCCCATGATGATCATCTGCGGCGTATAGATCATCCGGCGGCCGCCCGCATGGGCATATCCCTTTTGCCGCTTGGCGTGGGCGGGCCTGGCGAATTTGTCTTTCCAGCCGATGTAATCCCAGTAGTCCACATGCAGCGCCAGCGGCAGCACATCCGGGCGCGCGGCCAGTTCGTGCAGCAGCGCGTCGGCTGGCGGGCAGGACGAACACCCCTGCGAGGTGTAGAGCTCGACCACCACCGGCTCTGCTGCGGATTGGCCGTATACCGGCAGGGCCAGGGCCGCGACGGCCGCAATCGACGCCAGGAATCTCATGAATCGCCTTCTTTGTTGCTAGGCATTAGGTCTAAAGGAAGTGCCCCGGAATTGGCCAATCAATCATTTTTGAGAGCTGTTGCAGGCACTGGCTGCGAAAAAATGTGTACAATCGCATACAAAAGTGGCCCCTGCGGCGTTTGGGCTATTGAATGCTCTATCTTCCTCATGCATTTAGCAGGCAGCGAATTCCCCGGTTTCAAATTCTTGAGGGAGGCCAACCATGCCTATTACCGTCGGACAGGACAATGCCAAGACGCGCAAAACGCTCAGCGTCAACGGCAAGTCGATCTCCTACTACTCCATCCCCGCAGCCACCGAAGCTGGCTTTGGCGACTTCTCCAAGCTGCCCGCCGCCCTGAAAGTGGTGCTGGAAAACATGCTGCGGTTCGAGGATGGCGGCTTTTCCGTCTCCACCGACGACATCAAGGCCTTCGGCGAATGGGCCGAAAAAGGCGGCAAGAACCCGCGTGAGATTGCCTACCGCCCTGCCCGCGTGCTGATGCAGGATTTCACTGGCGTTCCCGCCGTTGTCGACCTGGCCGCCATGCGCGACGGCATCGTCGGCCTGAAAGGCTCTGCCGCCAAGATCAACCCGCTGGTCCCCGTTGACCTGGTGATCGACCACTCGGTGATGATCGACGAGTTCGGCAACCCGCGCGCGTTCCAGATGAACGTCGACCGCGAGTACGAGCGCAACATGGAGCGCTACCAGTTCCTGAAATGGGGCCAGAACGCGTTCAACAACTTCCGCGTCGTGCCGCCGGGCACCGGCATCTGCCACCAGGTGAACCTGGAATACCTGGCGCAGACCGTCTGGACCGACACCGACCAGAACGGCGAGGAAGTCGCCTATCCGGACACCCTGGTCGGCACCGACTCGCACACCACCATGGTCAACGGCGCCGCGGTGCTGGGCTGGGGCGTTGGCGGCATCGAGGCCGAAGCGGCGATGCTGGGCCAGCCGATCTCCATGCTGATCCCCGAGGTCATCGGCTTTGAGCTGACCGGCGAGATGGTCGAAGGCACCACCGGCACCGACCTGGTTCTGAAGGTGGTGGAAATGCTGCGCGCCAAGGGCGTGGTCGGCAAGTTCGTCGAATTCTACGGGACCGGCCTGGACCGCCTGCCGCTGGCAGACCGCGCGACCATCGCCAACATGGCCCCGGAATACGGCGCCACCTGCGGCTTCTTCCCGATCGACGACGAAACCCTGCGCTACCTGCGCAACACCGGCCGCGACGAAGACCGCATCGCGCTGGTCGAAGCCTACGCCAAGGAAAACGGTTTCTGGCGCGGCGCGGATTATGCACCGGTCTACACCGACACCCTGTCGCTGGACATGAGCAGCATCGTTCCGGCCATCTCCGGCCCGAAACGCCCGCAGGACTATGTGCCGCTGACCAACGCCAAGGCCGCCTTCCGCCAGGAGATGGAAGAAACCTTCAAGCGTCCGATGGGCAAGGAAGTCGCCGTCAAGGGCGAAGACTACACCATGGAATCGGGCAAGGTCGTGATCGCCTCGATCACCTCCTGCACCAACACTTCCAACCCCTATGTGATGATCGGCGCAGGCCTGGTCGCGCGCAAGGCTGCCGCCCTGGGCCTCGACCGCAAGCCCTGGGTCAAGACCTCGCTGGCACCGGGTTCGCAGGTGGTGTCCGCCTATCTGGAGGCCGCGGGCCTGCAGGAGGACCTGGACAAGGTCGGCTTCAACCTGGTGGGCTACGGCTGCACCACCTGTATCGGCAACTCCGGCCCGATCCAGCAGGAGATCTCCGAGGCGATTGCCGAAGGCGACCTGGTGGCGACCTCGGTGCTGTCGGGCAACCGCAACTTCGAAGGCCGCATCAGCCCCGATGTGCGCGCCAACTACCTGGCCTCGCCGCCGCTGGTTGTCGCCTATGCGCTGGCCGGCACCATGGACATCGACCTGGCAACCGACGTGATCGCGCAGGACAAGGACGGCAACGACGTCTACCTGAAGGACATCTGGCCATCGACCCAGGAAGTTGCGGAACTGGTCGAGCAGACCGTCACCCGCGAGGCGTTCCAGTCGAAATACGCCGACGTCTTCAAAGGCGACGAGAAGTGGCAGGCGGTCGAGACTACCGATGCGGAAACCTATGACTGGCCCGCAACCTCGACCTACATCCAGAACCCGCCCTACTTCCAGGGCATGGGCACCGAGCCGGGCACCATCGAGAACATCGAGGGCGCCAAGGTTCTGGCAATCCTGGGCGATATGGTCACCACCGACCACATCTCGCCCGCCGGTTCCTTTGCCACCACCACCCCTGCAGGCCAGTACCTGCTGGAGCGCCAGGTACAGCCGCGCGAGTTCAACTCCTACGGCTCGCGCCGCGGCAACCACGAGATCATGATGCGCGGCACCTTTGCCAACATCCGCATCAAGAACGAGATGCTGGACGGCGTCGAGGGCGGCTACACCAAGGGCCCCGACGGTGAGCAGACCTCGATCTACGAGGCCTCGATGGCGCATCAGGCCAACGGCACCCCGCTGGTGGTGTTCGGCGGCGAGCAGTACGGCGCAGGCTCCTCGCGCGACTGGGCGGCCAAGGGCACCGCGCTCCTGGGCGTCAAGGCCGTGATCGCCGAGAACTTCGAGCGTATCCACCGTTCCAACCTGGTTGGCATGGGCGTGATCCCGTTCGAATTCACCGCTGGCGACACCCGCAAGACGCTGGGCCTGACCGGCGAGGAAACCGTGTCGATCCGCGGCCTGGACACCATCCAGCCGCTGCAGGAAGTGCCCTGCGACATCACCTATGCCGATGGCACCACCAAGACCATCACGCTGAAGTGCCGGATCGATACCGCACCGGAAATCGAATACATCGAGCACGGCGGCGTTCTGCACTACGTGCTGCGCAACCTGGCCAAGTCGTAAGGCCTGCCAGACCGAAGCTTTTGAACATGCACCCTGCGGGGTGCATGTTTTTTTGTGTCCTGAACTTTCCCGAAGCCGTCCGGGGCCGTCGACAGCAGTCTTGCCCAACGCCCGTATCCTGGATACAATTTAAACGCGTAATCAGCGGCGCCTTTACCGGCTGTACGGCCCAAACTGCTTGTGCAAATGTGCTTCTCAAATACACCTTATAAACGCTGCGAAACCCATTGAAAGGCTGGACGCCCAAGCATGAAAGAAGCCGTTTTTGCAGTTGTTTACCCTGACATCGGCACTTTCGACGCGCATGTGGAAGCCGTCCTGGCGATGGTACCGGACACGCGGTCCTTTCCAGGCTGCATCGAGGCGCATGTGGGCATCAACCGGGACCGTTTCGAAATCGCAGTCTTCCACCTTTGGGAAACGCCGGAACATCTCAACCGGTATCTGGACTGGCGCGCAGAACGCGGTGACTTGGACGCCCGCAGTGCCACAATGCGGCGGGAACAGGACTTCCGAACCTTTTCGGTGCCCTGAGCCGGCCGCGCCGCACAGGGCCTGTTCGCAATCACCGCATTGCAGATGCGGCGCCTCCGGGTGACACTGGCGGCATGACACAGACAGACAGCATCACCGGCTACCACGCTCATATCTACTTCGACGCCGCCACCGTGGATCAGGCCCGCAGCCTGTGCCAGCAAGCGGCGCAGCGGTTCTCCGTCGAGATGGGCCGGGTCCATGAAAAGAACGTCGGGCCCCACCCCATGTGGTCCTGCCAGCTGGCGGCGACGCCGGATCAGTTCGCGCAGCTGCTGCCGTGGCTGGCGCTGAACAGGAACGGGCTGGTTGTCTTCGCCCACCCGGAGACCGGCGACGCGCTGGCCGATCACCGCGATCACGGGATTTGGCTGGGCACCGGGCTTGAACTGGATCTCAGCATTTTCGGCTAACCCGAACCGCAAATTTACCAGAAGTTTCCAAGTCGCCGGGAACATGTCAGCACTCACAAATCCCGGAGACTTCAATGACCGAAGCGGTGATCATAGGATTGCACCCCCGGCCCGGAAAGTTCAGCGAGCTGACGGCGCTTGTCCAACAGATGGTGAAAGAGGTTCGCAGGCACGCTGGGTGTTTGCAGGCTGACATCCTGCTGGCCCCGGACAGAGATGAAATATCCGTATTCCAGAGATGGCAAAACCCGGAGGCTTTCAGCGAGTATCTGATCTGGCGGTCCAAACAGGATCATCTGGACCGCGTCTATGAGTTGTCGGCGGCGGAGCCCGATCTGAGCAGCTTTACCCTGTGTGAACCGGGCTGATGCAGGGGGGTGGTTACTGCCCCGCTGCCTTCTCCATCGCCGGGCGCAGGGTGCTGTCGATCACCCGCTGGGTGATCGGGCCGGCAAAGCGCAGGATGATCTTGCCTTGACCGTCGACCACATAGGTTTCCGGCACGCCATAAAGGCCCCAGTCGATCGCCATGCGGCCCTTCTCGTCGCGCCCCATCGCGGTGTAAGGATCGCCCAGTTCGTTCAGGAACGACTCCGCATTGGCCAGCTGGTCCTTGTAGTTGATGCCGTAGATCGGGATGCCTTCCTCGGACAGCGCCTCTAGGTTCGGATGCTCGACCCGGCAGGGCGCGCACCAGCTTGCCCAGTAGTTCACCAGCTTCACGTTTCCGTCGCGCAGGGTCTCGTCAGAGAACATCTCCTTGCCCGGAAACTCATCCAGCACCACCGGCGGCGCCGGCTGGCCTTCGCGGGCGGACGGCAGGCTGTTCGGGTCCTCGCGGAACATGCCCACCAGCGCCAGGCCGACAAAGCCTGCAAACACCACACCGGGCACCGCCATCAGGGGTGAAATCTTAGCCATTGCGCTTCATCCGGGTTTCCAGGGTTTCCATCTCCCGGCGCACCTTGCGGCCGCGCAGGATTGTCACCACCACCAGCGCCACCAGCAGCAGCAGAGAGGCGCCATAGGCCGACAGCACCGTGTCGGCGTATTTTCCAAGATCAGGCATCACGCCTCCAGCCGTTCGCGCGCCATCAGTGCCTTGATGCGGCGGGCGCGGATTTCAGTTCCGGTGCGGTAGAACACCAACGCGATGAACAGGAGCACAAACCCTGCCATGCAGACATAAAGCGGATTGGAAAACGCATCGGCCACGTTTTCCTTCTCATCGAGCGACAGCGACGCGCCCTGGTGCAGCCCCTGGTTCCAGAAGTTCACTGCATAGCGGCTGAGCACGGCAAAAACAGAGCCCACCAGGCACAGGATCGCGGTGAGGTCCGCGGCGGTGTCTGGGTTGTCGATCGCCTCCCACAGGGCGATGTAGCCAAGGTAGAACAGGAACAGCACCAGGAAGGACGTCAGGCGCGGGTCCCAGGCCCACCAAGTGCCCCACATCGGCTGGCCCCAGATCGCGCCGGTGATAAGTGCAATCACCGTCATGATCACGCCGACAGGCGCGGCGGCGCGGGCGGCCAGGGCACTGACATGGTGGCGCCGGACCACCCAGACCAGCGAGGTGACCAGCATCATGAACCAGGCGTTGATCGCCATCAGCGCCGACGGCACATGCAGGAAGATGATCTTGACGGTGGAACCCTGCCGGTAGTCGTCCGGCGTGAAGAAGAAGCCCCAGATGAGGCCCACGGAAATCAGCACCGCGGAGCTGACCCACAGGGCCGGCATCACCTTCTCGGTGGTGGCCAGAAACTTCTTCGGGTTGGCGTATTCCCAGATCGACATGGTGGCTATTTAGCTCTTGTTCTCGGGTTTCTCAATTCACAGCTCCGGCAAATGTCCTATCGCAAATTGACGCGCAGGACAGCAGCGCTGGCAAAGGGCAGAAGGGCGATGGAGGCGGCGGAGATCCCTGCCAGCAGCAAGAGCGGCGTCTGTACCGCCATGCCCTCGGCGCCGCGGCGGGCGACCTCCGATCCGAAGATCAGCGTCGGCACGTAAAGCGGCATCACCAGCAGCGACATCAGCAGGCCGCCGCGTTTCAGCCCCACGGTCAGCGCGGCGCCGAAGGTGCCGATGACGGACAGCGCAGGCGTGCCCAGCAGCAGGGAGACCACCAGCCACTGGAAGCCCAGCACCGGCAGGTTCAGCAGCACGCCCAGCACCGGTGCCGCCAGCACCAGCGGAAGGCCGGTGGTGATCCAGTGGGCCAGCGCCTTGATCGTGACGGTGCTTTCCAGCGGCAGCGGCGCAGTGGCCAGGAGGTCGAGCGAGCCGTCCTCCCAATCCAGCGCCAGCAGTCGGTCAAGCGACAGCAGGCAAGCAAGCAGCGCCCCCAGCCACAGCACGCCCGGGGCGATGCGGGCCAGCAGTTCGGACTGCGGACCGACGGAGAACGGCACCATCACGGTCACGATAAGAAAGAACGCAAGGCCGAGGCCAAAACCGCCGCCCGCGCGGAAGGCGAGCTTCAGATCCCGCAGAAGAAGCGCAATCACAGGAAGCCTCCGTCAAAATCGTCAATCTCTGGCGGCTTGGCCTTGTAGGGGCCGACATCCAGCACCTCCGCCTCCAGCCCCAGATCGATATGGGTGGCAATCAGGGCAGAACCGCCCTGCCCCAGATGCGCCCGCACGGCATCCGCGAACATGGCGACAGAGGTGGTGTCGAGGCTGACAGTCGGCTCGTCCATGATCCAGACCGGGCGCCCCGTGACCAGCATCCGGCTGAGGCCCAGGCGGCGTTTCTGGCCCGCCGACAGCGCACCCGCCTGCCGGTCGCGCAGGGTTTGCAGATCAAAACCGTCCAGCGCCTGTTCAATGCCGTTGCGGCCAAAGACACTGGCCCAGAAGGTCAGGTTCTCCGCCACTGTCAGCGTCGGCTTCAGACCGTCGGAATGCGCGGCGTAGGCAATCTGGTCCTCAGCCCCTTCAACCCGGCCCTTCAGCGGCGGCTGCAGGCCCGCGACGGTGCGCAGCAGCGTGGTCTTGCCGATGCCGTTGGGGCCGCGCAGGATCAGCGCCTTGCCGGGCGCCAGCGCAAAGCTCAGGCCTTCCAGCACCGGTATGCCGCCGCGGGCCACGCCCAGATCCGTTACAGTCAATGTCATGAAGTTCGCTAGTCCTATTTCTCCGGGCATCAAAAGCCTGTTTTCAAATCGCCCGCTTTGCGGCAGGTCAAATGAATCTTCAGAAAATCAGACAGGCAGCGCGGCCAAGGCAATCCGGCGGCCCTCGGACAAGAGCACATTGTAGGTGCGGCAGGCCGCGGGGGAGCTCATCGCCTCCACCCCCAGGCCGGCCTCCTCCAGCGCCTTGCGCAGATCCGCCGGGATATGGGCGATCTCGCTGCCGGTGCCGATGAACAGCACGTCGACTTCCCCGGCCAGCGCCAGCAGAGGCGCGGCATTATCAAGCCCGCCCCAGGCTGCGGTTCCGGCAGCCGAGGTCAGCACCGCGCCCTGATGCACCTGCCCGCCGATACGGAAGAACCCCTCGCCATAGCCGTCCACCGGCTGCGCGTCGGAATAAGTCACTTCGTTCAGGCGCATAGGAGCTTCCTTTCAGTCAAATACCGGGAGGCTGGATACCACGGCCAGCGCAATCACGGAATAGGAGGCAAAGCGGTAGAGCTTCTCAAGCTTGGGGTCAAACAGCGCCTTGCCGGTGAGGGTGGTGATCACATAGGGGATGCCCAGCAGGCAGGCCAGGATCACCGCCTTGAGGCTGGCCATGCCGCCAAAGATCAGATTGGCCGCGATCACCACGTCAAGCGCCGCCAGGAACACGATGGTGTTGGCCCGCACCCGTGAAACGTCGCGCACGTTGGCCAGGTAGAAAACGATGACCACCGGCCCGGTGAGGCCGGTCATGCCGCCAACGATGCCGGCCGCACCGCCGATGGCAAACCGCCCCGGCCAGCCCAGCCGCCCCTGCCAGCGCCAGCCGGAGACCACGGCCGCCAGTGTCACGCCGATCACCCCGGCGGCAACCCAGCGCAGGGTCAGCGGGTCCATCTGCGCCATCAGCCACAGCCCGGCCGGAACCGTGACCGCGGCGGCCATGGACAAGGCTCCGACTTCTGCCCTGTCCGCCTTGCTCCAGGCCTGCGGGAACAGGGTGACGGTGGAAAACACCCCCATCAGCACCATCAGGAACACCACATCCGCGGACGGCAGGAACTGGGCGCCGACCGGAACAAAGATCATCGCGGTGCCAAAACCAGTGAAGCCGCGGACAAGGCCCGCGGCTCCAATGGTCAGGAAAAGCCAGAACAGCCCCGGCGTCTGCAGGGCTGCCTGAAACGCCTCAAGCATCGATGTTCGAGAACTGGTTGCCGGTGGTGTTAGACTGCTTCGACCAGTCGCGCTTCACCCCCAGTTTCAAGAGGATGGTGGAGGCAACGAAGACCGACGAATAGGTCCCCACCACAACGCCCCAGATCATCGCAAACACGAAGCCGCGGATCACGTCGCCGCCCAGCACATAGAGCGATATCAGCGCCAGCAGCGTGGTGACAGAGGTCATCATGGTCCGGCTGAGGGTCTCGTTGATGGACAGGTTCAGAACCTCTGCCAGATCCTTCTGCTTGTAGCGGCGCAGGTTCTCGCGCACCCGGTCAAAAACCACCACGGTGTCATTCAGCGAGTAGCCGACGATGGTCAGAAGGGCGGCAATGATGGCCAGGTCAAAGCGGATCTGCAGTTCCGAGAACACGCCGATGGTCAGCACCACGTCATGCACCAGCGCCGCCACCGCGCCGAGCGCGAACTGCCATTCGAAGCGCAGCCAGATGTAGACCAGCACCGCCGCGATGGCGAGCACGACGGCAATCACCGCGGTCTGGATCAGCTCGCCCGAAACCTTGGGGCCAACGGATTCGACCGAGACGAACTTGATGCCCGGCGCCACTGCGTCCAGCGAGGCCTTCAGCGTTTCGATCATCTCGCCGGAGATCGCCTCGCCGTCGTCCTGCGCCTGGATGCGGATCATGGCGACGTGCTGGTCCTCCTCGAAGGCCGGATCGAACACCTCGGTGATCGACACATCGCCCAGCTGATGCGCCGCCAGCGCGTCGCGGTAGGCACCCACGTCCACGGACTCGGTAGCCTCGGTGCGGATGGTGGTGCCGCCGCGGAAGTCGATGCCGAAGTTCAGCCCCTGGAACAGGAAGGAGGCAAACCCCACCACCATCATCAGCGCGGAGATGCCCAGCCACAGCTTGGCGCGCTTGAAGAAGTCGAATGAGGTTTCCTGGGGAACAAGTCTCAGCCGCATATCACACCTCAATCGTTTTCGGACGGCGCCGTTCGAACCACATGATGATCATCAGGCGGGTCACAAAGATCGCGGTGAATACCGAGGTCATGATGCCCAGCCCCAGGGTGATCGCAAAGCCGCGCACCGGGCCGGAGCCCATGGCGAACAGGATCACCGCGGTGATGAAAGTGGTGATATTGGCGTCAAGGATGGCGCTCAGCGCCTTGGAGTAGCCTTCGTCGATGGCCTTGGCCGGGCCGCGGCCCGCTTTCAGCTCCTCTCGGATGCGCTCGAAGATCAGCACGTTGGCGTCCACCGCCATGCCGACCGTCAGCACGATACCGGCGATGCCCGGCAGCGTCAGGGTGCCGCCAATGAGGCTGAGCATGCCGAAGATCAGCGCGATGTTCAGGATCAGCGCCACATTGGCAAACAGCCCGAACAGGCCATAGCTGAGCCCCATGAACGCCAGCACCGCGACAAAGGCGACGGCAGTTGCCACCTTGCCCGCGTCGATGCTGTCCTGGCCCAGTTCCGGACCGATGGTGCGCTCTTCCAGGAACTCCAGCCCCGCGGGCAGCGCGCCTGCGCGCAGCAGCACGGCAAGGTTGGTGCTTTCCTCGATGGTGAAGTTGCCGGTGATGATGCCGGAGCCGCCCGGAATGTGCGACTGGATCACCGGGGCAGAGACCACCTCGTCATCGAGCACAATCGCAAAGGGGGAGCCGATGTTCTCGGCGGTGTAGTCGCCGAACCGGCGGGCGCCGGAGGTGTTGAAGCGGAACGTCACCGCAGGCCGGCCGTTCTGGTCGAACGACGGCTGCGCATCCACCAGGTCCTCGCCGGTCACAACTGCGGCGGCTTCAACAGTGTAATAGGTGCCCTCTTCATCCAGCGAGGGGATCACCTTGTTGCCGACACCCGGCGCCGCGTCCGCATCGCTTCCGCGGCCCACAACCGGGTTGAAGGTCAGCTGCGCAGTGGTGCCGATGATCGCTTTCAGCTCCGAGGCAGAGCCGATGCCAGGCACCTGGATCAGAATACGGTCGGCGCCCTGGCGCTGGATGGTCGGCTCGCGGGTGCCGACCTCGTCGATGCGGCGGCGCACGATTTCGAGCGACTGGCGCACGGTGCGGTCGTCGGAGGCGAGCTTTTCCGCCTCGCTCAGCTGCACCACCAGGATGTCGCCTTCGGCGGAGACTTCAATGTCGGTTGCGCCGGCGCCGGTCAGGCTGGTCACCGGGTTGGCCAGGCCGCGCACCACTTCCAGCGCGCGGGACATGCCATCCGGTTTGGATATCTTCAAGCGAATCTGGTCCGCAGGGCCGGGCTGGCGGCGGAAAGTGCCGACAGTGGAGCGCTCGGGCCGCAGCGCATCGCGCACCTCCGGCCACAGCGCATCCATCCGCGCCTCGTAAACGTCGTCAACCTGCACCTCGGCCAAAAGATGCGCGCCGCCCCGCAGGTCGAGGCCCAGGTTCACCAGGCCCGACGGCAGGAAAGACGGCCACTGGCCTGCGGTTTCCAGCCGTTCCGGCGTTTCGCCCTTGGCGATGATATCCGCCGCCGCGTCATTGGCCTGTTCGACGCGGGTGTAAAATCCGTTTGGCAGGGCAAGCAGCAGGCCCGCCGCACAGACCAGCCAGATCAGCACCCTCTTCCAGAGATCGATTTGCAGCATTGCCCTGCCTTTTCAGATAGTTGCGTAGGGCGCTTACGCTGCCGGCTCGGTCTTGTTCAGAACCTGGGCAATGGTCGCCTTGACCACGCGCACCTTGACGCCATCAGCGATCTCGACCTCGACCTCGCCGTCTTCTTTGACCTTGGCCACCTTGCCGATCACGCCGCCCTGGGTCACCACCTGGTCACCGCGGCGCAGGCCGTCCACCATCGCCTGATGCTGTTTCATCTTTTTCTGCTGCGGGCGGATCAGCAGGAAGTACATGATCGCGAAGATCAGGATAAGCGGGAGAAATTGGGCGACTGCGCCACCGTCCATGGGATATTCCTTCTGTAAAAGCAGCGCTGGAGTTAGCGCCGGAAATTTGCAGCGGAACCTATGCGCTGGACCGGGGGTTTGCAAGGGAACGCTGCAGTCCCGGAGGGGCGGATTGCAGGCCGCGGCGGCTGGCCGTGCGGCAGGCGGCTGAAGAAAGCACAGACACGCCCTGCCGCCGTGCAGAATTTGATTGCAAAACAGCACGATTCGGCGCTTTGCTTTCCCCTGCGCAAGCCGCCAGGCGCGGGGCATTTGCCCCCTCTTTCCGGTCCGGATGGCGGCCCGGCCATTCCTGAAAGAAGGAACAGGCGCATGATGATGGTGCGCTGCTATCTCGCCCCCTCGGCCATCGAAGGGCTGGGCGTTTTCTGCCATGACAACATCACCAAGGGGGATATTGTCTGGCGTCATGACAGGATGCTCGACACCACCTTTCCCGAGAGCAAGCTGGACAATGTCGAACCCCACATGAAGGAGTTTCTGGAGCGCTACAGCTTCCCGGATCCCTGCCGCCCGGGCTACCTGATCCTGCAATGCGACGAAGGGCGTTTCCTGAACCACTCCATGTATCCGAACCTCGATTTTTCCGACGGGGTCTGGGGCCGGGCGCTGGCCAGTATTCCGGCAGGCACGGAGCTCACCTTCGACTATGCCGATTTCCTGACCGGCGAGATCCGCATGCAGCCGCCGCGGCACCAGGTGCACATGATGGCGTTGGCCGCGGAATGAGAACCAAAGGGCCGGGTCCAGCACCCGGCCTTTTCTATTCTGCTGCCGGCGGGCTGTGGCCGATTAACCCGCTTGCACATAGACCGCCCGCCCCCCTTCCCCTTTGTTCACCCTTGCGTCATAGGATGGGGCTACTGATTCAAACCATCTTGCAACGCTAGGAGAAACTCTCATGCATGACATCCGCGCAATCCGCGAAAATCCTGCCGCATTCGACGCCGCTGTGGCGCGGCGCGGGGATGCGGGCGTGTCATCCGAGATCCTGGCGCTGGATGAGGCGCGCCGGGCCAAGATCCTGGCCGCGGAGACCGCCCAGGCGGAGCAGAACAAGGCTTCCAAGGAAGTCGGCGCTGCCAAGGCCCGCGGCGACGAGGCCGAGTTCGAGCGCCTGCGCGCGCTGGTGGCCGAGAAGAAGGCCGAAGTGGCCGCCATGAACACCGAGGCCAAGGAATTGGACCAGCAGCTGAATGACATGCTGGCCACCATCCCGAACCTGGCGTTCGAGGAGGTGCCGCTGGGCGAGGATGAGGACGACAACGTCGAAATCCGCCGCTGGGGCGAGCCGAAGCCGTTCGACTTCGAGCCCAAGGAGCATTTCGAAATCGAAGGCGTGAAGCCGGGCATGGATTTCGAAGTTGCGGCCAAGCTCTCGGGCAGCCGTTTCGTGGTGCTGTCCGGCGCGGTGGCCCGCATCCACCGGGCGCTGGCGCAGTTCATGATCAACACCCATGTGGACGAGAACGGGCTGACGGAAACCTGGACCCCGGTGCTGGTGCGCGAAGAGATGATGTATGGCACCGGCCAGCTGCCCAAGTTCGGCGAGGACAGCTACAAGACCACCAACGGCTGGTGGCTGGTGCCGACCGCCGAGGTGACGCTGACCAACATCGTCAACGGCCTGGTGGTCGAGGAAGGCTATCTGCCGCGCCGCTATGTGGCGCACACCCAGTGCTTCCGCTCCGAGGCAGGCTCGGCCGGCAAAGACACCGCCGGCATGCTGCGCCAGCACCAGTTCGAAAAGGTCGAGATGGTCTCGGTCACCCACCCGGACAACAGCCTGGAAGAGCATGAGCGCATGACCCGCTGCGCAGAGGACATTCTAGAACGCCTGGGCCTGCCCTACCGCACCATCGTGCTGTGCACCGGCGACATGGGCTTTGGCGCCCGCAAGACCCACGACATCGAGGTCTGGGTGCCGGGCCAGAACACCTACCGCGAGATCTCCTCGGTCTCGGTCTGCGGCGACTTCCAGGCCCGCCGGATGAATGCGCGCTTCAAACCCGCGGATGGCGGCAAGCCGCAGTTCGTGCACACGCTGAACGGCTCCGGCCTGGCCGTCGGCCGCTGCCTGATCGCGGTGCTGGAAAACGGCCAGCAGGCGGATGGCTCAGTCAAACTGCCGGAGGCGCTGGCGCCTTACCTGGGCGGCAAGCTGACCCTGACCGCCGAGGGCAAGCTGGTCTGAGCCTGACCGCATCCCATAAATTAGAAACCGGCGCCAATTGCGCCGGTTTTCTTTTAACTGCAAAGGCTTGAAGTCACTTCTTCGACTTCTTCTTTTTCTTCTTTTCAGCGGTATTGCCTTCCAGAATGGCCTTGGCTTTGGCCTTTTCCTTCTCGATGGCCTTCTTCGCCTTGGCCTTGACCTTCTTGGCCTTTCGCTTGGCCTTGACCTTGGCTTCGGCAAACTCCTCCGCCAACTGCGCCGCCTGCCGCTTGGCCTTCTTCGCCTTGGCCTGCGCCTTGGCGGCCTTCTCTTCTGCGGCCAGCCGGGCGGCCTCTGCGGCTGCCAGCCTGGCGTTCAGTTCCTCTTCGCCCGCATCCGCTTCACCCGCATCCGCCGCCACATGGTCCTTGGCAGCTTCCATCAGCAGGTTCGCCCGGCTGGTGCCAACGCCGGGAATGCTGAGCAGCCTCTGCTCTCCGGCCCCCGCCAGCTCCTCAACCGTTTGAATACCGTTTTCCTCTAGCGTCTTTGCCAGTGCCGGCCCCACGCCGTTCAATTGTGATATGGCCGTCATCCAGAAAACCGCCTCCTTACTTCATTCTTTTCAATCACTTGACGCGCAAGCATTACAGGAAACCCTCAGGCCGGAAAGGGCACCAGGCATTTTTTGTCCTCGTCCCACAGCTTCAGCGTCAGCGCCCGGACCGCCTCGGGAAACTTAATCCGGCGCAGCCCCATTTCCGGCGGCAGGCTGTAGTGGCACTGCCGCAGCCGGTAGGATGGAATGCGCGCGTTGTAATGGTGGATGTCATGCAGGGTGATGTTCGCGACCGCCATGTCGAAGAACCAGCCGAAGTCGAGGCAGGACGACCCCTGCAGCGCCGCCACCTGCGGGTTCAGCTCCGGCCGGCGGTCCCAGTAGGTATCTTCGAAATTGTGCTGCAGGTAGACAAGAAACACCCCGATCATGCCGCCCAGGAAGGAAAACACCAGCCAGACCCAGATGCCGGTCATCCCTCCGGCCCAGTATAGCAGCCCCAGCATAACCACGATCACCAAATTATGCAGGACCACGCCGGCAGCGCCGAAGCGCACCGTGTTCTTGGGCCACCGGTAGCGGATGAAATAGGTGAAGGCCGAGCCCAGCGGCACCAGCACAAACGGGTTGCGGTAGAGCCGGTAGCCCAGCCGCTCCCAGAACCCGGCCGCTTTCCACTCCCGCACCGTCATGGTGTGGATTTCGCCGGTCTCTCGGTGCTCCAGATTGCCAATGTTGGAGTGATGCAGGTTGTGGTTCTGCTTCATCACCTCAAACGGTGCAAATGTGAAGGGCGACAGCACATGGCCGGCAATCTCGTTCTGCAGGCGGGTCTCAAACAGCGAGTGGTGGCCGGTGTCGTGCTGCAGCACGTATAGGCGCACCGCAGCGAAGGCAAAGACCACGCCGGCGGGCAGCATCACATACCAGCGGTCCGCGTGGGCGATGGCCAGATAGAGCGACAGGAAGTAAACCGCAAATGTTCCGAAATAGCTGAGCGATGCCAGCCGGTTGTCTTTTTCGGTGAACTTGCGCGTGTGTGCCCTCAGATCCATGAATTCTTCCATAAATACGCGATGTGACAGGCATGCGAAGAAAGGCGCAGCCCGCCCAACATATACCTCAGATAATTCCGGCCTGGCCAAAGGCAAGGCGGCGGCGGCCAGGCGCCTCAACCCTAGGGATACCACCCTGCCACTCTTGATGGAATAGGCCCGTTGCGGACAGCACCGCGCGGCAAAAGCCCGCCGGATTTGCGGCGGCAGGGCTGAGCGCAACAGAAAAGCGCCGCCCCTTGGGGCGGCGCCAAGCCCAACGGGCCAAGGTATTCTCTGAATGCCGCGTGGCCGGGCGGGAGTATCCGCCCCTGGCCGGTCAGCTGCCGCGTTTCTTCAGGTGCTTTTCCAGCGCGCCTGCGTTCTTGGCCCGCTTGCCCTTGTAGGGGTTCTTGTCGCCTTGCCCGCGCATATAAAGGCGGATCGGGGTGCCGGGCATATCGAAATCCTCGCGCAACCCGTTGACCAGATAGCGGGTATAGCTTTCCGGCAGCTTGTCGGGGTGCGAGCACATCACCACGAATCCCGGCGGGCGGCTCTTGGCCTGGGTCATGTAGCGCAGCTTGATCCGCTTGCCCTGCGGTGCTGGCGGCGGGTGCTGTTCCAGCATGCCGACCAGCCAGCGGTTCAGCGCCGCGGTCGGCACACGCCGGTTCCAGGTGCCATAGGCCCGCATGATCGCCTCATGCAGCCGGTCCAGCCCCTTGCCGGTCTTGGCCGAAACGGTGACCAGCGGCGCGCCGCGCAGTTGCGGCAGCAGGCGGCCGAAGGCTTCCTTGAGGTCGCGCAGCTTTTCCTGCTTGTACTCCTCGGCGTCCCATTTGTTGACCGCCACCACAACCGCGCGGCCCTCGCGCTCGGCCAGGTCGGCAATCCGCAGGTCCTGCTGCTCAAACGGGATGCTGGCATCCAGCAGCACCACCACGACCTCGGCGAATTTCACTGCGCGCAGACCGTCGGAGACAGAAAGCTTCTCCAGCTTCTCCTGCACCTTGGCCTTCTTGCGCATGCCGGCGGTGTCGAACACGCGCATCGGCGTGTCTTTCCAGTTGATCTTGAGCGAGATCGCATCGCGGGTGATCCCGGCCTCAGGCCCGGTCAGCAGCCGATCCTCGCCCAGGATCTTGTTGATCAGGGTGGATTTGCCCGCGTTCGGGCGGCCCACAACGGCCACCTGCAAGGGCTTGGCATCGGTCGGGACCGGAATGATCTCTTCCTCGTCCTCGCCGATCTCTTCATAGACCTCGACATCGGTGACCGGCGCATGCTCTTCGGCCGCGGCTTCGAATTTCTCCGCCAGCGGCTGCAGGATGCCGTAGAGGTCGGGCATCCCCTCGCCGTGCTCGCCGGACAGCCGCAGCGGCTCGCCCAGGCCGAGGCCGTAGGCTTCCAGCACGCCGGCCTCGGCGGCATTGCCCTCGGCCTTGTTGGCGGCCAGGATCACATGCGCGGACTTGCGGCGAAGGATGTCGGCAAAGATCTCGTCGGTCGGGGTCACGCCGGTTCGGGCGTCGATCATGAACAGGCAGATGTCGGCCATGTCCACCGCCCGCTCGGTCAGGCGGCGCATGCGGCCTTCCAGCGAGTTGTCGGTGGCGTCCTCCAGACCCGCGGTGTCAATCACCGTGAAGCGCAGATCGCCCAGCCGCGCCGCGCCTTCGCGCAGGTCGCGTGTCACGCCCGGCTGGTCGTCGACCAGGGCCAGCTTCTTGCCCACAAGGCGGTTGAACAGGGTGGACTTGCCCACATTGGGACGGCCCACAATGGCGAGGGTAAAGGACATCAGACCAGCTTTCTGCGATTCAGACGCGGCTCATAGCGCATCCGCGCGGCTTGTGCCACCCGGAAACACTGACAGGGCCTTTGACCCTAGCGGTAGGCCAGCAAATCGCCCTTGGTGGAAACCACATACAGCGTGCGCCCGGCGACGACCGGCGCCGTGGTGGCACCGCCGGGCACCTCCACCGTGCGGGCCAGGCTGCCGTCCTGCGGGTTGAAGAAACGCAACAGCCCGTCGCTGGAGGCGACAACCACCTGCCCGCCGGCCAGCACCGGGCCGTGATGGACGTGGATCTGGCCGCGCTTCCTGGGTTTGTCCTTGAGGTAGCCGGGCAGGTCCACCGCCCAGATCACCTCGCCGCTGCCGGCATCCAGGCGCAGCAGCTGGTTTAGATCGCTGACCTGGAACAGGCTGCCGCCCGCAGGCCAGGCCGTGCCCGCCGCGCCCTCGTGCGCAGTCCACAGCCGGTCGCCGGTTTCCAGGTCGATCGCCACGGTGCGGCCGGAGTTGTTGCCCGCGTAAAGGCGCCCGCCCGACACCACCGGCGCGCCGGTCACATCGCCGATCCGCGACAGGGTCCGGCCGGTGCGCTGGCCAGCAACAGAGGCGCTCCAGCGGCGCAGGCCGCCGCGGCGGAAGGTTGCAATCAGGTCGCCGGAGCCGAAGGCAAAGACCGCCAGATCGTTTGTCACCACCGGCGCAGGCGCGCCCAGGACATTGGCCGGCGACGGCGAAGCTTCAATCTGCCAGGCAATGCGGCCGTCTTTGGCGTTTACAGCCCAGCCGGTGTCGTCGCCCGCAACCAGATAAACCAGCCCGCCGCTCACGCGCGGCTGGCCGGAGCCGGTGGCGCCCAGTTCCTGCCGCCAGATCTGGCTGCCGTCCGCTGCATTCAGCGCCGTCAGCACGCCAAAGCCGGAGGAGATATAAAGGACGCCGTCGTTATAGGCCAAACCGCCGCCGGTGGCCTGGCCCTCGTCATCGGTGGCCGGGATCAGTTCGCTTTGCCACAGGACCTGGCCCTGCGGCGAAACCGCGGAAACCCGCGCGGCACTGTCCAGCGTGTAGATGCGTCCGTCGCCGACAACCGGAGTTGCGGTGATCCGCTGGCGGCGGCTGTCGCCGGCGCCGATCGAAGCGGACCAGATGCGCTGCGGCGCGGCGGCCAGCGCCGGGTGCGCGGTGCGGCCCGCCTCGGCGCCATGGCCTTGTGCCCAGTTCGCATTGGCAACCTGCTGCGGCAGGGAAATCGGGCGGGACTGGTTCACGATCTCCACTTCGGCGTCGGGCCGGATGTCCTCGCGCTCGCCGCGCAGAATGACCTCCGGCTCAGCGCAGGCCGCCAGCACAGCCGCGGCTGCAGTTGTGCAAAGAAGAACCCGTGCCCGGGAGAAAGTATTGTTTATTGTCATTGCCCTGCCCTGTCTGCCGTTATCGTTCCGCAAGTTCCCATCCGCGGAGCGCCTTACCCCTCAGGCGCGGCATCCCCGTCCAGGGATCCGCCGAGCGCCACAATCACCTGAGACGCGCGGTCTTTCAAGTCTGCACTGACAGTTGCGTCCGCAACGATGTCCCGCAGACGGGCAATTGCCGCCTCGCTGTTGCCCTCTTCAACGTCCAGCAGCGCCAGTTGTTCAGATGCCAGCAGTGCCAGCGGCGCGCCGGGCTGCGCCAGCGCCTCGTACTGAAGGCGGCGGTCCGCGGCGCTGAGCGTCCCGGTCTGCAGCGCCAGCGCCTTGAAGCTGGCAATATGGCGGTAGATCAGCGGCAGCTCGCCATTGACGGTAACGGCCTCCAGCCGGGCCACAGCCTCAGCGGTCTTGCCGGCCTCGGCCAATGCGCCCGCTTCCAGCATCTTGGCAATCGCCGCGCCCCCGGCGCCTTCGGAGGACACAGCCGCCAGCGCCTCGGCCTGCTTTTCGCTGCCGTCGGTTTCCAGCGCCGCGGTGATCGCGTCGCCCAGGGCCTCGGCAGCGGCCTGCTCCTGCGCCTTGCTGTATTCGCGGAACGCTGCGCCGCCGACGATCAGCGCCACAGCCACGCCGCCGATCCAGCCATAGCGTTTCAGCATCAGGAAAAGCCGGTCGCGGCGGACCTCTTCGGTCACTTCGTCGATAAAGCTGTCGGTATCGCTCATGAAAAGCCCCTGATATGCGCGGCGCGGGCTTCCGCCGGTGCCGGTATTGAATGCGTCGCGCCCCTCTTACCCCGGCTCAATGGCCAAGCCAAGTGGCCCGTTTGCACCAGAAACACATGCATTCAGGGCAGAAAAGCAAGAAATGTGAACTAAACCACTTAGTTTAGAATGGACATATCCTATATCAGGCCTATCACATACGCGCGACTCCGCTGTGAACAGGACCGGCCGGCCGACGGACAAGGGTATTGTGCACGTGGAAAAGACAGAAAACAGGAAAGGCCCGACATGCGCATTGTACCGATACTGACCGCAGTGGCGGTGACAGCCAGCCTTTATATGGTGGTTATCGAGCGCGACGATCTGATGGCCTTTGCCCGCGGCGAGGATGCGTCGGAAGCTGCCGAAGCAGGCGCCGCGCCCGCCGCTGGAGAAAAACTGGCCCAGGCTGAAGAAGCACGTGTTGGCGTGGTGGCCATTCAAAGCAAGGCGCGCACCATCGGCAACGCGGTGATCCTGCGCGGCCAGACCCAGGCCATCCGCCAGGTGGAGGTGCGGGCCGAAACCACCTCGACTGTGATTTCCGAACCGCTGCGCAAGGGCGCCCATGTCAAGAAGGGCGACCTGCTGTGCGAACTGGATCCCGGCACCCGCAACGCTTCGCTGCTGCAGGCGCAGGCGCAGCTGAAGGAAGCCAAGATCAACCTGACCGCCGCCGCCAAACTGTCGGAAGGCGGTTATGCTTCTGAAACCCGCCTGGCGGCTGCCGAGGCTGCGGAGCGGTCCGCGCAGGCCGCAGTGGCGGCCGCGGAACGGGAAATCGGGCATCTGACCATCACCGCGCCGTTTGACGGGCTTCTGGAGAGCGACACCGCGGAACTCGGCAGCCTGCTGCAGCCCGGCAGCCTGTGCGGCACGGTGATCCAGCTCAATACCATCAAGCTGGTCGGCTATGTGCCGGAGGCCGAGGTCAACAAGGTTGCCCTGGGCGCCATTGCGCAGGCGGAACTGTCCACCGGCCAGCAGGTCCAGGGCGAGGTCACCTTCCTCAGCCGGTCTGCCGACCCCACCACCCGCACCTTCGAGGTGGAGATCACGGTGCCGAACCCGGATCTCAGCATCCGCGACGGCCAGACGGCGGACATCGCCATTTCCTCGGCCGGCGCGCTGGCGCACCGGCTGCCGCAATCGGCGCTGACCCTGAACAACGAGGGCCGGCTGGGCGTGCGCGTTGTCGGTTCCGACAGCACCGTGGTATTCTACCCCGTGCAGCTTCTGCGGGATGAGGCGGACGGCGTCTGGCTGGGCGGCCTGCCCGAAACCGCGGATGTGATCGTGGTGGGACAGGATTTCGTGACCGAAGGCGTCGCCGTGGCGGCCACCTACCGGGAGACTGAACAGTGATTGGCATCGTCGATTGGGCCGCCGGCCGCGCCCGGATGGTCCTCGCCTTCATCGCAATTTCGCTGCTTGTCGGCGGCTTCGCCTATTCGATGCTGCCCAAGGAGGGCGAGCCGGACATCGAGATTCCGGCCCTCTTCATCTCTGTCCCCTTCCCCGGCATCTCCGCCGAGGACGCCGAATCCCTGATGGTCAAGGTGATGGAGACCGAGCTTGCCGACCTCGACGGGCTCGACAAGATGACCTCCACTGCCGCCGAGGGCTATGCCGGGGTGGCGCTGGAGTTCGAATTCGGCTGGGACAAGACCGCCATCATGGCCGACGTGCGCGACGCCATGGACAAGGCCGAGGCCGAATTCCCGGAAGGCGCCGAGAAATACTCGATCACCGAGATCAACTTCTCCGAATTCCCGATTGTCATCGTGAACCTGACCGGCGCCGTTCCGGAACGGACAATGGCGCGTATCGCCAAGGACTTGCAGGACGACCTTGAGGCGCTGGATGCGGTTCTGGAGGCCGGGATCGCCGGCAACCGCGACGAAATGGTCGAAGTGCTGATCGACCCCTTGAGGCTGGAAGCCTACAACGTCACCGCGCTGGAGCTGATCAATGTCGTGCAGAACAACAACCAGCTGATTGCGGCCGGTGAGGTCGAAACCAGCCAGGGCGCGTTCTCGGTCAAGATCCCCTCTTCCTTTGACGATGTGAAGGACATCTACCAGCTGCCGATCAAGACCAACGGAGACCGGGTGGTCAAACTGGGCGAGCTGGCACAGATCAACTTCACCTTCGAGGACCGCGAGGGCACCGCCCGCTTCAACGGCGAAGACACGGTTGCCCTGCAGGTGGTGAAGCGCAAGGGCTACAACCTGATCGACACCGTGAACCTGGTGAAAGAGACCCTGGAGGTGTCCAAGTCGAAATGGCCCGCGGAATTGCAGGCTGCGGTCGAGGTCGGCACCTCCAACGACCAGAGCCGGGTTGTCGGCTCGATGGTCAGCCAGCTGGAAGGCTCGGTGCTGACCGCCATCGCGCTGGTGATGATCGTGGTGCTGTCGGCGCTCGGCAGCCGGGCGGCGCTGCTGGTGGGTTTTGCGATCCCGACGTCGTTCCTTCTGTGTTTTGCGCTGCTGGCGCTGATGGGCATCTCGATCTCCAACATCGTGATGTTCGGCCTGATCCTCGCCGTGGGGATGCTGGTCGATGGCGCCATCGTGGTGGTGGAATACGCCGACAAGCGGATCAAGGAAGGCACCGGCCCCATGCACGCCTATGTCGAGGCGGCGCAGCGGATGTTCTGGCCGATCGTGTCGTCGACTGCGACCACGCTCTGCGCCTTCCTGCCGATGCTGTTCTGGCCCGGCGTCCCGGGTGAATTCATGGGCATGCTGCCCGTGACCCTGATCTTCGTGCTGTCGGCCTCGCTGGTGGTGGCGCTGATCTACCTGCCCGTCATGGGCGGCGTCACCGGCCGCATCAGCCGCACCTTCGAAGGCGCCTCGCGCGCGCTGCGGATGATTGCGCCGTGGTGGCTGCGTGCGGTGCTGGTGCCGGTCTCCATGTGGGGCATGTTCGCGGGCGCCATGCAGATGCTGAACCCCTCCTACCTGCTGGCAGAGGGCACCGCCCCGATGGCGGGCGTGCTGTTCGGCGGGCTGGTCTTCACCCTCGCCTCCTTTGCGGCCTCGATCACGCTCAGCTCGGTCAAGGCCCTGCGCGAAGAGCAGGAAGTCGCCCCCGGCTACCACCACACCCCGTTCGGCCATGTGATCAAGTTCATCGCGGGCAACCCGGTGATGCCGGTGGTGACCATTGCCGCCGTAGGTTTCGCCATCATGACCGTCTTCTCGATGTTCAGCGAAAACAACTACGGCGTCGAATTCTTCGTCGACTCGGAACCGGAACAGGCCACCGCCTATATCCGCGCCCGCGGCAACATTTCGCTGCAAGAAAAGGACGAGATGGTGCGCGCGGCCGAGGAGGTCATCCTGGACCACCACGCGGTGATCAACGTGTTCTCCTTTGCCGGCGACGGCGGCCTCAACACCGACAGTTCCGGCGCGCAGTTGCCGCCGGACACTATCGGCCAGGTCCAGTTCGAAATCATCCCGTGGGAGGAGCGCCCCACCGAGAGCGAGCCGCTGAACGGCTGGTTCGGCGGGCTGCTGAGCAAATACCTCGGCTTTGAGAAGAAGGTGATCGCCGAGGAATACGACGGCAACACCGTGATTGACGAGCTGAACGCCATTCTCGGCAAGCTGCCCGGTTTCGAGGTCGAGGTCCGCGCTCTGGCGCAAGGCCCCGCCTCCGGCAAGCCGGTGCATCTGCGCCTGCGCGGCGACGGCTGGGAGGATCTGACAACCGCGACCCTGGCCGCGCGGGAGCAGTTCGAAAACACCCCCGGGCTGATCCTGATCGAGGACAGCCTGCCGCTGCCCGGTATCGACTGGCAGATCAACGTCGATGTCGAGAAGGCCGGCCGCTACGGCGCCGATGTGGCGACCGTGGGCGCAATGGTGCAGCTGGTCACCCGCGGCATCCTGCTGGACACCATGCGGGTCGACAGCTCCGACGAGGAGATCGAGATCCGCGTCCGCCTGCCGGAACAGGACCGGGTGCTGTCGACACTCGACAACCTCAAGGTCCGCACTTCGGACGGGCTGGTGCCTCTGTCGAACTTCGTGACCCGCCAGCCGGTGCCGAAGCTCGCCCAGATCAACCGCATCGGCCAGGAACGCTTCTATGACGTCAAGGCCGACGTGGAGCCGGGTCTGAACAAGGTGCTGATCGAGGATGCGGACAGCGGGGAAATGACCCGCCTCGCCCTGCTGAAGGAAGTCCCGGAAGGCACTGAGGCGAACGGCGAAACCCTCACCGCACCGAACGGCCGGGTGATGCAGCTGGCCGCGCTCACCGGCGCCGAGAGCTTTGACGCGGTGCTGGCTGCGCTGGACAATGGCGCCAAGATCAGCCCGGTGAACCCGAACGAGCGGATTGCCGTCCTCACCGAGTGGCTGGAGAGCGACCCGCTGCCGCGCAGCATCAGCTGGGAATGGACCGGCGACCAGGAGGAGCAGGAGGAATCCGGCGCCTTCCTGTCCAAGGCCTTTGCCGGCGCGCTGGCGCTGATGTTCGTGATCCTGCTGGCCCAGTTCAACAGTTTCTACAACTCGGTACTGGTGCTGCTGGCGGTGGTGCTGTCCACCACTGGCGTGCTGATTGGCATGATGGTGATGCAGCAGCCGTTCTCGATCATCATGACCGGCACCGGCATCGTGGCGCTGGCGGGCATCGTGGTGAACAACAACATCGTGCTGATCGACACCTATCAGGAGTTCAGCCAGCAGATGCCGCGGATCGAGGCGATCATCCGCACCGCCGAGGCGCGTATCCGCCCGGTGCTGCTGACCACCATCACCACGATGGCCGGCCTCACCCCGATGATGTTCGGCGTCAGCCTGGACTTCATCAACGGCGGCTACTCCATCGACAGCCCCACCGCGCTGTGGTGGAAACAGCTGGCAACCGCCGTGGTCTTTGGCCTGGGCATCGCCACCGTGCTGACCCTGGTGGTGACACCCTCGCTCTTGTCGATCCGGGTCTGGTTCTCCACCTACATGCGGGCCCTGGGCCGGATGCTGTCGCGGATCACCCGCGGCCGCTCCAGCCGCATCGCGCAGGATTCCAAGCTGTTCAAGAAAGCGCGGCAGCTGCCGACCACCGAAATCCAATGGGTCGAAGACGAGACGCCCGAAAGCGGCGAAACCGAAGCCGACGAGGACGAGCCGCAACCGCCCGCCCCGCGCGGCAGGCTGCGTGCCGCAGAATAGGCCGGCCAACAAAAAAGCCCCGCATTGGCGGGGCTTTTTCTTTGCGGCTGGCCGGATCACCCGGCGGCCTGCAGGATCAGTCGATAAAAGAGTATTCGCCCAGCTCACACAGGTCGAGCCCGTAGTCCTCTGCTTCGGAACCGTCGGCAAAGCCGCCGCGGATGTCATAGACGCAGGTGGTTGCGCCGTCCGCAATCAGAACGCCGACCTCATATCCGGATTCCAGAACACCGCCATCCAGCAGGTTCTCTTCCCAATTCCCGGAAGAGGCAGGCGACACATTGAATTCAACCAGATTGGCGCTGCTTTCATTGACCAGCAGAAACTCGAGATCCTCTGCAAAAGCCGGTGCCTGAACAGCCAGCAATGCAACTGCAGCAGCGACGGCGGTGAAAATGGTTTTCATAAACTTATCCTTATGTGCGGGCCAGCCGGCGCCAATGCCGCTACGCCCCTGAGCGGGCGTACTACAAGTATCGCGCTCTGCCTTGCAATGGGAATGCAATCGGCGTTTTCCCCTGCTGCCCATCCGCACGCAGCAATCCTGCGCCTTTCTTGCCGGAAGTTCTGGTTCGGATACCAACCGGCCGGCCGGACGCAGCCCCGCTACACCAAAGCAGGCAGCGGTTTTTGCGCGGTTTAATCCATCGCATTTTAGGTTTACCGCCCTCGGCACCCCCATCCCGACCCGCACGCAACTTCAGCGCATTACCCATTGTTTTTATTTCTCTTTTCAATCCATCACTCGAATTTTGAAACATCAAATACTGGCAGGATTCACTCATCTTTTCCCCCAAATGCGGCAAAGGCCCTGAGAAACTGACGCATCCGGCGCGGCCCGGTTTTTGCCCCCTCCGGACGCGGCCTGCCCAAGCCCGGCAACGTTCACAGAATGTTATTCCTTGCATGCAAAGGGGAGATGATAGCGGAAAACATCCCGCTATACGTGTTCTCTGGTTGGGAAAAATATCATGTCACTAAGATCGCAAATCCTCACTCTGATCGCGATCCCCTTCGTAGCCCTGTCGGGCATTGGCGGTCTCAAGGCCCTGGATGACTGGGACCGGTATAAAGATGCAAAGATAACGCAGGCGGAAACCGCGGCCTCCGTTGCCTTGACCAAGGTGGTCCACCACTTGCAGGTCGAACGCGGACTGTCCGCCGTGTTCCTGTCTTCCGGCGGCGCTTCCGGCGCGGCAGAACTCGACGGTGAAAGGGCAAAGGTCGACGCGGCCATCGCTGAGGTGCCCCCTGCCGCGGCAGGCGCCCTGGCACATCTGGATCAGCTGGCTGCCACGCGCGGCCTGGTCAGCGGTCTGGAGATAAAGCCCGGCCAGATGGGTGCGCGGTATTCAGGCGCGATCGCCAGTATCCTGGAGGACGTCAGCACCCGGCTCCTGCATCAGAAGAACGCCGAACTTGCCCAGCTCAGTTCAGGCCTCGTAAGCCTCGCCTACGCCAAGGAAGCCGCGGGCCAGCAGCGCGCCGCGGGCGCCACGGGATTTGGCCAAGGCAGCTTCAGCCAGAACATCTTTGGCTGGTTTGCCCGCACCGGCGCCATCGAAGATCAGCTGCTGGACATTGCCGGTCTTTCTTTCACACAGATGCAGCCTGGACTGGACCTGCGCAAGGGGCTGACCCCCACAGGGCTGCCCGCCATCCGCAAGCAGGTTCTGGAAACCCGCCCCGGCGATCCCGCGCCGGAATACCAGGCCGCGGACTGGTTCGGCCGGGCAACCCAGTGGGTCAGTTCGCTGCGGGATGCGGAAATCACCGTGACGGACGCGATGACCGGCCTGGCCACCCATGAGCAGGCCCAGGCACAGCAGGCGCTGATCATCACTCTGTCAGCAGTTGTCCTGTCTCTCGCCGTCAGCGCCGCCATCGGGCTGCGCCTGATCACCGCCTTCACCCGCCAGTTCGGCGCCCTGCAGGCTGATCTGGAAAAACTGGCCCGCAAGGAATTCAGCTTCAAACCGGCAAATCTCGACTCCAAGGCGGAGATCGGACATCTCAGCCGGGCGATGGAACAGACCCGCGCAGCGCTGGAAGAGGCCGAGGAGAAGCTGGCTGCGATTGAAGCGAACCGGATTGCTGACCGCGGTGCCGTGGTGGGCAAGCTGGACGCGCAGCTGGCCCGGCTGTCGCAGCGCGATCTGGACTGCACCATCGAAGAGGCCTTCCCCGAGGAATACGAGGAGCTGCGCCAAAGCTTCAATGCAACCGTCCAGACGCTGAAAGACACCATCGAGCAGGTGATCTCAGCCGCCGGCAGCATCCACAACGGTGCGACCGAGATCAGCCAGGCCTCTGACGATCTGTCAAACCGCACCGAAAGCCAGGCCGCCACGCTGGAAGAAACCGCCGCCGCGCTGGAACAGCTGACGGCCTCGGTGCGGTCCGCTGCCGAAGGCGCGCATAACGTTGAGCAAACTATGGAGGAAGCCCGCCAGGAAGCCGAAACCAGCGGCGAAGTGGTGCGCAAGGCGGTGGCAGCCATGAACGGGATCGAACAGTCGTCCAACAAGATTTCGCAGATCATCGGCGTGATCGACGACATCGCCTTCCAGACCAACCTGCTGGCGCTGAATGCCGGGGTGGAGGCCGCCCGCGCCGGCGAGGCCGGCAAGGGCTTTGCCGTGGTCGCCAGCGAAGTGCGCGCCCTGGCGCAGCGTTCCGCCGATGCCGCGACCGAGATCAAGGCGCTGATCGGCGACAGCTCCAAGCAGGTGAGCCAGGGCGTCGACCTGGTTGGCGAAACCGGCGAGGCGCTGGCGAGCATCGTCGGCCGCGTCAATCACATCTCCAAACTGGTGTCCGACATCGCCAGCGGCGCGGCAGAGCAATCCACCGGCCTGAGCGAGATCAACACCGGGGTCACGCAGCTGGATCAGGTCACGCAGCAGAACGCCGCCATGGTGGAACAGGCGACCGCCGCCGGGCATATGCTGCATTCCGACGCCGGCAAGCTGGCGGAGCTGATGGGAGAATTCAAAATCTCCGGCAGCCAGGCCTCCGCGCCCCGGCCGCCCCGCGCCGTGCAGCCTCCGGTGCCCAGTGCGCATGGACCGGGCATCGAGCCTGCAATCGCCGTGCCGCTGGCCGCCAAGGCCGCCAACGGCGGCGCCTGGCAGGATTTCTGAACCCTGCCCCGGATCAATGAACCAAAGGCCGGCCCGCTGTGGCCGGCCTTTTCTGTTGGGCTGATCAGGCTGCGTCCTGATCAGCCTGTTGGCGCTGCCACAGCCGGGCATAACGGCCGTCCTTGGCCAGCAGCTCCTCATGGGTGCCGGTCTCGGCAATCTCGCCCTGTTCCAGCACCACGACCCGGTCAGCCTCGGCAATGGTGGACAGACGGTGGGCGATGGTGATCACCGTACGCCCCTGGCCGGCCCGCGCCAGTGCCTCCTTGATTTCCTGTTCGGTGTCGGTGTCCAGCGCCGAGGTCGCCTCGTCCAGCAAGAGCACCGGCGGGTTCTTCAACAGCGTCCGGGCAATCCCCACCCGCTGCTTCTCGCCCCCCGACAGTTTCAGCCCGCGCTCACCCACCTGGGTGTCATAGCCTTCGGGCAGCGCCATGATGAAATCATGGATCTGGGCATCGCGGGCCGCCTGCTCCACCTCTTCCTGCGTGGCCCCGTCGCGGCCATAGGCGATGTTGTAGCGGATGGTGTCGTTGAACAGCACGGTGTCCTGCGGCACCACGCCGATGGCGTGATGCAGGCTTTGCTGGGTTACGCCGCGCACGTCCTGGCCGTCGATCTTCAGCGCCCCGCCGGTGACGTCGTAGAACCGGAACAAGAGCCGCCCGATGGTCGATTTTCCTGACCCGGTGGAGCCGACGATGGCCACGGTCTGGCCCGGCTCCGCCTCCAACGAGATGCCCTTCAGGATCTCACGCCCCGCATCGTATGAGAACCGCACATTCTCCAGCGTGATGCGGCCGCCATTGACTTGCAGCTTGCCAGCGCCTGGCCTGTCGCTCACATCGGCTGGCTGTTCCAGCAGGTCGAACATCTCTCCCATGTCCACCAGGCTCTGGCGGATCTCCCGGTAGACGGTGCCCAGGAAGTTCAAGGGCACGGTGATCTGGATCATGTAGGCATTGACCATGACAAAGTCGCCGACGGTCAGATTGCCCTGCTCCACCCCGATGGCGGCCATCACCATCACCCCGACCAGACCCGCGGTGATGATCACGCTCTGGCCGAAATTCAGCGCCGCCAGCGAATAGGCGGTCTTGAGCGCCGCCTGCGCATAGCCCCGCATGGCGCCGTCATAGCGTTCCGCCTCGCGCTCCTCGGCAACGAAATACTTGACGGTTTCGAAGTTCAGCAGGCTGTCGATGGCCTTCTGGTTGGCATCGGTGTCCTGCTTGTTCATCTCCCGGCGCAGCTTCACCCGCCATTCGGTGACCGCAAAGGTGAACCAGACGTAAAGCCCGATGGTGACCGCCACGACAACCAGGTACCAGGCGTCGAACAGCACCGTCAGGATCACCGCAACCAGCGTCAGCTCCAGGATCAGCGGCCCGATCGAGAACAGCATGAAGCGCAGCAGGAATTCGACCCCCTTCACCCCGCGCTCGATGATCCGGCTGAGACCGCCTGTCTTGCGGGTGATGTGATAGCGCATCGACAGGCGGTGGATATGGGTGAAGGTCTCCAGCGCCAGCCGCCGCAGCGCCCGCTGCCCGACGGGGGCAAAGATCGCATCACGCAGTTGCTGGAACCCGGTGGTGAGGATCCGCGCCATGCCGTAGGCCACCGTCAGCCCCACAGCGCCAAGCGCCAGCGGCGGCACGCCCTCGCCCGCCAGGCTGTCGACCGCGCCCTTGTACAGCATCGGCGTATAGACCGCGATCAGCTTGGCCAGCACCAGCACCGCCAATGCCAGCACCACCCGGACTTTCACCCCGCGGTTTCCCTCGGGCCACAGATACGGGCCAACCTTGCGCAGCGTGCGCAGGCCGGAGCGGCGTTCGTCCTGGGCGATGTCTGCTTGCGGCGGCGCGGCGGCCTGGTCTGTCTGGGTCATGGCGGTTCCTGGCTAGACACCTCCAGATATTCACCTGTTCACGGTTTTGCGAGGGGTGCACAGAAAAAACGCGCCGCAAGGGCGCGTTTTCCATGGTCATTCGGGAATGGTGAAGACCTGCCCCGGATAGATCAGGTCCGGGTTGCGGATTGCGCCCCTGTTGGCTTCGAACACCCGCACATACAGGAACCCGCTGCCGTATTTGTCCTGCGAAATTGCCCAGAGCGTATCGCCCTTCTGCACGGTCACCGCCCGCACCAGCGGCACCGGCTGATCCGGGTCCGCATCGCGCTCCGGCTTGGGCAGCAGCTCCGGCGCTTCGCGCTTGAACGGGGTTTCCAGGCGGCTCACCACCCTGCCGGAGGCCGGTTCGATCTCATCCAGCCGCAGGGTGTAGACACCCGGCGCCACGTCCGCCAGCCGCCCGGTCCAGCGGCCGTCCTGGGCGGCGTCCAGTTCGGCCACCGGCCGGTTGTCGACATAGATCCGCACCCGCGATTGCGGGCGCGCCCGGCCTGACAGGTCCACCCCGCCGGAGCCATTGTAGCTGATGGAATCCAGTGCCACCTCTTCGCTCAGCTCCGGGTCGGAAGGCACAGCAGGCTGCACCACCTCGATCCCGTCCTGATCGGCCCGGAGCACCGCAACGGACTGGCCTTGCGGCTGCGGCGCGGCAGGCTCCGCGGCAGGCGCCGGGTCTTCAGCCGCAGGCTCAGCTGCCGCGGTTATTTCCTCAACCTGCGTTCCTTGAACGGCATCTGCTGCCTGCGCTGCCCCGCTGGCAGCATCCGGCTCGGGCGCAGAGGCATCCGCTTGTGTCTGAGCGGCCTCCTGCGCCTCGCCGGCCGGAAGTGCAGCAACCTGGTCCTCTGCCCCCTCTGCAATTTCTTCAGCCTTCTGCGCCGGCGCGGCGGCGACCGGGCTGACCGGCGCCAGGATGAAGGACGCGCCGGATGCGCTCTGTTCACCGTCATGCTCTGCCAGCAATGACACCACCCGGGCATCCGCACTGGGCGCAATGGACGTCAGCGAAACGAATTCACCCCCGGCAGGCACCTCCAGCTGCTCCAGCACTTCGCCGTCCAGCAGCACAGTGATCTGCACGCCCTCTTGCGCCCGGCCGGCAATCACCGCGGCGCCATCGCTGTCCACACGGACCAGATCCAACTCCGGCGCCTGCAGAACAAAAATATCCTGTTTCGGCGCTTCGGTTTCCGGTTCCGGCTGCGGCTCCGCCGCCGCATCCGCAGGCGCTTCCAGGGCCGCCAGCTCAGTGCCTTCCCCTGCTTCCTGATCTACTTCGACGGCACTGCCGGAGGCCGTGTCATCAGCGGTTACTTCTGTTATATTTTCAGCAGTTACAGCCTGACTTTGATCTTCAGCCGCGGCTTCCCCACCGGCAGTTGTTTCCGGAGCCTCAACGTCCTCCTGCTGACCGGCGTCCGCCGTTTCAGCCTGTTCACTTCCGGCGTCCCGCGCTGCGCGGTTTTGCAGCGGCTGGCCGGACTCCCCGCCTTCTCCGGAAAACGCGCTGTTGCTGTTTGCCGCCTGCCCTGCCGTCTCTTCGCTCACCACCACGCCTTCGGGCGCGACCGTGCCAAACACCCCGAGCTGGTACAGCACCACGCCGCCCACGACCACGGCCACGCCGGCAATACCGCCAAGTGTGAGGGCCCCAAGACCCCCGCTTCCAGATGCTTCCGCCATTTCATTCCCTTCGGCATTTGCGGAATGTGACCTTCCGCTTAGTTGAGGGAATCTAACAACCCCGCTATCACGGGTCAAAACACCAATTGGTTTTCACCTTGATATTCCACGGAAAGGCTGGCCGATGAGCATCAAATCCGTCTGTGTCTACTGCGGATCCCGCGCCGGGGTGCTGCCCGCCTATGCCGAGGCGGCGCGCGCCTTCGGCACCGCGCTGGCGGAAAACGGGATGCGGCTGGTTTACGGCGCCGGCGATGTCGGGCTGATGGGCGAAGTTGCCCGCGCCGCGCAAAAGGCTGGCGGCGAAACCTTCGGGGTGATCCCCAGCCACCTGGAGCGGCGCGAGGTGGGGAAATCCGACCTCACCACCTATGTGGTTACGGAAACCATGCACGAACGCAAGAAGGTGATGCTGTGGAACGCCGATGCAGTGGTTGTGCTGCCCGGCGGCGCCGGATCGCTGGATGAGCTGTTCGAGGCGCTGACCTGGCGCCAGCTGGGGCTGCACTCCAATCCGATTGTGATCCTCAACACCGAAGGCTACTGGGACAAGCTGCGTGACCTGCTGGACCAAGTGGTGAGCCAGGGCTTCGCCAGTCAGGAAACCCCGGATTACCTGATCTGGGCCGACACGCCTGTGGCCGCCATCGCCGCCCTGCGCGATGCCCGTTCCTGACGCAGCGCCGAGAAGGAAAACACCGCAACCGCGCTCCAGATCAGCGCAAAGGCGGTGCCGTGCCAGGGGGTGAATGGCTCGGCAAAGACCAGCACCGCCACCAGGAACTGCAGCGTCGGGTTCAGGTATTGCAGCACGCCCACGGTGCCCAGCCGCACCCTGCGGGCGGCGTAGGCGAACAGGATCAGCGGCAGGCCGGTCAGGATGCCGGAAAACATCAGCATCAGCGCATCGCCAACGCCGCCCAGGAAACCGGCGCCGCCGGTCATCCAGATGATCGTCAGCGCAACCGGCAACAGCAGCGCAACCTCGGCCGTGACGGAAACCACCGGCCCCAGCGGCAATTGTTTCTTAACAACACCGTAAAGCGCGAAGCTGAAGCTCAGCGCCAGCGGAATCCAGGGCGCGGCCCCCAGCCCGAACGACAGCACCGCCACGGCAAGGCCCGCCAGGCATACCGCCACGCCCTGCGCCGCTGCCAGCCGCTCGCCAAATGCGAGCCGTCCCAGCAGCACGCTCAGCAGCGGAAAGACGTAATAGCCAAGGCTTGCCTCAGTCGCGTAGCCCAGTTGAACAGCCGAAATGAAGATGAACCAGTTGAGCGAAATCATCGCCGAGGCAAACGCCAGCAAGAGCGCGCTGCGGCGGGTGGAAAGCGCCGCCCCCAGCTCGGCGATGCGGCCCTGGCACAACAGCACGATGGCAAAAAACACAAATGACCACAGCGCCCGGTGCGACAGAACCTGCTCCGGCGGAACATGCGACAGCGCCTTGTAATATATGCCGGAAAGCCCCCAAACGGTGCAGGAGGCACAAAGTGCCAGAACGCCTTTTTGTGCCTCGCCCATAACATGCTCCTGCCCGGCTTTCGTTTCACAGACACCGGGCAGAAGCGCAGGTCAACCCTGGTCAGCCGTGACGCAGCGCGTCTTTGACCAATTCTTCGATCCTGGTGATTTCGTGACCGGTCAGGTTCTTGCTGATCTCCGCGACCACGAGGTCGGAGACTTCCTTGCGGAGGGTCTTGCGCAGTTCCCCCAGGACCTCCGGCGCGGCGACCAGAACCAGTTTCTCGAATTCACCGCGGTGGGCCATCTCATACAGTTTGTCCGACAGGTCCTTGGCAAACCGCTCCTTGGCCAATTGGTGCCAGTCGGTGTCGTCGACAGCGGACCGGTGGACGCTCGGGCCGTCGTTGAACCGCCCTGGCCGGTTGGCGGACTGCTCCCGGTCCGGCGGGTTGTCCTGCTCATCCTTGCGGCGCACCTGCAGATACGGATCGTCCCCGTCGACGGTGTTCTCCAGAAACAGCGCCTTTTCGCTGTCAGCCACCAGGACATAGGTGCCGTGGGAAAGCCGGGTCATCACTTCACCTCCTGCTCATTGGATTTTCGAACCCGGGTGGCACCTGCCGGGCGTTCCTTGGCGCGCTTTTCCTCATCCTCGCTGCCAATCTCCCGCGCCAGCCTGCCGCCAGTGCGCCCGCCGTGTGCGGCACTGCCCTCCTCGCCCAGAATGTCCTTGGTTTCGCGGTGTCCGTCCTTGGACCTCTTGCGTTCAGCCATGGTGGTCCTCCTTTCGTACACAGAACCAACGCCAGAATCCCGCCCGGCGTTCCGTGCGAAACGCGGCAGAACAGCATTCGTGCCGCACGAAAAAGCCCGCCGGAAAACTCCGGCGGGCCCGTGCAAGCCAATATGCGGCTCTCGCCTTACATGCGCGAAGCGACGTTTTCCCAGTTCACCAGGTTGTCGAGGAAGTTCGACAGGTAGGCCGGACGCTTGTTGCGGAAGTCGATGTAGTAGGAGTGCTCCCATACGTCGCAGCCCAGCAGTGCGGTCTGGCCGAAGCACAGCGGGTTCACGCCGTTCTCGGTCTTGGTGACTTTCAGGCCGCCGTCGGTGTCCTTGACCAGCCAGGCCCAGCCGGAGCCGAACTGGCCGGCGCCCGCGGCAGAGAACTCTTCCTTGAACTTTTCGACGGAACCGAAGCTGTCCACCAGCGCCTTTTCCAGCTCGCCCGGCATCTTGCTTTCGCCCGGCCCCATCATTTCCCAGAACTGGTTGTGGTTCCACAGCTGGGAGATGTTGTTGAAGATGCCGTTCTGGGCCACTGCGCTCGCGTCGTAGGTGCCCTTGATGATCTCTTCCAGCGACTTGCCGTCCCACTCGGTGCCGGCGATCAGCTTGTTGCCGTTGTCGACATAAGCCTTGTGGTGCAGGTCGTGGTGGTATTCCAGGGTTTCAGCCGACATGCCTTTGCCGGCCAGCGCGTCATGTGCATAAGGAAGATCGGGAAGTTCAAAAGCCATCTGGGCCCCCTGTGAAATAAGTTTGCGTTCCTGCGCAGATACATGCGGTGTGCGCGCTATCAGGTCAAGAGGCCACCGCCGCATTTCCGCGCAAGGTATGTGTGTAGAAAACCAGGCAGCCGCCGATAAGTTCCTAGTCAGGCCGCACGGGTCTGTGCACCATCAGGGCCAGGCCTGCTCTCGCCCTGTTCATAACGTTTAGTCAGGCTCCTTTCGGCATTTCAATAAGCCGCCCATACGGCCGTTTCGGATACCTGAAATATTGGCCTTGATCCGACCCGAAAGGTCAGCTTCTGTAAAATCAATCCGGTAGGTCGCCTGGTATTTCACGCCGCTTTGTGCCGGCAAGGTCATGTCCCAGCTGAAGCGCTCCTTACCATTCTTCAGCGCCTTGTAGCTGGTAACAACTGCCTCTCTTTCCACATGCCAGATAAAAGGGTCCAGTACTTCGACCGTCTTACCATCATCGAGAAACGTCAGAAGCGTTTCCTCCGGAACCCAGCCACCTTGCCCATACGTTCTAATATCGCACAAATACTTCTGAACGGGCTGCGCAGCAAAGGCGGCAGTAGGCAAAGAAAGGATAGCGGCACCGCAAAATGCCAGTGCTGCCGACCGTCGATTTATGTTCATTGTTCCAAACTCTGTTAAGTAGTTTCTTGCCGCTCTAACTTGAACCCGCCAGCGACTTCAATTTCTGCGAGAGAAAAAAATTCAACCTCACGGATAAGCAATCATGTGCAACCACATCGAAGGAGAGACTAACGATTAGAACTTGGACACAGGAACCCAAACGGCGGTGATACCGAGACATTTCTGGCAAACGGTTAGTCTGTCACCATTCAGCTGGCTGCGGCAGATCTCCCTCGTTCTGCGCCAGCAGCGACAGGCTGTTCTCCGTTTCGCAAAACCCCCTGCCGCGCGGCAGTTTTGCATTGCCGCCTTTCTTGGCCGCCTGCAGGCTCATCTTCTGGTTCGCCGTGTTCAGCACCGCGCGGAAACGCGGGCGTGCAATTCCCGGTTCGGAATAAACGGCCAGGCCCGTCAGTGCCCAGCTCAGCGCGTAAGAGGTCTTGCTGTGCTGCACCACCTTGGCCGGCACCGCCACGCCAAACGTCAGGTCGGTGACCTGCGCGGTGCGGAAGTTATCAGTGAAATGCAGGGTGATCCGGCTGGGAATCCAGGCCGAGCCGGAAATCGGTTTCAAGCTGCAGTGAAAGGTGGTCCCGGCCAGGGCCGCGGCCCCGGCGACCATAAAAACAAAAGCCAAGGCTCCGCATTTCGGCAAACTCATCAGCCGCTCCCTGAAACAACTTCACAACACTACCTCCCCCACAGGAAACAGCCTTAATTCAACCACTTGCACTTAATGCAAAAGGTGAAACCAGGAACGGGGCCTAAAAAAACAGGTGCCCCGGAGGGTCTCCAGGGCACCGTAAATGACGCGTAAAGGCGTCACAAGCAGAAAGCGAGCAAAAATTTTAGTAAACACCCACTTTACTTTGAGGATGCCCTGCTGCGCTTAGCAATTTGAACACATACTCGCCGACGGAGCGGAAGCAGACGATGCAGAAGCTGCCGTCGTCGTTCAACCAGAAGGCGCCGGCCACCTGCGCCAGCCGCGAGCGGCGGAACTGGCCCGGCTTGAAGGCCGCGGCATCGAAGTCCACCGGGCTCACCTTGCCCAGCACCTCGCGCGCACCCTCGCCCGACAGGCGGAAGAAGGCACGGGCGTCGGAGACGTTCACTGCCAGCGCGTGCTCGCCCTTCAGCGCCTCAGACACTTCTGCGGTCTTGGCAACTGCGTCCTCATAGGGAACCAGCAGCAGCAGTTCGTCCGGGGACATCCAGGCCGCGGCGCCGTTTTCGGCAACCGAGATGGAGCCCTGTGCCGGAACCTCGGCGCCGGTGGCGGCTTTGACAGCCGCCTTCAGCGCTTTGGACCCCAGATCGCCGCGCAGGGTGATCATGCCCTGCAGACCGGCATCCTCGACGGTGGCCAGACCCGAGAATCGGGCGCCGTTCAGTACGGAAACAGCCTTAGACATTCTGCTTCTCTCCATCCTTATCGTAGAAGACCGGGTCAACGATCTTGGCTTTGTAGGTCTTGCCGTCAGTGCCCGGGAACTCGATCACTTCGCCCATCCGCTTGGGGCCGTGCTTGACCAGGCCCATGGCGATGCCGCGGCCCAGGGTTGCGGAGTGGTAGGTCGAGGTCACCCGGCCGATCATGTTGCGCTGGCCGTTGGCGTTGACGCCTTCACCCACCGCATAGGCGCCGTCGGGCAGCACCGAACCGTCGACCGTTTCCAGGCCAACCAGCTGCCAGCGGTCCGGATCGACCATGTGCGAACGCTGCTGCGCGCGCTTGCCCAGATAGTCTTCCTTCTTCTTGGACAGTGCCCAGTGCAGCCCCAGATCCTGCGGGATCACGGTGCCGTCGGTCTCGTCGCCGATCATGATGAAGCCCTTCTCGGCCCGCAGGATGTGCAGGGTCTCGGTGCCGTAAGGCATGACGCCGAATTCCTTGCCTGCGTCCATCAGGGCATCCCAGAACGCCTGGCCTTCGGAGGCCGCAACCGCGATCTCGTAGGACAGTTCGCCCGAGAAGGAGATCCGGTAAGCCCGGGCGTCAAACCCGCCGATCTTGCCGTCACGCCATTCCATGAACGGCAGCGCCTCTTTCGAGACATCCATGCCGCCGCCAGCGGCCGCGTTCAGCTTTTCCAGCACCTTGCGGGCGTTGGGGCCGACAACGGCGATCTGGGCATACTGCTCAGTCACGTTGGCGACGTAGACCTTCATGTCCCACCATTCGGTCTGCAGCCACTCTTCCATCCAGCCGTGGATGCGCTCGGCACCGCCGGTGGTGGTATGGCACAGGAAGGTGTCCTCGTCGATGCGGGCAACCACGCCGTCGTCCATCAGGAAGCCGTTCTCGGTGCACATCAAGCCGTAGCGGCATTTGCCCGGCTTCAGCGTGGACATCATGTTGGTGTACAGCATGTCCAGGAATTTGCCGGCGTCGGGACCTTTGACGATCAGCTTGCCCAGCGTCGAGGCGTCCAGCAGGCCGAGGTTCTCGCGGGTGTTCTTCACTTCGCGGTTCACCGCGGCATGACGGTCCTCGCCCGGTTTGTTGATGGAAAACGGACGGCGCCACTGGCCAACCGGTTCCCAATCCGCGCCGTTCTTGTCGAACCAGTCGTAGATCGGTGTCTTGCGCACCGGCTGGAAGATCTCGGCCCGTGCCTCGCCAGCGATCGCGCCCAGCGAGATCGGATGGTACGGCGGACGGAAGGTGGTGGTGCCCACCTGCGGGATTTCGGAGTTCAGGCTGTCGGCCAGAATGGCCAGGCCGTTGATGTTCGAGAGTTTGCCCTGGTCGGTGGCCATGCCCAGCGTGGTGTAACGCTTGGTGTGCTCGACGCTTTCGTAGCCTTCGCGCGCAGCCAGCTGCACGTCCGACACTTTCACGTCGTTCTGGTAGTCCAGCCAGGACTTCATGCGCAGCTTGATGTCCGCCTTGGCAGGCATCAGCCACACTGCTTCCATCTGCGCTTCCGCCTCGGACTCGCCTTTGGCAGCCGCAACGGATTTCGCCGGGAAGCCGGCCGCTTCGGCTGCTTTTGCACCAGCCGCGGCTGCGTCTTCCAGCAGCGCACCCAGGCCGAACTCGCCGTTTGCGGCACCTGCCGGAACCACAAAGCCGTTGCCGTCGTGGCCCAGCGGCGGACGGGAGGCATCGGGGCGGAAATTGGCGTTCACCTCGTCCCAGATCAGCTTGCCGCCGCAGTGGGACCACAGGTGGACCACCGGCGACCAGCCGCCGGACATGGCAACCGCGTCAGCCTGCACGGTCTCGCGGGCACCGCCTTCGCCGTTCTGGGCGCAGATGGCGACCTCGGTCACACATTTGCCGTCCTTCACCTTGGCGATGGCGCGGCCCAGTTCGACCCGGATGCCCTTTTCGCGGACCGCTTCCATCAGCGCGCCGCCGCCGGTTTCGCGGGTGTCGACCACGCGGACCACTTCGACGCCTGCGTCATGCAGCACCAGCGCGGTGCGGTAGGCATCGTCGTTGTTGGTGGCAACCACGACCTTCTGGCCCGGGTTGATGCCCCAGTTCACCACATAGTCGCGCATCGAGGCCGCCAGCATCACGCCGGGAACATCGTTGCCTGCAAAGGACAGCGGACGCTCGATCGCACCGGTTGCGGTGACGATCTGGCTCGCACGGATCCGCCACAGACGGTGGCGCGGGCCGCCCTGGCCCGGTGCGTGGTCGGTCAGGCGCTCATAGCCCAGGGCATAGCCGTGGTCATAGACGCCGGAGCCCATGCAGCGGTCGCGGAGCGTAACGTTGTCCATGCCGCGCAGCTCTTCGAGGGTCTTTTCGATCCAGACCTCGGGCGCTTCGCCGTCGATGGTGCCGCCGTCGACCGGAGCGCGGCCGCCCCAGTGGCTGTTCTGCTCCAGCACCAGAACCTTGGCGCCGGAGGCTGCAGCTGCCTTGGCGGCCTGCAGGCCGGCAACACCGCCGCCGATGACCAGCACATCCGCGAAGAAGTAGAAGTGCTCGTAAGTGTCGGCATCCTTCAGTTCCTTGTCGGGGGCTGCGCCCAGACCTGCGGACTTCCGGATGATCGGCTCATAGACGTGTTTCCACAGCGGGCGCGGGTGGATGAACATCTTGTAGTAGAAGCCGGCGGTCAGGAACCGGCTCAGCTTGTTGTTCACCGCCAGAACGTCGAACTCCAGGCTCGGCCAGTGGTTCTGCGACTGCGCGGTCAGGCCCGAGAACAGCTCGGTGGTGGTGGCGCGCTGGTTCGGCTCGTAACGGTCGCCCACACCCAGCTGCATCAGCGCGTTGGGCTCTTCGGAGCCGGATGCGACAACGCCGCGCGGGCGGTGGTATTTGAACGAGCGGCCCATCATCACCTGGCCGTTGGCCAGCAGTGCGGATGCGAGCGTATCACCGGCGAAACCCTTCATGGACTTGCCGTTGAAAGTGAAGGCGATCTGTTTGGAGCGGTCGATCAGCCGGCCGTGCTTGGCAAGACGCGTGCTCATGTGCGCAGACCTTTCAAGAGAAAAGCGGATGTTTCAGTCAGGCGGCGGATCATTTCTGACCGTCCGAAAATTCGCGCCAGGTCCAGCCCGGGCGTTTGGCAGCGATCTTGTCCAGGATCTCCTGCGTCGGCACAGAGGTCTGTGCCGTGTAGGTGCCGAACACCTCCAGCGTCATGGTGCAGCGGGCGGCGTGGAACCACTTGCCGCAGCCGTTAGCATGGCGCCAGCGTTCGAAGTGAACGCCTTTGGGGTTTTCGCGCATGAACAGGTAGTCATGGAACTCATCATCCGAGGAGCCGGGGCCGTAGCGCTTCAGATGCGCTTCGCCGCCCGCGGCCAGTTCGGTTTCTTCGGCTTTGACGCCGCAATAGGGGCATTCAAGGATCAGCATTGTGCTTGCTCCACAGTATTGAATTTTGCGGCGTTAGTGCGCCACACCGGCGGCGACGCTCTCGTCGATGAACTTGCCTTCTTTGAAGCGATTGATCGAGAACTCCTCGGTCAGCGGCGAGTGGCCGGTGGCCATCAGTTCCGCCATCGCCCAGCCCGAACCCGGGATCGACTTAAAGCCGCCGGTGCCCCAGCCGCAGTTGATGAAGCAGTTCTGCACCGGGGTCTTGGAGATGATCGGCGAACGGTCGCCGGTCACATCCACGATGCCGCCCCACTGGCGCAGCATCTTCAGGCGGCTGACCATCGGGAAGGTTTCGACCAGGGCGCGGACGGTTTCCTCGATATGGTGGAACGAACCGCGCTGGGTGTAGTTGTTGAACCCGTCGGTACCGCCGCCGATCACCATCTCGCCCTTGTCGGACTGCGACATGTAGCCGTGCACGGTGTTGGCCATCACAACCACGTCCATGCAGGGTTTGATCGGCTCGGATACCATCGCCTGCAGCGCAACCGATTCCATCGGCAGACGGAAACCCGCCATTTCCGACAGCACAGAGGCGTTGCCCGCAACGATCATGCCGATCTTGTCGCAGTCAATCGGACCCTTGGTGGTGTCGACGCCCACGGTGCGGCCGTTCTCGGTGCGCACGCCAGTGACTTCGCATTTCTGGATGATGTCCATGCCCATGTCGGAGCACGCGCGGGCATAGGCCCAGGCCACAGCGTCGTGGCGGGCGGTGCCGCCGCGTTCCTGCCACAGGCCGCCCAGCACCGGGTAGCGGGGGCCGTGCAGGTTGATGATCGGCACAATCTCTTTCACCCGCTCCGGGGTGATCCACTCGGTCTGAACGCCCTGCTGCTGGTTGGCATGCGCGGTGCGCTTGTAGCCGCGGATCTCATGCTCGGTCTGGGCCAGCATGATCACACCGCGCGGGCTGAACATGACGTTGTAGTTCAGGTCCTGCGACATGGTCTCATACAGGCTGCGCGCCTTTTCATAGATCGCAGCCGAGGGATCCTGCAGGTAGTTCGAGCGGATGATGGTGGTGTTCCGGCCCGTATTGCCGCCACCCAGCCAGCCTTTCTCGATAATTGCGACATTGGTAATGCCGAAGTTCTTACCCAGGTAGTAGGCAGTGGCGAGGCCATGCCCGCCCGCCCCGACGATGACGACATCGTAGTGGCGTTTGGGTTCCGGCGAGCGCCAGGCGCGCTCCCATCCGGTGTGATAGCGCAGGGCTTCCCGCGCAACAGCAAAGACTGAATAGCGTTTCATGAGCGAATCCGATGGTTCGTGTCTGATAGCGGGTATGCCCGAAACGCATGGCTGACCAGTGCCGTTTATCGCCCTGTTTCTGCGTTATTGCGACATATCCCAATGACGCATTGCAGCATCTCTCTGGATGGCGCGGCAGTTTGGCTCTTTTGTTCGCCGCTCCCCGCATATAGATGAAAACCAAACTTCGGAGACATCATGGTTTTCTGGACAGTCACCGCCCTCATCGCATTTTCGGCAGCGCTGCTGCTGGCAATAATCATCATCCGCGCCCGTGAGCAAGGCGAACCAGCCGCGGCCTACGACCTGCGCGTCTACCGCCAGCAGCTGCGCGAAGTGGACAAGGATCTGGCCCGCGGCGTCATCAACGGCACCGACGCCGAGCGTATCCGCACCGAGATCTCCCGCCGCATCCTGGCCGCCGACGCTCAGCTGCAAAAGCGCAAGTCCGGCCGCTCCCAGCCGCGCGGCCTATCGCTTGGCTTCGCTGTTGCCGCAGCAGTGCTGATTACTGGCGGCACCCTGGGCCTCTACTGGCAGCTGGGCGCCCCGGGGTACGGCGACCTTGGCCTTCAGGACCGCATCCGCCTGGCCGGCGAGCGTGCCGAAAGCCGCCCCTCGCAGGCGGAGGCCGAAGCCGAGGTTAAGCCCATGGCGCCGCCGCAGGTCGAGGAGGGCTACACCAAGCTGGTGGATCAGCTGCGCAAGACCGCCGGCGAGCGCAAGGACGATGCCAACGGCCAGGCGCTGCTGGCGCAGCACGAGGCAAATCTCGGCAATTTCAAAGCCGCCTATGAGGCCAAGGCCAACTACATCCGCCTCGCAGAGGGCATGGTCAACGCCAACGACTTCTCCGAGCTGGCGGAACTCAAGATCATGGCCGCCGGCGGCTATGTCTCGCCGGAGGCGCAGGCCGACCTGCAAAAGGCCCGCGCGATTGACCCCAGCCACGGCCCTGCCCGCTACTACTGGGGCCTGATGCTGGGCCAGATCGGCCGCCCGGATCTCGCTTACCGCGAATGGGCCGAAACCCTGCGCGACGGCCCCGCCGGTTCGCCCTGGGTCATCGGCATCGAGGGCCAGATCGAGGAAATGGCCTTCCGCGCCGGCGTCAAGCACCAGCCCGTCATGCCCGGCGGCGGCGCAGCCCCCGCCCTGCCCGGCCCCAGCGCCGAGGAGATGTCCTCTGCCAGCGAGCTCAGCCCGGAAGAGCAGCAGGAGATGATCCGCGGCATGGTCACCCGGCTCTCGGACCGGCTGGCAACCGAAGGCGGCTCGGCCGAGGAATGGGCCCGCCTGATCGGCGCCCTTTCGGTTCTGGGCGAAACCGAGCGCGCCCGCACGGTCTATGACGAGGCCCGCGGCGCCTTTGAGGCGGACGCCGACTCGCTGGAGCTTCTGGAAACCATCGCCGCCCAGTCCGGACTCGCCGAATGATCCACGACGCGTTCGAAGATTTCGCCGCCGCCCTGCCGCCAATGAGCGCGCTGATGGGGCTGGACCTGGGCACCAAGACGATCGGCGTTGCCGTCTCCGACCGCATCGGCGCGGTGGCGACGCCGCTGGAAACCGTAAAGCGCAAGAAGTTCTCAACAGACGCCGCGCGGCTCATGGAGATCGTCAAGCAGCGCGACATCAGCGGCATCCTTTTGGGCCTGCCGCGCAACATGGACGGCACCGAGGGCCCGCGCTGCCAGTCCACCCGCGCCTTTGCCCGCAACCTGATGCAATTGACCGATCTCCCGATTTCATTCTGGGACGAGCGCCTCAGCACCGTGGCGGCAGAAAAAGCGCTTCTTGAAGCAGATACGACACGCAAACGCCGCGCAGAGGTTATCGACCACGTCGCGGCCTCCTATATTCTCCAAGGCGCATTGGACCGGATGCGGCATTTGAAGAACGGGTGAATGATGACTGACGACGTATGGAAACGGGACGAGATCCAGTCCCCCTGCATCAAGATCTGCGTCGTCCACCCTGAGGCCCGCATCTGCACCGGCTGCTACCGCTCCATCGACGAAATCCGCGACTGGTCCAAAATGACCAACGACGAGCGCGCGGAGATCATGAACGCCCTGCCCGCCCGCGCCAGCAAACTGGTCAAGCGCCGCGGCGGCCGCGGCGCCCGGCTGAACCGGGGCTGACGCCGCCCCTCGGTCTTAGCCCGCCGTCAGCCAGGCTTTTGCATTCTCAATCTCTTCGCTTGGGAAGAACCGGGTTTCCGCCTTCAGAATCCGGGCCGCAACCCGTTGCGCCATGTGCTGCCAAGCCTTGTCACCAACCACGGCTGCGCGGTCCAGCAGCGGCACATGGGTCCGCGCCAGATTGAAATGCGCCGCCATGGCCGACAGGCCTTGCCAGCCGTCAAACTCCGTCAGGTCGATCAAGAGGCGGAACCCCTCCCGCTCCCGCAGCCTTGCATCCAGATCGCCCCCTGCCCGCTGGTAGGCTTCGGGGTCCACCTGCCCCATCAGCTTGATCTGCAGGCACGGCCCGCCCAGATCGATGATGTGCACCGTGCCAAGGGACTCCCGCAGCCAGCGACGGGCCGCCTCCACCTGATCAAGGCCAAAGACTTGCACCGGGCACGGCAGCAGCGGCGCCGCCACGCGGATGGCTGTTTGCACCCACCCCTGATCCGCCGCCACAGCGCAGCGGTCAAAACCGCTCCAATGCCCCAGTCCCAGCTTGGTATCGGCCCACACCGCGGACAGGTCATAGCCGCCAAAGCCCTGGTCCAGAATTGCCAGCACCCTGATCCGGTCGTGCTCCTTCAGCGCGGCCTCCACCGCGGGCACAAGCAGCTTTTCGTAATCTTCGCCTCGGATTTTTCCCGTCAGGCGCACCTCAATCAGAGAGCCGCCCATTTGAGTTTCGACTTGGATCATTTCAATCACCCCGCGCACTCATTGACGGCTGAATCTTAAACCCATTTGCTGACGCCGGCCACGGAAAGGACAGCAAGGCAGCTATGCGCCCGGCTTTTCCATTCTACTTCTGTCAACCACGGCACGCTGCGGGAACCAAATGAACCCCAGGCGGACTGAATGCTGACCTATCACCTTATGGCTGCAGGCTACCTGCCTGGTCCGTATTCGCAAAACGCGGCATCAGCTTGTGCGCCATCCTACTTGAAGCGTTGGCTAAAGCCTGCCTAAGGAAAAACTTAAAAAGGCTGGTGGCGCGTCTACCCTTCCGCCAGCCACCCTTTGGTCCAATCCGCCAGTTCCGGGCGGAAATAGGCGATCATGCGGCCCTCTTCCGGCGCGCTTGCCCCTTCGCCCCAGGGCGCAACCCCGTGCAGGCACAGCCGGTGCATCAGATAGGACTCGCCGGGCTTGGCGGGCACGGTGATCCGCGGGCAGGTCTCAAACACCTCGGCGCGGGCGGCGCTATAGGCATCGGTCACATCCACATCCGCCCAGCCGGCCTGCGGCACGCCCTCGAACGCGGCGGCAAAGGCGCGGCGCATGATCCGGTGGCTGCCCTCCCAGATCACCAGCGGCGAAGCATCGGGGCTGCTTTCATTCAGCGGGATGCCCAGCACCCAGGCATGCGGCTCCTCCACCTTGCGGCGGCGGTGCTCGCCGTACATCTTGACCCCGTCCACATGCGCTGCGTCGCGTTTGACGCGGTAGCGGAAGGCAGCCTCGCCCTCGCCCGGCCGCGGACGCGGGTAGCCGGGGAAGACCGAGGACACCTGCGCCCGGTGCAGATCCGGGATGGGGCCAAGATGATGCGTGATGAAATCAACCGGCGCGCCCGCCAGCGGCGGCCCTTCTGGCAAACGCCCTGAGGCATCATTCGGCAGCGCATCGACGCCGATGAACCAGGTCCGCTCGCACTGGAACCACTCGGCACAGGCCGGATCGTCCAGCGACCAGATGCCGTGGCGCAAGGCATCCGCCGCCCAGGCGGCGACCTGCGGGTCTTGGGCAAAGCGCACCCAGCCCCTGTCCTGAAACTGTTCGATCTGTTCCAGCATGTCGTCCTCTTAGTAACCGAAAGCCTTGCGCAGCATGTTCAGCGCCACCAGCACCAGGAAGGCCCCGAACACCCGTTTCAGCGGTTTCGGATCCATCGCATGGGCCAGCCTCACGCCATAAGGCGCAGTGATCAGCGTCATGGCGATCACGATAAAGAACGCCACCAGATTGACCGCGCCGATGGTGAAGGGCGGCCTCGCAGCCGGGTCTATCTCGAGCAGCAGAAAGCCGGCCACGGAAGGAACCGCAATGATCACGCCAAACCCGGCGGCGGTCGCCACCGCCCGGTGCACCGCCACCCCGTGCAGCGTCATCAGCGGCACCCCGAAGCTGCCGCCGCCGATGCCCATCAGCACCGACAGGAACCCGACCGCAGGCGACAGCGCCATCCGCTTGCCCCCCTTGGGCATCACCTCAGCCAGCCGCCACTCGGACCGGCCCAGCCCCAGATAACAGCCAATCACCAGCGCCAGCCCGCCAAAGACGCCTTGCAGCACGGTGGAGCGCAGGGCGGAGGCCGCCAGCACGCCGACAATGGCGCCAAGGGCAATGCCAATCCCCCAGGTGCGCAGGATCTCCCAGTCCACCGCGCCCTTCTTGTTGTGGCTCATGACAGAGCGCAGCGAGGTCACGATGATTGTCGCCAGCGAGGTCGCCAGACAGATCTGCATCAGCTGGTCGCCGCCATAGCCAAGGGTCTGGAAGGCATAGAAGAAGGCCGGCACCAGCACGATGCCGCCGCCAACCCCCAGAAGACCGGCCAGCACGCCCGCAAAAGCACCAATCACCACCAGCAGCCCTGCCATCTGCATCAGCAGCGCAGGCTCCGCCAGCAAGGCAGCGGTCACGGCAGGATCGTTCATCAGGGGCACCTCAGGCTTTTGCGTCCGCGGCAAAGGGTTAGCCGCGGTGCCCGGCTTGCACAAGGCACTAGCGCGTGAGGCGCCGCGTCACGCCGCCGCGCGGCTCTCCACCTGCGCCAGGGCTTTCAGCACCAGGTCCGGCCCGGCGCCTGCCCGGCAAGCGCCCTCGGACAGCATCCGCCGCCACTGCCGCGCCCCGGGCTTGCCCGCAAATAGACCCAGCATATGCCGGGTGATCTGGTTCAGCTTGGCCCCTTCGCTCAGACGCGCCTCGATATAGGGCAGCATCTGCCGCACCGCCTCGCCCGCATCGCTCACCGCGCCGGTGCCGTAAATCTCAGGATCGGCGGCACAGAGAACATCCGCAGGCTGGTGATAGGCCGCACGCCCCACCATCACCCCGTCCAGGCCCCGCGCCAGATGCGCCTTGGCCTCAGCCAGCGTTGCAATGCCGCCGTTGATCGAGACATGAAAGTCCGGAAACGCCGCCTTCATCCGGTGCACCAGATCGTAATCGAGCGGCGGGATGTCCCGGTTCTCCTTGGGCGACAGCCCCTGCAGCCAGGCCTTGCGCGCGTGGATGGTGACCCGCTTGCAGCCCGCCGCGCGGATCTTCTCCAGGAAATCCGGCAGCACCTGTTGCGGCTCCTGCTCATCGACGCCGATACGGCATTTGACGGTGACTTCCACATCCACCGCTTCGCGCATGGCAGCCACACAATCGGCCACCAGTTCCGGCGTTTGCATCAGCACCGCGCCAAAGGCACCGGATTGCACCCGGTCGCTGGGACAGCCGCAGTTGAGATTGATCTCGTCATAGCCTGCCTCGGCGCCCAGCCGCGCGGCCTCCGCCAGCTCCTGCGGATCGGAGCCGCCAAGCTGCAGCGCCACCGGGTGCTCTTGCGGATTGAACTCCAGCAAATGCAACGCCCCGCCGCGCACCAGCGCCGGCGCCGTCACCATCTCGGTGTACAGCAGCACCTCCCGGCTCAAGAGCCGGTGCAGATAGCGGCAGTGCCGGTCGGTCCAATCTATCATCGGCGCAACGCTCAACCGCGCGGCCTGGTGCAGGGGGGAGAAATCAGTCATGCCGCGCCATATAGGCCACGCGCCGCCGCCTGCCAAGCCGCAGCGCACAGCTCCCCGCCGCTAGCCGGCCAGAGAAGGCAGGTAAAGGACGATCCCCGGGAACGCGACCAGCAACGCGATTGTCACCGCATCGGCAATGAAGAACGGCGTCACGCCGCGGAACACGTCCTGCACGCTCAGGTCAGGGCGCACGCCTGCGACGACGAAACAGTTCAGCCCGATCGGCGGGGTGATCAGGCAGAACTCGGCCATTTTCACCACCAGGATGCCAAACCAGATCGCGCACATGGTGCCGCTCATGCCAAAGGCGCTGTCCGCCGCGGCAACGCTCTCACCACCGTTCAGCGCCATCACCGCCGGGTAGACCACCGGCAGGGTCAACAGCAGCATGCCGATGGCATCCATGAACATGCCCAGCACCGCATAGGCCAAGAGGATGCAGATCAGGATCAGCATCGGGCTCATCTCCAGCGAGGTGATCCAATCCGAGAACGCCCCCGGCAGATCGGCAAAGCCGAGGAACCGCACATAGATCAGGACACCCCAGATGATGGTGAAGATCATCACCGTCAGCTTGGCTGTTTCCAGCAGCGCCGATTTCAGCTCCGCCCATTTCATGCCCTCCTTCAACGCATAGAGGAACACGATGAAGGCGCCGATTGCACCGCCTTCGGTCGGGGTGCCCCAGGCATCGCCGCCAAAGGGGTTGTAGACAAAGCAGATGATGATCACGACCACCAGCACGATGGGCAGCGCACCCGGCAGCGCGGCGAACCGCTGCCCCCAGGTGAAACCCTTGACCGGCGGGCCGACGGTTTTGAAGACCACCGCGATGCCAACGATCAACAGGCCATAGATCACCGCCGAAAAGGCGCCCGGGATGAAACCCGCCAGCAGCAGCTTGCCCACGTCCTGCTCAACGATAATGGCATAGATCACCAGAATGGCCGAGGGCGGGATCAGCGACGCCAGCGTGCCGCCGGCGGCAACAACCCCGGCGGCAAAGCGCTTGTCATAGCCGATCTCCAGCATTTCCGGGATGGCGATGCGGGCAAAGACGGCGGAGGTGGCCACGGAGGCCCCCGAAACCGCGGCAAATCCCGCGGTGGCAAAGACGGTAGACACCGCCAGCCCGCCCGGCAGCCAGGCGATCCAGCGCTTGGCGGCCACGAACAGCGCACGGGTCAGCCCTGCGTAATAGGCGAGATAGCCGATCAGGATGAAGGTCGGGATGAGGCTCAGCGCCTGGCTGGAAACCTTGGAATGCGGCACCTGCCCCGCGGTCTTGACCGCGATGGTCAGCGCCTTGCCGAACCGGGCCGGGTCATAGCCGAACTTGGCCCAGAAGATCCAGATGAGGCCCGCAAGCCCCGCAAGCCCGGCCGCAAAGGCCACCCGCATCCCCAAGACCACCATGGCCAGCAGGCCGCCCGTGACCCACAGGCCGATTTCAATCGGTTCCATCTGCCTTACCCCTGCCCGCTGCCATTTGTGTCATGGCCTTGCATCTGTTCCGCTTCAGCCGCCGCCTGTTCTGCCGCGCTCTGGATCAGCGGCACCGCCACCGGAGCTTCCAGCCCCAGCACCAGCGCCCGGCCGTAGCCCCAGACCTGCAGCAGCAGCCGCAGGGCGAGCACCGCAAAGGCCACCGGCGCCAGCAGCTTGGCGGGCCAGATCGGTAGGCCGATGTCGATGGAGCTGTCGCGGCTCCACAGCGGCGCGGCGAAGTCGAAGGAGCGCAGGAAATGCGACCAGCTGCCCCAGACCAGCGCCAGGATCAAAAGAAGGATCAGCACAACCGAAACCAGTTCGAACAGCCACAGCGCCCGGCCGCGCAGGGCGCCAATAAAGATATCCATGCGGATATGGCCGCCCACGCGCTGCACATAGGCAATGCCCATGAAGGCGATCAGTGGCATGATCTGTTCGATCCAGTCGACATAGCCGGGCAAGGGCGCGTTGATCGCGTTGCGCCCGCCAACCGAGACCACCGCCAGGATCATCAGCGAGAACACCGCAATGCCGCTCAGCAGCGCCAGCAACAGCTCCGCCTTCAGCAATCCCCTGTCCAGCCTGCTGATCAGGCTGCCATCCTCCAGCACCGCCGCGCTGCCTGCCATGCCCTGCCCCCGTCATTTCCGTATCGCCAAAGACAGAAAGGGCCGGTGCTATCCTGCCCGACCCTTTCCAGTTCTATCAGCCTCAGCTGCCCGAGCGCACGTCGCTCAGGGTTTTCTGCACCAGGTCATAGAGCTCCTGCGCGGGCAGGCCCTGGGCGCTCATGTCCTTGATCCACTGTTCGCGGATCGGATCGGCAGCCACCTTGCGGAATTCGGCCAGCTGGTCGTCGGAGATCATCACCTTCTCGACGCCCTTCTCTTCCAGCACACCGTCCCATTTGGTCAGCAGCGCGCCGTAGTTCTCCAGGTAATGGGCAATCGCTTCATCCACCGAGCTGTCCAGCGCCTCGCGCTCGGCATCGCTCAGCGCGTCATAGGCATCGGTGTTGACCACCACCGGGCAGTTCACGGTGCCGGGGTTCAGGTTGGCGGTCCACCAGTCGGCCTTGTTGATGGTGCCAAAGCTGAGATGCGCGTGCTGGGCAAAAGCGACGGTGTCCACGACACCGGACTCCATCGCGTTGTAGGCTTCGGTTGCGGTTACCGAGGTCGGCACTGCGCCCACGGCAGAAAACGCCTGGCCGATGCCGCCGGTGGCGCGCACCCGCATGTCCTTGAACTCTGCCAGCTCATCCCGCGGCTCGCCGGTGCCGACGATATTGTACTGCGGCATCGGCGAGGTCATCAGCAGCTTGGCGTTCCAGCGCGCCAGATCCGCCTGCACTGCCGGATGGCCATAGACGGCGTGGCTGACAGCGACTTCCTCCTCCAGCGTGTTCACGCCCAGGAACGGCAGTTCCAGCACGGTGATCGAGGGGTTTTTGTCGCGGTGGTAGCCGGCGCAGAACTGCGCCATCTCAAAGGCGCCGATGGAAATCCCGTCGAGGTTTTCCTTGTTCTTGCTGAGACCGCCATAGCTGATATTCAGGGTGAACTCGCCACCGGTTTTCTCGCTCACAAGCTCGGCCAGTTTCTCCACATGCTCGGTAAAGGCGCGGCGCTTGCCCCACAGGGACACGTTCCACTCGGTGGCCGCAGCCTCCCCGGCGATTGCAAAGCCAGCGGCAGCCGCCACGGCGGCAGTCAGAATTTTTTTCATGATGTAACTCTCCCGGATTGCGCCCCTTTTTGCCCCGGCATTGGACCGGAGAGGTGCGCTTGGCGGTCAGGCTAGCCGCTTGCCCGCGCCCTGCCAACCCCTGCGGCCGAAGTGTTACGCAGCGACTCGCGCCCGGCGCGCAACCGGGGCTGAAATTCGGCCCGGCCCGCAGGCTGGCACAATATGCCGCAGCGCTGCGGCAGCATGTTTTCGCCAACAGCGCCGCAGCGCCGCCCTGCAGGCTGAAACCCCCGGCAAAACCCGTGTAAAACCGTTTACAGGCAAGTCCTTGTTTTTGCCTGCTCTGAAGATAGGAAATTCCTATATGTTTACAAATTTTACAGACGACCGGAAATTCGTTCACAAGCAAATGCTTAAAAACCCGTCAGTTATTCACAAATTTTCAGCCTGCAGTATTATCAGTGCCCAGGAGGAAACGGTTTGACAGCCACGGCACAGCGTTGTCGTTTGTCTTGCCAATAAAATTCTGGGAGGAAACTGAATGAACGCGCTGCACGCAGACGCTGTCTATCCGCCGTCGGACGAAACCGTTGCCCGCGCGCATGTGAATGCCGCCAAATACCAGGAGATGTACGAGGCCTCGCTGAAGGATCCGGAAGGGTTCTGGGGCGAACAGGGCAAGCGCATCGACTGGATCAAGCCCTTCACCCAGGTGAAGGACGTGAACTACAACTTCGGCAACGTTTCGATCAATTGGTTTGCCGACGGCACCCTGAACGTTTCCGCCAACTGCATCGACCGCCATCTGGACACCCGCGGCGACCAGACCGCGATCATCTGGGAACCGGATGATCCGAACGAGGACGCCCAGCACATCACCTACAAGGAGCTGCACCGCCGCACCTGCCGGATGGCCAACATCCTGGAGTCGATGGGCGTGCGCAAGGGCGACCGGGTGGTGATCTACCTGCCGATGATCCCCGAAGCGGCCTATGCCATGCTGGCCTGCGCCCGCATCGGCGCCATTCATTCCATCGTGTTTGCCGGCTTCTCCCCCGACGCACTGGCGGCCCGGATCAACGGCTGCGATGCCAAGGTGATCATCACCGCGGATGAGGCCCCCCGCGGCGGCCGCAAGACCCCGCTGAAGTCGAACGCCGACGCCGCCCTGCTGCACACCAAGGACAGCGTGAAATGCCTGGTGGTCAAGCGCACCGGCGGCCAGACCACCTGGGTGGACGGCCGCGACTACGACTACAACGAGATGGCGCTGGAAGCGGATGACTACTGTGCCCCGGCGGAAATGAACGCCGAGGATCCGCTGTTCATCCTTTACACCTCCGGTTCCACCGGCCAGCCCAAGGGCGTGGTGCACACCACCGGCGGCTACCTGACCTATGCCGCAATGACCCATGAGATCACCTTTGATTACCACGACGGCGACATCTACTGGTGCACCGCGGACGTGGGCTGGGTGACCGGCCACAGCTATATCGTCTACGGCCCGCTGGCCAATGGCGCCACCACGCTGATGTTCGAAGGCGTGCCGACCTACCCCGATGCCTCGCGCTTCTGGCAGGTCTGCGAAAAGCATAAAGTAAACCAGTTCTACACCGCCCCCACCGCGCTGCGCGCACTGATGGGTCAGGGCGATTCCTGGGTCGAGAAATGCGATCTGAGCGATCTCAAGGTGCTGGGCACCGTGGGTGAGCCGATCAACCCGGAAGCCTGGGAGTGGTATCACAACGTGATCGGCAAAGGCACTGTGCCAATCGTCGACACCTGGTGGCAGACCGAAACCGGCGGCCATCTGATGACCCCGCTGCCGGGCGCGCACACGCTCAAACCCGGCGCCGCGATGAAACCCTTCTTCGGCATCCAGCCGGTTGTTCTGGACCCGCAGTCCGGCGTCGAGATCGAGGGCAACGGCGTCGAAGGCGTGCTGTGCATCAAGGACAGCTGGCCGGGCCAAATGCGCACCGTCTGGGGCGACCACGAGCGCTTCGAGAAAACCTATTTCTCCGACTACAAGGGCTATTACTTCACCGGCGACGGCTGCCGCCGCGACGAGGACGGAGATTACTGGATCACCGGCCGCGTCGATGACGTGATCAACGTCTCCGGCCACCGCATGGGCACGGCCGAGGTCGAAAGCGCGCTGGTGGCCCATGCCGCCGTGGCCGAGGCCGCCGTGGTCGGCTACCCGCATGAGATCAAGGGCCAGGGCATCTATTGCTACGTGACCCTGATGAACGACCGGGAGCCGTCGGATGAGCTGCTGAAGGAGCTGCGCCAGTGGGTCCGCACCGAGATCGGACCGATTGCCTCGCCGGACGTGATCCAGTGGGCGCCGGGCCTGCCGAAAACCCGCTCCGGCAAGATCATGCGCCGCATCCTGCGCAAGATCGCCGAAAACGACTTCGGCTCCCTGGGCGACACCTCGACGCTGGCCGATCCGTCGGTGGTCGAAGACCTGATCGAAAACCGTGCGAACAAGGGGTGATTGAGCGATGACGACGGACACAATGACCCGCCCCGCCGTTCTGATCCTGCTTGGCCCGCCCGGCGCCGGCAAGGGCACCCAGGCACGGATGCTGGAAGAGAAGTTCGGCTATGTGCAGCTCTCGACCGGCGACCTGCTGCGCGAGGCGGTTACCGCAGGCACCCCTGCAGGCCTTGCGGCCAAGGCGGTGATGGAAGCAGGCCAGCTGGTCAGCGACGAGATCGTGATCAACATCCTGCGCGACCGGCTGGCAGAGCCGGACTGCGCCAAGGGCGTGATCCTCGACGGCTTCCCCCGCACCACCGTGCAGGCCGAGGCGCTGGACGGCCTGCTGGCGGAAACCGGCCAGAAGATCAACGCCGCGATCAGCCTCGAGGTGGACGACGCGGCGATGGTCGAGCGGATCTCCGGCCGTTACACCTGCGGAGGCTGCGGCGAGGGCTACCACGACAGCTTCAAACAGCCTGCCGAGGCAGGCAAATGCGACAAATGCGGCGGCACCGAGATGAAGCGCCGCGCCGACGATAACGCAGAAACCGTTGCCAGCCGGCTGGAGGCTTATCACGCGCAGACCGCGCCGCTGATCGCCTACTACGGCGGCAAGGGTGTGCTGCAGACCACAGATGCCATGGGCGGTATCGACGACATCGCCCGGGATATGGCGGCCATTGTGACCAAGGCCACCAGCTAACAACCAAGAAACGGGGCCTGCCCTGACCCGGCAGGACCCCGTCCCCGGACATTGGAATGCCCATCGGACCTGCCCTGGCAGACCGGAGGAGTCATGCCTGCGCCGCACCCCCGGCAGCAGGCAAACGGAGGAGGTCTGCCATGCACCCCCGCAAGGCAGACATGGAGGAAAAAGGAGGAGCCGCGATGGCGGACCATTCCACAAATGCGGCAAAAACCGCCGAAGCCGATAAGGGCTATTGGGCGGCGAACGTGCGCATCATTCTAGTCAGCCTGGTGATCTGGGCTGTTGTTTCATTCGGCTTCGGCATCCTGCTGCGCCCGCTGCTTTCGGGCATCAAGGTCGGCGGCAGCGATCTGGGCTTCTGGTTCGCCCAGCAAGGCTCGATCCTGGTGTTCCTGGGGCTGATCTTTTTCTACGCGTTCCGGATGAACAAGCTGGACCGCGAATACGGCGTGGAGGAAGAATAAGATGGACCAGTTTACCATCAACCTGCTGTTTGTGGGCGCATCTTTCGCGCTGTACATCGGCATCGCGATCTGGGCCCGCGCGGGCTCCACATCTGAATTTTATGCCGCAGGCCGGGGCGTTCACCCCGTGACCAACGGCATGGCCACCGCGGCCGACTGGATGTCGGCGGCCTCCTTCATCTCGATGGCGGGCCTTATCGCCTTTACCGGCTATGACAACTCCACCTTCCTGATGGGCTGGACCGGCGGCTACGTGCTGCTGGCGCTGCTGCTGGCCCCCTACCTGCGCAAGTTCGGCAAGTTCACCGTCTCCGAGTTCATCGGCGACCGGTTCTACTCCCCGACCGCGCGCGTGGTGGCGGTGATCTGCCTGATCGTGGCGTCGACCACTTACGTGATCGGCCAGATGACCGGCGTCGGCGTGGCCTTCGGCCGCTTCCTCGAGGTCTCCAACACCGCGGGCCTGCTGATCGGCGCCTGTGTGGTGTTCGCCTACGCCGTGTTCGGCGGCATGAAGGGCGTGACCTACACCCAGGTGGCGCAGTACTGCGTGCTGATCATGGCCTACACCATCCCGGCCATCTTCATCTCGCTGCAGCTGACCGGCAACCCGATCCCGGCCCTGGGCCTGTTCGGCGACCACGCCGCCTCCGGCGAGCCGCTGCTGGCCAAGCTGGACGCCATCGTGACCGAACTGGGCTTCAACGAGTACACCGCGCATCACGCCGACACCTTCAACATGGTGCTGTTCACCCTGTCGCTGATGATCGGCACCGCGGGCCTGCCGCACGTGATCATGCGCTTCTTCACCGTGCCGAAAGTGGCTGATGCCCGCTGGTCGGCCGGCTGGGCGCTGGTGTTCATCGCGCTGCTGTATCTGACCGCTCCGGCTGTTGGCGCCATGGCCCGCCTGAACATCACCGAAATGATGTGGCCGAACGGCGGCATCGAAGGCGGCGCCGTGACCGTGCAGCAGATCGAAAACGATCCGCAGTACGACTGGATGGCGACCTGGCAGCAGACCGGCCTCCTGGGCTGGGAAGACAAGAACGGCGACGGTGCGATCCAGTACTACAACGACAAGAACGCCGATCTGCAGGCCGTGGCCGAAGCCAACGGCTGGGCCGGCAATGAGCTGACCAACTTCAACCGCGACATCCTGGTTCTGGCCAACCCGGAAATCGCCAACCTGCCGGGCTGGGTGATCGGCCTGGTGGCGGCAGGCGGCCTGGCGGCTGCCCTGTCCACCGCGGCGGGCCTGCTGCTGGCGATCTCCTCGGCTGTGTCGCACGACCTGATCAAGGGCTCGATCAACCCGAACATCTCGGAAAAAGGCGAGCTGCTGTCGGCCCGTATCGCCATGGCCGTGGCCATCGGTGTGGCAACCTACCTGGGTCTGAACCCGCCGGGCTTTGCCGCGCAGACCGTGGCGCTGGCCTTCGGCCTGGCTGCTGCCTCGATCTTCCCGGCGCTGATGATGGGCATCTTCACCAAGGTGAACAACAAAGGCGCCGTGGCCGGCATGCTGGCAGGCCTGATCGTGACCCTGGTCTACATCTTCCTGCACAAGGGCTGGCTGTTCATCCCGGGCACCAACTCCTTCACCGATGCGGACCCGCTGCTGGGCACCATCAAATCCACCTCCTTCGGTGCGGTTGGCGCGATGGTGAACTTTGCGGTGGCCTTCCTGGTGTCGAAATCGAGCGAAGCCATCCCGGCCGAGATCGAAGAGCTGGTGGAAAGCGTCCGCATCCCGCGCGGCGCCGGAGCGGCACAGGACCACTAACCTCCCCTGGGCGGGCTGCCTCCCAGCAGCCCGCCTCTTTCCTCATGGTCCCGCACGGTGCACAATCGGCGGGACCATTTTTTTCTGATTTCACCCAGGTATACCCATGCCCTTATCTGACGCTGCGCTGCTCCGGTTTCTGACCTCTGTCCATCCTTACGACAGCCTTGACCCGGCGCTGCTGCAGGAGCTGGCTCCGAAGTTCCGCCTGATCGACGCAGCCGCAGGCGATCCCGTCTATGCGCTGAACGAGGAGCTGGAAGGGCTCTATCTGGTCCACACCGGCGAGGTTGAGGTAACGGACGAGAACGGCATCCCGGTCTCCATCCTCGGCCCCCGCAATTCCTTTGGCGAGCGCGGACTGACCCGCGGCGGCCGCGCGCTGACCTCTGCCCGGGCAGTCAAGGACACGCTGCTGCTGCTGCTGCCCAAGGCCGAATTCCGCACCCTGATGGCAAGCCAGCCGAAGGTGGCCAAATTCTTCGACCGGCGCCGCCCCGGCAGCCAGGACACCTCCAGCCTTGCCACCACCCGGGTGGCAACCATCATGGCGCGCGATCCCGTCACCTGCTCCAGCGGCCTCACCTGCCAGGGCGCGGCGCAGCTGATGCGGGACCGCCGCATCTCGTCGATCTGCGTGACCGACGGAGATGCGCTGCAGGGCATTCTCACCAACCGCGACCTGACCGGCAAGATCCTCGCCGCGGGCAAACCGATCTCCACCCCGGTTGGCGCGGTGATGACCCCGGACCCGCTGACCCTGGCGCCCGCCGCCATCGGCTCCGACGTGCTGCACATGATGATGGAGCACGGCATCGGCCACATCCCGGTGATCGAGGGCGGAAAACTGGCCGGCATCGTCACCCAGACCGACCTCACCCGCTTTCAGGCCGTCAGCTCGGGCGAGATGGTGTCGAGCATCGCACGCGCCGGATCCGCCAAAGACATGGCCCAGGTCACCGCCGAAATTCCCCGCCTGCTGGTGCAGCTGACCGCGGGCGGCAACCGCCACGAGGTGGTCACGCGACTGATCACCGACATTGCCGACACCGCGACCCGCCGCCTGCTGGCCTTGGCCGAGGAGCAGCTGGGCGCCCCGCCCGTCCCATACCTGTGGCTGGCCTGCGGCTCGCAGGGGCGGCGCGAGCAGACGGGGGTGTCCGACCAGGACAACTGCCTGATCCTGTCCGACGATCTGGCCCCCGGCGACGAGGCCTATTTCGAACAGCTCGCAAGGTTCGTCTGCGACGGGCTCAACACCTGCGGCTATGTCTATTGCCCCGGCGACATGATGGCCTCCAACCCGCGCTGGCGGCAGCCGCTGCACGTCTGGCGCGACTATTTCCGCGGCTGGATCGCCAAGCCGAACCCGGAGGCGCAGATGCTAGCCTCTGTGATGTTCGACCTGCGCCCGATCGGCGGCGACACCGCGCTGTTTGCGGACCTGCAGCAGGAGACCCTGAGTGCGGCCAGCGCCAATTCGATCTTCACCGCCCATATGATCGCCAACTCGCTGAAGCACACGCCGCCCCTGGGCCTGTTGCGCGGGCTGGCCACCATCCGCTCTGGCGAGCACCGCAACACGCTGGACATGAAGCATAACGGCGTGGTGCCGGTGGTGGACCTGGGCCGCATCTACGCCTTGCAGGGGCAGCTGGCGGAGGTGAACACCCGCGCGCGGCTGGAAGCGGCCGAGGCCGCGGGCGTTCTCAGCCACACCGGCGCGCGGGACCTGCTGGATGCCTACGACCTGATCGCCCAGACCCGGCTGGAGCATCAGGCGGCACAGATCCGCAGCACCCAGGCGCCGGACAACTACCTGGCGCCTTCGGACCTGTCTGATTTTGAGCGAAGTCATCTGCGCGACGCATTTGTTGTGGTAAAGACGATGCAATCGGCGGTTGGCCACGGCAAAGGCATGCTGAGCTGACGGCTGCGCTTGCCGGGAATGCGGAAGCCTCCGGCGGGAGTATTTTGAGAAAGATGAACAGGCCGAAAGCCTGCGGGGAGAGCATATGTTTCTGGAACTGATTGCGGTGATTTTTGCGGGCATTGCCGCGGCCGGCGTGGTGATGCTGCTGAACCGGACGCTCAAGGGCCGGCTGCCACGCTGGTTCGCGCCGGTGGCGGCCGGGCTGGCGATGATCGGTGTCACCATCGCCTCCGAGTACGGCTGGTACAGCCGCACCAAGGCCGCCCTGCCCGAGGGGCTGGTGGTTGCGGAAACCGTCGAGAACCGCAGCTTCTACCGGCCCTGGACGCAGGTTGTGCCTTATGTGGACCGTTTTGCCGCTGTTGACACCGCAACGATGAAAAGCCACGCGGCGCATCCTCAGGTCTATCTGGCCGACATCTATTTCTTCGGCCGCTGGGCGCCGGTCAGCAAGCAGCCAGCAGTGCTGGATTGCGGCAAATGGCGCCGGGCCCTGGCGACCGGCACCGCAGCGTTTTCCGGCAGCGGCCTGCCCCAGGGATTGGACTGGGTCGCCGGTGAAGCGGACGACGCCCTCCTGACCGCAGCCTGCGAGGGGTAGCCATGCACACACGGCTTTCGCTGCGGCTCCGCATCTTTCTGTTCTTCTGCCTGCTGGCCCTCGGCGGCATTGCCGTCACCACCGGTGCGCTCTGGCTCGGCTACAGCCGCTCTGGCCACCCGGAACTGACGGATGCTTTCCTGTTTTCCGGCCTGCTGAGCGGGTTTGCCATGCTGGGCCTTTGCGCCGGCATCTGGCTGCTGTTTGACGAAAACGTCGCCAAGCCGATCGAGCGGCTGGCGGCAGGCATGCGCGCCCGCGCCCATGCCGGGGTGAACAAGGAACTGGACACCCACGGCGCCCGCTACCTCGGCGACCTTGCCGCGGCCGCCCAGGGGCTGGCCGGGCAGCTGGGCGCCTCGGCGCTGTCGGCGGCCGAGGCCATCGCCCGCGAGACCGAGCATCTGGAGGCGGAGAAGGCGCGGCTGGCGGCACTGCTGACCGACATCCCCATTGCAACCGTCATGGCCAGCCCCGCCCACCAGATCGTGCTTTACGACGGCCAGGCCGCCGCAGTTCTGGCCGAGGAGGCGCCGCCGCGTCTGAACGCCCCGCTGTCCGATTACCTGGACCTGACCGGGCTGGAGGCCGCTTACGGCCGCCTGATCCGCACCGGCATGGAGGTGCAGGCTGAGGTGAAAAGCGCCAGCGGCGCCCAGGTATACGACCTGCGCCTGAAACCGCTGGGCGGCGCGCCCGGCTATATCATCCTGTTCGAGGGCAGCCACGCAGGCCTGGCCCCCGGCGACGCCCGCCCGCTGGTCTATGACTTTGCCCTGCTGCACGCAGAGCACGCCGAGCTGGAGAACCGCAATCTCGCCGGCCACAGCTATGTGGTGTTCGACACCGAGACCACCGGCCTTTTGCCGCACAAGGACGAGATCGTGCAGATCGGCGCCCTGCGGGTGGTGCGCGGCCGGATCATCGAAAGCGAGACTTTCGAAACCCTGGTCGACCCGGGATGCCCGATCCCCGCAGCCTCTACCAAGGTGCACGGGGTCAGCGATGCCATGGTGCAGGGCGCACCGCAAATTACCGAGGCCGCGCGCCACTTCCACCGCTTTGCGTCCGACGCGGTGATCGTGGCCCATAACGCGCCCTTTGACATGGCCTTCCTGCACCGCCACGCCAAACGCACCGGGGTCATCTGGGACCAGCCGGTGCTGGATACCGTGCTGCTGAGCGCGGTGCTGTTCGGCGCCTCGCAGAGCCACACGCTGGACGCCTTGTGCGAACGGCTGGATGTCACCATCCCGCCTGCGCTGCGCCATACCGCCATGGGCGACGCCCGCGCTACAGCCGAGGTGTTCTGCAAGATGCTGCCGATGCTGGAAGCGCGCGGCATTGGCACCTTTGGCGCGGTGCTGCAGGAGACCCGCAAGCACAGCCGCCTCATTGAAGACATGAACTAGGTAGACAATCGGGGCCATGCGTGGCAGGTCACTGCCCGGAACGAACAGAAGGCGCGCGAAATGGCCGACACCAGCTTTATTCCCGGGCCGGAGACCGCCCGGGCCTACCGCGATGCGCTTGGCTGCTTTGGCACCGGGGTGACGGTTGTCACGACCGGTACGCCGCGCGGCCCGCTGGCCATTACCGTCAACAGCTTCACCTCCGTTTCTCTGGACCCGCCCCTGATGCTGTGGTGCCCGGCCAAGGCCTCGCTGCGCCATGATGCCTTTGTTGCGGCTGAGAATTTCGCGATTCACGTGATGGCGGAAGACCAGCTGCCCCTGGCCAAGCATTTCGCCGCCTTCGGCGAGGATTTCAGCACCGCAGCCTGGCAGCCCAACGAGCTGGGCGCGCCCGCGCTGGAGGGCGTGATCGCCCGCTTCGACTGCCGCCGCTATGCCTCGCATCCGGCAGGCGACCACACCATCGTCATCGGCGAAGTGGCCCGCGTCACCACCCGTCCGGGCAAGGGGCTGATCTTCAAGCGCGGCCAGTATGGCGGGTTTCTGGAGCAGGGCTGATGACGGCCTCTGCAAAGGGCAACCCCGCCTCGGCATCCTGATACGGATCAGCCACGGCACCGGCATCGTCAAAACTGCCCGGTGCCGGGACGGCATTCCCGCCCTGCCCGGCCAGCAGATACGGCAGCACCGCATAAGCGGTCAGATCCATGCCGGGGGTCATGCTGAGAGCCCTTTGCGGGCAGATCGAAACGCACAGGCCGCACTGGGTGCAAAGGGATTCCACAAAGCTCAGCGCGCCGCCGTTTTCGGTCAGGCTCAGCGCATCCGACGGGCAGACCCAGACGCAGCTGCTGCAGCTGTTGCACAGGCTTTCGTCCAGGCTGACAGAGCCGTATGGCGCCTGCTCCGGCAGCGGCACCTGGCTGGTATCGGACGGCAGCAGCGCCGCCGCGCTGGCGCGTGCGGTATCCCTGCGGCTGCCCATTGCCAGCACCTCCGGCGCGACCGAGGGGAACGGCAGCAGCCGCGCTGCCAGCCGCCGGTCCAGCCCTGTTGCGCCATCAAACAGCAGCACACGCCCCAGCCCGCCCAGGGCGCGCACCAGCTCCACCTCCTGACGCTGTTGCTCCCGCCCCTGCGGCCCGGGACTGGCCTGCAGGTAAATGACATCGAAACCGCAGGCCAGCGCATGCAGCAGGTCCGCATGGGTGATCTTCTCCAGGCTGCAGACCGAAACCGGAACAACGTCGCTGCCCGGAGCTCCCGCCCCGGCCAGCCCGGCGGGCTCGATCTCGAACAGCGTCAGGATCTGCGCCCGGCCGGTTTCAAACTTGCGCTCATGCGCTTCCCGGCACAGGGCCATCAGCGGCAGCGCGCTGCTTCTGCTGGCAACGTCCAGCAGTGCCGGCCGCCCCTTGACCGCAAACCGGGACCGGCATTCTTCGGCTTCCTGCGGAGGGCAAAGGCACAGCTGCTGCGGCTGGCTGGCTGCCAGCTGTTGCCGTTCGAGGATATGTCCGCATGCCTCTCCCATGAGGTCACGTTAACACATTTTTAAACAACTTTAGCGTGTTTGTTCTGTAGACCGTCCTTTTGTTGCAGTTTTAACCAATCCACTGAGGTTTCACGCAAAAGCCCGCCGGGGCAATCACCCGGCGGGCTTCCAGGGGCAACCCTCGGCAGGGGCCGTCTTACTTCAGCGCCGCATCCGTGATGGCGTGGGTCCAGGCGCCCTCCGGCTCCTTGGTGATCACCGGATCCGAGCCGCCGCCCATCAGGGTGGACACCGTGCGCTGGTAATCCGCCGGATCCAGCGCGCCGTTGCTGCCTGCGGTCAGCTTGGCGATCTCGCCCATCATCCGCTTCTGGTGCTCTTCGGTCTGGGCACCGGAGGCATCGTTGTCCAGCACGATTTCCGCCGCCTCATCCGGGTTCTCTTCCGCGTATTTCCAGCCCTTCATCGAGGCGCGCACAAAGCGCTGCATCTTGTCCGCGAAAGCCTCGTCGCCCAGGTTTTCCTCCAGCACGTACAGGCCGTCCTCCAGCGTCGCGACGCCCTGGTCCTCATACTTGAAGGTAACCAGCTCATCCGGGCTGACGCCCGCGTCGATGACCTGCCAGTATTCGTTGTAGGTCATGGTCGAAATGCAGTCCGCCTGCCGCTGCAGCAGCGGGTCGACGTTGAACCCCTGCTTCAGCACCTCGACACCGTTTTCGTCCTTGCCATCGGTGTCGATGCCCAACTGGCTCATCCAGCTCATGAAGGGGAACTCGTTGCCGAAGAACCAGACCCCCAGAGTGCGGTTCTTCAGATCCTCGGGGCTCTCGATGCCGGCATCCTTCCAGCAGGTCAGCATCATACCGGAGGATTTGAACGGCTGCGCGATATTGACCAGCGGCAGGCCCTTCTCGCGCGCCGCCAGCGCCGCCGGCATCCATTCCACCGTCACATCGGCGCCGCCGCCTGCAATCACCTGGGTCGGCGCAATGTCGGGGCCGCCCGGCAGGATGGTGACATTCAGGTCCTCTTCCTCATAGAACCCCTTGTCCAGCGCCACGTAATAGCCCGCGAACTGCGCCTGGGTCACCCACTTCAGCTGCAGGGTCACGTCATCCGCCGCCTGCGCCGCCCCTGCGGCCCCCAGCGCCAGCGCTGCCGCCGTCATCAGTTGTTTCATGTGTTATTCTCCCTGTTGATTATGATGTGAAGCTTGCCCGGGTTTGACCATTCGTTCAAAGTTTTTTCTTTATGAGGCCTGCCTTTGACGGCGCCCCGCGCAAGATTTCCGCAAAAACCGCCCCGCATGGCGGGACGGCACAGCCCTCAGCCCCGCTGCGACGGATGCCAGAAGGTAAAGCTCTTCTCGATCAGCGCCACCAGCCCGTAGAAGGCCGACCCGGCCAGCGCCGCCACCACGATTTCCGCCCAGACCATATCCAGCGCCAGCTGGCCGACGCTGGTGGAAATGCGGAACCCCATGCCGACGGTGGGCGAACCAAAGAACTCCGCCACGATCGCGCCAATAAGCGCCAGGGTGGTGGAGATCTTGAGACCGTTGAACACAAACGGCAGCGCCGCCGGCAGGCGCAGCTTGAAGAAGCTTTGCCAATAGCCCGCCGCATAGGTCTTCATCAGGTCGCGCTGCATCTGGCTGGTCTCGCGCAGGCCCGCCACAGTGTTCACCAGCATCGGAAAGAACACCATGACCACGACAACCGCGGCCTTGGACTGCCAGTCGAAGCCGAACCACATCACCAGGATCGGTGCGGTGCCGACAATCGGCAGCGCCGCGACGAAGTTTCCCACCGGCAGCAGCCCGCGGCGCAGGAAATCGCTGCGGTCGACCAGAATCGCGGTCAGGAAGGCCGCGCCGCAGCCAATCAAATAGCCGCCAAGCGCGCCTTTCAGGATGGTCTGGGCAAAGTCCTCCCACAGGATGGGAAGGCTGGACGCAAAGCGCGCCGCGATCACCGACGGTGCCGGCAGGATCACCAGCGAAACCTCCAGCCCGCGCACCAGCAGCTCCCAGACCACCAGCACAGTGATGCCGAAGATCGCAGGCACCAGCAGCTGCACCGCGCGGGTTTTCGAGGCCGGGCTGTTCGCCAGCCGACTGTTCAGCCACCAGCCCAGACACCAGACAAGGATTGCAAGGATCACCAGTATCATGCCCGCACCCCCATCCGGCTCAGCACCAGCTTTTCAATCAGCCCCAACAGCGCCACCAGTGCCGCCGCCAGAATGGCCGCGGCAAACAGCGCCGACCAGATCTGCACGGTCTGCCCGTAATAGCTGCCCGCCAGCAGCCGCGCACCAAGGCCCGCAACCGCACCGGTCGGCAGCTCACCGACGATGGCCCCCACCAGCGAGGCGGCGATGCCGATCTTCAGCGACGCGAACAGATAAGGCATCGAGGACGGCAGCCGCAGCTTCCAGAACCCCTGGTTCGTGTTGGCGTTGTAGGTTTTCAGCAAATCCAGCTGCATCGCATCCGGCGCCCGCAGCCCCTTCACCATGCCGACAATCACCGGGAAGAAGCTGAGGTAGGCCGAGATCACCGCCTTTGGAATGATCCCCTGAACCCCGATGGAATATAGCACCACGATGATCATCGGCGCCAGCGCAATGATCGGGATGGTCTGGCTGACAATCGCCCAGGGCATCACCGACATGTCCATGACGCGAGAATGCACAATCCCAACCGCCAGCAGAATGCCAAGCCCGGTGCCGATGGCAAACCCCAACAGCGTTGCGCTCAGCGTCACCTGACCGTGATAGATCAGGCTGCGCTTGGAGGTGATTTTCTTCTCCACCGTGGTCTCCCACAGCTCCACCGCCACCTGATGCGGCGCGGGCAACCGCGGGCGCTCCTGCACCCAGGTCTCGCCAATGGCAAATGTGTTGTTCACCACCAGCCCGATCTCGCCCCTGTCCCGGCGTTCCTTGGCGGTGGCGGGGGTGACTTCAATGCCCGCCCGCTCTGCCTGGTCCAGCACGCCCTTGATGTTCATCGGCACGCAGGCCGCGTACCAGAAGGCGATGATGGCGGCGAGCACGGTGAGGACGGCAACAAGGCTTTTCATGACCGCGCCCTCCCCATTTGGCTGCCGCCCGGTGCACAGGCGGTGCACAAGGGGTGCACGCAGGACACCCCCCTGCTCCGGCGGGTCGTGCTGGCAATATCAGTCATCGCCATGCCCCGCCCGCAGGCCCTCGCGCACCCGGTGAGCGATCTCGATGAACTCCGGGCTGTCGCGGATATCCAGCGGCCGTTCTTTGGGCAAGGTGCTGTCAATCACATCGTGAATGCGGCCCGGCCGCGGCGACATCACCACGATCTTGGTGGACAGATACACCGCCTCAGGGATCGAATGGGTGACAAAGCCGATGGTCTTGTTGGTCCGCGCCCAGAGCTTCAGCAGCTGCTCGTTCAGGTGGTCGCGCACGATCTCATCCAGCGCCCCGAAGGGTTCATCCATCAAGAGGATGTCGGCATCAAACGCCAGCGCCCGCGCGATGCTGGCCCGCTGCTGCATGCCGCCGGACAGCTGCCAGGGAAACTTACCGCCAAAGCCTGACAATTCAACAAGTTCCAAGACTTGGTTAACGCGTTTTTCCTGCTCCGCCTTGGAATATCCCATGATTTCCAGCGGCAGTTTGATGTTCTTGGAAATGGTGCGCCACGGGTACAGCCCCGCGGCCTGAAACACATAGCCATAAGCCCGGTTGCGCCGCGCCTCATCCGGGGTCATGCCGTTGACGGACAGGCTGCCGCCGGTCGGTGTTTCCAGCGCCGCGATACAGCGCAGAAAGGTGGTCTTGCCGCAGCCTGAGGGGCCGATGAAGGAGACAAAGTCGCCCTTGTTGATCTCCAGGCTCACGTCCTTCAGCGCATGCACCGGGCCGTCGTTCGTCTGGAAGGTCAGGTCCAGGTTCCGGGCCTCGATCACGCAGTTCGCGGGGACAGGAGCGGAAGCGGCGGCCTCGGGTCGAATTGCCTGGGTGGTCGGTTCCATATTCATATCTTCGCCTTGATTTCACACAGGAAAACGGGCCGCCGATACCGGCCGCCCGCTCCTGATTTACACGCCTGTTGCCGGGATGCCGGTGCGCTCCACCGGGCGCGGCGCCGTCAGTTCCTTCCAGGTCGACAGCGCCTTGTTCACCGTGGTGTTGGGCTCCCGGGCAACGAATTCGCCGTGGCCCTCCTGGCAGCGGATCTCCCCATCGTGCACCGCCACATGGCCGCGGGTCAGGGTAAAGCGCGGCAGGCCCTTCACCTCATGCCCTTCGAACACGTTGTAGTCGATCGAGGACTGCTGGCTGGCGGCGGAAATCGTCTTGCGCTTTTCCGGGTCCCAGACCACCAGGTCGGCATCGGCGCCAACCAGAACCGCGCCCTTTTTCGGGTAGCAATTCAGGATCTTGGCAATATTTGTTGACGTAACGGCCACAAACTCGTTCGGGGTCAGGCGGCCGGTTTCAACGCCGTGGGTCCACAGCATCGGCATCCGGTCCTCAAGGCCGCCGGTGCCGTTCGGGATCTTGGTGAAATCGCCGACGCCATAGCGCTTTTGCTCGGTCGTAAAGGCGCAATGGTCCGTCGCCACCACCGACAGCGACCCCGACTGCAGACCAGCCCACAAGGAGTCCTGATGCTGCTTATTGCGGAACGGCGGCGACATCACACGGCGGGCGGCGTGGTCCCAGTCCTTGTTGAAATATTCGCTCTCATCCAGGGTCAGATGCTGGATCAACGGCTCGCCCCAGACGCGCTTGCCCTGCATCCGGGCGCGGCGGATGGCCTCGTGGCTGTCCTCGCAGGAGGTATGCACAACATACAGCGGCACGCCCGCCATGTCGGCAATCATGATCGCGCGGTTGGTCGCCTCGCCCTCCACCTGCGGCGGGCGGGAATAGGCGTGGGCTTCGGGGCCAGTGTTGCCCTCCGCCATCAGCTTGGATTGCAATTCGGCAACCACATCGCCGTTTTCTGCATGTACCAGAGCGGTGCCGCCCAGTTCGGCCAGGCGCTTGAAGGACGCATAAAGCTCGTCATCATTCACCATCAACGCGCCCTTGTAGGCCATGAAGTGCTTGAAGGTGTTGATGCCGCGCTCCTGGATCACGGTCTTGATGTCGTCAAAGACCTGCTCGCCCCACCAGGTGACCGCCATGTGGAAGGAATAGTCACAGTTGGCGCGGGTCGACTTGTTGTCCCAGCGCTTCAGCGCGTCCAGCAGGCTCTCGCCCGGATTGGGCAGCGCAAAATCCACCACCATGGTGGTGCCGCCCGCCAGCCCCGCGCGGGTGCCGCTCTCGAAGTCGTCCGAACTGTATGTGCCCATGAAGGGCATCTCCAGATGGGTGTGCGGGTCGATCCCGCCCGGCATCACGTAGCAGCCGGTGGCGTCCAGCTCCTCGTCGCCTTTCAGATTCGGGCCGATCTGGGTGATGACCCCGTTTTCGATCAGCACATCGGCCTTATAGGTCAGATCGGCGGTCACGATGGTGCCGTTTCTGATGACTTTACTCATGGTTACAACTCCCTGAATCGGGGCGCATTTTCACGCCTCCTTTTGTCTCGATGCTGCCTTTCGCAGCTTTTTCATCTTTCCCGGAATACTCCGCGGGGGCAGCGCCCCCTATTCAACGATCTCCGCTGTTTCGACCACCGCGTGGAACAGCACATTGGCGCCGGCCTCGGCCCATTCCTTGCTGATCTCCTCGGCCTCGTTGTGGCTGAGGCCGTCAACGCAGGGGCACATCACCATCGCCGTGGGCGCCACACGGTTGATCCAGCAGGCGTCATGCCCCGCGCCGGAGATGATATCGAGATGCGAATAGCCCAGCCGGTCCGCCGCATTGCGCACTGCGCTGACGCAGCCCTCATCAAAGGCCACCGGGTCAAAGCCGCCCACCTTCTCGAACTCGATCCCCACCCCCATTGCCTCGGCAATCTGGGTGCCCTTCTCGCGCAGGCGGTTTTCCATGTCGGTGATCACGTCGAGTTCCGGGCTGCGGAAATCGACGGTGAAGACAACCTTGCCCGGGATCACGTTGCGCGAATTCGGATAGACATCGATATGGCCCGCGGCACCGACCGCATGGGGCGCATGGCTCCAGGCGATGCCGTCCACCTCCTCCAGGATCCGCGCCATCGCAAGGCCCGCATTGCGGCGCATCGGCATCGGCGTGGAGCCGGTATGGGCGTCCTTGCCGGTAATGGTCACCTGGGTCCAGCTGAGGCCCTGGCCGTGGGTAACGACGCCGATGTCCTTGCCCTCGGCCTCCAGGATCGGCCCCTGCTCGATGTGCAGCTCGAAAAAGGCGTGCATCTTGCGGGCGCCGGTTTCCTCCTCGCCGCGCCAGCCGATGCGCTTCAGCTCATCGCCGAATTTCTTGCCCTCGGCGTCTTCCCGGTCGTAGGCCCAGTCTTGGGTATGCACGCCGGCAAACACGCCCGACGACAGCATGGCCGGCGCATAGCGGGTGCCTTCCTCGTTGGTGAAGTTGGTGGCCACGATCGGGTGCTTGGTTTTGATGTTCATGTCGTTGAGCGAGCGGATCAGCTCCAGCCCCGCAAGCACCCCCAGCACCCCGTCGTATTTGCCGCCGGTGGGCTGGGTGTCCAGATGCGAGCCGACATAGACCGGCAGCGCGTCCGGGTCGGTGCCTTCGCGCATCGCAAACATGTTGCCCATCTGATCAAGCCCCATGGTGCATCCCGCCTCCTCGCACCATTTCTGGAACAGCGCGCGGCCCTCTCCATCCTCGTCCGTCAGCGTCTGTCGGTTGTTGCCGCCCGCAACGCCGGGGCCGATCTTGGCCATCTCCATCAGGCTGTCCCACAGCCTGTCACCATCGATTTTCAGATTCTGTCCAAGCGACGTCATCAACAGCTTCCTTCCCTGTGCGCCCGTCTTTGCGGGCTGTCCGGCTTGGCGCCGTGTTAGGTGGCTTTGAGTGCCGGTCTCATCAAAGCTGTGGAAATTGCGCGCCCGCCTTTGATTTGACCAACTGGTCAAACTCACGCTATCACGGGTTCACCACCAGTCAAGAAATTGCCGCGTGGCCCTTGAAAAAATCGGTGCTTTTGCCGGAAATAGGTGAAATTCCGCGCTTTCGCTGATGCGGGGCCGCTGAGAGAGACAGGACGGACATGCCCGCAGACCGCGCGCCCACACGCATTCAGAGAAAGAATCGCGCCGCCATTCTGGAGGCCGCGCTGGATGTGTTTTCAAGCCATGGCTTCCGCGGCTCCACCGTGGACCAGATCGCCAAGGCGGCAGGGCTCAGCAAGCCGAACCTGCTCTACTACTTCCCTTCCAAGGAGGCGATTTTCAACGAGCTGATGGCCGGTCTGCTGGACACCTGGCTGGACCCGCTGCGGGCCTTGAACCCGGACGGCGAGCCGCTGGAGGAGATCCTCGCCTATGTGCAGCGCAAGCTGCAGATGAGCCGCGACTTCCCGCGCGAAAGCCGGCTGTATGCCAATGAAATCGTCCAGGGCGCACCGCGGCTGCATGACGTGATTGCCAGCGATCTGTATGTACTGGTCGAGGAAAAGGCGCAGCTTCTGCAGGGCTGGATGGATGCCGGGCGGATCAACCGCGCGCATCCAAAGCATCTGCTGTTCTCGATCTGGTCGCTGACCCAGCACTACGCCGATTTCGACGCCCAGGTGCGCACGCTGATGGGTGATGAAGATCCGTTCGACGCCGCGCCGAAATATCTGGAAACCCTTTACCGGCGGATGCTTACGCCGGAAAGCTGAAGCTGCCTACCGAAGCCCTGAATCTCCGAAGCGCAGCGCGCCCCGTCCCAAAGCCAACTCAAAAAAAGCCCCGGCCAGAAAGCCGGGGCGTAAAGTCAACGGGGAGACAGCGCGCCCTTCCAGGCGCGTTTCGGTTATTCCGCAGCGGTTGCCGACGGATTGTTCGGATGCGTGGTCCAGTTGGCGTATTCCCCCGAGACCACCTCGCCGGTGCGCTCGTCGACCTGGCCTGCCGGGACCTCTTCCATGGTGATGCAGCCCTCCACCGGGCAGACGTTCACACAGAGGTTGCAGGCGACGCATTCGTCGTCCTTCACCGTGAACACCCGGTCCTCGCTCATCGCGATCGCCTGATGCGAGGTGTCCTCGCACGCCGCGTAGCAGCGGCCGCATTTGATGCAGTCATCCTGGCTGATCTTCGCCTTGGTGACATAGTTCAGGTCCAGATACTGCCAGTCGGTCACATTCGGCACCGCCATGCCGATGAAGTCCTGCGTGGAGGTATAGCCCTTCTCGTCCATCCAGTTCGACAGGCCGGAAATCATCTCCTTCACCACGTTGAAACCATAGGTCATCGCCGCGGTGCAGACCTGCACGTTACCGGCACCCAGCGCCATGAACTCCGCCGCATCGCGCCAGGTGGTGACGCCGCCGATGGCAGAGATCGGCAACCCGCGGGTCTGCGGGTCGCGGGCGATTTCCGCCACCATGTTCAGCGCAATCGGCTTCACCGCCGGCCCGCAGTAGCCGCCGTGGGTGCCCTTGCCGCCGATGGTCGGCTCCGGCGCCATATTGTCGAGGTCCACCGAGGTGATCGAGTTGATGGTGTTGATCAGGCTCACCGCATCCGCATTGCCCGCATTTGCCGCGCGGGCCGGGTTGCGGATGTCGGTGATGTTCGGGGTCAGCTTCACGATCACCGGCTTGGAGTAGTATTTCTTGCACCACTCGGTGACCATCTGGATGTATTCCGGCACCTGCCCCACGGCGGAGCCCATGCCGCGCTCCGCCATGCCGTGCGGGCAGCCGAAGTTCAGCTCAATCCCGTCCGCGCCGGTGGCCTCGACCTGCGGCAGGATGTCTTTCCAGGCCTGCTCCTCGCAGGGCACCATGATCGACACGATCACGGCACGGTCCGGGTAGTCCTTCTTGACCCGGGTGATTTCCTCCAGGTTGGTTTGCAGCGGCCGGTCGGTGATCAGCTCGATGTTGTTGAGGCCCAAGAGGCGCCGGTCGGCGCCCCAGATCGCGCCGTAGCGCGGGCCGTTCACGTTGACCACCGGCGGACCTTCGGCGCCCAGGGTCTTCCAGACCACGCCGCCCCAGCCGGCCTCAAAGGCGCGGCGGACGTTGTATTCCTTGTCGGTCGGCGGCGCAGAAGCCAGCCAGAACGGGTTGGGGGATTTGATACCCAGAAATTCTGTTGTCAGATCAGCCATTTGATCTCTCCTCTTAAGGCTAGCTTGGGGGCAGCAGAACTGCCCCCGAACTGGCTCAGCCCATCAGGCTGGAGTGAATGTCCATTGCAGCGTCACGGCCCTCGGCCACGGCAGTTACTGTGAGGTCCTCGCCGCCCGAGGCGCAGTCGCCCCCGGCCCAGACCCCGGCCACCGAGGTGCGGCCCGTTTCGCTGACCTTGATCTTGCGGCCCTCCAGCTCCAGCGCATCGGGCTGGCCTTCCAGCGTCTGGCCGATGGCCTTGAACACCTGATCGGCCGCCAGCCGCACGGTTTCACCGGTGCCGGAAAACTTGCCGTCCGCGACCGCAGTATACTCCAATTCGATCTCGGCGGCTGCGCCGTTGCCATGCACCGCCTTGGGCATGACGTTGAACATCAGCTTCACGCCCTTGGAGGCCGCCAGGTCCTGCTCGAACCGGCTGGCACCCATATCCTCGCGGCTGCGGCGGTAGGCGATGGTGACGTTTTCGGCGCCCAGAAGCTTGGACTGCACGGCCGCATCGACCGCGGTCATGCCGCCGCCGATCACCACCACGTTGCGGCCCACCGGCAAGGCGGTCAGGTCCTCGGCCTGGCGCAGTTCAGCAATGAAGTCCACCGCATCGCGCACGCCGTCCTTGTCCTCGCCCGGCGCACGCAGGGCGTTCACCCCGGCCAGACCGATCGACAGGAACACTGCATCATAGCTGTCCTTCAGCGCGTCCAGGGACAGCTCCGCGCCCAGCTTCTTGCCGTAGTCCATTGTAATGCCGCCGATTTGCAGCAGCCAGTCAACTTCGCGCGCAGCGAAATCATTGGTGGACTTATAGGCAGCAATGCCAAACTCGTTGAGACCGCCGGCCTTGGACTTGGCGTCATAGACCACCACGTCGTGGCCCAGCATCGCCAGCCGGTGCGCGGCAGCCAGGCCCGCGGGTCCGGCGCCAACAACAGCAACCTTCTTGCCGGTGGCGGCAGCGCGGGTGAAGGGATGTACCCCCTTCTCCATCAGCGTGTCGGTGGCATAGCGCTGCAGGCGGCCGATCTCGACCGGCTTGCCTTCGGCGGTTTCGCGCACGCAGGCCTCCTCGCACAGCGTCTCGGTCGGGCAGACCCGGGCGCACATGCCGCCAAGGATGTTCTGCTCCAGAATGGTCCTGGCCGCGCTTTCGGGGTGGCCCGCTTGAATCTCCCGGATGAACTGGGGGATGTCGATGGTGGTCGGACAGGCGGTCATGCAGGGCGCGTCATAGCAGAAATAGCAGCGGTCCGCCGCCACGGCTGCCTCGTGCGCGTCATAGGCTGGGTGCAGGTCCGAGAAATTCTCAGCAATGCCGGCAGCGTCAAGACGCGCTGCCTGAATGCCGGATGCCTGATGGCTGGTCGCCATTGGGTGTCTCCCTGATTTTCTGTTGTTCTTGATATCAGAGTGCCACAGTCTGATTTTTTATCAACTGGTAAAATTTTTAACCGGGCAAAAAATATGCCGCCCCCGGAGGAGCGGCTTGCAAAGGTCTGAAAACGCGCGGTTATGCGGGATCGCCGTTCGGCCAGTTTCAGCCTGATTATTGGGAAAATCGGGCAGAAACAGCAATTGAGCACCGTTTCAAGCGCCTTGGACATGCCGTTCCGCAGCCTGAACGGCGCGAAAAAGCGGCTTTCCGGCGCTGTTTCTGCGGTGTCAGGACGGCAGAACTGCGGTGGCTTCGATTTCCACCTTGGCTTCGTCCTCGACCAGGGCGGACACCACAACCATGGTCATCGCCGGGAAGTGATAGCCCATTACCGCACGGTAGGCCCTGCCGACCTCCGCCTGATGGGCCAGGTATTCCGCCTTGTCCGTCACATACCAGGTCAGCCGGGTGATATCCTCGGCAGTGCCGCCCGCGGCCTCGACCACCTCCAGGATGTTGCGCAGCGCCTGGCTCATCTGGCCGATGAAATCCTGCGCCTCGAACACCTGGTCCGCTGTCCAGCCGATCTGGCCGCCGACAAACAGCAGCCTGCCCTCTGCCATCATGCCGTTGGCATAGCCTTTTGCGGGCTTCCACCCTTCGGGATGCACGCTGATGGCCGGCATGGCGGAACTCCTTTTGCTGATACTGCCTGGGCTGACCTTAGCGCTGCCGCAGCATTTATTTCAAGCTTAAAATTTCTTGCCGCCGAAGCCCGAAAACAAAAACCGCGCAGGCCCGGGACCTGCGCGGTTGCATAATTCAGCGCGGGGGCACGGCTTACATGCCGAGCGCTTCCTTGTACATTTCCAGCACCGCCTCTTCTTCGGCGATGTCGTTCTCGTCGCGTTTGCGCAGGGCGATGATCTTGCGCATCACCTTGGTGTCGTAGCCGCGGCCCTTGGCTTCGGCCATCACTTCTTTCTGCTGCTCGGCGATGGTTTTCTTTTCTTCGTCCAGCCGCTCGAACCGTTCGATGAACTGGCGCAGTTCGCCAGCGGTCACGCGGTAGTTTTCGCTTTTTTCGTCTTCGGTGATATCCATCTGCGGCTCCGTCGGCACATGCTGTCAATTGCTGTCGGAGCAAGGGGATAGCGCCCTGCCCGCCGCGCCGCAAGAAGGGAAAGCGGCGAAGCGGCGCGGAGCGGCAAAAACCGGCGCCCCGGAAGCCCGGTCCGGGGGCGCAATGCTTGCACGCGCAGTGCGGATCGGTTAGGCGCGGCGCAACGCAACCCCCGCAGGAGCACGCTTATGTTCGATCTCATCGTCTGGGCCGGAGCCGCCGTGTCCGTTGCCGGCCTCTTGGGGCTGGTCTGGTGCATCGCCAAGGTTGCCCGCGCCCGCCGCCGGAACCTCGATGACGAGGCCCTGCGCGCAGTGGTGCAATCGGTGCTGCCCTACAATCTGGGCGCCCTCCTGCTGTCGGTGCTGGGGCTGATGCTGGTGATGGTGGGCATCTTTCTGGGTTGACGCCCGGCCCCGTCTGCCCCGGCTGACTGCTTAGACCGGCACGTTGTCGAACATCTCCTCGACCGCTTCCTCGCACAGCGTTGCCTCCAGGCGGCGGAGGCGGCCCGGAACCTCTGCCCCGTTCCTGCGCATGTAGTCCAAAAGCCGGATGAACTCGGGCCGCATGGCCAGACGGGCTGAACCCGTTTCCTTGCGGATCCGTGATTCCAGGTTCTCGACAGTGTGCAGCAGATCTTCCTGAGTCATAAGCAGTCCTCCCTACGTCCGGCGATTATGCCAGCTTTTCGCAACAGGAATACGAAAGCCCGAAAAAAGGTGAGCGGCACGGCGATTTTTTGCGCATAATTTACACTCTCCTTCTGGTTTTGCGAATTTGTTACGCGGCCGGAGCATAGCCCGACCCGGCAGCAGCCTGCCTTGACACAAATCAGACGGCTGCGATGATTTCACGCGATGGCGGTTTCCGGACCGCTGCGCTTGAAACATATTCTCAAATCAATATATGATTTCTCAAACCCAAGGGAGAGCGAGAAATGACCCCCGCCGTCAAGGCCTTCTTCGATGAAGCGACCAACACCGTCTCTTACGTGGTGCGCGAACCCGAAGGCTCAGCCTGCGCCATTATCGACTCGGTTCTGGACTATGACCAGGCTGCCGGGCGCACCTGCACCGCATCGGCAGATGCCATCATCGCCTGGGTAAAGGAAACAGGCCTTCGGGTTGAGTGGATCCTGGAAAGCCATGTCCACGCCGACCACTTGTCCGCTGCGCCCTACCTTCAGGAGCAGCTGGGCGGCAAGATCGGCATCGGCGACCAGATCACGGTGGTTCAGGACACCTTCGGCAAGGTGTTCAACGAAGGCACCGAATTCCAGCGCGACGGCAGCCAGTTCGACCGCCTGTTCCGCGAAGGCGACAGTTTCATGATTGGCCAGATTCGCGGCGAGGTACTGCACACGCCGGGCCACACGCCCGCCTGCCTCACCTATGTGATCGGCGATGCGGCCTTTGTCGGGGATACCCTGTTCATGCCCGACTTCGGCACCGCCCGCTGCGATTTTCCCGGCGGCTCGTCAGCGGATCTGTACAACTCGATCCAGAAAATCCTGTCACTGCCGGATGAAACCCGCGTGTTTGTCGGCCACGACTACAAGGCGCCGGGACGCGATGACTTCGCCTGGGAAACCACGGTGGGCGAACAGAAGGCGCTGAACGTGCATGTCGGGTCCGGCCGCAGCATCGAGGAATTTGTCGAAATGCGCAACGCCCGTGACGCAACGCTGGGTATGCCGCGGCTGATCCTGCCTTCGCTGCAGGTCAACATGCGCGCCGGCCAGATGCCGGAGCCGGACGAGCAGGGCGACGTGTTTCTGAAAATCCCGGTCAACAAGCTCTGAGCAGACAAGGAGGCGAGCAGAAATGGAAGCGGATTGGATCTGGGGGCTGGGCGGCGGCCTGCTGATTGGCCTGGGCGGCGCGGTCTACCTTTTGGGCAACGGCCGCATCATGGGGGCCAGCGGCATCCTGGGCGGTCTGCTGGATGGCAGCGGCAAGTCCACCGCGGCGGAGCGGTCTGCCTTCCTTGCCGGAGTGGTCCTGGTGCCGCTGCTGATCGGCCTGGCCACCGAGCGCACCCCGGACACGCATGTCACCGGCAACGCGGCGGTGCTGATTGCCGCGGGCCTGCTGGTGGGGATCGGCACCCGGGTGGCCAATGGCTGCACCTCCGGCCACGGGGTCTGCGGCATTTCCCGGCTGTCCCTGCGCGGAATTGCGGCCACCGCCGTCTTCATGCTGGCCGGTATTCTGACACTGGCGGTTCTGCGCCAGATCCTGGGGGTGATCTGATGCTGCGGATGCTTTTGGCCCTTGGCGCCGGCGGGCTGTTTGGCGCAGGTCTGATGCTTTCGGGAATGACCGACACCGCCAAGGTGCAGGGATGGCTGGATATCTTTGGCAACTGGGATCCGACGCTTGCCTTCGTGATGGGCGGCGCGCTGCTGCCGATGGCGCTGGCCTGGCGGCTGACGGAGGGGCGCAGACCCGCAGCCGGCGGCAGCTTCCCGGCCCCGCCGAAGGCGGAGCTGGACCGGCGGCTGATCCTCGGGTCCGTCCTGTTCGGCGCCGGCTGGGGGCTGGCGGGGCTGTGCCCCGGTCCCGCCATCGCCTCGCTCAGCTATAACGGCTGGGAGGGGGCCTTGTTCTTTACCGCGATGGCCTGCGGCATGTTGGCCGCTCCGGCGCTCAGCCGGCATCTGGACCGGGCGGCTGCAAACGCGTAAAGACTCGGACCATGGATGCACGCGTAATCACCCCCCGCTATTCGGTCTCGCCGCAGATCTCTGCCGAGGACCTGCCCGCCATTGCCGATGCCGGCTACAAGACGGTGATCTGCAACCGCCCGGACGAGGAGGTTCCCCCCAGCCATCAGGCGGAGGCGATCCGCGCCGCCGCCGAGGCTGCGGGACTGCGGTTCGAGCTGCTGCCGCTTACCCATCAGACAATGACCCCGGACAATGTGGCGCGGCAGCGGGAGCTGTACGAGGGATGCGAAGGCCCGGTTCTGGCCTATTGCGCCTCTGGCACCCGCTGTTCGGTGGTCTGGGCGCTGAGCCAGGCCGGCGACATGGCGGCCGACGACATTCTGAAGAAAACCGAGGCTGCAGGCTATCAGCTGGACGGCCTTCGCCCTGCGCTGGAATCTTTGGCTGGTGCCTGAGCGAACGAAGGAACCGCTGAAATGGCGGTTCCGGTCCCAGCAGCCGGGTTCAACAGACAGCGGCAGGAAGGTACTGACCACCCGAGGCTTCGCTGGCCGTCATGATCATTACCCTTGGAAGATCGTCTGCAGATTTGGCCCGCCAGCCTAAGCTGCAGCTCCTTTTTTGACGGATCTTGACCGGTATCTGGAGCGTCTGAACCCGGTCTCCGGCCGCACATGCTGAATCCTGGCTGCCGAACCGAACGCTGCGCCCTTCATTCCCGGCAGGGGTTCAGGACTCCGGCAGCGCGCCCTCGAGACCGGCCAGATCCGAGAGATCAAGCGCATCTCCGGCCGGGAAATCGCCCAGATCATCCGCTGGCAGACCGGCCAGTTCAGGCAGGTCGGACAGATCGGGCATCCCGCCGCCCAGACTGTCCATGCTCATTGCATCCCCGCCTTCAAGTGCGGGCAGGCCCATGGGATCCATTCCGCCATCCAGACCCTCGCCGCCAAGCGCAGGCAGGCCGCTGTCAGCGCCCAGATCCAGGGCAGCCGCGTCCAGGCCAGGGCCGGCGTCAAGCGACGGCAGGCCCATGTCATCCATCGGGTCCTGCAGCCCTTGCGCGGCGATCCCCAAATCCAGCGGCATAGGGGTGTCTGGCAGCGCTTCCATGCCGCCGCCTTCGGAGAAGGCCATGGCATCAGCCCCAGTGCCGCCCTGCTGGCCAGACTTGGGCCCATTCAGGCGCACGGCGCGCGCGCCGTTCATCTGGCCGAGACGCCCCTGGGCAACCGGCTTGCCGCCGATGGTCAGCAGATCCGTTTCATAAAGAAACGCCGAATCCAGCGGCAGCGTGTCCCCGACCTTGAGGCCTGCAAAATCCTGCAGCGGCACCCGCATCTTGCACAGCACCGCCGTCAGCTCTGCCCGGATCGAATCAAGGTTGCCGCCCAACGACGGGCCCTGGGAACCGCCCTGGCCACCGGTCATTTCCTCAGCCGTGGGTTCCGGCAAAATCAGCTTCATCACGCCCTGCATGGCGCCGCAGGCCAGGTCGATGTTCAGCTCGATCACCCGGTAGTCATCAGCTTCCATCCCCAGCACCAGGCTGCGCACGGTCTCGACCTGCGCGCCGTAACGGTAACCGGAGAAAAGGGCCTGGTCCGCCTGCCCGTCCAGCATCGCCACCACCTTGGCAAAGGTGCGCTCCAGGAACTCTGCCGTCATCGCCGCGTCTGTGGGGGTGTAATGGCGTTCATCGGGCGCCTTGCCGATCACCGCGCCGATGGTCTGCTGCTGAATCAGGGCGGTGACGGTGGCTGCATCCATGCAGGCAGCCCCCATGCGGCCCTGCGGGCAATCCAGCACCACCAGAAGATCCTTGTCCGACAACTGCCCGGCCAGATCATCCGACAACCGGTTGGACTGGCGCGCGGCCAGCACCGCCATCGGCAGATCGCACAGGTCCGCAGCCGCGCGCGCAACCGAACGGCGCAGCGCCTTCAGCGTCAGGGAACTGGTCAGCCCCCCGGCGCCTTCCTTGGTCGCCGCCAGCTTGCGTGCAAGCACACTCTGCCTGCCGCTGCCTGCCTCTGCTGCTTCTGTTTCAGACATAGGCTGTTTAACCTGCCCCTTGCGCGTCCCGTTTGCCCTGTTTTAGCGGAAAGGAGGTTAACAACTTCTGTATGACGGCAGGCTTCACGCCGCCTTTTCACCCGCTGCCGGCAGGGAAACCCGGAACGCGCCGCCGCTGCGCCCCGGCAGGTAAAACACATCGCCGCCAAGCCGTTGCATGACCTCGCGGCAGATTGCCAGGCCCAGCCCGGCACCGCCCGCCCGTTCAGGGCTGACGCGCGCAAACTTCTCAAAAATCATCTGCTGCGAGTCTGCCGGAACGCCGCTTCCGTTGTCGGTAAAGTCGATGTGAAGCCGCCCCCCGGCCGCACTGGCCGAAATCGTCAGCTCGGGATTTTCCGCGTCGCAGTATTTCTGGGCATTGGCAATCAGGTTGATGAACACCTGGGCCAGCCGGTCGAGATCGGAGGAAATGCGGAAGTTTTCGCTTTCGGGATCGCGCCGGACCCGGAGCGGCCGCTCCGACCCCGCAAGCGCCGCGGAAACCGCGTGATCCAGAACCTCTGTCAAAGTGCCTGCAGACATGTTCAGGCTGACCTGCCCGCTTTCCAGCACGCTGAGATCCAGCAGGTCGTTCAGCAGCCGGGTCAGCCGCAGCGTTTCATCGTGAATGATGCCGGCATAGTGGCGCTGGTCCTGCGGCCCCAGCTGCCCGTCATCGCGCAGGATTTCCGAAAACGCCCGGATCGAGGTCATCGGCGTCCGCAGTTCATGGCTGACCTGGCTGAGGAAAGCGTCTTTTTGCGCCGAAATCTGGGTGAGCTTCTCGTTTGTTTCCCGCAGCTTGCGCGCGGTTGCCGACAGCTCTGCCGATTGCGCCTCTAGGCGGCTGGAGTATTCCAGCATCTGCGCAGTCTCATCCGCAACCGCCAGCAGATCCGCCACCGACACCGACGACCCGCCGGCGATCTGGCCGATCATCGCATGCGCCGCCGCCGCCCCGATCGAGGCGCTCAACTCGCGCTCCAACCGCTCCAGGAAGGCAGGTGTCGGCTCCGGCAGCGGCCCGCGGCCGCCCTGGCGCAGCCGCTCACGCTCAAAAAACGCCTGCGCTTCCTCGGCACCCAGGATCCGCTGCGACATGATCATCAGGTCCTCGCACTGCGCCACCGATCCGGTCCAGCCGCGCGGGCCGGCCGAATGGTCGAACACATTGACGAACTGGGCGCCCTGCAGCCGTTCCAGCGGGCTGGGAAAGGTCATCAGCGACACCAGGCAGAACACCAGCGCGTTGAGGCTCATCGACCACATCACCGCGTGGACGGTCGGGTCCATGCCCTCGATCCCGAACAGCGCCTCCGGGCGCAGCCAGCTGAGACCGAACAGGCCGTGGCGCAGGATATGCTCCGGCAGCAGCCCGCCGCCCAGGGCGGGCAGCAGCATGGTATACAGCCAGATGCCGAATCCCACCGTCAGCCCGGCCAGCGCGCCGCTGCGGGTGGCGCCGCGCCAGAACAGCCCGCCGACCAGCGCCGGCAGGATCTGCGCCACCCCGGCAAAGGAGATCAGGCCGATCACCGCGAGCGCCGCTGCGCCGCCGGAGAGGTGGTAGTAGAAATACCCCAGCGCCATGATCGCCGCGATCGACACCCGGCGAGACAGCAGCACCACGTCGCGCACATCGCCGGATACCGAGGCCTGGCGGCTTTGCAGCCGCAACCAGACCGGCATCACGATGTGGTTCGACACCATCGTCGACAGCGCCATCGCCGCCACGATCACCATCGAGGTCGCCGAGGAGAATCCGCCGAGGAAGGACAGCATCGCAAGCCCCTGCTGCCCCTGCTGCAGGGGCACCGTCAGCACGAACATGTCCGGGTTCGACCCTGCGGGCATCAGATCCAGGCCCACCGCAGCAATCGGCACCACGAACATCGAAATCAGCAGCAGGTACAGGGGAAACGCCCAGGAGGCGATGCGCAGGTGGCGTTCGTCCTCATTCTCCACCACCATCACCTGAAACATCCGCGGCAGGCAGACAAAGGCCGCTGCCGCCAGGAAGGTGATTGCGGCCCAGCGGCTGCCGTCGACATTCCACTGGCCGATCTGCGAAGCGTCGATCCGGGCCAGTGTTTCGCCGACCCCGCCGGCCACACCCCAGACCACAAAGACGCCGACGGCCAGCAAGGCGGCCAGCTTGACAACCGCCTCCAGCGCCACCGCGGTGACGACGCCGTGGTGGCGCTCGTTGGCGTTCAGGTTGCGGGTGCCGAACAGGATAGCGAACACCGCCAGCCCCGCGGCGACCCAGAACACCGTCGAGGTCTCGTTATAGCCGCGCAGCGGATCGGCCTCGGCAAAGATTGCAAAGGACAGCGTAACGGACTGCAGTTGCAGCGAAATATACGGGGTGACGCCGATCACGGCGAGAATGGTGACGCCGGCCGCCAGAAGGTTCGACTTGCCGTAGCGCGACGACAGGAGGTCGGCGATGGAGGTGATCCGCTGGCTGCGCCCGATCCGCACCAGCTTGCGCAGGCCCCACCACCAGCCGATCATCACCAGCGACGGGCCGATGTAGATCGTCACGAACTCCAGCCCCGAGCGCGCCGCATATCCGACGGCGCCGTAGAACGTCCAGGCGGTGCAATAGACCGACAGTGACAAGGTGTAGATCAGCGGCGACCGCATCCAGGCGGCGCTGCGGCCGCGGGACGCCATCCGGTCGGCCCAGAAGGCAATGAAGAACAGAAAGGCCACATAGGCCAGGCAGACAAAGGCGAGCAGGTTCAGAGAGGCCATCAGCCGTCCTCCCCGCTGTCCGGGACCGAAGCCCCGTCAGGCCCGCCGCCGGTCCAATGGTCCGCCCAACGCTGCACGGCCAGGCTGAACACGAAACAGGCGCCGATCAGGCCGGTCCAGACGGCAAAGACGTAAATAATGGCCGCCGACATGCTGACCCCGCCGCGCCCGGCAGGATGGGACGCGGCTTCGGGCCACAACAGCGGCAGCGCCAGCAGCAGCGCCCCCAGCACCGGCAGCAGCCGGGCGATGTCCATCAGGCGGCGGCGGCGGTAGGTCTGGCGCTCTGCGCGGGTGCCGGTCTGCGCCTTGGGGCCGCCGTCGCGGGTCATCCCTGCCCGGCCTGGGCGTGCAGGTCGCGCACGGCTGTCAGCACTTCGGCATTGGAGAACGGCTTGGTCATGAACCGGGTGACCCCCGCCTTCTCGGCCATTTCACGGTCCCGCATCTGGCCGCGGGCGGTCAGCATCAGGACCGGCAGGGCCGTCATGCCCTCGCCGCCGCGCAGCTCACGCACGATTTCCAGCCCGCTTTTGCCCGGCAGCATCAAATCCAGAATCACCAGGTCGGGGTTGGCGTCCCGGATCACCTCCACCGCGGTGGCGCCATCGGTGTGCGCATCCACGCTCCAGCCGTCGCGGGTCAGAAGAAAGCGGATCGCCTCAGTGATATTCGGCTCATCCTCGATCAGAACAACATGCCTGCCCATCAGCAGAATTTCCTCCAGGCGCGGTCCTTGGCCTCCCGCCGGGCCGCGCATTCATTTTTGCGCAGGTTAGCCGCCGGCCCGCACCAGTGTCAAAACTCTTCCTTCAGGATCGACGGCTCCCGGCGCGCGGTGCAGCCCCGGCGCGGGCAGATCCGGCAGCTGGCGCCCACCGGCTGCGGGTCCTGCGCGTCCTTGGCACCGGGCAGGATCAGCATCACCGCGCGGTACAGGGGATCTTCGCCGAAATCCGGCTGATTCTGCGGCCAGGCCACGGCCAGGCAGTCAAACGCAGCCGTGTTGCGCCCCTGCTGCACCACGTTGCGCCGCACCGGCACATGCGGATTGACCAGAGCCGTGTAAAGCGGCCACAGCGGACAGGAGGCGCCAAAGCGCGGCATTGCAAACCCGGTGACGGGCTTGCGGAACAGCAGGGTGCCTGAGGCGTCGCAGATCACCAGCCCGGCCTCATGCCCCAGAACCTCCTCCGGCAGCGCCGCCAGGCGGCGCAGCACCGCAGGCAAGCCGCAGCCGAACCGGCGCGCCAGCGCCACGGGAGAGATCACGGTGGACTGCAGTTCCCGCGCAAGCGCTTTCAGCGGCATCACCCGGGCATCGGCCCGGTACTGCTCCAGCGCAGCCCGGGCAAGGCTTCGTGCCGCCTCGCTTGCCAGCGCCGGTTCGTTCTCGAGCAGGTCCTCAGGCTCTGCTGAACCCTCCTCCAATGCCGGGAAATGGAATCCGTTGTTTTGAAAAAAAGCCTCTGCCTCTTCCTGCGGCATGCCGCGGCGGTCCTCGCCTGCGTCCCCTTCATCCAGAAAACTGACAAGGGCGCGGCTGCTTTCCGACAGCCGCAGCGAATCCTCGTTCAGGTTCTTGTGAAACCGGTCCCGCCACTCCGGCTCAAGCTCTCCGGTTTCCGCCAGGATCGAGGCGGTGGAGCGGATTGCGGCGGCTGTCGACAGCACCTCATGCACCGAGGCCGCCAGGTTGGGATCATGGGTCAGCCGGTCCGAGAGCGTCTCGACCGTGCGCTCCAGCGTGGCGATGCGGCGGTGGCCGGCCGCCAGAACCTCGGCCCAGCCCGGAAAACGGCCGGCAAATTCATCGACCCGGTCCAGTTCCGCCACCGGCACACCGCTGTCTGCCGCGGCCTCGCGCAGGGTGGAAATCAGCGCCGCCTCCGCCCCCTCGCTCAGCATCGACGGCTCCACCCCCAAAACGCCGGCTATATCCACCAGCAGCTTGCCGCCGATTCTGCGCCGGTTGTGTTCGATCAGGTTGAGATAGGAGGCCGAGATCCCCGCCTCCCGCGCCAATTCGGCCTGGCGCAATCCAAGGATCAGCCTGCGCTCGCGGATCCGGCTGCCGGTTAGGGTGTCGCGTGCCATGCGGACGGGTCTCCCAAAACACTTCCATTTCAAGGGCTTTCTGCAATGCAAAATAAGGTAATTTACAGACGCCTTGAAAATATTGTTCAGTTATTTACAGAATTTTCAAGCGATAAAAGGGTTTTATTGCCTGAGTTTACATGAGGCCCTCATACTGATTTTGCACGCAAAGTGCTGGTACCGCGCAGAAGTGAGGAGCTGCAAGGCACCAATCATATCAGGGAGGAATACATGTCCAAATTTGACGTATCGCGCCGCAGAGTCCTTAAGTCCGGCGCAATTGCAGGCGCCGGCGTGGCGCTGCCGACCATCTTTACCGCTTCTTCTGCCGCGGCTTTTACCAACGAGCCGACCGGCGGATCCGTCACCTTGGGTTTCAACGTGCCGCAGACCGGCCCATACGCCGACGAAGGCGCTGACGAGCTGCGCGCCTATGAGCTGGCTGTCGAGCATCTGAACGGCGGCGGCGACGGCGGCATGATGAACACCTTCAGCTCCAAGGCGCTGCAGGGCAACGGCATCCTGGGCAAGAAGGTGGAATATGTCACCGGCGACACCCAGACCAAATCGGACGCCGCCCGCGCCTCCGCCAAGTCGATGATCGAGAAGGACGGCGCGGTGATGATCACCGGCGGCTCCTCCTCCGGTGTGGCGATTGCCGTTCAGGGCCTTTGCCAGGAGGCAGGCGTGATCTTCATGGCCGGTCTCACCCACTCCAACGACACCACCGGCAAGGACAAGAAGGCCAACGGCTTCCGCCATTTCTTCAACGGCTACATGTCGGGTGCGGCGCTGGCGCCGGTGCTAAAAAACCTCTACGGCACCGACCGCATCGCATACCACCTGACCGCCGACTACACTTGGGGCTGGACCCAGGAAGAATCGATCGCCGCCGCCACCGAGGCGCTGGGATGGCAGACCGTGAACAAGGTCCGCACCCCGCTGGCAGCCACCGACTTCTCGTCCTATATCGCGCCGGTGCTGAACTCGGGCGCCGACGTGCTGGTTCTGAACCACTATGGCGGCAACATGGTGAACTCGCTGACCAACGCGGTCCAGTTCGGCCTGCGCGAAAAGGTCGTGAACGGCAAGAACTTCGAGATCGTCGTTCCGCTCTACTCCCGCCTGATGGCCAAGGGCGCAGGCGAGAACGTGAAGGGCATCCACGGCTCCACCAACTGGCACTGGACGCTGCAGGATGAAGGCTCCAAGGCTTTCGTGAAATCCTTCGGCACCAAATACGGCTTCCCGCCGAGCCAGGCCGCGCACACCTGCTATGTGCAGACCATGCTCTACGCGGATGCGGTGGAGCGGGCCGGCAGCTTCAACCCCTGCGCCGTCGTCGAAGCGCTGGAAGGGTTCGAATTCGATGGCATGGGCAACGGCCCAACCCTTTACCGCGCCGAGGACCACCAGTGCTTCAAGGATGTTCTGGTGGTGCGCGGCAAGGAAAACCCGACCTCGGAATTCGACCTTCTGGAAGTTGTCGAAGTCACCCCGCGGGCACAGGTGGAGTACGCACCGGACCACCCGATGTTCGCCGGCGGCAACCTGGGCGCCTGCAACCCGGGCGCATAAGCCAGCCACAGGGCACCGGCATTCTGTAAAATCTCCGGTCCGGATTACGGACCGGAATCCGGCTGCCTCAACCGGCCCGTCCGCCTCCCCCGCCGGGCGGGCCAATCCTAACCTGACGCACGGTGGGACCCATGGACGCCATTCTCCTGCAAATCCTGAACGGGCTCGACAAAGGCTCGGCCTATGCGCTGATCGCGCTGGGTTTGACACTCATCTTCGGCACGCTGGGCGTGGTGAACTTTGCCCATGGGGCGCTGTTCATGATCGGCGCCTTCTGCGCTGTCACCCTGCAGCGCATCCTGAACCTCAGCTTTGAGCTCGTGGACGAAACCCAGAAAGATTTCCTGGGCAACCCGCTCAAGGTCAAAACCCCCTATGTGGAGGCCTGGTTCGGCCCCGATATCGGCGGCAGCATCATCGACTGGGCAGTGCCCCTGGCGATCCTGTTTGCAATCCCGATCATGATCGGCGTCGGCTACGTGATGGAGCGCGGCCTGATCAAGCATTTCTACAAGCGCCCGCACGCCGACCAGATTCTGGTGACCTTCGGCCTCGCCATCGTGCTGCAGGAAGTGGTGAAATACTTCTACGGCGCCAACCCGATCCAGACACCGGCCCCTGACGCGCTAAACGGCGTGGTGAACCTGGGCGCGGCCATCGGCATGGATATCGTCTATCCGGTCTGGCGCGTGGTCTATTTCTTCTTTGCCGTGCTGATCATCGGCGGCATCTTCTCCTTCCTGCAATTCACCACTTTCGGCATGGTGGTGCGGGCCGGCATGGCCGACCGCGAGACGGTGGGCCTGCTGGGCATCAACATCGACCGCCGCTTCACCATCATGTTCGGCATTGCGGCCGCTGTCGCGGGCCTTGCGGGGGTCATGTACACGCCGATCAACTCCCCCAACTACCACATGGGCATGGACTTCCTGGTCCTCAGCTTCGTGGTGGTGGTTGTCGGCGGCATGGGTTCCCTGCCCGGCGCGGTGCTGGCAGGCTTCCTGCTGGGCGTGCTCGAAAGCTTTGCCTCGATGAACGAGATCAAGTCGCTGATTCCCGGCATCGACCAGATCATCATCTATGTGGTCGCAATCATCATTCTGCTGACCCGTCCGCGGGGCCTGATGGGCCGCAAAGGCGTGATGGAGGACTAAGACATGTTCGGACTGGATAAAAAAGACACTTCTATGCTGATCATCGTCGCCATCCTGACGCTGTTCGCCCCCTTCATCCTGAACCCCTTCCCGACAGAGAGCGCCATGGCGCAGTTCAACGCGGGCTATCCGGACCTGATGCAGCGTTTCGTGATCTTCGGGATCTTCGCCATCGGCTTCAACATCCTCTTCGGCCTCACCGGCTACCTGTCCTTCGGCCATGCGGCCTTCCTGGGAGTCGGCTCCTACTCCGCGGTCTGGATGTTCAAGCTCATCGGCATGAACGTAATCCCGGCAATCATGCTGTCGGTCATTGTCGCGGGCCTGTTTGCGCTGCTCATCGGCTTCGTATCCTTGCGCCGCTCCGGCATCTACTTCTCGATCCTGACGCTGGCGTTTGCGCAGATGTCCTTCAACCTCGCCTATTCGGTGCTGACCCCGATCACCAACGGCGAGACAGGCCTGCAGCTGACGCTGGAAGACCCCCGCGTCCTGGGCGTCTCCGCCACCGCGGACGGTTCAATCCCGGTGACCAACCTGTTCGGCCTGGAAATGCGCTCCACCTTTGAACTGGCGCTCGGCCCCTGGGCGTTCCAGTTCAACGCGGGCTACTACCTCTGCGCGCTGATCATGCTGGCCGCCTTCTACCTGGCGATCCGCATCTTCCGTTCGCCCTTCGGCATGATGCTGCGGGCGGTGAAATCGAACCAGCAGCGGATGAACTACACCGGTCTCAACACCCGTCCCTACACCCTGGCGGCCTTCGTGATCTCCGGCATGTATGCAGGTCTTGCAGGCGGGCTGATGGCCTCGATGGACCCGCTGGCGGGCGCTGAGCGGATGCAGTGGACCGCCTCCGGCGAAGTGGTGCTGATGACCATCCTCGGCGGTGCCGGCACGCTGATCGGCCCGGTGCTGGGCGCAGGCTTCATCAAGTACTTTGAAAACATCTTCTCCAAGATCAACGACAACGTGCTGCACACCTGGTTCAGCTTCCTGCCGGACGGGATGGAGGACGCAGTGGTCTTCATCATCCACCCCTTCATCGGCAAGGGCTGGCACCTGACCCTGGGCATCCTGTTCATGCTGGTGGTGATCTTCCTGCCCGGCGGCCTGGTTGAGGGCGGCCAGCGGATCAAGGGCTGGCTCAGCCGACGCAAGGCCAAAGACAGCGGCAAGGCTGCCGGCGAAACCAACCCCGCGGAATAAGGAGACAGAACAATGGGCATCCTTGAAGTCAAAGACGTGGGGAAACGGTTCGGCGGCCTGCAGGCGCTCTCGAACGTGAACCTCAGCGTTCAGGAAAACTCGGTCCACGCGATCATCGGGCCGAACGGCGCAGGCAAGTCCACTCTGTTGAACTGCCTGGTGGGCAAGCTGATCCCCGACACCGGTTCCGTCATGTTCGACGGCCAGTCGGTGCTGGGCCGCGCGCCTTACGAGATCAACCAGATGGGCATTTCCCGCGTGTTCCAGACGCCGGAAATCTTCGGCGACCTGACGGTGCTGGAGAACATGATGATCCCCTGCTTTGCCAAGAGAGACGGTGCGTTTGAATTGAACGCCCTGTCTGCAGTGCTGCGCCAGAAGGACATTCTGCAAAAGGCAGAGCACATGCTGGAAGAGATGAACATGGCGGACAAGCGGCACATGCACGCCGCCGCCATGTCCCGCGGCGACAAGCGGCGGCTGGAGATCGGCATGTGCCTGAGCCAAGAACCGCGCCTGCTGCTGCTGGACGAGCCCACCGCCGGCATGGCGCGGGCCGACACCAACAACACCATCGATCTCCTGAAGCAGATCAGCGACGAGCGCGACATCACCATCGCCATCATCGAGCACGACATGCATGTGGTGTTCAGCCTCGCCAACCGGATCACCGTGCTGGCTCAGGGCACACCCCTGGTGGAGGACGACCCCCAGAACATCCGCGGCAACCCGAAGGTGCGCGAAGCGTACTTGGGCGAGTCGGCGTAAGGAGGAACCAAGATGAACGTAAAACCCGATTTCTCCAAGAACGCCAACGTCGCCACCACCGCACCGGCATTCCTGTCGGTCTGGGATGTGCATGCCTACTACGGCGAGAGCTACATCGTGCAGGGCATCAGCTTCAACGTCCACGAGGGTGAGATCCTGGCCCTTCTGGGCCGCAATGGCGCAGGCAAGACCTCGACCCTGCGTTCCATCGCCCGCACCGGCTCCCCCATGGTGACCCGCGGCGAGATCTGGCTGGACCACAAACCGCTGCACAACATGGCCTCGCACGAGGCCGCCGCGGCCGGGCTGGGCCTGGTGCCCGAAGACCGCCGCATCATTCCCGGCCTGACGGTCGAGGAAAACCTGCAGCTGGCGCAGATCGCGCCGCCCATCGGCTGGTCGCTGGAGCGTCTCTACGACCTGTTCCCGCGCCTTGGCGAACGCCGCAAGCAGGAAGGCGTGACGCTGTCGGGCGGCGAGCAGCAGATGCTGGCGATTGCCCGGGCGCTGGCCCGCGACATCAAGGTGCTGCTCTTGGACGAACCCTACGAAGGCCTCGCCCCGGTGATCGTGGACGAGATTGAAAAGACCCTCATCCATATCAAGGAACAGGGCATGACAACCATCATTGTCGAGCAGAATGCGGTCCGCGCCCTGGAACTGGCGGACCGTGCGGTGATCCTCGATACCGGCGGCATCGTCTTTGACGGCACCGCCGCCGAGGTTCTGGAAAACGAAGAGCTGCGCGCCGAATACCTGGCGATCTGAACCGCATCCAAGTCATCATCTCCGCCGTGCCGGCCGCCCGCGTGCCGGCACAGGGTCACTGAGGCCGGCTCTGTTCAGGGCTGGCCTCCTTTTTTGGGCAACAGCTGCAGCCGCCGTCTGTAAAGATCAGTTTTCACTGCAATAAACCCTGGTTATACGCCCGCGGCTTTTGCGTCCTTTCCACCCTGGCGCCTATTCTTTTCCGCCGTTCTGTCCCCGAAATCTCTGCCACGGCCCGCGCCATTCCGGTGCGGCACCCGGCAGGACACAGAAAGGACACCCGATGCGCCAAACCCTGAAACTCGCCGCCCTCGCCCTCGCACTGCCAGCCGCAGCGGCGCTTGCCTCTGACGGCACCCCCAGTGCCGAAACCCAGGCCAAAATCCGCGATCTGCTGACCGGCCAGGGCTATGAAGTGCGCAAGATCGAAACCGAAGACGGTCTTTACGAAGCCTATGCCTTGAAGGACGGCAAAAGGTACGAATTCTACCTCAACGACAAGATCGAGGTGGTGAAGATCGAAGAAGACGATTGACCGGCACAAATCACAATTTGCCGGGCGCAATACCGTGCCCGGTCATTGCAGGAGGGCCGGCATGCGCCGCACATACGTCTGGGACCCTGTGGTCCGGCTGTTTCACTGGTCGCTGGCGGCGGGATTTGCCGCCAACGCACTGATCACCGATCCGGAGGGCGATCTTCATCTCTACATCGGCTATGGGGTGGCCGCGCTGATCGCCGTCCGGGTGCTCTGGGGAATGACCGGCAGCCGCTATGCGCGGTTTTCCAGCTTTCCGCCTGATCCAGGCGCCGCAGCCGGGCAGCTGAGCGACATCGCAACTGGCCGGGTCCAGCGGCACCTGGGGCATACGCCGCTCGGTGCGCTGATGATCTACAATCTGCTGCTGACCGTCAGCGGCATCGCCCTGACCGGCTGGCTGATGACCACGGATTTGTTCTGGGGCATCGAATGGCCGGAAGAGCTGCATGAGGCGCTGGCCGCCTGGGCAGAATTCTCGGTCGTGCTGCATGTGGCAGCGGTGCTGTTCGAAAGCCGCCGCACCAAAGTCAATCTGGCGCGCGCAATGGTCACTGGCTACAAGGAGATGCCCGGCACCTCAGCGGAGACCCGACAATGCGCCCACACCGGCAAGACCCGGCCAGACCCTGGATCCTGATTGCCGTCATTGCCGTGCAGGCCCTCTGCGCGGCAGTGTTTCTTGGCGACATGATTGCCGATCTCGGCGGTCTGGAAGCGGGAGAAGCCGAGCATGGCGAAGGCCCGCACGCCTATATCGAGGGGCTGGCGGCGCTGGCGCTGGCAGCGGCAATCGTGATCGAGACCCGCATCCTGCTGTGGCTGCTGCGCCGCAAGGCGCATCTGGAGGAAACTCTGAACGCCGCCCAGGCTGCGGTGCAGGACGTGATCGACGCCGAGTTTGCCAATTGGGGCCTGACGCCCGCCGAGCTGGACGTCGCGACCTTTCTGGTCAAAGGCCTCAGCACCGCCGAAATCGCCGCCATGCGCGGCAGTGCCGAAGGCACCGTCAAGGCGCAGCTAAATGCCATCTACCGCAAATCCGGCACCGGAAACCGGGCCGAGCTGATGAGCCTGCTGATTGACACCATGATGGGGCAGCGGCAGCCGGACACGGGCGAAGGCGCGGCTTCCCGCCCGGCCTGATCCGCGTTCAGACCATCTTCCGCAGCTCTGTCTTCAGCACCTTGCCATAGTTGTTCTTGGGCAACGCTTCGATGCGGATATAGGCCTTGGGACGTTTGAACCGCGCAATCTGGCTGTTACACAGCTCATCCAGCTCTGCATCCGGCGCATCGCCCACGACAAAGGCCACCACTTCCTCGCCCCAGTCCGCATGGGCACGGCCCACCACGGAGACCTCGCGCACCTGCGGGTGCATCAGCAGCACTTCCTCCACCTCGCGCGGATAGACGTTGGAGCCGCCGGTGATGATCATGTCCTTGGAGCGGTCCTGCAGGGTCAGGTAGCCGTCCTCGTCCAGCACGCCCATGTCGCCGGTCATCAGCCAGCCGTTGATCAGGGTTTTCCCTGTCGCTTCCGGGTTCTCCCAGTACCCGGGCATCACCGTATCGCCGCGCACCATGATCTCGCCGTGGTGCCCCGCTGGCAGGAAATCACCCTCCGGCGTGCCGATCCGCACCTCAACCACGCTCTGCGCCCGGCCGACGCTGGCCAGCCGCTCCTTCCAGCGCGGATGCGCGCGGTCCTGCACGTCGTGGCGCGGCAGCGCGGTGATTGCCATCGGGCATTCGCCCTGCCCATAGACCTGCACAAAGACCGGGCCGAAATGCTCCACCGCCTCCATGATATCGGCGACATACATCGGGCCGCCGGCATAGACGACCGTGCGCAGGCCCTCGCCCTTTCGGCCCAGGCGTTTCGCTTCAGCCGTCATCCGCGTGACCATTGTGGGCGCGGCAAACATGTGCACGCGGCCAAAATGCGCAGCCAGATCGAAAATCTCCGCCTCGTCAAAGCCGCCGGAAACCGGGCAGACATGCCGCGCGCCGGCGAGCACATGCTGTATCGCATAGATCCCTGCGCCGTGACTCATCGGCGCGGCATAAAGCGCGTGGTCCTCCGCGCTCACCTGATCGACATCCGCGAAATAGGCGATGGCCATGTTCATCAGCATCCGGTGGGTGATCATCACCCCCTTGGGTCGCCCGGTGGTGCCGGAAGTGTAGAACAGCCAGGCCAGATCATCCGGCAGTCGCGACGCGGGCTCCGCCACCGGATCAGCCTGCAAGGCATCCGCATACTCCGGGCCGGTGATGTCCACACAGCGCACCTCGGCCTCAGTTTCCGCAACCGCCTCCGTCAGCCCCGGTGAGGTGAAGACCAGCCCGGCACCGGAATTCTGCAGGATGAACTCGGCCTCCTTGCCGTGCAGCTTGGCATTGATTGGCACAGCCGCCGCGCCGGCATACCAAATGCCGTAAAGCGCGATCAGGTAGTCCGGGCAGTTCTTCATGAAGATGCCGACACGGTCGCCGGGCATGATGCCCTGCAACTGCAGCCAGCCCGCCACCGAGGCTGCGCGCGCATGAAACCCGGCATAATCCGCAACCAGCGCCTGCCCCAGGTACAGAGCCGGCCGCGCACCCTCTGCCGCGGCCATCCGTGCCAGCCATACTGCAATGTTCATCTGCTGCCCCTCCCCGGCTTGCTGTTGCGGCCGGAAACTGGCACGCAGGCCCAAGCCCCTTCAATTCCGCAAAAATACCTGCGTAAGAATACCATATGAGCGATCTTGCCTTTGACCATGCCCCTGTGGGCCTTGCTGTACTGGAACGCCGCGTCATCACCCGGTGCAACCTGCAATTCGCCGCGACCTTTGGCGGCGCGCCCGGCGACTATACCGGCATGCTGATTGCAGAGCTTTATCCCAGCCAGGAGGATTTCAACCGCATTGGCGCCCTGCTGCAGCAGCCAGAGGCGCAGGGCGGCAGCTACAGCGACGAGCGCATCATGCGCCGCCGGGCGGGCGGGTTGTTCTGGTGCCGGGTGCGCGGGCGCTCGGTGACGCCGGAGGCGCCGTTTCAGACCGGCATCTGGTCCTTTGCCGATATCTCCGACGACCGCCCCGTCGTTTCCCTCACCCCCCGCGAGCGCGAGGTGGCGATCCTCACCTGCAAGGGGCTGTCCGCCAAGGAAATCGGCAAGCAGCTGGACCTGTCCTACCGCACGGTGGAAAGCCACCGGGCGCATCTGTTGCAGAAGTTCGGCGCCCGCAAGCTGCCGGAACTGGTGGCAAAACTGACCGGAATGCCGCTCTGACCAGGAATTTCACGCCGGCAATTGCGAATCCGCGCCATAGACCTCATGTTACCGCGCAGTTCAGGAGTGCTTTCCTTGCGGTAATCCTTGCCCTATAAGCGCCCTAATTTCCTGCCTGCCCTAACCGGCGGGCCTGTCGGAATTGGCTGAGGACAATATGACAAACAAAACTCACGAAGCTGACGTGGCATTCATCAAGGCGCTGGCGGAGCTGCTGCGCGAAAACGACCTGACCGAGCTGCAGGTCAAGCGCGACTACGGCGATGATGACAGCCTGAACGTGCGCGTGTCGCGCCAGACCGCGATGGCGGCTGCCCCGATGCAGGTACAGGTTCCTGCCGCTGCTGCCCCCGCGCCGGTTGCTGCCGCAGCCGCGCCTGCCGCTGCCGCCCCCGCAGCCGCAAACGACGATCCGGCCAGCCACCCCGGCGCCGTGACCTCGCCGATGGTCGGCACCGTCTACCTGCAGCCGGAGCCCGGCGCGCCCTCCTTTATCTCTGTTGGCGCACAGGTCAGCGAAGGCGACACCCTGCTGATCGTTGAGGCGATGAAGACCATGAACCACATTCCGGCGCCCAAGTCCGGCACCGTGAAGCGCATTCTGGTCGAAGACGGCGCCGCCGTGGAATTCGGAACCCCCCTGGCCATCATCGAGTAAGGATCTGCAATGTTTGACAAGATCCTGATTGCCAACCGCGGCGAGATTGCCCTGCGCGTGATCCGTGCCTGCCGCGAGATGGGCATCAAGTCCGTCGCGGTGCACTCCACCGCGGATGCCGATGCGATGCACGTCCGCATGGCCGATGAATCGGTCTGCATCGGCCCGCCCTCCGGCGCCCAAAGCTACCTGTCGATTCCGGCCATCATCTCGGCCTGCGAGATTACCGGCGCGCAGGCGATCCACCCGGGCTACGGCTTTCTGTCGGAAAACGCCAATTTCGTGCAGATCATCGAAGACCACGGCCTGACCTTCATCGGCCCCTCGGCGGCGCACATCCGCATCATGGGTGACAAGATCACCGCCAAGGAAACCGCCAAGAACCTCGGCATTCCGGTTGTGCCGGGTTCCGAAGGCGGCGTGCCCGACATCGCGGCGGCCAAGAAGGCCGCCAAGGACATGGGCTATCCGGTGATCATCAAGGCCACCGCCGGCGGCGGCGGCCGCGGCATGAAGGTCGCCAAGGACGAGAAAGAGCTGGTTTCGGCCTTCTCCACGGCCCGTTCCGAGGCCAAGGCCGCGTTCGGCAATGACGAAGTCTATATGGAGAAATACCTCCAGAAGCCGCGTCATATCGAAATCCAGGTCTTTGGCGACGGCAAGGGCACCGGCGTGCACCTTGCGGAACGCGACTGCTCGCTGCAGCGCCGCCATCAGAAGGTGTTCGAGGAAGCCCCCGGCCCCTGCATCAGCCCGGAAGAGCGCGCCCGCATCGGCAAGATCTGCGCCGACGCGGTCGGCAAGATGGGCTATTCCGGCGCCGGCACCATCGAATTCCTCTACGAGGACGGCGAGTTCTACTTCATCGAGATGAACACCCGCCTGCAGGTGGAGCACCCGGTGACCGAGGCCATCTTCGGCGTTGACCTGGTACGCGAGCAGATCCGGGTGGCTGAAGGCCTGCCGATGTCCTTCACCCAGGACGACTTGGAGATCAACGGCCACGCCATCGAGGTGCGGATCAACGCCGAGAAGCTTCCGAATTTCTCGCCCTGCCCGGGCAAGATCACCCAGTACCACGCCCCCGGCGGCCTGGGTGTGCGGATGGATTCGGCGCTATATGACGGCTACTCGATCCCGCCCTACTATGACTCGCTGATCGGCAAGCTGATCGTGCACGGCCGCGACCGGACCGAGGCGCTGGCGCGCCTGAACCGTGCCCTGGGCGAGCTGATCATCGATGGCATCGACACCACCGTGCCGCTGTTCCACGCGCTGCTGCAGGAAGAAGACATCCACACCGGCAACTACGGCATCCACTGGCTGGAACGCTGGCTGGAAGAAAACACACCGGGCTGAAACATTCGGGGCGCACCATCCGGTTGCGCCCCGTTTTACATTTCCCTGCCTTTACCCTTTATACTGGCGGCACCATGAGCCTGACTGCTGATCTCTTGCTGCACGCCTATTCCGCCGGTGTTTTCCCGATGGCCGAACACCGCGACGATCCCGAAGTGTTCTGGGTCGACCCCAAGCGGCGCGGGATTCTGCCGCTTGATGGCTTCCGCATCTCCCGCTCCCTGGCCAAGCGCATCCGCAACGGCGGCTTCGAGATCACCGTGAACCGCGACTTTGCAGGCGTGGTGGACGGCTGCGCCGACCGGGCAGAGACCTGGATCAACAGCGAAATCCGCGACCGCTACCTGGATTTGCACCTGATGGGCAACGCCCACTCGCTGGAGGTCTGGCACCAGGGCGAGCTGGCCGGCGGCACCTATGGCGTCTCGCTGGGCGGCGCGTTCTTCGGCGAGAGCATGTTCTCCCGCCGACGCGACGCCTCCAAGGTGGCACTGGCCTATCTGACCGACCGGCTGGTGCAGGCGGGGTTTACCCTGTGCGACACCCAGTTCCTGACCCCGCATCTGGCTTCGCTCGGCGGAATCGAGGTCACGCGCGCGCGATACCGCGCGCTGCTGCGCGAGGCCCTGGACAAAGATGCGGATTTCTCAGTGCCAGCGGTGCCGCAGCCTCAGCTGCTTTTGCAGCGGATGACCCAGACATCATAACGGTTGTGGTCCAGCGCGTTCAGCGCCGGGCTGGAAGCAATCATCCAGCCGCTGAAATGCTCGGCCCCGTCCCTTGGATCGCGCACCGAAAGATAGGCGAACGCATCGCCTGTCGGGTTCTCGGCCGGATAGCGGCACTCCGAAACGCTGACCAGCAGGCCGAACATTTCGGCGCTGGCGCCAACAGCAACCTCGGCATCCATGAAATGGCCGTTGACCTTGTCCAGCGCCCGCAGGACCGCCGCGGATCCTTGCGCGGCCTGCTCCTGCCCCCAGGCAGGCATGGCCAGAAGGGCGGCTGTCAGCGCAGCAGCAAGGCGTCTCACGACTCTTCCCCGCCGCCTGCCACGAATTTGACCAGCAGCGAAATCAGGCTGACCGCGCCCTGGGTATCCTCGATCTCATCCCCTGCTTCAAAAGCAAACGCAGAACCGCCCGGCATGATCTCGACAAAATTGCCGCCCAAGAGACCTTCAGAGGAGATCACAACGGCGCTGTCATCGGGGATTTCAATTCCGTCCTTCACCGAAAACACGGTGTCGGCACGGAAGGTTTCCGGGTTCAGGTCAACGCCGGTCACGGTGCCGATCTTGACCCCAGCCAGCCGCACGTCGGTGCCGACACTAACGCCTTCCAGCGACCGGAAAGACGCGTTCAGGTCATAAGTCGCGCCGCTGCGGGACAGGCCGGCCGCCTGCCCTGCGTAGACGGCAAAACCGATGGCTGCCGCCAGCACGACGCCGCCGGCAAGAACTTCAGTGGGATTGTGGGACATGAAATCAGCCTTTTGGCAGATGTGTTTATTCCGGCACCCAGGCCTCGTAGTCGCGGCGCTCTTTCGGCTCGCCGCCCGCGCGGATCGACCCTGCCGGCGCATAGGCCATCATGGTGCCGGTCAGGTTTTCCTGATGCGGCTTTTCCCAGGCCTTGTGCTTCAGCGGCTTCTCGCTCGGCACCTCGTCGAAGGTGCGGTGCAGCCAGCCGTGCCAGTCGGGGCTGATGCGGGACGCTTCCACTTCGCCGTTGAACATCACCCAGCGCTTGCTGTCGTCCGCATTGCGGTAGAACACATTGCCCTGGTCATCCTCACCCACCTTGATGCCCTTGCGGGCGGTGAAGATCCGGGTGTTCAGGGTGGAGCCGTTCCACCAGGTCACAGCGCGCAGAAGAGTGTTCAGGATTCCCATGGGTGCCTCCGGATTTTTCCGACTTCGATATGGCCCAATTTCCCGCCAAGGTCCAGTGGCTTGCGCCTTGGGCAGCCTGTAACTTGGCGGGATTTGGCAGTTTTGCCTCAGCGGCTGATGCGCCGCCAGCCGGATCAGCCCTCCGCGGGCGCCAGCGCGGTCAGTTCGATCTCGATCCGGAACTTGGGATCGATCAGATTGCACTCCACCATGGTCGCCGCCGGCGGGTTGGCGCCAAAGGTTTCCGCCAGAACGGGCCAGCAGGACTCGAACTCCGCCGCGTCCGGCAGGTAATAGTTCACCCGCACCGCATCGGCAAAGCTGGCGCCCGCCTTTTCCAGCGCCGCCGCGATGGTGTCCAGCGCCGACCGGCACTGGGCAACAACGTCATCGCCCTGGCCGACGGTGCCCGCCACATGCACGAAACCGCCTGCAACCACGGCGCGGCTATAGCCGATCTTGGCCTCGAACTCGCCGCCCGAAGAAATCCGTTTGATCATGTTTCTCTCCTCAACATGAAAGCGGCGCGGAAATTACCGCGCCGCTCAATTAGAAATTTTCGCCTATCAGCCCGCCGAGGCCGGCTCTTTCTCGGCATCCGCATGGATCATCAGCGGCTGCGCATCGGAGGTCACCGCCTCTTCGTTCACGACCACCTTGGTGACGCTGTCCATGCCCGGCAGGTCGAACATGGTATCCAATAGGATGTCCTCCATGATCGAGCGCAGGCCGCGGGCGCCGGTCTTGCGTTCGATCGCCTTCTTGGCAATCGCGCTCAGCGCTTCCTCGGTGAAGTCCAGCTCGGTGTCTTCCAGTTCGAACAGGCGCTGGTACTGCTTGACCAGGGCGTTCTTTGGCATGGTCAGGATGGTGACCAGCGCGTCCTCGTCCAGATCCTCCAGCGTTGCCAGAACCGGCAGACGGCCGACGAATTCCGGGATCAGGCCGAACTTCAGCAGGTCTTCCGGCTCCAGATCCTTGAAGATCTCGCCGACGCCGCGCTCGTCATTGTCGCGCACATCGGCGCCAAAGCCCATCGCCGAGCCCTTGCCGCGCTGCGCGATGATCTTGTCGAGGCCGGCAAAGGCGCCGCCGCAGATGAACAGGATGTTGGTGGTGTCCACCTGCAGGAATTCCTGCTGCGGATGCTTGCGCCCGCCCTGCGGCGGAACCGAGGCCACGGTGCCTTCCATCAGTTTCAGCAACGCCTGCTGCACGCCCTCGCCCGACACGTCGCGGGTGATCGAGGGGTTTTCCGACTTGCGGGTGATCTTGTCGACCTCGTCGATATAGACGATGCCGCGCTGCGCGCGCTCGACGTTGTACTCCGACGCCTGCAGGAGCTTCAGGATGATGTTCTCGACATCCTCGCCCACATAACCGGCCTCCGTCAGGGTGGTTGCATCCGCCATGGTGAAGGGCACATCCAGGATCCGCGCCAGCGTCTGCGCCAGCAGCGTCTTGCCGCAGCCGGTGGGGCCGATCAGCAGGATGTTGGATTTCGCCAGTTCGATGTCCGAGCCAGCCTTCTGGGCGTGGTTCAGGCGCTTGTAGTGATTGTGCACCGCAACCGACAGCACCCGCTTGGCGGTTGCTTGGCCGATCACGTAGTCATCCAGAACCTGGCAGATGTCCTTGGGCGTCGGCACGCCGTCAGTGGCCTTCAGCCCGGACGCCTTGGTCTCTTCACGGATAATATCCATGCACAGTTCAACGCATTCATCGCAAATGAAAACGGTGGGGCCTGCGATCAGCTTGCGCACTTCATGCTGGCTCTTGCCGCAGAAGCTGCAATAGAGAGTGTTCTTGCTGTCGCCGCCTGAATTCGTCGCCATGGTCTACCTTTCAGTCCGCCCGGTCCGCTGCGCCCGCGCTGCGGGGCAATCCATCTTTTGGCCAGCTTAAGCCAGTGCTTAGGCCGCCACAATGTGAAAGTGCGCCCCTTCTGAAACACCGGGGCACACGGCTGTTCACAAGCTCAGGCGTCAGGCCTGCTCGTCATCGCCCTTGGCGCGGTTCTCGACGATCTCGTCGATCAGGCCGAATTCCTTGGCCTCTTCCGGCGACATGAAATTGTCGCGCTCCAGCGCGCCGACGATGGTGTCGTAGTCCTGGCCGGTGTGCTTGACGTAGATCTCGTTCAGGCGCTTCTTCAGCTTCAGTGTTTCCTCGGCGTGGATCATGATGTCAGTGGCCTGGCCCTGGAAGCCGCCGGAGGGCTGGTGCACCATCACGCGGGAGTTCGGCAGCGAGAAGCGCATGCCCGGCTCACCCGCGGTCAGCAAGAGCGAGCCCATCGAGGCCGCCTGGCCGATCACCAGGGTCGAAACCTTGGGCTTGATGTACTGCATGGTGTCATAGATCGACAGGCCGGAGGTCACCACACCGCCGGGGCTGTTGATGTACATGGAGATTTCCTTGGACGGGTTTTCCGCCTCAAGGTGCAGCAGCTGCGCCACGATAAGGGAGCTCATCCCGTCGTGCACCGGGCCGTTCAGGAAGATGATCCGCTCCTTCAGCAGGCGGGAAAAGATGTCATAGGCCCGTTCGCCCCGGCTGGTCTGCTCAACCACCATCGGGACCAGGGTGTTCATGTATGTTTCTCTGGGATCAATCATTGCGACCTGCCTGCGTTGTTTATGTCCGGCACCATACCCGACAGTGTGTTACCCGAGTCTTAGTATCGCCCCTTTTGACCTGCAAGGGGCGGCGGGCATTTTCGCGATGACGCAAACCTGTATCCGGTGTCGCAATCCGCTGGAACGCTGTCGCTATTCTCCGGCTGCATCGGGCAGCGGCGCCTTAGGAAGCACAATCAAGTCCGATACCCGCCCGGTGCATAAACCCGGGCGCCGCGCTGGGGTTCCGCCATGTCCGATGACAGTTTCGTTCAGAAAGGCGCCGCCGCCAATCTCGCCATTCCGTTCGAGGGCGAGCCGCAGGACTTCTATTTCCTGCTGCTGCCCAAGGCGACGATGCTGCCGGTGGCCGCCGCCATCGAACCCCTGCGCATTGCCAACCAGGTGACCGGCACCCGGCTGTACCGCTGGTTCATCATGACAGAGGACGGCCAGCCGGTGCGCTGCTCCAACGGCATGGTGGTGACGCCGGACACCCAGCTGCAGCCGCTGCCCTCGGATTCTATGGGGTTTGTCTGCGCCGGGGTGGAACCGCACGCCGCTGCCAGCGAAATCACCCTGAACTGGCTGCGCCGCGAAAGCCGCTTTGGCCGGTCCATCGGCGGCATCTGCACCGGCGCCTTTGCGCTGGCCCAGGCCGGGCTGATCAAGAATCACAAGTTCACCCTGCACTGGGAGAACCAGCCGGGCTTTCTGGAAAGCTATCCGAACCTGGAGCCCTCGCCGAATATCTTTGAGATTTCCGGTCCGCTGATGACCTGCGGCGGCGGCAATGCCGCAACCGACATGATGCTGCACCTGATCGAGGAGCGCCACGGCAAGCAGCTGGCGATCATCGTCGCCGACATGTGCCTCCACGTGCGCTCTGGTGGCCAGGCGGCGCCGCAAAAGTCGAACTACGCTGTGGCCATCGGCAGCCGCAACCAGCGCCTTCTGAATGCGCTGCAGCTGATGCAGGAATCGATCGAGGAGCCGCTGTCGATCGGCGAGCTGTGCGACCGGCTCGACATCTCCCGCCGCCAGCTGGAGCGGCTGTTCTCGCGCTATCTGAACCAGAGCCCGATGCACGTCTATTTCGACATGCGCCTCAGCCATGCCTTTGCGCTGATGAACGAGACCTCGATGAGCGTGACCGAAATCGCGCTGGCCTCGGGCTTCAACTCCGCCACCCACTTCTCGCGCCAGTTCAAGCGCAAGTTCGGCGCATCCCCGCATTTCTTCCGCAAGGGCTGGAGCTGAACGCCCCGGTTTGATCCAGCGCAAATCGCGGAACGGAATACCTGCGTAAAGGAGCACCTCAAACACTCCTTTTCGCCAGGCCGGACCGATGACTTCCAAGCGCTCTGAACTGCTGATGCCCGCGGGCAATCTGCGCAAACTGAAAATGGCAATCCTCTATGGCGCCGATGCCGTCTATCTCGGCACCCCGGACATGAGCCTGCGCACTAAGTCCGAGTTCTCGCTGGAGGAGGTGATCGAGGGGGTGGAGTTCTGCCACCGGCACGGCCGGCGCGCCTATCTCACGCTGAACCTGTTCTCGCACAACAAGGACATCCCCAAGCTGGACGAGTACATCGAGACCGTCCGCAAGGTGCAGCCGGACGGTCTGATTATCGCCGACCCGGGGGTGTTCCAGTACGTGAAGGACCGCGCGCCGGAAATCCCGCTGCATGTCTCCACCCAGGCCAACATCTGCTCCTGGCTGTCAGTGAAATTCTGGCAGGACCAGGGGGCCGATCTGGTGGTGCTGGCGCGCGAGGTCTCCTACCCGGAATTGGTGGAGATCCGGGAGAAATGCCCGGAGATCAAGCTTGAGGCCTTTGTCCACGGCGCCATGTGCATGACCTATTCGGGCCGCTGCCTGCTGTCGAACTTTATGGCAGAACGTGGCGCCAACCAGGGCAACTGCGCCAACAGTTGCCGCTGGAACTACGGCGTGCGGATGCGGCTCAAGGACGGCACCGTGCAGGAGCTGGACATCAACGAAAGCAATGCGGGCATGTTCGAGTTTCTGCTGGAGGAAGGCTGCCGCCCCGGCGAGCTGATGCCGATCGAGGAAGACGGCCGCGGCTCCTACATCCTGAATTCCCGCGATCTCTGCATCATGCCGAAACTTGACGAGTACCTGAAGATCGGGGTCGACAGCCTCAAGGTCGAGGGCCGCGGCAAATCGGAATATTACGCCGCCATCGTTGCCCGCGCCTACCGGATGGCGATCGACGACTATTACGCCGACCCGGAAAACTGGGACCCGAAGCCCTACATGCGCGAGCTGGAGGCCGTCGGCAACCGAGGCTACACGCTCGCCTTCCACGACGGTCGCCTCAGCAACCTCGCGCATGACTACGAACACACGGCCTCGCTGGCGCAATGGGAATACGCCGGTGTTGTGACCGAAGTAGCCGATGACGCCTTCCACGTTCTGGTCAAGGCCAAGCTGACCGCTGGCGAAGTGCTGGAGTTCGTTTCCCCCATCGCCCGCGAAACGGTGCTGCTGCGGGTCTATGACTTCGAGGTGGCCAAGGACGGCGGCCGCACGGAGGTGGTGCATGGCAGTACCCAGACCGTGATCCGCCTGCCGTTCACCCTGTTCGATCATGAGGATATCGACGCCCTCAAGGCCCGCTTCCCTGCCTTTACCGTCTTGCGCAAGGAACGCGCCCTGACGGAGGAGCAATGGAACCGCGTCCGCTTTGACAAGCTGACGCAGGCGCTTGAAATATCTGGAAAAGACAATCCCAAAGCCTATGCGCGCCGCCGCGACGCGTTGGCGGACAGCATTGCGCAGGACAGCAACGAGAGGCGCTTCAAGACCAACCGCGTCGGCACCGAAGGATGCTGCGGCAAGGGATGCAACGGCTGCCTCATCTTCTGGCAGGACCCGCAATACGAGCTGGCCCGCGCGGCGCTTCAGAAGCGCAAGCAGGGCGAAATGCTGAACCGGGCGGAAGCCGCAGAGCTGAAAAGGGCCGCAGGCGAGCCTGCTTAAAACGCACGCCCAGCCGTGCCGCAACGGGCCTGCGGCACAGAATGCCTGGCCCTAACAGCGTCACCAGCCCGCCCGGAGCCTGGCCGCCCGCCGTTGCGGTGAAATCTGCCTGTCCGCCGGTGCAGAGCGCAGCGGTCGGGCGCAATCGCTGCAGGCCGCCGGACCTAAATCGCTGCCCGGAACAAGTTTTCTTTGGCCACAGCTTGCAGATTTGCTAAGCGCTCATGCAAGATATGCTGACTATACGCACACCCCGGGGCAGCAGTGACGGCCTGAACCGGGTAAGCAACAGGAGCGCAGCGCGCCAGCGCCACCCGGGAGACGAAGATGGCCCTACCGCAGATTTCCGCCGATATGGATCCGGAAGAGATGGACAAGATGGTTGAGAACGCAACCAAGGCCTCCAGCTTCCTCAAGGCCATTAGCCACGAAGGCCGGCTGATGATCCTGTGCCATCTGGTCTCCGGCGAGAAATCGGTTACCGAACTGGAAGCGCTGCTGTCGGCCCGCCAGGCCGCCGTTTCCCAGCAACTGTCCCGGCTGCGCCTGGAAGGCCTGGTTCTGCCCCGCCGCGAAGGCAAGGCAATCTACTACCGCTTGGCAGATGACAAGCCGCGCCGTATCCTCGAAGTTGTCTACGAACTGTTTTGCAAGGACAGCGGCTGAAGGCTGGCCGCACAGGGACGCTAGCGCCTGCGGCAGATCGCAAGACTGCCCTCGCCAGACCGCACGCACACCGGAGGCCGGCAATGAACCGCAAGCAGATCACCGGCGCATCGCAGACCGGAAACAAGGCGGAAACCTTTGAGGCCGCAGACAACATTCCAGCCAACCCGGACCTTTCCCGCACCATCGGCAGCGTGATCGCCACCCGTTACGGACGCCGGAATATGCTGAAGGGGATGCTCGGCGTTTCTGCCGCCGCTGCCCTGTTCGGCGCCCCTGCCCTCACCGCGGCGCGCCAGGCCAGTGCTGCCGCCGCTGCCGCGCGCAGCCGCTATGTTTTTGATGAACTGGAGGCGGGTGTTGACGAGACCCACCACGTCGCCGCCGGCTATGACGCGGACATCCTGCTGCGCTGGGGCGATCCCATCACCGCAGACGCGCCGGAGTTCGACGTGATGAACCAGAGCGCAGAGGCCCAGCTGCAGCAGTTTGGCTACAACAACGACTATGTTGGCTTCCTGCCCTTGAACGCTGAGGGCTCCCGGGGCCTCCTGTGCGTCAATCATGAATACACCAATGAAGAGGTGATGTTCCCCGGCCTAGGCCGTCAGGACAAGGCGGAGTTTACCGGCATGACGAAGGAGCTGGTGGACATCGAAATGGCCGCCCATGGCGGCTCGGTGGTGGAAATCGCCCGCAACGCAGATGGCAAATGGCATGTGGTCCGGAACGGCAAGCTGAACCGCCGCATCTCGCCCCTGAACACTGTGATGGGGATTGACGGCCCTGCCGCGGGCCACCCGCGGATGCAGACCAGCGCTGATCCAAAGGGGCGCGAAGTCATCGGCACCTTGAACAACTGTGCTGGCGGCATGACCCCCTGGGGCACCTGGCTGATGGCCGAAGAGAACTTCCACGGCTACTTCTGGACCGACCAGCTGGACGCCGATGGCGAGCCCGATGTGACCGGCCAGGCCGAGGCCCGGCAGATGCAGCGCTACAATGTCCCCTCCATGTGGTACGCTTGGGGCAAATACCACGACCGTTTCGACATCGCCAAAGAACCCAATGAAGTGAACCGCTTCGGCTGGGTGGTTGAAGTGGATCCGCGCAACCCTGAGGCCAGGCCGGTGAAGCACACCGCCCTCGGCCGCTTCGCGCATGAAGGTGCGGAGACCACGCTGTCCCCGGACGGCCGCCTGGTGATCTACATGGGGGACGACGCACGCTTTGAATACGTCTACAAATACGTCTCCGACGGCGCAGTGTCAGAGGACCGCGCCGCCAATTCCCGGTTGCTGAGCAAAGGCACGCTCTACGCCGCACGATTTGACCCGGACGGCTCGTTGCATTGGCTGCCGCTTGTGCACGGGCACGGGCCACTGACGGCTGCGAACGGCTTTGCCAGCCAGGCGGATGTGCTGATTGATGCGCGTCTGGCCGCGGATGCGCTGGGGGCTACACCGATGGACCGGCCCGAAGATGTCTCGCCCCGCGGCGACGGCACCGCCTATGTGATGCTCACCAACAATTCCAAACGCAAACCCGGCCAGACCGACGCCGCCAACCCTCGGGCAGAATCGGATTTCGGCCACATCATCGAGATCAAGGAAGAGAACGGCGACCACGCTGCAACCCGCGGCAGATGGTCCATCCTGGTGCAATGCGGCGATCCGGGCATTGCCGCCGTGGGCGCCCAGTGGAACCCGGATACCTCGGAAAACGGCTGGTTCGCCTCCCCGGACAACAGTGCCATTGATGCAGGCGGGCGGCTTTGGGTCGCCACCGACCAGGGCCGCAGGTGGGACAAGACCGGCAAATCCGACGGGCTTTACGGGGTCGAGACCGAAGGCAGCTTGCGCGGCCATTCCAAGCTGTTTTTCCGCTGCCCGGTCGGGGCAGAGCTCTGCGGCCCCTATTTCACCCCGAGCGGGGAAACCCTGTTCCTGGCGGTCCAGCACCCCGGGACCGACGGCACCAGGAACCTGAAAGGTTTCGAACGCGACTCCACCTTCGAGGACCCGGCCACCCGCTGGCCCGATTTCGACCCGCAGATGCCGCCGCGCCCCTCGGTGGTGGTGGTGACCAGACAGGGCGGCGGTAAGATCGCCACCTGACCCGGCGCCGCCTGCCGCACGCGATTGTGAGCCTCAAACCCGCAGCGATGCCTTAAATGTGGGCAAGCACGCCTTGGAGAGCCCCATGTTTTTCAGACACCTGACCGCCGCATTGATCCTGACTGCCGCAACAGCCTCTGCAGGCAGCATCGCCCCGCGCGACGGCTGGGCAGTACATGAAACCTCCAAACCATTCGAACAGCTGATCGCGGACGTCAAAGCCGCCGCCAAGGCAGAGGGCCTCGGCGTTGTCACCCAGGCTGGCCCGACCCAGGCCGCCGCCGCCCGCGGCATCACCATCCCCGGCAACAGGGTGATTGGCCTCTTCAACAACGACTTCGCGGTGAAAATCCTGGCGCTCTCCACCGCGGCGATGATCGAGGCGCCGGTGCGCATGTATGTGACCGAAGAGGCGGACGGCAGCGCCACCCTGTCCTACAAGCTGCCCACTCATGTCTTTGCGCCTTATGCGGATGAGGGCGGCGCGGGACTGGCTGCCCTGGCAGGCCAGCTCGACCGCCGCTTTGCGCTGATCGCGGAACGGGCGCAGAAATAGCCGACTGCTTCATTCTAGTCACAATCCCCCGAACCGCCGCCATTTGCGCCGAATCCCGCCGCAGCATTTCTCACACTGGCGTGAGAGGGCTTGCGCAGAGGCGCAGCCTCGGCAATCTGACGGCAATTCAACGGATTGGACGGACAAGATGACAGAGACCCTGCGCACAGCCGATGTTCTGGCCCGGCGGCTTTACGAGGCGGGCTGCCGCCATGCCTTCGGGATGCCCGGCGGCGAGGTGCTGACGCTGGTCGACGCGCTGACCAAGGCGGGCATCACCTTTCACCTGGCCAAGCATGAAAACTGCGCTGGTTTCATGGGCGAAGGCGTGCATCACGCCGACGGCGCGCCGGTCATCTTGGTAGCCACCCTCGGCCCCGGGGCGCTGAACGGTATCAATGTAGTGGCCAACGCCCATCAGGACCGGGTGCCGATGCTGGTGCTCACCGGCTGCGTCGATGCGGCAGAGGAGCAGAGCTACACCCACCAGGTGCTCGACCACCGCGCGGTGTTCACCCCGATCACCAAGGCCACTTTCCGGCTCGATCCAGACGCTGCGGACCTGATCGCAGACAAGGCGGTTGCCATCGCAACCGAGCCCCGGAACGGTCCGGTGCATATCGACGTGCCGATCTCGGTGGCAGATACTCCGGCCAGGGACCGCGGCATCCGCCGCGCGCCTGCAAGCCCGGCCGCGCCAAGCGGCGAAGCGCTGGCGCAGGCGCGGTCCTGGCTGGCGGCTGCCGAACGCCCGGTGGCGGTAATCGGCCTCGATGCGCTGCAGGAAAACGCAGGCCCGGCCCTGCACGCCTTTCTCGAAAAACACCAGATCCCTTTCGTCACCAGCTACAAGGCCAAGGGCATCCTCCCCGAAGACCACACGCTTGCCTTGGGCGGCGCGGGCCTGTCGCCGCTGGCGGACAAGAACCTGCTGCCCCTGGTGCGGGAGGCCGATCTGGTTCTCTCCATCGGCTATGACCCGATCGAGATGCGCCCCGGCTGGCGCAATGTCTGGGACGTGGAAACCCAGAACGCCATCGACATCGCACCGGAGGCCAACACCCATTACATGCATCAGGCTGGGCTGAACTTGCTGACCGCCATCGCCCCAACGCTGGAAGCCCTCTCCGAAGGCACCGCCCCGCGCGAAACCTGGGCCAATGGCCGCCCGGCAGCTGTCAAATCCGCACTAGCCAAAGCCTTCCCGCAGGATGAAGACTGGGGTCCGGCCGGCGTCATCGGCGAGTGCCGAGGCACGCTGCCCCCGGAAACCCTCGCCACCGCCGACAGCGGTGCCCACCGCATTCTGCTCAGCCAGATGTGGGAGTGTTCCGAGCCGCGCGGTCTGATCCAGTCCTCCGGCCTCTGCACCATGGGCTGCGCCGTGCCGATGGCAATCGGGCGCAAGCTGGCACAGCCGGACCGGCCCGTGGTCAGCTTCTCCGGTGATGCGGGCTTCCTGATGGTAGCGGGCGAGCTTGCCACCGCCGCGGAACTGGGCGTGGCGCCGATCTTCGTGGTCTTCGCCGACGCCAGCCTCGCCCTGATTGAGCTGAAACAGCGCCAGCGCCAGCTTGCCAATGGCGGCGTCGATTTTGCCGCGCATGATTTTGCCGCGATGGGCCGCGCCTTTGGTGGCAACGGCGTCACGGTCACGAGCCGAAGCGAATTGCGCGCAGCGCTGCAGGACGCAATGAAAGCAGACACCTTCACCGTCATCTCGGCAGTGATCGACCGCGGAGGCTACGATGGCCGCATCTGACATGCTCCCCCACGGCGCGCTGAAGGGCGTCAAGGTTCTCGACCTCTCCCGCATTCTGGCAGGCCCGACCTGCACCCAGCTGCTGGGCGATCTCGGCGCTACGGTGATAAAGGTGGAAAACCCCAAGACCGGCGGCGACGACACCCGCCAGTGGGGGCCGCCCTATGTCGTGGATGCCGACGGGCAGCAATCCGATCTCTCCGCCTATTTCATGGCCGCCAACCGCAACAAGCGCTCGGTCGCTATCGACATTGCCACGGAGGAAGGCCAGCAGGCGATCCGCCGCCTGGCGGCAGAGGCGGACATCCTGATCGAGAACTTCAAACCCGGCGGGCTGGCAAAATACGGATTGGATTACGCGAGCCTCAAGGACGAGCTCCCCGGCCTGATCTTCTGCTCGATTTCCGGCTACGGCCAGACCGGCCCCAACAGCCACAAGCCCGGCTATGACATCATGGCCCAGGGGTTCGGCGGCATCATGTCATTGACCGGGGAGCCCGAAGGCCAGCCGATGAAGGCGGGCGTCGGCATCGCCGATGTAATGTGCGGCATGTATGCTTGCATCGGTATCCTCTCGGCCCTGCACCACCGCGAGAAAACAGGCGAGGGCCAGCAGATCGACTTGGCGCTGGTCGATGCACAGATCGCCTGGCTGATCAACGAAGGCGTCGCCTATCTGAACACCGGCCAGATCCCCAAGCGACGCGGCAACGAACACCCCAGCATCATGCCCTATGGCGTTTATGAAACCGCGGACGGCCATGTGATCCTGGCCGTGGGCAACGACAGCCAGTTCCGCCGTTTCATGGAGTTCCTGAAGCTCGAAGGCCTGGCCGAGGATGCCCGCTTTGCCACCAACCCGGCCCGGCTGCAAAACCGCGACGCGCTGAACAGCGTGCTGATCCCTTCCGTGCAGCGCTTCACCACGGACGCGGTGCTGGCGGCAATGGAGGCCCGCAAGGTGCCCGCAGGCCCGGTGCAAAACCTGGAAACCCTGTTCGCCACCGATCAGGTCGAGGCACGCGGCATGGCGATCGGTATGGACACCGCGGCCGGCCCGGTCAGGCTTCTGGGCAACCCGCTGAATTTTTCCCGCACGCCGGTCACATACCGCCATGCGCCGCCCCAATGCGGCGAGGGCACGGGGGAGATTCTGGACGCCTCTGCCCCCTTCGGGCAGCCCTGACAGCCGAAATCCGCGGCGGCATTCCGCCAAGTGTTACAGTTTCCGGCAAAACACCGCCAAACCGGCGGTGTTTTTGTTGTCTGCGGGCCCGGCCTCTTGCGGAATTTTCCCGGGAAATCCTACACATCCGGCGAATTTCAAGGCCGAGTGCACACAGCCCATCACCAAACCGCGAGCAGGGTTCGCCCGGACCGTTGCTATGATCTACTCTCCATCGGGACAGGAACCCGCGCTTAAATTAACAGAGATTGGACTCCGATGACGCATGATATTTTCGGCCAGGACAGCAGCCTGACTGACACCGCCGCGCTGCAGGATTGGAACGACGTGCAGTTGGGTGTTCTGGCCCACGCGGCTGCAACCGCGGATCATCTGGGCGCCGTGCTCAGGGCGGCTCCGGAGTTTGCCTTGGCCCATGCGCTCAAAGGATTGTCGCTGCTGATGCTGGGGCGCAGCGAACTGCTGCCCACCGCCCGTGAGGCGCTGCGCGACGCAAAGAGCTTTTACGAAGGCGCGCTGCCGCGCGAACGTAAATATATCGACGCGCTGGAGAACTGGCTTGCAGGACGCCCGAGCCTCGCGATTCAGCGGATGGAGGAAGTCCTAGACGCATTTCCGCAAGACACCCTGGCGATGAAACTCAGCCACGGCATCCGCTTCATGATGGGCGACCCCGCCGGCATGCGAGCCTCGATCGAGCGGGTGCTGCCGTCTTACGAGCCGGACCACGCGGGCCGCGGCTACTTGTTGGGCTGCCACTCCTTCGCGCTGGAGGAAACCGGTGAATTCGAACGTGCCGCCAACACCGGCCGCCAGGCGCTGTGGATGGCGCCGGATGACGCCTGGGGCCTGCACGCGGTTGCGCACGTTCATGACATGACCGGCAACGCCAAGGCGGGGTTGGAGTGGCTGGAAGGCCGCGAGGAAGCATGGTCCCACTGCAACAACTTCCGCTATCACGTCTGGTGGCACAAGGCGCTGATGCATCTGGACCTGGGCCGGATGGATGAGGCGCTCGCGCTGTACGACACCGAGGTCCGCAAGGACAAGACCGATGACTACCGCGACATCTCCAATGCAACCTCGCTGCTGATGCGGCTGGAGCTGGAAGGCATTGATGTCGGCTCCCGCTGGGAGGAGCTGGCGAATCTCTGTGCCAACCGGACCGAGGATGGAAGCCTGATTTTTGCCGATTTGCACTACCTCCTGGCCCTGACCGGCCACCGCAAGGAGGAGGCGCACCGGCTGGTTCAGCGGATTCACGCCGATGCGGCGGCCGGCGGCTCGGAAGCCAAAGAGCGGATGGCGGCTCCCGGCTGCGCCGCCGCCGACGGGCTGGAGGCCTTCGGAGACGGTAATTACAAGGCCGCATTCACAAATTTATCCACAGCCCGCGACAGCCTTGTGCTGGCCGGCGGCAGCCACGCGCAACGCGATGTTTTCGAACGGATAACCATCGACGCCGGCCTGCGTGCAGGACGGCTTGACGAAGTCGAAGCAATCCTGGATGACCGCCGCGTCAAGCGCGGTGGCACCGAGGATAATTACGCCCTCGCCCGCCGCTCCCTGATCGCCGAAGGGCGGAACCCTTCCGGCGCCAAAAGCGTTCCCGCCGAATAAGACCCTCAAGGACCAAACATCCAATGTCCAGCGTTGCGCCCTTCCCCGGGCCTCAGAAAGATCCCAGTGCCGCCAACCGTGCAGCACCTCCGCCGCAGGCGGCCCAGCCGCGCGTCCGCGATCCGCGGCTCGACTTCTACCGCGGCATTGCGATGTTCATCATCCTCGTGGCCCATATCCCGGGCAACCGCTGGGCCAGCTGGATTCCGGCACGGTTCGGCTTTTCGGACGCAACCGAGATCTTTGTCTTCTGCTCCGGCATGGCTTCGGCCATAGCCTTCGGCAGTTCCTTTGCCCGGCAGGGATGGTGGCTGGGCTCCGCCCGCGTGGTGTTCCGCTGCTGGCAGGTCTACTGGGCCCATATCGGCCTGTTCTTTTTCCTTGCCGCTTCAATGGCGTTGCTCGACCTCTATGGTGGCTTCGACAAGAGCTATATCGGTTCCTTGAACCTGCACTGGTTCTTCACCAATACCGTGCAGCAACTGACCGGCCTGTTCACTCTTACCTATGTGCCGAACTACTTCGACATCCTGCCGATGTATCTGGTGGTGCTGCTGCTGATGCCGCTGATGATGGGGCTGGAGAAGGCGGGCCTGTGGACCGTGGCCGCCGCCAGCATCCTGATCTGGCTCACCGCGAACCCCTATATGATCGGCCTCGGCCCCAACGGCGTCTCCTTCCCGGCCGAGCCCTGGTCCGACCGCGAGTGGTTCTTCAACCCGCTCGGCTGGCAGCTGCTGTTCTTTACCGGCTTTGCCTTCATGAAGGGCTGGCTGCCCGCGCCGCCGGTGTCCAAGGCACTGGTTGTTCTGGCCGCAGCCTTTGTGATCCTGTCAGCGCCGTTCGGCTCCTGGAAAGTGTTCCTGTGGGTGGAAGCCGCGAACAAGGATCTGGCCGACCTGATCCGCCCAACATGGGAGATCACTGCGGAGTGGCGCGAAAAGACCGACTTCGGCCTGCTGCGCTACGCCCATTTCCTGTCGCTGGCCTATCTCGGCTGGGTGGCTGCAGGTACCGGCGGCAAGCGCCTGATCGCAACCGGCAATTCTCTGGCCGCGCGCGTCTGGGCAGTGCTGCTGCAGCTTGTGACCAAGGTCGGCCAGCAATCGCTTGCGGTGTTTGTTTTTTCCATGGCGCTGGCCCGTTTCATCGGCTTTGCGCTTGACCAGACCGACCGCGCGGTTATGACCACGGCATTCGCCAACCTGGTTGGCTTTTTCCTAATCATTGTCTGCGCTTACACCGCAGCCTGGTTCAAGTCACAGCCTTGGAGAGCCAAAAAATGAGCTCTTTTACCCGTAGATCGTTCCTAGCCGCCGCGCTTGGCAGCACCGCCCTGGCCTCGCTGCCTGCCTTGGCTAGCGAAGCCACCACCTTTACCCGCGACGTGGTCGTGGAAAAGGCGCGCGCGCTTGCCAGCAAAGACTATGCCGAGCGCCCGGCCGTGCCGCAGGACTGGCTGGACCAGTCCTATGACGACTACAAGGCCCGCTGGTTCCGCACCAAGGACGCGCTGTGGTCAAAGACCGACCGCAGCTACAACGTCGATTTCTTCCTGCCCGGCCTCTATTTCCCGCGCGCCGTGCAGATCAACACCGTGGCAGACGGCCTGGCCAAGCCGGTGGCTTTCGACCTGTCGCTGTTCGACAAGACCGACAAGGCACCGGAGCTGACCACCGACGGGCATCTGGGCTACTCCGGCCTGCGCCTGCGCACCGAGCAATCCGAACCCGGCAAGAAAACCGAATTCTGCGTCTTTCAGGGCGCCAGCTACTTCCGCGCCATCGGCACCGGCAATGCCTACGGGCTGTCGGCCCGCGGCCTGGCCCTGAAGACCGCCGATCCCGAGGGCGAGGAATTTCCCGAATTCATCGAGTTCTGGCTCGAGGCCCCCGCCCCCGGCCAGCGCTCCATGGTGGTGCATGCGCTGATGGACTCCCCTTCCGTGACCGGTGCCTACCGGTTCACCATCACCCCCGGCAGCAGCGCCGTGATGGATGTGGAGGCCACCCTGTTCGCCCGCGAGGAGCTGACCCACGCAGGGCTGGCGCCGCTCACTTCGATGTTCCTGTTCGATGCCACCAACCGCAGCCGCTTCGACGATTTCCGCCCGGCGGTGCATGACAGCGACGGCCTTCTGGTGCAGAACGGCAATGGCGAAACCCTGTGGCGGCCGCTGGCCAACCCAAAGCGCCTGCAGGTGTCCTCCTTCGTCGATGAGAACCCCAAGGGCTTCGGGCTGATGCAGCGCGCGCGCAGGCTGTCGGACTTCAACGACCTGGAAGCCTTCTATCACGACCGCCCCTGCCTGTGGGTGGAACCCAGGAAAGACTGGGGCAAAGGCGCCGTCACCCTGGTGGAAATCCCCGCCGACAAAGAAATCTACGACAACATCGTTGCCTACTGGCGCCCGCGCGAGCCCTATGCCGCCGGATCGGAGATCAGCCTCAACTACCGCCTCACCTGGGGCGAGGAACCGGTGCTGTCGGTGCCGCGGGTTATCGACACCGCCGAGGGCGCGCGGATCTTCGGCGGGCCGGGCCGGATCGTCACCATCGATTTCGATGCGCACCCGCTATTTGATGGCGGTCCCGAGACCCTTGACGTCCACATCCACTCTCCCCATGTGGCGACCAGCGAAGGCGTGCTGCAGCGCAACCCTGAAACGGGCGGTCTGCGGCTCGCCTTTTACTTCGATCCCGGCGACCGGGATCACGTCGAACTTCGCGCCCAGCTCAGGAAAGGCGGCAGCCCCGCTTCCGAAGTCTGGCTTTACAGGTGGACCGCATGACTGCATGTGATCTGATGCCTCCGGAACAGCCCCTGGCGATGCCGGAACAGGACTTCAGCAAGGACTTCCGCGACTCGGCCGCCCCCGGCGGCGCCGCGCCTGGCCAGGTGGCGCTGTGGCGCCTGCTGGCCTTCTCGCCTGCGATGGCGGCGACAGGAGTGCTCACTTGGATCATGGGCGGCTGGTTCACCGACGGCGGTTTCTCGGTGCTGGAGGTGATCCTGCTGGCGCTGATCGCCTTCAACTTCTTCTGGATCGCCTTCACCGTCTCCACCGTGCTGCTCGGCCTCTACGGTCTGTCGCGCCGCGAACGCACGGTCACCCGCGGCGCGGCCCGGCCGATGAAGGTGGCGCTGCTGATGCCGGTCTACAACGAGGTGCCCTGGTATGTGCTGGGTAACGCCCAGACCATGCTGCAGGAGCTTCATGGCCGTGGCGGCCTGCATGAATACGCGATGTTCATCCTGTCGGACACCCGCGACGACGCCATTGCCGCGCAGGAGCGTGCCAGCGTCGAGGCGCTGCGCACCATGCTGCCGGAAGGCACTGAGCTTTACTACCGCCGCCGCGACGACAACGAAGGCCGCAAGGTCGGCAATATCTCCGACTGGGTGCGCCGCTGGGGCGCGGGCTACGAGGCGATGCTGGTGCTGGACGCCGACAGCCTGATGACTGGCCGCGCCATCGCCCGGCTGGCCGATGCGCTGGCGCGCGATCCCGGCGCCGGCCTGATCCAGAGCTACCCGCAGCTGATCGGCGCGCAGTCGGTCTTTGGCCGCATGCAGCAGTTTGCCAACGGCGTCTACGGCCTGGCGCTGGCCGAAGGCCTGGCCCGCTGGGCCGGCCACGAGGGCAACTACTGGGGCCACAACGCCATCATCCGCACCCGCGCGTTTGCCGCCTGCGCCGGCCTGCCGCTCTTGCGCTCGCGCTTCGGCGGCGGCGACAAGCTGATCATGAGCCACGATTTCGTCGAGGCAGGCCTGTTGCGCCGGGCAGGCTGGTCGGTGCGCTTCCTGCCCCGCATCCGCGGCTCCTATGAGGAAACCCCCGCCACCCTGATCGACCACATCCTGCGCGACCGCCGCTGGTGCCAGGGCAACCTGCAGCACCTGAACCTGCTGCACGCCAAGGGCTTCCGCGCGATCTCCCGCTTCCACCTGTTTGCCGGCGCGATCGGCTACCTGATGGCACCGGTCTGGTTTGCGCTGCTGGTGCTTTGGGCGGTGATCGGCCGCAGCGAGGAAGCCTCGGTGATCAGCTACTTCAGCGAGGCCAACCCCTTCCGCCCCAGCTGGCCGGACATGTCCGAGCCCAAGCATGTTCTGGTGATCATCCTGATCTACGCAATGCTGCTGGCGCCCAAGATGCTGGCCGCAGCGGCGCTGCCGATGACCGGCAGCCGGTTTTCTGAGTACGGCGGCCCGGTGCATTTCGCGCTGTCCTTCCTCTCCGAGGTGGTGCTGGCCATCCTCTATGCGCCGATCCTGATGGTGCAGCAGATGATCGCCGTGTTCCGCACCGCGCTTGGCCTGCAGCGCGGCTGGGCGCCGCAGGCACGCGACGGCGGCAGCTATTCCCTGCGCACGCTGATCACTTGCCACGCGCTGGAAACCGTCAGCGGCGTTGCGCTCTGGGCCGGCATATTGACCGGCACCGTGTCGCTGTGGCTGGCGCCGATTGCGCTGTCGCTGGTGCTGGCGGTGCCGCTGTCGGCGCTGTCCGGCGTCAAGACCGTCAACCGCATCCGCCACTGGATGGCTACCCGGGAGGAGTTCACTGAGCCTCAGATCACCCGCGCAGCCCGTGCTGCCCGCGCCGAGCTGAAGGCCCTGCTGGACGGCAGCGCGCCGCACGGCACCCCGGCAGAGTAAGCCTGTCGCACCAAGCGGCACCCGCACCCGCGGGATGCCCCGGCTCTTGCCGGGACGCCTTGGCAGCCTTGGACCAGGCGCCGCGCTGATGCGCGGCGCGGCCCGCGGCAGACGCCATGCAACAGCTCCGCAAGCGTCTTCTTTTCATGAATAACGGCCGCAGCGCGCCCGCCAGGGCGCGCTGCCCGGCCCAACGCTTTGCCGCAAATCTGTGATTTTCGGGCAAAGGGGCGGGCGCTCTTGCGTCTTGCGCAATGCTGCCGCTGCTCAGCGCACCGCAGGCAGATCCTCGAACCAATCCGCCATCAGCTCCGCCCAGCCCTCGGGCAGCGTATGGCCGCCGTCAAACAGCACCAGCTCAATATCCGCACCCGCCCCGCAATCCCAGCGGCGGCGCATTAGGCCCTCGGCGCTCCACGCCCGGTCCGGCGCGTGCGAGGCACAGCCATTGGCCGCGCGCCAAACCTGCAGCGCGGCAAACACATCCCCCTGTTCGAAGCGTCCGCCGCCCAGCACCCGGCCCTCCAGCGGCACCACTTCATCACTCCAGCCATGCACTTGCAACAGCCGCACCGGCCCTGCGCAGCGCTCCGGTTGCGGCCGCCAGAACGCCCCCGAAACCGGCGCATAAGCAGCAAAGGCTGCAGGATCGCGGCAGGCCAGGTAATGCACCATGAAGGCTCCGGCCGAAAACCCGGCCAGCACCGTCTTCGACTTTGAGGTGCCGAACCGCGCCGCCGCATCCGCCAGCACCGCGGCAAAGAATGCGCCCTCGTCCCGGCCGCCCGTGAACGGGCCGAAGCCCCAGGACTGCGGGCCGCTGCCGTCCCGCCTCAGCCCCTCGGGCGCAATCACCGCATAGCCGCGCCGCGTCAGCCCCTCCACCAGGCTCCTGTTGCGCAGAACGCTGCTTCCGCTGCCGCCGTAACCATGCAGGAACATCACCACCGGGGCGGCGGCGGCGCGTTCCGGCAATGCGATATGATAGTTGCCGCCCTCGGCACTGCACTTGGCTGCTTCCCCGCCGCAGCCGGCTGCCGCCACGCCGGCCCGCAGCGCAAAGACCGCTGCCGCCGCCGCGCCCAGCAGCGCTTTCCTCATTCTGTCCACCGGGCCACCGGCAGATTGCCCGCAATCCAGCCCGGCCCGGCGCCGGAGCCCAGCATGCCCTCGGGCACGTCGATCACGTTGGAATACCCCGCCTCAGCCAGCGCCAGCGTCATCCGGGCGGAGCGCACGCCGCGGGCGCAGATCAGCGCCACCGGCGCCGCAGGGTCCGGTCCTGCTGCCGCCTGCAGGGCTTCGATGAAATCCGGGCGCCGCATGTCGATCTGATGGCTGCCCGCAGGCACCCCCGAGGCCCGCCATTCCCGCGGCGTGCGGATGTCCACCAGGGTAATCTCCCCTGCCTGCGCCAGCGCGAAAGCCTCTGTTGCCGTTAGCCGCGGATGATCATGCACCGGCGGCTGCCGCCGGTGCCACCAATAGCCGTAGCCCGCCGCCGCCGCGGCGCCGCCCAGCAGCATCAGCCGCCGCGTAAGCTTCGGGCTCTGCACCTCTGCCTCAGGCATCCTTCCTCCGCCGCCTGCAGTTTGCACCGGCCCGCTGGCGGGCCTGCCCCCAGAACTAGCAGCACAGGCGCCGTCAATCACCAGAAACAGACCGAATCCGCCGGTCAAGTTCTTGTTATTGCGCGTCCGTTGCCCAATTATGCCCGTAACAAGCGTATTCACTCCGCCTCTGGCTGCGGTATTACCACTGCACCAGGGGCGGCCGGGTGGCTGCGGGCAACAAAATTGTCTAGCACTGGCCCAATAACAACGAAGCGCCAACCCGACAGGAGACTTGCACGTGTCCCTTTTCCTGATTGCGGCCCTGCCCTTCCTCGGAGCCGTCTTTCCCGCGCTATTGATCCGCGCCGGGCGCAATGCTGCGGCCTCGGCCGCCGGGCTGACCACGCTGCTCGCCTTTATCGGGCTGATGCTGCACATTCCCGCCGTGTTCCGCGGCGAGACAGTCTACGCCGCCGTGGACTGGCTGCCCGCACTCGGCGTCAACGCGCATTTCTTTCTCGACGGGCTCGGCTTCCTGTTTGCGGCGATGATCCTTGGCATCGGCCTCTTGATCATCCTCTACGCCCGCTACTACCTGTCGCGCGAAGATCCGATGGGGCAGTTCTACAGCTACCTCTTGCTGTTCCAGGGCGCGATGGTCGGCATCGTGCTGTCCGACAACATCCTGCTTCTGCTGGTTTTCTGGGAGCTCACCTCGCTTAGTTCCTTCCTGCTGATCGGCTACTGGAAACACCTGCCCGAAGGCCGCCAAGGCGCGCGCATGGCGCTGACCGTCACCGGTTCCGGCGGGCTGGCGATGATTGCCGGCATGCTGATGCTGGGTCATATCGCAGGTTCCTATGATCTCAGTGTCATTCTCCAGAACAAGGAAGCGATCCAATCCTCGGATCTCTACCTGCCCGCACTGATCCTGATCCTGCTGGGTGCCTTCACCAAATCGGCGCAGTTTCCGTTCCATTTCTGGCTGCCGCACGCGATGGCGGCGCCAACACCGGTTTCGGCCTATTTGCACTCCGCCACCATGGTAAAGGCGGGGCTGTTCCTGATGGCCCGCCTGTGGCCGGTGCTGGCCGGCACGCCGGAGTGGTTCTACATCGTCGCCACCACAGGCCTTGTTACCATGCTGGTCGGCGCGGTAATTGCTCTGTTCAAGGACGACCTCAAGGCGCTGCTGGCGTTCTCCACCGTCAGCCACCTGGGCCTGATCACCATGCTGCTGGGCTTCGGCACCAAGATCGCGGCGGTGGCGGCGGTCTTCCACATCATCAACCATGCCACCTTCAAGGCGGCGCTGTTCATGACTGCGGGCATCGTCGACCACGAGGCCGGCACCCGCAACATCAAGCGCTTGGGCGGACTGCGCCACCTGATGCCGGTCACTTTCACCATCGGCATGGTGGCGGCTTTGTCGATGGCCGGCATCCCGCCGCTCAACGGCTTCCTGTCCAAGGAGATGATGCTGGAGGAAACCGCCCACACCATCTGGAACGGCTCGCATCTGATCGTGCCTGCTCTGGCCACGGTGGCGGCGCTGTTCTCAGCCGCCTATTCCTTCCGCTTCATCGCCCATGTGTTCCTCGGCCGCAAGCGCGACGACTATCCCGGACACCCGCATGACCCGAACACCGGCATGTGGATCGGCCCGGCGTTCCTGGTGGTACTGGTGGTTTTGATCGGCCTCGCCTCGGCCAAGATTGCAGGCCCGATGGTCGCGACAGCCGCAGGCGCGGTGACCGGCGGCGGCGAGCTGCCCTATTACTCGCTCAAGCTCTGGCACGGGCTGACCCCGGCACTCTACATGTCGGTGGCAGCCACCATCGGCGGCCTCGCCCTGCTGGCGCTGCATGCGCCCCTGCAGCGGATCTGGAACGCCCTGCCCCGGCCTGAGGCCAAGACCATATTCGATGCCCTGATCGGCGCCTTCACCCGTCTCAGCCAGTTCGTGACCGAAGGGCTGCACAACGGTGTCCTGACCCGGTACGCCGCAATCATGGTCGCCTTCACAGTGGCAATCGGCTATTTTGCCTACCGCGGCGGCACCCTGGGCACTGAGACCCGCCAGTTGCAGGAGCCGGGCATGCTTCCGGTAGTCGGCTGGTTCGCGCTGGTGGTGGCGACGCTGTTCATCGTCGCCAAGCACCGCAACCGACTGCTGGCGCTGGTTCTGATCGGCGTCGTCGGCCTGGTCGTCTCCATGGCCTTCAACTACCTTTCGGCCCCCGACCTGGCGCTGACCCAGATCTCGGTTGAGGTGGTCACCATCATCCTGATGCTGCTGGCCCTCAACTTCATGCCCAAGGAAACCCCGGTGGAAACCCCGGCCCTCACCCGCCTGCGCGACGGCGCGATCTCGGTGGTGGCGGGACTGGGCGCCGGCGGGCTGATCTATGCGCTCTTGATGCGGGACTTTGCCTTCCCGACGATATCGGATTTCCACCTCGCCAATTCCTACAAGGGCGGCGGCGGCACCAACGTGGTGAACGTGATTCTCGTCGACTTCCGCGGCTACGACACCTTCGGCGAGATCATCGTGCTGGGCATCGCCGCCATGGTGATCTTCGCCCTGACCGAGGCGGTGCTGGCCTCCAAGGTCCGTGCCTATCTGCTGAACCGAAAACCGGACCTGCCGCAGGCAGGCGACAGCCATCCGCTGATGATGGTGGTAGCGACCCGGGTGATGATGCCGCTGGCGCTGATGGTTGCGGCCTATATCTTCTTCCGCGGCCACAACCTGCCGGGCGGCGGCTTCATCGCCGGGCTGGTCGCCGCAATCGCCATCATCATGCAATACATGGCCTCCGGCTTTGCCTGGGCGACCGAGCGGCAGCGCTACCCCTATCACGCCATCATCGGCTCAGGCGTGCTGATCGCCGCCGCCACCGGCATGGGGGCCTGGTTCAACGGAAAGCCGTTCCTGACCAGCGATTTCGGCTACCTGCACTGGGCGCCGCTGGAGGAGTTCGAATGGGCCACCGCCGCGCTTTTCGACCTCGGCGTCTTCCTCGCCGTTGTGGGCGCGGTGCTCTTGGCACTGGAAAGCCTGTCGCGCTTCGCCTGGCAGCCGGGCATCAGCTCTGAGCACGCAATGGACATCAACCCGGCCCGCGACGAAGCGGCCAAGACCGGGACGGAGGGATAAGAATGGAACTTCTCGTTGCCTCGGCCGTGGGCATCCTGACGGCGGCCGGCGTCTACCTGATCCTGCGCCGCCGCAGCTTCCCGGTGATCCTGGGCCTGTCGCTGCTGACCTATGCGGTCAACGTGTTCCTGTTCGCCACCGGCAGGTTGGTCACCGGTGCGCCGCCAATCCTGAACAAGTACAAGGAAGTCGCCTATACCGACCCGCTGCCGCAGGCGCTGGTGCTCACGGCCATCGTGATCTCCTTCGGCATGACCGCCGTGGTGGTAATGATCGCGCTGGGGGCCTACCTCTCGTCTCGCGATGACGGCACCGCCATGCCGGTTGAGGCAGACGGCGCAGAGGAGGAGGCATGATGGAGCATCTGCTGATCGCGCCGGTGGTGCTGCCCGCCCTTGTTGCGCCCTTCATCATCATGGTGCTGCGCCACCATCTGGACCTGCAGCGGATCTTCTCGCTCGCCAGCGCGGTGCTGCTGGCAGGCATCACCTTGGCGCTGGCCGCACAGGCCGCGGACGGCACCGTCAAGGTCTATGAGCTGGGCGACTGGCCCGCGCCCTTTGGCATCGTGCTGGTGCTGGACCGGCTGTCAGCCATGATGATCGTGCTCACGTCGTTGCTGGCGCTGCCGGTGCTGCTCTATGCCATCGGCTCCGGCTGGGACACCCGCGGCAGCAACTTCCACGCGCTGTTCCAGTTCCAGCTGATGGGCATCATGGGCGCCTTCCTGACCGGCGACGCCTTCAACCTGTTCGTCTTCTTCGAGGTGCTGCTGATCGCCTCCTATGGCCTGATGATCCACTCCGGCGGCACCCGCCGGTTCCATGCCGGCGTGCAGTATGTGGTGTTCAACCTCCTGGGCTCCACCCTGTTTCTGTTTGCGCTTGGCACGCTTTATGCGGTGACCGGCACGCTTAACATGGCCGACCTCGCGGTGAAGGTCGCCCAGATCCCGGCAGAGGACACGGCCCTCCTGCGGGTCGGCGCGGTGATGCTCCTGCTGGTCTTCGCCATCAAGGCATCGCTCCTGCCGCTGCATTTCTGGCTGCCCTCGGCCTATGCCAACGCGCCGATGCCGGTGGCGGCGCTCTTTGCGATCATGACCAAGGTCGGCGCCTATTCGATCCTGCGCATTTACACGCTGGTCTTCGGCCCTGAGGTCGAGGCCACAGCGGGCCTGACGGAGGCCTGGCTGCTGCCCGCCGCGCTGCTGACACTTGGCGCAGGCGCCATCGGAGTGCTCGGCTCCAAGAAGCTGGGGCGCCTCGCGGCCTTCGGCGCCATCGCCTCCATGGGCACGCTGCTGATTGCGGTTTCGCTGTTCACCCAAACCGCCGCCGCCGCTGCGCTCTACTACCTGGTGCACTCCACCCTCGCCGCAGCGCTGCTGTTCCTGGTTGCCGACCTAGTGATGGAACGCCAGGGCCAGTGGATCCTGCCGCAACTGCCAATGCCGCAGACCGGGCTGATCTCGGCGCTGTTCTTCGCTGCCGCCATCGCGCTGGCGGGGATGCCGCCGCTGTCGGGCTTCCTAGGCAAGCTCCTGGTGCTGGACGCCACCCGCGGCGCCGATCTGGCGCCCTGGATCTGGGGGGTGATCCTGCTGGGCTCGCTCGTCACCATCATCGGCATGGCCCGCGCAGGCTCGCTACTGTTCTGGAAGGGCCATGGGCTGGAGTCCGAAGAACCCGCCACCAGCGAGGCGCCGCCCGTGGACACATTGCCCGCCAAACCGGCGCAGCTGCCCTTTGTGGCGTGCTTCGGCCTCCTTGGCGGGCTGGTGGCGCTCACTGTCTTTGCAGGCCCCGCCACACGCTATGCCGAGGCAACGGCTGCGCAGCTCTATGCGCCTGCAGCCTATATCGACACCGTGCTTGGGAGGACCGCGGAATGAAACTGATCTGGCGGCTGTTCCCGCACCCGTTTCTCACCCTTCTGCTCACCCTCACCTGGCTTCTGATGGTAAACCGCTGGTCGCTGAACTCATTGGTCTTCGGCTTCATGCTAGGCGTGATCATCCCCTTCGTGACACAGCCCTACTGGCCCAACCGCCCCAACCTGCGCCGCCCGCTGAAGATCGCGGAGTACATTCTGGTGGTGCTGATGGACATCATCCAAGCCAATATCATCGTGGCCCGCATCGTGCTGTTCAAACCCAACGCCGACCGCCGCCCCAACTGGATCACCATCCCGCTGGAGCTGAAAACCCCGGAGGCGATCACCGCCCTCGCGGGCACCATCACCATGACCCCCGGCACCTTGTCGGCGGATGTCTCAGACGAGGGCCACGCCCTTCTGGTCCACTGCCTGGACGCCCCCAACCCGGACGCGGTGCGGGATGAGATCAAACAGCGCTACGAGCGCCGGCTGATGGAGATTTTCGAATGATCGAAAGCGCTGCCACCTTCGCCTTCGCCTGCTTCGCGCTCGCCATGCTGATGAACCTCTGGAAGGTCGTCACCGCCCCCGACGTGGCCGACCGTATCCTGGCACTCGACACCATGTTCATCAATGCCATCGCCCTGATGGTCCTTTACGGCATGGCCCTGGGAACTGAGATCTTCTTCGAGGCCGCGATGATCATCGCCATGCTCGGCTTTGTCTCCACCGTGGCCTACGCGCGCTTTATCCTGCGCGGCAACATTATCGAGTGAGGGCAAATCCATGGAAAACCTGTTTGAACTCCTCGTTGCCGCCTTCCTGGTGATTGCCGGGATCTTCGGCATTGTCGGCTCATTCGGGCTGATCAAGCTGAACGACCCGATGTCGCGGCTGCACGCCCCGACCAAGGCCACCACCCTGGGCGTCGGCGGCGTGCTGCTTGCTTCGATGCTGCATGCGGCCGCGTTCGAGGAGCACTTCTCCTACCACGAACTGATGATCACCCTGTTCCTGTTCCTGACCGCGCCGATCACCGCGAACTTCATCGCCAAGGTGCATATCCACCGGCAGGAGACCCGCGAAACCATGCCCGAGGCCGGCGGCGACGATCACTGGGCCACCCACGACACGCCTGAGGACGAGGAACGCCGGCACGCAGCCCATAACCCGCCCGCCGAAGAGTAAGTGCGGGGCAGTCAGGAAGGCACAAACCGTGATGGACACCTCCCGCTTGCCGCTAACCCGAGATCTGGTGCTGGTCGGCGGCGGCCACACCCACGCGCTGGTGCTGCGCAAATGGGGCATGAAACCCCTGCCCGGTGCCCGGCTGACCGTCATCAACCCTGGCCCTACCGCGCCCTATTCCGGCATGCTGCCCGGTTTTGTTGCAGGCCATTACGGGCGCGAGGAGCTGGACATTGACCTGGTCCGCCTCGCCCGTTTTGCCGGCGCCCGCGTGGTGCTGGGAGCGGCAGAGCATATCGACACCAGAGCCCAGTTGGTGCATGTGCCGGGCCGCCCGCCGATTGCCTATGACGTTGCTTCCATCGACATCGGCATCACCTCCGCCATGCCGGATCTGCCGGGCTTTGCCGAGCACGGCATCCCGGCCAAGCCGCTGGGCCGCTTCGCCGCCCAATGGGCCGCATTCCGCGAGGCGGACGGCCCCGCCCATGTCGCGGTGATCGGCGGCGGCGTTGCCGGGGCGGAGCTGATCCTGGCCATGGCCTATGCCCTCAAATCACGCGGCCGCCTCGCCCAGGCGACGCTGATCGACAGCGACGAGGCCCTTCGCGCCATTGGCGAAAAGGCCGGCCAGAAGCTGCGCCGCGCCTTGGTCGAACATGGCGTGCAGCTGGAGGAGAACGCCCGCATCGAGCGCATCGAAGACGGCTACATAACACTGCAGGACGGCAGCGAGATCCTGTCCGATTTCACCACCGGCGCCGCCGGCGCCCGCCCCTACCGCTGGCTCGCGGACAGCGGGCTGGCCCTGCAGGACGGGTTCATCCGGGTCGGCGAGACCCTGCAAAGCTCCACCGCCAATGTCTTTGCCGCCGGCGACTGTGCCCATATGGATTTTGCCCCGCGCCCCAAGGCAGGCGTCTATGCCGTGCGCCAGTCGCCGGTGCTCTACCACAACCTGCGCGCCCAGTTGACCGGCGATCCCCTGCGCAAATACCGGCCACAGAAGGATTACCTGAAACTGATCTCCATGGGCGCGCGCGAGGCGCTTGGCGAACGCTTCGGCACCACCCTTGCCGGCCCGCTGATGTGGAGCTGGAAGGACCGCATCGACCAGGCCTTCATGGAGAAATTCCGCGACCTGCCTGCGATGGAGGGCCCACCGCTGCCGGCCGAACACACGCTGGACATGGAGGAGGCGCTGGGAGACAAGCCCATGTGCGGCGGTTGCGGTGCCAAGGTCGGGCGAGATGCCCTGCTCGGCACGCTTGCCGGTCTCAGCAATACGAGCCGCGACGACATAACGCCCCTGCCCGGCGATGACGCGGCGCTGCTGACCACCGGCGGCGTCAAACAAGTGATCAGCACCGACCACCTGCGCAGTTTCACAAACGACCCGGTTTTAATGACCCGCATCGCGGCCGTGCACGCGCTTGGCGACATCTGGGCAATGGGGGCAGTGCCGCAGGCCGCCACCGCCAACCTGATCCTGCCGCGCATGTCGCCCGCCCTGCAGGCCCGCACCCTGCAGGAGATCATGGGGGCCGCATCTGAGGTCATGCAAGAAGCCGGCGCCGCCATCATCGGCGGCCATACCTCGCTGGGCGATGAGCTGACCATTGGCTTCACCGTCACTGGTCTTTGCCCCCGCCCCGTGATCACCCTCGCCGGCGCCGAACCCGGCGATGCGCTGGTCCTGACCAAGCCCCTCGGCTCCGGCGTGCTGATGGCTGCGGAAATGGCGGGTGCGGCCAAGGGAGACTGGGTGGCCGCTGCGCTGGAACAGATGAGCCAGCCGCAAGGCGCCGCTGCCCGCATCCTGCAGGACGCCCACTCAATGACCGATGTCACTGGCTTTGGCCTGCTCGGGCATTTGCTTGGTATCTGTGAGGCATCCGGCACAGGCGCAGAGCTGTTCACCACCCGGATCCCCCTGATGCAGGGCGCCGCAGAACTGGCGGACAACGGCATCCGTTCCTCGCTGTTTCCCGCCAACCAGGCCGCCGTGCCGGAGCTCAAGACCACCGGCTGGCAAGACCTGCTGTTCGATCCGCAAACCGCGGGCGGCTTGCTGGCAGCGGTTGCCGCAGATCGGGCTGATGAGGTGCTGGAACAGCTGCGCGCAGCCGGCTACCCGGCGGCCCTCATCGGCAAGGTCACAGAACGTGTAGGTGCGATCACGCTCAGCGCCTGACCCGCTCCCGTTGGCGGAAGATCCCCTTCCCGCCGGCCTCAAATGCCGGTCATGATCTCCGCAACCTGCGCCGCGGCGGCATCCAGCCCTGCCTCATCCAGCGTTCCGGCCTCGACCGTGGCGGCCACCACCGCGCCAATCGCGGCGCGGGATTTGCGGTAGGCCGGGTCGTAATGCTCAACCATCAGCGCCTCGGTCAATCCAGCCTTGTCCCCTGCATCGATGCAATCAAACCAGCCGTCCACCACCGCGCCGGAGCGATGGGCGCGCAGCGGCCCCAGCTTCTCGCGCAGCCGCTCCGAGTCTGACAGGATGTCGTCGTAAGCCTGCACCAGATACCGGCACCGGGCCGCAACCGGCACATGCAGCTCGATCCTCGGCGCCTGCTTCATCGCTTCCCAGACCGCGGGCGGAATGATCCGCTGGCCGATCTTATTCGATTCTGCCTCCACCAGCACCGGGCGGGCCGGGTCCAGCCGCATCAGCGCACCGGCCACCGCCGATTCGAACGCTTTCTGCGAAGGCTGCGGTGTGGGCATATCGCCAAGCAAAGAGCCGCGGTGATTGGCCAGCCCCTCCAGGTCCAGCACCTGCGCGCCCAGTTCCCCGGCGCGCTTCAGCACCTCGGTCTTGGCCGATCCGGTATAGCCGTCCAGCGCCACCAGCCTATGCGGCAGCGCGGTTTCATACATCGCCTTGTGCACCAGGCGGCGGTAGGTCTGATAGCCGCCTTCCACCACCTCGGCGCGCCAGCCGATCTGCTGCAGCATCCAGGTGAACGACCCGGACCGCTGGCCGCCGCGCCAGCAGTAGACCAGCGGCTTCCAGCCGCCGTCGTGATGGCTCAGGCTCTGTTCGATGTGGTTGGCGGCATTGCGGAACACCAGCGCCGCCCCAAGCTTGCGTGCCTTGAAGGGGCTGTCCTGCACATAGATGGTGCCGACCTTGGCGCGCTCTTCGTTGTTCAGCACCGGCAGGCTGATTGCGCCGGGCACGTGGTCCTCGGCATGTTCCGCCGGGCTGCGCACGTCGATCACGGTGTCGAACCCGTGGGCATAGAACTCTTGCAGGGAGGTGAATTTCAGCGCCATGCCCCAGCTCTACCGCGCGCATTGGGCAAGGAAAAGCCGCAAATCCCCGGCTTGCGGCAATATAACTTGCGCGCACTGAGCACGGGGCGCTAAGGCAAGCCTTGCAAGCAGAACCGCCGGGGCAGACGCACCCGGGACGACCAAACCGGCAAGGACCAGAAGGCCATGACGACCGACCCGTTGGACATCCACACCCTGCCCGGCCACCTTATCCGGCGGCTGCACCAGATTTCCGTGGCCCAGTTCATGGACCAGATGGCGGCAGAGGGCGTGGACCTCACCCCGGTGCAGTTTTCCGCCATGGCCGCAATCCGCCGCCATCCCGGCATCGACCAGGCGTCGGTTGCGGGCCTCATCGCCTATGACCGCGCGACACTGGGCAAGGTGGTGGACCGGCTGGTGGACAAGGGGTTTGTGGAGCGCCGCGTCTCCAAGGCCGACCGCCGTGCCCGCGAGGTCAGCCTGACCCGCGGCGGCGAAGCGCTGCTGGACCGCGTCCTGCCCATCGTGCGGGCCTCCCAGCCCGGCATTCTGACCGGCCTCACGGAAGCTGAGCAGGAAACCTTCGTGGCGCTGCTGCAAAAGGCGACGCTTGCAGGCAACGACCTCAGCCGCGCACCGCAGCGCGACCTGCCGGCCCGCCACGCTGCCGAATAACGCTCAGATCAGCTGCCCGCGCGGGATATCATCTTCCCCGAACGGCTCGATCAGCTCCGGCCCCTCGGCGCGGTTGGAGTTCACCGCCGGATCGACCCGGTGGTAGTCCAGCACGCCCTCCGGCCCCGGCTGCATCAGCCTGGCGGCGCCATGGCCCTCCTCCCCCAGCCATTTGCCCCAGTCCTCCGCCTCCAGGATCAGCGGCATCCGGTGGTGGATGGCAGACAGCCCCTGATTGGCGGCGGTGGTGACGATGGCGCAGGTCTTGACCGGATCGTCGGTTCCCCAGTTTTGCCAGACGGCGGCAAAGGCAATCGGCGCGCCGTCGCTGCGGTGGATGTACCAGGGCAGCCGGGCGCCGTCCTCCGACTTGGTCCATTCATAAAACCCGGTGGCCGGGATCAGGCAGCGCCGTTCCCGGGCAGCCTTCGCAAAGGCGGGCTTTTCCGCTATCGTCTCCGCCCGCGCGTTGATCAACAGCGGCCCGGCGCTTTCGCTTTTGTACCAATGCGGCAGGAACCCCCAGCGCATCGAAACCAGCTGCCGTCCCGTATCGCCCGCCTGCACGACATGCACCGGGTTGGTGGGGCAGACGTTGAAGTTCGGCACCTTGGGCAGATCATTCGCAGGCTGCGCCGCAAACAGCTGCGCCATTGCATCGGTGGGCAGGGTTATGGCAAATCGTCCGCACATGCTGATTTCTAACCCGGCCCGGGGCGCAGATGCAAAACCTGCCTTGGCCACCGTATTTCAGCCGCCCTGACAGGATGATAGATAGGCCTCATGACTCTTCAGAACGATCTCCAGTCCGCCTTGGGTTTTCTCAACCAAGGCAAGTTCAAACAGGCGCTGAAGCAGTCCAAGGGCGGCATGAAGCGGCACAAGAGCCACCCGGATTTCCCCAATATCGCCGGCATCTCCCTGTCGGGCCTCGGCAAGCACCGCGATGCCGTCCCGTATTTCAAGAAGGCGCTGGCGCTCGCCCCCGGCTTTCACGACGCACGCAAGAACCTGGCGCAGACGCTCTTGTTCCTGCAGCAGGGCGAACAGGCGATGAAACTGCTGGAACGGGTGCTGAAGGACCAGCCCGGCGATCAGGCAGCTCTGTATCTGCAGGCGCAGGCGCATCTGGTGATGAACGACGCCGAGGCCGCGGTCGAGACCGCAACTGCCGCGCTGGCCCGCGATCCGCGCCAGCCGCGGATGCTGCGGCTGCGCGCCACCGCTTGGAACACGCTGGGCGACGAAAAAGCGACGCTGGCGGACTACCAGGCCGCGCTGAAGGTGAACCCCAACGACGCCGACGCGCTGCAGAACGCCAGCCTGCTGCTGGCCCGGCTGATGCGGCAGGAGGAGGCCACTGCGGCCGCGCAGAAGGCCGTTGCCGTGGCGCCGCAAAACGCCGAGGCACGCCGCCGCTTGGCCAGCCAGCTGATCTCCAACGGTGAAAGCGACGCTGCCCGCGAGCAATGCCTGGCGCTGCTGGAGCTGGACCCCAAGGACACTCAGGTGCTGGAGATGCTGGCCCGCATCAGCAGCCGCGAGCAGAACGCAGAGCTGCTGCCCATCGCGCAAAAGGCGCTGAAGGCCGCCGCGCCCCGCTCGCTCGACCGTGCCAACGTGAGCTTTGCCCTGGCCCGGATCGCGGATCAGGCAGGCGACAAGGAGGCTTTTGCCGCCCATAATGACGAAGCAAACGCCTGTATGGCGGCACAGACCCCCTATGACTACGAGGCAAGTGAACGCCAGTTCAGCTTCATTATGGCGGCCTTCCCGGCGGAGATCACCCCGGCAGAGACCAGTCCAGAAGGACCGCGTCCGATTTATGTGGTGGGGATGCCCCGCTCCGGCACCACGCTGACCGAGACCGTGATCGGCCTGCACCCCGACGTTTTCCCGCTGGGCGAACGCGGCGTGCCGGCCTTCCTGCTGCATCCCTATCTGGACAAGGATCAGGACTTCACCCCCGAGGCCGCACGCAACTTCGTGGCAGGGGACATCAGCCGCCTGCCCGAAATGCCAGAGGGCACGGCAGCCTATGTCGACAAGATGCCCGACAATTACCGCCTGCTGGGCCACCTGCTGACCGCCTACCCGGATGCACGCTTTGTTCATCTTTGCCGCGATCCGCGCGATGTGGCGCTGTCGATCTGGCGCGGCTATTTCTCCGGCAGCTCGCTCACCTATGCCTACGACCTCAAGGCGATGGCGCACCGCTTCAACCTCTATGGCCGGCTGATGCAGCACTGGCGGCAGGTGATGCCGGGCCGGATCTATGATCTGCGCTATGAGAGCTTCGTTGCCGATATTGAGGGCGAAAGCCGCAAGCTGGCAGAGTTCTGCGGGCTGGACTGGGTTGAGGACATGGCCCACCCGGAACGCCACGAGGGCCAGGTGCTGACGCTGTCGAACACCCAGGTGCGGCAGACAGCGCACACACGCTCAATCGGCAAGTGGGAGAAATACGCCGATGTATTGGCGCCTCTCATCGACGGGCTGGACCCGGAAATTTGGCCGGAAATCAAAGGTTAGCAGGATTTACTTCGTGTAAGCCTTGCGCGCGATCTCGATCCGCGCGTCCATCATCGACATCTCTTTTAGGATCTCCTGCCGACGGCTGCGGTCGCCGACCTCGCGCAGCTCCGCCCGCAGGCGCTGCAGTTCGCGCGACAGGCTCACGAACTCCGGCACCCCGCCGCTCTCGCGCACCAGCCGGTTGACCAGCTCATTCTCCGGGTCCTCACATTTCGGCAGCGGTTTGCCTGCGCCCGCCAGATTGTCAAAGGCGCCGTCCTTTTCGGCGGCTTCGATACGGGCATTGACGAGGTCGATCAGCGGGTGGTCCATGACCTGCATTCTGCCATGCGCGCGCGGGCGGCGAAAGCCCCTGGCGGCCGTTAAGGAACAGGCCGCAAAGCTTAACAATCCCTGAAAATAATGCGGCAGTATTCTTGCCTGAATGTTTCGCGCGCGAAACATTCTAGCAGCAACGCTGACCTATTTCGGCCCGCCTATTTCACCTGCGAAATCCGCCCGTCGGTATAGGGCGTATAAGGGCCTTGGGCAGCCAGGTATTCCGCCAGCACATCCGCCAGGTCCGGGCCGAAATCATAGGCATTCTTGTCGTCGCCCTCGAACATCGCATAGCCGTCGCCGCCATTGCGGACGTAATCGTTGGTGACGACAACATAGGTCCTGGCCGGATCAACCGGCACAAACCCTTCACCCTCCGCCACCAGCACCTCCTGCACCCGGCCCGCGTTCGGCGCGGCAGAGCTGTCCCAGCTGAATTTCAGCCCTGAGACCTGCGGGAACCGGCCCTTGACGTCCTCCACTTGGCTGACGCCGTTCTCCAGCGCCGCCACCAGGGTTTTGCCGTCAATTTCAAAGGTCGAGAGCGTGTTCTGAAACGGCAGGATGGTCAGCACCTCGCCCATGGTGACCTCCCCTGCATCCAGGCTGGCACGGATGCCGCCAGAGTTGGCAATGGCGATGGTCACGCCCTGGTCCTTGACCCGGTCCAGCATTGCATCGGCCACGAGGTTGCCCATCTGGCACTCCTGCACCCGGCACACATCGCGGCTGCCTTCGATGGGCTCCGCCGCCTCTGCCACCACCTTGTTGCGGATCTCATCCAGCGGCTGGGCCAGCTCCGCGATCCGGTCCAGCGTGGCCGCATCCTCACTGACGGCCGCATCCATGATCAGCGGCTCGCCAGTGGCGCTGACCACATGGCCCGCGTCGTCAAAACTCACATTCAGCTCTCCAAGGAACTTGCCATAGGCATAGGCCTGCACGATCTGCACCCCGTTCACCACGGTCGGATACGGCCCGACCGCCTTGTCCGAGCTGTTGGACAGGTAGGTGTTGCTGTGCCCGCCTACAATCACGTCCACCCCAGTGGTCTCCGCCGCAACCCGCTGGTCCACCCCATAGCCGGAGTGGCTGAGCACCACGATCTTGTTGACGCCCTCGGCGGTCAGCCTGTCGACCTCAGCCTGCACCGCCGCCACGGGATCGGAGAAATGCACGTTCTTTCCAGGGCTTGCCAGCTCATGCGTATCCTCCGGCGTCAGGCCAATGAGGCCGATCATCCCGCCGCCGCGCTCAATCACCGTGGATTTCTTCAGCACATCCGCCAGCGCCGGCTCCTGTGACACATCCGCATTCGACATCAGGACCGGAAAGCCCACCGCATCCATGAAACCACGCAGCACTTCCGGTCCGTCGTCGAATTCATGGTTGCCGACGGTCATCCCGTCATAGCCCAGCTTGGTCATGAACTCCGCAGCAGCCTTGCCCTTGTAATAGGTGTAGAACAGCGATCCCTGGAACTGGTCGCCGCCATCAACCAGGATCGCGTTCTCCGCCCGCGCACGCGCGTCTGCAATCGCCGTCACCAGCCGCGCAGTGCCGCCGAAACATTTGCCCTCGGCCTGATCTTCGGCGTCACAGGTGCTGTCGTATTTGTTGATCGGCTCGAACCGCGAATGGAAATCGTTGGTGTGCAGGATGGTCAGCTTGTACTCCGCCGCCGCGCTGCCGACTGTCAGCGCCAGGGCTGCAACCGATGTGAGAATGCGTGCAATCATGAAGAGCGCTCCCGTGTTCTGTTTTAAGGGGAGCCTGCGCCCAAAGGCCGCGCCGGTCAAAGGGGAAAAGGGTCCATACTGCCTCCCCTGACGTCAGCATTGCACGGCCGCATACGGCCGATCCCCCTTGATTCCTTTGCAAACGCAGGGCATCAGGCCGATATGCTGATTTACAAGATTTTCCGGGCGGACGAATGGGCCGCGCTGCAGGCCGCGGGCGAGACCCGGGGCGCGCCGATTGATGTTGCGGACGGCTATGTCCATTTCTCCACCGCATCCCAGGCGGCTGAGACCGCGGCCAAGCATTTTGCAGACGCCGAAGGGCTGACGCTGCTGGCCTGCGATGCAGACGCGATGGGTGCGGACCTGAAGTGGGAAGTGTCCCGCGGCGGTGCCGAGTTCCCGCATCTTTACCGCATGATCCGCATGGCGGATGTGGTCTGGGCCAAGCCGCTGCCGCTGGTGGAGGGCACCCATCAGTTCCCGGAGGAAATGGCATGAAGCTGACAGAGAAACTGGCCCTGGCCGCGATGCACCGGATCGACCCGGAGGCGGCGCATGGTCTTTCGGTCAAGGCGCTGACCATGGGGCTGGCCCCGGCCCCCGGCCCCGTGACCTCAGCCCGGCTCAAAACCACGCTGGCCGGGATAGACCTGCCGAACCCGGTTGGCCTAGCCGCCGGCTATGACAAGAATGCCGAAGCGCTGGCGCCGCTGGCGAAATCCGGTTTTGGCTTTATCGAGGTCGGCGCCGCCACCCCGCGCCCGCAGCCCGGAAACCCCAAGCCGCGCCTGTTCCGCCTGACCGAGGACCAAGCGGCGATCAACCGCTTCGGCTTCAACAACGAGGGCATGGAGGCGATCGGCGCCCGGCTGGCGCAGCGCCCGCGCGATGCGGTAATCGGCTTGAACCTCGGCGCCAACAAGGACAGCGAGGACCGCGCCGCGGATTTCGCCAAGGTGCTGGCCCACTGCGGCGCGCATCTGGATTTTGCCACCGTCAACGTGTCCTCCCCCAACACCGAGAAGCTGCGCGACCTGCAGGGCAAGGCAGCACTTTCGGCGCTGCTGGCAGGCGTGATCGAGACCCGCGAGGGCCTTTCCCGCCGGGTGCCGGTGTTCCTGAAAATTGCCCCGGATCTGGACCGCGCAGGGATCGAGGACATTGCCGCCGTCGCGCTGGAGACCGGCATCGACGCGGTGATTGCCACCAATACCACGCTGTCGCGCGACGGCTTGCGCAGTGCCCACAAAGGCGAATCCGGGGGCCTCTCCGGCGCGCCGCTGTTTGACAAATCCACCCGGGTTCTGGCGCAGCTGTCGGAGCTTCTGGACGGCAAGGTGCCGCTGGTCGGCGTCGGCGGCATCAGCACGGCAGAGCAGGCTTATGCCAAGATCTGCGCCGGGGCCTCAGCCGTGCAGTTCTACACCGCAATGGTCTATGGCGGGCTGTCGCTGGCCGGTGATATTGCCCGCGGGCTGGACGTGCTGCTGGCACGGGACGGGTTTGAGAACGTCGCGCAAGCGGTTGGAACCAAACGGAAGGATTGGCTGTGATCACCTATTGGCATTACCCGAAGTGCTCGAAATCCCGCGCGGGCCTTGCGCTGATCGAGGCGCGTGGCGCAGAGGTGCAGACGCGTGCCTATCTGGAAGATGCGCCCTCGGTTGAGGAACTGAAGGCGGTGCAAACCGCTCTTGGCGTCTCCGCGGCGGAAATGATGCGGACCGGCGAGAAGGTCTTTAAGGAGCTGGGCCTGTCCAAGGACAGCGCAGAGGAAGAGCTGCTGGCGGCGATGGCCGCGCATCCGATCCTGATCGAACGCCCGATTGCCATCAAGGACGGCAAGGCAGTGATCGGCCGCCCGACCGAAGCTATTGAGACACTGCTGTAGTCGGCTGGGGCGGGCCTGTTGGCCCGCTCTTCACACTTATGCACCAACCTGCGCCTCCAGCCGCGGGTAGCGCAGGCCCAGCGTCACACCGCGGGCCAGGTTCAGAACCATCAGCGATGCCCAGAGGCCGTGATTGCCAAAAGTTGGCACCAGGATCAGCAGCGCCGCCGCATAGATTGCCACCGATTGCAGCATTGCCCGCCGCATGGCGCCGGTCCAGGTGGCGCCGATGTAGATGCCATCGAACATCCAGCTTGCGACGCTTAGCACCGGCATTGCCACGGCCCAGATCAGGAACACCCGTCCCGCCTCGCGGACTTCCGGCGAAGTGGACATGAGATCGATCAGCCAAGGGCCGCCAGCCGCAAAGGTGACGCCCAGAAGCACTGCGCCGCCCACGCCCCATTGCGACGTGACCACCGACGCCCGGCGCACGCGGTCCCGCGCCTTGGCGCCAACCGCTCCACCCACCAATGCCTCGGCCGAGAAGGCAAAGCCATCGAGCGCAAAGGCCGTGATCTCGACAAATTGCAGCAGGATCTGGTTGGCGGCGAGATTCACGTCGCCAATGCCGGAGCCGATGAACAGGAAAGTGGTGAAGGAACCGGTGAGCAGCACCGAGCGCACCATGATGTCGCCGTTCACCTGCATCATCCGTCTGAGCCGCGCCGGATCGAACACCCGCGCCCAGTCGCGCCACTGATCGCCGGCAAAAGCACTGCGGCACAGGTACAGCCCCAGCGCCAGCCCGCTCCATTCAGCGATCAGCGTGGCGATAGCAACGCCCTCCACACCCCAGCCGAGCCCCAGCACGAACCAAAGATCCAGCACGATGTTCAGCCCGTTCATCCAGACCTGCAGCAGGAACACGCCGCGGGTGCGCTCCACCGCGATCAGCCAGCCGGTGACCGCATAAAGCGCAATGGTGGCAGGCGCCCCCCAGATGCGGATCTGCAGGTAGTCGCGGGCCAGGCTTTCAACCTCGGCACTGGCGGGCGCCAGCGCAAAGGCGCCCCAGAACACCGCTGCCTGGGCAATGATGAAGACGGCTCCGGCGGCAAAGGCCAAGAGCAGCCCGCGCATCAGAAGGGCACCGGTTTCGGCCCAGTCCCCTGCCCCGCGCGCCTGCGCAGCCAAACCGGTAGTGCCCATCCGCAGGAAACCGAAGATCCAGTAGATCGTCGCCAGAATCACCGCACCGATGCCCACGGCACCGATCGGTGCAGCCTCGCCCATCTGGCCGACGACGCCGGTATCCACGGCGCCCAGTATGGGTACCGTGGCGTTCGACAGAACAATCGGCAAAGCGATCGTCAGCACCCGTTTGTGGGTGATGTCCGCATCAGCGCTGATCATGGCCGTTCAGCCTTCGCCGTTCTTGTCCTGCGGCATCAGGAAATGGCCGGTGGCCTGGGCAAACAGCTTGTCCTTGTGATCCTGCCAGGCCTCCACATGCACCGAGGCATAGCGGCGGCCGGAGCGGTTCACCCGCGCCCGCGCATAGGCATCGCGCGGCAGGCCGGAGCGCAGGTAGTCGACGGTGAAGTCGATGGTCTTGGGCTGGCGCGGCAGGTTGCCCTTGGCCATTTCCGCCGGGTCCAGATCGCCGGATTCGATACGCTGCCACAGGTGCGACCAGTTCAGCGTGATCATCGCGGTGATTTCCAGGAAGGCCGCGGTGACCCCGCCGTGAATCGCGGGCAGGAACGGGTTGCCGATCAGCTTGTCATCGAAATTCAGCTGCGCCGTCAGCTCATCGCCGCGGCGCTCAAAAGTGACGTTCAGGAAGCGGATGTAAGGCACCGAATCCACCAGCGCCGACAGGGCTGCATCGCGGCGCTGCTTGACCACCTGGATCGGTTCGGGACGGGGGCGGCTCAAAACTTCTTCTCCACGGTAAAGGCGCCGGAGGCGGTGGCGACGGGGCGGTCCTCATCCTCGTCCATCGCCACGGCGCGGACAAAGGCAACGGTGCGGGTGATGTGGTGGCAGGTGGCACGGGTGGTGATCGCCTGCCCCGGAGTGGCGGGGCGCATGTAATCGATGCGCAGGTCGATGGTGGCGGTGCCGCCGGGGGCGGACGGGTGGCTCATCACCGCTGCGCCGCAGCAGGTGTCCATCAGGGCTGAGACCGCACCGCCGTGAATGACGCCGGTGGCCGGATCGCCGATCAGCTTGTCATCATAGGCCATGCGGATCTCGGCGGTGCCGTCGCCGATCTCAGTCAGCTTCATCCCCAGCTGCTTGGCATGGGGAATTGCTTCGATGAACTGGCGCGCGAGCTCGGTCTTGTCGGCCATGGGGCGGTCCCTTTGAAATGTCTCCCTCATCTTTGGCCCTGCCCCGGCAAAAGCGCAAGTGTGCCGCCGCGGAGGTTGCACTGTTCGCTGCAAGTGCATAGGTTCCCGGCAAGGGAGACGACGGATGACCGACAACAGATTGTCATTCAAGGAAATGTGCGCCGAGTTCGAGGTCACGCCTCGGACGCTGCGCTACTATGAATACATCGAATTGCTGCAGCCGGACCGCGAAGGCCGGTCACGGTTCTATGGCGCGCGCGAGCGCGCCCGGATGAAGCTGATCCTGCGCGGGCGCAAGTTCGGCTTTCAGCTGGAAGAGATCCGCCAGTGGCTGCTGATCTATGAAAAAGAGGGCAATGACGCCCAGAACCATGCGTTCATGGAAATGGCCGACCGCCAGCTGGTCGAGCTGGAAAAGCAGCGCGAGCAGATCAATGAGGCCATTGAGGAACTCAGCGAACTGCGTGAAAGCACCCGGGCGCTGCTGAAGTAACCCGCACAACTCTTGCCGGAACCAAAGCCCCGCCCTTGTGGCGGGGTTTTCCTTTTTTCGGCCGCCACAGGATTCGCCTGTTTCCCGGACTGATCCGTTGCCGAAACGGCCTGCGGGCCGTCGGCGGACCGGTAACGTCGCGTCACAATATGTTCGTTTTGCGAACTTCCGCCCATCCCGAAAGTGACGCGACGTAGAACTTACGTAAACGTAAAGTCAGTCTTGATCGAAATCCGAACTGCGCACAGCTTGGTCCTGCACCAAGCCGTAAGAGTGACGACGATGACCGAAGAAACCATGACCATCCGCGAGATGTGCGAGGCCTTTGACGTGACGCCCCGCACGCTCCGGTTCTACGAAGCCAAGGAACTGCTGTTCCCGATCCGCGACGGCCAGAAGCGGCTGTTCACCAAACGCGACCGCGCCCGGCTGAAGCTGATCCTGCGCGGCAAGCGGTTCGGGTTCAGCCTGGAGGAGATCCGCCAGCTGCTGGAACTGTACCACGTCGGCGACCAGCAGGTGACCCAGCTCACCAAAACCTATGAGGTCGCGCGTGACCGGCTCGCCGATATGGAGCGCCAGCGCGAGGAGCTGACCGAGGCAATCGAGGACCTGAAGGACCAGCTGGCCTGGGGCGAGAAGATGATCGCTTCGATGAAGGCCAAGCAGGAGGCGGCCGAATAGGCCGCTGCCCCGCCCTTTCCCGCCGGCCTGCCCGGCATTGACCACGATCACCAAGACCCTGAAGAGGACCGCAATGCCTTCCTATCGAGCCCCTGCCAAAGACGCCCAGTTTGTCCTGCACGATGTGCTGAAAGTCACTGGCCGAGACATCCCGGGATACAGCGAGCTGGACCCGGAGTTCACCGGAGCCGTGCTGGAAGAGGCAGGCAAGATCGCCAGCGCAGTGCTGCACCCGCTGAATGTGGTGGGCGATCAGGAGGGCTGCCGCCTGGAAAACGGCGTGGTCTACACCCCCAAGGGGTTCAAGGACGCCTTCGAGCAGATGAAGGAAGGCGGCTGGACCGGGCTCGACATGCCCGAAGAGTTCGGCGGCCAGAACATGCCCTATGTGATGGGCACCGCAGTGGGGGAGTTCTTCTCGGCCGCGAACCAGGCGTTCACCATGTACCAGGGCCTGACCCATGGCGCGGCGTCGGCGATCCTGGCGCATGGCACGGATGAGCAGAAGGCCACCTATCTGCCCAACATGATCAGCTGCCAGTGGACCGGCACCATGAACCTGACCGAGCCGCACTGCGGCACCGACCTGGGCCTGATGCGCACCAAGGCGGAACCGCAGGGGGACGGCAGTTTCAAGATTTCGGGGCAGAAGATCTTCATCTCCTCCGGCGATCACGACATGGCCGAGAACATCGTGCACCTGGTGCTGGCCAAGATCCCCGGCGGCCCCGAGGGCATCAAGGGCGTCAGCCTGTTCATCGTGCCCAAATTCCTGGTGAACGCGGACGGCAGCTTGGGTGAGCGCAACGGCGTCTCGGTCGGCAAGATCGAGGAGAAGATGGGCATTCACGGCAACTCCACCTGCGTGATGAACTATGACGGCGCAACCGGCTGGCTGCTGGGCGAGGAACACAAGGGCATGCGCGCCATGTTCACCATGATGAACGAGGCCCGCCTGGGCGTCGGCATGCAGGGACTGGCGCAGGCCGAGGCCGCCTATCAGAACGCGGTGGAATACGCCAAGGACCGGCTGCAGGGCCGCGACGTGACCGGCGCCAAGAACCCGGACGGCCCGGCGGACCCGCTGATCGTGCACCCGGACATCCGCCGCTCGCTGATGGATCAGAAAAGCTTTGCCGAGGGCGCGCGCGCGTTCCTGCTGTGGGGCGCCACCCTGATCGACCAGGCGCACCGCGCCGGTGACAAGGATGCGGACGGTCTGATCTCGCTGATGACGCCGGTGATAAAGGGCTTCCTGACCGATCAGGGCTATGACATGACCGTGCTGGCACAGCAGGTCTATGGCGGCCACGGCTACATCGAGGAATGGGGCATGTCGCAATACACCCGCGACGCCCGCATCGCGATGATCTACGAGGGCGCCAACGGCGTGCAGGCACTGGATCTGGTGGGCCGCAAGCTGGGCCAGCACGGCGGCAAATACGTCCTTGCTTTCTTCGATATGGTGAAGACCTTCTGCCAGGAAAACAAAGATATTTCAGAAGCCTTCAGCAAGGACTTCATTGACCCGCTGAAGGCGGCGTCGAAGGATCTGCAGGCGGCCGGCATGTTCTTCATGCAAAACGGCATGAAGGATCCGAACCAGGCGCTGGCGGGGTCTTATGACTTCATGCATCTGTTCGGCCAGGTCTGCCTCGGCCTGATGTGGGCGAAGATGGGCAAGGCAGCGCAGGAAGCGCTTGACGCCGGGGCCGATGACGCGGCGTTCTATGAGACGAAACTCGCAACCGGCCGGTATTACATGGCACGGCGGCTGCCCGCGACCAAGCTGCACCTGGCCCGCATCGAAAGCGGCGCGGACACGGTGATGGCGCTGGACGCAGACGCCTTCTGATGCCTTCGGGCGCCCTGTCGCGGGGCGCCCTATCCAAGCCCCGGCTGGTGCTTTGACACACAAAGGACCGCAAGATGCCGAAACGTTTCCGCCTGACCCGCCGCCTGCCGATTGCGATGACGGAGGACGGCTACCGCAGGCTAAAGAGGTTCGCCCAGGAGGCGGGGCTGGATGAGGGGGAAGCGCTGTCATTCCTGTTCGAGAACTTCGACAGCGTGACGGACTACGAGAACCTGAGCCACCGGCTGCGGCTGTTCAACGCCGAGCTGGAGGCCCGCAAGAGATAAGGCCCGCAACCGGGCCGAAGGGAGAAAGATGACCAGCACGCACTCCGCATGGATGACGGAAGAGCACCAGATGCTTGGGGAGATGACGGCCCAGTTCATCACCAACGAATGGGCGCCGAAGTTCGAGACCTGGCGCAAGCAGGGGCTGATGGAGCGGGAGACTTGGAACCAGGCCGGCGCGCTGGGCCTGCTGTGCCCGTCGATCCCTGAAAGCTATGGCGGCGCCGGCGGAGATTTCGGCCATGAGGCGGTGATCCTGATGGAAGGCAGCCGCGCCAACCTGGCCAGCTGGGGCAATGGCATCCATTCCGGCATTGTTGCGCATTACATCCTGGCCTATGGCACCGAGGAGCAGAAACAGCGCTGGCTGCCGATGATGGTGACCGGCGAGCTGGTCGGCGCGCTGGCGATGACCGAGCCCTCCACCGGCTCCGACGTGCAGGCGATCAAGACCAAGGCGGTGAAGGACGGCAATGCCTACCGGCTGTCGGGGCAGAAGACCTTCATCACCAACGGCCAGCACGCCAACCTGATCCTGGTGGCGGCCAAGACCGACCCGGCTTTGGGCGCCAAGGGCGTGTCGCTGGTGGCGGTGGAAACTGACGGCGCCGAAGGTTTCAGCCGCGGCCGCAACCTCGACAAGATCGGCTGCCACGCAGCAGACACGTCTGAGCTGTTCTTCAGCGATGTGGAAATCCCGCCGGAGAACATCCTGGGAGGCGTTGAGGGCCAGGGGTTCTATCAGATGATGCAGCAGCTGCCGCAGGAGCGGCTGATCATCGCCTGCGGCGCGGTCGGCGCGATGGAGGGCGCGGTCGCGCGCACGGTGGCCTACTGCAAAGAGCGCGAGGCCTTTGGCGGCCCGCTGACGCAGTTTCAGAACACCCGTTTCAAGCTGGCCGAATGCCTGACCAAGACCAAGGTCGCCCGTGCCTTTCTGGACGAATGCATCGCCGAACATTTGCAGGGCAAGCTTACCGTCGAAAAGGCGGCGATGGCGAAATACTGGATCACCGACACCCAGGGAGAGGTGCTGGACGAATGCCTGCAGCTGCATGGCGGCTACGGCTACATGCAGGAATACGCGGTGGGCGAGATGTGGGCAGATGCGCGGGTCCAGCGGATCTACGGCGGCACCAATGAGATCATGAAGGAGCTGATTGCGCGGTCGCTGTAGCCGCAGGGGCCGCGGCGGGATCGCGGGAGGCGGGTTAACGCCCCATCATCTTTCCGAAAAATACTCCACGGGGGTGCGGGGATGTGACCCCCCGCTCCGCCAGCAGACACAGGGAGCAACAGATGACAATCAAACTGCATTGCTTCGGCGAAAGCGGCCATTCCTACAAGGCGGCGCTGGCGCTGGAACTGTCCGGCCTGGCGTGGGAGCCGGTCTTTGTCGACTTCTTCAGCGGCGCGCACCGCAGCGATGATTACCGCGGCCTCAACGTAATGGCAGAGGCGCCGGTGCTGGTGGACGGCGATCTGCGCCTGTCGCAGTCCGGCGTGATCCAGCAGTATATCAGCGACAAGACCGGCAAGTTCGCAGGCACCCCGGAAGACAAATACGAAGTTCTGCGCTGGATCCTGTGGGACAACCACAAACTGTCCAGCCAGGCAGGCATGACCCGGTTCCTGATGAATTTCCTGCCCGAGGACAAGCGCCCGCAGGAAGTGATCGCCTTCATGCAGGGCCGCCTGAAGGCTGCCTTCACCACCTTGAACACCCATTTGCAGGGCCGCGAGTGGATCGTGGGCGACGGCCTCACCAACGCCGATCTGACCTGCTGCGGCTACCTGTTTTATCCGGAGCCCTTTGGCTTTGACCGGGCCGACTGGCCCCATATCGACGCCTGGCTGGACCGCATCAGCGCCCTGCCCGGCTGGAAACACCCCTATGACTTGATGCCCGGCAACCCGTCGGACCGGGCCTGAGGAGAGCACAATGACAGACGCATATATCTATGACGCGCTGCGCACCCCGCGCGGCAAGGGACGCAAGGACGGATCCTTGCATGAGGTGACCGCGGTCCGCCTGTCTGCCCTGACGCTGAACGCGATCAAGGAACGCAACAACCTGGAAGGCCACGCGGTCGAGGACGTTATCTGGGGCAACGTGACCCAGGTAATGGAACAGGGCGGCTGCCTGGCACGCTCGGCAGTTCTAGCCTCGGATCTGGACGAACGCATTCCGGGTCTTGCGATCAACCGCTTCTGCGCCTCCGGCATGGAAGCGGTGAACCTGGCGGCAAACCAGGTGAAGGGCGGCGCGGGCGATGCCTATATCGCGGGCGGCGTCGAGATGATGGGCCGGGTGGCCATGGGAAGTGACGGCGCGGCAATTGCGGTTGATCCCTCACTGGCGATGGAAACCTATTTCGTGCCGCAGGGCATCTCGGCCGACATCATCGCCACCGAATACGGCTTTACCCGTGATCAGGCGGACGCTCTGGCGATGGAGAGCCAGCGCCGTGCTGCCAAGGCCTGGGAAGAGAAGCGGTTCGACAAATCGGTGATCACCGTCACCGACCAGAACGGCCTTCCGATCCTGAGCCACGATGAATACATGCGCCCCGGCACCGACATGCAAGCTCTGGGGTCGCTGAACCCCGCGTTCCAGATGATGGGCGAGCAGATGCCGGGCTTCGACAAGGTGGCGATGCTGAAATACCCGCATCTGGAACGGATCAACCACATCCACCACGCGGGCAACTCCTCTGGCATCGTGGATGGCGCTGCGGCGCTGCTGATCGGCAACAAGGAGTTTGGTGAGCGTCACGGCCTGAAGCCGCGCGCCCGCATCAAGGCCACCGCCAAGATCGGTACCGATCCGACCATCATGCTGACCGGTCCGGTGCCGGTGACCGAGAAGATCCTGGCCGACAACGGCATGACCATCGGCGATCTGGACCTGTTCGAGGTGAACGAGGCCTTTGCATCCGTCGTGCTGCGGTTCCAGCAGGCGTTCGACGTGGACCCGGGGCTGGTGAACGTCAACGGCGGCTCCATCGCCATGGGCCACCCGCTGGGCGCCACCGGTGCGATCATCATCGGCACCCTGCTGGATGAGCTGGAGCGGCAGGACAAGGAAACAGGCCTCGCCACCCTGTGCATCGCATCGGGCATGGGCGCCGCAACCATCATCGAGCGCGTCTGATGCCAAAGCTGGACCTATCCCAACTGCCCTGGCGGACCGGATCGGGCTACCCCAGCAAGCTGGCCGAGGCCTGTGCGGGCCGCAGCGTGCAGCCGCTGGGCGACCCTGGCGGGCTCAGCCAGTTCGGCGTCAACATCGTGCGGCTGGAGCCCGGCGCGGCCTCTTCCCTGCGCCACTACCACATGGAGCAGGACGAGTTCGTGATGGTGACAGAGGGCATCTGCACCCTGATCGACGATCAGGGCGCGCATGAGATGATGCCGGGCGACTGCGCCGCCTTTCCGGCGGGCGAGGAGAACGGCCACCATCTGGTGAACCGTTCGGACAAGCCCGCAGCGTTCCTGGTGGTGGGCACCCGCACCCCAACAGAGACCGGCTATTACAGCGATTTGGACATGATGGTGAAATTCGCAGGCGGCGAGTTCACATTCACCCGCAAGGACGGCAGCCCGCTGACGGCTGACCAGACCGGAGAAGACACATGAGCGATTTCAAATACGACGTGGACGCAGACGGCGTCGCAATCATCACCTGGGACGCCGAGGGCAAGAGCATGAACGTCCTCACCCGCGAGGCCTTTGGCCTGGTGGGGGAATACGTGGACCGGGCACTGGAAGACGAGGCCGTGAAGGGCATCGTGATCACCAGCGGCAAGAAGGACTTTGCCGGCGGCATGGACCTGAACGTGCTGGCCACCATCCGCGAAGAGTCGGGTGAGAACCCGGCTCAGGGGTTGTTCGACTTCACCATGGGCGGCCACCGCATCCTGCGCAAGCTGGAGCTGGCAGGCATGGACCCCAAGACCAAGAAGGGCGGCAAGCCGGTGGCCTGTGCGATCAACGGCACCTGCGCCGGCATCGGCACCGAGATTGCACTGGCCTGCCATCACCGGGTGATGACCTCCAATCCCAAGGCCAAGATCGGCCTGCCGGAAATCATGATCGGCATCTTCCCCGGCGGCGGCGGCACCACGCGGTACTCCCGCATGGTGGGCGCGATGGCAGCAGCCCCGGTCCTGCTGGAAGGCAAGATGATGGACCCGAAGAAAGCCAAGGGCGCGCAGCTGATCGACGCCGTGTCCGATGATGCGCTGGCCGCAGCCAAGGAATGGGTGCTGAACGCCAAGGACGGTGATCTGGTCAAGCCCTGGGATGCCAAGGGCTACAAGATGCCGGGCGGCGCGCCCTATCATCCCGCTGGTTTCATGACCTTTGTCGGTGCTTCCGCCATGGTAAACGGCAAGACCCAGGGCGCCTTCCCGGCGGCCAAGGCGCTGCTGTCCTCCATCTACGAGGGCGCGCTGGTCGATTTCGACACCGCACTGAAGATCGAGGCGCGCTGGTTCACCAACGTGCTGATGAACCCCTCGTCCTCCGCGATGATCCGCAGCTTGTTCCTGAACAAGCAGGCGCTGGAAAAAGGCGCCGTGCGGCCCAAGGATGTGCCGGACCAGTCGGTCAAGAAAATCGGCGTGCTGGGTGCGGGCATGATGGGCGCTGGCATTGCGCTGGTCTCGGCCCAGGCCGGTATGGAAGTGGTGCTGATCGACCGTGACCAGGAGGCCGCCGACAAGGGCAAGGCCTATTCCGCCGCCTATATGGACAAGGGCATCAAGCGCGGCAAGGCGACCGAGGAGAAGAAAGAAGCGCTGCTGGCGCAGATCACCGCCACCCCGGATATCGACGCGCTGAAGGGCTGCGACCTGATCATCGAGGCGGTGTTCGAAGACCCGGGCGTCAAGGCCGAGATGACCCAGAAGGTCGAGGCGATCATTCCCGAGGACTGCATCTTTGCCTCCAACACCTCCACTCTGCCGATCACCGAACTGGCCAAGGCCTCCAGCCGGCCGGAGCAGTTCATCGGTATCCACTTCTTCTCGCCCGTCGAGAAGATGTTCCTGGTGGAGATCATCAAGGGCAAGGAAACCGGCGACCGTGCGGTAGCCAAGGCGCTGGACTACGTGCGCCAGATCCGCAAGACGCCGATCGTGGTGAATGACGCGCGCTTCTTCTACGCCAACCGCTGCATCCTGCCCTATATCAACGAGGGCCTGCGGATGATCACCGAGGGCGTCAGCCCGGTGCTGATCGACAACGCCGCACGGCAGCTGGGCTTCCCGGTGGGGCCGGTGCAGCTGACCGATGAGACCTCGATTGATCTGGGCGCCAAGATTGCCCGCGCCACCAAGGCGGCGATGGGCGATGCCTACCCGGAAAGCCCGGCGGACGACCTGATCTTCTGGATGGAGGAACAGGGCCGTCTGGGCCGCAAGGCCAATGCCGGCTTCTTCGAATATGACGACAAGGGTAAGCGTGTTGAATACTGGAAGGGCCTACAGGAGAAGTACCCGTTGGCGGCGGAACAGCCCGATCTGATCGAGGTGCAGGAGCGGCTGATGTTCGCGCAGGTGCTGGAAGCAGTGCGGGCGCTGGAGGAAGGCGTGCTGATGGATATCCGCGAGGGCGACGTCGGCGCCATCCTGGCCTGGGGCTTCGCGCCGTGGTCCGGCGGTCCTCTCAGCTGGCTGGACATCCTCGGCACGCCTTACGCGGCAGAGCGCTGCGACAGCCTGACCGAACAGTTCGGCGAGCGCTTCGCCTGCCCGGCGCTGCTACGCGAGATGGCGGAGAAGGGCCAGAGCTTCTACACGCGCTTTGCGCCAGAGAAATCCGCCGCCGCCTGAGTGAGAGCACGAAATGGAAAAGGCCGGCGCCCGCGCGCCGGCCTTTTTCCATTCTGGCAAGAGGTTGAACGCCTAAGCTGATCCTACATTCTGACCGCGGTCTGCGCCGCACCTTCAGCGGCACCAGCAGGCCAGAAGTCCTCCTCCGCCATCATCGACAGAACCAGGCCGCGCGCCTCTTCTGGCGGCAGCACCCGGTAGGCGCCTGCCTCGGAATACACCCGCCCGCACATTAGGTTCGCCGGAGCCGCTGCATAGCCTAGCATCCCGGCCTCCAGATAGATCACCTGATCCTCGGCAAAGCGCGGCATGACCAGCTCAAGCTGGGCTCCCGGATGCATCCGGCGGATGCCGCGGTAGCCTTCCAGCGTGCAGGCCGGAACGATGGCAAAGGGATCGCCCTGGGCGTCCTCCACCAGCTCGCTTTCCAACAGCACGCCTTGGTCCGGCATCAGCCACATCGGCACCCGGTTCATCAGCGCGTCGCGCGGCACGAACAGCGGGCAGCGGGCCGGTTCCAGATCGCCCTCTGCCGGGATCATGACTTCGCGCTGCAGTTCCACCACGGTCTGCATGCCGTGATCGAAGGTCAGCACCTTGTCGCCCGGCGTCAGCGCCTCTACCGGGCGCCAGCCGAGATTGGACGCCACATGGGTTCCGGCCAGAAACCCGCCCTGGCCAACCGGGACCAGCGGGAAGCCGCTGTTCATCACCCGGTCCGCCGGGACATGCGTGCGTTTCAGAAGCCAATCCAGCATCTGCGATCCTTTCCTGCGGCCGCGGCAGCCACGCTGCTGGCCATCCCGATCTTTTTCTTTGATCCTTGCCACTTATGGGCCGGAATTAAGGCAAAAACCGGGCATTGTTCACTTTGGCGCGCCAATCAGCCTGCATGGGCCGGATCAGCTTCCGGCCAGGCGCTGCCAACGCTGCACTGCGCTATCTGGATAGGAGAGAATCGTTAAAAGAGTATTCAAATTGTGCAATGTCCCGGGCGCAGGCTGCTGCGACGGCTTCGGCGGCGGCATCGTCGTAATAGGCGCGCCAGTCCCGCTGCCGGCCGCTTTCGTTGACCACGGGCAGCTCAAGCGAAAACCCGAGATGATCAAACAAGGGCTGCGCGTCGTCGCGGAAATGCTCCAGCCGGATATAAAGCTGGCACTGCTCCGTCCCGTCTGCATGGCGCATATAAGAGGATGCCGGGGTGCCGCGGAAGGCTGCGATGATCTCCGGGTGCTGCACGAAGGCGCGGAACTCGAGTCTGTGTGCCAGGCCGATGGCCGGATGATCGAAGCTCTGTTCGCGCAGCCAGTGGTAATAGCTGACCGCCCGGTCCCAGGGGTTGCGCACCAGGGTGAAGGCGAACAGGCCTCTCATTACCTCATCCGGAACCAGCCCTTCGATGTCGGCCAGGGTGGAGTGCTTCCACAGCCGCCCGCGCGTCTCAGTATCCTTCAGGCGGCGCCGGCGCTTCAGCGCTTTCGGCGTGTCGCCCAGCATCATGTCATCCGCCATCGCGCGTGCCTCCAGCGCCAGCGCCAGCGCGGTGCCGCCGGTTTTGGGGATATGGACAAAAACGTACCGGCGGCCTTGGGACAGGATCATGTCCCGACCCTATGGTATTGACCCGCTGTTGGAAATGCTGATTTGCGCGATGCGGCGGAGCGGGCAGCAGCGCGAACGCACGGCACCCAGCCCCTTTCACCTTTGCGCAAATACTCCGGGGTGAATTGGCCCCTCGGGGCCAAGAGGGGCAGCGCCCCTCCGCCTTCTACCTGGAGCGCAGCGCAATGGTGGCTCCGGCCGCAATGATCAGACCAATGCCCAGCACCTGCCAGATGTTCAGCGCCTGCCCCCAATAGGCCCAAGCAACCCCCGGGCCGACGATCATCACCGAGTATTCGAACACGGCGACATAAGACGCCTCGCCCAGCTGGTAGGCCTTGGTGATCAGGAACACGCCGCCCACCGCCGCGCAGCCCTGCAGCAGGATCAGGTGGGCAATGTCCCACAGCGGCCAGACCCAGCCGCGGGTGACAAAACCGTCTGCGCCCGCGGGCACCGCCTGCGGCCAGATCTCCAGCCCTGCCAGCAGCATGGCGCCAAGCACGCCTTGCACCAGCAGGTAGATGAACAGCATCGCCACCGTGCTTTCACCCTGGCAATACAGCCCGGTCGCGAGCGAGCCGAGCGCGTAGAACAGCCCGCCCGCCACCGGCACCAGGATCAGCCAGTTGAAGGCGGCCGGATCCGGCTGCAGCACCATCAGGACGCCTGCAAAGCCGCAAAGAACGGCCGCAATCCGGATCCAGCCGATCCGCATCCTAAGGAACAGGACGGAAATCACCACGATCAGGATCGGCGAGGTGAACAGCCCGGCCAGCGCCTGGGCAATCGGCATCAGCGCCACGGCGGAGAAGTAGAACACCATCGACACCGCCACCAGCACCGCCCGCAAGAGCACCGCGCCGAAGTTGCGGGATCTCAGCCCGCCCAGCCCGGCGCGCGCCATCAGCCACAGGAACGGCAGTGCGACAAATGTGCGCAACAAGTAGAACTGGCCCAGCCCGATGGTCTCTGCCATCAGCGGCACGGCGTTGTCGGTGATGCCGATAATCAGCATCGCCGCCAGCATCGACTGCGCGGCTGCGGTCTGGCTGGTGCCCGGGGCGGAGAGTGCGGCTGTTTGTTTCATACCCTTCCCATTGCCCGCAACTTTCCGCAATATCTGTCCTCTAAGCGACACCAAAGTGATTCAGGGGAGGAAACTGATGGGGTGGATGGCGGAAGAAACCGGTCTGGAGAAGACCGCCGCAAATTATGTGCCGCTGACGCCGCTTTCGCATCTGCAACGTGCGGCACAGGTGTTTCCGGACCGTCTGGCGGTCAGCTATGGCAAGCACCGCAAGAGTTATGCCGAGTACTATGAGCGCTGCACCCGCCTGGCTTCCGGCCTGGTCAAGCTGGGGGTGAAGCCCGGCGATGTGGTGGCCACCCTGATGCCGAACATCCCCGCCCAGGCAGAGGCGCATTTCGGCGTGCCCGCCTGCGGCGCGGTGCTGAACACCATCAACACCCGGCTGGATGTGGGCACGGTTGCCTATATCTTCGAGCATGGCGAGGCCAAGGTGGTGCTTGTCGATCCTCAGTTCATTGAGCTGGCGGAGGCTGCAGTGGAGGAAATGGAAGGGCCCGCGCCCATCCTGATCGAAGTGGCCGACGACCAGGCCAGCTGGCACGCCACCGGCCGCCACACGGAATACGAGGCGCTGCTGGCCGGCGGCGATCCTGAGTTCCAGTGGATCATGCCTGAGGACGAATGGGAAAGCCTGGCGCTGAACTATACCTCCGGCACCACCGGGCGGCCCAAGGGCGTGGTCTATCACCACCGCGGCGCCTACCTGATGACCATGGGCACGGTGGTGTCCTGGCGGATGGTGCTGCATCCGGTCTATCTGACCATCGTGCCGCTGTTCCACTGCAACGGCTGGAACCACACCTGGATGATGCCGCTGGTCGGCGGCACTCTGGTCTGCTGCCGCGATATCACCGCGCAGAACATCTACAACGCCATCCATTACGAGGGCGTCACCCATTTCGGCGGCGCGCCGATCGTGCTGAACATGATCGTCAACGCGCTGGACGAGGAGCGCCGCACCTTTGATCACACGGTGGAGGTCTTCACCGCCGGCGCCCCGCCTGCCCCCGCAACGCTGTCGAAGATCGAGAACCTCGGCTTTAACATCACCCATGTCTACGGGCTGACCGAGACCTTCGGCCATGTCACCGAATGCTACTGGAAGGCAGAGGACTGGGACGGGCTGGACAAGGCCGGGATTGCCGCCAAGAAATCGCGCCAAGGTGTTGCCATGCCGATGCTGGAGCCGGTGGTGGTGCGCGACAGCGAGCACAACGTGCTGCCGAAAGACGGCCAAGCCCAAGGCGAGATCGCACTGCGCGGCAATGTGGTGATGAAAGGGTATCTCAAGAACCCCGAAGCCACCGCCGAAGCCTTCAAGGGAGGCTATTTCAACTCCGGCGACCTCGCCGTCCAGCACCCCGACGGCTACATCCAGATCGCCGACCGGGCCAAGGACATCATCATCTCCGGCGGCGAGAACATCTCCTCTGTCGAGGTGGAGGGCGTGCTGATGGCGCACCCCGATGTGCTGCTGGCCGCGGTTGCGGCCATGCCGGATGAGAAATGGGGCGAAGTGCCCTGCGCCTTTGTCGAGCTGAAACCGGGCGCCAAGGAGGACGCGGCGGCGCTGATTGCATTTACCCGCGAAACCCTGGCGGGCTTCAAGGCGCCCAAGAAAGTTGTGTTCCAGGAGCTGCCCAAAACCTCCACCGGCAAGATCCAGAAGTTCGAACTGAGGAAAATCGCCAAGAACCTGTGACTTTCCTTGGCAAAACTGCGTTGAGGGGCGGCAAAGCAAATTGCCGCCCCTGTTTTATGTGATTATTCTGGCACCAACGATAAGCATGGGGGCCGGGCGGGCTGCATGACGGCATTGAAGGAATTCGAGCGGCTGGAAGCCGCCGGGCTGTGGCGCGCTGATCCGCAGGCGCAGCGGCGGGACGTGATCGTGTCGCTGGGCGATGCGACTTTGACCATTGCCAGCATGAACGACCGGCCGCTGGCTCATTGGTCGCTGGCGGCGGTGGAGCGCGCCAACCCCGGTGAATTCCCTGCCCTGTTCCATCCCGATGGCGATCCCGGCGAAACGCTGGAGCTGGGGGAGGACGAGACCGCGATGCTGGAAGCCATCGCCCGGGTGCAGAACGCCATCGGCCGGTCGCGGGCGCGGCCCGGGCGGCTGCGCGCGGTCAGCATTCTGGGCACGCTGGCGCTGGTGCTGGCGCTGCTGGTTCTGTGGCTGCCGGGCGCCGTGACCCGGCATGCGGTCAGCGTGGTGCCGGACATCAAGCGCAAGGCCATCGGCCAGGCGCTGGTGGGGCGGATAGAGCGGGTCTCCGGCCCCGCCTGCGCCACGCCAGAGGCGGCACCGATCCTGAAGGACCTGGCGCAGCGCACCGGGGTCCGGCAGTTGGCAATCCTGCGGGCCGGCATCCCCGGCAGCCTCCATCTTCCCGGCGGCATCGTGCTGCTTAACCGTGCCTTTGTGGAGGATTACGAGGATCCGGCGGTGGCGGCGGGTGCCATCCTGGCCGAACGCGCCCGGGCCGGGGCCAGCGATCCGATGCTGGAGCTGCTGGAAGCCGGCGGCTTTTTGGCGACCTTCCATCTGCTGACCACGGGCGAGCTCGACCGCGCCGCGCTGGACGCCTATGCCGAGGCGACATTGGCCCGGCCCCGGCCCGACGTGCCGGATGAGGCCCTGCTGGCGGAGTTCGCCCGCGCCGCCCTGCCCTCTGCGCCTTACGCCTATGCGCTGGACATCACCGGTGAAACGGTTCTGGGGCTGATCGAAGCCGACCCGATGGCCGGCCGCGAGCTGGAACCGGTGCTGAACGACCGCGACTGGGTGCAGCTGCAGAACATCTGCGGCTGAGCCGACCTCCCCCAAACAGCCCCGCCAGTCGCCTGAAGGCGCCCGATCTGGTAGGATCGTGAAATCTGCGCAATACGCACGTTCAGGAGGGGAAATGAACCATGCCGGAGAATGCAGCCAGCTTCACGGGGGATATTCCCAGCCACTATGACACGGGTCTGGGGCCGGTCATCTTTTATGACTACGCGGAAGACCTCAGCGGGCGCTGCAGAAGCCTTGACCCGCAGCATGTCCTTGAACTGGCCGCAGGTACCGGGATTGTCTCGCTGCGTCTGCGGCACAGACTGCCGGCGGCGTGCAATCTGACAGTCACCGACCTGAACGAACCGATGCTGAAACTGGCTGAAAAGAAACTCTCCGGCGCCGGCAATACGCGATTTCAAGCTGCTGATGCGATGGAGCTGCCCTTTGCAGACCACAGCTTTGATCTGATTGCCTGCCAATTCGGGGTGATGTTCTTTCCGGACAAGGCAGCCGCCTTCCGGGAGGCCGCGCGGGTTCTGAAACCGGGCGGGCACTATGTTTTCAACCTCTGGGCGCCGATGGCCCGGAACCCGTTTGCGGAAATTGCCGACTCCGCTGCGGCAGAGTTTTTCCCGGAGGATCCGCCCGGCTTCTACAAGGTGCCGTTCCATTACGGCGATCCCGAGGCGGTGAAGGCAGATCTGAACGGTGCGGACTGGTCTGATATCAGTCATGAGACCATCACCCAGGACAAGACCATCCACAATGCGGAAAAATTTGCAGAGGCGCTGGTCTACGGCAACCCGATGATCGACGAGATCCGCACCCGGGGCGGCGTGGATCCCGATGAGGTCGCCAGCGCCATCCTGGATGCGTTGCACGGCCGCTTTGGGCCGCCGCCGTTGCGGATGCCGCTTGAGGCCGTTGTATTCACCTGCCGCCGGCAGTAGCGGCCCGGCTGCGAGCAGGCAGCTTGCACAGTCCGGAAAAAGCAAAAGGCCGGGCTGCACCCCGGCCTTTCCGCGCCTTCCCTGACGGCAGAGTTACTTGCTGAGCCGGGCACCGCTGAACCCGGCAGCCTGCGCCTTGGCCAGCGCGGCAGCGGCCTGGATGCTGTCGCGGTAGGGGCCTGCCAGAACCACCTTGAAGGGCTGACCCTTGCGGCTGACCGTGCCAAGCCGCACTGTCAGGCCGGCGGAGGCCAGCCTGCGGGCTGCGGCCTTTGCCTGGCCTGCATCCGCATAGGTAGCCGCCCGCACATAGCGCTGCGCGGCCGCGGATTTCTGCGGCGCTGCGGCGCCCGCCGCCGAACGGGTGGACAGCCGGAGGCCTGAGGGCTGTGTCTCGGCCGGGCTGCGGCGCGCCTCGCGCGGCAGTTTCACCACCCGGCGGTCCAGCGGCAGCTGCACCAGCCTGCGCGGCACGCCATTGGTCCAGATCCGCGCCATCTGCGCGTCCCCTTCCGCAGTGCGCGATCCGCGCAGCGGGTTCATGCGCCCGTCTTCGCGTTCCACCACCTCATATCCTGCAGGGGCCTGCGAAAAGCCGGTCACGACAGCGGGCCGCACCGTCCGCACCGCCCGCTGCGGGTTCAGCCGCCCATCGGTCCAGACCGGGCGGTAGCCCTTGGGCACGGTGAAGCTGTTGGCGAGACGGCGGTCCTGGTAGATGTGCTTCTGCACCACGCGGGTGTTCGGAGTGAGCTTCACAGAGGATTGCGGCCCGTCATAGCTGACAGGCGCCTCTTCCTGCGGGCCGCAGCGCACGCCGGAGGAATTCGTGTACTGGCGGCTGATATCCGACAAATCTGCGCAGGCAGTGCTGCCTGCCGGCTTCTGTGCAGCTGCGGCCGGTGCCGCGGCGGGGGCCGGTTTCGGCGTTACCTGCACCACTTCCTTGGCCGCAGGCTTGGGGGCTGCGGACACCGCCGCAACGGCGGCGGCCTGCGGCGCGCGAACCGGCTTTGCGGTTGTCACCACCTTGGGCGGCGCGCTGGCTGCGGTTTCCGGTGCAGGCGCGGCGGCCGCAGGCTTGGCTGACGCGGTTTGCGCGGGCTGCTGGCTGGGTTCGAGCGTGATCAGTTCCGGAGCCGCCGCAACGGGCCGCTGCTTGGTGGTGCCTGCCAGTCTGGTCGGCGCGTAGCCGCAGAGCTGCTTGCGCGAGCGGTTGACCCGCGGCACCCAGGCGACATTTCCGTCAATGCCTGCGCGGATGTAAATGCAGCCACGGCTGTCCACATACTGTTTGCCCTTGTAGGAGAGCGGCGGGTATTCGGCGGGCGGGCTGCTATCACGCAGGGTTTGTGCCTGTATCCCTGCGGCGCCTGCCGCCCCCGCGATGATGGCCAGTGCAATAATTCTAGTTATTTTCATTCCTGAGCCCCACAATATATGGCTGCAGGATGCCCGAAGCTGGCCGATGAGTAAAGATTCTGCGGCAACAATAAGACCGCAGTCCGGCAAATTTTGCGCGAATTGGAGCTAATGCACGCTGCTCGCGCCAAAAGAATAGCCAAGGCGGGTTTGCCCCGCCTTGGCGCCGGGCATTTTACTTGGTGCCGAACATCCGGTCGCCTGCATCGCCGAGGCCAGGCAGGATGTAGCCTTTCTTGTTCAGCTCCCGGTCCAGCGAGGCCGTGACAATCGGCACATCCGGATGCGCGTCCTTCATCCGCGCTACACCCTCGGGCGAGGCCAGCAGGCACAGGAAGCGGATGTTGTTGGCGCCGGCATCTTTCAGCAGGTCAATTGCAGCGGCGGAACTGTTGCCGGTGGCCAGCATCGGATCCACGGCAATCACCAGCCGGTCCTTCAGCCCTTCAGGCGCCTTGAAGTAATACTGCACCGGCTCCAGGGTTTCCTCGTCACGGTAGAGGCCGACAAAGCCGACGCGGGCGGAGGGGATCAGCTCCAGCACACCGTCCAGCATGCCGTTGCCCGCGCGCAGGATCGACACCAGCGCCAGCTTCTTGCCGGCTAGGATCGGTGCTTCCATCTCCTCCATCGGGGTTTCGATGGCCGTTGTGGTCAGCGGCATTTCGCGGGTGATCTCATAGGCTAAAAGCTGGGTGATCTCGCGCAGCAGGCGGCGGAAACCGGCAGTGGACGTGCCCTTGTCGCGCATCAGGGTCAGCTTGTGCTGCACAAGCGGGTGATCAACAACGGTCAGGTGGTCGGTCATGGGGCACTCCTAAAGTTTTGTTTTGCGCGCTTTTACGGGCTTGGCCGCGCCAGGCAAGCGTGTTTTGACCATGAGGTCAAAGAAAGCTCTTGCCGGGGCCTTGGGCCGGAACGTTCAGATGGGCAGCGATGGAGGCCGCCACATCGGCGAATTTGATCTGCCCGATGGTGCCCGCGTCAAGCCCGGCGATCAGCACCGGCACCTGTTCGCGGGTGTGGTCGGAGCCGGGCCAGCTGGGGTCATTGCCATGATCGGCGGTCAGCACCAGCATGTCGCCCTTACGCAGCCTGGGCAGCAGGCGGTCAAGTTCGGCGTCAAACCACTCCAGCGCCCTTGCATAGCCGGAGATGTCGCGGGTGTGGCCGTGCAGGGTGTCGAACTCGACGAAATTGGCAAAGGTCAGGCTGCCGTCCTCCGCCGTCTCCACCGCTTCAAAAAGATGCTCCATCAGCTTGGCATCCGACCCTTTTTTCAGGGTGTCGATACCGGTCATGGAGAAGATGTCGCCGATCTTGCCGATGGCGTGGACCTTGCGTCCAGCGTCCTGCACCCAGTTGGTAAGAACTGGCGCCGGCGGGCTGATTGCGTAATCACGGCGGTTGGTGGTGCGAGTGAAGCCCTCTTCTGCCGAACCCAGGAAGGGACGCGCGATGACCCGGCCCACTTTCATGGCGTGGAGCCGCGGGGCAATGGCCTCGCAAAGCGCCAGCAGGCGGTCGAGGCCGAATGTTTCCTCATGCGCGGCGATCTGAAAGACGCTGTCGGCGGAGGTATAGCAAATTGGTTGGCCGGTGCGCATATGTTCGGCACCCAGATCATCAAGGATCACCGTGCCGGAGGCGTGGCAGTTGCCAAGGATGCCATCGGTGCCCGCCTGCTCCGCCACAAAGGTGGTCAGATCATCGGGAAAGGACGGCGCCTGATCGGGGAAATAGTGCCAGTCCCAGGGCACCGGCAGGCCTGCCAGCTCCCAATGGCCCGACGGCGTGTCCTTGCCGCGGCTGAGCTCGCGGGCAGAGCCCCAGCGGCCCTGAGGCACTGCATCCAGGCCGGGAAACGGCACCGACGACGCCAGCCTCATCGCTGCACCGAGGCCGAGGCGTTCCATGTTCGGAACATGCAACGGGCCGCTGCGGCCCTCCTCCGCCTGCCCGGCAGTGCAGGCCTGGGTAATATGGGCCAGCGTGTTGGCGCCCAAGTCCGGCAGGTCGCCGTTGAAGAAAGTGCCGGCATCCGGCGCGCCGCCGATGCCAACGGAATCCATCACCACAAGGAAGGCACGGGGCATCAGGAGATCCTTTCGTGAACCAGCGGCGGCAGGGTGTCCGGCGCATCGCCGATGGCGATGGCCGCCTGGACCGCAGCCTCTGCCATGTCTGCTGCATCTTCGCTGGCGGCGTGGATGCGGGCAAGGGTGTCTCCTGCCCCGACCTTCCGGCCCAGGCGGGCAATGTCCGAGATGCCAACACCCGGTTGAATCTTGTCGCTTTCCACCATCCGGCCGCCGCCCAGAGCGACCACTGCCAGGCCAAGTGCCTCGCCATTCATGGCGGAGACATGCCCGGCTGCGGGGGCTTTGACTTCGCGCACCACTTCTGCGCCCGGAAGGTGATCCTGCCATTTTGAAGCAAAGTCCGCGGGGCCGCCCATGGCAGCAATCATCTTGGCAAAGCGTTCTGCCGCGCGGCCATCGGTAAGGGCTGCGCCGATCCTGGCCGCGCCGTCATCAGCATCCGCTGCGAGGCCCGCGTGGGCCAGCAGCTCTCCGCCCAGTATTGCAGTGATCTCCGCCAGAGGCGCGGATGCGCCGCATGTCAGCACCCGCATCACCTCCGCCACCTCCAGCGCGTTGCCAAGCGCCGGTGCCAGCGGCTGGTTCATGTCGGTGATCAGCGCAGAGGTCTTACAGCCCGCAGCATTGGCGGTATCGCAAAGCGATTGCGCCAGCGCCCGGGCGTCATCGGCGGTCTTCATGAAAGCGCCGGAGCCGATCTTGACGTCCAGCACCAGCGCATCCGGCGAGGCCGCGAGTTTCTTGGAGAGGATCGAGGCGGTGATCAGGTCGAGGCTTTCCACCGTCGCGGTCACATCGCGGATTGCGTAAAGGCGTTTATCCGCGGGGGCGATCTGCGCCGTGGCGCCGACAATGGCACAGCCCATGTCCTGCATCATCCGGCGCAGGTGGTCTTCGCTGACGCTGGTGGAGACTCCGGGGATCGCTTCCAGCTTGTCCAGCGTGCCGCCGGTGTGGCCGAGCCCGCGGCCGGAGATCATCGGCACATAAGCCCCGCAGGCCGCCAGCGCAGGCGCCAGCAGCAGCGAGACGCAATCGCCCACACCGCCGGTGGAATGCTTGTCCAGCACCGGGCCGTCCAGGTCCCACGTCAGCACATCGCCGGTGTCGCGCATCGCCAGCGTCAGGGCGCGGCGTCCTTCGACGCTGAGGCCTTGCAGGCAGACCGCCATGGCAAAGGCCCCGGCCTGCGCGTCCGAGACTGCGCCGCTGGCCAGGCCGTCGGCAAACCAGCGCAGCGCGTCCTCGCCGGGCGTTTCACCGCGCCGGAGCGTTGCGTTGATGGCGCGGGCGTCCATCAGCTGCGCTCCATATGATCCGCGTCAAAGGCGCCGGGCAGCAGCGCGGCGATGGTGGTTTCCTGCTCCTCGCCGTCGGTGGTGGCCATGATGACCTTGACGTCTCCGCTGGCGAATTCCTTTATCTTCTGGCGGCAGCCGCCGCAGGGGGTGATCGGGGTCGGGCAGTCGGCGATCACATAGACCTCCGCCAGGTTTTTCTCCCCTGCAGCCACCATCGAGGCGATGGCGCCGGCCTCGGCGCAGGTGCCCTCAGGATAGGCGACGTTTTCGACATTGCAGCCCACATAGATCTGGCCGGAGGCGGAGCGGACAGCGGCGCCGACCTTAAAGTTGGAATACGGCGCGTGGGCGTTTTCGCGGACGGCGGCGGCGGCGGCTTTGAGGCTCATGGCGATTCCCCGGTTTTTGATCATTTGGTCAAGATGCCGCAGGATAGCTGAATTACTCCGCGAAGCGGAAGCCCCCGGATGCAGTTCTTTGCCCAGATCCCCGCTCAGGCAAGCGCGGTATTGAACACCCCCGGAAGCGTCACCTCCAGCAACTCCACATCGTCAGACGGCGCGTTGAGGCGCGTCTTCATGCCCGGCGGAATGACAAAGGCATCGCCCTGCTCCAAGCGGTAAGGCTCGCGGCCCTCACCCTCCAGCGTCACCTCGCCGTTCATCACAAAGGTAAAATGGATGTCGGTGTCATGCGCAGCCCATTGCGGATCGCCCTCGCCCCGGCGCACCACCTGCACGCCAGCGACGCCCTTGGTGTTTTCGGCAATGGTGGTGTCGCGGCAGATATAGCCCGGCAGTCGGAACGGCAACCACTCGGCGCCTTCCGCCTTGTTGTAGACAAACCGCTGGCCCTGCCATTCCCGTTCGGGACGGTAGTGCGGCGTCGGCAGTGTCATCTCGTGGTCGATCTCCGTCACATGCTCAGCCGGAACGCCGATTTCGATCACCTGCACGTTGTCGCTGGCTTCCAGCACCCGGTGGCGGATTTCCGGCGGCTGGATGAAGCAGTCGCCCGCTGTGAGCCGCATCTTTTCGCCCTGATCCTCATAGACCACATCGACCCAGCCGTGGATGCAGAAGATCAGCTGGAAGCCAACCCGGTGGAAATGCACCATGTCCGGCACCGGACCGCCGTCGGGAATGCGTATGTGACTGGCGATGATCGAGCCGCCTAGCCGGTCCGGCACCAGGTCGCGGTAGTGCATGCCTGCGCGGCCGATGATCCAGGGCGCCTGGTCCTTGAGACGGCGGACCACGAAACTGTGCACGGTCTCCGGCATCACCATCGGCGGGTGGCGGTCTTCAATTTCGATCTTCGTGCCATTGGGTGCGGTCAGACGGCGCCGGCCTTCGGCAAATCCATCAGGATCTTCAGTCAAAATGCGGATTGTGCCGGGGCTTTCCTCGGCGCCTTTTTCGATCCTGAGGCGCAGGCTGTGGCCGGAGAACACCGCGACGCGCGGATCATCCGCCGGATAGATCATATCCATCTTCATACCCAACACCTTGGTATAAAACGGAATATCATTGCGCAGCTCATCCGTCGGCAGGCGGATCTCGGCGATTGTTTCGCTCATTTTTCACTCCCTGATCTGTTGGCAGGACAGTGACCCTGCGGCAGTGTTTATGCAAGAACCCGCCGCCCTGGCTGCCGCCGCGTCCGTTTGCGTCAGTTTGCGCTATGTTTCCGGCAGAAAAAATGGTTTAACGCTAAACAATACCCTTTCCGAGGAGCGCCAGATGTCCGATTCACAGAGCCTGCGCCAAGCCGCACTCAACTATCACGAGTTTCCCCGTCCCGGTAAGCTGGAGATCCGCGCGACCAAGCCGATGGCCAACGGGCGCGATCTGGCCCGCGCCTATTCGCCCGGCGTGGCGGAGGCCTGCGTGGAAATCAAGGCGGATGAGGCCAACGCCGCCCGCTATACCTCGCGCGGGAATCTGGTTGCGGTTGTGTCAAACGGCTCGGCGGTTCTGGGGCTGGGCAACATCGGCGCGCTGGCCTCCAAGCCGGTGATGGAAGGCAAGGCGGTCCTGTTCAAGAATTTCGCAGGGATAGACTGCTTCGACCTCGAGGTGAACGAGAGCGATCCGGAGAAGCTGGCCGATATCGTTTGCTCGCTGGAGCCGACGTTCGGCGCGATCAACCTCGAAGACATCAAGGCGCCGGACTGCTTTGTGGTCGAGAAGCTCTGCCGCGAGCGGATGAACATCCCGGTGTTCCACGACGACCAGCACGGCACCGCAATCGTGGTGGGTGCTGCTGCCAAGAACGCACTGCATGTGGCGGGCAAGTCGTTTGAGGACATCAAGATTGTCTCCACCGGCGGCGGCGCGGCGGGGATTGCTTGCCTCAACATGCTGGTCAAGCTGGGCGTCAAGCGCGAAAACATCTGGCTGTGCGACATTCACGGGCTGGTCTACGAGGGCCGCGAAGAGGACATGAACCCGCAGAAGGCGGCATTCGCCCAAGCCTCGGACCTGCGCACGTTGGACGAGGTGATGGACGGCGCCGACATGTTCCTGGGCCTCTCCGGCCCCAACGTGCTGAAGCCGGAAATGGTGGCAAAGATGACCAAGCGGCCGATCATCTTTGCGCTGGCCAACCCGACGCCGGAGATCATGCCCGACCAGGCGCGCAAGGTGGCGCCGGATGCAATCATTGCCACGGGGCGCAGCGATTTTCCCAACCAAGTCAACAACGTGCTGTGCTTCCCCTTCATCTTCCGCGGGGCGCTGGACGTGGGCGCGACGGAGATCAACGACGAGATGCAGATTGCCTGCGTCGACGGCATTGCCGAACTCGCCCGCGCCACCACCTCGGCTGAGGCGGCGGCGGCCTACAAGGGCGAGCAGCTGACCTTTGGCGCCGATTACCTGATCCCGAAGCCGTTTGATCCGCGGCTGGTGGCGGTTGTATCCTCCGCCGTGGCCAAGGCGGCGATGGAAAGCGGCGTGGCAACCCGCCCGATCGAGGACATCACCGCCTATAAGCAGAAGCTGAACCAGACGGTGTTCAAGTCCGCCCTGCTGATGCGCCCGGTGTTCGAGGCCGCCCGCGCCGCCGCCCGCCGGATCGTGTTCAGCGAAGGCGAGGATGAGCGGGTGCTGCGCGCCGCCCAGGCCATCCTGGAAGAAACCACCGAGACCCCGATCCTGATCGGCCGCCCGGAGGTGATCGAACGCCGTTGCGAGAAGCTGGGCCTAGATGTGCGCCCGGGCCGCGATTTCCAGCTGGTCAACCCGGAGAACGACCCGCGCTATTACGACTACTGGAACAGCTATCACAAGCTGATGCAGCGCCAGGGGGTGACGCCGGATCTGGCCAAGGCGATCATGCGCACCAACACCACCGCCATTGGCGCCATCATGGTGCACCGCGGCGAGGCCGACAGTTTGATTTGCGGCACTTTCGGCGAATACCGCTGGCACCTGAACTATGTGCAGCAGGTGCTGGGCGGCGGCACCTACTCTCCGCACGGCGCGCTGTCGATGATGATCCTGGAAGACGGGCCGCTGTTCATTGCCGACACCCATGTGCATGTGGAGCCGACTCCGGAGCAGATCGCCGAAACCGTGATGGGCGCCGCCCGCCATGTGCGCCGCTTCGGCCTCGCACCGAAGATCGCCATGTGCTCGCAGTCGCAGTTCGGAAATATCTCCTGCGACACCGGCAGCCGGCTGCGCGCCGCCATCGAAATCCTCGACGATAAGCGCCGCGACTTCGTCTATGAGGGCGAGATGAACATCGACACCGCCCTGGACCCTGATCTGCGCGAGCGGATCTTCCCCAATTCGCGGCTGGACGGCGCGGCCAATGTGCTGATCTTTGCCCATGCCGATGCAGCCTCCGGCGTGCGCAACATCCTCAAGATGCGGGCCGGCGGGCTGGAAGTGGGGCCGATCCTGATGGGCATGGGCAACCGCGCCCATATCGTGTCGCCGTCGATCACCGCGCGGGGCCTGCTCAACATGGCCGCCATTGCCGGCACCCCGGTCGCGCACTACGGTTAACTGCGCGGCCCCATTTGCCGGCCGCCCAACCAGGGAGGCCGGACATGAGAGGGCATTGCCACTGCGGCGCAGTGCATTGGGAGAGCCGGGCCGAGGCGGCCTGGAGCTGCTATTGCCACTGCGCCGACTGCCGCCGCAACTGCGCGGCACCTGTCACCGCGTTTTTCGGGCTGCCGCATGAGGCGGTGGAATGGTCCGGCGCCTCACCCAAGGTCTACAATTCATCAGAAGGCGTGGAGCGGCTGTTCTGCGGCGCCTGCGGCACGCAGATGGCCTATCGCACGGCCCGCGATCCGGTGAACATCCACCTTTACACCGCCACGCTGGAGAGCCCCAGCCAGATGCCTCCCAAGTTCCATGTGTTCCATTCAGACCATGTGAGCTGGCTGGAGCTGAAAGACAGCCTGCCCCGCTATGCCAAATCCTCAAGCGGGTGATTCCCGGCCGCGGATTTCGGCGGGCAGCGCCTAAATTTGCAAGTTTGCAATCTTTTGGCGCTTTTCAGGATTATTCTGCAGCAAAGACCGGTTTGCAAAGCATGCGGGCTGCAAAGCCGCGGCAGCCTGTAAATCCTGTAAACAGTTGGCAGAAATCCGGCCGGATGCTGTAAATTCATTGACGAACCTTGCCTGCGGATGCCGCAAAACTTGCCCGGCCGCCGGCTTCTCGCCTACGCAATTGGCAGGAGGAGATGAACACCATGGGATATCAGGATATTTACGCTGCCTGGAAACAGGATCCGGAAGGCTTCTGGATGGAGGCTGCCGGCGCGATCAGCTGGGACGAGGCGCCGAAACAGGCCCTGTCCGACAAGGGCGAGGGCCTTTATGAATGGTTTGCCGATGCCAAGGTGAACACCTGCTACAACGCCGTTGACCGCCATGTCGAACAGGGCCGCGGCGAGCAGACCGCGATCATCTACGACAGCCCGGTCACCCATACCAAGCGCGAAATCTCCTATGTCGAATTGCGCAACCGGGTCGCCACCCTGGCCGGCGCGCTGCGCGCCAAGGGTGTGGAAAAAGGCGACCGTGTCATCATCTATATGCCGATGATCCCCGAGGCGCTGGAGGCGATGCTGGCCTGCGCCCGCATCGGCGCAGTGCATTCGGTGGTGTTCGGCGGCTTTGCCTCCAACGAGCTGGCGGTGCGGATCGACGATGCCAAGCCCAAGGCGATCATCGCCGCCTCCTGCGGCATTGAGCCGGGCCGGATCGTGCACTACAAACCGCTCCTGGACGGCGCCATCGACCTGGCCGCGCACAAGCCCGACTTCTGCGTGATCTTCCAGCGCGAGCAGGAAGTGGCGGATCTGGTCCCGGGCCGCGACGTCAACTGGCACGGCTTCCAGTACGGCGTGGAGCCTGCCGAATGTGTGCCGGTCGAGGGCAACCACCCCTCCTACATCCTCTACACTTCCGGCACCACCGGCCAGCCCAAGGGGGTGATCCGCCACACCGCAGGCCAGCTGGTGGCGCTGAACTGGACCATGAAGAACATCTACAACGTGGAGCCGGGCGACGTGTTCTGGGCCGCGTCCGATGTGGGCTGGGTCGTGGGCCACAGCTATATCTGTTACGGGCCGCTCATTCACGGCAACACCACCATCGTGTTCGAGGGCAAGCCGGTCGGCACCCCGGATGCGGGCACCTTCTGGCGGGTGATCTCCGAACATAAGGTCAAGAGCTTCTTCACCGCCCCCACCGCCTTCCGCGCGGTAAAGCGGGAAGACCCCAAGGGCGAGTTCGTCAAGAAATACGACCTCAGCTGCCTCCAGCAGGTTTACCTGGCGGGCGAGCGCGCGGACCCGGACACCATCACCTGGGCGCAGGAACAGCTGAAGGTGCCGGTGGTCGACCACTGGTGGCAGACAGAGACCGGCTGGTCGATTGCGGCGAACCCGCTGGGGATCGAGGAGCTGCCGACGAAACTGGGCTCCCCTGCCGTGCCGATGCCCGGGTATGACGTGGACATCCTGGACGAAGGCGGCAACCCGGTTGCGGCCGGCGAACTGGGCGCGATTGCGGTGAAACTGCCGCTGCCGCCGGGCACCCTGCCGACGCTGTGGAATGCCGAGGCCCGCTTCAAGAAGAGCTATCTCAACACCTTCCCCGGCTACTATGAGACCGGCGACGCCGGCATGAAGGACGAGGACGGCTATCTCTACATCATGGCGCGCACCGATGACGTGATCAACGTGGCGGGCCACCGGCTGTCGACCGGCGGCATGGAAGAAGTGCTGGCAGGCCACCCGGATGTCGCCGAATGCGCGGTGATCGGGGTGGCGGACAGCCTCAAGGGCCAGATGCCGGTGGGCTTCCTCTGCCTCAATTCAGGCGCCGACCGCGACCATGGCGAGGTGGTGGCCGAGGTCGTCAAACTGGTGCGCGAGAAGATCGGCCCGGTCGCGGCCTTCAAGCTGGCGGTTGTCGTCGACCGGCTGCCCAAGACCCGCTCCGGCAAGATCCTGCGCGGCACCATGGTGAACATTGCCGACGGCACGCCGTGGAAGATGCCCGCCACCATCGACGATCCGGCAATCCTGGACGAGATCACCGCGGCGCTGCAGACCATCGGCTACGCCAAGTAACACACGCGGTTCCCTGCACCGGAAACGGCCAAAATCCTGCGAGCATCTTTCAAGGCTCCGCCATCAGGCGGAGCCTTTTTGCCACCCCGGAAAGCGGGCCGGACGCCCCGCGGGATTCCGGCTGCCTGCCGTCCGGTTTTGCTTGCAACTCCGCCCTGCCTGCCTAGGCTGCAGCCAGGGAGGCTTGCGCATGACACAACCGGACATCTGGCAGCTGAGCGCCGCAGAGCTCACGTCGCTGACCCGCACCGGAGGGCTGAGCGCGGAAACCGCAGTCCAGGCCTCCATTGACCGGATGAACGCAGTCAACCCGGCTCTGAATGCAGTGGTCGAGGACCTGAGCGCCGAGGCGCTGGAACGCGCTCGCGCGCTGGACAAGGCGCGCGCGGATGGCGCCAAACCCGGCCCGCTGCACGGCGTGCCGGTCACCATCAAGATCAATGTGGATCAGGCGGGCCACGCCACCTCCAACGGCGTCACTGCGCTGAAGGACCTGATTGCCCCGGCAGACGCGCCAGTGGTGGAAAACCTGCACAAAGCCGGCGCGGTGGTGATCGGGCGCACCAACACGCCGGAGTTTTCTTTCCGGGCAGATACCGACAACCCGCTGCACGGCCGCACCCACAACCCCTGGGGGCAGCACATCTCTCCGGGCGGTTCGTCCGGCGGCGCGGGGGCGGCAGTGATGGCCGGGATCGGCGCGCTGGCCCATGGCAATGACATCGGCGGCTCCCTGCGCTTTCCCGCCGCCGCCAACGGCGCGGTCACGGTGAAGCCGGGCCTCGGCCGGGTGCCCGCCTGGAACCCCAGCCAGACGGCGGAACGCGGGCTGCTGGCGCAGCTGATGTCGGTGCAGGGGCTGATCGCCCGCAGTGCGGAAGACCTGCATCTGTCGATGCCATCGCTGATTGCCCCGGATCCGCGCGACCCGTTCCATGTTCCCTTGGCCTGGCGCGGCGCGGCGCTGGCCGGCCCTGTCAAGGTCGCCTTCACCAAGAACACCCACGGCTACGATCTGCACCCCGAAGTGGAGGCAGCGCTGGATTTCGCCCGCGACGCGCTGCGCGATGCGGGCTATCTGGTCGAGGAGGCGGAGCCTCCCAATGTGTTCGACGCCGGGCGCACCGGCTACCGCGCCCTGATGGGCGAGATCTATGCGCTGATGAAAAACGACGTGGACACGGCTGGCTCGCAGACCGTGCGCGACATCTTCGCCGTCTACTTCCAGGAATTCCCGCCCTTTGCCGGCGAAGAGCTTTTGCAGATGATGGCCAAGCGCACCCATTACGCGCGGGCCTGGTCGCTGTTCATGGAGGAATACCCGCTGGTGCTGTCGCCTTTCCTGCCGCAGCCCTTTTTCAAGCCGGACCGCGACGCCGAAGGCGCAGCAGGCGTGCATGAGGTGCTGGGCTGTGCGGTCTATTCCTATGCGATGAATTTCCTCGGCCTGCCTGCCGCCTCGGTACCGGCCCGTCTGGCCGCGCTGCCCAAGGGAGCGCAGCCCATCAATGTGCAAATCGCCGCCCGCCGCTGGCGCGAGGATCTGGCAGTGGACGCTTGCGCCGCAATCGAGGCCCGGGCCGGCCGCATGTGCCTGCCGCTGTGGCAGAAGATGGCCGCAAGCGGCACCCGGTGACACAGCCGCGCGGGTAAGCGCGCTGCAAATGCGGCTTCCGGCGCCCGCCGGTGGTTATGACGAAAGGTGGTTGCGAGGAAAGCTGCTGCAGTCATTCAACTGGCGGCACTGCAGCCAGAGGGCCGGGCCGCCGGTCCTCCGCCGATGGACATTGCCGTCCAGCCAGGCGCCCCGGGAACGGGTTGGACCGCCCCCGGGGAACTATAGTACCCAAGCCACTCACTACCTCCGGCGCTTGCCTGGCCGCACCCGGACATTCCCGACGCACAGGCGCAGGGGAACCGGGCACTTCCGGCGGAAACAACAAAACTGGAACGCACAAAAACCGCCGGTACGGCACACGGGCCTAGCAGCCCGCGGGCAAATGCCGATCACATCTGCCTGTGGGTAAATCTTTGCACTAAATTGTTACCGCGAAGTTCACAAAGCCGTGAACACAACGTTAAACACTCACGTAAACTGCTCGGAAATAAGCCTTTCCTCCAGCCCATGGCCGGGGTCGAACAGGATTTTGTGGCGGATTTGCGTATCGGTGCGGATCTCGACCCAATCAATGTCGGCAACAGAAATCGAATCCGCATCCGCCATCACCGGGCGTTTGTCCGCCTCCAGCACGTCAAACCGCACCATCGCGTTGCTGGGCAGAAGCGCGCCGCGCCAGCGCCGCGGGCGGAAAGCGGCAATGGCGGTCAGCGCCAGAACATCGGCCCCGATCGGCAGGATCGGGCCATGGGCGGAATAATTGTAGGCGGTGGAGCCTGCCGGGGTGGAAACCAGCGCGCCGTCGCAGACCAGTTCCTCCATCCGAATGCGCCCGTCCACCGAAATCCGGAGCCGCGCCGCCTGCGGGCCTGCCCGCAGCAGCGAGACCTCGTTGATGGCCAGCGCCTTGTGCACCTCGCCGCGGCGGTCCATCGCGGTCATCGACAGCGGATTGATGATCTCCTGCACCGCTTCTTCAAGCCGCTCGATCAGCCCCTCCGCACGGTATTCGTTCATCAGGAAGCCGACCGTGCCGCGGTTCATGCCATAAACCGGTGCCGTATGATCCACCATCGTGTGCAGCGTGCGCAGCATGAAGCCGTCGCCGCCTAGCGCCACGATCACATCGGCCTGTTCGGGCGGAACATGGCCGTAGCGGCCGCTCAATTCATTCAGCGCATCCTGAGCGACGCCGGCCTCGCTGGCCAGAAAGGCGATTCTCAAACTCATGAAATCTGTTTCCGGTATTAGGCATCTGGTTCCGAAACAATCACAGCTTTCCGCCGAAGGCCATAGTTGCCGTTCTGTCGCAGGGAAATGTCGCTTTACAGGCTTCCTGCGCAAGGATGTTTCCTATAGGAAATCCCTCAATTCTGACCCCTACTCCAATGGAGCCGCCATGACTGAAGCCACCCGCGACCCCGGCTTTTTCACCCAAACCCTCGCCGAGCGCGATCCTGAGCTTTATGCCTCGATCACCGCGGAACTGGGCCGCCAGCGCGACGAGATCGAGCTGATCGCCTCGGAGAACATCGTCTCCGCCG
>NZ_JAHVJQ010000002.1 GCF_019801145.1 Leisingera aquaemixtae
TTGTCATGGCCGTAGGGCAGCAGGTCGCTGTCCGAAATCCCGATCTTCGCGCCAATCTCCTGGATCGGCTTCTTCTGCGCCTCACGCGCAATCTCGATGTCACTCTTGTAGCTCATGGCCGTCTCCCTGCTGCCATCAGTTCCGGTTCACTCCCCGCGGCAAAAGTTCAATGCGAGGCAAGATATATTCCTATTACTCAATTAATTTTCCTGGGCGTCAACACATTCCTGACCCGTTTCCCCTGAAAAACCTGGCATTTCCCGAGTTTCCGCCGCCGATCGGAAACAGGCGGAATTTCACCCCGGGTGAAGGCGGCGCATATGCGGCAGGTGCTGCCGCATATGAAAAGGCCCGGGCATTGCCCGGGCCGTGCAAGGTCGGCCCAGAGGCCGGACAGGGGAATCAGTGCCTAGATATCCAGCGTGTTGTCCTTCTCCCAGCGGGAGAAATGGTTGACGAAGGAGTTCCACTCCTGCTGCTTCATTTTCAGATAGGCTGCGGAGAACTCCTCGCCCATCATCGCCTTCAGCCCGTCGTCCTTGTCGTAGAAGCGCAGCGCATCCAGCATGTTGAGCGGCAGCTTCGGCGCATCGGTGATGGTGTGGCCTTCGGCATACATGTCGATGTCATGGCGCGGGCCCGGGTCAGCTTTGGAGCGGATGCCCGAAAGGCCCGCAGCGATGATCACCGCCTGCAGCAGATAGGGGTTCACCGCCCCGTCCGGCAGGCGCAGCTCGAACCGGCCGGGGCCGGGAACGCGCACCATATGGGTGCGGTTGTTGCCGGTCCAGGTCACGGTGTTCGGCGCCCAGGTCGCGCCCGACATGGTGCGCGGCGCATTGATCCGCTTGTAGGAGTTCACCGTCGGGTTGGTGATCGCCGCCAGCGCCGAGGCGTGCTTCATTATGCCGCCCAGGAACCAGCCGCCCTGCTCCGACAAGCCCAGCTCGGCAATCTGGCCCGCGCCTTTTTCACCGGCAAAGACGTTGACCCGGGCATCTTTGCCCGGCGCGTCCCAGACCGAGATATGGGCGTGGCAGCCGTTGCCGGTGAGACCCTCGACCGGTTTCGGCATGAAGGTCGCACGGTAGCCGTGCTTCTCTGCCACCGACTTGGTCATGAACTTGAAGAAGCTGTGCTTGTCGGCGGTCGACAGCGCATCATCGAACTCCCAGTTCATCTCGAACTGGCCGTTGGCGTCCTCGTGGTCGTTCTGGTACGGGCCCCAGCCCAGCTCCAGCATGTAGTCGCAGATCTCGCGAACCACGTCATAGCGGCGCATCACCGCCTGCTGGTCATAGCAGGGCTTCTCCGCCGTATCGAACGGGTCGGAGATCTCGTCGCCTTCCGGGGTCAGCAGAAAGAACTCGGCCTCGATGCCGGTCTTCACATGCAGGCCTTCATCCGCAGCCTCCTTGATCAGACGGCGCAGCACGTTGCGCGGCGCCTGGGCTACGTCCTCGCCTTCCATGACGCAGTCAGCCGCCACCCAGGCGACCTCCGGCTTCCACGGCAGCTGGATCACCGAGGACGGATCCGGCACCGCCAGCATGTCCGGATGCGCCGGGGTGAGGTCAAGCCAGGTGGCAAAACCGGCAAAGCCGGCCCCGTCTTCCTGCATATCCGCGATCGCCTGCGCCGGCACCAGTTTGGCGCGCTGGCCACCGAACAAGTCGGTGAAGGAGATCATGAAGTATTTGACGCCTTTTTCTTTTGCGAAAGCAGCCAGATCTGTTGTCATGGTCCTACTTCCTTTCCCTGTTGAACGTATTTCGAAAATGGGGCGCGGACTGTTGCCAGCCGCGCCCCGCCAATCATCAGAACCCGGCTTTGCCCGGATACCAGTCGGTCCCGGCCAGCGGCACCCGCGCCATCGCGGCGGCCTCCATGGTCAGGGCGCACAGATCCTCGGGCTCGAGGTTGTGCAGGTGGTTGTGGCCGCAGGCGCGGGCGATGGTCTGGGCTTCCAGCGTCATCACCTTGAGGTAGTTGCGCAGGCGGCGGCCCGCATCGACCGGGTCCAGGCGCTTCATCAGCTCAGGATCCTGGGTGGTGATGCCGGCCGGATCCAGGCCTTCGTGCCAATCGTCATAGGCGCCGGTGGTGGTGCCCAGCTTCTGGTACTCGCTTTCCCATTTCGGGTCGTTGTCGCCCAGCGCAACCAGCGCCGCAGTGCCGATTGCAACCGCGTCGGCGCCCAGCGCCATCGCCTTGGCCACATCGGCGCCGGTGCGGATGCCGCCGGAGACGATCAGCTGCACCTCGCGGTGCACGCCCAGGTCCTGCAGCGCCTGCACCGCGGGGCGGATGCAGGATAGGGTCGGCAGGCCGACATGCTCGATGAACACATCCTGGGTGGCGGCGGTGCCGCCCTGCATGCCGTCCAGCACCACAACGTCAGCGCCGGCCTTCACCGCCAGTGCGGTGTCGTAGTAGGGGCGGGTGCCGCCGACCTTGATGTAGATCGGCACCTGCCAATCGGTGATCTCGCGCAGTTCCAGGATCTTGATTTCCAGGTCATCCGGGCCGGTCCAGTCCGGGTGGCGGCAGGCAGAGCGCTGGTCGATGCCTTTCGGCAGGGTGCGCATTTCCGCAACCCGGTCAGAGATCTTCTGGCCCAGCAGCATGCCGCCGCCGCCGGGCTTGGCGCCCTGGCCGACCACGACCTCGATCGCGTCCGCCTTGCGCAGGTCGTCCGGGTTCATGCCGTAGCGGGACGGCAGATACTGGTAGACCAGCTTGGTGGAATGGCCGCGCTCTTCCGGGGTCATGCCGCCGTCGCCGGTGGTGGTCGAGGTGCCCGCAGCGGAGGCGCCGCGGCCCAGGGCCTCCTTGGCGGGGCCGGACAGCGCGCCAAAGCTCATCCCGGCGATGGTGATCGGAATATCCAGCTCAATCGGCTTCTTGGCAAAGCGGGTGCCCAGCGTCACCTTGGTCTCGCATTTCTCGCGGTAGCCCTCCAGCGGGTAGCGCGAGATCGAGGCGCCAAGGAACAGCAGGTCATCGAAATGCGGGACCCGGCGCTTGGCGCCGCCGCCGCGGATGTCATAGATCCCGGTGGCCGCCGCGCGGCGGATTTCCGCGTTGATCGGGTTCGAGAAGGTCGCCGACTGGATCGGAACCGTACGGGGGATGTTATTGCTATCCATGTCTAGTGATCCCTGTCCTTAGTACGCTTGCGCGTTGTCGACGTCGAAGTTGTAGAGCTTGCGGGCGGAGCCGTAGCGCTTGAACTCCTCCGGCTTCGCATCCGCTCCGGCGCGTGCCAGCAGATCCTTGAGGATCTCGATATGCTCCGGGCGCATTTCCTTCTCGATGCAGTCGGCGCCCAGGCTCTTGACCGAGCCGCGCACAAAGAACCGCGCCTCGTAGCAGCTGTCGCCCAGCGCATCGCCGGCATCGCCCAGCACCACCAGATTGCCCGCCTGCGCCATGAAGGCGCACATGTGGCCGATGTTGCCGTGCACGACGATGTCGATGCCCTTCATCGAGATGCCGCAGCGCGACGACGCATTGCCCTTGATCACCAGCAGGCCGCCATGGCCGGTGGCCCCGGCATACTGGCTGGCGTCGCCATCGACGATTACGGTGCCGGACATCATGTTTTCCGCCACACCGGGCCCGACCGAGCCTTCGACCCGGACCGTCGCCTGCTGGTTCATGCCGGCGCAATAGTAGCCGGTGGAGCCCTTGACGGTCACCTCGACCGGCGAGTTCAGGCCAACGGCAATCGCATGGCTGCCCTTGGGGTTGACGATTTCCCAGGCAGTCTTGTTGGTGCTGCCGTTGAGTTCCTGCAGGGCCGAGTTCAGACCGCGCAGGCCATTCGCTTCAAGATCATATGTCTGCATCTTAGTGGTTCCAGAAGTAAACGGTTGCGGGTTCGGGCTCCCAGACGCGGGCGTCTTCGATGCCCGGCAGATTGACCAGCGCGCGGTATTCGCTGCCGAAGGCCACATACTGGTCGGTCTCTGCCATCACGGCCGGCTTGCAGGCGATCGGATCGCGGACCACGCCAAAGCCGTCCTTGGTGCCGACCACAAAGGTGAAGAAGCCGTCCAAGTCCTCCAGGCTGCTTTCCAGCGCCTCGCCCAGCGATGCGCCGTTCTGCATCTTCCAGGTCAGGTAGGCAGCGCCCACTTCGGTGTCGTTCTGGCTTTCGATCCGCACGCCTTCGCGGCGCAGCTTGCGGCGCAGCGCGTTGTGGTTGGACAGCGAGCCATTGTGCACCAGGCACTGGTCGGAGCCGGTGGAGAACGGATGCGCGCCCTCGGTGGTCACGGCGGATTCAGTGGCCATGCGGGTGTGGCCGATGCCATGGCTGCCGCCCATGCCGCGCACGTTGAAGCGCTCGGCAACCTTCTCAGGCAGGCCGACTTCCTTGTAGATCTCGATGGTGTCGCCTGCGCTCATCACCCGCAGTCCCGGGCGCAGCTCCGCCAGCGCGGCGCGGGCCTCTTCTTCCTTGCCCGCGGGCAGCTCCAGCACCGCATGGGTGTCGATCACCCGGATCGACACATCGCCGCTCAGCGCTTCGGCCAGCGCCCCGTCGAGCCCGTCAAAGGCTTCCTCCGGCGCATCGGACTGAACGGTAAGCTTGGCCCGCCCGCTGCTGTCCGCGCCATAGATGGCAATGCCGGCGCTGTCCGGACCGCGGTCCGTCATGGTGATGAGCATATCGGTGAGCATATCGCCCAGCTTCGGCTCTAGTGATTTGTCTTTCAGAAAAAGACCGACAATCCCGCACATGGGTGTGCCTCCTGGTTTTCAACTCGAATCAACGCTAGCAGTTTGCGTTCATCCGTTCAACTCTTATGAAACTTATTTTCCTTAGAAGGAAACAAGGGCGCGCCGTGATGGCGCGCCCCCGTGTTCATTCAGGTCAGTATTTCTCGAGCAAGGAACTTATTTTTTCCTTGTCTCCCATATTCTTGGCCTTTTCCAAATGCGCCCCCTCCCGGACAAACTGGATCCTGTGCCAGCCGATCCAGAAGATCACGCCAAGGAGCACCATCAGTCCTTCTGATCCTTGGAAGGGATAGACCGCCCCGACCTCCGCCAGGTCCACGGCCCAGCTGTCGTAACCGATTGTCGACATTTCAATTCTCCTTATTCAGCTGGAACACCGCCACCGTTCAACGCAGCCTTGTCAGCAGCGATGATTTCGGCCTTGGCATCTTCGTAGGCATGGTGTTCGGCGTAATCGAGACCTTGCAGCTCGACCTCGACCGGGATGCGCAGCACGCCGGCCGCCGCCTGCATTTTGGCGATCACAAAGCCCGGCAGCCAGCCAAGCACACCAAACATGATCACTGCGCCGACGGTCTGGCCGACCGGGTTGACGGCGGCATAGCCTTCATACGGCGAGCTCGGTGCGCCCCACAGCAGGAAGCCGGCGATGATCAGGCCCACGATGCCGGAATAGCCATGCACCGCAACCGCACCAACCGCATCGTCGATCTTGAAGGTGCGCTCGACCCAGTAGTGCAGTTTGTAGACGATCACGACACCAACCGCGCCGACCAGCATCGCCTGGATCGGATGGTACAGGTCGTTGCCCGCAGAGGCGGTGATGATGCCCGCCAGGCCGCCGGAGAAGGTCCAGAACGCATCGCCCTTGGATACCACATAGGCCGCCATCAGGCCGCCGGACAGCGACATCAGGAAGTTGAAGGTGATCGCGGACAGCGAGGTCGGCGCCAGGTAGATATTGGTGGCCGTCCAGGTCTCGCCGGTCAGCAGGCCGCCGATGCCCTCAGGCGAAATCGCCGGAATGTTGCAGGCCGCGTAGAAACCCCAGAAACCCGAGTAGATCAGGAAGATCCCGATGGTCAGCATCCAGGGGTTATGCGGCGGGATGTCCCGCGGGGTGCCGTCGGCGGCGAACTTGCCCAGGCGCGGCCCCAGCACCATGATGACACCGAGCGCGTAGCCGCCGGCAATCGCGTGGATCACGCCGGACGCATAGGCATCGTGATAGCCCAGGTATTTCACCATCCAGCCCTCGGCATGCCAGCCCCAGGCGGCGTCGATGATCCAGAACACCGAACCGATCATCACCGCATGCACCCACAGAGCGGAGGAGCGGATCCGTTCAATGACCGCACCGGACACGATCGAGGCCGCGGTCCAGGAGAACAGCAGGAACGCTGCCCAGAACACACCGGTGATCCGGTCCGACAGGTTGGTGCCCATGTTTTCCGACCACGGCAGGTTCGCTGCCCCCGCATCATGATTCAGCCCGCCGAAGAACGGGAAGCTGGGGAAGGACCAGTAGATCCACCAGCCGAAGAAGAAGAAGGTCACCGTGACCAAGGGAATGATCATGATGTTCTTCATCAGTGTGTGCATGTGGTTGCGGTGGCGGCTGGCGCCGACCTCATACATGCAGAACCCCACGTGAATGAGGAACATGAAGACAACGGTCACCCAGTAATAGAACTCGGTGAACACCGTTGTTAACGCGTTCAGATTTCCATCCAATGTTTTGCCCTCCTGTTGGCAGTATCCCGGGCATTTGTTGCCTCTTGGGAATATTATTTTACCGAAATACTGTGCCTCAGCGGGGCGAGCTGTCAATAATCATGTGAAAAATTGTTACCTTTAGGGAAAGCGCCCTGCAGCTGAGCCGGTCTCCAGCAACGCCGCTTGCCCCCCTTAAACCCCAGCCAGACAAGGGCTAAATCCGCCCGCTTCCGGCCTGATCCGGGCTGCGGCCTTCCCGGCGAGCCGCAGGCGGACACAGGGCGCACCTGCCGAAATGCGGCAGAATCACTCAACCTTCCGACGCAATCCCAGGCGATTCTCACTTCAAGCGGGTCATTTGGCGGATTTCGCAAGCCAAGGCGGCCCGCCAAAAAGACCGTTTCAGGCCAGTTCATGCCGCAAACACGTTCGAAATCTGCCTTTTAAGAGAAATCTTTTTCCTGATAGGAATATTCATTGACACAACACCCCCTCTCTTGGCTAACTGGACCAGACCAAAGGAACCAAATCAAGAATTTTGGTCCGCACCAATAGGGAGACTTTAGAAATGACTGCATCCTGGCGCTTCTCAACCCTTGCTGACCGCCACCGCGCGTTGGGCTCGGATCTGGAAGACTGGAGCGGCATGGGCACCGCTTGGACCTATGACAAGGACCAGACCGAAGAATACATGGCGATCCGCACCAAGGCGGGCTTCATGGACGTGTCCGGCCTCAAGAAGGTTCACATCGTCGGCCCCCATGCCAGCCACGTCATCGACCGGGCCACCACCCGCAACGTGGAAAAGATCAAACCCGGCCGCAGCACCTATGCCTGCATGCTGAACGACGAAGGCAAGTTCGTCGACGACTGCGTGATCTACCGCATGGGTCCGAACAGCTGGATGGTGGTGCACGGCTCCGGCCAGGGCCACGAGCAGCTGACCATGGCGGCGCAGGGCCGCGACGTCGACATCCGCTTTGACGACAACCTGCACGACATCTCCTTGCAGGGGCCGACGGCAGTCGATTTCCTGGAAAAACAGGGCGTGCCCGGCATCCGGGACGTGGTCTACTTCAGCCACATCCACACCACCCTGTTCGACAAGCCCGTCACCATTTCCCGCACCGGCTACACCGGCGAGCGCGGCTACGAGATCTTCTGCCGCGGCCAGGACGCGCCGCATATCTGGGACAACCTGGTCGAAAAAGGCGCCCCGATGGGCATCATCCCGACCCGCTTCACCACCCTCGACCTCTTGCGGGCAGAGAGCTACCTGCTGTTCTTCCCGTATGACAACTCGGAAATGTACCCCTTCGAGAACGAGAAATGCGGCGACACCCTGTGGGAACTGGGCCTCGACTTCACCGTCTCGCCGGGCAAGACCGGCTTCCGCGGCGCCGAGGAGCACTACCGCCTGAAAGGCAAGGAACGCTTCAAGATCTACGGCGTCAAGCTGGAAGGCACCGAGCCGGCCGAAGAGGGCGCGCCGCTGCTGCGCGACGGCAAGCAGGTCGGCGTCGTCACCATCGGCATGTACTCGCCGCTGAACGAGCACAATGTGGGCATCGCCCGCATGCCGGTCGACTGCGCCGAACCCGGCGTGCCGCTGACCGTCAAGAACTCCACCGGCGAAATCCCCTGCGTTGCAGCGGAAATGCCGTTCCACGATCCGGAAAAGAAACGCCGGACCGCAAAAGGCTGAGCCGAATCCCGGGCGTCCCCACTCCGGGGGCGCCTGTTTTCGTTCACCCGGACTGCAGGAAAAGCGACCCACATGTCTAAAACCCAATTCCCCCCTTCCATCACCAGCCGCCCGGTCTACGGCGAGCTTGAGGCCCGCTCCGGCAGCGGCCACCTGATGATCGCCGACGCCGAAGGCGCTGAAGCGATCCTTGATCTCGCCAAATCCGTGGACCAGGGCTTCTGGGCCAAGGCCCATATCATCTACATCCCCAAGAAAACCGGCACTAAATACAGCAGCCAGCTGGAGGAGCTGGGTGCGGGCCAGTATTACGCCGGGCCGTCCTATGAAGCCGCGCAAGGCCGCATCCGCCGCGCCCTGCTGGATTGCCACATGGGCACCCAGGTGTATCTCAGCGGCACCGAAAGCCTGATGGGCCAGGCCATGGCCGAGGCCACCGCGGCCGGCATCCCGCACACCGCGATCCAGGCCGAACACCGCGGCTCCACCGCGCGGCGCATGCAGTGCGTGCACTGCAAGGGCATCACCGAGGACGTCACCACCGACCCCTTCGAATGCAGCCACTGCGGCCTCAGCCTGTTCGTGCGCGATCACTACTCGCGCCGCCTCGCGGCCTTCCAGGGCGTGCGGGTGGACGCCGAGGATCCGGGCAACATCCCCGAGAAAGTGGAGCTGTTCAAATGAGTGCTGGCACCGCAAAACTGAATGTCACCGTGGCTGAGGTCAAACCGATCAACGACCTGGTCACCCGTTTCAAATTCGTCCGCACCGGCGGCGGCGACCTGCCCACCTTCTCGGGCGGCGCGCATACCGTGGTGGAAATGCAGGACGGCGATATCACCCGGCTCAACGCCTATTCGCTGATGTCCAACCCGGCCGACCGCGGCGCCTACACCATCTCGGTGCGGCGCGACGACCAGGGCCGCGGCGGCTCCAGGTTCATGCACTCCCAGGTCAAAGAGGGCATGGAGATGGTGATCTCCAACCCGGTGAACCTGTTCTCGCTGGACCTGCGCGCGGGCAAACATCTGATGCTGGCCGGCGGCATCGGCATCACCCCCTTCATGGCGCAGATGCATCAGCTCTCCATGATGGGCGGCCATTTCGAGCTGCATTACTCGGTCCGCACAGCCTCTCTGGGCACCTACGCCAAGGAGCTGACAGAGCACTATCCCGGCAGGGTGCACATCTATCATGACGATCAGAACGAGGCGGTCGACCTCAAGACCCTGCTCGCCAACCAGCCGCTGGGCACCCATGTCTACGTCTGCGGCCCCAAGGGCATGATCGAATGGGTGCATTCCACCGCCGAGGAAATGGGCTGGCCGCGCGAGGCGGTGCATTCCGAGGAATTCCTGGCACCCGCCTCCGGCAAACCGTTCGAGGTGAAATGCGCGGTCTCGAACAAGATCGTCCAGGTCGGCGAGCATCAGTCCTTGCTGGAAGCGCTGGAAGCAGCCGGCATCGACGCCCCCTACCTCTGCCGCGGCGGCGCCTGTGGCCAGTGCGAGACCAGTGTCATCGGCTACGACGGCAAGTTCCTGCACTACGACCACTGGCTGACCGACGAACAAAAGGCCGGCGGCAAGCACATCATGCCCTGCGTGTCGCGCTTTGAAGGCAAGACACTGGTTCTGGACCGCTGAGGGAGACAGACATGACCATCCAATTCAACGACGAAACCTTCCACGGCGACTTCACCTTCAAGAACTCGGACTGGGCGATCAAACGCTTCCCCTTCCCGTTCCACGAAGACAGCTACATGTATTCGGTGAACATGGAGCCGCACACCTCCTACCGGCCCGGCTCGGTGTTCGAACGCACCTTCGACGTGGACGAGCACTATGTCTCCGAGATGAAGGACCGCGCCCGGGTGCTGGCAAACGACCCGCTGCGCTGCCAGTCGCTGCCGCATATGACCCTTGCGGGCTGGGATCTGGTCGAGCTGATCATGGAAGCCAAGGCGCGCGAATACCCGGACCTGTTCGAACTGCACAAGGACGGCAACCGCTGGCGCTGGATCAACAAGCCGCTGGGCATCGACGACACTTTCACCTTCCTCGATGAAAGCACCCTGCCCTACGGGCCGATGGAATACATCACCCGCCAGACCCAGGGCGACTTTGCGGTGCTCGACCAGCGCGACGACAACCTGTGGATGGATGCCGGCATGGTCACCACCCAGGCCGACTGGTCGCTGGACTTCGATATCGGCATGAACTTCTTCGAATGGCACGCGCCGGTCCCGAAAGCGCATGAGATGGGCATCTTCGTGCGGGCGCTGAAGTTCCTCCTGAACATCCAGCAGGGCCAGCCCGCCCGCCGACTGAACTGGACGATGACGGTCAACCCGCTGTTGGACACCAGCCCCGAGAACTACCACAAGTGGGGCGTGATGAAGCAGGGGCTGACGATGGAGAACATCGGCGACAAGCAGCACCTGCGGGTCGAACTGCAGACCTTCTTCCGCCTGCCGCGCTCCAACGCGCTGGTGTTCCCGATCCGCTGCTACCTGATCAGCTTCAACGATCTGGTCACGGTGCCGAAATGGGCCCGCCGCCTGCACCGGGTGATCCGCGACCTGCCGGAGGAGCTGGCAACCTACAAGGGCTTCATCGACAACCGCCCTCTGATGGTGGAATGGCTCTCGCAGTTTGACGACGGCAGCCCGACCTCGGACGGCATCTGGCCCGACGACGACTGATCCCGAGCGGACTTGCGGGCCGTCCCTACCCCTGTCACGTAGGCCCGCTTCACTGACTGCCGTTGCCTCTGGCTCCGGCAGTTTCTTTTTTTGGGGGGCTTCCCGGCACTGCCGCTCCGAAAACCAAAAAAGCGCCGCGCGATGCGCGGCGGCCGGCCGGGTGGTGCAGGGGCATCTTCAGATGCCCCGAAGCAGGCGGGCGCTCCCCCGGCTGTGCGTCAGCTCGATTGCGGGTAGGAAATGATCGACAGGTAGCGCGCGGGCAGCTTGACCAGCTCCTCCGGCCCGTGCGGCGCATCCGCGTCAAAAAACAGTGTATCCCCCGGCTTCAGCGGGAACACCTTGTCGCCATGGCGGTAATCCACCTCACCTTCCAGCATGTAGAGCATCTCCACACCGTCGTGCTGGAAGGTCGGGAAGACATCCGACTCTTCGGTCAGGGTGATCATGTATGGCTCAACCATGACGCCCGAGGCATTGGCGCCGAGATGGCCCAGAAGCTGGTACTGATGCCCGGCCCGGGTGCCGGCACGCTCGGTTTCGGCACCTTCCCCGGCCTTCGTGTGCACCGCCTCGCGGCTTTCCTCGAAGCGGCGGAAGAACGATGTGATCGGCACGCTCAGCGCGTTCGCCAGAAGCTGCAGCGTGGTCAGTGACGGCGAGGTGTTGCCGTTCTCGATCTTCGACAGCATCCCGATCGACAGGCCGGTCAGATTGGCCAGGTCCGCCACCGTGATCCCCTGCTGCCGCCGGAACGACCGCACTTCGCGGCCGATCGCCACTTCCAGAACTTTTTCTGCGCCATCGCGCACCCGGTGCGGGTCTTGAGAGAGGTTATGTGCCACTGCGTCACTATCATCTTTGAGTTTAGCCACTGTGTTATCTTCCTTATGGACAGCCTCTGACAAGCGCGCAGCAGCCGATATGCAAAAACTTTCCGAAACACAACAAACCACGCGAAAATTATTTTACTGTGGTTACTAGTTTTTCCCAACCCCGTACCGTCAAAGGAAACAAAAAAGTTGCTGCGCTGCCGACACGCGGCGGCCGGTCTAGCGGGCGGCTGCACCAACCCGCGGCAAATCACGGAACTGACAGGAACCAATTTCAGACCACTGCCGCGCTCCCCGTACAAAAGATGCGAAAACAACATAAAAATAACCCCTTAGGCTAGATCCGACTGCAGCCGCAGGAACCGCGGAAAGGAACCAATTTTCTTCTGCTTCCTTGCTGCCCGGCGCGCGACAGGCTAGGCTGAGGACCAGTTGAGACTGCGGCGAACAGTTGCTTCGCAACCGCCCCCTGCGGCAGAATACCCGCCGCAGCGAACAGGAGCAGGGGCAATCCCGCTCATCCGGCCCGCAAAGAAGGCAAACCATGAGTTCAGCAGAAGACACCACTTCGCAAATCCTCACCACCCATTCCGTCGGCGCCACGGTGCAGGTGGTGATCGACACGCTCTTTGCCCGGATCAAGTCCGGCACCTATCCGGTGGACACAAGGCTGCCTTCCGAACGCACGCTGGCCTCCGAACTGGGGGTGGCACGCAACACCGTGCGCGAGGCGCTGGATGTGCTGGCCAGCCAGAACGTGATCAACCGCCGGGCCGGCTCCGGCAGCTTTGTGAAATTCCGCTCCGATCCCAAACCGGAAACCTCTTCCTACACTTCACTGGCCCAAGAGGTTTCGCCGCTCGACCACCTGGTGGTGCGCGGCATTCTGGAGCCGGAACTGGTGCGCCTGGCGGTGATCAATATGACCCCGCGCCAGATCGAGGAGCTGGACCAGATCCTGTCCCGCGTCGAGGCCGTGCGCACTGATCCCGGCGAATTCATCGAGGCGGAGGAGGATCTCTACCGCAAGATCGCCGAGGGCACCGGCAACCCGCTGCTGCACTCCTGCTACGAGCTGACGATCGAGGCCTGCCGCCTGTCCTACCGCACTGCGCTGCGCCGCCGCCACCTGACGCCGCAGCGGATCCAGGACTACCAGAAGCGCTACAACACGCTGTTCAACGCCATCGCCTCGCGCGATGTGGAATCGGCGGTCGAGTTCATCAAGCTGCACCTGATCGACGAGCAGAAGCTGCTGCTGCAGGAGGTCTGAGCCCGCTCAGCCCTTCACCGCGCGCGAGCTGACTTCGCTGCCCGGCGCGCCGCTCTCCAGCCGCTGATGCCACAGCTGCCCCAGCGCTTCCATCTCCGATTTCAACAGCCCGGAATGCTCCGCCAGCCATGCCGGAATAGACTTGAAAGCGGCAATCCGCGCCTTGCCTTCCTGGATTGTCACCACCGGCCAGTCACCGACCAAGGCATTGGAAATGCCGAAGATATCCTCGCCCCACCACTCCGCGTGGCCAAAGGCATGGGTGACATGCCCCAGCTGTTTCATCGCCGCCAGCACCGACGGCGGCTCAACCGAACCTGCCTTCTCCACCGCGCTGTGCCAGATATCCAGGATCGCCACATACTCCCAGCTCACCGCCGACCAGCTGCCCGGAAAACGCCGGTTGTACTCCTCGTAGAACTCATGCGGGCGGTTAAAGAAAAACGCCTTCTCCCGCAGCATCGGATCGTCGAAATCCGGAAACTGGAACACCACCCCTTCCATGAATTCCGGCGAGGTCCGCGCCACCAGCCGGTCATAGCCATCCATGGTGCAGCTGATGATCTGCCCCTTGAACCCCTTGGCGTGGGCGTATTCCGTCATCGCGTGCACCATCGGCGCGTATGAGGAGCACCAGCACAGGATATCGGCGCCGCTTTCCAGCATCGGATCCACCACCGGCGCCGGGTCGCTGGCGCCGGGATCATACTGCACCTCGCGCAGGATCGTCCTGCCCGCCGCCTTGAACGCCGCCCGGTAGACCGCCTGCGCGGGCAGCCCCAAAAGGTCGGACTGGCTGCACAGCGCCACCGTCTTCAGCTCCGGCCTGGCCTCTGCCAGCCAGGCGACGCCGGTCACGTTCTGGATCGGATGTGCCTCGCTCGGCGCAATCAGATAGGGCGTGTCCGGCGACAGGTCGCTGGGCAGCAGGGTGGAGGTCAGCACCTTGTTGCGCATCAGGAAGTCGCGCACCGGCGCAAAGGTATCGCCGCCCAGCATCAGCATCAGCTTGACGTTGTGCTGCTGTACCAATTGAACGGCACCCTCCAGCGAGCGCTCGGGGTCGTAGCCGCAATCATAGGAATGGATGCGGATCGGGTAGCGGCGGCCGCCGATCAGCACCCCGCCAGCCTTGTTCAGCCCGTCCTCCCAGATCCGGCAGCCGTTCAGTCCCGGCAGCCCCCAGCTCTCCACCCGGCCCGAAAGCGGGCCCAGAAAGCCGATATTCACTGATTCTCTCATTCCCACGGACAACCGGGGCAGCGCCGCGCGGGCGGCAAGCTGATGCGCAAAACTGGTCGTACTCATGAAGAAATCCTACCAAGAAAACAACGCGCTTCCAGTCCAATTGCGCACCAAATTATTCCAGATGTGAAAAAATGTTGACTTATTGGTGCAAGTTTGGACCTAATTGGACCAGACCAAATGATCCAAATTAAAATATTGGTCCGAACCAATGGGAGAGCCACATGACCAAGAAACGCATTGCCATCATCGGCGCAGGGCCGTCCGGCCTGGCCCAGCTGCGCGCATTCCAGTCCGCCGCCAACAAGGGCGAAGAGATCCCGGAGATCGTCTGCTTTGAAAAGCAGGACGACTGGGGCGGCCTGTGGAACTACACCTGGCGCACCGGCCTGGACGAAAATGGCGAACCGGTGCACTGCTCGATGTACCGCTACCTGTGGTCGAACGGCCCCAAGGAGGGCCTGGAGTTCGCCGACTATTCCTTCGAGGAGCATTTCGGCAAGCAGATCGCTTCCTACCCGCCGCGCGCCGTGCTGTTCGACTACATCGAAGGCCGGGTGAAGAAGGCGGACGTGCGCAAGTGGATCCGCTTTAGCTCCCCGATCCGCTGGGTTGAATACAACGAGGACAAGGGCAACTTCACCGTCACCGTGCATGACCACACCAAGGACAGCACCTACAAGGAAGACTTCGACCACGTGATCTGCGCCTCGGGCCATTTCTCGACCCCGAACGTGCCGTTCTACCCCGGTTTCGACACTTTCAACGGCCGCGTGCTGCACGCCCATGACTTCCGCGACGCCCGCGAATTCGCCGGCAAGGACATCCTGCTTCTCGGCGCCTCCTACTCTGCCGAGGACATCGGCTCCCAGTGCTGGAAGTATGGCGCCAAGTCGATCACCACCTCCTACCGCACCGCGCCGATGGGCTTCAAATGGCCGGACAACTGGGAAGAAAAACCGGCGCTGGAAAGCGTCGAGGGCAACACCGCCACCTTCGTTGACGGCACCCAGAAGGAGGTCGACGCGATCATCCTCTGCACCGGCTACAAGCATTTCTTCAACTTCCTGCCGGACGATCTGCGCCTGAAGACCGCCAACCGCCTGGCCACTGCCGACCTCTACAAGGGCGTGGTCTACGCGCATAACCCCAAGATGTTCTATCTGGGCATGCAGGACCAGTGGTTCACCTTCAACATGTTCGATGCGCAGGCCTGGTGGGTCCGCGACGCGATCATGGGCAAGATCGAGATCCCGGCGGACAAGGAAACCCTGCTGGCCGACGTGAAAGAGCGCGAAGAGCGCGAGGAAGCCTCGGACGACGTCAAATACGCGATCAAATACCAGGGCGACTACGTGCTGGAGCTGATCGAGGAGACCGATTACCCGACCTTCGACGTGGCCGGCGCCTGCCAGGCCTTCTACGAGTGGAAAGCGCATAAGGCCCAGGACATCATGGCCTTCCGCAACAACTCCTACAGATCGGTCATCACCGGCACCATGGCGCCCGTGCACCACACCCCGTGGAAGGACGCCCTGGACGACACGCTGGAAGTATATCTGCAGAACTAGGCAGATACGCCTGCGCCGTTTTCCCCTTCCTGTACGGCGCAGGCACCCTTTCGCTGCTGTGCGAATCCCTCTTCGCAAGCTATAATTCACCTCATGCAGCGCGATAAAACCATGACACTCGGCTTTCTGATTTTCCCCGGCTTTCCAATGGCCTGCCTGACCTCGGCCATCGAACCGCTGCGCGCAGCAAACGAAATAGCCGGCACCGATACCTTCCGGTGGAAACTGATCTCTGAAACCGGCGCCAGCGTGAACGCCTCCGCCAATGTGGCGTTCCAGCCTGATTGCTCCTTGGACCGGGCGGAGGGCATCGACACCCTGTTCCTGCTGTCCAGCCCGCAGGGCAAGTTCGACGACCCCAAGGCCTCCAACGGCAAGCTGCGCCACCTCGCCCGCCACGGCACCAACATGGGCGCGGTCTCCGGCGGCGTCTTTCCCCTGGCCCGCTCCGGCCTGCTCGACGGGCACAGCTGCTCGGTCCACTGGTGCTACAAGGCGGCCTTCACATCTGAATTCCCGTCACTGGCCACCGTCGACGACGTTATCGTCCTCGACCGCCGCCGCTTCACCGCCAGCGGCGCCGCAGCGATGTTCGACTTGTCGCTCAAGCTGATCGAGCAGACCCTGGGCGACGCGGTGATGACCGAGGTCGCCTGCTGGTTCCAGCACCCGATGGTCCGCGCTGAGGGCGTGCGCCAGAAGACCCCGGCGTTCAAGACCGACAGCACCGCCGACAGCCTGCCGCCGCCGGTGGCCAAGGCGGTGGAGCTGTTTGCCGACAACCTGGAACATCCGGTGTCGATCCGCGACGCGGCCAGCGAGATCGGCGTCTCGCCGCGCCAGCTGGAGCGCAGCTTCAAGGCCGCCACCGGCCAGAGCCCGGCAATCTATTACCGCACCCTGCGGATGAACGCGGCACGTCAGCTGGTGATGTATTCGCGCGACTCGATCACCTCGATCGCCAATGCGGTGGGCTACGCCACTTCCTCCACCTTGTCGCAGCACTACCGCGAAAGCTTCGGCGTTACCCCGCAGGAGGAACGCCGCAAGGTGAACCTGTTCCGGGTTCAGGACAACCGGCCGATCCCGTCGGCCTGACCCGCCCAAACAGGAAAGACCAGGCACAAAAAGGCCGGTGGTTTTCTCAGAAACCACCGGCCTTTTTCTGTTCAGATCACCGATTTCGCCGCAGCCACCAGCGCATGATGCAGCGAGCCGGCAGAGGACCGCGGGCCAATGATCGAATATCCTTGCCCGGGGGTCTGGCACAGCAGGAACACACCCAGATGCTCCATCGAGGTCCGGGTGGCATCACCCGCCTTGCCCGCACGGACATTGGCGTTGCACAGCCGCTCCAGCACGTCAAAGCAGCGCGGGCCTTCCATGTCGAAGCGGCACCAGCCGTCGGTCTGTTCCACAACGGAGCCAGCCTCGCCCACTGCCTGCTTCAGATCCGCCGCCATCAGTTCGTGGCTGTCATGCGGGGCAGAGACCATCCACAGGTCCGGCCCCATCCACCAGGCAGCAAACACACCGTGCTCACTCCAGCCGGCAGCCTCCGGCAACGCTCCGCCCAGATAAGACGCAGCCGCAGATTTCACCGCATCTTCGCTGCCTTGGCGTGCCGCCAGCGAGGCCAGCGCCCGGTCGGTGACTTCACGGATCTGGAGACCTGTGAAGACATCCACCCGCGGCTCATGCCCGCCCAGCGGAGAGATGGCTTTGAGCCCATGATTATCAATCTTACCCACGGAGACGCTCCCCTTCCGGATCCACAAAATGCGCGCTGACAACTTCGACCTGGATTTCCTTGCCCTCCAGCGGGTTGACCGCGCGGATCACCTCACCCTTGCGGCTGTCGCCGCGCTTCAGGAACCCGATCCCGATCGAACAGCCCAGCACCGGCGAATAGGCGGCAGAAGTGATATAGCCCTGATCGGTGGCCGCGCTCACCTCGCCATCGGCGTTCATCAGATGCGCCCCGGCCTGCACCGGATCGGCGGCATTCACCGGCTTGAAGCCCACCAGCTTCAGCGCATCCTCCCGGTTCATGCCCGGTCGTTCGCTCAGCGTGTTGCCGATGCAATCCTTCTTCTTGCTGACCATCTTGCCCATGCCGAGGTTCAGCGCCGAGGTGGTGCCGTTCAGCTCATTGCCGGCCGCATGGCCCTTCTCGATCCGCATGACGCCCAGCGCCTCGGTGCCGTAAGGAACAGCGCCAAACTCCTCGCCCGCTTCCATCAGCTTGCGGATCATCGCATCGCCGTACCGGGTTGGCACCGCGATCTCATAGGCCAGCTCGCCCGAGAAGGAGATCCGGAACAGCCGCGCCCGGCAGCCGCCCGCCACGGTCACTTCCCCGCAGGCCATGAAGGGGAACGCCTCGTTCGAGATATCGAACTCGGGGTCCACGACCTTTTGCAGCAGCTTACGGGCATTCGGACCCGCCACCGCGAACTGTGCCCAGGCCTCGGTGGTCGAGATCAGCTGCACATCCATGTCAGGGAACAGGCACTGGCGCGCAAATTCCATGTTGCGGTAGACCAGAACTGCGTTGGCGGTGGTGGTGGTCACCACGAAATGATCCTCGGCAAAACGCGCCGCGGTGCCGTCGTCATAGGCAATGCCGTCCTCGCGCAGCATCAGGCCATAGCGGACCTTGCCCACCGGAAGCTTGGCAAAGGCATTGGCATACATCTTGTTCAGGAACTCGGCAGCGTCCTTGCCCTGCACGTCGATCTTGCCCAGCGTGGTCACGTCGCAGACACCGACAGAGTTGCGGGTCTGCAGCACCTCGCGGTCCACCGACTGGCGCCAATGGGTTTCGCCCGCCTGGGGGAACCACTGCGCCCGCAGCCACTGGCCGACCTCGACAAACACCGCGCCCTGCTCCTCGGCCCATTTGTGGCTGGGGGTCTTGCGGGTGGGGCGGAACTCCTCGCCCACCGAGCGGCCTGCCATCACGCCAAAGGACACCGGCGTGTAGGGCGGGCGGAACATGGTGGTGCCGACCTCGGGGATCTGCTTGCCCGCCAGTTCGGCCATGATCGCCAGACCGCCCATGTTGGAGGTCTTGCCCTGATCGGTCGCCATGCCCAGGGTGGTGTAGCGCTTCAGGTGCTCGACCGAGCGGAAGTTTTCCTGATGCGCCAGTTTCACGTCCTTGACGGTGACGTCGTTCTGCTGGTCCAGCCAGGCGCGGCCCTTGCCTTCCTTCACATACCAGAAGGGGGTCACGTTAATGGGCGCGTCCTCGGCCTCGGGCAGATCCGCAGCTTTCGCTTCGATCCCCAGCTCCGACAGCGCGGCCACGGCGCCCTCGGCACCGGCCCGCAATGCGGCAGCGGTGGAGAAATCGCCATTGGCGGCACCGGCAACCGACATGTTCTGCGGCAGCTCACCCGCGGGCACAAAGGCGGCAATATCCTCGCGCCAGGCGGGGCGGCCGCGCTGGTGGCAGGTCAGATGCACGTTCGGGTTCCAGCCGCCGGACACCGCCAGTGCCCCGCAAGGCACGTCGCGGGTGGTGCCGTTTGCCAAGCGCACCCGTGCCCATTCCAGCCCAAGCCGGCCCTTGGTGTCGATCACCTGGGCACCGGCAAACAGCTCGGCACCTTCGACCTTGGGCGCATCGGCGCGGGTGTCGATCACCGCGGTGACCTTGACGCCCTTGGTGATCAGGTCGGCGGCAGTGCGGTGGCCGTCGTCGTTGTTGGTGAAGACCGCTACGGTCTGGTCCGGCGTCACCGCCCAGCGGTTGGCATAGGCGCGCACCGCACCGGCCAGCATCACGCCCGGGCGGTCGTTGTTCTCAAACGCGATGGGCCGCTCGGTGGCGCCCGCCGCCAGCATCGCCCGCTTGGAATAGATCCGCCACAAGATCTGCCGCGGCTTGCCCGCTTCCGGTGCCAGAACATGGTCAGCGGTGCGCTCCACCGCGCCATAGATACCGTGGTCAAAGGCGCCGATGATGGTGGTGCGCGGCATTACCCGCACGTTCGGCATCGCCGCCAGCTCCGCCTGTGCCTGCTCGACCCAGGCAGACCCGGCTAGATCGCCGATGCCAAAGGTTTCCGCATTCAGGCGCCCGCCGAGCAGGAAATCCTCATCCGCAATGATCACCTGCGCCCCGGCCCGGCCAGCCGTCAGCGCCGCCATCAGGCCGGTGGGGCCGGCCCCGATCACCAAGAGATCGCAATGCAGGAAGCCCTTGTCATAGGCATCCGGATCCGCCTCGAAACTGATGCTGCCCAGACCCGCCGCCTTGCGGATGATCGGCTCGTACAGCTTCTCCCAGAACGCGGCAGGCCACATGAAGGTCTTGTAGTAAAAGCCAGCGGTCAGGAAGTTCGAGAACCGGTCGTTGATCGCCATGAAGTCATGCTGCAGCGACGGCCAGCGGTTCTGCGAATTCGCCTCCAGCCCATCATACAGCTCCGCCACGGTGGCGCGGGTGTTCGGCTCCTGCCGTCCGCCACTGCGCAGCTCGACCAGCGCGTTGGGCTCTTCAGAGCCAGAGGTCAGCACACCGCGCGGGCGGTGGTACTTGAACGAGCGGCCCATCAGCCGCACGCCGTTTGCCAGCAGGGCCGAGGCCAGCGTGTCGCCCTCGAACCCCTTGTAGCTCTTGCCATCAAAGGTGAAGCTCAGCGCCTTGCTGCCCTTGATCAGCCCGCCATCCAGGCGGTTCACCTGCACCCCCTTGCGGGCACCGGTGCTGCCGTCGGCCTGAAAGGCCACACGGCCGGCATTCATCACTGCGTCAGTCATTTGCTGCGCCCCCTTGCCCGGGCCACATCACGGGCCAGTTCGACATTCAGGATTTCATGGGTCACGGTGTTGCGGGTCACCACCAGCCAGGACCGGTCGCCCTGCTCATGGAACCACAGCTCGCGGTGCTCGCCCGCCGGGTTGTCGCGCAGATACAGGTAGTCGTGGAACTGATCCGCTGCATTGTCGGCCTGCCAGTCCGGCCGGTCGATCAGGCTGGCGTCCCCCAGATAGGTGAACTCCTGCGAATCCCGCGGCCCGAGGATCGGATGGTTGATAATCATCGCTTCTGTCCTTTCCTCAGTGCAGGTTCGGCTGGGCGCCCTGGCCCTTTTCGTCGATCATCAGCCCCTTGCGGAACCGGTCGAGCCGGTAGGCCGTTGCCACCTTGTGCGGGGTATCGGTCGCCAGCAGATGCGCATAGCACCAGCCCGAGGCCGGGGTTGCCTTGAACCCGCCGTAGCACCAGCCGCCGTTGAAATAGAGCCCGTCGATATGGGTCTTGTCGATGAAGGGGGAGCCGTCCATCGACATGTCCATGATGCCGCCCCAGCTGCGCAGCATCCTCACCCGGCCCAGAGCCGGGATCAGGGCCATACCGCCCTCCATCACATCCTCGACCACCGGCAGATTGCCGCGCTGCGCATAGGAATTGTACATGTCCAGATCGCCGCCAAAGACCAGCCCGCCCTTGTCCGACTGGCTGCAATAGAAGTGGCCCGCGCCAAAGGTGATAACCCCGTCCAGCACCGGCTTCAGCCCCTCAGAGACAAAGGCCTGCAGCACGTGGCTTTCGATCGGCAGGCGCATGCCCGCCCTTTCCATCACCCGGCTCGACGACCCGGCGACGCAGCTCGCCACTTTGTTGGCGCCGATGAAACCCTTGCTGGTCTCCACACCCAGGCATTTGCCGTTCTCGATCCGGAAGCCGGTGACTTCGCAGTTCTGAATGATGTCAACGCCGCGCAGGTCGGCGCCGCGGGCATAGCCCCAGGCCACCGCGTCGTGGCGCACGGTGCCGCCGCGGCGGTGCAGCAGCCCGCCCTTGATCGGGAAGCGCGCGTCGTTGAAGTTCAGGAACGGGTACATCGCCCGCACGCCGTCGGTGTCCAGCAGCTCCGCGTCGGAGCCGTTCAGGATCATCGCGTTGCCGCGGCGCCGCGCCGCATCGCGCTGCGCGTCCGTATGCACCAGGTTCAGAATGCCGCGCTGGCTGACCATGGCGTTGTAGTTGAAGTCCTGCTCCAGCCCTTCCCACAGCTTCAGCGACAGCTCGTAAAACGGCTCGTTGCCGTCCAGCAGGTAGTTGGAGCGGATGATGGTGGTGTTGCGGCCGACGTTGCCGCCGCCGATCCAGCCCTTCTCGATCACCGCGACATTGGTGATGTTGTGGTTCTTGGCCAGGTAATAGGCCGTCGCCAGCCCGTGCCCGCCGCCGCCGATGATCACCACATCGTAGCTTTTCTTGGGTTCCGGATCGCGCCAGGTCGGGCGCCATCCCTTGTGGCCCGTCAGGGCCTCCTTGATCACTTTCAGGCCGGAGTACCGCATGATGTCCTCATCAACTGTCCCCGGCAGAATCGTTGAGAAATGCGTCATTTCACAGGGGGATTTCGGACATCGGCAGCGCCATTTGCGTCACAGGCGGGAAATCACCAATGCAGATGCAGCATGGCCCGCCACAACTTCACAGACCCTTTTTCAATTTAAATATATGTTATTAAATGAAAAGATGATCCGCCACCGTGTCAGCGGCCAGAAATTGCTGCCAGGCCGGTTTGCGCCACGCACACCGCCATCCGCGCCATATGCGGCACCGGCGACTCACTCCGCCAGATCAATCTGATCCAGTTCGTTCAGCAGATCCAGGAGCGCCTCATAGCGTTCCGCCCCCATCTTCCGGCGGGTGCGCTCCATCAGCTCCAGGCTGGCCTCCAGGTTGTCGGCAATGATCTTCTCCCCCGCCGCAGAGATCTGCACCACCTGGCGGCGGCGGTCCTGCTGGTCGCGCTCCCGGCTGATCAGCTGCTTTTCCTCTAGCTTCTGCAGGATGCGCGTCAGGCTGGGCAGCAGCAAACAGGCCTTGTCCGCGATCTGGGTCGGATCGATCGGCCCGCTTTCCTGCACCACCCGCAGCACACGCCATTGCTGCTCGGTCAGCCCCGCGCCGCTCAGCAGGGCACGGATCGGACCCATCACGCGCTCCCGCGCCCGCAGAAGGGCGATTGGCAGCGAACGGTCGGTGGAGGGCATCATCCTGGTCATGCGTGATTATCACCCCGCTTCCGGCTAAACGCAATTGCCGCTTGGGTTTCTTCTGCTTGACTCAACGCTATACATTTTGCTAAACATGTTAAGTAATTCAGGAGAGGTACCGGACATGCCGCACATCACGCTGGACTACTCGGCCAATATGGAAGAGCGCACCGACATCGCCGCGCTGTGCCGCCATTTGCGGCAGGCCGCAGCGGCGACCGGCGTGTTTCCCCTGGCTGGAATCCGGGTGCGCGCCTTTGCGGCCAATCATGTCTCGATTGCCGACGGCGATCCGCAGCACGGCTATATCGACATCTCCATCCGGCTGCGCGCGGGCCGTGACCTCGACACCCGCAAACGCGCCGCGCAGGCGGTGTTCGACGCAGCCCAAGCCTTCCTGGAACCGGCCCTGCAGCAGCATTCCATCGCGCTCTCGCTGGAGATGCGCGACATCGACCCCGAGCTTTCCCCGAAATGCGGCACCATCCGCGACCACATGCAAAAGGCGGACCAGTGATGAGCGATCTGACCACCAACATCGAAACGCTGAACACCCACCTGACCCGTTTCCGCAAGGGTGGCATCCTGAACCTGATCGGCGGCGAAAGCCGCCCCGCCGCCTCAGGCGCCACTTTTGAAACCTCTTCACCAGTAGACGAGAGCACCATCTGTGCCGTCGCCAAGGGCGGCCCAGCAGACATTGACGCCGCCGCTGCCGCCGCCAAGACCGCCTTTCCCGCCTGGCGCGACATGCCGGCGCTGGAACGCAAGAAGATCCTGCACCGCATCGCCGATCTGATCGTCGAACGCGCCGAGGAAATCGCCCTGTGCGAATGCTGGGACACTGGCCAGGCCTTGCGCTTCATGTCCAAGGCCGCCCTGCGCGGCGCCGAAAACTTCCGCTTCTTCGCTGACAAGGCCACCTCCGCCCGCGACGGCCAACAACTGCAGTCGCCGACGCTGATGAATGTGACCACCCGGGTGCCGATCGGCCCGGTCGGCGTGATCACCCCGTGGAACACGCCCTTCATGCTGTCCACGTGGAAGATCGCCCCGGCGCTGGCGGCCGGCTGCACCGTGGTCCACAAACCGGCCGAGTTTTCGCCCCTCACCGCCCGCATCCTGGCCGAGATCGCCCATGAGGCCGGACTGCCCGCAGGCGTCTGGAACCTGGTCAATGGCTTTGGCGAGGACGCGGGCAAGGCGCTGACCGAACACCCGGACATCAAGGCCATTGCCTTTGTCGGCGAAAGCAAGACCGGCTCGATGATCATGAAACAGGGCGCCGACACCCTGAAACGCGTGCACTTCGAACTGGGCGGCAAGAACCCGGCGGTGGTCTTCGACGACGCCGACCTCGACCGCGCGCTCGATGCCGCGATCTTCATGATCTACTCGCTGAACGGCGAGCGCTGCACCTCCTCCTCCCGCCTGCTGGTGCAGGAGAGCATCGCGGAGGCGTTTGAGGCCAAGCTGATCGAGCGCGTCAACAACATCAAGGTCGGCCACCCGCTGGACCCCGCCACCGAAGTCGGCCCGCTGATCCACAAGGTGCATTTCGACAAGGTCACATCCTATTTCGAGACCGCCAGACAGGACGGCGCCACAATCGCCGCCGGCGGCAGCCGTGTTGGCGATCAAGGCTGGTTCGTCCGCCCGACGCTGTTCACCAACGCCACCAACGATATGACCATCGCGCAGGAGGAAATCTTCGGCCCGGTCCTCACCGCAATCCGTTTCAAAGACGAGGATGAGGCTCTAACATTGGCCAATGACACGCAATACGGCCTCACCGGCTATGTCTGGACCAACGACCTCACCCGCGCCCTGCGCTTCACAAACGCGCTGGAGGCCGGCATGATCTGGGTGAACTCGGAAAACGTCCGCCACCTGCCCACCCCCTTTGGCGGGGTCAAGGCCAGCGGCATCGGCCGCGACGGCGGCGACTGGTCTTTCGAGTTCTACATGGAACAGAAACACATCGGCTTTGCCCTAGGCCACCACAAGATCCCGCGCCTCGGCGCCTGACCTCAAGGAAACGCGCAACCCATCTTTGAGGAGAAGACCATGGGAGAAATCGTTCTCGCCGCCAAATGCACCCATGTGCCCACCATGCTGATGTCGGAACAGCCCGGCCGGCTGGAGGGCGCCCGCAAGCCCGCCATCGACGGCCACCGGGAAATCGCCCGCCGTGCCAAGGCGCTCGGCGCCGACACCATCGTGATCTGCGACACCCACTGGGTGATCAATGCGGGCTACCACATCAACGCCAACAGCCGGTTCAAGGGGCTGTTCACCTCCAACGAATTCCCTCAGTTCATCCAGAACCTGCCCTATGAGTACGAGGGCAACCCGGCCTTGGGCGATGCCATCGCCGCCAAAGCGTCGGACAAGGGCGTCTACACCCTGTCGCACCAGCTCGACTCGCTGGAACTGGAATACGGCACCCTGGTGCCGATGCGCTTCATGAGCCGCGAGGGCGACTTCAAGGTGGTCTCCATCGCCGCCTGGTGCACCGTCCATGATCACGACGAAAGCCGGGTGATCGGCGAAGCCATCCGCGAGGCGGTCGAGGCCTCGGACAGCAAGGTGCTGCTGGTCGCCTCCGGCTCGCTCAGCCACAAGATCTGGGCGAACAAGGACTATGCCGCCAACAACGGCACCTTCACCATCAGCTCCGAGTTCAACCGCCAGATGGACCTGCGGGTGCTGGAGCTGTGGCAGAAGGGTGACCACGCGACCTTCCTCAGGCTGCTGGGCGAATACGCCGAGTTCTGCTGCGGCGAAGGCTCCATGCACGACACCGCCATGCTCTACGGCGCGCTTGGCTGGGACAGCTACACCGCCCCTTGCGAAGTGATCACCGAGTATTTTCCCAGTTCCGGCACCGGTCAGACCAACGTGATCTTCCCGGTTCAGTAATAGGAGCCCCCCCAATGCCCGTCCCCGCCCCGAACCTCTATCCGCCTTTCAACATCGTGCGGCTCAGCCATGTCGAATACGCCGTGACCGACCTCGCCGCCTCCCGCGCCTTCTATGTGGATACCCTCGGCCTGCAGGTGACGCATGAAGACAGCGAGCGCATCTATCTCCGCGCGATGGAGGAACGCGGCCACCACTGCATCGTTCTGGTTCAGGCGGATACGGCCTCGGTCGGGGTTCTGGGCTTCAAGCTCTATGACGCGCCCGACCTGGACAAGGCCGCCGAGTTCTTCGCCTCCAAGGACCTGCCCGTCGAATGGGTCGAGCGCCCGCACATGGGCAAGACCCTGCGCACCCGCGACCCCTGGGGCATCCCGCTGGAGTTCTATGTGAAAATGGACCGGCTGGAGCCGATCCACCAGAAATACAGGCTCTATAACGGGGTAAAACCGCTGCGCATCGACCATTTCAACATGTTCAGCGCGGATGTGGACGGCGCGGTTGCCTTCTATAACGAGATGGGCTTCCGGACCACCGAGTTCACCGAGGATGACGAGAGCGGCAAGGTCTGGGCGGCTTGGATGCACCGCAAAGGCGGCGTGCATGACGTGGCCTTCACCAATGGCCTTGGCCCCCGCCTGCACCACACCGCTTTCTGGGTGCCGAGCCCGCTCAACATCATCGACCTCTTGGATCTGATGTCGACCACCGGCTACGTCGATAACATCGAGCGCGGCCCCGGCCGCCACGGCATCTCCAACGCCTTCTTCCTTTATGTGCGCGACCCCGACGGCCACCGGATTGAGATCTACTGCTCCGACTACCAGACCGTCGACCCGGATCTGGAGCCGATCAAGTGGTCGCTCACCGACCCGCAGCGCCAGACCCTTTGGGGCGCCCCGGCGCCGCGCAGCTGGTTCGAGGAAGGCTCGGTATTCGAAGGCACCACTCCGAAACCAAGCGCCTTGAACGCGCAGCCGATTATTGCACCTTGAACCTCCCGGTATCAAAGCTGAGGGGCGCGGCTGCCTGGGCGGGCGCGAACGCGCCTGCCGGGGGGCAGGCAGGCGCGGCCCGGCGGTACCGCCGGGCGGAAGATATAGAAATTGAGGACCGCCCTGCGTCCATTGAGAGTATGCACAAATGAAATGGGATGAATTCTCCGAATGGGGCCGCCGGGTCGCGGACTGGACGCAGGACTACCACCTGACCGTCGGCGACCGCCCAGTACGGGCCAAGACCGAACCCGGCGAGGTGCTGAACGCCCTGCCCCAAACCCCGCCTGAGGACGGCGAGGGCATGGAAGCAATCTTCCGCGATTTCGAGGACATCGTGATGCCCGGCATCACCCACTGGCAGCACCCCCGCTTCTTTGCCTATTTCACCTCCAACGCCGCCGCGCCCTCGGTGCTGGCGGAATTCCTGGCCTCGGCCATCGCGCCGCAATGCATGCTGTGGCAGACCTCTCCAGCGGCGACCGAGATGGAAACGCGGATGATGGACTGGCTGCGCCAGGCGCTGGACCTGCCGGACCAGTTCCAGGGTGTGATCCAGGACTCCGCCTCCTCCGCCACCCTCGCCGCCGTCCTGACCATGCGGGAAAAGGCGTTGAACTGGCAGGGCAACCAGCAGGGTCTGTTCGGGCAAAAGGCCCTTCGCATCTACTGCTCTTCCGAGGTCCACACCTCCATCGACCGCGCCATCTGGGTCGCAGGCATCGGCCAGCAGAACCTGATCCGCATCCCTATAAAGGGCGATTGGCGCGGCATGGACCCGGGCGCGCTGGAGGCAGCGATCCAGGCCGACCTCGCCGCTGGCCACCAGCCCGCGGGTGTGATCCTCTGCGTCGGCGGCACCGGGGTGGGCGCCACCGACCCGGTGGATCAGGTGCTGGACGTGGCCGAGAAGTACGGTCTCTACACCCATGTGGACGCCGCCTGGGCCGGCTCTGCGATGATCTGCCCGGAATACCGCCACTATTGGCCCGGCGTCGAACGCGCCGACAGCATCGTCTTCAACCCGCATAAATGGCTCGGCGTGCAGTTCGACTGTTCCGCCCATTTCCTGAAGAACCCGGATGACCTGGTGCAAACCCTGGCGATCAGCCCGGAGTACCTCAAGACTCACGGCCATGACGGCATCATCAACTATTCCGAATGGTCGGTGCCGCTGGGCCGCCGCTTCCGCGCGCTGAAAATCTGGTTCCTGATCCGCACCTACGGGCTGGAGGGCCTGCGCCAGCGGCTGCGCAATCACATCAACTGGTCGAATCAGCTGCACGAAAAGCTGAAAGCCGAGCCTGATTTTCAGATCACCAGCGCGCCGATGTGGTCGCTCTGGTCGTTCCGCTATGCGCCCGAAGGCGCCGCAGACCTCGACGATCTGAACCTGCGGCTGGTCAATGCCATTAACGGCGACGGCCGCATCTACCTGACCCAGACCCGCCTCGACGGTGAGCTGGTGATCCGCTTCCAGGCAGGCCAGTTCGAGACCACCGAAGCCGACGTGATGATGGCCTTCGATGTCATCACCGAAATCGCAAGGAGCCTGACCTGATGCGCTTTGCCACCTACTCCGCCGATAGCGAAACCTTCTATGGCGCCGTGACGGACGCCGGCATGATCGCCCTGTCGCCGCAGTTCCCGCACTGGCCCACCCTGCGCGACGTGATCGCGGCAGACGGCCTGCCCGCACTGGCTCAGGCCGCCGAGGGCCAACCCGTCACCCACACGGATTTTAGCTATGAGATCCCGATCCCCAACCCGGAAAAGATCATCTGTGTCGGCGTCAACTTCCCGGACCGTAATGCGGAATACAAGGACGGCTCCGCTCAGCCCAAGCACATGTCCCTGTTCCCACGCTTCCCGCGCTCCTTCACCGGTGCCGGGCGCCCGCTGATCCGCCCACCGGAAAACCACACGCTGGACTACGAGGGCGAGGTCGCCGTGGTGATCGGCAAACCGGGCCGCCGGATCAAGCCGGAGGATGCCTACGATCATATTGCGGCTCTAACACTGGCAAATGAGGGCACCATCCGCGACTGGGTGCGCCACGCCAAATTCAACGTCACCCAAGGCAAGAACTGGGACAATTCCGGCGCGATCGGCCCCTGGCTGGTGCCCTTCACCGATGCTGCCCAGCTGGATGAGGCCCGCATCCTCACCCGCGTGAACGGAGAGGTCCGCCAGGATGACACCCTGGCCCGCATGATGTTCCCGATCCGCGAGGAGATCGCCTATATCTCAACCTTCACCACCCTGCAGCCGGGCGACGTGATCATCACCGGCACGCCCACCGGCGCAGGCGCGCGGTTTGATCCGCCGAAATACCTGGCCCCCGGCGACGTGGTGGAGGTTGAAGTCGAGGGCATCGGAACCTTGCGCAACACGGTTGAGGATGAGTTCAGCGGGGGAGAAGCATGACTCCGGAACAGCACCAGGAAGCCGCCGAAACCCTGCTGCAAGCCGAGCAAACCGGCCAGCAATGCGGCCTGCTTTCGCTGGCCTATGCCGGCATGACGCTGGACGATGCCTACGCTGTGCAACAGGCTCTGGTAAGGCAAAAACTGGCCTCCGGCCGCAAGAAAATCGGCTGGAAGATCGGCCTCACCAGCCGCGCCATGCAGCAGGCGCTGAACATCACCACCCCCGACAGCGGCGTGCTCTTGGACGACATGGCGTTTGAGAACGGCAGCACCGTCCCTGCCGGCCGCTTCATCCAGCCGCGGGCGGAGGCGGAAATCGCCTTTGTCATGAAGTCCCCGCTGGCAGGCGCCGAGTGCACCCGCGCAGATGTGCTGGCCGCGACAGACTTTGTGACGCCGTCGCTGGAGATCCTCGACACCCGCATACTGCGTGCCGACCCGGCAACCGGCCAAGCCCGCATCATCACCGACACCATCAGCGACAACGCCGCCAATGCCGGCGTGGTGCTGGGAGCGGAGCGCCACGCTGTTGACGCACACGACCTGCGTTGGACCGGCGCTATCGTGGCCCGGGGCGGCACGGTGGAGGAAACCGGCCTCGGCGCGGGCGTCTTGAATGATCCCGTCACCTCGGTCCTCTGGCTGGCGCGCCGGATGGCGGAATATGGACAACAGATCGAGGCCGGGGATATCGTGCTCTCAGGCTCTTTCATCCGCCCCATCGAATGCCCGCCGGGCTCGGAGATCGCCGCAGATTTCGGCCCCTTCGGTTCCGTATCCATCAACTTCGCCTGACAGGAGGCCCCGCCCATGCCCGCGCCCAAGAACAGCTTCAAACAGGCTCTATCACAGGGCAAACGCCAGATCGGCTGCTGGATGAGCTTTGCCGACGGTCAGATCGCCGAGATCATGGGCACTTGCGGTTTCGACTGGCTGGTGATTGACGGCGAGCATGCGCCCAACGATATCCGCTCGATCCGCGACCAGCTGATCGCGCTGGCGGCGTCGCCCAGCCACCCGGTGGTGCGGGTGCCGGTGGGCGAGACCTGGATGATCAAGCAGGTGCTGGATGCAGGCGCGCAGACAGTGCTGGTGCCGATTGTCGAAAGCGCCGATCAGGCCCGCGAACTGGTCCGCGCCTGCCACTACCCGCCCAAGGGCGTGCGGGGCGTCGGCGCCACGGCAGCACGGGCCACCATGTTCGGCACGGTCACTGAGTACATCCAAACCGCCGATCAGGAGGTCTGCCTGCTGGTGCAGGTGGAAAACCGCGCCGGCATGGCTGCGCTGGACGAAATCCTGCAGGTGGAGGGCATCGACGGCGTCTTTATCGGCCCGGCGGACCTGTCCACCGACATGGGCCACCAGGGCAACTCCGCCCACCCGGAGGTGCGCGCGGCAATTGCCGATGCCATCACACGCATCAAGGCGGCAGGCCTCGCCCCCGGCATCCTCGGCACCACCGATGAGGCCACCCAGGCCTACACCGACATGGGCGCGCAGTTCCTGGCGGTCGGCATCGACGTCATGGTGCTGGCCAAAAACGCCCGCGATCTGGCTGCCAAGTGGAAGGCTGACTAGACCCGCACCGCTAACCGCACAGGAATCACTCCCGCGCCCACCCGCAGCCCTGGCTTTGCCAACGCAGCGGCAGCGGGCTTGGGCGTGGCACCGCGCCATGCGCGGTGCCACGCCCAACGGGAGGAAGGTATTTCAATGCCTGACGACGGGCGGGAGAACGCCTCTGTCGCCAGGCGCCGCGCCAGGACCAGATCGGGATCAGCGCAGCACCATGCCCTCGGGCCAGCTGAGCGTGGTGTCCAGCTGGATGGTGCGGCTTTCCCCTGCCGCAATATCCAGGTCCCAGGCCAGAATACCGCGCTGCTTCTCCACGTTTTCTTCCGTTGGCCGCGGCGTGGCGCTCCAGTCGATCTCGAGATCATCCTGCTGCGAATAGGGCACCTGGTCCAGCACCCGCACCGGCCAGTCCTGCGCGGTCAGGTTCTCCACCGTGATCTCCACCTTCTGCACCTGCGCGTTGCTGCGCGAGATCAGCCCCTGCTCACCCTCGCTCTGCCCCAGCACATCGCGCCGCAGCTGCAGGCCTTCGATGGGGCCGAACCCCGCCTCCATCTCCGCCCCAGGCGCCAGCCCGGCGAAAGGCTCCACCGTAACCAGCTTGCCATCGACAAACCGCGGCACCTCAGCCGAGGCCAGCAATTGCTCGCCGAATGTGTTGGTGAAAGCCGCCACCCTGTAGGCAGTCACATCCCGCGACGGCACCGCCACCGCCCGCACCTTTGCATCAGCGGTCAGGCTGTCCATCTCCAGCCGCAGCAGATCGGCGCCGGAGGCAACCGACACAGGCAGGCCAAACCGGTAAGTGGCCGCCGCGCCGCTCAGATCAGCCCCCCAGCCGCCGCGCGCCTCTTCCTCGAATGCCGGGGGCGCTGCCGCCGGCTCCGCCAGCGCCGACAGTTCCGCTGCATCCTGCCCCATGGATTTCAGCGCCCGCGGCGGCTGCGGCTCCTCGATCCGGCGCAGCCAAGGGTACAGCACCGACGGGCTGCCCTGTTCGCCGGGAACCGCGGTCGACAGGGTCAGCGCCACATCCTGCCAGTTCTCGCCGGTGTCCTGCGCCAGCATCACCGCCCGCTTCAGGATCACCTGCTCCCCTTTCACGGTGCTGAGGTGCATCTCATAAGACGGCTGCCAGCCGATAGTGCCGCCGCCCGCGGTGTAGTAGCTCACCTTGATGGCGCCTTCGCCCGCCCGTTCCGCGTCTATGTCCACTGCGATGAACAGCCGGTCCTCATCCTCCAGCGTGATCGCGCCCAGCGCCGCGCGGGCCTCTGCCAGCTCCTCCTCCAGGTCCTCTAGCTGCAGCTCGATCCGGCGCGCCTCAGCCTCCGCCGCAACAGCCGCCTGGCTGGCGCCCGCAGCCTCCTCGGAAATCATCTTGGCGATCGCGCTCAGCGCTGCGGCATCCGCCTCTGCCAGCCCTTCGTTTGCCCCCAGCTGCTGCAGGAAACCAATCGAGGCCTCGGCCGCCCGCACCCCGGAGCGCGCCCGCGCAGCCTCGTCCCGGACCGCGGCAATCCGCGCCTCAACCTCGCGGACCCGCGCCTCTGCCGCCTCCACCTCCGGATCATCCGCATCGCGCGGCGGCACGTAATTCTCGCGCAGCAGGGTGGCAACGCGGCGGGCGCCGGCGATCTCCACCTGCAGGGTCTCCAGCAAGGCGGATTTCGGAACGTTCTGCAGGATCAGCCGGTGGCGCCCTTCCGGCAGGGTCAGCGCGGCGCTGCGGGTGACTTCCGCCAGCCCGGGATACAGCGTCACCTCCGACACGGTGCTGCTGACGGCAATGGTTTCAGCCGCTGCAAAGGGCGCGGCCGCCGCCGCAAAAGAGGATAAGGCAAAGGCCATCAAGGGAAATCGCATTGGCAACTCTCGATCAAAAATCCACGGGGCAAAACCGCCCGCCCGCTGCCAAGCCTAGCTGCCGCCCCGCCCCGAGGCCACGCAAAAGAAAAAGGGCCGCCTCTTGCGAAGCGGCCCCCTGATCGGATGGACGAAAGGCTCAGCCCTTCTTCAGGACCTCGCGGCCCAGCAGTTCGGCAATCTGCACCGCGTTCAGCGCTGCGCCCTTGCGCAGGTTGTCGCTGACGCACCACAGGTTCAGGCCGTTCTCGATGGTCGAATCCTGGCGGATGCGGCTGATGAAGGTGGCAAAATCGCCAACGCATTCCACCGGGGTCACGTAGCCGCCGGCCTCGCGCTTGTCGATCACCATGATGCCGGGCGCCTCGCGCAGGATGTCGCGCGCCTCGTCCTCGTCCAGGAAATCCTCGAACTCGATGTTGATGGATTCGGAGTGGCCGACAAACACCGGCACCCGGACGCAGGTCGCGGTAACCTTGATCGACGGATCGACGATCTTCTTGGTCTCGGCCACCATCTTCCACTCTTCCTTGGTCGAGCCGTCTTCCATGAAGACGTCGATATGCGGAATGACGTTAAAGGCGATCTGCTTGGGGTAGACCTTGGGCTGCACTTCCTGACCCGGGACGTAAACGCCCTTGGTCTGGTTCCACAGCTCGTCGATCGCGTCCTTGCCGGAGCCGGACACCGACTGGTAGGTCGAGACGACGACGCGCTTGATCTTGGCGCGGTCGTGCAGCGGCTTCAGCGCCACAACCATCTGCGCGGTGGAGCAGTTGGGGTTGGCGATAATGTTCTTCTTGGCATAGCCGTGGATCGCCTGCGGGTTCACCTCCGGCACGATCAGCGGGATGTCCGGGTCGTAGCGGTAGAGCGACGAGTTGTCGATCACGGTGCAGCCCGCCGCAGCGGCCTTGGGCGCGTAATCCTTGGTCGCGGCGGAACCGACAGCAAACAGCGCGATGTCCCAGCCGGTGAAATCGAAGGTGTCCAGATCCTGGGTAGTGAGTGTCTTATCGCCAAAGCTGACTTCAGTGCCGAGAGATTTGCGGCTTGCCAGCGCAGCGATCTCATCCACAGGGAACTGGCGCTCGGCCAGGATGTTCAGCATTTCGCGGCCCACGTTGCCAGTGGCGCCAACGACGACGATGCGGTAACCCATTTATCTGTTTCTCCAGTCTTGCCCGGCCTCATGGCCGGCGCCGGAGTGATACTGCCTCTGGGGACAAGTTTAAAGGGGCCGATCAGTCCATGCTGTCGCGGCTGAGCAGATAAATTGCGCATCCCAGCGCCAGACACACCAAAAAGAAGCCGAAAATGCCTATATAGGGCAAGGATGGGTCCGCTCCGGCCAGATTTGCATGGAGGCGGCCGGTGGCGAACTGCATGATTCCCACCCCGCCGATGCCGAAGAAATTCAGCAGGGTGACGCCCCGGCCCGCCAGATGCGGCGGCACAAAGGCGCGCCCGTGCGCCATGATCACCGGGAAGGAGGCGCCGAAGAACCCCACCGCGGCCATCAGCGCCACCGGTACCCAGACCGGCAGCCCGCCCGCCAGGATCAGCCCGCCCAGGGCGCCGCAGCCCAACAGGTTGCCGCCCAGAATCACCCATTTGCGGGTGCCCAGCATCCGGTCCAGCGGCCCGTAGGCAAAGGTGCCCGCAATCATCGCCGCGCCCATCACCAGCGTGGCCAGCCCCACCTGCTGGGTGCTGAGGCCGTAGAGGTCGCTCAGATACGGCCCGATCCACAGCCCCCGCAGCGCGCCCGACGGCGCATAGGCCACCAGCATCAGCGGGAAGATCGCCCACATCGCCGGCATCTTCAGCAGGTCGAAGACCGATCCCTTGTGCTCGCCTTCGGGCTTGTCCGGATCGCTCACGGTCAGGAAGATCCCCGCCGCCACGATGGCCGACACAGCTGCCAGCCCCGCCAGGGTGCCGCGCCAGCCGAACAGGTCCACCGCCAGCGCCGTCGGGTAGGAGGCGACCAGATTGCCGGCCGATCCCACCCCCAGCATCAGCGCCGCCAGGGTGGCGAACCGCGCGGGCGGGTACTGGCGGGCAAAGATGTAGTAGGACGCCATCAGCACCGGCGAGCAGCCGATGCCGATCAGGAACATGGCAGCGCCCACATGCCAGGGCGCGGTGGCGGCAGCAAACACCGCCGCGCCGCCGCCGCCGCCGATCAGCAAGAGCAGCGACGCGCTGCGCCGCGGCCCGATGTGGTCCAGCGCCCAGCCCACCGGCAGCTGCATCGCCGCAAAGGACAGGAACCAAAGCCCGGAGGCAAAGGCCAGATCATCCGGCGCCGCACCGATATCCTGCCCCAGCACCCCCGAAAGCACCGCCAGGAAGGCCCGGAAAAACTGGCTCAGCACATAGGCCAGGCACAATAAGAACAACCCTGCCTGCATTTGCCCTCCCCCCAAGGTTCCCACGGTTTTTCGTTGCTGCCGCACAGCTTGCACGTTTGGCGCGGGCGCACAATTTGTTTAGGAAGAAACGGCAGGTCACAGAGGGGCAGACGCCCATGACAACCGACACTTTCTATGCCGCCGTCCCCAAGGTCCGCGCCTTCGGCGATCTTTCCGATCCGTCGGTCTTTGCACCGCTGCCGTCTGACTGGCACCTGTGCTGCACCGATATCGTGAATTCCACCGGGCTGGTGCAGGCGGGCCGCTACAAGACCGTCAACATGGTCGGCGCCGCGGTGATCGCCGCCATGCGCAACGCGCTGGGGGGCGAGGCCTTTCCCTATATCTTCGGCGGCGACGGCGCCTCCTTTGCGGTGCCGCCGCGCCACCGCGCCACCGCCGGGCGCGTTCTGGGCTCCTTGCGCAGCTGGACCGAGGCGGAATACGGCATCTCCCTGCGCGCCGCCATGCTGCCGCTCAGCCGGATCCGGGCAGAGGGGCTGGATGTGCGGGTCGCCCGCTACGCGGTATCGGACCACGCCGATTTCGCCATGTTCAGCGGCGGCGGCCTGGCCTGGGCCGAGACGCAGATGAAGGCCGGCGCCTTCGCGGTGGCAGCCGTTCCGCAGGCCGCGCCGCCTGACCTCTCGGGCCTGTCGTGCCGCTGGAGCAACACGCCTGCCCGCAACGGCATCATCCTGTCGGTGGTCGCCCAGCCTGCGCCAGGCGCGGACCCGCAGGGCTTTGCCCGGCTTGCCGCCGAGGTGCTGGAACTGGCGGCAGAGCTGGAGGACGGCGGCCACCCGGTCCCGGAATCCGGCCCCCGGCTGCAGTTTCCGCCCGCCGGGCTGACGCTGGAAGCGAAAGCCTCCCACGGCCGACTGCCGGTCTTCCTGCGGCAACTCCACCTGTTTGCTCACAGCGCCCTGGCCGGCCTGATCTTTCTTACCCGGCGCCGGATCGGCGGCTTCGACCCGGTGCATTACTTGTCTGTGCTCCGCGCGCACTCCGATTTCCGCAAATTCGACGACGGGCTGAAAATGACGCTGGACTGCACCCCGGCTGTCCGCGACCGCATCCGCCAGCATCTGCAGCAGGCGGCGGCGGCCGGGCTGGTGCAGTTCGGGCTGCACGAGCAGGACGCCGCCATGGTCACCTGCATCGTGCCCTCGCCGGTGGAGGACGATCACATCCACTTCGTCGACGGCGCCGCGGGCGGCTATACGCAAGCAGCCGCCAATCTGGCGGCTGCGTTTGGTTCAGATAAGGCAACGGCCTGAAACCCAGGCCCGGATCAGACCGGGGCGAAGGTGCCCGTCTTCGGGTCATAGCATTCCAGCCCGCCCTCGCCGATGTCGGTCCACAGCCCGTGCAGGCTCAGCTCGCCCGCCTTGACCGCCGATTCGATGAACGGGAAGGTCATCAGATTCTCCAGCGAGGCAACCACCGCCTGGCGCTCGAACTGGCGCGCCTGCTGCACCGGATCGTCGATGTCGGCAACGCCATCGAACTTCGGCTTCAGGATGTCCATCCAGCGGCCGACAAAGCTGGTCTTTTCCTCCAGCTGCGGCGCGTTGCCCTTGCACATGTCGATACAGCCCTGCACGCCGCCGCACTGCGAATGGCCCAGCACGATCAGATGCGCCACCTTCAGCGCGGTGACCGCATATTCCACTGCCGCCGAGGTGCCGTGGTGGTCGCCATCGGGCGCAAACGGCGGCACCAGGTTGGCAATATTGCGGTGGATGAAGAACTCGCCCTGGTCGGCGCCGAAGATCGAAGTCACATGCACCCGGCTGTCGCAGCAGGAAATCACCATCGCTCGCGGCCGCTGCCCCTCTGTCGCCAAACGGCGGTACCAGCCCTGGTTTTCCTCATAAGAAGTAGCCTTCCAGCCATGGTATCGGGTCACCAGGTAACTGGGGAGAGGTTTGGCAAATTCCATTGTCGTGTCCTCTGATCAATGCGCGTTGCGGGCCGTAATAGCCTGCATTGTCCCTAAATTCGAGAGATTTGATCCGGCCGCGGAAACCTTTTGAAAACTTATGGATTCCAAATTGGCAGACGTGCCGTGGGGGCATGAAGAATTGGGTGAATGTGGTGGCCAATATACTGACAGTGATGCACTCCGAGACAGTGCGCTTGGATCCAGACAAACTTTCCGCGCTGTATGACCAGCTCGGCGAAACCGGTGCCGAGGACGTCGTGTGCCGGGCGATTGAGGAAATGGCGGTCCGCCTGACGCATTGCGAGCGTTTGTGGCGGCAGAACGATATGGCGAACCTGCGTAAAAGCGCCCGCTCGCTGATCGCGATTGCCGAGCAGATCGGCATGACCGCGCTGGCAACCATTGCCAGGGACGTGACCGAAGCGATTGATGGCGAGGACGCGCCGGCCGTGGCCGCAATCCTGTTCCGCCTGATGCGGGTGGGCGAACGCTCGCTGACCGCAGTGTGGGACCAGCAGGATATGACGATCTGACCTTTCCGCAGCCCGCAGGGCTTGCAGGCCGCGCTGCGGCGGCTACTCTGGCGCATCAGACCGATTGCAACCGGAGTTTTTCGATGCCGCCAGTATTTGCCACTCCTGGCCCGGACGCCTGCCCTGTGCATGTTATCGCAAGCGATGTTTTCGAAAGCTGGCTCTCGGGCCAGCCGCAGCGCGTTCAGGCCTGGGCAAAGGCGCAGGGCTTTACCGGCGCCTGCGGCCAGGCCCTGACGGTGCCGGACACCGATGGCGGACTCGGGATGGCCCTGGCGGGTTACGGCAGCGCCGCCCAGCGCGCGCGCCGCCGCTTTGTGCTGGCCGAGGCAGCGCAGAAACTGCCTGCGGGAACTTACTGCATTGCCTCCGGCCTGCCGGCGGAGGACGCCGCCAGCGAGGCCCTGGGCTGGCTGCTGACCGCCTACCGGTTCGACCGCTACAAGGACGCCAACGGCGAAGCCGCCGCCCTGCAAGCGCCCGAGGGCGTGGATGCTGCCGCCGTGGAATCGCTGGCCGCGGCGGAATGCCTCACCCGCGACCTGATCAACACCCCCGCCTCCGACATGGGCCCGGCAGAGCTTCAGGCCGCAGCCGAATCCCTGGCACAGGAGTTCGGCGCCGAGGCCTCCGTTACCCTGGGCGAGGACCTGCTGAAGCAGAACTTCCCGCTGATCCACACCGTCGGCCGCGCCTCGGACCGCGCGCCGCGGCTCATCGATCTGCGCTGGGGCAGCACCGGCCCCAAGCTCACCCTGGTGGGCAAGGGCGTCTGTTTCGACACCGGCGGGCTGAACCTCAAGCCCGGAAACAGCATGGCGCTGATGAAAAAGGACATGGGCGGCGCGGCCAACGTGCTGGGCCTGGCCCGAATGATTATGGCCGCCGGGCTGAACCTGCAGCTCAGGGTGCTGATCCCGGCAGTGGAAAACGCCGTCTCCGGCTCCGCCTTCCGTCCCGGCGATGTGCTGATGTCGCGCAAGGGGCTGACGGTGGAGAACAACAACACCGACGCCGAGGGCCGCCTGGTGCTGGCCGACGCGCTGGCCTTGGCGGCAGAGGATGCGCCGGACCTGCTGGTCTCCATGGCCACCCTCACCGGCGCCGCCCGCGTTGCCGTCGGCCCGGACCTGTCGCCCTTCTACACCGGTCACGAGGAGGACGCCGCCGCGCTTGCGGCCAGCGCCGCCCGCACCGCAGACCCGGTCTGGCGGATGCCCTTCCACGATCCTTACGAGACGATGATCGAACCCGGCATCGCCGATCTGGACAACGCACCCGCCGGCGGCTTTGCCGGCTCGATCACCGCCGCCCTGTTCCTGCGCCGCTTCGCCGGGGACACCCGCTACATGCATTTCGACATCTACGGCTGGACCCCCAGCGCCGCGCCGGGCCGCCCCAAGGGCGGCGCCCTGCAGGGCGCCCGCGCGCTGTTTGCCGCGCTGCCGGACATGCTGGAGCTCTGAACGCCATGGCTGACCGCCGCCGCACACCGATGAATGACCGTGTTGCCGCCGCGCATCTGGCGGACGCGCCCGCGGGGCTGGACCGTGTGGAGGGGGCCGCCGCCCGCATCGGCGTGGCCGTCGCGGACCTGCTGCGCGCGCCAAACGGCGCCCGCGACCGCCAGCTTGTCTACGGCGAGCCGGTCACGGTCTATGAGCACCGCGACGGCTGGGCCTTTGTGCAGGCGGCCAAGGATTCCTATGCGGGCTATGTGCCCAGCGCAGCCCTGACCCAACCGTTCGAAGCCACCCACTGGGTCAGCGCCGCGGCCACCCATGCCTATTCGGCGGATGATTTCAAATCACCGGAAACCCATGCGCTCAGCCACGGCAGCCGGGTGCAGGTTCTGGGCGGTGAGGGCCGGTTCGCGGACACCAACCTCGGCTTCATCCCCGCCCGCCACCTGGCGCCGCTGGGCGCCCATGCCGATGATCCGGTGATGGTGGCGGAGCTATTCCTCGGCACGCCCTACCTCTGGGGCGGCAACAGCCGCTTCGGCATCGACTGCTCCGGCCTGGTGCAGGCGGCGCTCTTGGCCTGCGGCACCCCCTGCCCCGGCGACAGCGACATGCAGGAGGCAGAGCTGGGCCAGCCTGCCCCCGGCGGAGACTACCGGCGCGGCGATCTCCTGTTCTGGAAAGGCCATGTCGCACTGGTGCGGGACGCGGAGACCCTGATCCACGCCAATGCCCACGATATGGCAGTTGCCATTGAACCCATCGCAGACGCCATCGCGCGGATCGCGGCCCAGGGCGACGGCCCGGTCACCGCGCACAAACGGCTGGCGTAATCCGCAACTGCCGCCACAGGCGGTAAAATTCCTACGAAGATTTTTGGCCGGAAAATTCGAATTTTCCGGTCCCCGCTCCGCCGCGATCCTCGCGGCTACTCCACGGAGCGGATCAGCTTGCGCTCCAGCACCCTCAGCACGGTTTTCAGATCCGTTCCGCGCTTCAGAATATGCCCGTCCATGCCGACCACCGAATACTGCCCCTGCCGGTTACGCAGCTTGGGGCGCTTTTCGATGCGGTAGAGCGGATGCTCTGCCGTGCGCCGGAAGACGGAGAATACTGCCAGATCACGCAAGGAAGAAATCCCGTAATCGCGCCACTCCCCGGCCGCCACCATGCGGCCGTACAATGTCATGATTACCGACAGTTCCCGCCGGTCAAACGCGACTTGCTGAGGTATGGGAGATCCGGGAAAAGGCTGCACCTGATCAAAGCTCATAGGTAAAAGGTTGCGCCGTTTCCGGGGCAAATCAAGGTTTTTAACGGTCGAATTTTCGTGTGGTGCATCAGGCCCACAGGCGCAAAGACCCTGATCCGCCCCTTGTCAGAGCCTGTTTTTGGCCCTCTCAGGCCGCCGCCAGAGCGCCGCAGCGCACATCTAGAATCTGCTCCAGCGCCACCCGTCCGGGGGCGGTCAGCAGCAGGCCGCGCTTGTGCCGGTGCCGCTTGACCCAGCCGCTCGCCAGCGCGTGATCCAGGATTTGCCGCCCCATCGGCCCGGCCACATGCAGCTTGCGTTCGGTCCAGTCCAGGCAAGGCCGGGCAAAGGGCTGCCGGCCTGTCTTTTCCGGCAGCACCACCCCCAGTTTCAGCCATTCCCCGGCAGGTTCCGCACGAAAGGCGCCCTGCTCCTCCACCAGCATGCCGCGGTCCAGGAAGACGCGGGTCATCGCCACCGCCAGCGGGCCTGCAAGATGGTCGTAACAGCTGCGCAGCTGCGCCAGCCCGCCCGCCTTGCGCTGCTGGGCACGGTGCAGGCTGTCCGCTGGCGCAATCGCCGCCAGCTGCTCCAGCGCATGGGCCACCTCCGGCCCGGCCAGCCGGTGATAGACGCAGCGGCCGCGTTTCTGCGCCACCACCAGCCCGGCATCCTGCAGCAGCCGCAGATGGGCAGAGGCGGTCTGCGGCGTCACCCCCGCAGCCGCCGCCAGCTCCTTGTTGGTATAGGCGCGCCCCTCCATCAGCTCGCACAGCATCTGCGTGCGGCTGGCGTCGCTGATGGCCTGGCCCAGAATGTCGAAACGCGGTGTGATCATGCCCCTACCCTATGCGGTTTGCGCAGGGACACCCAAGCAAAACCCTTCGCCGCGCGCCGAACTGTCCGCGCGCCCGGTCACGCAAACGACCCGTGGCAGAACCAGCCCGGCGACAGCGCCCCGCCATGGGCAAAGAACAGCCACAGCCGCGCCCCGCACCCCGTCGCCACCACCCAGTAATCGCGCACCCCGCTGCGCCACTCCGGATCCTCCAGCCACCATTCCGGGGCAATCCGCTCCGGCCCCTCCGCCGCCGCCAGCACCCAGTCGCGGCCGCGCCAGCGGAACTGCTCCGGCACCTGCGGCACATCCGGCGCATGGACCAGCTCGGGCCGCCACAGCCGCAGCGGCCGGGGCCGGGGCGGCAGCGGCCAGTCCCCGGCAGCAGGCTCCGACCAGGCCGCGGCCTGCACGGTGAAGGTCTTCTCCGGAATGTGGCTTTCCGCCGGGTGATAACGGGTGATCGCCTCCAGCCCCAGCCGCGCGCCCAGCCGGCCGATCAGATCCTCCAGCGCCGCGCCATCCTCCTGCCGCGCCCGCGCCGCGGCGCTTGCCTGCAGGTGGCCCGCCGGGGTGCGGGCGTGAATGGCTTCGGCCTGCAAGACCTCCAGCCGCAGCATGTCGATGCCGTATCCAGCGTCGATCTGCTCCAGCTTCATCTCCAGCAGCGGCCGGATACGGTCCGGCGCGCGGCTGGCACGGGCAAGCCCCAGGGTCACGGCCTCCATCTCCTGATCGCAGCGGTGCGCCTCCAGCCGCAGGACGCGGGCGCCCTTGCCGCGCGCCTCCAGCCGGGCGCACAGCCGGGGCAGCATCCGGTCAATGCCTGCCAGCAGGTCCTCCATCAGCCCGATCGGCTCCGGCAGGGTCAGCCGCACCGCAAAGCGGTCCGGGCTGCGCGCGGGCGAGACCGGCTCCGGCGCGCTGCCCATCGCCTGGTCCAGCCGCAAGACCAGCCCCTGGCCGAAACGGCGCGCCAGGCTGGCCCGCGGCTGCCCCAAGAGATCGCCGATCCGTCTGAGGCCCAGCCGGTTCAGCTGCGCCACCGTGGCGCTGTCCAGCCGCAAGGCCGCCACCGGCAGCGGTGCCAGCGCGCCATAGGCTTGGCCGGCTTCGGCAATCCGCCCCAGCTGCGGCACCGCCGCCTGCAGCTGCGGCGCCGCGCCGCCCCGGGTCCAGTGACGCCGCTTGACGCTCTGGCGTTTCTGCGCCCGTGCACGGGTCGCGCGCGCCTCCTGGTCGATGGCATCGCCCGACCGCTCCGGCGCCGCCTCCTCATCGGCGTAGCGCGCCAGCGCCCAGGCCGCGCCCAGGGTGTCCGCCAGCCCCATCCGCACGCTCAGGCCCATCTCCGCGCAATCCTGCCCCGCCATCTCCATCAGCGCCGCCTCGCTGCCGAACAGATGCGCGCAGCCGGTGAGGTCGACGGTCAGCCCGTCCTCCCCGGCCTCCGCCACCCAGGGGCTGAACTTGCCCGCCCAGCGCCGGAGCGCCGCCAGGAACGCCGCCTCCGCCGCGCGGCTGCGCGGCCGCACCGCCAGGCCTGCGCACATCGCATGGGCATCGCGCAAGGGCTGACCGGCCTGCAGCCCCTCTGCCGAGGCGGCCGTGTTTAACGCGGAAATAACCTGGGTGTTGGACACTTCCTCCACGACGGCCAGCGGCCCGGCAATGCCGCCGCGCTCCGCCCGCAGGATGCGCTCCGCCCCAAGGCGCGGAAACCAAAGCGAAAGAATGCGGCGGTGGGACATGGCAGCAGGCGCAGGGCAACGGGGCAGAGCAGTGGGGCAGCAGAGGCCGGAAGGCCGCCAGACAACGGGAGGCACATTCGGTGTGTTCTTATTTTGTTCTCATTTTTCGATTCGGTCAATCCGGTCAGGAGCCCCGCAATGACACTGCGCCTTTTTAAACCTCTTGCCTGTCTCGCGCTCCTCGCTGCCCTTGCTGCCGGGCCCTCCGCCCCGGTCACTGCCGGTGACGGCCTCAGCAAGCATGTGACCCGCCGGATGGCCCTGATGACCTCGCAGAAAGCCGCCATGGATGTGCTGACCGCCATGATGGCCGGGCGCAGCATGTTCGACAAAGACAGGGCGCGCAGCGCCCGGCGGCAGCTGATCAAATCCACCAGCAGCATCCGCAAGCATTTCCGCAAACACCGGATGGACCCGCGTTCGAACGCCCGGCCGCAGATCTGGAACGCCTGGGACGACTTCAAGGCCCGCGCGGACACCGCGGAAACCGCGGCCCGCAATCTCAACACCCGCTCCCTGCCCGCTCTGCGCCGCACCCTGCCCGGCCTGATGCAAAGCTGTCTCAGCTGCCACGACACCTACCGCAGCACGCCCAACAGTTTCACGACCCACTGACCGCAAAGCGGCCCCACGGGCCGGCAGCTCAGGCGCCGAACCGCGCCATGAACGTCTCAATGGCGCCGCTGATCACCCGCTCGCGCTCGGCCTCGGAAAACTCGGTGTCGATCTTGAACAGGAACCGCAGAAAGATATCGGCCTTGCACAGCTCGATGAACTGCGCGGCGGCCAGATTGGCATCCCCGATCTTCAGTTCGCCCCGCGCCGCCGCGGCCTCCAGATACTCCTGGATCTCCCCGTGCAGCACCATCGGCCCGCTTTCATAGAACATCGGACCCAGCTCCGGGAACCGGTCGGCCTCGGCCACGAAGATGCGGAACAGCTGCAGGCTGAAACCGCCCAGCAGCACCCCATGCACCCGCTCCGCCGCCCGCCGCAGCACATCCCGCGGCCCGCAGCTGCCGGGCGTCAGGTCCAGCGATTCATCCGCCTGCTGCACGCAGGCAGAACGCACCACCTCCATGAACAGCACCCGCTTGTCGGGGAAATAGCTGTACAGCGTCGCCTTGGAGACCCCCGCCGCTTTGGCGATCTTGTCGACGCTGGCGCCCTCGAATCCGTCCGCCAGGAACACCTCGCGCGCGCCTTCCAGGACCTGATCGAATTTCCGGCCGGTGCGCAGGACGCTGGCTTGCTGGTTCATGCGGGCTCCGTTGGCTGCGTAGGGGTCTGGGCCTAATGTAGCCTGCGCCGCCGCATTGCAACAGCATAAGCCGCACCGCCTTGCGCTCCCTCGCGGAACCGTTATGTTTAGAATTATTCTAAATTGAGGGGCAGCAAATGCGTTTTTTCACCCAGCGCAAGCACTTTGCGGAGCTGACCGGGCAAGAGATCCTGGCCCTGGCGATCTCCTCCGAGGAGGACGATGCGCGCATCTACCGCGGCTACGCCGAGCGGCTGCGCGCCGAATTTCCCGCCTCTGCCGCGATGTTCGACGGCATGGCGGCAGAGGAGGACGAACACCGCGCCCAGCTGATTGCCCTGCACGAGGCCCGGTTCGGCCCCGCAATCCCGCTGATCCGGCGCGAGCATGTGGCGGGCTACTACGCCCGTCGCCCCATCTGGCTGATGGAGAACCTGAGCCTCGACCGCATCCGCGATGAGGCCCGCGCGATGGAACGCGACGCCGAGCGTTTCTACACCGCCGCTGCCGCCCGCACCCAGGACGCCGCCACCCGCAAATTGCTGGGCGATCTGGCCGCTGCCGAGGCCGGCCACCAGGCCCGCGCCGGTGAGCTGCAGGAGGCGCACCTGGACGCGGACACGCGCGCAGACGAGGACCGCGCCGCCCACCGCCAGTTCGTGCTGACCTGGGTGCAGCCGGGACTGGCCGGGCTGATGGACGGCTCGGTCTCCACCCTGGCGCCGATCTTTGCCACCGCCTTTGCCACCCAGGACACCTGGACCACCTTCCTGGTCGGCATGGCGGCCTCGGTCGGGGCCGGCATCTCGATGGGCTTCACCGAAGCGGCCTCCGACGACGGCGAACTCTCGGGCCGCGGCTCCCCCGTCAAGCGCGGGCTGGCCTCCGGCATCATGACCACCGTCGGCGGCCTCGGCCACGCCCTGCCCTACCTGATCCCGGAATTCTGGACCGCCACCACGCTGGCGCTGCTGATCGTGTTTGTGGAGCTCTGGGCCATCGCCTGGATCCAGAACAAGTTCATGGAGACCCCGTTCTGGCGCGCCACCATGCAGGTGGTGCTGGGCGGTGCCCTGGTGCTGGGCGCCGGCGCGCTGATCGGCAGCGGCTAGAACCGCAGCGGGACCCTCCCGCCCGCTCCGGAACAGCCAAAGGCTGCCCCTTCCCGGTTGGGCTCGGCAGCGCTGACGCGCTGCGGGTGCCGCTGTCTTGGACGAGGTCACAATTGACCAGGCGCTCTCAGGGCAGATCTGCCCCTGGAGCGCGTCTCAGCAGTAACCCCTGCCCTGTGCGCAGCACAGGGCCACGCCCAACTGTGAAGGGCATTCTTCGAATGACCCTGAACAGGCGGGAGCACGCCCCTGCCCGTTCAACGCCTGCCCAAAAAACAGCCTTTGCCAATTGGTCAGCTCTTGTTACCAATTCCCCATGGCCGAGATATTCTTCCGCACCCTGCCCTTCTTCGCAATCATCGGCCTTGGCTACTGGGCCGGGCGCAGCCGGTTCTTCACCGAGGAAGCCACCGCCTATCTCACCCGCTTCGTGTTCTACTTCCCGCTGTCGGCGATGATCTTCGGTTTTGCCGCCAACCTCTCCTTTGCCGAGGTCTTCGACCCCACGCTGATCCTCGGCTACCTGGCGGGCACGCTGGCGGTCTACCTGCTGGTGACAGCCGTCGCCATGATCCGCGGCCTGGACGTGCCCACCGCGGCGGTGGAGGCGCAATGCGCAGCGATCGGCAATGTCGGTTTCCTCGGCCTGCCAATGATGGCGATCCTGTTCGGCCCGGCCTCCGCGGCGCCGATGATGGTGGTGCTCAGCGTCGATCTGGTGGTGTTCTCCTCGCTGATCGTGATCCTGATCAACGCGGGCCGCGGCCAGGGGCTTGGCCTTGCCACGCTCCGGCTGGTGGGGCTGGGCCTGCTGAAGAACCCGATGATCCTGTCCATCGTTGCGGGCCTTGCCTGGTCGGCATCAGCGCTGCCGATCCCGGAGCCCGCAAACAATTTCCTCACCATCCTCGGCGGCGCCGCCACCCCCGGCGCGCTGTTTGCCATCGGCGCCTCGCTGGCCTCTAAATCGGCGGAAAGGGTGCACATCTCCGGCTGGCTCAGTTTTGCCAAGCTGGTGCTGCACCCGGCCTGCGTCGCAATCGCCGTGCTGTGGCTGATCCCGGCGGCGCCGTTCTCCGCCGCGGTCGCCATCGCCGCCGCCTCCCTGCCGGTGGCGGGCAATGTCTACATGCTGGCGCAGCATTACGGCGTGGCCCCGCACCGGGCCTCCGCCGCCATCTTCATCTCCACCGTGGTGTCAATCGTCACCGTGCCGGCGGTGATCACCTGGGTCTCCGGCTCTTGAGGGCCAGAGCCCGGCCTCAGAGCCGGATCACGTAATCCTTGCGGGTGGTCTCGATCACCTCCCAGGTGCCGCTGAAGCCGGGCCGCAGGATGAAACTGTCGCCCGCCGCCAGCGGGTATTCGGTGCCGTCGTCGCTGGTGATGACAGACCGTCCCTCCAGGATCCGGCAGTATTCCCACTCGTCATAGGAAATCCGCCACTTGCCCGGCGTCGACTGCCAGATGCCGCAGTAAAGCCCGTCCCGCTCCTCCGCGTTCCAGGTGGTGAACACCGGATCGCCCGCAATCACCCTGTCGGCTGCCGGTCGCTCCACCTCCGCCTCCGCGGCCTCCGGTGTCAGTCTCAGAAAATCGCTCATGCCTTTGCCTCCCTCTGGTTCCAGCCGCGGACTGTCCCGGTTTTCGCGCCGGCTGTCCAGCACCCCCCTGCGCAAATGCGGCAGCCGCCCGGCGGCCAAAGCCCCGATTGTTTGCGTTTCCGCAAGCCTGATGCCGCAAAAACCGGCATTGCTGCCGCCCATCCGCTGGACCCTGAGGCCAACTGCGGATAGCGATAGGGCTAACAGATTTAAGGAGCCTCACCCATGGAAACCGTTTCCGAGAACCGCGCCTTTGGCGGCACCCAGGGCGTCTACAAACACGCCAGCAGCGCCACCGGCGGCGACATGACCTTTGGCCTGTTCCTGCCGGAAGAGGCCAAGGACGGCCCGGTGCCGGTGCTGTGGTATCTGTCGGGCCTCACCTGCACCCACGAGAACGCCATGACCAAGGCCGGCGCCCAGGCCTGGTGCGCCGAGCAGGGCATCGCCATCGTGTTCCCCGACACCTCGCCCCGCGGCGAAGGCGTGGCCGATGATGACGCCTATGACCTGGGCCAGGGCGCGGGCTTCTACGTGAACGCCACCCAGGACCCTTGGGCGCCGCATTTCCGCATGTGGGACTACGTGGCCGAGGAACTGCCCGCGCTGCTGGGTGAGAATTTTGCGATCGACCTGGACCGCCAGGCGATCACCGGCCACTCGATGGGCGGCCACGGCGCGCTGACGCTGGCGATGAACCTGCCGGGCCGCTACAAGTCGGTTTCCGCCTTTGCACCGATCTCCAACCCGACCCAGTCGGACTGGGGCCGCAAGCAGCTGAGCGCCTATCTGGGCGACGATGAAGCCGCCTGGGCCAAGCATGACGCCACCCTCTTGATGCGGGAAAAGGGCTTTGACGGCCCGATCCTGATCGACACCGGCACCTCCGACCAGTTCATCGACCTGCTGAAGCCCGAGGCGCTGGCCCACGCCGTCGCCGAACGCCGCCAGCAGGCCACCCTGCGGATGCAGCCGGGCTATGACCACAGCTATTTCTTCGTGTCGACCTTCATGGAGGAGCATGTCTCCTTCCACGCCGACGCGCTGTACCAGAACTAAGACCAAAGGACGCGGCCATGAGTGAAGACTTTGATTATGACCTGATCATCATCGGCTCCGGCCCCTCGGGCCGCGCCGCCGCCATCCAGGCGGGCAAGCTGCACCGCCGGGTGCTTGTGATCGACCGAAAGGACCGGCTGGGCGGCGTGTCGGTGCACACCGGCACCATCCCGTCGAAGACCCTGCGCGAAACCGTGCTGAACCTCTCCGGCTGGCGCGAACGCTCGTTCTATGGCCGCTCCTACCGCGTGAAGGACCAGATCGAGGCCAACGACCTGAAGGCGCGCCTGCACATGACGCTCGACTACGAAGTCGACGTGCTGGAGCACCAGTTCAACCGTAACCACGTGGACACCCTGAACGGGCTGGCGAAATTCATCGGCCCGAATGAGGTGGAGGTGGCGACCGAGGCCGGCGAGACCACCCGGCTGACCGCGGAGAAATTCCTGATCTCCACCGGCACCCGCACCTACCGGCCGGATTATGTGCCGTTCAACGGCAAGACCGTTGTTGATGGCGACGAGTTCCTGGAGATGGCTGAAATCCCCCGTTCGCTGGTGGTGATCGGCGCCGGCGTCATCGGGGTGGAATATGCCACCATGTTCTCGGCGCTGGACGTGCGCGTCACCCTGATCGAGCCGCGCGAGACCTTCCTCGACTTCATCGACAAGACCCTGATCCAGGACTTCACCCACCAGATCCGCGAAAACGGTGTCGACCTGCGGCTCGGCTCCGCGGTCGAAAGCATCGAGGACCGGGGCGAGCATATCGAAGTGATCCTCGCAAACGGCCGCCATGTGCGCTCGGAAATGCTGCTGTTTGCGGCTGGCCGGATGGGTGCCACCGCGGCGCTTAATCTGGACGCCGTCGGGCTCAAGACCGACCACCGCGGCCGCATCAGCGTTGACCGCAAGACCTATCAGACCGCAGTGCCGCACATCTATGCCGCCGGCGATGTGATCGGCCACCCGTCACTGGCCTCCACCTCGCTGCAGCAGGGCCGCGTCGCCGCCTGCCACGCGCTGGAAACCCCGACCCTGCCGGAAAGCCCCTGGTACCCCTATGGCATCTATTCGGTGCCGGAGATGTCCACCTGCGGCATGTCCGAAGAAGAACTGCAAGAGCGCGGCATCCCCTACGAGGTCGGCGTCGCCCGCTTCCGCGAAACCTCCCGCGGCCACATCATGGGGCTGGAGCACGGCATGCTGAAGATGCTGTTCTCGCTGAAAACCCGCCGGGTGCTGGGCGTGCAGATCGTCGGCGAAGGCGCAACCGAGCTCATTCACATCGCCCAGGCGGTGCTGAACCTCAAGGGCACGGTGGACTACTTCGTGCAGAACACCTTCAACTACCCGACCCTGGCGGAGGCCTACAAGATCGCCGGTCTCGACGCCTTCAACCGGATGCCGATCCCGGAAGAGTTCAAGGTGAAGAAGCCCGCCCGCAAGGGCAAGGCCGCGCCCAAGCCCGAGGCCAAGGCAGAAAAGCCTCCGGTGGCAGACAAGAAGGCGGCGGAGTGACCGCGCTTTACATCGACGCCGACGCCTGCCCGGTGAAGCAGGAGGCTGAGCGGGTCGCCACCCGCCACGGCCTGCACATGTTCGTGGTCTCCAACGGCGGGCTGCGGCCTTCGCAGAACCCGTTGGTGGAAACCGTGATCGTGGCCGAGGGCGCCGATGTGGCCGACATGTGGATCGCGGAACGCTGCGGGCCGGGCGACGTGGTGGTGACGGGCGACATCCCCCTCGCCGCCAAATGCATCGAGGCAGGCGCCTGCGTGCTGCGCCACAACGGCGAGCGGTTCACCCAAGCCAACATCGGCCAGCAGCTGGCGATGCGCGACCTGATGGCGGATCTCCGCGCCGCCAACCCGCTGGGCATGCAGGGCGGCGGCAAGGGCTTCACCAAGGCCGACCGCTCGCGGTTCCTGGATGCGCTGGAGCGCGAGCTGCGCGCCGCCAAGGCGGGCCGCTAGGACATCGCTGCCTTCAGCGGTGCAAGGTCACCCTTCAGAACGGGGCGCAGGAAGGTCCGGTCATAGCGCCGGACAATGCCGTTTTCCCTGGCGAACCGGAACGCCGCTAGACAGTCCTCATCCTCAAAGCTCTTGGCGCGGTAGTCCTCATAGGCGGCCAGCGACGGGAAGGAAAACAGCGCCACCGCCAGATCATTGGCGCTTTCATGCGGCAGGAAGTAGCCGTGATGGGTGCCGCCAAAGCGCTCCACCAGCGGGATCCAGGCCTTGGCGTAGATTTCAAACGCCTCAACCTTGTCCGGGTGAATTTCGTAAGTGATGTAACAGGTGATCATGGCCGCCTCATGTGCTGGTTCACGGCCAAGGCTAGGCGCCGCTGCCCGCCTTGCCCAATGACTTTGCGTGATCCCCCTGTTCGCAAACGCAAATACACGGGCCAACAGGCCTGGTCCCGGGGTCAAGGCTCCGCGCCAGCGGACCGTGCTTGAGCACGGCGTGGCCTTGAGGCGGGATCAGGCCGCCCCACACTCGGACAGGCGCGTTCAGGGGCAGATCTGCCCCTGAACCGCTTCTCAGCAAGAATTCCCCCCTCTCACCGGCCCCGATCACCCATGTTCCGCGCCCCAAATTTCCGCCCCGGAATATTGCCCGGAAAAATTGCATTTTTCCGCCCCCGCCCATTGCCCGGCCAGATCAAATCCGCCACTGATCAAGGGCAGCAGACGGGAGGGCAACGGCATGAGCGCAGAGGTGAAAATCAGCGTCCCCGGCCTGTTTGCCGCAGCCGGCGCCGGCATCGCCTTCTCTGTCATCGACATGATCTTCAAGTTCCTGTCGGGCGACTACCCGCTTTATGAAATGGTGCTGTTCCGCTCAGTCATCGCGGTGGCCGTCATGCTGGCCATCATCGTGCCGCTGGAAGGCGGCTATCACCTGCTGCGCACCCATCAGCCGAAACTGCACCTGCTGCGCTGCCTGGTGGTGTTCTTTGCCAACATCTTCTTCTTCACCGGCATCGCCATTCTGCCCCTGGCAGAGGCGGTGGCGATCGCCTTTGCCACCCCGCTGATCGTCACCACCCTGTCGGCCCTGTTCCTGGGCGAACGCCCCGGCCCCTGGCGCTGGGGTGCGGTGGTGGCCGGTTTCCTCGGCGTGCTGATCATCATGCGCCCCGGCGCCGGCACGTTCCAGCCCGCCGCAATCCTGCCCTTCCTCGGCGCCTGCGGCTATGCCACCCTGCATGTGCTGACCCGCCGCGCAGGCGGGACAGAGGCCGGGGCAACGCTCGCCTTCTACCCGATGCTGGGCTTCCTGATCCTCAGCGCCCTGGCCGGGCTGATCTTTGGCGACGGCCGCTTTGCCACCGGCGACAGCCCCGCCTTCGACTTCATCCTGCGCGCCTGGATCTGGCCCGCGCCGCAGGACTGGCCCTATCTGATCGGCGTCGGCATCGCGGGCTCCGTCGGCGGCTATCTGGTCAGCCAGGCCTACCGCATGAACGAGGCCGCGCTGGCGGCACCTTTCGAATACATCGCCATGCCGATGTCGGTCCTCTGGGGCGTGCTGATCTTCAACGAATGGCCCGACCTCGCCGTCTGGGCCGGCAGTGCCCTGATCATTGCCTCCGGCCTGGTCTCCGTCTGGCGCGAGACCCGCCGCAACCGCCCCGCCACGCGGCCCCGCCCGCGCGCAGAAGGATAACCCCCATGCCCGTTGATGCCGTCGTTTTCGACATAGGCCGTGTGCTGATCGAATGGGAGCCGGAACGCTTCTACGACAGCCGCATCGGCGCCACCCGCCGCAAGCAGTTGTTCGAACAGGTGCCGCTGCACGAGATGAACCTGAACGTCGACCGCGGCCACCCCTTCCGCGAGAGTGTTTATGCCCTGGCAGAGCAGCACCCGGAATGGACTGAGGAAATCCGCTGGTGGCACGATTGCTGGCTGCAGATGGTGCCGCGCGCTATCTCCCATTCCGTCCGCCTGATGCAGGCACTGCAGGCCAAGGGCTGCCCGGTCTTTGCTCTCAGCAACTTCGGCGCCGAAACCTTTGAGCTCGCCTGCGGAACCTACGCCGCCTTACGTGGCTTTGACCGCACATTTGTCTCCGCGCATCTGAAATGCATCAAGCCGGAACCGGAAATCTATGCCATTCTCGAACGCGAAACCGGGGTGGCGCCGGGCAGGCTGCTGTTCACCGACGACCGCCCCGAAAACATCGAAGCCGCCGATGCGCGCGGCTGGCAGACCCACCTGTTCACCGCCCCCGCACCGTTCGCGGCGCGGCTTGTGCAGGCCGGGCTGCTGACCGAACAAGAAGCCGCCTGAGACGGCCCGCAGGAAGAAGGACAACAGGCCCATGACCATCCCGTTCATCAGTTTCGACGAGGGCGAGGCGCTGCTCGACTGGGTCAGCTTCACGGACGCCCTGGCCGCCAGCCACGATCTGCCCAAGGCAGAGATCGGCGATACTTTCCTCTACCGCGATCCCGACACGCTGCTGAGCCGCTCCGCCTGGATCGACGGTCTGGGGCTGGCAGTGAAGACCGCCAACATCTTTCCCCGCAACCCGGATGCGGGAAAACCGATGATCAACGGCTCCGTCTGCCTCTACTCCGACACCGACGGCACCCTTGAGGCCCTCGTCGATTTCCACCTTGTCACCAAGTGGAAGACCGCCGGCGACAGCCTGCTGGGCGCGCTGCGGCTGGCCGACCCCGATGCCCAAGAAGTGCTGATCGTTGGCGCCGGCACCGTTGGCGGCTCTTTGATCGAGGCCTTCTCCGCCGGTTTCCCGCAGGCGCAGATCCGGGTCTGGAACCGCACCGCGTCCAAGGCGCAGGAGCTCTGCGCCCAGTACCCCGGCACCAAACACGCCCCCGATCTGGAACCGGCGGTGCGCGCCGCCGGCATTATTGTCACCTGCACCATGTCCTCCGACCCGGTGATCCAGGGCGAATGGCTCAGCCCCGGCCAGCACCTCAACCTGATCGGCGCCTACCGCCCCGACATGCGCGAGGCCGATGACACGGCGCTGAAGCGCGCGCAGATCTATTGCGACAGCTTTGACACCACCCTGGACCACATCGGCGAATTCAAGATCCCGCTGGCCGCAGGCACCATCCAGCGCAGCGACGTGCTGGCGGATTACTACAGCCTCGGCCGGTTTGCCACCTATGACCCGGCGCAGATTACCCTGTTCAAGAACGGCGGCGGCGCCCATCTGGACCTGATGACCAGCCACCACATCCTGCAGAAGTGGAAGGCCAAGGCATGATCTGGCTGCTGCTCCTGGCCGCTGTCCTGCTGATAGCCGCCGCGCCCTTCCTGCGCGAGCACCTGCGCAAGCCGATGGACGCCCAGGCCCGGCAGACCGCCCCCGGCGCGCTGGCGCAGCTGCCCAGCGGCTGCACCCACTACCGCTGGACCGGCCCCCATCGCGGCCCGGTTGCGGTCTGCGTCCACGGCCTCACCACGCCGTCCTTCGTCTGGAACGGCATCGCCAAGGGGCTGGGCGCCATGGGCTACCGGGTGCTGACCTACGACCTCTACGGGCGCGGCTACTCGGACCGCCCCGCGGGGCCGCAGGACCGCGCCTTCTTCCTCACCCAGCTGGAGGAGCTGCTGGAGGATCAGCAGGTGGGCGGTGATTTCACCCTGATCGGCTATTCCATGGGCGGCGCCATCGCCACCGCCTTTGCCGCCGCCCATCCCGACCGCCTGCGCGAGCTGATCCTGCTGGCACCCGCCGGTTTCGGCCGCAGCGCCGGGCGCCTTACACAGATCATCCGCCAGGTGCCGGGCTTCGGCGACTGGCTGATGCACGCCCTCTACCCCGCCCTGCATATCCGCAGCACCCGGGCCGAGCGCAGCCTGCCCAGCTCGGTCCCCGGCATCGTCAAACTGCAGCAGCAGGAGCTGGGCTACCGCGGCTTCATCCCCGCCGTGCTCGCCTCCCTCCGCGGCATCCTGAACGAGGATTTCACCGAAGAACTGCGCGGCCTGCACCAGAAAGGCGTGCCGGCCCTCGCGATCTGGGGCCAGGAGGACGCGGTGATCCCGCCCACCTCAGCCGGCCGCCTGGCTGAGCGCGCCCGCTCCGTCCGGCAGGAGGAGGTCGCGGGCGCCGGACACGGGCTGCCCTATACCCACACCGAGGAGGTGCTGGAGATCATCGCCCTGCAGCACCGCCGCGGCCTGATCTGACCACGGCCGCCCCGATTTCATCTTTCCAGAAATCCTCCGGAGACCGGGGCCGGTTCCTTGACCGGCCCCGGAAAAGGCCGCCTGCGTTACGCCGCCACCGGAGCCGCCGCGGCCTGCCCCAGCGGGCGCTCCTTCACCGGCAGATGCACAATCGCGCTGAACGCCCCGACACCGACACCGATCCACCAAACCAGGGTGTAGTCGCCATAGGCATCATACATCCGCCCGCCCAGCCACACACCCAGGAAACTGCCCAGCTGGTGGCTGAAGAAGACGATGCCGTAAAGCGTGCCCATGTAGCGCAGGCCATAGATATGCGCGACCAGGCCAGAGGTCAGCGGCACCGTCGCCAGCCACAGCGACCCCATCGCGACCGAGAAGATGATGACGCTCAGCGGCGTGATCGGGAACAGGATGAAGGCCGCCGCCGCAATGGTCCGCCCGGTATAGATCGCCGCCAGCAGGTATTTCTTGGAATAGCGCTTGCCCAGGTAGCCCGCCAGCAGCGTGCCGCCCACATTGGCCGCGCCGATCAGAGAGATCGCCGCCGCCCCCAGCGCAGAGGTGGTGGTAATGCCGATCGAATGCAGCGCCCCGCCCGGCAAGATCGGCCCGCACATCTCGGTCACAAAGGCCGGAAAATGCGCGGTGACAAAGGCCAGCTGATAGCCGCAGCTGAAAAAGCCCAGGAAGATCAGCGTGTAAGACGGATCCTTGAACGCCTTCTTCAGGATCGCCCCCATGCTCTCTTCCAGCTCCATCTTGGAGGCCGCCTCTGGCGCGCGCATCAGCGGCAAAAGCGCAATCAGTGCCAGTACCACGCCCGCAAACAGCAGGAAGATCGTCTGCCAGGGCAGGAAACCCAGCAGCCACTCCGCCGTCGGCGCGCCGAAAATCTGCCCGGCAGACCCCGCAGCGGTGACGATTGCCAGCGACATCGAGCGGTTCTCGTCCGAGCTCGCCCGCCCGACAACCGCCAGCACCACGCCGAACCCGGTGCCCGCGATGCCGAACCCCACCAGCCATTCATAGGCCTGCATTTCGAACGGGGTGGTGGACGCCGCGCTCAGCACCAGACCCGCGGCATAGACAATCGCCCCCATGATGATCGCCTTGCGGTCGCCGATCTTCTCGGCAATGGCGCCGAATATCGGCTGCCCGATGCCCCAGGCCAGGTTCTGGATCGCAATCGCCAGCGAAAACTCCGACCTGAGCCAGCCGAACTCCTCCGCAATCGGGATCTGAAAGACCCCGAAGGATGCGCGCACCGCAAAGCTCGCCATGATGATGATACAGCCCACGATCAGAACGGGGGTAAACAGCGGCGCGGAACGGTCCATGGGCTCTCTCCTGACAAGCTGCGGAACTGTCAGGGAAATCTGCCGCCCGGTCAAATCAGGAATTTTGCGGCTGCGGTTAAGAAATTTTGATCACCAGCGTTTTTGCTCTTTGATCCAGACCGTTCCAGGAACAGAAAATCGTGAAGGTTTGCTGGCAAATTCCGGTCGCCATCGGGCACGCGCCCGGGCGCAGTTGATTGTTCTTCCTGAAAACCATTCTGTTATTGCCTGCATCTCTGTGGTGCCAGTATACGACCGACCTATGGCAGGCGTCTTCAGGTGCCACAGGGCCGCTTTCAAGTTTCTTTTCCCTGCGTAGACCTTAGATCGTTTAAAAAACAAATGCGCCCTTCCGTGTGCAGAAATGTACGCAGCACAAACGTACGTTCGGCCGCCCCGATTTATCACTTTATGGATTGTTACAATTGGATAAAGCGTTTCGTCTCCCGCTTTTTGCGGCCAGTGACCCTCAAATAGATAAGTGTCATCTATAGTGTCTGTCACACTTTCAAAAATTGATGCTGCATGGCCTTTAACAGGGTCCAACAGCAGGAATGCAGTCAGAGCGAACATGACAAAAACTATAAATAAACGATATGCTCTAGCTGTTGAATATTGCAGCAAAATGCCTTTCTCCTGAAAAATCTGTTCCGACGATCCGGCCGCATAGCGCCTGTCTTGCGGGGTTGTAAGGCTCCCTAAGCAGCATAGCCGAGAGTAACCGTTCAACCAGACCTCTACCATAAGCAATGTGAGACCAGTTGCTCCCCGCTTCCCATCCCCCGCGCCCCGCGCTATCCCTGTCCCCATGACCCATTTGAGTGCGCTTTACCGGCAGAAGATCGACGCGGGCGAATTGAAGCCCGATCCGGCACAGGAAGCCGTGCTTCCCCATTTCGACCGCATCGCCCAGGGCCTGATGGCGCCGCCGGTGAAACGCGGCTTCTTCCGCAAGGCGGAATTTGAACCGGTGCAGGGGCTCTACCTCTGGGGCGGGGTCGGGCGCGGCAAGTCGATGCTGATGGACCTGTTTGTCGACAGCCTCGGCGATATCCCGTCGCGGCGGGTGCATTTCCATGCCTTCATGCAGGAAATCCACGCCAAGATGCACCAGGCCCGCCAGAGCGGCGTCGAGGATGCGCTGGCCCCGGCAGCGGCAGAGGTTGCCGACTCCGTGCGGCTGCTGGCCTTTGACGAGATGCAGATCACCGACATCACCGATGCGATGATCGTGGGGCGCCTGTTCGAGGCGCTGTTTGCCGCCGGCGTCACCGTCATCACCACATCCAACCGGGTGCCGGACGACCTCTACAAGAACGGCCTCAACCGCCAGCTGTTCCTGCCCTTCATCGATCTGATCAAGGACCATATGGCGGTGCATGAGATGGTCAGCGCCACTGATTACCGTCAGGACCGGCTGACCGGCGCCCAGGTCTACTTCGCCCCCATTGACTCCGAAGCCCGTACCCTGATCCGGGCGATCTGGCAGGATCTGTCGGGCGGCGGCGCGGCGCAGCCGCTGACGCTGGAGGTGAAGGGCCGCGAAGTCACCCTGCCCGCCTTCCGCAACGGGGTGGCGCGCGCCACCTTCTATGACCTGTGCGGCAAGATGCTGGGGCCGGGCGACTACCTCGCCATCGCCGAAGAGGTGAAGGTTTTGATCCTCGAGGACATCCCGCGCCTCAGCCGCAACAACTTCAACGAGGCCAAGCGGTTCGTCACCCTGATCGACGCTTTGTATGAGGCCAGGGTGCGGCTGATCTGCTCCGCCGCGGCCCAGCCCGAGATGCTCTATGTCGAGGGCGAGGGCACCTTCGAGTTCGAACGCACCGCCTCCCGCCTGCGCGAGATGGAGGACAAGGACTGGGGAAGCGAAACCTCATGATCGTCCGCGATACGCCCCGGCGGCGGGAGATCTTCCTGATCCTGAACGGGTCGGTGGTGCCGCGCATCCTGCCCAACATCATCGGCGCCGCGCTCTGGGCGCTCTTGGTGCTGGTGCTGGACCGCTATGTCATTGCGATGCCGCAGATTTCCATCGCCGCGATGGGGGTCTTCGGCCTGTCGCTGTCGCTGTTCCTCAGCTTCCGCAACAACGCTGCCTATGACCGCTGGTGGGAGGCGCGGCGGATCTGGGGCCGGATGGTCTCCGACGTGCGCAGCCTGGCGCAGGAGCTCAGGATCTTTGCAGGCAAGGGCCCGGACGAGGACTTCATCCTGACCCGCATCCTTGCCTTTCACCACCTGCACCGCGCCCAATTGCGCGGCGATGAGGTACGGGAGACGGTGGAGCACTGGGTCGGGCCGGAGGCAGCAGAGCAGCTGATGCAAAACGCCAATGCCCCTAATGCCGCCCTGCAGGACATCGCCACCCGGCTGCGGGAAATGGCAGAGGGTGGCCGCATCGACGGCTTCGGCCAGCGTGCCCTGGCCGAACGGCTGGCGGCCTTCCCCGCAGCCCAGGCCGGAAACGAGCGGCTGCTGACCACGCCGCTGCCCTTCGTCTATTCGCTGCTGGTCTGGCGCACGACCTATCTTTACTGCCTGCTGCTGCCCTTCGCCCTCCTGGACAGCGCCGGCTGGTTCGAGCCGCTGGTGGCAGCGGTGGTGGCCTATGTGTTCTTCGGCCTCGCCGAGGTCACCCATGAGCTGGAGCACCCGTTCCGCAAGCAGGCCAATTCGGTGCCGCTCAGCGCCATGTGCCGGGTGATGGAAATCTCGGTCTGCAACGCCTTGGGCCGCGAGGCGCCGCCCAAGCTGGAGCCGGTGAACCACGTTCTGGACTAGCGGCCGGCGGCAGGAAGGGGGCGCTGCCCCCCTTGGCCCTTGGCCTCACCCCCGGAGTACTTCCGGAAAGATGAAAAGCTGCCACGCCGCGCCAGCGGCGCCCAGCCCAACGGGATGAGACCGGCAGGTCGAAGCCGGGCGGGAGAGCTTCCCCCGCCTCAAAACCTCAACCGTTTTCGCGCAGGATATGGCCCGCCAGATAGAGCGAGCCGCAGATCAGCACGCGGGCCTGCGGGTCCTTGGCCACGATTGCCTGCAGCGCTGCCAGGGTGCTCTCCGCCGTGCCGGCCGCGATGCCCACCGATTTGGCCGCGGCCTCGGTCTCTTCGGCGCTCAGCGTGTTGATCTCATCCGGGATCGAAATCGCGGTCAGGCTTGCAACATGCGGCGCCAGCGGGCGCATGTAACCGCTCACGTCCTTGGTGTTCAGCATGCCGCAGATCAGATGCGTGGGGCGCTCGGGCAGTTTTGCCAGCACATCCGCCAGCGCCACGCCGGCCGCGGCGTTGTGGCCGCCGTCCAGCCACAGCTCGGCCTCGGGCGCGGCCTCGATCAGCGGGCCGGTTTTCAGTTTCTGCATCCGCGCGGACCATTCGGCGTTCCGCATGGCGGCCTCGCAGGCGGCCTCATCGGCGCCCAGATGGCGCAGCGCCGCCAGTGCGGCACCGGCGTTCTGGATCTGATGCGCGCCCAGCAATGCGGGCAGCGGCAGGTCCAGCAGGCCGTTTTCGTCCTGGAACACCAGCCGGCCGCGCTCCTCCCAGACATGCCAGTGCTGGCCGTATGCAATCAGCGGCGCGCCGAGGCGGGCGGCGGTGGCCTCGATCACGTCCATCGCCTCCTCCGGCTGCGGGCCGACCACAACCGGCACGCCGCGCTTGATGATGCCTGCCTTCTCGGCCGCGATCTTGGCCAGGGTGTTGCCCAGGAACTGCTCATGATCGATGGAGATGGGGGTGATCACCGAAACCTCCGGGGTGATCACGTTGGTCGCATCCAGGCGCCCGCCCAGGCCAACCTCCAGCAGGGTGTAATCCGCAGGCGTGCGCGAAAACGCCAGCAGCCCCGCCACCGTGGTGATCTCGAAATAGGTGATGTTCTCGCCGCCGTTCTTGGCATAGCACTCGTCCAGCACCTCACTCAGATGCGGCTCGGAGATCAGCCCCCCCGCCAGCCGGATCCGCTCATGAAAGCGCGCCAGATGCGGCGAGGTATAGGCGTGCACGCTCTTTCCCATGCCCTCAAGCCCCGCCCGGATCATCGCCTGGGTCGAGCCCTTGCCGTTGGTGCCGGCCAGATGGATCACCGGCGGCAGCTTTTCCTGCGGGTTGTCCAGCGCCGCCAGCAGCCGCCAGACCCGGTCCAGCGTCAGGTCGATGATCTTGGGGTGCAGCGCCATCATGCGGGCGAGGATCGCGTCGGAGGTCTGGGTCATCAGCCTGGTCCTGTTCAGCCGGACAATCCTAAGAGCTGCTTGTACGCAAAGGGCAGCGCCCGTCCCGGCGGGGTGGGAAGCGAAGCGCCCGCCCCGTGGGGGGCGGGACGGGCGCTGCCCGGCCTTCGGCCAGGCAAGGGTATATAATCGAAGTTACTCGGCAGCTTCTTCGCTGACTGCGCCATCCGCCGGCGCGTTTGCGGCCTTGGGCGCCTCTTCCTGCGCCGGCACCGGCAGATCGCCCACCACCTGCGGCGGCAGGCCCATCAGCATGCGGATGATGGTGATCAGCTCTTCGCGCATCTCGGTGCGCGGGGTCACCCGGTCCAGCATGCCGTGGTCCAGCAGGTACTCGGCGCGCTGGAAGCCGTCCGGCAGCTTCTCGCGGATGGTCTGCTCAATCACCCGCGGGCCGGCAAAGCAGATCAGCGCGTTCGGCTCAGCGATATGCACATCGCCCAGCATCGCATAAGACGCCGTCACCCCGCCGGTGGTCGGATGGGTCAGCACCACGATATAGGGCAGGCCCGCCTCTTTCAGCATCTCCACCGCAACAGTGGTGCGCGGCATCTGCATCAGCGACAGGATGCCTTCCTGCATCCGGGCGCCGCCGGCCGCAGAGAACAGCACCAGCGGGCGCTTCAGCTTCACCGCTTCCTCCGCCGCGGCGATGATGGCATTGCCCACATACATGCCCATCGAGCCGCCCATGTAGGAGAAGTCCTGCGCGGCGGCGATGATCGGGGTGCGGCCGATCTCGCCCGCGGCCACCAGCATCGCCTCTTTCTCGCCGGTCTTCTTCTGCGCGGCTTTGATCCGCTCAGGGTATTTCTTCTGATCCTTGAACTTCAGCGGATCGGTCAGCGGCTCCGGCACCGCGACCTCGGTGAACACGCCGCCGTCAAACAGCGCGGTGAAACGGTCGCGCGGCGAGATATGCATGTGGTGGCCGCAGCTGGTGCAGACGTTCTGATTGTCGCTCAGCTCGCGGTGAAACAGCATGGTGCCGCATTCATCGCATTTCTGCCAAAGGTTCTCGGGCACTTCACGGCGCGAAAAGATCGAGTTGATCTTGGGCCGGACGTAGTTGGTGATCCAGTTCATATTGCTTGCCTCTCCGGGGGCGCGGTTTGTCCCCCAGATAAGGCGCATTTGCCGCAATTGCAATCAGCGGCGTATGGCAAGCCGCGCGCAAAGCCAGCTGACCAGCATCAGGGCAAAGTCGACAGCCACCCAGGGCCGCAGCGCCTGCACGTCGGCCAGGTCGAAGGGGATCAGGAACAGCGCCAGCCCGTTGAGGCTGGTGGGGGAGCCGAACAGCAGCAGCGCGGTGACGTTGTTGAAGAAATGCACCGCCATCGCCGGGCCGAGGGTTCCGGCCCGCGCGGTCAGATCCGCCATCAGCACCCCGAACACCCCGGCCCAGGCGGTGATCAGCAGCGCATTGCCGCCGGCCTCGGCGGGCAGGTAGTGACCCAGCGCGAACAGCGCCGAGGGCACCAGCAGCCAGACCGCGGGGTGGCGGAACCGCGCCGCCAGCGCCTGCTGGATGTAGCCGCGGAACAGGATCTCCTCCGACCCGGTCTGCACCAGCACCGCGGCTATCGACAGCGGCAGGATGCCCAGCCAGGTCCAGAACGGCAGGTTCTGGGTCATCGGCGGCCCCATGTCGTAGGGCGGCAAGGCCATCAGCAGCAGGCTGAGGCCCAGCAAGTACAGGCTGACCCGCCCGAACTGATGCGCCAAGGGGCGCAGGTGCCCGGTCACGGTGGCAAAACCGCGCTGGTGGAGCAGCCGCGCCGCCAGCGCCACCCCCAGCGGCAGAAAGGCAAAGCTGCCCAGCAGCACCAGCATCGCGCCGGGGGTGCTGCCGTCGGCCAGCCCCTGCAGCCAGTCGCCCGGGAACAGCCCGGCCAATGTCACCTGCAGCGCCGCGGTCAGGGAAAAGCTGACAGCCGCCACCAGCACCAGCCCCAGCATCAGCCGCCACAGCGCCGGCTGAATGCGGGCAAACCGCACCAATGCCTCATGCGCCCTGTAGCTGTGCCTGTCGTGCATATGTCCTCTCCGGCCCGCGGCGGGCGGCAATCCGGCCTACGTTAGGCATTGCTGCAACGCCAAGGCAAGGGATGCACGGCCGGACGCGGTTCAGGCTTGCCGCAACATGGCCCTCTGCCTAATGAATTTATCAAAAAAACAGAACCGGCAGGACCAGCAGTGACCAGAAAAAGCAGCGGCAGACCCGCACCTTGCCCGCCTGCAGGCGGAAACGCGCTCAGACCGCGCGCGGCGGTGGCGGCCTTGCTGGCCGGACTGGCACTGGCGGGATGCAGCCCGGCGCCCCGGGAAATGGCTTTTGCCGCCAGCAGCGGCGGCAAGGCCCCGCGCGCAGGCGCCCAGGTGATGTCCTTCGCCGGCGGCGACGTGCTGCTGGCGGCGCCGGAGGCTTACTGCTTTGACCGCCGCAGCAGCCAGCCGGACAAGGACGGCGGCTTTGCCCTCCTGGCCCATTGCAGCCGGCTGGGCCGCCAGAACTGGTTCGGCGCCCGCAAATCGGCGGTGCTCACCGCCTCGATCGGCCCCGCCCGGCAGGATGCGGCAGCGCCGCAGGCCGCGGATATCGCCGCCATGTTCCCGGCCGCCAAGGTGCTGGAAACCAGCGAGGACCAGCTGCTGCCGCTGGTCAAGCTCGAGTTCCCCGGTGCCGTGGCCGAAAGCGCCAGCCCGGTGCACTGGCGCGGCGCCTTTGTGCTCGACCGCCACCTGGTGGCGCTGGCGCTCTACGCCCCCGAAGGCAGCCGGGCGCTTGGCAGCCACGGTGCTGCGCTCCTGAACGAGCTGACCCACCGCACGCTGGAGGCCTCCACCCTGCCGCCGCTGGAGGCCGCGCCCGGCCCCCGCGCCGCAGTCCCGGCGCTGGCTGCGGCTCCGGGCCTGCGGCCGCAAGCCCGCCCGGTGCAGTTGGCGGCGCAGAAGGTCCCCGCCGACGCAGAGACCGGCAAAAAACGCGGGCTGCGCCAGCGGATTGCCGGTTTATTTCAATAGCCGCACGCGGTTACACTGCCGGCAGCGCCCGCGCCAGACGCGCCGGGCCAGGGCAAGCGATAAGGCCCCACAGGGCGGAAGAGAGCACGATGGGCAGGATCATGGACCGGTTGCTTCACCTGCGCAGCCTGCGCCGCTGGCGCGCGGCGGCCGAGGACTCCGCCCGCGCGCCGCTGTCCGAACTGCGCCGCCAGCGCAACCAGGCCCGCCAGCTGCGCACCCATCTGGACCGGCTGATCCACACCGCCGACGGCCGCCTGGCGCTGCCGCAGATCGGCTCCTCCTTCTTTCCGCGCCCGCATGGCACCGACTGGTCCTGGCGCCCGGAACTGTGGCGCGGCCCGCTGCCGGAACGCGGGCTGTCCTCGGTTCCCACCAAGGCGCGGCTGGGAAATGAGGTGCAGCTGTTCCACGACTGCGCCTTCTCCGAACTGACCCTGCGCCAGCTCAGGAACACCCGGGAGGAGGACCTGGCCCCCTTCGGCCTGCGCATGGACGTGTTCAAATTCGACGGCTCTTTCCTGTCGCTGGTGATCGACCTGCCGCCGGAGGCCGCCGCCGGCATGACCCGCCAGCACCTGCTGCGGATCGACAGCATCATCGAATCTGAAAAGCCGATCGAGATCTTCGCCCGGCTCAACATCCAGCACGGCCCCAACACCGAACAGTTGGTGCGCGAGCTGCCGCAGGAGGAAAAGAACATCGTGGTGGAATTCGACCTGGCCTATTCCCGCCTAAACGAAAAGCGGATCGAGAAGATCTGGCTCGACCTGATCTTCGAGGCGCCCGATATGAACCAGGTGGTCCTGCGCGACCTGACCTTCTCGCGCCACCGCCGCGCGGCGATCTGAGGAGCCCGAGCATGAGCAGCCTGACCCTGACCAAAATCCGCTTCCGCAACGGCATCTGGGAGGGCAAGATCAGCAATGCCCCGGCCAGCGGCGCCAAGCCGGACATCACCGTGATGTTCCAGGATCAGCCGGTTGGATCGGTGATCCTGACCGAGGGCCAGACAGAGGGCGACTGGCTGGTCGCCATCCCGGTCCCGGCAGAGGCGCTGGCCGACGGGGTGCAGACCTTCGTGATCTTCGACGCCGCCGACAGCACCCGGCTGGGCGATTTCACCCTGATCGCGGGCGAGGCGGTGTCGGACGACCTGCGCGCCGAGGTGGAGCTGCTGCGCGCCGAGCTCGACATGCTGAAACGCGCCTTCCGCCGCCACTGCCTGGAAACGATGTAACCGCCAGTTATTCCAGCGCCTGGAAATGCTCTGCCAGCACCTGCATCAGTTTCGCGTGCGGGATCGGGCCATAGCTGCAGCGCGCCACACCTGCCTGCCGCGCCGTTTCCAGCGTGATGCCGCGCATCATCGTGTTGACCGGCAGCGCACAGCCCGCGCAGACCTGTGCAATCAGATCGGGATCCGACAGCCCCGGCACAAAGAACCCGTTGCCGCCGGCCTCGGTATAGGCCGCCGCGCGCTCCAGCGCTTCCGCCACCAGCCCGGCGTGTTTGGCGGCATCTTTTTCCTTCAGAAACAGATCGGTGCGCGCATTCACAAAGATATCCGCATGGGCCGCGCGCACCGCGGCCACCCGCCGCGCCTGCTCTTCGATGCTGTAAAAGCCCTCGCCGCCGACCACCTGATCCTCAAAGTTCAGCCCCACCGCACCGGTCTCTGCCAGCCGTTTCACATTGGCAGTCAGCTGCTCCGGCTCGCGGGCGTATCCACCCTCGAAATCAATGGTCACGGGCAGCTCCGTGGCGGCGACGATGCGTTCCGCATTGCCCAGTACAAACTCCAGCGGCACCTGTTCGCCGTCCGCAAACCCCTGCGCCGCTGCCACCGGGAAACTGCCGGTTGCCAAGGCCGACGCCCCTGCCCCGGCAATCGCCTTGGCGCTGCCCGCGTCCCAGATGTTGTACAAAACCACCGGGCTGCCCGGCTGGTGCAGCGCCGCAAAAGCCGCTGCGCGGTCGGAATATGTCATGCTGAAATCCTTTGCCTGTAGCCTGTCTCAATCTCAATCAGCCGCTGCTTGCGCCACAAGCCGCCGCCATAGCCGGTCAGCGATCCGTCCGCCGACAGCACCCGGTGGCAGGGCACCACCAGCGCCAGCTGGTTGGAGCCGTTGGCCCGCGCCACCGCCCGCGTCGCCGAGGCCCGCCCCAGCTCCCGCGCGATCTGCGAATAGCTGCGGGTCTCGCCCGCCGGGATGGTCAGCAGGTAGCGCCAGACCTCGCGCTCGAACGCGGTGCCGTGCAGCCCCAGCGGGGTCTGGAAATCCGCCCCCTCGCCTGCAAAGAACCGGCGCAGCTCCTCCGCAATCTGCTCCGTCGGCGCCGGGCGGCCAAAGCCCAAGCCGCCGGGCTGCGCCTTCTGCAGCTTAGCCACTTCACGCGGCAGCGCCTTGCGGTCGGCAAATTCCAACAGATGCAGCTGATGGGTGCAGCTGATCGCGATCATCGCCCCCAGCGGCGTGTCGATCCAATCCGCCAGCAACAGCGCATCCTTGCGGAACGCGCCCGGCGCAATCCCCACCAGTTTCGCGAATGCCGCGCGGAAGGCGCTGGCGCTTTCGAAGCCGGCGTCGATCTGCGCCGCAATCACCGGCTCGCCGGCCTTTAGCGCAGTAAACCCCTCGCGCAGGCGGCGCTGGCGCGCCATCTCCAGGAAGGTCATGCCGAAATGCCGCTTGAAGGCGCGCCGCACGGTCGAGGCATCCAGCCCCAGCCGCAGCAGATCGCCCTCGCCCCAGCGGTAGGCAGGCCGTTCCTCCAGCCGCGCCAGCAGGTCCTGCACCATCGGGTCATCCCCGGCCGCTGCAGCCAAGGGCTTGCAGCGCTTGCAGGCGCGGAACCCCGCCTCGATGCACTCGCCGGGAGTGGCATGGAACCGGCAGTTCTCGAACTTGGGTTTGCGCGCCGGGCAGGTCAGGCGGCAGAAGATGCCGGTGGAGGTCACACCGACATAGGCGCGCCCTTCATAGGCAGCGTCGCGGTCTAGCAGAGCTTGGTAGAGCGTGCGGGAATCAGGCAGGTCAAACATCATGGACGGAGCATAGACCAGCCCGCCCCGTCAGTACGCCGGATATCGGGCGTTGATTTTCAAAACCCGTTGATCTGCCCGGACGTCACGCCCGGCGGGCAAAGGCCGTAGCTGCCTGGCCAAGGATGAAAACCCCGGCAGCGCCGATGATGGCACCGGCAAGCCGGTTCAGCTTTTGCAGGGCATCAGCCCGCGTCATCATCGTTCGCGCGCCCGAGGCCAGCAGCGCATAGGGCAGCAGCGTCACAAACAGCACCGCAACGGTCAGCACGCTCAGCGCGGCCCATTGCGGCAGACCGACAGCCCCCAAGTCAATGACGGTTGGCAGCAGGGCAAGATAGAAGATGATCGTCTTGGGATTGCCCAGCGTCAGCGCAAACCCCGACAGAAACGTCTTCAACCCGCGGCGGCTGCCGGCCTTGCGCACATGGGTGAGCCCGGCCTCGTTGCGCCAGAACTTGCTGGCGAGATAGACCAGGTACAGGCCACCCAACACCTTTATCGCCAGCAGCGCGCCAGAGAACAGCTGCGCAATTGCGGCCAGGCCCGCAATCGCGATGGTCAGGTAAACCACATCGCCCAGCGCAATGCCCGCCAGAAAGAACAGCGACACCTGCAAGCCATTGCCAAGAGACTGCCCGACCAGACCCGCCACACCCGGCCCGGGAATGACAGCCGCGATGGACAGAGCGACGGAATAGGCGATGAGCGGGGCCAAAAGATCCATTGGAGCAATCCTGAATGCAATTTCCGCGCGACACTACCAAGGCCCTTGCCTCTGGCAAGCCGGAAAAAGCATGGCGGCAGAAATGGCTTTCGGCGGACTGCCCCCTGCGGGTGTTGCGCACCCGGCGTACGGTGCCTTCACGCGATCCTCATTCCCCTATGCCAGACTGCCAGACGATCGATCCCCTGCCATGGCCCCGCGCATGGGCCATGATACGAGGCGCAGGCATCTGTGCGGCTGCCTGCGCAACACAAGGAGACCGGCCCTGATAAAAAGGGGGTCGTCCAAGCGAGCTTGTCCGAGCAGGCCCCCGGCGGGGTCTGTCCACCTCCACCCGGCGGCGCCGCCCCCTTAACTGGGACACAGCGCTAAAACGGCACAGCAACCACACGCCGCCAGACCCGGCGGCACAGCAAAAATGAAAAAGGCCGCCCAACCGGACGGCCCCTTCCTGATGCGTGTTTGCCGCGGGCTTACTTCGGCCCCAGCGCCACCATCCCCTTCAGGATGTCGATGGCATAGGCCAGCTGGTAATCCTGCTCGCGCAGCTCCGCGGCTTTCTCGGCCTTCTCGCGCTCTTCCTCGATCTGGCGGATTTCATCCTCGGACAGGCTGTCGTTGTTCAGGCTGCCGCGCAGGTCGGCCTCCGAACGCGAGCGGCGGGCGGGCGAGTCATTCTCTTCCTCAGCCGCGGCGGTCCGGCGGGGCTGCGCCACCACGATGTCGGGGGACACGCCCAGCGCCTGGATCGAGCGGCCCGACGGCGTGTAATAGCGCGCAGTGGTCAGGCGCATCGCGCCCTCGCCCTTCAGCGGCATCACGGTCTGGACCGAGCCCTTGCCGAAGGATTTGGTGCCCACCACGATGGCGCGGCGGTGGTCCTGCAGCGCGCCCGCGACGATTTCCGAGGCCGAGGCCGAGCCGCCGTTGATCAGCACCACGATCGGCTTGCCCTCAGCCAGGTCGCCCGGGGTGGCGTTGAACCGCTCGCCGTCTTCCGGGTCGCGGCCGCGGGTGGAGACGATCTCACCCGACTCCAGGAAGCTGTCGGCCACCTTGATCGCCTGGGTCAGCAGGCCGCCGGGGTTGTTGCGCAGGTCCAGCACGATGCCGTTGACACTCTCCATGCCGCCGGCTTCCTCGATCTGCTTCTTCAGGTTTTCCTCGAGGTTCGGCGTGGTCTGGTCGTTGAAGGTGGTGATCCGCATCACCACGGTGTTGCCCTCGGTGCGGCCGCGCACCGCGGTCAGCTTGATGGTGTCGCGGATGATCGACACGTCGAACGGCTCCGGCTCGCCCTCGCGCACCACGGTGATCACGATCTCGGAGCCGACCGGCCCGCGCATCAGCTCCACCGCCTCGTCCAGCGACAGGCCCAGCACGCTTTCGCCGTCCACATGGGTGATGAAATCGCCGGCTTCCATGCCGGCCTCATCGGCCGGGGTGCCGTCGATCGGGGAGACCACCTTGACGAAGCCCTCCTCCTGGGTGACCTCGATCCCGAGGCCCCCGAACTCGCCGCGGGTCTGCACCCGCATGTTGGCCGCGTCATCCGGCGACAGGTAGCTGGAATGCGGGTCCAGGGACGCCAGCATGCCGCCGATGGCCGCCTCGATCAGCTCCTTCTCGTCGACCTCCTCGACATACTGCGCCCGGATGCGCTCGAAGATATCGCCGAACAGGTCCAGCTGCTCATAGACGTTTGCCTCGCGCGCGCCTTCCTGCGCCAGCAAGGGGCCTGCGACATAGGTTGTTGCAACGATCCCTGCCAGCGTGCCGCCAACGGCGGCCATCGCAAATTTTTTCATCAAGCCTTCATCCACCTTTTCCAGTGCGGAACCATGTTTCCGGGTCCACCGGGCTGTTGTCCATTCTCACTTCTATATAGAGCGTTTCTGTCCGGTCAGTTCCACCCCCTTCACCGCTTGTTGACAGAATTGCGTCCGGTTTCGGGTTTTCCCCGCTCATCAATCCGACCGGGGTGCCTTCGGGGATCACCTGGCCCGTCTCGCCGAACACCTCGGCCAGGCCCGACAGCACAAACAGCGTGTCCGGCTGTGGTTCCAGAATCACCACGTTGCCCAGATCCAGAAGCGGCCCGCGGTAGCGGATGGTGGCGGCAGCGGGCGCCGTGACCAGCGCCCGCGGGCGGGCGGCGATCAGCAGGCCGGGGCGGGCGATGCCCGCGGCATCGCGCTCGCCGTAGCCGCGCAGCACCAGCCCCTCGACCGGCAGCGGCAGGCTGCCGCGCAGGGCGCTGATGTCCGCCTCGCTGGCGGCGATCTCACCGCCGGCAATCTCGGCCAGCCCGTCGGCAAAGCCCGACAGCGTCTCGGTCGAGGAGATCAGGATGGCGGTGCGCACCGGGTCCTCGGTGAAACGTTTCGGCAGGGTGGTGCGGTCGGCGATTGCGGTCGACAGCTGCACCCGCGCGCTTTGCACGCCCGACAGCCCCTCCTCCAGCGTCTTGGCCGCATTCTGCTGCAGCAGGCGCAGGCCCTGCACCTCGTCCAGATCCGCCTTCAGGGATTGCGCCTTGGCCTGCAGCGCCGGCGTCACCTCTGCCAGCATCATCGCCGAACGCGCCGCGCCCAAGGGCCCGGAAGGATGCACCATCAGGACCGGCGGCGGCGAGGTCTCAATCGTCTGGATGATGCCCAGAAGGCCCGAGACCTCCTCCTGCCGCGCCGCCAGCTGCGCGCTCAGCTGCCCTTCGCGCCGCGCCACCCGGCGCAGCCCGTCGCGCATGGCAGCCAGCCCCGCCTCATAGGCCTGCACGGTGGAGGTCAGCGCCTTCACCCGGTCGCGGGAGCTGGCGGCCTCCTGCAGCTGGACCGAGGCCAGCTCAAGCTGCTCTGCCGCATCCCGCGCGGCTCCGGCCGGGTCCGCCGCCTGCACGGGCGCAGCCAGCACGGCCAGCAGCATCAGGCCCGCGCGCCGGATCATGACAGCAGGCTCTCCCCGGTCATCTCGGCCGGTTTCTCCAGCCCCATCAGCTGCAGGATCGTGGGCGCCAAGTCGGCCAGACGGCCGTCGCGCAGTGCCGCGCCCTCCGGCCCGCCGACCAGCGCCACCGGCACCAGGTTCAGCGTATGGGCGGTATGGGCGCCGCCGGTTTCCGGATCCACCATCACCTCGCAGTTGCCGTGGTCGGCGGTGACGATCATCGCGCCGCCCGCCTTCTCCAGCGCGGCAACCACCTTGGCCAGCCCCTGGTCCACCGCCTCGCAGGCGCGGATCGCCGCCTTCAGATCGCCGGTGTGGCCGACCATGTCCGGGTTGGCGTAATTGGTCACAATGAGGTCATAGCCCGCCTCAATCGCCTCGACGAATTTCTCCGTCACCTCCGGCGCCGACATCTCCGGCTGCAAATCATAGGTCGCCACGTTGGGCGACTTCGGCATATAGCGGTCCTCGCCCTCCTCCGGCTCTTCCTTGCCGCCATTGAGGAAGAAGGTCACATGCGGGTATTTCTCGGTCTCGGCCAGGCGGAACTGGGTCTTGCCCTGCTTGGCGACCCAGGCGCCCAGCGTGTTGACGATTGCCGCCTTGGGATAGGCGGTGGTCATGTAATCGTTATGGGCATCGGAATATTCCACCATGCCCAACAGCCCTGCCAGCTTGGGCCGCTCGCCGGTGTCAAACTCGGCAAAGCCCGGTTCGCCGATGGCGCGCAGAATCTCCCGCGCGCGGTCGGCGCGGAAGTTGAGGCAGAAGAACCCGTCGCCGTCCTTCACCCCTTCATAGCCCTCTAGCACGGTGGCGCCGATGAACTCATCGGTTTCCGACTGGTTGTAGGCATGGTCCACCGCACCGTGGGCCGTCTGCCCGGGGCGCCCCTTGGCATGGATCATCGCGTCATAGGCCTCAGCCACGCGGCCCCAGCGGTTGTCGCGGTCCATCGCGAAATAGCGCCCGGTGACGGTGGCGATGCGGACGCCTTCGGGCAGCCGCTCCTCCAGCCGGCGGAAATGGCGGAAGGCCGATTTCGGCGCCACGTCGCGGCCGTCGGTGATGGCATGCAGCCAGACGGGGACCCCCGCATCCGTGATCGCCTTGGCCGCCGCCAGGATGTGGTTGATATGGCCGTGCACGCCGCCGTCGGAGACCAGCCCCATCAGATGCGCCGCGCCGCCGCTGTCCTTCAGCTTGGCAATAAACGCCTGCAGCGCTTCGTTTTCAAAGAACGACCCGTCCTCGATCGCCAGGTCGATCTGGCCCAGGTCCATCGCCACCACCCGGCCCGCGCCGATATTGGTGTGCCCCACCTCGGAGTTGCCCATCTGCCCGGTCGGCAGCCCCACATCGGGCCCGTGGGTGATCAGTTTTGCCGCCGGCCCTTTGGCCATGATCGCATCAAAGGTTGGTGTCTGCGCCAGGTAGGGCGCGTTTGCCTTGCCAGGCTCGCCGCTGCCCCAGCCGTCAAGAATGCACAGGACAACGGGTTTGGGTGCGGTCATGGATCATCTCCGGGGCAAGGAAAGCTTCGCAAGCCTTCTAACGCCTTGCCGCGCCGGGGTGAACCGGCTTTCCTGCCACAGTTGGCGTTATCAGGCCGCTTGGCGGCAGCAAGCCCCGGCAAGCGCCTTCATCTTTCCCGAAATACTCAAGCCCCGCCCGGCGCCGCAGCGCTGCCGCCGGCGTTCCGCGGCGCCAGCACCGGCACCCGCCGCGCCAGGTCGCTGGCCAGCGTCTCTGCCGGGAAGTACCGGCGCAGAACACCGGGCTGCAGCAGGTCGGCATTGCTGTCCAGGAAAGCGTCCGTGTCCGGATAATCGCCCTGCGCCATCCGCTCTGCCGTCAGGCTCAGGAACGCGAGCGTCACCGTGGCGTTGAACTTCTCCGGCACCCCGGCAGCCTCGGTCAGCCGGCGCAGGCCGCGGGCGTAGATGGCCATGCCCTCGAACACCTCGTGGCGGCAGAGGATTTCATAGGCCGTCCCCAGATGCGCCCGGTGGCTGAACCCCTGCGGCTGCAAGCTGCCTGCAGCCAGCTCTTCTGCCATCACGGCATAGTCGGTGCGTTCGTTCATTGCGGATCCTCCGTCAGGCTGTGGCTGTCGGCGGCGGTCAGGTCCAGCCCGTAGACGGCCCGCAGCGCCTCGATCTTGCCAAGGGTCTCATCAGAGAACGGCGCCTTGCCTTCAAAGGCGTGCAGCGCCATGCCCTCGACCAGCTCCGCCACCGAAATATCCAGATATTCTGCCAGCGCCTTCATGGTTTTCAGCAGCCGCGCCTCCAGGCGCAGGCCGGTTTGAACACGGGTTACAGATGTCATCGCACCCTCCTTTCAGAGGGCTGATATATGAGGAGTCCCATATGTTATCAAGGTACCAAGGTGTCAAATGGCATTCCCCGCTTCATCTTTCCCCAAATACTCACTTCCCCGGCCCGCCCTCTACGCCGCCGCCGTTCTGCGGCGTCAGCAAATGCCGGATCAGCGCCACCGGATGCGCCCGCAAGGACAGGCGCATGGCGACGTAGTCCTCCACCACCTCCTCGCCCAGGCCCATCTGCGGCAGGTCCGCCTCCGGCTCATAGATCCCCTCGCCCTCCAGCTCGCGGGCAAACAGCGGCAGGGGTTTGCGGGCGGTGATCGCCTTTGCGGCCCATAAGGCTTCGCGCCGGTTGAGGCCGAGCGCGGCAAAGGCATCCGCCTCGGCCAGCCGCTCGATCACCGGCGGCGCGATGCCGGCCTTGCGCCAGACATCCTCCACCTCGTGGTAACCGTTGCCGCGCGCGGCCGTGAGCCAGGCGGCGTCCTCATCGCGCAGGCCCTTCACCTGCCGGAACCCCAGCCGCAGCGCCAGCCCGCCGTGGCCGTCGGGCTCCATCACGTTGTCCCAGTAGGAGTTGTTGATGCAGACCGGGCGCACCTCCACGCCGTGCTCGCGGGCGTCGCGAACGATCTGGGCAGGAGCGTAGAACCCCATCGGCTGCGAATTCAGCAGCGCGCAGGCAAAGATGCCCGGGTGGTGGCACTTGATCCAGGCCGACGCATAGACCAAGAGCGCGAAACTGGCGGCATGGCTTTCGGGGAAGCCGTAGGAGCCGAAGCCCTCGATCTGGGAAAAGCAGCGCTCGGAAAACTCCTGATCATAGCCGTTCTTGGCCATGCCGCGCAGGAACAGGCTGCGAAACTCGCTGACGTTGCCGTGTTTCTTGAAGGTCGCCAGGGACCGCCGCAGCCGGTCGGCCTGTTCCGGCGTGAAGCCGGCGCCGACGATGGCGATCTGCATCGCCTGCTCCTGAAACAGCGGCACGCCGAGGGTCTTGCCCAGCACCTCGCCCAGCGCGTCGGAGGGGAAATGCACCGGCTCCTCGCCGTTCCTGCGGCGGATATAGGGGTGCACCATGTCGCCCTGGATCGGGCCGGGGCGGACGATGGCGACCTCGATCACCAGATCATAGAAGCAGCGCGGCCGCATCCGGGGCAGGAAGTTCATCTGCGCCCGGCTTTCGACCTGGAACACCCCGATGCTGTCGGCGCGGCACAGCATGTTGTAGACCGCCGGGTCCTCCGGCGGCAGGGTGGCGAGGCTGTAGTCCAGCTGGTGGTGCTGCTGCATCAGGCCGAACGCCTTGCGGATGCAGGTGAGCATGCCCAGAGACAGCACATCGACCTTGAGGATGCCCAGCGTGTCGATGTCGTCCTTGTCCCAGCAGATCACCGTGCGCCCTTCCATGGTGGCATTTTCAATGGGCACCAGTTCGTCCAGCCTTCCTTGGGTGATGATGAAGCCGCCCACATGCTGGCTCAGGTGGCGCGGGAAGCCGATGATCTGCTCCACCAGCTCCATCGTCAGCTGCAGGCGGCGGCTGTTCGGGTCCAGCCCGATCTCGCGCATCCGCTCCGCCTCGACGCCCTTGGCGCTGAAGAAGCCCCAAAGCTGCGAGGACATGGCGGAGATGGTGTCCTCCGTGAGGCCCATGGCGCGGCCCACCTCGCGGATCGCGCGTTTGCCGCGGTAGTGGATCACCGTGGCGCAGAGCCCTGCGCGGTGACGGCCGTAGCGTTCATAGATCCACTGGATCACTTCCTCGCGCCGCTCGTGCTCGAAATCGACGTCGATGTCGGGCGGCTCGTCGCGGGCCTCGGAGACGAAACGCTCGAACACCATGGTGCCCAGTTCCGGGCTGACGGAGGTGACGCCCAGACAGTAGCAGACCACCGAGTTTGCCGCCGAGCCGCGCCCCTGGCAGAGGATCCCGCGGGAGCGGGCAAAGGCGACGATGTCGCGCACGGTGAGGAAATAGGGGTCGTATTTCAGCTTGGCGATCAGGGCCAGCTCATGCTCCAGCAGGCCGCGCACCTTGTCCGGCGCGCCGCCCGGGTAGCGCCACCTGAGACCCTCTTCGGCAAGCCGCCGCAGGCGCTGGGGCGGGGTTTCGTTTTCGCTGCCCTCGTCCGGGTAGTCATAGCGCAGCTCATCCAGCGAGAAGGTCAGCTGCGCTGCCAGATGGGCGGCATTGTCCACCGCGTGTTCATAGCCCCGGAACAGGCGGCGCATTTCTGCCTCGGACCGCAGGCGCTGCTCGCCATTGGCCATGGCAGCGCGGCCCAGATCCTCCACCTTGCAGCGCAGCCGGATGGCACTCAGCACATCGCCCAGGCGGCGGCGGCTGCCGTGGTGCATCCGCGGCGCGGCGCTGGCCAAGGGGGGCAGGTTCAGACGGCTGGCCAGCTCCGCAAGCTGGGCAAAGCGCGCCTGGTCGCCGCCGTCATAGGCAGGCGCCATCATCAGGTGCATGCGGGTGCCAAAGCGGCGCGTCAGCGCACCCATATGCAGGTCCCATCCATCCGCGCCGCCGGGCAGATGCTGCGCCTGCGGCAGCAAGAGCAGGTGCAGGCCCTCCGCAAATTCCAGGAGGTCCGAGAGATGCAGGGTGCAGCTGCCCTTCTGAGCCCTGAGCCGCCCGGTGGACAAAAGCCGGGTCAGGCTGCCCCAGCCCGCGCGGGTCCGCGGCAGGGCGATGACGTCCGGCGCGTCGGTGAACATGAGCTTTGCTGCCGGAATCAGCCGCACGGTTTCATAGACCGGGAAGGACGCGGGCTGCGGAATACCTTTGGGGCGCGGCGGGCCGATGGGGGAGTTCTGCCGGTCCCAGGCCTGCCGCTCCCGCACCCGGCGGGCAATGTCGCGGCATTCCGCATGGGCGCGCACGATGCCCGCCACCGAGTTCTCGTCCGCAACGGCAAAGGCGCCGAGCCCCAGCTCCAGCGCGCGGGCGGCGTATTCCTCCGGGTGGGAGGCCCCGGTGAGGAAGGTGAAGTTCGAAAGGCAGGCGAATTCGGCAAACATGCCCCGCATGATATTCCCGTTTTGTTCTCATGTGGAGTCCTGCTGGACTGCGGTGCCGCGCCGCGCGCCAGCGCGGCGCCACGCCCAACCGCCGCAGGGCATTTCAATGCCTGCACGGCGGGCGGGAGAGATTTGCTCCGGCTCTCTGCAGGATGCGCAAGATCCGGGTCGATTGCGGCGGGGCGGATCGGGCAGGGTGCTGGCAGCAAAGGAGAAACACATGACCAAGATCACCGCCCTGCCCACCGAGATTGTCCGCGCCCTGCAGGAGGGCGGCCCTGACGCCCATGGCCAGATGCCGGAGCGCACGGTGTCGGACGGCGGCGGCAACCCCTGCCGCCACTGCCTGCAATACATCCCCGAAGGCCAGGAGATGCTGATCCTGGCGCACCGCCCCTTCCCCGAGGCGCAGCCCTATGCCGAGACCGGGCCCATTTTCCTGTGCGCCAATCATTGCGCGCGGCATGAGGGCGAGGCGGTGCCGGAGGTTCTGGAAGGCTCCCCCGAATACCTGATCAAGGGCTACAGCGCCGATCACAGGATCGTTTACGGCACCGGCATTGTCATCCCGCAGGCGGAGATGATGGGGCGGGCCGAGGCGATCTTTGCCGATGTGCGGGTGGACTACATCCACATCCGGTCGTCGCGCAACAACTGCTATCAGGCGCGGATTGACCGGGGGTGAGGGCTGCGGGCGGGCGGTGGCTGCGGTGTCTCACTCTGTCAGCCAACGGCACAACGAGCCCAGTCGGCGCCTCAGCCCACTCTGGATGCTGCAAAGGCATTGGTCTGCTCCCGGGACATTGCGGACCTTCGTGCCAACCGCAGCATTGGGCAATTGCAGCCAAAAGTTATCAACCGTATCAGGTACCCAGGTATAGCGGGCGCCCAGTGAACAGGTAAATCGGATTGTTGACGAGTGCCTAAATAGTTGAGGGAATCATCACATTATTTTCCAGGAACTCTGTGATATGATGCGAGGTCGGCGTCTAGAGACCATATTAAAACACTACTCATGCTGTGTCGCTCGCACAGCATTTCCCACTCTTTAATGATTGACATGTCGGAGAGGCTAACTCCTTCCCGAGTCTTCTTCTCACTTTTATTGATTTGAGCATACTCGGGGAAGTCGGAAATCCATGAGCCAAATTCAGATTTGTCTGGAAAGTGTGTTGCCCTATAGGGGGTCTCACCTTCCAATGCAGCCATAACCTGTGACACTAAGATTTCCGCATACTTACGCCTGTGCGCTCCATTTTTCACATCAGCAATGTGGTTTCCAGTTTCCCAAATTGTAGCCATGGGAAGAAGAAAAATATCGCCGGATTTAATTCTCACCTCGAAATCATTTAAAATTTGATCTCGATCCTGATTCCAACCTGGAACATCAAGAATGTTGAGGTACACTGACGTATCTAATAAAACTATCTCATTCATGATTGGCGAATACTCTTGAGCCACTCGAGGCCAGATCGAATTCGTTCACTTTGGGTGCTTCTTATTTTTGCGTACCTATCCAAAACACCTGAGGTAAGCAACCCACCGAGGGTGTCTTGCGCTACCAATTCTGGATAGGTTTCCAAATCACAAAGGCGTACAAGTTTGCTCGTTCCATCTTCAGGACTTCTATAGCAGAATACTACATCTGGGATGCTTTTGTCCGGAACGGCGTCCAATAACGCTGGATTGTGTGTGGACAGAAGAACGCGCAGGTCTCGGCGCTCAGCAATTCTTTGAATGCTTGAAAGAAGATGTTCTGCTCGGCTCGGGTGAACGCCGTTATCAATTTCCTCAATAACGACCATTGATCCGGGCGGCGCTGACAACAGCGCAGCGGCTATGGAGAGCACTCTCAGCGTACCATCAGATAATAGAGACGCATCGAAAGTCAAAATCTTATTGCCAAAAGTTTCTTGCAACGCGACCATAACTCCTCCGCGAGGCTCATGGATGAATCGAATTCCTTTAATATTTTGCTCCGGAAGGCTTTTAATGAGCATCAAAAGATCAGTGCCATGGTTATCCGAATAGGGACTTGGCAATTCGATCTCAATTGTAGCATCTGGCGATGGTTGTCCGCACAAATTGAAGAGAACTGCTGATATGTTGGACCCATCTCCTCTCACCTTTGCATCCGAAGGGAAAGAATAGTCTCGCATTACCTGCGGGTTGGGGTCTAGAAATATTATCTCCGACAGCGTCTCAGATATTTTCCTAGAGACTTTTGGGATTATCTCTCTTGATCTCTTGTGGGAGCTGGCAAATGTAGCAGGACTTTGAAGCTGCAAGAACATTGGAATTTGATCTATGCATTTAATGTGAGGCTTAATTCCGCCACGTGCGAAGTTGTTGTAAGCAACCCCAACGTCAGTTGCTCGTTCAGTTGATGGTTGATCAAGAAGGTAAAGTGGGACGTTCTCTGAGCGAGACGTTATCTTCTCTCCAGAAATGTGTAGCCCGTCACGCCTATTCTCGATAGTCGCATCCCATTCTCCCCACCCAACTTTGGCAAAAGTGCAGCCAACTTCAAAGCTATTTTCACCGTCACGAGGTAGATTAGAGACCGTACCTCTTACAACAGTCTCATTGGTGTTTACATTGAACTGAATACTGGAGAGGGGCTGCCCTTGAGAAAGCCATGAAATTAGCCTCATGCACTCAATCGCATTTGACTTCCCGGCTGCATTGGCCCCAATCAAAACAGTCAAAGCAGACAATGGTAGCGTTGCATCTGCATAACTTTTGAAATTGGAAATTCTAAAGCTTTCAAGCATTTCGTGTAAATTCCTAGGTGATTCAGCCAGGCACATCCCTTGCCGAGAGCGGATTAAGAACTCCGAACGCTTAGGAGTTTTGTTTCTCTCATACTATGACGAACTGCAGCCATCAACAAAGGTCTGCGCTATCGTGTGAGAAATGAAGGCCACTCGCAATACGGTGCGCCGCTCTGGTAGCTAACTCGAACGTCCGATAACTTCGAGCGAGAGCCACTCGGTTCCGCCAAGGCTGCGCGCGCAGCGAATGCCCGCTCCGGCCCGCAACTTGTTCACCAGGCAGAGGTGCCCCCTCACCCCGCCTTGGTCAGAGACAGGAACACATCTTCAAGGTCCGCTTCCTCGGTCTTGACGTCACGGATCGAAATTCCGGCGGCGTGGACCGCGGCCAGCACGTCTTCGGCGCTGGTGGCCTGGCTGCGGTAGCGCAAGCAGACGGCGCCGTCTTCGCGCAGCTCGGCCTCGATGCCGTCGCCCTGCGGCAGCACTGTCACCGGCACCGCGGGCTGCACCACCATGGTCTTGGCATCAAGCCGGCCCAGCAGGCGCGCCTTGGTGTCCCGCGCCACCACCTCGCCCTGGTTGATGATGGCGATCTCGTCGCACATCTCCTCGGCCTCTTCCAGGTAGTGGGTGGTGAGGATGATGGTCATGCCCTGCGCGTTCAGTTTGCGGATGTTCTCCCACAGCATCTGGCGCAGTTCGATGTCGACGCCCGCGGTGGGTTCGTCCAGCACCAGCACCGAGGGGTGATGCACCAGCGCCTTGCCCAGAAGCAGGCGCCGCCGCATGCCGCCTGACAGGGTGCGGGCATAGGCCTCTGCCTTGTCCGTGAGCCCGATCATCCGCAGGATCTCGTCGCTGTGGCGCTCGTGCTTGGGCACGCCGTAGAGGCCGGCCTGCACCTCCAGCGCGCCGCGCGGGGTAAAGAACGGGTCCAGGTTCAGCTCTTGCGGCATCACCCCGATGGCGGCGCGGCTCTGGCGCGGGTTTGCGTCCTGGTCGAAACCCCAGATCGAGACGCTGCCGGAGGTCTTGCGCACCAGCCCCGCCAGGATGTTGATCAGGGTGGATTTGCCCGCGCCGTTCGGCCCCAGGAGGCCGAAGACGGAGCCGCGCGGCACCGTCAGGTCAACGCCCTTGAGCGCGTGTTTCTCCGGCTGGCCTTTGCCGCCCCTGTAGATTTTGCGCAAAGCTTTGATCTGGATTGCATCAGCACTCATCGCCGCTCTTGCCCCCGGTTTTTCCTTGGCTCATAAAAGCGCCTAGCCGAAAACCGAAAGGACTGCCAGCCATGAGCACCGAAGCGCCGGAAACCAAGATTGTGAACAGCCGCAAGGTTGCGTGCGACGGCAGCGAAGGCGCGCTGGGGCATCCGCGGGTCTATCTGCAGATCCCCGAGGCCGAAGGCTTTGTGGAATGCCCCTATTGCGACTGCAAATACATCTACGAGGACGCGGCCAAGGCGGCGGAGTGATCCGGGCTTTCCGCCATTGCACCGGCTGCGTAAGCTGCCGCTGATGGCACAGCTTCTGATCGTCTACCACAGCCGCACCGGCGGCAGCCGCCAGATGGCGGAGGCCGCGCAGGCAGCGGCGCGCAGCGAAATTGAAACCGTCCTGAAACGGGCCGAAGAGGCCGGGCCGGAGGATCTGCTGGCCGCAAGCGGCTATCTGTTCTGCGCCCCGGAAAACCTGGCGGCGCTGTCCGGCCAGATGAAAGAGTTCTTTGACCGCTGTTATTACCCGGTGCTGGGAAAGATCGAGGGGCGGCCCTATGCCCAGATGGTCTGCGCCGGGTCGGACGGGGAGAACGCGGCGCGGCAATGCGCCCGGATCGCCACCGGCTGGCGCCTGAAAGAGGTGCAGGCGCCGCTGATCATCTGCACCCAAGCGCAGACGCCCGAGGCCATTCTGGCGCAGAAGGTGATCCCCCAGGATCAGCTGGAGGCCTGCCGCGAGCTGGGTCTGGCCCTGGGGGCAGGATTGGCGATGGGGGTGTTCTGAGCGGCATCAACCGCGGCCTGCCTGGCGCTTCCGGCGCCGGAGCGCGGATCACATGACTTCAAAACACCAGTGCGCTGCTTCGCCGGTGCGGTTCAAGCCTTTACAAAACCGTTACAAACGGGTTTGAACAACCCCGGCCCACCGCACCCGGAGGCCTGCTCTATGCTGAGTTGTTCTTGGCCCGCCCGTGTCCACAGGAGAGTTAAAGTTGTTTGCAGCGGAAGTTGTCTCGCTATCAGGTCTGGAGCCGCTGGCCACAGGGCGGGTCCGCAGCGTATATGCGTTTCCCGGGCAGCCGGACCTGCTGATCAAGGTCGCCACGCTGCAGAATCCCCAGCATGACTATTCGCTGGGCAAGCGGCTTGTCCGGCATCTGTTTCCGGACACCATACACCGCAACACCCTTAAAGAGATCGAATGCGAGCTGATGGCGGCCCTCAAGCTCGGCGAGGATATCCCGGGCTCTCCGCTTGCCAGGTGCCTGGGAGTGGTGCAGACGGACCGCGGCCCGGGTGTTGCCGTCGAGCGCATTTCCGGTCCGGACGGCAATCTCGCCCCGCATCTGCAGCAACTCAGAAAATCTGGCGGGATGAACGATGCGGTGCTGGAGGATCTGAATGTCTTTGCCAGGAAGCTGTTCGATTTGCAGATTGTCGCCCGCGACATCCACAACAAGAACATCGTCTATGGCCACCGCGGCGGGGTTAAGGCGTTTTTCCTGATCGACGGCTACGGTGAAAGGAACGTGGTGCCGCTGCGCTCGCTGTCCCGCTCCCTGAACGACCGGTCCCTGCACAAGCGCCTGGACCTCATCGCCCAGAAGACCCGGCTGGTCTGGCACAGCGACCGGTGCGCATTCAGCCTGCGCTGAACCGGTGCGGCGCACGGCGGCCGCGGTGAAAAAGCCTGGTGCGCAACGGGCCGCCGTGCCCCCTGACTGCTGAGGGAGGCGGCGCGTTGCGCGGTCCTGCCAGCCGTTCGAAACTCCAATTGCCCTTCCTGCCCGGATCACCGATAACCGGGAAACAGAACACGAACGGATTTCCAACGGGAGCGCGGCGCACATGAGCGGGACACAATTCGGCAAGGGCTGCCATCTGCATCTGATCGACGGCTCGGCCTTCATCTTCCGCGCCTATCACGCGCTGCCGCCGCTCACGCGCAAGTCCGACGGGCTGCCGATCGGCGCTGTCGCCGGCTTCTGCAACATGCTGTTCAAGCAGGTGGAGGACAACAAGGGCCCGGATGCGCCGACCCATGTGGCAGTGATTTTCGACTATTCCGGCAAGTCGTTCCGCAACGAGATGTACGATCAGTACAAGGCCAACCGCCCGCCGGCGCCGGAGGATCTGGTGCCGCAGTTCCCGCTGACCCGCGAGGCGACCCGCGCGTTCAACATCGCCTGCAAGGAAATCGAAGGCTTTGAGGCCGACGACATCATCGCAACGCTGGCGCATCAGGCGCGGGATGCCGGCGGCCGGGTGACCATCATCTCGTCGGACAAGGACCTGATGCAGCTGGTCGGCGGCGGCGTCGAGATGCTGGACGCAATGAAGAACAAGCGCATCGACAGCGACGGCGTGGTGGAGAAGTTCGGCGTTGGTCCTGACCGGGTGGTGGATGTGCAGGCTTTGGCCGGCGACAGCGTCGACAACGTGCCGGGCGCGCCGGGCATCGGAATCAAGACCGCGGCGCTGTTGATCAATGAATTCGGCTCTCTGGAGGAGCTGCTGGACCGGGCGGAGGAGATCAAGCAGCCCAAGCGCCGCCAGACCCTGATCGAGAAGCGGGACCAGATCGAGCTCAGCAAGAAGCTGGTGCAGTTGGACTGCAATATGGCGCTGGACTTCACCCTGGACGATCTGGAGGTGAAGGAGCCGGATGCGGAGACCCTGCTGACATTCCTTTCTGAGATGGAGTTCCGCACGCTGTCGAAACGCATGGCGGATCAGCTAGGCATGGAGGCGCCGGCGATCCCGGAGGCCCCTGCCACAGCGGCGGCCAGTGCGGCGGCAGCGCCGGAAGCGGTGCCGTTCGACAAGGAGAAATACGAATGCGTCCGCGATGCCGCGGCGCTGCAGGTCTGGATCGGCCGCATCCGCGAGCGCGGCTGGGTGGCGGTGGATACTGAGACCACCGGCCTTGATGAAATGGTCGTCGATCTGGTCGGCATCTCGCTGTGCGTCGAGGCGGGCGAGGCCTGCTATATTCCCTTGGCGCACAAAGCCGGGGGCGATGATCTGTTTGGCGGCGAGGGCCTGTCCGAGGGGCAAATGCCGCTGGAGGACGCGGTCGCGATGCTGAAGCCGGTTCTGGAAGATCCGGCGATCATGAAAATCGGCCAGAACATGAAATACGACGCCAAGATCCTGCACCGCTACGGGGTGGATGTGGCGCCGGTCGACGACACCATGCTGATGTCCTATGCGCTGCACGCAGGCATGCACGGGCATGGCATGGACACGCTGTCGGAACGCTACCTGGATCACACGCCGATCCCGATCAAGCCGCTCCTGGGCTCCGGTAAATCGGCGATCACCTTTGACCGGGTGCCGATTGACGACGCGGTGCCTTATGCCGCCGAGGATGCCGACATCACCCTGCGCCTGTGGCAGCTGTTCAAACCGCAGCTGCATCAGGAACGGGTCACCACGGTCTATGAGACGCTGGAGCGGCCGCTGGTGCCGGTGCTGGCGGATATGGAGCGCAACGGCATCAAGGTGGACCGCGATACGCTGAGCCGCATGTCGAATGCGTTTGCGCAAAAAATGGCCGGGCTGGAAGCCGAGATCCATGAGCTGGCGGGGGAAACGTTCAACGTCGGCTCACCAGCGCAGCTGGGCGAGATCTTGTTCGACAAGATGGGATTGGAAGGCGGCAAGCGCGGCAAAAACGGGAAGTACTCCACCGGCGCCGATATCCTGGAGGATCTGGCGACCGAGCACGACCTGCCGAAGCGGGTGCTGGACTGGCGGCAGCTGTCCAAGCTGAAGTCGACCTATACCGATGCGCTGCAGGACCATATCAATCCCGACACCGGCCGGGTGCACACGTCTTATGCCCAGACCGGGGCCAGCACCGGGCGCATGGCCTCCACCGATCCGAACCTGCAGAACATTCCGGTGCGCACCGAGGAAGGCCGCCGCATCCGCGAAGCCTTTGTGGCGGAAGAGGGCAATGTGCTCTTGTCGCTCGACTACAGCCAGATCGAGCTGCGCATTCTGGCCCACATGGCCGGGATCGACACGCTGAAACAGGCCTTTGCCGAAGGGCAGGACATCCACGCGATGACCGCGTCGGAGATGTTCGAGGTGCCGCTGGAGGAGATGACGCCGGAAATCCGCCGCCAGGCCAAGGCAATCAACTTCGGCGTGATCTACGGCATTTCCGGCTTTGGCCTTGCGCGTAACCTGCGCATTCCGCGCAAGGACGCGCAGGGATTCATCGACCGCTATTTCGAGCGCTTCCCGGGCATCCGCAAATACATGGACAGCACCGTCGAGTTCGCCAAGGAGCACGGCTATGTGCAGACCCTGTTCGGGCGCAAGATCCACACCGCGGAGATCAACGCCAAGGGGCCGAAGGCGGGCTTTGCCAAACGCGCGGCGATCAACGCGCCGATCCAGGGCACCGCTGCCGACGTGATCCGCCGCGCGATGATCCGGATGCCGGAGGCGATCGCCCATCTGCCCGCGCGGATGCTGCTGCAGGTGCACGACGAACTGCTGTTCGAAGTGCCGGAAGCGGCAGTGGAGGAGACCATCGCCGCCGCCCGCCAGGTGATGGAAAACGCCGCCGATCCGGCGGTGCATCTGGACGTGAAGCTGGTGGTGGACGCAGGCCGCGGTTTGAACTGGGCCGAAGCGCACTAAGAGCCGCCCCGCATAGCCGGCAGGGCGCTCCCGCCCGGCTTCGATCTGATGATCTCATCCCGTTGGGCCGGGCGCCGCTGGCGCGGCGCGGAAATTCCCGCACCCTCCCCTCACCGGGTCAAGGGAGGCGCCAGCCTCCGCGCGTCCAGCGCGGCTTGCCCTTGACGCGGCCCGCCCTGAAAACAATCGAAAACGCCCCTACGGGCAGTCTTGCCCTTAGGGGCTTCTCAGCAAAATCTCATTGCGCCGCGCCAGCGGCGCCGTGCCCAACGGGCGCTGCTGCATCTTTGATGCAGATTGCGGCGGGCGGGAGAGCCCCCGTGCGCCGGTGCGCCCGGCCTTAGCCTTCGGCGGGCTGTTTGACCAGTTTCGCCACCAGCCTGCGCACCATGGGCGCGGCGGTGAAGGCGACGGCGAAGGCGATCGGCCAGCTCAAGCACCAGGCCTGCATCCAGGCGCCGCCGAAGCCCGTGCCGAAGCCCAGCGCCTTCCAGGTCGCAACACCGGTCACGATGAAGGACATCAGCCCCGAGAGGATCAGGCTGAACAGAACAGGGGCAAATCGGGCGGGCAGCATCGGCGGCATCCTTTCACTGGTCCTGCGCCTTATGCCCCGCCAAGTGTCACATTTCAATTACTGAATGTGTTTGTCTTGCTCCCGCGGGCATCATGCCGCATCCGGTGTGCGGATGGCGGCGGCCACGATGCGGCGCACCAGCGGCGCCACCACCAGGACAACCGGGAAGGCCACCGGCCAGCTGTAGGCCCAGGCGGTCAGCCAGGCGGCGGCAAGGCCATCCTCCGCGCCAACTGCCCGCAGGGTGGAGATGCCCGACACGATCGAGGACATCATCAGCGACATCAGAAAGCCGGACAGAAGCGGGGCAAAACGGGCGGGTATCATGGCAGTCTCCTTGGCGGCGGGGTGCTGCAGGAGATATGCGGTGCGCCGAATATGAAACAATCTGCGCCGCTGCACAGGTGTCTGCGCAGCCTGGCCGCGCGGTCAGCCCATCCAGCCCAGGCTGTCCTCAGTGCGCCGGGTCGAGGGGGTGTATTCGGCGCTGACCCAGCCGTCATAGCCGCTGGCGTCGATGGCGTCGAACAGCCTTTGGAAATCCACCGGCCCGGTGCCCGGCTCGCAGCGGCCCGGCGCGGCGCCGATCTGCACATGCACGGCGCGGGGGCCGAAGGTCTCCCAGACCTTGAGCGCGTCGCCGTGGATCATCTGCGCGTGGTAGGCGTCATACTGCAGGCCCACATTGGGCCGGTCCACCGCATCCAGCACCTCCACCGCGAGATTGTAGTCGTCGAGGAAATAGCCGGGCTGGTCGCCGCTGTTCAGCGGTTCGATGGTGAACTGCTGCTCCGGCGCGCGGTCGGCGGCCCATTGCAGATTCTCGACAAAAGTCTGCTGCGCCGCATCGCCCTTGGCGTAGCCCGCCATCACATGGATCTTGCCGGCCTTCAGCGCCTCGGCGTAGCGCAGCACCCTGCGGATGTCGCGCTGGAAGCGGTCGCCCCCTTCCGGAACCGCCGCATAGCCGGGCATGCCGCCGGTGTAATTCGGCGGCGGCGCGTTGATCAGCAGCAGCTGCAGCCCGTTCGCCAGCAGCGCGCGCTGGGTTTCCTTGGCCGCCAGTTCGTAAGGGTAAAGGATCTCCACAGCTTCGAACCCGGCAGCGGCAGCAGCCTGAAACCGGTCGAGATAGGGCAGCTCAGCAAACAGCAGCGAGATATTGGCCGCGAAGCGGGGCATCGGATTCTCCTTCTTGACTGATGATCTACCGCCGCGCGGCGGTGCAGCCAAGGCGTCAAAAGTGCAGCATTTTCCTATTAAACTTTCGTTAACTGCAAGCCGGCCGGTTTCTGCCGGCTGCGGCCGGCGAGTCAGCGGCTGCCCGGCCTGCCGGCCGGGTGGCGCAGATTCAAAAGCCTACTCCCCGTCCAGCTCAGCAGACGGAATCAGCGGGAAGAACTTGCCGCCGGACCAGACGCCGAACCAGCCGTCATAGTGTTCGCCCAGATCCGCCAGCCGGTAGAAGCTCTTGCGGTCGATCAGCGCCTCCAGCCCGGCGCGGATCATGACATAGGGCGCAGGCTCGCCGCTCTCGGGGTCGCGCTCTGCCCGGATCACGTGGTCCGGGCCGGCTGCAGCGGTGTCGCCTATATTGGTGGTGAAGGTGATGACCTGATCGCGCCCCTGCCCTGCCACGTCGAAATCCACTGCCACAAAGGGCGCGTCCTCGACGGTGATGCCGACCTTTTCGACCGGGGTCACCAGATAGTATTTGCCGTCCTCCAGCTTGAGGATGGAGGCAAACAGCTTGACCAGCTCAAACCGGGTGAAGGGCGTGCCGAGATAATGCCAGGAGCCGTCGCGGGCGATGCGGATGTCCAGGTCGCCGCAAAACGGCGGGTTCCACAGGTGGACAGGCGGCAAACCCCTGCCCTTGCCGGCCGCTTTTGCCGCCGCCGCAATGCCTTCGGCATCGGGGGTCACGGGTTTTTGTCCGCTCATTGCTTTTGCCATTTCCTGTCAGCACGATAGAGTAACAGCATATATCCGGGAAACGAGGAATGTCATGCCTGAAACGGACGATCTGCTGGCCGGTATCGAAGCGCTGGAAGCCAAGCTGCAAGAGGCGCGCGCGTCGATCACCAAGCGATTTATCGGGCAGGAGCGGGTGGTGGACCTCACCCTCTCGGTTCTGCTGTGCGGCGGCCACGGGCTGCTGATCGGCCTGCCCGGCCTGGGCAAGACCCGGCTGGTGGAGACGCTGAGCACGGTGATGGGGCTGCACGGCAACCGCATCCAGTTCACCCCGGACCTCATGCCTGCCGACATTCTGGGCTCCGAGGTGCTGGACACCGCCGCCGACGGGCACCGGTCGTTCCGGTTTGTTCCGGGGCCGGTGTTCTGCCAGCTGTTGATGGCGGACGAAATCAACCGCGCAAGCCCCAGGACCCAGTCGGCGCTGCTGCAGGCGATGCAGGAGCGGATGGTGACAGTGGCGGGTGAGGACCGTTCACTGGGCGCGCCGTTCCATGTGCTGGCGACCCAGAACCCGATCGAGCAGGAGGGCACCTATCCGTTGCCGGAGGCGCAGCTGGACCGGTTTCTACTGCAGATCGACGTGAATTACCCCGACCGCGAAACCGAGCGGGACATCCTGCTGGCCACCACCGGGGTGGAGGAGACGCAGGCCTACCAGGTGTTTACCGCCTCTGAGCTGATCGAAGCGCAGACCCTGCTGCGGCGGATGCCGGTGGGCGAGTCGGTGGTGGAGATGATCCTGGATCTGGTGCGCGCCTTCCGCCCCGAAGAGCCCGGCGTGTCCGACCATGTGGCGCAGACCGTGGCCTGGGGGCCGGGTCCGCGGGCGGCGCAGGCCCTGATGCTGGCAGTGCGGGCGCGGGCGCTCTTGCAGGGGCGGCTGGCGCCCAATGCGGAGGACGTGCTGGACATGGCGAAACCGGTGCTGAGCCACCGGATGCAGCTGAACTTTGCCGCCCGGGCGCGCGGTGAGAGCCTGGCCGCGCTGATCGAGGAAACCGCGAGCGAACTGGCCCGGACCGGGGCCGCCGCGTGACCAGGCCTGCCGCCTCTCAGGCTGCAACTGGATTGCGGCACCGGGCGGAGGCCGAGGCCAGCGCCCTGCCCCCCTTGCTGGTGCAGGCGCGGCATCTGGCCGGGTCTGTCCTGATGGGCGAGCATGGCCGCCGCCGGGCCGGAACCGGCGATGATTTCTGGCAGTACCGCCCGGCGCAGGCCGGCGACAGCCGCCGGATGATCGACCACCGGCGCTCTGCCATGGGTGACGTGCAGTACGTGCGCGAGCGGGAGTGGCAGATCGCCCAGACGGTGCATCTGTGGGTCGATACCGGCGCCTCGATGCGCTTTGCCTCCACGGCCAAGCTGCCGCAGAAGGCAGACCGTGCGCGGCTTTTGGGGCTGGCTGCCGCGGTGCTGATGGTGCAGGGCGGCGAGCGGGTGGGCCTCACCGGCGGCACCCTGCCGCCGCGGCGCGGCAATGTGCAGATCCTGCGGCTGGCAGAGGCGCTGTCGGATGACGGCGCGGAGGATTACGCCCCGCCCGGCCACCGCGCGCTGATCCCGCATGCGCGCGCCTTGTTCATCTCGGACTTCCTGGGGCCGTATGAGCCGGTGGAGCAGGCGCTGTCCAAGGCCGCCGCGCGCGGCGTCCGGGGCGTGTTGTTGCAGGTGCTGGACCCGGCGGAGGAGGCTTTTCCCTTTTCCGGGCGCACGCTGTTTGAAAGCATCGCGGGCGGTGTCACACATGAAACACTGAAGGCCTCTGCCCTGCAGGAGCGCTACCTGGACCGGCTGGCGGAACGGCGGGACGCGCTGGAGCGGCTGTGCCGCGAGGCCGGCTGGCGGTTCGGGCAGCATCACACGGGCGACGCAGCGCAGGCGGCGCTGATGTGGCTTTACCACGCTTTGGAGCGAACCGCGCCATGACCATGATTGCAGGCATCGGCTTTACCGCGCCCTGGCTTTTGCTGGGGCTGCTGGCCCTGCCGGTGCTGTGGCTGCTGTTGCGGGCGATCCCGCCTGCGCCCCGGCGCCAGCCGTTTCCGGCGGTGACGCTGCTCTTGGGGCTGAAGGATGACGAGAGCCTGTCGGACCGCACGCCGTGGTGGCTGCTCTTGCTGCGGCTTCTGGCAGTGGCGGCGGCGATCATCGGGCTGGCGGGGCCGGTGCTGAACCCCTCGACCGAGGACGCGGGCGGCAGCGGGCCGCTCTTGATCGTGATGGACGCCAGCTGGGGCGGCGCGGCGGGCTGGAAACAGACCAGCGCCCAGGCCGAAGTGCAGCTGGAGGAAGCCGGGCGGGCGGAACGCCGGGTGGCGGTGCTGCGCCTGAGCGCGCCGGAACCCTTGCAGTTCCGCGCCGCCAGCGACTGGCAGCGGCAATTGGCCGGGCTGGCGCCGCTGCCCTGGCAGCCGGGGCCGGAGCAACTGGCGCAAGCTTTGCAGGCGATTGGCAGCGACGAGGGCAGCTTTGACACCGTGTGGTTCAGCGACGGTCTGGAATACCCGGGCCGCGAAGGACTGATCGAGGCGCTGAGCCGCCGCGGCGACATCGAGGTTTTTGAACAGCCCCTGCCGGTGCTGGGCCTGATGCCCGCGAGCTATACCGGCGGCACGATCGAACTGACGGTGCAGCGCAGCCGCGGCGGGCCGGCGCAGGAGGTCTCCGTGGTGGCGCAGGGCAAGGATCCCGGCGGCACTGAGCGCAGCCTGGCCTCGCTGCCGGTGCGGTTTGCGGACGGCGCCCGCAGTGCTTCTGCCGGGCTGTCGCTGCCGGCGGAGCTGCGCGCGCGGCTGTCGCGGTTTGAAATCAGCGGCGTGAAATCGGCGGGCGCGGTGGCGCTGACCGATGACAGCTTGCGCCGCCGCGAGGTGGCGCTGGTCTCCTCCGAAAGCGCCGATGAGGGCCTCGCACTCTTGTCGCCGCTGCACTACCTGCGCCAGGCGCTGGCGCCCTCGGCGGAGCTGCTGGAAGGCGCGCTGCGGGACCTGCTGCCGGCCAATCCGGATGTGATAGTGCTGGCCGATGTGGCGCGGCTGGCGCCCGCGCAGGAAGAGGCGGTCATTGAATGGGTGGAAAACGGCGGCTTGCTGCTGCGCTTTGCCGGACCGCGGCTGGCGGCCAGCGACACCGCGCGCGCGGGCGAGGAGCCCTTGATGCCGGTGCGCCTGCGCATTGGCGGCCGCAGCATCGGCGGCGCCATGAGCTGGGGCGAGCCGAAAACGCTGGCGCCCTTTGATGAAAGCTCCCCGTTCTACGGGCTGGAGGTGCCGGGCGAGGTCTCGATCAGCTCGCAGGTGGTGGCGCAGCCGGACCCGGAGCTGGCGCAGCGGGTGATTGCGGAACTGGCCGACGGCACCCCGCTGGTGACGCGCAAGACGCTGGGCCAGGGCCAGGTGGTGCTGTTTCACGTGACCGCCAATGCGGAGTGGAGCAGCCTGCCGCTGTCGGGCCTGTTCGTGTCGATGCTGGAGCGGCTGGCAGTCTCCTCCTCTGCTGCACAGCCCAAGGCAGAGGATCTGGAAGGCACCACCTGGACGCCGGTGGAGGTGCTGGACGGTTTCGGCCATCTGGAAGCGGCGGAAACGCTGCCCGGTGTGGCGGGCCCGGACCTGGTGGCGGCACCTGCGGGGCCGGAGCTGCGGCCCGGCGTCTATGACGGCGGGCGGCGGATGCTGGCGCGCAATGTGCTGCGCCCCGAGGATGAACTGCTGGCGGCGCGCTGGCCGGCCTCGGTGGCGGTGAGCGGCTATGGCGCGCCGCAGGAGCTGCCGCTGGGCGGCGCGCTCCTGACGCTGGCGCTGGTGCTGCTGGCGCTGGATGTACTGGGCACGCTTCTGGTGTCCGGCCTGCTGGGCCGTGCCCGCACCGCGGCGCTGGCGGCGGCGCTGGGGCTGGCGGCGCTGGCCGCGCCGCAAGATCTGCGGGCGCAGGAGGCCCTCTCGCGGGAGCAGGCACAGGCGGATCTGCGGGCCGCCGAACTGGCCTCGGAACTGGTGCTGGCGCATGTGCTGACGGGGGACGCGCAGGTGGACCGTATTGCTGCCGCGGGCCTGCGCGGACTGTCGGACACGCTGTTCTTCCGCACCTCGGTGGAGCCGGCCATCCCGGCGGGTGTCGATCTGGAACGGGATGAGCTGGCCTTTTATCCGCTGCTCTACTGGCCCATCACCCGCGATCAGCCGCTGCCCTCATCGGAAGCTTACGGCAAGCTCAACACCTATCTGCGGGCGGGCGGCATGATCCTGTTTGACACCCGCGATGCGGATCTGGCGGCCTCGGGTGCGACCAGCCCGGCGGCGCGGCGGCTGCAGCAGATTGCGCTGCCTTTGGACATTCCGCCGCTGGAGGTGGTGCCGGAGGACCATGTGCTGACCCGTGCGTTCTACCTGCTGCAGGACTTCCCCGGCCGCCACAGCCGCGGCCTGGTCTGGGTCGAGGCGGCGCCGCCGGATGCGGAACAGGCCGAGGGCATCCCCTTCCGCAATCTGAACGACGGGGTGACGCCGGTGGTGATCGGCGGCAACGACTGGGCCGCGGCCTGGGCGGTGGACGGCAACGGCCGGCCCTTGCTGCCGGTCGGGCGCGGCTATGCCGGCGAGCGGCAGCGGGAACTGGCGTTCCGCTTTGGCGTCAACCTGGTGATGCATGTGCTGACCGGCAACTACAAATCCGACCAGGTGCATGTGCCGGCCTTGCTGGACCGGCTGGGGCAGTAGGAGCGCGCGATGACACAGACGATCCTGTTCGACCCGCTGGTGCCCTGGCCCGTGATCTGGGCCGCGGGGGCGGTGACCCTGGCCGCCTTGCTGTTGGGGCTGTGGAAGGGGCTGTCCGGCTGGGCCTTGCGTGCCTTGGCGGCGCTGGTGCTGCTGGCCGCTTTGTCAGGCCCGGTGCATCAGAGCGAGGACCGCGCGGCCCTTAGTGACATCGTGATCGTGGCGGAGGACCAGACCGCCAGCCAGCAGCTGCGGGACCGCCCGGAGCAGATGGCCCGCGCCCGCACCCAATTGAAGGCCGCGCTGGCGGGCCGCCCCGGCACCGATGTGCGCTGGATCACCGTGCCGGATGGCGAGGGCGACGAGGGCACGCGGCTGATGGCGGCCGTCGCGCAGGCGCTGGCGGATGAGCCGCGGGCGCGGGTGGCGGGGATCATTGCCCTGAGTGACGGCCAGGTGCATGACGCCGATCAGCCGGTCAGCCTGCCCGCGCCGATGCATCTGCTGCTGACCGGCCGCGAGGACGACTGGGACCGCCGCCTGATCGTGAAAAACGCCCCCGGCTTTGCCATCATCGGCGAACCGGTCAGGCTGACGCTGAGGATCGAGGATCAGGGCGCGGTGCCGGTGCAGGACGGGTTTGCCGATCTGGACATCTCCGTGGGGGGCGAGGCGCCGCAGCGCTTTGCCCTGCCGGTGGGCGTCGATTTCGAGCTGCCGGTCGTGCTGCAGCACGGCGGCCGCAACGTGATCCAGTTCAGCGTGCCGGAAGAGCCGGGCGAACTGACCGCGCGCAACAACCAGGCGCTGGTGCAGATCAACGGGGTGCGCGACCGGCTGCGGGTGCTGCTGGTGTCGGGCGAGCCGCATGCGGGCGGGCGCACCTGGCGCAACCTGTTGAAATCCGACAGCGCAGTGGATCTGGTGCATTTCACCATCCTACGGCCGCCGGAGAAGCAGGACGGAGTGCCGGTGGAGGAACTATCTCTGATCGCCTTCCCCACCCGCGAGCTGTTCCTGGAGAAGATCGAGGACTTCGACCTGATCATCTTTGACCGCTACAAGCGGCGCGGCATCCTGCCAGCGGTCTACCTGGACAACGTGGCCAATTACGCGATGGGCGGCGGTGCGGTGCTGGTGGCGGCCGGCCCTGATTTTGCAAGTGCCGACAGCATCTACCGCTCGCCTCTGTCGCTGATCCTGCCCGCAGAACCCTCGGCGCGGGTGCTGGAGGAGGCCTACCGCCCCGCGGTGACGGATCTGGGCAGGCAGCACCCGGTGACTTCGGGCCTGGAGGGGGCTGCGGACTGGGGCCGCTGGCTGCGCCAGATCGAGCTGCGCGCACCGGAGGGCCATGTGCTGATGAGCGGCGCAGGCGAACGCCCGCTCCTGGTGCTGAACCGGGTGGGCGAGGGCCGGGTGGCGCTGCTGGCCTCTGACCACGCCTGGCTGTGGAGCCGCGGGTACGAGGGCGGCGGCCCGCAGCTGGAACTGCTGCGCCGTCTTGCGCACTGGATGATGAAGGAGCCGGAACTGGAGGAGGAGGCGCTGTGGGCCGAGGCCTCGGGCCAGCGGATGCGCATCTTGCGCCGCACGCTGGCGGAACAGGCGGGGCCGGTGACGGTGACCAACCCCGACGGCTCGACAGCTGAGCTGGAGCTGCGCCAGACCGCGCCGGGGCAGTGGGAAACCCGCTATGAGGGGCCGGAGCCGGGGCTGTACCGGCTGGAGGAAGGCGAAGAGAGCACGGTGGTCGGGCTTGGCCCTGCAGCGCCGAAGGAGTTCGAGGAAACCATTGCCACCGGGTCTGTGCTGGCGTCGGCGCTGGAGCCACTGCGCGGCGGCGTCTTGCGGCTGGCGGACGGGATGCCGTCCTTGCGCAGCGTGCGGCCCGGGCGCCCGGCGGCGGGGCGCGGCTGGATCGGCCTGACCCCGCGGGAGGCCTATGAGACGCTGTCGGTCAGCCAAGGCCCGCTGCTGCCCGGCTGGCTGGCTCTGGTGCTGGCGTCCTTCTTCCTCGTCGCGGGATGGCTGCGCGAGGGGCGGCGGTAGGCGGCTCCCGCAACCGGGGCGCTCCCGCCTTTCGCAGGTTTCTTGCGAAAACCCGCGAGCATTGGGTCAGGCGCCGCGCCAAGGGCGCGGCGCGGGTCGCTGCGGGCTTTGCCCGAAGCGAAACACCTTATCCAGCGGTCTGCGGATTACTCCTTGAACTGCACCCGCACCACCGGGTTGCCCGGCAGCCCGTCATAAGTGACGCTGACCCCGCCCTTTCCCGCGCGCGGCGGGAACAGCGGGCCGAAAGAGCCGACGGAAATCAAATCCCCTGCCTTGAACTCCACCCCTTTGGAGCGCAGCCACAGGGCGGCATTGACCGGGTTGCCCAGCACCGCCCGGCCCGGTGCCTGCACCAGTACGCCGCCCGCCGCGTCGCGCATCGTGACGGACATCTCCTCCAGCATACGGGCCATCGCTGCCGGGTCCTCCACCGCCACCGGCGCACCCAGGATGCCCAGCCGGGTGCCGACGCCCATCGCGGTGATGGTTTCCGCAGTGAAGGGCTGGCCCTTGGCAAGCGTCAGGTCCGGCAGTTCGATGAAGGGGCGAACGGCGGAGATATGGGCCAGCGCCTCCTCAGGTGTGGTAGCGGTGTTGATCGCTTCATCCGCGACCACCAGCACAAGGTCGGCCTCCACCATCGGGATCGCCCCCCATGGGGCGTCGAGCGCGGCGCCGTCCTCCAGCATCATGTTCCGGAACAGCAGGCCCTGCACCGGCTCTGTGGCGCCGAAACGGTCCTGCGCGGGTTTGCTGGTGAGGCCGGCCTTGTAGCCGATCACCGGACCCATATGCGGCTCCAGCGCGGCGGCGAGTTTGGCCTGGGAGCAGAGCGCATCCTGCATACTGCCGCCGGGTGACAGCGCCTGCGCCGGGGTCTTGGCAGTGAAGCTTTCGACGAAGACGGTGATTTCACCGTCTGTCGCGCAGGCAGGCCAGGCGGCGGGGGCGGCCAAGGACACGGACAGGGTAATGGTGCAGGCGGCAAGGAGAGGTTTCAGCATGAAGGGGCCTCAGGGAAATTTGCGGGATCAATCAATCCGCAGGTTAACCCGGTCCGAGCGGCCGGCGCCATCGACAATCACCAGCGAGGAGAAGCCGGGGCCGGGGCTGGGCAGGGAGAACTCGCGCCTGCGCTGGCCGGAGATCACCGGCTGGCCGTTTGCCAGCACCAGAAACGGCGCGGTGCCGCCGCGGAGTTTCAGAGTGAGGTCAGCACCCTCCAGCATCAGCCGGGCGCCTTCAGGCGGGAAGATCAGCTCCGGTGCGTCTGCGGGGTCCGAGAAGGCCGCATCGCGCGGGCGGAAGCGCTGCAAGGGCGGCGGCAGTTCGGCGGAGCTGACGATCAGCGTGGCGGGCGGCGGCGGCGGCAAGGGATCAACTGCGGGTTTCAGGCGGCCGAAGGCCTCAAACAGCACCGGCGCGGCGAGGTCGCCGCCGAAGATGCCCGGCACCGGCGTGCCGTCGGCGCGGCCCATCCAGACGCCGATCACATGGCGGCCGTCCCAGCCGATCGCCCAGGCATCGCGGTGGCCGTATGACGTGCCTGTCTTGTAGGCGATCGTTCCTGCCCGCGCGCCTGCGGGCACCGGCAGCCCGCGCAGAATGTCGGCGGCCTGCCAGGCGGCCTCCGGCGAGGTCAGGCGGCCCGCGGGCTGCGGCGCTTCGCCCTGTATCACCCGCAGCTTCGGCCCCTGCCCGCCTACCGCCAGCCCGGCATAAAGCTGCACCATATCCTGCAGGCTGATGCCAAGCCCGCCCAGCGACAGCGCCAGCCCCGGGGCACCGCCGGGCAGTTCCGGGCGGGCGCCGCTGGCGCGCAAAGACGCCATCACGCGGGCCGGGCCAAGCTCTTGCGTCAGTTTCACGACGGGGATGTTGAGGGAAAGCTGCAGCGCCTCGCGCACGGTGATGTCGCCGCGGAATGCGCCGTCGAAGTTCTGCGGCGCGTAGCCTGCGAAATTGACCGGGCCGTCGTGGATCAGGGTTTCCGGATGCGCCAGTCCCTGGTCGAAGGCAAGGCCGTAGATCAGCGGTTTCAGGGTGGAACCGGGGGAGCGGATGGCCTGGGTCATGTCGACAAAGCCGCGGCGTGCGGCATCTGAATAACCGGGAGAGCCGGCCATCGCCAGCACTTCGCCGGTCTGGTGGTCAACGGCGATGAGGGCGGCGGAGAGGCGCGGGCTGGTGCGGACGGCCTCTGCCAGCAGGGTCTCCATCCGGGATTGCACCGCGCCGTCAAGGGTCAGGCGCAACTGGCGCTGGCCGGGGTGCCGGGCTGCCACGCGGTCCGCCAGATGCGGCGCTAGGCGCGGGAAGGCGGCCATTTGGTGCGGCAGCGGGGTGCGGCGGGCGGCCTCGGCCTGTTCTGCGCTGAGGATGCCTTGGCGTTCCATGCGCTCCAGCACCCGGTCGCGGGCGCCGCTGGCGGCCTGCGGGAAGCGGTCGGGGCGGCGGCGTTCGGGGCTCTGCGGCAGGGCCACCAGCAGCGCGGCCTCTGCCGGTGTCAGGCGTTTCGGCTCCTTGCCGAACCAGCTGTAGGCGGCCGCCCGGATGCCCTCTGCCGCGCCGCCATAGGGGGCGTGGGTCAGGTAGAGGGTGAGGATCTCGTCCTTGCTGAGGCGGCGTTCCAGCGCCAGCGCCACCCGCATCTGGCGCAGCTTGCCCGCCCAGCGGCCGGTGGTGCCGTCCTCCAAGAGGCGCGCGACCTGCATGGTGAGGGTGGAGCCGCCGGAGACGGCGCGGGTGTTCCACAGCGCCTGGCCCGCGGCGCGCAGAAGGGCTACGGGGTCGACACCGGCATGGGAGCGGAAGCGCTTGTCTTCGTAGCGCAAGAGCATCTGCAGGAAGCGCGGGTCGACGTCGGCGGGCTGGACGGCAAGGCGCCAAAGGCCGTCGCCGACGGGGTAGGCACGCAGCAGCTTGCCATTGCGGTCGAGGACTTCGGTGGAGGTTTCAGTCAGGGTGAGCGGGAGGTCTGTGCGGTCGATCCAAGTGTCGAAAGCGCGATAGGCCGTAAAGACTGCAATAAGCAGAACCGCTAAAGCAGCGGCATACCATTTCAGCCTTTTGCCTGGCCGAAGGCCGGGTAGCGCCCGTCCCGCCCTCCACGGGGCGGGCGCTTCGCTTCCCACCCCGCCGGGCCGGGCGCTGCCCTTAGCGTTGGTTCGCCAGCGTCTCACCTGACTTCCACACGCCCCGTGCCCGTGCGGGCGCGGTAGGCGGGGCGGTACATGTCCTCAACCGAGGCAGCCGGGTGGTGGAACACGCCCGGTGTCACCGCACGAACCACATAGGCCAGCGTCACCGCCGAAGCGTCGCGCACATTCACCGCCGCCAGGAAGCGGTCGCTGCGGAACTCGGCGTGCTCGGCCTCAGCCGGGTTCAGCCAGTCAAGATCGCGCAGATCGCCGGAGCGCAGGAGGTTGGGGTTGTCGATCTCGAACCCCGCGGGCAGCGGGTCGTTGATCATCAGCCGCGCGCCGGTCTTTTCATGCGGCTTCACCCGCAGGACCGCCACAAACCGCGCCCCCGCCTGCACGGACTGCACCTCCAGCACCTTGCCCTCCAGCGTGTAGTAGCTGCGCTCGATGGTGTAGCCAAAGCCGCCCGCGGCGGGCGGGACCTGAGGCACGCCAAGCGTGGTGAGGGTGATTTCCGCGGTTCGGCCGCTGGCAGCGGTCAGAGCGAGTTCCGGGATATCCTGACCGTCTGCGGCCTGAACAAACGGCCCCTGCACGGGCTGGCCGTTGACCAGCAGACCGGAGTCTTCGGGATTTTGCGTCAGTGCGTGGGCGGCCATCAGGGTCCAGGCGGACTCCTGGGTGGAGCGGGTGCCGCTGGCGTTCGAAAGCCTTGCTGACAGGCTTGCGTGGTCCACGGCTTCCGATCCGGCCTCTGCCGCCAGCGCCAGAACGCCGGCGGTGTCACGCAGCCTCGTGCCGAAATCGGCGCGCCAGAGACGGGCCTCGTCTCGAGCCTCAGAGGTGATCATCTGCGCGGCGCGGGCAAACATCCGGTCGGCGCGGCGCTGGTCGCCATAAGCCGCAAGAGCTGCGCCCAATTGAGCGGCGGCGAGGGGGGTGGCAAAAGCCTCGCCCTTCACATCCGCATAGTAGCGCAGGTCGCCCATCTGGGCGGCTCCCTCACGCGCCAGCACCAGGAGGGCATAGGCGATCTCCTCACCGCCCTTGTCGAAGTCGGGGGCATAGTTGATGCGGTTGCGCAGGTTGTCCATCGCCTGGGCAAAGGCCCGCTGCGGCACCGCGTAGCCTTGCGCGCGGGCGCGGCTGAGGAAGTCGCTGGCATAGGCGTCGAGCCAGAACTCGCCGCTGTCCGCGCGCCACATTCCGAAGGCGCCGCTGGGGGCCTGGCGGGTCAGCACCTGGCGGATGGCGGCATTGATGCGCGCGTCCACCGCCGGGCCGTCACCCAGCCCCGCCGCCTGCGCGACGCTGCTGAGGTAGAGGAGCGGCAGCGCCTTGGACGTGACCTGCTCCGTGCAGCCATAGGGGTACTGGTCCAGTTCCGCCAAGAGGCCCGGCACGTCGAATTTCGCCAGCGGGCCGGAGGAGAGGGTGGCGCGGGCGGTGCCGGGGCGGAGGCCTGTGAAGACGTCCTTGCTGAACAGGAAAGTGTCGCCGGCTGCGAGGGTGAAGCGGCGGGTTTCCGAGGTCATCGGATCATTGGCGCGGACCGGCATGCGCAGGGTTTGCCGCAGCTCCTGCCCATCGGGCGTGGTGAGGGTGAGGCCCAGGTCGTGGTCGCCCACGGTTTCCGCCGTGACCGGCAGCTCCAGCACTGCCTTGCCCCGCTCGGCCAGAGTGACGGAGGCTGGCAGGCTGCCCAGTGTCAGGCCGCCTGCAGTGCTGGCGGTCAGCTTCATCTCACCGGCAGGGCCGTCTGCGTGGACGATTTCAATGCGGGCGCGGCTCTCATCGCCCGGCGCCAGGAAGCGCGGCAGGGAGGCGGTGACCACCACCGGGTCGCGCACCAGCATATCGGCCTCTGCCTGGCCCACGGCCTTGCCCGACCACGCGACTGCCATCAGCCGAACGGTGCCGTTGAAGGCGGGGAGCGTCAGGGGGAACTCCGCCTCGCCACTGGCATCAACTTTCAGCGGGCCGGAGAACAGCGCCACAAGGTCCTGAGTCGGGGGTGGCGATTGCATCTTCATGCCGCCGTCTGCGTCGCCGCCGGAACGGATCCGGCCCATCGCGCCGTTGCCGGGGTCGATGAGGCGGCCGTAGACGTCTCGCAGCTCCATCCCAAGGCGGCGCTGGCCGTAGTAATGCGCGCTGGGATCGGGGCTGGTGAAGCCGGTGAGGTTGAGGATGCCGAGGTCGACGGCGGCCACGGTGAGCCAGACCTCCTCGCCCTCAGCCGCACCGTCCACGCGGAGTTTTGCAACTTGGGTGCCGCGCGGGCGGGTGACTTCGGGGACGTCAATCGCGACCTGCAGCAGCAGGTCAGGCTGGGTGACGCTGGCGTGGGCGAGGCCCAGGGCACGCAGCGGGGTGCGGCCACGGTCGCCAGCCACGGGCTGGATCACGGTTGCCGTCACATAGGCGCCGCTGCCCCAGTCCTGCGTCACCTCCAGCGGTATCACGGTTTCGCCTGCGGGCACTTCCACTGCCATGCGGTGGATCAGATGGTTGGAGACCACCGAGACCAGCGCCGTGCCTGCGGCCTGCGGCACGATGCGCAGGCGGGCGGTGTCGCCGGGAGCGTAGCTCTCGCTATCCAGCGACAGGTCCAGCCGGGCGGGCGTCTCGGTGCTGCCTTCGGGCGCATACCAGCCGGCGTAGAAGTCAAAAGCGGCAGAGGCATATTCGCCGTCGAGGCGTTCCACCACCAGCTCATAGCGGCCCCAATCGACGGGCTGGGAGAGCGGCAGCGGGTCGCTGCCCAGCTGCGCCTCGCCGGTGGCAATCCGGGTTCGGCGGGTAATGGGCTCCCAGTTCCAGTTGCCGTAGAGCTGATACCACTGATAGCGGGTTTCGACCCGGTTCAGGGTCCATTTGACCCGCATTGGCATGGGTTGCAGGTCCGGGGTCAGGGCAATCAGTTCGAAACCCGCCTCGCTGCCTTCTGCCGCGACCTCGTCAAACAGCGGCTTGATGCCGAGGACCGGGCCAGCGGGGCGGACGGGCAGCGCCAGGCTGCGCTCCACCGGGCGGGCAGATCCATCCGCGACGCGGGTGGTGAGGGTGGCCAGCAGCGGCTTGCCCTCTGCCGGGGCGGCGGCGGGGAGGCTGACGGTGAAAGTTGCACTCCCGTCAGGGCCGGTTTCCTGGCCGCCGAAATGTTCGGTCTGGGCCGAGGATGCCTCATCGTAGCGGCCAAAGCGGAAGCCGGGCCACTCACTCAGCGTATTGGCGGCGGTGAGGCGGATGCTGCCCTCCACCTTCAGCCCGGCACCCGGTGCGCCGAACAGGTAATCGGCCTGCAGCGCGATCTGCGCCGCGCCGCCGGGCTGGAGGCTGGCGGCATTCGTAACCTCCTGCTCGAAGTCGATGCGCTCGGGCAGGAAATCCTCGACCAGGATCTGGCGGCTGGCGAGCGTCGGGGCCTTGAGGTCGCTCTTGATCTCGATCCGCCAGGTGCCGCGCGGGGCGGCTGGGCCGGTGGCAAGGGCAAAGACATGGCCGCCCTGATGGCCTGCGGCGGAGGTCTGGCGGGTGTATTCCACCCCGTCCGGGCGCAGCAGGATCGCGGTCAGCGGCAGGCCGTCGATGGCCTGCGCCTTGCTGTCACGGGCCAGGGCGGTCACATGCACGGTTTCACCGGCCCGGAAGGCGCCGCGGGTGGTCGCCAGGAACACATCCACCGGCCCCGGTGCGGGGCGGCCCGAAACGCCGCGGTCGGAGAGGTCAAAGGCGGCATCGTTCAGGGGCAGGAAGGTGAAATCGCCCTCCCCTGCCCGCGCGGTGATCAGTGCCGGGGCCGCGCCGCCGGTGCCGCGGGTAAGGCCGGGGGCAAAATGCACATGGCCGCTGGCGTCGCTGGTTGCGCTTGCCAGCACTTCGTTGGCGGCGGAGATCAGGCTGACCTCGGCGCCCTCATGCGGTTTCGCATCCGCCAGTGCCTGCACCTGCACATGGAGGCCATCGCTGCCGGACATGGTGGAAAGGCCGAGGCCGGTCAGCACGAACCACTGGGTGGCGCCGGCATCGTCATAGGGATCAGCGCCCGGCACCCGGGCGGTCAGCGCGTAAAGCCCCGGTTTTTGCCCATTTAGAGCCTGATCCAGCGGCAGTCGGCTGGTCATCACCTGGTTGATGGCGGTGTCCACTTCGGCGCTGCCGGTCCAGATTTCCTCGGCAATATTTTCAGCGAAATGCTCATCCTCCCACTGGGAGAGCGGCTTGGCAAAGTACCCCTCCTGCAGGGTGCGCAGCACGTTGCGGCTGCTGACCCGGCGCAGGCGCAGGTCCAGTTCCGTCAGGTTCACGGTTTCCACCGGCAGCGCCGCCTGGCCGCCTGCGGGCAGCACATAGGCGCGGCCCGGGAAGCGGACCTGCGGGGCGCGGTCGCGGACGTAATGGGTCAGCTCCACGTCCTTATAGAGCTGTTCGCCGCTGGCCGCGGGCAAGCCGCGGCGCAGGGTCAGGCGGTAGCGCTTGCCGTGTTCCACTCCGTCAAGGCACAGTTGGCGGCCCTGGGCAGTGACGGCGAGGCTCGCCTCGGGCAGGCGGACGTAATTTTCGTAATCGGTGCCGGCCTGTTCCAGGTCTTCCGAGAACTCGGCGCAGATGCGCGGCGCGGCGCTGTCGCTTTCAACCGTGCTGGTGAGAACGCGGAAGCCGTATTTGGCAATGGCATCCTCCAGCTGCGCGGCACGGGCGGCATCCGGCGCGATGTCCTGCGCCAGCCGCAACAGCGGCAGCATGGCACGGCCGCGTGCCTGCAGTTCCTGCACCCTGGCGGCGGCTGCCAGCGCCTCGGCCTGCGCGGCTGGGTCCGCGGCCCGCAGATAGCCGTTCAGCGCCGCGGCATAGGCCTGCGACCGGTAGCGACGCTGCTGGCTGCGGCTGCTGCTGTCCTTGGCGGCGCGCAGCAGGTAGCCGGAAAATGAAGTCCAGTCCGCGGCCGCGTCGCTCAGCACCACCGCCTGCGCCATCCAGCGCAGGGCGCCGTGGGAATCACCCTCCCGCAGCCGGGCGCGGGCGGCGGCGCGGGCCTCTGCCGCGTCCGCCGCGGCCAGCGGGTAATCCAGCCCGAGGCTGCGGGCAAAGCCCGAGGCACGCTGCAGATCCTGTTCTGGCAGGAAATCCAGCCGCGCGGCGCGAGAGGCCGCCGCCGCTGCCAGCCCGCCCGCAGCGGGCTGTTTCACCGCCGAGACGGCGCCCGCGTAGGGGCTGGATTGCGCCAGCGCCGATTTCGGGAAGCAGGCGTTTGCCTTTTGGTTGAAGACGAAGCCTGCGCAGTCTGCCTGGGCTGAACAGGCGCGGGCGCAGGAGGCCACGTCGGTATCAAACAGCGGCTGCAGGTCGGAGCCGAAGAAATCGGTATCCGCATAAGACTGGTAGCGGAATCCGGGAACCGCCGGACCTGCCCAGGCTGCAGGGAAAACCGCAAAAAATGCAAAAATATAGAGAAAAGCAGAAGCAAACAGACGCGGCATGGCACCCTCCAATACTGGAGGCAGGCTGGCACGGGCTTAACGTCATAGCAAGATTCCTCAGCGTAACAATAAGGCAGAGCAGCCCTGCTGCCTTTGCGTGCGGAATTAGCCGCGCGCCGTACTTGTTTATGTATTGCGGAGTGCGCAGGGATGAGCCTTGCCGACAAATTAGCGGAAGAAAGGCGCGCCCGCCTGGCCGCCGAACGGCTGCTTGAGCTGAAGCAGGCCGAACTGTCCGCTGCCAACCGCAAACTGGGCCGCCACGCGCTGGCCCTGACCAAGCAGATCGGCCAGACCCAGGCGGAAGTCGCCACGGTCCGCGACGAGAACGCCAAGGTAAAATCCGACCTCAACACCGCCAACGAAAAGATAGAGACAGCCGAACGGCGGCTGTGGCATTCGATCCAGGCCTTTCAGGACGGCTTTGCCTTTTTTGACGCGGCCGGCATCCTGATCGGCGCAAACACCGCATACCTCAATATCTTTGACGGGCTGGAAGAGGTCACCCCCGGGGTCTCCTATAACCGGATCCTGCAGCTGCTGGCCGAGGAAGGGCTGATCAATACCGGCGAACTGGACCCGGAAGCCTGGTGCAGCATGATGAACAGCCGCTGGCAATCGGACGCGCCGGAACCGGTGGTGGTGCAGTTATGGGATGAACGCTATCTGCGGCTGATCGACCAGCGCGGCCACGGCGGCGATATGGTCACGCTGGCGCTCGATATCACCTCCACCGTGCGCTACGAGATCGAACTGCAGGAGGCCCGCGCACGCGCCGAGGCGGCGAACCGCGCCAAGTCCGCCTTCCTCGCCAATATGAGCCATGAAATCCGCACCCCGATGAACGGCGTGGTCGGCATGGCGGAGCTGCTCAACGATACAGAACTGGACGACGAGCAGCGGCTTTATGCAAATACCATCAAGAATTCGGGCGAGGCGCTGCTGGTCATCATCAATGACGTGCTCGACTATTCCAAGATCGAGGCCGACAAGCTGGAACTGCATCCGGAAGTCTTCGACCTGGAGCGCAGCCTGCATGAGGTGGTGATGCTGCTGCAGCCGAGCGCCCGGGACAAGGGGCTGGCGCTGCTGGTCGATTACGATCTGTTCCTGCCGACCCGTTTCACCGGCGATCCGGGCCGCATCCGCCAGGTGCTGACCAACCTGGCGGGCAATGCGGTGAAGTTCACCCGCGAGGGCCATGTCACCCTGCGGGTGACCGGCATCTCCTCACCCGACGACAGGCATTACGCGGTGCATGTCACCATTGAGGACACCGGCATCGGCATCCCGGCCGACAAGGTCGACCACGTGTTCGGCGAGTTCAACCAGGTTGAGGACGACCGCAACCGCAAGTTCGAGGGCACCGGCCTTGGGCTGGCGATTTCCAAGCGGCTGATCGAGATGATGGGCGGCGAGATCTGGGTCGACAGCGAAGAGGGCAAGGGCTCCTGCTTCGGCTTCCGCCTGCCGCTGCCGGCCGAAAGCGCGGCGGAACAGGCGCTGCCGAAACTGCCCGGCGCGCTGCGCCATGTGCTGATTGTGGACGATGTGCCGCTCAACTGCGAAATCCTGCAGAAGCATCTGCTGATGCTGGGGATCCAGGTCACCACCGCCGGCACCGCCGCCGCCGCGCTGGCAGCGATGCAGGACGGCATCAACCTGGTGATCAGCGGCCACAACCTGCCGGGGCTGGACGGGCTGCAGCTGGCCCGGGACCTCAAGTCCGGCGGCTGGGACGCGGTGCCGGTGCTGCTGCTGAACTCCAGCCCGCAGGCCGCCATCGACACGGAGGCCCGCCAGCTGGTGAGCGGCGTGCTGCAAAGCCCGGCGCCGCGCGACGATCTGTTCAGCCAGCTGGCCCGGCTGGGCAGCCTGGCAGAGGCGCCGGCGCAAGCGCTGGCGCCGCCGGCGGCGGCCCCGGCAGCGCAGGAGTCCGCCCCCGGACCGGCAGCGCCGCCGGCGCCCGCGCCGCTGCCGCCGGCCGCCGCGGCAGAGCCCGGAATCCGCAGGATGCGGGTGCTGGCAGCCGAGGACAACAAGACCAACCAGCTGGTGTTCCGCAAGATCGTGAAGGAGCTGAACATCGATCTCAGGTTTGCCGGCAACGGGCTGGAGGCGGTGGAAGCGTTCAAGAACTTCCATCCGGACCTGATTTTCATGGACATCTCGATGCCGATGATGGACGGCAAGGAAGCCACCGCAGAGATCCGCAAGATCGAGGCCGGGGCCGGGGCGGGCGGGCATGTCCCGATCGTGGCCCTGACTGCCCATGCAATGGCCGGCGATTCAGAAGGCATCCTGGCTGCCGGACTGGACCATTACCTGACCAAACCGCTGCGCAAGGCCCTGATCCACGACAAGATCCGCACCTATGCGCCCGCCGGCACCCAGCCGCTGGACGACGACGAGGACCCGGCTCCCGCAGCGGCAGGCGCTTTCTGAGCAGCGGTCTGCCGGCCGGGCTGCCGGAAGGTCCGCACCGGAGGCCCAGCCGGAAACGTGCATCCGATGCGGATTGCGCCGCTGGCGGTGAAAGCGGCCTCTGGCAGCAGGGGCCGCGAGAGTTCCGGATTGTTCCGGCGCTGCTGCCATTGCCCCTGCGGACAGGACCAGCCGAACCCTCCCGCGCCCGCAGGCGCACCGGCTGCGCCGGCACGCCATTCATGCGGGCCCAACCGGGACGGTGCATTCCTTGAATGTGCCGGAACGGGCGGGAGCTGCCCCCTTGCCGCGGCTCAGGCCTTGCGCAGGAAGACGGGCTTGTCCGGCTCCGACATCTGCGGCTGGTAGGCATAGCCGCCGGCATCGAAGTCCTTGAGGCTTTCGCTGTCAGTCAGGCGGTGCTGGATGATATACCGGGCCATCGCGCCGCGGGCGCGTTTGGCATAGAAGCTCACCACCTTGGGCGTGCCGTTCTTGTCTTCCATGAACACCGGGGTGACCACCCGCAGCTTCAGCGCCGCCAGATCCACGGCGCCGAAATATTCCTGGCTGGCGCAGTTCACCAGCACCTCCGCACCCACGGCCTCTCCTTGCGCATTCAGCGCCTCGGAGATCTTGCTCCCCCAGAACTCATAGAGATTCTTGCCGCGCGGGTTTTTCAGGCGCGAGCCCATCTCCAGCCGGTAGGGCTGCATCGCGTCCAGCGGCCGCAGCACGCCGTAAAGCCCCGACAGGATGCGGAAGTGCTCCTGCGCCCAGGCCATTTCCTCCGCATCAAGCGAGGCGGCCTCCAGCCCTTGATACGTGTCGCCGGCAAAGGCCAGCGCCGCCGGGCGGGTGGCGTCAGCTTTCGGGTCGGCGGCAAAGTCCTGGAAGCGGGCGTGGTTCAGTTTGGCCAGATCCTCGCTGATGTGCATCAGCTTCATCAGATCCGCCACCGATTGTTCGCGGGCCACCTCAGCCAGCGCCACCGCATCGTTATGCAGCGCGGGCCAGGTCATTTCCTGATCCCGTTCCGCCCAGTCCAGCTTCTTGGCCGGAGAGGTTACTACCAGCATATCTGCCCCCAAATTTTCCTAGCCCGGTTTCTTGGCGCGACCCTAGCCCGCGCCGCGCAGGACGTCCAGAAACGCCGCCGCGAAACGTTCGGCGCGGCGCTCCCCCAGCAGCCTTGTGATGCCGGCCTCGTCGCCTTCGCGCAGCTGCGCCACCTTTGCCAGCAGCGAGGCCGAGCAGGTCAAGGGCTTCAGGGTGCCGCATTCGCCGCGCGCTAGCTGCGCCTGCACTTCCAAAAGCCCGTCATAAACGGAGCCGGAATTGCGCCCCGCCAGCTTGCGTCTTGCGGGATGCAGCTGTTCCGCCGCACCGGTGATCACGCTCAGGAAATCATCGCCGTAGCGTTCCAGCTTCTTGGCGCCGACGCCGCTGATGCGCGCCATCTGGTCCAGGGTTTCCGGGCGCTGCTCGGCCATCTCGATCAGGGTGCGGTCCGGAAAGATCACATAGGCCGGCACTTTCTGCGCCTCGGCCAGCGCCCGGCGCTTGGCCTTGAGCGCGGAGAGGAGCGGCGCGTCCTCCTCGGAGACCAGCGCCTTGACCGCCGGGCGGCGCTCGGCGGATTTGATGGTGTCACGGCGCAGGTCGATGGACTGCTCGCCGCGCAGGATCGGCAGCGCCGCTTCGGTTAACCGCAGGGCGCCGTGGCGGTCCGGGTCGGGGCGCAGCAGGTCGTGGCCCATCATCTGCCGGAACACCGCCTGCCACTGGCGCTTGCCGAATTCCTTGCCGCAGCCATAGACCGACAGCTCGTCATGGCGCTTGGCACGGATGCGGTCGTTGTCGGCGCCCAAAAGGATGTCGATCAGATGACCGGAGCCGAACCATTCCTCTGTCCGCAGAACTGCCGACAGCGCCTTCCTCACCACGGTGGTGCCGTCGAACACATCGGCGGGCGTGTCGCAGAGGTCGCAATTGCCGCACGGCTCGGCCTCTTCGCCAAAGTAGCCCAGCAGTTTCTGGCGGCGGCAGTGCAGCGCCTCGGCCAGGCCCAAGAGCGCATTGAGCCGGGCGTGGTCGGCGGCGCGGCGTTCAGACGGGGCGAGGCCCTCGTCAATCTGGGCGCGGCGCAGGCGGATGTCGTCGGGGCCGAACAGGGTCAGGGTTTCGGCGGGCGCGCCGTCGCGGCCGGCGCGGCCGATTTCCTGGTAATAGGCTTCGATTGATTTCGGCAGGTCGGCGTGGGCGACCCAGCGGATGTCGGGCTTGTCGATGCCCATTCCGAACGCAACTGTGGCGACCACGATCAGGCCGTCCTCGCGCGCGAAACGGGTTTCGACGATGCGGCGGTCCTCGGCCTCCATGCCGCCGTGGTAGAAACAGGCGGAATGGCCCGCCTCGCGCAGGGCGGCGGAGAGCGCCTCTGTCTTGGCGCGGGTGCCGCAGTAGACGATGCCGGACTGGCCCTTGCGGGCGGCGGCGAAGTCCAGGATCTGGCGGCGCGGGCTGTCCTTGGCGCCGAAGGCGAGGTGGATGTTGGGCCGGTCAAAGCCGCGCAGGAAGCTGCGGGGGGCCTCGCCGTCGAACAGTTTCTGGACGATTTCTTCCCGGGTTTCCTGGTCGGCGGTTGCGGTGAAGGCGGCCAGCGGCACGTCCAGGGCGCGGCGCAGTTCGCCGATGCGCAGGTAGTCCGGGCGGAAGTCATGACCCCATTGGCTGACGCAATGGGCCTCGTCCACCGCGATCAGGCTGACGCCGATGCGGCGCAGCATGCCCATGGCGGCGCCGGAAGCCAACCGTTCGGGAGCCATGTAGAGGAGCTTGAGCCGCCCGGCCTCGATCGCCTGCCAGACCTGTTCTGTCTCTTCGTCGGTGTTGCCGGAGGTGAGCGCGCCTGCGTTGACGCCGGCCTCCTGCAACGCGCGGACCTGGTCGCGCATCAGCGCAATAAGCGGGGAGATCACCACGGTGATACCGTCGCGCAGCAGCGCGGGCAGCTGGTAGCACAGCGACTTGCCGCCGCCGGTGGGCATGATCGCCAGCACGTTTTCCCCTGCGGTCACGGCGTCGACGATTTCCTCCTGCCCCGGGCGGAAGGCGTCAAAGCCGAAGATCTCGCGCAGGATCGGGGACGCGCCAGTCAGTTGTGCCGGGGATGCCGGGGCTGTCATGGGGGCGGTGTGCCTTGTTGTGGTGGTCTGCTCTTGCTTGGCAGGCACAATCCCACAGGAGGCATGGGGCGGCAAGGGGGAGAGGGGTTTCAGAAACTATCAATCAGCTCCGCCCGGCCGATAAGCCGGGCAGCGCCCGTCCGCCCTCATGGGCGGGCGCTCCGCTTCCGCTCGCGGACGTGCTCAGCCCTTGCATGGAAAAATCAAGTCAGTAGAACGCCGAGACGTTGTTCACCAGGATGATGCGCAGCGCGTAGACCGCGATCAGCACCACCAGCGGCGCCAGGTCGATGCCGCCCATGTTGGGCATAAACCGGCGCACCGGCGCATAGAGCGGCTCCAATATCCGGTTCAGCCCGTACCAGATCTGCGCCACCAGCTGCTGGTGCAGGTTCAGGACCTGGAAGTTGATCAGCCAGCTCATGATCACATGGGCAATGATGAAGAACCAGACAATGTCCAGGATCAGCATCAGGATTTGGAACAGCGAGACCATCGGTATTTCCCTCTTTCGAACAGCCACACAGGTAAGCAGACGCAATGAAATGCGCAAGGCTTCCGCGAGGTTGCGGTTGACGCGCTGTAAACGGGTGGCATCACAGGCACATGCCATCAAGGAGCGCGCGCCGATGTACCCGATTGTCCGACTGATCAAGGATACCGTTCTGGCCAGCCGGATGGAGCGGCTGCCGATCACCGGCATGCATGTCTCGAGCCACATCTGCTGGCCCTGGGACCTGGACATGTGGATGGAGCTGAACAACGGCCGCACCATGACGCTCTATGACCTGGGCCGCACCATGCTGGCGCAGCGGGTCGGGCTGATCCGCTGCCTGCGGCAGCAGCGCTGGGGGCTGACGGTGGCAGGGTCCTCGGTGCGCTACCGCCGGCGCATCCGCGGTTTCGAGAAATTCGAGATGCGCAGCCGCACCGCGGGCTGGGATGAAAAATTCATCTATGTCGAGCAGTCGATGTGGAAGGCAAACGGCGACTGCGCCAGCCATGTGATGCTGCGCACAGCGGTGACGGACCGGAACGGCATCGTGCCGCCCGCGCAGGTGCTGCAGGCGCTGGGGCAGGACACGGCGCCTTCGCCAGATCTGCCCGGCTGGATCAAGGACTGGTGCGCGGCGGATGGCGGCCGGCCCTGGCCGCCGATGCAGGACGGGCTTGCCTAGGCCCCTGCCCGCCTGCCATACCTGAAGGCAACTATAAAAAGAGGCCGGGTATGCAGCAGGTATCCATGCGCAAGCGCATCTGGGGATGGTGGTTCTTCGACTGGGCCAGCCAGCCCTACCACACCCTGCTGGTCACCTTTGTTTTCAGCCCGTTCTTTGCCGCCGTGGCGGCGGAGCATTTCCTCGGACAGGGTTTGGACGGCGAGGCCGCCAAGGCGCAGGCGCAGACCGTGTGGTCGCTGTGCCTGACCGTGACCGGCCTGATCATCGGCTTTGGCGCGCCCTTCATGGGGGCGCTGGCCGATATCTCCGGGCGGCGGCGGCCCTGGATCATGATGTTTTCGTGCATGTATGTGCTGGGCGCCTGGGGGCTGTGGCACATGGATCCCGCGGGCAGCAACCTGTGGTGGATGCTGATCAGCTTCGGCTTTGGCTTCATCGGCGCGGAGTTCGCGCTGATCTTCGTCAACGCGCAGCTGCCGTCGCTGGCCAGCAAAGAGGACGTCGGCAATGTCTCCGGCTCCGGCTTTGCCTTTGGCTATCTGGGCGGGGTGATTTCGCTGTTCATCATGCTGCTGTTGTTTGTCGAACAGGCCAGCGGCAGGACCCTGATCGGCCTCAGCCCGCTGTTCGGCCTGGATTCGGAGGCGCGCGAAGGCACCCGCGCGGTCGGCCCCTTCACCGCGCTGTGGTTTGCCGTCTTCATGATCCCCTATTTCCTGTGGGTGCGGGAAGGCCGCGCCACCGGCCAGCGCGGCACGCTGGGCCAGGCGGTGGCGCTGGTGGTGCAATCGGTCAAGAACCTGCGCAACCGGGTGAGCCTCGCCAGCTACCTCGGCTCCTCCATGCTGTACCGCGATGCGCTGAACGGGCTTTACGGCTTTGGCGGGGTTTACGCCAAGCTGGTGCTGGGCTGGCAGATCACCCTTATTGGCGTCTTTGGTATCGTGGCGGCACTGGCGGCCACGATCTTCTGCTGGATCGGCGGCAAGGCAGACCGCGAATACGGGCCAAAACCGGTGATCATCACCTCCATCCTGGTGCTGAGCTTTGTCTGCCTGACCATCGTCAGCATGTCGCGCGAACAGATATTCGGCATCGCCTTGCCGGAAGGCTCCAAGCTGCCGGATGCGGTGTTCTTTGGCTGCGGCGTGCTGATCGGCGGCTTTGGCGGCATCCTGCAATCCGCCAGCCGCAGCCTGATGGTGCGCCACACCGACCCGGCCAAGGCGACCGAGAGTTTCGGCCTTTACGGCCTTTCGGGGCGCGCCACCGCGTTTCTGGCACCGATGCTGATCGGCGTTGCTACAACTGTCACCGGCAGCGCCCGGCTGGGGATCACCCCGGTCATCGGCCTGTTTCTGATCGGATTGGTACTGTTATTCTGGGTTCAAGGAGAAGGAGATCAGGGTTGAGACTGTTAATTGCCATCTGTCTGGCGGTTGCGGGATTAAGTGTTCCGGCAAGCGCGCAGACCCCCGCGAAGGCGCTGTTCGGGGCCAAGCCCAGCGCCTCGCAGCAGAAACCCGCGCCGTTCGGCTCCTACGCCAAGGGCTGCGTCGCCGGGGCAGAGCAGCTGCCGGAAACCGGCCCCACCTGGCAGGCGATGCGGCTGAGCCGCAACCGCAACTGGGGCCACCCGGCGGCGATCGATTTCGTCAAGGACCTGAGCCGCGAGGCCGCGAAACAGCGCGGCTGGAAGGGGCTTTATATCGGAGACATCAGCCAGCCGCGCGGCGGGCCGATGCTGTCGGGCCACCGCAGCCACCAGATCGGGCTGGACATCGACATCTGGATGCGGCCGCCGGACCGGCTGAACCTCAGCCGCAGCGCCCGCGAGAACATCTCCTCGATCTCCATGCGCCGGGCCAATGGCGCCTATGTCAACGGCAGCTGGACGCGGGCGCATCACGAGATCCTCAAGGCGGCCGCGCAGGACAAGCGGGTGGCGCGGATCTTCGTCTTTCCCGGTGCCAAGGTGCAGATGTGCAATGACGAGAAAGGCGACCGCCGCTGGCTGCGCAAGATCCGGCCCTGGTGGGGGCACCATTACCACTTCCATGTGCGGCTCAACTGCCCGCGCGGCGCCCGCGGCTGCGTCGATCAGGCGGCCCCGCCCAAGGGCGACGGCTGCGCCGATGCCCGGCAATGGGTGCACAACATTCTGAACCCGCCGCCGCCGAAACCGGTTGACCCGAACGCCCCGAAGCCTAAACCGAGACGGGACTACACCCTTTCGGACCTGCCCAATCAATGCGCTGCCGTTCTGCGATCAAACTGACCCTGGCTGTTGCCGCCGCTGCCGGAATTGCGGCGGCGGCCATCGCGGCCAACCGCCCCGTTGCGGCGGCAAGCACGGCGCAGTTCCTGGGCAGCTACACCTGGAAGCTGAAGCAGCCCTGGTTCGGCGGCTTTTCCGCGCTGAAGATCAGCGGGGGCGGCACCGAGATGACGGTGCTGAGCGACCGCGCCACGCTGGTGACAACCGATATCGAACGCCGCCAAGGCCGGATTTCCGGCATTGCCGCGCGCGCCGCCCACGGGCTGCGCTCCTCTACCGGCAGGATCCTGCGCGGTGCTGCCGGCGACAGCGAAGGCCTTGCCATCGGGCCGGACGGCAGCCGTTACATCTCCTTTGAGGGCTCCGCGCGGGTGGCCCGCTACCGTGACGGGCAGGACCGGGCCAAGGTGCTGCCGCGGCCCAAGGCGTTCCGCAAGCTGCCGCTCAACAAGTCGCTGGAGACACTGGCGATCGATTCCCGCGGCCGCCTCTACACCCTGCCGGAACGCGCCTTTGACAAACAGGGACAGATCCCGGTCTGGCGCTGGAACGGCCGCCGCTGGAGCCGGCCCTTCAGCCTGCCGCCGCGCGGCGGTTTCCTGCCGGTGGATGCGGATTTCGGCCCCGACGGGCGGTTCTACCTGCTGGAGCGGGACCTGACCCTGCTGGGCTTCCGCAGCCGACTGCGCCGCTGGGACATCACCGCCGCAGGCCCGATCAACGAGACGCTGCTGCTGCAGACCGGCCCCGGCACCCACGACAACCTCGAAGGCCTGTCGGTCTGGGCCGGCGAAAACGGCCAGTTGCACGCCACCATGATCTCGGACGACAATTTCCTGCCGGTGCAGCGCACCGAGCTGGTGGAATACGCCCTGCCCCGCTGACACCCGCGCCCGCGCCGCGGCAGCGGCGCCCGGCCCAACCGCAAGGGGCATTCCCCCAATGCCCCCGGCGCGGGCGGGAGCCTTTCCCTGCCTGGAAAACTTGCAGGCAGGATCCCAGCGGGATAAAGGGGCCGGTCTTTTGCAGCCGCGGAGATTTTATCCGCGCCCCCGAAACATACGGACCCGACCGATGACCCGCTCGCATATTCCCGGCATTCTTGCCATGGCCGCCGTGGTGGTGGCCTCCAACGTCCTGGTGCAATTCCTGTTCGGCGACTGGCTGACCTGGGGCGCCTTCACCTATCCGGTGGCTTTCCTTGTGACCGACGTGATGAACCGTGTCTATGGCGCGGCGGCGGCGCGCCAGGTGGTGATGGCCGGGTTCATCACCGGGGTGGCCTGTTCATTGATCGGCACCCAGATCACGCTGCAGGGCGACGGTTTCACCTACCCGGCGGTGACCCTGCGCATCGCGCTCGGCTCTGGCCTGGCGTTTCTGACGGCGCAGATGCTGGACGTCGCGGTGTTCTCGGCCCTGCGCGAGGGGAGCTGGTGGCGGGCGCCGCTGGCCTCCACCCTGATCGGTTCCTCGGTCGATACCGCAATCTTCTTCTCTGTCGCCTTTTCCGTCTCGCTTGCCTGGATCGATCCGGCCAATGATGTGTCCTGGGCGGGCGACATGCTGCCCCTGATCGGGCAGGGTCCCGTGGTGCCCTACTGGGTCTCGCTGGCCTTTGCCGATTGGCTGGTGAAACTGTCGCTGGCGCTGCTCGCGCTTGTGCCCTTCCGCATCATAGTGCGTTCGTTAACCAAGAAGGCCACATGATTTTGTTTTGACATTGGCAGAATCTGTGGCAGGCTGAACTTACACGAAACATCAGAAAGGAGGTGCCCATTGTCTAGAGAAGCTATGGAGAGCAGTGCCGGAACAGTTCAGAAGGAGTGCGGCCGAGGCAGCCCTTGGTACGTATAGATCACTGAATTGGTGCTGACCTAACCGGTGCACCTCCTATCATCTCGAAGGGCTGTTCCCCGCGTGTGGAACAGCCCTTTCGATTTTGGAACACCCCCGCCGCGAACAAGCAGAGCCATGATCCGCATCAACGAGAACATCACCCTGCAGGACTGGGAAATGACCGAGAGCTTCATCCGCGCCTCGGGTCCCGGCGGGCAGAATGTGAACAAGGTGGCAACCGCGGTTGAATTGCGGTTCGAGGCCGCCCGCTCGCCTGCGCTGGCGCCTGCGGTCAAGTCGCGGCTGAAGCGGTTGGCAGGCCGCCGCTGGACCAAGGAAGGCGCGATCATCCTGCAATGCGACGAGACCCGCTCGCAGCAGCGGAACCGCGAGATCGTGCGCGAGCGGCTGGCGGAGCTGGTGCGCAAGGCGCTGGTGGCGCCCAAGCGGCGGATCGCCACCAAGCCTACCCGCGGCTCGGTCAAGCGGCGGCTGGAGGCCAAAAAGCAGCGCGGCGAACTGAAAGCGACGCGCGGTAAGATCGACCCGGATTGAACTGGGATTGCACCCGCCATCCTCTCCGCCCATGCTGACGCCAGGCAAATCGGGAGGAGATATCATGCGGCTGGCAGGAAAGACCGCCATCGTGACCGGCGGCGCTTCGGGCTTTGGCGCCGGGATAACCCGCAAGTTCCTGGCGGAAGGCGCCCGGGTGATGATCGCCGACATCAACATCACCGCGGCAGAGGCGATGGCGGCGGAACTGGGCAGCAATGCCATTGCGCAGACCGTGGATGTTTCGGACCGCGCCTCGGTCACTGCGATGGCAGAGGCGGCGCTGGCAGCCTTCGGGCATCTCGACATCCTCGTCAACAATGCAGGCGTCACCCATCTGCCCGCGCCGCTGGAGGAGATCAGCGAGGAGGATTTCGACCGGGTTCTGGGCGTCAACGTCAAATCCGTCTACCTCACCGCACGCGCCCTGGTGCCGCATATGAAGGCCAGGAAGGCGGGCGCGATCCTGAACGTCGCTTCCACCGCCGGCGTGTCGCCGCGCCCCAATCTCAACTGGTACAACGCCTCCAAGGGCTGGATGATCACCGCCACCAAGACGATGGCAGTGGAGCTGGCGCCGCATGGGGTCCGGGTCAATGCGATCAACCCGGTGGCGGGCGAAACGCCGCTCTTGAAATCCTTCATGGGCGAGGACACCCCGGAGATGCGCGCCAAGTTCCTGTCCACCATCCCGATCGGCCGCTTCTCTACGCCGGAGGACATGGGCAATGCCGCCTGTTTCCTGTGCTCGGATGAGGCCAGCATGGTGACCGGCGTCGCGATGGAAGTGGACGGCGGGCGCTGCATCTAGCCTCCCTGTTTTCATCTTTCCGGAAAATGCTCCCGCCGGAGGCAGCGCGCGCCAGCGCGCTTCAATCAGACAAAGGACTTTCCGCCATGCTCCCCGGCCCCAGAAACCTGATCACCGACGTGCCCGGCCTGCTGGTCGGCAACGCCCAGGATGCGGCGCTGAAATCCGGCACCACGGTGCTGACCACGGACGCGCCCTTTACTGCGTCGGTGCATGTGATGGGCGGAGCACCGGGCACCCGGGAGACCGATCTGCTGGCGCCCGACAAATCCGTCACCAGGATCGACGCGCTGGTGCTGTCGGGCGGCTCTGCCTTTGGCTTGGATGCCTGTTCGGGGGTGATGGACGCGCTGCATGCTGCAGACCGGGGCTTTCCGGTTGGTCCGGCGCGGGTGCCGCTGGTGCCGGGCGCGATCCTCTTCGATCTCTTGAACGGCGGGGACAAGGCATGGAAAGAAAATCCCTACCGCGCGTTGGGCCGGGCAGCCTTTGAGGCGGCGGAGGAGGAATTCGAACTTGGCACCGCCGGTGCCGGCACCGGCGCGCTGACCGCGATGCTGAAAGGCGGGCTGGGCTCTGCCTCGCTGGTGCTGGAGAGCGGCGTCACGGTGGGGGCGCTGGTGGCCGCCAATCCGCTCGGCGCCGTCACCACCCCGGGAGAGCGGCATTTCTGGGCCGCGCCGTTTGAGATTGGCGATGAGTTCGGCGGGCTGGGCCCCGATCCCGCAGCGGGACTGGGCCGCAGCATGGACAGCCGCAAGATCGAGGCCATCCAGAAACTGGGCGGCGCCCCGCTGCCGCCGGAGCGTGCCAATACCACTATTGCCATCGTTGCCACCGATGCCGCACTGACCAAGGCGCAATGCCAGCGGCTGGCCGCCGCGGCGCATGACGGCATCGGCCGTGCCATTGTCCCGGCCCACTCCCCCGGCGACGGTGATCTGGTCTTTGCCGCCAGCACCGGCGCGCGAAGGCTGGAGGCACCGGACGCGGAGCTGGGCCTGCTCTGCCATGCCGCGTCCCTGTGTCTCAGCCGCGCCATTGCCCGTGCCGTCTGTCTCGCCCGCCCGGAAACCGGGGACTTGCTGCCCTGCTGGTCCGCGCCTTAAAACGCTGCGGCATCCTGCCGGAATTTGATGCGCGTCAAACTGCCGGTTGACACTGCGGGCTATTGGACCATGAGTCACACCTGCCAACCCAAACCTGGAGCAAGCAATATGAAACCTCTTTTGACCGCCGCTATTTTCGGCCTCCTCGCCACCCCCGCCCTTGCCGAAGGTGACCCGGCAGCTGGCGAGAAGGGGTTCAACAAATGCAAATCCTGCCACACTGTGGTTTCGGATAGCGGCGACGTGATCGTAAAAGGCGGCAAGACCGGCCCGAACCTGTGGGGCCTGGCCGGCCGCCAGGCAGGCACCGTTGAAGGCTTCAAATACGGTGACGACCTGGTCGCGGCGGGTGAAGCCGGCCTGGTCTGGGACGAAGAAAAGTTCGTCGCCTTCACCACTGATCCCAAGACCTTCCTGCAAGAGCAAACCGGCAACGCCAAAGCCAAATCGAAAATGTCCTTCCGCCTGAAGAAGGGCGGCGAGGATATCTTTGCCTTCCTGGCCAGCCACGGACCGGCACCGGTTGAAGGCGCCGCAGCTGAGGAAGGCGCAGAAGCCGCCACCGAATAAGCGCTGAAACCGGCAAAACCGGATTGGAAGCCGCGGCATTTTCGCCGCGGCTTTTCGCGTAATTGCTTTCCGTGCCGGCAATCGTTAGCGGTAGTTGCTATACCTGCCGGAATGCGGCAGGCCGCAGAACAAAAAAACCGTCACGGACACAGCATGAGCCACATGATCCCCGCCTGGGTGAACGGTGAACTGACCCCGGTCGACAAGCTGGCCGCGCATGAGCGCGGGCTGAAGCACAAGGCGGTTTCCGTCTTTGTGGTGAAGGGCGTGGAAATCCTGATGCAGCGGCGGGCGATGGGGAAATACCATACCCCCGGCCTGTGGGCGAACACCTGCTGCACCCATCCGAAATGGGATGAACAGCCCTCGGCCTGCGCAGTGCGAAGGATGAACGAGGAACTGGGGCTGACCGGCCTCTACCCCGAATTCCGCCACCACTTGGAATACCACGCCGATGTCGGCAACGGCCTGGTCGAACATGAAGCAGTGGATGTGTTCCTGGCCCACGCCCACCGGCCGCTGCGGATTGCCGCCAACCCGGATGAGGTGATGGAGACCCGCTGGGTCGATTACCACGACCTGCTGGCCGAGGTGAGCCGCCATCCCGAGCGCTTCACCCCGTGGCTGAAGATCTACCTGCACAACTACGCCGATGTGATCTTTGGGCCCGACCTGATCATCGCCGGGCGGCGCTGACCTCTTTATCTTCCCTGCCCGCTTGCCCCGCCCTGCACGCCGTGGTTATCTGCGCGCGCAAATAGGGAGTATGCTTATCATGTCCATCCTCATCGCCGGCGGCGGCATTGCCGGGCTGACCCTGGGGCTCACGCTGCATCAGATCGGGGTGCCGTTCCGCATCTTTGAAGCGGCACAGGAGCTGAAGCCGATGGGGGTTGGCATCAACCTGCAGCCCAACGCGGTCCGGGAGCTGTTCGATCTGAGGCTGGAGGCGGAACTGGACGCAATCGGCGTCAGGACCCGGCAGTTGGGGTTCTACAGCAAGCTGGGCAGAACGATCTGGGAGGAGCCGCGCGGCACCGGCGCGGGCTATGCCTGGCCGCAGTATTCGGTGCACCGGGGCGAATTGCAGATGATGCTCTACCGTGCGCTGGCAGAGCGTGCCGGTGCGGACTGCATCGAGACCGGCGCGCGGGCCGCGGGGTTTGAAAACACGGGCGATGGTGCCGCGCTGCTGCTGGCGGACGGGCGGCGGATCGAAGGCAGCCTGGTTATCGCGGCGGATGGCATCCACTCCGCCCTGCGCGCGCAGATGGTTCCGGATGAGGGGGCGCCCATCTGGAACGGCCGCATCCTGTGGCGGGCCACGACCCGGGCGCCCGCCTTCAAGGGCAGCGCGGCAATGGCGATGATCGGGCACGACCACCTGCGGCTGGTGGCCTACCCGATCTCACACCCGGATGGTGATGACCGCGTCATGATGAACTGGATTGCGGAAAAGAGCTTTGATCCCTCTGCCCCTTGGCGGAAGGAAGACTGGAACCGGCCTGCGGACATCCAGGATTTCCTGCCGGATTTCGAGGATTGGCAGTTTGATTGGATCGATGTGCCGGCCCTGATCCGCGGCGCGGAGGCGGTCTATGAATACCCGATGGTGGACCGCGATCCGCTGGCGCGCTGGACCCATGGCAACGTGACCCTGATGGGCGACGCCGCGCATCCGACCTACCCGGTGGGGTCAAACGGCGCCAGCCAGGCCATTGTGGACTCACGGGTGATCGGCGCCAAGCTGCTGGAGCACGGGGTCACATCCGCCGCGCTCAAGGCTTACGAGGCAGAGGTGCGCCCGGTCACAACGGCAGTGGGTCTCGCCAACCGCGCGGGCGGCGGGCCGGACGGGGTGCTGCAGCGGGTCGAGGATCTTTGCGGTGGAGACTTTGCAGACATCAGCGAGGTGATCCCGCAGGCGGAACTGGCCGCCCATGCTGCCAAGTACAAGTCGATTGCAGGCTTCTCCATCGAGGAGCTGAACGCCCGCCCCCCGACCATCCCGGCAGGCGCCCGCATCAGCTGAGGCACGCCCGCACCCATGTGCGGGTCAAGGACGGCGCAGCCGCCGTGCCGCAGGCACGGTTTATCCTTGAGGCGCACATGGGCGCGAACACGCTCGAAACGGCGCATGGAAGGGCAGACCTGCCTTTCCATCGCTTCTCAGCAAAAAGAAAACGCCGCGCAAAGCGCGGCGCCACGCCCAACTGTGCGGCCCATTCTGTGAATGGGCAGGAGCAGGCGGGAGTGCCTTGCCCTGCCCTATTTCACAGAGGTCAGACTCCGATCACCGCCTGCACCGCGCGCTGCCAGCGCCCGTAGGCCGCCTCGCGCGCGGCGGGCTGCATCAGCGGCACGAACTGGCGGTCGAGCTTCCAGGTGTCGGCAAAGCCGGTTTGATCCGGATAGATCCCGGCCCGCATCCCCGCCAGCCAGGCAGCGCCCAGTGCGGTGGTTTCCTGCATCACCGGGCGGTCGACGGCAGCACCTAGAAGGTCCGACAGGCTCTGCATCGTCCAGTCGCTGGCGCTCATGCCGCCATCGACGCGCAGGGTCACGGTGTGGTGGCTGTCATCCTCCCAGTCGGCGCGCATCGCCTCATAGAGATCGCGGGTCTGGTAGGCGACGCTTTGCAGCGCGGCGCGGGCAAACTCCGCCGGGCCGGAGTTGCGGGTGAGGCCGAACATGCCACCGCGGCACTCCGGCTCCCAATAGGGCGCGCCGAGGCCCGTGAAGGCGGGCACCAGGATCACGTCCTGGCCCGGGTCGGCGCGCAGGGCCAGTTCGCCCGATTCCGACGCCTGCTCGATGATCCCCAGCCCGTCGCGCAGCCATTGCACCGCGGCACCGGCGATGAAGATCGAGCCTTCCAGCGCATAGGTCGGCTTGCCGTCCAGCTGATAGGCGATGGTGGTCAGCATCCGGTTCTTGGACACCACCGGCTCATCCCCGGTGTTCAGCAGCGCAAAGCAACCCGTTCCGTAGGTGGACTTCATCATCCCCGGCTGGAAACAGGCCTGGCCGATGGTTGCGGCCTGCTGATCGCCGGCCACGCCCAGAATCGGAATCGCACCGCCCAGAATTTCCGGATCGGTGGTGCCGAAATCGGCAGCGCTGTCCTTCACCTCCGGCAGCATCTGCTGCGGCACATCCAGAAGGTCGCTGATGGTGCGGCTCCAGCGGCCCTTGCGGATGTCATACATCAGCGTGCGCGCGGCGTTGGTGGCGTCGGTCACATGGGAGGCGCCGCCGGTCAGGCGCCAGATCAGGAAGCTGTCCACGGTGCCGAACAGAAGATCGCCTGCCGCCGCCCGCTCCCGTGCGCCGGGAACGGTGTCGAGGATCCATTTCACCTTGGTGCCGGAGAAATAGGGATCCAGCAGCAGCCCGGTGCGGTCCGCCACCATCTCTGCATGGCCCGCCTTGCGCAGATCCTCGCAGATGGCGGCGGTACGGCGGTCTTGCCAGACGATGGCGTTGTGGATCGCCTTGCCGCTGGATTTGTCCCAGACCACGGTGGTTTCGCGCTGGTTGGTGATGCCGATACCCGCGATATCCGCGGCAGAGACATCCAGATCCGCCATCACCTTGCGGCAGACCGCAACCGTGGTTTCCCAGATCTCCTCCGGGTCATGCTCCACCCAGCCCGCCTGCGGGTAATGCTGGGTGAACTCCTGCTGCGCGGTGCCCGCGACCTGCATACCTGCATCAAACAGGATTGCCCGGGTCGACGTGGTGCCCTGATCAATTGCCAGAATATAGGTCATCGGCTGCCCTCCAGTCTCCTCTGACCGGGGACAATAAACGCAAAGGTGCTACCGCTACCAGCCCCTACTAAAAATTTAGTTGATGAACCTCCGAAAACCGCAACACCTCTGCCTGGAGGCACCGCTGGGCGGCGCCCGCCCCTCCCCACGGGAGGGCGCTTCGCACCCACCCAGGGTCAGTCGCCGCCCTTGGTTAAGGTATGCAGACCTGGCTGCGGGTAAGCCTTCAGAATTATTTTTGCGGCACGTCGATATTGTCGATCAGGCGGATGCCATCCATCCAGGCCGCGGCCAGCAGGCGGGCGGGACGGGAGGGGGTGTCCAGCGCCTCCAGCGTTTCGGCGCAGCGCAGGTCGAAGTATTCCACATCGCCGAACCCCGCCTCTGCCAGCGCCTGGCGCGCGGCGGCTTCCAGCGGCGCCCAGGGCTTACCTGCGGATGCCTTGACGGCGGCCTCGCGCATGGCCGCATTGAGGGCCGCGGCCTTGGCCAACGCGTCCGGTGAAAGGCGCAGGTTGCGCGAGGACATGGCGAGGCCCGAGGCCTCCCGCACCGTCGGGCAGCCGATCACCTCAATCGGGATGTCCAGATCGCGGGCCATGCGGGTCACCACCATCAGCTGCTGGTAATCCTTCTGGCCGAAGAACGCCTTGTCCGCGCTGGTCTGCAGGAACAGCTTGGCGACCACTGTTGCGACGCCATCGAAATGGCCGGGCCGGAAGGGGCCTTCCATCACCGCTGTGATGCTGCCGCTGACGGAGACATTAGTGGCATAGCCGTCCGGGTAGATCTGGTCCGGGTCCGGGACATAAATCAAGTCGACGCCGTAGGGGGCGAGCTTTTCCGCGTCCTCGTTTTCGGTGCGCGGGTAGTTCGCCAGATCCTCCGGGTTGTTGAACTGCTTGGGGTTCACGAAGATGGTCACGATCACCCGGTCGCAGGCCGCCTTGGCGGCTTCCACCAGCGACAAGTGGCCTGCGTGCAGCGCGCCCATGGTGGGAACAAGGCCGATGGTTTCACCAGAACGGCGCCATTCACCCGTCTTGGCACGCAGGTCGCCTAAGCGGCGCAGGATTGGAGCGGTCATGTCGGCAGTCATCCTTTGGAAGACGTCTTGGACGCAGGCGCCTGGTCGGCAAAGACATGCTCTGCCGCGGGGAAGCTGCGGGCGCGCACTTCGGCGGTGTATTCGGCGATGCCGGCCTCTGCCAGCGGGCCAAGATCGGCGTAGCGTTTGACGAATTTCGGCTTGAAGGCGGTGAAGAAGCCCAGCATGTCATCGACCACCAGGATCTGCCCGTCGCAGCCGGCGCTGGCACCGATGCCGATGGTGGGAATCGCAACTTCGGCGGTGATCTTGTCGGCCAGTTTCTGCGGCACCTTTTCCAGCACCACGGAAAACGCCCCGGCCTCGGCCACCGCACGGGCATCCGCCAGCACCGCATCAGCCTGCGCATCGCGGCCCTGCACCTTGTAGCCACCCAGGGTGTTGATCGACTGCGGTGTGAGGCCGATGTGGGCCATTACCGGAATGCCGCGCTTGACCAGGAAGCGGATCGTTTCTGCCATCTCGACGCCGCCTTCCAGCTTGACCGCGGCGCAGCCGGTTTCCGCCATCAGCCGGGCGGCGTTGCGGAATGCCTGCTGCGGGCCTTCTTCGTAGGAGCCGAAGGGCATGTCGATGACCAGCATCGCGCGCTCAAGACCGCGCGCGACCGCCTGGCCGTGCATGATCATCATCTCCATGGTGACGCCCAGAGTGGAGGTCAGCCCGTGCAGCACCATGCCGACGCTGTCGCCGACCAGCACGAAGTCGCAGTGCTTGTCCATCAGCCGCGCCATTGGCGTGGTGTAGGCCGTCAGGCTCACCAAAGGGGTGCCGCCCTTGCGGGCACGGATATCTTCGGCGTTGGGCGCCTGTTTCTTGGCTGTCGCGCTCATGGCTGTCCTGTTCGCGGTTCGGATGGCGCACGGATTACCAATTAACGCCGCGTGCTTCCAGTGCGCGAAATGTCCCGTGGTCTTGATTACGTTCGGGAAACAGGGAAACTCGTTTCCAATGGGCGCCATTTTCAGGCCCGTTTATTGCAAACAGGGAGTTTTCCGATGGGTTTTAAATCCTTTGTTTTTGCCGCCAGTTCCGCGCTGGCCCTGATGGCGGGCGGCGCCTGGGCCAAGGACAGCGTCACCATCGGCCTGCAGCTGGAGCCGCCGCACCTGGACCCGACCAGCGCCGCGGCGCAGGCCATCGACTCGGTGGTGTACAGCAACATCTTCGAGGGGCTGACCCGCTTCATGGGCGATGGGTCGGTGGTGCCGGGGCTGGCAGAAAGCTGGGAAATATCCGGGGACGGCACCATCTATACGTTCAAGTTGCGTGAGGGCGTCACCTTTCACGACGGCAGCACGATGGATGCGGAGGACGTGAAATTCTCGCTCGACCGCGCGCGGGCAGAGGACAGCACAAACGCGCAGAAGGCGCTGTTCGAGGGGATTACTGCAGTCGAAGCGGTGGACCCGCAGACCGTGCAGATCACGCTGGAGGCGCCGCAGGGCAGCCTGCTGTTCAACCTCGCCTGGGGCGATGCGGTGATCGTGGCGCCGGAGAGCATTGAAAGCATCAAGACCAATCCGGTCGGCACTGGCGCCTATACGTTCCAGGAGTGGGTGCAGGGCGACCGTATCACGCTGGCGCGCAATCCGGACTACTGGGGCGAACAGCCTGCGCTGACCTCGGCCACCTTCAAGTTCATCTCTGACCCGACCGCAGCCTTTGCCGCGATGATGGCAGAGGACATCGACGCCTTTGACAATTTCCCGGCGCCGGAAAACCTGCCCCAGTTTGATGCCGATCCGCGGTTCCAGGTGCTGGTCGGCTCGACCGAGGGCGAGACCATCCTGTCCACCAACAACAAGCAGCCGCCGTTCGACGACATCCGGGTGCGGCAGGCGATGGCCCATGCCATCGACCGGCAGGCGATCATCGATGGCGCCATGTTCGGCTATGGCACCCCGATCGGCACGCATTTCGCACCGCACAATCCGGCCTACAAAGACTTGACCGGCAAATCAGCCTATGACCCGGATCAGGCCAAGGCGCTGCTGGCAGAGGCCGGGTTCCCGGACGGGTTCGAGACCACCCTGCACCTGCCGCCGCCCTCCTATGCGCGGCGCGGCGGCGAAATCGTTGCCGCACAGCTGGCCGCCGTGGGGATCAAGGCTGAGATCATCAACGTCGAATGGGCGCAATGGCTGGAGAGCGTGTTCCGCGGCAAGAGCTTTGGCCTGACCATCATCAGCCATACCGAGCCGATGGACATCGGCATCTATGCGCGGCCCGAGTATTACTTCCAGTATGACAGCAAACCGTTCCAGGAGCTGATGGCCAAGCTGACCGCCACCACTGATGCGGACGCCCGCGCCGCGATCCTGCAGAAGGCGCAGGAGATGATTTCGGCGGATTACGTGAACGGCTACCTGTTCCAGCTGGCCAAGCTGGGGGTGGCAAAGGCCGGGCTGCAGGGGTTGTGGGAGAACGCACCGACAGCGGCCATCGACCTCAGCGCGCTCAGCTGGACGGAGTAAAGTTCGATCCCTGTCGCGCAGGGCAGTGCCCGGCCCGGCGGGGTGGGAAGCGAAGCGCCCGCCCCGTGGGAGGCGGGACGGGCGCTGCCCGCCCTGCGGCCAGGCGGAACCAGGTTCAAAGCCCCCGTCTTTTCCGCAAATAATCCACCCTCTCCCGGATTTCCCGCCGCACCTCGCCGCCGCGCGGCTGGTCCCTGAGGGTGGTGAACCAATGCTCCGGCGGGTTGCGGCCCAGCCGGTTGCCGTTGAACGCCAGCCCGCGCAGCACCGCTTCGCCCGCAGCAGGCAGGCGGTCCGGCACCTCATACCCGTTCAGCGTGGCCCACACCCCGGTCCAGAGCCGCCCGACCGACCACGGGTTGTAACCGCCGCCGCCCAGCACCAGATAGCGCGGCGCCATCCCCATCAGTGCCCGCACCACCGCCCAATGGGCGTTGTTCGACAGGTCCAGATGCGGCAGCGGGTCTTCGGTGACGGCATCCGCCCCGCATTGCAGCACGATCGCATCCGGCTGAAACGCCTCGACCGCCGGCAGGATCAGCGCGTCGCGGATATGCGCCATCTCGTCATCGTTGAAGCCGCGCGGCACCGGCAGGTTCAGCGCTGATCCGCCCGCGTCATCGGTTAGCCTGCCGGTCTTGGGCCAGAGGTTCTCCTCGTGCACCGAGATCATCAGCACATCCGCGTCGCCGGCAAAGCCGTGCTCCACCCCGTCGGCGTGATGGGCGTCAATGTCCACATAGGCGATCCGCCGGACGCCGTGATGGCGCAGCGACAGCATCGCCAGGACAGGATCGTTCAGATAGCAGAAGCCGTTGGCGCGGTCCGGCATCCCGTGATGAGTGCCGCCCGCCGGGTTGTAGATGATGCCGCCATCCGCCAACAGCTCGCCCGCCAGGATCGAACCGCCCGCGGCGGTGGCCGGGCGGCGGAAGATTTCCGGAAACACCGGATTGGAGAGGGTGCCGAGATGATGCCTTGCGCGCACCGCCGCGCTTACTTCCTGCGCTGCCTCCGCCGCCTGCAATGCTGCCACGAATTCGGGCGTGTGCCAGACAGTCAGCGCCGCAGGCCTGGCCCGGGGCGAATTTACATAGACCGCGTCCGGCAGCCAGCCCAGCGCGCAGGACAGGTCCATCACGGTCGAAACCCGCGGCACCCGCAAGGGATGGGTGCGGCCATATGAGGAGCCGCGGTAGATTTCCGATCCGATGAAAAGGGGGCGGGACAGCATGGTACAGTGATAGCTGGTTTCCGCCCGCTGCCAAAGTGCCTGCCGAGTGTCTTTGGCCTCTTACCGGCCGAACTGCGCACAACCTCTTGACGCTGCGCATTTTTACCGCCCGCGCTTCGTTTCCTTCCGCCGCCCTCTGGACCCGGCTGCCGCGCGCTCCTAACGTGGCATCCATGCTGCGTTATGCCCTGAAACGCCTGTTGTCGCTGTTCCTCAGCCTGGCCGTTGCCTCGCTGGTGATCTTCCTCGTGGTGGAGGTGGCGCCGGGCGATCCGGCCTCCTTCATGCTGGGCGTCAATGCGCAGCCCGATACAATTGCCGCGCTGCGGGCGGAGCTGGGATTGGATCAGGGCAAGCTGGCCCGTTACCTGACGTGGGCCGCAGGGATGCTCAGCGGCGATTTCGGCACCTCCTACACCTACCGCACGCCGGTCGCCGGGATGATCGCGGACCGGCTGTGGGTGTCGCTGCCGCTGGCGCTTTACGCGCTGACACTGTCGACGCTGATTGCCTTTCCGGCCGGCATCTACGCCGCCGCCCGCCGCGGCAAACCGGGTGATATGGCGGTGATGGGCGCCACCCAGCTGGGCGTTGCGGTGCCGAACTTCTGGTTTGCGATGATGCTGGTCCTGATCTTTGCCATCAACCTGCGCTGGTTCGGCGCCGGCGGGTTTCCGGGTTGGGACGCGGGTCTGCTGAGCGGCCTCCATGCGCTCACCCTGCCTGCCATCGCGCTGGCGCTGCCGCAGGCGGCGATCCTGACCCGGGTCATGCGCTCCGCCCTCCTGGACATCCTGGGCGAGGATTTCATGCGCACTGCCCGCGCCAAGGGGCTGACACGCCGTCAGGCGCTGTGGCGGCACGGGGTGCGCAACGCCCTGATCCCGGTGCTGACCATCATCGGGCTGCAGTTTTCCTTCCTGCTGGCAGGCGCCATCATCATCGAGCAGGTGTTCTACCTGCCTGGCCTCGGGCGGCTGGTGTTCCAGGCGATCTCCTCGCGTGATCTGATCGTGGTGGAGTCGGTGGTAATGCTCTTGGTCTTTGCCGTCATAACGGTGAATTTCCTGGTCGATCTCGCCTATGCGCTGGTCGACCCGCGGCTAAGGAGCCGGACATGACCCGCAACCTGATCCTTGGCACAGCGCTGTCCTCGATGGTGCTGCTGGCGGCGGCGGTGTCGTTCCTTTGGACGCCGTTTGACCACGCGGCGATGAACATCCCGGCCAAGCTGCAGACACCCAATGCGCAGCACTGGCTGGGCACCGATCATTTCGGCCGCGACCTCATGTCGATGATCATGGTCGGCGCCCGCACCTCCATCGCCGTAGCGCTGGTGGCGGTTGGCATCGGCATGGGCGCGGGCGTGCCGCTGGGGCTGGCGGCGGCCGCGCGCAAGGGATCCTGGCTGGATGAATTGATCATGCGCGGCAATGACCTGGTCTTTGCCTTCCCGTCGCTAGTGATCGCCATCCTGATCACCGCCGTGCTGGGCGCCGGGGCGGTCAACGCCATCATCGCCATCGGCATCTTCAACATCCCGGTGTTTGCCCGCATCACCCGCGGCGCGGCGCTGTCCCTGTGGGAGCGCGAATTCATCCTGGCCGCGCGGGTTGCGGGCAAGGGCGCGGCGCGGATCTCGGCCGAGCATATCCTGCCCAATGTGATGAACCTCCTGATCGTGCAGGGCACCATCCAGTTTTCGCTCGGCATCCTGGCGGAGGCGGGCCTCAGCTACGTCGGCCTCGGTGCGCAGCCGCCCACCCCCAGCTGGGGGCGGATGCTGGCAGATGCGCAGACCATGGTCAGCTTTGCCCCGCATCTGGCGCTGGTGCCGGGCATGGCCATCATCCTGACCGTGCTGGGACTGAACCTGCTGGGCGACGGCTTACGCGATTATCTGGACCCGAAGCTGAGGGTGGCGCGCGCATGACCTTGTTGGATGTCACCAGCCTGTCAGTCAGCATCGGCGCCTTTCAGGTGCTGAAGGACGTGTCCTTTCACGTGGATCCGGGCGAGATTGTTGCCGTCACCGGCGAGAGCGGCTCCGGCAAGTCGATGACCGCACTCGCCATCATGCAGCTGCTGCCGGAACTGGCGGAGGCCCGCGGCTATATCACCCTGGACGGCACCCAGCTGCTGGAGCAGCCCGAGGACCGCATGTGCGCCATCCGCGGCCAGTCCATCGGCATGGTGTTCCAGGAACCGATGACCGCGCTCAATCCGGTGAAAACCATTGGCGCGCAGGTGATGGAAACCATTCTGATCCACAAGGCAATGCCGCGCGAGAAGGCCGAGGCCCGCGCCCGCGAGGTGCTGGAGCGGGTCGGGCTGCCTCAGGACCGCTTTCCGCTGTCGCGCTATCCGCATGAGCTGTCGGGCGGCCAGCGCCAGCGGGTGGTGATTGCCATGGCCATCGCCCTGCGTCCGAAACTGCTGATCGCGGATGAGCCGACCACGGCGCTGGATGTGACCACCCAGGCGCAGATCCTGGCGCTGCTGCAGGACCTGGTGCAGGACTATGGCATGGGCCTTCTGATCATCACCCACGACCTGGCGGTTGTGGCGGATCTGGCAGACCGGATCGTCGTCATGCGCCATGGCGAGGTGGTGGAAACCGGCCACACCGGCTGGCTGCTCCGGAACATGCGCCATCCCTACACGCGGATGCTGTTTGCGGCCTCCAGCCATCAGGTGGCGCTGCCGGACCCGCCTGCGCCGACGCCGCTCTTGGAGGTCCGGAACGCTGTGCGCGACTACAGAACCCCGCGCGAATCGCTGTTTGCAAAACCTGGCAGTTTCCGCGCCGTGAACAATGTCTCCTTCACCCTGAACCGCGGCGAACGGCTGGGGCTGGTGGGTGAGTCGGGTTGCGGAAAATCGACCCTAACAAGGGCGATTCTAGGGCTGGAGCCGCTGCAAGGCGGGGAGATTCGTCTGGATGGCCAGCCTGTGACGACTCAGCTTGAACCGGCGATTCGCCGAAAAATTCAAGTGGTGTTCCAGGACCCCTACGGCAGCTTCAACCCGCGCCACCGCGTGGAGCGGCTGATCACCGAACCGTTCCATACGCTGCCCGATCCGCCCGCCGGGGCGGCGCGCAGGGATCTGATTGCCGAGACACTCTCCGCAGTCGGGCTAAAGCCGGAGGATGCCGGTAAATACATTCACCAGTTCTCCGGCGGCCAGCGCCAGCGTATCGCCATCGCCCGCGCCCTGATCACACGGCCGGAGCTGATCATCTTCGACGAAGCGGTCTCTGCGCTCGACGTCTCCGTCCGCGCCCGTATCCTCGGCCTGCTGGCGGAGCTGTGCGGGGCCTATTCGCTCACCTATCTGTTCATCAGCCACGACCTGAGCGTGGTGCGCACGATCACCGACCGCTGCCTGGTGATGAAACAGGGCAAGATCGTCGAGCAGGGCGAAACCGAAGCCGTGTTCAGCGATCCCCAGCACCCCTACACCCGCCAGTTGATCGCCGCAGCGCCGGTGCTGCCCGATCTCAATGGCCTCGAAAGGAACCCCCAGCATGTCTGATCCCCTCTGGTTCGATCCCGCGCTTTGCCTGATTGGCGGCAAGTGGCTGCCCGCAGCCAGCGGCGGCACGCTGCCGCTGGTGAACCCCTCCGACGGCAGCGAGATCTGCCAGATCGCCCGCGGCGGCGCAGCGGATGTCGAGGCCGCCGTGCTGGAAGCACAGGCGGCGCTGGACGGCGAATGGGGCCGAATGACTGCGCTGGAGCGGGGCCGCATCCTGACCCGGATCGGCCAGTTCGTGCTGGAGCGGGTGGAGCTGCTGGCCACGACCGAGGCGATGGACGTGGGCAAACCGCTGACCCAGGCGCGGGCCGACGCGGTGGCGCTGGCGCGCTACTGCGAGTTCTACGGCGGCGCGGCAGACAAGGTGATGGGGGAGACCATCCCCTATCTCGATGGCTACACCGTCTATACCCTGCGCGAGCCGCATGGGGTGACGGGGCATATCGTGCCCTGGAACTACCCGATGCAGATCATCGGCCGCTCAGTCGGGGCCGCGCTGGCGATGGGCAATGCCTGCGTGCTGAAACCCGCGGAGGAGGCCTGCCTGACGGCGCTGGCCTTTGCCCATATCGCCATGGAGGCCGGGCTGCCTGCGGGGGCCTTGAACGTGGTGCCGGGCCTGGGGGCTGAGGCCGGCGCGGCGCTGGCCGGGCATCCCGGTGTGCATCACATCTCCTTCACCGGGTCGGTCCGGACCGGCGCGCTGGTGCAGCAGGCAGCGGGCGCCAATGTGGTGCCGGTGACGCTGGAGCTGGGCGGTAAGTCCCCGCAGCTGGTGTTTAACGATGCCGACCTGGACGCTGCGCTGCCGTTTCTGGTGAACGCGGGCATCCAGAACGCGGGCCAGACCTGTTCTGCCTCCTCGCGCATTCTGGTGCAGCGCGGGATTTACGAGGACGTGAAGGCGCGGATGGCAGCGGCCTATGGCGCGCTGACGGTTGGGCCGGCAGCAGAGGACCTGCGGGTCGGGCCGCTGATTTCCAGCCGCCAAAAGCAGATTGTCGAGGACTATCTGAATCAAGGCGCGGACCTGCCGGTTGCGGCGCAGGGGTCCATCGTGGAGCACGCGCCAGAATGCGGCGCCTATGTGCGCCCCACCCTGTTTGCGGATGTGCCGGAGGATCACGTGCTGGCGCGTGAAGAAATCTTTGGCCCGGTGCAGGTGCTGATCCCGTTCGACACCGAAGAAGACGCGCTGCGGATCGCCAATGCCACGGACTATGGCCTTGTCGCCAGCGTCTGGACCCGCGACGGCGCGCGGCAGATGCGGCTGGCAAAACGGCTGCGGGCGGGCCAGGTGTTCCTCAACAACTACGGTGCCGGCGGCGGGGTGGAGCTGCCTTTCGGCGGGGTCGGGAAATCCGGCCACGGGCGGGAGAAAGGCTTTGAGGCGCTTTACGGTTTCTCGCAGCTGAAAACTGTGGCGGCGCATCACGGCTAAGCGCGCGCCTCTTTCACCTTTCCAAAATACTCCGGGGGTGAGGCCGCCAGGCCGAGGGGGCGGCGCCCCCTCTTCCGCTCTCAGACGATTACCGCCTGCCGCTCCTGCCTGCCGACGCCGAACACCCGCTTGTAGCGTTCGATTTCATCTGCCGGACCCATCGCCTTTTCCGGGTTGTCCGACAGTTTCACCGTGGGACGCCCGTTGGCTGCAACCGCCTTGCAGACCAGCGAGAACGGCGCCAGCGCGTCATCCGGCACCAGCTTGCGGAAGTCGTTGGTCAAGAGTGTGCCCCAGCCGAAGGAAACCTTGGTGCGGTCCGAGAATTGCGCGTGCAGGTCCTGGATCTGCTGCACGTCCAACCCATCGGAGAAGATCACCCGTTTCTCAGCCGGGTCCTCGCCGCGCGCCTTCCACCAGTTGATCGCCACCTCGGCGCCCTTGACCGGATCGCCGCTGTCGATGCGGATGCCGGTCCAGCCCGCCAGCCAGTCCGGCGCGCGGTCCAGGAACCCCTGGGTGCCGTAGGTGTCGGGCAGGATGATGCGCAGGTTGCCCTCGTGCTCGTCATGCCAGTCGGACAGAACGTCATAGGGGGCCTGGGCCAGTTCCGCGTCGCTGTCTGCCAGCGCCGAATAAACCATCGGCAGTTCGTGGGCGTTGGTGCCGATCGCCTCCACCTCGCGGCGCATGGCGATGAGGCAGTTGGAGGTGCCGGTGAATTTCTCGCCCAGGCCCTCGATCATCGCCTGCACGCACCAGTCCTGCCACAGGAAGGAATGGCGGCGGCGGGTGCCGAAATCGGCGATGGTCAGGTCCTCCACCTCGCGCAGGCGCTCGATCTTTTCCCAGACGCGGGTCATGGCGCGGGCGTAAAGCACTTGCAGCTCGAACCGGCCCATCTGGTCCAGCACCGCGCGGCTGCGCAGCTCCATCAGCACCGCAAGGGCGGGGATTTCCCACAGCATCACCTCGTGCCATTTACCCTCGAAGGTCAGCTCGTACTGATCACCCTTGCGCTCCAGGTGGTAGGGCGGCAGGCGCAGCCCCTCGAACCACTCCATGAAATCCGGGCGGAACATCTGCCGCTTGCCATAGAAGGTATTGCCGCGCAGCCAGGTGCTTTCACCGCGGCTGAGAGACAGCGAGCGGATGTGGTCCAGCTGTTCGCGCAGCTCCCCCTCGTCAATGAGCCGGGCCAGCGGCACATGCGCCGACCTGTTGATCAGCGAGAAGGTCACGGTGGTGTCCGGCTTGTTGCGGAACACCGACTGGCACATCAGAAGCTTGTAGAAATCAGTATCGATGAGCGACCGGATAATCGGGTCGATCTTCCATTTGTGATTGTAGACGCGGGTTGCAATATCCACCGGCGGCCTCGTGCATAGGGGTCATTGATTGATAGGACAGCCCGCCACCCGGGGCAAGGACATCAGCCCGCGCGGCGGCTGAGCGCCTGCGGCGCCAATTGGCCCAGCAGCGCCAGCAGCTTGGGCTTGCTGATCGGTTTGCTCATGAATTCGTCCATGCCGGCCGCCAGGCAGGCCTTGCGGTCGGAGTCGAAGGCATTGGCGGTCAGGGCGACGATGGCGGGCTGCGGGCGTGCAAGGGCGCGGATGGACCGGGTCGCCTCCAGCCCGTCCATGTCCGGCATCGACATGTCCATCAGGATGATATCCGGGGCAAACGCCTCGAACTGGGCCACCGCCTCGCGGCCGTCTTTGGCAAAGGCCAGCTCCACCGGGGCCGATTGCAGGAATTTTTCGACCAGCAGCCGGTTGACGGCGTTGTCCTCGGCCACCAGCACCCGCAGCCCGTCCAAAGCGGCCGTGCCGTCCGCCGGCGGCGGGTCTGCCTGCGGTGCGGCGGTGTCCTCCTGCGGCGGCAGCAAATGCAGCCGCACCGCGAAGCAGGACCCGAGGCCCAGCTCGGAGGACACCGCTATGCTGCCGCCCATCGCCTCTGCCAGGCGGCGGGAAATGGCCAGCCCCAGCCCGGTGCCGCCAAAGCGGCGGCTGATCGCGGCATCGGCTTGGGAGAACCGCTCGAACACGCCGTCCAGCTTGTCCTCGGCGATGCCGATCCCGGTGTCCGTCACGGTGAAGGTCAGGTCGGTCCCGTCCCCTGCCGGTTCGCTGTCCACCGCGACGGCCACGCTGCCCTGATCGGTGAACTTGATCGCGTTGCCCGCCAGGTTCATCAGAATCTGCCGGATCCGGCGGTCATCCCCCCGCAACAGGCCGGGCAGGCTGCTGCTGATCTCCAGCGAAAGTTTCAGCCCCTTTGCCTCTGCCTGGGACTGCAGCAGCCGGATGGTGCTTTCGAAACAGGCGCGGGGATCAAAGTTGACAGGGCTGAGGGTGAACTCCTCGGCATCCATCTTGGAAAAGTCCAGGACATCATTGATCAGGGCCAGCAGCATGTCGGCGGAACTGAGGATCGTATCGGCATAAAGTTCCTGCTCCTTGCCGAGGTCGCTGTCACGCAATAGCTGCGCCATGCCGATCACGCCATTCATCGGGGTGCGGATTTCATGGCTCATCGTCGCCAGGAAATCCGCCTTGGCGCGGGCGCCCTCCTCAGCCGCGATGCGTGCCTGCTCCAGTTGCTGGGCATGTTCCTTGGCGGCGGTGATGTCGCGTTCGACGGCGATCAGGGTTTCCAGCCTGCCCTCGCTGTCCACCATCGGCACCTGGCTGGTTTCGATCCAGACCAGTTGACCGTCCTTGCGCCGGTTGCGGATTTCCACCCGGACCGGGCGGGCGTAGCGGACGCTGTCCTGCAGTTGCCGGACGGTTTCCGGATCGGTCTCGCCGCTGTTCAGAAGATCGCCGGGCAGCCGGCCCAGCGCTTCGCCGAAGGAATAGCCGGTGATGCGGGTGAAACTGTCGTTCACCCAGGTGATCCGCCCCTCCCGGTCCATCAGCATCACGCTGTCGTTGGCATTTTCGGCAACCAGCGCCAGGCGCCGGGCCTCCTTCCGCTGCTCCTGAAGACGGGTGTTTGCCGCCTCCAGCTCCTGCTGCTGGGTGGCGGTGGCAAGATTGTACTGGCGGGTATTTTCAAACGAACGGCGGCCGTAGCCGGCAAGCCATATCATGTAGCCAAACAGAATCAGGAAGCCTACGGCATGCAGCTGCCATTCGGTAGTGACCCCGCCGCCATCTGCCAGATCGTGCCACAGCATGATAGCAGGCACGGTGCAGAAAAATGCCATCCAGATTAGCGAAGCGGCCCGGTGAAACGGCAAGGTGATCGCCGCATTCATCGCAATGCCCGACATGAAAGCGATGGAGAACAACAGGTCGAGGTGATGCGCGGTATGCACCTCCGCCTTCATTACAGGCCAATACGGAAGCGTGGCGCACATGCTAATTCCCGCGCCATAGATGGCGGCAGAAAAACTGCTGAGAAGGCGCATCCGCTGTTCCGGAACGCCCCTGGCGGCCATTGCCGGAAGCTGCCGGAGGCAGAGGCTGTCGATGATGTCGCCGGCCATTGCCGCCAGAAACGCAAGCGCCGCAAGCCGCATGTCCGTTGCCAGGCCCAGCAGAAGGCACGCCCCAAGGACAAACGCCTGGCGCGGCCAGAAGGTTTTGCAGCGCCCCCTGGCATAGCGCATCATCAGCTCTTGCGAGCTGTATTTCCTTTCATAGCTGGCTAACGGGCCGGTAGCCGGCCCTTCTGCTAAAGTCATCATCCAGCCTTGCTGCCAGGACACCCCGCCAAGGTTAATATGATTGTGTTAATATTTGGAAACCTCAACTCAAGATTGCAAATCGACCCCCGCCTCCTTCATCTGTGAGAGCGCCGTCTGAAGCGAGCCCTCCAGGTCGATTGCGCGGCAGGCGGCGAGATCCACTGTTACCGCAAAGCCCAACCGAGCCGCGTCCAGCGCCGTGAAGGCTACGCAGAAATCCGTGGCCAGGCCGGCCAGCGTGAGATCCATGATGCCGCGGCTGCGCAGGTATCCCTCCAGCCCGGTGGGCGTGGTCCGGTCGTTCTCGAAGAAGCCGGAATAGCTGTCGATCCCTGCGCGGAACCCCTTGCGGATGATCAGGTCGCCATCGGTGCGCAGATCCTTGTGAAAGGCCGCCCCTTCGGTGCCCTGCACACAGTGGTCCGGCCACAGCACCTGGGTGCCATAGGGCATTTCCACGGTCTCGAACGGCGCCTTGCCCGGATGCGCGGAGGCAAAGGAGTAATGCCCCGCCGGATGCCAGTCCTGGGTCAGGATCACGGTGTCGAACCGCTCCATCATCGCGTTTACGGGGGCAACCACCTCATCCCCTCCGGGCACGGCCAGCGCGCCTCCGGGGCAGAAATCATTCTGTACATCGACAACAATCAGGGCTTGGGACACGGGCTGCTCCTATTGTGGCTTATACAATATGTAGCGGTGCCGTCCGGTCTTGGGAACTCCTGCTGGGTTCGGGGTCGTAGTCCGCAATAAAAAGTGCATTCAGGGCACAGCTTTCCAAGCCTGTGCAGCAGGGCTTTTGCTTGAAATACGCGCGCCTTGGTTCTATGGGCGGGCCATGTACACGATTGCCGCCCTCTATCACTTCACCCGTTTCCCCAATCCCGCCGCGGTCAGGCCGGCGCTCTTGGACCTGTGCCAGGCACAGGGCGTCAAAGGCTCTTTGCTGCTGGCGCAGGAGGGGATCAATGGCACCATCGCCGGCCCGCGGGCAGGCATCGACGCAGTGCTCGCCCATATCAAGGCGCTGCCCGGTTGCGCCGGTCTGGAATGGAAGGAGGCCACCGCAGCCGAGCCGCCGTTCGGCAAGATGAAGGTGCGGCTGAAGAAAGAGATCGTGACCATGGGCCAGCCGGATGTGGATCCGCTGGCCTCTGTCGGGCATTACGTCGAGCCCGAGGACTGGAACGACCTGATCCGGCAGGACGATGTGGTGCTGATCGACACCCGCAACGATTACGAGGTGGCGATAGGCACCTTCGAGGGCGCGATCGACCCCAAGACAGAAAGCTTCCGCGACTTCCCCGCCTGGTGGGAGGAGAACAAGGACCGCTTCCACAACAAGCGGGTTGCGATGTTCTGCACCGGCGGCATCCGCTGCGAGAAGTCGACCAACTACCTGCTGGGCCAGGGCGTGGAGGATGTCTATCACCTGAAGGGCGGCATCCTGCGCTACCTGGAGGAAATGCCCGCCGAGGACAGCACCTGGGAAGGCGAATGCTTTGTCTTCGACAACCGTGTGTCAGTCGGCCACGGGCTGGTCGAAGGCCCGCATGAGCTGTGCCACGGTTGCCGCCGCCCGATCCTGTCGGAAGACAAGGAACGGCCCGAGTTCGAGCAGGGCGTCAGCTGCCACCTGTGCATCGATCAGACCTCGGAAGAGGACAAGGCGCGGTTCCGCGAGCGGCAGAAGCAGATGAAGCTGGCCCGCGAGCGCGGTGAGGATCACCTGGGCAGCATCCCGCTGTAAGATCCGCGTGAAACAGACACTAAAAAGGCCGCTGCCCATCGGGACAGCGGCCTTTTCTTGTTTTTGAAGGGCAGGCAGCGTCAGTTGCTGCTCAGGCCCAGGTAGCTGCGGGTGCTGGCCAGCAGGCCCTCGCCGTGGGCCGGCGCCAGCAGGCCCGCGTGATCTTCGCCTTCGGCTGCGGCCATGTCGGGCAGCTGGTGGGCGATGCCCTTGTGGCAGTTGATGCAGGTTTTCTCGCCGGTGAACAGGAAGCGCTCATGCGCGTCCGCTGCCCGCTTGGACTGGCGGGTGATGTCCATCGACTCGTCCGAGTGGCAGTTGCGGCACTCCAGCGAGTCGTTCGCCTCAAGCCGCGCCCATTCGTGCTGCGCCAGTTCCAGCCGGTGCTCCAGGAATTTCTCCCGCGTGTTGATGGTGCCGAAGATCTTGCCCCAAACCTCCTTGGAGGCCTGCATCTTGCGGGCGATCTTGTTGGTCCAGTTGTGCGGCACGTGGCAGTCCGGGCAGGACGCGCGGACGCCGGAGCGGTTGGAATAGTGGATCGTCGGCTTCAGCTCCTCGAACACGTTGTCGCGCATTTCGTGGCAGCTGGTGCAGAAGGCCTCGGTGTTGGTCACTTCAAGCGCGGTGTTGAAACCGCCCCAGAAGATGATCCCCATAACGAAGCCGCCCATGGTCAGGAAGCCGAGCGAGAAATAGGCGCTGGGTCGCCTGATGATCCACCAGAGCCGTTTCAGGAAACCAAACATCAGTCCGCCCCGCCCTGCTTTGCCTTCACGTAATCGATCACCTTGTCGACATCGACGAACTCATTCTCCACCAGCGGCCGGGCGTTGGTCTGCACCACGTGGCACTGGTTGCAGAAATAGCGCCGCGGGCTGACCGCGCCGAGGGTCTGGCCCTCGCGGTTCATGAAGTGGGTGACCGAGATCATCGGCGCTTGGCTGACCTCCACGGCCGTGCGGCTGTGGCAGGTCAGGCATTTGTTGGAGTTCAGATCGACCTGGTAGTTGTCGGTCTTGTGCGGGATCAGCGGCGGCTGGTCCGGGTAGTTGCGCACCTGGCGGATGTCGGTGTTGACAACGCCGGGGATCTGGGTGGCTTCACCCTGCTCGCCCAGCGGCGCGGTGTTGCGCAGCGTGGCGACCTGGTTCTGGGCGAAAGCTGCCGAGGCCAGCAGGATCGGTGCGGCCAGGATGGCGAGACGGAGATGTTTCATGACGGGCCTCACACTGCTTCGATACGGACTGCGCATTTTTTGAAGTCCGTCTGTTTCGAGATCGGATCGGTGGCATCCAGCGTGACCTTGTTGATCAGCCGGCGCGCATCGAACCAGGGCACAAAGACCAAGCCTTTGGGTGGCTTATTGCGGCCGCGGGTTTCGATCCGGGTGCGGATTTCGCCGCGCCGCGAGATCACCCGCACCTCGGTGCCGCGCCGGAAGCCCTGCTCCTTGGCGTCGTCCGGGTGCATGTAGCAGAGCGCATCCGGGATCGCCTGGTACAGTTCCGGCACCCGCTGGGTCATCGAGCCGGAGTGCCAGTGCTCCAGCACTCGGCCGGTGGCCAGCCACATCGGGTATTCCTCATCCGGGCTTTCCGCCGGCGGCTCGTAGGGCAGCGCAAAGATTACTGCCTTGCCGTCGGGCTTGCCGTAGAATTCGAAATCCGAGCCCGGCTTAACATAGGGGTCGTAGCCTTCTTTGAAGCGCCACTGGGTTTCCTTGCCGTCCACAACCGGCCAGCGCAGGCCGCGCACCTCGTGGTAGGTGTCGAAGGGCGCTAGGTCGTGCGCCTTGCCGCGGCCGAACTCGGCATATTCCTCAAACAGGCCCTTCTGGATGTAGAAGCCGAAGTCCTCGGATTCGTGGTTGCCGTATTCCTTGGCCTTATCGCTCAGCTCGTACTGGTCGACCTTGCCGTTGGCGAACAGCACCTCGAACAGGGTCTTACCCTTGTAGTCCGGATTGGCGTCCAGGATCTCCGCCGGCCAAACCTCGTCAGTGGTGAAGCGCTTGGAGAATTCCGCCAGCTGCCACAGGTCGGATTTGGATTCACCCGGCGCGTTGACCAGCTGATACCAGAACTGGGTGCGGCGCTCGGCGTTGCCGTAGGCACCTTCCTTTTCCACCCACATGGCGGCGGGCAGGATCAGGTCGGCGGCTTCTGCCGTCACCGTCGGGTAGGCGTCCGACACCACGATGAAGTTGTCGGGGTTGCGGTAGCCCGGCAGCCCTTCCTCCATCATGTTGGGGGCGGCCTGCATGTTGTTATTTACCTGCACCCAGTAGCAGTTGATCTTGCCGTCCTTCAGGTCGCGGTTCTGCTTCACCGCGTGGGCGCCGACCCAGCCGGGCACGGTGCCTTCGGGCAGCTTCCAGATCTTTTCGGCATAGGCGCGGTGTTCCGGGTTCTTGACCACCATGTCGGCAGGCAGACGGTGGGCAAAGGTGCCAACTTCGCGGGCGGTGCCGCAGGCCGAGGGCTGGCCGGTCAGCGAGAACGGCGAGTTGCCGGGGGTGGAGATTTTTCCGGTCAGCAGGTGGATGTTGTAGATCATGTTGTTGACCCAGACACCGCGGGTGTGCTGGTTCACGCCCATGGTCCAAAGCGACATCACCTTGGTATCCGGATCGGCGTAAAGCTTGGCGATCTTCTCCAGCGTCTCTGCCGGAACACCGGACATTTCCGCTGCTTTTTCAAGCGTGTATTCGGAAACGAACTCGGCAAATTCCTCAAACGTCATATCCGAGGCGCCGCCGGCCTTGTCCGCGTTCTCGGCCATCTGCTCCAGCGGATGCTCCGGACGCAGGCCATAGCCGATGTCCTGGTTACCGCGCTTGAAGTTGACGTGCTTGGACACGAAATCCTCGTTCACCGCGCCGTTCTGGATGATGTAGTTGGCGATGTAGTTCAGCATCACCAGGTCGGTGTGCGGGGTGAACACCGCCGGGATATCGGCCAGATCGAAGCTGCGGTGGGTGAAGGTCGACAGCACTGCCACCTTGACATGCGGGTGGCTGAAGCGGCGGTCAGTAATGCGGGTCCACAGGATCGGGTGCATCTCTGCCATGTTCGAGCCCCACAGCACGAAGGCGTCGGCGTTCTCGAAGTCGTCATAGCAGCCCATCGGCTCGTCGATGCCAAAGGTGCGCATGAAGCCGCCCACGGCCGAGGCCATGCAGTGGCGCGCGTTCGGGTCGATGTTGTTGGAGCGGAAGCCCGCCTTCATCAGCTTGGAGGCCGCATAGCCTTCCCAGACGGTCCACTGGCCGGAGCCGAACATGCCGATGCCTTCGGGGCCTTTCTCGGCCAGGGTTTTCTTCCACTTCTCGGCCATGATGTCGAAGGCCTCATCCCAGCTGACCGGGGTGAATTCGCCGTTCTTGTCATATTCGCCGTTGGTCTTGCGCAGCAGCGGCGTGGTCAGGCGGTCGGCGCCATACATGATCTTCGACAGGAAGTAGCCCTTGACGCAGTTCAGGCCGCGGTTGACCTCGGCCTGGGTGTCGCCGTGGGTGGCGACCACGCGGCCAGCCTTGGTGGCGACCATGATCGAGCAGCCGGTGCCGCAGAATCGGCAGGCCGCCTTGGACCATTTCAGTTCGGTCACATTTGCGTCTGTGACAAGGTTCTGCGCGGCCGCGGGGATCGGCAGGCCGGCGGCAAGGGCCGCGGCTGCAGCTGCCTGCGCCTTGATGGCGTCACGGCGGGTAAGTCCGGTCATTGGGGGACTCCTTCTTCAATGGCGAGGTCCTGCGCATCGCAGGTTTGATGGAAGACAAGCGCCGCGCTGGCGACGCCGTCGAGAAGCTGAATTTTGGCGAGCGCGTCACCGATGGCCCGGTCGCTGTCCGCTTCGAACAGCACGACGATCTTGCCCGAGGGGTCGGTTTGCGAAATCTCGGCGCGCGGCATGGATTTGATTTCGGCCAGAACGGCCTCCATCTGCGCCGGGTTGCTGCGCACCAGCAGGCTGGAGATATGGATTTCTTCTGTCACGCAGGCATCCTTTGCTGGCGGGGGTCGCTGATCGCGATGGCGTTGCTGGGGCAGGTGGACAGGCAAGCGCCGCAGCCGGTGCAGGCGTCGGCGTCCACCTGGATGGCGCCGACCGGGCGGACCGACAGGTCCATCCGCAGGGCGCGCGGGTCGCAGATGTCAGTGCACAGCTGGCAGGCGATGCCAGCCGCATTCAGGCAGCTGCCGGTGATCTCCACCGTCACCGGCCAGGGCGCAGGCAGTTCCAGATCGAACACCGGCTCCGGGCAGGCTTCGGCGCAGGCGGCGCAGAAGGTGCATTCGCCGCCCCGGAAACTGATCCGCGGGCGGTTGCGGCTGTCGAATTCGATGATGTTTTCCGGGCAGGCCTCCACGCAGGCATTGCAGCTGGTGCAATGGGCCTGCACCCGGGCCTCATCCGTCCAGGGCGGGCGGAATTCCGGATCCGGGCGGGACACCCTTCCGGTCAGGAAGGCGCGCCGCGAAGGGGCTGTGCTGGCATGTGCTGGCATCGGACTGGGCTCTTATCCGGTGGGTGGCCCCAGGAAGATCTGCGAGATCCAGATCATCAGACCGTACCCGCCTACGATTCCCACTGCCAGAACCGGCGCCAGGATCACAGCGAGGAACAGAAAGGTATTCCGCTCTTCGGCTTTGGTTGGCTGTTCGGACATAAGCGTCCTCCTTAGCTAATTTATTCTACACTAAATCCACGCGGAACGCCCGCGAAAGGCTGGTGCAGGCAGAACCACCTTAACTCAACAAAGCCGAATCATAATCAAAAGGCATTTTTGATTCATATTTACGACCTACCGGGTTCGGTCCTGCCAGCGCCACCATGTAAAAGCACGGCTCCCCGGACCTTGATCTGAATCATTTCGCAGGTGTTTGATTTGAAAAACTAAATATTCAAAAAATCGAAATTGTATTTTCACCGCACCACAGCCGCGCCAGTGCGGCCCGCAGAACAGTTAACTGCCTGAGCCGGGCCGGGCAGCCGAGAGACACATGATCGAACGCAGCAGGCCAAAAAAGCCGGCGCGCGCCCCGTGCAGGAGCGCGCGCCGTTTCAGAAATCAAAATTTTTCAGATGGTTAGAAGTTTTCAGAAGTCCAGGTTTTCGACGCTGAGAGCGTTCTTCTGGATGAACTCGCGGCGCGGTTCCACCACGTCGCCCATCAGTTTGGTGAACAGATCATCCGCCTCTACCATATCGTCGATGCGCACCTGCAAGAGGGTGCGGGCATCCGGGTCGAGTGTGGTCTCCCACAGCTGATCGGGGTTCATTTCGCCGAGACCCTTATAGCGCTGCAGGGTGAGACCCTTTTCGCCTTCTTCCAGAATCGCTTTCAACAGGCCAAGCGGGCCGTGGATCATCTGGCTGCGGTCACGGCGGACCAGCTGCGCGGTGGTGCCATAGACTTCCTGCAGGCTCTGGGTGAAGCTGCCGGTCTTGCGGGCTTCGCCAGAGCGCAGCATCGGGCCGTCCAGGGTGCGGACTTCCTCGACGCCGCGCAGGATGCGGGCCAGGCGGATGCCGTGGTCCTGGGTGATCCGGCCCTGCCAGCCGCGCTCATACTCCAGCGCGATGGCATCCAGGCGGGCGGCAACCTTGTCGGCCACGCCCTGCAGGTCGGAATCCACGGCGCCGGGCACAAAGGCACCGGCCACTGCGGCCTGCTCCAGGATGTGGCGCGGGTAATGGGTCGGGAAGGCATCCAGCACACGCTTGAGCTGGCGCGCCTCATCCACCACGCGGGTGAGGTCGGCGCCGGCCATTTCGGAGCCGTCGCCCAGTTTCAGAACCGCACCGTCGACGCCCTGGTTGATCAGGTAATCATCCAGCGCCGCCTGATCCTTGAGATAGACCTCGGATTTGCCGCGCGCGACCTTATAGAGCGGCGGCTGCGCGATATAGAGGTAGCCGCCCTCGATCAGCTCCGGCATTTGCCGGTAGAAGAAGGTGAGCAGCAGAGTGCGGATGTGGGCGCCGTCGACGTCGGCGTCGGTCATGATGACAATCTTGTGGTAGCGCAGCTTTTCGATGTTGAACTCATCGCGGCCGATGCCGGTGCCCAGCGCCATCACCAGGTTGCCGATCTCCTGGCTCGACAGCATCCGGTCAAAGCGCGCGCGCTCCACGTTCAGGATCTTGCCGCGCAGGGGCAGGATTGCCTGGGTCATCCGGTCCCGCCCTGTTTGGGCGGAGCCGCCGGCCGAGTCACCCTCGACCAGGAAGACTTCGGTCTTGGAGGGGTCTTTCTCGGAGCAGTCCTTGAGCTTGCCCGCCAGGTAGTTCACGTCCATCGCGGTCTTGCGGCGGGTCAGCTCGCGCGCCTTGCGGGCGGCCTCGCGCGCCAGCGCCGCCTCGACAATCTTACCGACGATCTGCTTGGCCTCGTTCGGGTTTTCCTCGAACCATTCGGCCAGCTTCTCGCCCATCAGGCTTTCGACCACCGGCCGCACCTCGGAAGAGACCAGCTTGTCCTTGGTCTGGCTGGAGAATTTCGGATCCGGCACCTTGACCGACAGAACACAGGTCAGTCCTTCGCGGGCGTCGTCACCGGTGAAGGACACCTTTTCCTTCTTGGCGATCCCCGAAGTCTGCGCGTAGTTGTTGATGGTCCGGGTCAGCGCGCCGCGGAAGCCTGCCACATGGGTGCCGCCATCGCGCTGGGGGATGTTGTTGGTGAAGGGCAAGACCGTTTCGTGGTAGCTGTCGTTCCACCACATGGCGATTTCGACACCGATGTCGTCCTTCTCCCCCACGATGTAGACCGGAGCATCCATCACCGGAGTCTTGTGCCGGTCAAGGTATTTGACGAACTCCTTGACGCCGCCCTCGTAGTACAGCTCTGCCGAGAGCTTCTCCGCCGGACGCTCATCCTCCAGAATGATCCGCACACCGGAGTTCAGGAAGGCCAGCTCGCGCAGGCGTTTTTCCAGCGTCTCAAAGGAGTATTCGAGGTTCGAGAATGTATCCGTCGAAGCCATGAACCGGACCTCGGTGCCGGTCTGGTCGCCGCAATCGCCGACCACTTCCAGATGCTTGACGGTATCGCCGCGCTCGAAGCGGGCGATGTGCTCCTTGCCGTTGCGCCAGATGCGCAGTTCCAGCCAGTCGGACAGCGCATTCACCACCGACACGCCCACGCCGTGCAGACCGCCCGAGACCTTGTAGGAGTTCGAGTCGAACTTACCGCCGGCGTGCAGCTGGGTCATGATGACCTCGGCTGCCGACACGCCTTCCTCGGCGTGGATATCCACCGGGATGCCGCGGCCGTTGTCACTGACGGAGACGCTGGAATCGGCGTGGATCTTGACCGTCACGTGGTCGGCGTGGCCCGCCAGGGCCTCGTCGATGCCGTTGTCCACGACCTCGTACACCATATGGTGCAGGCCCGAGCCGTCATCCGTGTCCCCGATATACATGCCGGGGCGCTTGCGGACCGCCTCCAACCCTTTGAGAACCTTGATGGAATCCGCGCCATATTCTGCGGGGGCCTGCTCGTTTCCGGACATTCACATCTTCCTGTCTTAGCTTCGGGATTTTATACGAAACCTGACCGGGATTGTCACGCGCAAGCCCCCTTTTTTCTTGGCAGAATCAGGCTGCCTTGGCCCCCAATCCGCCAGCTGCCGCCAGCCAGGTTTTGACCTTGGCCTCTGGCGCGTCCGTAGCTGGCGCGAAAGTGCTGAACCGCGTGGGCTTTATGCCGACAAACCCAAGGATCTGGCGGCTGATGAACTTCTTGACAGCATTGCCGTAGAACAGCCGCAACAGCAGCGCGGGCGTGTCCGACGTCAGCAGCACCCGGGCAGTCTTGCCGGTCAGCATCGGGGCCGGGAGCCCCACGAAGTTGACGTTGCGGGTATCGAAGGCCCGCCCCGGCAGCAAAGCCCTGTCAAATACCGCCTTCAGCTTGGCAGGGATGGCGCCCCACCACAGCGGAGAGGCCATCACCACATGCTCTGCCCACTCCAGATCCTCCAGAAAGGCTGCCAGATCCGGCTCCAAGGGTTTCGGGTTCTTATACCCGCCTTGCCCATAGTCCATGTCGAATTGCATCTGTGAGATGTCATGGCAGCGCACCAGATGGCCGTTTTCCTCCGCCGCGGCCTGATATGCGGCGCACAGGGATTTCGACAGGGAGGTTTGGCCGGGGTGGCCATTCAAAATCAGGATTTTCCGGGCAGACATCTCACTCTCCATTAGCTAAGTTGACCGTGGTCACTTTATTGAATCAAAAATGACCGCGGTCAATTGTAAAAATGACCGCGGTCAATAAAAGAGGTCGTGAGGCTGAGACATGACACGTGCACCGCAGAAACGGCGGCTGGAAACCAGGGCAAGACTGCTGGAGATGGCAGCCGCAATCGTGCAGGAACAGGGCTACAGCGGATTGCGGGTGGAGGATGTGGTCGCCCGCGCCGGTGTGGCCAAGGGCACCCTGTTTTCGCATTTCAAGGACAAGGACGGGCTGCTGGCCGTGCTGATCGGGGATGAGGTCCTGCGCCTTCTGGACGGTATGGAGGCAGGTGGCGCCCCCCGGGATGCAGCTGAGCTGACCGCCCGGCTGGCGCCGCATCTGGACTACGTCGGCCAGGACCGCGTGATTTTCGATTTGCTGCTGCGCTACTCCGGCACCACGGCGGCAGAACCGGACGAAGTGATCACCGCAGGCTTCCTCCGCCAGGTTGCCCTGCTGACCCGCTGGCTGCAGCTTCTACAGGCGGCAGGCCGGATCCGCCGCGATCAGCCGCCGGAACTGCTGGCCGAAGGCATTCAGGCTTTCCTGAACCACGTCCTGGGTGTGTGGTTCTGCATGGAGCACGATGATGAAACGCCGCCTGCCAGGGCGCTTGAGCCCTACCTGCAGGCCTGGCTGCAGCCCGCCACCTAGGTGAACGGGATCACCAGCCCGACGCAGATCAGCAGCCCGCCGGAGACAAGGTTGATCCGCCGCCGGATCCGGGTGGATGTCACCGCGCGGCGCACGCGGTGCACCATCCCCGCCAGCGCCAGGTTGCCCAGAAGCGGCACCAGGAAGGACAGGGTGACGATCGCCGCCACGTCGCTCCAGGAGATGCCCGACAGGTCAAAGAACCCGGGCAGCACGCCCATGTAGAACAGAATCGCCTTGGGGTTTCCGAGGATCACCGCGATGCCAGCCATGAAACCGGCCCAGATGCCGGGACGGGTCAGGGCGCGGTTTTCCTCCACCGCGTCGCCGGCATGGCGGATCAGCAGGTATCCCATCCCCAGGAACATCGCGCAGGCAACCCAGCGCAGCACGGTCATGATGCCCTCGAATTCCGAGACCACCCAGGACATGCCTGCCACCGCGATCAGTGGCCAGAAGATGTCACCGCAGGCGACGCCAACCGCCAGCGGCCAAGCCGCCGGGAACCCGCCGGAAACCGAGCGCGCCATCAGCGCCAGCCAGACTGGGCCGGGGGTCAGGAACAGGATCAGCAAGGCGCCGGCGTAGAGCGCCAGATCCCAAGGCGTCACGGTCATTTCCGGGAAACCTCCGACACACCTTCGGCTTCCGACACTTCCAGCACCTGAGCCCGGCCGCCCAGCTCCGCAAACAGCTCAGGGCCCGTGCCCGTCATCCAGGCCTGGGTTCCCAAGGCGCAAATCTCGTCATACAGCGCGGCGCGGCGTGCGGCATCCAGATGCGCTGCCACCTCATCCAGCAGCAGGATCGGCGGCGCGCCCTCGCGCTCGGCCAATGCCCGCGCATTGGCCAGGATCAGCGACACCAGCAGCGCCTTCTGCTCGCCGGTGGAGCAATCCCTGGCCGGGATGCCCTTGGCCCGGTAGGTGCCAATCAAATCCGTGCGGTGCGGCCCCACCAGGGTGCGGCCCGCCGCCAGATCTCGGAACCGGCTTTCTTCCAGCGCCTCTTTGAAATCAGCCTCTGTGGACGGCATGCTGCCCTCCGACTGCATCAATTCCAGTTCGGCAGCGGGAAAGGCGGTTTCCGCCCTGGCCTGCGCCAATTGCAGCAGCTCCACCGCCTGCACCCGCGCGGCATGAATCCGGTGCCCGGCGGAGGCCATCCGGTCTTCCAGCACCTTGTACCAGGCAGCGTCGCGGATCTGTTCCCTCAGCAGCCGGTTGCGCTCGCGCATCGCCTTGTCATAAGCCAGCGAGGCCTCGGCATGGGCGGGCTCAAAACTGAGCGCGATCCGGTCCAGAAACCGCCGCCGCCCCTCGGCGGCTTCGATCCACAGCCGGTCCATCGCTGGGATCAGCCAGACAACGCGCGCCACCTGCCCCAGCGCCAGCTGGCTCGCGGATTTGTTGTCGATCTTCACCTGGCGCGCATTGCCGCTTTCGGACCAGGTTTCCACCTCATAGGTCTGCGAAGGCGTCCGCAGCTCGCCCTTCAGCTTCCAGCCCAGCATCTCCGGCTGGCGCGCCATCTCCGCTGCGCTGGCCCGGCGCAGCCCGCGGCCGGGGGAAAACAGCGATACCGCTTCCAGGATGTTGGTCTTGCCCGCGCCGTTGTTGCCGTAAATGGCCACCGGACGCCCGTCCAAATGCAATTCCGCCCGCAAATGCGAGCGGAAATGGGACAGGGTCAAGGCGGTCAGGGCCAGCACGCGGCGCGCTCCCTTTTCATCTTTCTAAAAATACTCGCGTCCCGCTGCCCGGCAGGCGGCTTTGCCGCCGAGAGGGGAGGCAGCGCCGTCAGGCGCGTCAGACCCGCATCGGCATCACGACGTAAACGGCACTTTCGTCGTTGCCTTCGCGCATCAGGGTCGGATCGCCGGAGGAGTTGAACATGAACACGGCGTTCTCGCGGTCCACCTGGTTGGCGATTTCCAGCAGGTACTTTGCGTTAAAGCCGATTTCCAGCCGCTCGTCATTGTAGGCGACGGCCAGCTCTTCCTCGGCGGCGCCGCTGTCGGGTGCGTTCACCGACAGGATCAGGCGGTCCTCTTCCAGCTGCAGCTTCACCGCGCGGGAGCGTTCGGAGGAAACGGTGGCAACCCGGTCAACGGCCTGTGCGAACTCGGCTGCATCCACTTCCAGACGGCGGGTGTTGCCGGCCGGGATCACGCGGGTGTAGTCGGGGAAGGTGCCGTCAATTACCTTCGACGTCAGGGTGATGTTCGGGGTGGCAAAGCGCACCTTGGTTTCCGAGACCGAGACCGCAATGTCCATGTCGTCATCATCCAGAAGCTTGCGCAGCTCGCCCACAGTCTTGCGCGGCACGATCACGCCGGGCATGTCCTCGGCACCCAGCGGCAGCTCGGCATCGATACGGGCCAAGCGGTGGCCGTCGGTGGCCACAGCGCGCAGCGCCTTGCCGCCTTCGGCACCGGCGGAGACGTGCAGGTAGACACCGTTCAGGTAATAGCGGGTCTCCTCGGTGGAGATCGCGAATTTCGACTTGTCGAACAGGCGGCGCAGCACGGCCGCCTTGGCAGCGAAGTTCGAGTGATATTCCGATGACGCCATCACCGGGAAATCCTCGCGCGGCAGGGTCGCCAGCGAGAAGTTGGAACGCCCAGCCTCGACCGCCAGGCGGCCGGTTGCGGCGTCGGCGGTCAGGGTGACCAGCGCGCCGTCGGGCAGCTTGCGGACAATCTCGTGCAGGGTGGTGGCGGCCACGGTGGTGGCGCCGGCGCGCTCCACCTGCGCGGGGGCCTTGTCGACCACCTCGATATCCAGGTCGGTGGCTCGGAACTGGACGCTGTCGCCCTCGGCTTCGATCAGCACATTCGCCAGAATCGGAATGGTGTTGCGGCGCTCGACCACAGACTGCGCCTGGGCCACGGCCTTGAGAAGCGTGCCGCGTTCGATGCTGATCTTCATGTCCCAAATCCTCTTCGTCAGGCCCGTGTCAGTGGCCGGGACAAGCAACCTACCTGTTTACCCCTGCCGCACAAGGCTTTTTATGGATTTCTCCAAGGGATTTCCGGCGGGGTCAAGAGGGGCTGCGCGGCTGGACCGCGAAACCGGGGCAAACGTTGCAGCAGAACCCGGCGCTGCCCCCGCAGAGACAAGTATGAAAAACGCCCCGGCGCTTTGTCCGGGGCGTGATACGGGCAGGTGATTGCACAGGAGAGGTGCTTAGGCCTTCACCCGCTCCGATTTCGGATCGTACATCGGCTTCAGGGAAGCTTCGGCTTTCACCTTCACGCCGCAGACGTCGATCTCGTAGGTGGAGCCCAGCACATCCGCTGCGCTTTCGCCCTCGCAGGGTACGTAGCCCATGCCGATGGCGGCACCCAAGGTGTGGCCGTAGTTGCCGGAGCTGAGATAGCCCACATATTTGCCGTCGCGGATGATCGGCTCGTTGTGGAACAGCAGCGGCTCGGGATCGGTCAGCTTGAACTGAACCATGCGGTTCTTGGGGCCGCTCTCCTTGCGCTCCAGCACCGCAGCCTTGCCGATGAAGTCGTCCTTGCCGGCGGCGACCGCAAAGCCGAGCCCTGCGTCGATCACATTGTCCTCGCAGGTGATGTCGTGGCCGAAGTGGCGGAAGCCCTTCTCGATCCGGCAGCTGTCCATCATGTGCATGCCGCAGAGCTTGAGCCCTAAATCCTGGCCCGCCTCCCAGAGGGTTTCGAAGGCATGGCCGGACATCTCTGCCGGGATATAGATTTCCCAGCCAAGCTCACCCACATAGGTCACCCGGTGCACACGGGCGAGGCCCATGCCCAGTTCGATCTCTTGTGCGGTGCCGAAGGGGTTCACCTCGTTGGAGAAATCATTGGGCGACACTTTCTGCAGCAGTTCGCGGGAGTTCGGACCCATCACTGCCAGCACGCCCTCGCCTGCGGTCACATCGGTGAGCACGACGTTGAAACCGCCCTTGTTGCGCATCATCCAGGTCTGGTCGGCGAGGCGGGTCACCGCCGGTGTCACCACCAGATAGACGGTCTCGCTCAGGCGGGTGACGGTCACATCCGCCTCGATCCCGCCGCGCGGGTTCAGGAACTGGGTGTAGACGATCTTGCCCGCGGGAACCGAGACATTGGCGCCGCAGATGTAGTTCAGGAACTTTTCCGCATCCGGGCCTTCGACGCGGATTTTGCCGAAGGAGGACATGTCGTACATGCCGACATTTTCCCGCACAGCGCGATGTTCAGCGGCGGAATTTTCGAACCAGTTCTGGCGCTTCCAGCTGTATTGGTACTCGCGCTCCTGGCCTTCGTTTGCAAACCAGTTGGCGCGCTCCCAGCCGCCGATTTCGCCAAAGACGGCGCCCTGTTCCTTGAAGTGGTAGTGGAACGGAGTGCGGCGCACGCCGCGGGCCGTGGCCTTCTGGCGGTAGGGGAAATGGTCTGCATACAGCAGGCCCAGGGTCTCTTTCGAACGCTCGAACAGATAATGCTTGTTGCCCTGGAACGGGTGCATGCGGGAGATGTCCACATCGCCGAGGTCAAACGGCTTCTGGCCGTCTTCCATCCACTGCGCCAGCGCCATGCCGGCGCCGCCTGCGGACTGAATGCCGATCGAGTTGAAGCCAGCGGCGACCCAGAAGTTGTCCATCTCCGGCGCCAGGCCGAGGTGGTAGGCGTCGTCCGGGGTAAAGGATTCCGGTCCGTTGAAGAACGTGTGGATACCAGCCTCCGCCAGCATCGGCATCCGGTTGCAGGCGGCCTCCAGGATCGGCTCGAAGTGGTCGAAGTCCTCGGGCAGCTGGTCGAACTCGAAGCTGTCGGGGATGCCCTTCATAGCCCAGGGCTTGGCGTTGGGTTCAAAGGCACCCAAAAGGATCTTGCCGGCGTCTTCCTTGTAATAGGCGCATTCGTCCGGCACCCGCAGCACCGGCATCTGGGTCAGGCCTTCGATGCCTTCGGTCACGATGTAGAAGTGCTCGCAGGCGTGCAGCGGCACGTTGACGCCTGCCATGCGGCCGACCTCATGCCCCCACATGCCGGCACAGTTCACCACCATGTCGGCTTCGATGTGGCCTTGCAACTGGCCATCATCGCTGACCCAGTCAACGCCGGTGACGCGGCGGCCGTTTTTGGAGATGCCGGTGACCTTGATCCGCTCCTTGACCAGCGCGCCGCGCTGGCGGGCGCCTTTGGCCAGGGCCAGCGCGATGTTGGCCGGATCGCCCTGCCCGTCCTTCGGCAGCCATACGCCGGCGGTCACGTCGCCCACATTCAAGTGCTCGTAGCGGGCTTTGACTTCCTCGGGGGAGATTTCCTCAACTTCGACACCAAACGCGCGCGCCATGGCGGCCTGGCGGAAGATCTCTTCCTTGCGCTCTTCGGTCAGGGCCACGGTGATCGAGCCGCAACGCTTGAAGCCGGTGGCGACGCCGGTTTCCTCCTCCAGCGAGCCGTAGAGCTCCTGGCTGTATTTTGCCAGTTTGGTCATGTTGGCAGTAGCACGCAACTGGGCGATCAGGCCCGCGGCGTGCCAGGTGGTGCCGGAGGTCAGCTGTTTGCGCTCCAGCAGAACCACATCCTTCCAGCCGAGCTTGGTCAGGTGATAAGCCACCGAGCAGCCGATCACGCCGCCGCCGATAATCACCACGCGGGCCTTGTTGGGAAGATCGCTCATATCATCGCTCCTGAATGAGAGTTTGCGCCTGATTATCATGAATAGGCGGCGCAAAATGCATCAAAAACGCCAGACTCCCGAGGCTATTCTCCGGCCTTGAGGATTTTTTCCGGGCTGTCCTCGCCCAGTCGGCGGCGCTTGCGCAGAGCAAAGGGCGTGATGCCAAAGAAGCTCTTGTAAAGGCTGGAGAATCCGTTCGGAAAGCCGCAGGCAAGACCGATCTCGCGGACGCTCATGGTGGTATTGAGCAGGAGATTGTTGGCCTTGGAGAGCCGCATTTCCCTGTAAAACCCATTGGGAGTGGTTCCCAGGAAGGTCCGGAACTTGCGCTCCAGAGAGCGGGTGGAAATGCCCAGTTCATCGACTATGTCGCTGATCGGCACCGGTTCCTCGATGTTGTCCTGCATGATGCGGATGCAGTGGTCCAAGTCGCTGTCGCCAGTGATGGTTGGCTTGGCGCCGGCAAAGGGCTGCAGCGAAGAGAAGTCGCGCACCTGTTCGTGCAGCATGATGTTGCCCACGGTCATCTGCGCCGCAGCAGAAGTCAGCCTGCCGACCAGCGCCAGGATGATGTCGACGGTGGATCCCATGCCGGCGCAGGTCACAACCGGCCCGTCTTCGCTGGCCAGCGCATGGCTGGAATCATTCAGCCCCATCCGCTCGCGCAGCAGGGCGGAGTTCTCCCAATGGGTCGTCAGCCGCCCGGCCGCGCCGCCCTGGTCGCGGATATAGCGGGCAGCGGCCTCGGCCAGCAGGTAGACCTTGATATCGCGGCAGGTGTAGCTGGAGATCACCCGTCCCAGGCTGAGGCCCGGATGATCCGGGTCCGAGTTGCCAAGGAAGAAGGCGAAATCCGCGTCCGGCTTGGCCGCGAAGGGTTCGGTATCCACGCTGAGGCCCGCCCGGCAGCCCACCCGGCCGCCCTGCAGCGAGCGGACGGTCCATTTGAACGGCGGCTGGGCCAGCACGCGATTGGCGATCCGCAGCACCTCCAGGATCGCCGACATCTCGATCAGCACGAAACCTTCGGTGACGATGATGTCAATGTGCCAGACCCGGGCCGGGTCTGCCGCTTTCAGTTTTTCCGGAGCTGCCATGCTGATCCCCTCCCCTGGTCAGACGATCCGATGCCCGGCCGCGCGCAAGCAGCGGGCCAGTTCGGCAATATGGTCCGGGCCGACTTCGCAGCAGCCGCCGACGATGGTAGCGCCTTGGGCAACCCAGCCCATGGCAAATTCCGCGTAGGCCCTGGGCCCCAGATCCTGGCGCTGCTCCAGCGCGTCCACGGTCGGGGCATCCTGCAGGAAGCCCTCGGATATCCGGGTGAAGCCGTTGGCATAAGCGCCGAAGGGCTTGCCGAAGCTCTTCACGATTTCCAGGCCTGCGCCGACGACCTCTGGGCGCGAACAGTTGATCAGAAGCGCCTCCGGCTGGAATTCCTCAACCAGCGTCGCGAGGTCAGCCAGCGGCTCGCCGGAGCGCAGCAGCGTTCCGTCCTCATCGGAAACCGAGGCTGCCAGCCACACCGGTTTGGCCGTACCGGCGCAGCCGAGCAAGGCGCCCCTGGCCTGTTCAACCGAGGACACGGTTTCGATCAGGAACAGATCCGCCTGCGGCTCCAGCAGCTGAACAAGCTCTGCGTAGACAGGTGCGGCCTCCTGGTGCGGCGGGCAGATGTCCGGGCGGTAAGAGGCAATCAGCGGCCCAAGCGCAGCAGCAACGCGGCCCGATCCGTGGGCGTCCCGTGCAACGGTTGCCTGTGCAGCGGCCTTGGCCAGCAATTCTTCGAAATGCTCCTCGATCCCGGCGCGGGCCAAACGGTCGCGCAGCACCGCATAGGTGTTCATGGTGGCAACCGTTGCCCCGGCAGCAAAGTAGTCCGCGTGAATGCCGCCGACCACATCCGGCTTTTCGATCATCACGGAGGTTGACCACAGTGGCGTCGCCCGGTCGCCGGACCGTTTGACGACCTCCTGCCCGATCGAGCCGTCAAGGAGGATGATTTCTGTCATGGGGCCTCCTGCGGGGGAATCAGGACCAGTTTGCCCGGAAACGCCTTGCTCATGAAATCGGCTTGCGCCCGGACGATGTCCTGCAGGGGATAGGTTGCCGAGACCAAGGGGCGGATTGTGCCGGAATTGATCAGTTCCACCAGTTCGGCAAAGACCGCACGCGGGGAGAAGGTGCAGCCGTGGATGGTGATGTCGCGCAGGTAAATCTCACGCAGGTCCGCTGTGACGATCGGTCCGGCAATGGCGCCGGAGACCGCGTAATGCCCGCCGGGCCGCAGCGCCTGTATCAGCGCGGGCCAGGCCGGGCCGCCGACCACGTCGATGACGGCGTCGTAGCGTCCAGGTTCAGGAACCTCATCGCGGCCGATAATGCTGCCCGCCCCCATCGCGGTCACCGCCTCCGCCTTGGCGGGCGATGTCTGGCCGGTCACTTGCGCACCAAGATGGGCCGCCAGCTGCACCGCGGCCAGCCCGACCCCGCCGGAAGCGCCAGTCACCAGCACCCGCTGGCCACCAGAGACACCGGCCCGGTGCAGCAGGTTCCAGGCGGTTCCATAGGCACAGGGCATGGCCGCAATCTCGGTATCTGACAGGGGAGAGGCGCTGACATCGAACAGCTCTGCCGCGTCAGTCAGGCAGTATTGTGCGAAAGCACCGTCAAGCTCTGACCCTAGGGCGACAAAGGCCACCGGATTGTCCGGCTGCGGCCGGGGAATATTGATCTGGCTGGTGACCCGCTGCCCCACGCGGATGGCACCGGTACCGGTGCCGGTCTGAACCACCACGCCGCACAGGTCGCCGCCTTGGATGCGGGGGAAGCTCAGGGCGCCGCCCCAGCCGCCGGCCTCGACCTCTGCGTCATCGCCGACCGTATCGGTGGCCCCCGTCACATCTGACGAATACCAGCCGATCCGGGTGTTGATGTCGGTGTTGTTGACGCCGGCCGCCAGAACCTTGACCAGCACCTGCCCCGGCCCAGGGACCGGAACAGGAATATCTTCACGCCATTCGAGCGCATCCGGCCCGCCATGCCGGGTCAAACAGACGCCTTTCATCATCTGGGCCATCGCTGAAGCCTCCTGAATTAAGCGTGACGGGCCGACCGTAGCACATCAGGCGCGCAGGCGCTCGTTGGCCGGATCCCACAGCGGTTCATCTTTCTGAACCACCGCGCGGCACTTCTCGCCGTAGATCTCGACCTCCAGCTCGGTGCCCGGCACGGCCAGCTCAGGGCGCACCATGCCCAGCGCGATGGAGGCGTTCACACGGTAGCCCCAATCACCGGAGGTGGTTTCGCCCACGATCTCGCCATCTTTCCAGATGCAGGACATGTAAGGTGCATCGGCGTCGCCAGCCTCTACGATCAGGGTCACAAAGGACTTTTTCACGCCCTGCTGCTTTTCGTTCTGAATCGCAGCTTTGCCCGGGAAGTCCTGCGGCTTATCCAGCTTGACGAAACGCTCCAGCCCGCCTTCGAGAAGCGAGTAGTCGGTGCTGAGGTCGCCTTTCCAGGTGCGGTAGCCCTTCTCGATACGCAGGGAATTCAGCGCATACATGCCGAACGGCTTGGCACCGCCTGCGAGCAAGGCATCATAGATTGCCGGCTGATGCTCATTGGCGCAATGCACCTCCCAGCCCAGCTCGCCGGCAAAGGACACCCGCGCCAGGAAGGCGGGTTTGCCCGCGACGGTGGCTTCCTGGTGGGTCAGCCAGCCAAGCGACAGGTCGGCGTCGGAGATACCTGCAAACAGCTCACGCGATTTCGGACCGGTGACGATCATGGTCGCGAATTCGGTGGTGCGGTCGGACAGGGTCAGGCCTGCGGGCAGCGCCTTCTTCAGGATCTCGAAGTCGTGCCACTGGGCCGAGCCTGCGGTGATCATGGTAAAGTGGTCTTCGCCGTGACGGACACAGGACATCTCGGTCAGGATACGGCCGCGGTCGTCCGAGAAGTAAACGAGGTTCATCCGGCCCACCTTGGGCAGACCGCCGGTCACGAGGCCGCGCAGGAATTCCGCGGCGCCTTCGCCTTCGAGATTGAAGCGGGAGAAGCCCGGCAGATCCAGTACGCCGACACCATCGCGGACTGCTTCGCATTCTTCCTGGATGCGCTGCTGCCACGGGCCGGAGCGGGCCCAGGTATGGGTCGATTCTTCGGAGGTGTCGTCACCCGGTTGCGCGAACCAGTTGGCGCGTTCCCAGCCGTTATAGGCGCCCATCACGCCGCCTAGTTCTTTGATCTTGGTATGAACTTGGCTGACCTTCTTGTCGCGCGCGGCCGGCCACTCGTGGTGCGGGAAGTGCATGGCGTATTCGTTGCCGTAAACTTCCATGCCTTTCTGGTTGCAGTAGTCCTGGTCGGTGTAGTCGGTGTAGCGGCGCGGATCGACGGCCCACATGTCCCACTCAGTATGGCCATCGACGATCCACTCGGCCAGCACCTTGCCGGCGCCGCCGCCCTGGGCAATGCCGAAGGTAAAGCTATGTGCCTCGAAGGCGTTTTTAACACCCGGCATCGGGCCGATCATCGGTAGGCCATCGGGCGCATATGGGATCGGACCATTGATCACGCTGGAAACACCGGAGGTCGCCATCAGCGGCACCCGCTCCATCGCATCGGTGACAATATCCTCGATCCGGTCCAAGTCTTCCTGCCATAGCTGGAACGAGAAGTCCTCAGGCATCGGATCGTCTTCGGTCAGCCAGTGGCCTTTGCAGTTCGGCTCGTAGGGGCCGAGATTGTAGCCGTGCTTTTCCTGGCGCAGGTAGTAGGACACGTCCACATCGCGGATCAGGGGCAGCTTGCCGCCGTGCTCCTTCGACCAGGCTTCGACCTCGGGGATCTGTTCGGTCAGCAGATACTGGTGCTCCATCACCATGGCAGGCACGGTCCGGCCGCCGTAGGGCTTGAACATCTCGCCCACGCGCTGCGCGTAGTAACCGGCGGCGTTCACCACGTAGTCACAATCAATGTCACCCTTTTCGGTGTGCACGGTCCAGGTGCCGTCTTCGTGCTGGGTCACACCAGTCGCCGGGGTGAAGCGCAGGATCTTCGCGCCCATGTCGCGCGCACCCTTGGCCAGGGCCTGGGTCAGCTGTGCCGGGTCGATGTCGCCATCGGTCGGATCATAGAGAACCCCTGCCAGGTCGTGTGTCTCGAGGAAGGGATAGTGTTCCTTGGTTTCCTCCGGGGTCCACATTTCCATCGGGATACCCTGGTAGCGGCCCATGGACATGGCGCGTTCGAATTCCTGCATCCGCTCTTTGGTGTGTGCAAGGCGGATCGAGCCCGAAACATGGTAGTTCATCGGGTAGTCGACCTCTTCGGCCAAGCCTGAATAAAGCTCGGTCGAGTAGCGCTGCATGTTCATGATCGCCCAAGACGTCGAGAAGGTCGGCACATTGCCGGCCGCGTGCCAGGTCGAGCCGGCAGTTAGCTCGTTCTTCTCCAGCAGAACACAATCGGTCCAGCCTTTCTTGGCCAGATGATAAAGCGATGAGCAGCCGACGACGCCGCCGCCGATGATGACCACACGGGCCTTGGTTGGAAAATCAGACATGTTCGCTCCCTAGTCTCAGTCTTCTTGCGGCACGCCGTCCGCAATCCGGTAGTAGTCGCCCTTGGAGGCGGTAAAGATGTGCTTTTCGACGCTGAGACCGGTGTTCCCGTCGACAGCGCCCAAAGCGAAACTGGTGGTGTCTTCCCCCGTCCCCTTCCAGAACAGGAAGGAGCCGCAGCGCGGGCAGCTGCCGCGCTTGGCCTGCGGCGTTGCCTCGAACCAGCTCACCGGACCGGTGATGGCAAGCTCCTCGTCGCGCACCTGCGCAGAGGCCCAGATGCCGCCCGACTGCTTGCGGCACTGGCTGCAATGGCACATCGAGGCATTCTGCGGTTTGGCCGCGGTTTCAAAACGGATATCGCCGCAGAGACAGGATCCCTTGATCATCGTCTTCCTCCTAGTAGACCGGCGGCGCGATCACCCAGACGGCCACCGCGGGCTCGTCGTACGGGTTCGACCATTGATACGGCTCATGCTTGATCCGGAAGCTGTCGCCAGGACCGGCAGTAAAGCTGCGGCCACCGATCAGCAGGTCCAGCCTGCCCGAGATCATGTAGCCGACCTCCTGTGTCGGCCGGTTGGCCAGCGTCTGCATCCGCGAATTGGGCTGAAAGGTGGAATGCACCATCTCGAAATCGTCGGTCAGGTCCGGCGACAGCAGTTCTTCGATCAGCCCTTCCTCGCCGGAGCCCATCGGCCGACGGGAGCCGGCACGCACAATATACCCATGTTCATCTGCCGGGGCGCCGGAGTGGGCAAACAGCATCGACATCGGCACGCCCAGCGCCTCGGCAATCTGCCGCAGGTCGGAGATCGAGGGCTCGGACATGTCGCGCTCTACCTGGCTCAGCCAGCCGACCGAGCGGTTCAGCATCGCGGCAATATCCGACAGGGTCAGCCCGCGCGCCTTGCGCAAGGCCCGGATATCCGCCCCCAGTGTCGCCGTTGCCACCGTCTGATCGTTCACCGGCCCTCTCCCCGCTTCGTGAAAAAATCCTCTCGTTTTTCACGATGGACCGAGTTCGTGAAATTTCCAAGCATTTTTTCACGAACCGGAAGGATGCCATGAAAAAACCCAGCGCCTTCAGGCGCCGGGCGGCTTTTTTTCTGGTCTACAGCCCCTTGGGATGAGGTCGCGAGGCCGGGGGCAAAGCCTCAGACATGCGAATCAGCCGCGGCTGAACACCTGCCGCAGGATTGCCTCAAGCTGGTCAGCGTCTTCCTGGGTGAAGGCATCGGGCTGGTCGCTGTCGATGTCAAACACCCCGATCAGATCCCCGGCGCCGTTCCAAACCGGCAGCACCAGTTCCGAACGGGTGGAGGAGGCACAGGCGATATGGCCCGGGAAGGCATCGACATCCGGCACCAGCTGCGCCTGGCCGGTACGCGCGGCGGCACCGCAAACGCCGCGGGAGAACGGGATCTGCAGGCAGCCATGGCCGCCCTGATAGGGCCCGATCTTCAGCAGCTCCGGCGCCACGGCGCGGTAGAAGCCGGTCCAGTTGAAGCGGCCGTCCGCGTGGTGCACCTCGCAGGCCACAGTGGCCATCAGCGCCACCTCATCTGTTTCGCCTTCGGTCAGCGCCGCGATGGTCTTGGCCAGGGTTTCGTAATCAACCTGCATGTGCAGCTCTCCTGAAACGTATTGGGGGGGCTGTCTGCCCCCTCTTGACCTCACGGTCAATTCACCCCCGAGAGTATTTCTCAAAGGTGAAGATCACACCCGCTCGATCGCAATGGCCGTGCCTTCACCGCCGCCGATGCAAATCGCGGCAACGCCGCGTTTCAGGCCGCGCTTTTCCAGCGCGTTCAGCAGGGTGACCATGATCCGCGCGCCGGAAGCGCCGATCGGGTGGCCCAGCGCGCAGGCGCCGCCGTTCACGTTCACCTTGTCGCGCGAGATGCCCATTTCATGCATGAAGGCCATCGGCACCACGGCAAAGGCCTCGTTCACTTCCCACAGATCGACGTCCTCGACGGTCCAGCCGATGGACTTTAGCAGCTTCTGGGCGGCCGGCACCGGTGCGGTGGTGAACCAGCCCGGCGCCTGGGCATGGCTGGCGTGGCCGAGAACGCGGGCGCGGACCTTCAGGCCCTGCGCCTCGGCCGCCTCGGCAGAGGCCAGGAGCAGCGCCGCGGCACCGTCGGAAATGGAAGACGCATTGGCTGCGGTCACAGTGCCATCCTTGCGGAAAGCCGGTTTCAGCGTCGGGATCTTTTCCGGGCGCGCCGATTTCGGCTGCTCATCCGCATCCGTCACCACTTCGCCCTTGCGGGTCTTCACGGTCACGGGCGCGATTTCACCGTCAAAGGCGCCGCTTTCCTGCGCTTCCAGCGCGTTGGACAGGGACTTCAGCGCGTATTCGTCCTGGGCTTCGCGGGTGAACTGGTACTTTTCGGCGCAGTCCTCAGCAAAGGTGCCCATCAGGCGGCCCTTGTCATAGGCGTCTTCCAGCCCGTCCAGGAACATGTGGTCGATCACCTGGCCGTGGCCGATACGGGCGCCGCCGCGCATCTTGGGCAGCATGTAGGGCGCGTTGGTCATGCTTTCCATGCCGCCGGCAATCATCGTGTCCGCGTGGCCCAGGGCAATCTGGTCGAAGGCGATCATTGCCGCCTTCATGCCGGAGCCGCACATCTTGTTGAGTGTGGTGGCCGGCACCTCTTCACCCAGGCCGGCAGCGAACCCCGCCTGGCGTGCGGGGGCCTGGCCCTGGCCCGCGGGCAGGACGCAGCCCATCAGGACCTCGTCAGCCGTGGCGGATCCGGCCTGCTGCAAAGCTGCCCGGATTGCCGCGCCGCCCAGCTCTGCAGCCGTCACCCCGTCATACATGCCCTGGAATCCGCCCATCGGCGTCCGGGCTGCTCCGGCGATAACAACGTCTTTCATGCAATTTTCCTCCAATCGTCGAAATATTACCTACAGAATAGTAAGGTTTGCGGTCTAGAGTGCTGCGTAATGACGTTACATCCCGGGGGACTAAAATGAGCCTGACGACCACCATGACGGGCGAAGCGCAAATCGTCAAAGTCAATGCCGAACGCATTGATGCCGCCATGGCCATCCAATTCAAGGAAGACATGCGCACGGAAACGGAAAGCGGTCCGGAGCGCGTGATTCTGGACCTGTCCGAAGTACAGTTCATTGATTCCAGCGGGCTTGGCGCGATTGTCGCCGCAATGAAGCAGCTGGGCGGGGGCCGCAGGCTGGACCTGGCCGGTTTGACTCCGATGGTGGAAAAGGTGTTCCGGCTGACCCGGATGGATACGGTCTTCAATCTCTACAGTTCCCTGAGTGAAGCAACCGCGCCGGCTGGCGCGAATTCCTGAAGACGACTGCGCTGGCGGCGCAAAGCGAGAATTTGATGGTAAAAACCTTTGCCTGCTCGTTCACGGCCACGAATCTTGATGCCCGTAACGGCATCGCGTCTGTCGTGGAACACTTGCGGTCCCTGGGTCTCCAGGCGGCCCGCGTGGACGAGGTGCAAATTGCCCTGACCGAAGCCGTGAACAACGTGGTCGAGCATGCTTACGAGGGCAAGCCCCCGGGAGATGTCCGGATTCGCGCAGAGCTGTCTCCTGAGCGCCTATGGATCAGCATTCAGGACGCAGGCGCCCCGTTTCCGAACGGCGAACTGCCGGAAGGCAAGCCTGCCGATGTCACTGTTCCCGCCGACAGCCTGCCCGAGGGCGGCTTTGGCTGGTTCCTGATCCGCGAATTGGCAAGCCAGGTCCAATATGAGCGCGCGGAAGGCAGCAACAACCTTTCACTCTGCTTCGAAATCCAAGTCACCAGCCCGCCTGCCCAAGTCTGATCCGGCTGGCGGCGCTGCGTCTCCGGCAGCTGGTTTTGCTGCATTTTAACGCTTCGCCACAATTGCGCCCTATTCCCGGCCAACCACGGCCCAACAGATATGCGAAACCTTACCTGTAGCTGAAACGAGCTTCCCCTGGTGCCGTGTATCTTTGCCCCCACCAGTGCACGGCACCGGGGACACCTGTTTCAGCCCGCCTCCTCCTCCGCTTCAGGCCATGACGCCCCGTTCCAGCCGGGCTGCACAGGATTTGAATTGCCTTCAGCGGACCCGTGCCTAGGCTTGGCGCGTCAAAAGGGGAGCACTGCCATGCGAGATTTCCATTTGCCCGGGCGATCGGCCGTCTTTGCCGCTTCCGGCATGTGCGCCACGTCGCACCCGCTGGCGGCCAGCGTCGCGCTGGATATGCTGAAACGCGGCGGCAATGCCATGGATGCAGCTTTGGCCGGGGCGGTTCTGCTGGGGATATGCGAACCGCAGATGACCGGGATCGGCGGCGATTGCTTTGTTCTCTACGCGCGGCCCGGGCAAGGCATCCAAGCCCTGAACGGGTCCGGCCGCGCCCCTGCCGCAGCCAGCGCCGCGGCTCTGCGGGCGCAGGGGCTGGATTCGGTGCCGCTGGGCAGCGCTGATGCGGTCACGGTCCCCTGCGCGATCGACGCCTTTTGCCGGCTGGCGGAAATCGAAGGCCTGCTTGGTCTCGACGTTCTGCTGCAACCTGCCATTCATTATGCTGAAGCCGGCGTTCCCGTTGCGCCGCGCACGGCTTTTGACTGGCGCAACAGCGAAGGCACCCTGCAAGGCGCAGCACGGCAGCATTACCTGCACAACGGCCGCCCGCTCCGCCAAGGCGATCTGTTCCGCGCACCCGGGCAGGCTGAAGTCCTGCGCCGCGTTGCCCGGCACGGGCGGGAAGCGTTCTACACCGGCGAAGTGGCTGAAGACATGATCGCAGCGCTGACAGCACAAGGCGGTGTCCATACGGCCGGGGACTTTGCTGCCGCCTGCAGCTTTGCAACGCAGCCGGTTGCGGGCGAGTACAAGGAGCTGAGCCTTGCCGAGCATCCGCCGAACGGCCAGGGCGCTACGGCCCTATTGCTGCTGAACATCCTGAAGCATTTCGACATCTCTGGGATGGATCCATCCGGCGCCGAACGCGCGCATATCGAGGCAGAAGCCGCCAAGCTGGCCTATGATGCACGCAACCGGTTCTTGGCCGACCCGGATCACACCGCGCGGCTGGCCCATATGCTGGCGCCGGAAACTGCCGCCCGTCTGGCTGCGCTGATCGACCCCAAACGAGCCATGGCCGCCGCTGCACCACTGACAGAAGCCGTGCACAAGGACACGGTCTATATCACGGTGGTGGACAAGGACCGGATGGCGGTGTCGCTGATCTATTCGATTTTCCACGGCTTCGGCTCTGGCATCGCGTCAGAGAAGTTCGGCATCCTGCTGCAAAACCGCGGCGCTGGTTTCACGCTGGAGGAAGGCCACCCCAATGAACTGGGCCCCGGCAAAAGACCGATGCATACGATTATTCCGGCAATGCTGCAGCAAGATGGAGAGGTGATCATGCCGTTCGGCGTGATGGGCGGCGGGTATCAGCCCACAGGCCATGCCCGCCTGGTGTCGAACCTTGCGGACTTCGGCATGGACCTGCAATCGGCGATTGACGCACCGCGTTGTTTTGCCGACGGCGGGGTTCTGAAAACCGAACGCGGCTATGGCGAGTCAGCCCGCCGGACGCTGTCGGATCTGGGGCATAGGGTGGAGGTGCCGGATACTCCGCTTGGCGGAGCTCAGGCGATCCGCATCCATCCGTCAGGCGTGCTGGAAGGCGCCAGCGATCCGCGCAAGGACGGATGCGCGCTGGGATACTGACACCGGCGCAGCGTGGCAGCCGGATGCTGCAGGTTTCAGTTCAGCTGATAATGGAGCGAATAGGCGCCGCCGTCGAAATTGCCGAACATTTCGGGCACATCCGGGTGCCCGACTGGCTCCCCCGAATAGTCCGCAACCAAGTTCTGTTCGGACACGTAGGCCACGTAATAGCTTTGGTCGTTTTCGGCCAGCAGGTGGTAGAACGGCTGGTCCTTGACCGGACGGCTGTCTTCCGGGATTGCCTCGTACCATTCCTCGGTATTGGAAAACTCCGGATCCACATCAAAGACCACCCCGCGGAAGGGATGCTTGCGGTGGCGGACAACCTGCCCGAGATTGTATTTTGCGCGTGTTCTCATCATGGTCATGCTGCCCCCGTCCTTATTAAATAGCGCGGGGGCCGGGCAATTGTCCAACAGTTGAGGCAAATTTTCAGGGAAACAGACTGTGAACCCTGCTTTAACAGTGGCTTAGGCTGCCCGTCCGGCGCGTTGGCGCAATTGCCATCAGGAGGTGGGACATGCCACATCGGGAGTCCTGAAGCAGCCCTGAAAGCGGCAGCCCGTCCAAAGGTTTGGCACCGCCGCGGCGAGGTGGGCGCCACGGCAGAAACGCTCTGCCAAGCGGTGTCGGGCCATTGGCTCCGTATGCCTGCAGCCCTGCCCGGAAGACACCTTCTGACTGGCTGCTGCTGCGGGCGCGGCTTCCTGAAATTTGATTTCCTCGCACGCAGCAATCCGCTAGACTTGCCGCAAAACAAACCCAAAACAAAAATGGGCAGAGGCAATGAGCAGACTCATCAGCGCCCTCGTTCTCCTCATGGCGGTTGCGTCTTGCGGAGGCGGGCACAAAGCGCCGCCGCGCAACCTGGATAATGCCTGCAGCATCATCCAGCAGCGCCCCGAATACCTGAAAGCATTCCGCGCGACCCAGCGCCGCTGGGGTGTTCCGGTGCATGTGCAGATGGCAACCATCTATCATGAGAGCCGGTTCCGCGGCGATGCACGCACACCGCATCAGTATCTTCTGGGGGTGATCCCGGTCGGGCGGCAATCCAGCGCCTATGGCTACAGCCAGGCTCTGGACGGCACCTGGGACGATTACCGCCGGGACACCGGACGGCGCCGGGCCAAGCGCGACAAGATCAGCGATGCCGCGGACTTCATGGGCTGGTACATGCGCCAGAGCCTCGAGAAGAACGGCATCCCCCTCTATGACGCGCGCAACCAGTACCTGGCCTATCATGAAGGGCACTCCGGCTATGCCCGCGGCAGCTACAGGTCCAAGTCCTGGCTGATGCGGGTTGCCGGCCAGGTCGAATCCCGGGCGCTGACTTATCAGGCCCAGCTCGCCACCTGCCGCAAGTTCCGCTGACCGCGGCCTGAGCTGGATTTCCGCAGCCTCTCCCCTAACATTCAGGGGGGAGGATACAGTTCATGGAACGCAGGCTTGCCGCGGTTCTGGTCGCCGACATGGCCGGTTACGCCCGGCTGATGGAAGCGGATGAAGAAGGCGTTCTGCAGCGCCAGAAGAAGCACCGCCGGGACCTGATCGACCCGCAAATCTCTGCCAACCGCGGCCACACCGTGAAAACCACCGGCGACGGCATGCTGGTGGAATTTGCGTCAGCCCACGACGCAGTCCGCTGCGCGCTGGCAATCCAGAAGGAGATGCCAGGCCGCGAAGCGGACACCCAGGAGCAAAGCCGCATCCGTTACCGTGTCGGGATCAATATCGGCGATGTGGTCTTTGACGGCGCGGATATCTTTGGCGACGGGGTCAACGTCGCCGCCCGCCTGGAGGGGCTTGCGGAACCAGGCGGCATATGCATTTCCGGCATCGTCCACGAAACCGTCAGGGACCGGCTTGGCGAAAGTTTCCGGGACATGGGCTCGCAGCGGATCAAGAACATCTCCCGCCCGGTCCGGGTCTGGCAATGGGTGCCCGATGCCCGCCCGGAACGTGAGCCGCCCGAAGCAGCGCTGCAGCAAAGAGTGAAATACTGCACGTCGCCTGACGGAACGCACCTGGCCTATACCACGATCGGCAACGGGCCGCCGGTGCTGAAGGCGCCGAACTGGATCAACCACATCGAATACGAGTGGCAAAGCCCGGTGTGGGGCCAGTTCCTGAACGAATTTGCAAGCAGCTGCAGCCTGACCCGATTTGATCAGCGCGGCAACGGGCTGTCAGATTGGGAGGTGGAGGAGATATCCGAAGACCGGATGATCGACGACATGCTGGCCGTTGCCGATGCCGCAGGGCTGGACCGCTTTGCCCTGTTCGGCATCAGCCAGGGCGCCGCCTTTTCCATGCGCTTTGCGGCACAGCACCCGGAGCGGGTCAAATGCCTGGTTTTGCTTGGCGGCTACGTGCGCGGGCGTTTGCAGCGCGAGGACCCGGAGGCGGACCGGTTCTACCAGATCGGCTACAATATGATCCGGGACGGCTGGGGGTCGCCGAATTCCATCTACCGGCACTTCTTTTCAACCACATACATTCCCGACGCCACGGCGGAGGAAGGGGAATCCTTCGATGAACTGCAGCGGCTGTCCACCAACACCGAAAACGCCCTGCGCATCATGGAGATGAACGCCGTGATAGATGCAACGCCCCATGCAGGAAACGTCAGGACTCCCACCCTGGTCCTGCACTGCCGCGGCGACCGGGCGGTTCCGGTGGAGGAAGGGCGGCTGGCGGCGCGGCTGATCCCCGGTGCTAGCTTTGTCGAACTGCCTGGCAACAACCACGGCATGGTTGGCGGGCACCCGGGATTTCAGGAGTTCTTTGACGAAGCGATGCCGTTCATCCGACGGCACACTGAGTGAACGTCAGCAGCCGGCTCAGCGGGAGCGCCCGCTTGTCGTGAACAGGCTGGAGGACAATTTCTGTCCAGTTTCCATCGCCCCCAGGACAACGGTTGTCTGACCGCCGGCGCTGTCATGGATCACCCATTTGCGCAGTTCGACCGGGCTGCCGGTGAACATCATCTCGATGCTGCCATAGTCCGGGTTTCCCGGGTCCTGCGCCCGCACGATGGTCGAGGTGCCGTCAAAGCTGTGCCCCACCACCATGTTGGCCCGGCCCAGGTCCACCCTGCGGTCCAGGATGATCGACAGCGGCGTCCGCTTCAGCGGATAAGTCTCGGGCGGCTGGTTCGACTTCGGGTCGTGGATCACTACCGCGCCGCCGCCGGCCACCACGGTGCCGCCGCCATTGCCGTCATATTCAAACCGCATGCGCCCCGGCCGGTGCATATACAGTTTGCCCGTGGACAGGCTGCCGTCGTCATTGATCTGTGTGAAGGGGGATGTCGCCGTCGTGATCCCGTTCAGGTAGCGGGAGATTTCATTCAGGCTCAGCTTCTCTGCCGCCCAGGAAGCCGGGGCAGAAAAGGTCAGCGCAAGGGCAAGTAGAATCCGTTTCATGGGCTCAACATAGGTGCGCTGCTGCAGATGTGAAGATGCCGGACCCGCAGGGATCCGGCATCGGCGGTTTTTTGTCAGCTTACTGTTCGGGAACCAGAATTTCCCGTTTGCCGACGTGGTTGGCGGCTGAGACGACACCTTCGTCCTCCATCTGCTCCACCAAACGCGCGGCCTTGTTGTAGCCGATCGCCAGCTTGCGCTGGATGTAGGAGGTGGAGCACTTGCGGTCCTTGATCACGATGGCAACCGCTGTGTCATAGAGCGCGTCCTCGGTGTCGGTATTGCCGCCGGTGTTCAGCCCCAGCACCGCGTCGATATTGTCGGCTTTGTCCTCATCCGGGCCGTCCAGCACACTGCCCACATAATCCGGCGGGCCGAATTGCTTGAGGTGGTTGACCACCTCCTCGACCTCTTCATCCGAACAGAACGGACCGTGGCAGCGGGTGATCTTGGCGCCGCCCGCCATATACAGCATGTCGCCCATGCCCAGGAGCTGCTCGGCACCCATCTCGCCGAGAATGGTGCGGCTGTCGACCTTGGAGGTCACCTGGAAGGATATCCGGGTCGGGAAGTTGGCCTTGATGGTGCCAGTGATCACGTCGACCGAGGGGCGCTGGGTTGCCATGATCAGGTGGATGCCCGAGGCCCGCGCCATCTGCGCCAGGCGCTGGATGCAGGCCTCGATTTCCTTGCCGGCAACCATCATCAAGTCGGCCATTTCGTCGACGATCACCACGATGTAAGGCAGCGCCTTGGGTTCGAACTCTTCGGTCTCGAACACCGGTTCGCCGGTGTCATCGTCAAACCCGGTCTGCACTGTGCGCGAGAACATCTCGCCCTTGGACTGCGCTTCCTTCACACGGCCGTTGTAGCCGGCGATGTTGCGCACCCCCATCTTGGACATCTTGCGGTAGCGGTCTTCCATCTCGCCCACCACCCACTTGAGGGCAACAACCGCCTTCTTCGGGTCGGTCACAACGGGCGAGAGCAGATGCGGGATGCCGTCATATACGGACAGTTCCAGCATCTTGGGGTCGATCATGATCAGGCGGCATTCATCCGGCGTCAGCTTATAGAGGAGCGACAGGATCATCGTGTTGATTGCCACCGATTTACCGGAGCCGGTGGTGCCCGCGATCAGCAGGTGAGGCATCTTGGCGAGGTTCGCGACCATTGCGTCGCCGCCGATGTCCTTGCCCAGTGCCAGCGGCAGCGCGTGGTTGCCGTCGCCGAAATCGCGGGAGGACAGGATTTCGCGCAGAACCACCTTCTCGCGCTTCTCGTTCGGCAGTTCGATGCCGATCACGGTGCGGCCGGGCACAGTCGAAACCCGCGCCGACAGCGCAGACATGGACCGCGCGATGTCATCCGCAAGGCCGATCACGCGGGAGGCTTTGAGACCCGGCGCGGGCTCAAGCTCATACATGGTGACAACAGGGCCGGGGCGAACCGAGACGATCTCGCCCTTCACACCATAGTCGTCCAGCACCGTCTCCAGCATCCGGGCGTTTTCTTCCAGCGCCTCATCGCTCAGATGGTGGCGTTCGATGCTGACCGGGTTGGTCAGCAGGTTCAGCGGCGGCAGTTCGAAATCGCTGTCACTGTCGTCGAAGGCCAGGTTGGGCTGGGCTTCCGCCTTGGCCCGCGCTGAGGGCTGCACCGGCTTTCGCGCCGGTTTCTCCACCACCGCCTTGCGCGGCTCTGCCACCGGCAGATCGACGGTCAGCCGCGGCCCGGGGGCCTTGGCCGCCTGGGGGGCATCCTGAACCGGCGCCGCCGCGTCCGGCAGAGTCTCGGCCGGCACGTGGTCCGGCGTCAGCATCCGGGGCGCGTCGTCGCCGAAGCCGGCGCGGGCGTCCTCTTCCTGCGCGTGCGCTTCCGGTGCGTTCGGAACAAAGGTTTCAGCCTCTGCCGCCTGCCAGGTCAGCGGCGACTCGTCCGGCACCGGCGGCACCGACATTTGCGCAGCGGTCAGCGGCGGCTCGGCGGGCAGGCCGCCCTGTGCGGCTGCGGGATTGAAAATCAGCGGCGCGGGACGCTGGCCGCGGCCCTTGGTCAGCGGCAGGTTCGGGTCCAGCTCCGGCGGTGTATCGGCGGCGCGGCGGATCCGCACCGCATTTGCGATCTTCTTGGAGATCCGGTCTTCGCCGCCCTGGTCATCGGCAAAGGTCTCTTCCTCGTCCGCAAAATGAGTTTCAGCGGCATAAACATCTTCAGGTGCTTGCGCCGCGGGCGCAGCCCGGCGGATCAGCCCCGGCACTCGCGACAGCAACCCGCCTTTGGCCGGCGTTTCAGGTTCTTCCAGATCAGCATCAGCCGCATAAACGTCTTCGGGATAGTCCTCGAACATCTCAGGGTCTGCATCTGCGCCGGCATAGAGGTCCTCATCGGCAGCATCCGCGCGTTCGGCACGCTCCCGGCGGTAGGTCAGCGCCGCCTGCAGCCCGCTGGAGGCACCGCGGCCCAGCAGCGCAGCTGCGGCGCCATAGCCCAGGATCAGCCCGATCATCACCTTGTGCAGGCCTTTCTTGACCTCGGGCCAGGTGAAGCCCAGCACCACGCAGCCAAGCGCCAGCATACCCGCAGCGCTCAGCAGGGACATGATCTTGACCATGAAGTGCAGGCCAACCGGCAGAAGCGCCAGCAGCGCGCCCAGGAAGGTGTAGCCAACCATTCCGCCGAGACCGAAATCATAGTTTTGCTGCCAGCTGGTGCTGGCGTTAAGGGTTTCCATATGCAGGGACACCACCAGCAGCCAGGGCACCGACAAGAGCAGCGGCCAGACCACGCGGTCCTCGCCCCGGTGCAGCACAAACCGCAGGCCCCAGGCCGACAGGAACAGCGGCATCGCCCAGCTGGCTTTGCCGAACAGGGTGATCAGGATAAAGGAGACAGAGGCGCCCGGGCGGCCCAGCCAGTTCTGCACCGGCGCGTCAGTGGACACCGTCCAGTTCGGGTCTTCGGGCGTGTACGAGCCGAGCATGGCCGCAACCATCAGCCCCACCAGGATCAGGGCAATCCCGATCAGTTCCTTGCCGCGCTTTTCAATGGCCGCCTGCATGTTGCTGTCAAGCAGCGGATCGCGGCTGCGGGTTTGAAATGCCATGCCTACCTCAGTTCCGTTTCATTCGCCCCTGCCCCGCTGTTCACCGCAAGGTCAAAGGCCTGTCCGTTCTTGGTTTTGGCTGCGCGGCCCCCAGCCAAGGGCCGCTCAGCAGAATTCAGTAAAGACAGCCGCGCAGCGTGCTCAGCGCCTCGCGGGTGTCCTCGGCGGGGGCGACCAGCGCCACCCGGATGTAAGTCTCGCCCGGGTTCTGGCCGGTCGCGCCTTGCGCCAGATAGGCGCCGGGCAGCACCCGCACCCCGGTTTCCTTCCACAGCTTCAGCGCGGCCTGCTCGCCGTTTTCCACCGGAAGCCAAAGGAAGAAGCCCGCTTCGGGCGCCATGTAGCCGTTGAGGCCGTCAAAGACCTCATCCGCAATTTTGTATTTTTCCTGATAGAGCGCACGGTTCTCCGCCACATGCGCCTCATCCGCCCAGACCCGGGCGGCGGCGGCCTGCAAGGGCCCCGGCAGCGGCGCACCGGAATAGGCGCGCAGCTGTTTGACCCGCTTGATGGTCTCCGGCCCGCCGACGATCAGCCCGGATCGCAGCCCTGGCAGGTTCGAACGTTTCGAAAGCGAGTTGAACAGTACCACCCGTTCGGGATCAGCACCCAGTTCCTGCGCAACGGTCAGCGCACCCACGGGGGCCGCATCGCGGTAGATCTCGGAGTAGCATTCATCCGCGAAGATGCGGAAATCGTATTGTTCTGCCAGCTGGATCAGCCGGGTCCAGTACGCGCGCGAGGCCACGGCCCCCTGCGGGTTCGCGGGCGAACAGATGTACGCGACCGCCGTGCGGTTCAGAACATCCTCCGGCAGGTTTTCATAGTCCGGCAGATGGCCGGTCGCTGCTGTCGCGGGGACAAACACAGGCTCTGCCCCGACAGAAATCGTCGCCACCATATAGACCTGGTAGAAGGGGTTCGGGATCAGCACCACGGGCTTTTGCCCGTTCTTCTGCTCCGGGCACAGCGCCATGGCGGCATTGTAGAGCCCCTCGCGGGTGCCGTTTAGCGCCATGATCTGGGCTTCAGGATCCGCAGTCACACCGTAGCGACGGTGGATCCAGTCCGAAATCGCACCGCACAGCTCCGGCGTGCCATCGTTGTTGGGGTATTGGTTAAACCCGGCGGCATTTTCTGCGATGACATCGGTGACCCAGGCCGGAAACGCATGTTTCGGCTCGCCAATGGTCATATGCACCACATCCCCGCCAGGGGTGTGATGGTCCAATAACGCCCGCAGGCGCGGAAACGCATAGGCTGGCAGGTTCGAAAACCGCTCAGGAAAATCCATATCTTATGCCTCGGTCACGGGATCATTGGCGCCCCGTTTGCGCCTCAGGTTACAGGGGGCGGGCGGACGCGTCCACCCGGTGATGCGGCCGTTGGGCCGAATGTGGCTTTCAGGCCAAGGCAGCCTCGATCGCGGCGCCGGTGCGCAGCAGGGCTTCCTCGCAGTCCGGCTGCCCCAGCACCTGCAGCCCGCAGCTGGGGATGCCGGTGGGCAGCGACAGGCCGCACAGCCCCATCAGGTTGCCGATCCTGGTGTTGCGCAGCGCCATCAGGTTGGAATGGACGTAATAGTCGTGGTCGCTCTGCAGCCGGTCCAGATTGGGCGGCAGGATCGGCGAGACAGGGCTGAGCACCGCGTCAAATCCGGCCACCGCCTGATCCCAGGCCATCCGGCACTGCTCCAGCTTGGCCCATGCCGCAACAAAGTCCGGGCCGCTGAACTGCGCACCGGAGCGGAAGCGTTCCAAGATCTCCGCGTACATCAGCTGCGGAGACGCTTCGATCACATCCTTCCACAATCCATAGGCCTCTGTGGTGTATAGAATAGGGCTGAGGCCCATCGCCTCGTCCAGCGCAGGCACCTCCAGCGGCACGATCTCTGCCCCGGCGCCTTTCAGCCTTTCCAGCGTCTCGCGGTGGGCAGCGGCAACTTTAGAATCGAGATCGTCCTGCGCCACGTTCTGCAAATCGGCAAACCGGCGGCCTTTCAGGGAGCCAGGGTTGCGCAGGTCAGGACCCGCAGTCCCTTCCAGCACGCCCAGCAGCAGCCCGGCATCTTCGACTGACCGGGCCAGCGGGCCGACGGTGTCGAACTTCAGGCACAGGGGCACGACGCCCTCCAGCGTGATCCGGCCGGAGGTTGTCTTGAGCCCCACAAGATCGTTCCAGGCCGAAGGAATCCGGACAGAACCGCCAGTGTCAGAGCCGATTCCGCCCGCTGCCAGCCCATAAGCCACAGAGGCTGCCGCGCCAGAGGACGACCCTCCCGGAGCGGCCTCTTGGCCATTCACGCAGGGCGGTGTTTCCTTGACCGGGTTGAAGCCAAGGCCGGAGAACGCCAGCTCGCTCATGTGGGTCTTGCCGAGGCAGACCGTGCCCATGAGCGTTGCATTGGACAGCACGGCGGCATCCTGATCCGGCACCCGCCCCTTGAGCAGGTCCGAACCGGATTCGGTTGCGGTGCCGGCGCTGTCGAACAGGTCCTTCCAGCTGATCGGCACCCCATCCAAGAGCGAGCGGCGCAAGCCCAGACGGGCGCGCTTCTCAGCCGCCTCCGCCTCCGCCAGCGCGCGGTCATGAGTCACCTGCGTGTAGATCCGGTCTTTCAGGGGATGCGCGTCGATAGCGTCCAGATAGCAGTGCGTCAGTGCCACCGGGCCGATTTCACCGGCCGCAATCCCGCGTCCCAGATCGGCGGCAGTCATCGTCAGCCAGTCTTGCATCAGCATCTCTCCCCTTGGCAGCTGCCGGTGACGGTAGCGGCAGCAGGACGCAGGCACAATCCCGCGCTTCCTGCATGGACAATCCCGTCAGCAGGCGCATATTGCGGGGCATGAAAAATGCGTCCGATATCCTGATCGTAGGCGGCGGTCTGAATGGTCCGGCCCTGGCTCTGGCCCTGGCCCAGACCGGCCACAGCGTTACCGTTGTCGACTCGCTGACCCCAGACAAACTGGCCGACGAAGGTTTCGACGGCCGCGGCTATGCGCTGGCGCTGGCCTCGCAGCGGTTGCTGCAGCAGACCGGAGTCTGGCAGCATGTCGGGGACAACGCGCAAGCCATGCTGGAGATCAAGGTGACGGACGGCCACGCGGGCCACGGGCCGTCGCCGTTTTTCATCCACTTCGACCATGCGGAGCTGGAAGAAGGCCCGATGGGATATATGGTCGAGGACCGCTTCCTGCGCCGCGCCTTCCTGCAGGCGATGGAGGATGCGCCCGGGATTACCCTGGTGTCCGGACGCACCGTAGTCGCGCAGGCGCCGGATCAGACCGGCGTGACAGTCACGCTGGATGACGGCGGGGAGCTGCGCGGCCAGGTTCTGGTCGGCTCCGACGGGCGCCGCAGCGGTACCGCGCAGCGGGCCGGTATCAAAAGGACTGGCTGGGACTATGGCCAGACCGCGCTGGTCTGCGCCATCGACCACGAAAAGCCGCACCACGGCATTGCCCACCAGTTCTTCATGCCGCCCGGGCCGCTGGCCATCCTGCCGCTGCCGGGCAACCGGTCATCGATTGTGTGGAGCGAGCGGACCGAGACCGCCAAGGCGATCCACGCGTTGGATGACGCGGAATACATCCAGGCGCTGCGGCCCCGGTTCGGCGATTTCCTGGGGGAGATTTCCCTGGCCGGAAAACGCTTCACCTACCCGTTGAACCTGACCATCGCCAACAGTTTCATCGGCGACCGGATGGCGCTGATCGGCGATGCCGCGCACGGGATGCACCCGATTGCCGGCCAAGGGCTGAACGCGGGCCTGCGCGATGTCGGCGCGCTCGCCGAGGTGATCACCGAGGCCACCCGGCGGGGCGAGGACATCGGCTCCTCCCTGGTGATGGAGCGCTACCAGCAATGGCGCCGTTTCGACACCGCCTCTCTGGCGGCGGCGACTGACGTGTTCAATCGCCTGTTCTCCAACGACAACCCGCTGCTGCGGCTGGGCCGGGACATCGGCATGGGGCTTGCGGGGGCCATCCCCGGCCTGCGCCGCGGTTTTGTGCGCGAGGCGGCAGGCCTGACCGGCGATTTGCCGCGGCTGCTGAAAGGGCAGGCGATTTAAGGGGAATTGGCGCCGCCGGCCGGATCAGTCCAGCTCGCGCGCCTCATCCACCAGCATCACCGGGATGCCGTTGCGGATCGGGAAGGCCAGGTTGGCCGCGCGCGAAACCAGCTCCTGCGCCTGGGCGTCGTATTCCAGCACTGTCTGGGTCAGCGGGCAGACCAGTGCTTCCAGCATCCGCCGGTCAAAGGCAGGCGCCTGTGTCTCGGTCATTGCAGGGTTTCCTCCTGAGAGCCGCCGCGCAGGGCAAACTCGATCAAAGTGACAAGCGTTTCCCGCCTTGTGGCAAGGCACGGCGCCTCAAGCAAGGCCTGTTTGTCCTCGGGATCAAATTCCAGGAGCATCGACAGCGAGTTGATCAGCAACTCATCATCCGCTTCTTTCAAGGCGTCCCAATCCGTGGACAGGTGTCGGGCAGAAAAGAAGCGTTCCAGCAGGTCCAGAAAAGACGGACGGTCAAGGGTTTCATCCGCTTCGCAGCGGCCAAGATCGCGGTCGAACCCCGTCCAGCTGACGTCGCAGCGCCGGTACGGCGTGAATCCGCCTGCTTCACGGGTAATCCGGAACCGGGAGACACCGGACAGCGTGACAAGGTAGCGCCCGTCCTCGGTTTCGGAAAACTGGGTCACACGCCCGGCGCAGCCAATGCTGTGCAGGTCCTCTCCGTTGCCATGCGGGGCAGGACAGGGCTGCACCATCCCGATCAGCCGCTGCCGCGTTTTCAGCGTGTCCTCAAGCATTTGCAGATACCGCGGCTCGAAGATGTGCAGCGGCAGGCGGGACCGGGGCAGCAAAAGCGCCCCGGGCAAAGGAAACACGGCAATCGTGTCCGGCAGATCGGCAGGCTGGATCATGGGACAGAGTGTAGTGCTGCCCCGGTGTTAGGCAAATATCAGCGAGCTGAGCTTGCGGCGCCCGTTCAGGACCACCGGGTCATTCGGTTTCAGCGCATCGAAGATGGTGAACAGCTGCGTCTTGGCGGCGCCGTCGTTCCACTCCCTGTCGCGGCGGAACAGCTCCAGCAGTTCCGCCACCGCCGCCTCTGCATCCCCCGCGGCATGCAGCGCCTGCGCCAGGTCGAAACGCGCCTGCAGGTCGTCCGGGCTGGCGTCCACCGCTGCCCGCAGTTCTGCCACTGGACCGGCATTCTCTGCCTGCCGCGCCAGCGCGATCTGCGCGTGGACCGCTTCGATCTCCGCCGCGCTGGAAATCTCCGCGGGGGCGCCGTTCAGAACCGCCTCGGCCTGATCCAGGTCACCCAGCGCGATATGGGCGCGCGCCAGCCCGCCATAGGCAGCGGCATTCTTGTCATCCTCGCCCAGGATCGCCGCGAAGGTCTGGGCCGCGTCCGTAACCGCCCCTTCGGCCAGCATCTGCTCCGCCGCTTCCAGCGCCTCTCCCAGGCCGCCATCGGCAGTGCCGCCTGCGGCCTCGATCACCTTCTTCACGAAGGCATCGATTTCGGACGCCGGCAACGCGCCCTGGAACATGTCGATGGGGCGGCCCTGCACGAAGGCCACAACTGTCGGGATCGACTGCAGCGGCAAGCCCTGCTGGGCCAGCGCCTGGGCCAGCCGCTGGTTTTCATCCACATTGATCTTGGCCATGGTGGCCGCGCCCTTGGCCCTGGTGACCGCCGCCTCCAGCATTGGGCCCAGGGTTTTGCACGGGCCGCACCAGGGCGCCCAGAAATCCACGATCACCGGCGCCTGCATGGATGCGTCCACGACGTCCTGCATGAAAGTGGCTTCGGTCACGTCTTTGATCAGATCATCCGCCGGTGCGGCGCTGCCAAGAATTTCACTCATCAGATTGTTCTCCGCTAGGAACTTGCCCCCTATATGGAATCCTGCGCGCCGGAAACCAAGAGAGGAGTTTGCCAATGGCCCGCCACAGGTTCGATCTCTTCGCTGCGTCAGAGCGGCTGATGAAGATGGACGACGCCGCCTGGGCGCGGCACGCAAACCCGTGGAGCGTTTTCAGCCGGATGTCGGTGCTGCCGCTGATGACCCTGGCCATCTGGTCAAGAGTCTGGCTGGGCTGGGGCGCCCTGCTGCCGGTTCTGCTGGTGCTGGCATGGACCTGGTGGAACCCGCGCGCCTTTGCGCCGCCTGCCAGCACGGACAACTGGGCCTCGCGCGGCACATTTGGCGAACGGGTGTTTTTGAACCGCGCACAGGTTCCCGTTCCCCGGCATCACGAGATGTGGGCAAAAGGCCTGGCCTGGGTGTCAGGCATCGGCATTATCCCCTGGGTTCACGGCCTGTGGGCATTGAACCCGGGCACCGCCCTGGCCGGGCTGATCCTGATGATTGGCGGCAAGCTGTGGTTCGTGGACCGGATGGCCTGGCTGTATCAGGACATGCAGGACAAACACCCCAGCTATGCCCGCTGGTTGCGCTGACCCGGGCTGCTCCCGCCCCCGCTGAAGGCCCCGGCTTTGCCGGCTCTCTTGCGGCGTTGGGCCGAGCGCCGCGCTGAGGCGCGGCGGTACTGCACTGCGCGGCAGCGCAGTGCCATGCCCAGCTGCGAGGGAACATCCGGCGGATGTTCGCGATCAGGCGGGAGGGCTCCGCCCTCAGTTAGAGATCAAAGGTCGCAAACACTGGCGCGTGATCGCTGGGTTTCTCCCAGCCGCGGGCATCGCGGAGGATGCGGCTGGAATGCGCCGCATGCCTGATGTCCGGCGTCGCCCAGACATGATCCAGGCGGCGTCCCTTGTCGGCGGCATCCCAATCCTTGGCCCGGTAGCTCCACCAGCTGTAAAGGCGGCCTTCCGGGATATCGGCGCGGGTCACATCGGACCAGTTGCCTGCGTCCATCACCTCAGCAAAATGCTCCACTTCAACCGGCGTATGGCTGACGACCTTCAGCAGCTTCTTGTGGTCCCAGACGTCATCCTCCCGCGGGGCGATATTGAGATCGCCGACCAGAATCGACTTCTCCGGCTTCTCCGCGCGGAACCAGTCCCGCATATCCGTAAGGTAGTCCAGTTTCTGGCCGAATTTCTCGTTCTGCTCCCTGTCCGGCACATCGCCGCCTGCGGGCACATAGAAATTGTGGATTACCACCCCGTTCTCCAGCCGGCCCGCGACGTGACGGGCATGGCCGAGGTCGGCAAAATCCTTGTCGCCGATATCCTCGATCGGCAGCCGCGACAGAATGGCGACCCCATTGTAGCCCTTCTGGCCGCGACCGATCATGTGGGTGTAGCCAAGCGCGGCAAAGCCCTCCAACGGGATCTTCTCCACCGGGCTCTTGCATTCCTGCAGGCAGAGAATGTCCGGCCCTTCCTCTTGCAACAGCTTCTGCACGATCGGCTCGCGCAGGCGGACGGAGTTGATATTCCAGGTGGCCAGGGAAAATGGCATCGCGCGCCTCGTCATGTAATCCGGGTTCGGCCGCGATACTGCCTGCGCGGGCGGGGAAGTGCCAGAAGTGTTTTTCTTGGGCGGCATCAGACAGCCGGAACAAAAAAAGGCCGGGCATCAAGCCCGGCCAAGTCCAACAGGGAGGTGCATATCATGACCCGGATATGCGCGGGTATGAGGTCTTTCTAAAGATGAACCTCGGGTTCTTCGTTGATCTGCCTCAAGGCCATCCGCATCAGGCGACCAATCGGTATCCGCCTGATTCTGTCACCAGCAGACGCGCATTTGACGGATCGGGTTCGATTTTCTGCCGCAAACGGTAGATATGGGTTTCCAGCGTATGAGTGGTGACACCCGCGTTGTACCCCCAGACCTCATGCAGCAGCACGTCGCGCGGCACCACGCCGTCGCTGGAGCGGTAAAGGAACTTGAGGATGTTGGTTTCTTTTTCCGTCAGCCGGATTTTGCGCTCATCCTCAGTGATCAAGAGCTTCATCGACGGTTTGAACGTATACGGGCCAAGCGCAAAGACCGCGTCCTCGGACTGCTCATGCTGGCGCAACTGGGCGCGGATACGGGCCAGGAGCACCGGGAATTTGAAGGGCTTCGATACATAATCATTGGCGCCCGCATCCAGGCCGAGGATGGTGTCCGCATCGGTGTCGTGACCGGTCAGCATCAGGATCGGCGCCTTGACACCCTGCTTGCGCATCAGGCGGCACAGCTCGCGCCCGTCGGTGTCCGGCAGGCCGACATCCAGAATAATCAGATCGTAAAGGGCCTCCTTGGCGCGCTCCATTGCAGTTTGACCGTTCTCCGCCTCGAACACGTCGAAGTCCTCGGTCATCACCAGCTGCTCGCTCAAGGCCTCGCGCAGGTCCTCGTCGTCATCAACCAGCAGAATTTTTTTCAGTTGCGCCATCGGCTCGCCCTCCTGTTCTCAAGACCACACATGCGCATCCCTTGCGCCCGCGGCAAGATTTGCTGCAAAACTCTCACGCCGACGTGTCCATGGCATGGAAAATGTTTCACATCCGTTGCATTTAGGCGTAAAGACAGCGAGCTTCTGTTACAAAATAACACCGGAACTCCCGCATGAGCCTGATGCCCACCATGATCGAACTGCTGGCCCGCGCCCGGGTCGATCTGCGCATGGGGCTGCCGGTTGTGCTGACGGACGGTGGCGAGGGCGCGCTGGCGATTGCCGTGGAAGCGCTGACTGAGGCACGCCTGTCGGACATGCGGTCCCTGGGCCCGTTGTCTCTGGCGCTCACGGCCCGCCGGGCAGAAACGCTGAAGGCGCGGGTTTATGACGAGGATACTGCCCGTGTGTGCGTGCCGGAAGCCGAAGGGCTGAACTGGATCCAGGCGCTGGCGGATCCGGCGGATGATCTGAACACACCGATGAAAGGCCCGCTGTCCAGCCAACGCGGCGGCAGCGCGGATCTGCACCGGCTGGCCATTGCCCTGGCGAAATCCGCCCGGCTGCTGCCTGCTGCCGCGCTTGTGCCTGTCAGCGATCCGTCTGCCTTTGCCGCATCCCACGGACTGACAACTGTTTCGCGCAGCGCTGCCGAACCTCTGCTGAGCGAAAGCTCACCGTTGCACCCTGTCGCAGCGGCCCGGCTGCCGATGACAGCCGCCGAAGCCGGGAGGCTCCATATTTTCCGCCCGGAAGATGGCGCGGAAGAGCACTATGCAGTGGAGATCGGCCGCCCCGACCGTTCCAAGCCAGTGCTTGCGCGGCTCCATTCGGCCTGTTTCACCGGCGACGTGCTGGGCTCGCTCAAATGCGACTGCGGCCCGCAGCTGCAGGGCGCGCTGGCGCAGATGGGGACGGAAGGCGCGGGTGTTCTTCTGTACCTCAACCAGGAGGGCCGCGGCATCGGACTGGCCAACAAGATGCGGGCTTATTCGCTGCAGGATCAGGGATTCGACACGGTGGAAGCCAACCACCGGCTGGGGTTTGAAGACGACGAACGCGACTTCCGCCTGGGCGCGGCCATCCTGCAAAAAATGGGCTTCTCCCAGGTGCGGCTGCTGACCAACAACCCCAACAAGATCGCGATGATGAAAAAAACCGGCATTCAGGTGGCTGAACGTGTGCCGCTGAAAGTGGGGGAAAACGCCCACAATCAGCATTATCTGGCTACCAAGGCCCGCAAATCCGGGCACATGCTGTAATGACGCCCGCGGATCTGGTCCTGACCCCGGCCGGTGTCCGCTTTTTGGGCCGGGTGCTGCCCTGCACAATCGGCAAGGGCGGGCTGTCCGCGGGCAAGCGCGAAGGCGATGGCGCCACACCGGTTGGCATTCACCGGATCTCAGGCATGCTCTACCGTCCCGACCGGCTGCGCCGCCCCGCGCCCTGGGCTGAACGCATCGGCCCGCGGGATCTTTGGTCTGATGATGCGGGCCACGGCAGCTACAACCACCGTGTTCGCGCCCCCTATGCTTTCAGCCACGAACGGCTGCGCCGGGCGGACCCGCTTTATGACCTGGTCCTGATCACTGACTGGAACTGGCCGGATGCCATTCCCGGCAATGGATCGGCCATCTTTCTGCACCAGTGGCGGCGCCCCGGCTTCCCCACCGAAGGCTGCATCGCCTTTTCCCGGGCCCACCTCCACTGGCTGGCCGCCCGGATCAAGCCCGGCACCCGGGTCATCGTGCCCGCCTTGGGCCGCGCCTGACGCATCCGGGGCTTTCCAGAAAAATCCTGGCATGAGCTTTCAGAAAACTTTTGCGCCTCAATAGGTCCGGGCGCCGAAGATGGCTGAGCCGACGCGGACATGGGTCGCGCCCAGCGCAATGGCCGATTCAAAATCGCTGCTCATCCCCATCGACAGGCCCTGCAGCCCATTGCGCTCGGCGATTTTCGCCAGCAGTGCAAAATGCAGGCTGGGCTCCTCATCGACCGGCGGGATGCACATTAGCCCCTTCACAGGCAAATCCAGCTTGCGGCACTCCGCAATGAAAGCGTCTGCATCAGCCGGCATCACACCCGCCTTCTGCTCTTCTTCACCGGTGTTCACCTGAATGAACAGGTCCGGGCATTTGCCCAGTTCCTGTGCCAGCCGGGCAATTGTATTGGCCAGCTTGGGCCGGTCCAGCGAATGGATGCTGTCGAACAATTCCATCGCCTGGCGCGCCTTGTTGGTTTGCAAGGGGCCGATCAGGTGCAGGTCAATCCCGTCGAACTGTTCCGCGAAACCCGGCCATTTGCCCGCAGCTTCCTGCACCTTGTTCTCGCCAAAACAGCGGTGGCCTTCCTCCAGCACCGCCTGAACCCGCTCATTCGGCTGCACTTTGGATACCGCGATCAGCTGCACGCTGCCCGGTGCGCGGCCCGCCTTGGTCTCGGCCTTGGCTATTCTGGATTTGATCTCTTCAAGCGGCATGGGTCCGGCCTCATCACTGTTTGGCCGCAAGAAACACTGTTTGCCTGGAAATGTTAAGCCGCAAAAGAAAAGGGCGGGTCCCGAAGGAACCCGCCCCGAAAGTCACGCTAGGCGTGCTTCAGCTTAGAAGCTGAAGTGCAGACCTGCCTGCACGGAGTTTTCGTCTTCGTCTGCGTGCGAGCTAACCGCACCAGCAACGAAGGTCACGCCGCCGCCCAGGTCGTACTCGTAGTTGATGCCGAAGGCAGTGCCGTCACGGCCGCCTTCTTCGTTTGCATCAGCGGAGTTCACCCATGCAACGATGGTGGACGCGGAGCCCAGCTCAACGTCGCCAGCCAGGGTGATGGAGTCGCTTGCCATGGTGGTACCATAGGACAGGGTCGCGCCGAACTGACCGAAGTCACCGCCGACTGCCAGGAAGCCCAGCTCGTCGTTGGCTTCAACGTTCGAGTCCTGGTAAGCACCGGACACGAAGTAGTCGCCGAAGGAGTAGCCCAGAGCCACTGCGATACGCTCTTCGCCTTCAGCCGCTTCAACTGCCGGGCTGACGGTACCGTCGGACGGATCGTCGTCAACATCAACTGCGATGGTGTCGTTCTGGTTCGAGTAGGAGATGTGGCCGGTGAAGCCGCCTGCGGAGTAGATCGCTTCAACACCGTTGCGGCCGTTGCCCGCGGAGGTGAAGGTATCCCAGTTGAAGCCGTTGCCGATGGCCAGGGAGTTGAAGCCCATGCCGTCGATGCCGGTGCCGACCGAGGTGGTGTTCAGGTACAGGCCCTGAACGGAGTCAACTGCGCCCCAGATGTTGCCGACGTTAACACGCAGGCCGCCGTATGCGACGTGGAACTGCGGAGCGGACCAGTTAGCAACGCCTGCGTTGCCGTCACGGCTTTCTGCCTGGGCGCGGATACGGCCACCAACGGTCACGCCACCGTCGGTTTCGGTCGACGCGTCAAAGGTCAGACGGAAACGGCTGGTGATGTTGGTTTCGGAAGCGCCGTTGACGTCACGGTCGTTGGCTTCGTTCCAGTCCAGACCAAAACGGCCGTAGCCGGAGATCTTGACTTCTGCCGCGGCCATGCCTGCGGTGGCGATCAGCGCGGTAGTCGCGAAGAGAACCTTTTTCATGTTTTTCCCTCGGTTTTCTATTCCTCAGCCCAAACCGGGGAATCCGGCGTGGGTATGCCAAGGGGTTTCGCTCTTTCGCCCCCGTTTTGGCAAGGCTTGGGAAAGTCGGGCGAAACGATGCGGCCCCGGATGGTGCAGCTTTGCCACAGTCCGCCCGTCTGAGGCCCCCGCCACATCCCCGATCAGCCCTGCAAAAGTCCTATAGAGCCGGAAATGCCCCGCAGGAGCAGCGTCATAGAAGCCAAAGCCCTTGCTCCGCTGTTGCGCCTTGCGTTAGGTGTTCGCGCAGAAAATGGCTCCGGGAGCGGTTATGAAATACGGAAAGACCCTGCGGGTAACAGTGATCGGCGCGATCTGTCTTGGCCTCGCAGCCTGCGGCGGCGGCAACAGAAGCGGCGAGGTGCCGGCAAACACGGCGCGGACGATCAGCCAAAAGGAAGAGATCCAGCGTAACGCGACCAAGTCGTCCATCTTCGACTTTCTGAACGCCAAGCCGGACCAGACCGTGCAGGTGAACCGCTATCTGTGGACCGCCAGCCTGGATGTGCTGAGCTTCCTGCCCGTGCAGTCGGTTGATCCCTTCACCGGCGTCATCGTGACCGGCTACGGCACCCCCCCCGGCGGCGGCCGCTCTTACCGGGCCACGATCCACATCAAGGATCCGGCGCTGGACGCACGCTCCCTGAACGTGGCGCTGCAGTCCAAGAGCGGAGCGGTCAGCGCCAGCACCACCCGTGCCGTCGAGGACGCGATTTTGTCCCGCGCGCGCCAGCTGCGGATTGCAGACAAGAAACTCTGACCCTGCGCCCTCTGGAATCGCCAGCCAAACCCCATTATCAGAAGCGCCGGGCCACCTGCCCGGCGTTTTCATGCAAAGGACCGCTCTGATGCCGCGTTACATAGCTCCTGAAATCGAAGCACGATGGCAGAAGGCCTGGGACGAGGCCGGGATTTTCCAGGCCAAGCGTACCGGCGACAAGCCCAAGTATTATGTGCTGGAGATGTTCCCCTACCCGTCGGGCAAGCTGCACATGGGCCATGTGCGCAACTACACGATGGGCGACGTGATCGCGCGCTACAAACTGTCCACCGGCCATAACGTGCTGCACCCGATGGGCTTCGACGCGTTCGGTATGCCGGCCGAAAACGCCGCGATGGCTTCGGGCGGGCACCCCAAGGACTGGACCTATTCAAACATCGACACCATGGTCGAGCAGATGAAGCCGCTGGGCCTGTCGCTGGACTGGAGCCGCATGTTCGCGACCTGCGACCCGGAATATTACGGCCAGCAGCAGGCGCTGTTCCTCGACTTCCTGGAAAAGGGCCTGGTCTACCGCAAGAACGCCGTGGTGAACTGGGACCCCATCGACATGACCGTGCTGGCCAACGAGCAGGTCGAGAACGGCCGCGGCTGGCGTTCGGGCGCGCTGGTGGAGCGGCGCGAGCTGACCCAGTGGTTCTTCAAGATCTCCGATTTCTCCGAAGAGCTGCTGTCGGCGCTGGACACTCTTGAAAACTGGCCCGCCAAGGTCCGCCTGATGCAGGAAAACTGGATCGGCAAGTCGCGCGGCCTGCAGTTCTCCTTTGAACGCACCGACGGCGGCGAGCCGGTCGAGGTTTACACCACCCGCCCCGACACGCTGCTGGGCGCGTCCTTTGTCGGCATCTCGCCCGACCATCCGATTGCCAAGGCGCTGGAAGCCGAATCGGACGAGGTTGCGGCATTTGTCGCCGAGTGCCGCAAGGGCGGCACCACCGAGGAAGCCATCGAGACGGCCGAGAAGCTGGGCTATGACACCGGCATCCGTGTCAAACACCCGCTGAACCCGGAATGGGAGCTGCCGGTCTGGATCGCGAACTTCATCCTGATGGACTACGGCACCGGCGCGATCTTTGCTTGCCCGGCGCATGACCAGCGCGACCTGGACTTCTGCCGCAAATACGATCTGCCGGTCATCGACACGTTCTTTGCGCTGGACAATGACACTCCGGTTGCAAACGAGGCTTTTGTCCCGCCGAAAACCGAGAATGTCCGCTGGGTCGACCATTTCGCCGGTCTGACCGAGGCCACCGGCGAGGAAGCCATCGATGCCACCGTGGATTATGCGGAAAAGGCCGGCTGGGGCCAGGGCGTCACCAAATACCGCCTGCGTGACTGGGGCCTGAGCCGCCAGCGCTACTGGGGCTGCCCGATTCCCGTGGTCCACTGCGGGGACTGCGGCGTGGTGCCGGAGAAGAAAGAGAACTTGCCGATTGCGCTGCCCTATGATGAGGGCGGCAAGCCGATCGACTTCTCGGTGCCGGGCAACCCGCTGGACCGCCACCCGACGTGGCGTGATTGCGCATGCCCGTCCTGCGGCAAGCCGGCCCAGCGCGAAACCGACACCATGGACACTTTTGTCGATTCGTCTTGGTACTTCGCCCGTTTCACCGCACCGCGCGCCGAAACCCCTACCGACATGGCCGAGGCCGAATACTGGATGAACGTCGACCAGTACATCGGCGGCATCGAGCACGCGATTCTGCACCTGCTTTATTCGCGATTCTTTGCCCGCGCGATGCAGATCTGCGGCCACCTGCCGGAGAAATCCATCGAGCCGTTCGATGCGCTGTTCACCCAGGGCATGGTGACCCACGCGATCTACAAGACCACCGGCGAGAACCACCGCCCGGTTTACCACTATCCCGAAGAAGTGGAGCTGCGCGACGGCAAGGGCTTCCTGAAGGACGGCACTGAGGTGGAGATCATCCCCTCTGCCAAGATGTCCAAGTCCAAAAACAACGTCGTGGACCCGCTGCACATCATCTCGTCCTTCGGCGCGGACACTGCCCGCTGGTTCGTGCTGTCGGATTCGCCGCCCGAGCGTGACGTGGAATGGACCGCTGCCGGCGCCGAAGCCGCCCACAAACACCTGAACCGTGTCTGGAACCTGTGCGACCGCATTGGTGAGATGGATCCGGAGGCGGCGGGCGAAGGCGACGAGGAGCTGCTGCGCGAGATGCACAAATGCATCCGCGATGTGACGCTGGGCATCGACTCCTTCGGCTTCAACGCCGCGATTGCCAAGCTGTACGCCTTCACCAACACGCTCGCCAAATCCAAGGCCAGCGCCAAGGTGCAGAAGCAGGCGATCATGACGCTGGCGCAGCTGATGTCCCCGATGACCCCGCACCTGGCAGAGGACATCTGGAACCATCAGGGCGGCGAAGGCCTGTGCGCCACCGCGCCCTGGCCGGTTGCCGACGACGCCATGCTGGTCGAAGACACCGTCACCCTGCCGATCCAGATCAACGGCAAGCGCCGCGGCGAGATTGAGGTCGCCAAGGATCTGGACAAGGCAGAGGTTGAAAAACTCGCCCTGGCACACGAAGCTGTGCAAAAGGCGCTGAATGGCGGCGCCCCTAAGAAGGTGATCGTTGTTCCGGGCCGGATTGTGAATGTCGTTGCTTAACCGCAGAACCCTGCTGATGGCGCTGCCCTTGGCGGCAGCTGCCTGCGGCTTCACCCCGGTCTACGCCCCTGGCGGAACCGGCGCGGAGCTGCATGGCCAGATCGAGGTTCAGGCGCCGGAAAAGATCAAGGGCGCCAACGGCTCTGATGCCTATTTCCTGGTGCAGAACCTGGAGCAGCGCCTGGGCCGCGGCAGCGGTGCCGCCTACAAGCTGGACCTCACACTCAGCACTGAGGAAGAGCGCCAGGCGATTACGGCGGATAATGAAATCACCCGCTACTCGGTGATCGGCACCGCAGGATTTTCGCTGACCCGGCAGTCGGATGGCAAGGTCGCGTCCAGCGGCACTGTGCGGAATTTCACCGGCTACTCCGCCACCGGCTCCACGGTGGAGACTCTGGCCGGCGAGCGGGACGCGCATGAACGCCTGATGGTGATTCTGGCCGATCAGATCACCACGCAGATCCTGGCAACCGCGGATCTCTCCGCCGCTGCTGAATGAAGCTTTCCCCGCGCGAAGCTGACGGCTATTTCGCCAAGCCCGATCCCGGCAAGACCGGCATCCTTATCTATGGCGCCGACGCGATGCGCGTGTCCTTGAAGCGGCAGCAGGTGCTGACCGCCCTGCTTGGCCCCGGCGCCGAGGAAGAAATGCGCCTGACCCGCCTGCCAGGCGGCGACCTGCGCAAGGATCCGGCGCAGCTGTTGGATGCGGTCAAGGCGGTCGGGTTCTTTCCCGGTGTCCGGGCGGTGTTTGTCGAAGGCGCCAACGACACCGCCACCCCCGCAATCACCGCAGCACTGGAGGAATGGCAGCCGGGCGATGCTCAGATCGTGGCCACGGCCGGCCAGCTGAAAGCGTCCTCCAAGCTGCGCAAGGCGTTTGAGGGCCACAGCAACGCCTATGCGGTTGGCATTTACGACGACCCGCCCTCGCGTGCCGAGATCGAACGCATTCTGGGCGAGGCCGGCATCCGCGACGTGCCCGGCGACAGCATGTCGGCGCTGACCGATATCGCCAATGACATCGGCCCCGGCAACTTTTCCCGCATGATCGAGAAGCTGGCGCTTTACAAGCACGGCGACAGCAGCCCGCTGTCACTGGACGACATCGGCGCCGTGGCCCCGCAGTCGACCGAAGCCGCGCTGGATGACGTGCTGAACGTGGTCGCCGAGGGCCGCAGCCCTGAAATCGGCCCGCTGATCCGCCGCCTGCAGGCGCAGGGCACCAACGCCGTGACCCTCTGCATCGGCGCCACCCGGCATTTCCGCACGCTCTACACCATCGCCTCGGCTCCCGGCGGCCCGGCCCAGGGCATCGGCCAGCTGCGCCCGCCGCTTTACGGTAAACGCCGCGACCGGATGCTGCGGCAGGCCCAGAACTGGGGCGCAAACCGGCTGGAAACTGCGCTGACGATCATCACCGACACCGATCTGGCGCTGCGTTCTGCCGGCCAGACCGCGCCGGCGCTGGCCCTGATGGAACGGGCTTTGATCCGGCTAGCCATGCTCAGCCGCGCCCGCTGATCCCGAAACGCACCGTCCCGCTTGATCCGCCTTGCAGCGCCGCCCATCATGGCACGGTAAGAACAGGAGAAAGACGATGTATACGGTCACCGGCATTCCGCTTACCCGCACCTTCCGGGTGCTGTGGGCGCTTGAAGAGCTTGGGCAGCCCTACGAGCTGAATCAGCATGGCCCCCGCAGCCCGGAAGTGCAGGCGCTGAATGTCTCTGGCAAGGTCCCGGTGCTGCAGGCGGAAGGTGAGGTCATCACCGATTCGACTGCAATTCTCACCTACCTGGCTGACAAGCACGGCGCGCTGACGGCCCCCGCGGGAACCATTGGGCGCGCCAAGCAGGACGCGATGACCCATCTGCTGCTGGACGAGGTCGATGCCGTCCTTTGGGCCGCGGCACGGCACAGCTTCATCCTGCCCGAGGAACAGCGGGTGCCAGAGGTGAAAGGCAGCCTGAAATGGGAGTTTGCCCACAACCTGTCGCGCCTTGAAAGCAAGATGGCAGGCCCCTTCCTGATGGGAGAGGAGTTCACCATCGCCGACATCATCTGCACCCATTGCCTGAACTGGGCGCGCAGCGCCAAGTTCCCGGTCGAGGGTGAAAAGCTGCAGGACTACGGCAAACGGATGCGGGAACGCCCGGCGTTTCAGCGGGTGGCCGAACTCGCCAAGTAACCCGCCGCCGCCTGCCCTGCCCAGCGCCCGGTGGCCAGGCAGGCGGTCAGCAGATAACCGCCCGTCGGGGCTTCCCAATCCAGCATCTCCCCGGCGCAGAAAATTCCGGGGATTTGTTTCAGCATCAGGTTGCCATCCACTGCATCACGGCAAACGCCGCCGGCGGTCGAAATCGCCTCGTCCATCGGGCGCAAACCCGCGTGTTTCACCGGCAGCGCCTTGATCAGCCTTGCCAGGGCCTGCGCCTCCTGCGGCAGCGGGCGCCCGAATTCCTGCAACAGCGCCACCGCAGCCGGTGACAGCTTCAAGGCCTTGCGCAGGTGGTTGGAGAAACTCGCCTTGCCGCGCGGGCGCGACAGGCGGCGGGCAACTTCCGCCTCTTCCAGATCCGGAAGCAGATCCATTTGCAGCACCGCACCCTCCCGCACCGCGGCACAGACGGAATAGATACCGCCGCCCTCCAGCCCGCGCTGCGAAATTACCGCTTCACCGCGCGAAACCTGGCCGCCCGCCCGCAGCGCAATCCCTTTGAGCGGCTGGCCGAATTGCGGTGCCATGTGCTTGGACCACTCCACCAGCAGCCCGGCATTGGCAGGCTTGAATGGGGAAACTTCTACCGCTCGTTCCTGCAACAGCGGCCGCCACGCCCCATCCGACCCCAGCCGCGCCCAGCTTGCACCGCCAAGCGCCAGAACGGTGGTGCCTGCCTCAATCCGCACCGAACCGCTTGGCGTTTCAAAAAGAAGAGCCGCGCCGTCCCAGCCGGCCCAGCGCCAGCGGGTGCGGATCTGCACGCCATACCCGCCCAAACGCCCCAGCCAGGCCCGCAAAAGCGGCGATGCTTTCATCACCTTCGGGAACACCCGGCCGGTGGAGCCGGTGAACAGCTCGCTCCCCAGCCCCTGCGCCCAGACCTGCACTGCCTGTGCATCAAAGTCCCGGATCATCGGCGCCAGCCAGTCCGCTGCCTCACCGTAGCGGGTGATCAGCTGTTCGAAACGTTCGTCCTTGGTCAGGTTCAGGCCGGATTTGCCCGCCATCAGGAACTTGCGGGCAGCTGACGGCTTGGCCTCAGCCACCAGCACCCGGTGCCCGGCGCGGCCCAGTTCTTCGGCAGCCATCAGCCCGGCTGGCCCGGCTCCGATCACCACTGCGTCCCACGCCTCTGTCATGCCATCCCCTTGCCAGCCCTTGCCGCCGGCGTGTCTAGTGCCCGCACGAAACCAGCCGAGGCCTGTGCATGTCTGATCCGAACTGCCCGCTGTGCGGCCGCCCTATCCCAAAGGGTGCGCCGCAAAGCCTGCACCATCTGATCCCAAAACTGAAAGGAGGCAAGGGCGGACCAACCGTTCTGCTGCATGACATCTGCCACCGCGAGATTCACGCCACGCTGACAGAGGCGGAATTGGCCCGCGACTTCAACACACCGGAAGCGCTGCAAGCCCATCCGCGGCTGGCAAAGTTCATCGCCTGGGTTCAGAAACGTCCGCCGGATTTCCGCTCCCGCGTGCCCGGCAAGCGGCGCAAGCGCTAACTGATTTCAAGCCCTATAAAGGCCGGGCTGTCACGCAGCTGCGCCCCGGGAATGTGCTGAAACTCCAATGTTGTGTAGGGCCGCCGCCACAGCCATTCCCGGTTCGCCAGCGACTGCAAATCCGCATCCGGCGGTGTTTCCGTTGTAAAGCCAAGAAAATGCAGGTCGAACCCGAACTCCGCCACATCCTGAACTGACAAGAGCTTCATGTCTGCACGCAGGGCAAGCTCGGCCGCGATGTCCCCGGTCCGCAACGTGATCTGCCCGACATGCGCGCCGCCGCCCAGCGGCAGTGCAGGATCGCCGGCACCGTCTGGCCGGTTGCCAAGGAAATCATGCTGCAAAAGCTCTATGGCAAAGCCTTCGGGATCGTGCAGATGCGCCATATAGCCGATATCGCGGAACTGGTGCGGCGCAGAAACCTCCACGCCCTTCTGCCGCAAATGCTCACAGGCGATGTCCAGATCGGGCAGGCAAATGCCGATCTTCCAATAACGTTCATCGCGTGAATGCGGCGCCCGGCTGCCGCCGGGCAGCAGGATCAGGTCCGCATCCCCGCCGGCATAACCGGCACGCCAGGCTTCACCCTCAGACCGTGCCTCCATGCCGAGCACATCCGCGTAAAACCCCGCCAGCATCTTTGGGTCTTCGACCTGTAGCCGAAGGCCTGAAAGCCGCTTCACCGGCACATCCTCAGGATGCCGGCGGCAATTTCCGGTTTGGCCTCCAGCGAATGCGCCAGCAAATCCTCCGCCGTGTCCAGCAAGGCCTCAGGCTCCACAATCCGGTCCACGAGGCCGTAGTCGTATGCCTCCTGCGCGGTGATCTTCTGCCCGGCCGCCAGGATCATCTTAGTGCGGGCAGGCCCGATCAGAGCAGCCATCCGGCCCGCGTCCGAAGGCTGCGGCAAATAACCAAGCTTCATCACCGGGTAGAAGAATTTGGCCGATGGCACCGCGATGCGGATATCGCAAGCCAGCACCATGCCATTGGCGCCGCCCGCCAAGGTGCCGTTCAGCGCGGCCACCTTGAGGCAGGGAACAGCGGCCATTGCCGCCGACAGCCGCTCCCACACCGGCGAGGTCGCCAGGCCTGCCCGCGCCTCATCCAGATCGGCACCGGCGCTGAACACCTTGCCGGTTCCGGTCAGGATCAGCCCGCGGGCCTCCTGCGCGCGTTCGGCAATCTCCGCCAGCTCTGTGAGCATTGCTTCTGTCAGCGAATTCGCCTTGTCCGGCCGGTTGATGGTGACGGTCCACAGACCGTTTTCCGCGATTTCCAGTCCGATCATACCAGGCCCACCCGTTTGCGGATGCTGTCCTCGCGCAGGGAAACCTCTTGGCCTACATAATCATCTGCGTCGCCAGTGCACATCCACATCAGCGTCCGGGCCGGCCATTCGGCCGGAATATGGTCTTCCCAGTCCAGCTCGCTCACCGGGTTGATGCCGCTGGCCTTGATCTCGCGCTGCATCTGGGTCGCAACCGTCCCTGGCGACAGGCCCATGGCGCGGATGCCGTTGCCGCGTTCTTCCAGGTCGAGCGCAGAAGTCAGCATCGCCGCGCCTGCCTTCGACGAACAATAGGCACTCCACCCTTCCAGCGGCCGGTGCGCCGCGCCGGAGCTGACGGTAATGATGGTGCCGCCCCCCGATGGCTTCATCAGCGGCAGCGCAGCCCGCATGCCGTTGAAAACGCCTTTCAGGTTGATGTCGATCAGCTTGCCCCAGCCGTCCGGCGATGCATCCTCCAGCCGGGCTATCGGTTCGATCACCCCGGCATTGTTGATCAGGACGTCCAGGCTGCCGAATTGCTGGCGCGCCTTGGCCAGCGCCGCCTCCACCGAAGCATAGTCAGCCACATCACAGGCAAAGGCCAGCACGTTTCCGCCGATCTCCTCTGCCAGCGCCTTCAGGGCATCGCCGCTCCTTGCCAGCAAGGCCAGATTGGCCCCGGCGGCAGCAAAGAGGCGGGCCGCATCCGCACCAATCCCGCGGCTAGCGCCTGTAATTGCAATTGTTTTTCCGTTGAAATCCATCCGCCGTCCCTCCAAGTGACTGATAACCCATGTGGTAAAGCCCTTAGGGGGAACGGTCCAGCCCAAGGCCCCCTTGACGGCGCTGCCTGCCGGGCCGACGATGATTTCAATTATCTCACAGAGAAAGGTTCTCTAATGTCCGTTATTTTTGCGCGCGGCGGTGCCGCAGCAGCAATTTTGGTTGTTTCCGCGCAGGGCGCCCTGGCCGATCTGAGCGCGCAGGAAGTCTGGGCCGACTGGAAGGCGTACCTGACCGGCACCGGCTACACGGTATCCGGCACCGAAACTGTTTCGGGCAGCACTCTCACGGTATCCGACGTGTCGATGGTCATGCCAATCCCCGAAGAAGACGGATCCGGCACCCTGAGCTTTCCGGAAGTCCAGTTTGTCGAAAACGGCGATGGCACCGTCAACGTGCTGCTGCCTGCAGAATTCCCGATGACATTTGATTTCTCCGGCGACGGCGAAACCTTTTCCGGCAAGCTGATCTATTCCCACGATGGCACCCCGATGAAGGTGGCCGGCGACGCCGAGAACATGAGCTATGACTACAGCTCCTCCAAGGTTGCCCTGACGCTTGAGGAGCTGACCGCGGACGGCGAGGCCGTGCCCGCGGATGTCGCGAAAGCCCAGCTCGTCATGAGCGACGTCGCCACCAGGAGCAACATGAAGGTGGCCGGCGCTCGCAGCTATGAGCAGACGCTGACTGCCTCCAGCCTCAGCTATGACATGGGTTTCAACGACCCCGAAGGCGAGGGCAAGGGCTCCTTCAAGGGGGCGCTGCAGGGCCTGGCCTTCACCGGCACCGGCACCGTTCCCGAGGGCACGCCGGGCACCGACATGGCAGCGCTTCTGGAAGCCGGGTTCGGTTTTGACGGCACCTTCACCTTCGAAGGCGGCAACGGCTCCGTTTCCGGCGTGGACGGTAGCGAAACCTTTGCGATGGAAAGCAACTCCCAGGGCGGCTCCTTTACCGTGTCGATGGACAAGGAGCACCTGACCTATGACGTTTCGCAGATCGGAACCAATGTGAACATCACGGGATCAGAGATCCCGTTCCCGCTGGCGCTCAGCATGGCGGAAACCGGTTTCAAGCTGATGATGCCGCTTTCGAAATCCGAGGAAGAGCAGGATTTCGCCCTGGGCGTCACCCTGCGCGAGTTTGCTGTGCCGGAAATGCTGTGGGGCATGATCGACCCGACCGGCCAGCTGCCGCATGACCCAGCCACCGTCATTCTGGACCTGGCTGGCAAAGGCAAGGTGCTGTTTGACCTGTTTGACCCCGAAGCCATGGAAGCCGTGGAAAAGGGCGAAGAGCAGCCGGGTGAGCTGAATGCGCTGACCGTGAAGCAGCTGCAGGTCTCCGCAGCAGGCGCCGAGCTGACCGGCACCGGCGATTTCACCTTCAACAACGAAGACCTGACCAGCTTTGACGGCATGCCGGCACCCGCAGGCGAAGCCAACTTCAAGCTGACCGGCGCCAACACCCTGATCGACAAGCTGATCGGCATGGGCCTGATGTCCGACAGCGACGCCATGGGCGCGCGGATGATGATGGGCATGCTGGCGGTCCCGGGCGAAGGCGAGGACACGCTGACCTCGAAGATCGAAGTCACCGAGGACGGCCAGGTGCTCGCCAACGGCCAGCGCATCAAGTAACCGTCAAAGCCCGGACAAGACCTGCAAAGGGGCTGCCTGGCGCGGCCCCTTTTTTGCGGCCCGCACTTGCGGCACGCGGTCTCTCTGGATAGCTCTTTTAAAGAGCAGAACAGAAGGTGCCCATGACCCAGTCTCCCGAAGCGCTTTGCCACGCCCTGATTGACGCCGCCCGCAAGGCCGGCGCGGATGCCGCCGACGCCATGGCAGCCGAGGGCAGCTCTCTCAGCATTGAAGTGCGCGAGGGCAAGCTGGAACATGCAGAGCGCTCGGAAGGCACCGACCTCGGCCTGCGGGTGTTTGTCGGCAAGCGCCAGGCGCTGGTCTCCTCCTCCGACATGCGGCCCGAAACCATCGCAGCGATGGCCGAACGCGTCGTTGCCATGGCAAGGGAAGCACCGGAAGACCCCTATGCCGGCTTGGCCGATCCGTCTCAGCTGGCCCGGGACTGGGATCTGGCCGCGCTGGAGCTGGAAGACCCGAGCAGCGAACCGGAGCCGGCAGCCCTGCAAGCGGATGCCCTGGCGGCCGAGGCCGCCTGCCAGGAGATTGAGGGTATTACCCAGGTGCAATCCGCAGCGGCGGGCTATGGCCGCCATGCTGTGCATCTGGCCGCGACCAACGGTTTCTCCGGCGGTTACCAGCGCACGGGCCGGTCGCTTTCCTGCACCGGAATCGCCGGCACGGGCACCGGAATGGAGCGTGACCACGACGGCGATTCCCGCACCTTCCAGGCCGACCTGCGCGGTGCAGAGGAAATTGGCCGCACCGCAGGTGAGAGGGCCGTGGCCCGGCTGGGCGCCCGCAAGCCCAAGACCGGCAGTTTCCCGGTTCTGTTCGACGAGCGGATTTCCTCTTCGCTGATCGGCCACCTGATGTCGGCAGCCAACGGCGCCGCAATCGCCCGCGGCTCCTCCTGGCTGAAGGATTCGCTGGGCCAGCAGGTGCTGCCCGAAACCCTCTCTGTCGTTGAGGACCCGCACCGCCCGCGCATTTCCGGCTCACGCCCGTTTGACGGCGAGGGGCTGGCGACCCGCAAACGCACCGTGGTGGACAAAGGCGTGCTGACCGGCTGGACGCTGGACCTCGCTTCTGCCCGCAAGCTGGGGCTGGAAAGCACCGGCAACGCCGCCCGCGGCATCGGCGGGGTGCCCTCCCCCTCGACCTGGAACATCGCGCTGACCCAGGGTGATGCCAGCCGCGAGGACCTGATCGCACAGATGGGCACCGGCCTCCTGGTCACTTCGATGATCGGCTCCACCATCAATCCGAACACCGGCGATTATTCCCGCGGCGCCTCGGGTTTCTGGGTGGAAAACGGCGAGATTGCCTATCCGGTCAACGAATGCACCATCGCCGGCAACCTGCACAGCATGCTGCGCCGGATCATTCCGGCCAATGACGCGCGCACGCATCTTTCCAGCGTGGTGCCCTCGCTGCTGGTCGAAGGAATGACCCTTGCCGGCAACTGACCTTTCCCTGCTTGTAAAAGCGGCGGAACAGGCTGGAGACATCGCGTGCCGCTACACTGGACCCGACGCCAGGCGCTGGGACAAGCCCGGCGGCGCAGGCCCGGTGACCGAAGCTGATCTGGCCGTCAACGCCATGTTGGAGGATATGCTGCAGCAAGCGCGGCCCGGCTACGGCTGGCTGTCGGAGGAGACCGAGGACAGCGCCGCCCGCCTGGCCCGCGACCGGGTGTTCATCATCGACCCGATCGACGGCACCCGCAGCTTTGCCGAAGGCTCCCGCACCTGGGCGCATTCCATCGCTGTTGCGGAACAGGGAGAGGTGACAGCTGCGGTGGTCTATTTGCCCCAGCGGGAGCTTATGTACACCGCGGCCAAGGGGCTGGGTGCGGCCTGCAACGGCAATCCGATCAAGGTATCCTCCGCAACTGAGCTTGCCAGCACTGAAATCCTGGCAGCCAAGCCCAATTTGCAGGCGCACCACTGGCTGGGCGGCGCCCCGCCTGCGTTCATCCGCAGCTACCGGCCCTCGCTGGCCTACCGGCTGGCCAAAGTGGCCGATGGACGGTTCGGCGCCATGCTGACTCTGCGCCCCAGCTGGGAGTGGGACATTGCCGCGGGCGACCTGCTGCTGCGCGAGGCAGGCGGTGTGATCAGCGACCGCGCAGGCCACCCCTTGCGTTTCAACAACCCGCACCCGCGCCTGAACGGGGTGATCGCCGGCTGCCGCGCCCTGCATCAGGCGCTGCTGGCGGCACTCGATCCATCCAGCCCCGGCATCGCTGGACTTTGAACCAGGCAGGCCTTAAGCGGTCTCAGCAGTCCAGCCATCGCCAGAAGCAAATTTTTCACAGACAAACCCGCATGTTGCAGATACCTTGGGCCGGAAAAATAAAATCGAACCAGATGCAACTGCGAACCACAGCTTCCAGGCGCTCCGCCGGCCTGCAGCCCCGCCCCAAGGGGGAGCTGCTGTGGGTGCACGCGACAACGCCCGAACGCTATCTGGCGCTCTGTGATGTCGGCCGGCGGCTCAAAACGCTGCGCCCGGATCTGCTGGTGCTTGCCAGCTGGGAGCCTGAGTTGCACCTGACGGGAACCGTTGGCTGCGATATTCCGGTTGGCCCGCTGGCAGAGGACACGATGGCAGAGGCGCGGGATTTCCTGGCCCACTGGCAGCCTGACGCCTGCATCTGGACCGGCACGCCCGCACGGCGGGTGATGCTGCGGCAATTGCGCGAGCGCGGCACCGGCATCCTGCTGGCGGATCTGCTGGACAGCGAAATGCCGCACCGCACCAGCCGCTGGCTGCCAGATCAGCGGCGGCGGCTGCTGGAGGGGCTGACCTGCATTCTGACCCCCTCCAAGGCGGTGCAAGACCGGCTGATCCGGGCAGGCGTCCCGGCAGAGCGGGTGGAACTGGCCGGCAAGCTGCGGGTGTCCGCCATTCCGCCGGGCTGCAACGACGACGAGCTGGCCGCCATGCAGGAGACCTTGGGCAGCCGCCCGGTCTGGCTGGCAGCACATGTCAAACTGGCGGAGCTTGCCCGGGTGCTGGAAGCCCACCGGACCGCCTTGCGGCTGCTGCACCGGCTGCTGCTGGTGATCGCGCTGGACGACACCGCCGACTTGGCCGCCGCCCGCCGCCTGCTGCAGGACAGCGGGCTGTCCTTTGCCGACTGGGAGGACGGCGGCGAACCGGAAGACTTCAACCAGGTGCTGCTGACCGGCGGCGAGGACCTGGGACTCTGGTACCGCCTGTCTCCGGTTGCCCTGATCGCTAGCAGCCTCGATCCCGCGGCACAGGGCCAGTCCCCCTTGGATGCCGCGTCCTTGGGCTCTGCCCTCTTGCACGGGCCTGGTATCCACGCGCACCGTGACCTCTATGACCGGCTGGCCAAATCCGGCGCCGCTCTGCAGGTTCAGACCCCGGCTGAAATGGCGGATGCCGTCGTCGCGGTTTCCGCACCGGACAAGGCTGCCGAAATGGCGCTGGCCGGCTGGCAGAGCGTGACCGAAAGCGCAGCCACAACCGACATGCTGATGGACAAGGTCCAGACTCTGCTGGACCAGCACGAGGATACCAATGCGGGCACCTGATTTCTGGCACAAGCCGCCGGAGCAATTTGATCTGCGGTCAACCTTGCTGGCACCGCTGGGATGGGCCTATGCGCGTGCCACGGCGTCCCGGCTGGCCAAGGGCAGCCCGCAAGCGGCCGGGGTGCCGGTGATCTGCGTCGGCAATCTGAACGCCGGCGGCACCGGCAAGACCCCCACGGTGATCTGGCTGCTGGAAACTCTGCGCAGCCTCGGCCACGAGCCGCATGTCGTCACCCGCGGCTACGGCGGCACGCTGGAGGGGCCGGTGCAGGTGTTCCCCGGCCGCCACAAGGCCGCGCAGACCGGGGACGAGCCGCTGCTGCTGGCCGCCTTTGGAGAGGTCTGGGTTGCCAAGGACCGCGCCGCGGGCGCCCGCGCTGCAGCTGACGCCGGGGCGACGGTCATCGTGCTGGACGACGGCTTTCAGAATCCATCCGTGGCCAAGGACCTGTCGCTGGTAGTAGTGGATGCGCAGCACGGGTTCGGCAATGGGCGCTGCCTGCCGGCCGGCCCGTTGCGCGAACCGGTTGCCACCGGGCTGAAACGCGCCGGCGCGGTGCTATCGCTGGGGCAGGAACCCGCCCAAAAAACATTCACGGACGCTTGGGGCAGCCATCTGCAGGGGCTGCCGCATTTCACCGGCGCGCTGGAACCGTTGCAGACCGGGATGCCCTGGAACGGCACCCGCGTGCTGGCTTTTGCCGGCATCGGCCACCCGCAGAAGTTCTTCAGCACCCTGCGCAGCCTCGGTGCCGAAATAGCCCGGGCCGAGGCGCTGGACGACCACCAGCCGCTGACCCCGGCGCTGATGAACCGGCTGGAAAACGAGTCCAAGCTGCTGAACGCGCAGCTGGTCACAACCGAAAAAGACGCCGTCCGCCTGCCAGACAGCTTCCGCTCCAAGGTGATCACCCTGCCGGTGCGATTGCAGATCGATGGTGCCGACGGCCTGAAGGCCCTGCTGCAAAAGGCGGCGCCAGCACCCTGAGCGCTGCCCGGTTGCAATCCATGCGGCGGCGCGTGCCGCCCAAAAGAAAAAGCCCGGGCAGCCGCCCGGGCTTTTCATTCTTGCGGCCAGCCGCCCTCAGCCTTCCAGCTCTGCGTCGATCAGCTTCTTGAAGTCTTCGTAGGACTGGTTCGAGATTTTCTCACCATTCAGGATGAAGGACGGCGTCGACTCGATCCCGTGCTCAGTCGCGTTTTCCTGATACCAGGCCACCAGGGTCTGCGCCTTTTCGCCATCCTGCAAGCAGGCTTCCAGCTGATCGTTTTCAATCCCTGCCAGGCGGCCGATCTTGCGCAGCTCGTCGATGATCTCCGACGCGCCCCCGGCCCGCGCCCATTCCGACTGCCCCTTGTAGATCAGATCGGAAATGCCGAAAAACTTCTCCGGCCCGCTGCAGCGCGCGATCATCGAGGCCCACAGCCCGTAACGGTCGAAATAGACCTCCCGGTAGGTGAATTTAACCTTTCCGGTGTCGATGTAGTCCGCCTTCAGCTGCTTGAAGGTGTTGTTGTGGAAGTTCGCGCAGTGCGGGCAGGTGTAAGAGGCGTATTCGATCAGCGTGACCGGCGCGTCCTCCGCCCCCAGGGTCATCTCGGTGATGGTCGAAGTGTCCACTTCGGTTTCTTGCGCAACAGCGGCGCCAACCAGCGGGTTTGCCGGCAGATTGCTCTGGCTGCCCAAACCCGACAGGGCATAACCGCCCGCAACCACCGCAACCGCGGCCAAGACACCAGACATCAAACGGGTCATTTGAACCCCTTTCCTTGCGTTTTCTGTTTTGTCAGCACATTGCGCCCCAGGCGTTCCAGGGCGGCGCGCAAATCGTCATTTTCCACCCCGGCGGCTGCCTTGCTGGCCTCAGCCGCATCCTGCGGGTCCGGCTGCAGCGGCGCTTGCACCTTGGGGGCATATTTGAATTCCACGCGTCCGTCGGAAAATCCCGTCGGTGCCGTTTGCGTGATCCGCACCTTGGAGATGGCGTTGAAGCCATAGACCGCGTTCACCCGCTCGCGCAGGCGTTCCTTTTGCATTTCCAGCATCGGCGCGTTGGCCCCGGTGGTCAGAACCGTCAGCGTGGCGCCAAAGGAGCCCCGCCCATAGCCGATGTTCACGGGACGGGCCATGGCAGCGATATCCGGCCCAGCGATCTCCTCCCAATGGGTGAGCAGCCGGGACACCGCGAATCCGCGGCTTTCCCCCGCTTTGCGGATCTGCTCGCTGAGGAGCTTGGAGGTCCGGGAGAACCCGCGTGTGGTGCTGCGCCTGAATGCCATGATCTAGGTTTTGCTCGACTGCCCGCCCTATTGTAAAGAGCGGTAATGCAGGCGCCAGCCAAACCGCAAGCCGGGGAATAACGAATGCGTGACTTGAATAGCGATTTTGCTGCGATGGGCGAAGACCTGCTTGCGTGGTATGACGTTCATGCCCGCGAGATGCCCTGGCGTGTCAGCCCGGCAGACCGTGCCGCAGGCGTCCGCCCGGATCCTTACAAGGTCTGGCTTAGCGAGGTGATGCTGCAGCAGACAACCGTGGCCGCCGTCCGCGAGTACTTCCTCCGCTTCACCGGCCGCTGGCCATCGGTTCTGGGTCTGGCTGCCGCGGAAGACGCAGATGTGATGAGCGAATGGGCCGGCCTCGGTTATTACGCCCGCGCCCGCAACCTGCTGAAATGCGCCCGCGCGGTGGCGCAGGATCACGGCGGCAGCTTCCCGGACAGCTACGAGGGCCTGCTCAAGCTGCCCGGCATCGGCCCCTATACCGCCGCGGCCATCGCCTCGATCGCCTTTGACCGCCCCGAGACCGTGCTAGATGGCAATGTGGAGCGCGTGATGGCGCGGCTGCATGACATTCACGACCCACTGCCCGGTGCAAAGCCCGTACTGAAAACCCGTGCGGAAGCGCTGACCCCGGATCAGCGGCCCGGTGATTACGCGCAGGCGGTGATGGATCTTGGCGCCACCATCTGCACCCCCCGCAACCCTGCCTGCGGCATCTGCCCCTGGCGCGAACCTTGCGCGGCACGGGCTGCAGGAACCGCCGCCGAGCTGCCCAGGAAGACGCCAAAGAAACCCAAACCCACCCGGCACGGCATTGTCTATCTGGCGCAATCGGCCGATGGAATCTGGCTGCTGGAACGGCGGCCGGACAAGGGGCTGCTGGGCGGAATGCTCGGATGGCCCGGCTCGGAGTGGAACGGCGCCCCTGTCCCTGCCCCGCCTTTTGAAGCTGACTGGCAGGCGTTGCCAGGCGAAGTGCGGCACACTTTCACCCATTTCCACCTGATCCTGCAGGTGATGACCGCAGAGCTCCCCCGCGGGTTCAACCGGAATGCGGACCAAGAGCTGGTCCCGCAGCAAGATTTCCGCCCTTCCAGCCTGCCCACGGTGATGCGCAAAGCCTTCAGCCTGTACAAAGACCGCTAGGTTACCTTGCGCCCCTATTGGGTTTTCAGGAGCCAAGGCATAGGGTTCGCTCAAACGCGCGCTGACTGATTTGGGAGACCCGGCATGATTGCCTCCGAAACCCTTGCCCGCTGGCAAAGCGCCCTGCCGTTCTGGATGTCCTTTCTGCTTTTGCCGCTGGTCTGGGTCGCTGCGCTGCAGGGCGGCTGGGCGCTGCTGCTGCCGCCGCTGGTCACCTGGCACCTGTTTGCGGTGCTGGACGGGATGTTCGGCCTCAACCTGGAAAACGCCGACCCGGAGACACCGGACAGCGACCTGAAATGGTACAAGGCGCTGACTGCGGCCTGGGTGCCGCTTCAGTTCGTCACTTTGTTCGGACTGATCTGGTATGTCAGCAGCGCAGAACATCTGAGCGCGTTCGAGAAATTCGCGGCCTTTTTCGGTGTTGGTGTTGTGACCGGCGCCGTCGGCATCAACTACAGCCACGAGCTGATGCACCAGTCCAGCCGGGTCGAACGCTGGCTGGGCGACATTCTGCTGGCAATGGTGCTTTATTCGCATTTCCGGTCAGAGCACCTGCTGGTGCACCACCGCTATGTCGGAACGCCCCGCGATCCGGTCACGGCGCGCTACAACGAGGGTTTCCACCGCTTCTATCCGCGGGTGCTGCGACAATGCTGGCACTCCGCCTTCCGTGCCGAAAAAGAGAAGCTTGCCAAGAAGGACCGCCCCTGGACCGACCGCTCCAACCCGTTCTTCCGCTACTGGGCGCTGCAGGCGGCGATGCTTCTGCTGGCCTTGCTGCTCGGCGGGCTGACCGGCGTCCTTCTGTTCCTGGTTCAGGCCGGCACCGCCATCTGGCAGCTGGAAGTGGTCAACTACGTCGAACACTACGGGCTGACCCGCAAACACCTGGGCGAGGGCAAATACGAGCCGGTCCAGCCGCGCCATTCCTGGAATGCGGCGCACAAGGCATCGAACTGGCTGCTGATCAACCTGCAGCGCCATTCGGACCACCACTACAAGCCGAACCGGCGCTTCCCGCTTCTGCAGAACTATACAGAGGCCGACGCCCCGCAGCTGCCCTACGGCTATCCGGTGATGACCATTGCCGCGATGATCCCGCCATTGTGGCGGCGGGTGATGAACCCGCGGGTGCGGCGCTGGCGGCAGCGGTACTACCCCGAAATCACCGATTGGCACGCCTACAACAAGGCGCAGAACCCGATGCCGCGCTAAGGATTACGCCCAAGCCAAAACCGTCATCGGCTGGTCCAGCCCGCGCACTTCCTGATCCGGATGGCGGGCTGCGCCGTCCAGCAGGTCCAGCCCAGCCAGCTCAGCCTTGACCTGCGCGGCCATCGTTTCGCTGACAACAATACTGGCCTGCAGCCTGCGCGTCAGGTTCTCCAGCCGCGCGGCAATGTTCACCGTCATGCCCAAAACCGCGTATTCCAGCCGGTTGGCACCGATATCGCCCAGCAGCGCCTCGCCATAATGAATGCCGATCCCGGCGCGAATCTCGGGCTTGCCCTGTTTCGCACGCTCCCGGTTCCATCTCGCCAGTGAGGTCCGCATCGCATGGGCGCAAGCTAGCGCGTTGGTTGCATCCTGTGTCCCGGCGACCGGCGTGCCAAATGTCGCCATCAGCCCGTCCCCCAGATACTTGTCCAGCGTGCCGTGGTGGTGGAACACCTCCCGCTCCATCCGGCCATGGAATTCGCGCAAGAGATCAATCACGGCCCGCGGATCCATGCCTGCTGACAGCCGGGTAAAGCCGATGATGTCGATGAACAGAACCGCCACATTCTCGCTGCGCACCTGTTTCAGCGGCTCATCGTTCTGCGACAGCTGCTCCACTACATTGGGCGAGAAGTAGCGCGACAGGTTGGCCCGCTCCCGGGTCAGGCTTGCGTTGCTCATCAGCAAACCGTTGAAACGGCGCACCGAGAAACCCAGCGTCACAGCAACCAGGACAAAGACGACCGCTTCCTGCACCCGCATCCGGACCACAAAATTGTTCGGGTCAAAAAACTCTGCCAGCAATAAGTCCGGGCCAAAAGCAGCCTCAACAGCTTCGGTCAGGCCCGGAAACGGGGGTGCGAACCACCAAGCCAGCGCCAAGGCGCTTAGCCACATCGCCGCCGTCCAGGTGCCGATTGCAATCACCGTACGCCAAGAATAGGCCATGGTGCCGGCCGCCAGAATGACAAAGAAATACTGAAAATTGTCAAACCTGTACTGCATCGCCACCGGCATCTCATGACTGGCGAACGGATTCGGCACCACCATTCCTACCGTCATGATCAACAGGTCCAGGAAAATCAGAAACAGCTCCATTCGCGACCGTCCGACTTTGCCCGCGCGGCTGATGAACCAGCCGTTCAGGCACAAAAGCGCCAGGATCCCATGATAATAGAGCATCTCCCAAGCCGGGTTCAGGAACACAAGCAAAACGCCGATGAATGGCATCGCGATCCAACGGGCCCGCACCGCCAGCTGCAGCCCGCGCCGCTTGTGCGCATCCAGTGCGGCCTCCGCAAACCTTCCCTCGGCCGCAGAAACCTGCTGGCTGCCTGTTTCTGCTGCACTGGCAGCACCGGCTCCGGTTGCAAGCGCCGTATCGGTCATTGGCTCTCCCTCTTCCCGCTGGCTGCAGCAGCATACCCATTTCAGATAGTGGCCCTGCTTCAATCTGGGAATAGCGCATCAGCCGGGGCAAACGCAAAAAACCCCGCCTGATCCAGGCGGGGCAAGGTGTGCGCCTGCGCAAGATGCACAGGCGCCTGCAATAGACTGTTGTGGTCTGAAAAGCCTCGGGTCTCAGTTCTGCATTTCTGCCCGGATCTGCTGGCGCAGCACGTCGATCGGCACCGTCTTGCCGTCTCGCTTGAAACACCAGTAGGTCCAGCCGTTGCACGAAGGCGCATTTTCCAGATGCGCGCCCACCTGATGGATCGAACCCTTGATGTTGTCGCCGATCAGGGTGCCATCCGCGCGCACCTTGGCCTTGTGGCGGCGGTTCATCGAGTACAACTCCTCGCCCGGGCGCAGCATACCGCGCTCGACCAGCTGGCCGAAGGGCACCCGCGGCGCCGCGCGCTTGCTGGCGGAAACCTCCAGCGCCTCGCGGTCGAACTTGCGCACTGCCTTGATCCGCTTCTCCGCCACCTTGCGGTAGGCTTCCTCGCGCTCGATGCCGATGAACTCGCGGCCCAGCATCTTGGCCACCGCGCCGGTGGTGCCGGTGCCAAAGAACGGATCCAGCACCACGTCGCCCGGGTTGGTCGCGCCGACCAGAATCCGGTGCAGCAGCGATTCCGGCTTCTGCGTGGGATGCGCCTTGTCGCCGTTTTCGTCTTTCAGGCGCTCGTGGCCGGTGCAGATCGGCAGCACCCAGTCGCTGCGCATCTGGATGCCCTCGTTCAGTGCTTTCAGCGCTTCGTAGTTGAAGGTGTACTTCGCACCCTCGGACTTGGACGCCCAGATCATCGTCTCATGCGCGTTGGTGAACCGCTTGCCGCGGAAGTTCGGCATCGGGTTCGACTTGCGCCAGATGACGTCGTTCAGCACCCAGTAGCCTTCGTCCTGCAGCACGGCGCCGACGCGGAAGATGTTGTGGTAGGAGCCGATCACCCAGATCGAGCCGTTCGGCTTCAGCACCCGGCGCGCCGCCTTCAGCCACTCGCGTGTGAACTGGTCATAGGCCGCAAAGCTGGAAAACTGGTCCCAGTGATCATCCACGGCGTCGACTTTGGAGTTATCGGGGCGGTGCAACTGGCCTTTCAGCTGCAGGTTATACGGCGGATCCGCGAAGATCAGATCGACCGAATTGGCCGGCAGACTGTTCATCGCTTCGACGCAGTCCCCGCCAATAATCGTGTTTAAAGGGAGCGCTGCCGCGCCCTTTGTCATGGTTTTATTCATTGCTCTGCCTCATAACCGCGGCGCATTTTTGCGCTCATTAGGTTGTCCACAGGATGAGTCATCGCGGATTCGAGGTCAATTTGTTTATTATAACAACGCCCTACGGTTCACTCTTGATACAAGATATTGTGTACCGGCTTGAACGAGCGCCGATGATGTGGGGTCACCCCCAACTGAACTAGCGCGTCGCGGTGCTGTTTCGAGGGATAGCCTGCGTTTTTCTCCCAGCCATAACCCGGGAACTGTTGCGCCAAATCCACCATGATCCTGTCACGCGCCAGTTTTGCCAAAATCGAGGCCGCCGCGATCGACACCGATTTGGCATCGCCCTTGACCACCGCCTCAGCCGGCAGTGCCAGCCCCTTGGGGATCAGATTGCCATCAATCAGCAAGTAGTCCGGAGCCGGATCCAGCGCCGCTACCGCGCGCTCCATCGCCAGGTGCGACGCTCGCAAAATGTTCAGGGAATCAATCTCTTCGACCGTGGCATGAGCAACCGACACCTGCGCCGTGGACAGGATTTCCCCCTCCAGCGCCTCGCGCCTTTTCGGGCTCAGTTTCTTGGAATCATTCAGGCCTTCCGGGAGCGCGGCAGCATCCACAACGACGGCGGCAGCCGTGACCGGCCCGGCCAGCGGACCGCGGCCGACCTCGTCGACACCGGCAATCCTCAGGAACCCTTTCGCAAGGGCGGCGGCTTCAAGACTGTAATCAGGCTGTGTCATGCCAGCCAGAAAACCAATTCAGGCAGCCGATGCAACCCGCGTAAAAAAAGGGGGCCGAGGCCCCCAGTCTGCTGCTGCCCGATTGTTGTCTGCTCAGCGCCGCACCAGCCGGTAACCGTGGCTGTTCAGGCAGCCGGGCTTGTAGCCGGTGCGATGGCGCTTGCCGTTCCAGAAAGTGACCTTGCAGGACTTCGGCAATGCATGGGTGTAGCCATAGCTGCGCTCCAGGCAGCCCTTGCCGACCAGCGCATGGCTGCGGCTGTACGCCGGGAAATACCTCAGGCACTGGGACGGCAGGTCATAGCGGCGCACCCGGGGCGGCAGCGGCCTGACGTAGCCGTCGTGGCGATCGCTGCCGTAGTACTTGTGGCCGCCGTGCGAATGATTATGCGCCGGCGGTGTGTACTTGCGGCTCACATGCCGGTCGTCGTCATCCCTGGAATGCTTGATGGCAGCACCGATGATTCCCAGCAGCGCCAGGCCTCCAAGCACTTTGGCGAAATCCTCGTCTGCGCGCGCGGGCGCCGCGGAAAAGCCGGTAACGGCAATGGCGGCGGCAACAATCAAGGCAATGAATCTACGGTGCGGCTGAGGGCGGTGAATACGGGTCATATCGGGACCTTTCTTTTGAATATGCAAAACGCAATGACAGCGCTTGATGCACACAGCCTGGCCCCGGCCCTTTCAGACAGGCAATATCGGCGGCTTGTTATCGGATATCAGCCGCCCCAACCTCCTGCGGTTATTGAATTTCAAGTGGTGCAGCCGCAGGATGGCCGCATGAAACAGCACCTCCTGATCCCCGCCCTTACGGCTGCCCTTCTGGCGCTTTCCGCGCCGGCGCAGGCGGCTGACTGCTATGCCGACTACAAGGCCAAGCAGGACAATCCGCTGCGCCTGCACTATGGCGTGATCCAGCTGTCCGGCGCCTGCAAGAAAAAAGCGGCCCGCAGCGAAATCGAGGCCCGTATCGCCCCTGCGGGTTGGAAGCTTCTGAACGTCCTTTCCGTCTTCGGCCCCGAAGGCCTGCAGCAAAGGAAGGCCGATGCCGGATCCTACTATCTCCGTTTCTGACGCCCGGGCCGCCGGCAGCCGGGTGATCGCCCTTGGCATCGCCGCCATCATTGCGATGCTGGCAGTGGCGGGCACCGTGCTTCTGTTGACGCTGCCGGATGCCAACGCTTTCAACGCCCGGGTCGAGCGGCTGTTTATCGAAAACGACCTCACCACCCAGGCTGAAATCAAGCTGCTGGAAATCCTGGCTCAGTCCGGCACTGCCTTTGCCGACACGCTGACAAGCTACCGGATGGTGATCTTTGTGCTGCTGGTCTTTGCCACCGCGATGCTGGTGGCGGCGCTGGCGGTGCTGGGCATGCTGGTGATGCTGAACCGCCGCATGGCACAGATCGAACGCTCCGGTATCCAGGTGAACGAACTGCTGATCAGCCGCGATGAGAACACCGTCTACCTCAACAACATGGGGTTCAAGCTGACACCCGCGGCAATGGAAACCCTCTCGGTCCTGGCCGAGGCCCGGCTGGACGGCGACGTGCTGTCCGGCGCCGAGATCGAGGCAGTGATTTCCGGCCGCACCTCCGCCGATTGCGAGGAAGCTGCCGGCGCCACCCGGATCAAGCGCCTTCGCGACACCTTGGGCAACCAGATGGTCAGCGAACTGCTGGTCAAGAACATCGCCAAACGCGGCTATGTGCTGGCGATCAGCAAGGATGTGATCCGCATGGTCTGACCCTTCCGCTCCGTTCTCCTCAATATCATGTGTCCGGCTCTGGATTTTTCCGGCACACTCCCCAGATAGTTCAGAACCGGCCTGCGCCGGCCGGTCCTGTTTCCGCCGCCTGAACGGCACATAGGACAAGGATCTCTGGGATGGACACACAGGTGCAGACCCGCAACCGGGGCTACGGCATTGTTGTCGAACCGCTGCAAGGCCCGGTCACTGCCCGGCGCGGCGGCACCGTTCTGGCGCAAAGCACCCGTGCCAAGGTGATGTACGAAACCCGGCTCCCGCCAGCGGTCTACTTCCCGGCTGAAGACGTAAGCGCCCCGCTCTCGCAGCATACGGATCTGCAGACCTTCTGCCCGTTCAAAGGCACCGCCAGCTACCGCGACATTCTGTTGCCCGGCGGCACGGTGCAAAACGGCGTCTGGGCCTACGAGGATGCCATGCCGGAGGCCGCCGCCATTTCCGGCCACATCGGTTTCATGCCCGGCGCAGAGGTCGAATTCGATTTCGGCAGCAACACGGTGGAGATGCCGGACTACGGAAATATCTCCGGCCCGGTGATCGACTGGCTCCTGCGCGATGCCTCGATGGTGGCAACCCCGGAAGAGCTGACCGCCGCGCTGGCAGAGAAATTCGTGGAACAGGGCATTTACCTGTCCCGCCTTTCGGTCATGGCCTGGTCGCTGCACCCGCTTATCGCGGGCAAGAACTATATCTGGCAGAAGAAAACCGGCGAGGTCACGACCTACGCCCCGTCGTATGAAATCCACGACCATCCCGCTTACCAGAACAGCCCGCTGCGCCATGTCTCCAACGGGCTGGGCGGGGTGCGGCACCGGCTGGACAGCTGCTGCACCGACGATGCTTTTCCCATTCTCGAGGATCTTCGCAAGGAAGGCGCCACCGACTATGTCGCGATGCCGCTGCGGTTCTCGGACGGGCGGATCAACGTGCTGACGCTGACCAGCGATCACCCAAATGGCTTTTCCACCGCCAACCTGGGCCTGATCTTCGAATGCTCCGGGGTGATCGCGCGCTATTACGAGATTTTCATGCAGCGCGAGAATGCCCAGTCGCTGCTGGAAACCTATGTCGGCAAGCGCACCGGCGCCCGGGTGCTCGGCGGCGAGATCCGCCGCGGCGACGGCGACGAGATTGACGCTGCCATCATGTTCTGCGACCTGCGCGGCTCGACCCGGCTGGAAGAGCAGCTGGGCCGCCGGGACTATATCGCGCTGCTGAACCAGTTCTTCGAAACCGCCTCGACCATCGTGCATGATCACGGCGGCGAGGTGTTGAAATTCATCGGCGACGCTGTATTGGCGGTCTTCCCGGCCGGAAACGACCCAAAGAAGGCTCGGCAGCAGGCCCTGGACAGCGCCCGCGCCATCGTCGCCCGGCTGGAGGAAATTGCCCAGGAAGAAGACGGCCACCGCTGCGAGGCCGCCATCGGCATTGCCTATGGCCGCGTGACCTATGGCAACATCGGCTCGCGGGAGCGGCTGGACTTCACGGTGATCGGCCAGGCCGCCAATATCGCCGCCCGGCTGGGCGACTACGGCAAAACCGCTGACCACGCGATTGTCGTCAGCCGCGACATCCTGGGCGACAGCTCGCAGGGCGTCTCGCTCGGCGCTGTCAGCCTGCACAATGTCTCCCAGCCCGTCAGCTGCTTTGCAATTCAGGCTTCAGGGAATTCCCAGGCGGCTGCGGAGTAGCCCTGTCCCTGTTCAGCACCGGGTCAAGGGCGGCGCAGCCGCCGCGCTATGCGCGGTTCACCCTTGAGGCGGAGATGAACGCACCACACTGGAACACGGCCTTCAGGGCAAACCTGCCCCTGAAGGCCTTCTCAGCAAACCCCTTCGGCACTGCCCGCAGGGCAGTGCCGCGCCCAAAGCTGCTTTGCCCGCGTCTGTGATGCCAGGCCACAGGCGCGGGAGCCCCCCGCGCCGCTCGATCAGCCCGCCGCCAAGGAGCGCTGCGCTGCATCGCCCATCGAGACCAGCAGCGGCGTCTCGGCCTGCCGCGCCTTGAAATCCGCCTTGGAAGTCATCCCCTGCCAGCTCGCCTGCACCAGCGATTGCGCCACCGCGCCGCCCAGCGTGGTGCCCGGACCGGTTACGATGAACAGATCCGGCGCAAACTCATGGGCCGCATTCTGCACAGCGAGCGTGAAATCATAGGGCTCCACCACCTGATGCCCCAAAGTGTAATCCCACAGGGCCTGCGTATCCGTGGCACCGGGCCACCAGATCTGCCCGCGTCCGTCAATCAGCGGCACTTCCGGCTGGGTGAACATCCCTTGCCCCAGACGCTTGCGCCCTTCCGCAGCCACCGGCGCCTGCAGGCTGGTGTGAAACGCCGCGTGGTTGGCCAGCCGCATCGGGAAACGTTCCTCAACCATTGGCACTGCGCCTTCAAACGCCGCCAGCCCGGCCTCGTTTCCGGCCAGCACCAGCATCCCGCCCAGATCAATCGACAGCGCCAGGTCATGCGCCTCGCGGGCATCAATCTCTGCCGCCTGCACCAGCAGCTCTGCCTTGCGCGCAGGGTCGTTCTGCCAGTCCGCCCCGGCAAAGGGATAGACCAGCTGGCCGCCGATCAGCTGCGCCTGCATCAGCGTGCCCATGGTGTTCACCACCTCGAACCCGTCCGCCGCGCTCAGCGCCCCACCCGCTGCCAGCGCAATATACCAGCCCATCGAGTTGCCGGTGACCGCAACCACTTCGATATCCTCCGCCAGGGACTGCGCATCCGCCAATGCGGATGCATAAATCAGCGGCGAGGCAATATCCCCGCGCGAATACTTCGACACCGAAAACCGCGTGGCTCCGTCCAGCGCGGTGATCTCTTCCTGTCCGGCGTCCCGGCGCTGCGCATCAAAGCCCGCAAACAGCGCGGCCTTGTCCGCATGGTGGCGGTGCAGATAGCCCAGCTCCGCCTTGTTGTAGGTGCCCCGGCCCGGGCAGATCAGAACAGCGGTGCGGGTCATTTCTTGCCTCCTGCCAGTTTCATCGCTGCCTCCACAATGCTGTCCTTCGATGGCAGCGTCGCGCCATAGGCAGGGCCGGTTGCAATGAAGCAATCGCTGGCTGCAATCCTGGCGGTAGGGATATCGCTCTGCTCAGCAAACAACGCCATCAGCGCCTCCGACTGGCTGCCAGTGATGCGGCATTCGTCGACAATCAGCACATGCTTGCAGGTTTTAACCGCCTCCAGCAGTGCTTCCTCCGGCAAGGGCGCCAGCCAGCGCAAATCCACGATCCGCGCATTCACCCCGTTCGCCGCCAGCTCTGCCTGCGCCTGGGCCGACAGGTAACGCCCATTGCCATAAGTCACGATGGCCAGATCGCTGCCATCGCCGTGCACACCAACCTCTCCCAGGCCGATGCGCCGGTCCGGCGAGGGATAGCTCCGCATCCAGCCACCATCCTTGACCTCATGCAAGTCACGCATCGGATAGAGCGCAATCGGCTCGACAAAGACCACCACCCGCTGCTCCTCGCGCGCCAGCCGCACCGCCTCGCGCATCATCATCGCAGCCTCGGCCCCGTCCGACGGACAGGCAATCACCAGCCCCGGGATATCGCGTAGCACCGCCAGCGAGTTGTCGTTGTGGAAATGGCCGCCGAACCCCTTCTGGTACCCCAGCCCGGCAATCCGCAGCACCATCGGATTGGAAAACTGCCCGTTGGAGAAAAACGGCAGCGTCGCGGCCTCGCCGCGCAGCTGGTCCTCGGCATTGTGAAGATAGGCGAGGAACTGGATTTCCGGAACCGGCAGGAACCCGTTGTGCCCCATGCCGATCGCCAGTCCCAGGATCGACTGCTCGTCCAGCAGCGTGTCGATCACCCGGTCCGGCCCGAACCGCTGCTGCAGCTTCTGGCTGACACCATAGACCCCGCCCTTGCGGCCCACATCCTCGCCCATCATGACGATTTCGCCGTGCTTCAGCATCAGGTCGGTCAGCGCCCAGTTGATCAGGCGCGACATCGGCTGCGGTTCCTCCATCGCCCGCATGTCGCTGCCGAACGCCTCTGCGCGCGCTTCGGCACTGGGGCCATTGGTGGGCGCGCACTTCCGCTTGGGCGGGATCAGGCTGGCCGCGACATCCGCCGCGGTTTTCAAATGCGGCCGCGTCACCGCTTCCGCCCGGATCCGATCCACCCGCGCGCAGGTGTCCTGGTAGATCTTCAGCGCCTCCTCGGGACGCAGCGCCCCCGCCTCCTCCAGCAGCCGCACCGAATGCAGCAGCGGATCGTTGGCCTCATCCGCCTCGACCTCTGCCTTGGCCATATAGGTGGTCGGCACATCCGCCCCGGCATGGCCATACAGACGCACGGTGCGCAGGTGGAGGAACGCGGGCTTCTTGCGCGTCCGCACATATTCCGCCGCCTCCTGCGCCACCGCAAAGGCGTTGTAGATATCCAGCCCGTCCGCCTTGAAGTAGCGGATGCCGGGACGATGGGCCATCGAGGCCTCGATCCACCCTTTCGGCGTCTTGGTCGAAATGCCGATACCGTTGTCCTCGCAGACAAACAGCAAGGGCACCGGCGTCGACTGCACCGAGGTCCAGCCCGCGGTGTTGATCGCCCCTTGCGCCGTCGAATGGTTGGCGGATGCATCGCCGAAGGAACACATGACGATGGCATCCTCCGGCAGCAGCTGATGCTCCGGCTGGTGCCGCTTGGCAGCACCGATGGAATAGGCTGCGCCCACCGCCTTCGGCAGATGCGAGGCAATGGTCGAGGTCTGCGGCGGGATCATCAGCGCCTTGGACCCCAGCACCTTGTGCCGCCCGCCCGAGGTCGGGTCCTCGCTGGAGCAGGCAAAGGACAACAGCATGTCCCAAGCAATCCGCTGCCCCGGCACCTGATCGGCACGGGCGATCTGAAACGCCGCATCCCGGTAATGCAGAAACGCCATATCAGTGGGGCGCAGGGCGCGGGCCACCGCCGCCATCCCCTCATGCCCGGAGGAGCCGATGGTATAGAACCCCTGCCCCGCTTTCTGCATGTCGCGGCTGGTCAGATCCAGCGCCCGGCTCAGCACTTGCGCGCGGAATGCGGAAACGGCCTCAGCTGCAGCCAGCGGCCCGCCCGGCACAGCGCCTGCTGGAAGTTTCCCGGCCTGAACCCGGTCCACGAAGTTCTGATGCACGATCTGGGCGCGGTCCATGCGGCCTCCTTGCGCTTAATGACCGCGCCTTTATCCGCGAATCCGCCGCTTAAAGCCAATGAGTTTGCGTTCTGTCATCATTCCAAAATGGAATGCCAAGCCCCGAAATCAGTCCGGATAGTCACAGGAACCACTGATGGGCCGCGCTTGCAGCAGCAGCCGTCGATCCGGTGAACCCGCGGCCGGCAGCCACACCTGCCATTTCCGTTTGACGCCCCCGTAAAACCGCCTTATACGCCGGTTTCACGACACCTGCCCAGGTGGCGGAATTGGTAGACGCGCTAGCTTCAGGTGCTAGTGTCCGTATGGACGTGGAGGTTCGAGTCCTCTCCTGGGCACCATCCCCCTTCAGCAACATACTGTTTCTGTTTGCGAGCCAACAAGCGCAAGCATCTGTTTTCCTTTGATTCCTGCTCTGTTTGCAATCGGTTCACGCAACGTTTTTGCCGCACTCCCGACGAAGCCCTAGCAACCGGGCTTTCAGCAACTCGTTTAAAATGATTTAAGCGCACTGATTGCAGGTGGGGAGTTACCGCCACCAAGAGTTGTTTCAATAGTTTTACGGTTTTCAACACGCGACGAAGGCCAACAGGAAGATTTTTCATGTGTTTAGATTGCATTGAACGTGCCGCATCCGAAGGCCAGGACAATGTTAGCTCTGCCAGGGTTGTCGAAATCTCGGACGCAGGCCATGGAACCTGGACCTCATACCGCATGTCCCCCGGCGATACGTTCCATGGCACGCTTTCCAGCGGCGGCGACCGGGACTGGGTTGCCATCACACTGACAGAAGGTGAAACCTACGAAATTGAACTGAGCGGTGCGGCCAGCGGCGGCGGCACGTTGAGCGACCCCTACCTGCGGCTGTACAATGGCCAGGGCAGCCTGATCCGCAGCGATGATGACAGCGGGCCAGGTTATGATTCCGCTATTACCTTTACTGCGACCGCCACCGGCACTTACTACATTGGCGCGGGCTCATATTCAGACAATTACTCTGGCAGCTACACGATCTCAACTGGTCTGGATGAACCGGCTCCGCATGGGTCTCTGAATGACCTGGCAGGCTATCTGACAGACGGTTACTGGGAGGACAGCAACCGAAGCCGTAGAAGCTTCGACACGTCGGAAAGCAATGTAATTACCGTAAACCTGACCGGGCTGACCGCTGAGGGCCGGCAACTCGCACGCTGGGCCTTGGAGGCCTGGGAGATGGTTGCCGGCATCGAGTTTTCCGAAATCACCGGAAGCGCGGACATCACATTCACCGACGACGAATCCTACGCTACCGCATACTCGACTTCCGAGGTGACGAACGGCGTGATCACCTCATCTATAGTGAACGTCTCGCTTCCCTGGCTGACCGAATTTGGCACCAGCATCGACAGCTACTCCCTCCAGACCTACATTCACGAGGTTGGCCATGCGCTGGGACTGGGACACCAGGGCGACTACAACGGCACCGCGACTTACGGGTCCAGCGAGGAATTCAGCAACGACAGCTGGCAGCTGTCAATCATGTCCTATTTCAGCCAGACAGAAAACACCAGCGTGGACGCCAGCTACGCCAGCCTGCTGACACCGATGATGGCAGACATCCTTGCAATACAGGAACTTTACGGCGCACCCGGCAGCGGCAGCGCAACAGCGGGCGACACAGTTTGGGGACCCGGTTCCAGCCTGCCTGGCGTTCTTGGCGACCTGTTCGGCAACCGGTCCAATTACGAGGGCGAGCCCGTTGCCTTCACCATCTACGATCAGAGCGGCACAGACACGCTGGACCTCAGCAGCATCGACACAGCCAGCCGCGTCGACTTGCGCCAGGGGCATTTTTCGGATGCGGGCGGATTGATTGGCAATATCGGGATTGCGCGCGGCACCGTCGTTGAGAACCTCATCACCGGCGCCGGGAATGACACTGTGACCGGCAATAGCGCCGCCAATGACATCCGTACTCAGGCGGGTGATGATACTGTCCGGGCGATGGGCGGCAGCGACCGGCTGGACGGCGGCGATGGCAACGACCAACTGTTTGGAAACACCGGCAACGATCATCTGAGCGGCGGCGCAGGCCGCGACCGGCTGGTGGGCGGCGGCGGCAATGACAGGCTGTTCGGCGGCGGCCAGATCGACCGGCTGAACGGCGGCAACGCGAATGACCGGCTGTACGGCGGCGCCGGGCGTGACCGGCTGGACGGCGGCAGCGGCCGCGACCTGCTGAACGGCGGAGCAGGCGATGACATCCTGACCGGCGGCGCCGGAAACGATGTCTTTGTGTTTGGCAGCAGCCATGGCCACGACCGGATCCTGGATTTCACCGCCGGCCAAAGCGCGGACCGCATCAATTTCTCCCGGCTGTCCGGGTTCGACGGCTTCGGCGACGTTCTGGCAGACGCCGTTGAGACCGCTGACGGCGTCCGGATTTCAACCGGCGCAAACAGCTCGGTCCTTCTCGAAGATGTGCAGTTGAGCAGCCTTTCCGCAGACGACTTCATCTTCTGACCAGTGCCAAAAGCACCGCCCTGCAAAGGACTTGTTCGCAGGGCGGCGCTCTTCAGCATTTCTTAGCAGCATTTCCCTTTTTATGGCGCAGTTGAGTTTGCGGAGCAAAGTGCCTATTTCGTCTGCAGCACAGCCCGGCGCGGTGAACATCAAAAGGGAATTCCAGTGGCCAATTACCTGTACAAGAACGACCTGCCCGACGGGCTGGACCTCGGTCCCGTTGTTGCCATCGACTGCGAGACCATGGGGCTGAACCCGCACCGCGACCGGCTCTGCGTGATCCAGATGTCCGGCGGCGACGGTAACGCCCATATCGTGCAGGTGGAAAAGGGCCAGGCCGCTGCCCCCAACCTGTGCCGCATGCTGGAAGATGCCAATGTGCTGAAACTGTTTCATTTCGGCCGCTTCGACATCGCCGCGATGCACCACGCTTTCGGCGCCCTGGCAGCACCGGTTTATTGCACCAAGATCGCCAGCCGCCTGGTGCGCACCTATACCGACCGCCACGGCCTCAAGAACCTGACCCAGGAGCTTCTGGGCATCGACATCTCCAAGCAGCAGCAAATGAGCGACTGGGGCGCCGAAGAACTGACCGAGGCGCAGCTCGACTACGCGGCTTCGGACGTGTTGCACCTGCACAAGCTGCGCGACGCCCTGGACAAGCGCCTGGCCCGTGAAGGCCGCACCGAAATGGCCCAGGCCTGTTTCGATTTCCTCCCAACGCGCGCCAAGCTGGACCTGGCTGGCTGGCCCGAAACTGACATCTTTGCCCACTCATGACCGATACCGAAAAATTCCTTGTCACCGCGCGTCAGGTGATCGCCGATGAGGCCAAGGCGCTGGACGCCCTTGCCGAAGGGCTGGATGAGCGCTTTGCCGAAGCAGTGCAGCTGATCCTGCAGGCCAAGGGCCGCATCATCGTCAGCGGCATCGGCAAGTCCGGCCATATCGGCCACAAGATCGCAGCGACCCTGGCTTCCACCGGCACGCCGGCCTATTTCGTGCACCCGGCCGAAGCCAGCCATGGCGACCTCGGCATGCTGTCAGACGGCGACGTGGTGCTGGCGATCTCCAACTCCGGCGAGGCGCCGGAGCTGGCCAACCTGCTGGCCTTCACCCGCCGCTTCGCGATTCCGCTGATCGGCCTGTCCAGCAAGATGGACAGCACCCTGATGAAGCAGGCTGACGTGCACCTGCAGATCCCATCGATGGGCGAGGCCTGCGGCTTTGGCATGGTGCCCTCGATCTCCACCACGCTGACGCTGGCAATGGGCGACGCATTGGCGATTGCGCTGATGAAGCACCGCGATTTCCGCCCGGAAAACTTCCGCGACTTTCACCCGGGCGGCAAGCTCGGCGCGCAGCTCAGCAAGGTGCGCGACCTGATGCACGCGGATGATGCGCTGCCGCTGGTCTCCGAGACCACCCCGATGGCCGACGCCCTGATCGAAATCAGCCAGAAAGGCTTCGGTGTTGCTGGTGTCGCCGCCGCCGATGGCTCGCTGGCGGGCATCATCACCGACGGCGACCTGCGCCGCCACATGGACGGGCTGCTGGGCAAGACCGCGGCTGAGGTGATGACCACGGCCCCCGCCACCATCGCCCCCGGCGCCATGGCGCAAGAGGCCGTTGCGGTGATGAACCAGCGCAAGATCACCTGCCTGTTCGTCGTCGACCCGGAAAACGGCCGCAAGGCCGAGGGCCTGTTGCACATCCATGACTGCCTGCGCGCGGGCTTGGGCTGACACGGAGGCCGGGAAGCAGAGCATGGACAGCCATTCCAGAGCCGTCGCCTACCTCAAGGTGCTGCTGCCGCTGGCAGCCCTGGTCCTGCTGTCGACCCTGTTCATGATCTCGCGCGGGGTGAACACGGATGCCGTGATCCCCTTTGCCCAGAAGGAGATCGAGGACCGGATGAAAGGCCAGCAGGTCACCGCTCCGTTCTTCTCAGGCACCACCATGCGGGGCGACGAGATCATGGTCACCGCCGCGCTGGCCCGTCCCGGCCGGACCGGCTCCGCCCCGGTTGCCAGCGACCTTTCCGCGGAATTCAAGCTGGCCGATGGCGGCCGGATCACCCTGGTTTCCGAAACCGGCGCCATTCAGCCGGACCAGGACCTCGCCCGTTTCACCGGCAATGTGGTCATCACGTCGGCCGATGGCCTGGTGGTCGAAACCGAGGCACTGGACACCGCGCTCAGCGGGCTGGAGGCCGTCAGCCCCGGTCCAGTCCGGGCCACCGGCGCAATTGGCGACCTGACCGCAGGCAACATGCAGATCAGGACAAAAACCCAGGGCGGCCCGGTCCATATGGTGTTCAAAAACGGGGTAAAACTGCTATATGACCCCCAGAAACCGGAAAGATAGCCTGTGTCTTATTTGCGTGCATTTATTCTTTGTCTGCCTCTCGCCGTATTTCCCGGCCTCGCAGCGGCGCAAACCGCTTCTGTGGCCTTCGGCACTGTCGAAGCCGACCCCACCCTGCCGGTTGAAGTGACCGCTGACAATCTGGCCGTCAATCAGGCCGACGGCTCCGCGGAATTCACCGGCAACGTCCTGATTGTGCAGGGCATCATGCGGCTGTCCGCCGACAACGTGCTGGTCATCTACAAGACCGTCAGCGAAGGCGGCGGCAAGGCCGGCATCGAACGGCTGGAGGCCACCGGCAACGTGGTGCTTGTCAGCGGCCCCGACGCCGCTGAATCCCGTTACGCCGAATACACCATCGACAAGGGCACGATCGTGATGACCGGCGACGTTCTGCTGACCCAGGAAACCGGCACCCTGGCCTCGAACCGGCTGGAGGTGAACCTGACGTCCGGCACCGCCAAGATGGACGGCCGGGTCAAGACCATCCTCAACCCGAACGGCGGTAGCAACTGATGGCGAAACCCAAACTCACCGTCACCGAAGGCTCCTCCGGGCTGCGCATCGAGCGGCTGCGGAAATCCTACCGCAAGAAGGTGGTGATCCGGGATGTTTCGATGTCCCTGAACCGCGGCGAGGTTGTGGCGCTGCTGGGCCCCAACGGCTCCGGCAAGACCACCAGTTTCTATGCCATCGCGGGTCTTGTCTTTCCCGAGGCCGGCACCGTCAGCATCGACGGCCAGAACGTCACCGGCCTGCCGATGTATCGCCGGGCGCGTATGGGCATCGGCTACCTGCCGCAGGAGATGTCGATCTTCCGCGGCCTGTCGGTTGAGGACAACATCTCCGCGGTGCTGGACATCTCGCAAAAGCACGAGCACAAGCGCCGCGAGCGGCTGGAGGAACTGCTGTCCGATTTCTCCATCGAACACCTGCGCCGCGCGCCGGCGCTTGCCCTGTCGGGCGGTGAACGGCGCAGGGTGGAAATCGCCCGCTGCCTGGCCGCAGACCCCAAGTACCTGCTGCTCGACGAACCCTTTGCCGGCGTCGACCCGATCTCTGTCGGCGACATCCGCCACCTGGTGGCCGACCTCAAGAAACGCGGCATCGGGGTGCTGATCACCGACCACAATGTGCGCGAAACGCTGGAGATCGTCGACCGTGCCTATATCCTGCATGACGGCCAGGTGCTGATGTCCGGCAGCCCCGAGGAAGTGGTGGAGAACGAGAACGTCCGCAGGGTCTACCTGGGTGACAATTTCCGCATTTCCTGACCCGTTTTGCCGCCGCTTTCCGGGCGCAAAAACCCGCTGCAAACCCGGCCTCTTTTTTCGCGTTATCCATTGACTCTCCCGCTATCTTGCCGTCGAATTGGCCCATGGCATACGCGCAGTCCGATGCAGTCCGAATAACAGCCTTGGCGACAAGGCCCGGACGGATGCAACCGGACGGCTGGCCTGCCCCCCGGATCCGGACCTGACGTGACACTGCCAAGGATTGCCTTGGCAGCGGGCCCGGCCGCAATAATTTGTGAAGGAGATCACATGCGTTACAAAATCAGCGGCAAACAGATCGACATCGGCGAAGCTCTGCAGGTTCATGTGCAGAACGAGCTGGGTTCGGCCGTTCAAAAATACGCCGAACGGCCAACCGACGCGACTGTGGTCTTTTCCCGTTCGGCGCATGAGTATGTGTGTGAAGCCACCGTCCATCTGTCGACCGGGCTGAGCGCGCAGGCAAAAGCCCACGAAACCGAAATCTACGCCGCCTTCGACGCCTGCTGCGAGAAAATGGAAAAGCAGCTGCGCCGCTACAAGCGCCGGCTGAAGGATCACCACAAGGACCGCAGCGAACCGGTTGAACATCTGGGCGCCAATTCGTATATCCTCGCCTCTGAGGAAGCGGATTCCGAACCGGACTCCCTGCAGCCCATCATCGTCGCCGAAATGGAGACCCGCATCCCCTCCCTGTCCGTCGGGGAAGCGGTGATGCAGATGGAGCTGGCAGGCGCCCCGGTTCTGGTCTTCCGCAATGAAGGCAAAGACGGGTTGAACGTGGTCTACCGCCGTGAAGACGGCAACATCGGCTGGATCGATCCGTAAACACACCCAAGGCATCGGCGCCCCGCAGGGGCGCCGGAACGGAGCAGACACATGCAGATTTCCAGCATCCTCAAGCCAGAGGCCGTCCGGGTTATCGGAGCGGTCTCCAGCAAGAAGCGCTTGTTCCAGGAAATCGCGGATGTCGCTCAGGTCGCTTACGGGCTGGACGCCCAAGGCACTGTCGAGGCTTTGCTGGACCGCGAAAGCCTCGGCCCCACCGGGGTCGGCCATGGCGTCGCCCTGCCGCATGCCCGGCTCGATACCATCAGCGAGGTCTGCGGCACTTTCCTGATCCTGGAAAAACCGCTGGATTTCGGTGCAGTGGACCGCCAGCCGGTGGACATCGCCTTTGCCCTGTTCGCGCCCGAGGACGCCGGGGTTGAACACCTGAAGGCACTGGCACTGGTGTCGCGCACCCTTCGCGAGCAGAGCTTCTGCACCAAGCTGCGCGCCAACCACGATCCGGCTACGCTTTATACCATCCTGACCGAAGGCCAGTCCGTCCAGGCCGCCTGACACCCAAGCCGATCACTCCCGGCTGTTACCGCCGCTCCCGCCTTTCTTCGCCTCGCGGACGGGAAAGCTGCTGCCGTCAAGCCAGGCCCACGGCGCACGGCCTGCAATCTTCCGCATAGCGGCTCTTTTTGAAACGCTCGGGCCGCTGCGGGCCAGCAGGATTACTCCTGCCGCCAGGCGCCAAAGCCGAAGGCCAGGTAATCGCGTTGGTAAACCGAGGCGATCAGCGCCTCTAGGTCCGCATCATAGATGTCCGCCAGCGCAATTGGCTCGTCAGGGCCCGCTTCCGGCACCGCCCCCGGCTCCATCCGCCCCAGCTTGCGGGCCAGCGCGGGCAGATCCTCACCCATTTCATTTTCACGGATCAGCAGGTCCGGAGAGCCAAGTTCGGCAAACCCGGCCAGCGCCTGGCTCTGGGTCGCCCATTCCGCATCCAGCCGGACAGAGGTCTGCCCTGCCAGGCTGGCCTGCACGAACTCCAGAAACCCTGCAAAGGCTTCGCGGTGCTGGGCGCGCGAATAACCGGCGCCAGGGCCTTCTTCGGGAATGGGCAGCTTGAACTGCCGCCGCAGCGTGTTGCGTATCTGCCGGTAGCTGCCTTCACCCGCATTCAGGATCCGGCGGCAGAACACTGCATGCGCCCGCACCGCCGGGTGGCGCAGCACGGTAAAGCTGCGAAAGCCCTTGTTGCCGCGCTTCCACTGGCGCAGCTGCTTCTGGTTCATGCCCTGTATCAGCCCCTCAGGCGCCACATGGTCCAGCGCCGCCATCCACTGCACCACCCCGGCCTCCGGCCCGCCCTTCAGCGGCAGGTACAACAGCGGCGTCGCCACCCCGGCCACATATCCCGGCACTGCCGGGCCGCGGCGCGGCTCGAAATTCGGGGTCCGGGTCAGGTTGAACCGGTCCATGCCGGCCAGCGCCGCCTGCATCTCATCTGGATTGGCCACCTTGGCCAGCACTGGCGCCGGGTTCTGCCGCTTGAGGCTTTCGTCCAGCGCCTCCAGCTGCTGCGAGCCCCCCAGCCAGCGGGCCAGCCCGTTCATCACCTCAAGACTTTGCAGATCCTCGTAAGCCACGTAGAACGCCGTCTGCCCCAGCGCCTGCAGCCGGTTCAGCAGGGTGACCTGGAAATCCTGCAGCGCCCCTACATGGACAGCGAATTCCGCCGCGTCGAACTGCGCCTTGGCCTCCTTGCGGCGCTTCACATTGGTCAGCTTCCACTGGCCGGTTTGCCGGGCGATCTTCCAGGACACATAGCTGTCCAGCGGATTGCGGGTCAGGATGATCTTGGCGCAGCGCGGATCCTCCAGCATCAAGTCCAGCACCCGCGGGTCATGGTCATGGAAATAGCGAAAGCCCCCCAGCTTGCCGGGGTCCGCCTTGACCGCCTCGATCAGCCGCGCCGGGTCCGCTTCCCGCATCGCCCGGGTCACGCCCAGGATTTCCGTGCTGTTCGGATAGCCGATGAAATGCGGATTGAAGGCCTCGCCATGGCAGGCGAGCCCGTCAAAGGCATTCAGGTTGGTCTCCAGAAAATTGGAGCCGGTCCGCATTTCAGCGAAGACAACAAAGTAGTCAAAGGAGGCAGTAGGCATCAGGGTTTATCGCACCAGATAAGGTTTGCGCTGCGGCTTGGCCGGGCTGGCAGGGCTATGCTCCACCGGGAAATCCCCCATCAGATAGGGATGCATGCCCTGGTTCTTCAGATTCTGCAGGAACTGCCCGAAGCCTTCAAGATCGGTCATCCTGGGCGCTTCGCTCAGGTGCCGCACGGCCAGCGGGCCGATTTCGTCGATAATGGTCTGCAAGGGCTCCATCGGCGCCTCGACAAACTCCGCCATGGTCCAGATCCGCACCCGCGCCTTGGTCCATTGCGAGCGCAGGATCTGTAGCTGCTCGGCCTCCCGCTGCTGCAGCCTGGCGGCCTCCTGGCGCAGCTCGGCAAAGCTGCCGCTGGATTTGAACAGCGGGATTGCCCAGGCGCCGCTGATGACTGAGATCTGCGCGTTGGAATCCCGCGCCATCAGCCAGTTCACCGCCTGGTTGGCGCGCGGCCCGTACTGAAAGCACTGCCGCTCGCCGCGGGTGTTCCAGATCAGGCTGGTCAGGAAACTTTCCGGATTGTAGTCGCGCATGCCGGCACTGGCGTTGAGACAGCCGTTGATCAGGCTCTGCCCTTCGGAGAACGCCGCGCCCTCCGGCGCAAAAAGATGGCCATGCACCCTGGCCCCTGTTGTCCTGCCCAGCCAGGTCTCGAAATCCTCGAACAGCTCGGTAAAGCCCTGGAACACCGAATAGGGGTTGGAGGTGACACCGTTCTCCGAGCCGTGGCCGGGAAAGCGGCTTTGCATATAGAGGCCCGCCCGGCCGCGGGTGCGCCGCTCAACCGCCTTGGCAAAGATCCGGTCGATCTTGCCGGGGTTCGGCTCGGTCCGTTTCATCGCCCCGGCGGGATCGGTCAGGAACGCCTGATAAAGCCGCTCCGCATGCGGCCAGATCTTGCGCGCGACAAAGCAATCAGACCGGCGCAACAGCTGCAGGTGGTCGTCGTAGAAAATATGCGGCTTGCCCTGGAAGTCGAACTTGCTCAGTGTCAGCGATCGGCTCTCGATGTTGCCGGAATACTGCCGCGCCAGGGTCTGGAAGTAGCTTTCGTCCGGGATCCAGACCTTGCGGAAATAGGCGTCATAGACTGGGCGCTCCGGGTCCTCCAGGATCGCCGACAGGGTCTTGCGGGTCAGGCACCACCACTGGCTGCCCATGTGCGGCACCAGCCCGGCCGGGATCCGCCGCTTGATCCGCAGCTTGCGCTGCAGGTCCACATAGCGGTCGAACAGGTAGCGGCGCTTTTTCCACGAGAACGGGAACCGCAAAGTGAAACGTTCATGGCTGAGGCCGCCGACAATCCAGGGCACATCCGCGGTGGTTGCGCTTTCGATGAAATCGGTGTCCGGCCGCGCGGCCAGGTAATCCGCCAGTTCCTGCACCGGCCTGAGCGGCAGGCAGGAGCCCGAGGCCAGGTAGACGTGGCGCACATCCGGAAACTCCGCCAGCATCACTTCCGCCGCCGATTGCGAGGCGGCAACGATGCCCCAGGTGCCCCATTCGCAGCGGTGGCGGGCGGAAAACCGCACCAGCGGGTTGCCATCCAGCGACTGGCGGAAGCGGTCAAAGGCGTCGCGCCGGACCTTGCGGTCCACATGCAGCACCACAGGGCAGCCGCTGGCGGTCCAGTGGCGCACCACCTGCGCCGCCCGCTCCAGCGCCGTGTGCACCAGCATGACTACCCCGACCGTGCTCATGCCCAGTTCCCCTTGGACATCAGCCCCAGGATCTCCAGCTGGCGCCAGTTGATGTATTTCTCGCTCCACTTGCACCACAGCTCCGGCTGCTCCGCCAGCTTGCCGGCATAGGCCCTGTACTCGACCGAGCCGCCGTAATGCTGGCCGCGCTGCAGCTCCTCCTCGGCCTTGGCCGTGAAGGTGTCCAGGAACTTGGTGTGCAGCAGCGCGCCGCTCGCCTTTTCGCCGCCATTGGTTTCATAGACTTGGTTCAGCCCGCGCGGCAGCAGCGCATGGGTGGAGCTGGCATAGGCGTAGCGCCGGTGCCATTTGACCAGCGGGATCTTGTTCAGCGCCGGCGCTTTCCGGGGCTGGTCGGCAAAGAACACCCTCGCCCGCGGCCCGCCCTGGATCCACAGGTTGCCGTATTCCGGGTTGCGGCTGATGGTGTAATTGCCGCTGTCGAACCAATGGGCGATCTCCAGCGGGTTCTGCCCGGCCTGGTAAGGCACCTCGCCGACCCGGCCCTTGGGATAGACGTCCAGCAGCATCGCCGAGAAGCTGCGGATTGCCGAATTGTCCAGCCAGTCGGTCAGCGCCCGGATCGGCCGGGTGTCGCAGAACGGGTAGATGAAAAACTCATCCGGATCGACCACCAGCACCCAGTGCCCGTGCGCGTATTTGCGCTTCAGGTAGTTCATCCAGTCGATGCCGTACCCGGCGCGCTTGTAGCTGGCAGCGGTGTGCCACAGCGAGACATCCTCCATTCCGCTCAGGTAGGCGGCGGTGCCATCGGTTGAGCCATTGTCCACGAACAGGAAATGATTGATGCCCATGCTGCGGTAGTACTGCAGGAAATAGGGCAGCCGGATCTGCTCATTGCGCATGGTGCAGACCAGCAGGATGTCATCCGGCCGGATTGCCCCGGTATGGTCCTGCACGGGTGTCAGCTCACCGGATTTGCGCACGGCGCGGACAAGACGCCGTTTGCGCCGCAACCGCATCCGGTAAGAATCCCAAAGCCCCACGTCTACTCCAAACCATTTTCCAAGGAGCGCGCCTGCCTGCCTTAATCCCCCGGCCGACGGCAAGTTTCCGCGCAATATGTCACGCACGCAGTGTATTAACAATGGATTTAGAAACAGTTACGCGGGCGAACGGCGCGGCTGCAACAGTGCCCGCCGCCTGCCGCTCCGGTCACCAGGCAAGCGGGGTCATCAATCCCAATTCCGCCAGCTGGTCCGGACCGCGGTAGCGGACAGATCCCTCATGCCACAGATCCGGCGCGTCAGTGATCCGGTCGTAATAGCCGTCAAACTGCTGCGGCATATGGAAATGCTGCTGCCGCTGCTTCTCTGTCGCGGATTTGGAAACAATCTCCGGCAGGAATTTCGTATGCAGCAGCACCCCCGAGGGTTCTGTCCCGCCCGGCCCGCTGTAAAGCGCATTCATACGGGGCGGCAGCATGGAATGGGTGGAATTGATATATGCATAGCGCCGGTTCCAGCGCACCAGAGGCAGCTTGTTCAAGGTTGGCGAACGTTTTGGCTGGTCCTGAAAGAACACCCTTTCGCGCATGCCGCCCTGGACCCACAGGTTGCCCTGCGGCGGCTGCCGCACCGCCCGGTAGGGGCCGGCATCAAACCACTGCAGCACTTCCGAAGGATCCTGACCCGGCGCGCAGGCCTGTGCGCCCAGCGGCCCCTTGGGATAAAGGTCCAGCATCAGCGCACCAAACCCGGCGCGCCCGCGCTGCTCCAGCATGCTGGTCAGATCGTCCAGCCCGTGGGTCTCCATGCCGGAATAGACCAGCAGCTCATCCGCATCCACCGTCAGACACCAGCGCCCGTGGCCGTGGCGGATCAGCAGCCAGCCCAGCCAGTCGAGACCGAAGCGCGAGTCCCGGTAGCCGGCCTCTGTTCGCCACAAGGAGACATCCGGCTGATCGGCAAGCAGTTCTGCACTGCCGTCATCGCTGCCATTGTCGACCATCAGGAAATGCGCGGCCCCCAACTGCCGGTAGTGCTTCAGGAAATAGGGCAGCCGGGTGATCTCGTTGCGCAGCACGGCAAAGACCAGAACGCCGGTCCCGGGAATCTGCCGGGTGCGGTCGGCCACTTTCTGCATCTGTCGGCGGGCGCGCAGCGCACGCCACAGCATCCGCCGCCGCTTCCACCGCATCCTGTAGGCCCCGGTCAGGCCCAGAGGAGGCAGGTCAGGGGCGGCAGGTTTTGCCATTGTCAGGCCTCGTAGCGGCCAGTCTTGTGCCACTTCCAGGCATCGGCGATCATGGATTCCAGCGCGGACCGGCGCGGCTCCCAGCCCAGCTCAGTGACAGCGCGGGTAGACCCCGACACCAGCTTGGTGCAATCGCCCGCACGGCGCGGGCCGATATTGCAGGGCACGGCCTTCCCGGTGACAGCCTCAGCCTTGTTCATCACCTCGCACACAGAGAAGCCGCTGCCGGTGCCCAGGTTGAACACCCGGCTTCCTTTGCCGTCCTCCAGCCATTTCAGGCCCAGCACATGGGCATCCACCAGGTCGCAGACATGCACATAGTCGCGGATGCAGGTGCCGTCCGGCGTGTCGTAATCGGTGCCGAAGATGGTCAGCGCATCGCGCTTTCCGGCAATCGCATCCAGCACCAGCGGCACCAGATGGGTCTCGGGCCGGTGGAATTCGCCCACCTCTGCCTCAGGATCAGCACCCGCCACGTTGAAATAGCGGAAGATCACCGACCGCAGCCCGTGCGCGGCACCGAAATCCTTGAGGATGTCCTCCACCGCGCGCTTGGAGGCGCCGTAGGCGTTCAGCGGCAGCTGCGGCGTGTTTTCATCCAGCACCACGTTGTCGTGCTCGCCGTAGGTGGCACAGGTCGAGGAGAACACTAAGTCCAGGCAGCCCGCGGCCACCGCGGCCTCGACCAGGTTCAGCGACCCGCCGGTGTTGTTGGCCCAGTAAAGCCCTGGCTCGTTCATCGCGTCACCAACCTGGCTGAGCGCCGCAAAATGCATCACCGCGGCCGGCTGGTATCTGGCAAACACCTCATCCAGCCGCGCCCGGTCGTTCAGGTCGCCTTTCTCGAACGGACCGAATTTTACCGCATCCTGCCAGCCGGTCACCAGGTTGTCATAGGTCACGGGCGTATAGCCCGCCGCCTTCAACGCCTTGCAAGCGTGCGAGCCGATATATCCGGCACCGCCGGTCACGAGGATGTTGGTCACTGTCTCTGCCCCATGCTGGGCCGCCCCGCAACGGGCGGCCACAGTGGTTATTGCGCGGCCTTGCCGACCTGCGCGATCTCGGTGATATAGCTCATCAGGTCGTCCCGCAGCTCATCCCGCGCCAGCGCAAAGGCCACGGTCGCCTGCAGAAAGCCGGCCTTGGATCCGCAGTCGAACCGCTGGCCGTTGAAACGGTATCCGTAAACCGGCACGTCCTGGGCAATATCCTCGGCAATTGCATCGGTCAGCTGGATCTCGCCGCCTGCACCCTGCTTCATCTTGTTGAGGTTCTTCAGAACCGAGGGCGCCAGGATATAGCGGCCGATCACCGCCAGGTTCGACGGCGCGTCCTCCATCTTGGGCTTCTCCACCATGCCATTGGCAGCAACCACCTGGCCCATGTCCTCTTTCACATCAAGCACACCGTAAGACGAGGTCTTCTCCCGCGGAACTTCCATCGCCGCAACCATGTTGCCGCCGGTTTCCTCATAGGCCTCGACCATCTGCTTCAGGCAGGGCGTTTCCGCCGCGATCACGTCATCCGGCAGAATCACGGCAAAGGGCTCATTGGCAATCAGGCGGCGGGCGCACCAGACCGCATGGCCCAGGCCCAGCGCCTTGTGCTGGCGGATATAGGCAATGGCGCCGGATTCCATATCCGTGCTCTTCAGGATCTCCAGCAGATCGTCCTTGCCCTTCTTGCGCAGCTCCTGCTCCAGAACCGGCGAGTGGTCAAAGTAATCCTCCAGCGCGCCTTTGCCGCGGGAGGTTACAAAGATGAACTCCTTGATCCCGGCAGCGCGCGCCTCGTCGATGGCATATTGCACCAGCGGCCGGTCGACCAGGGTCATGATTTCCTTGGGAACCGATTTGGTTGCCGGCAGGAACCGGGTTCCCAAGCCTGCAACCGGAAAAATCGCTTTGGTTACTTTTTTACGCATGTCGTTCTCTCTGCACTCAAATTCCCGGGGCGGCGGTTGATGCCCGTTTTTGCCGCGGGGCGCAGGCGCATCTCACGCCCGGCGGTCTCCAGCAAAAGCTGCTGCGGCTGTCTGCTGCCGCCCGGCAGCACCAATACGCAACTTACGCGTGCGCATGTCTGACTTCATTACCATACTCCAGTCACTCGTGCCCCATTTTCTTCATCATGGCCTCCAGGCGCGGCACATCTTCCGGGTTGTTCAGCTCCCAGAATTCGCGCCCGCGCGCGTCAACCTCAACACACAGCACCTTGCGCCCGTTTTCCAGAAACCGCAGCTGCTCCAGCCCTTCGAGCCGTTCCAGCGGCCCTGTATCCCAGCCAGAATACGCTGCCAAGGCATCCGGACGGTAGGCATAGACTCCGACATGATGAAAGACCGGCGTGTTTTCGCCATCCCCGTATACCTGACCGCAATAAGGCACCACCTCCTTGGAGAAGTAGAGCGCACTGTGGTCCGCGGCAAATACCGCGGTGGTGCCGCCGACCCGGCCGGCCTTGCGGTCCGCCAGCAGGCTGTTCAGCGTCTCGCCGTTGCAGCACAGCACCGGTGTTGCCAGCCCCATGCCGGGAGCCGCCCGCAGCCCTGCGACCAGATCCTCGACAAACCAATGCGGGGTCAGCGGCGCGTCGCCCTGAAGATTCACCACGATCTCATAGCCGCCGCCCAGCGCGGCATGCGCCTCGGCGCAGCGCTCGGTGCCATTGGCGCAAGACTCCGAGGTCATCACCACTTCGGCGCCGAACGCCTCCGCCGCCTCCCTGATCCGGTCGTCATCCGTCGCCACAACCACCCGGTCCACACCCTGCACCGAACAGGCCGCCCGCCAGGAGCGTTCGACCAGCGAGCGTTTCTCGCCGCTGGCTCCGGTCAGCGGCACCAGCGGCTTGCCGGGATAGCGGGTGGAGGCATAGCGGGCGGGGATGACGATCAGAACGGACATCAGGCTTCCTTCAGTTCCACGGCCGGGGCATAGGCAATAAAGAACGGGTTCGCATAGCCCTCTTTACCGTAGGCGAGCGGGGTGTGATCGTCAAAACGCACCACCTTGCCGCCCGCGCCCGCCAGCACCGCATGGCCTGCGGCAGTGTCCCACTCCATGGTGCGGCCGACGCGCGGGTAGATGTCCGCCTCGCCGGTGGCCACCAGGCAGAACTTCAGCGAGGAGCCGGCGCTCTTGCTGTCCTTCACATTGTACTTGCCGATGTAGTCGTCGGTGGCCTGATCGCGGTGCGACTTCGACGCCACCACCATCAGCGCGGAATTGTCGCTGTCCGCAACCCGGATCGCGCGGGTTTCGCCGATGGTCTCCGGATCAAAGGCGCCGGTCTCCTCGACCGCGCTGCCATCGGCCAGGGTAAAGAACATCCGCTGCCGCGCAGGCGCATAAACCACGCCGCGGGTCGGCACGCCCTTCTCCACCAGCGCGATATTGACGGTGAAATCGCCGCGGCGGTGGATGAATTCCTTGGTGCCGTCCAGCGGATCGACGATCAGGAAGGTGTCGCCGCGCTCCTTGTGCGACGCAGCTTGCTCCTCGGTGACCAGCATCATGTCCGGAAACGCCGCCCGCAGCCCTGCCGAGATCAGCGCATCCGCCGCCTCATCCGCTTCGGTTACCGGGCTGTCGTCGGATTTCACCTTCACGTCGAAATCGTCGGAGTTGTAGATTTCCATGATCTTCGCACCGGCCTCAATGGCCAGGCGGCGGATCACGGGCACCAGGTCGTCATAGGTCACACGCATCTCCCCAACACGGGTTTAATTGAAAATTTGCCTCTTGCCCCTTATGATGCCCGGACAGCAGAACGGCAAGCAGCCGCATCACATTCGAGCAGAGAACGCAGGTTCATGTTTCAGCAGCGCACCCAGCCTTCGCGGATGTCCGGATTCTTCACCTTGTCCGAGGTGGTGTTCCATTCCGTCGTGCGCAGTGTCCGCTCCAAGCACAACAACGCCTTTATCGCGCTTGGCCTGAACCTGCTGCAGACGGTTCTGTTCGTCCTGGCCTTCTATGTGATGTTTGCGGTGCTGGGCATGCGCGGCTCCGCCATCCGCGGCGACTTCCTGCTCTACGTGATGTCCGGCGTCTTCCTCTTCATGGTGCACACCAAGACCGTCAGCGCGGTTTCCGGCGCCGAAGGGCCCAGCAGCCCGATGATGCAGCACGCGCCGATGAACACGATGGTCGCCATTCTGTCGGCGGCAATCGGCGCGCTGTACATTCAGGTGCTGTCGCTGTTCACCATTCTGTTTGTCTACCATGTCGCCTTCACCCCCCTGCATATCGAGGAGCCGGTTCCCGCCTTCGGCATGGTTCTGCTGGCGTGGATAACAGGCGCCGGTGTGGGGTTGGTGTTCCTGGTGCTGAAACCCTGGGCGCCCAGCTTTGTCGGCATCCTGACGATGATCTACCAGCGCGCCAACATGATCGCTTCGGGCAAGATGTTCCTGGCCAACACGCTGCCCAGCTTCATGCTCGCCATGTTCGACTGGAACCCGCTGTTTCACTGCATTGATCAGTCGCGGGGGTACGTGTTCATCAACTACAACCCGCATTTCAGCTCCTGGCAGTATGCCGCATGGATCGCGCTGGTGCTGATCGTCGTCGGCCTGATGGGCGAATTCTACACCCGCCGCCAGGTCTCCCTCAGCTGGAGCGCGCGGCGGTGAGGAAACGCGTCGCTGCTGCCCTCCTCTGGCTGGCCTGCGCGGCCCTGCCGGCAGCGGCGCAGGAGTTTCCGGCACTTTATTCCGTTGCCGGCGTGGCAGCTGACGACGTGCTGAATGTCCGCAGCGCCCCGTCGGCAGGTGCAGAAATCATTGGCAGCCTGGCGCCTGACCAGACCGGGGTCGAGGTGGTGCTGGCAGATGACAGCGGCAAATGGGGGCTGGTCAACATCGGCGAGCGCTCCGGCTGGGCCGCGCTGCGGTTTCTTGACCTGGAAGCCAGTTCGGATTGGCACAGGCGGCAGGATCAGCCTTTGGACTGTTTCGGAACCGAACCATTCTGGTCCCTCAGTCTGGACGAAACTCCAATCCTTTCCACCCCGGACAGGCCCGGCACCGCCTTTACCCTGCAGGCACGGGAGCCCGCGGCGGGCCGCAGCGGCAAGTCCGGCTTCTATGCCGCCGGCCAGACAGGCAGCGGGCTGTCCGGGCCGGAGCCGGCCGGCATCTTCGGCACCCTCACCGCAGGGCAATGTTCGGACGGCATGTCGGACCGGACCTACGGCATCGCAATCGACCTGCTGCACCTGCGCGGCGCTGGCAAGATGGACCTGCTGACCGGCTGCTGCTCGCTGGTGCCCTAGGCGGCCGGCCCCAAGACTTTTCAGCAAAAGTCTTGGCAAAAGCTTTCCTTAAAGCTTTTGCCCCGCCGGCATCACGTCACCACCCGCAGCGTCAGGTTGATCCGCCCGCCCTTGGGCAGCAGCCGCGAGGATTTGAAGCGGATCCGGTCCACCCCGTGATAGGTGAGCCGCGCCTCGCCGCCCATAACCACCACATCGCCCGAGCTCAGCCAGACCGATTCCGTCTTGCCGCCGCGGGTCCGGTTGCCGATCCGGAACAGCCCGTCATCGCCCAGGGAGACCGACACCACAGGATAGGAAAAATCCGCCTCGTCCTTGTCCTGGTGCAGCCCCATCCGGGCGCCCTCGCCGTAGTAATTGAGCAGGCAGCATTCCGGCTGCCGCTCCAGGCCGGTCAGCGCATCCCAGATCTGCAGCACCTCGCCCGGGATCTCAGGCCAGGCGCGGCCCGAAGGGTGCGCCTCGGCGTAACGGTAGCCCTTGGCATCCGAGTACCACCCGAACCGCCCGGCCGAGGTCATCCGCACCGACATCTGCCCGCCGCCCGGCACCTTTGGCGAGAACAAGGGCGCCGCCTTCAGCACCGGCCGCAAGCTCTCGATCAGCGCCGCCTGTTTGCCCGGGTCCAGATACCCCTTGTGAACATCGAATCCGCGCACCCGCAAAAGGGTCATTGCCGTTCATCCATCCTTAACTGCAACCCTTGCAAAAAACCGCATTGATTCACGCCCGCGGGCGTGCCTGAGCGCTTGCAGGGCCGATTTCACGTCCCTATATACGCCGGGACGCGGCAAGGTGCAGACCAAACCGCAAATCAATCGGGGCCGGGATGCCGCAACGGGTTCAGGCCTCGGGTAATCGCCTTGAGTAGTAAAAAGGGATCGAAAATGAGCAAAGTTATCGGAATCGACCTGGGCACCACCAACTCCTGCGTGGCCATTATGGACGGCTCCCAGCCCCGCGTGATCGAGAACGCCGAGGGCGCCCGCACCACCCCGTCGATCGTCGCCTTCACCGACGACGAGCGGCTGGTCGGCCAGCCGGCCAAACGCCAGGCGGTGACCAACCCCGACAACACCATCTTCGGCGTCAAGCGCCTGATCGGCCGCCGGTTCGACGACGCGGCCGTCGCCAAGGACAAGAAAATGGTGCCGTTCTCCATCGTGAACGGCGGCAACGGCGACGCATGGGTCGAAGCCAAGGGTGAGAAATACTCCCCGTCGCAAATCTCCGCCTTCACCCTGGGCAAGATGAAGGAAACCGCGGAATCCTACCTGGGCGAGGAAGTCACCCAGGCGGTGATCACCGTGCCGGCCTACTTCAACGACGCCCAGCGTCAGGCCACCAAAGACGCCGGCAAGATCGCCGGCCTCGAAGTGCTGCGCATCATCAACGAGCCGACCGCGGCTGCGCTGGCCTACGGCCTCGACAAGGAAAACACCCAGACCATCGCCGTCTATGACCTCGGCGGCGGCACCTTCGACGTGACCATCCTGGAAATCGACGACGGCCTGTTCGAAGTGAAGTCGACCAACGGCGACACCTTCCTGGGCGGCGAAGACTTCGACATGCGCATCGTCAACTACCTGGCGGATGAGTTCAAAAAGGAAAACGGCGTCGATCTGTCCAAGGACAAGATGGCCCTGCAGCGCCTGAAAGAAGCCGCTGAAAAAGCCAAGATCGAGCTGTCCTCCACCTCGCAGACCGAGATCAACCAGCCGTTCATCTCGATGGACCCGTCCTCGGGCCAGCCGCTGCACATGGTGATGAAGCTGACCCGCGCCAAGCTGGAAAGCCTGGTCTCCGACCTGATCAAGCGTTCGATGGATCCGTGCAAGGCGGCCCTCAAGGACGCAGGCCTGTCCGCCTCCGACATTGACGAGGTGGTTCTGGTCGGCGGTATGACCCGGATGCCGAAAGTCATCGAAGAGGTCTCCAAGTTCTTCGGCAAGGAGCCGCACAAGGGTGTGAACCCGGACGAAGTGGTTGCCATGGGCGCCGCCATCCAGGCCGGCGTTCTGCAGGGCGACGTCAAGGACGTGGTGCTGCTCGACGTGACCCCGCTGTCGCTGGGCATTGAAACCCTGGGCGGCGTGTTCACCCGCCTGATCGACCGCAACACCACCATCCCGACCAAGAAGAGCCAGGTGTTCTCGACCGCGGAAGACAACCAGAACGCCGTGACCATCCGCGTGTTCCAGGGCGAGCGTGAAATGGCTGCCGACAACAAGATGCTCGGCCAGTTCAACCTCGAGGAAATCCCGCCGGCACCGCGCGGCATGCCGCAGATCGAAGTGACCTTCGACATCGACGCCAACGGCATCGTGTCGGTCGGCGCCAAGGACAAGGCGACCGGCAAGGAACAGCAGATCACCATCCAGGCATCGGGCGGCCTCTCCGACGAGGACATCGAAAAGATGGTCAAGGACGCCGAGGACAACGCCGAGGCGGACAAGGAACGCCGCGAGCTGATCGAAGCCAAGAACCAGGCCGAATCGCTGATCCACTCGACCGAGAAATCGGTGGAAGAGCATGGCGACAAGGTCGACCCGTCCACCGTCGAGGTGATCGAGCTGGCCGTGGCCGCGCTGAAGGACGATCTGGAAAACGAGAAATCGACCGCCGAGAAGATCAAATCCGGCATCCAGAACGTCACTGAGGCCGCCATGAAGCTGGGCGAGGCGATCTACAAGGCGCAGGCTGAAGAAGGCGGCGACGATGAGCCCGCAGCCGCAGATGAGACCGCAGGCCCCGGCGATGACGACATCGTTGACGCCGAATTCGAAGACCTGGACGACGACAAGCGCTAACGCCTGACCACTCAGGCCAAGGCGGGCCGGTCCGAACCCCGGACCGGCCCATTTTCGTTGAGGCAGATGGGGTAACCGATGTCAAAACGTGACTATTACGACGTTCTGGGCGTGGCCAAAGGCGCCAGCGCAGACGAAATCAAAAAAGGCTTCCGCAAGAAAGCCAAGGAACTGCACCCCGACCGGAACAAGGACAATCCGGACGCCGAGGCGCAGTTCAAGGAGGCCAACGAGGCCTATGACGTCCTGAAGGACGCCGACAAGAAGGCAGCCTACGACCGCTTTGGCCATGCCGCCTTTGAAAACGGCATGGGCGGCGGCCAGCGCGGCGGCGGCCAGGGCTTTGGCGGCGGCGATTTCTCTTCCGCCTTCTCCGACGTGTTCGACGACCTGTTCGGCGACTTCATGGGCGGCCAGCGCGGCGGTGCCGGCGGACGCCAGCGGGCTTCCCGCGGCGCCGACCTGCGCTACAACCTGCGCGTCTCGCTGGAGGAAGCCTTTGGCGGCCTGCACAAGACCATCAAAGTGCCGGCCTCGGTCTCCTGCACCTCCTGCGAGGGCACCGGCGCCGAAGGCGGCGTGGAACCCACCACCTGCCCGACTTGCTCCGGCATGGGCAAGGTCCGCGCGCAGCAGGGTTTCTTTACCGTTGAACGCACCTGCCCGACCTGTTCGGGCCTGGGCCAGATCATCAAGAACCCGTGCAAATCCTGCCACGGCCACGGCCGGGTAGAGAAAGACCGCTCGCTGTCCGTGAACATTCCGGCAGGCGTGGAAACCGGCACCCGCATCCGCTTGGCAGGCGAAGGCGAAGCCGGCCTGCGCGGCGGCCCTCCGGGCGATCTCTACATCTTTGTCGAGGTCTCGCCGCACAAGCTGTTCGAGCGTGACGGCAACAACCTTTACTGCCGGGTGCCGGTCAGCATGGCCAAGGCGGCGCTTGGCGGCTCCATCGAGGTGCCGACCATCGACGGCGGCCGCGGCCGGGTGCAGATCCCCGAGGGCAGCCAGTCCGGCCGCCAGATGCGCCTGCGCGGCAAAGGCATGCCGGCGCTGCGCGGCGGTGCCACCGGCGACATGTTCATCGAACTGGCGGTGGAAACCCCGATGAACCTCACCGCCCGCCAGAAGGAGCTTCTGCGCGAGTTTGAGGAGATCTCCGAGGAGAACACCAACCCCGAATCCCGCAGCTTCTTCTCTTCGGTGAAAAGCTTCTGGGACGGGATGAAGGGGTGAGCAAGCTCCCCGGAAACGCTCCGGGGGAGCGTTTCGCTTGCGAACGGGCGGAGCCCCGGCCACTAGCCTAAAACGCCTCGATCAAAAGCGCCCCAATCCGGGGCGCTTTTCTTTTGCGCATCCTTTACGCAGGCTACAGCCCAAACGCCTTACGCCCCGCTGCGGCGGTGCACAGGGGGTGTACAGGGGGTGCACGCCTGTCACCCCCCCGCTGCTGCCCTGCGGCCGCTCCGCCACGGCACCTATTAACACTTCCTCAACCATGATGGCGGCACCATGGCGCCATGGCACAGGACCCCGCATTCGAGGACGTCTCCCTGCCGCTGTTCCCCGGCAGCGAGGAGGCTCCTGCGGCCCCGATCTCCCCCGGCCGCCTGCCCTCCTACATCAAGGACCACCGCGCCCGCCTGCGGGAGCGTTTCATGGCCGGCGGCGCCGCGGCGATGCCGGATTACGAGCTGTTGGAACTGGTCCTGTTCCGCTCCATCCCGCGCCGCGACGTGAAACCCTTGGCGCGGCAACTGCTTGATACCTTTGGAGATTTCAACCGCGTTGTGACAGCCCCACCGGAACGGCTGGCGCAAGTGACGGGCATCGGCGACGCGGTCATCACTGACCTCAAGGTGCTGGAGGCCGCCGCCCACCGCATGGCCCGCGCCCGGGTGATTCAGCGCCAGGTGATCTCCAGCTGGGACGCCCTTCTGGACTATTGCCACACCACCATGGCCCACCGCGAAACCGAACAGTTCCGCATCCTGTTCCTGGACCGCAAGAACGTGCTGATCGCCGACGAGGAACAGGGCCGCGGCACCGTCGACCACGTGCCCGTATACCCCCGCGAGGTCGCCAAACGCGCCCTGGAACTCAACGCCAGCGCCTTGATTCTGGTGCATAATCATCCGTCCGGCGACCCCACCCCCTCGGACAGCGACATCGGCATGACAGATCAGATCCAGGCCGCTTTGATTGCGCTGGGAATCACCCTGCATGACCATCTCATCATCGGAAAATCCACCGAACTCAGCTTCCGCGCCCGGGGCTACCTGTAGCGGTTTCTGGCGTCATTATCAGCGGTTCAGGGAGGAAGTGGTGAGCCGTGCAGGATTCGAACCTGCGACCCAATGATTAAAAGAAAGCCCTTTCGAGAAACCACGTAAAAATTGGCATACTCTGCATGAAACTTGCTATTGAAAAACTTCACAAGTTTCCATCAGTCATACTGCTGCTTGTAGCTGGACAGATGGGGTGTTGCACCAATATTGCACCAAAACTCACTTTCGGTCATTCTCCGATGTCTTGAGAACTTACTTGGCTGCTTTGATCCGCAGCAGAAACTTGGTACGGCACCATTTCAAGTATCACGCCCGCAGCATCTAGAATTTTGCGAGCGAATCTATAGTGATCTGACCATTTGTCATCACGGTTAGAGGCGCCATGACCAGACGGCGCTACTAACCTAGTGATACCCGAAGCCACAATCGCCCGAGCGCAATCCGCGCAAGGAAAGAGCGTGCAGTACATAGTAGCTCCAACCAACGAAACTCCCCTCCGCTGAGCGTCATATATTGCGTTCCTTTCCGCATGCTCCAGCATGAAGTACTTCCAGGAAGGGTCGTCAGTTATCGCAAGGAAGCTTGCACTAGAAGAAAGCTGTAGCGCTGTTGGAGGGCTATTTGCCCCAACCGAAAGCACGGTACCTCTATCGTCCACGATCACCGCCCCTACTTGTCGATGCGGGTCATGGCTCTGTTGCCTAGCTTCATCGCTCAGACGTAAAAACTTCAAGTCGGTCTTTGAGATCGTCATTCTGCATCCTACCAACTGGTGGCAGAGGTTTGATAAAGGTTATTCGATGACACTTCTAGCAGGGCTTCGCCTCAATTCAGCAAATCAATACTTCTCAGAAGGCGACCCAGTCCAATGCGGGTCAAGCTATGATCTAACGGTTGGGCAAATCATTGACGGGGAAGGGAAAAGCATACCAGGCCCGTATATATTGAAGCCAGGGCACATGGTGCAGGTCGTCACCAAGCAGGTCTTTCGCCTGCCTAAGACTGTAACGGGACACGTAACTTGCAAAACCACACTGACCAGAGACGGTATCTGGGCGCTTACAGTCGGTATCGTCGATCCAGGTTGGGATGCACCGATTGCTACAACTTTGCTGAACTTCGGAAAAGTCGATCATGTGGTTCAGATCGGTGACAAATTTCTAAGAGTGTCCTTCTTCGAACATGCTGAAGTTGAAGAGAAATTTAGACGAACAAAGCCAAATGAGCTGAACGGCTACATCAACAGTGTGCGGAAGAACGCGGCTGCTTTCTTCCCGAAAACTTTCCTGGACACAAAGAAGATCTCACAAGAGGCCGGAGAGACAGCTGTTCGCGGGATCCGCAATCAATTTGCAGTTTGGCTCCCCGTGGTTGCCGTCCTATTTGCTGTGCTGCAATTGTTTGTAGCCTTCGCTCCTTCCTATCTCCCTGGTTGGGGCGGTGCGTCCTTGGAGCAACTCCATGAAGTTGAGGCTGAACTGCAGATGCTTCGCGTAGAAGTTGACCAGCTTGAGAACTACATTGAGGCCAATGCCCCCCCCTAAATTGACGAGTTCCGACAGCCAATAGGCGAGTCAGGCGGAACGTACATTTCACTGTGGCTGATTTGAGACCAATGGAAGCAATTACGCCTAGATCCGGTTGAAGCTTCCTACTCTGACCAGTTTCCTGTGCCTGGAAGGAATCATCGCATGCCGACAAAAGTCTTAGAGTTTCATGGGTTTAAGCCGCTCTCTCAGGAAAGCAAAATGTTTGCTTCCCGACGTTGGTGCCCATTTGTTGACGACAAATGTAAAAAGGCCCGGAGCGGTGGCGCTTGTGCGCTGAAAGCACCGAAATCCGCTCCCGTGATCATCTGCCCAAATCGCTTGTACGGTAATCAATTTGAGGTGATTGGACGCATCGCGAGACAAGCATTCGGGGACGATTGCGAGCTTGTGACTGACCTAGATGCTGAGGCTAGGCGTAGAAACGGCACGTTGAGCGGACGCGAGGTCATCGTGTTCGGGCAGGGGTATAGCGGGGAAGTGGGTATCAAAGCCCCAGCGGCTGAAGGAGAATCCGGGTCTTTCAAAGTAGATTTTTTGCTGACTTCTATCGGGCCAGACCTTGAACCTGAGGCCATAGTGGCTGTCGAAGTCCAGACGATCGACACCACAAACAGCTATAAAAAAGCATCAACTAGCTACTACGCTGAACAAAACCATCCAAGCAAATGGGGAGAAGGTGGAACCAACGCAGGTTTCAATTGGGAGAATGTTACTAAGCGCATCTTGCCCCAGATCATCTACAAGGGACATGCACTTCGACGAGAAAAGTTAGCTCGGCATGGCCTGTTTTTTGTGTTGCCAGATCCGGTTTTACAAAAAATTCGAACGCGCATTGGTAGCTCTCTCTTGGAGTACCCCAAAGGGCCGGGTACCGTTACTTTTCACTCCTATCAACTAGCAGACGAATGGACAGAGGCAGAACGCCCGATTGAGCTTGTAACGGAATTCACCACGACTGTTGAGCAAATAGCGTTTGCATTTGTCTCACCTCAAAACCTTCCCCCTCTGGGGATCTATGAGGATACAATCTCTGCGAAACTTGCTGCCCTAAGTCGCAAAGCCACTCTGTGACTGTCGGGAGGCAACGTTGCTCAGGCCATTGCGGCTTTTTGTGTTTGAGCGTCGTTTGAGCCTGCTTCGGCTTCCAGAATGGCTTTTCCGATGCACTTTCCCAGCAAAGGCGGGACGGCATTTCCTACTTGGACGAACTGCTCTGTCCTCGGACCGGTAAAATGAAACCAATCTGGGAATGACTGCAAACGCGCAGCCTCACGAACTGTAATGCTGCGGTCCTGCTCGGGGTGGATGTATGCCCCCCAGTGAATGTCGCACTTGGTGAGAACGGTGCAAGATAGACCCTCCCAACGCATGCGCCCATATCTTTTCGTGTGATCGCTTCGTTTAGCTCGCTGCATGCCCGCAGGCAAAAGCTCATGAGGCACATCTCGCCAGCTCCCACCTTGAGGAATGTGCTTCATGCGCTCGAGATTGATCGCACCTAGTTTAGATGCCGAATGATTGTGCACCGAGCTCGACCCATTCCTCAGTTCAAGCTGATATTCAGACGTGGCTGGCGTGCGATAGTCGGGTATTCCTTTGTCTTCGCCGTTCATCAAACTTGGCAAGTCGGACAGAGCATCGCGAATTGTAGTGAACGGCTTTCGATCCGGTCCGTGGGTTTTCTCAGGCCACACGATTGGAGCCCCTACTCTATTGCCAAGAAACACCACGCGCCGACGCTCTTGTGGGACGCCATACTCCTCAGCGCGCAAAATTTCAGCTTCGACGGTGTAGCCCAAGTTACGAATTCCAGCCAGAACAGCCTGGAAAGCTTCTCCTTCCCCGGCAGACATGATGCCCGTAACGTTTTCCATCACAAGCCATTTTGGCATCAGCCCTTCAACGATACGCAGGTATTCCTTGAACAAGTGACTTCGTTCATCGTGCATGCCTCGTTGATGGTTGTATACCGAATAACCTTGGCAAGGCGGCCCACCAGCAAGCACATCTAGCTCATACTTTTTTAGCCCCGTCTCTCTCAGAAAATCTTGAGCGGAAAGGTCATAGATCGAGCCAGGCAAGAACTTTGCATCTGGGTGAGTTGCGGCGAACGTATTCCCTGCATGCGTGTCGATGTCATTTCCAGCTAAGACCTTGAAGCCAGCTTGTCTCAAACCTTCAGACAAGCCGCCAGCACCACAGAAAAGATCGATTACACTTGGCCTGCTCATGATGCACTACCTACCTAGTCGATTTGCAGGGATTTCTGATAATGTGCCTGCATCTTGTCCACCCTTTTTTGCTTCATACAACCAGTTGTGCAGGCGCAAATCAACATTGGGAATAGGATAGAGCAGGTGTTCTTAATACGTTCTTATCGGCAGGTGATCTGCACTGCAAGGCCCACAATGGGAGACTTTGAACCATGGTAGCCACCAACTCAGCATTCGCACGCATATCTAGTAGCCTGGAGACGAAGCCTGGGCCAGATTTCTATCACTTTCTTCTCCATAGCATGTGAACTTCGTACGTTCGTTGTGCGTTTCTGCTTCCCGCTTTTGATTTCATCTCTGTGTCAGAACAGTAAGCCTGTTGGGTTATCTTCGAACAGATTGGCCAACCTAATGTACCGTTCCATAGTCGCGCTGGATGCGTGTCCTGTCTGCCGTCGAACAGCATGCTCCGGAGCGCCTGCCATGATAGCACTCGTCACAAAGCCGGCTCGCAAGGAATGTCCTGAGTACTCATCCGGCTTCAAACCAATTCGCGCGACATGGCGTTTGACAATTTTCGCGACGGCTTCGTTTGAAAGCCTGCGCCTACTTATCCGTCCGCCCTTAAGACACGATTTGAAAGCTGCACCCTTTTGCGCACCCATTTCTGCAAGCCAAGCTTCCAAGAACCTGATTGGGCAGTAGCGGGTTCGGCCAAACTGGATAGCGACCAAGCGACCACATCCAGCCTGGTCAGTTTTACTACGCTTTATTGTCATGCGAACACCCGCGGGTACAAATTCGATGTCTTCGACGTTGGTTCCCACCAGCTCAGACCGGCGCAGTCCGCCCGCAAACCCAATCGTTAGAAGGGCAGCGTCGCGCTTCCCGATGGTGCTTCCCGGCAAGCTATCCAGAATTTCCCGCAGGTGCTCGATGAGAAGTGGCTCTACAGCGCGTTGGGGTTTTCCATGAAGCCGGGCCAGACCTCGGACTGTAGAGACCACGAGGCGGCTTTTGACGGGATTTGGCGTGTGTCCAAGGGTTGAATGTAGAGACGACAGAGAAGCCAGCTGCCGCTTGATGGTGGCGACCGTGCAATTGTTTGCACGGAAGGCAACGAACGCAGCGATCTGCTCGGGGGAAGATGGGATGGAGCCACCCCACTTCAAAAAGCTGGTTACATCGGACCTATATGCGCGGCGTGTGTTTGCTGCATAGGCCGCTTCCAGGAGGTCGTTCGCCCCAATTCTGCCGGGTGTGTTATCATCTGAGGGTTTCTTCAGGTCTCTCATGATTTTGCCTCCGATAATGGAAGGTTATCGGAGGTAGACGTGCAGAGCGTCGGCCCGACATTCGTTCAGGAGATCAAACTCGTCCCGCAGAATTGACATGGCCTCGGGCACAGTACAGTCGGGAATACCCCATCCAAGGCCCGTAGCTTGGCATTTCAGTTCGGAGGCTAACGACCAATCGAGGCGGCGGCGCAATTGACCGCAGTCCAGCCGGAACACCAGCGCTCCAACCACCTTCGATCTAGAAACCGAGCCATCCATCGCATCTGCCAGAAACGCTTTCATACGAGACGACCTGCTAGCAAATTTCCTGAAACCAGCTAGGCCGATCCGTGTGTGCTGTCCCAGAACCCAAACCGGTACTGCTGTATCGTCGGGAGCGGGCAATAAAGGGTCATCAATTTCTGTTGATACTTGATCGCCTTCCGAACCCGCGACGAACAACATCGGGGAAAGAATTGAGCCAGTGCGCAGAAGGCCCAAAATCGCGGTTTCTTGAACAGCATTGGATGCGGCTTCAACACCGATTACCTGTATTGCCTCTAGCCACCTTCGCCGCCTGATACCAACTGCCGGTACATCTCCCGCGCAGCCGGCAAGCAGAGCTAAGCGATTTGCTCTTTCAAGCACCCCGCCTTCTGTTTGAAGACCAAAGGGCAGCGATCCTGGGAAATTTTCGTCTGCATACATGGTGCGAGCCTCTCGCAGGCTGATTGAACGGGAGATGACGTCGTAAAGGTCATCAGGCGTTCTGTCCTTCGTTGAGGAGCACATGATCTCAATGAGCGCTGTTGCGACTTTTAGACATCCCCCCAGTTGTTCACGCAATTCCGGTTCTGTTCCCGCTAGGATCGCCATCATTGTGACGTCCAAATCAGCTACGCCAATGTCTTCCATCCCGATAACCGGCAAGCGTTTCCAGAAATACGCAGGGTGATTCTCGAGAAGGTAGCTCGCCGCTTGCCAAGCAAGCTCAGGTTCATCCCTTCGAATTGATTTCTGTAGCAGGCTGGCCGCCAGGTACCGGTCTAAAACTGGACTATGAACCAGGCATCGCGGTTTGAAGCGGGACACCAGCCCATACATCTTGTCCCGAACTGCTGTCTCGTAGTGATCGTGTGCAATCAAAAGTTGCCCCTCCTGAAGTTCCGGAGGGCTATAGATCCCCAATCCAGTCTAATCTTTACGATCCTCTGGTCAATTAAAGTTATTATTTTCAATTACTTGATAGAAATCACATCTTCTCCTCCATTTTCGTGCAATCAGTTGCACGGCAATCTGCAAGCCTCCAAAGGGGATCGTTCCTTCCGACATTTCCGACAACTCGGATGCCGCTAGCTGCCGTATTCCGACAAAGCTTCGGCCTTAGCATCCCTTGGACTGGCACCACGTTGCGAGTTTCGTCGGAAATTCAACAGTTCCGACAATCAGCCGACAAGCAGTGGAAGATACATTTATCTCTCAGTCACCCCACACAATTTATTTTGCGGATGTCACCCCAGCAGGCCCATCGGCGTCGCCAACAAACACAACAAACTGTCCATTCGAAGCTTTACTCAGTTCATAGAAGTCACGGCTGTTGCAGGAGACTTCATACCTGTCAGTACGGAGGTTGTGGACAGCGTACACAGGGGGAGGGCAAGGCCGCCCGCTACTTGTCAACGCTCGTCTGATGACCTTACCCTCTGAGTCGCTGAGTACAGTCATCCCTGGATGCTCTCCGGGTTTGTACGGGTCATAGGGGCCGCTAGGTTGATCCTCATACTTTCCCGCAAAATACAGAACACTTACGACCACTCCTCCGATTAGCCCCCAACGGATGGACTTCTTCCAATCGTCTGCATCTAGGCGACTGTCCTTCGAAGGTTCCATCTGCTTCTCCATTTGGTTTCATGCTGTCAGCATTTTGGTTTTCTGAGGTTGAAGCGTTCCTCGACCACATGGCCTTGAAATCTATGCCTCTGCTACCTGGTCTCCTCTGCACCTAGGGTGGCGATGCAGAAAATAGGTTCTTAACACGAATGTATGTTATAACCGGTCGATTTAAAACAGGTGAAGTCGCACAGATTCCTGTGTGAAGACGACTGTGAAAAGCCCCCTACGAGACGTGCTTGCTCGCAACATGAGAATGCTGCGGGCGGAGCGGGGCTGGAGCCAGGAGTTTCTAGCCGGGGAAGCAAAATTGAACCGGACTTATCTCAGTGCTGTAGAGAGGTCCGAGCAGAACATATCACTGGATAACATCTACAAGGTTGCGGTTGCCCTCGGAGTTCCTGCCAGAGATCTTCTTGACCCTTTGCTTACGCAAAGTAAAAAACAATCTCTCTAGGCTCCCTTATCTTCCGTGCCAAGCTGACCATTCAAGATTACCAAATTCGTGCAATCCATGTAAGTGTTGCAACCGGCTTCAACTCGATGCCTGTAGTTAGCGCCTACCCATTTATCTTATAAACCTTGGATCTTACACCCAGAAGTTTTGCCCTGGCTGCGAGTTCTGAGGGCAGTTCTCGCTCAGTCAAGAGGATCGCGCGTACGGCTACTTCCACTGGCAGGCGTGTTGCCCGGACCACCTCTCGATACTTTATGCACTGGTATATCCCGCGGCGGAGATCATCGTTGCTCGACAAGCAGGACTTGACCTCTACAACAGCGAACTCCTCTCCTCGCGTGAAGAGAACATCAACCCGATCGCCGGACAGCAGATCGCTTTCCGCAACTCCTTCGTAGCCCTTCGGGAGGCCGATCTCGCGTGGATTGTCTCGAGCCCACTCCTTCAGCCGTTGGTGCTGCTTACTCTCGCCCCTGCCGCGCGGAAATTCCGTTTCGGCTTGCTTGCCGTCCTGCTCCGTGAACCTCTTTCGCTCAAGCTTGCTAGGGCGGTCGCCAAAGGCCTCCTGAAAAATTCGATTCCAGCCTTCATACTGTTTGACCGCCTCTCGAACGTTCCTCACGACATCAAGCTTCTGACCCTTGTCTAATTGCTCCCACCGTTGACCACGCTTCTCTCGCCAAAGATTGTCATAGTATCCTGCAAAGCCCTTGCCCGGAATTCCCAAGGTGTTGGTAACTATTGCGTTGATAGGAGGGGCATTCTTCGCAACGGACATAATCTCGTTCATCATCTTGCCAGCAACACCGCCGATGTGGAGGCTAAAGATCTTAGTGGTCCCTAACTCGCGTTCCAGCATCTCGGCGGCTTCACCGTAGGTAACGAAGGGCTCATCCATCGTTTCCAGTTTCTCTAGCAGCAGGGAGAGCAAGTAAGGTGCACCTTTGCGATTGAGCCAATTTCTCTCGTAAGTCATTCGCGCACCCCACCTTTCCATCAGTTTCTCACATGAGCATTCAAGTAATGGGGGAAGTCAATGCTGGGTGACTTCCTTGGCGGCAACAGCGTATCAGAGCACAGTTTTTTTAATCTTAGCAAACTTATCCCAATGGAATTGCTTACCTTCTTTCCATGACGGGTATCCATTCACGATGGCCCAATGCTTCTTTTCGAACCATCTAAAGCGGACCTTCCTTTGGCTCTTCGACAGGCTCGGAGAGCTCAGAACCTTGTAAGTGGTTCGACGAAGTCTTTTGGCCTTCTTCTCTGCCTCTTCAGACCACCAAACGTGTAGTCCAAGCGGGTTCTTTGGCACCAGATGGTAGCCCAAGAACGGAAATGCTTCATTGGGAGCATAAATCTTGGGGAACTGTTTTGCTTTGAGCGGCCCGGCAGGGTGTTGATGGAGCAACTTCTGAAGTATGTCGCGTAGTTCAAAGGCCGCGTTTTCACTTTTGCAAAGACAAAGATAGTTGTCCGCATAGTTCACGATACGCCACGCTCCATCCGGGACGTTCTTAAGAACCCATGCAAGCAACAACTCTGCTGCAAAAGGCGAGACCTTCGAGCCTTCAGTCAAACCCGACCGGGCCGATCCCCAATCGGCATCCATCAGCCCGAATTTTTCAAGGGGCGTTTCAGGAAGACCGTCGAGGTCCAAGCAAATCTTCTCTACCTCCTTCTCATACTGGGGAGAGAGAACGATATTGAGCTCATCACCAGAAAGTACATTGGTGACAACTCTTTCGGGCAGGGAGAGGTACTTTGCCACCCCTTCCCTGTCGAAACTCTTGAAGCAGTGATATACGTCTATCTCAAAGACGTGCCGGTAACCCTTGCGGTAAGCCCGTAGCAAATGCTTGATTGCGGCTTCCCGCCCGCCATTGAACTGGTACTGTTCCGCCTGAAGATCCCAACCAGCCAACAACAGGTTGCGCACTAGGATCTGGCGGGCCCGGTTTTCCAGCCCGAAACTCAGAATGTACCGGTAGCTTCCCCACGTGTGGTCAGCACAATCAGGTTTCAACTTAGGATGCAGACGAACCTCTTCCGCGCAAGGTGTCCAAAGATGAAGCTTCCGTGCAATTGATTGCACGTCCTCTTCGCTGAATTGCTTCCCCAAATCTTTAACCGCCTCTTTCACCGCAGCGTAGCGACAAGCAAAGCTGTTCAAGTACTCCCTGCTGGCAGCGCGAAAGCCCTTGCCCTTGCCATGCGCCATTTGGACTTTGCTCCAAAGACGCCGCTCCTGGTGGAAAAGTTTTGATGATCTGACCGGCATTCTTGGCTCCCAGAACTGAGAGTGTGCAAACAATTGCACGATCCACTCGTTGACGATTACTGGTCCGCTGCCGTGCGGCATTTGACGGGCTGCATGCGCTGCTGCTCAACCCAATTATCAAACTCATCTAAGTCGATCAGAATTTTTCGCCCAATGCGCAATATGGCGGGTGCAAGCCCGTTGCCAGGGACAACTGCGCCACCCGTACCGAGACGGTCCTCCGCTTGAAAGATCGCGTGGCGCAGAAAACTCTCAGTTGCCCACCCATATTTTTTCAACGTCAGCATCTGCTTGACAGTCACGAGTTTGCGCTCCGACACAGGTGCGTTTTCGTTCAGTGCTGTTCCGTGATTATAGTGAGAGGGTGATTTCAGTGCGCTGGTCTGCGGTTTGTCTTTCTTGAGCATCGAACTATCCTCCTTGAAAACTCGATGCCCCAATTTTTTGTGGGTATTTTGGTGCTGTAAACAAACCCACCAAGAGAAAAAACATTATTTTACAATATTTTAAGAACGTCTGGCTGGGTATTTATTAGCGACGTTTGATGCCCCAAAGACCCAAGCTAACCACGCCATTTAGCGATTCGCTTTCGAAGCGTTTCAGCTTTAGCAGCGTGTTGCTTACCGACTAATCGTTTCGCTAAGTCGTCTGCCAACTCACGGGTGCTCATCTTTGCAGCCGCTGCGCCGCAATCTGCCAACAGTTTCTCAAACTCTGCTTTGATCGCGGCCCACTTCATTTCTGCTGGTGACTTCTTGGTACTAAGGAACCCCGTCGAAGACTTAGCTTTTTTCTTCGCGTAATAGTCTTCGGCTTTCTGCAAGTATCCTGTGGTATCGGGCCACTTCTTCAATGCCCACGTCACGAAGGTCCGCGTACTCATCATAATATCACGAGCATCCTTCACCTCTAATGGTAAAGGCTGCGCTGGGTGGAGCGGATGTTCCGGGATTTCTCCCCTCAACGCCCTCAATGCTACAAGAAACGGGCGCCTAGTGTAGTCGTAAACCTCTGGCTCAGGCTGAGTATCCCACTGCATATACCCCTTACCAACGGGCTCCTCCTTAAGTGCCGGATTCACCTTTGCTACCAGGCAGCACGCTGTGTGAAGGTCGATGAAGTTTCGTTGGAAGTATTTTTTCGTGGCTTCAACATAGTCGCTATCGGTCATGTCGAGTGACCATTGGATGTCGCTATTCATCGCCCAACACACCCTTCATAGTCTTCTCGAGAATAGTCTTGGTGTGGTCGTCACTCAGGTGCGCGTACCTGGATGCCATCTGAAACGACTTGTGCCCAAGGACGGCTGCAATTTCAGGCACTGAACCCCCATCCATAGCAATGTAGCTCGCTGCGGTATGCCTGAGGTCATGGAAACGGAAATCCTCTAGACCAGCTTCTTCAACCGCGCGGTACCAAGCGGACTTGATGTCAATTGGACGCAGGCCGCTACGGCCAGGAAACACGAGACCCGAGTTTGCCTCTTTCTGTTTGTAGAGCTGTTTTAGCCTATCCAAGATAGGCACAAGTAGATGCGTAGATCGCCGTGTGCCATTCTTTGTCTCTTCTATGATGACTTGCCCGGTTTCCAGGTTCACCCGATCCCAGTCTAGCTCCAGAATTTCCCGTCTGCGCAACCCCGTGGTAATCGCAATCAAAACGATGGTTTCAAGGAACTGGTTTTCGCTTTTGGAGCAAGCGGAGAGAAGGGCTACTCGCTCGGCTGCGTTCAAGAACCTCACTCTTCCTTGGGGTTCCTTCAGCTTCTTGACCCGCTTCATCGGGTTTTGCTCCAGCCATCCGTATTCCCGAACTGTGATCTCGAGTACATGGTGGAGGGCCGCCCAGTAGCGGTTCACAGTCGCGTTTGAAACATTCCCTCCGCGTCTGCCACGATGCTCCGAGATAGAAGTCCTTGCCTTCAAGAGCCGGTCGGTCGTGACCTCAGAAAGCTTCAAGTCGCCAATGAGTGAGTTCCAAACTGACAGTTGCTGCTTCTGGTCCTTGGCCGACTTCTTGTCCGGTAGAACCTCGAGCACATAGCGATCTATGGCGTCCGCCAATGTGTGCTTTTTCGCTTCAGATCCAATCGGTCTCTTTCCAGCGTCGATTCCTGCTTCAATCTGCCTAGCCCAAGCTTCAGCATCGCTTTTGCGATCAAAGTATGCCGACTGCTGCTCATAGCCCTTGCGGCGAACCTGGGCTCGCCAACGAAAACCTTTCGCACTTTGCACTCTTTGAACAGACGCCAAGCTCGCCACTCCGTTGGCAATGTTGGTTATCGTCAAGGATAGGGGGATTTGTGGAGATTTGCACCGTTTTTGCACCAAAAACCGTGTCAGCCCAGAAGGCTTATCCTGCTAGGCTTGTAGGTATTTGATTTTTAGGTAGGAAGTGGTGAGCCGTGCAGGATTCGAACCTGCGACCCACTGATTAAAAGTCAGTTGCTCTACCAACTGAGCTAACGGCCCACTTCTTCGTCGCGGTCTAAGTGTTTTTCCCAGAAGGTTCAAGCACTTATTTCGCTTTGGTCCGGCGTGGCGGTGTGTGTCACGCTGTCCCGATAGGCGGCGTATCTAGGGCCAGTGCGGCGGGGGGTCAACCCCTTTTTTCAACTTTTCTCAGCGAAGGCTGGATTCATCTCCGCGCCGGGTCTATATGCCCGCCATGAGCACCTCGGCAGACACAAAACTCCCCTTCATGAAGATGCACGGGCTGGGCAACGACTTCGTCGTTGTCGACGCGCGCATGCAGGATATTGCCATCACCCCGGCAATGGCCAAGGGAATCGCGCACCGCCAGTTCGGCGTCGGCTTCGACCAGCTGACGGTGATTTCGAACGGCCCGGGCGACGCGCATTTGACCTTTTACAATGCCGACGGCTCCACCTCCGCGGCCTGCGGCAATGCCACCCGCTGCATTGCCCGTCACCTGATCCTGGAAACCGGCAAACCGGAGCTGCACCTGACCACCGACCGCGGCGACCTTTATGCCCGCGACGCCGGCAGCGGGCTCACCTCCGTCAACATGGGGGCGCCGCAGCTGGACTGGCAGGACATTCCCCTGGCCGAGGAAGCGGACACGCTGGAGCTGCCGATCGAGGGAGGCCCCACAGCCACCGGCATGGGCAACCCCCATTGCACCTTCTTTGTCGAAGACGCAGAGGTTATTCCGCTGGAGGAATTCGGCCAGCGCTATGAGCACCACACGCTCTACCCGCAGCGCACCAATGTGCAGGTTGCCCAGGTGACCGGCCCCGACCGCATCCGCATGCGCGTCTGGGAGCGCGGTGTGGGGGTTACACTGGCCTCCGGCTCCTCCTCCTGCGCAACGGCCGTTGCAGCCGCACGGCGCGGGCTGACGGGCCGCAAGGTGCAGATCGACCTGGACGGCGGCACCCTGTGGATCGACTGGGCCGAGGACGGCGTCTGGATGACCGGCCCGACCATGCATGTGTTCGACGGCACCTTCACCCGTGAATTCCTGGAGTCGCTGGCATGAGCGTGCCCAAGTTCACCACCCTCGGCTGCCGTCTAAACGCCTATGAGACCGAGGCGATGAAAGAGCTGAGCCAGCAGGCGGGCCTGGAAAACGCCGTGGTGGTCAACACCTGCGCTGTGACCGCTGAGGCCGTGCGCAAGGCGCGCCAGGAGATCCGCAAGCTGCGCCGCGAAAATCCGGAGGCGCCGATCATCGTGACCGGCTGCGCGGCCCAGACCGAGCCGGAAACCTTTGCCTCTATGGAAGAGGTCACCCGCGTCATCGGCAATACCGAGAAGATGCAGGCCGAGACCTGGCAGCAGATCGCCAAGGGCCCGGATTTCATCGGGACGACGGAGAAAGTCCAGGTCGACGACATCATGTCGGTGACGGAGACTGCAGGCCACCTGATCGACGGTTTCGGCACCCGCAGCCGCGCCTATGTGCAGGTCCAGAACGGCTGCGACCACCGCTGCACCTTCTGCATCATCCCCTACGGCCGCGGCAACTCCCGCTCGGTCCCTGCCGGTGTGGTGATCGACCAGATCAAGCGGCTGGTGGACAGGGGCTACAACGAGGTGGTTCTGACCGGCGTGGACCTGACCTCCTGGGGCGCCGATCTGCCCGCACAGCCCCGCCTGGGCGACCTAGTGATGCGGATCCTGAAACTGGCGCCGGACCTGCCGCGGCTGCGCATCTCCTCGATCGATTCGATTGAGGCGGACGAAAACCTGATGCAGGCGATTGCCACCGAACCGCGGCTGATGCCGCATCTGCACCTGTCGCTGCAGCACGGCGACGATCTGATCCTGAAACGCATGGCCCGGCGCCACCTGCGCGACGACGCCATTGCGTTTTGCGAGGAAGCCCGCCGGCTGCGCCCGGAGATGACCTTTGGCGCCGACATCATCGCGGGCTTCCCGACCGAGTCTGACGCTCATTTCGAAAACTCGCTAAAGCTGGTCACCGACTGCGGCCTGACCTGGCTGCACGTCTTCCCTTATTCCAAGCGCGAGGGCACCCCGGCGGCGAAGATCCCGAACCAGGTGAACGGCAATGTGATCAAGGAGCGCGCCGCCCGCTTGCGCGCCGCCGGCGACGCGCAGATCAGCCGCCATCTGGCAGAGCAGGTCGGCAAGACCCACCGCATCCTGATGGAAAACCCGCACATGGGCCGCACCGAGCAGTTTACCGAGGTGGCATTTACAATGCCGCAGGAAGAAGGCCGGATTGTCAGCGCAGTGATTGCCGGCGTTGAGGGCCACCAGCTGGTGGCTTGAACCGGACGGGAATTGCCAACACTAAGCTTTCCCGCTAAATATCAAAGCACGGTCCCGGATACCTGCCGCTCGCGGCCTCTGGCCATGGTGAAATCCGGACAAGGTTTATCCTGACGCCTGGGTGCACTCCCGGACAGCAACGCGAGCCCTGTCTGCAACGGCATTAGCACCCTTTTGCGAAAGGACCTTCCATGCAGACAAACTCTGCCCTTCCTTCTGTTGCGCAGCTCAAAGCCGAAGCACGGCTGCTGCGCAAGCATTCCGAAGCCCAGTGCCAGCCCATCAGCCACAGCACCGCCTTGGAGCGAATTGCCCAGTATTACGGCTTCCGCGACTGGAACACTCTCAGCGCCCGTGCTTCCAACGCGCCGGAGCTGCAGGTGGGGATGCGGGTCGAAGGGCGTTATCTAGGCCAGCCCTTCACCGGCTATGTCCACGGGCTGACAGCCTGCGGCAGCAACGGCCACCGCAGGATCACCTTGCAATTCGACACGCCGGTGGACGTGGTCCAGTTCGACAGCTTCTCGTCCTGGCGGCACCGGGTATCCGCGGTCATCAATGCGGACGACCGCTCGCCGCAGAAGACCTCCAACGGCCTTCCGCATCTGACGGTCAGCCCGCTGGCCTAGGCCGCCAAGCACGCCCCCAGCAATGAAAAACCCCCGCAAGTGGCACTTGCGGGGGTTTGATGTTTCAGCGCTGTCAGCCGCCGGGGATCAGTGCTTGCCCTTGTGCGGCGCCCACAGGCGCTTGTTGGTCAGATACAGCATCACCGACAGCAGGGTCAGGAACAGCACGCCGACAAAACCGGCCTGCTTGCGCGCCATCATCTTGGGCTCGGCGGTCCACATCAGGAAAGCCGCGACGTCCTGCGCCATGGCGTCCACGTCGTTGGCGTGGCCGTCTGCGAATTCCACCTGCTCGTCCGACAGCGGCGGCGCCATCGAGATCCAGCCGCCCGGGAAGGCGGTGTTCTCATAGAAGATGGTGCCAGCCTCTTCCTTTTCCTCTCCGGTGTAGCCGGCCAGCAGCGAGGCGATGTATTCGGCACCGCCCATGCCCTTGAACAGCTGGTTGATGCCCAGGCCGTAGGGGCCGTGGAAACCCGCACGCGCCTTAGCCATCATGCTGAGGTCCGGGGCGCCGGCGTTGTTGTTCTCCGGGAAATTGTCGACCGGCTTGGCCGGGCGGTCCTCATCCAGTTCCGGATCGTAGACGCTGAAGTTGTCAGCTGCGTAGGCACGCACCTGGTCTTCCGGCATCTGCGGGCCGCCCTCGTCCGACAGGGTGCGGATCGGCACCAGCTTCAGCCCGTGGCAGGCTGCGCAGACTTCGGTGTAGATCTGCAGGCCGCGCTGCAGCTGATTGCGGTCGTAGGTGCCGAACGGCCCTTCGAACGAGAAGGCGTAGTCGGTGATGTGCTGCTCGCCGCCGCCTGCTGCGTAAGACGCAGCAGGGATCATGGCCAGAGCGAAGGCGGCACCGGTTGCCAGTTTCTTGAACATTGTCAGGTGTTCCTTCTTCTTACTCGGCAGGAGTGGCGTCTGCAGAAGACTTCTTGCCGTAGTGGGCGTCGAAATCCTCTTCGATGGTTGCGGGCTGAGCCAGCGGCTTCTCAATCACGCCCAGCAGCGGCAGGATCACGAAGAAGTAGCCGAACCAGTAGGCCGATGCGATCAGCGAGAACGATGCATAGGGCTCTTCCGCCGGCATCGCACCCAGCCACATCAGGGCAAAGAAGTCGACGACCAGCAGCGCAAACCACCATTTGAACATCGGACGGTAACGGCCCGAACGCACGTTGGAGGTGTCCAGCCAAGGCGCCAGCGCCATGGCCAGGATCGCGCCGAACATGGCGATCACGCCGAAGAACTTCGCGTCCACGATGCCGCCGGTGATGAAGGAGGCGAACTGCACCACCCAGACCTCGGAGGTGAAGGCACGCAGGATCGCGTAGAACGGCAGGAAGTACCATTCCGGAACGATGTGCGCCGGGGTCACCAGCGGGTTGGCTTCGATGTAGTTGTCCGGGTGGCCCAGGTAGTTCGGCATGAAGCCGACGATGGCCCAGAACACAACCAGCACAACAGCCAGGCCCAGGAAGTCCTTGATCACGAAGTACGGCCAGAACGGCAGGGTGTCTTTCTTGGCTTCTTCCTTGGACCCCTTACGGACATCAACACCGGTGGGGTTGTTGTTGCCGGTGGTGTGGAAAGCCCAGATGTGCACGATCACCAGCGCTGCAATCACGAAGGGCAGCAGGTAGTGCAGCGAGAAGAAGCGGTTCAGAGTGGCGTTGTCCACCGCCGGCCCGCCCAAGAGCCAGGTCTGGATTGCTTCGCCGATGAACGGGATCGCGCCGAACAGGCCGGTAATAACGGTTGCACCCCAGAAGGACATCTGGCCCCAGGGCAGCACGTAGCCCATGAAGGCGGTGCCCATCATCATCAGATAGATCAGCATGCCGACGATCCAGGTGATCTCGCGGGGCGCCTTGTAGGAGCCGTAGTACAGGCCGCGGAAGATGTGGATGTAGACAGCAACAAAGAACAGCGAGGCGCCGTTCATGTGAAGGTAGCGCAGCATGTGGCCGCCGTTCACATTGCGCATAATGTGCTCGACGCTGGCAAAGGCCATGTCGACATGCGGGGTGTAATGCATCACCAGAACGATGCCGGTGACGATTTGCAGCGCCAGGCAGAAGGCCAGGACGATGCCCCAGATCCACCACCAGTTCAGGTTCTTGGGGGTGGGGATCATGATGGTGTCATAGATCAGGCCGACGATGGGCAGGCGGCTGTGCAGCCACTTTTCTGCGCCTGTCTTCGGCTCGTAATGGTCGTGCGGAATACCGGACATGAGCGCGTTTCCTTATCCCAGCTTGATGGTGTTGGCGTCGGTGAACTCAGCCACCGGCACGTGCAGGTTCTCAGGCGCCGGGCCTTTGCGGATGCGGCCTGCGGTGTCGTAGTGCGAGCCGTGGCAGGGGCAGAACCAGCCGTTGAATTCGCCGGCGCCGTCGCCCAGCGGCACACAGCCGAGGTGGGTGCAGACACCCATCATCACCAGCCATTCGCCGGCGTCGTCCATGGTGCGGTTCACGTCCGCTGCGTCGGTGCCCGGCTTGTTCGGGTTTTCCGACCGCGGGTCGATCAGCTCGGACAGCTCCACGGCACGGGCCTGCTCGATCTCTTCCTGGGTGCGGCGGCGGATAAACACCGGCTTGCCCAGGAACATGACCGAGATCTGCGTGCCAACTTCCACGCCGCTGACATCGACCAGGATCGAGGACAGCGCTTTCACGTCGGCGGAGGGGTTCATCTGGTTGACCAGGGGCCATACGGCGGCACCCGCGGTCACTGCCCCGGCGCCGGCAGTGGCGTAGTAGAGGAAATCTCTCCGGGTTCCTTCGTGGTCTTCTGCGTGGGACACGAGGTTTTCTCCAATTCCAGCGCCCGTTTAGGGCAAACATGCGCATGCACCGCGATTGCTCGCAGTGACTCAGGCGCGTGTCTAGCGGGGAGAAAGCAATTCGTCCAGCGGTCATGGGCGCGCAGAAAGCCGCAGACAGCAATTCTGTCACGCCTGTGTGACAGTGCCGCACCCATATCTGTGCGGCACATGCATGTTTCAAGGGCCGGCGCTCAGGCCGCAGGCGGTTTTGTCGCCTGCATTGCCGGGCGCGATTCGAAACCGGCAAACCAGTCCGCCAGCGCCTCGTTGCCCTGGCGCCAGTTTGTATCCGGGTGGCGGAAGTCCACATAGGCCAGCGCACAGGCCACTGCGATCTGGCCGATGTCCAGCGGCCCCTGCAGCTGGCTCATCCAGCGCGCGTTGAGCGCGGCGCAGCCGCCCAGCACCTTGCCCTGCTGCGCCTCCAGCCAGCTGTCCCACTGTATTTCCTCGGGACGCAGCCGTTTTTCATAGGACATCAGCACCGCCGCATCCATGATCCCGTCGGCGGTGGCCTCCAGCACCATGCTGTCCCAGCCGCCGCTGTACAGCCTGCCGCCTGCGCGGTCATCCAGATAGGCGCAGATCACCCGGCTGTCGTAAAGCGCCGGCCCGTCGTTGCGCTCCAGCGCCGGGATCTTGGCGAGCGGATTGCTGGCCTTCACATCTGGACTGGGGCTGAGAGGGGTGGTTGTGACATCCTGGATCTCGACCTCGTCCAGCTGCCCGGTTTCATGCAGCAGCACCACAACTTTGCGGGCAAAAGGGGATGCTTGGGAATACGTGAGCCTCATGGGAAATCCTCCGCTGTTTGGCCGCAGCCTACTGCAAGCCGGGCTGAGGGGAAGAGCCAATTTCCGCGCTGTGTTACGCTGGATCTGTGCATCAAGCGAAGGGAGTCCCCCAATGATCATGCGGATATTCCAGGTTGTGATCCGGCCCGGCAAGGAAGCCGAGTTCAGCAAGTTCTTTCATGAAACCGCGATTCCGCTGATGAAGGGCACCGACGGCATCGTCTCGGTGCTGCCGGGAGCGCCGCGTGCCGAAACCCCGCGGGAGTTCAGCTTTGTGATGGTCTGGAAGGATCTGGCCTCGCTCAAGGCATTCGTGGGCGAGGATTACACCAGCCCCCACATCGACCCCGCCGAGGCAGAACTGGTCGAGTCGCGCACCATCAGGCACTATGACCTGGTTGAAACCTGACGCATCAGCGCTGCCAGCTCCTCCAGCTCCGCACCGGTGCCGCCGGCGATCTTTTCCGCCGCTGCGGCGCGCGCGGCCTCCGGTTTGTTCTGGCTCAGCTTCCAGGTGCCATCGGCACCGGTGATCCGCATCCGGGCGGGCACGATCATACGCATCATCCGCGCCAGCGCCTCTGCGTCCATCTTGCCGGTGGTCCAGGGCGGCTTCGGTGCCAGCCGCGTCTCATAAAAGGCCGACTGCCTGTCCAGCAGCCCGCGCAGCTCCTCATCCGGGCGCAGTTCCAGCTTTCCGGTCAAATGCACCGCGACATAATTCCAGGTCGGCACCTGGTCCGGCACCCCGTACCAGTCCGGCGACACGTAGCCGTCCGGCCCGCTGACGGCGATCTTCGCCGGGCGCGCTTCCTTCAGCGCCCGCACAATCGGGTTGGATCGCACCAGATGCAGGTCCGCCCACGCCCCATCCTGCGAAATCAGGAACGGCACATGGCTGATCAGCGGCGCCTCCGCTGCGGAGACAGCCAGCACGCCAAAGCCCCGCGCCCGGGCAAATGCCAGGTTCTGCGCGGTATCAGCATCGTGAAAAGCAGGATTGGGATGCATGGGCTGTCTCCTTCATCCACACTCTTGAAAATCCCCGCACCTGTTGGCAAGGTCCGTTTCGTTCTCAGGGCGGGGCGGAATTCCCCACCGGCGGTAAGCGGGCACGTCCCGCAAGCCCGCGAGCGGCTTCCAAGGTTGGAAGTGTCAGCAGATCTGGTGCGACTCCAGAGCCGACGGTCACAGTCCGGATGGAAGAGAACGTGCAGAAGGGCGCCGCCAGGCGTGCGCCCGTCTGTTCGTGATCGCCTTGGGTGACGTGTCAGAAGCACAAGGAGATTACGAGATGACACACACCCGCTATGCCTTCATCAAGGCGCAATGGCATGCCGATATTGTCGACCGGGCGCTGGAGGGCTTCCTGCAGCTGATCCCGGCGGAACAGGTCGACGTGTTCGATGTTCCCGGCGCCTTTGAAATGCCGCTCATGGCGCAGGAACTGGCCAAGACTGGGAAATACGCCGCTGTCGCCTGCGCTGCCTTTGTGGTGGATGGCGGCATCTACCGGCACGATTTTGTCGCCCAGGCGGTGGTCGACGGGCTGATGCGCGCCGGCATGGACACCGGGGTGCCGGTGCTGTCGGTGTCGCTGACCCCGCATCAGTATCAGGAGACTGAGCACCACAACGCGATTTACCGCGCGCATTTTGTGGAGAAGGGGCGTGAAGCTGCCAATGCCGCGCTGATGATCACCAAAACGCGGGAAACGGCGCTGGCTGCATAAAACAGCGGCCAACGCCAGCCCGGCCATTGTTCACCCCAAATAAGCCTTCAAGGCAGGCGGCGGGTTGTCCAGCAGCTCCGCCGTCGCTCTGGGCGGATGCGCCTCGCCCTCCGCCACCAGCACCACCTGATCCGCGATCCGGCGGGCGTCGTTCGGATCATGGCTGACCATCAGCACCGTGGCGCCGCTTTCGCGGGTCAGTTCCGCCACCAGATCCAGCATCTCAGCCTTCAGCGCCGGGCCCAGCGCGGCAAAGGGCTCATCCAGCAGCAGGATATCGCGCCCCTGCACCAGAACCCGCGCCAGCGCCACCCGGCTTTGCTGCCCGCCGGACAGCGCCGCAGGCTTGCGCCCGCCCATGCCGCCAAGTCCAACCCGCGCCAATGCCGCGCCGACCCTATCCCACTCCAACTGGTTCAGCCGCAGGTTTGCATGCAGCCCCAAGCCAACGTTCTGCGCCACGGTCAGATGCGGAAACAGGTTGCCGTCCTGAAACAGCATCGCCACCGGCCGCTTGCCCGGCGGCTGGCGGGTCAGGTCGGCTCCGTTCCACAAGACTCGCCCGCGGGTGACGGGCAGAAAACCGGCGATCGCCTCCACCAGCGTGGATTTCCCGGCGCCGGACGGTCCGATCACCGCAACGCAGGCACCGGGCGCGATCTCCAGATCCGCCTCCACCGCGTAATCGCCGTTCATGATCCGGCAGTTCTCAAGCCTCAGCATGCCAGCGCCCCCCGCGGTCCAAAATCCAAAACGCCCCCATCGACAGCATCAGCAAGAGCAGCGCCGCACCCGCCGCCGCTTCCATCCGGTAGGCCCCCATCAGCCGGTAAATCTGCAAGGGCAGCGTTGCGAAATCCGGATCGGCAAACAGCGCCACCACGCCGAGGTCGCCCATCGACAGGGCGGCCGCCAGTCCTGCGGCAAACCCCGTCTGCGCCCGCATCCGCGGCAGGTAGACCCGGCGCACAAAGGCCCAGCCCTGCATGTCCAGCGACAGCGACAGGCGGCCATAGCGCCCCAGCACCTCCCGCGCCCGCGGCACCAGAATGCGCATGGCAAAAGGCAGCGCCATCACCGCATTGACCAGCGCCGTCACCGGCAGCGCCAGCGCAAAAGGATCTGCGACAGGGTAAATTAGGATAAACAGCCCCGTGCCGATCACCAGCGGCGAGGCCGCAAGGCCGAGGATGCCCGAAAGCTCGGTCATGCCGTTGCGGCCTGCCGCCACAGCAGCGGCCATCGGCAAGGCCAGCGTCAGCAGGATCACAGTGCTGAGCGCCGCAACCAGTATGGAGTTCCCAGCGGCCTGCCAGACGGATGCTTTCAACGAAAGCACACCTGGCAGCCCCGCCAGCACAATTGCTGCCAGCGGCAGCAGCAGAAACGCGGCAGACAGGACAATCCAGAACCCATCCAGTCCGCGCGCCAAGGCGCTCTGCCCGTCCCAGCGCCGCACTGCCCGGTCAAGGCCGGCGCCAAAGCCCTCGCCCGCTGACACCCGCAGCGCCACCAGCGCGGCGGCACCGGTCAGCAGCAGTTGCATGCCGGACAAAAGCGCCGCGCGGCCGAGGTCGAAATCGAAGCGGAACGCCTGATAGATGGCAAGTTCGATGGTGGTGGCCCTTGGCCCCCCGCCCAAAGTCAGCGCCACCGCAAAGCTGGAGAGGCAAATGGCAAAGACAACCGCAAGCGCGCCCGGCGCCACCCGCCGCAGCATCGGGCCTTCCAGCAGCCGCCACATCGCCAGCGGCCCTGCATCCAGCTGCGCCGCCAGGCGGAAGCGTTCCGCAGGGATTTCCTGCCAGCCTTGCAGGATCAGCCGGGTCGCCAGCGGCAGGTTAAAGAAGACATGCGCCAGCACCACCCCGTGCAGCCCGTAGATCTGTACCGGCTCCAGCCCGAACAGCCCTAGCAGGCTGCTCAGCCAGCCGGCGCGGCCAAAGACCGCCAGCAGGCCTAGGATGGCCACAATGACAGGAAGGATGAACGGCGCCCCCAAAAGCGCGATCAGCAGGCTCCGCCCCCGGAACCGCCGCCGCGCCAGCGCGCGCGCCGCCGGCACCGCGAGGCCGACGCTCAGGAGCGCCGACAGGCTTGCCTGGGTCAGCGTGAAGCGGACCGCGGCCCAGTCGCTGGCTGCAAATCCGCCTCCGGCCTCAGCCCTCACGGCAACAGCCGCAAGGGTTCCCAGGATCAGCGCCGCCACCAGCAGGGCAGCGGCGCTTCCGGGAACAGGGCTTACTGGCTGAGCGCGTCCAGCCATTCGCCCAGCGCCGCATCGCGCACCTCTGCCGCCTCAGACTCGCTCAGCAGCAGCGATTTTTCCGGCGCGATCAGAGTCTCAAACCCTTCCGGCAGGCCCGCCGCCGGGGTCACAGCCGGGTACATCCAGTTGGTGGTCGGGATTATCGATTGGAACGCATCCGACACCATAAAGGCCAGGAACTGGTCGGCCAGCTCCGGCTGGTCGGTGTTTGCGAGCTTCGCCGCAACTTCCACCTGCATGTAGTGGCCCTCGTCAAAGGCAGCCGCTGCCTTGGAGCCGTCTTCCTCAGCAATCAGGTGATAGGCCGGCGAGGTGGTGTAGGACAGCACCATGTCGGCCTCGCCCTCCAGGAACATGCCATAGGCCTCGGACCAGCCCTTGGTCACGGTGACCACGTTGTCAGAGAGGCCCTTCCAGATCTCCGGCGCTTCGTCGCCATAGGCGGCCTTGACCCACAAGAGCAGGCCCAAGCCGGGGGTTGAGGAGCGCGGATCCTGAATGACAATCTTCTTGTCGCTGGCGGCCAGCGCCTTGAAATCCGCAGGCGCCGCGGCATCGGCGTTGTGGACAAAGGCGAAGTAGCCCCAGTCATACGGCACAAAGGTCGCGTCGTTCCATTCGACCGGCAGCGCATAGTCGGCGCTGACCGAATGCTCCGCAAACAGGCCGGTTTCCTTGGCCGCCGCGGTCAGGTTGGTGTCGAGGCCCAGAACCACATCGGCGTCAGAGCGTGCGCCTTCCAGCTTGACCCGCGCCAGCAGTGCCGCGCCGTCGCCAGCGCCCACCAGTTTCAGGTCGCAGCCGCAGGTTTCCTCAAACGCTTTTTCCACCGCCGGGCCGGGGCCCCAGTCGGAGACAAAGCTGTCATAGGTATAAACGGTGAGTTCGGGCGTATCGGCAAAGGCTGCCGAGGCGCCAAGCAGTCCCGCTGCAAATGCAAGATGTTTCATGCCATCCTCCTTTGCGGCTTTGGGCAAGGGTGGAGGCTGTCCAGTACCTTCCCTCCGCCGGTGTGATCCGGTTCAGGTTCAACGGGTGTCATCTCAGCGCCGAAGCGCACCCCGAGGTGGCGCGGACATTAGGGTTTGGCCGCAACAAAGACAAGCCAAAGCCCCGCCAGGACCTACGCTTCAGGCAAACTGGACCGCTTTCGGCGCCGATCCCCGCCCCCCTGTGCCATCCGCCGCAGTGGAATCCGCTTGAGGCACAGGCCCCTGCCCGCTAAGCACGTCCCGCAAAGGAGACCGCGCCTCATGTCGATGAACAGCTTTGGACACCTCTTCCGCGTCACCACCTGGGGCGAGAGCCACGGGCCCGCGCTTGGCGCCACCGTCGACGGCTGCCCGCCGAACGTGCCGCTGGAGCCGGAAATGCTGCAGCAGTGGCTCGACAGGCGCCGCCCCGGCCAGAACAAGAACACCACCCAGCGCAATGAGCCGGATGCGGTGAAGATCCTGTCCGGCGTGTTCGAGGGCAAATCGACCGGCACCCCGATCCAGCTGATGATCGAAAACACCGACCAGCGGTCCAAGGATTACGGTGAGATTTCCCAGACCTTCCGTCCGGGCCACGCCGACATCACCTATTTCCAGAAATACGGCAACCGCGACTACCGCGGCGGCGGCCGCTCCTCGGCGCGCGAAACCGCGGCGCGGGTTGCGGCCGGCGGTGTTGCACGTGAAGCAATCAAGGCGCTGGTGCCGGGGCTGGAGATCAAGGGCTACATGACCCAAATGGGCGAGCTGGAGATCGACCGCAGCCGGTTCGACTGGGACGCGATTGATCAGAACGATTTCTGGATCCCCGATGCAGGCGCAGTGCAGGAATGGGAAGACTACCTGCAGGCCCTGCGCAAAGCGCATGACTCGGTTGGTGCGGTGGTTGAGGTTGTCGCCCGCGGCGTCCCCGCCGGCATCGGCGCGCCGGTTTATGGCAAGCTGGACACCGATCTGGCCGCCGCGATGATGTCAATCAACGCCGTGAAGGGCGTCGAGATCGGCGAAGGCATGAATGCCGCGCGCCTCAAGGGCTCGGAAAACGCCGACGAGATCTTCATGGGTGAAAACGGCCCGGAGTATTCCTCCAACCACGCCGGCGGCATCCTGGGCGGGATCTCCACCGGGCAGGATGTGGTGGTGCGCTTTGCAGTGAAACCGACGTCGTCAATCCTCACACCGCGCAAGTCGATCCGCAAGGACGGCTCCGCCACCGAGGTGATCACCAAGGGCCGCCACGACCCTTGCGTCGGCATCCGCGCGGTGCCGGTGGCCGAGGCAATGATGGCCTGCGTGATCCTGGACCATCTGCTGCTGCACCGGGGCCAGATCGGCGAAAACCAGGGCCGCATCGGCTGACATTCAGGCCCTAACAAGGAGAGTTGCCCGAATTTGATTCGGATGGCGCCTCTCAGCCTGCACTCTTATTCGTGCTCGCCCGCGCATTGGCTGTGGTCGCCCAGCGCAGTCAGCACCTTGCAGCAGCCGCCGTTGCCGCCGTCGCACAGGTGGCTGATCCGCTCCAGTTCGGACGCCAGCTGCCGCAGCTTGCGGATGCGGTCCCGGACATTGGCCAGCTGGCTGCGGGCAATCCGGTCGGCCTCGGCGCAATCATCGCCCAGATGCCCGTCCAGCCCCATCAGCGCCTTGATGTCCTCCAGTGAAAACCCGAGATCGCGCGCGTGTTTGATGAAACCCAGCGCGTCCATGCCGTCCTGCCCGTAGCGGCGCTGGTTGCCGGCGTTGCGGCCCGGTTCAGGCAATAGGCCGATTTCCTCGTAATAGCGGATGGTGGGCACCTTGACGCCGGTGGCCTTGGACAGCTGGCCGATGGAAAACATGCGCAAACCCTCTTGATGCTCTAGTGACTAGAGGCCCTACATTGATGTCGAATCAGGAATGAGGACAAGAGCAATGGCAGGCTGCTGCAACCACAGCGCAAAATTCGACGGGGTCTCGGACGATTACAAACGCAGGCTTTGGCTGGTAATCGCCATCAACGCCGGCATGTTTGCAGTGGAAATGGGTGCGGGCCAGCTGTCCGGCAGCCAGGCGCTGAAGGCGGACGCCTTGGATTTTCTGGGTGACGCGCTGACCTATGGCATTTCGCTGGCGGTGATCGGGGCCACCCTGCGCACCCGGGCGCTGGCGGCACTGGGCAAGGGCGTCAGCCTGCTGCTGATGGGGCTCTGGGTGTTTGGCTCCACTGTATACCAAGTATTCTACGTCGGCGTGCCGCAGGCCCATATCATGGGGGTGATCGGCTTCATGGCACTGGCGGCGAACCTGATCTCGGTGCTGCTGCTGGCCCGCTACAAGGACGGCGACGCCAATGTGCGGTCGGTCTGGCTGTGTTCGCGCAACGACGCGATTGGCAATGTTGCAGTGATGTTTGCGGCCCTGGGGGTCTGGGGCACGGCAACCGGCTGGCCGGACCTCATTGTGGCCGGCATCATGGGCGGGCTGTTCCTGAACTCCGCCTTCCAGATCCTGGTGCAGGCAGTGCGGGAATGGCGCGTGGAAGAGGCGCACGCGGCGGCGCATACACAATAAGAACCGAGGGTGCTCTTGCCTGGGCTGGCGCAAATGCGCCTGTCCGTTTTGCCGGAGGCAAACCTCCGGTTTGACGGGCAGGCAGGCGCAGCCCGGCCTATCGGCCTGGTAGAGCAAAGGTCAGGCAAAAAGACCCTCGTACTCCTCGCGCAGGGCTTTCTTCTGCACCTTGCCCATAGTGTTGCGCGGCAGGGCCTCCAGCAGGATGATCTCCTTGGGCTGCTTGAACTTGGCCAATTGCCCCGACAGAGCCTCCTTGATCGCCTCGGCGCTGGTGCCTTCGCCCTCCGGCACCACCACGGCCACCACACCCTCGCCGAAATCGGGATGCGGCACGCCAATCACCGCGCTTTCCAGAACGCCTGGCAGGTCGTCGATCAGGCTCTCAACCTCCTTGGGATAGACGTTGAAGCCTCCGGTGATGATCAGGTCCTTCTCGCGCCCGACAATGGTGACATAGCCGTCGGCGTCGACCTTTGCCATGTCGCCTGTGATGAACCAGCCGTCCGCCTGCAGCTCTTCCGCCGTCTTCTCCGGCATCTGCCAGTAGCCCTGGAACACGTTCGGGCCGCGCACCTCCAGCACGCCGATCTCTCCGTCGGGCACCTCGGCGCCGTCCTGCATCACCCGGGCTTCCACGCCCGGCAGCGGGAAACCGACGGTGCCCGCGCGGCGCTCGCCTTCATAGGGGTTGGAGGTGCTCATATTGGTTTCGGTCATCCCGTAGCGTTCCAGAATGCGGTGTCCGGTGCGGGCCTCCCACTGCTCATGGGTATCGACCAGCAAGGGCGCAGAGCCGGAAATGAACAGTCGCATATTGGCGGCACGCTCACGGGTCAGCCGCTCATCCGCCAGCAGGCGGGTATAAAACGTCGGCACCCCCATCATCGCTGTGGAGGACGGCATTGCCTCCAGAATGGCATTGGCATCAAAGCCCGGCAGGAACACCACCTGGCTGCCTGCAAACAGCGCCACATTGGTCGCCACAAACAGCCCGTGAGTGTGGAAGATCGGCAGCGCATGTATCAGAACGTCATCCTTAGTGAACCGCCAGGTGTCGCGCAGGGTCAGCGAATTGGACGCCAGATTATCATGGCTCAGCATCGCGCCCTTGGAGCGGCCGGTGGTGCCGGACGTGTAAAGGATTGCCGCCAGATCATCTGGCTGACGTGACACGGGTGCAAAACCGGACTGGCCATCCGCCAGATCGCGCAGGCTTCCCTGCCCTGCGGCGTCCAGTGTCAGCACCTTTGCCCCAGCAGCAATGGCGCCGGTTTCCTCCAGCCGCGCGGGATCGCAGACCACCACGCGCGGAGAGGCGTCGCCAACGAAATAAGCCACCTCCGGCCCGGTATAGGCGGTGTTGAGCGGCAGGAAGATGCCGCCGGCCATGACGGTGCCAAGGTACAGTTCGATCGCCTGAATGGTTTTTTGGACCTGCACCGCCACCCGGTCACCGGGCTGCACGCCTTGGGCGGCCAGCGCCGCGGCCATCCGCTCCGCGCCGGCAAACAGCGCGCCGAATGTGACCGTGCTGCCGCCCGGAAGCCGGGCAAAAACATCCTCCTCGCGCCCCAGCGAGGACTCGCGCAGCTGGCGGATCAGGTGGTTGTCGTCGTACATCGGCGGCTCCTTCATCTGGCGGCGCCATTTGCGCGCCTTGGCCCGCCGAAATCAAGCCATTGATCTTTGCGGCGCTTGGGCGCAGGGTCGCGCCATGGCGGAATCCTTAACATCGCATCGGCCTGTGCTGGCGGTCCTGCTGAAAGTGACCGCCATTGCGCTGTTCACCGCACTGTCCGGGATCATCAAGGCCACCTCGGAAACCGTACCGGCAGGCGAGGCGGTGTTCTTCCGCTCCTTCTTTGCGATCCCCGTAATTGTGGTCTGGCTGACGGCGCGCGGCCAGCTGCGCCAGGGGCTGATCACCAAGAAGCCGATGTTTCACGTGTGGCGCGGACTGGTTGGAACCTCGGCGATGGGGATGACCTTCATGGGGCTGGCGCTGCTGCCGCTGCCGGAGGTCACCGCCATCGGCTATGCCACCCCGATCTTCACCCTGATCCTTGCGGCGCTGTTCCTGGGCGAGACCATCCGCCTGGTGCGGATCAGTGCGGTGGCCATCGGCCTGTTGGGCGTGCTCATCATGATCTGGCCGCGCCTGGGCGGCGACCTGGGCGATGGCGCCATGCTGGGGGTGCTTCTGGTGGTTGGCGCCACTGTCGCCCGCGGATTTGTGCAGATCCACATCCGCCGCATGGTGCAGTCCGAGCATACCGCGGCCATCGTCTTCTATTTCTCGCTGACCGCCTCTGGCCTGGCGCTGCTAACGGCACCCTTCGGCTGGGTGATGCCGGATGCGCAAACCGCGGCGCTGCTGGTCAGCGCCGGGCTGGTCGGCGGAGTGGCACAGATCCTGGTCACCTCCTCCTACCGCTTTGCGCCCGCCTCGATGCTGGCGCCTTATGACTATGCCTCGATGATCTTTGCCATTGTGATCGGCTATGTCTGGTTCAACGAGTGGCCGACGCTGGTGATGCTGGCCGGTGCGGCGCTAGTGATCGCTGGCAATGTGCTGGTGATCTGGCGCGAGCACCGGCTGGGCCTGCGGCGCGGCAAGGCCAAGCCGCTGATCGACCCAAAGGGCGGATAGCAGGCTCTAACACGGGATTACTGCAGTGTTAGAGCCTGCATCCCTACCGGCCGGCTCAGATCGCGCGGGTCAGCCCCCCGTCGACGCGGATGTTCTGCCCGGTGGTATAAGCTGCATCATCCGAGGCCAGATAGGCAATCAGCGCTGATACTTCGCGCGCGGTGCCATAGCGCCCCATCGGGATGCGCGCCCTGCGGTCCTCGGTCTCGGGCAGGCTGTCGATGAAGCCCGGCAGCACGTTGTTCATCCGCACGCCCCGGGCCGCGAACTTGTCGGCAAACAGCTTGGTAAAACTTGCCAGTCCCGCCCGGAACACACCGGACGTGGGAAACAGCGGATCCGGCTCAAACACCGCAAAGGTGGAGATGTTGATGATCGACCCCTTGCCCTGCGCCGCCATGACAGGCGCCACCAGCCGGGCCGGACGGATCACGTTCATCAGGTAGTATTCCATCCCCAGATGCCAGTCCTCATCACTGATCTCCATGATGTCGCCCTTGGGCCCGTGGCCTGCCGAGTTGACCAGCACGTCGATCCGCCCCCAGCGGTCCATCGCCTTGCCCACCAAAGCCTGCAGATCGCTTTGTTCGAGGTTGGAGCCTGTATGGCCCACCCCGCCCAGCTCCTGCGCCAGCCCCTCGCCCTTGCCGGAGGAGGAGAGGATCGCAACCTCATACCCCTGCGAATGAAGGTGGCGGGCAGCATCCGCGCCCATACCGCTGCCGGCGGCGGTGAAGAGAGCAACCTTGGTCATGTCTTTACTCCTTTGCTTGCCCTCAGGATGGCTGCTCAGGCCGCGCTTGACCAATCATGTCTCATCGCGCCAGACTGTAGAGAAACTACTGGCTGAGACCTGATGCGCCTGCCCAACCTCAACGCCCTGCGGATGTTCGACGCCGCTGCCCGCCACCTGAATTTCGGCCGCGCGGCAGAGGAGCTGCACCTGACCCAGGGCGCAGTGGCGCAGCAGGTGCGGCGGCTGGAGGCGGATCTGGGTCACAAGCTGTTCCACCGACACGCCCGCGGGCTGACGCTGACCGACACCGGGCGCAGCTATCACGCCCCGGTCCGGCAGGCCCTGATGCTGATCCGAGAGGCAACGGACAAGCTGGCGCCGGCAGTGCAGAGGGTGACGCTGTCGGTGCCGCCCTCCTTTGCCTCGAAATGGCTGGTGCCGCGGCTGCCGGAATTCGAGGCCCGCCACCCCGATATCGACCTGCGGGTCGTGGCAGAGGAAAATCTGACTGATTTCAAGCGCGACGGCATCGACATCGCCATCCGCCAGGGCGGCAAGCCGCAGGAAAGCAGCTTGAACTCAGCGCTCCTGTCACTGGTGGATCTGGTAGCGGTGGCACGCCAGGATTCGGCTCTAACCAAGGAGGATTCACCCGAACTGGCGGATCTGGCGCGGCACACGCTGATACAGGACGGGCACCGGCACTGGGACCTGCTGCTGCGGCAGGAGGGGCTCACGGCCACGGGCCGGGTGCTGCAGTTCAACCAAACCGCACTGGCGATGGATGCGGCAATGAACGGGCAGGGCATTGCCCTTGTGCCCCGTATTTTCCTGGGCAGCCAGCCGCTGGCAGAGCTGTGGCAGGCGCCGCGGCTGGGGGATCAGGGCTTCTACGTGCTTTGGCCCAGCACTCAGGGCCGGGCCAAGACAGTGGTGGACTGGCTGCTGCGCCAATAGCGGTCAGGCAGAGGCGGCCTCAGCCCCTTCCGGCGCGCTGAGCGAGATCACAGCAACCACGGCAGCGCCATTGAGCCAGTAGAACGCTGCATCCAGCCCGGCAAAGCCAAAGGCAAAAGGCGCTGCCAGAAAGGTGAGGCCGACAATCAGGTCGACCGTCAAATGCAGTTTGTAGGGCAGCACCCGGATCAGGCCGAGGTGATGGTCAGTCAGCACCGTCAGGACAAAGGCGGCGATGCCGGTTGCCACCGACAGCCACAGCGCCAGCGGGTTGCTTTCGCCGAGGCCCAGCAGGAACGGCAGTCCCATCAGGGCGATGGCCACCGGGTAGTCGAGATAGGCGTGGATGGTGCGGGTCACAAAGCGGAGGGGCATGGATCAGGTCCTTGTTACTGAGGTCTCTTGGCCGCCGATGCGGCTGTGGCCCCAATCTGCCCCATCAGTACCGGACGCTGAATTTCAGAAGCCCCCGCAAATTTTGCAGATCGTACAGAACTTGGGAGCCCAGCAGGTCAGGCAGCCCTGTGCTGCTGCCGGTAGGCCGCCGGGGACATGCCGACCTGCTTGCGGAACACCCGCGAAAACGCCGCCTCGGAGGCGTAGCCGGCAATCTCGGCCGCATCCGCGACGTTCAGCCCCTGCTCCGTCAGCCCCTGGCAAGCGATTTGCATCCGCCAGCTGGTCAGGTACTGCATCGGCGTCACCGCCATCTTGGCGGTGAATTCCTGGGCAAAGGCGGTGCGCGACATGCCGGCCTCGCGCGCCAGGCCCTCGACGCTCCACTCCTGCGCCGGCGCCTGGTGGAACGCGGTCAGCGCGCGGGAAAGCCGCGGATCGGCAAACCCAGCCAGCGCCGAGCCGCTGGGGCTTTGATGCTCCAGATAGGCGCGGATCGCCTGGGCAAACAGCACCTCCGACAGTTTCAACGCAATCAGGTCGCCGCCGATACGGGCGCCCTGCACCTCGGAGCCGATCATCCGCAGGGTCGCCTCGATCCAGGCGCCTGCCTCCTCGCCGTAGTTCTCGATCACGATGTAGGGCGGCAGCCGGTCGATCAGCATATGCCCGGTGCCGCGCCGCCCCGGCATCCCGGCAAAGGAGAAATGGCCGCAGATCAGCTGTGTATCCCGGTCCTCCTCCGCGCCGCCATAAACCAGCACCCCGCCGCCGTCATAGCCTGCATCCTGCAGCACCTGCTCCAACGGCAGGGCCTCCAGCGGCTGCACCTCGTTGCACAAGAGCATATGCGCATTGCCATGCGGGATCAGCACCAGATCCCCCTGCCGCAGCCGCAAGTTTTCGCCGGTTGCCGGCACATGCACCTTCAACTCCCCGCGCTGCACGAAATGAAACCGGGCCACGTTCTGGAACGCCGGCACCTGGACCCCGAACGGCGGGGTGAATGACGTGCGGAAATAGAGCGTCCCCCTAAGGGACAGCCGGGTGAGAATATCGCTGAGCAGATCCAACATGCCCTGCATGTTAGGCGGCAGGCACCTCACGTCCATGGCACCGGACGATCCGCAAGGAAATGTGAACGGCCGGGCAACCGAACGCTAAGGTCTCGGGACCACCTGGCTGGGCGCCGTTACTCGCTGATATCCGGCCGGTCCCTACTGCCGCGGTTGCTCATCACCCGGCTCATGGCCAGGATGCCAGCGGCAAGCATCGCCAGCAGCACCGCATGGACGTAATAGCCAAGCCCCGACGCCATGCCGACCCCGCCGGCCACCCACAGGCTGGCCGCCGTTGCCATGCCGCCGACCCGCTCGTCGCCCTGGATGATTGCGCCGGCACCCAGAAAACCGATCGCGCCGACAAGCCCTTGCATGATCCTTGTCGGGTCGGCCCCCATCTCGAGGGTCAGCGCCTCCATCGACATTTCCATGGTGATCAGCGTAAAGCCCGCCGCTCCGAGCGAGACAATCATGTAGGTCCGCATACCCACCTTGCGGTGCCGCAGTTCCCGGTCCAGCCCCAGCAGCGCCCCGGCAGCAGCGGCGCAGATCAGCCGCAGGCCCAGTTCAAGATAGCTCACATAGGCAATGCTCAGGTCCATCGCGTTCCTGCTCCTTCTTGGCGGGCAGCAGCGTACAGCATGCCCTGGAATAACTTTTCAGCAATATGCCCGACTATGGCACAGGGCTGAAAAAATTGCAGGAAATTGGCTTGGCGACCAGACGCTGACGCAATCAGGCCGGCCCGCAAAGCAAAACCCCCGCGCGATGGCGGGGGTTTTAATCCGGGTATTGCAGGGCCGCTTAGGCGCGGACCAGCTTCTCGTAATCCTCGGCGATCTCTCGGGTCAGATCACCAACCTCAAACGTATAGTCGCCGATCTGCCCCACCGGGGTGACCTCGGCCGCGGTGCCGGTCAGCCAGCACTGTTCAAAGCCTTCCATCTCCTCCGGCTTGATGCGGCGCTCGTGCACGGTGATGCCCTTGTCCTTGAGCATCTGGATCACGGTCTGGCGGGTGATGCCGTTGAGGAAGCAGTCGGCCAGCGGCGTGTGCACCTCACCGTCCTTCACAAAGAACACATTGGCGCCGGTGGCCTCAGCCACATAGCCGCGCCAGTCCATGAACAGCGCGTCAGAGCAGCCTTTGGCCTCTGCCTTGTGCTTGGAGATGGTGCAAATCATGTAAAGGCCCGCCGCCTTGGCGTGAACCGGGATGGTTTCCGGGCTCGGGCGCTTCCATTCCGCGATGTCGAGCTTGGCACCCTTCATCTTGGCGTCGCCGTAGTAGGCGCCCCAGCCCCAGACCGCGATCGCCATGCGCACCGGGTTCTTGGCAGAGGCCACGCCCATGTCCTCGCCCGAGCCGCGCCAGACCAGCGCCCGCACATAGGCATCCTGCAGGCCGGACGCCTTGAGGGTTTCTTCCTTAGCCGCCTCGATCTGGTCGACGGTGTAGGGCATCGGCATGTCCAGTGCCTCGGCCGATGCGATCAGGCGCTCGGAATGCTCGCGGCTCTTGAAGATCTTACCGTTGTAGGCGCGCTCGCCCTCGAACACGGAGGAGGCGTAATGCATCGCATGGGTCAGGATATGCACCTTGGCATCCCGCCAGTCGACCAGCTCCCCATCCATCCAGATCACACCGTCGCGGTCGTCGTAACCAGCCATGCCGCACCCTCCTGAATTCTGCGGTGATTTTCATTTATTGCGCAAGTTAAGGCCGGAGCGGGCATAATCTTGCGTCAAAGCTGCGATTCGATACATCTTCACCCTTGGAATGTCAACAACACTGACATAAACTGACCGGCAAGACAGACGAGGGGGCACCACATGCCTGAGGGCCGGACAGGGCAGGGATACGGCAGCGAAAGCCTGCTGTTTCTGACAGATGAACAGCTGCGCCAGGGGATCGAGGCAATGTTTTTTGCCTACCGCGGCTTTACCGCCGATCCGGACCGGATTCTGGCCGAGATGTCCTATGGCCGCGCGCACCACCGCGCCATTCACTTCATCAACCGCTCGCCGGGCACCACGGTGAACAATCTCCTGAGCATCCTGGGCGTCACCAAACAGTCGCTGAACCGGGTGCTGCGCACGCTGATCGGCGATGGACTGGTGATCTCCAAGGTGGGGGAACTCGACAAGCGCGAACGCCACCTCTACCTGACCGATCAGGGCCAGGCGCTGGAGGCGACGCTGTCCGACGCCCAGCGCGCCCGGATGCGCGCCGCCTACAAGGACGCGGGCCCGGAAGCCGTGCAGGGTTTCAAGACGGTGCTTGAAGCAATGATGGACGCGGACATGCGCCGCGCCTACGCCAAGCTGCGGGACTGATCAGGCATGACCACCCATGACGCCCATCTGCTGATCGTCGATGACGACGAGCGCATCCGCGGCCTGCTGAAAAAATTCCTGATGCGCTCCGGCTTTCTGGTGACGGCCGCACGTGACGCCGCCCATGCGCGCCGCGTGCTGGCCGGGCTCGACTTCGACCTGATCGTGATGGATGTGATGATGCCGGGCGAGGACGGCGTGTCGCTGACCCGCTCCTTGCGCGAAACCATGACCACCCCGATCCTGCTGCTGACCGCCAAGGGCGAGACCGAGGACCGGATTGCGGGCCTGGAGGCAGGGGCGGACGACTATCTGCCGAAACCTTTCGAGCCCAAGGAGCTGCTGCTGCGTGTCAATGCGATCCTGCGGCGGATGCCGGACACCGTCACGCAGGAGGCCGCCCCCAAGGTGCTGCACCTGGGCGCCATCCGCTATGACATCGAGCGCGGCGAGATGTGGCAGGGCGATGAGCTGATCCGCCTGACCGGCACCGAAAGCCAGCTGATGAAAATCTTCTCCGCCCAGCCCGGCGAACCGGTCTCCCGCACCAAGCTGGTGGAGGACCTGGGCCGCGACCGTGGCCAAGCGCAGGAGCGCGCTGTTGACGTGCAAATCACCCGGCTGCGCCGCAAGATCGAGCCGAACCCTAAACAGCCGCAGTACCTGCAAACGGTGCGTGGCGCGGGCTACATGCTGGCGCCGGACTAAGGCACGGTCAGCGCCTCCTTCTGGCCCTAAATTTCCCGGGGTCCGGGGCAGCGCCCCGGATTCCCCTTGCGGCCGCAGCCCGCCCCCTCCTAGTGTCGCGCCAAGACCCGCAGCCGGAGGAACGCGCCCATGACCACCGCCCTGATCACCCACGCGGATTGCCTCAATCACGTCACACCTGAGGGCCACCCGGAACGGGTCGCGCGGCTGGAACACATCCTGCACGCGCTGGAGCCCTTGGACCTGAAGCGCGTGACGGCCCCGATGGCCGCCGAGGATGACATCCTGCGCATCCACCCGGCCGGCTACCTGTCGGACCTGCGCAAGGCCTCCCCGTCAGAGGGCTGGGCGCAGATCGACGGCGACACCTTCATGTCCCCCGGTTCCCTCGATGCCGCCTTCCGCGCGGCGGGGGCCGTGGTGCGCGGCGTCGACATGGTGCTGGGCGGTGAGGTGCAAAACGCCTTTGCTGCGGTGCGCCCGCCGGGGCATCACGCTGAAACAGACACTGCAATGGGCTTTTGCCTGTTCGGCAATGCCGCGCTGGCGGCCAAACACGCGCTTGATCACCATTGCCTCAGCCGCGTTGCGGTGGTGGATTTCGACGTCCATCACGGCAACGGCACCCAGGACCTGCTGTGGGACGAGCCGCGCGCCCTGGTGGTGACCAGCCAGCAGATGCCGCTGTGGCCCGGCTCCGGCCGTCCGGATGAGGACGGCGCCCATGGCCAGATCCTCAACATGCCGTTGCCGCCGGGATCGGGCCGGGTGGAAATGCAGGCGGCCTATGAGGGCCAGGCTTTCCCGCGCCTGCGCGCGTTTAAGCCGGAGCTGATCATCATTTCGGCCGGCTTTGACGCCCACCAGGACGACCCGCTCGCCAGCCTCAACTGGGCCACTGCCGATTTTGCCTGGATCACGGCGGAACTCTGCAAACTTGCCAGTGAGCTGTGCCAGGGCCGTATCGTCTCGACTTTGGAAGGCGGATATGATCTGAACGCGCTGTCCGCGGCAACCCGCGCGCATGTGGAAGAATTGATGAAGGCAACGGCATGACTGAGACCCCCGTAGACCAGATGAGCTTTGAACAGGCGATGCGCGAGCTGGAAGGCGTGGTGGACCAGCTGGAACGCGGCGATGTGGCGCTGGATGCCTCGATCGCTCTGTATGAACGCGGCGCCGCGCTGAAGAAACGCTGCGAGGATGAGCTGAAGCGCGCCGAGGAAAAGGTCGCTGCCATCACGCTGGACGCAAACGGCACCCCCAAGGGCACCCAGCCGCTGGACGCCGGCTGATCGATGAGCGCCGCAGCAGACGCCCGGACCCGCCCCTTCGCGGAGGCGCTGAAAGACGCCCAAGGCCGTATCACCGCACATATGGAGATGCGGCTGGCGGGCAGCGATGAGCTGCACACCGCGATGCGTTACGCCATCACCGGCGGCAAGATGCTGCGCGGCTTCCTGGTGCTGGAAAGCGCCCGTTTGCACGGGGTCGCGGCAGAGGCCGCCATCGAGGCTGCACTTGCCATCGAATGCATCCATGCCTACTCGCTGGTTCATGACGATCTGCCCTGCATGGACGACGACGATCTGCGCCGCGGCCAGCCCACCGTGCACCGCAAATGGGACGAGGCGATGGCGGTTCTGGCAGGCGACAGCCTGCAAACCTTCGCCTTCGAGCTGCTGGCGGACCCCAAGATCGGGCCCCATGCGCTGACCCTGATCCGCGGGCTGGCGCAATCCTCCGGCAAGGACGGCATGGTGTCAGGGCAGATGCTGGACATTGCGGCAGAAACCGCCGGCGCGCCGCTGACGCTGGAACAGATCACCCTGCTGCAGGGCCGCAAGACCGGCTGCCTGATCGAATGGTCCGCCACCGCCGGCGCAGTACTGGCCGGTGACAACCCCGCCCCGCTGCGGCAATACGCACGCGCCCTGGGCCTTGCTTTCCAAATCGCCGACGACATCTTGGATGTCGAAGGGGACGCCGCCAAGGTTGGCAAGGCCGTGCGCAAGGATGCCGATGCCGGTAAGGCAACTTTTGTCTCCTTGCTGGGGCTGGCAGAGGCAAAAGCCCGCGCACAGTCGCTTTGCGATGAAGCCTGCGCCGCACTATCCCCCTATGAAGCAGACGCCGCAACCTTGAAGGAAGCCGCGCGTTTCGTTATTGCGCGCGACAGCTAACCCCGCGCCACGACCCTCAAGGCGCAGCCCAAGGAGACACCATGTCCGACCGGCCCAAGACCCCGCTTCTGGACCAGATCACGCGCCCCGCGGATCTGAAGGGGCTGACGGATGCGCAGCTGGTGCAGGTGGCCCACGAGCTGCGGCAGGAAACCATTTCCGCGGTTTCCGTCACCGGCGGCCACTTGGGCGCAGGCCTCGGCGTGGTGGAGCTGACCACCGCCTTGCACGCGGTTTTCGACACGCCGCGGGACAAGGTGATCTGGGACGTCTCCCACCAGTGCTACCCGCACAAAATCCTGACCGGGCGCCGCGACCGCATCCGCACCCTGCGGATGAAGGACGGGCTCAGCGGGTTCACCAAACGCTCCGAGTCGCCTTATGACCCGTTCGGCGCCGCCCACAGCTCGACGTCGATCAGCGCCGCATTGGGGTTTGCCGTGGCGCGCGACCTTGGCGGTGTAATCCCCGAGGGCAACGGCGACGCCATCGCGGTGATCGGCGACGGTTCGATGTCGGCAGGCATGGCCTTTGAGGCGATGAACAACGCAGGCCACCTGGGCAAGCGGCTGTTCGTGATCCTCAATGACAACGAGATGTCTATCGCCCCGCCGGTGGGCGCGCTGTCCTCCTACCTCTCCCGCCTTTATGCCGGTGAGCCGTTCCAGGAGCTGAAGGCCGCCGCCAAGGGCGCGGTCTCGCTGCTGCCGGAACCCTTCCGCGAAGGCGCCAAGCGCGCCAAAGATATGATTAAGGGCATGGCCGTCGGCGGCACGATGTTCGAAGCACTCGGCTTCTCCTACCTCGGCCCGATCGACGGCCATGACATGGATCAGCTGCTGCCGGTCCTGCGCACGGTGAAGGCCCGCGCCACCGGTCCAATCCTGATCCACGTCCTCACCAAGAAGGGCAAGGGCTACGGCCCGGCTGAGCGCGCCCGCGACAAGGGCCACGCTACCGCCAAGTTCGACATGGTGACCGGCGAGCAGAAGAAAGCCCCCTCCAACGCGCCCTCATATACGTCGGTCTTCGGGAATGAGCTGGTGAAGCTGGCCGCCAAGGACGACAAGATTTGCGCCGTCACCGCGGCGATGCCCGATGGCACCGGCCTCAGCCTGATGGCAGAACGCTACCCCTCGCGCTGCTTTGACGTCGGAATTGCCGAGCAGCACGGCGTCACCTTTGCAGCAGCACTGGCGGCCGGCGGCATGAAGCCGTTTTGCGCGATGTATTCCACCTTCCTGCAGCGCGGCTATGACCAGGTGGTGCATGACGTGGCGATCCAGCGCCTGCCGGTGCGCTTTGCCATCGACCGCGCGGGGCTGGTCGGCGCCGATGGCGCCACCCATGCCGGCAGTTTCGACATTGCCTTCATGGCCAACCTGCCCGGCATGGTGGTGATGGCCGCCGCGGATGAGGCCGAACTTACCCATATGGTCGCCACCGCCGCGGCATATGACGACGGTCCCATTGCCTTCCGCTACCCGCGCGGCGAGGGCGAAGGCGTCGAGATGCCGGAAACCCCGGAAGTTCTGGAAATCGGCAAGGGCCGGATGATCCAAGCCGGCAAACGTGTCGCCCTCCTCTCCTTCGGCACCCGCCTGGGTGAAGTCAAAAAGGCCGCCGAAGCGCTGGCCGCCAAGGGCATCACGCCAACCATCGCCGATGCCCGCTTTGCCAAACCGCTGGACCGCAATCTGATCCTGCAGCTGGCCGCGGATCACGAGGCGCTGATCACCATCGAGGAGGGCGCGGTGGGCGGTTTCGGCTCCCACGTGGCGCAGCTTCTGGCCGAGGAAGGCGTGTTCGACAGCGGCCTCAAGTACCGCTCCATGGTGCTGCCCGACACCTTCATCGACCAGGCCAGCCCGGCAGACATGTATGAGATCGCGGCCATGAACGCGCCGCAGATCGAGGCCAAGGTTCTGGACGTGCTGGGTGTGGCGACAATCAGCGAGAAGCGGGCCTAATTCCCGGCGACTTCAGACCGGGGCCCGCCTGGCCGTACCCGTTCAACGCATTCACACCCCCGGCGGCTGCGCCGGCGGCACAAAGCTCTCCATATCCTCGGCCTCCAGCACCGCCCGCAGCCCCTCGCGGTAGGTGGGATATAGCAGCTCCACTCCCAGCTCGTCCTTGATCCGGCGGTTCCTGACCCGCTTGTTCTCGCCATAGAAACTGCGCGCCATCGGCGTCATGCCGGCTTCGTCAAAGGGCACCTCGGCCGGCACCGGCAGGCCCAGCAGCTCTGCCGCATGGCCCAGCACATCCTGCGGCGGGGCCGGGTCATCGTCGCAGACGTTGTAGATGGCACCGGGGCGCGGCTGCGCGATGGAGGCGGCCAGCACCTGGGCAATGTCGTCCACATGGATGCGGGAAAACACCTGCCCCGGCTTGATGATCCGCCGCGCCTTGCCCGCCATCAGCTTGGCAAAGGGGCCGCGGCCGGGGCCATAAATGCCGGCCAAGCGGAAGATATGCAGCGGCAGGCCGGGGACAGCCTGCCATTGCGCCTCTGCCCTGGCCCGCCAGTCGCCGCGCTCGCTTGACGGCGTCATCGGCGTGTCCTCATCCACCCAGGCGCCGTCGCGGTGGCCGTAGACGGCGGTGGTCGACAAATACCCTACCCATTCAAGGCCCGGGGCCGCGGTGATCTCGTCACCCATCGCAGCCAGCACCGGATCGCCGTCCGCAGCGGGGCCGATCGAATTCAGGACATGCGTCACGCCGTCCAGCGGCACCGTCTGGCCAGGCCAGGTGATCATCTCCACGCCTTCAGCCGCCACCGGCTCACGCGAGGTGCCAATGACACGCCAGCCGTCCGCCAGCAGGCGCGGCGCAAGCGCCCGGGCGGTATAGCCAAATCCAAGACAAAGCAGCGTTTTTCCCATGGTTCCTAGATGCGTCGCCACAGCCCGGGGCGCAAGGGTTGATTCGAATCTCCGCAACGACTTTGATGGCCCGATGAAAAAACAACCACCCGGATTGTCTGATGCCTATGGGTTGAGCACGCCTGAGGATTCCCGGCGGCTTTATGCGGACTGGGCCGGCACCTACGATCAGGATTTCGCCGCCGGGCAGGATTACCTGCTGCCCGGATTGACAGCCAAGGCTTTTGCCGCCGCCGGGGGAGAAGGTCCGGTTCTGGACGCGGGCGCGGGCACCGGACTCTGCGGCCAGGCGCTGCGGGCGCTTGGGGTCGAGCCTGTGGACGCCACCGACATCAGCGCCGCCATGCTGGCCGAGGCGCTGCGCAAGGACGCCTACCGCGACGTGATAGAGGCCGACCTGCTGGAGGGCATCCCGGTGCCGCGCGGCTCCTACCGCGGCGTGGTGTCTTCGGGCACTTTCACCCACGGCCACCTGGGCCCTGAGGTGCTGCCCTCCCTGCTGCGCGTGGCTGCGCCCGGTGCCTGGTTTGCCTTGTCGGTGAATGCCAGGTTCTACGAAAAGGCAGGGTTTGCCGAAGCCTTTGACCGGCTGCTGCGCGGTCAATGGATCAAGAGCCTCACCCTGCCGGAGCTGCGCATTTATGGCTCGCGGGCCACCGGGGCTCACAAGGACGACACCGCGCTGATTGCTCTGTTCCAGAAAGTTTAGAATGCCCCGCCAGCGCAGGGTCAAGGGAGGCGCAGCCTCCGTGCGGCACGCGCGGCTTGCCCTTGAGGCTGTGCTGGCGGATGACACAATCGATCAGGCTGCTTTAGGAGCAAACCTGCTCCTAAAGAGCTTCTCAGCGAAAGGAAAACGCCGCGCAAAGCGCGGCGCCGGGCCCAACTGTGCAGGGGCATCTTTGGATGCCCCGCAGCAGGCGGGAGAACCTCGTCAGCGGCCTTTCCAGACCGGATCGCGTTTTTCGGCAAAGGCGCGGGCGCCTTCCAGGTTGTCCTCGGAGCCGTAAAGCACATCCACCGTCTTGAGCTGGCGCTGCGTGATGCGGTTCATCGCATCCTGGAACTTGCTGTCCTCGGCATCGCGCACGATTTCCTTGATCGCCGCATAGACCAGCGGCGGACCGGAGGCGAGCAGCCTTGCCAGCTCCCAGGCACGGTCCATCAGCTGATCCGCAGGAACGATCTCATTCACCAGCCCCCAGCGGTTGGCCTCCTCGGCATCAAACCAGCGGCCAGTCAGCAGCAGTTCCATGGCGATATGGTAAGGAATGCGCTTGGGCAGCTTCACGCTGGCCGCGTCCGCCACCGTGCCGGAGCGGATCTCCGGCAGCGCAAAGGTCGCGTGACCGGCGGCAATGATCATGTCCGCCGACAGCGCCAGCTCCAGCCCGCCGCCGCAGGCGATGCCGTTCACCGCAGCGATCACCGGCTTGTTCATATCGCGCAGTTCCTGCAGCCCGCCAAAGCCGCCGACGCCGTAATCGCCATCCACCGCATCGCCGTCCGCCGCGGCCTTCAGGTCCCAGCCGGGGCAAAAGAACTTCTCGCCGCCGCCGGTCAGGATCGCCACCCGCAGCTCCGGATCATCGCGGAAGCCGCGGAACACCTCGCCCATCACCCGGCTGGTGGCCAGATCGATGGCGTTGGCCTTGGGCCGGTCCAGCGTCACTTCCAGAATGGCGCCGTCGCGGCGGGTTTTCACGGGGCTTTCACTCATGTCGTCTCCTCCTGGCATTTGGCATGCCGTTCTGTTTCAGGGCCGAAGCCTCAGTATTTCCGGCGCATCAGCGCGTCTGCCGCCACCGCATCCGAAGGGGTGCAAAGAAGCGGGTTGATCTCGATCTCCTCAAGCCCCAGCGCGTTCTCCATCACGTAGGCTTCAACTGCGCGGATGGCGCGCAGGATTGCCTCCCGGTCTGCCGCCGGGGCGCCGCGGTAGCCGTCCAGCAGTTTGGAGACGCGCAGCGACTGGAGCGCGGCTTCGATCTCCGCTTCTGAGGCCGGCAGCAGGAAGGACGCGCTGTCCTCCATCAGTTCGGTCAGGGTGCCGCCCGCCGCCAGGGTCATGACAAACCCATGCGCCGGGTCCTTGACGACGCCGATCAGCAGTTCGGCCACCGCTCCGGTGACCATTTCCTCCACCAGGAAGCGCTCCGCAGGCATGTTGAAGGCTGCATCGCTCACCTCCTGGCCTGAGTTCAGGTTCAGCGCCACTGCCCCTGCTTCGGTCTTATGCGCGACGCCTTCGCCTTTCAGAACCACCGGGAAGCCGACATCCACCGCCACCGCGCGGGCGTTGGTGGCCGAAGCCGCCCGTTTGGAGCGCGGAGTGCGCAGCCCATAGCTGGCAAGCTGCCATTTGGCTTCGGCTTCCGGCACCAGATCAGGCTCCACAACCGGCGTCGGCAGCAGCAGCGGCGCAGGCGCTTCCGGCAGCGGCAGGCTGGCCGCCTCACAGGCGGCAACCGCTTCGCTGAGACCGCAGAAGGGCACGACGCCGGCCTCCATCAGCCGGGCCGCCACATCCTCAGGCAGCAGTTCCGGCAGGGTTGCCACCAGACCGACGTTGGCGCCAGTCCGCTCGCGCGAGCCGATGGCCGCCTGAATGGCGCATTCCCAGTCAGAGGCATCGCAGCGGTCGTCACGCGGGAAATCCACAATCAGCATGGTCATTGCCAGTTGCGGATCCATCATCGCCGAGAACGCCTTGGTCATCGCCTCGGTATCGCGCCAGATATAGGTGTGGTAGTCGAGCGGATTTGCCAGCGCCACCATCGGGCCCAGCGCGTCGCGCAGGTCCGTTTTTTGGCGCGCGTTCAGGGGCGGAAACTCCACCTTCCGTGCATGGCCGGTATCCGCCGCCAGGCTTGCCTCCCCGCCGGAGCAGCTGATGGTTGCAATGCGGTTCGAGGGCAGCCGCCCCGCCGCATGCAACAGCTTCAGCGTCTCCAAGAAGGACGGCAGGTCATCCAGACGCGGAATGCCAAGGCGTGAGAGCAAAGCCCCGGCCCCCGCGTCGCCGCCTGCAAGCGAGGCGGTATGAGAAACAGTTGCGGCCTGGGCCTCGGCCGATTTGCCAACCTTCAGCGCAATGACCGGCTTGCCCAGTTCGCGGGCACGGGCGGCCAGCGCCTCAAAAGCGCGCAGATCGCCAAAGCCCTCGATGTGCAGGCCCAGCGCGGTGACGCGGTCGTCTTCCAGCAGCGCCTCGCCAATTGCGGCAATGCCGGACTGCGCCTGATTGCCGGCAGTCACCACATAAGCCAGCGGCAGGCCGCGCTTCTGCATGGTCAGGTTGATGGCAATGTTGGAACTTTGGGTGACCAGCGCCACGCCCTTCTCCGCCCGCTGGCCGCCATGCTGGTCCGGCCACAGCAGCGCGCCGTCCAGATAGTTGATGAAGCCATAGCAGTTGGGGCCAAGGAAGGGCATCTCGCCCGCCGCTTCCAAGAGCTGCGCCTGCAGGTCCGCGCCTTCGGCATCCTCGGCCGCAGCCTCCAGGAAGCCGGAGGCAAAGCACACCGCACCGCCGGCACCGCGCGCCGACAGCGCCCGCACCACTTCGATAGTGGCAAAGCGGTTCACCCCGATGAACGCCGCATCAGGCGCCTCCGGCAGGCTGTCCGCATCCTTGTACGCAGGCAGGCCCGCGACCTCTTCGGCCTTGGGGTGGACGGGCCAGATGATGCCCTGAAACCCCATCTTCTGGCATTGCTCGATCACCAGACGGCACCATGCGCCGCCGCCAATCACAGCAATGGTTTTCGGGCGGAAAAGCCTGTTTAGAGACTGCATTTGATCTTATTCACCGGTCTTGCCGCGGTCCAGATGGCCGAGGTCTTGTTCAGGATTGATCCGGTCGCGCACGCGGGTTTTCAGCTCTTTCACATCAGGAAAGCCGCCGTCCCGTTTGCGTTCCCAGACCAGCTCCTTATCAACATGGATCTCAAAGATCCCGCCCAAATCTCCGGGAACCAGTGTCACCCCGCCCAATTGGTCCTGGAAGGTTTGCAGCAGCTCCTGCGCCATCCAGCCGGCCCGCAGCAGCCAGTTGCAGCCGATGCAGTAGGTAATGGTAACTACGGGTTTCCCGGTCTGGGTCATGGATCAGCCTCCGACGGCGCGCAGCATCTCGCGGCTGATGATGTGCCGCTGGATTTCACTGGTGCCTTCCCAGATACGCTCCACCCGCGCGTCGCGCCAGATGCGTTCCAGCGGCAGCTCGTCCATCAGGCCCATGCCGCCGTGAATCTGGATCGCCTCGTCGGCGACAAAGGCCAGCATCTCGGTTGCTTTCAGCTTGGCCATTGACATGTCGCTTTCGGTGACGGTGCCCTGGTCGAACTTCCAGCCGGCTTCCCAGGTCAAGAGATTCGCCGCCTTCAGCTCCAGCGCCATGTCGGCCAGCTTGAAGGAAATGCCCTGGAACTTGCCGATCTGCTGGCCGAACTGCTTGCGCTCTGCGGCGTATTCGATTGAGTGCTGCAGCGCCCGTTCGGCGCGGCCCAGGCAGGTGGCGGCCACTTGCAGGCGGGTGGCACCCAGCCAGGTGTTGGCCACCTCGAACCCCTTGTCGACCTCGCCCAGAATGGCCGAGGACGGCAGGCGGCAGTCGTCGAATTCCAGCACCGCATTGGTGTAGCCGCGGTGGCTGACGTTGCCGTAGCCGTCGCGCACCTCGAAACCGGGCGTGCCCTTGTCGACAAAGAAGGCGGTGATCTTCTTCTTTGGCCCGCGCGGCGTGTCCTCAACCCCGGTTGCCATGAAGCAGATGGCAAAATCGGCGATGTCCGCGTGGCTGATGAAATGCTTGGTGCCGTTCAGGATCCAGTCGTCGCCGTCCTTGCGCGCGGTGGCCTTCATGCCGCGCAGGTCGGAGCCCGCGTCCGGCTCAGTCATCGCCAGGCAGTCCCATTTCTCGCCCTTCATGCAGGGGAACAGGTACTTCTCTTTCTGCTCCTCAGTGCCTGCCAGCAAAATATTCGAGGGGCGCGCAACTCCGGTCCAGTGCAGCGCGTAATTGGCGCGGCCCAGTTCCTTTTCATACATCAGCCAGGTCAGGGTATCGAGGCCCGCACCGCCCACTTCCTCGGGCATGTTGGCCGCGTAAAGCCCCGCTTCCATCGCCTTTTTCTGCACCTCACGGATCACGTCCATGTCCAGTTGGCCGGTGCGCTCGATCTCCGCCTCATGCGGATACAGCTCCTTTTCCACAAAGGCGCGGGTGGTTTCGACGATCATCGACTGTTCTTCGGTCATCCCGAACTGCATGGCGGTCTTCCTCTGCAAATCTGTTGCGGATCAGATTACGCCGCTTGCACACGCCCATCATGCGGGAATAGAAATAATCATGCGAAGTTGGACAAAAGATGCCGCTGCGGCGCAGCAATTGGATGTGCTGCTGTTCGATGCGTTTTCGGCCCATTGCCTGGCCAACACGGTGGAGCCGTTGCGTGCCGCCAACACATTCGCCGGGCGGCAAGTCTATACTTGGCGGTTCCTGACGCTAGACGGCGGGGCGGCGGTGTCGTCGTCAGGCATGGAGGTGCGGGCGCATGGGAAACTGGGCGATTGCAGCGGCGATCTGCTGATTGCAATGCCGTCTTATGACTTCCTACGCCATGCCAGCGTGGCCACCGCCCGCGCGCTGAAATCCGCTGCCCGCCGCTACAAGGGACTGGCGGGGTTTGACACCGGCGCCTGGCTGCTGGCGCAGGCCGGGCTGCTGGACGGGCGGCGCGCCACCATCCACTGGGAAGAGCTGGGCCGTTTCACCGAGGCTTTCCCCGAGGTTCAGGCCGAGCGCGCACGGCAGGTCCGGGACGGCGACCGCATCACCTGCACCGGCGCGCTGGCGGCCTTTGACACCATGATGGAGCTGATCGGCGATCAGCATGGCGCCGCGCTGCGTCTGGAGGTGGCGACGCTGTTCATGGCGCCCGAGGCAACAGAAACACAGGATCCGATCCTGGTGCGCGGCAAATCGGTTGCCCGCGCGGTGGCGGTGATGCAGGCCAATCTGGAGGCGCCCCTGCCCATCGCAGCCGTGGCAAAGAAAGCGGGCCGCAGCCAGAAGGACCTGGAGGCGCGGATGAAGGGTGAACTGGGGGCAACGCCGCAGGCGGTCTACCGGCGGCTGCGTCTGATACAGGCCAGAAAGCTCGTGTTAGAGACTGTTCTGAGCGTTTCCGAGATTGCCCTGCGCTGCGGCTATGACGACCCGAGCGCGCTGACCCGGGCTTTCAAGGCGGAGTTCGGAACCACCCCGCGCAGCTTGCGCAGCAGCGGCTAGGCCTGTTTGGCTGCCATCCACTGGTTCAGCCGCCATAGCCCCCAGGCCAGCGGGATCGCGGCCAGGCCGCCGATCACATAAGCCAGCGGCTCATCCGCGAAGGATTCGAACATCTGCGTATAGGCGTGGATCGCGGCAAAGGTCAGGGCTGCATTGAACAGCCCGCGCTGGTGCCGCTGCGCCGCCCAGAAGATCACCGCCGCCAGCACGGCTGCCCAAAGCACGGAGTAGACGTTTTCGGAGATGAACAGCGCGCTGTCGCGGAAGGCATCGCGCGCGGCGGCATAGGCCTCCCAGTCCTGGTAGCCATCGCTGTAGCGGCCCGGCCCCCAGACGGATTCGCCCACCACGTCCCCCCACAGCGAGCCGACCAGCGCGCAAAGGTTTGCGACCACAAACCCCAATATCGCTAGAATGCGCAGATGCCGGGCATCGCGCTCCGCCAGCCGGGAGGCACCCCAGACACAGAGCACGATCAGCAGCACCATCTGCAGGATCGTCAGCGTCGATTCCGGCGAATAGAACACATAGGCCGCGTGGAAATAGCTGGTGCCGGTCTCCAGCATCTGGGCAAAGGGCGCAATTGCCAGCGCGGTGACAAACCGCACGTCCACCTGCCAGCCGGCCAGCGCCAGCGCCGCCGCATAGTAAAGCAGCGCCAAGTTCCGCAGCGGTGAGCCGATGCCGTATTGCTGCAGCAGCAGTTCGATCCCGGCCAGATGCATCGCCAGCCCCATCAGCAGGATCGCCCCCAGCACAAAGCCCGCAGACCAAGCCCCGTGACGCCAGCGCCAGGTGCAGATCAGCGCCACCAGCGCGCCGGCAGGCAGCATCACCCAGCCGGCGACGTCCTCGTATTTGTCTACCAGTTCGATCCCGGCGCCGCCCATCAGCATGCCTGCGCCGATCAGCGTGGCGGAATTGCCGAACATCCGCAGCATTTCGCCGCCGCGCGCCAGAACCGCCAGCCCGCCGCCCAGCATCAGAATGCCGGTGACCGCTACCGCAAGCGGATCCGCCAGCCAGAAGATGAACCCAGCGGTGGCGGCGATAATCCCGAAACACAGGATCGCATTGACCGCCAGCGACACCATCACCTCGCGCGAGCGCGCCTCGATGGTGCGGGCCTGAACCGGGGTCAGCACCCCTTCCTCGACCAGCGCGGTTGTATCGGCAATGGCATGCATCTGCGGTCCCTCGCGGCATCAATACGGGTCCGCCCAGCATGGACCGGCCTGCCGCGCGGCGAAAGGGGAGGATTTCCCGCCGCTTACCCCTTGGGCCGGCTTGGCACCCAGGCGTAGCCGTTTTCACACAGAATATAAGCCTCCCGCAGGCCATGCGGCTTGTCTGTGGGCACTTGCAGAATGGTGCACCCTGCCGCCTCCGCCCGCGCCACGGCCTCATCCGGGTCGCTGTCATACAGGCGGATCTCGATCCCGGCCCCGCGCGGCGGGTTTTCCGGCAGCAGCCCCAGCAGCGGATTTTCCGCATAGGTGCCGTCGCTGTGCAGTTGAAAGACCTGCCCGCCGTAGGTGACGATGGCAAAATCCCGCGTCACCTGATGGCCTTTCATCGCAAAAACAGTCTCTAAGAAGGCAACTTCTGCCGGCACATCCCGCACCAGCAGATTGATCCCGATCCCGCGCAGGGAGCGTCCGAAATTGTCCGCATCTGCCTGTCCATAATCCATGCGGCCCAGTCTTCCCCTGATTCCGCCCTGCCGCAATCCCAAATGCGCCAGCCTTCGGCGCCTTTCCACCGCAGGCATGAAGCTTTGATGGCAATGCAAGCAATCCGCTTGCCTTCCCGCCCGCAATCGGAACAATTGGACTATGTCAGATAACATTTTCCCGAGCTGGCCCGACACCGCCCCGCAATTGATCGAAGTAGCCGCAGGCCGCGCGCCGGCCGACACGGTGATCCGGCAGGGCATTTGGGTCAACGTCCACACCCGCGAACAGCTGCCGGACCATGACATTGCGATCAAGGCCGGCCGCATCGCCTATGTCGGGCCGGATGCCTCCTATTGCACCGGGCCGGAGACGCAGATCATCGAGGCAAACGGCCGTTACATGATCCCGGGCCTGTGCGACGCCCACATGCATATCGAGAGCGGCATGCTGACGCCGGCGGAATTCGCCCGCGCAGTGATCCCGCATGGCACCACCTCGATGTTCACCGACCCGCATGAGATCGCCAACGTGCTGGGTCTGGACGGGGTGCGCTATATGCATGACGAGGCGCTGATGCAGCCCGTCAACATTTTCACCCAGATGCCCAGCTGCGCGCCCTCAGCACCGGGACTGGAGACCACCGGTTATGAAATCTCTGCCGAAGATGTGGCAGAGGCGATGAATTGGCCGGGCATCATCGGCCTGGGTGAGATGATGAACTTTCCCGGCGTTGCCAACGCCGACCCCAAGATGCTGGCCGAGATCGCGGCTACCCAGCGCGCGGGCAAAACCGTAGGCGGCCATTATGCCTCCCCCGACCTTGGCCCGGATTTCGCCGCCTATGTGGCCGCCGGCCCGGCGGACGATCACGAGGGCACCTGCGAAGCCGACGCCATCGCCCGGGTGCGCCAGGGGATGCGGTCGATGATGCGGCTCGGCTCTGCCTGGTATGACGTCGAAAGCCAGATCACCGCAGTGACGGAAAAGGGGCTGGATCCGCGCAACTTCATCCTCTGCACCGATGACTGCCACTCCGGCACGCTGGTCAATGACGGTCACATGAACCGGGTGGTGCGCCACGCCATTGCCTGCGGCTGCGACCCGGTGATTGCCCTGCAGATGGCGACCATCAATACCGCCGCCCATTTCGGGCTGGAGCGGGAGATCGGCTCCATCACCCCCGGCCGCCGCGCCGATGTGATCCTGACCTCCGATTTGCGCGAACTGCCGATCGAGGTGGTGATCGCCCGCGGCCGGATCGTCGCGGAATCCGGCTCTATCAAGGTAGATTGCCCGCATTACGACTGGCCCGCCAGCGCCCGCGGCACCGTGCATCTGGGTCATGAGCTGACAGCGCAGGATTTCGAACTGGCCGCGCCGGAGGGCGCCAATGCCGTCACTGCCAATGTGATCGGCGTTGTCGAAAACCAGGCCCCGACCAAGGCGCTGCAGGCAGAGCTGCCTGTGGTGGACGGTCTGGTCGAGGGCAGCGGCGATGTCTGCCAGATCGCCCTGGTCGAGCGCCACCGCGCCACCGGCGGCGTCACCAACGCCTTTGTCTCGGGCTTCGGCTATCAGGGCAAGATGGCAATGGCCTCCACCGTGGCGCATGACAGCCACCATATGATTGTTGTCGGCACCGACCGCGAGCAGATGGCGATGGCGGCCAACCGGCTGGCCCAGGTGGGCGGCGGCATCACCCTCTATAAGGACGGGCAGGAGCTGGCGCTGGTCGAGCTGCCGATTGCCGGCCTTATGTCCGACAGCCCCGCCACCGAGGTTGCCGCCAAGGCGCAGGTGATGATGGAAGCGATGCAGGCCTGCGGCTGCGCGCTCAATAATGCCTACATGCAGCACTCGCTCCTGGCGCTGGTGGTGATCCCGGAACTCAGGATCTCCGACCTTGGCCTTGTCGATGTGCGCACTTTCCAGAAAATCCCGGTGATCGAGCCTGCCCAATGATAACAACAAAACACCCCGGCCATCCGCCGGACGAAAGCTTCAATGACGCCACCGAGGCCGTGGACCGGCTGGAGCTGCTGTACCGGCAGGCCACCGGTTTCATCTGCGAGGAATTCACCCGCGCCATGGCCGACGGGGCGCCGGACAATCAGCGCATCCGGGCCTATTACCCGGAAATCCGCTTCTCCACCCTGACCTTCGCCCAGGTGGACAGCCGGCTCAGCTTCGGCCATGTCTCGGCCCCCGGCACCTATGCCACCACGGTGACGCGGCCGGACCTGTTTCGCAATTACCTGATCCAGCAGATTTCCCTCCTGATCCGCAATCACGGCCAGCCGGTGACCATCGGCGTTTCGGACACCCCGATCCCGGTGCATTTCGCGGTTGCCTCGCGCCCGGATCTGACCGTGCCGCAGGACGGCGCGGCCGGCTTTACCCTGCGCGACGTGTTTGACGTGCCGGACCTGTCGACCACCAACGACGACATCGTCAACGGCACCCACCAGCCCGCCAACGGCACCGGCCCGCTGTCGCTTTTCACCGCCCAGCGCATTGACTACTCGCTGGCGCGGCTGACCCACTACACCGCCACCAGCGCCGAGCATTTCCAGAACCATGTTCTGTTCACCAACTACCAGTTCTACGTGGCGGAGTTCGAAGCCTACGCCCGCGCCCAGCTGGCGGATCCGGACAGCGGCTATTCCAGCTTTGTCAGCACCGGCGACCACGAGATCACCGATCCCTCGGCCGTGATCCCCGAGGCCGGAAAGCTGCCGCAGATGCCCACCTACCATCTCAAGCGGGAGGACGGGAACGGCATCACCCTGGTCAACATCGGCGTCGGCCCCTCCAATGCCAAGACCGCGACCGACCACATCGCTGTGCTGCGGCCGCACGCCTGGCTGATGGTCGGCCATTGCGCGGGCCTCAGGAACACCCAGGCGCTGGGGGATTTCGTGCTGGCGCATGGCTACCTGCGCGAGGATCATGTGCTGGATGACGACCTGCCGATCTGGACCCCGATCCCGGCGCTGGCGGAAATCCAGGTCGCGCTGGAGGAGGCGGTGGCAGAGATCACCGAATACGAAGGGTTCGACCTCAAACGGATCATGCGCACCGGCACCGTCGCCACCATCGACAACCGCAACTGGGAGCTGCGCGACCAATCCGGCCCGGTGCAGCGGCTGTCCCAGTCCCGCGCCATTGCGCTGGACATGGAAAGCGCCACCATCGCCGCCAACGGCTACCGCTTCAGGGTGCCCTACGGCACGCTTCTGTGCGTTTCGGACAAGCCGCTGCATGGTGAACTGAAGCTGCCGGGCATGGCGTCGGACTTCTACCGGACCCAGGTTGCACGCCATCTGCAAATCGGCATAAGAGCCATGGAACGCTTGCGCGGCATGCCTTTGGAGCGCCTGCACAGCCGGAAATTGCGCTCGTTCGACGAAACAGCCTTCCTGTAAGGCCGATTTTTGCGGATTTCCTAGAAAAAATGCCCATTTTTGCCTGCGCTGAGCACACAAGAAGTTGTGTTGTCCAACAACATAACGATAATGTCACGCGATGAGGCCCCACAGTTCGGGCAGCTTTAAGGAGACGAAGAATGTCCAAACCGATGACCAAAACCCAGCTTGTTGCCGCTCTGGCAGAGGAAATGGGCAGCGACAAGAAAGTCGCAGGTTCCGCCCTGGAAGCGGTCTGCTCGCTGATCACCCGCGAAGTGTCGGGCGGCGGCGCAGTGACTCTGCCGGGCGTCGGCAAGATCTACTGCCGCGAGCGCCCCGAGCGCGAAGTGCGCAACCCGGCAACCGGTGAGAAGTTCACCAAGGAAGCCGACAAGGTCGTGAAAATGACCATCGCCAAAGCGCTGAAGGACAGCGTGAACGGCTGATACCGGACCTGATCCGGACAGTTACAGGGCTGCCCCTCGCGGGCGGCCCTTTTCTTTTGCCCCGCGCAGCCTGCGCCGACAGTTCGGCCGCCAGCGCAGCGTTCCCGATTGCCAAACCGGGCACAGAGGCGCAGGCTGAGGTCAAAGCACAAGGGAGCCGCGCCATGGAGAACGTCAATCTGCTGCTGATCCTGGGTGCGGCGCTGCTGGCCGGCGCCAGCCCCGGCCCCGCGACCCTGACCATTGCCGGCACCGCCATGCAACGCGGCCGCGCTGCCGGGCTGGCACTGGCAGCCGGGGTCAGCAGCGGCTCGCTGATCTGGTCGGTCTCTGCCGCCTTCGGCCTGGGTGCCGTGATGCTGGCCAATGCTTGGATGTTCGAGGTGGTCCGCTATTTCGGCGCGGCCTACCTGATGTATCTTGCCATCCGCTCCGCCCGCTCTGCCCTGCGTTCCGGCGCCCCGGAACTGCGCCCTTCCTCAGCCGCATCGCTGCGCGCCGCCTATGCCAAGGGGCTGGCGCTGCATCTGACCAACCCCAAGGCGGTTCTGTTCTTCGGCTCGCTCTATGCCATCGGCATCCCGCCCGGAACAGAACCGTCGGTGCTGCTGGTGGTGATCGCTGCCATCGCGGTGCAAAGCACGCTGATCTTCCACGGCTACGCGATCCTGTTCTCCAGCGCCGCCGCGAGCCGCATCTACATCCGCCTGCGCCGCGGGTTCGAGGCCCTGTTTGCCGCCGCCTTCGGCGCCGCCAGCTGGCAGATCTTTGCAGCCCGCCTCAGCTGACAGGGCTTGAACCCGCCGCCCGCTTCCCCGAAGGTCCGCCGCAGCAGAAAGGGTAGGGACAATGGACGCACGCGCAATTGCCATGGGGCTGGCCTTTGCCCTGATGTGGTCCTCGGCCTTCACCTCGGCCCGGATCATCGTGCAGGACGCATCGCCGCTGTTCTCGCTTGCGGTGCGTTTCCTGATCTCCGGCCTGATCGGCGTCGCCATCGCCCGCGCCCTGGGCCAGACCTGGCGGCTGACGCCGGGCCAGTGGCGCGCCACGGTGATTTTCGGGATCTGCCAGAACGCGCTCTACCTCGGCCTCAACTTCGTCGCCATGCAATGGATCGAGGCCTCCCTGGCCGCCATCATCGCCTCTACTATGCCGCTGCTGGTGGCGCTGGCCGGCTGGATGCTGTTCGGCGAGCGGCTGCGCCCCCTGGGCTATGCCGGGCTGGCGGCGGGCATCCTGGGGGTTGCCCTGATCATGGGCACCCGTCTCAGCGCCGGGGTGGACCTCTTGGGTGTTGGCCTCTGCGTCATTGGCGTGCTGGCGCTGACCGCCGCAACCCTCGCCCTGCGCGGCGCCACCTCCGGCGGCAATTTCATGATGGTGGTCGGGCTGCAAATGCTGATCGGCTCTGCCATCCTGTTTGTGGCCGCACCGCTGAGTGAGGACATCTTTGTCAATCCAACTTGGCAGCTAGCGGCGGCTTTCACCTACACCACCATCGTGCCTGGGCTGATGGCGACCTTCATCTGGGTGCTGCTCCTGAACCGCATCGGCGCGGTGCGCGCGGCCACCTTCCATTTCCTGAACCCGGTGTTCGGCGTCGCCGTCGCCAGCGTGCTGCTGGGCGAAAAACTGGGCCCGCTCGATCTGCTCGGCGTTGCCATCGTCACCGGCGGCATTTTGGCCGTGCAACTGGCCCGGCAACCCGCGCATCCGCAATCGGAACTCTCCCGCGCGGCAAAACCGGGCTGACGCCCGTCCCCGCCCCTTGGGCCCGGCGCCGCTGCCGCGGCGCGGCCCCGTTGCAAGTCCTTGGGTTTCCGCCTTAACCTGAAGCACCAAGACCCAACAGGAGGACAAGGGCATGAGCGCGCAACTATCCCAGGTGCTGGACGCCATCGACGCCGCCAACGCCAAGGACCCCAACCTGGAAGACGGCCAGCCCGCCGCGCTGCTTTACGGCCAGCGGATGAGCGCAGAGCAGGCCCGCCTGTTCCCGGACGCCTCCGAGACGCTGCAGATCGCCGCCCGCGGCCAGCATGTGGAGCGCTGGAAGCTGGAACGCAGCGCCTTCCCCGAAGGCCGCGCCGGCTACCTCGCCTGGCGCAAGGCCGAGGCAGAGCACCACGCCGAAGTCGTCACCGCGCTGATGCAGGACGCAGGCTACGGCGCAGAAGACGTGGACGCCGCCGCAAAGATGCTGCGCAAGGAAGGCATCAAGCGCGACGACCAGGTGCAGGCGCTGGAGGACATCATCTGCTTTGTCTTCCTGAAATGGTACTTTGAGCCTTTTGCCGCCAAGCACCCGGCGGACAAGGTGCAGCGCATTGTCGAAAAGACCGCCCGCAAGATGTCGGCAGAGGCCCGCACCCGGGTGCTGGGCGAATTCACCCTGCCCGCGGAGCTGGCTGGCGCCTTCGCCGCCTGACCGGCACCCGCTACACGGCTTTGCGAGCCGCCTGTAACAGGGCTTTGCATTTCAGCACCCAGACCCCATGTTCTGCACCAAACGCGAACAGGCGGGAGGACACCATGACCAAATACTTCAAGAACCCGGACGCCGTTGCAGCGCTGTCGGAGGAAGAGTTCTATGTGACCCAGAACGCGGGCACCGAACGCCCCGGCACCGGCAAACTGCTTTATAACAAAGAGCCGGGCATCTATGTCGACATCGTCTCGGGCGAGCCGCTGTTTGCCTCCTCCGACAAGTATGAATCCGGCTGCGGCTGGCCCAGTTTCACCAAGCCGATCGAATCCGCGCATATCCAGGAGCTGGAGGACCGCAGCCTCGGCATGATCCGCACCGAGGTCCGCTCCACCCATGGCGACAGCCACCTGGGCCACGTGTTCCCGGACGGGCCGATGGACCGCGGCGGCCTGCGCTACTGCATCAACTCTGCCTCGCTGCGGTTTGTCCATCTGGACGACATGGAGGCCGAGGGCTATGGCGCCTACATCAACCAAGTGGAGGTCGTGAAATGAGCACCACCGAACGCGCCGTCCTGGCAGGCGGCTGTTTCTGGGGCATGCAGGAGCTGATCCGCAAGCGCCCCGGCGTCATCAGCACCCGCGTCGGCTATACCGGCGGCGACGTGCCCAATGCCACCTACCGGAACCATGGCACCCATGCCGAGGGGATCGAGATCATTTTTGACCCCGCCGTCACCTCCTTCCGGGAGATTCTGGAATTCTTCTTCCAGATCCATGACCCGACCACCCTGAACCGCCAAGGCAACGACCTGGGGATGAGCTACCGCTCGGCGATCTACTACGCGGACGAAACCCAGAAGGCCGTGGCCGAAGACACCATCGCCGATGTCAACGCTTCCGGCCTCTGGCCTGGCAAGGTGGTCACCGAGCTGGAGCCTGTGGGCGACTTCTGGGAGGCTGAGCCAGAGCATCAGGACTACCTGCAGCGGCTTCCGAACGGCTACACCTGCCATTTCGCACGGCCCGACTGGGTTCTGCCCAAGCGCGATGCCGCTGCAGAATAGGCTCTAACAAGGCATTCAATGCCCCGCTGCACTCCGGCGGGGCGTTTCAAATATCAGATCCGCAGCAACCATCCGTGCTTCATCTGGCCAAAAATATCCCCGCCATAAGCAGCGGGTTTTCCCTGAAAACCCGCTTGCTGAAACCGGCCTAGGCGTGCGCCACCCGCGGCCGCCCGCTGGCTTCCACCGTAAGCGTGCCCTCGACAAACACCTCCCGCGACTCCACCTGCGCGGTGCGGATATCCCGCTCCACATGCACATGGATATCCTCGGCACCGGCTTCCTCTGCTGCGCCGCGGGCCTCCCCTGCCAGCGCCGCCTCCAGTGCTGCCAGCGCCTCGTCCGAGGCCTGGTAATCCACCGGCCCGCTCTCCAGGTGCACCCGGAATTTGCCCTCGGAAGGCGAGGTCACGGTGCCGCTGCGCCGCATGGTGACGCGCCCCACCACAGCGCCGATAGCATTGGCCACACCGGCATGTTCCGGCAGGATCATGTTGCAGTGCAGCCGCTCCCCCACCGCGGGGTAATAGCTGGGTGCAGAGGCACCCAGCCCCACCACATCCACATTCAGCGCCGCATCCAGCGCCAGCAGCCCGCGGTGTTTCGCCAGCCCGCGCCGCATCAGAACATGCCGCGCCAGTTGATCCGCGGGCAGGCCAAAATCTTCGGCTTCCTCGGCAAAAGCAGACTCTAACAAGGTCAAAGCGGTCTGTTCGGTCAGCTGATCAATGATCATCTGCGCCAGCGTTTCCGCATCTTTTGCCACCATATCGCCGCTGCCCACCCGGCGGCGGGCAAACAGCGTCAGCGCCTTCTCTGCCGCCTCGCGGTCCCAGGCATCCGCGCGGCCCAGCACATGGCTGGCATCCGAGGGCGTCACGCCGGAGACCTGCACCAGCCCGCGGTCCACCAGCCGGCCCAGCGAGCCATGCTCCATCCGGGTGCGCAGGATCTGGCCCAGCGGGTGCACCTGCATCCCGATCCGCGCCAGCAGCCCGGCCTCGCGCTCGCTGAGGCCCGCCACCGGCACCCCCGGCACCGCCCGCACAAAACGCCCGTCAAACTCGCCCACCGTGGAATTGCGCAGCTGCTCATCCAGCGCCGCATGCACCACTTCGGGCGCGTCGGTGGCAATCAACGAGACCGGCACCACCCGCCGCGGCCCCAGGGTCAGCCCGCCGGACAGCCCGCTGGTGTTCAGATGCACCTGGCTGTCACCACCCAGGCCCGTGGTGCGCATCGCCACCGCCTCCACCATGGTGCGGAACGCCCCGACCCGGGCACCTGCGGGGTCAATCGCGGGCTTGCCATCCTTGATCAGCGCCACATCCGTCGTGGTGCCGCCGATGTCGCTGACCAGCGCGTGATCCGCCCCGGTCATCCAGCGCGCCCCCACGATCGACGCCGCCGGGCCCGACAGGATGGTCTCGATCGGCCGCTCCCGCGCCTGCTCGCCGCTCATCAGCGCGCCGTCGCCGCGCACCACCATCATCGGCGCCTCGATCCCCAGATCGCGCAGCGTGTCCTGCGCCCGCCCGATCAGCCGGTCGATCATGCCGATGAGACGGGCATTCAGCACCGCTGTCACCGCCCGCTTGGGCCCGTTCAGCTTGGCCGACAGCTGATGCGAGCAGGTGGTCGGCGCGCCGGTCATCTCGTGAATGACCCGCGCCGCTTCCATCTCATGCGCCGGGTTACGGGTCGCAAAGACCCCGGCCACGGCAAAACCCGTCACCCCCTGGCCTTCAGTGCGCAGGAACATCTCCAGCGCCTCCGTGTCCAGGGGCGCTGCCTCGCTGCCCGCGTGGGTGTGGCCCCCGCCGATCACCAGCGCCGGATCACCCTTCAGCGCGTCCCGCAGCCCGTGCCGGTCCAGATCATCCTCTTTAAAGCCAATGTAGATCAGCGCCACCCGGCCGCCTTGGCCCTCGACCAGCGCATTGGTCGCCAAAGTGGTGGAGAGCGCCGCCAGCGACACCTCCTGCGGCTTCACCCTGGACTGTTCCAGCACCGCCCGGATCGCGCCGCCAACGCCAATCGCCAAATCCTGGCGCGTGGTCAGCGACTTGGCCGAGGCGATCACCTCTTTCTCGTCGCGGATCAGCACCGCATCGGTATAGGTTCCGCCCGTGTCCACTCCCAGCAGCAACGCCATGCCCAGCCCTCTCAAACTCTGTTCGCCGGACCGGGTGTAACGCCTATTTGCGGCCCGTCCATCCTGTTTGCGTCACGAAAGCCGTTGAACCGCCCATCGCGCCGCATCCGCCACCGCCGGGTCCGGATCCTCCGCCAGCCCTTGCGCCACTTCGCGCAGCTCCGCCAGACCGGAATTGCCAATCGCGTAAAGCACATTGCGCACAAAGCGGTCGCGCCCGATGCGCTTGATCGGCGAGCCGGAAAACATCGCCCGGAACGCGGCGTCATCCAGCACCGCAAGCTCCGCCAGCTTCGGCGCGTTCAGCTCCTCGCGCGCGGCATAGCGCATGTCGCTGGCGGCAACCGCAAACTTGTTCCAGGGGCAGGCCGCCAGGCAATCGTCGCAGCCATAGATCCGGTTGCCCAGTTTCCCGCGCAGCTCTTCGTCTACTGGCCCCTTGTGCTCGATGGTGAGATAGGAAATGCAGCGCCGCGCATCAACCTGGTAGGGCGCCGGGAAAGCATCCGTCGGGCAGCTGTCCAGGCAGGCCCGGCAGGACCCGCAGCGGTCAGGTTCTGCCTTGTCCGCAGGCAGCTCCAGCGTGGTGAAAACAGACCCTAAAAAGGCCCAATTCCCCCAATCCCGGCTCACCAGATTGCTGTGCTTGCCTTGCCAGCCCAGCCCTGCTGCCATGCCCAGCGCCTTCTCCGGCACCGGCGCGGTGTCGACAAACACCTTCACTTCGCAATCCTCGCCAGCCTCCGCAATCAGCCAGCGCGCCAGCCGCTTCAGCCGTTTCTTGACCAGGTCGTGGTAATCCTTGTTCCGGGCGTAGACAGACACCGCACCGCGGTCCGCTTGCCCCACCACCGCCATCGGGTCTTCCTCAGGCGTGTAGCTTTCGGCCAGCATGATCACCGACCGCGCCTCGGGCCACAGCTGCGCCGGATCGCCGCGCCAATGGGTACGCTCCGCCATCCAGCCCATCTGCCCGTGATAGCCCGCGTCGAGAAACGCCTGCAGCCGCCCCGGCACCTGCGGCACATCCCAGGGCCGGCAGATGCGGCAGGACACGAACCCCTCGGCCAGCGCCTGCGCCACCAGTCTGTCCTTGATGCCGGCTCCGTCTTTCATCTTTGCCCAAATACTCCGGGGGAGCGGCCCATCAGGCCGCGGGGGCAGCGCCCCTCACCCCGCTTGATATCAGAAATCCAGATCGGTGTAATGCGGCGGCGGCCGGAACCCCGGCACCTGATCCGCCAGGATCGAGCGGAACGCAGGCCGCGACTTGATCTTGGCGTACCAGTCCTTGACCACCGCCGAGCGGTTCCAGTCCACATCCGAAATATAGTCCAGCGACGACAGATGCGCCGCCGCGGCGAAATCCGCCAGCGTCATCATATCCCCCGCCAGCCAGCGCCGGTGGTCCAGCAGCCAGGCCATGTAATCCAGATGGTATTTAATCGCCTTGGCGCCGGCCTTGACGTTGCGGCTGTCGGGATAGCCCTCGCCGGTGATCTTCTTGTTCACCCGCTCATAGAGCAACTTCGATGTCACCTCGTGGTGGAACTTGTCGTCAAACCAGCTCACCAGGCGGCGCACTTCATAGCGGCCGGCGGCATCCTTGGGCATCAGCGCCGGCTCTGGGCGGGTTTCCTCCAGATATTCGCAGATTGCGGCGCTCTCGGCCATCATCTGGCCGTCCAGCCGGATCACCGGCACCTTGGCGGCCGGGTTGCGGCGCAGGAAGTCCGGATCCTGCTCCCAGTAGCGCTCCTCGACCAGTTCAACCTCGATCTTCTTCTCTGCCAGCGACAGCCGCACCTTGCGGCAATAGGGGGACAGGGGAACGTGGTACAGGCGCGCCATGGCTACAGGGGGTCTCCAGAAAACTTACAACGGTTGGTTCAGCAATGCCTTGGGCGGGGCAAAGATTCAATCCTCGAAACAATCGGCCCGCCCGTCTGCGCGAATGGTGGCCGCTCCGTCCTGGATCTGCCGGGCCCGGCGCTGCACAAAGTTTGACGGCTTGCGGGCCGAACGCTCCTTGGGGTTGGGCAGCACGGCGGCAATCAGCGCCGCCTGCCGGGCGCTCAGCTCGTCGGGGCCGACCCCGAAATACTTGCGCGCCGCCGCTTCGGCGCCGAACACGCCCTCATCCATTTCGGCGACGTTCAGGTAGACCTCCAGGATGCGCCGCTTGCTCCAGACGATCTCCACCACCGGGGTCAGCAGCGTCTCCAGCACCTTGCGCGGCCAGCTGCGGCCCTGCCAAAGGAACACGTTCTTCACCACCTGCTGCGAAATGGTCGAGCCGCCGCGGCTGCCGCCGGCCTCGATTGCCGCCTGGATGGCGCGGGCATCAAAGCCCCAATGGCGGCAGAACTGCGCATCCTCCGCCGCCACGACTGAGCGGGCCAGCACCGGCGAGATTTCCTCCAGCGGCACCCACATCCGGTCCACCTCGCCCAGGCGGCGCTGCTCGGCCCAGATGGTATGGGTGATCGGCGGGTTCACCACCGAAAACAGCAGAATGAGAAAGAGAAACACCGCGGCAAGCGCCAGCGCGCCCCGCAATGCCCAGCGCCGCAGCCAGCGCAGCGGCTGAATCTTCAGCTTCGCTGTCTTCTTGCTGCTCTTGGTTTTCTTCTTTTTTGCAACTGCCTTGGCCATGCCCCTCTATAGGACGGCCGCGAAGCATTCACAAAGGAACAGTTTGCTTGACGCCGCATTCCGCTGATCCGCGCGCCTGGGGCCGGCCCCGCCTGCAGCTGCGGCACAAACCTCCCGGAAAATTCCGGCTGGCAGCGGGAGGCCAGCAGATACGAAAAGCCCCGCAGGCACGGCCTGCGGGGCTTGGTTTCATTCTCTAAGCAGGCTTATTCCGCCGGAATAGCCTCCTGCTCCTGCATCACCGGATGCGGCAGCTTGTCGAGCATCTCTTTCGGGCAGACCTGCAGGAAGTTCGCCTTCTCGATGTCCCAATGCTGCAGGATCTCTGCCGCCTTGCGGCTGCCGGTTTCCTCCAGATGGCGTTCGATCAGGGTTTTCAGCTCTGCCTCCCAATGCGCCACGGCAACCGGGCAGGTGACCAGCGATTCCATGTTCATCAGGGTCTCGGCCTTGCCCTCCGGATCGTACAGATAGGCCATGCCGCCGGTCATGCCGGCGCCGAAGTTGGCACCGATCGAGCCCAGGATCACCGCAACGCCGCCGGTCATGTATTCGCAACCGCAGGCACCGCAGCCCTCGATCACCACCTTGGCGCCGGAGTTGCGGACCGCAAAGCGCTCGCCCGCGCGGCCGGCCGCAAACAGGTAGCCATCGGTGGCGCCGTACAGCACGGTATTGCCGATGATGGTGTTCTCGGACGCGGTCAGCGGGCTCACCTGCGGCGGGCGCACGACGATGGTCCCGCCCGACAGGCCCTTGCCGACATAGTCGTTGGCGTCGCCCGACACTTCCAGCTTCAGCCCCGGCGCTGCAAAGGCGCCCAGCGACTGGCCGGCGGACCCCTGCAGTTTCACCGTCAGGTGATCCGGCTGGAAGGAGTTCCGCATGCCGAAGTTGCGCACGATATGGCTGGAGGTGCGGGTGCCCACGGTGCGGTGGGTATTCTGCACCGCATAGGATAGCTGCATCTTCTCGCCGTCCTGCAGGAAGCGGGCGGCATCGCGCACGATTTCCGCATCCAGCGTGTCCGGCACCGCGTTGCGCTCCTTGTCGCGGTTGTAGGCGATATTGGCGGAGCCATCGACGGTGATCAGCAGCGGGTTCAGGTCCAGGTCGTCCAGATGGGCAGAACCGCGCGACACCTGCGCCAGCAGGTCGGCCCGGCCGATCACCTCATCCAGCGAACGGGCGCCGATGGAGGCCAGGATTTCGCGCACTTCCTGGGCGTAGAAGGTGATCAGGTTCACCACCTTGTCCGCGTTGCCGGTGAACTTGGCACGCAGGCTCTCGTCCTGGGTGCAGACGCCGACCGGGCAGGTGTTGGACTGACACTGGCGCACCATGATGCAGCCCATGGCGATCAGCGCCGCGGTGCCGATGCCGTATTCCTCGGCCCCCAGCATCGCTGCCATCACGATATCGCGGCCGGTGCGCAGGCCGCCGTCGGTGCGCAGCGTCACCCGCTCGCGCAGGTTGTTCATCGCCAGCACCTGATGCGCCTCGGTCAGGCCCATCTCCCACGGCAGGCCGGCGTATTTGATCGAGGTCGCAGGCGACGCCCCGGTGCCGCCGTTGTGGCCCGAAATCAGGATGATGTCGGCCTTGGCCTTGGCAACGCCTGCTGCAATGGTGCCAACGCCGGAGGACGCCACCAGCTTCACCGTCACCTTGCAGCGCGGGTTGATCTGCTTCAGGTCGTAGATCAGCTGCGCCAGATCCTCGATCGAGTAGATGTCGTGGTGCGGCGGCGGCGAGATCAGCGTCACGCCCTTGGTCGAGTGGCGCAAGCGGGCGATCAGGTCGGTGACCTTCATCCCCGGCAGCTGGCCGCCCTCGCCGGGCTTGGCGCCCTGGGCCACCTTGATTTCCAGTTCCTCGCACTGGTTCAGATATTCGGCGGTCACGCCAAAGCGGCCCGACGCCACCTGCTTGATCTTCGCAGACGGGTTGTCGCCGTTCGGCTCCGGCACAAAGTGCGCCGGATCTTCGCCGCCCTCGCCGGAGTCGGACTTGGCGCCGATCCGGTTCATCGCCACGTTCAGCGTCTTGTGCGCCTCGGGGCTCAGCGCGCCCAGCGACATGCCCGGGGTCACGAACCGTTTGCGGATCGAGGTGATCGATTCCACTTCCTCGATCGGCACCGGTTTGCCCAGCGGCTTGATCTGCAGAAGGTCGCGCAGGTGGATCGGCGGGTTCGACTGCATTTTCGCCGAATACTGCTTCCACAGCTCGTATGAGGCCCTATTGCAGGCCATCTGCATCATATGCATCGAGGTCGCTTCCCAGGCGTGGGTCTCCCCCGACTTCCGCGCCTTGTAGAAACCGCCGATCGGCAGGACGCCTTCCGGCGCCTTCCAGGCCTTGGCGTGGATTTCCTCTGCCTTCACCTGAATGCCGCTGACACCGATGCCGGAGATGCGCGAGGTCATGCCCGGGAAATACTCGGCGCACATGGCGCGGCTGAGGCCCACCGCCTCAAAGTTCAGGCCGCCGCGGTAGGAAGACACCACCGAGATCCCCATCTTGGCCATGATCTTCAGCAGGCCCTGGTCGATGGCTTCGCGGTAGCGGGCAACATTGTCGGTCAGCGAGCCGTCCAGCAGGCCGCGCTCGATACGGTCGGCCAGCGAATCCTCAGCCAGATAGGCGTTCACCACGGTGGCGCCGCAGCCGATCAGCACCGCAAAGTAATGCGGGTCGATACATTCGGCAGAGCGGACGTTCAGCGAGCAGAAGGTGCGCAAGCCCTTGCGGGTCAGATGCGAATGCACGGCAGAGGTTGCCAGGATCATCGGCATCGCCACTTTGCCCTCATCCGAATACTGGTCGGTCAGCACGATATGGCCGGCGCCGGAGCGCACCGCCTCCTCGGCCTCGGCCCGGATCCGCGCCAGCGCCGCATTCAGCGAGCCGCGGCCCGGCGCAAAGGTGCAGTCGATCTCCGCCAGCGGCGCGTTGAACTGCTCCACCAGCTTGTCCCACTGGGCGTTGCCCACAAACGGGCTTTCCAGCACGATGATCTCGGTCTGCGAGCTGTCCTCGTCCAGCACGTTCTTCAGGTTGCCGAAGCGGGTCTTCAGCGACATCACCCGGAATTCGCGCAAGCTGTCGATCGGCGGGTTGGTCACCTGAGAGAAGTTCTGGCGGAAGAAGTGGCTCAGCGGGCGGTACTGCTTGGACAGAACCGCAGACGGGGTGTCATCCCCCATCGAGGCCAGTGCTTCCTTGCCGTCTTCGGCCATCGGCGCCAGGATCTGCTCCAGCTCCTCGATCGAATAGCCGGCCGCAACCTGGCGGCGGCGCAGCTCTTCGCCGCTGAACAGCGGCTGCTCCGTCACCTTGGCCAGGGCCGCGTCCAGATCGTTGATCCGCTTGACCCAGTCGCCGAACGGCAGCGCGCGGGCCAGCTTGTCCTTGATCTCGGTGTCGCGGAACAGCTTGCCCTTCTCCATGTCGACGGCCAGCATCTGGCCCGGGCCCAGCGCGCCCTTCTCGACCACGGTGGCCTCGTCAACCGGCACCATGCCCGCCTCGGAGCCCGCAATCACCAGCCCGTCGCCGGTCACCACATAGCGCATCGGGCGCAACCCGTTGCGGTCCAGGCCCGCGCAGACCCAGCGGCCGTCGGTCATCGCCAGCGCGGCGGGGCCGTCCCAGGGCTCCATCACCGAGTTGCAGTAGGAATACATGTCGCGCCAGGACTGGGGCAGTTCCACCGCCTGCTTGGACCAGCTTTCCGGCACCAGCATGGTCTTGGCCATCGGCGCGGAGCGGCCGGCGCGCACCAGAACCTCGAACACACCATCCAGCGCCGCGGAGTCGGACGCGCCGCCCGGCACGATCGGTTTGATGTCCTCGGCATAGTCGCCAAAGGTCGCCGACGCCATGCGGATCTCATGGCTCTTCATCCAGTTCAGGTTGCCCTTCAGCGTGTTGATCTCGCCGTTGTGGGCCAGCATGCGGAACGGCTGCGCCAGCCACCACTGCGGGAACGTGTTGGTAGAATAGCGCTGGTGATAGATCGCAAAGGCGCTCTCGAACCGATCATCCATCAGGTCCGGGTAGAACACCGCCACCTGCTCTGCCAGCATCATCCCCTTGTAGATGATCGAGCGGCAGGACAGCGACGCGATATACAGGCCCGAGATCGCCGCGGCATTGGCCGCTTTCTCGATCCGGCGGCGGATCACGTAAAGCTCGCGCTCAAAGGTTTCCTCGTCCACGCCCTTGGCGTTGGAAATCAGGATCTGCTCGATCTCGGGGCGGGTCGCATTGGCCTTTTCACCCAGGCAGGCCACATCCACCGGCACATGGCGCCAGCCGTAGATGGAATAGCCCATGCGCAGAACTTCGGTCTCGACGATGGTCCGGCAGCGTTCCTGGGCGCCGAAATCGGTGCGCGGCAGGAACACCTGGCCCACCGCCATCAGCTCATCCTGGCGCGGCTCATGGCCGGTGCGGCGGATCTGGTCATAGAAGAACGGAACCGGGATCTGCACGTGGATGCCCGCGCCGTCGCCGGTCTTGCCGTCGGCATCCACAGCGCCGCGGTGCCAGATCGCCTTCAGCGCATCGATGCCGGCCTCAACCACCTTGCGGCTTTTCTTGCCGTCAACCGAAACCACCAGGCCAACGCCGCAGGAGGAATGCTCTTCCTCCTCGGAATACAGGCCGTTATCAGCCATCCACTTGCGCTTGGCTTCCTCGGCGCGCACCCAATCGGCATCATATTTGGTCATTGGCTGTTTCCTTCTACGGAGGGGGCGAACATCTCGATCACGTCAGCGCCGGTCAGTTTCCGGCTGCTGCTGTCGAAGGCGTAGCCCGCTGGCTTCTTGTCGATGTAAAGTTCCAGGCGCAACTCGTTGCCGCCTGCGTTTTCAAAGAGGCCAGCCGACATCTGCGTCTGGCCCTTATGTTCTCCTGCGGTCATCCGGTACCACAGCGACGATCCGCATTTGCCGCAGAACGCCCGCTCGGCCCAGCCGGAGGACTCATAGGTCTGCACCGGGCCCAGCGCCGCATAACCGCTGGCCGCCTGAAAGCTCAGGTAAGGGCCGCTGGCCCAGCGCTGGCACATTTCGCAGTGGCAGGCGGAAATGGAAGCGCGCGCAGGGGTGGCGGTGACGGTTACCGCGCCGCACATGCATTGTCCCTTCAGTTCGCTCATATCCATTGTCCTTCTGCTGGCTGGGTCAGCATCGCTGACCTTGCTGCGTTTCCCGGCTGTTCCGCCGGTGCACAGGGGGTGCACAGACGGTGTACAGGGGGTGCCGGCCTATTCCGCCGCCACCGCGGCCTTGCTGTTGAAGTTTTCGATGATCGCTTCGGCGCAGTCACGGCCGTCCTTGATCGCCCAGACCACCAGCGATGCGCCGCGCACGATGTCACCCACCGCATAGACACCGTCCAGCTCGGTCGCGCCGGATTTGAACGCTGCCTTGATGGTGCCCCAGCGGGTCACTGGCAGCTCCGGCTGATTCCACAGGACGGGCAGCTCTTCCGGCTCAAAGCCCAGCGCCTTGATAACCAGGTCGGCCTCCTCGACATAATCTGCGCCTTCGATCACTTCCGGCGCCTGGCGGCCCGAGGCGTCCGGCTGGCCCAGGCGCATCTTCTGAACCATCACGCCGGCAACCTTGCCGCCTTCATCGGTGAAGCCCTTGGGCGCCGACAGCCACTCGAAGACCACGCCTTCTTCCTCGGCGTTCTGGGTTTCCCGCTGCGAGCCCGGCATATTGGCCCGGTCGCGGCGGTAAAGGCATTTGACGCTAGTTGCGCCCTGGCGGATCGAAGTGCGCACGCAGTCCATCGCGGTATCACCGCCGCCGATCACCACAACCTTTTTGCCTTCTGCATTCAGGCTGCCGTTGTCGAACTCAGCAACTTCGTCGCCAAAGCTCTTCTTGTTCGAGGCACACAGGAAGTCGATCGCCTTGACGATGCCTTCCGAGCCGCTGCCCGGCATCGCCAGATCGCGCGATTTATAGACGCCGGTGGCGATGATCACCGCGTCATGCTTTTTGCGGATTTCCTCGAACGAGATGTCCTCGCCCACGTTGCAGTTCAGGACAAAGGTCACGCCGCCGTCGGCCAGCAGCTTGTTGCGGCGCTCCACCACGTCCTTTTCCAGCTTGAAGCTGGGGATGCCGTACATCAGCAGACCGCCGGAACGGTCATAGCGGTCGTAAACAGTGACCTGCACCCCCGCCTTGCGCAGCATGTCCGCCGCCGCCAGGCCGCCGGGGCCGGCGCCGATGATGCCGACGCTCTCGCTGCGCTCGGCCAGCGGAGCCGCCGGCTTCACCCAGCCGTTTTCCCAGGCGGTGTCGGTGATGTATTTCTCAACCGAACCGATGGTCACGGTGCCATGGCCCGACTGCTCGATCACGCAGTTGCCTTCGCACAGGCGGTCCTGCGGGCAGATGCGGCCGCAGATTTCCGGGAAGGTGTTGGTGGCCTGGCTGGTGGCATAGGCCTCTTCCAGGCGGCCGGTGGCGGTCAGGCGCAGCCAGTCGGGGATGTTGTTGTGCAGGGGGCAGTGGCTCTGGCAATACGGCACGCCGCACTGGCTGCAGCGGCTGGCCTGCTCTTCGGCCTTGGCAGCAGCGTACTCTGCGTAAATCTCTTTGAAGTCTTCCTTGCGTACACTTGCGTCACGCTTTTCCGGCATGTCGCGTTCGATCTGCACAAATTTCAGCATCGGTTGCTTGGCCACGGGCTGGACTCCATCGTTTGTCTGGCTGCGCAGGCACCATTTCGGGTACGGATACGCTTTTATGTCAACTTTGCTGACCTATTTTGCCAGCGCTTAATTTCTGATACCGTGTTTGACGGAAATGTACAGGAATTTTAGGCCCGATTCGGACCTTAATATCTGCTTTCCAATCCAGTGCCGGGATTTATACAGAGTCGCGACAGTTTACCGCCCCTTCGAGGCCAGCAGGAGATGATTTGCGGATGCCGCTTTTCCAATTGATTCTGGTTGCACTTATCCAAGGCCTCACGGAATTCCTGCCCGTTTCCTCCTCCGGCCACCTGATTCTCTTGCCCGGCCTCACGGGCCTCGAAGATCAGGGCCAAGTAGTCGACGTGGCCGTGCACGCAGGCACCCTGGCAGCGGTTATGCTCTATTTCTGGGGCGACGTGCGCGAAGGTTTGCTTGGCCTGCCCCGCGCCCTTTCCGGCCGCACCGACACTCCGGGGTCCAAACTAGCGATGGGACTGATCATCGCCACTATTCCCACCGTCATGGTTGGTACCTTGCTATATTGCACCGGGCTCAGCCTGGCGATGCGGTCGATCACCGTGATCGGCTGGGCAATGCTGGGCTTTGGCCTGGTGATGTACTGGGCCGACCAGAAAGGCAGCGAAGAAAAACAGGCCGCTGACTGGGGCACGCGCGACGCTCTGATCATGGGCCTATGGCAGATGCTGGCGCTGGTTCCCGGCACATCACGCTCCGGTATCACTATTACTGGCGCCCGCCAGCTGGGTTACACGCGCGAGGAAGGTGCCCGGATTGCAATGCTGATGTCGATTCCATCGATCTTTGCCTCCGCTGTTCTGCTAGGTACTGGTGTAGCGCTGGAGGCCAATACCGCCCTGTTGCGCGATGCCGCCATTGCCGCGGCACTGGCGATGCTCTCGGCGCTTGCCGCGCTCAGCCTGATGATGCGGCTGCTGCGCTCGGTCAGCTTCACGCCTTATGTGATCTACCGGGTGATCCTGGGCACGGTGCTTCTGGCCATCGCCTACAGCAGCTGAACCGGAAAGGAAAAAGCGCGGGGCTGCCCCGCGCTTTCAAAGCTTCGACTCGTTTCGAAAATCAGGCGCCGTTACGCAGATTGCGGGCGGAGCTGGTCATCTCGTCATACTGGCCGGAGGGGCGGAACTTCCACAGGTAATCCGGCAGCACCGAGCCAGCGTTCACCGGGTCGATGCCCAGATCCGCAAAACCCTTGGCGCCGTCGGATACCACGTTGTCCGACTTCAGGCTTTTCAGCTGATCGCGGGTCAGCATCTTGTTCTCGATCAGCTGGAAGCTGGCGAACTGCAGCATGTCAAAGCCGAAAGCCACCAGCTTCGCCATGAAACCGGGCAGCGAGATGATGACGCGGCGGCGGTGAATGACCTCCAGCATCTGCTCCATCAGCGCGCGGAAGGTTTTGACTTCCGGCCCGCCCAGTTCATAGACTCCGCCTTCGGCCTCGCCCAGCGCGCCCTTGACCGCAGCCTTGGCCACATCATCCACAAACACAGGCTGGAACCTGGTGCCGCCTGCGGCAATCGGCAGGAAGGGCGACAGGCGGGTCATACCAGCAAACCGGTTGAAGAAGCCGTCCTCTGCCCCGAAGATCACCGAGGGGCGCAGGATCACCGCGCCCGGGAAATGCTGCTGCACAGCAGCTTCGCCGGCGGCCTTGGTGCGGGAATAGCCGCTGGCGGCATCCGCATCGGCGCCAATCGCCGAGATATGCACCAGATTGGCAACGCCCTGCTGCGACGCGATGCGCGCGATGCGGCCCGCGCCTTCGGCATGGATGGCACCAAAAGTGTTCTTGCCCAGCTCGTTCAGCACGCCAACGCAGTTCACCACTGCATCCGCCCCCTGCATCACCGACGCGACCGAAATATCGTCGCGGATGTTGCAGAACACCGGCTCCACCTGGCCCGGAACACCGTAGGGTTTCACATGCATGGCTTCATTGGGGCGGCGCACGGCGACCCGCACCCGCCAGCCTTCCTTGGCCATGCGCCGCGCGATGTAGCGGCCCACGAATCCGGATCCGCCGTAGATCGTGACCAGTTTGGACATCATTTGGCTCCTGAACTTAGCTGCAAGTATGCTCTAGCGCCGCAAGAGGCGCCGAACAAGGCGCAAATGGCCGCTGCTGCGGCCCAAGCGGCCTGCCTGCATCAGTTTTTCTGCCGGAGCGCCACTCCCTCTGCTATCCCGCCCCGGCGATCCTGAAAAAATCCGTTTGACGCCCCCCGGGAAGCTGCTTATACGCCGGTCCCACGACACCTGCCCAGGTGGCGGAATTGGTAGACGCGCTAGCTTCAGGTGCTAGTGTCCGTATGGACGTGGAGGTTCGAGTCCTCTCCTGGGCACCATTCCCCGAACATCATGAACATCAAAGTCACGGAGTTTTCCGCGGCTGGCGGAAGCGTGCTGCGCCAACCGTCCGAAATGAAAAACGGCAGGCCGTGCCTGCCGTTCATCACGGGTCTTCATTTGACCGGAAACCGGTGTCAGCTCACCGCTGTGACCGTGTCCTGTGTCTTGCCCCCTGCATCCTCGGCGGCCTCGACAATTTCCGCGTCCTCGACCGGCTCTGCGGACTTGTCCTCCAGCGCACCAGTGATCAGCGGCAGCATATGGGCGGCCGCCATGCTGGCAACCTCCGGCGTTTCGGGGCGTTTCCAGGACAGGGTGTCAAAGCTGGAGCAATGCTCGCAGACCGGCGCCCATTCCGCATGGATGTGGTTGCAGCTGTCACAGACCCACTGAGGCCCGCGCGGGGCGGTCAGCGCCTTGGCCAGCCAGCCCTGCACCACTTTGTCGCCGGCGCCTTCGCCGCGCTCGATTGCAGCCATCAGCGTCAGCGCGCGGGCATCCGGCGCCCGCTTCGCCAGATCATGCAGCCAGCGGCGGGCTTCGGGGAAGTCTTCGGCCACGATGTTCAGCTCCGCCATAACAAGGCGGGTCTCGTCGTTGAGCGGTTTGATACGCGCCAGCTGATCAAACCGCTGGACACGCTCGGCGGCGGTTTCTTCCGGTTCGATTTCCGCAAAGGCATGGGCCAGGTCCGGATGCGGCTGGCTTTCCCAGGTCTTTTTCAGCAGCCGGACGGCCGGGCGCTTCTTGCCCTTGGCAATATAGGCGCGGGCTGCCATGGCGGCAGCAGGGACCAGGTCCGGCGACAGGCGGTTCGCTTCGATCGCCTGCTCCTGCTGCTCGACCGTCGCACCCTCGTCCAGAATGCCCTTGGAGGCCGACAGCGCCAGCACCGCATCGCGGCGTTTGAACACATCGCGCGGCAGGGTGCCGGTCTTGAGCTTGGTCGACAGCGTTTTGCGCGCGCCGGCCCAATCTTCGGCCTGCGCCTGCAGACGCAGCAGCGTGTCCTGAACCTCCTCATGCTTGGGCCGCAGCGCCAGCGCCTTCTCAGCCAGCTGGCGGGCAGTCTCTGTGTCGCCTTCCGAAAGCTTCTGCTTCATGATCCCGCGCACCCCGACAAAACGGGTCGGCTGGTTCGCCAACAGACGTTTATAGGCCTCCGCCGCCTTGTGGGTGTCGCCGCTCATCTCAGCTGCCTGGGCCACCAGCAGATCGGTCAGCTCCGGCTTCTGCAGGTATTTCTCAGCCCGCGCTGCCTTGGCCAGCGCCAGGCGCCCCTCGCCCGAAGCCAGCGCCATCAGCCCGTCGGCCAGCGCCTTGTAGCCCTTGCGCTCGCGGCCCTTGTCCCAATAACGCGACAGGGCGGTTTCGTCGCCATTCAGGAAATGCAGCGTCGCAACCAGCAGCGACAGCAGTTTCAGGAACAGCCAGACGCCCACAACCAGCACACCCAGCGCGATAACGGATTGCAGCGCGCTTAGCGTGTATTCGGTGCCGGCGACGGTGATCTGCATCCCGCCGGAGGTTTCCATCAGCAAGCGGCCCCCAAAGGCCAGAAGCGCGACAATTGCGACAAATACGAGGATCTTCAACAACGACCAGAGCATGGCGGCTTCCTTATTTGGCTTGCAGGCTTTGGGCCAGATCAGCGGCGGCTGTTACGGCAGCCACCCGTGCATTTGCCGCAGCTTCCCAGCTGGACAAGGCATTCCGCGCCGTTTCGGGCAGTGCGGACAATTCGTTCAGCGCATCCTGCAGCTTGCCCGCAGCCACCGCGGCCTCGGCGCGCGACAGCACCGCATCCGGGGTGCCGCCCTCCTGCGGCGTCACAGAACGTGCCCCCAAGTGGCGGTTCACGTAGTCCAGCAAGCCGCCGCTGCCCTTGGTCTCCTCGCGTGCCGCGGCCAGCGCGTCGCGTGCTGCCGGGGCAAAGCTGTCGCGCAGCGCAGAGATCGTGGCTACGCCGCTTTCGGCCGGGCCGGACAGGGCCGCAGGCACCTCTACGCCAAGGGCGGTGAGTTCCTGAACGCTGGCAGCATAGCTGTTGCCGCTGTCCAGTGCGGACCGCAGCTGTGCCAGCTGGGTCTGGGCGCTGGCGATCCGCGCGGCTTCGGCACTGGCAACATCCATCGCCTGGGCCTCGGCCAGCATCTCTTCGACTTCTGAGCGCTGCGCAGCAAGGCTGTCCTGCAGCTTGGCCAGTTCGGTTTCAAATGCCGCAACGGCCTCGGGTGACGCCCCCTCCAGCGGCCGGGTTTCCAGGCCCGCCACCCGGTCGGCCAAGGCATCCAGATCCGCGCGCAGGCCCGCGTCAGGGGACTGAGCAGTCTTCAGGGGTTCAATCTCAGCCGCCAACGCGTCAATGCGGGAGGCCAGCGGTGCCAGATCAGGGGCCTGATTGGCCTCAACCTGCTGTTTCAAGTCTGCCAATGCCGCCTTCAGGTCCGACTGGCCGCTTTCCAGGGCTGCCAGCTCTTCGCTGTTTTCCTGCATCGACGGCGGCAGGATGCTGTCGAGCCAGCCGCCCTGGCCGGCCACAAAACCGATAACAGCTGCTACAGCACCGCCCAGCACGGCGGAGCCGAAGCCACCGCGCTTTTCCACCACCCGCTCGATTGCGCGGGGAGCCTCAGCCGCGGCAAGCGGTTCAACCGAAGCCTCTTCCCGCTCTGCAGCGGTGTCCTGGTCAAAGGGCGAAATCCCGGTCTCGGTCTCGGTCTCGGTCTCGGTCTCGGTCTCGGTCTCGGTCTCGGTCTCGGTCTCGGTCTCGGTCTCGGTCTCGGTCTCGGTCTCGGTCTCGGTCTCGGTCTCGGTCTCGGTCTCGGGAACCGCAGAGTCTACTTCGTCAGAGGTGTCAACAGGCTTGGCAGCGGATTCATCCGCCGCTCCGTGCCCGGAGGTCTCTGCTGCATCCTCGGCCGGCTTGGTTTCACCGGGGCCAGGCTCAATCACGTCTTCCGGATTTTTCTTGTCAGCCACGCCGGCCTCCCCCCTCGATTCCTGAAATACATTCGTGCGAACACGCTGGACCCTACTCTGCGCGCCCCTTGCCCTCAAGCCGGGACAGCTGCGCTGCGGCATCAAGGACAGCCGCTGCCATGGCCGGTGCATCCGGCGCCTTACTTACGCGCAACGCCTTGCAATTCAAGCCTTTCAGCGGTTCAGCAACGGCCTGGCTAAGCGCAATCAGATGCAAATGCGAGGCATCCCCGCACAGATTGGCAAAATGGCGCGCAGTCCTGGGTGAAAAAAGCGGCACGATCACATCAGTTTGCGCAGCAAGCGCGGCCTGCGCCTCAGCTGTCAGCGGCAGAAGCACCTGATCATACACGATTTGCTCGCCGCAGGGGAGGCCTGCCTCCGTCAGCCGCCGGGCAATGCTTCCACGGGTATGGGCACCGCGCAGATGCAGAAGCGGCGCGGCCGGGCGTTGCTGCAGCAGGGCTGCTGTCAGCTCCTCGGCGCATTGCCCCAAGGCCTCCGCCTGCCAGCCCAGTTCCGCGGCAGCCTGCGCGGTGCGTTCCCCGACGCAATAGGCAGGCAGCCGCGCTGTGGTTTCACGTGAAGCGGCTTCGGCACCGCTGGCCGAGGTGAAAATCACACCTTTCACACCCTGCAACGCGACCGGTGCCCGCGCTGGCCGGATCTCCATCAGCGGCGCATAGATCACCCGCAGCCCGGCCCGCCCCCCGGCAGGCAGGCCGTCCACAAAACTCTCTGCCGCTGCCAGCGGGCGTGTCATCAGCAAAGGCACCATCGCACGGCTCCCGGGATTGTTTGCAACCCGCTTCGGTGGTAGCCCCGGCGGCAGTTTGATGCAACGGTAAGGCCATGACAAAGACCCTGACAATTCTGGGGCTGGAGAGCAGCTGTGACGACACCGCTGCCGCCGTGGTGCGGCAGACTGAAGGCGCGCGGCCCGAGGTTCTGTCCTCGGTTGTCTTCGGCCAGACTGAGCTGCACAGCGCCTTTGGCGGCGTGGTGCCGGAGATTGCCGCCCGCGCCCACGCCGAGAAGCTGGACATCTGCGTCCGCGATGCGCTGTTGGAGGCCGGGCTGAGCCTGAAGGACATGGATGCGGTGGCCGTCACGGCCGGCCCGGGGCTGATCGGCGGGGTTATGTCAGGGGTGATGTGCGCCAAGGGGATTGCCGCTGCAACCGGCCTGCCGCTCGTCGGGGTGAACCACCTAGCAGGCCACGCGCTGACACCGCGGCTGACGGATGGGATCGCCTATCCCTACCTGATGCTACTGGTCTCTGGCGGCCACTGCCAGTACCTGCTGGTGCGCGGGCCGGAGGATTTCACCCGTTTGGGCGGAACTATTGACGACGCGCCGGGCGAGGCCTTTGACAAGACCGCCCGGCTGCTGGGGCTGCCGCAGCCGGGCGGGCCGTCAGTGCAGGCTGAAGCGGAACAGGGTGATCCCAAGCGCTTCCGCTTTCCCCGTCCCTTGCTGGACCGGCCGGACTGCAACCTGTCATTCTCGGGGCTGAAGACCGCGCTGATGCGGATGCGCGATCAGATCGTGACGGAAAAAGGCGGCCTCACCCGCCAGGACCGTGCCGACTTATGTGCAGGGTTTCAGGCTGCTGTGGTTGATACCTTGGCGGAAAAAACCCGCCGCGCCATCCGCCTGTACCTTCAAGAAGAACCGGCACAGCCAACGGTCGCTGTTGCCGGAGGTGTGGCAGCAAACACTGCCATTCGCACCGCGTTAGAGACTGTCTGCACCGAGGCCGGCGCCGCCTTTACCGCGCCGCCGCTGCGGTTGTGCACCGACAATGCCGCAATGATCGCCTATGCCGGGCTGGAGCGGTTCAAGACGGGTGCGCGCGACGGGCTGGACCTGACCGCCCGACCGCGCTGGCCGCTGGATCAAAGCAGCCCGGCGCTGATCGGGTCAGGCCGCAAGGGAGCCAAAGCATGAGCATTTCGGTACTGGGATCGGGCGCCTTTGGCACCGCCTTGGCGATTTCGCTGGCCGGCAACGGGCCGGTGACCCTGTGGGCCCGCAACCCGGTTAAGGCCCAGGCGATGCAGGACAGCCGCCGTAACGGGACCCGCCTGCCTGGTGTGGAGCTGCCAGGGAACCTTGCCATCACTGCGGATATCGCGGACGCCTGCCAATCCGAAGTTCTGCTTCTGGCGGTGCCGATGCAAACGCTCCGCGGTGTGCTGGAGCAGTACAGCGGACACCTCGCAGGAAAATCGCTCGTTGCATGCTGCAAGGGGATTGAGCTGGAGACCGGGCTAGGCCCGGTTGCCGTCATCCGTGAAGTTCTGCCGGATGCGCAGGCCGCACTGCTGACCGGGCCGAGCTTCGCTGCTGACATTGCCCGCGGACTGCCAACCGCGCTGACGCTGGCTTGCAGCGATGCGGAGCTGGGCAAGGAACTGCAGGAGCAGCTGACCACGGCCAATCTGCGCCTGTACCGCACGACGGACACCATAGGCGCGGAAATCGGCGGCGCCCTGAAAAACGTGATGGCAATTGCCTGCGGTGCCGTGATCGGCGCCGGGCTCGGTGACAGCGCCCGTGCTGCGCTGATGACCCGGGGTTATGCGGAGATGCAGCGGATGGCGCTGGCAAGCGGCGCCAAGGCGGAAACCCTGGCCGGGCTTTCGGGATTTGGCGACCTGGCGCTGACCTGCACCTCGGATCTCTCCCGCAATTACCGGCTGGGCCTGTCCATCGGCCGGGGCGAGGAATTCGATCCCAGCATCACCGTGGAAGGTGCCGCCACCGCGCGGGCCGTTGCGGAGCAGGCCCAGCAGAGGGGGCTGGATATGCCGGTCACGCTCACGGTAACCAATTTAGTAGATCAGCGCTTGACGATCAGCGAGGCAGCGGCACATTTGCTTAAAAGACCATTAAAAGAGGAATAAAATGCTCATCGCATTGATCGCCCGCGACAAACCCGGCCATTTGCAGACCCGGCTGGACAACCGTGACGCCCATCTGGCCTATATCAACGACACCGGCGCCGTGGCGCAGGCAGGCCCGCTGCTGGATCAGGATGGCAATATGGCCGGTTCCCTGGTTATCCTGGACGTCGAGGACATGGCAGCAGGCGAGGCATGGGCGGCAAACGATCCCTACAACAAGGCCGGCCTTTTTGAAGCTGTCGAACTGATCACCTGGAAAAAGGTCATTGGCTGATGCGTTACTGGCTGTTCAAATCCGAACCTTCCACCTGGAGCTGGGATAACCAGGCTGCCAAGGGTGCTGCGGGCGAGGAATGGGACGGCGTGCGCAACTACCAGGCGCGCAACTTCATGCGCGAAATGAAAATTGGCGACCGCGGCTTTTTCTATCATTCGCAGAAAGAGAAATCCGTGGTCGGCATCGTTGAGGTCTGCGCAGAGGTGCACCCGGACAGCACCACCGAGGACGACCGCTGGGAATGCGTCGACATCAAGGCAGTGCGCCCCTTTGCCAGGCCGGTAAGCCTGGACCAGATCAAAGCCGATCCGCGTCTGGAGGAAATGGTGCTTGTCAAGAACTCCCGCCTGTCGGTGCAGCCGGTGAGCGAAGCCGAATGGGCCGCCATCTGCGCGCTGGGGGAGACAGACCCTAGCTGATCTGCCACTCTGCTCTCAAGTGGCTGAAACCATTGAGGAGAGCATCGTGGAATTCCTGAGTGTGATTGTTGCGGCAGCGGCGGCGTTTGTGCTGGGTGCCGTCTACTACGGCGCGTTGGCCAAACCATGGGTCGAGGCTTCCGGCGTCGAGTGTGACGAAACCGGCAAGCCGGAGGGCGGGCAAAGCCCCATGATCTTTGCCATGGCATTTGTCCTTCAGCTGATCGTGGCCGGAATGATGCGCCATGTATTCAGCCTGTCAGGCATCGAAACCCTGGGCGCAGGGCTGGTCGGCGGCGCCGGCATCGGCCTGTTTTTCATCAGCCCCTGGATTGCGCTGAACAACATGTACGGGATGCGGCCGGTCAAGCTGACGCTGATTGATGGCGGCTATGCGACGCTGGCCTGCGCTGCGGCCGGTCTGGTGCTGACACTCTTCTGACTTCAAAGAGGCACTGAATTGAAAAAGGGAAGGACCTGAGGACAATCAGGACCTTCCCTTCCACCCCGCGTGCTCCACTATCCACCACACGCGTTTGAAAATCTGGTTCCTGGCCGTCCTGGCCGGTTACTTGTGTATATCTTCCGTCCGGCCGATTCCGCAAAGCAATAACCCTGACAATGCGAGTTAAATGGGAGGTACCCGCGAATGACCGCTCAGAATTTCAACCCGAAGCGGTAGCGAGGCGGAGATGTCTTTTAGTACCTGAAAGGGGCGTCCCGGTGTGAGAAGCTCCGGCGCGGAATACTCGCAGATAGCCGTTGGGAATAACTTGGTTTTTCACTGGCATCCGGGCCAGTTGCGCTCAGGAAGTAGCGGCCCGTACGCCCAGTGCATGATTGGGTATTAATCGCCAGCGGCAGGCAGCGACGGTGAATTGGTGGTTTCTGCTGTATCACTCATGCCGCACTGCTGCCTTTTCGGGAAACGGTCCTACATGGAAGACCGGAAACAGCGAAAATCAGGAGGGTTTCATGCAGAAGTTTCTCATTGAACGGGAGATTCCGAAGGTCGGCAGCATGAGCGGCGAAGAACTGGGCGGCGCAGCACGCACGTCCAACGAGGCATTGGCCAAGCTCGCGCCCCGGGTGCAATGGCAGCATTCCTATGTCGCCGGCGACAAGACCTTCTGCATTTACCTGGCCGATTCCGAAGAGGCGATACACGAGCACGCGAAGCTGAGCGGCTTCCCGGCCAACAAGATAACCAGGATCGAGACCGTGATTGACCCGTCCACCGGCAATTGACGGTATCGGGCACAAAAAAGGCGCCGCTGGATTGCTCCTACGGCGCCGATGTTTTCGAGGGGTATCCGCTTAGTAGCGGTAGTGCTCCGGCTTGAACGGGCCTTCGGGCTTGACGCCGATATAGGCGGCCTGCTCTGCGCTCAGCTGGGTCAGCTTGACGCCGATGCGGCCCAGATGCAGGCGGGCGACTTTCTCGTCCAGGTGCTTGGGCAGGATGTAGACGTCGTTTTCGTAATGGTCGCCGCGGGTCCACAGCTCGATCTGGGCCAGCACCTGGTTGGTGAAGGACGCCGACATCACGAAAGAAGGGTGGCCGGTGGCGTTGCCGAGGTTCAGCAGGCGGCCTTCGGACAGCAGAATGATGCGGTTGCCCGAGGGCATCTCGATCATGTCCACCTGGTCCTTGATGTTGGTCCATTTGTGGTTGCGCAGGCTGGCGACCTGAATCTCGTTGTCGAAGTGGCCGATGTTGCCGACAATCGCCATGTCCTTCATCTCGCGCATGTGCTCGATACGGATCACGTCCTTGTTGCCGGTGGTGGTGATGAAGATGTCAGCAGTGGCGACTTCATCTTCCAGCAGGGTGACTTCGAAACCATCCATGGCGGCCTGGAGAGCGCAGATCGGGTCAGCTTCGGTGACTTTCACCCGGGCGCCAGCGCCGCGCAGGGAGGCTGCGGAGCCTTTGCCCACGTCGCCATAACCACAGACCACGGCAACCTTGCCGGCCATCATGGTGTCGGTGGCGCGGCGGATGCCGTCGACCAGCGATTCCTTGCAGCCGTATTTGTTGTCGAACTTCGACTTGGTGACCGAGTCATTCACGTTGATCGCCGGGAACGGCAACTGGCCGTTCTTCTGCAGCTCATACAGGCGGTGGACGCCGGTGGTGGTTTCCTCGGAGACACCCAGGATCGCGTCGCGGGTCTTGGTGAACCAGCCGGGCGATGCTTCCATGCGCTTCATGATCTGCGCCTTGATGACCGCTTCTTCCTCGGACTGCGGCACCGGGATGATGTCCTCGCCGGCTTCGGCGCGGGCGCCCAGCAGCACATAGAGGGTGGCGTCGCCGCCATCGTCCAGGATCAGGTTCGCGCCTTCAGGGAACATGAAGGATTTGTCCAGGTAATCCCAATGCTCTTCCAGGGTCTGACCCTTGATTGCAAATACGGGAATGCCGGCTTCGGCAATTGCCGCGGCGGCGTGGTCCTGGGTCGAAAAGATGTTGCAGGAGGCCCAGCGCACATCGGCACCCAGCGCCACCAGCGTTTCGATCAGTACCGCGGTCTGAATAGTCATGTGCAGCGAGCCGACGATGCGCGCGCCTTTCAGCGGTTTGCTTTCGCCGTATTCCTCGCGCAGCGCCATCAGGCCCGGCATTTCGGTTTCGGCGATGTCCAGTTCCTTGCGGCCAAACCCGGCCAGCGCGATGTCCTTGACGATATAATCCCCGGCCATAGTCTGCTCCATTCCGGTTACGAGTACACTTGCAGCAGGGCCTAGCACTGCAATTGTTGATATTCAACGAAGATACCCGCAGCCGGAGCCGATGGCTCTGGCTTTTCGTCAAATGCCAGGCTGTAGGGGAAAGCCTGTCAGGCTGCCGGCATCAGCTCGGCGTGCCCGGATCCGGCTGTTTTTCAGTGATATGGAAAAAGGATGAACCGGTTGCGACAACACAGCTGATTCCGTTTGCATGTGTGACCAGAACCGTGAAGGTTCCGGTTTCATCCGACGACCAGACCTCGATCACGGTGGCCTCAGGCCTGGATTTCTGCAATCCGCCCGCGGTCAGGCGTTCCGAATATCCGCTTTCCAGCTTCTGCGTCAGAACTTCCCGGTCGCCGCAACTGGCTGCAAGAGCGGGCGGCGCCGTCGCTGCCATGCCGAACAACAGTGAAAGACCCAGTAAACGCTTGAACATGACAAACTCCTTTCCATTGCGTGCCACGTCAGGAAAAGGGGGTTTGCCGTAATGGGGGCAATGCCCCTTCTATACTTTAAATATTGGTGCGAAATGCGCCTTTTTCAAACTCACAGAGCATAAACTGCGCGTTCTCACCCGTGTTCGCGCAAACACTCCAAACACGGCAAGCATTGCCCGGCCCGGCCGCAGCAGGTAGTCAAAAGGTTGAGTGCAGCGACAGGAATCCCCTATGCCCGCCAAACCCGCCCGTGCCTGGCAGCGCATGTTGTCCGGCCGCCGCCTGGATCTGCTGGATCCGACACCGGTGGATATCGAGATTGAGGATGTCGCCCACGGGCTGGCCTTTGTGGCGCGCTGGAACGGCCAGACGATGGGGGATTTTGCCTATTCGGTGGCCGAGCATTCGCTGCTGGTCGAAGATATCTTTGCCCGGATGCAGCCCAAGGCGCCGGTCAAATGGCGGCTGGCCGCCCTGCTCCACGATGCGCCGGAATACGTGATCGGCGACATGATCTCGCCGGTCAAGGCGGCTGTGGGACCGGGCTATGGCGATCTGGACCAGCGGCTGACCTCCGCCATCCATCTGCGGTTCGGACTGCCCGCTGCGCTGCCGAAGACGGTGAAGGCGCAGATCAAGCGGGCGGACAAGGTCAGCGCCTGGATGGAGGCCGTGCAAATCGCCGGGTTTTCAAAGAAGGAAGCCAGCAAGTTCTTCGGCACCCCGAAACCGGAGATTGTCGAGGGGCTGGATATCGTGCTGCGGCCGCCGTTGGAGACCCGCATGGCGTTCCTGCGCCGCCATGCGGAACTGATGTCGCAAATCTGAGGATCAGCGCGGGCTGCGCTTGGCCAGTATCCGCTGCAGGGTGCGCCGGTGCATGTTCAGCCGCCGGGCGGTTTCCGAAACGTTGCGGTCGCAGAGCTCATAGATGCGCTGGATATGCTCCCAGCGCACCCGGTCGGCGCTCATCGGGTTTTCGGGAGGCGGCGGCAGCTCATCCCCGGTGGACAACAGCGCATTCATGATGTCGGTGGCATCGGCCGGCTTGGAGAGGTAATCCGTTGCGCCGATCTTGACCGCGGCAACCGCCGTGGCAATTGCGCCATAGCCGGTCAGCACTACCACCCGGCTGTCAGGGCGTTTCTCACGCAGCACTTCGACCACGTCCAGGCCGTTGCCGTCCTCAAGCCGCAGGTCGACGACCGCATAGGCCGGCGGCCGCGCCGTTGCGATGGCGCTGCCCGCGGCGACTGAGCCGGCGGTTTCCACCTCAAATCCGCGCTTCTCCATTGCCTTTGCCAGACGCCGCAGAAAAGGCTCGTCATCATCGACCAGCAGCAGTGTTTTGTCGGGTCCAATGTCCTGCAGAGCAGTTTCGGCCATGCCCGGTCCTCCGCGAAGTTCTTATCCGTTCACGCAAGAATATGTCCGGGCGAGGGGAAAGGTCAAACAGCTATCCTGGCTCAGATTTTTTCTATGAAACAGGCGGTTTTGTCAGCCAACTGCTCAGCGGTTTCATCACGGCGGAAGAACTCCACAAAACCCGCCTCCGGCAGCACCAGGTAGGAGAAGGTGGAATGGTCGACGAGGTAGTATTCCTCATCCCCTTCGTTCTTCTTGAAATAGGTCTTGTAGGCCTTGCTGGCCGCCTTCACTTGGTCCAGCGAGCCGGTCAGACCGATCATCTTTTCGTGCAGGTTTGCGGCAAAATCACCAACGGCCTCTGGTGTATCGCGGTCCGGGTCGATGGAAATGAACACCGGCGTAACGCTGTAGCCGCGCTCTGCCAGGACGTCGATAGCATCAGCGTTGCGGGCGGCATCCATCGGGCAGACATCCGGGCAGAATGTATAGCCGAAGTAGACAATCGACGGTTCGGTGATCACATCCTGGTCAGTGACCGTTTCCCCCTTGGCGTTGACCAGTTCAAACGGCCCGCCAATGGTATCAGCGCCGCCCGCGATCTGGCTGCTGCGGCACTGCGCGAATTTGTCACCCCCGCTGCCCCCGCGCGTCAGGAACCAGGCACCGCCCACAAGGGCAGCGACAAAAGCAGCGGCTAGGAGAGCATAAACGCGGGTCATGAGATCACACTTTTCGAATAGGAAGGGTTGTTGATCGTTTGCAGCGCCAGACCTATCAAGAAATACAGCCGATGCAACTGGCGCACGGCGTCACATTTGAGGGAGCACCGGTACCGAATGAGCGATCGCCTCTTCATGCTGCCGAGCAGCCACGATCACAGCCACTGGATCCGGTTGCGGACGCTGATTCTGCTTCGCTGGGTGGCAATTGCGGGGCAGATCACCGCAATTGCCGTAGCCCAGCACCGCTTCAACCTGCAGCTGGAACTGGGCCTGTGCTATTTGGCAATCGGCATTTCGGCCGCCGGCAACCTGATCGCAATCTTCGCCTTTCCGGAAAACAAGCGCCTAAGCGAGTTTGAAAACTTTCTCATGGTGCTCTTCGACCTGCTGCAGCTGGCCTTTCTGGTGTATCTGACCGGCGGCCTGAACAATCCCTTTGCCCTGCTTGTGCTGGGCCCCGTAACGATTTCTGCCGCGGTGATGGGGCTGCGCTCCACCCTGATCATCGGTGCAACCGCCATCATCCTGGTCACCCTGATGGCGGAGTTCCACCTGCCGCTGCGCACGGAGCAGGGTTTCATCCTGCGGATCCCGGATGTGTTCATCTTCGGCAACTGGATTGCCATCGTCATCGCCATCCTGTTTATCGGCGCCTACTCCTTCCGGGTCAGCAACGAAATGCGGCTGATGTCCGATGCGCTGAGCGCCACCCAGCTGGCCCTGTCGCGCGAGCAGAAGCTGACCGACCTCGGCGGCGTGGTGGCGGCGGCAGCGCATGAGCTGGGCACCCCGCTGGCCACCATCAAACTGACCAGCGCCGAGCTGATCGAGGAGCTGGACGACCGCCCGGACCTGCGCGAGGACGCTGCCCTGATCCGCGAACAGGCCGACCGCTGCCGCGATATCCTGCGCGGCATGGGCCGGGCCGGCAAAGACGACCTGCACCTGCGCCAGGCCCCATTCTCGACATTGGTGACAGAAGCGGCAGAGCCGCATATGCACCGCGGCAAAGCAGTCCTCTACCACGAGGAGCCGCTGGAAGGCGGTGATTTTCAGCAGCCCACGGTGCTGCGCAAGCCAGAAATCATTCACGGGCTGCGCAACCTGGTTCAGAATGCCGTCGATTTCTCGCAATCCACCGTCTGGATAGATGCGGCCTGGGACAACGACCGGATTATTCTGACGATCAGCGACGACGGCCAAGGATTTCCGCCGCATTTGCTGGGCCGCATAGGCGATCCCTTTGTGCGCCGCCGCCGGGGCGAAAGCGAGCGGAAGCAGCGCCCGGAATACGAGGGGATGGGGCTGGGCCTGTTCATCGCCAAGACCCTGTTGCAGCGCACCGGCGCCCAGCTGAGGTTTGCAAACGGCTCAGACCCCTATCAGACGCTCAGCAACAGCAACGGGCGCGGCGCCATCGTCGAAGTCGCCTGGCCGCGAAAGAAAATCGACGCCATGGAAGCAGGAGCCCCTGTTACCGGCAAAAATTTACCTTTAGAAATTTAACTATTCACTTTTGGGCAACCAATTAAACTTCATTTAACCATTTTTAGGGAACCATACGGGTGAAAAAGAGCTGAACTAGGCAGGAAAACATGCAGGATTTCGCTTCGATGGAATGGTTTGTGCTGGCAGCCCTTTGCGCGGCAACGGCTGCTGCGGCTGTCTGGTGGCTGTCGCCCGCCCCCCGCCGGCAGGGGCTGGAACACGACCTTCTGGCTGGCGATGGCCGCACCGATGCGGTGTTTCTGTTCGATGACAGCAGCCTGATCGGCTGGTCCTCCGGTGCCCGCAAGTTCATCGGTGACCAGGCGGAAAATTTCGATTGGAGCATGCTGCGCGACCAGCTGTCCCGCAGCTATCCCGGCCTGCCGCAGTCGCCAGGCTATTTGAAAGACGTGGGGCCGCTGGTGCTGTCAGGCACCGCCGCTGCCGAAAGCCGCGAGGCGCATTGCGAATGGATCGACGGGGTGACCCGCGTGCAGCTGCGCCGCAGCACCCTGGACGAGCAGAACAAATCCCTGGATCAGGAGCTGACCACCCTGCGGGCCGCTGTGCATCAGGCGCCCTACCCGGTCTGGCTGCAGTCGGAAGAGGGCAGCGTCACCTGGTCCAATCTTGCCTACGACAACCTCAACCACAAAATCCGGGGCCGCGGCGCCGATTTTGCGGACCCCTTGTTCACCGACCTCCACGACCCGATGACAAGCGGCAAGCCGGAACGGATCTATATTCCGCTGCCGGAAAGCAACAAGAAGCTGTGGTACAACGTTTCAACCACCGAAACGGAGGCCGGGTGGCTGTGCCATGCGGTCGACGTGAACGCTGTCGTCGATGCCGAGGTCGCCCAGCGCAACTTTGTCCAGACGCTGGCCAAGACCTTTGCCCAGCTGTCTATCGGCCTGGCAATTTTCGACCGCAACCGGCAGCTGGTTCTGTTCAACCCGGTGCTGATCGACCTCACCGCGCTGCCGGCAAATTTCCTCAGTTCGCGTCCGAACCTTCTTACTTTCTTTGACCGGCTGCGCGATCAGCGGATGATGCCGGAGCCGAAAAGCTATTCCAGCTGGCGCCACCAGATGGCCGACCTGCTGGAAGCCGCAGCCGAGGGCCGCTATCAGGAGACCTGGTCGCTGCCGTCGGGCTCTGTCTACAAGGTTTCGGGCCGACCGCACCCGGATGGCGCCATTGCCTTCCTGTTCGAGGACATTACCGCCGAAGTCACCCTCACCCGCCAGTTCCGCTCCGAGCTGGAGATGGGCCAGTCAATTCTGGATCAGATGGATGAGGGCATCGCGGTTTTCGCCAACGACGGCAGCATGACCTTCTCTAACAGCACCTATGACAGCCTCTGGCAAATGGATCCCAATGCGAGCTTTGCCAAAGTGTCGATCATGGACGCGAGCCGGGTTTGGCAGGACACCTGCGCACCGACCCCTGTCTGGGGCGAGATCCGCGACTTTGTGGCGGGATGCGATGGCCGCGAATCGTGGTGGTCGCACATCCAGCTTCGCGACGGCACCCGTATGGTCTGCAAGGTGACTGCGATCCAGAACGGCGCCACCATGGTCAGTTTCCGGGCGCCGCAAACTGCGGCTCTTCCGGCCGGCCAGGAGCGCTTCCCCGCTTCAAGCAAGAACTGAGCCGGGAAACCGGCTTGCAGCGGGCAGGCGGCGGCGCCATTGTACCGCCATGACGACAAAGACTGCGGCCTGCACGCTGAATTCACCTGAGGAAACGGCCCAGCTGGCCGCGCGGATCGCCGGAGCCCTGCGCCCCGGCGATTGCCTGTTGCTGGACGGTGTGATCGGCGCCGGAAAGACCCATTTCGCACGCCACCTGATCCAGTCTCTGATGGAAGAGCCAGAGGATGTGCCCTCGCCCACCTTTACGCTGGTGCAGACTTATGATGTTCCCGCCGGCGAGCTTTGGCACACCGACCTCTACCGGCTGTCCTCCCTGGATGAGCTGGAGGAACTGGGCCTGACCGAAGCCTTTGACAATGCAATCTGCCTGGTCGAATGGCCTGACCGGCTGCAGGAACTGACACCGCCGCACGCCTTGCATCTTACGCTGGCGCTGGACCCTGAACACGAAGACCGCCGCCATCTGACTCTCCGCTGGAGCGATGCAAAATGGCTGCCCCTGATGGAGCGCATCTGCGCATGACCGATCGCAATTCCCTGCGCGAAACCTTTCTCTCGGAAACGGCCTATGCCAGCTGGCAAAGCGCACCGCTGGCAGGCGATGCCTCCAACAGGCGCTATGAACGGCTGACCGGCTCAGCCGGTGAGACTGTCGTGCTGATGGACGCACCGCCGGAAAAGGGCGAGGACGTCCGCCCCTTCATCCGCATTGCCGAATACCTCCGTGCCCAGGGCCTCAGCGCCCCGGAGGTCCTGGCAAAAGATGTTGAGCATGGCTTTCTGCTGCTGGAGGATCTGGGTGACGATCTCTATGCGCGCGTCATTGAGCGGGAGCCGACGCTGGAAAGGGAACTATACGAAGCCGCAACAGACGCGCTGGTTGCCCTCCACCAGGCGCCGATGCCGGAACTGGCACCCTATGGCCCGCGGCTGATGGCGGAAATGGCCGGGCTTGCGTTGTCGAAATACCGCGATGGAATTCATGGCGGCCATGACCCGGAGCTGCAGTCACGGTTCGAGAACCAGTTCGAGGACATCCTGCGCGAAACGGTGAAGGGCGATCCGGTCCTGGTGCAGCGGGACTACCACGCTGAAAACCTGCTGTGGTTGCCGGACCGGGACGGTGTTGCCCGCGTAGGCCTTCTGGATTTCCAGGACGCACGCGCAGGCCACCCTGCCTATGATCTTGTTTCTCTCCTGCAAGACGCCCGCCGCGACGTGCCCGCCGGCATCGAGATGCAAATGATCAGCCGCTATATAACAGCTGCCGGCGCCGATGAATCCGGCTTCCGCACCGCCTATACCGTGCTGGGCGTACAGCGGAATCTGCGCATTCTGGGTGTCTTTGCCCGGCTCAGCCTCGACTACGGCAAACCGCACTATGTGGATCTGATCCCGCGGGTCTGGGACCATTTCATCCGCGGGCTGGACCACTCGGCACTGGCCCCGGTGGCAGGCCTTTTGCGTGACAGCCTGCCTGCCCCAACCCCGGAAAACCTGGACAAGCTGAGGCCCTGATGCAGCGCTCGCCCGAAGCCGTCATGCTGTTTGCCGCAGGCTTTGGCACCCGGATGCGGGAGCTGACCCGCGACATGCCAAAACCGATGATCGAAGTTGCCGGCCGGCCGCTGATTGCCCATGCTCTGGACTTGGCCAAAGCGGTCCGGCCAGCCCGGATTGCAGCCAACCTGCATTACAAGCCTGAGCCGCTAAAAGCCTTTTTAGAGCCTGAAAACGTGCGGATCAGCCATGAAGCGCCCCAGATTCTCGATACCGGCGGCGGGTTGCGCCATGCCCTGCCCCTGCTGGGCGGCGGCCCGGTTTTCACCATGAACACGGATGCCATCTGGAAAGGCCCGAACCCGCTGCAATTGGCGCAAGAGGCTTGGGACCCGGACCGTATGGATGCGCTTTTGGTCTGTGTGCCGCTTGCGTATGCCGCTGGCCGCACTGGACAGGGCGATTTCTCAGCCGATGCCGACGGCCGTATCAGCCGCGGCGGAAATCTGGTCTATGGCGGTGTGCAGATCCTGAAAACGGAGGGGCTGCACGAGGTAGAGGAGCAGGCATTCTCACTCAATGTCCTGTGGAACCGGATGGCTGCAGCCGGCAGGCTGTTTGCGCTGGAATATCCCGGCCGCTGGTGCGATGTGGGCCATCCCGAAGGGATCAAACTGGCCGAGGACCTGATAGCCGCAGATGATGTTTGAGCCATCCGCCAAACCGCGCGTCTTTGCCGTGCCCTGCGGTGTCGATTTCCCGCGTGCGCTGGTCGAGGGGCTGCGGGAGCGCTCCCGGAACCTGGCGCCGGAAGCGCTGGCCCGGGCTGAACTGATCGTCAACACCTCCCGCATGGCGCGGCGTATCCGCAGCCTGTTTGACGACGGCCCCGCAATGCTGTTGCCGCGGATGCTGATGCTGACCGATCTGGCGCATCGAGCTGCACTGGACGGGCTGCCGCCCGCCCTGCCCCCGCTGCGGCGCCGGCTGGAGCTGTCGCAGCTGATCGCCAAACTGCTGGATGCGCAGCCCGACCTCGCCTCCCGCGCGTCACTTTATGACCTTTCTGACAGCCTCGCGGCTCTGATCGACGAGATGCAGGGTGAAGGTGTCAGCACCGATGCCATCCGGGATCTGGACGTCTCGGACATGTCCGGCCATTGGGCGCGGGCGCAGGCCTTCATCGGTATCGCCGACGAGTTCACCGGCCTGCACGAAGGCGCAATGGATGCCCAGGCGCGGCAGCGGCAGGTGGTTCTGAACCTGATTGAGGAATGGCAGCAAAACCCGCCGCTGCACCCCGTCATTCTGGCCGGTTCCACCGGGTCCCGCGGCACCACCTTGATGCTGATGCAAGCCATTGCCCGTCTGCCGCAGGGCGCTGTGGTGCTGCCTGGTTTCGATTTCGATCAGCCGGACCACGTCTGGGGCAGTCTGGATGACCCGATGATCTCGGAAGACCATCCTCAGTACCGGTTCCACAAGCTGATGAAAGACCTGGAATTGGCCCCGCGCGATGTGCGGCCTTGGACCGATACCCCGCCGGTCTCTCCCGAACGCAACCGGCTGGTCTCGCTGGCATTGCGCCCGGCCCCGGTGACAGACGCCTGGATGAGCGAAGGCCCCAAGCTGACCGGTCTGGACAGCGCAACGGAAAACGTTTTGCTTGTCGAAGCTCCCAGCCCCCGTGCCGAGGCGCTCGCCATTGCGCTGCGCCTGCGCCAGGCGGCGGAGGACGGCCAGACCGCTGCGCTGATCACGCCCGACCGGATGCTGACACGTCAGGTCTCTGCCGCACTGGACCGCTGGGACATCCTGCCGGATGATTCCGCCGGCCAGCCGCTGCAGCTGTCGCCGCCTGGCCGGTTCCTGCGCCACGTGGCGGGGCTGTTCTGCAAGCCGCTGGCCTGCGACAGCCTGCTGACGCTGCTGAAGCACCCGCTGACCCATGACGGTGCGGACCGTGGCAACCACCTGCGCCAGACCCGCGAGCTGGAGCTGTCCCTGCGCCGCAACGGCCCACCCTTCCCCGATGCTGCGGCCTTTGCCGGCTTTGAGAAGGGCCGACAGCTGACACCGGGCTGGACCGGCTGGCTGAGCGCCTGTTTCGCGGATCAGGAGATCGCTGGCACCCTGCCCCTGACCGATTGGGTCGAACGGCTGCGTGATATGGCCGAGCGCATCGCTGCCGGCAGCCAGACGGACGGCGCCGGCACACTGTGGGACAAGAAGGCCGGCCAGGCCGCGCTCGCCTGCATCGAAAACCTGGAAACTGAGGCCCCCTATGGCGGCGAGATGACCGCCCGCGATTTCGCTGACCTGCTGGGCGCGCTGCTGAGCCAAGGCGAGGTGCGCGACCGCGATGCGCCATATGGCTCGATCATGATCTGGGGCACGCTGGAGGCCCGGGTGCAGGGCGCCGATCTGGTCATTCTGGGCGGCCTCAATGAAGGCAGCTGGCCGGAGGCCGCCAGTCCCGATCCCTGGCTGAACCGCCAGTTGCGCAATCAGGCAGGCCTGTTGCTGCCCGAACGCCGCATCGGGCTGTCGGCGCATGATTTCCAGCAGGCGATTGCGGCGCCAGAAGTCTGGCTGACCCGTGCTGAACGCTCGGAGGAAGCCGACACCGTACCGTCGCGCTGGCTGAACCGGCTGACCAACCTGCTGTCCGGCCTGCCGGATCAGGGCGGCCAGGATGCGCTGATGGCGATGCGTGCAAGGGGCCAGCAATGGCTCGGCTGGGCAGACGCGCTGGAGGAGCCCACGCCCATTCCACAGATGCCGCGCCCCTCGCCGCGACCGCCAGTTGCGGCCCGCCCGCGCCGCCTGACGATCACGGAAATCCCGCGGCTCATCCGTGACCCTTATGCAATCTACGCCAAGCATGTGCTGCGCCTAAAACCGCTTAACCCGCTGGTGCAGGAGCCCGACGCCCTGCTGCGCGGGATCGTGGTGCATGAGGTGTTCGAGCATTTCATCAAGGAAGCCCAGGCAGATCCGAGCCTGCTGACCGCCGGCCAGCTCATCGAAAAGACCCGTGAACTGCTGGAAACCCATGTGCCCTGGCCCGTTGCCCGCATCCTGTGGCACAGCCGCATCCGCAAGATTGCCGGAGACTTTGTCCTGGCGGAACAGGAGCGACAGGCCCGCGCCAAACCGGTTGCGTTTGAAGCCAAGGGCAGCGCCCGGCTGGATCCGCTGGACTTTACCATTGCTTGCCGCGCTGACCGGATCGACATGGATGAGCGCGGGTTCCTGCATCTTTATGACTACAAGACTGGCGCGCCGCCCAGCGAGTCCCAGCAGAAGAAGTTCGAAAAGCAACTGCTGATCGAAGCCGCCATGGCCAAAGAGGGCGCCTTTGACGATCTTGGCCCGGCTGAGGTTGCCCGCGCCCTGTTCATTGGGCTGGGCAGCAGCATGAAAGAGGTGCGCGCTCCTCTGGAGGAAGAACCGCCCGCCAAGGTCTGGGACGAGCTGCGCACCTTGATCGGCGCCTATTTCGAGCCTGAACAAGGCTATTCGAGCCGCCGCATGGTGCACCGGGATGACATCGCCGGCGATTACGACCACCTGGCACGCTACGGCGAATGGGACCGCAGCGCTGAACCGCAACCGGAGGATCTGGCATGACCATCCGCGACGCCGCCTCCGAGGCGCAGTTCCGCGCCGCCCGCCCTGATGCCTCCACCTGGCTGGCGGCCAATGCGGGCTCCGGCAAGACCAAGGTGCTGACCGACCGGGTGGCGCGGCTGCTGTTGAAGGGCGTTCAGCCGCAGCACATTCTATGCCTCACCTATACCAAGGCCGCCGCCAGCGAGATGCAGAACCGGCTGTTCAAGCGGCTCGGTGAATGGGCGATGCTGGAAGACCCGGCGCTTATCGCAGCGCTGACCGAATTGGGTGAAGTCAACACTGCGGCTGAGGATCTGGCCAAGGCCCGCACCCTGTTTGCCCGCGCGATCGAGACGCCGGGTGGGTTGAAGATCCAAACCATCCATTCCTTCTGTTCCTCGCTGCTGCGCCGCTTTCCGCTGGAGGCCGGCGTCAGCCCGCAGTTTTCCGAGATGGACGACCGCGCAGGCCAGCTGCTGCGGGCGGAAATCATGGAGGATTTTGCTCAAGGAGCTGACGCCCTGCTGGTCGATGCGCTGGCGCGCCATGTCAGCGACAGTGACTTCGAGACTCTGACCTCCGCGATCTGCCAGCGCCGCGCCGATTTCGGCGAGCCGCTGGACTGGGACGGGCTGTTGGACCTTTTTGAACTGCCCGCGGGATTCGACGAAACAGCGCTGGAATCCCTGGTGTTCCTGGGCGGCGAGGAAGAGCTGCTGCAACGCACCCGTGAAATGCTGGGGCACGGCGGTTCGACCGATCAGAAGGCAGGGGTGAAGCTTAGTGGTATCACCAAACCAACGCTCACGGATCTGAGCACGCTCGAAAGTGTTTTCCTGACCGGGGCCAGCGCCAAAGAGCCATTCACCGCCAAAGTGGGCAAGTTCCCGACCAAGAAATTGCGCGAAGCGCATCTGTCGCTGATGAATCAGCTGGAACCGCTTATGCTGCGGGTCGAGGATACCCGCGCGAAACGTCTGGCGCTGAGTGCCGCACGCAAGAGCCACGATCTGCACCGCTTCTCCGCCGCCTTCTTGCCGGAGTATGAGCGCCGCAAACAGCTGCGCGGCTGGCTCGACTTTGATGACCTGATCCTGAAGGCGCGCCAACTGCTGAACGATCCGGGCGTGGCCGCCTGGGTGCTGTACCGTCTGGACGGCGGCATCGACCACATTCTGGTGGACGAGGCACAGGACACCAGCCCGGTGCAATGGGACGTGATCGAGAAGCTGGCACAGGAATTCACCGCGGGCGAGGGCGCGCGCTCGGATGTGGAGCGCACCATCTTTGTCGTCGGTGACAAGAAGCAGTCGATCTATTCTTTTCAGGGCGCTGACCCGGATGCGTTTGACCGGATGCAGCAGGAGTTCGGCAACCGGCTGGCGGAAACCGGGGCAGGGCTGCAGGATGCCTCGCTCGATTTCTCCTTCCGCTCTTCTGCTGCAATCCTGAAGCTGGTCGACCTGGTGTTCAAGGACAGCCCCCGCGCCGGTTTCCGCAAGGACGCACTGCACCGGGCTTTCAAGTCGGACCTGCCGGGCCGGGTAGACCTGTGGCCGGTGGTCGAAAAGGTGGAGGATGACGAGGATCCCGACTGGACCAGCCCCGTCGACCGCCCCAGCAGCCGCCATCATACGGTGATCCTGGCCGAAAGGATTGCGGCGTCGATCAAGCAGATGATTGAGACCGGCGTTACCATCCCCGAGGACGGCGCCGAACGCGGCACCTTTCAGCGCCGTCCGGTGCAGGCCGGCGACTTCCTAATCCTGGTGCAGCGCCGGTCCGATCTGTTTTCGGAAATCATCCGCGCTTGCAAGAAGGCGGAACTGCCCATCGCCGGCGCTGACCGGCTAAAGGTCGGCGCGGAACTGGCGGTCAAGGACATTGCCGCGCTGCTGCGGTTCCTGGCGCTGCCGGAAGACTCCCTGTCGCTGGCGGAAGCGCTGAAATCGCCGCTTTTCGGCTGGACGGAGCAGGCTCTGTTCGATCTCGCGCACCGGCGGGAGGCCATGTACCTGTGGCCGGCGCTGCGCGACCGGGCAGGGGAGTTCCCGGAAACCATGGCGGTGCTGGATGACCTGCGCGCCAATGCGGATTTCCTGCGCCCGTTTGACCTGATCGAACGCATCCTGACCCGCCACGGCGGCCGCCAGAAGCTGCTGGGCCGGCTGGGGCCCGAGGCAGAGGATGGAATCAACGCGTTGTTGTCGCAGGCGCTGGCTTATGAGCGCACCGACGTGCCCAGCCTCACCGGGTTTCTGGTCTGGATGCAGACTGACGATCTGGAAATCAAACGCCAGATGGGCGCCGCCGGCAACATGATCCGGGTGATGTCGGTGCATGGGTCCAAGGGGCTGGAGGCGCCGATCGTGATCCTGCCGGACACCGCCAAACGCCAGGCCCCGCGGGACGCGGAGATCATGCTGGCCGAGGGCACCCCGGTCTGGAAACTGCCCAAGGACCAGATGCCTGCCGCCATGCTGGCGGCCCGTGAAGCTGCCCAGGAAAAGCTGCAGAATGAACGCCTGCGGCTGCTGTATGTGGCTCTAACACGGGCAGAAAAGTGGCTGATTGTCGCTGCCGCCGGCGACGCGGGCGAGCAGGGCGACAGCTGGTACCGCATGACAGAGCGCGCCATGCGCGAGGGCGGCGCAGTGGAGCTTGACTGTCCTGGCGGGGCAGGATTGCGCCTGCAGCACGGGAACTGGGACCGGCTGCCTTTGATCGAAAAACCGGTCGAGGAAGCCGTGAAACACTGCTTGCCAGAGGTCTTCTCCCGCGCGGCCAAAGCCTATGAGGCGCCGGCGCCGGCGCTCAGCCCCTCTGACCTGGGCGGAGCCAAGGCTTTGCCAGGTGATCTGGGCCTGGACGAGGATGCCGCCAAGGCCCGCGGCAGCCGGCTGCACCTGCTGCTGGAGCACCTACCGGGCCGGCCTGAAACCCACTGGCCGCAGCTAGCCGGCAGCCTTCTGCAGGACGCTGAGGATACTGCGGAACTGCTCGCCGAGGCGTCCGGTGTTCTGCAAAACGCCGGCTTGTCCCATATTTTCGCCCCGGAAACTTTGGCTGAAGTCACTGTAACCGCGGACCTGCACGGGACCCGCCTGCATGGCATCATCGACCGCCTGATTGTCACACCGGACAGGGTTTTGGCCGTCGATTTCAAATCAAATGCCACCGTGCCTGTAACACCCGGGCAATGCCCCGAAGGGCTGCTGCGCCAGATGGGCGCCTATGCCCATGCGCTGGCGCAGATCTACCCCGGCCGCACCGTCGAAACCGCGCTTCTTTGGACCCGAACGGCCACGCTGATGCCGCTGCCGCACGAACTTGTGACAGCCGCGCTGATGCGGCGTCTGGAACCTTGACGATCCGTTAAGCCGTACATAGGTTCCGACTCCAGTTGCCACACACTCATGGAGACATGCATATGTCCACCGTAGCCGTCACCGACGCCACTTTTGACGCCGAAGTCAAGAACTCCGATATCCCCGTTGTGGTGGATTTCTGGGCCGAGTGGTGCGGTCCCTGCAAACAGATCGGCCCGGCTCTGGAAGAGCTGGCCGCGGAATTCGGCGGCAAGGTGAAAATCGCCAAGGTCGACGTTGACAGCAACCCGAACTCCGCTGCCGCCATGGGCGTGCGCGGCATCCCGGCGCTGTTTATCTTCAAGGACGGCCAGGTGATCTCCAACCGCGCCGGCGCCGCCCCCAAGGCCGCGCTGCAGAGCTGGATCGAAGAGTCGATCTAAGCCGGATCCAAACGGATTTCCAAGGGCTGTCCCCGCCGGGACAGCCCTTTTTTGTACCTGCGCACTGGTTCAGCCGGCGGCCTGAAACTGGCTCTTTCCTTTGGTGCCGCGGACTGCAACGGTCCGGGCTGGAACAATTTCAGGAGGCAGCATGGCCAAGACAAGGGTTCTCGTGGAATTCGGCATGGGCACGTCGCTGAGGCGCGAAGACTATACCGAAGCCGCCCGCCGGGCGATCAAAGACGCGCTGTGGCATAACTCCGTCAATATGGCGGAACTGTTCGATTTCCGTAAGGAAGACATGATCATCGATGCCGAGATCGGCGTACAGAAACCGGAGGCGGTGGACACAGAGGCGTTGCTGGAAATCTTCCCCTACGGCCAGCCCAATATCCGTGTTGTGGAAGGCGGGCTGGACGTCGGGAAACCAAACGGCGGGCGCACCGTGATCGCCAATGCAGCCGTGATCGTGTCGTTTGACCTGGAGGCGGCGGAATGAGCGAAAAACGCATCATCCTAGAAATGGGCACCGGCAACGACCTCTATGGCCAGGATTACACCAAGGCAGCCCGCCGCGCGGTGCAGGACGCGCTGCACCATTCTTCGATCACCCTGTTTGCCCAGCTTGGGATCGATCACAGCGAAATGCGGGTGGAGGTGACCATCGGCGTGCAGCAGCCGGAGATGGTGGATTGCGATCTGGTGGCGCAGGATTTGCCGCGGGGCAGGGCCAGCGTGCGCGCCGTCAAGGGCGGGCTGGGTGTGGAGGATGCAGACGCCGGCAGCCGCCACGTGGTGGCAACCGCTGCGATCGAGGCCTGGCTGCCGGATCAGGCTGGAAAATACAAAATCACCGCCCCAAAATGAACAAAGCCGCCCATGTCAGGGCGGCTCATTCTAAGTCTTCGACCATTTCAGTCTCAGATCTTGGCGATGTCGGCGCGGCTCAGGCCGATGTCGTCCAGCTGCGCATCAGTCAGCTGTGCCAGTGCCTTGCGGGTCTCACGGGCTTCGTACCACTCCACGATGGAGGTTTTCACGCTGGTCATGGCGTCGACCACACGGAGAACGGTGACTGCTCCGAGCGGCGCATGAATGTTTGCGGTCGTCATTTGCGCATATCCTTCTGAGAAACAGCCGACCCTGTGCCGGTTGTAAGCCCCATGTAGGATGCGCAGCTGAGTCCCGCAATTGCCGGTTCAACAGCCCCGCCTTGCGCTTTCTGCATAGCAGCAAAAAGCCTTGCAGCCGGTGCAGCACGCGGGATCCGGCCCTGTCCCTTGTGCCGGCGTGGGGATGGTTCCATATAGGGGGCAACTTAACGGAGGCATTTATGGCAGACGATCAATTCCCCGGCTGGCACGGCACCACCATCATCGGTGTCAAGAAGGACGGCCAGGTGGTCATCGCCGGCGACGGCCAGGTATCGCTGGGGCAGACAGTGATCAAGGGAACCGCCCGCAAGGTGCGCCGCCTGTCGCCGGGCGGCTTTGACGTGGTGGCGGGCTTTGCCGGCTCGACCGCAGATGCGTTCACCCTGCTGGAACGGCTGGAAGCCAAGCTGGAAGCCACCCCCGGGCAATTGGCCCGCGCCAGTGTTGAACTGGCCAAGGACTGGCGCACCGACAAATACCTGCAGAAGCTGGAGGCGATGCTGATTGTGACCGACGGCACCGACATGTTCGTGATCACCGGCGCCGGCGACGTGCTGGAGCCTGAGCATGATGTTGCTGCCATCGGTTCCGGCGGCAATTTTGCGCTGGCTGCCGCCCGAGGCATGATGGACAGCGATAGATCCGCCGAAACCGTGGCCCGGGATGCCATGGCCATCGCCGCCGATATCTGCGTCTACACCAATGGAAACCTGACCGTCGAAACTATCGGCGGCTAAGAGTTTCCCTCAAGATTCTTAGCAAAACTTTTTCTAAAAAGTTTTGCCCCGGAAAGGACTGACATGACCGATCTGACCCCCCGCGAAATCGTCTCGGAGCTGGACCGCTTCATCATCGGCCAGAAGGAAGCCAAGCGCGCCGTGGCGGTGGCGCTGCGCAGCCGCTGGCGGCGCAAGCAGCTGGCTGACGACCTGCGCGATGAGGTGTATCCCAAGAATATCCTGATGATCGGCCCCACCGGCGTCGGCAAGACCGAGATTTCCCGCCGCCTGGCCAAACTCGCGCGCGCGCCTTTCATCAAGATTGAAGCCACCAAGTTCACCGAAGTTGGCTATGTCGGCCGTGATGTGGAGCAGATCATCCGCGACCTGGTGGACAGCGCCATTGCCCAAACCCGCGAGTACATGCGCGAGGACGTGAAGGCCAACGCCCACAAGGCGGCGGAAGACCGGGTTGTGGAAGCCATCGCCGGCAGCGATGCACGTGAAGCGACCCGCGAGATGTTTCGCAAGAAGCTGAAGGCGGGGGAACTCGACGACACGGTGATCGAGCTGGACGTGGCCGACACCTCCAACCCGATGGGCATGTTCGAAATCCCCGGCCAGCCCGGCGGCGGCAACATGGGGATGCTGAACCTTGGCGACCTGTTCGGCAAGGCGATGGGCGGGCGCACCACCCGCAAGAAGATGACCGTTGCCGAAAGCTATGAGGTGCTGATCAGCGAAGAGGCCGACAAGCTGCTGGACGACGAAACCGTCACCCGCACCGCTCTGGAAGCCGTCGAACAGAACGGCATCGTGTTCCTGGATGAGATCGACAAAGTCTGCGCCCGGCAGGAGACCCGCGGCGGTGACGTCAGCCGGGAAGGCGTGCAGCGCGACCTGCTGCCGCTGATCGAAGGCACCACCGTCAGCACCAAGCACGGGCCGGTCAAGACCGACCATATCCTGTTCATTGCTTCCGGCGCCTTCCACATCGCCAAACCGTCGGACCTGCTGCCGGAGCTGCAGGGCCGCCTGCCGATCCGGGTCAACCTGCGGGCGCTGACCGAAAAGGACTTTGTCCGCATCCTGACCGAGACCGACAACGCGCTGACACGGCAGTACACTGCGCTGATGGGCACCGAGGAAGTCGAAGTGACTTTCACGGAGGACGGTATCGCTGCGCTGGCCAGGATTGCGGCCGAGGTGAACCAGACGGTGGAAAACATCGGCGCACGGCGGCTCTACACCGTGATGGAACGTGTCTTCGAAGAGCTCTCGTTCACGGCGCCTGACCGATCCGGTGAGGCAGTCACGGTTGATGCTGCATTTGTGAAAAAGAACCTTGGCGAGCTTGGGCGCTCCGCCGATGTCAGCCGTTACGTGCTGTAAACCGCCAGCGCCAGTCGCAGCCACTGGACAATGGCGGCAGGTCGGATAGCCTGCCGCCATTTGAATTTGGGGGCAAACATGAAGCAGGTCCTGCGCGCGGTTTGCGTTTTTCTACTGATCGGACTGGCGGGCTGTGCGGACAGGTCCTTCTCGCCGACAGTCCCCAGCGCCTTGAAGATCGGCACCCCGAAAACCGTCTTTGCCGCCACAAACCGCGAACCGCTGCCGGATGGCACATACGGGTCAGAGAGAACCGACGGATTCAGCCTTCTGGAACTTACGGTCTCCATTCCGCCGGAACACAAGCCCGGCTCGCTGAAGTTCGGTTATGGGGACCCGGATCCCACTACCGAGTTCACCATGGCCGGGCGCAGGAAATTCGAAAGTGAAGCGGCCTTTTCCACGAGGCTGCGGCAGGAGCTGGCCAAATTTCCCGCCGGCGAGCGGGACGTCACGGTTTTTGTACATGGATTCAATTCCACCCAGGCAGAGACTGCGTTCCGGGCCGCACAGCTGACCCACGACATCAATGTTCCCGGCGCAACAGTGATCTATTCCTGGCCCAGCAAAGGCAAGGCGCTTGGCTATGCTTACGACGGAGACAGCGTTCTGTTTGCCCGGGACGGGCTGGAAATGCTGCTGCGCAAGCTGGGTGCATCCGGTGCCGGGCGGGTTGTCGTGGTTGCGCATTCCATGGGAGGCCTGCTGACCATGGAGGCTCTGCGGCAGATTGAAATCAAAACCCCCGGCTGGGCTGCCGGCAACCTTGGCGGCGTTGTGCTGATGTCACCGGACCTGGATGTTGACGTGTTCAAATCGCAGATGCAGCGCTTTGCCAAAGTACCGCAGCCTTTTGTGATCTTCGTATCGCAAAAAGACAACGTTCTGACCCTGTCTCAACGTCTGCGCGGATTGGACGGGCGCGCGCGGCTGGGCAATCTGAATAATATCGATGAAATCAGCGAACTGCCGGTAGAAGTCATCGATACCACTGCATTTGCCGATGAAGCTGAATCGCAGCATTTTGTTGCTGCGACCTCGCCGGCGCTGCTGGCCCTGCTAAAGGGGGCCCGGGAAACGACAGAGTCGTTCGAGAGGGATCAGGACGGGCTTCGCAGGATTCTGCCCGGCCAGATCATAGTCCGGGACAACGTCATTGCCGTGGCGCTGGCACTCCCGCCATCCGACAACAGATGACAGCCCTCAGCGGCAGCGCCGGAGGTAAACGTAGTAGGCGCCTTCACCGCCATGGCTGACATGGGCCGGCGTGACCTGCAGCACCGCTTGCGACAGCGGCGGCAAGGCCAGCCACTGAGGCACCTTGTGGCGCAGCACTCCGCGCGGCACCGGCATCGGGCCCGGTTCATCCCGGTCCTTGCCTTTGCCGGTCACCACCAGCACCAGCCGCTTGCCAGAGGCCTGCGCCGACAGGATGAAGCGTGTAAGCGCAGGATGCGCGGTGTCGATCCGCATGCCATGCAGGTCCAGTTTGCCTTCCGGCCTGATCTTGCCGCGCTTCATCCGGCGGAAGGCCTTTTCGTCCATCTGCAGCGGATCACTGGCCAAGTTGCGGGCAATCGACGGCTTCAGATCGTGTTTCACCGGCTTGGGTTTGGCATTGCTTCCGACCTTGAACGGCGCCAGGCGCGGCTCTGGCTGCTTGACCGGTTTGGGTTTCGGCATAGGCAGGGCTGGCGGAGTGGAATGCGCACCCGGATGCAGCCGCTCGGTGTGCTTCACGACCTTGTGCCAGAGGTCGATTTCATCGCCTGTCAGTTTGCGCCGTGTCATTCAAAGATCTTCCGGCAGCATCGCATAGGCCCGCTGGATCGGCAGCAGCACAACCATCCGTCCCGGGTCTTTCATCGTGCCGGCGGCTTCACCGGCGTCGTCGCCTGTTCCGACAAAGATGTCGGCCCGCTGCGCCCCTTTGATCGCGGAACCGGTGTCCTGCGCCACCATCAGCCGGCGCAGCGGCATGTGTCCGTCCTTTTCCACCCATACCGGTGCGCCCAGCGGGGTGTAAGCCGGATCAGCGGCAATGGTGCGCATTGGTGTGACCGAGCGGTTCATCGCACCAAGCGGCCCCTTGGACGCCGCCACTTTACGCACCTCGCGGAAAAACACATAGGACGGGTTGTGGAACAGCAGCTCCTTGCCGTCCGCCGGGTTTCGCCGCACCCAGGATTTGATCACCTGCGCGCTCACCTGGTGGGCATTGTAAACGCCGCGGCGAACCAGTTCTTTGCCTATGGACTTGTAAGGGTGGCCGTTGGCCCCGCCGTACCCCACGCGAATGGTTGACCCGTCGGGCAGGCGGATCCGGCCAGAGCCCTGGATCTGCAAAAAGAACAGCTCCACCGGGTCATCAACCCAGGCAATTTCCAGCCCGCGGCCCTGCATCACGCCACCAGTCAGAATGTCCCGCCGCGGCAGCCAAAGATCAGTGCTGCGTGCTTCCGGCGGCATCTTGTAGACCGGATAGCGGAAGCGGTCCGTGGGATAGCGCGAGCCGTTCAGTTCTGGTTCGAAATAGCCGGTGAACAGGGCAGGGCTGCCGTCCTCGATCAGCACCGGGCGGAAGAACAGCTCGAAAAACGCCCGCGCACCGTCCGGTGACTGGGATCGCGCAGCGTTGCACAGCGCCGCCCAGTCAGGATCTTTAAGATCCAGGCAAGTTTCCAGAAAGACCTTCAGTGCAGCAGCATGATCATCCTCTGCCCAGCCATCCAGCTGGGCAAAATCCAGTATGCTGGACACGGTCTCGGATTGCGCCCCGGAGGCGGTCATCGCGGCACCTGCAATAGCAGCCGCCCCAAGTGCCCCCCGAAGCGCCGCAATCATGCGTCCGTCGCGACAAGCTGCCAGTTGGGATCGTCGCTGCCCATGGTGCGGGCAAAAACCCAGGTGTCCTTCTGGCGTTTGACCGCCTTGGGGTCGCCCTCGACGATGTCGCCGCCGCGGTCACGCACGACCGAGGTCAGCTCTCCCACGAAACGCATGGTGATTTCCGCACGCCCGGACTGCGCGTCAAACCGTGCGTCGGACAGGGTGGTTTCACGCACACCGATGAATTCGGCCTCGATCTTGTAACCCTGGTCTTCGCGCTGTGCGACGGCGTCCACGAAGCTTTCGAACACATCCTCCGCCAGGAACGGCTGGATATCATCCAGATTGCCGTGTTCGAACCCCATCAGGATCATCTCATAGGCGCCGCGGGCACCCTGAACGAAATCCTGCACCTGGAACGAGGGCTCAGCCCGTTTCATCGCAGCCAGGGCCTGAGCCTGCGTGCTGCCTTCTTCAACATAATCCGTGATGTCGCGGTCAGGCCCGCCTTCGATCACTTCCAGATCCGGGCGGCGGCTCTTGGCTTCCGACTTCGGCAGCGGCGGCTTCTCGAAACCTTCGCGTGTTCCCAGAACGCTTTTCAAGCGCAGGATCAGAAACACGGCGATACCGGCCAGAACCAAAAGCTGAATCACAGGCGACTCCATGGATACCTCATGCTAGGCGTTCGTGCTTTGTTTGAAACCAAAGCGGTCAGGTCTTATGTAGGTGACGGGCGGGGGCAAGTCTACCGCCCGGGTGTATGATCGCAAGGAAACCCTCATGTATCTCTTCCTGGCCTTTCTGATGGTTCCCATCATTGAAATTGCTTTGTTTATTCAAGTCGGCGGCGCCATCGGCCTGTGGCCGACATTGGCCATCGTGGTGCTGACCGCAGTGCTGGGCACCTGGCTGGTGAAGACCCAGGGGCGCATGGCAATGGGTCAGCTGCGGTCTTCCTTCCAGCAATTGTCGGATCCGGCGGAACCTTTGGCCCATGGGGCGATGATCCTGTTTGCTGGCGCATTGCTGCTGACACCCGGTTTTTTCACCGATGCCGCCGGCTTTCTCCTGCTAGCGCCGCCCGTGCGGCTGGCGGTCTACCGATACATTCGCGCCCGTGTCACTGTAGCGCAGTTCCAGATGGGGCCAGGCAGCATGCAGGGCAGGCACTATCCCGGCACCGCCGGCAGGCCGGATGACATCATCGACGGCGATTACGAAGATGTGACGCCAGAACAGCGGCCCAGCGGCCCGTCGGGCTGGGTCGACGGGCCCCGTTGAGCTGGCTGGACCAAGCTGTTAAGCACGGTCCAAAGCATATTTTCAGGAGTATCCCGATGGCCGAAAACGGCGAAGCCCAGCAGCAGCCGCAAGTCCAGATGAACATTCTGGCCCAGTTCATCCGCGACATGTCGTTCGAAAACGTGATGGCGCAGAAAGGCACCGGCGGCGAGGTTCAGCCCGACGTCAGCGTGCAGGTGAACCTGGATGCGAAAAAGCGCTCGGCCGAGAACCAGTATGAGGTTGTCACCAAACTGACCGTCGAGTCCAAAAACAAGGAAAGCGGCAACGTCTTGTTCGTGCTGGAGCTGGAATATGTCGGCGTCTTCAACATCGTCGGTGTGCCGGAGGATCAGCTGCACCCCTTCCTGCTGATCGAATGCCCGCGCATGACCTTCCCGTTCCTGCGCCGCATCGTGTCCGACGTTACCCGCGACGGCGGCTTCCCGCCGCTGAACCTGGACAACATCGACTTTGTCGGGATCTACCGCAACGAACTGGCCCGCCGCCAGCAAGAGGCTGCGGCTGCGGCAACGCCGCAGTAAGGCGTCAATCCTTTGAAACAGAAAACGCCGCTGAAATTCAGCGGCGTTTTTCTTTGGCGGCTTTCGTAAAGCTCATGACGCTTTCCACAAAGCGCCGTCGCCCATTTTTTCGACAAACGCCTCATGTGCTGCCAGTTCCTCCGCAGTGATCCGCGGCGGCAGCGGAGACTGCCGCGGGGCAGGGCGCCAGTCGTCTTCCACCTGCGCATTGCCGGCAGAGGAAGTCTGCGTTGACAGGCCAAAATCGGGCTGCCGCCCGCCGATCAGCTCCAGATAGACATCCGCAAGGATTTCGGAGTCAAGAAGCGCCCCGTGCAGGGTCCGGTTGGAGTTGTCTATATTGAACCGGCGGCAAAGCGCATCCAGCGTCGCCGGCGAGCCCGGAAACCGCTGGCGCGCCATCGCCAGCGTATCGATGGCCTGATCCATTGGCAGTTTGGGCAGCCCCATCCAGTCGAGTTCCGCATTCAGGAACTTCATGTCAAAGCTGGCATTGTGAATGACCAGCTTGGAATCCTGCACAAAGTCCAGGAACTTCTGGCCGACCTTGGCAAAGACCGGCTTGTCGCGCAGCGTTACTGCACCTGGTTCGGGTTTCTGCGGCGGTTCCAGCAGGTCCGGGCCGATACCATGTACAGAAAAAGCCTCAGCCGGCATTGACCGTTCCGGGTTGATGTAAACGTGAAACGTTTCCCCGGTCGGCATGTGGTTGTAGAGTTCCACCGCGCCGATCTCGACGATCCGGTCCCCGGAAAACGGATCAAACCCGGTGGTTTCGGTATCGAGAACGATTTCACGCATGGCCCAGCTTGCTCCTGATATCTGCGAGGATCTCTGCTACCTGCGCGGCGGCATGGTCGAGCGTATCTGTCTCGATCACATAGTCGGCGCGGGAGAGTTTCTTCTCGATCGGCATCTGTTTCTGCAGGATATGCCGGAATTGCTCAACCGTCATCGTGCCGCGGGCAAGAACCCGCTGTTGCTGGGTTTGTGCATCCACTGTCACGCAGGCCACCGCATCCATTTCCGCATAGCCGCCGGTTTCAAACAGCAGCGGGATGTCGAACACCAGAATGTCGCTTTGGGCCGCTGCCCGGAACGCCGCCCGGTCCTGTGCGACCAGCGGATGCACAATGGCCTCGATGCGCTTCAGCGCCTCCGGATCGTTACCGATTATCCGCTTCAGCGCGGTGCGGCTGACCTCGCCATTCTCCACCGCGTCAGGAAAGGCCGCCTGCATCGGCTGAACCGCAGCGCCCCCCTTGCCATAAAGCCGGTGCACCGCTGCATCCGCGTCCCAGACCGCGCAGCCCTGCGCCGCGAAAAGCTGGGCCGTGGTGCTTTTGCCCATGCCGATGGAGCCGGTGAGGCCAAGGCTGAAACTCATCCGAGCACCGCTTCCCGCGTGGCAGCGTCAACTTCCGGGCGGTGGCCGAACCAGCGCTCAAACCCCGGCACCGCCTGGTGCAGCAGCATGCCCAGCCCGTCGACCACGGTGCAACCGACGTCCTCTGCCGTTTGCAACAGATCGGTTTTCAATGGCGCATAGATAAGGTCGGTCACCACCGCGCTTGGCTGCAGGCCGTCCAATGGAACCCGCAGACGCGGCTTGCCCACCATGCCAAGCGAGGTGGTGTTCACGATCAGCGCACCTTCTTCGATGACATTTCCGGCCTGAACCCATTCCACCACTTTGACCCGGTCGCCGAAGTCCTTGTGCAGCTGATCAGCGCGGCCGCGGGTACGGTTGGACAGCAGGATTTCCGGCACGCCGGCCTCCAACAGCGAGGCGACAACGGCCCGGCAGGCCCCGCCAGCGCCCAGCACGACGGCAGGTCCAGTCTGCGGATCCCAATCCGGTGCCCCCTGATGCAGGTTGGTGATGAATCCATAGCCGTCGGTATTGTCGGCCATGACCGTTCCATCCTCGCGGAAGATCAGCGTGTTGGCGGCGCCGATCAGTTTGGCCCGGTCCGTTACCTTGCCGGCGATCTCCATCACCGCTTCCTTATGCGGAATGGTGACATTGGCGCCAACGAAACCCATCTTTGGCATCGCCTGGATGGTTTCAGCCAGGTCATCCGGCTCCACATGCATCGGAACATAATGGCCTGCAATGCCGTGCGTCTTCAGCCAGTGGCCATGAAGCTGCGGGGATTTGGAATGCGCGACAGGACAGCCAATAACGCCGGCGAGCGGGATTCTTGCTTCTGTCATTGCTCGATCACCCCTTGAAGACCCAGGTAACTGATAAGCTCCATCAGCGGCAATCCCAAGACATTAAAGTAGCTGCCGTCGATACTGGCGAACAACCGGACACCTTCCTCCTCCAGCTTATACGCGCCAACGGCGTGGCGGATGCTATCCCAGTTCCGGCTGACATAGTCCGCCAGATAGGTGTCAGAGCAATTACGCATCACCAGGCGGACTTGCCCGACATGCCGCCAGATGGGTTCGCCGTCCCGGTATATCACGGCCGCCGACAGCAGCATGTGGCGTTTGCCGCGCATTTCCTGAAGCTGACGCAGCGCTTCTTCTGCGCTGGCGGGTTTGGACAAAAGGTTTCCTTCGAAATCAAGCACTTGATCACAGCCCAGCACCAGTCTTCCCGGGTGTTTGCCGCTGATCTTGCGCGCTTTCGCCTCTGCCAGCGCATCGGCGATGTCCCGCGGCGGCGCTTCTTCGGCCAGCAGCGCCGATTTGATCGCATCCTCGTCCAGGCGCGGAACATCGCAGTCGAATTCTATGCCCGCCTGGCGCAGCAGATGCGCCCGGATTTCGGAGCCGGAGGCCAGCACAATGTGGGCAGTCATGTGGAAAACCCCGTGGGAAAGAAGCAGATCGTTTCAGGACGTTTTGTATGGTTTTCCGCGGTTAAGTAAAGACTCCAGGGGTTGACGCAAATCTCAGGATTCAGCCGGCTGAGTCGTCCTTTGTGAGTCAGGATAACTTTGAATCCGTGGATATGCCGGCTCTCCCCGGATCATCCCGGCGTTATCCCCAAGTTCAGATTGGTAAACCGCACCTTAACAAGCCTTGTTTACAAGACGGTAAGGAAATTTTCGAGACTTCTGTCCCATGTGCGCTGGAATCTTATCCCTGCTGGGGATAAGCGAAGGAAGATTCAGTTATCCACTGGAATCCACGCACACTACAAAAACATCATCCTTCTAATATTTCTTTATTTATTAGGGTGGTCCGATCTGACCGGGGAGAACAGCCCATGGACCTGAGCGATCTGATGTTCACGCTCTACCCATATGCCAAGTCGCTGCACATCATGGCGGTGCTCAGCTGGATGGCCGGTCTATTCTATCTCCCCCGTCTGTATGTGTATCACGTGGAGCAGGCAGAGAAGGTTCAGGAGGCTTTGCCGATCTTCCTGACCATGGAAGAAAAGCTTCTCAGGATCATCATGCGCCCGGCAATGTATGTCTCCTGGGCCGCAGGGCTGTTCATCGTGCTGACACCCGGCATTGTCGACTGGAGCTATCTGTGGCCCTGGACCAAGGGCGTGTCCGTTATCGCCATGACCTGGTTCCATCACTGGCTGCTGTTCCGCCACCGGGATTTCAAAGACGGACGCAATACGCTGACGGGGCGGCAGTTCAGGATGATGAACGAGGTGCCGACGGTCCTGATGGCGGTGATTGTGATCTCGGTCATCTTCAAATTCTGACGCAGCGGCGCTAGGGTGGGGGCTGTGGCTGCGAAACGTTTGCAGCCGGCGTTTGACTCATCTGAAACGAGTCCCTATGTATGGCTCTCAGCGGGCCCGTCCGGGCAACCGTGTTTTCCAAACCTGTCGTGTGACCGACCCCCGGGTAAGCGGGGAGTAGAGGCCGTATCTATATGACCGTGCAATCCCTGAATCTGTCCGATCTCAAGGCGAAAAGCCCAAAAGCGCTGCTGGCGATGGCCGAGGAGCTTGAGATCGAAAACGCCTCGACCATGCGCAAGGGCGAGATGATGTTCCAGATCCTGCGGGAGCGCGCGGATGAAGGCTGGGACATCGGCGGCGACGGTGTGCTGGAAGTGCTGCAGGACGGCTTCGGTTTCCTGCGTTCTCCGGAAGCAAACTATCTGCCTGGCCCGGATGATATCTATGTCTCCCCCGACATGATCCGCCAGTATTCCCTGCGCACCGGTGACACGGTCGAAGGCCAGATCAAGGCGCCGTTGGAGACTGAGCGCTATTTCGCGCTGACAAATGTCACCAAGATCAACTTCGAGGAGCCTGAGAAGGCCCGCCACAAGATCGCCTTTGACAACCTGACGCCGCTTTACCCGGATGAGCGCCTGAAGATGGAGATCGAGGATCCGACCATCAAGGACCGCTCTGCCCGGGTGATCGACCTGGTTGCACCGATCGGCAAGGGCCAGCGTTCGCTGATCGTGGCGCCGCCGCGGACCGGTAAGACGGTGATCCTGCAGAACATTGCCCACTCGATCGAAAAGAACCACCCGGAGTGCTATCTGATCGTCCTGCTGATCGACGAACGCCCGGAAGAGGTGACAGACATGCAGCGCTCGGTGAAGGGGGAGGTCGTATCCTCCACTTTCGACGAGCCGGCGACACGCCACGTTGCGGTTTCCGAAATGGTCATTGAAAAGGCCAAGCGGCTGGTGGAGCACAAGCGAGATGTCGTGATTCTTCTCGACTCCATCACAAGACTTGGTAGAGCGTTTAACACGGTTGTGCCGTCCTCGGGTAAAGTTCTGACCGGTGGTGTCGATGCTAACGCTCTGCAGCGCCCCAAACGTTTCTTTGGTGCTGCGCGGAATATCGAAGAGGGCGGATCGCTCACCATTATCGCCACTGCGCTGATCGACACCGGCTCGCGCATGGACGAGGTGATCTTTGAAGAATTCAAAGGCACCGGCAACTCGGAGATCGTTCTGGACCGCAAGATTGCCGACAAACGCGTGTTCCCGGCAATCGACATTCTCAAATCCGGCACCCGGAAAGAGGACTTGCTGGTCGACAAGGGCGATCTGGCAAAGACCTTTGTTCTGCGCCGGATCCTGAACCCGATGGGCACCACCGACGCCATCGAGTTCCTGCTGTCCAAGCTGAAGCAGACCAAGTCGAATTCCGAGTTCTTCGACTCGATGAACACCTGATCCGGGCCGGCAAGAGAGAAAGGCCACCCCATGGACACGATCTTTGCGCTGGCCTCCGCACAAGGGAAGGCCGGGGTCGCGGTGATCCGCGTCTCCGGTCCTTTGGCGCTTGCTGCCGGCGCGCAGCTTTGCGGCGGCGATCTGCCGGCGCGGGGCACCAGCCTGCGAATCCTGCAAGACGAATCAGGTGAACGCTTGGACGAAGCTCTGGTCCTGAGCTTTACTGCTCCCAACAGCTTTACTGGCGAAAATACCGTTGAATTTCAAACACATGGAAGCACGGCGGTTGTTTCTGCCTTGCTTGATTCGCTTGGGCGAATCGATGGACTAAGAATGGCCGAGCCAGGTGAGTTCACCCGCCGCGCCCTGGAAAACGGCAATCTGGATCTGGCACAGGTCGAGGGTCTGGCCGATCTTATAGACGCGGAAACCGAGGCACAGCGCAAGCAGGCGCAAGTTATTCTCGCCGGCGGGCTTGGAAAAGTGGCAGAGGCCTGGCGCGAGAAGCTGATCCGGGCGGCCTCTTTGATCGAAGTAACCATTGACTTCGCGGACGAAGAGGTGCCTGTCGACGTAACACCTGAGGTCACAACGCTTTTGGCAGAAGTCCAAGCCGGCTTGGACCGGGAGACTGCCGGCGTCAGGATTGCCGAACGGATCCGCACCGGTTTTGAAGTTGCGATCGTCGGCGCCCCCAATGTCGGGAAGTCCACGCTGCTGAACGCGCTTGCTGGCAGGGAAGCCGCCATCACGTCGGAATACGCCGGAACTACCCGGGACATCATCGAAGTTCGCATGGACCTGGCGGGGCTGCCGGTCACCCTGCTGGACACGGCCGGCCTGCGGGATACCGAAGACCATGTTGAGGGGATCGGCATTGCCCTGGCCCGGCGGCGGGCGGAAGATGCTGATCTTCGCGTCTTTCTGGCTGAAGATGGCGAGGTCCTGGATGTCGAAATGCGCCAGGGGGACATCCGGTTGCGTCCAAAGGCGGATCTGCGGCCGGACGCCGGCGGCGCAATCTCCGGCCGTTCGGGGCAGGGGGTCGATCTTCTGGTTGATCATGTGTCGAAGGTTCTGAAGGCGCGCTCGGCCCAGGCCGGCATCGCCACAAGGGCCCGCCACCGGGACGCAATGCTGTCTGCTGCTGTCAACCTCAGAGAAGCGCGGGAAATTCTGAAGCGCGGCTCTGAGTTCTATGATATAGCTGCCGAAGAGATGCGTTCAGCCATCCGGGCCCTTGAAATGCTGGTGGGCCGCATAGGGGTTGAAAATCTCCTGGATGAGATTTTCTCTAGTTTCTGTCTGGGAAAGTGAAGGAGTGTTTCACGTGAAACATTCATCGTACGACGTCGTTGTTGTTGGCGGCGGCCACGCCGGCACCGAGGCTGCTCATGCGTCCGCGCGGATGGGAGCCGCCACTGCACTGGTGACGCTTGACCGGGGCGGTATCGGGGTGATGTCTTGCAATCCGGCCATCGGCGGCCTTGGCAAGGGGCACCTTGTGCGGGAAATCGACGCCATGGACGGAGTGATGGGCCGCGTCGCCGATCGGGCCGGTATTCAGTTCCGTTTGCTGAACCGCCGCAAGGGGCCGGCGGTACAGGGGCCGCGTGCTCAGTCTGACAGAAAAATTTACCGGCAGGAAATGCTGCGTCTGACGGAAGCGCAGCGGGATTTGGATATTGTCGAAGGGGAGGTCACGGACTTCCTCATGGCGGGTGGCCAGGTCGCCGGCGTGATTCTGGCGGATGGCAGCGAGATCCCCGCAAAAGCAGTGATTCTGACATCCGGAACCTTCCTCCGTGGCGTTATTCATATCGGGGATGTGTCCAAACCAGGCGGACGGATGGGGGATAAGCCGTCCGTGAGGCTGGCGGAGCGGCTAGACAGTTTTGAACTGCCGCTGGGCCGGCTGAAAACCGGTACGCCGCCGCGGCTGGACGGGCGCACAATCAACTGGGATATTCTGGACGCACAGCCCGGCGATGATGATCCGGTGTTCTTCTCATTTCTGACGAAGTCGCTCCAGACTCAGCAGGTATCTTGCGGTATTACCCACACTAACGCGGAAACCCATGAGATAATTCGCCGCAATCTGGGTCGCTCGGCCATGTATGGCGGCCATATTGAGGGGGTCGGGCCGCGGTATTGCCCATCGATCGAGGACAAGATCGTCCGGTTTGCTGACAAGGACTCTCATCAGATATTCCTCGAGCCGGAGGGAGTGTCGGACCACACGGTATACCCGAACGGCATTTCAACCAGCCTGCCGCAGGACATTCAGGAGGCCTATGTCAGGTCGATCAGAGGCCTGGAGAACGCGGTCATCCTGCAACCCGGTTACGCAATCGAATATGATTACGTCGATCCCCGCGCGCTGCAGCTGGATCTTGCTCTGAAGGATGTCCCGGGGCTGTATCTCGCCGGCCAGATCAACGGAACCACCGGTTATGAGGAAGCCGCGGCGCAAGGTCTTGTTGCCGGCCTGAACGCTGCGCTCCGCGCAAAAGGTGAACAACCAGTGACTTTCAGCCGGGCCAATAGCTATATCGGGGTGATGATCGATGATCTCACCACAAACGGTGTCGCCGAGCCTTACCGGATGTTTACGTCCCGGGCGGAATTCCGGCTCTCCCTGCGTGCCGACAATGCAGATCAGAGGCTGACGCCAATGGCGATTGACCTGGGCTGCGTTGGAGAGGAGCGCCGACGCGCCTTTCTGGATAAGAGCGAGCAATTGTCGGCCGCGCGGGAAGTTCTGGAAGCACAGACGTTCACACCGAAACAGATTTCCGAGGCCGGAATACGGATCAATCAAGACGGCAACCGCCGAACCGGGCTGGATGTTCTTGCGTTCCCTGACGTGAGCTTCGAAGATTTGCTGCCGCTTATGCCCGGGCTGAATACCGTTTCTCTGGATATCTGCCGGCAACTCGAGCGTGACGCGCTTTATGCGAACTATATCACGCGCCAGGAACGGGAGGTTTCCGCGCTGAAGCGTGATGAAGGGCACCGGATCCCCAATAACTTCGTCTACGAGGGGGTTGAGGGGTTGTCGAATGAAATCCAGCAAAAACTGAAGCAGGCCCGCCCGGAAACACTTGCGCAGGCTGCCCGGATTGAAGGCATGACGCCGGCAGCCTTGGCGCTGATCCTCGCGCGACTGCGAAAAGACAAGGTCCGGCAGGAGAAATCCGCATGATCGACAGTGAGTTGTGGAAGGCGCTCAATGTTTCACGTGAAACAATGGGGCGCCTGGAGCTGTTTGAGGGCGTAATAAGGAAGTGGAACCCGAAGATCAACCTCGTATCACGGTCCAGCCTGGAGCACCTCTGGACCCGGCATATAGCTGACTCCGTCCAAATTTTCCGCTGCACTCCCGCGCCCTCCCGATGGGCGGATATCGGCAGCGGCGGAGGATTTCCCGGCCTTATCGTTGCTTTGATGGCTGCCGAGGAAGCGCCGGACATGGAAGTGACCCTCATTGAAAGTGATCAGCGGAAATCAGCGTTTCTCCGAAGTGCGGCGCGGGAATGTGGCGCAGCCGTCAGGGTTGTTTCCGACCGGATCGAAAAGGTGAATCCTCAGGGGGCAGGGGTCTTGTCGGCGCGCGCTTTGGCGGATCTTTCTGACCTTCTGGAGTTTTCGCAGCGGCATCTTGCGGAGGATGGCGTCGCGCTTTTTCCAAAGGGGCAGAACTGGAAAAAAGAAGTGGATAACGCGCGGCAGAGATGGCGGTTCGAAGTGGAACCCGTTAAAAGTCTGACTGAGCCCGAAGCAGTTATCCTGAAAATCTGGGGAGTTGAACGTGTCTGATTATTCCCGCCCTGAGGGGCCTCGTATCATCGCGGTCGCAAATCAGAAAGGCGGGGTGGGGAAGACAACAACGGCAATTAACCTTGCTGCGGCTTTGGTTGAATGCGGACTGCGCGTGCTGGTGGTGGATCTCGATCCGCAAGGTAACGCTTCGACAGGTCTGGGAATTGAGCCATCTGAGCGGGAACTCACCTCCTATGATCTCCTGGTGGAAGACGCGTCTCTCCAGGACGTTATCCGCCAAACAGAGATCGAGGACCTATGCATCATACCGGCGACCGTTGATCTGAGTTCTGCAGATATTGAGCTGTTCACCAATGAAAAACGGAGCTTTCTGCTGCATGACGCGCTGCGGCAAACGGCCATGGATGAATACGACTGGGACTATGTGCTGATCGATTGCCCGCCTTCCCTGAACTTGCTGACTGTCAACGCGATGGTTGCCGCGCATTCTGTCCTGGTCCCTTTGCAGAGCGAATTCTTCGCCTTGGAAGGGGTGACGCAGCTGATGCTCACCATTCGCGAAGTGCGCCAGTCGGCAAATCCCGATCTTCGGATCGAGGGGATCGTTCTGACCATGTTCGACCGGAGAAACAACCTGTCCCAGCAGGTTGAGCAGGATGCCCGGGATAATCTTGGAGACCTCGTGTTCCAGACGAAGATTCCGCGCAACGTCCGGGTCAGCGAAGCCCCGTCTTATGCGCAGCCGGTTCTGAACTATGACACAAACTCCCTCGGCGCACAGGCATACCGGGCTCTGGCAGAAGAACTCCTGAATAAGCATCACAAGATAGCAGCGTAAATGAAGAACACTAACCGGAGGCAACCATGGCAGAGAAAAAGACAAAACCGCGCGGGCTTGGCCGGGGGTTGTCGGCATTGATGGCAGATGTGAACCCTGCGCCGGTAAGCACGCAGGCTGAGGCACCCCGCAATGCAGAAATTCTGGTGCCCATTGAAAATGTGATTGCCAACCCGAACCAGCCGCGCCGGCAGTTCCTGCAGGAGGATCTGGATGATCTGACGGCCTCCATCAAGGAGAAGGGCGTCCTGCAACCGCTGATCGTGCGGCCAAGGCCTGGTGGAAAGTATGAGATTGTAGCCGGCGAACGCCGCTGGCGGGCATCACAGGCGGCCCAGCTGCATGAAGTTCCGGTGCTTATCCGGGACTACTCTGACCTGGAGATGATGGAAGTTGCCATCATCGAAAACATCCAGCGCTCCGATCTGAACGCGATGGAAGAAGCGCAGAGCTACAAGCAGCTGATGGAAAAGTTCGGCCATACCCAGGAAAAGATGGCAGAAGCGCTCGGCAAAAGCCGCAGCCACATTGCCAACCTGGTCCGGCTTTTGCATCTGCCGGAAGATGTGCAGATCCTGGTGCAGGAGCGGAAGTTGTCGGCAGGCCATGCGCGGGCTCTGATCACGTCCGATAATGCTTCGGAACTTGCAACCAAGATTGTGAAAGGCGGCCTGTCTGTCCGTGCGACTGAAGCATTGGTCAAGAAGGATGCCGCGGGTATCCAGTCAGGCGGCGCAAAGAAAGCGCGCAAGGTGCCGGAAAAGGATGCCGACACCCGGGCGCTGGAAGGCGACCTGTCAGCGATGCTGAAAATGAAAGTCTCAATCGACCATAAACCTGGCGGTGAGGCGGGCGCGGTGACGATCAGCTACGAATCCCTGGATCAGCTGGATGAACTGTGCAATCTGCTCAGCCGTTAGGCCGGGTCCAGATGAAGATAAGCACGGCGGACAAAACCACTGCTTGAATCCCCAGAACGTGACCCGGGGCACCCAGCAGCAGAGACAGGCCAAAGACGGCGGCAATCGACAGGGTTGCCGCCTTTTTTGCGCCCGGCCGGATGGCGCCATGATCGCGCCAATCCATGATCATCGGACCAAACACATTGTGGGCGACGATCCAGTTATGCAGGCGCTCTGAGGAGTTAGCGAAGAAGAACGCCGCGAGCAGCAGGAATGGGACGGTGGGGAGCAGGGGGAGAACAATGCCGATGACGGCCAGAGCGACGCAAAACAGTCCAAGGCCGGCGTAAAGGAAACGCATTGCTTCAATCCATCAACAGTTCGCGGATTACCGCATTCAATACCGCGCGGCCCTGGTCAGTCGCGCGAAGCCTCTGGTCAGAGATAGTCACCATACCCATTTGTGCAAGGTCATCCAGCCGGTCTTCTGGCAGTTTATGGCCTGAAAGCTGGTTGTAGCGTGCCATATCCAGACCTTCGGACAGGCGCATCCCCATCATGAGGTATTCAGCCGCAGCATCTTCCCTGTTCAGCAGCTCGCGCAGGGATTCTCCGCAGCCCTTGTTCACCGCATTCAGCCAGGCCCCGGGCGCCAGATGGGTTTCGGTGGCATAACGCTGGCCATTCAAGGTCAGACGCCCATGGGCGCCGGGACCGATGCCGGCATAGTCGCCATAGCGCCAGTAGACTAGGTTGTGGCGGGATTCCGCGCCCGGTTTGGCGTGGTTGGAGATTTCATAGCCGGCCATGCCGAACCCGGCGCAGATTTCCTGGGTGGCCTGGTACATGTCCGCGGCGGTGTCATCTTCTGGCAGGCCGCGCAGTTTGCCGCGCGCGTAGCGGTCGCCGAAGGCGGTGCCTTCCTCGATTGTGAGCTGGTAAAGAGACAGGTGGTCAATTGCCATGGAAAGTGCTTCGCGCAGTTCTGCCTGCCAAGCTTCTAATGTCTGTCCCTGGCGCGCGTAGATCAGGTCAAAGCTCACGCGGTCAAAACATTTGCGGGCTACGTCGAAAGCTACCTTGGCTTCTGCAACGCTATGAATGCGGCCAAGCCGGCGCAGGTCTTCGTCGTTCAGGGCCTGAATGCCCATGGAGATCCGGTTCACGCCTGCGCCGCGGTAGCCTGCAAAGCGTCCGGCCTCGACTGACCCGGGGTTGGCTTCAAGAGAGATCTCTATGTCATTGGCAAAAGGCCAGATTTCACGTGCGCGCTCAATGACTGCGGCCACGGTTTCCGGCTGCATCAGGGAAGGGGTGCCGCCGCCAAAGAAAATGGAGTTCAGAACACGGCCCTGAAGCTGTTCCGAGAGTCTGTCGAGTTCTTGCAGATAGGCACTAACCCATAGGTTCTGGTCTATTTTTGCCGAAACATGGCTGTTGAAATCGCAATAGGGGCATTTGGCCTGGCAAAAGGGCCAATGCACGTAAAGGCCAAAGCCCCCATTGCGCCAGTCATCCACCGAAACAGCCCTGGACGAACTGCGCAACCGCCTTGCCGCGGTGGCTGATCTTGTTCTTCTCCGCCGGGTCCATCTCAGCGCAGGTGACGCTGTAGCCGTCCGGCTGGAACATCGGATCATAGCCGAAGCCGTGCTCTCCCCGGATCGGCCAGACCAGCTGCCCCGGCATCACGCCTTCGAACACCTCGTCGTGGCCGTCGGGCCAGGCAATCACCAGTGTGCAGCGGAACTGGGCAGTGCGGGGAGCTTCAGGGCCGGCCGCGGCCAGTTCGTCGTTGGCGCGGGTCATCGCCAGTTTGAAGTCGCGGCCACTGGGTGTTTCTGCCCAGTCGGCAGTGTAGACCCCGGGCGCGCCGTTCAGTGCGTCGATGGTGATGCCAGAATCATCGGACAGGGCCGGCAGGCCGGTTGCCGCGGCGGCGGCGTGGGCTTTGATGCGGGCATTGCCAACGAATGTATCCTCGGTTTCCTCCGGTTCCGGCAGGTTCATCTCGCCGGCGCCAATGACCTCCACGCCGAAGGGTGCGAGGATTTCGGTGATCTCGTTCAGCTTGCCTTTGTTGTGGGTGGCGACAAGCAGCTTGCCGCCTTCCAGTTTGCGGGTCATCTGCAGGCGGCCTTCTGCATTTCTGCCAGTTCAGTGGTACCCTTGGCTGCCAGATCCATCAGCTGGTTCATCTGATCACGGGAGAAGACGGAACCTTCTGCAGACATCTGCACTTCGATCAGCTTGCCGGATCCGGTCATGATAAAGTTGCCGTCGACGCCGGCTTCGGAATCCTCGGGGTAGTCCAAGTCCAGCACCGGCTGGCCGGCATAGATGCCGCAGGACACGGCAGAAACCGGGTCGATCAGGGGGTCGATCTGAACGTCGCCGGCCTTCATCAGCTTGTTGACGGCCAGACGCAGGGCGACCCAGCCGCCGGTGATCGAGGCGCAGCGGGTTCCGCCGTCGGCCTGCAGCACGTCGCAATCGACGGTGATCTGGCGTTCGCCCAGGGCAACACGGTCGACGCCGGCCCGCAGCGCACGGCCGATCAAGCGCTGGATTTCCACGGTGCGGCCGCCTTGCTTGCCAGAGGCAGCCTCGCGGCGCATCCGGGTATTGGTGGCACGGGGCAGCATCCCGTATTCAGCGGTAACCCAGCCTAAGCCAGTGCCCTTGATAAAAGGCGGCACGCGGTCTTCGATGGTGGCGGTGCACAGGACATGGGTGTCGCCGACCTTGATCAGGCAGGAGCCCTCGGCGTGTTTGGTGAAGCCGGTCTCGATCGAGACAGGGCGCATTTCATTCAGTTCTCGTCCTGAGGGTCGCATGGCACATCCTTTTGCTGTTGGCTTGGGGATATCCCCCGGACGCGGGGCTATGCAAGCCCGATTGACCTTTTCCCGAAGTGCTCTTTAATGACATTTTGGCGCTGGGTTCCTATGTTTAGACCGGAAGAAATGCTGGTAGGCTGATGAGCGATCCGAACAACATTCTGAAGGACCTGAATGACCGCTCCCGGGAGGTGTTCCGGGCAGTGGTGGAGAGCTATCTGGAGAGCGGCGATCCGGTTGGCAGCCGCACCCTGACCCGGTCGCTGAGCGAAAAGGTCAGTGCCGCCACGGTGCGCAACGTGATGCAGGATCTGGAATATTTGGGCCTGCTGGACAGCCCGCATGTCAGCGCGGGCAGAGTGCCCACACAGATGGGGCTCAGGATGTTTGTTGACGGATTGCTTGAGGTTGGCGACCTCAACGCAAATGACCGCGAGAAGATCGATGCGACGCTTGGCCGGAATGCGGGAGATGTCGGGGGAATGCTGGACCGCGTTGGTGCGGCGCTGTCGGGCGTGACGCAGGGCGCCTCTCTGGTGCTGACACCCAAGCATGAGGCGGAGATCAGGCATATCGAGTTCGTCTCCCTGGCGCATGACAGGGCGCTGGTGGTCCTGGTGTTTTCTGACGGGCATGTGGAGAACCGGCTGTTCACACCGCCGCCGGGGCAGACGCCCAGTTCGATGCGGGAGGCGGCGAATTTCCTGAATGCGCTGATCGAAGGAAAAACGCTGAGCGAGGTGCAACGGCAGATCCAAAAGGAGATCTCGGCCCGGCGTCAGGAAATTGACAGCCTCGCACACGCAATGATTGAAAGCGGTCTGGCGGTTTGGGAGGAAGAAGGCAGCGAACAGGCCAGGCTGATTGTGCGCGGGCGTGCGAATCTATTGGCCGAGACCGGCGCGGCAGAGGAGTTGGAGCGGATCCGCACGCTGTTTGATGATCTGGAACGCAAGCGGGACATCGCCGAATTCCTGGAACTGACCGAGGATGGCGAAGGCGTGCGCATTTTTATCGGGTCGGAGAACAAACTTTTCTCACTTTCGGGTTCCTCTTTGGTGGTGTCTCCCTATATGAACGCGGATCGAAAGATCATCGGTGCGGTTGGGGTGATTGGCCCGACGCGCCTGAATTACGGACGGATTGTGCCGATCGTGGACTACACGGCACAGCTGGTCGGCAAACTGTTGTCCGACCGGAGTTAGAGGTGAAACATGGCAGAGCTCAAGGACGAAGACTTTCTGGACGACATCGCCGCCGCCGAAGCTGAAGAGCTGGCAGCGCAGACCGAGGAATTTGATGATGCCTCGCTGGAAATCGATGCGCTCCGGGCGGAACGGGATGAGCTGAAGGACCGCTTCATGCGGGCGCTGGCGGATGCGGAAAACGCTCGCAAGCGCGGTGACAAGGCACGCCGCGAGGCGGAACAGTATGGCGGTTCGAAACTGGCCCGCGACATGCTGCCGGTCTATGACAACATGAAACGCGCGATCGAAGCGGCAACCGACGAGCAGCGCGAAGTATCCGCCGCCCTGATCGAGGGCGTGGAACTGACCATGCGCTCGCTGCTGGGGGTGTTCGAGAAGCACGGCATCCGGATTGTGTCGCCGGAAGTGGGCGACAAGTTCGATCCGCAAGTGCATGAAGCGATGTTCGAGGCGCCGGTGCCGGGCACCAAGGCGGGCGACATCATCCAGGTGTCTGCGGAAGGCTTTATGCTGCATGACCGGCTGTTGCGGGCCGCGCAAGTTGGCGTGTCCTCGACGCCGGCCAGCTGACGCGGACAGGCCCTGACGGGCCAGTGCCTCCGGCGGGAGTAACTTCTGAAAGATGAAAAGGCAGGTCCGGTTCGGGCCTGCCTTTTTCTTAACCTGCCGCTTCTTTGAGCTTGTAGAGCATCTCCAGCGCTTCCCGCGGGGAGAGGTCGTCGGGATGGATGCCGGCGAGGAGCTCTTCGGCCGGAGAGGGGCCCGCCGGCGCCTTGGGCTGCTGCGGCGGTGCTGCTGCGAAGAGAGGCAGGTCGTCTATCTGGACCTTGGACCCGCCTTCACGGCTGCCTTGTTCCAGCATGTCGAGCACGTCGCGCGCACGTGCAACGACGGAGGCAGGCAGGCCGGCGAGTTGGGCCACCTGGACACCGTAGGACCGGTCGGCAGCGCCTTTGCGCACTTCGTGCAGGAAGATGACCTCGCCCTCCCATTCCTTGACCGCAACGGTGGCGTTGTCGACGCCGTCCAGCTTGGCGGCAAGCTGAGTCAGCTCGTGGTAATGGGTGGCAAACAGCGCGCGGGAGCGGTTCACCTCATGCAGGTGCTCCAGTGTCGCCCAGGCAATGGACAGGCCGTCATAGGTGGCGGTGCCGCGGCCAATTTCGTCGAGGATCACCAGCGCCCGGTCATCCGCCTGGTTCAGGATCGCGGCGGTCTCGACCATTTCCACCATAAAGGTCGAGCGGCCGCGGGCCAGGTCGTCGGAGGCACCGACGCGGCTGAACAGCTGGCTGACCAGGCCGATATGTGCGGCCTCAGCCGGGACATAGCTGCCCATCTGGGCGAGCAGGGCAATCAATGCGTTCTGACGCAGGAAGGTCGATTTACCGGCCATGTTGGGACCGGTCAGCAGCCAGACAGCGGCACCGTCCTGCGCAGACAGATCGCAGTCGTTGGCGACGAAGGTCTCTCCTCCTTGCTGGCGCAGGGCCTGTTCCACAACCGGGTGGCGGCCGCCTTCCACGAGAAACGCGCGGCTGTTGTCGACCTTGGGGCGGGTCCAGTTCTCGCCGCGGGCCAAGTCGGCCAACCCGGTCAGCAGGTCCAGTTCTGCCAGTCCCCGCGCAGCAGTGTTGAGACGCGCGGCATTGTCCAGAATGGCGCCGGAAAGCCTTGCATAGAGCCGCTTTTCGATCTCCAGCGCCAGGTTGCCTGCATTCAGGATGCGGGTTTCGATCTCGCTCAGTTCCACCGTGGTGAACCGGACCTGGTTGGCTGTGGTCTGTCGGTGGATGTAGGTCTCGTTCAGCGGCGGCGACATCATCTTGTCCGCGTGTGTCGCTGTCGTTTCGATGAAATAGCCCAGCACGTTGTTGTGCTTGATCTTCAGCGAGCCGACGCCGGTGTGTTCTGCGTATTTCTTTTGCATCGAGGCGATGACCGATCGGCCTTCGTCGCGCAGGGTGCGGGCCTCGTCCAGTTCCGGATCATAGCCTGCTGCAATGAAGCCGCCATCGCGCGCCAGCAGCGGTGGTTCTGCCACAAGCGCGGCGTCCAGCAAGGACAGCAGACCGTCGAAGCCCTGAAGATCGGACAAGGCACCTGACATCAGGTCCGGCAGATCCATACCGGAGCAGAGGCCGGCGATCACCTCTGCCTGGGACAAGCCGTTGCGTATGGCGGCCAGATCCCGGGGGCCGCCGCGTTCCAGCGCGAGACGCGAGAGCGCGCGGTCGAGGTCCGGTGTCTTGCGCAGCGCGGTGCGAAGGTCTTCGGCGGTACGCGTATTTTCGACGGCAAAATCCAGGGCGGCCAGCCGCTGATGGACAGTGCCCAGATTGCGCGAAGGGCTGGACAGCCGCTGTTCCAGCAGACGGGCGCCGCCCGGGGTGACGGTCCGGTCCACGACGGACAGCAGAGAGCCGGCACGGCCGCCGGACAGGGACCGCGTCAGTTCCAGATTGCGGCGGGTGGCGGCGTCGATCTGCACCACCCGGTCCTGAGCCTCCTGCTGCGGCGGCTGCAGCAAAGGCAGTTTGCCCTTCTGGGTGATTTCCAAGTAGTCGATCAGCGCGCCCATCGCCGAGACTTCGGCGCGGGTGAAGGTTCCAAAGCCGTCCAGCGCGCTGACGTTGAACAGGGTGCAGATGCGTTTTTCGGCGGCGGTGCTGTCAAAGCTCGCCTTGCCCAGGGGGGTCAGCGGGATCTTGTATTCATCGGCCAGCGGGCGGGCGGCATCATAGGCCGGGCCGTCGGCAACGATCAGTTCCGAAGGTGCAAGGCGGGCCAGTTCCGGAGATAGGCGCACCCGCGCAACCGGCATCACGTGAAATGCGCCGGTGGAGATATCGGCCCAGGCCAGTGCAGCGTCGTCGCGCAGTTCGGAATAGGAGACCAGGAAATTGTGGCGGCGGGCCTCCAGCAGGGAATCTTCGGTCAGGGTGCCGGGGGTCACCAGACGCACCACATCGCGTTTCACAACCGATTTGGACCCGCGTTTCTTGGCCTCGGCCGGGCTTTCCAGTTGTTCGCCAACGGCCACGCGGAACCCCTTGCGGATCAGGGTCAGCAAATACCCTTCGGCGGCATGGACCGGCACGCCGCACATCGGGATGTCCTCCCCGTTGTGCTTGCCGCGTTTTGTCAGTGCGATGTCCAGCGCCTCGGCAGCATTGACCGCGTCCTCAAAGAACATCTCGTAGAAATCGCCCATCCGGTAGAAAAGCAGAGCATCCGCATGTGCTTCTTTGATTTCGAGATACTGCGCCATCATGGGCGTTACGGTCATTGGAAGTCCCCCGGGGTCGTCTTTGCAAGACATCTACAATGGGGGGTGGCCGAGGAAAACCCGGATATGGCTACCGCCAGCAGCCCCGGCGGCAGCCTGCTGTCAGTAGAGATTGCGCAGCGTGTCAGGCATCGTGTTGACGATAGAAAGCGACAGGGTGCTCAGTTGCTGCTGAGACTGCAAGGCCAGCAGCTTGGCCGCGGCCTCTTCAATGCTGGTGTCGATCATCGAACTGACGCCTTGGGTGATGGAGTCCGACAGTTTGCCGACGAATTGCCCTTGGGCAGCAAGCTGATTGGCGCCGACCCCTAACGCAGCCGAACTGTCGATCGCGTAGGACAGGAAGCCTTCGATCTCACCCAATGCGGCTAGAGCGCTGGCGCCGTCGGTGACCGCGGTGCGGCTGCCGAGGTCAAACTGCGGGCTGCCTTCAAAGTCTACCCCGTCAACGCTGAGCGTTGAAAGGCTGCCGACTCCTGACAGCCCGGACGGGACAGTGAGGGAAGTGCCGCCAGCGCCGTCGACGTCGGTTCTCAGGAGGTTCACCCCGTTGAAGCCGGAGGCGGAAATGATCGAATTGATCTTTTCGGTCTTCTTCGCCATGGCATCTTCGAATTTGCTGAAGTCGCCCATTCCGCTGGCAGCCATCACCGCCAGCGACCGCATTTCTGCCAGTGTTTCGGTAATTTGCTCAGCCCCGGCCGAGGCAACCGCCACGGTGGCCTCGCCCAGCGACAAAGTGTCCGAAACTGACCACAGCCCGGAAAGGTCCGAATTCATCATCTCGGAGATCGCCCAAAGGGCTGCATTATCCTGTGCTGTGTTCACGTTTTGGCCGGTGGATATGCTGTCTTGCACGGTATTCAGCTGGCTATTGACACCACCCAAAGTCTGCAAGGCGACCATCGCACCGGAATTGCTGTGAAAGCTTATCATTCCTCGCTTTTCCTTTGATCCAAAGCCCGCACTGCGGGCGGACAAACGCCGTTCTGAGCGTTGCCTGCAGGCCGATGAATTCCAGGCCTCAGCGCCACCTGGAACACAGGTGCGCGTTAATACCTATTAATAAATTACAGCATCTGGAGGTCTGCTTTAAGGCGAAAACCTGACGGTATTTATCGTCTTTTGGCCGCTTTTTTCTAAAATCTGGCGATACAGATTCTTGAAACCGCGGATTGAGGGGCGCCGTGTGCTGGGCTAAGACGGTCGGCGACGAGGAGAGGACATGAGAATAGATGCCTAAGAACAAGATCACCGACGAAGAAGCCCTGGCGTTTCACCTGGAGCCGTCTCCGGGCAAATGGGAGATCAACGCGACCGTCCCGATGACCACCCAGCGGGACTTGTCATTGGCCTATTCTCCGGGGGTTGCGGTGCCTTGCGAGGCAATCGCGGAGAACCCCGAAACCGTTTACGATTACACCAACAAGGGCAACCTTGTCGCGGTGATCTCCAACGGTACCGCCGTGCTGGGCCTGGGAAACCTGGGGGCACTGGGCTCCAAGCCGGTCATGGAAGGTAAATCCGTCCTGTTCAAACGGTTCGCCGATGTGAACTCGATCGATATCGAGCTGGACACGGAAGACCCGGACGAATTCATCAAGGCGGTCAAGCTGATGGGGCCGACCTTTGGCGGCATCAACCTAGAAGACATCAAGGCGCCCGAATGTTTCATCATTGAGCAGAAGCTCAAGGAAGAGATGGACATTCCGGTGTTCCACGACGACCAGCACGGCACTGCTGTTATTTGTGCCGCGGGTCTGATCAACGCGCTGCATCTGTCGGGCAAGAAGATCGAGGATGTGAAGATCGTTCTGAACGGCGCCGGCGCGGCAGGCATTGCCTGTATCGAACTGCTGAAGGCGATGGGTGCGCGTCACGAAAACTGTATCGTCTGCGACACCAAGGGCGTGATCTTCCAAGGCCGCACCGAGGGCATGAACCAGTGGAAATCGGCGCATGCCGTCAGCACCGATCTTCGTACCTTGGAAGAGGCGATGCGCGGTGCCGATGTGTTCCTCGGCGTTTCGGTCAAAGGTGCAGTGACCCAGGAAATGGTCGCCTCCATGGCCGACAATCCGGTGATCTTTGCGATGGCGAACCCGGATCCGGAAATCACTCCGGAAGAGGCGCATGAAGTTCGGGTGGACGCCATCGTTGCCACCGGCCGGTCGGATTATCCGAACCAGGTGAACAACGTTCTGGGCTTCCCCTACCTGTTCCGCGGTGCGCTGGACATTCACGCCCGCGCCATCAACGACGAGATGAAGATTGCCTGCGCCCATGCGCTGGCGGCGCTGGCGCGCGAGGATGTGCCGGACGAGGTAGCGCTGGCCTATGGCAAGTCGCTGACCTTTGGCCGCGACTACATCATCCCGACACCATTTGATCCGCGGCTGATCCACCGGATTCCGCCCGCCGTGGCCAGGGCGGGGATGGATACCGGTGCGGCGCGCCGCCCGATCGTGGATATGGACGCCTATGAGGTTGGCCTGAAATCACGAATGGACCCGACCGCTTCGATCCTGCGCGGCCTGAATGCCCGGGCACGCTCTGCCCAGTCCCGGATGATCTTTGCCGAAGGCGACGATCCGCGGGCCTTGCGTGCCGCAGTGATGTACCAGCGTTCCGGTTTCGGCAAATCGCTGGTCGTGGGCCGGCCGGATGACGTGCGCGGTAAGCTGGAAAAGGCCGGCCTGGGTGACGCCGTGCGTGAACTGGAAGTGGTGAACGCCGCCAACACGCCGCATTTCGAGATGTACAAGGATTTCCTGTATAACCGCCTGCAGCGCAAAGGGTTTGACCGCAAGGATATTCACCGCTTGGTGGGCCGTGACCGGCATGTGTTCTCCAGCCTGATGCTGGCGCATGGGCACGGAGACGGGCTGGTGACTGGCGCAACCCGTAAATCGGCGCATGTGCTGGACCGGATCAACCATGTGTTCGACGCCGATGCTGATCACGGCGTGGCCGGCGTGACCGCGCTGTTGCACAAGGGCCGGATCGTGCTGATTGGCGACACACTGGTGCACGAATGGCCGGATGAAAACCACCTGGCCAACATCGCGGAGCGTGCTGCCGTGGTGGCGCGCCACATGGGCCTTGAGCCGCGGGTTGCCTTTGTCAGCTTCTCCACCTTCGGCTATCCGGTGTCGGAGCGGGCTGAAAAAATGCATGTCGCACCGACCGTCCTGGACCAGCGCGGTGTCAATTTCGAGTACGAAGGCGAGATGACCGTCGATGTGGCTCTGAACGAGCGCGCGCAGCGGTATTATCCGTTCCAGCGCCTGACCGGCCCGGCCAACATCCTGATCGTGCCTGCCCGCCACTCAGCCTCGATCTCTGTCAAGCTGATGCAGGAGATGGGCGGTGCCACCGTGATCGGTCCGATCCTGTCCGGTATCGACAAGCCGATCCAGATTTGCTCGACCACCTCCACCACCAATGACATTCTGAACATGGCGGTGCTGGCAGCCTGCAATATCGGGTGATCTGATATGGCGATCTGGAACCTCGGCTCTATCAATGCGGATATGGTCTATACCATGCCGCATCTGCCGGCGGCGGGGGAAACCCTTGCTGCCCTCAGCCTTGACCGCTTTCTTGGCGGCAAGGGCGCCAACATGTCCGTCGCCGCCACCCGCGCAGGCAGCGACGTGCACCATGTCGGTGCTGTGGGGCCTGACGGCAAATGGGCGTTGGAGCGTCTTAAGGAGTATGGGGTTGGCATCAGCCACATCGTCCAGGCGGACACTCCAACCGGGCATGCCATCATCGCGGTGGAACCTGAGGGAGAAAACCAGATCATTCTGTTTCCTGGGGCTAACAGGACGCTGAGCCGGGAACAGGTGGAACAGGCTCTGTCCCGGGCGGGCGCCGGCGATATTCTGGTCATGCAGAATGAAACCAGCATGCAGGCAGAGGCGGCGCAGCTAGGGCGGAAGATGGGGCTGCGCGTCTGCTACGCAGCCGCACCGTTTGACGCAGATGCGGTACAGGCGGTTCTTCCGTGCCTGGATTTCCTGATCCTGAATGAGGTCGAGGCCCAGCAGCTTCAGCAGGCCACAGGAAAAGAGCCGGGCGGGTTGGGCGTCAAGGATGTGATCATCACCCTGGGTGCCAAGGGCGCGCGGCATATCGACGGGGAAACGGGCGCGGTTAGTGATGTGCCCGCCTTGCCGGTCACGCCGGTCGATACAACCGGTGCAGGAGATACCTTCACTGGTTACGTCCTGTCTGGCTTGGATCTCGGCCTTACGGTTGCCGAAGCAATGGCGCAGGCCAGCCGGGCAGGGGCGCTTATGGTCACGCGACGGGGCACGGCTGATGTCATTCCTACCTTGAAGGAAGTGCAAGCCGCCCGGTTCTAAAACCGGACGGCCTAGGCTCAATGCCCTTTGGCAAAAGGAGCCGCGTCGCCCCAAAGCTGCGCGACCTTCGCGTCGCGCCCGCAGGCCTGGCGGTAGCGCTTGTATGCTGCCGCCTGCCGCTTGGGTCCGAACCGGGTGAACACTAGGCTGTCGCCCTTGTAATAATCCTGGTGATAGTCTTCGGCCTGATAGAAAGTCTTGGCTGGAAGTATTGGGGTTACGATCTTCTGCCCCAAATCTTGCTGCGCCTGCGCCTTCGTTTGTTCGGCTAGGGCCCTTTCTTGGCTGTTAGAGACAAAAACCGCAGTGCGGTAGCTGTCGCCACGGTCACAGAACTGGCCGCCGGGATCGGTGGGGTCAACTGAGCGGAAGAACAGCTCCAGAAGGCGCTCGCGAGAGACTTTCGCAGGATCAAAGACGATCTGCACCGCCTCATAATGACCGGTGCCGCCGCGGGTGACGTCCTTGTAAGTGGGGTTTGCCGTGGTGCCACCCGTGTAGCCCGATACGGCTTCAACTACGCCCGGGACGCTTTCGAAATCGCTCTCCACGCACCAGAAACAGCCACCGGCAACGGTCAGAACTTCGGTGGATTGCGCGTGCAGCGGATTGCCGTGTGCAGAAAACCCGACGGCAATCAAACCGGTCAAAACCAGCGGCTTCAATTTCTCCAGAATTTGCATTCCCGACTCCATCTTGCCTTGCCGCCAGCCTGCCGGCTGTCGCGTCTCGGCTCAACCCGGCAAGTCAGGATTTCACGGACTGGTGACAGCAAGTTATCGTTTGGATTCCGGATCCAGTATTACTAACGTGCCGGCCAAGGAGGATTCCATGACCGACAAGATGAGCACCCACCAGGCGGAAGAAGATCAGCGCAACGAAGAGATACTGATTTATCTGAACGGTGAAATTGTGCCCAAGGCCGAGGCCAAAGTCAGTGTTTATGACAGCGGCTTCATGCTGGGCGACGGCGTGTGGGAAGGGCTGCGGCTGTACAATGGCAACTGGGCTTTCATGGATGAGCATCTGGACCGGCTGTTCGAGGCGGCCAAGGCTATTGATCTGGATATTGGCCTTGACCGAGATGGTGTCAGAAAAGCCTTGTTAGAGACACAATCAGCCAATGAAATGACGACCGATGCCCATGCCCGGCTGATGGTGACACGCGGTGTGAAAACCCGGCCGTTTCAGCATCCTTCATTGTCGCGCCAGGGGCCGACGATGACCATTATCATGGAGCATTCCCGCCCCAATCTGCCGCGCCCGATCAAGCTGGCGACAGTGCCTCATCTCCGCGGTCTGCCAATGACGCAGGATCCCAAGCTCAATTCCCATTCCAAGCTGAATTGCATCCTCGCGTGCATCGCGGCGGAGAAGGCCGGCGCGGATGAGGCGCTGATGCTGGATGTGAATGGTTTTGTGAACACCACCAACGCCTGCAACTTCTTCATCGTGCGCAAGGGAGAGGTTTGGACCTCCACCGGGGACTACTGCATGAACGGCATCACCCGGCAGAAAGTAATCGATCTTTGCCGCGAGAACGGCATCCCGGTCTATGAGAGGAACTACTCTTTGGTGGACACCTACGGTGCGGATGAAGCCTTTCTCACCGGAACCTTCGGCGCCCAAACCCCTGTGGGCAGTATTGATGGCCGGCAGATCGGCGACGGGCAGATGGGCGCGATGACAGAGCGCATCCGCGGTCTCTACAAGGCGCTGATCGAGAAGGAGTGCGCCTGATGCGGATTGCCATGTGGTCCGGGCCGCGGAACCTGTCGACGGCAATGATGTATGCCTTCGGCAACCGTGGCGATTGCGCCGTTGTGGATGAGCCGTTTTACGCGGCCTATCTGGCGATGACGGGCCTCGACCATCCGATGCGCGCGGAAATCCTGGAAAGCCAGCCGCAGGATCCTGAGACCGTGGCGCAGGCGCTGTTGGGGCCGGTGCCGGCGGCCAAGCCGTTCTATTACCAGAAACACATGACCCAGCACATGATCTCAGGGGTTCCGCGGGAATGGATGCGGGATGTCACCAACGTCTTTCTGATCCGCCATCCGGCGCGGGTGATCGCGTCTTATGCAGCGAAACGGGAGAACCCGGTGCTGGAGGACATCGGCTTCCGCCAGCAGGCGGAGCTGTTTGATCTGGTGCGCAGTTGGGGTCAGGTGCCGGTAGTGGTGGACAGCCATGACATCCGCGAGGATCCAGCCGCCAAGCTGGAGCAGCTGTGCGAGATGATGGGGATGCCCTATTCACCGAAGATGCTGAGCTGGCCCAAAGGCGGCCACAAGGACGACGGGGTCTGGGCTGCTCATTGGTATGGCGCTGTCTGGACCTCTACCGGATTCGCCGGCCCTGAAGGCCCCTTGCCGGACGTGCCGGAGGATTTGCAGCCAGTCCTGCAGGCAGCGATGCCCTATTACGAGCAAATGAAGGCGGCCAAAATCTGACGGGCTGAGGAGTGCTTCCCCTCGCCCTTGTGGCGCTCAGCCCAGGAAACTTGCCGCTCGAAATGGATCAGCTGATCAGCTTGCTCAGTTTCATCGCAACGCCCATGTCGCCGGAAATCTTGATCTTGCCCATCATGACGGCGGTCATCGGATTGAGGTTTCCGGTCAGCAGCTTTTTCAGGTTTTCAGCCGACAACCGCAGCGTGCAATCCGTTTCGCGGTCGTCTGTGCTGGCGCTTCCTTCCGACAGGACAATCACACCATCCGTTCCGCAATCGAATTTCAGCGACCCGTCGAAACTCTTCCCGGCCAGACCGTCCCGGATTCCAGCCGCAATATCGTCCAATGCCATCTCGTCCTCCCTCGCTATACGAAAGGGTTAGGCAGAGGGATAAAACCGGGCAAGATTGACCGCGGGAGAGGCGGAAGGATTACGCCGCGGCAAGTGCGGTCTTGGTCAGCGGGCAAGGCTGGCCGCCGTAAAAGGCATCCAGAACCTGCTGGAATTCCACCGGTGCGCCAGGGACGGCGGCAAACAGCGTCATCGAGGAGCGCAGTTTCTTGGCGTCGATGCCGCCAAGGATCTGTGCGGCATCCGCACCCTGATGAGACAGCATCAGCAGGCTGACCTCGACCAGTCGGGCGCGCAGTATCTCGTGGTTCAAATAGGCTGTGGCTTCGGTCAGGTCTTCGATCCCGTAAAGCTGCGCCATATGGGACTGGCCAAGCTCAGCCAGCTGGGGAAAGACAAACCACATCCAGTGGCTCGTCTTTTTTCCTGCAGAGAGTTCGCTCAGGACAGCCGTCCAGACGGTGTCCTGAGCTTCGACGAACATGTCCAGCTCTTCCGCGAAATCGTCCTCGAATTCGCCGTCTATGCCGTCTTGGTCACTCACTTCTTGATCCGGCGTTCGCGGGCGGCCAGCAGTTTGAGACGCAGGGCATTCAGCTGGATAAAGCCTGCAGCGTCCTTCTGGTCGTAGGCGCCGGCGTCTTCTTCGAAAGTCACATGTGCTTCGGAGTAGAGCGAATTGTCCGACCAGCGGCCAACGGTGGAAGCCAGACCCTTGTACAGCTTCACGCGCACGGTGCCGGACACGAACTCCTGGCTCTTGTCGATGGCCGCCTGCAGCATTTCACGCTCGGGGCTGTACCAGAAGCCGTTGTAGATCAGCTCTGCGTACTGCGGCATCAACTGGTCCTTAAGGTGCATTGCTCCGCGGTCTATGGTGATGGATTCGATGCCGCGGTGGGCTTCCAGCATGATGGTGCCGCCCGGGGTCTCATAGATACCGCGGGACTTCATGCCGACAAAACGGCCTTCGACCAGGTCGAGGCGGCCGATGCCGTGCTTGCGGCCGTACTCGTTCAGTTCGGTCAGAATGGTTGCCGGGCTCATCGCCTCGCCATTGATGGCAACCGGATCACCCTTTTCAAAGGTGATCTCGATGAACTCCGGGGTGTCCGGCGCCTCTTCGGGGTGGACGGTGCGCTGGTAGACGTAATCGGGCGCCATTTCCGCCGGATCCTCCAGCACCTTGCCCTCGGAGGAGGTGTGCAGCAGGTTGGCATCGACCGAGAAGGGAGCCTCGCCGCGCTTGTCCTTGGCGATCGGGATCTGGTGCGCCTCGGCAAATTCCAGCAGCTTGGTGCGCGAGGACAGGTCCCATTCACGCCAGGGCGCGATCACTTTGATTTCGGGGTTCAGCGCATAGGCCGCCAGTTCAAAGCGGACCTGGTCGTTGCCCTTGCCGGTGGCGCCGTGTGCAACCGCGTCGGCACCAGTGGCCTCTGCAATCTCAACCAGGCGTTTGGAGATCAGCGGGCGGGCGATCGAAGTGCCCAGCAGGTAGAGGCCCTCGTAAACCGCATTGGCGCGGAACATCGGGAACACGAAGTCGCGGACAAATTCCTCGCGCACATCTTCGATGAAGATGTTTTCCGGCTTGATGCCCAGCATTTCCGCTTTCTTGCGGGCGGGCTCCAGTTCCTCACCCTGGCCGAGATCGGCGGTGAAGGTGACAACTTCGCAGCCGTATTCGGTCTGCAGCCATTTCAGGATGATCGAGGTGTCGAGGCCGCCGGAATAGGCGAGCACAACTTTCTTGGGCGCGGACATGGAATTCCCTCTCAGGTCAGAACGCCTGCGGCGTAGCGGGTTTTGGCCGCAAGGGCAAGGTTTTCCGGGGTTTCGCACAGACTGCCCTGCAACTAAGGTCCGCGCCAAACAAGATTTTCAAACTGGAGCGGATTTTCATGAAACCTTGGGCGCTGTTCAGCCATTCAGTTGGAATGCTGACACGGAATTTCAGCGACATGCTGAGGGTGTTTTTGATCCCCACGCTTCTGATCGTGGCACTGTCTGCAACGTTTCTGAAGACGACGGGCTTGTGGGAAATCTTGCAATGGGGCGTAGTGACTCCGCTGCCGGAAGACTCGGGTCTCGGGGGTCCGTTTTTTCTGGTCGTAGTTCTTTCGCTCTTGATCGGTATGTGGAGTGTCGTTGCCTGGCATCGCTTCGTCCTGCTCGAGGAAATGCCGCAGGGCTGGATGCCGCGCATGCAAGGCAGCCGGATCATGGCCTATTTCGGCCGCTCTGTGCAGATCGCGCTTGTTCTTATCTGCATGATGATCCCTGTCATGCTGGTCGTCCTCCTGGTGACAACCATTCTCAGTGGGGCAGGTCCGGCTGCACTGCAATTGATCAACCTGCCGATTGCAATTTTTGTCACCTACCTGGTTTTGAGGCTTTCTGTCATTCTGCCTGCGGCAGCCCTGGGTGCGGATATGGGCCTGCGCGACGCTTGGAACTTCACCGGGAACGCTTTTGGTGACCTATTGGGTTTGGCTGCCATTTTGGTTGCGGCGCAATATGCAGCACAGTTCTTTGCCGAATCCTTAGCTGTATCACCGTCTTTGGCCGCTGGTGTTTCAATCCTGGTGTCTGCTGCTCTGGCGCTGCTGAACATTAGCATTCTGACCACCCTTTACGGTCATTACGTCGAGGGACGACCGGTCTGACGGCCGGTATTCTTATGTATGCTTTCAAGCCCGCCTCTTGCCTTGGAGGCGGGCTTGCGCCACTGAAGGATACATGAGTGATTTCAAGACCCAGGCCCGCGCCGCTGAGCAGGCGATGCGCGACGTGTTCCCGGCAACGCCGCTGCAGCGAAACGTGCATCTGTCCGAACGTTTCGGCGCCGACATCTACCTCAAGCGGGAGGACCTGAGCCCGGTCCGCTCCTACAAGATCCGCGGCGCGATGAACGCGATGCGCAAGCAGCCGGATCAGGAACTGTTTGTCTGTGCATCAGCCGGTAATCACGCGCAGGGCGTGGCTTTCATGTGCCGCCACATGGGGAAGCGCGGGGTGATCTTCATGCCGGTCACCACGCCGCAGCAGAAAATCCAGAAGACCCGGATGTTCGGCGGTGACAATATCGAAATCCATCTGGTCGGCGACTATTTCGACGTCTGCCTGGCTGCCGCGCAGGAATGGTGTGCGCAGGAGGGCGGCCATTTCCTGTCGCCGTTCGATGATGCCGATGTGATCGAAGGCCAGGCTTCCATCGCGGTGGAGATTGAGGAGCAGCTGGGCAAGGCACCCGATCATGTGCTGCTGCCGGTCGGCGGCGGCGGCATGTCGGCGGGCGTTTCCTCCTGGTTTGGCGAAGACGTCCACAGCCTGTTTGTGGAGCCGGACGGCGGCGCCTGCCTGCGGGCGGCGCTGACGGCGGGCAAACCGGTGCCGCTGGACACGGTGGATACCTTCGTCGATGGCGCTGCGGTGGGGCGGATCGGCGATCTGCCGTTTGATATTCTGAAGGACGTGCCGCTGCCGGATGTGCTGGCAATCTCCGAAGACCGCATCTGCGCCACCATCATCGAGATGCTGAACGTCGAGGGCATTGTTTTGGAGCCGGCTGGTGCGCTGTCCGTTGAGGCGCTGCAGGATGTGCGTTCCTGGATTCGCGGCAAGACAGTTGTCTGCGTCACCTCAGGCGGAAACTTCGATTTCGAGCGGCTGCCTGAGGTAAAGGAACGGGCGCAGCGCTATTCCGGGGTGAAGAAATACTTCATTTTGCGCCTGCCGCAGCGGCCCGGAGCGCTGAAGGAATTCCTGGGCATCCTCGGTCCTGAGGATGACATCGCCCGCTTTGAGTATATGAAGAAGTCGGCCCGGAACTTCGGCTCGGTTTTAATCGGTATCGAAACCAAGCGGCCGGAAAACTTTGAACAGCTGTTTGCGCGTCTGGATGCGGCAGGCATGACCTATACGGACATCACCCGGGACGAGACACTGGCGCAGTTCGTGATCTGACGCTGATTTCCAGCGTCAGAATTTCTCGGACAGGCCGCTCAGAAACGCCGACTTGGATGCTTGAAAGTTGGCAATGATAGCCGAGAGGTCGACACTGCCTGCCTCGCCTTGCGCCGACTTTTGTTCCCCTGCCAGGCACATGGAAGAGAATTCGTCAAACCCGAGGTTGAGAGCGCTGCCTTTCAGGAAGTGCAGGTCCTGTTCCAGCTGTCCGCGGTCGCCGCCTTCCAGTTTGCCAATGACCTCTTCGACCTCTTCCAGAAAGATTTCAACTACTTCCTGAAAGTCCTCGGCACCCACTTCTTCGCGCAGCTCCGTCACGCGTGGCCAGTCAATCATGTGATACGTCCTTACGATCTTCCGCTGTGCGCTTTTCTTAAGTTGATTGCAGTAAAAATATAGTGAAATAAAGAAGGAAGCTCAAATTTTAGGCTTCACCGCCTGTTAAATCTCTGGACCGATAGTATCACAAGATCTTCTGATTTTGCCATTTGTGAGGTGCCTTCGGTGCTGCCAGAAAGTTCGATGGACAACGAGGACCACGCAGTGGCTGGATCAATACGCCGTGTGTTGGTTGTGGACGACAGCCGCCTCCAACGACGCATCCTTGTCGCATCCCTCAAGAAGTGGGGCTTTGAGGTCGTCGAGGCTGAGAGCGGCGAGGCAGCTATGGAAATCTGCCAGCAGGATCCGCCCGACCTGATTCTCAGTGATTGGATGATGCCGGGCATGAACGGGCTGGAGTTCTGCCGCGCCTTCCGCGCCCGGCCCAGTGACGACTATGCCTATTTCATTCTGCTTACCTCCAAGAGCGAAAAAAACGAAGTCGCCGAGGGGCTTGATGCCGGGGCCGACGATTTTTTGACAAAGCCTGTAAGCTCGGATGAGCTGCGAGCGAGGATCTCCGCCGGCGAACGTATCTTGCGGATGCAGCGGGAGCTGTCAGAGAAAAACCGTATCGTGTCGGAAACTCTGGGGGAACTGCAACGGGTCTATGATGCGATCGACAAGGACCTGATCCAGGCACGCAAGATCCAAGAATCGCTGGTTCCGGAACTGTCCAAAAGCTTCGGCTCTTCCACGGTCAGTCTGCTGCTGAAACCCTGCGGCCATATTGGCGGCGATCTGGTGGGGATGTTTTCGCCGGGAGTGAACCGAATCGGCTTCTATTCGATTGATGTGTCCGGCCATGGCATCACCTCTGCAATGATGACGGCGCGGCTGGGCGGGTATCTTTCTTCGAGTTATTTCGACCAGAACGTCGGGATGGAAAAGCGGTTCAACCGCTTCTATGCCCTGCGCCAGCCCGAAGAGGTCGCCAGCCTGCTGAATGCGCGGCTGATCGCGGATACCGGGATCGAAGAGTATTTCACCATGGCTTACTGCATTGCCGACCTGCGCAGCGGTGTCGTCAAGATGGTGCAGGCCGGCCACCCGCACCCGCTGCTGCTGCGCAAAAACGGTGACTTGGAGTTCATCGGCAAAGGCGGCGTGCCGGTTGGGCTGGTTCCTGACATCGGCTACAGCCAGGAAGAGTTCGTGATGGAGCATGGCGACCGTTTGCTGCTGTTTTCGGACGGTTTCACCGAAGCGAGGCTGGAGGATGGGTCCATGCTGGAGCCCGAAGGCCTTCTGGAGCTGGTTGGAAAATGCGGTCCGGAGCAGAGCGGTAAAGAATTCCTTGATGACCTTTACTGGCATCTCACCCAGGTGATGAGCAAGGAACACGGGCTGGAGGATGACGTCTCCGCCACCTTGTTTGAGTACCAAGGACCGTAATCCAGATATTCGCTTCTGCCTGATTGTGTCCTGGCTGCAGCCGGGCTTTTTGCGTCTGCGGCAATGTTTGACTGGAGCTGCTACATGCGCGCTGCGAGCTGCGCCGCGAAATGGCGGTCGCCGGCATTGCCCAGCCGGTGCGCAGCAATCTGTGGGTCGATCCACAGCGCCTCATGCCCTTCTTCGGCAGGCGGGCCGATCCGGCGCAGCGGGCGGGCCACGTAGATGTGGCACAGCTTTTCAGCCCAAAGATCGTATTCCGGCATATAGGCAAACCGCCGGAACACTCCCAGCTTGCGCGGGGTGGATATTCTCCAGCCGGTTTCCTCATAGACCTCGCGGTGCAGCGCAGGGATTGGCGACTCGCCCGGATCGATGCCGCCGCCGGGCAGCTGCAAATCGGGATGAGGATCATACTGGCAGGTGATCAAAAGCTTGCCGTCGCGGGGCAGCAGCGCATAGGCGCCGGGACGAACCTGGTAGTGCTGGTCCTTCTGAGGCGTGTCGCCAAATCGTCTGATCACGGGCCGGCCCCTTCACTCTGCTGTCGTTTCTCCTATATAGCCCCGGTATGCCAACACCCGGCGCGTAAGGAAACCCCATGACTCTTGGTTCGAAAATCGCGTGGGACGACACCGTCCTGCCCTTCCAGCTTGATGCATCGGATATGCGCGGCCGCGTTGCGCGGCTGGACGGCGTTCTGGACGGCATCCTGAAACAGCATGACTACCCGCCCGTGGTTGAGGCGCTGGTTGCGGAGATGGCTCTGCTGACGGCGCTGATCGGCCAGACGGTGGCGCTGCGCTGGAAACTGTCGCTGCAGGTGCAGTCCAAGGGTGCGGTGCGGATGATTGCAACCGACTACTACGCGCCGCAAAAGGAAGGTGAGATCGGCCAGATCCGCGCCTATGCCAGTTTTGACCGCGACCGTCTGACAGACTGCAACCCCTTTGACCAAGTGGGCGAAGGCTATTTTGCCATTCTGATTGACCAGGGCAACGGCACCCAGCCCTACCAAGGGATCACACCGCTGTCCGGCGAATCGCTGAGCGCGTGTGCAGAGGCCTATTTCGCGCAGTCCGAACAATTGCCGACCATGTTCAAGATGAGCTTCGGCAAGTCGGCGGAACCGGGCGTGGCGGAGCATTGGCGCGCGGGCGGTGTAATGCTGCAAAGTATGCCGAAAGCCTCCCCCTTTGCGGCACAGAGTGAAGGGACGGGGGATGTCCTGCAGGCCAGCGACCTGATGTCCGGGGACGAGGAAGAGAACTGGAACCGGGCCACCACGCTGCTGAGCACGGTGGAGGAACTGGAACTGATCGGCCCGTCAGTCACGCCGACGGATCTGCTGATCCGGTTGTTTCACGAGGAACAACCGCGGGTCTACGATACCCAGCCGGTGCGGTTTGGCTGTACCTGTTCAGAGGACCGCGTGCGGCAAAGCCTGTCGATCTATTCGGTCAAGGACATCGAGAAGATGACCACCGACGACGGCCGGGTGACAGCCGATTGCCAGTTCTGCGGAGCGCATTACGACCTGGATCCGTCGAGCGTAGGCTTTGATGCGGAAAACCCACCCAGTGAGTGAACCTAACCAGGATCTGACGGACCGGATTGCCGCCGCCCTAAACCGCCAGGGCAGCGGCTCGTCCGATTTTGATCTCAATCCCGGCACCGTGCTGCCGCAGGGGCGCAAGCTGCGCCCTGCCGGTGTGCTGGTCCCGGTTTCCATTGCTTCCGGCTCGCCACGGCTGATTCTGACCAAGCGCTCTTCGGCGCTGAAGCACCATCCGGGGCAGATCGCCTTTCCTGGCGGCAAGGTGGATGCGGGCGACAAGGATGCCTGTGCCGCAGCGCTGCGGGAAGCCTGGGAGGAGATCGGCCTGCCGCCGGATATGCCCAGGATCATCGGCTGCCTGCCGGAGCATGAAACGGTAACCGGGTTTGCAGTGACCCCGGTTGTTGCGCTGATCCAGGAAAACTTTGCCGCGCGGCCGGAAGCCGGTGAGGTGGCGGAAGTGTTTTCCGTGCCTCTGGACCATGTTCTGGCTCTTAAGAACTACATCATCGAATCCCGCCGCTGGCGCGGCACCCGGCGCCGCTATTATACCGTGCCCTATGGCCCCTACTATATCTGGGGCGCCACCGCGCGTATGCTGCGCGGGCTTGCGGCACGGATGGAGCAAAAATGCGGATAGATCAGCCTTGGTTGAAGGACCGGGCGACTCAGGCGGTGTGCGAGGCTGTCACTGCGGATGGGGCGCAGGTGCTGTTTGTCGGCGGCTGCGTGCGCAATTCACTGCTGGGTGAACCGGTCTCAGATATGGACATCGCCACCGATGCGCGGCCGGAGCAGGTGATGGAGCTGGCTGCCCGTGCCGGTATCAAGGCGGTGCCGACCGGGATCGACCACGGCACCGTGACCCTCGTCAAAAACGGCATCCCGCATGAGATCACCACCTTCCGCAAGGATGTAGCGACCGATGGCCGCCGGGCCGTGGTGGCATATTCCACCGATATCGCCGAGGATGCCCACCGCCGCGATTTCACAATGAATGCGATCTATGCCCGCCCGGATGGCGAAGTCGTCGACCCGCTGGGCGGTCTGGCGGACCTCACCCGGCGCCGGGTGCGCTTTATCGGCACTGCGGAAAACCGGATCCGCGAAGATTACCTGCGCAGTTTGCGATATTTCCGCTTTCATGCCTGGTACGGCGATCACGCAGAGGGTTTCGACGCGGATGCGCTGGCAGCGATTGCAGCCAACCTGGACGGGCTGGTCTCGCTGTCCAAAGAGCGCGTGGGGGCGGAGCTGTTGAAACTGCTCGCAGCACCCGATCCGGCGCCCTCGGTTGCAGCAATGCAGCAGGCTGGCGTCCTGGGACAGATTCTGCCTGGGGCCGATGACCGTTCCCTTGCGCCGCTGATTCACCTGGAGACAGGCCGGGTGGCCTCCGGCATCCGCCGTCTTGCCGCGCTGGGCGGGGAGGATCTGCAGAAGGCGCTGCGGCTGAGCAAGGCTCAGGCCTCTCATCTGGAAGCAATCCGGGAAGCGGCCGTTGGTACTGCGGGGGCAGGGGAGCTGGGGTACCGGTTGGGTGCGGAGAAAGCGCTGGATGCGCTTCTGCTGCGCGCTGCCCTGCTGGAACAGCCGCTTTCCCTAAGTTTAGAGACTGATATTGAGCTGGGCGCCAATGCCAAGCTCCCGGTGAAAGCGCGGGATCTTTTGCCGGATTTGAAGGGGCCGGAGCTGGGCGCGGCGTTGAAAAAAATGGAAGCCGACTGGATTGCGTCGGGTTTCAGCCTTAGCCGCGGGGAACTGCTGGACTCCTTGCGCTGACAAGGGATGTCAGCAGCGTCACAACCTTGGGGGGTGACAAAACGGCAAATCTTGCGTACCCATAAGGCAGCCACCACATGACGGAGGAATGCTGATGTATTACGGGATCTGGTTTCTCTAACGCCTGAGACCTTGCCCCGTGTGACGTGGGAGCCTTGGGCGGCCCGCTGTCTTCATCTGTATTCCGATTTGCTCGAACTTCTGGAGCACCCGCATGTTTCGCTTTTTTGAAAACCTAATTGACCCTTATTGCGCCTATCCGGAAACCAACACGCCGCCGACGCGTCTGTGGCCGTTCCTGCGCGACTACTCCAAGCCATTCAAAAAGATCTTTGTGCTGACCGCGCTGATGTCGGTGATTGTCGCCGCGATCGAGGTGGGCCTGATCTATTACATGGGCCGGGTTGTGGACCTGATGGCCGGGACGCCGGCGCAAGTTTGGGAAAATCACGGCACAGAGCTGATCCTGGTTGCTCTGTTCATCCTGTTATTGCGGCCGCTGATCCAGTTCCTGGATGTTGTGCTTCTGAACAACGCCATCCTGCCGAACTACGGCACATTGATCCGCTGGCGGGCGCACAAGCACGTGCTGCGCCAGTCGGTGGGCTGGTTCGAGAACGACTTTGCCGGCAGGATTGCCAACCGGATCATGCAAACCCCGCCTGCCGCGGGGGAGGTAATCTTTCAGGTCTTTGATGCCATCACTTTTTCGCTGGCCTATCTGGCCGGGGCGGCGGTTCTGCTGTGGGTCGCGGACGTGCGGCTGATGCTGCCGCTGGCGGTGTGGTTTGCGCTTTATGCGATGCTTGTGATGTGGACCGTCAAACGGGTTGGCCCTGCCAGCCAGGCGTCTTCCGATGCGCGTTCCACCGTGACGGGGCGTGTTGTCGACAGCTATTCGAACATTCACTCAGTCAAAATGTTTGCCCATCACAACCGGGAACTGACCTATGCGCGGGATGCGATTGAGAATACCCGCAAAACGTTTCAGACAGAGATGCGGATCTTTACCATCATGGACGCCACGCTGGTCACGCTGAACGGGCTGCTGATTGTCGGCGTGGTGGGCTGGGCAGTGATGCTGTGGATGCAGGGTTCCGCATCGGTCGGGCTGGTCGCCGCGGCAACAGCACTGACCTTGCGTCTGAACGCGATGACGGGATGGATCATGTGGGCGCTGACGTCCTTCTTCCGCCAGTTGGGCGTTGTGGCCGAAGGGATGGAAACCATCGCGCAGCCGATCGATCTGGTGGATGCGGCCAATGCGGAACCGCTGCAGCTGACAAAGGGAGAAATCGAACTGAGAAATCTCTCGCACCATTACGGGCGCGAGGCTGGCGGGCTGGACAAGATCAGCCTCACCATCCAGCCCGGAGAGAAGATTGGGCTGATCGGGCGCTCAGGTGCCGGCAAATCGACCCTGGTGAAACTGCTTCTGCGGTTCTATGACGCCGAGCGCGGTCAGATCTTGATCGACGGCCAGGATATCCGTTGTGTCACTCAGGATAGCTTGCGCAGCCGCATCGGCATGGTGCAGCAGGACAGCGCGCTGATGCACCGCTCGGTGCGAGACAACCTTCTGTACGGCCGTCCGGATGCAACCGAGGAGCAGATGATTGCTGCCGCCAAACAGGCGCAGGCGCATGAGTTCATTCTGGACCTTGAGGATCCGCAGGGCCGCACGGGGTATGACGCCCATGTGGGGGAGCGCGGGGTGAAACTGTCCGGCGGACAGCGCCAGCGGGTGACTTTGGCGCGCGTGATCCTGAAAGATGCGCCGATCCTGGTGCTGGACGAGGCGACGTCAGCGCTGGATTCCGAAGTGGAAGCGGCAATTCAGGAGACTCTGTACGGAATGATGCAGGGGAAAACGGTGATCGCAATTGCACACCGGCTGTCCACCATCGCGCAGATGGACCGTATCCTGGTGATGGATCAGGGCCGTATAGTAGAAGAAGGCTCGCATGAGGCGCTATTGCAGGCGCAGGGGCTGTATGCACAGCTCTGGGCGCGCCAGTCCGGAGGCTTCCTGAACATCGAGGCAGCAGAATGAACATAGGCAATCTGATCGACGCCTTCCGCCCGGCTAAGGGTCCGCCGCCGCAAAAGCTGGGGGCCTTCCTGCGCTGGTGCCTGGAAGGCGCCTGGCCGATGCTGCTGCTGGCAGCGGCGTTTTCTGCGCTGGCTGGCGGGATGGAGGCAGGTACGGCCTTCATCCTGGGCATGGTGATCGACACGGCAATTGCCAGCGGGCCGGGGCAGTTTTTCTCTGCTGGCAATACGGCTGTCATTGCGCTGGCGCTGTGCTTCTTCCTGTTTGTGCGCCCGGTGCTGTTTGGCCTGTCGGCGGCGTCCAATGCGATCATCGTGCAGCCTAATGTGAACCCGCTGGTGCTGTCGCGGCTGAACCGTTGGACGCTGGGGCAGTCGGTGCGGTTCTTTGACGATGATTTTGCGGGCCGTATTGCTCAGAAACAGATGCAAACGGCGACGGCAGTCACGTCGGTCACGACTGAGATGATCAACGTGGTGGCCTTTGCTCTGGCCTCTCTGGCTGGGTCTTTGGCTTTGTTAGGCTCTATTGACTGGCGCGTCACTGGTGTGTTCGTGGTCTGGCTGGTGGCCTATTTCGCGCTGATCCGCTGGTTCTTGCCGCGCATCCGCAAACGGTCCGGAAAACGGGCGGGCGCACGGGCAATGGTGACCGGGCAGGTTGTGGACTCGATCACCAATATCAAGACGGTGAAGCTGTTTGCACATGCCGACCACGAGGAGCGCACGGCCCAGGACGCTATGGTTGCGTTTCGCGAGAGGTCGCTGCATTTCGGCTATCTTTCCGCCAGCTTCCGGTTTTGCCTCATGTGCCTAGCTGGCGTTCTTCCGGTGCTGCTAATAGGTGCGACGCTGTTCCTGTGGCAGTTCGCCACAGCAACAGAAGGCGACATCGTTGCTGCAGGTGCCGTCTCGATCCGCATTGCGCAGATGACCGGCTGGGTCAGTTTCACGCTGATGGCGATCTACTCCAACGTGGGCGAGATCGAAAACGGCATGAAGACCCTGTCTGTCCGCGACAGGGTCGAAGATGCGCCGGGCGCCAAAGCTCTTCGCGTCACTGAAGGTGAAATTGAGTTTGACCAGGTGGAATTTGCCTATGGCCGCGATGTGGGCGGGGTGCAGGGGATCAGCCTGCGGATCAATTCAGGCGAGAAACTGGGCATTGTCGGGGCATCAGGGGCCGGAAAATCGACACTCGTTTCGCTCCTGCTCAGGCTCTATGACGAAGAAAACGGGCGCATTCTGATTGACGGGCAGGAAATCTCGGATGTTACCCAGAACTCCCTGCGCAGCCAGATCGGCATGGTCACGCAGGAAACTGCTATGTTCAACCGGTCCGCGCGGGAGAATATCCTGTACGGGCGGCCGGATGCAACTGAGGCTGAACTGACAGCTGCGGCTAGGAAGGCCGAAGCGCACGGCTTCATTAGCGAACTGGAGGACGGCCAGGGCCGCACCGGGTATGATGCCTACCTTGGCGAACGCGGGGTGAAGCTGTCCGGCGGGCAGCGGCAGCGGATTGCCTTGGCTCGCGCCATTCTCAAGGACGCACCGATCCTTGTGCTGGATGAGGCGACGTCCGCCCTGGATTCGGAGGTTGAAGCGTCGATCCAGGCCGCTTTGCACCGGGTGATGGAAGGCAAGACAGTGCTGGCCATCGCGCACCGCCTGTCGACGCTCAGCGAGATGGACCGCATTATCGTGATGGAAAAGGGCCGGATAGCCGAAAGCGGCAGCCATGCGCAGCTGCTGGCAAAGGGCGGCCTTTATGCTTCCTTCTGGGCCCGCCAGTCGGGCGGTTTCATCTGCACCGACGATGAGCGGACGGCAGCAGCTGAATAAAGCTCCCGGCGCATTTTGCTTTTGCTGACCGTTTTGCCGGGGTAATGAGCGGCCATGACTGACGCAGCCAGAACCACAGCAACGATCAGCCGGCTGGGCCATCAGGGGGATGGCGTGGCCGATGGCCCCCTGTTTGCCCCGCGGACCCTGCCGGGTGAGATCGTCAGCGGTATTGCCGAGGGCAGCCGTTTGACCCAGATCCGTATTCAGACCCCCTCGGAACACAGGGTGCAGCCGCCCTGCCGCCACTATAAATCCTGCGGCGGCTGCCAGTTGCAGCACGCCAGCGATGCTTTTGTGGCAGAGTGGAAGACAGATGTGGTGCGCAATGCGCTGACTGCGCAAGGTCTGGAGACGGAGTTCCGCCCGATCCTGACTTCGCCGCCTCGCTCCCGCCGCCGCGCGACGCTGGCGGTACGGCGCACCAAGAAAGGGGCGATGGTCGGTTTTCATGGTCAGGCGTCTGATGTGATCACCGAGATCCCGGACTGCCAGCTGTTGGAGCCAGAGCTGCTGTCGGCCATTCCGGTGGCCGAAGCGCTGGCCCTGGCGGGTGCCAGCCGGAAAACGCCGCTGGCAGTGACGGTCACCACTTCGGATGCCGGCCTTGATATGCTCGTCCGCAACGGAAAACCGCTGGATGGCCCTTTGCGGATAGAACTGGCGCAGCTGGCCGAGAAACACAGAATTGCACGACTGACCTGGGAGGATGAGCCCGTCGCGATGGAGCAGCCGCCCGTGCAGCCCTTTGGCGCGGCGCATGTCTGCCCGCCGCCGGGGGCTTTTCTGCAGGCAACCCGCGAAGGCGAGGCAGCCCTGCTTGCCGCCGTTCTGGAGGCAACCAAAGGCGCCAAGCGCATCGTGGACCTGTTTGCCGGCTGCGGCACATTTGCATTGCCCTTGGCGCAAATGGCGGAAGTGCATGCGGTGGAGGGTGAGCGGGATATGGTGAAGGCCCTGGATGCCGGCTGGCGAAAGGCAAAGGGCTTGAAAAAAGTTACCACCGAAGCCCGCGACCTGTTCCGCAATCCGCTGCTGCCGGAAGACCTCAATCCCTTTGGCGCCGCCTTTGAGGCTGCGGTGATCGACCCGCCGCGGGCCGGAGCAGAGGCGCAGGTCGCGCAGCTTGCCAAGGCGCGCACCCCAGTGATCGCCTATGTGTCCTGCAATCCGGTCAGCTTTGCCCGCGACGCAAAGGTGCTTGCCGGGGCGGGCTACAGCCTTGACTGGGTTCAGGTTGTTGACCAGTTCCGATGGTCGGCCCATACCGAACTGGCTGCAAGATTTACCCTGAAAGACTGACATGACGGATACCTATGTGATGACACCGACCCGCCGCCTGGAAGCCATTCTGGACAGCAGCCGATTTGGCCGCTTCATCACCGCTGTCATTCTTGTCAATGCCGTCACCCTGGGTCTGGAGACGGCGCCGTCAGTCATGGCGAAGGTGGGTGGGCTTATTCACCTGATCGACAAAACCTGCCTGTCGATTTTTGTTGTCGAAATCCTGGCCAAGCTCTTTGTCCGGCGTCTGCGGTTCTTCATGAGCGGCTGGAATGTGTTTGATTTCGTGATTGTCGGTATTGCGCTGGCGCCAGGCACTCAGGGGCTGTCGGTGCTGCGCTCGTTGCGTATTCTGCGGGTGCTGCGGGTGATTTCGGTTGCACCGCGCCTGCGCCGGGTGGTCGAGGGGTTCATCACCGCGCTGCCCGGAATGGGGTCGGTGTTTCTGCTGATGGCGATCATTTTCTATATCGGCTCGGTGATTGCCACCAAGCTGTTTGGCCAGGACTTTCCCGAATGGTTCGGCGACCTCGGGCTCAGTGCCTATTCGCTGTTCCAGATCATGACACTTGAGAGCTGGTCGATGGGGATCGTTCGGCCCGTGATGGAGGTTCATCCGCATGCCTGGGCCTTCTTTGTGCCCTTCATCATGGTCACCACATTTGCGGTGGTGAACCTGCTGGTCGGCCTGATCGTCAATTCCATGCAGGATGCGCATGGCGAGGAAGAAGGCGAACGCACGGATGCTTACCGGGACGAGGTTCTGAGCAGGCTGGAGGCCATCGAGCAGAAGCTGTCCAATCAGGCGGCCCAAGACAGGAAATTGTGAATTTCCTTAACAGCCAATTCGCGCTAAAGCCTGAATAGAGGCAAAAACAAAATACAGGCTGGGACAATGAACAGAAGGGCATTTGGCATCGGTGCTGCCGCTAGCCTTGCGCTGGCGGGTTGCAGCACCACAGGCGGATCGGTGAGCAGATTCCGGGCGTATGATGGTCCGCAGGTCACGTCGATTGTGATCAACAAGGGTGCGCGGAAGCTGTACCTGATGCATGATGACGAAATCCTGAGGGAGTACACAGTTGATCTCGGCTTTGCACCGCTTGGGCCCAAGCAGTTCGAAGGCGATGGCAAGACACCCGAAGGCACTTACGTAGTCGATCGCCGTAACCCCAACAGCCGTTACCACCTGTCGGTTGGTATCTCTTATCCGAACAGCCAGGACCGTGCCCATGCGCAGGCCAGTGGAAAGCGGCCGGGCGGCGAGATTTTCATCCACGGGCAGCCTAACAACCCCAAAGAGCGCAAGCGCGCAGCACGGGTTGACGATTGGACCGCCGGTTGCATCGCCGTGACCAACGAAGAAATAGAAGAGATCTATGCCATGGTGCAGGATGGCACTGCCATCGCGCTGCGGCCCTGATCAGAAGGAACGGGTGTAAGGAACAGTTCTGCAGCGGCTGCGATCGCTCCGCAGAGCTGTGTAGACACAGCCGGGCTTGGGAACAGAGCCGTGCGGCCGCACGGCGCCGCTGCTCAGTTTGCCATCACCAGCGTCCACCAGATCTTGCCGTTCGGCTCCTGGAACCAGGAGAAGCCCATGTTCACTGCCTTGGGATCGAGGATCACTGCGCGGGTTGCGGGCCTTTCAAGCCAGGCGGCCAGCGTCTGCTGCTCGTTCTCGTAGGTTTCGGAGATATTTTCCCCTAGCAGAGTGCCGACATAGCCCGCACGGGCGACCCGGTCCAGCGGCGAAGAACCGTCGGAGCCGAAATGCCAAGGACGGTTTTGCACCGACATGTCACGGGAATGGGTGGCAGCCGCTGCGTTCAGTTCCGCGTTCAGCTGAACGGCCTGCGCACCGGAGGCCTGGCGCAGCGCATTGACCGAGTCGAGCATCCGGATCTGCACTTTGTCCGCATTCCTGATGCGGTAGGAGCCGCCGGATTCGGTTGAAGGCGTACACGCAGCCGCCACCGTGAGAAGTGCAGCAGCCACCAGCAGAAAAACGCGATTCATAATGCTCTCTCGCTCCATCAGTTGCTGATGCATTTATCCTTCCTGTGGCAGGGGTGCAAACGGACCGGCAGAAATATGCAGGCCTCCCGCCCGGATTGATTTGCGACTGCGGCTTTCCGGCCATAAAATGCCGCAATCTAGGATCCTGAATGCGCAAGTTGGAAAGAGTGATGTCCAGAAACCCCTTTGAAACCTTCAGCCGGCGGCAGTTTCTTGCCGGCAGTGCCGCTCTGATTTCCTCTCCCGCATTGGCGCAGGACGACAGTGACGTGACGCAGCAGGCCTTCGATCCGCTGCGCCCGCCGCCGGAACCGGAACCGCCGGTTCAGCGAAATATTTCAGCTTTCCGCGCGAAGTCCTGGAGGCCGTATTTCGACAATCTGCACAACGGGGCGATTCTGGTCGACATTGACAGCCGGGCTTTGCATTACTGGTCGCATGACCAGAGCACCTACAAGCTGTTCCCCTCTTCGGTGCCGCTGTCAGATGATCTGACCCGCCGTGGCCGCACCCAAGTCGTTCGCAAGGTCGAAGGACCCGGCTGGGCGCCTACTCCGAACATGCGCAAGCGCAATCCGGAATGGCCTGCATATATTCCGCCCGGCCCGGACAATCCGCTGGGCACCCATGCGCTGTACCTTGGGTGGAAGTATTACCGCATCCACGGAACCCACGACACGCGCAAGATCGGCCGCAAATCTTCCAACGGGTGCATCGGTCTTTACAACGAACATATCGCTGAACTGTTCAGTCTGGCAAAAGTTGGCACACAGGTGTTGCTAATTTGACGACACGCGGCTGGGCGCTAAGCTGTTAACTATAACAAGCAATTGCAATCCCGCGTTTTTGCTGGTTAGAAAAAAATACGAGGTAAGTCTTGGGTGCGCGGTTCAGATGTTTGATCCGCGCAAATTCTGGAGGTTAACATGAAAAAACTCGTTATCGCTGCTGCGCTGACCGCTGCTGCTTCGACTGCAACCGCTGGCAACCTGGCTGAGCCGGTTGTTGAACCGCCGGTCATCGTTGAAGAAGCTCAGGGCTCTTCCAGCGGCATCCTGCTGCCGCTGCTGCTGCTGGTCCTGGTCGGCGTAGCTGTTGCATCGAACTAATTTCGAAAAACGGTTACAGAAAAGGCGGTGGTTTCCCACCGCCTTTTTTGTTGCCCGAATGTGAAATGGCAGGGCGGTCAAGCCGCCTCCACCTCTTGAAGGATAGTGTCCAGAGTGCGGACTATCACGTCTGTGTCGTCTGATTCGATGGTCAGGGGCGGGCGGATTTTCAGAATGTTGTCCTTTGAGCCCTCGCTGCCGATCAGAATCCGGTAATCACGCATCCTATTCTTGATGTAGGAGCAGATTTCCGTGGCTTCAGAGCCATCCGTGTTGATCAGTTCGAGACCCAGAAACAGACCCATGCCGCGGACATCGCCGACGCAGGCATATTTCTGCTCCAGCGCTTTCAGGCCTGCCATCAGCCTGCCACCCTGAACGCGGGCGTTTTCCTGCAGCCCTTCATTATCGACAATATCCAGCACTTCCTTGCCAATCCGGCAGGATAGGGTCGAGCCGCCGAAGGTGGAAAAGAACTCGATCCCGTTATCGAAACTGTCGGCGATTTCCCTAGTTGTCACCAGCACGCCCAAGGGGTGGCCATTGCCGATCGGCTTGCCCATGACCACTATGTCAGGAACTGCTCCCTGATGTTCGAAGCCGAAATAGAAGTCTCCCAGGCGGCCAAGGCCGGTTTGCACCTCGTCAGCAATGCAAACTCCGCCTGCGGCGCGGATTTTCTTATAAACCGCAGGCAGATACCCCTTGGGCGGAATGACTTGCCCGCCAACTGAGGGAAAGGTTTCCGCGATGAATCCAGCAACGCCATTGCCTTTCTTCTGTAGGCGTTCAATTGCCGGATCCACAAGGTTGGCAAATTTCTGCGCCCGGTCAGGATCATCGCGGCGGAAGGAGCCGCGGTAATCGTCGGCTACTTCGACCAGCTCAACCCAGTCTGCCTGTCCAACTCCTCCGGGCTTGTTGAACTTGTAGGCGGAAATGCTGATCGCGCCAGTGGTGTTGCCATGATAGCCGTGATCGGGCGTCACCATGCCTTTGGATCCGGTATGGGCGCGGGCCAGGCGCAGGGCAAGCTCATTGGCCTCGGTGCCCGAGTTTACAAAGAAGCAGACCTCGAGACGATCAGGCAGCTTGGACAGCACCTTCTCGGCAAAGGCGGTCTGTGCCGGGTGCAGATAGCGGGTGTTTGAGTTCATCCGCTTCAGCTGGTCTGCCGCAACAGCCTGGATACGCGGGTGCGCATGTCCTACATGCGGCACGTTGTTATACGCGTCCAGATACGGCCGTCCCCATTCGTCAAACAAATGGTGTTTCCAGCCGCGTACCAGCATCACCGGATCCCTGTAGGTGAGGCTGAGGTTGCCGCCGAAATGGGTACGGCGCCCGGCAAGCACGTCTTCCTTGCTCGTGGGATAATACCGGACCTTTTCATCCGGCAGGTTCAGCAGGGCAGCCGGGTTCGGGCAGAGCGCGCACCAAAGGTACATTTCGTCAGGATCCCCGACGCCTGGCCAATCGGTTTCGATTCCCTCGGTGCTGAGCGCGACCTGGAAATGCACATGCGGCGCCCAGCCCCCGTTCTGGCCAGGATCGCCCAGGCGGCAGAACTCTTCGCCTTTTTCCACCGTGTCGCCCGGCTTCAGACGGTCCAGAAACTCCGGGTCCAGGTGGCCGTAAAGGGTGTAGAACGAATCTCCATCGGGTGTTTCATGACGTAGGATAATCACGCCGCCGTAGTCCAGATGCCCGCTGCGGAATTCGGCGGCAAAGACCTCGCCGCGCAATGGCGCAAACATTGGCGTGCCCGCCGGAGCAAAGGCGTCAACGGCCAGGTGCACGGTGCGGCGGTTGCTTGATTTGAACGGTCCCTTTCGGAAGGCGCTATCGGTATAGATCAGACGTGGTTCGTGGTAGTAGCCAAGCCATACACGTCCGTTGTCCTCGAATTCGCCGCCAACCCGAGCGGCTTCCTCCAAAGGCATATTGAAGGGATTCTGCGGCCATGTGGAGTTTTCGACCGACAGCGAGCCCATCGGGGCGTCATTCAGGTCATAGCCCATTAGCGGGGCAAAGCTGCCGCGTTCGTGTTCCAGCCAGGCCATTACGCGGTCTGCGCCCTCGACCACCGGCAGGCCGCACGCGGCCCGCAGGCGGGCCGTCAGCAGACCGCCGTGCAGTTTATTGCCTTCCAGGAACCGCCAGGCCGGCGCCTGGGAGATGGTGACATACGGATCATCCGGGTTTTCCGCGGCCATCAGGGTGGAGTTCACCACGCTGACCGCCAGACGCATCCGCAGCAGCGGCCAGACCATGTCCACTTCGGCAGCGGTGAGCGGGTAGATGTTGTGGTAACCCGCGACCAGTGACGCAAGTGCGGCCTCCGGCGCCGGGTGGTCCAGAACGATGTAAGCCGCGGCTATTGCCAGATCGCAGATCCGCGGCGCAGCACACATGTCGCCCAAGTCGATCAGGCCGGACACCCGGCGCGGCTCGTTCAAAACACCTGCCACCATGATGTTATAATCGTTGGCATCATTGTGGATGGCTTGCGCGGGCAACGCTGTCAGATCAGGCTCTAATCCAGTAAATTCCGCTGAAATCTGTTCCAAGATCGCCCGGCGCGCGGGATCCGTGACGCAGGAAAGCTGGTCCTGGATCCAGCCTGCGCGCATCAGATCCCATTTGAAGTCGCGCGTCATCCCTTCGTGCTGGAAATTTTTCAGTGCCTTGGCCGAGCCGCCCAGAACCTCACCGATCTCACGGATCAGCGCATCGCTTTTGGGCTCTGTCTTGGCGTAGCAGCGCCCCGGCAGTTGGTTCAGCAGCCAGACCAGGCGGTCTTGACCTTCCTCGTCCGGCAGGGTCAGCAAAGATTTTCCGGTGGCAGAGGCAATGACCCGCGGACAGGGCAGGTCCGGCTGCCGCTCTGCGATATGCTCGAATGCCTTCACCTGCATATCGACCAGCCACTCCTCGCAGCCGGGGCGCATAGCCTTGAGGATATAGCCTTGGCCATCCAGCCCTTTGGCCAGGAAGTTCAGGTCGTACTCCCCATCCAGGCGAGTCAGCTCCGCCTCAATTCCCCAATGCTCCCGGAGTGCAGCTGCCCAATGCGCAAGCGTCATCCAATATCTCCCCGTGTTCCGGCAGGTCCGGAAATTGAATATTGGATACTTTTTGGACTGAGGCGGAGGGTTAGTCCAGCCAGCCTTTCAGGTTTTCCTCAATCACGCCTGCCAGTGCCGCAACGTGATCGTCATCGTCATTGAGACAGGGGATATAAAGGAAGTCTTCTCCGCCTGCGTGCTCAAAGCTCTCGCGGATCTCTTCGTTGATTTCTTCCAGCGTCTCGATGCAGTCCGCCGAGAAGGCCGGAGCAATCACTGCGATGCTCTTCTTGCCTTCCTTGGCCAGCGTGGCGACGTGATCAACCGTGTAGGGTTTCAGCCATTCCTCGGGCCCGAATACCGACTGGAAAGTGCTGGTAATCTGGGTGTCGTCCCAACCAAGCCGCTCCTTAAGCAGCCGCGTCGTTTTTTGGCACTGGCAGTGATAGGGGTCACCCTGCACCAGATACCGCTTTGGCATCCCATGGTAGGAAACCACCAGAATATCCGGGCGTTTCTCGGCTTTGGCATAGGCTTCTTCCACCGACCGTGACAAAGCGTCGATATAGGCGGGCTGATCAAAATACGGCGCGATGGTGCGGGCGGCGGGCTGCCAGGGCTCTTCCATCAATGCACGGAAGAACTGGTCGTTGGCTGTGCCCGACGTGGCGCCGGCGTACTGAGGGTACAGCGGCACAAACAGGATCTTTTGACAGCCGGCATCCACCATCGATCGCACCTTGGACTTGGTGGAGGGATTGCCGTAACGCATGCAGAAATCGACCATCACCTGATCGCCGTAACGGGCCTTCATCGCCGCGGCCATCTTGGCGGTCTGGTCCTTGGTAATGGTCATCAGCGGGCTTTCGCCCTTGTCGTGGTTCCAGATCGATTTATAGGCCGCACCTGAGGAGAACGGGCGTTTGGTCAGGATGACCAGCTGCAGTAGCGGCTGCCACTTCCAGGACGGGTAGTCGATGACCCGCTTGTCGGACAGGAACTCATTCAGATACCGGCGCATCGGCCAGTAGGAGTAGTCATCCGGTGTGCCTAGGTTGGCCAGCAGGATGCCGACCTTCTCCGCCGGGATCTTCGGGTGATCGGCAGGGGCGTGGGCAGGGCATTTGGCGGTCCGGGCGGCGTCCAGCATGGGCAGGTCCTGTGGGATTGAGAGTTCGTTGAACGAAGGCAAGTTACTGTCTTTACGGGCAGAAGGCCAATTGGATCACATTGGCGCAGTTATAGCGGAAACTGACCGGGTTCAAAGTTTGGTCTCCGGCACTTTCAGCGCATCCGCCAGGCGCATTTGGGCTGACCCCGGGCGCAGCGGCTTCTGCTGGCTGTCCGAAGGCGACCAGCCGGTCAGGCAGACAAGTTCGAAGGTGGCGGGCAGGCGGCCCTCGGCGTTGGCGAAATGCTCCCGGTAAATGTGATCGGCCAGTTGGAACAGGCCGCGCGGCGCCGGGCGTTTCAGGCGCTGGGCAAGGGCGTTGGTTTCCCCCATGCCGCGCAGGTCGTGTATCAAATGGGTCAGGTCGCGGTATTCGGCAGTGAGCGGCACCAGGTCGGCAACCGGCAGGGCAAAGCCCGCACGCTGCAGCAAGCCGCCCAGTTCGCGAATCTCTCCCATTGGCGCAACCCGTGGCGAGAGGCCGCCCAGCACCACGGTTTCGGCTTCCGCCATGGCTGCGCGCAGTTCGTGCAGGGTCTGGCCGCCCAGCGTGATCACCAGCAGCAAACCGTCCTCCTTCAGAGCACGGCGGCATTGGATCAACTGGCCGACAGGATCATTGGCCCAATGCAGGCACATGGCGTGGATCACCACATCATGGGCACCTTCCTCCAGCGCCAGCACATCCTGATCTTCCACGATCTTCGCGCCTGGCAGAGATCCTTCCCAAACCTCCGGAAAGGGACAGACCACAGCCGGGGCTGTAAAGGTTCTGTTAACCAGGCTTAGGCGATCCTCTGCCTCGTCCCGTGCCATCTGGTGCAGGAACAGGGCATCCGGCTGCCGGCGTGAACGGCGGGCTTCCAGGGCGCGGCGGTCGAAAAGCTGCGTGGGTGCTTGTGTCATGGGGGCTATTTAGATGCTGACGGCCCGGATTCAAACCGCTGTTTCACTGATCTACCCTGCACAATGCCTGGGCTGCGGCGGGCTGGTTGGCAGCGACTTCGGTCTTTGCGCCGACTGCTGGTCGGGCATGCATTTCATAAGCGGCACAGTTTGCGAAGGCTGCGGTGTCCCGCTGCCTGGGGAGGCGGACGGGTTTCGGCTAGAATGCGACAGCTGCATGCGCCATCCGCGGCCTTGGAACCAGGGGCGGTCTGCACTGCTTTATGAGGGGCAGGGCCGCAGGCTGGTGCTGGCCTTTAAGCATGGGGACCGCACGGAAATTGCCGACACGGCCGCCGGCTGGCTGCAAAGGGCTTCTGAACAGCTGCTGGACGGTCATCCGCTGGTCTGCCCGGTGCCGCTGCATTGGACCCGGCTGCTGAAGCGCAAGTACAATCAATCCGCCTTGCTGGCGGGGGTGCTGGCCCGGCGCGCGGGGCTGGAGCATTGCCCGGACCTGCTAAGACGCGCTCGGCGAACACCGGCGCTGGAGGGGAAAACGCGGGATCAGCGCTTTCAGATCCTGGGCTCTGCCATAACTGTCCCGCGAGGCCGGAAGGCAAGGATCAAAGGGCGGGCCGTGCTGATCGTGGATGATGTGATGACGTCTGGCGCCACGCTCAGCGCCTGCACCGATGCCTGCCTGCAAGCGGGTGCGGCAGAAGTGAGGGTGGCGGTTCTGGCCCGGGTCACGCAAGCGTGAGGCCGCGGGTCGGCCACTGGCAATTGTTGCAATGAATGCCCAATTCCTCCACAACCTTCGAAACCAGAATATGGGGTCCTGAATGAAACCGGTCGAAATCTACACCTCGCCGCTCTGCGGCTTCTGCCACGCTGCCAAGCGGCTGCTGAACCAGAAAGGTGTTACATTTTCGGAAATTAACGTGCTGGCGCAGCCGGATCGCAAAGCGGAAATGATCCAGCGCGCCAATGGCGGCCGCACGGTGCCGCAGATCTTCATCGGCGATACCCACGTCGGTGGCTGTGATGATCTTTACGCGCTTGAGCAGGCGGGCAAGCTGGACCCGCTGCTTGCGGCCTGAGCCCGGAGAATCGACATGCGTACAGCTTTGCTTCAGATGACATCCACTGATCTTCCGGCCGAAAACCTGGAAACAGTGAAGGCAATGATGGCGGAAGCTGTGCGCGGCGGTGCCGGGTTTGTACTAACGCCGGAGGTCACCAATTGCCTGTCAGGCAGCCGGACGCATCAGAATGGTGTGCTGTGCCACGAGGAAGATGATCCAACTCTGGCGGCCTTGCAGGAAGAAGCAGCCAGGCATGGGGTGTGGCTGCTGCTCGGATCGTTGGGGATAAAGACCCATGATGATGACGGCCGCTTTGCCAACCGCCAGTTCCTGATTTCACCGCAAGGAGAAATCAAGGCGCGTTATGACAAGATCCACATGTTCGATGTCGAGGTTACACCGGAGGAAACCTACCGCGAATCCGACGGATACCGTCCGGGCGCCAAGGCGGTTGTGGCAGACACGCCGTTTGCCAAAATCGGCATGACCATCTGTTATGACGTGCGCTTCCCGCATCTGCACCGGGTGCTGGCCAAGGGCGGCGCGCAGATCATCACCGTGCCGGCCGCTTTTTCCTATGTGACTGGTGCCGCGCATTGGCATTCGCTGTTGCGCGCCCGGGCGATCGAGACCGGCTGTTTCGTGCTGGCGCCTGCGCAGACCGGAAGGCACCCGGCGTCCCGCGGTCCCAGCCGCACGACCTTTGGCCATTCGCTGGCCGTCGCCCCGTGGGGCGAAGTTCTGGCAGATGCGGGTCAGGAACCAGGCGTGACTTACGTTGATCTCGACTTCGAAAAAGTGGCAGAAGCACGCAAACGTGTGCCTTCTTTGACCCATGACCGGGAGTTCGACGGACCCTGATGGACGAGACCCATTCCCTGGCAGTATCGCTGTTCAGCGAGATTTTGATGGCTGACCAGCTGGCCCGGTCACGTCTCAGCAAAGTGCTGCCCAAGGGAATGGAACTGTCGCATTTCTCTGTGCTGAACCATTTGGCACGTGCCGGGCTTGAAAGGTCGCCTGCGCAACTGGCCAAAGCGTTCCATGTGACACGCGGCGCCATGACCAACACCCTGAACAAGCTGGAAGTGGCTGGCTATATCCATGTGCGTCCCGATTGGGACGATGCGCGGCGCAAAATGGTGGCGATCAGTCCGGCAGGAAAACAGGCCCGTGATGCGGCGCTGGCCGGGATCATCCCGGTCATTTCCGAAGTTGTCGGGGAGTTGGGCAGCGACAGGGTCCGGGCCACCCTCCCGATTTTGCGGGAACTCCGAGGCAAGCTGGAAGAGAGCGGCTGATCCAAACGGCCGCACTCGGCCAAGCGCGGACACCTTTCAAAAAAGAAAGACACCTGCAAGCAGGCGCCTTTCTTCCCCATCGGTCCGTGAGTGGCGGTCCCGGTAACCTTTGGGCGGACCCACCCGTTTAAAAGTGGCAAGCATTCACTTGGTTGTTGGGCTTGCGCCCGTTTGCGGAGCGGAAAACATTCCAAATCCGCTATCTGACGATAGCAAGCCGGTCTTAGCCGACAAAGTGTGCATAGGGATTACTCCCTATCCTTTCGGATAAGCCGCTGTCGTGATCAGGCATCACGGGCCGATTTCTCAGCCAGGTTTCACGCTGGCAGTCACGTAGTTGACCGACAGGTCGCGCTCGGAGATCGACCAGTTCCAAGTGATCGGGTTGAAGACAAATCCTTTGCGATCCACCGGTTTCAGCCCGGCGTTGCGCAGCAGCTCGAACAGTTCGTCGGGGGTGATGAACTTGGACCATTCATGGGTGCCGCGCGGCAGCCAGCGCATGATCACCTCGGCCCCGACAATTGCCATCGCAAAGCTCTTGGGGTTGCGGTTGATGGTTGAGCAGATCTCTAAGCCGCCGGGTTTCAGAAGCTGCTGCGTGGCCGTCAGGTAGCTGAGCGGATCGGCGACATGCTCTACTACTTCCATGTTCAGCACAACGTCGAATTGTTCGCCTGCCTCGGCCAGCGCTTCCGCGGTGGTGTGGCGGTAATCTATTTCCAGCCCGGATTGCTCGGCATGAATGCGGGCCACCGGCAGGTTTCCTTCGGCTGCATCCGCGCCGATGACGGTGGCGCCCAGCCGCGCCATCGGCTCGCTCAGCAGCCCGCCGCCGCAGCCGATATCCAGAAGCCGCAGCCCCTCAAACGGGCGCTGTGACCTGAGGTCGCGGCCGAATTCGCCAGCGATCTGGCTGGTGATGTAGTCGAGACGGCACGGGTTCAGCATATGCAGGGGCTTGAACTTGCCGTTCGGATCCCACCACTCCGCCGCCATCGCTTCGAATTTGGCGATTTCCGCAGGGTCGACCGTGGATTGAGGCGCTTGCATTCCTGTCTCCGTGTGCTCTTTTGTAGTCTGACGTTTCACTAAGGTCAGTAATGGATAGATACCCGGACCAAAAGCGCGCTGTGCATTATCTTTACCCGCCGGTTGAGCCTTTTGACCAGCGTATGATCGACGCAGGCCAGGGCCACCGTATCTATGCGGAGCAAAGCGGCAATCCCAACGGCATTCCGGTGATCGTATGCCACGGCGGCCCCGGGGGCGGCAGCAGCCCGGCTATGCGGCGCTATTTCGATCCGCATGTTTATCGAATCATCCTGTTCGACCAGCGCGGCTGCGGCCGGTCGCGCCCCTATGCGTCCTGCGAGAACAATACCACCTGGCACCTGGTGTCCGACATGGAGCTTATCCGCTCGCAGCTGGGAATCGACTCGTGGATCCTGTTCGGGGGCAGCTGGGGGGCGACACTGGCGCTTATCTATGCCCAGACCCATCCAAACCGGGTGCACCAGATCATCCTGCGCGGCGTTTTCCTGATGACTAAGGCTGAGCTGGACTGGTTCTATGGTGGCGGCGCGGGCAAGTTCTGGCCAGAGACCTGGGCCAAGTTCGTCTCGCTGATTCCCGATGCGGAGCGGGGCGATATGATCGCTGCCTACAAGAAACGGCTGTTCTCCGGAAACTTGGACGAGGAAGTGCGCTATGGCCGGGCCTGGTCGGCTTGGGAAAACGCGCTGGCTTCGGTGCATTCCAATGGCCACAGCGGAGAAAGCCCTGGCGATTACGCTCGTGCCTTTGCCCGGCTGGAGAATCACTATTTCAGCAGCGGCGGGTTCCTAGACTACGATGGTCAGATTCTCGCCAATATGGGGCGTATTTCCCATATTCCGGGTGTGATCGTGCAGGGCCGCTATGACATGATCTGCCCGCCGTCCTCCGCCTGGCGCCTCAACGAGCTGTGGCCAAATGCGGAGTTGAAGATGGTGCGCAATGCGGGCCATGCTCTGTCGGAGCCGGGAATCAGCGCAGAGCTGGTCCGGGCGATGGACCGGATCGCAGGAGAGCTTGTGCCATGACGCGCATCGACCGCCGTGCGCTGTTCACCTCGGGTGCTGCTGCAGCCTTGCTGGCGGCAGCTGGGGGGTCGGTTCATGCGTCGCCCAAGGCTGGCGGTGTGCTGCGCCTGGCAGTGCCGCGTGAGGGCGGAATGCTGGAGCAGGCTGCCCGCGGCGCGGTCTATGACACGCTGACGGAAATCGCGCCTGACGGGCTGCTGCGCGGGGAGCTGGCAACCAGCTGGCAATCGGCGCCGGATGCACGAACCTGGACCTTTGATCTGCGCGGCGGTGTCGCTTTTCACGACGGCTCGCCGCTGACGGCGGCGGATGCCGCGGCCTCGCTCAACGCGCTTGGCGTGACCGGTGCAGATGTGCGGTCCGTCACTGCGCTGGGTGGCCATCAGCTGCTGCTGGAACTTGCGCAGCCCAACCCGCATCTTCCCTATCTGCTGGCCAATGCGGATCAGCTGATTGCCCCGGGCGGGAAACTTCCCGTGCCGCTGACTGATGCAGTGGGGACCGGATGTTACCGGGTTGAACGTGCTCAGGAGGACCGTCATTTCCGCGCAGCGAAAGTGCCCGGCCATTACAAGGCTGGCGTTGCTGGCTGGGCGGATACGATTGATATTATCGTGATCCCGGACTCTGCAGTCCGGGCCGAGGCGCTGCGCGACGGCTATGTCGATGTGGCTGCCCTGCCGGAGCCGCGGGGCCTGCTGAAGCGCGGGGAGTTCCTGTACTATCCTTCCTCCAGGGATATGGCATTGGCCGCCCGCCACGATGTCGGCATTCCGCGCAAAGTTGGGCAGCGCGCACCGCTGGACGATGGCCGTATCGCTGAACGCTGGTGGCGAGCGTAGGCCCCCTCGGAGCCGGTGAAAACACAAGCCTTGCAGTTTTCCCCAATTCCCCCTATATGCCTTTGACAACAGCGGCGCGTTGAACCTCTGGCTCAAGGCTCCACCGGGAAATTCGACGGGCCGCGCGCCCGTTTTTTTGTGTTTGCAGGCCTTTGTCTGCACGCCCCAAGTGGAGGTCTGATGACCAACGACCTGATTGCCAAAGCTGCCATCGACCGGCGCCTGGCCGAGATCGTCACCCCGGTGATCGAGGATCTGGGATATGAGCTGGTGCGAATCCGGCTGATGTCTGGTAAGGCGACCACGCTGCAGATCATGGCGGACAAGCCGGATGGCGGCATCGAGGTGGATGACTGCGCCGAAATTTCGAACGCCGTGAGCGCGGTGCTGGACGTCGAGGATCCGATCATCGATGCCTATGCGCTGGAGGTCTCCAGCCCCGGCATCGACCGGCCGCTGACCCGGCTGAAGGACTTCGAGATGTTCGAAGGCTACGAGGCCAAGCTGGAAACCGCCGAGATGGTCGGCGGCCGCCGTCGCTTCAAGGGCGAACTGGCGGGCACTGAAGAGGATGAAGTTCTGATCAACATCGACGATCAGGGCGAAACCGTGACCATTGGTCTGAAATTCGACTGGCTGAGCGACGCCAAGCTGGTCCTGACTGATGATCTGATCAAGGAAATGCTACGCCAGCGCAAAGAGGCCGGCACGCTGAACGAAGACGCATTCGACGAAATCGAGACCGAAGAGTCCGAAGAGGAGAACAAGTAATGGCTATCACCTCTGCAAACCAGCTGGAGCTGTTGCAAACCGCCGAGGCCGTGGCGCGCGAAAAGATGATCGACCCCGGTCTGGTGATTGAGGCGATGGAAGAGAGCCTCGCCCGTGCGGCCAAAAGCCGCTATGGCGCCGAGATGGACATCCGCGTCTCGATCGACCGCAAGACCGGCCGCGCCACCTTTACCCGCGTGCGCACCGTCGTGGCCGATGATGAGCTAGAAAACTACCAGGCCGAGATGACCGTCGAGCAGGCGCGCCAATACATGGCGGACCCTGAAGTGGGCCAGACCTTCGTCGAAGAAGTGCCGCCGGTTGAGATGGGCCGGATCGCCGCCCAGTCGGCCAAGCAGGTGATCCTGCAGAAGGTCCGCGAAGCAGAGCGCGACCGCCAGTACGAAGAATTCAAGGACCGCGCAGGCACCATCATCAATGGCCTGGTCAAGCGCGAAGAATACGGCAACGTCATCGTCGATGTGGGCGCCGGCGAAGCGATCCTTCGCCGCAACGAGAAGATCGGCCGCGAAAGCTACCGCCCGAACGACCGTGTGCGCTGCTATATCAAGGATGTGCGCCGCGAACCGCGCGGCCCGCAGATCTTCCTGTCGCGTACTGCGCCGGAATTCATGGCCGAGCTGTTCAAGATGGAAGTGCCGGAAATCTACGATGGCATCATCGAGATCAAGGCCGTTGCCCGCGATCCCGGTTCGCGCGCCAAGATTGCCGTTATCTCCTACGACGGCTCGATCGATCCGGTCGGCGCCTGTGTGGGTATGCGAGGCTCCCGCGTGCAGGCCGTGGTGAACGAGCTGCAGGGCGAGAAGATCGACATCATCCCGTGGAACGAAGATCAGCCGACTTTCCTGGTGAACGCGCTGCAGCCTGCAGAAGTGTCCAAGGTGGTCCTAGACGAGGAAGCCGGGAAGATCGAGGTCGTGGTTCCGGAAGAGCAGCTGAGCCTGGCCATCGGCCGCCGCGGCCAGAACGTGCGCCTGGCGTCGCAGCTGACCGGTCTCGACATTGATATCATGACCGAGGAAGAAGAATCGGCCCGCCGCCAGAAGGAATTCGAGGCACGGACCAAGCTGTTCATGGAAACCCTGGATCTGGACGAGTTCTTTGCCCAGCTGCTGGTGTCCGAAGGTTTCACCAACCTCGAAGAGGTTGCTTATGTTGAGCTGGACGAGCTGCTGGTCATCGATGGTGTCGACGAAGGTACTGCTGAGGAACTGCAGGCCCGCGCCCGCGACTACCTGGAAGCCCAGGCCAAGGCGGCGCTGGATGCGGCCCGTGAACTGGGTGCCGAAGACAGCCTGATCCAGTTTGAGGGCCTGACCCCTCAGATGGTCGAGGCGCTGGCCAAGGACGGCGTGAAATCGCTGGAAGACTTCGCCACCTGCGCGGACTGGGAACTGGCCGGCGGCTGGACCACCGATGGCGGCGAACGGGTCAAGGATGATGGCATCCTGGAACCTTTTGGCGTGTCCCTGGAAGAAGCGCAGGATCTGGTGATGACCGCCCGCATCATGCTGGGCTGGGTGGATCCGGCGGAGCTGGAAGCCGAAGCGGCTGAAGGCGAAGAAGCTGGTGAAGAGGAAGGCGAAGCCTGAACCGGGGCTTCGTACAGGAGAACTGAATGACACGCGGCGGGGTCACAAAAGACCGGACTGGCGAGAGCGAACGCAAATGCATCGCCACCGGTGAATCTCAGCCCAAGCAGGGCCTCATCCGTTTTGTGATGGGCCCTGAAGGGCGGGTCGTACCCGACGTGATGGGCAAGCTGCCCGGCCGCGGCGTCTATGTCACCTCCAGCCGGGAAGCCCTGGGCACTGCGGTCAAGAAGAAGCTGTTTGCCCGCGGGTTCAAGGCGCAAGTCCAGGTGCCGGAAGAGCTGGTTCAGGATGTCGAGCGCCAGGTCGCTCGACGGGTGATCGAACTGATCAGCCTGGCGCGCAAGTCGGGCGATGCGGTGTCTGGCTTTGAGCGGGTCAAGGACTGGCTGGCCAAGGAAGAGGCGCGGGTGCTGATCCAGGCCTCCGACGGGTCGGGGCGCGGAAAGTCGAAGCTGAGCACGCCCTACAAGGGCAAATTCATCGGCTGCCTCACGGCGGACGAGCTGGGAATGGCATTTGGACGCCAAACTGCGATCCATGCCGCCCTCGCCTCTGGCGGACTCAGCAAACGTGTTGTAGATGAGGCGCAACGACTGCAAGGTTTGCGCGAAATGGTGGGCGGCAACGGCCGCACGGAAGGAAAAGTAGCTTTATGAGCGATAGTGACGGCAAAAAGACACTGGGTCTGCGTGGGGGTTCCCGTCCGGGGAACGTGAAACAGAGTTTCAGCCATGGACGGACCAAGAATGTCGTGGTGGAAACCAAGCGCAAGCGCGTTGTGGTTCCCAAGCCGGGTGCGGCCAAGGGCGGCAGCGGTGCTGCGCCTTCCACATCCGGATCGCGCCGGCCTGCCGGCATTAGCGACGCAGAAATGGAACGCCGCCTGAAGGCTCTGCAGGCCGCCAAGGCCCGCGAGGCTGAAGAAGCCGCGCAGCGCGAAGCCGAGGAAAAGGCCCGCGCCGAAGAGCGTGAGCGCCGCCGGGCGGAGCAGGAAGCCAAGGAACGCGAGCAGCGCGAAGCTGAAGAGCGCGCCCGTCAGAAGGCTGAAGAGGAAGAGCGCAAGCGCATCGAGGCCGAAGAAGAGGCCAAACGTGCCGCCGCTGCGCCCGCACCTGCTGCTGCCAAGGCAGAGCGTCCTGCCCCCAGCAAGCCTGCTCCCGCTGCAGCGCCCCGCAAAGCCGACCGGGAACGCGAGCAGCGCCCGGCACGCGGCAAGGGCCGTGACGACAACCGCCGCTCCGGCAAGCTGACTCTGGGCCAGGCAACTGGCGGTGAAGGCAACCGCCAGCGTTCGATGGCTGCAATGAAGCGCAAGCAGGAACGCGCGCGCCAGAAGGCCATGGGCGGTTCTGTCGAGCGTGAAAAGGTTGTGCGCGACGTGCAGCTGCCGGAAACTATTGTGGTTTCCGAACTCGCCAACCGTATGGCTGAGCGCGTCGCCGATGTGGTGAAGTCGCTCATGCAGATGGGCATGATGGTCACCCAGAACCAGTCGATCGACGCCGATACCGCCGAGCTGATCATCGAGGAATTCGGCCACAAGGTGACCCGCGTTTCCGATGCGGACGTCGAGGATGTGATCAAGGAGGTCGAGGACAAGGAAGAGGACCTGAAACCGCGTCCCCCGGTCATCACCATCATGGGCCACGTCGACCACGGCAAAACCTCGCTGCTGGACGCCATCCGCGATGCGCGTGTGGTGGCAGGCGAAGCCGGCGGCATCACCCAGCACATCGGCGCCTACCAGGTGACCACTGAAGGCGGCACCGTGCTCAGCTTCCTGGATACCCCGGGCCACGCTGCCTTCACCTCGATGCGCTCGCGTGGTGCGCAGGTGACCGATATCGTGGTTCTGGTTGTGGCCGCGGACGACGCGGTGATGCCGCAGACCGTCGAGGCGATCAACCACGCCAAGGCCGCTGGAGTTCCGATGATCGTCGCGATCAACAAGATCGACAAACCGGCAGCAGACCCGATGAAGGTCCGCACCGACCTGCTGCAGCACGAGGTGATCGTGGAGCAGATGTCCGGTGAAGTGCAGGATGTGGAAGTCTCCGCTGTCACTGGTCAGGGTCTGGATGAGCTTCTGGAAGCCATTGCGCTGCAAGCGGAAATCCTGGAACTCAAAGCCAACCCCGACCGCGCTGCACAGGGTGCCGTGATCGAGGCGCAGCTGGATGTGGGCCGCGGCCCCGTGGCCACCGTTCTGGTTCAGAACGGCACCCTGCGCCAGGGCGATATCTTTGTTGTGGGTGAGCAGTACGGCAAGGTCCGCGCGCTGATCAACGACAAGGGCGAGCGCGTTCAGGAAGCAGGCCCCTCGGTTCCGGTCGAGGTTCTTGGTCTCAACGGCACTCCGGAAGCAGGCGACGTTCTGAACGTGACCGAAACCGAAGCGCAGGCGCGCGAAATCGCCGCCTACCGCGAGCAGGCCGCCAAGGACAAGCGTGCCGCCGCTGGTGCCGCAACCACTCTGGAACAGCTGATGGCCAAGGCGAAGGAAGACGAAAACGTCTCTGAACTGCCGATCCTGGTCAAAGCCGACGTGCAGGGTTCCGCCGAAGCCATCGTTCAGGCGATGGAGAAAATCGGCAACGAGGAAGTGCGCGTGCGCGTGCTGCACTCCGGAGTTGGCGCGATCACCGAGACCGACGTCGGCTTGGCGGAAGCCTCCGGTGCACCGATCATGGGCTTCAACGTCCGTGCCAATGCCTCGGCCCGTAACACCGCCAACCAAAAGGGTGTGGAGATCCGCTACTACTCGGTGATCTATGACCTGGTGGATGACGTAAAAGCAGCGGCTTCGGGCCTGCTGTCGGCGGAGATCCGCGAAAACTTCATCGGCTATGCGCAGATCAAGGAAGTTTTCAAGGTCACGGGTGTTGGCAAAGTTGCCGGCTGTCTGGTCACCGAGGGCGTTGCCCGCCGCTCGGCCGGTGTGCGCCTGCTGCGTGACAACGTGGTGATCCACGAAGGCACGCTGAAGACCCTGAAGCGCTTCAAGGATGAGGTCTCTGAGGTTCAGTCCGGTCAGGAATGCGGTATGGCGTTTGAGAACTACGACGATATCCGCCCGAATGACGTGATCGAAATCTTCGAGCGCGAAGAAGTGACCCGCACCCTCGATTAATCCCGGCGGGAAGCAGAAAAGACAGGCCCCGGTTTTTGCCGGGGCCTTTTTTGTTCATCATTTCCCTCTTCAGCAGCGTCACCAGTGAAAACAGGAAGAAGGGCAGCCTGAGGAGCTGCCCTTCCTTGCCTGGCGTGCGTGAGTGGCTGCCCAGGCCGCGGGTGCTGCCGGGGGGACTGCACCGCGATTACTCCGTTCGGGAATGCCCGTATGATGAAGCCGAGAAGCAGGGAAAGGATCCCCCTCAATATGAGAGGCGGTTCCTGTTTTGCTGAAGTCGAAGCCGGTAAGCCCGTTTGTTCTTAAATACTTGATCAGATAAATTAACAAAGGGTTCACGCGCGCCGGGGCCGGGCAGTTAAATGCCCGGCAAAAAAGCAGAAAACGGATTCCGCTTTGCGACGGCTGCGCCGCAAAATGACTGTTCGCGTGCTAAAGCCAATCGCGAAGGATGGGGATCAGCGGGATATCGGCTGGCGGCATCGGGTAATCGCGCAGGTCCTGTGGGCGGACCCATTTCAGGGTCTGGCCTTCTTTTGCTTGCGGGATGCCCTCCCACTTGCGGCAGGCAAACAGCGGCATCAGCAGGTGGAAATCCGCGTAAGAATGGCTGGCAAAGGTTAGCGGAGCCAGGCAGGAAGCCCAGGTATCTATGCCCAGCTCCTCATGCAGCTCTCGGACCAGCGCGGCCTCCGGAGTTTCCCCCGGTTCGATCTTGCCGCCGGGAAACTCCCAGAGGCCAGCCATGGACTTGCCTTCAGGCCGCTGCGCGAGCAGCACGCGCCCATCCACATCGATAAGTGCAACCGCGGATACCAGTACTGTCTTCATGACCGGTAATCCGCGTTGATTGAGATGTATTGATGCGTGAGATCGCACGTCCAGACGGTTGCCGAGCCGCTGCCAAGCCCCAAGTCGACCTTGATGCTGATCTCCTGCTTCTTCATCTCCGCCGCACCCAGCTCTTCCTTGTAGTCTGGCGACACCCAGCCCTTTTCGGCCACCAGCACATCGCCAAAGGAAATCGACAGGAGATCGCGGTCTGCAGCGGCGCCGGACTTGCCGATTGCCATCACTACGCGGCCCCAGTTCGGATCTTCTCCGGCTATGGCGGTTTTCACCAAGGGGGAGTTGGCAATTGCCATGCCATGCACCTTGGCATCAGCATCCGAAGCTGCGCCCGTTACCTGAATTTCCACAAATTTGGTCGCGCCTTCGCCGTCGCGCACCACTTGGTGCGACAGGTCCAGCATGACCCGCTCCAGGCCGGAAGCAAATTCCGCGTTGCCAGTGGCGTCCACGCCGGACGCTCCGGTGGCGCAGAGCATCAGGCTGTCGGAGGTGGAGGTATCGCTGTCCACGGTGATGCAGTTGAAACTGCGGTCGCAAATCTCCGCCAGCTGGGCCTGCAGCGCCGCCTGCTCCACCTTGGCATCGGTGAAGATGTAGACCAGCATCGTCGCCATGTCCGGCGCGATCATACCGGAACCTTTGGCGATGCCGGCGACCTTGACCGTCTTGCCTTCGATGCCGACCGTGGCGCTGGCGCCTTTGGCAAATGTGTCGGTCGTCATGATTGCCTTGGCGGCGTCTTCCAGCGCGTTTTCATCCAATGCGCCGTTCAGCTCTCCGATCTTGGCAATAATCCGGTCGTGCGGCAGCGGCTCGCCGATGACGCCGGTGGAGGCAGAGAATACACGTTCCGCCGGGATGCCGGTTTCTGCGGCCACAGCCGAAGTAATCTCCGCTACTGAGGTTTGGCCGTAGTGGCCAGTAAAGGCGTTGGAATTTCCTGAGTTCACCAGGATGGCCGCGCCGGCATCCGCCGCGCCGCCCAGCTTGGACTGGCAGTCGAGAACCGGAGCGGAACGGGTCTTGGAGCGAGTAAAGACACCGGCTACCGCGGTGCCCGGATCCATGACAGCCAGCATCACATCGGTACGGCCCTGGTATTTGACACCGGCGGCAGCAGATGCAAAGCGCACGCCGCTGATCACGGGAAGATCGGGGAAGCTAGCGGGTGCCAGCGGTGAAACGGGCATGGATTTGGCCATGATCAGTTCCTTACCAGGCTAATGTCTTTGAGAATGGCCGGGTCCAGGTCCTCGATCTCGGGCCGTTCGATTTTGGCGGCAGCGGTCAGCTCGTTCACCCGCTCCTCAACAGCTTTTTGGCGCAGCTCATCCGCCAATTCTGCACGCACCTCTTCGAATTCGGGCGCTTCCGTTTTGCGGCGGTCGTTCAGCAGAATGATATGCCAGCCGAACTGGGTCTGGACCGGGGCTGATACCTCTCCCGCGCGCAGTTTCAGGACCGCCTGCTCGAATTCCGGTACCATGCGGCCGGTGGTGAACCAGCCGAGGTCACCGCCATTGGGGCCGGACGGGCCGGTGGAACGCTCTTTTGCCAGGGTCGCAAAGTCGGCGCCAGCGTCCAGCTCGGCCTTGACGTCCACCGCGTCTTCTTCGCTTTCGACCAGGATATGCGCAGCGTGGAATTCATCGCCGCCTTCGCCGGTGGAATACTTCTCGTCGTATGCCGCCCGTAGCTTCTCTTCACCGCTGGCCTTGTCCATAACCATTTCGATCACGTCCGCCGCCAGCATGGCGCGTTCCTCGTTTTCGACCGAAAGCTCGACATAGCGCGGGACCTCGCCTCGCAGCTGCTGTTTCAGCGCCGTCTGCTGGATCAGCTGGTCCAGGATTGCGTTGTACAGCACTTCGTCCGGCAGCTGCTTGTACTGGGCCGGCAGGTTTTCGCGGGCCATGACCATATGGCCGATGGTGATCTCTTCGCCGTTGACCGAGGCAACCACGGTGTTTGCATGCGGTGCTGCTGCTGCGGTCAGCGGCAGCGCTGCACAGGCAGCAATCGCCATGCCGCGCAGAAATGTGAGACCTTTACGCATTGAAACCTTCCTATTCCTTGGCCGCGGTGGGGCCTGGCGTTGACACTCTATACCCTGCCGCTTACATCGCTTTGAGGCCATTGGCAGGACCGTCTTTCCACCATTGTTTATGGGTTGCGGACACGGCGGGCAAGCCTGCCCGATGCAAAGGCCGGACATAGGATCGCTGGAGAAGATATGCTGGGTTTCGGAACAATCGCCAAAAAGGTTTTCGGCACGCCGAACGACCGTAAAATCAAGGCGACACGGCCGCTGATTGCGCAAATCAACGGGCTGGAAGATGAGTTCGCGAAGCTTAGCGATGACGGGCTGGTGGCAAAGACCGAGGAGCTGCGCAAGCGGGCGCTGGATGGCGAGAGCCTGGATGCGCTGCTGCCTGAGGCATTTGCCAACGTGCGTGAAGCAGCCAAGCGGGCCCTGGGTTTGCGCGCCTTTGATACCCAGCTGATGGGCGGTGTGTTCCTGCACCAGGGTAACATTTCCGAGATGAAGACCGGCGAGGGCAAGACCCTGGTTGCCACCTTCCCGGCCTACTTGAACGCCCTGACCGGCAAGGGCGTGCATGTGGTCACCGTGAACGAATATCTCGCCAAGCGCGACAGTGAGTGGATGGGCAAGGTATTTGCCCAGCTTGGCATGACCACCGGCGTGATCTGGTCGGGCCAGCCCGATGCCGAGAAAATGGCCGCCTATCAAAGCGACGTCACCTATGCGACGAACAATGAGCTGGGCTTTGACTACCTGCGCGACAACATGAAACCGTCGCTGGATCAGGTGTTTCAGAAGCAGCACAACTTTGCCATCGTGGACGAGGTGGATTCGATCCTGATCGACGAGGCGCGCACCCCGCTGATCATCTCCGGCCCGGCCGAGGATCGCTCGGAGCTCTACGCGACCATCGACAAGGTGATCCCGCTGCTGGCGGAAGACCACTATGAGATTGATGAGAAAACCCGCGGTGTGACCTTTACCGAGGATGGCAACGAATACCTGGAGCAGGTTCTGCGTGAGCATGGGCTGCTGGAAGGAGAGGCGTCGCTTTACGACCCCGAAAGCACAACGGTGGTTCACCACGTCAACCAGGCCCTGCGGGCGCACAAGCTGTTCCAGCGCGACAAGGATTACATTGTCCGCAACGGCCAGGTGGTGCTGATCGACGAATTCACGGGCCGCATGATGGCCGGCCGCCGCCTGTCCGAAGGGCTGCACCAGGCCATTGAAGCTAAGGAAGAGGTGGACATCCAGCCGGAGAACACCACCCTGGCCTCGGTCACCTTCCAAAACTATTTCCGCCTTTATGACAAGCTGTCGGGCATGACCGGCACCGCGATGACTGAGGCCGAGGAATTTGCCGAAATCTACGGCCTTGGCGTGGTGGAAGTTCCGACCAACCGTCCGATTGCGCGTCTGGACGAGGATGATCAGGTCTACCGCACGGCCCGTGAGAAATATGAAGCCATGATCGAAGAGGCAAAGGAAGCGCACGGAAAGGGTCAGCCAGTGCTTCTGGGCACGACTTCGATTGAAAAGTCCGAGCTGCTGAGCCAGATGCTGGAGAAGGAAGGCATCCCGCACAACGTGCTGAACGCCCGCCACCATGAGCAGGAAGCGCAGATCGTGGCGGATGCAGGCCGCCTGGGTGCCGTGACCATTGCCACCAACATGGCCGGCCGCGGCACTGACATTCAGCTCGGCGGCAATGTCGAGATGAAGGTGCTGGAAGCCTTGGCAGCAAACCCTGAGGCGGATCCGGTGGAGCTGCGTGCCACTGAGGAAGCCAAGCACGCCGAGGAAAAGCAGAAGGTTCTGGATGCCGGGGGCCTTTTCGTGATGGCGTCTGAGCGCCACGAAAGCCGCCGCATCGACAATCAGCTGCGCGGCCGGTCCGGCCGCCAGGGCGACCCGGGGCGTACCCGCTTCTACCTCAGCCTCGAAGACGATCTGATGCGGATCTTTGGCTCCGAACGGCTGGACAAGCTGCTGTCCTCGCTGGGCATGAAGGAAGGTGAGGCGATTGTTCACCCGTGGGTCAACAAATCGCTGGAACGCGCGCAGGCGAAGGTCGAGGGCCGCAACTTCGACATGCGCAAGAACGTTCTGAAGTTTGACGATGTGATGAACGATCAGCGCAAGGTGATCTTCAACCAGCGCCGTGAGATTATGGCTGCGGATGACCTGTCCGAGATTACCGACGACATGCGTCATGAAGTGATTGACGACCTGCTCGACACCTATATGCCGCCTAAGACCTACGCCGATCAGTGGGATACTGCCGGCCTGCAGGAACAGGTTCGGGAGATGTTGTCGATTGACGCGCCGGTTGCCGAATGGGCGGCTGAGGAGGGCGTCGATGATGAGCAGATCAGAGAGCGCCTGGTTGAAGCCTCTGACAAGCTTATGGCGCAAAAAGCCGAAGCCTTCGGTCCGGAAAACATGCGCAACATCGAAAAACAGGTGCTGCTGCAAACCATCGACAAGAAGTGGCGCGAGCATCTTCTGACTTTGGAGCATCTGCGTTCCGTTGTCGGCTTCCGCGGTTATGCGCAGCGCGATCCGCTCAATGAGTACAAGAACGAGAGCTTCCAACTGTTTGAGGGCATGCTGGACAGTCTGCGCGAAGAGGTCTCTCAGCAGCTCAGCCGCGTGCGCCCGATGACCGAGGAAGAGCAGCAGCAGATGCTGATGGAAATGGCAGCCCGCCAGGCCGCCATGCAGCAGATGGCAACTCAGGCTCATGCAGCGGAAGCACCGGCGGAAGAACCCGCTCCAGGCTTCGTTGAGGATGACCCGGCAACTTGGGGCACCCCCTCGCGCAATGAAAAATGCCCCTGCGGGTCAGGCAAGAAATTCAAGCATTGCCACGGCAGCCTGGCCTGATTGCGGGCTTGCAATAAAGTAACAGCCTGACTCCGGTAACCTGCCCCTGGCTGCGGCCAGGGCAGGGCCGGAATGGCAAGCCTCTGCTGGAGAAGGTGCTGTGCTGCACCAGGTTCGTCAAAGGAGGGCAGTGCGCTGCCAATCCGAGTGGGCAGCTCCCCCGAGTTTGTTTCCTTGTGCGCAACGAAATCGGCGAAATTGCCGGATTCTCTCCTGCTGGCGGCCATAAACTGGCCGTCATTGCCGGGCAGGTTTCCTCTACTGGGCGGGCTCAGGAGGATCCAATGCCGAATAGACAGGTAATTCTGACAGCTGCGATGACTTTGGCTTGCGCCTTGGGCATCGGAATTTACATGCAGTATTCCGGTGCCGGCCGCGGGGTGGAAACTGCCCAGGGACTGGCAGGGGGCGCGTCCGAATTGCCGATTGAGCCGGAAGCGGCCGAGCTTCGGATCGAACGGATTGCTTTGACCTCTGCGCCGCCGGATACGGCCATCGAGCCGAAAGGCACTCCCGGGGCGGATCCGGTGCCGGCAGCATCATGTCAGATGACAGCAACTGCCGAAGCCGCACCCCAGGCAATGGTGGCGTTCTCCGTTGATGCGCCTTGCCGCGCGCATGAGCGTCTGACAGTGCATCACAGCGGCATGAGCTTTACAGCTTCCTTGGACAGCACTGGGCAGTATGCATCCCTTGTGCCTGCATTGGCGCGGACAGCCGTTTTTATTGCGGAAACGGCAAGCGGCGCCGGGGCCGTCGCGGTTGCCGAGGTGGATGGTATCGAATCTATGGAGCGTGTTGTCGTGCAGTGGAGCGGCAATAGCGGATTCGAAGTGCACGCCCGCGAATTCGGTGCAGCTTATGGCAGTGCAGGCCACGTCTGGCACGGGGCCGCAGGCGGGTCAGGAGCCGGGTGGATCGACCGGTTTGGCGACGAGAGCCATCTGGCAGCCCGTGTTGCTGAAGTCTACAGCCTGCCATCCCGTCTGCCCGGACAATCGGGCACCGTATCCCTGACCGCAGAAGCTGAGGTAACCACCAGCAATTGCGGACGGGACATCTTTGCACAGGCGCTGCAGCTGCGCGGCGGCAGGCTCAGCAGCCGTGATCTGGTGCTGGCAATGCCGGACTGTGACGCACAGGGCAGTTTTCTGGTGTTGAATAATCTGGTGGAAGACCTGAAAATCGCCGCCAACTGATTTGCGGTAACTTCAGGTATCCACATGACCTTCTTCCGTGCGGCCGTTTGCGCCGCACTTTTTCTGACGGTTCTGGCGCGCGGTCTCGCGGCCCAGGATGTCACCCTGTCTTCTCCGGATGGCGCGGTTGAAATCACCGGCACGCTATTGGGTTTTGATGGTGAATTCTACCGGGTGCAAACCCAGTTCGGCGAACTCACCGTGGACGGCTCGGGAGTGGACTGCGAAGGGCCTGGGTGCCCCAGTCTGTCCGGCTTTGTGGCCGAGATCACCCTTGCTGGCTCCTCCGTAATGTCGGAAGTGCTGCTGCCAGCGCTGATTGAAGGCTTTGCCCGGCGCAACGGGTACCAGAGCCGCCGCGAGCCCCTGCCGGAAGGGAACTTCAGCCATGTGCTGATGCGCGGCCAGACACCGGTTGCACGCTTCACCTTTATTGCCAGCAATACCGATGCTGGTTTTGCGGCCCTTATTTCCGATGAGGCAGATGTCGCGATGGCATTGCGGGAAATCCGCCCGCTGGAGCGGAAGGCCGCGAGGGCGGCCGGGCTGGGGGACTTGACCGGTGCCGGCCGCAGCCGGGTGCTGGCGTTGGACGCGTTTGTGCCGGTGGTGGCGCCCGGTAACCCGGTGCGCGAAATCTCCCTGCCGCAGCTTGCCGGGATCCTGTCCGGCCGGATCACAAACTGGCAGGAGCTAGGCGGCCCGGATGCACCCGTTTCCATACATATGCCGGTGTCCGCTTCCGGCCTCTCTCAGGCGGTGGAAGACAAGCTGATGGTGCCTTTTGGCGCCGGCTTTACACCCGCAATCCGCCGCCATGACCGCAGCAGCACGCTGGTCCGGCGGGTACTGATCGATCCTTTTGCCATCGGCATTGCCAGCTACGCCGAGAAAGGCGCAGCACGTGTGCTGACGCTGACCGGCCCTTGCGGGTTTTCGCTGCAGGCCAGCCGCCGGGCAGTCAAGACAGAGGATTATCCGCTGACGGTTCCCATGTTCCTGTATTTGCCGGCCCGGCGCCTTCCCAAGGTGGTGCGGGACTTTCTCGCCTATGTGCGCGGGCCCGCTGCGCAGGCCGTGATCCGCCGGGCCGGGTTTGTGGATCAGGCGCCGGAGCTGATCCCGGTCAGCCGCCAGGGCAACCGGCTGGCCAACGCGATTCTTGCCGCAGAAGGAAAAGAAGACCTCAATGAGCTGCAACGCTTGATGAACCAGCTGGGCGGAATGCGGCGGCTGACGGTCTCCTTCCGCTTTGAACCTGGATCGTCCCGCCCTGATGCTCAATCCCGCAGCAATATCGAACACCTTGCCCGGGCTCTGGAGGCAGGTGAATTCGATGCAAAGGAGCTTGTCTTTGCAGGTTTCTCGGACGGGGTCGGACCTGCCACTGGCAACCGGCAGATTGCATTGAAACGGGCCGCTGCCGTGCGGGAGGCTATTGTCCAGGCAGCAGAAACAGCAGATGCAAGCCGTGTTGATATCCGAACAGAGGGTTTTGGCGAGGCCTTGCCGATGGCCTGCGACGACAGTGAATGGGGACGGCAGATCAACCGCCGGGTAGAAGTCTGGGTTCGCTAGAGTCGGCCCGGTTTCAGAAGGGGCATGGTTATTGCCGCGCAAATTATTAGCCCGGCGCCTGCGCCGAATGCGGCACCACCTTCGGCTTCCACGGCCCCGCGCCCGTGAAGGCCTGGTTCATGGTAGAGGGGTGCAACCGGATTTCCGGGGCGACCAAGATCAAGGGTAGCGAGATCATCTTGAAGGGGGAGCCTGCCTGCCACAGCGCCGGAGCGGCAGTGCTTGCCCCGCAGCGGGTGGCCATCGCCATCTGACCTTTTTAACCCGTATTGAGGCCCGGCACCGGTTTTCGCCGCACTGGAGAAGCGCCAACTCGTGCAGGCCGGCGGTGCGATTCGCGCCATGCGCGCCCGGGCCTGTCGCCGGGGCGGAGTGGTGCAGGCCGGCTACAGCTTGGGGGCAAGCGTTGGCTAAGGATGGCCTCCAAATTGAGCGCTGGGTTAACAAGTGTTAATTTTCATCGAAAAAGAGTAGATAACTCCGCTTTGAGGCTGGGCCGATGAAATCCTTTTTGACTGTTGCCGCAGCAGCAGCAGCCGTTGTGAACTGCTTAACTTTATCCGCCGCCTTTGCCGCTGGCAGGGGTAATGGCAATGGCGGCTGGGGCACCGGCAATGGGAATTCCGGCGGCAACGGTTGGAGCAATGGGGTTGGCAACCCGCATGGGGTTCCAGAAATTGATGCAGGCTCTGGCCTGCTGGCGCTGGCCGCTACCGGTGCCGCGCTGGCCCTGGTCTGGGAGCTGAACCGTCGGCGGAGGAGCTAACCCGGGTGCGGGCAGAAGATCCCTTACAGGCGCCGCATAGCCGCTACCGCTCCGGGCTTCACGCAGGCTGCGCGAAGTCCAGCGACCGTAAAAATGCCGGAAACTCTGCCCCCAGTCATTCCATCTTAGTTGCATTTGAAATAAAACAAACACGTATAGCGGGTGCAATTCTTCTAATTCGCATTGCAGATCAAGGCGTTTGACGATGAATGATCTAACCTTCACTGCGACTGCTATTGACGCTACCGCGGCCCGTCGCGGCCCGGTGAACCTGGGCTTTTACGCCCGGTCGGGAAAGCGGCTGTTTGATCTGGGCCTGGCTCTGCTGCTGCTGCCGGTAGTGGCACCCGTTGTCCTGGGTATTTGGACGTTTGTGCGTTTAGACGGCGGCCCGGGGTTTTTTGGCCATACCCGGGTGGGGCGGAACGGCAGGCCCTTCACCTGCTGGAAGCTGCGCAGCATGGTGGCGGATGCTGAATCGCAGCTGCAGGCGCTCCTTGACGCTGATCCGGCGGCGGCGGCGGAGTGGGCGCGCAGCCGCAAGCTGGCCCGCGATCCACGCGTCAGCCGGCTGGGTCAGATCCTGCGCAGGACCAGCTTGGATGAGCTGCCGCAGATCTGGAACGTGCTGAAAGGCGAGATGAGCTTTGTCGGGCCGCGCCCCATCGTCGCCGCGGAGCTGGCCAAATACGGCAGCAGCGTCTCCGCCTATCTGGCCCAAACACCCGGCATCACCGGGTTGTGGCAGGTCTCCGGCCGCAATGGTGTCAGCTATGAGGCGCGCGTGGCATTGGACGTGGCTTATCTGGCTCGGTGCAGCTTCTGGAAGGACGTCGGGATCATCGCCAGAACCGGTTTGGCGATTCTTGGTACCACGGGCCGCTGATCTGCAACGCCCTTTCCCCTGCTGAGAGCGGGCGCTTAACACAGACACCGCCGCGCCGCTTTATTTCCGCATAGGTGCGGCGTGTCTGATGAACTGCCGTGCAGGCCTTCCGGCGACCGGATCATGACCCGAAAAAGTGACAGCTTCTGGACCTGGAGACCGGGCACAACCGAGGAATTGCCTAGGCACGGCCGGTTAAAACAAGGGTTTACAGCTGGGGTTTAAACAGTTCTGACTTGAGACAAAGAACGCAAGCCAGGTGGCGGAAAGGAAATGCCCATGGGACAGTCTCTGTTTGAACTGCCAGAGGCTCCGCTCATCCCGGTCGCTGGGGAAGCGGCTGTGTACCCGGTTGGGCGGATATTCTGCGTTGGGCGCAATTATGCGGCGCATGCCGCGGAGATGGGTAATGAAGTCGACCGGGAAGCGCCGTTCTATTTCACCAAAGCCGCCGCCAATGCGGTGCTGACGGGGGCGGTTGTGCCTTATCCGCCAGGCACTGAAAATTTCCACTATGAAATGGAACTGGCTGTGGCAATCGGGGCGCCGGTTTTCCGGACAACAAAGGAAGCCGCTGCGGCATCCATATTCGGCTATGGATGTGCGCTGGACATGACCCGGCGCGATTTGCAGATCCGCGAGCGGCAGAAGCAGCGGCCCTGGGACCTGGGAAAGGACCTTGAGAACGGCACGGTCCTGGCACCGCTGACCCGGGCGGCGGGGTGGGACGGCCCCGAGGGGCAGCGCATATGGCTGGAGGTTAACGGTGAGACCCGCCAGGAAGCCACTCTGGCAGAGATGATCTGGTCTGTAGCAGACATCATTTGCCACCTCTCCGGTTTCTACCACCTGCGGCCGGGGGACCTGATCCTGACTGGCACACCTGCCGGGGTAGGGGCTGTGCAGGCCGGAGACCGGATACGCGGTGGGATTGCCGGGCTGGCGCCGGTTGAACTGACATTGGCTGCTGCGGAATGACGCATAGCGGCCTATGCCTCGATAGTTGTTGCCACGCGGCTGTTTCCATATGTATCAATTTAAGTGTGATTTCTGACTGTTTCGTAACACGTTGGCCGGCGAATCTGCCTGAAGACAGGATGTGCAGGCAGATTTCATGAGTAAAAAATGCATAATCTGCTGTTGATGGTTACAAACGCACCTAATAGCAGGGAAGCAGCCGGTTCGTTAAACGAACCCAATGGGGGTCTTTGACGGCAGAATCGGAAAGAAATTCGCAGGGCGCCGCAGCAATGTTGCGAAGGCGGAAGGTCCGGCAAGTGATTTGGTCAAAGGGAGGACACACATGACCACTCGCAGAAAGCTTTTGGGGGCAGCGGGCGCAGCGGCCCTGGCAATGTTCGGCGCGATGCCGGCTCTTGCTCAGGAGGTGACCCTGAAACTGCACCAGTTCCTGCCAGCGCAGGCAAACGTGCCGAAACTGATCCTGGACGTCTGGGCAGACAATGTTGAAGAATCGTCTGGCGGGCGGATCAAGATCGACCGCTTCCCCTCGATGCAGCTGGGCGGTAAGCCGCCGGAGCTGATGGACCAAGCCATCGACGGTGTGGCCGACATCGTCTGGACCGTGGTGGGCTACACTCCTGGCCGCTACCCCTCAACCGAGGTGTTTGAGCTGCCGTTCATGATGACCAATGCGCGCGCCGTTTCGCACGCCTATTGGGAGATGTTCGACAAGCATATGAAAGACACCGAGTTCAAGGATGTGCACATCCTGGGCACATGGGTGCACGGCCCCGGCATGATCCACACTTCGGATCCGGTGGAAACGCCTGAAGATCTGGAAGGCATGAAGATCCGTGGCGGCGGCCGCTCGGTCAACGCGCTGCTGACCGAACTGGGCGCAACCCCGGTTGGGATGCCAGTTCCGGCGATCCCGGAAGGCCTGTCAAAAGGCGTGATCGACGGCACCACCATTCCTTGGGAAGTGACCGCGGCGCTGAAGGTTCCGGAACTGGTGGAGAACCACACCGAGTTCACCGGCAAGGCTCTTTACACCCTGACCTTCGTTCTGGCGATGAACAAGGAAAAGTATGAGAGCCTGCCCGATGACCTGAAGAAGGCGATCGACGACAACTCCGGCCTTGAATTCTCGGTCTTCGCGGGTGGCACCCAGGCGGACTCGGACGGCCCCTCGCGCGAGATGGCACTGGATCTGGGCAACAACGTGATCACTCTGGACGAAGAGCAGACCGCCATTTGGCGCGAGCGCGCGCAGCCGATCTATGACCAGTGGATCGCCGACATGAAGGAAAAGGGCATCGACGGTGCCGCGCTGATCGACGAAGCCAGCGCACTGATCGAGAAATACACGCCTCAGTACCAGTAAGGCGTTTGGATTGATAAAGGTGAAGGGCCGCGCGGCATTGGCACTGCGGCCCTTTGCATACCGGAACAAGGCAACTGAACCATGCACAAGCTCATGATGCGGCTGGCCAAATCAATGGCCTACCTGGGCGGTGCGGTCCTCACTCTTCTGATCATTCTGACATGTGTTTCTATCGCTGGGCGGTTGCTCAACGGTTTCTTCCATGGCGATTTGATGGAGCGGATTGCACCGGGGTTTTCGAAATGGATGACAGGCTGGGTCGGGCCTGTGAACGGCGACTTCGAATTGGTCGAGGCCGGGGTGGCCTTTGCCATCTTCGCCTTTCTGCCGCTGTGCCAGATCACCGCGGGGCATGCCTCGGTCGATGTGGTGGCCAATGCTTTTCCGCGCAGTGTGAAGCGGTTTTTGCGGATGGTGACCGAAATTGTCTTTGCCGCGGTTCTGGTGCTAATTGCCTGGCGGCTGGCGGAAGGTCTGGCAGGTAAATATTCCAACGGCGAGACCTCCTTCCTGCTCGAGTTCCCGATCTGGTGGGCTTACGCCATCAGCCTGCTGGCAGCAGTCGTAGCCGCCATCGTGGGCATCTACATGGGTGCGGTTCGCACCATTGAATTCTTTACCGGCCGCATCCTGATCTGGGACGGCGTGGAGGGTGAACAGTGACAGCTCTTGAAATTGGCATCGCCTCCTTCCCGGTTCTGATGCTTCTGATCTTTTTGCGGGTTCCGATTGGGCTTTCGATGTTCCTGGTCGGTCTCGGCGGGCTGATCTGGGTGACAGACGGGACCCAGGTTGCCTTCGGCCGCTTGAAAAGCGAGACCTATACCACCTTTTCCTCCTATTCGCTGACCATCGTGCCGATGTTCCTGCTGATGGGGCATTTTGCGACGCTGGGCGGCATGTCCACTGCGCTGTTCAAGGCAGCCGAAGGGTTCCTGGGCCACCGCAAGGGCGGCGTCGCTATGGCGGCTATTGGTGCCTGTGCCGGATTCGGTGCAATTTGCGGCTCGTCGCTGGCCACTGCGGCCACCATGGGCCGGGTCGCACTGCCGGAACTGAAGCAATACGGCTATGCCGGCGGGTTTTCGACCGCGACACTGGCTGCAGGCGGCACGCTGGGCATTTTGATTCCGCCCTCGGTGGTGCTGGTGATCTATGCAATTCTGACCGAGCAGAACATTGCCAAACTGTTCCTGTCGGCCTTCATCCCCGGCCTGCTGGCAGCGCTTGGCTACGTGATTGCGATTTCCATCTATGTCCGCCTTTTCCCGGAAAGCGCAGGCACCCGCCCGCCAGTCCCGTGGGGCGAACGCTTCGCCGCGCTATTCCATGTGTGGCCGGTGCTTCTGGTGTTTGGCCTTGTGGTTGGCGGTATTTATCTGGGCTGGTTCACTCCGACTGAAGGCGCGGCTGTGGGGGCGTTCGGCACCGGCCTGATCGCGTGGCTCAATGGCGGTCTGAACCGCGAAACCCTGGCGGATAGTTTCCTAGTGACCGCGCGCTCCACTGCGATGATCTTCTTCATCGTGCTGGGCGCGGGCTTCTACAACGGTTTCCTGGCGCTGACCAAGGTGCCGCAGGAACTGGCGGATTTTGTTGTTAGCCAGGGCCTGAGCCCCTGGATGGTGCTGGCGCTGATCCTGGCCTTCTACCTGGTGTTCGGCTGCCTGATGGATTCGCTGTCGATGATCCTGCTGACCATTCCGATCTTCTTCCCTGTGATCTCCGCCATGGACTTTGGCCTGCTGTCGCTGCCCGCGATGCAGGCGGATGCGGCAATGGAGGTTTTGAAGGCCGGCGTGCCTGAGGGGATGGGGGCGGAGATGCTTGCCTCGATACAGGATGCCATCGCGACCGGGGCCGAACTGACCCGCGAGCAGATGAAGGAACTGGGCATCCGCGTAACCGAAAGCAGGGTGAACCGGATCGAAGCGGAATATGTCGCCATCTGGTTCGGCGTGCTTGTGCTGATCGTGGTGGAGGTTGGCCTGATCACCCCGCCGGTGGGCATGAACCTGTTCATCATCAATGCGATGGACCGCAAGACCCGTATGATCGACACCTACAAGGCGGTCATGTTCTTTGTCGCTTCCGACATTATCCGGGTGATCATCCTTGTGGCCTTCCCGATCATCACGCTGCTGCCGCTGATGCTAATGCAGTGACACACTGCCCTCTCCCGCTGTGCGCGGGATGGGGCCTTTCGCCTGCTGGTGCAGGATATGGAAATATTTCGTGACACCAGCCCGGATTGACCTGAATCACCTTTCGGGGTTCCGCTGGTACTGTCCGACACCGCGCACAAGGGGAGACCCGCCATGCAAATCAGCCGAAGCAAAGCCGCAGCCTCCAAGGTCAGGGCATTGGCCACCGAGGTTTCCGGGCTGCAAGGGCCCTGTGTGGGTTGCAGCAACTGCGTTGGACTGTGCGAGGCGCTGATTGACGCGCTGGTGCTGCCGGATCTTATCCTGTCCCGCAACCGCGGCAGTTCGTGACGCGGCGGTCCCCTCTGCCTTTGCAGTTTGATACCTCAGACCGGCACCGCTAGGATGCACCTGCAGAAATATGCGGGGCGGCAGAAAATGGCAGGGCAGGACACTTTCATCCATGAAATCCGCGTGGGCTGGGGCGATTGCGATCCGGCGCGGATCGCCTATACCGGACGGTTGCCGGCCTTTGCGCTGGAGGCAATCGACGCCTGGTGGGAGCATCACCTGGGCGGTGATGGCTGGTATCAGATGGAGCTGGACCGCGGCACCGGCACTCCCTTTGTGCACATGAGCATTGACTTCCGCTCGCCGGTCACCCCGCGGCACCGGTTGCTGTGCGAGGTTTGGCCCTCGGCGCTGGGCAGTAAGTCAGTCACCTTCCGGGTGAACGCGCGGCAGGATGGCAAGCTGTGTTTCGAGGGGAAGTTCGTCTGTGTATTCATTGCACCAGAAAGCTTCACTGCAAGGCCCGCGCCGGAGGATTACCGTCAGGTGATCGAGGCGCAGCTGCGGCCGGAGTAACGCGGATCAGCGCAGCCAGCCGTCGGCAAAACGCACGTGGCCAACGCCCGCAAAACGGGCGACCCGGTCCAGTTCGGCCTCCAGCCGTTTGGTGCGGGCCGCTGACCATTTGATATCCCGTTCCGGCCAGACCGCAGTGACGCACAGGAGATCCGCGTTGCGGTCCGCCTTCATGTCGATGCGGCCCGCCAGGCGCGCGCCTTCCATCAGCGGAAAGACGTAGTATCCGTACCGCCGCTTGGCGGCGGGAGTGAAGACTTCGATCCGGTAATGGAAGCCAAACAGCCTTTCAGCCCGCTTGCGGTCGCGCAGGGCAGGATCAAAGGGGCTGAGCACACGCATCCGGCCCGGTGCCGGGCCAAGTTCTGCGGCGGCCTCCACCGTGCCCGGACGGGCGAATACTTTGCGCAGCTGGCCGTCTGTTTGCTCCACTTCTATCTCTTCCAGCTCTCCCCGTCGCAGTTGCTTGGCACACCAGGCCTTGGCTTCCGCTGGCGAAGCTGTATCCCAGAAAGCGGCGAGTTCGCCGGATGTGGCGAATCCCAGCCGTTCCAGCGCGGCGGAACACAGCCAGTCGATGGTCGCGGCCTCGTCGCAGAAAGTTCCGGGCCGCAGATGTTCTTCGATGACCCGCTCGGTCAGGTCATAGCGTTTCTGAAAACCTTCGCGCCCGACCACTGTCAGCGCTCCGGAGCGCCAGAGGTATTCCAGCGCTGTTTTGGACGGGTGCCAGTCCCACCAGCCGCCAGAGCCTTTCTTTTCATCCTTGCCCACATCGGAGGAGCTGACAGGCCCGTGGTCCCGGACATGGTTCAGCACGGTTTCGAACTGCGCCTCGAAACCATCCCGCCGCCAGTTGCGCCAGCGCTTGCGCAGCAGCTCAGTGTCGCGCTGAAACCGCAGGTGCCAATGAGGAAAAAACGCCATCGGGATCATGGCGGCATCGTGGGTCCAGTGTTCGAACAGCCCCCGGTCTCGCTCGTAAAGCTGTTTGAGATTCTTCGCGCGGTATCCCGGCCGGCGCGAGAAAAGGATCACGTCATGCGCCCGTGCCACGGTGCTGATGCTGTCGAGCTGCACAAACCCTAGCCGCTGGATAAGTGCCAGCAGATCCGCGCCCTTGGCCGGGCCAGCAGGCTGCTCCAGCAGGGCGTGGCGGTCCAGGAACAGCCACCGCGCGCCTTGATTGCCGAGCCGCTGCAGCGTCATCAGCGCCGTTTCAGCGTGTCGCCATAAGAAATGGTCGGGGTCAGCGTGACATGTTTTTCGATGTCAGCTTCGGGATCTTCCAGCTGGGCGGCAATGATCTCTGCCGCCTTGCGTCCGATTTCCAGGCGGCAGGCATCCATAGTGGCGAGCTGCCGGGGCAGACCCTGCAGCAGTTCAACCCCGTTAAAACCGGCTAGGCCGATCTGTCCGGGAACGCTGATGCCCTGTTCCTGCAGGTACAGCAAGCCGCCTGCGCCTATCATGTCGTTGGAATAATATAGAAAATCCAGCTCAGGGGAACGCTCCAGCATGGCCTGGGTCATTTCCCTGCCCTTGGCCAAGGCCGACCCGCCGGAATAAAATTCGCGGTCCTCGATCTCCACGCCTTCCTTGGCCAGCACCTCGGTAAAGCCTTCGAACCGTTTGCGTGCGCGGTGGTCCAGCGGCATCTTGGTGCCCATGAAGCCGATGTGGCGGTAGCCGGCCTTGAGGATGGCCTTGGCCATTTCACGGCCTGCACGGCGGTGGGAGATGCCGACCATCGCGTCCACCGGCTTGCCGTCAGTGTCCATAATCTCCACCACCGGGATTCCGGCGCTGCTCAGCATGGCGCGGGCGGCGTCCGTATGTTCCAGGCCCGCGATGATTACCCCGGAAGGACGCCACGACAGCATCTCGTAGAGGACCTTCTCCTCCTTCTCAGGCTGATAATCGGTCACGCCGACAACGGGCTGAAGCTCAGTGTTTTCCAGCACCTTGTTGATGCCGGTCAGCACCTCGGGAAACACCATGTTCGAGAGCGACGGAATAATCACCGCCACCAGGTTCACCCGGTTCGAGGCCAGCGCGCCGGCAATTTTGTTGGGCACATAGCCCAGCTCCTTGGCGGCGGTCAGCACCTTGGTGCGGGTCTTCTCCGACACATCGCCGCGATTGCGCAGAACCCGGCTCACAGTCATTTCGGAAACACCGGTTGCTTCGGATACATCGCGAAGGGTAAGCGGGCGCTTGCTGTCCGTGGTCACGTTCCTGAGCCTCTTGTTTTGTCTGCCTCTAACGTTAGCGCAGACATCACTTGCTGCACAATGGAAACTGCGCGCGGCAAAACGGCTTTCACCAGCCTCCATCCCATTGTGATCGCAAGAGGGATTTGCTATCGCGTAAACAAGCGCGGCCCCGTGGCTCAACTGGATAGAGCAGCCCCCTCCTAAGGGGCAGGTTGCAGGTTCGAATCCTGCCGGGGTCGCCATAAAGTTGTTTCAGCTGGCAATCCCTCTGCTTAAAACTCCTTTGGTTGCGGGTTATTGAATTCCTGCCAGGACTTCGGTCACCGGAAAAGCGGGTGCGGCAGGCGGCCGCCGGGAAAGGCGTCCTGCCAGGTTCAGAAACTGGCGCACAGACTTGATTTGGAAAGGTTAGTGGTGCCGCTGAAGGGACTCGAACCCCCGACCCCATCATTACGAATGACGTGCTCTACCAGCTGAGCTACAGCGGCACCGGCCTCCGCCGGTGGCGGCAGACAAGTGATGTCCGTTTAAACACTGCGCAATTCCCGTGCAAGTGGGGATCACAGAGAATGGCCCGGAATGCCCGGGGTAGCGCTTGGAAGTTCCCCGAAACGGGCCCGGTAGAGCTGGGAAAAGCGGCCGAGGTGGGAGAACCCGCAGTCATAGGCAATGCTGCTGACCGCGGTTTGCGCGCTCCGCGACAACATCAGGTAGCGTGCCAGGTCGAGCCGCAGGTCACGCAGGTATTCCATCGGGGTCAGGCCAAAATGCTTGCGGAACCCGGCCTGCAGCGACCGGATGCTGCAGTCTGCGGCGGCAGCTATGGCCGGGACGGAAAGCGGCTCGCCAATATTGGCGTGGATAAAGTCCTGGGCGCGGCGGATTTGGTTGCTGCTCCCTGAAGCGCGGGTAGCCAGCAGGTGCCGGATATTGCTTTGCTGATGGGTCAGCAGGCCAAGAATCAGCTGCTCTTCGATCACTTGTTGCTGCAGCGCGCTCCAGCTGCCAAAGCCGGTCTGGTTTTCAGTGGCGCTGACACAGGCTGCGAACTGGCGCGCCCATCCACGCAAGTCGCCGCCGGACACGGGGAGTGCTGTGTCAAAAACAACAGCCTCTGGCAGGGACAGGCCGGCAGCCTGCTCGGCAATCCTGTGAAGGGCACTCCGTCTTATCTGCAGCAGTAGCATCCGGCAGTCGGCGTGCCAGGTCATCCGGGTTGCCCGGGTCGGGTTGAGCACCGTGGCAGTGCGTCGGTCTGACGCCACCGAAGTACTGCCATTGGCTACTTGCGCCCGGCCGCTGAGCGGCATCTGCACCAGGTAGAAATCCTGCAACTCGCCCGGGTCGATTTGCACCGCGGATCCGTAGCTGAGGAAATTGAGTGACAAGGCCTGCCCGCGCACATGGTTGTAGCGGGCGCCAGTTCCCCTTGAAGGGCCTTCCGGCTGCAGACGGTGGTCGCAGAACTTCCGTGCCACCAGCGCGCGCACTTCGTCGATGTCACGGCTGTGGAACTGCCGCCATGCGCGCAGCGGCTCGCGTTCTCCTGAAGGCTGCAGTGCTGTCATTCCCGCAGCCTAGCACGGTTTGCAGGTCAGGCAATCACGGCGGGGTGCGCTTATTTGCGCATTTTGGATAATCCTTTTCCAGAGCTGCCCCTAGGCTTTTGGAACGAGCTGGAAAGGGAGGAACAAATGGCTCTGGATCAGGGAATCACCAAGGCCGCCGACGGATTGAGCGGCACGTCCTGGAATGTGGTCGGGCATACCTATACGCCCAAGCTTCACAGCGAGAATGCCTTTATCTGGCACGCAGTCATTCCAGACGGCACCTTTGTGCCACCGCATGTACACCCTACCCAGGATGAATGGATCACCATGCTGGAGGGTACCCTGGACGTGGAATTCGGCGGCGATGTTTACAAGGCAGGGCCGGGCGACACCGTGCGAATGCCGATGGGCGTGGCGCACGGCATCTTCAACCGCTCGGGCAGCACCGCGTCCTGTGTCTTCGGGGTGGCGCCCTCACGCAAGCTTTATGACCTTTTCTGCGCGCTTGACGGCGTGACCGACCCGGAAGAACTGGTGCGGCTGTCGGCCCTACATGAGGTCGATTTCCTGCCGCCGCCGGCGGAATAAGGGAGGCGGACATGGTGAAACGCAAGACGGTCGCCGTGATCGGCGGCGGGGTGAGCGGGCTGGCCGCGGCCAAGGCCTTTGCGGAGAAGGGGCATCAGGTTCTGGGGTTCGAGCGGAGCCATGATTTGGGCGGGGTTTGGGAGCCGTCGCGCTCTTATCCCGGTGTGCAGACGCAGTCGCCCAAGGATCTCTACTGCTATACCGATCACCCGATGCCGGATGATTACCCGGAATGGCCGAAGGGGCCGCAGGTGCATGCCTATTTGCATTCCTATGCAACCAAGCATGATCTGCACCGGCTGTTCCAGATGAACACCAATGTGCTTGAGATGGACCGGCGCCCGGACGGGCAGCCAGGCTGGCGGCTGGTGATTGAGGTGGACGGCGACAGCAGGGTGCAGGATGTGGACTTCGCGGTGGTGTGCACCGGGCAGTTCTCAGAGAAAAATATCCTGACCCATCCCGGGCAAGAGGCGTTCACCGAGCAGGGCGGGGAGGTGATGCACTCCTCTGAGTACCTGGATCCAGAGCACGCGCGCGGCAAGCGGGTGGTGGTGCTGGGCGGCTCAAAATCCGCAACCGATGTGGCGGTGAACGCGGCGCAAAACGGTGCGAAACAGGTCCATCTGGTCTACCGGCAGAATGTCTGGCGGGTTCCGTATTTCGTCGGCGGCATCAATTTTAAGAAGCTTCTCTATATGCGGGCGCAAGAAGTGCAGTTCAACGGCTGGGGGCGCAGCTGGCTGCACAAGGCATTTTACGGGCTCGCCAAGCCGCTGATATGGGCGAACTTCCGCGGGTTAGAGACGCTATTGAAGCTGCAGCTGGGCTTGAAAAAATGGGATATGGTCCCGGATATTCCGATTGAAAAGGATGTCTCGTGCTCGGTGCCGATCGTGACGCCCGGTCTGTTCGAGGGTTTCAAGGACGGCTCGATTCAACCGCACCGCACCACCTTTTCGCACTATGACGGTGATCAAATCGTGCTGGAGAATGGTGAGCGGATTGGCGCTGATCTGGTGATTTCGGCGGTCGGCTGGAAGCTGGGGATCCCCTATCTGGCGCAGCAGCATCTGGACAAGCTGATCGAGGCGGACGGCCAGTACCGGACCTACCGCCTGGCGGTGAACCCGGATTTGCCCGAGATGGGCTTTGTCGGGTTCAACTCCAGCTTCTGCACCATCCTGTCGGCTGAGATGGTGGCAAATTGGCTGGTGCGCTACGCCGATGGCAAGCTGGCGCGCCAGCCGTCGCGGGCGGAGATGGAAGAGAACATTCAGATGATGCTCGACTGGCGCCGCAAGGAGCGTCCAGCAGCGCAGATCTATGGAGGGCTATGTTCGGCGCCATTCCACTTCAAGCATTTCGACGAGCTGCTGATGGATATGGGCGCCACGCAGTGGAAACGGTCGAATCGATTTGCGGAGCAATTCGTACCACCCGATGCCAGTGCCTATGGCCGCTTTCTGGCTACAGCACCGCAATATCAGGCGGCCTGACACTCTCCGCTGCGCCTGCCGGAAACGGCGGGCGCGCATGGCTTCGAAAGCACGCAGTTTCGTTGCTGCAGTGAGCCGGTTATTGAATGAGGGGGAATGGTGCCCAGGAGAGGACTCGAACCTCCACGTCCATACGGACACTAGCACCTGAAGCTAGCGCGTCTACCAATTCCGCCACCTGGGCAGGTGTCGTGAGGAGGGCGTATAAGCGGAGTCGCAGGCAGCGTCAAACGGAAAATGTGCCTCTAGACCGAAATTCCCCAGAATTTGCCTTGTGATCGTTTTCCCAAGTGAATCCAGTGCGTTGGCGAAAGTGCCCCGGTTTCCGCTTATTCAGAAATCCGGATGGCGGTTTGATCCTGCGCAAAGTAGCGGATTCGCAAAAGGGGCATAGGAAAGTCATGAAACAGATTGACCGCCTCCAAGCCCTTGGGCTGTTCGACAGCCGGGTGCCCCGTTACACCTCATATCCAACCGCGCCAGTGTTTTCCGCTGCTGTGGGGGCTGCGGAACAGGCCCGCGAGCTGCAGGCGCTGGATCCCGATGTGCCGGTTTCCGTCTATTTACACATCCCGTTCTGCGAGCGGCTGTGCTGGTTCTGCGCTTGCCGGACGCAAGGCACTCAGACGCTGAGTCCAGTGGAAAGCTACATCGGCACGCTTGAACAGGAGCTGAAGCTGGTGGCACCGCTTTTGCCTAAGGGGTTGCGGATGGGGCGGATGCATTGGGGCGGTGGAACTCCGACCATCCTGCCGCCGCAGCTGATCCACCGGCTGGCGCAGGCGGTGAAGGCTGTATTTCCGCATACTGACGATTGGGAGTTCTCGGTCGAGATTGATCCCACCATGGTCGACCGCGAGAAAATTGCTGCGCTGGCAGCGGAAGGCATGAACCGGGCCAGCATCGGCATTCAGGACTTCGATCCGCTTGTGCAGCAAGCGATCGGCCGCGCGCAGCCGTTTGAAGTGACAAAGGCCTGTGTAGAGGATTTGCGCGCGGCGGGGATCAATTCGCTGAATGCCGACCTGGTCTACGGCTTGCCGCATCAAACGCAGGCACGGATGGCGGACACGGTGGAGAAGGTGCTGAGCCTCGATCCCGACCGGCTGGCGCTGTTCGGTTACGCGCATGTGCCCTGGGTGGCCAAGCGTCAGAAGCTGATCAAGGAAGAGACGCTGCCGGACGATCTGGCCCGCTACCATCTGGCCGGGCTTGCGGCGGAGAAATTCGCCGAGGCGGGGTTTGCGGCAATCGGCATCGACCATTTTGCCAAACCCGGCGACGGGCTGGAGGTGGCGGCCCGCACCGGCCATCTGCGGCGGAACTTCCAGGGCTATACCGACGACACATGCCCGACGCTGATCGGCTTCGGCGCGTCGTCGATCTCCCGTTTTGCCGGCGGTTACATCCAGAACGCAGCGGCCACACCTGCGTATGTGCAGCGGGTTGAGGCCGGGCAGCTGACCGGTGCACGCGGCCATGTGATGAGCCAGGAGGATCTGCTGCGCGGCCGTGCCATCGAAATGCTGATGTGCGAATTCCGGCTGGACCGAGTAGAGCTGCAGCAGCGCTTCGATGGTCTGGCGGCAACACTGGATGCGGATCTGGCGCAGATCGCAGCCCGCTTTGGCGATCTTGTGCTCTTGGATGGGGAAGCTCTGGAGATCCTGCCTGAAGGCCGCCCGCTGACCCGGATTATCGCCAGTTGCTTTGACGCGCATGTGCCCGAAGGGGTGCGCTACAGCCGGGCATCCTGACCTCGGGAGCAGGGCGCTCCCGCCCGTTTCTGGACTCCTTGCGGAGATCCCTCACAGTTGGGTGTGGTGCTGTGCTGATGCACAGCGCGGCACCCTGTTTTCCAGCCCGGTTCACAATCCCGCACTTGGCGCAGCGGTTTCTGTACGCGCTGGGCCAAGACCGGCCAGCCTGTGCCACCCAATGCGCCACTGCCCGTCGGTGAATACCGGCCGCCGTGCTGCACGCATTTTCAACGGGCCTATGTTAGGGTTTTGTCTTTCCGGCCCCTGATGCTGTCCCTGACCTGGATCCGATAAAGACCGGCGTTCTGTGCGGCTGGCGGCAATGGCAGATCAACTGCAAAAGCGTGATGGCCCAAGCCGCGCCCCACAGAGCGTGGGCGGATGGCAGCATCTCTGCCAGACGCGCAATGACCGCTGCGTGAAGCAATGCGGCGCCCGCGAGGCTGGTCGGCCTAGCTGCCAGTCCAGCCCCGGTGCGCCGGGCAAACACCCGCGATAGGAAGGCATGGATCATGCCGCCAATGCCACCCATCGTTAGCGTATGCAGGGCCAGCGACGGCTGCTGTTCCCACTGCATCATCAGCAGCAGCGACGCTGCTAGCCAAAGCCACGGCGGCAGCAGAAGCAAGCCGATCGGTGGCAGCCGCAGCGGCCATTGAAGCATTTGCCAGGCCAAGGCAGCTACAGCGGCGGCATACCAGCCTGGATGCGGCAGCACGGCCGCCCCGAGGATGCACAGTGCGGCGGCGATCCGGATAAGGGGGCGGTCCGATGGCTGCGGGAGTCTCGCGGCGCTGGCAAGAAAGGACGGCAGCGCACGCCCGCCGACCACAGCAATAAGGGCAGCAATCAGAAGCGGCGGCACACCGCTGTCAAGACCGGGCACCAGTGCAGCCATGGCAAGAAGAACCGCCGCCAGCGGTGCCCACAGCCGATCCCACAGCTGTGCGCGCAGAACCGGCGGAGCCAGCGTTGCAGCCAGCAGCAAAAAGAACAGCGCCTCGGCGGGGCCGGGCAGCAACCGCCCCAGCAGCCACAGCGCCGTCAGCAGCGCCACCCGCGCAGGCGAAGCGCGCGCACCGGTCCAGCCCGGCAGCACTGTCAGCAGATAGGCTGCTATAGCCGCACCGGCAAAGCCGAAGACCATCATACGGGCGTGGTTCTGCGGGTCCGCTGCAGCCAGCAATGGTCCAGCCAGCGCGGCCAGCACCGCACACAGCATCAGCGGCCGGTGCGGCGCTCGCCAGAAACTGGCGCCAAGCTCCGCAGATGCATCAGTTGCCGCGGGCGTCATCGCCCCGGGCCAACGCGGCTGCCCTGCACCGTAGCGACTGCGCTAGTGGCTGGTGCCTTCGGAAAAGGTGATCTTGTTCCAGACATTGTATTTTCCAGACGGTTTGCGCATCGGCAGCCGCTTGACGATCTCCAGCGTCTTGGCGTCATAGACCAGAACCTCGCCGTCGTCCTCCCAGACCGATACCAGAGCATGCTTGCCGTCCCGGGTGAACTCCACATGCGCAACCGTGGCGCCAGGCACCGGGTCCAGGGTCTTGACGATTTCGAGGGTCTTTTTGTCGATCACATGCATTTTGTCCTTATGCGGTCCGAAGAACACATCGGCCCAGACATAAGGGGAGTTTTCGTGGCTGCGCATGAAGAAGCCCGGACCCTGGGTTTCTATTCGCTTGACGGTTTCCCAGCTTTCCATGTCGATCACGGAGATGGTGCCATCCTTCAGGTGCGGCGTCGCCATGACTGTCGTGTCGCCGTACTTCCAGGTGATCCCGGACCCGAGGTGCGGCATACCGGGAAGGTCCAGATCTGCCACTTTCTGACCGATCACCAGATCAATCACCTGGCCGCCTTCACCGCTGCGCGAAGCGCCCATCACGTATTCGTAGGTCTGGTCAAAGAAGAAATCGTCGAGATAATCCGGGGTGGTGATCTTGCGAACCGGGAAAGGAATATCGGTGTGGGCAGGCCCCTCCATGCGCCAGTCATGGGCAAAACCCTGCTGGGGCGGGTTCTTGCCATAAAAGACTTCCCAGATCTCCGGCACATCCTTCAGCGCCAGCACGAAGCTTTCGCGCGGCGGCGCCTGGTACACGGCGGACACGCGGCTGGGCGTTCCATCCTTGCCTTTGACCTCGCGCACGTCTGCAACAGTCAGGTCCTCAGTGGACAGGATCGTCAGAGTATTGGGCAGGTAGTTGGCTACAGCCAGCCAGTTTCCATCGGCGCTCATTGCGATGTTGCGGCTGTTGAGGCCCGCTCGGACACGGCCCACTTCTTTCAGCGAATACAGGTCGTATTTCTGCACCCAGCCGTCCCGCGACATGATGAAGACAAACCGGCCTTTCGGGTCGAACTTGGGTCCGCCATGAACAGCAAAAGGCGTTGGGAACCGGTCGAGCACCTCAAAGGTGTCGCCGTCCAGCACACTCACGTGGTGATCGCCGGTCTCTACCGCCAGGGTGATATTCATCGGGTCCGAAGACCACACGGGGGCATCCGCCGGCGCATAGTCCGGGTTCATCTGGCGGCTTTCCGCAATCTGCTCTGCGTTCCAGGCCGGCACCTCCGTCAGCGGCGTCTTGAGCCAGGCTGCCAGTTCATCAACCTGATCCGCCGGAATCACTTCGGCAAAGGCTGGCATCTGCGTGGCCTCGCGGCCGTGCAGAATGACATTTGCCACCTTCGGCCCGCGCATGCGCTTCAGTGTTTCAGGGATCAGCGCGGGGCCGGTTCCGCCCAAACGGCTTTCACCGTGGCAGCTGCTGCACTGCTCATGATACAGCTCGGCGGGATCGGCAGCGGCGGGTCCGCCAAACAGCATGAGCGCCGGCAGGGCTGCAGCCCAGATTTTTTTCCGCACCAGCGGTTTCGGCGCGGGGTTATCCGAAAAACCGGTGTTGTGGGTCATGGCTCTTTCCTTTGAAGGGGGTGACTTCCAGCCGCGGGCCGGCAGAGGCAACACCAATTTCGCTGTCGGTCAGGTAGCAGGCCGGGTCTTCCGCCCATGGGTTGCCGGTCAGCTGAAGCGCGCGGATACGGGTATTGCCGCCGCAGACATCTTTCAGGCTGCAGGCGCCGCAGCGGCCTTCCAGCGGGCGCGGGCGGGTCCGCAGCGTTGCCAGCATCGGATCATTGCCGGTCCAGAGCTCGGTAAAAGGCGTCTTCTTGACGTTGCCGACAGTGTAGCTGGACCAGTAGGTATCCGGGTGCACATCGCCGAGGAAGTCGATATTGGCAACGCCGAGGCCGGAGGAGTTGCCGCCCCAGGCCACAAGATGCTCGCGCACGTGGGCGGTCTGCTCGGCGCTGAAATTGCGGCGCACCCAGTCCAGGAAATACCCGGCATCGGCATCGTTGTTTCCGGTGACCACGTCCAGCGGCGCGCGCTTCCCGGTCACTCCGTCCCAAGCGCGTTCGATCAGCAGGTCCAGGCCCGCGCGGGTGCGTTTGTGATGCGCGTCCTCACCGCGGTTCTTGTCGCCGCGCCCCGCATAGACAAGATGCGAGAGGTAAAACTTGTCCACCCCTTCATCGTCGCACAACTGCAGCAGGTCCGGCAGGTGGTGGCCGGTGCCTTCGGTCAGGCAGAAGCGCAGCCCCACTTTGACACCACGCTTCTTGAGCGCGCGCACTCCGCGCACGGCGGCGTCAAAGGCGCCTTCGACACCGCGGAACCAGTCGTTGGTGGCGCCGATGCCGTCGATCGAGATGCCCACGTAGTCATATCCAATGTCTGCAATCCGGTCTGCGGCATCGCCGTGGATCTTGGTGCCGTTGGTCGACAGCGCCAGCACCCGGACCAGTTCCCGCGCCCGGCGGGCCAGAGGATCAAGGTACTTGCAGTCCAAAGGCTCGCCGCCCGACAGGATCAGTGCGGGGACGCGGAACCGCCCCAAATCCTCCAGCGTCTCCATCGCCTGCTGCTGGCTCAGCTCGCCAGGGAAATCGACATCAGCCGAAACCGTATAGCAGTGGCGGCATTTCAGGTTGCAGCGGCGGGTGAGGTTCCAGATCACCACCGGCTTGACCATCCCCGCGCCACCGCGCTTGCGCACGGGTTTCGGCTCGGTCAGCTGCTTCATGTATTCGGACATGCGAAACATGGGATTACCCCCGCTTGCGGAGCCTGAGCCCCGTCTTTTTCAGAATGCGCTTGGAATAGAGAATGTCGTGGCTGCGGCAGGCACCGCCCAGCAGCGCGGCAATCTCCTGGCGTTTGGCCTCGACTTCGTCACGGGTGTCGCCGTGGACCATGGCAAAGAGGTTGTAGGTCCAGCCGGCCTCCGGTGCGCGCGGCCGTTCGTAGCAATGGGTGACAAAAGGCAGCGCGCCAATGCAGGCGCCTAGTTCCGCCACCCGGGCATCTTCGACATCCCAGACGGTCATGCCGTTTGCCACCATGCCCAGCTTGTAGTGGTTCGCAGCCGCGGCGATGCGGCGGATCGCACCGCTTTCTTTCATGGCCCGGATCCGTTCGATCAGTGCCTCTTCGCTGATACCGAGGCGCCCAGCCACTTCGGCATAGGGCTCAGCTACCAGAGGCAGGCCGCCCTGAAGCGCCGCAGTAATCTCGCGGTCAGAAATTTCGGTCTCGACAGTCATGCATTCACCCGGAAGCCGATGAAGAACTCCTGCAGTTTCGGGAAACACAGAACCTGCAGGCCGGTCTTGCGCTCGATCCGCGCTGCCGTATCCGCAATGCCCTCCGGTGTTTCGGTGGCCAGCACGAACCACATGTTGAGCGCGTGGTCGCGCTCATAGTTGTGCGCCACTTCCGGGAAGTCATTGACTTCGGTCATGACTTCTTCAAAACGGTCCGTCGGCACCTCCATCGCACACAAGCAGAAAGCCCCGCCCATGGCTGCCACGTCGAAGAACGGACCGAAGCGGGTGATCGCGCCTGCGTCCTTCATCGCTTTCGTGCGCTCGATGACCTCGGTTTCTGAGAGCCCCAGTTCCGCCCCGACGGCGGCAAAGGGGCGGCTGGAAAGCGGCAGGTCGTCCTGCAGCCTGTTGATCAATGCGCGATCGGTATCGTCCAGCATCATGCAGCCCTTCCATCGCTTCGGGCAATCAGAGCCCCGGTCTGTTTGAAGCAGCGGCTCGAGAAGAGCACCTTGCTGCGCGCGCCCGCCAGTTCAGGGAGGGCGCTTGCGGCATCGATCACCGTCTGCGCGCCGCTGCGGGTGCGGGCGTGCACCATGTTGTAGAGCCTGTACGGCCAGACACCCGGAACTGGCCTGCGTTCATAGGCAAGCGTCACCCCGTCCAGCGCTGCAAGCGCGGGCCCCGCGGTGCCGATCTGCGCTTGGGGCAGGTCCCAGACCACCATTGCATTGGCCGACCATCCCAGCGCCCTGTGGCGGACGATGACGCCAAGACGCGAAATGATCCCTGCCTGCTGAAGCACGTTGATCCGGTCGATCACAACTGCTTCGCCCAAACCGAGCTGCAGCCCGATTTCAGCATACGGCCGCTTCGCCAGGGGCATGCCCCTGGCAAGGATCTGCAGCAAGTCCCTGTCGCCATCAAGCAGCACGCTGCGATCGGCCGGGCGCGGCGGGTTGAGCTGGCGCGGGCCGTTCATGCGGAACCCCAGATCGACGTTGAAGGGACGCACAAGCCGCAGATCCAGAACCCGCAGGCCAGTGGCCTTCTCAATGCAGGCAAGTGTTTCATCCACATGCGCACGATCCGGCCCCGTCGCCACAAACCAAAGGTTCCAGAAGTCTTCGCGCTGGTAATTGTGATTCACGCCAGGCTGCGTGCCGATCAGCGCCGCGACTTCCTCGATGCGGTTGGGCGGGGCCGCCACCGCAGCCAAAGTAGAGGCCGAAATTGTGTTGGGCGCGATGGTTGCGCCGAGCCGGCTGACGCGGCCAGCGCCCTGCATGAACGACAGGCGCGCGATGACCTCGTCCTCGCCGATCCCGAGCGCCTCGCCCAGCAGGGCGAAGGGGCGCGCGGTGACTGGGAAATCCCTCTGCCAGTCATCCAGCAGGCGGCGGTCGGTCGAGCAGGCGATCCCGTCCATTTCTTACAAACCCGTCCTGTGCGCCCGTGCGGTAAAGAAGATCCCCGAAGGGCTTTCCGCGTCTATTTCACGAAGTTTCTCAAAGGTCTGCGTGTCGTAGACCATAATCTTTCCGGCGTCCCGGACGCTCAGCCAGACTTCGTGACCACGCGGAGTGAACTCCATGTGCAGCACCGCTGGTCCGGGCTTGAACTGGTGGATTACTTCCTTGGAAACACTGTCGATCACCTGGATCGTGTCATTCAGAGGGTGGGCAAAGTTGACCCAGACCTGCCGCCCGTCTGGCCGCGCCATGGCAAAGACCGGCTGGCCGTGCGTCTTGGTGCGGGCGGTCTCCTCCAGAGTGTTTGCGTCCACCCACAGCACTTCGTGGTGGCCCACTGCCGGCAGCACGAACTCCTGCCCGGTCAGTGCCCAGCCTTCTAGGTGAGGCATCTTGTAGACCGGCATTTCTTCCTGCCCCCGGCCATAGCCGGGCAGCACCCGGATGGGCTCCGGCTGCTCGGCCCACAGGTCCAGTGCAGTCAGCCCGTCTTCTCCGAACAGACCGGTGATATAGGTCCGCCCGCTGGCCGTGATCAGCGCATCATAGGGGCGATCGCCCATTCCCGGGATACGGGTGATTTCCGGTTCCGCCCCGGACATGTCGGCGATCCAGGTCTCGCCTGTGTCCCAGACGGTAAACACAAAACGGGTGCCGGGCGCATCCACTAGGCCGATGGTCTTGCCGCCGGTGGGAATGTCCAGAACCATTTCCAGGGTATCCGCGTCAAAGATGCGCACACCGCCGGGGTCATAGTTGGAAACCGCCACCAGCTTGCCATCGTCTGAGATCGCCCCGCCGATGGCATTTCCCGACTGCATCACCCGGCCCGTAACCTTGCGGGTGGTGATGTCCAGCTTGGTCAGCCCGCCGTCGCGGCCAAAGACATAGGCAAAACGTTCATCCGGCGAATAGACGAGGCTGGCATGGCTGAGGTCGCCGAAGCCTTCGATCCGCGCAAGTGCCGCGCGCTCGGATTGATCGACCAGCAGCACAGAACCTGTGGCCCGCTCTATAACAACGCCAAGATCGCCTGTGGCAACGGTCTCGGCACCGGCTGCGGACGCGCAGAACAGGACGGCGGCAAGGAGGTGCTTCACTTCATTTCTCCTGACAACAGGTAATCGGCAATCCGCGCAGCGTCTTCCTGGCTCAGCAAGGGGCGCCAGGGCGGCATGGGGGTATCGGGAACCCCGTTTAGGATCACCGAAACAAGGACCTCGCGGTCGTAGTGCTGCAGCGCTTCAGGTGTGAGTTCAGGCCCCAGCCCGCCCTTGAGCTGCAGCCCGTGGCACGAACCGCAATCCTGGTGTACCAGACGCTGCAGGGCATCTGCCCCTTCCGCTCCAGCAGGGCCGGCAGCGGCGGCACATGGCAACAGCAGCGCCAGGGCAGCCGCGGTTATGCCGTGCCGGATGTCAGCCATGGGCTTTAGCCTGCGCCACCAGTTCGGCAACGGGCTGTTCGGAATACAGCGAAACCACCTGGCCGATGATGAACAATGTGGGCGGCTTCAGCCCGGCCTCGCGGGCATCCTGCGCAATCGAGCCGAGCGTCGAGACCATGCGCCGCTCCTCAGCCGAGGTGGCTTTGGATATCGCCATCACAGGTGTGCCCGCCGGCAGGCCTTCGGTCATCAGCCCCATGGCAATCTGGCCGATATTGGCGACCCCCATGTAGACGACAAGCGTCGTGTCAGGATCGGCCAGCCGCTTCCAGTCCAGGTCCAGAATCTTGTCCGCCTGCCGGTGCCCGGTCACATACTGCACGCTGGTGGCGATGCCGCGGTGGGTGAGCGGCACCCCGGTCGAGCAGGACGCGCCCTGTGCTGCAGTGATCCCCGGCGCGTATTCGACACTGACTCCGTGCCCGGTCAGATACAGCGCCTCTTCGGATCCCCGGCCAAAAATCATCGGATCGCCGCCCTTGAGACGTGCCACCGTATGGCCTTGGCTTGCCTGCTCAAGCAGTATCTCGTTGATACGGTCCTGCGGGACAGGATGGTTTTTCGGGCATTTTCCGACTGGAATCAGCGCCGCCCCTTTTGGGCACAGCGCCATGATTTCATCCGAAACCAGACGGTCGTAGACAACAACATCCGCCCCTTCCAGCATCTTGAGCGCCCGCAGGGTCAGCAGGTCAGGATCTCCCGGGCCAGCGCCTATCAGGAATACTTTACCGCTCATGAGGTCCCTCGCATGTATCTGTTGTTTCCATAATCAGGGTTTCCAAGACCCGGCGTCCTGTCCCGCTTGTTCCATACAGCGGAGATGGCCTGATCCTGCGAATCCGGTATGTCAGGGGCAGAATGCCCCGGAGCCGGCACGGGTTCCTTGACTTAAGTTAAGGTGCCGGTCGCGCGTTGGGATCTTGCTGCCAATATTCGTCTAAGCCATTGTAATAGATAATTAAATGGCTTCGAAAAGGATGCTCTGGCGAGCACCGGCATCCCGTGCTTCGTGCCCGTGGTAATCGCAGCCGCGGGCTGCGGAAAGCGCAGCTTCCGCTGTGCTTATTCCTCTGTGACCGTGACCATTCCGATCATCTGCTGTGTCTCCCAATGGGGACCACAGAGGTATTCCTGGCTTCCAGCGGTCAGAAAGGTGAATTCGACGCTCTCCTCCGGAAAAGCGCGATCCGATTCCGGCATTCCGGCAGCGGGCGACAAAACGCTGTGGCTGGTGCGCTTGTCGACATTGACCCAGCGCACGGTGGTTCCCACGGGCACCGTGACTGCCGCAGGGCAGAAGTTGTACTTGTACATTTTGACGACCGTCACGCCTTCCGCGTCGGCGGAAGAGCTGCCGAAAATAGAGACATAGCGCTCCTCGGCCTCAGCACAAATCGCGGCATTACCGTCGTCTTCCGCCAGAACGGGAAAAGCTGCCGCAAGCGGCAGCAGTGCAGACACAAGAATGGATAGCCTTTTCATCTGAAGTCTCCTTGCCGGAAGATCCGGCGGCCGGAAGGCCCGGCCGCCGGTTTGTTTTTACTGCCCGACTACGTTGATCTGCGCCTCGCCGTTGTCCAGGGCCATGGTGGTGTTCAGCGTCACGTGGTGGAACCGCGCGGCGGCATAGTCATCATGGATGGCGAAGCCGACAGTGTAGGTTTTGCCCGGTTCCAGCGGAACATCCCCCTGCGCGCCGGAGTTCAGCGGCCGTGAGAAGACCACGGTCCACATACCGGCCGAAAGGGTGGCTTCGGAGGCGAACTCGCCGCCGTTCTCGACCCGGCGCTCCAGCAGATACCCGTTGGAGCCGCTGCCGTCCGAGTAGACCCGCATCAGGTCCATGAAGGTGCCGTCGGCCAGGTACTGCTCGATCTCCTCTGCCGCCTTCAGCTGATCCCAGCCGCCCTGCGGTTTGCCGCGGCGCCCCTTGATCTCGATGCTGGAGCGGGTCTCGCTTAGATACTTGGTGACAGAGCCGTTGGCCTCAAGGCGGGCCGCGACATCGCCGCTGGCGGCAATCGCTTCGGCGCCAGGGTCAAAGGGCATGTAGGTGTTGTCCGCGTGGCAAGTCGCCCAGCAGCCTACCTGCTCACCCATCTCGATGCCGGTGCCGGTGATCATCATTGCGACCTTGATCTGGTTGTCCGGGTCCATTTTGCCGCCGTCCACGAAGGGTACGGGAGCATGGGAACCGTCCGGCCATTGCATGCGCACATAGAGGTTCTCACCGTCATGTGCCGCCTGCACGGTTGCATTGATCACGCCGCGCTTGCCGGGTACTGGCGTCGGCTCGGTGTTCTCGGTTCCGGCGACAATCTTGCTGCCGATGGCTTCCACCTCTTTGCCGTGGCAGGTCGAACATTGGTCGCCGCCTTTGGTCAGCGGGCGCGCGCCGCCGTGCTGCTTGCCGTTCTGCACCCATTCGAAAGAGGCCTGGCCGGGGTAGAACAGAGTCATGTTCGCCGCGGTAACTGCATCCCAGTCAATGCCCGGCGCAACATTGCTGCCGCCTGATCCTGCCGCTTCGGCAGTTTCTCCGGACGCCAGAGCCCGTTCCTCTGCACGTGCCGCCTCGACTGCAGCGGCGATGCGGGCCTGAACAACTTCCTGCTCAGCTTGTTTGGCCGCTTGGGCAGCCTCAGCTTCGGCGGCTTCCTTGGCTTCGATGCGGGCGAGGCTTTCCATGTATTCTGCCGGAATCTCGCGGATGAACCGCGGGTCTGGTGACTCCAGCTTCTCGAGATACTCGTCCTCCGCCCGGTCGCGGATGTTGGAGTGCGCGATACCCTTGTGGCAGTCGATGCAGGTTTGCCCCACAGTCATGGCGTTCAAGTGCTGCTGGCGCGCGCGCGGCTTCTGGAATTCCGGCATCATCGACTCGAAGTCATGACAGTTCCGGCATTCGCGCGAGTCCGTGCGCTTCATCCGCTCCCATTCGTTCATGGCCAGGTGAATGCGCTTGGCTTCGAACTTCTCAGGAGTGCTGATCGTTCCGGTAATCTTGCCCCAGACTTCCTTCGAGGCCTGAATCTTGCGGATGATCTTGTGTGTCCAGTCCTTTGGCACGTGGCAGTCAGAACAGACCGCGCCGACACCCGAGCGGTTCACATCATGGATCGTGCCCTTGTATTCCTCATAAACGAAGTCCCGCATCTCGTGGCAGGAGACGCAGAACTGCTTTGTGTTGGTTGCTTCCATGGCGGTGTTGAAACCGCCCCAGAAAATAATGCCCGCGGTGAAGGCAACAAGAATCCCGCCGATCGGCATGCCCCAAAGGACATAGCGCCGCCAGAGGGGTCTTTTCTTTTCCGCTTGGTTGGTCTGGGTCATCTCCAGGCTCCATAAATCTCTGTATGAGCCCCCTGCCGACGGAGGTCTAAGTCCCGGATTGCAGGGGGCGCAGGGCGGGATGCAGAGGTATCTGCCGTGCCCTGACTCCCCGCGGCCGCCGCAATCCGGTACCGCTAAGGCAGGAAGGGCGGGCGCTGGGCCCGCCCTTCCGAAGGTCTGTCATCCTGATCGTCAGGTGACGTGGTTCGACCGGTTGTAGACGTTGAACTTGCCGGTCGGGGCATACAGGCCCTTCACGCGGCCGATCTCTTCCAGCGTCTCGGCGTCGAAGATCACGATTTCGCCGTTGGGCTCTTTCGAAGTCGAGCGGTTCCATTTGGAGACCCAGACTTCGGTGCCGTCCGCGTTGAACTCGAAGTGCACAGCCGCGGAGCCTTCCTCGTCAGTGATCTGGATCGTTTTCACGACCTCACCGGTCTCTTTCGAGATGACCTGCACCGACTGCTGAACCTCAGGCTCGGGGTGCTTGGTCTGGTCAGCCCAGTAGTACTTGGAGTTCGGGTGGGTCCGGATGAACAGGCCCGCACCATCGGTCTCGACCTCGTAGCAGGTCTTCCAAGCGTTGTCGGGGTTGCCTTCCGGGTCGTTGCCCCAGACCGTCACGGTGCCTTCGCCAAGGTGAGTGGTGCCGGCAACCGGGCCGCAGTTCGGGTCAACCCAGTTGGCGCCCGGGCCGGGGTGCGGCAGCGGCGCGGTGTCGATCATCGCCTCGAGCTTGCGCTCTTTGGTGTCGACAACAACCATCTTGTTAGATGCGTTTGCAGCGATCTGGAAATAGCGGCCGGTCGGATCAAAGAAGCCGTCGTGCAGGAACTTGGCCGAGTTGATCTTGTCGATGCGCAGGTTGTCCAGGTCGGAGTAGTCCACCTGCCACAGCTGGCCCAGCTCTTTCACCGCAACGATCCAAGTCGGCTCGTTGGGGGTGGTGTAGATGGCAGCCACGCGGCTTTCTTCCACATAGTCGCCGTCAACGTTGGTGCCGCGGGTCGAAACAACCTTCAGCGGTTCCATGGTCTTGGCGTCTACGATTGCAAAGTGCGGCGGCCAATAGGCACCGCCGATGACGTATTTGCCGTCGCCGGACACCGCCACATCGCGGGCGTCATAGCCAATGGTGACTTCGGAAACCAGCATCTTGTCCGGCGTCTGCCAGAGGTCGATCTTGGTCATCTTGCCGTCGCGGCCCATGGTGTACCAGAAGCGGCCCGGGTTTTCCGGCTCTTCCAGTTTGTGGTGTTCAGAGGCTTTCAGCACGTGCACGGCATAACCGGTCGGGATGTGTGCAAGAACTTCCTTGGTGTCGCCGTCGATCACGGCCACTTTGCCCACGTCACGCTCGATGACGACGAAGAAGTTTTCCCAGTTGCGGCCGTGCAGCGGCTCGGTCGGGTAGTCTGCTTCTTCGACATAGACCTTGCGGGTCTGTCTCATTTGCTCAAGCGACATCTCTGGCGGCTTCGGCGGATCCATCTGGATGTAGGTCGCCATGTCCTTGATTTCCTGCTCGGTCATGATGTCCGAGAAGTTGTTCATCCCGCCTTCGGTACCCCAGGCGATAATCTTTTCCAGACGCTCCTGGCCCAATTTCAGGGTGCCGCCTTCGACCACTGTGCCGTCAGCCTTGGTCTGTTTAAAGTGCGGCTCCAGGTTCTTGCCGGTTGCGCCTTTGCGCAGAACGCCGTGGCAGCCTGCGCAGCGTTCGAAATAAAGCTGCTTGGAAGATTCAAAAGCCTCCTCACTCAAGGTGGGGCCTTCGGCGTAGGCGGGGATAGCGGCAGAACCAAGCAGCAGTGCAAAGCCTGCTCCCAGTGCCCGGCGGGTATTTTTGTAGCTGAGTCCAAGTGACATGATCACTCTCCGTTTGCTGGTGAGGCACCCGGATAAGAGGGGGATTCTGCCGGCAGTTCTTTGACTTTGGACAACTTCGCTCGCGGTTTTGTGAGTTTCGGGCCGGTTTTCGCCTCCACCCCGGGTTTGTTCGTGGGATTGCAGCCTGGCGTCTTGCGCCGGCTGCAGCTCAATAATTTCCCTCAACCGGCCAGCTCTTGACTTTGGATAAGGCTAGCGGCCGGACCAAACGGTTAAAATCCGGATGCACCTAATAAACGGCGCCGACCAGAAGGGTATTTTCCGGACGGAAATATTCCGGCGCAGGTTAACCAGTCCGCTGGCGCCGTCTTACGGTGAGGCCGGCAAACAGCATGGCTGGTTTCGGACCGCGGCGCCCGCAAAACACTGCGGGCGCCGCGGCCATTCCTTCCAGCCAGCCCATTCAAATCAGCCCAGGCTCCGCCGTGCCAGCCCGGTGCCCAGTGTTCTTCAATGCATCCAATCCAAGGCGAGTCTAAACGTAAACTGCCCCAGCGGCCTTGCGGCCGCTAGGGTGCGCAACCTGCATGCCCCGGCTGCGGATTACTGGACCGCAGCCTACTGGGCTGCCGACGTCCGGCGCGCAATCTTGCAACGTTCCCAGAGCGTTCCCAGCGCCTCCACCAGTTGTTTGATGTCGGTGGGTGAATGCACCGGACCCGGCGTGATCCGAAGACGCTCTGTGCCTTTTGGCACGGTGGGATAATTGATCGGCTGGATATAGATGCCGAATTCCTCCAGCAGCGCATCAGAGATGAACTTGCACTTCACCGGATCGCCCACAATGATCGGAATGATATGGCTCGGGTTCATGATGTGCGGAATACCCAGCAGATCAAGCTGGGCGCGGACGTCGGCGACCCGTTCCTTCTGCAGGATGCGCTCACTCTGCGATGCCTTGAGGTGGCGCACGGAAGCAAGGGCGCCAGCGGCAACAACAGGCGGCAGGGCGGTGGTGAAAATGAATCCGCTGGCAAAGCTGCGCACAAAATCGCACAGCGGCGCACTGGCGGCGATATAACCGCCCACCACACCAAACGCCTTGCCCAACGTGCCCTCAATCACTGTCAACCGGTCCATCAGCCCTTCGCGCTCGGCAATGCCGCCACCGCGCGGACCGTAAAGCCCGACTGCATGCACCTCGTCCAAGTAGGTCATCGCGCCGAACTCATCTGCCGCGTCGCAGATCTCCTTGATCGGCGCTATGTCCCCATCCATCGAATAGACCGATTCAAATGCGATCATCTTGGGTGCATTGGCTGGCGCCGCTGCCAGCTTGGCCCGCAGATCGTTCACGTCGTTGTGCTTCCAGATCACTTTTTCAGCGCGGGAATGGCGGATGCCCTCGATCATGCTGGCGTGGTTCAGGCTGTCGGAAAACACGATCAGCCCCGGTATCTTGGCGGCCAGTGTTCCGATCGCCGCCCAGTTCGACACGTATCCGGAAGTGAACAGAAGCGCCGCTTCCTTCCCATGCAGGTCGGCAAGCTCTTCCTCCAGCAGCACATGGGCATGGGTGGTGCCTGAAATATTGCGGGTTCCGCCTGCTCCAGCTCCGGACGTATCCAGCGCCTCATGCATCGCAGCCAGCACCTCCGGGCATTGGCCCATTCCCAGATAGTCGTTCGAGCACCATATTTTCACATCCCTACGGGTTCCGCCTTCGGTTTGCTGTGCTTGCGGGAATGCTCCCTGCCGCCGCTCAAGATCAATGAAAACGCGGTAGTTTCCTTCGTCTTTCAGCTCCTGCAGGCGATCCTTGAAAAAATGTTCGAAATCCATGGCTGGGCCTCCGCTCGCTTGCATCTGCCATTCTGTCTGGAGCGGATCCTGATACGGACCAGCGGCGTCATCCATGACTATGGTCAAGGATACAGACAGGCGGCAGGCCATTGCGGACCAGAGCGGCAGTGGACCTTCACCTGCGGCGTCTGTATTCATGAATCCTAGGCACATGTAGCTCCGGCAAAGGCGGGAGCCGGAACCCAGGAGACACAAGACTTTGGCGCACGAACAGAACAAAGCGGTCGCACGCAATTCGCTCTTGCTCCGTTCGCTGCCTGACCAACACGTCGAAACGCTGCTGTCCCACGGCAGTTTCCGGCACTATGACCGGGGCGAAACCATTTTTCTGCAGGATGAGGAAGCCGCTGAGATCCACGTCATGATCGAGGGCTGGGCCAAACTGTTCCGGATTGCGCCCAACGGCTCTGAAACTGTGGTAAGTGTCTTTGCCCGCGGCGAAAGCTTCGGAGAAGCGGTGGCGCTCAAAGGTGCCAGGTATCCGGTGTCGGCCGAAGCGGTGACACCCGCGGAGGTTTTGCACATTCCCTCTTCGCTGCTGGTGTCTCTGATGAAACAGGAGCCGCAGATCAGTATTTCCATTTTGGCGTCGACCTTTGCCCATCTGCATTCGCTGGTCGAACAGCTGGAACAGCTAAAGGCACAGACCGGCGCCCAGAGGGTGGCGGAATTCCTGCTGAAGCTCTGTCGCTGCGATAGCGGCGGCTGTGAGGTGGTCCTGCCCTACGACAAGGTTTTGATCGCCGGCCGCCTAGGCATGAAACCGGAAAGCCTGAGCCGTGCCTTTGCCCGTCTGAAAACAGCTGGAGTGGAAATCAAAAAGAACCACGCTGTTATCGAGGACGTTCAGAAACTGCGCGGCTACGCTGAGATAGATCCGGCCGAAGCCTGGCACAAGGGCGGCACAGCGCAATAGACAGGGCTACGGGCCTATCGGTCTCTTCGGATCAGCATTTGATTTCTCATGTGCCGTGCTGGTCCAATTTGCCTGGCGACGCCATGTTAAACTGCTCTTGATCAACCTTTGACAAGCTTTCCCGATGCCGAGGCAAGTGGCTGGAAGGATTACGGGTCCAGTGCTGCAGCGCTGCCGGCAGTTCGCGGCAGGCCGTTGTGGAGATGTGCTTGTCGTCGCAGGAACTGCCGGCAAATTTAACTGTTAAGCCGGGCTTAACGTGCCGCCTGCTATCCCGGGAATGGGTGAAAATAGTGGTGGTGAACATGAGCGCACAGAGCAATGTGGCGCCCATTATCATCAAAAAGAAAAAAGTCAGTGGTGGCGATGGCCATCACGGCGGCGCGTGGAAAGTGGCTTATGCCGACTTCGTGACCGCGATGATGGCCTTCTTTATGCTGATGTGGCTGCTGAACGCGACGACGGAAAAACAACGCAAGGGTCTGGCGGATTATTTCTCGCCATCGATTCCGCTGAGCCGGATCTCAGGCGGCGGCAATGGTGCCTTCCAGGGGGACAGCATGTTCACCGAGGATATCCAGCCAAAATCCGGCACCGGCGCAACGGATATCAATCCGGCAGATGCCCAGAAGGCGCAGGGTGACACGGGGGTTGAATCCGACCACAAGCGGGATCAGGATGACGACAAGTTCCGAGCGATTGAGGAACAGCTGTCCGGCCGCGGCGGAGAGAGCATGGTGTCCACCGCGATGGCCCGCCACATTGTGACCCGCGTCACCGACGAAGGGCTGATAATCGAGCTGTTTGCCACCGAAGACGTGCCGCTGTTCGAAGACGGGCAGGCGAATCCGACTGCTTTGTACAGGGATCTGGTCCGGATGATTGCGCGTGTATCCGAGGGCGTGACCAACAACATTGCTGTGGGCGGCCATATCCGCTCGCATCCGGTCGTGCTGGCGAAGAATCCGGTTTGGGAACTGTCCCATGACCGTGCGGATGAAACCCGAAAGCTGCTCGAATCGGGAGGCTTGGCAGCAGCCAGGATTCACCGTGTGACCGGCCATGCTGACCGCAAGCTCGCTGCTAAAAATCCAATGGCGGCCCGCAATGACCGGATCGAAATCATCCTGCTTCGCTAATAAACCGCTGAAAACGCACAACGTGCGGCTGGCAGATACGTCATTTTTGATCTGTTAGCCGCCCGTTAATGGCTGCTGCGCTAGCTGTTGCATCAGAATGATTAGATGCAGCAGAAAGGCGTGCTATGACCATTTCTTCGTCGCTGAACGCGGGCGTTTCAGGATTGAGCGCCAACGCCAGCCGGTTGGCTTCCATCTCCGACAACATCGCCAACTCCTCGACCCGCGGCTACAAGCGGGTTCAGACAGATTTCCATTCCATGGTCTTGTCCGGTTCTGGCGGCACCTATTCGGCGGGCGGGGTGCGCACCACCAATGTGCGACTGATTGACGAACGCGGGCCGCTGGTCTCGACCAACAATGCAACCGATCTGGCGGTACGCGGCCGCGGAATGCTGCCGGTGGCCTCGATCACCGAGGTGGAGGCCGGCGGCAACCCGTCGATGCTGCTGACTTCTACCGGGTCGTTCCGTACCGATTCGAACGGCTACTTGTCGACCGAATCCGGCCTGGTTCTGATGGGCTTTCCAGCGCTTGCGGATGGTACTGTGCCGGATGCTGCACGTGACACCAGCAATTCGCTGGAGCCGGTCCACATCGACCTGAACCGCCTTTCGGCGGAGCCGACAACCGAGATCAGCCTGACCGCGAACCTGCCGGCCTCCGAAACTGATCCTGGCGCCACCGGGGCTCCGGTGGAACATGTTGTTCAATACTATGACAATATGGGCCGCTCCGAAGAACTGGCGATCACCTACACACCAAGCGTGGCGACCCCGCCGGCAACCACCGGCACCAATGAATGGACGATGCAGATTGTCGATTCGGCAACCGGCGCCACGGTGATCGGCGAATACACTCTGACCTTCGACGACAGTGCGTCCACCGCCGGCACATTGCAAAGCGTGGCCACCGTGACCGGCGGCGCCTATGACGCGACGGCAGGCTCGGTCACCATCAACGTCGCAGGCGGACCAATCGAGATCAATATCGGCGTTATCGGCGAGCAGAACGGGATGAGCCAGCTGGGCGATGAATTCGTTCCGGGCACAACCGTGAAGGACGGCACCGCGGTTGGTTCCTTTGTTTCGGTGGAAATCAACGAATCCGGGGAAGTCATTGCCAAGTATGACTCCGGCGACACCAAGGTCATCTACAAGGTTCCGCTGGCGGATGTGTCGAACCTGAACGGCATGCAGGCTTTGGATTCCCAAACCTACAAGCCGACGGATGATTCCGGAGCGTTCTACCTGTGGGATGCCGGCGACGGCCCGACCGGTGAAATCCTGGGCTATGCCCAAGAGGAATCGGCTGTCGACGTGGCAACCGAGCTGACCGACATGATCCAGACCCAGCGGGCCTATTCGTCCAACGCGAAGGTCATCCAGACCGTTGACGAAATGCTGCAGGAAACCACCAACATCAAGCGCTAAGGCGCTTGATGGCCCCCTGACACTGCCTTCATGAAAGCAGGCTGAACATGTCTATTTATTCCGCCCTAAACAGCGCGATGAGCGGCCTGACTGCGGCCAGCCGGTCTTCGCAGATCGTTTCCGAGAACCTCGCCAATGCCCTGACGCCCGGGTACACGCGCCGGGTTTTGGATCTGAACAGCCCGGGCGTTGGTGTTCCCGGTGTCCAGGTAGGGCATGTTCAGCGGCTTAACGATCCGGTGGTAATTTCCAACCGCAGGGTCGCCGAGGCGGATTTCGGCGCCGCCAAGATCCAAGCGGACTTCTTTGAAAGGATGTCCAGCCTGGTTGGCACCGTGGATGACGAGATGTCCTTGGCAGCGCAACTATCAAATTTCGAGTCATCGCTGATCGAAGTCGTGTCGCGCCCGGATTCACAACCCCGGCTCAACGACCTGTCAGTCAAGGCGGATTCCCTTGCGGAATCGATTTCGCGTGCAGCCGAGGGGCTGCGTGATCTGCGGATCAACGCCGACAGCGCAATCAACAGCCAGGTCGACACCGTCAACCAGGCCTTGAAAGAGATCGAAAAGCTGAATGCACGCATCATGGTCGTGGAGGCGGGCGGCATGGATGCTGTTTCCATGCACGATCAGCGGGATCAGCTGATCGACCAAGTGAATGAAATCATTCCCGTCAACGTTGTCCGGCGTGATAACGGCCAGGTGACACTGTACTCGGCGGGCGGTGTGATGCTGCTGGATGGCAAGGCGTCGGAGCTGAGCTTCTCGCCGTCGCGGGATATCATGCCGCATATGACGCTCGGCAATGGAATGCTCTCTGGGCTGGAAGTCAACGGCAGGGTGATCGACACCGGTCCGGAGGGCCCGCTGCGCGGCGGCACTCTGACTGCGCAATTTGAGATCCGGGATGTCACCGCAGTGGAGGCCCAGGAAGACCTGGATGCGATGGCGCGGGATCTGATCGAACGGTTCCAGGATCCGGCACTGGATGGCACGATCGGGGTCACCGATGCCGGTATCTTCACCGATGACGGCGGCTTTTTCGATGCTGCAAATACTGTCGGGATCGCAAACAGGATTGAATTGAATGACCTGGTGTCCCTAACCGGAAGCGCAGAGACATGGCGGTTCCGCGACGGTCTTTATGCTGCTGCGCCAGGCGATCCGGGTGATTCCAGCCTTTTGCAGAGCTATACCGATGCGCTGAACACCACGCGCACGGTATCGTCGGTTGGTCTGGGCACATCGGATTTGACTGCAGGCACCCTGAGCGCAAATCTGCTGTCCCGGTTTGCACAGGACAACGAAACCGCATCCCGCGCATCAACCTTCGCGGCTACCAGTTTTAACGAGCTAAGCCAGGCAGAACTGGCGCTGGGTGTCGATACGGACGCCGAGCTGCAAAACCTGATGCTGGTGGAGAAATTCTATGCCGCCAACGCCCGGGTCATCTCTGTCGTGGATGAGCTTATGGAAACACTTCTGAGGATCTGACGCATGATTATTAATTCTTACGGCGATATGGCGCAGCACCTCTTTCTCCGCGGCCGCAATGCGGATCTGAAGGAGAACGTCACCACGCTTTCCGAAGAGTTTGCCACAGGTAAAACCTCCAACCTGACCGAGCGGCTTGGCGGTGATTTCACCTATCTAGCAGATCTGGAAAGCACTCTGAACCGGCTCGACAGCTATATGGTTACAAATGGCGAGGTGCAGCTGTTTGCAACCACGGTCCAGGGCAGCTTAGAAAAGGTTCAAAGCCAGGTGCAGGCTCTGCGCAATGATATCCTGAGGCTGTCGCCGGCAATGGATGTTTACAACGCCGAACAGTTCGGCAGCCAAGCTAAGCAAAAAATGGAGAGTGCCGTCAACCTTATGAACACGTCTGTTGGCGGGCGCACAATTTTTGCCGGGACCGCAACGGATACCAAGCCGCTGAATGATTCCGGCACTCTGATGACTGCGATCCTCACCGAAGTGTCAGGGCTTACGACAAGCAATGACATCATCCAAGCGGTCAAGGACTGGTTTGACGACCCGGCTGGCTTTGATGCGGTCATGTACCAAGGCTCCGCCACAGCCCTGCAGCCCGTGACCGTGGGCGAGGGGGAACAGGTCTCTTTGGGCATTCAAGCCAATGACGACAACCTCAAGCATACGCTGCAAAGCTATGTCATCACGGCGCTGGCCGATGAGCCCGGCCTCGGATTGAACGACGACGTGAAGATCGATCTGGTCATCGAGGCCAGCAGCGAGCTGACCGAAAGCGAAGACCGGCTGATCAAGGTGCAGGCCGATGTTGGCTTTGTCGAGGGGCGCCTGGACGCGATCAACGCCCGCAACGAGGCCTCCAAAACCAGCCTGAGCATCGTCAAGAACAACCTGGTCTCTGCAGACCCATATGAAACCTACACCCGGCTGCAGGAAGCGCAAACACAGCTCGAAGGCCTTTACACGGTCACCGCGCGCAGCTCGCAGCTTTCCCTGCTGAAGTACATCTCATGATTGGAATTCTTCGTCTTCTCATCTCGTGCCTGTTCCTGCTGCCGGCAGTGGCTCAGGCCAATACAATCCGCCTGAAGGATCTGGTGGAATTCGACGGCGTGCGCGGCAACGACCTGGTTGGCTATGGCCTGGTCGTTGGTTTGGACGGCACGGGTGACGGGTTGCGGAATTCGCCCTTCACCGAAGAAATCATGTCCAACATCCTTGAGCGGCTGGGGGTCAACGTGACCGGCGAGCAGTTCCGTCCCAAGAATGTTGCCGCGGTTTTTGTCACTGCGACTCTGCCGCCCTTTGCCCGGGTTGGCAGCACCATTGATGTGACAGTATCTGCTATCGGCGACTCCAAAAGCCTGCTGGGCGGCACCTTGATCATGACCCCCCTCAATGCAGCTGACGGGCAGATCTATGCGGTTGCACAGGGCACCATCCTCGCTGGCGGCGCCGTTGCCGAGGGGGATGCAGCTGTTGTGACCCAAGGGGTGCCGACGGCGGGGGTGATCCCGTCCGGCGCCCGCGTTGAGCGGGAGATTGATTTTGATCTGGCCTCGCTCAGCTCCATGCGGCTGGCGCTGCGGGAGCCTGATTTCACGACTGCCGGGCGGATCGAACGGGCCATCAACGCCGAGTTCGGCAGCAATGTCGCCCTGATGCGGGATTCCGGCACAGTTGAGGTTGATATCCGCCGGACCAACACGCGCTCGACGGCTCATGCCGTGGGCCGGATCGAGAACATTCTGGTGGAGCCCCAGCGCAAGGCGCGGGTGGTGGTCGATCAGCGCTCAGGCACAATTGTGATGGGCAGTGACGTGCGGATCTCCCGCGTGGCCGTGGCTCAGGGCAATCTTACTCTGCGGATCGAAGAGACCCCGCTGGTTGTGCAGCCGAACCCTTTTGCTGATGGTGAATCGGTTGTCGTTCCGCGCACCGGTGCCGCCATCGAAGAAGAGGAAGGCATTCAGCTGGCAGAAGTTCCTGAGACCACGTCGCTGTCTGAAGTTGTGGCAGGTCTGAACGCCCTTGGCGTGTCGCCGCGGGACATGATCGACATACTCAAGAGCTTGAAGGCGGCGGGAGCCCTGCACGCGGAGTTCGTGGTCCGCTGAAGCGACCTGCAGAAAAGAAAGCTGCCCCGGCCTTGCGTGCAATGGCCGGGGCTTTCTGTTTCGGAAAATCGTACCCTGCGGCCTTTGGCCGGATCGTCAAATCAGAGACCAAACACCTGAACGCCTCAAGGTTCTGATGATGAAGTGAGCGGCCGGAGGGGGACAGGTGGAGTGGCGGCTGTGCAGTGTCCCATTCCGGCAAGTGATAAGGGGCGTTTATCCGTTGCGGCCTGCAGCGCTGGTTCCTGAGCAGGCAGCACCCAGCATATTGCCGGAACTGACTGCATTGCCGACGGATTGATGGCAATCATTTGCCAGAAGGGGTAGACGGGCCCAGCTTGCAAAAAAAACCGGGCACCTTGAATGCCCGGCTTGTTTCAGCGTGAAGCAGCTGAGTCAGGGATAGTAACTGCGCACCAGCGCGGTGGCGATCAGGCTCCAGCCGTCAGCAACGACAAAGAACGCCAGTTTGAACGGCAAGGACACAATAGCGGGCGGCACCATCATCATCCCCATCGACATGAGAATCGCTGCCACAACGAGGTCGATCACCAGGAACGGCAGGAAAACCAGAAAGCCGATCTGAAACGCGCGTGCGATTTCCGACAGCAGAAAGCTGGGAATCAGTGCTGACAGCGGTGCTTCAGGGACCGGGTCCAGGCCCTGGGTCTCGGGTCTGAGATCTGCAATCGCATAGAAAGTGTCGGGATCCAGCCGGTTGGCCATGAAGGCGCGAAACGGATCCAGGCTGCGGGTGATGGCTTCCCCTGGTTCCAACTGCTCTTCCAGCAGAGGGTTGATCCCGGTGGCCCAGGCCTCAGTGAAAACCGGTTCCATCACGAAATACGTCAGAAACAGCGCCAGGCTGATAATCAGCATGTTTGGCGGCGCCTGCTGCAGGCCGATGCCCTGACGCAGGATCGACAGAACCGTCACCAGAAACGGGAAGCAGGTGATCATGATCAGCAGGCCGGGAGCCAGGCTGAGCACGGTAATCAGCAGAATCAGCTGGATTGAGCGGGCCGAGATCGACTGCCCGTCTGCCAGTGAAAGACTCAATTCTTGAGCCAGGGCGGTGTGCGGCAAGGCCAGCAGGAGCGCTGAAACCAGAGCCGCCCGCACAAAAGTTGTGTGTATCATCCCAACCCGCTTTGCAGATCGGCGATTTCCGTCAGGCGCACGGCAAGCTGACCCGCCTGGTCGCCTTCCAGTTCTTCGAGCTGGCCGCGCGCGACCAGCCGGTCGCCGACATAGAGATCCACGGGGTCTTCGACCCGCTTGTCCAAGGTCAGGACAGCGTTCTCACCCAGGCTGACCAGATCGCGGATCAGCGGCCGGGCTTTGCCGACGGAGACAGTCACCTCTACGGGAACCGAAACAAAGGGATTGCCCGCATCGGCGGATTTAAGGTTCAGATCGGCAGCATCATCCATACTGGCTGTCCTCATTTGCGTGGTAGGTAAAGGCCTCAATCGAGTCTTGAATCGATTCAAGCAGAGCGTCGCAATTGATTTCGCATTCGGTACTGCCGACGCTCAGGTAGGCTTGCCCCGGAGTCAGGACGCTGTCTTCCCGCACGGTCACAGGCACGGAAAAATTCTCCGGCAGGAGGCTTCGCACCGCAGCGGCTTCGCCAGGGGAGACCACGATCTGCATCGGCTGGTCAGTCTGGCCTTTGGCCATTTCCGCCAGCTGATCGACAATGTGATGCCCAAAGGAGGCTGCCATTGCATCCGGCAGTACGGCGCTGGTCAGGACCTTGAACATCGGGTCCAGCGAATCGAGCAACTGGCTTTGCGCTTCGTGGAACGTGAAGCTGAGGTCTTCGAGGGAACTGGCAAGCTCGGCGGAAATCCGGATGTTTTCCTGGTCCTTGGCAGCTACCGCATCGTCCCAGCCGGCGCTGTAGCCGTTCTCGAAGGATGCAAGGCGCTGTTCTTCCAGCACTTCCTCGGACACCGCAGGCAAGGCGGGTTCCACCAGAGTTTTCATTCCGAAATCTTCCAGCAAATGTGCAATTGTCATCAGGCCTGCTCCTTATTCTCTTCCAGCCAGCCGCGCAGGATCTGGACGGTTTCTTCCTGGCGTTCGCCAATCAGGCTGCGCAGGCGGTCAACAGGATCATCCATCCCGCCGCCCAGAGCCGGCAGGCCCGCGGCGCCCATCATGTCACCGGTTCCCATGGCCGGCAGGCCGCCCAGCGGTTCGAACTGACCAGTTTCATTGTTTTGGATTTCACCATCCAGTGCGAGCCCTGCACCGAGGTCAGGCGCTGTCATGAAACCGCCGCCGTCCATGCCTGGCAGACCCGGCAGCCCATTTTGGTCCGGCGCAGGCAATGCCGCCGCCGGAGCGGCTTGGTTCGACAGAATCGGCCGCACCACGAAGAGACCCAGGATCAGGCTGACAACGGCCAGTGCTGCTATCTGAACCAGCGACATGGCATCGAAGTTCAAGTTGTCCATGAAGGAAGCAGTTGCCACTGATCCCTGCGGCTCAACCGCGGGCAGTTCCATCGACTTGAGGGTAATGACGTCCCCGCGGTCCGCGTCGTAGCCAACCGCAGCGGAAATCAGTTCCCGCATGGCATCCAGCTCATCCTCGGGCCGGGGCTGGAAAACGGTTTCGCCTGCATCATTTGTGGTTTCGGTGCCGTTGATCAGGACCGCCACGGTCAGGCGCTTAATGGCGCCCGGACCGCGCAGGATTTCCTTTTCGGTTTCCGAGATCTCATAGTTGATCCGTTCCCGGGTTGCGCTGGTATTGGCCTTGGTGCCCTGGCCGGAGGCGGCATCACCGTCCGGAATGTTTGAGGCTACGGTCACTTCGCCGGACTGGTTGGTAGAGGAATCGGCGCGCTCTTCTACATCGGTGCTGACAGCGACGCGGCTTTTCGGATCCACCCGTTTTTCGCGGATCGATTCGGTGTCGGTGACGGTTTCCACGCTCACTTCGACAACTGCATTGCCCTGGCCGACTCGGGCTTCGACCAGACGCAGGACGCGTTCGCGAAGCGTCTGAGAACGGTCATCTGTCCCGGCCCCGGCTGCCGCAGCTGCGTCCGTGGAGCCGATCAAGGCGCCATTGGCATCAATCACGGCCACGTTGTCCACCGCTAGGCCGGTGACTGCGGACGAAACCAGAAAGCGGATGGCATTGGCCTGCGGCGGCGTGATGGGCGATCCCATTGGCACGATGGAGACGGATGCCGTTGGTTCCACAGAACGCTGAAAGGGATTCGAACCGGTATTGGCGATATGCACCCGTGCCTGGCTCACATGCGGGCTGGCGACAATAGTACGGGCCAATTCGCCTTCCTTGGCGCGCCAGTAGGCGGCGTCGAACATCTGCGAGGTGGTGCCGAACCCGCTGAGCGAATCGAGCAGCTCATAGCCCTTGCCCCCGTTGGCGGGCAGGCCTTCGCTGGCCAGGGTCATCCGTAGTTCGTCCCGCTGGGTGGACGGCACGTAGATTGAACCGCCGCGCACTTCAAATTGCGTGCCGCGCTGTTCCAGCGCCCGCACCACATCTCCGGCCGAGCCGCTTTCCAGCCCGGCATAAAGCAGTGTCATTGTTGGCTTGCTTGCCACATGGGACATCGCGATCACGCTGAGAATCATGATCACCGTGGCCCCCACGGCAATCAGGCGCTTTCGCATGTCCATTTCTGCCCAGACATTCTTGATCTGCTGCACATTAACCTCCGTCGCACCGGCGTTCTCTCCGGTCTGCAACCGTTTTGACGGATCGCCCTTAACATTCGGTTAGTTCCTCGCAGGTTATGAAGATGCTGCACGACGTTTTAGGGATAGCCATGACAGACGCTGCAGTAGATATCGAAGCACAAGCCCAGGCCAAGAAAAGCAAACTGCCCCTGATTATCGGGGCAGTGCTGGCACTGGCGGGCGCGGGCGGCGGATTCTTTGCCGTTCAGTCAGGCCTTCTTCCCTTTGGTCAGAAAGCGGCGCCAGAACCGGTGCCCGCGGCCGAAGCGGCGCCAGAAGGCGTGGACAGTGGTGAGACGGCGGAGGATATCGCCAATCTTGCCTTTATCGAAATGGACCCGATTCTGATTACCCTGCGCAAAGCCAGCGGTTTGAAGCATTTGCGGTTCCGAGCACAACTTGAGGTCGGCCTGGAGCACCAGGCCGAGGTTGAAAAAATCCTCCCGCGGGTTGTCGATGTCCTGAACAGCTACCTGAGAGCATTGGAGCTTGAGGATCTTTCCGATCCGATGGCACTGCCGAAACTGAGAGCGCAGATGCTGCGGCGGATCAACATTGCCACCGGCCAGGGCCGGGTGCGTGATCTGCTGATCATGGATTTCGTACTGAACTAGGAGGACAGGATGGACATTATTGCTGATATCCTGCTTGCAGCCGGAGCGCTGGGCGCCGGATTCTACTGTCTGGTGCTGTCGCGCCGGCTGAAGCGGTTCAATGACCTGGAAAAAGGCGTGGGCGGGGCGGTTGCTGTGCTGTCTGCGCAAGTGGACGATCTGAACAAGTCGCTGCAATCGGCGCAGCATGTTTCCGACGGATCCAGCAAGGCTTTGCAGCAGCTGACCGGGCGCGCCGAATCGGTGGCTCAGCGGCTGGAGCTGATGATGGCTTCCATGCACGACATTCCGGAGGCCGGCACTGCGGCAGCGCCCGCTCCGGCGGCAGCGGAAGACGCGGAGATGGCGGCTGCTTACGAGGCTGGTCCGCAGCCTGCTGACGAGCCGCAGGAAGAGCCCAAGTCTTCCGGTCTGATGTTTGTGCGCCACAACCGCAGCCAGAACCGGGTGGCGTGATGGCGAAGGCGGCTAAGAAAACCAGGCGCTTCCGGCGCAGCGGCACGCTGACGATGCTGGCGGTGCTGCTGATGGGCTCCGCGGCGGTGCGGCTTGGGCTTGAGGCGGGGCCGGCAATTGCCCGTGAGGTCGCCAGCCTGCAAGAGACTGGCGGCGACTCTCCTGCACACAAAGGCGAGCCGCTCCGGGATGCGATGCCTTCGTCCGCGGAGCTGCAGACCATGCTGGCTGCGTTTCAGCAGCGGGAGCAGGAATTGGCTGCCCGCGAAGCGGAGATCCAGGACCGCATGAAAGCGCTGGAAATTGCGGACCAGGCTATTGACAAAAAACTCGCCGCGCTGGAGCAGGCAGAGGAAGAGCTGCGCGCGACGCTGGCGCTGGCGGATGGCGCAACCGAGGCCGATGTGACCCGGCTGACGACAGTTTACGAGCAGATGAAACCCAAGGAAGCGTCGGCGCTGTTCGAGGAAATGGACCCGGCCTTTGCGGCGGGGTTTCTGGCCCGGATGCAGCCTGAGGCCGCGGCGGGAATCATGGCCGGGCTCAGCCCCGAAGCCGCCTATACCATCAGCGTGGTTCTGGCAGGGCGCAACGGATCCGTGCCCACGGAGTAACTTGGGCGCGGCGGCTTAGTCATTCCTTAGGAAGACTCGCCTAATCTTATAAAAACCAACGGAATTCGGAGTGGACCTATGATCGGGATTGTAGGCATTGTGGTGATCTTTGCCATGGTGTTCGGCGGATACCTTCTGGCCGGCGGCAAGATGGCGATCATCCTGAAGTCGCTGCCGTTTGAGATGATGATGATTGGCGGGGCAGCTGTCGGGGCCTTCCTGATTGCCAACGATATGGGTGGTGTCAAACACACGCTCAAGGACATCGGAAAGGTGTTCAAAGGCCCCAAGTGGAAGCCGGATGACTACCGTGATCTTCTCTGCCTGCTGTTTGCGCTGATTCGCATTGCCCGGGCCAACCCTGTCGAGGTGGAGCAGCATATCGAAGACCCGGAAAACTCCTCTGTCTTCAACAAGTACCCCAAAATTCTGGCCGACAAGGAAGCGGTGAACCTGATCTGCGACACCATGCGCTCAGCCTCTATGAACTACGATGACCCGCACCAAGTTGAGGAAGTTCTGGAAAAGCGGATGGAAGCCAACCTGCACCACGCTCTGCACTCCAGCCACGCCCTGCAGACGATGGCCGATGGCCTGCCTGCACTGGGGATCGTCGCCGCGGTTCTGGGGGTTATCAAGACCATGGGATCGATCGACCAGCCGCCTGAAGTTCTCGGCAAGCTGATTGGCGGCGCGCTGGTGGGTACTTTCCTGGGCGTTTTCTTGTCTTACGGCCTGGTTGCACCCTTTGCGGGCAAGGTGAAGGCCGTGGTCGAAGAGGATGCCCATTTCTATCAGCTGATCCGTGAGGTGCTGGTGGCCAACCTGCACAATCATGCGGCGGCCATCTGTATCGAGGTCGGGCGCCAGAATACTCCCTCGCACTTCCGTCCCGGCTTCTCGGAACTTGAAGAAGCCCTCAAATCGGTGAAACAGGACGCAGCATGATCTGGCGAGCATTTGCCACTGCAGCCGTTCTTCTGACGGCAGGCGCTGCCCAGGCGCAGACGATTGTGACCCGCTCGGGCGAGCATAAGGGGTTCACGCGTCTGGTGATGCGGCTGCCGCAAGGCGCAGATTGGTCGCTGACACAAAGCGGAATGACGGCGACGGTGAACATCGGTGCGCCGGAAGCGGTTTTCGACACGTCGCGGGTTTTTAATCTGATCCCCCGGACCAGGCTTCAATCACTGGCGCAAAACGGCCCTGGCCAGCCGTTGAGGCTGCAGTTGGGATGCGATTGCACCGTCACCTCCTATGTGCAGGAAGACGGTTATCTGGTGGTCGATATCCGCGATGGGGGCCGGCCGGGCGGAAAACAGCAGCGTACATTTGCGGGAAATGTTCTGCCCCTCACAACCCCGCTGCCGCAGACCGGCTACCGGTTCAATTTTCCTCAGTCGGCCGAAACAGATGCAAGGCTGGCGCTGGAGCTGGCAGCGGCACTGGCCGGCCAGCAGGGGCGGTCCCAAACGGTTCAGCCGCAGCTAGAGACTGAGCCGGCAATTGCGGAAACCGAATCTGGCGCTGCGGATGAACCGTTGGCCGAGGCTGCAGAGCCAGGCCTGAAGACGGACGGCAGCCAGCCTGCATTGGAGGCGGATGTCCAGACAGAGAAGACGGTCCTCGAAATTCCTGAAACCGATTTTCTTATCGATATGGAAGAAACCGAACGTGCTGCGACGGTAAACGAATCCGAGCAGCGGTTGCTGCAGCAGATCGGCCGGGCAGCGAGCCAGGGTCTTTTGAATGTTGCTGAAGAAGGGCTGGCGGATGCCGGCAGGGCTGCCGGACTTGACCCGCTTGGCGCAGCGGACAGGCCCCTGAACCCGCTTGCGCATATTTCTGTCACCTCAGCGATCGACCGTGAGACCGGGCTGGTTGCGGCCTCGTCTGGCAACCGCGGCGAGGCGTCCCACTGTCTTCCGGACCGCGACGTCGCGATTCAGTCCTGGGGCAATGAAAGCCCGTTTGCGGATCAGCTGGCACCTCTGCGCAATGCCCTGGTGCATGAATTCGATGACGTGAATCCGGCTAGTGTCTATGCTCTTGCGCGGCTCTACCTTTATTTCAGCTTCGGGGCTGAAGCGCGTTCGATTATGACAATTTTGCCGCCAGAACAGCGCAATGAACCCGAAGTCGCTTTGCTGGGGACGATGGCATTGCTGATGGATGGCACCGCATTGCCGGTCAATCATGCGCTCTCCGGGCAGCAAGGCTGTGAGAGCGACAGCGCGTTCTGGGGTGCATTGGCCGATGGAGTGATCAAGAAAAGCGCCAATACCGATGCCATCCAGCAGACGTTTTCCAAGCTGCCGCCGCATTTGAGGGTGCATTTTGGCCCCAAGATCAGCACGATGTTTGCCGACGCCGGAGAGCACCACGTTGCCGAAGCTGTGCTGCGTTCAGTGGACCGGACCGGGGTGGAAGACGTCCCTGAGATCAATCTGGCCGAAGCAGCAATCGCCGAATTGGAAGGCGACACCGAAAAGATGGCCGAGGAACTGACCAGCGAAGTCGCGGAGAGGACCGGGAATGCTCCCGCAGCGCTGATTGATCTGGTGGCTCTAAGCGTCAAAGAACGCAAGGCGCTTTCGCCTGATGTGCCGGACCTGATCGCCTCTTACGAGCTGGAGCACCGCGACACGGAACTTGGCGCGGAACTGCGCCGCGCCCACGTTGCCTCGCTGGCACTGATGGGGGAGTTTCACGGTGCCTTCAGGGAACTGAACAGCGTGAGCGACAGGGACGGGCCGAAAGCGCGGGCAGCAGCCCTGGAACCGCTAATGCTGCTGCTGGCAGAACGAGCCGATGATGTGACGTTCCTGCAGTACGCGCTGGTTTTTTCCGCGCAGGCGACCCCGGCTGAGGCAGCACCCGTGGCCGCGCAGGTAGCGCGCAGGCTGCTGAACCTGGGCTTTGCGAGACAAGCTCAGGACCTGCTTACCAAACTTGCTCTTGAGCCTGAGAACGAAACCCGACGCCTGCTGATGGCTGAAGCTGCCCTGGGCCAGGACAGGCCGCACCGGGCGCTGGTTGAGCTCATGGGGCTGGAAGGGTCAGAAGCCAACCGCATGCGTGCGCAAGCATTGTGGCGCAACGGTGAATTCGGCCGGGCCGGGGAATACCTGCTGGCCGAAGATGACGCGGACGCGGCTGCCCGGGGTTTTTGGCATTCCGAGAACCTGGGGGCAATTGAGGCCATCGGGGCAGATTCCGGTGCGGCGTTCGGAGCGGTTGCTTCGGTCACAACGCAAATCGGTGAAACCGCCAAAGACCCCGAAGGACTAGCGCCTTTGGCCCACGCGCGGGCGCTGGTCGAAAGCAGTGCAGGTACGCGAGGCGGCATAGCAGAACTGCTGAACCAAGTGGGCACAGGACGCGGAAATCCTGAGGTAAGCCAGTGACCTGAACAGGGATGCACGGCTTGTAGGCCGCCTTGTCTCAAGGCGGCCTTGGTCCCCGATGATAACACTTTGTCAACCGGCTGCCGGTAACGTGACAAACGGGTGAATCCTGATTTGGAACGGGCAGAATGCCGGAAAACTACTCGAAAAAATGCCCGAACGGGCTGATTCTGCGCGCAACAGGCGCAGAGAGCAGAGCGGCAGCTCTGCTGAAACTTATTCCCATAGCTGCTTCGTCCTGCTGCCAGCCGGCTGCAGCGGCTGTTGCTGATGCAGTTTCCTTACAGACAGCAGCCGGGCGGCCTTTTGTGCGGCGTGAGCCGGAGCTGGGTGTCCGCCGTTTGAACAAGCCTCGTCTCACGCTGTCTCCATTACGGTGCAGCCAGGCTTCCAACCCGTTGAAAGCAATCCAGAAGCGGGGCTTGAACATTGCCTAAGCTGACAACTGAACAACTTTTCAGCCCGACTGTGCTTCTGGCGCTGGCTTTGATGGCGATCATTGTGATGATGATCCTGCCAATGCCGGCCTGGGTGCTGGATGTCGGCCTGGCGGCCTCTTTTGCGCTGGCCATCCTGATTTTCACAATCACGCTGTTCATCGAGCGGCCGTTGGACTTTTCGTCGTTTCCGACGATTTTGCTGGCTTCGCTGATGCTGCGATTGTCGCTGAACGTGTCCTCGACCAAGCTGATCATCGGACAAGGGCATACCGGCACCGACGCAGCGGGCAATGTGATCGAGGGCTTTGCCCAGTTTGTTATGGGGGGCAGCGTCTTCCTCGGGCTGGTGGTGTTCGGCGTTCTGCTGATCGTCAACTTCATGGTGATCACCAAGGGTGCCGCGCGGATGGCCGAGGTGGGTGCCCGCTTTGCGCTGGACGGGATGCCCGGCAAACAGCTTGCAATCGACGCGGATATGTCGGCCGGGGCCATCGACCATCAGACCGCCAAGGAGCGCCGGGAACGCGACCAGCAGGAAACCACCTTCTTCGGCTCGCTGGACGGCGCGTCGAAGTTCGTCAAGGGCGATGCCATTGCCGGTTTGCTGATCACCCTGCTGAACCTGGTCATGGGGCTGATCATGGGCGTTCTGGTCCATGGAATGCCGGTTGGCAACGCGTTTGAAACCTACGCAATTCTCACGGTTGGCGACGGTCTGGTGTCGCAGATCCCGTCCGTGATCATTTCGATTGCCGCTGCGCTGCTGCTGGCCCGCGGCGGCACCACCGGTGCCACAGACATTGCCCTGTTCGAGCAATTCGGCCGCCACCCTGCCGCGCTGACGACGGTTGCGGTTCTCATGGTGCTGTTCGCGCTGGTTCCGGGCCTCCCCTTCCTGCCTTTTGTGATCGGCGGCGGGGTGCTTGGCTATACTGCGTTCCGGATGGCCAAGAAAAAGAAGGACGACGCCGAAGCCGAGATCGAAGAGAAGATCGAAGAGGCGTCCGACCCGGCTGCATCGCGGCCGTTGGGCGACATCCTCGACCTTGACGACCTGCATCTGGAATTTGCACCGGACCTAGTGAGCATGGTGCTGGATGCCGGAACCGGTCTGGATGCACGCATAGCCAATATGCGGTCTCATATTGCCACCACATTCGGCCTGATTCTTCCCGAGATCCGTCTCACCGACCAGAATGAACTGGATAGGGGAACCTATTTGATCAAAGTGCAGGGCGTTGAACAGGCCCGCGGCACGTTGCATCCCGACATGGTTCTGGCACTGATGCCTGACAATCACGATGCGCTGCCAGCCGGCACCGATGTGACAGAGCCGGTTTATGGCGCGCCTGCCCGCTGGATTTCCGCCAAGGCGCAGGAGCAGGCCGCCCTGTCCGGGGCGACCGTTGTCACCCCGCCGGAGATTTTGGCGACCCATCTTTTGGAAACCATCAAGCAGAATTTCCCGCGCCTGCTGACGCTCAAGTCGCTGCGCCGCCTCCTGGACGAGATGACCCAGCTGTCCGATGGCTTCCGCTCTGAGTCAAACCGTAAACTGCTGGATGCGCTGGTGCCGGACAAGGTTCCGATGGATACTCTTCATGCGGTGCTGCGGCTGCTGCTGGAGGAACGGGTGTCTATCCGAAACATGCCGCTGATCCTTGAATCGATTGCAGAGGCGCGGATGCACACAACCCAGCCGGAGATGATCTGCGAGCATGTGCGCCAGCGGCTGGGCTTCCAGCTTGTGGCTGAGATGAAGCGCGACGATGGTACCATTCCGCTGATCCAGCTGGCGCCGGAATGGGAGGACAAGTTCTCCACCTATCAAGTGGACGCGCAGGGGGCTGGCCTCGATATTGCCTTGCCGCCTGACTTGTTCAACAGGCTTGCGGACGGGCTGAGTGACAAACTGGGCACCACGACGGATCAGGGTGTCTTCGCCGCGGTGGTGACCTCAACCCGCCGCCGCCGGTATCTTAAGACCATTCTGAAGTCCCGCGGCATCAGCAATCCTGTGCTTTCGTTTGAGGAAATCGGCCTCGAGGCGCGTCCGGCCCTCGTCGGGATGGTTCAGGCATGAACATGAACTTCCTGCCGCCAGAGCTGGTTCTGCTGCTGGGGGCAGGGTTCTGGCACGCAGCCATCGTTTTCCTGAGGGTGTCCGCCATGGTGTCGGTCCTGCCCGCGATGGGGGAGCTGTACGTGCCGACGCGGGTCAAGCTGGCAGTGGCCGTTGCATTCACTTTTGTGGTGGCGCCTGCGCTTCCAGCGTTTCCCGAACCGGACGGGATCTTCGATTACGCCCGCTTTGCAGTGACTGAAGCGATCATCGGCCTGGCGCTGGGCATCGGTGTGCGGATCTTTGTTTTTACGCTTCAGACAGCGGGTGCAATGGCCGCGCAAAGCACGTCGCTGTCGCAAGTGCTGGGGGGCATCGGTGCGGAACCAATGCCGGCACTTGGAGCCGTGCTCATGATTTCGGGTGTGACCCTGGCGGTGATGCTGGGGCTGCACGTCCGGGTGGCAGAGCTGCTGATCGGGTCATACCAGATGTTTCCTGCCGGTCAGTTCCCTGCTGCCGCCGGGCTGGCCGAATGGGGAGTGTTCAGGGTGTCGGAAAGCTTCTCACTGGCCTTCACGCTGGCGGCTCCGTTTGTAATCACCGCGGTGATCTACAACCTGGCTCTCGGGGTGATTAACAGGGCCATGCCGCAGCTAATGGTCGCGATGGTCGGTGCGCCGGTCATTACTTTCTTCGGCCTGTTCATCCTGATGGTCGGCAGCCCGATGATACTGGATGTCTGGTCCCGCGCATTGATGACATTTCTCGTGAATCCCGGAGGCGGCATGCCATGAGCGGCGGCGACGACGATTCTGACAAGTCATTCGAGCCAACGGAACAAAAGCTTCGCAAGGCCCGCGAAAAAGGCGAAGTCGCGAAATCCACAGACCTGTCGGTGGCGGCGGCTTACTTGGGTCTGATTGTTGCCTTTTATGCGGCCGGCAGTAGCAGCGTCGAGGGAACCGGCACCGCGCTGATGGCGTTTCTGGACCAACCAGACCGGCTGGCACAGCTATTCTTCGAAGGCTCCGCAGCCGCTCCGTCCGGGGGCTTTGCCGGCAGCTTGATACGGCCCATCCTGCCATGGTTCCTAGTGCCATTTGCGCTTGTTCTGCTTTCGATTGTCGGCCAGCGGGCCCTGGTTTTTGCGCCCAGCAAGCTGGAGCCGAAACTGTCGCGCATTTCCATCATTTCCAACGCCAAGAACAAATTCGGCAGGGCGGGACTGTTCGAGTTTCTGAAGAGCTTCCTGAAGCTGTTGCTCTACTCGGTGTGCCTGAGCGTCTATCTGACCCACCGGCTGCCGGACATGATTGCCTCCTCCGGCACCGGTCCCCAGTCGGTGGTAACGATGCTGTCGCAATTGGCACTGGAGTTTCTGTTCCTGGCACTGATCATTGCATTGGCAATCGGTGTTGTTGATGCAGCCTTTCAGCATGCTGAGCACCGCCGCAAGAACATGATGTCGCGCAAGGAAATCCAGGACGAAATGAAGGATTCCGAGGGCGATCCTCATATGAAGGGCAAGCGGCGCCAGCGCGGCCAGGAAATTGCGATGGGGCAGATGATGGCCGATGTGCCGAATGCGGATGTGGTGATCGTGAACCCGACCCACTACGCGGTAGCACTCAAGTGGAGCCGCGAGAAGGGGGCCGCACCGGTCTGCGTCGCAAAGGGCGTTGATGAAGTGGCCGCGGCGATCCGGCGTGTGGCGAATGAAAACGCTGTTCCAATCCACAGCGATCCGCCGACCGCCCGGGCATTGCATGCAGCCATAGAGATCGGCGACGAAATTCTGGAAGAGCATTATGCGCCGGTTGCCGCTGCGATCCGCTTTGCCGAGGAAATGCGCAAACGCGCCAAGGGGAAAATCACATGAAGCAAAAGATGCTGGATCAGATGGCGGCGGTGACCGCAGCGCAATACATGCAGGAACATGCCAAGATCCAGCCTGCCCTGGCCCGCGAAGCGGAGTTGCGCGGCCAACTGGCCAAGCTGAACGCACAGGTGCAGGCAGCCCGGGAGCAAGCGGATGGCGATCATGCCATGAAGGCCCTGGGCGCGGATCTCCTGTGGCAGGGCTGGCATACCCGCACACGGCGCCAGCTGAACATGGAGCTGGCGCAGGCTACTGCGCAGAAGCTGCGGATGATGGATCAGCTGCGTAAGGCTTTTGGACGTAAGCAAGCGGTAGAAACCATGGCCGCAGCCGAGCGAAAGCGGCACAAGGCTGCCCAGGAAAAGGCGCTGATGGACAGATTGCTCGACGGCTGACGGGCCTGAGATCCTGCACATAGAAAACAGGCCGGTCCTTTGGGACCGGCCTGTTACTTCATGGTGGCTGTGGACCGTTTGCCGGTCAGACATCCTGACGGGATATCTCCATGATCAGCACGTCGTGAATTGTCTTGCCGACATGTTTTTGCGCCGCTTCCCGCAAGGCAGTGCGCAGCGGCTCTAGGATGTCGGAGCGCGTGAAGGCGCCGCGGAAGCCGCCCATGTTGGCGTGATCAAACAGCACTTGCAGAAAAACATCGCGCAGCTTCGGCTCGAAAGCGCGGATTTTCTCACCCGCACCGGGGGCTGTCTCGAGGCTGAGCGAAATGACGACCAGAGAAGTCAGCTGATCACGGTCGACCACCGGAACCACGAACTGGTTGGTGATCTTGATGTATTCGCGCAGGGCTTCCTCGCCTTCTTCGGCGGGTTCCTCCGCAAACGCTGCCGGGGCAGGCGCAGCACCGCCGCCTGCAGCGGCGTGCTGTTCCTCAGGAGCAGGCGCCAACATTATACCGGCGCCGATGCCGCCTCCGGTTCCAAGGATCAGCAGGATGACTGGCAGAAGCTTCGAGAGCATGGCAATCCTCAGAACGGCAGGACAACGTCAAGCAGCTGCTGGCCGTAGCGGGGCTGCTGCACATCAGTGATCTGACCGCGGCCGCCATAGGACACCCGGGCAGAGGCGATCTTGTCATAGGTGATTTCATTCTGGCGGCTGATATCCTGCGGCCGGACATAGCCGGTGACCAGAAGTTCGCGAAGTTCGAAATTCACCCGCAGCTCCTGAGTGCCGCTGATCGCCAGCACGCCATTCGGCAGCACGTCGACGACGGTCGCGGCAACTCGCAGCTCCAGCTTTTCGCTGCGCTTGACGGACCCTTTGCCGCCTGAGGCGCTGGAGCTGCCAATCTCTACAGCGTCTGCAGAGGACGCACCTTCCGGAAGTTTCCGGTCCAGACGCTGCGGCAGGCCCAGAAGCTGAGGCATGTTCATGCTTTCAGAGCCTGAACGCGACCGCTGGGTATCGTTGGAAATCTCCGCTTCCTCGTCGATCTCGATCACCACTGTCAGGATGTCGCCACGCTTTATGGCACGGCGGTCGCCCAGGAGCGACTGCTGCGAGCCGCTCCACAGAGAGGAGCCGTCGACCGTGCGCCGGGTCTGCGTTTGCATTGGCAGCCCCTGATACAGCATTGCAACATGTTCAGGCGTTTCATTGGCCGGGGTGAATGTGGGCGGCTTGCCCAGATGGTCCATCCGGCCGCAGGCGCCCAGCAAAGCCAGTCCGAAAAGCAGCGGTTTGACGCGGGAAAATTGCATAGTCATCAGTTTACCTCTACGGAGCCGTCGCCGTTGATCCGGCCGGTGACAGTGGTGCGGGAAGAAAGGTTCATGACCCGGACGGCTTCGCCTGCAGCGCCGCGGCCCAGAGAACGCCCTTCCGCGGCAATGGTCAGCCCGCCCTGGCGGAAGATCAGGGTCACAAGGTCATTGCGTTCGATGATGGCCGGCGGGCCGATGTCGCCCGGGCGCATGGGCCTGCCTGCATAAAGCGCGACCCGCGCTTCCATGCCGATCACCTCCGACGGGTCGGTCAGTGCGCCCAGGATCTCGCCTTTTTTCAAGGCCAGGTCCTCGGCATTCACGATCTCCTTTGCGCGGATCGTGCGCAAAGGTGTCAGGTATTCCGCCCAGGCTGGGGGAGCGCACAGCGCCGCGGCTGTCAGGCAGGCAAGAACACGTTTCATCAGCGCACCTGTGTGGTTGCACTCATCATCTGGTCGACTGCCGAGATGACCTTGGCGTTCATTTCATAACCGCGCTGGGCTTCGATCAGCTCGGTCACTTCGCGCACCGCGTCAACGGAACTGGCTTCCAGATACCCCTGGCGCAATGTGCCGAGCCCGTCTTCGCCAGCTGTCGATACGGCGGCAGCGCCGGAGGCTTCCGTTTCCGTGAACAGGTTGCTGCCGATTGCCTCCAGCCCCTTGGGGTTGGTGAAACTTGCCAGCGTGAACTGACCCAGCAACTGGCCTTCCGTCGTTTCGTTGAAGTACCCGTAGACTTCGCCTTCGGCATTGATCGAGATGCTGGTTGCGTCATCGGGGATTGTGACTTCGGGCGAAACGGCGAAGCCGTCAGAGGTGACAATCAGCCCTTCTGCCGAGCGCTTCAGCGCGCCGTCGCGGGTATAGGCGGTCTGGCCGGACGGCAGGGTCACTTCCAGATACCCGTTGCCGTCAATGGCGATGTCCAGGTCGTTGTTGGTCTGCTGCAGAGCGCCCTGCGACAGATGCACGGATACGGCGGCGGGGCGCACGCCCAGGCCTACTTGCACACCGGTTGGAAGCACGGTTCCGTCGGACGCGTTCACGGTGCCGGCGCGCGAAATCTGCTGGTAATGCAGGTCGGCAAACTCGGCCCGCCGCGCGTTGTACGCGGTGGTGTTCATGTTGGCGAGGTTGTTGGAGATGGTCTCCACCCGCAGTTGCTGGGCGCTCATGCCGGTCGCGGCGATCTTCAGGGCACGCATCTGGATTCTCCTAGGTCTTGATCAGGTTCTTGATGGCATTGCGGATGCGCTCGTCTTCCGACTGCAGGAAGCTCTGGCCCATTTCATAGGCGCGCTGCACTTCGATCATGCGGGTCACTTCGGAAATTGCGTTCACGTTGGATCCTTCCAGGAACCCCTGCAGGACCTTCGAATCGAAGGACTGCTCGATCTCCCCTTCGACGCGGAACATGACCCCGTCTTCCCGAACCATCGTGTGCTGATCCATTGGCTTGAAGAGGCCCAGCTGGCCCAGCAGACGCCCGTCTGCACTGATTGAGCCGTCGGAACCGACTTCGATCTTGCCGGCATCCGGCGGCACAAAAACCGGCGCACGGCCTGCGTCGAGCACCCGGAAGCCGTCCATGGTCACGAGGTCGCCGGCCGCATTGGAAGAGAACGCACCGGAACGGGTCAGCCGTTCGCCCTGGGGCGTCTCGACCATGAAAAACCCGTCGCCTTCGATTGCGAAATCAAATGTGCCGGCCGTCTGGGTGAACTGGCCTTGTTCCATCGACGTGTTGAAAATGTTCGCACGCGACATCGACAACGATTGCTGCCCCGGAGACGACTGCACGAATTCCGAGAAAATCAGCCCTTCCTGGCGGTATCCGGTCGTGGCTGAGTTGGCGATGTTGTTCGCAACAACGCGCATCTCCCGGATCAGACCGGACTGGCGTGAAAGCGTGGCGTAACCTGCAGTTTCCATTACGAACCTCCGGCAATCATCGGAATGATGTGGCCGTCGAAGAAGGCCACCAGCGTTTGCGTCATGAAGCCCATGGTCATCCAGAACACGACCAGAATGGCCGTCAGCTTGGGAACGAAAGTCAGGGTCATTTCCTGCACCGACGTCAGGGCCTGAAACAGGCCAATGGCCAGACCGACAACCAGCGCAACGATCAGGATCGGGGTTGCCATGGTCACGGCCGCCCAAATTCCCTGGCGCAGCGTGTCATAGAAGAGGCTTTCGCTCATCATGGCTCAGACCGGCATCCTCAGGATTTCCTGGTACGCCTCGACCACTTTGTTGCGCACCGTGACGGCAGTCTCGACCGCCAGTTCAGTCTGCGCCAGCGCTTGCACCAGTGCATGCGGGTCCGCCTGCGAAGTCATTGATTGCACGGAGACCTGCTCACTGCTCTGCAGGGTCGTTGCAAAGTGCTCGAAACTCTCTTTCAGACGGGCGCCAGCGCCAGCAGCTTCATGGTTGGGGTCGGCCTTGGTGGCTGGCCTGGCGGCGGCATAGCCGCCTGCGGCGGAAAGACTGTGAATATCCATTCTGGATCTCCAAATTTTTCGGTTAGCGTCTCAAAAGGTCCATCAGCGAGGCTGACATCGAGCGGGTCTGTTCAAACATCTTCAGATTGGCTTCGTAGCTGCGCTGGGCTTCGCGGGCGTCGGCAATCTCGATCATCAGGTCGACATTGGAGCCCTCGTAGTGGCCGCTGTCATCGGCAAGCGGGTGCGAAGGATCGTAGACTTTCTCCAGGTCCCGGCGGTCCAGATTGATCCGGCCGGTGCGCACATGCTCCACATCGGTTTGCAGTTCGCGCACGGCCTCGAATGGCACGGTCTTGCGCCGGTAGCCCGGAGTATCCGCATTGGAGATGTTCTCAGACACATGCCGAAGCCGTGCAGCCTGCGCCTTAAGGCCGCTGGAAGTGACGGAAAGGGCTCTTGAAAACTCACTCATCGCTCATCCCCCTCAGTTCTTGCCGAGGCTGGCGCGCAGAATGTTCATGGAAGATTTGTAGATCGCCATGGCGCGTTTGTGCTGCCGGGCGACTTCGACGCCCTTCAGCAGCTCGGTTTCGACGGAGACGGAATTGTCGTTGGGGTCGCTGCCGGCCTCGGTAGAAGTGACGGCCCAGTCCAAATTGCTGTTTGAGTTGCCATTCAAATGGCTGCCGCGGGATGCGATCATTCCGGTCGGGCGGGCGCCTGCAGCAAAGACCTCTTTGAATGGCTTGATGTCCTTGGCGTGGTAACCCGGCGTATCGGAATTAGCGATATTCTGGGAAACCAATGCCTGGCGTTTCCCGGCATGGGTTGCCATCGAATAGGCGATTTTGAATACGTTCAATTCTGTGAACACCAGGGTTTCTCCCTTGATCGATTTCAATCAAGGCTTAACCCCGATTCCTTTAGAAATTGTTTTCAGGACATGAAGGGAGACCGCTGCGATGAAAGCAGAGCTGCAAGCACTGACCCGTCAGATCGCCGGAAAACGCCTGGCGACAAAGATGGGCCGGGTGACGGGGATCTCGGGCGGGGAAATCGAAATCGGCGGGCTGGCTTCCTCGGCGCGGATTGGCGACAGGCTGATCTTGCGGCGTGGGCCGCAGGATGCATTGCATGGCGAAGTTCTGAAGATAAATGGCAGCAATATTAGCATGTTACCGGATAGGGCGCCGGATGGGGCCGCCATCGGAGATCCGGTTTTGCTGAACCCGTCTCCGGAATTTGCACCCAGCGATCATTGGATTGGACGCGTTATCGATCCCTTTGGCGAGCCGCTGGACGGCCGCCCAATGCTTCCCGGCAGTGAGCCGCGCGATCTGATGGCGCCGCCGCCCAAGGCTGCTGGCAGGCGGCCCATGGGAGAGCGGCTGGCCACCGGGCAGGCGGTTCTGAATACGATTCTTCCGATTGTACGGGGGCAGCGAGTCGGCCTCTTTGCCGGGTCCGGGGTCGGTAAATCCTCATTGCTGGCCAAACTTGCCCAAGCAATGCAGGCCGATGTGGTTGTGATGGCACTGATCGGCGAGCGCGGCCGGGAGGTGAACCACTTCGTTGAGCAGGTCCTGGGACCGGAAGGCATGCGCCGCGCCATTGTGGTCGCCGCGACCTCCGATCAATCCGCGCTGGTCAGGCGCCGCTGCGCGTGGGCTGCCATGACCGTGGCAGAGCACTTCCGCGATCAGGGAAAGAACGTTCTGTTCCTGGCGGATTCGGTCACGCGTTTCGCCGAAGCGCACCGGGAGATTGCGGCCGCCTCCGGCGAGGCGCCGGCGCTGCGCGGCTACCCGCCTTCGGTGACGCCGCTGATTACCGGCTTGTGCGAACGGGCGGGGCCGGGGGCCGAGGGCCAGGGCGATATCACGGCGGTATTCAGTGTCCTGGTTGCTGGGTCGGACATGGACGAGCCGATCGCGGATATTCTGCGCGGGGTTCTCGACGGGCATATCGTCCTGAACCGGGAAATCGCCGAACGCGGACGGTTTCCCGCAATCGACGTGTCCCGCTCTGTGTCGCGCAGCCTGCCAGCCGCAGCGACAGCCGATGAAAATGCTGCGATCCAGGACGTGCGCAAGTACCTGGGGGCTTATGAGCAGTCCGAGGTCATGATCCGCGCGGGTCTTTACGCTGAAGGCAACGATGCGGTCCTGGATCAGGCCGTGAAACTGTGGCCGGAGCTGGATGCGTTTTTCGGCCGGGAAGATCCGGAAGGTATCACCAGCAGCTTCAACCGCCTGCTGCTTCTGCTGCGCCGGGCCAAGGCCGGGCGCTGAAGCCGGCGCCTGTACTTGTCAGCCCGGCTGGGAAGTGCAGGTGCTGGTTACCCTCTGGGAAAATGCGAAAAGGGTGCAGCCAGACTGAACTGGTGGCACCCTTCTTGAGTTTTCCGTGTTATCTGGCCCGCTTGTTCAGCTGGTCAGCAGCATCAATGCGGTTGAGCCGGAAGAAACGCTTGCCTGGAAATCGGCAATTTCTGACCGCACCAGGTAAGTGTTGATCAGCTTTTCCATTTTTTCCGGATCAGAGAAAACTGCGAGATCATCAGAGCCGAACACTTGTTTTGACTTGTCTTTGAAGACTTCCAGCTGCTGGTCCAGATCGATCTGTGCCAGGCTGGTTGGCAAGCCCAGGGCGGTTTCGAACAGCTCCCGCAGTGCCTGCTGGCCCATGACATTGAACCACTTGGTGTTCACAGCGGTTCCATCTTCGGCAAGGTTCAGGACTTCGCGTTCGCCAAACATGGCCACGCGCATAGAGTTGTCCTGTTCACCAACAGCGGCCTCGAAGGATTGCACCTGATTGGTGTGAACCAGGTCAAACATCGCCTTCAGATCGCCGGTTTTGAGCGATTGCCCCGGGCCAAACCCGAAAGCCTCGCTCAGCTGGACATAGCGGTCATCCCCCATCCGGTTGGCCAGCGCGTCGTCGGCCTCGGTGCCTTCCTGAAAAATCCGTTCCAGGAAGGCTTTCTTGTAGCTGTCCTCTTCCAGCCCGAATGCGCCAAGGGCAACATTCAGCAGCCGCGAGTCGCCAATGAGGTCCTCTGCTGTTTTCACGTTCCCGATGTTTTCCATGAAATAATCGGTTTCGCGTTTCAGGACCGCGTCATTTTTGAAAACGTCGAACTGCTTGTCATAGGTCGCCTGGAGGAAGTTCCACCCGGCGATACCTGTGGCTGGCAAGAGGGGCTGAAAGTTCATGACGGCCGGACCGCGAACAAGCGGTCTTCCCGCGGCAGCAAGGTGCGCAGCGCCTTCAGGCAGCGGTAGTGGTTGTTGTTGATCAAGGCGTCCGTGGCTTCGGCAATGGATGACCGGCTGTCAGGGTCGGTAAAGACCTGGCTCAGTTCTTCGATCCGGCGCAGCATCGGCAGGCGTTCCTCATCAGGGTCTGCATCGCCCGACAGGATCAGCTGGGCGGCGTAGCACACCCGGCGCACTGGCGTATTCGCTTCTTCCGGATGGATTGCATCACGAAGGCGCAGGATATTGGCGTCCGGTGTAACAATGGACAGGCGGCTTCGGCGGTCGCCGTTTTCGATCACCGCGCCATTTACAAGGACACGCTCTTTGGGGGCAAGTTTCAGGACAAGTCCGCTCATATTCAGGATGCTCCGCTGCGGAGGCCACGCAGGATGGCCGTATTGATTTCCACCAGCGGCCGGACATTGGCCTTGCGCTGAAGCACTTTGCTGGTGTGCTGTCTCGTGAATTCCGCCAGTTCGAAGAGATTCCGCTTGAGATCATCCGGCAGTGGATTCGCCTCCATCGAGAGATCTGCGGTGAAAATGGACCAAAGCTTGCGGTTGTCATTCAGTGCTTGAGCAAGATCACTGAAGCCATCGCCGCCTTTCTGCGCAGCCGTGATCAGCCGGCGGGTAACGCGGGCGACCACTTCATACTCGAAATTCTTTGCTGTCCGGGTCGGGGACTTTGCCGCCGAATAGGCACTCTTCGCCTTCAGAAGGGCATTCACGTGTTTTCCTAACGTTTTATTCTTCAGGTTCTCTGAGAAGGGAAGACCGGGGCGCGTTTAGCGCCCCGGTAAGGGCTGTTAACGGAACAGCTGCTGCAGGGTCGACGGCGCCTGGTTGGCGATGGTCAGCGACTGCACGGCCAGCTGCTGCTGGGTCTGCAGCGCCTTCAGGCGGGCAGATGCCTCTTCCATGTTGGTGTCGGTCATCGCGCTGACGCCGGTCTTCAGCGAGTCGGTCAGCTTGGACACAAACTCGTTCTGGTCGGTGATGCGCTTGGAGTCCGCACCAAGTGCCGCTGCATCGTCGATCGCACCTGCGATAAGGGTGTCGATTTCACCGAGCGCAGAGGCTGCAGTGGTTGCATCGGTGATCGTAGTGAGAACACTTGCGGTCCAATCAAGATCGTTCTCCATGTCTACGGCATCGACGGTGATCGATGTCGAGCCGTCGACGGAACCAAGCACCGTCAGCGACGAAGCAGTGCCGTCAACAGTGGCATTCAGAAGGTTTGCGCCATTGAATTCCGCAGAAGAAATGATTGCGGTAATCTGCTCCTGTTTCTTTTCAATGTCGTTCTGGATCTTGGCGTGGTCAACGTTTTCCGAGTTCGCGGAAACAATCAGCTCCTTCATGTCCTTCAGAGCTTCGACGATCTGCTCCGCACCGGAAGATGCTACGGCAACGGTTGCTTCGCCAAAGTTCAGAGCGTCGCTCACGGCTTCATAAGCCTGGATGTCGGATTCCATAGTCTTGGAGATGGCCCAGACAGCGGAGTTGTCCTTGGCCATGCCGACCTCTTTACCAGTCGAAATCTGGTTCTGAGTGTCGCTCAGGTCATTGTTCACCGAACGCAGAGTCTGCAGAGCAACCATTGCGCCGTTGTTGGTCAGAATGCTGGTCATAGCTTTTTCCTTTAGCTGCGGGGCGCTTTGACCCCATTATTCCTTGCCCCTGGGGGCGCTGTGTGACGTCTTTCTGACAGTGCGTTCCGCCGTCCGGCTTCCGCGCCACCTTTCATCAGGTGCAAGGCGACATTGGCGCATCAGTTGCTAAGGGAGTGCTAATGGCGGCATTTGGTTTTTTAGAATTTTCTCCAAATTGCGCTCAGGCTCTTTTTTCCAGTTTGGTTGCCCCGCGGGTGCCAAAGCGGTTCCGGCGCCCGGACTGGTCATAGACGTCCAGGCCCCTGCGGATGCGGCGCAATTCGGCCATCCGGGCAGCGACGGATCGGATCCCCTCCATCGCACTGTCGAGAAGCTGCTGGTTGCGCGACAATTTGGTCTGCACCAGTTCCAGCGCCTCGCGCTCAAGCTCTGTCACAGAGTTCAGTTTGCTGATGACTTTCTCTTTTTTCGCCAGAAGCTCTTCCAGCTTGCTCAGGTCGCCTGCCATCAGGGCAACGCGTTCGCGGTCGAGAATATTATCGAGCTCATCAATGAGCTGCTGCGGTTCAGGGTTGCTCACCTTGGGTCTCCTTCAATGCGTGATAAAGTGATTCGGCCAGGCCAATGCCGCCAGAGCGGGCGATCTGCGTTGCTTGCTCGCGGATCAGAAAGCTGGAAAACTGCTCTTCGCCAGCGCCGCCTCCGAAGCTTTCACTGGCTTCGCCGAGGCCTGCGGATTTGAGCATTTCAGCAAGAAATGTGGCTTCCAGTTCAATTGCCGCCTCGCGCAGCGGGTCGCTCTTGGCGGGCCGCACCGGGGTGGCCGCAGAGGAAGTCTGAAGCTGGATGGGCAATATGTCTGTCATGTCCGGTTCTCCGGTTGAAACTCGAATTCCATCGATTTTCTGAAGTTGCCCCGGAACCGGTTAAAATTGCCGTAACCGCTTTGGGGTAGGTGTGTCCGGGTCGAGATAGAATATCCGGAACATGACCATGATGATGAATTCGATCCTTGGAATTGAGGCTGCCAGCGGTGGAAAGCCGTTGGCGGCCAACGCGAGGACTCAAGAAAAATCAAATAGTTCCAGTGATTTTTCAGCTTTTGTGGCTGCAGAAAATGGGCGGGGCGAAGTCCCGGAAAAAGTTTCTGAAAATGCTGCTGAACCAGCCGGCGAATCTGCGGTGCCCAAAGCCGAAGCCGGTCAGGAAGGCACCTCTGCCGAAACCAGCAGTGAGGACGCCAATGCTGGTGCCGGCAGCGAGACGGCAGCGGCCGGTGGGCAGTCCGACACTGCCCCAGAGACCGGAATCGGGAGCGCAGGCGCAAAGCCAGAAGGTCCCGGTGCGGTTGAATTCGCCGCCATTGAGATTGACAGAAAACCCGGCATGGAAGCAGGGAACGGCACCGAACCGGACGCGGCGGGAGTTGGCTTGGAACCTGAAGACATGTCTGAGACCAAGGCAGCGAACATCGATGAGACAAGCCGCCTGCCTGACAGTGATGACATTCCGCGTCTTGCATCGGACCCCGGCAGCAAGACGCCGGGCACCGCGGACCGTATGGTGCCAGAGCGTGTAGAGCCAGACCGTGCGGCACCAGGCCGTGGGGAACTGGCGGCAGCCGGCAGCAGCAGCCAAGATGCGCACGGTGCAGTCGCCGCAGCCGCTCAGCAGGGCTCAACACCAGGAGAGGTTAGCAGCCTGGCAGTCCAAAGTGTTTTGAGCGGAAGGCAAACCAAGCCGGACCAACCTTTGGCAGACGGTGAGCGCAAAATTGTTTCCGGCACGGCAGCGGCGGGGCTGGAAGCAAGTACAGCGGCACCGCCTGCCGTAAATGGCAGCCGCGGCAGCGGCCATACTGTGCCAGCCGATTCTGCGGTGAGGCCTGCTCCTTCGTTCAGCGCCAGCGCTGCTTCGGGTCAAGCCTCCGATGGGTCTGGCCGAGCCCTGCCACTTTCAGGTTTTCCAAATGCGCAGGCTGTTGAGAAACTGGCCGCGGTGCAGCCCGAAGGCGTGGCGCGCGCCGTTGCGGCTGGCGCGCAAGGCGCAGTTCAAGCGCTTGCCGCAGGCCAGCCAGTGACACCGGCGCCACATCAGAAAGCGCAGCCGGACCTTTCTGGCATGAAAGTCTTTGACGAGGTTTCAGAGGCAGCAGCTGAAGTGGCGAAAGCCGCATCCGCAGATGTCAGGACCGGAACTGCCCAGGTCGCCTCAGCACCGCAAGCGGCGCTTCCGGCTGCGGCGGTTATCCAGTCGTTACAGGCTGGCGGGATGGCTGAGGCCTCCGCAGAGACCGATTTTCTGTCCCTTGCGCTTGGCATGACCGGTGACTCACCGGGGCTGACCCAGCTTCTGGCGGAAGCGTCGTTTGGCACGCAAGCCGGGCACCGGCCGGAAATGCCCCGGATGATCGCAGCCCAGATTGCCGAGGCATTTGCAGCCAAGGGCGAACAGAAAGTCGAGGTGAGCCTGAACCCGCAGGAGCTGGGGCATGTGAAAATGCGGGTGGTGACCAGCGAATCGGGCATCACGATGATCATCCAGACAGAACGCCCGGAAACCGGCGACCTGATGCGGCGCCATATCAACGAGCTGGCCGAAGAATTCCGCCGCATGGGGTACGAAGATATCTCTTTTGAATTCAGCGGCGGCCAGACCGGCGGCGGGCAGCAGGGTGAAAATGAACAAGGCGGTTCGGCGCAGGCCGGCGGCAGAGGTGAGACGGAAATGTCCGGTGGAATGGCCGCCGGAGCGCCAGCAACACAGAATCTCCGGCTTGGCGCTGCCGGTGTGGATATGAGGGTCTGAACACATGACAACAGCAGTCACTTCCGCGGGCAGCTCTGCGGCACAAACCTACGCGCAGCCGGCGGCCTCCCAAGGCACTTCCGGGCTGACATCCGATTTCGAAACCTTCGTGAAGATGCTGACCGCGCAGGCCACGAATCAGGATCCATTGGAACCGCTTGATTCGACCGAATATGCGGCGCAACTGGCGCAGTTCTCGATGGTTGAACAGCAAACCAAAAGCAACACCCTGCTGGAGGGGCTGCAGTCGCAGCTTGGCCTCGCCAACATGGCGGCGCTGTCGGGCTGGGTCGGCATGGAGGCGCGGGGCGTGGCGCCCGGCTATTTCGACGGCAGCAATGAGATCACCATTGCACCCAACCCGGCCGCCGCGGCGGATTCGGTGACACTGGTCGTGCAGAATGCCAATGGCACTGAAGTGCAGCGCGTCACCTTGCCGGTGTCGGCTGAGCCCTATCAGTGGAATGGCCTGGATGACGACGGCAACCCGCTGGAAACTGGAGAGTATTCCTTTATCGTAGAAAGCAGGAAGGGCGATGACCTGTTGCTGCAGGAATATGCCGAGATCTATTTCAAGGTGAACGAAACCCGGATGCAGGGCGGAGATGTGGGGCTGATTACCGAGGGCGGCTCGGTGGTTCTCGCCTCCTCGGTCAGTGCGTTGCGCGAACCTGCAGGGTAATCCGGCGGTAGGCGCTGACGGAAAAACTGTCTAAGAACAGGGCGGCCAACACCGGAGACCGCCCTGCAACCGCTGCCCGATCAGTTCGAAGCCCGTTTCTTTGCGCATTTGTCTGCACAGGGGCTGCATGTGCCTGCCCCGCGGCGTCTGACCGGCGGGCGGTCAAACCACGTCTGGCGGGCCGGCGGGCTGGTGATCAAGCTTTACGCCGAAGATGGAGCAAATCCGCTGTTCGCCAATGACCCGGCGCGCGAGGGGGCGATACTGGCGGCGCTGTCCGGTACCGGAATGGTGCCGCCACTGGTGCAGACCGGTGCATTCGAAGGCCGGAATTGGCTGAGCTATGCCCATGTCAACGGCAGCCCCTGGCAGGAAGACACCGCCCATGTGGCAAGGCTCCTGGGGCGGTTGCACGATGTGTCGCCGCCACCTGGGCTGCCGCAGGGGATAAACGGCAGTTCGGCTTTGGAAACGCAAACTCTGGGTATTCTCAAGAACTGCAAGGACCCTGACCAATTGGCAGCCCTGCGCCCGCTGGGCCGGGTTCCGCCTCTGCCGCAGCCGGTGCTCATCCATGGCGATCCGGTGCCGGGAAACCTTCTGGCGCATGATGGCACCCTGACGCTGATCGACTGGCAATGCCCGCAGATCGGCGACCCGGCAGAGGATCTGTCTCTGTTCCTGTCCCCGGCAATGCAGCTGATGTACCGGGGGGCGCCGCTGACGAAGGCCGAGGAAGACAGCTTTCTGAGGGCCTATCCCGATCCGCGTATTGCAGGCCGGACGCTAGCGCTGAAACCCTGGTTTCACTGGCGCATGGCAGCCTACTGCCTGTGGCGGGCCGAACAGGGCGGAGAGAAGGACCGGCAAGGCTATCAACTGGAACGCGCGGCGCTTCAGTCCATCAGGCCTAGAACCGCATAGGCGGGCGGCATCAGCACCCGGCGGGCGCGGCCGAATGGAAAGCGCGGCATCTTTTGCACTGCAGGCGAATAGGGCAGCTCTGGCCTGCACCCCTGCACCAGGTCGCTGAGAATCCGCCCGGCATAGCTGCCCATCGCAACCCCGTTGCCGTGATAGCAGAGGCCGGCAAACATTCCAGGACTCTCGGGCACCGGCCCGATGAAAGGCACCAGATTGCGCGACAGGCAGACCATGCCGGACCAGCAATGGGTGGTTTCCACATTCCGCCACTCCGGGAACATGGCTTCGAAATCCTGCCGCAGCTTGTGCCGGATGCCTGCCTCGGCACGGGGCGAGGCCAGCAGCCCGCCGCGCATGCCAAACAGGAAACGCCGGTCCGGCATCAGCCGGAAGTAGTGCAGCAGGTGGCGGGTGTCATAGGCCATCTGCTGAGAAAACCAGCCTTGCTTCTGCAGCTCTGCCTCTGTCAGGGGGCGAGTTACCATGACCGTCGATTGTGCGGGCATGTAGCGCCCCGCCAGCCATTCGGGCAGGTCCTCAGAGGAGTAACCATTGGTGGCGATGACAACCTTGGATGCCCTCAGAATCCCTTTTTTAGTCTCTATCTCATACCCGCCGGCCGCCTGTTTTATGGATAGGGCCGGACTGTTCTGAAACAGTTTGGCGCCTGCTTTCCCGGCAGCGGCGGCCAGGCCGAACAGGTATTTGCGCGGGTTCAAGGCAAAGCCCACCGGCGTGGTCAGCGCGGCATGGAAACTGCCGTTCAGACCGTGGTCCGCCAACTGGCGGCGGGCAAGGAACTCCACCTCTTCGCCCGCCCTTTGCAGTTCCTCGGCCTGTGCTGACAGGCGGCGCGCAGCTTTTTCGCTGTGCGCCAGCTGCGTCTCCCCGCGGGAGTGGGTGTCGGCCGCTATGCCGTGAGAGGAAAGCAGTTCTTGCACAAGGTGCACCGCAGCCTCTTCGCTGGCCTCGTAAACGTCTGCGGCGGAACTGCCGAACAGCCTGCGCATTGCGGTGCCGGAAAGTTTCGAGCCGCCAAGGCAGCAGAACCCGCCGTTGCGCCCTGACGCACCCCAGCCCGGTGTCTCCGCTTCCAGCAGGGCAACGGAAACCCCGCTTCCGGTCAGGTGCAGGGCTGCCGACACGCCGGTGAAACCGCCGCCGATGATGGCAACATCGGTAACGGCTTCCCCTTTAAGAACGGGCCAGTCCGGTGCCGGGATGGTCTCGTCCCACCAGCAATTGCTGCGCGGGCCGGGACCATAGGCATAGCCGGAAAAGATCCGGCGCATCAGGTGCGCACCGCAGCCTGTTCCTCGCGCTTCTGGCGGGCCACCTGATGCTTGGTCACCAGCGAGGCGGTGATGACGCCCACGGTGACGATCGAGATCATGATCGTCGACAGTGCGTTGATTTCGGGGCTGACACCCAGGCGCACGGCCGAGAAGATCTTGATCGGCAGGGTGGTGGCTGAGGGGCCGGAGGTGAAGGATGCAATCACCAGGTCATCGAGCGACAGGGTGAAGGCCAGGAGCCAGCCGGAAATCACCGCGGGCGCAATGATCGGCAGGGTCACCAGTCGGAACGCCTCAGACGCGGAACAGCCCAGATCCAGCGCAGCCTCCTCCAGCGAGCGGTCGAATGTCACCAGCCGGGAGGACACCACCACCGAGACATAGCACATCGAGAAGGTGGTATGCGCCAGCACGATGGTGAACACGCCGCGATCCAGGCCGATGCCGATGAACAACAGAAGCAGTGACAGGCCGGTGATCACCTCGGGCATCACCAGCGGCGCATAGATCATGCCGGAAAACAGCGTCCGCCCCATGAACCGCCCGCCGCGCACCAGCACATAGGCGGCAATAGTGCCCAGCACGGTCGCCATCGTGGAGGAGAACACCGCCACCTTGATGGTCACCCAGGCGGCATTCAGGAACGCCTCGTTCTGCAGCAGCTCGCCGTACCACTTGGTTGAAAACCCGGCCCAGACGGTGACCAGCTTGCTTTCGTTGAAGCTGAAGATCACCAGGATCACCATCGGGATGTATAGGAAGGCAAAGCCGAGGGTCAAAGATACGGCGTTAAACCAGCTCATACGGTTCATTGCTCTGCCTCCTGCTGTTTCTGCTGGTTGCGCTGGAACAGCACGATCGGGATCACCAGGAGCAGCAGCAGAACCACCGCCACCGCGGATGCCACCGGCCAGTCGCGGTTGGAGAAGAACTCTTCCCACAGCACCTTGCCGATCATCAGCGTGTCGGATCCGCCCAGCAGCGACGGGATCACGAATTCACCGAGCACCGGGATAAAGACCAGGAAACTGCCGGCAATGATGCCGGTCTTGGACAGCGGCACGGTTACCAGCCAGAAGGCCGTCAGGCGCGAGCATCCAAGGTCCTCGGCAGCCTCGATCAGCGAGCCGTCCAGCCGTTCCAGTGCCGAATAGACCGGCAGGATCATGAACGGCAGGTAGGTGTAGACGATGCCGATATAGACTGCGGAATTGGTGTTGAGGATGGTCAGCGGCTCGGAAATCACTCCGATCCACATCAGGAACTGGTTGAGAAAGCCCTCGTTCGACAGGATCCCCATCCACGCATAAACGCGGATCAGGAAAGAGGTCCAGAACGGCAGGATCACCAGCATCATCAAGGTCGGGCGCCATTCTTCCGGCGCGCGCGCCATGCCATAGGCAATCGGATAGCCGGCTAGCAGGGTGAAGAAGGTCGAGACCACCGCGATCTTCAGAGAGCTGAGGTAGGCCTTCCAATAAAGATCGTCTTCGGTCAGCCAGACGAAGTTCTCAAAGTCCAGCTCTGCGATGAAGGCTGCGATGCCCTCGGCCCAGTCGAACTGCGGGAAATAGGGCGGGCGGGCCACCGCGGCATCCGACAGGGAGATTTTCAGAACGATGGCAAATGGCACCAGGAAGAGTGCCAGAAGCCAGACATAGGGGATGGCAATCAGGACAAAGCGGCGCATCAGTCTGCCAGCAGAACGCCTGCCGTGGCAGTCCATGACAGCCAGACAGTGTCTTCCCAGGTGAAGGCGCGGCGGGCGATGCGGCGGGTGTTGGCGGTCTGCGCCTTGATCACCGCGCCGGTGGGCAGTTCCACATGGTAGGTGGAGATATTGCCAAGATAGGCGATATCCAGAATGCGGCCCTGTACGGCGTTATCCGCCTCGGCCGGCTTTTCGGCGCTGATCGCCACTTTTTCGGGCCGGATCGCCAGATGGCACTTCTGCCCGTCGGAAAACGCGGTCGGTGACTTGACGGTCAGCGGTTCATGGCCCTCGTGCCAGGACATGGCGTAGGCTTCGCTGCCGTTGAGCTTGGCCGTGCCTTCGATCAGGTTCACGTCGCCAATAAAATCAGCCACATAGACAGAGTTCGGGCTTTCATAGATCCGGTCCGGCGTCGCCACTTGGATGATCTTGCCGTGATCCATCACCGCCACGCGGGAAGCGACGGTCATCGCCTCTTCCTGGTCGTGGGTCACGATCACAAAGGTGGTGCCGGTTTTCTCCTGAATGTCCATCAATTCGAACTGGGTGTCCTGGCGCAGTTTCTTGTCCAGCGCGCCCAGCGGTTCATCGAGCAGCAACAGCTTCGGGTGTTTCGCAAGCGAACGGGCGAGGGCAACACGCTGGCGCTGGCCGCCGGAAATCTGATGCGGCTTGCGGCGGGCGAATTTCTCCAGCCGGGTCAGCCGCAGCATTTCATCAACGCGGTCGTTGATGTCATGCTTGGGCATCTTCTCGCGCTTCAGGCCAAAGGCGATGTTTTCCCAGATCGAAAGATGCGGGAACAGCGCGTAGGACTGGAACATCATGTTCACGGCCCGCTTGTTCGGCGGCACCGGGGCAATATCCTGCCCGGCCAGGAAAATCTTGCCTTCGGTCGGGGTCTCGAATCCGGCCAGCATCCGCATCAGCGTGGTCTTGCCGCAGCCGGACGGGCCCAGCAGCGCGTAGAATTCCCGCTCGTAGATGTCGATGGTCAGGTTGTCGATGGCGGTGAACTCACCATACCGTTTGGTGACGTTCTGGAAGTGGATCAAGGGCTTAGCCTCAGGATCGTTCCAAGGTTCGAATACGGAAGCAGTCAAGCCGGGCCTCTTCTGCGAATTGTCGCGCGGATGTCTTGGGGGGCCGCGCGAGGGAACCCCAGGCGCGTCAGGATTTGCGGGGCGGCGAATGCGCCCCGCGGGTCAAGCAACGGCTGATCAGGTGCCGGATTTGACCTTGGTCCACATGCGGGTGGCCTTGCGCTGTACTTTCGGCGGGTAGCCTTCCTTGATGTACAGGTTCTGGACGGTTTCTTCGTTGGGATAGATTGCCGGATCGCCGATCACATCCTCTTCCAGGAATTCCTGGCTCGCCTTGTTGCCGTTGGCGTAATAGACGTAGTTGGACGCAGCCGCCATGTTCTGCGCATCCATGATGAAGTTCAGGAACTTGTGCGCGCCTTCCGGGTTCGGGGCATCGACCGGGATGGTCATCTGGTCGAACCACATCAGCGCGCCTTCCTTGGGCGCGTTGTATTCGATCTCGACGCCATTGTCTGCTTCGACCGCACGGTCGCGCGCCTGCAGAATGTCGCCGGACCAGCCGAAGGCCACGCAGATATCGCCGTTGGCCAGGGCGTTGATGTATTCGGAGCTGTGGAACTTGGTGATGTAGGGGCGAACAGCCAGCAGCACTGGTTCTGCCTTTTCAACGACATCGGCATCCATGCTGTTGGGATCTTCGCCGATGTATTTCAGCGCCGCCGGGATCATTTCGTCCGGGGCATCCAGGAAATGCACGCCGCAGCTTGCAAGCTTTTCCATATTGGCCGGGTTGAACACCAGCTCCAGCGAGTCGATTGGGGCGTCGTCGCCCAAAACTTCTTTCACCTTGGCAACGTTCACGCCGATGCCAGTGGTGCCCCACATGTAGTTGATGGAGTATTCATTGCCGGGGTCATACTTCGCGGTGCGCTCCTCGATTGCGTCCCACATGTTTCCCTTGTTCGGCAGTTTCGACGGGTCCAGCTTCTGGAAGGCGCCGGCCTGGATCTGGCGCGCCATGAAGGAGCCGGTCGGCACCACAACATCATAGCCCGAGCCGCCTGCCAGCATCTTGGTTTCCAGAACCTCGTTGCTGTCGAAGACGTCATAGATCAGGTCGATGCCGGTTTCCTTCTCGAACTTTTCCAGCAGGCCTTCGTCGATATAGTCCGACCAGTTGTAGACGCGAACCTCCTCCGCCGTGGCGGCGGCTGCCGTGCCAAGGGCAACGACGGCGGTCATGGTCATCGTTTTCAGTGTCATGAAATTCTCCCTGTGCGTGCCGGCTTCCAGGTCCGGCTGTAAATAGATTTGATCAAGTTTTGCCGCGTTCGGCAATACTCTTTATGTTTTCACTTGGCTCAGGATGGTGCAAGCTGGCCAAAATCGAGGAGGAAACCCCCAGGTGACAGAGACCACTTCGCCCCCCGCAGCGGCGCAGGAAAGCCCGGCGAAACTGCCCGCGCATGAGATCGTTTACCAGAAGCTCAGGGCGCAGATTCTGTTCGGCGAACTGGTGCCCGGGCAGGCCGTGACAATCCAAGGTCTGGTCGAGACGCTGGAAGCCGGCATGACGCCGGTGCGCGAGGCGATCCGCAGGCTGATTTCCGATGGGGCGCTGATGTTCCAGGGCAACCGTCGGGTGTCGGTTCCTCTGCTCGGGCCGCAGGACCTGGAGGAGCTTATTTTCGCAAGAAAAACAATCGAATGTGAGCTTGCACGCCGGGCCACGATGCAGATTGCTGCCGCCGATATCGAAGAGCTGGTGACCATTGATAACGCGCTGGACAAGGCGATCGCGACCGGTGATGTCGCGGGCTATCTGGTGCAGAACTACAGCTTTCACACGGCGCTTTATTCCCATGCGAAAGCGCCCATTCTCAGCGACATTGCCGACCGCCTGTGGCTGCGCTTCGGCCCCTCGCTGCGGGTGGTCAGCGGCCGCCTCGGCACCCAGAGCTTTCCGGACCGGCACAAGGACATCCTCGACGCGCTGCGGCGCCAGGACCCGGAAATGGCCGCCTTGGCGATGGAGCGGGACGTCTTTGAGGGCATGGAGCATGTGGTTCAGGGTCTGCGGGCCGCGAACTGATTCGATTGACACCTGAGAATTTGATCATATTCTGGTGCCAATCAGTTATTCTCAGGAGCGAGTCTCATGACCGTGATCACCAACCACATGCCGACGGCCGAGCTGCAGGCGCTGGACGCCGCCCACCACATGCACCCGTTCACCTCCAATGGCGAGCTGTCGCAAAAGGGCGCGCGCATTATCACCCGCGCCGATGGCGTGCATCTGACCGACAGCGAAGGGCATCAGATCCTTGATGCGATGGCGGGTCTGTGGTGCGTCAACATCGGCTACGGCCGTGAGGAGCTGGCCGAGGTGGCCGCCCGCCAGATGCGCGAGCTGCCCTATTACAACACCTTTTTCCAGACCACCCATGTGCCGGCCATCGCGCTGGCGGCCAAGATCGCCGAGCTGGCGCCGGGCGACCTGAACAATGTGTTCTTTGCCGGTTCCGGCTCTGAAGCCAACGACACCAACATCCGCATGGTGCGCCATTACTGGGCGCTCAAGGGCAAGCCGTCGAAATCCGTCATCATCAGCCGCAAGAACGCTTATCACGGCTCCTCTGTCGGCAGCGGTTCTTTGGGCGGCATGAGCGGCATGCATGCCCAAGGCGGCATGCCGATCCCGGATATCCACCATATCAATCAGCCGAACTGGTGGGCCGAAGGCGGCGACATGCCGCCGGAAGATTTCGGCCTGCAGCGTGCCCGCGAGCTGGAAGAGGCGATCCTGGAGCTGGGTGAAGACCGTGTGGCTGCCTTTATCGCAGAGCCGGTGCAGGGGGCCGGGGGCGTGATCGTGGCGCCAGACACCTATTGGACGGAAATCCAGCGGATCTGCGACAAGTATGAAATCCTGCTGATCGCGGATGAGGTGATCTGCGGTTTCGGGCGCACCGGCAACTGGTTCGGCAGCGAAACCCTGAACATCCGCCCCGACATCATGACCATCGCCAAGGGCCTCAGCTCCGGATACGCGCCGATCGGCGGCTCTATTGTCAGCGATGAGATTGCTTCGGTGATCGCAAGCGACGAGTTTAACCACGGCTACACCTACTCCGGCCACCCGGTGGCCGCAGCGGTTGCGCTGGAAAACCTGCGCATCCTGGAAGAGGAAAACATCCTGGGCCACGTGCGCGACGTCGCGGCCCCGTATCTGAAGCAGAAATGGGAAGCGCTGACCGATCACCCGCTGGTGGGCGAGGCCAAGATTGTCGGCATGATGGGCTCGATTGCGCTGACCCCGAACAAGGAAACCCGCGCCGCGTTTGCATCTGATGCCGGCACCGTCGGCTACATTTGCCGGGAGCGCTGCTTTGCCAACAATCTGGTCATGCGCCATGTCGGCGACCGCATGATCATCTCGCCGCCGCTGGTGATCACCCCGGAGCAGATCGACGTGCTGATCGAACGCGCCGTCAAGTCGCTGGATGAATGCTACGCGGAACTGAAAGCGAAGGATCTGCTGCACAGCGCTTGATTCCATATCCGGCTCCGATTCAGGGGTAGACTCATAAGGCCCGGCAATATTATTGCCGGGCCTTTTCTCTTCGGTTCCGGGGGTAAAAGAGTCGGTTTCCAGCCAAGGTTTCGCAGTTTGCGGCGCAAAATGTCCGAAGTGGGTCGCAAAGCGTCCGATCATCCAGGGCGGAACAGGACTAGGGTTCCGCTAGGGTATTCTTTTCCGTCAGGAGGGGACCGAAGTATGAATTTCGTACGCTCACCGGTGAAAGAATATTTTTTTCATATCTAGCGCTTGGTAGCTTTGGTGTGATTAACTTCGAATAAGTGCAGAGCCAATCTGCCGGAATGACAAAACTACGGGGAGCCTGCTTTGGCTGATGCGTCAAACGTTGATGCGTTCGTTGAATTCGAACGCGTCCAAAAGAGCTATGATGGCGAAAATCTCGTTGTCAAAGACCTTAACCTCACCATGCCCAAGGGCGAGTTTCTGACCATGCTTGGCCCTTCCGGGTCCGGGAAAACCACCTGTCTGATGATGCTGGCTGGTTTTGAAACGGCAACCCACGGCGATATCCGCCTGGACGGAACATCGATTAACAATATTCCGCCGCACAAGCGCGGCATCGGCATGGTGTTCCAGAACTACGCCTTGTTTCCGCACATGACGATTGCGGAAAATCTCTCCTTCCCGCTGGAAGTCCGCAAGATGGGCAAATCTGAACGCGAAGAAAAGGTGAAGCGGGCGCTGGATATGGTGGAAATGGGCGCCTTTGGCGGCCGCCGCCCGGCACAGCTTTCGGGTGGCCAGCAGCAGCGGATCGCACTGGCCCGCGCGCTGGTGTTCGAACCCGAACTGGTTCTGATGGACGAACCGCTGGGCGCGCTCGACAAGCAGCTGCGCGAAAAGATGCAGTTCGAGATCACCCATCTCGCCCACCGTCTGGGGATCACCGTGGTCTATGTGACCCACGACCAGACCGAGGCGCTGACCATGTCCGACCGCGTTGCCGTGTTCGACGACGGCCGCATCCAGCAGATCGCGCCGCCGGACCAGCTTTATGAAAGCCCGGAAAACAGCTTCGTGGCCCAGTTCATCGGCGAAAACAACACGCTCGAAGGCACCGTCAAGGAAATCAACAACGGTATCGCGCTGGTGCAGCTGGACGATGGCGAGCTGATCGACTGCAAGCCGGTCAATGTCTCGAAGCCCGGCGAGCGCACCCGCGTGTCGATCCGTCCGGAGCGGGTGGAATACAACAAGAGCCGCCTGCGCGAAGGCGTGCATACCCTCAAGGCGGAAGTTCTGGAGTTCATCTACATGGGCGACATCTTCCGCACCCGTCTGCGGGTTGCCGGCAACGATGAGTTCATCATCAAGACCCGGAACGCCCCGGACCAGACCCGTCTCCAGCCCGGTCAGCAGATCGAAATCGGCTGGCTGCCGGAAGACTGCCGCGCGCTGGACGCCTGATCCGCGCGCGCCGAACCCCCGGCAGAAGAACGACCGGGGGGCATCTCACATCTGTGAATTTCAACAAGGAGAGACTCTCTATGAAACTCAGCAAACTGTCTGCACTGGCGATGACCACCGCCCTTTGCGCCCCTTCGGCCTTTGCCGAGGAAATGGCCAATGAGCTGACCCTGGTGTCCTGGGGCGGTGCCTATCAGACCAGCCAGCACAAGGCTTATGTTGAGCCCTATCTGGCCGCCAACCCCGATGTGAAAGTGGTTTGGGACGAAAGCTCGGCTGAAGCCGTGGCCAAGATCCGTGCCATGAACGAAGCCGGCAATGTGACCTGGGACCTGGTCGATGTTGTGGCCTCCGACTCCATGCGTCTTTGCGACGAAGGCCTGGCGGAAGAAATCAACCATGACGAAGACCTGGCAGCGGCGCCGGACGGCACCGCCGCCTCCGAGGACTTCGGCGACCTGATCGTCAGCGACTGCTTCGTCCCGCAGATCGTTTACTCGACCACCTTCGGCTACCGCACCGACCTGATCGACCAGCCGGATTCGGTCTGCGCGATCTTCGACACCGAGAAATACCCGGGCAAGCGCTCGCTGCAGAAGCGTCCGATCGACAACATGGAGTGGGCTCTCTACTGCGACGGCGTGGCCAAGGATGAGATCTACGACGTGCTGGGCACTGACGAAGGTGTGGCGCAAGCTCTGGCCAAACTCGACACCATCAAGGACCAGGTGGTGTGGTGGACCGCAGGCGCGGAAACCCCGCAGCTGCTGGCCGACGGCGAAGTGGTGATGGGCTCGACCTTCAACGGCCGCCTGTTCTCCGCAATCGCCGAGCAGGGCCAACCGATCGGCATGCTCTGGGACATGCAGTCCTTTGACCTCGACGGCTGGGTTGTTCCGGCAGGCCTGCCCGCGGACCGCAAGGCCCGTGTGATGGACTTCCTGAAATTCGCAACCGACACCCAGCGTCTGGCTGACCAGGCCGCCTATATCTCTTATGGCCCGGCCCGTGCCTCCTCGGCACCGCTGGTGGGCAAGCACGCCGAACTGGGCATCGAAATGGCGCCGCACATGCCGACCGATCCCGCCAACGCCGGCAACGTGCATGTCTATGACTACGAATGGTGGGCAGACAACCGCGATGATCTGGACGCCAAGTTCCAGGCATGGCTGGCCAAGTAATCTGACCCTTCCAAGATTGCAGGGGGCCTGCTGCGTCCAGGCCCCCTGCCCAAAAAAATAAAGACCCGACGGGGAACCCTATGACTGACATTAGCCAATCCGGCCCGGTGCTGGCCGCGGACGGCACGCCGCTGAAGCGCAGCCTGGCGCGGGCACTGCGGATGCAGAAGCTGCGCGCGCTGATGCTGATTGCGCCGCTCCTGCTGTTCATCCTTGTGACCTTCATCCTGCCGGTGGCTGATATGCTGTTCCGCTCGGTGGAGAACCGGATCGTCCAGGACACGCTGCCCCAAACGGTCGAAGCGCTGGCGGACTGGGACCCAGCGTCAGGACAGCTGCCTGAAGAGGCAGTGTTTGCCGCCATGGCCGCGGATCTCCAGATCGCAGCCCGCGCGAAAACCCACACCAAGGTCGCCAAGCGCCTGAACTATGAAAACCCGGGCGTTTCCTCTGTGTTCCGCAAATCGGGCCGCAAAGTCAGCAAATGGGATCTCGCTGCAGACGGTCCGTTCCGTGAAAAGCTGATCGAAATTGACGATGGCTGGGGCGACGTTGAACTGTGGCGCACCATCAAGACCTATTCCGGCTCCGTAACATCCGGCTACTTCCTGAACGCCGTCGATATGCAGCTGGGCGCTGAAGGCCCGGAAATCCGGCCCGAGAACGAGCGGATCTACAACACCATGCTGATCCGCACCATGCGGATGTCCCTGATCATCACCTTCAGCTGCATCCTGCTGGGCTACCCTGTCGCGTGGATCCTGGCCAACCTGCCGGCACGCAAGGCGAACCTGCTGCTGATCCTGGTGCTGCTGCCCTTCTGGACTTCTCTCCTGGTGCGGACCTCCGCTTGGAAGATCCTGCTGCAGCAGCAGGGTGTGATAAACGATACACTGGTCTGGATCGGGCTTGTGGACGATGCCAACCGATTGGTTCTGATCAACAACGAGCTCGGCACGATTATCGCGATGACGCACATCCTGCTGCCGTTCATGATCCTGCCGATGTACTCCGTCATGCAGACCATCAACCCGTCCTACCTGCGCGCCGCCAAATCGCTGGGCGCAACTGACTGGACAGCCTTTTGGCGGGTCTATTTCCCGCAGACCGTGCCGGGCATCGGCGCAGGCTCGATCCTCGTTTTCATCCTGGCTGTGGGCTACTACATCACTCCGGCCCTGGTCGGCGGCACCAAAGGCACCTTCATCTCCAACCTGATTGCCTACCACATCTCGACCTCCGGCAACTGGGGCCTGGGTGCGGCACTGGGCGCAATCCTTCTGGCGGTCGTCCTGCTCCTCTACTGGGTCTACGACAAGGTCGTCGGCATCGACAACGTTAAGCTGGGATAACCGATATGAGCGCACTTCCTCCTTATGCGACCGTTGGCCAGCGCACCTGGCACTACACTTTCCGGGTAATCTGCGGTCTGGTCTTCTTCTTCCTGATCGCACCGATCGTGGTGATTATCCCGCTCAGCTTCAACGCGCAGGACTTCTTCACTTTCACACCGGAAATGCTGCGGCTGGACCCGGAAGGCTACTCGCTGAAGCACTACCGCGATTTCTTCAACAATGACTCCTGGCAGTCTGCGATGTGGAATTCGCTGAAGATCGCGCCGATGGCCACCATCGTCTCGGTCACCTTCGGCACGCTGGCCGCCATCGGGCTCAGCCAGCCGCATGTGCCATTCCGCCGGGCGATCATGGCGATCCTGATCTCGCCGATGATTGTGCCGCTGATCATCTCTGCGGCCGGCATGTACTTCTTCTACAGCCGCATCGGCCTGCAGGGGACCTACATCGGCGTGGTTCTGGCGCATGCCGCACTGGGCATCCCCTTCGTGATCATCACTGTGACGGCGACGCTGGTGGGTTTTGACCGTTCGCTGACCCGCGCCGCGGCCAACATGGGTGCCGATCCGGTCACCACCTTCTTCCGGGTGCAAATGCCGCTGATCCTGCCAGGGGTGATCTCGGGCGGTCTGTTCGCCTTCATCACTTCCTTCGACGAAGTGGTTGTGGTGCTGTTTGTCGGCTCGGCCGGGCAAAAAACGCTGCCCTGGCAGATGTTCATTGGCCTGCGCGAGCAGATTTCGCCGACCATCCTGGCGGTGGCGACGATCCTGGTGGCGATCTCCATCATGCTGCTGGCCACGGTCGAAATGCTGCGCCGCCGCTCTGAGCGCCTGCGCGGGATGTCTCCCGGCTGATCACCGCAAGGATCATTGAACAGAAAAGGCCCCGCATTGCGGGGCCTTCATCTTTTTTACTGCTGCCAGTTGGCGAGCCAAAGGTCTTTGTCCCAGGAGGGGACAGGCCCCCTCCGCCGGTGCTACCGCAGCCGCTGCAACAGCCGCAGCGAGGCATAGCCATCCGGCGTCAGCCCGTTTGCAACCTGATAGGCGCGCACTGCCCCGATGGTCTTGGGCCCGATCTTGCCGTCGATACCGTCGGTATCGAACCCGGCGCTGGTCAGCCGCTGCTGCATCTCTTCGCGCTCTGCCAGGGACAGCGCCCGGTCGCCGCGCGGCCAGCTGCCCTGGATTGGCCCGCCGCCCCTGATCCGGTCCGCCAGATGCCCGACCCCGATCACATAGGCATCCGCAGTGTTGTAGCGTTCCAGCACCGCAAAGTTCCGGAAAATCATGAAGGCCGCGCCCTTGCTGCCCGCAGGCAGCAGGATTGAGGCGGGCCCGTGATCCTTCACCGCACGCCCATCCAGCCCCTTGATGCCGAGCGCCGCCCATTCTGCCGGCGGTTTCTCGATGTCGCGATCAGCCAGGGTGTAATCAAACCCCTTGGGCAGGGTCACTTCCACTCCCCAGGGCTGGCCTTTCACCCAGCCGAACTGCTTTAGGTAGGTTGCAGTAGACGCCAGTGCATCGGCCGGGTTGTCCGACCAGATATCCCGCTTGCCGTCGCCGGTGAAATCCACCGCGTAGTCCAGGTATGATGTCGGAATGAACTGGGTGTGGCCCATTGCCCCGGCCCAGCTGCCGGTCATCTTGCCGGCGGCAACATCACCGGCCTGCAGGATCTTCAGCGCTGCAACCAGTTGACCCTCAAAGAACTCCCCGCGCCGCCCGTCAAAGGCCAAGGTTGCCAGCGAGCGGACCACATCCATCTTGCCGCGGAAGGTGCCATAGCTGCTTTCCAGCCCCCAGATCGCAACCACAATCTCTTTCTCGACACCGTATTTGGCCTCGATCTGATCCAGCCGCACCTGCTGGTTGCGCAGCGCTGCCTTGCCGTTCTTCACCCGCAGTTCCGAGGCGGCGCTGTCGAGGTAATCCCAGATCGCCTTGGTGAACTCCGATTGGTTTCGGTCGCGGCGGATCACTTCGGGATCATAGCGCACCCCGGCAAAGGCGCTGTCCAGCACAGAGGCGCTGATGCCCTGCGCCAAGGCGCGGTCTTTGAATTCCGAGATCCAGCCTTTGAAGTTCAGCTCCGCCGCCGCCAGTTCCACCGCGGCCTCCTGAGGCGCAACAGGCCTGGCGACCGGTCTCAAGGTTGTGGCCGAAGCCAGCTGATAGCTTTCACCTTGCCTCTCCTGCTTCGCGGCCCCGGGCCGCTCGGCAGGCCTCAAGGAGTTGTCCGGCGCGGCCTCTGCCGCCATTGCACTGCCTGCCACCAGCGATACAGCTACCCATTTGCGCATGATGCACCTCGTTATTCACTGCCCAGCTCCAGTTTAGCGGCAGCGCGAACCGGGTAAAGAGGCCACTACTGGCGTGTGCGGGGTGCCGCCTGCCTGTCCTACTGACGATGCTCTTGCCGGTGCTCCTGGCGCATCTGTTCCAAGGCCTCCCGCAGCATTGGCACCCGGTGCGGGCGAAAACTCTGCTCCGTCACCTCCAGCCCGCGCATCCGGTCCAGCCGGAACACCCGCACCGCTTGACGCAGGCAGCACCAGGCGATCAGCACGGTCGAGCGGTCGAAATAAACCACGCTCAGTGGTTTCACCTGCCGCTCGGTCACTGCGCCGTAGCCGTCCGTGTAGCCAAACCGCACCTCGACCTCGTCCCATGCCGCCTGACGCAGATCCTGTGCGGAAATCGCGGGCGGAATCGGGCGTTCGAACCGGTAGGGCGCCAGCACAGCGTGGCGCAGCCGGTGCGCCTGCCTCGGCGGCAGCCGCGCCTGCAGCTTGCGCAGGGCTTCAGAGGCTGCGGTGGCCAGCTCCGGGTCACCGATCAGCTCGACTTCCCGCAGCCCCAGAACCAGCGCCTCCAGTTCGGTGTCGCGAAATCCCATCGGCGGCAGTGCATTGTCCTCGATCAGTGTAAAGCCGTATCCCGCCTCGCCGTCGATCACCGCGCCCATCTCGCGCAGGGTCGCGATATCGCGGTGGATGCTGCGGGCCGACACGCCCAGTTCCTCCCCCAGCCGGGCCGCGGTATGCGGGCCAGGCCCCAGGCGCAGGGCCTGCATCAGTTGAAAGAGGCGATGAGTTCGGGACATGCCTGACTATCCTATGCACTGATGACACTAACTGTCATCAGCAGGGATTAGAAAAAACCTGTAAGCGTAACGAACAGGATTTCAGCAATGCTTTCCCTCCTCACCTTCCCCACCGGTTTCGGTTTGTTCAGCATGAGTCCCTTCTGCATCAAATCCGCCTTGATGCTGGAGCTGTCCGGCCAGCCCTGGCAGCGCAGCGACATGCTGGATCCGACCGAAATGCCGCACCGGAAGCTGCCGGTTCTTGCGACGCCTGACGGACAGATTGCCGACAGCGACGGCATCCGCGACTGGCTGGAAGGGCAGGGGGCCGATTTCGACACAGGGCTGGATGCGGCCTCCCGCGCCTACGCCCGCGCCTGGGTGCGGCTGGCGGAATACCACTTGGGCCTGCACCTGCTGCAAATGCGCTGGAATGATGACACGGTCTGGCCCGAGGTGCGGGATCAGATCTTTCAGCCGGTTCCCGAACCCATGCGCGATGAGATCAGCGCCCCGGTCAGGAAGGAAATCCAGGCCGGGCTGCACTGGCAGGGCCTCGCACGCTTCAGCAAAGCGGAGCGGATGCACCGGCTGGAGCAGGACCTGAAGCCTATCTCCGTGCTTGCCAGTGAACGTCCGTTCCTGATGGGCGGCAGCATCACCTCTGCTGACTTGAGCGTGGCGCCGTTCCTGATCTCCATGCTGCACACCTCTGAGGCTTCGGCAGTCAGCAAACGCTTGCGGGGCGACAAGGTTTTATGCGCCTATCTGAGCCGTGTGTTCGAAACGGTGCCCTTGCCATGAAACCTGCCTTTGCCACCCCGGAGATCGCGGCTGCCTTTGCGGTGTCTGACCCGCTGGCGCGGGAAGGGCTGCTGCGGCTCAGGCAGCTGATATTTGATACCGCCGCCGAAACACCGGAAGCCGGGCGGGTGGAGGAAGTGCTGCGCTGGGGACAGCCGTCTTACGTCACGCCTGAGACCAAGGCGGGTTCCACCATCCGGCTGGGGGTGCCAAAGGGCGCGCGCTTTGCCCTGTTTGTGCATTGCCAAAGCCGGCTGATTCCGGAGTTTGCCGCGGCCTTCCCTGCCTGGGACCGGTTCGAAGGCACCCGCGCGGTCCTGTTCAACCTCCCGGAGGAGGTTGAACCCATCCGCCATGGCTGGCTGATCAAACGGGCGCTGACCTACAAGACCCGCCCGCCGCTGAAAACTCCAGCGTGAGAGAAAACTGGCCTGTCCGCGTGGCAACAGAGGCCTATTTCCGCCGCTTGCGTTCCACCTTGCGCTTCACCTTGGCGGCCTTGTGCTTGGACTTGGCCGCCTTGCGCTTGACGGTCCGGCCCGCCGGGCTGCGGCGGCCGCGCTGGCTGCCGCCAGCGGGCATGGGCGCGTCCTCCAGCGCCAGCAGCTCCAGCTCCAGCCCGCCGGTGACAGGCGCCGCCTGAGTCAGCCGCACCGTCACCCGCTGGCCAATGGCCAGGGTCATGCCGGTGTCCGCCCCCGTCAGGGTTCCGGCCTGGGCGTCGAAATGAAAGAACTCCCGCCCGATGGAGCGCACCGGCACCAGCCCGTCTGCGCCGGTCTCGTCCAGCTTCACAAAGGCGCCGAAGCGGGCGATGCCGCTAATCCGGCCTTCGAATTCATTGCCCACCCGCTCACTGAGGTAGGACGCCAGGTAGCGGTCCGTGGTGTCCCGTTCCGCAATCATCGAGCGCCGCTCGGTTTCAGAAATATGGGTGGCAGTGTCTTCCAGCCGCTCGATCTGGGCGGCATCCAGCCCGTCATCGCCCCAGCCGTGCGAAGAGATAAGCGAGCGGTGCACGATCAGGTCGGCATAGCGGCGGATCGGCGAGGTGAAATGCGCGTAGTTCCTGAGCGCCAGGCCGAAATGCCCAAAGTTTTCCGGGTTGTAATAGGCCTGCTGCATCGAGCGCAGGGTGGAAATGTTGATCAGCTCTGCATCGTCTGTTCCCGCGGCCTGGTTCAGCAGGGCATTCAGATGCCGGGTCTGCAGCACCTGCCCCTTGGCAAGGCTGAGGCCCGCCGCTTGCGCGGTCTCGCGCAGCGCTTCCAGCTTCTCCTGCGCCGGCTCCTCATGCACCCGGAACAACAAGGGCGACCGTTTTTTGATCAGCGTCTCTGCCGCAGAGACATTGGCGAGGATCATGAATTCCTCGATCAGTTTGTGCGCATCCAGCCGGTCGCGGAAGGCAACCGAGGTGACATGGCCGTCGTCATCCAGCACGATTTTGCGCTCAGGCAGGTCCAGATCCAGCGGCTCGCGCGCAGTTCTTGCCCTTGTTAGAGCCTTGTAGGCTGCAAACAGCGGCTTGATCACATCGTCCAGCAGCGGTGCGGTCTTGTCGTTCGGATTGCCGTCCTGCGCCTCCTGCACCTCGGCATAGTTGAGTGAGGCCACAGAGCGCATCAGCCCGCGCACGAACCTGTGCGACAGCTTGTTGCCCTCGGCATCCACCTGCATCCGCACTGCGATACAGGCTCGCGGCACGCCTTCGTGCAAACTGCACAGGTCGCCGGACAGCCGGTCCGGCAGCATCGGCACCACCCGGTCGGGGAAATAGCTGGAATTGCCGCGCTTCTTCGCCTCGCGGTCGAGCGCCGAGCCGGGGCGCACATAGGCAGCGACATCGGCAATCGCCACCCAGATCACATGGCCGCCGGGGTTCTTGGGGTCGTCATCGGCGTGGGCATAGCAGGCGTCGTCATGGTCGCGGGCGTCTGCCGGATCGATAGTGACCAGCGGCAGTTCACGCAGGTCCTCGCGGCCCTTCAGCCCTGCGGGTTTGGCCGCATCGGCTTCTGCCATCACCGGATCGGGGAAATGATCAGGGATGCCGTGCTGATGAATGGCGATCAGCGACACCGCCTTGGGGGCGGTGGGGTCGCCCAGCCGTTCCACGATGCGCGCGCGCGGCAGGCCCATGCGGCCCTTTGGACCGGCCTGCTCGGCCTCAACCAGTTCGCCGTCTCTGGCGCCATTGACTGCGTCTTGCGCCACCATCCATTCACTCGACGCAGCCTTGTCGATCGGCACAATCCGCCCGCCCTCAGACCCTTTGCGGAAGATGCCCAGAACCCGCTTGGGGTTGGTTCCGATGCGGCGGATCAGCCGCGCCTCGTAATTGTGGTCCTGATCCGGGACCATCTGCAGCTTCACCAGGATCTTGTCGCCCTCTCCCAGTGCCGGGTCCGAGGGTTTGGTCAGGATCAGGATGATAGGTTCCACGCCCTCGCCATGCCATTCCAGCGGACGGCCATACAGGTCGCCATCCTCGTTCGGCGCCTTGACCTGCAGCACCGTCACCGGCGGCAGCTGGTCCGGGTCGCGGTAGGTTTTCTTGCGCTTCTGCAAATGCCCTTCCGCCTCCAGCTCCTTCAGGATGCGCTTGAGGTCGATGCGGTCGGCGCCCTTGATGCCAAAGGCCTTGGCAATGTCGCGCTTGGAGGTATGGGTCGGGTTGGCGGAGATCCAATCGAGGATTTCGGCCTTGGAGGGAATACGGCTCATACTTCCCGCGTAGCATGGCGCGGGGGCGGCGTCATGGTGAAAAGCGAAGCGTCAGCGCCGCGGCAGATCCGCGGCGGTGTCGACATCCTGCAGGGTATCGGTCAGCGCAATGCGCCAGCCGGGCAGGGTGTTCAGCGTGTCGGCCAGCGCGTGTTCGGTGGACCAGCGGACATTTTCGAACATGCCTTTTGGCAGGCGGGATGGATGCTTGGCACCCACCAGCCAATAACCGCCGTCCGCTGCTGGACCGAAAACCGCGTCATGACCGCCAAGGGCTGCAAAGGCGCGGGCGATATGGGCCCGGGTGATGCCAGGGATGTCGGCGCCGATCAGGCAGACAGGCCCAGGAGCAGCCCGCAGCATCCGTTTCATTCGCTGACCCAGATCACCGCCCCCTTGCGGCAGGCGGGGTAAATCAGCGGGCCAGACTTTTGAAGCGGCTGCGGTATCCGGTGCCACCGCCAGCACGATCTGCCAGCGCGGGTCGCACAGCCTGCGGATCAGCCGGGCGGACTGATGGCGGAACCACCAGGTGGCGGGGATCACGCCAATGTCCCCCCCCAGCCGGGTCTTGACCCGGCCGGGGCGCGGTTCCTTGACCATGATGATCAGGGAGCGTTTCACGTGAAATCGCGCACCATGTCCCGGTGATCGATACCGGCATCGTCATAGACCGGGCCAAAGGCAGTGAAGCCAAGCTTCTCATAGAACCCGAGCGCATGGATCTGCGCGCCAAGCTTGGCCTTTGTTATCCCGGGACGTGCTCGGGCGGCATCCACTGCGGCCTCAATCAATTTGGCGCCAAGCCCGGTGCCGCGGGCGGAGCACAGCACACAGACCCGGCCGATCTTGGCGGTACCGCCCTTGAACACAATCCGCGCCGTCCCCACCGGAACACCGTCCTGCAGCGCCAGAAGATGGGTGGCAGTGGCGTCCAACTCGTCCTGCTCCTCCTCCACCGGCACACCTTGCTCCTCCACGAAAACTTGGTGGCGCAAGGCAAAGCATGTCTTGAGATCCTCGGTGACCGAAATGCTCAGGTTCATGCGAAATAGTCCTGCAGGATTCGGGTATAGATGGCTTTCAGCTGGTGGATCTGGGCGACCTCGACCCGCTCATCCACCTGGTGCATGGTTTTGCCAACCAGACCGAATTCCACCACCGGGCAGTGGTTTTTCACAAACCGCGCGTCGGAAGTGCCGCCGGTGGTCGACAGTTCCGGAACCTTTCCGGTCTCCGCCTCAACTGCTTTTGAGACCAGGTCCGACAGCGCGCCCGGCGGGGTGATGAAGCTCTCGCCGGAGATTTTCACCTTCATCCCGATTTCGACGCCGAATTCCGCTGCCACCTTGTCCGCCTCACCCTGCAGCCACTCCGTCAGGCCGGCGCCGGAATGGGCGTCGTTGAAGCGGATGTTGACGGCAGCGGTGGCCTGCGCCGGGATCACGTTGGTGGCGGTGTTGCCGGTGTCGATGGTGACAACGGCCAGAGTGGACGCATCGAAATGTTCAGTCCCCTGGTCCAGTTCATGGCTGGCCAGCCGGTCCATCAGCCGCGCCATTGCGTTCAGCGGATTGTTGGCACGGTGCGGGTAGGCCGAATGCCCCTGCACACCGGTCACCGTGAACCAGGCCGTCATCGAGCCGCGGCGGCCGATCTTGATCATCTCGCCCATCTCATTGGGGCAGGTGGGCTCGCCCACCAGGCAGACGGACATCTGCTCGCCCGCATCTGCCATGTAGTCCAGCAGAGCGGTGGTTCCGTCCACTGCATCGCCTTCCTCATCGCCGGTGATGGTCAGGATGATGGCGCCATCCGGCGGGGTGTCCTGCACGAGGTCCACGGCAGCCGCGGCAAAGGCGGCAACACCCGACTTCATGTCGGTGGCACCGCGGCCGTACATGAACCCGTCCTTCTCCTCGGCGCCAAAGGGAGGCATGGTCCAGGCGGCCTCGTCCCCCAGCGGCACCACATCGGTGTGGCCGTTGAAGCCAAAAGTCTTGGCGTGGCCCTTGGCGCCCCAGCGGGCAAACAGGTTGCTGACCTCGCCGCGGTCGGTGCGGGTGCACTCAAAGCCCGCACCACTCAGAAGCTCCTCCAGCAGCACCAGCGCACCGCCTTCTTCGGGCGTGACCGACGGGCAGCGGATCAGGTCAGCAGTCAGGCGGGCGGGATCGGTTTGCGGCATCGGTGGGCTCCTCGGGTTCCGGTTGGCACAGGCCTAGCGCGGATCGGCACGCGGCGCAATTCACAGCGGAGACAGCGAAATGGGCGCAAAGGCCGTTGGCCTAAGGGAGGCAAGCCGAGGCTGCCCCCAACCGCAAACTGTTGCTGCCGCCAGACCTCTGCGCAGCGGATTGCCTGACACAGTTCCGGTGGCAATTCTGCCGCCGCGGCCAAAGCGCTTGCGTGAAAATGGTGATCCGCCTAAGGACGTTGAAACCCTTTCAGAGGCCAATCCGAGCGTTTCCGTGCTGTATCTCCGTCTGATCACCGCCGCCCTGTTCATGCTCTGGGGGCAACTGCTCTCTGCGCAGGTTCTGACGGTCAACACTGTCACCCGGCCGCCGTTTTCCATGGTGGAAGAGGGGCGCGACACCGGCTTTTCGCTGGAGCTGTTCGGGATTTTGGCGGAACGGCTGGGCTGGGATTACCGCATCAACCGCACCGGCAGCTTTGCAGAGATGCTGGACGGTGTGCGCACCGGCGAGGCCGACCTGGCTGCCGCCAATATTTCGATCACAGCCTCCCGCGAAATCCTGATGGATTTCAGCCACCCGGTTTTCGAAAGCGGTCTGCAGATCATGGTTCAGGCCGATGACGTCCGCCAGCCGTCGCTGTTGCGGGCGCTGATGTCCTGGGATCTGGCCGCTGCTATCGGCATCGCCTTTCTTCTGCTGTTCGGCGGCGGCATGGTGATGTGGGCCTTTGAACGCCGCGCCCAACCCTATTTCGACCGCCCCTTGAATGAGGCTTGGTTCCCGTCGTTCTGGTGGGCGCTGAACCTAGTGGTGAATGGCGGCTTCGAGGAACGGGTGCCGCGGACACCGGTCGGCCGCATGTTCGGTGTGGTGCTGGTGGTCTCGTCGCTGTTCATCGTCTCGGTCTTCGTCGCCAAGATCACTGCAGTGATGACCGTCGAGGCAATCAGTGGCTCGGTGAATTCGGTGAACGATCTTTATGGCAGATCCGTCGGCACCATCAGCGGTTCGACGGCAGCCGGCTTCCTGGACCGGCGCGAGATCGACTACGCCGCCTTTTCCGGGCTGGAGGACATGCTGGCTGCCTTTGAGACGGGAGAGATCAAGGCAGTTGTCTTTGATGCGCCGGTGCTGAACTACTACGAGAAGCAGGGCGGGCACAAATTCGGGCAGACCATTGGCCAGCCGTTCCTGCGCGAAAACTACGGGCTGGTTTTTCCGGCCGGCTCGCCGCTGGTGGAAGAGGTCAACCAGGCGCTGCTGGCGATGCAGGAGGACGGCAGCTATGACGCCCTCTACCGCAAATGGTTCGGCAGCCAGGACTGAGGTCTGCGGTCAGTGGAACACTGGCTCTTCGCCGTCGAAGAACGGGGTCATCTGCGCGACGATCACCGCGTTTTCCTCCAGCGCCCGCTGCATCAGGTCACGCTCCTCTTCGCCGATCTCATGGCCTTCGGCCTCGCGTTCTTCCAGCGTGCCGTAGCCGGTCACGTCCAGCGGCGCGGTGTCGGCCTGCTTGAGGATCGCCACGGTTTCCCGCACCGCCTCAGCTTCATCAATGCCCGATGCATAGATCATCAGCGCCGCGCCTGTGGCGCCGTCGGGCAGGCCGTCTCCGTCCTTGCGGCCGATCTGGACAAGCAGGGTATAAACTTGCTGGCGGGAGGGTTTCTTCTTTTCCATGCCGCCGCCATAGCGCCGGGGTAGGGGGATGGTCAATCAAATTGCGGTGCCGCTGCAGGCCCGATGAGCGGGAAACGGAAAGCTTGCGGTTCCTGGCATCCGGGATTTATGCCTGGGTTGAAAGATCGGCTGCAAGGATCCTGCAATGCGCTTCTCCGCCATGACTGCCCATCCCGTGCCATGGAAGAACGGCGGCGGTGTGACCCGGGAACTGGCCACGCACGCTGAAGACGGAAGGATGGTCTGGCGCCTGAGCCTGGCGGACATCACCCGTGATGGCCCGTTTTCCGCATTCCCCGGCCTCGCCCGTATCCATTGCATCGTCGAAGGGGCCGGGCACACCCTGTCGAATGAAACCACGCGGCTGGAGGCCCGGCCGCTGGAACCGCTGCGCTTCGATGGCGGGTCGCCGCTGGACTGCCGGTTGCGCGATGGGCCCTGCAAGGCCTTCAACGTGATATATGACCCGGCGCGGGTGACGGCGGGATCCGAAATCCTTGTGGACGGCCCTGTTCCGGCTGTTGAAGGACGGCAAGTGCTTTTTGTGGTCTCCGGCAGCTTGGAAGGCGTGGACGCAGACCGCCTTGGTCCCGGGGAGGGGATCGTGACCGGGACCGCCGCCGGCGCTGTGGTCACCGGCGGCGGCACTGTTGTCCAAGTGCGGATTCTGCCTGTTTAGAGACTGTTCAACAGTTCTTTAATGGCCGTCTTGTAGCCGGCAACCACGCTGTCCCGCGCGATATGGCGGCCTTGATTCACCACATGGCGGCCGGCGCTCCAGACGTCTGTGACCGTGTCATCGCCTGCAGCAAAGCAGAGGCCGTCGAGCAGTTGCTCCGGCTTCAGCGCGCAGAGAGCGGGCACGCCGCTGTCAATCGCAACCAGATCTGCAAGCGCGCCCTCTTCGATCCGCCCGGCGTCGCGACCCAAGGCCTGCGCCCCGCCTTGCGCCGCGCCCAGGTACAGGGTTTCGCCAACCGAGCCCTCACCCGGCACCAGCACGTTGCGGGCAAAGTCCCGAAGACGCTGGGAATATTCCAGCGTGCGCAGCTCTTCGGGCAGAGAAATCCGCACGTTAGAGTCTGATCCCACCCCAAACGCACCCTTCTCCGCCAAGTATTCCACACCGTTGAACGGGCCGTCGCCCAGGTTGGCTTCGGTGATCGGGCACAAGCCCGCCACGGCGCCGGACCGCGCCATGCCTGCGGTTTCAGAGCTGGTCATGTGGGTCGCATGGATCAGGCACCACTTGCCGTCGACCGCCGCGTTGTCCAGCAGCCATTCGACCGGCCGCGCACCCAGCCAAGCGCTGATGTCGGCAACTTCCTTGGGCTGCTCCGAGATGTGGATATGCACCGGCAGACCGTTCTGGATCTGCAGCACCTCTGCCAGATCCTCGGGGCAGGTGGCACGCAGCGAATGCGGGGCGATGCCAACGCAGGCGTCGGACGGCAGCTCGCGGGCGGCAATTTCACGGGCGCGGCTGACAAGCTCGGTGAATTCAGCCACCGAATTGCCGAACCGCTGCTGGCCGCCGCTCAGCTCCTGCTTGCCGGCACCGCCGTAGGTGTAAAGCACCGGCAAGTGGGTCAGGCCGATGCCGGTCTGGCCGGCGGCCGCAAACACCCGCTCGCTTAGCTCTGTCACCGACGTAAAATGCGCACCGCCCGGCTGGTGGTGGACATAGTGGAATTCGCCCACAGAGGCATATCCTGCCTCCAGCATCTCCATGAACACCAGCGCGGCAATCGCCTCGTATTGCTCGGGCGTGATGCGGTCCATGAAGCGGTACATCAGTTCGCGCCAGGTCCAGAAGCTGTCCTTGCCTGCGGCCCGGTACTCCGTCATCCCCGCCATCGCGCGCTGGAAACTGTGGGAGTGCAAATTGCCCAGCGATGGCAGCAGCACATCCGCCCGGGTATCCCCTGCCTGCGGTTCGGCACCGGTTTCCAAGGAAGAAATCCGGCCCTCAGAAATCGTCAGCCGGAGGTTCTCTGCCCATCCCTGGGGCAGGCGGGCGCGCTGGGCGAATATGGTCTGCATCTGACCCTCTTATGTGTAGATGTAATGGTATTAGCAGCAGGCTTAATGCGCGGCAAGGTTTTCGTGCAGGAGGGGGCGCCGTCCCGGGGCCTAACGGCCTCTCCGCGGGTATTTTTACCAGAAACAAGCAGGCGCTTCAGAAAAAGAAAAACGCGCCCGGAATGGGGCGCGTTTCTGGTCTTAGACTGCGGGGCGCGGATCAGTCGCGCAGCAGCTCGTTGATGCCGGTCTTGGAGCGGGTCTTCTCGTCGACACGCTTCACGATCACCGCGCAGTAAAGGCTGATGTTGTTCTTCGACGGCATCGAACCCGCCACCACAACCGAGTAGGGCGGCACTTCGCCGTACATCACTTCGCCGGTCTCGCGGTCGACGATCTTGGTCGACTTGCCGATGAACACGCCCATGCCCAGAACCGAGCCTTCGCGCACGATGCAGCCCTCGACCACCTCGGAACGGGCGCCGATGAAGCAGTTGTCCTCGATGATGGTGGGGCCGGCCTGCATCGGCTCCAGCACGCCGCCGATGCCGACGCCGCCCGACAGGTGCACGTTCTTGCCGATCTGCGCGCAGGAGCCGACGGTGGCCCAGGTGTCGACCATGGTGCCTTCGTCGACATACGCGCCGAGGTTCACGAAGGAGGGCATCAGCACTGCGCCCGGTGCGATATAGGCGGATTTGCGGACAACGCAGTTCGGCACTGCGCGGAAGCCTGCGGATTTCCAGTCAGCTTCGCCCCAGCCGTTGAATTTGCTGTCGACCTTGTCCCACCAGCCGCCGGCCTGCGGGCCGCCTTCGTGGATTTCCATGTCTTTGATGCGGAAGCCCAGCAGCACCGCCTTCTTGGCCCACTGGTTCACATGCCAGTCGCCGTTCTCCAGCTTCTCGGCCACCCGCAGCTTGCCCGAATCGAGCGCATTCAGGGTGTCTTCGATGGCTTCACGCTGTTCGCCGGTGGTGGCGGGGGTGATGGTGTCGCGCGCCTCCCAGGCGGCTTCGATCGCTGCTTCCAGCTGGGCGTTGGACATGGATGTTCCTCCGGCGTCGGTTTGAGTCGCAGCTTCATAGCGGCAAACTGCCTGCAGGTCATGTCCGGATTGCGTCCAAATTGCCGCTCCTGACGGCGTTTTGCCGGGTTCCTGCCGGTCAGCGCACCCGGCGCAAGTGGCGGCGCAGGATCTCGCAGGCGCCGGCGGCATCGCGCCGGGCCATCGCCTGGACGATGGCGGCATGGTCTGCGTCCACCCGGCGGCTCCATTGATGCTGCCAGTTGGCAAACAGATGCCGGGCGGCGGCGATGTGCAGATCGTCGATCGAGGCCAGCAGCCTGGGCATTGCGCAGGGGGCCAGGATCACTTTGTGGAAGGCACGGTTGAGCCGCTCCCAGCCGGCCATGTCCTCTGCCGCGTCACAGGCCAGGCGGGCGGCCTCCGCGGCGTCGATGTCCTCAGCTGTCAGGCGGCCAAAGGCGTGGGTGAGCGCCAGAACCTCCAGCGCCACCCGCATCTCGATCACCTCGCGGATCTCCGCCGGGTTCAGCGCGCTGACACGGGTGCCGCGGCGGGGTTCGGAAACAGCAAGCCCGTGCGCCTCCAGCCGCAACAGCGCCTCGCGCACGGGCACGTGGCTGGCTTCGAACTCCCGCGCGATATGGTCCTGGCGCAGCTTTTCCCCGGCAGGCAGGCTGCCGGTGATGATGCGTTCGCTCAGGGCGTGGTAGATCGTATCAGCGATGGTTGCAGACATATTATGGCGATACCTGTGCGGATTCCGGCCCGCAAGGATTATACCAGCGGGTCCGGGGCAATGTTGCCCCCGCAGATCAGTACCGCCACACGTTCACCCGGCGCCGGCCTGTAGGTGCCGGACATCAGCGCTGCCAGTGCCGTGGCGCCAGCGGGCTCGGCCAGGATCCGGCGTTCGCGCCACAGGGCAGTCTGCGCCTGGGTGATTGCGCTGTCCGGAACGGTGAGGGAGGTGACGCCCTGCGCAACGGCCAGTTCAAAGCAGATATTGCCAATCCGCTTGGCGCCAAGCGCGTTGGCGGCCACGCCGGAGACTTCCACATCCACCGGCTGTTGCGCCGCCAGAGCGGCATTCAGCGCGCAGGAGTTCTGCGGTTCCACAGCGACGATCTTCTTTGCCCCCTGGAACCAAGCCAGCGCGCCGGCAATCAGCCCGCCGCCGCCCACCGCGATCAGCAGGGTATCCGCCTGCAGCCCCTGGGACTGCCACTCGGCAAAGCAGGTGCCTTGTCCCGCGACGGTGGCGGGCGCGTCATAGGCGTGGACCTGCATCGCTCCAGTCTCCCGCTCATAGGCCTGCGCCTGCTCCAGCGCGTTGGCATATGCGCCGGGCACAACCTGCAGATCGGCGCCGGTGCGTTCGATCAGCGATATCTTGGCGGGGCCTGCCATCTCCGGCACATAGATCCGGGCCCGGTGGCCCAGCTGATGCGCGGCATGGGCCGCTGCGGCGCCGTGATTGCCGCCCGAGGCAGCGACCAGCCCGGCCGCGGGCACTTCCTGGCTCAGCAGCGTGTTGAAGGCGCCGCGGGCCTTGAAGCTGCCGGTGTGCTGCATGTGCTCCAGCTTCAGCTCCAGCGGATAGTCCAGCCCGAAACCGCGGGTCTGCATCACCGGGGTCTCTTGCACATGCGGGCGGATGCGCTCTGCCGCTGCCTTGATTTCTTTCTGCCAATCCATGCGCTGCCCTCCTGCCTGCTGCGCCGGAACCTTATCGGTGCCGGGCCCGGGCGCAAGCGGAACGGCGCGTTCTCCTGCATTCTTGATTGGCGCTAACAGCCAAGGGCGGTTACAAAGGAGGTCCTGTTATTTTTTACCTGGATTATCCATGACCGAAGACCGCCACAGCCGTTTCAGCGATGCCCATACCGACCGGAACCGGGCAGAGCATGTTCCCGCCACGCCGCAGACCCGGTCGCCTGCCTACCGCCTGGCCTTTGCCGACCAGGATTTCATGTACCGCGAGGAGCTGCGCCCGGTGCGGCTGCAGCTGGAGCTTTTGAAACCTGAGCTCATGCTGAACGAGCGCGGCATCGAAAGCACCATCGTGATGTTCGGCGGCGCCCGCATTCCGGACCCGGAGCACAAGGACAAGGCGCGTACCCAGACGCTGGCGGACCTGTCGCATTTTTATGATGAGGCACGCGAATTCGCCCGGCTGATGACGGAGAAATCCAAGCAGAGCGGCGGCCGTCAGAATGTCGTGGTAACCGGCGGCGGCCCTGGCGTGATGGAGGCGGGCAACCGCGGCGCACAGGATGCGGGCGGCCATTCCATCGGCCTGTCGATCGTGCTGCCGCATGAACAGGCGCCCAATGGCTTCGTGACCCCGGATCTCAGCTTCAACTTCCACTACTTCGCGATCCGCAAGATGCATTTCCTGATGCGGGCGCGGGCGATCACGGTCTTCCCGGGCGGTTTCGGCACGATGGATGAGCTGTTCGAAAGCCTGACCTTGATCCAGACCGGGCGGATGGAGCGGGTGCCGTTCCTGCTGTTCGGCAAGGAATTCTGGGACAGGATTATCAACTGGGAGGCGCTGGCCGATGCCGGCACCATCTCGGATCAGGATCTGGACCTGTTCCGGGTGGTCGATACCGCGCAGGAAGCGGTGAAGATCATTGAAAACTGGGAGCCTGCGCCGCCGCGCGACAGCCTGCCGGGCCGCGAGCGCTGAGCGCAGCGTGAACTGCTGCTGCCGGGATCAGGCGAATTCCGGCGGCAGTCTGCCCACTTCATCTCCGGTGGTCAGCCGGGTGAGGATCTGGGTGCCTTCCACGGTTTTCACTGCATAACCGTAGCCGCGCAGGCGGAATTGCCACTCCCGCGGGCTCAGCGCTTTTTGCCGTTCGCTGCGGATCAGGTCCAGTACGCTGGGGTCGATCGGGGCGGTCTTTCGTTCCATCGGAGCCATCTGCGTTTCCTTCTGAAAATTTGATTGTCCGTAATCTGGAAACTGTTTGCCGCAAGCGGCGGAAATGGAACCGGATTGGGGAAAGAATGCGGCGGCGGCTCAAGCGTCAGGCACTGTGCCCGCCTTGCAACAGGCGTGGAGGCTGCTGAACCGCCGGCGGCCGTGCCGGGCGGACCGGCCGGAATCCGCGCCCAGGCGCGTCCCTAACACGCAGATATCCGCCATTTACAACAAACCTTAACGTGTTTGCGCCGGTTGCGCCTGAAAAGCGGCCAAACTTGGCCGTATTTGCAAACAATACCTTACCGGCGGTGGAGCAGTGGAGAGCAAGGATGTCCGAAGTCTCAGACTACACGTCACTTCTGGCCTATACGTCGAATGGCAATTACCGCTGGAACAGTCAGGTTAGCCTCGGCACTCAAACGGTTGTGACCTATAGCTTCGTCAGCAGCGGTGAACTGGATGACGCGTCCAGTGATCCTTATGGCGCAACCGGCTACTGGTCCTTCAACGAGACGCAGCGCGACTATTTCCGCCTGGCGCTGGCCGAATTCGAGGAGGCCGCCGGGCTGATCTTTGTCGAAACCGATGGCCCGGCGATGATCAATGTGTTCGGCTACGATGGCGGCAGCGCCGCAGGCTGGGCTCATTATGCCTGGTCCAGCGCCTACTCTACCGGGCAGGGGCAGCTGGCAATCCAGGGCAGCAGCATGGCGCCGGGTTCATACGGCTATGAAACGATCCTGCACGAAATCGGCCATGCTGTGGGGCTGGAGCATCCCCATGATGGCGAAAACACGCTGGCAGGGCATCTCGACGACCAGGCCCATTCGGTCATGACCTACAACTACGGCGGCTACAATGCCACCGAACTTGGCATGTTCGATCTGCAGGCGCTGCAGCACCTTTACGGCGGCACCGGCGGCACAGAGGGCTGGACTGCAAGTCTCAATCAGGCCGGCCGTGTTGTGATCGAGGCCAGCGAACGTTCCGAGACGGTGCTTGCGACCGGTCAGGATACGGTGATCCGGGCAATGGCCGGCAGCGACACGGTGCTGGGCCGCGAAGCGGATGACAGGCTGTTCGGCGGCGGCGGTGCGGACACTGTCAGCGGCGGCCAGGGCGCCGACCGGATTTGGGGCGGCAAGGGCCATGACGTGCTTCATGGCGGTTCGGACAGCGGGGATTATTCAGGCGGAAGCAATGACAGCGACATCCTGCGCGGTAATGGCGGCAATGACACGCTGTTCGGCGGCCGCGGCGATGACACTTTGAACGGCGGCGCCGGCCGCGACAGAATTGTGGGTGGCGACGGCTCTGATGTTCTGACCGGCGGCGCCCGCGCCGACGTGTTTGTCTTTGTCTATGCGGATTACTGGGAAGACGAGACCATCACCGATTTCGGCAGTGGCAACGACAGGATCGAGTTTTCGGCAACAGTGGTCAGCGGCTTCGGCGATCTGACCATCACAGAGCAGGGCGGCAACACGCTGATCAGTTACTACGGCAACCACGACATTGAGCTCACCGGTTACACCGGCGGGCTGACCGCGGACGACTTCATTTTCAGTTAAGGCAGCCGGGGACCCCGCCGCAGCGGGGCCGGAGCCGGGGTTACTTCATCCCGGCTTCGGCCTCAATCTGTTTGCGGCTCTTGCGGGCGCGCTCAGTGGCCGATTTCAGCTGGCCGCAGGCGGCCATGATGTCATCGCCGCGGGTCTTGCGGATCGGCGAGGCGTAACCTGCCTGATAGATGATATTGGCAAAGGCCCGGATGCGGTTGTTGGAGGACCGCTTGTACGGGCTGCCCGGCCATTCGTTGAACGGGATCAGGTTGATCTTGGCCGGGATGTTGTAGCGCTTGATATGGTCGATCAGACGGTGCGCGTCCTCGTCCGAGTCATTCACCCCGTCCAGCATCACGTATTCAAAGGTGATCCGCTCAGAGTTGGAGGCCTTGGGGTAATCCGCCAGCGCCTGCAGCAGCTCGTCAATGTTCCAGCGCTTGTTGATCGGCACCAGCACGTCGCGGGTCTCGTTGGTGGTGGCGTGGAAGGAGATTGCCAGCAGGCAGCCGATTTCCTCGGCTGTGCGGGCAATTTCCGGCACCACGCCGGAGGTCGACAGCGTGATCCGGCGGCGGCTGAGGGAAATGCCCTCCGGGTCCATCGCAATCTTCATCGCGTCGCGCACGTTGTCGAAGTTGTAAAGCGGCTCGCCCATGCCCATCAGCACGATGTTCGACAGCAGGCGCGTCTCTTCCTTGGGCGCACCCGGCACCGGCCACTCCTCCAGATCGTCGCGCGCCATCATCACCTGGCCGACGATCTCGGCCGGGGTCAGGTTACGCACCAGCTTCTGGGTGCCGGTATGGCAGAAGGAGCAGGTCAGGGTGCAGCCCACCTGGGAGGAGATGCACAGGGTGCCGCGGTCATCCTCGGGGATATAGACCACCTCGACCTCATGGCCGCCGTTGATCCGCACCAGGTATTTGCGGGTGCCGTCGGTCGACACCTGCTTGCTCACCACCTCGGGGATGCGGATCTCAAACGTCTCCGCCAGCTGCGCGCGGTAGGCCTTGGCCAGGTTGGTCATGTCGGCAAAGTCGCGCTTGCCCCATTGGTAGATCCACTGCCAGATCTGGCCGACCCGCATCTTGGCCTGCTTCTCCGGGGTGCCGTGTTCGATCAGAACTTCGCGCATCCGCTCGCGGGTCAGGCCGACAAGATTGATCTTGCCGCCCTCGGGCTCCTTGCGGGGCAGGGTCATTACGTCCTGGGTGATCGGCGCGCTGGCGGTCATGGCAAAAGCCTCGGATGATGGTGGGCGGATGCGGCTCTATATAGGATTTCGAACGGAGATCAAAAGGAATCCGCCAAAACACATTTCAGGCAGCGGGGCGGACAAGGTTCATTTGCTCAGCCGCACCAGTTCCTCAACCCTTGCCCGGCCCAGCTTGGTCCAGCACGCGCGGGTGGCAATGCCGGCTTCTTCAGGCACTGGATGCGCCGTTCCGATGTAACTGCAGTGTGCTGCCCGGAAAGCTTCCCAAGTGTTCTGGCTCTGCATCAGCGCCGCCTCCGACGCCGTTCCGCCGCTGGTATTGTCCCGCTCTGCAGCCGTGATCATTGCCGCTTCCAATGCATTGAAGAGCGCCGCTTCGACACCTTCCTCATCCTCGGCCACGCAGGAGCCGACTTCCTCCTGGCTGCCCTGGCCGCATTCCAGTGCCGGATTGGCCCAGGCGGGCAGTGCAAGCAGAAGAACTGCAAGGCAAGGGATCGGGGGAAAGACAGAGTTCAGCATGGGCAGCACCTCCTGCCCTCATGCTACGCGCCCCGCGGCCTTCAAACAAGAAAACCCCGGCGCGGGCCGGGGTTTGCCAGATTTCCGCGCATGCAGAGGGTTACTTGCTGCAGCGCTTTTCCGCGTCTTCGACCGCCGCGGTGAACCCCAGCAGCGAGAAGGTGTCCTTGGTCTGGGTGCCCCGCGCCGAACGCGCGGTCAACACCGCATCGGCGCCGCGCTTCATGGCGGTGACGATCTTGGCATCATCCGCGGGGGTTGCCGGCCAGGCCCATTCGCCCTCGGTGAACAGCTCGAACTCGGACTCGCCGATTGCCATGTTCACGGTCGACCCCGGCGCAAACGGGTAGCCGCCGGTGAAGCTCACTTCGCCCTTGGGCGCATCGCCGCTGCGGAAGGTGACAAACAGCTGGATCTCGCTGCGGCGCACCGCCACGACGCGGCCGTCGCGGGTGTTCACGGTCTCCTTCGGTGCGGAAACCCCCCAGCATTCATTCGGATCGTTGCCCTCGAAGACGCTCCAGTCCACCTTGGCTGCAACCCGGTTGTTCGACGTTTCCTGCGCAGTTGCGGTGGTTGCCAATGCTGCCAGACACAGGCCCGCAGCCACGCGGGCGAGTTTCAATGCCATTTGTCCCGACTCCAAGACTGTTCTCTTATACCTCAAAACCAAGCAAAGGGCCCGCAGCGTTCATCCGCTGTCTGGTCCCGATCCCCTCGCTTGCGCTACACAAGCACACTAACGTAACTAGCACCACGGGCGAAAGTGCGTTTTGGCAGGATTTCGCCCAGAAATCCGCATGCAAACATGAGGGGAGACATCATGCCGAATCCAGTGCCCATGGCCGAAGTCTGGCGCGGCCCGCTGCTGGAAAGCCTGCACCTGGGCCATGCCGTCATCTGCGATGACAGTGGCCAGGTGGTGCGCAGCTGGGGCGACCCGGATGCAGTGATCTATCCGCGCAGTTCCGCCAAGATGATCCAGGCGCTGCCGCTGATCACCTCCGGTGCGGCCGCGCGCTATGGGCTGACCTCTGAACAGCTGGCGCTGGCCTGCGCCTCCCACAACGGCGCGCACATTCATACGGACCGTGTTAACTCCTGGCTGGATCAGCTGGGCATGGATGATGACGATTTCCGCTGCGGCCCGCAGCTGCCGGACGACATTCCGGCCCGCAACGAGCTGATCAAGACCGACAGCAGCCCCTGCCAGGTGCACAACAACTGCTCCGGCAAACACGCGGGCTTCCTGACCCTGAACCAGTACCTGGGCGGCGGTTCGGAATACATCGAGATGGACCACCCGGTGCAGCAGGCCTGCTTGGCGGCGTTTGAGGAAACCACCGGCCAGGACAGCCCCGGCTATGGCATCGACGGCTGCTCGGCGCCGAACTTTGCCACCACCGTCACCGGGCTGGCGCGTTCGATGGCCTGGTTTGCCAGCGCCGCGGACCGCTCCGACCGCGCGTCCGACGCGGCGCAGCAGCTGGTTGCCGCTATGACCGCGCATCCCGAGCTGGTGGCCGGCGAAACCCGCTGCTGCACCAACCTGATGCGCGCCATGGACGGCAAGGTGGCAATCAAGACCGGGGCCGAGGCGGTGTTCATCGCCATCCTGCCGGAACAGAAACTGGGCGTTGCGCTGAAGATTGCCGATGGCACCACCCGTGCCAGCGAATGCGCGATTGCGGCGCTGATGGTCAGCCTCGGCGTGCTGGACGCGGACCACCCGGAGACCCGCAAGTACATGAACAAGATGCTCTACAGCCGCCGCGGGCTGGAATGCGGGTCAATCCGCCCCGCCGCCGAACTGCTGTTCTGAAAACGAATGCCCCGGGCTCAAACCCGGGGCATTTGCGTTACATCTCCATCTCGATGATCTCTGCGACTTCGACCGAGCCGCTGCCATCCGCCACCATCGGGCAGCCCTTGGCCATTTCGCAAGCCGCGTCCTGATCGGCGGCTTCCACCACCGAATAGCCCGACAGCGGATTGGCACCGCCATTGTCCGCCACCCCGCCGGCGCTGACGGTCTTGGACAGGCCGACCGGCGCGCCCGGCACCTTCAGGGCATCCCCCATCGCCCCCATCCAGTCCTTCCAGGCCTGCATGACCTTGGCGCCCTCTTCCTCGCTCTCCGGAGTTTTGCCGCCGTGATAAGCAAAAATGAACTGTGGCATTGGTCTTCTCCCTTGGTTGCGGTGAAACCCTGTTCAGGAACTCTTGGCCAGCTCCGCTTCCAGCTTGCGCAGGGTGGAGGTCCAGCCTTCCTCGTGGCGCGCGGCAATGCCGTCGTCACCCAGATCGCGGTGATCAACCACCAGCATGGCGCCATCCCCGGCGGCCGCGATGGTTAAGGTCACATGGCTTTCGGCGCCGCGGCTGCCGTCCTCCTCATGCCAGGCCCAGGTGAAACCGACGGATTTCGGCACATCCACATGGGTCACCTGGCCGGAAACATGGAACCGCTGGCCGTCGCTGTTCTGCATGACCGAATACCAGGGGCCGGTGCGGCTCAGGTCGAGGTCATGCTCCGGAATGGAAACTCCTTCCGGCCCCCACCATTTCAGCAGCTTGTCCGGCGTGGTCACCCAGCCGAACAGTTTCTCCGGGCTGACCGGAAAGGTCCGTCTCAGCTGCAGGTCGCTCATGCATCATCCTCCATCAGGGCCGCTTCCAGCCGGTCCAGGCTGCGTTCCCAGAAGGCACGGCGCGATTGTGTCCACTCAGCAATCATCCGCAACCCTTCGGGGCGGGCGGAATACAGCCGCCGGGTGCCTTCCGCCCGCTGCGAGATCAGCCCCGCCTCGCGCAGGACTTTCAAATGGCGTGATATGGCGGGGGCCGAAATACCGGCGCCTGGCGCCAGATCGCCTGCAGGCAATTCGCCTTGGGAAATCAGCTGGTCCACAATTGAAAGGCGGGTCTCGTCCGACAGGGCGGCAAAGGACTTCAGAATCGGTGTCATGCCCATTTTTAGCATGATTGTTAATTAATAAAAAGGTTAACTACTGGTGAGGCTGCAACCAGCCGTCACACCATGTCCCACAGCAGCTTGGCAGCCAGCGATACGGACGTCACCACCAGCAGCGGCTTGATCACCCTGGCGCCCTGTTTCTTTGCCAGCCCCGCGCCCGCCCGTGCCCCGGCGATCTGGGCACAGCCCATCAGCAGGCCGGTGATCCACCAGGGGGTCGCAAAGAAGGAAAACGCAACCAGCCCGCCCGCGTTGGAGGCGAAATTCAGCAGCTTGGTATGCGCCGTGGCCTTGAGAATGCCGTAGCCCGCCAGCGACACAAAGGCGAGCATGTAAAAACTGCCAGCCCCCGGGCCCAGCAGCCCGTCATAGGCGCCGCACAAGGGGATCATGGTGGCGGTGAACAGGGCAGGGGACAGGCGCCGGTGCCGGTCCAGATCGCCCAGCCCCTTCTTCAGGGCAAAGAAGACCGCAATGGCGATCAGCAGCACCGGCAGGATCATCCTGATCCATTCGGTGGGCAGGTAGGCGACCAGAAACGCGCCCGCAACTGCCGCCGCAAAGGCAATCAGCGCAGGCCCGACCTGGGCCTTCAGGTCAACATGCCCGGCGCGGGCATATGTGGCCGCCGCAGTTGCCGCGCCGAACAAACCTTGTATCTTGTTGGTCGACAGCGCAGTGACCGGATTGGCCCCGGCCAGCAGCAGAACCGGCACGGTGATCAGCCCGCCGCCGCCGGCAATCGCGTCGATGAACCCGGCGGCAAACCCCGCTGCCAGCAACAGCAGCAGGGTTTCAATACCCACTTCCAGCATGCGGTCGATCAGCCCTTGAAGTCGTCCTGGGCATAACCCTGAATGTACAGCAGCGCCGTCAGATCGCCGTGGTTGATGCGGATATCGCATTCCGCTGCGACAGAGGGCTTGGCGTGCAGCGCCACCCCCGCGCCCGCGCGCTTCAGCATGCCCAGGTCATTGGCGCCGTCACCCACCGCGATCACATCTGCCTCCGCAATCCCCAGCCGGGCAGTGATCTGCTCCAGCGCCTCCACCTTGGCCTCGCGGCCCAGGATCGGGCGCGCGGCCTCGCCGGTCAGCTGGCCGTCCTCCGCCAGCAGCGTATTGGCGCGATTCTCGTCAAAGCCCAGCTCTGCCGCGACCCGTGCGGTGAACGCCGTGAACCCGCCGGAAACCAGCGCCGCATAGGCGCCATCGGCCTTCATCGTTGCCAGCAATTGCTTGCCGCCAGGCATCAGCGTGATGCGCTCCTCCAGCACCTTGCCAATTACCGATTCCGGCAGCCCCTTCAGCAGCCCGACCCGCTCAGTCAGCGCGCCTTCGAAATCCAGCTCGCCGTTCATCGCCCGTGCGGTGATGTCCTTCACGCGCGCGCCGACGCCCGCCTCCTCGGCCAGCTCGTCGATGCATTCCTGCTGGATCATGGTGGAATCCATGTCGGCCAGCAGCATCTTCTTTTTCCGCTCGGCGCTGGGCTGGATCACCAGGTCGGCGCCCATTTTCTGAATATCCGCCCAGGCGTCCCAGCGATTGTCCGGCATCCGCTCCAGCGGAAACTCAGCCGCCACTCCCGGCGCCAGCCAGGCTGCCTCGCCGCCGCCCCAGGCATTGCGCAGCGATTCGATCAGCGCGGGTTCCAGCACCGGTCGGGCAGGGTTGCAAAGCAGGGTGGCGGTGTACATCGGCGGGCTCCGTTCCGGCGCTATCTGCCCCTGTCATAACGCCGCCGCGGCGGAACAGCCAGACGGCAAAAAACTGCTGAAACCAGGGGGCATCATAAGGAACAGCCAATTGCGCCATTTCAGCGCGGCTGTTTCCGATGGTGGAAATTCATGTCGCAAAAAACAGATGAACAGCCGCATTATTTCAAAATATCTGTTGCGTGCCGCGCTGCAGCACACTAGCTCTGATGGCGGGACACCCCTCCCCAACGAGGGGCGCTTATCTGGAAGGGTAGCATTTATGGCTATTGAACAACCTGCCGCGCGGCCGGCCAATCCGCGCTTTTCGTCCGGCCCCTGTGCCAAACCCCCCGTCTTCGATCTGAGCAAACTTGCAGGCGCGCCGCTGGGCCGCTCGCACCGCGCTGCGGTGGGCAAGGAGAAGCTGAAGGCGGCGATCGAAGGCACCCGCGAAATCCTGAACATCCCCGCCGGTTACAAGATCGGCATCGTGCCCGCCTCCGACACCGGAGCGGTGGAAATGGCGATGTGGAACCTCTTGGGCGCCCGCGGCGTCGAGATGCTGGCCTGGGAAAGCTTCGGCTCCGGCTGGGTGACCGACGCGGTGAAGCAGCTGAAGCTGGACGCCACCGTCAAGACCGCCGACTACGGCCAGATTGTGGACCTCTCGACCGTCGATTTCACCAACGATGTCGTTTTCACCTGGAACGGCACCACCTCCGGCGTGCGCGTCCCAAATGGCGACTGGATTCCGGCGGACCGCGACGGGCTGACCATCTGCGACGCCACCTCGGCCGCCTTTGCCCAGTACCTGCCCTGGGACAAGCTGGATGTGACCACCTTCTCCTGGCAGAAGGTGCTGGGCGGTGAAGCCGCGCACGGCATGATCATCCTCAGCCCCCGCGCAGTGGAGCGGCTGGAAAGCTACACCCCGGCCTGGCCGCTGCCCAAGATCTTCCGCCTGACCAAGGGCGGCAAGCTGATCGACGGCATTTTCCAGGGCGCCACCATCAACACGCCTTCGATGCTGGCGGTCGAGGACTACCTGCTGGCGCTGGACTGGGCCCGCTCCGTCGGCGGCATGGAAGGCCTGCGCGAACGCGCCTATGCCAACCTGGCCGCGGTGCAAAGCTTTGTGCAGGACAATCCCTGGATCGCCTTCCTGGCCGAGCAGCCGGAATACCGCTCGAACACCTCGGTCTGCCTCAAGTTCACGGACGAGCGCATCAAGGACGGCGCCGCCTTTGCCAAGGCCGTGGCCAAGCGCCTGGAAGCCGAAGGCGTGGCGTATGACATCGGCGCCTACCGCGACGCGCCTCCGGGCCTGCGCATCTGGTGCGGCGGCACGGTTGAGGCCGCCGATGTGGCCGCGCTGATGCCCTGGATCAAATGGGCCTTTGAGGCCGAGATCGCCGCCCAGACCGAAGCGGCCTGATAGTTGTACTGCCCGGCGGCACCGCCGGGCAGCGCCCGACCCTCCCCACGGGAGGGCGCTTCGCACCCACCCAGGGCCGGGCGCAGCCCTTCTCAAAACAAATGGCCGCACAGGCCCCCGCAAAAGGACCCTAACCCATGGCTCCCAAAGTTCTCATCTCCGACAAGCTTTCCGAAGCTGCCGTCCAGATCTTCCGCGACCGCGGCATCGACGTCGACTTCCTGCCCGACGTGGGCAAGGACAAGGACAAGCTGGCGGAAATCATCGGCCAGTACGACGGCCTCGCGATCCGCTCCGCCACCAAGGTGACGGAAAAGATCCTGGAAAACGCCGAAAACCTCAAGGTGATCGGCCGCGCCGGCATCGGCACCGACAACATCGACAAGGAAGCCGCCTCCAAGCGCGGCGTCATTGTGATGAACACCCCGTTCGGCAACATGATCACCACTGCCGAACACGCCATCGCGATGATGTTCGCGGTTGCCCGCCAGCTGCCGGAGGCCTCGGCCTCCACCCATGCCGGCAAGTGGGAAAAGTCCAAGTTCATGGGCGTTGAACTGACCAGCAAGACCCTAGGCGTGATCGGCGCCGGCAATATCGGCGGCATCGTCTGCGACCGCGCCCGCGGCCTGAAGATGAAAGTGGTCGCTTACGATCCCTTCCTCAGCAACGACAAGGCTGACAAGATGGGCATCGAAAAGGTCGAGCTGGACGAGCTGCTGGCACGCGCCGACTTCATCACCCTGCATGTGCCGCTGACTGACCAGACCCGCAACATCCTGTCCAAGGAAAACCTGGAAAAGACCAAGAAGGGCGTGCGCATCATCAACTGCGCCCGCGGCGGCCTGGTGGACGAAGCCGCACTGGCGGAGCTGCTGACCTCCGGCCATGTGGCAGGCGCTGCCTTTGACGTGTTCTCGGTGGAACCGGCCAAGGAAAACGCCCTGTTTGGCCTGCCCAACGTGGTCTGCACCCCGCACTTGGGCGCCGCCACAACCGAGGCGCAGGAGAACGTTGCCCTGCAGGTGGCGGAGCAGATGTCCAACTACCTGCTGACCGGTGCGGTTGAGAACGCGCTCAACATGCCCAGCGTCACCGCCGAGGAAGCCAAGGTCATGGGCCCGTGGATCAAGCTGGCCGACCACCTGGGTTCCTTCGTGGGCCAGATGACCGACGAGCCGCTGCGGGCGATCAACATCCTCTACGACGGGGTTGCGGCCGGCATGAACCTGGACGCGCTGAACTGCGCGGTGATCGCGGGCATCATGAAACGCTCCAATCCGGAAGTGAACCTGGTCTCCGCCCCGGTTGTCGCCAAGGAGCGCGGTGTTCAGATTTCCACCACCAACCAGGATAAATCCGGCTCCTTTGACGGCTACATCAAGGTGACCGCGGTGACTTCCAAGCGCGAGCGCTCGGTGGCTGGCACCGTGTTCTCCGACGGCAAGCCGCGGTTCATCCAGATCAAGGGCATCAACATCGAGGCGGATGTGGGCGCGCATATGCTCTACACCACCAACGAGGACGTGCCCGGCATCATCGGCACCCTGGGCCACACCCTGGGCGATCACGGCGTCAACATCGCCAACTTCACCCTGGGCCGGTCCGAGGCAGGCGGCGAAGCCATCGCGCTCCTTTATGTGGATGACGAGGTCCCGGCAGAGGTGCGTGCCAAGCTTGCCGAAACCGGGCTGTTCAACCAGATTAAGCCGCTGGCATTCGACGTCATCTGACGACCGGGCCCTAGTGCTGAACTTGTAAACGGTTCAATCGGAAACGCCGCCCGGCTATAAGGGCGGCGTTTTCATTTTTTCGGCGCCTTTCCGGCAAAGGATCCTGACATGACCAGCCCAATCTACGCCATTGGCGATATCCACGGACAGCTTGAGATGCTGGAACAGGCGCTGGCGCTGATCGAAGCCGATGGCGGCCCGGACGCCCGCATTGTCTTTCTTGGCGATTATACCGACCGCGGGCCTGACAGCTGCGGCGTGATTGACCGGTTGATGCAGGGCCAGTCCGAGGGCCGCAACTGGATCTGCCTCAAGGGCAACCACGACCGCATGTTCTCGATGTTCCTGGAGGACTACCCGCGCAACGACGCCCGGCTGCTGGTCGGCTACCACTGGCTGCACGACCGTATCGGTGGCATGGAGACCCTGCAATCCTACGGCGTTGGCGTGGAGGAGGGCGACCGCATCTACCAGACCCACGCCCGCGCCCGCGCCGCAGTGCCACAGGCGCATCTGGACTTCCTGGCAGGCCTCAAACCCCACCACCAGGAGGGCGAACTTCTGTTCGTCCACGCAGGCATCCGCCCCGGCCTGCCGCTGGAGAGCCAAAGCGAGGACGACCTGATCTGGATCCGGCAGGAATTCCTCAATGACGAGCGCGCCCACTCCTGGCTGGTGGTGCATGGCCACACCCCCGGAAAACGGGCGGAGCACCACGTGAACCGCATCAACCTCGACAGCGGTGCCGGCTACGGCCGCCCGCTCACCGCCGCCGTTCTCGAAGGCCGCGACTGCTGGCTGCTGACGGAAACGGGCAGGGTGCCGCTGGAACCCTGATCCCCTCTTTCATCTTTCCGGAAATACTCTGGGGGTGAGGGTCATCCCGGAAACGATCCGGAGGATCATTTCAGACCCGAACGGGCGAAGCCCAGCTGGAAGGCCGAGGGGGCAAAGCCCCCTCAAATAACCGTCACGTCCAGTCCAGCACCACCTTGCCGCTGGAACCTGATTTCATCGCCGCAAAGCCTTCGGCGAAATCATCCACGCCGAAGCGGTGGGTGATGACCCGGCTCACATCCAGCCCGTTCTGCAGCATCGCGATCATCTTGTACCAGGTCTCGAACATCTCGCGCCCGTAGACGCCCTTGATGGTGATCGCCTTGAACACGATGCGGGACCAGTCGACCGGCGATTTGCCCGGCGGAATGCCCAGCAGGGCAATCTTGCCGCCCATCACCAGCGCCTCCACCATCTGATCCAGAGCCGCCTGGCTGCCGGACATTTCCAGTCCGACGTCGAACCCCTGTTTCATGCCCAGTTCGCGCACCACATCCCGCAGCTCTTCCTGGGCCACATTCACCGTGCGCACCGCCGGCACCACATGCCGGGCCAGCGTCAGGCGGTCCGGGTTGATGTCGGTGATCACCACATGCCGGGCGCCTGCGTGCTTCGCCACGGCTGCCGCCATGATGCCAATGGGGCCGGCCCCGGTAATCAGCACGTCCTCGCCCAGCAGGTCAAAGCTGAGCGCGGTATGCACCGCGTTGCCCAGCGGGTCGAGGATGGCGCCGATCTCGTCCGGGATATCATCCGGCAGCGGCACCACATTGAAGGCCGGCAGTTTCAGATACTGGGCAAAGGCGCCCTGCTCGTTCACCCCGATGCCGCGGGTGCCGGGGTCGAGGTGGAACTTGCCGGCGCGGCTCTGGCGCGAGTCCGTCTTGATCAGATGCCCCTCCCCGGAGCAGCGCTGCCCGACCGCCAGATCCTCCACATTGCGGCCGATCTCGACGATCTCGCCCGCGAACTCATGCCCGGTGATCATCGGCACCGGCACGGTGTGCGATGCCCATTCGTCCCAGTTCCAGATATGGATGTCGGTGCCGCAGATGCCGGTCTTCTTGACCTTGATCAGCACCTCGTCGGGGCCGATTTCCGGCACCGGCGCCTGCACCATCCACAGGCCCTCCTGCGGATGGCTTTTCTCCAGCGCCTTCATCGTGTTCGGACGGCTCATCAGATCACCCCCAGTTCCTTGCCCACCTTGCCGAATGCCGCCAGCGCCCGGTCCAGCTCATCCCGCGTCAGCGCCGCATTCATCTGGGTGCGGATGCGGGCCTGGCCGCGCGGCACCACCGGGAAGAAGAAGCCGGAGACATAAACGCCCTCGTCGAATAGCCGGGCTGCCATGTCCTGCGCCAGCTGCGCCTCGCCCAGCATCACCGGGATGATCGGATGCTCACCCGGCAGCAGGTCAAAGCCCAGCTTTTCCAGCCCCGCGCGCCAGTATTTCGCATTTTCGAACAGCTGCGCCCGCAGGCCGTCCCCTTCCTCCACCAGCCGGATCGCCTCCAGCCCGGCAGCAACAATCGATGGCGGCAGCGAATTGGAGAACAGATAGGGCCGCGCCCGCTGCCGCAGCAGGTCGATCACTGGCTGCGGCCCGGCGATGTAACCGCCGATGGCCCCCCCAAGTGCTTTGCCCAAGGTTCCCGTCAGGATGTCCACGTCCACCCCGAAATGCTCTGGCGTGCCGGCCCCCGTCGCCCCCATGAAGCCGGTGGCGTGGCAGTCATCCACCATCACCACCGCATCGTATTTGTCGGCGAGCGCCCGGATCTCCGGCAGCTTGGCCAGATAGCCGTCCATCGAGAACACGCCGTCGGTGGCGATCATGATATGCCGTGCGCCGTCCTCGCGGGCCTGCTTCAGCCAGGCCTCCAGGTCGTTCATATCGCTGTTCAGGTAGCGGTAGCGCTTGGCCTTGCACAGCCGGATGCCGTCGATGATCGAGGCATGGTTCAGGCTGTCGGAGATGATCGCATCCTCCGGCCCCAACAGCGGCTCGAACAGCCCGCCATTAGCGTCGAAACAGGCCGCGAACAGAATCGCGTCATCCTTGCCAAGGAACTTTGCCAGCCTTTGCTCCAGCTCCCGGTGAATGTCCTGGGTGCCGCAGATGAATCGGACAGAGGCCATGCCGAACCCCTTCGGCTCCATCGCGTCCTTGGCGGCTTTGATCAGGGCGGGGTGGTCGGCCAGACCCAGATAGTTGTTGGCGCACAGGTTGATAACTTCCCGGCCGCCAACCGTGATCTCGCCCCCCTGCGGGGAGGTGATCATTCGCTCGCGCTTGTACAGCCCCTCGGCCTCGATCTGGGCCAGCGTGTTGGAGATGTCGGTCAGAAAAGCAGTGGACATGCGCAAACTCCCTTGGTGTCTCGAGTCGCGTGTCTATCATAGCGGATACGTTTCCGGAATACAGGATTTCAGGATTGCGGAAAAAAATCCGTGAAACTGGACGCCGTGGGTGGAAATCCGCCAGCCCGGGCTATCTGCCCCTGCAAAAGGGAGGACGCGGAATGGCAAAGGTCACTGGCATCGGCGGGGTATTCATCAAGGCGCGCGGCGACGCCAAGGCGCTGGCCGCATGGTACCGCGACCACCTCGGGCTGGAATTGGAGGAGTTCGGCGGCGCTGTCCTCAATTGGAAGGACGACACGGCAGAGGACGGCGGCCTCACCGTCTGGGGCACCGCCGATGCGGACGGCACTTGGTTTGATCCCAGCACCGCCGGTTTCATGATCAACTACCGGATCGACGATATGGACGGGATGATCGCGCAGCTCACGGACGCAGGTATTTCCGTCCTGAAAGGGCCGGACGCCTATGAGAACGGCCGTTTTGCCTGGATCATGGACCCGGAGGGCAACAAGGTGGAGCTGTGGGAGCCGAAGCTTTGGGACGAGAGCAACAAGGGCTGACTTCCCGAAAGAAACCGCCCAAAAGAAAACGCGGCCCCCTCCCGGGGACCGCGCTTCCAATCAGCAAAGCTGCCTGGCTTATGCCAGTTCCAGATTCACCGCCGACTCGCGGCCGTCACGGCCGGGCTCGATGTCGAAGGTGACTTTCTGGTTGTCGGCGAGGCCGGTCAGGCCGGAACGCTCAACAGCGGAAATGTGCACGAACACATCCTTGCTGCCGCCCTCGGGCGCGATGAAGCCGTAGCCTTTGGTGGTGTTGAACCATTTTACGGTGCCGGTGGCCATATCCGTAGTCTCCTAGAGTTTTTGCTGCCCGCGGAAGTGCGGCAGCCTGGCGTAGTCGGTCTGGATCGAGAGACTGAAAGCGCCGGTAAACGGGAGACAGTGGATCGACAAGAATAACGTTAGCGGACCACATATGGGCCGGTCCCCCGAGTCGTTCAAGGGGAATGTGCATAAAAGGCACAAGGTGGGGATTTCCTGCCGAAGGATGCCGGGGCGGTCTCAAGACGCAGGACGGTCACAGCAATACCTGAGCGCGTGTGCCCGCTTGACGAATGCCACAGCACACGCTGAATTCAATGTTAGATGTGTTTGAAATGATTAAAAAGGTGAAAGCCAGAGTAAGCGAACCAAATACCGTAAGCCCACACAGCGGTTATAGCTGCGGCCGCGCTGAAGGATTGGTCCAGCTCCCATACGACAGGCACAAATGAAAAGTATGTCAGCACAGTAACCACAAGTGTAGTTGCAGGGCGTCTCTTTAAAGTGCGAGGATAAAAACCAACCATGTTTTCACCATTTTAAAGCAACTTTGAGTATCGAATTTTAGTTTTAGACTGAGACACATAACTCAATTTAGCCTGAAGATGCTTGGCGGCATTCGTCACCTCAAGCATTCTTCACAATCAAAAACACCCGCGCAGGCCCCTCGGGCGCGGTGATCGAGTGGGCCACATCGGCGGCATAGCGGGCGGTGTCGCCTGCCTGCAGCTGGTCCCTGGCGTTGCCGGAACTCACCGCGATCTTGCCTTCCAGCACCGTCAGCTGCTCCACCGCGCCGCGGGTGTGGGGCTGGCTGACCAGCGCGCCGCCCTGGTCGAACCGGATGTCATAGACCTCATGCCCGCCGGCCTCCTCCGGCGGCGACAGGATGCGGATGCGGCAGCCCTGGCCCATGTTCTCGATCTTGGGCACGTCCGCCGCGCGCAGCACCTCGATCCGGTCCTGCATGTCGCCCGCTTCCAAGAGACCCGCAAAATCCACCTGCAGCGCGCGGGTGAGGTTCCACAGCGTCGCAATGGTGGGGGAGCTTTCGCCGCGCTCGATCTGGCTCACCATCGAGCGGCTGACGCCCGACAGGTTGGCGACCGCCTCCAGGCTCAGGCCTTGGGCGCGGCGCGCCTCCTTCAGGCGGGCGGGCAGCAGGGTCAGGATATCGTCTGTGTTTTCCGTCATGACGGATTCTCTGCGCCGATGGGCGGCATTTGTCAATTGATCCGGCAAACTGCGGATGCTGCGCCGCGGCGGTGCACAGGGGGTGTACAAGGGGTGCACGGGGAGTGACGCCGCGTTTCTATGACGGCACGTCCCGGCAGACAGGTCCATGCTGCGGGCGCATAATGGCGCCAACGCAGGAGTTGAGGAGAAAAAACAATGACTGACATCGTGATTCTGGACGGCGCCCGCACCGCCATCGGCACCTTTGGCGGCGCGCTGGCAAACACCGCGCCGATCGACCTGGCAGCCACCGTGTCCAAGGCGGCGCTGGAACGCTCAGGGGTGGAGGGCGGCCAGATCGGCCATGTGGTGTTTGGCCACATCATCAACACCGAACCCCGCGACATGTACCTGAGCCGGGTTGCCGCCATGCAGGCAGGTGTTCCGGACGTGGTGCCGGCAATGAACGTGAACCGCCTCTGCGGCTCCGGCGTTCAGGCAATTGTGTCAGCTTATCAGTCGCTTGCCTTGGGGGACGCAGAGTTCGCCCTGGCCGGCGGCGCCGAGAACATGTCGCGCAGCCCCTACATCATCCAGCAAAGCCGCTGGGGCGCCAAGATGGGCGATGTGAAATCGCTCGACATGATGCTGGGCGCGCTGAACTGCCCGTTCGGCACCGGCCATATGGGGGTGACGGCTGAGAATGTCGCCGACGAGCACGGCATCACCCGCGAGCAGATGGATGACTTTGCCCTGACCAGCCAGAGCCGCGCCGCGGCGGCGATTGAGGCGGGTCATTTCAAGTCCCAGATCACCCCGGTCGAGGTCAAGGTCAAGCGCGACCTGGTGCCCTTTGAAGTGGACGAGCACCCCAAGGCCACCACGCCGGAGGCGCTGGCGGGCCTGAAGGCGGTATTCCAGAAAGACGGCCGGGTAACTGCCGGGAATGCCAGCGGAATCAACGACGGCGCTGCGGCTGTTGTGCTGGCCACGGCGGTGGCGGCTGAACGGGCCGGGCTGAAACCGAAGGCCCGCATTCTGGGCTATGCCCATGCGGGTGTCCGCCCTGAGGTCATGGGCATCGGCCCGGTGCCTGCCGTGCGCAACCTGCTGGAGAAGACCGGCCTTTCTGCCAGCGACTTCGACGTGATCGAGTCGAACGAGGCCTTCGCCTCCCAAGCCTTGGCCGTGAACAAGGAACTGGGGCTGGATCCGGCCAAGGTGAACCCCAACGGCGGCGCCATCGCGCTGGGTCACCCCGTGGGGGCAACAGGAGCCATCATTACCCTGAAGGCCCTTTATGAACTGGAACGGACCCGCGGCTCCAAAGGGCTGATCACAATGTGCATCGGCGGCGGTCAGGGCATTGCCTTGGCCATCGAACGTCTTTGATTTCAACAGGCTGGGGGCTGGTTCGCGACTTGCCCCCAGCTGCGGAGCAGAATGCAACAGCTCAGGAATTTGCCGATAAATTTTTACGCTACCATATCCGTCATACGCAATTTAAAGTAGTAATTAGAATACCCAGCGAGTGGGAGCCGACTCGCCGGGACTGCCCGGTTCGGTGCGCGGCCGCATCGTCTTGGGGATTTGAGGGCTGGCAGGACAGATTACACTTAGCGTGATCCCGGGGCAGCCTTCATGTGCGATAAGGGGATTGCTGTGGCGGTCAAGGTTTTGCTTCTGGAAGATGACGATGGGGTAAGATTTACCTTCAGCATGGCTTTGCAGGATGCCGGGTATGATGTACGGCCCGTCTCCAGTTGTGCAGAAGCAATTGCCGCGCTGGCCGACTTTGAGCCGGGCATCCTGATCCTGGATCTGAAGATTGGTGAAGAAACCTCGCTTCCAGTAGCGGATTACGCTGCCCTTCTGCGCCCGGATATTCCCGTCGTCTACATCACCGGCAGCCGGCTGTTCACCGGCGGAGAGCTCTTCGGGCTGAGCCGCAACATCCGCTGGGTGCTGCACAAGCCGGTTAACCTGACCGACCTTCTCAGCATGGTTGATTACGTGACGAGCAAGGCGGTTTCCGCGGAAGCGAGCTGATCGGCGCAGGCGGCGGCCGGTCAGCTGAAGGAAATGGTGAAGACAGCGCCTTTTCCGGGTTCCCCATCGGCAAGGAATTTCCAATTGTGCCGGCGGCAAATTTCGGCGCAGGTCGAAAGCCCGATGCCGCTGCCCTCGATTTCGCGGTGGGCACGATGGAAAGGCTGGAGGATAAGCTGCTTGTCCTCTGGCGCGAAGCCGGTCCCATTGTCGGCAACCGAAAGCTCCCACCGGTCCCGCTCTGCACCATTCATCCGGATCGAAATTTCAAGAACCCGCTCCGGGTGCCTGTACTTGATCGCATTGGACAGCAGGTTGGTCAGGACCAGATGCAGCAGGGTCGGGTCCGCATGGAGCCTGAAACCGTCGCCTATGACCCGGAACTTTCCGCCGCAGGCTTCGAGCTCCTGCGCCAGGCTCGTGCAGGCCTCAGAAACCGCGTCCTGAACGGTGATTTCCTGAATGTTGATCCCGGCGGATGTGGAGACCGAATGCTCCAGCAGTTCGGTTGTCAGCCGGTCGATCTGACCGGTGGCCCGGGTCATGTGCTGCAAGAACTCCCGCGCCGTGTCAGGCAGCCCTGCGGCGTAGTGTTCGGAGAAGAACTGCAAGGAGCCAGCCAGAGTGTTGATCGGTGTGCGCAGATCATGAGAGGCCGCATGGGCAAAGGCCTCCATGGACAGGAGTGTTTCCTGCAGCTTCAGGTTGGCATCCTTGGCGTTGCGCAATTCACCGCGCAACTGGCTGCGCAGTTCGTTCATATGCCGCAGGGAGTCCACGGTGACCCGCAGCTGGTCGTGTGTCAGCAGGATGAGCCGTTCACCCCGGGTGTCGGCCCGCAGCAGGGAGACGCGGAATTCCGTTTCCGATGATCCATTCGTCCGGATGCCGCTTGCCATCGGCAATGTTGCAACGCCGTTAGCCGTGCCATGCCGGAGCCTTTCGATCACGCGGTCCGGTTCCAGCAAGGTCAGGCTGCTGATGCAGCTGCCGCTAAGTGCCCCGCTGTCTGGCGCTATTGCGGGTGCAAAGCTGCGCTCAGCCCGCCGGTTGCAGACCAGGATGCGGCCGTACCAGTCAAGGATGAAAGAGGCATAGGGGGATGCCAGAAAGGCGCTCGCAAGGAGGTTGGAGGCCGGGCTGTTCACCTCTGCAGTCACTGGCATGCACCCGCAGGATGCATGCCGTCTGGCTGCAGACAGCGGCAGGCGGCACAGAGCGGGTCCTGCTGGGGTGACGGTGCCCGGCTCAGGCGCCACTGCAGCAAGCGCTTTCCTTTACCGTACACCCGCGGCTCACTCCGGTCCGCTGCGGTAGAGCTGCAGTCCGCCGAAGACATGTGTCGTACGGCCCGCTTTGTCCCGCCTTGCCCGTGCGAACAGCTCCCCGCTTGCGTAGCTGCCGTCGCTGGTGCGCAGCCGCAACTGGTAGTGGAAGGACTGCCCTATCGTCAGCACATCTTGCAGTCCGTCTTTTATGAAGTCCCGGTCCTCCTCGTGAACACGCTCCAGCAGTTTTTCCACCGACGGAACGTCTGTGCCTTGTTTATAGCCCAGCAGGCCGTACATCGGCGGGTTCCAGACCGGCACGTTGTTCATCACGTCGAAGGAGAAAATACCGACGGACAGATGGTTCTGCACCGCAACGCTGCATCCGAGCATCAGGTCGCGCTCGTCGAATTTGGCCTTGTCCCAGCACACACCGATCAGCTGGATGTTTTCGCCATGCGAATCCTGGAACACCATCAAGCTGCCGGCAATGTTCAGGGTGTTGCCGGTATCGTCAAAGAACCGCGCCTCGAATTCGAAGGAGCCGCCGTCGACAAACAGCCGGTCCAGTCTTGATTGCAGGCTTGTGCGGTCCTCGGGGTGGACCCTGGCCAGCAGGCCGTCGAGGCTCAGGCCGGCTGTTTCATCGTCGATGCCGAGAATGGCGTGGGATTCGGGGGAGAGATATGTTTCGTCGGTTTGCAGGTTCTGGGTCCAGAAGCCAACCCGCGTGACCTTGCTGACCAGCCGCAGGACGTCATTGAAGGGCTCATTGTCGAACCGGGTCACCGTAATGGAGAGGCCAATCAGCTTTTGGTGCAGGTCCAGGACCGGGGAGAGGATCAGAGTATAGTAATCGCTGCCGGACAGGACCGGAATGCGCCGGGTTTCCTGCAGCCGAAGCACTGTATTTGCGATCGGCGCCAGGGCCGGAAAACCGCTGGGCAGATGGCAGTGGCTAAGGTGCAGGCCGGTTGGAGGAAGTTCGCCAATGCCGAACACATCCTGCGCCACGCGCGACAGCCGCCGGATGATCAATGCCTGATCAGCCAGGGCCACGGCATAAGGCGAAGATGCCAGCATCGCTTCCAGCTCGGACGCCAGCGCCTGGCGCTCTGCCGAGCTGATCTGCAATTCCTCGTTGACGGTCAGCAATTCCTCATTGGTGGATTGCAGCTCTTCGTTGGAGGTTTCCAGCTCTTCATTGGTGGCCTGGAACTCCTCGTTGGTGGATTGCAGCTCCTCGTTTGAAGACTGCAGCTCCTCGTTGGCGGTCTGAAGTTCCTCAATCGTCTGTTGCAGCGCCTCCTGAGTGGAGCGGATTTCCAGCTCCATCCGCTCGACATACTCGCGCTGATCGCGGTCGGAGATTTCCTCGAATTTGAGTTCTTTTTCTTCCTCGAACTTGGAGTTGATTGCCAGCAGGCAATGCACCTCGCCGCCCTTGTGGTTGAGGAAGGGGAACGCCTGGAGCTGAACCCGGTTGCCGGTGGGCAGGGAAACGCTATGCCAGCGCCCATCGCGGCGCTCTTCGTTTCGGATAGACACCGCGATCAGGCTGGAGGCCTCGCTGCGCAGCGGGTCGATCAGCATCTTCACGTTCAGCGAGGTCGACATTCCGGCCCGGATCTCGCTGTAGACGCTGATATCGCCCAGGACCTCGATGATGTCGCCATTGCGGGTGCAGATCAGCCCGTTGGGCGCCACGGACCGCGCAAGAGAGAGTTCAGCCTGCGCAGCCTGCTCTGCCGCTGCCTGTGCCGCAGACTTCCGCAGGGTGCGGGTTCGCAGGTAGGAGGTTCCGGGTGAGCTCGAGGAAACGGTCAGTTCGCCGGAAATGCCGCGGCGCTTGCCGAAGATCTTGTCCGCACCCTGACGGGCTTCGAAATAGATACCCATCTCGCCCACGGTTTCGGACGTGCCCAGGAACAGCAAACCGCCCGGGGCCATCGAATAATGCAGCCTGGTGAGCACCCGTTCCTGCAGCGCCAGGTTGAAATAGATCAGAACGTTGCGGATGGTGACCAGGTTGACATTGATGAAGGGCGGATCCTGGAACACGTTGTGGCGCGAAAACAGTGTCACGCTGCGCAGTTCCTGCCGCACCGTGATTTCGTTCTCGCCAAGGACAAAATACTCCTTCAGGTAGTTGGGAGGAATATCCTGGGCCGCGGAGATCGGGTAAATCCCCTTCCTCGCCACTTCGATGGCGTTCTGGTCGATGTCGGTGGCAAAGATCTGAACGTTGTTCTTGGTCAACGCGTGAAGGCCGCCCAGATACTCTGCTATGAGAATGGCAATCGAATAGGCTTCTTCACCGGTGGCGCAGCCAACCACCCAAACCCGGATCGGGCCAGGGCCGTGGTTTACCAGCTGCTTCTCCAGATGCTCATTCAGCTTGCGGAATTGTTCCGGGTCGCGGAAAAACTGGGTGACCGAGATCAGCAGATCGCGGTGCAGAGCGTCGACCTCGTCGAGGTTCGTCCGGCAAAAATCGACATAGCTCTCATAGTCTTCGATACCCAGCGCCGTCATCCGCCGGGCAATCCGGCGGTTCAGGGTGTTTTCCTTGTAATTGGCAAAATCAACCCGGGTGCGGGCCTGGAGGATGCCGAACAATTCGCTAAGCTTGCTGGGTTCGCCGGCAGCGGGCCGCAACTGGTCCAAGTTGCGGGGCTGGGCAAGAATCTTCTCAGTATGCTCGCCAATCTGTTCCGGTGTCAGGGTCAGATCGATGCAGCCGGTTTCAATGGCCGAGACCGGCATTCCGTCGTATTTCGCAGAACCTGGCTCTTGTGCAATGGTAATCCCGCCGCCTTCGCGGATTGACGGTAAGCTTTAGCTGTCATCACTGCCGGTGCCTGCCAGAACGATGCTAACGCAGCGTTCTCCGCACTCTTCGGCAATGCTTTTGAACAGGGGGTCGGCGAATGGCTTTGCAGATGCCGGGTGCTCTGCGGGATCGCGCAGACGCAGCTTGCTGCCCTCAAACGCCACATCATTGTCTGGCGGCGCGATGTAAATGGTGCCCGGAACGGGGTCGGTTTCGCCGTCCAGTTCCACCACCGGCAGTGTTGCTTCGCGGGCAATCAGCGAAGTCAGATCGCTTTTTTGGGAGGGCGAAATTTGCTGGGCGATCACATAGATGGTGTTGTCTGTACGGGGGAGATTCTTTACCAGAAGCAACAGCGCCTCCAGACCGTCAGCGGAGGAGGCAATACAGGCTACATGGAGACTGCTGTTGTCCGCACCGGCTTTTGTGTCCTGTTCCAGGTCTTCCATGCGATTAACGGTCTTCTTATTTGGGCTTCAAGCACACCTATCCTGCCTGCAGCTTTCCGCCGACGGCTCCAGCCAAGCTATGCGGTGGCGCAATAATTGTCGATCATCTTCAGCAGTTGGCCCTTGTGTCACCGGCTTGGGAGCAAACCCGTTCATGCCCAGCCCCTTGACAATAGCATCGTCGTGATAGGCTACATCAGCGGTCACCGCAACGATCGGCAGACTGCTGGGGGGATCGACCGGAGCAGCGCGAATTTGCCGAGTCGCCTCGACCCCGGACACCCGCGGCATGTGCAGGTCCATAAGCACCAGACCGTATTCGTTCGGCGCGCTGCTGAGCATGTCGATGCTGGCTTGACCATCTTCGGCAATTTCAACGTCAACCCCAAGCGCCACAATGATTTCTCGCATCATGTATCGCGTGAATTCGTCATTTTCGACGAGCAGGACTTTCCGCGGGTTGTTCATCAGCTGGTTCCGTCTGTGCTGCGGCTGCGATCAGAAACAGGTATCCGGTCACGGCATTGTCTCGAGGGTGACCAAGCCGGCTCCTCAGTGGTTCCGCAAAGTCAGGTGTTTCAGCGGGATGGCCGACCTTGGGTCCCACTGGCATCATGGGACTCTTTCAACCTGCGGCCAACGTGTCCGAGCCGGCCGCAGATCTTCTTTTGGGTGATTTGTAGCCCGTAACACACTTTTGGCGGTATTGTTCTGGTAAGCCCTTCAATCCGCGGCGTTTATCAGGTCAGCAAGGCGATGACGGCAAAGATCCCGGTGGCGCCGGCCGCGCCCAGAACGGCAGGAGCCACCCAGCTTCTGTTGCTGACAGGCCGTATGCCATTCTGCGCGGCCTGCGCGATCAGCGCCTGTTCCACCAGTGCGGGCAGGCGGGGACCAAAGCGGGCCATCACCTTGGCGGTGTCCAGCAGGTCGGTGACGACAGCGCGGGGGCCGATGGATTTCTTGATATAATCCTCGACCACCGGCCGGGCCGCCTCCCAGATGTTGATACGCGGATCGAGCGAGCGGGCGACGCCCTCGACCACCACCATGGTGCGCTGCAAGAGGATCAGCTCGGTGCGGGTTTCCATGCCAAAGCGTTCGGTCACTTCGAACAGGTAGTTCAGCAGGCGGCCCATCGAGATCTGCGAAGCGTCCATGCCGAAGATCGGCTCACCCACCGCGCGCAGGGCGCGGGCGAATTCGTCGACGTCCCGGTTTGCGGGCACATAGCCGGCCTCGAAATGAACCTCGGCCACGCGTTTGTAGTCGCGCTTGATGAAGCCATAGAGAATTTCGGCATAAACCCGGCGGGTGTATTCGTCGATGTGGCCCATGATGCCGAAGTCGTAGGCAATGATATCGCCGTTGGCCGCCACCTTGAGGTTGCCCTGGTGCATGTCGGCGTGGAAGAAGCCGTCGCGCAGCGCATGGCGCAGGAACAGAGACAGGACACGGTCAGCCAGCAGCTTGCGGTCATGGCCCGCCGCATCCAGCGCCTCATTGTCGCCGAGCGGAATGCCGTCGGCCCAGCCCATAGTCATCACCCTGCGGGCGGAATAGGCCCAGCGGATTTCGGGCAGCTGGAAGCCTTCGTCCTTGGCTGTATTGGCAGCAAATTCCGAAGCTGCAGCGCTTTCCAGCCGCAGGTCCAGCTCGCCCTGCACAACGCCGTCGAAATGCTCGATCACATCCATCGGCTTCAGGCGGCGGGCGCCGGGCGCGAACAGGTCAACAATGCGGGCGGCAAAGTAGAAGGCATCGACGTCCTTGTTAAAGGCGCGCTCAATGCCGGGGCGCAGCACCTTGACGGCCACTTCCTCGCCGGTTTCCTTCAGCGTTGCCCGGTGCACCTGGGCGATGGAAGCGGCGGCGATCGGGTCGCTGAAGTCAGAGAATATCTCGGAGACCGGGCGGCCCAGCTCCTTTTCCACTTCGGCCAGCGCCGCGGCGCGAGAGAACGGCGGCAGCTTGTCCTGCAGGACACGCAGCTGGTTGGCCAGATCCTTGCCCACAACGTCGGGCCGCGTCGAAAGCACCTGGCCGAACTTGATGTAGGCAGGCCCCAGCGCGTTCAGCGCGCGGGTTTCGGGCGGCATCAGCGGATCGCCCTTGTAGCCCAGCCATTTGAACGGCCAGCCCAGCAGCCGGGCCAGCACCCGGATCGGCTTTGGCGCCTCGAACGCCTCCAGCACCGAATGCATGGCCCCGGTGCGCTCGAAAGTGGCGCCTGTGCGGATCAGGCGCAGAATATTATGAGGGCCGCGCATGGATTAGATCTTCCAGCCCGAGTGCAGGCAGGCAATGCCCATCGACAGGTTGCGGTACTTGGCGTTCCCGAACCCCGCCTGCTTTACCATGCCCAGGAAGGTTTCCTGATCCGGAAACTTGCGGATCGATTCCACCAGGTACTGGTAGCTGTCGTAATCGCCGGCAATCATCTGCCCCATCCTTGGGATCACGTTGAAGGAATAGAGGTCGTAGAGCTTCTGCAGACCGTCATTCGGAAGCTGCGAGAACTCCAGCACCATCAGCCGGCCGCCGGGGCGCAGCACCCGGTAGGCTTCATTCAGCGCTTCCTGCGGTCGGGTGACGTTCCGGATGCCGAAGGAGATGGTGTAGACGTCGAATGTGTTGTCCTTGAACGGCAGCTTCATGGCGTCGCCGGTGACCCAGTCGAGGCTGTCGGCCATCTGTTCGGCCTCGGCGCGCTTGCGGCCCTCCTCCAGCATCGGGCGGGTGAGGTCCAGCACGGTGGAGTGGCCGTGCCCTGCGCGTTTCAGAAATCGGAAGGAAATGTCGCCGGTGCCGCCCGCCACATCCAGCAGCCGCTGGCCGGGGCGCGGTGCCAGCCAGTCCATCATCGCGTCTTTCCAGACCCGGTGGATGCCGACGCTCATCACATCATTCATGATGTCGTATTTCGAGGCGACCGAGTTGAAGACCCCCTGCACGCGGCCTGCCTTCTCCTCCTCGCGGACGGTTTCGAACCCGAAATGGGTGGTGTTGTCGCTGGTGTTGCTCATCAGGCTTGCCGTTTGCTGAGTTTGGCCCTTGTTATAAGGCGCTGTGGGGCAGGCACAATGCGGCCCGTTGGTTCAGGAGGGGTGTAATGCCAGAATTGCCCGAGGTCGAGACGGTGAAACGCGGTTTGGCGCCTGCGATGGAAGGCGCGGTCATTGTGAAGGCCGCTGTGAACCGCCCGGATCTGCGCTGGCCGTTTCCGGAGCGGATGGCGGAGCGGCTCACCGGCGCAAGGGTCAAAGGCCTTAGACGGCGGTCGAAATACATACTGGCCGATCTGGATACCGATGAAACCCTTCTGATTCATCTGGGCATGTCCGGGCGGATGACCGTCTCAGGGGACCCGCTGGGGCAGTTCGCGCATGAGCACCCGCAGGCAGAAAAGCACGACCATGTGGTGCTGGACATGGACAATGGCGCCCGCATCACCTTCAACGACCCGCGCCGGTTCGGGGCGATGGACCTGCTGGAGACGGCGACGGCAGATGCTCACAAGCTGCTGGCGGTGCTGGGGCCGGAACCCTTGGGCAATGATTTTCACGAGGACCATCTGATTGCGGCTTTCAAGGGGCGCAACACGCCGGTGAAATCTGCATTACTGGATCAGGGAATCATCGCAGGGCTTGGTAACATCTATGTCTGCGAAGCGCTCTTCCGTGCGGGAATTTCGCCACGCCGCAAGGCCGGGCAGATTGCCGCGCACAGGGTTGCGGCCCTTGTGCCGATCATCCGTAACGTGCTGCAGGACGCCATCCGCGCGGGTGGGTCATCGCTCAAGGATTTCAGGCAAGCCTCTGGTGAACTTGGATATTTTCAGCATAGTTTTGATGCCTACGGGCGCGAGGGAGAGCCCTGCCGGCGCGAAGGTTGCGCCGGGTCAATTGCCAGAATCACCCAATCGGGGCGCTCCACCTTCTACTGTGTAAAGTGCCAAAGATAGCTTGATCAAAGGGACCCTTTTGGTAAGGACTCGGATCTGAACGGAACAACCGAAAGAGAAATCATGGCCTACGAGACGATCAACGTCGATGTGCAGGACCACGTTTGCCTTATTAAACTGAACCGCCCGGAGGCGATGAACGCGCTCAACCAGGAACTTCTCGGCGAGCTGTGTGACGCTTTGGAAGAGGCTGACGCCAGCGACAAGGTGCGCTGCATTGTGCTGACCGGTTCGGAAAAGGCTTTCGCCGCGGGTGCCGACATCAAGGAGATGTCGGAGATGACTTTCACCGAGGTGTTTTCCATCAATCTGTTTGCCGATGCCAATGACCGCATCTCGGCAATCCGCAAGCCCATCATCGCGGCTGTGGCCGGTTATGCGCTGGGCGGCGGCTGTGAGCTTGCGATGCTGTGCGATTTCATCATCGCGGCGGAAACCGCCAAGTTCGGCCAGCCTGAGATCAACCTGGGGGTCGTTGCGGGCATCGGCGGGACGCAGCGCCTGACCCGCTATGTGGGCAAATCCAAATCCATGGACATGAACCTGACCGGCCGCTTCATGAACGCTGAGGAAGCAGAGCGCGCGGGCCTGGTGTCGCGGGTGGTGCCGGCCAAGAAGCTGATTGAGGAAGCGACTGCGGCAGCCCAGAAGATCGCGGAGAAATCTCTTCTGACCGCGATGGCCGTCAAGGAAGCGGTGAACCGCTCCTACGAGCTGCCGCTGAACGAAGGCATTCTGTTCGAGCGCCGGGTATTCCACTCGATGTTTGCCACCGAAGACCAGAAAGAAGGCATGGCTGCCTTCCTGGAAAAACGCGAGGCGCAGTTCCGGGACAAGTGAACCCGGTATTTGGCGAAGACGATCAAGCGGCGGGCCGGACAGCCCGCCGCATTTGCATTCCGGGACGGTGCGCTTGCATTTCCGCGCAGAGTTGGATAAACGCCGCCCTCATACATGCGCGTGCAGCCCGCTCAGGCTAGAATCACACCGGTGGTCCGACCCGGGGTTGGCTGGCATTGCGTCCGATTGAAACAGAACCCGAGATAAGGTCAGACACCATGGCAAATTCGCCCCAGGCCAAGAAGCGCGCACGTCAGAACGAGAAGCGCTTTGCCGTCAACAAAGCCCGTCGTTCGCGCATCCGCACCTTCCTGCGTAAAGTTGAAGAAGCCATCGCTTCCGGCGACAAAGAAGCTGCAACCGCTGCTCTGCGCGCGGCTCAGCCCGAACTGATGCGCGGCGTCACCAAGGGTGTGTATCACAAAAACACCGCTTCCCGGAAAATCTCGCGCCTGTCCGCGCGCGTGAAGGCGCTGGGCTGAGATTCGCTCTGCTGAGCAGGCTCACGAGCCATTGAAAAGTTGTCAGGGCGCTGCAAATTGCAGCGCCTTGTTTTTTAGGAAAAGCCTTGGCTGACTGCGGTGGGCGCAGGAGATTCTTTGCCGCCAAAGACAGAGTCAACATCATAGTTTCGTTGCCGCTCCCCCCCTCAAATTGCTACCACTGTTTCAGCGATTCACTCGCTGGGGGGACAGGCTGCTTGCGGCAATCTTGACGGGCATCAAGGTTGCCAGGTTGCTCGGCACAGGGCGCATATTCATGCGCGGTACTGGCCGGGATCCACTGCTGTATCGGTTATGGTCAGCAGCCTTGTCTCAATTGTGTGCGATACTGTTCGTAACGGCATATCCGCCGCGTGCTGCGGCTGTTTTTGCTGTTTTCAGCGAACGTCAAGCCTCCGGGCAATGCGGCCTACTGCTGGTCCGCACACGATAGCCCTGTGCGTGAATGCCCCCCGGGTGGTTGGGGGTAAGAATAGAATTGGCCCGGCAAAGGGGCCGCTGCTTTTTTGGGGATGCGTGAGGCGCAGCATGACAGAAGAAAAATGGGGACAGCTCAGAAACCGGCTGTTGAAGACGGTTGGTCAGAACAATTTCAAGACCTGGATTGAGCCCCTTGAATTTGACACCGTGGACGGCGGCGTTGCCGTCTTTAAGGTGCCTACAAATTTCATGGGAAATTACGTCAGCCAGAACTTTGCAGATCTGATTCTGCATGAGCTCAGCATGTCGGGCGAGCATGTGCAGCGCTTGGCCTTCCGGGTCGCGGCCAACAGCCCGTCCCGTCCGGCGGGCCCTGCTGCCTCTGCTGAGGCCTATGGCGATGCTGAGGGCGATGTGGCGGTCATGGCTGCACCTGCGGCATCGGCAGCAGCCTCTGCTGCTGGCAAGGACACGCTGGAAGCGCTGCAGGCGGCGCCGCTGGATCCGCGCTTCACCTTTGACAGCTTTGTGGTCGGCAAGCCGAACGAACTGGCGCATGCTGCCGCGCGCCGCGTCGGCGAGGGTGGTCCTGTCACTTTCAATCCGCTGGTTCTGTATGGCGGCGTGGGCCTGGGTAAAACCCACCTGATGCACGCCATCGCCTGGGAGCTGAAGGAAAAGAATCCGTCGCTGAACGTGCTGTACCTGTCGGCGGAACAGTTCATGTACCGGTTCGTGCAGGCCCTGCGCGAGCGCAAGATGATGGACTTCAAGCACCTGTTCCGCTCGGTCGACGTGCTGATGGTGGATGACGTCCAGTTCATCGCAGGCAAGGACTCCACCCAGGAAGAATTCTTCCATACTTTCAATGCGCTGGTAGATCAGAACAAGCAGATCATCATCTCTGCCGACCGCGCCCCAGGCGAGATCAAGGATCTGGAGGAGCGGGTGAAGTCGCGCCTGCAGTGCGGCCTGGTGGTGGACCTGCACCCGACCGACTATGAACTGCGTCTGGGCATCCTGCAGACCAAGGTGCAGCAGCAGCGCGAGACCTACCCGGACCTGCGTATCGCAGACGGCGTGCTGGAGTTCCTGGCGCATCGGATCTCGACCAACGTGCGCGTGCTCGAAGGCGCGCTGACCCGGCTGTTCGCCTTTGCCTCGCTGGTGGGCCGCGAGATCGACATGGACCTGACCCAGGACTGCCTGGCAGACGTGCTGCGCGCCTCGGAGCGCAAGATCACCGTCGAGGAAATCCAGCGCAAGGTCTCCGAGTACTACAACATCCGCATGTCCGACATCATCGGCCCCAAGCGCCTGCGCTCCTATGCGCGCCCGCGCCAGGTGGCGATGTACCTGTGCAAGCAGCTCACCAGCCGCTCTCTGCCCGAGATCGGCCGCCGGTTCGGCGGGCGCGACCACACCACCGTGATGCACGGTGTCAAGCGTATCGAGGAGCTGAAGCTGACCGACGGCCAGATTGCCGAGGACGTCGAAATGCTGCGCCGGTCGCTGGAAGCCTGACGCGCGCATAGCTGAAGCTGCAAACCCCAAATTGCACTGCGGCCCCGGTTTCCGGGGCCGTTTTTTTGTTGACTCAACGGCGGCCGCGCAGACCCATAACAGCGGTGAATGCCGGGTATCACAGAAAACGAAGTTTCATGGCTCGTAAAACCGGTCATAACGGCGCCCTGGATGAGGAGCGCGGCATGACAGATCAGACGCCTAACAACATGGACACGCCCCGCGGGCTTGCCTTTGCCATCACCGCCTACCTGCTGTGGGGATTTTTGCCACTCTACATGAAGGCGTTGTCGCACATTCCGGCGGCTGAGGTCGTCACTCACCGGGTGATCTGGTCGGTGCCGGTGGCTGGCGCGCTGCTGATCATCCTGCGCCGCACCAAGGAACTGCGGGCAGCGCTGAAAAATCCGCGGATGCTGGGAATGGCCTGCATCACCGCGGTGCTGATTTCTGTCAACTGGGGTATCTACGTCTGGTCTATTGCAGCCGGACGGGCGCTGGATGCCGCGCTTGGCTACTACATCAACCCGCTGTTCAGCATCGCTCTCGGCGCCATCCTGCTGCGCGAACCGCTCGGCAAGGCGCAAATAGCTGCTGTTGCGCTGGCGGCGGCGGCTGTGCTGGTGCTGACACTGGAAGCGGGACGGGTGCCTTGGGTGGCGGTCGGGCTGACCCTGACCTGGGGGTTCTACGCCTTTTTCAAGAAATCCCTGCCGATCGGCCCCAATCAGGGCTTCCTGCTGGAGGTGCTGATCCTGCTGGCACCTGCGCTTGGCTATTTCGCTTACCTGACCGCCACCGGCAGCAGCAACTTTGGTGCCTCACTGACGGACACCTGGCTTCTCCTGGGCTGCGGCGTGGTTACGGCGGTGCCGCTGATCGTCTATGCCAACGGTGCCAAGCTGGTGCGGCTCTCGACCATGGGGATCCTGCAATACATTGCCCCGACGATGATCATGCTGGCCGCTGTGCTGCTGTTCGGCGAGGAATTCGGCCGCGCCCGGATGATTGCCTTCCCGATGATTTGGGCCGCGCTGGTGATCTACTCAGTGCCGATGATCCGGCAGATGCGCAAACGCCCCGGCTGAAAGAGGTTCAGCCGTCTGACTGGGCGCCCTCGACCACACCTACGATCGGCCCCATCATGAACCCGGCATCACTGCGGCCCAGCTGCGGCGCGTGCAGGCGCGAGATATTGCCATCGAAGTAGAGCGCATTCGGCAGCTTCAGATGGTCACGGAAAAGGCTGCCGAACTGGTGAAACGTCACCGCATTGCGCGAGATCGCAAAGACCGCGCGCGTGCCATCTGCCGAGGTGCCGACACCGTTGCGGATGTAATAGCTGTCCGAATCGGGCAGGAAGCGCGGATGCAGCTCGCCGTCAATCACCAGCATTGGTCCGGATTGGGTTGCATAGGTGCAGGCGGGGGCGGCCTTCTCGAACGCAAGGGTTTCAAACACATCCGCCCGGCCGTCACGGATGCACAGTACGCCGTTCGGCAGCAAGCCGAAATTGCCGGGACCGGCGTTGGTCACCAGCCGCATTTCCTCACCGCTTTCATCGACATAGAGGCCGACGGGGGAGCGGTCGCTGTGGTACATGCCGGCGTTGGTTGCAAAGGCCAGCGTCTTGCCGTCCCCTGCCAGCGCTTCTTCCAGCTTCGAGAAATGGCCGTAGACTTGGCCGTTGCCGTCGCGCAGGAACAGCTGCAGCTGCTCCTTGACGGCGTCGACCTCGCAGATGGTGAACCGGCTGCCCTCAAAGGCCACATCGCTGCATTCGACCGCGCCGGCCGCCGGAGCGGTCCAAATCGCGGCCAGCAGCAAGGCAGCCTTGCGGATCACTCTTCCACGTCGCGGCGCACCGCGTCCTGGCTCAGCATTCGGCGGGTTTCGTCCATCTGGTCGAAGGTTTCGTCCAACCGGAACCGCAGATCCGGAGTGAACTTCAGCCCCAGTTTCTTGCCGACCATCCGGCGCAGTTCGCCCTTGTTGCGGGCCAGGAGCTTCAGCACGTCTTCCTGCCCCTTGCCGCCCAAGGGCAGCACAAAGGCGGTGGCGATTTTCAGATCGGGTGAGGTGCGCACCTCACCCACGGTGATCGACATGCGGTTCAGGTCCGGGTCATGCACGTCGCCGCGCGCCAGCACTTCAGAAAGCGAGCGGCGGATCAGTTCGCCGACGCGAAGCTGGCGCTGGGACGGGCCGGGGCCATCGTGGAATTTGTTCTTTGCCATAGTTCCGATCTATGCCGGATCGCAGGCTTTGCCAAGCGCTGCCCGGCGATGTAGGACAAAACCAGCTTGAACAAGGGAATGGGCCAATGACTCACAAACCAGGGATCGTGATTACCGGCGCATCGGGCCGCATGGGGCAGATGCTGATCAAGACGGTGCTGGAGAGCGACAAGGCCACGCTGGCGGGCGCAGTGGAACGCGAAGGCCACGCGTGGGTCGGCCGCGACGTGGGCGAGATGATAGGCGGCCAGCCGGTCGGCGTCACCGTGACCGCCGACGCGCTGGAGGCGTTTTCCAAGGCCCAGGCCGTGATCGACTTCACCGCGCCGGAGGCAACGCTGGCGTTTTCCAAGCTGGCGGCGCAGGCCCGCGCGGTGCATGTGATCGGCACCACCGGCATGAGCGATGAGCAGATTGCCCAGCTGGAACCGGCATCGCGCCACGCGGTGATCATCCGCGCGGGCAACATGAGCCTGGGTGTTAACCTGCTGGTGCAGCTGACCAAGAAGGTCGCCGCCGCGCTGGATGAGGATTTCGACATCGAAGTGATCGAGGCGCATCACCACCACAAGGTCGACGCGCCTTCCGGCACTGCGCTGATGCTGGGTGAAGCTGCCGCCGAGGGCCGCGGTGTGAAACTGGCGGATGTGCGCGATTCCGGTCGCGATGGCATTACCGGCGCCCGCAAGCGCGGCGACATCGGCTTCACCGCCATCCGCGGCGGCGACATCGTTGGCGAGCATGACGTGCTGTTTGCCGCTGCCGGAGAGCGGATCGTGCTTCGCCACCTGGCCACTGACCGCGCCATTTTTGCCCGCGGTGCGCTGAAGGCCGCGCTTTGGGGCCAGGACAAGGGGCCGGGCCAGTACGATATGGTGGACGTTCTGGGGCTATGATTACAGCTCGGGGGTTCCCTTGAACCCCTCAAAACCTTCAGTGGTTGAGACAACGGAAGCCTCGAAATGCGCAATCAGGGGCATGACCACTGGCTCAACCTCATCCGCCCAAACCGGGCCGCCATAGAATGCTTCTTTGATCCGTTCGCGTTCTTCCATGGTCTGGAAGGCCCGCAGCCAGTGAACCTTGTCCTGATCCTCGGTATCGCGCATAGGGCCAAAAACCAGCATTCCAGCGGCCTTCAATGCGGGACGGTTCACCGCTTCGAAAAATTGGATGAACTCTTCGCGTTTTCCGGGGTGCAGGGTGTACCTGCGGATTTCCAGGATCATGGTGTTTCAGGCTCCGGCTGCTCAGAAATCGACGGCGATGCCCTTTTTCTCCCAGTCACCGTACCGTGCCGGGTCTGGGCCATCGCGGCCGCCCAGTTCCTTGGGGCGCGGCTCCTGGGCCTCAGCAGCTTTGCGGCGTTCCTCTGCCTCCGCCAGGGCGCGCAGGGCGGCGGGCGGCAGGTCTTTCTTTACAGGCGCGGTATCGTCGCTCATCGCGGGTTCCTTTATGCTCTGCCCATGATATACGCCCCTGTCCCGCGCAAACAAGCCGCGCCTTTTGGAGTTGCCAGATGTCCGATGCCAATCACGCCCGCCGCACCGCGGTTTACCTGCTGGATCAGGTTCTGGGAGAGGGGCGGCTATTGGCGGAATGCTATGCTGCAGGGGCTTTGGAGAAGCTGGTGCCGGAAGACCGTGCGCGGGCGCAGAGGCTGGCATCGGAAACCCTGCGGAGCCTGGAACGCGCTGACCGGATTCTGAAGAAACATCTGAAGAAGTCACCGCCGCTGACGGTGATGAACGCCTTGCGGCTGGGCACGGTGGAACTGTGCTCCGGCGGTGCGGCGCACGGGGTGGTGAATGCAATGGTGGCGATTGTCTCCAAACACCGCCGTCACGGGCAGCTCAAGGGGCTGGTCAATGCGGTGCTGCGCAAAGTGGCAGAAGACGGCCCGGCGGAGTGGGCAAAACTGCGCACCCCGCGCCTGCCGAACTGGCTGCGCAAACCCCTGGTGCAGGCCTGGGGTGCTGAGGCGATGCTGGCGATGGAGGCCGCGCATAGCGCTGGCGCGCCGCTGGACATTACCGGAAAGCCGGATTCTGATCTGAGCGCGCTTGGCGGAGAGATACTGCCCACCGGGTCGGTGCGGCTTGCTAATGCCGGGCAGGTATCTTCGCTGCCCGGTTTCGGGTCCGGCGGCTGGTGGGTGCAGGATGCAGCTGCTGCGCTGCCCGCCCGCATTCTGAACGTCCAGCCCGGAGAGCAGGTACTTGAGCTCTGTGCCGCACCGGGGGGCAAGACCATGCAGATGGCCGCCGCAGGTGCCAGGGTGACAGCGGTGGATGTCTCGGAAGGCCGCATTGCCCGGCTCAGGGAAAACTTGGAGCGCACCGGGCTGCAGGCGGAGCTGATTACCGGCGACGCGCTGGAGCAGACCGGCCAGTATGATGCCGTGCTGCTGGACGCGCCCTGTTCCGCCACTGGCACCATCCGCCGCCATCCCGACCTGCCGCATGCGAAGGACGGCAGTGAGTTTGGTCAGCTCATCGAGCTTCAGGCGCAGATGCTGGCCCATGCCTGGACATTGGTGAAACCCGGCGGGCGGCTGATGTTCTGCACCTGCTCGCTGCTGCCGGATGAGGGCGAATGCCAGGTCGAGGAGGCGCTGGAGATGTTCCCGGACATGGAAGCCGACCGCGCGGCGCTGAGGGTGCCGGGTGTGGAGCCCGATTGGATAACCGAGGAAGGCGGCCTGCGCCTGCGCCCGGATTACTGGCCTGACCGCGGCGGCATGGACGGCTTCTATATGGCCCTTTTGCGCAAATCCGCGTGACCCCTGGGCGTTCCCGGCATTCGCCGGTGACTTGAGCCGCACCTCGGGTTATGCTCGCGCCAAAACGCCCCGGTTAAAATACGGCGTGAGGCAACAGAGCATGTCCACTTATGACAGAATGGCAGGCCGCGGCACCCGCCTGCTGAACCGCTATTACGCCTGGCGGGCGCGCAGCCAGCCTGCGGCGACCGGTTTCGTCTCGCAGCCCGAACCGCGCACCATCGGCAGTTATGCCCGGGGGCGCCAGCTGGTGGCGGGCAACCTGCTGTTTGCCGGCTATCTGGTCGAATCGCCGGATACCGGGCTGTGGGAGGTTGCGGCGCCTGACGCTGCCTTTGACGCGGAGCGGCATGGGTTTGCCTGGCTCGACGATCTGGCGGCTGTTGGGGATTTCAAGGCCCGGTTGAAGGCGCAGAAATGGGTCTGGGGCTGGATTGCGCAGCACGGGCGCGGCAGCGGTTTGGCCTGGCTGCCGGACCTGACCGGGCGGCGGGTGATCCGCTGGATCAACCACGCGCTGTTCCTGCTGAGCGGCAAGGAAAAGGACGAGACCGAAGCCTTCTATGGCTCCCTGGCGCAGCAGACCTGGTATCTGGCGCAACGCTGGCAGGGGGCTGCGCCCGGCCTGCCACGGTTCGAAGCGCTGTGCGGGCTGATCTATGCGGGCCTTTCCTTGCAAGGCCGCGAGGAACTGGCCGATCCGGCGGTCAAGGCGCTGGCGGCGGAATGCGACTCCCAAATCGACGAACAGGGCGGCTTGCCGACCCGCAACCCGGAAGAACTACTGGAGGTGTTCACCCTTCTGACCTGGGCCGCCGCTGCTTTGCATGAGGCAGGGCGAATGGTGCCGCCCGCCCATATCGCCGCCATTGAACGGATTGCGCCTACCTTGCGCACCCTGCGCCACAGCGACGGCGGACTGGCACGGTTCCACGGCGGCGGCCGCGGGCTGGAGGGACGGCTGGACCATTCGCTGGCTGCCAGCCACGTGGCCGAGCGGCACGCAGACGGGCTGGCGATGGGTTTTGCCCGGCTGTCGGCGCGGCGCACCTCGGTGATCGTGGACGCCTCGGCGCCGCCCAAGGGCAAAGCCTCCTATAACGGCCATGCCTCGACCCTGGCGTTTGAGCTGACTTCGGGGCGGCGCCCGCTAGTCGTGAACTGCGGTTCGGGCGAATCCTTTGGGGTGGAGTGGCGCCGCGCCGGGCGGGCGACGCCGTCGCACAGCACGTTGTGCATCGAAGGCCATTCCAGCGCCCGGCTGTCGGCGCCGCAGAAAACCACCGGCCATGAAGAGCTGATCGAAGCGCCGGACGACGTGCCCTTGGACATCATGGACCTGTCCGACGGTTTCCGGTTTCAGGGCGGCCACAATGGTTATGCCGCGCATTTCGGCCTGACCCATGCCCGCACCCTTGATCTGTCCTTTGACGGCCGCGCCCTGGCCGGAGAGGACATGCTGCTGGCGCTGGAAGACGCGGCCAAGGCCCGCTTTGACAAGGCCAGCAGCAGCAACCCGGATGGCGGAGTCAGCTTTGATATCCGCCTGCATCTGCACCCTGAAGTCGATGCAACCCTTGACTTGGGCGGCGCAGCAGTATCCATGGCGCTTAAGAGCGGGGAAATCTGGGTGTTCCGTCATGACGGCGCCTGCCATCTGCGGCTGGAGCCAAGCGTTTTCCTGGAAAAGACCCGCTTGAAGCCGCGTGCGGCAAAGCAGATCGTTTTATCCGGGCGGGCGATGGGATATGCCACCCGCGTCCGGTGGACGCTCAGCAAAGCGCAGGAGACTGCCATTGCCGTGCGAGACCTGAACCGGGACGAACCCGAGACGTTTGACTGAGCCTTTAAAAGGACCTGCCCTGCCATGACCGACCTTCACCCCGTACGCCGTGCGCTGCTTTCCGTATCCGATAAGACCGGCCTGATCGAGCTGGGCCAGGCGCTGGCCGCGCGCGGTGTCGAGCTGCTCTCGACCGGCGGTTCCGCCAAGGCGCTGCGTGATGCCGGCCTGACGGTCAAAGACGTCTCCGAAGTGACAGGTTTTCCGGAAATGATGGACGGCCGCGTCAAAACCCTGCACCCGATGGTGCATGGCGGCCTGCTGGCGCTGCGCGACAATGACACCCACGTCGCCGCGATGAACGAGCATGGCATCGGCGCCATCGACCTGCTGGTCGTGAATCTTTACCCGTTTGAGGCCACCGTGGCCAAAGGCGCGGACTACGATACTTGCATCGAGAACATCGACATTGGCGGCCCGGCGATGATCCGCGCGGCGGCCAAGAACCATGCCTTTGTGAACGTGGTCGTGGATGTCGAGGATTACGAGAAACTGCTGGGCGACATGGACCAGCACGACGGCGCGACCTGCCCGCGGTTCCGCCGCAAGCTGGCGCAGAAGGCCTATGCCCGCACGGCCGCCTATGACGCTGCTGTGTCCAACTGGCTGGCGGGCGAGCTGGAACTGCAAGCGCCCAAGCGCCGCGCCTTTGCCGGCGAGCTGAAGCAGACCCTGCGCTATGGCGAAAACAGCCACCAGACCGCGGCCTTCTACACCGACGGCTCCAACCGTCCTGGCGTGGCCACCGCTGTGCAGCTGCAGGGCAAGGAACTGAGCTACAACAACATCAACGACACCGATGCGGCTTATGAGCTGGTGGCGGAATTCGATCCGGCCGAAAGCCCCGCAGTTGCGATCATCAAACACGCCAACCCCTGCGGCGTCGCCAAGGGCGCAACCCTGGCAGAAGCCTATCAGAAGGCGTTTGACTGCGACCGTACCTCGGCCTTCGGCGGTATCGTGGCGCTGAACCAGCCGCTGGACGCGGACACCGCTGCCAAGATCACCGAGATCTTCACCGAGGTGGTGATCGCGCCGGGGGCGTCTGATGAAGCCAAGGAAATCTTTGCCGCCAAGAAGAACCTGCGCCTGCTGCTGACCGACAGCCTGCCGGATCCGCGCAAGCCCATCGTGGCCTACAAGCAGGTGGCCGGCGGTATGCTGGTGCAGGACAAGGACGTCGGCTATGTCGGCATGGACGACCTGAAAGTGGTGACCGAGAAGGCGCCGTCCGACGCCCAGATGCAGGACCTGCTGTTTGCCTGGAAAGTCGCCAAGCACGTCAAGTCCAATGCCATCGTTTATGTGAAGGACAACGCAACTGTCGGCGTCGGTGCTGGCCAGATGAGCCGTCTTGACAGCGCCAATGTCGCTGCCGCCAAGGCCGGCCGCATGGCCGCGGAACTGGGTTTGGAAGAAAGCCTCGCCAAGGGCTGCGCCGTGGCTTCGGATGCGTTTTTCCCCTTCGCGGATGGCCTGCTGGAAGCAGCCGCCGCGGGCGGTGCCTGCGTGATCCAGCCGGGCGGCTCGATGCGCGATGACGAGGTGATCAAGGCGGCCAACGAGAAAGGCCTCGCCATGGTCTTCACCGGCATGCGCCACTTCCGCCACTAAGCAGGGCAGCTAAAACATGGCAGCACGTTGGATGATCTGGGGCGCGGTCCTCTCCTTCCTGGCGGATCAGGCCAGCAAATACCTGGTGGTCCACTGGATGGGGCTGGATCAGCGCCACCGGATCGACGTGCTGCCGCCGTTCCTCAATTTCCGCTACGGAGAGAACACCGGCATCAATTTCGGCCTGTTCGGCGGCGGCGACGAAGCGTCGCGCTGGATCCTGATCGGGCTGTCAGTGGCGATCTGTATTGCCGTGGCTGTGTGGATCCTTCGGGCGCAAAAAGCGTCATGGGGCATGCAGCTGTCCGCCGGGCTGGTGATCGGCGGCGCGCTGGGCAATGTCGCGGACCGGCTTTTGTACGGCTATGTGCTGGATTTCCTCAACACATCCTGCTGCGGCATCCAGAACCCGTTTGTGTTCAATGTCGCGGATATCTTCATCTTTGGCGGTGCGGCCGGGCTTATCTTCTTTGACGGGCGCAGCAAAAAGCCTGCGTAGACCTTGCCGGGCAATTGCGTTACAAGCGCTGGGAAACAGGCAGGAGTTTGGGGCAATGCGGATCCCGTTCGGAGTGATCGTTCTGGCTGGCGCGCTGGCAGTGTCTGGCTGCGCGCAAAAAGGGCTGCGCGTGCTTCAGAAGCCGGGGACCGGTCCGGATGAGTTTCTGGTCCTTCCGGGCAAGCCGCTGAGCACGCCGGAAAGCTATGCCTCGCTTCCCGTGCCGACTCCGGGCGGCAGCAACCTGACTGATCCCAATCCGCAGGCTGATGCGGTTGCCGCGCTGGGCGGAAAGCCGGGCGCCCTGGTGCCCGCAACCGGTGTGCCGTCAGGCGATGCGGCGCTGGTCACCGCCTCCAGCCGCTATGGTGTGGAACCGGGCGTGCGCGAGACGCTGGCGTCGGAGGATGCAAAGTTCCGTCACCGCAACCGCCATCTGGGACGGATCAAGATCGTGCCTGTGGACCGCTACGAGCAGCTGTACCGCAAGCAGAGCATTGATCCCTTTGCCGTCAGCGACCAGTTCCGCAAGGCGGGCGCGGCCACGCCCTCTTCACCGCCTGAAGAAGAATCCTGATCTCTCACTTTTCTGCCAGCCGGCCTTGCAAGACGCCGGCGGCAACGTAGGTTGACAGCAGTCTTTCTGCTGGCAATGGACGGCGAATTGTGGCTGCATTGATCAAAATGAACAAAAGAGCAGTAAACGCACCGTGCCGGGCGATGGCAGAGGTGCAGAATTTGGAGGATGCCAGATGATCCAGAGGATCACATTGGCCGCCGCAGCGTTGAGCGCTGCCTTGTCCGTCCCGGCACGGGCTGAAGATGAGGCGGTGACCGCGTTCACCTTGGACAATGGCATGGATGTGGTGGTGATCGAGGATCACCGCGTCCCGGTCGTGCAGCAGATGGTCTGGTACCGGGCCGGCTCCGCGGATGAGCCGCCGGGCCAGTCCGGCGTAGCCCATTTCCTCGAGCATCTCCTCTTCAAGGGCACCGACAAGCTGGCTCCGGGCGAGCTGTCTGCCACCGTCCGGGCCAATGGCGGCCAGGACAACGCGTTCACCAGCTATGATTACACCGCCTATTTCCAGCGTGTTGCCGCCGACCGGCTGGAGCTGATGATGCAGATGGAAAGCGACCGGATGACCAACCTCCGGCTCAGCGAGGAGGATATTGCCACCGAGCGCGAGGTCATTCTGGAGGAGCGAAACCAGCGCACAGACAACGACCCGGTTGCGCTGTTCCGCGAGCAGCTGCAAGCGGTGCAATACCTTAATCACCGTTACGGCCAGCCGGTGATCGGCTGGCGCCACGAGATGGAAAGCCTGGACATGGAGGACGCGCTGTCCTTCTACCACACCTATTACGCACCCAATAATGCAATCCTGGTAGTGTCCGGCGATGTCCAGCCGGATGAGGTGAAGGCGCTGGCTGAACAGTACTACGGCGTGATCCCTGCCAATCCGGACCTGCCGGAACGCTTCCGCAGCCAGGAGCCGCCGCAGACCGCCGCGCGCCGTGTGACGTTCGAAGATCCGCGCGTGGCGCAGCCCTATGTGCAGCGCTCCTATTTGGCACCGGAGCGTGACAGCGGCGACCAGCAAAAGGCCGCGGCGCTTTACCTGCTGGCGGAGCTTCTGGGTGGCGGCAACACCTCTTATCTGGCAAACGCGCTGCAATTTGACCAGCAGGTCGCGGTCTACACGGGCGCTTTCTATTCTGGCAGCACGCTGGACGACACGTCATTCACCCTGCTGATCGTGCCTGCCGAGGGCACCAGCATGGAGCAAGCTGAGGCAGCTCTGGACTCAACCATCGCCCGGTTCCTGGAGGAGGGCGTGGACGAGGCCCAGCTGGAGCGGATCAAGCTGCAATTGCGCGCCGCTGAAATCTACGACCGCGACAACGTGAACGGCATTGCCAACCGCTACGGCCAGGCGCTCAGCATCGGGCTGACGGTGAAGGATGTGCAGGACTGGCCGAAGATCCTGCAATCGGTGACCGCGGATGAGATCATCGCCGCCGCAAATGAGGTCTTGCGGCCGCAAACATCAGTCACGGGCTGGATGACGCGCAGCCAGGAGGTGACCCAATGACTGTGCTGAAATTTCTTGCCGCTGCTCTGACAGCCTGGTTTCTGGTGCTGCCGGCCTGGGCCGGGATCAAAATTCAGGAAGTGACCTCGCCCGGCGGCATCACAGCCTGGCTGGTGGAGGATCACGCGATCCCTTTCTCTGCCCTTGAACTGCGTTTCCGCGGAGGCACGTCCCTGGATGCGCCCGGAAAGCGGGGCGGGGTCTATTTGATGACAGGCTTGCTGGAGGAGGGCTCCGGCGACCTGCGCGCGCAGGACTATGCACGGGCACTGCAGTCTCTGGCGGCGGAGTTCAGCTATGACGCCGACAAGGATTCGGTGTCCATATCCGCCCGCTTTCTGACCGAAAACCGTGCGGATGCGGTGGCGCTGCTGCGTCAGACTCTGTTTGAACCGCGGTTCGACCAGGATGCGCTGGACCGAGTGCGGGCGCAGGTGCTGGCGGGACTGCGCTCCGATGCCAAGAACCCAAACAATATCGCCGGCTTGGCCTTCGCCAAAATGGCCTATGGCGATCACCCCTATGGCAGTGACGGCAAGGGCACCTTGGAGTCGGTTGCCGCGCTCAGCCGTCAGGACATTTTCGACGCCTATGAGGCGGTGTTTGCCCGCGACAGGCTCTATGTCAGCGCTGTTGGCGACATCACCGCGGATGAGCTTGGCATCCTGCTGGACGATCTTCTGGGGGCGCTGCCGGCCAAGGGCGCGCCTATTCCCGGCCCGGCAAAGGTGAACATCGAGGGCGGGGTGACCGTGGTCGATTTCGACACGCCGCAGTCGGTGGCGCTGTTTGGCCAAAAGGGCATCAAGCGCGAGGATCCGGATTTCTTCACCGCCTATGTGATGAACCAGATCCTGGGCGGCGGCTCCTTTGAAACAAGGCTGATGACGGAAGTGCGGGAGAAACGCGGGCTGACCTACGGTGTTTACTCCTACTTGGTGCCGCGTGATCTGGCGGCGGTTTACATGGGGTCTGTGGCGTCCGCCAACGGCAAGATGGCAGAGGCGGTGGAAGTGATCCGCAACGAATGGCGCCGCATGGCCGAGGAGGGCGTGACCGAAAAAGAGCTGAAGGACGCCCAAACCTATCTGACCGGTGCCTACCCGCTGCGCTTTGACGGCAACAGCCGCATTGCCTCGATCCTTTCGGGAATGCAGATGGACAATCTGCCTGTCAGCTATGTGGAGACCCGCAAAGACCGCATTAACGCCGTCACACTGGAAGATGTGAAGCGTTTTGCGGCGGAGTTCCTGGACCCCGACGGGCTGCATTTCACAATTGCGGGCCGCCCGGAAGGCCTGGAAACCACCAATTGACCCGGGGCAGGCGCGGTTTCGCCGTCCGCCTGCAGCCTAACCACAGCGTGCCGCCGCCCACTGCGGCGGCGCGCTGCCGCTTTCCCTTTCATTTTGCCTGAAACTCCTGTATGGGCGGGCCTGTCTGAGACGATGTGCCAAGGCCCCGGCACGCGAAAGAAAGATAGATGGGGCCGGCGGCAATGGGGCCGCCACGCAAACGGGAGACCCGGAGGGCCGGGAGTGCTCCCAATTAGGATACGCTAGATGTTTAACGTCACCAAAAAATCGATGCAGTGGGGCGAAGAGACGCTCACACTGGAAACCGGTAAGGTTGCCCGCCAGGCTGATGGCTCCGTGATTGCCACGCTGGGCGAAACCTCGGTCATGGCCAACGTGACCTTTGCCCGTCAGCAGAAGCCCGGCCAGGACTTCTTCCCGCTGACCGTGCACTACCAGGAAAAATACTATGCTGCGGGCAAGGTGCCCGGCGGCTTCTTCAAGCGCGAAGCGCGCCCGACCGAAAAAGAAACCCTGACCGCGCGTCTGATCGACCGTCCGATCCGCCCGCTGTTCGTCCCCGGCTTCAAGAACGAAGTGCTGGTGATGTGCACCGTGCTGAGCCACGACCTGGTCAACGACCCGGACATCGTCGCAATGATCGCGGCATCCGCTGCCCTGACCATCTCCGGCGCGCCGTTCATGGGCCCGATCGCCGGTGCCCGCGTCGGCTTTGTTGATGGCGAATACGTTCTGAACCCGACCGTCGACGACATGCAGGATCTGCGCCTCAACCCCGAGCAGCGCCTGGACCTGGTTGTGGCCGGCACCAAGAACGCCGTGATGATGGTGGAATCGGAAGCTTACGAGCTGACCGAGGCCGAAATGCTGGGCGCGGTGAACTTTGCGCATGAGCAGATCCAGCCGGTGATCGACCTGATCATCTCGCTGGCCGAAGAAGCCGCCAAAGAACCTTTCGACTTCGAGGCGCCGGACTACTCCGAGCTGTATGAGGCGGTCAAGGCGGCGGGCGAAACCGACATGCGCGCGGCCTTTGCGATCACCGACAAGCAGGAGCGCACCGCCGCTGTTGCCGCTGCCCGCGAGACCATCAAGGCCGCCCTGTCCGAAGAGCAGCTGGAAGATGCCAACCTGGGTTCCGCACTGAAGAAGCTGGAAGCCGGCATCCTGCGCGGCGACGTGGTGAAAACCGGCAAGCGGATCGACGGCCGCAAGACCGACGAAATCCGCGATATCGTGGCTGAAACCGGCATGCTGCCGCGGACCCACGGCTCGGCGCTGTTCACCCGCGGTGAAACCCAGGGCCTGGTCGTGACCACGCTGGGCACCGGCGACGACGAGCAGTTCATCGACGCGCTGCACGGCAACTTCAAATCGAACTTCCTGCTGCACTACAACTTCCCGCCGTACTCGGTCGGTGAAGTGGGCCGTGTCGGCTCCCCGGGCCGCCGCGAAATCGGCCACGGCAAGCTGGCCTGGCGTGCGCTGCAGGCGGTTCTGCCCGCGGCAACCGACTTCCCCTACACCATCCGCGTTGTCTCCGAGATCACCGAATCGAATGGTTCGTCCTCGATGGCATCCGTCTGCGGCGGCTCGCTGTCGATGATGGACGCAGGTGTTCCGCTGAAGGCGCCGGTGGCCGGCGTTGCCATGGGCCTTATCCTGGAAGACGACGGTTCCTACGCGATCCTGTCCGACATCCTGGGTGACGAAGACCACCTGGGCGACATGGACTTCAAGGTGGCAGGCACCGAAAACGGCATCACCTCGCTGCAGATGGACATCAAGGTCGCCGGCATCACCCCGGAGATCATGGAGAAAGCCCTGGCCCAGGCCAAGGACGGCCGCCTGCACATCCTTGGCGAGATGGGTAAAGCCCTGACCGAAGCTTCCGAGTTCTCGGTTCACGCGCCGCGCATCGAGACCATGCAGATCCCGACCGACAAGATCCGCGAAGTGATCGGTTCCGGCGGCAAGGTGATCCGCGAGATCGTCGAAGTGTCCGGTGCCAAAGTCGACATCAACGACGACGGCGTGATCAAGATTGCCAGCCCGAACGGCGAAGCCATCAAGAAGGCCTATGACATGATCTATTCGATCGTGGCAGAGCCGGAAGAGGGCGCCATCTACACCGGCAAGGTCGTGAAGATCGTCGACTTCGGCGCTTTCGTGAACTTCTTCGGTAAGCGTGACGGCCTGGTGCACGTCTCCCAGATCGAAAACCGCCGCCTGAACCACCCTTCGGACGTTCTGAAGGAAGGCCAGGAAGTGAAGGTGAAACTGCTGGGCTTCGACGACCGCGGCAAGGTCCGCCTGTCGATGAAGGTTGTCGACCAGGAAACCGGCGAGGAAGTCCAGCCGGAGAAAAAAGAAAAGGCCCAAGCCGAGGATTAATCTCCGGCGGCAGGCACAAGAAAGCCCCGGCATTCAGCCGGGGCTTTTTCTTTGGGGTAAAGGCTTTTCAGATCAGCGGCGTTCGTGCGTGCCGCGCAGCCAGGTCAGCCGCATCTGTTCGGCGATCATGGCCAGCCGCAGCCGGTAGGCACAGCCCCAGACCTGAAAAACCTGCCGGGAGCTCAGTTCAGGATCCTTGATGGCTCGCCGAAGGAGCTTGGTGGGAGGGATGATTTTCTTGATTGGCGGAATGTAGTAGCGGAACCGGAAGTTTCCGGCGCTGCGGATTTTTGCACCCAGAATACGCCGGGCTTTTGTCGCCAGCGCATCAAAACTCTCACGGGCAGGGTGCCCGACAATCACGTCCGGCGTATAAATCAGTTCAAGTCCGTTGGCTTGCGCCCGCCTGCTCCATTCCATGTCGCCGCCGGACAGCGCTTCGCCATCGAACAATCCGACCTTCTCAAATGCTGCCCGCCGCACAAAGACGTTGGCAGTGGCAGCCCGGCCTTGGCGTGCATAACGCTCCTGCTGCAAGCAGGTCAGCCGGTCGTAGATTTCGGGCACGGTCCAGTCCGAACCGGCGGGCTCCAGCTCAACCGCGCCAGAAAAACGCAGGATGCCGGGATGCTCCTTGAACGTGCGCAGCCCGTTTTCGATGTAGCTGCGCCTGGGTGTGCAGTCAGCATCGGTAAAGAACAGCAGGTCGGTCTGTGCCTCGGCAATTCCTGCATTCCGGGCCGCATACGAGCCTGGCTTCGGCTCCCAGATGACGCGTGCGTTTTGCGGAAGAACAAGATCCTCCGGAACATCGTCATATTCCGCGTTGTTGACGACAATGATCTCGAAAGCCGATGGCTCTGCTGTCTGATCAGCGAGATGATCAAGGCAACGCTGCAGCACTGACCAGCTATGGTAGGTCGGAATGATAACGGATGCGGTGAGACTCAACAGACTGCCCTATCTACAGGTGTCCCGGCGGTGCCGGTTGCGCGGCGAACGTATAGCCATTATTGCTGCCCCATGTCCATATCGGCCCCCTTCAGAATCACGGTTGCTGCGCTGACGCGGCAACGGCCTGCCATGCTTGCGGCGCTCGTCCGCAGCTGGGGTGAAATGGATATCCCCGAAGGCTGCGAAGTCCGCTGTCTTGTTGTCGAGAACGACACTGTTCCCTGCAGCGAGTCCGTGGTCCAAGAAGCCGGGTCTATGCCTAACGGTGTTGCGCTTGACTATGTTCTGGAAACAGAACTGGGTATCCCCTTCGGCCGCAACCGTGCGGCAAAGGAAGCAATCGCCAACGGGTCGGACATTTTGGCGTTTGTGGACGACGATGAGACAGTGGCGCAGGACTGGCTGGTGCGGCTGACCGAAGGGTTCCGCGCTAGCGGCGCGATGCTGGCCGGCGCGCCGCTTCGGGCCGCTCCGGTTCATGAGGGCGCCAGCCTCGTGCAGCGCCTGATGCACGCAAATATTGCCAACCGTTATTTGCGGAAAGAGAACCGGGCAGCCCGGAAAGCCAGCCTGCAGGACTCCGGCCCTGTAACCACGGTGACGAACAATTGGATGGCTGATCTTCGGCTGTTCACGGAACACGGCCTTTGGTTTGACGAAGCGATGCGAATGACAGGCGGCACCGACGCGAAGTTCCACGCCGAAACGCGGGCCAAAGGGCTTCCCGTCGGCTGGGTCAAGGACGCCTTCGTTTATGAAGAAATTCCGCAGCAGCGCCTGTCGTTCTGGTATCAGGCCCTGCGGGCGCGCGATCAGGTAAACACCAACTTGCGGCGGAAATTTGATGAAAGCTTTGGCACTGGCCTAGCGCGGATGATGGCGCTTCCGCTAAAAGCGCTTCTTCTGGTCGGGTTGCTTCTTGTTCTGCCGTTCCAGCCGCAGCAGCGTCTAATGGACGTGGCGCGCACACTTGGCTGGGTGCTGGGAGCCTTGGGCATTCTGGTTGGATACCGTTCGGAGCTGTATCACAAGGTGACGGGCACCTGATAAGCCGTCACAGGCATTGGCGAAGCTTTCGGACAGGCGCAGTTCATATCGGTCTTGCCGCACTGCAGTTTCTGGAGAGTTGAGCGCCGTACCAGCGCTATAAGCACTGCCCGGCAGCGTGCATCCAGTCTGCATGCGGAAAGTGCGGGCGCAGAGAATAGCGCCCGCATTGTGTCTGCAAGGAAAAGCTTTATTCCGGCGCCTTCACTTTGCGCAGGTAAGGGAAGATCGTCTCGAACTCGCCAAATTTCTCTTTGGCTTCCTCGTTGGAAACCGCAGGCGGAATAATCACGTCCTCGCCCGGAACCCAGTTCGCGGGGGTGGCAACGCCCTTGGCGGTCATCTGCAGCCCGTCCAGTGCCCGCAGAATCTCTGCAAAGTTGCGGCCCACGGTCATCGGATAGGTCATCGACAGTTTCAGCTGCTTGTCCGGGCCGATGATGAAGACCGAGCGCACGGTGGCGCTGTCGGCCGGGGTGCGGCCGTCGGGCAGATAGGCCTCGGCCGGCAGCATGTCGAACGCTTTGGATACCGTCAGCCCGTCGTCGGCAATGATCGGGAAGCCAGGTGCGGCCTTGCCGTATTCCTCGATGTCTTTTTTCCACTTGCGGTGATCTTCGGCGCTGTCGACAGAGACGCCGATCACCTTGGTGTTGCGCTTGGCCCATTCGTCGCCCAGCTGCGCGACGGCCGAGAATTCGGTGGTGCAGACCGGGGTGAAATCCTTGGGATGGGAGAACAGAATCGCCCAGCTGTCGCCGATCCAGTCATGGAAGGTAATCGTGCCCTGATCCGTTTCCGCGGTAAAATCCGGGACCGTGTCGTTAATGCGCAAACCCATGGCGGTATCTCCTTGTCGGTTAAGTATTGAGTCGTTTTGACTGTTATCTAAGTACTCTAACGCAACGAAAAAGCCGACGTGCAAGTAAAGCGCAAAATATCATTGCTTCCCGTGTCGGCAGCCGCCTGCTGCTGCTGCGGATAGGCATTGACAGTGCCCGCAATAATTTGATCAAATTATGCAGCAAACACCCTTGCCCACTCTGAGGTGCAGTGACAGAGTGGCCGCAAAACCGGCAAGCCGGTGCCAGACATCCATCTGAATCGGGAGTTCCCAGATGATCGAGAAACGCGACTTTTATATCAACGGCCATTGGGTCGCCCCCTCTGCAGCCAACGATTTCGAGGTGATCAATCCTTCGACTGAAGAACCCTGCGCAGTGATCTCGCTGGGATCCGAGGCCGACACCAACGCTGCCGTGGCCGCGGCCAAGGCGGCGCTGCCGGGCTGGATGGCGACCCCGGTGGAGGAGCGCATCGCGCTGGTGGAGAAACTGATCGACGTCTACGAAGCCCGCGCCGAAGACCTCGCCCAGGCGATGTCGCTGGAAATGGGCGCGCCCATCGACATGTCGCGCACCTCGCAGGTGGGTGCAGGCAGCTGGCACCTGCGCAACTTCATCACCGCGGCCAAGGAGTTTCCGTTTGACGCGCCGCTGAACGACCGCAGCCCCAACGACCGCATCATTCATGAGGCAGTGGGCGTTTGCGCTCTGATCACGCCTTGGAACTGGCCGATGAACCAGGTGACGCTCAAGGTTGGCGCTGCGGCAGTGGCCGGCTGCACCATGGTGCTGAAGCCGTCGGAGCAGAGCCCGCTCAATGCGATGATCTTTGCCGAGCTTATGGACGAGGCCGGCTTCCCGGCGGGTGTGTTCAATCTGGTGAATGGCGACGGCGCGGGCGTTGGCTCGCAGCTGACCACCCACCCGGATGTGGACATGATCTCCTTCACCGGCTCCACCCGCGCGGGCATCGCGATCACCCAGGCAGCGGCGCCGACCCTCAAGAAGGTGGATCTGGAGCTGGGCGGCAAAGGTGCCAACGTGATCTTTGACGACGCCGACGAGAAGGCTGTGAAGCGCGGCGTGCTGCACATGATGCAGAACACCGGCCAGAGCTGCAACGCGCCCAGCCGCATGCTGGTGCAGAACAGCATCTATGATCGCGTGGTTGCTGAGGCCGCGGAAGTGGCCGCCAAGGTCGAGGTCGGCCCGGCAGATCAGCAGGGCCGCCATATAGGCCCGGTCGTGAATGAGATGCAGTGGAACAAGATCCAGGACCTGATCCAGAAGGGTATCGACGAAGGCGCCAAGCTGGTGGCCGGCGGCACCGGCCGTCCGGATGGCCTGAACAAGGGCTATTATGTGAAGCCCACCGTCTTTGCCGATGTGAACAACCAGATGACCATCGCGCGCGAGGAAATCTTTGGTCCGGTGCTGTCGATAATTCCTTTCGAGACAGAGGAAGAAGCGATCGAGATCGCCAATGACACGCCCTACGGGCTCACCAACTATGTGCAGACCCAGGACGGCGCCCGCGCCAATCGTATGGCCCGTGCGCTGCGGTCCGGCATGGTGGAGATGAACGGTAAGTCCCGCTCGGCAGGCTCGCCCTTTGGCGGCATGAAACAGTCCGGCAAGGGCCGTGAAGGCGGCAAATGGGGTATCGAGGACTTCCTGGAAGTAAAAGCCGTCGGTGGCTGGGCTGCCGAGTAAGCCCGCTGCTTTCGCAGTGATGGAGAGCCGCCTTTCGGGGCGGCTTTCTTATTTGTGCGGAAAGGGCCGGTGGTGCTCCGGCGCCTGCAAGGCGAAACCTGGAGTAGGTTAATAATAGGCTCTAAGCAGGAAAATGGCAGCGATGCCGGCCGCCATTGTCAGCGGCAGGCTGCGAGAAAGCATCGCCACCACCAGCGCGGTTGCGCCTGCAGCCCATTCCTGCGGCCCGCCCTGCATCAGCAGATAGGTGACAAGCGACAGGATCAGGCAGCCCGGCAGCGCCTGCAGCCCGCGCGCCCAAGGGCCGTGGTCCGGGAGACGCCGGCCCAGCAGGTAGCCCGAGAGGCGCACGGTGAATGTGGCAGCGGCAAGGCCAAGGATCAGGGGCCAGGTTTCAGTCATTGTTCAGCACTCCTGCAATTGCAGCGCCGCCCAGCCCCCCTAGGATCAGCGTCCAGGTCGGATCAAGCGGGGTGAGCAGTCCGGCCAGCAGAACGATGGCAACGGATCCGCCCCATGGCAGCAGCATGGCGCTGCCGCTCCACAGGGAGCGCAGGATGGCGATGAAGGCGGCAGTGAAGGCAAAGTCCATGCCCAAGGCGCGCGGCTCCGGCACTGCCGTGGCGAAACTCGCCCCCGCCACCGTGGCCAGCACCCAGACAGCCACCAAGCCCAATCCGCCGCCGACCAGGTACCAGTAGCCAACGCTATTGCCGCGGGCGCGCTTGGCGTGCATCAGCGCCCAGTTCTCATCCGTAGCCAGGTGCACGCCCAAGAGGATCTGCCACCATGGCCGCCCGGCAAGCTCATCCCGCAGCGAGGCGCTGATCAGCAACAGCCGCAGGTTCAGCGCGAGGCCAGCCAGCAACGCCGCACCGGCGCTCGCCCCAGCCACCAGCCGCTCCACCGCGATGATCTGAGACGAACCGGCAAAGACGATGGTCCCCATCACCCCGGTCTGCAGCCCGCTCATCTGTGCCTGCGCGGCCAGCAGGCCAAAGGCGAGCCCGTAGACTGCGACGCCGACCGCAAGCGGAAGAATGTCCTGCAGGCCGGCCATCAGCTGGCTGCGGGCACCTGGATGGGCGGTGATCTCCTGAATGGCCATTGCACGGCTCCTCTGGAAACTGGCTGAGTGTTCGTCTAGTCCGAACGTGTGGTTTCTATATCGAACGACTTTACCGTTCGTCAAGTCGAACAAATGGGTGAAATAATGAACGCTACAGCGCCGCACCAGATGATCGCCGCGGCCATCCAGCGCGAACGCAGCCGGGCGGGCATATCGCTTTCGGCCCTTGCTGCGCGGGCGGGGATAGCCAAATCAACGCTTTCACAGCTGGAGGCCGGCAATGGCAACCCCAGTGTCGAGACCCTTTGGGCGTTGGCCGCCGCATTGGACGTTCCGCTGAGCCTGCTGTTTGAAACCGAGGCGCCTGCCACCCGGCTGATCCGTGCGGATGAAGGCGAGGTGCTGGAATCCGAACAGTCGGATTTCGCTGCCGTGCTGCTGTCGCGCTGTCCGCCGAACGTGCGCCGCGATGTCTACCGGGTAGTGATGCAGCCGGGGCAAATCCGCCGCGCCCAGCCGCATCCGCGCGGCACGGTGGAACATATGCTGGTCTGTTCCGGTCAGATGCGGGCCGGGCCGGAGGGGCAGGAGGAGACCTTGAAGCCCGGCGATTACTACACCTATCCCGGCGACCGCCCGCACAGCTACGAGGCGCTGCAGGCGGAGACGCTGTTCATGATGGTGATGGAGGCACCGTAAGCTCCGCAGGCTTCAGAAATCCGGCTTGACCCGGAACTTCAAAGCCTCACCGCTGTCCGGGTGCTTGATCCGCAATTCCTCCGAGTGCAGCATCAGGCGCGGATGTTCCAGTGCGGCGCCAGTGGCATAGAGCGGATCGCCCAGGATCGGGTGGCCCAGCGACAGCATATGCACCCGCAGCTGATGCGAACGCCCGGTCTTGGGGGTCAGCCGCACCCGTGTGGCACCGTCCTCATACTTCATCACCCGCCAGTCGGTGACGGCAGGCTTGCCGGTCTCGTGGCATACCATTTGTTTGGGCCGGTTCGGCCAGTCGACGATCAGCGGCAGGTCCACGGTGCCGCTGCGCGGCTCCAGCCTGCCTGCAATCCGCGCTACATAGGCTTTCTTCGCGGTGCGTTTTTCAAACTGCATCGACAGGTGCCGCTGCGCATGCGGGGTGAGACCAAACACCATCACGCCGGAGGTGTCGCGGTCCAGCCGGTGCACCAGCAGGGCCTCGGGGAAGGCAGCCTGGATGCGGCTGATCAGGCAATCGGCCAGATGCTCCCCGCGGCCTGGAACCGACAACAGGCCGGCAGGCTTGTTCACCGCCAAAAGTTCGGCGTCGTGGTGCAGGATTTTCAGCGGGTCCTGCGGAGGAGTGTATTCGCTTGAAACGGCCATGGCGGCTTGCCTACTGCGTGATCACGGCAAGGGCAAGCTGCGCAGCGCCGCTTTCCCGCCGCCAGCACCTTTGCTAAATTGACACTGTCCCGGCGATCCGGTAACCGGCGCGCCTCACATACACATGGGGACGATGCATGGCACGCAAACGCAAAGGGCGCGATATTTCCGGCTGGCTGGTGGTGGACAAGCCCGCGGGCCTGACCTCGACGGCGGTCGTGAACAAGGTGCGCTGGGCGCTGGATGCCAAGAAGGCTGGCCATGCGGGCACCCTGGACCCCGAAGCAACCGGCGTTCTGGCGGTGGCGCTGGGCGAAGCGACCAAGACCGTTCCCTATATCACCGACGCGCTCAAAGCCTATACCTTCACCGTGCGGCTGGGTCAGGCGACCAACACGGATGATGCCGAGGGCGAGGTGATTGCCGAAAGCACCGAACGTCCGACGGATGAACAGATCAAGGAGGCGCTGATGCCCTTCCTGGGCGAGATCATGCAGGTGCCGCCAAAGTTCTCTGCTGTGAAAATCGACGGCCAGCGTGCCTACAAGCTGGCCCGCGACGGAGAAGACGTCGAAATCGAAGCCCGTCCGCTGAGGGTGGAAGAGCTGGTCATGCTGGACCGCCCGGACCAAGACCATGTGGTGCTGGAGATGACTTGCGGCAAGGGCGGCTACGTGCGGTCGATCGCCCGCGACCTGGGGGCGGCGCTGGGCTGCCACGGCCATGTGAAGGAACTGCGCCGCATCTGGTCCGGCCCGTTTGATGCAGCCGAAGACGGGATATCGCTGGAGGAAATCGACCGCCTGGCCCGCACCCCGGAGCTGGACGCATTCCTGCGCCCGCTGGAGGAAGGCCTTGCAGATCTGCCGGAGGTCAAGTGCACCCCCGAGGGCGCCGTCCGGCTGCGCAATGGCAACCCGGGCATGGTGCTGCCCAATGACGACGTGGAATACGGGGATGAGGCCTGGGCCTCGCATGATGGGCAGGCAGTGGCCGTTGGCGTATACAAATCCGGCACCCTTCATCCCAGCAGGGTATTTGTGCAGCCGGAGTGATCCGGCTGCCAGCAGTACCTTGGGGCCGATTCTTTAGCCCCGGTAGTTGTGGAAGACGCTCAACTGAATGTGCAGGCCGTTCCGGTTGACCTCGTTGCCTTCCAGATCGTACCAGGTTTCCTCTCCGGTTTCCGAAGTATGGAGGAAGCCGGCGCTCAGGCCCGTCTGGCCTTGCAGGTTCAGCACCTCGTGACCGTCTACCAGAACGCTTGATCCGCCATCCGCTGTTTCACTCAGTGTGACCCGGCCGCGCAGGTCGTAGCTGGGGCCATGCGCCACACTGTCCTCTGGCAGAACCGCGCCGCCGGCAATCGAAACCTGCACGCTTTCCGCGGCAGGGTCAAAATCAGTGATGACCGTGCCGCCCAGCGTGCTGTCAGGGTTCACGTAGGCCCAGAAGCTGTCTGCCCCCTCGCCCCCTGTCACCAGGTCGCCGCCGGAGGCATAAATCCGGTCCTCCCCTGTTCCGCCATCCAGAGTATCCCGATTTTGGTCGATATACTCGAAGACAGAGGCGCTGTGGTTGGAGTGATAGCTGTTGTCGTTGCCGTGGATGGTGTCGCTCCCGGCGCCGCCGTGGATACTCTGTGCCCCATCGCCGCCAACCAGAATGTCGTTTCCATCGCCGCCGTTCAGGGTGCTGTCGCCTTCGGCCCAGGCCGAAACCAGGGCAGCGCCGCCTTCCAGAACCCCGCCGTCGCCATCAAAATACGCGTACAGCCGTTCAACCCCGTCTGCAGCCACCACGGTGTCGCCGTCCCCGGCCTCAACAAGCACTGTTGCTGCATTGTCCAGCTGAACCAGGTCGCCTTCGCCGTCACCTGTGGTGCCGATGAAAACGGAGGCTTCCGCATCTGAAACCCGGATCGTGTCCGTGCCTTCACCGCCAAACAGATTGTGATGCAGGACTTCGGATCCGTGCAGCCAGCCCTGATCCCGGATCTCATAGAGGGCAGAGCCGGAGCTAACACTTGCCTCGGGCAGGGCGGTTTCGCCATCGCCCGTGACCGTGATCACATCACCCCCTGCGCCGCCGTCAATCAGCGAGGCATCAGATGAGACGGAAATGGCGTTGTCTCCGCTGCCTGCGATCACCATCCTGTAAAGGTCCCCGGCTGCCGGTTCGGCGATAGTGATTTCACTGTCTTCCAACGTCACGGCGTCAAAGGAAACCTCTTCATACTCCCAGCCCTGCACAGGCAGTTGCCCTTCGAAGATGACCGAGCCCTCCGGCAGCTCCGTCACGCCGGGGAGGGAAAGAACCAGTTCTCCATCACGGGAATAGATCCCCAGGCCTTCTTCGTCCGGCAAGGGGGCAACCTGCATCCCGGTGCCGAAGTCCTCAAGAACCAGCTGGTCTTCTGACGGGTTGAAATCGGTCAGCCTGATCAGGTTCTCGCCAGCATTGGAGAAATGAGCTCCGTCCACGGAAAACCGGTCTGCGCCCTCGCCGCCGGTTCCGGTGTTGCCCTGCTGCAGGTGCAGCTGATCATCGCCGTCCCCGCCTAGAAGCACGTCAGTGTCGCCGCGGTTGCCGGTCAGGGTGTCATTGCCGCTGCCGCCAATAAGGGTGTCATCAAAGTTGACTTCACCTGTCAGCTCACGCGGGTCGTCCAGTTCTGCTGGTTCTGCCGGTTCGTCCGCTTCGAAGCTGTCATCACCGCCCATTGCCATTGCGGCAGAACCGATTGTTGCAAGCGAGAGTAAGAAAAGAAGTTCCATGGGAATCTCTTTAGGAGATCAATATCAAGGACAATGTTCAGGTATGAAGTGACTCCACCCTAGGGTGTGAAAAGTGCCTTTGCAATCAGCTGCTAACTTGATCCCGCCTACCCAAACCGGAACCGCGCTGCTTTGGCGGCAGCTCTCGCAAGAGCCGGCAGTCAGGCGGCTGTTCGCCTTTTCCTCAGGCAGGTGCGGCCGTTTCGTTGATTCCGAACACTGAATAATAATCCTGAGCGGTCAGGAGTATGGTGGCATCTGCGCCGTCTTCGGCGCTGATTTCTTCACCCGCAGCATTGCGCCAGCGGTCTTCGCTGGTGGAATAGTCGTCATGGAATGCAATGCCGACGCCTGACTGGTCGCCGGGCAGGGTGGCGATGCTTACACCGTCCATGGCGATCAGGGTGCTGTCCTGATCCGCGTCATAGTTGATGCTTAGCCCGGCTATGGCGTCCTCCAAGTGGAAATCCGGAACCCTGCTGTGGCCGGCGACAACAGGGAAATCAATCCGCAGCTGATCCTCTGATGGGTCGAAATCGCTGATTTCCGCTGCCGGGGTGCCGGGTTCAAAAACATTGGTGAAGGCGTGGAAGCTGTCTGCTCCAGCGCCGCCGGCTGCGGTGGTGCCGGGTCCGATCCACAGGTGGTCATCGCCGGCGCCGCCGTCGAGCACATCGCCATCGTCGCCGATCCTGGTCAAGTCGCCTGGGTAGTGATTGTAAGAGCCCTCGTAAAAGACCGCGCCGCTGCCGCTGAAGAGCCAGTCGTTGCCCGCGCCGCCGGTGAGCGTGTCGGCACCGCGTTCGCCAAAGATCACATCATCGCCTGCGGTGCCGTCCAGTGTGTCACCGTCCGATGTGCCGCGGATCGCATCCAGAGCGAAGGGGGCGCTGAAGCCGGGATTTTCAAAGCGCTCTGTTCGTTCAATGTCTCCATTTTCGAGCAGAAAATCCACTTCCAAAACCTCTCCCTCTGCGAGCGAAACGCCTGGCAGGGTCAGGATCGTCTTGTTGTTGAGGGTGTCGATAAAGCGGAGGCCGCCGCCGTCTTCGGTCTCGATCAGCCTAACGTAACCGGAGTGATAGGGAGTCAGTGCAAGCAGGTCGGTGCCCAGTTCAAAATCCTCGATCACCGTTTCACGGCTGCCCTGATCGCCCAGGATGAAGCGGTCTGCGCCCTCGCCGCCCTGGGCGGAGTTGCCCGCGCTCAAGTGCAGTTCGTCGTCGCCGCCGCCGCCTGCCAGCAGGTCCCGGTCGCCGGCATTGCCCGTCAGCGTGTCGTTTCCATCTCCGCCTTCCAGAACGTCATTAGTACCGGCGGTACCGGAGACTTCTATGGCTTGAACCGGCTGGTCTGGTTCTTCTGGCCCCTCCGTTTCGGATGATCCTTCAGAAGCAGCATCTGAGCCGTCATAGCCAACCGCTATGGCCGAACCTGCAAGTGCAAGAAAAATGAGAAGTTCCATATCACTCTGACTATTCGAACCGGTCAAAATCATAGCGGCAGAAATGCGCCCGCCCTTCGACTTCAGGTTGCGCGAAGACCGCTTGGAACGCAACCCCGGCCGCAGTAGAACCAGCCGCATGATCATTCGCAGCCACACCAAGGGCGACGCGCCCTCAACCGCGGTCTATTCAGATTGCGAGACCTACCGCTACAGCCTGACCCGGATCTGGGATCCGGACGGGCGGAAGGTGATGTTCGTGATGCTGAACCCCTCCACCGCCACCGAGGTGCAGAACGATCCGACAATCGAACGCTGCGAGCGCCGCGCCCGGGCGCTGGGGTTTGGCGGTTTCCGGGCCACCAACATCTTTGCCTGCCGTGTGACCGACCCGCGCGAGATGCGCCGTCTGGATGCGCCGGAAGGGCCGGGCAATATGGCGGCCATCCTGGAGGGCATGGAGTGGGCGGACATGGTGATCTGCGCCTGGGGCACCCATGGCGAACATCGCGGTCAGGGCGCGCGGGTGGCAGCTGCACTGCGGGCCACTGGCATGCTGCTCCATCATCTCGGTCTCAGCAAGGCGGGACATCCCAAGCATCCGCTGTATATCGCCTACAGCCAGCAGCCGCAGTTGTGGAAGGCGGAGGAGCGCTGTCATTAACCGTCATTAACCGATGTTCTTGTTTTGTTTTGCTTGGCGCGGGTCTTTGTACAATTGTGGCGTGAGAGTTTCGTTCCTCTTGGGTTGAGTTGGCAATGTTGTGGTTGGCAAGTTTATTGGGTTTGGTTGCGGTCGGTGGCGCGGTTCTGGTTGAGACCGAGCCCGAAGAAGAAGAGGACATCAGCGCGCAGGCTGATCCGGAGATGACGGGCGGCGGCCTTGACGGCGGATATATCGAGCCGGGCGGAGAGACTGCGGCTGCGGACGAAAGCGAGGCATTGACCCCTGAGGGCAGCGGGGCCGTGACCGGCACCGAGGACGGCGACGTTCTGGCGGGCAGCGCGCTGGAGGACAGCATCAACGGCGGCGGCGGAGACGATCAGATCGGCGGCTACGGCGGCAATGACTGGCTGGAGGGCGGCTCCGGCAGCGATGTCCTGCATGGCGGCGGCGGTGACGACAGTCTTTTGGGCGGCGAAGATGAGGATCTGCTGCATGGTGAAGACGGCGATGACGCCCTGCAAGGCGGGGACGGCGGCGACAGTCTGTTCGGGCATTTCGGCAATGACAGCCTGCTGGGCGGCGGCGGTGCGGATGTGCTGCACGGCGGCCGTGATGAAGACTGGCTTGCGGGCGGCGACGGCGCCGACTCACTGCACGGCAATGACGGCGATGACAGCCTGCTGGGCGGCGGCGGCGAAGATGCGCTGTTCGGCGGCACCGGCAATGACGTGGTGTCCGGCGCCGGGGATGGAACTGAGCAGGACTATGTAAATGGCGGCGATGGCGATGACACCCTGATTGCGGGGGCTGGGGATGTGCTGACCGGCGGCGCGGGCGCAGACCAATTCACGGCGGGCAACTGGACCGGCACCGCGGAAGGTGTACAGCTGATGGATTATGACCCGGGCGAGGACCAATTGGTGCTGGTCTGGGACTTTTCGATTGGCGAAGAACCCGCGGTCGAGGTGCAGCAAAACCCGGATGCCGAAGAGGAACATCTGATCCTTGTTGACGGCGAACCGGCCCTGCGGGTTGTCGGCGCTGAGGGGCTGACGGCTGCGGATCTCGTTCTGATCGATACCGCTTCTGCCGCTGCCGCCGGGATGCTGCCGCCGCAGACAGGAGTATGACACCAGGCGGCTGGCAGTTATCCTTTGCCTTTATGGCGTAAACATCATATACGCCCGCATCTGCCGCGATTCTGCGGCAGGTTTCTCCACGGGCCTGTGCTGGACGACATCCCGGCCTGCGCCATCCACTCTAACCTATGAAGGAGACCCCGATGTCGATCACTGCGGAAGAAAAAGCGCGCCTGATGAAAGAATTCGCAACCAAAGAAGGCGACACCGGTTCCCCGGAAGTCCAGGTTGCAATCCTGACCTCGCGCATTAACACCCTGACTGAGCACTTCAAAACCCACAAGAAGGACAACCACGGCCGCCGTGGCCTCCTGAAAATGGTTGCTCAGCGCCGCAAGCTGCTGGACTACACCAAAGGCAAGGATGAGGCCCGCTACCAGGACCTGATCAAACGCCTGGGTATCCGCCGCTAATCCGCGCATATCCGGATTTTCAGCGCCCGTTCCAAAAGGAGCGGGCGTTTTCTTTTTTATCTGCGATCTCAAGCCAAGGAGCGCTCCCGCGCCCCCAGGCCCCCCGGCTGCGCAGGGCTGCCTTTGGTCTTGGGCGTGGCCCGTGCTGCGCACGGGTGGCTCCTGCCTGCGCGGCGGGCTTTCGCGGACCGGCTGCAGATCGAAAAAGAAACGCCGCCCCGGACGGAGCGGCGTCTTGATTCTTGCCGGATGCAGTTCGGGCTTACTCGCCGTAGGGCACCCAGATGTTCTTCACCTCTGTGGCCTCCTGCAGGAAGCGCTTGGTCTGGTCCTGCATCCAGTCGGTTGCAGTGCCGTTGTTGACCCAGGTGCGCTTCAAGTTGCCTGCCGAGGCCGCTTCGATTGCCGCAGACAGATCGGTGGAGGAGAAGCTCCAGACCGCGTCCACGTTCAGATGCGAGGCCAGCGGTTTTGCCATCTCCGCGTGGCTGCCGGTCAGGATGTTCACCACGCCACCGGGCACGTCCGACGTGTCCAGCACCTGGTAGAAATCCGTCGCCGCCAGCGGGAACGGCTCGGAGGCAGCCAGCACCACCCGGTTGCCCATGGCAATGGCCGGTGCCATCACCGAGACCAGACCCAGGAGCGGCGCCTCATCCGCGCAGAGCGCGCCGATCACGCCAACCGGCTCTTTCATCGCAAGCGCCACGCCGCGGATCGGTACGCCGTGGACTTGGCCGTCGTATTTGTCGGCCCAGGCAGCGGCGGAGAACAGCCGCTGGATCGAGGCCTCGACTTCTGCCGCGCCGGTTTTCTTGCCGGTCATCGCGTCAATGCGGGCCGCGAACTCGTCTGCACGGGCAGAGAGGTTTTCGCCGATGTAATAGAGGATCTGCGCCCGCAGGTGGCCGGTGGTCTTGGACCACTTGCTTGCGCCCGCCGCGGCTTCAACTGCATTGCGCACGTCCTTGCGGTTGGCAAGTCCGGCATGGCCCAGCAAAGTGCCGGACTTGCCGTAGATGGCCTGGGAATAACCGCCGTCCGGGCGCGCCTGCTTGCCGCCGACATAGAGCTTGGCAGTACGGTCCAGCGTGTCCGCCGGGGCACCGGAGCCTTCAAACGCTTCCACCTTGGCAAGCGGTTTGGCCTTGGCTTTGGGCCGGGTATAGGCGGCAAGGCCTTCCCAGCCGCCTTCGCGGCCGAAGCCGCTTTCGCGCACGCCGCCAAAGCCTGCAGCGGCATCGAACATGTTGGTTCCGTTGACCCACACCACGCCGGCCGCCAGTTTCGGCGCCATGTCCAGGGCCAGGTTCACGTTTTCGGTCCAGACAGTCGCAGCCAGCCCGTAACGGGTGTTGCTGGCCAGCTCCACCGCTTCTTCGGGGGTGCGGAACGTGCAGGAGACCAGGACAGGGCCAAAGATCTCCTCCTGCATCAGCGGATCGGCAGGCGACAGGCCTTCGATCAGTGTCGGCGGGTAGAAGCAGCCCTCCGCGGGCATTTCGACCCGTGCCTGGTGCATGCTGCCCGCGGTGTTGGCCGCGACCATGCTGCTGATGGTGTCCAGCTGCACCGGGTCCACCACCGCACCGACGTCGATGCATTTGTCCAGCGGGTTGCCGACGCGCAGGCCGTCCATGCGGGCCTTCAGCTTGGTGTGGAAGCGGTCTGCGATGCCCTCTTGCACCAGGAGCCGGGAACCGGCGCAGCAGACTTGGCCTTGGTTGAACCAGATTGCGTCCACCAGGCCTTCTATGGCGGAATCAATATCCGCGTCGTCAAACACGATGTAGGGCGACTTGCCGCCCAGCTCCAGCGTCAGCGCCTTGCCACTGCCTGCGGTGGCTTCGCGGATCCTGCGGCCGACGGAGGTGGAGCCGGTAAAGGCAATCTTGTCCACGTCCGCGGCGGTGATCATCTGGCCCACGGCGCCGTCGCCGGTCACGATGTTGACGACGCCCTTGGGCAGGCCTGCCTGGCGGCAGATGTCAGCAAACAGCAGTGCGGTCAGCGAGGTGTATTCCGCGGGCTTCAGCACCACGGTGTTGCCCATGGCAATGGCCGGCGCAATTTTCCACGCCAGCATCAGGAGCGGGAAGTTCCAGGGGATGATCTGGCCGCAGACACCCAAGGCTTCGGCATCCGGCAGCTCGCTGTCCATCAGCTGGGCCATCCCGGCGTGGTAGTAGAAATGCCGCTGCGCCAGGGGGATGTCGATGTCGCGGCTCTCACGGATCGGCTTGCCGTTGTCCAGCGTTTCCAGGACGGCAAACAGGCGGGCGTGCTTTTGCAGCAGACGCGCGATGGCATAAAGGTATTTGGCACGGCCTGCGCCGCCAAGACCGGCCCAGGCGCCCTGCGCCTTGCGGGCGGCCTCAACCGCTGCATCCACATCGGCTTGCGTGGCTTGAGTCAGCGTGGCCAGCACCTCGCCGGTAGCCGGGTTCTTGCTGTCGAAACCGTCGCCGGGGGCAGTGAATTCACCGTTGATGAAATGGCCGAACCGGCTGCCCTGGTCAACCAGCCAGGCCAGAGCCTCGGCAGCGCTTTCGGGGGCGGGACCGTATTCCATGGTGTCGAAGATCTCTTTGATGGTCATCTGTTCAGCCCTCAGCCCATCGCGTGGCGGTAGCCGGCGGAGTATGCCCCGGTGACATGGTGTTCCAGCTGGCGCTCGATATCGCCCAAGAGCGACGAGGCGCCAAAACGGAACAGGTCGGGCTGCAGCCAGCGGTCGCCCAGCTCATCCTTCATCAGCGCCAGATAGACCAGCGCGTCCTTGGCCTTGGAAATGCCGCCTGCGGGCTTGTAACCGACGCGGTATCCGGTGCGGTCGTAGTAATCGCGGATGGCGCGGATCATCACCAGCGACACCGGCAGCGTGGCGTTGACGCTTTCCTTGCCGGTGGAGGTCTTGATGAAGTCGGCGCCAGCCATCATGCAGACCAGCGAGGCGCGCGCGACGTTCCGCAGGCTGCCCAACTCGCCGGTCGCGAGGATTGCCTTCACATGGGCATCGCCGCAGGCTTGGCGGAAGGCTTTCATCTCGTCATACAGCGCCTGCCAGTTGCCCTGCAGCACATGGCGGCGGGTGATCACGATGTCGATCTCCTCGGCGCCATCCTTGACGCTCTCCTCGATCTCCGCGACCCGCAGGTGGAACGGCGACAGGCCGGCCGGGAAGCCGGTGGAGACGGCGGCAACCGGGATGCCGGTGCCTTCCAGCGCCTTGACCGCGGTCGGGATCATGTCGTGATAAACGCAGACCGCACCGGTGGTGAGGCCCTCCATCCCCAGCGTGCGCAGAAGGCCTGCGCTTACCGGCTGGCGCGCCTTGGCGCACAGACGGCGGACACGGCCCTCGGTGTCGTCACCGGACAGGGTCGTGAGGTCGATCAGGCTGATCGCCTTCAAGAGCCAGGCGGCCTGGTGGTCCTTCTTGACGCTGCGGCGGCCCGGCAGGGTGGCGCAGCGGCGTTCAATGGCCGACGTATTGGCCTGCACGGCAGCGACCCAGTCCAGGTCCAGATCCATGCCCGGATTGCGCGGCTCGGCCAGCTGCGGCAGCTGCGCGCTTCGTTCAGCGGTTTGGCTATCCATTGGAATTCCTCGGAAGAGTTCCGTGCGAAAATCGCACGGGTGCGGCATATTGGCAAGCGAGCGGCCCCGCAGACGGGCATATTTTTTGACTAAATGGACAAAAAATCAAGGGGCAGGGCCTGTGCCCGCGCGGAAAGCCGCTGGGGTCTGGCTCTATTGGGCGACTTTTCTAATTATTATCACTGCTGAGGAGCGGCTGCGCATTCCGGTGGCAGAATCGGCCATACATGCTAAATTTAGCGGTATGAGCAGTGCAGAACCCCATATCCGCGAAAAATCGGCGTCAGACGTCCGGCCGGTCATCCGCCAGCTGGACGACAGCGCCATCAACCGGATTGCCGCGGGCGAGGTGGTGGAGCGCCCCGCATCCGCCGTGAAGGAACTGGTGGAAAACGCCATTGACGCCGGGGCCACGCGGATCACGGTGGAGATTGCCGATGGCGGCAAGACGCTGATCCGGGTCACTGACGATGGCTGCGGAATGACGCCGGAGGACCTGCCGCTGGCGCTGAGCCGCCATGCGACCTCCAAGATCGACGGCACGGATCTGCTGAACATCCACACTTTCGGCTTCCGGGGCGAGGCGTTGCCCTCGCTTGGCGCTGTCGGGCGGCTGACCATCACCAGCCGTGCGCCGGGGCATGAGGCGGCGCAGATCCGGGTTTCAGGCGGCAAGCTGGAGCCGGTGAAGCCTGCTGCCCTTCGGGCAGGCACCATTGTCGAACTGCGCGACCTGTTCTTTGCCACGCCTGCGCGGCTCAAGTTCATGCGCACCGACCGGGCGGAGGCGCAGGCAATCGGGGACACGGTAAAGCGCCTGGCGATGGCTGAGCCTTCGGTTGGCTTCACCCTGCGCGATGTCTCCGGCGGCGGCGAGGGGCGGGTGACCTTTCGCGCCGATCCCTTGTCAGGCGACCTTTTCGATGCGCTGCACGGGCGTCTGGCTTCTGTGCTGGGACGGGAATTTGCCGAAAACGCGCTGAAGATCGACGCCAGCCGCGAGGGAATCCGGCTTTATGGCTATGCGGCGCTGCCGACCTATTCCCGCGGCGCGGCGGTGGCGCAGTTCCTGTTTGTGAACACAAGGCCGGTTAGGGACAAAATGCTGACCGGCGCGCTCAGGGCGGCCTATTTCGATTTCCTCAGCCGCGACCGGCACCCGGCGGCGGCGCTGTTCATCGATTGTGATCCGCAATTGGTGGACGTGAACGTGCATCCGGCGAAATCCGAGGTGCGGTTCAGGGATCCCGGTCTGGCACGCGGGCTGATCGTCTCTTCCCTGCGCCATGCGCTGGCAGAGGCCGGGCACCGCGCCTCGACCACCGTGGCTGGTGCCACGCTCGGAGCAATGAAGGTAGAACAGCCCACCGCGAGCGGTGCCCCCCGGATCTATCAGATGGACCGGCCCTCCTATGGCGCACGGGCGGCATCTTATACAGCGCAGCAGCCAGAGAGCTTTGCGCCCGCACCCGCCTACCAGCCCCCGGCGTCTCCGGGTTTTGCCGAGCTGGCCGGTGCCTACAGCGGCCGGGTGACAGAACCGCCCGAGGCCCCGATGGCCCCGGGTCAGCCCTCGGATGCGACTGAGGGCACCGCGCCCGGGGCCGAAGCCCTGCCGCTGGGCGCGGCGCGCGGCCAGGTGCATGAGAACTACATCATCGCCCAGACCGCCGACGGCATGGTGATTGTAGACCAGCACGCCGCGCATGAGCGGCTGGTCTATGAAAAGCTGAAACGCCAGATGGCCGAAAACGGCGTCGCGGCGCAGGCGCTGCTGATCCCAGAAATCATCGAGCTCAGCGACAACGACTGCGCCTGCCTCTTGGGGGTGGCCGATGATCTGGCGAAATTCGGCCTTGGCATCGAGGCGTTCGGCGGCAACGCTATTGCCGTGCGGGAAACCCCGGCGATCCTGGGCGAAGTGAATGCCGAGGCGATGATCAAGGACATCCTGGATGAGCTGTCGGACCAGGGCGAAAGCCAGCTGGTGCAGGCGCGGGTTGAGGCGATCCTGAGCCGGGTTGCCTGCCATGGCTCGATCCGCTCCGGCCGCCGGATGCGGGGTGAGGAGATGAACGCGCTGCTGCGGGAGATGGAGGCGACCCCCCATTCCGGCCAGTGCAACCATGGCCGGCCTACCTATGTGGAATTGAAACTGGCAGATATCGAGCGCCTGTTCGGGCGCAGCTGAACTATAACCCCCGGTAAACGGAGGACGAGCAGTGACATTGGAACAGGCCCAATGGGCGATCTACGCGCTGGCCGGATTGGTCGCGCTTCTGGCGCTGGCGGGGCTGCGTCTGCGCGGCACGGCACGGCAGCTCGAACACGTGAACGCAGACCAGCGCAGCCATATTGCCGGGCTGAGGGCCGAGGCGGCCCGGTTGCCGGAGTTGATGGATGAGCTGGCCACCCTGCGCCGCACCAGCGAGAACGAGCGGGCGGCCCGCTATCAGGCGGAAGCGCAGGTGCAGGCGCTGAAGGCGGAGCACGCGGCGCGGCTGGAAGAACTGCAGCACATGAACCAGCAGATGGAGCACAAGTTTGCCTCGCTGGCCTCGGGCGTTTTGAAGCAGAACTCCGAGAGCTTCCTGAGCCTGGTCAGCGAGCGGTTTCAGGCCCACAGCAAGACAGCAGATGAGGATCTGGCCAAGCGCCACGCCGCGATCGAAGGCCTGGTGAAACCGCTGGACCAGAAGCTGGGCCAGTTCGGCGAGCGGATCAAGGAGATCGAGCAGGCCCGCAACGAGGCCTACGGCGCGATCAAGGCGCAGGTGAAACACTTGGCAGATGGGCAGGCCGCGCTGGGCGGCGAAACCCGCAAGCTGGTGCAGGCCCTGCGGGCGCCGAAAACCCGCGGCCGCTGGGGCGAGATGCAGCTGCGGCAGGTGTTCGAGATGGCTGGCATGGCCGAGCATGTGGACTACGAACTGGAGAAGAGCGTCGGCACCGATGAGGGCCTGCGCCGCCCCGACGCGGTGGTGCGCATTCCCGGCGGCAAAAGCATCGTGGTGGATGCAAAGACTCCGCTGGAGGCCTATCTGGATGCGCTGGAAGCGGAAACGCCGGATCAGCAGCAGGCGGCGCTGGCGCGGCATGCCAGCCACGTGAAAACCCATGTGCGGCAGCTGGCCTCCAAATCCTATCAAAGCGCGCTGGGCGAGACGCCGGATTTCGTGGTGATGTTCATCCCCGGTGAAACCTTCGTGTCGGCCGCGGCGGAAGCGGACCCGGGCCTGATCGAATACGCCTTTGAGAACAAGGTTCTGATCGCCACTCCGACCACGCTGATGGCCCTGGTCAAGTCGATTGCCTATGGCTGGCAGCAGGAGAAGATGGCAGAAAACGCGGTTGAAGTTCAGAAGACCGCCAAGGAGCTATATGACCGGCTGGCGACCTTCTCCAAGAACTTGGCGTCGGTAGGGCGGTCGCTGTCTTCCTCGGTGAACAACTACAACAAGGCGGTGGGCTCTCTGGAAGCGCGGGTGCTGCCGTCGGCCCGAAGGTTTGAGGCGATGGGCGTAGTCGCCAACGGGGCTGAGCTGGAGGACCCTGGCCAGGTGGAGGTCGAGCCGCGCCAGGTGGCGCTTTTGGCGGATGAGTAGATGCGGCTGCTGCCGGCTCTGAAAGCTCTGAGGCCGGAAGAGTCGGCCCTGCTGAGCGCTGCGGAGGTCGAGGCCGAGCGCATCGTCGCGCTTTTGCGGATTGCGGTGGCGCTGGGCCTGATGATGGCAATGATGCTGGCCGTTGAGTCCGTACGGGTGATTGACGAGCCGCATTTGCGGCGCCAGGTCGGGCTGGCGGCAGTCACCATGCTGTCTTACCTGGCGGTCGGCGTGCTGATCTATTGGGCAATCGGCAAGGGGCTGTTCAAAGCCTGGATGATCTGGCCGGCGGTTTTGGCGGATTGCTCCTTTCTGCTGCTGAACACCTTTCTTTCGCTGCTGAACACAGGTGTGCCCGGCGGCGCAGTCTTTGTCATGCCCGCTGTTTGGATGGCGCCCGTCGTGCTGGCTTTCGGAGTGCTGCGGCTGAGCCCCTTGCGGCTTGCAGTGATGGTGGTTCTGGTGGCCGTTGGGTTCGGCTGGATGATCCTGTGGCAGCCGCCTGCAACCACGCCGGATCTGGTCGGAAGGATCAGGCTTTCCCTGGATTCACCTCCGAACTTCATGCGGCTGGTTATGCTGTGCCTGGCAGGCGTGGTTCTGGTTGTGGCCGCGGTGCGGATGCGGGCCCTTCTGCACAGGTCCATCGAAGAAGCCCGCCAAAAGGCAAATCTGACCCGTTACCTGCCGTCTCAGTTGGCTGACCGCCTGGCAGGCGGCGGGCTGGAGGCGATGCAGGAGGGCCGCCAGCAGCAGATGGCGATCCTGTTCATCGACATCCGCGGCTTCACCAGCTGGTGCGAGGGCCGCGAGCCGCAGGAGGTGAGCCGCCTGATTACCGAATTCAGGGGCCGGGTCGAGGAGGTGGCGGCCCGGACTGGCGGACTGATCGACAAATATATCGGCGACGCGGCGATGATCCTGTTTGATGGCGAGCGGGCGGCGGCGCGGGCGCTGGATTGCGCGGAAGGCCTGCTGGCGCACATGGAGGACTGGCGGAAGACGCGGGAGCAGGCCGGGGACACCGGTTTGGGTGTCGGGGTTGGGGTGCATTGGGGAGAGGTGTTCTCGGGTGTGACCGGCACCTCGGCGCGGCTGGAGTATTCCGTCTTCGGCGACACGGTGAACACCGCGGCGCGGCTGGAGCAGCTGACCAAGGCGCAAGGCATGCCGCTGATAGTTTCAGCCGATCTGCTGGCGGAGGCCGGGGCAGAGCCCGCGCGCGAGGGCTGGACCGCGCTGCCGGCGGAGGTCTTGCGCGGGCGCAGCAAGGGGCTTGCACTCTTCGGCAAGGCGCAGGGCTAGCCGCCTCTCCATTTGCCCCAGATCAAAGACTTAGGTGTTTTCTTGACTGTTTGATATGCTGAGGCTGCGAACAGAAGGAATGGAGCAATGCTGGAGATCTCAGTCCGCAAGGTGGCACAGGTGGCGATGATGGCCCGGGAGCTAGGCCGGGCCGAGGGTGAGCTGCGCGCCTTTATCGACCGGATGAGCGAGGACCAGCAATCCGAACTGGTCGGCATCATGTGGGTCGGCCGCGGAAGTTTCGAACCGGAGGAGCTGGCCGAGGCGATTTATACCGCCCGGCAGGAAGCGACCACACCGACTGTGGACTACCTGCTCGGCACGCCGCATCTGGCCGACAACCTGGAAGCCGGCCTGGAGGCGCTGGGCATTGACGTGAACGACGTCGAGGATGATGTGATCGGCCGCTGAGGCTGCTGCACCGGTTCACTACGAAAAAGGGCGCCGCAACCGGGCGCCCTTGGTTTTTCAGCCCGCAGTCAGGCCTTGCTGTCGACAATCTCGAGATGCTGGGCAAGCTTGCCGATCTCACCCATCCACTTTGCGACCAGTTCCGGGTCGCTGGGCGCGGCGTGCACACCGGCGGGGATCTTGCCGTTCATGGCGGCCTCGATGGCAAAGGACACGGGATACGAGACCAGACGCGCCATGGCGGTGCCGCGCTCGTCGCCCCAGGCGTCCATCACATAGGTCTTGTGCCAGACCTCGGCGCCGTCTTTCTCGGCTTTCAGGCCGACACACAGCACCACCCGGTCCGGCTCGCCTTCGTCATAGGCGTTCTCGGCCCAGAACTGATCCGACATTTCCTTGAGGCGGGCGTCGCCTTCTGGACCGGAGAGGGTTTCGACCTCCTTGAAGACATCCGCCCAGGCATCGGCCCAGCCGTTGAGGCGCAGGGTGCCGCGGACGAATTCCTTGACCCTCCAGTCTTCGCCGAATTCGTACTGGGACATGAAGGGGATCGAGTCGCGGTTCGGGTAGACCTCGAAGCTTTCCGGCGCGGGCAGCGGTGCCTCGTAGGAGGAGATCGCATCCCACGGCCGGGCAACGTCGAGCTCCTTGAAGTCGCGGATCGACTTCGACGGCGAACGCAGCGCTTTCAGCACGCCCAGGGGCGACCAGCTGAACTTGTAGCGGAACGGGTTCGGGGTCTTGGGGATGCCGCCGCAGTAGGAGATGAAGCTGATCTCGTTTGCCGGGTCGAAGGCACCGGAGGCCTTGTAGTCCGCCACCAGCGCATGCGCCATCAGGTGGTCGATGCCCGGATCCAGACCCACCTCGTTGATCAGGCAAACGCCAGCGTCCTTGGCCTTCTGGTCCAGCGCGCGCATTTCCGGCGCGATGTAGGAGGAGGAGACAAAATGCGCGCCGCGCTCGATCGCCAGTTCCGCCAGCGGCACATGCCAGTCGCCCGGCAGCATCGACACGATGACGTCCTTGGGGCTCAGCATCTGGCCCAGGTTGGCGATGCTGAAGGCGTGAATGTTGGTGGTCAGGTCGCCCACGGCTTCGCGCGCCTTGTCGGTGGTCCGGTTCCAGACCGCCACGTCGTGGCCCGCTTCCAGCAGACGGCGCAGGCCGGGGATTGCCGACAGGCCGGTGCCGCACCAGTGAATAGTCATGTGTCAGTCCCTTTCTTGTATTTCAGGATTGCCCCGATGATCGCCAGAACGATGACGATTGAGCAGGCATTGGCAAAAATGATGGGCGCATCGCCCACCAGCAGTCCGTAGATCAGCCACAGGCTGACGGTTCCGAGAAACATCAGGTTGGCTGGCAGGGACAGACCGGCGGTATCGCGCGTTGCCCAGGCTTTCCAGGCCTGCGGCAGCCAGCAAACGGTGCCGAGAAGAGCTGCCAGAAATCCGATGTAGGTTGCGGTCATTCCGGCAGGTGCTCCTGGAATGTGGCCTTGGCCCGGCCCCAGACGCCGCTGTCCAAATCGGCCAGCGTCAGCAGCGATGGCAGCAGCTGCGCCGCATAATCCTCGGAGCTTTCGACCGGCAGCATTGACGGCAGGTTGTCGATCGCCATCACGTCCAGCACCGGGTTTTCGGCGACGCGCAGGGCGGGGGCCTCCCAGGTGGTGGCGCGGTCGTAGACCGGCACCGGGTTGTAGTCGCTGTCCGGATCGCAGGCGACATCGCCAATGGCGGTGAGCTTGCGGTCCTCGGTCAGCGCCTCTTGCGGGACAAAGACCGGGGTGCCGGGACGTGCAAAGATGCAGTTCAGGAACAGGTCATGGGCCAGGATTTCCGGGAAGGGGCCGCCGTGGGCGGTCTCCGCCATGTCCCATTTGGTGACGGCGATGCCCATTGCCTCGCAGAGGTCGGCAGCACCGGTGCCGACGCGGCCAAGCGCGCCGATCACGATGGCGGTGGGGCGGTCTCTGTTCAGGGCATCCAGCTCGGCGCCCAGATCCGCCAGCAGCGCGTCTTTGCCGCCGTAGACGCCAACCGGGCCGCAGAGCTCGCCGCGCTGCTGCGCCGCCCAGGCTTTCAGCGTCACCGCGGCGCCGGCATAGCCCGCCCAATAGCCAAAGGCGGCAACCCGGCGGCCGGTCTCGTCGACCAGGTATTCCAGATCATAAAGCGTGCCGCCGCCGGCCTTGAACCGCTCCAGCAGCGCCTTGCCGGAGTGCTGGCCCTTGAAGGCATGGCCGAACATAATGTGGCGGTGCGGCAGCGGAGTGCCGTCCTCGGGCAGTTCCTTGAGGCCGAAGATGATCGCGTCGGCAGGCGCCTCTGGCCAGGAGTTTTCCGGCGCAATTTCGCAGCCTGCATCAATGTAGCCCTGCAGCGGGATTGCCCGGACAGAGCTTTCCTCGACTGTGACCTTGATGCCCGCGGCCATCAGTGCCTTGGCGCCTTCGGGGGTCAGGCCAACCCGTTCTTCGTTGGGGCGCTGTTCCGCCCGTACCCACAGATGCGTCATTGTTAAGTCCTTTAAAGCATTCCCTTGGCATAGACCGCGCGCACCGACTCGCGCTGTTCCATTGCCGTCATGAAGTTCTGGATTTTGGGGAAGTCCGCGACCTTGACTCCGTCGCCTTTCAGCCAGGTGCAAACCACATAAAGGTAGCAGTCGGCCAGGCTGACGTCTTCGCCCAGCACAAAGGGGCCGCGCAGGCCGAACTGGCTGATGTGTTCGCAGGAGGCCGTCATGGTCTGCGGAACCATCTTTTGCATGTCCTTCCAGCTGGAACGCTCCTTGGCCCAGCGGGCGCCGCGAAGTTTGTGAGCATGGTTCACATGCATTGTGGAGGCGAGATAGAACATCACTTCCCGCATCCGGGCCAGCACCACCGGGTCTTGCGGGCGCAAAGACGCTTCGGGTGCCATGTCGGCGATATACTCCAGAAGCGCACCGGTCTCGGTCAGGATGCCGCCCTCAACCGCCAGCGCCGGCACCCGGCCCTTGGGATTGATCTGGGCATAGGCCGCGCCGGTCTGTTCCTTGGCGGCAAAGTCGATCTTCACTGCCTCATATTCGATCCCGGCTTCCTCAAGCGCGATGGCGACAGCCACCGAAATGGTATTTGGGGCGTAGTAGAGCTGCATGTCGTCCCTCCCGTGCGTGTCTCAGAGATGTGTCTGGGCAAAATGCCGGTCCGGCGCTTCCAGATGCGGCACCGCATTGAACAAAACCGGGCTCCAGTGGCCGCCGATGGGGAACAGCCGGTGCATGGAGGTGTTCATCACCGCCAGGGCAATCCGGGCCATGCCCGCGGTGTCCAGCCCCATCGCCTGCCGCAGCGCCATCGAGATCAGCCCGCCGGACGTCACCACCAAGGCCGGGCCGTCGCCTGCGGCGATCTCATCCAGCGCCTGGCGGGTGCGGGTTTCGAAGTGTTCCCAGCTCTCGTAAGGGTCTGTGATGTCGCCTGCCGCCCAGGCGGCAAAGACCTGTGGCAGATGCTCGACAAACCCCTCGCGTTCCTCTGGAATAGGCAGCCCGTGCTGATCGCGCATTGCCTCGGCGAGGGTGAAATACTCCATCTCGTTCAGCCGCGCGTCCTGCACCGCATCCGCAAACCCCATCGAGGCCGCCGTCTCGATATGCCGCGTGAGCGTGCCGCAATAGACGCGCGGATGATGGCTGCCGCTGGCCCGCAGGTGGTCTCCCAGCCAGGCCGCTTGCTGATGGCCCAAGTCGCTGAGGCGGTCGTAGCTTTCCTCGTCGCGGGCCTGGGTGTTGGCCTGGCCGTGGCGGATCAGCGTGATGTGGGACATGGACAGGCGGCTCCGTTGTTACCGGGGGAGTCTTAGGGGAGCTTGCAGGCAGAGGGAAGGGCGGGCTTGGCGCTGCTCTGATCAAATTCGTTGAGGGCCGCGGGAACATGGCGCAATGTGCCTCTGTCAGTTTGGAGACCCGCCATGCCCCTCGACCCTCAGCGTTTTCTTGATGACCTGCACAAGCTGCGCAGCTTTGGTGCCTCCGGCGTGGGCAAGGGTGTGGTACGGCAGGCCTACTCAGATGCCGACATTGCGGCGCGCAAATGGCTGGCGGGCCGGATGCAAGAGGCAGGATTAGAGCCGTATTTCGACCCTCTCGGCAATCTGTTCGGGCTGGCTGGGGAAAACAGCCTGCTGGTCGGTTCCCACAGCGACAGCCAGCCAGAGGGCGGCTGGCTGGACGGAGCGCTGGGTGTGATCGCCGGGCTGGAGGTCGCGAGGGCGGCCAGAGAGGCAGGCGGGCCGCCCGTGTCTTGCGTCAGTTTCCAGGACGAGGAAGGGCGGTTCGGGGTGCTGACCGGTTCGGATGTATGGACCGGAAAGCTGGCGATTGAGGAGGCGGACGGGTTTTCTGACACTCAGGGCAATACGCTTGCCGGAATGCGGGCACGGATGGCGGACCTGGCCGGGGACTTTCTGCCGCACGGCCGGTTCAGCGGCTTTCTGGAAATGCACATCGAGCAGGGTCCCTATCTGGAAGAAACCGGTCTGGCGATTGGAGTGGTGACGGATATCGTCGGCATCCGCGACATGGGGATCACCTTTGAGGGCCGCCAGAACCATGCAGGCACCACGCCGATGCATCTGCGGCGGGACGCGTTTCAGGCTTTGTCGGCCTTTAACACGATGCTGAACAGCCGGTTCGAAAATGTGGTCGCACCTGCCACGGTCTGGACCATCGGCCATGTGGTGCTGCACCCCAATGCGTCTTCTGTTGTGCCGGGGCGGGCGGAGTTTTCCATGCAGTGGCGGGATGCGGATGCCGGACGGCTGGCAAGGATGGAGGAGATCATCTTCGAAACCGCGCAGGAGATTGCTGCCGGTCACGGTGTAGCGGCGCAGCTTGGTCCGGTGATGGGCATCGAACCGGCGGCGATGGATGCGGGTTTCCAGGCGGAACTGGCCGAGGCGGCGCAGGCTCTGGCACCCGGCAAGTGGCAGAGGATGGCCTCCGGCGCGCTGCATGATGCGGCCAATCTGGCAACGGTGATGCCTGCAGGGATGCTGTTCGTGCCGTCGATCGGCGGCATCAGCCATGCCTTTGACGAGGATACCGACGAGGCGGATCTGGTGCTTGGGCTGCAAGTGCTGGACCGCGCTGCCCGGGCCTTGGCCGGGTGATCTCCCGCCTGCTCCCGGACAATCGAAGAATGCCCGCCTCAGTTGGGCCGGGCGCCGCAGGCACGGCGCGGGTCAGGCCCGGCCGTAGCCGCGCTTGAGCATCCGGTTGCGGTGCTTGTCGGCGGCGAGCGACGCTTCGCGGAGGTTGCCGTAAATATTGATGACGCTTTGCCCGTTGCCGCCTGCCACGCCCCATTCCCTGAGCACCGACACCTCGGAGAACAGGTTCATCGCCAGCTCAATGCGGTAGAACCGCGGCTGGCGCGAGGGGGCTTGGCGGTAGAGCAGACAGGTGGCCATGTGCTGATTCTAAGCCAAGTGATTCGTCCGGGCAAGAATCTCTAGATCGCACCAATCAGGGTGAGTCCCAGAAGCGCGGTTGACAGCGCAGCCAAGGCAAAGGCCAAGGTGCGCAGGACCGGGACGCCAATGGCATAGATTACGTAATGCGCGGCCATGCCAAAAAAGAAGGTGAGACCCAGGGTGCCGGGCTGATCCTCTGCCGGCAGCACCAGCATGGCCAGGATGGAGAGCGGCGCAAAGGCGGCAAACAGCTCGACGCCGACGATATGCGCCCGGTGCGCGCGCTGCGCCCACAGAGACTGCGGCAGGTCGCTGGGGCCGGGGTTGGCCATCGCCCCCATAAGCCCGCGGACCATGACCCGGTCCAGGATATAGGGCAGCCAGGCCAGCGCCACCCAAAGCCCGGACAGGGCGGTAAAAAACTGCAGCTGCGTCATCTTTCGCTCCTCCTGATTGACCAGATTGAGCGTAGCGCGCAGCGGGCGGTTTTCTACCTGGAGGAGTCAGGTCCAGTCCACATCTCCCAGAAAGATATAGCCTGCGCCGTAAATCGTTTTGATCAGCCGCGGGTTCTTGGGGTCTTCGCGCAGCTTGGTGCGCAGGCGCGAGATTCGCACATCCATCGCCCGGTCGAAGCTGTCGCCGGCTGCACCGCCAAGCATCTCCTGCATCTGGGCGCGGGAGATCAGCCGCTTGGGGCTGTCCAGAAACAGCCGCAGCACCTCGCCCTCGGCGTGGGAGAACGGGGTCTCGGCGCCTTGATCGTCCTCCAGCACATAGCGGTCGAAATGAGCGGTCCAGTCGGCAAAGCGTGCGGTATTGCTGGCGGGGGCCGTAGTGCGGGGACCGCTGCGGAGGCGGGCGCGGACGCGGGCCACCACCTCTGCCGGGTCAAAGGGTTTGGTGATGTAATCGTCGGCACCAAGTTCCAGCCCGGTCACGCGGTCCTGGACCTGCGCACGGCCGGAAATGATGATGACGGCAGCGCCCTGTTCCAGCGCCAGCCGGTGCACCAGCGCCAATCCGTCGGTGTCGGGCAGCGACAGATCGACCAGGCAGACGTCCGGCGTCACCCGGTTCAGCGCCGCTTCGAACTCACGCGCGCGGGCAAAGCTCTGGGTGCGGAAACCTGCATCCTCCAAAGTGTCGGTCAGGATCTGCCGGATTTCCGGTTCGTCATCCAGGATTGTGACCAGGGGCGATGTCATGCGGCAAGCTCCGGATTGATCAGCTCAGACAGCTGATGGATGGTAAAAGGTTTGCGCAAAACAGGGCCGCATTTCAATGCCTTGCGAAACAGCGGATCGCTGACTGGCAGCGAGGTCATCAGGATGCAGGGCAGGCCGGATCCGTCCAGCCGGGTGGCAAGGTCGATGCCGGTGGCGGTGCCCTCCAGCTTGATGTCCGACAGCACCAGCGCGATGTCCGGCAGGTCGGCGGTCAGCGCGCAGGCCTCATCCACGCTGGCAGCTTCGATCACCGAATAGCCAAGGTCGATCAGCATGTCGCGGAAGGCGGCGCGCAGCTCCTCGCTGTCCTCGACCAGCAGCGCCATGCCGCCGCCCGCATCCGGCGCCGGGCGGTAGGGCAGGCGCAGGGTGATGGACGCGCCGGACATGCCATTGCCGATCCGCATGTCGCCGCCGGCCAGCTTGGCCATGTCATAAACCATCGGCAGGCCAAGGCCGGAGCCCTCGCTGCCCTTGGTGGTGAAGAACGGGTTCAGCGCCTTTTCCAGCGCCTCGGGCGAGAAACCCGGGCCCGTGTCGGTGACGGTGATTTCCACCCACGTCTGGCCCACCGCATGGGCGCTGACGGTTATCTGGCCGGATGTGCTGCAGGCGTCGCGAGCGTTCAGGATCAGGTTTAACAGCGCATCCTGCAGCTTACCCGCGTCCAGCAGCAGCACCTGGTCAGGCAGGTTGTCGAGAATGCTGAGACCCACCCCCTGCGGCAGAGAGGGCGAGGCAAGCACCTTCAGTTCGTCCAGCAACGCGTGCATGTCGGTGGCTTGCGGGCGCAGAGTGCGCTGGCTGGTCATTTCGGCAATCCGGTTTAACAGCCGCCCGCCGCGCCGGGCCGCCGACAGCGTGCCCTGCACCAGGTCTGCGGCCTCGCCGCCCAGCCCCATTTTTTCCAGTTTGCCCTGCATGCCCAGAATGATGGTCAGCAGGTTGGAGAAATCATGCGCCAGGCCGCTGGTCATCTGCGCGGCCATCTCGCGGCGGCGCGCCTGCTGCAGGGCGACACGGGCCTGAGTTTCCTCGGTCACATCCATTGACAGGATATAGACGCCGCCGTGCTGATCCGGGGTGAAGGCAACCCGGATCCGGCGGCTGCCGTGGCTTTCAGTGAACTCGAACACCGGGCTGCTGCCCTTGTAGGCGGCCAGAAGATGCGGCTCGATCCGTTCAAAGGCGGCTTCACCCAGCGCTTCTGAGATATGCATTCCCAGGATTTCTGACGGCCTGCCGGGAAACACCGCGCTTAGGCGGCGGTTGGTGTAGGTGTAATGCCCGTCTGCATCCACATGGGCGATATGGGCGGGCATCATCTCTGTTGTCAGGCGGGTCCGGCCTTCGATTTCCGTCAGTTGGCGCTTGGCTTCTTCCAGCGCGGTATTGGTGGCCTCAAGCTGCCGGTTGGCGGCAGAAAGCTCCTCTGTATGGGCAATCAGCTTCTCCGACAGCTCCTCGGACCGGGCGCGCAAGAGCTGCTCGGCCCGCTTGGCGCGGGAAATGTCGGTATAGACGGTGACCCAGCCGCCTTGGGGCAGCGGCGAACCCTCGATGGAGATTGTTTGCCCGTTGGGGCGTTCGCGCTCCAGATAGTGGGGCACAAAGTCCAGCGCCTGCTCGACCCGGCTGCGCACGATGTCCTCGATATCGGTCTCCGGGGCGTATTCGCCGGCTTCGGCCAGGTAGCGGATGGTTTCGGCAAAGGAAGCGCCGGGCTGCACGAGGTGGTCGGGCAGAGAGAACATCTCCTGGAAGCGCCGGTTGCAGACTGCCAGCCGCAGGTCGTTGTCATAGATTGATAGCGCCTGGGCGATAAGGTTCAGCCCGGCGGTTGTCATCGCGGCGTGTTGTTTGCTGGTCCGGTTCATCGTTTCTCCCCCGGTTTCATGGCTAGCATTGCGGCGGGTGCGGGGCAAATTGCCATTCGGCCGCGGGGCGAAGGCGTGCTGCCGCGCCACGGCGGCGGTCGCCTCCTGATTGCCGGGTGGCCGCTGGTGCAGCAGCCGGTTTGGGAACCGGCGGATTTGGAGTTTCCGAAATTGCCAGCGGCAGTCCGATTCGAAACACCACCCCGTTGTGCGCATCCCGCGCAAATGCGCCGGGGCCTTTGCTCAGCCGTGGCAGGATTTCCAGTAGCAGGCAGTCAATGGCAGGCGTAACAGCCCGTAAAACAAGGGAGATTGGGCTGTTACAATTGGTAAGATTTGGGAAAACATCAGGAAAAAGTTGACGGGTTACTCTGCGGCTGTCCCTAATCGGGGCCAGAGCCGCGGGTAGCGGCCAGTCCGGCAGCAACGCCGGAAAGGGAGGAGAGAAAGTTGGCTCAGATGCAGACGGGCGCCGAAGGGATGCAATCCCTGCCGGCGCTGCTTCAACGCAATGCGGCGCAATTCGCGGACGCGCCGGCCTACCGGGAAAAGGAATTCGGCATTTGGCAATGCTGGACCTGGGCCGAGACGGCAAAGGAAATCGAGGCGCTGGCGCTTGGCCTCATCAACCTTGGCGTGAATGAGGGCGACTTCGTCGCCATCATCGGCCGCAACCGTCCTTACCTTTACTGGTCGATGGTTGCCGCGCAAGCTGTAGGCGCGGTCCCGGTCCCGCTCTATCAGGATGCGGTGGCTGAGGAGATGGCCTATGTGCTGGGCCATTGCGGTGCGCGCTTTGTGATCGTGGGCGATCAGGAGCAGGCCGACAAGGTGATCGAGATTCAGGATCAGCTGCATCAGTTCGAGCATATGATCTATCTCGACCCGCGCGGCATGCGGAAATACGACCACACCCAGCTGCACCAGTTCAGCCATATCCAGGATCAGGGCCGGGCGGCCCATGACGAGCTGATCGGCGAGCTGAACAAGCGCCAGTCCAAGCTGGACTACGACAGCACCTGCGTGATGCTCTACACCTCCGGCACCACCGGCAAGCCCAAGGGCGTGGTGCTGTCGAACCGCAACGTGATTCAGAGCGCCAAGAACTCGGCCGAGTTCGACCATTTGACCCAAGGCGAAAACATCCTGTCCTACTTGCCGATGGCTTGGGTGGGCGACTTCATCTTCTCGATCGGCCAGGCATACTGGTGCGGCTTCTGCGTGAACTGCCCTGAAAGCCAGGACACCATGATGACCGACCTGCGCGAAATCGGCCCGACCTATTTCTTTGCGCCGCCGCGGGTGTTCGAAGGCCAGCTGACCAATGTGATGATCCGGATGGAGGACGCAGGCGCCCTGAAGCGCAAGATGTTCCACCATTTCCTGGCGCACGCGAAGAAGGTTGGCGGCGACATCCTGGACGGCCGCCCTGTGGGGCTGATGGACCGGCTGAAATACGCGCTGGGCAATGTGCTGGTTTACGGCCCGCTCAAGGACACGCTGGGCTATGGCCGCATCCGTGTGGGGTATACCGCGGGGGAGGCGATCGGGCCGGAGATCTTCGATTTCTACCGTTCGCTGGGCATCAACCTGAAACAGCTTTACGGCCAGACCGAGGCCACCGTGTTCATCACAGTGCAGCCCGACGGCGAGGTGCGTGCCGACACTGTTGGAGTGCCGGCGCCTGAAGTGGAGATCAAGATCGACGACAGCGGCGAGATCCACTACCGATCGCCCGGCACCTTTGTGGAATACTTCAACAATCCGGAATCCACCGCCTCGACCAAGGATCCGGAAGGCTGGGTGGCAACTGGCGACGCGGGCTTCTTCGAGGAAGGCTCCGGCCATCTGCGGATCATCGACCGTGCCAAGGACGTGGGCAAGATGGCCGACGGCAGCATGTTTGCGCCCAAGTATGTGGAAAACAAGCTGAAGTTCTATCCGGACATTCTGGAAGCGGTTCTGTTCGGCAATGGCCGTGACCGCTGCGTCGCCTTCATCAACATCGACCTGACGGCGGTGGGAAACTGGGCCGAACGCAACAACATTGCCTATGCCTCTTACCAGGAACTGGCAGGCCATCCTAAGGTTCTGGAGACCATCCGCTCGCATGTGAGTGCGGTGAACAAATCAGTGGCCGAGGACCCGATGCTGTCGGGCTGCCAGGTGCACCGCTTTGTTGTTCTGCATAAGGAACTGGATGCCGATGACGGTGAAATGACCCGGACCCGCAAGGTGCGCCGCCGCATCGTGGAGGAGAAGTTCGACGATATCATCACCGCGCTCTACGACGGCTCTGAAAAGGTCTCGACGGTGACGGAAGTAACCTATGAGGACGGCCGCAAGGGCTCCATCAAGGCTACGCTGACCATTGTCGACGCGGACGTGAAGCCGGGGGCTGTTCACAAGGTGGCCGCGGAATGATGCACGTTTCACCGGAAAATTTCCCGCCCCGTGCCGGGCAGGCCGGAAGGTCCTCAGATCAGGTCGGGGTTGAGGCCGGGATTGAAGGCGGTGTTGACCACCTGCTGGATCTTGAAGGGGGAGCTGAACCCGTGTGTCTGCTCAATGATGGAGGCCAGGCTTTCGGATTGGCTGAGGCCCATCTGCTTGCATTCAAGCGCCATCTTCAGAAGGCAGGAATGCTCAAGTTCGCCGAACATAACTTCGATCTCCTTGCTGCTCGTTTTGAACAAGTATCGCATGGAAATCTTAAAATTTCTATGCGGCAAAAATATGGAGGCCGTTGTTATGCTTGACAATTCCGTAAGCTACGTCACGGACGACGGCCGCACCATCGGCGGTGTGGTGATGGAGATGAAGAACATCACCCTGCGGTTCGGCGGTGTGGTGGCGATCCAGGACATCTCGTTTGACATCCGCGAAGGCGAGATCCGCGCGATCATCGGCCCGAACGGTGCCGGCAAGTCCTCGATGCTGAACGTGATCTCTGGCTTCTATGTGCCGCAGGAAGGCGAAGTGCTGTTCCACGGCAAACGCCGCCCGCCGATGCGCCCCTATGAGGTGGCGCGCCAGGGCATCGCCCGCACCTTCCAGAACATCGCGCTGTTCGAAGGCATGAGCGTGTTGGACAACGTCATGACTGGACGGCTTAACTATATGAAAACAGGCCTGTTTTCGCAGGCATTGTGGAAGGGTAAGGCAGAGGCCGAAGAGACCGAGAACCGCGAAGTGGTGGAGAAGGTCATCGACTTTCTGGAGATTCAGCACATCCGCAAGACGCCCGTTGCGCGGCTGCCCTACGGCCTGAAGAAACGGGTCGAGCTGGCGCGCGCGCTGGCGGCGGAGCCGAAGCTGCTGCTGCTGGATGAGCCGATGGCCGGCATGAACGTCGAGGAGAAGGAGGACATGTCCCGCTTCATCCTGGATGTGAACGATGAATTCGGCACCACCATTGCGCTGATCGAGCACGACATGGGCGTGGTGATGGACCTGTCCGACCGGGTCGTGGTGATGGATTACGGCAAGAAGATCGGTGACGGCACCCCGGATGAGGTGCGCAATAACCAGGATGTGATCGACGCCTACCTGGGGGTCAGCCATGACTGAGTTGCAACGCAGCAACACCCGTCGCCTGCTGGGTGACACCCGTACACCCCATGTGCACCGCCTGTGCACCGCCGCGGCGCAGAATTCCGAGGAGAGCCTCTAATGCCTGAACAACTCGTCTTTGCGATGGAAGTGACGCTGAACGGCCTGATGGCGGGCGTTCTCTATGCGCTGGTCGCGCTGGGGTTTGTCCTGATCTACAAGGCCTCCGGCATCTTCAACTATGCTCAAGGGGTTCTGGCACTGTTTGCGGCGATGACGCTGGTGGGGATCATGCAGGGTCAGGTGCCGTTCTCGCATCTGATCAATGCGGTCTTTGGCGGCCACATCACCCATTTCGGATGGAACGTTCCGGGTGCACTGGCGATTGCGCTGACTGTCGGTGTGATGGTGCTGCTGGCTTGGCTGGTGCAGGTCCTGGTGATGAAACATCTGGTGGGACAGGAGCCGATCATCCTGTTCATGGCCACCATCGGTCTGGCTTACTTCCTGGAAGGCGTCGCCGACCTGATGTGGGGCTCTGAAATCAAGACACTGGACGTGGGTCTGCCGCAGGGCATCAACCTGTGGATCGATGAGACTACGTTCAACATCTTCGGCTACGGCTTCTTTATCGACAATCTGGATATCGTTGCGACAGTGATTGCAGCGCTTCTGGTGGCGGGGCTGGTGGCCTTCAGCCAGTACACCAAGCAGGGTCGGGCAATGCGCGCGGTGGCGGATGACCACCAGGCGGCGCTGTCGGTCGGCATCTCGCTGAACTTCATCTGGGTTCTGGTGTGGTCGGTTGCCGGTTTCGTGGCGCTGGTCGCGGGCATCGTCTGGGGCACCAAATCCGGCGTGCAGTTCTCTTTGTCGCTGATCGCGCTGAAGGCGCTGCCGGTCCTGATGCTGGGCGGTTTCACCTCGATCCCGGGCGCCATCGTGGGCGGTCTGATCATCGGTGTGGGCGAAAAACTGTTCGAATTTGCGGTCGGTCCGCTGGTGGGCGGCGCGACCGAGAACTGGTTTGCCTATGTGCTGGCGCTCCTGTTCCTGGTGTTCCGCCCGCAAGGCCTGTTCGGGGAGAAGATCATTGAACGGGTCTGAGGCTCATATGATCTGCTCCCGGCGAACTCAGCCCTCCAGCCGGCGGAACGCGGCGATCACGATGGCGGCGCAGACCGTGGCAACCAGGGTGAAGGCGATGGTGATGTTGCCGATCAGCTGCCCGGCCAGGAAGGTCAGCAGGCCTGCCATGCAGATGCCGATCAGCACGGTGCCCCAGGGGCCGGGGCCGGTACTGGCGGCCCGCCGCCGCTGCGGCTCAAACTCAAACGGCGGCAGCACGGTTGCATCCTCCACGGTTTCCAGCAGCCGGCCCTTGGCCCTGGCAAATTCGGCCTCGGATATGTCGCCCTTCTTCCGCGCGGCCTCCAGCCGCCGGATTTCCTCAAAAATCACGGTCATTGGTTCCACTCACTCTACCCGCGAACAGGGTTCCACAAAGAAGTGGGCAAAATGTGTCCAAGACCGGAAATCTGACAAACTGGTTAACACCGGGGGCGCAGCATGACCAAGGTGATCGCCGTCATCAACGTGATTGCCTGGGCCGGATTCTGGTCCTTCGGCTACCTGGCGCTGTCGGCGGAAAGCTACAGTGAAACCCAGGTGGTGACCGCGGCGCTGCTGGCCTCAGCCGGGCTGATCACCGGCATCATCGCCTATTTGCGGCTGGTGCGCGGAAGCGAGCACAGCGGCTATGCAAAACCTTCGAACCGGATGACGCGCACACAGCGCGACGCGGCGCAGGCCCAGTGGGGGCAGATCGAATGAGCGCCGCCGCAACCAATAACAGTATCCGCGCAGGCAGCACCGCCGACGCGCAACAGAAAGGGAGCATCTGAGACATGTTCTACCGTGAAGCCGGGGATTTCAAAGTCTCCTACGCCGATGACAGCCAGACCTTCCCGATCAAGTTCGACCGCTACCGCTACTATGCGGTGCTGGCGGTGGCGTTCGGCATCATCCCTTTCCTGATCAATGACTACTGGGCCAACGCGATCCTGCTGCCGTTTCTGATCTATTCGATCGCGGCGATCGGGCTGAACATCCTGGTCGGCTACTGCGGGCAGGTCAGCCTCGGCACCGGCGGCTTCATGGCGGTGGGCGCCTATGCCTGCTACAAGCTGATGACCGCCTTCCCGGAAGTCAGCATGTTTATTCATGTGATCCTGGCGGGCGGCATCACCGCGTTTGTCTGTGTGCTGTTCGGCTTGCCGTCCCTGCGCATCAAGGGCTTCTACCTTGCGGTGGCGACGCTGGCGGCGCAGTTCTTCCTGGTGTGGCTGTTCAACCGGGTGCCGTGGTTCTACAACTACTCTGCCTCGGGCCAGATCAACGCGCCGGAGCGCGACACGCTGGGCATCATCATCACCGGCCCCAACGCGCCGGCCTGGGCCACCTATCTGTTCTGCCTGATCTTCCTGACTGTCTGCGCGCTGATTGCCCGCAACCTGACCCGCGGCACCGTGGGCCGGACCTGGATGGCAATCCGCGACATGGACATCGCCGCCGAGATCATCGGGGTGAACCCGCTGAAAGCGAAACTGACGGCCTTTGCGGTGTCGGGTTTCTTCATCGGGATTTCCGGCGCGCTGTTCTTTGCCGTCTATCTGGGCGCGGTCGAGGTCGGCGAGGCCTTTGGCATCAGCAAGTCGTTCCTGGTGCTGTTCATGGTGATCCTCGGGGGCCTGGGCTCGATCTTCGGCTCCTTTGCCGGTGCGGCCTTCCTGGTGCTGCTGCCGGTGATCCTCAAGGTAGTCGGCGTCGACCTGCTGAGCTGGCCCACCGATATCGTGGCGCATTTCCAGCTGGTGATCGTGGGGGCGCTGATCATCGTCTTCCTGATCGCCGAGCCGCACGGCATGGCGCAGCTGTGGCGGGTCGCCAAGGAGAAACTGAGACTGTGGCCCTTCCCGCACTAAGGCGGGGGCGGCCTGAGAGCTGGCGGGGAGAAAACCAAGACCACCCCCGTTTGAAGACAACCATCGGATAAGACCAAAGGGAGGATTTAAGCCGATGAAAAAGACACTGACCACTCTGGCGCTCGGCGCCGCGATGGCAGCCGGGCCGGCAATGGCGGACCTGGTGTTCCCGGACCTCAGCTACCGCACCGGGCCTTATGCGGCGGGCGGCATCCCGTTCTCGGACGGCTACAACGACTATTTCACCCTGCTGAACGAACGCGACGGCGGCATCGGCGGTGTCAAGGCTAAGGTGGTCGAATGCGAGACCGGCTATAACACCGAGAAGGGTGTGGAATGCTATGAATCGACCAAGGGCCAGGGCGCGCTGATCTATCAGCCGCTGTCCACCGGCATCACCTATCAGCTGATCCCCAAAGTGACCGCGGACAACATCCCGCTGCACACCATGGGCTATGGCCGCACCTCGGCTGCCAACGGCGAAGTGTTCAGCCATGTGTTCAACTACCCGGCCAACTACTGGAACGGCGCCTCGGGCGTGGTGAACTACCTGCTGGAGGAAAACGGCGGCGATCTGAGCGGCAAGAAGATTGCGCTGGTCTACCACAACTCGGCTTACGGCAAGGAGCCGATCCGCACCTTGGAGGAGCTGTCCAAGAAGCACGGGTTCGAGCTGGTGGCCCTGCCGGTCGATCACCCGGGCCAGGAGCAGAAGTCGCAGTGGCTGCAGATCCGCCGCGACCGTCCCGACTATGTCGTGATGTGGGGCTGGGGCGTGATGAACCAAGTGGCGATCCAGGAAGCCGCCAACATCCGCTTCCCGATGGAGAATTTCATCGGCGTGTGGTGGTCTGGCGCCGAGCATGACGTGATGCCGGCAGGCGCCAAGGCAGATGGCTACAAGGCGGTGACCTTCCACAACGTTGGCCGCGACTTCCCGGTGTTTGACGACATCCAGAAATACGTCGTCGATGCGGGCAAGGCTGCAGGCGCCGGCGATCAGGTTGGCAACGTGCTCTATAACCGCGGCATGTACGCGGCGATGCTGGCAGCAGAGGCCGCCAAGACCGCGCAGGAAATCCACGGCACTGCGGACATCACCGCGGCGATGATGCGCGACGGCATGGAAGCGCTGGTGATCGACGAGGCCAAGATGGAAGCGCTGGGGATGCCGAACTTCGGCCCGACCTTCAACGTCTCCTGCGAAAACCACGGCGGCCCCGGCCTGGTGGGCGTGACCCAGTGGGATGCCGACAGCAAGACCTGGTCGCTGATTTCGGACTTCAAACCGTCTGACACCGAAGTGATCGGCAAGCTGATCGAAGAGGACTCGGCTGCCTACGCGTCCGAGAACAACATCGAGCCCCGCTGCAACTAAGGGCTTTGACCGGCCCTGCCTTGGCGGGGCCGGGAACAACCGGTGCGGCGGGGAGCCGCCGCGCCACAAGAACGGGGTCCCGGCTTAAGGTCCGGGACAGGCATGAGGACACGCTTTGATGCTGGATGCAGCGAACACCGCCGAGGTGCAGGCCGAGACCCTGCTGGAGGTCAACAATATCGAGGTGATCTACAATCACGTGATCCTCGTCCTGAAGGGCGTGAGCCTGAATGTGCCCAAGGGCGGCATCACTGCTTTGCTCGGCGGCAACGGGGCTGGCAAGACCACGACGCTGAAGGCCGTGTCGAACCTGCTGCATTCGGAGCGCGGCGAGGTCACCAAGGGCTCGATCAAGTACCGCGGTGAGCATGTGCACGAACAGGACCCGGCTGAGCTGGTGAAGAAGGGTGTGATCCAGGTGATGGAAGGCCGCCACTGCTTTGAGCACCTGACGGTTGAGGAGAACCTGCTGACCGGCGCCTATACCCGCAGGGACAGCGGCGCCGACATTCAGAAAGACCTGGAGATGGTCTACCACTATTTCCCGCGCCTCAAGGAGCGCCGCAAGAGCCAGGCGGGCTATACCTCGGGCGGCGAGCAGCAAATGGTAGCGATGGGCCGTGCGCTGATGTCGCGGCCGGAGACGATCCTGCTGGATGAGCCTTCGATGGGGCTGGCACCGCAGCTGGTGGAGCAGATCTTTGAGATCGTGAAGGCGGTGAACGAGAATGAGGGCGTGACATTCCTCCTGGCGGAGCAGAACACCAATGTCGCCCTGCGGTACGCGCACTACGGCTATATCCTGGAATCCGGCCGGGTGGTGATGGACGGGCCGGCAGCGGAGCTGCGGGAGAACCCCGATGTGAAGGAATTCTACCTCGGCATGTCGGATGAAGGGCGCAAGAGCTTCCGCGACGTGCGGTCCTACCGCCGCCGCAAGAGGTGGCTGAGCTGATGCGGGGAGATGACGTGATGAGCAATTTTGACACGCTTGAAACCCGCAGCAGCGACGAACGCGCTGCCGATCTGGCCAAGGCGCTGCCGGAGCAGATCGCCCGCGCCAAATCCGCGCCCGGCTATGCCGGGATGCTGGACAGCGTAGACCCCGGGGCCGTTGCATCGGTCGAGGCGCTAGCGGCGCTGCCGGTGCTGCGCAAATCTGAATTGAGCCGCGCCCAGGCCGCGCATCCGCCCTTTGGCGGGTTCACCGTCAAGCCTGCAACCGGCTTTGCCCATATTTTCCAGAGCCCCGGCCCGATTTATGAGCCGGGCGGGGTGGACGGCGACTGGTGGCGCATGGGGCGGTTCCTGCATGCTGCCGGGATCGGCGCGGGCGATGTGGTGCAGAACTGCTTTGGCTATCATCTGACGCCTGCCGGCATGATCTTTGAAAACGGCGCACGGGCGGTGGGTGCCGCGGTGCTGCCGGCAGGCACCGGACAGACCGAGCTGCAGGTGACTGCCGCCCGCGATGTGGGCGCCACAGCCTACGCAGGGACGCCGGATTACCTGAAGGTGATCCTGGACAAGGCGGATGCGATGGGCGTGGAGCTGATGTTCTCGAAGGCCGCGGTAGGCGGCGGTGCGCTGTTCCCCAGCTTGCGCCAGGAGTATGCCGACCGCGGAATATCCTGCCTGCAGTGCTACGCCACTGCCGATCTGGGCAATATCGCTTATGAAAGCCCTGCGATGGAGGGCATGATTGTCGACGAGCATGTGATCGTTGAAATCGTCACCCCCGGCACCGGCAACCCTGTCAGCCCTGGCGAGGTGGGCGAAGTTGTGGTGACCACGCTCAACCCGGATTACCCGCTGATCCGCTTTGCCACCGGCGATCTGTCGGCGGTGATGCCGGGTGTTTCGCCCTGCGGCCGCACCAACATTCGGATCAAGGGGTGGATGGGCCGGGCCGATCAGACCACCAAGATCAAGGGCATGTTCGTGCGCCCCGAGCAGGTGGCCGCGCTGGTCGAGAAGCATGACGAAATCGTCAAGGCCCGGGTCATTGCCAGCCGCGATGGCGAGATGGACGCGATGACTGTTCAGATCGAGGCCAAGGGCGGCGACGAGGCAGCCTTTGCCCGTTCTGTGGTTGAGGTGCTGAAGCTCAAGGGCAAGGTCGAGGTGGTGGCGCCGGATGCGCTGCCGAAGGACGGGCTGGTGATCGAGGACCAGCGGACGTACGACTGACGCTGCTGCTGAAACAGGACAACGGGCGCCGCAGTCAGGCGCCCGTTTCTCTTTTCTGAAGACCGTATGGCGTGCACCGCGCTTTCCGGCTGGAATTTCTGACTGGAATAGTCGAAATAGGGCGGTGTGAAACTTCCGCCGGATCCGTGCTGCTGCAAAAATGACTGCTGCAAATGACCCCATAGAATACGCTCCGCATGGCCGCCGCCGCGGCGGCAAGGGCGGCGGCAGCGCCTTTGCCGTGCTGGCTTGGCTGGTGGCGCTGTCCTGCCTGCTGCCGATGGTTGCGGTAGCGCTGGCAGCGGCGTTTGGCGGCACGGAGACCATCAGGCATCTGGCGGAGACTGTGCTGCCGGGGTACTCGCTCACAACCCTGGCGCTGGTGGCACTGGTGGCGCTTGGCACTTTTGCCATCGGCACCGGTGCCGCCTGGCTGGTGACCATGACCCGGTTTCCCGGCGTCCGCTTCCTGGAAGTGGCGCTGGTCCTGCCGCTGGCCTTTCCGGCCTATGTGCTGGCCTATGCCTATACCCATATTCTGGACCATCCCGGGATTGTGCAATCCAGCCTGCGGGCGGTGACGGGCTGGGGCGCGCGCGATTACTGGTTCCCGGAGATCCGCTCCACCGGCGGGGCGGCGGCGATGCTGGTGCTGGTTCTCTATCCCTATGTCTACCTGCTGGCGCGGGCCGCCTTCATGCAGCAGAGCGCAGGCGCGTTTTTGGCGGCGCGGGCGCTCGGCAAGAATTCCTGGCAGGCGTTCTGGCTGGTCAGCCTGCCGATGGCGCGGCCGGCCATTGCCTCGGGCGTCTTGCTGGCGGTGATGGAGACCATCGCCGATTTCGGCACGGTCTCCTACTTCGGGGTGCAGACCTTTGCCACCGGCATTTACACCAGCTGGTTCTCGCTGGGCGACCGCGGCGGCGCGGCGCAGCTGGCGCTGTGCCTGTTGGGCTTTGCGCTGACGCTGGCGGTGGTGGAGCGGGCGACGCGGGGAAGGGCGAAATACCACCACGCGGGCAAGCATCACAGCCAGATGGCGCCGGCCGAACTGGGCGGGATCAAGGCGGCGGCGGCTGTTTTCTTCTGCGCGGTTCCGGTGGTGCTTGGGTTCCTGCTGCCGGTGGCGGTGCTGTTTGCGATGAGCTTTGACTCTGAGCAGAATCTGTTCAGCCGCCGCTACATCGATTTCACCGCCAACTCGATCACCCTGGCGGCGGCAGCAGCAGTGCTGACGGTGGCGGCGGCGGTGTGCCTCGGCTTTTACCAGCGGCTGCGGCCCGGGCGGGTGTCCGCTGCCGCGGCCTATTTTGCGCGGCTGGGCTATGCGGTGCCGGGCGGGGTGATTGCGGTGGGGCTGATCGTGCCGTTTGCGGCCTTTGACAACGCGCTGGATGCCTGGATGCGGGAGACCTTCGGGATCCGTACCGGGCTCTTGGTGACAGGCTCGATCTGGCTGCTGGTTGCGGCATACGGCGTGCGGTTCATGGCGGCCGCATTGGGCGCCTATGAGGGCGGCCAGGCGACGATGCATTCCAACATGGATGCGGCGGCGCGGTCGCTGGGGCAGGGGCCGATGGGGATGCTGCGGCGGGTGCATCTGCCGATCCTGACTCCCAGCCTGCTGACAGCGCTGCTGATCGTCTTTGTGGATGTGATGAAGGAGCTGCCCGCGACCCTGATCATGCGGCCCTTCAACTTTGACACGCTGGCGGTGCAGGCGCACCGGCTGGCCGCGGATGAGCGGCTGGAAGGGGCGGCGGTGCCATCGCTGGTGATCATGGCGGTCGGCTTGCTGCCGGTGATCCTGATCTGCCGCCAGGTGGGACGGCGGCGCTAGAAAAGAACAGGCTGGGGCGGCTTATGCCGCCCACCAGGCCTCGATCTCTTCGCGGGAAATCCGGTCTGCCGGGCCCAGGCCGACCAGGAGCGTCTCCTCCGCCGCGCAGCGTTTGGCCTCCACATGGCGGCCGACCACATGCAGCTCATAGGCGCCGCCGGTGGTCAGCACAAAACCCTTCATCCGGTAAAGCCCGGCTGGCCGCTCCGCCAGCTTGTCCCCCAGCGCGCGGCGGTCCAGAACGGTGCTGCTGCGGTGCTGCCAGGTGGTGTAGGCGGGGTGCGCTGCCACCGGGCGTCCCTTGGGCAGCGGAACCACGTCAAACAGCAGTTCTGCCACCGGGGAGCCGTTCAGCACAGTCGGCGTGCGCGCGCCGGCCTTGGCCAGAAGCGTCCCGAGCGGGTCGCCGATCTCGTCGCATTTGGTGGCAATCACCAGGTCGGCGGCACGGATCTGCTGTTCTGCCTGCGGTGCCACCAGCTGATCGCTGAGCAGGGCTTCGGCATTTTCCGCATCCACCAGGGTGACGATGCCGCCGTAGCTGAGGCTGGATTCATTCAGGACGGAGTTGGCGATGGCCACCGGGTCGGAGATGCCGCTGGCCTCGATCACCAGGTGGTCCGGGCGCTCAGGGCGGTTCAGCACCTCGCGCAGGGCCAGCGAAAGGTCGTCGCCCATCGTGCAGCAAACGCAGCCGTTGGTCAGGGCGATCTTGCCGCCATCGGTTTCCTGGATCAGGGCATCATCAATGTTGACGGCGCCAAAGTCGTTGACGATCACCGCCAGTTTCAGCCCGTGGCCTTCACCCAGAAGCCGGTTGATCAGGGTGGTTTTGCCTGCGCCCAGATACCCGCTGACAATCGTTACCGGTAACCTGTTCATACCTTGCGCGCCTCTTGGACGCGGCGTGCCTGCCACTGCATGATTCCCCCCTGAAAATGATGCGGGAACCTATAGGGTGCTGCTGGCAACGGGTCTAGCAAAAGCGATGATACGAACGGCTCTGCTCCGCTGCGCCGCATGTTGTGGCATTTGGGGAACGCAAAGCTGAATGAAGGCGCGGCTGATGCCGCGCCTTTCTGCTGGTTATCGGCCGGTGTTTATTTCCAGCCGACGTCGTTGAAGATCTTTTGCGCCTCGGGAAGGTTCTTGGCGACCTCAGACAGGTTCACGTCATCTGGCTTGAAGTGGCCAAGGGCTGCGATCGACGGGGCCAGGCCGACGCCGGACACAGCCGGGTATTCGTCATTGCCGGCCGAGAAATACGCCTGGGCGGAATCGCTGGAAAGGTATTCCAGGAACTTGATGGCGTTTTCCTTGTTCGGGGCGTGCACGGCCACGCCGCCGCCCGACAGGTTCATATGTGCGCCTTCCGCGTTCTGGGAGGGAAACAGCCAGCCGATCTGGTCGCGGTTGTCCGAGATGCCCTTGACGTCTTTGCGGATCGAACGGGCAAAGTAATAGCTGTTTGCCACGGCAATAGCGCATTCGCCGGAAATGATGCCGCGCATCTGGTCTGTGTCGCCGCCCTGCGGGTCACGGGCCATGTTGGCGACCACGCCTTCGGCCCATTCACGGGCTTTTTCGGCACCGTGGTGGGTCACGATTGAGGCCAGCAGGGTCTGGTTGTAGGTGTTCTTGGATGAGCGGATGCAAACCTGGCCCTTGTAGGCGGGATCTGCCAGGTCCAGGTAGGTTTGCGGCGGATTGGCTACCCCATCCTTGTCATAGAAGATGATGCGTGCGCGCTGGCTGAAGCCGAACCACTGGTTGTCTTCATCCTGGAGGTAGGCAGGAACGCGGGTTTCCAGCACGTCGCTGTCGATGCTTTGCAGGACGCCGGCCGCCTTGGCGCGGGTCAGGCGAGAGGTGTCGACGGTGATCAGGATGTCCGCCGGGGAGTTTTCGCCTTCGGCATTCATCCGGGCGATCAGCTCATCGGCGTTGCCTTCAATGCGGTTGATGGTGATGCCGGTGGCCTCTTCGAATTCAGAGTAGAGCTGCTCGTCGGTGTCGTAATGGCGCGAGGAGTAGATGTTCAGCTCGCCCTCGGCTGCAGCGGCGGTTGCGACGGCTGCGCTCAGCGCGCCGGCCAGTACGGTTGTTGCTTTCAGCATTGGATGTCCCGTTCTTGGTTAGATCAGTATTCCGACTGAAAGAGTCGATTAAAGCATCTGGCGGCAGATGCAATGAATTTCCGACTGAAATACTCGGAAAGTTTGCCGCACCGGGGGTGTTGCCTGGGCGCGGAAGGTTCCGGCCTGGCAGGCGCGTGGAATTCGCGGCCCCAAACGCAAAAAAACCGCATCGGATGATGCGGTTTTCTGCATGTCGCTGGATCGGATCTTAGCCCTGGCGCGCTTTGAACTTGCGCTGGGTCTTGTTGATCACGTAAACGCGGCCTTTGCGGCGCACAACCCGGCAATCGCGGTGCCGGTTCTTCAGCGAGCGGAGCGAGTTCTTGACCTTCATGGTCTCTCTCCTTGTCTGCGGCGCGAACCAGCGCCTGGGTTAGCGGGTGCCTTGGCCGTGGCCAGGGCAGTGAATGGAATGGTGGGCGATACAAGGATCGAACTTGTGACCCCTTCGATGTCAACGAAGTGCTCTACCGCTGAGCTAATCGCCCACTCTGGCCTGCGCGCCGTTCCTGCCCCTCAGAAGTGAAAGGGGCGCGGGGTGCCGCGCCGGTGAGGGGGTCTATAAATAGAGTCGCCGGCGGGTGCAAGAGCTTTTGACCGCAGAAATTTCCGCGATATGCTGTTTCTTGCAAAAGAAGCACCGGAGCAAGGATGCCTGATACAGCGTTTTCCGTGATTTCCCCGCAGAAACTGGCTTCGGCAGTGGTTTTTGCCTCTCCGCACAGCGGCACGGACTATACCGATTCCTTTCTGGCACAGTCGATTCTGGGGCGGCAGGAGATCCGCAGCTCGGAAGATGCCTTTGTCGACTTGCTGTTTCAGGCGGCGCCGGAGTTCGGCGCGCCGCTGCTGAAGGCCTTGAAGCCGCGCGCCTATCTGGATTTGAACCGTTCGCCCGACGAACTGGATCCGGCGGTGATCGAAGGGGTGCAGCGGCGCGGCCAGAATCCGCGGGTGGCCTCCGGCCTGGGGGTGATTCCGCGGGTGGTCGCAAATGGCAGGGCCATTTACAGCGGCAAGCTGCCGCTGGCGGAGGCGGAGCAGCGGATCCACGCCTGCTGGCACCCTTACCACAAAGCTCTGAAGGGGCTGCTGGAGCAGGCGCACCACCAGTTCGGCCAGGCGATTCTGGTGGATTGCCATTCGATGCCGCATGAGGCGGTGGACGCGATGGCCCCCCGGGGCGCGGGCAAGCCGGAGATTGTTCTGGGCGACCGGTTCGGGGCGGCGGCCGACAGCGGCGTGGTCGACCGGATCGAAGCGGCTTTTGCCGCCGCCGGGCTGAAGGTGGCGCGCAACACGCCCTTTGCCGGTGCTTATATCGCCCAGACCTATGGCCGCCCGTCACGGCGCCAGCACGCGGTGCAGATCGAGATCGACCGGGCGCTCTATATGGACGAGGCCAATGTCCGGCCCAATGCAAATTTCGAGGCGCTGCGGAAGCTGCTGCGCCAGGTGGTGGCGGAAATCGCCGTTATCGGCCAGGAGGAACTGCCGCTGGCGGCGGAATAGCCGCCGCCTGCGCATCAGCGCAAGGCGCGGCCCTTCAGGATCGCGCTTTCCCCGAATCTCTTGCGGATGGCATCGGTGGCGCGTTCTGCCTCTGCCCGTTTGCCGGCCTGCGGGTCCAAGAGGTCGCCGCTGTCATCGGCCTGCGACTCGGGCACCAGGTCTGAAATCCCGCAGCCCAACAGCCGGTAAGGGCCCTCGTTGCCGACCTGATCCAGCAGGCTGCGGGCGGTGCGGTAGATGCGGTCGGCAATCTGGGTCGGGCTGCGCAGGGTAACGCGGCGGGTCAGCGCCGAATGGTTGGCGCGTTTCAGCTTGAGCGTCACCACCCGCCCGGCCAGCTCCCGCGCCTTTGCCCGGTCGGAGACCTTCTCTGCCAGCCGCCACAAGTGGCCGTCGAGCACCTCCAGGCAGGCGGTGTCTTCAAAGAACGTGGTTTCGTTGGAGATCGACTTGATCGGGGCATGGGCCGAGACCCGGCGCCGGTCCTGGCCGCGGGCCAGATGCCACAACCGGTCACCCATGGAGCTGAAGCGGCTGTGCAGGGCCTCGCGGTCCCAGCGCAGCAGGTCTGAGAAGGTGCGGATGCCGGCCTTGTCGAGGCTGGCTTGTGCCGCCGGGCCGATGCCCCAGATCAGCCGCACCGGTTTCTCGCGCAGGAAATCGTCCGTCTCCGCCTTGCCGATCACCGAAAACCCGCGCGGCTTGTCCAGGTCGGAGGCGACCTTGGCCAGGAACTTGTTGTGGGAAAGACCGATGGAGCCGGTGACGCCCAGTTCGTTCTTCATCCGCTTGACCAGCCGCGCCAGCATCACCGCGGGCGGCGCGCCATGCAGCTTTTCGGTGCCGGTGAGATCCATGAAGGCCTCATCCAGAGACAGCGGCTCTACGTCCGGTGTCAGCTCGTTCATCATCTTGCGGATCTCGCGGCTGACCTCGACGTAGACGCTCATCCGCGGTTTGATGACAACTGCATCCGGACAGAGCTTCAGCGCCTGAAACATCGGCATGGCCGATCGCACCCCGCGGACGCGTGCAATGTAGCAGGCGGTGGAGACAACCCCGCGCTTGCCGCCGCCGATGATCACCGGCTTGGTGGCGAGCTCAGGGTTGTCGCGTTTTTCGACGCTGGCATAGAAGGCGTCGCAATCCATGTGGGCAATGCCGAGGGAAAACAGCTCCTCATGCGCCTTGATCCGCGGGCTGCCGCAATGGGGGCAGCGCCGGGCGGGGGCAATCTGGCTCAGGCAGTCTCGGCAAAGGGCATGCATGGGGAGGCGGCGGGCTATGGTTGCGGGTAGGCAAGTTTAACTTGGAGCGGAAGCCTTGTCTTTAGCGCGCCGGGTGGCCAAGTGACAGATCATGACATCTGCAGGCGAGGATTTTGCCGGCGCCAAGCTGGCGGTGTTTCTGGGGCAGGACCTGCTTGTCATCCAGCGGGATGACAAGCCGGATATTCCCTATCCCGGGCATTGGGACCTGCCGGGCGGCGGGCGGGAGGGGCTGGAAAGCCCTGAAGACTGCGCGCTGCGCGAGACGCAGGAAGAGGTCGGGCTGGTGCTGAAGCCGGATGTGCTGATCTGGTCCCGGGCGTACCAGCGGCCGCACGGGCGGGTCTGGTTCTTTGCCGCGCATCTGCCGGCGGCGGCTGCGGGGGAGATCCGGTTCGGCAACGAAGGGCAGGGCTGGGCCCTGATGGCGCCTGAGGCCTATTGCACACACCAATTGGCGGTGCCGCATTTTGCGGACCGGCTGCGGGAATATCTTATGGCGCGGCCTGTGTGGTAGTGGGCTGAAAAGAAAGATCCCCCGCAGGTATGCGGGGGGGAAGGTGACGGGTCTCAGGAAGAAAAGCCCGTCTGGGGAGTGTCTCAATTTGAGAATCTCCTACATGGCGCTGTTTCGCAAAGTTTGCGGGGCTTGGCATTGGCTGCGGGTTTTGCGGGTGTGCTTTTTGAGGCACAGGACGATTTGGCGCAGAAAAGGTTTCTGCGGCGGGTTTCGTCAGCGAAAAGAGCGGCTTGACGTTGCGTCAATGGTGGGCAGCGGAGCAGCGGGCCGGAAAATGGTGCACCTGCCGTACATTTTTCTTTCTGCTTAAATTTTGGGCAGAAGCGAAGTTGTACTGATTATGGGACTTTCGGGGCCGCTGTCTTTTCCGTTTCCGGCAGTGTCCGGGGTTTACGCTTTTATCCCGGCCAGCTCTGCCAGGATGGCCTCAGCTGCGGCGCGGGGGCTGTCTGCTTTCCAGATCGGGCGGCCCACGACGATGTGGTCGGCACCGTCTGCAATGGCGCTGGCCGGGGTGGCGACGCGTTTCTGGTCGCCGAGATCGGCGCCGGCGGGGCGCACGCCCGGGGTGACAATCAGTTTGCCTTCTGCCTCGGGCAAGGCGCGGATCAGCGCCGCTTCCTGAGGGCTGGCGATGACGCCGTCGGCGCCAGCAGCAAAGGCATTGCCTGCGCGCTCCAGCACAAGATCCTGCACCGCGCCCTGCTTGATCAGCGCGCCGTCCAGATCCTGGCGGTCCAGCGAGGTGAGGATGGTGACGGCGAGGATCTTGAGGTCCTTGCCCGCGGCGCCCTCCTTGGCCGCGCGCACCACATAAGGGTCGCCATGCACGGTGAGGAAGTCGAGGTCGAACTGCGCCAGACCGCGCACCGCGCTTTCCACAGTGGCGCCGATGTCGAAAAGCTTCATGTCCAGGAAGATACGCTTGCCGTGCTCCTGCTTCAGCTCATTGGCCAGCGCCAGACCGCCGCCGGTGAGCATGCCGAGGCCGATCTTGTAGAAGGCGACCGCATCACCCAGCTGCTCGGCGAGCTTCAGGCCCGCCAGCGCATTGGGGACATCCATGGCAACAATCAGGCGGTCGTCGGCGCGCGGGGCTTGGGTCATGGCGGGGTCCTCTTGTGGCGGGTTCGGCGTGAAACTGGCGTTTCATACGCAAGGGGCCGCGGTTCGGCAAGGCGCAGCGGGGCGCTCCCGCAACTGAAGCTGCCCCTGTGGGGCAGATTGCCGTTTTGGGCCCGGCGCCGCGCAGGCGCGCGGCGCGGCTGCGCCCGGAACTGCGGTCAGGGGGTAAAGTTGACGCAGGTCAGGGATTTGCTCACCTTTTCCGCGCAGAATGGGTTGAAGCGGCGGGATCGCTTCCCAAATTGAACTTTGAGGCCCGGACCGGGGCGTGCCGCCTAGCGGGCGCTGCCAAAAACAGGGCGCTTGATAAAGGAGAGCAAGATGGACTTGAACAAGTTCACGGAGCGTGCACGGGGTTTCGTGCAGGCGGCGCAGACCATTGCGATGCGCGAGGGGCACCAGCGGCTGGTGCCGGAGCATATTCTGAAAGCTTTGATGGACGACGATCAGGGGCTGGCGAGCAACCTGATTTCCCGCGCGGGCGGAGCGCCTGCGCGTGTCGTGGAGGCCGTCGAGGCCGCAGTTGCCAAACTGCCCAAGGTGAGCGGCGATGCAGCCCAAATCTATTTGGACGGGCAGACCGCCAAGGTGCTGGATGAGGCCGCCAAGATTGCCGAGAAGGCGGGCGACAGCTTTGTGCCGGTCGAGCGTCTGCTGATGGCGCTTTGCATGGTGAAGTCCAAGGCCAAGGACGCGCTGGAGGCCGGTGCAGTTTCCGCGCAGAAGCTGAATGAGGCGATCAACGACATCCGCAAGGGGCGGACGGCGGACACGGCAACTGCCGAGGAAGGCTATGACGCGCTGAAGAAATACGCCCGCGATCTGACCGAGGCAGCGCGTGAGGGCAAGATCGACCCGATCATCGGTCGCGACGAGGAAATCCGCCGCTCGATGCAGGTGCTGTCGCGCCGGACCAAGAACAACCCGGTGCTGATCGGTGAGCCGGGCGTGGGTAAGACCGCAATTGCCGAGGGCATGGCGCTGCGCATCATCAACGGCGATGTGCCGGAGAGCTTGCGCGACAAGAAGCTGTTGTCGCTGGACATGGGGGCGCTGATCGCCGGTGCGAAATACCGCGGTGAATTCGAGGAGCGCCTGAAAGCAGTGCTCACCGAAGTGACCGAGGCGGCAGGCGAGATCATCCTGTTCATCGACGAGATGCACACGCTTGTCGGTGCCGGCAAATCCGACGGCGCGATGGATGCGGCCAACCTGATCAAACCGGCGCTGGCCCGCGGAGAGCTTCACTGCGTCGGTGCGACCACGCTGGATGAATACCGCAAATACGTGGAGAAGGACGCAGCCCTTGCCCGCCGGTTCCAGCCGGTGATGGTGACGGAGCCGACGGTGGAGGACACCGTGTCGATCCTGCGCGGCATCAAGGAAAAATATGAGCTGCACCACGGCGTGCGCATTGCCGATGCGGCGCTGGTGGCGGCGGCAACGCTGTCGAACCGCTATATCACCGACCGCTTCCTGCCGGACAAGGCAATCGACCTGATGGATGAGGCGGCCAGCCGCCTGCGGATGCAGGTGGACAGCAAACCTGAAGAGCTGGATGCGCTTGATCGGCAAATCTTGCAGATGCAGATCGAGGAAGAGGCGCTCAAGCTGGAAGACGATGCCGCCTCCAAGGACCGGCTAACGACGCTGCAGAAGGAACTGGCTGAGCTGCAGGAACAGTCCGCCGAGATGACCGCCCAGTGGCAGTCGGAGCGGGACAAGCTGGCCTCGGCCCGCGATCTGAAAGAGCAACTGGACCGTGCCCGCGCGGAGCTCGACATTGCCAAGCGGGAGGGCAACCTCGCCAAGGCAGGGGAGCTTTCCTATGGCGTCATTCCGGGGCTGGAGAAGCAGCTGGCGGATGCCGAGAAGAAGGAAGAGCAGGGGCTGATGGTCGAGGAGGCCGTGCGGCCAGAGCAGATCGCAGCCGTTGTCGAGCGCTGGACCGGTATCCCGACCTCCAAGATGCTGGAGGGTGAGCGCGAGAAGCTCTTGCGCATGGAAGATGAGCTGCACCGCCGGGTGATCGGCCAGAACGCCGCCGTCACTGCGGTGGCCAATGCGGTGCGCCGGGCGCGCGCGGGTCTGAACGATGAGAACCGGCCGCTGGGCTCTTTCCTGTTCCTCGGTCCGACCGGCGTCGGCAAGACCGAGCTGACCAAGGCGGTGGCAAGCTTCCTGTTCGACGACGAGCACGCGATGGTGCGCATCGACATGTCGGAGTATATGGAAAAGCATTCTGTCGCCCGCCTGATCGGCGCGCCTCCGGGCTATGTCGGCTATGACGAGGGCGGGGCGCTGACCGAAGCGGTGCGCCGCCGGCCCTACCAGGTGGTGCTGTTTGACGAGGTCGAAAAGGCGCATCCGGATGTGTTCAACGTCCTGCTGCAGGTGCTGGATGACGGCGTGCTGACCGACGGCCAGGGCCGCACAGTGGACTTCAAGCAGACGCTGATCGTGCTGACCTCCAACCTCGGTGCGCAGGCGCTGAGCCAGCTGCCGGAAGGCGCTGATGCGTCCGACGCGCGGCGTGATGTGATGGATGCGGTCCGGGCGCATTTCCGGCCCGAGTTCCTGAACCGTCTGGATGAGACCATCATATTCGACCGGCTGGCCCGGGCCGATATGGACGGCATTGTCGAGATCCAGCTGGCGCGGCTGCTTAAGCGGCTCGCAGGCCGCAAGATCGCGCTGGAGCTGGATGAGGCCGCCAAGACCTGGCTGGCGGACGAGGGCTATGACCCGGTGTTCGGCGCCCGGCCGCTGAAACGGGTGATCCAGCGTGCGCTGCAGAACCCGCTGGCCGAAGCCCTGCTGGGCGGCGAGATCAAGGACGGCGATACCGTTCCGGTCTCGGCCGGCAGCGACGGGCTGGTCATCGGTGACCGGCTGGGGACATCGGACCGGCCCCGGCCCGATGATGCCGTGGTGCATTGAAGGTAGAGAATGAAGAAGGCCCGCCAGAGATGGCGGGCCTTCTTGCCCCCTAAGGGTAAAACCTCAGCAATAAGGTGAGCGCTGTGGCCGGAGAGTCATCTCTGTCACGCAGGCAGTGTTCGGCAGGGAAACTGCTGTTGCAATCATCTCCGAGATGTCGCCGAGCTGTATCATGAGTGAACGGTCCTTGCCGGCGTCATTCACCGCTTCCGTATTTACGAAGCCTGGATGCACCAAGGTGACCCGAACGCCGTCCTCCCTGACGTCTTCAAACAGGGCTTTGGCAAAACCGGCTTGGGCATGCCGCAGGGCGCAATGAATGGCGTGGTTTTTCCATCCCAGCCAGGAAGTCGGACCGCATATGTATACATAGGCGCCCTGTGATTTAGTGATGGCCGGGAGCAGATGGGCTGTAAGCCTGATAGTGGCGCGCAAAACCTGATCAATGGATTGGTCCCAGTCGGCGAACCGGTCCGTCGAGACCGTGCCGTAGGTGAACTTGGCCGCGCAGTGCACCAGCGCGTCCAGGCTGTTCCCCGACGCAGCCCAAGCGGCCAAGGCTGCAACCTCGTCCATATTGCCCATCTCGGCAGTAAAGAGAGCGCCGGTGCCGCCGGCCTCGCGGACCATGGCAAGCGTTTCTTCCAGCGCGTCCTGCCGCCGCCCGTGAGCGAGAATATTCCAGCCTTCTGATGCGAGCCTGACAGCGGTGCCGCGCCCAATTCCGCTGGAAGCGCCGGTGATGAGTGCGGTTTTTGCCATATCCGTGCCCTCCTGATTGCTTGGCGGCAGGATAACATGAAAAAAACCGGGCAGCTTCAGCCGTGGCATTGGGAGATTGCCAGAGGCACTTTAGGTTCGCGGCTGGCTGCAGGAGGCGCCTGCCTCAGAGCCGGGTGCTGGCCCTCTGCTTGCAGTTTTGACCTAAGAGGCGGCTTCACACGAGAAAGGACGTGGCCCTGAATAGCCTGCTCGCACTGGTTGGCGTTTTTTTGTCGGCTCTGCTGCGCGTTTTGTGGCGGCGCTGGAAAGCGCTAGACTGGACGCAGTTCATTGTATGAGCCCGGACAACATGATCCACCTGGGGCGCAGAACGGCCTTTGCCGCATTTCTCCTCGTGCTGCTGTGCGGCGCGCTGGCGGCCTATGTGCTGGACGGGCAGGCGCGCCCGTTGGAGGACATGGTTGCCTGGCTGCGCAGCACGGGCGCCTGGGCTCCGCTGGCGGTGATCGTTCTAATGGTGGTGCATTCTTTTGTGCCGTTTCCGGCGGAAATCCTGGCGCTGTGCGCCGGGGCGATCTTTGGCACGCTGCTGGGGGCGGCGCTAATCTGGGCCGGGGCGATGCTGGGGGCGCTGGTGGCCTTTTGGCTGGCGCGCCGGCTGGGGCAGGAGACGGTCCGGGCCTGGCTGAGCGAGGCGCAGGCGCGGCAGCTGGATGCCTGGACCGAAGAGCGGGGCGCGCTGACGCTTCTGGCCGCGCGCCTGATCCCGGTGATTGCCTTTAACCTGATCAACTACGCCGCAGGGCTGACCCGGGTCCGCCTTTTGACCTTTGTATGGACCACGGCGCTGGGCATCCTGCCAGTGACGCTGCTGTGCACTTGGTTCGGGGCGCAGATGCTGGTTATGGACTGGCCGGTGCTGGCGGCGGTTTCAGCCGGGTTGCTGATTGTCTTGTTCGCCATGCACCGGCTGGCGCGGCCGTGGATCTGATGCCGGGACAAGCGGTGCAGAGCCGCGCGGGGAGTTAGCTTCCCGCCGCCGCTTCCTTGGCCATCCGGCGCTCGTATTTGCGGCGCAGAACCTTCAGCCGCGGTTCCCAGTCATAACGGGGATCCTCGGTGGTGGCCGACCAGTAGAGCTTGCCGCCGTAGCGCCAGGGGTCGAGCACGATGCCCTCGTAAATGCCGTCGCCCTTGGCCGCGATCACCGCGGTCGAGTGGTCGATGCGGAAATCGCTTTTCGGCTCGGCGATGGCCCGCAGCATGGACAGTGTCCGGAAGTTTTCCTGATTGAGGCGCGCTTCCATGTCCTCGGCATAATGCACGCAGACGCCGCGGTCCTTCACACCGCTGTTCACCAGCGTGTTGTGGATGATCGGCGAGGTGGTGACATCATATTGCTCGGCCAGCTGCGCAGAGTAGCTGTAGGCGATCTCTGCCGCGCGGCGGGCCTCCCCCGGGTCGACCTCAGGGCCCATGGACTGCAGAGCGAGGGATAGCGCCTCGACATCATTCCTGGTGGCAGTGGGGGCGGCGGTGCAGCCAGCCAGTGCGGCGGCGGCCAGCATCATCAGGGACGCAAAAAAGGATTTCATCATGGTCTGCCCGAAGCGGTTTTGATTTCCAGCCAGCATAATGAATTTGCGTGCGGGGTGCAGCGGGGAATTTTCCGGCGCTGGGGAGTCTCCGGCCGGCATGTCGGGGATGCCTTCACATTCGCGTCAGGAGGGGCGCCTGCCGACGGATTTTCGCGGATACTGGCAGGGCTTGCAACGTTACATGCCTCTCGCGCAGTCGTGACAGGATATGTTTTGGGTTTTGCGCGCGGGACCGTTACCTGAACAGGGACCCGCAATATCAGGAGACGCAGATGGCGCGCCGCTGGACAAATGATCTGACCCTTGCCGATGCCACCCCGGAGGCGGCGTTCTGGAATCGGCGCCAAATCATGGCGGGTCTGGCGGGTTCAGGGCTTACTGCGGCGCTGGGCGGCCGGGCGCGGGCAGACGAAGGGCTTGAGCCCAACAGCTGGGAAGAGGTGACCAGCTACTGCAACTTCTACGAATTCGGCACCGGCAAAAGCGATCCCGCCGCCTATGCCGGGCGGATGACCACGACGCCGTGGAGTGTCAGGATCGACGGTCTGGTGGACAGGCCGGGCGACTATTCCTTTGAGCAGATCCTGGGGGAGATGACACTGGAGGAGCGCATCTACCGCTTCCGCTGTGTCGAGGCCTGGTCGATGGTGGTGCCCTGGCAGGGGTTTGAGCTGGCCGATCTGCTGGATCTCGCAGGCGTGCAGAGCGGGGCCGAATATGTGGGCTTCGAAACCCTCTACCGCCCGTCGGAGATGCCCGGCACCGCCTATAAGGTGCTCGACTGGCCCTACCGCGAAGGCCTGCGCCTGGATGAGGCGATGCATCCGCTGACGATCATGGCCACCGGCATCTTCGGCAAGCCGCTGCCAAACCAAAACGGTGCGCCGCTGCGGCTGGTGGTGCCGTGGAAATACGGCTTCAAGTCGATCAAGTCGGTGGTGCGGATCACCCTGACAGACAAGGAGCCGCCCGCCAGCTGGAACATGGCCAATCCGCGCGAGTACGGTTTCTACAGCAATGTGAACCCCAATGTCTCGCACCCGCGCTGGAGCCAGGCCAGCGAGCGCCGCATCGGCGGCGGCTTGTTCGCCAAGCGGCAGCCGACGCTGATGTTCAACGGATACGGCCAGGAGGTCGCGCCGATGTACGACGGCATGGACCTGGCCGAGTACTTCTGAGGAGGCCTGCGGCATGGGACCGGTGAACCAGCTGCTCCGCCGCCTTCCAGTCTGGGCGGTCTACCTGGCCGGGATGCTGCCCGCACCCTGGCTGTTTTACCTGGGAGCAACCGGCGGCCTTGGGGTGGAGCCGATCAAGGCGCTGGAGCATGAATACGGGGAGTTGGCGCTGCAGCTGCTGATCCTGACGCTGGCCATATCCCCGCTGCGCCGGCTCGTTGGGCTGAACCTGATGAAGTTCCGCCGCGCCATCGGGCTCTTGTGCTCTTTCTATGTGCTTTGCCATCTGCTGGTCTGGCTGGTGCTGGACGTGCAGATCCCTGAACAGATCCTGGCGGATATTGCCAAGCGCCCCTACATCACCATCGGCATGGCGGCTTTTGTCCTGTTGCTGCCGCTGGCGCTGACCTCCAACAACCTTTCGGTCCGGCGCCTGGGGCGGGCCTGGCCGCGGCTGCACCGCCTGACCTACGCGGCTGCCGTGCTGGGCGCGGTGCATTTCGTGATGCTGGTGAAGGGGTTTCAGATCGAGCCGCTGATCTACCTGGGGCTGGTGCTGGGGCTGCTTGCCCTGCGCTTGCCGGCCTTCGGGCGTGTTGGGCGGAGGCACTCTCCAAAAATGTCCGGCCGGGCGTAGGCGCTGGCCGGCCGCATCCGCCTCCGAAAAGGCCAGCAGGCGTTGCTGGGCCTTCTGCGCTACCTCAGTGTTTCTGGCGCTTTGCGGTTCTGAGATTTCGATTCCTGCGTTTTGGTCTGTGGATATCCGGCTTGAGTCTGTGGGTAAGCTGTGTTGGCGGCTGTTGGGGGCTGGGGCGGGGTTTCTGGGGTCTGGGAAGCGGGTCAGTGTTTCTGACTTTGTTTTGGTGCAAGTTGTTGATTTTGTTTGATTTGCGATTTTTCTTTTCGGAATTCTGCGATTTTGTTGATTTTGGGGTTGCGGGTCCCCGGGGGTATCCGTAAAAGCCCCCTCACCGGCGGCGCTGAGGCGCCACGGAGACACACCGGACGGGACGGCGGCGACGCTGAACGGCACGGGAAACACGCTGGAGAGACGGCGGCATCTGAGGATTAAGCGAGGCGGGCGCGCCGGAAGATTGGCGCATCGGTCTGGTTTTTGGCCTTCGGGTGGCAGTTTTGCTCTTTGACATTGATGGATGACTGAAGAGATATGCGGGCGGTTTGGGTTCATTTCGATGGATCAGCCTACTGTATATCGCGCTCATAGGGTTTTGCCCGATGATTGAGTGTCAGCTT
>NZ_JAHVJQ010000003.1 GCF_019801145.1 Leisingera aquaemixtae
ATGTGAAGAATTTTAGAAAGCTGCCGACTGCAGAGAAGCGCGAAAAACATCAACTTCGATTGACGCGCCCTACCGCAGTACCGCCTTGCAGGCATTATAGCCTTCAGTTTCCAGCCTACGACGCAGACCGAACAGCCTGGCCTGATTTCCTACATGTCAGCTTTGAGTAATGGTTCTCTTCACCTTCCAAGCTTCACTTTTTCAGCCCTCTAATGTAGCGGGCAATGCGAAACACTCACCGTTGTTGCACTGATCAACCTGCCGCTTCCCGCCGAATGCATGGTGTTTCATAAATAGCCAGCTTCGTGCGTACAACCGGGTCGGCACTACTGACAGGATCCTGTTCCACTCAACCTTCACCGCCTCAATCCTGGGCGAAAAAGGGGATCAACAGAATGGCAGACTTTGTCATCTCGACTATTTGTGACCGCTTATCACAGATCGGGAGAGATTATCTCGCAGCTGCTGCGAATTCACACTTTCCGCCCTCGCTGCGGATTGCCGCAGACAAAATGCGCAGATTGTCACCATTAAGGCAGCTTGCAGTGAAAATTCACTTTGCCCCGCTGTGCCGACCTTGCCGCGGACACTATTTTGCAGTTGCAGCGAACTTCTCCTTTGAAGGGCCGCGTCGCAGCATCCGCATCGATGGCAAAGGTCCGGATGGGGCCGGTCATACTGGCTGTGACCTGTCATACCTAATGGTTCACTGCACCGCGGAAATTGGGGCTCTGGACCTTGCTCCTTGAGCACGCTGTCCGGCCAGCTTGTCTTTAAACGGTATATGCTTCACGCTTGCCCTGTAAACTCTAAGGAATATGCGTCTAAGTGGACTTCAACCAGATACGATACTTCCTTGCGCTCGCAGACACTCTCAATTTCACGCGGGCGGCGGAGCAGTGTTTTGTCTCCCAGCCCGCGCTGACTCAGGCGATCAAGCGCCTGGAAACTGAGCTTGGCGGCGAGCTGATACGCAGGGACGGGCGGGAAAACGCTCTCACCGATTTGGGCAAGTCACTGAGGGCGCATTTCGAGCAAATTGACCGTACGCGGCATTTGGTTCGGGCAACTGCAAAGGCCGTGAACGCAGGCGAAATCGCTGAACTCAACATCGGGCTGATGTGTACGATCGGGCCTGGTGTCCTGGCGCCGATGCTGAATGCGTTTCATGTCGCGCACCCTCTGGTGTCAATTGTCCTGCATGATGTCGCACCTGACGCAATTTCCGATCTCTTGCTGACCGGTGTGCTGGACGGCGCCTTTTGCGCGCGTCATGGGCCGCCGCATCCGCAGCTCAGCTATGTCGAACTGTTCGAAGAGCCTTTGGTCATTGCCTTTCCGGAAGGCCACGCCTTTTCGCAGATGGATGCGGTTTCCCTGCGCGACATAGCCAAGCAGCAGTATGTGGAGCGGCTTCACTGCGAGTTCCGGGAAGAGGTCCTTGAGTACTACAAGGACCTTGATCTCGAGCTCGAAGTTGCTTTTCGCAGCCAGCGCGAAGACTGGATCCAGGGGATGGTCCGCAATGGTGTCGGCGTCTGCTGCATTCCGCGGTATTCGCTGTTGCGGCCCGAGTTGGACCACAGGCCGATTGTGGACCCGGCCTTGTCGCGAAAGGTTGCCTTTGCCACGGCGCAGCAATCTGAACAGCCGCCTGCACTGAAACTGCTTGCGGAATTGGCACGTGCGCATGACTGGCCGGTCTACGACTCTGAACAGCAGAAAGGGCCTGCGGCCTAACAAGGCAAGGCTCAGCGCCGATTGGACTGCTGTGCCCCTTTCGCCGGGCTGCCATAAGCAGTGCCTATTGAATAAGAACAACTGAATATTTCCGCGCGGCGTTGCCTTTGGCTACGGTTCAGCAGGCGGCAGAAAAGCTCTGCTTCAGCAGTAACCTGAACCGAAAAGGATGGATAAGCCGCGGAGGTAGATCAGTTGCCCCGGAAATCTGCCAATAGGCCTGGCGCAGCCGGTTCGTGCATCACGCCGGAAGCAGCGTTTCAAAACGCCTTCTGGGATCACTGGGAAGCCGGTCTCTATGTTGATACGGCCAGCGGCATCCCGTTGTTCGCATCGGTTCACAAGTTCAGGTCCGGCAACGGATGGCCTTGTTTCTTTGAGACGATTGCGGGTGAGGAAATCGGGGAAACGACGGAGCGCTCAGGCGGCATGATCCGTATCCAACTGCGGTGCCGGACGTCCGGCACGCATCTCGGGTATCTGTTTCTGGACGGGCCGGAACCGGCCGGGCTGAGCTACTGCATCAAGTCTTCGGCACTCCGCTTTGTGCCACAGGAAGACCTTCAGGCGGAAGGCTGCGGGGAGTTCGCGCGCCTGTTTACGTCAGAGGCTTAGGCGGAGCCCGGAATGTAAATTACAAATGGGAGAACGAAAGAATGAAGACCAAATCAGAAAAGGCCGCCTTGAGCTTTGCGGCGGCCGCTGTGGCAGCCGTCAGCCTGTCCAGTGCATTGCAAGCATCAGGGCACTTCATTTCAGGGCTGCAGGACCAGTATCCGGCCTATGACCTCAATGACACCTATGTGTTTCAGTCCAGCAACGACGGGTTCACATCCTTTATCTCCTCGGCCAATCCCAGCCTGCCGGGCACGAACACATCGCCAGCAGGCGTCATCTTTGGCAATGAGGGGCTCTATAATCTCCACATTGCCCAGGATGGAGACTTCCAATCCGGTATGACTCTGGTGTTTTCCTTTGAAGGAGAGAATGTCGAGGTCAGCAGAGCGGGTGCCCCCAATGCCGCCGTAGGAGAGGCAGGAGAGCCGCTGGGCAGCGGCAAGGTTGGCGACACCCTGGAGTTGCCGGATGGAATCCGGGTGTGGACCGGGCGCGGAGAGGAGCCGTTCTTTGGCAATGGCGTTGGCCTGGCCAAATTCAACGCGGCCAAGCAGGCAGGCAACTTTGCCCCGGAAATCTTCCAGGAAGACGGTGATCTGTTCATCGGAGCAACCGCCAGTTTCATCGTCGTGGACGTCCCCAACACTCTGCTAGGCGACGAAGTCAAAGTCTTCACCACCACAGCCGTGCCCTACAAGGACGAATGGAGCCAGGTCGACCGGCACGCCAATGTGCTGTTCCCCTATGTGTTCCTGGCTGACACTCCCGCCGTTCAGGAGGATCACGGCCAGCACCGCCCGGACCTTGATGTAGAGGAACGCCGCCAGGCCATTGTGAACAATGTCTTCTGGGCGGTCTCCGCGTCACAGGCGGTCGAGGGAAATCCGGTGGAGTACGCGGGCAAGGTTGCCGATATGATCATGCCCGACGTGCTGACCTATAACCCGGGCACCAAGGCAAGCTATGCGGTGGACGGCCTGAACGGGCGGGCGCTGCAGGATGACGCGATGAACACGGTTCTGCATCTCATGACCGGAGTTGCAATTGACGATAACGCCGACGATGCCAAGCGCTATACGGATCAGTTTCCGTACATCGTCCCTGTGAACTGATTTAACCAAATCCGTGACTGCCTTGCCTCCAGGCCGCTCTGTTGGTGCTGGCCAGAGGCAGGCGGCACCTGGAGGGAAATCCATGAAGATCCTTGTTTGGTCAGCCATTCTGCTGGCATGCGGCACTGCTGCGGCCAGTGCCGAAGATCCGGCAAAACTGCCCGTTCCGTTTAACGCTGATGGAACCGTCAACCTGCCGCAAAACTACCGGCAATGGGTCAACGTTGGCACCACGCTGCTGCCGAAGGGAGAGGTGAACATAATCGACGGACAGCCCATCGCAGCAAGCGAGTATATCGACACTTATGTCGAGCCTCAGTCGTTTGCCGTCTACATGGAAACCGGAATCTGGCCGGATGGCACGCAGATCGTCAAGGAATTCACCGCAACACAGGACGCCGCACCGGATGAAGTGCTTGTGGAAAGCCACTACACCGGCCTTGCGATGCTGATAAAGGATACCGAACGGTTCCCCGCAGAGACTGGTCACCTCGGCTACTTCAACTTCGGCCATCACAGCGAACCATATGAGCGGACCGCGTCGCTGCTGCCAAGGGAACAGTGCTCCTCATGCCATGAGGCGCTTGCCGCCGATCAGCAGTTCATTTTCGCGGATCATCACATCGGGCTTCAGCGCAAGTCGACGGAGTAATCTCCAAAGCCGCCAAATGTTACGATTTCTCCGATAGCCCGGATGGCTCCAGTGAGGCTATCTGCCCCGCAAGAAAACGCTGCGCTACGCACCAACGTCAGGTTTGGCAGGCCGCGATGCAGCGTATCGCTTGCTGGTCGAGCGGCAGGAAAGGGCCGTCTTTTCGGTGGATTTTGCCGCCATTGCGCAGATGTTGCGTGGTAACGAGGTTAGCTGTGAGGCCAATTTACCGGAATCGAACCATTCAAAATGGGTTCAGCGCTTCGGGCCAGCGCCTGGGATGTTCGGTAATCACCAGCAACACATCCGCCCCGATCAGCGCCTTGCGCGCATCCTGGATCATTCGCAAATTCAGACTGTTGATTTCTGCCGCCGAGACCGGGCGGCCGGGATTGTAATAGACCGTCACCAAGAAAGTACGCCCAAGTTTGGTGACCGACATGTCCTGCAGCGCGCCGCCATCCTCGGCGATTGCAGAACGCAGGCTTCGCCGGGCTGCAGCGACACTCTCAGGGCTAGTGCTGGCACCGGCCGGTCGCCCAGCCCACCGCGAAAATCCCGAACATAGGAACCGATCGCCAGCAGACAAAGCAGCAGGACAGTCGCTGAATCACCCACCGGTGCGACCGGCGCCAGCGGACCATCCCGGAACAAGTAGATGGCGCCCAGAGCGCGCAATAAGTCCTTGGCAGATTTCGTACGGGCGCTATCAGAAGAAAACTGGTACGCTGCCGGTGGCGCAAAAGACCTGGTACTGCTCGCAGCAATGTTTTCCTTCACTCTTTCGGGCCTATGCCAGCGGCCATATATTCAAGCAGCTCGAGGCAGCGTTGAGCGGACGGGTTGCCCCGACCGAACCGGGTAAGCTTTGCATAGAGTCGGGTGTTTCTTGAGTGCCAATCCACGGGCATTTCAACCAAGGACCCCCTAGCAAGATAGGAATCGGCAAAGCTGCGCCAGCCCAGTCCCAGGCCGGCGCCGGCCGCAGCGGCCTCCAGCAGATAGACGTAGCTGTCGAACTCCTCTCTGATCTTCCAGCCAGAAAAGTCAGGATGTGCCCGTTGCCAGTCCCGCCAAGTCATCCAGCCGAAATTGTCCTTGCTCAATTCCAGCAGCGGCGGAGGGGCACTGGAACTTTCGAGCGCTTCTTTCGCCTGCTCGACCAGTTCAAGCGTGCCGACCGGTTTGACTTCCTCCTCGCAAACCACGACGTGCTCTTCCGCCGGAGGGAGTGATGAGTACTCGAACACGATATCAGCTCCAGTATCTATTGCCGACCGGGTGAGGTTGTATTCTGCGGTCAGCAGGCGCAGCTCAACCTCCGGACCCAGAGCTTTTCGCAACTGGCCGTGGCGCGGCATCAGCAAAAGATGTGAAACCGAATGCGAACAGACCAGGGTGACCAGTTTCCCGGTCCGCGCTAGGCTGCGGACCGAATCCTGCAGCATGTCGAGGCTCTGTACCATCCCAGCATAGAATTGCTGCCCCTTTCTTGTGAGGCGGATGGGTGAGCTTCCGCGGTCAAATAGCAGGGTGCCGAAGCGGATTTCGAGATTGCGGATATGGCGGCTTATGGCGGGCTGTGACGTGTTGAGCTCCTCCGCCGCGCGGGCAAACCCCTGAAGGCGGGCCGCCGCTTCGAATGCAGCCAGCGCGTTGAAGGAGGGGAGAGAGTATTTCCGTTCCGGCATATCAGTTTCGATATGTCGCCATGGACGCAAAAGCAATGGAAATCCGCGGGAATCCTAGGGAATCTCCTGTGTGAAAGACACCTTAACCGACCGGCAGATTGCAGCATGGACGACTACGAAAAACCACGTAAATGGGCGGACCCCAAGGTAAAGCTCTTCCCGCACCAGGTGGGCTTTACCTGCCCGCCGCATGACTTCGATGCAGCCCCCTCGGACTTCCTCCGCATGGCGCCGCGCAGTGTCGGCGCCCACGGCTGGATGCTGCATGTGCCAGATTATGCGCACCGGCTGGACCAGCGGAAACGGAACTTCGGCATGCTTGAGGATTTTCTGGAATGCATGGCGAACAATGGTGCCGATGTTTGCGGCCAGGTGGGGTCGAATTGGGTGCATGCCTCCGGCCTTGGGGTCGAAGGGATCCGCCAGCACTGCGAAATGTTGAGCGATAAATACGAGACCCCGTTTCACATGGCCGGCTACGCAATTGTCGAAGCCCTGCGTGCAAGCAATGTCGAGAAGGTGGCGCTGAATGCCTGCTACCATCCTGCCAGCTGGTATCAGGGTACCGTCAGTTTCCTGAAAGAAGCCGGATTCGACGTGATCTGGGCCGGGAACTTCTACGATCAGGGCTGGTTCGCCTCGCAGCAGGAGGTCGACGACTGCATCTGGTGTTTCGACGAAGAGCTGATCTGGAAGTCCTTCGATTATACAGCCGAACAGGCGCCCAGTGCCGACGCCTACCTGATCAACGGGATGAGCAATTACCGCCGCCCCTCGGACGGGATTGCGCAGCGCCCGGTCCACTATGCCGCTGCGCTGGAAGAGCGCTTGGGGAAACCGGTCATCGGCCATGACATTGCTCTCTACTGGCGGATTTTCAAAACCCTCGGCATTGCGCCGGAAACCGAACAGGGCAGCTTGCTCTCCTCACTGAAAGACTGACCATGCACAAGATCGTTGCCCTCTGGGCCATTCCCCGCTCCATCTCCACCGCCTTCGAATGGATGATGCGGCAGCGCGGGGATCTGGACTGCCTGCACGAACCTTTTGGCGAAGCCTGGTATCAGGGCGAGGACCCTCTGTGGCCGCGGTTCAGGGAAGGCGAAAAGACAACGCCCGGTCTGACACTGGACAGTGTGTGGGATGATATCCGGGAGCGGGCGCGTAAAGGTCCGGTCTTCCTCAAGGACTTTCCGCATTACATCAATCACATGTGGGACGCGGAGTTCCTGTCGCATTTTACCCATGCTTTTCTGATCCGCGATCCGGCCAAAACCATCACATCGATGCACCACAAGTGGCCCGACTTTGATGAGCTGGAAGTGGGATTTCCCGAGCAGCGGGCCCTGTTCGATCTGCTGACGGCGCTGAATGGCACAACCCCGCCGGTTGTCGACAGTGACGATCTACTGGAATGCCCGGAGGAGATGACACGGGCCTTCTGCGATGCAGTTGGCATCCCCTTCATTCAAGAGGCGCTGAGCTGGGAAGCGGGGGGCGACCCTTCCGCCCACAGCTGGTGGGACGGCGGGTCCTTTCATGCGAACCTGGCCAAATCAACCGGGCTAACACCTCAGAAACGCAAATACATCGACCTGCAGGACTCGCCGGAACGGGTCCGCCGGGTGCACCGCCGGATGAGGCCGCACTACGAACACCTGTACAAGCACCGCCTGCGTGTGCTGCCATCCACAGGTTAAAGCAGGAGTATTTGGAGGATGCGGCAGCCCGGTTCAGTGAAAGAAGTCGTCGAAGCCGGCCTATGCATCGGCTGCGGGCTGTGCGAGGCGCTGGCGCCGGAATGCTGGAAAATGGCCTACACGCCGCAAGGCCGCCTGCGCCCTTCCCGGATCGGCCCGGGGTCCGATGCCGCAATACTAAAGGCCTGCCCGGGGGCCGTTGCCCGTCCCAACGGCGAAACCGCCCCGCTCGGGGACGCAGTCTGGGGCGGCTACCACCGGATGCAGGAGGCCTGGGCCGGCGATCCGGACACCCGGTTCCGGGCGGCGACGGGCGGGGTCCTGACCGCGCTTGCCGCGCACCTGCTTCGGTCCGGCGAGGCACGTTTCATCCTGCATTGCGCCGCCGACCCGCAAGCGCCGATACGATCGGTCTGGTGCCTCAGCGGCACGCCCGGCCAGCTCTTGCAGCGCGCAGGATCGCGCTATGGCCCAAGCGACACGCTGGCCGGGCTGCAAGCGGCGCTTGACCGCGACGAGCCTTTTGCCGTTATTGCTAAACCCTGCGATGCCGGCGCGCTGCGCGAAGTTGCTAAATCCGATCAGCGGCTGGCCCGCAACCTCGTGGCCGTTCTCGTCATGGTTTGCGGCGGCGCATCGGATCTGGGCAAGTCGCAAGCCGTGCTCGATGAATATAAGCTGTCCGAAACGGACGTCGCACTGTTCCGCTACCGGGGCCACGGCAACCCCGGGCCGACACGGATCGAAACGCACGACGGCCGCGCCTTCCAGAAAACCTATGGCGAGATGTGGGCGGATGAAAGCGGCTGGCGCATCCAGACCCGCTGCAAGATCTGTCCCGATGCCTTGGGGGAAGCCGCGGATGTAGCAGCCGCGGATATATGGCCGGATGCCAGCCCTGATGGCGATGACGACGGCTTCAACGGGGTGATCACACGGACAGCGGCCGGCGAACAGCTCTTCCGTGCCGCGAGCGAAGCAGGGAGCCTGATCGCCGGCGCAGACATCACCCCCCGCCAGTTCGACGCCTTTCAGCCGCATCAGGTCCGCAAGAAACACGCCTTGGCCGCGCGGCTCAGAGGCATGGCCGCCGCAGGCTCCCCGGTATATGAGCATGAAGGTCTAAGGCTGGAAACTCTCGACACCCACGATGCCCAGGAGGAGATGGGAACCCTGCAGCGTGTCCGCGGTGGCAAGTTCCATGAAGAACTTCCGTAGTATGGCCCAGCCCAAAGGGTTTGACTTGCGATGAAATTGGCGTACGCCGGACAGCAGCATGTGTTAAGGTCCGCCTTGGTCCGAATAGATCGTTCAGCGGGACTTCCCAGGCAGTGATGCGTACGATCTTCGTCGGTGGCTTCTTCTGGTGCTGTGCGCGGTTCCTATCAGGCGCGGATTTCATATGTGGCGACGGGCTTGCCGAAGATGCCGGTGTCGGGAGTAACGCCCAGCCCAGGCGTATCGGGTGGCGTGGCTTTGCCCCCGATGTTGCGCGCGCCCTGGCCCGGGACCGGATCGACCCCCAGATGATAGTGGCATAGCCAGCTGTCCATGTGATGCTCAGGCGGGGTGCTGCTGGCCAGGTGGACCGCCGCGGTGTCAGCCAGGGCGGATCCGCCCAGATCCTCGATATGCATCTTCCAGCCGACGGATACGGCGAAATCGCGCACCTGCAGGGATTTTGTCAGCCCGCCAAGCCGGTTGGGTTTGACCTTCAGCCCCGCGCAGGCATCTGTTTTCCAGGCGCGCAGATGATCGTCGAATGTGTGCAGACATTCGTCCAGCAGAACAGGCTGGCGCACATTTTGGGCGACATAGGCGCATTGTTCCAGCGTTTCGCAGGGCTGTTCGATCCAGCTGCGGGCATCCGACACGGTGTTCAGAACCTGCAATGCCACGCCCGGCAGCCAGGCCCGGTTGATGTCATAAGTCACGAATTCAGAAGGCAGCAGAGCCGAAGTAATCGCCTCGATCCGTTCGATATCGGTTTGCGGGTCGGACCCGCCTAGCTTTGCTGAATGGGTGCGGTACCCGGCGGCGCGCGCTTCGAGGATAAGAGCGACCATTTCATCGGGTGTGCCGGTGGAGATAGAGCTATTGACATGAACCGGCGCGGCTTGGGCTCCGCCCATCAGCTGCCACAGCGGCATTCCGCTGGCCTGCCCCAGAATGTCCCAGCAGGCCATGTCGACCGGGGATTTCACGTAAGGGTGGCCTGGCAGTTGTAAATCCATCAGCCGGTTTATGTGCCCAAGGCTGCGGGGGTCCTCGCCGATCAGAAACGGGGCCAGCGTTTCCAGACCCGCCCGGATGCCGGGCCCATGCGCCGGCAGATAGGTATGGCCCCACGGGCAGCCTTCGCCCCAGCCGGTAATACCTTCATCGGTGTCGATGCGCACGAAGGTGGAATCGAGCTTTTCGAATTTCAGCCGCCCGCCGGACAGCCAGTAGGGCTTGGTGAGGGGCAAGTCGAGCTGGTAGACGGTAATGCGCGAGATTTTCATGTTGCTGTCTCCTCTGCCGGCATTTGAGGATTGTCCGCGGCGGCGGTTTCTACCGACCGCCTCCAATGGGGTTGCACCTTGCTCAGCGTCATTTCAGAGAGGCACGCTACTAACGCTGTTCTGCAGGCCGGAAGCTGCGGTGTGAATCCTGCGGCTTCTGATTTGCTGACAGTCATGCCGACTGCCCCGCAAGCTCGAAAACCGGCGCCCCGAGATTATCAAAGTCCGGCGTCACGCCCAGCCCCGGAGTGTCAGAGGCATAGAGCTTGCCATCACGCACAGCCGGTCCGCCGATCCCGGTGTTGCGCGTGTTGTAATTCATCAGATCCGTCGAGTTGATCAGCATTTCCTCTGGCGTGGAGGCAGCGAAATGCGCCACCGCCGAGGTCGTGATCTGACCTCCCCAGGTATCTTCGGAAACCACCGGTATGCCATGGTCGATCAGGAAATCACGCACCCGGCGGGCTTTGGACAGGCCGCCAAGGTTGGAGATCTTCAGGCAGCAGACCTCAGCCCCGCGGTCATTCACGATGCGGCGGGCCATTTCGATGCCGGTCACGCATTCGTCCAGCTTCATCGGCTGTTCCGCTACACGGCGCACCTGCTGGCATTCGTCATAGCTGTGACAGGGTTGCTCCAGGATAAAGTCCAGATCGCGGGTCGCGCGTGCCACACGGATGGCATTGTCGACACGCCAGCCCTGGTTCGCATCGGCCATTGCCTTCTCACCCGGTTTCAGCAGCGGCACGCCTTCGCGGATGCGGTCGATGTCGGTGACCCAGTCGCCGCCCACTTTGATCTGAAACTGCCGGTAGCCCGCTGCGCGATGCAGCTCCATCTCGGCAATGGTTTCTTCCAGCACAGGTTTTTGCGGCACAACCCGGTACATCGGCGCGCCATCGGTGAGCTTGCCCCCCATCAGCATCCACACCGGTTGGTTGGTGGATTGCCCAAGAATGTCCCAGCAAGCCGCATCAAAAGGAGCCTTGGCATAGCCATGGCCCTGCACGGTTTTATCCATCAGCCGTTCGATCCGGCGCAGCTGGCGCGGGTCTTCCCCGAGCAGGCGCGGCGCGGCTAGGCGGGAAAACGCCTCCACCCCTTCAGAATGGGCAACCATGTAGTTTTCGCCGCAAGGGGCAAACTCGCCGCAGCCTTGCAGCCCTGCGTCAGTATCAATCACAACCACCGACGACATCGAGGTGGTTATGGCGTAGCCCGCCCCCCAGCCATAGGAGCCGCCGACATATGGCAGCGGAGTCTTGAATACTCGAATGCGTGTTATTTTCATGGTGTCACCACGATGTTTCCGACGTGCGATTTAGTCATGAAGGCCTGTTGCGCAGCAGCCAGATCGCGCAGCGGATATGTTTCCGCCAGAAGCGGCTTCAGGGCGCCGGTCTCGATCATGCCGACGACGCGCTGCATGGTGCCGGGCGGGCAGATCGTGGCGCCGGTCAGCTGCAGGTCCTTGTAAACCAACTGGCGCAGGTCGAATTCCGCCATTTGCCCGGCAATGCAGCCGGAGGTTGAATAGCGGCCGCCCTGGCGCAGTGCGTTGATCAGCGGCATGAACATCGGCGCACCCACCACATCGAGAGCGATATCCACCGGCCCAGCGGCAGCCTTACGGATTGCAGCTTCCAAATCGGGCGTGTTGCGGTCGATGACGATGGCAGCACCCAGTTCCAGTAGCAGCGCCGCCTTGGCTGGGCTGGCCACCGCGATCACCTTGCAGCCCCGCAGCCTACACAGCTGAATGGCGGCGGAGCCGACGCCGCCCGATGCGCCGGTGATCACCACGGTCTCGCCAGGGCGCGGCGCGGTGCGCTGCACAAGGTTCTCGGCGGTGGTGTAGGCGCAGGGGAAGGTGGCCAGTTCCGCATCGCTGAGTGTGCTGTTGACAGGAACTGCGTTGGCCGCACGCACTATGGTATATTCGGCAAAGCCGCCATCGGCTTCGGATCCGAAGTAGCCGGAGTTTTCCGTGTTGAGCCAGTCACTATGGCCTAGCAGCCAAGGGTCGATCATGACCCGCTCACCGATCCGCGCGGCTTCTACGCCTTCCCCGACGCCAACGATTTCACCAGCAACATCCGCGCCCTGAATGACCGGAAAGTTCAGGGATCCGCTGCCCCAGGTGCCGTCACCGGCATCCGCTTCCTCAAAGCCGTCCGTTCTGCCGTTGCCCAGTTCGGCATCGACAGACTTGGAATACCAGGCGGTACGCGTGTTGATATCTGTGTTGTTCAGCCCGCAGGCGCCGACCTTGATCAGAACTTCGCCCTTTGCGGGCTGCGGCGTCGGCACTTCTGTGTACACCAGCTTGTCAAGCCCGCCGTGGCCTGTCAACACAACTGCTTTCATCGTTTGCGGGATCATCCCGGCCTCCCTGGTTTTCTTTGATATGTCTTTCTATCGGCGTTAAGGAGCGGCAGCATCGCCGCTCCTTCTTGCGGATCAGGCCGACTGGTGAACGGCGTCGGTGCGCGGGCGCTCCGATTTCGGATCATAGGCCGGCTCACCCAGGATACGGCCCTTGCGCGGCTCACCTGCGGCGATGATCTCAACCTCCTTACCCAGCACATTCACGTGCAGTTTCACGAAGGCAAATGCGAGGATCTTGCCGACGGAGTGACCGTAGGCGACCGACGCGGTTGCACAGTCGGCAAGATCGGCATGCGTTCGAAGGAGTTTTCTAGCCAGGGCATGACGCGGTCGTAATCAGCCTCGAACAGCCAGTTTTCATATTCCCAGGGACATTCATTGTGCCAGACGGAGTTCGAGTTCTCTTTCTCGTAGATCCCGATCCGCCCCTTCTTTTGCACCATGCGGATGTGGCCCGAGGCCAACTTGTCGTCGCGGATCACCGCCAGTTCAGTGTCTAGATCCTTGAATTCGGGCACGTCCTCGGTGACGAAATAGTGGTGGGTCATCGAGGTCATCTGCAGTTGCAGATCGGTCCATTCGACCATCTGGCGGGCATAGGTGCCGCCGGCGTAGACGAAGTGCTCGCAGATGACGGTGCCTTGCTCGGTTTCAACAACCCACTCACCGGCGTCGTTCTGGGTGATGTTCGTCGCGCGGCATTGGCGGAAGAGTTTCACTCCCTTCTGTCGGGCGCCAGTGGCCATCGCCATTGTCACGTTGGAGGAGGCAACGAGGCCGTCGTCTGGAGTGTACAGAGCGCCAATGACGCCTTCGAGGTTATAGTAAGGGTGTTTCTCGGCGATGAATTCCAGACCGACTAGTTCGATATTGAAGCCAAGCGCGCGGCCAACAGACAAGGTGTGGCGCAGCCAGTCCATTTCGTCTTCTGTATAAGCCAGACGGAAAGAGCCATAACCGTGCGACGCGGAGCCTGAGGTGAGCTCCGCCTTTTCCGACAGCACCGTTTCTTCGCCCCAGCCTTCGTGACCCAATTGATTGGCCTGGCCGCAGCCCAAAACGTCACCGCCGACAATGATGACCTTGGCAGTTCTTTTTTTGGACATCGCAATTTTCCTATTCGAGAGACATGGATTTCGATGGACTTCGCGCTGCCACACATGTACCAAAGTTAGCATCAAATAGCACATATGTACATGCTGTGGATGAGCATGAACTACACAAATGCACCAGTCTCTGTTTTGCGGTTGCTTGCGTCAGATTTGGACGAGTTGACCCCTCAGTTGCGGAAGGCCGCACGTTACGTAGGATGTGTTGATAAAAGGGATTCACACTACCCGCTGAGCGTGATTCAAGCTGGTATCTGCGATGGAGACCAGCTCGGCACGAAATTTGATGCCGGACGAGGAGTGGGTGTTCTTTGAACGGTTAATCCTATCTGTCCGAGCCCCGTACGAACGCAAGCCCACCAAACACCGCCTTGTTCTCGATGGAATTTTCAGGATCGCCTGCACCGGCGTCTCTTGGCGCGATCTGACTAAGGAGTTCGGCAAGTGGTCAAGTGTCTACCGCCAGTTCCGGCTCTGGGAACAGATCAAGGGTGTTTTGAACGAAAGCGGCACCGTTCCGGACCTGCTGCGCTTTGAAAAAAGCGGACCTACGGTCGCGGTTTCTTTCAGCACGGCGTTACGCCAAGCTAATCTTCAACCGTTTGCTGATCGATTTTGCCGGGAACTCCAGCCGCTTGGAAACAACGCCTACCGTTTCTCAGAAAGCAATATCGAGTTCGGTTCCAACAACGATCTGCGCGGGGTGCAGGTGGGGGCAGGCGAGGAGCTGAAGCTGGGGGCTAGCCAAGCAAGTGGCTCGCTGGCTGCTGGAGCGGTCAGGGCGCAGTATTCCCGGCTACCTCTGACGGGCCCGCGTGCTGACTGGACGGCGTTTTTTTTCGGTCAGTGCAGCTGGAAAATCCGCTAGTGGAAAAAATTAAGGAATGCTTTGCCTGCGCAGTGTAACCTCTGTGCTTGGGTGTCCCTATGAGACAAATTGAGAATTTTATCTTTTGCCTTCCTGGCTGCGCAGTTTGCGGTATTCAGTTCCTTGCCCCGCGCTGTCTGCAGAAAATGAGAGGAATAGCCCCGTGAACCTCAAGAATGCAGTCCCCTTAGCCTGTCTTTGCCTCAGCCTGCTTTTCGGTCATACCGCCGGGGCCCGTAGCCTCGTCATCGGCACAATCAGTGACGAGACGGTCAAGGAAACCCGCGTTTTCCTGCCCTTTGCCAAATATTTGGCAACGCAGCTTCAGAATGAAGGGGTCACGGCGGGAGAAGTCAGAATTGCCCGGAACATTGCCCATATGGCGGAACTGCTGAGCAATGGTGAGGTCGATATCTTTGTTGATAGCCCACTTGTCTCGCTCGCGGTCAGGGCAAAATGCGGCAGCCGTTTGGTGGCGCGAAGATGGAAAAAGGGTGTCGCCGAATACCGGTCTGTCGTCTTTGTCCGCCGGGACAGCGGCATCCAGTCGCTGGAAGATCTAAAGGGCAGGGTCATCGCCTTTGAAGAGGCCTTCTCCTCCAGCGGCTACATCCTGCCGCGCCACACGATTGCAACGCAAGGTGTTCAGCTCGCCGCGATGAGCGGCCCGCGGGCGGCGCGGCCTGCGGAGGCCACGGGCTATGTGTTTTCCGGGGATGACGAAAACACCATCGAATGGGTGCTGCGCGGGCTGGTTGATGCTGGCGCCATGTCGCTGAACGGGCTGAAAAAACGCGCCGGAGATGATATCGGGAGCCTTGATGTGCTTGTCCAAACGGAAAATATCCCGCGGCATGTGGTCAGTTTGTCTCCTGGGACATCCGATGAGTTCACCGCGGCGGTGCAGGCCGTGCTGATCAGCATGGATCAGAACGATGAAGGCCGCTGGATTCTGGAAAATTTTGAAAGAACCACGAAATTCGATGCCATACCGGATCAAACGCTGGACATGCTGGAAGAATTTGAAAAGCCGGTGACAGCCCTGATTGGCGGCAATTGAGTTGCGTATGCCGGGCCTCAGGACAAAACTGGTGGTCTACACGGTTCTGATCGTCTTTGCGGTTGCTGGGGCGGTTTCGGCCATTTCGATAACCTTGGCCCACCAGGCTTCTGTTGCTGCGTTCGAACGCCATGCAACGGTGCTGGCAAAGACCCTGGGCGAAGCGGTTCTGGAACCGCTGTATGAGCTGAATGTCAAACTGATGCGCCAGCAAGTGGGCTCAGTTCTGGCCGGAGAGGGTGCCTTGCGGGTGATGATCCTGGATGCGGGCACGCGTGTTCTGACCGATGGAACCGATGAAAACCCGCTGCGGGGCAAGGAGTTCAACGAACCCTATCTGCGGCAGGCCAGGGAACGCGCTGAATGGGTCACCCGGCTGCAGGACGGCGTGATCCAAGTTGCCGGCCCGGTACAGGCGACGGCAGACCGTCGGTTGGGGTATGTGGTGCTGGAATTTTCCACCGCGCGTCTTGATGCTGAATGGATGAAGCACATCCGGCTGACCCTGCTATTGGCCGGTGTCTGTGCCGGACTTGCCTCAATAGCAGCTGTTATCATGGCGAGCTGGATAACCCGGCCGATCAAGCGGCTGACGGACTTTGCCACCAGTATCCGTCTGGGCAGCGCCATGCGGAAAATCCCTGAGTGCGGCCACGATGAAGTCGGCCGCTTGGCAGATGCTTTCACCGACGTTCTGAACCACTTGGATCATAGCAATGCCGAGCTCAAAGAGCTGGCAAACTCGCTGGAGCAAAAGGTAAAGGAAAGGACACAAGCGGCGGAAGCGGGCAACAAGGCGAAGTCCGAGTTTCTTGCGACAATGAGCCATGAAATCAGGACCCCGATGAACGCGGTGCTAGGCATGGCCTCGCTGCTGGAGGAAACCAGCCTGGACGAGGAGCAGGCGCTTTATGCCAGGACGATCTCTGAATCCGGCGAAGCCCTGCTGGACATCATCAACGGGATACTCGATTTCTCCAAGGTAGAGGCCGGGAAGCTGGAGCTGCGGACTGCGCCGCTTGACCTGGAGGAGCTTCTGAGCGGGGTGGTCCGTATGCTGGCCCCCAATCCGGCGGAAAGCCGGGTTGCGCTGCGGCTGGAATACGATCCCGAGGCGCCGAAGAATATTCAGGGAGATGAAGGGCGGATCCGTCAGATCATTGTGAACCTTGTCGGCAATGCACTGAAATTCACTGAGGCGGGATCGGTGACAGTCAAAGTCACCGGCCGGGCTGCTGGCGGCATGGCGAAGCTGCGGATCGCCGTGACAGACACCGGGGTGGGCATTCCCGAAGACAGTCTCGAGAAGATCTTCACTGCGTTTTCCCAGGTTAACAGTACCGCCTCCCGGGATTTCGGCGGTACCGGGCTGGGTCTGGCGATCGCTTCCCGTCTCGCGCATCTGATGGGGGGCGGTATTGAGGTCCAGTCCGTGCTCGGGAAGGGGTCCACGTTCACCTTCACATGCGCCCTTGCAACCGCTGAAGATTTGGTGACGGGGTAACTGCGGTGTGCAAGGCTGGAGGCCTTGGCCTGGCTGGGCGGCATTGCAGGGGCGGGGAGAAACCAAAAGCTGAACTGAGCTGACCGGCGAACCCGGTCGCTGCGGGTCATGTGTCACTTGGATTGCGTTTGCCATTGTCCCTAGGAAGGCCATGCGGCAGGTAGAGGCAGTCATGAAAGTAAAGATCAGCTTCAAGCAGCTGCAGGCCTTGGAGGCAGCGGCCAGGCATGGCAGCTTCACCCTAGCGGCAAGAGAGCTTGGCGTGTCGCAGCCGACGGTCTCCAACCTCGTCTATAACGGCGGCTATGATGCTGTCCGGCGTTACGCGGCCACGTGTTCCATTTGCTGCCGCCGGACCTGGGTGGGTCGCCACATACAGCCGCTGTCACGCAATCGGTTTTGAATAGTCTTAGGCCGAACACATAATGATCGGAGTGGCCCACTTGGTCGTCTTTGAGCCCAAATTACCGAATGCTGCGCGAGACATGAATGGGTCGGAACCTTGTAAAGCCGCCATTGGCCGAAGTGGTGTCGTCTCTTAACCGCCGCTTATGCTTCTACCCAATGCTACACCGCCGTCCGTCATTTCGGACGTTCTCTGTATTGTGAAACACCTATAGCTGCCTTGAGGACATCAGGAGCAGCACTTCAGCCTGCAAAGCGCCAAGGCAGGGCCCCCCGCAGGCTGAAGTGCTGCGCCCCTGGTCAGGACGCGATTTCCTGTGCCTGCTCACGCAGGGCAAATTTCTGGATCTTCCCAGTCGAGGTTCTGGGAACCTCCGTAAAGACGAACCTGCCAGGAACCTTGTAGGGCGCTAGACGGTCGCGGCACCAGCTGCGCAGGGTTTCCGCATCGGCTTTCTGCCCCTTGGCCAACTCAACAAAAGCACAGGGGGTTTCGCCCCATTTTTCGTGCGGCATTGCCACCACGGCAGCCACCGCAACAGCCGGGTGGCAGTACAGTGCTTCCTCGACCTCGATCGAGGAGATGTTCTCGCCGCCCGAGATAATGATGTCTTTCGACCTGTCCTTGAGCTGGATGTAGCCGTCAGGGTGCATGACACCCAGATCGCCGGAGTGGAACCAGCCGCCGGCAAAGGCTTCCTTGGTGGCCTTGGGATTGCGGAAATAGCCCTTCATCACGACGTTCCCGCGGAACATTACCTCGCCCATGGTCTGGCCGTCGCGCGGCACCGGCCGCATCGTCTCCGGGTCCAGCACATCCAGCTGTTCCAGCGGCAGGTAGCGCACGCCCTGGCGCGCCTTCAGTGCGGCCTGTTCGGCAGGCGGCAGATCCGACCAGCTGTGGTGCCAGTCATTGACCACCGCAGGACCGTAGGTTTCCGTCAGCCCATAAAGGTGGGTCACCTCAAAGCCTGCGGCCTTCATGTCCGCCAGCAGGCTTTCCGGCGGCGGCGCGGCGGCAGTAAAGAACTGCACCGGCTGGGAAAGTTTACGCTTGGCTTCTGCGGGTGCCGAGATCAGCAGCGACATCACGATGGGGGCGCCGCACAGGTGGGTCACGCCCTCGTCCGCCAGGGCGTTCCAGATTGGTTCTGCCCGCACCTGCCGCAAGCACACATGGGTTCCTGCGATGGCGGACAGCGTCCAGGGGAAGCACCAGCCGTTGCAGTGGAACATCGGCAGGGTCCAGAGATAGACCGCGTGCTTCTGCATCGAGGTGGTCAGCGCATTGCCCTGCGCCAGCAGATAGGCGCCCCGGTGGTGCGAAACCACGCCTTTGGGGTCGCCGGTGGTGCCGGAGGTGTAGTTGATCGAGATCGCATCCCATTCGTCCTCCGGCATCAGCCAGGCGAAATCCGGGTTGCCGCGGGTCAGAAACACCTCGTAGTCGGCGGCCTCCGCATCTGTCGGCACACCGTCATACTCTGGGTCATCATACTGGATCAGAACCGGCGACGTCGTGGCAAGCGCCAGCGCCTCCTGCATCAGCGGCATGAATTCCCGGTCGACGATCACCAGTTTCGACATCGCGTGGTCGAGCTGGAACGCGATCACCGCGGCATCCAGCCTTGTGTTGATCGAATGCAGCACCGCGCCGCACATCGGCACACCGTAATGGCATTCCAGCATCGCCGGGGTATTGGGCAGCAGCACCGAAACTGTATCGCCGCGGGTGATGCCGTTCTTGGCAAGAGCCGACGCAAGCCGCCGCGAGCGCGAATAGAACTCTGCATAGCTGCGCCGCAAGGCACCATGCACGATCGCAGTGCGGTCCGGAAAGACGCTGGCGGCGCGTTCCAGGAAGGTCAGCGGCGTCAGCGGCTGATAGTTCGCGGGAGTGCGGTCCAGACCGGTGTTGTACGGGTTTTCCGTCATGACCTTAGTGATCCTGCCATTGGGGAGTGCGTTTTTCGAGGAAGGCGCCGATGCCCTCTTCGGCATCGCGGGCGAGCATGTTGTCGACCATCACCCCGGAAGCATAGGTATAGGCGTCGGCCAGGGGCATTTCCCGCTGGGCGTAAAAGGCGCGCTTGCCGGTGGCCAGGGTCATCACCGACTTGGAGGCGATTTTGCGGGCCATTTCCATCGTGGCGTTCTGCAGCTCCGCAGGCGGGACGGCCCGGTTGATCAGGCCGATCTCTTCTGCCCGCCGGGCCGGGGTCATGTCGCCGGTTAGCAGCATTTCCATGGCGTGCTTGCAGGAGACATTGCGTGACAGTGCCACCATCGGCGTCGAACAGAACAGGCCGATATGCACCCCCGGCGTGCTGAACTGCGCGGTGTCCTCGGCAAGGGCGAGGTCACAGCTGGCCACCAGTTGGCAGCCCGCCGCGGTGGCGATTCCGGTGACCTCGGCAATCACTGGTTTGGGACAGTTCACAATGGCTTGCATGGTGGCAGAGCACATCGCCATCACCTTAGCAAAATAGACCCGCCCGCCGTCCGTGGCTGCGCGTCCGGCGGTCATTTCCTTCAGATCATGCCCCGCGCAAAATGCCGGACCGTTTGCGGCCAGGATGATGACACGTACCTGCGGGTCTTCCCCTGCTACAGCAAGGGCGTTGGCCAGGGTTTCCAGCATCGCCTCGGACAGCGCATTGCGCCGCCCGGCATCGTTCAGGGTCATGCGCAGGATGCCATCGTCATCCAGGTCACGCAGCAAAATGTCTTGCTGTTGCACAGGGCATCTCCTTTTCCGGGGCTCATCGGATGTTGATCTCGACGCTGTCGGCAAGCGTATTGGCAATAAAGCAATAGCGGTGTGCGCGGTCCTGCATCTCCTCCAGCTCCTTGGGACTGACGGAGAAGCCGGTGTCGAAGCGCACCACCGGGTGCAGATCAATGCGCGTCACCGACATCTGGCCCTTGGGGTTCTTGCCGAGATGCGCCTCCGCATAGTCGTGGTAAGTGGCCACCGGCCAGCCGGCCTTGGCCGCCAGAGCCAGGAAGGTCATCATGTGGCAGCTGGACAGGGCCGAGGCCAGCGCCTGTTCCGGGTTGGTGTTGCCCGGATCTCCGCCCCAGTCGGGGGCGGAGTCCACTTGGACATCATAGCTGTTGTTGTAGAGCACCGTGTGGGCGTTCGAGTAACGGCCGGTTTGCAATACGGGTTCGGCCCGCTGCCAATGCAGCTGGATGGAAAGATCGGACATCGCGGAATCCCTGTTCGTGAACTCTGTCTGCGTCAGGCAGCGGCGAGGGTCTTTTTCGGGTCGAAGAATGGCCGCTCCACGACGGTGGCGCGGGCCTGGCCGGAGCCGGTCATGACCTCAACCGCAGATCCGATGACGGCGTCCTCTGCAGCAACCATCGCCAGGGCGATGTTCTGTTTCAGGCGCGGCGAATAGACAGCGGAGGTCACCTTGCCGATGGCGGATCCATCCTTGCTGACAGGCCAGAAAGTGGTGTTCGGTCCAGTGAGTGGCGCCCCTTCGATGACCAGCCCGACCTGCTTGCGGCTGACACCTTGCTCCTTGATGCGGCGCAGTGCAGCCTTGCCGATGAAATCAGCTTCCACGTCCAGGTTCACCAGCCGGTCGAACCCCAGCTCAAACGGGTTGGTGCTGATATCGGCGTCGGCGTGATAGGACAGCATGCCGCCCTCGATGCGCCGGATCGAGGAGGTATGGCCGGGCTTCAGGCCGAATTTCATGCCTGCAGCCATGATCCGCTCCCACAATGCGTCGCCCTGGCTGCTGTCACGCAGGTACAGTTCATAACCCAGCTCGCTCGACCAGCCGGTGCGCGACACGATCAGCGGGATGCCGTCAAGATCAACCTCGCGCAGCCAGTAGTATTTCAGGTCCAGGATGCTGTCGCCGAACAACGCGCGCATAATCTCGCCGGACTTCGGGCCTTGCAGCTGCAGCGGCGACACATCTGGTTCGCAGATGGAGACATCCAAGCCGGAATGCACCGCTACGCCCTGCGCCCACAGCAGGATATCGCTGTCGGCCAACGAGATCCAAAAGTGGTTTTCCGCCAGACGCAGCAGGATCGGGTCGTTCAGGATGCCGCCATCGGCATTGGTGATCAGTACGTATTTGCACTGGCCAACGGCCATCTTGGACAGGTCGCGAGGGGTCAGCATCTGCACGAATTTCGCGGCGTCAGGACCGGTGATCTCCACTTGGCGTTCCACTGCGACGTCGCACAGGATCGCGTCGTTCACCAGGTTCCAGAAGTTTTGCTCCGGATTGCCGAAATCGCGCGGGATGTACATGTGGTTGTACACCGAGAACCCCATGGCGCCCCAGCGGACAGTGGCGTCGAAATAGGGGGATTTGCGGATCTGTGTGCCGAACCCGAAACCGTTTGATTGCGTCATGTCTTTCACCCTTTGCACCGGCGGCCCGGTCAGCCGCGGACTGTTTGAACTGGGTGAAGGATTACCCGCACAGGCGGGCCGGGAGCGGACTGAAATCAAGCTGCGGACAGACCGAACGGACTGATGTCAGGCAGGCCGACAGACCGTTCAGGCGGCGTCCGTCATTTGCCCGACCCTGCCGCCAGCCCGGAGAGGTTCGGCTGGGCGGATTTGACGCGGCGCGTCACGATATAGGTCATGTAGCGGTCAATCCCCAGTTCGGCCGCCAGCAGGGTTTCCATCAATTCCTGAAAGGCGGCTAGGCTTGGAGTGAATATCTTCAGGACGTAATCCATGCCACCGCCTGTGGCGATGCATTCGGTGACCTCTTCCAGCTTCCGGATATGGCCCTCGAAGCGTTCAAAATCAGACTTGCGGTGGTGTGTGAGCGAGACCGTCACGATGACCTGCGTGAAATCACAGACCCGGTCGAGGGCAATGTCGGCGTGGTAGCCGCGTATGAACCCGGCTGCCTTCAATTTCGCAAGCCGGGCCCAGCACGGAGTTGGCGATAAGTTAACGATCTCCGCCAGCTTGGTTTTGCTTAGCTGGCCGTGTTTCTGGACTGCACTGAGGATGCGGATATCGGTCGCATCGAGGCTTAACTTGTCCATGCATCAGAGCCTTTCAAAGCAAGGGTTTGGCGGTCCAATACAATCACCAACGCAAACCTGGAAGCAACATCTTGCTCCAGTGAGGCTGGTTTGGCGCGCGGGCGACTGGCCGACTGTCCTCTGGAGAATTCTACAAAAGAGCGTACTGCGTGAAACCGAAAACAACCAACAGCCGCTGCGTCATGGTCAGATCCCGGCATAAGAATTCCGGGGGGCTCTGCGGCTAACTATTCAGAATGTCGGCTTAACCGAATTTGGCCTGCCACCAAAAGATGCAATGAAGGCCCGGAAACCGCCCTTGCTGCGGAACTCCGCAGACAAATGCGCAATGTGCCGCCATTGAGGCTGCTTGCAGTGAAGTTGCACTTTGTCCGGCTGACCGACCTTTGACGGCCGTGCCGATACCGCATAGCGCATGAGGGGCTGCTTCGGTGAAGCCGCACCGCAGCGACCAGCACGGGTGTGAAAGGCAGCATAGGGCCGTCCTTTACGAACCGCTGGCTTGGTTCAAGGCGGATGCTGCGCCGCATCCGAGGTCGGCTGCGAGCCCATTTTGCAAGATGTCGCGCGCTGCATCAATGGCAGGTTTGCTATCCTTGCTGCAGGAGCGCCTCCACAATTTTTCTAGGTCCATGCAACAATGTGGTCGATCAAGAGGCGCGAAAGAGAACGCCGCCGGCTGGTGCCGGGCCAGACGCCATAGGTGCCTAGATCCGGAATTGACCAGTCAGGGAGCACTTCAGCAAGGGTTCCGTTTTCCAGCTCTGGATCTGCCACCAAGGCAGGCAGTCTTTGGATCCCCAAACCTGCGCAAAGCGCAGACCGCAAGGCGGCAAAGCTATCGACAACCACGCGGCCCCGATTGGTGTGCAATGTTCTTTGGTCTTCGCCCTTTGTGAGGACAACCTGATCAATCAGACCTTCCATGGCTACAAAATCTGCGGTTTTCAGATCATCCGGCGTTGTCACGCCCGAAAGGGTTGCCAGATAGGACGGTGCGCAAACGAGCTTTCTGCCTGCGCTGCCTAAACGGCGCGTGCGCAGATTGGAATCGGGCAAGTCCCCCACACGCAAGGCCAGATCAATCCCTTCGGCCACCAGGTCAAAATTGCGGTCAAGGTAGCGGACGGTAAGTGCCACCGCCCGGTGCTGAAACGCGAAATCCCAGATGGCCCGTTCGTAACTGCTGCCTGCCATAAAGGCAGGCAGGGTTATAGTAAGTGCTCCGGCTGGCTCATTGCTGATGTCAACGACGCTGTTCAACCCGTCTTCAGCAGCTGAAACCATGCGCTGCGTGTGCTCAAGAAGCCTCTTGCCCTCACTGGTCAGCGAAAGCGAGCGGGTAGACCGGTAGAACAGCGTGACACCGAGCCGGTCCTCCAGCTTGGTCACATGCTGGCTGATCCCCGAAGTGGCCAGCCGCAGCCGTCGGCCCGCAGCCGAGAAACTGCCGGTTTCAGCGACAGTAGCGAAAATGGCCATGGCGCGAAGGTCATTGATCATATTTCATCCTGACTGAATAATGATTTCAACATGATCCATATTATTGAAAAGCGCTGCGACCGCTAGCTTGTTGCCAGAAGAGGACCTTGAACATGACACTCATCAGCATCTTTGTTGGGCTTCTCTCGGCCTTTTTTCTGTTTGCCAGTTCGATCAAGATTTTCGGCTGGCAAAAGTTTATCTTCGACACCCAATTAACGATGTTCATAAAGTACGGCCTGAACCGGCAGATCATGATGCTTGTCGGTCTTGCCGAGTTGTTCGGGGCAGTTGCAATCTGGTTTCAGGGCTCAGTGTTTGGAACCTTGGGGGCACTGGCGCTCCTCGGCACCTCAATCGGCGCCGTCGGGTGCCACCTGATCTGGGACACATGGCAAGAAGGCGTTCCTGCGATGATCACAGGCATACTTTCTGCCGTTGTCGTGTGGTCGTGAATTCCGGCGCTCTTGGGCCTCCTCGGACTTTTCTAGTTCGCGCAGTTGGAGAAAAAACATGACAGAGAGCATCCGCGTTTCAAATGCAAAGGGTCTGTATCTGGAAGGCATTCGCGACGGCAAAATGGCCGAGGCCCTCGAAAAGTATACAGGCGATAGATATACCCAGCGCTCCACTGGCGTGCGAGACGGCAAGGAGGGGTTCATTGAATTCTTCACACCCTTTCTGGAACGCAATCCTGTCCGTGACATTCAGGTAGTGCGAACCATCGAGGACGGGCGTTTCGTTTTTTGCCACGTCTACCAAAGCCTCAACAACGGCGAGGCGCAGTGGGTCACCGGCGACATATTCGACACCGATGATGAAGGCCGTATCGTTGAGCATTGGGACGTCATCGCCGAATACAAATGGCCGACTGTTTCCGGGCGCACCATGGTGGACGGCCCCACCGGGATTGAGGACCTAGACCAGACAAAGGCGAACAAGGCCTTAGTGCAGGACTTTGCCGAAAAGGTGCTGATAGACGGGCGCACCGATCTGGCACCCAACTACATCTCCGCCGGCCAATACGACCAGCACAACCCCGAAACAGGCGACGGGCTGGAAGGCTTGGCCAAGCACCTGAAAGAGGTGATGAGGAGTGGCCAGGCCGCGCAATATGTGAAAATTCACCGTTTGCTGGGCGAGGGCAACTTCGTGGTGATCTACAGCCATGTGAAACAAGGCGGTGATGACTGGGCCTTCTTCGATCTGTTTCGCCTCAAAGGGGGCAAGATCGTCGAGCACTGGGACATTCAGGAAAAGATCGGTCCAAAGGAGACCTGGAGAAACTCGGGCAAGTTCTAAAGCCGCGTTCCACTCAAGCAGTCATTGCAAAATCGGTAACAAATTTTGGCTCCGTCCGGCACTATGTGAGTTCACCGGCGCCAAGTCCTCGCAGTCGCGGCGAACGGCAGAAAAGGCGGGCTGCACCACAGAATCAGGATGCTGTTGCCAAGGTCGGGAATGGGCCGTTTTCACCTGTTCAAACCCGCTGCGCGCAAACCCTGTTGATAGCGTTTGAGATCTTCCGGTCGCGCGAATGGATGCGTGCGTTCTGCCACTTGGAGCGAGGCGCCAGGGTCAAGACGTTTTAGGTCGAAAACGGCTTGCCTCGCCTCATCCAACTTGCCGCAAATGGCATTGTTGACAGCTATATCCAGATAAGAACTGCTACGGTTCGGCTGGATGCGGATTGACGCTTCGGCCCACTCGATGGCTTCTTCGTGCCTGCCTGCAATGAAATCACACAGTGAGCGAATGGAGTACCATAAAGCTATCAAAGGATCGCGCGGGCTGAGCCGGATCGCGATCTTGATGTTGCTAAGGGCTTCTTTACTGTCGCCCAAATAAACCTGAGATCTGGCAAGCAAAGCATAGGCATGGGGGTCGTTTGGGTTGAGGGCAATGGCACCCTGCAACATTCGCACAGCGTCCTGATGACGACCTGAAAACAGATCCGCTGCACCGAGTAGGGCCATCGCGTATGCGTCGCGGCCGTTTATCGAAACCGCCCGTTGCGCCAGATTCGCCGCCTCAGCCTTCGATGCGGCAGGATCAGCACTCCAGCCGTTCACGCACTGCATCAGATGAGTGAATGACAAGTCCGCCAGCCCGAAAGAGCTTTGCGGATCCAATTCGACAGCTTTCAACAACAGATTCTGGGCTTCGACTACGTCGGCTTTTGTGAACTGTGAAATATGCCAATGGGCGCGCGCGGCCAGTTCCCAGGCATCCATCCGCGGTACCACTTTGCGCCGTGCGCGTTGCATTTCTGCAGACAGGTATTCAGGTGCTACTGCGCCAACAATATTTCGAGTGATTTCGTCCTGCAGATCGAAGATGTCCTCAATCACGCCGTCAAATCGCTCGGTCCAGACGTAGCGGTTCGCAACGGCGTCGATCAGTTGCGCTGAGACGCGAACCCTGTTGTCGGCCTTTCGAACGCTGCCCTCCAGAAGGTACTGCACTCCCAATTCCCGGGCGATTTGCTCTGTCCCGACAGCGCGACCTTGGTAGGAGAAGCTTGTATTTCGAGAGATCACGAAGAACCAGTGGAACCTGGAGAGCGCAGAAATGACATCTTCGGCCATACCTTCGGCAAAAAAGGTCTGATTTGCATCATTGGACAAATTGTCGAAGGCCAATACTGCAATCGAAGGTCGTTCCGGCAACTCAACGAGGTGCCTCTGGATGGCTGAAGCCGACATTCCCCAACCGTAAGCGATCAAAGGTTCTGCGATGTTTTTGAGTTTCTGAGAACCAAGACAGGTGAATTGATCTGAAAGCTTAGCATCAATGCTGCGCCGTGCAGTTTCGGAAATCACGAGCGATCCGGGTTCGGCCAGGTCCTGAAGACGTGCGGCCAAGTTGACCCCGTCGCCATAAACGTCTTCATCGGCAAAACTAACATCGCCGCTATGCAATCCCATCCTCAATGTGAACTGAGGATTATTGGTCAGTTTGTTCTGGACAGCCATTGCGCACTTGATGCCGCTAACCACGCTGGGAAATTCAACCAACCAGCCGTCTCCCATGCTTTTAATAACCCTGCCGTGATGCTCACCAATTGTTGGAGTAAGAACGTCGTTTCGAAAACGGCGCAGCGCGGTCAACGTGGCGACTTCATCCTCCCCCATGAGTTTGGAATAGTTTGCCACATCCGCAGCCAGAATAGCGGCCAGCCTTCGCTCAGAGACGTTTGACATGGATGAAGCATAGCCGACGGCAGGCGAATAAGAAACTTCCGTGGTGTTGGCAGCTCGGCGCCCAAAAAATATGAACGCTTTGTTGAAAGTAGTCGCGCATCAACATCGGTTAGCAAATTGTTGTTTTGGAAAGCTCATCAACGTATCTGGAATGCGGGCACACTAAAACTGAAAAAATGCTGAGTGACGCCTGTCTGTGGCTCTGCGGATGCGAGTCGTGCCAGGCAATATTGAGCCCAGTCATTGGCAGGTCAAAATGCTGCACTGAGCGCAAACGCCCGATCTGGGAACGCTGCGCTGCGGCCTCGAACCTGTCCGCCAAAGGCCGGTTTGGGCCGGGAGCGATGACACGCATGATCGGCCTTGCGCCCTACTACTGCGTCGCCGCAAGTCAGCTCCGAGCCCAAAGTGCCTATTGCTGCGACATTCAGGAACGACCGCTTATTGGCGAGCCAAACGGATCAGGCCCGCCATTTTGTCGTGCAGCTCAGAATTTTCCGTTGTTATGCGCCATTTCTCTCGGCGTTGCTGAAACGACATCCCAATGCTCCACGATCTTCCCGTCTTCAACGCGCCAGAGATCGAAGAAGGCCCAGGGTTTGCCGCTCACGGTTGCGTCTGATGCGACAAAGACGAAATTGCCCTCTGCAACAACGATCTGGGGCTCGAACTTGGTGATAACAAACCCCTGCTCGGCCCAGGCTTTTGTACCTGCCATCAGGCCATCAATGCCATCGGCAAGGTGCGGATTGTGCTGCATGTAGACCTCTGAGTACATCGGTGCCTTCTCAGGTGCCGCACCGCCCAGGACGTCGCGCACAAAGCCAAGGACCAGCGCCTTGTTTTCTTCGGTCTTGTCGAGGTCAGTGATCTCAGTTGGCCCGTCGGTCATACCCCGGCCGGATGCAGTTGTTTCCGGCACGGGCTGAAGATTGTCCCAATGTTCAGCAACCTTGCCGTCCTCAACCCGGAAGACATCAAACGCTGCCAAGGTCGGGGCTCCAAATGCATCAGCGTTTTCAAACGTGCTGTGCAGAACAACGAGGTCGCCTTCGGAGATGACCCTGTGTGTAGTAACTGTCATGCCCGATTGTTCGACCAGTGGGATCAGCCCGACCAAGCCTTCTGCACCGGTTGGGATTTGCGGGTTGTGCTGAATGTATCCGGGTGTCACGAGCTGGCGGGCGGCTTCGGGGTCATGATCGGCAAAGGCAGCCGTGAAAAGCGCGATGACAAGTTCTTTGAGAGACATGGTTGGATCCTTTGATTCGTATTGCCTGAATACGTAGTAGCAAAAACATACCATATCGCAATTACGTACCTTGAACTGACCAGGTACGTTTGACCATACCCGCAGAGGAGAAACATTGAACTGCATCTGCAAGCGGGGTAAGATATTCAGAAGTTTAGTTTTGATACCAGGGCCAAAAATGCTACCAATAGGCGTTGCCAACAAAGCAGAAGCATCGAACTGTTCCATCCGCTCTGTCCTGTCTAACGTGACGGGCAAATGGCGGATGATTATCATTCTGGCTCTTGAGGACGAGCCAAAACGCTTTGGCGATCTCAAACGCTGCATTGGCGACGTCACACAAAGCGTGCTGACTGAGAACCTTCGCGGATTGCAGCGCGACGGCTATTTGACGCGCACAGTAGACCCCGGTCCTCCGGTTGCTGTCTCCTATAAGTTAACACCACTGGGCCGCAGCTTGCTTGAAATGCTGAAGCCGCTTGTTTTTTGGTCTCACGAGCAAATGGACGAAGTTAGAAAACTCCGGATGCAATACGACCGGGAGCAAGCCAGCTGACCAAAGAGCAGACGTTCGGCCAAGGCCTTCGATAGGCAGCTTCGTCTGCGCTATGTCGACCTCGCCGTGACCTCTATTTACACACTTGGAGCGAACGTCTCCTTTGAAGGGCTGCGTCGCAGCGTCCATTTTGATGGCTATAGTCCGGTTAGGGCCGTCCATGCAGAACGGCCCAATTGGGTCAGATCTCGACCGCCTCAGCTATGGCCAACGCGTCCTCCAGTTCAATGCCGAGATAACGTACGGTGCTATCCATCTTGGTGTGGCCCAGCAGGAGCTGAACCGCTCGCAGGTTGCCCGTCTTGCGATAGATATGGGCGACTTTGGTCCGGCGCATCGAATGCGTGCCGTACGATGTTGGGTCCAGCCCGATGGATTTCACCCATTCCCGCACGAGGCGAGCGTATTGGCGTGTCGAGATGTGCAGCCGTTCGTGGAACCTGCCCGGCCAAAGGAATTCGGAACCGGTCATGATCGGCTCCTCCATCCACCGCAAGATCGATTTGCGCGTCCCATCGGTGATCTCGAAACGAACTGGCCGCTTGGTCTTGCTCTGAATGATAGACGCCCGTTCCTTGACCTGACCAGAGGAATAGATGTCGGCAACCTTCAGAGTGACGAGGTCGCAGCCACGCAGCTTGCTGTCGATGGCCAGGTTGAAAAGTGCCAGGTCGCGATGGTTCATTGCGATTTCCAGGCGCACCCGGATGGCCCAGACATGTTTGGGCATGAGGGGACGCTTCTGGCCGACGACGCGGCCCTTGTTCCAGGCCGGTCGGCAGGCGCGAATAGCAGGCAAGTTGGCGAAGGTCATGATGTTTCTCCCATCCGCCTCACTCCGCCTCAGCGCCAACCCGACGTTGGCGGTCCAGTTTATCACACCGCCTTGTGGCTGCAGAGAAGGTCTGGTGTGAGCCCGAAACTACTAAATGCTGCACTAGACAGCTAACGGTAAGGAATGCCTTCAAAGCCGCCATTGGCCGAAGCATGTTCAGAGCCAAGCTGCCGTTCTCCCCTATGGCCTCCGCAGTGCAGCTTCGTCAAACCAGCCAGTCAGGCGCAACGCAGCATCCTCAAAGGGCCGGGGCCTGTGCTAAAGGACATAGTGAACACTCGGCACAATTCTATGAACTGTCTGAAACCAAAGATTTGGACACAGGAGCCGGAACCACCTGAAAAAATCATCTTGGAACATCGTTGGCCCGGACACTCGCCCCTGCCTAGAACGATGAAGGCGTACACGCGCTGATGACTTTGCACACCTTGTCGCCGGCGTTGCGAAACCGGTGTGGCAGGATGCTGGAAAAGTAATAAGCGTCTCCTGGGCCTAGAATTCGGGATTGTCCATCTACTGTTACTTCCAGACGACCCTCAATGACGACCGCGCATTCTTCGCCCTCATGCGACAGGGCTCCACGGCCCGAGTCTGCACCGACACCGTACTCTTCAATCAGCATCTGCAGCTTTCGATTCCGCCGCTCACCTGCGACCAGCAGGTAGGATACGCCCGGCGACCCCAGGTCCCGCATGCCGCTGTGAGGAAAGAAAAAGTTGTCCTCGTTCTTCAGTTCGAAGCTGAAGAAAAAACCCAGGTTAACATCAACACCTGCGAGAATTTTCTTGAGCAGAGCCACTGAAGGCTGGGTTGATCCGCTCTCGATCTGGGAAATCGTACCGCTTCCCACCCCCGCGCGCTTGGCCATCTCGCGTTGGCTGAGACCTTTTGAGTTTCGAATCAATCGCAGGCGTCTTGCGGTTTCCAGATCGGGTGCCGAAGAGTCGCCCATTGTGATTTCCTGCTTCTGATCGAAAGCACCTTAGGCCGGCCCGATCAGTTTTTCAATGACTTACACATTCCTACAAAGCCGGGTGTGCGAAAGGCTGAAACTTTGCAAGTATCTCTCATCAAATAATAATCTGCCTTGCGAGGAATGGACATGCCCGTTCAGTCAAATACCATGTCGTCTTTCTGGATGCCGTTTTCGGCCAATCGTGATTTCCTTCGCGAGCCCCGCATGATCCAGTCTGCCGAAGGGATGTATTACACCAGCTCGGACGGCCGCCGGATTATGGACGGCACCGCGGGGTTGTGGTGCGTTAATGCAGGTCATCGTGATCCTCTGATTGTAGAGGCAGTGCAAAAGCAGGTTCACGAGCTGGACTATGCTCCGAATTTCCAGTTTGCCCACCCACAGGCCTTCGAGCTGGCGGGTAAGCTGACGGCGATGATGCCAGAGGGGATGAGCCATGCGTTCTTTACCAACTCGGGGTCTGAGTCGGTCGACACCGCGCTCAAGATTGCGCTGCATTATCACCGGATGCGCGGCGACAGCGCCCGCACACGTCTGATCGGGCGCGAACGCGGTTATCATGGCACCGGCTTCGGCGGCATCTCGGTCGGGGGCATCGTGAAGAACCGCATGCATTTCGGCACTCTCCTGACCGGTACCGATCACCTGCGTCATACTCATGATCTGGAAAAGAACGCATTCACCCGCGGCTGCCCCGCGCATGGCGTCGAACTGGCCGATGATCTGGAGCGCATCGTTGCACTGCATGATGCCTCGACCATCGCGGCCGTCATCGTCGAGCCGATGGCAGGGTCCACCGGAGTGCTGCTGCCGCCCAAGGGGTATCTGCAACGGCTGCGCAAGATCTGTGACCGGCATGGCATCCTGCTGATCTTTGACGAGGTCATCACCGCCTTCGGCCGGCTGGGTGCATCGACCGCGTCGGAATACTTCGGCGTTACTCCTGACATCATCACCACCGCCAAAGGGCTAACAAACGGCGTCATCCCGATGGGCGCGGTCATCGTGTCCGACGCGATCTACAATTCCGCCATGGAAAATGCCGACGCGCCGATCGAATTGTTCCACGGCTACACCTACTCGGCCAACCCAGTGTCCTGCGCAGCCGCACTGGCGGCGCTGGAAAGCTATGAACAGAACGACCTGTTCCGCCGCGCCGCTCTGCTGTCGCAACCGTGGGAGGATCAGCTCCATAGCCTCAAAGACCTGCCCAATGTCATCGACATCCGGAACCTGGGGCTGGTCGGCGCCATCGAACTGGCCCCGCGCGAAGGCGCGCCGGGCGCGCGGGCCTATGAGGCGATGAAACGCGCCTGGGACGCTGGGATCATGATCCGGGTAACCGGCGACATCATCGCACTTTCTCCGCCGCTGATCATCTCGGAACCTGAAATCAACACGCTTGTTCAGACGCTTGGCGAAGTTCTGGCCGAGCTTCCGTGACCTTTCCCCTCTAAATCCAAAGGACTGCAATCATGAAAGATGCTGCCCCGATCGCTTCGATCGGCCACTATATCTGTGGCCAAAACACAGCTCCCGACGGCGAAGCCACCCAGGCCGTCTACAACCCCGCAACCGGTGAACATACCGGCGATGTGTCCCTGGCAACCGTCGAAACCGTGAACGCTGCGGTTGCCGCGGCCAAGGCGGCCTTTCCCGCGTGGTCGAATACGCCGCCGATCCGCCGGGCCCGGCTGATGAACAATTTCCTGGCGCTGGTGCGTCAGCACAAGGACGACTTGGCCCGCGCCATCACCGTCGAACACGGCAAGGTCTTCACCGACGCCCAGGGCGAAGTCGAGCGCGGCATTGATATCATCGAGTTTGCTTGCGGCATCCCGCAGCTCCTTAAGGGTGATTACACGGAACAGGTGTCCACCGGCATGGACAACTGGACGACACGCCAGGCGCTGGGTGTTGTGGCCGGCATCACGCCCTTCAACTTCCCGGTCATGGTGCCGATGTGGATGTTCCCGATCGCCATCGCCGCCGGCAATACCTTCATTCTGAAACCTTCGCCGACCGATCCTTCGGCTTCGCTGCTCTATGCTGACCTGATGAAACAGGCAGGCTTCCCCGATGGCGTGTTCAACGTCGTTCAGGGCGACAAGGTGGCCGTGGATGCACTTTTGGAAAACGAAGACGTCAAGGCTGTGTCCTTTGTCGGCTCGACCCCGATTGCCAACTACATCTACGAAGTCGGCGCCCGCCACGGCAAGCGCGTCCAGGCCTTGGGCGGCGCAAAGAACCATATGCTGGTGATGCCTGATGCCGACATGAACAAGGCTGCTGACGCACTGATCGGTGCAGCCTACGGTTCAGCCGGAGAGCGCTGCATGGCCATCTCGGTTGCGCTGCTAGTTGGCGATGCTGCGGATAAGCTGATGCCGGTTCTGAAAGAACGCGCCGAGACCCTGAAAATCAAAAACGGTCTCGAATTGGACGCGGAAATGGGCCCGATCGTCACCGCCGCCGCGCGCGACCGGATCAAGGGCTATATCGATAGCGGCGTCGAAGAAGGTGCTGACCTGCTGGTCGATGGCCGCAACTACACCGTCGAAGGGCACGAAGGCGGCTACTTCCTGGGCGGTACCCTGTTCGACAACGTTACCCCGGAAATGAAGATCTACCGCGAAGAGATCTTTGGCCCGGTTCTGGCCTGTGTCCGCGTGCAGAACTTTGCCGAAGGTTTGCAGCTGATCAACGACCACGAGTTCGGCAACGGCGTGTCGCTGTTCACCCGGGACGGAAATGTCGCGCGTGAGTTTGGCAAACAAGTTCAGGTCGGCATGGTCGGAGTCAACGTTCCGATCCCGGTGCCGATGGCGTGGCATGGCTTCGGCGGCTGGAAGAAGAGCCTGTTTGGCGACATGCACGCCTATGGTGAAGAGGGTGTTCGTTTCTACACCAAGCAGAAATCCATCATGCAGCGCTGGCCTGAAAGCATCTCGGAAGGTGCTGAATTCGTCATGCCGACTGCCAAGTGAGCCTCTCTTTCCAGGAGTGATAACGATGTACATTGGTGTACCCAAGGAAATCAAAAACCACGAATACCGCGTCGGACTTACACCCGAGAGCGTGGCTGAACTGATTACCAACGGCCATGCAGTGCTGGTCGAAACCGGAGCGGGTCTGGGCATCGGAGCAGATGACGATGCTTATCGTGCTTCTGGTGCGGAGATCGCAACAAACGCAGCCGAGCTGTTTGCCCACGCCGAAATGATCGTAAAGGTGAAGGAGCCGCAAGCAGCGGAGCGTGCGATGCTGCGCGAGGGGCAGATCCTCTATACCTATCTGCACCTGGCGCCAGATCCGGACCAGACCAGGGATTTGGTGAACTCTGGCGCGGTCTGCATCGCCTATGAAACGGTAACGGACGATAGCGGCGGTCTGCCGCTCCTCAAGCCGATGAGCCAGGTTGCAGGCCGGATGTCGATTCAGGCCGGGGCCGGTGCTCTGGAAAAGGCCCAGGGCGGTCGCGGGGTTCTCCTGGGCGGTGTGCCTGGGGTGAAGCCTGGCAAGGTTGTTGTCATCGGCGGCGGTGTTGTCGGTTTCAATGCCGCGCAGATGGCAGTTGGCCTGCATGCTGACGTCACCATTCTTGACCGAAACCCGGCCGTTCTGGAGAAACTCGAAAACCACTTTGAGGCATCTGCCAAGGTGGTTTACTCAACCCAGGCCGCGCTGGAGGAAGAGGTTGCCAATGCTGACCTCCTGGTCGGGGCAGTTCTGATCCCTGGCGCCGCCGCGCCCAAGCTTGTTTCGCGTGATCTGATTGCGAAAATGAAACCCGGTGCAGTGGTCGTGGATGTTGCCATTGACCAGGGCGGCTGCTTTGCGACCTCCAAGGCAACGACACACGCAGACCCGACCTATGTCGTTGATGATGTTGTGCATTACTGCGTCGCCAATATGCCCGGCGCGGTGGCCCGGACTTCGACCTATGCGCTGAACAACGTGACCCTGCCGCATGTCATCGCCATTGCGAACAAGGGCTGGCAGCAAGCGCTGGCCGACAACCATCACCTGCTGAATGGCCTGAACGTGGCCTACGGCGAGGTGACCTGCAAGGCTGTGGCCGATGACCTCGGATACGGCTTCGAGGATCCCAGAAATTTGCTGACTTAAGCAAATCCGCGCCCGCAACAGCATACCGCTGTGCGGGCGTTATTCGTCAAACAGGAGGAGAACTACCCGATGAGTTTCAACAAGATTACCAAAGGTCTGGCCGCTGGCGCGCTGAGCACTCTGATGTCGACCGCGGCTTTCGCCGAAGACATGACCCTGCGTTTTGCAGGCGTGTTCCCGATCGACCACCAGGGCACAAAAATGATGGAACAGGTTGCCGCAGATGTTGCAGCAGCCAATGTTGGCCTGAAGATCGACGTGTTCCCTGCAAACCAGCTCGGTTCCGGCGAAGCGCTGTTCGAAGATGTCGCCCGCGGCAACATCGATCTGGCTTCCGCTTTTATCTACGCCGACACCGATCCGCGCCTTGAGTTCCTGTCCATGCCGTTCCTGCTTGGAGGATGGGATGACATGGAAAATACGCTGCTCAACATGGATTCCGAATTCAACACCATCCTGCAGGAGATCACCGACGAATACGGCGTCCGGGTGATGGCTCAGAACCCTGAAGGGTTCATCGGCATCGTTGCTTCGCAAGAGCCCCAGAACTGGAGCAGCTTTGAAGACAAAGGCATGAACATTCGTGTCTGGTCGTCCAGCGTTGTGAAGTCGATGGTTGAAGAACTGGGCTACCAGGCAACAACCATGGCATGGGGGGACATCTTTCCCGCGCTTCAAGCCGGTATCGTCGATGGTGCGATCTGCTGCACCAAAACCGCGACCTACTCCATCTTCGCCAAGTCGGATGTCGGCACCCACTTCGTCGAGTACAACTCGATCTCCGAACTGACAACGTTCTATGCATCGCAGCGGACGCTGGACAAGCTGAACGACGCACAGCGTGAAGCGCTGCAGGCGGCCCTGACCAAAGCGTCGAATGATTTCTTCAGCTACAACCGCGAGAATGACGAGGTTTTCGGTCAGAAGCTGCTTGATAAGGGCTACACCATCCTTCGCCTGAGCGATGAAGAACAGGCTGCGATGGCCGCGCATGTTCAGGAAACGGTCTGGCCGCAGATGGCAAAAAGCGTCGGTCAGGACATCATCGACCGCCTGCTGGCAGCCAAGAACAACTGATCAGGAAAAGGGCCGGCAGACCAGCTGGCCCTTTTTTGTTCTTGAGCGAAACAATGGGAGGGAGAGAGATGTCGGTTTCGGTAAGCGAACAACCATCAGCCGCTGGGAACGAAGTTCACGGCATTCGGAACAAAATAACCGACGAATTGCCGGTCATCATTGGCTACCCGATGAAGGCGGTCGCATTTATCATGAGACAGATTGTAATGGTGTCAGGGTTCCTGATGGCATTCACCTTCGGCGCGGTTGTTGTCATCAGATACGGCTTTGGCGGCGATCTTTTCGCCTACGAAGAATGGCTTCTGGGCATTAGTATCGTGGGCTTCTTTGCAGGCGCTGTTCTGGCATCTGCGCGCAATCTGCATATCAACGCGGATATTCTGGGCATTGTCATCCAAAACCCGCGGATGATCTGGTGGCGCGGGTTCATCGTGCTGACGGTCGAGCTGCTGGTGATCCTGTTTCTAATGTACGCGTGCTATGTCTCGCTGCTTGACGACTTCTCGTTCCCGCGGCTGCGCGCAACACCTGTGCTGCGCATCCCGTTTGTCACTTGGCGGATCGGGATCATGGTCGCCTTTGGCTTCATGGCGATGTTCACCACTGCCTATCTCTACGTGCATATCCGTCAGGGTCTCGGTCTCCCTCTCAAATCAGCTGCTGCCAAGGAGGCCGCAAAATGATCATCACCGGTAGTCTTCTTATCGTCTGCGCCATGCTGCTTCTTGGGGTGAGCGTTTTTGTGGCCTTCGGGGCGGTCCTGATTTTCATCGCCATGGTCGGTGATCAGTCGATCACGGGGTATCTGCCGACGGGGTCCACGGGAATCCGGTCACTGGTTCTGCTGGCCATCCCGCTCTTCATGATTGCGGGCGGCATCATGGAAAAAGGGCGGATCGCGGCGCCCCTGGTTTCACTCGCCGAAATGTTCATCGGCCATATCAAGGGCGGGCTGAGCGCTGCGGGCGTCCTGGCCTGCGGGGTCTTTGGTTCGATTTCCGGCAGCGCCAACGCTACCCTGACCTGCATCGGCGGCATCATGATGCCGCACCTGAAAAAGGCCAACTATCCCGGCGGGCAGTCGGCCGCTCTCATCGTGGCGGCAAGCCCTCTGGGCCTCCTGATCCCGCCGAGCTCGTCGCACATCCTGTATGGCTGGGTTGCACAGCAGCACGTGCTGAAATGCTTCCTGTCCACCGTTATCCCCGCGTTCATCCTGATCACGCTTCTGATCGTCGTGAACCAGTTCATGCTGCGGAAATACGATGGCATTAACCTGACAGAACGCCCCAGGCCTTTTCTGCCTACTTTTGGCCGCCAGGCGCGCCTGGCCGGCCCTGCGCTTATGATGCCGCTCATCATTCTGGGAGGGATCTACGGTGGCATCATGACCCCGACCGAAGCCGCCGGTATCGCCGTGGTCTATTCGATCCCGATTGCGATCTACTTCTACCGCGGCCTGACCTGGAAAACGCTGGCCCAGACCATCCAGAATTCCGGCGTCACAATCGGCGTCGTGATGGTCATGATCTTCATGGTTCTGATCGTGTCGGACAACCTGATCTCTCAAGGCGCACCGCAATTGGCCAAAGATCTGGTTTACTCGGTGTCAGACAACCCGATTGTGATCTTGCTTATGATCAACATCGTGATGATCCTGATCGGGATGCTGATGGATGATATCTCGGGCTTGCTTCTGGCGACCCCGATCCTTTTGCCCATCGCGCAGAGCACCGGAATGGACCCGATCCATTTTGCTGCTGTGATCGGCGTTAACCTGGGCATGGCAAACATCACTCCGCCCACGGCGCCGCTTCTCTATCTTGGCGCTCAGGTCTGTGACGAACCGGTATCGCGTATGCTGTGGCCTACGCTGATCTTTATCATCTTCGCCTGGCTGCCGACGCTGATGCTGACGACCTTTGTCCCCGAGCTGGCGCTCTTCCTGCCTGACCTCCTGCTCAGCAAGTAAGAAACCAGCCCATTTCCGGCTTCAGTAAATGCGCCCCCGGACCGGGGGGCGCCCCTGCCAGCGGCGGATGCCGGACAGGCAGCCGCACACTTGCAGCCCCCCGAAACCGAACACGAGAGGAACAATATGTATAGCAACGTACTCGTAGCGCTGTCCCTGGAACATGGCATCAGCGAACAGGCACTGTCCGCGGCACGGGCCCTCCTGTCCGAGGGTGGTCAAATCACCGCAGCCCATATTCACGAGCCGCCGAACAAGCAGATCATGTACTACATGGAGCAAAACGTTGCCGAAAAATCCTACCAGAAAGCCCAGGCGAGCCTTGCCGACCGGTTGCAGGGTGAAGCGGATGTGAACTCCGTCATTCTGGAAAGCCAGTCAGCGGGCCGCGCGATAACGGAATATGCCAACAAACACAAAATCGACTGTATTGTGCTTGCTTCCCACAAACCCGGGATGAAGGAGTTTTTCCTGGGTTCGACCGCCGCGCTGGTAGTTCGCCACGCACATTGTTCGGTTCATGTCCTCCGTTTGTAACGGCTGAAAAGAGCCACAGAATGATCAACCAACCCTGCGGAATTGGTTTGCAGTCAAGGCAGGGTTGGAGCTTTCCAAGAAATGTCGATTGGACCATTTGGCTGCCACCTGAAGGTGGACACCTAGAAGAGAGTTTGCCTGCGATGCTCACCGGCGCGCAGTCTGGAACCGTTGCATTGCCGATACGCAATGTTCTGCCCGGTCATTAGGGATTGGCCTAAATGAGGGCGCCTATGGAGGCAGTGGTTGGAAAAGATTGCAGCGAACAGCTGCTTTGCCGCCAGAGGTACTTTTCGCGGCAAGCACGAAGCACCTAAACCGGCCACAGGCGCATGAGCGACGAACTCAAATTTCGTCCGGCAGGCTGTGAGTTCACATGTCACACGATATCGCAGGCGCAGCGAATGTCTCCTCTGACGGGTCGCGCCGCAGCACCCGGTTACTGTGGCGAGTGACCGCAATGGGCCGGTCAGGTTCCGAAGCGCGAATATGGTTCGCAACTTTGCAGCTGCAGCTTTCTGCGCAACGGTGCCGTTGGCAGTGCGCTATCATGGGTTTATATGATTGCGGAGAGGGCAGGTAGGATACGGCGGTTGCCTGCTCCCGCAACCAGCTTGACGTGCTCCCCTTAGAGTCCGCGTTTTTCAGTTAGCTCTGTTCAGGGTTTGGTCCTCTCTTGACCGTTGGTGATACTCCCGCGGGGTGAGCCCGTCGAGGCTCGAATGCGGGCGGTGGTGATTGTAGTCGTTGCGCCAGGCGTGGATCAGGTGACGGGCATGGCGCAGGCTCGCAAACAAATGCTCGTTCAGGCACTCATCCCGAAGGCGGCCATTGAAGCTCTCCACGAAGCCGTTCTGCATCGGTTTGCCGGGCGCGATGTAGTGCCATTCGACCTGCCGGTCCTGCTGCCATTTCAGGATCGCGTTGCTGGTCAGTTCGGTGCCGTTGTCGGACACCACCAAGCAGGGATAGCCACGCAGATCGGCGATCCTGTCCAGTTCCCTGGCGACCCGCAGGCCCGACAGCGATGAATCCACGACAGTGGCCAGGCATTCCCGGCTGAAGTCGTCGATCACGCACAAAATACGGAACCGGCGCCCGTCTGACAGCGTGTCAGACACGAAGTCCAGCGACCACCGCTGGTTCGGCCCCTGCGGGACCGCCATGGGCGCCCTGGTTCCGATTGCCCGCTTCCGGCCGCCCCGTTTGCGCACCGTCAGCCCCTCTTCGCGGTAGATCCGGTAAAGCTTCTTCCAGTTCAGCTCCCAGCCTTCCCGCTTCAGCAGAATGTGCAAGCGCCGGTAGCCAAACCGTCTGCGCTCACCGGACAACTCCTTCAATCGCTGACGCAGTCCGCTATCCTCCGGGCTGGCCGGCCGCCGCCGGTACACACGCGGATCGATCCCGGCCAGCGCACAAGCCCGCCGCTGCGAGTAGCTTTTCTCTTTCATAGCCCAGTCCACGGCGCGTCTCCTTGAACCGGGCTTCAGAAGTTTTTTCCAAGCATCTCTTTCAGCGTGGCGACATCAAGCATTTGCTCCGCCAGCATCTTTTTCAGCTTGGCGTTCTCTGCCTCCAGTGCCTTCAACCGCCGGGCGTCTGAAACTTCCATGCCGCCATACTTCGACCGCCACTTGTAGAAGGTCCCATCGCTGATGCCGTGCTTGCGGCACAACTCTTTCGCGCCCAGCCCGGCCTGATGCTCCTTCAGAATGCCTATGATCTGCTCTTCGCTGAACCGGCTTCTCTTCATCGTCTGTCTCCTCAGTTGGAGAACAGGCTAACCTCAAAGAGAGGACATTTCAGGGGAGCACTTTAAGCTCTACTTGTGAAGTAGACGCAGACACACAGCCCCCTCGCGGGGCTGTTTGCGTTTTAGCACTAAGTTCCTGATGCACTTGTTGAAGTTTAGAAAGCTCCGCTGCAACGCGGGCACTTTCCGACGAGGTTGCGACCGACAGGATACCTGCCAGATCGCAGATGAGATCGATGGTCAGCTCTTCGCCCGCAATTTTGGGGGTGAGAACCACCTTATCGATCATGGCCCGGAGGTGCTGGGAGGCTTTGGGATTGAGGTGGGAGACGCGCTTTCCGGTCTCCGGGTTCTTGATGTAGCGCAGACGGTTCCAGATCTGCCGCCCGATGTAGAGCTCATTGTTCAGGATGCCGGTGCCGCGTTCCCGGTTGCCGTAGATGGTGCTGGGTTCCCAGGTGCCGCCATTGTGGGCAGGGACCTTCTTCGCGTTGAGGGTCTTTGCCAGCGCTGCCGGAGACTCTCCGTTGGCATAGGCTTTGAAGATGCGCTGAACGACCTTGGCCTGGACTTCATTGATCTTGCGCCCGCCGCGTTCGGTCAGTCCGTTGGGGCCGGCTTCATGGGCGACGTCATAGCCATAGACGATGCCGCCTGCGCTTTTGCCTTTGAGCGCATGGCCATCGGCTTCTTGTCCAGAAAATACGCCCGCCGAAATTTTGATATCGTCTCTACTACCAACATCCTACTCTGTGCTCACTCATTCCCTCGGATTTATCATTCACATCAGTGAATAGGGGGCCATTATTGTACACCGATACCCCCGTTTCAGAGTCAAAATTGCATGCCATCTTCACAGATGGCCGCCCTTGGGGCGGATATTTTGTTTGTGACTGCGACGCTGGAAGCACTGTGGAAGCAACAGAAGGCAACTCACGATATTGCGGATGGGTAACGTGCTTTTAGGCCGAAGCCGTTGTTGCCGACGATCGAGATGTTAGCGCTTGCCGCGCTAACTTTTCAGCCCCGCCGCTCGTTGAAGAAGTAGTTCGGCCATCCGCATGTGTTCTGCGCGGTTGGTGTCGACTACATCGCCGGGCAGCAAGACGGAGAAGTTCTCGTGCAGGTTCAAGGCAATGACGTTGCTGACCTGATGTCAGAACCCATGTGTGAACCTCTCATTTAGGGCCGATCAGCGCGCGGGTTGCAGCAAATCAATTCCAAGCCGGAACTAAACCGAACGTTATTGATCCGCAGTTCCGGCGTGCTCCGGCAAGAAGAGCGGCCCAATTGCGCATTTTGCAAAATTTGACCGGAGCTGTTAATCTATGCCAGAAGAATTAGGTTTGTTCGCAATGCTTTGCGGCAAGATCACCGGTGGGTGGCCCCTGTAAGCAAGGGCTGGCGCAACTCTCTGACAGCGAACACTCTTTCGAAAATGACGCGGCCGGGATCGGAGGTTCGGCAGCATGGAGTATGTTCTGACGCTATTGCCGATGCTTGTCAAAATGGCCATCGTTGTGGGCGTTTTGCTGCTGCTTCCGCTGCCGCTGACCTGGATGGAACGGAAAATTGCCGCCCATATCCAGCAGCGCCCTGGGCCGATGCGGGTGGGCTGGCATGGCCTTCTGCAACCGCTGGCTGATGCGGTCAAGCTGCTGACCAAGGAAGACCACATCCCGGCGGAGGCCGACCGGCGGCTGTTTGCGATGGCGCCAGTGGTGGCGCTTGTGCCGCCGTTCCTGGTGTTTACCGCCATCCCGTTTGGTGACCCGGTTCAGGTCTTCGGGACCGAGGTCTCGCTGATGCTGTCAGACATGAACGTGGGGCTTCTATTCATCCTTGCGGTCTCCGGGATCGGTGTGTTCGGCACCATCCTCGCGGGCTGGGCATCAAACAGCAAATACGCAGTGCTGGGCAGTTTGCGGTCGATCGCGCAGATGATCTCTTACGAAATCCCGATGGGCTTCTCGGTGATCGGGGTGGTGATGCTGGCCAGTTCGATGAACTTGAGCCAGATCGTTGCGGCGCAGGAGGGCCTATGGAACGTGGTTGTGCAGCCGGTCGGCTTTTTCGTGTTCTTCGTCGCCGGGCTGGCCGAGGCGCAGCGCATCCCGTTTGATCTGCCCGAGGCAGAGGGCGATCTGGGTGCGGGGTATCACACCGAATACAGCGGCATCCGGTTCTCACTGTTCATGCTTGCGGAATACCTCGTGGTGGTGATGCTGGCGGCGCTTAACGTGCTCCTGTTCTTCGGCGGCTGGAAAGGCAGCCCGTTCTTCCTGCCGGACACCGTCTGGTTTCTGCTGAAGATCGGTTTCTTCGTCTGGGTGTTCATGTGGTTCCGCTTCACCTTTCCGCGCTACCGCTATGACCAGCTGATGGCGATCGGCTGGAAGGTGCTGCTGCCGCTGTCCCTGCTCAATATCCTGGTCAGCGGGATACTGATGCTATGATACGGGAGTGAGATAATATGGCCAGAACAACAGTAAAGGGAACGGGCTGGATCGGCAGGCTCTTCTTCTTCGATCTTCTGGCAGGGTTGCGTCTGACGCTGCGCTACATGTTTTCCAAGACGGTGACGCACCGCTATCCCGACCATGAGAAATGGGTGCCCTACGAGCGTCACCGCGGCCATCATTTCATCAAGACTAATGACGAAGGCGATGTGAACTGCGTGGCCTGCGAGCTGTGCTCGCAGATCTGCCCCTGCGACTGCATCACCGTCATTCCCTATGAAAACGAGAAAGGTGACCGGCGCCCGAAAGTGTTTGATATCAATCTGGCGCGCTGCCTCTATTGCGGGCTGTGCGAAGATGCCTGTCCGGCGGACGCAATCAAACTAGGTCAAGAATATGAGGTCGCCTGCGATGACCGGCCCAAGCTGGTGGTGCATTTGGAGGATCTGGTGGCCGCGCCGCGCAAGGCCGCGGACGGCGGCCAGGTGCGGCCAGCAAAGCTGGAGCCTGGCAGTGGGCGGCGGTCGGTGGCCACTGCGGCGGCCGGCGCTGAAGGCTACGACTGGTGGCGGCACATACGGAAGGGAAAGTGAAGCGTATTTGGAACCGGCCCGGCCTAGGAGAGCGGCATGGGCCTAATCAGATAGGGGGAGCAAGAAAATGTATGTCAAAGCAGTGTTGGGGCTGAAGGGATATGAAACCTATTCGGTTGCGCCGGACGACAGTGTTTTGACGGCTTTGCAATTGTTCAATTCCAACAAGGTCGGATTTGCAGTTGTCCGGGACACAGCCGGCAAGGTGGTTGGCGGAATTTCGGAACGCGATATCTGTATTGCGCTGTCGGATCCGGACGGGGCCGGACGGAAATCCGCTGTGCGCGAGGTTATGACTACAGATATTCTCACCTGTTCGCCGGACGACAACCTTATCAGGCTCATGGCGGTCATGACGGAAAAGAGAAACCGGCACATGCTGGTCTATGACGATGAGGGCCTGCAAGGCGTCATCAGCATCGGCGATGTGGTAAAGCACCGCCTGGATGAGATCATGCGCGAGGAAGAAGAGCTTCTGAAGTACATCGAAGGCACCGGCTACAGCGCATGACAGCAGCGGCAGCGGGCCATCAGGAAGATAAGAGCGGGAGAAAATATTCAGGGAGGGCATAGATGGAACAGGCATTTTTTATTCTGCTCTCAGCGGTTGCGGTGGGGGCGGGGCTGCTTGTGGTAATTGCCCGGAACCCTATCCACAGCGCGCTGGCGCTGGTGGCTTGCCTGGTTCAGATCGCCGCGCTGTACGTGCTGCTTGGCGCGCCCTTCCTCGCAGTGATCCAGATATTTGTCTACGTCGGTGCCGTGATGGTGCTGTTCCTGTTCGTCATCATGATGCTGGACGTGCGCAAGGAGGCACAGGCCCGTTTTCTGCCCAGGGCGCCGCTGCCGGGTGTAATCGTGCTGCTGATCCTGGCAGGTGAGCTGATTTTCCTGTTGCTGCAGAGCGCCCGCCTGCACGCGGTCATGGGGCCGGGGCCGCGGGTCGCCGAACAGCCGTCTGTGGCGGATCTTAGCCTGTTGCTGTTCCAAGAGTATCTGCTGCCGTTTGAGGTGGCTTCAGTGATCCTGCTGGTTGCCCTGATCGGGGCAGTGGTTCTGGCCCGCAGCGATGAGGCCGATGAAAAAGCGGCACAGGGCAAGGCCACGCGCGGGGCAGCCCGATGATCCCCACATCTTGGTACCTGATCCTGGCGGCGGTGTTGTTTGTAATCGGCGGCGCCGGGGTTCTGCTGCGCCGCAATGTGCTGATCGTGCTGATGTCGCTGGAGCTGATGCTGAACAGCGTGACTATCAACCTGGTCGCCTTCGGCCATGCGCTGCAGGACCTGCGCGGCGAAATCATCGCCATTTTTGTTATTGCCATCACCGCGGCGGAAGTTGCGGTCGCGCTTGGCATTCTGGTCGCCTTGCTGCGCAACAACCACACGCTGGAAGTGGATGAACTGACTGTTTTGAAGGGGTGAACTGGTGGAGTTCCTGCTGTCGATCCGGCCGCTTCTGGCCATTGCCGTAAGCCTGGCGGCAGCGGGGCTGATCCTGTGCCTGCACCAGCGCCCCAACCTGCGGGATGCGGTATCCGTGGCCGCGGCGGTGCTGAAGTTCCTGATAGTGATTTCGATGGCTCCGCTGGTGCTGGCCGGCGGCACGCTGGAGCTTAGTTTGTTTGAAATCCTGCCGGGGGTGGATTTTGCCTTCAGAGCGGACGCGCTTGGGATGGTGTTCGCCACTGTGTCCAGCCTGCTGTGGATTTTTGCCGCCCTCTATTCCATCGGCTACATGCGCAGCCTGAACGAACATGCGCAGACCCGGTTCTTTGCCGCCTTCGCAGTGTCTTTGTCGGCGGCGGTGGGCGGGGCCTTTGCGGCCAATCTGTTCACTCTGGTAATCTTTTACGAAGTGCTGAGCCTTGTGACTTATCCGCTGGTCTACCACAAGGAGGACAGCGAAAGCTGGGCCGGCAGCCGCCGCTATGCGGTCTATCTGATCGGCGCCTCGAAATCCTTTCTGCTGGCAGCGCTGGCGCTTACTTATCAGTTGGCCGGTTCGCTGGATTTTCTGCCGCAGGGGCTGCTGGCGGGTTCTGGTGCCGAGGGCTGGCTGCTGAGTGCGGTCTATCTCTGCTACCTCGCAGGTTTTGCCAAGGCGGCAGTGATGCCGTTCCACGCCTGGCTGCCCGCTGCGATGGTGGCGCCGACCCCGGTGAGCGCCTTGCTGCACGCAGTTGCCGTGGTGAAGATGGGCGTGTTCTGCATGCTGAGGGTGATTTTTCATGTGATCGGCGTCGATTTGATGGGCAGCCTGGGGCTCGGCATTGCCACTGCCTACCTGGTGTCCTTTACTATCGTGATGGCCTCGGTCTATGCTCTGACCCGCGACGACCTGAAGGCGCGGCTGGCCTATTCGACTGTCAGCCAGCTCTCCTACATCATCCTGGGAGCGGTGCTGCTGACGCCGATGGCGGCGATTGGCGGCATCACCCATATTGCGGCGCATGCGTTTTCCAAGATCACGCTGTTCTTCTGCGCCGGTTCGATCTACTGCGCCTCGCACCGCCGCAACATCAGTGATTTGTCAGGCATCGGGCGGCGGCTGCCCTGGACCATGGCAGCGTTTTTCATTGGCTCGCTGGGCATGATCGGCATTCCGCCCTCCGGCGGGTTTGTCAGTAAATGGTATCTGGTGCTGGGATCGGCCGGGGGCCAGGAGATGGTGTTCCTGACCGTGCTTCTGGCCAGCGCGCTGCTCAATGCGGCCTATTTCCTGCCAGTGACTTACACCGCGTTCTTTGAGGCTGAGAAACCCGGCACCCCTGGTCTGGTGGCGATGCAGGACGTGCGCGAGATCCCGATGGTGGCGGTGCCATTGCTGATCACAGCACTGTTGTCCTTGGCGCTGGGGCTGAATCCGGGCTTCTTCGTTGAATTGGCGCAGCTTGTGATGCGCGGAGCGGGGCTGTGATGATCGGCCGGCTGGTGAATTTCTTCGGCGACACGCGGTACAAGAGGCTGCGCTGGCGGCTGCTGGTGGTGGTGCTGGGGCTGATCCTGATCGCCGATCTGCTGGTGCCGCGCCACCACAGCGAACACTTCTGGGACGCCATCCCCGGCTGGGGGGCGGTGTTCGGCTTCGCCAGCTGCGTGGCTATCATCTTCGTTAGCAAGTTCATCGGCCACAAGGGCGGTATCATGCGGGACGAGGGCTATTATGACTGAGTGGCTGCACCCTGCAATGCTGATGCTTCTGGGCGCGCTGCTGCTGCCGCTCATCCGCGGCACCGTACAAAAGCTGCTGTCGCTGATCGTGCCGCTGCTGGTGCTGTACAGCGTGTCGCAGATGGAACCGGGCAGGTCCGGCGCAGTCGCTTTTGCCGGCATTGAGCTGGTGCTGTTCCAAGCTGACAAGCTGTCGCTGGTCTTTGCTTGGGTCTTTGCCATCATGTCGGTGATCGGCAACCTCTATGCTTGGCATATAGAGGGCACCGGCCAGCGGGTTGCCGCATTTCTGTATGCGGGCAGCGCCTTTGGGGTGGTCTTTGCCGGCGACTGGCTGACGCTGCTGATAGGTTGGGAGGTGATGGCCTTTGCCTCCGCCTATCTGATTTTTGCCTCGTGCAATGCCAAGGCAGTGGCGGCGGGGTTTCGCTATCTGCTGGTTCATGTGGCGGGCGGGGTGCTGCTGTTTGGCGGCATTGTGCTGCACGGGTTGCAGACCGGTTCCTGGCTGGTGGGGCCGCTGGATGCGGGGCAGGGGGGCTTGGCCTACTGGCTGATCCTGGTCTCTTTCCTGATCAATGCGGCGGTGCCGCCTCTCAATGCCTGGCTGACTGATGCCTACCCCGAAGCCACTGTGACCGGCGCCGTGTTCCTCAGCGCCTTCACCACTAAAACCGCCGTTTACGTGCTGATCCGCAACTACCCGGGGACGGAGATCCTTGTGGGGCTCGGCGTCGCCATGGCGCTTTACGGGGTGGTGTTCGCGGTGCTGGAAAACGACTGCCGCAGGCTGCTGGCCTATCACATCGTCAGCCAGGTGGGTTACATGGTGGCAGGCGTCGGGATCGGCACCGAGATGGCGCTGAACGGGGCCGCCAGCCATGCCTTTGCCCATATCCTCTACAAGGGGCTCTTGTTCATGGGGGCTGGCGCCGTGATCATGATGGCCGGGCGGCGCAAACTGACCGAACTGGGCGGGCTGTACCGGACGATGCCGCTGACCGTTGTGCTGTACATGATCGGCGCTTTTGCCATTTCGGCCTTTCCCCTGTTCAGCGGGTTTGTCAGCAAATCTATGGTGGTCTCCGCTGCCGCCGGGGACCACCGGGCGGCGGCGGCGCTGCTGCTGACCGTGGCCTCCTCCGGCACTTTCCTGCACACCGGGTTGAAGCTGCCCTATTACATGTTCTTCGGCAAAGACAGCGGGCTGCGGCCGCCGGAGCCGCCGCTGAACATGCTGCTGGCGATGGGTATCGCCGCAGCCTTCTGCATCGGCATCGGGGTCTATCCGCAGATACTTTATGCGCTGCTGCCCTATCCGGTGGACTACCAGCCCTATACCGGCGTGCATGTTACCGAGAGCCTCGGCATCCTGATGTTCACCCTTCTGGCCTTTGTGCTGCTGCTGAAACGCCTGGATCCGGAAGACACCATCAGCCTGGACACCGATTGGGCCTACCGGCGCGGCGCGGCGCTGTTCATGCGATTGGCCAAAGGGCCGGTTCTGGTTTGGGAACAAATGCTGATCACCTTGGCCGACGGTGCCGGGCTGCGGCTGATGCACCGCCTGTCGCGGCTGAGCCTGCAAGTGGACCTCGGGGTGGTGGATGCGCTGGTCAATGGCGTGGCTGAGACCGCCCGCCAAGGCGGGCTGGTGCTGCGCAGGCTGCAGACCGGTGTGGTGTCGCACTATGCTTTCTGGATCATTGCCGGGCTGATTGCAGTGCTCGGGCTGCCGCTGGTCACCGGGATAGGTGCGCGATGAACGGCCTGCCCGTCCTCAGTATCCTGATCCTGCTGCCTGTGGCGGGGGCAGCCGTGGTGCCATTCCTGCGCGGCAGGGATGCGGTGCGCTGGTTCACCCTTCTGGTGCTGTTGGCGGATTTCCTTCTGGCGGTCTGGATCCTGGCCGCCTTTGATCCGGCTTCCGCCGCGATGCAGTTCCGCGAGGCCCGCATCTGGGTGCCCGCGCTGAATATGGGCTACCGGCTGGGCATCGACGGCATCAGCGTCTGGTTTGTGCTGCTGACCACGCTGCTGGGCTGGATTTGCGTGCTAGCCTCCTGGCGCGCGATTGCCGAGCGGGTCAAGGAGTTCATGACCTGCCTGCTTGCCATCCAGGCCATGATGGTGGGCGTGTTCTGCGCCCTCGATCTGGTGCTGTTCTACGTGCTGTGGGAAGTGATGCTGGTACCGATGTATCTGATCATCGGCATCTGGGGCGGCGGGAACCGGATCTATGCCGCGTTCAAGTTCTTCCTTTACACTCTGGCGGGCAGCTTGCTGTTCCTGGTCGGTTTGCTGGCGCTGTATTTCGCGGGCGGGCGCACCTTTGACATGCTGGCGCTGATGGCGGCGGAATATCCGTTCCGGCTGCAAGTCTGGGTGTTCCTGGCCTTTCTGGTGGCCTTTGCGGTCAAGGTGCCGATGGTGCCTGTGCACACCTGGTTGCCGGATGCCCATGTGCAGGCGCCGACGGCGGGCAGCATCATCCTGGCCGGTGTCTTGCTGAAGATGGGTGCCTATGGTTTTCTGCGCTTCTCGCTGCCAATGCTGCCGGATGCCTCGCAATACCTGGCGCCGTTGATGATCACCCTCTCGGCTGCCGCTATTGTCTATGGCGGGCTCTTGGCGCTGGCGCAGAACGACATCAAGAAACTGATCGCCTATTCCAGCGTCAGCCATATGGGATTTGTCACCCTCGGGCTGTTTACCTTTGAGGTAAACGGCATGTCCGGCGCGGTGATCCAGATGTTCAATCACGGCATATCAACCGGCGCGCTGTTCCTGTTTGTCGGGCTGATTTACGAACGCACCCACAGCCGCGAAATTGCCGCCTACGGCGGCATGATCAAGGCTGTACCGGTTTTTGGCATCCTGTTTGCGGCTTTTCTGCTAGCGTCCATGGCCGTGCCTGGCACCAATGGCTTCATCGGCGAAATCCTGGTGCTGGCGGGCACTTTCGGGGTCAGCGGCTGGGCCGGGACCGCCGGGGTGCTGGGGGCGCTAATCGGGGCGGCTTATCTGCTGGGGCTGTACCGGCAGATGCTACTGGGGCCGGTCAAAGTGCCGGAGGGATCCGTGATGCAGGACCTTCGCCACCGTGAATTGGCCTGCGCGGCGCCGCTGCTGCTGTTCGTGTTCTGGTTCGGCCTGTATCCAAAGCCCTTCCTTTCCATCCTGCAGCCATCACTGGATCACTTGATGACCCAGATTGTGCCAACGGGGACGGCGCAATGAGGAGGGCGGCATGGAGATGACATCGGTCACCGCCTCGATACTGGCTTCCGGCCCCGAGATCATCATCATTCTTGCGGCCTGTACCGTGCTGATGCTGTCGCTGCTGCCCGGCCCGGGCCATGTCAGATGGCTGGCGGGAATAAGCGTTTTGATGATTGCCCTAGCTGCGGGCATGAGCTGGGGTCTTGCAAGCGGCAGCCCGCAGACAGTCTACTCTGGCATGTTTGCGGTTGATCCGTTTTCTTCGTTTCTCAAGATGGTTCTCTATCTGGGAACCGCGCTGACGATCCTGATGTCCGGGGGGTATCTGGCCACGGAAAGGGCGGTGAAGGGCGAGTATTACGCCCTGTTGCTGTGCGCCCTGGCGGGCGCGATGATTATGGTGTCGGGCAACGATCTGGTGATCATCTATGTCGGGCTGGAGCTGCAGGCGCTGTCGGTTTACGTGCTGGTAGGCTTCCTCAAGACACATGGCAGGTCCAACGAGTCGGCGCTGAAATATGTGATTCTGGGTGCGTTTTCCTCTGGTCTGCTGCTGTTTGGCCTGTCGCTATTCTATGGCCTGGCGGGCACGACCCAGCTGCAGGGTCTGCAGGCGGCGCTGGCGGCACAGGATATCTCCAGCCCGCTCCTGACACTCGCAGCGTTGTTTCTTCTGTCGGGCCTTTTATTCAAGGTCGGCGCGGTGCCGTTCCATATGTGGGTGCCCGATATATACGAAGGTGCGCCTTCGCCCATCACCGCTTTCATGGCGGCGGTGGGCAAGACGGCGGCGTTTGCAGTGTTGCTGCGTATTCTGATGCTGGACTTGGTAGCGCTGGAAGCGGTCTGGCGCGCCAGCGTCGTGGCAATGGCGGTGCTGACCCTGGGGCTGGGCAGCCTGGCGGCGCTGGTGCAGCAGAATATCAAGCGGATGCTGGCCTATTCGTCGATTGCGCATGCCGGTTTCCTGATGCTGGGGCTGATTGCCGGCGGCACCGGCGGCCTGGCCAGCGTGATGCTGTATCTGCTGATCTATACTTTCATGACGCTGGGGCTGTTCGCCGTCATCATCCTGCTGAACAAGGGCGCCGATCTGGGAGAGCCAATCTCTGCCTTTGCCGGGCTGGCGCGCAGCCATGCCGGACTTGCGGCGATGGCGCTGGTGTTTCTGTTTTCGCTGGCGGGCATTCCGCCCACCGGCGGCTTTTTCGCCAAGTTCTATGTGCTTATGGCGCTGATCGAAGCAGGCCATGCGGCGCTGGCGGTGATTGCGGTGCTGTTCAGCGCGACAGCCGCCTGGTTCTACCTGCGTATCATCATGCTCATGTACATGCAGGAGCCTGCGGAACCGGCAAAGATCCGGATCTCCCCGGCAGTGCGGCTGGTGCTTCTGACAGCCCTTGCCGGCACCCTGCTGACCGGTGTTCTGCCGACCTGGTTTCTGGGCGTGGCGCAGGCGGCGGCAGCGGCTGGCCTTGGTTGAGGAGGCCCATTGGTGTATGCTTGCGGCAAGAAGAGAACACCGCGGCAGGTGCTGCCGGAACACTAAGCCTGAGGAGGGTCGGACAGGGTCGAACACATAAGGAAAGACAGCAATGCCTATCGATTTTCTTCCTGTGTTTCTGATGGTTGCCGTAGTCGTCGCGCTTTCGGTGTTCATCCTGACTCTGTCGCGGCTGATCAGGCCGGCCAATCCTTACCCGGAAAAGAACCGGCCCTATGAATGCGGCGTCGATCATGTCGGCGAGGCGTCGGGGGGGCTGTTCAAGGTTCAGTATTTCGTGATTGCCATTCTCTTTGTCGTGTTCGACGTCGAGACCATGTTCCTGTTCCCGTGGGCGGTGGTGCTCACTGACCTCGGGCTCTTCGGCTATATCGAGATGTTTGTGTTCATCGCGCTGCTGCTGGTCGGTTTTGCCTACGCCTGGATAAAGGGAGCTCTGGAATGGGTGTCCTGACCAACCGCTTCCAAGACAGCGTGTTTTTCACCACTTCGGACAACATCATCAACTGGAGCCGCAAATCATCGCTGTGGCCGCAGACCTTCGGCATTGCCTGCTGCGCAATCGAGATGATTTCCGCGGGCTGCTCGCGCTATGACCTGGACCGGTTCGGGGTGGTGTTCCGGCCCTCGCCGCGGCAGTCGGACGTGATGATCGTGGCCGGCACGGTGACCCGGAAAATGGCGCCGATTGTTCGCCGCCTTTATGACCAGATGGCCGAGCCTCGCTATGTCATCGCGATGGGAACCTGCGCTATTTCCGGTGGCGTCTACAACACTTATGCGGTGGTGCAGGGCGTTGATTGCATCATCCCGGTGGACATTCACGTGGCCGGCTGCCCGCCGCGACCCGAGGCGCTACTGCATGGTTTCCTGCAGTTGCAGGAGAAGATCACTGGCACACGGGTGCTGCGGGCCGAACCGGATACGCTGCCGGCTCCTGAGGGTGCGTAACCATGGGTGAGGCAATTCCCCTTGCAGGCGTCCTGGAGCGGTTCTGCAGCAGGGTTGCGCTGGATGAAACGGCGGCCGACATGCCCTGCCTTTGGGTGCCGCCCGAAGACCTGGTGGAGCTGTGCCTGTGCCTGCGGGACAATTCAGAGCTGCAGTTCAATTTTCTTTCCGATATCTGCGGTGTGGATTTCCACCCGGAGACCCCGCGCTTCCAACTGGTCTATCACCTGGTGTCGATCCCCAACCATTGGCGGTTGCGGCTGAAGTGCCAGCTTGGCGACCCGCCGGTCGCGCCCACCATCACCCAGGTCTGGACCACCGCAAACTGGCACGAGCGGGAGGCCTATGACATGTACGGCATCCTTTTTGACAACCACCCGGATCTGCGGCGGCTCTATATGTGGGATGAATTCGACGGCTTCCCGATGCGCCGCGACTTTCCCCTGCGCGGCTACAAGGACGGCATGAACCCGCTGGGCGTTGAACGGACGGAAAACGGGGGCGGGGCATGACCGAAGTCACAACCCTGCAGGAAACTCCGGCTGGCAGCGGCTATGCGCGCGAAGTGCTGATGAACCTCGGCCCGCAGCACCCTAGCACCCACGGCGTTCTGCGCCTGCTGCTGCAGATGGACGGGGAGATTGTTGAGCGGATCGAGCCCCATATCGGCTTGCTGCACCGGGGCACTGAAAAGCTGTTCGAAAGCTTCACATACACGCAGATTTTCCCGCTGACCGACCGCTTGGACTATCTCTGCCCGCCGTCCAACAACCTGGGCTATGCGCTGGCAGTCGAGGCGCTGCTAGGGATCGAAGCGCCAGTGAGAGCGCAGTACATCCGAGTTATCATGGCGGAACTCGCGCGCATTTCCGGCCATCTGCTGATCACCGGCGCGCTGCCGATGGACGTCGGCGCGATGACTTCGCTGCTTTACACTATGCGTGACCGCGAGATGGTCTTGGACCTGATGGAGATGATCAGCGGGGTGCGGATGCACACCTCCTTTGTCCGGGTCGGCGGCGTACGCGAGGACCTGCCGGATGGCTGCGAAGAACGAATTCTGGAGTTCTGCAACATCTTCGCGGACCGGATTTCGGATTATGAAACCTTGCTGAAAAACAACCGCATCTTCCTCGCCCGGGTAGAGAACATTGGCAACATTGCCGCCGAGGATGCCATCGCCCTTGGCCTTACCGGACCCAACTTGCGGGCCTCCGGCGTGGACTGGGATCTGCGCCGGGATGCGCCCTATGAAATCTATGACCGGCTGGAGTTCAACGTGATCACCCGCAAGGACGGCGATTGCTATGACCGCTGGAAATGCCGCTTGGACGAGATGCGCGAAAGCCTGCGGATGATCCGGCAATGCGTGGAGCAGATGCCCAAGGGCGATTTCCTGGTCGATGATCCGAAGATCGCCTTCCCGGTCGACAAGGACCTGCTGGCCCATTCGATGGAAACCCATATCCACCACTTCGAACTGGCAGCCTATGGGTTCAAGGTCCCGAAGGGCGAGGTCTATTCCGCCATCGAGGCGCCCAAGGGCGAGCTGGGATATTACCTGATTTCCGACGGCAGCGAGAAGCCGTTCCGGCTCAAGGTGCGCTCGCCTTCCTTCGTCAACCTGCAGGCACTGACCGAACGCACCACCAACATGAAGTACCTGGCGGATGTGATCGCCATGCTCGGCAGCCTGGATCCGGTGATGGGGGAGGTTGATAAATGACCGACGACCGCACCGTTGCCGGGATCAAAGCCGCGCTGGCTGCCCAGGTGCAGGAAGCCGCGGCGCGCTACCCCACCAGCCGCAGCGCAATCATGCCCGCGCTTGAGCTGGCCCAGCAGAAATACGGCAGCGTCGATGGCACCACCTATCAGGCCGTTGCTGAGTTGCTGGACGTCCCGGAAATCTGGGTGTTTGAGGTGGCGAGCTTCTACACCTTGTTCGACCGGGCGGAGCCAGGGCGCCATCACCTGCGCCTTTGCACAAACGTGTCCTGCATGTTGCGCGGGGCGGAGGAGATACTGGACTGCCTGCAAGAGCAACTGTCGGTGAAAGACGGGGAAACAACGGCAGACGGGCTGATCACGCTCAGCGGTGTGGAATGCCTGGGCGCTTGCGACAAGGCGCCGGTTCTGATGGTTGATGATGAGTATCATGAAGACGTCACTGCAGAGACGCTCGACGCGCTCCTGAAGGTCCTTACGCGTGAGGCAAAGGAGGGCGCGGCATGAGCGAACTGGTGCTTCTCAAGAACATTGAGAACCCCGATGCGCCTGACATCTCTGTCTATGAACGCTCCGGCGGTTATGAAGGCATGAGGATCGTGCTGGCCGGCTACGCGCCGGATCAGGTGATTGAAGCCGTAAAGACGTCAACCCTGCGCGGGCGGGGCGGGGCCGGTTTCCCCACCGGTCTGAAGTGGAGCTTTGTTCCAAAAGACAGCGGCAAGCCGCATTATCTGTGCTGCAACGCCGATGAGGGCGAGCCGGGCACCTTCAAGGACCGCATCCTGATGGAGCGCGATCCGCACCAGCTTATCGAAGGCATGATCATCGCCGCTTATGCGATCGGCAGCAACACAGCATATTTGTACATCCGCGGAGAATACGGGCTGTCGGTGCGGCGCTGCGAACAGGCCATCGTGGCGGCCCGCGCGAAGGGTTATCTTGGCAAGGACATTTTGGGCAGCGGCTTTGATCTGGATATTCACATCCACAAGGGGGCCGGCGCCTATATCTGCGGCGAGGAAACTGCGCTCCTGGAATCAATCGAAGGCAAGCGCGGCCAGCCGAAGTTGAAACCACCGTTCCCGGCGGTAGCGGGCCTTTACGAATGCCCCACCGTGGTCAACAACGTGGAAACGCTTGCTTGCCTGCCGCATCTGTTCCGCCGCGGGGTGGAGTGGTTCACCTCGATGGGGCCCAAGGACGGGCCGGGGCCCAAGCTGTTCTGTTTCAGCGGCCATGTGAAAGCACCCGGCGTTTATGAAGCGCCGATGGGGTTGCCTCTGGGCGAGATGCTGGAGGTTTATGGCGGCGGCGCAATCAACGGCCGCTTCAAGGCAGCAATCCCGGGCGGCGTGTCGGCGCCGATGTTCCCAGAGAGCGGTTTCGATGTGAAGATGGACTTCAGCTCCTTGGCGGAGGCAGGCAGCATGCTGGGGTCTGCCGGGGTGATCGGCCTGGATGAGAGTGCGTCAATCCCGCGCGTGGCGCGGCGCATTACAGAGTTTTTCAGCCATGAAAGCTGCGGCAAATGCACTCCCTGCCGTGAAGGGTTGACTTGGGCCGCCAAGATACTGCGCCGGATAGAGGCCGGCGAGGGCTCGCCCGGCGATGTGGAGCAGCTTGAAATGCTTTGCGGCAGCATCTTTGGTAAATCCTTTTGCGCGCTCGGCGATGGAGCTGCTTGGTCCTTGGGAGCGGCGCTCAAGCACTTCCGGCATGAGTTCGAGGCGCTGATTCCAGTCCAGGCACAGCCAGTGCAGGAGATGCGGCTATGGTGACGTTCACCCTGGATGGCCGCGAACTGCAGGTTGAACCGGGCACCACCATCCTGCAGGCCGCGCGATCTGCTTCAGTCGAAATCCCCACCTTTTGCTATCAGGAACGCCTGTCAATCTCTGCCTCCTGCCGGATGTGCCTGGTCGAGATCGAGGGCCGCGGAAAGCTGGAGCCCTCCTGCGCCACCGCGGTGGCCGAAGGCATGGTGGTGCACAGCCGCTCTGACCGGGTTGTGGAGACACGAGAGGACATGCTGGAGATCCTGCTCGCCAATCATCCGCTGGACTGCCCGGTCTGCGACAAGGGCGGCGAATGCGAATTGCAGGACACGGTATTCGAATACGGCCGCGGCAGCTCACGCCTGCGCGACCCGAAACGGGTGTTCCGCGAGCGGGATATCGAGCTCAACCAGGTGATCGTCTTCAACGCCAACCGCTGCATCCAGTGCCAGCGCTGCGTGCGTATGTGCGAGGAAATCGTCGGCGACGTCGCGTTAGGCACCTCTGAGCGCGGGTTGGACTCTGAAATCACCGGCACCGGCAACAGCCTGAAGGACTGCAGCCATTGCGGCAATTGCATCGAGGTCTGCCCGGTGGGCGCGCTGATGAGCATCCCCTACCGGTACAAGGCGCGCCCCTGGGACATGCAGCGGACCGAAACAATCTGCGGCATGTGCGGCACTGGCTGCAGCATGACGGTGGAGACACGCGACGGAGAATTCAAGCGGGTGAAAAGCCGCTTTGATACCGGAATCAACGGCGAACTGCTGTGCGCCAAGGGCCGGTTTGGGTTTGATGCCATTGGCGTCGGCGATCGCATCCGCGAGCCGATGATCAGGAAGAATGGCGGCCTGGCGTCGGTCAGTTGGGCGGAGGCAATCGGTTTCGTGGCCGCAAAGGCCCGCGAAGTCCAAGAGCAGGGCGGCAGCATCCAAGGGCAGATTTCGCCGCGGCAGACCAATGAAACCGCGTTCATGTTTCAGCGGCTGATGCGGCAGGCCTTCAGCACCCAGGACATCCGCTCCAGCACGCGCTTCAGCGGTCTGCAGGCTGACGGGGCAATTGCAGCTCTGGCGCAGACCGTTGGAGAGCTTGCGGCCCGCAGGCCGTTGGACAGCCTTCTGAAGGCAGATTGCATTTTCGTGCTGGGGTCGAATGTGACCGATGAGAACCCGGTCAGCGGCTATTTGATCCGCGCGGCGATGGCAGATCCCGGCAAACGGCTTCTGGTGGCAAGCTCCCGGCCCTGCGGCCTGGACGGGATAGCGGCTGCAAAGCTGCGCCTGCTGCCGGGCCGGGAGGTGCATCTACTGGCGCAGCTCACTGCAGGCGGGCAGGAGGTGGAGAGCCGCGCCATGGCCGGGTTTACAGGTGCTGCCGAACCGGTCTTGGCTGGTGCAGAGAGTATTGCCCTGCTGGCTGGGACTGAATTCCTGCGCACCGGCGCGGCCGCCGAAACGTTGCAGTGGATTGCACATGCGGTTGCTCATTACTCGGCTCAAGGCAAGGCAGTCCAACTGCAGTTCCTTTTTGACCGGCCGAACCAACTGGGCTTGTGGGATATGGGCTGCCTGCCGGGTGTTTTGCCGGGCTGGCGGCCTAGCAAGGGTTCCGAAGCGCCAGCGGACGAGGCGCCGGGGCTGCTGTATGTCCTGAGCGCCGACCCGGCCCGCACCTGGCCGGACACAGGACCAGGCGACAGGGGCGGGCGGCGTGCGGGTTGCTTGGTTGTGCACGGACCCCATATGAACGCTACGGCAGAACTGGCGGATGTGCTGTTGCCAGCCCCGTCATATGGCGAGGAAGACGGGACCTTCACAAACAACGAAGGACGGGTGCAGCAGGTACAAGCGGTCAAGGCCGCCGGCTATGACGGGCCAACGCCGCGGCAGGTATTCAAGCAAATTGCGCAAGCCATGGGTGAGGAACTGCAACCGGTTTCTGCGGAACAGGTGCAGGCTGCGATTGCAGAGGAGGTGCCGGGATTTGGAGCATTCGGGGTGGAAGGGACATCTGAAGTTCCTGCTGGGGAAGTGCCGGCTTCTGCATTGCCGTTGTTGCCCGATGATGGCGACAGTCAGAGTCAGGAGCGCTATCTTGTCACGGGCGACGGCCTGTTCCAGTCCGGTCAGCTGTCAACCCGTTCGGAATGCCTGTCTATGCTTGGCGGTGGACCCTATGTGGAGTCGAACCCAGGAGAAGGTTATGCCCAAGCTGCCGGTGCGCTGTCAGTTCGGATCTCGTGCCAAGGGGCAAGCTTTACCGCGCCCCTGAAGATCAACACCGCATTTGACGAAAAGACGGTCTTTATTCCAGAATGTTATCTGGTGAATGGCGAAAATAGCCTGCTTGCGGATGCCGGCTACCCGCCAAGAGTAACGGTGGAGTTGCTGCCTCTGGAAGATTGAGTGCGAGGGCACCCTAGAGTTACGGCAGTTGACCACAAAAAAGCGAAATGGCGGCACGCCCGAGACACCGCTGCTAATAGCTGTGGAAGAGTATGGGGCCGGTAAGGACGTTCTGAACTAAATCCTTGGGACGGACCTTGGAGTAACCCAGGTTTTGCGGAGAGCGTTCAGCACACTTCTTGGGCGTGTCGTTTGAAAGCGTTGTGAACCGCGCTGGGCTAATTCAGCTAGTTATCCGGCCACCCCAAGGTTCCATTGCCGGACTGATGACGGCAATACGCCTGATATAGAAACTCGCATCGGCCTGCCGCCATTTTCGAAGCTTTGATGTCTCCAACCTTCAGTGCCGAAGTGGACCGGCGGAGGCCGAGTGCTCTTGCAGAGACCGCGCTAAGCGGCATTGGAATCGTCGGCCTTATCACAGCCATTCCGGAACAAAGCCCGGAACGGCTGCTTACAGGATCAATCGCTGATTGCACCCTCCTCGTCGCGGCGCTGATGCATCTTAGCTTTCACTCGCGCACCGACAATCAGCGGCAGGACAAAGCCGATGATCGCAATTGCCCAAAGCGCAATTGACAGCGGGCTGTCCGCGAGCGTCCACCAGTTGCCGTTATCTATTGTGACCGCGCGGCGGAGGTTGTTTTCCATCGCGTTGCCCAGAAGCGTGCCCAGGATGATCGGTACCAGCGGCACGTCCAGCTTGCGCAGGACCCAGCCCATCACGCCAAAACCGATCATGACAAGCAGGTCGAAGGTGCTGCCGGAGATGCCGTAGATGCCGACAAAGCTTACCATTGCCACAATCGGCATCAGGATCCGCGACGGGATCATCAGCACGCGGGTAAACAGCCCGACCATCGGAATGTTCATGGCCAGCAGCATGAAGTTGGCAATGAACAGGGCCGCGATCAAGCCCCAGACCACGTCCGGGTTCTGGCTGAACAGCAGCGGGCCAGGGGTGATATTGAGCGCTAACAGCACCGCCAGCAGAACAGCAGTAGTACCTGATCCCGGCACCCCCAGCGCCAGCATTGGCACCAAGGCACCGCCGGCCGCGGCGTTGTTGCCTGCCTCGGGAGCCGCCACCCCGCGCGGATCGCCGGTGCCGAAGGTGCCTTTTTTGTCGACCAGTTTCTTTTCCATCGAATAGGAGATGAACGAGCCCAGCGAGGCCCCGGCTCCTGGCAGCACGCCTGCAATAAAGCCCAAAAAGGAGGTCCGCAGCATGGTCGGTGTGGTCTGGCGGATCATTGCCATTGGTGGGTAGAGCTTTCCGATGGTCAGTTTGCGACCTGCAGCGTCCGAGCCGCCATGCCGGGTTTCGAGAAAGATGAAGACCTCGGACAGGGCAAACAGGCCGACGATGGCCACCAGGAAGTCCAGCCCGTCATAAAGATGCACTTCTCCGAAGGTGAAGCGCGGCACCCCGGTCTGGGTATCGACGCCGATGGTCGCCAGACCAAGCCCCAGCGCCGCGGCAAAGGCCGATTTTGCCTGGTTGGTCGACGAAACGCCGCCCAGTGTCATGAAGGCGAGCGCGAAGAGGGCGAAATACTCTGCCGGGCCGAACAGCAGGGCGATCTTCACCAGCTGCGGCGCCAGCAGGATCAGCCCCCAGGTGGCCAGGAAGGCGCCAACAAAGGACGCTATGCCCGACAGCGACAGCGCTTCGCCCGCCAGCCCTTTCTTGGCCATCGGGTGGCCGTCCAGGCAGGTCATCATGGCTGGCTCGTCGCCGGGTATGTTCAGCAGGATCGAACTGATACGCCCGCCGTACATCGCACCGTAGTAGACGCTCGTCAGCAGTATCAGCGAGGGCGTCGCCCCCAAGCCGAGAGTAAAGGCCAGGGGGATCAGGATGGCGACCCCATTCGACGGCCCGAGCCCCGGCAAGGCGCCCATGATTGTGCCCAGGAAGCAGCCCAGCAGTGCCAGGCCGATGTTCTGCCAACTGAGCGCGATGGCAAAGCCGTCGCCAAGATTTGCGAGAAGCTCCATGCGGCGCCCTCCTCAGAAGCCAAGCGGACCCTTGGCCAGCGACAGGCCGAGGATCAGGTGAAAGGTGACATAAATGCCGATTGAGGTGCCTGCACCCACGGCAGCGGCCTCCACCGGTCCTGAGCCCAAGCGCCAGGCCAGATAGGCCGCGGCAAAGGCGGTGGCGATGACAAAACCCGCGACGGGCAGCATTTCGGCGTAAAGGATCAGCACCACCACAGCGGCAGCTACTTCGGCCAGCCGGGCCAAGGCAGGCCAGTGCGGTTCGGGATCCGGGCGCAGGGCGATCACGGCGCCCGACAGGGCGAGGATTGCGGCAATGATCAGGGGAAAGGCCTTGGGGCCGACGGCATCGGAGAGAAAACTTTCCTCGATCGCAAGCGCGGCAAAGACATAGCCGGCGGCAAGGATCATGCCGAAGACCCCGAAGATACGATCGCTCATGGCGGTCTCCAGTTCAGGTGTCGTGCAGGGCCGGCTGGCGGGATGCCGCAAAGCTGTGCTGCGATCCGCCAGCCGGCCCAGAGCAGGTTATTTAATGATGCCGATCTCTTTGGAAATCGCCTGGATCTGGGCGACTGAACCGGCCACAAACTCCTGGAAGGCTGCGCCCTGCAGGTCCAGAGGCGCCAGACCGTTGGCGGCCATCACCTCTTTCCATTCGTCGGAGGCGTAGAGATCGCCGATCTTCGACACCCACGCATCGTAGGCTTCATCCGACATGCCGCCAGGCGCGTAGAAACCGCGCCAGTTGGCGCCGATGGCATCGACGCCCTGTTCCTTGGCGGTTGCAAATTCGGCGAATTCGCCCGGCAGCCGCTCCGGCGACAGCACCGCGATCACCTTGATATCGCCAGAGTCGACAAATCCCTTGGCCTCGGAGATGTCACCGGTGAAGGCCTGCACCGATCCGGCCAGCAGCTGGGTGACCGCCTCGCCGCCGCCGTCAAAGGCGATGTATTTCACGCTGCGCACATCTTCGATGCCATAGGCGCTGGCGGCAATCAGAACCTTCAAGTGGTCCCAGCCGCCAACCGCTGAGCCGCCTGCAACGGAAACCGATGACGGATCATTCTTGATGACATCAAGCAGCTGCGGCAGCGTTTCAACTTCGCTGTCGGCAGCAACGGCAATCACACCATAGTCGGCGCCGATGGCCGCGAGCCAGCGCACCTGGTCCATGCTGTTGCCTGGATAGGCACCCTGAGCCAGCCGGGTGGCGGTGGCGCTGGAGGCGGCAACGATCAGGCTGTTGTTGTCCGCGCGCTTGTTGACCACTTCGGCAAAGGCCACGCCGCCGCCGCCGCCAGCTAGGTTCACCACTTGCATGGTCTTTTCGATCAGTCCCAGGTCCTGCAGCGACTTGCCAACCTGGCGGCAGGTGAAGTCCCAGCCGCCGCCCGGGTTGGCCGGGGCGATGCACTCGGGATTTTCCTGTGCGCCCGCGGCAAAGGCGGACAGCGACAGGGCGACAGCGGCAAACAGGCCGCGGGTGACGGTGAATTTCATGCGTTCCTCCTCAGGTCATGGCCGGCACACTCCCAAGCGCCGGATTTCCCCCGTAAGAAATTGCTTTGGCAGCCTGTTCTCTGCGGGTTAGACATGTTTACCCACGGAAGCTGTCATCAACCTGTCGCGGTTTCAGCAAAGCGGAGTGCAGTAAGATGCGGGTCTTGATGGTGGAAGATGCAGAAGATTTGGCCGAGGGCGTGATTGCCCATCTGGCCCGCTGCGGTATTGTCTGCGACTTGGCTCCGGACATCGAAAGCGCCCGCGATTGCCGCGCCGTACAGAATTACGATGCCGTTATCCTCGACATCAACCTGCCGGACGGTTCCGGCCTGTCTCTGCTGCGCGAGATGCGCCGGGCGGGCGATCCGGCGCCGGTGCTGATGCTGACTGCTCTGACCTCGGTGGATGACCGGGTGGCGGCGCTGGATCAGGGTGCGGATGACTACCTTGGCAAGCCCTTCGATCAGCGCGAGCTGGAGGCGCGGTTGCGGGCACTTGTCCGGCGTCAGGCGGACCGCAAGGAAGAGCAGATTATTCTTGGCTCACTGGCCTTTGTGCCGAGTGACCGCAGCGCCCGGCTGAACGGCCGCCTGCTGGAACTGACCCGGCGCGAGGCGGCGCTTCTGGATATGCTGATCCGCCATCAGGACCGCTACCTGTCAAAATCCCGGCTCTATGACTCGCTATATGGCTTTGACGATGCCGACGTGGGCGAAAACGCGATCGAGCTGTATATCGCCCGCCTGCGAAAGAAAATCGCAGGCAGCGATGTGAGCATCGCAACCCAGCGGGGGGTCGGCTACCGGCTGCACCTGAATGGCTGAGCCGCGCCCGCCGCTCACCCTGGCAACCCGGGTGCTGGGTGCGGTGCTGATGATCCTGCTTTTGGGCGGGCTGCTGGTTTCCGGATCGGCCTGGCGCAATGGCCAGCAGGCAGCCCGGCAAGCCTATGACCGGATCCTTCTGGGTGCGGCAAACGACATTGCGGAGTCGGTCCGCATTCAGGCCGGCGTCCCCATCGCCGATCTGCCGGTCTCGGCCTTCCAGCTTCTGGCCCAGGCGCCTGAGGACCGCATCTATTATGCCGTTCATGGACCCGGGCAGATGTTCATCACTGGCGTCGATCCTGGCACCGAAATCCACGCGCCTGAGCCTGGAACTGACGGGCCGGGGTATTTCGACGCGGCACTCAACGGTGAGCCTGCGCGGTTTGTCCGGGTCACACGCCGCTTTGCGGAACGCGATTTCTCCGGCCCGGTTGAAGTTGTGGTCGGCCAGACCCTGCGGGCGCGCAAAGCGATGACGGCGGATCTGATGCTCGATGCGCTGTGGCCGATGGCGGCGGCGGGGCTGGCGCTGATGGTCATAGCCTGGGCGGTCATCCGCACCGCCCTGCGGCCGCTGGGTGCAATCACCGAGGACCTGGCCCGCCGCGACCCTTATGATCTGACGCCGATTGCTACCGGCCGCCTTCCGCGGGAACTACAGGTGGTGCTTGGCGCCATGAACCGTTTCATGGGGCGTCTGGACGGGCAGGTTGAGGTTATGCGCAACCTCATTTCCGACACCGCGCACCAGTTGCGCACCCCGGTGGCCGCAATCCGGGTGCAGGCGGAGACAGCCGTTGCCGAACCCGATGCTGCCGCCCGCCACCGTGCCTTGGACCGGCTGCTGGCGCGCACCCGCTCGCTGGGTAGCCTGCTGGATCAGCTTCTCAGCCGCGCGCTGGTGGTGCACCGCACCGACAGCGCACCGCGCCTTCCTGTCGACCTGCGCGAGGTGGCACTGGAAATCATGGAGCGCAACGACCACGCGCTGCTGGCACCCGGCAGCGACCTGCGGCTGGAAATCGGCGAGGAGCCCGTGATGGTGCGCGCCGATGCCTTTTCCCTTGGCGAGGCGGCTGGCAACCTTCTGGGCAACGCGCTGCGGCACGGCACCCCGCCGGTGGCCATCGGCGCAAAACGGCGCGGCGGCGATGCGATCCTTTGGGTGCGCGATGCCGGCCCCGGCCCGGCCCCTGCGGTTCTGGCACAGCTGGGCAGCCGGTTTAACCGCGACGCAGCTACCCAGGAAAGCAGCAGCGGCATCGGCTTGTCGATCGTCAACTCGGTGGCCGCCGCCTTTGGCGGCAGGGTGGAAATGGCGCGCAAAGAGGGCGGCTTTTGCGCAGCGCTGGTCCTCCCGGCAGAAGGGGGCGCGCCATGATGCTGGTGTGGCGGATGCTGATGTTCCTTGCGGCGCTTTTCCCAGCGGCGGCTGTCTCGCAGGAAGCGACCGTGCACTACGGAAACGGCCCGGTGCAATTCTTGCTGCGCTCCACCACCGACAACACCATCATCCGCCCGGTTATCGAACGTTTCGCAGAACTGAACCCTCAGCTGGCAATCACTTTCGAGCAATGGGGCTCCAACGCGCTCTTTGCCCAAAGCCGCGCCGATTGCCAGGAGGGCAGCGTGCCAGCCGACGCGATCCTGTCTTCGGCGGTGCAGCAGATGGTCTGGCTGGTGAATGCGGCCTGTGCCCATCCGCATCGCTCGCCCGCAGCGCTGGCGTTGCCACCGTCCCGCCGCTGGCGCGACGAACTGTGGGGGATAACCACCGAGCCTGCGGTCATCGTCTACAACAAGCAGCTGCTAGATGGCGCCGAAGTGCCGCGCAGCCGCTTTGCCTTGCTTGACGCGCTGCGGGCCAAGCCCGGTCTTTACCGCGGCAGGATCGCAACCTATGACATCGCCGCCTCCGGACTTGGCTATCTGTTTGCCTACAGCGACAGCCTGGAAGCAACAACCTTCGGTGCCCTTCTGGAAAGCTTTGCCCGGGTCAATGCCGTTGCCACCTGCTGTTCGGCTGAGATCATTGCCGGCGTGGCCGAGGGCCGCTTCCTGATCGCCTACAACGTGCTGGGATCTTATGTTGCAAATGCGTCAGCGCCCCAGGTCGGCACCATTCTGCCCGAGGATTACACGCTTGTGCTGTCCCGCGCATACATGATCCCCAAAACGGCCCGGCAAAAAAACGTGGCGGCTGAGCTTCTTGACTTCCTTCTGAGTCCGGAAGCGCAGGAATTGCTGGCCAAGGCGGGCCTTGTCACCGAGATTGATGCCATTGACTCCGGCCTTTCTCCCAGTGCCCGCAGGTCCATTCCCCTTGCGCCATCTTTGCTTGTTGCGCTTGACGGCAACAGGCGGGCACTGCTGCTCGAATTTTGGAGCGACGCTTTTGGCCGAAGTGATGGCCCGTAACCACCACCGGGACAACAGGATCCTTGTAAGCGTCCTGTGAAGGGGGGCACAAGACCTGTTGGCCCCAGTTCGAAATTCACATCCGCGTCTCACCATGTGCCGCGCTCCTTTGAACGCAGTTTCGCGCAAGTGCGCGATGACGAGCTTTTGAAGATTTCTCAGAAGGCGAAAATGCAGTATGCCAAGCTCCTGCAGCTTGCCCGCATTTGCATTGCACAGGTGAAGGCATGCTGGGCAATTGAAAAACGGCACAGAAAACTTATTGGGTTCTCAGCCTGAAGACACTGCATCAAGCCAAGGGTGAGCAGCCAGCACAATGTGCTTTTCTCAAGGGTAGAGCTTTAGGGAAACTAGCCAGGCGCAATGTTTCTGATCTGCTCACTTCTTCTCCGCCCGATCAGGTTTGAACGCTTGATTGGCATTGGCACTAAATTTGTTCCCAAAATGCTGCGCTGTCACAGGTAGGGCCAAAACGGCAAACGAAACAAGGCTTTGTGACGTGTCTGTCTCAGCGCGCTGGATAGTGAGCGGGGTATCAGGCACGGTGACGCGCCATTCCTTTCAGCGATACGGCTATGCAATTCACTAGGAGCGAATTTGGATCCTTTTTTTAGCCGGTCCGCGCATGCGTAACGGCGATCGCCGCCAAGTCCTCGCGCTGCTTTTGCGTTACCCCTGTCACCGCTCAAGAGAACATGTCTCCGCCTTCAATTCTTGTGGGTGATGATGCGCCCGAACTTCTGCTGAGCACAAAATCAGGCCAAGTTGAAAGTGAATAGCCGCTTTGCCGTTCTGCGATGCGGCAAGGCGGCGGTTTGCTGAATGTTCACTAGTGTCCCGCGCGTTTTTTGGGGAGCAGCGGGCATCTGGCCGGTACGGGCCGCTGTGGCAGAGCTGCAGCACAACCGTGGTAACCAATAATTACCGGACTATGTGATAAAAAATGAGGCAGCGTTAGCGGCGCGGGCAGGGGGTTAAGACCCGGGCCGCCAGCCCGGCAATGAACAGCCTGCTGGAATTGTTCCAAGGCTGCCGCAAGTCAGAAAGGTGCAGTATGACCAGCGACATCAGCCCGCTCTCCCTGAATGTTCCTGAACCGGGCTGCCGCCCGGGAAATACCCCTGATTTTTCCGACTTTGAAATCCCCCGCGCTGGCGCCGTTCCGCGGCCGCCGGTGGACGTGGATCCGGATGCGATCCGCGATATGGCCTTCTCCATCGTGCGCGTGCTCAACAAGGACGGCGAGGCGGTTGGCGAATGGGCGGGTGCGCTGAGTACAGAAGAGCTGCATGAAGGGCTGCGCCACATGCTGCTGCTGCGGACCTTTGACGCGCGGATGCTCAACGCCCAGCGGCAGGGCAAGACCAGCTTTTACATGCAGCACTTGGGAGAGGAGGCGGTCAGTTGCGCCTTCAGCCGCGCGATGGAGCCGGGCGACATGAATTTCCCGACCTACCGTCAGGCAGGGCTGCTGATCGCCCGCGGCTATCCGATGGTCACGATGATGAACCAGATTTACTCCAACGCCGAGGACCCGCTGCACGGCCGTCAGTTGCCGATCCTCTACTCCTCCAAAGAGCACGGGTTCTTTACGGTTTCCGGCAACCTCGGCACCCAGTTCATCCAGTCGGTCGGCTGGGCCATGGCATCGGCAATATCCGGCGACACCCGGATCTCGGCTGGCTGGATCGGAGACGGTTCCACCGCGGAAAGCGATTTCCACGCGGCCATGGTGTTTGCCTCGACCTACAACGCGCCTGTGGTGCTGAACATCGTCAACAACCAATGGGCCATTTCCACCTTCCAGGGCATCGCCCGCGGCGGGGTCGGCACCTTTGCTGCCCGCGGTCACGGGTTTGGCATTGCCTCGGTCCGGGTAGACGGCAACGACTACCTAGCGGTCCATGCGGTGGCGAAATGGGCTTGCGAGCGGGCCAGGCGCGGCCACGGGCCGACGTTGATCGAACACGTGACATACCGCGCTGGCGGCCATTCCACCAGCGACGACCCCTCCGCATACCGGTCCCGGCGCGAGGCTGCAGCCTGGCCGCTTGGCGACCCGGTCGAGCGGCTCAAGAAGCACCTGATCGCCATAGGGGAATGGAGCGATGACCGCCATAAGCAGGCCGAGGCCGAGGTGCTAGCCACCGTGGTGGCCGCTCAGAAGGAAGCCGAAGCAATAGGCACACTGACGTCCGGTAAGACGCCCAGCCCGCGCGACATGTTCGAGGGCGTCTATGAAACCATGCCGCCGCATCTGATCCGGCAGCGGCAGGAGGCGGGGTTCTGAGATGGCGCAGATGACCATGATCGAAGCCATCCGCGAGGCGCATGACGTGGCGATGGCTGCGGATGAGAGGGTGGTTGTCTTTGGCGAGGATGTCGGATTTTTCGGCGGCGTGTTCCGCTGCACCGCAGGCCTCCAGGAAAAATACGGCAAGTCCCGCTGCTTTGATGCGCCGATCAATGAATCCGGCATCGTTGGCGCCGCCATAGGCATGGCGGCCTATGGGCTGAAGCCGGTGATCGAGATCCAGTTCGCGGATTATGTCTACCCAGCCTATGACCAGATCGTCTCAGAGGCGGCGCGGTTGCGGCACCGCTCTAACGCCGATTTCACCTGCCCGCTGGTGATCCGCATGCCCACCGGCGGCGGCATTTTCGGCGGCCAGACCCACAGCCAGAGCCCGGAGGCGCTGTTTACCCATGTGTCAGGGTTGAAGGTGGTCATGCCCTCAAATCCGCGCGACGCCAAGGGGCTGCTGCTGGCGGCCATTGCCGATCCGGATCCGGTGATCTTTTTCGAACCCAAGCGGCTTTATAACGGCCCGTTCGACGGCCACCACGACAAACCGGTGGAAAGCTGGAAGAACCACCCGCTGGGGGATGTTCCCGACGGGGACGGTATCGTGCCCCTAGGCAAGGCGGCGATCCGCCGTGAAGGCGCGGATGTGACGGTTCTGGCTTATGGCACGATGGTTTACGTGGCCGAAGCCGCGGCGCAGGAAACCGGGGTGGACGCGGAGGTTATTGACCTGCGCAGCTTGCTTCCGCTGGATCTGGATACGGTCACAGAGTCGGTGCAGAAAACCGGCCGCTGCGTGATCGTGCATGAGGCTACCCGCACCTCAGGCTTCGGTGCTGAACTTATGTCTCTGGTGCAGGAAACCTGTTTCTACTACCTCGAAGCGCCGATCATCCGGGTGACCGGCTGGGACACGCCGTACCCGCATGCGCAGGAATGGGAGTATTTTCCGGGGCCTGGCCGGGTCGGCGATGCGCTGAAGAAAGTCATGGAGGACTGATCCATGGGGATTTTTGAAATCCGCTTGCCCGATGTAGGGGAAGGGGTTGCCGAGGCGGAGCTGATCGAATGGCATGTGAAGCCGGGCGACATCGTCAGGGAGGACGACATCCTGGCGGCGGTGATGACCGATAAGGCGGCTGTTGAGGTGCCGTCCTCTGCCGAAGGGAAGGTGCTGGAGCTGGGCGGCGAGATCGGGGCGATGATCCCGGTTGGCAGTGTTCTGGTGCGCCTGGAAGTGGCGGGCGAGGGCAATGCTGCCGCAGCCAATCCCGGCGAGCAGAAGACCGCGCCCGTGGCCAGTCCGAAAGCGGAGCCTGAGACCGAGCCGGAAGCTGAAACTAAGCCAGGCCTGGCTCCGGCGCCTTTGGCAAGGAAGGCGGGACGCCGACCGCCGCGGCCTGAGGGGGCCAAGCCGCTGGCCTCGCCGTCAGTGCGGGCGCGGGCTCGGGCAGAGGGTTTAAACCTGCGCCAGGTGCCCGGCACCGGGCCTGCCGGGCGTATCAGCCATGAGGATCTGGATAACTGGATAGCTTCGGGCGGCATAAAGCAAGGCGGTGTGACCCGCGGCCGTAACACCGGCGTCGAGGACGTCCGGATCGTCGGCATGCGCCGCAAGATCGCAGAGAAAATGGCTCTGGCGAAACGCCAGATCCCGCATATCACCATCGTCGAAGAAGTGGAGATGGGCGCGCTGGAGGATCTGAGGGCGGCACTGAACAAGAAGCACGAAGGCCAGCGCCCCAAGCTGACGCTGCTGCCCTTCCTGATTCGCGCCATCGTCGAGGCAGTGCGCGAGCAGCCCGGCCTGAACGCGCGTTTCGATGACGAGGACGGGGTGATTCACCGCCACGGCGGCGTGCATGTGGGCATCGCCACCCAGACAGAGCAGGGGCTGAATGTGCCGGTTGTCCACCATGCCGAGGCGGGCAGCCTCTGGGACAATGCCGCAGAGATCCTGCGGCTTTCGGAGGCCGCCCGCGAAGGATCCATCAAGCGGGAGGAACTGACCGGCGGCACCATCACCATTACTTCTCTGGGACCGCTGGGCGCGATCGCTACCACCCCGATCGTGAACTACCCGGAGGTGGCCATCGTCGGGGTCAACAAGATGCAGATCCGGCCAGTGTGGGACGGGCAGCAGTTCCGGCCCCGCAAGATGATGAACCTCTCCTGTTCCTTCGATCACAGGGTGGTCGACGGCTGGGACGCCGCGGTCTTTGTGCAGAAACTGAAATCCCTGCTGGAAACTCCAGCGATGCTGTTTGTCGAGGGCTGAATGTCTGATTTGAAATGCAAGCTTCTGATCATCGGCGCAGGCCCCGGCGGCTATGTCTGTGCCATCCGCGCGGGCCAGTTGGGCATCGACACCATTGTGGTGGATGAGGCCAAGCCCGGCGGCACCTGCCTGAACGTGGGCTGCATCCCTTCGAAGGCGCTGATACATGCGGCGGAGGAGTTCCACAGGATCGCTCAGGCTCCGCAGGGGCCGCTGGGGATCAGCTGTGGGGCGCCAGCGATTGACTTCGCCAAGACAGTCGCCTGGAAAGACGGCATCGTGCAGCGCTTGAACCGCGGCGTCTCGGTGCTGATGAAAAAGGCCGGGGTGCGCTTCGTGCAGGGCCGCGCCCGGTTTCTGGATGGCAAGACAGTGTCGGTGAACGGCAACGGAGACGGCCAGGTGATTCATGCGCAATACATCGTGATTGCCTCCGGCTCTGCCCCGGTTGAGCTGCCTGATCTGCCGTTCGGCGGCTCCATCCTGTCCTCAACTGAGGCTATGGAATTGGCGCAGGTGCCGGAAAGCCTCGCGGTGGTTGGCGGCGGCTATATCGGGCTGGAGCTTGGCACCGCGTTTGCCAAACTCGGTGCCAGGGTTACGGTGGTTGAGGCCGAGGATCGGATCCTGCCGCTTTATGACGGAGAGTTGACGCGCCCGGTCGAGGCGCGGCTGAGCGCATTGGGGGTGGCCGTGAAAACCGGAACCAGGGCGCTTGCCTACGAAAACGGCAGCTTGCAAACGGATCAGGGCGATGCGGCAGCGGAAAAAGTGCTCGTGACAGTCGGACGCCGCCCCCGCACAGCCGGAATCGGCATCGAGGAGCTGGCGCTGACTCAAGACGGACCCTTTGTCAAAATCGACAGCCATTGTCAGTCGTCGATGCGCGGCATTTATGCGATCGGCGATGTGACCGGCGAGCCGATGCTTGCTCACCGCGCCATGGCGCAGGGTGAGATGGTTGCAGAGCATATCGCGGGCCACGTGGTTGAATGGGACAAGCGGGCAATCCCAGCGGTCTGCTTTACCGACCCCGAAGTGGTGGCCTGCGGCGCATTGCCGGGGGAAATCGAGGGCACCGCTGCCACAAATTTTCCGCTGCAGGCTAACGGGCGGGCTCTGACCGGCGAACGCGAGGACGGTTTCATCCGGGTTGTCTGGCGCGAGAGCGATCATGCGGTCGTCGGCCTCCAAGCGGTGGGGGCGGGGGTGTCGGAGCTGTCAGCGTCCTTTGCGCTGGCAATAGAAATGGGGGCGTGTCTGGAGGATATTGGCGCAACAATTCACGCCCACCCGACACAGTCGGAAGCCCTTCAGGAAGCTTGCCTGCGGGCGTTGGGCCAGGCTCTGCACATCTGATACTCCGGATCCGGCACCTGGCTCGGGTCGGGCTGCGCGGTTACCCCCGCCTTTGTCCTGTGTCATGCAGCGGGTGTGTCCGGTTCTCTTGGCGCAGCGGGGTCAGTCCTCCGTTTTTTTCGGCATGGGCAACAGGTCGACCGGCAACGGGAAGACAACTGTGGTGGTCCGGCCTGTTGCGATATCGGTGAGCGCATTGAAGTAGCGCAGCTGCATGGAATTAGGCTGCGTGGCCAGAAGCTTGCCTGCCTCAACCAGTTTGGAGGCCGCCTGGAATTCACCCGCGGCATTGATGACCCGGGCGCGGCGGAGCCGCTCCGCCTCGGCCTGTTTGGCAATGGCGCGGACCATGCTTTCGTCGATATCCACGTGCTTGATCTCGACATTGGCCACCTTGATCCCCCAGGCATCAGTCTGACGGTCCAGAATTTCCTGGATATCGGCATTGAGCTTGTCGCGCTCGGCCAGCATCTCGTCCAGCTCGTGCTTGCCGAGGACGGACCGCAGAGTGGTCTGCGCCAGCTGGCTGACGGCTGCCCGGAAATCCGCAACATTGATGATCGCCCGCTGCGGGTCGACAATGCGGAAGTAGATTACAGCGTTCACCTTAACCGACACATTGTCGCGGCTGATCACATCCTGGCTGGGCACATCCTCGACGAACATGCGCAGGTCGGTCCGCACCAGCTGCTGCACCACCGGGATGATCAGCACAAATCCCGGGCCTGAAACCCGGGTGAACCGGCCCAGGGTGAACAGCACCCCGCGTTCGTACTCGCGAAAAATGTAGATCGCCGCCTGCAGAAACAGCACCAGCAGAACAACTGCCAGCAGATAAGCGGCCCAATCGAAAGTGAGTGCTTCCATGTTATTCTCCCCTGGTTGCCCCTGGTCCGAAACCGGCTTCCGCCGCAACATGCAGTGTGAGACCTTTGATCGCGCCGATGCGGACGTACTGACCGGGCTGCAGGTCTAATGCGCCTTTTGCCTGCCAGCGCTCTCCCTCAATCCAGACAAACCCGCTGCCGTCTTTCCAGTCGAGTACTCTGGCTCTGGCGCCAAGCAGCCGCGCGCGGCCCGACACCGGTTGCTGGCGGTAAGTGCGGATCGTGTAGCCCAGCAGCAGCACCAATACCGCGGCACTGGTCACGGCCATGCTGGCAATCAGCCACCAGGAAATCCGGAAGGCGGGTGCATCCGTGTCTACCAGCATCGCCGCCCCCAGCGAAAAGGCGATGAGCCCGCCAAGGCCCAAAACACCGAAGCTGGGCGAAAACGCCTCGGCAACCATAAAGGCCACCCCGATCCCCAGAAGCGCCAGGGCCGCATAGTTGAGCGGCAGCTGGTTCAGAGCAAACAGCCCCAGGGTGAGGCAGATCGCCCCTACCACGCCAGGCACTAAGGCACCGGGGTTCCAGAACTCGAAAATCAGCCCGTAGACGCCAAGCATCATCAGCACCAGGGCTACGTTGGGGTTCGACAAAACACTGAGAATGCGAATGACAATGTCCATTTCGACCCGCTCGACCGGCAGCCCAGCGGTGGAGATTTGCTGCCGGGCCTCGCCCATCACCACGCTGCGCCCGTCGGCATCCCGCAACAGCGCGCTAAGGTCTGCGGCAACCAGATCAATGACATTAAGCTCCAATGCCCGGGTTGCGGACAGGCTTTCGGCTTGGCGTACCGCTCTTTCGGCCCAGTCGGCGTTGCGGCCATGCAGCTCTGCCAAGCTGCGGATCAGCGCGGCTGCGTCATTGGTGGCCTTGGCCTCCAAAGCGGTTTTTGGCGCCGTCGGGCTGCGGTCCGGACTGCCGCCACCCTCTTGATCCTTATCTTGCTCCTCTGCCGGCGGGCGGCCGGGCAGCCCGTCGGGAAGTCCGCCGATTGCGACCGGTGTCGCCGCGCCCAGGTTTGTACCCGGCGCCATCGCCGCGACATGGCTGGCATAGAGAATATAGGTCCCTGCGCTGGCTGCATGAGCCCCAGGCGGCGCCACATAGGTTATTACGGGCACCTGCGACTGCAAAATCTGAGAGATGATTTCGCGCATGGCATCGGCCAGCCCGCCAGGAGTGTTCAGTTGCAATACGACCGCCTCCGTGGGCGCAGCCCGGGCCTGCTGCAGCACCCGCGCAACATGATGAACGGTTGCCGGGCCTATCGGGCCGTCAACTACCGTGTACAGCACATGCCTTTCGGCTGTGTGTTCGCCATCGGCCTGGGCTGTCGGGGGCACAGCTGGAAACAAGCCGAGGACAAAGACGCAAAGCAGAAGAAGCAGTCGTTTCGCAATTCTCATGCGGTTTCTCCACCGCATAATGTAGTGCGGGGAGTTTGCGCCTCAAATCCGGGCTATCCCGCCAGTGCAGACCAGTTCAGCTCCGGCGGGCCGCGTTCCAGGCCGATCCATACCGGATCCAGCCCTGCCAGCCCTGCCAGCCCTGGGCTATCGTTGTCTTCGGTGCTGCCGGATAGGTTCGCGTCTAATCCATCAGAGTGCAGCATCAATGCCGCAAAGCCGCGCTGGATCGCGTTGATCGGCCATATGCAGCAAGCTGCCGGCGGGCCAGGCGCCGGCAGCGGTAGTTGTGTCAGTCGCCGTTCAGCGGGTATTCAGAAGCATCGGCTTGTCACCGGACATGCCGATCCATGCGTTGGTGCCGTTCAGGCGGGACCCGGCGATATTGTCCGCGTCAAAGTGGATCTCGAACTGCTCCGGCCCGTGCGCGTAGGCGACAACCAGGCCGTATTCCGGGTCCAGGAAGCCGCCGTGCGGGCGGATGCCCGGATAGCTGATGCGCCAGGCCTCGCCCTCAGGGCCGACGTGCCCCAGCGTCAGCTTGCCGATGACATCGCCGGGCAATTCAAAGAACCAGACCCAGGGGCCGCCGGAGACAATGGTCATCACCTCGTCAATGCCGGTTCCGTCTTCGGCGTGGTTGATGTGCAGCGGGCCGAATTTCTTGTGGACCCAGACCCGGGTCGCCGCGTCCATCTTGTTCATGTCATAGACCTTGGGGTAGGGCGCAACACCCGGCTCTGAGGTGGTCAGGGAGCCGCCGTTTTCAACCGTCGGTTCACGCCCCGCGGCGGCGATTTCCGCCAGCAGGTCCTCGCGGCTGAGAGCGAAATCGGAGATCAGCTGCGCCTCCTCCTCTGCGGTGATCGCGCGGCTGCGGGAAGCCTCAAGGACCGGCAGCGCCTGTGCCGGGATCGCAATGGTGCTGACGCGAACCCCGACGCTGCGGAGCACCGTGTTCACGTCCTCCACACCTATCGTGGCCCGGCGGCCGTCGGTGTATTCCAGTTTCAGGAGGCCGGCGGTGTCCTCAGCGCCGGCAAGCCCTTGGGCGGGCAGCCACAACACGGCGGCGGCCACGGCAAGTCTAGAGAGCAGTTTCATTGCGGAATTCTCCATTTCAGTTTCCGGGGAAGCGGCCCCGGTCCGGTTGCGGATTGTTGGGCTTGGGCGTGCCGGACTGTGCCGATCAGTGGCCGCCTGCCCTGAAAGGTTCCGGACCGGCCAAACGGGGCAGGCTTTTCTGCCAGCATTTTGGCCATGGCACGTTTCCTTAATGACCCGGCAAAGGTAGCCCGTTTCCATTGGTGGTATAATCCGCCTATGGTGAAACCTTGTGTTGAGAAAAGTTCACCCATTCGGGAGGGAGCCAATGGAGGGAATGGGAGATATCCCGGTGGTTGTGGCAGTTGCCGAAACACAGGGGTTTGCCGCGGCGGCGCGGCGGCTGGGGGTTAGCAAATCCGCGGTCAGCAAGCGCATCACTCAGATTGAGAAACGGCTGGGCGCGCAGCTGTTCCACCGCTCCACCCGCAATGTCAGCCTGACCGAGGCTGGCGAGCATTTCTATGCCCACGCGGTGCGGGCGCAGGAGGCGGCGCAGGAGGCAGAGGACAGCGTGCTTGCGCTGCAGGAGGCGCCCAAGGGGCGCCTGAGCGTGAATGTGCCGATGGCCTTCGGGCGATTGCATGTGGCGCCGCTGATTTCCGGGTTTCTGGAGTGCTATCCCGGTGTGTCGGTGGACATGGTGATGGATGACCGGGTGGCCGATCTGTTTGCCGACGGGTTCGATCTGGCGCTGCGCGGCGGGACGCTGGCGGATTCCGCGCTGGTGGCCCGCAAGATCGCGCCCTTGCACAATGTGCTGGTTGCCGCCCCGGCGTATCTGGAGCGCCATGGCGCGCCGGAAACGGTCAGCGGTCTGAGCCGCCACAATTGCCTGCAGTATTCCTACAGCCGGGACTTTCAGGAGTGGGTTTTCGACTGCGGCGGCGAGGTGGAGACCTTCCGCCCCGGCGGCAGCTACAGCGTCAACAATGGCGAAGCGCTGCGAGAGGCGGTTCTGGGCGGGACGGGGATCGGCCGGCTGCCGACTTTCACCACCGGCCCGGACCTGGCAGCAGGGCGGCTGGTGCGGGTGCTGCCGCACTGCCACCTGCCGTCGCAGACGCTTTATGCCATCTATCCGGAGCGCCGCTACCTACCTGCCAAGGTGCGTGTTTTCATTGATTTTATCCTGGAGCACCTTGGCGGCGACGTACCGCCCTGGGACCGGGCCACCGGCGTGTGAAGCCAGCTCTGCAAGACCAGGTGTGAAAGGTTCGGCGGGCAGCCAAGTGAGACTTCCCGCCGCAGTCTTCGGGAAATCAGCTCACAGCAGCCAGGTTTTCACCAGCGCACCGTCATACATCATGCCGCCGCCCGGATCGTTCTCCCAGCCGCCGATCTGCTCGCTGACGCCGTCGATGAAGTCGTTGAACATCGGGATGATGGCGCCGCCCTCGTCGCGCACCAGGATACCCATTTCGCGATACAGTGCAGTGCGCTTGGCGGTGTCGAGCTCCCCTTTGGCCTGCAGCAGCAGTGCATCGAAATCCTCCCGCTTGAAACGGGTGTCGTTCCAGTCGGCATCGGATTTGTAGGCGGTTGAGAACATCTGGTCCTGCACCGGGCGCCCGCCCCAGTAGGAGGCGCAGAAGGGTTCCTTGTTCCAGACCTCGGACCAGTAGCCGTCGCTGGGGACGCGTTCGATCTGCAGCGGGATGCCTGCCTTGGCTGCGCTCTGCTGGAACAGCGCCGCGGCATCCACCGCACCGGGGAAAGCGTTGTCGGACACTTTCAGAACAACCGGGCCATCGTGGCCGGACTTCTGGTAGTAGTGGCGGGCCTGATCCGGGTCATAGCTGCGCTGCTCGATATCGCCGGAGAACAGCGGGTAGGCGGCATTGATCGGCATGTCGTTGCCCACGCTGCCATAGCCGCGCAGCACCTTGTCGACCATCTCCTGCCGATCCACCGCCAGTTTCAGTGCCATCCGCAGATCGTTGCTGGCAAACGGCGCGCTGTCGCAATGCATGAGGAAGCAATAATGGCCGCGGCCCGAGATGCTCTCGATCCGCAGGCCCGGCGCGCGGCCCAGCAGGCCGGCGATTTTTGGCGACACCCGGTTGATGAAATGCACCTGTCCGCTTTGCAGTGCGGCGGTGCGGGCGGTGTCGTCGTTCAGCACCAGGATCTCGATCTCCTCCGCGTGGCCGCGGTCCGTATCCCAGTAGTTCGCGAATTTCTTGAAGGCATGGCGGGCGCCGGGCTCGTTGACCTCAACCGTGTAGGGGCCTGTACCGATGCCGGCAGCGGGTGCATCCATGCCGCCCTCCGGCTGCACCACCAGGTGATAATCCGCCATCAGATAGGGCAGGTCAGCGTTCGGCGTTTCCAGGGTGACGCTTAAGTAATCGCCGTCCGCCTTCATCGACTCGATGCCGCGCATGATGCCCAGGGCGCCGGACTGGCTGTCCTCGTTGGAGTGGCGCTGCATGGTTTTCAGCACGTCTTCCGGTGTCAGCGTCTTGCCGTTGTGGAACTCCACCCCTTGGCGGATCTTGAAAGTCCAGGTCTTGGCGTCGGCGCTGGCCTCAACCGTTTCCGCCAGGCGCGGCACGATTTCGCCTTGCGGGCTGACTTCGACCAGCAGATCGCCATAGGCGGTCAGCACGTTGTTGGCGACCGAACTGGCTGCCAGTGCCGGGTCCAGGCTGTCGGTGCTGGCCCCGCCCTGCAGGCCGGACCGGATCAGCCCGCCCTTTTTCGGGCCTTCCGCCCTGGCGGCGGAGGCCAGCAGGCTGTTGGCGCTGGCGGCGGCAACCCCCAGTGCGCCGAGGCGGCCGATGAATTCGCGGCGGGTCATGAAGCCTTTGACCGCCTGTTCCACATAGTGGCTGATGATGTCGGACATATTGTTTCCCTGCTGGCTGCACCACGGCCCGGACAGGGCAGTACAGCCTGTTTCTGTTCACCCCCCCCAGTCAGGGCGGGCCAGGATGTGGTGGCAGAAAATGGTTTTGCTCGCTACGTCCATTTTGGTTAAATGATGCAAACCATTTGGGGGCCGCCAGTGCCGGAGCAGACCAAGCATTTTGCCCCGCTGCCGTTTTTGCAGCTGGACCGCGCATCGGCCACGCCGCTTTATCTGCAGCTGGTCCAGCAGCTGCGCCGGATGATTCAGGATGGCGGTATCAATCCTGGACAGAAGCTGCCGTCGACCCGCTGGCTGAAAGAGCATCAAGGGATTGCCCGCAGCACCCTGGTCGCCGCTTTCGAGCAGCTGGCAAGCGAAGGTTACCTGCAAAGCCGCACTGGGTCCGGCACCTTTGTGAACCCGGAGTTTCCCGGTCTGCATCCCGGCACCGGCAATGCCGCACAAGTGCCGCAGCCGCCCAGGCTGTCGCAGCGCGGCAAGGCGGCTGCGGAGGGGCTGGATCCGACCTATTTCGACCCGGTCCGGGTGCGCCCGTTCCTGGCCAATGTGCCTGCCATCGACCTGTTTCCGCACAAGATCTGGGGCCGCATAGAAAACCGCATCCGCAACCGGCTGGACAGCAGCATGATGGCCTATGGCCAGCCCGGCGGTTATGCGCCGCTGCGCGAGGCCATCTGCGACCATGTGCTGAACCGGCGCGGCCTGAAATGCAGCCCCGGCCAGGTGATTGTCACCAACGGCTCGCAGCAGTCGCTGAACCTGATTGCCGCGCTGTTGCTCGACCCCGGCGGCAGGGTGCTGATGGAGGACCCCTCCAGCCCGGTGGTGCGGCTGAGCTTTCAGGCCCAGGGCGGAACCGTCGTGCCGGTCCGGGTAACAGAAACCGGCGCCGCGGTTCCCCAGGATGATCCGCAGACCGACGGCGCGCGGCTGGCCTATCTGACCCCCTCCTGCCAGTACCCGCTGGGAGCGGTGATGCCGATTGCGCAGCGGCTGGAGTGGATGGACTGGGCCCGCCGCAAGGATGCCTGGCTGATCGAGGACGATCTGGACAATGAGTTCATGTTCGGCGGGCGTCCCGATCCGGCGATCTATTGCGACGATCATCAGGGGCGCACGATCTATGTCTCCAGCTTCAACAACGCGCTGTTCCCGTCGCTGCGGCTGGGGTTCATCATTGCGCCCCCGGCCTTGGCCCGTCCGCTGATGGCGCTGAGCGCGATCACCGACCGCGGCCCCAATACCTGGCTGCAGGCGGTGCTGGCGGAGTTCATAAGTCAGGGCCACCTGAGCACCCACATGCGCCGCATGCACAGCGCCTATGTGCGCCGCCGCAGGGCGATGATCAGCAGCTTTGACCGCATCGCCAGCCCGCATGTGTCGCTGCGCCAGAACACCAGCGGCCTGCGGGTGATTGCCGATCTGCCGCCGGGAACGCGGGATATGGACGTGCTGGACAGGCTGGACGGGCAGGGGCTGTCGGCCTATGCGCTGTCGTACTACTGCATGCAGCGGCAGGACTTAAACGGGCTGCTCTTGGGCTTTGGATGCACCCACGAAGATGACATCCCCACCGCAGTTAAAAAACTTTGCGCATGCCTGTCCGCTGGCTTGCCCGCTAAGGAAGGGTGAAGGGCCGGAGCTGCAAGCCGATGCCGCTGACCTGTGCAACCAACTGCGTCTAGCCCGGGACCGTGACAGAAGCCCTTATGGCCTGACCGACGCAGTCCGGATGCTGGGATGCGTCCGAGTGGCTTTGCGCTCTTGCGCCGGGGTGACACCAAACTGTTTCCGGTAGTGCTGGGAGAGCGTGGAGGAGCTTGCATACCCAACTGCATTGGCAATGCTGGAAATGGTGTCCCAGGAAAACAGAACCATCTGGCGTGCCGCCTTCAACCGCTGCCTGCGGTAGTACTCTCCCGGGCTCAACCCCGTTGCCGCGCGAAAACTGCGCTCCAGCTGGCGCGGCGACACGCCGGACATCTGCGCCACATCGCGAATGCAAACCGGCATCTCAATGTTTTTTGAGAATATCGACATCGCCGATTTGACTGCGGGGGGCATTTGGTCGACAGTCCGGTCGCTTTGCAGCACAGGAATTTTCTGACGGGCGCTGCCATTGCGGATCAGTGGGTGCTGGAACAGGCAGGCAACCTCGTTCATGGCGGCCTCGCCAAGCGCGGTGCAGATCAGCTCCAGTGATAGGTCGAACATTGCAGTGGCACCAGAGACCGTTTGGATATTACCGTCGCGCACGATCAGCCGGTCCACGGCCGTGCAATCGGGAAAGGCCGCTTCAAAAGCGCTGCGGTAGCACCAATGAACGGCGCACCGCCGCCCAGACAGAACGCCGCTGCGGGCCAGAGGAAAGACTCCGCCGGAGACCGCGCCCACAGCCACGCCATGCCGCGCCAGGTAGCGCAGGCGTCCCGGGCTCGATATCTGATCCTCAAACTCGGCATCTGGCCCAGACAGGAGGAACAGGCAGTCGAGCCCCTCGGCATTTGCCAGACTGGCCTCTGCGGGAAAAAGGACCCCGGCAGAAGCCGCTGCGTCCGCGCCGGTTTCGGTCACAAGATGCCAGGAAAATACCTGGTGTCCGGCGATCTCATTGGCGGCACGCAGCGGTTCCATTGCCGAGGTCAGACAGGCCATGGGAAAGCCTGGGAACAGCAGAAAGCCTATGCGTGTAAGCGGGGCAGGATCGAAGCTGTTTGCATGAATTGTCATGGTCTTACTCCAGCCCCAGCGCGTCTTTCTTGGACCGCGCCCAGGTGGTCACCAGGTGGTCCACCATCAGCCCCATGAAGGCGACAGCAAGCCCCAGCACCAGCCCTTTGCCGACATCGGTGGAGGACAGGGCACGCTGCATCTCCTGGCCGAGGTCCTGGGTGCCGATGAAGGCAGCGATAATTACCATGAACAGCGAGAACATAACTGATTGGTTGACCCCGACCATGATGGTCGGCAGGGCCATTGGCAGCCGCACTTTCCACAGGGTCTGCATCCTTGTGGCGCCGGACATATCCGCGGCCTCGATCAGGGTTTCCGGAACCTGGCGCAGCCCTTCGATGGTGTAGCGCACCAGGGGCACAGCAGCGAACAGGACAACCGCACCGACCACCGCGACATCATTCACGCCGAACAGCATTACGACGGGGATCAGGTAGATGAAGCTGGGGAAGGTCTGCAGGGTATCGCAAACGAGCAGCGCAATTGCGGCCCGTTTCTCATTGAAGGATCCCCAGATAGCGAGCGGGAAGCCAATCACTGCGGCAATGGAGACGGCGACCACGACGGTATAGACGGTGATCATGGCGCGGTCCCACCAGCCAGAGATAGCAATGAGGCCGAAAAACGCGAGGCATACCAGCGCCGAACGCAGGCCGCCGATGGCCCAGCCAGCTGCGGCAAGCAGTGCCAGAACAGCAGCGTAAGGCATCCACAGGAAGGCATCGCGGATCGGGATCAATACCCAAGTGATCAGGAACCAGCGCAGCCATTGGGTGACGGGATCGATGAGCACAATGAACCAATCTGCCACAGCGTCTATGGGCTTGGAGATGGTGAAGGCGTCACGGCGGCCGATCTGATCCATCAGCGGGATGAACTGCGCCAGTACTAGGCAGGCCAGCGACAGGCCAAGGCCCAGCAGCAGGAACTTGTTGCGCACGGCGAAGGATGTGCCTTTTTCGAAATGCTCGGGCTGCTTTGTCGCCCAGGCCTTTGTGCAGCGGTCCAGCATGACTGCCAACAGCACGATAGTGATGCCAATCTCGACCGAGCGGCCGATCTTCAACGCCTGCAGCAGCTGCAGCAGTTTCTGGCCCAGGCCAGGCATGCCGATGAAGCTGGCCAGAACCACCATGGCGAGGCATTGCATGATCACCTGGTTCACGCCAACCAGGATCTCGGTGCGGGCCGTTGGGATGCGGACATGGCGCAAGAGCTGCCAGCGGGTGGAGCCGCACATGTGGCCGCTTTCGATCACCTCATGCGGAACCTTGCGCAGGCCCAAGAGCGACATGCGGATCATCGGCGGCACCGAAAAGATGATGGTGACGATGGCGCCTGCCTTGGGACCGACGCCGATGAAGACCACAACCGGGATCATGTAGGCGAAATGCGGCAGGCTTTGCGCGATGTTGAGGATCGGGTTCAGGATCCGTTCGAAGGCCTTGGACCGCCAGGCGAGGATGCCCATCACGAGACCGAACAGGATCGAAAACGGTGCGGCGACGACGATGACCGACAGCGTTTCCATCGCCCATTTCCACTGCCCCATGACGGCAATCCAGACAAAGGTTCCGCCGGTGAGCAGTGACAGCCGCCAGCCCTGGAGGGCATAGCCGATGACGAAGCCTATGCTGGCAATCACGGTCCACGGAATGGGGCCGACGCGGGGCCAGCGGTTCTTGCCGTAAAGCAGGTTGGCGGTCACATCGAGCAGCCATTCGACCGCGTCGGCAAAGGCACGGGTCAGATAGAGCAGACCCAAGTCGTCTCGCACAAACACAAAGATAGCGTTGATCCAGTCGGCGAAGGGCAAAATCAGCCATTCCGGAGGCCGCACCAGCCCGGCGGGCAACAGGGAGTTCCCCAGTGCAAGCACGCAGGCAGCGACAAAGAGCGTCCAGCCGGTCTTGGCTCGTGTCCAGCTCTGCGATTTGCTGGATAGTATCATGGTCTGGTCAGTCATGACGTGCCTCCCAGCAGCACATCAAGTGCTTCCTGGCGGTTCAAAGCGCCGATTAGGCTGCCAGAGCCGTCAGCGACGGGAAAGAAGTCGCGGCTGTCATTGACCAGCAGACGGGCCAGTTCGGAGATGGTCTGTTTCTCTCCAACCGGTGCACCTGTCATGCTGTGGCCGTTCACGTCCCGCGCCAGAACCCCGGCATGGACCACTCGGGATTTCTCGATTTCCTCGGTGAACTTGGCGACGTATTCGGTGGCCGGGTTCAGCACGATCTGATCGGGAGTAGCGCATTGCTCGACTACGCCGTCCTTCATAATGGCAATGCGGTCAGCGAGGCGCAAAGCTTCGTCGAAGTCATGGGTGATAAAAACGATGGTCTTGCCCAGCATTTCCTGCAAACGCAGAAACTCGTCCTGCATTTCGCGGCGGATCAGCGGGTCCAAGGCAGAGAAGGGTTCGTCCAGGAACCAGATGTCGGGTTCGATCGCCAGGCTGCGGGCGATGCCGACGCGCTGCTGCTGGCCGCCGGAAAGCTCGCGCGGGAAATAGTCCTCGCGCCCGGACAAGCCGACCAGCTCAATCACTTCCAGTGCGCGGGCACGGCGTGCATGCCGGTCCTGGCCGCGCATCTCCAGCGGAAAGGCGACATTGTCCAGCACGGTGCGGTGCGGCAGCAGGCCGAAACTCTGGAACACCATGCCCATCTTGTTGCGGCGCAGATCAATCAGCTCTTTCTCGGACATTTCTCCGATGTTCTGGCCTTCGACACGGACCTCGCCGCCAGTAATGTCGATGAGCCGGGACAGGCAGCGCACAAAGGTTGACTTGCCGGAGCCGGACAACCCCATGATCACCAGCATCTCACCCTTGGCGATGTCCAGCGATACATCCCGGACCGCGGCGATGTAGCCGGCTTGGCGGATTTCATCGAAACCCGGATTTCCGGTCAGAGACTTCAGGTACTCTTCCGGATGGGCCCCAAACAGCTTCCAAACGTTCTTGCACGAAATGACGGGAGAGGCGGCAGTCATGAGTCTACTTTCATTTGCATAGGCGCCGGGGCAGTGGACTGCCCCGGCACACAGGAGGAAGGTGAGGGGCTTATTCAGTCCAGGGCTTCCAGACGTCTTCGTTTGCTTCCAGCCATTCGGCTGCGGCGTCCTCCGGCTCCATCTCGTCAATGTCGACCAGCTTGGCCATTTCAGCGATCTGCGGGTTGGTGAAACTGATTTCGGTCAGCGTCTCGTACGCCGCCGGCCACTTGTCCTTCATACCGTCCCAGGCGGCTTTCTTGAGATAACCGTTTGCAGGGTTGCCGCAGTCATAGGTGGCATCCGGGTTGGGGCCGACTGCGGGATCCTTGTCGCAGCCGTCTTCCCAGGCCGGGAACTCGACAAACTCACCTGGCCAGACGGCCTCGGCAAAATTCGGGGTCCAGTTGAAGATCACCACGGGTTTCTTGGTCTTTTCAGCTGCGGCCACTTCAGCCCAAAGCGCTGAGGCAGAGCCCGCATTCACCACGGTGAAGTTCATGTCCAAAGCTTCCACACGCTCGGCGTCATGTTTGAGCCAGTCGACGGGACCGCCCAGGAAGCGGCCCTTGTCGCCGGTTTCCGGAGTGGCAAAGGCGGCGGCGCAGTCGTTCAGCGCTTCCCAGCTCGGCAGGCCGGGGCAGGCATCCTTGGTCCAGGCCGGGTACCACCAATCCTCGCGGGTCACCGCATTGTGGTCGCCGGCATCGTGAAGGCCGCCTTTCGACAATGCCTCGTTGAAGGATTTGCCGAAGGCGCCTTCCCAGACTTCGAGTTCCAGGGTGACGTCGCCCAGACGGACGGATTCATAAACAGCCTGGCTGTCGGTCGACACATATTCGACGTTGTTTCCCATTGACTCGAAAATCTGGCCGACGACGTGGCTCATCACGATCTGGCTGGACCAGTTGTGGACTGGGATTATGATGGGGTCGGAGGAATCTTCGGCCATCGCCATCGGGGCAGCCATCGTCATGGCCGCAGCACTGGCCATTAGGTATTGCCGGTAGTTCATGTTTGTCTCCCTGTTGTCGCGGCCCCGGTCCTGATGGCCTGAGCCTTTCTTGCTGTGTGAAAGCCGCGCTTTCAGGGAAGGAGGGTAGAAAACGGATGTGAACAGGTCAGCCAGGCGGGATGAATGGGCTGGTCAGTATTGTTAAAATTTGTTAACCAGCAGGAAAATCACCCAAGGGGCACCGCATTCATGGCACATATTCTGATCATTGAGGATGAGCCGGTCACCCGCGCGACACTCGCGAGCTATCTGGATGCGCAAGGGTATACCGTTTCGCAGGCGGAGACTGCGGAAGAGGCGGAGAAAATCCTGGACGAGCAAGATGTTGATCTGCTTCTGGTCGACATCAATCTGCCGGGTAAGGACGGGTTGCAGATAACCCGCGAACAGCGTGCCAAGTCAGAGATGGGGATCATTCTGGTGACGGGCCGGGATGATGAGATTGACCGGATCGTCGGGCTGGAACTAGGTGCGGATGACTATGTCTGCAAACCTTTCAACAGGCGTGAATTGCTCGCACGACTCAAGAACCTGCTGCGGCGGACACAGGATATCCGGCGGCTGTCCCGCCAGATCTACAAGTTCGGCAAGTTCCATTTCGATGTGGCAGCGCGGCATCTTCAAACGGAGGAGGGGGACAGCATTTCACTGACCCGTGCAGAATTCGAGGTGCTGGATATGCTGGTCAGCCGGGCAGGTGAGATCGCATCGCGGGATGCGCTGATGAGCCGCGTAACCCACAGGCAGTACGGTGTGAATCCGAGAACCGTGGATGTCCTAGTGCGGCGGCTGCGCGGCAAGCTGGAAGAAGATCCTGCGCACCCGCGCATCATAACGACGGTTCATGGTGAGGGGTATGTCTTTACCGCGCCTTTGCGCTGACGCCTTCGAGTTCGCCCACAACTTCCGATACCGCGCTCAAAACTCTCGGGGCCAAGTCTTTCAGGTCTTGAACCAGTTGCTCAGTACGCCCGTGCTTCTTCAAGGCAGCGCTGCTTTCCAGTTCCGAAAGCAACCCGGCAAGGTCATTCTGGCCAAACGTGCCTGCCGCTCCCTTCGCGCGGTGAGCGGTTTTGGCCAGGCCAGGCATATCCTGCGCCGCCATGGCAGCCTCGATGCCAGCAACACTCCGCGGCAGTTCCTTAAGAAACAGCTGCGCAATTTCCAACGCCGGAGCTTCCCCAAGTTCCTGAATGTTACTGCGGAACAAGCGGCGCAGTTCAGCAACACGCCCGGTGACATCTCCTGTGGCTTGGCGTGCTGACAGATATATCTCTCCGTGGCGCCCTTCGCTAACGCTGGCCAGTGCCTTGGCCAACCGCTCCGGTGATACCGGCTTGGCGACAAATCCGTTCATGCCGGCACGCAGATGCGCTTCGATCTGGTCTTCCTGCACATGCGCAGAAATGCCGATCACCGGCAGGTTGGCCAGTCTCGGATCGGCGTGCGCTCGAAGCCGGCGCGTTGTCTCAGTGCCGCTTATTCCCGGCAGGTTCACATCCATCAGAACAAGATCGAACTGGTGTTGCGGAAGCAGTTCTAGCGCCTGTTCCCCGCCGGAGACGCAGACGCAGCTATGACCCATGCGCTCAAGATAGCCTTGGGCGACCATCTGATTGATTTCATTATCTTCCACCACCAGAATGGACAGGCTGACATCGGCTGGGTCAAGTGCTGTTTCGTCTTCCCGGGGAGCTAGGTCAACAGGATCGCCGGGTTTCAATTCGACCGAAAGCGAAAAGACCGAACCTACATTCTTGGTGCTTTCCAGCGACAGCCGTGCGCCGATTGCCTGCGCAAACCGCTTGCTCACGGCGAGACCAAGCCCAGTGCCGCCGAACCGGCGCGCCGTTTCGTGGTCTTCCTGCTCGAAGGCTTCGAAAACCCTGGATTTGGCCTCTGCCGAAATCCCTTTTCCGGTATCGCTGACTTCAAATGACACCAAATGACGGCCCGCACCCGCATCAGATGCGCGAACCCGCAGGATAACTTCACCGTCATCAGTGAATTTCAGTGCATTGGACAAGAGGTTGAACAGGATCTGGCGCAGCTTGGCGATATCACCGATTACAGCGTCAGGCAGGTTTTCAGGCGCGTCCAGCCACAAGTGGATGCCTTTTTCATCTGCACTGGGGCGCATGAGAACAACAATGCCGGTGACCAGTTCGCGGAGCGAGAAGGTCACATTTTCGGGTGTCAGCCCGCCGCTCTCAATCTTGGAGTAGTCCAGGATGTCATTCAGAATTTTCAGCAGGTTCTGACCTGAGGCAAGGGCAGCCCGCAGCCGTTCCATCTGCCGGGGGGTAAGGTCGTCGTCGGAAAGGCTGCGCAGCATTCCAAGAACGCCATTCATCGGTGTCCGGATTTCATGGCTCATCATGGCCAGAAATTCGGATTTGGCGAGGTCCGCGGCTTCGGCTTTTTGCCGTGCCTTGTCGTGCGCTGCAACTTCGTGCCGCAGCCGTTCGGTCTGTTCCTCGACCATGTTCTGCAGGTTGTTACGGTGTTCTCTCAGTTCCTGCTCATTGAGATCCCGCTGCCGCTCCAGTGCGTTCTTCTCGATGGCTTGCTTGCGGAATACCTCGACGGCCTCTTCCATGCGGGCGATTTCATCCCGGCCTTTGGGCCGCACTTCGCGGTCCAGCTGGCCGCGCATAAGGGCGGCCATGGTTCCCGCCAGCCGGTTCAGCCGTCTCGTCACATGCCCGCGCACAAAGAACCAGACGACTGCGAGTGACAGAAGCAGGCCGGCGGCCGCTGCAACACCGTTCCTGAACTGTGCCTGTCGCATTTCAATTGCGGCCAGATTGCCTGACGCGATGGCCTTTGCCTGTGCCTGGTCGGCCACGGCTGCTGCTTCCCGGCCCAGGTGGAGGGCTGTATCCTGAAGTTCCTGTTTGAGAGCAGTGATCCGGGCCTCGGTTATCAGGATCTGGTTCCTGAGCGTGAACAAACCCGGTTCTCCGCGGGTAATGGACTGAAGCTGCGCGACATATGCTTCCGCTTGCTGGCGCCGCCCCGGATCCCTGATCGCCTTAACCCTGCGTGATACGATAGACAGGCGGCTTGCCAGAGAAGCTTCGTTTGCAGCCAATTCGTTTTCGCCCTGCGCTTCGTCAATCCGGTTGATCAGCAGACCGATTTCAGCGGTTTGCGAGCGCAGCTCGAACATAAGGCCAAGCTGGAACAGGTCGACTTCGATCAGCTTGTCCAGCGTATCGGTGCGCGCATTTTCCTCTACGCGGGATACCGGCGTATCATACAGGCTGGAGATCACGGCTGTTGTGCCCATTTCTGCGTTTGCCACCAGCGTATCGGCCATCCCAAGAAGATCATTGGCGGCCGCAAGGTTGCGCTCGGCAAGAGCCTTGAAAGCGCCGTGAAGCGCGATGCGGGTTTCCACCAGCCCGTTCAATTCATCCAGCGCTTTGGCAGCATCCGCCACCGTTGTGCGCAGCTGCTCAGTACCAGTGCCATCCTCAAGGTTCAGCGTGTCGATCCGCCGTGTCAGGGCGGCGATCTGATCCAGCAGGAAATCAGCACGGTTCTCCCGGTCAGCCTGTGTTTCGACCTCTGAAAGCTCTGGCGCGATAGCAATAATGCGGGTGCTTTCTTCTGCCATGCCGCGCACTTCTGCGATGGCCGGAATTGTTTGACTGATAACTTCGGCCTGGCGGCGGGCCAGCGCCCGCAGCTCAATTACCCCCAGTATCCCTGCAAGAGTGGGCAGCCCGGCGATCACGATGAACGCCAGGCTCAGCTTTCCGCTTAATCCGAGTTTCCCAAACATTCTTAAACTTTCGCGCGGAGTTGCGAATTTCGCAATTTTGAATTTTCTTGTTATCCAGCCGCATGCCTAACTTGCGCGGCAGGAAAGGAAGAGCATGCGCATTATTTGGTATCTTTGGCTGGCGTTTTTTTACTCCGGCGCCGCTGCGGAAAGCTGGCGCCTGCAAGTTCCCCGGGTACCGTTTGATTACGACAGCGGATATGAAACCGTTGATTACCAGCCGCTGGACAAAGCAGCGAAGCCCTGGCGGTTGTGCATTGCCTATCCGCATTTGAAGGATGCCTATTGGCTGAGCGTCAATTTTGGGATGGTGACGGAGGCGCGCAGGCTGGGTGTGTCGTTCAAGCTTGTTGAGGCGGGCGGCTACCCGAATTTGCAGCGCCAGATTCAGCAGGCTGAGAGCTGCGTAGCCGAAGGCGCGGATGCATTTGTGGTCGGAACCGTGTCCTATAACGGCCTTGGCAGCACGGTGGAGCGCATAGCAGCCTCAATCCCGGTCATCGCCGCAGTAAACGACATCGCCGATACGGGGATCACTGCAAAAGTTGGTGTTTCCTGGACGGACATGGGTGCCGCAGCAGCCCGCATAATCGCTGAGCGGCATCCCAAAAGTTCTCCCCCGGTGAAGGTTGCCTGGTTCCCGGGACCGCAAGAGGCAGGCTGGGTGAAGTTTGTTGAACAAGGATTTCAAAACGCCCTGGCGGGCAGTTCTGCAAAGATCGTAGCGACGAAATACGGTGACACCGGCCGGGAAATCCAGGTCCGGCTGGTCGAGGAGGCTCTGGATGAGGTGGCAGACCTCGATTACATTGCCGGATCCGCGCCAACAGCGGAGGCCGCTGTTTCGGTGCTGCGCGCCCGCGGCTTGCAGGATCAGGTTCAAATCGTTTCGGATTATATGACACATGCCGTCTATCGCGGAGTTCTCAGAAACCGGATCATTGCGACGCCCACGGACCTGCCTGTGCTGCAGGGCCGCTTGGCCATAGAGGTGGCTGTGCGGGCGATCGAAAAGAAGCTGCGGTATTCACATCTGGGACCTCAGATTCAAATCTTCGACCAGCAGTCCAGCGATCCAAACATGCTTGATTTATCTCTGGCACCAGCAGCTTTTGCTCCGGTATTCGAGCTTCGGATGCCGCAGTAGGTCCTTTCTTCTTTGCTGCAATACCCGGCATCTATGGCGGCTGGCGCCCGCAACAGGGTGAGCAGCTATTGTCAGAAAGGGCCGCGCACTTCGGAACTGGCGGCAAATTTGATCAGAGCACCTGCGAGGCAACTAAAGGGCCTGCTACTGTGCCAGCGGTGCAGACGCCAGTTTCTCGTCCCGCGGCGGAAGCCCGAACTTGCGGGCATATTCCCGGCTGAACTGAGTCGGGCTTTCATAGCCGACATCATAGGCCGCGGAAGCCACTGATTTACCGCCGCTGATCAGCAGGCGGCGCGCCTCCATCAGGCGCAGCTCCTTCTGGTACTGCAGTGGTGTGGTGGAAGTAAGCGCCTTGAAATGCTCGTGAAAGGTCGATTGGCTCATCCCCGCTTCTGCGGCCAGGTCAGCCACCGGCAAGGTGGCCTTGTACCGATCGCGGATCAGGGCAATCGCCTTGGAAATCCGGCTTGCCGGACTTTCGTGCAGCAGCAGCTGGCGCAGCATTCCGCCATGGCTGGCGCGCAGCAAGCGGAAGTGGATCTCCTTCAGCACCAAGGGCGCCAGAGCCTGCACCTCCACCGGATCCCGCGCGAGCCGGAACAGCCGCCCTACAGCATCGAACAAAGCCGGGTCGCCTTCGGCCACGCTCATTGAGTGGGAGGCTCGCTCAGGTTCCTGCAACGGGCCGATCTCGTCGTAAAGACTGCGTACGGTCGCCAGGTCCAGCTGCAGAGCCAGCGAGACGTAGGGTTTGTCCGGCGACGCATCGATTACACCTGCCGTTACCGGTAATGCGTGGCTGACGATCAGCGACTTGCCGGCGCCATAGCGGACGGTCCGGTCGTCCAGATGAGCCTCCTTGGCCCCCTGCAGGACCAGGCACATGACCGGCTCATAAATCATCGCCTGAAATTCGGTCCGTTTTTCGCTGCAAAAGGCAAAGAGCCCATCAATTCCGGTTTCGCAGCCAGTCTCAAGCGCAGCTCTCTCCCGCACGAATGCGGCGACATCGGAAATCAGGTCTTGCGGTACCATCAGCGCTCCTCCTTCTGATGTCCGACTATAAGTCTGCGAAGTCAGACAAAGAACCGTAAATCCCGGCATCCCGGAGGATCAGGCAGATGATCCGGAGGATCGGGCACGGAGTACACTCCGGCGCGCTCTACCTTAGGAACAGATAAACTCAGGGAGGAAGCATCATGTACAAGCAAGCAATTGCAGCGGGCGGCCTGGCGGTGGTGACCGGTGGTGCCAGCGGTGTCGGCTTTGCGGCAGCCGAACGGTTCGCCCAAGCCGGTTTGGGAGTGGTGCTGGCGGACTTGCCGGGCGAGGCGCTGGACCAAGCGGCAGAGAAGCTGCGCGGTCAGGTGAAGCAGGGCGCGCCGGTGCTGGCGGTTCCTGTGGACGTCAGCAAGGCCGAGGACCTTGCGGCCCTGGCCGATGCTGCTTTCGGCGCCGGCGAGGTGGCCGTGCTGATGAACAATGCAGGCATATCCCGGCCCTCCGGCAGCTGGGACGGCGCAGATGCTTGGCGCGCAATGATTGAGGTGAACCTGTTTGGCGTTCTGAACGGCGTGCAGGCCTGTCTGCCCCGGATGATCGCCGCCGCGCGCCCCGCGGTGGTGGTCAATACCGGCTCCAAACAGGGCATCACCACGCCGCCGGGCAACCCGGGCTACAACGTCTCCAAGGCCGGCGTGAAGGTGCTGACCGAAATGCTGGCCCACGACCTGCGGCAGGCGGAAGCCCCGATCAGCGCGCATCTGTTCGTGCCAGGCTTCACCTATACGGGCATGATCGCCCGCCACATTCCGGAAAAACCCGCCGCGGCCTGGACCCCGGAGCAGACCGTGGACCACCTGCTTACCCGTATGGAAGCGGATGATTTCTATATCCTGTGCCCGGACAACGACGTGACACCCGAACGCGACCGCCGCCGGGTCACCTGGGCCCTGGGCGACATCCTGGAAAACCGCCCGGCGCTGTCGCGCTGGCATCCCGATTACGCCGATGCCTTTGAAGACTTCGAACAATCCTGAACAGCAACGATCCAGCCAACGGGAGGCCCCATAGCCATGGCAATATCATTGAAACTCAACGGCCAGACGCATCAGGTCGAGGCCGAGCCCGGAACTCCGCTATTGTGGGTGATCCGGGATGAACTGAAGCTGACCGGCACCAAGTTCGGCTGCGGCGTCGCCGCTTGCGGCGCCTGCACCGTGCATCTGGACGGGGAGCCGGTGCGCTCCTGCCAGACCTTTGTCGAGGACGCCGAGGGCGCCGAGATCACCACCATAGAAGGGCTGAACTCCAAGGTTTCCAAGGCCGTGCAGGACGCCTGGGTGGAGCTGGACGTGGTGCAATGCGGCTATTGCCAGTCGGGGCAGATCATGTCTGCCGTCGGGCTGCTGAGCGAAAATCCCAAACCGACGGTGGAAGAAATCGACAGCTTCATGAACGGCAACGCCTGCCGCTGCGCCACCTACCAGCGCATACGCGCCGCGATCCAGCGCGCATCCGAAATGATGGAGGCCTGATATGACCCTGAACACCTCCCGCCGCGGCTTCCTCAAATCCGCTGCCGCCGCCGCTGCCGTCCTGTATGTCGGCGTCCGTCCGAACGGCGCTCTGGCGGCCGGTTCCGCACCGGCACAGCTGAACCCGTTTGTGAAGATCAGTGCAGACGGCACCGTCACCGCCATCGTCAAACACTTCGAGAAGGGCCAGGGCCCGGCCACTGGCCTCACTACCCTGATCGCCGAGGAACTGGGCGTTTCGATGGAGGACATCCAGTACGAATTCGCCCCCTCCGATCCCTCGCGCTATGCCAACCTGGCGTTCGGGCAGATGCAGGGCACCGGCGGTTCCACCGCGATGGCCAATTCCTTCCTGCAGTACCGCCAGGCCGGGGCGGCTGCGCGCGAGATGCTGATCCAGGCCGCGGCCGAGGCCTGGGGCGCAGACACCGCGGAGCTGACGTTGGAGGACGGCATCCTCAAGGGCGCGGGCCAGGAGGCGCCGCTGGCGGAGTTCGTCGCCGCCGCCGCGCAGATGGAGGCCCCGGCAGAGCCGCGGCTGAAGGATCCCAGCGAGTTCCGTTTGATCGGCAACGCCTCGGTCAAGCGCAAGGACTCCTTGCCCAAGACCAATGGCACCGCGATGTATGCTATGGACCTGCATCTGCCGAACCAGATGGTTGCCGTCATCATCCGCAGCCCGCGGATGGGCGGGCTGGCCAGCGGGTTTGACGATGCCAACGCCAAGGAGATCAAAGGCTACATCCGCGCTGCCGTGCTGCCCAATCAGGCGGGTGTTGCGGTCTATGCCGAGGACACCTGGGGCGCGTTCCAGGCCCGCGATGCAATCACCGTGGACTGGGATTTCTCGAACGCCGAAAGCCGCAGCTCTGACCAGATCCGCGAGGAGCTGCTGGCCGCGGTCAACACGGACCCGGAGTACAATGTGACCGGTGCGGACCAGGCCGCCACCGCGGCGCAGATCGACGGCGCGGCGAAGGTGGTGGAGCAGACCTTCTACTTCCCGCTGCTGGCGCATGCGCCGATGGAGCCGCTCACCTGCACCATCGAGGCAGACGAGGACGGCGGCGTCACCCTGCATGACGGCTGCCAATTCCCCACCGGGCCGCATATAGCGATGGCGCAGATATTCCAGCTGCCGATGGAAAAAATTCGCATCAACACGATGTTTGCCGGAGGCTCCTTCGGCCGCCGCGCTACTCCGACGGCTGACTACCAGGTGGAGGCGGCGCTGGCCTTTGCCCTGACCGACCGCTCGCGCCCGGTGAAACTGGTCTGGTCGCGCGAGGATGACATCACCGGCGGCTATTACCGGCCCGCCGTTGCGCACCGGGTGCGGGTTGGTCTGGACGCGGATGGCAACATCGCCGGATGGGACCACCGCATTGCCGCGCAACCGATCCTGAAAGGCACTGCCTTCGAAAGCATGCTCGTGCATGACGGCGTCGACCACAGCTCGGTCGAAGGCGTGGCCGGCAGTCCCTACCAGATCCCTGGCCAGCATGTCGGCCTTACCGATGTGGCCAAGGCAACCACGGTTCTGTGGTGGCGCTCGGTCGGACACACCCACACCGCCTATGTGATGGAAACGATGCTGGACCAGGCCGCCCATGCTGCAGGCCGTGACCCGGTCGAATTCCGCCTTGCTCTTCTGGAGGGCGGCGGCGCCGATCAGCAGCGTCTGGCTGGCGTTCTGAAACTGGCTGCGGAAAAGGGCGGCTGGGGCAGCGCGCCGGAAGGCCGCAGCCAGGGTATCGCTGTTCACAAGAGCTTTGGCAGCTATGTGGCCGAGGTCGTGGAGATCTCCGGCAACGCCAATGACGGGGTGAAGATCGAGAAGGTCACCTGCGCGGTGGATTGCGGCATCGCCGTCAACCCGGATGTGATCAAGGCACAAATGGAGGGCGGCATCGGCTATGGCCTCGGCCATGTGATGCGCAACGAAATCACCCTGACCGAAGGCGAAGTGGACCAGTCCAACTTCCCGGATTACGAGCCGCTGCGGATCGGTGACATCGGCGCCATAGAGGTGCACATCGTACCCTCCGCCGAGATGCCTACCGGCGTGGGTGAGCCTGGAACCCCGCCCTCAGCTCCAGCACTGGCCAATGCCATCGCAGTCAACGGCCCGCTGGTGACGGAACTGCCGATGAACCTGAACGGGGTCAGCTTCGCCTGAGAGCAGACCAGCACCGGGCGGAAGATTTCGGTGCAGGCAGCTCTGACCCGGACCAGCTTTCATCTGCTCAGATAAAAACTGATGAATCAGCGCCCGGGCCGCTGCAGCGGCGGCCCGGGCGAGAGTTGCTCACCCGCAGGCGACGTTGATTACCTGCATCTGGGTGTATTCCGCCAGTCCCTCGACCGATTGCTCCACACCCAGGCCAGAGCCCTTGAAGCCGGCCATCGGGATATGCGGGCCGATGTTCAGCTGCTGATTGACCCAGATGGTGCCGGACTCGATGCGTCCGGCGACCTCCGTGGCCCGGACCGTGTCTCGCGAATGCACCGAGCCGCCCAGCCCGTAATCGGAGGCATTGGCGCGGGCGATCACATCGTCGATATCGTCAAAGCGGATCACCGGCAGGATCGGGCCGAATTGCTCCTCGTCGACGATCTTCTGCCCGTCCGTCACATCCCGGACAATGGTGGGCGGCACGAAATAACCCGGGCCGTCCTTGGCTGCACCGCCGGCGATGATCCGGCCGCAGGCACGGGCGTCCTCCAGGAAACCCTTGATCTTGTCAAACTGCGCCTTGTTCTGGATCGGGCCGATAGTTGTGCCCTGCTTCATGCCATCATCGACAACCGCCTGTTCGGCAAGGGCGGCCAGTTCGGCGCAGAAGTCCTCGTAGATGTCACTGTGCACATAGGCGCGCTTTACTGCCAGGCAGACCTGACCGGCGTTGAGGAAGGCGCCGCCGTAGACCTTTTCCGCAGCGGCCTTCACGTCCACATCCGGCAGCACGATGGCGGGGTCGTTGCCGCCCATTTCCAGCGTCACCCGTTTCATCGTATCGGCGGCACTGGCCATGATCCGCTTGCCAGTCTCCGATGAACCGGTAAACCCGATCTTGGCCACATCCGGATGGGCCGTCAGTTTGGGGCCAAGGTCATTGGCGTCGGTGATGATGTTCACAAGGCCGGCCGGGAAGATACGGGCGCAGATCTCGCCCAGTTTCAGTGCCGCAACCGGAGTGGTCGGCGCAGGTTTCAGAACAATGGCATTGCCTGCCATCAAGGCGGGCCCGATCTTCCAGCAGCACAAGAGCAGTGGAAAGTTCCAGGCGATGATGCCTGCCACCACTCCCAACGGCTTGTGGCGGGTCTCGATGCGAAATTCCGCGTCGTCCTGAATGACGCGGTCCGGCAGTTCCAGTGTGGCGGTATGGGCCAGGTAACCCTGCGACCAGGCCACCTCTCCCTGCGCCTCGGGCAGCGGCTTGCCTTGTTCCAGGGTGATCAGCCGCGCCAGTTCATCCGCCTCTTCGCCGATCGCAGCGGCCAGCGCTTCCACTTTCGCGCGACGCTCGGCCATCGGGGTGTCTGCCCAGGCCCTTTGTGCGGCCTTGGCGGCAGCCACGGCCTGGTTCATCTGCGCCTCGGAGGCATGCGGCACGCGGGCAAACACCTCCTCTGTTGCCGGGTTGATCACCTCGATCATGCGCTCCGCCGAAACCTGCTCGCCGTTGATGAGCATGCTGTAGTTCATGGTTGTTCTCCCTGTTTATCCGTCAGCCGGGTTTGATTGAGAAAGACAACCACGGCCCTCGGGCGCGGTCTTGGGCAGTGGTGCCAAAGAGTTTGCGTCCTGCGCCAAATTTCCGCTGTAATCCTGGGCGCTGAGGAAACCACGCGGCGAGCAGCCGAAGTGCCGTCGGAAGATGCGGTTGAAATGGGAAATGTCACCAAACCCGGCGCTATAGGCGACCTGGGCAATCGGCACTCGGCGGCCCTGCCGCGCCGCATGGCCCAACTTGCCTGCCACCGCGGCCAGACGTGTGCGAGCCAGGCAATCGGTGAAGCTGGTGCCGTTCTCCTGAAATTCACGCTGCAACTGGCGGCGCGACAACCCGGTGCGGGCGGCGAGCGTGTCCACCGTCAACTGCGGATCGGTGCTGAGCAGCTCCAGTGACTCGCGAACCAGCCGGAACCGGTGTCTTCGGCTGCTGAGGCTGCCGCCTCCCGGGTACGCCCCGGCCGCAAAGGCCAGAGGCACCAGTTCGAAGATGTAGCCAGCACCGTCCTGAGCGCCTTCCGCATCCAGCAGCCCGCAAAGGCTTGCGTGCAACGGATGCTGTCTGGCTATCTTGCAGCCCGCCTGCGGCATCTCCCGGCGCCTCTCCAGCACCAGCGCCCGCGGCAGATGCGCGGACAGGAAGGCAGCGGGCCGGCCGGTGATGTTGAGCTCCGCTGTGCGGGTTGAATCGAGCAGGAGGAACTCCCCGGGCCTCAGCAAGGTCTCACGGCCCGCGTGCCGGATGCCGGTTTCGCCATCCAGCTGGTGCAGCAGAAAGAAATGCTCCTGCTCGTCGCGCAGGATGCCCTGGCGGGTGCGTTCAATGCGGGCGGGAAGGCAGCGGATTTCGGCAACGTCGACGCCGCTGCGCTGGTGCAGCAGAAAAGATCCCGTCCAGCCCGGCGCCGACCGGTCCGGAGTAGCATAGTAGTGGCCGCAGTTGGCGCGCAGGGTGCTGTTCCAGTTGTCAAAGCAGATCATGCGGCGTTCGGGCCTCCCGCCCCAATGCGTTCCCGTCCGGTGAAGGCGGGTGTTTGCAGCATCTTCTCTATCCCTCCTTTTGCGCAGGCCCGGGCCAGCAGTCCGGTAAAATGCGCGGCCGCCAGACTGGCCCCCCGAACCGGCACGCCGGCCCCTCCCGGACAGGCGCCGAAACGTGCGCCGGGCAGGTTCAGCAGCGACCACTGGCCAGGGGCGCAGCGTGCATCGCCTTGCACCGAAAGAACCCCCGTGCACCCAGCCGGATAGACCGGCGTTCCCCGGGCCGGAGCCGAGGCAACGAGCAGCTTGCCCGCCTCCAGCACCGCGGTTACGGCTTCAGCCAGCATCGGGCTGGCACCGGCGTGTCCAAAAGAGCAGTGGACAATCTCCGCCTCTGACTCGGCAGCGCGGAGCAGTGCTTCCGCCACGGTTGTGAGCTGGGTGGACAGACGGCCCGGAAAAATGCTGAACCCCAGGATCTGCGCTTCCGGCGCGTTGACGCGGATGGCGGCGGCAATGTGGCTGGCGTGCAGTGCAGCCGGGCTTTCGGCAGCCCTGGGATGTATCCTGCACAAATCATTGCGGGCGGTGAGGCCGGGGGTGTCGGTTGCCAGCGGCCCGTCGATCAGCGCAATCAGCGCGGCGCGGCTCATGTGCTGGCCTCCGACACGTCAATCTCCAGGTCGAATCCCCTGCCAGCCGCAGCGCCGCCGTGGGCAGTCAAGATGCGGGTGGCATGGGGAAACGCCGTGTCGATATGGGTCAGGATCCGGGTTGCGGTGGCCGGATCCACTTCCGACAGCGCTTCATCCAGGATCAGGATGTCGAACGGCGGCAGCAGAACACGCAAGAGGCACAGCCGCTGGCGCTCGCCGCCCGACAATGTCAGCCCGCTTTCGCCCAGCAACGTGTCAAGGCCCTCAGGCCCGCAGAACCTGTCCGCCAGGCCAAAAAGTTCCAGCATCTGCCACACCCGCGCTTCATTCTCAGGCTTGGCCCAGAAGGCACGGCTTTGGAACAGGTTGCCGCGAAGGCTGGCCCGCAGGGTATAGGGGCGCTGACCTGCATAGGCTACCCGCTCTGGCAGGGTAGCACCGCTCAGAAGGCTCAGATCCGCACCGCCCATGGTGACACGGCCGGTCAAGGGCTGAACCCGCCCGCAGAGCACCGAGAGCAGCGAGGTCTTGCCCGCACCGCTGGCTCCCTTGAGGGCCACCCGGGTGCCTTCGGGAATGTTCAGGGTGAGCGGGCCCAGAGGTGCGGCGTCACCGCGGGCCACGGTTGCGTTGTCCAGCTGCAGCACATAGCCGGAAGGAGAGAAACGGTCAGAAAGGGAAGGGGGAGATTGCATAACCGCATCCAGCCGGGCCACCGCAACCTTGACCCGCGCCTGCGCGTGCCAGAGGCCAAGCAGCGATTGCATCGGCCCGGTCATGAATCCCATATAAGCGATGAAGGCAATGAGCGAACCCAGTGGCCACTCGCCGCGTATCACCATCAGTCCGCCGACCAGAAAGATTGCGGAGCGGATCAGCGCCGACAGCAGCACCGGCACCGCGCGGGTAAACTCTCCCCACAGGTTCTGCGCGATCAGGCGGCGGCTCAGCCCGGCATGATCGCGCAGGCTGCGCCGCTCTGCCCAGCGAATGCCGCGGGCGGCTTGCAGGGCGGGCAGGCCGAACAAGGTCTCCGACAGCCCCGCCGAATACCGTCCTTGCATCTCGCGCACTGCTGCGGCGTGGCGTTCGGTCCGGGGCCGTGCCCAGACCAGAAACAGCAGCTCTGCCGGGGCCAGGAGTGCCGTCAGCAGCCCCAGCCGCCAATCCAGCACCATTAGCATCGCAGAGCCGCCCGCCAGCCGGATCAGCGCCGAAGAACCGCCCAGCACCGCGTTGAAGGCAAACTTTTGCACTTCCGCCGCGTCGCCATCAACCCGCGCCAGCAGCTCGCCTGCGCGCTGGGCGGCAAACCAGCCGGAAGGCTTTGCAGCCAGCCGTGACAGAAGCCGCTGCCGCATCCGCGCCAGCATCTGCACTGACGCGCGCATATGCAGGATGTTGCTGAGCGCGCCGGTTCCGGTGGCCAAGAGGCCAATTGCGAACAGTGCCGCGGACCAGACCACCAGCTGCGACGCATCCCCCGCCATCAGCCCGCGATCGATCACCAGCTTGCTGATGTAGGGCGGCAGCAAGCCAAGCCCGGCGGCGGCAAAACTGATCAGCAAGAGCACCGCCAGCCGCCACCGGTGCGGGCGCAGCAAGGGCAGCAGCCAGTCCGCGGTGGCGGCGGTAAACAGCGCCGCACCCGCGCGTGAGGGCAGGCGCGGCCAGGCCCGGGCGGCAGCAGTGCCGCCCGGCTGGGAGGAGAGTTTGGCAGCAGGCCCGCTCATCCCTGCGGCACGACATGCAGGGTGGAAACCGACATATCCCCGCCGGAAGGCATCCGGATCTCGCCCACCCGCTCCAGCGTCTCGCTGTCGTAGATGCCGATGTCATCATTCGTGCCTGCGACATAGATCTCACGCCCGTCGGTGGAGACGTTGATGACGTAATAGGTGTGCGGCAGGTCTACCCGCTTGACCAGTTCCTGGGTTTCCAGGTTGTGCTTGGACAGCTGAGTATAGACGCCATAGAGGTGCTTGGGGTCTGTCGCGCTGCGCACTGCGGAGAACATCAGCACCTCGAAGGAAGCGAAATCTGCAATCTCGGTCTCCCCGGTGGTCAGATCGACCGACTGGTAGCCCCAAACGAAATCCGCCAGTTCCTGCTGGGTTTCATCGGTGAACACCGCCGCCGTATACATCAGCAGCATCTCGTCGTTCTGGCTACCGGTCGGCCAGAACGCCAGCACGTCCGGTGGGCTGTAGGTGGGACGGTCCCAGCTGGCATTTGCAATCGCCACCTCGGTCTCGCCGTTGCTGGGGTCAACCCGATAGATTTCATGCCCGGCGACGTACACTTGGCCGTTGCGGTCGCTCGCCATCAGCGTCGAGCGGCGCGGTGCCTCATAGATCGCAGCAGGTTTTGCCTCCAGCCCGGCGCTCGCGTTATAAACCGCAAATTCCGGCTGCATCACCTCATAGCGGTCGGTTTTCTTATGCACCGGATTGCGCACCGTGAAGATCTGGCTGCCATCCTTGGAGACGGCAAGCGAGGCCAGCGAGCGGCGGGTCACATCGCCCTCGGACTGGGCGGCGTGAAAGACCTTTTCACAGGTCTCGATATCGACACCGACCACATCCTGCCAATGGTTCAGCAGCACATATGCGATGCGGTTGTCCGGCGACATGGCGATCACGCCGGGTGTCACATTCGCCCCCAGATCGCAGTCGGCCTTGACCGAGCGGTCCCCGGCATCAAAGACATAGAGGTTGGAGGGCCGGGCCACCGTCACCAGAAGGTCGCCAGCGGCCAGCGGCAGGGCTGAAGCGCAAAACGCAGCAGCAGCAAAAAGCGCGGATTTCATGATGCGGGTCTCCTCAGGTTTCGGCGTCGGTGGGATAGGTGGTGCCAAGCGCGCGCCAGTCCTTGGCGGCGTTGGGGGCGCCTTCGTCCCAGTTCTGGTGGTTGACCATGATGTCGGGCACCTGCGCAGGCCACCAGCATGGGTCGGAGCAGCCGTAAAGATCCGCCTCCATCGGCTGGCATAGCGCGGCAAGGCCGCCAAAGGGGTCGACCTCCCAGCCCGGGTCGAATGTGGTGGCGCATCCGGCGGTCACGGTCTGCATCGCGCGGACCTCTTCCATCTGGCCATCGGCAGCGGCTTGCTGAACGCGTTCGGCTTTCTGATTGAGCGGTTTCATTTTCCAAACGCCCTCCTCGGCGCAACATGGTGGTGAAAGAACTGCGGTGCCTGGGCGATCAGCCGTGCATAGGCGGCGACGCCAAAGTCGATCCAGTCGCGCATCAGGTCGCAGTAGTGATAGGTCGGCATCAAAGGATCGCTGAAATGGGCGTAGCTCTCGTGGTAGCAGCCGCCCGCGCACAGGTTGCGTATCCGGCAAGTGGCGCAGCCCTTCTCGGTGCGGTCAGACCGCGCCTTGATGAAGCCCGACAACTCCTTGCGCTTGATGCCTTCGTCGACGGTGCCGAACTGGTCCATTTCCGAGCCGGCGAACCGGTGGCAAAGGTTCAGCGCGCCATCGTGGTTGACTGCCAGAATCCCAACTCCGGCCCCGCAGGGCAGCGCCTTGGAGCGCCCCTCGTAGAGGTCGTTCATCATTTGATGCATGTTGGAAAAGCCGATGTTACGGCCTTGCAGCGCCTCTTCGACATAGCGGCGGCCCAGGGATTTCATCCCCTCGAATACCTCCAGCAGCTCGGCGCCGTTCAGGTTGAAGGCATCCATCTCGCCCGAGGTGACCGGCGAGAAGCCCACCTCGGCGAAACCGATATCGTTCTTCAGATGGTCCCAGATCTCGACGATATTTGTGATGCCTGCGGTCAGGGTGACGCGGGCGCCCACCGGTTTCGATGTGTACCGCGACAACAGCAGCCGCGCCTTGGCGGCCACGGTGTCGTAGGTGCCCTTGCCGCCCACCGTCTTGCGGTTCAGGTCGTGCTGCGCCTTGGGCCCGTCGATGGAGACAGTCAGACCAAAGCGGTGTGCGTCCAGCCAGTCGATCAGCGGCTCAGTCAGCAGCGTTGCATTGGTGGTGAGGCTGAAGTTCACCTCTTTGCCAAGTGCTGCGAAATGCGGCTCGGCCCAGTCCACCACCTGCCGGATCAAGGGCAGGTTCGACAGCGGCTCGCCGCCGAAGAACACGATGTTATAGCTGTCCCGGTCCGGGTTTTCAGCCAGCAGCATCTCTGCTGATTTCCGCGCGGTGTCAAAGGCCATCTTCTGGCCCTTCGACGGCACTGCCAGATCCTCCTTGTAGCAGTAGGAGCAGGCCAGGTTGCAGCCGGTGTTGACGTTCAGAACGATGGTCGTGAGCGGGAAGGTCTCGATCTCGATCGGCGTCCGTTCCGGCTGCAGCGGGCGGCCGTCGTTGACGATATCCAGCCGCACCAGCCCATCCAGCCGCGCCGCCGCATCCTCTGCCGCAAACCGCGCCTCGAACTCGTCCATCGAAAACGCCTGTTCTTGCGCAGCATAATCGAGGATGTCGCGGTCCACTCCGTCCATCTCAAAGATCGAGGTGGTGGGGACGTGGAACAGCACCTCCCGCCCCTCGACTTCAACCCGGTGTGCATTGGCCGACTGATAGTGAAAGTCTTTCATGATCTCTCCCCCTGTTTCAGCGGATTGGCGGGTCGATGAAGCGCTGCACGGTGACGATCAGCATGGCTTCTGCCTGCTGGCCCATCGCCTCGGCCTGCACTGTCAGCTCACCCGCGTTGTTGGCGCTGAAGGGGCGGTCGGGATTTGGACCTGCAATGGCGGGCAGGAAGATGCCGTTGGCCTGCATAACGCCGGAAAATTCGGTGTCCTTCATATGCGCCGCATGCTCATGCGCGTTGGCCACGGTCCATTGCGCCTCGACCCGGCCGATGCGCACGTCATCCTCGGTCCCAGCCTCGCCGTCGGAGCCGTTCCACATGCCGACCGCGTTGAAATAGGCAGGCACCGCTGCCGGGCCTTCATCGCTGCCGCCGCCCACGCGAGCGATGGTGAACTCAGGCTCCACCCGCAGGCTGTCGACAGAAGTGTAATGGGCGATCTGCCCTTCAGCCCCTCCCGCGCTGAAGGTGACAACGCCGTTGCCCTCCGCCGCCAGCGATAGCGCTGCGCCAAAGGTGTTCGCCGTGGCCTCACCAGCAGAGGCGTCCAGCCCGTCCAACCCGGTGCCAACCACCTGTACCTGCGCTTCCCCTGCCGGAACGGCAGAAGGAACTGTGCCCAGGATGACACTGCCGGCCCCCTCCCGGACACCGCTCAATGGCGCGCCCAGGGCATCGTTGCCGCGGTCGAACTGGCGGCCCTGCAGGCTGTTTCCATCCTCCGACAGCGCCAGCACCTGGCGATAGGGGGTGCCGCCAATGTCCAGATTGGCACGCCATTCATAGCCGGTGTAGAGGTTCATCTGGCCGGATGCGGGATGCACGGTGCCGTCCGCCGTCACGAACTCGCCGCTGACCTGATAGGGCGAGGCATCGCCCGTGACCGTCAGCTTCCCATAGGCTTCGCCGATGCCGGGCAGGTCGGTCATCACCACCCAATTGCCCGCCACCGGCTGCTTCTCCGCAGCCTGCCAATCTGTCCAGGCAGCAGTCTCCAGCGGATTCTGCTCCGCCAGGAAGCCTGCGATCTCGGTCCGGGCGATCTTGTACCATTCCCGGTCGCGGCCAAGCGCCTGGTATTCGATGGTTGGGAAATGGCCGACATGGAAATCCATGTGCAGCTCCCACTCCTCCGCGGTGCGGTTCTGCAGCAGCCCCCGCGCGCCTGTATGGCAACGGGAGCACATTGAGGCGAAGGGCTCGTCGAAGCTCTCCTGCGCGTTCGGGTCCTTCTCCAGGGCATAGCGGAAAGGTGCTGCTTCGGAGGGGGCGAGGCCCTGGGTGTCCGCCAGATGCTGCACGATGGCGCGGCGGTCCTCGGCGCTGATCTCCAGCCCGTGCGACTGCTGCATCCGAACGATGGTCATCATCCAGCCTTCAGGCGACTTGCGCTGGCCGCTGATCCGGCTCAGCCCGTTTTCCTCTGCCGTGTGGCAGCTGGAGCAGATATTCTGCAGCTCCTCGCTGGCCAGCGCCGGCGCGGCGCCCGCCACTGATACCAGAAGTGCAGCCGTCAGACCGCGGGGTCGTAGTTGCATGAATCAGTCTCCCTGTTTGTGGTGTCCCAGGGGATCTGCGCCCCCTCGGTGAAGCCTTGTGACAAAAGCCATTGATGGATCGCCCGTGCCGCCTGCGGCGGCGCCTCGGGCAGAACCGTGCTGTGAAAGCGGGCGGCATCCGGCAGCGGCTGGCCGTTCAGGCGGCGCAGCAGAGGCACGATCTCCTGTCCGGCGGTAAAGGCCGCACCGCCGGGGGCGTCCCGGGTGATCAGCACCTCGCGCCGAGCCAGATGGCCGTCCTGCACGACAACACGCTTGCCGATGTGCGGGCGTATGTCCGTGCCATGGGCAGGGGCGTCATCCGGCCAGGCCGCGCGCTCTTGCCAGAATGGTGTCAGAAAACCTGCCTCGCGGTAAAAATCGCGGCCCACCCGCGCTTGCCGCCAGAAAGTCTCCGCCACCCGGTTGCGGTAGAAGTCTCGGGCAATGTCCGTCTTCCCGGCCAGCAGCGCCCGCGCGATGGGCACAGCCATCAATGCCGAGGACACTGCCCAAAACATGCCGTGCCCTGACAAAGGGTCCAGTGCCACGGCCGCGTCGCCCAGCCGGGGGCAGCGCGGGTCCAGTTCCGGTGCCGCCAGCCGCGGGGCAATTGCGTTGACACTGGGGCGGCGGGGCAGCTGGCGGGCGGCTTCGCCCAGCACTCTGTTCCACAACGTCTCTACAGCTGCCTTGCCTTGCGCACGGCTCAGCGAGTCCGCGCTGCCCACCGCCTGCAGCCAAAGCTGATCCTGGCCCGCTGGGACCGACCAGATCCACCCGCCCTGCCGCGCTTCTATACGCGGCGTTTCCATGTCTCCGTCCAGGAGCGGCACCAGACCGGCCACGGAAATCGTGTTCGGCCCTGCAAGCTCAGCCCGGCTCAAACCCGAGCATTGGCGGGGCGCCCGGCGGCCGCGGGCCTCAAACAGCAGCCGCGCCGGCAGGCTCCGGCCATCGGACAGGCGGATTTCGCCGTTGCCCGGCCGGACGCTGGCCACGGCTGCCAAAACAACGCTCACGCCCTCGGCCCGAGCCGCGTCCAGAAGCCCAGCGTCAAAGGCGCCGCGGTCTGCAAGATGCTCGCTGTTCTGGATGCTCTGGAAGGGGCCCCAGCTAACATGGCGCTGCGCTGGGGGGCCGATCCCCGCGAGCGGCAGCCCGTGCCTTGCCAAGATCGCGGCCACGCGGGCGGACATACCTTCAATTCGCGGCGCGCGCGGCGGCAGGGTTGCCAGCGCCACTCTGAAGCCCGCCCGGGTCAGCAGCACAGCTGCCACCGACCCGGCCGGGCCGCCGCCTGCGATTGCAATATCAAAGGTGCCAATTTGAGGTGCCATTTGCCTAGGCTGCCCCGGCAGGCTGCCCCTTGTGGCGGACACATCCGGACAACAAGACGACATTTCCGGACAGAATCGGCTGCTGCGGCCAAAGGTGCGGCAATTTTTCTGGAATGGCGGATTTTTACGGTATTCTGGCGCAATCCTGAGGAACTGCGCGATGCCACACACTTACCAGCCCCGGATTTCCGCCTCTACTTTGAGCGACCCGCTGCGGGCCGTTGAATTCATGAATGGTGATGCGGACAGGTTATTTCAGGTTTCCGGTATCGGGCCGGATGACCTGATCGGAGAAATCGGCCTGAAGAAGTTCGTGGACTTCTGCGAGCACGCGTCCGGAAACTTGGATCTGCCCGACTTCGGCTGGCGGGTCGGCTCAGTCTTCGATCTGCAAAACCTTGGCGCGCTTGGGGAATTCATCAATCAGGCGCCAACTCTTGGTGCGGCCCTTTCACTGTTCCGCAATGGCTTTTCAATCGTGCAAAGCGACTCTGAATTGCAGCTGACGATTGAGGCGGACAGGGCAATGCTGGCTTACAAAATACTGGACCCCGGCATCTGGCCGCGGCAACAGGATGCGGAGCTGACACTGGCCGTTTTCCACAATCTGATCAGGTCCGCGGCGGGGCCGGACTGGCGCCCTGAACTGGTGACTCTGGAGCACGAATCAAGCGCGTTGCCAGACGCCCGCAATGCCGGTCCGCGATGCCCTATTAATTTTGCGGCCAACGCGAACACGCTGGTCTTCCCGGCGAGCTTGCTGGGGCTGCCTTTGCCCGGCCGGGTGAACCCGGCCTTCAAGGAGGTTTCGCAAACGATTGCCTCCACTGCCAGGCAAAGCGAACGCGCTGCGCCCGTTACGGTTCGGGTACGCCGAGAGCTTTTGAAACGTATTGGCCAGGAGAGTTTCGAGCAAACAGTTGTTGCAGCTGCGCTGGGCATGTCCCGCCGGACTTTACGGCGCAAGCTGGAGGAGGAAGGGCAGAAGTTTTCCCGGCTGCTGGCAGGGTGCCGGATGGAAATTGCCAAACGCATGCTGCTGACCCCTGGGACGCAGCTCCATGAAATTTCGGAACGGCTGGGCTATTCGGAAGTGTCCGCCTTCGAACGGGCGTTCCGGCAGCAGGAGGGAGCAACGCCCAGCCAGTTCAGGAAACAGTTTTCTGCCGGCACTTCCTAGGAAGCGGTCGAACACCGGCCAAGCATCACGGCGGGGCTGAGATCAGGTTGGAGAAACCCGGGAGCAGCCCCGCGTCGGACGGTTCGCCCCCGCGGCACAGTCGGGGGCAATTGCGGGCTGCCGGACGGGCAGCCCTGCGCACATCGCCGCTGAGGCAATCGAGGGCTACTCGGCTGCGATGGCGCGTTCCGCATCGGGTTCCTGCCCGAACGGCTCCCACCTCAGGCCGCCGCAGTAGCGCCAGGCAAGCCTGCCTTCGGTGTCCATGGCGATCAGGTGAAGCCAGCGGTTGTCGAACAGTTCCCGAACCCCGGCATGGCGCTCCAGCACGGCAGTCATTGCTTCGCGCGGGGCTTCAATCACCACAGAGAGCCGCAGCGGGTCGTGCTGCAAGGCTTCGCCATCGTGCACGGACTGCCACGGCAGGCCCGGGCGGAGGCTTCCGCCGTTTCCCTCCAGCACACCGATACCGCCAGCCACATTATGCAGCAGCTTATTGCCGCCGCCGAACAGGGCCGGCGCGACGGAGGAGCCATAGTACTGCAGGATGATCCAGCTGGCGACCACTACGGGCGCCGTCATGATCAGCTCCAGAACGCCGAAGCCGTCGTCGCTGCGCCAGTCGTAGCTGTGCAGGAAGGCCTGGCCTGACAATCCGCTGGCCTTGGTGCGGTGGCGGGGGGCTGCGATGAAGGCACGGCAGCCGGCCAGGCCCCATTCGGGGCGCAGTTCCGCCCAGTCCCTGGCCCGGCGCATCAGGTCGCCGCCGCTGTCAGCCCGCGGCAGGCGGGCCGCGCGTTCCGCCCTGGCCAGAAGGCCAGCGGCGTCCAGCCAGCCTCTGAGCCGGGTGAGATCTTCCGCATGGGCGCCCTTCGGCACGTCACCATCGTAAAGAGTGACTGCATCCGTAGTGGTATTGTGCAGAGCCGGAACAAAGATCGTATCGTCCGGAATGCTGATGCCCTTGGCCGCAAGGCCTGCCCGCACCTCAGTGTCGTTCAGGAGGCCGGCAAGCAGGCGTGCGTTCACGTCACCGGCATGGCCGCCGCAGGCGCCGCAATGCAGCGCGCTTTCATGCGGGTTGTTGGTAACACCGGCACCATGCCCGGCCAGCATGACCACCGGGGCAAAGTTGTCCGTCAGGGACATTGCGCCAAGGACTGAATGCGCCATTCCAATCCGGTCTTCCAGCCTGATAGCCGGATCAAGCCGGGGGGCGGGGCCGGCAGCTTGCTTGCTGCCCGCAGCCAGGGAGTCACGCAGCAGCTTGCCTGCATAGACCGGGCCTGCCGCCTCGACAAAGGCGAAGGAGGAGACCGCAGCCAGTTTGAAACGGCCCCAGGCGCGTTTCGCCCGCGCCGCATAGCGCTGGTCCAGGTCGCGGGGCTCGGATTCCTTGGCATTGGAGGCGATGGCAGCAGGCAGCAGAACGGGGCCGCGTGCCTCGATCACGTCGGAGGCTTCGGCCTGGTGGGCGCTGGCGAGGCCGAAGAAACCTGCAAAACCAAAGGTGGCGATACCCTGGTCCTGAGCTTCCAGTGCGCGGCGGAATACTTCGGACCGCACGTCGATGCAGAAGGCAGCCTGCAGCTTGGGCCGGTCTTGGGCTTGCGGCGCAGGGCCAGCCGAAACCGCAAGGGTCTGTGCCAGCCTCCGCTGCTCAGCCCGCTCCACCGCATCCTGCAGCACCGCATCGATGATCATCTCGCGGTCCGGGGTCAGCGCGGTTTCGTGCCGGGTCACGGTATCTGCCCATTTGGCTGCGATTTGCTCCTCATAGAGGCCGAAAAGTGCCTCGTCATAAACCATGCGGATGGCAAGCAGCTCGGTCACGGTGTTGTCGCCTTTGCCGTCCAGTTCAGCCTGCCACAGCAAGCCGCGGGCGTACTGCGCCCAGCCTCCCAGGGTGATCAGCCAGCGGTGGAATGCGGTTTCAGCCGCTGCGGTGCTCAGCCCCAGCGTTTCGCAGGCGCGGCCGATGGCACGCCAATGCGACCGGCTGGAGGCTGCCACGAAAGCGCCAAAGCCGGTCAGCCCGTGGATTTCGGGTGTCAGATCGCGCGAGGCAAACTCGCGCCAAGCGGCAAACGCACCGCCGGAGCGGTTCGGCTGCCACAGGGCCTGACCCTGGTCGAAATGGCTGGCTGCCCAGACACCGATGCGGTCCTCGATCAGGCCCGGCCAGTCAACACCTGACACATCGGCAGCCAACTCGGCGACGGTGGGCAGCGCCTTTGGCACAGGTGCCGGATTGCTGAGGGCAGCTTTGACGTCAGCCAAGCCGGGGCGGCCGAACTGGCCGTCAAAGGCGGCAAGCGCAGCCCGCAGGTCATCCTCTAGGATCTTTCCGGTCTCGAATTGATGTGCCCATTGGGCACGTTCCGGGGTGATCCGGGTTCCGGCCACCCGCGCCATGCGGGCGGCGGTAACAGCCAGCGGTTCGGATGCCTGGCCCAGGAAGGGGTTCACCGCGACACTTGCCGACAGCGGGAACAGCGGCGGGACAGCCTTGGCTGACCTGGTTGCCTCTGCAACGAGTTCAAGCAACGGGGCGGGGAAGGTTTCGAGTTTTGCAAACATTCCGGGTTCCTTCAGGCAGGGGATTTCTTGGACCAGCCGTTCAGCAGCCTGTCAAAGACCGCATTGGCGTAAAGCCCGTTGGAGAGGTGAACTCGCAGCCCGGCAGCGGCGGGGTGTTGTGCCCAGAGCGGGAAGGTGGACTGGGCCACTGCAACGGCACCGAAACTTGCCAGCGCGAGGAGGATCAGCGCCCATTCCAGCGGACCGGGCTGAGGTGCGGGCGGCAGCGTCCCGGCGGTCAACTGCGCGGCGGCCATCTGCAGCAGGAAGTAGCTGACAGAGGCAGCACCGGCATAGATCACTGTGCGGCGGGTGAGCGCACCGGGTGCGGCATCGGCCAGGCCCTGGGCCAGCAAGTATGCAACACCGAAGATCAGGATCACGCCGAGCGCAATGGCCTGAACCGATTTGCCGTCAAAGCCGAACACTGTGCCGGTCAGAGCATAGATCGCGATAGCGGTGGCAAAGGCCAGCATCACGTTGCGGGCGCTGGGCACAGCGACCGGCCCGGGGCGGCGCAGCGCCGCGACGTAGCGCACTGCACTGCCGGCGCTCAGGAAGGCATGTGCCTTGTAGAGCGAATGGGCCACGATATGCAGCAGTGCCAGCGGAAACAGGGCCAGGCCGCACTGCATGATCATAAAGGCCATTTGGGCGATGGTGGACCAGGCCAGGGAGGTTTTCACGGCAGGCTGGGTCAGCATGACAAGGCTGGCAAACAGCGCGGTGAACCCGCCCAGCATCACCAGCAGCGCCATCACGCCCGGGGCGGCCAGCATCAGATCGGCAAGCCGGATCAGCAGGAAGCCGCCCGCGTTGATCACGCCTGCATGCAGCAGGGCGGAAACGGGCGTCGGGGCTTCCATCACCTCGGTCAGCCATCCGTGCATCGGGAATTGCGCGCAGGCCAGAACTGCTGCCAGTGCAATCAGCACAGCCGCTGCACTGGTCAGCGCGCCTGGATCAATACTGGTCAGGACAGAGGCAATGTCGGTGGTGCCATGACCGGCAATCAGCAGAACCACAGCGCCGGCCAGGGCGATCTCGCTCAGCCGGGCGGCCAGAGCTTTCTTGCGGGCTGCTCGCCGGGCGCCGTTGCGTGACGGGTAGAAAAGCAGCAGGCGGTTCAGCGTCAGGCTGGCGGCGATCCAGGCCGCGGCAAGCTGGATAAGATTGCCCGCCGTCACCAGCAGTAGAACCGCAGCCAGGGTTGCGGCCATCCATCCGGTGAAGGCGCCTTGGCGCTCTTCGCCGTCCATACTGGTGGCGGTGTAGCGCAGGACGATCCAGCCGATAAAGCTGACCAGCGCCAGCATCACTGCGCTGACGGCGTCCAGCCGCACTGAAAGCCCAGCACCCCAGAGACCGATCAGCGGCGAGGTTCCAGGGCCGTGCAGGACCAGCAGCAGCGCCGACCCTGCCGCGCCGGCGAGGGCAGCCAGAGCAGCCCATTCGGCCAGCCGAGGCACGAGGCGGGGGCGGCGGCCTGGATTGCGGAAGGCGTAGTAAGCGGCAGCCAGCAGCACAAGCGGGCTGAGCAGAGGCAGAAAAAGGTAACTCATGGTGCTATTTCCTGATTTCAGCGGCCAAGGGCGGTCTGGAAGCGGAAACTAGGGGAGTGTGAGGGTTAATAAAAATTCATTGTTCATTAGATTTCGTTCTATTAATTAGAATGAATGCCGTTGAACTATCACCATCTCCGCTACTTCTGGGCAGTTGCCCATGATGGCAATCTGACCCGTACTGCGCAGCGTCTGAACCTGTCGCAATCGGCTCTGTCCGTGCAGATCAAGCAGTTGGAGGAACGGCTGGGCCATGACCTGTTTGAACGGCGCGGACGGCAGCTTCACCTGACCGAGGCGGGCCGCATCACGCTGGATCATGCGGATGCGATTTTCTCGGCAGGGCAAGAGCTTGTGGCAACATTGCAGGAAACCGGGCGGAGTCGGCAGGCGCTGCGCATCGGGGCTCTGGCAACACTGTCGCGCAACTTTCAGATCAGCTTTCTGCGGCCAATTCTTCAACGCCCCGATGTGGAAGTGATCCTGCGTTCAGGCAGTCCAGCCGAACTCCTGGAGGGGCTGCAGACCCTGAACCTGGATGTGGTGCTGATGAACCGCGAGCCGGCCAGCGACTCGCTCACACCTTATGAAACCCATCACATCGCCGAGCAGGCAGTAGGCATCGTCGGCACGCCTGGCAGACTGCAGCCGGATCGCCCTTTCGTTGAATTGCTGGAGACCCAGCCCTTCATCCTTCCGACTGCGGAAAATTCTATGCGAACTGCCTTTGACGCATTGGCGAGCCGTCTGGGAGTGCGCCCGCAAGTGGTGGCAGAGGTGGACGACATGGCGATGATGCGCCTTCTGGCGCGGGAGGATATCGGCCTTGCGCTGGTGCCCCCGATTGTTGTGCAGGATGAACTGAAATCCGGGCGTTTGGTGGAGGCTTCGGAGCATCCGCGCATCCGGGAGACATTCTATGCGATCACCTTGCGCCGGCGCTTTCCAAACCCGCTAGTGCAGGAGCTTCTGGCCAGCACGCCGGATCCGGCTTTGGCGGGCTGACGCCTGAAAGGAGACTAGAAAAGAAAAAGATCCATATACCCATCAGTGCCGTATCCGGTTTATGCTGATCGAAACCGCAGATATCCAGCCTTTGCGTTCCCCGCTCCACGCGTCGAAGGCACGCCGCGAGGAAAGCAGATACGTGACGCAGAAAGATCCCGGTTTTTCGCAGCAGACCGTCTGGATGATCGCAGTGCGCGATGGGCGAGACCGCGCCGCGTTCGCAGCGCTGTTTGATTACTTTGCACCGCGGCTCAAGGGGTTTGTAATCCGCGCAGGCGCGCCGCCGCCGCAGGCGGAAGAGATCGTGCAGGACGTCATGCTGACGGTTTGGCGTAAGGCCGCAACCTTTGATCCGCACCGGGCGCAGGTGTCGGCCTGGATTTATCAGATCGCGCGCAACCGGCAGATCGACGTGGCGCGCAAGGAAAACCGCCCGGTGCCCGAGGAGTTGCGCGAAGAGCCGGGCCTAGAACCCGATGCTAGCCAGATTCTGGGTCTGGAGCAGGAGGCGGGGCAGCTGAAACAGGCGCTTGCCCAGCTCAAGCCGGAGCAGCGCGACATACTGGAGAAAGCCTATCTGGGCGAACTGACCCATCAGGAGATCAGCCGCCAGACCGGGCTTCCCTTGGGCACCATCAAGTCGCGGATCCGGCTTGGCCTGCAGCGCCTGAGGCACGAATTGAAGGACCTCATGTCATGAGCGTCATCCGTCATCATATCCCGGACGCCATGCTGGCGTCTTATGCGGCAGGAACCTTGCCGCAATCGTTCTCCGTTGTGGTGGCCGCCCATGTGTCGATGTGTGCACAATGCCGGGCGGCGCTGGAGGCGCATCAGGCTGTTGGCGGGCTGCTGCTAGAGAGCTGCGCGGCGGAGCCGGTGTCCGGCAGATTGCGCCAGGATGTGCTGGCGCAGTTGGATGCGCCTTTCACCCCGGAGCCCTGCTATGACCGGTCAGGCATCTTCCCCGGGCCTGTGGTCGCGGCGATGAAGGGGCGGCAGCCAAAGTGGAAGACGCTGGGCATGGGAGTGCGGCAGGACATACTGATGGCGGATAACTCAGGCTCGGTCCGGCTGCTGTATATTCCTGCAGGGCAGGCGGTTCCGGATCATGGCCACAACGGCCTGGAACTGACCCTGGTTCTGCAGGGCAGCTTTAGCGACGAAACCGGGCAATTCGGGGCCGGCGACTTGGAAGTTGCTGACGAGGAGGTGGATCATACACCTGTGGCGGGCGCAAGCGGACCTTGCATTTGCCTGGCGGCAACCGATGCGCCGCTGCGCTTTCGGGCATTCATGCCGCGGCTGCTGCAACCCTTGTTCCGGATCTGAGAAGGCGGGGAACGCCCGTCACCTGCCACGGTAAAGCAGCCAGTCGGGAATGAAGGACAGGCTCCGGACGGCCCAGGAAAAAAGTGCGGGGAAGTTGGTCCGGAAGCGGTTTTTGTGCATTGCGGCCAGCACCCGGCTGGCCGCGTCCTCCGGATCCATAAGCATCGGCATTCTGAAACTGTTTTTCTCCGTCAGCCGCGTTTTGATGAAACCAGGGTTGACCAGCCGGACAGTCACACCGGTGTTCCGCAAGTCAAAGCGCATGGTTTCGGCAAGGCTGACCAGCGCCGACTTGCTGGCGCCATAGCCCACGGATGCGGGCAGCCCGTGGTAGCCCGCCAGAGAGCCGATCAGGGTTATATCTCCCCGGTTATCTCTAACGAAACGCGGCACTACTTCGCCCAGAACGCGCAGGGCTCCGGTAAAGTTCACCTCAAGCATCTGCCGCGCCTTCGCGCTGTCCCAATCCTGTGTGCGCATGGGATCATAGGCTCCGGCGCAGTAGATCAGCCCGTCCAGCTGCGTAATGCCCGCTGCGGCCTGCGCCACGGCGTCATCGTCGGTCACGTCCAACGGCAGTATGCGCGAACCGGGCAGGCTGCGGGCCAGGCTTTGCAGGCGGTCAGTGTTGCGCGCCGAAAGGATCAGATGCGCTCCCTCCGCGTTCATCCCGCTGGCCAGCGCTCTGCCGAGCCCTTCGCTGGCACCGATGAGCCAATAGGTTTTGCCTTCAAAGACGGTCATTGGCGGGCCTTGGCAATGTTGCTGCTGTCGGAGACCAAGACTTTTGGCGCGGGCTGTTTTCTAAGGAATGGCGCCCGCTTCACGGCGAGGATTGCCGCCTGCCAGTGGATCAGTGCCAGCACCCGTGCCGCGCCCAGAGGGCGCCGCAGAGCGGCGTGCAGCAGGCTGGCACTGGTGGCCGGGCTGCGGCGCCCTTTCAGAGTTGCCAGCACGCCTTGGCTGCCGTTTTCATAGGCGATGCGGATGCTGACATCGCTTTCGCTGAGGTGAAAGTTGAACCGGTAAAGCCCCTCGACCTTCTGAAACGGTGATACATGCATCAGTTTATTCGCTGTCAGCTGGTCGGATTTACGGATCGGACGGAAATCTTCATGCGCGCAGAAATAACAATGGCGGCCGCCAAAGGTATTGTTGACCTCGGCGACAATCGCGCAGGGCTGGCCATCGCGCAGGGCAATCCAAAAGCTGACCGGATTGAAGTGAAACCACAGGAAGCTGGGCTGCGTAAGCAGCAGAAGCTGAGTGCCACGTAAGGGCATGCCCCGGGCAGCCAGCACCCCGCGGAACCAGGCAAGACCATGTCCCTGTCCGCGGCGGCCGCCGTGGTGACGGTCCCAGAGCGACCAGAGATTGAAGCGGTTCCGGGAAATCAGCCGCGGATGGGCATCGCTGAAATCGGTCAGCACGAAATCGACGCCGTAGGTGAACGCGTTCTTCAGCGCGCCGCGGCGGGCATGGAAGGTTTCAGCTTGGACGTGATCCAGTGTCATGCGGTGAATACGGGCAAACTCTGCCGATGGTTCACTTGGACCTTAAGCAAAAGCGCGAAACGCGGAAAATATTTCTGCAACTGAATGTGATCCGGCTGCCTGGGAGGGCCGTATCCCTTGAACATTGCACCAAAAACGGGATCATCATGTTCGATCAATCCAGTATTGCGCGCAAGAAGATTGCCATCGCCGGCGGCGGCATTTCCGGTCTGGCGGCAGCTTATTATCTATCGCCCTTCCACGATGTGACCCTTTACGAGGCCGCGCCGCGGCTGGGCGGCCACGCCCGCACCGTAATGGCAGGCCGGAACGGTGATCAGCCGGTCGATACCGGTTTCATCGTATTCAATTATGCGACGTATCCTTATCTGACCCGGCTTTTCCGTGATCTGGATGTGCCGGTGATCAAGAGCGAAATGAGCTTTGGGGCCAGCATCGACGACGGCTGGCTGGAATACGGCCTGAACACGCTGGGTGCGCTGACGGCTCAGAAAAGCAACCTGATCCGGCCTCAGTTCTACAAGATGATCATGGATATCCTGCGGTTCGGAAACCAAGCGGAAGCCGTGGCCCGCGATGACGTCAAGACAATCGGCGCGCTGGTGGAGGAGCTGCGCCTGGGCCGCTGGTTTCGAGATCACTACCTGATGCCGATGTGCGGCGCGATCTGGTCGACACCGGTCGCGGAAGTGGATCAGTTTCCGGCAAAATCCTTGGTGCGCTTCTTCCGCAACCATGCGCTGCTGGCCGGGACTGGCAAGCACCAGTGGTGGACCGTGAAGGGCGGTAGCATTGAATATGTCCGGCGGCTGGAAGCCGCGCTGACGGCCCGCGGTGTCCGCATCCGCACCGGCGCGCCGGTCCGGCAGGTATGGCGCGGCCGTCAGACGGTGTCCGTCGCGGCGGCGGGTGTTCTTCCCGCGGAGTATGATGAGCTGATCCTGGCGTGCCACTCGGATCAGGCACTGGCGCTGCTGGGAGAAGATGCCACCCCGGCGGAGGCTGAGGCGCTGGGCAGCATCCGCTACCAGGCAAATCGTGCCGTGCTGCATTGCGATCCGCGCCAGATGCCGAACCGGCGGGATTGCTGGTCCAGTTGGGCCTACCGGTCGCAGGACGGTGCGATTGGAGTCACCTACTGGATGAACCGGCTGCAAAGCATCCCCGAGAATGATCCGCTGTTTGTGACCCTGAACCCGTCGAGCGAAATTCCGGCAGAGGCCATTTACGACCAGACTGAGTTCACTCATCCGGTTTTTGACCGGGCGGCCCTGCGGGCGCAGGAACGGATCCGCGCGATGCAGGGGCAGAACCGCACTTGGTTCGCCGGAGCCTGGAACCGGCACGGCTTTCACGAAGACGGCATTGCCAGCGCCATGCGTATCGTGCGCTGCCTGGCCAGCCCGCCCCGAGCAGAAGGATTGGAACATGCGTTTTACCAGCAAAGCCCTGAAGACGAAATTTCTGTCCAGCTGCGAGCGTCTCCGTGAAGGCCGGCTGATCCTGCGCACACCGGAAGGCGAGCGCTACAATTTCGGCACTTCCGGCCCTGAGGCGGAGATGGTGATCCGGGACTGGTCAGCGGTGCCGGCGATGGCCGCACATGGCCAGGTCGGTCTCGGCGAAACCTATGTGGAGGGGCTGTGGGATACGCCTTCGATCGAGACGTTGATGTTAGTTGCGATGCGCAACCGCGATCACCTGGCGGCCTACGACCAGGCCAGCCCGCTGAACCGTGCCCGGTTCCGGCTGGCCGACACCCTTTTGCGCGCCAATTCCCGGCGCGGCGCCCGCCGCAACATCCGCGCGCATTATGATGTCGGGAATGAGTTCTATGCGCTGTGGCTTGACGAGGGGATGACCTACTCTTCAGCCCTGTTTGACGAGCCAGACAGCGATCTGGCCCGCGCCCAAATTCGAAAGAACGCCCGCATCCTGTCCCGGCTGGGCAGCGGCAGGCAGGTTCTGGAGATCGGATGCGGCTGGGGCGGATTCGCGGAACAGGCGGCGCAGGAAGGGCGCGACGTGACCGGCATCACCATATCGCGCAACCAGCACAGCTATGCTGATGCCCGGCTTGACGGGCGCGCCGATATCAGGCTGTGCGACTACCGGGATATTGAAGGCACCTACGACAATATCGTCTCAATCGAAATGATTGAGGCGGTTGGGGCCCGGTACTGGCCCAGTTATTTCTCCGTGCTCAAGCATAAGCTGGCCGGTGACGGGCGGGCCGTGCTTCAGGCCATCACGGTAAAGGACAGTTTCTTCCCTACCTACCGGACCTCTTCTGACTATATCCGGCAGTACGTGTTTCCTGGCGGGATGCTGCTGTCGGACCGCGTGATCCGCACCCAGGCACAACAGGCCGGGCTGCAGGTGCGCAACAGTTTCGCATTCGGCCAGGATTACGCCCGCACCTGCCGGATCTGGGCCGAACGCCTCGCGGCGCTGAGGCCGCGGGTCCTGAAGATGGGTTACGGTGAGGCCTTCTGCCGCAATTGGCAGTACTACCTGGAGATTTGCGCAGCGTCCTTTGCTGTCGGGCACACCAATGTCGTGCAGGTGGAGCTGGAACATGCCCCGCTTCATGCATAATTGCCTGCCCGCACTGGCGCTGGCTGTAGCACTTGCGGGGGCCGTGCAGGCCTCAGTCATCGAGCGCGCGCTGCCAGGGGCCGAACTGCGCGGCGAGTCCACCTTCCGCTTTGTCGGAGTGCCGCTCTACAAGGCTCGGCTATTCACCCATGGCGGCGCACCGCTGGACTGGAGCCGGGATTTCGCCCTGGAGCTGACCTACCTGCGCTATCTGAGCGGTGCTGACTTGGTGGAGAGCACCCTGCGCGAGCTGGAGCGCCTTGGCGGCGCACCGCCGGTGCGCGGGCAGCTGGAACGCTGCTTCCGGGATGTGAGGAGGGGCGACAGCTATGCCGCCGTGTCCAAGGGGCCAGACAGGATTGGCTTCTGGAACAACGGTCAGCGGGTCTGCACGCTGAGCCATCCCGGCATCAAGGGCCGTTTCATGGCGATTTTCCTGGGGCCGGACACCCGTTCAGCCTCCTTTACCCGGCGCTTAAAGGGGGAGTGATGGTCTATCCGCGCGTCAGCCTATATGCGCTGATGCTGGCGGCGGCCGGCATCCCTCTGTACATCCATTTGCCGCGGTTTGCCTCGGTCAATCTGGGAATTGACCTGGCCACCGCCGGGGGTCTTCTGCTGGCTGTCCGGATCGTGGATCTTGTGCAGGATCCAGCCTTTGGCTGGGCCATCGACCGCTGGCCGGGGGCGCAGACGGTCTTTGCGCTGGCCGCAGCGGCCGGGCTGGCTGCGGGGTTTCCGCTGCTGTTCATGATGGCGCCCGGGCCGCACGCCGCGTTGCGGCTGGGCGGCGTGCTGGTGCTGCTGTTTTCAGCCTACAGCCTTGGCATGATCCTGCTTTACGGACGCTCCGCCGCACTGGCCAGCCAGCCGGACGCTTCCGCGCTGACGGATCTGGCCGCCTGGCGCGAGGCCGGAATGCTTGCAGGCGTGATCCTTGCTGCCGCGGCCCCGGCAGCATTGGCCGCGCTGGGCGCAGGCGGTCAGGGGTATCCGGCCTTTGGCCTGTTCTTGGGAGCGATTGCCCTGGCAGCAGGCCTCTTGTCGCTGCCGCTTTGGCGGCGTCCGGCTCCGGCGGCGCGGCAGCTGTCGCTGGCCGGGCTGCGGCAGGCAGGCGCCCTGCGGCTGCTGGTGCTGGCACTGGTGAACGCGCTGCCAGTGGCTGTCACTTCAACCCTGTTCCTGTTTTTCACCGAGGACAGGCTGCAATTGGCTGGTATGGCCGGGCCGCTGCTGATCCTGTTCTTCCTGAGCGCTGGTCTCAGCGTGCCTGCCTGGGCTGCTCTCAGCCACCGGATCGGGGCCAGGGCCGCTCTGCTGATGGCGATGCCTTTAGCCATCCTCAGCTTCGCCGGGGCGGCGCAGCTTGCCCCGGGCAATCTTGCAGGTTTTGCCGTGATCTGCCTCGCCTCCGGCGCGGCACTGGGGGCGGATATGGTTCTGCTGCCGACCATGTTTTCCATCGCTTTGGCCCGGGCGGAGCTCAAGGCGTCGCTGGCATTCGGCATCTGGTCCTTTGCCGGCAAGCTTGCGCTTGCACTGGCGGCCTTTGCGACCTTGCCGATGCTGGAGCGCAGCGGCTTTACGCCCGGTTCCGCAAACAGCGCTTCCGCCCTTGCAACACTCAATATCTTCTATGCCGTTGTGCCTTGCGTCCTGAAGCTGGGCGCCTTTGCGCTGGTTCTGGCACTTCCCACGGAGGAAAAAACCGCATGAAACTACTTGCTGCAATCCTGCTGATCGCCCTGGCTGCGATTCTTGCCAAATCCCTGTTCTTCAGCTTTCGCGCGCAAACCCCTGCGGACTATGCGGCTTCAGGACCAGAGTTCTCGCTTAAGACCCATTTGTCGGGGGAGATTTTGTCGGAAGGGCTGATCTTCGGCCCGGACGGCCGGATGACAAACAGCTTCACCGCCCGGATGCACGGCGAATGGGAGGGAAACACCGGCACGTTGAGCGAAGAGTTCACCTATTCCAATGGCCGTAACCAAAGCCGCAAATGGTTCCTGACACTGGGGGAGGGCAACAGTTTCACCGCCACAGCAGAGGACATCGTGGGCGAAGCGCAGGGGGTGGTGTCCGGCTCCACTGTGCGGATGGAGTATGAAATCATCCTGCCGGAGGAATCCGGCGGACACAGGCTGAAGGCGACGGACTGGCTGTATCTGACGCAAAGCGGGGTTATCCTGAACAAGTCGGAAATGCGAAAGTTCGGTGTCAAGGCAGCGGAGCTCATTGCCACCATGCGTCCGGCTGACAGGTAGCGTTAAAACTGCTTGCACTTACGCCCTTTGCGGCAAGCCGGGAATTGAAGGGCCTTTCTCAACTGGCGGGAAACGGATCTGGTTGCCGAAACCCGCGTGCGGGAACGCCATGATTTGCACTTGCAGCAGCATAGCCCACTGCTGCGCTGGTGGGATCAGGAACCTGCGGCAGTTGCACTTATGAACGGGGCCGGTTGCGGAGGGGAAGGGGAGGTACTAGCCGGCCAAAGGCGCAACCGGTATGTTCCAGACTTTCCGTCAGATTTCCTTCGGTAGAACCGGCGCTGTTTTTTCCAGTGACAGCTCTGCGTCAGAGAATTTCCAAGGTCCGCGCACGCCTTTCACGCCCTCCGGTTCAATCACCATGCCGCGGAATTGGACCTGCGGGTCGTTGAAGGCTTCCCCGATCGAGTTTATCGGCCCTGCCGGGACCGTGGCGGCTTCGAGCGCGGCCAAAAGGTCCCCCGAAGCCCAGCATTCGAGAGACTTTTCCAGCTCGGCTGTCAACGCTTGGCGGTTTGCGACTCGCAATCCGTTGCTGGCGTAGTCCGGTACTTGCAGCAGATCAGGCCGCTCAATCACTTTGCAGAAACGCTGGAACTGCCCGTCATTCCCAACTGCCAGAATGATGTGGCCGTCAGCGGTTGGTAGAACCTGATAGGGGGAAATGTTGGGGTGGTCATTGCCCTTACGCACGGGGCTTTCGCCGGTGGCCAGGTAGTTCATCGCTTGGTTTGCCAGCATCGCGGTGGCGCAATCCAGCAAGGACATGTCCAGATGCTGCCCCTTACCCGTGCGGTGCCGCTGCTCAACGGCTGCAAGAATGCCGATGGTGCCATAAAGGCCCGTGACCACGTCCGTTACCGCAACACCGACCTTTTGCGGCTGCTGGCCGGGTTCACCGGTGATGGACATCAGGCCGGACAGGCCCTGGATCAGAAAGTCGTAGCCTGCACGCTCGGCATAGGGGCCATCCTGGCCAAACCCGGTAATCGAGCAGTAGATCAGGCGCGGGTTCACTTCCTTGAGGCTGTCGTAGTCGAGGCCGAATTTCGCAAGCCCGCCAACCTTGAAATTTTCGATCAGAATATCCGCGCAGCGGATCAGTTCCAGCACCTTGCTGCGGCCTTCCTCGGTGCGGAAGTCTGCGGTGACACAGGTTTTCCCGCGGTTTGCAGCGTAGTAGTAGGCGGCTGTTTTGTCTCCGTCCCGTTCGATAAAGGGCGGGCCCCAGCTGCGGGTGTCGTCGCCGCTTTCCGCTTCCACCTTGATGACCTCGGCGCCGAGATCGGCAAGCGACTGACCAATCCAGGGACCGGCAAGAATACGGGCAAGTTCAACAACTTTCAGGCCTTCGAGAGGAGACATGCGGATGTCCTTTTGAGTGCGGTCCTAATTGGCCGAAGCAGGTTACAGGTAGGGCGGTGTGCAAGCCGAGATGACTTCGGCGGGGCGGTCGGAGATATTGCGGAACCGGTGCGGTTCCCGGCTGTTGAACAGGTAGGCATCGCCTGCTTTCAGCACCCGGATCTCGCTGCCGACAGTGACTTCAAGCTCTCCCAGGATTACGATGCCGCCCTCGTGGGCCTCGTGCTCAATCATTGAATTACCGGTGTCGGCCCCGGCTTCATACCGTTCGTGCAGGATTTGCAGGCCATGTGCCTTGGCGTCGCCAACCTGCCTGATGGCAATCCTGCGGCGCGACGGGTCGCTGTCCTGATAAAGCAGGCTCGTCAGGTCGCGCAATTCGGACGGGGTGAAAAACGGCTGATGGTTTGCCGCGGCTTCCGGCTCGAAAAACTCTGACATGCTGATCCCGAAGCCGCCCAGGATTTTGCGCAATGATGCCACCGATGGGCTGCTTTTGTTGGTTTCTATCATTGAGATCTGACCGTGCGGCACGCCCGCCGCATCTGCCAGCTGTCTTTGCGATAAGCCGAATTGCGTTCTGAGCTCTCTAAGGCGGGCGCCTACGTCAAATTCCTGCGTCATTTTTTGCATCTCCATAACTGCCAGGATGCTGAGTGGGCGAATCCTGCGATGCTTGGTATCCGTCACTATCAGCGATCAATATCTTGAGCAAGGTGAGCGCGTTCTTTCAATGCCTTTCAACAGATCTCGGCCCAAGGTGGCCTGGACCCATAGGTAAATACTCTTCGCTTATCAATTGGCCCGGGACGGATGTCAGCAATCACCGCCGAGCCCGAACGAATGGCTTCAAAACCGCCTCGCCGGAATTCCTGCAAACACAGCACGCTACCGTGTTCCCTGATGTGCAGGCCGCGCCTGGAGCTGTTGGCGCAGGGCGCTTCCAGCGATCCACAGAGCCAGATTTCACTTTGTATTCGTGCTTGAGGTGTTTGCTAGAATGGCTTCGCTTCGCTTCCCGCTCAGAACCGGTCTGGGGACAGGGCCGCAGAGCGCGTGACGGAAGCCGACAATGAAGGCAATCCAGCCGCAGCACCAGAACACAGCTGCAGCGGCGATCAGGCCATCAGCAAATGCCGAAAAGAGCGGAACCGACAGCCGGATCCAGACCGTGAGCCAGATCAGAACTGCTCCGGCGGTAAACCCAGTGCGGGCGCGCATGACGCCGTCGCTGGAATGGGCGCCGGCCCGTCCGGCGATGGCCATGATCAGCCCGGACATCGCTCCGATGGTGATGGAATGAAGGGCAGCAGACGACGGGTAGTCAACCAGGCCGAGGCCGGCGGCGCCCGCGGCCAGCGCGCCAAAGGGCAGCCAAAGCCAGGCCAGGTGCAGTGCTGCCAGCAGCGGGTTGGAAAGGGCAACCGCCGTGCGCCAGCCCAGCGTGGACCAGAACATGGCTATGGCGGCTGCAGTCAATACGGTATCTGCGGCCGCGGTGGCTCCGGCCAGCTGCAACGCCAGCACCAGCGCCAGCAGGCCCTGGGAAACAGCCCGCATCTGCGGGCGTTCCCGGACCTGCACCGCTGTGCGGTCTGACAGCGCCAGCCAATTGCGGGTGAAGGCGGGGATCGCCCGCGAGCCGACGCTGAACAGAAGGAGGGTCAGGCCGGTCAGAGTATATTGCGCAAGGGCCAGGCTGCTCCAGACATTTCCGGTGGCGGCATTTGCCAGGTAAACAGCCTCCGCCAGGCCCAGGGCCAGAACGGCGGCAGCAAACCCCAGTTTGCGAAATGCCCGGACCGTGATCAGCTCGTGCAGGATGTACCCGGCAAGGCAAAGGAAAAATGCGGCGTTCAAGAACAGAAGGACAGCAAGCGGCGCCGCCGCGGATATTGCTGTCGCGGCGCGGGCCAGCAGCCAGAGCGAAACCAAAACCTTCAGGCCGGTGCCGCGCAACGGTGGCCGCCCTGTCCAGCCCGGCAGCGCCGTCAGGAGGTAGCCGCCGATGGCGGCCGGCGCAAAGCCGAAGAGCAGCTCATGAACATGCCATAGCACGGCAGGCTCCAGACCAGGCTCTGGCAGCCCCAGTTGCACGCCCAGCGGCCACCAGGCGACAGCTAAAAGCGCGCATAGGAACGCCGAGAGGAACAGCGGCCGGTACGGGGCCTGCCAGAATGCGCTGAGGTCCCGGCCTCGGATCACGATGGTGCTGGATCGGCGGACCAGGACACACCGCTTGGCCCGGTCAGAAACCCGTCGCTCAGGCGGGTTTGCGGGGAAGTCTCTTGCACATTCGCGGCAATGCCACCTGGGGGCAAAGCGCCATTCACCCGGTCGCGGTAGGCTTGGCAAAGCCGGATGAACCCCTGAGACTGCGGCGAGAGGCGCAGGGCGGATACTCCGGCTTCGGCCAGAGCCTCAATCTGGTAGTCGGCGCAGGCATAGCTGTGCGACAGGGTCTGAACCCCATTCATCGCCATGAAGGGCTGATCTTCCAGCGTCCGCACCTCAAGCCCGTCCGGGTCATCCTCGCAGGCGAATTGGCAATTGTCCTTGGTCCGTTTGTGAAGCCGGGCATGGTAGCAGCGCCCTGAGATCGCCAGCGGCAGCCGCCCGTGGCCCCAGACCTCAATGGCAACGCCCATCTCGCTTCCTGCGCGGGTGAGTGTCTCAACCGACGCAAGCGGCAGCTCTGGCGGCAGGCAGACACGTGTGGCCCCCAGCGATGCCAGCCACGCCAAGGTGCCCTCGTTGTAGACATTGACCAGCGGCCCGACGTGAAAGCCCATGCCGTTGGGCATGTGCGCCAGCGCCGTCAGGTCGTTGATTTCAATCGTCACCCCCATCGCTGCAAGGTCCGCCGTCAGCTTGCGCTCGCGTTTGAGCGTGACAAGGGCAAGGCTCGTCAGCACTGCCTCCTTGCCCGCTTCCGCCAGCAGGGAGAGTGCCTCAGGGATGCGGTCCTGGTAGAAGGGCAGGCGTTTGGAGCAGACCAGCTCGCCCAGAACAACACGGTCAACAGGGGCCTCGGCCAAAGCGCCGTAAAACGCGCTCCAGCTTTCGGCCGGCCAGAAGAATTGGTTCGGCCCGACAGTCAGTTCCATTCTGTTATCTCCAGGTTTTCTTGTAGGCGCCTGTGGTCATCGACTGGCCTTCGGACAGCCTCGCCAGCATGCCCTGCGGCAGCGGCTGGCCTGCTTCCAGCGCATCAACGGCAGCGCGGAAGTTGCGCACCACCTGCGCCACATAGGACTTCGAGCGCTGTCGCCCTTCGATCTTCAGTGCGGTGACACCGGCCTTCTGAAGCTGAGGGATCAGCTGTTCCGCGTTGAGGCTGACCGGGTCTTCAAACAGGTGGCCGGTCTGGCTGCCTGCTGAGAAGCAGCCCTTGCATAGGGTTGGATAGGGTGCCGGCTCGTCTTTGGCCACGCGGTGGATGGTAAACCCGCCCAGCTTGGCGTCCAGGGCGCCGTCGTCGTCGCGGTATTCCACATGGCTGGCGGGGGAGCAGACCCCGTTCATGTTCGGAGACAGCCCGGTTGCGTAAGACGAGAGCGAACAGCGCCCCTCGGCCATAACGCACAATCCGCCAAAGACAAAGACTTCGGTTTCCACTTCTGTTTCGGCGTTGATCGCCGCGATTTCCGGTACAGAAAGAACGCGCGGCAGCACCACCCGTTTCACACCGAATGTGCCGGCATAGAAATTGATGATGTCGGCATTGGCGGCGGCGGCCTGAACCGAAAGATGCAACCGCAGGCCAGGGTTGCTGCGCGCGGCGTAATCCAGCAAGCCGGGGTCCGCCAGGATCACCGCATCCGCACCGGATTGCGCGGCATCGTCAATGGCTCTGTGCCAGAGCGCCTGATCGCCTGCGCGGGGGAATGTGTTGATCGCCACCAGCACCTTGGCGCCGTGATCATGTGCAAAAGCCACCCCTTCGCGCATTTCGGCGCGGTCAAAGTTGAGGCCCGGGAAATTGCGGGCGTTGGTCTCGTCGTTGAAGCCGCAATAGACCGTGTGCGCCCCGGCCTTGACGGCGGCGCGCAGTGCCGCGGGGGTGCCTGCCGGGCAGACGATTTCCATCACCATGCTGCTTCCTCCTCTGGCCGGGCCAAAGGAACGCCCGTGCGCCGCTCGGCAAAGGCAACCGCTCGCAGCAGGAACCGTGCAAACGGCCCGGACAGGGCGGCGATTTCCTGCGAGATATCCAGTTCGGCGTCGTCCACCGCATTGCGCAGTGCCAGCGCCGCGGCGGTATCGCCCTCGATCACCAGGTCCCGCGAAAAGAACAGCGCGTCCCCGTCATAGACCCCATGCACTAGCCCCAGAAGCGCTGCCAGAGGGCCGGAAATCCGGGCATCGCCGTCGCAATGTCCGCGCACCGCGCGGACTTTCGGCTGGCCCTCGTTGGGATCAAGGCAAAGAAGAACGGGCAGATCAGTTGGGGCCAGGACAAACCTCTTGCGGCTGTGCTCGCCCAGGCGGCGGAACAGGCCCGGGTGGCGCTTGGCGATGCGCCGGGAACAGGCCGTGAGCGAAAGCGACAAAGGAGCAAGGGGTGCGACGCGCAGCAAACGCGCAAGGGCTGCCGGGCAATTCGGGATCTGTGGCTGGGCGTGTGGCAAAATAAATCCTTTCCCGCCGGTGGCTTCGACTGCAGCGGGTGTATGGCCCCGCACGCGGCCAGAGTTTGACGGCGGACAAATTCGCAGCCGGAAACTTTGCTAGGGATCGGCGGAAATCAGTACTGGAGCGGTCCAATTCGTACTTTTCCGCCATATCCCAGCCTCCGCCATTTCCTCGATTGGTGCGCTTCAACCGGGCAGTTTCAGAAAGTCGGCGATGCGGTCTCCGTCCGCCATCAGATGACGGCGGTGCACCGGGCAGTGCTGGAAGCCGGCGGCCCGGTGCTGCAATTCGACCACCCGGTGCTGGACAGCGGCCAGGTGTCGGGCATTCCGGTTTTGGTGAACCTGTTCGGGACGGCTGAGCGCGTGGCGGCCGGCCTTGGGGTGCCGCAGGACGGCCTGGATGATCTGGGGAGTTTTCTGGCGGCCCTCAGGTCGCCTGCTCCGCCGGACGGCCTGCGCGATGCCTTGTCCCGCTGGCCCATGCTCAAGGCAGCGCTGGCGACCAGGCCGAAGATGGTGAAAACCGCTCCGGTTCAGGCCATCACCCGCGAGGGGCCTGATGCCAGCCTTGATGGCCTTCCGGTGCAGACCCACTGGCCGGGGGATGCCGGGCCGCTGATTACCTGGCCGGTTGTGATAACCCGCCCGCACGGCAGCGCCGCAGAAAACGTCAACAGTTACAATGCCGGGGTCTACCGGACCCAGGTTCTGGACCGCTCGCGGCTGATCATGCGATGGCTGCCTCACCGCGGCGGCGCTGCGCATCACCGCAGCTGGGCCGGGCAGGGGGAGCCGATGCCGGTTGCCGTGGTTCTGGGGGCGGATCCCGCCACGCTGCTGTCTGCCGCGCTGCCCTTGCCGGAAACCGTGTCAGAGCTGACCTTTGCCGGCGCCCTCAGCGGCGCCCGCCCGCGTCTGGTGCCCTGCAAGACCATCCCGCTGATGGTGCCCGCCGATGCAGAGATCGTTCTGGAGGGCTGGGTGTCCGCATCAGAGACCGCACCCGAAGGCCCCTTTGGCGACCATACGGGCTATTACAACCCGGCAGAGCCCTTTCCCGTCATGCAGATAAGCGCGGTGACGCACCGCGAGGATCCGCTGTATCTCTCCACCTATACCGGCCGGCCGCCGGATGAGCCTGCCATCATCGGCGAGGTGTTCAACCGGCTGGCCCTGCCAACGGTGCGGGCGCAGATCCCGGAGATCCGCGACCTGTGGCTGCCGCCCGCCGCATGCTCCTACCGCATTGCCATCGTCAGCATTGACAAACGCTACCCTGGCCAGGCGCGCCGGGTGATGATGGCGCTGTGGGGGATGCTGCCGCAATTCAGCTACACCAAGATGATGATCGCTGTGGATGCCGATGTTGACCCGCGGAGCTGGGATGACATCGCTTGGGTATTGGCCACCCGCATGGACCCGTCCCGCGATATTATGATGCTCGAGAATACGCCGATGGACTACCTTGATTTCGCGTCGCCGCAGCCGGGATTGGCAGGCAAGATCGGTGTCGATGCCACCACGAAAATTGGCAGCGAAACGGCCAGGGAATGGGGGCAGGTCATGCAGGGCGATGCCAAGGATCAGGCCTTTGCCGCCGACCTGGTGGCCCGGCTGATGCCGGAGCTGACCGCATGAGTGCGCAGCGGGTTGTGCTGGGGGTTTCAGGCGCTTCCGGTGCCATGCTCAGCCTGGCAGTTGCCCGGCACCTGCAGAAGCTTGGCGTGGAGATTGACCTGGTGGCCAGTGCCGCGGCAGAGAGGACCCTGGCTCAGGAATGCGGACCGGACGCCGTGGAAATCCTCAGGGGCCTGGCTGCGCGCTGGCACCCGGTGCAGGACATCGGGGCGGCCATCGCATCCGGGTCAGTGCCGGCGGCAGGGATGATCGTTGCGCCGTGTTCGATGCGGTCACTGGCCGCAATCGCGCACGGGTTTGATGATAATCTGCTGACGCGGGCGGCCGGTGTTCAGCTCAAAGAGCGCAGGCGGCTGGTTCTGCTTGCGCGCGAGACTCCGCTGACCTTGGCCCACATCCGGAACATGGCGGCGGTGACGGAAATGGGTGCCATTGTAATGCCGCCGGTTCCGGCATTCTATCTGGCGCATGACACCCTGGCCCAGGCGGCCAGCCAGGTTGCCGCCCGGGCGGTTGACATGCTGGCGCTGTCCGCCCCCTGCGCGCAGCGCTGGTCGCCGCAGCACAGCGGCTGATCTCGCGGCCGGCGGCGGAAGCGCCTGAACAAATCGGTTATGGCGGTCGCCGGGATGGGAAGCTGTCGCCGCGGGTGGGCTAGATTTGAAGCAAAATACGTGAGCCCCAGGATCCGTGAGGCGAAGCGGGGTGGCCCAGGAAGGGAAGCAATTGGTTTCCCCAAGGTCAGCCTGCCCAGAAAGCCGCAATGGACGCCAGGATTGCTGATACGCTCTAGCCAAGCCCCAGAACCCCCCATAGACTGGCTTGAACAAAGACAGCTGGAGTTCCTCCCCCTATGACACCTTTCGCAATTGCTGGTGTTCAAATGCACGTTGGCGCTTTGCACTCGAATGTTGAGGCAATGCGCCACCGGATTGAAATACTGATGGCCCGCTTCCCCTGGACGCAGATGGTTCTGTTTTCCGAACTGGCGCCCTACGGACCGCTTGACCGCTTTGCCCAGCCGTTTCCCAACGACGTGGTGCAACAGTTCCAGGAGGATGCCCGCCGGTTCGGCATCTGGCTGATTCCTGGATCGATGTTCGAAAAGACCGAGGACGGCCGGATCTTCAACACCTCTGTGGTGATCAATCCGCAGGGGGAGATCGTCGCCAAATACTCCAAGATGTTCCCCTTCCGCCCGTATGAGGCAGGGATTTCGGCGGGCACCGAGTTTTGCGTGTTCGACGTGCCGGGGGTGGGCCGTTTCGGCCTGTCGATCTGTTATGACATCTGGTTCCCGGAAACCACCCGCCAGCTGACCAGCCAGGGCGTCGAAGTGCTGCTGCACCCGGTGCTGACCGGCACCACTGACCGGGATGCGGAGATTGCAATTGCCCGCGCGACTGCGGCGCAGTTCCAATGTTATGTCTTTGACGTCAACGGGCTGGGCGCAGGCGGCGTCGGCCGGTCGCTGGTCGTGGATCCTTCGGCCACCGTGCTGCACCAGTCGGCAGGCCAGGAGGACATGTTCCCGATCGAGATCGACCTCGACCAGGTCCGGCGGCAGCGTGAAACCGGCCTGAAAGGGCTGGGGCAGGTGCTGAAGAGCTTCCGCGACCGCGAGGCCGAGTTCACCGTTTACGACCGCGCCAGCGGCGCGGATGCTTATCTCAAGACACTGGGGCCGCTGGAAACGCCGGGGCAAGGGTCGCCGCGCGGTTTGCAAACCGCCGATCCCAGAAGCTCGCTGGAGAATTTGGAACAGACTTTCTATTCGCCGCATAATTTCTCTGTCTTCCCAGGGAAGACAGGCTCAGATTAACCGGACTGGAGGGCGGCACCGGTCCTGACGCGTCAGAAAGGAGGCAGGTTTTGAACTTGCACTCGCGTAAGAAGACGTTGCCGTCGATCCGGGACTACTACAGCGCGACACAGCTTCGCGCGGACAGGTGGAGCGCATTGCGGGAGGCCGCTGAAGGCCTCGCGCGGCACCGCAAGGAAGGCCGAAAGAGCGAGAAGCTCCTGAAAACGGCGGAGCATCTGTTCGAGGTGCTGGCCCCGATCGAGCAATACTGGGCGTTTCCGGGGATACATGCTTTTGAACATCTCCGCCGCCTTTTGCAGCATGGCAATGCCGACGATCTGTCGGTGTCCATCCGCCGCATTGCCAGGGCGCTGACCTCCGGCGCCTACCGGCGGCGGTCTATTCCGCTTTCGTCAGAGGAAATCGACAACGAGGACTATGAGGATGAGGCCTCGCTCGCGCCGGAAGCGCGGGCGCTGGGCCGTCCCTATTTCGAGGTTCTGATCGTTGACGACGTGACTGAATCGCAGGAGCGCTTCCTGCGGCAGAACCTGCTGCGCATGCGCCGGGTCGAGGATCAGTTCATCTATGAGCCGGTGATCGTGCCCTCGCTGGAGGACGCGCTGATCGGCATCCTGTTCAACTACAATGTGCAGGCCGTGGTGGTGCGCCCGGGCCTGTCGCTGAAGTCCAAGATCGACCTGCCGATCCTCAGCCAGTATCTGACGCGGGTCAGCGAGGAGGAGGCCGTCGATGCGATCGAGCCTCATGAATACGGCCCCGAGGCCTGCCGCCTGATTGAGAAGATCCGCCCGGAGCTGGATGCCTATCTGGTCACTGACCGGTCAGCTGAGGACATTGCCGGGCTGGACTTGGGCCGCTGCCGCCGCGTGTTCTACAACCAGGAGGATTTTCAGGAACTGCATCTGAACATCCTGCGCGGGGTGGATCGCCGTTACAAATCGCCGTTCTTCACCGCGCTCAAGGAATATTCAAAGCAGCCCACCGGCGTTTTCCATGCGATGCCGATCAGCCGCGGCAAGTCGATCAGCCGCTCGCATTGGATCCAGGACATGGGGGCGTTTTACGGCTCCAATATTTTTCTTGCGGAAACCTCCGCCACCTCGGGCGGCCTCGACAGCCTGCTGGAGCCGCGCGGCCCGATCAAGGAAGCCCAGGACATGGCGGCGCGGGCGTTCGGGGCCAAGCATACGTTCTTTGCCACCAACGGCACCTCGACCTGCAACAAGATCGTGGTGCAGTCGGTGGTGCGCCCCGGCGATATCGTGCTGGTGGACCGCGACTGCCACAAGTCGCACCACTACGGGATGGTGCTGGCAGGCGCCAGCGTGGCCTACATGGACAGCTACCCGCTGCATGAGCATTCGATGTACGGGGCGGTTCCGCTCAGGGAAATCAAACACACCCTGCTGCAGCTCAAGGCGGCGGGCAAGCTGGACCGGGTGAGGATGGTCTTGCTGACCAACTGCACCTTTGACGGCATCGTTTATAACGTGCGGCGGGTTATGGAAGAATGCCTGGCCATCAAGAAGGACCTGATTTTCCTGTGGGACGAAGCCTGGTTTGCCTTTGCGCGGTTTGACCCGACCTACCGTCAGCGCACTGCCATGGGCGTTGCCAACATGCTCAGGGACACGCTGCGCAGCGAGGAAACGGCAGAGGCCTGGAAAGCGCAGCAGGAAGCGCTCAAGGGTGCCGATGAGGAGACTTGGCTGAACACCCGGCTGGTGCCGCCGCCGGATGCGCGGGTGCGGGCCTACGCAACCCAGTCCACCCACAAGACGCTGACATCGCTGCGTCAGGGCTCGATGATCCATGTGAACGATCAGGACTTCAAGGGCGAGGTCGAGCAGGCCTTTCACGAGGCCTATATGACCCATACCTCGACCTCCCCGAATTACCAGATCATCGCCTCACTGGACGTCGGCCGCAGGCAGGTGGAACTGGAAGGGTTTGAATTTGTCCAGAAGCAGATCGAAACCGCGATGTCGATCCGCCGAGCCATTTCCGACAACCCCTTGCTTAACAAATATTTCCGGGTGCTGACCGCCGGCGACATGATCCCCGAAGCCTTCCGGGAAAGCGGGGTTGAGGCCTATTATGATCCGGACCACGGCTGGGCCGACACCTGGAACATGTGGAGCCAGGATGAGTTTGTGCTGGATCCGACCCGCGTCACCCTGGCGGTGGGCGGCACCGGCTGGGACGGCGATACCTTCAAGACCAAGATCCTGATGGACAAGTACGGGATTCAGATCAACAAGACCTCCCGCAACACGGTGCTGTTCATGACCAATATCGGCACCACGCGCTCTTCGGTCGCGTATCTGATCGAGGTGCTGGTGGAGATTGCCAACGATCTGGATGATCTGCTGGACGATGCCTCGAAGATGGAGCGCCGGTCGTTTGAGAACCGGGTCTCAGCATTGGTGGAGCACGTGCCACCCTTGCCGGACTTCAGCCGTTTCCACGATGCCTTCAGGGCTGGCAGCGACACACCGGAGGGCGACATCCGCACCGCCTTCTTCCTCGCTTACAACGAGGACAACTGCGACTACATCCCAACCGATGACAGCCTGATGGAGCGCCTGGAAGCAGGCGAGGAGCTAGTGTCATCCAGTTTCATCATCCCCTATCCCCCAGGCTTTCCGATCCTGGTGCCTGGCCAGGTCATCAGCCCGGAGATCCTGTCGTTCATGCGGGCGCTCGACGTCCGCGAGATCCACGGCTACCGCGCCGACCTGGGCTTGCGCGTATTCACCAAGGAGGCCTTGAAGTCCGTCCAAAAGTAGAAGTCCGAAGATCAATTAGAAAAATCAGGGAGACGTTACATGCCGAAGAAAGTTCTGAACAACATTTCGGAGATCCGCCGCTATTTCCACACCAATTCGGACCCGATCTATTTTGTCTCAGCGACGAACTTCAATCTTCTCGGGCTTGATGAATGGGTGAAGAATTTCAAGTACATCTGCTATATGGACTGTTTCGACGGCCGCCATCCGAATGTTTTGGTCCCGTCCGAGCTGCCGCACGATGAATTCCAGTCGATCGAAGACATCAACAACTACCTGCTGCAGCACAAGGAAGTCATCGATTACGTCAAGGCGCGCGGCGGCAAGCCGAAATTCGTGTTTCTGATGTTCGACGAAAAGACCGAAAAGCTGGTCAAGGAAATCGGCGGCGAGGTCTGGTTTCCCAAGGCAAAGCTGCGCACCAACATGGACAACAAGATCCAGACCGTACGCGTTGGCAACAAGGCAGGCGTGCCGTCGGTGCCCAATACCCTGTCCAAGGTGGACAGCTACGACCATCTCAAAAAGATCTGCAAGAAGGCGGATCTGGGCGACGATCTGGTTCTGCAAAGCGCCTTCGGGGATTCCGGCCACACCACATTTTTCATCAAGAACGAGGGCGATTTCCGCAAGCACGAGCATGAGATTGTCGGCCAGGGCGAGATCAAGATCATGAAGCGGATCGATTGCCGCGGTTCCGCGATCGAGGCCTGCTGCACCTCCGAGGGGACCATCGTCGGCCCCCTGATGACCGAGCTTGTCGGCTTCAAGGAGCTGACCCCCTACCGCGGCGGCTGGTGCGGCAACGAGATCTTCGCGACCGCCTTCCCGCCGAAAACCCGCGAAAAGGCGCGGGAGCTGACTTTCAAGTTCGGCGAACAGCTGCGCAAGGAGGGCTACCGCGGTTATTTCGAGCTGGATTTCCTGATCGACAAGAAAACCGGCGACATCTGGCTGGGCGAGCTCAACCCGCGGATCACCGGGGCGTCGTCGATGACCAACCACGCGGCTTTCGCCCATGCCGATGCGCCTTTGTTCCTGTTCCATCTGCTGGAGTTCTCGAAAAAGCCGTTCAAGCTGGACGTGGAGGAGCTGAACGCGCGCTGGGCCGACCCGGACATGATCGACTCCTGGTCGCAGATGGTGATCAAGCACACAGAGGACACCGTGGACATCGTCACCAAAGCCCCGGAATCCGGCATCTACAGGATGCTGCCGGACGGCCAGGTTGTGTTTGACCGCTTCGACTACCACCGCCGCGCAGTTGAAAGCGAGGACGAGGCATTCTTCCTGCGCATTTCCAACGCAGGCGATTACCGTTATGAAGGCGCCGATCTGGGCATTCTGGTCACCCGCGGCCGGTCGATGACCAAGGGGTTCCAGCTGACAGAGAAGTCGAAACGCTGGATCGACGGCATCAAGAACGCCTATTCCGCGCGGCCGCTTCCGTCAGCACAGGCCTTTGAGGATCCGGCGTTCAAGATTATGTAGGCTGCATGAAACTGACATTCCGCGCCGTCGAAGAAGCGGAGCCTGGGCAGAAACTGTCCGGGCTCTTTTCCGAATACCGCACCGCCTATCTGAACTGGTGGGCGGGGGAGGGGCTGTCGGGCCGGCCGACCTATGCGGAATGCCGCCGGGCGCTGAGTGCCTACATGCCGGAGATCATGGGGGTCTATGACCAGCTGTGCGCTTCGGTCGGCGGCGGCGACCTTGAAGCGCGGTTCCTGAGTTTTTACTGCCCGCCGCGCTACCTGGCCGGGTGCAGCCAGGCGATCTGGCAGGGCCGGGAGCCGCTCCTGGTGCGCAACTACGACTACAACCCCTCGGCCTTTGACGCGGTATTCCTAAAAACCGGCTGGGGCGGCCGGCAGGTGATGGGCACCACGGACGGGCTGTTCGGGCTGCTCGACGGGATCAACGACGCCGGGCTTACGGTTTCGCTCACCTTTGGCGGGCGCCGCGCGATGGGCGACGGTTTTGGCGTGCCTCTGATCCTGCGGTACATCCTGCAGACCTGTTCGGCGCTTGATGAGGCGGAAGATGTGCTGCGGCGGGTGCCCTGCCACATGAGCTACAACGTGACGGTGCTGGACCGTGCGCGGAACTTCTTTACCGCTTACCTTGCACCCGACCGGCCAACCGTCATCACCCGGGCGGCAGTCGCCACCAACCACCAGGAACGCGTCGAGTGGACCAGCCACGCCCGGCTGACCGCCTCGGTGGAGCGGGAGCGCTTCCTGCTGCAGCGGCTGACGCTGCATCCGGAGACAAAGGAAAAATTCACTGGTTCCTTCCTGAAGCCGCCGCTTTATTCGCTGGCCTTCGACAGGGGGTTCGGAACGCTATACACGGCGGCCTATCACCCCTGCGATCTGTCGGTGGAGCTGCTCTGGCCTGACCGCGTGTGGCGTAATAAACTGGGCCAGTTTGAAACGGGCCACCTTGGCGTCGATTACCCCGATTTCCAGCGCCAGCCCTTGCCATAGCATCCGGTGCGGCAGCCGCCGGGAAGCCTTGCCAGGCGGCTGATCGGCTCCATATTCAGCTGAGGCGCGCGTGCAAAAATGCTGCAGGGCACTGGATTGAAAGTGCTGCGCCTCGTCTTCTTTCGATCCAGCTGTCTGGGAGCTGCCGCAGCAGTTCCGGAAGGGGGCGATGATGACACCATTTTCAGAGGTTTATTACTTCGGCGACAGCCTGACGGACGAGGGCAACGCCGTAGACATGCTGGCATCAGTCATCGAACCGGTCATCCTGCTGGACTTGATTGCCAGCTTTGGCGGGTTTCCTTCTTCGGATGACCTGGACCAGCTTCGGGCTGAAGCCAAAATTGTGGCCCGGCAGACAGTGATCGACAGTTTCGGCGAAGTCGGCCCGGAAGGTTCTGTGACCAATGCGCTGACCCATGCCAGCTACGCCGCCGCACTCGGCGGTTTCAAGGCCGTGAACTATGCAGTGGCGACGGCAACAGCCCTGGGCGATGGCCTGCTGGAGAACCTTATCGACCTCGAAGCCCAGGTTGAAGATTTTCTGGAGGATGCCGCGGGCGGAGTGCCGCCGGGCTCGGCTGCGTTTTTCCTGATTGGGGGCAATGATTTCATTGATCTGCTGAGGACAGTTAAGGAACAGAATATCACCAGCCAGGCTGAATTCCTGGCGCTTGCGTCGCCGCTGGTCGAGGCGCTGATCGCGCAGATCGTTTCCGCCGCCGAAACCACCAGCGCCGCCGGGGTTGGCACGGTTTTCCTGGCAACTCAGCCAGCCGATGGTTTCTATCCGGAGTTCGACACGCTCTCGCCTGAACATGCGGGATTCGCGGACCTGCTGGTCGGGATGTTCAACGCCAGTCTCGCTGACAGTATTGCGGATCTTCGCAGCGGCGGAATCGATGCCAGGGCCGTTGACCTGTTTGCAGTTTCAGAGGCCCTTACCGAGGATCCGGCAGGATTTGGCATTCTCGCGGACCGGACGGACTACCTGATCGACGGAAGCGTATTCGACAGCGACCAGGTGCTGGCGTGGGACGCCATTCATCCGGCGGAAACAGCGCATCAGGTCTGGGGCGCCTATGCTGAATTTGTCATGGGCGGCGGCACGACGGCGCTTCTGGATGACGGCGCATCGGCTCTGAGCACCGGTTCTGCGGCAAATGCAGTGTTTGCGCTGGGCGGAGATGACACCGTAAGGGCCGGCGGCGGCAATGATGTCGTAATCGGCGGCACGGGCAATGACGAACTCCATGGCGGCGGAGGCAGGGACATTGTGCTCGGCGGCAGCGGCAATGACATCGTGAAGGGCGCCAAGGGCAACGATATCATCAGCGGCGGCGACGGCGCGGACGAGCTTCGCGGCGCTGCAGGCAGGGATGTCATCGTGGACGGGCGCGGCGACGACACGGTCTTTGGCGGGGCGGGCAATGACACGTTCATTTTCACCGAAACGGCGCTCATCGGGGGAGGCGGGGAGTCCAAAGATGTGTTCCACGGCGGGAAAGGGAACGACACGCTTTATCTTGTCCTGGACGAGGCCAGTTACCTTGCTTTCGAGGGCGGCGATGTTGACGGCGTTCTGAGCGAGCTTGGCATCACCGTTTTCGGTGTGGAGCTCATTCACGCCATCGCGGGCAGGGGCAGTATCGCAACTGAATTTGACAGCTTCGGCTGGTTCCCGGCTGCCGATTACTGGGGGGCGGTTTCTGCCCCGTCTTCCGGCGATGACCTGCTGACTTGACGCAAGGGCAGGCTTTGGACATCGCAAAAGCTCGTGCACGATCCCAAGCACGGCAGGCGTACTGCCCGGCTGGTTTCATAGGTTCAGCCTATGATGTGATGTGTATAATCGATTTTTCTTGCTCTGCAATTCTGTCAAACTGCCAGTCACTAAAAAATCATAAGTCCAAAGCGCCTCGTCAGAAGGCGCGTGAAAACGACATCAAGCCAACAGAGGAAATCCATGAAACAGAAAGCGTCATTTTTAACCGCACTGGCCTTCACCATGACGGCGGCCACCGCCGGGCTGGCCGAAACGGAGCTGACCGTTTACACGGCAGTGGAGGCGGAAGACCTTGCGCGGTATGCGGAGACCTTCAACCAGAGCCATCCGGACATTAAGATCAATTGGGTGCGGGACTCCACCGGGATCATCACCGCCAAGCTTCTGGCGGAGCGCGACAACCCGCAGGCCGATGTGGTCTGGGGGCTGGCCGCAACCTCGCTGCTGCTGTTGAAGTCGGAAGGGATGCTGGAACCCTATGCGCCGGCCGGGGTTGAAGACCTCGATCCCAAATTCGTCGATGGCGACAACCCGCCCAGCTGGGTTGGCATGGACGCCTGGGTGGCTTCGGTTTGCTACAACACGGTTGAGGCAGAGAAACTGGGCCTGACACCGCCCGCGTCCTGGAAGGATCTGACCGATCCGCAGTATGCCGGCCATGTGATCATGCCGAACCCCAATTCCTCCGGCACCGGCTTCCTGGATGTCTCCAGCTGGCTGCAGATGTTCGGCGAGGAGGAGGGCTGGAAGTTCATGGACGCGCTGCATGAAAACATTGCGCGCTACACCCATTCCGGTTCCAAACCCTGCAAGCTGGCGGCGGCTGGCGAGATCCCGATCGGTATTTCCTTCGCCTTCCGCGGCGCCAAGTCCAAGGCCGCAGGCGCACCGCTGGAGATCATTGTTCCCTCCGAGGGCGTCGGCTGGGACATGGAAGCAACTGCGATTGTGGCCGGCACCGCAAATCTGGAAGCGGCGCAGACACTGGTCGATTTCACCGTCACCAAGGAAGCCAACGAAATGTACAACACCGGCTATGCGGTTGTCGCTTTCCCGGGCGTCGCCAAGCCGGTTGAGCATTTCCCCGAAGGGCTGCTGGACGCGATGATCGACAATGATTTCGAGTTCGCGGCCAACAACCGCGCTGCGATCCTCAAGGAATGGCAAGCCCGCTACGACGGCAAGTCGGAAGCGAAATAAGCTTTCAGGGGCGGAGGGTTAGCCTTCCGCCCCTCCGCCTTCCTGAACCTTACTGCCCCATGCCCTGAGCCATGCCGCCCGTTGACAACAGACAGGGTGCCGCGTTGGCATATGCAAGGACCAACGACGTGCTTCAAATGACCCCGCCAAAAGAAACCTACCTGAGCATCCGCGACCTCTGGAAAGCCTTCGGCAGCTTCATCGCGCTGAAAGACATCTCGCTGGACGTAAAGGAGGGCGAATTCATCTGCTTCCTCGGCCCGTCCGGCTGCGGCAAGACCACCCTGCTGCGCGCAATTGCGGGTCTGGACCTGCAAACCAAGGGCTCCGTGACCCAGGGCAGTCAGGATGTCTCCAACCTGCCGCCGTCAGAGCGCGACTTCGGTATTGTGTTCCAGTCCTATGCATTGTTCCCGAACCTTACGATCGAAAAGAACATCGCCTTCGGCTTGGAAAACGCGGGCCGCAGCAAGCAGGAAATCAATGCGCGCGTCGCTGAACTGCTGGAACTGGTCGGCCTGCCGGACCAGGGCCGCAAATACCCGGCCCAGCTGTCCGGCGGCCAGCAGCAGCGGATTGCCCTGGCGCGCGCCATTGCCACCAATCCCGGCCTTTTGCTGCTGGATGAACCGCTGTCTGCCTTGGATGCCAAGGTGCGTGTCCACTTGCGCCACGAGATCAAGGAGCTGCAGCGCAAGCTGGGTGTGACCACTATCATGGTGACACATGACCAAGAGGAGGCGCTGGCGATGGCCGACCGCATCGTGGTGATGAACCACGGGGTGATCGAGCAGGTCGGCTCTCCCACGGAAATCTACCGAGAGCCGGCCAATCTGTTTGTGGCCGACTTTATCGGCGAGATGAACCAGATCAGTTCATCGGTCGCCAAGGGCGGCCGTCTGGCTGTGGGTGAAAAGACCTTTGCCTGCCTGCCGCATGAATTTGCTGACGGCACCCCGGTCATTGCCGCCATCCGGCCCGAGGATGTGATCCCGCATGAGGCCGGCTACCTGGAAAGCAGCGGCAACCGCAACTGTATCGACGTCCAACTGGCCGAAATGGAATTCCTCGGCTCATTCTGGCGCTGCCGCCTCACCAATGAACGTTTCGGCGGTAAGGAACTGATTGCCGACTTCTCCATCAACGCAGTGCGGCGCCTGGATCTGGAGGCCGGCTGCCAGATGGAAATCGAACTGCCCGACAACCGCCTGATGGCCTTTGCGAAAGCCGGGCAGGGGGCGTGACGCAGATGACTGATACCACTCAATCCATCATGCCGGCAGGACCGGTGATCAAGGGCAAGCTCAGCCGCGACGACATCATTATGCGCGGCAGCATGATCATCATCGCGCTTTACCTGGTCGTGTCGCTGGTCTTTCCGCTTTATGCGATGCTGTCGAAATCCTTCTCCACCTACCGGGTGGAACTGTCACAGTATGAATTCCAGGTCAGCGATGAGGCCGGGACGTTTGACGGCAGCATCATGACCGGCGCGGAATTGAACGCCCGCAGCGGCACGTTTGCCGATGCCGAACTGTCCACCGGCGCCGACGGGCGGCTGCCAGTCACCGGTTTCTTCCCGGACTTCAGCTTCCGCAGCCCGGTGATGTACCAGATCCGCAATACCACCGGCACAGGCCGCTTTCTGATCGGCTCCAACCTGCAAACCGGCACTGAATGGGTCACGCTCGACTCCAACACCTTCCGCCGGGTGCAGCTGCGCCCCGTGCAGGCGCGGGGGCTGGACAACTTCGTCTCCTATTTCTCTACGCCTGCGCTGTTCAACTCGATCAAGAACTCGTTGTGGATCGCGGTCCTCAGCACCGTTGTCACCGTCTCGCTTGCCTTCTGGTTCGCCTACGCGCTGAACCGCAGCTGCATGAAATACAAGGGCGTGTTCCGCCTCATTGCCATGGCGCCGATCCTGGTGCCGTCGCTGCTGCCGGGTATCGCGCTGGTCTATCTGTTCGGCAACCAGGGCATGATCAAGGAGCTGTTGTTCGGCGCCAGTATCTACGGCCCCATAGGCATCGTGATCGGTTCTGTCTTCTTCACCTTCCCGCATGCCTTCATCATCATATCCACCGCGCTGGCAATTTCTGACGCCCGTCTTTACGAGGCCGCCGCCAGCCTGCGCTCCACCCCGTGGCGCACCTTCTGGACGGTAACAGTTCCGGGTGCGCGTTACGGCCTGATCTCGGCAGCCTTCGTGGTCTTCAACCTTGTGATCACCGATTTTGGCCTGCCCAAGGTGATCGGCGGCCAGTTCAACGTGCTGGCGGTGGACATCTACAAGCAGGTGATCGGACAGCAGAATTTTGAAATGGGCGCGGTGGTCTCCGTGGTGCTGGTGATCCCCGCAATCCTCGCCTTTGCCATCGACCGCATGGTGCAGTCCAAGCAGGTGGCGCTGCTGTCGGCACGCTCGGTCCCGTATGAGCCGCAGCCGAATAAGAAGATGGACCGTATCTTCTTTGCCTATTGCACCTTGATTGGCATCTTCATCGCCGGGCTGCTGGCAGTCTGCCAGTTTGCGGCACTGATCAAGTTCTGGCCCTACGATCTAAGCCTCAGCCTGAACAACTACCAGTTCGATAAGATGGACGGCGGCGGCTGGGGCTCCTATGTGAACTCCATCAAGCTGGCGCTGATGACAGCTGTGGCCGGCACTGCCGTGGTGTTCTTCGGCGCCTATCTGGTGGAAAAGTCCAAGGGCTTCCGCACGGGGCGCGCCATCTTCCAGATGTTTGCGATGCTGCCAATGGCCATCCCGGGCATGGTTCTGGGGCTGGCCTACATCTTTTTCTTCAACAACCCCGCCAACCCGCTCAATGCGATCTACGGCACCATGGCGATCCTGGTGGTCTGCACCGTCACCCACTTCTACACGGTGTCGCATCTGACGGCGGTCACCGCCCTCAAGCAGATGGACCGGGAGTTTGAATCCGTCGCCGCGTCGCTCAAGCAGCCGACCATGAAGCTGTTTGCCCGCGTCACGGTGCCGGTCTGCCTGCCCGCGGTGCTGGACATCTCGATCTATCTCTTCGTGAACGCGATGACGACGGTGTCGGCGGTGGTGTTCCTCTATTCACCCAAGACCACGCTGGCGTCGATTGCGGTGCTGAACATGGATGATGCTGGCGACATCGCCCCTGCGGCAGCGATGGGGATGATGATCTTCTACACCAATGCGCTGGCGCGGATCATCCACCTGCTGGCCTCCCGCGGCATCCTGCGCCGCACCCAGGCCTGGCGCAGCCGCTAGCCCGATCTCAAGCAGATGGCCGCCGCAGATGAGGCTCGGCCAGCTGCACCTGCTTTGCCTGCCAATAGAGCGCAACAAGACTGGTGCGGCACGCCCCGGCAGCCAGCGGTGCGTTGCCGCCATATTGACAAAACCGGTTTTGTGGTTATTTTGGCCTGATGACGACATCAAGTTTCAACGCCCGCGCCCTTGCCGCCTTGGGGCACGACGCCCGACTGGCCATCTTCCGGCTGCTTGTCAAAGCAGGGGAGGACGGGCTGCGGGTCGGCGACATTGCCGAGCATCTGGGTCTCGCGGCCTCCACACTGGCGCACCACCTGTCGACGCTGGTTGATGCCAAACTGGTGGTGCAGGAAAAGCGCGGGCGTGAGGTGTTCAGCCGGGTCGACTATCCCGTCATGCTGTCCGTCGTGAACTTTCTGACATCGGAATGCTGCGCGGGCGTGGCCCTGACCGCAAAGGAGGAGACCGCTTGAGATGCTGGCGGGCTTTTCTTTGACCTTAAATAACTACAAAACTGGTGATTTGGAAATGACAAGCACAACAGAAAACTCCCCAAGGCCCGGCGCTGCCGTCTGGCAGCTCTTCAAGGACCAGCGGGTCTGGGCGGCCTCCGCGGCCATCCTGCTGCTGCTGGCGCTGTTCGACCCGGTGCAATCCGCAGATAGCGCGGTCTTTGCTGGTGCGGCCTTGGCCCATACGGCGCCATACCTGCTGTTCTCCATTGCTGTCGCGGCCTGGGCCGGGGCAACCGGCGCGGACAACCTGGTGGCCAAGGCCTTCACCGGCTCGCCGCTCCTGATGATAGCGCTGGGGGCGCTGGCGGGCGGGCTGTCTCCGTTCTGCTCCTGCGGGGTGATCCCGCTGATTGCGGCGCTTTTGTCGATGGGCGTGCCGCTGTCAGCCGTCATGGCCTTCTGGCTGGCCTCGCCGATCATGGACCCCTCGATGTTTTTCCTGACCGCAGGGGTGCTGGGTGTTGAGTTCGCCGTAGCCAAGACCCTTGCCGCTGTAGGTCTGGGGCTGTTCGGCGGCCTGACTGTCCACCTGCTGAGCCGCGGCGGCGCATTGACCGACCCTTTGCGCGATGGTGTCGGTAACGGCGGCTGCGGCGGCTCGAAAATGCGCGCGCCGAAACCGGTGGTCTGGCGGTTCTGGCACGAGGCGGAGCGCCGCGCGAAGTTCGGCGCGACCGCCTGGACCACAACCTTGTTCCTCGCCAAGTGGCTGCTGCTGGCGTTCATTCTCGAAAGCCTGATGCTGGCCTGGATTCCGGCAGAGACCGTAACCGCCGCCCTGGGCGGCGAGGGCCTGCTGCCGATCGTCACCGCAACGCTAGTGGGTGTGCCTGCTTACCTGAACGGCTATGCCGCGCTGCCGCTGGTCGGCGGGCTGATCGACCAGGGTATGGCACCCGGTGCGGGCCTTGCCTTCCTTGTGGCCGGCGGCGTCACCTCAATCCCAGCGGCGATGGCGGTCTGGGCGCTGGCCCGCCTGCAGGTTTTCGCTCTATACCTCGGGCTGTCACTTTCCGGCGCCTTTGCGGTTGGCCTGCTTTTCCAGCTCTGGCACGCAGTCTGACCAAATACCGGCCCGGGCACTGTTCATTGCCCGGGCGATCGTTTCCCAGCGGCCTTGCCAAGCCAGGCACAGCATTCGGGTACGCGGCCGCCTTGACCGCCGGGGGCTGCGGCAACAGGCGGCAGGTTGCCAAGGCTGCAAACCGCCGTTGGGCCGCCTGTTGAGTTCGTGCCTGACCAGTGATTGCGTCCTTCGGTTGCTTTTTTACGAATAATTACCGCGGCCGAAACATGCATTCGGAGCATTGGTATGATGTTGTTAACAGCTCTCTCTCAGGTTGATCGACAACCGTTATTTAAATGAGTGAGGCGAAAGCATGGGTGCGAATGAACCGGCTGCAGTGTCTGTTTCCGATCACGGCAGCGCAGAACTTACGGGGGTTGTTGACGCTATCAACCGGGTTCAGGCCGTCATAGAATTTGAGCTGGACGGCACGATTATTACGGCAAACGAGAATTTTCTGGCGACGGTCGGCTATTCCCTGGAGGAAATACAGGGACGGCATCACCGCATGTTCTGCGACCCGGCATATGCTGCCTCGGATGAGTACCGCGACTTTTGGCTGCAACTGGCGATGGGCGAATTCTCTGCCGGTGAATACAAGCGCTTCGGCAAAGGTGGCGCGGAAGTGTGGATCAACGCCTCTTACAACCCGATTTTGGATGCGGACGGCAAACCGTTCAAAGTTGTCAAATTCGCCACCAACATCACCGGGGAAAAACGGCGCACGGCAGAGCAGGACGGCAAGATGGCCGCAATCAGCCGGGCTCAGGCGGTAATCGAATTCGAGCTGGACGGCACCATTCTGACCGCCAATGAGAATTTTCTGGCCACTGTCGGCTACTCCCTGGAGGAAATCCGCGGCCAGCATCACCGGATGTTCTGCGACCCGGAATACACCAGCTCTCCAGAGTACCGGAAATTCTGGGCGGACCTGGCCGCGGGCGAGTTTTCAGCCGGGCAATATAAGCGCTTTGGCAAGGGCGGGGCAGAGGTCTGGATCAACGCCTCTTACAACCCGGTTTTCAATGCCGATGGCAAGCCGTTCAAGGTGGTCAAGTTCGCCACTGACATTACGGCCGAAAAAATGGTCGAGCAGGAAGTGACGCGGATCGCAACCCGGTTTTCCGAGCAGTCACAGGAGATCTCAGCGCAGGCACAGACGGTCGCCAGCGGCGCCCAGACGCTGGGGTGCACGACAGAGGAAATCAGCGCCTCCGTCGAAGAGCTGAGCGCCTCCATCGACTCGATTGCCCAAAACAGCAATCATTCCGACGAGATTGCTCAAAAGACCAAGGAAGAAGCTGACTTGGGCGCCAAGGCGATCGAACGCTCGATCGAAGCGATGGATCTCATCAATGCCTCCTCCGAGGAGATCAGCGAGATCGTCAAGACCATCAGCGAGATTGCCAGCCAGACAAACCTGCTGGCCTTCAACGCCGCGATTGAGGCTGCGCGGGCCGGCGAACACGGATTGGGCTTTTCCGTGGTTGCAGACGAGGTGCGCAAGCTGGCTGAGCGCTCGTCGCAATCGGCCAAGGAAATCAGCAAGCTGATCAGTGAAACGGTGAAACGGGTGAGCCTGGGCAGCGAGGTCTCAAGAGAGGCTGGCGCGGCCTTCACCAAGATCCAGGCAGGCATCTCCGACACCACGGATTCCATCGCCCAGATTTCGGTGGCCGCGAACGAGCAGCAGACCGCAGCGCGGGATGTCGCGGAGGCGATCCAAAGCATCGTTGACGCCTCCGAGGAGGCCGTCATCGCCTCCGATACCATCGCGGCGGCGACAGAGGAGCTGAACACCGGGGCGCAGGAACTGAAGACGGAAGTCGGCAAACTGGGGTGCTGAACCCTTGCACGGGCACAAGGAGGGGGGCATGAGTAAGCCTGACACCGATGTCACCATGAGCGATGGGGAATTTTCCAAGCTCCGTGCCATCGTTTACCAGAATACCGGGATCACCATCGGGGAAACCCGGAAAACGATGCTGGTCAGCCGCCTGCGCCGGCGCTTGCGCGAGATTGATGAGCCTAGCTTTGCCGACTACATTTCGCGGCTGTCTTCAGACCCGGAGGAGATGCAGGAACTGACCAACCGGGTGACCACGAACGAGACCTATTTCTACCGCACCCCGCGGGTCTGGAATTACTTCCAGGAAGTGTACCTGCCAGAGTATCTGGCGAACGGGCCGAATCGGCGGATACGGGTCTGGTCGGCGGCGGCTTCAACCGGGGAAGAGGCGCATACCATCGGTGCGATGCTGGAACAGAGGCGCCTTGCCAACCCGGGTTTCGACTATTCGGTGCTGGGCACGGATGTCTCCTCCCGGGTGCTGCAAGTGGCGCAAAAGGGGGTTTACAATGGCCGCTCGATTGCCCGGTTCCGCAAGGAGCAGCCCACGCTGTTCGCCAGCCAGATGGCCGGCAGTGATGCGGCGGGGTACAAGGCGGTACCGCAGATCCGGGCGCGCCTCAAGTTCAAGCTGCACAACCTGTTGGAACGGCTTGGCGGAACCAGTCCGTTTGATGCGGTTTTCCTGCGTAACGTGCTGATTTATTTCACCGATGAAGATCAGGAAAAGATTCTCCGCCATGTCCGGGATCTGATCAAGCCTGACGGTGTTCTGTTCATCGGTGAAAGCGAGACTTTGAACAACCTGCGCACCGGGTTCGAACAGGTGGCCCCGATAATTTACCGGCCGGCGGCCAGGGCGGGCAGCCCATGTGCGTGAATGAAGTGCAGAAAATCCATGTTCAGATCGGCCAGGTGAAAACCGGCCGGGCGGGGCAATCGCTGAATGCAATCCTCGGCTCCTGCATCGGCCTGGGCCTGCTGTATCCCGCCAGGGGCATTTGCGGGCTGGCCCATTGCCTGCTGTCCAAGTCGCCGGAAACAAGTGACGCGATCAGCGGCAGGCACGTGGATCAGGCACTCAGATCGCTGCAGTCCCTGATGGACATTTCCGGCAAGGACTTGCGTAAAATTCAGGCGATCGTTGTCGGCGGTGCCAACATGACAATGCCTGCGGACACGGATCCGGGACGGCTCGTCGGAAGCATCAATGCGCGCTCCGCCTACCGCGCCTTGCGGGATGCCGGCGTCCGCAACATTCACGAGGACGTCGGGGGCGTGCAGGGCAGGCAGGTGGCCATCGACTGCACCAGCGGCGAGTTCACAGTGAAATCCATCCCGCGCTTGGGGGCACGCACATGAAACCGGACATTTCAGACCCGCTGATCCCGGGGTCGCACGCTCTGACCGTTGACGGCGGGGATTGCGCCGGTTCCAGCGGCCAGGAGGGTGATGCTGTACGGCAGAGATCCGCAATGCGGCCCGGTGGCCGGACGGGGCAAGGCTTGGCCGAGAAATACGGCTCGTTCCTGATCGGCGACAGCGAATTCGCCATCCCTGTTTCCGTGCTTCAGGAGGTCGTGAATGAACCGGGGGACATTTCACCGGTGCCGCTTGCGCCGCCTTACATGCTGGGCCTGTTCAACTTGCGGGGTATGATTGTCCCGGTTGTCGACCTGCGCAAGCTGCTGGATTTTCCGGCTGCCGAAAGCGGGCAATCCCGCAAGGTGGCCATCATTGAACACGGCGAACACTGTATTGGCCTGCTGTTTGACCGGACCGGCGAAGTTTTGAACGCAAGGGGCGTGGCGCGGGTGGATTTCCGTCCCAATGGCAAAGGCGTCAGGGATGTTGTTATCAGCGGCGTGCTGAAGTTCGATAGCGGGGAAAGGCTGGTTCAGATACTCGATCCGCATGAATTGCTGAATCTGGAAAAGGTGCCGAGAGCTGACAATGGATCCGGGCAGGAAACCGTCAAATTCAGCAGAGGCAAGAAACTCGCCTGCGTGTCGTTTCAAACCGGCCATACGGTATGCGCAATCGATCTGCGCTACGTGAAAGAGGTCAAAACCGTTCCAAAGCTGGAGCAATCCTTGCTGGCAGGAGGCAATGTGATCGGCACCGCAAACCTGCGGGGGATCATTTTGCCTGTGATAGATTTCCGCGGCTTCATGGGGGACGACGCCAAGTTCGTGCTTGGGGAAACCCTCCCCAAGGAACGCAGAATGCTGGTGATCGATACCGCGGAAGGTCCGGTCGGCCTTATGGTTTTTTCCATCGACAGCATCCTGTCCTACTATGGGGATGAAGTGCTGCCGTTTGCCAAACTGGCGCTGCCGCGCGGTGATCTCGTGAACGGATGCCTGATCGGTAAGAACAACCAGATTGTCATGATGCTGGATCCAGAGAAGCTCATGCAAGAGCCGAGCTTTCTGGCGGCTGCAAAGTCCTGCCAGGAGATATTCCCGCCCGAAGCGCCTGACGGCGAGGCGGCGGAACTGGAAGCGCGAGCGGCGCGGCGCACCTTCATCAAGTTCACCTTCGAGAGAAGATTTGCCTTGGATACGTCGCATGTCAGCGAAGTGATCAATCGCCCCACGGATCTTCTGGAGCCGCCATTCTCGCTGAATTTTGTCGAAGGAATCCTCAATCTGAGAGGCGACTTGATTACCGTGTTCAATCCCCGCGTGCTTTACGGCTTGCCGGTGAAGCCCTGCCAGGATCAGAAGGTTCTGATATTCAGGCAAGGCGCGCAGAAGTTTGGAATTCTTGTGGATTCCGTCGACGAAATCATCATTACGACCGAAAGCCGCGTGGCCGAACTCAAGCCGCTGGATCAGCAAAACACCTCCAAAAGCATTGCTGAGGATGTGGCCGGTTGCCTGCAGCACACCTCGCCGGACGGCAAGTACGAGTCGATATTGATCCTGGATACCAGCGCTCTCGTGGAACGCTGCTTCAAGGCTGCGTAACAGGCGCTGGCAGGGCAGCACTCCCGGACGGGAAAGCGCCGGGCAGGCGCGGCCGGGCGAGTTCAAGACCATTGTGTGCCGGTGTGATTGCCCGCGGCCACCTGCGCAGGGGGGCGGGGCGGCGTGCAAACGGCCACCTGTTTCTGCCGCCGCTCTTGGGTGAAAAATCAACGCCGGCCCGAGCCGTTGCAGCCCGCCCTCCCGCGGCTGGCTGGCAAGAATTCAGCAATCCGGACGAACTTTTTCTTGCCGCACGGTAAGTGATGCGCTACCCGCGCTTCACCGGTCCCGTAAGGGCTAAGAGGGAATCCGCGGCGCCGTACGGTGCCAAACGGAACTGCCCCCGCAACTGTAGGCGGCGAGTGCTGTCCCATCGTGTCACTGGGCCTGACCGGCCCGGGAAGACGGGACAGACAGTGACCCGCCAGTCAGGAGACCTGCCGGTGCGAAACCGAAACACACCGGACGGGGTTGTCCGGGGAGGTTGCCGATAAGATGCGCCGCCGCTGTCTGGTGCCGCATGAAGGGGGCCAGGCTCCCGCCTTAGCGGTCAATGCCCTTTCACCCGTTCTCCGGTCATTGACACATGGAGATCGAAGATCATGTTTCTGCGTTCCGGCCTGATGGGCCTTTCCTTCGTTGCGGCAGCTCAGGCCGCAGCAGCCAGCGAGACCTTTCCGCTGACCATTCAAAACTGCGGCGAGGCCGTCACCTTCGAGGCGCCGGTTGCGTCCTCCGTGACCGTCGGCCAGGCCGCGACAGAGGTGCTCTATGCGCTGGGGCTGGGCGACAAGGTGCTGGGCACCTCGGTCTGGTTCAACGACGTGCTGCCCGAATTTGCCGAGCTGAACGGCAAGGTCGAGCGGCTGGCCGACAATGACCCGAGCTTTGAAAGCGTTGTGGCCAAGCGCCCGGGCCTGGTGGCTGCCCAGTATGAGTGGCATGTCGGCCCCGAAGGCGTAGTCGCCAAGCGCGAGCAGTTCCATGACCTCGGCATCCCGACCTATGTGATGCCCGCGGATTGCGTCGGCAAGGACAACACCACCGGCGGCGACGGCACCCGCACCCAGATGTTCACCACCGAAAGCCTCTATCAGGGCATCGAGGAACTGGCAGCGATCTTCGGCGAGTCCGAAAAAGGCGCAGAGCTGGTCGCAGACTACAAGGCGCGCGAGGCTGCAGCTGTGGCCAAGGCACAGGAGGTCGCGCTGGACGACGCCTCCGCCGTGTTCTGGTTCTCTTCGCCGGAGATGGAAAGCGACCCGTTCGTGGCCGGCCAGAAGGGCGCACCGGGCTACATGATGCAGCAGCTGGGCCTGCGCAATGTCATCGAGACCGACGAAGAATGGCCGACCGTCGGCTGGGAAACCATTGCCAAGGCCAACCCGACGGTGATCGTGATTGCCCGTATGGACCGCCGCCGCTTTGCCGCGGATGACTACGAGAAGAAGCTGGAGTTCCTGCGCAATGATCCGGTCGCCAGCCAGATGGAGGCGGTCAAGAATGATCGCATCGTGGTGATGGACGCCCAGGCCATGGATGCCACCATCCGCGCCATCCCGGCGCTGGAGGATCTTGCCGCTGAGCTCAGCGCGATCGGCAACGGCGAATGAGCGCAGCCGCCGCACTGGCCTGGCAGGGCCTCCGGGGCGCATGCCTGGCCCTGCCGGTGCTGGCTGCGGCGGTACTGGCAGGCGCAATGATCGGGGAAACCTCGCTTGCGCCTGACCTTGTCCTGTCCGTTCTGGCCAACAAGCTGGCCGGGGCGGGCCTGCCGGTGGACCCGGTGGACCAGGGCATCATCTGGAGCTACCGGCTGCCGCGGGCGCTGGTGGCTGCGGCCTGCGGGGCGGCGCTGGCGGTGGCCGGCGTGGTGTTGCAGGCCTTGCTGCGCAATGCGCTGGCAGACCCCTATATCCTTGGTATTTCGGCCGGCGCCTCGACCGGGGCGGTGGCGGTCACCATTGCGGGGCTGGGCGGCGGCGCCCTGTCGCTGTCCTTCGGCGCCTTCAACGGGGCGCTGCTGGCCTTTGGCTTTGTCGCCATTCTGGCCCGCGCGGCCGGGGCAGGGGGCAGCCGTGCAGCAGCGGCGCAGATCGTTCTGGCGGGCATCGCCGGCTCGCAGCTGTTCAACGCGCTGACAGCCTTCATCATCGCCAAGTCCGCCAATGCCGATCAGGCCCGCGGCATCATGTTCTGGCTGATGGGCAACCTCAGCGGCGTGCGCTGGCCGGATGTGTGGCTGGCGGTGCCGCTGGCGCTGGCGGGTTGGATGATCTGCCGGTTCCATGCCCGTGCGCTGGACGCCTTCACCTTTGGCAGCGACTCCGCAGCCTCGCTTGGCATCCCGGTCCGGCGGGTTCAGGTGGTGCTGATCTTCGCCACTGCGCTGACGACCGCGGTGATGGTGTCGATCGTCGGCTCCATCGGCTTTGTCGGCCTGGTGATCCCCCATGCCGCACGCTTCCTGGTCGGCCCCGGCCACCGCAGGCTGATGCCTGCCGCGGCGCTGACCGGCGCCGTGTTCCTGGTCGCCGCCGACATCGTGTCCCGAATCATCATCCCCGGCCAGGTGCTGCCCATCGGCGTTGTCACCGCCTTGATCGGGGCGCCGTCCTTTGCGGTGATCCTGGTGCGCGGGCAAAAGGCTGCGCGATGAAGATCGAAGCCCGCAACCTGTCGTTTGCCGTGCGCGGCAAGACCTTGCTGCAGGACGTGTCGCTGGCAGTGCAGCCCGGCGAAACGCTGGCGCTGGTCGGCCCGAACGGCTCCGGCAAGTCGACCCTGATGCGGCTGTTGTCAGGCTTGGCCAAACCCTCGCGTGGCGAAGTGCTGCTGGCAGGCAAGCCGCTGGCCAGCCTGACCCGCCGGGAGATCGCCCAGCGGATCGCCATTGTCGAACAGCAGGCCGAAACCGCCGAGCGCATTACCGCGCGCTCCGTGGTGGAACTGGGGCGCACCCCCTGGCTGTCGGCGCTGAAACCCTGGAACGGGCAGGACACGCAACTGGTGGACAAGGCGCTGCGCACCGTTGAGATGGAAGGCTTCGCAAGCCGCGAGTGGGCCACTCTGTCCGGCGGTGAACGGCAGCGGCTGCACATTGCCCGTGCCCTCGCGCAGCGGCCGGGGCTCCTGCTGCTGGATGAGCCGACGAACCATCTGGACATCCACCATCAGCTGTCGATCCTGAACTGCATCCGGAACCTGAAAGTGACCACCGTGGTGGCCCTGCATGACCTGAACCAGGCGCTGACCTGCGATAAGGTGGCGGTGCTGTCACGTGGTCGCCTCGTGGCCTGCGGCGCGCCCAGCCAGGCATTGGCTCCGGAAACCGTATCTGAGATTTTCGGCATCCAGGCCCGCTGGGTTCGGGACGCCGAGGGCGCGGATCCCTTCCTGTCCTTCCAATTGGCCTGAGACAGCCATGCCAGTTGTTTCAGCCTGGCTCGCCGGACAGATCGCAGGACTGAATAAAGGCGCAGCACTCCTCGGTCAGCGCGGCAAAACGGGACCGTTCGCGCTGGTAAAGGTAAACCGCCCGCTTGTCGGGCAAGTCGGCGATCGGGCGAAAGGCCGTTGTCTCCGGCATGAAGCGGGCAACAGTCTGCGGCAGCACGGTAACCCACTTGCCGGTGCGGACCATGGTGATTAGCGAATGGGTGTTGTGGATCGTTACATCTGCCGTGCTGCTGGCCTCGACGAAGCGTTCATTGCGGATCAGATCGCACAGGGCATTGCGGACAAAACACGCGTTGATCACATCAGCAATTGCGGGCGGCTGCTCCCGCGTGAACAGCGGGTGGTCGGTGGAGCAGACCAGGCCAAACCGGTCCTCGAACAGCGGCACCGCTTTCACGCCGTTCAACGGGTGGTGGCCGGAGGCGATGCCGATATCCGCCTTGCCCTCTGCCAGCGCGTCCAGCACCTGCTGGGTGTCGGTGTCGCGCAGCTCCACCTTCAGGCCCGGATGCCGCGCCGTCATGTGTTCCAGCACCGAAGGAAAGACCAGCGCCGCGACCGATGGGACCGAGACAATCCGCAGCAGCCCGTGCGCCGCCTCAGCGGCCATCTCGATGCTCTGCAATGTCTGATCAAACTGCCGCACCTGTTTCTGGGCCAGCTCGAATACCTGCTCGCCCAGCGGCGACAGCTGGTTCTTGCGCTCGCCCTCGAACAGCCGCTTGCCCAGATGATCTTCCATCTGCTTGAGCGTCATGGAAACGGCGGACTGGGTCCGGCCCAGCCGGTTGGCGGCTTCGGACAGGTTCCCGGTCTGCGCCACAGTGCAGAAGGCGCGCAGCATTTCTATTTTCAAGGCCATGCTTCAATTTTTCTGAAGTTGCTTACAGTTTATTGAGTTTGACTGATGCGGGCTGCGGAGTCCATCCTGTTGCAAACCTGAAATTCAGCATCTGGGGCTTCTCCGTGACCAAACTGAACCTGATTGCCGGCGAATGGCTGGCGGGCGAAAGCGAAATCGAAAACCGCAACCCTTCGGACCTGAGCGATCTGGTCGGCATGTTTGCCCAGGCCAGCTCCGATCAGCTGGAGGCGACCCTTGATCAGGCGCAAATCGCACACCGCGAATGGGCGGCATACGGGCTGGAGCGCAAGCAGGCGGTGCTGATGAACATCGGCAATGAGCTGATGGCCCGCGCCGAGGAGCTGGGCACGCTCTTGAGCCGCGAAGAAGGCAAGCCGCTGGCCGAAGGCAAGGGCGAGGTTTACCGCGCAGGCCAGTTCTTCACCTATTACGCCGCCGAATGCCTGCGCCAGATCGGTGAAAACGCCGACTCCGTGCGCCCCGACATCGAAGTGGACGTGCGCCGCGAGGCCGTGGGCGTGGTGGCGATCATCTCGCCCTGGAACTTCCCGACCGCGACCGCTTCCTGGAAGATCGCGCCGGCGCTTTGCTACGGCAATGCCGTGGTTTGGAAACCCGCCAACATCACCCCCGCCTCTGCCGTTGCCCTGACCGAGATCATCGCGCGCCAGGACATCCCCAAGGGCCTGTTCTCGCTGGTCATGGGGTCCGGCCGTTCGATTGGCCAGCGTCTGGTCGAAAGCCCCAAGGTGAACGCGATCTCCTTCACCGGCTCGGTGCCGGTGGGCAAGGGCATCGCGTCCGCCGCCATCCAGAATCTGACCAAGGTACAGATGGAGATGGGCTCCAAGAACGCGCTGGCGGTGATGGACGACGCCGATCTGGATCTGGCCGTCACGCTGGCGCTGGGCGGCGCCTTCGGCGGCACCGGCCAGAAATGCACCGCTTCCTCCCGGCTCGTGGTCCACGCGGCTGTTCATGATGCCTTTGTCGACAAGCTTGTCGCCGGGGCTCAGGCCATGAAAGTGGGCCACGCGCTGGAAGAGGGCGTGCAGATGGGGCCGGTGGTCAGCGAGCAGCAGCTGAACGAGAACCTGGCCTATGCTGACCTTGGCAAATCCGAAGGTGCTGAGCTGGCCTGCGGCGGCCAGCGCCTGGAGATGCCGCACGAGGGGTTCTACATGTCCCCGGGCGTGTTCCTGAACACCACCAACGATATGCGCATCAACCGCGAGGAAATGTTCGCGCCCCTGACCAGCGTGATCAAGGTCGGCAGCTATGACGAGGCTCTGTCCGTGGTGAACGACACCAACTTCGGCTTGACCTCCGGCATCGTGACCCAGTCGCTGGCCCGCGCCACCCATTTCCGCCGCAACGCGCGCACCGGTGTAGTCACTGTCAACCTGCCGACTGCAGGCACTGACTATCACGTGCCGTTCGGCGGCCGCGGCGACAGCTCTTATGGCCCGCGCGAGCAGGGCAAGGCGGCGGCGGAATTCTACACCACCGTCAAGACCGCCTACATCAGCGCCGGCAAGCCGGTCTGAGACTGAAACCGTGGCAGCGCCGGACACCGGCCTGCCAGTTTGCGGAAGCGCCCGCCCTCCTAGTTTTCCCTGTGGCGGGCGCTTCCTGCCCGCCGCCAGAAGGCCGGGCGTGTGACATTGAAAACCGAGGTGCTTGAATGACCGGATACCGTATCGACTGCCTGCAATATGCCAACTGGTCGGAAAAGATATTCCGCCAGCTGCGCGAGGGCGGCGTGGACGCGATCCATGTCACCATTGCCTACCATGAGAACTTCCGCGAGACGGTTCTCAACTTCGAGAAATGGAACCGCTGGTTCGAGCAGTACCCGGACCTGATCATGAAGGGGCAGTGGGCCTCTGACATCGACAAGGCCCGCGAAACCGGCCGCACCGCGGTGTTCTTCGGCTTTCAGAACCCCTCGCCGATGGAGGACGACATCGGCCTGGTGGAGATCCTGCACACCCTGGGCGCCCGCTTCATGCAGCTCACCTACAACAACCAGTCGCTGCTGGCGACTGGCTGTTACGAGGCCGAGGATATGGGGATCACCCGCATGGGCAAGCAGGTCATCAAGGAGATGAACCGGGTGGGCCTGGTGGTGGACATGAGCCACTCCGCCGACCGCTCCACCATCGAGGCGGCGGAGATTTCCACACGCCCGATCGCCATCACCCATGCCAACCCGCATGAGTGGTCGCCCGCCCTGCGCAACAAGAAGGACGATGTGATCCGCGCAGTGACCGGCCACGGCGGCATGCTTGGCTTCTCGGTCTATCCGCACCATCTGAGGGACAAGTCCAACTGCACCCTGCAAAGCTTCTGCGAGATGATTGCACGCACCGCAGAAAAATACGGGGCAGAGCACCTCGGCATCGGCACCGACCTTTGCCAGGACCAGCCCGACAGCGTCGTTGAATGGATGCGCGTCGGCCGCTGGACCAAGGAAATCGACTACGGCGAAGGATCAGCCGCCGCGCCGGGCTTCCCGGCAATGCCCAGCTGGTTCAACGACAACCGCGACTTTGGAAACATCGAAGAAGGCCTTCGCGCGACGGGCATGAACGATGACGAGGTCAGCGGCATCATGGGCGGGAACTGGTACCGGTTCTTTGCCGAAAACTTTGGCCCAAAGGGATAGGTCATGGAAACAACCGCGCAGACAACGATATCACGACGGGACCCGGCTCAGGTCATGCGCCTCAGCCGTCTGGGCTCCCTGCACCAGTGCCGCCTCAGCTTCATGCGGGTGCTGACACGCCGCATGGCCCGGGAAAACTGGAGCTTTGCACGCCCCAAGTTCGATATCGACGGCAACGGCGTCGGTGTGGCGGTCTACACCGCCGCCGGCCCTGCGCGGACCTACTCGCTGATTGCCTTTGCCCACGACCTGCCGCCGGAAATGCGCTCAGACCGGGTGATCGCAACCGCCTGGGACGCGACTTTCACCCTGTTCGACGGGGTGCCGACGGATGCGGACATCGAACGCCTGTCGAAGAACGTTCCCTATCAGGAGGCGGGCCGGGTCAACGAGAAATCCCTGTCGGTCTCCCGCGCCAACCGCTCGGTGCGCCTCTGGGCGCATTTTGCCGACGCGCTGTCGCAGGGACAGCAGCCGGACCCCGCGCAGGTGGACGCTGTCGGCTACCTGATGCGCACCACCGCCGTCTACGGCTCCGGCAAGCTGGGCGCTGCGGACCGGGAGGCAATTGCAGACCGGCCCGAACTCAACGCGCCATTCCAGGCAGAGATGCTCTCGGTCTATCTGACCCGTGCCTTTGTCCGCGATCTGGTGGAGCATATGGCCCGTGCCAAGGGCGGCGAAAACGCCGTGCCGCTGGCGCCGGAGACCGCGCGGCGGCTGGGCATCGGCAACTCCACCGGTCTTGGCATGGCGCCCTACATCGTCAACCACCCGGTGCTGTTCAACAACTGGATTGCGGCACGGGAAGAGGCGATTGCCCGAGTGCGCTCGGTCGAAACCGCCTCGGCTGAGGAAGCCGCCTGTTTCCGCCGTATGCTGCGGCGGAGCGAACTGTCGGCAGCGCGCTGGCATTCAGAACACCCGGCGCAGATCGAAAAGCTGGCAAGCCTTCACAAGGATCTTGAGGCCCTGGCCGCCTGGGCGGCAGCAGACGATCTGCTCAACGACCATCCTTGGGACCGCCTGATCCGCTGGAGCGAGACAGCTTTGGGCCTGGAGGGGCAGGAACTGGCAGCTTCGCTGATCCTTGAACCCTATGCGGACCTTGTGGACGGGCTGTCTGACTGCATGGCCGATGCCAACAAGGACGCCTTCATTATCGACGGCGCAATGCCGGTGTCGCAGGTGCGGCAGCTGATTGAGGCCAGCTTTGCCTGGGCGCTGGATCTGGACTGGGCTGCCCGCGAAAACTGCGCCCGGGCCTGGTATGTCTCGGAGGAGAAGCTGGAGCCGCGCATGGGCGAACGCTTCGATGAGCCGATTGCAGCTTATGAGCAGCCGCTGGCCCCGGCCCGCGACGCCGCTGCGGCCCATGCGGCGCTGGCAGACTGGGACGGGGATGAACCCGTCGCAGCCTTCCTGCTGCGCCACCCGGAACACCGCCACACCGTGCGCCGGGCGCAGATGAGCCAAGTGGCGCCCTATGGCGAGATCCGCAGCAATACCATCAGCGACCGGGTACTGCCGGTCGACATGCTGCGGGCCAAGCTTTCGTTCTTCGGGGCAACGCATTTCGACCCGCGATCCGACCGCTGGGTGCGGATCTGCATGTATGCGGGCGCGCCGTATCCGGAGGACCTGACCGCCGCCAACGCCGACCTGTGGGTATATCCGGAGGCAGACCAATGAGTTATGCGCTGAACGAAGTGGAAGCCACCGCCAAACGCGCCGCCCGCGGGGCTGGCTATGACTGGGGCCTGTCCGAGGAAGCTGCAAAAGCCACCCGCTGGCTCTGTGCGCAGGGGCTGGACGGGGCCGCGGTGCTGGCAGGCCTTCTGGAGGCTGGGTACGCCGCTGAGCTCTCCGCCCACGTGCCGCAATCGCTGGACGGCAGCTGGTCGGCTCAGGCGCCGCTTTGCCCGCTGGCCACCGGTGCGGCCATTTCCGATTGTGCGGCAGGGCTTCAGGACGCGCCGCTGTCGCTCGGACAGGTCTCACAGCCTGCAATGATCCTGCCCTTTGCGGCGATGGCCGCACGCCAGCTTGATGCCTGCGTCACTGTGGAGTGCGAGGGATTCCAGGCCGTCACCGATGGCGCCGCGCTGCATTGCGTGGGCGACCTGCCGGATGCGGCAGCCCGGCTGACCATCCGCGCGGCCGGCAGCCTGTCAAACCCATACCCGACCCACACCCGGGCCGAACCGGAGGAGGCGGCCTGGGCCGTCCTGAACCGCTTTGCCCATAAAACCTACGCTCCGGCCACCGAGGAGTCGCGCCTGCTGGGCGCCGGCGCCGGGCTGTCGGACAACGACTGAAGAGGCACCGACATGACCGAAACCAGAACCATGACCCTTGCCGAGATCGAGGACCTGTCCTTCCGCGCCCTGGTGGCGGCTGGCACCTCCGAGGCCAACGCCCGCCCGCTGGCGGTTGCCACCGCCGCGACCGAGGCCGATGGCGTGGCCAGCCATGGCCTCGCCTATATCCCGATCTATGCCGAGCACGTGCAGTGCGGCAAGGTGGACGGGCAGGCGGCACCGGTTCTGACCCGCCCGCGCCCCGGCGTCGTGGCGGTGGATGCCGCCACCGGCTTTGCCCATTCCGCCATTGATCAGGGCTTTGAGGCCCTGATCCCGGCAGCACGGGAGCAGGGCATCGCGGTCCTTGCCATCCGCAACAGCTACAACTGCGGTGTTCTTGGCTACCACACCGCCCGCCTGGCCCGCGCCGGGCTGGTGGGGCTGGGCTTTACCAACGCGCCGGCCTCGATCGCGCCCTCGGGCGGCAACAAGCCGGTTGTCGGCACCAACCCGTTCTCCGTTGCAGTGCCGGGCGAGGATGGCGAGCCGGAACTGCTGATCGACCAGAGCGCCAGCACCATCGCCAAAAGCGAGGTGATGAAGCACGCCCGCGAAGGCAAGGAAATCCCCTTGGGCTGGGCGCTGGACGCTGACGGCAACCCGACCACCGACCCGGACGCGGGCCTCAAGGGCTCGATGGCGCCGTCGGGCGGCTACAAGGGCGTCGGCGTGGCGCTGCTGACCGAAATCATGGCCGCCGCGCTGACAGGTGCCACCCTCGGCATCAACGCATCGCCGTTTTCCGGCACCGCGGGCGGGCCGCCGAAAACCGGCCAGATGTTCATCGCAATCGACCCGGCTGCGACAGCAAATGACGCTTTTAGTGCTGGAATGGCCGGGATCGTGGAAGCGGTGCGCGGGCAAGCCGGCGCACATCTGCCCGGAGACGGGCGGCGGGCAAAACGCTTGCAGGCCCGCCAAGACGGCGTCGCTGTCAGCGTTGCAACGCTGGCAAGGATCGAAGCCCTGCTGGGCTGACGCCAGACTCCGGCGGTTGCGCGAACCGCCGGACAACCCGCACCCCGGTGCGGAACGTGCGAAACGGGAGGAAACGCATGTCAATAAAGCAACCTTTTACGGATCTGGAGATCAAGACCTCCGACGAGGGCTTCTATAAGGGGCACAGCGTCGAGATCGCCTTGCTCAGCAAGGGGATCATGGTCGCCCTGGTTCTCTGGGCACTGGTCTGGCCGGCAAACGCCACGGGCGTTCTGGGCAGCCTCAACTGGCGTATCCTTGAGGATTTCAACGCCTTCTACATCATCATCGTCGGTTTCTTCGCCTTTTTCCTGTTTGTGGTCGCCGCATTGCCGCAAACCGGTAAGCGGATCATGGGGGGACCGGAGCAGGGCAAGGAATTCTCGGACTTTTCCTGGTTCTCGATGATGTTCGGCGCCGGTCTGGGTGTTGGCCTGATGGTCTTCGCCACCGCCGAGCCGCTGGGTCTCTGGGGCTCCAACCCGGTAGTGCTGGCGCAGGAGGTGACACCGAACACCGAAGAAGCCATCCAGTCCGGCTTCCGCTACACGTTCCTGCACTACGGCTTCCACGCCTGGGCGATCTATGTGGTGACCGGCCTGTCGCTGGCCTACTACGCCTATACCCGTGACATGCCGCTGACCATCCGCACCGCGCTGACGCCGCTGTTCGGCAAGCTGATGAACGGCTTCCTGGGCCACGTCGTTGACGTGCTGGGCGTTGTTGCCACCATCCTGGGCGTCTCCGTGACCATCGGCTTCGGCGTCTCCCAGTTCGTGGACGGCGTTTATGCCATCACCGGCATGGAATGGATGATGGACATGAGCGGCGAGGCTCCGGCACCGGGCACCGTTGGCCTGCTGGCCGGCCTGTTCGCCATCATGGGCCTGTCGATCATCTCGGCGGTGTCCGGCGTTGGCCGCGGCGTGAAGTATCTGTCGAACCTGAACCTGGTTCTGTCGATCATCCTGCTGCTGACCTTCGTGGTCTTCGGCTCCTTCATGTTCGCCATGACCACCTATGCCTCGGCGTTCGTGGACTACATCCTGCACTTCACCTCGCTGAGCTTCGGTGCCTACGGCCCGCAGTCGGCGTCTGACTTCGCGGCGGCTCTGCCGGCCGAGGCTGCACCCTACGCCGATGCTCTGCGCGGCGGTGCAACCAATGCCTGGGGCTCTTTCGATGGCTTCAAATCCGGCCTGGAAGGCGAAGCAGCCGCCCTGTCCGACGATGTGCTGGCCGCAACCTACGCCGCTGGCGAGGCGCAGCGCCAGTTCGGCTGGCAGGCAGGCTGGACCACCTTCTACTGGGCCTGGTGGATCGCGTTCTCGCCCTTCGTCGGCCTGTTCCTGGCGCGCATTTCCCGCGGCCGCTCGGTGCGTGAGTTCATCGTTGGCTGCGTGTTCGCCCCGGCGCTGGTCTGCTTTGCCTGGATGACCATCCTGGGCGGCACCGCCATGGACCTGGAACTGTCCGGCGCGGCAGAGGGTGCAATCATCGGCGCTTCCAACACCGCCAAGCTGTTCGTGACCCTGCAAAGCATGATCGACGGCGGCCTGCTGTCCGGCATCACCATCATGTGCGTGGTGCTGATCATGACCTTCCTGGTCACCTCGGCGGACTCCGGCATCCTGGTGATGAACACCATCATGTCCGGCGGCGACCAGAACATCGGCAACAAGCACAAGATCGTCTGGGGCCTGATCCTGACAGCAGTTATCGGCACCCTGCTGTTCGCAGGCAAGCAGAATGGCGGTGCGGATCCGATGGAAGCGTTGAAAAGCGCGATGATCATCGGTGCGCTGCCGTTCACTATGGTGATGGGCCTGATGTGCGTGTCGCTGGCCAAGGCGCTGTTCCGCGACGGGCAGCGTGAGAAGGCCGCGGCGCCCGCCGAATAATAAAAAAACACCGTGCAGCGCTGCCGCGTTTGCCCGGCCGTTTTCGAACCGCCCCTGATGGGGTTGAGAAGCCGGAGGAGAGATACTCCGGCTTCTTTTTTTGCCGTGCAGCGGCGGGCTGGAAAACCGCGCACAAAAAAGCGCCCCGGATATCCGGGGCGCCTCTATGTCTTGCTTGTGGCGGTTTATGCCGCCAAATCGAACCGGTCGGCGTTCATCACCTTGACCCAGGCCGCAACAAAGTCGCGGACAAAGGCAGCGGCGCCATCATCCTGGGCATAGACCTCCGCCAGCGCCCGCAGTTGCGAGTTGGAGCCAAACACCAGATCCGTGCGGGTGCCGGTCCATTTGACCGCGCCGCTGGCCCGGTCGCGGCCCTCATAGGTGCCGTCGCCGGCCGGTTTCCACTCCACCCCCATGTCGGTGATACCGGTGAAGAAGTCTGTGCTCAGCACGCCAACCCGGTCGGTGAAGACCCCGTGCTTGGAGCCGCCGTGATTGGCGCCCAGCACCCGCAGCCCGCCAATGAGCGCGGTCATCTCCGGCGCGCCAAGTGTCAGCAGCTGTGCCCGGTCCACCAGCATCTTCTCGGCCGGCACGGCATAGTCCGCCTTCTGGTAGTTGCGGAAGCCATCGGCCTCCGGCTCCAGCACCGCAAAGCCCTCGACATCGGTCTGCTCCTGCGAGGCATCGGTGCGGCCTGGGGTGAAGGGCACATCGACGGGGTGGCCTGCCGCCTTGGCAGCTTTCTCAACACCGGCGCAGCCCGCCAGCACGATCAGGTCAGCCATCGAGATCTTCTTGCCGCCGGACGCATTGGCGTTGAAATCGCTCTGTACTTGCTCCAGCGCCTTCAGCACCTTGGCCAGCTGCGCAGGCTCGTTTACCTCCCAATCCTTTTGCGGCGCCAGCCGGATACGGCCACCATTGGCGCCGCCGCGCATGTCGGAGCCGCGGAACGTTGAGGCCGAGGCCCAGGCGGTGGAGACCAGCTCCGGAACCGAAAGCCCGGTGGCCAGGATTTTCGACTTTAGGTCTGCCACATCGCCAGCATCCGCCAGCGCATGATCGACGGCGGGCACGGGGTCCTGCCAGATCAGGTCCTCGGTAGGCACGTCCGCCCCCAGGTAGCGCGATTTCGGCCCCATGTCGCGGTGGCACAGCTTGAACCAGGCACGGGCAAATGCATTTGCGAATTTCTCCGGGTTGGCATGGAAATCGCGCGAGATCTTCTCGTACTCCGGGTCCATCCGCAGCGACATGTCCGCGGTGGTCATCATCGGGGCGTGTTTCTTGCTCGGATCATGGGCGTCCACAACCATATGCTCCGGCTTCACGTCCTGCGCCTGCCACTGGTTGGCGCCTGCCGGGCTCTTGACCAGCTTCCACTCATAGCCGAACAGCACGTCGAAATAGCCCATGTCCCAGGTGGTCGGGTTCGGCTTCCACGCACCTTCGATGCCCGAGGTAGTGGTGTCGCCGCCCTTGCCAGAGCCATGCGCATTGGCCCAGCCAAAGCCCATCTGCTCCATCGCGCCGGCTTCCGGCTCTGCGCCCACAAGCTCAGGGTCGCCCGCGCCATGCGCCTTGCCAAAGGTATGGCCGCCTGCCACCAGCGCTACGGTTTCCTCGTCGTTCATGCCCATCCGCGCAAAGGTGTCGCGCACGTCATAGCCAGAGGCCACAGGGTCCGGATTGCCGTTCGGCCCTTCCGGGTTCACATAGATCAGGCCCATCTGCACCGCGGCCAGCGGGTTCTCCAAGTCGCGGTCGCCGGAATAGCGTTTGTCGCCCAGCCACTCGGTCTCAGTGCCCCAGTAGATGTCTTCCTCTGGCGCCCAGACGTCCTCGCGGCCGCCGCCAAAGCCGAACACCGGCCCGCCCATCGATTCAATGGCGCAGTTGCCTGCCAGGATCATCAGGTCCGCCCAGGAGATCTTGTTGCCGTATTTCTGCTTGATGGGCCACAGCAGGCGGCGCGCCTTGTCCAGGTTGCCGTTATCCGGCCAGGAGTTCACCGGCGCAAACCGCTGGTTGCCGGTGCCGCCGCCGCCGCGTCCGTCCGCGGTGCGGTAGGTGCCCGCGCTGTGCCAGGCCATGCGGATGAACAGGCCGCCGTAATGGCCATAATCCGCGGGCCACCAGTCCTGGCTGTCGGTCATCAGCGCAAACAGGTCCTTCTTCACCGCCTCCAGGTCGAGCTTCTTGAACTCCTCCCGGTAGTTGAAGCCGGCCCCCATCGGGTTCGACTTGGGGGAATGCTGGTGCAGGATTTTCAGGTTCAGCTGGTTCGGCCACCAATCCTGGTTCGAAGTGCCGCCGGCATCGGTGTTCAGCGCTGCGCCGTGCATCACCGGGCATTTTCCTGCGGGGGTATTTCCGTCCATTACGTTCTCCGATCGTGGCTTCAAATGGTTGAACTGCGTCGCGGCGGAAGCGTCCCGGAACCGCTCCAGCAGCCCGCGCGCCGCTTGAAAATGCAAGCGGGGCGGTGGCCGCCTGTGCCGGGTCTCCCTGTCTTCCTGCAGATGAGGCTAGCAGGGAAAAATCATTGGGATAAGTTGCATTTATTCATCGCAGTGATAATGAAATCCTATGATAAACGTGACCATCCGCCAGATGCGCTACTTCGAGGCGCTGGCCCAGCATCGCCATTTTGGCCGCGCGGCCGACGCCTGCGCCGTTTCGCAGCCGGCTTTGTCTGTTCAGATCAAGGAGTTGGAGGAGGCTCTGGGGGTGCAGCTGGTGGAACGCGGCGCCCGCCAGGTGCGGCTTACCAGCCTGGGCGAGGATCTGGCGGCGCGGGTGCGCGGCATCCTACGCTCGGTGGATGAGCTGGGAGAGCTGGCGCGGGCCTCGCGCGACGGGCTCGCCGGGCGGCTGCGCATCGGGGTGATTCCCACCATCGCGCCCTATCTGCTGCCCTCCATCGTGGGCAACCTGACCCGCCAGTACCCTGACGCTGACATCCGCGTGCGAGAGACCGTCACACCAAAGCTGCTGGAGGAACTGGGGGAGGGGCGTCTAGATACCGCAATCGTGGCGCTGCCGGTCTCCGAGCCTTCGTTTGAGGAGGTCGCGCTGTTTTCCGAGAACTTTGTTCTGGTGCGCCCCGGCGAAGACGGCGGAACACCCGTTCCAGGCCCCGAAGGGCTGCGCCAGATGCGGCTTCTTCTGCTGGAAGAGGGGCACTGCTTCCGCGATCAGGCGCTGTCGTTCTGCAAGATGCAGTCCGCTGCCCCGCGCGAGCTTTTGGATGGCAGTTCCTTGTCCACCCTGGTTCAGATGGTCAGCGCCGGGATCGGGGTGACGCTGATCCCCGAAATGGCGGTGCCGGTGGAGACCCGCTCGGCGGAGGTGTCGGTGGCCCGCTTCCGCGACCCGCAGCCTGCGCGCACCATCGGCATGATCTGGCGCCGCAGCAACCCGCTGGCGCGGCAGCTGATCCAGGTGGCTGAAGTGGTGCGGCAGGCGGCGGACGGGTTGCGCTCCAGCTACCGCCCGATGGGCTGAAGGGCCGTTGCGCAAAGGCGGCACTGGCGGCGCCTGCAATTGCGGTGCTGAATTGAGCACCCTTTGGTCGGCACAATCATGCGGAGATTGGTGCGCATTGGGCACGCTCACTGTTGTTTGGCCGGGCTGTTGTTTCCGGATCGGGGCTAATTTGTTAGCGTTCCGTAAATAATAAGATTGAAACAGGCATACAGGCAGATGAAAACGGGCTTCCGTGGCACGTTTGTTGTTTCCTGGTCGCAGACCGAAATCGACGGCCTTCCTGCCGCGCCGGTAAACGCTTTGGATGTGGGGGCGTCGTGGTGCTGGCATGGCGATGCTGTGCGGGTGGATGGCCCGGCTGGGCTGTTGCGTCAGGATTTGGCAGGCGGTGCAGAAGACTTGCGGCGCAGGGCCGCGCGCTCGGTGCGCAGGCTGGTCGGGGCAGCCGTCCAGAACCGCACCGATGTGCATGCGGTTCACGTGGACGAGCCGCTGATGGACCGCAGCTTTGTGGTGACCAATGGCGTTCAAAGTTTCACAATCACCCTGATCGAGACCGGGCGGGGCCAATGCCCCCTCCTGATGTTCTTGGATGAGCTGCCGCCGCGCGGCACCGACCTGTGGGTGGTAAGCCATGCCCTTGGCGCGGACCGGTCCGGCCAGCCCCAGGGGGACAGCGGGGTGATCTGCTTTACACCCGGAACCCTGATCGCCACCCCGAGCGGCCCGAAACCGGTGGAGCAGCTGCGCGAAGGCGAAAGGGTTCAGACCCGCGACAACGGCGCCCGGGAGATCCTTTGGATCGGCTCTCGCCGGATCAGCGGCGCGCGGCTTTACGTGATGCCGCGGCTGCGTCCGATCCGTATCCATGCCGGCGCCCTGGGCATCGACCGCCCGGAACAGGAGCTGCTGGTCTCCCCTGATCACCGGATGCTGCTGCGCGGCGCGCGGGTGCGGGAGCTGTTCAACACGCCGGAGGTTCTGGTCGCAGCCAGCGACCTGGTCAATGGCCGCACCATCCTGCCCGATACCTCTGTGCGCGAAGTTACCTATATCCACCTGATGCTGGCCAATCATCAGGTGCTCTGGGCCAACGGGGTGGAAACCGAAAGCTTCCACCCGTCGAACGCATCGCTCACCGCGCTCAGCGATGCGGACAGGGCGCGTCTGTTCCAGCTTGAGCCGGGGCTGGAGCGCGACCCGCTGTCCTATGGCCCCTATGCCCGCCGCAACCTGAACACGTCCGAGGCCGCGATTCTCGGTCACGAGGCAGCCTGACGTCTTTTCCCGGCGGGGGTCGGGTGCTATTTGGCGCCCATGGCCGGGGATTGCTGCAGATTTCCTGCCGAACAGGCATTCACCGTGTTGACTCTGCCCCATCCCCCTATATAAGCGCGGCTTCATTGGTGTTGGTGGCCCCCGCAAGGGGATGCCTGTCATGGGGGAAACCTCAAGAGGACAACGCCCTTCGAAACCATATACGAAGGAGATCAGCCGTGACCAAACGCACGTCTGCCAAGTACAAAATCGACCGCCGCATGGGCGAAAACATCTGGGGCCGCCCGAAGTCCCCGGTCAACCGCCGCGACTACGGCCCGGGCCAGCACGGCCAGCGCCGCAAGGGCAAACTGTCCGACTTCGGCATCCAGCTGCGCGCCAAGCAGAAGCTCAAGGGCTACTACGGCGACCTGACCGAAAAGCAGTTCCGCCGCATCTACGGCGAAGCCGTGCGTGTGACCGGCGACACCGGTGAAAACCTGATCGGCCTGCTGGAGCGCCGCCTGGACGCGGTCGTTTACCGCGCCAAGTTCGTGGCCACCGTCTTTGCAGCCCGTCAGTTCGTCAACCACGGCCACGTCCTGGTCAACGGCAAGCGCGTGAACATCCCCTCCTACCGCGTCAAAGAAGGCGACGTGATCGAGGTCCGCGACAAATCCAAGCAGATGGTCGCGCTTCTGGAAGCCGTCCAGCTGGCTGAGCGCGATGTGCCGGATTACATCGAAGCCGACCACTCCAAGATGACCGCAACCTTCGTGCGCACCCCCGCTCTGGGCGACGTGCCGTACCCGGTTGTGATGGAACCGAACCTGGTCGTCGAATTCTACGCCAAGAACTAAGCCTGCTGCCCCTGGGGCATCTGGCGGAAGGGCTGTCCTCGCGGGCAGCCCTTTTTCGTTGCCGGCCTGCCTAGCCGGAACCGCATTGGCCGGGCAGTTCCAAAAGCGGTGGTCCGGCGGAGGTATTGGGTCTATCCTGTCTCTAAAACGACAGGGAGTGACCAATGAAGTTCTTGATGAAAGCAACTGCCGTGGCCGCGCTCACGGTCCTCGCGGCGGCGGCTGGCGCCGCACCGCTGAAACTCACACCTGCGAATCCGCAGCCCTCCGGCGTCAAGCCCGGCCTCGCGGTGGTCTACGCCTACCCCCAGGATGTGAAGTCATTGGCCGAAGCCTCCTCCGCGCTGAAGATCAGCAGCGAGCGGGGCCGCCCGATTGCCGGGTTGGACAACCGCGACACCGAAGAAGGGCAGAATACGCTGACCTCCAAGCGGCCGATGCATGTGGCCGCACGCATCACCGGCTATGTGAAACTGGACACGCCGGGCGTCCACAACATCGACTTCCTGACCAATGACGGGCTGCTGGCCAAAATCGGCGGCCAGGTGGTTGGCGAATTCGACGGCCGCCAGTCCTGCGACAGCACCATCCTCACCCAGGTCGAGGTGCCCTCGGCCGGCTGGTATCCCGTCGACATTCTCTACTTCCAGCGCCTTGGCACCGCCTGCCTGCACATGCGCATGGGGCCGGACGGCAAGCGCCCGAAGTGGATGAAAAACAGCGCCTTCGGGCACTGACAGCCTTGGCCGCGGGGCAGGGGGCTAACCCCTGCCAGCATCCTCACAAGGGCAGCGGCCGGCCCTCCGCGATGGCCTCCATCGCGAAATAGGAGGTCACGCTGTCCAGTTCCACGCCTGAAATCAGCCGCTGATAGACCTTGTCATAGCTGGCCATGTCCTCGGTCACCACTTTCAGCTGATAGTCGTAATCGCCGCCGATGCGGTGGAAATCCACCACCTCTGGAATTGTCAGCACATGGCGGCGGAATTTCTGCAGCCAGTCCGCGGAATGATGCCGGGTGCGCAACAGCACGAACACCACCAGATCCAGCCCCAGCTGCTTGCGGTCCAGCCGCGCGGTGGAGCCCTTCAGCAGCCCGCTTTCATTCAGCGCTTTCAGCCGCCGCCAGCAGGCGTTCTGCGACAGTCCCACTTGGTCCGCCAGCTCCCGCTGCGACAGGCTGGCGTCCCGTTGCAGGGCGCGCAGAATGGCGCGGTCAATCTTGTCTGCATTCTTGCTCATTGGGCGATCATATGACACAAAAATTCAGCAATCCACTCAGTAATTGATTAAGTTTCCGCGCCAAGAACCGTTCATCATGCTTCCACAGAATTCGGAGGCGCGACATGACCCTGGCAGCATTCAAACAGACAATCCGGCAAGCCGCACAGGACGGATCCCTTGGCCGCAGCGTGATCGGCGACGGGGTGATGATCCCCGGCCTCGATGGCGAGGTGCCGCTGGTCTATGCCGACTACGTCGCCTCCGGCCGGGCGCTGCGCCAGGTGGAGGACTTCGTGGCGGGCCAGGTGCTGCCCTTCTACGCCAACTCCCATACCGAGGCGTCCTATTGCGGCACCCAGATGACCCGCCTGCGCCGCGAGGCGCGCGCTGAGATTGCCCGCATCACCGGCGCCACCGCAGAGGACGCGGTGATCTTCACGGGTTCAGGCGCCACCGCGGGGCTTAACCGCCTGGTCAGCCTGTTCGGCGTGAACGAGGCCGCACGTCCGGTCGTCTTCATCGGCCCTTACGAGCATCACTCCAACATCCTGCCTTGGCGCGAGAGCAAGGCGGAGGTGGTGGAAATCCCCGAAGCAGCAGAGGGCGGGCCGGACCTGGCAGTGCTGGAGCTGGCGCTGAAACAGCACGCGGACAGCGACCTGAAGATCGGCAGCTTCTCAGCAGCGTCCAATGTGACCGGTATCGTGACCGGTCCCGACGCCATCAGCCGCCTGCTGCATGCGCATGGCGCGCTGGCGGTCTGGGACTATGCCGGCGGCGGCCCCTACCTGCCCATCGACATGGGGCAGGGCGGCGCCGCGCGCAAAGATGCCGTCGTGGTCTCGCCGCATAAGTTCCCGGGCGGCCCCGGCGCCTCCGGCGTGCTGATCGTCAACCAGGCTGCTGTGCGCCGCCGCTGCCCGTCCTGGCCCGGCGGCGGCACCGTCAGCTTCGTCTCGCCCTGGCGGCACGAATACAGCCAGGACCTGGCCACCCGCGAGGAGGCCGGAACCCCCAACGTGATCGGCGACATCCGCGCAGCGCTGGCATTTCTGGTCAAGGAGGCCGTGGGCCAGGAGAAGATCGAGGCCCGCGAAGCCAAATTCGCGCAAATGGCCTGGCAGGGCTGGTCCGCCAACCCGCGGCTGCGCATCCTCGGCCACCGCGACGCGCACCGGCTGCCGATCTTCTCCTTCCTGGTGACAGACGCGGCAGGCAAGCCGGTTCATCAGCAGCTGTTCACCCGTATGCTGAGCGACGTCTACGGCATCCAGGCCCGCGGCGGCTGCGCCTGTGCAGGCCCTTACGCGCACCGTCTGCTGGGCATCAATCAGCCGGAGTCGGAAACCCTGTTCGCCGACCTGCAGGCCGGTGAAGAGATGAAGAAACCCGGCTGGGTGCGGCTCAACTTCTCTTACCTGATGGAGGAGGAGACAGCCCAGTACATCATCGATTGCGTGAATGAGCTGACGATCAAGGCGGGGGAGATTGCAGCCCGATACGACGCCGACCCGCAGACTGCGCGGTTCAAGGCACAGGCCGCCTAGGACAATCGCGCCGGGTGCTTTCCCGCAGCGGGAGAGCACCTTGCATGCTTGTGTTATGTAGGCAGCCGCCCCCTGCATTTAAAGGGGGAATGTCTATTCCAAATCCCCCGCGACGGAACCGCTCGCACATGGCAGGCTGGAACCAGTAGTTAATTGGTTGGAGCAAAGTCATGGCTCTCAAGCTTTCCGCACCCGTTGGTGACAAGAAACGTATCACCAAACCGGACCCCAAGACTGGCGAAAGCAAATTCAAACCGGTCAAGAACGCCCCGGCAGATGTCGAGCTGGTCCGCCTGATGCTCAAGGCGAACGGCTATTCCGTCGAGATAAGCACCAAATGCGATGCTGGGCTGATCAAGACCATCCGGGATTTCCAGAAAAAGAAACTGGGCTTCAAGAAGCCTGACGGCATTGTCGATCCTGGGATGCGGACCTGGAACGCGGGCCTGCCCAAACTGGCCGCCCAATATGCGGCGGACACCAAGATCGAACGGGTCGAGGTTGTCGAGAACGGCAAGACCAAGATGATCACCGTGGCGGAGTTTGAAGCCGGGCAGGAGGAGCTGCGCCGCAAGCTGCTGGCCAAGGCCAACATGATGTACGGCCAGGCGGAATCCTGGGTCGACTTTTGCAACGAGGTGGAGAACACCCGCCAGGGCAACGAGACCTTCCTGAATGCGCTGACCGAATTTGCTGTCAGCATGGTCAACGACAAGACCGATCCGCCCTGGACGCCGATCCTGAACGCGCGCTCCGAGTCGAGCTTGCTCAAGACACTGGTCAGCAAGAAAAAACCGGACTGGAAAAAGGTTTACAAGCAGGACGTCAAGGCGACCAAGGCCTATAACAAGGGCGGCAAGGCGTTCAAGAAATTCATCGACCAGCGCATCAGCACCGCAGGCGCCATCGTCTGGAAGCTGGAGGTGGTGCGCGAGGTCTCCTTTGCCGTGGTCGAGACCTACATGACCGCGCGCCTGGTGGCGACCAAGGGAATGTCACCGGCCAAGGCCCACGCCATCGCCGCCGCCAGCACCGAGGCGCTGAAATCCAGCGCCGGCCAGCTGGGCGAGCATCTGGCGGGCAACAACGTGACCTGGGACGGCGCTGCCAAGAAGGTTTTCATCGACAGCTTCATCGCGGGGCTTGCGGGTGCTGCCGGCGGCAAGCTGACTTCCAAGCTGTCAGCAGGGCTTGCCGACGACCTGGCCAAGGCCGCCGCCTCCAAGCTGTCGCGCGAGATGCCCAAGAAGGCGGTCAAGCTGTTCTTCGAGAAGTTCCTGAAATCCAAGGCCGGCGAAGCCATGGTGACAGAGGCTTTGAAGGAAACCATCGGCTTGGCCAAGCCCTTAATCGAAAAGGGCCGTCCGCCCAACACCAAGGAGATCAAGGAAAGCATCGCCAAAATCCTGACCGCGGGCATCATGTCCGCAGGCGCCGGCAAGGCGCTGGACAAATTCTCGTCCGGTTTCACTTCGGGCGCCGAGAAGTTCCTCAAGACCAAACTGGCGCCCGCCGCAATGGAGGGTGCGGTCAAGAAGGACCTGATCGCCAAATACGGCACCAAGGCCACCGAGGACTTCATCAAGCTGCACGGCGACGCCATCTACGGCGAGATCGCCAAGCAGATCTCCGGCAAGACGCTCAGCAAATACGCGGGCGAGGCCCTGGCCGGCGCCGACGGCTCGCAGTCGGCTTCGACCATGCAGAAACAGGCCAATGAGGCGATGCGCAAGGATATGGAGCTGCGCAAGCAGATCCAGAAGATCATCATGGCCGAGGCCAAGCGCAAGATGCCCAAGGGCGCGGCCGCGCATTAACGCGGGCACGCTTGCTGCGGCAGGCTGCCGCTGGGGGGCGGCAGCACTGGGGAAGCGTCATCTTGGTGCTTCCCCGCCAGCGATTGGGCCGTTATGACGGGTTGGAATTAAGGAGCCCGTATTATGACCCAACTCACACCGCAGCCCGGTATCATGGACATCGCCCTCTATCAGGGCGGGGCTGCCCATGTGAAAGGGGTGAGCAATGTTGTGAAGCTCTCCTCGAACGAGAACCCCTTTGGCCCCAGCCCGCGTGCCGTCCAGGCGATGCAGGACGCGGCGGCCAATATGCACCGCTATCCTAGCTCGGACCACGCGGCGCTGCGGCAGGCGATCGGCGAGGTTCACGGGCTGGAGCCGGAGCAGATCATCTGCGGCGCCGGCAGCGACGAGATCATCGCCTTCCTGTGCCAGGCCTATGCCGGGCCGGGGGATGAGGTGCTCTATACCGAACACGGCTTTGCCATGTACCGCATCAGCGCCCTGGCCGCCGGGGCCACCCCGGTGGAGGTGAAGGAGCGCGAGCGCGTCACCGACGTGGACGCGCTGCTGGCGGGCTGCACCGCCAGGACCAGGCTGGTGTTCATCGCCAACCCCAACAACCCCACCGGCACCATGATCAGCGAGGCCGAGGTGGCTCGGCTGGCAGATGGCCTGCCCGACGGCGCGCTGCTGGTGCTGGACGGTGCCTATGCCGAATATGTCGAAGGCTTTGACGCCGGCGCCGCGCTGATCGGCACCCGCAGCAACGTCTTCATGACCCGCACATTCTCCAAGATCTACGGCCTGGGCGGCGCCCGGATCGGCTGGGGCTACGGCCCCAGGGAGATCATTGACGTGCTGAACCGGGTGCGCGGCCCGTTCAACGTCTCCAGCACCGCGCTGGCCGGGGCCGAGGCGTCGGTGCGCGACACGGATTACGTGGACCACTGCCGAACCGAGAACGCCAAATGGCGCGCCTGGCTGGCCAATGCGCTGGCCGAACTTGGCGTTCCCTCGGATGTTTCCAGCACCAACTTCATCCTGGCCCGCTTTTCCAGCCAGGCTGAAGCAGAAGCCTGTGATCTGTACCTGCAGGCGCAAGGCCTGATCGTGCGCCGGGTGGCGGGCTACAACCTGCCAACCGCGCTGCGCATCACCATCGGCGACGAGGACTCCTGCCGCCGGATCGCGCAAGGGGTGAAAGCATTCAAAGAGGGGCAGGCATGAGCGAACATGTTTATGGCCGCGTCGCGCTGATCGGCCTTGGCCTGATTGCATCCTCGATGTTCTGGGCGATGAAACGCGCAGGCCTTGCAGGCGAGGTCACCGGCTATGCCCGCAGCCTTGAGACCCGCGAAACCGCCCGCCGCATCGGCCTCTGCGACCGCGTCTGCGACAGCGCGCAGGAGGCGGTGCAGGACGCCGATCTGGTGGTGCTCTGCGTGCCGGTCGGCGCCATGGGGCCGGTGATGGAAGACATCGCGCCGGTGCTGAAGCCCGGTGCCACCGTGTCCGACGTCGGCTCGGTCAAACGCCATGTGATCGAGGCGGTGCAGCCGCATATCCCCGAGGGCGTGCATTTCGTGCCCGCCCACCCGCTGGCAGGCACCGAGCATTCCGGCCCCGAATCCGGTTTTGCCGAACTGTTCGACAACCGCTGGTCGCTGCTGGTGCCGGTCGAGGGCACCGATCCTGAAGCCGTAGACCGCCTGCGCAAGCTGTGGGAGGGCATGGGCGCGCATGTCGATGTGATGGACGCCGACCACCACGACCTGGTGCTGGCCGTCACCTCGCACACGCCGCACCTGATTGCCTACACGATGGTGGGGGTCGCCGACGATCTGCGCCGGGTCACTGACAGCGAGGTGATCAAGTATTCCGCCGCGGGTTTCCGCGATTTCACCCGCATCGCGGCCTCCGATCCGACCATGTGGCGCGACGTGTTCCTGACCAACAAGGACGCCACGCTGGAAATTCTTGGCCGTTTCACCGAAGAACTGTTTGCCCTGCAGCGCGCGATCCGCACCGGCGACGGGCAGCACCTGCACGACTATTTCACCCGTACCCGCGCCATCCGCCGCGGCATTATCGAAGCAGGCCAGGACACTGACGCGCCGGACTTCGGCCGGGGGCAGAAGAAATGATCCGCCCGGGCGCCCTGCTGCTGGCGGCGGTGATCAGCGGTGCGGCCCTGGCCGCAACGCCGGATGCCTCGCTGGAGCCTCCCGTGCGCCCAGCGGCAGAGACCGGGCTTGAGACCGGCTTGGCGCCCGTGCCTGGTATGCGCCCGGTGTCCCGCCCGCAATCTGAGCAGCGCCTGGCGGCGGCAGCCCGCCCCGCAAATCTGCCGCTGCTGGCCCCCGGTGCCTCGCTGATGCCTTCGGCCCGGCCCGACAGCCTGGCAGAGCAGGTTCTGTTCAAGCGCCGCAAGCTGCGTGAAGGCTCGGTCTGCGGCGACATTGAAATCCAGGGCGACAGCGTCGGCCACGTCTCCGGCACGCTGCCCGGCTGCGGCGCCAAGGACGCGGTGCGGGTGCGCGAGATTGCCGGCGTCCGCCTCAGCCAGTCCTCTTTGATGACCTGCAACACCGCCCGGGCGCTGAAAACTTGGATCAACCGCGAGGTCGAAACCGCCTTTGGCCGCCGCAACAAGGTGGTCGGCTTGCGCGTCGCTGCCCACTACGCCTGCCGCACCCGCAACAACCGCCCTGGCGCCAAGATATCTGAGCACGGCAAGGCGCGGGCGATCGACATTTCCGGCTTCACCCTGGCCAGCGGCGAGACCGTGTCCGTCCTGCACGGCTGGCAGAACCGCAAGACCCGCAAGAAGCTGAAAAAGATCTGGCGCGCTGCCTGCGGCCCCTTCGGCACCGTTCTGGGCCCGGAGGCCGACCGCTATCACAAGGACCATATCCACCTGGACGTGGCGCGCCACCGCGGCGGCACCTATTGCCGCTGACGGTGCAGAGGGCAATCCAGATCCCCCTGTTCATCTGGCCTCAAGTATCCCGGAGCGCGAAGGGCGTCCTGTGGAAAACACTTTAGCGGATGATCAGCCGCGGCGCGTGGCCCAGGGGCAGCGGGCCAAGCGAGACATACCCATCCGAAAATCCCAGCGTGATATCCAGATTGCGCGGGTTGCCGCTGGCTTCGGCCAGCAGCCCCAGCACCCGCTCCACCGTGCCGCGCAGCGCCGGGGCAAGGGCACCGCTGCGTTCGGCCATCAGCACCAGCCCGCGCCAGTTCTCCGCCTGCAGCGCAATCTCGCCCTCCGGCAGCCCCTGTTCATCGACCGTCAGCGCGCCGGTGGCCTTGAGGCGCAGATCGCCCCAGCGGGCATCGGCCAGCTTCAGATCGATCCGCCGCGGCTGCGGCCGTCTCTGCTCCAGCGCGGTCCGGTCCCAGGGCGTGTCAAAGGCAACCGTCATCTGCAGCGCCAGCGTGTCGAACCGCTCCGGCAGCGGCGCGCTGGCTGCCAGCAGCCGCCGCCAGGCGGCGCGCGGCGCGAATTCCCTGGCGTCTGCAGTGATCAGATAGGCCTCGGGTCGGTCCGTCTGCGCCATACGCAGGTCCAGCGCGGCGCCGCTCAGCACCGTTTCGCCGCCGCGGGCAATCTGCCAGCTGTCCGCCACGGCGGCCATTTGCTCCAGCTCCAGCGCCACGCCCGGCTTCAGGTGCAGGCTGGCCTGCAGCCCGTCCGCGGCAATCACCACGGTCTGGTCGAAATACGAGAGCCGCTGCGCCGTGGCGGGAAAGTGCAGCTCCAGCCGGCCGGGCCAGGCGGCGGGACTGTCCAGCTCCAGCCAGTCCGCCCGCCAGGCAGCACCGGTGCGGGGATCCGCCAGAGCCGGACGGCTGATCCGGGTCTGGTGCCGGAACGGGTAGCCTTGCGTTTCCAGCGCCGCGTACTCGGCCTGCCAGCCCCGGTTTTCCTGCACATCGAACCAGGCCGTGATGCCGTTCTTCAACCCCCAGGCCGCCGCCGCCCAGTAGAGGCTCCACACCAGCAAGGCGGCAATCATCAGTTTTGCCAGGCGCATAGGATAGCCTCTTTTGTCCGGATCAGGATTGCTGTTTATAGGGGGAGAGCAGAAAGGACCAGAAGACATGACCATGTGGGTATTCGGATACGGATCACTGCTTTGGAACCCCGGCTTCCCGGTGGCCCGGCGCGAGGTGGCAGTGCTGCACGGCTATGCGCGCTCCTTCTGCATGTCCTCGATCCACCACCGCGGCAGCGAGGAAAAGCCCGGCCTGGTGCTGGCGCTGGACGCTGTCGAGGGCGCCCATTGCAAGGGCATCGCCCTGGCGGTTGAGGGGGGGCACGAGGAGCAGACCCTGGCAGACCTGCGCGAGCGCGAGCTCATTTCGTCCGCCTATCTGGAGCGCGATCTGGAGGTGGAGCTGGGCGACGGTTCAATGGTGACGGCGGTCACCTATGTGATCGACCCGCACCACGTGCAGTATTGCGGCGGCCTCAGCCTCGAGGAGCAGGCCCAGATCATCGCCCATGCGGTGGGCGGCCGCGGCCCCAATACAGAATACCTCTACAACACCGCCGAGCATCTGGCCGAGATCGGTCTGCACGACAGCGATCTGGACTGGCTGGCGGGCCGGGTGCGGGAAATCACCGCATAAAGCCTTGGCGCTTTTGACACTTTGCTTATAGGCTGCGAACGCAATACGAGCAGTCAAAAGTGTCAGGAGCCACAAGAAATGGCGCAGCCAGACCGCAAGACCCGGCCGCAGTTCTCCCAGCCGGTGCGGCAGATCATCATGATGCTGATCGCGCTGGGGCTATCGGGGTTCGGCGCCTTTGTGGCGCTGCCGCGGGTGCTGCCGGTGTTTCAGGCCAACCCTTGGCTAAACGGGTTCATCGTCTTTGTCTTCGTGATCGGGGTGCTGGCCTGTTTCTGGCAGGTGGTGCAGCTGATCGGCTCGGTGCGCTGGATCGAACGCTTCGCCGCCGGCGACAATCAGGACCACCGCCGCCCGCCGTCAATGCTGGCGCCGCTGGCCTCGCTCCTGGGCTCGCGCAGCGCCCGGATGCAGCTGGGGTCGGCCTCGACCCGCTCCATCCTGGACTCTGTCGCCAGCCGCATCGACGAAGACCGCGAGATCACCCGCTACATCGTCAATCTGCTGATCTTCCTCGGCCTTCTTGGCACTTTCTACGGGCTGGCCACCACCGTTCCCGCCGTTGTCGACACCATACGCAGCCTGGCACCGCAGGAGGGGGAGGAGGGGCTTTCTGTCTTTAACCGCCTGATGACCGGGCTGGAGGCGCAGCTGGGCGGCATGGGCGTCGCTTTTGCCTCGTCGCTGCTGGGCCTTGCAGGATCGCTGATCGTCGGCCTGCTGGAGCTGTTTGCGGGCCACGGCCAGAACCGCTTCTACCGCGAGCTGGAGGAATGGCTGTCCACCATCACCCGGGTCAGCTTCTCTTCGGGCGAGGACGGCGCCGGCGACAGCGGCGTGGTTTCCCAAGTGCTTGACACCATGGCCGAGCAGATGGAGATGCTGCAGGAGATGTTCGCAGAAACTGCCGAAGGCCGCGCGGCGGTGGATCAGCGGCTTTCGGACCTGGTCGAAACCATTCAGGAGATGAACCGCCGCCAGGAGCAGACCGGCACCATCACTGCAGCGCTGGACCGGGTTGCAGTGGGGCAGGAGGCGCTGACCGAGATCCTGCGCGCCCAGGGCGAGCACGGCGGCATAGACGCCGAAAGCCGGATGCGGCTGCGCTCCATCGACGTTCAGATGCTGCGCATTCTCGAGGAAATTTCAGCGGGCCGCCAGGAAAGCCTGGCAGAGCTGCGCAAGGACATCGATCTGATGATCAAGGCCTTCGCGCGCCCGCGCGGCCTCTCGCGCGGCGGTCTGCCGGGCCGGGACGCGGGGGAATAACCGATGGCCCTTTCCCAGCGCACAGGGCAGCGGTTCCAGGCCTCGATCTGGCCCGGCTTCGTCGATGCGATGACCGGGCTTTTGCTGGTTCTGATGTTTGTGCTGACCATCTTCATGGTGGTGCAGTTTGTGCTGCGCGAAACCATCACCGGCCAGGAAAGCCAGCTGGATGAGCTCTCGGCTGAAGTCAGCGCGCTGGCCTCTGCCCTGGGGCTGGAGGAACGCGAGAACCGGCGCCTGAACGCCCGGATGGGGGCGCTGACCTCGACCCTCAACACGGCTGAACAGGATCTGGCGCAAGCCCGCAGCCTGATCTCCTCGCTGACCGCGGAACGCGACCGTCAGGCCGGCGAGCTGGAGGAAGCCGCCAGCCGCATTACCGGTTTCGAGGCCCAGGTGGCTGCCCTGATCGCCAGCCGCGACGCCGCCCAGGCGCGGGTCGCGGACCTGAGCGCTGAACGGGAAAACCTCGAAGCGGCCCGTGCCGCGCTGCTGAGCGAGCAGGAGGCTCTGAACCTGGCTTTGGCGCAGGCCCGCGGCGAGATCGACGCCCAGGCCGAGGCGGCCCGGCTGGCAGCAGCCGAGCGCGAAGCGATGGAGGCGCTGATCGACAGCCTTGAGACGGAAGAAGCCGCAAAGGCCGAAGAAATCGCCGGCCTGCAGGAGCAGCTGAGTGCCGAGGAAGCGGCCCGGATGGTGGAGGCCGCCGCCGCTGAAGCCCTGCGCGAAAGACTGCAGTCAGCAGATGCGGAGCTGACCGCCATGACACTGGCGCTGGAGGCGCAGAGGCAGCAGGCAGAGGACACCCTGACCCTGCTGGCGGCGGCAGAGGCGGCAAAGAAACAGCTGGACGCGCAGCTCTCGGTACTGGAAGCCGCCCGTGCAGGCTCAGACGCCGAGGCCGGGCGGCTGGCAGCTGAGCTGGCCGAGGCCAGGGCAGCTCTGGCCGCGGCGGAAACCCAGGCGGAGGATCTGGATGTCCTGCGCCAGCGGCTGCTGGCCGCCGTGGCTGCGCAAGAGACTGCTGAAGCCGGCGCCGCCGAGCAGCTCAGCCGGGCCGAGGAACGTGCCGCCCTGCTGGCGCAGGCGCGGGAGGCGCTCTCGCAGGAGCAGGCGGTGTCGGAGGAAGCCCGCCGCGAAACCGCGCTGCTCAATCAGCAGGTCGCAGCCCTGCGCGAGCAGCTTGGCGGCCTGCAGGCCATCCTGGACGACTACCAGGCCCGCGACGCGGCGCAGCAGGTGCAGTTGCAGAACCTCGGCCAGGACCTGAACGCAGCCCTGGCCCGCGCCGCCTCGGAAGAGCGCAAGCGGCGGATTCTGGAAGAACAGGAGCGCAAGAGGCTTGAGGCTGAGGCTGAGGCGCTCACTGCCAAGGCCCAGGACCTGGAGCGCTACCGCTCCGAATTCTTCGGGCGGCTGCGCGATTTGCTGGGCACGCAGGAGGGCGTGCGGATCCAGGGCGACCGCTTTGTCTTTGCCTCCGAGGTGCTGTTTACCCCGGGCAGCGCCACCCTGTCGCCGGAAGGCCGTGTGGAGATCGCCAAGGTGGTGTCGATCCTGCAAAGCGTGGTGGCGGCAATCCCGCCGGAGATCAACTGGATCATCCGGGTGGACGGGCATACCGACAACACGCCGTTGGGGGCGCACCCGAAATTTGCCGACAACTGGGAGCTCAGCCAGGGCCGGGCGCTGTCGGTGGTGCGCTACATGGTCGAGGCGCTGGGGGTGCCGCCCTCGCGGCTGGCGGCCAACGGTTTTGGGGAATACCAGCCGGTGAATCCGGCGGACACGCCTGAGGCGCGCGCCCAGAACCGGCGGATCGAGCTGAAGTTCACCGAGAAATGATCGGGGCAGCCGCCCTGTCAGGCCGCGCTTCAGCCTGAAACGGCCAGTCCGGCAGCCATCGCGGGGTGCAACCCGCTTCACTAATGGAGACAAGCTACTAGTTACACACGGGTTGCGGCCCCACCGGGCAGTAGGGCTAGCTTTAAACTATTGCAGATGCGGGTATAATCAAATCCGGCTGCCGGATTTCCGGCCGCGGCGCGGCTGGCCGCAGCGGGCGCGGCGGCTCCCGCCCGGCGCCAGGCCGCCCTGCCAGGGCGGCAGCGCCCGTTGGGCCGCGCAGCCGCGCAGCGGCTGCAGGGGCGTGGATCACTGGGTGTCCGGGGCCGCAGGCGCGGTGATTTCCATGCTGCGGACCAGGCGGCCGATCTCCTGCCCGTCCCTGAGCAGCCGGGCAATGCCGGTATAGCTGCCCGCGGGCCACTGGCCGCCGCGCAGGCGCCGCCCGGCGGCGCGGAAAAACTGCGCCTGGTTCTTGTTCAGCGCTTCGCTGTGGGAGACGAACTCGCCTCCGGGCCCGGTCACGGTCAGCTCCAGCGCGTCGCCGGCCTGGCCGCCAAAGGCATAGGCCCAGAACACGAAGGCAGGCGCGTCCGCGGCCAGCGGAGCCTCATCGGCGAGGCCGGACTTGACTGCGCCGTAGTCCGGCACGGCGGTGCTGAACCCCGCGCCCATCACCCCGCCGGGCTGGTAGGCCGGCAGATCCGCCCAGAGTGTCTCGCCCTCAGCCGTGCCGCAGGTCTCCAGCGCTTGCGGGGCAAAGGGGTCCACCACCGCGCCATCCTTGCGCACCGACAAATGCAGATGCGGGAATTGGGTCTTGCCCGAGAGGCCAACCTCGCCCAGCACATCGCCGGCTTTCACCTTCTGGCCGCTTTCCACCCGGACCGAGCCGCGCTTCATGTGGCAGTACTGGGTTTCCCAGCCGCCGCCGTGGCGCAGCACCACCCCGTTGCCGCACTCCTTGCCATCGATGCTGTCTGCATTTTCCGCTGTGGCATACTGGTCCGCCATCGTGTTCCGGGTGCCCCGCACAACCCCGTCCGCCGCCGCGCGCACCTGGACGCCGGCATGCATGTCCGACAGGAAGGGCAGGGCGAAATCGGTGCCCTTGTGGCCGTCATAACTGAGCGTGCCGCAGGTGAAATCGCGTGCGCCGGGGCCGGGATCGCGGTCGACAAACTGCTGGATATGGCAGGTCTCGCCCAGGGTGCAGTCCAGCGGGAACTGCAAACGGAAATCGCCCGCCGCGGCAGGCGCGGCGAGCGGTATCAGGGCCAGTAGCGCTGCGAGGCGCATCAGTCCGCTGTCAAGAGCGGCGGCTTGTCCCCGGAAATCCGCGGCTTGCCCGGGCCTTCCAGGCGCAGGTCCAGCTTGCCGTCTTTGATGCCGACCTTGACGACGCCGCCCTTGGTCAGCTTGCCGAACAGCAGCTCTTCTGCCAGCGGCTTCTTGATGTGCTCCTGGATGACACGGCCCAGCGGACGCGCGCCCATGCGGTCGTCATAGCCCTTGTCGGCCAGCCATTCGGCCGCCTTGCGGGTGAGCTCGATCGAGACGTTGCGGTCCATCAGCTGCGCTTCCAGCTGCAGGACGAACTTCTCGACCACCTGCAGGATCACCTCTTTGCCGAGCGGCGCGAAGGAGATCACCGCATCCAGGCGGTTGCGGAACTCCGGCGTGAAGGTGCGCTCGATGGCGGCAGTGTCCTCGCCCTCGCGGCGGTCGCGGCCAAAGCCGATGGCGGCCTTTGCCTGCTCCGAGGCGCCCGCGTTGGAGGTCATGATCAGGATCACGTTGCGGAAATTCACGGTGCGGCCGTTGTGGTCGGTCAGCTGGCCGTTGTCCATCACCTGCAGAAGGATGTTGTAGACGTCCGGGTGCGCCTTCTCGATCTCATCGAGCAGAAGCACGCAGTGCGGATGCTGGTCGACACCATCGGTCAACAGGCCGCCCTGGTCAAATCCGACATAGCCCGGAGGCGCGCCGATCAGGCGGGAAACCGCGTGTTTCTCCATGTATTCCGACATGTCGAAGCGCAGCAGTTCCACCCCCAGCTGGTCCGCCAGCTGCTTGGCCACTTCGGTCTTGCCGACGCCGGTGGGGCCTGCAAACAGGTAGTTGCCGATCGGCTTTTCCGGCTCGCGCAGGCCGGCACGGGCCAGCTTGATGGCGCTCGACAGGGCGGTGATGGCATCGTCCTGGCCGAAGACCACGCGCTTCAGCGAACGTTCCAGGTCCTTCAGCACCTCGGCATCGTCCTTGGAGACGTTCTTTGGCGGGATGCGGGCGATCTTCGCCACAACAGCCTCGATCTCCTTGACGCCGATGGTCTTGCGGCGCTTGCTCTCGATGATCAGATGCTGCGCGGCGCCGGCCTCGTCAATGACGTCGATCGCCTTGTCCGGCAGCTTGCGGTCGTTGATGTAGCGTGCCGACAGCTCCACCGCGGTCTTGATGGCGTCGCCGGTGAACTTGATGCCGTGATGCTCCTCGAAATAGGGCTTCAATCCCTTCAGGATCTCGATGGAATCCTCCACCGAGGGCTCGTTCACGTCGATCTTCTGGAACCGGCGGCTCAGCGCGCGGTCCTTCTCGAAATGCTGGCGGAACTCCTTGTAGGTGGTGGAGCCCATGGTGCGCAGCTTGCCGCCCTGCAGCGCAGGTTTCAGCAGGTTGGATGCATCCATTGCGCCGCCGGAGGTGGCGCCGGCACCGATCACGGTGTGGATCTCGTCGATGAACAGCACCGCGTCCGGGTGGTCCTCCAGTTCGGAGACCACGGCCTTCAGCCGCTCCTCGAAATCGCCGCGGTAGCGGGTGCCCGCCAGCAGCGCGCCCATGTCGAGCGAGTAGATGGTGGTTTCCGACAGGATTTCCGGGGTTTCGCCGGACACGATGCGGCGCGCCAGGCCTTCGGCGATGGCCGTCTTGCCGACACCGGGGTCGCCGACCAGCAGCGGGTTGTTCTTGCGGCGGCGGCACAGCACCTGGATGCAGCGCTCCACCTCGTGGTCGCGGCCGATCAGCGGGTCGATGTCGCCGTCGCGGGATTTGGCGTTCAGGTCGACGCAGTATTTGGCCAGCGCCGACTCCTTCTTCTCGCCCTCGGGCGCGGTGGTCAGGTTGTCCTCTTCCTGCTCGGTCGCGCCGGACACCGGGCGGGATTCCCCGTAGGCCGGGTCCTTGGCAACGCCGTGGGCGATGAAGTTCACCGCGTCATAGCGGGTCATCTCCTGGTCCTGCAGGAAATAGGCGGCGTCGCTCTCGCGCTCGGCAAAGATGGCGACCAGCACATTCGCCCCCGTTACCTCAGTGCGGCCAGAGCTTTGGACGTGGATCGCGGCGCGCTGGATGACGCGCTGGAAGGCGGCGGTCGGCACCGCCTCCGATCCGTCGATGTCGGTCACAAGGTTGGCAAGATCCTCATCCACGAATTCCACCAGGGAGGATCGCAATTCGGTCAGGTCGACGCTGCAGGCACGCATCACGCGGGCCGCGTCGGGCTCGTCGATCAGGGCCAGAAGCAGGTGTTCCAGGGTTGCGAATTCATGACGGCGTTCATTCGCCAGCGCCAGCGCTGCGTGAATGGCCTGTTCCAGGGTGCTCGAGAATGAAGGCACGGGCGTGCTCCTCTGATCTTGGGTTGGCCGGTGGGGCGGTATTAACCAACCCCTCAGTTCAACCATGTGCTTATAAGGTTAGAGTTTGGTTGATAGCGCGCCGGCTTCAAGGTCTTTTCTTCATTTTGGGGTCACAATTATTTTTCCCCTGTTGCACCCCGCTGCGCTTGAATTGCTCAGAAATTGTCCTTCCGCTTGCGGATTTCGGCAAAAACCTCTGCATTTTCAGCACCTTCCATGCCAAGGTGCGCCCGGATGGCCGCGTCGCCCGCGCGCAGGAACGGGTTGGTGTCAAGTTCCAGCTGCAGGGACGACGGCACCGTCGGGATGCCGCTGTCCCGGGCCGATGCGATATCGGATATCCGCGCCTGCAACGCGGGGTTGCCGGCGTCTACCGTCACCGCAAAAGCACCGTTAGCCTGGGTGTATTCATGTCCAGAATAAACCATAGTTTGCGGCGGCAGCGCGGCAAGTTGCGACAGGCTGGCCCACATTTGCTGCGGCGTGCCCTCAAACAGCCGCCCGCAACCCAGCGCCATCAGGCTGTCGGCGGTAAAAACCGCCTCTGCGCCGGGCAGGTAATAGGCGATATGGCCGACCGTGTGGCCCGAAACATCCGTCACCTGCACCTCTTCGCCCATGAGGGTGAAGGCGCCGCCGTCCTCCACCGCCATGTCCAGCGGCGGCAGCCGGTGCGCATCCGCCTTGGCGCCGATCACCTTGGCGCCATAGGCCGCCTGCAGTTCGGCCACCCCATCCACATGGTCCCAGTGGTGGTGGGTCAGCAGGATCCAGTCCAGCCCCCAGCCGCGTTCCGACAGCGCCGCCTTGATGGCGCCGGCTTCGGGCGCATCCACCAGCGCGGTTTCCCCGGACGCCGGATTATGGATCAAAAAGGCATAGTTATCCGACAGGCAGGGCAGGGTGATGATCTCGACAGGCATGGTCATTCGCCTTTACATTGCTAAACTGCGCCCAGATTGGCCGAAGCAGCAGGCGCCCGCAATGCATCTTGATGTTCAGGATCTCAGGAACTTCTACTACCGCAGCACCCTGGGGCGCGCGGCGCAGGCCTCGATCCGCGGCCGCCTGCTGGAGCTGTGGCCGGAGGCCGCCGGGCTGACGGTGGCGGGCTTCGGCTTTGCCGCGCCGCTCCTGCGCCCCTACCTGCCGGAGGCGCGCCGGGTGATGGCGCTGATGCCCGGGCCGCAGGGGGTGATGCAATGGCCCGCGGGGATGCCCAACGTCTCAGTCCTGTGCGAGGAGACCAGCTGGCCAATCGACACCGGGCGGGCCGACCGGCTGGTGGTGATGCACGGGCTGGAGACCTCGGAGCGGCCCAGCAGGCTGCTGGAGGAATGCTGGCGGGCGCTGGGGCCGGGGGGGCGGGCGATTTTCATCGTGCCGAACCGGGCCGGCCTCTGGGCGCGCTCGGACCTGACGCCGTTCGGCTATGGCCGCCCCTACACGCTGCGCCAGCTGGAGGGCCAGCTGCGCGAGCACCAGTTCGCCATCGAGCAGCACACCGCCGCGCTTTACCGGCTGCCCAGCCACAAGCGGTTCTGGCTGAAATCCGGCGCCATGCTGGAAAAGATGGGCCGCAAGCTGCCCGCGATGCTGGCCGGCGGGGTGTTCATGGTCGAGGTCAGCAAGCAGACCTATCCGCAGAAGGGCCACATGATCCGCACCAAGACGCCCAGCCGCATCCGGGTGCTGGAAGGCCTGTCCAACCCGATGCCGGAACCGGCCTGACGCGGGGCCGCGCAAAGGCGGCGGATTTCGATTCCCGAAAATGACCGGAACTGCCCGTTCGGGTGGTTTTACACCCGAGTGTGACGTTTTTTGGCGCAAATGCCGCTTTCCGGAATCGCAAAATCCTGCAGTTCACCCGCACTTTTTTATTTATCGACTGTGGTCAAAGGGCCGCACTTGGGGCAAGTCATTGAAAACGCAGGAAACATGCTTTCTTCTGTTACCGTTATAGGCAGTTGATAGGTCGCATCCGCTCTGCTAGACCCACGCTGATTTCAACGCCCCGCTGCCAATGGGGGATGACTCACGCCCCCGGACGCCGCCTGAGGCCAGGTATGCCAACCGGGGCCAAAAACATATCGGAAGGGTGGACGTGTCCGAACCAGCTTCGATTTCTGCAGGCATTGCTGCGCGCTATGCCACGGCGGTGTTCGACATCGCGGAAGAGAACAAGGCGCTCGACAGCCTTGAAACCAGCATCAATGACCTGGCAGCCGCCCTGGCTGACAGCGACGATCTCAACAGCCTGATCCAGTCGCCGCTGGTGTCGCGCGAAGAGCAAGGCGCCGCAATCACCGCGGTGGCAGACAAGATGGGCCTGGACCCCGTTCTGCGCAACACCCTGGCTCTGATGGCCGACAAGCGCCGCCTGTTCGTGGTGCCCGCGCTGATCAGCGCGCTGCGCGACCGCCTGGCCGAAGCCCGCGGCGAGGTCACCGCAGAGGTGGTGTCCGCCAAGGCGCTGACCAAGACCCAGAGCGAAAAGCTGGCCAAGACCCTGGCCGAGCGCGTGGGCAAGAAAGTTACCATCAATGCTTCCGTCGATGCCTCCATCATCGGCGGTCTTGTCGTTAAAGTGGGCTCGAAGATGATCGACAGCTCGATCCGCTCCAAGCTCAACTCCCTACAGAATGCAATGAAAGAGGTCGGATAAATGGGTATCCAAGCAGCAGAGATTTCTGCGATCCTGAAAGACCAGATCAAGAATTTTGGTCAAGAAGCCGAGGTGGCAGAAATCGGCCGCGTGCTGTCCGTTGGTGACGGTATTGCCCGCGTTTACGGCCTCGACAACGTTCAGGCCGGTGAAATGGTCGAATTCCCGGGCGGCATCATGGGCATGGCGCTGAACCTGGAAGCCGACAACGTCGGTATCGTGATCTTCGGCTCCGACCGCGACATTAAAGAAGGCGACACCGTCAAGCGCACCAACTCGATCGTGGACGTTCCGGCCGGCCCCGAGCTGCTGGGCCGCGTTGTCGACGGTCTGGGCAACCCGCTGGACGGCAAGGGCCCGATCAACGCATCCGAGCGCAAGGTGGCTGACGTCAAGGCGCCGGGCATCATCCCGCGTAAATCGGTGCACGAGCCGATGGCAACCGGCCTCAAGTCGGTCGACGCGATGATCCCGATCGGCCGCGGCCAGCGCGAGCTGATCATCGGCGACCGTCAGACCGGCAAGACCGCCGTGGCTCTGGACACCATCCTGAACCAGAAAGTCTACAACGACGCCGCCGGCGACGACGAGTCCAAGAAACTGTACTGCGTCTACGTCGCAGTCGGCCAGAAGCGCTCCACCGTGGCGCAGCTGGTGAAGAAGCTGGAAGAAACCGGCGCGATGGAATACTCCATCGTCGTGGCCGCAACCGCGTCCGACCCGGCGCCGCTGCAGTTCTTGGCCCCCTATGCCGCAACCGCGATGGCCGAATACTTCCGCGACAACGGCAAGCACGCGCTGATCATCTATGATGACCTCTCCAAGCAGGCCGTGGCCTACCGCCAGATGTCCCTGCTGCTGCGCCGTCCGCCGGGACGTGAAGCCTACCCGGGCGACGTTTTCTACCTGCACTCCCGCCTGCTGGAGCGTTCGGCAAAGCTGAACGAAGACTTCGGCGCCGGCTCGCTGACCGCTCTGCCGGTCATCGAAACCCAGGGCGGCGACGTGTCCGCATTTATTCCGACCAACGTGATCTCGATCACCGACGGCCAGATCTTCCTGGAAACCGAACTGTTCTACCAGGGCATCCGCCCCGCCGTGAACACCGGTCTGTCGGTTTCGCGTGTGGGCTCCTCGGCCCAGACCAACGCGATGAAGACCGTTGCAGGCCCGGTTAAGCTGTCGCTGGCCCAGTACCGCGAGATGGCGGCCTTCGCCCAGTTCGGCTCCGACCTCGACGCCGCCACCCAGCAGCTGCTGAACCGCGGTGCGCGCCTGACCGAGCTGATGAAGCAGCCGCAGTACTCGCCGCTGACCAACGCTGAAATCGTCTGCGTCATCTTCGCCGGCACCAACGGCTACCTCGACAAGATCGCGCTCAAGGACGTCGGCCGCTGGGAAGCGGGCCTGCTGTCGCACATGCGCGGCAAAGGCAAAGAGACCCTGGACTGGATCACCAACGAAGATCCCAAGATCAAGGGCGACGCCGCTGACAAACTCAAGGCTGCGATCGACGAATACGCCGCCACCTTCGCATAAGGAGAGAGTCGGGACATGCCTTCTCTCAAGGACCTTAAAACCAGGATCGAGTCGGTCAAATCGACCCGCAAGATCACCAAAGCCATGCAAATGGTGGCCGCGGCGAAACTTCGCCGCGCCCAGGAAGCTGCCGAGGACTCCCGTCCCTACGCCAAGCGGTTCAACGCCGTGATGGCGGGGCTGGCGGCCTCGGTCGGCGGCAGCGAGTCGGCTCCCAAGCTGCTTCGCGGCACCGGCAGCGACCAGACCCACCTGCTCGTCGTGATGACCGCAGAGCGCGGCCTGTGCGGCGGCTTCAACTCGAACATTGCCAAGCTCGCCCGCCACAAGGCGGCCGAGCTGAAGGCCGCGGGCAAGACGGTCAAGGTTCTGACCGTCGGCAAGAAGGGCCGCGACGCCCTGAAGCGCGACCTCGGCAGTGATTTCGTCGGCCATGTGGACCTCAGCGAGTTCAAGCGGATCGGCTATGCCAATGCGCAGGAGATCGCCAAGGACATCCTGACCCGGTTCGATGCTGGTGAATTCGACGTCGCCACGATCTTCTACTCGGAGTTCGTCAACGTCGTGACCCAGATCCCGACCGCGCAGCAGATCATCCCGGCTTCCTTCGAAGCCGAGGAAGGTGAAAGCTCTGGCGCCGTCTACGACTACGAACCGGGCGAAGAGCAGATCCTGGCGGACCTGCTGCCGCGCGGCGTGGCGACCCAGATCTTCTCTGGCCTGCTGGAAAACGGCGCATCCGAGCAGGGTGCCCGGATGAGCGCAATGGACAACGCGACCCGCAACGCGGGCGAGATGATCGACAAGCTGACCATCGAGTTCAACCGCTCCCGCCAGGCCGTGATCACCAACGAGCTGATTGAAATCATTTCGGGCGCTGAGGCGCTCTAAGAGACAACCGGAGACCAACAAATGGCACAAGCAAAAGGCAAGGTGACCCAGATCATCGGCGCCGTTGTGGACGTCCAGTTCGACGACCACCTGCCCGCAATTCTGAACGCGCTGCACACCGAGAACGAGGGCAAGACCCTGGTTCTGGAAGTGGCCCAGCACCTCGGCGAAAACACCGTCCGCACCATCGCAATGGACGCAACCGAGGGCCTGGTCCGCGGTCAGGCCGTGTCCGACACCGGCGCGCCGATCTCGATCCCGGTCGGCAACGCCACCCTGGGCCGCATCCTGAACGTCGTGGGTGAGCCGGTGGACGAAAAGGGCCCGGTGAACGCAACCGAGACCCGCGCCATCCACCAGCCCGCACCCGAGTTCAGCGAACAGTCGACCGAGTCGGAAGTTCTGGTGACCGGCATCAAGGTTATCGACCTGCTGGCGCCGTACTCCAAGGGCGGCAAGATCGGCCTGTTCGGCGGCGCCGGCGTGGGCAAGACCGTTCTGATCATGGAACTGATCAACAACATCGCAAAGGTGCACTCGGGCTTCTCCGTGTTCGCCGGTGTTGGCGAGCGGACCCGTGAAGGCAACGACCTGTACTGGGAAATGATCGAATCCAACGTGATCAAGCCGGACAACCTGGAAGAATCCCAGGTGGCGCTGGTTTACGGTCAGATGAACGAACCTCCGGGGGCCCGTGCCCGCGTTGCGCTGACCGGCCTGACCCTGGCCGAACAGTTCCGCGACCAGTCCGGCACCGACGTTCTGTTCTTCGTGGACAACATCTTCCGCTTCACCCAGGCCGGTTCCGAGGTGTCCGCTCTGCTCGGCCGTATTCCGTCGGCTGTGGGCTACCAGCCGACCCTGGCCACCGACATGGGCGCGATGCAGGAACGCATCACCTCCACCAAGAACGGCTCGATCACCTCGATCCAGGCCGTCTACGTTCCCGCGGATGACCTTACCGACCCGGCACCGGCAACCACCTTTGCCCACCTGGACGCGACCACCGTTCTCAACCGCGCGATCTCCGAGCTCGGCATCTACCCCGCTGTGGACCCGCTCGACTCCTCGTCGCGCCTGATGGACCCGCAGATCGTTGGCGAAGAGCACTACGCAGTGGCTTCCGACGTTCAGCAGATCCTCCAGCGCTACAAGTCGCTGCAGGACATCATCGCGATCCTCGGCATGGACGAACTGTCGGAAGAGGACAAGCTGACCGTTGCGCGTGCGCGTAAGATCCAGCGTTTCCTGTCCCAGCCGTTCGACGTTGCGAAGGTCTTCACCGGCTCCGACGGTGTCCAGGTTCCGCTGGAAGACACCATCGCGTCGTTCAAGGCTGTTGTGGCCGGCGAATACGACCACCTGCCCGAAGGCGCCTTCTACATGGTTGGCGGCATCGACGAAGTGATCGCCAAAGCCGAGAAGATGGCTGCGGAAGCCGCCTAAGAACGGATTTTCCCCCGCGCCCTCGCGGTGCGGGGGGACCCTGAAAGGAGGCCCCAATGGCACAAACGATGCAATTCGACCTCGTGAGCCCCGAGCGCGCCCTGGCGTCGCTTCAGGCCAGCGCGGTTCAGATCCCCGGGTCCGAGGGTGACATGACGGCGATGCCTCAGCACGCGCCGACCATCACCACCCTGCGCCCCGGCGTGCTGAAGGTCGAAAGCCCCGAAGGCAACTCGGAGTATCTGGTGACCGGCGGTTTTGCCGAAATCGCAGGCGACAGCCTGTCGGTTCTGGCCGAGCGCGCGATCCCGATGGCCGAGATGACCCGCGATCAGATGAACACCCTGATCGAGGAAGCCCGCGAGATGTACAAGACCGCGAAAGAGGAAGACCAGCCGCACGGCCTGGTCGAGGACGCAGCCAAGCTGCTCGCCGACATGGAAGCCCTGGGCACCCATATGTCCCTCTGATCCAAACGCGGATTGGACGAATTTGAGACCGGCTCCCGTTGGGGGCCGGTTTTTTTGTTGGGAGCAGGCGGGGCGCGAAGGAGGGCAGGGGCGCTGGTTGACCTGTGCAGGGGGCCTTGTTCAATTCCTTGTTATTAGAGCTGAGAACCTGGGGCAATTAGCGTGAGAAGGCCGTCGTTAACGACAGCAGGTGCTGAATGGATCAACTTCGCTCCCTCTCACTCGCTTAGGTGCTCTTCCAGAAAGCCGATGATCCGGTCGCTCAAGGCACTTCGCGTGCCGTCGTCGGCCAGCGATACTGCGCCATGCGGGTAAAAGTGGGCAAAACCCGGAACCCAGGCCAACTGGTAATCAACGCCCGCGTCTTGCATAAGGTTTATGATGCCCGGCAACTGCCCCAGCTGCGTATGCTCATCAAACTGTGAGTACACCAGCAGCGCAGGCGGCAGGTTGCCAAACTGAGCAACGGCATCATGCTCAAACAGAACGTCCGTTCCGGAAAGCGGAAACACTGCCGCCAATGGTGTCTGCAAACCGAAGGCGACATTCATGGTGATCCCGCCGCCGGCTGAATGACCGCCCATCGCAATCCGAGAAGGCTCAACTCCAAACCGATCAGCGTTCTTTACCACAAAGTCGAACGCCATCCGCACGTCTTCAGCGGCAGAAACACCGGCATCCCACAAAAACTGCCGGCCCTCTGGTGTATCTGGAAGAGGTGGCAGGCCCATGGCACCGCGCGCGCGAACTGTTGCTTCGAACACCTCAGGCGTGACGTAGGTGTCAATGTCCTCAAGGAGATTTGCTTCTCCAGGCAATAAAGTCGGTACAGGGTTTTCGGGCGCTAAACGGTACTCCACAACAAATACGACGTACCCCAGAGGAGCCAGCAGGCGTGCATAGTCTTCGGGACGGGAATGGACCGCTGCCTCCAACCGGAAGGGGGCCTGCCTGCGTCCGCCGCGATGGTGCGCACCTCCGTGGACATAGATGACCGCTGGACGGGCTGTGCTCGGCTTGTACGCATCGCTTGAGAAATCCGCGTTCTCCTCATTCGGATAGTAAACGTCCATCCTTAGATCGCGTTCGACTTCTACACCGTCAGGCGCGATGACCGCCCGGCCGTAAACGACATCAAGTTCAGCGCGGTATCCAAGCGACGTTTCAGCAGATGCAGCACCTACCGATATTATGAGAAAGCCCAAGGTCGACAACAAAGCCAAAGTTATCCGACGCGTGCATTTTCCGATTTCCATAACGATACCCTTTGACAATGCCGGTTAAATAACAATTCGACTATGGCATGGGGCGTTGTGCGCGCAAAGCGTCGTTTGGCCAAATTCTGTTGCAGAAACCAATGGCTCCATTGGGCTCAATCCCGGCATTGGGCTGAGAAGACCCTGCTGAACTGAGGGGCATCCAGCCTTCCCTCACCAGAACCGTCTCCGGAACTTGCAGCGCCAATTTCTCCGCCCTTAACCCAATTCTCACCAAACATACCGGAAACCGCCCTGCAGGACGATTCCCCAGCCTGCAGGGTTCCCCGTGACCGATTGGACCTCCGGCTGTGCCACCGGGATCGGCTTCAAATTCGGCTTCCACTGCCAGCCAATCCCGGCCTTGCCCGGCTTTAAAGCCTGCGCTCAATTCCGCGCATCAGCGTGAACGTCCGCCGCCAGAGCTTTTCATACTCCGGCACCGACCGGGTCCGGTAGAACTCACTGGCCTGTTCGAAATTCCCCGCTTCCAGCAGCCTTGATATTTCCAGCCCGGTTGCAATCGCGGCCTCGAATAGGGTTATGATTTCGGCCAGTTCCGGCGCCGTTTGCTTATCCGTGCGGCCTCTGCGCAGCTGTGCCTTTATCCGGTTGAGATTGAGGGGGATGACCTGTTCGGACACGCCGGAGAACACGTCGATCTCAGAGCCGTCTTCATTGGCCGGGCGCGCCCAACCACCGAGATGCGCAACAAGAGCCTTTGTCTGCAGGTGGTAGAGGTGGCGGGAATCATGCTCGACCGCAACGATGGTTTCATAGGCTGTGATCAGTTGCGCGGCAGGCGGGGCGTCTGAACCGTCCTGACCGGCAGCGCTCACTGGTACGGCCATGGCCATCACGGCTGCGAAGACCAGAAGTGCATTCCTCATCAATCCCTCCCCAAAAGCACCGGCTGAGTGTAGCATAGGGCACTCCGCCTGTCCGCACCGTGCCCGGCACCGCATGAATCACCCGGGCCTTAACCCTATTCTCATCAAATTTTCCGAAATTCCCCTGCATGACCTTTACCTAACCTGCAGGATTCCCCGTGACCGACTGGACCTCCGGCTATGTCGCCGGCATCGACTACACCTTCGACTTTCACCGCCAGCTGACCCCGGCCTTGCTGGGCTTTACTGCTACCGCGCAGGGTCTCCGGCACGGGCTGGACGGGGAAAACCTCACCTATTGCGAGCTGGGCTGCGGCCAGGGGTTCTCGGCCAATCTGCTGGCAGCTGCCAACCCGCATATCGAGTTTCACGCCATGGACTTCAGCCCATCGCATATCGCCGGCGCCCGCGATCTGGCGCAGGAGGCAGCGCTGGAGAACGTGCATTTCCACGAGCGCAGTTTCGAGGATTTCGGCGAAACCCCGGACCTGCCTGCGGCCTTCGACATCATCGCGCTGCACGGCGTCTACAGCTGGGTTTCGCAGGAAAACCGCCAGCACATCCTGCGCTTCATCGCTGACCGTCTGAAACCGGGCGGCCTGGTCTATGTCAGCTGCAACACCCAGCCCGGCTGGGCCGCGGCCCTGCCGCTGCGCCGGATCCTCGCCGCGCGGGCAGAGCAGGGCAGCGGCCCGCTGCCGGAACGGATCGGCGCGGCGCTGGAGTTCGCCCGCCAGCTGGCCGGGGCCGGCGCCGGCTATTTCGGCCGCAACCCGCTCGCTGCAGACCGGCTGGAGCATATGAAATCGATGCCCCCGAACTATCTGGCGCATGAGTATTTCAACAAGGACTGGACGCCCTTCTTCTTCGAGGACCTGGCCGCCGAGCTGGCCGGCGCCAAGCTGAGCTTCGCCGCCTCGGCAAGCCTGCTCGACAACCTCGACGAGGTGCGGTTCACTGCCGCACAGCGCGCCCTCTTGGACAGCGAAAGCGATCCGGTCCGCCGCGAGGGCCTGCGCGACGTGCTGCTGAACGAGCACTTCCGCACCGACATTTTCGTCAAGGGCCGGCTCGCCCATACGCCGCGCGGCGAAATCGGCGCCTGGTTTGCCACCCCCCTGGCCCTGGCCCGGCCCTATGGCGGCGGCGCGCTCCGCTTCCACCACCGCGGGCAGGAGGTGCCGCTGGAGCAGGCACAGTACGCGCCGGTGCTGCAGGCGCTCGCCAACGGGCCGGCCACGGTGCGCAGCCTGCTGGACCAGGGCGTGTTCGGCACCCTGGCGTGGGGCGGCATCACCCGGATGCTGACGGTGCTGGCCGGCAGCGGCTGCATCACTCCTTGCCTGCCGCAAGAGGGGCTGGAGCGCCGCGCCGCCGCCTGCCGCGCCTTCAACCTGGCGGTCTGCAAACGCGCCGAGGAGGGCGATGCCCTGCGCTTTCTTGCTTCGCCCGTCACCGGTGGCGGGGTGGAGCTCGACCGCTTCGAGCAGCTGTTCCTGCTGGCCCGCAGCGAGGGGCTGGAAACGCCCGCGGAGTGGGCGGATCTGGTCTGGCGCATCCTGGCGCCGCAGGGCCAGCGCCTGCAGCACGAGGGGCGGGTGCTGGAAAGCGAGGAGGAGAACCTCGCGCTTCTGCGCGCCCGGGCCGGCAATTTCGCCGCCCGCCGCCTGCCGCTCTGCGATAGCCTGGGCCTGGCGCTGGAGGACAGCCGGCAGGCGCCTGGACTGGAAAACGCGCAGCACGCCGCGGCCTGAGCAGGGCAGATGAAGGGGGCGGGCGGGGGCCGGGAAAAACCTGCACCATCCGCTCCTCATTAGCGATTTGACAAGCACTGGCCGGTACAACGGACCTGCACGAGATCAAACTGAACTGGAAGTGAAACGTGTCCTTCGAAGACCGCACGCTGGCCGCACAATCTTCGGGCAGGGAGTCTCCTTTTGCCCTTGATGAAGTGTTCTTTTCCCGCACCGATCCCCGCGGCGTTATCCTGGCCGGCAACACAGTGTTCAGCCGGGTCGCCAAGTACCCGCTGGAGGACCTGCTGGGCGCGCCGCACAAGATCATCCGCCACCCGGACATGCCGCGCGCGGTGTTCCAGCTCTTGTGGGACACGATCAAGGGCGGCGGCACCGTCGGCGCCTATGTCAAGAACCGCGCCCGCGACGGCAGCTTTTACTGGGTGTTCGCCGTGGTCACGCCCTGCGACGGCGGCTATCTCTCGGCCCGGATAAAACCGACCAGCCCGCTGCTCAAGACGGTGGAGCAGGAATACACCCGGCTGCGCCAGGCCGAGCAGGCAGAGGAACTGAGCCCGCAGGACAGCGCCGCGCGGCTGCTCGCCCGCCTGCGGGAACTGGGCTTTGCCACCTACAATGATTTTGCCGGCCACGCCCTGGCAGAGGAGCTGCTGGCCCGCGATACCGGCCTCAGCCGCCCGCCCTGCGCCCGTCTGGCGGAACGCCGGGCGATGCATGCGACCGCCGGGCAGCTGGTCGAGGAAACCGAGGCGCTGGTGCAGGAATTCGAATCCATGCGCACCATCCCCCACAACCTGCGGGTCATCGCCTCGCGGATCGAACCGGCGGGCGGCCCGGTGACGGTGCTGTCCCAGAACTACAGCTCCATGTCGCGCGACATGTCGAGCTGGTTCGAAGCGCACGTCTGGGGCAAGGACAGCAACTTCCGCGCCATCAAGGGCACGGTGACCGCCGCCATCTTTGTCGAAGGCCTGGCCCGCATCCTGACCGAATGCGGCCACCAGCTGGAGCAGGAAGGCGCCACGGCAGCCGCCGACATCCCCCGCGAGCAGGGCATTCTGAATGATCTCACGGATGTCCAGTTCGCCAAGGCCCGCGCCAGCCTGCAGGATGTCCGCTTCGAGGCGGAGCGCATCCAGAAGGCCTGCCAGACCCTGCACCGGCACTTCATGGCGCTGACCACCACCCGGGTGCTGTGCAAGATCGAATGCGCCCGGCTGGGCAACGTCGGGGAGTCGCTGAACTCGATCATCGACGAACTGGGCCAGTTTCAGGACCGGATCTCCGCCCGGCTGGAAAAGATCTCCGTACTCAGCGCCGCCCTCGCCGCGGACGAGGCCTGAGCCTACGCCTCGGCGGCCTTTTCCGCCCAGCTCTTGCGGAAGGACGCGGGCGACTGCCCGTAGCGCTTCTTGAAGCGGATCGACAGCTGGGTTGCGCTGCTGAAGCCGGTGGCGGCTGATATTTCTGCCACCGTCATGTTGGTTTCGTTCAAGAGCGCCAGCGCCCGGCCCACCCGAAGGTCGATATAGAATTGCACCGGCGAGGTGCCGACATAGCGCTGGAACAGCCGTTCCAGCTGGCGCCGCGAGATCTGCGCGTGCTCCGCCACCACGCCGACCTCCACCGGCTCCTCGATGGTTTCATGCATGAACTGCATCGCGTTGATCAGATGCTGGTTGCGGCTGCTGAGTGCAACGGAGTAGGCCGACTTCTGCAGCGCCTCGCGGTTGTTGGAACGGAAGTGGATGCACATGTCAGAGACAATCACCGCCAGGTCCTTGCCGTGGTCGGTCTCGATCATCTCCAGCATCATGTCGGTGGCCGCATTGCCGCCGCCGCAGGTCATCAGCCCCTTGTCGATTTCATAAAGGTTCGCGGTCGGCTCCAGCCCTGGGAAATGCTCCGAAAACGACGGCTGGTTCTCCCAGTGCAGGGTAAAGCGCTGCCCCTGCAAAAGCCCGGCCTGGGCCAGCGCAAAGGCGCCGGTGCAAATGCCGCCGAACCGGCTGCCGTGGGCATTCTGCCGCCGCATCCAGGCCAGCGCCTTGGGGCTGGCGCTGTCCGATGGCTCGATGCCGGAGCAGACCAGCGCAAAGCTGCCGCGCGGCAAATCCTCCAGCGCCATGCCGGTGTTGATTTCGATGCCGTTGGAGCAGGGCACCGGTGCGCCGTCCTCGCTCAGCAGGAACCAGCGGTACAGCTCCTTGCCGGTGACCTGGTTGGCAATCCGCAAGGGTTCCACCGCGGCGCTGAACGCCAGCATGGTCAGCTTCGGCAGAAGCAGAAAGTAGATGTCTTTGGGCGGCCCGTCGTAATCAACCCGGAAACTGGCCGCACCCTTCGGGACAAAGCTGCGGAATGTCATATCGCTAACCTAACAGATGGGACGTTCACTTTGAAACGCGCGCCGGAGGGGAGGCTCCGGCGCGCGAGGGAGGATCAGGCGGTCAGCTCCTGCACCGGCTCACCGCTGTCCTCCCAGGCCGCAACTTCGTCATTGCTGGCCTTGGGCGAGAACAGCCCGGTCATCGCATAGAAGATGCCGATCAGCGGCGACAGCCAGCAGGCAAAGGCCAGCGGGATGTACAGCAGGTTCTCGAAGTTGCCGTCGGCAATCCCCAGTGCCAGCGCCGAGATCACAAAGGCGCCGCCCGCGTTCCAGGGGATCAGCGGCGAAACCAGCGTGCCGCCTTCCTCGATGGCGCGCGACAGGTTCAGCGGCGAATATTTCATGCCGCGGTAAACCGGCGCATACATCCGGCCCGGCAGGGCAATTGACAGATACGGATCGCCCGCCACGGTGTTGGTTGCAACCGAGGTCAGGATCGCCGAGGTCTGGATGCCGGCAAAGCTCTTCACCCGGGCAATGATCACCTCGATGATCGCCTGCAGGCAGCCGGTGCGCTCCAGCGCGCCGCCGAACCCCAGCGCCAGCAGCACCAGCGAGATGGTCCACATCATCGACTGGATGCCGCCGCGGTTCAGCAGCGGGTCGATTTCCGCCACGCCGGTGTCGATGGAATAGCCGCTGTTGGCGAAGGTGAAGGTCTCATGCAGGCCCGCGCCCTGGCACACCATCGCCATGATGCCGCCGACAACCGCACCGGCAAACAGCGACGGAATGGGGGGCTGCTTCTTCACCGCCAGCACAATGACCAGCAGTGCGGGCAGCAGCATCAGCGGCGAGATCCAGAAGGCATTGTCCAGCGCCGCGGTGATCGCGTCGATACGCTCGAATGACACCTGCGAGGTGTCGATCAGGGTGAAGCCCACCACCAGGTAAATAGCCAGCGCAATCAGCATCGACGGGATGGTGGTCGGCAGCATGTTGCGGATGTGGTCGAACAGGTTGGTGCCGGTGACGGCCGGGGCAAGGTTGGTGGTGTCCGACAGCGGCGAGATCTTGTCGCCGAAGAATGCGCCCGAAACCACCGCGCCTGCGGTCCAGTACATCGGAATGCCAAAGCCCGCGCCGATCCCCATCAGCGCCAGGCCGACGGTGCCGACGGTGCCCCAGGAGGTGCCCAGCGACACCGACACGATCGAGCACAGCACCATGCCTGCAGCCAGGAACAGCTCCGGCGACAAGATCTTGAGCCCGTAATAGATCAGCGTCGGCACCGTGCCGCTGGCAATCCAGATGCCGACGATCATGCCCACGGTGATCAGGATCGACACCGACGGCAGCGAGATGTTGATGACGTGGAACACGCCTTCTTCGATATTATCCCATTTGTGGCCCAGCTTCAGGCCGACCAGCGCGGTGATGGCGATGCCGATGGCCAGCGGGATATGCGGGGTGAAATCCCCGAAATAGAACAGCTGGATGCCCAGCACCAAGAGGGTCAGCAGGATCGGCAGCAACGCCATTCCCAGACCGGGTTTTGCAATATTCGGATCAGTTGGTGACACGGGGTTTCTCCTCCCTTTGGTCAGGACGCCTGTGTCAGGCGGATGCGGAAACACACCAGAGATCGCCGCGGCAGACTCGATGCCAGCGCGCCGGAATCCACAGTTTTTGCGACAACAGGGGAGAACGGAGCGGATTGGGGAAAAGTTTCCGATCGGGGAGGGCGTATTCACCCCGCTTCAATACAACTGCGCCGCCGGAGACCGGCGGCACGGTTCAGCTGCGGCAGGGCAGGGCGTGTCAGGCGGCGGATGCGTCTCGTCCGGTCAGCTCATGCTCCCAGTCCCCGGCGCTGCTGGCAGGCGCCGCCGCGGCCGGGGCCGCGCCGGACACCCGGAAGGTCTGCACCAGATCGGCCAGCACCCTGGTGTCCTGCCGCATGGTCATGGTTGCCGCCGTGGTCTGCTCCACCATCGCCGCGTTCTGCTGGGTGACACTGTCCATATGCGATACGCCGGTGTTGATCTCGGACAGCCCCGTGAACTGCTCCTGCGCCGAGGAGGCAACGTCCGAGGACAGCTCCGTCACCCGTTTCACATGGCCCACGATCCGCTCCAGCACTGCGCCGGCCTTACTCACCAGATCAACGCCCGCGTCCACATGGCCCGCGCTGACATTGATCAGATCCTTGATCTCCTTGGCCGACACCGCCGCCCGCTGCGCCAGCGCCCGGACCTCCGATGCCACCACCGCAAAGCCGCGGCCCGCCTCGCCGGCCCGCGCCGCCTCGACGCCCGCGTTCAGCGCCAAGAGGTTGGTCTGGAAGGCGATGTCGTCGATCACGCTGATGATCTGCGAAATCTGGTGGGAGGAGGCGGAGATCTCGTTCATCTTCTCCACCGCGTCGGCGGCCACTGTCCGCCCATCTTCGGCAATCCCCTGCGCCTCATGCGCCACCGAACTGGTTTCCGTGGTCGCCTCGGACGACTGCTTCATGCTGGCGGTGATCTCTTCCACCGCAGCTGCGGTTTCCTCCAGCGTGGCTGCCTGGGTTTCGGTCCGGCTGGAGAGATCCTCTGCCGCATCCGAAATCTCATCGGCAGAGCTGCTGAGGTTGACCGCCGAGTCCTGCATGGTGCCGATCACCCCGCCGATGCTGTCCATCAGCGTGTTGAAGGATTGCCGCACATTGTCATAGCGCGCCGGGAAGTCGCTGTCCTGCGGGCTGGGGATGGGCTGTGTCAGATCCCGCGCCGACATCCGCTGTATCCCGTCGGTCAGATGGCGGAACGCGGTGTCCTGCTCCTCGCCCTGAGCCGCGAAATAGGCGTCGATCACCTGATAGGTATCCAGCGCAAACACCCGGTTCAGCGCCCCCAGAAGCCGCACCATCCGCTTGCGCGCCATCGGGGTGATGGTGGCGCCGAACTGCTCTGCCAGCACCAGCTGCAGATCGGATGTCGCCCGCGCATACCCCGCCAGATACAAGTCGAACGGCAGCTGGATGCGGAAATGCACCCGGCCGATCCGGTTGGCAGAGTCAAAGTAGTCCTGCGAGAAATCACCCCGCAGCAGCAGTTCCCAATGGCGCTTCTGGGCGCCGCGGGCATGGTCCAGCGTGTCCTGGCTGCGGAAGAAAAGCGACGCCTCGTCATCCGATTTGGCAAAGGCATAGAACCGGTCCAGCACCTGATCCAGCTTCGGCACCACAAGTTTGCCGGCCTGCTCCAGATCCCTTCGCTGGTCTCCGTCCAGATTGAACTTCGAAATCGTCTGCGTAGTCCCGTCAATGCCCATTTTGCGGTCTCCAAATCAGGTTTTCGAATAACGTCACACATTCAGTTTCGTGTATGTGGAGATTAATTTTCCCTTATTGCGCCCGTTTGACTTTGCTTTTACTGCAGGATTTCGGGGTGAAGTGCATCTTAGGGGTGCAAGTAGTCGTATGTTGAACACGTGAATGGTGTTTCCAGTTTCCGGTCCGGGCCGCAGAAAGGGTGATTCTCCCGCTTGCCGCCCCTGCGCCGATGGTGCAGATGCCCCATACCGCGCCAGCTCTCTGCGCCTGCCCTGCGGATCCGGTCTGGCATCCGCTGCCGGCCTGGGCCACCTTTGGCGCAACCGGAATGCTTGAGGCCAGGAATGAAACGACTGCGCAATCCCCGCACAGGGGTCGATCAGGGCGAAACAGAAGTCTTCTCGGACTTCGAGGACGGGGGCGAGATGTGGACCGGCTCCGGCCCCCGCGAACGCCGCCGCACGGTTTCATTCAGCGCGGGTTTTGCCAGCCCGCCTGCAGTGCATGTGTCGGTCTCGCTCTGGGACATGGAGACGTCGGCCGCGGTCCGGGCGGTGCTGGTGGCAGAGAATATCACCTGCGAGGGGTTCGAGATCGTTTTCCGCACCTGGGCCGACAGCCGCGCCGCCCGCCTGCGCGCATCCTGGCTGGCAATCGGCGAACTGCCCCATGCCGATGACTGGGACGTCGATTAAACCTCAGCCGTAACGGACCCGGCCCGCAAGAGCTTGCGGAACTTCGGGCACTCCAGATGGCTCGGCGCCGGGCAGTCCGCCACATGGCGCAGCGCGTCTTTCAGAACGGTCAGCTCGCGGATCTGCGCCTCCAGCGCATCGGCGCGCGCATGCAGCTGGCCGCGCGGCAGATCCGGCTGGCCGTCCTTTGTGAACATGCCCGCAATCTCCTGCAGCGAAAACCCGGCCGCCTTGCCCAGGGTGATCAGCGACAGCTGCAGCAGGACCTCCGTCCCGAACTGCCGCCGCAGACCCTTGCGGCCTATGGAGGTGATCAGCCCCAGATCCTCGTAATACCGCAGCGCCGATACCGCCACGCCAGAGCGTTCGGCCACTTCGCCAATATCCAGAAGTTTCATCCTTGACCTCAAGCCGGCTTGAATTTTCAGGCTGCCAGTGCAGCAGTTGCCAGGCAAGACCCTTGCCGGGTGGACCATCAAGTGCGGCCATCGTCTCTGACAAGCCGCCTTGGGACCACCGGCTGCTTTGAGCCCTAAGCGGACATCGACATGGCGGCGCATGCCATAGTTGCTGCCAATGCGAAATCTTCTGATCCTCGCACCGAATCCGTATGGGACTTTGCCAACACAGCTTATCTGTGCCGACGGGTCGACCGGTATTCAATCTCGTCAGGAACCTTGTTGCGCTGGATCTTCCCCGATGGTCCCTTTGGAAGTTCGTGTACAAAATGAACCTTATCCGGCGCTTTGAATTTTCCGAGCAGCGCCTGGCAGATTTCAATCAATTCCACAGGGGTCAGGCTGGAACCGTTGCGGATTTTTACAGCCGCTTCCACCGTCTCGCCGTAGCTCTTGCAGGGGCGGCCAAAGGCGGCGGCTTCGATCACGTCGGGATGGGAGTAAAGCGCTTCGTCGATTTCACGCGGAGCAATATTTTCGCCACCCTTGATGATCAGTTCCTTCAGGCGCCCAGTAACGAAGACATAGCCGTCGCAGTCGATCCGCCCAAGGTCACCGGTGCGCAGCCAGCCATCCGGGGTGAAGGTGGCGGCCGTGGCCTCCGGGTTGTTCAGGTACTCCAGCATCACGTTGGGACCACGCACGGCCAGTTCGCCTTCGCTGCCGTCAGTGATGTGCTGAAGCTTGGCATCAAGGATCGTCACTTCATTGCCGAAGGCGATGCCGGGCGAGCCAATCTTGCGGATACCGGGGGGCAGCGGGTTTGACAGGATCTGGGCCGCCGTCTCGGTCAAGCCCATGGTCTCCAATATAGGGACGTCGAACCTGTTCTCAAACGCGCGCTGCACGTCCGGGGCCAGTGCCGATGACGCCGAACGGCCGAAGCGCAGCCGCGCCTTGGTACTGTCGGCGGGGTCCAGGTCCGAGTGTAGCAGGTGCGAAATGATGGTCGGCACCACCGAGAACCAGGTCGCCTTTGACCAGCCGACATGGGCCCAGAAGCGGCTGGCGGAGAACCGGGCGCACATCGCCAGGGAGCCGCCGGAGATCAGCGCGCCCATTACTGTCACGCAGAGCCCGTTGATATGGTAGATCGGCAGCACGCAGAGGCCGCGGTCCTGCGGTGTCAGCTCATGCGCCACGGCGGTGGTCCACCCGCCCGCCAGCAGGCTGGCGTGCGTATGCACCACCCCCTTGGGCTGGCCGGTGGTGCCGGAGGTGTACATCAGCAAGGCGTGGTCACCGGCGGAAAGCGGATGCAGCTCTGCCGGTGACCCGCCGGTTGCTGCCGCCTGGTCCAAAGGGGAGAGAAAGGGCAGGCTGGCAGTCTCTTGAAACAGGTCCGTCTGGCTGTGGTGGACAAAGGCAAAGCGGGCGCCGCTGTTCTGCAGGGCGTAGGAAACCGCACTGTTGCCCGCAACCAGGTTGATCATCGTGGCGCGGAAGCCGCCGTAGAGTACCCCGAACAGGCATTCGAGCGCTTCGCGGCCGTTGGGGTGCAGGATGGCGATGCTTTCGCCCTTGGCGATTCCCTTGGCGGTCAGGTAGCGGGCGATGGCCTCCGCCGTTTGGCGCAGCTCTGCCCAGCTCAGATCGGAACTGCCGTCAGGGAAGACAAAGCCGGTGCCGCCCTCAGCTGCGCGTGTATCCAGCCAGTCGCGGATGGTTCCCTTGGGTGGTTCCATCATTGTCCCGCCTCCGCCCAATAGCTGGCAAAAATGTCTTCCAGCGCGGGTTCGCGGGACGGGATCTCGCGCACGATCTTGGTAGTTTGCACGAAATGGCGCCAGTTGAGGTTGGTGTCGATGGAATTTCCGCCCCAGCTGCCGCAACCCATAGACAGAGAGAACGGCATCCCATTGGTGAAGGCGCCGCCGGTGGCGAAGGTATGGGCCTGGTTGACGATCACCCGGCAGGTGGGCGTTTCGCGGCCCAGTTCGACCGCGCGCTCATCTTGGGCGGTGTGTATGCCGATGGAATGACCGGCGCCCTGGTAGGAAAGGATGCGGGCGGCGATGGTCTTGGCTTCTGCATAATCCGCGGCCCGGTAGACGGCGAGGATGCGGCTCAGCTTTTCACCGGACAGAGGGTGATCCGGGCCGATGCCCTTGGTCTCCAACGCCAGGAATTTGGTGTCTGAGGGGACTTTGCCGGCCATGCCCAATGCGGCCAGCATCTTATCGGCATCCTGCGCAATTACTTCACGGTTCAGCTGCCCGTTGGGCCAGAGCCTGGCTGTGATGCCTGCGGCGTCTGCCTCGGGCACCAGCGCACCGCCTTCCTGGGCGAGCGCTGCAATGAACTGGTCATAGATGGCATCCACCACCACAACGGAATTTTCCGAGGAACAGGAGGTGGCATTGTCAAAGCATTTGGAGGCGGTGATCTTGGCCGCGGCGTCGGCCAGATCCGCAGTTTCATCCACGATCACGGTCACATTGCCGGCGCCGACAGCCACGGCAGGCGTGCCGCAGGACTGGGCGCGGTGGACGTTGTTCTGGCTGCCGGTGCAGATCACCCGGTCGGCGGCCTCCATCAGCGCCTGGGTCTTTGCCTTGGAGCCGGGAGCGGGGATCATCTGCACCAGGTCAGGATTGAGGCCCAGCTTGGCAAACTCGGCGTGGATATAGCTGAGCAGCAGCTCGCAGGAGGCAACGCCCTTGGGTGAGGGGGCTACGACGATGGCATTGCCGCCCTTCAGCGCGTTGATGATGTTGTTGGCAGGCGTCGCCGCCGGGTTGGTCGAGGGGACAACGGCGCCGATCACGCCGATGGGCCGCATGATCTCGGTGATGCCGGTAGCCGGGTCGTCGCTGATGATGCCGTGGGTCCGGACGCCCGCGATGTCGCGCAGCAGGCCCAGCGTCTTGCGGTGGTTCTTGGTGATTTTGTCCGCCACGTTGCCCAGGCCCGTGGTTTCCACGGCAAGCTCTGCCAAGGCACGGTTGCGGGCGGGTTCCATGATGGCCCAGCCTGCCGCCAGGGCGGCCTTGTTATACAGTGCCTGGCTTCCGCTGGCCTCAAAATCCTGCTGGGCGGTGCGGGCGCGCACCACGATTTGTTCCACCTCGGCGGTGCCGGAGGCGAGTGCGTCCTGAGCGTTCATGTCTTACCTCGATATCTTGGCCGGGACGCGCGCTTCGGAAGTGTGCGCGTCCCGAAGGAGTTTCGGCTGGGATCAGAGCCCGGCCAGAAGCTCTTTCAGTGTCTGTTCGCGGGCGGCCCACATCTCCTTGACCTCATCACGGGTCATGATGTGCATGGGCGATCCGCCAGCCTCCATTTTCTTGGCGACCCGGTCATTGGCAAACATCTGGGGCACGGTGGCCGCCAGCTTTTCGATCACCTCTTGCGGGGTGTCCTTGGGCACCATCACGCCGCGGAAATTGACGGAGGAGTTGTCCACGTCCAGGCCCTGCTCCTGCATGGTGGGCACGTCGGGCAGGAAGTCGGAGCGCTGCAGGTCCGCGACGCCCAGGATCTTGACGTTGCCCGCTTCCTGCGCGCGGAAAGCGTCGGACAGGTTGTTGATGCCGCCCATGACCTCACCAGCGATCACCGCCTTCATTGCCGCTGCGCCGCCGCCCTTGGTCGGGATATAGGCCATCTTGACGCCTGCAGCCTTTTCGATCTGCAGCGCAGCGATGTGATGGCCAACGAACAGGCCCGCGCCGGAAAAGGTCAGTTTGCCCGGGTTTTCCTTGGCATGGGCAACCACATCCGCCATCGAATTGAAGGGGCTGTCGGCGGCGACCACAAAGACCGCCGGGTCGGCACCCCAGTTGGCAATGGGTTCGAAACTCTCAGCGGAATACTGGACACCGCCCTTGATCGACTGGGCGATGAAGTGGGGCACGTTGTAGGCTGCGAGGGTATACCCGTCGGCATCGGCCTGGGTGGCAAACCAGTTCCAGCCGACACGGCCGCCGGCGCCGGGCTTGTTGATGATGGCGATGGGCATTCCCAGCGCATCCTCGTTGCCCGCGGTCATGGTAACGATCCGGGCCTGGAAATCGGTCGCCCCGCCGGCCCCGTAGGACACCATCATCATGATCGGGCGCTCCGGGTAGTCCTCGGCCATGGCAGCGCCTGCCAGACCCATCAGCGCCATCGCAGCGCCTGCAATCAGTTTCTTCATTTTCTTCTCCTCCCTATTGGTATCGGACCGGGTTCAGGCGGTCAGAACAGAATTTCCCGCGGCGTGTAGACGCTCAGCAGCTTGGCAAAGAGGCCGTACATCACCGCCACGAACACCGCGGTGATCAGCGCGCGCCGGATCCAGGTCTTGCCTTCGGAATGCGGCGCGGGATCGTAGAGTGACAGCAGGATGAAAAAGCCGATGGCGGTGGCGGTGTAGAACCCCAGCGCCTTGGCGGCCCAGAAGACATAGACCAGCATTACCGCCAGCCCCGGAACCATGTTGAGGAACATCGTCCGGGAGACGCCGGAGCCGACCTTGCTGAGGCCCATCACGGCTTTGCCAAAGGTCCAGCCCGCCAGCACCAAAAAGACGGATGCGATCAGGCGCGGGAACAGGAAGGCTTCGGATGGCTGTTGGGTGTAGCTGACCCAGGTAACCCAGATGCCCACTGCGAACACGAGGCCGGAGCCAAGAATGTGCTGAGACCGGTTCATGCCTGCGCCTCCTCTTTGGTGGTGTAGCGGCGGCTGCGCAGCTCCATCCAGGCCGAGTAGGCGATGGACGCGACGACCACGGCGATCAGGATGATGTTGAGGCCGCCGGTCAGGAAATAGCTGGCCTTGCCAACGGTGGCGTCGGCGATCATGCCGCCCTGGATGAAGTTTGCCTCGGCAATCGGGCCCAGGATCAGGCCCAGCACCAGCGGCGCGGCGGAAAAGCCGAAACGTTCCAGGAAATACATGCCGATACCCAGGCAGGCCATGACATAAACGTCGCCCATCGAGCTTTGCACCGAGTAGGCGCCGAAGACGGAGAGGGCGAGCACGATGGCGGCCATCACCGATTGCGGCACCTGGGCGACGCGGGCGGCGAGGCCTGCGACATAGAGGCCGAAGAGGCACATCAGGACCTGGCCCACCAGCATCGAGTTGATGAAGGTCCAGGCCACATCCGGGTGATTGTCGAACAGATCAGAGCCGGGGAAAATGCCGTGGATCAGCAGGCCGCCGAGCAGCACCGCAGCGGTGGGGCTGCCCGGGATCGACAGCGTCAAGAGCGGCACCAGCGACGGGCCGACCATGGCGTTGTTGGCGGCCTCTGCGGCGATCACGCCTTCGCTGTGGCCCTTGCCGAATTTCTCCTTCTCGGAAGAGAACTTCTTGGTCTGATCATAGGCCACAAGCCCGGCGATCTGGCCGCCAACGCCGGGGATCAGCCCGATGATCGAGCCGGTGATGGTGCCGATGCCTAAGGCGCGCGGGCGGCGGAAAAGTTCCCTTGTCGCGTCAAGGACCGAATGTTTCTGCACTTCTATCACCTCGGCGCCGGTCGTGCGGCGGCCCTTGGCGAACATGGTCAGAACCTGCGGGATGGCAAAGAGGCCGATGAGGGCCGCGATGATGTTGATGCCGCCGCCCAGTGACGGGTGGAATATGAACCGCTGGGCGCCCATGATGTCGTCAAAGCCGATGGTCGCCAACCACAACCCCATGCAGCCGGACAGCAGCCCCTTGACCACGGAGGCCGAGTCCAGCGAGCCGATCACCGTAACGCCCAGGATCGCCAGCCAGAACAGGTGCGAGGGGCCGAAAGCCAGCGCCCACTCAGCCAGCAGCGGGGTCAGGAAAATCAGCAGAAGGACGCCGAAGATGCCGCCCGCGGCAGAGGCCAGGAAGGACAGCTGCAGCGCCTTGGCGCCCTGGCCCTGCTTGGCCATCTTGTGGCCGTCCAGCGTGGTGGCGATATTGGCGGGCGCGCCGGGGATCTTCAGGAGGATCGCGCTGACCGCGCCGCCGGCCACGGTAGAGGTATAGGCGGCACCCAGCAGGATCAGGCCCTGAACCGCCTCCAGATGGAAGGTGAATGGGATCAGCAGCGCCACTGCCATGGTGGGGGAAAGCCCCGGGGTTGCCCCCAGGATCAGCCCGCCGATTGTGCCGCAAAGGAGCAGCAGGAATGACAGCGGCGAGAACACGTCTCCGAAGTAATAAATGAACTCCATTCAGGGCCTCCCAACCCGGCTGATCGCGCTTTTACTTTTGTTGACAAAACAGGTTAGGCCATGAAAATAGTATTGCAAACGTTTTCATAAATCTTGCCGGAGGAGGGAAGATTATGGCGCCAAAACAAAAGGGTAACGTGGATATCGTCGCTGTGGCAAAAGCGGCCAAAGTGTCGCCCTCCACGGTGTCGCGCACCTTCAATCACCCCGATCTGGTGAACCCGGCGACTCGCAAGAAGATCACCAGGGCGGTGCAGAAACTGGGCTATGTCCGGAACCGCGCGGCGCAGATGATGCATGGCAAGCGGTCAGGCACCATCGGGCTGGTGGTGCCGACCATCAACCACGCGATTTTTGCCGAGGTGATCCAGGCGTTCTCGGATGCGATCGACCGGGCAGGCTTTACCCTGCTGCTGGCCTCGCACGGCTATGATCTGGAGCGCGAATACGAGATGGTGCGCAAGCTGATGGAGCACCGTGTGGATGGTGTGGCGCTGATCGGGTTGGAGCATTCCGAAGCTACCTCGCGGCTGATAGCCCAGCAGGAAACGCCTGCGATGGCGATCTGGAATTATGCTGAGGAATCCGAACTGCCCTGCGTCGGCGCCGACAACCGGCTGGCCGGGCGGATGGCAGCGGAGCATCTGGTAGCGCTAGGGCACCGGGACATCGGCCTAATTTTTCCCGACACCCGAGGCAACGACCGGGCGCGGCACCGGCTGGAGGCGGTTCTGGAAACGCTTGACGCCGCAGGAGCGGAGGTGCCCGAGGGGCGTAAGTCGGAAGCGCCATACAGCGTTTCCCTGGCCAAGCAGGCGGCAATCGATCTACTTTCCGGCTCTTCGCGGCCAACAGCCTTGCTGTGTGGAAACGACGTGATCGCCCAAGGAGCGCTTTACGGCGCGCAGAGTTGCGGCGTCTGTGTCCCGGAAGAGCTTTCAATCATGGGGATCGGCGACTTCAAGGGGTCAGTGGATATTGTACCTGGCCTGTCTACAGTCAGGATTCCAGCCGAAACCATTGGAACGCTTGCGGGTGATCGCTTTACTGCGTTCATAACATCGGATGAACCGGAACCATTCAGGCTTTGCTGTGAACTGGAGCAGATCGTTCGGGGCACGACTGCGGTTGCATGAATTGAACAACTTCAGTTAGGGTCAGGACCCATTGATTTCAGGCTTTCAGCATGATTCACAGGCCGAAAATCGAGCGGTGACATGTCTAATCTTTTCTGGCCGACCGACGCGCAGATGGCCCGTTTGGAACCCTTTTTCCCGAAATCCCACGGCAAACCGCGCGTTGATGGCCGGCGCGTCCTGAGTGGAATTATCTTTATCAATCGCAACGGCTTGCGGTGGCGGGATGCGCCCAAAGAGTACGGCCCGCACAAGACCCTGTACAATCGCTGGAAGCGGTGGAGCGTTAAAGGGGTCTTTGCGCGGATCATGGCAGGCTTGGCGGCGGAACACGGCGAAGAGAAGACCGTGATGATCGACGCTACCTACCTCAAGGCCCGCCGGACAGCGGCCAGTATGGGTGTCAAAAACGGGGGCGCGGACACCTGATAGGTCGAACCAAAGGTGAGATGAACACCAACCTGCACGCGGTCTGCGACAGCCAGGGTCGACCGCTCGATCTATTTGTGACTGCCGGTCAGGTCAGCGATTACATCGGCGCACGGGCATTGGTGTGCAGCTTGCCAGACGTTGATTGGCGGCTGGGGGATCGTGGCTACGACGCAGATTGGTTCAGAGAAGCTCTGAAAGACAAAGGGATACGCGCCTGCATCCCTGGCCGGAAGCAACGAAAGAGAGCTATCAGATACGACAAGCGCCGATACAAACGGCGCAACCGCATCGAAACCATGTGCGGCAGGCTTAAGGATTGGCGTCGGGTAGCAACCCGGTACGACAGGTGTCCAAAGGTCTTTCTATCTGCCATCGCTCTCGCCGCAACCATCATGTTCTGGCCATGAAATAAGAACGAGTCCTGACCCTAAGGGACCCCTGGTAAAGGACCGGTTTGTCCGCTCCTTGTGAATTGGTGGCGCCTGAGATGCTGCGATGTGCATGAACGGCCGTATTTTCCGCCGCGGACAACACCGGAAATCGTGCAATCGCAGAAGATTTCACACTGCGAGCGCGCGCAGCAAAAAAGTCGAAGGTCTGGGTTGGGCTCGAAGCGAAAATTCTCTGCATCGGACCTCAATGTCCGCCTTCCTAAGGAAACACAAAACCCTCACACACAAAGCAAGCCTTGTGTAGCGGCGCCGCAATCCGGCAACAGCAAAAGCACGGCCGGCTTACCCAATCCCGAGCACGCTCTCTATCCGCTGGCGCCGCGTGCGGCCTCAGGACGCTCTGCCAGGAAACCCCTCAAAACGGCAAAGAGCGTCCGCGCATGCTGAACATCGTCAGCGTGCAGGGCAGCGCGAATATCGTCGCAGATCATTTCATGAACTCTTTGTGGCCCGTGGTGAACCTGCATGAGGTAATTCCCCATTAGCGTGGCGTCATATGTAGTAGAATGCTCGTGTTCAGCGAGTGCATCGATCTCTGCCCGCGTAAGCGCGGACATGTCTTCGAGATCTTCAATTGAAATCATGTTTCCTACCCTCCCAGCCAAAGAACTGTAACCATCCGAGTGGTGCGGCGCATTGATTTGGCACAAGCTTCGGGGGAACTGGCAGGTCCGATTGTATCGACCGCTATGGGCCAAGGCGTTGGTGGTCTACGCAGCGGACACATGTATGGCCTCTAGAATAGGGCGTGCTGCCAGGCGCTGCGCCGCCGCAAGGCAGCAGTGAGCCCAAATCGGCCATTGCTCTCCGACGGCGCGGACTGCCGTCCAAAACTCAAATCTGCGAATATTATTGTGTGTTGAAGCTACTGCCTGGATACCCAAAGAGCATGCCCCACGCATCCGAGGAGGACTACGCTTGCACCGAAGAGTTCCAAGCTCTCTTCAATGAAAACTTGCAAGGGCGAACCCATACCGCCGAGCAGTTGAAAATAACCCATCACCTCAACAACAACAGCGCCAGACACAAGAATTACGAAACCAGCCGCAATCAATTTCGCGGATTTTGGGTCAGCCCTTGCAGAAGTGAGAAGCGGGCGAAAGAAAATCAGCACTAAGAGTGCAAAAAGAGCTGCATATACACCGATCCAGGCACCGTTGGCACCTTGAAACATCGGCAAACCGATTTCTAAGAGTTTATTGTATTTCGTAATTTTCTCGTGCAGTGCAAGGATCTCATCTGCGGATAACCATGCAAATCCGGCTGCAACCGTCCAGTACAAAGCTGGATGGACAACGCGTTTTTCGCTAAAAAACAGCGGCATCGATGCAACTGCAGCAGAGGCAAGCAAGAACTTGCCCCCTCCCCACCAGGCGCCGAGTATCAGTTCGCCGTCGAGATCGAACATTGTGGGCCTGCCGCCCAAAGCAAGATGCAATCCGAAAAGCCCGATTATGAAAAGGTCTATTGAAAAAAGGATAACTGGTACAATCACATTGGCTTCCTGATGTTTTGCTCACACGCACATTTCAGTCAAGAGACGGTGTCCGATATCTTAGTAGCGCGAGTTGTACTAAGTCCATCCCCCTAGAACTGAGCCGCTACGATAGCCAAAAACGGGTGACGGAGAATGGTTAGGAAACGATACTCGGACGAGAACATCTTTAAGCTGCTGTGCCGCCAATGACGGAAATGTCCCGCAAAGCAGACCAGGCAGACAATCTCGCTTGAAGCCGCAGGCGTTAAAAAAAGCCCCACGAATTGCGGGGCTTTCTCAAATCTGGATAACAGCCGCCTCAGCCGCCGTTGGAATAAAGGCTCTCGTAGATCGGTACCAGCGTCTTGTCCTCGAACAGCGACGACACCGAGGTGCCGTGCCAGATGTTCAGGATCGCCTGGGTGAACAGCGGCGCGGTCGGCACGATGCGGATGTTCGGCGCGGCCTTCACCTCTTCGGTCGGCTGGATCGAGTCGGTCAGCACCAGCGATTTCATCACCGAGTTGGTGACGCGCTCCACCGCCGGGCCGCTCATCACGCCGTGGGTGATATAGGCGTGGACTTCCTTGGCGCCGTTGTCCAACAGCACCTGCGCCGCCTTGCACAGGGTGCCGGCGGTGTCGCACATGTCGTCGACGATCAGGCAGATCTTGTCCTTCACGTCGCCGATCACGGTCATTTCCGCCACTTCGCCCGGCTTCTCGCGGCGCTTGTCGACGATCGACAGCGGCGCGTTGATGCGCTTGGCCAGCTCGCGGGCGCGGGCCACGCCGCCGACGTCGGGGGACACCACCATCAGGTCGCCCATCTGGTCCTTGAACTGGTCCTTCACGTCCAGCGCAAAGATCGGCGAGGCATAGAGGTTGTCCACCGGAATGTCGAAGAAGCCCTGGATCTGCGCCGCGTGCAGGTCCATGGTCAGCACCCGCTCGACACCTGCGCCGGTCAGCATGTTGGCCACCAGCTTGGCCGAAATCGGAGTGCGCGCTTTGGTGCGGCGGTCCTGGCGGGCATAGCCGAAGTAGGGGATAACCGCGGTGATGCGCTGGGCAGAGGAGCGGCGCAGCGCGTCGGCGATGATCAGCAGCTCCATCAGGTTGTCATTGGCCGGGTTCGAGGTCGGCTGGATGATGAACATGTCTTCGCCGCGGACGTTCTCATAGACTTCGACGAAGATCTCGCCGTCATTGAACCGCTCGACGCGGGCGTCCACCAGCCCCTGGTCGACACCGCGGTGCATGCTCATCCGGCGGGCAATGGCTTGGGCAAGAGGAAGATTGGCGTTCCCAGCAATCAGCTTGGGTTCGTTCAAGGTCGGCATTGGCTGTGATCCCCAGGCAGCAATGGCAATGTGTCAGATTCGTGATATTGAACCCCGCTTATCATGCACTTACCCTCGCGCATAGTTCTAAGCGGGAGAAACAGCTTTTGGTGGCATCACGGCACGGCCTCTCAACCCTGTGCGCCTTCGCCTTGCCGTTGGGGCGGATGGGATGAGCAGCGCACCGCAGGTTTTCTGCCGCAGCTTCGGCCAGGGGCCCCGGTCCGTTCTGGCGGTGCATTGCTCGCTGGCCCATTCCGGCGCCTGGCGCGGTGTGGCAGAGCAGATGGCAGAGGAGATCACCCTCACCGCCTTCGACATGCTCAGCCACGGCCGCAGCCCGGACTGGGACGGGCAGGGCAACTACCAGCTCTTGAACACGCAGGCGGGGCTCGGGCTGCTGACCGAACCGCTGGACCTTGTGGGCCACTCCTTCGGCGCCACCGTGGCGCTCAGGATGGCGATGGCCCGCCCGCATCTGGTGCGCAGCCTGACTCTGATCGAACCGGTGCTGTTTGCCGCTGCCAAGGCCGAGGACCCCGTCGCCTTTACCGCGCTGCAGGAGGCCAGCCGCCCCGCCGAAGCGGCCTGGGCCGCAGGCGACCGGGAGCTGGCAACCCGGCTTTTCAACCGCATGTGGGGGGCAGGGGGCGTGAAATGGCCCGATCTGCCAGCCCCCGCCCGCGCCGCGATGATGCGGGCGATGCCGGTGGTGATCGGCAGCCACGGCACGCTTTACGACGACGAAAACGGCACATTGGCGCCCGGCGCGCTGGATATGGTCACGATGCCGGTGCAGATCCTGACCGGCGCGGACAGCCCGCCGGTAATTCCCGCCATTGCCCGCAGCCTCTGCCGCCGCCTCGGCGCCGCGCACACCGCGGTGCCGGGCGCCGCCCACATGCTGCCAATCACGCACCCGGTGGAAACCGCCGCCCTGCTGCGCCGCTTCTGGCAGCTGCTCTGACCCTTTGCGCTGCCGCCAAGGGCAGGGCAGGATGGCAGCACAGGCCGCATTTCAGGCAACACAGAGGAGACGGCACAGATGGCATCGAAAAAGGACCTGCTGAAAACCCTCCTCAAAGGCTTGGAGACAGGCGACCCGGCCTCCGCCGCCGTCGTCAACGAGGACAAGTACATCCAGCACAACCCGCAGACCCATGAGGGCAGCGAGGGGCTGGCGGTGCTCTTTGCGCGCCTCGCCAAGACCTCGCCCCGCGTCACCTTCAAGCGGGTGTTCGAGGATGGCGATTTCGCCTTTGCCCATATCGAATACGATTTCTCCTCCCTTCGCGCGGCCTTCGAGGTGTTCCGCTTCGAGGATGGCAAGGCAGTGGAGCACTGGGACAACATCCAAACCCTGCGCGGCCCCAATCCGTCGGGGCGGGGGATGCAGGACGGTGCCACGGAGATCACGGACCTCGACAAGACCGAAGAGAACCGCGCCCTGGCCCGCAGCTATACCGAGCAGGTGCTGATCCGGCGGCAGCTGGACCAGCTGCCGGACTATGTCCGCGCGGACCTCATCCAGCACAACCCGGACTTGGCCGACGGCCTGCCCGCTTTGCGCGATGCGCTGTCGGCCACGGAAAAAGGCGTGCCCGCTATCCAGTACCAGCATCTCCACCGGGTGCTGGCAGAGGGTAATTTCGTGCTCTGCGCCAGCGAGGGGCAGCGGGGCGGCATCCACACCAGTTTCTACGATCTCTACCGCATCGAGGACGGCAGGATCGCCGAGCACTGGGACACCATTGAAGCCATCCCCCCGCGCAGCGAGTGGAAGAACGACAACGGCAAATTCTAAGCCCGGCCCGTCCTCACCAGGGTTTCGCGCCCTGCTTGGCCCAGACGTCCAGGAAATTGCCGTGGTTCGGCATTTGCACCGCGGGCAGGGTCTCTGCCGTCATCGCGGTCTGTGCATCAATTACCCCGTTGCGCTCCAGGATGAAGGCCGCCAGCGCGTAAACCTCGTCATCGCTCAGCGACTTCGGCGCCTCCAGCGGCATCGCCCGGCGGATGTAGTCAAACAGCGTGGTGGCATAGGGCCAGTAGCTGCCTGCGGGCTTGGCCCAGACATCATTGGGGCCAACCGGCGGCATTACCGGGCCTTCGCTGCCGGTTGCGCCGTGGCAGGTGGCACATTTTGCGGCATAGATCTCCGCGCCTTGTGCTGCAGTGCCGCTGCCTGCGGGCAGGCCGGCACCTTCAGGCGTTACATAGGTGGCGTAAAACGGGATATCCGAGGCCTCCAAGGGCTGCCCCAGACCGGGCCCTTCGGCCCGGGCGGCTGCGGCGGTCAGCAGCAGGGCGGCGGCGGTGAGTTTAAAGATAGACATTCTGAACCGCTCCTTCTGCCGTGACCTGCCAGGGCTGGATGGCGTTGTAATGCAGGAAGTTCGAGGCGTGATAGCGCGCCTTCCAGTCGGCGCGCGCAGGCTGCACCGCGCCGGTCTCGTCCGTTGCGCGGCTCATCAGCACCAAGGGCGATCCGTCCCAGTGCCAGGGCAGGCTGAAGCGGGTCAGCGCTTGCGGCAGCACCGGCCCGGCCAGCGCCGCCTCGGCCCAGCTCTGACCGCCATCGGCAGAGACCTCGACCTTGGCAACCTTGCCCGCGCCGGTCCAGGCCAGCCCGGAAATCTCGTAAAACCCCGGCCCGCTCATGGTCATGGTCGCGGACGGATGGGTGATGAAGCTCTTCACCCCCATCGCAAAGGTGAACTGCACCGAGGAGCCGTCAGCCAGGATCTCGGTGTATTCGCCCGATTCATCCTTGGTATGCACCGGCGCCTCCGTCACCCACAGGCTGGTCAGCCACTTGATGTTCATGTTGCCCTCGAACCCGGGCAGCAGCAGCCGCATCGGATAGCCCTGCTCGGGCCGGATCCGCTCGCCGTTCTGGTACAGTGCCAGCATTCCGTCGCTCATCACCTTCTCCATTGGGATCGAGCGCGCCAGGCTCGGCCCGTCGGCGCCCGCGGCCACCACCCATTTGCCCTCAGGCTTGACGCCCGCTTCCTCCATCAGAACGCGCATAGGAATGCCGGTCCATTCGGTGTTCGACACCAGCCCATGCAGCATGTCGCAGCCCGCCTGCATCGGCTCCGGCATCACCGCGTTGAACAGGCTGTTACCGGCGCATTCCAGGAAATGCGTGGCGGTCACCATCGGATAGCGCTCCAGCGCCTCCAGGCTGAACTGCAGCGGTCGCTCCACCAGCCCGTGGATCATCAGCCGGTGGCGGGCCGGGTCAATGTCGGGGCGGCCCCCGTGATGCACCTCGTAATGCAGCCCGTTGGGGGTGATGGTGCCGCGCAGCTTGTGGTGCGGCGTGCCCGACAGGCTGAAGGCCGGCGCCACGTCCTGCCAAGGTTCGATGATGGCGCGCTGCACCGAGGATTCGGCTGCGGCCGGCATGCCGTAACCGCGCGCCCGCGCCCCGGCGGCTTTGGTCCACTCGGGAATTTCGGCCTCCGCCCGCGCCGCCTTTGGCAGAGCCAGGCCCGCAGCGGTCCCGGCCGCGGCCGAGACCAGCAGCATCCGGCGGCTCAGCAGCCCGCCGCCCGCGGCATAGTCCAGCGCCGCGCCGTCAATGTCGGATCGTGTCATTTGAATGTCCCCTCCCTCGCTGGCAAATGCTGCTCGCACAGGGCCTCAGGACGCGGGTCTTGCCACCCGCTGCTTCCGCAAGACTATCACAAAACGGGCCGCAGCAGCAGGGGCGGGGGCTGGGGCGGCTGCGGACGGCCTTTGGACTATCCGGCGCCTGCGCCTACACTCTTCATCAGCAATGACTGACAGGAGGCCCCCATGCCCGGACTGGATTTCTGGTATTCGATCGGCAGCACATACACCTACCTGACGGTGATGCGGATCGCGGATGCGGCGGCGCAGGCTGGCATTCCGGTCCGCTGGCGCCCCTTCAACGTGCGCCATGTGATGACGGTGCAGAACAACATCCCGTTCAAGGATAAGCCGGAAAAGACCGCCTACATGTGGCGCGACATCGAACGCCGCGCCGGACGCTACGGCCTGCATGTGCGGCTGCCCGCGCCGTACCCGCTGCCGGAACTGGTGCTGGCCAACCAGGTGGCGGCGCTGGGCGCGGCAGAGGGCTGGGGCGAGGCCTATACCCAGGCAGCCTACCGCTGCTGGTTCGAGGCCGGCCAGCCCGCGGGCGAGGACCCGAACCTTTCCGCCAGCCTCCAGGCCGCGGGCCAGGACCCGGCCCGAGTGCTGGCAGAGGCGGTGTCTGACAAAACCGTCAAAATGCTCGCGGACGCAACCGAGGAAGCAATGGCGCTGGGCATCTTCGGCGCCCCCAGCTTCGTCGTGGCGGGCGAGGTGTTCTGGGGCGACGACCGGCTGGAGGACGCGCTCCTCTGGGCGCAGGGCAAACGCTAGGCGCCGCCCTGCAACAGATCAGAGCAGTGACAGGAACGCCCGGATGTCTTCCTCCGGCACCGACCAGTCGCACACAAACCGCGCCGTGACCATCTCGTTCTCCGGCCCCTGCAGCAGCCCGTCCCACAGGTGATAGATAGCGCCCGCTGCAAACAATTCCTGATGCTTGCGGCGGGGCAGGGCGGCAAAGATCATGTTGGCCTGGGCGGGATGGGTGAAATGGGCGCCCGCCGCCTTCAGCCCCTCGGCCAGCAGCGCCGTCTTGGCATTGGCCGCGCGGGCGTTCTCCAGCCACAGATCGTCACTCAGATAGGCCAGCATCTGCGCCGACAGATAGCGGTGCTTGGAAAACAGATGCGCGCCGCGCTTGCGGCGGTACTCGAACTCCTGCGCATGGCGCGGATCAAAGAAGATCACCGCCTCCACCCCCAGGCAGCCGTTCTTGGTGCCGCCGAAGGACACCGCATCGACACCCGCCTTCCAGGTCATCTCGGCCGGCGTGCAGCCCAGCGACACCAGCGCATTGGTGAACCGCGCGCCGTCCATATGCACCGGCAGCCCGTATTCCTTGGCCGCTCCGCAGACCGCCTGCAGTTCCTGCAGACTGTAGACGGTGCCGAACTCCGTCACCTGCGTCAGCGACACCGGCCCCCGCTGCGGACCGTGCACGCCGCGGGTTTCCTCGCCCTCGATGGCCGCGCGCAGCCCCTCGGAGGTCATCTTGTCTGCCTCCGTCACCAGCGTCAGCTTGGCGCCGCCGGTATAGAACTCCGGCGCGTTGCATTCATCCATGTTGATATGGGCAGGTTTGGTGCAGAACACCGTCTGCCAGGGCTGCGCCAGGGTCGACAGCGCCAGCACATTGGCGGCGGTGCCGGTGGCCACCAGGTAAACTGCCGCCTCCGGCGCCTCGAAAATCTCCCTGATCCGTTCCGTCACCTCGGCCATTTCCGCGTCTGCGCCATAGCCCATGGCATAGCCCTGGTTGGCCCGCGCCAGCGCGTCGAGGATCTGCTGCGGCACCGGGCCGGAGTTGTCGGAGGCGAAATGCATCGGTCAGGGTCCTTGATCTGCCAGGGTCTTACCCCCAAGCAGTAGGCAACTCCGCCGCCGATGCCAAGGCGGTTCCGGGCAGGCGCGCGCTCAGAAGATCTGGGCGAACAGATAGCCGAGCCCGATGCCGGTGCAAGTGCCGAGAGAGGCCCAGACCGTCAGCTGCCGCCCCAGGTGATACTGGTGCCAGGCCTGGATTTCCGCCGCCTGCTTGCTGCTGAGGCCCAGGGTCGAGAGGTATTCCTTGGCCTTGTAGGCTTCTCTTTCGCTGAAGTAGGTGCCGTGCTCGAATGGCATTTGCCGCCCTCCTCATGGGAACCCGCCCGGATCCGGCGCCGGCGCGGCGCAGGCCCGGGGTTTCCGCAGCATGCGGGCGGCGCAGCACGCCGTGCAACCTTGAATTGTATTGATGTTTAACGAAACCACACCCGCCCCGCCGGGCAGGCAGCGGTCAGCCGGTGGGCTCTTCGATGATGTGGTCTTCCCACTCGTCCTCGGCGATCTCGAACTCCGACACCGTCCAGCCGCGCACCGAAACCCCCGCCTCATGCACGCTTTCCGGCGTGCCGGTCAGCAGCGGGTGCCAGTCCGGCAGCGGCTTGCCTTGCCACAGCAGCCTATAGGCGCAGGTCTGCGGCATCCAATAGGCGTGGGTGTCCAGGTTGTCCGGCTTCAGCACGATGCACTCGGGGATGAACTGATGGCGGATCGGATACTGGGCGCAGCGGCAGGTGCTGTCGTCCAGCAGGCGGCAGGCCACCCGGGTCAGCGCGACCTCGCCGCTGTCCTCATCCTCCAGCTTGTTGAGGCAGCATTTGCCGCAGCCGTCGCACAGCGCTTCCCATTCCTTCTGGCTCAGCTTCTCCAGCGGCTTCTTCTCCCAGAAGCGTTCGCCCAGACCGGAGCGGTCAATCACGTCTCTTGCAGGTTTCATAGCGCCGCCAGAATTTCACGCGCCTGGGCGCAGTCCGCATCCATCTGCGCCGTCAGCGCTTCCAGCCCGTCGAACTTCAGCTCCGGCCGCAGGAATTCCACCAGCCCGACCGACAGCGTCGCGCCGTAAAGATCGCCGGAAAAATCGAACAGGAAGGTTTCGATATTGGGCACCACGCCGCCGAACATCGGCCTGACCCCGATCGAGGCCGCGCCGTGGTAGCTGCCCGCATGCGGCCCGTCCAGCACATCGACCAGCACCGCATAGACGCCGAACCGCGGCTGGTGCAGCCCGTCGATCGACATGTTGGCAGTGGGGAAGCCCAGCTCCCGCCCGCGCTGCTCGCCGCCGATCACCACACCCTCGATCCTGTGCCAATGGCCCAGCATCTCCTTGGCATCCGCAGGCCGCCCTTCGCTCAATGCGTTGCGGATCGCGGTGGAGGAGACCGCGTGCTCGGAATATTCCATCAGCGGCGCAATGGTGACGCCAAAGCCGTATTGTTCGCCAAACCGCTGCAGGTCCTCGGCATTGCCGGCCCGGCCCTTGCCGAAACAGAAATCGGCGCCGACAACCACATGCGCCAGCCCCAGCCCTTCGGAGATCACGTCGCGGGCAAACTCCTCCGGCGTCAGGCTCGACAGCGCGGTGTTGAAGTTCAGCTCGTAGAGCCGCTCCACCCCCAGCTTTTCCAGCCGGTGGGCGCGGGTGTCGGCGCGCATCAGGCGGAAGGGCGGCGCATCGGGCGCAAAATACTCGCGCGGGTGCGGCTCAAACGTCATCACCCCCAAGGGCGCTCCGGGCGCGGCCATGCGGGCCAGCTCGATCACCGACTGATGGCCCAGATGCACGCCGTCAAAGTTGCCGATGGCGACAGTGGCGCCCCGGTCCTGATGTTCGACGAATTCATAATCTCTGACGATACGCATGGCGCATCCGTACCTGCACCGCGGCGGCGGTTCAAGCGGCCAGTGGCGGGGGAGGGCGAGAGCCGGGCGAGCGCCTGCCCGCGGGGTGGCGCTGCAACGGCTATGCATGGCAGTTTATCGCTGCAACGTCCGTACAACTCATCATGGGACTACCGCACTTGCCAAAGCGCCAGCCCGGTGGGGCGGCCTCTCGCGCATTGCAAGGCAATGCGCTGCCGGCAGGCGATTGCAAGCAATCGCCGAGAGGCAGGCGCTCGCCCGGCGGCGCTGCGCGCCTTGATTCCGGGCGGGATGGCCCACTCCCACCGGGGCGTTGCGCACCCACCGTACGCCCCATTCACGCGATCCTCACGCCCCTCTGCCATACTCCCAGAAGATCGCGATCCCCCGCCATGGTTCCCGCGCGCGGGGCCATGATACGAGGCGCAGGCATCTGTGCGGCTGCCTGCGCGACATCCCGGAGACCGGCCCTGATAAAAAGGGGGTCGTCCAAGCGAGCTTGTCCGAGCAGGCCCCCGGCGGGGTCTGTCCACCTCCACCCGGCGGCGCCGCCCCCTTAATTGGGATACTGGCACAACGGAACGGAAAGACCGGAACAACAGAGACTACCAAGGCAAAACCGCCAAGGGCAGAGGCCCCCGGCGGCTGAAACTGCTGCAAACTGCAGGCTGTGCGGATGCAGCCCGTCTCAGTCGAACTTGCGCGACGGCGCCATCACCATGGCCTCGCCCACCAGCACCTTCTTGCCGTTGACGATGCAGCGGCAGTCCAGCTTCACCCGGCGCTTGTCGATCACGATGTCGGTCACCTCGACCTCCGCCAGCACCAGGTCGCCCGGGCGCACCGGCGCCAGGAATTTCAGCGACTGGCTCATGTAGATGGTGCCATGGCCGGGCAGCTGCTCGCCGATCACCGCCGAGATCAGCCCGGCGGTTAGCATCCCGTGCGCGATCCGGCCCTCGAAAATGGTGTCCTGCGCATAGGCGTCATCCAGATGCACCGGGTTGCGGTCGGTGGAGACCTCGGCGAACTTCTCGATGTCCTCATCGGTGATGACTTTGCGCAGGTAGCGCACCATGCCCATCTCGATGTCCTCGATGCAGATGGTCCCGCGCGGCATGTTGTCCAACATCTCATCCTCCGTTCGCCTGGCCCTTGTTGCGTGGTTCGGCCGCTTGGCGTTGTAACTTTTGCGCGCCGAAATGGCCGCTTGCGCAACTTTATTACTTTGCAACTGCAGAAAATCAAGAGATTTCTGACAAAAGAAAACCCCGCCGGGTGGGGCGGGGTGTGACCGGAGCAAGGGGGACCCCGTGCAATTTCAAGGGGTGCCGCAGGCAGTTTTAGCGCAGGAAACCAATGGCATAGGTGGGTGCGGACTGCTCCTGCGCCAGGTAGGCCTGCAGCGCCTCCGGGTCCGGCTGGACCGATGTTTTTGTCTCTCTGGCCGCAAGGCCGCCGGTGATGAACAGGGAATCGATGCCTTCGCCCATGGCGCCGGCAATATCCGTGTGCGGCCCGTCGCCGATCGCCAGGATCTCGGAATCGGCAATCCCCGGGCTGACTTCCTGCAGCCGCAGCCGGGCCAGGTCATAGATCGGCGGGTGCGGCTTGCCGAAATAGAGGCTCTCGCCGCCCATCTCCGTATAAAGCCGCGCCAGCGCCCCCGCGCACCACTCCCGCGTCTCGCCGCGGTCGACGATGATGTCGGGGTTGGCGCACAAGAGCTTCATGCCCATCTGCTTGGCATAAAGGAAATCGGGCCGGTTCACCTCCGGGTCCGCCATCGTGTCGAACGGGCCGCAGCAGACGATGCCCTCGGCTTCCCGAAGCGGCACCCGGGTGATCTCCACCGGGTCATGGATCACGTGCAGCGGCTCGAAAAAGCCCGCATCGCGCTCCCACTCGCCCATGAAATACACCTTGTTACCGACCGCGCCGGTGAACATCGCCGCGCGGGCCGAATCGCCGGAGGTGGAGATCGTGTCATAGGCATCCGCCGGGACATTGAACTGCCCCAGCTGCGCCGCCACCCCCGCGCGCGGCTTCGGCGAATTGGTCACCAGCACCACGACCCCGCCCTGCGCCCGGTACGCCTGCAGCGCCGCAACTGCCTCGGGAAAGGCGGTGATGCCGTTGTGCACGCAGCCCCAAAGGTCCACGAACAGCGCCTTGTAGCGGCTGGAAATGTCGGAAAGGGAGGTGATGATCTGGGTCATGGCCGGGCCTTCGCGCATAGGGATCTGGTGCGCGCACAGCTATGGCAGAGAGCGGCGGGATTGGCCAGCGGGCGGGCGTTACTTGCCGCCGGGTATTCCCAATCTGCAACCGGCAGCATAGTCTGGAAGCTGATATTCAATCAGGCAAACAAGCCGTATGCAATTTGTCGAACGATCTATTATCGGGCTGAGATCCGCCCGCCATGTATTCGAAAGCCCCTCTCACCCTGCGCAGGTGACCCTGTTTCCGATGGTGCATATCGGCGAGGCCCGTTTCTTTGATGAAGTGTACAGGGATGCTCTGGATCACGATGTGCTGCTGTTCGAGGGGGTAAAGTCACCGGTCGTGGGACATCTGACCCGTTCCTACCGCTGGCTGGACAGCGGCCGCTTGGGGCTGGTGGCACAGCCCAGGATGCCGGCCGGAGCGGGCGGGGCGGAACGCATTCACGCTGATGTCAGCCAAGCGGAATTCGAGGCGGCCTGGAAAACGCTGCCGCTTGCGCTGCGCATCCTTTGCGTTGCCTATGCGCCGTGGACCGGGTTGCGCCGCCGATGGTTTTCAACACGAGACAGCCTGTCGCAAGGGCTCGATGTGGACGATCTCCGCACACGGGAGAGCAGCTTGTTCTGGGATGCGGACAGTGCCGCACTGCAGAACGTCATCCGGACCCGGCGTGACATGCGGCTGTGCGAAAAGCTGACTGCTGTCTTGGACCGGACAGAAGAGTTATCCATAGCCGTTGTTTTTGGTGCAAATCACATGCCGGCTGTGTCGCGGATGTTGTCGGACTATGCGGGATTCCGCCCGGCGGGCAGCGAATGGATGACAGTTTTCGGGCTGGACTAAGAACAGCCTCAGCCGTGCCGGCGCAAACTGAAAAGGCGCCCCAAGGGGCGCCTTTTGTTTCCGGCTGCGGCTGCGATCAGACTTTCAGGTTCGGAATGATCTGCTTCTTGCGGGACATGATGCCCGGCAGCACCACGGTGTCGCCCTCCGCATCGGCGCCAAAGGACTTGGCAGCCACGGTTTTCACCAGGTCGTTCGGCACCAGCAGGGTGGCTTCCTCGTTCAGGATGTCGACCACGAACAGCAGCACCTGATCGACGCCGTCCTCGGCCGCGACGGAGGTCATCGTGTTCATCAGCGACGCCTTGCGGTCCAGAACCACGCCCGGCGCGGTGGTTTCCAGAACGGAGACGCGGAACTTGGTGCCGTCGACCTCGTATTCCTTGGAATCCATGCGGATCAGCTCCGCATCGGAGAAGGAGGAGACGTCGGATTTGGCGGCAAACATCTCCGCCGCGTATTCGGAGATGTTGATGCCCAGCTCGCCCGCCAGCTTCTCGGCCACGGCCTTGTCATGCGCGGTGGTGGTGGGGGAGCGGAATTCCAGCGTGTCGGACAGGATGCAGGTCAGCGCCGCGCCTTTGATGGCTTCCGGCATCTTGGCGGCATCGTCGCCCATCAGGTCGTGCATGATGGTGGCGGTGCAGGCCAGCGGGCGGATGGTGATGTCGATCGGGCCTTTGGTCTCCAGGCCGCCGACCAGCTTGTGGTGGTCGATGATCGCCTGCACGTCGGCGCCGTTGATGTTGGCGGGCAGCTCTGCCGGGTTGTTGGTGTCAACAATCACCACAGCCGCATCGTCGGCCACGTCAGCGATGATTTCCGGCTTCTCCAGGCCCCAGCGCTGCAGCATGAAGGCGGCTTCGGTGTTCGGCTCGCCCAGCAGTTTCGGGGCGGCGGCCACGCCTTTCACCTCGTTCAGGTACCAGGCCCAGACGATCGGGGAGCCGGTGGAATCGGTGTCGGGGGATTTGTGGCCGAAAACTTGGATGGTCATGGGGCTGTCCTGTTCATGCAAAAGGTCAGAAAGGGGAGATTTGCGCGCCTTATAGGGCTGGCGCGCAGGCTTGTCACCCCGCTGATGCTGCAATGCGGCGTTGTGTTCAGGGCGGGGTTCAGAACGGCGCACGCTCCAGCGTGTAGCCCTCTTGCTGCAACAGGTTCAGCACGCCGTTTTCACCGGGCAGATGCAGCGCGCCTGCGGCCACCACGATACGGTCGCCCCCGGCCGCCTCGATCACCGAGATCCAGCTGCGGTTGCGCTGGTCCATCAGCATCTCCATCGACTCCGCCCAAAGCGCCTCGCGCTCGGCTTGTGTCAGGGCGCCGCTCTGCAGGAAATCCCGTTCGCTGAGGAGCAGGGCATAAAGCGCTTGCTGGTCGAAATAGGCCTCAACCGTGGTGATGAACCCGTCGGTGCCGCCGCCCATCAGGGCGGTGAAGGCGCGCAGCTGGCGGACCTGTTCCTCCAGCGGATCGGCGTCCATCATCCGGATGATGGTCATCGGGTCCTCCAGCGACTGCACCGGCACATCCGCCGCTTCGGCGATTTCCCCCAGCCGCAGGTCCAGGCCCCGCTTGACGTCCTTGTCCTGCCGCAGGCACGGCGGGAACGCCATCGACAGGGCCAGGAACCAGGGCCGCATCTTGGCCGCCATCCACGGCGGCATGCCGTTGTCGCGGACCTTGGCGGCCAGGGCCTCCCATTCCGCAGCGGGCAGCCGGTCGATCAGCGTGGGGCCTTCGGTGATCAGCATCAGCGAGGGCGTGCGGCCCAGTTCCGCCTCAAACGCGGCCTTGTCGGCGGGGCTGGCCTCCATCAGCAAAAGGTCCGCCTGCCGGACCAGCGGCGCCAGATCCGCGCTGATCCGCTCCATCCGCAGGTCATTGATGTGCAGGGTGCCGATCACATGCACGTTGCGGCTGCCGCGCCGGGCGATCCAGTGGTTGCCGCCGGAGAACGGCACCGCCTCAATGCGCGCCTCGAAGCCGGCGCGCTCCTCTTCTGTCAGGGCGGTGCGCAGGTCGGTGCCGGTGCAGGCGGCCCAGAGCGATGCAGGCAGCAGCAGGAAAAACACGGTCAAAAGCAGTCGCATCGAAATATCCCTGAATGAAATCTTCCGCGCCGTTTTACCACGGGGCGCGGGCCAGGCTGAAGCCCCTGGCCTTGAGAAGGTTAAGCAGCCCGTTCCTGCCGGGCAGATGGGCGGCGCCCACGGCAACCACGAACCGCTCCTGCTGCGCCGCCTGGATCACCTTCATCCAGCGGATGTTGCGCTGGTCCAGCAGGCGGCGGTTGTACTGGGCCCACAGCCGTTCCGTCTCAGCCGCGGAGAAGCTGCTGTACTGGGCGCTGATCCAGGGCGCCAGCACGAAAGAGGTCCAGACGCTCTGGTCGAAATAGGCCTCCACCGGGGTGGCGTCCTCGGGCTTGTCGGACTGGATCAGCTCCAGTTCCAGCTGCAGCATCCGGGCCTGATCGCGCAGCGGCAGGCTGGACACCGCCGCCAGCGCCTGTTCGGGCGTTTCCAGCGCCCCCAGCGGAATCCGGTTGCGGCGGGCGAAATCGGAGATCCGGTCGTCCAGCCCGCGGCGCAGGCCGAACCCGTAGGGGCGGCAGCCGCTTTGCACCAGGAACATCGAGATCGCCCAGGGCTGCATCCGGTTCACGGTGTCCAGGTTGGCGCCGGAGATCCGGGCGGTCAGCTCGAACTGCTCCCAGGACTCGGGCGGCAGCAGCTGCCGCAGCTCGCGCCCCTGCGGCAGCAAAAAGCTGCGCGCCACCGAGGGCGGCATCCGGTCCAGCCGCTGCATGTCCTGGTCCGAGGTCTCCAGATAGATCGCCTGTGCCGACGCCAGCGCCGGGCGCAGGGTGCGCATCACCTTGGCCATGCGGGCATCGCCGCCATGCATGGTGCCGATCACATGAATGCTGCGGCTGCCCTTGGTGGCGACCCAGTGGTTGCCCTCGGAAAACGGGGTGGCGGCCATCGCGCGGTCGAGCCGCTCCTGGGTGGCGGGCGGCAGATAGGCGCGGTAGTCGATGCCGCGGCAGGCGGCAAAGCCGGCGGTGGCCTGCAGCATCAGCGCAAGGGCTAGTGCAATGGATTTCATCAGGTGCCCTTTCCCCGGGAGTTCCGGAACGATGGCCTGGACCTATGACCCTAGGGCGGGGCAGGGGGTGCGGCAACGTAAAACCCTGCGGCGGCCGGCAATACCCGGCGGCGGATTGCCATCGGCGGCGCTTCCTGCCAGTCATGGGGCATGGAACGCGAGGATCAGCTGTATGCGCCGGTGAAGGCGCTGCTGGAAGGCCAGGGCTATGCCGTCAAGGGCGAGGTGGGGGCTGCCGATGTGGTGGGCGTCCGCGGTGCGGAACCGCCGGTGATTGTCGAGCTGAAGCTTAAGTTCTCGCTGTCGCTGTTTCATCAGGCGATCGCCCGGCTGGCGATCACCGATCACGTCTATATCGCGGTGCCGCGGCCCGGCGGGCGGCAGGCGCGGCGGATGATGAAGGACAATCTGGCGATGTGCCGGCGGCTGGGGCTGGGGCTGATCACGGTGCTGGCGGACGGCCGGGCGGAGGTCCATTGCGATCCCGGCCCCTACAGCCCCCGCAAATCAAAGAAAAAGCAGGCGCGGCTGCTGCGCGAGTTTCAAACCTTGCGCGGCGATCCCAACGCGGGCGGCGCCACACGGCACGGCATTGTCACCGCCTACCGCCAGGACGCGCTGGCCTGCGCCGCGCATCTGGCCGGGGCGGGCGCCTGCAAGGGGGCGGAGGTCGCCAGGGCCACCGGCGTCGCGCGGGCCACGCGGCTGATGGCCAGCAACCATTACGGCTGGTTCGAGCGGGTGGAGACAGGGGTTTACCAGCTGACAGACGCGGGCCGCGACGGGCTGGTGCATTGGGCGGAAAGCTGGGAAGACGCGGCAGTCTCCGGCCCGGAGCAATTTTGATTTTTTGTTTTTCGAAGTAAAAACAAAAGCTTGAACGTGTTCTCTCTGGTGCTGCCAGCGCCGCGGAAAATCCAGCAATTTTTCTTGCATGAAGATGTTGACTCGGCCCGGATCGATGCCTAGCTTCCCCTCGTTAGCACTCAGCCCTGTTGAGTGATAACGGCCCCGCCGGGGAGGCGGAGGTCCCATAGATAACAACCTTTGAGCCTTTCAAGGAGCTGCAAAGATGGCATTGAAACCGCTTCATGACCGCGTGCTGGTGCGCCGCACCGAAAGCGAAGAGAAAACCGCGGGCGGCCTGATCATCCCCGATTCCGCCAAGGAAAAGCCGAGCGAAGGCGTTGTGGTTGCATGCGGCGCAGGCGCCCGCAAGGACAGCGGCGAACTGATCGAGATGGCCGTGTCCGCTGGCGACCGCATCATGTTCGGCAAATGGTCCGGCACCGAGATCACCGTCGACGGTGAAGAGCTGCTGATGATGAAGGAAAGCGACATCATGGGCATCATCGAGTAAGACCCCGGGATTATCCCAAGTCTGCTCTGATCCCTGATCGCTGAAACACACAGAATTTCTCTAGGAGAGTGAAAAATGGCTGCTAAGGACGTCAAATTCGACACCGATGCCCGCAACCGCATGCTGAAAGGCGTCAACATTCTGGCCGACGCCGTGAAAGTGACCCTGGGCCCGAAAGGCCGCAACGTGGTTCTGGACAAATCCTTCGGCGCACCGCGCATCACCAAGGACGGCGTGTCCGTGGCGAAGGAAATCGAACTGGAAGACAAGTTCGAGAACATGGGCGCCCAGATGGTGAAGGAAGTTGCTTCCCGCACCAACGACGAAGCCGGTGACGGCACCACCACCGCAACCGTTCTGGCCCAGGCGATCGTCAAAGAAGGCCTGAAGCAGGTTGCAGCCGGCCTGAACCCGATGGACCTGAAGCGCGGCATCGACCTGGCAACCGCCAAAGTCGTGCAGGGCATCAAGGACATGGCCCGCGAAGTGAAAGACTCCGACGAGGTTGCGCAGGTTGGCACCATCTCCGCCAACGGCGAAGCTGAAATCGGCCGCCAGATCGCTGACGCGATGCAGAAAGTCGGCAACGAAGGCGTCATCACCGTCGAAGAGAACAAAGGCATGGAAACCGAGACCGACGTGGTCGAGGGCATGCAGTTCGACCGCGGCTACCTGTCGCCCTACTTCGTCACCAACCCCGACAAGATGGTCGCGGATCTGGAAGACTGCATGATCCTGCTGCACGAGAAGAAACTGTCTTCGCTGCAGCCGATGGTTCCGCTGCTGGAGCAGGTGATCCAGTCGCAGAAACCGCTGCTGATCATCGCTGAGGACGTCGAAGGCGAAGCGCTGGCAACCCTGGTTGTCAACAAGCTGCGCGGCGGCCTGAAAATCGCAGCCGTCAAGGCACCGGGCTTCGGCGACCGCCGCAAGGCCATGCTGCAGGACATCGCGATCCTGACCGGCGGCCAGGTGATCTCCGAGGATCTGGGCATGAAGCTCGAGTCCGTCACCATGGACATGCTGGGCACCGCCAAGAAAATCTCCATCACCAAAGACGAAACCACCATCGTCGACGGCGCTGGCGAGAAGGCCGAGATCGAAGCACGCGTTGCCCAGATCCGCACCCAGATCGAAGAGACCACCTCTGACTACGACCGCGAGAAGCTGCAGGAACGCGTTGCCAAACTGGCAGGCGGCGTTGCCGTGATCCGCGTCGGCGGCATGACCGAAGTGGAAGTGAAAGAGCGCAAGGACCGTGTGGACGATGCGCTGAACGCCACCCGCGCAGCCGTGCAGGAAGGCGTGATCGTCGGCGGCGGTGTTGCCCTGGTGCAGGCCGGCAAGGGCCTGGAAGGCCTGGAAGGCGCCAACGCCGACCAGAACGCAGGCATCAACATCGTCCGCAAGGCCATCGAAGCGCCGCTGCGCCAGATCGCCGAGAACGCAGGCGTTGACGGTGCCGTGGTGGCCGGCAAGATCCGCGAATCCAAGGACAGCGCCTTCGGCTACAATGCGCAGACCGGCGAATATGGCGACATGTTCTCCTTCGGCGTGATCGACCCGGCCAAAGTGACCCGCACCGCTCTGGAAGACGCGGCATCGGTTGCAGGCCTGCTGATCACCACCGAAGCCATGGTTGCCGACAAGCCCGCCAAAGAAGGCGCGGCAGGCGGCGGCATGCCCGACATGGGCGGCATGGGCGGCATGGGCGGCATGATGTAAGCATCAGCCATCCATCCGGATGACTTTGGGGGCTGCCTGGACGGGCAGCCCCTTTTCGTTTTGAGTTTAGTGACTTACAACCTAAAGCATGGCCAAAGCGGTTTTCATTCAATCCTCCCATTCCAGCTACGACGATCAGCCTGGGAGCGCTTATCACTTTCCTAAAAAGCAGTATCTGAGCCGGGTTGAGCAAACCGTCGGCGACTGGGTCATCTTTTATGAGGGAAAGAGGGGCGGAGGCCGAGGCTACTACGGAGTTCAGCGCGTTCTGCAGGTTCTGGACGATCCGAAGAACCCGGAGATGGCATATGCAGTCCTGGATCAGGGCAGCGAACTGTCTTTCGAGAACTTTGTCCCCCGTTGGGTGGAAGGGCAGGGGCCTTACGAAACAGGGCTGCCTAGATCGCGGGGAAACAATACGAGTTCAGTCCGGCTCATTTCTGATGAGGATTTCGCCCGCATCATTAACGCGGGGCTTGCTGCCAGGGACGAGCCTAATACCATTCCGAGAACAGGGGAGCAGCATTATGAAAGCGGGTTTGCCGAAGCGCAGGCGGACTTTTCGCCGCCGGATCAGCCGCGGGAAATGCTTCTATCTCAGCGTGCCTTTAGAGACAGGAGCTTTGCGCGGCAGGTGAAACATGCCTATGGAGGGCGTTGCTCTATGTCCGGGCTCGAACTGAGGAACGGAGGAGGGCGGCCCGAAGTGGAGGCAGCGCATATTATTCCAGTTTCGGAAAGAGGTCCTGACACGGTGCGAAACGGTCTTGCTCTTTCGGGAACCGTTCACTGGATGTTCGACAGGGGGCTTTTGTCCATCAGCGATGACTATGAAATCCTGGTGGCAAAGAAGGCTGTTGATGAAAGCACGCTCAGCAGGCTGCTTCTGCCAGAGCGGCGTTTGCTGGAGCCGGAAAACCCAGTTTTTAAGCCACACAAATCATACCTGCGATGGCATCGGGAAAACCGGTTTAAGGGATAAGATCCTGTCTGATAGCAAATGCAGATTTCAGTGGCCGGGCGTGAGGGAGCGGGCTAGCTTTTTGAGAGACGCGCAACAGGAAAGGGTCCGGCAAATGGCGATACCGGCAGGGCCGATGCTGGCCCGTCTCCTGCTTGCCTTGCTGATCGCCGGATGTGCGGTTTCACCGGTGGACCGGCTGGCCAAGCCGCCGAACCTTTATGCAACTGGGCTTAACTATCAGGCGGAGAAGGTGCCCGAGGCGCAGCGCACGGTGGCGCCGCGGCTGCTCTATGTCACCAACCGGTCGCAGCGGCTGAACGGCGACGGGTCCGTGACCTATCTGGCGGAACGGTCGGATTCCATGGCCTTTGGCGCGGCGCAGGTGCAGTTCACAAGGGTGCAGGACTGGCCGGAACTGGTGGCGCTGACCCATGCCGATGGAAAGGGGCGGCTGCCGCGGCTCAAAGTGGCGGGATACCGCGACGGCATCCGCTTTTCCAAGACGCCATTGCCGGCCGAGCGGCGGGACGGCCGGGTCGTGACCGAGGCGCGGGCAGAGCGGGAATATGCCGCCTATTCGGCTGCGTTCCGGAAAGCGGTGGCGGCAGAAGTCAGGCGGGCTGGAACCGGCCGCATCCTCCTGTTTGTGCACGGGTTCAACAACGACTTTGACGATGCGCTGACCACATTGGCCAATATCTGGCACTATGCCGGGCGCCGCTCGGTGCCGATGATGTTTTCCTGGCCCGCGGGCAATTCCGGCCTGTTCAAGTATTTCCGGGACCGGGAGGCCGGGGATTTTTCGGTGTTTCACCTGAAGGAAACACTGGACCTGCTGGCCTCGGTTCCGGAGGTGGAGGACATTGACATCGTTGCCCACTCCCGCGGCAGCGATCTGGCCACCACGGCGTTGCGCGAGCTGGTGATCCGCGAGCGGGGGCGGGGCCTGCAGCCGAAGCTTACGCTGAAGACCGGCACCCTGATCCTGGCTGCGCCCGACATTGACGTCGGTTTCGTGCGGCAACGGCTGATGAGCGAGCGGGTATTTGCAGCCTTCGAACAGGTCAACGTCTACATCAACCCTGAAGACCAGGCGCTGGCCCTGGCCTCGGTTCTGACCCGGGAGTCGCGGTTCGGGCGGCTGGATGCCACCGATTTCGCCCCGGGCGAACTGGCGTCGCTGAAGAAGGTGGGGCTTGTGCATTTCATCCGGGTCGAAGGCGCGGGCGGGTCGGGCCACTCCTATTTCCGCGATAATCCCGGTGCGATGTCGGACATCGCGCTGGCGCTGAGGACGCGGGCTTTTCCCGGCGGCACCTTGCGCCCGCTGGAACTCGACCACGACAATATCTGGACCCTGCACCCGGACTACCCGCTGGATCGTCTGCCAGACCTGGACCTGGACTTTGTGCAGGAGCGGCGCTGAGGGGGCAGACGCCGAAAAACCGCTGGTGTGCCGTATGCAGCCGCGGTAGCCGTTGGAAATGCGCCTGTTTCTTCTCGTCTCCCTCACCATGGCGGCCTTTGCCGCGAACTCCATCCTCAGCCGGCTGGCCATCGGGGACGGGCATATGGATGCGGGCAGCTTTGGCCTTTTGCGGCTGGCCTCCGGCGCGGCGATGCTGGTGATCCTGTGCCGGGTGCAGGGGCTGGCGGTGCGGCAGGGCCTGGCGGCGAGCCTGAAGGGCGGGGCGGCGCTGACGCTTTATATCGCCGGGTTTTCGCTGGCTTATCAGCAGCTTGACGCGGGCCTTGGCGCGCTGGTGCTGTTCGGGGTGGTGCAGGTGTCGATGTTCCTGTGGGGCGCGGTGCGGGGCACGCCGGTCAGCGCGGGCCAGGTGGCGGGCGCGGTGCTGGCGTTTCTGGGGTTGGCCTATGTGGTCTGGCCCGACGGCTCCGGCGCGGTGCCCTTGGGCGCGTCTCTGCTGATGGCGGCGGCTGGCCTGGGCTGGGGGATCTACAGCATCCTGGGCCGCGGCGCGGCGCAGCCGCTGGCGGCGACGGCGGTGAATTTCCTGTGGTCCACGGCGATGTTCCTGCCGGTGGCCCTGTGGCTGGGCGGCAGCACGGTCAGCCTCTACGGCGCGGTGCTGGCGGTGCTGTCCGGCGCGGTGACCTCCGGCATGGGCTATGCGCTGTGGTACCGGCTGCTGCCGCAGATCCTGCCCGCGGTGGCCGCCACCGTGCAGCTGAGCGTGCCGGTGATTGCGATCCTTGCCGGCGCGGCCTTGCTGGGCGAAAGCATCGGGCTGCGGCTGGTCTTCGGCAGCGCCGCGGTGCTGGGCGGCATCGCGCTGGTGGTGCGGCTGGCGCCCGGGCGCAAGGTGCAGGCGGCCAAGTAACCGCAGGGGCTTCCCTGTGCCGCCGCTTGCGCTTATCTGGGCGTCATGCGTGATGTTCTGAAACCCCTCCTTGCCGCCGCTGCGGCGCTGCTGCCGCTGCCTGCGGCGGCCGATTGCGTGATCCTGCTGCACGGCTTGGCGCGCTCCGAGACCTCATTCGCGGTGATGGAAGAGGTCTTGCAGTCGCGCGGGCTGGCCGTGGTGCGGCCCGGCTATGCCTCGACCGAGGAGACCATCCAGGTTCTGGCAGAACAGACCTTGCCCGCGGCCTTTGCCGCCTGCGGCGAGGAGGCAACCCACGTGGTCACCCACTCTATGGGCGGCATCCTGCTGCGGTACTGGCTGCAGGACAACAGCCCTGCAAACCTGGGCCGGGTGGTGATGATGGGGCCGCCCAACCAGGGCAGCGAGCTGGTGGATGAGCTGGGCGACTGGGAGGTGTTCGGCCTGCTGAACGGGCCTGCCGGGCTGCAGCTGGGCACCGGGGCGGAGAGCCTGCCCAAGCGCCTGCCGCCGGTCGGTTTCGAGCTGGGGGTGATTGCGGGCAACGAGACGCTGAACCCGCTGTTTTCGTCGCTGATCCCGGGGCCGGATGACGGCAAGGTCTCGGTCGCCAGCACCAGGGTCGAGGGCATGGCGGCGCATCTGACGCTGCCGGTCACTCACACCTACATGATGAACAACCCGCGGGTGATGGCGCAGGCGCTGCATTTCCTGGAGGAAGGCCGGTTCGAGCCGCCGCAGACATGGCTGGCAGCGGTGGAAGAGATCATTGGCGAGGCCTGCCAGCTGAATGGCGGCTGTGAAGAGGCGGAAGAATGACGTTGGAACTGACCCTGCAGGGCGGCGATGTGCTGCGCCCCGGCGGGCTGGAGAAGGGCGGCAAGATCGCCATCGCGGACGGGCTGGTGGCGGATGCGCCTGTGGGCCGCGCGGTGGACCTGTCGGGCTACTTGGTGCTGCCGGGGATCGTGGATGCGCATGGCGACGGCTTTGAACGCCACCTGGCGCCGCGCCGGGGTGCGATGAAGCAGATGGCGGAGGGCGTCGTGGCAGCGGAGGCTGAGCTGGCTGCCAATGGCATCACCACCGCGGTGCTGGCGCAGTTCTATTCCTGGGAAGGCGGCCTTCGGGGCCCTGAGTTTGCGGCGCAGGTGTTCGAGGCGGTCAAGACGGTGCGCGGCTCTGTCGTCACTGATCTGCTGCCGCAGCTGCGGTTCGAGATCCACATGCTGGAGGATTACGCCGGGCTGGCTGCGAAGGTCGCCGAGTGGCAGGTGCCCTATGTGGTGTTCAACGACCACCTGCCGCATGACCGGCTGGCTGAGGGCAAGAAGCCGCCGCGGCTGACCGGCCAGGCGCTGAAGGCGGGGCGCAACCCGGAAGTGCACTGGCAGATGCTGAAGGACATGCACGCGCGCCGGGATGAGGTGCCGGGCAGGCTGGATGCGCTGTGCCGCGAACTGGCCGCGCTGGATGTGCGGCTGGGCAGCCATGACGACCAGACCGCAGAGGACCGCGCCGTCTGGCGCGAGCGCGGCGCCCGGATTGCCGAATTCCCCGAGACGCTGGAGGCGGCGGAGGCCGCGCGCAGCGCAGGCGATCCGGTGATCCTCGGCTCGCCCAACGTGGTGCGGGGCGGCTCGCACAAGGGCAATGCCTCCGCCGTTGAGCTGATCGCCATGGGGCTCTGCGATGCGCTGGCCTCCGATTACCACTACCCCAGCCCGCGCCGCGCCGCGCTGATGCTGGAACGCTCCGGCCTGCTGGATCTGGAAGGGGCCTGGCGGCTGGTCTCTGAAGGGCCCGCGCAGCTGCTGGGCCTCAACGACCGGGGCACGCTGGAGGCAGGCAAGCGCGCCGATATTCTGGTGCTGGACAAGGCCACCCAGCGGGTGGCGGCAACGCTGTCCGGCGGGCGGGTCAGCTATATGTCGGGAGAGATTGCGGGCCGCTTCCTGGCTTAGCGGAGCGGCGCCGCGCATCAGGCCGGATGGCCCTCTTTGCGGCGCGTGAAACCGGCGGGGCCGCTTTCACAGGCGTTTCTTTTATGGGCCGACTGCTTCATCCGGCTGAAAATATCCCGGGGGTCTGGGGGCAGAGCCCCAAGTTGGGAAGGGGCCGGGGGCTGGGCTCCCGGCTTTCCCGGCCAGGGATTAGCCTTGCGGCTTCTGCACCCGGTTCACATGGCCCATCTTGCGGCCCGGCTTGGCCTCGGCCTTGCCGTAAAGGTGGATGGCGCAGTCCGCCTCTTTCGCCAGCTCCGGGATGCGGTCCACGTCATCGCCGATCAGGTTTTCCATCACCACGTCGGAATGGCGCTGCCCGTCGCCCAGCGGCCATCCCGCAACCGCGCGGATGTGCTGTTCGAACTGGTCGACGGTGCAGCCGTTCTGGGTCCAGTGGCCGGAGTTGTGGACGCGCGGGGCGATCTCGTTGACGATCAGGCCGTCGGCGGTGACGAACAGCTCGACGCCGAGGACGCCGACATACTCCAGCGCGTTCAGGATCTTGCCCGCCATCAGCACCGCATCCATGCGCTGGCCGGTGCTGAGGCGCGCAGGGATAGTGGTGGTGTGCAGGATGCCGTCGCGGTGGACGTTCTCGCCGGGATCGAAACAGGCGATCTCACCGGTCACGCCGCGGGCGGCAATGACCGAGACCTCGTGGGTGAAATTCACGAAGCCTTCGAGGACCGAGGGCGCGCCAGCCATTGCGGCGAGCGCTTCACCGGCGTCTTCAGGGGATTTGATGCGGGCCTGGCCCTTGCCGTCATAGCCGAAGCGGCGGGTCTTCAGGATCGAGGGCGTGCCGATCCCGGACAGCGCCGCGTCGAGGCTGGCCTGGTCGGTGATATCGGCAAAAGGCGCGGTCTTGAGGCCCAGCTCCTGCAGGAAGCTCTTTTCGGTCAGCCGGTCCTGGCTGATCCTGAGCGCCTCGCGGCCCGGGCGGATCGGCTTTTGCGATTCCAGCAGGTCGAGCGCGGAGGTCGGGATGTTCTCGAACTCATAGGTGATCACGTCGACCGAGGCGGCAAAGGCAGCCAGCGCTTCGGCGTCCTCGTAGCCTGCAGTGGTCACGCGGTCGGCGACATGGCCTGCGGGCGGGTTGGCGCCGGGCTCGAAAATATGGGTCTTGAAGCCGAGGCGGGAGGCCGCGACCGAGAGCATCCGGCCAAGCTGGCCGCCGCCGAGGATGCCGATGGTGGAGCCGGGCGCGAGGGTATCAGTCATCGGAAGGCTCCTCGGGGATGGAGGCGGAGAGCGCCTCGCGCCAGTCGTCGAGGCGCTGGGCCAGGGCGGGGTCCTGCAGCGCCAGGATGCCAGCGGCCATCAGGCCCGCGTTGGCGGCACCGGCGGCACCGATCGCCATGGTGGCAACCGGGAAGCCCTTGGGCATCTGCACGATGGAATAGAGCGAGTCGACGCCCGAGAGGGCGCGGGTCTGGACAGGCACGCCGACCACCGGCACGCGGGTTTTCGATGCGACCATGCCGGGCAGGTGGGCAGCACCGCCGGCGCCTGCGATAATCACCTGCAAACCGCGGTCAGCCGCGCTCTTGCCGTAGCTCCACAGCCGGTCCGGGGTGCGGTGGGCAGAGACGATCTTGGCCTCGTAGGCAACGCCCAGTTCGTCCAGAATATTCGCGGCTTCCTTCATGGTGGGCCAGTCGGATTGGCTGCCCATGATGATGCCCACTTTGATGTCGGCCATGGCTGGTGGCTCCTGTCGCGGCTTGTGGAGCGCGCACTATAGGGAAACTTGGGTTTTGCGCAATCCGGCTTGGGATGGAAAACAGCGGGATTTGCCCTGTTTCAAGGGCTTTGGCGCTTTGCCGCAGGACAGGGGCTTGCCTCCCTGCGGTACGGAAATAGACTGTTAACTCAATCATAGGTAGATGGTGGGGCAGGAGAGGAAGATTCGATGCTGGAACTGCGCCCGAACTGCGAGCTGTGCGACAAGGATCTGCCGCCCGATGCGCTTGATGCCTGTATCTGTTCGTATGAATGCACCTATTGCGCCGATTGCGTGGAAACCGTGCTGCACAATATCTGCCCCACTTGCGGCGGCGGATTTGCGCCGCGCCCGGTGCGGCCGCGGCGGTCCTGGCGGGAGGGGCTGAACCTGGGGCTGGCCTACCACCCGGCTTCGCAAAAGCGGCGGTACTGCCAGTTCACCGGCGGCGAGATCGAGGCGCATGTGGCGCGCATCCGCCACCTGAAGCCGGAAGAGCGGTAGAGAGGGGGCTGCGCCGCCGCCGGGCAGCGCAGGCAAGGGGCGGATCAGTCCCGCTGTTGCGGCAGGACCAGGTTCAGCAAGAGGCCGGCGACGCCGGACAGGCCGATGCCTGCGAGGGTGAAGCCTTCGCCGAATTGCAGCGTCAGCCCGCCGAGGCCGATGATCAGCACGGTGGAGATGATCACCATGTTGCGTGCCTCCGACAGCGCCTCGCCAAGCTTCGCCAGCACCGACAGGCCGACCACGGTGACCATGCCGAACAGAAGGATCATGATGCCGCCCATCACCGGCATCGGGATGGTGGAGAGTGCGCCGGAGAGCTTGCCCGCGAAAGAAAGCGCGATGGCGAAGATGGCGGCCCAGGTCATGATCGCCGGGTTGAAGGCGCGGGTCAGGGTGACGGCGCCGGTCACTTCGGAATAGGTGGTGTTGGGCGGGCCGCCCAGAAGGCCCGCGGCGGCGGTGGCAAGACCGTCGCCCAGCATGGTGTTCTGGATGCCGGGCCTTTCCATGTAATCGCGCTTGGTCACGCTGGAGATCGCCATGATGTCGCCGAAGTGCTCGATTGCGGGGGCGATGGCAACCGGCAGGATGAACAGGATGGCGGCGAGGTTGAACTCGGGCGCGACAAAGCCCGGCACCTTGAACCAGGGCGCATCCGCCAGCGGCGCGGTGTTGACCAGCGCCTCGCCAGAGACGGCACCCAGCACCAGCGCGGCAATGTAACCTGCGGCGACGCCTGCGAGGATCGGCACCACCCGCATGATGCCGCGGCCCATGATCGCCGTCAGCATGGTGGCGCCGAGCGAGATGGCGGCGAGCAGCAGTGCGGTGTTGCGGGGCATCACCTGGGTGTCGCCCGCCAGGCCGGTGGCCATGTTGACCGCCACCGGCGCCAGCGACAGGCCGATCACCATGATGACCGGGCCGACCACCACCGGCGGCAGCAGCCGGTGCAGGAAGCCGGCGCCAAAGGCGCGGATGGCAAAGGAGAGCGCGACGTAAAGCAGGCCCGCCGCCGCAAGGCCGCCGGTGGTGGCGGCCATGCCCCAGGTCTGCACGCCGTAGATGATCGGCGCGATGAAGGCAAAGGAGGAGGCCAGGAACACCGGCACCTGGCCGCGGGTCACGATCTGGAAGATCAGCGTGCCAAGCCCAGCGGTGAACAGCGCGACGCTGGGATCAAGCCCTGTGAGCAGCGGCACCAGCACCAGCGCGCCGAAGGCGACAAACAGCATCTGGGCGCCGACAAGGGCTTGTTTCGGGGTGAATTTATAGTCGGCGCTTGGGGCGGCGGGCGCCGGAGTGTGGTCGCTGGTGGCGGTCATTCTTCTCGCTCGTATCTCAGGTCTGCATTGCGGCCCGGACCGGGCAACTGCCGGGGGTGCGGGCAAAATTGCAGTGCTCCTAAACGGAAAAACCCGCTTTGACCATCCGGTCAGGAAGGGTTTTCGGGGCTTGCGGACAGGGTGTCGCAACAGGGCCGGGCGGATGCCGGTTTTCTGCAAGCCGCGGGGGCGACGGGCGGCTGTTCTGTTGGGGAAATGTTGCCCGGAAACCTTCTTCATGACCCAGCAGATCGACCCGCTTCTCCAGCCCTTGCAGCTGCGCCACCTGACCCTGCGCAACCGGATCATGAGCACGGCGCACGCGCCCTCGTTCCAGGAGGGCGGCCATCCGCGCGACCGCTACCGGCTCTATCACGAGGAGAAGGCGAAGGGCGGCATTGCGCTGACGATGATCGGCGGCTCGACCAATATCGCGCCGGACAGCCCGTCCGTCTTCGGGCAGCTTTATGCGGGCGATGACAGCATCATCCCGTGGTTCCAGCGGCTGACGGACGGGGTGCGCAAGCATGGCGCGGCGGTGATGTGCCAGATCACCCATATGGGGCGGCGCACCGCCTGGGACGACGGCCACTGGCTGCCGGTGCTGGGACCGTCGGGGCGGCGGGAGCGGGCGCACAGGGCGTTTCCGAAGGTGATGGAGATGGAGGATATCTCGCGTGTCATCAAGGACTTCGCGGCTGCGGCGGAACGCTGCCGGCAGGGCGGGTTCGACGGCATCGAGATCTTGTCGCATTCGCATCTTCTGGGGCAGTTCCTGTCGCCGCTGGTGAACACACGGGAGGATGATTACGGCGGCTCGCTCGACAACCGGCTGCGGCTGACGCTGCAGGTCTTGGAGGCGGTGCGCGCGGCGGTGGGGCCGGACCTGATCCTCGGCATGCGGGTCACGGGGGATGAGCTGGTGGAGGGCGGCCTCGGCGCGGCGGAATGTATTGAGGCAGCGCAGAAGATTGCCGCCACCGGCGCAGTGGATTTCCTGAATGTGCTGGCGGGTGCGCCTTACGACGATCTGGGACTGGCCGGCTGGGTGGCGCCGATGGGGATGCCCGCGGCGCCGGATCTGAATGTGGCGGGCGCGATCCGCGCGGCGGTGAATCTGCCGGTGTTCCATGCCGGGGGCGTGGCCGATACTGCCACCGCCCGCCATGCCATCCGCGAGGGGCAGGCCGACATGATCGGCATGACCCGTGCCCACATGGCCGACCCCTATCTGGTCGCCAAGCTGCGGCAGGGCGAGGAGGAGCGCATCCGGCCCTGCGTGGCGCTGGGCTATTGCGTCGACCGGGTCAACCAGGGCAAGCCCGCGGTCTGCGGCCACAACGCGGCGACAGGCCGGGAGGCGGTGATGCCGCATGTGGTCGCACCCGCGCCCAAGCGGCGCAAGGTGGTGGTGGCCGGCGGCGGCCCGGCCGGCCTGGAGGCCGCGCGGGTTGCGGCGGAGCGCGGCCATCAGGTGGTGCTGTTTGAGGCCGGCAGCAGGCTTGGCGGCCAGATTGCGCTGGCAGCCAAGGGCATGACCCGGCGCCAGATCTGGGGCGTGGCTGACTGGCTGATCTGTGAGGTGGAGCGTCTGGGTGTGGATCTGCGCCTCAATTCTTACGCCGAGGCGGAGGACGTGCTGGCAGAGGCCCCGGATGCGGTGATCGTGGCCACCGGCGGCTGGCCGGAAGGTTTGGACATTCCCGGCGGGCATCTGATCACCTCCAGCTGGGAGGTGCTGTCCGGCGAAGCGCGGGTCGCGGGAGAGGTTCTGCTGCTGGACGAGGTGGGCGACCACGCAGCACTGGTCTGCGCGGATGTGATGGCGCGGATGGGCTGCGCGGTCACGCTGGCGACGCCGGACCGGATGGCGGCGCATGACCTGGGGCCGACGAACTCCGCCGTTGGCTTACGCGATCTGGCGCGGCAGGGGGTGGCGTTCGAGAGCCTGCTGGAGCCGGTGTCCGTTGCTGCCGAGGGCAGCCGCAAGCGCATCCGGTTGCGCCATGTTCTGACCGGAGATGTGCAGGAGCGGCTCGCGGACCATGTGGTCTCGGAGCACGGGATCACGCCGGCGGAAGATCTGTACCACGCTCTGAAGCCCAGGTCGCACAATCTGGGGCAGCTGGACCATCATGAGATGATTGCAGGCCGCAGACCCTATGCGCAGGTGAACCCCGCAGGGGAATTCTGGCTGGCCCGCGCAGGCGACGCGGTGGCGGGGCGCAATATCCACGCCGCCATCTATGACGCGCTGCGGCTGTGCAAGGATCTGTAACCTGCGGGCTGAGCGGGGCATGGCAGCGCGCCACCGGGCGCGCTGCCATGCCCAACGCCTCGGCCGCGCAGCCGACTGCGCGGAGAAGGAGGCGGGAGGCCCCGCAGATATATCTGAAACCGCTGCATTCTGCAGCTGAAACCCGCGCGGCTTGGGCGCGGGGCGGGGTGCCTGAAACCCGGTGCGGGGTCAGGCGATGATGTCCGGGGTCAGCCGGTCTTCGATCAGGGCGATCTTGTCCTTCAGGATCAGCTTCTGCTTTTTCAGCCGCCGGATCGTCAGCTGATCGGCGGTGCCGCGCTCTTCCAGCGCGGAGATGGCTTCGTCCAGATCGCGGTGCTGCCTGCGGAAAACCTCTAGCTCGACCTTCAGGACCTCATCGGTCTTCATCGACACATCTGTGGGTGCATTCATGGGAGACTCAATCGGGCTTATGAATGAAGTGAGGCTGAAGATACTTCGTTAAGGGCTTTTCCGCTAGACCTGTGGACACATGCTCTTGTGAATCCAGCAGGAACTTCCCATATTCTTCGGGAAGCGGCTGCCGGAAGCGGGGCCGCGGATTACCGTCGCTTTGGCATAAAGGACGAACAGCGTGTCGAAACTAACCTTGGGCTCCTACCCGCATATGCTGGGGTTCGAGCAGCTGGAACGCCTCCTGGAACGCTCGGCAAAGTCGGGCAACGAGGGCTATCCCCCCTATAATATCGAACAGACATCCGATCATTCCTACCGCATCACCCTGGCCGTGGCCGGTTTCGCCGAAGAGGATCTGGCGATCACCGTCGAGGACCGCCAGCTGGTGATCCGCGGCCGCCAGCGCGACGACAGCGAGGGGCGGGTGTTCCTGCACCGCGGCATCGCGGCCCGCCAGTTCCAGCGCATGTTCGTGCTGGCCGACGGCGTCGAAGTGGGCGAGGCGGTGATGGAGAACGGGCTCTTGCATGTGGATCTGACCCGTGCGCGTCCCGAAACCGTGGTCCAGACGATCAGTATCAGAAAGGGGTAAGAGCAATGCATACACCGTTTGACTTCAAGGATGCCGGCAGCCGGACCGTCTATGTGAAGGCGGTTGCGGTGGCGGATCTTCCCAAGGAGGTGCAGGACAGCGCCGGCGATCGCGAGCAGCTTTACGCGGTGCACGACGCCGAGGGCAGCCAGCTGGCGCTGGTGGCCGACCGCCGCCTGGCCTTTGTGCTGGCGCGGCAGAACGACATGACGCCGGTGCCGGTGCACTAGGGCACCGGTTCTTAGGTCCAGTCCGCTGCCAGTTGCAGGTCCAGCGGATTGACTTCGGCCATATGTCCAACAAGATGGATAAGGCGGGCGCGGGCCCGCCTTTTTTGATGCCTTCAAAGCCTGGAGATGCAAATGGCGCGCTATGATTTCGACTGGGTGGATGCGTTCTCGGACCGCGCGTTTGGCGGCAACGGCTGTGCGGTGGTGCATAGCGGGGCGCATCTGCCGGAGGCGGTCTGCACCGCTTACGTGCGGGAGACCTCGCTGGTGGAATGCACTTTCACCGGCCCGTCAAAGGTGGCGGATGTCAAGGTGCGCTATTTCCTGGCCAGCCGCGAGATCCCCTTTGCCGGCCATCCGACCATTGCCACGGTGGCGGCGATGCGGGACCGGGAGCTGATTGCGGGCGATAGCATCACCCTGGAAACCGGCGCCGGGATCGTGCCGGTGAAGCTGGACGGCGATCTGATCGAGATGACGCAGGTTGCGCCGGAATTCGGCCCCTTCGCCGATCCGGAACTGGTGGCGGCGGCGGTGTCGCTGCCGGTGGCGGCGATCGTGGGGCACCCGCAGAAGGTTTCCACCGGGCTGCCGTTCTGCATCACCGTGCTGAAGGACCGCGCGGCGCTGGAGGCGGCGGAGCTGAACCTGGAGGCGCTGGCCGCCTTGGGCGCATCGCTGGGCGCCGATGGCATCGACATGATGGAGCCGTTCCTGGTGACGCTGGAGGGGGCAACCGCGGCAGGCGACACCTTCTCGCGCCTGCTGATGGCGCCGCCGAGCCCGCCGGAGGATCCCTTCACCGGCTCCGCCACCGGCGCGATGGCGTCTTACCTGTGGAAGCACGGGCTGATGGAGAAGGCGGAGTTCACCGCCGAGCAGGGCCATGGCCTCGGCCGCCCCGGCCAGGCGCGGGTGGCGCGGGTCGGCCCGGCGGATGCCATCGAAGGCGTGCGGGTTGCCGGCGAGGGCTTTGTGCTGATGCGCGGCACGGTGGATCTGCCGGAGGATACCTGAGACCGGGCACCGCCCGCACGCGGTCCCTCCGGGAACTGCCGCAAGCTCCCCTCAGACCTTGTGTCAGGCAGCTGAGCGGGGTGCGGGGACAGAGTGCGCCAGCCAGTACGTACTCGGCGCCTCTTGCCCGCAACTGCTACCTTGCGGGTCTCAGATGCATGTCCAGGACCAGCGGCATCAGCCATTGCGCGCCCGCGACACTGAGGTGGTCGTCGTCCCGGTAGAGCGGGGCTCCGTCCTTTTCGATCAGGCAGTCGGACGGGCACATGATGCCGGAAAGGCTCACCAGCTCCGCGCCGCGGCCGCGGGCGGCCTCCGCCAGGATTGCGTTGGCACGCCGGTTCCGTTCCTCATAGCCAGCCAGGGTGACGGCATCCGGCAGCTGGTCCCCGAACATGCTCTGCCGCACGATTGCCTCCGGCACGCGGAAACCGATTTCGGGAACACCTTGCACGATCACCGCCTTTTTGCCGGACGACTGCAAGTCATCCAGAAGGCGCAGGAGGCTTTTCTTCAGCACCGCGGCGTTTCCGGCGCCCTGTACTGTGCCGTCCGAAGCGGCGAGAATGGCAGGTTTGCCATCCTCGCCGGGCGCCCTGCTGCCCTCTGCCGCAAGCGCCCATCGCGCGGCGATGATGACTGTCTGCGGTCCCTTTTGATCCTTGATGAATGCAAGAACCTTGTCGTTGTGCGCGTCGCAGCGATGCCCGGGCTCCTTGTCCACGCGCAGCACCCCGGGCAGGGGCGGGCACGCCGACTTGGTGAAGGCCGCGCCGGCCAGGCCGTTTGCGCTGAGCCAGCTGTCAATTCCCGGCAGCATGGCCCCGGCGTGCGAGTCCCCCCAGACAATGACGTCGATTTCCTCCTCCCCAGCGGTTGCGCCGAGGCGGCATGGCGGCTGCTCTGCGTCGCGTGCGAAGCAGTCCACCTCCAGCGGGGATCTCTCCTTCGCTTCCAGAATCACGGCCATATCGTCCGAGAAACGCGACTGCAGCCCGTCCAGCTGGGCAACGGACACCGCCGCACCGAACAAAACCGCTGCACCGGCGCCGGAGGCTGCAAAGATGCCGCGGCGCGAAAGCCCTTTTCCGGGCGAGGTTCTGAACGGCCTTTCGATGAACCGCCAGCTTGCCCAGCCCAGCAGAAGGGAGGCCGCAACGCAGGCAAGCGCAACCGGCATCGGCAGGTTCGGCGTGTTGTGGACCAGGCGTGCGGCCACCAGGACCGGCCAGTGCCAGAGGTAGACCGAGTAGGAAATCAGGCCGATCCAGACCATCGGCGGCAGGGACAGCAGGCGCCCCGCAAGCGACTGGCCGCTCATCCCGGCCCAGATCACCGCTGCGGCGCCGAGGCAGGGAAACAGGGCCGTCAGGCCGGGGAAGGGTGTGTCTTCGGTGATCAGAGCGATGCTGGCAGCAATCAGCAGAAGGCCGGCAGCCCCCGCGATCTCCGCAACGGCCCTGCTGCGCACGGCGGGCACGGCGCCGATGGCCAGCAAAGCGCCGATGCCAAGCTCCCAGATGCGCATCGGCGTCAGGAAAAACCCAGCAATCGGGGCGTGCTCCGTGGCGGCGAAAGACAGGCCCGCTGACAGGAGCGACAAGCCTGCGATCACCAGGATCCAGGTGCGACGGGACCGCGATGCCATTGCAAACAGAAGCAGGGGGAAGAAGACGTAAAACTGTTCCTCGACCGAAAGCGACCACGTGTGCAGAAGCGGGTCTAGCTTTACGCCGTCCCCGAAATAATCCTGTGCCCCGAGCCAGAACCAGATGTTCGAGGAGAAAAGCAAAGTTGCCTGCGCGGACCTGGCTAGCGCTTCGTACTGGAAGGGGAAGAGCAGGAACCAGCCGGCAATCAGGCACGCCGCGATGACCGCGAAGAGGGCGGGCAGGATCCGGCGCGCACGGCGCTCGTAGAACGCGACGATGGAAAACCGCTCTTCAACTATTTCACGGGCCAGGATTCTGGTTATTAGAAAGCCGGAGATCACGAAGAACACGTCAACGCCGACGAAGCCGCCCGGAAACCCCGGGATGCCGGCATGGTTCAGGACAACTGGCAGCACCGCCATGGTCCGGAGCCCGTCGATGTCGGGGCGGTATGAAATGCCGTGCAAGGGAAGGCCTCCAGAACGTACGGGCGCAAGCCGGGCGAAACTGTCAACGGCAAGCCTGGATGGCAGGACGCACCATGACCGCCCGGCAGCGCCGTGTTGTTGCCGGATCATTTATGCGAAAACGGGAAACAGCGAAAGAACCCTTTCCACGCCGGGACTGAGAAACAGACGGCCCGGCTGCGGCGGCTGCGCAGTATTTTGCCAGTTCCGTGGCCGGCAGCAGCAGTTGGCGGGCACTGCAGCCGGTCAGCTGCTGAGGGCGCCACGCAGGCTCCTGGTGCCGCGGTCGCCGGCCTTCGGCACGATCCGGCAGGCGGCATTCACGAAGCGGAACAGGCGGCCTCGCCGCTGTGCCGGATCGGCCGCAGCGACACCCCGGCCACCAGCAGATAGACCGGCCCGCGCCCGGCGTACCCGGTGCGCAGGACGGGGATTGCCTGGGCGAAACCGCCGGAGGGAACATCTGCCGGATCTTCGCGGCTGGGCGCGGGCGGAGCGGGGCGTTGCGGCATGCCGGAGCTTTCTGATGTGTGCGGGGCTCGCCGGGGGCAAGTGTCCACCGCATCTACGGCCGGGAACCTTCCCTCCGGCATAGGAGACCTGGCCCCGGCTGCTCCGGCCTCGGGCGGGCTTCAACGCCGGATGCCATCAGGGGTGCGGGGCGGAGGGCGGTGCGGGGGGGCGAAGTCCTGGAACCGGTGCCCGTTTGGTGGCTGGACCGCAGGCAGGGGGACAACCATGGACACTGCCGTTTCAGTTGGCCAACCGCACCCGTTTAACAGACAGGTCGCGTGACCGCATTTCGTATTGGAAGACCTGCTTTGAATACACGCCGTGTTTGATCCGGAAATGGGTCGCCTCGCGGTAGCCCTTGCCTGCCACGAAACTGTAGGTTCCGCTGATTTGCAGGCGGTCATCCAAAAACACGATTACATCAAACCCGCCATTTCCGTCGAAATCAAAAATCACGTCCAGTTTGTACTCCGTGCCGTCCTGCCGCATGCGGTCCGGCGAGCCGCCTTTCAGGAGTGCACGGTTCTTCACGCAGTTTTTCGTCCCGCCGCTCCCGGACTTAAAGGCACTGTCAAATGTGATCTCTCCAGAGCTTTGGACTTGAATTTTCAAGGGGGGCGCGCAGCCATTTCGTCCGTCATGGATTTGCATGATGTCAAACCGCCCCGGAGGGTTTGCGCGCATCGAGACAAAAGTTTGAACGCGGTACGTCCCGCGGGTTGTTGCAGAAAAGCGTCTGGTGTTGATTTCGGCACGCTGGTTGAACGTGCCGCCGACGCAATGATTTGAACTCGTTTTGAATGTCCAGGTATTGCCGGAGCGCGTGATTGCACCCTTGTCGGTACCGCACGAGACAGACCATTTGTTGCGCGGGCCTGCATCGGACGGAGAGGCGCTTGCGGCTGCGAGCGCGGCAGCCAGGAGGAAAAAGCCCAAAATGCCTGGAAGCCTCTGCATGACACCCCTCCGCTTCGAAAGCCCTGCGGCGAGTGACGCCAGGCCAGGACAGTGCAAAAACTTGTGAGGCGGCAACGTTTTCATGGTTTCTTAGTCATGAGTTCTTTCCTGCATATTACAGCATTTCCGGCGCTGGGCTCATAACTGGCTATCGCGTGCTCCACAGCAAAACGGCCCGCCAGATGGCGGGCCGCTCTTGTTTCTTGCTGTGCCGGTCAGGCTCAGGCCTTGATCAGGCCCATGCTTTCCAGTTTCAGCAGAACCTGATGGGCGCAGTTGTCGACGTCGACGTTTTCGGTCTCGACCGACAGTTCCGGAGTTTACGGCTCGCAGCAAGCCCCGGCGAAATGGATCATTGCAACATAGCAATGAAAGACGGCCATTTGAGCAAATTGATCCCGGCAACCCGGACAGCGGCATAGGTCAGCACCCCGCCATACAGAAAATAGACCGGGAAGCGCCAGAGCGCGTATCGGTGAAGCGTGTAGCCGCGGAAAAACAGTCCAATCAGACCCAGCAGCGCGGACAGAAGAAAGAGAAGAAAGGCAATCAGACTGCTGCCAAGGGAAAAAAGCTCAGCTGCTTCTGTTTCGATGAACCGTGCCGCCGCAGACATGAACATAATGAGACACGCGATTGTGCCAAGAATGAAGCCGGAAAGCGAGGTGAACGCACGCGCCCTTTTTGTGGACTGCAGCACGGGTTGCGCAATGCGTCTTTTGATTATTGCGCGCGCCACTGCAACGATCCCGGCCAGGAAAACAACATATGCTGCAAAGCAAAGCCCAATCGACGCTGCGGTCCCTATGCTGTCTTCAATAGGTATGTAGTTCGCATTCGTGTATTTGATGGCTTGAACCCCCAGCAACACGACAGCCCCGCCCAAGGTCAGAAGGCCGTAGTTCGTCTTCTGCACCCGGGCCTGCTCCGTTTGCGGGATGGACAGATCAGCGGGCTGTCGCAGCGGCGGGGCGGCGTTAATGCGCTGCAAACGACTTTGAAAATCTGCTTTGGACATAAGGCGAGTCTCTAAGGTTCGTAATGGAAACGCTGCCGCCGGTTTGCCTCGAAAATATGGCGGAAATTGGCCGGAGACAGAGGCCGTTCGAGAGGTGCGGGCTATCGTCGGCTTTTTAATTGCCAGTGGTGCAGGCGCTGCCCGCCGAGCCAAATAGGGCAGTGGTGTGGCGGCTCGGAATGCCTCCGGTCTGACAAACGCAAAACGGCCCGCCAATTGGCGGGCCGCTGTTGTTTCATGCCGGCGTCAGGCTCAGGCCTTGATCAGGCCCATGCTTTCCAGTTTCAGCAGAACCTGGTGGGCGCAGTTGTCGACGTCGACGTTTTCAGTCTCGACCGACAGTTCCGGGTTGACCGGCACGTCGTAGGGGTCGGAGATGCCGGTGAACTCCTTGATCTTGCCTTCGCGGGCCAGCTTGTAGAGGCCCTTGCGGTCGCGGCGCTCGCATTCCTCGATCGAGGTGGCGACGTGCACTTCGACAAAGGCGCCGAACTGCTCGATGTCCTCGCGCACGGCGCGGCGGGTGGTCGCGTAGGGCGCGATCGGGGCGCAGATGGCGATGCCGCCGTTCTTGGTGATCTCGGAGGCGACATAGCCGATGCGGCGGATGTTGAGGTCGCGGTGCTCTTTCGAGAAGCCCAGCTCGCTCGACAGGTTCTTACGCACGATGTCGCCGTCCAGCAGGGTCACGGGGCGGCCGCCCATTTCCATCAGCTTGACCATCAGAGCGTTTGCAATGGTGGATTTGCCGGAGCCGGAGAAGCCGGTGAAGAACACGGTGAAGCCCTGCTTGGAGCGCGGCGGCTTGGTCTTGCGCAGCTCGGCAACCACCTCGGGGAAGGAGAACCACTCGGGGATCTCCAGGCCTTCGGCCAGGCGGCGGCGCAGTTCGGTGCCGGAGATGTTCAGGATGGTGACGTTGTCGCGGTCTGCGATCTCGTCGTTCGGCTCGTACTGGGCGCGCTCCTGCACATAGACCATGTGTTTGAAGTCGACCATTTCGATGCCCATTTCACCCTGGAACTCGCGGAACAGGTCCTGCGCGTCATAGGGGCCATAGAAATCTTCGCCGGCGGAGTTCTTGCCGGGGCCTGCGTGGTCGCGGCCGACGATGAAATGGGTGCAGCCGTGGTTCTTGCGGATCAGGCCGTGCCAGACCGCCTCGCGCGGGCCGGCCATGCGCATCGCCAGGTTCAGCAGCGACATGGAGGTGGTGGCGGCCGGGTATTTGTCCAGGACGGCTTCGTAGCAGCGCACGCGGGTGAAGTGGTCGACGTCGCCCGGCTTGGTCATGCCGACCACCGGATGGATCAGCAGGTTGGCCTGGGCTTCGCGGGCGGCGCGGAAGGTCAGCTCCTGGTGGGCGCGGTGCAGCGGGTTGCGGGTCTGGAAGGCGACAACCTTGTTCCAACCCAGCTTGCGGAAGTAGGCGCGCAGCTCGTTCGGGGTGTCGCGGCGGCCGCGGAAGTCATAGTGGACGGGCTGCTGGATACCGGTGACCGGGCCGCCCAGGTAGACCTTGCCCGCGGTGTTGTGCAGGTAGTTCACCGCCGGGTGGGCGTCGTCGTCGGCGCCGAACACCTTCTCCGCCTCGCGCGCCTTGTTCGGCAGCCAGTTGTCGGTGACGGTCATGGTGGCGAGGATCACGCCTTCCTGGTCGCGCAGGGCAATGTCCTGGCCCGCTTCCAGCTTGGACGCGAAGTCTTCGGAGACGTCCAGGGTGATCGGCATCGGCCACAGAGAGCCGTCGGTCAGGCGCATGGTGTCGACGACGCTGTTGTAGTCGGCCTCGGACAGGAAGCCCTTGAGCGGGTTGAAGCCGCCGTTCATCAGCAGTTCCAGGTCGCAGATCTGGCGCGGGGTCAGGTCCCAGCTGACCAGGTCGGCTGCTTCGACCTTCAGTTTCTGGGCGCTTTCGTAGGAGACATAAAGCTCAGGGATGGGAGCCAGGTTGCTTTGCATCGGATGGGTCCTGTGTTTGAGAGGGGGGAGGCCGCTAGCGGAGCCGGTGAGTTCCGCATGCAGCGCGTTGTATTCTGCGAGCTTGCGGGCGAGGAATTGATCGGTGAGCCGCACTTTTTCCGCAGCGCCGCGGGTGGTCAGCGTATAGGCGAACCGCTGCCGCTTGTCGGGGCCGGGGCGGGCGCTGACGGTGATCAGGCCGCCCTCTGCCGCCAGCCGCAGCTGGGTGTTGAGCCGCCCCAGCGAAATCCCCAGCGCCGCAGCCGTCACCCGCTGCGAGGCGTCCGGCGCCGCGTCGAGCTGGCGCAGGAGGCGGAAGAGCAGGTCTTCCTCGTCCGGGGTGGAAAGGGTCGCGGTTTCAGGCACGGTTTCAGGCAGCAGTCAGCAGGTCAAAGTGTGTTCACGCGTGAACGCATTGCATGGTTCGGCCCGGATGCAAAGGGTGAATTGCCGAGAATTGGCGATTTTTTGCTGCGTTGCAGGGCTGCCACGGATGCGGCGGCGGGGGCGGTTGTCCGCCATTTGCCGGCTGCGCCGGATGGCTGGCGCGGGGCGGGGGCGTTGCGGGAAACATTCGTTTTGCGCGGCGGGCCGGGCGCCTAATTCTGTTCTCCGGCCAGGGTCCGCGGCAGCGCCGCCGCATGGGCCACCGGCAGGGCGGCCAGCGGCCGCGAAACGCCGCGCAGCTGGAAGGTTTGCAGCGGCAGGCGGGCTGAGTCGTAGCCGGCCGCGTCCAGCACCCGGGCGGAAATCAGCAGTTCGACGCCCAGTTCCTTGGTCTTGGCTTCCAGCCGGCTGGCGGCGTTGACGCTGCCGCCGATGATGGTGCGCGGCGCGTGGCCTGCGCTGCCGATCTCGCCCAGCACCAGCTCGCCCAGATGCACGCCGATGCCGATGCGGATTTCCGGCTCGCCGTCCGCGGCCAGCTGCGCGTTGAACTCCTGCAGCGCGCTGCCGATGGCGGCGGCGGCCTCCAGCGCGGCCTCGGCCGAACGGGCCGGGGCGGGGGCCTCGAACAGGGCCAGCAGCCCGTCGCCCAGGTATTTGTCGACGGTGCCGCCGCAGCTGGTGATGGCGGGCACGATGGCGTCGAAGAAGCGGTTCAGCAGGAACACCACGTCATAGGGCAGCTGGCCGGCGGCGCGGGCGGTGAAGCCGCGGATGTCGAGGAACAGAATGGCCAGCTGCTGTTCTGTGCCCTGGCTGGCATGGGCGCGGCCCTTGCGGCCGTCGGGGCGGAACATGCGGGTGACGGTGAGCGGCGCCTGCGGGCGGATCTGGCAGGCGAGCCGCATGTTGGCGGGCGCCTGGACCCGGGCCAGGCTGCGGGCCTCGGGCGGGGCGGGCGGCGGCAGGGTCTCGCCGCCCTGATCCACCACCACCCGGCAAGTGGTGCAGCGCCCCTTGCCGCCGCAAAGCGAGGTGTGCTGGACGCCGCCCGCGTGCGACATCTCCAGCAGCGTCATGCCGCGCTCGGCGCGGATCTCGGGGCCGAAGGCGTAGCGGATGGCGACCGCCCGGCGGCGGCGCACAAGCTTGCGGAGGATAAAGGCGGCAGCGGTGAGGCTGAGCAGCAGGAGAAAGATGGCGAGCCACAGGCGCTCAGCCTCGAACAGTTCGGCAAAGGCCTGCTGGCTGGGCCAGTTGAAATCCTCCATCAGGGCGGCGCGTTCGGTGCCCTCGACGAACAGGCCGTGGATGCGGCGGCCCTCGGTCAGGAAGCCGGCGAGGGCGAAGCCGGGGATGAACACCGCAAGCCCCGCCATCCAGGGGATCAGCGGGCGCCACCAGCGGGTGAGCCGCAGCCAGTAGTGCAGCCCCATGCAGCCGTGGATCCAGACCGCCAGCAGCAAGAGGCTTTGCTGCCAGGCCTCGGGCGAGGCCCACATCAGCACGATCTGATAGGGGTACTCGTCATTGACGCCGTAGATTTCGTGCGAGTAGCGGGTGAAGACCACATGCGCCAGCAGCTGCAGCGGGATCAGCAGGCCGAGCACGGTCTGCAGCGCCTCGCCCCAGCGCATTTTGAGCGTCCGCCGCTTGGCCAGATTCCAGAGCGCCAGGCCCGGATGCAGGATTAGCGCGGCATAGAGGATCAGGCTGCCCGGCAGGCTGCGGGTGATGACCTGCCGCGCGTCCTGGAAGTCATCCATCCATTCCGGCGACAGCAGCCCCAGGCCGATGTTGATGAAGTGAAAGAAGGCATAGGCCAGCAGCACCAGCCCGGTGGTGATCCGGGTGCGGGTGATCCAGTTGCCCTGCCAGAGCGCGCTTGCCACCCCGGTCCTCCTGTTCGCGGTTTCCGGGATGCAGACTGCGGGGCGGCGGGGCCGGGGTCAATGGCGGGTTTCGGGCGGGTTCAGCCCTCCAGCTCCCAGCCGTCGGGGGCAAAACCGCGGGAGAGGGCGGCGCGGGTGGCGACTTCCTCGCCGATCCAGATGCCGGTGGCAGAGATGATCTGGTCCGGCAGGGTGGCGGCCAGATAGGGGCTGCCGCCTTCGGCCTCATCAGCGCTGACCCAGCTGCAGCTGTAGCCCTCGCGGCTCAGCTCCTCGGCCAGCGGGCGCCAGTCGGCGCCAGTGCGGGCGGGGACGAAGAAATAATCCACGTCCGCCACCTCCGGCAGGCCGTGTTCGGCCTGCAGATCGTTGAATGCCGCAACGGTTCCGGCCCGCTGCGCGTCGAAATCGTGCGGCATCCCGGTTACTCCTGCTCGGCCAGGAAGCGTTCGGCGTCCAGCGCCGCCATGCAGCCCATGCCGGCCGAGGTGACCGCCTGGCGGTACTTGTGGTCGGTCAGGTCGCCGGCGGCGTAGATGCCGGGGATCGAGGTCTCGGTGGAGCCGGGCTTCACCTTGACATAGCCGCCGTTGTGCAGCTCCAGCACGTCCTTGACCAGCTCGTTGGCGGGGGCGTGGCCGATGGCGACAAAGACGCCCTTGCAGGGGATTTCCTTGACTTCGCCGGTCTGCACGTTCTTGACCACGACGCCCTCGACCCCCAGCGGGTTGTCGGTGCCGACGACCTCTTCGAGGGTGTGGAACCACAGGGTTTCGATCTTTTCGTTCTTGAACAGGCGGTCCTGCAGGATCTTCTCGGCGCGCAGCTCGTCGCGGCGGTGGATCAGCGTCACCTTGGAGGCGAAGTTGGTGAGGAACAGCGCCTCCTCCACGGCGGTGTTGCCGCCGCCGATCACCACGATCTCCTGGCCGCGGTAGAAGAAGCCGTCGCAGGTGGCGCAAGCCGAGACGCCGAAGCCCTTGAACTTCTCTTCCGATTCCAGGCCCAGCCACTTGGCGCGGGCGCCGGTCGCCAGGATCACCGCGTCAGCGGTGTAGGTGGTGCCGCTGTCGGCCTTGGCCACAAACGGGCGGGCGGAGGTGTCGAGCGAGGTGATGTAGTCGCCGATCACTTCGCAGCCCATCGCCTGGGCGTGCTCCTGCATCTTGATCATCAGGTCGGGGCCCTGCACCTCGGTGAAGCCGGGGTAGTTCTCGACCTCGGTGGTGGTGGTCAGCTGGCCGCCGGGCTCGATCCCCTGGACCAGGACCGGTTCCAGCATGGCCCGGGCGGCATAGACCCCCGCGGTATAGCCGGCAGGCCCGGAGCCGATGATCAGAACCTTGGTGTGGCGCGTCTCGCTCATGTGTGTTCCCCACGTAATGCAGCCTGGCGGGCTTGCCGCCGTCAGGCAATGCATATAGCGGCAGGACCCGCAGGCTTAAACCCCCGGCTGTCATCCCTGGCGCGGTATGCCGCGGGATGCGGTTTTGCGGCGGCAGGGCGGATTTGTGGCTTGCGCGCCCGCTCTGCAAAGAATATTGCGCGGCGATGAAACAATATTGCGCAGCCCGGCGGCGGTGCTATAAGAAACGCAAAGTTCACAGGAGTTTCCGGCATGGTCACAACCCGTCTTGATCCGATTGATCGCAAGATTTTGTCGGAGCTTCAGGCCGATGGGCGGATGACCAACGTGGAGCTGGCCAAGCGGGTCGGCATTTCCGCACCGCCCTGCCTGCGCCGGGTGCGGGCGCTGGAGGAGGCCGGTCTGATTCACGGCTACCACGCGGATGTGAACGCGCGCGAGCTGGGGTTCGAGGTGCAGGTCTTTGCCATGGTGGGGCTGGAGAGCCAGGCCGAGGCGGAGCTGAGCGCCTTTGAGGAGAAATGCCGCAGCTGGCCGCTGGTGCGCGAGTGCCACATGCTGAACGGCGAGGTGGATTTCATCCTGAAATGCGTCTCCCCCGATCTCAGCACCTTCCAGAGCTTCCTGACCGGCGATCTGCTGACCACCCCGAATGTGGCCAGCGTCAAGACCTCGCTGGTGATCCGCGGCGCCAAGGATGAGCCCGGCGTGCCGTTTGAGGTGCTGGAGGAGCGGCTGGCGCGCGAGGCCTGAGCCAAAGCCGCTGCCGGCAGGCTGCCCGTTCCGGGGGCTGATGCCCCGCATCTTGATCCAAGTCATTGACAGAACGGGGAAACCCGGGATGCTGGTAAGGCGGGGCTTGCCGGTGCAATCGGTTTGAGCCGGCCGTTGTTCCGCCGACTGGAGGTGCGGCGATGGCAATTGTTCAGCAAATTCTTGATGGCAAGGGCAAGACGCTCCACACGCTTCCGCCCGAGGCCATGGTGGTCGATGCCCTGGAGCTGATGGCAGAGCATGACGTTGGCTCGGTGCTGGTGGTGTCCGGCGGGGAGCTGGCCGGCATCTTCACCGAGCGGCACTATACCCGCAATGTCTTCCTGGCGGGCAAGACTTCGCCCGCGACACCGCTGGCGGATGTCATGGCCACCGATTTCACCTGTGTCGACCCCGGCCAGAGCGCCGAGGCCTGCATGGCCCTGATGAGCAAGAAGCGGGTGCGGCATCTGCCGGTTCTGAAGGACGGGCAGCTGGCCGGGATCGTGTCGATCGGCGACCTGATGAAGGCGATCATCGAAGAGGAGCACTTCAACGCCGACCAGCTGGTGCGCTACGTCCGCGGCATGAACTGAGCGGCCGCAGCGGCCCGATGAGGGGGCCGCCGGTCCCGGATTACAGGATTGCCGGCCCGGGCCGGCTGATGCTGTCGGCCCGGGGGTGCGCCAGCGGGCCGAAGCCCTGGATGCTGTCGGTATGGGCAAACAGGTTCAGGAACAGCGTCTTGATTGCATAGCTCGCCAGCTTCAGCGCGTCCGGCCCCGGGTGGTAGGATTCAAACGGCAGGCCGGCCACCGTGATCACCGCATGGCGCGGCAGGCAGAGGTGGTAGAGGTCGACAGGCGCCGGCGGTGCGGTCTCGAAAATGCTCATGCCGTCCTGGAATTCCGATGCCAGGGTCAGCAGCTTGCTGCTGCCGCTGCCCTGCATGTGCGGCGGCGTGCGCAGCAGCCGTGCGGCGGGGCCGGCCACCAGGCTGGCGGCGGGCTTTTGCAGGCCCAGGCTGTCGGCCATGAAACTGGTCAGGCTGCAGCTGCGGGGGCTGCCGCCGGCGCGCCCGGGCAGCACGCAGGTGCGGCCGACCCAGACCAGCGGCTGGCTGCCGCCGTCCTCGGTCAGGACTTCGTCGCCGGGCAGCAGGTCCTCAACCGCGATGGGGCCGCTTGCGGTGTCCACCAGCGAGCCGCGGGAGAACGCGCAGAAAGCGTTTTCGAACAGCGGCAGGGCCGGGGCAATGTGGCGGGTTTCGGCGATGGCGCCGCCGGGCAGCAGGCAGCTGACCTCATAGCGGCGCAGCTGCGGCTTGCTGGCGCTGCGCAGCGCAGCGGGATCCTGCAGGATCGCAGTGGCCTCGACGGCGTTGGCTGCAGCGCGCTGCAGCGACTGGGGGATGGTCATGACAGCAGACCTCTCCTTTCAAACTGCCCGCATGCATCGGCCCCCACCGGCAACACAGACGTGCTTGAACGATATGTATGCGCCCTAATTGGCAGGATTTAATTCGAATTGTCAAAAAATCTGAAGCAAACTGGTTAATGCGGGGCGGCGTGCCGGAGCCGCCGCCGCACGGTATCGGACAAGGCCGGTTGGATGCCCCTTAGGCGGCAGGCCGGGCTGGCGCGGCTGCGCCAGGGGTTGCCGCTGCCGGGGCATCCGTCCCCGGCGTTAACCCAGTTTCCGCATCGCGCCGCCGCTGCGCGCCCGGCCCGCGCCGCGCCGGGCGGCGGCCCAGGGCAGGGGGGCAGTTTCGCTCTTGGCGGAGCGGATGATGGAGGCAATGAAGCGCTTGTTCATTTTCATAATCAGGTCTGTCCTTCGCCCGGCAGCTGCACCCTGACGCCGGGCGGCTGCTGTTCTTGCTGGTCTGACCTTTTTATGGGTAATCTTTGCGCCCTGATTATGGCGTGGCGGGGGCATTTTGCGCCCCGGCGGCGCATGGAGCTGCCCCGCCGGGAATGATCCGGGGTCTTTTTCAAGCATCTGATTTCACAGGGAAATGCGGGACTGGCGCGTGCCGGTGCCGGGACGGCGGCCGGGAATGGGGCGGAATTTATTCAAAACCGCCACAATTGCGCTGGTTAACGGGGCCTTAAAGCCGGATGCAGGAGATCAGGCGGCCGTAGTCGGCCTCCTTGGCGTGGGTGGCGCGGCGGTAGGAGAAGAATTTCTCCGGGTCGGAATAGGTGCAGTAGCGGCTCCATTCCGCGGCGCCGATACCGGCCTGGCGCAGCTTGTGCAGGCCGAGGCCGGGCAGGTCGAACAGGTAGCGGTCGCCCTCGCCGTTGGCAAAAAAGCGGGCATAGCCGTCGTCCTGCATCATGAAGTCCTCGAAGAACTCCGGTCCGACCTCATAGGCGCGCTGGGAAATCGTCGGGCCGATCACCGCGGCGGTGTTTTCACGCCGCGCGCCGAGGCCTTCCATCGCCTCCAAAGTGGCTTCCAGCACCCCGTCGAGGGTGCCGCGCCAGCCCGCGTGGGCGGCGCCGATGACGCCCGCCCCGGGGTCGCAGAACAGCACCGGCTGGCAGTCGGCGGTCAGGATCGAAAGTGCCAGTCCGGGCACATTGGTGACCATTGCGTCCGCCTGCGGCCGGTCCTGCGAGGGTTCCGTCACCACCTGCACATCGGCGCTGTGGACCTGATGCACCGCGCTCAGGTTCTCCGGCGGCACCTCCATCGCGGCAGCCACGCGGTTGCGGTTGATCTGCACCGCCTCGCGCTGGTCGGTGGAGCCGAGGCCGCAGTTCAGACCCCGGTAGATGCCGGAGGATGCGCCGCCCCTGCGGGTGAAGAACCCGTGCCGCACCGGGCCAAGCAGATCGGACGTGAGAATTTCAAGCGTCATGGGTTCAATCCTGGCAAAGGGGCGGCCTGAGGCGGGTAGAGGCCGAGCACTTTGAACAGGTTTCCCATTTCCTCCGGGTGCGTCAACCGCCGATGTGCGGCGATCAGGGAGTCCAGCGCCGCGCCCTGCAGCGGGGCGGCCAGGGCGCGGGCGCGGTCGGTGATGCCCAGCCGTTCGAGGAACACACCTTGGGGGGTGAGGCGGGTGAAGCCGCAACCCTTGGTTTTTGCGGCCATCGCCAGCGCCTCGAAATCCACATGGGCGGTGAGGTCGGCCTGGCCGGGATCCTGCAGCGGGCCGGCGGGTTCATGCGCGCGCAGGGCCTGCAGGGTGTCCCCCAGCGCCCGCCAGTCGCCGTAATCCACGATCAGGGCGCCGCCGCCATGGGCAGCGATTCGGGCGGCGATGGCCTGGGTGACGGGAACCGCGGGTTCGCAGAGTTCGACCAGATCGCCCTCGCTGGTGTCCTGCAGCCGGTGCGCCAGCGCGGGCTGCGGCGCGGCGGGGCTGAGGCCGAAGGCAAGCGCGCCGTCCGCGAGGCCGATGCGTCTTTCGCTCCAGTGGCCGCCTGTGCGGATGAACTGGCGGATGGGCAGGGCGTCGAAAAACTCGTTTGCCACCAGGAACAGCGGCTGGGCGGGCAGGGCGTCCGCCGTGCCGAGCCATTGCGGCGCGTAGCCCTCCAGCGCCTTGGCCTGGGCCGCGCGCAGGGGTGGCGAGGCCTCGACCAGATGGATCTGCATGGCGGCGTGGAAGCCGGGCACGCCGCGGGTGGCGCGCAAGAGGTCCGCCATCAGGGTGCCGCGGCCCGGTCCCAGTTCTGCCAGCGTGAAAGGCGCAGGCGACCCTTGGTCGAGCCAGGCCTGCGCCAGCGCGAGGCCGATCAGCTCGCCGAACATCTGGCTGATTTCCGGCGCGGTGATGAAATCGCCCTTGGCGCCCAGCGGGTCGCGGGTGGTGTAATAGCCGAACTGCGGGTGCAGCAGGCAGTCCGCCATGTAGTCGGCGACGGACATCGGGCCATCGGCGCGGATGCGGGCGGCGAGGTGGTCGCTGAGGCTCATGCCGTGCTCCGGGCCGCGTGGCGGGCGCGGATCAGGAACCAGAGGCCGACCGCGATCATCGGCAGCGACAGCGCCTGGCCCTGGGTGAGGCCGATGCCGTCAATGTGCCAGGCCAGCCCCAGCGGGTTGCCGGGGGTGACGAACTGGGCGTCCGGCTGGCGGAAAAACTCGACAATGAACCGCGCAAGCCCGTAGCCCGCCAGGAACACGCCCAAGAGGCGGCCCGGGGTGTGGAAGGCGTTCCGGCGCCAGGCGAGATAGAGAAGCACGGCGCCAAGGATCAGCCCCTCCATCAGCGCTTCATAGAGCTGCGACGGGTGGCGGGCGCAAAGCTCTCCCAGCGCCTGGCCGCAGTCCTGTGCCGCCTGGCCGGGGAAGGCCACGCCCCAGGGCAAGTCCGTCGGGCGGCCCCAGAGCTCTGCGTTGACGAAATTCGCGAGCCGTCCCAGCAGCAGCCCCGGCGGCACCGTGTGGGCAACCAGGTCGGAGATCTGCAGTTTCGGGATGTTGTGGCGGGCGGCAAAAATCAGGGTGGCCAGAATCACGCCGATCAACCCGCCGTGAAAGGCCATGCCGCCCTGCCAGATCTTCAGGATCTCGCCCGGGTGCGCCAGGTAATAGGCCGGCTGGTAGAACAGAACGAAGCCGAGCCGCCCGCCCGCGATCACACCGATGATGATCCAGGTCAGCAGATCCTCCACCTGCTGCGGTTTCATCGGCGGCTGCCCGGCGGGCCACAGCGCGGGGCGGCGCAGCGCCGCGACGGCGAGCCGCCAGGCGATGACGATGCCCGCGATATAGGCCAGCGCATACCAGCGCAGGGCGAATTCGAAACTGCCGATGGCGATCGAGAAGATCTCGGGCGAGAGGTCGGGGAATTGGATCATGGCCTGCATGTGCGTCTGAATGCCTCTGCTCTTTGGGGGAAGTCAACGGCTTGCAGCCGGTCGCCTGCTTGCCCATATAGGTGCTGACCCCGAGACGGAGAAGAACATGCAGACCCGCAACAAGATCCTGGACGATATTTCGCAGCTGATGACAAATGCGATGGGCGTGGCCCAGGGCGCCAAGGACGAGGCGGAGACCGCGATGAAAAGCATGATCGACCGCTGGCTGGCCGACCGCGATTTCGTCACCCGCGAGGAGTTTGACGCGGTGCGCGCGATGGCGCAGAAGGCGCGCGAGGAGAACGAGGCGCTGAAGGCGCGGCTGGACGCGCTGGAGGCAGCGCAGAAGTAAGCCAAGGCGCTGGCGGGCGGGTTGCCCGCCCTGCGGTGAAACAGAGCCTGCCGCGGCGTGATGCTGCGGCGGGCTTTTTCGTGTCCTGGGCGTCTTGGGCGGGGGCGGGGTGTCCGCCCGCAGGCAGGGTCTGTATTCCGCGCATGGCTGCCTTGCCGGGCCGGACGCAAAAACAGGTCGCTTTCCGCCCGCGGGGTCGAAAACTGCGCAGCGGTTTGCAGGCCGCGCGGTACATGCTGCCTCAGCTTCATCAGAGGGATCACAGCATGGTGTCTGTCTATACGGTGCCGGGGGCGTTCAGCACTCAGGAGTGCGCGGAAATCATCCGCAAGGCGGAAGAGGCGCCGGACAGCGAGGCGCTGCTGGTCGGGCAGACCCGGGATCACAACCTGCGCCGGGGCAGCGTGGTGTGGCTGGACGATGTGCCGGGCACCAGCTGGGTGATGGACCGGCTGATCTCTGTGGTGCGCCGCGCCAACAAGGAGCGGTTCGGGTTCGACCTGCGCGAGTTTGCCGAAAGCCCGCAGGCGGCCAGCTACAAGGCCAAGGACGGCGGTCATTTCGCCTGGCATTCCGACATCGGCGACGGGCCGGTGGCGGGCAAGCGCAAGCTGAGCCTGGTGGTGCAGCTGAGCAAGCCCGGCTCCTATGACGGCGGCGATCTGGAGATCATGCCGGGCGCCCATGTGGTGGCGGCCAGCCGGGTGCAGGGCAGCGCCACGGTGTTCCCCAGCTTCCTGCTGCATCAGGTGACACCGGTCACCCGCGGCGAGCGCAAGTCGCTGACCGTCTGGGCGCACGGGCCGGCCTTCCGCTGAACTTTGCGCCGGCCCGGCCAGGGCCGGCCGGGCTGCGCCTGGCAGCCTAGGCGGCGCCAATCCGTCTTCTATGCGCAATTTGTGATGTGTTCTGCTATACTTGCCCCGGGGCAGCCGTGCGGCGCCCATGTGTGATTTGCAGGGGACAGGTACGATGACGGCACAAAACGGCTATATGCTGATTGCGGATATTTCCGGGTACACGCAATTCCTGACCTCGTCGGAGCTGGACCATGCCAACCCGATCCTGCAGTCGCTGCTGCAGGCGGTGGCGGAGCAGGTCGGCGAGCCGCTGCACTTCTGGAAGCTGGAAGGCGACGCGGTACTGGCCTATTCGACCCAGGCTGAGCTGGTCTCCGGCGATCTGCTGCTCACGTTCTGCGAGAACCTCTATAACGCCTTTGCCGCCCGGCGGCAGGATATCGTTGCCAACACCACCTGTCCTTGCCGCGCCTGCGCCAATGCGGGCGGGCTGGACCTGAAGGTGATCGTCCACTACGGCGCCTTTGACGAGATGCAGGTGGGGCCGGTCAAGGATCTGTCCGGCGCCGACGTAATCCTGGTGCACCGGATGACCAAGACAGAGGCGGCGGCGGAAACCGGCGTGCGCAGCTATGCGCTGTTCAGCGATGCGGCGGTAGAGGCGATGCAGCTGCAGGCGGCGATGGAGCCCTATTCGCAGCCGTTTGAGCATTTCGGCGACGTGTCCATGCAGGTCTATGACCTGGCCCGCGCCTGGGACCGGTTCCGGGCCGGGCAGGAGCGGGATTTCCTGGAGGAGGCGGACGGGATCTGGACCTACCGGCGCCGGTTCAAGGCCTCGCCGCAGCTGGTCTGGGAGGCGCTGACCGCGCCCGAGTTCAAACTGCGCTGGATGGATCAGGTCAGCACCATGGAGATGGACAATCCGGACGGCCGCCTGGGGGCCGGGTCGGTCTACCACTGCGGCCATTCCCTGGCGGAGTTTGTCTACCGCGTCACCGACTGGCAGCCGTTCGAGTATTTCTCGACCCGGATCAAGGACCCGGGCCGCGACGGCATCGAATTGCCCGAAACCTACCATCTGACGCCAGACGGGGACGGCACCGCGCTGCGCTATACCATGGGCCGGGCCTATGACGGTGCAGGCAACCGGTCGGAGGTCTCGGAGCAGGAGGCGGTGGGTTTCCTGTCGGAGTTCTGGCCTGTCTCTTTTGACGCACTGGATGCGGAGCTGGCGGAACCGTCCTGAGGCGGGCTGCGCAGGCTTTCAGAGACCGCAATTTCCGGACCCGTCCAAGGCCGTCCGGGGTTTACCTTTGGGTTTGCCCGCCCCATAGTCGCGATGCCGGCATTTGGGGGTCTGTGGATAGTTCATCCACAAGTTATTGCAGATATCCCCAAAATAAAGGTTGCCAGAACATCAATTCAGGCCCACCATATCTAGTATGGGAGCGGGGATGCCTCCCCGGCCCATAGCACAAAAAACCAGCTATAGGGTGCCGCTGTGCCCGGTTAGCTAGGCAATCAGAGAGGTGGCATCATGGCACTATCCGAGCTTCACCTGGAAGAAGACGTCCATCCGATCGACATCGTTGAGACTTTGGCGTCGCACCATGATTGGGATTTCGACAGGGTCGGGGACGATCAGATCGCCATGTCGGTGGAAGGGCAGTGGCGCACCTATTCGCTGACGCTGGCCTGGTCGGGCTATGAGGAATGCCTGCGGCTGGTCTGCAGCTTTGAGATGGAGCCGCCGGAGGCAGAGCTGCCGCGGCTTTACGAGCTGATCAACCGGATGAACGACCAGTGCTGGGAAGGCTCCTTCACCTACTGGGAGGACCACAAGCTGATGCTGTTCCGTTACGGGCTGATGCTGTCCGGCGGCCAGATGGCCAGCCCGCAGCAGATCGACGCGATGCTGAACGCCGCGGTGGCCAATGCGGAGCGCTACTATCCGGCGATCCAGCTGGCGGTCTGGGGCCAGCGCAGCCCGCAGGATGCGATGCAGGTCGCCATTGCAGAGGCTTACGGCCGGGCGTAAACCTGAGCCCTGAACCTGACACCAAGGGGAGGGGCTTAAGATGGATATGCAGGATATTGCTGCACGCGGCCTGGTGCTGCTGGGCTGCGGCAAGATGGGATCGGCGATGCTGGCCGGATGGCTGGAGGGCGGATTGCCCGCATCCTCGGTCTGGGTGATCGACCCGAACCCGTCGGACTGGCTGAAGGGCACCGGCGTTCACATCAACGCAGAGCTGCCCGCGGCGCCGGGAATCGTTCTGATCGCCGTGAAGCCGCAGATGATGGGTGAAGCACTGCCGACGCTGCAGAGCTACGGCAATGGTTCCACATTGTTTATTTCCGTTGCCGCCGGCACCTCGATCGCAACTTTTGAGGATGTTCTGGGCGCGCAGTCGCCCATTGTCCGCGCGATGCCGAACACGCCGGCCGCCGTGGGCCGGGGCATTACCGCGATTATCGGCAATGCCCATGCGGGCGATGCGGATCTGGACCGCGCCGCGGGGCTGCTGCAGGCCGTGGGCCAGGTTGTGCGGCTGGAAAACGAGGGGCAGATGGATGCCGTCACCGGCGTCAGCGGCTCCGGCCCGGCATACGTGTTCCACTTGATCGAAACGCTGGCCGCCGCGGGCGAGGCGCAGGGGCTGCCTGCGGAACTGGCGATGAAGCTCGCCAAAGCAACTGTTGCCGGCGCCGGCGCGCTGGCAGAGGCGGCAGAGGAAAGCCCAAGCCAGCTGCGCATCAATGTGACCAGCCCCAACGGCACCACCCAGGCCGCTTTGGAGGTGCTGATGGATGATGACGACGGTTTCCCGGCCTTGCTGAACCGCGCGGTGGCGGCGGCAACCAACCGCTCCAAGGAGCTGTCGCGTGGCTGAGATCAGCTTTGATGACTTCATGAAGGTCGACATCCGCGTCGGCGAAGTTGTGCGCGCGGAGCCGTTTCCCGAGGCGCGCAAGCCTGCAATCAAGCTCTGGGTCGATTTCGGGCCGGATATTGGCGTAAAAAAGAGCTCAGCGCAGATTACGGCGCATTACATGCCGGAAACGCTGGTGGGCAAGCAGGTTCTGGCCGTCGTAAACTTCCCGCCGCGGCAGATCGGCAAGTTCATGTCAGAGATCCTGGTTCTGGGCCTGCCGGATGAAAACGGAGAGATATTCCTGGCGGGTCCCGATGGAACGGTACCGCTGGGCGGGAGGATGCACTGAAATGAAAATCTGGATTGCGCGGCCGATGACGGCAGCGGTCACGGCACGGGCGCGGGAGGCGTTTGCTGATCTGGAAATCCGCGAGACCAACGCGGTGATGAGCGAGGCGGAGATGCTGCGCGCATTGTCCGAGTTCGACATCGTGGTGCCGACGCTGGGCGACCGGTTCACGGCGGAGATCTTTGCCAAGGCGGGCACGCCCCGCTGCAAGCTGCTGGCCAACTTCGGCGTCGGCTACAACCACATCGACGTCGAGGCCGCGCGGGCGGCGGGTGTCGAGGTGACCAACACGCCGGGCGCGGTGACCGATGCCACCGCCGATATCGCGATGACGCTGATCCTGATGTCGGCGCGCCGCGCCTCCGAGGGCGAGCGGATGCTGCGCAAGGGCGATTGGGAGGGCTGGCACCCGACCCAGATGCTGGGCCTGCACGCCACCGGCAAGCGCGTCGGCATCGCCGGCATGGGCCGGATCGGCCAGGCGATTGCGCGGCGCTGCCATTTCGGCTTTGGCATGGACGTGTCCTATGTGGCGCGCTCCCCCAAGGATCTGGACTTCCCCGCGGACCGCGCCGAGAGCCTGATTGCGATGGCGGGCGAGGTGGATTTCCTGGTGGTGGCGGTGCCGGGCGGCGCCGAAACCACGCATCTGATCAACGCCGAGGTGCTGAACGCGATGCAGCCCCATGCGCATCTGATCAACATCGCCCGCGGCGAAGTGGTGGAGGAGGCGGCGCTGATCGACGCGCTGCAAAACCGCCGCATCGGCGGCGCGGGTCTGGACGTCTATGAGTTCGAACCCAAGGTGCCGCAGGCGCTGATTGATCTGGATAACGCCACCCTGCTGCCGCATCTGGGCACCGCCACCGAGGAGGTGCGCAGCAACATGGGCCATATGGCGCTGGACAACGTTGCCGCCTATCTGGCCGGCGAGGTGCTGCCGAACCGGGTGTAACCCCGGCTGATCCGCCAACCGGAAAGACGCAGCCGCCCTAGAGGGCGGCTGTTCTGTCTTTCGGGGTGTCGCCGGTGGCCTCGCGCCAATGGCGGCGGCAGAGCGAGACATAGGTCTCATTGCCGCCGATCTGCACCTGGTCGCCCTCGGTCATCACCCGGCCCTGTTCGTCCTGGCGCACCACCATCGTGGCCTTCTTGCCGCAGTGGCAGATGGTGCGCACCTCGCGCATCTCATCGGCCAGCGCCAAGAGGGTGGCGGAGCCGGGGAACAGGTTGCCCTGGAAATCCACCCGCAGCCCGTAAGCCAGCACCGGCACCCGCAGGTCATCGACCACGCGGGCCAGCTGCCAGACCTGCTGAGGCTCCAGAAACTGCGCCTCATCGACAAAAATCGCCGCCAGCGGGCCGCGGGCCAGGCGCTGTTCAATGCGGGCATAGAGGTCGTCGCCCGCAGCAAACATGTCCGCGTCCTCGCCGATGCCGATGCGCGACGCGATCCTGCCGCTGCCGGCCCGGTCATCCAGCCGCGCGGTCAGCAGGTAAGTGTCCATGCGGTTTTCACGGTAGTTGTGCGAGGCCTGCAGCAGCACCGTCGACTTGCCCGCGTTCATGGTGGAGTAATTGAAATAGAGCTTGGCCATGGCGGCGGGTTTAGCCGCCCTGCCGGGCAGGGAAAACCGGATTCGTGCGGGAAGTGCGGGCCTGGTTGCATTCGGCAACAGGAAGGCTCCCGGGGCAGGCGCGGCCGGGGCGGAACAAAACCCCTTTGACGGCCAACGCCAGATGCCCCGGAGAGCGCAAGTACCGGGCAGACCAATTACCCTGAAAGCAGGACGTCACTCACCCGCCTGCTTCGCTGGACAACCGATGCCAATCGCATCATGTCACTAGCTAAATCCCTGAAAACCTGAGGGATGGATAAGGTATCGCAATTCCTCTACAACTCGGACATGGGAAATTAACCGCTTCGTTCCCCTAACCGGGGGCGGCGGTCACGCCAGGTAGGATGCATATGGCTGAAATCGGGACGTATCTGAAGAAGCACACGGAAGCGCTGGTCAAGGATGTGGGCATTGAAGCCGCCTGCCAGATCACCGGGAAATCCAAGGCGACGCTGGGGCGCTATTATTCGGATAACGCCGAACACGCGGACCGGTTCATGCCGGTGGATGCGGTGGCCAAGCTGGAAAGCGCGTCGTCCTTTCCGCATGTGACGTCGGCGCTGGCGGACCTGAAGAACATCACCCTGTCCTACAATGGCAACGGCAGCGCCGAGGAAACCGGCCGCAGCGGCGGCGTCAATTCGGATGTGATTGCCCTCAGCCAGCGGTTTGCCCAGCTGATGTGCGAATACCAGGCCGCGATGGAAGACGGCATCATCACCGTCAATGAGGCCAAGCGGCTGCTGCGCGAGACGGTGCTGCTGCAGCAGGTGCTGCTGGATATGAAACTGCATCTGGAAGAAGAAAGTGCCTGACAGCCCCGACCTGAGCGAACTGCCCGGAATAGCGGCGGATCAGCTGCATCCGGTTGACGTGGACATGCTGGCGGCGCCGGGTGATCCGCGCCACCCGCCGCGTATCCTGCTGCTTTACGGCAGCCTGCGCGCGGTGAGCTACTCCCGCAAGGCAGCGGAGGAGGCGGCGCGGGTGCTGCGGGCCTTGGGCTGCGAGACGCGGATCTTCGATCCCTCCGGCCTGCCGCTGCCGGATGATGCGGGCGCGGCGGAGCATCCCAAGGTGGCGGAGCTGCGCGAGCTGGCGGTCTGGTCCGAGGGCATGGTCTGGTCCAGCCCGGAGCGCCACGGCGCGATGACCGGCATCATGAAGCTGCAGATCGACTGGCTGCCCCTGTCCCTGCAGGGCGGCATCCGCACCACCCAGGGCAAGACGCTGGCGGTGATGCAGGTGTCGGGCGGGTCGCAAAGCTTCAACGCGGTCAACCAGATGCGCATCCTGGGCCGCTGGATGCGGATGGTGACGATCCCGAACCAAAGCTCGATCCCCAAGGCGTGGCTGGAGTTTGAAGAGGGCGAGCGCCTGCCCGAAGGCCCGTTCTACCGCCGCCTGGTGGATGTCATGGAAGAGCTGGTGAAGTTCACCTGGCTGGTGCGCGGCCGCAAGGATTACCTGGTGGACCGCTATTCGGAGCGGGTGGAGAGCGCCGAAGAGGTGCACAAGCGGGTGTCGCAGAAATAAGCGGGGCGTGTTTGCCCGAGGAAAGTTAATCGAGGCCCCGGCAGATGCCGGGGCTTTTTTGCTTCAGATCAGCGGTATCAGCGGCACATCGCAGGCGGCAACGGCCAGCAGGGCGGTCAGGATCAGGGTGAGGCGCATGCACGGGGTCCATTTGCGAGGGAGCGGGATTTTCAGTTGTGCCGTGCGCCGTTTGCGGGGGCAAGCCGCGGGTTTCGCAAGGCGCCGGGTGAGCCGGTTCCCGCCTGTTCTCCCCAAAGCTGCGGGCTGCGGTTAAGCAATTGGGCGGAGCCGGGCGCCGGTGTTTAGCCATTTGTTAAGGCTCATTTCCGCCGCAATTGGATCGTGAAGTTACCGGCGATGCCCGCTTGCGCCGTAAAACCAGCGAAAATCCTGAATTTCTTTCCTAACGGAACAGGAAGGATTTTCCGTTGTTTTTATATGGTTTTTCCGAAAATTGAGCGCGTCCGTTAAGTAAATAAGGGGTTTCCGCGCCGCTGCCGCGGCGAAACGGGTGCCTGTTAACTCTCTGTTAAGCCTGTCTCATTCTGCGCATCTTTCTGCCAGCGCGGCACCGCAGCAGGCCGCATTCCAGCCTCAGGACTCACCGAACATGGCGGTGTGGGAACATGGAGTGTGAGTCATGAGACGATTACTTGGAATTGCCGCCGCTATCGCCATCGGATGCAGCGCCGCAGCCGCAGGCGGGCAGGGCGCTGTGCAGGGGGTGCCTGGCTGGGAGGCAGTGGGCCGTCTCAACATCGGCGGCCGGGCCATGTGCACCGCCACTTTGATTGCGCCGGACCTGGTGCTGACTGCCGCGCACTGCATGTATGATATCCGCCATGGCCGGGCGGTGAGCCCGCGCAGTATCACCTTCGAGGCGGGTCTCAACGGCCGCCAGTCCAAGGCCGCGCGGCGGGTCGCCAAGGCGGTCATCCACCCCGGCTACCGGCACGGCCAGACCGGCCAGTTCCAGACCGGCACCGATATTGCCGTGCTGCGCCTGGACCGGGCGATCAGCGGCGATCTGGTGCGGCCGCTGTCGCTGGCCGCGGCGCCGGAAAAGGGCGAACGGGTGGACGTGATGTCCTATTCGCACAGCAATGCCACCTCGCCCCGGCTGCAAAGCGCCTGCCATGTGATCGCGGCCCGGCAAACCTCGGTCGTGACCAGCTGCCGGGTTGATTTCGGGGCGTCCGGCTCGCCGGTGCTGCAGACCCGGCCCGGGCGGCTGCCGCAGCTGGTGTCGGTGATTTCCTCCAAGGCGCGGATGGGCGGCAAGGGCGTGTCGCTGGCGGCGCCCCTGGGGCATGAACTGCAGGCGCTGATCCGCCAGGCGGGCTGACACAGGACCGCGCACAGATACTGTTGCTGCCGGAGCGCGGCATCAGAATGCGAAACAGCCCCGCTCTGTTCCCTTCGGGGCTGTTTCCGTTTCCGGCGTCAGGGCCGCACCGCACAGCAAAAAGCCCCGGAAGTTCCGGGGCTTTCCTGTTTCAATCCGTGACGGCAGGGCGTCAGCGCAGGGCTTAGCCTTGCAGAGACTTCACCTCGACATCCCCTTCGGCCTGCGCCTTGATGGCGCGGGCGGCGGCGTTGGAACCGGCCGCGGTGGTGAAATAGGGGATCTTGTCATAAAGCGCGACGGAGCGCATTTCCTTGCTGTCCTCAACGGCTTGCGCGCCCTCGGTGGTGTTCATCAGCAGCTGGACGTCGCCGTCCTTCAGCATGTCGATCACATGGGGGCGGCCTTCGTAGACCTTGTTGACAAGGTCGCAGGCGACGCCCTGGCTGTCGAGCCAGGCCTGGGTGCCGCGGGTGGCGACCAGGGTAAAGCCCTGTTCGACCAGGATCTGCGCCGCTTCCAGCATCAGTTTGCCCTTGTCGGCGTCCTTGATCGAGATGAAGGCGCGGCCCTTGGACGGCAGCACCATGCCGGCGCCCATCTGTGCCTTGAGGAAGGCGCGGGCAAAGGAGCGGTCCCAGCCCATGACTTCGCCGGTGGAGCGCATTTCCGGGCCGAGGATGGTGTCGACGCCCGGGAAACGGGCAAACGGCAGCACCGCTTCCTTGACCGAGAACCAGGGCATGTCCGGGTCGGCCAGGGTCATCGGGTCGGCGATCGGGGTGTTGACGTCATAGCCGGCATCGGGGCCGTAGGGCGGCCGCATCGGGAAGTTGGTGAGCGGCTCGCCGGCCATCACGCGGGCGGCGATGGAGGCGATGGCGCTGTCGGTGGCCTTGGCGACAAACGGCACGGTGCGCGACGCGCGCGGGTTCACCTCGATCAGGAAAATCTCCTCTTCGCCGTTTTCGTTGGCCTTGATCGCGAACTGCACGTTCATCAGGCCGACCACGTTCAGCGCCAGCGCCAGGGCGTTGGTCTGCGCCTTGATCTCCTCGATCACGTCCTTGCCGAGCGAGTAGGGCGGCAGCGAGCAGGCACTGTCGCCGGAGTGCACGCCGGCCTCTTCGATGTGCTGCATGATGCCGGTCACATGCACGTTCTTGCCGTCGCAGAGCGCGTCCACGTCCAGCTCCACCGCGCCGGCCAGGTAGCTGTCGAGCAGCACCGGGCTGTCGCCGGAAACCACCACCGCCTCGGCGATGTAGCGCTTGAGCTGGTCCATGTCGCGGACGATTTCCATCGCCCGGCCGCCTAGGACATAGGACGGCCGGATCACCAGCGGGAAGCCGATTTCGCCTGCGATTTCCAGCGCCTGCTCGTCGGTGGAGGCGATGCCGTTCTTCGGCTGCTTCAGGCCCAGTTGGTTGACCAGCGCCTGGAAGCGTTCGCGGTCCTCGGCCAGGTCGATGGCGTCGGGGGAGGTGCCCAGGATCGGGATGCCCTCAGCCTCCAGCGCGTTCGCCAGTTTCAGCGGGGTCTGGCCGCCGAACTGCACGATGACGCCGTGCAGGGTGCCGTTGTCCTGCTCGACCCGCAGGATTTCCATCACGTGCTCGAACGTCAGCGGTTCGAAATACAGCCGGTCCGAGGTGTCATAGTCGGTCGACACCGTTTCCGGGTTGCAGTTGATCATGATGGTCTCATAGCCCGCATCGGTCAGCGCAAAGCAGGCGTGGCAGCAGCAGTAGTCGAACTCGATGCCCTGGCCGATCCGGTTGGGGCCGCCGCCGAGGATGACGACTTTTTTCTTGTCCGACGGGCGCGCCTCGCATTCCACATCGCCAAAGGCCGGGGCCTCGTAGGTCGAATACATGTAGGGCGTTTGCGCCTCGAACTCTGCGGCGCAGGTGTCGATGCGCTTGAACACGGCGTTGACGCCTGCCGCGCGGCGGGCCTTGCGGACGTCTGCTTCTTTCTGGCCGGTCAGCTTGGCGAGGCGGGCGTCGGTGAAGCCCAGCATCTTGAGCGCGCGCAGGCCGGCTGCGTCCGACGGCAGGCCGCCCGCGCGGATTTCCGCCTCGGCCTCGACGATCTCGCGGATGCGGGCCAGGAACCAGGGGTCGAACTTGGTGACAGCCTGTATCTCGTCGTCGCTGAGGCCGTGGCGCATCGCCTGAGCGATGGTGCGCATCCGGTCGGGGGTCTGCTGACCGATCGCCTTGATCACCGCGGCCTTGTCGCCTGCGGGTTCCCACGCACCGGCGCCGACGCCGTCGATCATCACCTCGTCAAAGCCGGTCAGGCCCGATTCCATCGAGGCCAGCGCCTTTTGCAGCGATTCATGGATGGTGCGGCCGATGGCCATCGCCTCACCCACGGATTTCATTGCGGTGGTCAGATACGGCTCGGAGCCCGGGAATTTCTCAAACGCGAATTTCGGGATCTTGGTGACGACATAGTCGATGGTCGGCTCGAACGATGCGGGCGTCACCTTGGTGATGTCGTTGTCCAGCTCGTCCAGGGTGTAGCCGACCGCCAGCTTTGCCGCGATCTTGGCAATCGGGAAGCCGGTCGCCTTGGAGGCCAGCGCCGAGGAGCGCGACACCCGCGGGTTCATTTCGATCACCACCATGCGGCCGTCGGCGGGGTTCACCGCCCACTGCACGTTGGAGCCGCCGGTCTCGACGCCGATCTCGCGCAGCACGTTGATCGAGTGGGTGCGCATGATCTGGTATTCTTTGTCGGTCAGCGTCAGCGCCGGCGCCACGGTGATCGAGTCGCCGGTGTGCACGCCCATCGGGTCGACGTTTTCGATGGAGCAGACGATGATCGCATTGTCCGCCTTGTCGCGGACCACTTCCATCTCGTATTCTTTCCAGCCGAGCAGGCTTTCATCCACCAGAATCTGGTTCACCGGCGAGGCATCCATGCCGGAGCGGCAGAAGTGGATGTAGTCGTCGCGGTTATAAGCCACACCGCCGCCGGTGCCGCCGAGGGTGAAGGCGGGGCGGATGATCGCGGGCAGGCCGATCTCGTCCAGCGCTTCCAGCGCGATGCGGACGCCTTCATCCAGGTCGGCGGTGCCGTTTTCGCGCTTCGGCGCGGTGACGATGGTGGCCTTGGGGTTCTCGATGCCGAGCCGGTCCATCGCTTCGCGGAACAGCTTGCGGTCTTCGGCCATTTCGATGGCGTCGCGCTTGGCGCCGATCATCTCAACGCCGTATTTCTCCAGGACGCCCATCTCTTCCAGCGCCAGCGAGGTGTTGAGGCCGGTCTGCCCGCCCATGGTGGGCAGCAGTGCGTCGGGGCGCTCTTTCTCGATGATCTTGGCGACAACCTCGGGCGTGATCGGCTCGATATAGGTGGCATCCGCCAGGCCCGGGTCGGTCATGATGGTGGCCGGGTTGGAGTTCACCAGAATGACCCGGTAGCCTTCTTCGCGCAGCGCTTTACAGGCCTGGGCGCCGGAGTAGTCAAACTCGCAGGCCTGCCCGATGACGATCGGACCGGCTCCGATGATCATGATCGACTGGATGTCCGTTCTCTTGGGCATGGCCATATTCCTTTGGTTGACGCGCGGGCAGCTTTGAATCACGGGCGCTGGCGTGCGCCCAAATTGTCCTGCGTTATAGGGACCGCGCCGAAAGGTTCAAGGGGTATCGGAAACGGAATTGGAAATGCCGCATCCACCCCTTTTGTTCGCATAGCGAACAGATATATGTGGGGGCAAGAAACTCGCGGAGACTTTTTCAGTGCGGATTCGCTTTGACCGGGGCCCCAAGGGGGCCGGCACATGCTTTGACCAGCCGCTGCGCATGATCCGCGCGGACGGGCCGGAAGAGGTGCCTGCTGCGCTGGCGGCGCTGGATGCGGCGCGGGACGCCGGGCACTGGCTGGCGGGCTATGCGTCCTATGAACTGGGCTATGCGCTGGAACCGAAACTGGCGGCGAGGATGCCGCAGGAGCGGCGGCTGCCGCTGATCTGCTTCGGGGTTTATGATGAGCCGCTGCCGCAAAACACAAAGGGCAGCGCGCGGCCCTGGGAGGGTGCGAAAGCGCCCTCCCGTGGGGAGGGTCGGGCGCTGCCCGGCCTTCAGCCGGGCGGAGCGGGTTTGGAGGGCATTACCCCGCGCTGGTCCTATGACCGCTACGCCGAAGCTTTCACTGAGGTGAACCGCAACATCGGCAAGGGCGACATCTACCAGGCCAACCTGACCTTCCCGATTGATGCGGACGCCTATGGCACTGCCGAAGAACTTTATGCTGCCTTGCAGGCCAAACAGGCGGTGGGCCACGGCGCTTTGGTCGAACAGAACGGGCTGCCGGACCTGTTGTCGCGTTCGCCGGAGCTGTTCTTCCGCACCGATGCCGAGGGCGTCATCGAAACCCGCCCGATGAAAGGCACTCAGCCGCGCAGCGACGATCCGGTCGAGGACGCTCGCCGCCGCGACTTCCTGCGCCAGGACGAGAAGAACCGCGCCGAGAACCTGATGATCGTCGACCTCCTGCGCAACGACATCAGCCGGGTGGCGCAGACAGGCTCGGTGCATGTGCCGGAGCTGTTTGCGGTGGAAAGCTATGCCACCGTGCATCAGATGGTGTCGCTGGTGCGGGCGAAACTGCGGCCTAATGCCGGGCTGGCAGAGATCTTTGCGGCGCTGTTCCCCTGCGGCTCGATCACCGGCGCGCCCAAGATCCGGTCGATGGAGATCCTGGCGGAGCTGGAGCCCTGGGCGCGCGACATCTATTGCGGCACCATCGGCTGGGCGGCGCCGGATGGCGCGTCCGAGTTCAACGTGGCAATTCGCACGCTGATGCTGGAAGACGGCCGCGCGACGCTCAATGTGGGCGGCGGCGTGGTCTGGGACAGCACCGCGGACTCCGAATATGAGGAAGCGCTATGGAAAGCCCGGTTCGCCCGCGTGACGCCGTCCAGAACGATCCCGCTTTCCGCCTGATCGAGACGCTGGGCTGGCATCCGGGCGAAGAGTTCCGGCACCTGCAGCCGCATCTGGCCCGGATGGGGCGCAGCGCGGCGGCGTTTGGCATTCCCTTTGAACCTGAGCAGGCGCAGGAGGTTCTGGCTGAGGCCGCCGGAGATGCGCGGCTGCGCTGCCGCCTGACGCTGGATGCGGCTGGCCAATTGGAGCTGACCACGGCACCGCTGGGAAACAACCCGTCTGAATGGCGCCTCGGCATCGCGGAGACCCGGCTGGAGGCCGGGGATATCTGGCTGCAGCACAAGACCACCCGCCGCGCGCTCTATGACACTGCACGGGCAGCGCTGCCGGAAGGCGTGGACGAGTTGTTGTTCCTGAACCGGCGCGGCGAGGTTTGCGAGGGCACCATCACCAATCTCTTCGTGACCCGTGCCGATGGCCGGATGGTGACGCCGCCGCTTTCCTGCGGCCTGCTGCCGGGCATCCTGCGGCAGGTTCTGCTGGAGCGGGGGGAGTGCCAGGAGGCTGTTCTGGAACTGCTGGACCTGAAGGACGCAAAAGCCATTCATATGGGTAATTCCCTGCGCGGACTGATCCCGGCACGGCTGGTCTGACAGGCAGCGCTCCCGCGGGCAACAGGCCCCTGGCTGGCGCCTGCGGGCCGTTGCCCTTGGGCCCGGCAGCGCACCTGACGGTGCGCGGCGCCCGGCCCAACCCTGGAGGTCCCGGCGCGCCAGCGGCGGGGCGGGAGATCGCCGCCGGCGTCAGGAACCGCCGATTTCAGGCGTCAGTGTGCGCGGAAATGGCCCTGTTTGCTTGACAAGCGGGCTGCAACCTTGTGTACCACCCCGGACGAATTCAAGCGCCCTTTTGCGCTACTCCCGAATGACGGTCCCGAAGGACCCGCGACCCGCATAACGAAAGGCCGAGCCATGCACGCCTACCGCAGCCACACCTGCGCCGAACTGAACAAATCCAACGTCGGTGAAACCGTCCGCCTTTCGGGCTGGGTCCACCGCGTCCGCGACCACGGCGGCCTGTTGTTCATCGACCTGCGCGACCACTACGGCGTGACCCAGGTGATGGCCGATCCGGACAGCCCGGTGTTTGCCGAGATTGAGAAGGTCCGCAGCGAATGGTGCATCCGCATCGACGGCAACGTGCTGGCGCGCGACGAGAGCCTGGTGAACCCCAAGATCCCGACCGGCGAGGTCGAGGTCTTCATCCGCGACATCGAGGTGCTGGGCAAATCCGAGGAACTGCCGCTGATGGTGTTCGGCGAGCAGGAATACCCGGAGGAAACCCGCCTGCGCTACCGCTACCTGGACCTGCGCCGCGAGAAGATGCAGCGCAACATGGTGCTGCGCGCCAACATGATCCAGTCGATCCGCAAGCGGATGTGGGACATCGGCTTCAACGAATACCAGACCCCGATCATCACCGCCTCCTCCCCCGAAGGCGCGCGCGACTTCCTGGTGCCGTCGCGCCTGCACCCGGGCAAGTTCTACGCGCTGCCGCAGGCGCCGCAGCAGTTCAAGCAGCTGATGATGGTGTCGGGCTTTGACAAGTATTTCCAGATCGCGCCCTGCTTCCGCGACGAGGACCCGCGCGCCGACCGCTCGCCCGCGGACTTCTACCAGCTGGACATGGAAATGTCCTTTGTCACCCAGCAGGACGTCTTTGACACCATCGCGCCGGTGATGGCGGGCGTGTTCGAGGAATTCGGGCAGGGCCGCAAGGTGGACCCGGCGCATGAGTGGCCGCAGATCTCCTACAAGGATGCCGCCAAATGGTACGGCACCGACAAGCCGGACCTGCGGAACCCGATCAAGATGCAGGACTGCTCCGAGCATTTCCGCGGCTCCGGGTTTGCGATCTTCGCAAACCTCTTGGAAAACGAAGGCACCGAAATCCGCGCCATCCCGGCGCCGACCGGCGGCTCCCGCAAGTTCTGCGACCGGATGAACAAGTTCGCCCAGGGCGAAGGCCTGCCGGGCATGGGCTATATCTTCTGGCGCGACCAGGGCGAGGGGATCGAGGCCGCGGGCCCGCTGGCCAAGAACATCGGGCCTGAGCGCACCGAGGCGATCCGCCAGCAGCTGGGCCTGGGCGTCGGCGACGCGGCCTTCTTCCTGGGCGGCAAGCCGAAGGCGTTTGAAGGCGTCGCGGGCAAGGCCCGCACCGTCATCGGCGAGGAACTGGGCCTGATTGACAAGGACCGCTTTGCCTTTGCCTGGATCGTCGACTTCCCGATCTACGAGAAGGACGAGGAAACCGGCAAGATCGACTTTGAGCACAACCCGTTCTCGATGCCGCAGGGCGGCATGGACGCGCTGCTGAGCGATCCGCTGGCGGTCAAGGGTTACCAGTACGACCTCGCCTGCAACGGCTATGAGCTGGTGTCCGGCGCGATCCGGAACCACAAGCCGGAGATCATGTTCAAGGCCTTTGAAATTGCCGGTTACGGCGAAGACGAGGTGAAGAAGCGCTTTGGCGGCATGGTCAACGCCTTCCAGTACGGCGCCCCGCCGCACGGCGGCTGCGCGGCCGGCATCGACCGCATGGTGATGCTGCTGGCCGATGAAGCCAACATCCGCGAAGTGATCATGTTCCCGATGAACCAGCGCGCCGAGGACCTGATGATGTCGGCGCCGTCGGAGCCGATGGCTGAGCAGCTGATGGAACTGGGGCTGCGGCTGATCCCGCAGGACCAGTAATCTCCGCATGTTTCCTGAACAGGCCCGGGCAGTTGCCCGGGCCTTTTCTGTTGAGCCGGGGTCTTTCCGGGCGCTTTAGCATTTCCGGCCGGAAGAACCGGGTTTCAAAAATCTGCCGGGCCGGCGACGGAACACGCGGAGATCTGCGTATCACCTGAAATTCACCTGTGGGCAGGGGCGGCGATGCTCTAACCTGCAGGCGCAGCAGCAGGGCAGAGGGAAAGCGGAACGATGCGGTTTGACGGAGATTTGGCAGAGATCCGCTTTGGTGCAGGGCTGTCCCCGCTGCTGCCGCCCCCGGCCTCGGCTGCGGAGATGCTGGAGCGCCTGCAAGGCCCGGATGAGGCCGCCGAGCGCTTCCCGGTCAGCGGTTTTGCCACAGCTGCGGCCGGCGCCGGGACCTTCCAGAAGCTGCGGCGGCAGCGCAACCGGCTGGCGGGGAAGTCCGGCTATGAGGCCGCGGACAAGGCGTTCAAGGATTTCCGCCGGGCGCAGAATCAGGCCCGGATCGGCTGGCACGGCCAGCGCCTGCTGCGCCATATCCACACCCGCGACGGGTTCCGCGAGCGGCTGGTGCTGTTCTGGGCCGACCATTTCACCGCGCAGGGAAAGACCCCGGCACTTCGGGTTCTGGCCGCGCCTTATGCCGAAAGCGTGATCCGGCCGCATGTCAGCGGGCGGTTCGAGGACCTGCTGATCGCCGCCGTCACCAGCCCGCTGATGCTGCATTATCTGGATCAGTTCCGCTCTGCCGGGGAAGGCAGCCGCGCCGCCAAGCGGGCCAAGCGCCTTGAGGGGCTGAACGAAAACCTGGCCCGCGAAGTGCTGGAGCTGCACACGCTGGGCGTCGGCGGGCCGTACAGCCAGACAGATGTGCGGCAGCTGGCGGAGCTGTTCACCGGGCTGAGCATTTCGCGCGAAAAGGGGTTTGTGTTCCGGCCCGGGATGGCTGAGCCCGGGGCTGAGACCGTGCTGGGCAAAACCTACGGCGGCGGAAAGCCGCAGCTGCAGCAGGTGCTGAGCGCCCTGCGCGACCTGGCCCGCCATCCCGCCACTGCGCGCCATATCGCCTGGAAGCTGGCGGTGCATTTTGTCTCGGACACACCGGATGCGGCGCTGGTGGACTATCTGGCGGACCGCTATCAGGCCAGCGGCGGCGGCCTGATGGCGGTCTATGAAGCGCTTCTGGGCCATAACGCCGCCTGGGCGCCTGAGCTGCGCAACGTGAAGCCGCCGTTTGATTTCGTGGCCTCTGCCTGCCGGGCGCTGGCGGTGCCGGCAGAGCGGATCGATGCGTTGAAGCCCCGGCAGCTGAACCGCCTGCTGCTGGCGCCGCTGACGCCGATGGGGCAGGCTTGGGAGTTTTCCAGCGGCCCGGACGGCTGGGCAGAGGAAGACGCGGCCTGGATCACGCCGCAGGCGCTGGCCGCGCGTCTGCGCTGGGCCATGGCGGCGCCGCGGCGGCTGGCGCAGGGGCTGCCGGATCCGCGGGATTTTGCGGATGCTGCCCTGGGCGGATACGCCAATGAACGGGTGCAATTTGCCGCCCGCGCGGCGGAAACCCAAACCGAGGGGATCGGCCTGATCCTGTCCTCTCCCGCGTTCCAGCGCCGCTGACAGGAGACCTTGCAGATGCAGCTGACCCGCCGTTCCCTTCTGACCCGTTCCGCCGTGCTGGGCTGTTCGCTGGCGGCCAGCCCGCTGCTGACCCCGGTTACCTTTGCCGCCGCCCCCTGGGACACCCGGCTGGTGGTGATCATCCTGCGCGGCGGCATGGACGCGCTGGACGTGGTGCAGCCCTATGGCGACCCGCAGTATGCCGGGTTGCGCCAGAGCCTGTCCGGCGGCCCGGCCGCGGGGGCCGCGGATCTGGACGGGTTCTATGCGCTGCACCCCGGCCTGGCGCCGCTGCTGCCGCTGTGGCGCGCGGGCGAGCTGGGCTTTGTGCAGGCGGTGTCGACGCCCTACCGCGACCGGCGCAGCCATTTCGACGGCCAGGACCTGCTGGAGGCCGGCACCGCGGGGCTGGGCCAGGCGGAAGGCGGCTGGCTGAACCGGCTGCTGCAGCAGATGCCGGGAGTGGAGGCGCGCACCGCCTTTGCCATAGGCCAGGAGCGGATGCTGATCTTGGAGGGCAGCGCGCCGGTGTCGCAGTGGGCGCCGGGGGCCGGGCTGCTGATGAGCCCGCAGGCGGAGCGGCTGGCGGGGCTCTTGATGGAGGACGATCCGCTGTTCCATGCCGCTTTGAACGAGGCGCTGGAGCTGACCCGGCAGGACATGGCCCTGGGCGGCGAGGACGGCGGCGAGGGCGACAGCGCGGAAGCCGGCGAAGACATGATGGCGTCGATGATGACGGCACCGAAAGGCAAGGCGCACAGCGAGGTTGCCGCCTATGCGGCGCAGCAGCTGCGCGGCGACAGCCGGATTGCGGCCTTCTCCATCAATGGCTGGGACACCCATTTCCGCCAGGCCGGGGCGCTGAAGGGGGCGCTGGGGCGGCTGGCGGAGACCATTCTGGCGCTGCAGAGCGGCCTGGGGCCGGAGATCTGGGGCAAGACCGCCGTGGCGGCGGTGACCGAGTTCGGCCGCACCGCGCGGGAGAACGGCACCGGCGGCACCGACCACGGCACCGGCGGCGCGATGCTGCTGGCGGGCGGCGCGGTCCGCGGCGGCCGGGTTCTGGGGCGCTGGCCGGGGCTGGCAGAGGCGGATCTCTATGACCGCCGCGACCTGATGCCGACCGCGGATGTGCGCGGTCAGCTGGCCTGGCTCCTGCACGGGCTGACCGGGGCTGGCAAGAGCGGGCTGGAAACCGATGTGTTCCCCGGTTTGGCCATGGGCAGGGATCCCGGTTTGCTGCTCTAGCAGCCCGGCAGGCTGTCAGGCAGCGGCTCCCGCCGGTCCGGCCCGTTCAGGGCGCGGGCCCAAGGCCGCCAAGCAGTACGGCGCAAGCGGTGCGGTTGCGTTGCGGGCGCGGGAGATTTTCCGGGCTGGATGGTGGCGGGAGCGGCGGTGCAAGCAAGCGCGGCGCGTCAGGCGCGGGGGGGCATGATGCGGCTTCTGCATGCGGCAGGGCCGCTATTGGCTGCGATGGCCGCTGGCGGCCTGGACCCGCGGCCCGGGTAAGCGTCAGGGTCTGCCCGAATGCAGGATCAGCGGGCGGGTGTTTGCATCGCTGCTGCGGTTCCGGCGGATGGCCCGGGCTTCCAGCCGGACCTGGCCGTAGAGCACGATGATCAGGGTGGCGAGGGCGATGATGCAGGCTTCGGCCATGTCAGATCGCCGCGCGGCGTTCCAGCCGCTCCTGCACGAGCCCGGCCAGGGCGGCCGCGTCCTGCGTCAGCGGCCGCCCGTTTTGCCGCGAGCGGGCAAGCCGGTCGGCGGCTTCGGCCAGCGGGTTGTCGCCGGCGCTGCGGGCGACGCCGCCCAGGAACTGGGCCAGATAGGCCAGGGTCTTTTCCTCCTGCCCCATGTTCAGCACATCGGCGGCATGGGCCATGTCGTCGCGGTAGGCGATCAGGTCCGGTTCCACCGTTTCGTCGGCCAGCGCGCGCGGGCCGGAAGGCCGGCGGTCGGGTGGCATGCTGGACAGCACCGCCTGCTGGAAGGCGGCAAGCGAGGTGATCGGCTTTTCCAGGAAACCGGCGGCGCCGGCTTCGATCGCCGCATCCGCCAGGCTGGAGTCGCCGGAAGTGGCAAGGATCACGCTGGGGCGCGGGCTGGCGTCCGCCAGCTCGCGGATCAGGTCGAGGCCGGAGCCGTCGGGCAGCCCGACATCGGCAATCAGCACCGACGGGCGGTAGACCTGCAAATGGCGGCGGGCGGACTTCAGGCAATCGGCACGGCGGATGCGGGCGCCGCTGCGCAGGCACAGCAGCCGCAGCGCCTCGCAGGCAAAGCGGCTGTCCTCGACCACCAGGATGGTCAGCCCCAGCAGCGGGCGCCGTGTGGTCGGCAGGCGCTGGGCCGCCGCAAACAGTTCCGAATCATCCATAACGTATCCTCCTTGCGGGATAGGCCTCCACGCTAGGGAATCGAGGCTAATTACAGGTTAACGGCGCGCGCGCCGGCCCAGATCGGCAGCCGGGCGGCAGGCCGCGCGCGGATTGGCGCACTTGCCGCGGCGCAGCATCCGCCCCATAACCATGGCCAAGGACCGTTTGTGAGAGGAGCACGAAAAAGATGATCGGCCGTTTGAACCATGTTGCCATTGCTGTCCCTGATCTGGAGGCGGCCTCGGCCCAGTACCGCAACGCGCTGGGCGCCAAGGTGGGGGAGCCGCAGGATGAACCGGATCACGGCGTCACCGTGGTGTTCATCGAATTGCCCAACACCAAGATCGAGCTGCTCTATCCGCTGGGAGAGAACTCGCCGATCAACGGCTTTCTGGAAAAGAACCCGGCGGGCGGCATCCACCACGTCTGCTACGAGGTGGAGGACATCCTGGCGGCGCGCGACCATCTGAAGGCGCAGGGCGCGCGGGTGCTGGGCACCGGCGAGCCGAAGATCGGCGCCCACGGCAAGCCGGTGCTGTTCCTGCACCCGAAGGATTTCAACGGCTGCCTGGTGGAACTCGAGCAGGTTTGACGTTATGAGCGTCCTGCCCCGGCTGCGGGGCAGGGCAATAACGAAAGGCCGGCGCCATGGGCATTACATCAGCGATCGTGCTTTATGCAGTGATCTGGTTCCTGACCTTCCTGGTGATCATCCCGATCCGGCTGGAGACCCAGGGCGACAAGGGCGACGTGGTGCCCGGAACCCATGCAGGCGCGCCGGAGAAGCATTTCCTGAAGCAGAAAGCCTGGATCACCACCGGCGTGGCGGCCGTGCTCTGGGCGGTCATTGCCGGGATCATCATTTCCGGCGCGGTCTCGGTGCATGATTTCGACTGGATGGGGATGCTGCCGGAGCGGCAGTGAACCGTCCGGACATCCGGCAAACAAGTCAACAGACACTCCCGTCCTGCATTGAGGCTTTGCAATGCCTCTGCGCCGGTTGGGCATGGCGCCGCGCTGGCGCGCGGCGCGGGGGCGGCCAGCCCGCCGGGCCGGAGCGGGCCGGGGTGCCAACAGGCAGTCAGAAGAGATTTGCTGAGAAGCGCTTTAAGTGCAGGTCTGCACTTAAAGACGCCCGTTCGAGTGTATTCCGCCCTTCGCCGCGTCAAGGCAACCCGCGCGTGCCGCGCGGGCGGCTGGCGCCGGCCTTGACCCGGCTGCGGCCGGGAGGTTGGCGCCGGCCTAGCGGCGCGCCAGCGCGTGGTAGATGTGGGTGAAGGTGGCGGCGCCCAGGATCGGGATCACCAGGTTTAAGAGCGGCACCGACAGCGGCACCGCCATCAGCGTGCCGGCCGCCCAGATGGTGGTGGAGTGGCGGCGGCGCAGCCGCTTGGCCTCGGCGGTGCCGACGCGGCGGGCGGCGGCAAGGGTGAAATATTCGCGCCCCAGCAGGAAGCCGTTGAGGCCCCAGAAGATGAACAGCGCCGCAGGCGGGAACAGCACATAGAGGAACAGCGCCAGGATGTTGGCCGCAATCAGCAGGCCGAGGAAGTTCACCGTGTCCCGGACCGCATCCCAGAACGGTACCTTGGCCGCCGGCGGCAGGGCGGGGTAGTGCCTGTCCTCCACCGCCTGGGCGACCTCCTCGAGGAACATCGAGGTGATGGCAGAGGCCACCGGCACCATCAGGAACACCGACAAGAGCAGCATCAGCAACAGCGAGCCGATCGACAGCAGGTCATCGACCCAGGTGACCTCGCCCAGCACCGGCAGGGTGACCTCCGGTCCGGCCAGCCACTGGATCAGCATCAGGAACACCGCATAGGCGGCAAACAGCAGCGCAACAGACAGGCCGAGCCCCAGGAACAGCACCTTGCGGAAGCGCGGGTCGCCGGTCTGGCCGAGGGTCTTGAAAAAGGCGGTGAAGATCATGCGCTCATCCAGGTTGTCATGGCGTCCAGGTCCGGGCGCGGGCGCTCGGGCGGGGCAGCGCTTTCGGTGGCGATGTGGATGATGCCGGCGACGCGCTCGTTTTCCGCCAGGCCAAAGGCGGCAGCGCAGAAGCCCGCATCATGGCTGGCCCAGCCGGTCAGCCAGTTGGCGCCCCAGCCGGAGGCCAGCGCCGCGTTCAAGAGCGCCAGGCAGACCGCGCCGGCGGAATAGGTCTGCTCAACGGCGGGCACCTTGGGGCTGTCCTTCTGCACCTCGACCACCACCACCGCCAGCTGGCCCTGGTCGAACTGGCTGCGGCCTTTGGCGATGTCCTCCGGGCTTTTGCCGAGGCGCTTGCCTGCGTCCTCTGTCAGAGCGGCAAGGCGCGCCATCGCGGGCTGCTCCACCACGATGAAGCGCCAGGGCTCCAGCTTGCCATGATCCGGGGAGCGGGCGGCGGCGGTCAGGATCGGCAGCAGCTCGTCCCGGGTGGGGGCGGGCGCCACCAGCGTCTTGGCCGGGCGCGAGCGGCGCGACAGCAGGAATTCGAGGGCGGCGTCATTGCGTGCAGGCATATGTGAAACCTTTTTACATCTGTTGCTGCCTATCTCGGCGGCGTTGGGTGTTTTTTCAAGAGCCATTGGGCCTTGCGTGCCATCTGTGCCGGAAATGCAGCAGGCGGCGGGGCTGGGGTTTCGCTGGCAGGGTGATAGCCGCGGAAGGGCGGCAAAGTCTATGGCCTTTGCAGCCCGCACAGGGCATGTGTGGCGCCATGGGAAAGCCAAGGAAGAAAGACCTGCCGGATCTGGGCCATCTGCGCGTGCCGGGCGCGGAAATTGCCGTGCGCGCCACGCCCAAGGCGGCGCGCAATGCCATTGTGCAGGCGGAGGGCGTGCTGAAAATCTCTGTCACTACGGCGCCGGAAAACGGCAAGGCGACCGAGGCCATCCGCAGCCTGCTGGCCATGGCGATGGGCACCGCGGCGTCGAACCTTGAGCTGCGCCGCGGCGCAGCCTCCCGCGACAAGATCTTTGTCTACACCGGGCCGGGCTGAGGGTTACTCCTCTCCGACCAGACGGTAGACGCCTTCGGGCAGGTCAAGCGCTGCTGCGAGGTCCCGCACCTGCAGGTGCGAGAGGGTGATTTTCTGCACGCTGTCGGTGCGGGGATCGTATTGCTCGACCGTCACGCATTCGGCGAAGGAATTGATGGTCACATCCTCGTTGAGCGGAGTTCCCTTCTCGTCAACAAGGGTGATCACCGTCGAGTCGAATTCATGTTCGATGGTAAACATGGCCCCAGCCTGCACCGCGGCCCGGCTGCTGGCAAGACCTTGCAAACACAGGCGATCATTCCAATCTACCGGCAAGGTTCCGCCGCCGGGCAATTGCCATCCCCGGAGCTTGCGGGATAATGTGCGGACGAATTGCAAAAGGATGTGCCATGCGCCGTTTTCTGTGTCTGTTTGCCCTTGCTGCCAGCGCCTGCAACATGGTGGTTGAGCCTGCATCCCAGCCTGTTCCCGCTGCGCAGCGGCAGCCGGTGCAGGGGATGGCGCCGGGCGAGGCGCGCAGCGCCTTTGCCACCGTCAGCCGCCGGGTGGAGCCGGTGGCGGAGCGCGAGTGCCGCAAGCGCACCCAGGGCCTGAACTGCGACTTCCTGATCCGCATCGACCCGAACCCCAAGGCCGCGCCGAATGCCTATCAGAGCCTGGACCGCAACGGCCGCCCGGTGATCACCTTCACCCAGCGGATGCTGGGGCAGATCGCCAACCACGACGAACTGGCCTTTGTGATGTCGCATGAGGCGGCCCACCATATTCGCGGCCACCTGGCGCGGCAGGCAACGAATTCGGCGCTGGTCAGCGCCGGCGCCGGGCTGATCACCGCGCTGGCGGGGGGCGGTTCTGCCAGCGTTTCCACCGCGCAGGATATCGGCGGCTTTGTCGGCGCCCGCACCTATTCCAAGGATTTCGAGCTGGAGGCGGATGAGCTGGGCACCATCATCACCCACAAGTCCGGCTACCGGCCCAGCGTCGGCGTGCGCTTCTTCAACCGGCTGCCGGATCCGGGCGACCGCTTTCTGGGCACCCACCCGGCCAACCCGGACCGGGTGCGGGTGGTGCAGGCGACCATTGCGCGCAACGGCCTGAACTGACCGTGGCTGCCAAGGACCGCACTGCCCCCGCGCTGGAGAAACTTGGCGTGGTGCTGACCGACCGCGGCTCGAAATACGCGGTAACGGGCGCGCGGGTTTCCTCGCGCGAGGAGGTGGATGCGGTCCTGGCGGACCTCAAAACCGACCGCGCCTATGCCAAGGCGACCCACAACACCTGGGCGGCAGTGCTGCCCAGCGGCGGGCTCAAGGCCGATGACGGCGAAAGCGGCGCGGGCATGGTGATTCTGCGGATGATGGAGCGCGAAGGCATCACCGGTCACGTCATCATCGTCACCCGCTGGTACGGCGGCAAGAAGCTCGGCGGCGACCGTTTCCGCCGGGTGCAGGATGCAGTGCGCGCCTATCTGGACCACCAGGGCGGGAAACCTGCGTGAAAATTTCGTCTGGTTGACCTGGGTCAAATTCCTGGCTGTTCCCAATCGCTAAGCTGCCCCGGCAATGCATGATTACGGGGGACTGCGCGATGACCGCCGAAGCCGACCTGAAAACCCACGCCGAACTGTTCGACCGGATGGCCTGCGCCGTGGGCCTGGATCTGGAAGAGGAGGCCGTGGCCGGCACCCTGCGCTTTGACGAGATCGCCGAAGCGGTGCTGCGCTGCACCCGCTGCGGCGGCGTCGGCGCCTGCCGCAAGTGGCTGGCCGAGGGGCTGCGCCCGGGCGCAGACGCGCCGGATTTCTGCCGCAACCGCGACCTGCTCGGCTATCTGAATGAGCAGCAGGCCTGAGCGCGCTGTCCCAGCCAAGGAGTGCAAACCATGAATCCATTGGGTGAGCCGCTGCGCCATTTGCGGCTGCTGTCAAAGATGGGCGACACCGTCGGCGCCGATCTGTCCGGCGCCTTTGCCGCGGGCCGGATCGGGCACCAGGAATGGGCGGCAATGGTCACCGCCTGCCGGGGCTGCGAAGCGCCGGAGCAATGCGCGGCGTTTCTGGCGGAGCATGAGCGTGCCAGCGCCCCGATGCCAGGCTGCCGCAATGCCGAAGAGCTGAAGCGCCTCAAGGAACTGGCCCGATGAAGGACATGGCAGCGGAGGCAGAGGGCCTCGGAAACATCTTCCGCCACTTGTGGCTGATGCGGTCGGTGGCCGAGGCTGCGGGCGTCGACTTGGACCGGGCGGTGCAGGACGGGCGGCTCAGCGGGCTGGACTATGCCAGGATGGTCACCGGATGCCGCGGCGCCGGCTGCAGCAAGTCCTGCGCCCTGTGGCTCTCCTCCCGCCGCGATGATGCGCCCGCGGTGCCGGAGTTCTGCCCCAGCGCGGATGTCTTCAAGCGGCTGATGCCCTAGGAGCCGCGCGGCCTTCTGTCGCGCGCTGCGCCTGCCGGCGCTTCACTACAGCTTGGAATGCGTGCCGTCGCACAGGGGTTTCTTGCCCGAATGCTTGCAGCCGCAGAAGAACAGTTTGCCGTCTTTCTCTGCCTTGTACTTGACCGGTTCGAACGCCGTGTCCTTGTGCGAGCCGTCGCAGAACGGCTGGCGGCTGGATTTGCCGCAGGCGCACCAGAAATAGGTCTTTCCCTCCTTCACCTCGACGGGGAAGGGGGCTTTCTGCGCGATCTCCGGTTCCGGAGTGCTGTCATTCGGCATGGCTGGGGCTCTCCCTGGCTGGTTGGGGTCTGTATCCGAACTTTGCCCCGCTAAGGCGTTTGGTCAAGTTGCCCGTTTGGTTTCCGCGCCGGCCGGCCAGGAATGACGCGGATGCGGTTGCGGTTCAGGCCGCTGCCAGGTGTTTGCAATAGTCCACACTGCGCCCGGCACCGCAAAAGACCCGCGAACCGAACTGTCGACATCAGCCGGACTTTGCTATAGCCGCTTCTGCAAAGTGCCGTCAGCAGGCGCTTGTGCCAGGGCATCAAGATTTGAACGGAGTGGGAAGTGCTTTCACGACTCTTTAGCCAAAAACCTGAAGAGAGCGAGAGCGAAGTCAGCGGTTCCTCTGACCTGAAGCGTATCGTTTTCTTTCACGTCCCGAAATGCGGGGGCTCAAGCGTAAGAGATGCGCTGAAGAGCGCATACCGGAAGAAAAACCTCACCGCGAGAAACATCGTATTTCACTTGGACTCGCATACGAGCAAATCGTCTTCGGATTTGATGGACGAAAACCTTGCAGTCCACAGGGAGCATGTTTTCATGTATAAATTCATGCTCCGAAGGTATTTTCTGTTGACCGGGCATTTCCCCTATTCGGATTCCGTTGCGAAGGCCAAAACGAAAAATGACCTTTTTATCACGCTGATCCGGGATCCGTTTGACCGGAAACTGTCCCAGTATTACTACAACCGGCACAAGGCGGATCACCAGGCACATTTCGGAACCGATTTGAGCCTGGAAGACTGGCTTCAAAAATCGATCGAATCCACTAACCCCGGTTCTTACACACGGTACTTCTGCGGCAATGTGCGGCTGGAGCGGGGAGCCGATGAAACGGATGGGCAGTTCGTTAAAGGCCGGGTCGACGCAGCAATAAAAAACCTTCGTACCTTTGATGTCGTGGGAAATGTGTCGGACATGGCAGGGTTCGCCGGGGAAGTGTCAAGGAAATCAGGGCTTTCGGTCAGCATTGACCATCTGCGCAGGTCTCCCAAATCGGGCTACCCAAAGTTTCGCGAGCAGCCGAAGCACATTCAAGCATTGCTGGAAGCGTCCTGTGAGCACGATGTCAGAATTTATGAATCCGTGTTCGGCGCAGGCAGCGCCGGCGCGTAGCTTTCAATAGGACCTGTGCCGGGGGGCTCGGCAGTGACAGCCGTCAGGCATATCGCAACCAAGCCATAGGTGGAGGTGGGGCAGACTGCCTTGAACAAGCCGCCTATCCGGCGATTTGCCCCCACAGGTCATATTCGCCGGCCTCGTCCACGGCGACCGTGACCAGATCACCCGCCTGGAGGCTCTCTGTTCCTTCGTCAATGAACAGGTTGCCGTCGATCTCCGGCGCGTCGGCCTTGGTGCGGCAGGTGGCGATCCCGTCTTCGTCGATGTCGTCCACGATTACCTGCATGGTCTGGCCGACCTTGGCCGCCAGCTTGGCTTCGGAAATCGCCTGGGCCTTTTCCATGAAGCGCTCCCAGCGCTCCTGCTTCACCTCTTCCGGCACGTGGTCCGGCAGGTCGTTGGAGCGGGCGCCGTCAACGTTTTCGTATTTGAAACAGCCGACCCGGTCCAGCTGCGCCTCGTCCATCCAGTCGAGCAGGTGCTGGAACTCCGCCTCGGTCTCGCCGGGGAAGCCGACGATGAAGGTGGAGCGCAGGGTGATATCCGGGCAAGTCGCGCGCCAGGCGTTAATCTCGTCCAGCGTCTTGGCTGCCGCTGCAGGCCGGGCCATGCGGCGCAGCACGTCCGGGTGGGCGTGCTGGAAGGGGATGTCCAGATAGGGCAGAAGCGCATTCTCGGGGTCCGCCATCAGCGGGATCAGCTCGCGCACATGCGGGTAGGGGTAGACATAGTGCAGCCGCACCCACAGGTCCTCCGCCGGGGCTAGCTTGCCCAACTCGCGGGAAAGGTCGAGGATATGGCTGCGCACCTCCTCCCCCTTCCAGGGATGCGCGGAATACTTGCGGTCGAGCCCGTAGGCAGAGGTGTCCTGCGAAATCACCAGGATTTCGCGCACCCCGGCCTCCACCAGCTTTTCCGCCTCGCGCAGCACCGCGTGCACCGGGCGCGACGCCAGTAGCCCTCGCATGTCCGGGATGATGCAGAATTTGCACTTGTGGTTGCAACCCTCTGAAATCTTGAGATAACTGAAGTGCCGCGGGGTGAGTTTCACACCGGCTGAGGGCAGCAGGTCCACGTAAGGATTCGGGCTGGGCGGCACCGCGGAATGCACCGCGTCCAGCACCTGCTCATACTGGTGCGGGCCGGTGACCGCGTGGATGCGCGGGTGATGCTCGCGGATGTAATCGGGCTCTGCCCCCAGGCAGCCGGTCACGATCACCTTGCCGTTTTCCTTCAGCGCCTCGCCGATCGCCTCCAGGCTTTCCGCCTTGGCGCTGTCGAGGAAGCCGCAGGTGTTGACGATCACCGCGTCGGCGCCGGCGTAATCGGGCGAGATGCCGTACCCTTCGGCGCGCAGCCGGGTCAGGATGCGCTCGCTGTCCACCAGCGCCTTGGGGCAGCCGAGCGACACCATGCCGAGGGTCGGCTGGCCGTCACGGGGCGCCTCGCGGAACTGCGGTTCCGGGGCAAGGTCGGGGCGGAGGCTGGGCGGGTTGCTGGACGGGGTACTGGTCATGCGCGCGCATATATCAGGAATGCGGCAGGAGGCAAGGAAAACGGGGGGTGCTGGCCGTGCACCCCCTGTGCACCCTCTGTGCACCGGGGGGCAGTTCCCCTTGCCCGGCCGCAGGCCGGGCAGCGCCCGACCCTCCCCGTCAAACCAAAGGTTTGCCTCCGGCAAAACGGGAGGGCGCCTGTGCGCCCACCCAGAGTCAGGCGCTGCCCTCTGTTAGATGTTGAAGGTGGAGCGCAAAAGCCCGTAGCCTGCGGCTAAGGTGATTTGCATTACGAGAGCGATTGATGCGTAACGAGACAGATGGTTTGGCTCCGGCCGCCCCGCAGCGCAAGCTAACCCCTGCCAACGAGAACCCCTGGTATGTGCTGATGACGCTTTTTGGGGAGCAGACAGAGGGCCTTTCAAGAACACTGAAACGCGAACTGCATGAAAAGAACCGCCGTGCGTGGAATGCTTGGGCCGGTCAAGCTCTAACTGCACAAGAAAAGGTCGAGGCCGCTAAAACCTGTGAAATCGATGTTGCTGAGCTGGACGCTTGGAGAGAACTTGAGCCGGATATCCGTAGGCGCTTCCATGAAAGATTCTTGCCTTTAGGGAAAGGCATTGCTTCCCATTTACTGATGCCTGATCCGTATGAAGATTTGTCCTTGGAGGAAACCTTTTTTGGGGAGGGGGTGTACTGTAAAAGTTTCGTTTTCCCGATGGCGCTGGTTGCTGTCGATACTCAAGTGGAACGCCAGTTTAATTTATTGAAATCGTGGTTCAAGCGACCTTTGGACTTGGCTTTGGAAGTAAATGGGGGTGTGTATTTTTCGGAGGCGATATTTGCATCAGATGTCAACTTTGCATTGGATGTCACGGGGTATTCCTATTTCAATAAGGCGAAATTTGAGCGGGGTGTTTGGTTTCACGTTGGAACATTTAAAAAAATGGCTCGCTTTGAAAAAGCTCAACTCTCAGGCGTTGCAAATTTTTCAGAAAATTGTTTTGAAGGTGGCGTTAGTTTTTCTGGAAGTAGATTTCGTGATTATTGCTACTTTGATGGATCAAAATTCCCCCTCTCCGAAATGGGAGTGGTAGATTTTTCAGATTGTGTGTTTGAAAAACCTGTTCGATTTGGTGGGGCGAAATTCCAAGGGGGCTACCCGATATTGATTGGTGCAATGTTGCACGAGAGGTCGTATTTTTCTGCACAAGCTGATTGTTGGCCTGCATTAACGCAGAGTGAAGCCATAGATCAAAGTGACTGCGAAGTCGCCAAGGCGTCTTGCGCCACCATCCGCCACGTCCTCGCAAAACAAGGCCTCCCCGAAGACGAGCACTTCTTCTTCCGCCGCGAGATGCACTTTGCCGGCAGGATCGGCCCCATCTGGCAGCGGCTGCCCTATCTGCTGTTCGGCTGGTTCTCGGAATACGGCTATTCCATCGCACGCCCGTTCTGGTGGCTGTTTGCGATTTGGCTGTTTGGCACTTTCGTAATAGCGGAGCACTTTGTGGCCGAAACCGCCAAGCCTCTGCTAGGCTCAGATGACTGGACGGCAATGGCACTCAGCTTTTCGAACCTGTTTCCGGTATTCGGGTTCGGGAGGGCTTATTTCGGGGCTGAGTTCCTGCAGGCATTGCCGCAGCATCTGAAGGTTCTGTCCGGCGTCCAGACCGTCGCCAGCCTGCCGCTCTTGTTCTTCCTCGGCCTGGGCCTGCGGCAGCGGTTCCGGCTGCGGTAAAGGGAGTATTTGCCGGGCTGCCCCGCGGCCCGGTTCGCGCCGGCCCGCTCCGTCATGCCGGAGGCGTGATTTCAGCGCGGCGGCGGGGGCGACGTGCACCCGCCCCGGGACGGGCGCGAACCTCTCGGCAGTGCAGCAACACCATGCTTTGAACCCTCTTTGCATTGCGCCCCCGCGCACAGGCGGTAAGCTGCGCAAAACCCCGCGGGAACAGGGGGCAAGGCAAGAGGAGTGGGCTGATGAAGCTGATTTTCCGGGTTGTGACGGCGCTGGTGCTGACGGTGGTGCTGCTGGCGGCGCTGGTGCTGCTGCTGCCGGGCGAGAAGATTGCGCGGCTGGCGGCGGATCAGCTGCAGGCGCAGACCGGGCGCACGCTGGCGTTCGGCGGCAAGGTGCGGTTCACCTTCTGGCCGACGCTGGGCGTCAAAGCGGATGCGGTGACGCTGTCCAATGCCGAGTGGGCCGGGCCGGAGCCGATGCTGCAGGCCGAACGCCTGACCATCGGCATTTCAGCGGCAGAGCTGCTGCAGGGCGACGTGCGGATCACCGAAGTCTCGGCCATCCTGCCGCATCTGAACCTGGCCACCAATGCCGAGGGCGTTGGCAACTGGGTCATGGATGGCGGCGCAGGCGGCGGCACAGGCGGTAGCGCAAGCGGCGGCACTGGCAGCGGCGGCACATCCGATGGCGACAGCAGCGGCAGCGCATTGCCGCTGAGGATCGAGGCGGTGGAGCTGACCGGGGCCTCGCTGCGCTATGCGGCGCACGGGGCGGCGCCGGTGGAGATGAAGAACATCGACCTCAGCCTGCTGTGGCCGGACCCGGCGGGCACTGCGGCGGTCAAGGCCACCCTGCGTCCGGCGGGGGAGCCGGTGGCGGTGGATGCCGAGATCGGCACTTTTGCCGCCTTCCTGGCGGGCGAGGTCTCCTCGGTCGGGGCAAGTGTCACGGCCCCGGGCGGCAAGGGGCGGTTTGACGGCCACGCCGATATCAATGGCGAGGCCAGCGGGCGGCTGACGTTCGGGGCGCAGGATGCCCTGCAGACCGGCGTAGCGCTGGGGGTGTTCCTGCCCGATGCGCTGGCGCAGAAGGCGGTGTTCGCCGCCGATGTGACCTATACCGCGGACGGGCGGCTTTCGATGCGGGACCTGGCTGTGGAACTGGGCGCAAACAGGCTGACCGGCGCTGCGGATGTGGAGTTCAAGGAGCGCCCCAGCATCACCGCGCAGCTGCAGGGCGGGGCGCTGGATGTCTCCGGTTTCGCCGCCGGGCAGAGCAGCGGTTCCGGCGCGGGCGGCGGCGGCAGCGGGTCTGCGGGCAGCGGCTGGCCGGATGATCCGATCGACGCCTCGGCGCTGGGGCTGGCGGATGCGGCGATTGACCTGAGCTTCGACAGCCTCAGCACCGGCGGCGTGAACCTGGGGGCCAGCAAGCTGAACCTGACGATGGAGCGCAGCCGCGCGGTGCTGAAGTTTCTGCCCGCGTCGATGTTCGGCGGCCAGGTGCAGGGGCAGGTGGTGGCCAACAACCGCAGCGGGCTGTCGGTGGGCGGCAAGCTGACCTTTACCGGCATCCGGCTGGAGCGCGCCCTGGGGGAAACCGCGGGCTACAGCCGGCTGAACGGCGAAGCCCTGGGCGAGCTGGAGTTCCTCGGCTCCGGTAAATCCGTCAAGGCGATCATGCGCTCGCTGAGCGGCAAGGGCTGGCTGGAGGCAGGCAAGGGCTTTTTCACCGGCTTCGACCTGGAAGAGCTGATGCGCTCCGGCGGCAACGGCGGTAGCACCGTGTTCGACCAGCTGACCGCCAGCTATACGATCAAGGACGGCAACCTCCGCAACAAGGACCTTCTGGTGCTGCTCAAGGGCTTCCGGGCCGAAGGCAAGGGCCGGATCGGCCTTGGCGCGCGCGATATCGACTACCTGTTCTCGCCGCAGCTGGTGCGGGCGGGCCGCGATCAGGTGCTGACCATCCCGGTGCGGATCAAGGGCAGCTGGGACAACCCGGACATCCGGCCGGACTTCGGCCAGGCGCTGCAGCCGAAGATCGACGAGATCGAGCAGGAAGCCAAGGACCGGGTGCGCCAGAAGCTGAGCGAGGAGCTGAACACCGAGATCGCCCCGGAGCAGGACCTGAACGACGCGCTGAAGCAGCGCATCGAACAGGAGGCCCGCGACCAGCTGCTGAAGCTGCTGGGCGGCGACTGAGCCCTTAAGCCTGCGGCCGCGTCAAGGAGGGCCGAGAGGCCTCCGGGCGCAGCCCGGCGCGTCCTTGACGCGGTCGCAGGCGCTTTACACTCGAAGTGGCGCATCCAAGGGCAGACCTGGCCTTGGACCGCTTCTCAGACAAAGAAAAAGCGCCCGCCGGAGGCGGGCGCGGATCGCCTGCGAAGCAGGCGAAATCCCTCTTGTTTGCGGGGATCAGATGGTCTGGTCGTAATCGCCCACCAGCGGCTCGGTGCGGATCACCGCGTCGATATCCGCAAAGATTGCCCGCATCTCGTCCTCGCTGTCGGAGCTTTCGCAGACCACCACCAGGTTCGGGGTGTTGGACGATGCCCGCACCAGCCCCCAGGAGCCGTTGTCGAGGATCACCCGGGCGCCGTTCACGGTGACGACGTCCTTGATGGCGCGGCCGGCAAAGCTGTCGCCTGCCTGATGCTTGGCCACCAGTTTCTGCACCAGCCGTTCCAGCACCGCGTATTTCTCGGTGTCGGCGCAATAGGGCGACATGGTCGGGGTGGACCAGGTCTTGGGCAGCGCCTTCCTGAGATCGGACATCGACTGGTCCGGGTTGCGGTCCAGCATCTTGCAGACCTCAACCGCGACCCGCATGCCGCAGTCGTAGCCGCGGCCCACGGGCTCGGCCAGGAAGTAGTGGCCGGACTTCTCGAAGCCGGCCAGGGCGCCGATCTCCTTGACCCGCCGCTTCATGTAGCTGTGGCCGGTCTTCCAGTAATCCGCGGTGACGCCGTTCTTCTGCAGCTCGGGGTCAGAGGCAAACAGACCGGTGGATTTCACGTCGGCGACAAAAGTGGAGTTCGGATAGATCTTCGACAGGTCGCGGGCCATGATCACGCCCACCTTGTCGGCAAAGATCTCCTCGCCCTCGTCATCGACCACGCCGCAGCGGTCGCCGTCGCCGTCAAACCCCAGCGCCAGATCGGCGCCGGAAGCCTTCACGCTGGCAGCCATGTCGTGCAGCATTTCCATGGCTTCGGGGTTGGGGTTGTAATGCGGGAAGGTGTAGTCGAGCTCATTGTGGCTCTCGACCACCTCGACGCCGATGCGCTTAAACAGCTCCGGCGCAAAGGCAGAGGCGGTGCCGTTGCCGGTGGCGCAGACCACCTTCAGCGGGCGGGTCATTTTGAAATCGCCGACCAGATCGTCGAGATAGGCTTCCTTGACGCCCTCCACGAACTCGTAAGAGCCGCCGGGGGCAGGCTGGCCTTCGCCGTTCAGCACGATATCGCGCAGCTCGCTCATCTCGTCGGGGCCGTGGGTCAGCGGGCGGTCAAAGCCCATCTTGACGCCGGTCCAGCCGTTGGGGTTGTGGCTGGCGGTGACCATGGCCACGGCCGGCACATCCAGGTGGAACTGGGCGAAATAGGCCATCGGCGACAGCGCTGGGCCGATGTCCTTTACCTTGATGCCGGCCTGCATCAGGCCCAGGATCAGCGCGTTCTTGATCGCCAGCGAATAGTCGCGGTAGTCGTTGCCGACCGCGATCACCGGGTCGATGCCGCGCTTGCGCATCTGGGTGCCGAGGCCGAGACCCAGGGCGGTCATGCCGGGCAGGTTGATCTCCTCCGGGTATTTCCAGCGCGCGTCATATTCGCGGAAGCCCGTCGGCTTGATCATCGCGTCGCGCAGGAAGCTCCAGGTGTTCGGGGTCACCTCAGGCTGCGGTTTGGTCATGTCTGAAATACTCTTTAGGGGTCAAATACGGATAGGGTCGGCCTTGGCCAGCGCATCAAAGCGCATCAGGCTGCCGATCAGCTGCGGCATCTGGTCGAGATAGATCATGTTGGGCCCGTCGGAGGGCGCATTGTCCGGGTCCTGGTGGGTCTCGATGAACACCGCGGAAATGCCAAGCGAGACCGCCGCGCGCGCCATCAGCGGCGCAAACTCGCGCTGGCCGCCGGTGGAGCCGCCCTTGCCGCCCGGCTGCTGCACCGAATGGGTGGCGTCCATCACCACCGGGTAGCCGCCCTGCGCCATCTGCGGCAGCGAGCGCATGTCGGCGACCAGGGTGTTGTAGCCGAATGAGGTGCCGCGCTCGGTCAGCAGGATGTTGGTGTTGCCGGTGCTTTCCACCTTGGCGACCACATTGGCCATGTCCCAGGGCGCCAGGAACTGGCCCTTCTTGATGTTCACTGCCTTGCCGGTGCGCCCTGCGGCCAGCAGCATGTCGGTCTGGCGGCACAGGAAGGCCGGGATCTGCAGGATGTCGACAGCCTCCGCCGCCACCGCGCATTGTTCCTCAGTATGCACATCGGTCAGCACCGGCACGCCGAATTCGCTGCGGATGGTGTCCAGCACCTTCAGGCCCTCGTCGATGCCAAGCCCGCGCTTGCCGGACAGCGAAGTGCGGTTGGCCTTGTCGTAGGAGGCCTTGAACACGAACTGCGCGCCTGCCTGGTCGCAGGCTTCCTTGAGCGCGCCGGCAATCATCCGGGCGTGATCTGCGGTTTCCAGCTGGCAGGGGCCCGCGATGATGGTCAGCGGACAGTCATTGCCGATGGTGAGGCCGGCGATATCGATGTTTTTCATGAGCTTCCGATAGCTTTACGATGACACCTGCTCCCGCAGGATGGACGCGGTGAGCGAACACATCAGGTAGATACCGGAAAAGATCAGGAAAGCCAAAACGGTATTCTCGAACTTGCGCGGATAGGCGGGTTCGTCACTGGCGACCGGCTCCACCGCGGTTGTCAGGTAGCGGACCTGGCGGTTGGCCTCCAGGCGGGTGGTTTCCACTTGCTGCAAGGCCGATTGCAGCATCAGGTCGCGGGTGGCGAGATCGGCCTGGGCCATCTGGATCTGGATCCGCAGGCTGGCCAGCGAGTTTTCGCCGGCCGAGGCGTCGACCATCCGGTTGTTCAGGTTGGCGATCACCACCTCCAGCCGTTTGATATCCGCCTCCGCGCCGGACACTTTGGCGCGGTTGGGGCGGGTGTTGTCGAGGAGCGCGGCCAGCTCCAGCCGTTTCTCCTCCAGCTGGATTTCAAAGGTGCTGATCTGCTGGCGCAGCGAGGCCACCACGCCTTCGGGGTCGAGAACCGAGCCCTGCTGCTGCAGGACAACCAGCTGTTCCTGCGCCGCGCGGCGCTGGGCCTCGGCATCGTGCAGCGCCGCCTCGGCCTCGGACATCTGGTCGGCCCGTTTCTGCTGCGACAGGTTATTCACCTTCTGCTGCGCATAGGAAATCAGCTTGCGCGAGAACTCGGCCGCGACTTCCGGGTCGGCGGCGGAGACCTCCATCCGCACCACGCCTTCGGTCGGGTCGTAGCCGATTTTCACGTTGCGGCTGTAGGTGGCATAGGCCTCCTCGTTGGTGGGGCCGCTTTCCAGCCGCTGGATCGGGTCCAGCCAGTCTTGGGTGAAATGCGCCTTGAAACCGGCCTCGCGGTCCAGCCGCAGCATCGCCTCCTTGGACATCAGGTAGCTTTGCACCGCAATCGAATCCTGGCTGGTGGCGAACTGGGTGCCGGACAGCAGCCCGCCCATGCCGCTGGCGGCGCTGTCGGCCTTGAGCACCAGGAACTCGGACTTGGAGGAATACATCGGCGTGGCGATGGCATAGAAATAGATGCCCGCGGCCAGGGTCGGCAGCATCACGAAGAAGGCCAGCCGGGTGGCCAGCATCGTCAGCTTGCGGCGGCGGCGGCGGGCGATGTCGCGCTGGATTTCCTGGATTTCGCGGTTGCGGCGCTCCAGCGGGCTCAGCTCTGCGGCGGGCAGCGTGGTCTTGGCCGCGGGAATGGTCTGCGGCAGCTGCACGGTGCCGGGGGCGGGCGGGGCGCCGGATGGCTGCGCCTTGTTCTGCGGCACCACCAGCTCCAGCATATTGGTGCGCTGGAACGGGTCGATGCCGCGCTCGCGCAGCATCCGCACCGCCTCGAAATCAGAAGTGGCGGACAGATTGTGCTTTTGCGCCATCCGCCGGGCGAGGCGCAGCTGGCGGCCGGTCAGCCCTTCCTGGCGGATCGCGTCGATGTCGGTTTCCATGCTGGTTTCGCGCGGCGAGCTGACCATGCCGCTGAGCGGCGCAGGGCCGGCCTCTGCCGCCGCCGGTTCCGCCGGGGCAGCGGCCGCGGGAGCGGGCTGCGCCTGGCGGCCGGCGCCATCCGCAGGGTCCACCGCCTGCGGCCGGGCCGCCTCGCTCTCTGCGCCTTCGGCGGCAGGGCTGCGGCGGATGCGGAACTTCTTAGCTCTCGGTTTCGTAGTCATAGAGCTGTTTCGCTTCTTCCAGAGTGTCAAACATGTGCAGCTGCCCCTGCAGGAGGACGGCAGCCGAACGGGCAAATTTTTCCAGCGTCTTGGCCTGGTGCGAGACGATGATGATGGTGGTGGTCTGCAGCCGCTCCTGCAGGATTTCCCCGGCCTTGCGGTTGAACTCCACGTCGGTGGTGGAGGGCATGCCTTCGTCGATCAGGTAGACGTCGAAATCCAGCGCCAGCATCAGCGAAAAGCTGAACCGCGCCCGCATGCCCGAGGAGTAGGTGCCGACCGGCTGGTCGAAATACTCCTTGAGCCCGCAGAGCCAGCGGCAGTAGGCCTCCACATAATCCGGGTCCAGCCCGTACAGCTTGGCGATGTAGCGGCAGTTCTCCATCGCCGACAGTCGGCTGATGACGCCGCCCATGAACCCCAGCGGGAAGGAGACCTTGCAGTTGCGGCGGATCTCGCCCTCATCCGGTTTTTCGAGGCCGGCCATCATGTTGATCAGGGTGGTCTTGCCGGTGCCGTTCGGCGCCAGCACGCCCAGCGACTTGCCGGGCTCGATACGGAACGACACCCGGTCAAGGATCACCTTGCGCTGGGTCCCCGTCCAAAAGGACTTGCTGACGTTTTCAAACTCAAGCATCGCCTGTTCCGGTACTGCCCGTGCGGCCCTGTCGCGGGCTCTGTTTGCCTCGATGTCCAGACGCCTTCAACGCGCCTATGGCTCTGTCTTATCAAAAGAGTGTTAATGGCCTACGCCGGGAATTTGGTCTTATTATGTCGAATTGTGACATAAATCATCAACCAGGTGTTAACCAATCTGCCGCGTATCCGGGCCGATCGCGCAGGTTTTCCGGGGCCGGACAGGGGGCAGGGCGCAAGATGGCTGTTTCCAAGGCTGAAACAATAGGCGCCAGCCGGCGCTTGAAGGCGCAGATTCGCGGCTGCCGGATCTGTGCGGAGCGCTTTGCCGCCACCGCCACCGCGCATGAACCGCGCCCGGTGGTGTGGTTCCGCCCCTCCGCCCGCATCCTGATCGCCGGCCAGGCGCCGGGCGCGCGGGTGCATGAAAGCGGCCGCCCCTTCACCGATCCCTCCGGCGACCGGCTGCGGGCCTGGCTGGGGCTCTCGGAGGCGGAATTCTATGACAAGGACCGGGTCGCGGTGGTGCCGATGGGGTTCTGCTTTCCCGGCTACAACGACCGGAAGGCCGACCTGCCGCCGCCCGCCGTCTGCGGCAGGACCTGGCACCATCAGGTGATGGACCATCTGCCGGAGGTTCAGCTCAAGGTCCTGATCGGCGCCCATGCGCAGCGCTATCACCTTGGGCTGAAGGGGCCGGTGACGGCGCTGGTGCAGGGCTGGCGGGATCATGCGCCGCAGGTCTTCCCCTTGCCGCACCCGTCCTGGCGTAATACCGCATGGCTGAAGAAGAACCCCTGGTTCGAGGCGGAACTGCTGCCGGTTCTGCAGGCCCGGGTGAAGGAGCTGATGCGATGACAGATGAAACCCCGCTGGATCTGGCCCATGCCGCGATGGAAGCTGCGCCCGAGAACGATGCCGCCCGGCTGCGGTTCTATGAACGGCTGGCGGATGCCGAGCTGTTCCTGATGCTGACGGAAGAGGCCGCGGGGGAGCAGATCTCCCCGGAGCTGTTCGAGACGCCGGACGGCGCCTTTGTGCTGGTGTTCGACCGCGAGGAGCGGCTGGCGCAGTTTGCCGGCAAGCCTGTTCCTTATGCGGCGCTGTCGGGCCGGGTGGTTGCGCAGATGCTGGCCGGGCAGGGAATCGGGCTAGGGCTGAACCTGGAGGTGGCGCCTTCGGCCTTTCTGATCCCGCCGGAGGCCATCAGCTGGCTGCACCAGACCCTGGGCCGCGCGCCGGAGGAAGTCGAGGCCGGGGTGGCGGAGTTCACCGCGCCCAAGGGCCTGCCGGAGGCGCTGCTGACGGCGCTGGACGCCAAGCTTGCCACCGCGGGCGGGCTGGCGGCGGCGGCCTATCTGGCCGGCGTGCGCTATGCCGCCGGCGGTCAGGGGCATCTGTTGGGGTTTGTCGGCGCCAAGGAGGCCGCGCAGGCCTCGCTCGCCAAGGCCGCCAGCGAGGCGCTCACCTTCTCCGGCATCGAGGCCGGGGCGATGGACGTCGGTTTCTTCGAGGCGGAGGACCCTGTGGCGGCCAGCCTGGCCCGTGTCGGCCTGCGGTTTGACCTGCCGCAGCCCAAGGCGCCGCAGGAATTGAAGCCGGTTAAGCCCGGCAGCGACCCGGACAAGCCGCCGCGGCTCAAATAGGCTTTCCTCGCCCTCATCGGTTTTCGCCTTATTTGCTGCTGAAGGTGCGTGGCCCTGCGCCAGGCCCTGAAAACAACCCGGAGGGAGAGAACGATGTCCATCAAACAGACAGCCCATGATTTCTGCGAGGCCTGCGATGCGGGCAAGGGATGGGACGTGTGTCAGGAATGGTGCACGCCGGACGCCACCTTCTCCGTCCAGGCGGATGCGCTGGCGGAGATCAAGACGATTGCGGATTATACCGAATGGGCCAAGGGGCTGCTGACACCGATGCCGGACGCCCATGCCGAGTTCAAATCCATCGCGGTGGATGAGGACGGCAACCGCGCGATCCTGTTTGCGGTGTTCCATGGCACCCACACGGTGGATGCGGGCAACGGTGCGCCGACCGGTAAGAAGGTCGCCTCGGACTATGTCTATGTGCTGGATTTCGACGGCGGCAAGATCCGCCACATGACCAAGGTCTGGAACGACGTGCATGCCCTGACGCAGGTGGGCTGGATGTAGAAAAAGCGCCCGCATCGCGGCGGGCGCCTGGTAATTCTTGAAACAGGGCCTTGCAGGCTGGGCGGTTACTCCGCCGCTTCCAGCTTGTCCTGGGTGCGGGTGTCGAAGTCGCTGGCGTCATGGCGCTCGTGCAGCTGGAACGCCGGATCGCCGGAGGTGCGGTTCACCATGCGGCCGCGCTGCACCGCCGGGCGGGCGTCGATGGCCTTGGCCCAGCGGACCACGTTCTTGTAGCTGGCCGCATCCAGGAACTCGGCCGCGTCGCCGTAGTTGCGGCCCAGAACCAGCTGGCCGTACCAGGGCCAGATGGCGATATCGGCGATGGTGTATTCGTCGCCTGCGATGAACTCGCGCTCCGCCAGCTGCCGGTCCAGCACATCCAGCTGGCGCTTGGTTTCCATCGTGAAACGGTCGATCGGATACTGGAATTTCTCCGGTGCATAGGCATAGAAGTGGCCGAAACCGCCGCCCAGGTAGGGCGCGCTGCCCATCTGCCAGAACAGCCAGTTCAGGGTCTCGGTGCGGGCCGCGCCCTCCTTGGGCAGGAAGGCCCCGAACTTCTCCGCCAGATGCAGCAGGATCGAGCCGCTCTCGAACACCCGCACCGGCTCTGCGCCGCTGAGGTCCAGAAGGGCCGGGATTTTGGAGTTCGGGTTCACCTCGACAAAGCCGGAGCCGAACTGGTCGCCGTCACCGATCTGGATCAGCCAGGCGTCATACTCGGCGTCTGCGTGGCCCGCTGCCAGCAGCTCCTCGAACATCACGGTGACTTTCACCCCGTTCGGGGTCGCCAGAGAGTAGAGCTGGAAGGGGTGCTTGCCCGCGGGCAGGTCCTTGTCATGGGTCGCACCGGCGATGGGGCGGTTGATCGAGGCGAACTCGCCGCCGTTGGCTTGTTCCCATTTCCAGACTTTCGGCGGGGTGTAGGGGGTGTCGCTCATCTGTCGGCCTTGTCCTGATTGTTTCCTGTTCACGGGCAATCGCACGCGCTGCGGCGATCGGCTCCGGCTGAGATAAGGGGTTATTTGCAAATTCCAATGACTGGAAGGTCTGCGCGCGGAAATTTTACAATCCGCTCACATCCTCTCGTCCCCGGACACAGAGCCGTGAGCCCCCCTTCGCATTTGCCGCCGGGGCGGTAATGTCAGTGCCGAGGCCGGTGCCGCGAGCCGGTGCCCCATTTGAAGCGATCACCGATGAAAGGGACGATCCCATGAAGCGTATTGCATTTGCTGCTGCGGCGGCGCTGTCCTTTGCCCTGCCGGCCTTTGCCGGCGAACAGTATGTCGACGGCACCGGTTACGCGGTTTCCGGCTATGACGTGGTGGCCTACCGCAGCCTTGAGATGAACCCGGTCGGCACGCCGCAGACCGCGCCGGTCCGGGGCAGCACCGCATTCACCGCCGACTACAACGGCGCCACCTGGGCGTTCTCCACTGCTGAAAACCGCGACGCGTTCCTGGAAAACCCGGCCTATTACGCGCCGCAGTATGACGGCCACTGCGCCTATGGCGTGTCCAAGGGCGGCAAGGTGCCGGCCAACCCGAACCTGTGGCGCATCGTCGACGACAAGCTCTATCTGAACATCACCGACGTGGTGGTCGGCTTCTGGGAGGAAGACATTCCCGGCAACATCACCCTGGCCGAGGGCAACTGGCCGGGGATCGAGCCCAAGGCAGCCTCCGACAGCGTGATCCCGAAATTCACCTCCGAAGGCCCGGTCACCAACTGACGGCCGCAAATCCGCAGCGCCGCTCCCGGTCCGTCAGAGGGCCGGGGGCGGCGTATTCCATCAGAAAGGCCGGCTGTGCCGCCCTGTCAGTTGCTGATCATCAGCGGCTTGCCAGACTCGCCGACCTGGAAAACAACGATCTTGGCCCGCTCCGTGGTGCTGGCGTTTGAGCCGATCATGCTGATGTTCGGCCTTTCATAAAACGCTTCGCCGGCGCTGTATTCGACAGGGTCTTCCCCGTCGACATCAATCTTCACCGTGCCCTCGATCACATAGACGAAGACGTGCCCCGGATGGTAATGGTGCTCGGTTTCCCAGTCTGGGTCCACGTCGAAGACAACGATATTGGCTTCGGTTCCGGGCATGCCTTCCAGCTCAGTCTTCAGAACCGGTTCCGATACGGTGTCCGCTGATGCCGGAGCAAGAGACAGGGCAATCGCTGCGCCAAGAGCGGCGCAGGCCGCGGATGCTGTGCGTTTCATGTTGGCCTCCTCGCTGAGTCAGGCCCGCCGCCGCCAGGGCAGCGGCGGACTCCGCTATCATACACATTTTTGCATGTTTCCGGGAGGCAGAGAGGCCGGCAGCCGCCGGACAGAAAAAAGGCGCCCTTGCGGACGCCTTCAATTCTTCAATTGCCGGGCTGGGCTCAGCGGCGGCGGTCGCGGCGCGAGGACATCGGCTGGAACGCCACGCCCACATGCGCCTCGCAATAGGGCTTGCCCTGCTGGGCGGGCAGGCCGCAGAACCAGAAGTCCTCGGTCGCGGGGTCGCCGACCGGCCATTTGCAGGTGCGCTCGGTCAGCTCCATCAGGCCCAGCTTCTTGGCCTTCTTCTCGATCTCATTGACCTTGGCCAGCGCCTCGGGGCTGATTTCATTGGCCGAGGGCTGCGGCGGCAGCGGCTGGCCGGCCGGGATGATCTGGCGGCGTGCCGGGGTTGCGGGCTTGGCGTCCGCGGACGGCTGGGCCGCGGCCGGGCGCGCCGGTTCGGTTTTGGGCTGCGGCTTGGGCTTGGCGGCGGCGGGTTTCGGCGCGGCGGCCGCGGGGGCTGCTGCGGGCTTTTCCTTGGGCTCGGCAGCCTTGGCGCCGCCGCTGTTGCGGTTGGACAGGCCGAGGCGGTGCACCTTGCCGATCACGGCGTTGCGGGTGACGCCGCCCAGTTCCTTGGCGATCTGGCTGGCCGACTGGCCCTCGCCCCACATTTTCTTGAGCAGTTCGACGCGCTCGTCTGTCCAGGACATCTGTTGCCTTTCCAAGCTAATAGCGGCCCCAGGGGTTCTGCGGCCGCCATCATATTCCGTGTGATCGCCCTATTCTAATCACTGCGGGCGGAGTTACAAGGCATCTTGCGCCTATTGGCCCAGCCGTTATGCAGTCCCGGCAAGGAAATGCAGGGGGCAGCATGGCAGATCAGGGCTATCAGGTCGAATTGGGCGCGCGCCGCTTCGGGCGGGTGAACTGGATGGGACTCAGGGCGCTGGCGTGGCGCGAGGTGCAGCGGTTCCTGGCGGTTTGGACCCAGACCCTGCTGGCGCCTCTGGTGACCGCGGCGCTGTTCCTGATGATCTTCAACATCGCCATCGGGCCGAAACGCGGCGACGTGATGGGGGTGCCGTTCCTGACCTTCCTGGCGCCGGGTATCATGATGATGACGGTGATCCAGAATGCCTTTGCAAACACCTCATCCTCCATCGTTATTGCCAAGGTGCAGGGCAATATCGTCGACACGCTGATGCCGCCCCTGTCGGGGCTGGAGATCCTGCTGGGCTACCTGGCAGGCGCGGTGGCGCGCGGCACGCTGGTGGCGCTGGGCATCGGGCTGGGGCTGATGGCGGTCTTGCAGATCGTGCCCGCGCACCCGCTGACGGCGCTGGTGTTCATCGTGCTGGGCGCGGCGTTTCTGGGCGGCCTGGGCATCGTCGCCGGAGTGTTCGCCGAAAAGTTCGACCAGATGGCGGCGATCACCAATTTCATCGTGACGCCCCTGGCGTTCCTCTCGGGCACTTTCTATTCGGTGGAGGCGCTGCCGCCGGTTCTGAAAGTGATCTCGCATCTGAACCCGGTGTTCTACCTGATCGACGGGGTGCGATTCGGGGTGATCGGCACCTCCGACAGCCCGCCCTTGCTGGGGCTGATGGTGTGCAGCAGCGCCACCTTTGCGGTCTGCCTGCTGGCCTGGGTGATGCTGCGAACCGGCTACCGGCTGAAACCCTGACCTGAAACCCCGACGCCGCTACTCTGCGGGCAGCGGATCCTCCGCGGGCTGAGGGGCCGCCTTTGTGCGCCCCAGCCGCGGATGCAGCTTGCCAGCCAGAAGCGCGGCATAGGCGGCGGCCGCGGCACCTGCCGCAAAGATCCCGGCCAGCGGCGACACCATCAGCACCAGCCAGGCAGCCCCCGGCGTCAGAATGCCGGAGATATCCCGGTAGCTGGAATAGACCGCCGACATCTCGGTGCGTTCGGAGGGTTTCACCGCCATCAGGAAGGGCAGCCCGCCGCAGATATCCAAGAGGATCAGCGCCGCGGACCCCGCCATCAGCAGAGCCACCGATACCGCGGGCCAGCCCTGCAGCGCCGCCGCGGCACCGAAACAGGCCGCAACGGTCAGAAACCCCGTGCGCACGGCCAGCCGGATCGAATGCCGCTGCACCCAGCGCTGCAGCAGCGGCGCGCCGAACAGGCAGGCGTTGGTCACGGACAAGAGGATGCCGCCCAGCTCCTGTCCCAGCCCCTTTTCGATGGCAAAGATCGGCAGGTAGACCACATAGATCCACCAGCCGGCCGAGCGGATCACCGCAAACAGAAAGCCGGTGATCAGCCGCGGCTGCTCCAGAAAGCGCGGCAGGTATTTCAACGGGTTGGAGGCCGGGCCGCGGGCACGGGCGATCTGCTTGCCGTTGCCCATCCGCATCCACCAGAAGGCCGCCAGCATCATGAGCGCCGCCGCGGCAGAGATCAGGAAGGGTGCGGGCGCCCAGACCTCCAGCAGCAGCACGCCTGCCATCGGCCCGGCGGTCCAGCCAAGGGCCGAATAGAACATCCGCGAAGTCTCGCATTTGCCCAGCTCGACGCGGGAAATGTAGTCCAGCACATAGGCGTTGAAGCAGATGAAGGTGGTGACCGCCGCCACGGTGTTGAGCGCCAGCGCCGCCAGCACCGAGGCCGGGCTGCCCTCGACCGCCAGGGCTGCCGAGGCCACGAACATCGCCGCACCCAGGGAGTAGGCCCAGCGGCGCGGCACCAGCCGGACCAGCGCGGGCACCATCAGCCCGGCCAGCAGCGACAGGATCCCGACCGCGAAATAGGAGGCCGAGACCAGCCCGGCATCCCCCAGCGCCCGGTACATGATCAGCGGAAACACCGAGATCAAAGTGCCGCGCACCACCGCCTCAAGCCCCGCCAGGATGCCGAAATCCCTGACCGAGGGCACCGGCGCGTGGCGCAGCCATTCTGGAATCCGCCTCTCGTGCATCTGCGTGCTCCTGTCCTGCTTAGGTGCAGGGTGGCGCGCCGGGCAGGCGGAAATTGCCGGTTTTCGACCTCAGCGTCGCGGCTGGGCCAGTGTCGGAAAATAACTTTTCGTGAGCGGCGGCGGCCCGGGGCTATTTTCCCGCGGTTGCCGCGCGGCCCGCGGGCGGCCGCACCCGGCCTTCGCGCCAGGCCAGAACGGCGGCGCCCGCCAGGATGATGCAGGCGCCGAGGAGGGAAATGGCATCCGGCACCACGCCAAAGCCGAGGAAATCGTAAAGCGCCGCAAACACCAGCGTGGCATAGCTGAACGGGGCGACAAAGGAGGCATCGGCCCGCGCCATGCCGTTGATGAAACAAGCCTGTGCGCAGGCCATCAAAAGCCCCAGCGCCGCAAGGGCTGCCCATTGCGCCGGGCTGGGCATCTGCCAGACCTGCAGCACCGCGCAGCTGGCAATCATCATGCCCAAAAGGTTGTTGAACCACAGCACCTGCAGCGGCCCTTCGCGGCCTGCGAGCTTCTTGATGAAAATCAGCTCCAGCCCCATCACCGCCGCCGCGCCCAGGGCCAGCAGCGCTGCGGGCTGGAAGCTGGCGGGCGTCGGCCTAAGCAGGATCATTGCCCCCATCATCGCAATCAGCGCCGCGCCCCAGCGCCAGGGGCCGACGCGCTCACCCAGGAGCGGAATAGCCAGCAGCATGCCGAAGACCGGGTTCAGGAAGGTGATCGCGGTGGCATCGGCCAGCGGAATATAGGCCACCGAGGCAAACATCAGCGTGACCCCGGCCCAGCCGAAGGTGGTGCGCCCGATGTGATAGCCCCAATGCGGGCGGATGAAGCGAGGGCGCAGGACCAGCACGGCGGTTGAAATCGCCATGAAGGCAAACAGGAAGCGCCCGTGGCTGATCTGCATCGGGTGCAGCGGCGCGCCCAGGCTCTCGGTTCCCAGCGCCTTGGCCATGAGCGTGGTGCCCGCAATGAATGTGGTTGCCGCCAGGATCAGGGCGGCGGCCAGGGCCGGGTTCTGCGGGGTGCTGCGCGTCATGGCTCCAGCGGTGCGGCAAGCCGCCGCGGGATGCAAGGGGAAAGGCTTCGGCAGCCGCCGTAATTAACCTCCAGGGCAGGGGCGCTGCCCCGCGGGCTTGGAGAAGGAGGGGCGCTGCCCCTCTTGGCCTGCGGCCAAATCACCCCGGAGTATTTCGCCAAAGGTGAAAGGGCCGGGCGGCGCATTGGCGGGGCAGGCTGCACAAAAGGGGTTTTCTTTCGCTAAAACCTCCACTATGGAACCCGCCTATGATCAAACGCGCATATACCACCATCTCGCGACGCCGACGCCGCCTGGCGTGACCGGCCCTTTGATCCCCTGTGCCTGCCGTGCAGCACATCCCCCATTCGAAATCCAATGATCCACCGTTGACCCAAGGCCAAGCTTACGTCACAGCTTTGGCTTCCACCTTTGAAAAGGATGATCCCGATGATCCCGTCCGTTCTGCCGACCTACAACCGTGCACCGCTTGAGTTCGTCAAAGGCGAAGGCGCCTGGCTGACCGCGGCGGACGGGCGACGCTTTCTGGATCTGGGCTCCGGCATTGCGGTGAACGCGCTGGGCCATGCCCATCCGGCGCTGGTGGAGGCGCTGACCTCCCAGGCGCAGAACCTGTGGCATGTGTCCAACCTCTACCAGATCCCGCAGCAGCAGGCGCTGGCGGACAAGCTGGTGGAGCATACCTTTGCCGACACCGTGTTCTTCACCAACTCGGGCACCGAAGCCTGCGAGCTGGCAGTGAAGATGGCGCGCAAGTATTTCTATGACAAGGGCCAGCCTGAGCGGGTGGAGATCATCACCTTCGACGGCTCCTTCCACGGCCGCTCGTCTGCCGGCATCGCCGCCGCGGGCTCCGAGAAGATGGTCAAGGGCTTCGGCCCGCTGCTGCCCGGTTTCGTGCATCTGACCTTCGGCGACCTGGACGGAGTGACCAATGCGATCTCGGAGAAGACCGCCGCGATCCTGATCGAACCGGTGCAGGGCGAGGGCGGCATCCGTCCGGTCCCGGATGCAGAGCTGAAGGCGCTGCGCCAGATCTGCGACGACAACGGCCTGTTGCTGATCCTGGATGAGGTGCAATGCGGCGTCGGACGGACCGGGAAGCTGTTTGCCCATGAATGGGCGGGTATCACCCCGGACATCATGATGGTGGCCAAGGGCATCGGCGGCGGCTTCCCGCTGGGCGCGGTGCTGGCCACCGAGGATGCGGCCAGCGGCATGACCGCAGGCACCCACGGCTCCACCTACGGCGGCAACCCGTTGGGCTGCGCCGTGGGCTGCGCGGTGATGGACCACATCGCCGATGACGCCTTCTTGGCCGAGGTGAACCGCAAGGCGGGCCTGCTGCGCCAGAAGCTGGAAGGGCTGGTGGCCGATCATCCGGAGGTCTTTGAAGAGGTGCGCGGCGCCGGCCTGATGCTGGGCCTCAAGTGCAAGGCGGTGAACGCCGATGTGGTGAAGGCCGGCTATGACAATGAGCTGATCACCGTCCCGGCTGCCGACAACGTGATCCGCCTGCTGCCGCCGCTGACCCTGACGGACGAGGACATCGCCGAGGCCGTCAGCCGCCTGGAAAAAACCGCCGCTCAGGTCGAAGCTGCCTGAACTTCATCTTTGCAAAAATACTTCCGGGGGTCCGGGGGCAGGCAGCCCCCGGCCTTCGCCAGAACAAAGCGATACGACCATGAACCATTTCCTCGACATCCACAAAACCGACCCCGCAGACCTGCGCGCAATCATCGACCAGGCCAAAGCCACCAAGCAGGCGCGCCTCGGCCGCCCCAAGGCAGCGCTGGATGATGAACTGCCGCTGAAGGACCGGATGGTGGCGCTGATCTTCGAAAAACCCTCGACCCGGACCCGGGTCTCCTTTGACGTCGGCGTGCGCCAGATGGGCGGCCAGACCATGGTGCTGTCGGGCAAGGACATGCAGCTGGGCCATGGCGAGACCATCGCCGACACCGCCCGGGTGCTCAGCCGCTATGTCGACATGATCATGATCCGCACCTTTGACGAGACCGTGCTGACCGAGATGGCGGAATACTCGGACGTGCCGGTGATCAACGGCCTGACCGACCGCACCCACCCCTGCCAGATCATGGCCGACGTGCTGACCTACGAGGAGCACCGCGGCCCGATCAAGGGCAAGAAGGTGGTCTGGGCCGGCGACGGCAACAACGTCTGCGCCTCCTTCATCCACGCCGCCGGGCAGTTCGGCTTCGACCTCACCTTCACCGGCCCGGCGCAGCTGGACCCGGAGGAGGAGTTCATGGGGCTGGCGCGCAAGGCCGGTTCCAAGATCGTGGTTGAACGGGACGCGGCGAAAGCGGTGGAAGGCGCCGACCTGGTGGTCGCCGATACCTGGGTGTCGATGCACGACAGCCAGTCCTCCAAGGAGCGCCGCCACAACATGCTGCGCCCCTACCAGGTCAACGATGCGCTGATGGCGCATGCGAAGCCCGACGCGCTGTTCATGCACTGCCTGCCGGCCCACCGCGAGGAGGAGGTGACCTCTGCGGTGATGGACGGTCCGCAGTCGGTGATCTTTGACGAGGCAGAAAACCGCCTGCACGCGCAGAAGGCCGTCATGCGCTGGTGCCTCGGCGGCTGAGCTGTTCTTTCCCGCGGCGGGGCGCTCCCGCCCGCCGCGGATCATTCCGGGGAATGACCCTTGCCAGTTGGGCGTGGCGCCGGGCCTTTGGCCCGGCGCAGTGCGTTTGGCGCAGCCCGTCCGGTTTGGAACCCAACGGAAAAAGGGGATTGCACTGGCCCCGGCCGCGCCGCTCTGCCAGTCTGGCGCCTGTATTCGAGCGGGAGGAGATTTTCATGCACCATGCCACAGCCCTGTTGATTGTCGACATGCAGCAGGAGATGGCCAACGTGGCGGCCTCCGGCCGTCCGCAGGCCAACCCGGATGCGCAGGAGAAAGCGGCGGAGCTGGCCGCAGCTTTCCGCGCGGCGGGGCTGCCGGTGGTGCATGTGATGCATGACGACCCGCGGCCCGAGAGCAGGTTCCGCCGCGACCTGCCCAGCGGCCGGCCCTTGCCCTGCGCGGTGCCGCAGGAGGGCGAGGCGGTGTTCTGGAAGACCGGCTCTTCCGGGTTCTATGGCACCGGGCTGGAGCGCCACCTGCGGGACGCCGGGATCAGCCGTCTGGTGATCATTGGCGGGGTTGCGGCGTTCTGCGTCAACTCCACTGCCCGCTCCGCCGCCAGCCTGGGGTTTGAAATCCAGGTGGTGGAGGATGCGCTCATTGCCTTCGACATGCCCGCGCGCAAGGGCGGCATGCTGGACGCGGAAACCGTCCTGGAAGTCACGCTGTCCGCCCTGCACGCAGGGTTCGGCAGGGTGGTGGAATCCAAGGATGTGCTGGCGGGACTGCCTGCCGTTGCTTCCGCATAGGCGCCGTCCGGCGTCTCGAAGGCTGAGGCGGCTTCTCAACACTTTGTGCGCCCCTTGTGCCAGGGCATGTTTGCCGCCAGCATTGCCGCGTCAATCAGGGGGAGGAAGACCATGGCGGACACATCATCCAAACCGCAGGCGCTGATCGTCGGGGCCGGCACCGGCCTGTCGGCGGCTTTTGCCCGGCGGCTGGCGGCGGCGGGTTACGCGGTGCATCTGGCGGCGCGCAATACGGCCAAGCTGGAGGCGCTGGCGGCGGAGACCGGGGCCAGACTGCACGTGCTCGACGGCACTGACGCAGGCGGAACCGCCGCCTTGATCGACAGCCTGCCGGGCGATTTGCGGGTGGCCTGCTACAACCCCTCGGCCCGGCTGCGCGGCCCCGTTGCGGAGCTGGACCCGGAAGCGGTGCGCAAGGCAGTGGAAGTGACCGCCTATGGCGCCTTTGTGCTGGGCCAGGCGGCGGCTAAACAAATGCTGACACAGCAGCCCGCGGACGGGCGGCTTGGCACCATTCTGTTCACCGGCGCCTCGGCGGGTGTGAAGGGCTTTGCCCAGTCGGCGGCCTTTGCGATGGGCAAGTTCGCACAGCGCGGCCTGGCGCAGTCGATGGCGCGGGAGCTGCACCCAAAGGGCATCCACGTCGCCTGGGTCAATATCGACGGCGGCATCCGCAATGCGTCGCGGCCGGAGCGGACAGAGGCGGAGGGCAATCCAGACAGCATGCTGGACCCCGATGCCATCGCCAGTGAGTACATGCATCTGATCGGCCAGCACCGCTCCGCCTGGAGCGACGAACTGGTGCTGCGGCCCTGGGTGGAGCGGTTCTAGGCGGCGGGACGCAAGGCAAAGAAAAACCCCCGCAGCCGGAAGGCGCGGGGGCTTTGAGTTTTCTGCGGTGCGGCTCAGCCGACGAAGGTGTTGAGCAGCAGGTAGATCACCGCGGACAGCAGCGCGGCGGCGGGCACGGTGATCACCCAGGCGGCCACGATGGTCATGAAGTGGCTGCGGCGCACCAGCTTGCGGCGGCGGCGTTCCTCCGGCGCGATGCGCTTTTCGGCCGGGCGGCCTGCGGCGGAATTCTTCAGGCGGCGCTCCATGTGCCACTCGCGGAAGAAGCCGACGCCGAACACCGCGCCCACCGCGATATGGGTGGAGGAAACCGGCAGGCCCAGCCAGCTGGCCACGATCACGGTGATCGCTGCCGACAGCGACACGCAGTAGGCGCGCATCGGATTGAGCTTGGTGATCTGGCTGCCGACCATGCGGATCAGCTTGGGGCCGAACAGGAACAGGCCGAAGGAGATGCCGAAGGCGCCGATCACCATCACCCAGGTCGGGATCGCCACCTTGGAGGCAAAATCGCCGAACTCGGTGGCATGCACGATGGCGGCCAGCGGGCCGACCGCGTTGGCGACGTCATTGGCGCCATGGGCAAAGGACAGCAGCGCGGCGGAGATCACCAGCGGCAGGCCGAACAGCGCCTTCAGCGACTTGTTGCGGTTCTCCATGCCCTCGGACTGGCGCTTGATCAGCGGCGCGGTGACGACATAGGACAGCGCCCCGATGCCGGCGCCGATCAGCAGCGCGGTCTGCAGGTCGATCTTGACGATCTTCTTCAGCCCCTTGAGGGCCAGGTAGGAGGCAAAGGCGCCTGCCATAATGCCGACCAGCACCGGAACCCAGCGGCGGGCGGCGGCGATCTTGTCGTCCTGATAGATAATCTTGGCCTTGATGAAGGCCAGGAACAGGGCTGCGATGATGCCGCCCAGAACCGGCGAGATCACCCAGCTGGCGGCGATCTTGCCCATGGTGGGCCAGTTCACCGCGGCGGTGCCCGCGGCAGCCACACCGGCGCCCAGCACGCCGCCGACCACCGAATGGGTGGTGGAGACAGGCGCGCCGACCCAGGTTGCCAGGTTTACCCACAGCGCAGAGGAGATCAGCGCCGCCATCATCGCCCAGATGAACACGTTGCTGCTGGCAACCGCGGTGGGGTCGATGATGCCCTTGGAGATGGTCGAAACCACATCGCCGCCCGCCAGGAGCGCGCCTGCGCTTTCGGCGATCGCGGCAATCACGATGGCGCCGCCCATGGTCAGCGCGTTTGCGCCCACCGCCGGCCCCATGTTGTTGGCGACGTCATTGGCGCCGATGTTGATCGCCATGTAGGCGCCAAAGGCGGCGGCGGCGATCACCACCATGCTCATGGCGGAGCCGCCGAAGAAGACGCCGGCCGCCAGGCCCGCCAGCACAATGAAGGCCAGCGCAATGCCCGGCGCCACCAGCGGGCGGGAGGCATAGCTCGCGGCCAGTTCGAGCTGGGAGATCCGGTTCAGATCCTTGTCCAGCGTGTTCCATTGCGTGCGCTGATCTGCATCGCTCATCGTCGCATTCCTGATTCCGAGGTCTGCGCACGCGCCTAACGCCGCTTGGGGCGCGGTTCAAGCTTCCGACATGAAAATGTCACATAACTGTTACAATCGGCGCAGAACGGCCTGCAGCTGCGGCTCGTGCACCAGGCCGGCGGCCTGCTCCGGCTTCATCCACTGGCGGGTGCGCTCGGCGGATTCCGGGTAGTCATCCTCCAGCTGCTCCACTTCGGCCTCGAAAATCAGTGTGGTGACCGGCTCTTCGGTGCCGTTGTCATGGCGCTTGGTGAAATGGTATTCGCCGATCGGCTGCGGGGTGATGCGGGCCGATTTCACGCCCGCTTCCTCCCAGGCTTCCTGCAGCGCCGAGTCCGGGCCGTCCTTGCCCTCGACCGGCCAGCCCTTGGGCAGGATCCAGCGCCCGGTGCCGCGGCTGGTGATCATCAGCACCTCCTTGCCGTCCGCGCCAATGCGGTAGCACAGGGCGGCAACCTGCACGCGGGCAGGGCGCTGCAGCATCGGTTTGATAATCTCGTTCCAGGCGCGGGTCAGGGGGCTTGTCATGGGTGCTCAGCCTTTGTTGTTGGGGAAGTTCCCGTGTTTATGTGCGTAATTGTGGGAATCTACGCCTGTTCGACCGGGGTTGCAAGGAGATGCGCGGGTTTGCCGGGCGGGCAGGGGCCGCGCGCCCGCCCGCGTCCCATCGCATCACGGATGCGCTGCGCGGCGTTACTTGCGCCGTTTCGCCCGCAGCGTCGGGTCTTCCTGCGTCGGGTCTTCGGGCCAGGGGTGCTTGGGGTACTGGGCGCGCATGTCCTTCCTGACATCCGCATAAGAGCCGGCCCAGAAGCCCGGCAGGTCGCGGGTGATCTGGATCGGGCGCTGGGCGGGCGACAAGAGCGACACCTTCAGCGGCACGCCGCCGACGGACGGATGCCGGGTGACGCCGAACATCTCTTGCAGGCGGACCGAGATTTCCGGGATTTCGCCATCATAGCTGATCGGGATCTTGCGCCCCAGCGGGGTGATGAAACTGCCCGGCGCCTCGCGGTCCAGCAGCTGGGTCTGCTCCCAGCTGAGCGCCGCTTTGAGCGCGGGCAGAAGATCAAAGCGCTTCCAGTCCTCGGCCGATTTCACGCCGTCCAGCATCGGCAGCAGCCAGTCGTCCAAGGTTTCCATCAGGCCGGGGATGGAGAAGTCCGGCAGGTCGTGGCCTTCCGCCCTGACCAGCTCCACCCGTGCCGCCAGCCGTGCCGGCGCGCCGCTCAGGCGAAGGCCCAGGTCGCGCACCCCGTCCAGCATCGCCCGCGCCACCGCCTCCGGCGGTGCCTCCTTCCAGATCCGGTCGTCCAGCACCACGGCGCCAAAGCGCTCCTGCTGGCGCGCCGCCACCCGGCGGTCGCGTTTCGACCATTCGCAGGTGTCAGCCCAGGCAATCTGATCGGCAAACAGCTCGCGGATTTCGGCCAGCGAGATTTGCGCCGCCATCCGGATCCTGGCCTCGCGCGGGTTGCCGTCGGTATCCAGCGCCACGATGAACGGCGCCCCCGCCAGCGTGTCGCCGCCGTCCAATACGGCGCCCTTGCCGCCGGACAGCACGAACCGCGGGTTATCGCCCTTGCGGCGCTGGCCGATGCGGTCGGGATAGGCGAGGGCGGCCATCGTTGCAGCGGACAGTCCCGCATCGCGGCGGCCCGCCTGTTTCTCCAGCCGCCGCGCCTCGCTCTTGATGCGCTCCACGACGGGGCGGTTCAGCTGATAGGGGTGATTGCGCTCAAAGCCCTTGGGATCTTTCAAGGCTTTCAGCCGCAAGGACAGATCCGCAGGCGCCCCGCGCAGCGGGTCGCGTTCGCCCAAGAGCGCTGCCAAGGGCGCAGCCGCGGGGCCTGCCTGCAGCAGCATATGGCCAAGGCGCGGATGCAAGGGCAGGGCGGCCAGCGCCTTGCCATGTTCGGTGATCCGCCCTTGCACGTCCAGCGCCCCCAGCATTGCGAGCAGCGCCTGCGCCTCTGCCATCGCGCCAGCGGGCGGCTGGGTCAGGAACATCAGATCGTCCGGCGCGGCGCCCCACAGCGCCAGCTCCAGCGCCAGCGCGGTGAGGTCGGCGCTTTCGATCTCGGCCGGCGGAAACGCCATCAGCGCGCCTTCCTCGCCTTTGGTCCACAGCCGGTAGCAGATGCCCTCCGCCACCCGGCCCGCGCGGCCCTGGCGCTGGGTCGCCTCGGCGCGGGTCACTTTCTCTGTCACCAGCCGCGACATGCCGGAGCCGGGATCGAACCGCGCGCGGCGCGCCTGGCCCATGTCCACCACCACGCGGATGTCCTGAATGGTCAGCGAGGTCTCGGCGATCGAGGTCGCCAGCACCACCTTGCGGCCCTGCGCCTCGGGCTGGATCGTCGCGCGCTGCTCGGCAAAGGGCAGGGCGCCGAACAGCGGCCGGATATGGCAGTGGCCGGGCAGGCGCTTTTCCAGCGCGCCGGCGGCGCGGCGGATCTCGCCCTCGCCGGGCAGGAACACCAGAATGCCGCCGCCGGTTGCCCGCGTCTCCTTCTCCGCCTGCACCACCAGGTCCGCCAGCGCATCGCCGCGCCGCGCTTGCGCGGGCAGGGGGCGCTCCAGCCAGCGGGTTTCCACCGGATAGCTGCGCCCCTCGGAGGTGACCATCGGCGCGTCCATCAGCGCCGCCACCGGCTCCGCATCCAGGGTTGCCGACATCGCCAGCAGGATCAGGTCATCGCGCAGCGCGCCCGCCACCTCCAGGCATAAGCCAAGACCCAGATCGGCGTTCAGGGAGCGTTCGTGGAATTCGTCAAAGATCACCGCGCCGACACCGGGCAGGTCCGGGTCCGATTGCAGCATCCGGGTCAGGATGCCCTCGGTCACCACCTCGATGCGGGTGGATTTGGAGACCTTGGCATCGCCGCGCACCCTGTAGCCGACGGTCTGGCCGGGCTTCTCCCCCAGTGTTTCCGCCATCCGCTCCGCAGCTGCACGGGCGGCGAGGCGGCGGGGTTCCAGCATCACGATGCGGCCCCGGGTGAGGCCGGCCTCCAGCATCGCCAGCGGCACCCGTGTGGTCTTGCCCGCACCAGGCGGCGCCTGCAGCACGGCACGGCCGCGGGCACGCAGGGCGTCCAGCAGTTCGGGGAGGGCGTCTTCGATCGGCAATCTGGTCATTCCCGCCTTATCGCCAAAGCGGAGGGGGAGGTCTAGCGGTGTGTCTATTGATAGAGCGCAGAGGGAAGTGCCTGTCCGCGGGCGGAAGCGAAGCGCCCGCCCATGGGGGCGGACGGGCGCTGCCCGGCGTGCCGCCGGGCGAAACAGTGGTGATTGGTGAGTTTGTTGGCGTTTCAATTCAGAACACTCGCTGCGCAAACCGCATCAGGCGCGGCGGATTTGCCGCCTTTCCTGCGGCGCCTGCTGATGTAGGTTGCCCCGCAGACGGCAGGGGCTGGACTTTGCGGCACGGCTTGCGCCAAGGTCCGCCCATTACGACAGGAAAGCACGCATGGACACCGAACAGCTGACACAGAAGATCCTCGATGGCGACCGCCGGGCGCTGGCCCGTGCCATCACCCTGGTGGAAAGCGGCCGCGAGGATCACCGCGCCAGGGCGGGCGAGCTGTTGTCGGAGCTGGCCAAGCACAAGCGCCAGTCGCTGCGCATCGGCCTGTCGGGCACGCCCGGCGTCGGCAAATCCACCTTCATCGAAAGCTTCGGCATGATGCTGACGGGCCTCGGCCTGCGGGTGGCGGTGCTGGCGGTCGATCCCAGCTCCGCCCGCTCCGGCGGCTCGATCCTGGGCGACAAGACCCGGATGGAGCGGCTTAGCCGCGAGCGCAACGCTTTCATCCGCCCGTCCCCCAGCCAGAGCCACCTGGGCGGCGTCGCCCGCCGCTCCCGCGAAGCTGTCGCCCTGTGCGAGGCAGCAGGCTTTGACGTGGTGCTGATCGAAACTGTCGGGGTGGGGCAGTCGGAAACCGTAGTGGCGGAAATGTCGGACCTGTTCCTGCTCTTGCTGGCGCCCGCGGGCGGCGATGAGCTGCAGGGGGTGAAGCGCGGCATCATGGAAATGGCCGACCTCATCCTGGTGAACAAGGCGGACGGACCCTTGAAACCGGTGGCGACCCGCACCTGCGCCGATTACGCCGGCGCGCTGCGGCTCTTGCGCAAGCGGCCGCAGGACCCGGAGGGCTTTCCCAAGGCGCTGATGGTTTCGGCGGTGGAGGAGCACGGGCTGGACAAGGCCTGGGAGGAGATGCAGACCCTGACCGCCTGGCGCAAGGAAAACGGCCACTGGGACCGCCGCCGCGCCGACCAGTCCTGCTACTGGTTCGACCAGGAGGTGCGCCAGGCGCTGCTGGCGCGGCTGCACACCGCCAGCGCCCAGGCGGCGATGGCAGAGCTGTCGGGCCAGGTCGCCGCGGGCGCGCTGACCCCGGCGGCGGCGGCACAGCAGATGCTGCGGGACCACCTGAAGGGCTGAGCCGCGCAGATGCAGGAAACCCGGGTCTTCGACGGCGCAAAGCTGCGCGCCTCTCTGTTCAACGCGGAGGGCGAAAGTCTGTTCGTGACCTTCCGCCAGCGGGTTGCCGTGGCCGGGGAATTCGAGGACCGCGGCCCGGTCCGGAACATGACCGCGCATGGCTATGCCCATCTGCACATCCAGCCCCGCAACAACGACTGGTACATCAACAGCGAGACCAAGGCGCTGGCGCGCAGCCTCAAGGAACTGGCCAACGGCTTTCAGGACGTTTCTGCCATGGGGTTCTCCATGGGCGGCTACGGGGCGCTGCGGTTCTCCAGGGCGCTGCGCCTCAGCCGCCTGATTGCGGTCTCGCCGCAATACACCATCGCGCCGGGCGTGGTGCCCTACGACCGCCGCCGCAAGGAGGCGGAGGCGTTTGACGAAGCGCTGGGCGACCTGATCCGCTACGGCCGCCACGGCGTGCAGGGGGTGGTGCTGTTCGACCCGTTCCGCAAGATGGATCTGAGCCACGCGATGTTCATCCAGGCGGTGTTCCCGGACCTGCAGCTGTGCCGCCTGTCCTGCGGCGGCCATCCGGCCAGCCAGGTGATCCGCGAGGGCGGCAGCTTCTGGGACCTGCAGTCGATGCTGCGCGACGGGCCGCTGAATGCGGCGCGGGTGCTGGACCTGCACCGGAGCCGCCGCAGGCTGTCGCGGACCTACTGGCAGAAGCTGGCACGGGTGGCGCGGCAGCGCGGCAGGCCGCAGCTCGGGGCGGCGGCGGACGCCCGGCTGCAAGGGCTTGCAGAGGGCCGGGAAACCGTGCAGTAAGCCGGGCAAGAAAGCTGAGTTGAATCACTTGACGCTGTTGCCGGTTGAGCGTAAGAGCAGCGGACCAGTTTTCGGGCGCAGCCAATGGCCGCGCCCCTTGTGATTTGGACCGGAGCTGCTCCGGACCTACAAAAAACGAAGGATGAAGATATGTCGCGCCGTTGCGAACTGACCGGAAAAGGCCCGATGACTGGCAACAATGTCAGCCACGCCAACAACAAAACCAAGCGCCGCTTTCTGCCCAACCTGAACGACGTGACCCTGCAGTCCGAAGTTCTGGGCCGTGGCGTCAAGCTGCGCATCTCCGCAGCTGCCCTGCGCTCTGTAGACCACCGCGGCGGCCTGGACGCGTTCCTGGCCAAAGCCAAGGACGAAGAACTGTCGGCAAACGCGCTGAAAGTGAAGAAAGAGATCGCCAAGGCACAAGCCGCTCAGGCTTAATCGACTTGGCCTGATCCCTTCACCGGATCGGATAACAGACACCGCGCAGAGGCAACTCTGCGCGGTGTTTGCGTTTGTGCAATCTGCCGCAGGGTTGCGCCTTGCAGGCTGCGCGCCGCGCGGGCATATCTTGCGGTGATGATGCATTTTCTGCGCCTATACCTCGGCCTGTTTCTGGCCTTTGCCGTTGCCCTGACGGCGCATAGCGCCGCCGCGCGGCAGGGGGAGCGCGATGCCGCCGGGCAGATGGTGATCTGCACCGGCACCGGCCCTGTCACCGTCTATGTGGGCAGCGAAGGCCAGCCGGCCAAGCCGCCGCACCATTGCCCCGATTGCGTGATGCATGTGCTGGATGCGGTGGCGCAGCCCGTTGGGCTGGTGCTGCCTTTGGAGAGCTGCAGGACAGTGGCCCCGGTGCAAGAGACCGTGCGGGTTTCCGCAGCGCTGAGGCTCCGGGCTTCTGCCCGCGCGCCGCCGGCAGCTGCCTGAACGGCCACCCCAACCACCCATTTGAAAACTGAATATCTACCAAGAGGAGACAGGATATGTCCCTGAAGTCTGTTGTCTTTGCAGCCGCCGCTGCTGCTGCCTTTGCCACCTCCGCCTTTGCAGGCGATGCCATGATCATGGTGCATGACCAATACGCGCGCGTCTCGTCGCCCGCGGCCAAGGCCGGCGCCGCCTTCATGGAGATCATGAACAAAGGTGAAGCCGACGACCAGCTGATCGATGTGCACTCCGACGTGGCGGCCAAGGTGCAGCTGCACACCCACAAGGAAGGCGATGACGGCGTCATGAAGATGATGCATGTGGAGGAAGGCTTTGCGGTGCCCGCAGGCGGAACCCACATGCTGAAGCGCGGCGGCGACCACATCATGTTCATGGGTCTGAACCAGTCGCTGAACCACGGCGATGTGGTGAAGGTCACGCTGGTGTTCGAGAAGGCCGGCGAGGTCGAGATCGAGGTGCCGGTCGATCTGGAGCGCAAGGCCGAAGGCCACGGCCAGATGGACCACTCCACCCATTCCAACTGATCTGCAAGGGGCAGGGCGGGCGCGGCGTCACGCCGCGCTGCGGCCCTCCTTCGCGCCCAAAGCCCGCCCCGTGGCGGGCTTTTTGCCGCCTAGGGTCAGCCCAGCAGCTCCGCCACCCAGGCGGGCACGGTTTCGCTGGCCGGGCCAAATCGGCGCTCAGCAAAGCGGGAGGCGGTGGCCGACGGCTCCAGGTTCAATTCCACCGTATGGGCGCCAGCCAGATGCGCCTCATCGACAAAGGCCGCTGCCGGATAAACCTCGCCCGAGGTGCCGATGGCGGCAAACAGATCCGCCCCGGCCAGGTGGGCATAGATCTCCTCCATGAAATAGGGGAACTCGCCGAACCAGACCACGTCGGGCCGCACTGCAGGCGCGGCGCAGGCGGGGCAGGGCTGGCTGGTCTGCATCTGCATCGGCGCGGGCCAGCGGTGGCCGCAGGCGGCACACAGCGCGCCCGCGAGCGTGCCGTGCATGTGCAGCACCTGCGCGGCGCCGCCAGCCTCATGCAGGGCGTCCACATTCTGGGTGACGATCACCACCTCGCCCGCGTGTTCCGCCTGCAGCCGGGCCAGCGCCTGATGCGCCGGGTTGGGCTGCGCCGCGGCCGCTTGCGCGCGGCGGGCATTGTAGAAGCCATGCACCAGATCCGGATTGCGCGCGAAGGCCTCCGGCGTTGCCACATCCTCGATCCGGTGCTGCGCCCAGAGGCCGCCCTCGTCGCGGAAGGTGCCGAGCCCGCTTTCGGCGGAAATCCCGGCGCCGGTCAGGATGACAATCTTCTGGCCGCTCTTTCCCATCGCCGCAGAACCTCCTATCACTACCCCCGGATCACAGGAGCCGTCTGCCAATGCCTACCCGTATTCTGTTCGTCTGCCTAGGAAACATCTGCCGCTCCCCGGCGGCCGAGGGGGTGTTCCGCGCGCTTTGCCCGGAAGCCGAGACCGACAGCGCCGGCACTGCCTCCTATCACGTGGGGGAGCCGCCCTACGGCCCGATGCAGGCGGCGGCGCGGCTGCGGGGGCTGGATATCTCCGACCTGCGCGCCCGGCAGTTCCGGCGCGGCGATTTCGAGGTTTTCGATCTGATCATCGCGATGGATGCCAGCAACCTGGAGAACATCGAGGCCCTGCGCCCCGCGGGCAATGACACCCCGGTGCGCCTGTTCACCGACTACGCGCCGGAAACCGGCGCGGACCATGTGCCGGATCCCTATTACACCCGCGACTTCGACGGCTGCCTGGAGCTGATCGAGCGTGCCGCAAGGGGGCTCAAGGCGGTGCTCTAGCTTAGGGTCCTGACCCTACTCCGCGATCACCCGGAAGCCGCCCGCCAGGAACGGCAGCTGCTGCACTGCCGGGTCGATCATCTGGCTCTGCACCAGGCGGCGCAGGGTCTCGGCCACGTCCCGCGGCACCCGGTCAGCCCAGTCGGCGGCAGTGAACAGGGAGATCGTGCGGGACATCTCGCCAAACGGCAGCGGGAAGGCGTCGATCTGGTCGTGGAAGCGGCCCGCCCGCATGTAGCCCAGCGGCGTGGTGATCGCCCAGCCGATCCGCCGCGCCACCATCGCCATCAGCGCCAGATGCGAGCCGACCTCGAAGCGGTCCTCGAACTCCAGCTTCTGGCGGCTGAGCAGCGCCTCGACCTGCTGCGAGATCAGCTGCTCGCGGGCGTAGCGCAGGAACGGCAGGCCCTGCAGCTGGTCTGCCGCCTGCGCCGCATCCGACACCGTGCCGCGCGGCGCCACCAGGATGAAGGGGTCGCGCACCAGCGGGTATTCGACCAGCCCTTCGCGCAGCTCACCGGTGGTGGCGGCAACGGCGATGTGCAGCTCGCGGGCTTCCAGCGCACGCACGATGTCGTGGCTGGAGGCGGTGATCATCTTGAACCGGCACTGGGTCAGGCTGTCGGCCAGGATGGTCGCCAGCCGCGGCGTCAGATCGTTGTCGAAATCGTCGATCAGCCCGATCGACAGCGCCTGCAGGTGGGTGAGGTCCATTACCGTCAGCTCGCTCTGGGCCAGCCGCAATTCGGACAGCACCGCCTCGGTGCGGGCCAGGAAGCTGCGCCCGGCAGCGGTCAGTACCATCGGGCGGCGGCCGTGGTCGATCAGCTCGCTGTCCAGCGCCTTTTCCAGGTTGCGCATCTGCTGGCTGACGGCCGGCTGGCTCAGCCCGGTCATCTCGGCGGCCTGCGCCACGGACCCGGTTTTGGCCAAAGCCTCAAACACTTCCAGCCCGCGCAGGGTAACACCTTTGATCAACATGTGAACTGCTCCAATACCTTAGGCCGTTCTTTGCGGTTTGAAGCGGTGCGGTCAAGGGTGGCAATGCCGCAGGCTTTCCCCCTTGCGAAAATGCCGCAGCAATGATGCATCAAATGAAAAGGCGCCCCAAAGGACGCCCTTAACGGCCCATGCCGGACCGGCCCGGGTTCAGCCGCAGCTGCGCGCCGCGTGGTCGCCGAAGGCCTTGTAGCGCTGCCACAGCCGCTCGTCGCTGCGGTTGCTGGACTGGCGCACCACCTGCGCCTGGTGCGGGTCGGAGAACCACTTGGACACGGTCTTGCGCTCCGACCGCGTCAGGCTGCGGTTGGCAACCCTCTGGATGCAGTTGCACAGCGACGGCGTTGCGGCGGTGCGGTCCGACTGGCGGCAGGCGCGCTCAATGGCGCCGGCCTCGGCCCCGGCCGGGGCCAATGCTGCAAGAAATCCAGCGCAAAGCGCTGCTGTCAGGAAGTGTTTCATCTGCTCGTGCCCCGTTCTTGGCAAGCGGGTCTTATGCCCGCGGAACTGGCCGTAGTATGGCGCAATCCGCCGCCGTTTTCAATCGCGGTGAACAGGGTCAGAGGGGGCCGGAGCGCCGCGTCCCGCGGCCCTCCAGCGGTGCCAGATGCTCAGGTCTGGTGCGGCCCGCGCATCGCGCGGACTGCCTGGCGCACGGCCTTCCAGTCTGCAGCCTCACTGTCCTTGCCGGCTGCCTCGCATTCGCGCATCTTCTGCGCGGCTTCGGCCTCGGCCTTGTCGCCATGCGCGCTGTAGAGCGCGCGGGCGTATTCAGCGGCTTTGATTGCATCCATGCGGGTCGTCCTCCTTTGCTGTGGTCATCTCCCGTCAGCGGGGCGCGCGTCTCGCGGTACTGGGAGAGTATAGCGCATTTTGGCGGCAGGCACATCCGCAGCGTCCGCGCACCCGGCTGCAACAGCGGCAAACGGCCTCTGCATCCGGTGTTTTTTTGCCCGCGCTCCTTTGCAAAACTCCTTTTGTTTCAACAGGCAAGAGGATGCTTTTATGAACGTTGCTTATACTCTGGCGCGCCCGGCGCAGCTGCGCCCCGGTTTTGCAGAGGCTGACGGCGGTTTCGCAGATTTCGCGGACCGCCTGCAGGAGGGCCTGGCGGCCGGCCGCCGCACGCTGCAGATCCTGAACGGCGCCAAGCAGGCGCTGGCGGCGCTGCCCGCCGGATGGCTGGCGGCCCGGCTGGCAGGCCTGCGCGCGGATGAGGCGGAGCTGGCGGCGCTGGCCCGCCGCTCGGTGTTCAACAAGAACGGGTTTTACAAGATCCGGCTGGCCGAGCGGCCGGGGTTTTCGCTGCGGCTGCATATCTGGCTGCCCGGCGTCCATGCGCAGGAGAACCTGCATTCGCACCGCTGGCCGCTGGTCTCCCGGGTACTGAACGGCGCGCTGGTGTCGGAATACTGGGAGGACGCGCTGTCGGGGGATGCCGAGGTCTATAGCGAATACCACTACCGCGATGCGCAGCAGCCGCTGGTTCCGGCCGGCCCGGCCCGGGTGCGGCTGGAGACCACCGCGGCCTACCGGCAGGGCGACGCCTATTTCCTGCCCGCCGACCGGCTGCACCGGGTGGCGGCGGACCCGGTGCTGGGCTGCAGCACCCTGATGCTGCGGTTTGCCAACACCCGCGCCTGGTCGCGCAACCTGATGCGCGCGGGCGCCGACCTGGACGTCAGCCCGGCCCCCTGCAGCGCCGCCGATCTCGCCCGCGCGCTGGACTGGCTGTCGGCAGAGATGGCGGGGCAGGGGTGAGCGCAGCCCTGCAAAGGGAAGGCGCCATGGCGCCTCCCCGAACGGAGCGCGGGCTGTTTCAAACCTGAAAAGCGAGGGCGGAAACTGAATAACGAGGGCAGTGCCCGCCCATGGGGGCGGACGGGCGCTGCCCGGCGGCGGCGCCGGGCGGGCGTTTAGATTTCTAATGTGCTTTCTACAGCTGCCGTTGAGCGTGCGGGTGCGGCATCGGAAGGCGAAGAAACTTCACCAAAAATCATATCGCGATAGTGGGAGATGTTCTCAAGCCGGCGCTGCGTGCCTTCTGCGTCTCCGCTCACGAACCACAGGCCAGTGCAAAGAGCCGCGTACAGTTTCCAGTCGCCCAGGCTTGTGCCCAGTTGCTTTTTGAAGGCATCGGAGAAAACCGAAGGTTTAGCCGCGCTTGCTTTCTGAAGTTCATTTTCAAGCTGAGCGACTTTCGCGTTCAGACGGCCAATTTCGGCCTGAAGCTGGTCTTCCGTTTCACTCGCAATGGCCCCGTCGCTGGGGGCATCCTGAAGTGTTGAATTTACTGCGAGCAGCAGGGCAGGCAAAGCCGACAGAGGCTCCAGTGTCTCAGGGAGCGCATTGGCGCCGGTTTCCGCATGAAAGCGTTCAATACTCTGGGTGACTTGCGCAGCAAGGCCTTGCAGGCTGGCCGTAGCGATCACCCGGTTTTCGAACAGGTGGCTGACGGAACTAGGTTCGTGCTTGGGGAACCTCTCCTTGCCTGATGGCGGCGCGTTGAATTCAGCCCTGATGCGCTCGATTTCGGCGGCGACGGCTTCGGGGCCAGCGTTCCAGATCGCATCTTCGATCAGCGCAACGCGGCGCTGCAGTTCCCAATCGAGCGGTTTACCGTCAAGAAAGCCCTGATACCATTCATGCCAATAAGAGTTGAGCCATTTGTCCGCCTGCATGTTGAACAGCATCGCGTCCACAAACTTGTTCGGCAGAGATTCAAAAAGTGGTCGGTCGTAGGAAAGGCCCGCTAACTGGCGGGTGTCTGCTCGAAGATCTCCTCGCCGTTCAATTTCTGAGCCGCTCCAAGCCGATGAGTGTTTCCGCCAGTATAGTTCATACAGTGTCTCCGGGATTGGTCTCGACAACTTCGCGATAGGTGACAAAATGCGTAACAACTGAACTATGTCCTGCATTCCCTCTTCGTCACTAGTTAGCATTTGGTTGCCAAATTTTTGCGATGCTGAGTTTATCTGACCATTCAGCTCACCTGTCTGGAGCTCGGTCTCGCAAACAATATGATGCACCAGTCGCATCAGGTCGGTTTGTGTGAAGTAGTGCCAGCCGAGTTTAGCTGAAGCAAAGGCATCTGGGAGGTACGGAAGTTGACGAAGCACCTCCCTCGCAACTGCACATCTAAAACCTGCTTCGGCGCGTTCCTTTGGCAATGTGCGTAAGTGAGATGTTTCAATATCAATCATGCCCGCTTGACCAAACCCCGAATCCAAATCATATGCCTCAGCATGACTGACCTCGCTCACATCCGCAATTTCTCCATCGTCGCCCATATCGACCATGGCAAATCCACCCTCGCTGACCGGCTCATCCAGGAGACCGGAACGGTGAAGGACCGCGATATGAAGGAACAGCTGCTCGACGCCATGGACATCGAGCGCGAGCGCGGGATCACCATCAAGGCCAACACCGTGCGCATCGACTACAAGGCGCAGAACGGCGAGACTTACGTGTTGAACCTGATCGACACCCCCGGCCACGTCGACTTTGCCTATGAGGTCTCCCGCTCCATGCGCGCGGTCGAGGGCTCGCTGCTGGTGGTCGACTCGACGCAAGGGGTGGAGGCGCAGACGCTGGCCAACGTCTACCAGGCGATCGAGGCGGATCATGAGATCGTCCCCGTGCTGAACAAGATCGACCTTCCCGCATCGGACTGCGACCGGGTGGCGGAACAGATCGAGGATGTGATCGGCATCGACGCCACCGGCGCCATCCAGGTCTCTGCCAAGACCGGCCAGGGCATCCGCGAAACGCTGGAGGCGATCGTCCAGCACCTGCCCGCGCCCGAGGGCACCCGCGATGCGCCGCTGAAGGCGATGCTGGTCGACTCGTGGTACGACAGCTACCTCGGCGTGATCGTTCTGGTCCGCATCATGGACGGCGTCCTCAAGAAAGGCATGCGGGTCAAGTTCATGTCGAACGGCACCCTGCACCACGTCGACCGCATCGGCGTGTTCCGCCCCGCCATGCAGGTGGTGGATGAGCTCGGGCCCGGTGAAATCGGCTTCCTCACCGCATCGATCAAGCAGGTGCGCGACACCCGCGTCGGCGACACCATCACCAACGACCGCAACGGCACCGAAAAAGCCCTGCCGGGCTTCAAACCGGCGCAGCCGGTGGTGTTCTGCGGGTTGTTCCCGGTCGACTCGGCCGAATTTGAAGACCTGCGCGACGCCATCGACAAGCTGGCGCTCAACGACGCGTCCTTCTCCTTCGAAATGGAAACCTCCGCCGCGCTCGGCTTCGGCTTCCGCTGCGGCTTCCTGGGCCTGCTGCACCTGGAGGTGATCCGCGACCGGATCGAACGCGAATACAACATCGAGCTGATCACCACCGCGCCGAGCGTGATCTATCACGTCTACATGAAGGACGGGGAGATGATCGAGCTGCACAACCCCGCCGACATGCCCGACCTCTCCAAGGTCGACCACATGGAGGAGCCGCGGATCAAGGCGACCATCCTGGTGCCGGACGAATACCTCGGCGACGTGCTGAAGCTCTGCCAGGACCGCCGCGGCATCCAGATGGATCTGTCCTACGCCGGCTCCCGCGCCATGGTGGTCTATGACCTGCCGCTCAATGAGGTGGTGTTCGACTTCTACGACCGCCTGAAATCGGTGACCAAGGGCTATGCCTCCTTCGACTACCAGATGACCGGCTATCGCCAGGACAACCTGGTGAAAATGTCGATCCTGGTGAATGACGAGCCGGTGGATGCGCTTTCCACCATGGTCCACCGCGACCGCGCCGAGATGCGCGGCCGGGCGATGTGCGAAAAGCTCAAGGAGCTGATCCCGCGCCACATGTTCAAGATCCCGATCCAGGCCGCCATCGGCGGCAAGGTGATCGCCCGCGAGACCCTCTCTGCGCTGCGCAAGGACGTGACCGCCAAATGCTACGGCGGCGACGCCACCCGGAAGCGCAAGCTCTTGGACAAGCAGAAAGCGGGCAAGAAGAAGATGCGCCAGTTCGGCAAGGTGGACATCCCGCAGGAAGCGTTCATTTCCGCCCTCAAAATGGACAGCTGAGGCTGTCCATTTTCGAGGGCGCGCGGGCGAAAGCGGTTGGCGCAGCCAATTGCGTGCCCGCACCCCAGCGTTCTGCGGCGGTAACAAGACCTATTCAAACGATTGCAAGACGGGGCTTCGGCCCCGTTTTCTGTTTCTGCTTTATCTAAAGTTCCGCCCGGCCGAGAGGCCGGGCAGCGCCCGATCCGCCCCCACGGGCGGGCGCGGTTCTGTGGTTGCAGGTGCCGACCGGCTACAGCAGTGGGTGCGGCCAATTGTATAGATACACCAAATAAGTGAAAACGCTCTGGACTCCAGAAAGGGCTTTTGTAGGGTTCGGTGCGCAATTGCCTGTTTGTAATGTGAAATGAAGCCATCAACCAAGTATGTGCTCTACGTTGACGAGAGCGGAGATCAGGACGTAAAGAAGTTTCGCACTGAAGAGCGGGTGCGTGGTTCCGACCCATTTCTAGTGTTTGGAGCTTGTCTTGTACCTGTGAAGTTCCAAGATGAAATTAGGCAAGCTTTGACCACGTTTAAAAGTGAAATCGGGGTCAAGCAGCTTCACAGCACAGATCTCGTTCACTTAAAGACTGCATACTTTTGTCGAAAGGTTCAGAGTTTGCGTGTTCTGCTTTTTGGGCTTGTCTCCAAGAAGGAAACGCTGGGGAGTTACACGAAACAAATAGCCGACTTGAAGGATACCGAGGCCTACTACAATAAATGTGCAGCATACTTGTTAGAGCGATTGGGCCACTTCATGTCACAGACTGGTATCGGTCCGGAGCAGGTGGAAATTGTGTTTGAAGAAAAGAAGCATGATTACAAGAAGCTAAGGAACCTTATCGGTAGCATGCAGAATACACCGCACGACGACCGGGCGCGCTACCTGACAAGGATAGCTCCACATCGAATAAGGGCGCAGGCAAAGAAAGATGAAATCTTACTTTCTCTGGCAGATTTGACTGCGTTCAGCTTGTATCAATCCGTTTCAAAGCTTCACTCAAATTTTGGTTATCCAGAATTTCGCTATATGAGAGAGCTTCGCCCAAAGTTCTGGAACGATCCAAAGGGCAAGAAGATTGCAAACTTTGGAGTGAAGTACATTCAGGGACCATACAAGATGAATTTGGAAGGCGATGCGCTGAAATTCGCCCTTTCTATGTACCAAGATAAGTGACTGCTAAACAAACATCTTTGATTGCATGCGGCCCGTTATTCCCGCCCGGTCACCAGACCGGGCAGCGCCCGTCCCGCCCCCCGTCATGTCGGAGGCGTGCTTTGAGCACGACGCGGGCCCTTCGCTTCCCACCCCTCCGGGCCGGGCGCTGCCCTCCGCGTGCTGATCGAACCAAGGGCTTCAAAAGGGGCCAATCCATATGACAGATTTCGCCGTAGTTTCCCGGTCGTCACCGTTCACCCTGCCATTTTCGGACATCGCCGGGTTCCTGGCGTTTGCAAGAGAGCAGAGAATAGCGATTGCCAGAATTGAGGTGCTGGATGGCAGCGGAAACCTTGTCAGCTATCCAGTGGCCGGAAGCCCGGACGCCCCGTTCGCCATCGCCTCCTTCCTGTTTCAGTTCAGCGATTGCAGCGCGCAGGAGTTGGTGGCGTCCTTCCGATACTATGAACAGGTGCTAGCAGAAATTGCCGCCGAACCCGGTGGGGAAGCGATGATCTGGCTGGCGGATACCTGATAGACCCATGCGCCACTCTCCGCCCATCCGCGGCCGCTGCGCAACTCCTGCCTGAAAACGCACCCGTTCCGTGTTATCCTCACCCCCGTTCACCTGGGGAGGATAACACCATGAAACACCTGACTTTGGCCGCTGCGATCACCCTCTTGGCGTCGCCGCTTCTGGCCGGGCAATGCCCCGCCGACATTGCCGCCATCGACGCGGCGCTGGCCGCCGGCACCGAACTGTCGGAGGAAGACCTGGCAACGGTCCAGGAACTGCGCGACGAGGGCCAGGCGCTGCATGACGGCGGCGACCATGCCAGCTCGGTTGCGACGTTGGCCGAGGCCAAGGCGATGCTGGGGATCTGAGGCACCGCGCCCGAAACAAAAAACGCCCGGCGGACAACCGGGCGTTTTCTTGTGTCTGCCGCCGGTCCGGGGCAGGGCGGCTCAGAAGCTGTTCTGCACGTCCTGCGCCACGCCGCTGATCGCGTTGCCGGCCTTGGAAATGTCGCGCCCGGCGCCCTTGGCGGTCTCACATGCCGCCAGCCCCAGCAGCAGCAGCGCGCAGGTCAAAATCCGCGTCATCGGTGAAGGCTCCTCATCTCTGCTCAAAACCCGTTTGCAGATGTCTAGCAAGCCGCCCCAGTCCAGACCAGCGGATTTGCAGGCCAGAGGGCAAGAGGGCAAGCGGGCCCGCGGTTGAGCGAGGTCAAGGCCGCCCGCGCCGCGCCGGGCTAGGCTTCGGGCGAAACGGAACAGGAGGCAGATCCCATGGACCTATCCACCCGCAAACAGGCACTGGAGGCGCGCCGCGCCGAACTGGCCGGGCATCTCAGCAAGGTCGAGCACACGCTGGACGCGCCGATGCCCAAGGATTGGGAGGACCGCGCCTCCGAGCGGCAGGGCGACGAGGTGCTGGAAAGCCTCGGCAACGCCGAGCTGGACGAGCTGCGCCGGATCGACGCGGCGCTGGCGCGGATCCGGGCGGGCACCTACGGCATCTGCGCCCGCTGCGGCGAGATGATCTCCGATGCCCGGCTGGACCTGCTGCCCGCAGCGCCGCTGTGCAAGACCTGCGCGGGCGCGGCTGCGAGCGGGCGTTAGGCCTGCGGCCCCCGGCGGAAAAGGGTATTTGCCAGAAATTGCAACTTAAAAGGTCGTGCAATTCACGGATTTCCCGGCTATCTTGACCTGGATCAATGCTATGCAACTGACCCTGCGGCAAAGGTGCGCGAAACGTGAACTGGAGGGCATGAGCAATGAACTTTTCCGCCAGAAAGCAATCGCTTGAAGTCCGCCGGCTGGAGCTTGCCGGGCTGCTGTCGCAGGCCGCCTGCATTCCGGACCCCGCGCAGATGGCCTCTGTGCGCCAGCAGGTTGCCGCCCGCGGCGGCGGGGGGGCGATCGCCGTGCTGCCCAAGGCCAGCCTGGATGAGCTGCGCCGCATCGACGCCGCCCTGGCCCGCCTGCGCGAGGGCTCCTACGGCTATTGCCAGATCTGCGGCGACGACATGAGCGACGACTGGCTCGACCAGCGCCCGGCGTCGCCGTTCTGCCGGACCTGCGCGCTGTAGCGCCAGGGGCGGGCAGGGCGAGCCTGCTGCGGTCCGGCCATTCAGAAAGCCAGCGCCAGCTGCCCCCGGGCCGCTGGCCTTTTTGCGCGGGCGGCCGCAGCGGCAGGCCGGCCGCGGCAGCGCTGCACTACTTTGGATTTTCGCGCAACAGGCCCCGTTGCCGTGCCCGGCGGGATGTGCCACAACCGGTCTGACCGACTGAACAAATGAGTTTAGCAGATGCCAGATTTCACTGAGCGCCGCCGCATGATGGTGGATACCCAGATCCGTCCGTCGGATGTCACCAAATACCCGATCATCGAGGCCATGCTTGCGATCCCGCGCGAGAAATTCGTGCCGGACGCGCAGCGCGAGGCAGCCTATGCCGACCAGAACGTCGATCTGGGCGGCGGCCGGGTCCTGATGGAGCCGCGCACCCTGGCCAAGATGCTGGATGCGGTGAACCTGCAAAGCGACGAGCTGGTGCTCGATGTGGCCTGCGGGCTGGGCTATTCCACCGCGGTGGCTGCCCGGATCGCGCAGATGGTGATCGGCGTCGAGGAAGACGAGAGCATGGCCGCCGACGCGCAGGAGCTGCTCAGCGAGACCGGCGCCGACAACGCCATCGTGCACACCGGCCTGCTGGCCGACGGCGCGGCGGAGCATGGCGCCTATGACGTGATCCTGATCCAGGGCGGGGCCGAGGATATCCCGGCAGCGCTGCTGGACCAGCTGAAAGACGGCGGCCGCATCGCGGCGCTGCTGGTGAATGGCGCCCTGGGCGAGGTCAAGGTGGGCTACAAGAGCGGCGGCCGGATCTCCTGGCGGTTCGAGTTCAACGCCGGCGCGCCGGTGCTGCCGGGCTTTGCCGCGGCACAGGAATTTGCGCTCTGAGCTGACGCCGGGCGCCGCGGCGGCAGCCGCCGCACAGCAAGAGAATAGGCCGGGCGCTGCACCTGCGGATGCCCGGCTCGAAGCAGAACCCACCGCGGCTGGCGGCGCGGCAAAAGATAAGGCAACCGATGCGAATGAAATTTCCGGCGAGTGTGTTTAAGGCTTTTGTTTTTGCCGGCGGCGTGGCGGCCACTGCGGTGATGCCGCTCAAAGCTGCAGCGGACAACCTGTCCGACGCCATGATCGGCGCGTATAAGACCAGCGGCCTGCTGGAGCAGAACCGGGCGCTGCTGCGGGCCGCGGACGAGGACGTGGCGATTGCGCTGTCGCAGCTGCGGCCGCTGATCGAATGGACGGTGTCTGCGGTCAGCACCTACAACGAACAGACGCTGAACGCGACGCAGAACAACTTGTCGACTCAGCTGCGGCTGACCCAGCTGCTGTTTGACGGCGGCGCATCGCGGCTGGGCAAGCTGGCCGCCCAGGAAACCGTGCTGGCGACGCGCCAGGCGCTGCTGAGCGTGGAGCAGACCGTGCTGCTGCAGGCTGTGCAGGCCTATGTCGGCGTCCTGCAGGGGCAAGAGAACGTCTCGCTGCGGCGCAACAACCTGCGCCTGCTGCAGGAGGAGCAGAAGGCGGCCCAGGACCGTTTCGAAGTCGGCGAGGTCACCCGCACCGACGTGGCCCTGGCTGAGAGCCGTGTTGCAGCCGCCCGTGCCAACCTGACCGATGCCGAGGGCACCCTGCTGACCGCCAAGGCGACCTATGAGCAGGTTGTCGGGCGGGCGCCCGGCGCCATTACCAGCCAGCCGCCCCTGCCGCGCAGGGCAGCGTCGCTCGACAGCGCCCAGGCGGTTGCGGTCCGGAACCAGCCGGACCTGCTTTCCCAGCAGCACGTCGTCAAGGCCAGGGATTACCAGGTCGCCGCGGCAACCGCCGGCCTGGGGCCTACGGTGAACCTGCAGGCAAGCGCCGGGCTCAGCGAAGACGTCCAGGAGCGGTTTGATTCCGCCTATTCCTCCAGCGTCGGGGTGCAGATGACCCAGGAGCTGTATGCGGGCGGCCGCAATGCGGCCACCCGGCGCCGGGCGGTTGCCAATGCGGATGCCGAGCGCGGCGCCCTGATCAGCACTCAGCGGTCGGTGCGCCAGGCGGTCAGCGCCGCCTATTTCAACGTTGAAACCGCCCGGGTCAGCCTGATCTCCTCCGGCGAGCGGGTGCGCGCCTCCAAGGTCGCCTTTGACGGTATCCGCGAGGAAGCCACCCTGGGCGCCCGCACCACACTGGACGTGCTGCAGGCGGAACAGGAATACCTCGACGCCCAGACCGAACAGGTGAACGCCCGCGCCAACCAGGCGATTGCGGCCTATCAGCTGCTGCAGGCGCAGGGTCTTCTGACCGCGGAACACCTTGGCCTGGCGGTGGAGGTCTATGATCCCACGCTCTATTACAACCTGGTCAAGGACGCCCCTGCGCACTACAGCAAGCGCGGCAAGGATCTGGACCGCGTGCTCAAGGCCTTGGGGCGGAACTGACAATTCATCCTATCTGTTGTGCGGTGGCGGCAACGCCGCTACACTCTGCTTCAGAGGCAAGAGTGGTAAAATAACATGTCCGACCCAGTTACCCATGCTGAGATTGAAGATGTATTGTCCTCGATCCGCCGCTTGGTGAGCGAAGACGGCCGCGGCCAGCCCGCGGCCCCGGAACCGGCTGCGCGCCTGGTGCTGACGCCGGCCCTGCGGGTGCAGGAGCCTGCGCCCGGCGGCAATGGCCCGGCCGGCGCCGGCGATGCGGCGGAAGAGGCCGCAGCAGATCCGGTCCTGCAACCGGCGGAGGAGCCGCCGCTGGCGGGTGATGACGAATCCCAAGCAGATGCCGGCGGCGCGGAGGCCTCCGGCGCAGGCCTGAGCAGCAGCGCGGGTTCTGAGGACCCGCCGGGTCCGCTGGCGGAAGATCCGCCGCTGGCCTTCCGCCACCGCCGGGATCTTGCATGGGACAAGACGGACCGCGGTTCCAAAGAGGATGCGGGCGAGCCGGCCGGTCAGGAAGACACCCCGGAAAACGCCTCGGAAAACAGCCAGGAAAACACTCCGGAGGACAGCCAGACCGGAGCTGCCGCTCAGGCGCTGGAGGCCGGCACAGGCCCGGCCGGGTCCGGTGCGCCCTGGGGCAATCCGGAAACCACCCTGTTTGCTGCCGCGGCCGGCGCGGCCGGCGAAGACGGCGATCTTGATGAATACGCCGCGGAAGCGGATCCGGCGCCTGTCCGGCTGGCGGAGGATAGCCTTGCCGCCAGCACCGCAGGCGCCCGCGCCGCCTCGGTTGTCCGCAAGATCGCGGAACTGGAGGCGCGCAGCTTTGCCGCGCAATCCGCCGCGCAGGAGCAATGGGAGCCGGACAGCCAGACGGAGGCGCCCTTTGCCGGCACCGGCCCCGACACCATCGAATGGCGGGATGAGCCGCTGATCATCAGCGACGACGCTCCGGTCAATGATCCGGGGATGGCCGGCGGCGCGGACAGCCGCGCGGATTCCGCGCCGGCAGAGGAGCAGCAGCCCGCTGCTGCCGCGCCCACAGGCATGCCGGATGCGGAAACGGTGGTTGAAACCGCCGTGACCGGCGCGGCGGTGGACAGCCTGGCCGAAAGCGGCGAGGGCTATCTCGACGAAGACGCCCTGCGCGATCTGGTCGCCGGCATCGTCCGCGAGGAGCTGCAGGGCCCGCTGGGCGAGCGCATCACCCGCAATGTCCGCAAGCTGGTCCGCCGGGAAATCCACCGCGCGCTGGCGGCGCACGATCTGGTTTGAACGGGCAGACCCGGGACAGGTAAAAGCTGCCGCTTCCGGCTCAAGAGAAAAGGGGAAAGCCGTCCCCTTTCCCTATCGCCTTCGCTGTTTGATGCCTATGGCGCGCCGGAACCTGCATCAAGGACGCTGCGCGCCAGCAAGCTGGCAGATCCTTGACGCAGAACCCTGCCCGCCATTTTCCGGCATCAGCGAAGGCGACAGAGAAAAGGGGACGGCGGCCAGCCCAGCGGCTGCGGTCAGAACAGCACCGGCTGCGCCAGCTCCAGCAGCTGATCGAGGTCCATGTAGCGCTCCAGGTGATCGGCCAGCGCGTCCAGGACCTCCTCAACGCCGTCCTCGTATCCCGCCTGGCTTTCATGGCCGAGGCTTGCCAGCACGCTGGCGCGGAAGGCGTCCTCGGAAAACAGCCCGTGCAGGTAGGAGCCTTTGACGCGCCCGTCGGCGGAGGCCGCGCCTTCCGGGCGGCCATTGATGCTCAGCCAGGCGCGGGCACAGTCGGCGCCGGTGGTGCGGCCCATGTGGATCTCGTAGCCGCTGACGGGCAGGTTGCCGTCGCGGGTTACGGCCTCGGTCAGTGTCACCCGCTTTTCCCCTGCCATCACCGTGTGCACATCCAAGAGGCCCAGCCCGTCCACCTTGCCGGGCCGCCCGTCGACGCCCTCGGGGTCGTCGATGGTCTTGCCCAGCATCTGATAACCGCCGCACAAGCCCAGCACATGGCCGCCGCGGCGGTAATGCGCCTGGATGTCGATGTCCCAGCCCTGCGCGCGCAGGTAATTGAGGTCGCCGATGGTTGATTTGCTGCCGGGCAGAATGATCAGATCCGCATCGCCGGGCAGGGCATGGCCCGGCGGCACAATCTCCACCGTCACTTCCGGCTCCGCCGCCAGCGGGTCGAGGTCGTCGAAATTCGCCATCCGTTCCAGCTGCGGCACAACCACCTTGCAGGCGCCGCCCTTGTGCGAGGCGATGTCCATCATGTCTTCAGCGGGAAGCTTCCAGGCATCCCAGAACCACGGCACCACCCCCAGAGAGGGCCAGCCGGTGCGCGCGGCAATATCGTCCCGGCCGCCGTCAAACAGGCTCAGGTCGCCGCGGAAGCGGTTCACCAGGAAGCCCACGACGCGCTCCAGGTCCTGAGGCTCCAGCACCGCATAGGTGCCGACGATCTGCGCAATCACCCCGCCGCGGTGGATGTCGCCGGCAATCACCACCGGCACCTGTGCCGCGCAGGCAAAGCCCATGTTGGCAATGTCGTTCTTGCGCAGGTTGGTCTCGGCAGGGGAGCCCGCACCCTCGATCAGCACCAGATCGGCATCCGCCGCCAGCCGCCGGTAGCTCTCCAGCGCCGCCTCCAGCAGGCCCGATTTGTCGCGCATGAACGATCCCGCGCCTTGGGTGCCGCGGCGCTTGCCCTGCACGATCACCTGGGCGCCGGTGTCGGTTTCCGGCTTCAGCAGCACCGGGTTCATGTCGGTATGGGGCGGGCGTTTGGCAGCCCGCGCCTGCAGCGCCTGGGCGCGGCCGATCTCGCCGCCCTCGGGCGTTACGGCGGCGTTGTTCGACATGTTCTGCGGCTTGAACGGCGCCACCTTCAGCCCGCGCCGCACATAGGCGCGCGCCAGCCCTGCCACCAGCAGTGACTTGCCGACATTGCTGCCGGTGCCCTGGATCATGATTGCGCGTGCCATCAGCCGCTCCCTGCCTGCACCCCGTTGTTCCGGGGCCTGCATAGCAGGTTAGGCGGTGCCGTCCATGGGTGCTGTGCCACAAGCGTCCCGCGGCCGCTGCCGCGCGACAGGCTGACCCTGCGGAAACCCCGGCGTGCAAAAAGAAAAACGCGCCCCTAAGGGCGCGCTTTTCAGCAATGCGCAAGGGAAGCCTTAGGCGGCTTCAGCCTGCGCAGCGTTGCGGCGTTCGCTTTCTTCACGCGACAGTGCAACCGAGGTCCGCACACCGCGGCCCACGAAGTCCATCAGGCCTTCCACAACCCGTTCGTTCGGGTCGATGCCGGCGCAGGACAGCACTTCGCGGCCATCGCGCGAGCGCGCCCAGCGGGCGATCTGTTCCGGGCCATTGCCGTATTTCTTGTCGTCGGCGATGGCATCATCCAGTGCGGCCAGGACAACGGCTGCAAACAGTTTGCGGGCGCGGTTGCCTTGCTCGTTATTATAAGCGGTGCCGTCTACGAAATCTCGCATCTCGTATCCCTTGTTGTTCTTGCTATTGCAATTTTCGGCGTAGCGCTGCTTATGACGGAAGTGTGACGATTCGGATAGAGCGCAGATGCATAGCTTTCATGCAATTTGCGCATATCTTATTCACAGATCTTCCATACCATATCCTTGTCTTGCCAGCGATCAGCCCGCCAGATATAGGGTCTTGCAAATTATCATCAACCATCTGAAAGGCATTTTCCCATGCCCAAGATCAACGGCAACGAAATCCGTCCCGGCAACGTGCTGGAACATAATGGCGGCCTTTGGGCAGCGGTGAAGGTCGATCACGTAAAGCCCGGCAAGGGCGGCGCTTTTGCCCAGGTCGAGATGCGCAACCTGCGCAACGGCTCCAAGCTGAACGAGCGTTTCCGCTCGGCCGACAAGGTGGAGCGCGTGCGCCTGGAGCAGAAAGACCAGCAGTTCCTCTATGAGAGCGACGGCATGCTGGTGTTCATGGATGCCGAAACCTATGAGCAGATCGAACTGCCCGCGGACCTCTTGGGCGACCGCCGCCCGTTCCTGCAGGACGGCATGACCATCGTGGTGGAATTCTACGAATCCGAGGCGCTGAACGCGACCCTGCCGCAGAAAGTCACCTGCAAGATCGTCGAGACCGAGCCGGTCGTCAAAGGCCAGACCGCGGCGAACTCCTTCAAGCCCGCGATCCTCGACAACGGCGTCAAGGTGATGGTGCCGCCCTTCGTCGGCCAGGACGAGATGATCGTGGTGAACACCGAGACCATGGAATATTCCGAGCGCGCCTGATCCGGGACGCCTTCGGAAAAACGGAAAAGCCGCCCTCCCTCGGGGGCGGCTTTTTCTGTTTCTGCGCACCGCCCAAGGCTTTTCTGAAAAGTCTGGGCAAAAGCTTTCAGAAAGCTTTTGCGCTGGCGCCCACCTGGTTCACCCGGCAGGCAGCGCCAGGCTGAAACCGCATTCATCCATCATCTTGCCATAGGCCGCGGTGAACCCGCTGAGCGAGGCCTCGTAGAACATGTCATTGCCGGCCCAGATCTCCACCCAGCTGCCTTGTTTCATCGCTTGCAGCATCACCAAGTGGTCCTGGAACCGCAGCGCGCTTTCGGCTTCCGCCAGGCCTTCCCCGTTGATCCAGGAATTGATCCCGGCAGAGAGGGAGAAGCTGCGGTCGAAGTCAAAGATGAAATCCACGGTGCCGCCCTGCTGCATCAGCGTCGGGTAGTGGCGCGGCGCATATTCCTGCACTTTGGCCATGGGGTAGAACTCCGGCGGGCCGGCATCGCCGGAAAACACCTCCAGCGCCAGCAGCGGATCGCCGTCGCCGCCGGTCCAGGCGCGGCAGGTCAGATAGCTGTCCTGCTCGGTCTCATGAGGTTCGGTGGCGACATGCCAGTCCTTGTAATTCCAGTAGTCGGCCCAAACCGGGGAGGCCGCCAGCGCGGCGGCGCAAGCTGCAAACATCAGACGCATCAAATACCCTTTCAGCAATTCCTGCGGCGACCTTAACGCAATCAGGTGAACAGAGGCTTTTCAGAAGCCCAATGCCTCCAGCCGCGCCTCGACCATGCTGCGGTAGCTGGCGCCGAACAGCCGCAGATGCACCAGCGCCGGCCACAGCTGATAGATGGGAAGGCGGCCCTCATGCCCCGGCTCCAGCGCGCCATAGGCGTCGTGAAACGCCGCGGGCGGCGCGCCGAACAGGTGCAGCATCGCCAGATCCACCTCGCCATGCCCCCAGTAACAGGCCGGGTCGATCAGATAGGCCTGGGGACCGCTGAACAGCACATTGCCGCTCCATAGATCGCCATGCAGCAGGGACGCGGGCGGCGCGGCGGGCAGCAGTTCCGGCAGCCGCGCGCACAGCGCCTCAACCCGCAGCCGCAGGTCGCGGGGCAGGGCGTCCGGGTCTGCCAGCAAGCGGCGGCTGGCCCAGAAGTCCGCCCAGTTTTCCAGCGGCGCGTTGGGGATCGCCACCGGGCCAAAGGCATAATCCTCCGCCCAGCCGTAATGCGGGCCTATGGCAGAATGAAGCTGCCGCAAGGCATGCCCCAGCATTTGCCAGCCCGCCGTGCTGGCGCCGGTCTCCTGCAGCGCTTCCATCAGCAGCACATTGCCCGCGGCGCCCAGCACCTCCGGCGCAGGCGCGCCCGCGTCCCGGATCGCGCGCAGCATCGCCGCCTCCGCCGCCACCAAAGGCCCGGTCTTGGCCACAACGTGGCGGCCATCTGACAGCTCCAACAGTTGCACTTCCGACAGGTCGCCGCCATGCAACGGGCGGGCGCGCAAAACTTCTGCGCCCAGCATGGGCAGAACGGTATCGCTCAGTCTGCTCACTCTTGCCAGGTGACGCGGGCGTCCCCGGCCTGCATCTCGCCCTTGGCGCGGTCGAACCGCAGATAGGCAATGCCCTTGCCGCCGGACTGGGTGAACAGCGTGCCCACCGGCTTGCCGCCGGCAGTGATTTCGGTCCCGGCCGGCGCCGCGCCCTCGACCTGCACAGTCCGGAACCCCTTGCGCAGCTCGGTCTTGTGCTTCATCCGCGCCGTCACCTCCTGGCCGACATAGCAGCCCTTGCGGAAATCGACGCCTTTCAGCGCTTCAAAGCCCGCCTCCAGGATATAGCTCTCCGGCCCCAGCTCGATGCCGGTTTCGGGAATGCAATGCGCCACCCGGATCGCATCCCAGTCACTGTCGTCATCGCCGCCCTCAGGCCCATAGAGCCGCCAGCCCAGGTCGGCATGGCGCGGGTCCGACAGGGCGCCCTCCGGCGCATCGCCGGTGCCGCGCTTCACCTGCAGGTCCGTCATCTCCACCTGCACATCGGCGCGCAACCGGTACATGTTCAGCCGTTTCAGCAGGCCTTCGGCCAGCGAGGCCTCCACGTCCAGCAGCACCGCATCGCCGTCCGCCGCCAGAAAGAAATCCGCGATGTACTTTCCCTGCGGCGTCAGCAGCGCCGCATAGACCAGCCCATCGCCCAAGCGGTCCACGTTATTGGTGACAAGCCCCTGCAGGAAGCTCTTGGCGTCGCTGCCGCTCAGGCGCAGAATGCGGCGGTCACTCATGTCATCTCTCCCGTGTGCCACCCGGTAAATCCCAAGGGGGCGTTTCACTGCCTGGCCCAGTGATATAGGAAGCAGGGCGGAAGAAAACAGCAAATCCGCCTCAAGGAGCCCCCATGCCCGCGCCGGTCAGCATCGTGATCCCAGCCCTGAACGCCGCCGAAGAGCTGCCCGCCGCGCTGGAGCATCTGATGGAGGGGCTGGCGGCGGGGCTTATCCGCGAGCTGGTGATCAGCGACGGCGGCTCCAGTGATGCAACGCGGGCCATAGCCCAGGCCGCCGGTGCCGAATGGGTCAGCGGCGCCCCGTCCCGCGGCGGCCAGCTGCGCCGGGGCTGCGCGGCGGCGCAGGGCGACTGGCTGCTGGTGCTGCATGCCGACACCCGTCTGGAGCCGGGCTGGGCCGCGGCGGTGGCGCAGCATCTGCAGGAGGGGCAGGGCGCCCCCGCGTATTTCCGGCTGCGGTTCCGGGCGCGCGGGCTGATGCCGGCCTGGGTCGCAGGCTGGGCCAACCTGCGCGCGCGCCTGTTCGGGCTGCCTTACGGCGACCAGGGGCTGCTGATCCGCCGGGCAGAGTATGAGGCCGCGGGCGGCTACCCGGACCAGCCGCTGATGGAGGACGTGGCGCTGGTGCGCCGGCTGCACCGGCTGACGGTCCTGCCCTGCGCGGCGCTAACCAGCGCGGCGCGCTACCAGCGGGCGGGCTGGCTGCGGCGCGGGGCGCGCAACCTGTGGACGCTCTTGCGGTATTTTCTGGGGGTGAAGCCGGAACGGCTGGCAAGGTCCTACAGCAAATAGGCAGGGCTGCCCGCCCGGGCCGCCCGGAGGCAGGCGCGCAGGCGGGCAAGCAATTCGCCGTGACCCTGCGTTTGCGGCAATTGACCCGGCGCGCGGGGCGGCTACTGTGCCGCCAAGGATCAACCGCGGGGCGCCAAGCCGCCGCCCGCGCAGCAAGGAACCGCAGGCATGAGCGGACCGGTAAACGTTTCGGCAGGGCGGAAATATCTGGCCATTCCAGGCCCGTCGGTGGTGCCGGACCCGGTGCTGCAGGCGATGCACCGCCCGTCGCCCAACATCTATGCAGGCGAACTGGTGGAAATGACCGCCGGCCTGATCCCGGACCTGCGGCGGGTGGCGCGCACGGACCACCACGCGGCGATCTACATCGCCAACGGCCACGGCGCCTGGGAGGCGGCGCTGCAGAACACCCTGCAGCCCGGCGACCGCGTGCTGGTGCCCGCCTCGGGCCGCTTTGCCATCGGCTGGTCGGAAATGGCTGAAGGGTTGGGCATCGAGACCGAGATCCTCGACTTCGGCACCCGCGCGCCCTGGGACATGGCCCGTATCGCCGAGGCGCTGGCCGCAGACCGCGCACACCGCATCAAGGCGGTGCTGGGCGTGCATGTGGACACCTCCAGCTCGATCCGCAACGACATCGCGGGCCTGCGCCGCCTGCTGGACGAGGCCGGCCACCCGGCGCTCCTGATGGCCGATTGCATCGCCTCCTTGGGCTGCGAGAAGTTCGAGATGGACGGCTGGGGCGTCGATGTGATGGTCACCGCCAGCCAGAAGGGGCTGATGGTGCCGCCGGGCCTCAGTTTCGTGTTCTTCAACGAGCGCGCCGCCGCCGCGCGGGCGGCGCTGCCGCGCATCAGCCGCTACTGGGACTGGGCGCCGCGTGCCAATCCGGCGGAATTCTACCAGTATTTCGGCGGCACCGCGCCCACCCACCACCTTTACGGCCTGCGCGCCGCGCTGGACATGATCCACGCCGAAGGCATCGAAAACGTGTGGGCGCGCCACGCCCATCTGGCCCGCGCCATCTGGGCCGCCTGCGAGGCCTGGGGCGCCGGCGGCCCGCTGCGGATGAACGTGGCGGACCGCTCCCTGCGCTCCCACGCCGTGACCGCGCTGCACATCGGGGCGCCGGACGGCACAAGGCTGCGCGATTGGCTGGAGGTAAACCTGGGGCTGACGCTGGGCATCGGCCTCGGCATGGCGTCGCAGGGCAGCCCGGACTGGCACGGCTACTTCCGGCTGGGCCACATGGGGCATGTGAACGGGCAGATGGTGATGGGCCTGTTGGGGGGGATTGAGACCGGGCTGACCGCGCTGGGCATCCCGCACGGGCAGGGGGCATCGGATGCGGCCGCGCGGGTTCTGTCGGGCCGCTGACGGCCTGGCAGCGGCGGGCAGCGGGCGGGCGTCAGGCCTTCTGCGACTTCAGCCGGATTTCCAGCCGGTTGATGAAGTGATTGACCAGCACGGCCACCACCAGAACCGGCACCATCCCGTACATCACCCAGATGACGAAAAAGATCCACATCAGGTTGATGCCCGCAAACATGATCGCGGCGGTAAAGAAGTCCGGCATGGCGTCCGGCAGTTCAGGGTCACGCATGACAATTCTCCCGGTGTTACCCTTCAAAGGGTAGCCCGGCAGGGGTGAATGTCCGGTAAAACTGCCGCGATCCGGCGCCCGCCGGCAGGTTTCAGCCGGCGCGCGCCGCAGCCAGCGCTTTGGGCAGCGCTGCGGCAAAGGCGTCCAGCTCCGCCGCCGGGCCGCAGCTCACCCTTATGCAGCGGTTCTGCGGCTCGGCAAAGGGCATCCGCACAAAGATCCCCTGATCCACCAGCCCATCCAGCACCATCTTGGCAAAGACCCCGTCCCGGCCGCAGTCGATGGCGGTGAAATTGGTGGCCGAGGGCAGGGCGGCCAGCCCGTTCTCTGCCGCAATTTCGGCAATCCGCAGCCGTGCCGCATCAATCTGAGCCAGCACCTGGGCCAGCCAGTCCTGATCCTGCAGCGCCGCCAGCGCGCCGGCCTGCGCCGCCCGGTTCATGCCGAAATGATTGCGCACCTTGTTGAAGGCGGCGATCAGATCAGGATGGCCGATGGCATAGCCCACCCGCGCCCCCGCCATCGCATAGGCCTTGGAGAAGGTCCGCATCCGGATCACCCGGGCGTCATCGGCGCTGACGGGTGCCGCGGTGCCCTCCGGCGCGCATTCCACATAGGCCTCGTCCAGCAAGAGCAGGCAGCCCGCAGGCAAATGATCCAGCGCCGCGGCAATATCGGCGCCCTTGTGCCAGCTGCCCATCGGGTTGTCCGGGTTGGCAAGGTAGACGATCTTGGCATCCGCCTCCGCCGCCTTGGCAAACAGCGCCTCATAATCCTCGCGGTCGTCCTTGTAAGGCACCGTGTGGATCACCCCGCCGAACCCCGCGACATGGTAGTTGAAGGTCGGATAAGCCCCCAGCGAGGTCACCACCGCGTCGCCCGCGCCCACCAGCAGCCGCACCAGATAGCCCAGCAGCCCGTCAATGCCTTCGCCGACGATGATATGCGCCGGGCTCACCCCGTGATGCGCCGCGAGGGCATGGCGTAGATCAAAGTTCTCGGCATCGCCGTATTTCCAGATCTCCGCCGCGGCCTGCGCCATCGCCTCCACCGCTTTGGGCGAGGGGCCGAAGATGTTCTCATTCGCCCCCAGCCGCGCGGCAAAGGCATGGCCGCGCGCGCGCTCCTGTGTCTCGGGGCCGACAAACGGCACGGTGGCGGGCAGGGATTGCGCAAGCGGGGTGTAGCGGGGACCAGTCATGGCCGCAGATAAGCGCAAGCGCAGGCGGCGGGCAAGGCTTGCGTCACCGTCCGCCGCCGCGCAGTCTGCCCGCAGATTTCAAAGGGATTCTTTCATGCGCATTGTCCTGGCCCTGCTGGCCGCCGCCCTCGGCTATCTCCTGTTCTGGCCGGTGCCGGTGGACCCCATCGCCTATGACCCGCCCGCGGCCCCGGGCTTCACCGGGCCTTTTGCCGAAAACAACGCGCTGGACGCGGCCCAGCTGATCCATCTGCCAGCGGGCGAACTGGGGCCGGAGGACATTGCCCAAACGCCGGACGGCGCGGTCTACACCACCAGCCTCGTCGGCAATCTCTACCGGATCGACGGGGACGAACCTGTTCTGGTGGATGAACTCGGCGGCCGCCCGCTGGGTCTCAAGGCAGGCCCGGACGGCGCGCTTTATATCGCTGACAGCTTCCGCGGCATCCTGCGCTGGTCCGGCCCCGGCACGCTGGAGGTTCTGGCGGACAGTATCGATGGCGCCCCGATCGTCTATGCCAACCAGCTGGACGTGGCCCGCGACGGCACCGTCTATTTCTCCAACTCCTCCGACCGCTTCGACCCGGAAACCATGGGCGGCACCAAGCCGACCTCGATCCTGACGATCTGGGAGCAGTCGGACAGCGGCTACGTCGCCCGCATCCGCCCCGATGGCAGCGCCGGGAAGATCGCAACCGGCTTCGTCTACACCAATGGCATCGCGCTGTCGCCGGAGGAGGATTTCCTGCTGATCAACGAGACCGGCCGCGCCCGCGTTCACCGGCTCTGGCTCAAGGGAGACAAGGCAAGCCAGCGCGAGCTGTTCCTCGGCAACCTCCCCGGCTACCCGGACAATCTGGAGGCGCAGGGCGACGGCACTTACTGGCTCGCCTTCGCCAGCCCGCGGGTGCCATCAGAGGCGCTGATGCCGTACCCGTTCCTGCGCAAAGTGGTCTGGCGGCTGGGGCCGATGGTGCGCCCGGCGCCGATCCACCGCGGCATGCTGGTGCAGCTGGACGGGCAGGGCAATATCCTGCGCACGCTGCAGGACCCGGACGGGCGCCTTGGCGTCACCACCGGCGGCAAGGCCGTGGACGGGCAGCTCTATGTCATGACCCTCGACTCGCCCTGGTTCGCCCGGATGCCGCTGCAGCCCTGACCCTTCCCCCACGTTGGACTGGCATGTCCGCCGGTTCCGGGGCAGGCTGAAGCCAGACCAGCAGCGGGGAAGAAACCATGAGCAGAGTCACCACCGGCTACAAGGACCACATCGCCTATGTCACGCTTGCCCGCCCGGACAAGCACAATGCGCTGGACGAGGAAATGATCGGGGCGATCATCGCCGCAGGCCAGGAGGTGGCGGCCTCGGACGCCCGCGCGGTAGTGCTGTCCGGCGCCGGCAAGAGCTTCTGCGCGGGCCTCGACATGGCGGCGCTTGCCAGCTTTGCGCAGCGCGACCTCGGCACCCTGGTGATGGAGCGCACCCACCATGACGCCAATGCCTTTCAGGAGGTGGCGATGATCTGGCGCCGGATGCCGGTGCCGGTGATCGCGGCGCTGCACGGCGCCTGTTTCGGCGGCGGCCTGCAGATCGCGCTGGGCGCCGATATCCGCATCGCCCATCCGGAGACGCAGCTGTCGGTGATGGAGATGAAATGGGGGCTGATCCCCGACATGGGCGGCATGGCGCTGCTGCCGCGGCTGCTGCGCACCGATGTGCTGCGCCGCCTCACCTACACGGCCGAGAAGGTCGGCGCCCAGCAGGCGCTCGACTGGGGGCTGGTCAGCGAACTGGACGGCAGCCCGCTCAGCCGCGCCAATGAGCTGGCCAAGGAGATCGCCGGCAAAAGCCCCTCCGCCGTCCGCGCCGCCAAGCGGCTGATCAGCTATGCCGAAAGCGGGGCGTCCCAATCGGATGTGCTGCTGCGGGAGAGCGCCGAACAGCTGGAGCTGATCGGCAAGCCGGACCAGATCGAGGCGGTGGCGGCGCAGCTGCAAAAGCGCCCGCCGAAGTTCTCCTGACATTCCGCCCCGGGGCTGCTGAACGGCAGCCCCGGCGGCTCCGTCCGGCCCCCTGAACCGCGTCCGCCGCGCATCGGAACCGTGTTCTGACGGGGGTCATCTTTCCCCAAATACTCATGCCCGCCGCCCGGCGGGCGGCTTCGGCGGCGGGCGGGGAGGCCGCACCCGCAACAGGCATTGACGCTTCAGCAACCTCTTTGGATTCTGCAACGGCGGACTTCCGCCAAATTCTACGCAAATCCGCTCATGCAGGCGGGAAACCGCCGCCCGTTGGCGGGAAAATGCCGCGTTAAACCAGCGCCAATCACCGTTAACTCTTTGGCAATATCTGGGGGCGAATTCTGCCCTCAGCAGGGCGCGAGAATGGCCAATCCAGCATCTGGAAATCTGCTGACCGGCGGCCGCGCGGGCCACTGGATGGCCGCTTGCACCCTGGGGAACTGCAATAGAACCGGCGGCGGCGGAGACGGGCCGCAGCCGGGCTTCAGAAAGGAGTGAGGCTGATGCAACTGGTGCAGAAGAAGTGGTTTATCCTGTTTGAAAGCGGCGGCCTGCTGTCCCGGACCGGGGACCGGATTACCTATTTCTACGACGAGGCGCTGAGCTTCGGGGACCGCGAGGAGGCGCAGCGCTACCTGGCCGCCAACGAGAACAAGGTCAGCTACACCGGGCTGCGCCCGTCGCTGACCCAGGCGGCGTGAGCGGGTGGCTCGCCGCCAGCCGGACGGCGGAACGGCTGGGCGCGGGTGAGGGGGCAATGCCCAGCTCTGCCCGCTGGCTGCTGGCGTTCAGCGGGGTGATGATTTCCGCCTCGGCATTGATGTTCTGGTCCTGGCTCGGCGGCGCCGGCCAGGCGCCGGAGGACCAGCCCGGCTGGTTCACCCTGACTGCGCTGCGCTTCTTCTGGCTGCCCTTCCTCAGCGGTGCCGGGCTGGTGCTGGCGGTCTGCTGCGCCGGGCGCTCCGGCTACTAGGGGCGGGGCCTTAGGGCCCAACGGAAAAGGCCGCGCCCGTGGTGCAGGCGCGGCCTTCTCGATTTCAGCTCTGCGAAACCTTACAGCGAGGCGTCGTAGATCTTGGAGATGTTGGCGCCCAGGGCCGCATCGTATTCCTCATCGGACATCGACACGTTCAGCCCTTCGGTCAGCGCGCGGCTGAAGGAGGCGATCATCTTGGCGTTCTGCGCCAGGCGGGCGCAGGCGTCATCGGTGGTGTAGCCGCCGGACAGCGCCACAACCCGCACCACATTGGCGTGGTCGGCCAGATCATCGTACAGGCCCGCCTTGGACGGGATGGTCAGCTTCAGCGCCACCTTGGTGCCTTCCGGCAGGGCGTCCAGCTGCGCCGCGATCTCTGCCTTCAGGATCTCTTCGGCCTCGGCTTTGGTGGCAGAGTTGATGTCGACCTCCGGCTCGATGATCGGCACCAGGCCGGCCGCGGCGATCTGCTGGCCCACTTCGAACTGCTGGGCGACAACCGCCTTGATGCCTTCTGCATTGGCGTCCTTGATGACCGAGCGCATTTTGGTGCCGAAGATGCCCTTGCCGTTGGCGCGCGCCAGCAGCGCGTCCAGCTCCGGCATCGGCTTCATCATCTGCACGCCGTTGGCCTCATCGGCCAGGCCCTTGTCCACTTTCAGGAACGGCACCACGCCGCAGTTGTCCCACAGGAAGTCCGCAGTCGGCTTGCCTTCGATCTCGCCGTCCATGGTCTTCTCGAACAGGATCGCGCCCAGGATGCGCTCCTTGCCAAAGCTCGGCGAGGTGATGATGCGGGTGCGCATCTTGTGGATCTCGGCGAACATCTCGTCATCGTTCGAATAAGCGTCTTCGTTCACGCCATAAAGCGCCAGCGCCTTCGGGGTCGAGCCGCCGGACTGGTCCAGCGCGGCAATGAAGCCCTTGCCGGAGGCGATGCGGTCGAGTTGTTCCTGATGTACAGAAGCGTCTTTGGCCATAATGCGTCACTCTTCTTTGGAATGGTCTGTCTTGGCGCTGTCTATAGCGCGAATCCGGCAGGAAACAACGGGGTGTTGCGCTAACGGAAGAAGGATTTCCGCGCATCCCGCGCCATGTTGTAGCGCATTTCCAGATCCGAGATCCGCGCCATCGCCGCCTTGCGCTGCTCAGGGTCCGTCAATCCGGCGTATTCCTTGCGCGCCTCAGCGAGCTGCTCCTTCAGTCCGAACTCTTCCGGCACCACGCCGGCCTGCGCCATGATCCGCATTCCCGCCGCCAGTCCAGCGTCCACATGCGCCTCGCTGCTGCGGTCGGGCAGGGGCTTTCCTTCGCCCTCCAGCCCCTGCAGCCGGCCCTCGGCCTGCGCCTTGGTCAGCTGCCGTTCAATCAGGTTGCGGAAAGCGCGGATCATGCGGGGCCTCATTGCATTGCGGCGCGATCTTACCAGCCGGGGCTCAGCCCAGCCAGTCCTTGCGGGTGACGGCATCGTTCAGCGCCAGCAGGTCCTCGCGCAGATCCTCCAGCCCAATCGGCCCGCCCAGGCACACCCGCACCGCCTCCTGCGGCAGGCCGGAAACGGTGAAGGCATCGCTTGGCATGATGCCGATCTGGCGCCCGGCCATGCGGCCCATCAGCTCGGCCCGGCTGGTGCCGCGCGGCAGGCTGAGCCACAGGTTGAAGGCCAGGGGATCGCTCTCGGTGAAACACTCCTTCAGCACCTCCGCCGCCAGCGCCTGCCGCTCAGCCGCGGCCTTGCGGATGAAGCGCTGGATGTCCGCCGCGGTGCCGTCCTCGATCCAGCGCCCCAGAAGCGCCAGGTTCAAGGGCGACACCATCACATGCATCGACCGCAGGGCCTGGCTGAACTGCCCCAGCAGGGCGCGTTTCGGCACCGTGGCATAGGCCAGCCGCAGCCCGGCGCCAAAGCATTTGGAAAGCCCCGCAATATGCCAGCCCAGATCGGGGATCAGGCTGCTGATCGCCGCAGGCGCGCCGTTGTCGACAAAGCAATAGGCGTCATCCTCGATCAGCGGCAGGTCATGTTTCTGCAGCACCGCGGCAATCTCCTGCCGCCGCTTTGCCGGTATGGTCCTGGTGGTCGGGTTCTGCAGCGTCGGATTGAGGTAGAGCGCCGCGGGCCAATGGTCGGTGATGGCCTTCTCCAGCGCCTCTGGCTGGATGCCGTCCTTGTCGCCGGCCAGCCCGATCAGCCGTACCCCCAGCCGGGCGGCGATGGAACGCAGGCCGGGATAGGTCACCTCCTCGCACAGGACAGTCGAGCCCGGCTCGCACAGCACCGTCAGGATCGCATAGAGGCTGGCGTGCGCCCCCGGCGTGATCACCAGCCGCTCCGGCGCGCAGCCCAGCCCGTTGGCCTGCATCCACTCTGCCGCCAGCGCCCGGTCCTGCGGGCTGCCGGTCACCGACTGGTAGCGCAACAGCGGCAGCAGATTGGCGGAGACATGCTCCAGCCCCTTTTGCATCCGCGCCAGCAGCGCCGGATCATCCGGTTCCGGCGGCATGTTCATCATCGGGTCTTCTTCCAGCGCCCGGCGCGGGTCGGGCCGTTCCGGCAGCGCCTCCCGGCTGCGCACGAAGGTGCCGCGGCCGACGAAGCTCTCGATATAGCCGCGCCGCACGGCCTCGGCATAGCCCCGCGAGACGGTGGAGAAATCCACCCCCAGCTCCTGCGCCACCCGCCGCTGCGGCGGCAGCCGGTCGCCGGGCGCCAGCACGCCTGCGTCGATGTCGGCGCCGATCGCCTCGGCCAGCTCGATGTAGCGCGGCCGGGCGCCGTCCAGAGGGGCAGGGGTCCATTGTGTCATCGCCGGGTCTCCGCTTGACGCTTTGTTTCCTGAATGATTGGTTCAATGCCGGACTGCGGCAATAAATGCAATATCAATGTTTGCATATTGATTGCATTCAATCGGGGAATCACGCTATCAGGCAGCGGAACCGGAGGAGACGCGCGATGACCCAGGCGGACGTGTTGCAGACAGAACAGCGGGAGCTGAAGCCCGCCTTGCTGAAGGGGCTGCGGCTGCGCTGCCCGAACTGCGGCGGCGGCAAGCTGCTGCACAGCTACCTGAAGGTGAACGACAGCTGCACCGAATGCGGCCAGGAGCTGCACCACCAGCGCGCCGATGACGGCCCGGCCTATCTGACCATCCTGGTGGTCGGCCATATCCTCGGCTTTGCGCTGCACATCGTCTACACCCAGCTGCGCCCGGACCCCTGGACATTGGCGATCATCATGTCGGTGATCACCGTCGGGGCCTCGCTGGTGATGCTGCCGCGGATGAAGGGGCTGGTGGTGGCCTATCAATGGGCCAAGCGGATGCACGGCTTCTGAGCCGGGCAAAAACCAGTCAATCAAAATGCAAAAGGCGGGCCAGCGGCCCGCCTTTTTCCGTTCTGTCCCTGCGCCGCCTTGGCGGCGCCGGGCCCAACCGGGAGCCGCTCACGCGATGTGAGCAGGCGACGGGCGGGAGGACCCGCCTGTACCACCCCCGTTTCCGGGCAATTGACCTACTTCCCGCAATAGGCAGCGGTGACTGCGATGACCCGTTTGTCCTGGAAATAGAGGATCTGACCGTTCTGGACCATGCCATTCAGCGCGTTGGTTACGCGGTGGCCGGTTGTAATGTTGTTCTTGATGAACACGGGTTCCCACTCGCTGGCCTGCAGCACGCATTTCGGCGGGTTCACCCGCCCCAGTTGCAGTGCAAGTTCGGGAAAGCCATTTGCGGCGCTTTCATTCAGATCCGAGTACTTCGGGTCAACGTCCATACAAGCCGCGGTGAGAAGAACGGCGCTCAAGCCAAGTGCTGCCTTTTTCAATGTAAATTCCTTAAAGCTGGAGAAAAAATCCGGATTGCGGATTTCAGGTATTAGAGACGCGGTCTGGAAGCCGCAACTGCAAATTGAAAAAGGCGGGCCATTGGCCCGCCTTTCCAATTTCAACCCGGCTGTCAAAGCCAGGTTCTTACACCAGCCGCGAGGCGTCCTTGGCTGCGCGGACGAAATCGTCGAACAGCGGATGCGGCGCGAAGGGTTTGGATTTCAGCTCCGGGTGGAACTGCACGCCGATGAACCACGGGTGGTCTTTCCATTCCACGATTTCCGGCAGGCGGCCGTCCGGCGACATGCCAGAGAAGCTGAGGCCGCATTTTTCCAGCTGCTCCTGATACTTGGTGTCGACCTCGTAACGGTGGCGGTGGCGCTCCTCGATATGGGTGCTGCCATAGACTTCGGCGACCTTGGAGCCCTCAGCCAGGGTCGCGTCATAGGCGCCAAGGCGCATGGTGCCGCCCTTGTCGTCGCCGACCTTGCGCTCGACCATCGTGTTGCCCTGCACCCACTCTTTCAGGTGGTAGACCACCGGCTCAAAGCGTTTCTTGCCGGCTTCGTGGTCGAACTCCTCGGAGCCCGCCTCGGAGATGCCCGCCACGTTGCGCGCCGCTTCGATGACCGCCATCTGCATGCCGAGGCAGATGCCGAGGTAGGGCACCTTGTTCTCGCGCGCGTACTGGGCTGCCTTGATCTTGCCCTCGGTGCCGCGCTCGCCAAAGCCGCCGGGCACCAGGATCGCGTGGTAGCCCTGCAGGTAGGGGGCGGCGTCTTCCTTGTCGAAGAGCTCGGCGTCGACCCATTCGATCTTGACCTTCACCCGGTTCGACATGCCGCCGTGGGTCAGCGCCTCGGCGATGGATTTATAGGCGTCTTCCAGCTGGGTGTACTTGCCGACGATGGCCACCCGCACTTCGCCCTCAGGGTTGTAGATGCGGTCCGCCACATCTTCCCAGCGCTCCAGGTTGGGTTTCGGGGCAGGGGCGATGCCGAAGGCATCCAGCACCGCCTGGTCGAGGCCCTCGCGGTGATAGGCCAGCGGCGCCTCGTAGATGGATTTCAGGTCCTGCGCGGCAATCACAGAGTCGGCGCGCACGTTGCAGAACAGCGCCAGCTTCTCGCGTTCCTTCACCGGGATCGGGCCTTCGGAGCGGCAGACCAGGATGTCGGGCGCGAGGCCGATGGAGCGCAGCTCCTTCACCGAGTGCTGGGTCGGTTTGGTCTTCAGCTCGCCGGAGGCCTTGATATAGGGCAGCAGGGTCAGGTGCATGAAGATGCATTCACCGCGCGGCTTGTCCTGGGCGAACTGGCGGATCGCCTCGAAGAACGGCAGGCCCTCGATATCGCCGACGGTGCCGCCGATCTCGCAGAGCATGAAGTCGACCTCATCCTCGCCGATGGAGATGAAGTCCTTGATTTCGTTGGTGACGTGCGGGATCACCTGGATGGTCTTGCCGAGGTAGTCGCCGCGGCGCTCCTTCTCCAGCACGTTGGTGTAGATGCGGCCCGAGGAGATCGAGTCGGTCTTGCGGGCAGGCACGCCGGTGAAGCGCTCGTAGTGGCCGAGGTCGAGGTCGGTCTCGGCACCGTCGTCGGTGACGAAGACCTCGCCGTGCTCAAACGGGCTCATGGTGCCCGGATCGACGTTCAGGTAGGGGTCCAGCTTGCGCAGCCGGACCGAGTAGCCCCGCGCCTGCAGGAGGGCGCCGAGCGCCGCCGAAGCCAGGCCTTTGCCCAGGGATGAAACAACACCGCCAGTGATGAAGATAAAACGCGCCATATGTGTTCGGCTGCCCCCGTGAGAAGTCAGATTTCAGCTGCCCGGCGGTGATCGGAATCATTCCAAAAACCGCAGCATCACGGGACTTCATATATAAAGGATTCGCACGAAATGCGCAAGGGAACCGCAAGATGCTGTTGCGGTTCCTAAAACCCTCTCAAGGTGTAGTGGATCAGTCTGCGCTGGGAACCAGCGGAGCGTTGTCGCCCTCGCTGGGCGGCAGAAGGTCGCTGCCCAGCGGTGCCGCCGGGGCTTCGGGTGCCTCGCCTGCATCGCTCTGCGGCACGCCGATGCGGTCGGCAACAGAGGAGCCCGCGGATTTCTGCGCGGCCAGGATGGTCAGGGTGATCGAGGTGCAGATGAAGGCGATGGCCAGCAGCCAGGTCAGCTTGCTGAGTGCGGTTGCCGCCGCCCGGCCGGAGATCGCGCCGCCGCCGCCGCCGCCCATGCCCAGGCCGCCGCCTTCGGAGCGCTGCAGCAGAACCACGGCAATCAGGCCGAGAGCCAGAAGAAGATGGATGATCAGAACAACGTTTTCCATGGGTCCCTGCGGCGGTTGGCTAAGTACCGGGCGGTAAATAGGCAAGATTGCCCGGGGGGGCAAGGGCGGAGTTTGCCGGTTCGGGTGAGTTTCCTGCCATTGCAATCGCCCGCGCCGTGCTCCGCAGTACCGGATCGCCCTGCGATCCGGTTCGCGCCCGGCCCCGCCCCCCAGGGCGGGCGCGAATTATTGTGAGGTTGCAACATATTGTAAGGCCTGAGTGAAAAGCGAACGGCCGCCCAGGCATCACTGCGCCCGCCCCCGGGGCCGGGCGCGAACCTGTTTGTGCGGATTGAACCGGACGTCACGCAACGTGATTGTTTGCATCATCAAACATGACTGGACAGGGCCGCCTGCAGCGGCGCAGCATGGGATCATGCCCCATGACCATCACGACCACCCGCACGCCCTCCTGCCGCCTGATCCTGCCCTGCGGGTGAAGGCGCTGGAGACGATTCTCACCGAAAAGGGCCTGATCGACCCGGCCGCGCTGGATGAGATCATCGACACCTATCAAAACAGGATCGGCCCGCAGAACGGCGCCAGGGTGGTGGCCCGCGCCTGGAGCGATCCGGATTTCAAGGCGGCCTTGCTGGCGGATGCCGATCCGGTGCTGGCGGAGCTGGGATACTACGGGCGCCAGGGCGAGCATATGGTGGTGGTGGAGAACACCGGCCTGCAGCACAACATGGTCGTCTGCACCTTATGCAGCTGCTACCCGTGGCCTCTCTTGGGTATTCCGCCGGGCTGGTACAAGTCTGATGCCTACCGCGCCCGCGCGGTGCGCGAGCCGCGCAAGGTCTTGGCGGAGTTCGGGGTGACACTGCCCGAGGAGACCGCGGTGCGGGTCTGGGATTCGACCGCCGAGGTCCGCTATCTGGTGCTGCCAATGCGGCCTGAAGGTGCTGAGGGGCTGAGCGAGGAAGACCTGGCGGCGCTGGTCACCCGCGACAGCATGATCGGCACTGGATTGGCGAAGGCGCCGGGGGAGGCGCCGTCATGACCCGGGTGCATGACATGGGCGGGCGATTCGGCGACGGGCCGGTGCAGCCTGAGGCGGAAGACGCGCCGGTCTTTGCCGAGGACTGGCACGCAAGGGCGCTGGCGGTGACGCTGGCCTGCGGCGCGCTGGGGCAGTGGAACATCGACACCTCCCGCCATGCCCGCGAGAAGCTTTCGCCCAAGGACTACACGCGCTTTTCCTATTACGAGAAGTGGATCGCGGCGCTGGCGGACCTGCTGGTTGAAAAGGGCGTGCTGACCCGCGAGGACCTGGCGGGCAAGGGCGCCGCCGGGCTGCATGCGCTGGCGGAGCGGGCCTTGAAGGCGGAGAATGTGGCGGCCGCGCTGGCCAAGGGCGGCCCGGCGGATCGCGAAGGCGGGCCGGCGCCGCGGTTTTCCCCCGGTCAGGCGGTGCGGACGCGAATCCCTGCCGACAACGCTTTGGCAGACGGCGGCCACACGCGGTTGCCTGCTTATGCCGCCGGGGCGCATGGCTATATCCTGCGGCTGCATGGCACCCATGTCTTCCCCGACAGCAGCGCCCATGGTCTGGGCGAGGCGCCGGAGCCGCTGTATGCGGTGCGTTTCTTTGCCCGCGAGTTGTGGGCGCATCCGGAGCATCCCGACGACGAGGTGGTGCTGGACCTGTGGCAGAGCTATCTGGAGCCGTTATGAGTGAGTGTGCCGAAATATCCGCGCCGGAGCCTGTCTTTGCCGAACCCTGGCACGCACAGGTCTTTGCCCTGACCGTGCATCTGAACGAGGCCGGGCGGTTCAGCTGGGGCGAGTGGGTGGAGCGGTTTTCGGCCACGTTGAAACGCCACGGATTGGGCCGCGAGCTGGACGGCGGCGAGGACTACTTCCGCGCCTGGCTGGAAACGCTGGAGATGTTCCTGGCGGAGCAGGGGGCGGCCTCGCCCGCGGAGGCCGAGGTGATGCGCAGCCGCTGGGAGGAGGCGTATCTGAGCACACCGCACGGGGAACCTGTGCGGCTGCAGGGCTAACGCGCGCCCATTTGGCCGCCGGGGCCAAGGGGGCTCGGGCGGTTAAGCTGTTCCTATCTGGATAATTCCGTGTTGCGCTGTGTCCCGTTTCAGGGGGCGGCGCCGCCGGGTGGAGGTGGACAGACCCCGCCGGGGGCCTGCTCGGACAGGATATCCTGGACGCCCCCCTTTTTATCAGGGCCGGTCTCCGGGTGTTGCGCAGCCAGCCGCACAGATGCCTGCGCCTCGTATCATGGCCCCGCGCGCGGGAACCATGGCAGGGGATCGCGATCACTTGGGAGCATGGCATTGCGGAGTGAGGATTGCGTGAAGGGGGCGTACGCCGGGTGCGCAACACCCCCGCTGCGTGCCGCGTCTATGGCCTGATGCTAAGGGCGGGCAGGCGCTCGCCCGGCGGCGCTGCGCGCCTTGTTCCGGGCGGGAAGATGCAGCGCTTCAGGAATTAGCGCCGACTGCGGCGAATTTGCGGTTCCACTGCCTGCGCAGCATCGCTATATGAGCGTGGGTTTGAACCAGACTGTAAAGGACCGGATATGGCCAATGTCGTCGTAGTCGGCGCCCAGTGGGGCGACGAAGGGAAAGGCAAGATCGTGGACTGGCTGAGCGAGCGTGCAGACGTGATCGCCCGCTTCCAGGGCGGCCACAACGCCGGCCACACGCTGGTCATTGACGGCAAGGTCTACAAGCTGCACGCGCTGCCCTCGGGCGTGGTGCGCGGCGGCAAGCTGAGCGTCATCGGCAATGGCGTGGTGCTGGACCCCTGGCATCTGATGAAGGAAATCGCGACGGTTCAGGAACAGGGCGTGGAGATCACCCCGGAAACCCTGATGATCGCTGAGAACACGCCGCTGATCCTGCCGCTGCACGGCGAACTGGACCGGGCGCGCGAGGAAGCGGCCTCCAAGGGCACCAAGATCGGCACCACCGGCCGCGGCATCGGCCCGGCCTATGAGGACAAGGTGGGCCGCCGCGCCATCCGCGTTGCCGACCTGGCCGACGAAGCCACCCTGGTGGCCCGCGTCGACCGTGCGCTGCAGCATCATGACCCGCTGCGCAAGGGCCTGGGCGTCGACCCGGTCGACCGCGACGCGCTGATCGCCCAGCTGAAGGAAATCGCGCCGCAGATCCTGCCGTTTGCCGCGCCGGTCTGGAAGGTGCTGAACGAGAAGCGCAAATCCGGAAAGCGGATCCTGTTCGAAGGCGCCCAGGGCGCGCTGCTGGACATCGATTTCGGCACCTATCCTTTTGTGACCTCCTCCAACGTGATTGCGGGCCAGGCGGCCACCGGCGTCGGCATCGGCCCGGGCTCGATCGATTACGTGCTGGGCATCGTCAAGGCCTACACCACCCGCGTCGGCGAAGGTCCGTTCCCGACCGAGCTGCTGAAGGAAGACGGCACCCCGGATGCGGACGGCGAGCGCCTGGGCACCCGCGGCCATGAGTTCGGCACCACCACCGGCCGCCAGCGCCGCTGCGGCTGGTTCGACGCCTGCCTGGTGCGCCAGACCTGCGCCACCTCCGGCATCAACGGCATCTCGCTGACAAAGCTCGACGTGCTGGACGGGTTCGAGACCCTGAAGATCTGCATCGGCTACGAGCTGGACGGCGAGCGCCTGGACTACCTGCCGACCGCTGCCGATCAGCAGGCCCGCTGCGTGCCGGTCTATGAGGAAATGCCGGGCTGGAGCGAGTCGACCGAGGGCGCGCGCAGCTGGAACGATCTGCCCGCCAACGCGATCAAATACGTGAAACGGGTGGAAGAGCTGATCGACTGCCCCGTCGCGCTGCTGTCCACCAGCCCGGAGCGGGACGACACCATCCTGGTGACCGACCCGTTCGCCGACTGATGGCGGAGAAGAAAGGCCTGAGCTACAAGGCCCGGCGGCGCTGGGCCCTGATCATCCTGCTGGTCGGGATGCCGGTTTATATCGTGGCTGCGGTCACGGTGATGAACTGGCTCGACCGGCCGCCGCTGTGGCTGGAGCTGCTGGTCTATGTGGCCTTGGGCATTGCCTGGGTGCTGCCGTTCAAGTTCGTGTTCCGCGGCGTCGGCAAGGAAGACCCGGACGCCGGGAAAGAATAAGGGGAGGGGGCGCTGCCCCGCGGGCTTGACTTGAAGAGGGGCGCTGCCCCTCTTGGCCGGACGGCCCATTCCCCCCGGGATATTTCCGGCCAGATGAACCTGGATCCGGTTTGAAAACAAGAAAGGCGGCCTCGCAGGGCCGCCTTTTTCGGCTGTTCTTTCAGGCTGCTCAGCCCGCGGCGCGTTTGCCGGGCTTGAAGCCGATGTCGCCGGAGGCGGTGAACTGGCCGTTGCCGGAGCGTTCGATCTTGCCGTCGCGCAGCAGCTGGCCGAAGGAGCGCAGCCCGTCCTCGCGGTTGAACTCGCTGCTGCCGGCGCTGCGCACCTTGCTCATCAGCTGCGGGCGCGAGAAATGGTCGCGGCCTTCGACAAAGCTCATATAGGCCGCGGCGGCCTCCAGAAGCTCATGCAGTTCGGCGGCGCCGCGCTCTTCGGCGTAGGCGGCAAAGCCGCTGCCGCCGGCATCGGTGTCATCATCCAGAAGCGCAGTCGACACCCGGCGCGGGCGCACCGGCTGGGCAGCGGCGGCGGGGGCGCCCTCGTCGATGCGCTGTTCGGCCACCAGCTTGAGCGGGGCCGGGCGCGCAGCGGGGCTGGCCGGGCGCTCGGCGGCGCCCTGGCGGGCCTCGGGCCGGCGCGGGCGCACCACGCTGGCCAGGTCCTCGCGGTAGGGCTGGGCCTCGTCGCCCGTTGCGGCGCCGGCCGGGCCGTCGGCCTTGGTGGCGGCAACTGCGGCGCGCAGCTGGCTGTAGGCCTCGCGGGAGGAGGCGGTTTCCGGGTCTTCGAGCTTGGCGTCGGCTGCGTCCATCAGGCGGCTGACATCGCTGTCTGCCAGGCCGGCCGCGGCGGGCTGCTGCTGGGCCGCGTCCTCGGTTGCTTGGTCTGCATCGGCGGCGGGCTCTTCGGGCGCTTCCGACGCGGCGAGGAACTCTGCCTCGACCATCGCCAGTTCGCGCATCAGGTCGGCTTCATCCTCGTCGGACAGGGTGTCCTGCGCAGCGGCGGTGTCCTCTGCCGCTTCGGGGCTGGTGCCGGACAGGCGGTCGCCGCCGGCGCCCTCCTCCTGCAGCTCGCCAGTTGCAACCGCCTCTTCCAGGCGGGCGCGCTTGACCTTGATGATGCGGACGCGGGCCGGTGCCGGGGCGGGGGCCTCTGTGGTGTCCTCTGCCGCGGTGTCCTGCTCAGCGGCGTCTTCCTCGGCGGTGATTTCCTCGGCGGCGTCTTGCTCTGCAGCTGCGGCCCCGGCAATGTCCTCTGACAGGAGGTTTTCAGCGCCGGCGTCCTCGTCCTCTGCCCCGGCGGCCTCTTCAGCGGTGGCGCTGCGCAGGTTCTCGAACAGGCTGTCGTCGAAGGCTTCCTCGGGGTCGCCGGGGAACGGCTCCTGCGCGGCGGGCGCTTCGGCGGCGGGCTCGCTGACTTCGGCGCTCAGGTCCAGACGGTCCAGCGCCTGGGCAATTGCGTCGTCGCCTTCGTCGTCGAAATCCGGCTCGCCGGTGCCGTCATCCTCCAGCAGCGCGCTGGCGATGTCTTCGGCGGCGCCTTCCAGCACGTCTTCGGCGTGCTCGTCTTCGCTGAAGTCCTCGGCGGGGGTCTGCGCGACCACAGCGCGGATGCGCTGCAGCTTGGCGGCGATGCTATCGGCGGGCGCGGCGGCCGGGGCTTCGGCCTGTTCCGCTTCGTCCTGCAGTTCTTCCGCCTCGTGCTGGTCCGGTTGCGCTTCGGCTTGCAGGTCTTCTGCCTGTGCCTCCGCCTCTGCCTCGGTGATCTCAATCAGTTCAACCGCGGGTTCCGGCTCTTCTTCGCTTGCGGTTCCCAGCACGGCGGCGATGGCTTCTTCGGCTTCGGCTTCGGCTTCGGCTTCGGCTTCGGCTTCGGCTTCGGCTTCGGCAGCCTCTGCCGCTTCGGCTGCAGCTTCAGCGGTTTCTTCCGCTGCGGCCTCTGCCTCCGCTTCCGCGATTTCTTCCGCAGCGGCCTTGGCTTCCTCTGCGACGGCCTCAGCAGCGGCTTCGGAAACTTCGGCGGCAAGGGTGTCAGCAGCAGCGGCTTCTTCAGTGACGGCTTCGTTCACGGCAGCTTCGGCGGCCGGTTCCTCAACCGGGGCCGGGGCGGGCGCGGGCTGCTCTGCAACCGGTTCCGCGGCAGGCGCCGGGGCCGGGGCTGCCGGTGCCGGAGCGGGGGCTTCTGCAGCGGCGGCACCAAGCGCCGGGGTGGCAGCGCGCAGGTGGATGCCGCCCTCGCTGGTGCGGGCCTCGACCTGGCGGGCAATCTCGCGCTGGGCGATGCGCGCCAGCATGTCGGCGTCCGGCTGCGGCGGCTCGGCGCCGAAATAGCGGTCATCGGCGGCAAGGTCGCGGAAATACTCGGCGATGGCCTTCATCGTGCCGAAGGAATCCTCGAACCCTTCCAATGTGCAGGAAAAGGTTCCATAGGATACGGTCAAGACTTTGTTGTTGTGTACCATCAGCTCGCTCGTCTTCGTCACATCTGCTGCCGTTCACCATAAAGGCTGGAAGGACCAATTTTGCTCGAATCCGTGCAATTGATCGTATCATTTTGTGTTCACAATGTGTCCTGTTTCCAAAATAGGCAGGAATGCGCCGCATGAATACTAAGATTGTAGACACTTCGGAACCAATCACCCTGGTGGGCGGCGGCGAGCTGGCCCCTGGCGCGCTGGCGGAGGCGCTGGCGCTGGCGCCGGTGCTGGTGGCGGCGGATGGCGGCGCCGCGGCGGCGCTGGCGGCGGGGCATGTGCCGCGGGCGGTGATCGGCGATTTCGACTCGCTGAGCGATGCGGTGCGGGCGCAGCTTTCGCCGGAGACGCTGCACCCGGTGGCGGAGCAGGACAGCACCGATTTCGACAAGGCGCTGCGCGGGATAGCGGCGCCGGCGGTGCTGGCGGTCGGGTTCCTGGGCGCGCGGGTGGATCACCAGCTGGCGGCCTTTGCCACGCTGGTGCAGGGGCATGAAACCCCGTGTGTGCTGGTGGGGGAAACCGAGGTGATCTTTCACCTGACCCGGGCGGTGGGGCTGCCGGCCCGCGCAGGCGAAGTGATTTCGCTGTTTCCGATGCAGGAGGTGCAGGGGCGCTCCCAAGGGCTGGAGTGGCCCATCGAGGGCCTGCGGATGTCGCCGATGGGGCGGATCGGCACCTCGAACCGGGCGCTGGGTCCGGTGCGGCTGGAGGTGGAGGGGCCGGGGCTGCTGGCCATCGTGCCGCGGCGGCTGCTGGCGGCTGTGCTGGCGGCAGTCCGGCTGGACCGCTAAGCTGCAGGCTGGTTTTCGGGCCGGGCTTCAGGCGGGGTTGATGCGCTCTTCGGTTTCCGTGGCCCTGCGCTCGCGCATCACCGCATAAAGGCCCGCGCTGATGGTCAGCAGTATGCCGAAAGCGGCCAGCGTGTTCGGCAGTTCGGAGAAGATCAGCCAGCCGAAGAACACCGCCACCGGGATTTCAAGGTATTGCATCGAGGCCAGGGTGGAGGTGGGGGCGAACCGCAGGCTCCAGGTCATCAGCAGATGCGCCAGGGTGCCAAGCGCGCCGGCCGCGGCCAGCAGGGTCCAAGTGTCTTGCGGCGGCGGGGCAGTGGAGAGGGCGGTAATCCCGGCGGCATTGCCGATCAGGAACACCGGCGCCAGCAGCACGGTCCCCATGACGCCCGCCACGGCCTGAACCGAGACCGGGTCGGTTTCCTTGGCGATCTTGCGGGTGATCAGCATGAACAGGGCAAAGATCACCGCCACCAGCAGCGGCCAAAGCGCGTTCCAGCCGACAGCGGCAAAGCTGGGCTGGATGACCAGCAGGGTGCCGGTGAAGCCGACGATGCAGGCGCCGAGGCGGCGCAGGCCGACCTGTTCCTTCAGGACGTATTTGCCCAACAGCAGCATCAGGAAGGGCATCACGAAGGCAATTGCCACCGCGTCGGCCAAGGGCAGGTAGCGGAAGGCGGTGAACATGGCGCCGATGCCGCCCATCTGCAAGAGCGTGCGCAGGAACAGCAGCGGCGCCACCCGGCGCGACAGGCTGAGCGGCAGCCGCAGTGCCAGCGCCAGAGGCAGCAGGATCGCGGCCTGGGCGGCAAAGCGGATGAAAACGATCTGGGCAACCGGCACCCGGTTGGTCAGCAGTTTTGCAATGGCGTCGCCCAGCGGGATCACCATGCAGAAGCCCAGCATCAGGGCGATGCCGAGGAGGGGCCGGTCCTGTGTCATGGCGGCAGGCTAGGCGGGGTGTAGGAAACTTACAAGGTGCGGTTGAAGGCGGGACGGTTTGCGAAAATAGATCCCGGGCCGCTTGCGGCCCGGTTCGCGCCCGTCCCCGCCCCCCAGGGCGGGCGCGAAACGCCCACCCTCGGTGCCGGGCGCGAACCTTTGTTTGTTTGTCCCGGCGGGGGCAGTTTTGGACTTGAAGCTCAGCAGTTCGGCACGTTCACCGCGAGGCCGCCGAGCGAGGTTTCCTTGTATTTGTCGTGCATGTCGGCGCCGGTCTGGCGCATGGTCTCGATGCAGGCGTCCAGCGGCACGAAGTGCTGGCCGTCGCCGCGCAGGGCGAGGGACGCAGCGGAGACCGCCTTGATCGCCGCGAGGCCGTTGCGCTCGATGCAGGGCACCTGCACCAGCCCTTTGACCGGATCGCAGGTCATGCCGAGGTGATGCTCCAGCGCGATTTCGGCGGCGTTTTCCACCTGTTCGGGGGTGCCGCCCATGACGGCGCAGAGGCCTGCGGCGGACATGGCAGAGGCGGAGCCGACTTCGGCCTGGCAGCCGGCCTCAGCACCGGAAATGGAGGCGTTGTATTTCACCAGGCCGGCAATTGCGGCGGCGGTCAGCAGGAAGTCTTCGACATGGCTTTCCGACGCCCCCGGCACATGGTCGAGGTAGTAGCGGATCACTGCCGGCAGGGTGCCTGCGGCGCCGTTGGTCGGCGCGGTCACAACCTGGCCGCCGGCCGCGTTTTCCTCGTTCACCGCCATCGCGTAGACGCTCATCCAGTCGTTGATGGTGTGCGGCGCAGTGAGGTTCATGCCGCGCTCGGCCATCAGCGCATCATGGATGCCCTTGGCGCGGCGGCGCACTTTCAATCCGCCGGGCAGGATGCCATCACGCTCCAGCCCGCGGTTGATGCAGTCGTTCATCACCTGCCAGATGCGGGCGGTGCCCTTGGCGAGGCTTTCGGAGCAGCCGCGGGAGATCTCGTTGGCGCGCTTCATCTCGGCAATCGACTTGCCGCTGGCCTTGGCCATCTCCAGCATTTCGGCCGCGGACTTGAACGGGAAGGGGACCGGGTCGCCTTCGTCGGTGGCCTTGCCTGCAGCGAGTTCCTCCTCGGTGACGACAAAGCCGCCGCCGATCGAGTAGAACACCTGTTTCAGGATCACGTCGCCCTGGGCGTCGGTGGCCATCAGGATCATGCCGTTGGCGTGGCCCGGCAGCGCGTGATCGTAGTCAAAGATCATGTCCGCCTTGGGATCGAAGTGCAGCGCGCCCAGACCCTCGGGGTGCATGGTGTGGGTCTTGTCCAGCTCCGCCAGGAAGGCCTCGGCTTTCTCGTCGTCATAGTCATGGGCGACAAAGCCGCCGAGGCCGAGGATGGTGGCGCGGTCGGTGGCGTGGCCGACGCCGGTGAAGGCGAGAGAGCCGTGCAGCGAGGCGCGCAGGCCGTGGAATTCAAACGGCGAGGTGCGCATCATGTCGAGGAAGCGCGCAGCAGCAACCATCGGCCCCATGGTGTGGGAGGACGACGGGCCGATGCCCACTTTGAACATGTCGAAAACGGAGAGGAACATTAGGTGGCTGATCCTTCTGGGGGATTGGCGTAGGCCGGGGATGTGAACGGGGTGGCGCCGAGGCCCTCGGCCTCGCGCGCCACAGTAACGGCGGGGCGGCCTTCCAGCCCGGCGCAGATCCGCTGCAGGCTGGGGTAATGGGCCAGGGTGAACCAGGACTTGTCGGCCTGCGCGGGATAGAGCGCCATCCAGCGGATCTGGCAGGCGAGGTAATAATCCAGCACCGACGGCTGCAGCGCGCCAAGCCAGCCGGGGCGGGCGGCGGCGGCCTGGTCGAAGTTGGTCAGATGCCGGTGCAGCCGCTGGCGCAGCACGGTTTGCAGCTGGACCTGATCGGCCTTGGCCGCGCCGATGTATTTGTCCGGGTAGAACAGCATCCGCAGGTCGGCGTGCAGCGTGTTGGAGGCAAAGAACAGCCACTTCAGGAACGCCGCGCGGTCCGCGCTGCCGGGCTGCGGCGCCATCGCGCCGTGGCGTTCGGACAGCCACAAGAGGATGGCGGCGGTTTCAAAAACCGGCCCGTCCGGGGTTTCCAGCACCGGGATCAGCCCGTTCGGGTTCAGCGCCCGGTATTCGGGGCTGTTCTGCGCCTCTGCGCGGCGGTCGACCAGCAGGGTTTCATAGGGCTGGCCAAGCTCCTCCAGCACCAGCCGGATGACCAGTGAGGCGTTGTCGGGGGCGTAGTGCAGGCGGTATTCGGGTTTCATGACGCAACATTATAACTCGGACCGGCGGAATATGTGTCCGTTTCCGGCGTTTCCAATAGGAAACCCGCCTTTGTGATATATGTTTGGCCAAGCGGCCCCGAAGCGGCGGATAGACGCCGTTCAGATCCGGCGCAACGGCAGGCTGGTGAGAGGTCACTCAAGACGTATGGAGCTTGACGCGCGGTTGTGGCGGTGGAACCGTTCTACTCAAAGTGGGATGTAAAGGAGCCTTTTGCATTTCAGCCGCGTCATTTTTTGCCATTTTCAAAACAACTGGGAAGGTTTCGATGAATAATTTGGTTAGCAAATCTGGCACTTTCATTTGCTCGACGGCAGTGGCCCTCGCAATGGCGGGCGCTGTCCATTCACATGATGGGCCGAGTGAAGCTCTTGGAAAGGTTCACGAAAACATCGTGATCCGTGGTGCTAAGGTTTTTGATGGCTGCACGCCGGAACTGGAGGCTGCGGATGTACTGATATCCGGGAACCTCATTACCCAAATCGAACCCAATCTGGATGCGCCGGCGGATGCGCTGGTTATCGAGGCTGACGGTCAAGTGCTCATGCCCGGCCTGATCGATGCGCATTGGCATGGGGTCATCGCGACGGCAACAGTGGCGCGGCTCATGGGCTCCGGAGAAGGATATTGGAACCTGATCGCCGCGAAGGCGCAGCGGGATGTGCTCTATCGTGGATTTACCACGATTCGCGATGCCGGCGGGCCGATGTTTGACATCGCTCGAGCGACCGACGAGGGCCTGATTGTCGGACCGCGTGTCTATCCTTCAGGACCGCAACTGACGCAAACCTCGGGGCACGGCGACTTCAGGTCGACAAACGATGTACCCGCGGAACACGGTCACCTCCACCCGTTTGAACGTGCGGGAATGTTCTACGTCGCCGACGGGGTTCCCGAAGTACTCAAGCGCGCGCGCGAAGTCCTGATGGGGGGCGCAACCCAAGTGAAGGTCCATGGCGGTGGCGGGGTCACCTCGGCCTACGATCCGATTCACACGGTCCAGTACACCCTCGAGGAAATCCGCGCCGCCGTAACTGTCGCCGAGGGTTGGGGTACCTACGTTTTGACCCACACGATTTCGGACGAGTCGGTCAATCACGCGATGGACGCTGGTGTAAAAAGCATCGAGCACGGCCACCTTGTCACGCGAGAGACACTCCAGCGGATGGCCGACGAAGATGTCTGGCTCAGTATTCAACCCTTCCTCGACGACGAGGATGCGCCGACCCTGCCGAGTGCCGACAGCCGAGCAAAATATGCGCGTGTCACCGAAGGCACGGATTTCGTGTATCCAACGGCAAAGGAGCTCGGAGTGAAGATAGCCTTCGGCACGGATGCATTGTTTGATGAGAACCTTGCCGCGCGTCAGGGCGCGCAACTTGTCAAGCTGAAGAAATGGTTCACACCTTTCGAAGCACTGAAGATGGCGACCTGTGACAATGCCGAATTGCTCAAGATGTCCGGTGAACTCAACCCGTATCAGGAAGGGGCGCTCGGAGTCGTCGAGGTTGGTGCCTATGCCGATCTGATCTTGGTCGATGGCAATCCGCTTGAAAACCTCGACCTGGTTGGTGATCCCGCCGAAAACTTTGACCTGATCATGAAGGATGGTGTGATCTACAAACTCTCTCTGGACTGAGGAAGGCCGGATTCATTCCAGAGTAGGGCGATTGCGAGAGAGGCAATCGCCAATGTCGGCAACATCCGCGCCGCAGGCTTTCGGAAGAGCCGCAGGGAGCGGCCGGTTCGAGACAGGTTTGCTTGGCGCGTTCCAGGCCGTTGCTCAGAAGGCGGATACCGGCTCAGACCCGCCGGGCGCTGCAGACGAAGTGGGTGAGGGAGAAGAAGAACCGTCCCTCCTGCGCCAGTTCCCCCTGCTCTTGCGCCCAGGCGGCGGCGTCGTCTGCGTCGGTGGCGCCGCTCTCGACCGCGTAGGCGCGGATCAGGCGGATCATCATCGCCGCCATTCCGTCTGGGCGCAGGCTGGTGTCGCAGATGGTGAGCGGTTGCAGGGTTTCGGGCGCATAGCCGCAGCCGCGCAGCTCCTCCGGCAGCCGGGCGGGCAGGGCGCGTTCAGCCATATGGGCGTCCCAGATGTCCAGGAATCGCTGCATCCGGGCGGCGTTGTCGCTGTGCCACGCCAGCGTGTCCCAGTGGATGTCGCCGATCACCAGGCGGCCGTTTGGCTGCAGCACGTGGTGCAGGGCGCGCAGCACCGGGCGGCGGCTGGTGATGTATTCGAACACTTGCACCGACACCGCCTTGTCAAAGCTTTCCGGCTCGAACGGCAGGCTTGCGGCGTCGCTTTCCGTGAGGGTGGTGTTTGCGCGCCCCTCCAGCCGCTGGCGGGCGGCGGCGAGCATGTCGGGGCTGGCGTCCAGCCCGGTCACATGGCCCGCGGGGCCGACGGTGCGGGCGAGTTCCAGTGTCAGCAGACCGTTGCCGCAGCCAAGGTCCAGAATGCGGTCGCCCGGCTGTGGCTGCAGGGCGTCGAAATTGGCCCGCCGGCGGCGGGAGATGTCGGCGCCCTGATAGGCATCCTCCAGCACGCGGGTGGTTTCCTCGTCGAATTGCAGCATCATGTCCCTCCTAAGAGGATGAGGACTAGTGCAAATGGGCCCGGTTTCCAGCCCGGCGGCGGCGGGGTGCGGAAAATGCCCCCTCGCGCGGGGGCGGCTGACCGCCTATAACGGCGCAGGAAGCGTAATCATGGAGACCAGTGATGACCGGAGAGCTGTCCCCCATCGACAAGGCGAAGTTCGTCGCGGCCAAGCGGGCGGCGGAGATGGTCGAGGACGGGATGCGGGTGGGCCTGGGCACCGGCTCCACCGCGGCCTGGCTGGTGCGCTGCCTGGGCGAGATGGTGAGCCGCGAAGGGCTGCGGATCACCGCGGTGCCGACCTCCAGCCGCACCGCGGCGCTGGCGCGGGACGTAGGCATCGACGTGGTGTCGCTGGATGAGGCCAAATGGCTGGACATGACCATCGACGGCGCTGACGAGTTCGACCCGGATCTGAACCTGATCAAGGGCGGCGGCGGCGCGCATCTGCAGGAGAAGATCGTCGCCACGGCCTCGGACCAGATGGTGGTGATTGCCGACGCCAGCAAGATGGTGGAGACGCTGGGCGCCTTCCCGCTGCCGGTGGAAGTGCTGCCGTTCGGCTGGCAGAGCAGCCAGGCGCTGATCGAGGAGACGCTGGTGTCGATGGATGTGATGGGCCGCACCTCGACCCTGCGGATGAACGGCGAGGTGCCGTTTGTGAGCGACGAGGGGAACTATATCCTCGACCTGCATCTGAAGCGGATCGGCAATGCCCGCCAGCTGGCGCTGGTGCTGAACCAGATTCCGGGCGTGATCGAGAACGGGCTGTTCATCGACATCTGCGACACCGTGGTGATCGGATACGGCGACGGGCGGGTCGAGGTGCGCGACATCAACGAGGGCACCGTCGAGAAGGACAAGCTGGATTTTGTCGAGAACGACAATCTGTTCACCGATCTGATGGATTGAGTTTCGCCCGGCCAACCCCCGCGGGGCGGGCGCTTGCAGCACCCGCGCTGAGGACCGGGCGCTGCCCTGCGCCTTGCAGGTGAGGCCTTTCGCCTCACAAGCCTGTGCAAATTCAATGCAAAAGGTTGAATGCGGCGCGGGAACGCCCACTTGGGCATATGGCGTTTGGTGGTCCGTTATGGGATACACCACCTCAAGAAATGCAAAGGGCGGAACTTCATGAGCTTTGATTACGATCTGTTTGTCATCGGCGGCGGCTCCGGCGGGGTGCGGGCGGCGCGGGTTGCGGCGCAGGAAGGCGCCAAGGTGGCGCTGGCCGAAGAGGACCGCTATGGCGGCACCTGCGTGATCCGCGGCTGCGTGCCGAAAAAGCTGATGGTGTTCGCCAGCGAATATTCCGCCATGGTCGAGGACGCCCGCGCCTATGGCTGGGACATCAAGCCCGGCGCCTTTGACTGGGATGCCTTCAAGGGCAAGCTGCACGGCGAGCTGGACCGGCTGGAAGGCATCTACCGCAACATCCTGAAGAACAACGGGGTCGAAAGCTTCGACAGCCGCGCCAAGCTGGCTGACGCCCATACGGTGGAGCTGGCCGACGGCACCCGCAAAACCGCCAAGCATATCCTGATTGCCACCGGCGGCTGGCCAGCGGTGCCGGAGTTCCCGGGCTCGGAGCTGGCGATCACCTCGAACGAGATGTTCCACCTGGACAAGCTGCCGGAGACGCTGCTGATCGTCGGCGGCGGCTATATCGCCAGCGAATTTGCCGGCATCATGAACGGGCTGGGCGTCAAGACCACGCAGTTCTACCGCGGCGCGCAGATCCTGCGCGGATTCGACGACGAGGCGCGCGGGCTGATCAGCGAGGAAATGTGCCAGGCGGGCATCGACGTGCATCTGGGCACCAACGTGCTGGAGATGCGCAAGGAAGGCGATAAGATCTGGGTGAAGTCCACCAACGGCCAGGAGCGGCTGTTCGACAAGGTGATGTATGCCACCGGCCGCACCCCCAATGCCGACAACCTCGGGCTGGAGGAGATCGGGGTGGAGCGCGGCCGCAAGGGCGAGATCATCGTGGATGAATACAGCCAGACCTCGGTGCCGTCGGTTTATGCGATCGGCGATGTGACCGACCGGGTGGCGCTGACGCCGGTGGCGATCCGCGAGGCGATGGCCTTTGTCGAGACCGTGTTCAAGGGCAACCCGACCAGCCCGGACCATGAGCTGATCCCGACCGCGATCTTCACCCAGCCGGAGATGGGCACCATCGGTCTCAGCGAGGAAGAGGCAAGCGAGCGGGAGCCGATCGAGGTCTATGCGACCTCCTTCAAGCCGATGCAGCAGGCGTTTGCGGGCCGGGCGCAGCGGGTGCTGATGAAGCTGATCGTTTCGAAGGCATCCCGCAAGGTGCTGGGCTGCCATATCGTCGCACCCGGTGCGGGCGAGATGATCCAGCTGGCCGGAATCGCCGTAAAAATGGGTGCAACCAAAGAAGATTTCGACCGCACGGTTGCGGTGCACCCGACAATGTCGGAAGAGTTGGTAACACTGAAAACTCCGGTGCGCTCGACCTGAGCGGGCAAACCGGCAAGAATAGAACACACATGCTGCCCTTTCTGAAGAGGGGAAGGGCGGCAGCAAACGGATAGGAGACAAATGGCGGGCAATAGCGGTGGCCCATGGGGGGGCGGTGGCTCCTCCGGCGGCGGAGGCGGCAACCGGGGCAACAACGGCGGCGGGCGCAAGCCCGAGGATCCCCAGATCCCCGAAATCGATGAGCTGGTGAAAAAAGGCCAGGAGCAGCTGCGCGTGCTGATGGGCGGGCGCGGCGGCTCCGGCGGCGGCCGCGGCGGGCGCGGCGGGCCGGGCGGCGGCGCGCCGCTGTTCACCAAGGGCACCCTGGGGCTTGCGGCGATCGCCGGCGTGGTGCTGTGGGGCTTTGCCAGCATTTATACCGTCAAGCCGGAAGAGCAGTCGGTGGAACTGTTCCTTGGCGAATATTCCGACACCGGCCTGCCGGGCCTGAACTTTGCCCCTTGGCCGCTGGTCACCTATGAGGTGATTCCGGTCCGGGTCGAGCAGACCGAGAACATCGGCTCCGGCGCCCGGGGCTCTGACGCGGGGCTGATGCTGACCGGCGACGAGAACATCATCGACGTGGATTTCCAAGTGGTGTGGAACATCTCCGACCCGGCGCGGTTCCTGTTCAACCTGCGCGACCCGCGCTCGACCATCAACGCGGTATCGGAATCGGCGATGCGCGAGATCATCGCCCAATCCGAGCTGGCGCCGATCCTGAACCGCGACCGCGGAGCCATCACTGCCCGTCTGGAAGAGCTGATCCAGGACACCCTGGACAGCTACGACAGCGGCGTGAACATCGTCCGGGTGAACTTTGACGGCGCCGACCCGCCGGAGCCGGTGAAGGACGCCTTCCGCGAAGTGCAGTCCGCAGGCCAGGAACGCGACCGGCTGGAGAAGCAGGCTGATGCCTATGCCAACCGCAAGCTGGCGGGCGCCCGCGGCCAGGCGGCGCAGACGCTGGAAGAGGCCGAGGCCTACCGTGCGCAGGTTGTGAACGAGGCGCAGGGTGAGGCGAGCCGCTTCAGCGCGGTTCTGGCGGAATACCAGAAAGCGCCGGAAGTGACCCGCAAGCGCCTGTACCTTGAAACCATGGAAGAGGTTCTGAGCCGGGTCGACAAGATCATCCTGGATGACACTGCAGGCGGCGAAGGCCAGGGCGTCGTGCCCTATCTGCCGCTCAATGAACTGCGCAAATCGCAGGAGGGCAACTGATGCGGAAATCTACTCTTCTTCTGCCCGTCCTGGTGGTCGCGGCGATTGCTGTGCTGTCGGCGATCTTCATCGTGGACGAGCGTGAAAAGGCGCTGGTTCTTCGCTTTGGCCGGGTGGTGGACATCAAGGAAGCCCCGGGCCTGGCGTTCAAGCTGCCGGTTATCGACAATGTGGTGCGCTATGACGACCGCATCCTGAGCCTGGAAGTCGGCCCGCTGGAAGTCACCCCGCTGGATGACCGCCGCCTGATCGTGGACGCCTTTGCGCGCTACCGGATTGCCAATGTGGATACCTTCCGTCAGGCCGTCGGCGGCGGCGGCATTGGTGCCGCGGAACTGCGTTTGGACAAGATCATGCGGGCGCAGACCCGTGAGGTGCTGGGTTCCGTGAGCTCCAACGACATCCTGTCCTCGGACCGTTTTGCGCTGATGCTGCGGATCCGCAACGGCGCCATCACCCAGGCCCGCCAGCTGGGCCTTGAGGTGATCGACGTGCGGCTGAAACGCACCGACCTGCCGCAGGCCAACCTGGAAGCCACCTTTGCCCGGATGCGCGCCGAGCGCGAGCGGGAAGCGGCGGATGAGATCGCCCGCGGTGAAGAGGCGGCGCAGCGCGTCCGCGCCCAGGCCGACCGGACCGAGGTCGAGCTGGTGTCGGAAGCCGAGCGCGAAGCCGAGGTGATCCGCGGTGAGGCGGACGCCGAGCGCAACGCGATCTTTGCCTCCGCCTACGGCCGCGACGCCGAGTTCTTCGAGTTCTACCGCTCGCTGAACGCCTATGCCAATTCGCTCTTGGCGGGTAATTCCTCGCTGGTGCTGTCGCCGGACAACGAGTTCTTCAACTACCTGAAGTCCTCCGGCGGGCAGTCGGTGCGCCAGTAATGGGCTTTGTCCTGTTGGCCCTCGGGCTGGTATTGATTGCAGAGGGGCTGGTGTACGCACTGGCCCCTTCGCTTGTGGAGCGCCTGCTGGAGATGCTGCGGGTGCTGAGCGAGGAGCAGCGCCGCAATGCCGGGCTGGCGGCGCTGGCGCTGGGCCTCATTCTGGTCTGGCTGGCATTCCGCCTCGGGTTCTGAGGCTCGCGCCCGGCGCAGAAATTCAGCGAAACTTCACGCATTCCCTGCTAGGATGGCGCCAGCCGGGCGCAGGCCCGCAAAGCGGGGGCGAAAACCGGATCACAGCGGCTTTATTCCGTGCAACATTTGTTGCGGGACGGGGGAGAGTTCCTACATTGGGTCCGTAAGACTCTGTCCGGCACCCGGGGCGTTTGCGCCCGCATGGACAGGGGAGAAGAATTGAAAATGACAAGGAGTAGATCCGTGCAGCCACAGGCAATTGCAATTTCCAGCCGGGCAGGCGGCAGCGGCGCGATGGTGCGCTGGGTCTGGCTTGCGGTGCTGGCCACGGCGGTGCTGCTGATGCAGGCGGTGACCGCGATGGCGCGGCCCGAGAGCCTGGCGCCGCTGGCCGACAGGGTCAGCCCGGCGGTCGTCAACATCACCACCAGCACCGTTGTCGAGGGGCGCACCGGCCCGCAGGGCATCGTGCCGGAAGGCTCGCCGTTCGAGGATTTCTTCCGCGAGTTCCAGGACCGCAACGGCAATGGCACCCGTCCGCGCCGGTCGTCGGCGCTGGGCTCGGGCTTCGTGATTTCCGAGGACGGCTATATCGTCACCAACAACCACGTGATTGATGGCGCCGACGAGATCGAGATCGAGTTCTTCCCGGGCGAAGGCCAGCCCAAGGAACTGCTGCCGGCCAAGGTGATCGGCACCGATCCCAACACCGATATCGCGCTGTTGAAGGTGGAGGCGCCGGCGGCGCTGAAATACGTCAAGTTCGGCGATAGCGACACCGCCCGCGTCGGCGACTGGGTGGTGGCGATGGGCAACCCGCTGGGGCAGGGCTTCTCGCTGTCCGCGGGCATCGTGTCGGCGCGCAACCGCGAGCTTTCGGGCTCTTATGACGACTATATCCAGACCGATGCGGCGATCAACCGGGGCAACTCCGGCGGGCCGCTGTTCAACATGGACGGCGACGTGGTCGGCGTGAACACCGCAATTCTGTCGCCCAACGGCGGCTCCATTGGCATCGGCTTTTCGATGGCCTCCAACGTGGTGGTCAAGGTGGTCGAGCAGCTGAAGGAATTCGGCGAGACCCGCCGCGGCTGGCTGGGCGTCAAGATCCAGGACGTGGATTCCGACCTGGCCGAGGCGATGGGGCTGGAAAAGGCCCGCGGCGCGCTGGTCACCGACGTGCCGAACGGCCCGGCCAAAGAGGCCGGCATGCTGGCGGGCGACGTGATCGTCAGCTTTGACGGGGTCGACGTGAAGGACACCCGCGGCCTGGTGCGCCAGGTCGGCAACGCCGAGGTGGGCAAGACCGTGCGGGTCGTGGTCTACCGTGAAGGCAAGACCGAAACCCTGCGGGTCACCCTGGGCCGCCGCGAGGATGCCGAGCGCGGGCCGTCCCGGCAGGACGGTTCGGACGACGCTCCCGGCAGCACCGAGAAAGAGCTTCTGGGCCTGTCGGTGGGCGTGCTGACCGACCAGCTGCGCGCCGAGCTGAATGTGGCGGAAGGCACCGACGGCCTGGCGATCCTGTCCGTCGACGAGACCTCGGAAGCCTGGGAGAAGGGCCTGCGCGCCGGTGACGTGATCACCGAGGCGGGCCAGCAGAAGGTGGCTTCGATCAGCGATCTGGAGGCCCGCGTCAGCGAGGCCAAGGATGCCGGGCGCAAGTCGCTGCTGCTCTTGGTGCGCCGCGGCGGCGAGCCGCGCTTTGTGGCGCTGAACCTGTCGGAGTGATCCGGGGCGGAAGTTGCTTGAAATCAAGGGGAAGGCCGGGCAATGCCCGGCCTTTTGCGTTCTGCGGCCCAAGACTTTTCAGCAAACTTTTGCGCGCGGCTGCTGCGTCTGCGGTTTCGGGCAATGGGCGGAAAAAGGGCAAGAGCCATGCGCTGGCGGGCACATGGCTCTTGTTGGACAGGCAGCCATTGGGATGGAACGTTCATGGCCGTCTATGGGGCACTTATGGCGCAGGGCGGCAGCGGGTTCTGTGACCGGGATTACAGAGCGCGGATTTTGTTGCGGAATTTTCCGCCGCCGGGGTCAGATTGAATCCGGTTCGGCCAGAACGGCCAGTTCGCCGCGGTCGAGGATCTGCACGCCGCCGCGGCTGATGCCGACCAGCCCGCTGCGCTTCCAGGCGGCCAGGGTCTTGGACACCGCCTCGCGGGTGGCGCCGACAAATTCCGCCAGCTCCGCCTGCGACAGCGCAATGCGGCCGTCGCTGCCCTCGGGCGCCAGATACAGCAGCTTGCGCGCCAGCCGCACCGGCATCGGCAGGAACACCTGCTCATTGAGCTGAGTGTTCATCCAGCGCATCCGCTGGCCCGCCAGCCGCAGCAGGTCGGCAGCCAGGTCGGGGTGCTGGCGGATCTGCGCCAGCACGTCGCCGCTGCGCAGGCGAAGCACCCGGCTGGGCTCGGCGGCGATGGCGGTGGCGGTGCGCTCGCCGGGATCGAACAGGGTGATCTCGCCGAACACCGCGCCGGGACGCATCATGTCGAGCGACAGCTTGCGGCCGGAGGCGGAGAGCACCGAAAACTCCAGCGCGCCTTCGGCAATCGCATAGAGCGCGTCGCCCGGATCGCCCTGCTCGAACAGCACCTCGCCCTGGCGCAGGCGCACCTCGGTGGCCTGGCTCTCCAGCATCCGGCGCAGCGGGCCGGAGGCACCGGAGAGAAAGCCGGTGTCCGGCAGGCGGGTGGTCAGCATGGTGTTTGTCTCTTTTGCGTCTGTGGCCCGGTGCGCGGACCTTAGCAGAGGGTTTGGCGGCTGGGAACCGGGCAGCTGAACCACCTGGTTCAGCCGGCGACCGCGATCAGTCCCAGCCTGCGGGCGGAGGCCAACGTCAGGGTGCCGCTGTCCAGCCCCAGCGGCGCCTGGTAGCGCCGCACCGCGGCGCGGGTGGCGGCGTCCATCTGGCCGCTCACCGGGCCGCGGTAGAGCCCGCGCGCCGCCAGCGCCCGCTGCACGGTGCGGATGAAGTCCGGGGTCATCAGGGCGGGGCAGGGGATTTCGATCCACTGTTCCTGCCGCGGCTGCACGATCTGCTGGCGGGTCTCAGTCCGGAAGGTTGCGGGGCGGATCACCTGGCCGCCCTCGTCCAGCTGCGCCGGTTCGGCCAGCACCTGGCTGGTGACGGTCTCGATCACCGCGGGGGAGGTGTGCTTGCTCCAGCAGGTATCGGGGGCTGCGCCGGGCGGGGCGTAGCGGCCCTGGCGCGTGACTTCACTGCCGGGTTGCGGCTGGACGCAGGCCGCCAGCGCCGCCAGGGCTGCCAGCAGCAGGGCCGGCGCAAGGCGCCGGCGGGTCGGGAGAATGGGTGGCGTCATGCCCGGTTGCCTCTTGCCGGTGCCCGCTGTCTATGCCCCTGCCGGGGCCGGACGCCGTTGTTTGGCGGCAGCCTAGCCGAGTTCGGGGCCGTCCGCAAAGGCCGGATCGTCCTGGCGCCCCTGATCTGCCAGCAAGAGGTCGAGCATGGGCGAGATGTCCTCCACATCTTCGGCGATCACATGGGTGACGGAATGCGCCCGCTGCAGCCGCCCGGTGACCCGCAGCATCCGCCCGGAGATCACCGCGCGGCGGAACGCCTCGTAGATCTTGCGCCAGACGATCACGTTGACGATGCCGGTCTCGTCCTCGAGCGTGACGAAGATCACCCCCTTGGCGGTGCCGGGGCGCTGGCGCAGGATCACCAGCCCGGCGACGGTGATGCGGGCGTTTTCCGGCGGCTCCTGCAGCCGGGCGGCGGGCAGGCAGTGGGGCGGGTGCGGCCAGGGCTGCGGCTTGTGCCGGTCTGCTGTGCGGGGGGGCGTATAGGCCGGAGCGGCGGCTGGCATGAGGAAAACGGCCCTGTGGTTGAGAATATTTGAGTGCGAACAAATATAGAACATTTGCAGGGAAAGTCCAGCAGCGGCAGGGCGGCGTCGCAATTGGGGCTGGCACCGGCGCAGGCGCTTGGCTACACAGTCGCGCAAGTACCGGAAAAGGGAAGAGAGCTGACAATGGCAAAGATCACTTACATCGAGCACAACGGCACCGAACATGTTGTGGATGTGGCCAGCGGGCTGACCGTGATGGAAGGCGCGCGCGACAACAACATTCCGGGCATCGAGGCCGATTGCGGCGGTGCCTGCGCCTGTTCCACCTGCCACGTCTACATCGCGCCGGACTGGGTCGAGAAGCTGCCCGCCAAGGACGACATGGAAGAGGACATGCTGGATTTCGCTTATGAGCCCGATCCGGCCCGCTCGCGCCTGACCTGCCAGATCAAGGTGACCGACGATCTGGACGGCCTGGTGGTGCATATGCCCGAAAAGCAGATCTGATGATCAACGGGTCGGCAGCGCGGTGTCTGCGGATGCGCGCCCGGCCCGGTTCCGCCCGCCGCGCCTGGTGGGCGGTGTGCCTTTGGGCGGGGGTTCTGAGCGCGGCTGAGGCGTGCCGTTTGCCGCCCGGCGGTTCCGGAGCATCCAATGGCTCATACACCGTTGCATCCGGCTGTAAGGGAAGCCAGTTCGAGATCTGCCCGGGCCAGAACGTCTCTGCAGCGTGGTACAGCGGCGAAACCAGCCGCTACGCGCATGGCGTTCTTGGGGATGCCATCGAGTACACCCGGCTGACGGTTTACTCGAGCGCGGCGGGCGCAGATTCGTGCGGCACAAAATCGGTATCGCTGGACATCCGCCATGTGTTTGAGGACACCGCGCCCAGGCTCGTGGATCTGGACGGGGATCAAAGCGCTGAAATCATCACTGTCCGCAGCCATGCTGCGAAAGGCGCACAGCTCGCGATCTATACCGACCGGGGTGCTCCTGATCTCCAGCTTGTTGCCACAACACCCTACATCGGAAGGAAGAACCGCTGGCTTGCCCCCATCGGCGCCGCGGATCTGGATGGCGACGGGCACGTGGAAATCGCCTATATCGACCGGCCGCATCTGGCAAAGACCCTGCGCATCTGGCGGTTCCGGGACGGGGTGCTGCGCGAAGTGGCCAGCAAGCCCGGGCTGACCAATCACCGCATCGGCGAGGAATTCATCACCTCCGGCATCCGCGACTGCGGTGAGGGGCCGGAACTGGTGACCGCCAGCGGCGACTGGCACCGGATCATCATCTCCCGGCTGCAGGACGGAGAGATCGCCACCAAGGACATCGGCGCCTTCAAGCCCGGCACCGGGCTGACGGAGGCGCTGGCCTGCCGCTGAGCCTCAGGCTGCGGTGAGGCTGCGGCCCCGCGCCGCGCATTGCGCGGCGCCCGGCCCAACTGCGGGGCCCATCCGGGGATGGGCAGGCGCAGGCGGGAGCATCCGCCTGACTGGGGGGGCGGTTACTTCAACGCGCGCCAGCCGATGTCGCGGCGGAAGAAGCCCTGCGGCCAGTCGACGCCATCCACCATCGCATAGGCGCGGTCGCGGGCCTCCTGCAGAGTTTCGCCGCGGGCGGTCACGTTCAGCACCCGGCCGCCAACGGCCAGCACCTTGCCGTCCTGTTCCTGGGTGCCCGCATGGAACACCATGTTGCTGCTGTCCTCGGGCAGCGCGTCCAGCCCCTTGATCTCGGAGAACTTCTCGTAAGACCCGGGATAACCCTCTGCCGCCATCACCACGGTGATCGCATGGTCGTCGGCCCAGTTCACCTGCGCCTCCGCAAGGCGGCCCTCGGCGGCGGCGTGCATCAGGTCCAGCGCCTGGGCGCCGAGGCGCATCATCAGCACCTGGCATTCCGGGTCGCCGAAACGGACGTTGTATTCCACCAGCCGCGGCAAACCGTCCTTGATCATCAGGCCCGCATAGAGCACGCCCTGATACGGCATGCCGCGTTCCGCCATCACCCGCATGGTGGGCTTCACGATCTCTTCCATCGCTTTCGCCTCGACCTCAGCCGACAAGACCGGCGCAGGGGAGTAGGCGCCCATGCCGCCGGTGTTGAGGCCGGTGTCGCCTTCGCCGACGCGCTTGTGGTCCTGAGCGGAGCCGATCGCCAGCACGTCCTCGCCGTCGACCAGCACAAACAGGGAGGCCTCTTCGCCTTCCATGAATTCCTCGATCACCACTTCGGCGCCGGCCCCGCCGAAAACGCCGCCGAACATATCGTCGATGGCCGCCATCGCCTCGTCTTCAGTCATGGCGATGATCACGCCCTTGCCTGCGGCCAGCCCGTCGGCCTTGACCACGGTCGGGGTGCCGTGCTCGCGCACATGCGCCTTGGCGGCCTCGGCATCGGTGAAATGGCCGTAGCCTGCGGTGGGGGCGTTTGCTGCGTCGCAGATTTCCTTGGTGAAGCTTTTGGAGGCTTCCAGCCGGGCGGCTGCCTCGGAGGGGCCGAACACCAGCAATCCTGCCTCGCGCAGCCGGTCGGCAACGCCCGCGGCCAGCGGCGCCTCTGGGCCGACGATCACGAAGTCGATGGCGTTTTCCTCGGCAAAGGCGGCCACTGTGCCGCCGTCCTCGATGTCAAACGACGCGCAATCGGCGATCTGGGCGATGCCGGCATTGCCCGGCGCCACGATCAGCTTGTCGCATTTGGGGTTCTGCATCACTGCCCAGGCCAGTGCATGTTCACGCCCGCCGCTGCCGAGGATAAGGATGTTCATTGACGCATTCTCCGATCTGCCTGAGCCCTGTGGCTTCCCGGGTGGCCTCCCGGGGCTTGCCTTGCTTGCGGCGCGTTCTATGCTGCGCGCGACTTCAAAACAAGACCGGCCTAAAGCCGCAGGAGAGCAGCCCCCGATGTCCGACCTGTTTGACGACCCCGCCCCAGCTGACCGGCCCGGGCAGAACGCCCCCGAATTCACCGTTTCGGAGATTTCCGGCGAGGTGAAACGCACGCTGGAGGGCACATTCGGCAGGATCCGGGTGAGGGGCGAGGTGGGGCGGGTGTTCAAGGCGCGCTCCGGGCATCTCTACTACGACATCAAGGATGACCGCTCTGTGCTGGCCTGCACGACCTGGAAGGGGCAGATCAGCGGCTTGTCGGTGGTGCCGGAGGAAGGGCTGGAGGTGGTGGTGACCGGCCGCCTGACCGCCTTTGGCGCCCAGTCCAAGTACAACATGAACGTGGATGAGGTTGCGGTTGCGGGCCAGGGCGCGCTGATGGCGCTGCTGGAGAAACGCAAGAAGCAGCTGGAGGCGGAGGGCCTGTTTGCGCCGGAGCGCAAGAAGGCGCTGCCCTATCTGCCGCAGATCATCGGGGTGGTGACCTCGCCCTCCGGTGCGGTGATCCGGGACATCCTGCACCGGCTGCGCGACCGCTTCCCGCGCAAGGTGCTGGTCTGGCCGGTCGCGGTGCAGGGGCAGAACTGCGCGCCGGAGGTGGCCCGCGCCATCGAAGGCTTCAACCGCCTGACGCCGGGCGGCGCGCTGCCGCGGCCCGATCTGATCATCGTTGCCCGCGGCGGCGGCTCGATCGAGGATCTGTGGGGCTTCAACGAGGAGATCGTGGCCCGTGCCGCCGCCGCCTCGCAGATCCCGCTGATCTCTGCCGTCGGCCATGAGACGGATACCACGCTCATCGACTTTGTCTCCGACCGCCGGGCGCCAACCCCGACCGCGGCGGCGGAGCTGGCGGTGCCGGTGCGGCTGGAACTGATGGCGTGGAGTGAAAACCAGGGCGCGCGGCTGACCCGTGCTGCCGGGCAGGCGGTGCAATTGCGGCGCCAGCGGCTGAACGATCTGGCCCGGGCGCTGCCCAAGCCCGATACGCTCTTGGAAACCCCGCGCCAGCGGCTGGACCGGATTTCCGACCGGCTGCCTGGTGCGCTGATCAGCGGCGTGCAGCGGCGGCGGGTGCATCTGAGCGAGACCGCGGCGTCCTTGCGCCCGGCCACCCTGCGCCAGTTGGTTGAGGGGCGGCGCAACCGGCTGCAGAACCTGTCCTCGCGCCTCAGCCTGCGGCCGATCCAGCGGGAAATGGCGGTGCAGAAGGATGCGCTGGGGCGGCTGGCGCAGCGGCTGGATGCGGCGCAGGCCGCGCGCATCGACCGCCAGCGCCAGGCCCTGACCGCCACCGGGCGGCAGCTGGAGATCCTGAGCTACAAGGCGACCCTGGAGCGCGGCTATGCGGTGGTGCGGTCTGGAGATGAGATCCTGACCACCAGGGCCGCCGCCGCCAAGGCAGACGCCCTGCAGATCGAATTTGCAGATGGCACGCTGGATCTGGAGGGCGGGGCGGCACAGGCGCCGAAGAAGGAAGCGCCGAAACCTCCCGCAGAGGGCGGCGGCCAGGGCTCGCTGTTCTAGCGGGGCATCTGCTGCGGCCTCAGGCGCCGACCTCGGGGCCGTAGCACAGCATTTCCTCGCCGATATCCTCGGCCTCGTAGAGCTCCGTCGAGGCCGGGTCGTCCTCAAACCGCGCCGTCAGCCCGCGCGGTGTCAGCTCAAAGGTCCAGCACTGCGGATCGTCGCGGTTATCGTAGATGAAGCAGATCCGGCCTGCCTCCTCGTACCAGCTGCCTTCCTGGCATTTGCCATCGAGGAAGGACCAGATCACGCGGCGGTTGGGCAGGTAGCGTTCGACCCCGTACATGGCGCCGCCGAAGCCGTAGAACAGCGTGCGGCCCTGGGTGTAGCGGTCAAACTCGCCAGCGCTCAGCGGCTCACCTGCCGCCAGCGGGGCGGGCAGGGCTGCCAGCAGGAGAATCATCAATGTGCGCATGGCGCCATTGTGCCTCAGGACCGGGTCCGGGACCAAGCGTTGCGTGTTTCTGCCCAGGCTCCCGCTGGGTCACCTTTGACCACGCGCGGCCTGCGGGGACAGAGTGCGGGAAGAGAACAGGGGAGGCAGGCGATGACGGCGGAACTGATGCTTTGGGCTGGGGCCGGGGCTTGTGCGCTGATCTATCTGCTGATGGCTGCGCAGCCGCCGGGCCTGCTGCGCAGCGTGCTGAAAACGGCATCTGTGGCCTTGCTGGCGCTGGCAGCGCTGCTGCTGGGCGCACCCTGGTTGCTGGCCCTGGCGCTGGGCCTGTGCGCGCTGGGCGATCTGTTCCTGTCGCGCGACGGCGAGAGGGCGTTCATGGCAGGCGTTGGCGCCTTTGCCGCCGGGCATCTGGCCTATGCGGTGCTGTTCCTGACGCGCGGGGACAGCGATCCGGCGCGGCTGCTGCAGATGCCGGGAGTTGCCATTGCGGCGCTGTTACTGGTGTTGGGGCTGGGGATGGCGAAGATCCTGGCGCCGCGCGCCGGGGTGCTGAAAGGGCCGGTTCTGGCCTATATCCCGATCATTCTTGGTATGGGGGCGGCGGCGCTGACGCTGCCGTTTGGCTCGTGGGTCTTTGCCGCAGCCTGCGCCTTCATGCTGTCGGACATGGTGCTGGCGGCGGAAACTTTTGTGCTGCCGGAGGATCACGCGCTGCGCCGGATCACGCCTTATGCGGTCTGGCCGCTCTATTGGGGGGCACAAGCCGGGTTTCTGGCGGCATTTTCCTGATTTCTGCGGCGCCTAGCGCTTTGCACTCCGGCCCAATCCGCATTAGGTGGGGTGCAGACCCTTTTGCGGAGACCAAGATGGCGTTTTTCTCAAAGCTCAAGGAGCGGCTGTTCAAATCCTCCTCCAAGCTCGAGCAGGGGCTCGATGCGATTGTCGAGGAAGGCGCGGACAGCAACGCGGCGGAGGCCGTGGAGGCCCAGGTAGAGGCCCATGTCGAGGCACTGGCTGCGTCCCCGGCGGTGACGCCGGAGCAGCCTGCGCCGGCGCCGGTTCCGCGGGCCGAACCCGTTGCCGAGCCGGAGCCTGCACCCGAACCGGAGCCCGCGCCGGCGCCGCAGCCGGTGGCCGCACCCAAGCCCGCACCGGCACCGCAGCCTGCACCGGAGCCTGAGAAGAAATCGCCGGGCCTCCTGGGCCGCCTGATGGGCCGCACCGCGGCAGCGGAGCCGCGCCGGGCGCTGGATGACGACATGCTGGAGCAGCTGGAAGAGCTGCTGATCGCCGCCGACATGGGGGTGGACACCGCGCTGCGGGTGACCGCCAACCTGGCCGAGGGGCGGATGGGCAAGAAGGTTTCCAGCCGCGAGATCAAGGAACTGCTGGCGCAGGAAGTCGCGCGCATCATGGAACCGGTGGCGAAGCCCTTGCCGATCTATGCAAAGCGCCCGCAGGTGGTGCTGGTTGTGGGCGTGAACGGCTCCGGCAAGACCACCACCATCGGCAAGCTGGCCAGCCAGTTCAAGGGCGCTGGCAAGAAGGTGGTGATTGCCGCGGGCGACACCTTCCGCGCCGCCGCCGTCGAACAGCTGCAGGTCTGGGGCGACCGGGCCGGGGTGCCGGTGCTGACCGCGCCCGAGGGCTCCGACCCGGCCTCGCTGGCGTTTGACGCCATGACCAAGGCCCAGGAAGAGGGCGCTGACCTTCTGATGATCGACACCGCGGGACGGCTGCAGAACCGCGCCGACCTGATGGAGGAGCTGGCCAAGATCGTCCGCGTCATCCGCAAGAAGGACGAGACCGCGCCGCACAATACCCTCTTGGTGCTGGACGCCACCACCGGCCAGAACGCGCTGAGCCAGGTCGGCACCTTCCAGCAGCTGGCGGATGTTTCCGGGCTGGTGATGACCAAGCTCGACGGCACCGCCAAGGGCGGTGTGCTGGTGGCGCTGGCGGACAAGTTCGGCCTGCCGATCCACGCCATCGGTGTGGGCGAGCAGATTGACGATCTGGCGCCCTTTGACCCGGAAGAATTTGCGGCAGCCCTGACCGGTCTGGAGAAATCCTGATCCGTCCTTCATCTGGCTAGAAATATCCCCGGGGGGCAGCCATTGTAGGTGCCATTGGTTCAAGCCCAATGGCCGCGGGGCAGGCGGCCCCCGGCGCTCCCATCCCGCGCAAAGGCATTTGATTTGAGCGATTGGCTGATCTCCCTGGAAGGCACCGAGGCCGGTCATCAGGCAGCGCTGTTTCTGGCCATCTGGGCGGCCTTTCTGCATGCGGTGTTCGGTGCGCTGCAGAAGGGGCGGCATGATCCCTGGCTGTCGCGCGGGGCGATCGACTTTTCCTACTGCGTGATGGCGGCGCCGTTTGCGCTGTTCGTGGTGCCCTGGCCGGAGCCGCATATGTGGCTGATCTTCTTCGTCGCCTGGGTGATCCACGTCTTCTACAAGCTGTTCCAGGCGCTGGCCTATACCAAGGGCAGCTACACGGTGGTTTACCCGGTGGTGCGCGGCACCGGGCCGCTGTTCACGGTGATCGGCTCTTTCTTTCTGTTCGGCGAGGTGTTCACCCCGGTGCAGTGGCTGGGGGTGGCTGTGCTGCTGGCGGGGATCTTCGGCCTGGCGGGGTACAACTACCGTTACCTGACGGTGAACCGGGACACGCTTGGGATTGCGCTGTTTCTGGCGGTGGTGACCGGGTTGTTTGTGGCGGCCTACACCACATATGACGCCTATGGCATCCGGGCGACGGCGGATCCGTTCACCTTCCTCGCTTGGTTTTTCATGATCGACGGGCTGGTGTTTCCGGTGATTGCCTTTGCCCGCTGGCGGACAATGCCCGCGCCGCCCGAACCGGGGCCGCTGATGGTCAAGGGCTTCTTTGGCGGGCTGGTCGCCTTTGCGTCCTTTGGCGCCATCATGCTGGCGACGCGGCTGGACAAGGTGGGGGAGGCGGCGGTGCTGCGGGAGACCTCCACCGTGTTTGCCGCCCTCATCGGCTGGCTGGTGCTGAAGGAAACCGTGGGTCCGCGGCGGATTGCGCTGATGGCTTTGATCGCCTTGGGCGCCGTGATAGTGGAAATGGGCGGCTAAAGCCCGCGTGCAGAACTGACAGGAGGCCCCATGGCCGCAAAGAAGATCAACCCGACCCTGAAGATGGTGCTGGAACTGGGCCCGATTGTCCTGTTCTTCATCGGCTATCTGAAGCTGAAGGATGAGGTGTTTCTGATCGGCGGCAGCGAATACAAGGGCTTCATCGTCATCACCGCGGCGTTCATCCCGCTGATGGTGGCGTCCACACTGGCGTTGTGGAAGCTGACCGGCCATCTGTCGCGGATGCAGTTTGCCACGCTCATCCTGGTGGTGCTGTTCGGCGGCATGTCGGTGTGGTTCAACGACGACCGTTTCATCAAGATGAAGCCGACGATGCTGTATCTGCTGTTCGGCGGGTTGCTGGGCATCGGCCTCATGCGCGGCCAGAGCTGGCTGAAGGTGGTGATGGAGGAGCTGATGCCGCTGAAGCAGGAGGGCTGGATGATCCTGACCCGGCGGCTGTGCGCGTTCTTCTTTGGCCTGGCGGTGGCAAATGAGCTGATCTGGCGCAGCCAGAGCACCGAGACCTGGGTCTATTTCAAGACCTTCGGCCTGCCGGTGGCGATGTTTGCCTTCTTCATGTTCCAGGGGCAGCTGTTCCAGAAATACGGCGACGAGGAAGAGGCCGGCCCGGCGGAGTAGGGGGCAAGCAGTAACATTAGAGATTTCGCAGTTAGGGCTGTGGCTGCCTGGGCGGGCGCGAATGCGCCTGTCCGTTTTGCGGAGGGCAAACCTCCGGTTTGACGGGCTGGCAGGCGCAGCCCGGCCTACCGGCCAGGCGTAACCTTGTTTTTGTGTGACTATTTGCCGAATAATACTTGCTGCGCCTTGGTGTCGGACCGGTCGGCGCGCAGGTCCGCATGCAGCGCCCGGCCTGCCACCACGCCGGGGCGGGACCACATCAGCTCCAGCCAGCGGGCAAGATGCGGCTTGTCCTCGAGTGTCTGCTGCTGGCCCTCCCAGAGCGAGGCCCAGGGCCAGACCGCCATGTCGGCAATCGTATAGTCTGCTCCCGCCACATACTCATTCTCCGCCAGCTGCCGGTCCAGCACCCCGTAGAGGCGGGCGACCTCGCTGCGGTAGCGGTCCTTGGCATAGGGCAGATCCTCGGGGGCGTATTTCAGGAAGTGATGCGCCTGGCCCGCCATCGGACCGACACCGCCCATCTGCCACATCAGCCATTGAACCACAGTCAGGCGGGCGCGTTCGTCCGTGCCGTAAAACTGCCCGGTCTTGCGGGCGAGGTATTGCAGGATGGCGCCGCTTTCGAACAGCGAGACCGGCGCGCCGCCGGGGCCGTCCGGGTCGATGATCGCGGGCATCCGGTTGTTGGGGGAGATCTTCAGGAACTCCGGCGCGAACTGATCGCCTTTGCCGATGTCGATCAGCGTGACCTCGTAAGGCAGGCCCATCTCCTCCAGCGCGATGGAGATTTTCCAGCCGTTGGGGGTTGGCCAGTAGAACAGCCGGATGGGGTCCTGCATCGCGTGCCTCCGTCAATGTGCCCGGCCACAGGAGCACGGGGCGCGGGGGCGGGCAAGGGGCGGCGGCGCTCACATCCCTGTGACCGCTGGAAATGCTGCCGCTTGACCGAATCCCGCAAGATGCGTAAAGCCCCTGCATCATATCGTGGCGATTTGTTACCGGATTGCGGGCCACGTTAAACAATCCCGCTAAAGAGGTCAGGACGTGAAGGACCCCCTTTCGCTTGGCCGAATGGGGGTTTTTTGTGCGCGATGGGCGCGAGGAGACAGAAGAGATGAGCGACAACTGGAACAGCCGCACCAAGCTGGTGCATGGCGGCACCCGCCGCAGCCAGTACAACGAGGTGAGCGAGGCGATCTTCCTGACGCAAGGGTTCGTCTACGACAGCGCCGAGCAGGCCGAGGCACGGTTTATCGAAACCGGCCCGGACGAGTTCATCTATGCCCGCTACGGCAACCCGACCGTCGACATGTTCGAAAAGCGCATCGCGGCGCTGGAAGGGGCCGAGGATGCCTTTGCCACCGCCTCCGGCATGGCGGCTGTGAACGGCGCGCTGACCTCGCTGGTGAAGGCCGGCGACCACATCGTGTCCGCCAAGGCGCTGTTCGGCTCCTGCAACTATATCCTGGCGGATGTTCTGGGCCGCTTCGGGGTTGAGGTCACGTTCATCGACGGCACCGATCTGGAGGCCTGGAAGGCGGCCGTGCGCCCGGACACCAGGGCGGTGTTCTTTGAGAGCATGTCGAACCCGACGCTGGAGGTGATCGACATTGCCGCGGTTGCCGGGATCGCCCATTCGGTTGGCGCCACGGTGGTGGTGGACAACGTGTTCTCGACCCCGGTGTTCTCCAAAGCGATCGAACAGGGCGCCGATGTGGTGATCTATTCCGCCACCAAGCATATCGACGGCCAGGGCCGGGCGCTGGGCGGGGTGGTGCTGGGCACCAAGGACTACATTCGCGGCACGCTGGAACCCTACATGAAGCACACCGGCGGCTCGCTGAGCCCGTTCAATGCCTGGGTGATGCTGAAGGGTCTGGAAACCCTGTCGCTGCGTGTGAATGCCCAGGCCGAGACCGCGCTGAAAATCGCGGAAGCGCTGAACGGCCATCCGGCGCTGGAGCGCACCATTTACCCGGGGCTGAAAGACCACGCGCAGAACGCGCTGGTGCAGACCCAGCTGGGCGGCAAGGGCGGCACCGTGCTGTCGCTGGACCTGAAGGGCGGCAAGGCGGCCGCGTTCAAGTTCCTGAACGCGATGACCATCCCGGTGATCTCCAACAACCTCGGCGACGCGAAATCCATCGCCACCCACCCGGCGACCACTACCCACCAGCGCCTTACCGATGAGCTGAAGGCGGAGCTGGGCATCACCCCCGGCCTGGTGCGTTTCTCGGTGGGGCTGGAGGATGCAGACGACCTGATCGCCGACCTCAAGGCGGCTCTGGAAGCCTCGCAGGCGTAACGCCGCCTCAGCCGGAAGATCCTTTATTCATCTGGCTGAAAATATCCTCTGGGGTGAATTGAGCCGCAGGCTCAAGAGGGGGCAGACAGCCCCCTCTCTTTTTGGGACAGATGCCGGGTCAGGAGGCACGGCCGTAGAAGCCGATGTTCTCCGCATCGGTAAAGCGGACTCCGGGGCGTTCGTAGAAGGTGAAGACGGCGATCACCCGCGTCTTGTCCCCTTTGACGGTGCCGACCCGGTGCGGCGAATTCTTGCCGCGGAAGATATTGAGAGTGCCGGGGGCCAGGGTGATCGAGCGCATGTTCGGGTCTTCACCCCGCAGCAGCCGCTCGACACCTTGGTAATTCGGATCATCATCGCTGCGCAGTTCGGGGCTGTAGATGAACTCGCCGCCTGCCTCGGGCGCCTGCAGCAGCATGGTGGTGGTGAATTCAGAACGGTCGAAATGCCAGTTCAGCGCCTGCTCGGCGCCGTAGGACATGATGTTCAGCCGCGCCAGCGGGTCGTCCATTGTGTAGAGCGCGGGCTTGTCCATGGTGGCAGCGAGGAACTCGGCGAAGGGCGGCCAGTCATAGAGCCGCAGAACAGGCGAATCCGGGAACTGGTCGGCGCAGAGGGTGAAGTTCGAGGTCTCGACCTTTTGCAGCGCCGGGTGGTCCGGCGCCAGCCCCTCGACACTGTCCTTGAAGTAGATGTTGTGGGCGCGCTTGTGGTGGAAACTTTCGGCTTCGAACTTGCCCTTCAGCGCATCGGCGGCGCCCTGGGCCACCTCCGGCTTCATCAGACCTTCCAGGCTGAACATGCCGTCGGCGGCTAGTTCGGCGCGGCAGCGGTCCACCAGCGCCTGCCATTCCGGGGTGCCGGGGCGGTCGAGCGGGTAACGGTCGAGATCGAGAATATCGCGCATTTGTCTTTCCCTTGGTTCTTTGCAGAAATCCTGCGCGCCGGGCGGGGATCTGACCACTATAAAATATCTTGGCGAGCATAAGAAAAACTTGCACTGTGCGGGCATGAAACTGCCGCCGCTCAATGCGCTGCGCGCCTTTGAATGCGCTGCCCGGACCGGGAGCTTTTCGGCTGCCGGGGCGGAACTGGGGGTCAGTTCCGCGGCGGTGTCGATGCAGGTGAAAAACCTGGAGGACTGGCTGGGGCTGAAGCTGTTCACCCGCCGGGCCAACCGGGTGCGGCTGACCGATGCCGGGCGGGACTATTACCAGAAGGCGGCGGTATCGCTGGCGGAGATCGCCAGCTACACCGAGGCGCTGACCGAAGGCGGCGCCCGGCGCCCGCTGGTGATCTCTGCCACGCCGGCGCTGGCGCAGCTGTGGCTGCCGGAGCGGCTGAAGGGTTTTGCGGCGCTGCGGCCGGATGTGACGGTGCGGCTCAGGATCGAGGATGACAGGATCGACCTGGAGGCGGAGGGCATTGATGCGCGGCTAACCTATGGCGGCGAGCATCCCGAGCACCGCACCCGGGAGCTGTTCAGCGACCGGCTGGTGCCTGTCGGCGCGGATCCGCAGGCGAAGCTGGGCATCGCGCCGCTTGTGGAGGTTGCCTGGGGTGAGACCATCGCCTCTGTGCCAGGCTGGCGGCAGTATTTTGCGCAGCATGGAATGGCGCGCCCCGGCCTGGCGGCGGCGGCCATCGGGCAGTCGGTGCCCTCGGTGGTGTCGCTGGTGCAGGCGGGGCTGGGCATCGCCCTACTGCCGGAGCAGGTGGTGAGCGGCGAAATCCGGGCGGGCAGGCTGCACCGGCTGGACGGCCCGGCGCTGGAGATGCAGCGCCCCTATGTGCTGGTCACCCCCCACTACAAGGCGCGCTCGCGGCGCCTGCGGACGCTTGCAGAGGTGCTTGGGGTCCGTTAAGGCGCCGGTTCTGCCGCAAATGGCGGATCCGTTTTGAAAATTGCCGCGTAACAGTATATGAGGGTGGCCTGCCGGCTCCTATATGGGCTGTATCACTGGGGGAAACGCCGATGAACATTCACAACCGCGACGCTGCTGAGGCGCCGGACCGCGAGGCAGCTGCCGCCGCGCTGGATGTGCTGCGGGCCTGGGCCGGCACCGTGACCGAGACCGAGATTGCCGAACTGGACCCGGCGGTGGCGCGGCTGCTGCCCGGCCGCGAGGTTGGCAACTATCCGGAGCTGTCGCGGCAGTATCCCGAGGATTTCAAGTCGGACGAGGCCTACCGTGCCACCCTGCCTGACCTGCAGAACGGGCCGACCAGCCTGATCCGCGGCGCGCAGGAGCAGATCCAGCATGTGGGGATCTCCAACTTCCGGCTGCCGATCCGCTTCCACACCCGCGACGACGGCGACCTGACGCTGGAAACCAGCGTCACCGGCACCGTGTCCCTGGACGCGGGCAAGAAGGGCATCAACATGTCCCGGATCATGCGCACCTTCTACAAGCACGCGGAGCGCACCTTCAGCTTTGAAGTGATGGCCAACGCACTGGATGACTACCTGAGCGATCTGGACAGCCCGGATGCGCGCATCCAGATGCGGTTCTCCTTCCCCGCAAGGGTTGAAAGCCTGCGCTCCGGCCTCAGCGGTTACCAGTATTACGACTTTGCGCTGGAGCTGGTGGACCATGACGGGGTGCGCGAGAAGATCATGCACCTGGACTATGTCTATTCCTCGACCTGCCCGTGCTCGCTGGAGCTGTCGGAGCACGCCCGCCAGGCGCGCGGCCAGCTGGCGACGCCGCATTCGCAGCGCTCGGTGGCGCGGATTTCGGTGCAGTCGGTGCCCGGCAGCGAGTGCCTGTGGTTCGAGGACCTGATCGAACTGTGCCGCAAGGCGGTGCCGACCGAGACCCAGGTGATGGTCAAGCGCGAGGACGAACAGGCCTTTGCCGAGCTCAATGCTGCCAATCCGATCTTTGTCGAGGATGCGGCGCGGCTGTTCTGCGAGGCGCTGCAGGGCGATGCAAGGATCGGCGATTTCCGGGTGGTGGCCAGCCACCAGGAAAGCCTGCACAGCCACGATGCGGTCAGCGTGCTGACCCAGGGGCCGCTGTTCAAGGCGATGAGCCTGGATCCGAAACTGTTTTCGACCCTGATCCATCAGGGGTAAGGGGCGCGGGCCTGCCTGAATTTCAGGCGGGTTTCCGCCGGGTCAACAGCCCGGCCCCGCGGCAATTTCTGCATTGCCGCATTTTTTACGCCGCTCCGCAGAAAGTCATGCTAGCGTCATAACGAATCCCCCCGGCCGTCCTGCCGGGGGCGAGGGGAGCTTGCGCGCAGGTGTCTGCAATTGACGGCCCGTTTTCCGCTGCATCAGGCCTGGGACTCACCCGGCGCCCGCTCCCTTTTTTCTTTGCCCGGATGCCGCAGCGCAGTCCCGGGGCAAGTGCAGTGCAGGACTTTAGGAGTAACAAATGACGAGCTTTCACAAGATTCCCGGCCTGACGGTCAGAACGCATGAATGGGCGGGCTATGCGGCCGGGCTGCAGATGAAGCTGTGGCGGCAGGCGGCAGAGGCTGCGATGCAGGCGCCGCTGGAGCAGATGCGGCTGGCGCATTCGATGATGGAAGCGCAGCGGCGCCTGTGGCAGGCCGGTGTTCCGGCAGTGGCGGGGGATGCCGCTGCCGCGCCGGAGGCGGCGCCGGACGCGGACACCGCCGCCGAAACCCCGGCAGAGGCGCCAGCCGCTGCCAAGGCCGCAAACAAGACCCTGGCGCCGCGCAAGCCCGCCGCCCGCAAACCGGCTGGCCGCAAAACCGCTGCCCGGAAGGCCGGGGCCCGCAAGGCGCCTGCGCAGAAACGCCCGGCGCAGCCGGCTGCTGAGGCTGTGAAAGCCAAGCCGGAAGCCGTGAAGCCGGCGGCAGCAAAGGCGGAAGCTGCGAAGCCCGCGGCAGCCAAGGCGGAAGCCGTGAAGCCGGCGGCCGCCAAGCCGGAAGCCGCGAAGCCGGCGGCAGCCAAGGCGGAAGCCGTGAAGCCGGCGGCAGCCAAGCCGGAAGCCGTGAAGCCAGCGGCCGCCAAGCCGGAAGCCGCGAAGCCGGCGGCAGCCAAGCCGGAAGCCGTGAAGCCAGCGGCAGCCAAGCCGGAAGCCGCGAAGCCGGCGGCAGCCAAGGCGGAAGCCGCGAAGCCCGCGGCAGCCAAACCGGAAACCGTGAAGCCGGCCGCCGCCAAGGAGCCCGCAAAAGCGGCTCAGCCTGCGTCCGCTGCCAAGCCGGCAGCACCGAACGGAACAACAGCCGGGGAGAAGGCGGAGGCCAAGCCTGCAGAGTTCAGCGGTGCCTCCGCCCGCCGCAGCGCCTATGCGCAGGCGTCCGGAGGCTCCGCACCGGCGCCCGCGGCCAAGCAGGACGCGGCCAAGGCCCCGGCCCCCGATGCCGCCGCCGCGCGCAGGGAGCAGGAGGCGCAGGCCGCATCGTCCAAGCGCCCGCGGCAGCCGTCCTCGCCGCCGCAGATGCCGCGGCGCAACGCTGCAGGCACCAGCGGCAGCGGCGAATAACGCCGCGCACTTGACACTCACCGCGCGGGGGGCCAACGCTGCGCCGCATGTTGGATCTCCGCCCGGTTGGGTATGTCATCGGCCTGCTGGTCGTCATTCTGGGAGCCATGATGGTGTTCCCGCTTCTGGTCGATCTGTATGACGGCCGGGGCGAATGGCATGTGTTCCTGGAAAGCGCCATCTTCACCATCCTGGTGGGCGGGTTGATGTCCTTGAGCTGCGCCAATGGGGTGAAGGAGGGGCTGAGCATCCGCCAGACCTTCCTTCTGACCACGACGGTCTGGCTGGCGCTGCCGCTGTTCGGTGCGGTGCCGCTGATGCTGGGGGCAACCGAGCTGCGGTTTGTCGATGCCTTTTTCGAGGCGATGTCGGGGCTGACCACCACCGGCTCCACCGTGATTTCCGGGCTCGACAGCCTGCCGCGCGGGCTGCTGCTGTGGCGCGGCATCCTGCAGTGGCTGGGCGGCATCGGCATCATTGTGGTGGCGATGGTGTTCCTGCCCGAGCTGCGGGTCGGCGGGATGCAGATCTTCAAATCCGAAAGCTTTGACACCTTTGGGAAAATCCTGCCGCGGGCGCAGGCGATCGCCAAGCAGATCTCCTTGATCTACGTGTCGCTGACCGCCGCCTGCATGCTGGTCTACATGGTGATGGGCATGGCACCGTTCGATGCGCTGGTGCATTCGATGACCACCATCGCAACCGGCGGATTTGCCAATTACGATGCCTCCTTCGGCGCCTTTGCCGGGCCGGTGGAGTACGCCGCGTCCATCTTCATGATCCTGGCGGCGCTGCCGTTCGTCCGCTACGTGCAGCTGATCAACGGCCACGGCACGCCCATGCTGCGGGACAGCCAGATCCGCGGCTTCATGATGACGCTGGGGCTGCTGGTCGCGCTGGCGGCGGGGATTCTCTATTACACGCGCCCGCATGGCGGCGAAGAGGCGCTGCGTTCGGCCCTGTTCAACATCACCTCGATCATGTCCGGCACCGGCTATGCCAGCGCGGATTACATGCAATGGGGCAGCTTCCTGGTGATGATCTTCTTCTTTGCCGGGCTGATCGGCGGCTGCGCGGGCTCCACTGCCTGTTCGGTGAAGATTTTCCGCTATCAGCTGCTGTTTGCCTCGATCAAGGTGCAGATCCAGCGCATCCGCTCGCCGCATGGCGTGTTCCTGACGCGCTATGAGGGCCGCCCGGTGGATGCCGATGTGCTGAGCTCGGTGATCTCCTTCTTCATGTTCTTCGTGGTGACGCTGGGCATTGTCGCCTGGATGCTGGCGCTGACCGGGCTGGATTTCGTGACCGCGGTGTCCGGGGCCGCCACGGCGGTGGCCAATATCGGCCCAGGCCTGGGGCCGACCATCGGGCCTGCGGGCAATTTCTCGACCCTCAACGATCCGGCGAAGTGGATCCTGAGCGCGGCGATGCTGATCGGGCGGCTGGAGCTGATGGCGGTCTACGCCATTCTGACGGTGCGGTTCTGGCGCTCTTGACGCGGCGGACCTGTTGCCGGGCCTGATGCGGCGGGCCTGCTGTTGGCAGAAGTTGCGCAGGCGGAGCCTTGTGGCGCTTTGCCGCGCTGAAAATTCCGCCGGGACCGCAGCTTCGTTGCCCGCCGGGCCTGCGCGCTCTTGCCCTTGGGGGGCCGCTCGCATATGAGGCACGGGACCGAAACCCGCAAGCGCAGGGAGACAAGTTCCTTATGCCCGTACTTGTGATGAAATTCGGCGGCACCTCTGTCGCCAATCTGGACCGCATCCGCCGCGCCGCGAAACGCGTCGGCGTTGAGGTGGCCAAGGGCTATGACGTGATCGTCATCGTCTCTGCCATGTCCGGCAAGACCAACGAGCTGGTGGGCTGGGTCGACGAGACCTCGCCGCTTTATGACGCGCGCGAATATGATGCCGTCGTATCCTCGGGCGAGAACGTGACCGCGGGCCTGATGGCGCTGACGCTGCAGGAGATGGATGTCCCGGCGCGCAGCTGGCAGGGCTGGCAGGTGCCGCTCAAGACCAATTCGGCGCACAGCCAGGCCCGGATCGAGGAGATCCCGCCGGAGAACATCCGCGCCAAGTTCGACGAGGGCATGAAGGTGGCGGTTGTCGCCGGTTTCCAGGGCATCAGCCCGGAAGGCCGCATCACCACCCTGGGCCGCGGCGGCTCTGACACCACCGCGGTGGCCTTTGCCGCGGCGTTTGAGGCGGAGCGCTGCGATATCTACACCGATGTGGACGGCGTCTATACCACCGACCCGCGGATCTGCGGCAAGGCGCGCAAGCTGGAAAAGATTGCGTTTGAAGAAATGCTGGAGCTGGCCTCGCTGGGGGCCAAGGTGCTGCAAACCCGCTCGGTTGAACTGGCGATGCGCTACAATGTGAAGCTGCGCGTTCTGTCGAGCTTTGAGGAACAGTCCGACGAGGCCGGAACCCTGGTCTGCGACGAGGAGGAAATCATGGAATCCAATGTTGTAAACGGCGTTGCCTACTCCCGCGACGAGGCCAAGCTGACCGTGCAGTCGGTGGCCGACCGTCCCGGCATCGCGGCGACGATCTTCACCACGCTCAGCGATGCGGGCGTGAACGTCGACATGATCGTGCAGGACGTCTCCGAAGACGGCCGCACCGACATGACCTTCTCCTGCCCGACCGACCAGGTGGCGCGCGCCGAAAAAGCGCTGCTGGCGATCAAGGAGAAGGGCGAGCTGAACTATGCCGAGCTGCTGGCCGACAAGGACGTGGCCAAGGTCTCGGTGGTCGGCATCGGCATGCGTTCGCAGTCCGGTGTGGCGGCCAAGATGTTCAAGGTGCTGTCTGATGAGGGCATCAACATCAAGGTGATCACCACCTCCGAAATCAAGATCTCGGTGCTGATCGACCGCAAGTACATGGAACTGGCCGTGCAGGCGCTGCATGATGCATTCGAGCTTGAAAAAGCCGGCTAAGCGCCGATTTCGAAACAATTTTATGTAATTCGCAAGGGCGCCGTTCGGGCGCCCTTGTCATGTATGCCTCGCCGCAAGCGGTATTCTGCCCAGCCTTTTGGCGTGCCGCTGCGAATGCAGGCAACAGCGCAAAAACTCTTGGACTTTTCCCGCCGGGGTGGGACAAGTGGGTGGAGGAGAGAGCACTGGCGCACTACTCTGGGCGGTGTCCGTTCCCAGGGATCATTCGGGGCGGCGGTGCAGAGGGAAGAAACCTCGGGAGAGGGTGAGAATGGCCGATACGACGGAATCCGAAAGCAGGAAGCTTCTGGTTCGCTTGCGCGAGGCGATGGCGGGTGATGTTGCCGGCCAGGCGCGGCTCGACAAGATCACCCATCTGATCGCCGACAGCATGGGGACCGAGGTGTGCTCGGTCTATCTGTTCCGCGATGACGAGACCCTGGAGCTGTGCGCGACGCAGGGCCTGAACACCGAATCGGTGCACCAGACCCGGATGCGCATCGGCGAGGGCCTGGTCGGCCGGGTGGCCAAGTTCGGCAAGGTGATCAACACACCGGACGCGCCGCACGCCAAGGGCTTCCGCTACATGCCGGAAACCGGGGAGGAGCGGTTTTCCTCCTTCCTCGGGGTGCCGGTGCAGCGGCTGGGTGAGATGCTGGGCGTGCTGGTGGTGCAGTCCAAGGATGCGCGCGAGTTCTCCGCCGACGCGGTTTATGCGCTGGAAGTGGTGGCGATGGTGATCGCTGAGATGACCGAGCTGGGCGCCTTTGTCGGCGAGGGCGCGGCGCTGTCGCCCCTGCACCAGCAGGCGGTCCTGATTCACGGCACCTCGGCCCAGGAGGGCGCGGCGGAGGGCCATGTCTGGCTGCATGAGCCGCGGGTGATCGTGACCAATCCGATTGCCGATGACCCCCAGCGCGAGCTGGAGCGGCTGAATGATGCGGTGGAGGAGCTGCGGGTCGGCGTCGACAAGATGCTGGAAGTATCCCGCAACGGCGACAAGGAGCAATTGCAGGTTCTTGAGGCCTACCGGATGTTTGCCAACTCCAAGGGCTGGATGCGGCGGATGGAAGAGGACATCGCCCGCGGCCTGAGCGCCGAGGCGGCGGTGGAGAAGGAACAGTCCCAGGCCCGTGCCCGCATGAGCCAGGTGCAGGATGCCTATTTGCGCGAACGGCTGAGCGATCTGGACGACCTGTCGAACCGGCTGCTGCGGATCCTGACCGGGCAGGGGGCTGATACCGGGGCGGAGCTGCCGGAAAACCCGATCCTGATCGCCCGCAACATCGGCCCCGGCGACCTGCTGGAATACGGCCGCTCCTTGCGCGGGATCGTGCTGGAAGAGGGCTCTGTCGGCTCTCACGCCGCCATTGTGGCGCGGGCGCTGGCGATCCCGCTGGTGGTCAATGCCAAACGGGTCACCACCGAGGCGCTGAACGGCGACCACATCATGGTGGATGGTGACCAGGGGGTGGTGCACCTGCGCCCGGACGACACCGTTGTCGGCGCCTTCCGCGACAAGATCGCGATGCACACCAAGGCGCAGGAGCGCTATGCCTCGATCCGCGACAAGCCCGCTGTCACCACCGACGGGCAGCGCATCAACATGGTGATGAATGCGGGCCTGATGGCGGATCTGCCGTCGCTGGACGGCTCCGGCGCCGAGGGAGTGGGGCTGTTCCGCACAGAGCTGCAGTTTTTGGTCCGCAACCAGATGCCGAAACGGTCGGAGCTGGTGGCCCTTTACAAGCGGGTGCTGGATGCCGCCCACGGCAAGCCGGTGGTGTTCCGCACGCTGGATATCGGCTCCGACAAGGTGCTGCCCTACATGAAGCCCACCGATGAGCCGAATCCGGCGCTGGGCTGGCGGGCGATCCGGGTGGGGCTGGACAAGCCGGGCGTGATGCGGATGCAGCTGCAGGCGCTGCTGCGCTCTGCCGAGGGGCGGCCGCTGACGATCATGTTCCCCTTTGTCGCCCAGTTCGAGGAATACCGCGCCGCGCGGGCAGAGGTGGAGAAGACCATAGAGCGCGAGCGCATCCTGGGCCATGTGCTGCCGGCCGACCTGAAAATCGGCGCGATGCTGGAGACGCCCTCGCTGGCTTATGCGCCGCAGAAATTCTTTGACGAGGTGGCCTTCATCTCGATCGGCGGCAATGACCTCAAGCAGTTCTTCTTTGCGGCCGACCGCGAGAATGAGCGGGTGCGGCGGCGTTATGATACGCTGAACGTCAGCTTCCTGAGCTTCATCGAGCGGATCGTGGAGCGCTGCGCGATCTCCGGCACGCCCCTGAGCTTCTGCGGCGAGGATGCGGGCCGCCCGGTCGAGGCCGTCTGCCTGGCGGCGATGGGCATCCGCACGCTGTCGATGCGCCCGGCCTCTATCGGCCCGGTCAAGTCGCTGCTGCTGCGGGTGGATCTGGGCGAGCTGCGCAAGATCATCTCCGACGCCCGCCACCGGGGTGACCAGGCTGTGCGCCCGGCCGTCATGGAGTACCTGCGGGGTTTGTGACCCGCACCGGCCCGCAAAGGGGATTGCGTGAAAGGGCCTGCGCCTCACGGGGCGCAGAGAGATTTCTGCGACCAAATACTTCAAGCTTAAAACTTTAGGCTTGAAGTTTTTCTGCCTCTGCTTATCCTGATCCCCAGAGACGTGCGCTGAGCGGGAAGGGATGATCATGAAAGTCGTCTGTCTGGGAGGAGGGCCTGCCGGCCTTTACTTTGCCATCTCGATGAAGCTGCGGCAGCCGGAGGCCGAGGTCACGGTGGTCGAGCGCAACAAGCCTGACGACACCTTTGGCTGGGGTGTGGTGCTGTCGGATGACGCGCTGGAGAACCTGAGCGCCAACGATCCCAAGAGCGCGGAGGCGATCCGCGAGTGCTTTGCCTATTGGGATGACATCGCGGTGGTGCACAATGGCACCCGCACGGTGTCGGGCGGGCACGGGTTCGCCGGGATCGGGCGCAAGCAGATGCTGCTGTTGCTGCAGGACCGGGCGCGGGAGCTGGGGGTGGACCTGCAGTTTGAAACCGTTGCCAAGCCTGCCTCTGAGTATCAGAAAGACTATGACCTGGTAGTGGGCTGCGACGGGCTGAATTCCAATGTCCGCAATGAGTTCGCGGAGCATTTTAAACCGGAAATCGACGTGCGCCCCTGCAAGTTCATCTGGCTGGGGACGCATCAGAAATTCGACGATGCCTTCACCTTCATCTTCGAGAAAACCAAGCACGGCTGGATGTGGATTCACGCCTACCAGTTTGATGCCGACACCGCGACGGTGATCGTCGAATGCTCTGCCGAGACCTGGGAGGCCTGGGGCTTTGAAGGCATGAGCAAGGAGGAGATCATCCGCACCTGCGAAGAGATCTTTGCCGATCATCTGGATGGCCACGCGCTGATGTCGAACGCGGCGCATCTGCGCGGGGCGGCGGTGTGGATCAATTTCCCGCGGGTGCTGTGCGAGAAGTGGCATCACGAGAACGTCGTGCTGCTGGGCGATGCCTCTGCCACTGCGCATTTCTCGATCGGGTCGGGGTCGCGGCTGGCCTTTGACAGTGCGATCGCGCTGGCAGAGCTGGTCAGCACCGAGCCGACGCTGGAGCGCGCGTTTGAGCGGTACCAAGAGGAACGGCGGCTGGATGTGCTGCGGCTGCAATCGGCGGCGCGCAACTCGCTGGAGTGGTTCGAGGAGGTCGAGCGCTACCTGGATATGGACCCGGTGCAGTTCAATTACTCGCTGCTGACCCGCTCGCAGCGGATCAGCCACGAAAACCTGCGCCTGCGCGATGCGGAGTGGCTGCAAAGCGCCGAGAAGTGGTTTCAGGACAAGGCGGGTGCGCCTGCCGATGCGCCGGTGCGGCCGCCGATGTTCGCCCCGTACAAGTTGCGCGGGATGGAGCTGAAGAACCGCATCGTGGTCTCCCCCATGGCGCAATACAAGGCGGTGGAAGGCTGCCCGACCGACTGGCACCTGATCCATTACGGCGAACGCGCCAAGGGCGGGGCCGGGCTGGTCTATACCGAGATGACCTGCGTATCAGCTGAGGGCCGGATCTCGCTGGGCTGCCCGGGCCTGTATGCGCCGGAGCATGAGGCGGCGTGGACGCGGCTGACGGATTTTGTGCACGCGGAAACCAGCGCCAAGATCTGCTGCCAGATCGGCCATTCGGGGCGCAAGGGCTCAACCCAGCTGGGCTGGGAGGAGATGGACGCGCCGCTGCCGGAGGGGAATTGGGAGACGGTTTCGGCCTCACCCATCCCGTGGTCGGATAACAACCCGGCCCCGCGCGAGATCACGCGGGCGGAAATGGACACAATCAAGGCGGAATTCGTGGCCGCTGCGCAGATGGCAGAGCGCGCCGGGTTTGACATGATCGAACTTCATGCGGCGCACGGCTATCTGATTTCGTCCTTCATCTCGCCGAAATCGAACATCCGCACCGACGAGTACGGCGGTTCCTTGGAGAACCGTCTGCGCTATCCGCTGGAGGTGTTCCAGGCGATGCGCGCGGTCTGGCCGGAAGGCAAACCGATGTCGGTGCGGATCTCTGCCAATGACTGGGTCGGCGACGCAGGCGTCACGCCGGAGGAAGCGGTGGAGATCGCCAAGGCCTTTACCGCTGCCGGTGCGGATATCATTGATGTCTCCGCCGGGCAGACCTCGACGGACGCGCAGCCGGTCTATGGCCGGATGTTCCAGACGCCGTTTTCCGACCGCATCCGCAACGAGGCCGGGATTGCCACCATGGCGGTGGGCAATATCTATGAGGCGGATCATGCCAATTCTATCCTGATGGCGGGGCGGGCCGATCTGGTTTGCGTGGCCCGGCCGCATCTGGCCGATCCCTATTGGACCCTGCATGAGGCCGCACGGATTGGCGACCGGCACGGCGACTGGCCGCTGCCGTATCATGCGGGCCGCGATCAGGCCTGGCGCCTGGCGGACCGCGAGGCGGAGGTGATCCGGGCATGAGCGTTGCGGGCAGGCATGCGGTAATTTCCGGCGGCGGCTCCGGCGTTGGGGCCGAACTGGCCGCACGGTTTGCCGCGGCGGGCGCCAAGGTCACCATCCTGGGCCGCCGCCTGGAACCCCTGCAAGAGGTTGCCGGCGGCATCGGCGCCTTTGCGGCGGCGTGCGACGTGACGGACCGGGACGCACTGGACCGGGCGCTGGATGAGGCGGTAGAGGCGAACGGGCCCGTGGGCATCGCGCTGGCCAATGCCGGCGCAGCGCCTTCCAAACCCTTCGAGCGGATGACCACGGGCGATTTCGAGGCGGCGCTGTCTGTCAACCTGACCGGTGTATTCAACCTGTGGCAGGCGTGTCTGCCGGGGATGAAGGAGCAGGGCTGGGGACGGCTGATCGCCATTGCCTCGACCGCCGGGCTGAAGGGCTACCCCTATGTGTCGGGCTACTGCGCGGCCAAGCACGGTGTCGTGGGGCTGACGCGGGCGCTGGCGGTGGAGCTGGCGAAGACCGGGGTGACGGTGAATGCGATCTGCCCGGGTTTCATCGAAACGCCGCTCCTGCAAAGATCATTGGACAACATCGTGGCCAAGACCGGCATGACGGCGGAGCAGGCGGCAAAGTCGTTGCGCCGCGGCAACCCGCAGGACCGCTTCATCCAGCCGGGCGAAGTGGCGGACGCAGCGCTGTGGCTGGCCGGCGAAGGGGCAGGCTCCGTCAACGGCAGCGCATTGCCCATTTCGGGAGGGGAAATTTGAGCACGACATCAAAAGACCGGCTGCGACTGTGGCTGAAGGTGCTGAAGGCCACCAAGGCGGTGGAGAGCGAAGTGCGCGAGAACCTGCGGCGGGAGTTTGCAACCACGCTGCCGCGGTTTGACGTGATGGCGGCGCTGATGCAGCATGAAAAAGGCTTGAAGATGAGCGAGTTGTCGGGGGTTCTGAAAGTCTCCAACGGCAATGTGACCGGCATCGTCGAGCGGCTGGTCGAGGACGGCCATGTGCAGCGCGAGAAGGTCGAGGGCGACCGCCGCGCCAATCTGGTGCGGCTGACGCAGGCGGGCAAAACCGAATTTTCCCGCCAGGCAGAGGCGCATGAGGGCTGGATCAATGCGGCCTTTGACGGGCTGACAGCGGATGAGGCGCAAGGAATTGCCGAGAGCCTGGAAGCGGTGGCGCGGCGGCTGGAAGAGGGAGGCAAGGTATAATGGTGAGGAGAGGTGCGACCCATTTCCTGTGCCGGATCGAGGATGGCATTGCGACCGTTTCCTTGGACCGGCCGGAGCGGAAGAATCCGCTGACTTTCGACAGCTATGCGGAGCTGCGCGACTGGTTCCGCGACCTGCACTATGATGACAGGGTCAAGGCGGTGGTCTTTGCCTCCAACGGCGGCAATTTCTGCTCCGGCGGCGATGTGCATGACATCATCGGGCCGCTGACGAAGATGAGCATGAAGGAGCTGCTGGCCTTCACCCGGATGACCGGCGATCTGGTCAAGGCGATGGTGAATTGCGGCAAGCCGGTGATTGCGGCGATTGACGGCATCTGCGTCGGCGCAGGCGCGATCATCGCCATGGCCTCCGACATCCGGATTGCCACGCCGGAGGCCAAGACCGCGTTTCTGTTCACCCGGGTCGGGCTGGCGGGCTGCGACATGGGCGCCTGCGCGATCCTGCCGCGGATCATCGGCCAGGGCCGGGCGGCGGAGCTCTTGTACACGGGCCGTTCGATGAGCGCCGAAGAGGGCCACGCCTGGGGCTTTCACAACAAGCTGGTTGCGGCGGACGAGCTGGAAGCGGAGGCGCAGAGCTGGGCCGCGCGGATCGCTTCGGGTCCGAACTTCGGCCACATGATGACCAAGACCATGCTGGCGCAGGAATGGTCGATGTCGATCGAGCAGGCGATCGAGGCCGAGGCGCAGGCGCAGGCGATCTGCATGCAGACGGCGGATTTCGAACGCGCCTACCATGCCTTTGTGAACAAGGAAAAGCCGCTGTTCGAAGGCGACTGAGGTGTGACACCGCTGGAGCCCGCGCCGGAGGAGGGCGCGGGAGCCTCCGGCGGGAGTATTTTGGGAAAGATGAAACTGGGAGGGCCGCGCGATGGCGGACAGGACGTTTCTGAACTGGCCGTTTTTCGAGGACCGGCACCGGAAGCTGGCCGAAGAACTGGAAGCCTGGGCCGCGGCGCAGCTGGCGGGCATCGATCATTCCGACACCGATGCCGCCTGCCGGGTGTTGGTCACAGCACTGGGCGAGGGCGGCTGGACGCAGCATTCCGGCGCGATGGCGGGCGAGCAGCTGGATGTGCGCAGCCTGTGCCTGATCCGCGAGACGCTGGCGCGCCATGACGGGCTGGCGGATTTTGCCTTTGCCATGCAGGGGCTGGGCACCGGGGCGATCTCGCTGTTCGGCACGGCGGAGCAGCAGGCGGAGTGGCTGCCGCTCACGCGCGCGGGCAAGGCGGTTTCAGCCTTTGCCCTGACCGAACCGCAGTCAGGGTCGGATGTGGCGAACTCCACCATGACCGCGACACTGGACGGCGGCACCTATATTCTGAACGGTGAAAAGACGTGGATCTCCAACGGCGGCATTGCTGATGTCTACACGCTGTTTGCCCGCACCGGCGAGGCACCGGGCGCCAAGGGGCTGAGCGCCTTTGTTGTGCCCGCAGGCCTGCCGGGGTTCGAGGTCGTGGAACGGCTGGAAACCATCGCGCCGCATCCGCTGGCAACGCTGCGGTTCAGCGATTGCCGGATCCCGAAATCGGCGCTGCTGGGGCAGCCGGGCGCGGGCTTCAAGATTGCGATGTCGGTGCTGGATGTGTTCCGCTCCACCGTGGCTGCCGCCGCCCTGGGCTTTGCCCGCCGGGCGCTGGACGAGTCGCTGGCGCGGGTGACTGCGCGGCAGGTGCAAGGGGCGCCGCTGTTCGATCTGCAGATGGTGCAGGGGCATATCGCCGATATGGCGCTGGATGTGGATGCATCGGCATTGCTGGTTTACCGCGCCGCCTGGGCCAAGGATTCAGGTGCGGCGCGCGTCACCCGCGAGGCGGCGATGGCCAAGCTGTTTTCCACCGACCAGGCGCAGCAAGTCATCGACAAAGCGGTGCAGCTGCATGGCGGCGACGGCGTGCGCCGGGGCCAGAAGGTGGAGGAGCTCTACCGCGATATCCGGGCCTTGCGCATTTACGAGGGCGCTTCGGACGTGCAGCGGGTGGTGATCGCGCGCCAGGCGCTCGGCGCCTTTCAGGGAGGGAATTGAGATGCTGGGACCAACCGCGCATACGGACACGTTCGCCCGGGACAACCTGCCGCCGACGGACCAATGGCCGGAGTTCCTGCTGGAAGGGTTTCAGTACCCGGAGTACCTGAACGCGGCGGTCGAACTGACCGATGCGATGGTGGAGAAGGGCTTCGGCGACCATACCGCGCTGATCGGCAACGGCCGCTACCGCACTTACAAGGAGCTGGCGGACTGGACCAACCGGCTGGCGCATGTGCTGAGCGAGGACCTGGGCGTGAAGCCCGGCAACCGGGTGCTGATCCGCTCTGCCAACAACCCGGCGATGGTGGCCTGCTGGCTGGCGGCGACCAAAGCGGGCGCGGTGGTGGTCAACACCATGCCGCTGTTGCGCAAGGGCGAGCTGGCCAAGATCGTCGACAAGGCGGAGATCTCCCATGCGTTGTGCGACACAAGGCTGAAGGATGAACTGGTCGCCTGCGCCAAGGAATCGAAGTTCCTGAAAACGGTTGTCGGCTTTGACGGCACCTCCAACCATGATGCGGAACTGGACCGGCTGGCGCTGGAGAAACCTGTAGCCTACGAAGCCGTGAAGACGGGCCGCGACGATGTGGCCTTGCTGGGGTTCACCTCCGGCACCACCGGATCGCCCAAGGCGACGATGCACTTCCACCGCGATTTGCTGATCATCGCCGACGGCTATGCGCGCGAAGTGCTGGATGTGCAGCCGGAGGACGTGTTTGTCGGCTCACCGCCGCTGGCCTTTACCTTCGGTCTGGGCGGGCTGGCGATCTTCCCGCTGCGCTTTGGCGCCGCGGCGACGCTCTTGGAAAACGCCTCTCCGCCGAACCTCATCGAGATCATTGAGAAATACAAGGCCACCGTCTGCTTCACGGCCCCCACTGCCTACCGGGTGATGCTGCGGGCGATGGAGGAGGGGGCGGATCTGTCCTCGCTCCGGGCGGCGGTCTCGGCGGGGGAGACCCTGCCCGCGCCGGTCTATCAGGAGTGGATGGACAAGACCGGCAAGCCGATGCTGGACGGGATCGGCGCGACGGAGCTTTTGCATATCTTCATCACCAACCGGTTCAGCGATCACCGGCCCGCCTGCACCGGCAAACCGGTGACCGGCTACCAGGTTAAGGTGCTGGACGGTGATGGCAACGAAGCGCCCCGCGGCGCGGCCGGGCGGCTGGCAGTCAAAGGTCCGACCGGCTGCCGTTATTTGGCCGATGAGCGGCAGGGGGAATACGTGCAGGACGGCTGGAACATCACCGGCGACAGCTTCATCCGGGATACGGATGGTTACCTGCATTTTGCAGCCCGCAACGACGACATGATCGTCTCCTCCGGCTACAACATTGCAGGCCCCGAGGTGGAGGCGGCGCTGCTGGCGCATGAGGCTGTGGCGGAATGCGCGGTGATCGGGGTTCCGGATGAGGCGCGCGGCGAGATCGTGCAGGCGCATGTGGTGCTGGCCGAAGGGCAGGCTCCGTCAGAGGCGCTGGTCAAGCTGCTGCAGGATCATGTGAAGGCAACCATCGCGCCCTACAAGTACCCGCGCTCGGTAGTGTTCACCGGGGCACTGCCGAAAACCGAGACCGGCAAGATCCAGCGCTTCAAGCTGAAAGGGTAATCTTTCCGGCTGACGGAAACAGGAACCCGCTGGCGGCTGCACGGCCGCCAGACAGCGGGTGTCGGGTGAAGGGGCCTGCCGCTGGCGCCGGTGCGGCAGAAGTAAGGGCCTGAAAAGACACAATTTACCTGCAGGAGGAGGTGGAGGCGAGTACCGGAATCGAACCGGTGTACACGGATTTGCAATCCGCTGCGTCACCACTCCGCCAACTCGCCATCCGTGGTGTAAGCCGTGATTAATCACATGCCCGGCGCCGGTGCAAGAGGCCAATTGCCTCCGCCAGTGCCAAAATTTGCTTTTCCTTCCGCCGTGTCAGATTCTCAGCCGGCGGCGCGCCCGTCAAGGCTTGCGGCTTGGATGGCTTTGGCGATCAGCGCCGGGACGCCCGGCAGGGCGCCGGCCACAGGCAGCACGCTGCCGCCAAAATCAGCCGCCTCCAGCGCTTCGGGAAGGTCCTGTTTCACATGGTCGCCGGCCTGGGCAAAGAAGGGCAGGCAAAGGGACTGCGCGGGCAGGGGGCTGGCGGCCGCGGCAATCCGGGGGTCCTGCTCGACATAGCCCAGCGTCAGGCTGCAGCCCGGCAGCAGCGGGCTGAGGCCGGCGGCAAAAGCCTCTGCCGCTTCTGCGGCCCGCAGACCGCGGGCAGAGCCGTGGGCGGCCAGCAGCAGATGGGTCTCCTGCAGGGGCCAGCCCTTGGCGCCGGATGCCTGGCGCACAGCGCGGGCCGCCAGGTCCGGCAGGCCGGCGTCAAGGCCGAACGGCGCGGCCATCCGGCAGGTCTTGCCCTGCAGGCGGGCAGGCAGGGCCTTGCTGGTGAAATAGCCGCGCGACATGAAAAACGGATAGACCACGGCATCGTCTTCCATCACCTCTTCCAGCCGGCCGGGCGCCGCCAGAGTGGCGGAGCGGACGTCCCAGCCGGGAAGATGCGCGGCAACGGCTGCCGCCGTGGCGGCCAGTTCCGCCTCTGCCGGGCCGGGGGCGGAGGGCTGGCCATGCGCGGTGATGACGGCGGTTCGCGGGCTTTGGGGCAAGGCGGTCTCCCGGAATGCTGGGCGGCTGGCAGGTCAGGTGGATTGTTCTGTTATTTGGGGCACTTGCCTGGCCTTTCGCAAGGGGCGCAGTGAAATTTCCGCCGCTGCAAAGGCAAACGAAAACAAGGTGGTTGACCTTCCCCGGCGGTTCACCTAAATCAGCAAATGTCCTGAGCGGGTATGGTGAAATGGTATCATAAGAGCCTTCCAAGCTTAAGGTGCGGGTTCGATTCCCGCTACCCGCTCCAGACCTTCCCAAGCCGCCGGATTGATACCCTCTGACGCAGTGCGCAGCTGTTTTCAGGTGCTTTTTGAAGCTGCTCAGCGCTTGACGCGCGGGGCCTGCGGGGCCATGAACCTTGGCGAAGGCGCGGGGGGCTGCCCCGCCAGACCAAAATGCAGAAGGATCCGGAATGGCGCGGAGACAAGCGGCCCCGAATGCGGAGCAAGAGCGGGAGAAGTCCCGGAAAATCGGTGTGCTGTCGGCCCTGTGGCCGTTCATGCGGCCCTACCGCCTGCTGATGCTGGCTGCGACCTGTGCTCTGGTGCTGACGGCGGCGCTTTCGCTGACCCTGCCGCTGGCGGTGCGCCGGGTGGTGGACAATTTCCGGGTTTCCGATTCCGAACTGCTGAACCTCTATTTCAGCGCAGCCCTCGTGATTGCGGCGCTGCTGGCGGTGGGCACCGGTGTCCGCTATGCGCTGGTGACGCGGCTGGGCGAACGGGTGGTGGCCGATATCCGCAAGGCGGTGTTCGACCGGGTGATCGGCATGAGCCCGGAGTTTTATGAGCGCATCATGACCGGCGAGGTGCTGAGCCGGATCACCACCGACACCACGCTGATCCAGTCGGTGCTCGGCTCGTCGGTGTCGATTGCGCTGCGCAACCTGCTGATCTTCCTGGGCGGCATGGTGCTGATGCTGCTGACCTCGGCGAAGCTGACAATGATGGTGCTGCTGATCGTGCCGGCGGTGATCGTGCCGATCCTGGTGCTGGGCCGGCGCCTGCGCGCCATCAGCAAGGAGAACCAGGACTGGATCGCGGCGTCCTCCGGCAATGCGGGCGAGGCGCTGGGGGCGGTGCAGACGGTGCAGGCCTTCACCCACGAGAGTGCCAGCCGCCGGAAATTCGGCGAGATGACGGAAACGGCCTATGACGTTTCGCGCCGCCGTATTCAGACCCGGGCCTTTCTGACCGTGATCGTGATCTTCCTGGTGTTCTCCGGCATCGTTGGCGTGTTGTGGATGGGCGCAAACGATGTGCGCGCCGGGCTGATGACCGAAGGCACGCTGATCCAGTTCGTAATCTACTCAGTGCTGGTGGCCGGCTCGGTTGCGGCGCTGTCGGAAATCTGGAGCGAGCTGCAGCGCGCAGCCGGGGCAACCGAACGGCTGGTGGAGCTGTTGAACGCCGAAGATACCGTGCTGGACCCGGTTGCGGCGCAGGTGCTGCCCGCGCCGGTCAAGGGGGAGATCACCTTTGACAATGTTTCCTTCCGCTACCCTTCGCGCCCGGATGTTTCGGCGCTGGAGGAGGTGTCGCTGACGGTGAGTCCGGGCGAGACGGTCGCCTTTGTCGGCCCTTCCGGCGCTGGCAAGACCACCATCATCCAGATGCTGCAGCGGTTCTACGACCCCAACCAGGGCGCGGTGAATCTGGACGGCGTGGCGCTGACGCAGCTGCAGCGGGATGAGTTCCGCCGCCATATCGCGCTGGTGCCGCAGGACCCGGTGATCTTTGCCGCCTCGGCGCGCGAGAACATCCGGTTCGGCCGCCCCGAGGCCACCGATGCCGAAGTGGAGGCCGCCGCCGCGGCTGCTGCAGCGCATGACTTCATCTCCAAGCTGCCGGAAGGCTATGACAGCTTTGTCGGCGAACGGGGGGTGATGCTGTCGGGCGGGCAGAAGCAGCGGATCGCCATCGCCCGCGCCATCCTGCGCGACGCGCCGGTGCTGCTGCTGGACGAGGCGACCTCGGCGCTGGATGCGGAAAGCGAACGCCTGGTTCAGGCGGCGGTGGATGAGCTGAGCCAGGGCCGCACCACGCTGATCGTGGCGCACCGGCTGGCAACGGTGAAGAAGGCCGACCGCATCGTGGTGATGGACCAGGGCCGGATCGTCGCCACCGGCACCCATGATGAGCTGGTGGGGCAGGGCGGGCTGTATGCGCGGCTGGCCAAGCTGCAGTTCACCGAAGGGCTGGCGGCGGAATAGGCGCCAGACAGCGTGGCAGGACAGGCGCCCCGGACCGGTTCCGGGGCGTTTTTCGTTGAAAACCGCCCGTTGCTGCGAATTGGCGCGACGTCACGGGCCAAGCTGCCTTGGCGTGACCCTGCCGCGGCGCTTGCGCAAACGCGCGTTTGCAATAGTCTGGGCAAAAAACGGAGACACACTCCGTGCAGCGGCCGTGCAGCGGCCGTGCACCGGAGGAACGGGGAGGAGATTTATGGGTTTTTCCGGAATCGCGGACCGCGATGCGCTGCAGAATGAAATGCCGTATGAGGCACGGGATCTTCCGGCCACATTGTACGGGATGCTGTCGCGCACTGCGGACAAATACCCAAACAGCAATGCCGCCAGCTATCAGATATTCTCTGGCGCCCGGGACAAGGCGGAGACGCTGACCTGGAGCATGCTGAAGGATCAGGTGAGCCAGGCGGCAAACATGTTCCGCGCCCTGGGGATCGGCGAGAAGGACGTGGTCGCCTATGTGCTGCCCAACTGCACCGAGACTCTGGTGACCATGATGGGCGGCGCAGTGGCGGGGATCGTGAACCCGATCAACCCGCTGTTGGAGCCGGAGCAGATCGCTTCGATCCTGCGGGAGACCAAGGCCAAGGTGGTGGTGACCCTGCGGCCATTCCCAAAGACGGATGTGGCGCAGAAGGTGGCGGAAGCGGTGCGCCATGCGCCGGGCGTCAACACGGTGCTGGAGGTGGACCTGAACCGCTATCTGACGCCGCCGAAATCCTGGATCGTGCCGCTGGTGCGGCCGAAGATGGACACCCGGCCCAGCCATGCGGATTACCTGAGTTTTTCCAAGGAAATGGCAAAGCAGCCCAAGACGCTGAGCTTTGCCGACAGCGCGGGCGACCGGGTGGCGTGCTATTTCCACACCGGCGGCACCACCGGCATGCCCAAGGTGGCGCAGCACAAATACTCCGGGCTGGTCTACAACGGCTGGCTGGGCAGCACCCTGCTGTTCACCGAAGAGGACAACATCATCTGCCCGCTGCCGCTGTTCCATGTCTTTGCGGTGCATGTGATCATGATGGCGGCGGTGGCCTCGGGTGCGCATGTGGTGTTCCCGACGCCGCAGGGCTATCGCGGCGAGGGCGTGTTCGACAACTTCTGGAAGCTGATCGAACGCTGGAAGATCACCTTCATCATCACTGTTCCAACCGCCGTGTCGGCGCTGATGCAACGGCCGGTGGATGCGGATATCTCAACCGTGAAAACCGCCTTTTCCGGCTCGGCCCCGATGCCGATGGAGCTGTTCAAGCGGTTCGAGAGCGCCTCCGGCGTCACCATCGTCGAGGGCTACGGCCTGACCGAGGCCACCTGCCTGGTCAGCTGCAACCCTCCGGGCGGCGAGAAGAAGGTGGGATCCGTTGGCATCCCGTTCCCCTATACGGACGTGCGGATCGTCAAGCAGACCAATGGCGGCCCGCTGGAATGCGCGCGCGACGAGGTGGGCGAGATCTGCGTGTCGAACCCCGGCGTTTATGCCGGCAATACCTACACCGAGGCCGACAAGAACCTGGACCTCTACTACCAGGAGAAATACTTGCGCACCGGCGATCTGGGACGGATCGACGAGGACGGCTATTTGTGGATCACCGGCCGCGCCAAGGACCTGATCATCCGCGGCGGCCACAACATTGATCCGGCGGAGATCGAGGAGGCCCTTCTGGGCCATGATGCGGTGGCCTTTGCCGGCGCCATCGGCCAGCCGGACGCGCATTCCGGCGAGCTGCCCTGCGCTTTTGTGGAACTGGTCGACGGTGCCGCCGTCAGCGAGGCGGAACTGCTGGAGTACTGCAAGGTGCATGTGCATGAGCGGGCGGCGATTCCCAAGCACCTGACGGTGCTGGAGGAGCTGCCGAAAACCGCGGTGGGCAAGGTGTTCAAGCCCGATCTGCGCAAGCTTGCGATCACCCGCGTCTACAACGGGGCCTTGGAACAGGCCGGGGTGGCGGCACGTGTTGTCAGCGTGGTCGACGACAAGAAGCGCGGGCTGGTGGCGCAGGTCGCCGCCAATGGCAGCCCGGAGGCTGACATCGATGGCGTGCTGAACAATTTCACCCGGCCCTGGGAGCCTGCCGCGGCAGCGTGATCCTGCCAGACAGTGTGGGATAAGGAGCGCCCTTCGGGGCGCTTTTTCTTTCAGGCATTCCATTTGCGCAAAACTGTGCCTAGGCTCACGGGGACAGCGGCGTGCAGGGAGGCTCGCAGATGGACTACGAACGGCTGATCGACGAGGAGACCTGGGACTTCATCCAGAAGACCGGGGAGCTTTATCCCGATGACGCCGTTGACATGAGCATCGAAGAGCAGCGCCGCATCTATGATGCCATGGCGCGCGAGTTCCGGGTGCCGCGGCCGGATGTGGTTTCGGTCCAGGAGCTGTCGGCCAACGGTGTGCCGGTGCGGGTCTATACCGCAGGCGACCCGACCCGCACGGTGCTCTTCTGCCACGGCGGCGGCTTTGTCGTCGGCGGCCTGGACAGCCATGACGATGTCTGCGCCGAAATCTGCGCCCAGACCGGCTATCGTGTGGTGTCGGTGGATTACCGGCTGGCGCCAGAGCACAAGCACCCCGCCGCCTTCGAGGATGTCTGGGTGGTGCTGGGCTGGGTGGAGGCCGGTTACGGCAAGGGCATTGTCCTGATGGGCGACAGCGCCGGTGCCAATCTGTGCGCCGCTGTGGCGCATCATGCGCGCGGCCGCAGCGAGTCCATTTTGGGGCAGGTTCTGATCTACGGAGCCTTTGGCGGCGACATGACCCAGGGGTCTTATATCGAGCACGCGCAGGCGCCGATGCTGACCAGCGCTGACGTGCGCTATTATATGGACATCCGCACCGACGGGCCGCCGCCAATGGGCGATCCGCTGTTTGCGCCGCTGTCGGACAGTGATTTCACCAATCTTCCACCGACTGTGCTGGTAACGGCGGATTGCGATCCGGTCCGCGATGACTCGCGCGAATACCGCGACCGCATCCTGGCGGACGGCGGCAAGGCCTGCTGGATTAACGAGCCCGGCCTGATCCACGGTTATCTGCGCGCGCGCCACACCGTTGGCCGGGCGCGGGACAGTTTCGAGCGGATCTCGGTTGCCATCGAGGCGCTGGGGCAGGGGATTTGGTCCTACGACGACTAGCCGTCCGGCCTAGCCGGCGTAATCCTGGCACTGCTCCTGAAACAGCGACGTGTCCAGCCAGCCGCCGCTGGTGACCTGCCAGTCCGGGCCGGACGTGGTGACATAGGTCCAGCTGCCCACCGGAATGTGGGAATAATTCACATAGTCCCCGGGGCTGATCTGCCCGACCAGGGGCGCATCCGGCCTGTGCCCCGCCCGCAGCCCCATCACCGGGCCAAGCCAGCCCAGGCAGGCGCTTTCGAACTCATCCCGGACCGGCAGGTCCCAAAGCTGGTAGCGCAGGAACAGATCATCGAGATCCAGATAAGTCTGCTTGTTGTTGACCCGGCAGCCAAAGCGGCCTTCCATCTGCTTGACCTCTGCGACCAGGCGCTCTGCCTGCGGCGGCAGGGAAACCGATTTGCCGATGCAGTCCCCGTTGTTGAACACCGCCTGCCCCAGAGGCGAGCCGAAACAGTATCCGGCGCGGTCAATCACCGCGTTCCGGGTGAACCACAGGTCGTGGCAGGCGTCGCTGGCCAGCGACGGGGCGGCGAGCAGCGAAAGCAGGGCAGCAAGGGATTTCATGGCAAATTTCCTGACATCTGAAAACGGCGGCTGAGGGCCATCCTAGCACACAGCCGCCGTATCCGGTCACTTCAGGAACGGCTCTGCCTTCATGGTCCCGGCAACCGGCGCGCCCAGCCGGTTGAGGATGGTGGGCGCCAGCTGGCGCTGGTCGATCACCGTGTCATGGTCGGGGCCGTCGGCCTCGCCGAAATAGTAGAGCGCGGTTTCCTGCTGCAGCGGGCTGCGGCCGCCGTGGTGGCCGCGCTCGTCTTGGCCGTGGTCGGCGGTGACGATCACCTCATAGCCTAGGTCGCGCCAGCGGGTGATGAAGGGGGCCAGCATCTCATCCATCACGAAACAGGCGTGGTCCATCTCCTGGCAGTCGTGGAAATAGCGGTGGCCCATGCTGTCCAGCGTGCAGGTGTGCAGCATGCCGTAGTCGAGGCCGAAGCGCAGGCAGAGGTTGGTCAGGGTGCCGAACAGGTCGACATCCGACGGGGTCATCTGGTTGTCCTTGCCGTAGCCGGTCATGGTGTGAAAGCGGCCGTGGTTGATGGTCTTGCTTTCCGGCTCGTCATATTCGATGTCGCGCACGTAGTCGAAGGGGTGGCGGTTGAAGAAGGACGACCAGTAGCTGTGCGCCACGGCACCGGTCACGCCGCCCGCTTCGCGCACCTGGCTGAACACGTCCTTTTCCTTCAGCCGGAACACATTGGCATTGCCGGTGCAGCCGTGAATGGCCGGGGCCACGCCGGTGTGGATCGAGGCATAGCAGCTGGCCGAAGTCGACGGCAGCACCGCCCGCAGCTTCCAGACGCGGGCATCGCCGCTGTCCACCCAGCCTTCGAGGTTGCCGAACAGGCGGCGGAAATTGCGCCAGGGCACGCCGTCCAGAATGATGAGCAGGAGTTTGTTGTCCATTTGCCGAATCCTTTTGCCTTGCGGGGGCTTCGGGAGGGTATCTTTGCGGCTGAATCTTGAATTGCCATTCAAAAAACGGCGGATCGGCAGGAAACCGGCATTTTCGGGGCGGCGTTGCAGTTTTGCCGGTGAACGGCCGCGGCATCAAAACGCGGTGATGAGCACATAGCTGCCAGCCGCAAGGAGCAGTGTGCCGGCGGCAGAGGCAAACAGCCTTGGATGGGGAAAGGTCTTCTCGGCCAGCACAAACAGCGCCAGCCCGGCAATCCAGTAGAGGTTCATGATCCCGCCGGCAAACAGCAGGAGCATCAAGGCCCAGCAGCAGCCAAGGCAGTAGGTTCCATGGTGGGCGCCTATCAGTATAGCACCGTCCAGGCCTGTGCGTTTATGCGCGGTCAGAAATTGTACCGGCAAACGGCAGTGAGTCAGGCAGGCGTGCTTGTAGGGGGTAAACTGATAGGCGCCCGCCGCCAGCAGGACCGCACCGCCGAGGGCGCGGCTGCTAAGCGACATCATTGGGCCGTTTGACAGGCCCGTGGTTTCCAGCCACCACTGCAGGGCGGTGGCAATTGCAGAAAAGAAGGCCCAGGCGAGCAGGTAGCCGCTCAGGAACAGCATGCTGAGGAGCGGCGCCTTGCCGGGTGCGGAACCGGCCTTCTTGATGGCGGTGAACAGCAGCAGCACCGGGGCCGCGCTGGGGGTCATCATGGCGATCATCATCACCCACCACATCAGGAAGATCAGAACCGCGTAGCCCAGGGTCCAGGGCGCTCCAGCGCCCATCGCCATCGGCTCCCCGATCGGGCGGGCCATGCGGGTCATCTCAACCGCGGTCATGTCCATGCCGACGCCCAGAACGGTGTAAAGCCCGCTGAGAAGCACGACAAAGGCCACGGCCCCCAGCACCACCTTCTGATCGTTGCGGGCCAGGCGCTCGGCTGTACCGGTTATGTGCTGCGCCCGGGCCATGGCGGATCAGGCCGCCCGCTCGACGCCTTTGCCGGTCAGATGCAACTCGGCGACATGGGCGTGGGTTCCGCTGTTCTTGTTCAGGCTGATGGCAGAGCCGGGGGTCTGGGTCGTGCCCCGGCATACGGAGGCCTCGGAGTATTCAAAGCCGTTCGGCAGCTTGATCTGAACCGAATGCGGCGCTCCGGACACGATGTGCGCAATCGGTTCGACCTTGGTTTCCCCAATGCTGCCTGCCTTGCCATGGCCAATTCCGGTTTCTGCGTCAAAACTCAGCGATACCGGTGCGCTGAGTGTTTCGTGCTTGGTGGTGCACATGGCGTTGAAGACGAAGAACATGGTTGCAAATTCTTCGGTATCCTGGCCGGTCATAATCGCCTCAAGCGCAGACTTTTGCTCCGCTGTGGCGCGCTCGTCGATGATGATCTGCATCTCGCCGTTGCCTTCGTGGATCGGGCCCGGCCATTTGTAGATTGCTGCTGCCAGCAGACCGTCCAGCACCGTCTCCCCGTAGTGGCCTTTGTCGATGCGGAAGGTCAGCATCGCTTCGCAGGTGCCGTCATTGGGCAGCTGAGAGAATTGGCAGGGGCAGCCTGGAACGCAGTTGCAATTGGCGATTTCAAAGCCGTGAATGGCCCAGTCTTTCATGACGATCCCTCCTGTTTTGCCAGTGCAAGCAACACTGCCCGGCAAACTCCGGTTGGGCCCGTACGAAAAACAGCTACGCTCAGTGATTTTCTATTGTTTGCAGCAGGTCCCGCTGCATTCTCCCCGGTTCGGTTAAATTATCACAAAATCGTGTATATTTAAAAAGAAAAAGCCCCCGCTGCCGGACAGCGGGGGCTTTGCATCCAATGGTGGAATCAGTTGCCGGCGCTTTCCATCTTGCGATGGGCGATCACCTCTTCCAGCCAGCCGAGCTTCATCTCCGGCACGGAGCTGAGCAGCAGGTCGGTGTAATCGTCAAACGGCGGGCTCAGCACTTTGGACTTGCCGCCGTAGCGCTGCACCTTGCCCTGATACATCACCGCGATGTTGTCGGAGATGGCGCGCACGGTCGCCAGATCGTGGGTGATGAACAGATAGGCCACATCCTCGATCTTCTGCAGATCCAAGAGCAGCTTCAGGATGCCGTCCGCCACCAGCGGGTCGAGCGCCGAGGTGACCTCGTCGCAGATGATCATCTTGGGCTTGGCCGCCAGCGAGCGGGCGATGCAGACGCGCTGCTTCTGGCCGCCCGACAGCTCCGCCGGGTAGCGGTCGATGAACTTCTCGCCCAGCTCGATCTCGTCCAAGAGTTCGATGATCCGCTTTTTCTTCTCCGCACCGCGCATGCCGAAGTAGAACTCCAGCGGGCGGCCGATGATGGTGCCTACGGTCTGGCGCGGGTTCATCGCCACGTCTGCCATCTGGTAGATCATCTGCAGCTCGCGCAGGTCCTCGCGGCTGCGGCCCTTGAGGTCCGGGGAGAGTTTGCGGCCGGCAAACTCGATCTCGCCCTCGCGCGGCGGCAACAGGCCGGTGATCACCCGGGCGAGGGTGGACTTGCCGGAGCCGGATTCGCCCACCACCGCCAGCGTCTGGCCGGGGTACAGGTCGACGTTCACATTGTGCAGCACGTCGAACTGGGTGCCCTTGTAGCGCGCGGTGATGTTGCGCACGCTCAGCACCGGCTCCTCGGTGGGGGCCTTTTCCTCATGCTCGATGGAGCGGACCGAGACCAGCGCCTTGGTGTACTCCTCCTGCGGGTTGTTGATGATCTGGTCGACATGGCCGTATTCGACCGTGTTGCCCATCCGCAGAACCATGATGTCGTCGCTCACCTGCGCCACCACCGCCAGGTCGTGGGTGATGTAGAGCGCGGCAACGCCGGTGTCCCGGATCGCCTCCTTGATCGCCATCAGCACGTCGATCTGGGTGGTTACGTCGAGCGCGGTTGTCGGCTCGTCGAACACCACCAGATCCGGCTCGGGGCACAGCGCCAGCGCGGTCATGCAGCGCTGCAGCTGGCCGCCCGACACCTGGTGCGGGTAGCGTTCGCCGATATTGTCCGGATCCGGCAGGCCCAGCTTGGCAAACAGCACCCGGGCGCGGGCCTCGGCTTCCTTGCGGGAGAACTTCTTCTGCTCCACCGCGGCCTCGACCACCTGGTCCATGATCTTCTTGGCCGGGTTGAAGGAGGCTGCAGCCGATTGCGACACATAGGTCACCTCGGCACCGCGCAGTTTGCGGATGTCCTTGTGGCTGCCCTTGAGGATGTCGCGGCCGTTGACCCAGACCTCGCCGCCGGTGATCTTCACGCCGCCGCGGCCATAGGCCATGGACGCCAGGCCGATGGTGGACTTGCCGGCGCCGGATTCACCGATCAGGCCCAGGACCTTGCCGGGCGCGAGGTCAAAGCTGACCCCGTGCACGATCTCAATGTCGCGGGGGCGTTCGCCCGGCGGGTAGATGGTCGCGCCGATTTTCAGGTCGCGGACTTTCAACAGGGTATCGCTCATCCGCGGCCTCCTTTCAGCGATGTGGTCCGGTTCAGCACCCAGTCAGCCACCAGGTTGACCGAGATCGCCAGAGTGGCGATGGCAAAGGCCGGGATCAGGGCCGCAGGAATGCCGTAGACGATGCCTTCCTTGTTCTCCTTCACGATGCCGCCCCAGTCAGCCTCAGGCGGCTGCACGCCCAGGCCCAGGAAGGACAGGGTGGAGACAAACAGAACCGCAAAGATGAAGCGCAGGCCCATCTCTGCGATCAGCGGCGACAGTGCGTTGGGCAGGATCTCGCGGAAGATGATCCAGGCGGTTTTTTCGCCGCGCAGGCGGGCCGCCTCGACGTAGTCCATCACCTCGATGTCAACCGCAACGGCACGGGCCAGACGGTAGACGCGGGTGGCGTCCAGAAGGCCCATCACCAGGATCAGCATCGGAATGGTGACCGGCGCAACGGACAGCACCACCAGGGCGAAGATCAGCGTCGGGATCGACATCACCAGGTCGACGAAACGCGACAGCGCCTGGTCGATCCAGCCGCCCATCACCGCGGCAAAGAAGCCGAGGACGGAGCCAAGGGTGAAGGACAGCACGGTTGCAGCCGTCGCGATGAAGATGGTGGTGCGGCCGCCATAGATCATCCGGCTGAGAAGGTCGCGGCCGATGTTGTCGGTGCCCAGCAGATAGTCTGCGCTGGAGGGCTCCCACACATCGCCGACCACTTCGCCGACGCCATAGGGGGCCAGCAGCGGCGCAAAGATCGCGCCGAGGAAGTAGAGGGCCGTGAAGAACAGCCCGATGAGTGCGGAAATGGGGATATTCTTCATTTCGGATGCCTCAGGCGCGGGTTGCTCAGGATGGCGACGATATCGGCGATCATGTTGAGGCCGATATAGACGGCGGCAAAGATCAGGCCGCAGGCCTGCACCACAGGCACGTCACGCTTGGACACGTGGTCGACCAGATACTGGCCCATGCCGGGGTAGACAAAGACCACCTCGATCACCACGACGCCGACCACCAGATAGGCGAGGTTCAGCATCACCACGTTGACGATCGGCGCGATCGCGTTGGGGAACGCATGGCGGTAGATCACCTGAAAGGCGTTGAGGCCCTTGAGCTCAGCGGTTTCGATATAGGCCGACTGCATCACGTTGAGGATCGCGGCGCGGGTCATCCGCATCATGTGCGCCAGAACAACCAGCGTCAGCACGGCAATCGGCAGCGCGATGGCGTTCAGCTTCTCAAACAGGCCCATGTTGTCGTTGACCATGGCAACCGAGGGGAACCAGCGCAGCTTCACCGCGATGAAATACATCAGCACGTAGCCGATCAGGAACTCGGGGATCGAGATCGAGGCCAGGGTGACGGCCGAAATCATCTTGTCGGGCCAGCGGTCCTTGAAGCGGACGGCCAGCAGGCCCAGGAAGATTGCCAGCGGGACCGCAACCACGGCAGCCCAGAAGGCGAGGAACAGGGTGTTCCAGAAACGGCTGCTGAGAGCCTGGGCAATGTCCTGGCCGCTGGTCAGCGCGGTGCCAAGGTCGCCCTGCATGGCGCCGAAGAGCCAGGCAAAATAGCGTTGTACGGGAGGATCGTTCACACCCAGCTCAGCCCGCAGGTTGGCCAGTGCCTCCGGCGTTGCCGACTGCCCCAGGATCGATTGCGCAACGTCGCCCGGCAGAACGATGGTGCCGGCGAAGATCACGATTGAGATGAGCAACAAAAGAAGGAGGCTCAGCGCAATGCGCTGAGCCAGGAGTTTTACGATCGGAGACATATTAGGCTTTGACCCACAGCTTGCTGGCCGCATAGCCGTTCATCAGAACCTGGCCCGGGATGCCTTCGACAAAGCCGTCGACCTTGTCGGTGGTCGCTTCGACGAAGTCGTTGAACATCGGGCAGATCAGGCCGCCTTCGTCCCGCAGGATGGTCGACATGTCGGCGTACATCTGGGTCCGCTTGGCAACGTCCAGCTCGCCGCGGGCGGCAACCAGAATCTGGTCGAACTGCTCGTTGTTGAAACGGGTGTCGTTCCAGTCCGCGGTCGACAGGTAAGCGGTGGTGAACATCTGGTCCTGGGTCGGACGGCCGCCCCAGTAGCTGGTGCAGAACGGCTTGGCGTTCCAGACTTCCGACCAGTAGCCGTCGTTCGGCTCGCGCTTGACGTCCAGTTTGATGCCGGCGCTGTTCAGCGACTGCTGGAACAGGGCGGAGGCATCGGGCGCGCCGGGGAAGGAGTTGTCCGAGGTGCGCAGCAGGATGGTGCCGTCGTGGCCCGATTTCTTCAGGTGGTGCATCGCCTTGTCCGGATCGAACTGGCGCTGCTCCAGCTCGGTGTACATCGGGTAGGAGGCGTTGATCGGGGTGTCGTTGCCGACGGTGCCGTAGCCGTTCAGGATCTTGTCGACCATTTCCTGGCGGTTGATGCCGTACTTCAGCGCCATCCGCACGTCGTTGTTGTCGAACGGAGCGGTGTTGCAGTGCATGATGAACACATAGTGGCCGGCCGCGGAGGTCGAATGCACGGTGATGTTCGGCGCGCGGTCCACCAGTTTCGCGGTGCGCGGCGGCACCCGGTCGATCACGTCCACCTGGCCGGACTGCAGTGCTGCGACGCGGGCGGTGTCGTCGTTGATGACGATGATTTCCACGGTGTCCGCGTTGCCCAGATCGCCCCAGTAGTTCGGGTTCTTCTCGGCCACGAAGCGCACGCCCATGTCGGCGGACTTGATGATGTAGGGGCCGGTGCCGATGGGCGCCGCCGGATCGTCATTGCCGCCGTTCGGCTGGATGATCAGGTGGTAGTCGGCGAGCAGGTAGGGCAGGTCGGCGTTCGGGCTGTCCAGCTCGAAGACAACGCTGTCGCCGTCCGCGCGCACGTCCTTGATGCCGCGCATGATGCCCAGGGCGCCGGACTTGGTGTCCTCGCCGCTGTGGCGCTCCATGGTCTTGACCACGTCGTCAGCGGTGACGTTCTGGCCGTTCGAATAGGTCACGCCGGAGCGCAGCTTGAAGGTCCAGGTCTTGGCGTCGGCCGAGGCTTCATAGCTTTCCGCCAGCTTGCCCTCGATGCCGCCGTCGTCGGCCAGCTCGACCAGGGTTTCACCCCACAGGCGGGTGACCATCAGGCCAACGGTGTTGGTGACCAGCGCCGGGTCCAGGCTGTCGGTGGTGGAGCCGCCCTGCAGGCCGAGGCGGATGGTGCCGCCCTTTTGCGGGCCGGCCGCCTTGGCGGCGGTGGACAGCAGCAGGTTGGCGGACACTGCGGTAAAGCCCAGTGCGGCGGCCTTGCCCAGGAAGTCCCGGCGCGAAAGTTTTCCTGCCGCGGCCTGGGCGGCCAGATACTGCATATGTCGGTTCATTGAGTTCTCCCGATTGGTTGCGGTGCTGAGGCACCTGTTTTTTTGATTGGCGATTTAAGATTTGCGTATTTACCGCTAACTCGCAAGCGTTATTAGCGCAACGCCGGGGAAGCCCCCTGCACGGGCGCGCGCGGCTCAAACTGCGGATGTCGCCTTTTTCAGGCCAGGTGCCGCTTTTGCGGTTTTCGCCTTGCGGAAAACAAAAAAACTTCCGGAAAGCGACAGGAAATAATGATGCGGGGGAATTGCGGATTTTTTATCAATCTGCCTGGCACGTCAGGCAGGCCGACCCGCCACGGAACAGAATCGATGCTTTTCTGTCAAAAAACGCCCTTCGTGCCGCAGGCAGGCCCGCCGGGCGCCGCGGGCCGGGCACTGCCGCCCGCGTCACCCGCGGCGTGTTTGATTGCCGCTGAATACGCGGCTGTCAGGCTTGTTCGGTGTCCATCCAGATGGTCACCGGGCCGTCGTTCAGCAGCCGGACTTTCATGTCGGCGCCAAACCGTCCCTTTGCAGTTTTCAAACCCAGCGCCGCCAGATGGTCGGCAAAATACTCGTACAGCCGCTCGCCCTCGGCCGGGGCGGCAGCGGTGGAAAAGCCGGGCCGGTTGCCGCGGCGGGTGTCGGCCGCCAAGGTGAACTGGCTGACCACCAGCACGCTGCCGCCGGTATCCAGTACAGAGCGGTTCATCTTGCCGCCCTCGTCCTTGAAGATCCGCATCTTGGAAATCTTGGCGGCCAGCTGGTCTGCCTGCGCTTCGCTGTCACCCGCCATGGCGCAGACCAGCACCAGCAGCCCGGGGCCGATGCCGCCGATGACCTCGCCGTCAACCGTGACCGAGGCCTCGCTGACCCGTTGAATGAGTGCCCGCATGTCTGCTTCCTTCTGAGAACTGTCCTGGCTGCCTGCCCTTTCGCGGGGCAGGTCCCGCACAGCTCTAGCCCCTTTGCCGCGCGCGGGCGAGTGCATCGGATGAAATCTTCCTGCGCACGCGGTGCGATTGCGCGGGATCAAGGCAGGGCTGCCGTGCCGGCGGTACAATCGGACGCAACAAGAAAGGAGGCTGAACAATGGTGGAAAAAACCGAACATGGCGGCTTCTGGCCGTCGATTTATGATCCTTTCCGCAGCTTTGGCGCCCGGCTGGCCGACTGGCTCACCCCGGCAACCGAGGCGTCGTCGGGCAAGGAGGCCTATGACATTGCCATGGAGCTTCCGGGTGTTCCGCTGGAGGACGTGGAGCTGACCGTGGACAACGGCGTGCTGACGATCCGCGGCGAAAAGAAGACCCAGTCAGAGAAGAAGGGCGACACCTGGTATTTCAGCGAGCGCCAGTATGGCGCGTTCCGCCGGTCCTTCCGGTTGCCGGAGGACGCGGACGGGCAGGCGGCCTCGGCCCGGATGGAGGACGGCGTGCTGCACATTGCGGTGCCGAAGAAGGCGCAGGAGCAGCCGGAAACCGCCCGCAGGATTGAAATCAGCAAAGGCTGACAGGGAGGCCGGCTAAGGGTTCCGGCTCAGAATCCGGGGAAAGGAACCGGCCGGTTCAGGAGGGGGGCGGCTGCGCCCCCTTCCGCATTTCACGGGCGCTACTGCTGGCTGGCGAGCAGCGCGATCCCGGCACCGACCAGCAGTGCCAGCAGCACGGCAAAGGCAATTTTCCAGGCCGAATAAGGCCGCTCGCCCTGCACCCGGCCGGACTGGCCGTTGACTACAAAGCGGTAGGTCTTGCCGCGGTATTTGTAGGCGGCGAGCCAGACCGGCAGCAGAATGTGCTTGAACGTCACCTCAGACACCTTGGTGTCGATATGGGCAATGCGCTGACGGTCGCCGCCGATGTCAAAGCGCACGTCGCGCTCGATCACCCGGTCCATCTTCTGCCCGGCCTCGGTGAAACCTTCTTGGAGATCCACCGTGTAGGCCTCGGCCCGGAACCCTGCCAGATACTGCGGCTGATAGGGTTCCAGCTGCGCCAGATCCCAGGGCTCCAGCGCCTCGGTGTATGTCTTGGGCAGGCTTTTGGACGCCAGCACCAGCACATCGTCAAAGAACCGCTGCACCCGGCCCGAAACCGGCGTCCAGCGCACCTTGGCGACCCTTCGGGTTTGGGTCTTGCCCTCCTGCTGGAAGGTTTCGGTGACATAATAGACGGTGCCGCGCTGGCCGCTGTAGCTGCTGCGGGTCTGGGCGTCATAGGTCCAGTAGGGCACGTAGATGCCCTGCATCCGCCGCCCTTTGCGGGCATATTCCCTGAGGCCGCTGGGCGCAAACCACAACTGGCCCAGCCAGTCTGTCATCGCCTTGTGCGCCGCGCGTTCCTCCACCGCAAAGGGCAGCACGCCCTTGGGTTTGATATGCCGGTTTTCGCCGGTGCCGGTCACCACCGGCGTGGCGCAGAACGGGCATTCCCTGGCGTGGGTGTCGGGGTCGAATTCCACCTGCGCGGCGCAGTTGGGGCAGGTGGAGACGCGGGTGACCTCGATTTCCGCTTCGGGCAATTGCTCGGCCGCTGCCGCTCGGAAATCCAGCTCCTGCAGGGCGCTGCCTTTCCACGGCCCGCTGCGGATGCTTTCGGTGTGGCCGCAATGGCCGCAGGTCAGCGTGCCTGAAGCCGGGTCATAGGTGTAATCCGCGCCGCATTGCTCGCAGGGAAAGCGGTGGGTTTCCTCGGCAGCGGCGGGCACAGTTTCAACGGGCGGCGGCGGGGGCATCGTCACGGGGAAGCAACCTGTCGGGCAGAGTCAGTCAGGGAAGGGCGGGGGCAGCTGCCGGCTGCCCTGCGGCGGTATTACCCGGCAGGCGGCGCCGGCGGCGGAGGCGGCGGTGGCAGGACGGTGAACAGCTGTGCCAGCTCCATCACCTCGCCCGCGCGTTTCCAGCCGTCCTGTCCGGGGGTCCAGACGTGGGTTTCGCGCGTCAGCGTGCCGTCCTGCGCCATCCGCCCCATCCGCGCCTTGGAGAACGGACCGGAAGTCTGCCCGTCTACGGCGATGTGCCAGACGTGCTCCACCGGCGGCGGGGGCGGTGCCGCGGGTGCTGACCTTTGCGGTGCAGCGGGTTCGCGCCGTGCGCCCCAGGGGCCGGACGGCTGACCCGCTGCCTGAGAGGCCGCGCCTCCCTGCAGCGCCTGGCCCATCTGCTGCGCCATCGCCATTCCCATGCCCATCCCGAGGCCTGCGCCCATGCCGCTGTTCGGGGTTTGCGCGGCTGCGGTCATCGCTTCGGCGGCGGAGAACTGGGTGTACCGCCCCAGGTCGCCCAGAACGCCCATCTGGGTGCGCTTGTCCATGGCCTCCTCCACCGCGGCGGGCAGCGAGATGTTCTCGATGTAAAGTTCCGGCATCATCAGGCCGTAGTCCGCCAGGGTGCCGGAAATCTCTGCCGCCACCAGCTTGCCCAGATCGGCGGTGTTGGCGGCCATGTCCAGAACAGGGATGCCGCAGCCTGCAATGACGCGGCTGAACTCCTGCACGATGATGTTGCGGATCTGGTAGGAGATCTCGTCCATGGTGAACTCGCCGTCGGTGCCGACAATCTCCGACAGGAACCGCGCCGGGTCGGCCACCTTGATTGCATAGGTGCCATAGGCGCGCAGGCGAACGGGCCCGAACTCCGGGTCGCGGCAGATGATCGGGTTCTTGGTGCCCCACTTCAGGTCGCTGAACCGGGTGGTGTCGACGAAATAGATCTCCGACTTGAACGGCGACTGGAAGCCGTGGTCCCAGTGCTGCAGCGTCGTCATGACCGGCATGTTGTTGGTCTCCAGCATGTAGAGACCGGGGGTGAACACATCGGCCAGCTGGCCCTCGTGCACGAACACCGCCGCCTGGCCCTCGCGCACCGTCAGCTTGGCGCCGTATTTGATCTCATGGCCCTCGCGCTCGAACCGCCAGACCATGGTGTCGCGGGTGTCGTCCACCCAGTGAATGACATCAATGAATTCGCCTTTGAGAAAATCGAAAATACCCATGTTTCAGGTCCTCTTCCTTTGGCGGCCTACAGTTCCTGGCCCATCGCCTCGCGGGCGAGAATGCGGATGATGGGGCGCGCCTCTTCCAGGCTCATCCCCGTTTTCAGTCGTGGATCATACAGCATCTGCAGCAGTTTTTCGTCAAAGCTGGTCAGCAGCGCAAATTCGTCATCGTCATTGAAAATCGAAGGCCGCGCCCGCGGGCTGTCGTTCCTGAGGCCCAGGCCTTGCGCCACTTCCTCATGCACGCAGCTCTTGCGCACCAGGTCGGGGTGTTCGGCCCGGATCAGCGCCACCCCGCGGGTATAGGACAGCGGATCGCTTTGCGGCCCGCCTGCCACCACCAGGCAGTAAAAGCTGCGCGGCGGAGCGGCCAGCAGCGACAGGTCCCGCGCGCTGATCGAGGGCAGCAGCTCGCGCACCCGCTCGGCGACAAAGGCGCTGTCATCGAGGCTGGCAAAGATAACGTGGAAATTGGCCCTGCCGCTGACGGTGCTGATGGAATGGCCGGTGATCCGCGCCAGACGCGCGGCGTATTCGGTGACCGTGTCGCGGTCGGTCCTGCGCCGGTCGGCAGGCACCGAGGGGCCGAATTCCGCCGCGATCCGGACCGGGCCGGCCCAGCGGCCCAATCCGCCGGAGATTCCCGAGCCGCCGTATTCGTCGTAAAACGCCAGCTGTTCAAAGCTCCTGGCCAGATCCTCGGCATCATAAGGCGTGTCCGGTCCGCCGCCATCGGTGCGCAGCAGGCCGCGGGTCAGAAGGTCGCGCTGCAGGGCGTTGTAGTAATAGGCCAGCTGGGCGCTGTCGGCGGAGGGTTTGTAGACCGCGGGCTGCGGCGCCGCCGGGCGGGCCCTGGGCACCAGCGACTCCGCTTGGTCAAAGGGCAGGCAGGCCGAGAGCGCCGCCAGCCCGGCAAGGGCCGCTGCGCTTTTCCAAATGGTCTGAATTGCCTGCACCCAAGCCGCCTTTCTCAGTTCGGAACCGCGGTGCCGGCAGTGTCGCCAACGCCGTCGCGGCGCGCCTTGGCGGCGGCCAGCGTGTCGCGCAGCTCTGCCTCCATCTTCTGCAGCTCAGCCTCGGCGGCGGCGCGTTTGGCCTTGCCCTCGTCGGCGATCCGCAGGCTGTCCTGAATGGTGCCGATCAGGTCCGCGTTGGCCTGTTTCACCGCTTCGATGTCGAACACCCCGCGCTCCATCTCCTGACGGATCATCTCGTTCGACTGGCGCAGGTTGGCGGCGTTGGAGGTCAGCAGCTCATTGGTCAGGTCATTGGCATCGCGCACCGCCGCGGCGGCCTGGGCCGAACGCTGGATGGTCAGGGCCTGCGCCAGCTGGGTCTCCCACAGCGGCACGGTGTTCACCAGGGTGGAGTTGATCTTGGTCACCAGCGACTTGTCGTTTTCCTGCACCAGCCGGATCGAGGGCAGCGACTGCATGGTGACCTGGCGGGTCAGCTTCAGGTCATGCACCCGCCGCTCCAGATCATCGCGGGCGGCGCGCAGGTCGCGCAGTTCCTGCGCCTTCATCACCTGGTCGCCTTCCGGCGCGGCCTGCACTTCGGCCTCCTTGGCCGGGATCGCGGTGCTGTCCAGCTCTGCCAGCTTGGCTTCGCCCGCCGCGATATAGAGCGCCAGCTCATCGTAGAATTGCAGTGTCTTTTCATAGAGAAGGTCGAGCGACTTGATGTCCTTCAGGAGCGTGTGCTCGTGACCCAGGAGGTCGTCGGTGATCCTGTCGATCTGCCCCTGCACGGTTTCATAGCGCGCGGTGAATTTCACAAACGGTGTCGCCTTGCCCAGAAGCCGCTCCCAGAAGGTCGCCTTGCGGCGCACGTCCAATTCGGAGACCGAAAAACCGCGGATCGTGGCCACGATGTTGCGCAGGCTGTCGCCCGCGGGCCCCACATCCTTGTTGCGCACGTCGGCGAGCATGGCCTGGCTGATCGTCTGCAGCTCTTCCTGCGCGGCAGAGCCGAAATGGATGATCGAATTGGTGTCGCCCATGTCGATCTGTTCCATCCGCTGCCGGATTGCCTCGCTGGTCGGTTCATCGGCCTGCTCCAGCGGCTGCACATCTGCCACGGGTTCAGGCAGTTCGATGGCGGTGACTTCAGTGACCAGGGCTTCGGCCTCGGCGGCTTTCTGTTGGATGGATTCGGACATGAACGGCTTCCTCGCTAATCAGTTGCGGTCCAGATGGACCCCTTCACGCTGCAATCGGTCGCGCAGCACTTCAATTTCAATGGTCAGGTCGGCGCGGTCCTCCACCAGCATCTTGCGGGTGCGCGCGGCAAAATTCTGTTCCAGGTCGTCCAGCAGCGCCAGGTAATCGGCGCGAGCCTGGGCGTCCTGGCTGCGGGCGTAGATATCGGCGAATTTAACCGTCGCATCGCGGGCGCCCTGCAAATAGACGGTCAGGTACTTGCGGGCGGCGGTCAGGTCGCGCGGGTCTTCCTCCACCGTGCGGAACAGCTCGCGGGCAACGGACTGAAACTGCTCCACCCGCGCTTCGACCTTGCGGTCACGGGCGCGCAGGGCGGCGTCCTTCATCGCGGCAAGGCTTTGTTCCGCCTCATCCACCGCGCGGGCCACCCGGGACTGCTGGAAATCGTCGACCCCTTCCACGCCTTTGTCCCGCAGCGGGTCGATGCCAAAGGCGGTGACGTGCAGGCCCGCTGCCGCGGCGCCGTAAACGGCGGCAATCAGGATGCCCGGTTCGGCCTTCCACGCCGCCAGCGCCGCGCCGCCGCCCGTCAGCAGCGCCGCCAGGATCTTGCGGGGCAGGGCGGGTTTGCGCGCCACCTTGCGGGCGGCATAGGCGGCTTCGGCTTTCAGCCCCTCGCGCAGCAGCAAGGCGCCGCCGGTCCACAGGCCGGCCCCGATCAGCCCCAGCGCCAGCCCCGCGGCGCCGTCGTTCAAGGACAGGAGGGTCAAGATCGCAGGCGGCACGAACAACACGTTGGCGCGCACCCCGACCGGGTCCACCTGGGCGTTGCGGTAAGACTGCTGCGGGGGCGTGTCCTGCGCTGCGGGTTTGCCGTCAGGGCTGTACTTGCCGCCGTATCGCTGCGCCATCAGCTCAGCCCCCCACGATCCAGCCGGTGCTGAGGCCGAACATCAGGATCAACAGGGCAGCATAGGCAAGTTTCTGCACGCGAAGGCCCCCCAAGACCGCCAGCGAAGATTAACTGATTGGAAATCTAGGGGATAGCTGGCGGTGTTGCTAGGGGGAAGTCTGCGGGAAACGGCTCAGCGCCGGGGATTCTTGCCGATCGGGCGCTTGCCGGCGCCGCGCGGGGCGGGGCGGTCCTGCTGCGGTGCCGCGGTCCGGCCGCCCGGTTTGCCGGGTTTTCCTGGCGCCTTTGCCGCCGGTTTGCCGCCCGGTTTGCCCGCCGGCCTGCCAGCGGGTTTGCCGCCGCGGGAGCGGGTAGGGCGGCCTGCCGGCTTTTCCTCTTCCGGCTCCAGCCCGAGCTGGTCGCGCACCACGCGCGGGCGCAGCTCCTCGACTTCGCCCGGTTTCAGATCGCCCAGCTGGAACGGGCCGTAAGACACCCGCAAGAGCCGGTTCACGCTATAGCCGATATCCTCCATCGCGCGGCGGATCTCGCGGTTCTTGCCCTCGCGCAGGCCGACGGTCAGCCAGGCGTTGGCGCCCTGCTGGCGGTCCAGCGTCACGGTCATCGGCTGGAACTTCTCCCCCTCGATCACCAGGCCCTTGCGCAACGGGGCAAAATCCTCGTCCTTGGGGCGGCCGTTGATCCGCACCCGGTAGCGGCGCAGCCAGCCGGTGGCGGGCAGCTCCAGCTTGCGCTTGATGCCGCCGTCATTGGTCAGCAGCAAGAGCCCTTCGGAGTTAAGGTCGAGCCGTCCCACCGTCATCACCCGCGGCATGTCCTCCGGCAGCTCGTCGAAGATGGTCTTGCGGCCCTTTTCGTCGCTGTTCGACGTCACTAGGCCGGTGGGCTTGTAATACAGCCACATCCGCGGCGCCTCGGCCTCCGGCAGCGGCTGGCCGTCGACACTGATCCGGTCTGCCGCGGTCACGTTCAGCGCCGGGCTGTCAATCTTCTTGCCGTTCACCGACACACGGCCCTCGGCAATCATGCGCTCGGCTTCACGGCGCGAGGCAACGCCGGCGCGCGACAGGACCTTGGCGATGCGGTCGCCCTCAGGCGCGGCGCCTTCGGGTTTGGAAGGCGCTTTGCGGGGCTGGGATTTCGGGGCCGGTTTGCCCCTGGGGGATGCGGGTGTTTTGCTCATGCCCGTGCCATAGAGCATTCCGCCGTCTTGCGAAAGCGGGCAATCGCGGGCGGGCAAAGTGTGGTGAGGGCAGAGCCCGGCCGCGGGCGGCAAGCGAAGCGCCCGCCCATGGGGGCGGACGGGCGCTGCCCGGTGTTGCCGCCGGGCCGAAACTTTTCTAAGTGTATAGCCTTGCTGCATTCAAGCTGAGCGGAGCGTATGGCATTCAAATCGCACATGGATAAGGCGCTGGCTGAGGCGCGGGCAGCGGCAGAGCGCGGCGAAGTGCCTGTGGGCGCCGCGCTGATCGCGCCGGACGGGCAGGTGGCAGCGCTGGCAGGCAACCGCACCCGCGAGCTGAACGATCCCACCGCCCACGCCGAGATTCTGACCATCCGTGCGGCCTGTGCCGCCTTGGGCAACGAGCGGCTCACCGGCTACGACCTCTATGTGACGCTGGAGCCCTGCGCCATGTGCGCCGCTGCAATCGCTGCCGTCCGCATCCGCCGGGTGTACTACGGCGCCGCTGATCCCAAGTCCGGCGGCGTGGCGCATGGCGCCTGTGTGTTCTCCCATCCGCAGGCACATCACGCGCCTGAGGTCTATGACGGGATTGCCGAAGGCGAGGCCAGCGCGCTGCTCAAGGAGTTCTTTGCCGGCAAACGCTGATCATGGAGCATGTGACGTGCCGTCGCTTCGCTGGCCGGTTGTATCTGTAGGTCAAATGTCCTAAATTTCTTTTAGGTCAAACGTCCTAGGGGTGGAGATGCCACAGCCAGCAACCAAAGACCGGATCGCTGAGGCCGCGGACCAGCTGTTCTATGAGCGCGGGTTCGAGGCCACGTCGTTTGCGGATATCGCCGCGGCGGTCGGCATCTCGCGCGGCAATTTCTACTATCATTTCAAGACCAAGGACGAGATTCTTGAAGCAGTGATCGCGCGCCGCTTGGCTGCGACCCGCGCCATGCTGAACACCTGGCAGGCGGAAGGCGCCGGCCCGGAGCAGCGGATCTTCTGCTTCATTCGCATCCTGATCGCCAACCAGGCCAAGATCACCCTCTACGGCTGTCCGGTCGGCACGCTGGTTGCGGAGCTTGGCAAGCTGAACCATGCGGCGCAGGATCAGGCCAATGCAGTTTTCACCCTGTTCCGGACATGGCTCTGCCGCCAGTTCGAAGAGCTGGGCTGCGGCACGGACTCGGATGCCTTGGCCATGCACCTTCTGGCCCGCAGCCAGGGGACAGCGGCGCTGGCGCAGGCATTTGGCGACAAGGATTTCATCAACCGAGAAGTGGCGCTGATGCAGGACTGGCTCAGGGATCAGCTGCCGCCGGTTCACCCCCTCTAATACGCATCACAGGAGACAAGAATGTATTTCATACTGCTGACATTTGCCGCGCAGAAAGACCGCCTGGCCGAATTTCTGGAGGGCCACAAGGCCTGGCTCCAGCAGGGGTTCGAGGACGGGGTGTTCCTTGCCGCCGGGTCAATGACCGATGGCGAAGGCGGTGCGATCCTTGCCGTGGGTGAAAGTGAGGAGGACCTGTTTGCCCGTGTCGCGCAGGATCCCTTTGTGACCGGCGGCGTGGTGGAACCGGAAATCATCGGCGTTGCGCCTACCATGATGGACCCCCGGCTTGATTTCCTGCGGGGCGGGGAATGAGCCGCACCGTCACCACCGCCGATGGCCATCCCCGCTGCGCCTGGAGCGCCGCGGCCCCGGATTTCCTGCGCTACCACGACGAGGAATGGGGCTACCCGGTGGGCGACGATATCCGCCTGTTCGAGAAGGTCTGCCTCGAAAGCTTCCAGTCCGGCCTCAGCTGGCGTACCATTCTGGACAAGCGCGAAAACTTCCGCGCCGCTTTTGCCGGCTTCGATTTCAACGAGATGGCGAAGTTCGGCGCGAGGGACGTGGAGCGGCTGCTGCTGGATAAGGGCATCATCCGCCACCGCGGCAAGATCGAGGCGGTGATCAACAACGCCGCCCGCGCGCAGGAGCTGGTGGCGGAGGCGGGGTCCCTCGCCGCGTTTTTCTGGAGCTATGAGCCGAACCCGGAAGACCTGCCGGAGCCGCAGACCGCCTCCACCAGCCCCGAATCCGTGGCGCTGTCCAAGGCGCTCAAGAAACGCGGCTGGAAATTCGTCGGCCCGACCACGGTTTTTGCGTTTATGCAGGCGATGGGGCTGATCAACGACCACGCCCGCGGCTGCATCTGCCGGGACAAGGCGGCTGCGGCCCGTGCGGCGTTCACCGTGCCGCAGCCGAAACCGGCAGCCTGAAACCTGTCTGCGCCGGGCCGTCAGGCCCGGCGCCACGCCCAACGGGAGCGGGTCTGCCCTGCAGATCCGGCGACGGGCGGGAGGTTTTCCGCACGCCCGGACAGGTCAGATTTCGATCGCCTTCATCACTTCCGGCTCGATGACATCGACGCCGGGCAGCCCTTCGATCAGATCCTTGGCGTCCTGCTCCAGGACCGGGAAGCTCTTGTAGTGGCAGGGAATCACCGTCTTGAAGTTGAAGTACCGCTTGGCCGCGTAGGCCGCCTGTTTCATGTCCATGGTGAAATGGCCGCCCGCCGACAGGATGCCAACGTCCGGTTTGTAGTAATCGCCCATCCACTCCATGTCGGCCATGATCGCGGTGTCGCCGGACAGATAAACCGTCTTGCCCTCCGCCATCAGCATATAACCCACTTCCGAACCGCCGGTGCGCAGGCCGTCCTGGGTGTTGAAGGTGGAGCTGTGCGAGGCCGGCACCATCGCAACCTTGACCCCGCCCAGGTCCACCGTGCCGCCCTTGTTGAAGCCGGTGGTCTGCACGCCTTCGGTCTCGCCCCAAAGGCCCATCAGGTCGTATTGCCCCACCACCGGCACCTCCAGCCGCTTGGCAAGCGGCAGCACGTCAACCACATGGTCGAAATGCACATGGGTCAGAAGGATATGGGTGGCGCCTGCAATCGCGGCCTCATGGCTGTCTTCCGGCAGTACCGGGTTGCCGCTCAGCCAGGGGTCCACCAGCAGCACCTGGCCGCTTGTTTCGATACGGAATGAGCCGTGGCCCAGCCAAATGATCTTCATCGCATTTCTCCTCCCGTTGTCCTTGGCGGAAGCCTAACAGGCCTGATGCGAAATGGAATTGAAGCCTGCGGATAATTTGCCGCGCCTGCCCGGTTAAGCCGGCGCAACGCAGCGAACGCCCCATGCCGGCTTGCAGCGCAGGCGGCACGGCGGTAAATGCCTATCCAACACCAGATGAGGGTTTCCATGTCGATTGACCAAAGCACCGCCGCCAAGGTGGCCAAACTGGCCCGGATCAAGGTCGAGGACGACGCGCTGCCGGCGCTGGCAGACGAGTTCAACAACATCCTGGGCTTCATCGAGCAACTGAACGAGGTGGACGTCGAGGGCGTCGAGCCGATGACCTCCGTCACCCCGCAGCGCCTCAAGCGCCGCGCGGATGAAGTCACCGACGGCAACCAGCAGGACAAGGTGCTGGCCAATGCGCCGGACGCCCGCGAAGGCTTCTTCGCAGTGCCCAAAGTCGTGGAGTAAGAGACATGAGCGATCTGAACAAACTGGGCCTGGCAGAGGCCCGCGACGCGCTGCGCAAGGGCGACACCACTTCCGTTGAGCTGACCGAAGCCTGCCTCAAGGCGATCGACGCGGCTGATGCTCTGAACGCCTTCGTGCACAAGACGCCCGAGATTGCGATGGAACGCGCCAAGGCTGCGGACGACCGCATCAAGGCGGGCGATGCGCCCTCCATGTGCGGCCTGCCGATCGGCATCAAGGACCTGTTCTGCACCAAGGGCGTGCCCTCGCAGGCGGCCTCGAAGATCCTCGAAGGCTTCAAGCCGGAGTATGAATCCACCGTCAGCCAGAAGCTGGCAGACGCGGGCTCCGTCATGCTGGGCAAGCTGAACATGGACGAGTTCGCCATGGGCTCCTCCAACGAAACCTCCGTCTACGGCAATGCCGTCAGCCCCTGGCGCCGCGGCAATGACGACGCCCAGCTGACCCCGGGCGGCTCCTCCGGCGGCTCCGCCTCTGCCGTGGCGGCCGACCTCTGCCTGGCGGCCACCGGCACCGACACCGGCGGCTCGATCCGCCAGCCTGCGGCCTTCACCGGCACGGTCGGCATCAAGCCGACCTACGGCCGCTGCTCGCGCTGGGGCATCGTTGCATTCGCCTCTTCGCTGGACCAGGCCGGCCCGATGACCAAATCGGTGCGCGACGCGGCGATCATGCTGGAAGCCATGTGCGGCCATGACCCCAAGGATTCGACCTCTGCCGAACTGGCGGTGCCGGATTTCGAGGCGATGCTGACCGGCGACATCCGCGGCAAGAAGATCGGTATCCCCAAGGAATACCGCATGGACGGCATGCCCGGTGAGATCGAGAAGCTGTGGTCCGACGGCGCCGAGATGCTGAAGGCAGCCGGTGCCGAGATCGTCGATATCTCGCTGCCCCACACCAAATATGCGCTGCCCGCCTATTACGTGATTGCCCCGGCTGAGGCCTCCTCGAACCTGGCGCGCTATGATGGCGTCCGCTACGGCCGCCGCGCCACGCTGGAAGCCGGCGACGGCATCACCGAGATGTACGAGAAGACCCGCGCCGAGGGCTTCGGCCACGAGGTGCAGCGCCGTGTTATGGTCGGCACCTACGTGCTGTCGGCAGGTTTCTACGACGCCTATTACAACCGCGCCCGCCGCGTCCGCACCCTGATCAAGAAGGACTTTGAGGACGCCTTTGCCGCCGGTGTCGATGCGATCCTGACCCCGGCCACCCCGTCCGCGGCCTTTGGCCTGGGCGAGATGACCGAGGCGGATCCGGTGCAGATGTACCTCAATGACGTGTTCACCGTCACCGTTAACCTGGCGGGCCTGCCGGGTGTTGCGGTGCCTGCCGGGCTGGACAGCCAGGGCCTGCCGCTGGGCCTGCAGCTGATTGGCAAGCCCTGGGAAGAGGGCGATCTGCTGAACACTGCCTATGCGCTTGAGAATGCGGCCGGCTTTGTAGCCAAGCCGCAGCAATGGTGGTAAACCTCTGCGCAAGCAATTGAGCAGATCTGACAGGTACCCCATGCGCGCATTCGCATCTTACGCCGCCGCAGGCAGCCTTCTGGTTATGGCTGCCTGTTCTCCTCAGGTTCCCGACAGCGCCGCAGGCGTTGGCATCGACGGCGACCCGTTTGCGCCGCCGCCCGCCGCTGGCACCACCATCAATGGCGATCCGCTGGTGCCGCCCGCGCGGGTGTCCACGGAAACCTATCAGACCGCTGCCGCGCCGCGCAGCGCCGGCACCACAACCGCTGCCGGCACGTTCAGCAGCGCCGCGGCGTCCGCCGGCGACGCGGACATCGCCCGCCAGACCGAAGCGGCCCTGGCAGCCTCCCGCGCCAATTCCGGCACAGGGACCGGCACGGCGCCGCTGGACGCCAGCCCGTCCAACCCGGCGCCGCAGTTGGCAGGCAACGCGGGCATCTCGGACGAGAACGATTTCCAGGCAGTGTCGGCACGCCAGTCGATCGAAAGCGACGCTGCGCGGCTGGAGCGGCAGCGGTCGCAGTACCAGCAGGTGCAGCCCACCGCGGTGCCGGAACGCGCTGGCGATAGCGGGCCGAACATCGTGAAATACGCGCTCAGCACCTCCAACCCCAAGGGCGTGCGGATCTACACCCGCGCAGGCATCAACCTGAAGGCCCGCAGCGCCCGCAACTGCGCGGAGTTCGCCTCGCCCGACCAGGCCCAGGTCGCCTTCCTCGAAAGCGGCGGCCCCGAGCGCGACCGCAAGGTGCTGGACCCGGATGGCGACGGCTTTGCCTGCGGCTGGGATCCGGCGCCTTACCGGCTGGCCGTCCAGAACTGATGACGGCTGATCAGCCAGGCGCCGTTTGGCACCCCAGCCCGAATTTCGGGCCCCGCAGGGATGGCCTGACGCCGTCCCTGATCGTTTTGCACTACACCGCGATGGACAGTGCCGCGGCCGCGCTGGACCGGCTTTGCGATCCGGCGGCCGAGGTTTCCGCCCACTACCTGATCGGTGCGGACGGCGGCCTGTGGCAGATGGTGGCGGAAGACAGCCGCGCCTGGCACGCAGGCGCCGGCGAATGGGCCGGGCAGGCGGACATCAACTCCCGCTCCATCGGCATTGAGCTCGACAACCACGGCACCCATCCGTTCAGCGAACCGCAGATGGCGGCGCTGGAAGCGCTGATGCGCGGCATCATGCAGCGCCGGGACATCCCGCCTGCGGGGGTGATCGGCCATTCCTGCATGGCGCCGGGACGCAAATGCGACCCCGGCCCGCGTTTCGACTGGGCGCGCCTGGCCCGGCTTGGGCTGGCCGCGGGAGGCTTCGGGGCGCCGCAGCCGCAGAGCATGAAATTTGAGGACTTCCGCCAAGCCGCCGCCGCGGCCGGTTTCACGGCACCTGCTGATGATCGAACGCTTCTGGCGGCTGTGCGGCTGCGGTTCCGGCCCTGGGCGCGCGGCCCGCTCTCGGCAGAAGACTTTCTGCCTTTGCATCCGCTGGTCCGCTAAGGGGGGCTTATGCGAGGCTCTGCCTCGCGCTCCGGGATATTGGGGGCCAGATGAAGAGCGGATCCATTATTCATCTGGCTGGAAATATCCTGGGGTGAATTGGCCCTTCGCCAAAAGGGGCAAAGCCCCTGCCGCCGCACTATCCGCTTGACGGCGGGCGCCGTTGTTCCTACGCCTCCCCTCGCGCAGAAGGCTGGATGGCCGCCGGCGCGGGGGGAGCCCCGTGCGGGAGGAAAGTCCGGACTCCATGAAGCAGCGGTGCCGGGTAACGCCCGGGCGGGGAAACCCGACGGAAAGCGCCACAGAAAACAGACCGCCAGCCCCCGGGCTGGTAAGGGTGAAACGGTGGGGTAAGAGCCCACCGCGCCCCTGGCAACAGGGGCGGCACGGCAAGCCCCACCGGGAGCAATGCCAAATAGGGTCCCCGCGCGGGCAGGTTCCGGTTCGCCGGAAAACCGCCGCTAGGTTCGCTTCAGCCGAGAGGGACCGGGTTGGCAGCTTGAGCGGCGCAGCAATGCGCCGCCTAGATGAATGGCCATCGATCCCTGCCTTACGGGGCAGGGGGGACAGGATCCGGCTTACAGGCCTTCTGCGCGTTTTTCCGGTTCATAGGCAGCGGCTGCTCCGGGTATGCCCTTCAACTCGAAACTGCCGGCTTTCTGCAGACCGGCGCCAATGGCCTTGGCGGTGGCCTCGCACAGCAGGATCTGCCCGCTTTGCGCCTGCTCGCAGAGCCGGGCCGCCAGGTTCGGCGCCGCGCCGATTGCCGCATAGTCCAGCCGCCCTTCGAAACCGATCTGGCCCAGCGTCGCCTCGCCGGTGGCAATCCCGATCCCTAGGCCGATCCGGCTGCCGCCGGTTTGAAAAGGTCTCAGGGCCTCGGGAAAGGCCGCCTGCATCTGCTGCGCCAGCGCCAGCGCCTGCCCGGCCGGATCCTCGCAGGGCAGCGGCGCGTTGAACAGAACCAGGAGCCCGTCGCCCAGAAACCGCTCCAGCGTGCCGCCCGCCTGATCAATCAGCGGCCCGGCGGTCTGGTGAAAGGCGTTGAGCGCCGCAATCACCTGTTCCGGGGCAACCGCACTGGCAAAGGCGGTGAAGCCCCGCAGGTCTGCAAACAGAACCGTCACGGTGCGGCGCTGGCTGTTCAGCAGGGCGTTGCCGTCACCCGCGTTCACGATCATCGCCGCCACCGGCTCCGGCAGGAAACGGCGCAGCCGGTTGGTTCGCTCCAGCTCGGCGACCTGATGCGCCACCTTGCGCTCCAGCTGGCTGTTCCAGGTCCTCAGCTCCTCCTTCTGCGCATTGACCTCCTCGTACAGCGCGCCCAGCTCCCGGCTCATGCTGTTCGCGTTCCTGGCCAGCCCGCCGAATTCATCCCGGTTGGGAACAGCGGCCCTGGCAGTGAAATTGCCGGAGGCGACTGCGCTCAGCGTGCGGCCGATCTGCTCCACCGGCCAGAGCACGGAGGAGGAGATCGCATAACCCGCCAGCAGCGACAGCAGGACCGCGGCCACGCTGGCCCCGATGACCAGAGCGCGGGCACGCGCGTAGGCCTGGGCGGTCTCCTGCGCGCGCAGGTTCATCCGCCGTTCGATGTCCTTGGCGATTGTATAGGCATCGCGCTGCAGACTCAGGGCGATCGGGGTGAACTGCTTTTCCACCAGTTCGGCAACACGCGCCGTGCCGCCGGTCCGCCGGGCCTGCGCAAGGGCCGTTGCGGCAGGCGGCAGTCGCTGCGCGGTCCGCTGCAGTGCCGGCAGCCGCTGATCCCTGGGCAGGTTCTGAAGCTCCACCTGCCGCGCGTGGCGGGCAACGATGACGGTCAGGTCATTGGCTTCATTCAGCGCCTGGGCCAAGGGCAGCCCCATGCGGCCCGGGGTCTTGGACGTGCTGGCCATGGCAAACACCAAGGCGTCGCCTGCGCTTTGATAGATGCGGTTATAGGCTGCGATCTGCTGCTGATCGCGGATCAGCTGCCGGGTCCGCTCATTGGCCTGCAGCAGCGTCTGCAGCCCCAGCAGCGCAAGCACAATCACCAGGCCGGTTCCGGTCAGAAAGGCGGCCAGCAGCTTGTGCCGCAGCGAAACCGCCAGACCGGCCACTGCGCGCACCAGAAGATTCGGCTGCTGGGCTAAGTGGCTGGAATCCCCGGGTTCGGGCATCGGCAGGGCTTTCGGTCTGTGGCGCGGATCTTCAGCCATTGAAATGGGGCAATCACGGCGGAAAGCGATGTTTCACCGCCCCAATCGGCGGGAAAGCCGCTGAAAGCCCCTGTTGCGCGGGGCGGGCGGGCAGAATTGGCCCTCCGGGGCGGTTTCCGGGCGATTTGGCTGTTGACTTGGGGCGCAGGGCGGGTAAAAGCCGGGCTTCAGATAGGAATTTACCGAGAGGCCCCTGCCTTTTCGGACGCAGGAGAAGCACCATGGCGAAGCCGACCACCATCAAGATCCGCCTGAACTCGAGCGCGGGCACCGGCCACTTCTATGTGACCAAGAAAAACGCACGCACCATGACCGAGAAAATGGTCGTGCGTAAGTATGACCCGGTCGTGCGCAAGCACGTCGAGTACAAAGAAGGCAAAATCAAGTAAGCCTTCCTTACGGACCGATTTCCGGAAACGGGTCGCGCGATGCGCGGCCCGTTTTCTTTTGCGCCTTCATCTGCGCCGTGCATCCGCATCGGCCCGCTGTCTGCAATTGTCGGAAAATGCCGCGCGGATTGCCGGGTGCTCCGGCACCTTGTTGCCCCATTTCCGGCCTAGCCTGTGGCTTGTGGGTGAACAAGCAAGCGGGTGGATGTGTTGTGAGGGTAATCATGTTAGCGGCGGTGCTGTCAGCGGCCGGGGCGCCGGTGTCCAGTTTCTTTGAGGAGAAGGCCGCGGTGCGGCTGCCCCCGGCCGTCAGTGCCGCGCCTTTACCCGTTGCGGCAGCAGCCCCCCGTCAGCACGGGGCAGCGCAGCAGGCGGTATCGGACAGGTTTGTGCGCCTGAACGGGCGCAGGCTGGCGCTGAGCCTGGTGCGCGCAGGCAGCGCCGGTGTCGCGGTGCTGAGCGTCCCGGAAACCAGCGCGGTGCCCGTCCTGCCGGAGATCGCGGAGGTGGAGCTGCGCAGCCTGCTGCAGAGCGTCTCGGGCTGCCGCGTGGATGGAAGCCTCCGCAAGGTGCCGGGCCGGCAGGGGGCGATTGCCATTTCCGCCGGCCTTGATTGCTCCGGCGCCTGACCTCAGGCGCGCCACTCTGCCACGGTCAGCACCGGTTCCATCCCCATGCCCTGCATCAGCGCCGCCGAGGCGCTGTTGAACGGCGCATAGGTGGCCGCAATCACCGTGGCGCCCTCTGCCAGCGCCCGCGTCTTCATCGCCTCCACCAGCGCCTTGCCGACGCCCATCCGGCGCCAGGCTTCGGTGACCGAGATATGGTGCAGCATGGCGCGTTTTTCGGCGGCGCGGACGGGCAGGGCGGGGCGGTCCTGTAGCTCATAGATCAGGTAGCCCAGCAGCGCCCCCTGCGGGCTCTCTGCGGCCAGCGCAAACACGTTCTCCTCCTGCAGCCAGCGTTGCAGCCAGGCAGCCAGATCGCCGCTGCCGGGCGCCGGGATGTGGCGCTCCGGCTGATGCTGGGCGTGCAGCGCGTGCAGGTCCTGCAGCAGCGGCAGCAGGCGGCCTGCCTCTGCCGCCGGGATCTCAATGATTTTCATGGGTGTGTCCCTTGTTATCGTTGTTGAAAATGAAAAGGGGCGGATCGCTGAGATCCGCCCCTCGCTGTGTTGGAATGTGGCCTGCGGTTATTCGCGGTTGCCAAGCAGCTGGAGCAGCATCATGAACATGTTGATGAAGTCCAGGTAGAGGCTCAGCGCGCCCATGATCGCGGATTTCGCCAGCCACTCCTGGTCGCCCGCGTGGGCCATCTGCAGGTAGTCGTTCTTGATCCGCTGGGTGTCATAGGCGGTGAGGCCTGCAAAGATCAGCACGCCGATCACCGAGATCGCAAACGCCATGGCGGAGGACGCCAGGAAGATGTTGACGATCGACGCCACGATCAGGCCGATCAGGCCCATGATCAGGAAGGAGCCCATGCCGCTGAGGTCCTTCTTGGTGGTGTAGCCCACCAGCGACAGGCCCGCAAAGGCGATGGAGGTGATCAGGAACACCTGCACGATGCTTTCGCCGGTGAAGACCAGGAAGATCGAGCTGATCGACAGGCCCATCACGGTGGCGAAGACATAGAACAGCAGCTGCACGCCGGCCGCGGACATGCGGTTGGCGGCGGCGCCGATGCCGAAGATGAAGGCCAGCGGCGCGAACATGATCACCCACTTCAGCGGCGAGGCGTAAAGCGCGTAGCCGATGTTGGTCAGGTATTTGTCAGCGCTCAGCTGGGCCACGGCATTGGCCGGGTCCGAGGTGACCGCCAGCCCGGCAATCGCCCAGGCGGCCAGGAAGGTGATGAACGTGCCTGCCGACATGGTGGCATAGACTTTGTTCATATGGGCGCGGAGGCCCTCATCAATCTGCGCGGCGCGGGCGCCTGCGGCAGAGCGGATGGTATCGAATTGTGCCATATTGAATGGTCTCCGTAATCTACTCCCTCGCTGCCGGCACGCGAACAGGACCGCAGGCGGCAGCTTTCCAGCCAAATATCGGGTGAAGCGGAGTTCGGTTCAAGTATTTCGGACAAAGAAATACATGAAAAAACAACCAAACGGGCCGCGCTGCGGCGGCCCGTCCGTCAGGCCGGCGCCTGACTGGCCGGAACCGGCTCAGCCGTGCCAGTGATCCGGCGCTTTCCAGAACCCGCCGCGGGCCTCCGCGTCCGCCTGCGCCCGGGTCACGCCGATGTCCTCCAGCGCGCGCGCATCGAGCCGCGCCAGCTGGCGGCGCTGGCGCCATGCCGCCATGTGAAGGCGCAGGCGGGACGTTATTGAAAGCTGCGGCTTGGCGGCGCGGCAGGGGGCGGTGCAGGATGAGGTTGCGAGGGTCATGGGCTTGGTCCTTCAGTTATGTTTGTGATGCTTCCCTTTGGGGCGATCAATTGTGTTGATGAATATGGGATGCTGTGGCATATTTTTAAAACGAATGTTTTTGATCCAATGAATCAGGTTCTGTGATGGTAAGAAATCTCGATATCACCACGCTCCGCTCCTTTGTCGCGGTGGCGGAATACGGCGGGGTGACCCGCGCCGCCGGTTTCCTGCATCTGACCCAGTCGGCGGTCTCGATGCAGATGAAGCGGCTGGAGGAGCTTTTGGGGCTGGAACTGCTGGACCGGTCGGGCCGCACCATCGCGCTGACCGCCGAGGGTGAACAGATGCTGGGCTATGCCCGCAAGATGGTGGCGCTGAATGACGAGGTGATCAGCCGGCTGACCGACCAGGCCTTTGAGGGCGAGGTGCTCCTTGGGGTGCCGCATGACGTGGTGCATCCGGTGATCCCGCAGGTGCTGAAGCGGTTCAGCCTCAGCTATCCGCGGGTCAATGTGAACCTCTGCACCTCCAACACCCGCGACCTCAAGGCCGAGTTCGCGCGCGGCGCCTTCGACCTGATCCTGACCACCGAAACCGGCGCGGGCGAGGGCGGCGAGACCATTCACAGCATGCCGCTGCGCTGGGTTGGCGCGCCCGACGGCGCGGTCTGGCGGCAGCGCCCGCTGCGGCTCGGCTTCTGCCGCAACTGCAGCTTCCGCCCGGTGGCCACGGCGGCGCTGGATGAGGCCGGCATTGAATGGGAAATGGCGCTGGACAGCGATTCCGACCGCACGGTCGAGGCAACCGTCAGCGCCGACCTGGCTGTTGGCGTGCTGCTGGAGGGCACCCAGCCGTCTTATCAGGAGCTGATCACCCAAAGTAGCGGACTGCCGGAACTGCCGATGCAGCACATCAATCTTTACGGCGCGGAGCGCGTGCACGCGCCCTATGTCGAGGAACTGGCGGAGTTCATCCGGCAGGGGTTCCAGGGGCTGTGGGCCACGCCGCTGCGGGCGGCCAGCTGACAAGCCTGCAGGCCGGAACTCCCGCGCCCGCAGGCTGCCCTGGCGTGGCCAGCGCATCCTTGGCGGCCTTGGGCCAGGCTCAGCGCCGCGCCCGCTGAGCCTGGCCCAACCGCTGCGGTGCATTTCGCAGAAATGCTCTGTCTGCGGGCGGGAGCCCGAACTGCGGCCGTTCGGCCTGTCAGCTGCCGCCCATGGTGATCACCACCTTGCCGGTCGATTTGCGGCTGCGCAGCAGCTCCAGGCCGTCGCCCGCCTGCTCCAGCGGCAGGGTGTGGCTGATGTGGGGCTTGATGCGGCCCGCGCCGTGCCAGGCAAACAGCGTCTCAAAGGAGCGGCGCACCGCCTCGGGGCGGAACTTCATGTAGCCGCCCAGGTAGAAGCCGATCACCGTCAGGTTCTTCACCAGCAGATGGTTGGCCGGGATCTGCGGCACTTCGCCGCCGGCAAAACCGACCGGCAGCAGCCGCGCGCCGGGATTGGCAGAGCGGAAGGCCGCCTTCCACACATCGCCGCCAATGGCGTCATAGACCACATCCGCCCCGCCAAGCGCCTTGACCGCGCTGCGCAGGTCCTCGCCGGCGTCGATCAGGTGATTGGCGCCCGCGGCAGCGGCGACATCGAGCTTCTCCTGGCCGCGGGCCTGGGCGATCACCGTCGCGCCCATCAGCTTGCCGATCTCCACCGCGGTCAGCCCGACGCCGCCCGCGGCGCCGGTCACCAGCAGGGTCTCCCCAGGCTGCAGCCGGGCGCAGTGATCCAGCGCCATATGGCTGGTGCCATAGGCGATCTGAATGGCCGCGGCATGTTCGAAACTCATCGCATTCGGGATCCGGATCAGCCGCGCGGCATCAAACACCCCCGCCTCTGCCAGCCCGCCGGAGCCGCCGAACACCGCCACCCGGTCGCCGATGGCAAAACCCTCGGTGCCCGCGCCAAGCGCAGTGACCACCCCGGCCGCTTCCAGCCCCAGGGTAAAGGGCGGCTCCGGCGTGTCCTGGTAGCTGCCCTTCATCATCAGGAGGTCGGCGAAATTCAGTCCGCAGGCCCGCAGGGCGACAGCTGCCTGCCCGGGACCGGGGAGCGGGCACTCCGTTTGCGTCAAAGCGGCCGGCTGGCCGAAAGCTGAAACCTGGAAAGCCTGCATGTCCTCTCCTCACCTGTTACGGGAATCGGCATGATTCGCACGGCCACACTGTCGGCCTGCCGCCGCGCCGCGCATCTCGCTATTTCTGGGGAGGTACGCGATCCCCAGCTGCTTGGCAATAAAACGTTTAGAAAAATGATACATGAAATCATGCGCTTGACTTTCAACCCCTCGTAACGCGCGACGGCAGTCTTGCAATCAACCGCAAGGGTTGTACACTTTTGCTCAGAGGTTGAGGTCAGATCGCTCTGATGGGGAAACGTGTTTCCGGCAAGCAGTGGAAATCGCCGCAACATGTTATTGGAACAGCGGTCCGGGTTGCAGCCGGATGTACAGATTTAGGAGAATCGCATGGCTCATCCCGTAGACGTGCACGTGGGAAAGCGGATCCGCCATCGCCGGTGGCTGATTGGCATGACGCAGCAGCAGCTCGCTGAGCAGGTCGGCATCAAATTCCAGCAGATCCAGAAGTATGAAACCGGTGCCAACCGGGTCAGCGCCTCCCGCCTGTGGGATATTTCCGACGCGCTGGAAGTGCCTGTAAGCTTCTTCTTCGAGGGCCTGCAGGAAGAGGGCAAGTCCCCCGCCGAGAAAGCCTCCGTGCCGGAGGACCTGATGGGCGACAAGGAAGCACTGGATCTGGTGCGCTCCTACTATGCAATTCCGGAAAACCAGCGCCGCCGCCTGTTCGAACTGGCCCGGGTGCTGAGCGACGTCGCCTGAAGACAAGGCGGCCGCGGACACGGCTTTGCGGCGCAAAAGACCGCGAAAGGCGGGTTTGCGCTTGCAATGAAGGCGGCCTGGTGGCACCCGTTCGGGTATGACACAGGCCGCTCTTTCCGATCTCGACGTAGCACACAGGATGGCAGACGCAGCCCGCGCCGCCATCCTTCCGCATTTCCGCACGTCCTCGCTGAACACCGAAAACAAGCTGGCCGGCGGGTTCGACCCGGTGACCGTGGCCGACCGCGCCGCCGAGCAGGCGATGCGGGCGGTGCTGGCCGAGCTGCGCCCGCAGGACGGTATCCTGGGCGAGGAGTTCGGCGCTGAGGCCGGCAGCTCCGGCCGCACCTGGGTGCTGGACCCGATCGACGGCACCCGCGGCTTCATCAGCGGCACGCCGACCTGGGGGGTGCTGATTGCGCTGGCGGATGAAAACGGCCCTTTCCTTGGCGTGATCGACCAGCCCTATACCGGCGAGCGCTTCTGCGGCGGGCCGGAGACCGCCACGATGACCGGTCCGCTGGGTGAAAGGCCCCTGCAAACGCTTGGCACCGCGGCGCTGGCCGACGCCATCCTGTTCACCACCTTTCCCGAGGTCGGGACCGCCGAAGAACGCGCGGGCTTCGAACGGGTTTCCGCCCGGGCCAAGCTGACCCGTTACGGCATGGACTGCTACGCCTATGCCCTGGTTGCGGCCGGGCAGGCGGATCTGGTGATCGAGGCGGGCCTCAACGCCTATGACATCCAGGCGCCGATTGCGGTGATCCAGGCGGCAGGCGGCATCGTCACCGACTGGCAGGGCAACCCGGCCCACAACGGCGGCCGCGCCCTGGCGGCGGCCAATGCAGAGATCCACGCGGCAGCGCTGGAGCTGCTGCGCCAGCCATAGACGGGTTGAAACCGGCAGCCTTGGCCTATAGCTTTGCCGCAGGCCGGTTCTTCGCCCGTTTTCCATCGGCCGATCACACATTCCCATGAAGCGGGCTGTCTCTAGGAGTGTGTGGATATGACAGAGATCCTGATTCAAAACGCCGATACCGTCCTGACGATGGACGATTCCCGCCGTGTGCTGCACGGCGCAGATGTGCTGATCCGCGGCGGCGTGATTGCCGCAGTGGGGCAGGGGCTGCAGACCAGCGGCGACGTGATCTCCGGCCGCGGTTGCGTGGTCACCCCCGGGCTGGTCAACACCCATCACCATCTGTACCAGAACCTGACCCGCGCGGTTCCTGGCGCGCAGGATGCGCTGCTGTTCGGATGGCTGCAGCGGCTTTACCCCATCTGGGCCCGATTCACCCCGGATGAGATGATTGTTTCCGCCCAGCTGGGCCTTGCCGAACTGGCGCTGTCAGGCTGCACGCTCAGCTCCGACCACCTGTACCTTTATCCCAACGGCGCCCGGCTGGAGGACACCATCCACGCCGCCCGCGATATCGGCCTGCGCTTTCATCCGACCCGCGGCGCCATGAGCATCGGCGAAAGCGACGGCGGCCTGCCGCCGGACAGCCTGGTCGAGGATGAGAGCGCAATCCTCGATGACATGATCCGGGTGGTGGACGCTTTCCACGACCCTGAAGAAGGCTCCATGTGCCGTGTAGGCCTGGCACCGTGCTCGCCGTTCTCCGTCAGCCGCGAGCTGATGCGCGATGCTGCGCTGCTGGCCCGCGACAAGGGGGTGATGCTGCACACTCACCTGGCCGAGAACGACGAGGACATCGCTTATTCTGAGGCAAATTTTGGCTGCCGCCCCGGCCAATACGCCGAGGAACTAGGCTGGACCGGCGATGATGTCTGGCATGCGCACTGCGTTAAACTCGACGGGCAAGAGATTGATCTCTTTGCCAGAACTCGCACCGGGGTTGCCCATTGCCCGTGTTCGAACTGCCGCCTTGGCAGCGGCATTGCACCGGTGCGCGCAATGCGCGATGCAGGCGTGCCGGTGGGGCTGGGCGTCGATGGATCCGCCAGCAACGACATGGCCAGCCTCAGCTCTGAGGCGCGTCAAGCCATGCTGTTGCAGCGGGTGGCAAACGGGGCTGACGCGATGAGCGCCTATGAAGCGCTGGAGATCGCCACCCGCGGCGGCGCCGATGTGCTGGGCCGCCCCGACTGCGGGCGGCTGGAGCCGGGCAAGCGCGCCGATATCGCAGTCTGGGACACAAGCGGCATCGCCTCCAGCGGCAGCTGGGATGCTGCCGCGCTGCTGCTGGCCGGCCCGACCCAGGTCAAACACCTGTTTGTCGAAGGCAGGCAGATCATCCGCGGCGGCGAGCTGGCGACTTTGGACCTGCCGCGGCTGCTGGAGCGCCATCGCGGCCTGGCGCACAAGCTGATGCAGGGGTGACGCCATGAAGAAACGGCGGCTTGCCGCGGCCTTCCTCCTCCTGTGGGCCGTCGAGGCCCAGGCGGAAGATGTGGACCGCTCCGCCGCCGTGGCCGGCGTCAATGGCTTGCGTGCAGGCTCCGGCCTGCCGCCGCTGGCTTATTCCGCCGGGCTGGAACAGGCCGCGCAGGCCCATGCCGGGGACATGGCGCGCAAAGGGTTCTTTTCCCACACCGGCAGCGGCGGCAGCAGTCTTGGCACCCGCCTGAAGCGTGCTGGCTATGGCTGGTGCGCGGCTGCCGAGAACATTGCCAAGGGCCAGCCCGGGCTGGCCGAGGCGATGGCCAGCTGGCAAGCCTCCCGCGGCCACCGCAGAAACATGCTCAGCCGCGAGGTGACCGAATTCGCCGTCGCCCGCGGCGCGGGCAATATCTGGGTGATGGTGCTGGCCCGGCCGGGCTGCTGATCCGGCGCTGCTAGCTGCGCTTGACCGGCTTGCCGCCGATCCAGACCTCGGCAATGGCGCGGTCATCGCCCATCATGATGGTTGGGAACACCGCTTCCCACACATCTCCGGCCCGCTCGGACCTCTGGGTGATGGCCGGGGTGGAGGCCAGGTTCAGCACCACCAGATCCGCGTCCATGCCTGCCGCGATGTTCCCGATCTTCCCTTCCATCCGCAGCGCCGTGGCAGAGCCCTGGGTCGCCAGCCACAACAGCTGCGCCGCGTGCAGCGGGGTGCCGCGCAGCTGGCCGATTTCATAAGCCGCCGCCATCGTGCGCAGCATCGAAAAGCTGGAGCCGCCGCCGGTGTCGGTGGCAAGGCCGATGCGCTGGCCTTCGGCCATCAGCCCGGCCATATCGAACAGGCCGGAGCCGATGAAGGTATTCGACGTCGGGCAATGGATCAGCGCCGCGCCGAATTCCCGCAGCCGGTGCCGCTCGCGCTCCTCCAGGTGGATGGCGTGGCCGTAAAGCCCCTTGGCCCCTAAAAGACCGAATTCTTCATAGGTGTCCAGGTAATCGCGGGCCTGCGGGAACAGCGATTTCACCCACTCGATCTCATCCGTCTGCTCGCTCAGATGCGTCTGCATCAGGCATTCCGGGTGCTTGGCCCAAAGCGCGCCCATTGCCTCCAGCTGTTCGGGTGTCGAGGTAGGGGAGAACCGTGGTGTGATCGCATATTCCAGCCGGTCCACCCCGTGCCAGCGCGCAATCAGCGCCTCGCTGTCGTCATAGGCCGACTGCGGGGTGTCGCGCAGCCCGTCGGGCGCGTTGCGGTCCATGCAGGTCTTGCCCGCCGCCACCCGCTGCCCGCGCGCCTGCGCCGCGGCAAAGAACGCATCCGCGCTTTCGGGGTGGATGGTGCAATAGCTGCAGACCGTGGTGGTGCCATGGGCCGCGGTCAGGTCCAGGTAGCGGTTTGCGATTTCATCGGCATACCCGCGGTCGCCGAACCGCATTTCCTCCGGGAAGGTGTAGCTGTTCAGCCAGTCGATCAGCCGTTTGCCCCAGCTGGCAATGATGGCGGTCTGCGGGTAATGCACATGGGCATCGACAAACCCCGCCAGGATCAGCTTGCCGGAGTGGTCCACGGTCTCCGCCTCCGGCAGCAGCGCCTGCATTTCCGCCAGCGTGCCGGCGCCGGCAATCCGCCCGTCCTGCACCGCAACCGCCTCCTGCAGCCGGGCCGCGTCTTCCGGTCGCTCCGAGGCAAAGGGAGAGGCGGAAAAGGCAAGAACCTGCCCGTTCAGGATGTAACCGGTGCCCATGCGTCCAACCCTTTCCTTGCAAAATTGCTCGGCGCAGGATACCCGCCGAAAGGGCGCGGGTAAATTGCGGCATTGGCATTGTTTTCCGGTGGCGGCGTCATCTATTTTGCACGCAAAGACCAAGAAAATCCGGGGGGCATCAGATGAGCAGCGGCGACAACATCACCGGCGACCAGCCTCAGGAAGACGCCTACGACCTCGACCGCAAGCTGGTCGCGCAGGTTCTGGAGGCAGTGGAGCAGGGCGACCAGCAGACCCTGACGGAGCTGCTGGAAGACCTGCACGCGGCCGACATCGCCGACCTTCTGGAACAGATCGATTCCGATGACCGGACCAGCCTGATCCGGCTTTATGACCGGGAGTTCGACGGCGAGATCCTGTCGGAACTGGACGAGAGCATCCGTGAAGAGGTGATCTCGATCCTGAACCCGATGGTTCTGGCCGACGCGGTGCGGGAACTGGAGAGCGACGACGTCGTCGACCTTCTGGAAGACCTGGAGGTGCCGCAGCAGGAAGCCATCCTGGACGCGCTGGAAGACGCCGACCGGGTTGCGGTCGAACAGTCGCTCAGCTACCCGGAAAACTCCGCCGGCCGCCTGATGCAGCGCGAGGTGGTGATGGCGCCCGAGCACTGGAACGTCGGGCAGGCCATTGATTTCATGCGCAACTCCGACGATCTGCCGGACCAGTTCTACCATGTGGTGCTGGTCGACCCGCGCCTGCATCCGATCGGCAACGTCACCCTGGGCCGGATCATGGGCGCCAAGCGCCATGTGCCGCTGACCAGCCTGGTCGAGGACACGTTCCAGGTCATTCCCGCCGATCAGGACGAGGAAGACGTGGCCTATGCCTTCAACCAGTACCACCTGATTTCGGCCCCGGTGGTTGATGACGAGGGGCGGCTGGTCGGCGTCATCACCATCGACGACGCGATGATCGTGCTGGACGAGGAGCACGAGGAGGACATTCTCCGCCTCGCCGGTGTAGGCGAGGAAAGCTCGCTTGCCGACCGGGTGATCGAGACCACCAAGCGCCGCTTCCCCTGGCTGGCGGTGAACCTGGTGACGGCGGTGCTGGCCTCGCTGGTGATTGCCCAGTTCGAGGACACCATCGCCAAGTTCGTGGCGCTGGCGGTGCTGATGCCGATTGTCGCCTCCATGGGCGGCAACGCGGGCACTCAGTCGCTGACGGTTGCGGTGCGGGCCATCGCCACCCGGGACCTCACCGGCTCCAACGTCTGGCGGGTGATCCGCCGCGAAGTTCTGGTGGGGCTGGTCAACGGGGTGATCTTTGCCATCGTCATGGGGCTGGTGGGGTTGGCGTGGTTCGGCTCGCCGATGCTGGGCGTGGTGATTGCCGTCGCTATGGTGGTCAATCTGGTCGTGGCGGGACTGGCGGGCACGGTGATCCCGGTTCTATTGGAGAAAACCGGAATTGACCCGGCACTGGCCTCCGGCGCCTTTGTGACCACTGTGACCGATGTGGTGGGCTTTTTCGCCTTCCTGGGCCTTGCGGCCGTTCTATTGCTCTAGGAGACCGCCATGACGGATCTGACCGAAATCAAAGCCGCCGCCCGCAAGGCCGCCTTTGCCCGCCGCAAGGAGGCGCATGCCCGCAACATCCCCGGTGCCGCAGGCCACCTGTCGGAGGTGCTGGCCGGCTACCGCGGCGTGCCGCTGTCGGGCTACATGCCGATCCGCACCGAAATCGACCCGCTGCCCGCGATGGCCGAGGCCGCGGCGCACGGCCCCGTCGGCGTGCCGGTGATCATGGCTGCGGGGCAGCCCTTGAAATTCAGCCGCTGGCAGCCCGAAGGCGCGCTGCGCGAAGGCCCTTTCGGCGCCATGGTGCCTGAGGTGGATGACTTCTTTGAGCCGGAAATCCTGGTGGTGCCGCTGGTCGCCTTCGACACCAAGGGCGGGCGGCTCGGCTATGGCGGCGGTTTCTACGACCGCACGCTGGAACTGTTGCGCGGCAAGCGGGGCACTTTGGCGATCGGCTTTGCCTTCGACGCGCAGGAGGCAGAGGGCCTGCCACTGGAACCCACCGACCAGCCGCTCGACATGGTCGTCACCGAAAGCCGCATTCTGCAGTTCTAATCCGCCAGCCGGGCGCAGGTACTGCGGATTGCGGCTTCGAAGAAGGCGAGGCGCGCCGGAGGCGCGTCCTGCCGCTGCCGGACCAGCCACAGGTCATCCTCCAGCGGCGCCTTCAGCGCCGCGGTGCGGAAGCTCCCCTGGCCCTGCTGCGCCAGAACAGCGCTTTGCGGCAGGATGGTGTAGCCGGCTCCGGCAGACACCGGGCTCAGGATTTGGCCGATCTGGTTGAGGAAGGCGCGCCTGCGCAACCCGGCGGAGCCGCGATAGTCAGGATAGTTTGCCGCCAGCAGCCGGTCTGCCAGGGCGGCGGCGTCAGGGTGGTCTACCAGCCCAAGTTTCTGCAGCGTTTCAAAATCCGGCCTGTCCGCCGCATCTGACGGCAGGATCAGGTTCAGCGGGTCGCGCCCCAGCCGCTCCGCCATCAGCCGCGGCGCGTCCAGCTTGCGGTGCAGGATGCCCAGATCCAGCTCCCCGGACAGCAGCTGCGCTTCGATGGACGCTTGCGGTGCCGCCTGCAGCGACAGCGTCAGTTCCGGCCAGCGCGCCAGATGCGCCTCCACCTCGGCGTAGATCAGAACCGCCAGCCCGCCGGGGCAGGCGATGCGCACATGGCCGCGGCCGGGATTATCCTGCCCCAGGTCCTGGCGCAGCGCTTCTTCTTCAGCCTGGCGCCTGCGGCCGAGGGCGGCCAGCGCAACGCCTGCATCCGTCAGGCTGAAGCTTTTGCCGTGGCGGACCAGCAGCGGCCTGCCCACCTGCTGCTCCAGCTTTTTGACGTGCTGGGTGACCCCGGGCTGGGTCATGTTCAGCCGCGCTGCGGTGCGCGTGAAACTGCCCAGCCCGCTCAGCACAGTAAAGGTTTCCAGCCAGGTGGCATTCAGCATCGGTGGGCCATTTCATTATGGATCGCATAATGAATGATAATTTTTCTTTCTTCTCCTGCAACCTTATCTCCGGGTGGCAACAAGCAAAACACCCTTCAAGGAGACTATGATGCTGACCGCTCCGCGCAGTTTTTCCCACATTGGCCTGTCGGTTCCGGATCTGGAAGCCGCAGTGAAATTCTATTCAGAAGTCATGGGTTTCTACGTCATCATGGATCCAACCGAAGTGGTCGAAGACGACAGTGACATCGGCCGTATGTGCACGGATGTGTTTGGTGCCGGCTGGTCGCGGCTGCGCATCGCCCACCTGTCCACCGCCGACCGGGTCGGCATCGAACTGTTCGAATTCGATGGAAATTACGCCCCGTCCGACAATCTGGACTACCGCCGCCACGGCGTTTTCCATTTCTGTGTGCAGGACCCCGACGTCGAGGGCCTGGCTCAGAAAATTGTCGCGGCCGGAGGCAAGCAGCGGATGCCGGTGCGGGAATATTTCCCAGGCGAGAAACCCTATCGCATGGTCTATGTCGAAGACCCGTTCGGCAACGTGTTCGAGATCTATTCGCACGGTTACGAGCTGACGTATTCGGCGGGCGCCTACAGCTGAGCCCGGCGCCACACTGCCGCGAAAACGCACTGCGGGGCCTTGCTCTTTGGCGCCGCGTTGCCTACCAGCCGGGCATGCGTATTCTTTTCCTTGGCGATGTGATGGGCCGCGCCGGGCGCCGCGCCATCACCGAAACCCTGCCGCGTCTGCGGCAGGAGTGGCGGCTCGATTTTGTGGTGGTGAACGGCGAAAACGCCTCCAACGGCATGGGGCTGAGCGGGGAGCACGCCAAGCTGCTGCTGGATGCGGGCGTCGACTGCCTGACGCTGGGCGATCATGCCTTCGATCAGAAGGACATGCTGCAGTTCATCGAGAAGGAACAGCGCATCATCCGGCCTCTGAACTTTGCCAAGGGCGCGCCGGGCCGCGGTTTCCGGCTGTTCAATGCGCCGGGCGGGCGCAAGGTGCTGGTGGTGCAGGCGCTCGGGCAGGTGTTCATGAAACGCGCCTTCGACGACCCCTTTGGCGCGGTGGAGGCGGTGCTGAAGTCGCACCCGCGCGGCGGGCTGGCGCAGGCGGTCATCGTCGATATGCACTGCGAAGCCACCTCCGAGAAGATGGCGATGGGCCATTTCTGCAACGGCCGCGCTTCGCTGGTGGTGGGCACCCATACCCATGTGCCGACGGCGGATGCGCAGATCCTTTCTGAGGGCACCGGCTATCTGACCGACGCCGGCATGTGCGGCGACTACAATTCGGTGATCGGCATGGATAAGGCCGAACCGATGCGCCGGTTCCTGACCGGGATGCCCAAGACCCGGTTCACCCCGGCAAACGGCGAGGCGACCCTGTCGGGTGTCTTTGTCGAAACCGATGACCGCACCGGGGCGGCCAAGCAGATTCGCATGGTGCGCAATGGCGGGCTGCTGCAGGAAGCCGGCGTCTGAACCGGGCCTGCCGTCCTTGCGGGCGGCGGCCGGGCAGGAGGATTGTCCGGTGAACCCCCGGTTCTCCGGGCAAAACGCCCTTTCCGCGTCTCAGACCGGCTGCGGTTCCGGAAGTCCTTGCTCAGCCATGTGGTTTCGGGGAAACTGCGCGATGGCGGAGTGCCTTGCGTGCTGACCCCGCCTTGAACAACATGGGCAAAGTCACGGTTTATGCAGTACTTCCAATTTGGTGACACCGGCAGCGCGTTTCTGGCGCTTGCAATTGTCCTGGCCATGTTCGTGGCGTTCCTGCGGGAAACCTATCCGACCGAGGTGGTGGCGCTGACCGGCGTGGCAGCGATGCTTGCCACCGGCGTGCTGCCCTATGGCGAGGCGCTGCCGGTGCTGGCCAACCCGGCGCCGTGGACCATTGCGGCGATGTTCATCATCATGGGGGCGCTGGTGCGCACCGGTGCGCTGGACGCCTTTACCCAGATCGCCAAGAAACAGGCCGAGGTGAACCCCAAGCTGGCGGTGGCCCTGCTGATGGCTTTTGTCGTCACCGCCTCTGCCGTGGTCTCCAATACGCCGGTGGTGGTGGTGATGATCCCGGTCTTCATCCAGATCGCCCGCACCATGAAAGTCTCCGCTTCCAAGATGCTGATTCCGCTCAGCTATGCGGCGATCCTGGGCGGCACCCTGACTCTGATCGGCACCTCGACCAACCTCTTGGTGGACGGTGTCGCCCGGGCGCAAGGTTTGAAGCCCTTCACCATTTTCGAGGTCACGCCGCTGGGCCTGATCCTGGTCGCCTACGGCATGGTCTACCTGCGCTTCATCGCACCGCGGCTTCTGCCCGCCCGCGACAGCATGGCCGAAATGCTGAGCGACCGGTCAAAGATGAAATTCTTTACCGAGGCGGTGATCCCGCCGGAAAGCAACCTCATTGGCCGCGAAGTGACCGGGGTGCAGCTGTTCAAGCGTCCCGGCGTGCGGCTGATCGACGTAATCCGCGGCGATGCCTCGCTGCGCCGCAACCTCGAGGGGGTGGAACTGCAGGTCGGCGACCGCGTGGTGCTGCGGACCCGGATGACAGAGCTGCTGAGCCTGCAAACCAACAAGGAGCTGAAGCGGGTGGACCAGGTGTCGGCGGTGGAAACCCAGACCGTCGAAGTGCTGATCACCCCCGGCTGCCGGATGGTGGGGCGCAGCCTTGGCGCCATGCGCCTGCGCCGCCGCTACGGCGTCTATACCCTGGCGGTGCACCGGCGGAACCAGAACATCGGCGTTCAGCTGGATGATCTGGTGGTGCGCATCGGCGATACCCTGCTGCTGGAGGGCGCGCCCGCCGACATCCAGCGGCTGGCCGCCGACATGGACCTGGCCGACGTCTCGCAGCCGACCCAGCGCGCCTACCGCCGCAGCCACGCGCCGATCGCGGTTGCCGCGCTTCTGGGCATCGTTCTGCTGGCCGCCTTCGGCGTGGCGCCGATCCTGATGCTGTCGGTGCTGATGGTGTCGCTGGTCTTTGTCACCCGCTGCATCGACGCGGATGAGGCGTTCTCCTTTGTCGACGGGCGCCTGCTGGCCCTGATCTTCTCGATGCTGGCCATTGGCGCGGCGCTGGAAAGCTCCGGCGCGGTGGCCTTGATCGTCAACGCCATTGCGCCGGCCCTGTCGATGCTGCCGCCGTTCCTGCTGGTCTGGGCGGTCTACCTGCTGACCTCGGTGCTGACGGAACTGGTGTCCAATAACGCGGTGGCGGTGGTGGTGACACCCATTGCCATCGGCCTGGCCCAGGCGATGGGCGTCGATCCGCGTCCTCTGGTGGTGGCGGTGATGGTGGCGGCCTCGGCCTCCTTTGCCACCCCGATCGGCTATCAGACCAACACGCTGGTTTACGGCCCCGGCGGCTATAAATTCACCGACTTCCTGCGCGTCGGCATTCCGCTGAACCTGACCGTCGGCATGGTCGCATCGGCGATCATCCCCTTCATTTGGCCGCTCTGAGCCCGCCCGGGCCAGGAAAAGGCGGCGAAAAGCTGCCTTCTGTGATCCCGGTTACATGAAACTGTTAAAGTCTTGCCCATATGTAGAGCAGCAGGTTCTTCATAAGGTCAAAGGCCATGAGTTTCAGGAAAGTGTTTTTGTGTGTTGTCCTTGCCGGCTCGACAGCGATTGCGCTTGTGTCGCAAGTGCAGACCAGCGGCGCCGCGCGCGCGCTCCCGGTTGAGGAACAGCAGGCGCAATAGGCAGGCAGCCTCCCGCTGCCGCCGCGCGGTTTTGGCGGCGCCAGTTACAAGGGCCAGAATACCAGGATTGCCGGGATCGACACCGCGATGATCAGCGCCTCCAGCGGCAGCCCCATCCGCCAGTAATCCCCGAAATGGTAGCCGCCGGGCCCCAGCACCAGGGTGTTGTTCTTGTGCCCGATCGGGGTCAGGAACGCGGCTGAAGCGGCAACCGCCACCGCCATCAGGAACGGATCGGGCGAAACCCCCAGCGTCTCTGCCATCTGAATGCCGACAGGGGCAGCAACAATTGCCGTGGCGGTGTTGTTCAGCACATCCGACAGAGTCATGGTGACCACCATCAGCACCGTCAGCACCGCCCAGGCGGGCAGCCCTGCAGTCAGGCCGGTCAGCGCGTTGGCGATCAAGGCCGTGCCGCCGGAGCTGTCCAGCGCCGCCCCCAGCGGGATCATCGACCCCAGAAGAACCACCACCGGCCATTCCACATGGTCATAGATTTCTGCCACCGGCAGGATCTTCAAGAGCACATAGCCGATGGCCACCAGCCCCAGCGCCACCGGCAGGTAGATCAGCCCCAGCGACGCCGCCAGAACTGCAGCGGCAAACAGGCCGATGGCGGCCCAAGTCTTGTCATTTGCCGTCACGGCCAGCCCGCGCGCGGCCAGCGGCAGGCAGCCCAGCCAGTCCGCCACATCGGCGCTGCGCCCGCGCGGGGACAGCAGCAGCAGGATGTCGCCCGCCTGAACCTCGGTCTGGCGGATGTGGCGGGTGATCCGCGTGCCCTGGCGGGAAATGCCCAGCAGCACCGCGCTCTGGCGCCAGGCAAGGCCGATGGATTGCGCGGTCCGGCCCCGGATGCGGGCGGTCTCGGGAACCACCAGCTCCGTCAGTTCCAGCCCTTCGCCCGCTGCCGTCAGCTTCTCGGACCGGGCGGCATCGGCAAACTCCAGCTTCAGCGCGCTGCGGAACTCGTCCAGCGCTTCGGGCTCCGCCTCGATCACCAGCGTGTCGCCCTCGCGCAGCAGCGCGGCAACAGCCCTGCCATAGCGCCGCTTGCCGTCCCGGATCAGGCCCAGGATCGCCACATCGGCCTTCTCGGCCTCTTCATCCAGTTCCCCCAGGCGCCTGCCGGCCAGCTCGGACCCTTCGCCCACCGTCAGCTCGGCGATATAGGGCGCCAGCTGCGCCTCGGACGCGCCGGCCGCATTCTCGCGCGCCGGGATCAGCCGCCAGCCAATGAGCGCCACAAAGGTGAGCCCCGCCAGCGCTGCAACCCCGCCAACCGGCGCAAAATCGAACATCCGGAAGGGTTCACCCAGAGTTTCGCCGCGGATTGCAGCAATGATGATGTTGGGGGGCGTGCCGATAAGCGTCGCCATGCCGCCCAGGATGGTGGCAAAGGACAGGGGCATCAGGCTGAGGCCCGGCGCCCGGCCGGCCTTGCGTGCGGTCTGAATGTCCACCGGCATCAGCAATGCCAGCGCCGCCACATTGTTCATGAAGGCCGACAGCACCGCGCCAACGCCGCCCATCAGCGCGATGTGGCCGCCCAGGCCCCGGGTGCTGTCCACCAGCGTCCGGGTGATCAGGAACACCGCGCCGGACCGCACCAGCCCGGCCGAGACAACCAGCACCAGCGCCACCACCAGCGTTGCCGGGTGGCCGAACCCGGCAAAGGCATCGCCCGCGGGCACAACCCCCAGCACCACGCCCGCCATCAGCGCAGCAAAGGCCACCAGGTCATAGCGGAAACGGCCCCACAGCAGCAGGCCAAAGACGGCAGCAAATAACCCAAACAAAACGGCTTGATCATATGTCATGGCGCCAGCTTATCCCTGAAACCCCGCGGAACAAGGGCAAAGCGGGGCAGGGCGCTTGAAAGCCCCCGCCTTGCGGGGCTATATGGGCGCCAATTCAAAGTTACAGCAGCAAGGATGCACCATGGCAGGCCATTCAAAATGGGCTAACATTCAGCACCGCAAGGGCCGTCAGGACGCGGCGCGGTCGAAACTGTTTTCCAAGCTGGCCAAGGAGATCACCGTGGCCGCCAAGATGGGCGACCCCGATCCCGACAAAAACCCGCGCCTGCGCCTGGCCGTCAAAGAGGCCAAGTCGCAGTCCGTCCCCAAGGACGTGATCGAACGCGCGATCAAGAAGGCCATCGGCGGCGACGCCGAAAACTATGACGAAATCCGCTACGAGGGCTATGGTCCCAACGGTGTCGCGGTGATCGTCGAGGCGATGACCGACAACAAGAACCGCACCGCCTCCAACGTGCGCTCCACCTTCTCCAAGAACGGCGGCAACCTGGGTGAAACCGGTTCGGTCGGATTCATGTTCGACCGCAAGGGCGAGGTGACCTATCCGGCCTCCGTGGGCGATGCCGACACCGTGATGATGGCAGCGATCGAAGCCGGCGCCGAGGATGTCGAAAGCTCCGAGGACGGCCACATCATTTATTGCGCCGATACCGACCTAAACGATGTGTCGAATGCGCTGGAGGCCGAACTGGGCGAATCCGAGTCGACCAAACTGGTCTGGAAACCCAGCACCACCACCGAGCTGGACCTGGAAGGCATGCAGAAGCTGATGAAGCTGGTCGATGCGCTGGAAGACGACGACGACGTGCAGCGCGTCACCACCAACTTCGAGGCCAGCGACGAGGTCATGGCGCAGCTCTGATCTGCCGCTTGACGCGATTTTCAAGGCCCGCCAGCCCGGCGGGCCTTTTGCTTTCAAACTCTCGGAAATTTCCAAACAAGGGCCGCCGATGCAGATCAGAGAGTTCCGCCCCGACGATGCCGCAGCGCTGGCGCAGATATTCCATGCCGCGGTTCATGGTATCGGCGCCCGGGACTACAGCCCCGAACAGCTCAAGGCCTGGAGCCCGGAACCCGCCCCGGCAGAGGTCTGGTCCAGCCGCGCCGCCGACGGCCGCCATGTCTTTGTTGCCGCGGACGCCGGCAACCAGCCGCAGGCCTTCATTGAGCTTGAGATGGACGGCCATATCGACTGTTTCTACTGCCACCCGCAGGTTGCGGGCACCGGCACGGGTGCCGCGCTTTATGAACGGCTTGAGGCCGAAGCCCGCAGCCTCGGCCTCAGGTCGCTTTATGTGGAGGCCAGCGAGGCCGCCCGGCGGTTCTTCCTACGCCAAGGCTTCACCATCGAGACCCGGCGCGAAATCGAACGCCGCGGGGTTGTGCTGCATAACTACCGGATGACAAAGACGCTGGCCGGCTGACCTGCTTCGTCGCAGCGCCGGCGTTCAGCGCGGCTCCGGCCCGATCAGCCCGGCAGCGTGCAATTCGCCGCTGCCCGGCAGCCACAGCTCCGCGCTTGGCACTGAAAATATCCTGTCGGTAAATTCGGCACTGACGCCTTGTTGCAGCAGGAAGGCGCGGTCTTTTTCCTGTTCCCGCTGCAGGTCGATTTGCGGCAGGCCGCTCTCGAACTGCAGCGCATAGCTGTGAAAGCCCAGCTGCCCGTCCGGCCCAAGGCTGCGTTCCGCGCCGGCGGCAAACATCAGCGTGCAGGCCGAGGCGCACAAACCGGCGGCGCGGGTGTCCCAGCCGTTCTGCCGGATCAGCCGCGCGGCGCCGCGCGCCTCGGCGATCAGCCCGCCGGGTCCGGCCAGCGCAACCTGATCCACGCCGGGGTTCTCCTCTGCCAGCTTCCGCATCCGCTTGGTCAGGCCAAAGGTGATTTCGCCGTCAAAGATCAGCGCCCGGCCATCCGCGGACACAAACAGGCGGTAAAGTGCCTCGCGCTCCTTCCGCCGCTGTTCGGCATAGGCGGGCTCCTCCACCGCCCGGGCAATCAGCAGCGCATCCCACCACTGCGTCAGCGCGGCAAAGCCCGCAAACAGCAGCAGCAGGTAGCCGCCCCAGACCGGCGCCATCGCGCCGGTGCTCTGCACATGGGCGTCCGCGCTGCGCAGAAAGGCCCGCGCCTGCCACAACAGGAACAGCCCGTCCGCAGCCATCAGAACAAAGGCCAGCGGCACCGGCAGCCGGATCCAGTGGTTGAGCGCCAGCCATCCCAGCAGCACAGCCGCCCGCGGCAGCACCACCTGCAGCGCCAGGCTGCGGGGCAGGGACAGCGGGGCAGGCGGCGGAGTGCAGTCAGACATCGGTGCGGGCCTTTCTGGCGGGGCGGGTCAGGGCTGCGTCAGATACTGTCTTGCCGATTTCTGCACGGCGCGGGTCACCTCGGCAAGGGCCGGGGCCATCACCCGCGCCACCTGCCAGGTGAGCGGCACCGGCAGCGTTGTGTCCGGGATCAGCGGCACCAGGCGGCCCGTTCGGATGTCCGCCTCCACCATCGCCAAGGGATTCATGCCCCAGCCCAGTCCCGCAGCGGCGGCATCAATGAACGCCTGGGTCGAGGGCAGGTAATGCGCAGGCGGCGCCAGCCCGGAGGCCACATTGCGCTCCAGCCACAGCCGCTGCAGGTTGTCCTTGGCGTTGAAGATCAGGCAGGGCGCGCGGGCGGCGGCCTTGGGCGTCACCCCGTCAGGAAACCAGCGCGCCATGAAATCCGGGCTGGCGGTTGCCGCATAGTCCAGCGTGCCCAGCGGGTGGGCGTCAAACCCGGTCACCGGCTTGGAGCTGGCGGTGACTGCAGCCGAAACCTCGCCGCGCTTCAGCCACTCGGCGCTGTGGTCCTGGTCATCGACCAGCAGGTCGAACAGCACGCCGTCCACGGCGGCCATCGCATCGATGAACCAGCTCGCCAGGCTGTCGGCATTGACCGCAATCCGCAGCCGCACCGGGCCGTGATCCGCCTCCAGCGCCAGTTCCCGCGCCAGCTGCGCCTCCAGCAGGCCAATATCTTCAGCGTGTTTGGCAATCCTGAGGCCGGCCGCAGTTCCGGTGCAGGGCGACCCGCGCAGCACAAGCGCAGTGCCGGTCCGGTCCTCAAGCGCCTTGATCCGCTGCGAAACGGCCGAGGGGGTCACCGCCAGCGCATGCGCCGCCGCCTCGAACGTGCCGAGACGCAGCACCGCGCTCAACGCTGCCAGCTGGCTGGGATCCATCTGCATTAGCAACTCTAATCTGACCTAAAACTCTTTAACTGGATTAATGCGGGGGCGGGCGGTAGTCAAACCTCAGACGCACACGAGGAGACACACATGCCCCCCAGCCTGATTGCCGGATTTGCCCTTGGCCTCAGCCTGATCATGGCCATTGGCGCCCAGAACGCCTTTGTCCTGCGCCAGGGGCTGCGGCGCCAGCATGTGTTCTGGATCTGCCTCACCTGCGCCGGCTCCGATGCGGTGCTGATCACCGCGGGCGTTTTCGGCTTTGGCTCCCTGGCGGTAGCGCTGCCCTGGTTCGAGCAGATGATGCGCTGGGGCGGCGCGGCCTTCCTGGTCTGGTACGGCGCCCGCGCCCTGCGTGCTGCCTGGCAGGGCGGTGAAACGCTGGAAGCCGCGCAGGAGGGAGCAGGCAGGGCGCTGATGCCGGTGCTGGCCACGGTGCTGGCGCTCACCTGGCTGAACCCGCATGTCTATCTGGACACGGTGGTGCTCTTGGGGTCGATCTCCGCCCAGTACCCGCAGCCGCTGGTCTTTGCCGCCGGGGCCGCGATTGCCAGCTTCACCTTCTTCTTCTCGCTTGGCTATGGCGCCAGCCTGCTGGCCCCGGTCTTTGCCCGCCCGCGCGCCTGGCAGGTGCTCGACGCCCTTGTCGGACTCACCATGTGGGCGATTGCCGCCAAGCTCCTCCTGATGTGACGAACAGCGCCTGTGCGGGGGCAGGGCTAACGCCTGCGCAGAAATGCCCTACCTTTCCCCCATGACAGCAGACAGGAGGGAAGGATGAGCTGGAATCCGGCACTGGAACCGCAATGCCCCGATGCGGGCAGCCTCGACGCCATCGAGACGGTGATCATTCCGCGCGCCCGCGACATCGGCGGCTTTGAGGTCCGCCGCGCGCTGCCCGCGCCGCGCCGCCAGATGGTCGGGCCGTTCATCTTCTTCGATCAGGCCGGGCCTGCCGAATTCCTGACCGGCCAGGGCATCGACGTGCGTCCGCATCCCCATATCGGCCTCGGCACGGTCACCTACCTCTATCAGGGCGAGTTCGAGCACCGGGACTCCCTCGGAACCCACCAGATGATCTACCCGGGCGAGGTGAACTGGATGGTGGCCGGCCAGGGCGTCACCCACTCCGAGCGCACCTCTGCCGCAACCCGCCAGGGCAAAAGCAGCCTGTTCGGCATCCAGACCTGGATCGCGCTGCCGGACAGCCACGAGGACGTGCCAGCCGCCTTTGAGCACCACGGCAAGGAGGCGCTGCCGGTGCTGGAGGGCGAGGGCAAGACCGTGCGCCTGATCCTTGGCAGCGCCTGGGGTGAGAAAGCCCCCGCAACCCTTTATTCCGAAACCTTTTATGCCGATGTGGTGCTGCACCCGGGCGCCAAGCTGCCGCTGCCTTCCGACCACGAGGACCGCGGGCTTTATGTCACGCAAGGCTCGGTGGAGATCGCGGGTGAGACCTTTGAAGCGGGCCGCATGATGGTGTTCCGCCCCGGCGATGAGATCACCGTGACCGCGGGTGCCGAGGGCGCCCGGCTGATGGCGCTGGGCGGCGAAACGCTGAACGGGCCGCGCTACATCTGGTGGAACTTCGTCGCTTCCTCCCGCGACCGGATCGAGGCCGCCAAGGCATCCTGGGCCGCGGGGGACTGGCAGCATGGCCGCTTCCAGCTGCCGCCCGGCGATGACCAGGAATTCATCCCGCTGCCCGAACGGCGGAAATAATTCACATGTGAAGTCTTGCGCCGCCGCCCGAACGGGTGTTCTGTCTGCCCATGAGCCAATCCGCCGCCCCCGTCCAGTATGCGCAGAACCCCTTGAAGGGGGTGTTCTGGATGGTGGTGACCGGTCTTTGCTTCGTGGCGGTGACGGCGCTGGTCAAATCGCTTGGTACCCGCATCCCGCCCGCCGAGAGCGCCTTCTTGCGGTATCTTCTGGGGCTGGTGTTCCTGATCCCGATGGCAGGCGCGCTGCGCAGGGCGCATCTCACCCCGCGGCTCTGGGCGCTGTTTGCAGGCCGCGGCGTTGTGCATACGGCGGGTGTGATCCTCTGGTTTTACGCGATGACCCAGATCCCGCTGGCCGAGGTCACGGCGATGAACTACCTGTCGCCGGTCTATGTCACCCTGGGCGCGGCGCTGTTCCTCGGGGAGAAGCTGGCCTTCCGCCGCATCACCGCCATTGCCGTTGCCCTGATCGGCGCGCTGATCATCCTGCGCCCCGGCTTCCGCGAAGTCTCGCCCGGCCATGTCGCCATGCTGTTCACCGCGGTGTCCTTCGGCGCCTCCTACCTGATTGCCAAGTTCACCGTCGGCAGCAACAGCCCGGCGGTTGTTGTGGGGATGCTGTCGATCTTTGTCACCATCGGCCTGGCCCCCTTTGCCCTGGCGGCCTGGGTCACGCCGACGCTGGCAGAAACCGCAATCCTGTTCGGCGTTGCCTGCTTTGCCACCGCGGGCCACTACACCATGACCCTGGCCTTCGCCGCGGCGCCCGTGGCGGTCACCCAGCCGGTCACCTTCCTGCAGCTGGTCTGGGCCACCCTTCTTGGGGCGCTGGCCTTTGGCGAGCCTGCCGATATCTGGGTGATCTCCGGCGGCGGCCTGATTCTGGCGGCGGTCAGCTTCATTTCCTGGCGTGAAGCCAGGGTAAAAAGGAGAAGTCTTTCATCTTCCGGTAATGCGGCTGGCGTTTGATCGTCTTATGGATGTTACACGCCCGGGTTAAACTCCCGCCTTCATGGAATCTCGCGGGGACCGTGAATGAAGAATTGCCTTTGGCTGCCTGTCCTGCTTCTGGCAGCGCTCCTTGAAACGACGGCGGCGCAGGCCGGGACCCGTATCTGCAATGATACGGAAGCTCTGCATCAGCTGGCCGTGACGCTGCACACCGGCGGCCGCTGGGTGGCGCAGGGGTGGCAGCCGTTGCTGCCGGGCGACTGCGCGGAACCGGTGCCGGAGGGCTATCACAGCAAGTTTTTCTATTTCCGCGCCGAAGGCGCCGGCTACCGTTTCCGCGACGACAGCGTCCGGTTCTGCACCGCCCCGGGCCGGTTCCGGATCGCGGACGACGGTGCTTGCGAGGTTCCGAACCAATCCCGGCAGGGCTTTGCCAAGGCGCTCACCGGAGCACGGGAGCGGACGGTTCAGCTCAGCAGCCGTTCGCATCCAGAAAGCAGCGGCGCAGCGGCTGCACCGCTGCAGGAAATCCACTACGCCTCGGCCGATGGGGCACAGCATGCCGACCGCTCGAACTATGCGGTGGATGTGGTCTTTCAGGGCTGCACGCAGCAGGGGGAAACAGAAACGGTTACCTGCAAGTTTGTCGGCAACGGCATGGAAATCGGCGCCGAGGGCAGGGTGCAGATCTCCGATCCGGTTTTCACCTATCTGCTGGGACTGCTGCGCGGCGCCCCGCTGGCCATCGACGGGGAGATGATCACCCGCTTCGGCTCCTTCGGGGAGCTGGAGCTGCACAGCGTCACGCCGCGGGTGCCGAACCGGTTCGACAAGATGCTGCAGCAGATGCAGGGGGAATGGCTGTCGGAACGCAATCCGAAGGACAGGTTTTCCATCTCCGGCGCGGTGCGCCGGGTCCGCTACGGCGGCGTCGAGATGACGCCGGAATTTATCACGATCCAGGAAAGCTGCCGCGATCTTCAGGGCGCTGGCGACTACCTGATGGCCTGGGACAGCCAGCGCGGCACCAGCATGTGCTACCTGATCCAGTCCCTCGGCGCTGAGCGGATGACACTGGTCTACCTGCCGCGCGGCACCCGGCTGGATTACCGCAGGGTGCCGTAGCTGGGCAGCTGCGGGCCGGCAAAAGTCAGGGGATCACCAGGTCCACCACCCGGTGCGCTGCGGCGCGGGCGTCCTCCGGGTCCAGCGCTTCTTCCGACTGCGCCGCCTGCAGCCAGACCCCGTCCATATAGCACTGCAGCGCCTGGCGGGCGGTTTCCACCCGCTCGGCAGGCAAAAGCGCCCGAAGCTCGGCCAGAAAATGGCTGCGCACCCGGGCCCGGTTGATTCGGTGCAGGCGGCTGAGACGCGGCGAATAGGGGGCATTGGCCCAGAACTGCATCCAGATGCTGCACTGGGGAACGGTGAACAGATCGTCGGCAAAATTCGCATCCATCACGGCATAAAGCCGCTCGCGCGGGGTGCGCGCGGTGGCGTAGCCGTCGCTCATCGCGGCGCGCAGCTTGCCCAGAAGATGCAGCATGGTGGCTTCCATCAGCCCTTCCTTGGAGCCGAAATAATAGTTGATCGAGGCTGCCGAGGCGCCGGCCTCCCGCGCGATTTCCGCCATGGTTACAACGCCGTAGCCGCGCTTGTGCACGGCAACGATGGTGGCTTCGATCAGCTCTTCGTTGCGGATGTCCCGGATGCGTTTCCTGCTCATGAATAAGTTGTGCGGCAATTGGGCCGGCGTTTCAACTGTTGTTCGCGCGATTCCGAATCTTGAATGACCGTTTAAAAAACTGTTTGGCGCATCAGCCTGCTGTGGTATGTACTCCTCCCATGTCTTAGGGCGGACACCGCCCGGAAATGGGAGGGACATATGACTTCAATCATCTCGTTCGGGATTCTGCTGGCCTTTGCGCTGGTGGCGTTCTGCGTGATCAAGTGGTGGAACGTCCGCAACGTCGGCGTGACCCCCGTTCACCTTTTCACCTTCATCGCAATCCTGTTCACCTCCGGTCTGGACGTGGGCCTGATCATGTTCCCGCTGGCCTGGGACTTCCCGCTTTATGCGGACACCGCGGCGGAACCGGCCTATGCCTTCACCAACCCGCTGGCGCTGGAGTTCGGCTTCTGGGGCTTCCTGATCTGGGGCTTCTACTTCCTGACGACCTTCTATTTCTGCGTGGTTGAGCCGCGGGTGAAGTTCTTTGAAATCCCGCTGGTGAAGTGGATCAACAACATCGTGATCATCGGCACCTGCGCCTTTACCGGCGCGCTGTTCCTGATCTACCTGCCGTATTACGCCACCTTCATGGGTGACGGCGAGACGGTGATCCCGGCCTTCTATGTCATCACCTTCCTGGTGATCCTGTTTGCCGCCTTCTCCTCCACCGACATCAAATACGTGCGTATCCTGTCGGTCGGCTCCACCGTGCTGTTCCTGGCGCTGATCCTGGGCATGTGGGCCTATGCAGGCATGGGCCTGGGCGCCTTTGCCGACACTGCAGGCAACATCGGCGGCTATTTCGCCAACATCCACAAGTTCATCCTGCCGCTGACCGACTACCATGAGTTCTACCTGTTCTGGTGGTTCGCATGGTCGATCATGATCGGCCAGTTCACTTCCCGCTTTGTCGGCGGCCTGCGCACCTGGCAGGTTCTGGCAGCGCTGCTGATCTTCCCGTCGATCCCGCTGGGTGTGTGGTTCTCGGTCCTGTACTATTACCACCTGAACAGCATCGAAACGACGCTGCTGATCAACGTCTCCATGGTCGCGGTGGGCATCATCTTCGTGGTCAACTCCTTTGACTCGCTGATCCGCCTCTACACCGACAACCTGAACCTGACGGCCAAGCGTTTCGGCACCATTCCCTACGTGCTCGGCAACGCGGTTGTGCTCTTCGGCCTGACCCTGGCCTTCCAGAGCCAGTGGCTGCAGATCCAGTGGATCGGCACCATCGTGATCGCCATCTACGTGGCCTGCCTAGCCTACATCGTGGCCTTCAAGCGCAGCGAAGTCATGAGCATCGACGCCTCGCCCGAGGAAAACACGCTCGACTTCGAAAAGATCAAGACAGCCCACTAAGGGCGGTCTCCCGGCTGGCCCCCAAGTTTCCCCGAATGAGGGGACCAGCCTTTAACTGCCTGGCAGCGCTTTCGGGCCTGCCAGGCGCCTTTGCAAAGCATCGCCTTATACTGGGAGGTCCGCGATGAGTGCCCCGAATATCCTGATCCTGATGGTTGACCAGTTGAATGGGACGCTTTTCCCGGACGGCCCTGCCGAGTGGCTGCATGCTCCGAACCTGAAAAAGCTGGCGGACCGCTCGACCCGCTTCAAGAACGCCTATACCGCGTCGCCGCTCTGCGCCCCGGGCCGCGCCTCCTTCATGTCCGGCCAACTGCCCTCGCGCACCGGCGTCTATGACAACGCCGCCGAATTCCGCAGCGACATCCCGACATATGCCCACCACCTGCGCCGCGCGGGCTACTACACCTGCCTCTCGGGCAAGATGCACTTTGTCGGCCCCGACCAGCTGCACGGGTTCGAGGACCGGCTGACCACCGACATCTACCCGGCCGATTTCGGCTGGACCCCGGATTACCGCAAGCCGGGCGAACGCATCGACTGGTGGTACCACAACATGGGGAGTGTCACCGGGGCAGGGGTGGCAGAGACCTCTAACCAGATGGAATACGACGACGAGGTCGCCTACAACGCCACCGCCAAGCTTTATGAGCTGTCGCGGGGGCTGGACGACCGCCCCTGGTGCGTCACCGTCTCCTTCACCCATCCGCACGACCCCTATGTGGCGCGCCGCAAGTACTGGGACCTCTACGAGGACTGCGAGCACCTGCTGCCCGAAGTCCCGGCCAAGGCCTACGAGGACCACGACCCGCACGCGCAGCGGATCTTTGACGCCAACGACTGGCGCAGCTTCGACATCACCGAAGAAGACATCAAACGTTCCCGCCGCGCCTATTTCGCCAATATTTCCTATCTGGATGACAAGATCGGCGAGATCCTGAACGTGCTGGAGACCACCCGGCAGGAGGCGATCATCCTGTTTGTCTCCGACCACGGCGACATGCTGGGCGAGCGCGGCCTTTGGTTCAAGATGAACTTCTACGAGGGCTCGGCCCGGGTGCCGCTGATGATCTCCGCCCCGGACCTGCCTGCGGGCCGCATCGACACACCGGTTTCCACCATCGACGTGACCCCGACGCTGGGGGCGCTGGCCGGTGTCGACATGGGCGAGATCGAGCCCTGGACCGACGGCCAGAACCTGGTGCCGCTGGCCACCGGAACCGAACGCAGCGCGCCGGTGCTGATGGAATACGCGGCAGAGGCGTCTTACGCGCCGCTGGTCTCCATGCGCTACGGCAAGTGGAAGTACAACCGCTGCGCGCTGGACCCCGATCAGCTGTTCGACCTGGAGGCCGACCCGCACGAGCTCAACAACCTGGCAGAGGACCCGGCCCATGCCGGCACGCTGGAGTCTTTGCGCGCCAAGTCGGAGGCGCGCTGGGATCTGGAGGCCTTCGATGCAGATGTGCGCGCCAGCCAGGCCCGCCGCTGGGTCGTCTATGAGGCGCTGCGCCAGGGCGGCTACTACCCCTGGGATTACCAGCCGCTGCAAAAGGCCTCCGAGCGCTACATGCGCAACCACATGAATCTCGACAACCTCGAGGAAAGCAAACGCTTTCCCCGCGGCGAATAACCTTAGCAACCTTTCAGCATCTCCCCCTGCTGAAGACCCCCGCTGGAGACACACAACATGACACATCCCGCACAGCCCAAGGCCAGCCATTTCATCAACGGCGAATACGTCGAAGACACGTCCGGCACGCCGATTCCTGTGATCTATGCCGCGACGGGTGAGCAGATTGCCACCGTCTACGCCGCCACCCCGGCAATCGTCGAACAGGCGCTGTCCACCGCCAAGGAAGCGCAAAAGGCCTGGGCCAAAATGACCGGCACCGAGCGCGGCCGCATCCTGCGCCGCGCCGCCGATATCATGCGCGAGCGCAACCATGAACTCAGCGTTCTGGAAACCTACGACACCGGCAAGCCGCTGCAGGAAACCCTGGTGGCCGACGCCACCTCCGGCGCCGACGCGCTGGAATATTTCGGCGGCCTGGCAGGCTCCCTGACCGGCGAGCACATCCCGATGGGCGAGGACTGGGTCTACACCGTGCGCGAGGCGCTGGGCCTGTGTGTGGGCATCGGCGCCTGGAACTACCCGACCCAGATCGCCTGCTGGAAAGGCGCACCGGCGCTGGCCTGCGGCAACTCGATGGTGTTCAAACCCTCCGAGACCACCCCGCTCTGCGCCCTGAAGGTGGCCGAGATCCTGCACGAGGCGGGCGCCCCGGCCGGCATCTACAACGTCATCCAGGGCATGGGCGAGGTCGGCGGCGCGCTGGTCACCGATCCGCGCGTCGACAAGGTCTCGCTCACCGGCTCGGTGCCGACCGGCAAGAAGGTCTATGCCGCCGCCGCGGCAGGCATGAAGCACGTCACCATGGAGCTGGGCGGCAAGTCGCCGCTGATCATCTTTGACGACGCCGATGTGGAAAACGCCGTCGGCGGCGCCATCAACGGCAACTTCTACTCCTCCGGCCAGGTCTGCTCCAATGGCACCCGCGTGTTCGTGCAGAAGGGCATCAAGGAGAAATTCCTGGCCCGCCTGGCGGAGCGTACCGGCAACGCCATCCTGGGCGACCCGATGGATGAGGCCACCAGCTTCGGCCCGATGGTCACCGAGAACCAGATGAACATCGTGATGGGCTACATCGAAAAGGGCAAAGAGGAAGGCGCCCGCCTGGTCTGCGGCGGCAACCGCGCCGACATGCCGGGCTTCTTCGTTGAGCCGACCGTCTTTGCCGATGTGACCGACGACATGACCATCGCCCGCGAGGAGATCTTCGGCCCGGTGATGTCCGTTCTCGACTTCGACACCGAGGAAGAGGTGATCGCCCGCGCCAATGACACCGAGTTCGGTCTGTCCGCCGGCGTTTTCACCAACGACTTCAGCCGCGCCCACCGGGTGATCGGCCAGCTCGAGGCCGGCAGCTGCTTCATCAACTCCTACAACGACGCGCCGGTCGAGGCGCCGTTCGGCGGCGTGAAGGCGTCTGGTGTTGGCCGCGAGAACTCGAAAGAGGCGATCAAGCACTTCAGCCAGGTGAAGTCGGTCTACGTCCGCATGGGCGACGTCGAAGCGGCGTTCTGATCGGCGCTGCCTGAAAGCAACGGCCGGGCAGGGCGCCCCGCGCGCCCGCCCAATCTGAAGAAAACGGCAGCAGTCCAGATCTTCCGGCTGCCGGATGGAGAATGGAAATGAACGCGGATTATGTGATTGTCGGGGCCGGCTCTGCCGGCTGTGCCATGGCCTACCGGCTCAGCGAGGCCGGCAAGAAGGTCCTGGTGATCGAACACGGCGGCACCGATGCCGGGCCGTTTATCCAGATGCCGGGCGCGCTCAGCTACCCGATGAACATGCCGCTTTACGACTGGGGCTACAAATCCCAGCCCGAGCCGCACCTGGGCGGCCGCGAACTGGTCTGCCCGCGCGGCAAGGTGATCGGCGGCTCCTCCTCGATCAACGGCATGGTCTATGTGCGCGGCCACGCGGGCGACTACAACCACTGGGCCGAGTCGGGCGCCGCCGGCTGGTCTTATGCCGACGTGCTCCCGTACTTCAAACGCATGGAAACCTGGAACGACCGCGGCCACGGCGGCGACCCGGACTGGCGCGGCAAAGACGGCCCGCTGCACGTGACCCGCGGCCCCCGCGACAACCCGCTGCATGACGCCTTCGTCAAGGCAGGCGAGCAGGCGGGCTATCCGGTCACCTCCGACTACAACGGCGAGCAGCAGGAAGGCTTCGGCCCGATGGAGATGACGGTCTACAAGGGTCGCCGCTGGTCCGCCGCCAACGCCTATCTGAAGCCTGCGCTCAAGCGTGAAAACTGCGACCTGATCCGCGCCTTCGCCCGCAAGGTGGTGATCGAGGACGGCCGCGCCGTGGGCGTCGAGATCGAACGCGGCGGCAAGGTCGAGGTGATCCGCGCCAATGCAGAGGTGATCCTGGCGGCCTCCTCGCTGAACTCCCCCAAGATGCTGATGCTGTCCGGCATCGGCCCGGCCAAGCACCTGGCCGAGCACGGCATCGAGGTGGTCGCCGACCGCCCCGGCGTCGGCCAGAACCTGCAGGACCACCTGGAATTCTACTTCCAGTTCGCCTGCAAGCAGCCGATCACCCTGTTCAAATACTGGAACCTGCTGGGCAAGGGCCTGGTCGGGGCCCAGTGGATGTTCACCAAGACCGGCCTGGGCGCCTCGAACCAGTTCGAAAGCGCCGCCTTCATCCGTTCCGACAAGGGCGTCGACTACCCGGATATCCAGTACCATTTCCTGCCGATCGCGGTCCGCTATGACGGCCAGGCGGCGGCAGAGGGGCACGGCTTCCAGGCCCACGTCGGCCCGATGCGCTCGCCTTCGCGCGGCGAGGTCACCCTGGCGTCGAAAGATCCCAAAGACGCGCCGAACATCCTGTTCAACTACATGTCGACCGAGCAGGACTGGATCGACTTCCGCAAATGCGTGCGCCTGACGCGGGAGATCTTTGCCCAGGACGCGATGAAGCCGTTCCTCAAGCATGAGATCCAGCCCGGCGACCACCTGCAGACCGACGACGAAATCGACGGCTTCCTGCGCGAGCATGTGGAAAGCGCCTATCACCCCTGCGGCACCTGCAAGATGGGCGCGGCGGAGGATCCGATGGCCGTTGTCGATCCGGAATGCCGGGTGATCGGCGTTGACGGCCTGCGCGTTGCCGACAGCTCGATCTTCCCGCGGATCACCAACGGCAACCTCAACGGCCCCTCGATCATGACCGGCGAGAAGGCCTCCGACCACATCCTGGGCCGCCGCCTGCCGTCCTCCAACGCAGAGCCGTGGTTCAACCCGAACTGGCGCGAAGCGCAACGCTGATCCTGTTGCGTTGCCAGCAAGCCGCCCGCCACCTCCCCTTTGTGCGGGCGGCTTACTTTTTGCCTGGAAACCAGCGCCTTTCCCGCATCTTTTGATCCGCGTCAAAGTCGCCGGCCAGGGCAGGCAATAACCTGCAACCGACCCTAGGAAGAAGGAGCGAGCAGGTGTCCAACACTCCCCATGAACTGGCCGAGGAATTCCCGGAAAAAGCGGCGCTGATGAGCCAGCTGAAACAGTCCGACGCGCATTTCGCCAAACTGTCGGATGAATACCACGCGGTGAACCGCGCCGTGCACCGGGCAGAAACCAACGTGGAACCCGTCAGCGCCCAGGCCGAAACCGAAATGCGCAAACAGCGCGCCGCGCTGAAAGACGAGATCTGGGGGATCCTGTCGAAGGCGTGAATTTTTCAGGCCGAAGGAAAATGCAGGGGGCACCGATGGTGCCCCTTTTTTTTGCATAGCCCCATTGCGCATTCCAAGCAGCGGGGCGCTCGCGCACGTTAAGCGCGCGTGAAATCCATGGTCCAATTTGTCTCCCAGGTCTTGCCGCCGTCCCGGGACATCGCTTGCTCCCAACGGGGCGTCTCAGTTCCGGTGTTCAGCCAGAGGAACCTGACAGTTACGGGTTCACCGCGCAGAGTGTCCTCTGCAAAGAAAGATCCGGTGCCGTCCTCGAACCGGCCAACCACAGGGACGTCCAATTGGTGCGGGGCGTTTGCCGACAGCCACCATATTGCCCAGGCCTGGCTGGCAGGATCAAAAGACCGCAGCGCAATGGCGCGGTACGCTCCGTCGGGGAAATTGAGAAAGTTGTCTTCTACGTTTCCATTGCCGCCAAGAACCGCCCGGGTTTCCGAGGTGCCTTCGAACTCTTCCCAATCATCGCAGCCTGCCAGCCGCTCTTTCAGCCTGCGGTGACGCACGTTCCAGCGGCCGAACTCAAAATCGAAATCCCGGGATATGCTGTTTTTCTCTTCCATGAAGGTATCCTTTTGCGGCGTGTCAAATTAACATGTTCTTGTTTTGTTCGTGGGCGGCCGCCAAGTCAAGGAAGAAACCCCGCTGCCTGGCGCATGGCACTTCGCGAGGTGCATTTAGCAGTTTTTCCAGTTCGTTACCGCCATGGTGCGTCCCGCCCGCTGTGGCCAAAATCAACGTCGTGCCTTCCAGCGGCCAAGTCGTGACCGGTATGGGCAAACAGCGGGCCGCGCTGAAGGACGGGGTGCGGGGGCTGTCAAAGGGGAGGAGGCCGGCAGGAACCCGTTTAGGAGAGGGGCGCCAAGGTCGCCCCTATTTGCTTCCGGGCGGATGGTCCTGCCTGTGCCGGGACGTCACTGCGACTCGCGGCTGGATTGATCCTGATGCGGCAACAAAGGCTGTGCGGCCGTTTTAATGTCCAGTAAATCACCCTGGAAGTGAGGGGAATTTGGTTAATTTAAGGCAAGTTCGTCAAAATTGTGACCAAGGGCGCTATTTGTAGCCTGCAGCCGGAGTCCGGCTTTTACACCGCCGCAGCGGAGTGTTTTGCGAAGGAGCAACCAAATGGGACAGATCTATCAGCCGGGGCGCTGGCAGGAGATCGAGGGCGTGCCCGACGAAACCTCTGACGCGGAAATGCTTGCGGCGATCCGGAACGTGGTCAGGGCGGATACCGCGGTCCGAACAGAGGCGGAAGTACCCGCGCCTGTCCGGGTGCGGCAGTGGCAGCCTGCCCCGGCAGAGCAGCCCAAACATCCGCCGGAAGCGGCGGTCAAGGCTGAACGCGCACTCGTGGCCCGCCTGCTGGACCGTCTGCGCGGTTGAACTTTCTGCCTGCTTTTCGTCTGGCCTAGCTGCCGCCGGTTTCCGGAATTCTCGCAATGAATTCCGAGAGTTTCTTCCATGCAGCAATGTCTGCTTGCTCGGGATCATCTGCCCGGTGCTCGGGCTTTCCGCCTTCCAGCACGGGAGCAAAGGCTGCTGCGGCAAGTTTCAGATCCGCATCGCTGCCGATCCGGCAGGTGTCGCCTGCGGGCTGCTGTGGCGGAGAATCCAGCTTCTGGCCGATCCGCGCTTCAACCCAGGCGAGATCATCAGCGTTTGCAGAGATGATGCCGGCGGCCAGATCCGGGCATAGTTCAAACCGCGGGCCGGGCAGCTCCATCAGCGCATTGACGATCCTGCGGTCTCTTCGGACAAGGGCGGGCGTGCCAAGCCGGATATCGCTGTTCCGGCGGTAGCAGGAAATGAGAGCCAGGGCCGTTGCCGTCATGCTGATGTTTCGGGTTTCATGGGCACCCGTGACCGGCGCTAGGCCGGCCCAGTCCGTGAAATCCTGCACGACGTCTCCCCCGATGAAACCGCTGGGCGCATAGACGCGCAGCCGGACGTTTTCCGGTCCGAAGACGCGGTCAATTGTCTCAAAGCGGTTCCGGTATTCAGGCCACCGGGGTGCGAATTTCGCTGCGCCTGTCTTGATGTCTTGCTGCAGAGAGCTCCGGAGGTAGTCTGCAGGCGGGCGCACATAGGCATAGACAGCGGTTTCCTTGAAATGCGGGCTGAACCGGTCGCGCATCCGTGTCAGTGCCGCTTCGCCTGCTATGGAAAACCACTCCGCAGACAGAATGAAGGTATCCTCCGGCCGGTTGCGCAGCTGGCGCCTGACCCGCATTTCCAGTTTCTTGCGTTTTTCCGCCAGGTCAGCTGCGCTCAGCCCCTGCTGTTTGAAGGCAATGTACTGCTCCGGTTGATCGTCAAACAGCATTCTGCAAGGTGCCGAATGGTTCGGACGGCCAAGCCGCATGGCATGGGCACCTTCAGACTGTCCGGCGGCGAGCGCAGCTTGAATGGAGGTGGTGCCGGTCTTGTGCATCCCGGCGTGGATAATCAAACGTTTCCTGCTGCGCGGCGGCATTGGTCAGACCTCGTTCCTGCAATCAGTCGTGCAGTGCATCAGTTAACCTCATAGGGCAACACGCCGCGCTGGTCGGTGTTGATGGTCAGCCGCCGCTCCAGCGGCGGCACCGAGCGCTGGTGGCAATCCTTCCTCTCGCAGATCCGGCAGGAAATGCCGATCGGCTCATAAGCGCTGTCTTGGTTCACATCCAGCCCGTCGGCATAGACCAGCGCATCGGCATGGCGCACCTCGCACCCCAGCGCAATGGCATAGCGGCGCACTGGCGCGCCGAAGGAACCGCCCGGCTTCGACACATCGCGGGCCAGCGAGATATAGCGCACCCCGTCCGGCGTCTCCGCCAGCTGGCGCAGGAACCGGCCCGGGGTCTCGAACGCCCGGTGCACGTTCCACAGGGGGCAGGCGCCGCCAAAACGGGCAAACTGCAGCCGCGTGGCCGAGTGCCGCTTGGTGATGGTGCCCGCCTGATCCACCCGCACGAAAAAGAACGGCACCCCCTTGGCGCCGGGCCGCTGCAGGGTCGAGAGCCGGTGTGCGATCTGCTCGATCGAGGCGCCAAAGCGGATCGCCAGCAGCTCCAGGTCATGGCGGCAGGCCTGCGCCGCCTCCAGGAACCGCCCGTAGGGCATCAGCGCCGCGCCCGCAAAATAGTTGGCGAGGCCGATCTTGGCGATGGCGCGGGCCTCCTCGCTCTGGAACTTTGCAAAGTCCAGCGTCGCCTCCAGCAGGGTGTTCTGCCGCAAAAGCGCCACCTGCAGCAGCATCTGGAACAGCTGCGTCTGCGGTGCGGAGCGGTTCGACAGATGCAGCACCTGCGCCTCGGCGTCGTAATGGCGCAACCCCTCCATCTCGGTCTGGCGCACCTTGATGCCGCCGCGCTCCAGCTCGGCGATGGCGGCGGCGCGGATGTCGCTGGTGGCGGCAAAGCGCTCCGCCGCGTGGTCCACCGCGTCGATGTAGTTGTCGCAGTAATGGAAGAAATCGCGCACTTCCTCCCAAGGCGACGCCTGAATGCGGGCATCCTCCCGTCCCAGCGCTTCATCCAAGGAAGCCAGGCGTTCATGGGTCTGCCGGTAGGCCCGGTGCAGCGCCAGAAAGGCCCGCGCCAGCGCCGGGGCGTTTGACGCCGTGAGGCGCAGGTCCGCCAGGGGCGGCGCATCATCGGCAAACACCGGATCCGCCATCGCCTCGCGCATGTCGCTGACCAGCCGCTCGCTGTCGCCCGCGCTCAGCTCGGTCACATCCATGCCGAACTCCTGCGCCAGCGCCAGCACCACCGTGGTCGACACCGGGCGGTTGTTGTTCTCCATCTGGTTCAGATAGGGCAGGGAGACGCCCAGCTTGGCGGCGAAATCCTTCTGCGTCAGGTCCAGCCGCTGCCGCATCTCGCGCAGCTTGGCGCCGGCGTAAAGTTTCTGGGTGGCCATGGGGCGCGCCTTTGCAAATCCATTTTCTGCGAATGGTATAATTGCAAACCCGTACCCGCAAGCCTGTGGCCGGGATTATGCGCCGATCTGACGCTCCCGCAGCACCACCAGCAGGATCGCAATCAGCCCGCACAGGGCGGTTCCGAACATGATCGCCAACAGCGGCACCGCGGTTGACCCCGGCACTAGCAGCATCCCCGCAAAGGCGCTGAGCGCGGCACCCGCGCCGATCATGATCGCGCCGCTGAGGCCCGAGGCGGTGCCCGCCAGATGCGGCCGCACCGAAATCGCGCCGGCGGTGGCATTGGGGATCGCCATGCCGTTGCCCAGGCCGACAAAGCACATGAGGCCGAAGAAGGTGAACACGCTGTCTGCGCCTGCCACCGCGACCAGCAGCGACAGCAGCACGCCGCCGCCATTGATCACGCAGCCCCACAGCACCATGCGGTTGACCCCCAGCCGGGTGGAATACCGCCCCGACACGAAATTGCCGGCGAAATACCCCACCGCAGGCGCCGAGAACCAGACGCCCAGCTCCGCGGTGCTGAGGCCGTAGACCTCGGTGCCGACAAAGGGCGCGCCGCCCAGGTAGGCAAAAAACGCCCCTGAGGAGAGGCCGGAGGACAGCGAGTAGCCCCAGAACCGGGGCGAGCGCAGCAGCTCCGGGTACTCGCGGAACTGCGCCACCAGCGTCTTGCCGCTCTTGTGCGCGGTCTCGCCGAAATCGGTGAAAGTGATCAGCAGCGTCGCCGCGCCAACCAGGAACAGCAGCCAGAAGTTGGCGGTCCAGCCCATCCACTGGTCCAGGAAGCCGCCGATTGCCGGGCCGATCATCGGCACCACCGCCATGCCCATGGTGACATAGCCGATCATGCTGGCGGCCTCGTTGGTGTCATACATGTCGCGCACCGCGGCGCGGCTCAGCACCATGGTCGCGGCCACCGCTGTCTGCGCCACCCGGAACATCAGGAACAGCTCCGCTGTCGGCGCATAGATGCAGCCCAATGTGGCCAGCAGGAACAGCACGATGCTGCCCAGGATCACCGGCCGCCGCCCCATCTGGTCGGAAATCGGGCCGACAAAAATCTGCACCACCGCATTGCCGGCCAGATACAGCGCCACCGACAGCTGCATCACCCGGTAGTCGACCGCATAATACTCTGCCATCCCCGCCAGCGACGGCAGGTGCAGGTTCATGCCAAGCGCCGACAGGCCTGCCAGCAGGATCAGGGTGAAAATGCGCGGAGGCGTCCGCTGGCCGGCGGCCCGGGTATCATATGTGGACATACCATCCGGTTAGAGCAGTCGGCCCGCGTTGTCCATCAGTCCTCTGTGCGGCGGCGCACAGGGGTGACGCCGCGTCAAAAGTTCCTTGCGTGAAAAACAAGGCGTCTCCTATGGTTGGTCAGGCAATAGATTTTTGTGCGTTTTCAAGGCCGCCCCAAGCCCGGATGAGGTGACAAATGGCCAATACCCCAGACCCGCTTGCCAACAACCCGGCCGTCCGGCAATGGGCCGAACGCTTCTATACGGTCAAGGCCTGGGCCATGCCGGACCTGCCCGGCGGCGGCGATGAGGCCGCGGAGCAGCGGCGCGCGGCCGCGCTTGCGGCGCTTGGCAAGATCGCCATCCCCGCCGCGCTCAGCTCCGGCGCGCGGCGCAGCCTGGCAGGCGGGCGCAAGGCGCTGAAGAAGGAAATCCTCAGCGCCGGCGCGGCAGAGGCCTTTGACAAGATCGACAATGATATCAAAGAGCTGGAAACCCGGATCGCCTCGCAGCTGGGCGTCGCCGCCGCCCGGGCCAAGGCGCAGGCAGCCCTTGCCGCAGCAGAGGACAGGTTCAAGGCGGTGCGCGACAGCCTCGATCAGGGCGCCTTCACCCATCTGGAGGGGCTGATCAAGGCGGCGCAGAAAGCGATGGCAGCGGCGGTCTCCGCCAGCGACTTCGAGGCGGTGGAAGCTGCGGCCAAGGATGCCGCCGCCAAGGCGGAGGACGCCAATACCTACGGCCGGTTCTTCGACAGCTGGACCCGCGGCACCCTGGCGCTGATTGCAGCGATGAACGGCGGCGCCAAGGACGCCGCCGAGGCCGACCGCAGCGCCCGGATGAAAACCGCCGCAGGCCATTCCAAGGCGGGGGACTTCGGCGCGGCAAAGGCGGCGCTGGAGGGCTGGAAGGCCAACCTCGGCGACGGGGGCGACCTTGCCAAGGCGCTCAGCTTTGACGCCAAACTGGCGGAATACATGGCAACCGCCCATGACCGCTGCGAATTCATCCTCGCCAGCGCGGTGCCGGATGCCGGCAGCTACCGCAACCATCTGAAGAACGCCAAGAAGAAGGCCTACAAGGAGCAGAAGTTCACCGAGGCCGAGGCGCTGGTGCAGGAGCTGATGGATTACAGCTCCAAGGACCGCGGTGCGCTGGCCCGCTACATGCGCAGCTTCGACGGCTCTCTGCGGGCCGACAAGGGATTCCGCGATGCGCTGGCGGCGGCGGATACCAAGCAGGAGTTCAAGGGCGCCAACAACCCCTCAGGCGCGATGGCGGATCTCAAGGCCTGGGAAAAGGCCAACAAGGCGCTGATGCGCAAGAGCCTGTCCAAGCAGATCGTCAAGGCATTGGCGAAGAAGTACGAAGCGCTGAGCAAGGTGCTGGCAGACCCGGAGCTGAGCGACCTGAAAGACACCTGGGACAGGCACAAGGCGCTGGCGGATGCGGACAACTTCGACAAGGACGCCGGCGCGCCGCAGTACCACGCCAAGCTCGACCAGCTGTTCAAGCTGGAGAAGGTGGTGGACGAGCGTCGCGAGATGGCGCTGATCCTGCAGCGCTATCCGGCCGCCGCGGCCTACGGTTTCCAGAACCCGGTCGCGGATGCCCTGACTGCGCAGAAATACCCGGAGGCGGTGGCCGCGGTGCCGGGCGCTCTGGCGCTGCTGCGCGCGATGCCCGCCTATCTGGACACCCGGCAGGCCGCACAGGACCTGCTGGCGGCGCTGCCCGGCGGTGCGGATGGGCTGACCGGCCCGCTGGACGCGGCAATTAAGGCGGCGGAGGCTACTGCGCGCGGCGGCGATCCGGCCAAGGCAGCGGCGGATCTGCAGGCAGTGCTGGACGGTACCGATTACCTGGACATGGTGCTGGCGATGGCCGACTACCGCGCCAAGCTCGCCAGGGTCGAAAAGGAACACAGCCGCACCAAGGCATACCTCAAGCTGCCGGAGGCCGAGGCCGCGCTGGATGCCTCGCTGAAGACCGCCACGGACCGGGCGGACAACGACAGGGAATACGGCGACGCCTTCCTGATGCTGGACGCGCATCAGAAGCTGCTGGCAGAGGCCAAGCCGATGGCGACGGCCCGCTATCAGGTGCAGGGCATCCTCAAGGCGCTGAAACGGGCCGGCGCGTCCCAGGATGAGCTGGACGCCTTTGAAGTCAAGGTTTCAGCGGCAGAGGCCGAGGCAAAGATACCGGATTTTGCCAAGGCCAAATCCGCCTTTGACCAGGTCCGCAAGGAGCTGGAAAAGCTCAGCGCCGAGGCGGCGGAAGCTTATGAAATGGTGGACGGAGTTGACAGCAACGCTGGCCACTCGCTCGACCGCCACGGCCCCGGTGTCAGCGACGAGGACCTGATCATCCGGCTCAAGACCGGCAAGCCGCCCAATGCGCACTCCGATGATGAGCGCTCCTATACCGGAGCCTCATCCAAGTTCCACAGCCCGCAGGACTGGCTGGCGGGCCGCGAACTGGCGGCGCAGGCGGCGCTGGCCAAGGGCATCGATATCGGCGAAAAGGAGATGGACGTCTCCGGAGATCCGCTGACCTGGCCGGAAGAAAACGCCGATTTCACCGTCGAGCACGGCCGCCCGATCGACAAGGCCTATATCGGCCACAAGAAACACGTCCGCATGGATGAGGAGCCGGTCCCGGACAAGACCTATGAAACCTTCGAAGAGGTCGAGGGCCTGACCCGCGCCTATGTGAACTTCATCTGGGAGCCGGAGAAGCTGCCGGATGAGACGACGGACCATCCCAACCCCGGCACGCACCATGCCGGGGAAAAAGCCCAGGACAACGCCGACTACGTCGAGAAATACAAAACCCGGCACGGCGGCGCCCCGGCCAAGATCCCGGGGCGCTGGGTGATGATGCAGCAATACCCGGTCGCCGACGGCTGGGACAATGAAACCAAGACCTACACCAGTGGCAATCCGGACAATATGATCCCATGAAGATACGCAAGGAACTGATTGAAGGCTACACGCGGCTCCTGACCATGGGCCGGGCGGTCAACGCGCCCGATCCGATGGCGGATCTGGCGCAATTCGACGCCGACATCCGCGCCATGCACAAACGCGCCCACAAGGAGGGCAACCTGGACTGGCTGCGCCTGGCGCTGGATTCGCTGATCGCCAGCCCGGGCGGCCGCATCAGCCAGTTTGCAGGCCAGCAGTACCCGTTCGACGACGCGGAACTGGCGGCGCTGTTCCGCCGCGCCTACGGGATGATCTGGCCGGATCAGCCGCTCTCCGAACCGGGGGAGGAGGCCGATCTGGAGTTTGCCGAGATGAGCGCAGAGGAATGGGCCGCCGCCACCGGCGCCAGCTAGGAGGATGCCATGCCTGACCAGGCTTTTGACGCCGACGCCGTCCTGAAACTGCTGAAGAAGTCCAAGGCGTCCGGCAACGAACTGCCCTTTGCCTTCGGGCTTGCAGGCAAGCCGGAAAACTGCGGCCTGATGGTCGACCTGCGCAAGCCCGGCAAGGTGCTGCGCGGCGATCTAAAGAAGATGCCTGGCATCAAGAAAACCTGTTTCGGCACCCTGCGGGTGGAGGAGAACGAGGTCTTTCTGCAGCCGGAGAAGCCGGTGAAGGGTATCGTCAAGCAGCTGAAGAAGCGGTTCAAGGCCGAAGGCATGGTCAAGTTCAAGCCGGTGCTGGTCGGCCCCGACGGCAGCATCATCGACGAGGACAGCCTGCCGGATGACGACGCGGAAGAGCTTGAAACCAGCGCGCCTGCGCAGGCAGAGGATGGCGCCGCCGCCGCTCTGAAACAGCGCATCGCCGCCGCTGCGGAGGCGGTGAAGGCGCTGGGCAACCCGGAGCTTGCGGGCAAGCTGGCGCCGGAAATCAAGGCTAGCGCCAAGCTGCTGGGGCAGGGCGACCACGACGGCTGCGCCGCGCGCATCGCCCGGCTGGAGGCGGCGCTGGCCAAGCTGCAAAGCCAGCCCAAACCCGCCTCGGCCGATGCGGAGCAGGCGGCCAAGCTCTCCAAGCTGCTGGCGGCGCAGGCGGCAAGGATCAAGGCGCTGCCGCCGGAACAGGCGGCGCCGCTGGCCGAGCAGGCCCGCGCCGTTGCGGCCAGCCTCAAGTCCGGCGCGCTGCCGCAGGCCGCAGAGGGCCTGAAGGCGCTGATCAAGGCGCTCGACGCCCCGGCAGGGACGGAGACGGAGGCGCCGCAGGCGGACGTGATGGAAATCTGGCAGGCCGCCAAGGAGCAGGTGGACGGCGGCATCTCCGAATTGCAGGCGGCGCTGCGGTCGCAGAACCACCCGGTGCTGGCGCAAATCGCCGATGCCGGGCTGGCCGGAGCCACCGACGGCAACCAGACCGCGCTGATGAAGGCCCTGTTTGAGATGAAATCCGCCACCGGCGAGGCCCGCAAGGCAGCAGCCCAGGCGCTGCTGGCGCAAATTGCCGCGTATCTGAAGTTCCTCAAGGACGACCCGGTGATCGCCCTGGTGGAGGACAACCCCTTTGGCATCTCCGCCCCGGTGAAGGCGCCGCTGACCAGCGCCCTGCGGCAGATGGCCGAGATCGCCAAGGCTGCCTGACCCGGCCTCTCCGGCCCCGCAAAAAGGGGCCGGACGCCATGCCTGGATTTTGCTGATTTACAACTTTGCTAACCTCATATGCAAACGGTTTGCAAATTTGCGAAAATTACCTTTGGCTCAGCGCCCGCGCAATATATGGTCCCGGTGAAATCTACAGGGGACATGAGCCATGAAAGACATCCTTTCCGAGCTGGAAGACCGCCGCGAGGACGCGCGGCTGGGCGGCGGCCAGCGCCGCATCGACGCACAGCATGGGCGCGGCAAGCTGACAGCCCGCGAACGGATCGAGCTGCTGCTGGACGAGGGCAGCTTCGAAGAGTTTGACATGTTCATCTCCCACCGCTGCACCGATTTCGGCATGGAAAACAACCGCCCGGCCGGTGACGGCGTGGTTACAGGCTGGGGCACCATCAACGGCCGCCAGGTCTATGTGTTCTCCCAGGACTTCACCGTGCTGGGCGGCTCGGTCTCGGCCACCCACGCCCAGAAGATCTGCAAGATCATGGATATGGCGGTGCAGAACGGCGCGCCGGTGATCGGCATCAACGACTCGGGCGGTGCCCGTATCCAGGAAGGCGTCGATGCGCTGGCCGGCTACGCAGAGATTTTCCAGCGCAACATCATGGCCTCCGGCGTGATCCCGCAGATCTCCGTCATCATGGGGCCGTGCGCCGGCGGCGCGGTCTATTCGCCCGCGATGACCGACTTCATCTTCATGGTCAAGGACACGTCCTACATGTTCGTGACCGGCCCCGACGTCGTGAAAACCGTGACTAACGAGGTGGTGACGGCTGAGGAACTGGGCGGCGCCTCCACCCACACCCGCAAATCCTCCGTCGCCGACGGCGCCTTTGAAAACGACGTCGAGGCGCTGGCAGAGGTCCGCCGCCTGGTCGACTTCCTGCCCTTGAACAACCGCGAAAAACCGCCGGTGCGCCCGTTCTTCGACCAGCCCGGCCGGATCGAGGAAAGCCTGGACACCCTGATCCCGGAAAACCCCAACAGCCCCTACGACATGAAGGAGCTGATCACCAAGGTTGCAGACGAGGGCGACTTCTACGAGATCCAGGAAGATTTCGCCAAGAACATCATCACCGGCTTCATCCGGCTTGAGGGCCAGACCGTCGGCGTCGTCGCCAACCAGCCGATGGTGCTCGCGGGCTGCCTCGACATCGACTCCAGCCGCAAGGCCGCCCGTTTCGTGCGCTTCTGCGACTGTTTCGAAATCCCGATCCTGACCTTCGTCGACGTGCCGGGCTTCCTGCCGGGCACCTCCCAGGAATACGGCGGTGTCATCAAGCACGGCGCCAAGCTGCTGTTCGCCTACGGCGAAGCCACCGTGCCGAAGGTCACCGTGATCACCCGCAAGGCCTATGGCGGCGCCTATGACGTGATGGCCTCCAAACACCTGCGCGGCGACTTCAACTACGCCTGGCCGACGGCTGAGATCGCGGTGATGGGCGCCAAGGGTGCCACCGAGATCATCCACCGCGCCGACCTTGGCGATGCGGACAAGATCGCGGCCCACACGGCGGACTACGAGGACCGTTTCGCCAACCCCTTCGTGGCGGCCGAACGCGGCTTCATCGACGAGGTGATCATGCCCCAGTCCACCCGCAAACGGGTCAGCCGCGCCTTTGCCTCCCTGCGTGGCAAGCAGCTGAAGAACCCGTGGAAAAAACACGACAACATTCCGCTGTAACGGCGGAGGTTGCCGGGGGGGCTGTCTGCCCCCGCACCCCCGAGGATATTTTTAGCCTGATGAAGAGGAAACCGGGAGCTTGACCCGCAGCTGTTGGCATATCACCCGCACGGACAGCAGCCTGACGCTGTCGCGCCGCGTGCCTGCACGTTTCGACGTGGCGGCGGAAACGGTGCTGCCCGCGGGTGATCCCCTGCGGCTGGCGCATCAGATCCGTCAGGACATGTGGCGGCGGCTACAGTCCCTGCGCGGCTTCTCCCCGGTTGTTGAAATCACTGCCCTGGGTCACGGGCAGGCGCAGGGGCTGCGGGTGCGCGCGGGCGGCCAGGTGACGGGCCGGGTGCCCGCCAATGCTGCTGCGCAAATCACTGAAGTTCTGGAAAATCCCGCCTGCCGTGCCCGCTGGGTCCGCCATGCCGCGCGGGGGCAGGCGCGCACGCTGCGCGATTCCCGTGCAGATGCGAAGGATTCGCATAGATTCGCGGCAAAAATTGACATGGAGGCCGAATCAGCGTCATGATCCGCGCCAGCCGATATCAGACAGCGCGCGCCACTTGCGCAGCGCCTGCAGCTCCGGCCGGAGGAGCCTGGTTCGCCAGGGGCCGGGGCTGCGGATATCTGGCCGCCATCCCCTTTGCCTTCTGTGCCCTGGCCGCCGCAGCGGCGGATGCGATTGCGGTGCCCTCGGGCCAGACCGTGACGCTGGCAGAGGTGCTCCTGGACGACGCCCCCGGCCAGCCTGGGGAAACCTGGGCGCGGTTCCGCTTCCTGGCGCCGCAGATCGCCCGCGGAACCGGCACTGTCAGCTATGAGACGGCGGCCCCCGACATGGACCACCTCTGCGGCGCCATCGCGCTGCCTTATCTGGCCGAGCACGGGCTGGCGCCTGCGCGGGTGGTGATCTCGCTCTCCGACCGGATGGTGCCCTTTGGCGCCCAGGACCCCGCTGCGACGCAGTATTTCGAAGCTTACCGCCCCGAGGGCGCGGCCTGCATGTGGGAGGCTTTCTGATGCATCCACAATATCTTGCGGACCATGAGCGGGACCGGCGGATTCTTGCGGCATTGCAGCCACAGCGCCGCCGATTGCAGCGATTTGCATGTGACTTGGCGGCAAACCCGGCTATCCTTGGCGCGGGCAGTCACAAGGCTGCCTTCGCATTGAGGTTGAGGCACGCGGACGGCGCAGCCGCCGCAGGTTTCACACATTTTATCAGGAGACAGAAATGTCCAAGAGCATCAAGCTTCTCGCCCTGGCCGGCCTGCTGGCCGCCGTCACCGCCTGCGCCCAGCAGGAAGAAGAATTCGTCGTTGTCGAGCCGGTCTCCGAAGAGCCGGTATTCACCGGCAAGTACAACTAATCACTTCAGGGGTCCGGCCCTGCGGCCGGCCCCCGCCGCCCCGTGGGGTGCCGGACCGGAGGCACCCAAATGCTGAAACACCGCGGGTTCCCGGGCCGTATGCCCGGCACTGATTTCCAATTCACCATCCGCCGCCCCAACCCCAAGGGGGTGACGCCGCTGATCCGGCGCGAGCGCTTCCGCGACCGCAAGAACGTCGACAAGCGTGTCGACCAGATGTTCATGCAGTCCCTGTGGGAGCATTTTGGCGACCAGCCGTTTGAGCGCGGCAACCTGGATGCAGGCCGCCTCAGCTGGCTGTTCGGCCGCGAGGTGGTCCCGGCCGAGGATCCGTTTGATCCCGAAAGCTACGAGGCGCTGCTGGTCATTGACGAGGCGGTTGCCCGCGCCTCTTTCCCGGAAGCGTTTGACTGATGGCGCGGCCCCGGACGCATATCAGGGTCCAGGCGGCGCGGGTCTGTGCGCGCGGCCTTGCCCGGCGTCCGGGGCGCCGCTGTGCGGCCCGGCTGGCGGCCACCCGCAATTTCGGCGTGAACTTGCACACGGCCATTCCGGTTCAGCAGGAATCTGCCCAAATCCGCGGCGTTGGATTTCACGGGCTTACAGGGGCATCCGCAGAGTGCATCGTGGGTCAAGCAGCGCAGCCACGCTGCTGTGCCGAGCATCTGTTCCGGCCCCTTCGCCTGAACGGGCAGGTTCGCGACCCCATCCGCGGCCTGCCCGTCTTTTACCCCTTTCAGGCACCGGCGGAAGCTTGCCGTATGCCCCCCCTGATGCGGCAAGCGTCCGCCGAACCGGCAGCCGGTTTCCATGCAGCGTTGCGCGGGGCTTGCAAGCCTGCAATTCCGGCCCGGACAAAAGCGTCCCCGGAAGAAGGATACTGGACATGCGGGCAAAAACTCTCATCGCGGCGCTCTCGCTCTGCGGCTTCGCGGCGGCTTGCGGCGACACCACCGGCGAGCGCGTCGTTTACGGTGCAGGCGCAGGCGCTCTCGGCGCCGCGGTGCTTGATGCCAACCTGGTCACCGGCGCAGCCGTCGGCGTGGCCGCAAACCTGGTCTACTGCCAGCAAAATCCCCGCAAGTGCTGAGGCCCCGGCCGCAGCTCTGACCCTCCGGTCCGCAGGGGCCGCACATCATATCGCGCAAACGCCGTGCCCGGGTTTCCCCCGGGTGCGGCGTTTTGCATTCCGGAATACCAAGGAACAAGGGACTGCCTATGTTTGATAAGATCCTGATCGCCAACCGGGGCGAGATCGCCTGCCGCGTGATCAAAACCGCGCGGAAAATGGGTATCAAGACCGTTGCCATCTACTCCGACGCCGACAAGCAGGCTCTGCATGTGCAGATGGCTGACGAAGCAGTCCACATCGGCCCGCCGCCCGCCAACCAGTCCTATATCGTCATCGACAAGGTGATGGAGGCAATCCGCCAAACCGGCGCGCAGGCGGTGCACCCGGGCTACGGCTTCCTGTCCGAGAATTCGAAATTCGCCGAGGCGCTGGAGGCCGAAGGCGTTGCCTTCGTCGGCCCCCCGAAAGGCGCGATCGAGGCGATGGGCGACAAGATCACCTCCAAGAAAATCGCCCAGGAGGCAGGCGTCTCCACCGTGCCCGGCTACATGGGCCTGATTGCAGATGCCGACGAGGCGGTGAAGATCTCAAATGAGATCGGGTATCCGGTGATGATCAAGGCCTCCGCCGGCGGCGGCGGCAAGGGCATGCGGATCGCCTGGAACGATGAAGAAGCCCGCGAAGGCTTCCAGTCCTCCAAGAACGAGGCTGCGAATTCCTTCGGCGACGACCGGATCTTCATCGAGAAATTCGTCACCCAGCCACGCCACATCGAAATCCAGGTGCTCTGCGACAAGCACGGCAACGGCATCTACCTGGGCGAGCGCGAATGCTCGATCCAGCGCCGCAACCAGAAAGTCGTGGAAGAGGCGCCGTCGCCGTTCCTCGACGAGGAGACCCGCAAGGCGATGGGCGAGCAGGCCGTCGCACTGGCCAAGGCGGTGGGTTACTCCTCTGCCGGCACCGTGGAATTCATCGTCGACGGCGACAAAAACTTCTATTTCCTGGAAATGAACACCCGCCTGCAGGTGGAGCACCCGGTCACCGAGCTGATCACCGGCGTCGACCTGGTGGAGCAGATGATCCGCGTCGCCGACGGGGCGGAGTTGCCGCTGCGCCAGGAGGATGTGAAGCTCACCGGCTGGGCCATCGAGAACCGCCTCTATGCCGAAGATCCCTACCGCGGCTTCCTGCCCTCGATCGGCCGCCTGTCGCGCTACCGCCCGCCGGCGGAAACCGCCGCAGGCCCGATGCTGGTGAACGGCAAATGGCAGGGCGACGCCCCCGCAGGCGAGACCGCGGTGCGCAACGACACCGGCGTCTATGAGGGCGGCGAGATCTCGATGTACTACGACCCGATGATCGCCAAGCTGTGCACCTGGGCGCCGACCCGCGAGGATGCGATCGACGCCATGCGGACCGCCCTCGACAGCTTCGAGGTGGAGGGCATCGGCCACAACCTGCCGTTCCTGTCGGCGGTGATGGACCACCCGAAGTTCATCTCCGGCGACATGACCACTGCCTTCATCGCTGAGGAGTACCCGGACGGCTTCGAAGGCGTCGAGCTGCACAGCGACGACCTGCGCAAGATCGCTGCCGCCTGCGCCGCGATGCACCGGGTTGCCGAAATCCGCCGCACCCGCGTGTCGGGCCGGATGGACAACCACGAGCGCAAGGTCGGCACCGACTGGGTTGTCACCTTGCAGGGTCAGTCCTTCGCCGTGGTGATCGACGCCGACCGCGAAGGCGCAACCGTCAACTTCGAGGGCGGCGGCAGCTACCGCGTCACCTCCGACTGGACCCCGGGCGACCAGCTGGCCACCGTGAACGTGAACAGCGAGACCCTGGTGCTGAAGACCGGCAAGGTGACCCAGGGCTTCCGCATCCGCTCCCGCGGCGCCGACCTGCAGGTCAAGGTGCGCACCCCGCGCCAGGCCGAACTGGCCGCGCTGATGCCGGAAAAGGTCGCGCCCGACACGTCCAAGATGCTGCTCTGCCCGATGCCCGGCCTCATTGTGAAGGTCGATGTCGAAGTGGGGCAGGAAGTCCAGGAGGGCCAGGCGCTCTGCACCGTCGAGGCGATGAAGATGGAAAACATCCTGCGCGCCGAGAAGAAGGGCGTGGTGTCCAAGATCAACGCAAGCGCCGGCGACAGCCTGGCGGTTGATGAAGTGATCATGGAATTCGAATAATGCAGCTTGGGGCAGGCACATATGCACGCGGGCAGGCGGGTTTTCCCGCCTCCGCAGCCGTGCCTGCCCCGCACCGCATGGTGCCGTGCACCAAATCTTCAGTTTTTTCTGCGACACTGGTGCCGTTTGACGATCCCAAGGTGCCGCATGACCCGTCTTCTCGCCTGTCTCTTGTCCGCTCTGGCACTTTTGTCCGCCTGCGCGCTGGACAAGGAAGAGGCGCTGCGCGCCCAGCTTTCCGCCTGGGTGGAACTGGGGGAGACGTTCTTCTTCCAAAGCTCGATGAGCTGCACCGCAGCGGTGTTCCACACCGCGGAAAACCCGCGCATCACGTCCCTGGTGGACCGCGCCCGCTCGCTCAACACCGGCATGAAGATGCTGGAGGCCGGCCAGCCGGTGATGTTCGCGGTCTCCGGCAAGTCCCCCAATGCGGTGACAGAGGACATCATGTCCCGCGATCTGCCGCAGGGGCTGGGGGTTCTGAATTCGGGGCTGGCGGGCGTCAGCTGCATGACCGATCTGGTCAAATCCGTCTACTACCAGGCGATCCGCAATCCCGCCTCCAGCCTGGTCTTCGTGCCGGAAACAGGCGCGATGGTGGTGTTGGACAAACAGGCGATGGCGCTGATCTACGTCCGCGGCAACGGCTGACCGGACCTGCCGGGCGGGCTCAGCCGCCGCGCCGCTCTTCCACTTCGCGCAGCCGTTCCGGGAACTTGTCGATGGTGCGGGACAGCTCGCGCACCGTCCAGGGGTGCGGCTTGCGCAGCTTGACGCCGCCGTCTTTGCCCACCAGCACCAGCATGAAACCGCGCGGCCGCAGCTTCTTGCGCAGGGCTGATTTGGCGGCCGGATCGGTATCGGTCAGCACCACCACATCGCGCTCCTTCAGCGCCTCAATGCCCTCCATCAGCCGCTCCATCTGCTCATGGAACCGCGGGTCCTCGGGGCTGTCGGCAAACACCACCACCGGGCGGTGGGTCCACTGGAATTCGTCCAGCTCCACATCATACCCGGGCTGTATCAGTTCAGGGGCACTGCCATCCGCCGCAACAGCCGCCAGCGGCAGGAAACCTGCCAAAACAACGCTTAGGATTGCTCTCATGATCTCTCCTGTTGTGTTGAATATATGTGCGCAGGCGGCAAATGCGACTGTGAAATCCGCAGCTTGGCGAAAAAACATTATCGTTAACGGGATAATGAGGGGTTACCGGCCATGATCGTGCCATTCCCCTTGACCGGGCTGCGGCCTGCGGCCCTCCAGCAGAGGTCCCGAAGCACGATGAAAGTGATCCTTCACACCGGCGCGCACCGCTGCGCCACCACTTCGTTTCAGGAATACATGCGCCAGAACGCGCAGCCGCTGGCCCGCCAGGGCATCGGCTTCTGGGGGCCGCACCGCACCCGCGGCGGGCTGTTCCACGGCATCCAGCCGGGCCCGGCGCCGGCCAACGGCCGCGATCTGGTGCAGCGCGCCCAGGGGCGGCTGCAGATCCAGATGGCATCCTGCCGCGAACGGGGCGTCCAGCAGCTGCTGGTCAGCGAGGAGAACATGCTCGGCTCGGTCCGCGCCAACCTGCGCATCGGCGATCTCTACAGCGGCGCGGGAGAGCGGATGGCGCGGATGTTCCAGGCCTTCGGCGGCGCGGTCACGGATGCGGCGCTCTCGATCCGCAGCCTCGACAGCTACTGGACCTCGGCGCTGGCCTATGCGGTGGCGCGCGGCCACAAGCTGCCGTCCGCGGGTGGGCTGGACCGGCTGGCGCAGGCGCCGCGCAGCTGGCGCGACGTGATCACCGACATCGCCTGCGCGATGCCCGGCGTGCGCCTGCACGTGCTGCCGTTCGAAACCTTCGGCTCCCGGCCCGAGGCGGCGCTGGCCGCCGTGACCGGCATCGAGGCGCCGCGCACCCATGCCCGGGTGCGCCTCAATGCCTCGCTCTGCCTGCAGGACCTGCGCGCCAGCGTGCCGTCCGCTGTGGCGGCAGACCTGCCGCAGGGCAGCGGCCGCTGGCGCCCCTTCGACGACGCGCAAACAGCCTCCCTGCGCGAGGCGTATGCCGACGACATCATGTGGCTGGCTGCCGGGGCGGACGGCCTCGCAACGCTGGTGCATGACCCGGATAAACAGGCGGCGGGCACGAACCCGCCCGATATCGGACTGACAAGAGGAAGACCTGATGACAAACAAAGACGAATGGCGGGCTCTGGCTGAGAAAGAGCTGCGCGGACGGGCGGTCGACGACCTCAACTGGCAGACGCTGGAAGGCATCGAGGTCAAGCCGCTCTACACCGAAGACGACACCCGGGATCTGCCCCACATGGGCACGCTGCCCGGTTTCGGCCCCTTCACCCGCGGGGTGAAGGCCACCATGTACGCAGGCCGCCCCTGGACCATCCGCCAGTACGCGGGCTTCTCCACGGCGGAGGAATCCAACGCCTTCTACCGCCGCAACCTGGCCGCGGGCCAGCAGGGCGTCTCGGTCGCCTTCGACCTCGCCACCCACCGCGGCTATGACAGCGACCACCCGCGCGTGGTCGGCGATGTCGGCAAGGCCGGCGTTGCCATCGACAGCGTCGAAGACATGAAGATCCTGTTCGACGGCATCCCGCTCGACAAGGTCTCGGTCTCGATGACCATGAACGGCGCGGTGATCCCGGTGCTGGCCTCCTTCATCGTCGCGGGCGAGGAGCAGGGCCACGACCGGTCGGTCCTTGCGGGCACCATCCAGAACGACATCCTCAAGGAGTTCATGGTCCGCAACACCTATATCTATCCGCCGAAACCCTCGATGCGGATCATCTCGGATATCATCGAGTACACCTCGAACGAGATGCCCAAGTTCAACTCCATCTCGATCTCCGGCTACCACATGCAGGAGGCCGGCGCGAACCTGGTGCAGGAGCTGGCCTACACCATCGCCGATGGCCGCGAATACGTGCGTGCCGCTTTGGACGCCGGCATGGACGTGGACAAATTCGCAGGGCGGCTGTCGTTCTTCTTTGCGATCGGCATGAACTTCTTCATGGAAATCGCCAAGCTGCGCGCCGCCCGAACCCTGTGGCACCGGGTGATGACCGAATTCGGCGCCAAGTCCGAACGCTCCAAGATGCTGCGCACCCACTGCCAGACTTCCGGCGTTTCGCTGCAGGAGCAGGATCCCTACAACAACGTGATCCGCACCGCCTATGAGGCGATGTCGGCGGTGCTTGGCGGCACCCAGTCGCTGCACACCAACGCGCTGGACGAGGCCATCGCGCTGCCCACCGACTTCTCCGCCCGCATTGCCCGCAACACCCAGCTGGTGCTGCAGGAGGAAACCGGCGTCACCAATGTGGTCGACCCGCTGGCCGGCTCCTACTACATCGAAAGCCTGACGGCTGAGCTGGTGGAGAAGGCCTGGGCGCTGATGGAAGAGGTCGAGGAAATGGGCGGCATGACCAAAGCCGTCGAGAGCGGCATGCCCAAGCTGCGCATCGAGGAATCGGCTGCCCGCCGCCAGGCGATGATCGACCGCGGCGAAGAGGTGGTCGTCGGCGTCAACAAGTACCGCAAGGACAAGGAAGACCCGATCGACATCCTCGACGTCGACAACCACGCGGTGCGCGACGCCCAGATCGCCCGCCTGCAGAAGATGCGCGAGACCCGCGACGAGGCCGCCTGCCAGGCGGCGCTCGATGAACTGACCCGCCGCGCCAAGGACGGCAGCGGCAACCTGCTGGAAGCAGCTGTCGAAGCCGCCCGCGCGCGGGCCTCAGTCGGAGAGATCTCCATGGCGATGGAAAAGGAATTCGGCCGCCACCGCGCCGAGGTGAAAACCCTGGCCGGCGTTTACGGCGCCGCCTATGAGGGCGACGAGGGCTTTGCCGCGATCCAGAAATCGATCGAGGAATTCGCCGAGGAAGAAGGCCGCCGCCCGCGTTTGCTGGTGGTGAAAATGGGCCAGGACGGCCACGACCGCGGCGCCAAGGTGATCGCAACCGCCTTTGCCGACATCGGTTTCGACGTCGACGTGGGCCCGCTGTTCCAGACCCCGGAGGAGGCCGCCCAGGACGCCATCGACAACGACGTCCACGTGATCGGCATCTCCAGCCAGGCCGCGGGCCACAAGACGCTGGCGCCGCAGCTGGTCGAGGCGCTGAAAGCCGAAGGCGCAGGCGACATCATCGTGATCTGCGGCGGGGTGATCCCGCAGCAAGACTACGAGTTCCTGTACTCCAAGGGCGTCAAGGCGATCTTCGGCCCCGGCACCAACATCCCGGAAGCGGCCCAGGACATCCTGCGCCTGATCCGCGAAGCCCGCACTTAAGCAAGCACAGCTTCTGCGGGGCAGGGGAGGTTCTCCCGCACCCGCAGGTGCCCGCCCTCCGGGCCGCCCCTTGGCGGCTTTGGGTCCGGCAGCCCGCCCCGATCGGGCGGGCTGCCTGCATCGCGCGGAGGCGTGATACCGCGCCCAACCGGCACGGATGTGCCGCAGGCACAGGCAGCGCCGGGCGGGAGCGCCTGTTTTCCAATAATGTGATGCCGCCAGCCGCAGCTTTCCGCCGGGGCCGCCGCGGCACGGCTTGGCAAACCGGTGACGCGGTGGTTGAGTGGCGCCATGCTGCGATCCAAACGCCCCCAGATATTGACCGGCATGACCCTCGGCGCCCTTTGGGGCGTGCTGATCATCGGCCTGCCGCAATGGCTGGGCCTGCCCTATATCCCGGCGCCCATCGCCTTGCCCGGCGCCTTCCTCGCGCCGGGGCTGGTGCTGGCGCTGATGATCGGCCGTCTGGCCCAGCGGCGGTTCTTCGATGATGCCATCATCGACGGAGAGCCTTTTGCGCCCGGCTCCGCGGCAGAAACCGATCAGCGGGTGCTCACCAACACGGTGGAGCAGCTGGTGCTGGCGCTGGCCATCTGGCCGTTTGCCGCCGTCACCCTGGGCGGCGCCGTGGCCATCGCCCTCGGCCTTTCCTTCGCGCTCATGCGGCTGTTGTTTTGGGGCGGCTACCACCTGTCGCCGCCCTTGCGGGGGCTGGGTTTTGCCGGGACGTTTTACCCGACGGTGATTGCCGGGATCTGGGCGCTGGCAGCCTGGGCCTAGATGAACAACTGCACGCGCCTGAAATCCCGCCTTGCGCCCCGCCGCTGTCCGGCTAGTCTCTGCGCCAAAAGGGGAGGGTGGAAATGATACTTGATCACCTCGCGGTGGCTGGCGCAACGCTGGAAGAGGCAATTGCCCACACCGAAGACGCGCTCGGCATCACCCTCGGCCCCGGTGGTTCCCATGCCCGCTATGGCACCCACAACCGGCTGATCGGGCTGGAGGGTGGCCTCTATCTGGAAGCCATTGCCGTCGACCCGGACGCCCAGCCGCAAGAGCAGCCGCGCTGGTTCAACCTCGACCGCTTCACCGGCCCGGCGCGGCTCAGCAACTGGATCCTGCGCAGCGAGGACCTGGCGGCAGAGATGCCTCTGCTGCCGCCCCATGCGCAGCGCCATGTCGCCATGCAGCGGGGGGATCTCCGCTGGCTGATGACGGTGCCCGCGGACGGGCTGCTGCCCTATGACAACCTGTTCCCCGCGGCTCTGCAGTGGCAGGCCGAGCCGCCAGCCGCCAAGCTGCCGCAATCACGCTGCCGCCTGACCCGCCTGACCCTCAGCCACCCTGAAGCCGCAGGCCTGCAAGCCGCGCTGAACCGCATCATCAGCGACCCGCGCATTCAGGTGGAGCAGGGCGCGCCCGCGATGATGGCGGAATTCGGCACGCCGCACGGGGCGAGGGTGCTCAGATGATCATCCGCCCGGCAACCGAGGCCGACTCTGAGGCCGTCTGCGCCATCGCCAACTGGGTGATCCGCGACACGCTAGCCACCTTCAACACCATTGAAAAGACGCCGCAGGACGTGCGCCGGCAGATCGCCGCCAGCAAGGGCCGGTACCTGGTGGCAGATCAGGACGGGGAGATTCTCGGCCATGCGCATTTCTTCCCGTTCCGCTCCGGCCCCGGCTACCGCTTTACGGCAGAACACACCATCCACCTGCTGCCCGCGGCGCAAGGGCAGGGCGCAGGCCGCCGCCTGATGCAGGCATTGGAGGAGAAGGCGAAAGAGGCGCAGATCCACGTGCTGATCGCCAGCGTCAGCAGCGCCAATCCCGCGGCAATCGCCTTTCACGCCGCCTTGGGCTACGTGGAAACCGCCCGGATGCCGGAGCTTGGTTGCAAGAACGGCCTCTGGCTCGACACTGTTTTCATGCAGAAAATCCTGACGCCCGGTATTCCCGCCCCTGACAGTGCCGGCAATCCCGGATAGGCTGATCCCATGTCGCTCTGGACCCGCATATCCGACGCGCTGGCCGCGCTTGCCGCAGGCGAAAGCCTGACGGAGGTTTTCGACCGCCTGCGCGCGCCGCCCGAACGCACCGTGGCCTTTGCCATCGCGGTGATTGCCCTTGGCGCCAAGATGGCCAAGGCCGACGGCCAGGTCACCCGCGATGAGGTCACCGCCTTCCGCGAGGTGTTCCAGATCGCCCAGGATGACGAGGCCGGCGCTGCCCGTGTCTTCAACATGGCGCGCACCGATGTCGCGGGCTACCAGGAATACGCCCGCCGCATCCAGCGGATGTTTGCCAACGACCCGACCACGCTGTGCGACCTGATGGAGGGGCTGTTTCACATCGCCATGGCGGATGGTTTCTACCACCCCGGCGAAAACGAGTTCCTGGAGGAGGTGAGCCGCATCTTCGGCCAGACCCCGCAGCAGTTCCAGGCCCTGCGCGCCCGCTTCGTGCCGGATGCGCCCAAGGATCCCTATACGGTGCTGGGGGTCTCCCCGGACATGCCGCGGGAGGAGATCCGCAAGCACTGGCGCAAGCTGGTGCGCGACACCCACCCGGATGCGATGATCGCCCGCGGGGTGCCGGAGGAGGCGGTGCGGCTGGCGGAGAAGCGGATGATCGACATCAACCGCGCCTGGGACGAGATCAGCGGATGCGGCGGAAATGCGGTTCGCAACCTATAATATCGAATGGTTCGCCTATCTGTTCGACAAGAACGACAGGCTGATGCTGGACGGCAAGCCGTCCGGCGTGCACGGCGTTGACCGCTATACCCAGGGACGCGCCATCGCCCATGTGCTGCGCCGCATCGACGCCGATGCGGTGATGGTGATCGAGGCGCCCAACACCGGCCGCACCCAGCGCACCACCCGCGCGCTGGAGGCCTTTGCGGCAGAGGCCGGCCTGCGCGCCCGCGAGGCGGTCAGCGGCTATCCCAACGACACCCATCAGGAAATCGCGCTGCTTTACGACCCGGATGTGCTGAACGCCCGCCACGATGCCCGCTCCAGCGCCGCCGCGCCGCGGTTCGACGGGGTGTTCGAGATCGACCTCGACGTGGATGAGCAGCTGGACCAGGTGGAATTCTCCAAGCCGCCGCTGGAGCTGGCGGTGACCACCAGAGGCGGCACCGCGCTGCGGATGATCGGCGCGCATCTGAAATCCAAGGCACCGCACGGGGCCAGAACCGCCGCAGAGATAACCGCCATGGCCATTGCCAACCGCCGCAAGCAGATGGCGCAGGCGATCTGGCTGCACCGCCGGGTGGCGGAGCATGCGGCCGCAGGCGAGCACGTGATGGTTCTGGGCGACCTCAACGACGGCCCCGGCCTTGACCAGTACGAACGCCTGTTCGGCCAGTCCTCGGTCGAGATCGTGATGGGGGATCTGCTGAACGACCCCCACGCGCAAGGCCTGCAGCAGCCGCGCCCGGACATTCCGCCCAGCACCTCGCGGTTCTACAACGCCGAGGACAAGCGGTTTATCCGGGCGCTGTTGGACTATGTGATGATCTCGCAAAGCCTGATGGCGATGCGCCCCGCATGGCGCATCTGGCACCCGTTCGAGGACGGCGAATGCTTCGCGGACGAGGACATGCGTCAGGCGCTGCTGGATGCCTCGGACCATTTTCCGGTGACGGTGGATATCGAGGTGGAGTGAGCGGGAGGGCAGTGCACCGCGCTTGCCCCTGAACACCGCGCCTTTGCTTGCTGCTCAGACGGCCCAAGCGGTGTCAAAGGGCCAGGGTCTCCACGGACAGGATTGTTGGCAGGTGGCGGGCGATTTCGGTCCAGCTTTCGCCTTCGTCGGCACTGGCAAAGACCGAACCCGAATTGGTTCCGAAATAGACGCCCGCCGCTGCGTCCGTGGCCATGGACTGGCGCAGCACGGTGAAGAAACAGGCGCCCTGCGGCAGCCCATCGCGCCTGGCCGCCCAGGTTTCCCCGCCATCGGTGGACTTCCAGACGGCGGCCGAGGCGTCGGGCGGAAACCGGCCGGCCGCGTCGCCGTTCAGCGGCAGCACCCAGATCACATCCGGGTCGCGGGGGTGCATTGCAACCGGGAAGCCAAAGGTCGACGGCAGCCCGGCCGTGATATCGCTCCAGGTGCGCCCGCCATCGGTGCTGCGGTAGGTGCCATGGTGATTTTGCTGATACAGCAGATCGCCGGGGCCGCGCTGCATATTGTGGACGCAGTGGCCGGTTTCACCGTCCCGCGGGGCCGCGGGGTGGCGGTGTTCCGTGCAGACCGTGTCATTGGACAGGCGGTTGCGGCGCTCCCAGCTGTTGCCGCCGTCCTCCGTTGCAAAAACCCCCGCCGCTGAGATGCCGAGCCAGAACTTGCCGGCGTCTGCCGGATCGCTCAGCATGGTGTGAAGAACCAGCCCGGCGGCGCCGGGGTTCCAGCTTTCGCGGGACGGATGGTTGTCGAGCGCGGTATTCCTCTCCCAGGTCCTGCCGCCGTCTTTGCTGGACAGCAATGCGGCCGGATTGGTGCCCGCATACAAAACCCCATGTGCGCGGTGCAGCGACCACACCGCCTTGAGATCGTCGAAGGGAACCTCGGCCGGCTCCCAATTGAAAAATGCTGCCGTTTCCGGGTCGGCGGCGGCCCATTCGTCGATCTGGCCATTTGACAGCTTCGACAGCTCCCAGGTCTCTCCATCCTCGCAGCGCCAGACCCCTGCACCAGGCCAATCGCCGCCGCCGCCGGCCCAAAGCGTGCCGCTGTCCGGGTCGCCTATCACATGATTGATGCACCAGCCGTCGCAGTGGGGGCCGGATACGGACCAGCCCTTGCCGTCCGGGGTCAGGACAAAGGCGCCTTTTGTCGTGCCGAGAAGAATGCGTGCAGATGCGGTCATACTTGCCCTCCAGGGGCAAGGATACCACAACCCTGCAGCGATGTCGCATCTGCGGGGGCAGCCCTGCTTGCCGCGGTGCCGCCGGTTGGGCAAGGTTTCGCAGCCCCCCTGTTACCCCAATCAAACCGCCCCTATATTATCCCTCATGAAACAGATCCTTCTGCCCGCCGCCCTCATTGCCCTGATGTCCGCGCCGCTTTCTGCCCAGGAAGCGGGGGAGGAGGACAGCGGCCCCTCGCTGATGGAGCGCGGGGCGGAGCTGTTCTGGGAGGGCCTGCGCCAGGAAATGGCGCCGGCGCTCGAAGACCTGCAGGGCATGATGGAGGAAATCGGCCCTTCGATGGCCGCCTTCCTGGCTGAGATGGGCCCGGCGCTGGCCGAAATCGCCCGCGAGGTGAAGGACTGGAGCGCCTATGAGCTGCCCGAGGTGCTGCCCAACGGCGACATCATCATCCGCAAGAAGCCCAAGGACAACGCGCCCGAAGAGAAAGACAAGGGCGAAGAGGAAGGCGTCACCGAAATCTGACGCTGCCCGGCGGTGTCCGCCGGCCCGGGCCGGCCGGGCTTGCTCAGCCTGCCTCGGCTTCTGCCTCCGGCGCGGGTTTGACGAAGCGCAGGTCAATCTCTGCATCCAGCGCCTTGGCCAGCGAATTCAGCCGGGATTCTGCGACCTCGCCATACAGCGGCCGGGCCGCGTCGGGCAGGTCCACATGTAGCACCCGCTTGCGCGGCTGCCAGCGCAATGAGCCGATCTCGCCGTTGCTGGTGACCATCAGCATCGCGCCGAAGCGCATCGCCTTGCCCAGAACCTCGGCCTCGTGCTGGCCCTTTTCGTCCAAGAGGTCATAGAGATATTCGAAGGAGCTGCCGCGCCGCTTGTTGCTGTAGCGGTGCAACAGCGCCAGGCCCAGGAACACCCGTTCGGAATGCTTGAGCCCGCCCAGGTTGGCGCGGGTGGCGTTGTCGAAACAGACCTCGGCGCGGTAGTCGGGATGCGCCCGCCAGCTGACGTCGTGCAGCAGGCAGGCGGCCTTGACCAGCCGCCGCTTGCTGTGCTTGGCGCCGCTGAAGATCGGGCTCACGAAATCATAGAGCGTCTTGCCGAAGCCCGGCACCCGGGCGTCCTTCATCTCGGCAAAGCGGGAGGCCTCGACCAGCGGGTCGCGGGCGCGCAGCCGCTGCGGCATCTGCTCGTACAGGAGGCCCTCGCGGATGCCGTAGCTGGAGACCGCGATGTCCTTGGGCTTGAAGGTATGGATAAGCCGGGTCAGCACGTCGATCGCATAGGGCACCAGCGACATCCGGCTGGAGGAGATGCCGCAGGCGTCGCGCAGCTTGTCGAGATCGCGTTTCTCGATGTAGCGGGCGGTTTCACGCACGTCGCTGGCGCTCATCCGGTATTCATGCAGCACCTTCAGCGGATAGCCGCGCCGGTGCATGTCGATGCGGGCAATCGCCCGCCAGCTGCCCCCGACCAGGAACAGGCGGTCGCGCTGGGTGCCCATCTCGGATTTCAGCTGCTCCATCACCGCGCGGATGTAGTCCTTGCGGCCCTTGCGCCCGCCCTTGATGTCGCGCAGCTTCAGCGGCCCCAGCGGCGAGGTCACCCGGCGGCCGACGGAATTTTCCTGGATCTCCGCCAGTTCCATCGAAGAGCCGCCGATGTCGCAGACCAGCCCGTAGGCGCCGGGCCAGCCCAAGAGCACACCCTGCGCCGACAGCCGCGCCTCCTCGCGGCCGTCGATGACGTGGATCCTGAGGCCGGTTTCGCGCAGAACTTCCTCGCAGAACTCCGGCCCGTCCTCGGCATCGCGCACCGCCGCGGTGGCCACCGCGGACAGGGGCGGCAGCCCCATGCCCTTGGCCAGATGCTGGAACCGGCGCAGCGCCGACAGCGCGCGGGCGCGGCCCTCGGGGTTCAGGCGGCCCGATTCCGACAGGCCCGCGCCAAGCGCGCACATGATCTTTTCGTTGTAGAAATAGGCCGGGCTGCGGGCGGCGCCGTCGAACACCACCAGCCGGACCGAGTTGGAGCCGACATCGACCACCCCCACCCGCGACAGCGCCCGGGCCTTGGGGTCATCAAAGATCGGACGCCCGAAGGGGCCCCAATCAGTTGCGGCGGCGGTGGCAGCGGCGGCGGGGTCCTGGGACAGGTTCATGAGGGCTCCGTCTTGCGATCCGCGGTCAGGATGGGGCATGGGCGGGCATGGGTCAACCGCTTGCGGATGCGTCATTTTCCGCAGCCTCTTCGCGCACTTCCGACAGCGCCCGCACCGCCAGAGGCCGGGTCAGGCTGCGTTTTTCCGCCAGCGACAGGCGGTCCAGCCGCCGCACCATCTGCGCCGCGGCGGCAAAGGAGCGGTCCATATGCGCCACCAGATAGGGAATCACATCCGGCTTGGGGGTGATCTGGCGGTCGTTGAACAGCTTGGCCAGCACCACCGCCAAGAGCTGGTCGTCGGGCGGCTGCAGCTCCGCATGGGTGGCGGCCTGCACCCGGCTTTGCAGGTCGGGCAGCGACAGCGCCCAGAGGTTCGGCGCGCCCTGGCCGGTCATCACGAGCGGATGGCCGTTTGCCAGCACCAGGTTGTGCAGGTGAAAGAGGGCGTTCTGCCGCGCGCTGTCGCCGGCGATCTGCGGCACGTCCTCAACCGCCACCGGGCCCTGCGCCAGCTCCGGCACGGCCTGTTCCGTCAGTTTGGCCGCGGCGATGATCCGGGCGCCGGTCTGGCTGGCCCAGACATGCGCCAGATGGGTCTTGCCCGCGCCCTTGGGGCCGGTCAGCACCAGCTTGCCGCTGGGCCAGGCGAACTGCGGGTCCAAGAGCGCCACTGCCATCGCGTTGGAGGGCGCGACAAAGAAATCCTCCCGCCCCAGCGCCGGTTTCGCCGGGAGATCAAAGCTCAGCTGCTGTGCCATGGGATCACTCCGCCCCCGCGTCCCGCTTTTCAGCACTGGGATGGCTCTGGCCCTGGTATAGGCGGCTGTCCAGGTACTGCTCGGTGACGAAGCGCGCGATCACCCCAAGCGCCGCCGCAACCGGCACCGCGACCAGCATGCCGACAAAGCCGAACAGCGCGCCGAACACCGACAGCGCCAGCAGCAGCCAGACCGGGTGCAAGCCAACCGAGCCGCCCACCAGCTTGGGGGTCAGGACGTTGCCCTCTGCCACTTGGCCGATGGCAAAAATTACCGCCACCAGCCCGATCGACACCCAGTCGCCCCAGAACTGGAACAGCGCCAGGCCGATGGCCAGCGCGCCGCCGATCAGGGCGCCGAGGTAGGGAATGAAGGTGACGAGGCCTGCGATGAAGCCGACCGCCAGGCCGAAGTTCAGCCCTACCAGCATCAGCGCCACCGCGTAATAGGTGCCGAGGATCAGGCAGACGGTGCCCATGCCGCGGATGAAGGAAGCAAGCACCGCGTCGATTTCACCGGCCAGGCGGCGGATCACCGGCTGGTGGTCGCGCGGCAGCAGCTCATCAATGCGGGCGACCATGCGGTCCCAGTCGAGCAGCAGGTAGACCGCCACCACCGGCACGATGACCAGCAGGATGACGATGTTCAGGAAAGACGCCGCGCCGCCCAGCACTGATTGCAGCACCTCCATCGCGCGGGACTGCAGCGTCTGCATAAAGGAGGTCACCGCCTGGTGAATGCGGCTGTTTTCCTCGAAGACAGAGGGGAAATGCTCGGTCGCAAAGGTGCGGGCATCGCGCACCAGCTGCGGCAGCACCTGGGCGAGGTCGATCATCTGCGAAATCAGTGTCGGTACCACCACAACAAGCAGCAGCAGGAAGATCAAGAGCGCCCCCACGGTGATGGTGGCGGTGGCGCCTGTGCGGCTCATGCCCCAGGCTTCCAGCCGGTCGGCCACCGGGTCGATCAGATAGGCGATGGCGGCGCCCAGCACGAAGGGCATCAGCACATTGCCAAGCGCCCACATCACCACCGCAAAGACAATGGCTGCGAGGCCCCAGTATTTCAGCTGCTGTTTTGCTGGTAGCGCCATGGTCCGCGTGCCGCCCTTGGTCCGTTTGCATCAGGATCTTGGCGCCAGTCTTCCCTGATGGGGCAGTGGCTTGCAAGGGGCGCGCGCGATTCCCCTGTGGGCAAGGCGGGGATAAGGCGGAAAAGGCCGGGGGCAAGTGGGGGATAGGAACTGCACCAACCCGTAAGCGCGCGCTTTGGTTTTTTGGTTCAGATCAGAAACCGAAGGGAAAGCGAAGTACCGAGGGCAGCGCCCGATCCTCGGGGCGGGTGCTGAAAGCGCCCTCCCCGTGGGGGAGGGGCAGGCGCTGCCCGGCCTTTCGGCCGTGCGGAACCTAGTTATGAAGGGTCCCCAGCTCCGGCGTGTCCGCGCCGGCGTCTTCATCCGGCCAGTTGGTGCGCCAGATCTCCGCGGACCAGTGGCCGCAATGCACCGAAGGCCGGTCAAAGCATTCAACCGGCGGCAGCAGCGGCGCCACTACCACGTCATGGCGCGGCACTGCGAAATAGGGGAAGGAGTAGCGCTCCTGCCCGGTCTTGTTCACCACCCGGTGCGGGGTGGAGACCAGCCGCCCGCCGGACCACAGCTCAAGCATGTCGCCGATATTGACGACAAAGCCGCCGGGCGGGCAGTCCGGGGTGATCCAGCCGCCGTCCCGCGTCTGCACCTCCAGGCCCCCGACCGGGTCCGGCGCGATGATGGTCAGCGCGTCGGTGTCCTTGTGCGGGTGAATGCCAAAGCCGTCCTCCTCCGGCGCCTGCGGCGGATAGTGCAGCAGGCTCATGTTGGTGAGCGGTTTCTCGAACGGCGCCTGAATCGCGGCCGGATCCAGCCCCAGCCCCTCTGCCAGCGCACCCAAGAGCAGGTGAAAGACGCCGTCCAGTTCTGCCCAGTAGCCGAGGATCACCTCGCGCGCCTCAGGCACCTCAACAGGCCAGCGGTTGGGGCCGTAAAGCGGGCAGGCGGCGCGGATGGGGTCATCCGCCGCTACCTCATGGTGCAGCTTGTAGCCCTCGTATTTGTCCGCCGTTCCCGATCCGTCGTTCGGGGTGAAGAACCCCATCGGGATATAGCCGCGGTAATTCTTCCGCGTAATCGCCTGATCCCACTTGGATTTCTCGGACACGGCAAAGATCGCCCGCACAACGCTGCGCACCCTCTCCACCGTTCCTGGCTGAACGCCGGTGCCGGTGATCGACAGAAAGCCGATGTCCTCAGCCGCCGCCAGAATGGCTGCGACGGATTCCTGCCGCTGCGGGTGGCCATCCTCCCGCAGCGGCGTGATGTCGATGGTGGGGATGGCTTGTGTCAATGGATCCGCACCCCCTGGCGCTTCAGCTCAGCCTGCACGGCGGAGATATCTACCGCGTCGAACTCGCAGCCCGATTTCACCGACAGCGCCGCGGCGACACCCGCGCCTTGTCCCGCCACGGCGCAGCAGGCCATGTTGCGGGTGGCGGCATGGGCGATCTTGTCACCGCCGATGGCGCGGCCGGTGACCAAGAGGCCCTGAACCCCCTTGGGCAGCATTGAGCGGTAGGGGATCTGCATGTAGCGCCCGGTGGTGGGCAGGATCAGCACCCCGTAGCCGTCGATGAACTCCGGGTAGATGCCGATGGTGTCCTCAAAGCGGCCCTGGTTGCGGGTTTCCTCCTCGGTGATGTTGTGAAAAGCGTCGATCTTGCGGGTGTCGCGGATGCCGATGGTCATGCCGAAGTTCCGCAGGCGTGCCCCCTCGCAGCCCGGGGTATAGGCGCGCAGGGCCTCAATCGCGTGCATCGCCTGTTTGCGCCCCTCGATCTCGCCCCGGGTCATGCTGTCGGGATCGGTGCCGTCGATGCCTGCCAGATGCACCAGGTTCATATAGGTCATCTCGCCACTGTCATGCACCGCGCCCCAGGTGCCGCCGATGGTGTTCAGATGCGCCGGGATCACCCCGTCGCGAATGGCCTGGCGGAACGGCTTGGCCAGAAAGGGGGAGAACATGTCGTCCTCCTTGCCGGAGGTCTCCACCTGCCATTCGCCGGTCGACCAGTTGGCATAGGTCTGCGGATCGGCCTTCACGCCGTCCATGAACTTCTGCTTGTCGACGCCCGCGATGTGGAACATCACGCTGGCCGCCTGCATCTGCTCCACCGGGGTCTTGAGGGTGGGCGCACCCATCATGTGAGCGATATCGGCGTCGCCGGTGGCGTCGACCACCCGTTTCGCCAGAATGGCCTCGCGGCCCGCCTTGCTCTCGACAATCACCCCGGTGATCCGGCTGCCCTCGCGGATCGGCGCCACGAACACCCGGTGCAGCATCGGGTGGATGCCGGCTTCCTCGACCAGCTTGTCGGCCACCAGCTTGAAGCCCTCGCTGTCCAGCTCATAGCTGAGCGACTGGCTTTCGGGCACCGCCGCGCCCATCGCCTTGGCGCGTTCTTCGAACTCCCAGCCGATGCCGCCGGCCTCCACCGTTTCTTCGTGCCGGTACCAGGCAAAGCCCTCGACCCCCACGGTGGTTATATTGCCGCCAAAGCAGCCGAAGCGGTCCATCAGCGTGACCTCCACGCCAGCCCGTGCTGCTGCCAGCGCCGCCGCCAGCCCGCCGGGGCCGGAACCCACGACCAGCACCTCGGTTTCATGAATGACCGGAATTTCCCGTGCCGGCTCAGTAATGGTCTTGGCCACGTCTCTCGTCTCCCTTGTCCCTGTGTGAGAGCGGTGTTTCCGGTAACAGTTTCGAATCTTGAACGGCGGTTCAAGTTCTTTTGCGCCACGATGGCTGAAAAGCGGCATTGAGAAGGGGAAGAGGGAGGAAACCGGAGGCCATGCCGCAAACAGGTGCGGCGGGCCGGGGGCGCGGCGTACTCTGACTTGGCAGGACAGGCCAGAGAGGATGATTCGGCATGGCACGCAGCAAGTACAGCAAGGACACGCCGCGGGCGGCGGTGCCGCAGCTTGAGGCCTTCCGCATTGCCGAGGCCATCCTGATTGCCAAGGGCTGCCCCGTGGATATCGCGTCAGAGGTGGCGGCGCATCTGGTCGATTCGGATCTGTCGGGGGTGGAATCCCACGGTGTGTGGCGGATCCTGCCTTATGCCGGGTATTACGACAGCGGCTACCTGGCCGCCGAGGTGCGCCCGGAGCTGCAGCAGAACGCCCGCGGCGCCTGGAGCGTCACCGGCAACGGCGGCATCGGCATTCCGGCGATGTCGATTGCAATCCGCGATGTGGTCGCGCGGGCGCAGGAGACCGGCATCGCGGCGATTGCTGTCACTGAGGCCGGCCATACCGGGCGGCTGGGGGCCTTTGCCGAATATGCCGCCGAACAGGGCTGCCTGGCGATCATCATCGGCGGCGGCGGGCGCGAGGCCTGGCGGCTGGTGGCGCCTTACGGCGGGCGCAAGGCGCTGATGTCCACCAACCCCTATGCCATCGGCATTCCCGGCGGCAAACGCGGGCCGGTGATCGTTGATTTCGCCACCTCGGCGGCGGCTGCGGGCTGGGTTTACGGCGCGCGGATCGCTGGCGCCAAGCTGCCGGAAGGCGTGCTGATCGACCGCGACGGCAACCCCAGCACCGACCCGGAGGCCTATTTCGAGGGCGGCGCCATCCTGACCGCGGGCGGCGCCAAGGGCTATGCGCTGTCGGTGGCCGCCGAGATGATCGCCGAGGCGATGCTGGGGCCGGTCACCACCGAATGCAATTGGCTGATGCTGGCGATGGACTGCAGCCTGTACCAGGAGCCCAGCCGCCTGCAGGAGATCGCCGAGGGCATTCTGGATGAATTCCGCAACTGCCCGCCGGGCCCCGGGTTCGACCGGGTCGAAATCCCCGGCGAGCGCGAGGCGGATGCGCGGGCGGAGAATGCGGAAAAGCCGATCCTGCTGCCGGAAGCGACCTGGGCGGAGATCCGGATGCTGGCAGAGGGGGTGGGGGTGGAGGTTTAGGGGCGCACCTTCTGCACCACGAGGCCCGGGACTGACCTTGGGAAGGTGCGAATGCGCCTTCCCGGGGGGAAGGTCAGGCGCGGGCCGTGCCGCTGCGCGCCACGTCCCAAGGGGCACAGCCTGGCACCGTTGCCATCCAGGACACCGCAATTGGATCATCCCCTTGCCCGCACCCCCGTCACCCACTAAACCGGGCGGGAACTCGAACCCACATCACCGATGGAGCCAAGATGCGCCTGTCCCGCTATTTTCTGCCGGTTCTGAAAGAGAACCCCTCGGAAGCCCAGATCGTCAGCCACCGGCTGATGCTGCGCGCCGGGATGATCAAGCAATCCGCCGCCGGGATCTATTCCTGGCTGCCGCTTGGCTTCAAGGTTCTGAAGAAGATCGAAAGCATCGTGCATGACGAGCAGATCCGCGCGGGCCATATCCCGATGCAGATGCCGACCATGCAGTCCGCCGACCTGTGGCGCGAGTCGGGCCGGTATGAGGCCTATGGCCAGGAGATGCTGCGGGTGCAGGACCGGCACGGCCGCGACATGCTGTTCACCCCCACCGCCGAAGAACTGATCACCGACATCTTCCGCGCCCATGTCAGCAGCTACAAGGACCTGCCGCTGACCATGTACCAGATCCAGTGGAAGTTCCGCGACGAGATCCGCCCGCGTTTCGGCGTGATGCGCGGCCGCGAATTCTACATGAAGGACGGCTACAACTTCGACCTGACCAAGGAAGACGCGCTGCACGCCTACAACCGCCACCTGGTCAGCTACCTGCGCACCTATGAGCGCATGGGGCTTCAGGCGATCCCGATGCGCGCCGACTCTGGCCCGATCGGCGGCGACGACACCCATGAATTCCTGGTGCTGGCCGAGACCGGCGAGTCCGAGGTGTTCTATGACAGCGCCGTCACCGACCTGACCTTCGGCGACCGCGAGATCGACTATGACAGCGTCGAGCAGTGCCAGGCGGTGCTGGAGGAGTTCACCTCCAAATACGCCCGCACCGATGAGACCCACGACGAGGCCCTGTTCAACCAGATCCCCGAGGAGCGCCGCCGGGTGGCGCGCGGCATCGAGGTCGGCCAGATCTTCTATTTCGGCACCAAGTATTCCGACGCGATGGGCGCCACAGTGCAAGGCCCCGACGGCAAGAACGTGCCGGTCCACATGGGTTCCCACGGGATCGGCGTCAGCCGCCTGCTGGGTGCGATCATCGAGGCCAGCCATGACGACAAGGGCATCATCTGGCCCGAGGGCGTGACCCCGTTCCACTGCGGCATCGTCAACCTCAAGCAGGGCGACGACGAGGCGGACGCCGCCTGCAACCAGCTCTATGCGGCGCTGACTGCCGCCGGTCTGGACCCGCTTTATGATGACCGCAACGAGCGCGCGGGCGGCAAGTTCGCCACCATGGACCTGATCGGTCTGCCCTGGCGCATCACCGTCGGCCCGCGCGGCCTGAAGAACGGCGTGGTGGAACTGACCTCCCGCCGCACCGGCGAGAGCGAGGAGCTGTCCCCGGAAGAGGCGGTGAAGAAGGTGGTCGAGGTCTACAAGGCGCACCCGACCGGGCGCGGCTTCTGAGCTTCGCCGCGCAACGGTTTGAAAAACATGGAAAGGGGGCCGGGCGGCTCCCTTTTTTCTTGCCCGCATCCCCCGTCCGCCGCAGGGTGCCGGAAACGGGAGGATACGGCATGAAACAGATTCTGGCTTTTGGCGACAGCCTGACCTGGGGCAGCGACCCGCACACCAGCGGGCGGCACCCCTATGGCGACCGCTGGCCGGTGGCGCTTGGCGCAGGCTTGGCGCAGGCCGTTGTTTTTGCCGAAGGCCTGCGCGGCCGCACCACGGTGCACGCGCGCCGCTCTGCCTGTGTCGAGATGCGCGGCGATGCGGTGCTGCCCATGCTGCTGCACAGCCACGCGCCGCTGGACCTGGCCGTGATCATGCTGGGCACCAATGACATTTACGAGGGCCACCCCAGCTATCTGATCCGCGACGGGCTGGAGCGGCTGGTGGAGATTATCCGCCACCACCCCTGGCGGCTGCCGGAGGCGGCGGAGCCGCAGGTGCTGCTGGTCTCGCCGCCGCCCATGAGCCTGTGCGAGGATCCCGATATCACGCCCCAGATGGTGGCGCAGTCCGAGGCGCTGGCGGAAGTGATCGAGCCGCTGGCGGACCGGCTGGGCTGCGGCTTCTTTGACGCAGCACAAGTGGCGCGGGCTTCCGACGCCGACGGCTACCACCTGGAGGGTGCGGATTCGCGGGCCCTGGGCGCGGCGCTGCGGGCGCCGGTGGCGGCGATGCTGGCGCTCTGACTGCGCGGCCGCGCTCAGCCGTGTTTCAGCGGGTATTCATGGCCGGAGACACGGTGGAACAGCGCGGCAATCGCCACCAGCGCGACGGCGCCGGTCAGCACCGGGAACAGCAGGAAGGAGATGCCGGGATCGGTGGCAAAGACCACCAGCGGATCGGCGCCTGCGGGCGGGTGGGTCAGCCGCAGCGCCGCCATCAGGGCAATCGACAGGCCCACCGCCAGTGCCAGCGCCCACCAGGTGTCCGGCAGCAGCGCGTTCAGGGCCAATGCCACGGCGGTGGCCAGAACATGGCCGCCGACCACATGCGCGGGCTGCGACAGCGGGCTGGCGGGCACCGAGAACAACAGCACGCAGCTGGCGCCGAAGGGGGCCATCAGCAGCAGGAGATTGGCGTGGGTGGTGAGCAGCGACAGCGCCGCAATTGCCAGAAATGCGCCGAGGCCTGCGGTGATCACCGTGCGCAGCGAAGGATGCGGCAGCGCGCGTTTGAAATACCTGTCCATGTCGTCCTTACCCGAGTTTGAAGCCGGAACCGGCCTGATAAAGCCTTGCCGGCGGGCAGATGCAAGGCAACGGGTATATGCGGCAGATCACATTGCGGTGACGCCGGGCGGGGCCTCGCTCAAGAGTTTTCAGAAAACTCCTGGCAAATCTTTTGACGAAAAGATTTGAGTTCGGTGCGGCAGCCGGTTCCGGCCCCGGCAGGCGGATTATCGGGCAGATATGCAACCGCACCTTGACCCCGGGCGTTAGGCAGCACAGTTTGCAGGCAAAATTTCCGGGCAGGACCCCATATGGCCACGACACCACCGCCGTTTTCCCGTTTCGAATGGATCATCGCCTGGCGCTACTTACGCGCCCGCAAGGCCGAGGGCGGGGTCAGCGTGATGACCTGGATCAGCCTCATCGGTATCACTCTGGCGGTGTTTGCGCTGATTGCCACGCTGGCAGTGCGCTCCGGATTCCGCTCCGAATTTGTCGGCACCATTCTGGGCGCCAATGCCCATGTCACCGTCTATTCCTATGGCGAGGTGAATGAGGCCGGGGTGCTGGACCGCAGCCTCAAGGACTACGAGGCGCTGGCAGAGACCGTTGCCGCGGTGCCGGGCGTCACCCGCGCCGCGCCGCTGGTCAAGGGACAGGTGATGGCAAACCTGCGCCAGCGCAATGCGGGCGTTGAGGTGTTCGGGATCTCTGCCGAGGACATTCAGGGCATCCCAGGCGTCGCGCAGAGCGAGGACGCCGTGGGCGACCTGGCGCGGTTCGGGGAGGGGATCGCCATCGGCTCCGGCGTGGCGCGGGAGCTGGGGGTGAGCGTCGGCGACAAGATCAAGCTGATCTCTCCCAACGGTGTGAAAACCGCCTTTGGCACCAGCCCGCGGGTGAATGCCTATGAGGTGGTCTATGTCTTCACTGCGGGCCGCTATGACATCGACCGTACCCGGGTCTATCTGCCCTTTGCCGAAGCCCAGAGCTTCTTCAACCGCGAGGGTGTCGCGGATGAGATTGAGGTGATGGTGGAAGACCCTGAAAACGTGGAGGAAATTGCGCTGCCGATCCTGACCGCGGCGGGTGGCGTTGCGGGCGTCTGGACCTGGCGCGATGCCTCAGGCGGGTTCCTGCGGGCCTTGGAGGTCGAGGACAACGTGATGTTCATCATCCTGTCGATCCTTGTCTTGATCGCGGCGATGAACATCGTCTCCGGCCTCATTATGCTGGTCAAGAACAAGGGCCGCGACATCGGCATCCTGCGCACCATCGGCCTCAGCGAAGGCTCGGTGATGCGGGTGTTCTTCATCTGCGGCGCCTTCACCGGCGTGATCGGCACCATCTGCGGCGTGGTGCTGGGCTGCCTGTTTGCGCTTTATATCGACCCGATCTTCTCCTTCGTGAACTACGTTATGGGCGGCGGCGTCTGGGACCCGTCGATCCGCGGCATCTATGCGCTGCCCGCCGAGCTGCGGCTGGCGGATGTGGTCTCGGCCACCGCGTTGTCTTTGGGCCTGTCGTTCTTCGTGACCATTTTCCCGGCCCGCCGCGCGGCGCGCCTCAACCCGGTGGAGGCGCTGCGCTATGAGTGAGATCACGCTGGAGCTGAAGGGGATCACCAAATCCTACCTGACCGGCACGCCGGGGCAGGTGGATGTGCTGCGCGGTGCGGATCTGTGCCTGCGGGCAGGCGAAGTGGTGGCGCTGGTGGCACCCTCGGGCGCGGGCAAGTCGACCTTGCTGCATATCGCGGGGCTGCTGGATACGCCGGACGCAGGCGAAGTGCGGGTGGCGGGCGAGGACGTGACCCGAAAGGGCGACCGCCGCCGCACCCGGGTGCGCCGTCAGGAGGTTGGGTTTGTCTACCAGTTCCACCACCTGCTGCCGGAATTCACCGCGCTGGAGAACATCGTGCTGCCGCAGCTGGCCAATGGTGCGGGGCAAAAGGCGGCGGTAGCGCGGGCGGCGCAGCTGTTGGGCACCGTGGGCCTTGCGGGCCGCGCCGATCACCGCCCGGCGGCGCTGTCGGGCGGCGAGCAGCAGCGGGTCGCTTTCTGCCGGGCGCTGGCCAATGCCCCGCGGGTGCTGCTGGCGGATGAGCCGACCGGGAACCTCGACCCCGCAACCTCCGACCAGGTGTTTGCAGCGCTGATGGAGCTGGTGCGCGGCACGGGGTTGTCGGCGCTGATTGCCACCCACAACCTGGATCTGGCGGCGCGGATGGACCGGCAGGTGAAGCTGGAGAACGGGCTGCTGGTGCCGGTTTAGGCGGCTTTTGAAAGGGCCGGGCAGGGCCCGTCCGCGGGTGGGCGGCGCTGACTGGGTTGTATGGCAGTTTATCCCGCCTGTTCCGTAGAAGTTCTGATAGATCCGTACCGTGGCCAAAGAGCCCGCCCGAGGGGGCGGACGGGCTCTGCCCGGCGGCGCTGCGCGCCTTGTTCCGGGCATGCGGAAACCCGGTCATTTGACCTGTGCGAACCTCCCGGTCCACTCTAACCCCTGTGTGGTTCCAGTGACGGCGGGTTCAGATGCAGAAGACGGTTTCGGTCCTGAAGGATCTGGTGGTCCTGTTGCGCGACATGTCGGTGATTGCGCTGTTTGCGGTGTTCCTGCTGTTTCCGCAGAAACTGAACGCCATTCTGGTCAGCGCCGGGTTCGAGGAGGGCAGCTTTGCCGGCTTCAAGTGGAAGTCCAAGCTGGTGGAATACGATGCCACCGTGGCAGAGCTGCAGACCGCGCTGGCGGAAGCGCAGAAGGTGAACGCCCGGCTGACCCAAGCGCTGCAGGCGGCGGAGGGCGGGACCGGGGAGCTGCAGCGCGATGCGGAACTGGTGCAGCAGGACGCGGCGGCAGCGCTGGAGGCAGCGAGCAAGACGGTGGCCGGAAACCAGCAGCTGGTGGAACAGGCCCGCGCCCAGCTGCAGGAGGAGGCGGTCCGCTACTGCTACCAGGAGGACAGCGGCCAGAAGGGGCCGCAGCAATACCTGACGGCCTGCCACACCACGCCGGAGCGCTGCGAGCGCGCCAAGGTGAACCCGGCCACGCGGTCCTCTGCCTGCGCGCCGCTGGACATGAACACGGCACCCTGGCAGCCCAGCCCCGGCGGTTTCTGGGGCTCGCTGTTCCAATACAGCGCCGCCCCGCTGCCGGCACCTTTTCCGCAGGTGGAGTAGGCGGCAAGCGCAGCCGGGCGGCGGAACCTTGCCGGCGGATCAGGCGCGGCTTTGGCCCTTGGGCGGCTGTTTGCTATCAGCTATTCAAATTGGCCTGGGCGGGTTAGGCTGTCCGGGGATGCGCAGAAAGGGCTGAGACGTGGTGAATTCGGTAATCGAGAAAGATGTGACGGTTGAAGGCAATATCACCTCCAGCAAGGGCAGCGTCGAGGTCCGCGGCCGGGTCATTGGCGACGTGTCGGCGCAGGCGGTGACAGTGCTGGAAGGCGGCACCGTGGACGGCGCGCTGAGCGCGAAATCGGTCACGGTGGAAGGCGCCTACAGCGGCAAGATCCAGTGCGAGGACCTGCGGCTGGCGGCCAGCTCGCAGGTGCAGGCGGATGTGTCGGCGCAGACCATGTCGACGGAGAACGGCGCCCAGCTGCAGGGCAATATCAAGGTCAGCGGCAAGCCGAACGGGGCGTAGGCGCGGGCCTCAGGCCTCGCAGAGGAAGCTCCAGGTCAGCATCCGGCGCTCGCGCAGGGCGCGCAGCTGGTTTTGCACCATCTGCTTGTAGCCCTCTCCGAACAGCAGGCGGGTGGTGATGGGCACCGGCGGCGGCGGGCCTGTGCCGGCGGTGCGCTCCTCCAGCCAGCGCAGGCTTTCGGCGGTGGAGTCGATGCTGTCCAGCAGTTTGAAACCAGCCTCGCGCAGCAGGGTTTCCATCTCTTGCGGCGTGGCGAGATGGCTGATCGATGGCTCCGCCGCCCAGGGCGCCGGAAAGATCATTTCGCCGCCTTCACCCTGCAGGATGTCATAGACCGCAAACAGCGCGCCGGGCCGCAGCACCCGGCGCGCTTCAGAATACATCCGGTGTTTGGCGGGGATATTCATGGCCACATGCACGGTGATGGCGGCATCAAAGGCATCGTCGGCAAAGGGCAAACTGGTGGCGTCTCCCTGCTGGAATTCGGTTTTGTCCGCGAGGCCCAGCCAGCGCGAGATTTCCGCTGCAGCCGCGCACAATTCCGCCGTCAGGTCGATGCCGGTGACATGGCAGCCCGCAGTGTCCGCAATGGTCCGCGCCACGCCGCCGAGGCCGGAGCCGATGTCGAGCACATTGGACTGCGGGGTCAGCCGCATTTGCGCGGCCAGCTCCAGCGTTGCGGCGCGGCCGCGGAAGTGGAATTCATCCAGGGGTTCGAACTCGGCGGGCGTGAGGTCCGAGGGCTCCAGTCCCCTGGCGCGCAGGTCCCGCGCAATCCGGTCCGCCAGATTGCCGCCGCCGCTGTAGTGCTCGGGGATATCGCCCGTCATGATGCTGGCCTTTCGCTGACCCCGCCCGGGAGTATAGCACAGGCTGGGCGCAGCGGGAGCATCCGGCGCTGGCCTTGGTGCGGTATGCCGGCTATTGGCGGGGCATGACTGACACATTGCCGCCGTGCCCCGAATGTTCCTCTGCCTTTACCTATCAGGTGGATGCCCTGCTGATCTGCCCCGAATGCGCTTTTGAATGGGCGGCGGGAGATGCCGGGGGCGAGGCCAAGGAAGTGCGCGACAGCGTCGGCAACGTCCTGCAGGACGGCGATACGGTGACGGTGATCAAGGACCTGAAGCTGAAGGGCACGTCCTCGGTCATCAAGGTCGGCACCAAGGTCCGCGGCATCCGGCTGGTGGAGGGCGATCACGACATCGACTGCAAGGTGCCGGGGGTTGGCCCGATTGGCCTCAAGTCGCAGTTCGTGAAGAAGGTCTCCGGGTAAGGCGCAGCCTGCTCCTCAGGCCATCTGGGTGATCCAGACCCCCAGCGCCATCACCGAAATGCCGGCCGCGCGGGTCAGGGTCAGCGGGCTGACCTGGGCGCCGAACAACCCGAAGTGGTCGATGGCGGCGGCTGAGATCAGCTGGCCTATCAGCACGAAGAACACCGCGTTGCCGACGCCGAAATGCGGCGCCACATAGGTGATCGACAAGACGTAGAAGGCCACCAGGACGCCCGCCAGGAACAGGTGCTTGGGCGCGGAGGGGATCTTGGCCAGGGCCTGGGGACCGGCGATCAGAGCATAGAGGATGGTGGCCACCAGCGCGATCAGGAACAGCACCACGGCGGCAGAGGCGGGGGAGCCGATCAGCTTGCCGAGCGCGGCGTTCAGCGCGGCCAGCACCGGAATGCCAAGGCCCGCGGCCAGCATGATGAGGGCATATTGGGTCATGGTGCGACTCCTGAAATTTGCTTGGGAGAGTTGTGGCCGGAAAATCTGCGGCAAGACAAGGGGTACGTTGCGGCGCAGGACCGGAATCCGGCGCGGATACCGGCCATGAAAAACCGGTTTTCCATGCCCGTTTTCCGTACCGGGAAACGGCGGCGGGTCAGTCGCAGATGCCGTTCAGTTCCGCGTCCTTCCAGGGCAGGTAGACGGCCCTTTCCCTCGATTGCGGCAGCGGGCGGACCGGCATGGCGGCTGCCAGCATGCGGTGCAGGCGCTTGGTGCGCGCGGCCTGCGGGGCGAGCGCGCGGCAGCAGACGTATTCCTCGATGATGGCGCCCTGCTGTTCAAAGCCGTAGGTGCCGAAGTCCGGCTCGCCCTCCAGGTCGAACAGGTAGGGGTCGCGGTCCGGGCCGTGCTCCGCCGCCGCCCGCAGCGGCGAATAGCCGGTGCGCTTGCGGTTCTGCCATTGCCAGACGTGGGTGGCCTCATGCGCCAGCAGCATCGCCTCCACCAGGTGCAGCCGGTCCGGGTATTCCGGCAGGTAATTGTCCAGATACCAGTCGCGGGTAAAGAGGATCCGGTTGAACAGCGCCACCGCGGCGGGTTTGGAGGTGACGATCTCATCCGTGACCGGCGGCAGGATGCGCTCGCGGCAGGTGACGCGCGGGCGCGGGCTGCGGCGGAAGGTGACGGGCCCCAGGGGGGCGCCGTTCACGATGCGCACCTTGTCCGCATTGAGGCTGGTTCCGTGCAGGGTGGAGAGATAGGCGCGCTCCGTTTCCGTCAGCGGGCGGCCGCAGGCGGCGAGAAACAGCAGGGCGAGGAGCAGGCAGCGGATCATGCGCGGCCCCGCCTCAGCAGCTCATCGCCAGCACGCGGCTGATTTCGGTGAGCGAGCGGCCTGATTGCTCCATCCAGGTGTTGAAGGCGCCTTGCACCGCTTTCAGCGCGGATTTTGAAGTGGCGGGTTTGTCGATCACCCCTTCGGCGATCAGGCGCGCGGTGACGTCTTGTGACAGGATGAAACTGTCGCGGCCGGCAAAGCGCATGGCGTATTGGCCGGTCATGCCGCCGAGGCGGCTGCCGCGTTTCTTGAGCATCTCCAAGAGCCCGATGTAATCGGTGGAGGGCCAGCCGCCCAGCACCTTGCCCGCACCGCCCTGGTCGCGCAGCTCCATCAGGAAGGCGGCGTTGGCGCGCACGGTGGCGAGCTTGGCCCCGTTCCGGACCACGCGGGTGTCGCTGAGGATGCGGTCGAATTCGTCCTCCGGCATGAAGGCGCATGGGCCGGGGGCGAAGCCGTGAAAGACTTCCTCGAAACCCTGCCATTTCGCCTCGATCACTTTCCAGTTGAAGCCCGCCTGGAAGATGCATTTGGTCATGGTGGCGAGCCAGCGGTCCTCGGGCAGCTCGGTCACCTTCGGGTCGGGTCTGGTGAGGTTTTCCTCCAGCGCCTCCGGCCCGCCGTGGCGGTCTGCGGAAATGGCATAGATCTCGTCGAAGCTGCGCATGGCGGGTCCTGTTGGCGTCTCCTCAGGTTAGCGGCGCGCGCGCAGCTCGACAATGGATTTGCCGAGGCGGAAGGGAGCGGCGAAGCTGACGAGGCAGAGGGCGATGATCTGCAAGACCAGGATATGGGCGTTGTCCTGCAGGTACTCCCATTCCTCCTTGAGCTTGGACACATGGGCGATGAGGTCGTCATAGGCGCGGGCGATGATCAGGAAATCGCCGGCGATGGCGGGCACCTTGCGGCGCATGGTGTCGACGGCGGCCTGCGTCGGGGCGTCAAGCGCGGTGAACACAAGAAACGCCTCCGGGTCGAAGGCGCTGGCCTGGGCCTCCATGTCTTTCATCTCGTCCATCCCGGCGCGGCCGCCGTCGAATAGGAAGCTGAGGCCTTGCAGCGGCGCGACCTCATCCGTCACCGCGATGAACAGCGGCAGTTCGGCGTTGCCCGCGGTGGAGGCGGAGAGGAATTCGACCTTTTCGCAAAGGACCGCGATGTCGGCGTCATAGGCCGGGTCGCAGAAGCGCAGGCGGAAGCGGGCGGCGTCGCGGTCGAAGGCCGCGGTGGCGGCATAGGCGATGTCGATCTGGCGTTCGAGCTTGGAGGAGTCGGCGGCGTAGATGCCGGAGATGACAGCGACCAGCGCGCCGAAGCCGCCGAGGACCACCCAGACGAGGTCCGCCAGTTTCCAGGCGCGGTGGCCCGCCGGTTTGCGGAACAGGAAGGCGGTGCCGATCAGCCCTGCAAAGAAGAACATCAGGAGCAGGGGCAGCTGGTTGTCCGCGATGAAGGCCATGCCCGGTCTCCTGGCTGGGGGTGATGGCCTAACCATAGGAAGGGACAGGGGTTTCAGGCAACAGCCCTCACGAAGCTGTCACCGGCGCGCGGGAATGGCCGGGCGGGAGGCTGTCTCCGTCCGGTGGCTGTGATGGGCCGGGTGGGCCGTTATGTATTGTGGCCGTGTCGTGCTGGCCGGGGTAGAGGTGGCGGCGCCGCCAAGGGCCCGGTTGGGCCAGAGGCGGAGGGCCGGGCAGGGGATCGCAAGCCCCCATGTCCGCTCGAAAGCTTCCGTTGTGCGGAGAACCCCTGCACCCGATGAAGAGGTGGTCTTGGGGGTTCCCGTATCTCCTGGCGGTGCGGGGTGTCAGTCCGCACCGGTGTCGCGACGGATTGGAGTATGGCAGAGCGGGGTTAAGGGGGCGGAAGCGGGGCGTGCGGTGGTTCGGGGTTCGGCGCAACACCCTTGATGGGTCGCCCGGCTCGGCATAGGGAGGAACGGCAGGCGTGACACGGTGATATTCTCCCGGCCGTAGCACGGCCCCTTGGGGCCGGAGCGCCATGCGGGGTTTCCGGCTTTGCCGGGTGGGAGGCCCCGCCGCCTGCACCCTCATGTTTTTTGGAATGTGACGGTTGCGGCTTGTTCCCCTGACCGGGTCGCTTGCGGCCCGGTCTGCGCCTGCCTGCCCCCCGGCAGGCGCATTCGCGCCCGCCCAGGCAGTCGCAGACCTAGCAGTGGAATGCCTCCGGCGGGAGTATTTTCACAAAGTTGAAATGGGGGGAAGGTCAGGCGTGGGCCTTGTGTGGCGAGAGATTGGCAGGAAAGCGCGACTTGGGGCGAGGGATGACCAAGTCTGTGTTAGAAAAATTAGTACTCATTAGGGACGATTCCTACGCCATATTTTTCGGCGAGACTAATAAAATCAGCAATATGGGGCGATAGAGCATTGTATTTCACCGCTTCGCCTTCCTCAATGACGTACTGCCCATGAAATGAATGTTTGAAATATCTATGGGGGTCGCAAATTATCATCGCGTCCCGCACGTACCCGTAAACGGTAGTCTCTGACTCATATTTAGGGTACAAATTTGCGTCAATAGTGGTGAGGAGTTCTTGAAGTTCAGAATTCGTTTCTACTCCAAAACTAAAAAGTTCCTCAAGGAGTTCAGGGCCCCCGCTGGTTGAGAGGGCCTCTCTGAGTGTGATTCCCTTATTTTTTGCATCCTTTTCCGCAATGGTGAAAAGAGATGTTTCTGATAGAGTGTCTGCTGCAATTTCCTCTGGAGAGTTCTTGATTTTATCTTGGTAGTCCTGAGCTTCGTCTACAATTGTGGAAAGCTCTCTGTCAATTAGCTCCAGCGTGCCAGAAAGCACTATGAATCGTCTTTGCAAATTAGGAGGGAGAGCTACGTCAGACTTGTAGTTTTGCTTGTGCTCAATTTCTGCCCATGCATGTTCCAATATCGTCCTGACTTGTACTTCAAACGAAATGTTCCACACGTTTTGGTATTCCGAGAGATCTTTTCTACCTTTTCCGAGTTTGCAGATGAGGTGGAGCGAACGATACCCGACTGTGTCTAGCCTCTCAGGTTTCCTTTTGTCGATGCTGTTTTCACTGTCTATGTCGAAACAACTTCTAAGCTTGTGCTCAATTTTTTCAACGTCGCTTTCAAGGTAGGTTATGATGCGGAAGCCGACTAGATCAGTCATCTCCTCAAGTGGGGCCTTGTATTTTTTTATATCTATTTTTTTCGAGGCGCTCTCTCGGCTTTTTACACGCGATTGAATCGGCAGAGTTATGATGTCAATATCAGACAGCGCGCTCGAAATTATCCCGAACGCCGCCGTGCGCAACTTGTTCAAGTCTTTGGCGATAAAATCGAACTGTTCTTCAAATTCTTTTTTCTTCAATGTTCATGCCTCAAACATCCAGTTCCTCCACGAACTTCGCGTTCTCCTGGATATACTGGAAGCGGAGTTCGGGTTTCTTGCCCATCAGGCGCTCGACCAGGTCGCCGGTCTCGCCGGGCTCGTCCTCGTCGATGGTGACGCGGATCAGCTTGCGGGTGGCCGGGTCCATCGTGGTCTCCTTCAGGTCCTTGGCGTCCATTTCGCCAAGACCCTTGAAGCGGGAGACGTCGATCTTGCCCTTGCCGCCCAGGCCCTTCTCCAGCCATTTGTCGCGCTCGGCCTCGTCCAGGCAGTAGACGCGTTTGGCGCCCTGGGTCAGGCGGAACAGCGGCGGGCAGGCGAGGTAGAGGTGGCCGCCGTCGATCAGCGGGCGCATCTGGGTGAAGAAGAAGGTCATCAGCAGCGACGCGATATGGGCGCCGTCGACGTCCGCGTCGGTCATGATGATGATCTTGTCATAGCGCAGGTCGTCAAGGTTGAACTTGGTGCCGAGGCCGACGCCAAGCGCCTCGCAGAGGTCGTTGATCTCGGCGTTGGAGCCGAGCTTGTTGGAGGCGGCGCCCAGCACGTTCAGGATCTTGCCCTTCAAGGGCAAGAGCGCCTGGTTCACGCGGTTGCGTGCGCCCTTGCCGGAGCCGCCCGCGGAGTCGCCCTCGACGATGAACAGCTCGGTGCCGGAGCGGTCCTTGGAGGTGCAGTCGGTGAGCTTGCCGGGCAGGCGCAGCTTCTTGGTGGCGGACTTGCGCTGGGTCTCTTTCTCCTGCTTGCGGCGCAGGCGTTCCTCGGCGCGCAGGATCAGGAAATCGAGGATGGCGCCGGCGGATTTGGTGTCGGCGGCCAGCCAGTTGTCGAAATGGTCGCGGACCGAGTTTTCCACCATCTTGTTGGCGGCCTCGGTCGACAGGCGGTCCTTGGTCTGGCCGACAAAGGCAGGGTCGGCGATGAAGCAGCTAACCAGCGCGCAGCCGCCCGCCATCAGGTCGTCGCGGGTGATCTGGGCGGCTTTCTTGTTGCTGACCAGCTCGCCGTAGGCCTTGATGCCCTTGAGAATCGCGGCCCAGAAGCCGGTGACATGGGTGCCGCCCTCGGGCGTCGGGACGGTGTTACAGTAGGACTGGGTGAAGCCGTCGCGCGACGGCGTCCAGTTGATCGCCCATTCGACGTAGCCCGGCTCGCCGAATTTCTCGCGGAACTCGACCTTGCCGGCAAAGGGCTGGTCTGCATAGACGGAGGATTTGCCGAGCACCTCTGTCAGGTAGTCCTTGAGGCCTCCGGGGAAGTGGAAGGTGGCCTCGGTGGGCGTCTCGCCGTCGTCGATTTCCGATTTCCAGCGGATTTCGACGCCGGAGAACAGATAGGCCTTGGAGCGCACCAGGGTGAACAGGCGCTTGGGCTTGAAGCGGTGGTGGCCGAAGATCTGCTCGTCGGCGTGGAAGGTGACGAAGGTGCCGCGCTTGTTGGGGGCGGCGCCGATCTTCTCAACCGGGCCCAGGGGCAGGCCGCGGGAGAAGCGCTGCTCGAACAGCTCCTTGTTCTTGGCGACCTGGACCACCATGGAATCCGACAGCGCGTTCACCACCGAGGAGCCGACGCCGTGCAGGCCGCCGGAGGTCTGATAGGCCTTGCCGGAGAACTTGCCGCCTGCGTGCAGGGTGCAGAGGATCACCTCCAGCGCGGATTTGTCCGGGAACTTGGGGTGCGGGTCGATCGGGATGCCGCGGCCGTTGTCGGAGATGGTGACGGCGTAGTCGGAATGCAGCGTCACCTCGATGCGGTTGGCGTGGCCTGCGACGGCCTCGTCCATCGAGTTGTCGAGGATTTCCGCCACCATGTGGTGCAGCGCGCGCTCATCGGTGCCGCCGATATACATGCCGGGGCGCTGGCGGACCGGTTCGAGGCCTTCCAGAACCTCGATCGAGGAGGCGTCATAGGTATCGGATGCAGGCGTGCTGAGGAGATCGTCGGCCATGTGCGGGAACTGCTCTTCCTTGGTGTTGATTGGCGGCCATTATGGCAGGTGTTGGGGCCGGGTGGAAGAGGCACGCAAGGGGCTGTGGATAAGGCGGACAGGGCTGTCTATCGTCTTGAATCTAATACGGTGAGGGCAGCCCCCGCCCATGGGGGCGTCAGGGGCTTCCCGGCGTGCCGCCGGGCCGAACATGCCGCAACGCGTCTACCTTCGTCCCGGTCGGTTGCCGCCGCGAGCGAGTTATCAAACCATCGAAGCTAAGTTCCGGTAATCCGGGTGCGTCGATATTTTCCGTGCGGCGCAAGGGCCTGCGGGGTAGACCTCAGCCAGCGATTGGCAGGAGGAGGGCGCGCAGGTGGCTGAGAAGGGGATCAAGACGCAGGACTGGGCTGCGTTCCGGGCGGAAGCACAGCGGATGCTGGAGGCGGCGCTGGACCAGATGCAGCAGGCCGCGGAGCGTCCCTGGCAGCCGGTGCCGGAGGATATAGACGCGCGCTATGCGGTGACCGCGGAAGCGCGCGGGCCGCAGGAAACCGTGGACCGGATCATCTCCGACGTGCTGCCCTATCACGGCGGCAATACCCACCCGCGCTTCTGGGGCTGGGTGCAGGGGTCGGGGCTGGCCTCGGACCTGATCAGCTCTTTGGCGGCGGCGGCGGTCAATGCCAATATGGGCGGGCGCGATCATGGCGCAAATTACATGGAGCGCGCGGTGGTGGACTGGACCCGCCGCAAGATGGGGATGCCGGACAGCGCCAGCGGCATTCTGGTAACCGGCACCTCGCAAGCCACGGTGATTGCCTTTCAGGCGGCGCGGCTGCGGGTGCTGAAAGACTTGCGCAAGACCGGGCAGGGCGCGGTGCGGCTGACCGCCTATGCGGGTGAAGGCGTGCATAACGCGACGCTGAAGGCGGTGGAGCTTTTGGGCATCGGCTCGGACAACCTGCGCAAGGTGCCGCTGGCGGAGGGCAAGCTGGACTGCGCGGCCTTGGCGGAGATGGTTGAAAGCGACAAGGCCGCGGGCGCGGTGCCCTTTCTGGTGGTCGGCAATGCGGGCACCGTGGACCTGGGGCTGTTTGACGATCTGAACGCATTGGCGGATGCGGCGGCGGCGCTGGGGCTGTGGCTGCATGTGGACGGGGCCTTTGGCGCCTGGACGCGGATTGCGGATGAGCCGTACCGGTCGCTCAGCGACGGGATCGGGCGGGCCGATAGCATCGCGCTGGATTTCCACAAGTGGATGTATGTGGGCTACGACTGCGGCATGGCGCTGCTGCGCAATGAGGACGAGCACCGGGCGGCCTTTGCGGCGCGGCCCGCGTATCTGGAAGGCGCCGAGCGCGGGCTGGCGGGCGGCGAGCCGTGGTTCTGCGATTACGGCATTGACCTGAGCCGCGGCAACCGGGCCCTGAAGGTGTGGACGGCGCTGGAAACCTATGGCGAGGCGGCGTTCTCCGGGGCGATCACCGGCAATTGCGAACTTGCGGCGTTCATGGCCGCTGAGGTGGAGGCGCAGCCGCGCATGGAACTGGGGGCGCCGGTGGTGTCGAACGTCTGCGTGTTCACCGCGCGCAGCGATCTGGCGCCGGAGGCGCAGTCGGCGCTGAACGCGCATATTGCCCAGACCCTGCAGGAAAGCGGCGAGGCGGTGTTCTCGACCACCCGCGCAAGCGGCCGCGTGATGCTGCGCGCCGCCATCACCAACCACCGCAGCCGCGAGGCGGATGTGCAGGCGGCCATTGCCGCGGTGGCGCGGGAGGCGGCGAAGTAAAGCGGGGAGCCCCGCGCCTGCCGGGGGCAAGCAGGCGCGGGGCGGCGGTGCCGCCCGGCAGAACATCTGTGACGTTCGGTTCCGTCTTTCCGTATGATCTGAACTCGCTACTCCCCGGGCCAGACAGTCAGGGAGAGAGACATGGCCTGGATCAGGACCGTTCCGTTTGAAGAGGCAACCGGCAAGCTGAAGAAGCTCTATGAGCGGGTGACCGGGCCAGGCAACAACGTCGACAATATCATGATGGCGCATTCCCTGCGGCCGCATTCGATGGAAGGCCATATGGCGCTGTACAAGAACGTGCTGCATCACACCGGCAACAAGATCCCGAAATGGTTCCTGGAAGTGCTCGGGGTCTGGGTCTCTTCGCTGAACGACTGCGCCTATTGCGTCGAGCACCACTTTGCGGGCCTGCAGCGGCTGCTGGGGGATGAGCAGCGCGGGCTGGCGATCCGGGCGGCGATCGAGGCGCGCGAACCGGAAGCCGCGCCCCTGGAGCCCGCGCAGGTGCTGGCGATGGGCTATGCGCGGATGCTGACAGAGGAGCCTTCCAGTGTCACCGAGGCGGATATCGCGGCGCTGCGGGAGGCCGGGTTTGACGACGGCGGGATCCTGGAGATCAACCAAGTCACGGCCTATTTTGCCTATGCCAACCGGACGGTGCTGGGGCTGGGGTGCTCCACCAAGGGCGATGTGCTGGGATTGAGTCCGAACAACTCGGATGATCCGGGCGATTGGGGGCATAAGTAGGGGCTTTGCCCCTCGGCCCCGGCGGGCCCTCACCCCAGGATATTTTCAGCCAGATGAAAGGGATCAAGCGGCCTGTCGGGGCCGCTTTTTGTTGTGCAGGGGGCATATCTTTTGATGCAGGTCAGCGCGGGGCGGCGGCGGGGAATGTAAGGTTGCGGCGCAGATTGAAGGAGGGAGTTTTTGATGGACGCCGCAGCAGAAAAGATTGTGAACAACGCCTCGGGAGACATGCCGGTAAAAGCCGCCGCCGAGGCACGCGCGCCCAGTGCCGAGGATATCCGCCGCGCGTTTGAGAGCGGCAGGTACCCATATCCGAAGAAGCTGGCGCGCAGGGCGTATGAGGCGGAGAAGGCGCGGCTGCAGGCGGAGCTTCTGAAGGTGCAGCTGTGGGCACAGGAGACCGGCGAGAAGTTCGTGATGCTGTTCGAGGGCCGCGATGCGGCCGGGAAGGGCGGCACCATCAAGCGGTTCACCGAGCACCTGAATCCGCGCTCCGCCCGGGTGGTGGCGCTGAACAAGCCCTCGGACGAGGAGCGCGGGCAGTGGTATTTCCAGCGTTACGTGCAGCACCTGCCGACCAGCGGCGAGATCGTTTTCTATGACCGGTCCTGGTACAACCGGGCGGGCGTGGAGCGGGTGATGAGTTTCTGCGAGCCCAATGAGTACCTGGAATTCATGCGCCAGGCGCCGGAGTTCGAGCGGATGCTGGTGCGCTCCGGCATCCGGCTTTACAAATACTGGTTCTCGGTCACCCAGGAGGAACAGAAGCGGCGGTTCGTCTCGCGCGAGACCGATCCGCTGAAGCAGTGGAAGCTGTCGCCGATCGACAAGGCGTCCTTGGGCAAATGGGACGACTACACCGAGGCCAAGGAGGCGATGTTCTTTTACACCGACACCGCCGATGCGCCCTGGACTGTGATCAAGTCGAACTGCAAGAAGCGGGCGCGGATCAACTGCATGCGGCACTTCCTGGCCTCGCTGGACTATCCGGGAAAGGATCCGGAGATCGCGCAGGAGCCGGACCCGCTGATCGTCGGCCAGGCGCATCATGTGATCCATCAGTCCGATCACATCCTGGGCAAGGCCCTGCATCCTGAGAACAGGGCGCGCTGATCCTTGCCTGCGGTGCGGTCTTGCGCTTGCGGGGCCGTGCGGCAGGGCTTAGATCTTTGGGCATGAAACGTTTTGTTCCCTTGCTCGTGCTTGCGCTGCTGGTGCCGCATGGCGCCGGATCGCATCCGCACATCTTTGTCGATACCGGCATGAAGGTCCTTGTCTCGGAAGACGGGCAGCTGCAGGCGGTGGAGATCATCTGGGCCTACGACGAGTTCTATTCGCTGCTGATCTTCGAGGATAAAGGGCTGGACAGCGATTTCGACGGCACCCTGACGGCGGAGGAGCTGGCGAAACTGCAGGGTTTTGATCTGGCCTGGAGCGAGGGGTTTCAGGGCGACACCTATCTGACCCGCGGGGGCGAGGCGCTGGCGCTGGGCGCGCCGGAGCATCTGTCCACCGAGGTGGCGGACGGGCGGATCACCACGCGGCACCGGCGGGTTCTGACCCAGCCGCAGGCGGCGGACGGGGTGGTGATCAAAGCCTATGATCCGACCTATTACACCGCCTATACGCTGAGCGGCGGGCTGGACGTTACCGGCGGCTGCCAGGGCAGCGTGACACCGCCCAACCTGGATGCGGCCTACACCAAGGTGGAGGAGCTGCTTTATGCGATGCCGGCGGACCAGGCAGAGGAAGCCTACCCGGAAGTGGGGGAAGCCTTTGCCGATACCGTCCGGTTGAATTGCGGCGCGTAAGGTGCGGTTTTTCCTGGCCATAGCAGCACTGGGCGTGGCGGCTCTGGCACTATGGCTTTGGGGTTTTGGCGGCGCCGGAACGGTGTCTGCCTGGGCGGCGGAAGGCCAGCGCGAGGCGCAGAATGCGATGGCGCGGGGCTTGCGGGCCTTGCGAGCGGGCGAGCCGGGGGCGCTGATGGGGCTTTTGTCCTTGTGCTTTGCCTACGGGTTTTTCCACGCCGCCGGGCCGGGGCATGGCAAGCTAGTCATCGGCGGCTATGGCATGGGCAAGCCGGTGCCGCTGGTGCGGCTGGCCGGGCTGGCGCTGGCGTCCTCGCTGGCGCAGGCGGCCACTGCGGTTTTGCTGGTGGCGGGCGGGCTGATGCTGCTGGACTGGGGCCGCGAGCAGCTGACCAGCGCGGCGGAGGATGTGCTGGCGCCGCTGTCTTACGGGCTGATTGCGCTGGTGGGCCTGTGGCTGCTGGCGCGGGGCGTGCGGCGGCTGATGGGCAGCCAGACTGCCGCGCAGGGGGCCCGCTATCACCACGATCATGCACATGGGGAGGTCTGCGCCTCCTGCGGCCACCGGCACGGGCCGACGGCGGAGGAAGCCGCCAATGTGCATTCGCTGCGCGATGCGCTGGCGATCATCGGCGCGGTGGCGCTGCGTCCCTGTACCGGGGCGGTGTTCCTGCTGCTCTTGACCTGGCGGATGGGGGTGCTGTGGGCCGGGATTGCCGGCGCCTTTGCCATGGGCGCAGGCACCGCCACGGTAACGGTTGCAGTGGCTGCTGCGGCGGTGACGATGCGCAAGGGGGCGCTGGCGCAGATGCAGGGGGCGGGTGCGCTGCGGGCGGCGGCGGTGCTGGAGATCCTTGCAGGTGCCGTGGTGGCGGTGCTGGCCAGCCAGATCATGCTGCGGGCGCTGTAGGCCTCATTCTGCCAGGGCGCTGTCCAGAAGGGCAAACATCGGCTCCAGCGTCAGATAGGCCGACATCAGCGCGCCCATCGGCGCGGCCTGTTCGCGCGCGGTCATCTCGTGCCAGAAGGTCAGCGACTTGCGCTGCAGCAGCGCCCCGTGAGGGTGGGCCTTGCCATAAGGGGCAGGGACGCGTTTCAGCTCTGGGTCTTTGATGGCAAACCCCTTGAGCGCGAGGATGTCGACCAGCGCCGCGGTTTCATCGCCGAAGGCGCCATCGGCGGCCTGCCGCCAGCGCGGCAGCTGGGCTTTGCTGAAGCCCATGATGCCGCCGCCTGCGGTGCAGTAATCCGGCGCGATGCCGAAGAACAGCGCGCAGCCTGCGCTGTTCAGGGTCCACATCATGTGCAGATGAGTATTGTAGGGCGTCTTGTCCTTGGAAAACCGCACGTCGCGCTGCGGGCGGAATAGCTTAGCTGTGACCTGCGCGCCGCTGCGGCGGGTGATCGCCTGCGCCACCTCGTCCATCAACAGGAGCGCAGGGGATTTCAGCTGTGCCTCATACCGGTCCTTGTGTGCGGTGAACCAGTCCCGGCTGTTGTTCTGCGCAAGCGCCGCAAGAAAGGAGCGGGCGTCGGGGATCAGCTGGGCAAAGGCATCGGTCATTCAATGGGCTCCTGCAAGGGGTTGCCTGTGCAGAATACCACCATGGGCCTGTGCGCAGGCAAGGAAACTCTTCCCTTGCCGGGGCGTGCGCACGTGCCTAAGGCTGGCAGGATGAGCACATCAGCGAACAGACATTCCGAGATGCCCCTGCGCGGCCACGCCCGGGCGATTGCCGTTCTTGGCCTGCCGCTGATCGGCGGCCATGTGGCGCAGTTTGCCATCGGCCTGACCGATACCGTCATGCTGGGCTGGTACGGCGTGGCGGAACTGGCGGCGGTGACGCTGGGCTCGTCCTATTTCTTCTCGATCTTCCTGCTGGGCTCCGGCTTTGCCTTTGCGGTGATGCCGATGGTGGCGGCTGCGGCCGGCGCGGGAGAGGAGCGGCAGATCCGCCGCTCCACCCGCATGGGGCTGTGGCTGTCGCTGGGGTATGGCGTGGCGGCGATGCCGCTGCTCTGGTGGTCGGAGCCGATCCTGCTGGCGCTGGGGCAGGAGGCGAAGGTGGCGCATGACGCGGCGGAATACCTGCGCATTGCCGGCTGGTCGCTGTTTCCGGCGCTTCTGTACATGGTGGCGAAATCCTATCTGGCGGCGCTGGAGCGCACCCAGATCGTGCTGTGGCTGTCGGTCTTTGCCGCGGTGGTCAATGCGCTGGTGAACTATGCGCTGATCTTCGGCAACTGGGGCGCGCCGGAGCTGGGGATCACCGGGGCGGCGATTGCCTCGCTGGTGACCAATGGCGTGTCCTTTGCGCTGGTGCTGGCCTATGCGCTGAAGGTGCTGCCGGAGCATGAGCTGCTGAAGAACTTCCAGCGGCCGGACTGGGAGATGCTGGGCCGGGTGTTCCGCATGGGCACCCCGATCGGCCTGACGACCCTGGCCGAGAGCAGCCTGTTTGCGGCTTCGGCGATGATGATGGGCTGGCTGGGCACGGTGCCGCTGGCGGCGCATGGCATTGCGATTTCGCTGGCGGGGCTGACCTTCATGGTGCACCTGGGGCTGTCCAACGCGGCCACTATCCGGGCGGGCAATGCCTTTGGCCGCGGCGACCGGGACCACATGGCGCGCGGCGGCAAGGTGGTGACCGCGATGTCGCTGGCGGTGTCGGCGGTGGGGATCACCCTGTTCCTGACCATCCCGGATCCGCTGATGTCGCTGTTTCTGGACAGTGCCGATCCGCAGAAGGAGCAGATCCTGCTGATCGGCGGCGTTCTGCTGGCGGCAGCGGCGCTGTTTCAGATGATGGACGGAATGCAGGCGATCGCGCTGGGGCTGTTGCGCGGGGTGCAGGACACCGGCATGCCGATGGTGATTGCCGTCCTCAGCTACTGGGTGGTGGGCATTCCCGCCTCATACCTCTTTGGCTTTGTGCTGGACTGGGGCGGCGTTGGCGTCTGGGCCGGGCTGGTGGCGGGGCTGACCTGTGCCGGTCTGTTCCTGATGCTGCGGTTCTGGCGCCGTTCGATCAAGGCGGTGGGCGCGGCGGCCTGAGACATGCGGGCGCATGTCAGCCCGTCCCTGTCTGCCGTCCCGTCATTTGAATCGGGGTGAAGGCGCCCAAAATCAGGCGCTTGTGGTCAAAGGGAAGGTCAGCCGGGATGTCAAAGCGGGGATCCTTGGCGATCTGCGCTTCGGCGGCCTCCATTTCCGCCTTGCCGGGCCAGACCTGCCAGCTGAACACGATCTTCTCGCCGGGTTTGGCGGCAACCGCGCGGCGGAAGTCGGTCTGCTGCCCGCCGGGCACGTTGTCCTCCCAGGCGTCGACGATTTCCAGGCAGCCGTATTCACGGAACAGCGCGGCACTGGCCTTGGCCCAGGCCTTGTAGGCTTCGAAGTTCTTTTCAGGGACAGGGATCACAAATCCGGCGACATACATGGAGGGCCTCCCAAGGCTTGGGCGCAGGCGGCGCCCGGCCTCAGTGAGTTTGCCACGCGGGAGCGTTCCGCTCCAGCCTCCGGGGGCGGTCGGCGGCGCGGGCTTGACCGCCCTGAACCCTGCGGGCAGGGTTCCTCCAGTGCAATGTATTCATTCACAAAGAGGCAGTTTCAGAATGATGACCGACGACGACAAGCGCCTGCTGCGCATTGCCTATGAGGAAGCCAAGGCAGGATTTGACGAGGGCGGCTGCCCGATCGGCTCGGTGCTGGCGCGCGGCGGCCAGGTGGTGGCGCAGGGGCGCAATCAGCGGGTGCAGAAGGGCGATCCGATTGCCCATGGCGAAATGGATGCGCTGCGCAAGGCCGGGCGGCAGAAGACCTACCGGGACACGGTGCTCTATACCTCGCTGTCGCCCTGCATGATGTGCAGCGGCACCATCGTGCAGTTCGGAATTCCGCGGGTGGTGATCGGCGACACGCAGAACTTTGGCGGCAACGAGGCGTTCCTGCGCTCCAAGGGCGTCGAGGTGGTGATCGCCGAAGACCCGGACTGCATCGCGCTGATGGAGCGGTTCATCCGCGAAAAGCCGGAGCTGTGGTCCGAGGATATCGCCGAGTAACAGCGAACCCGCCTGTCAGCTGGTGAAGAATTCCAGCGTGCCGATGTTCTTGGCGCGGACCGCGAATTTGCTGGCAAAGCGCTTCTGGTCGATCTCTCCAAGCGCATCGCGCAATTCCGGGCTGATGCGGATCGGTCCGATCCTGCCGCTGCCCGCTGTCACATCATCCTGGTGCGCCTGTTCCAGCCGGGCGGCCTTGTTCACCTCGGGGCCGATCAGGGTGAACTGATGGCGGGTGGCGGAACCGAAATCGCCGCTGAGGACATAGCCTGCGTGCAGGCCGACGCGCAGGCCGAGCGCCTGATCGCCGATGGTGATGCCGGACACGGCGGCCACGGCTTCTTCGGCGGCGCGCACCGCGGCGGCGCAGGTGCCGCGGGCCGTTTCGGCGGCGGGGCCAAGCACCCAGAAGGCCATCAGCCCGTCGCCGATGAACTTGTCGATATGGCCGCCGTGCTGCTGGATCGGCTGGGTCTGGGCATTGAAGAACCGCTGCACGATGTCGGCGATCCGCTCCGGCGGTGTCCGGGTGGTGTAGCCGCTGAAGTTGACCACATCCGAGAACCAGATCACCGCCCGGTCCACCGCGTAGCCGGTCTGATGCCCGGCACCGCCCTGCATCCGGCGGCTGAGCGCGTATTCATTGGTGTAGGCATGCAGGATGCGGGTGTCATCCGCCAGCTGCTGGCTGAGCGAGGCGGTGCGGCGGCTGGCGCCGCGCAGCTTGATCGAGATGATCTTGGCGATGTTGCGCCAGATCTTTCCGGCCTCGGGATGCTGTTCGATCTTCTCCTTGTCGACAACCAGCACCTCGACGCTGGTCTCATTCGCCACCAGGTCATAGATCCGCTGGTAGCCGTTGCCGGCAAGATGCTGTTCCCCGATCACCTCGTTGCGGCGGCGGACAAACAGCGTGTGGCCGTCTTCCTTGATCGCAACGGAGCCCTCCACCAGGATCCAGAGGCAGGTGGCCGGGTCGCCGCGGGAGCAGAGATACTCGCCTTCGGCAAAGCGGAAGGGGCGGGCGTCCAGCAGATCCGGGTTCTGCAGGTCATCGGCCAGGCCGCACATCACCATGGCCTCCGCATAGCGGGCCCCCAGTGCGTTCAGTTTCTCGATCTTCGGTTTCATGGCTGTGATGCTCCGGCGGTTGTCGGGCGCAGTGCCGCAGAGGAATGAGTCTAGCACGTCTGCCGGAGCGGGGCCTTAACCGCGGTTGCATAGCGAACTTCGCGAACCGCGGTTCGCGGAAAGGTTCCCGGTGCGGGCGCATCTTCCGGCGGCCGGGCGGAAAGCTGCGCGGCAGGGGGGCGGGCTTGCGCGGACAAAGGCCGGTCTGCCTCGCGTGGCGGCAACTTGCTTAGATGAAAGGGAAAATCCGGCGTCATTGCGCCGGGGCACCGGCGAAGTGCGGGTCCGGTATGGTGCAGGGCCGGGCCACACCCTAGCTGTTTGCCACGGTTCGCGGGACACCCTGCGGGCCGGATAGAAACCAAGAAACTGGAGTGTCTCAAATGAAAAAGTTTGCCATGACCGCGACCGCTGTTGCTGCCCTGATGGCTTCCCCGCTGGCTGCAAAGGACGTCGCGGCAGAACTGGATGCAGACGGCAACGGGACTTTCTCGCTGGAAGAGCTTCAACTGGCGTTTCCGGATCTCACAGCGGAAACCTTTGCCACCGTGGATGCCAATGCGGACGGCGAGGCCGACGCGGCTGAGGTGAGTGCGGCAATCGAGGCCGGCGTGCTGGCCGAGGCGGGCTGATCCGGCGCCAAGGCGCCGTTCTGCCGTCATGTCGGCGCCCCCTGTCCTTCGGGGCGGCACTACTCCCTTCCAACCCCGCGGCGTGACGGCAGCGTGTCCGGGAAGGCCCCGCAGCATTGCGGGGCCTTTTGCGTTCCGCAGCGGCGCGGGGCTGCGGTCAGCCCGCCTCGGCCAGCACGCCGGCCTCGTCATTGACCGCGGTTCCGGTCACGTCATTGGCGGGGACGAGTTTGCCGCCGGTGCCGGTTTGGCCCTGTTGCTTGGCAGTGCTTCTGTTGTGCGCGCGGGCAGCGAAACAACGTGCAGGGCAAAGCGATCTTTCCTGCCCCTATTTCGCGGCCAGCGCCGCGGTTGCGGCTGGCAGGTCTTCAGCCGCCAGCTCGCTGCCTGGGATGGCCGGCAGCGGTTGTGCCAGGCGGGCCATGGCAGCCTGGCGGCGGTTGCAGGTCAGCGTGCTGAAGCCCCCGTTGCTGCCGTAAAGCGAATCCAGACTCGGGGGTGTTTCGAAATCAAACGGGACATCCGACAGCTGCGGCGCAAACCGCTCTATGATGTCGAAGACGGGTTCGGAGGTCACACGGTGCTTTTCCGCAAAGCTCAGAGACAGGGCAATCAATTTGCGGCTGTTGAAAGGGGACACGTAAAAATGCTGCCAGAGAGCGGGGAAAACCGCGCCAACGGTGGCGCTGTAGTAGATTTCCATGAACATGAAATCGACCGCCTTGCTGCGGGCGGGCGCGTTCAGTGTCTGCTGCCAGGCAGTGAAGTCATCGTGGAACCGGGCTGCAGTTTGGGGGCCGAACATGCTCTTGGGAACGATGAGCAGCTTCTTGATCTGCCAGTACGCCGTATCCCACAATGCCTGAGGCCGCGTGACAAACACGGCGCGCAGCAGGTCGGTCAGATGCCCGCGTAAAATGACCGTGCCCTCGGGCAGCGCGTCTGCGGTGCCGTTCAGGTGCTCCTGCGGGGGCTGTGCCGGGGTGCCCGTGGTCAGGTGGTAAATGTTATGCCGCTTCCGGATTTCGTTTTCGGCCAGCGAATGATGGCGTTTGTCGAAGGCTTCGTGCTGCAGGCCGAGGCGCTGGCAGAGCAGGCTGCCGATGGCGGCATCGCGGCGGGTGGCATAGTTGTTGATGTGGGAATAATAGTGCCTGATGCGGTCCGTGTAGGGCTTGGCAAAGGTGAGAAGCAGCCTGCTGTCCTGGCCGCCGGTGACCGGCAGGGCCGTCGGATAGGCTGCGGCAATGGCGCCGATGCTGGCGCTGGCCTGGGCATAGATCCGGTCATAGACTTCAAGCGGATCCTGCGGCGCCGCGAAGCTGTCGCCGCCGCGGGGCCAAAAACGGTGCTCGCGGAACGTGCGCAGGTCCAGGTAATGGTTCGGGTTGAGGCGGCGCACGTCCTTGTCGGCGGTGTTGAACAGGGAAATCTTGCCGCCGTGGTTCTGTATGACATCCAGGCTGAACTTGGGGTTCGGGATCAGCGGCCGGTCCAGCGCCATGAGGGGGGAGGCCGCAATTCGCCGCGACACGGGGTCATAGACGGCCCCGATCATGCCGACCGGGTCGGTGTAAAGCCGCGTTTGCCCGCCGCACTCCACAATGAATGCGAAGCGGCCGGCGGTTTCTACGATTAAGGCTTCCAGGCGGTCCCAGAATTCCGCGGCAGAGCTGTCCAATGGCAGGCGCTGCTGCGGCCCGGTCAACAGGCCCGCAGGCCCGACCGCGATGCCGAGCAGCACGCCGACCGGCCGGCCCTGTGCATCCTGCAGCGAACTGGCAGGGAGGCCCCTGCCGGCATAAATGTTCCATTGGCCGCAGGTGTGATGGGAGAAGGAGTGGATCTCCTCATGGGTGGGGGATATCACGTACTGATATCTGAACGCCGTGGCGAACAGCCGCGGCCGGTAGGGCCAAAGTCTTTGTGCTTCAAGCATTTTCTGCGCCGGTTGAAATGTGCCCGGCCCTTCTTAATCTTCTTTAAATTGTATTTTTACGACTGTTTTCGCTGGATGCCAGCGCTTTCCAAGGCCGGCCGCACTGGCTGGTTCGGGTCCGTAGCATTCGTGCCACGCCTTCCTAGCATGCCGCCGTTTCCGGGGCAGGCCCCCAACATCGTGCCTGGGAAACGCAGGCCGCTGCCCTGCGTGTGCAATGCCGGTGTTCGGGCCGCCGCGGGGTTGTGATAAGGTTTCCGGGTTCCAGACTGCTATCGGCAAATGGAGGATACTGCATTGGGTCAATGGGTCGCCAGGTCAGTGAGCCGGGGGTTGGCGGTGCTGCTGTTTCTGTGCCTGGCTTCTGTCCGGCTGGCGGCTGAGCCTGCGGGCGGCACGGAAGCGCCGCGCCCGGGGCTTATGTGGAACCGCACCGGGCTGCCTGCGGTTTTTCCGCTGCAGGTGAAAACGCCGGAAGGCGCGGATCATTATCTGGTGCTGACCGGTGAGGACAGCGGGGAGGAGGCGCTGGCGGCCTATATCCGGGGCGGCGTGTTCTTCCGGGTGCTGGTGCCGCCGGGCCGCTACCGCCTGCATTTTGCCAGCGGCCGGGGCTGGCAGGGAGAAACCCGGCTGTTCGGAGCGGCGACGCGCCATTTCGAGCTGCCGCAGGTGCTGGAGTTTGCGCTGCGCGGGCCAGGGCTCAAGTCCGGCCATATCATCACCCTGACGAGGGATCAGCCGGAAGGCGCCTGGGAGGCCGCTGTCAGGGATCAGTTCATTTGCCAGATCGCCGGGCTGGACAGTCCTGAGTTTGCTGTGCCGCCGAGCCGCCGGATGCAGCTGGGCGGCACGGCGGACGCAAGGTGGAGCCTGCATCTGCGGTGGCGGCTGGGCCTGGCCAGGCCCGAGGCAGGGACGCCGGACATGCTGTGGCTGCGCAGCCAGTTTGTGCTCGGCAATCCGAACCTGCGCCGCCGCCCGGCGGTGCAGCACGCCCCGCCCGTGCGGCAGCCGGACAGACAGTTCCGCGGCTATTCCGTGCGGTCGCTTTACTGCGGCTGAAACGGGGCTGTCGGTTATTCCCCGCCGCGCTCCTTCATCAGCCGGTCGGCCTTTTTGCGCACCAGAACGCTGCGCAGGTCGTGCATCGCCAGCAGCAGCGCGTCGGTCACGTCCTCCAGCTGCGCGTCGGTTGCGCGGCTGTTGACCCAGTGGGCGGTGAGGTTCAGGTGGTCGATGGCGCGGTGGATGTCGTCGATGTCGCGGGCGGCAAGGGTGGCGGCGCGGGCCTCCATCCAGGACTTGATCTCGGTGATGTCCTGACCGGACAGCTGTCGCTGGCCGTGCGGTTTGATCTCGCCGTTGCGGATGTTCACAACGGCGATCTGGTCCATCTCGATCCGCCGGTTGCGGTTCTCGGTGTCGACGCGGAATACAAAAGCGCCGTTCTCACGGACGCGGAAGTAGTATTCCGGCAGATCGGCGCTCATACGGGGCTCTCCTGTTAGGTCAGCGATGCGCAGAAGGACTGGATGCGGCGGCAGGCCTCCTCCAGCGCTGCGTCGGAGGTTGCGTAGCTGACGCGGAAGTTGGGCGACAGGCCGAAGGCGGCGCCGAAGACGACGGCAACGTCTGCTTCCTCCAAGAGGGCAGTGGCGAAATCCTCGTCCGTTTCGATCAGCTTGCCGGCGGGCGTGGTCTTGCCGATCAGCCCGGCGATGGACGGGTAGACGTAGAAGGCGCCTTCGGGCACGGGGCAGGAGATGCCCTCGATCTCCGACAGCATGGAGACCACCAGATCGCGGCGGCGCTTGAAGGTCTCGTTGTTGGGCGCGAGGAAGGCCTGGGTGCCATTGAGCGCCTCCACCGCGGCCCATTGGCTGACCGAACAGGGGTTGGAGGTGGACTGCGACTGCACCTTGCGCATGGCGGCAATCAGCTTCTCCGGGCCCGCGGCGTAGCCGATGCGCCAGCCGGTCATCGCGTAGGCCTTGGAGACACCGTTGCAGGTCAGGGTGCGCTCATAGAGCGCAGGCTCCACCTGCGCCGGGGTGCAGAATTCAAACCCGTCATAGGCGAGGTGCTCGTACATGTCGTCGGTCATCACCCAGACATGCGGATGGCGCATCAGCACGTCTGTCAGCGCCTTCAGCTCCGCCTTGCTGTAGCCCGCGCCGGTTGGGTTCGACGGCGAGTTGAAGATGAACCATTTGGTCTTGGGGGTGATCGCCGCCTCCAGCTGATCGGCAGTCAGCTTGAAATTGGTCTGCAGCGAGGTCTGTGCAATCACCGGCGTGCCGCCGGCCAGCAGCACCATGTCCGGATAGCTGACCCAGTAGGGAGCGGGAATCACCACCTCGTCGCCCGGATTCAGGGTGGCCATCAGCGCGTTGTAGAGCGTCTGCTTGCCGCCGGTGCCGACAGAAACCTGCGCAGGGGTGTAGTCCAGCCCGTGGTCGCGCTTCATCTTGTCGCAGACTGCCTGTTTCAGCTCCGGGATGCCGTCGGGGGCGGTGTACTTGGTCTTGCCCGCGGCAATGGCGGCGACAGCGGCGTCCTTGATGTTCTGCGGGGTGTCGAAGTCCGGCTCGCCTGCGCTGAGGCCTATGACGTCGCGTCCCGCGGCCTTCAGCTCTGCGGCTTTTGCGGTCATCGCTATGGTCGGTGACGGTTTGACGCGCGATAAGGTCTCGGACAGGAAAGACATTGGCTGTGCCCCGGTTTGTATGTTGTGCGGAACTGTCATAGGGTGCGGCCAAACAGCGATCAAGCTGCATTGGCGTTTTGAGTAGGAGAACCAACGATGACTGAGCAGACCACAGACTGGTACGGCCCCGATGCGGCAACCTTCGGCGACCGCGTTGCGGCCGCGCGCGAAGCCGCCGGGATGACCCAGGGCCAGCTGGCGCGCCGGATCGGCGTCAAGAAATCGACCCTGAGCGCCTGGGAGCGGGACCTTTCGGAGCCGCGCGCCAACAAGCTGACCATGCTGGCAGGCCTTCTGAACGTGTCGATGTCCTGGCTGCTGACCGGCGAGGGCGAAGGCATGTCTGAGCCGGCGCCGCTGGAGCTGGAAGCCGGCGATTTCACCAGCGTGCTGAACGAGCTGCGTTCGCTGCGCAGCGAAATGCGCCAGAACGCCGAGCGCGCTGCGCGGCTGGAGAAGAAACTGCGGGCGCTGCTGCAGGTCAACGAAGCCCCGGCCGCAGAAACCGTCTGAGTCAGACGCATGCAAGAAGACCGTGCCACCCGCCTGAAGCGGCTGCAGATGCGCTCGATGCGCCGGGGTATCAAGGAAATGGATATCCTGCTGTCGGCCTATGCAGCTGCCAGCCTGGAGCAGATGAACGATGCGCAGCTGGACCTGTATGACCAGCTGCTGCACGAGAACGACCAGGATCTGTACCAGTGGGTGACCGGCCAGGCGGAACCGCAAGAGCGGTTCCGCGCCCTGGTTGCGGAAATCGCACAAACCCACAAAAAATAATAAAATTCCAGCTTAACCGATTTTTCGGGAATTGTTGGCATCTTGTCTCAGGAGCAAATTCGAGTCGGAGATGCGAATGAGTATGGAAATGCCAATAGGCCAGACGGACCGCAAAGGTTTTATGACTGGCTACCTGGAGGCGCTGGGGCTGCTTGAGCGCCTCCACCGCCTGCTGCTGGACGTCATCAAGGATGAATTCGAACGCGTCGGCGTGCTGGAGATCAATGCGGTCCAGGCGCTGTTGCTGTTCAACATCGGCGACAATGAGGTGACGGCCGGAGAACTGAAGACCCGCGGCTATTACCAGGGCAGCAATGTCAGCTACAATCTGAAGAAGCTGGTTGAGATGGGCTATATGCACCATCAGCGGTGCGAGATCGACCGCCGTTCGGTGCGGGTGCGGCTGACCCCGCGCGGCCGGGAAATCCGCGATATCGTGGCTGCGCTGTTCTCCCGCCATGCCGAAGGGCTGGAAGGCAAGAACGTGATCACCTCAGAAGGGATCGAGGACATCACCGCCTCGCTGAAGCGGATGGAACGCTACTGGTCGGACCAGATCCGCTATATTTACTGACGCGCCGGCTGGGGCAAGCCGTTCCAGAAGGCGATGGCCGGACAGGCCGGGGAAACACCGGCCGGCCGCAGGCGGGGCATGAGGGGAAACCATGCTCTGACCGTTTCAAAGGGTAAAGCGCTGGGCTCCGGGCCGGGGTCACGGCAGATGGCTGCAGAAGCGGCCGCCCTTTTACCGGTCTTCCTGATAGCAAAAGATCAGCTTCCGGCACGGACAGCCCCGCACGGGGCTGCGCCGGTTTTCTGCGTGGATGCAGCCCGGCACCGCAAACCGCCGCCGAGCAAACCGCGGCAGGGCAGGGTGTACAGGCTGCGGTGTTACCAGTGGCCGGTGTTTTCCATGCTGGCCCAGGGTTCCGCCGGCGGCAGGGCGCTGCCGTTCTGCAGCAGTTCGACGGAAATATTGTCCGGCGAGCGCACAAAGGCCATGTGGCCGTCGCGCGGCGGCCGGTTGATGGTGACGCCGTTGTCCATCAGGTGCTGGCAGACCGCATAAATGTCGTCCACGCCATAGGCGAGATGGCCGAAATGGCGGCTGTCGCTGGGCAGTCCATCATCGCCGTCCCAGTTGTAGGTAAGCTCGACCGGTGCCTCCTCCTGGCCGGGCGGGGCCATGAACACCAGGGTGAAGCGGCCCTGCTCGTTGTCCCAGCGGCGGGTCTCCTGAAGGCCGAGAAGCTGGTAGAAGGCCATCGATTTCTCGAGGTCCTTCACCCGGACCATGGTGTGCAGGTATTTGAGGGGCATGGCGGTCTCCTGTCTTGTTTGCCAACCCTGGCGCGGCCGCTGCGCAGGGTCCGTTCTGAACAGATACGGGTTCAGAACTTTGATTCAATGCCCAGGGAAACAGAAAACTCGGAGCCTTCGTACCGGGCGTAATTCGACCTGCGCTTGCCCGCGCGCAACCGCAGCATCGGGGCAAAACCCGCGTAGTCGTAGTCTTCGAAGAACATGCCCACATCTGCGTAGAGGGAATGATCCTGGCGGCCGTCGGACAAGGCAAAGCCGTCCGCCGTGCGGAAGAAATCCTGATAGTCGGAGTAGCCCAGGATCAGGCCGCCGCTCAGCTTGGCCGGGCCGATTTTTTCGCCGAATGTATAGCCGAAACGGACCGTGGCGGTGTTGTAAGTCGTGTTGGGATGGGCAGAATCAGTTCCGCGCAGGCCCAGGGCCACATCGAACCTGCCGCCGTTCTCCAGGGATCTGCTCAGCGAGGCGCCAAGGCCAAGGGTGCTTGCATCGTAGAACAGGCTTCTGGGATTGAACCGCTGTTCAGCCGAGCCGTTCAGCCTGATCGAGGCGGCAGGCGAGACTTTCCAGCTGCGGCCGCCTGACAGGCGCAGCAGATCGTAGTTCTTTTCGCCGCCGTACCAGGAGGTCGCCGCGGAGAGGGCGGCCTGCGCCGAACCCTTTCCGGCTTCCGGTCCCACCGCGAATGCATGGCTGAGTGTGATTTCCCCATAAGATGAGGCAAACTCGGAATTCCGCGGCATCGTGAAGCCGGGGCGCGAGTCAACGATTTCGCGTGCCTTCTTCTTGGCGCTTTCCGACAGGGCCACGCGCTGCAGGTAGAGGCGCCCTGACAGGGCGGTGCGGCTGCGGCTGCTTTGGCGCAGGCGGCGGGAAACGGTGGCATCTGCGATGCCGATCAGCCCCGAAAGCGCAACCGACCGGGGCCCCAGGACACTGCCTGCCGTGGGCACGCCGTCAATGATCTCGATCGCCGAGTCCGATCCGTTGTTCACGTTCGAGCTAGGCTTCACTTCGGTGCGCAGCTTGATCGCCCAGGGATTGATGCGGCGCAGTGTCTTGTAGTCTTCGGCGATCAGCGCCTGCGCCTGGGCGTCCGGTGCGTGAATGGCGGTGCGGCGCAGCCAGAACTGGGACAGGCCCGGGCGGCCTTCGGCAAAAGCCAGCCGCGATGCCATTTGCGCCGTCTGGTACTTTTCGCCGGGCTCCTTGGCGAACCGGTAGGCGCGGCCGACCGACTTGCGCGCGGCCTCAGGGTCCTTGAGCCTGGAATAGGCCGCCGCGCGCAGATACCAGGCGACATGATCCTTGCTGTTGGCTTTCAGCAGCGCGTCAGAGAGGGCAAGCGCCAGTTGCGGTTTGCCGGTTTGCAGCGAGTGCATGGCCATCGCCCGCCCCTGATGCAGGGACAGGCGCATTCCGGCCTCCTGTGCATGGCACGGGGACAGGGCCAGGCCCGAGGCCAGGAACACTGAAGCCAGAATGCGCCGCATGGGTCTTATTCGTCGGAGGGGCAGTCGGAATGGCTGCTGGTGGTGGCGCACTGGCCGATGACGAACGCGCCGTATTCGATGACATCGCTGCCGTAGTCGCTGATGTGATCGGTGGCGTAGACCGTTCCGGCAACAGCAGTGGCGCCGTCACCCGTGAAGACGCCTGCGTAGCTGCCCACACTTTCAGTGCCCACTTCGACCGTGCCTTCGAACGTGCCGTCGCTGCCGATGCTGGTCGGAACCAGCTCGAGATCAGCCACCGAGGTTCCCGGGTCGTCGACAACTGTTCTGTTGTAGATCCGGCCGTCGATCGCCCCATCGGTTCCGAAATCGGCGAGGATGAACACGTCGCCGGTCACTTCGGCAACCTGAGAGGGAATCAAGCTGGGGTCGGTTCCCGCATCGGTGGGCAGCAGGTCTTCGCCGCTTCCGGCCACATTCAGCAGGCCGATATAGGTGCCGGCATAGGAGACGGCGCCCAGCGGGTCGCCATCGCCATCGGTCGGAGCGGTGAAACTGCCGTCGGACCCGAAGTGGGTGCCGCTCATGTAATAACCCGAGGGGCCGTTGCCGGTTGCGACAACCATCGCGTAGCCACCTTCCATCTCGCGGAAATACGCGGTGGAGTGGGGGGCCTGGGAGTGCTCCTGATAGGTATAGGCCTGATAGACGGACCCGTCGCTGCCGGTGCGGTCGAGCGCCGCGTTGCGGGTATAAGGCACGTCATCATTGGCAATGCCGGTGATGAAAATCGTGTCGTCGCTGGAGACGTAATTCACGCTGATGACATCACCTGCAACCGAGGCAGGCACAGTGCTGCCGGTGTCGGTATCCGTGCTGGTATCCGAACCGGTGTCCGTGTCGTCATCGTTATCAGTATTGAACGGGTTGCCCCCGCCGCATGCGGACAGCGCGGACGCCACCGCGAGCCCTAGCCAAAAGCGCCTCATCTGCCATTACCTCAATATGTTTTTTCGTTTTGCGCCACCTTCGGCCGCGGCAGCGCAGTTGTCAATTGAACAGTGCGGTTTTCGGCGCAACCGTGGCGGATGCGCTACCAGCATGTAGTTTCCTGTATTCACTGGATGGGCAGATATGGTATGATCGCATGGTGGAAGGCGCGGAATTTTCGCCCTTGGCGCGCGGTGTGCCAGACGGTATCCCGGGCAGGGCAATCAAGTCAGCGGCAGGGGGCGGCGGTGCAGCAGTATCACGATCAGCTACAGTATATTCTGGACCACGGGGAGCAGTCGGGCGACCGCACCGGCACCGGCACGCTGTCGTGTTTCGGCATGCAGGCGCGGTATCCGCTGAAGGACGGCTTTCCGCTGGTGACCACCAAGAAGCTGCATCTGCGCTCAATCATTCATGAGCTCCTTTGGTTTCTGTCCGGCGACACCAACATCCGCTACCTGAAGGAAAACGGCGTTTCGATCTGGGACGAATGGGCCGATGAGAACGGTGACCTGGGTCCCGTCTACGGCCACCAGTGGCGCCGGTTCCCCAAGCTGGAGCTGGCAGAGGGCACCGTTGGGGATGAGCCGCTGTACCGGGCGGGCAGCGTCGATCAGATCGCCGGTCTGGTGGAGATGATCCGCAAGAGCCCCGACAGCCGCCGCCTGATCGTTTCCGCCTGGAACCCGGGCGATGTGCCGGACATGGCGCTGCCGCCGTGCCATACCCTGTGGCAGGTGCGGGTGGCAGGCGGCAAGATGCACCTGCAGCTCTACCAGCGCTCGGCCGACATGTTCCTGGGCGTGCCGTTCAATATCGCATCCTACTCGCTGCTCCTGGCGATGCTGGCGCATGTGACCGGCTACGAGGCGGGCGATTTCGTGCACACGATGGGGGATGCGCACATCTATTCGAACCATGTGGAGCAGGTTCAACTGCAGCTGTCGCGCACGCCCAAACCGCTGCCGCAGTTGCGGATCAAACGGCAGGTGAATTCGATTTTCGACTTCAAGTTCGAGGATTTCGAGATCCTCAACTATGACCCCGACCCGGTGATCAAGGCGCCGGTTGCGGTTTAAGACACAAGGACAGCAGGCATGATTACCCTGATCGCTGCGCGGGCGCGCAACGGCGCCATTGGCAAGGACAATGAAATCCCCTGGTTTGCGCCGGAAGATCTGAAGGCTTTCCAGCGCGAGACCCTGGGCGGCGCCATCATCATGGGCCGCAAGACCTGGGACAGCTTGCCGGTGAAGCCGTTGAAGAACCGGCTGAACCTGGTGGTATCGTCCAACCCGCAGGCCGCGGAGACCGTGCTGCCGTCAATCGAAGCGGCGGTGGAGGCGGCCTATGCGCAGGGATACCGCCGCGTCTACGGCATCGGCGGCGAGGGGATCTACCGCGGCATGCTGGGCATGGCGGACCGGCTGCTGGTGACAGAGGTGGACCTGACCATCGAGGATGCAGACGCCTATTTCCCTGAATTCCAGGCGGACGAATGGATCAAGGCAGGGGAAACCGAGCTGCGCAGCAGCGAGCCGGCCTGCGTGATGGTGGAGTATCTGCGCCGGGGCTGAAGGCCCTGAGCGTTTGCCTGCGCCCAGCTAAAGCCCGGGCGCAGTGCAGAAGTGTAAAATCAGATCGCCTTGAGATCAGCTGCCATTTTCCGGCCGTCGCGGCCTTCGGTCAGCTCGTAGCCGATTTTCATATTGTCGGCGAGACCGGTCATGCCCGACCGCTCAACCGCTGAAATGTGCACAAACACATCCTTGCCGCCTTCATCGGGTTCAATAAACCCGTACCCTTTGGTGGTGTTGAACCACTTCACGGTGCCGCTTGGCATTTCCCGTGTCTCCTTCTACTTTGCACGTCGCCCCGGGGCGTCCCGGGGCATCCGGCCGTTCCCTGGCGGTTATGCGCAAGGCAGGGCCGGACAACCTTGAGTTTTGCACGGGCTGACTGAAAATCAAGAGAAACCGGGGAATTCCACCATAAATTGTGCGAATTCTTCGCGGGGAGTAAGAAGGCAGATGAAAATCTACGGGCTAAAAAATTGCGACACCTGCCGTAAGGCATTGAAACAGATGCCGGATTCCGTTCTGGTCGATATCCGCACGGATGGCATGCCAGAGGGGCTGCTGGAGGCGGCCCATGCAAAATTCGGTGCCAAGCTGGTCAATACCCGCTCTACCACCTGGCGGGGTCTGAGCGAGGAGGAGCGCGGGGGCGAGCCGCTTGAACTGCTGCGGGCGCATCCGGCGCTGATGAAGCGGCCGCTGATCGAGCGTGACGGGGAATTATTCCTGGGTTGGGATCAGAACACGAAGGAGGCCCTTGGCGGGGCTTAAGCCGCGGCTTATGTCAGTACCCTGGATTTTGGGAGAAAGTTAATGCGCAACGCAGCCCTTGTTCTGGGGATCATCGCCGGCATTTTCGGCATGGTGGTGGGCTTCTTCGGCTATGGCTATACCGCCGCGGTGGAGTATTTCGGCGAGGTCGAAGGGCTGGCCGAGCAGGTCGACAATGTCGACCAGTTGCGGCTTCTGGCGGTTTTGTCGCCGCTTCTGGCAATAGCCGGCGGCGCCATGGCGCGGGCCAGGGCCTTGTGGGGCGGCATCCTGCTGCTGGGCTCGGCGGCTGGCATGTACGCGGGCTTTGGCCTCAACGTCTTTACCATTTTCCCCTTGAGCTTTGCCGCGGTGGGCGGACTGATGGCGCTGGCCGCGGGTCAGCCGGATGAGCCGAAGGCGCATTTCTGATCCGAACCGACCCGCATGAAAAAGGCGCCGCTGCCGGGGCAGGGCGCCTTTCCTTTTTGCGGGAGCCGGCAGCGTCAGGCCAGGGCGGGCTCCATCCGGTTGCGCAGCAGAGCGTCCACCGACAGGGCGCCCGCGCCCTTGATCACCAGAACCGCCAGCAGGAAGATCCAGAACAGCCGCTGATCCAGGATCACCGCGTCGGGGAAGCGGTCGAACAGCGCGCCGAGGGTTTTGTCATCGGTGGCACCGTGGCCGTAGATGTCGGTCAGCGACTGCACGACGACAAAGCCGATCATGCCGAGCGAGGCGAGGCGGGTCAGAAGCCCGACCACGATCATCAGCGGCAGGATGAATTCGGCGTAGGTCCCGGCCAGCACCACCAGTTTCTGGAACAGGCCGAACTGGGACACGTCATAGCCTGCGGCCTCCAGCTGTTTCGGGAAGATCTGGCTGTAGGCGCCGATCGAGGGGCTGAAAAGGCCGAGGATGCCGTCGCCCAGCTTGGTCAGGCCGGAGTTCCAGAAATAGAGCAGCAGCGTCGAGGCGAAGATAAAGCGTGCCGCCAGCGGCAGCAGCCAGTTGCCGGCCCTTTCCACCTGGCGGAAAACGGCGTCGTGAATGGAGACAAGTGTGTGCATGGGTTTACCCTTTGCTTTCCAATCCGGTTATTGCGCCGCCCTGCAGGATCAGGGCCAGCGTGGCACCCAGGTCAAAGGCTGAGTTTTCGGCGGCGGCCTGTTCCAAGGCCTCGCCAATGGAGGCGCCCCCCCTCAGAGCGCGGATCCAGATTGCGCCCGCGGGGGGCAGGACCTGGGGAATGGGGTCGAAATCGGGGCGGGTGATCAGCACGTCCTGGGCCTGCGCTTCTGGCTTGGGCGCGCCGTCTTCGGTGTTGTAGCGCCAGATGGCGTGAATGGGCCAGGACGAGCGCAGCACCTGCACCGCGGGCGCCAGCGCCAGTCGGGTGTTCATCAGCTGGTCCGGCGTCAGCGCGCCGAGCGTCTCGGGCGCGATGGGTTCCGCATCTGCAGCGTGGTAGGCGCGGCGCAGCGCCAGCTCCAGCCGGGCGACATCGCCGAGGTAGCCCAGATGCCTGAGCTGCTCCATGCCCTCCAGGAAGGCCGGGAAGTGCGCGCCGTAGAACATCATCAGGGGCGACGACGGCGGGTGCCGGCGCAGGTAGATGCCCGCAAGCCCGTCCATGTTCTGCTTGCCCAAAAGCTTGGCGATCACCGGAAAGGCGCTGTGCATCGCCTCGGTCAGGGACACGGCGACATTGTTGCGGTAGACGCTGAAGCGGCGCCCGGCAGGCTGGGCCAGGTGATCCACCAGACCCTCCGGCACCTGCTGGCCCGCATCCATCATGGCGCGGGTGAATTCTGCCTGGGTCACGCTCATGCCGGGACGCGCTCCAGCGCGGTTGCGGCGCGGGCGGCCTCGGCTTCCAGCACAGGCCAGTCCGGCACGTCGTTGTCCCATTCGATCAGCACCGGTTTGGGGCCGGATTTGGCAAGCGTATAATCCAGCAGCGCCCAGACCGGGTCCACCACCTCGCGCCCGTGGCTGTCGATCAGCAGCGGGCGGCCGTGGTCGTCCTCGTCCTCGTCATGGCCGCCGAGGTGGATTTCACCGACCTTGTCCAGCGCGAAGGCGTCGATGTAGCCCTGCGGCGAGAAATCGAGGTTGGTGGCAGAGACAAAGACGTTGTTCACGTCCAGAAGCAGCCCGCAGCCGGTGCGGCGGGAGATTTCGGCAAGGAACTCGGGCTCGGACCAGGTGCTCTCGACAAAGGCGAGGTAGCTGGAGGGGTTTTCCAGCAGCATCCGGCGCCCGATGGTGTCCTGCAATTGGTTGATGTGGCTGCAGATCCGCTGCAGGCTGGCATCCGTGTAGGGCAGCGGCAGCAGGTCGTTATAGAAGTGGCTGTCGTGGGTGGACCAGGCCAGATGTTCGGAGAAGCTTGCCGGGTTCAGCCAGCCCACCAGATGCTTGAGCCGGGCCAGGTGGTCTGCGTCCAGCGGCCCTTCGCCGCCGATCGAGAGGCCGACGCCATGCACCGACATGGCAAAGCGTTCGGACAGGTGGCGCAGTTGCGCGATCGGTCGGCCGCCGTCGCCCATGTAGTTCTCAGCGTGGATTTCCAGCCATTTGACAGAACCCGGGTCCGCAGTGATCTGGGCGAAATGCTGCGGCTTGTAACCGACGCCGGGGGCGGCGGGCAGTCTGTCATGTGCAGCAGTGTCAAGCATGGCTGGTCCTGAAGTCCGGGTGCAAAAAGGGCGGGAATTGACGCTCCCGCCCCGGAATTAAGCCGTGCTTATGCCGGCAGGTCGCGTTCCAGCGGCTCCAGCGAGCCCTTGCGCTCAGTGCCGTCGGCCATTGCGGGCAGGTCCATGCCTTCGCAGGTGCCTGCATCCACCAGGGTCCAGGCGTTGCCCTGATAATCGACGGTCGAGGTGCCTGCGCAGGTGGTGCCGGGGCCGGCGGCGCAATCGTTCTGGCCGGCCAGCGACACGCCGTAGCATTTTTCCTTGGTGGCGGCAGCGGCAGGGATGGTCGATGCTGCGGTCAGAGCGGCGGCAACAGCGCTGGCAACGGCCAGGGATTTTGCGGTGGTCGACATCTCGTGAATTCCTTTCGGTTTAACATGCGGTGTCGTGTTGACAGGAAAACACTAACCTGAGGTTTTCCGGAAATTAAGTCACGAGGCCGTGTCTCACGTCTGCGTCAGGCTGTGTGAGAGCGGAACACCGCGCAAATGGCTGAAATGCCGTGGTTTTATCAACCGTTGAAACAAAACGGCCCCCGTTTGGGGGCCGCTGATGCTGTATTGCAGGGGAAATGTTACAGAAGGTCCGGCGGGGTGGCTTCCGCCGCCAGCGCCTTTGTAACATTTTCGAGGCTTTCCACCTTGGTCTGCTTCTCGCCTAGGCGGCGGACGGAAACGGTGCGCTCCTCCACCTCGCGGTGGCCGACAGCAAGAATGACCGGCACCTTGCCCACCGAATGCTCGCGGACCTTGTAGTTGATCTTCTCGTTGCGGATGTCGGCCTCGGCGCGCACGCCGGCCTTTTTCAGCTCGGCGACGACCTCCTGCACATAGTCGTCGGCCTCCGAGGTGATCGAGGCGACCACCACCTGGCGCGGCGCCAGCCAGAACGGCAGCTTGCCTGCGTGTTCTTCGATCAGGATGCCGATGAAACGCTCGAAGCTGCCGAGGGTGGCGCGGTGCAGCATGACCGGGCGGTGCTTGGCGCCGTCAGCGCCGATGTAGGTGGCGTCCAGGCGTTCCGGCAGAACGAAGTCCACTTGATGGGTGCCGCACTGCCAGTCGCGGCCGATGGCATCGGTCAGCACGAACTCCAGCTTGGGTCCGTAGAAGGCGCCTTCGCCCGGGTTCAGTTCCGGCTCGATGCCAGCAGCGCGGGTGGCGGACAGCAGCGCGGCCTCGGCCTTGTCCCAGACTTCATCCGAGCCGGCGCGGGTGTCCGGGCGGTCGGAGAATTTGACGGAGAACTTCTCGAAACCCAAGTCCTTGTAGATGGTCGACAGGAAGTCGATGAAGGTGGCGGTCTCGGACTCGATCTGATCTTCCGAGCAGAAGATATGCGCGTCGTCCTGGGTGAAGCCGCGCACCCGCATGATGCCGTGCAGCGCGCCCGAGGGCTCGTAGCGGTTGCAGGAGCCGAATTCGGCCATGCGCAGCGGCAGGTCGCGGTAGGACTTCAGGCCCTGCTTGAAGATCTCCACGTGGCAGGGGCAGTTCATCGGCTTCAGTGCGTTCACCGCCTTTTCGCGGGCGTGCTCCTCGTCGACTTCGACGATGAACATGTTCTCCTGGTATTTGTCCCAGTGGCCCGAGCGTTCCCACAGCTTGCGGTCCACCACTTGCGGGGTGTTCACCTCGACATAGCCGCCGCGACGCTGCTGGCGGCGCATGTAGTCCTGCAGCTGGGTGTAGACGGTCCAGCCGTTCGGGTGCCAGAAGATCTGGCCCGGCGCCTCTTCCTGCATGTGGAACAGGTCCATCTCGCGGCCCAGCTTGCGGTGGTCGCGCTTGGCGGCCTCTTCCAGCATGGTGAGATGCGCCTTCAGCTTCTCCTTGCCGGTGAAGGCAACGCCGTAGATCCGCTGCAGCATCGCGCGGGAGCTGTCGCCGCGCCAGTAGGCGCCTGCGATGCTCATCAGCTTGAATGCATCGCCCGGCAGCTGGCCGGTGTGCTGCAGGTGCGGACCGCGGCAGAGGTCCTGCCAGTCGCCGTGCCAGTACATCCTGAGCGGCTCATCGCCCGGGATGCTCTCGATCAGCTCGACCTTATAAGGCTCGTTGTTGTCGGTGTAATGCTGGATCGCGCGGTTGCGTTCCCACACCTCGGTCCGGACCTCATCACGCTTGTTGATGATTTCCTTCATCTTTTTCTCGATGGCACCGAGGTCTTCGGGGGTGAAGGGCTCCGCGCGGTCGAAGTCGTAGTACCAGCCGTTTTCGATCACCGGGCCGATGGTGACCTTGGTGTCGGGCCAGATTTCCTGCACCGCGCGCGCCATGACGTGGGCCAGGTCGTGGCGGATCAGCTCGTTGGCCTGGACCTCATCCTTCATGGTGTGGATGGCGATGGTGGCGTCGCCTTCGATCGGCCACTGCAGGTCCCAGTGCTGATCATTGACGGTGGCGGAGATGGCCTTTTTGGCCAGCGAAGTGGAAATGCTGGATGCCACCTGCGCAGGGGTCACGCCTGCGTCGTAGGATCGTGCATTGCCATCGGGGAAGGTGAGAGAGATTTGGGCCATTGGCTGGCTGCTCCTCGTCGGTTTGGCGCCCACAGAACGCCCGGTTGCGGGTATGTGTTTGGTCCGCGCGTTTTGCGGCCAATGCGGGGACAAGTCAAGGCGGCTTTGCATGTGGTTGTAATTGCGCCGGAAAATCCAGTTGTGTGCCTGTGCATGCGATTGCACATATGTGTATACCGGTAAGTATTTGAAAAATAACAAAAAAATATCTTGCCATGCGCGGCGGGCCGGGGCAGGGTGGCCGAAATCAGTAACCCAAGGACATACCAGGAGTGTTCCGATGACCCGCCCGAACCCGAACTTTGACCTGACGGTTGAAGATGTGGATCTGATTGAAACAGCGCTGTGCCAGTCCCAGGAGATCCTGTCGCAGCGCCGTCTGTCATATGAGCATTGCGCGCATATCGAAGGCGGAGCGAGCGTGGAGAAGGCGGTACAGACCGGGGAGGTCCTGGGCAAGATCAAGAACCTTCTGGGCCGCTTGCAGATGCAGAAGGCCGGCGGCGGTCCGGTGGCGGGCCTGTCCTGACCCTTCTGCAACAGGGCGAGGGGCCGGCCCCTCGCGCTCCCCGGGATATTTCCGGCCAGATGAAAAGGATCCCGGACTACTGGGCTGGTGACGGCACGCCTTCGCGGATCATTGCGGAGTAGTCGGGGCTGACGCCATGCGCTTGTGCGATCGGGGTGATGCTGCCAAGCGCGCGCAGATCCTCGACGCTGCGGTTCTGGTCCAGCACGCCCTGTTCCCAGGCGTATTCCGGCAGGTAGCCGTTGGCCAAAACCCGCCAGTCGAGCGGCACCTGATCCGCGATCGCGCGGACCAGGGTCATCACCACGGTGGTGCAGTTGGTGGTCAGCGAGTTGTACCACTCGGGCCGGGCGGCAAGGCTGTTGGCGGTGTCGACATATTTCAGCAGCAGCGCCCGGCCGGTGTCCGGGCTGACGCCAATGCGGAACAGCTGCACGTCCTCGCCGCGGGCATTGGTGCGGGTGCCCACCAGATCGCGCTCGTCGGCGGCGATCAGCACCAGGGTGTTGGACTTGAACAGGTCGGCAATGGGGGAAAAGCCGCCGCCGGCCTGGCGCCGCACCTCGACAGACCAGGCGATGTGCTCGCCGCCTTCAAAGCCGAAGCTGACGATCATATGCGCCATCTGCGGCCCGGCCCAGTAGGACATGAACAGGTCGGTGGTTTCGAGCTTGCTCAGGTCGTAGCTGCGGGTCTCCCAGTTCTCAGTAAAGTCTTCCGGCGTTTCCCAGGCGAAATTGCGCACATCCGTCAGGGTGAGGATGTCGCCCTCGATCTTGCCGGTGACCTGGCGGGCCACATCCGGCGACCAGTTGCCGTCCGCCGGCGGGGTAAGGGTGGACCACCACAAGGTCACTGCGGCGAGCGCCAGGGTGAAGGTGGTGAGCGCGCGCAGGACCCGGCGGCGGAACAGGCCGGCGGTGACTGCCAGTCCAAGGAGGGCAAAGCCGCCGGCCAGCGCGCCGCGCCCCAGCGTCTCGAACGGCAGGCGGTACCAAAGCGCCAGCACGGCCCAGAGCGTCGCCAGTGCCACCGCGAAAATGGCAGCGCCGGTAATAATGCCCTTGATGAGTTTGAACATGCCCCGCGGTCCTTCAAAAAATTTTCGCGGACCATAAGGAAGCCGGCGGGGGAGTTGCAAGCCGGGAGTGCTGCCGCTTGCGGGGCGGGCGAAGCCATGCCACATCTTGGTAAAAAGACAGGAGACCAACAACATGCCAGCCGCATCTTACCTCGACACTGCCCAGGGCCGCCGGATTGCCTATCACAAGAGCGAGGGGCAGGGGCCGTGCGTGGTGTTCCTGGGCGGGCTGAAGTCCGACATGGAGGGCACCAAGGCCGTGCATCTGGAGGCCTGGGCCAAGGCGCGCGGGCTGGCGTTCCTGCGGTTCGACTATTCCGGCCACGGCGAAAGCTCCGGCACCTTCGAGGAGGGCTGCATCGGCGACTGGCATGAGGACACGCTGGAGGCGGTGGCGCATCTGACCGGCGGCGAGATCGTGCCGGTTGGCTCCTCCATGGGCGGCTGGCAGGCGCTGCTGCTGGCGCGGGAGATGCCGGAGCGGATCAAGGGCATGGTGACCATCGCAGCGGCGCCGGATTTCACCGAGGACGGCTATTGGGCCAATTTCTCGGATGCGCAGAAGGCGCAGTTGGACTCGCAGGGCTATGTGGAACTGCCGAGCGACTACATGGAGCCCTATCATATCTCCAAGCGGATGATCGAGGACGGGCGCAAGCATCTGGTGCTGCGTTCGCCGCTGTTCCTGCCGTTCAAGACGCGCTGCCTGCAGGGGACTGCGGATACCGCGGTCTCTACGGAAACTGCGCTGCGGCTGATGGATCATGCGACTTGCCCGGACATGCGGCTCACTCTGGTGAAGGATGCCGACCACCGGTTCTCGGACGAGGCCTGCCTGAAGATGATCGAAGACGCGGTGCTGGAAGTGCTGGGCGGCGCCTGAGGGCGGCGGGGCAGTGATGATATGCCCGCAGGCTGCCGGGCGTTGGCTTTTATTCTTGTTCACGTATTGTTCCGCACCGGCCCGGCCGGTAGAAATATGCGGCCGCCGGATGTGCTCGGGAATAGCCGGGGCCATGCGGCCGGCTGGAAGCATATGGATATTTGAATGAGGAATTTCGGCAATGGAACAGAGAGTAAGCCTGATCACGCTTGGGGTGCCGGATATGGACCGGGCCGCGGCCTTCTATGAGGCGTTGGGATGGAAGCGGGCGGAGAGCCCGGACGGGGTTATTGCTTTTGACCTGATTTCGCAGACGCTGGGGCTGTATCCGCTGGCGGCGCTGGCTGCTGAGATCGGGCTGGAGGAGCAGGAGCTGGGCACCGGTGCGATGACGCTGAGCCACAACACCCGAGGAAAGGAAGAGGTGGCGCAGTTGCTGGCGGCAGCGGAGGCCGCCGGGGCGGTGATCCTGAAGCCTGCGCAGGATGTGTTCTGGGGCGGCCACCACGGCTATTTCCGCAGCCCGGACGGGCATGTGTGGGAGATCGCCTTCAACCCGTTCTCGCCGCTGGCAGAGGATGGCGCGTTCCGCTGGAACGGCTACTGAGCGTGGCGCGGCGGCGGCAGCTTTCCTGTAAATTGGCGTTGCAGGCCGGTTTTTCTTGATCCGCGGATTTGCCGCCCGCACAGTTGAGGCACGGGTGGGAGGCAAACCGCGAGGGCAGGACATGCCTTATGACCAGCAACCGTGCCGCGAACCCCTGGTTCTGCTGCCGGGGATGATGTGCGACGGCCGTATTTTCTACGCTCAGGTCAGGACGTTCTCCGGCAGCATGCCGGTGATGGTGCTGCCGCTGGCCGGCGGCGACACGGTGGAGAAGATTGCTGCGCGGATGCTGAGCCATCTGCCGCCGCGCTTTGCCTTGGCGGGTTTTTCAATGGGCGGCATTGTGGCAATGGAGCTGGTGCGCCGGGCGCCGGAACGGATCAGCCGCCTGTGCATTATCGGGGCCAGCCCGCTGGCCGAGACGCCGGATCAGGCCGCCAGCCGGGAGCCGCAGATCGTCGCGGCGCGTGCCGGGCGGCTGGAGGACGTGCTGCGGGAGACGCTGCCGATGGAAGCCCTTGCACCCGGGCCCCTGCGGCTGGAAGTGCACAACCTGTTTTGCCGGATGGGGGTGGAACTGGGGCCGGAGATGTACGTGGCGCAGGCGCGCGCCCTGCAGCGGCGGCCGGATCAGCAGGCCACGATGCGGCGGGTGCATGTTCCCACGCTGGTTCTGGGCGGCGAACATGACACGCTGGTGCCGCCGGCCAAGCTGGACCTGCTGGCGCAGCTTATGCCGGGGGCGCGGCTGGAAATCCTGCCTGATGCGGGCCATTTCCCGGTGCTGGAGCAGCCGGACGCGGTGAACCGGGCGCTGCTGCACTGGCTGGCGGAACCTGTGGCTGCGCCGGATCTTTGCGCTCAGGGATAAAGCCGGGCGCGCTCTGTTTTGCTGATCAGCTGAGGTTCTGCCACCGGCTTGCCGGTTCCGGCATCAAAGAACGGTGTTTCCCTCCAGCGGCCGGACAGGCGCGCGGTGATCATCCGGCTGAGGATGCCCCAGGCCATGGCGCCGCCGCCCTTGGTGCGGGCTTGCTTGCCGGGGGCGGCGATGAAGGCCTTGGCGCGGATCTTGCCCAAGGCAGACTTGTCCTGGAACAGATCGGAGCGCATGCCGGCAAAGGGCAGGCCGGGCTTGGCCAGCGTATTGGCAAACGGGGTGCCGCAGCAGGATGCATACCAGCGCAGGGGGCCGCGGGGGCCGAGGCGGAGCGCCTTCAGATGCTCCGCCCCCTGAGTGATGGTGATAGTATCGGGCGACAGCTGGAACAGGTCGACCGGATCCGGTGCCGGGTCGGGCTGGCCATGGTACAGCTCATTGGCGCGGCAGTCGGCGCAATAGCACACCACACGGGTGCCGGTCTTGATGCCGGCTGCCGAAACTTCGCCGCGCAATGCCCCGCAATTGCAGGAAAACGCCAGCCCGTCCGCCATGCGGTCAGGCCGCCGTGTTCTTGTTTGCCGGTTTGCGGGCCGCCGGTTTGCGGCGGCTGTTGGCGTTCATGAAGTCGATCACCAGCGGGCGGATGTTGTTGCGCCAACTGCGGCCCGCGAAGATGCCGTAATGGCCGGCACCCGGCTCCACATGGCTGGCCTTCTTCTCTTCCGGCAGGCCCGTGCAGAGATCCAGCGCAGCGATGCATTGGCCCGGGGCGGAGATGTCGTCCTTGGCCCCTTCGACAGTCTTGACCGCAACATCGGTGATCTTGGAGAAGTCGACCTTGTGGCCGTTCACCACAAATTCGTTGCGGGCGATCTCGCGCTTCTTGAAGATACGTTCGACGGTGGACAGGTAGAATTCTGCCGTCATGTCCATCACCGCCAGGTACTCGTCATAGAAGCGGTTGTGGGCATCGTGATCCGAGGCTTCCCCGCGGGAGACCCGCTGGATCTGGTCCATGAAGGCCTTGGAGTGCCGTTCACCGTTCATCGACATGAAGGAAGCCAGCTGCAGGAGGCCCGGATAGACCTTGCGGCCGACGCCCTTGTACTTGTAGCCGACGCGCTGGATCATGGTTTCCTCCAGCTGGCCCATGGTGACACGGCGGCCGAAGTCGGTGACCTCGGTCGGGGTTGCGTCAGGATCCACCGGGCCGCCGATCAGCGTCAGCGAGGAGGGCTGCGCCTTGGGGTCCTGCTCTGCAAGATAGGCGGTGGCGGCCAGCGTCAGCGGCACCGGCTGGCAAACCGCGACCACATGGGTGTCGGGGCCCAGCTCGCGCATGAAATCGACGAGGTAGAGCGTGTAGTCCTCGACGTCGAATTTTCCTGCGGAAACAGGAATATCGCGGGCGTTGTGCCAGTCCGTCACATAGACTTCACAGTTCACCAGCAAGCTCTTGACGGTAGAGCGGAGAAGGGTGGCGTAATGGCCGGACATCGGGGCAACAAGCAGCACTTTGCGCGGCTGTTCCTCGCGTCCGTTGACCTTGAAGTGGATGAGATCGCCGAACGGGCGCTCTACCACTGTGGTGATGTCCACCAGGTGGTCCTTGCCGTCCTCGCACGTGAAGGTGCGGACACCCCAGGCCGGTTTCACCACCATGCGCTGGTAAGTACGTTCCGTCACTTCGCCCCAGGCCGCCATCCAGCTGAGCGCAGGGTTTGGCAAGGCGGAAAAGACGGGGTAAGATGCCATGGAGAGGGCCGTGGCGCCCAACCATTGGTTGGTGTTCCGGACGGTCTCCATCAGGTCGTAGGTCATCATGTATCGCATGCCTGCCTCCTTCGCGATCCGTCCCGGCGTAACGTCACCGGAAATTCCGGAACATCGGACCAATCGCCGCTTTGCCCTAATTTCTGCAGAATAGTATTCTGCATAGCAGAAAGCCTATGAGGGATTCCTTTTTATGACAACTAGTGACGAATTATCCGCAGCAGCCAATTCCGAGAGCGTTGAAAAGCTTAAGGAAAACATGACTCGCGTTGAGGAATTAAGTAAGCGTCTGGCCGATGTCATGTCCCGGAAGGTGCCGCATAACCCGGCTTTGGACGGTCCGAATCAAGAGCTTTATGCGCGCGCAGCAACCGCCTATTGGGCGGAAGCGGTGCAAAATCCCGCCAAGTTTCTGGAGCATCAGGTCGAGTACTGGAGCAAGTCTGTGCTGAATTTCGCTGAAGCGCAGAAGGCCCTGGCAGGAAAATCGGACAGCACGGATGACGGCGGCCCCAAGGACCGCCGTTTTACGAATCCGCTGTGGGACAGCAATCCCTACTTCAATTTTGTGAAGCAGCAGTACATGACCAACGCCGATGCGATCCGCAAGGCGGTGCAGGAGGCGGTGGACCTGGACCGCAAGGACAAGCAGCGGCTGACCTATTTTGCCGATCAGATCATCGAGATGATGGCGCCGACCAATTTCCTGCCGACCAACCCGGACGCGCTGGAGAAGGCAGTGGAAACCGAAGGCCAGTCGCTGATCGACGGTCTGGAGAACCTGGTCACCGACCTGGAGGCCAACAACGGCGAGCTGGTGGTGCGGCTGGCGGACGAGAGCGCCTTTGAGCTGGGCGGCAATATCGCCACCACGCCGGGGGATGTGGTCTACCGCAACCGGATGATGGAACTGATCCAGTACAAGCCGGTGACTGAAACCGTGCATGAAACCCCGATCGTGCTGTTCCCGCCGTGGATCAACAAATTCTACATTCTCGACCTCAAGGCCCAGAACAGCCTGATCAAATGGGTGACCGAGCAGGGCTACACCCTGTTTGTGGTGTCCTGGGTCAATGCGGATGCCAGCCATGCCGATGTGGGGATGGAGGACTACATCCAGGAGGGCTTCCTGACCGCGATCGAAAAGGCCAAGGAGATCTGCAAGGTCAAGCAGGTCAACGCAGTTGGGTATTGCATAGCGGGCACCACGCTGAGCCTGACGCTGTCGCTCTTGAAGCAGCGCGGCGACAAGTCGGTGAAGTCTGCGACCTTCTTTACCACCCTCACCGATTTCGGCGACCAGGGCGAGTTCACGCCGTTCCTGCAGAATGACTTTGTCGACGGCATCGAGGCGCAGGTGGAGGAAGAGGGGCTGCTGCGGTCCTGGGTGATCGCGCGGACCATGTCGTTCCTGCGCTCCAAGGATCTGATCTACGGCCCTGCGGTCAAAAGCTACATGATGGGCGAGACGCCGCCCGCGTTCGATCTTCTTTACTGGAACGGCGATGGTGCCAACCTGCCGGGCAGGATGGCAGTGCAGTACCTGCGCGGCCTGTGCCAGAACAACGAGTTTGTCGGCGAGGGGTTCGAGCTGATGGGCCACAAGCTGCATACCAGCGAAGTGGATGTGCCGCTGATGGCGATCACTTGCGAGACCGACCACATCGCCCGCTGGAAAGACTGTTACCGCGGGGTGCAGCAGATGGGGTCGCGCAGCAAGAGCTTCATCGTGTCGGAATCCGGCCATATCGCGGGCATCGTCAACCCGCCGAGCAAGAAGAAGTACGGCCATTACATCAACGACGACCTGAAAGGCGACTGCGAGGCCTGGATGGAAGGCGCCGAATACCATGAGGGGTCCTGGTGGCCGCGGTGGAATGACTGGCTGAAGAAGCGGTCCGGCAAGCAGGTTCCCGCCCGCGACGTGGGGGATTCGGGCTATCCGTCTTTGATGCCGGCCCCGGGATCCTATGTGAAGGTGAAGGCAAACCGTTGATTTTGCAGGCGCAGAATTTTTTTCTGCGCCGCAGCATCAAAACTCTTGAAATGCTGCGGTGCAGCGTGCATATTCCCCTCATGCTAAGAGCGCAGGATGGTCCTGCTGCAGCTTTCTGAGGAATTAGAACTATGGCAAAGACCCAAGACTTCACCGCGATGATGAAAGACTTCATGGGCGCATTCCCGGTTGACACCAAAGCCGTCGAAGACGCGTTCAAGAACACCGCAGCCCTGAACGAGAAGCTGTCCGCCGTTGCGCTGGACGCTGCCGGCAAATCCGCCGAGATCTCGAACAAGTGGACCAAAGAAACCATCGCCAAACTGGGCGACGTTTCCAAGGTCAAGGCAGAGCCGGCCGACTACGCCAAGGCCGCAACCGATTTCGCTTCCGCTTCTGCCGAAGTGGCTGCCGAAAACATGGCTGCCTTTGCTGAGATCGCCAAAAAAGTCCAGATGGACACCGTCGAACTGCTGATGGCCGCTGGCAAAGACGCAACCGAAGAAGCAACCGCTGCTGTGAAAAAGGCCACCGAAGAGGTGACCTCCGCAGCGAAAAAAGCTTCGGCAGCTGCCAAGTAAGAACGACCACGAACCGGCCCTCGCTCTCCTCCCTGACGGAGCCGGAACGTGAAGAAGGGCAGGCCGCAAGGCCTGTCCTTTTGCATTTCAGGGATCACTCCGGCAGCCCGGCGCGGAGCAGCCCGTCGCAGTAATGCTCCAGATCCTCGCTATGCGCGAAGGGCAGCGTCTCGCTGATCCGCGACACGGAAAATCCGGGTTCCAGTTTCAGAATCCGTCCGGCCTCCTGGGCGGCGGCCTGTGTATCCCCAAGCTGCCCGTAGCAGGCGGCCAGATGGCGGCGCGGGGCCGGAAAGCCGGGAAACAGCCCGACGGCCTTTCTCACTTCGGTGACGCCTGGCTGGTATTCCCGGCACATATAGAGGGCCAGCCCCTTGAACCAGTGAAAATAGGTCGGGTGGAACGGGTTGCGGGAAGTGGCCTGGTCGAGTTCGGCCAGCGCCTTCTGATGCTTGCCCTGATATACAAGGGACAGGCCGCGGAAGGCCATGGCGTCGGTGTCATTGGGGTTCAGCGCCAGGGCGCGCTGGAAATGGTCCTCCGCCAGCGAAAACTCCCCCTTGAACAGGTGCATGACAGCCAGCCGCCGCTGGGCGACGCTGTCCAGCGGGTCGATGCGGGCCGCCCGGCGCAGCAGCGGAAACGCCTTGTCCAGGGTTGTTTCGGGGGACTGGCCCCAACCGCTCATCCATTCCACCAGATAGGTCAGTGCCAGCCCGCAGCAGGCAGAGGCATTGCCTGGATCGCTGTCACAGGCCTGCTGATAGAGTTTCCGGCATTTCAGCAGTGCCTCCCGCGTGTCCAGCAAGAGCGCCTTGGCCTGAAGCACAAGTTCCCGCGACGTCACAGGCCCGCCGCGGGCGCCCAGCTCGGCGGATTTCCGTTTGGCGGTGGCCTGAAGCTGCCCGGCCAGGGTCTGTGTGATCTGCCCGGCCAGCGCGTCCTCCTGGCTGAGGCTGTCGGCTGCAGCCCGGTCGTATTGTTCGCTGTGCAGCGACGTTCCGTTGATACCATCAGCCAGGGAAACGCTGACCCGCAGCTTGCCCACCAGCTGGCGCACCGTGCCCTCGACCAGATACCGGACACCAAGTTCGACCGCCGCCAGGGATGTCTCGGAGGCGCTGGCGGCAAACCGCAGTGCGGTGGTGCGGGAGATGACCCGCAGTTCGCGGAAACGGGAGAGCCCGATGGTGACATCCTCGGTCAGCGCTTCTGCCAGGCTCTCTGCTGCTTCTGAAGCCGGAGACATGTTCAGGAAGGGCAGCACCGCCACGGAGACATCGTAGGCCGGGCCTTCCGCTTCCAGCCGCGGCATGGCGTTTTCGCAAATGCGGAAAATCCGCACCGGATCGGAGATGTTGCGGATAACCTGCAGGCCCAGATCGTCGAAGGCTGCATTGATCCGGCCGCGGACCTGCGCCTGAACCGTGCCGGAGACACAGATTTCGCCTGGCCCTGCCAGGCTTTCGAGGCGGGCGGCAATGTTGACGCAATTGCCGAACAGGTCGCCGCCGGCTGCGATGATGTTGCCCGTGTGGATGCCCATCCGCAGGCTCAGGTGCGGGCCGGCCTGGCCGGCGCTGCGGGCATTGGTTTTCTTTGATATCAGCAGGGCGGCCTTCACAGCCTGCAGGGAGGTCGGGAACTCCAGCAGGAAGCCGTCCCCCAGTGTTTTGACAAGCTGGCCGGAATACTGCTGAGCGGCGGGCACGATGATCTGGTCCGACAGCTTCCGGACCGCGGCGACAGCTTCCGCCTCGCCGGTCTCGACCAGCGCGGAAAATCCAGCCACGTCGGCAATTAGTATGGCAGCTTGTCTCTGTCTGTCCCCTTGGTCAGCCATCTTTCCTGCCACCACAGACTCAAAGACCTGACACGTATTATATCATATTGAGGATTTTGCGGTGATTTAATGATGCGGCAGAGAGCACATTTTTTCAGCGGTTTGCAGCATTGGTTCAAAACTGCGCATCGCGGAAGCTGGAAAACTTCGGCTGCCAGCCAGTGAGGCAGCGCAGTTTGGAAGAGCCCATCTGCTGGTCCAGGGCCGGCCCTTCGGCCCAAGCGCCGTATTTGATCAGGACATGTTTCAGGCTGCGCACCAGATAGCCGCCATCGTGGCCGTGGCGGCGGGCGATCTCGCGGGTGATTTCTGCTGCCGGCACGCCGATTTCGGCACTGGCGTTGAAATGGCCGGTGAGATCCTGGTTTTCCAGCAGCAGCCGGTAGGCGCGTGCCAGATCCTCGCGATGAATCAGAGGCCAGCGGGTGGCGATACTGCCCCAGATCTCGAACGGCCTGTCAGCGCGGGCGGAGTCAAGGTACCGGGAAAACGCGCCGCCCCCGGCGTGGTAGACCATCGCCGGGTGGATCACCGCGGCGGAGACGGCTGGGGAGGACAGAACCATGCGGGCGTTGCGCTGCATCCAGGCAAAGGGCTTTATCGGCCGCATCGGGCTGGCCTCATCCGCAATGCGGCTGCCGGTGGCGCCATAAAGCCAGCAGCCGCCGGTGTAGATCATCCGCAGCGGAGCCGGGCGCAGCGCGGCTTGCTGCAGGATGGCGGTGATGGCCGCAGTATCGGCCTCAGCCATGTCATCATCGAAGGTTGCGGCCAGCTGGATCAGCCCGTCTGCACGGGCCGCTTCGCGCACCCAGGCGCTGGGCGTGCGCAGATCGCCCCGCAGGGGGCGGGCGCCCAGGGCCTCAAGCTTGCGGTCCGAAGCCGCCGACCGGCTGAGGCCGGTGACCTGGTGGCCGTTCATGGCCAGTTCTCGGGTGACGGCGGTGCCGATGGACCCGGTGCCGCCCAGGATAAGGACCTTCATTGCCGTGGAGCCTCCCGCTGCAGATTCTGTTGCGGGATCCTCTGTAAAAGCTCAAGGCAGGTTGAGGTCAAGCGCGATGGATGCATGTGCAGAAGCCCGGTGAAGAACAAATGTTGCGGAAAACACGGCAAGGCTTCCATTTTGTTCTGCACTGGCATAGGCTTCGCTGCAATGCATCATCACCGGGGAGGGAGCACATGGCAGAGCAGGACAAACCCTTGCTGATCAAACGGTATGCGAGCCGGCGGCTCTATAACACCGAGACCAGCGATTACGTCACGCTGGAAGACATCGCGGGGTTCATCCGGGAAGGGCGGGAAGTGCAGATCGTCGATCTGAAGACCGGCGACGACCTGACCCGCCAGTATCTGCTGCAGATCATTGCCGAGCACGAGAGCCGCGGCGAGAATGTGCTGCCGGTCAATGTGCTGAACGATCTGGTGCGCAGCTACATGGTGCCGGGCGGCGGGGTGATGCCGCAGTTCCTGCAGACCTCCTTTGACATGCTGCGCGAGAGCCAGTCGAAGATGATGGAAAACATGAACGCGATGAACCCGATGTCCAAGATGCCGGGGTTCGAGGCGATGAAGGCGCAGCAGGAGGCGTTCCTGAAGGCGATGACCGGCGGTTTCGGCGCCGGAGGCTGGACTGGCGGTTCGGCTGAGGAGGAGAAATCCGAAAGCAGCGGCGAAGATCTGGACGACATCAAAAAGCAGCTTGCGGCGCTGCAGGAGAAGCTGTCGAAAATGAAGTGAGCTTCAGCGTGCGGGGCTGGCAGCCAAGCCCACAAACAAGCCCCCTGTCCGGTTCGGCGGGGGCTTTTTTTTGATGCGCGGTCAGATGCTTCTGCAGATCAGGAGCCGGCTTCGACCTTCAGCACGTTGTGCAGCCGGTGGTAGGGGGCGTTCTTCACGATCTTGTCCAGATCCTTCGCCTCGGGCGCCGGGCGCGCGCGCATGAACAGATAGGCGCTGGCACCAAAAGACAAGGCGCAGGCGCCGATGATCGTGCTGACGATGACAGTCTCAAGTCCCATGGCTTCAAACATGCGTTTCTCCGGTTGCACTGCCAATATAGGGGAGGAATGCTGAAAATTCCATATCACTTGCCATCCGGCTTGAGTTTGCCTGCTTCCAGCACGTGGCGGGCAAGGCTGTCGGCGCTTTCACGTTCCTGCGCGCGGCGGCGCATTTTCACCCGGCCGCCGATCCGGGAGGCGGTGGCAAAGACAAAACCCGAAAACGACAGGAGAGTGAGGCCAAAGGCCAGCCCGCCGCTTAGCGTGCCGGCAATGGCCGCGCCGAAGCTTGCCAGCAGCGCGCCGGCGGCCAGCCGCTGTGCCCACTGGCCGATGACCTGATCCGCGTCGCGGGCCTGAGCCTCCGCCTCAGCCGCTTCGATGGCAAAGGCCGTGAGCAGATCCGCCACGGCCAGGCCGCTGTCCGGGTCATTTGAGGCGCGAATGGCGGCAAGAAGCGCGGCTCGCTCCGCCCGGTTCAGCACCACCGCGCTGATGATCTGGCTCAGCTCATCCTCGGGGACGTCATCCCCCATGCTTAAGGAATTTGCCATGGCCACCAGCGCGGTTGCCGGGCGCCGCTTGAACTTGGACGGGGTTTTCATGGGCGGCACCGTGGACGGCACAAGCCAGGATTGCAATCACGAAAAAGCCCCGGCGCGGGGCCGGGGCGGCAACTTGCTAAAGCACCGGTCGTTCTCAGGCTGCGGCCTTGCCCGTGGTTTCCTCAACCGCCGCCAGCAGGATGCCGGCAATCACGTCCAGCTCAACCCGGCTGAGGCGCACCGGCAGGCGCACGTCGCAGGCCTTCATCAGCATCGCACGGGTCTGCGGCAGCTCGGGAACATCGCGCAGGAACTGCCAGTTCCAGAAGGCGCGGGCATTGTCGGTGGACAGGCCGAAGACCTGCACCTTAACGCCTTTTGCCTCTGCCGCGGCGGCGAAGTCGCGGGTCTGCGCCTCGCTGAGGCCAATCAGGTTGAACTGGATCGAATCCGGCGCGCGGCGTTCCGGGGCCAGCGGCGCGGGCACGTCGAAGAACGGCGATGCGTTCAGCTTTCCGGCCACATAGTCGTGGTTGGCCAGTCCGTCGCGCACCCGTCGCGCCAGTTCCGGCAGCTGCGGGCGGATCACGGCGGCGGACAGGTTGCTCATCCGCAGGTTATAAAGCGGCAGCTGGTTCTGCCACTTGGCAAAAGCCTGTTCCAGGTCCAGGGTGTTTTCCCCATGCGGGCCCTTGTGCTTTTTCCAGTTGTGCTCATAGGCGCCGGACATGATCACGGCGCGGGCAATCAGGTCGGCGTCGTCGGTGATCAGAATGCCGCCTTCGCCGGCGTTGACCATCTTGTAGGACTGGAAGGAGAAGCAGCCGACCTTGCCGATGGTGCCGATGTTCTTGCCGTTCCAGGTGGTGCCCAGCGAATGGGCCGCGTCCTCGACCACCGGGATGCCGCGGGCATCGCACAGCGCCATGATTGCATCCATGTCGGAAGTGTGGCCGCGCATGTGGCTGATGATCACCGCCTGAACGCCGTCCAGCTTGGCCTCGAAATCATCCATGTCGATGCGGTAATTCTCACCCACTTCGCACAGCACCGGCACGCAGTCTGCATGCACGACCGAGGAGGGCACGGCGGCAAAGGTGAAGGCCGGGATCAGCACCCGCGCGTCGCGGGGCAGTCCAAGCGCCTTCAGCGACAGGAACAGAGCAGCCGAGCAGGAGGAGACCGCCAGCGCATACTTGCTGCCCAGCAGTTCCGCGTATTCCTGTTCCAGCAGCGTGACCGGCGCATCCTGGGGCGCGGTGTAGCGGAACAGGTCGCCCGATTGCATCAGTGCGTCGATGGCTTCGCGGGCGGCTGCGGGGATGGGTTCAGCGTCATGAACGTTGGGCGGCAGGGCCATATTTCAAAATCCTGAATAGTTGCTTCAGGAAATGTAAAACTAACTTCCCAAGATGCCAAGCCCGGACGCGGCGGAATTTCCCGCGCCCGGCAAAATTTCACAGAATTGTTGCGGAGTTGCGCGGAAACCAGCCGCCGCCGCGGGGGGTCAGACCCCCAGCCGGTCGCGCAGGGCAAACCAGGTCATCGCCAGCACCAGGAGCGGCGAGCGCATCCGCGGCCCGCCGGGGAAGCGCGGGGCGGGGACGCGGGCCATGGTGTCAAACCCCTCGGCCTGCCCCTGAATGGCCTGCGCCATCAGCTGGCCTGCATGGGTGGCGGTGCCGACACCGTGGCCTGAGTAGCCGGAAGCCGTCAGAACATTGGGCGCCAGCCGGGCCAGATAGGGCATCCGCTTCATGGTGATGCCCAGGGTGCCGCCCCAGGCGTAGTCGATCTTCACGTCTTGCAGATGCGGAAAAATCTCCGTCATCGGCTTGCGGACGGTTGCCTGAATATCCGCAGGGAAACGGTAGCCATAGCTTTCGCCGCCGCCGAACAGCAGCCGTTTGTCGTGGCTGAGACGGAAGTAATTGACCACGAATTTGGTATCCGCCACGGCGACGTCGCGGGCCAGCACCCGGGCGGCGTCCTCGCCCAGCGGTTCGGTTGCCACCACAAAGTTGTTGATCGGCATCACCCGAGCTGCGACCTGGCCGTTGAGCCCGCCGAGATAGCCGTTGCAGGCCAGGATCAGATGCTCCGCAGAGACGGTGCCGCCCGCGGTGCGGATGCGCAGCCTGGCGCCTTCCTGGATATCCAGAACTTCGCTGCCCTCGTGGATCCTTGCCCCGGCAGCCGCGGCCGCGCGGGCTAGGCTGAACGCATAGTTCAGCGGATGCAAATGGCCGGCGCCATGATCCAGGATGCCGCCCTTGTAGGCAGGCGACGGGCACATCGCCCAGCAGGCGTTCTTGTCCAGCATCTCGATCTGGCCGTAACCATACCGGTCCTGCAGGTGGCGGCCGTATTCATGCAGCTCCGCCGCTTCCTTCTCCGAGAACGCAGTCCAGGCGACGCCGGGCTTCAGATGGCAGTCCTGGCCGTGGCGGGCGATCAGCGATTTCACCAGATCTTTGGCGTCCTCGCCCAGCTGCCAGAGCTTCTGCGCCTCAGGCTCGCCCATCAGCGCCTCAAGCCCCTCCTGGTCCATGCGCTGACCGCTGCCCAGCTGGCCGCCATTGCGCCCCGATGCGCCAAAGCCCACACGCTGCGCTTCCAGCAGCACGACGGACAGGCCGGCCTCTGCCAGATGCAAGGCCGCCGACAGGCCGGTATAGCCGCCGCCGACAACGCAGACATCTGCCTTTGCCTCCCCCTCGAGGGCGGCAAAGCGCTCCACCGGGATGGCCGTCGCCGCATACCAGCTGTCCGGGTACTCACCCTTCTGGTCATTGGAATAGAGCAGGTTCAACCCCATCACGCACCTCTTTCGGGAGCAGGCGCCCTCGCGGACGGCCTGCACTTCATCTTTCTGAAAATACTCAATTGCATTGGCGCTGCACCGGGGCGCAGCGCCGGAGGTTTACACGTTCATCAGCAGATGCTCGCGCTCCCAGGGAGAGATCACCTGCAGGAACTCCTCATACTCCGCGCGCTTCACAATGGAGTAGACGCGGGCGAAGTCCGCCCCCAGCACCTCGTGCAGTTCGGTGGCCTCGTCGAACAGATCGAGCGCCTGGCCCATCACCTGCGGGATATCGCCGTCGCCTTCATAGGCGTCGCCCTTGAACTGCTTGCGCGGGCGTTCCTCGTTGACCAGGCCGAGATAGCCGCAGGCCAGCGACAGGGCGATGCCCAGGTAGGGGTTGCAGTCCATGCCGGCGATGCGGTTTTCCACCCGCCGCGCTTCCGGCCCCGACAGCGGCACGCGGATGCCGGTGGTGCGGTTGTCGCGGGCCCATTCCAGATTGATTGGCGCGGCGTGGTCCTTCACGTAGCGGCGGTAGGAATTCACATAGGGCGCCATCACCGCCAGACCGGCAGGCAGGTGGTTCTGCAAGCCTGCGATGAAGTTGTAGAAGGCATCCGTCTCGCCGCCCTGCGGGCCGGAGAAGATGTTCTGGCCGGTTTCCACATCCAGGATCGAATGGTGGATGTGCATGGCGGAACCGGGCTCATTCTCGATCGGCTTGGCCATGAAGGTGGCAAAGCAGTCGTGGCGCAGCGCCGCCTCGCGGATCAGGCGCTTGAAGTAGAACACCTCGTCCGCCAGCTTGACCGGGTCGCCGTGGCGCAGGTTGATCTCCAGCTGGCCGGCGCCGCCTTCCTGGGTGATGCCGTCGATCTCGAACCCCTGCGCTTCGGCAAAGTCGTAGATGTCGTCGATCACCGGGCCGAATTCGTCCACCGCGGTCATCGAATAGGCCTGGCGCGCCGCGGCCGGGCGGCCGGAGCGGCCCATCATCGGCTCGATCTCCTTGGCCGGGTCGATGTTGCGCGCGACCAGGAAGAACTCCATCTCCGGCGCCACAACCGGCTTCCAGCCCCGGTCCCGGTACAGCTGCACCACGCGCTTCAGCACGTTGCGCGGGCTGTAGGGGATCGGCTGATCGTGCCTGTCATAGGCGTCGTGGATCACCTGCAGGGTCCAGTCGCCGGTCCAGGGCGCAGCCGTGGCCGTCGACATGTCCGGCTTCAGCGTCATGTCCTTTTCGATCCAGCCGTCCTCGTCCGCGGCATCGGCCCAGTCCCCGGTGATGGTCTGGTAGAAGATGCTGTCGGGCAGATGGAAATAATCGGTTTTCGCGAATTTCGATGCCGGTACCGCCTTGCCGCGGGCGATACCGGGAAGGTCCGAGATAACGCATTCGACTTCGTCGAGACGACGCCCCTCCAGATAGGCTTTTGCTGCTTCGGGAAGGGTGTCGAGCCAGGCTGACATTAGGTCCTCTCTTTCCTGTAAAAATCTGCGAGGAAGGTTGCGATGTCTTGGTTGTCCACGGGGGTGTCCAGCTCAGCGGCTGCACGGTCCAGCAAGTCGTCGGGCACCACGCCGCGGCCGCGTTTTTCGATCAGGCCGCCGACGAAGGCATTGGGGAATTCGGGGTGGGGCTGCCAGGAGATGATGTGGTCGCCATAGGCGAGAATGCCGTTCCGGCAAAAATCATTGCCGCCTAGCACGCGGGCGCCATCGGGCAGCTTCACCACCTGGTCCTGGTGCCAGGCGTTCAGGGTCAGGTCCTTGCCGTCCACCTGATAGGTGACCGGGCCCACGGCCCAGCCGCCCTCGAACTTCTCGACTTTGCCGCCAAGCGCCTGGGCGATGATCTGATGGCCGAAGCAGATGCCGGCCAGCGGCTGCTTGCGCGCATGGATGGCGCGGATGAGCTCCTCCAGCGGCGGAATCCACGCGTGGTCCTCGTAGGCGCCATGCTTGGAGCCGGTGATCAGCCAGGCGTCGGCATCCTGAGGGCCGTCCGGCAGGATGCCGTCCACCACCGCCCAAGTCTGAAACTCAAACCCGTTGCCGTCCAGCATGTCACGGAACATGGCGTCGTAATCGCCGAAGGCGCCGAACAGGTCTTCGGGGGAGTGGCCGGTTTGCAGGATGCCGATTTTCATGAGTCACCAAATTTGATCAAATTGAGCCTAGCCGAGGACGCCTGAGCGGGCAAGAGCCTAGCGGGAGCCTCGGGCAAAGCGGCTTTATACCGCTTCCAGCCAGGACAGCCAATGGCTCTCCCTGGGGCGTTCGGCAAAGCCCTTCAGCTCCTGCCGCTTAGTCATCACCAGGTTGCGGATGGCGAGATCAGGCAGAATGCGGGCGATCAGAGGATCGGTGTCGAACCAGTTGATCGCGGTCTCCCAATCGGAGGCGAGCTGCGGCAGCCCCTCGATCTCGTAGATGTTGCCGTCGGAAGGAGCGGGCGGCTGCATCTTGTCCTCGATCCCGGCCAAGGCCGCACCCAGCACCGTGGCCAGCATCAGATACGGGTTGATGTCGCCGCCTGCGACCCGGTGCTCGATCCGGCGCGCCTTGGGGCTGCCGCCAGGAATGCGGATGGCGGCGGTGCGGTTTTCATACGCCCAGGCGGCACTGACCGGGGCGTGGGCGCCAGGTACCAGCCGGTCATAGGAATTGCCATGCGGCGCAAAGATCAGCGAGCTGGCAGGCATCGCCGCGAGACAGCCGGCCACTGCGTGCATCAGCAGGTCGGAACCCTTTTCGCTGCCGTCATCGAAGATGTTGTTGCCGTCCTGATCCTCGACCGAGAAATGCACATGCATGCCGTTGCCGGCCTCTTCGGCATAGGGTTTGGCCATGAAGGTCGCGGCAAAACCGTGTTTGCGCGCAAGCCCTTTGACCAAGGCCTTGAACAGCCACGCATCATCCGCGGCGCGCATGGCTTCCTGATGGTGGAGGTTGATTTCGAACTGGCCCAGGCCGGCCTCGGAAATGGCGTCCTGTGCGGGAATGCCCATCGCCTCTGCACCGTCGTAGAGATCGGAGAAGAACTCGTCAAAAGCGTCCAGTTCGGCAATCGACAGCACTGATTGCTGATCCAGTTCGCGGCCGGTCAGCGGGTCGATCGGCGGGGCCGGGCGGGCGCCGCTGTCGTCCAGCAGGCTGAACTCCATCTCGGTCGCGGCGACAACGGTCCAGCCGCGCGCGTTGTAGCGTGACAGCACATCGGCCAGCACATGGCGGGGGTCGCCCAGGAAGGGGGAGCCGTCCTCCCAATACATCGCCATCGGCACCAGCGCCGAGGCGGTCTTGAGCCAGGGCATCGGCACCGGGCCGCGTTCGGTGGGCAGCATCACGCCGTCGGCGTCGCCGGTTTCGAAGACCAGCGGGCTGTCTTCGACATCGCGGCCCCACAGGTCGACGTTGAGAGCGGAAACCGGCATCCGCGCGCCGCCGCTGTCCAGCTTGCCGGCCTGGCTCGCGGGCAGCCGCTTGCCGCGCATCTGGCCGTTCATGTCACAGGCGGCAATGCGGATTGTCTTCAGTCCGGGCAAGTCCATTTGGGGCTCCATGAATTCGTTGCGCCAACCCTAGCGCAGAGAAATCCATTCGCCAAGATAATTTGATCAAAAGTTTGAAGTAACGCCCTCGCTGCCGGTTTTGGGAGGAATTTGCCGGAGGCGGAGGGGGCGGAAAACCTGCTGCGGCCGGCATTCCAAAAAAGAATGGCTCCCGAAGGAGCCATCTGATGTCAGCGGATCAGGCTGATCTTCAGCCTGGGCTTGGCCCGGCGTTCCTGTGGCAGATGCTTGTTCAGCCGCCGGTTCACAAACCCGAACAGGGAAATGATCAGCAGCGTCAGCAGGATGAAGTAAAAGGCCAGGATCGGGTAGGGGACAAACGGGTTGAACGTCTTGTCCGCGAAATAGCTGGCGTAATAGAGCGCGTCGCCCTGCTGCCGCCAGGCCGGGAAGCCGGAGAAGAACACCAGCGTGGTGGCGTGGAACAGGAAGATCGCCTCGTTGGTGTAGGCAGGCCAGGCCAGCCGCAGCATGGTCGGGAAGGTGATGCGGCGGAAGCGGTTCCAGCCGGTCATGCCATAGGCATCGGCGGCCTCGATATCACCCTTGGGGATCGACAACAGCGCCCCGTAGAAGATCTCGCCCGAGTAGGCAGCGGTATTGCAGAACAGCACGATCAGCGCCCCGAGCCAGGCCGAAGTGAACGGATCGAAGAAGCTGGAGACGCCTTTCAGGCTGAGGAAGCAGGCGTAGGCAAAGAAGAACTGGATGAACAGCGGGCTGCCGCGGAACACGAAGATGAACCACTCGGCCGGCTTGCGCCACAGCGGGTTGGAACTGGACTTGCCCACCGCCAGGGCAACCGCCAGGAAAAAGCCGGTCGCCAGCGCCAGCGCGCCAAAGTAGACGTTCCAGATCAGGCCGGAGCCGATCAGGGTGAAATGCTCGCACAGGGTATATTCGCCGCGCGGCAGTAGCCGTTCGCCAAAGCCGAGAGAGCGGAAGGCATAGGCCTGGATTGTTTCAACGCAACTCATGCCGCGGCCTTTCTTTGTGCTTCGCCCGCTGCGGTGGCCTGGCCCTTGGTCAGCCGGGTCATGATGCGGTCCAGCACAACCTCGGAAACCTTGGTGAAGCAGAGGTAGAACACCAAGAGGGCCGCGAAGTACCAGACGTGCCAGTTCGGGTGCGGGTAGTCGGTGAATTTGGCAGCCTTGGTGCCGCCCAGTTCGCGTGCCCAATAAACGATGTCCTCGACCCCGAGCAGGAACAGCAGCGGCGTGGATTTGATCAGCACCATCCACAGGTTTGACAGGCCCGGCAGCGCATAAACCCACATCTGCGGCACCAGAATGCGCCAGAACGCCTGGCGGTGGGTCATGCCATAGGCCTCTGCGGTTTCGATCTGGGCGCGCGGCACCGCGCGCATGGCGCCGTAAAGAACGTTGGCGGCAAAAGCGCCGAAGACGATGGAGAAGGTCAGCACCGCCAGGAAGAAGCCGTAGGTTTCATGCACCCATTGGGGCGATGTGGACAGCGGCAGCTTGGCTGCGTCGCAGACCACAAAGTCGATGCCCTGGCGGATCGGCTGGTCCCAGTCGGGGCACTTCACCTTGTGCCGCATCCACTCAAACGCCTGGTCCAGCGCGATGACAAAGAACAGGAAGAAGGCAATGTCCGGCACGCCGCGCACGATGCTGGTGTAGCCTTTGCCGAACCAGCGCAGCGGCAGGATGCGCGAGCGGGCGGCGCTGGCGGCGCCAAAGCCGAACAGGAGCGCAACCGGGGCAGTGATGGCCAGCAGGGTCAGAACCACGAAGACGGAGATGTAGAGGTTCACATGCTTGCCGGTGGTCAGATAGCAGCTGAGCCAGCTCAGCCCCTCAAGCGTGGATGGGTCCGTGCAGTAGGAAAACATGTAAGCGCCTGTCTTTCTCCGGTCGTGCCCGCCGCCAAGTGCCGCGGAAGAGAATGAATGAGGCCCGCGCGCCGCAGCGGCGGGCCTGCAAGATCCTGAAACAGGATCAGATTACCACTGGGAGGATACTTCCCACTTGGCGATCAGTTCGTTCAGCGAGCCGTCGTCTTTCATCGACTGGATCGCCGCGTCGAACTTGCCGCGCAGCTCTGCGTCCGATTCACGGAAGCCCATGCCAACACCGCCGCCCAGCGATTCGGAGCGCTCCAGCATCACCAGGTCGTCGCTCAGCACGGAATCAAGGAAGCTCTTGTCTGCCAGAACCGCGTCGGCTTCGCCGTTGCGCACGGCCGCGACGGTTTCTTCCGGGGTCGCGAATTCGACCAGGGTCCAGCCCTGCTCAGCGATGAAGGCCGCCTGGATGGTGGTGGCCTGGGCCGCGATCACGCCGCCTTCGAGGTCGACGTCAGCGGACTGGGCAACATAGGCGGACGGATCCGGCGGCGTGTAGGGCTGGGTGAAGTCGATGACTTCATCGCGCTCGTCGGTGATCGACATGCCGGCGATGATGGTGTCGTAGTTGCCGGAGACCAGGTTCGGAATGATCGAATCCCAGTCGTTCTTGACCCACTCGCAGGTCAACTCGGCGCGCTTGCACAGCTCATCGCCCAGCTCGCGCTCGAAGCCGTCGATCTCGCCGGCGTCGTTGACGAAGTTCCACGGCGCATAAGCGCCCTCGGTGCCCAGGCGCACAGTGTCCGCCAGGCCCATGCCCGCGGTCAGCGCCAGGGCGGCGGTGCCAAGGATCAGTGATTTCATCAAGTTACTCCCATTTTTGGTTGGTTATTGGTTTCGTTATTATTGCTCGTGGCGGGTCGAAGACAAGAACGCCCGCAGCCGTTCGGAGCGGGTGCCGCCAAAGACTTCGTCCGGGGTGCCCTCTTCCTCGATCAGGCCCTGGTGCAGGAACACTACATGGCTGGACACATCTGCCGCCATTTTCATGTCGTGGGTCACGATCAGCATGGTGCGGCCTTCGGCGGCAAGATCCTTGATCACCTTGACCACTTCCTGCTCCAGTTCCGGGTCCAGGGCAGAGGTGGGCTCGTCGAACAAAAGCGCCTCGGGCTCCATGCACAGGGCGCGGGCGATCGCCGCGCGCTGCTGCTGGCCGCCGGACAGCTGCGCCGGGTAGACGTCGCATTTGTCGCCGATGCCGACCTTGTCCAGGTAATAGCGGGCCTTCTCCTCAACCTCGGCCTTGTCGCGGCCCAGCACGGTGACCGGCGCCTCCATCACATTCTGCAGAATGGTCATATGGGCCCACAGGTTGAACTGCTGGAACACCATGGACAGATTGGTGCGGATGCGCAGGATCTGCTTGGCATCAGCAGGGCGGCGCGCCAGCCCCTTGCCAGCCCAGATGATCGGCTCGCCCTTGAACAGGACGTCGCCCTCCTGGCTGTCTTCCAGCAGGTTGCAGCAGCGCAGCAAGGTCGATTTGCCCGATCCCGAAGATCCGATCAGCGACACCACATCGCCCTTCTTGGCGGTGATGTCGACGCCTTTGATCACTTCCAGCTCGCCATAGGATTTGTGCAAGCCGCGGATTTGCAGAACGGGCGTTGTATCGGTCAAGGTGTCTTTGTCCCTGTGAGTGGAAATTCGTTCTTATTGGACCGAAAAAAAGACCGAATGCAACGTTCAAACCGCACAAGCTGGCACCTCAGGTGTCAAAATGGCGGGTTAACCGGCCCATTTCGGAAGGGGGCGCTACGTCAGCTCCGCCGCGCGGATACGCTGCTCCGTCAGCACCGGGCCGGGCGGGGTCGGCACCGCCAGGTAATCGCTGGGGGTGAGCCGCACCAGCCCCTTGAGACGCAGGCAGGCTCTGCTGTCCTCATCCAGCCCGCGGATGGCTGCCTCGATGGCCGTGAACAGCTCATCCGTGTCTCTGCCAAAGGCGGTGATATAGGGCAGCGCAGGCGTCGGGTCCGTGCGCTCTACCTCGCACAGACCGGCAGCGAAACCGTCGTATTCCTTGATCATTTCCCAGGTCAGCGCGTCGAGGGAGGCAAAGTCTGCCCGGCCCTCTGCAACCGCCTCGGCAGACAGCCGGTGGCCGCCGGTTTCCACCAGTGCGCCGGGCAAGATGGAGCGCTCGTGCAGATGCACCATCGGTGCGGCCCAGCCCGATTGCGACAGCGCTTCGTTATAGGCAAAGCGGCGTCCCGCAAAGGCAGCGAGCGGCTGGCCCACGTCCTCCTGGCGGGCGACAATAACGCTGTTGTAATAGCCGGGCTCGCAGCCGGGCAGGCCGTAATCGGGGGTGCCCACAAGTTCCACCTCGCCGTAAAGCCGGGTGCGGTACGGGCAGCCGCAGGTTTGCGACAGCAGCAGCTCGGGGGATTTCCACACCTCCCAGAAATCGGCGCCGCGGGTCAGCTGGTCCGGCCCGCCGCTCAGGTGCTTGCGGATCTCCGTCCAGAACCTGTCATTGGCCGCCGCGGTTTCCGGGCGGTCGTACATTCCGAGATGTGCAATCATTTCGCGGCCTCTGCCCGTTTGCGCGCCTTGGCGCTGTCCACGTCTGAAACGCCCAGCAGGCTGGAGGACAGCCGCAGCAGCGCGTCCTCATTGGCATCCCGGCGGCCGTCCGCCAGAGCTACCTGCCACAGCGCCTCGATCACGCCGGTGCGGTCCTTATAGGCCACCGCATCCTTGATTGCCCGGGTGAAACGCACGGTGTCGGGGGCCTCTGCCTCCATCGCCTCTGCCTGTTCACGCAGGATCAGCGCGCCGCCGGTGTCCAGCCCGAAGCGGGCGGTCAGGATGCGGTCGATGCGGTCCTTCTCCACCTCGGAGTAATTGTGGTCGGAGCGGGCAATCCGCACCAGCAGCGCGGTCAGCGCCAGCCGGGCGCCTTCGTCGTCTAGCTGCGCAGGCGCCGGCTCCAGCAGCCGGTTCAGCAGTTCCTTGAACATCAGCTGTCCTCCGCGGTGCCGCTGAATTTCTTTACCGCGCGGGCACGGGCCTTCTCGCTGTCGGCATAAGACAGCCCCATGGCCTTGCGTGCGTCCTCGATGATGGTGACTTCGCCCGCGTGTTCGGTGCCGTCTGCCAGCACCACTTCCCACAGCGCATCCAGTGCCGCCAGCCGTTCCTCGAGGCCGGTGGTCTCGCGGATCAGGCGGCCGAAGGTGTCGGTCTCCGGCGCTGCGGCGTGCAGTTTCTCGCAGGTGGCGCGCACCTTGGCGGCCTCGATCGCGTTGTGCTGGTAGAGTCGCGCCAGTATCCGGTCGATCAGGCTGATCTCTTCCAGCTGGTATTCGCGGTCCGCCTTCGCCACCCGCACCAGGAGCGCCCCCAGCGCCAGCTCGGCATCCGGGTCCGGCAGGGCAGGCGGCTCGGACGGGCGGAAAGCTTGAAAGAACTTCTTGAGCAGGGGCATCAGCAGACCTCAGACACAGCAGCAGGGCAGGCGGGGTTATTCGCCATAGCCCTCAATGATTTGCATATCACCCGCCGAGACCGGATCGCGAAGCGCCTTGGCGGCCTGATAGGCCATTGAATCATAGCAGGCTTTTGCGGTTTCGAAATCCTTGAATTCAATCACCACGGTACGGGCGCGGAACTGGCCCTCGCGCACTTCCCGGCCGCCGCCGCGCACCAGGAACTTCGCCCCGTATTCGGCAAAGACCGGCCCGTTTGCATTGATGTAATCCTTGTAGCGCTCCATGTCGTGCACATCCACATGGGCCACCCAGTATCCTTTGGGCATGAGCTGCAGCCTCCCTTTTGTTGTGGTTGCGGGCAGGCTGATACAAAAGCGCGGCAAAGACAATGGGGCGGTTGCCTGGAAATTCCCCGTATGCCGGAAACCTGCATGGTTTCAAAGGGTTGCGCTGGAAATCAGAACGCCCGCCAAGGGGCGGGCGTTTGCAGTTGTTCGGAAACCCTGGAGGTCAGGCAATCTCGGCCAGGCGTGCCAGCGCTTCTTTGACCTTGGCTTCCTCCTCCTCGCGCGCGGCAAGGTTTTCGCGGGCTTCCGCCACAACCTCTTCCGGCGCGGAGGCTGCGAATTTCGGGTTGTTCAGCCGCCCGCGCAATCCGCCCAGCTCCTTGGCGAGTTTGCCGAGGGTTTTTTCCAGGCGGGCCTTTTCGGCGTCCACGTCGATCACATCCGCCAGCGGCAGGCCGAAGGAAGCGCCGGGCGCGGCCACCGAGGCACAGCCCTTGGGGAAGCTTTCCACCTGCTCCAGCGAGGTGATGCGGGCAAGCTTCTGGATCATCGCCTCGTTCTTCTCCCAGGCCGCGCGGGCCTGATCGGAGAACTCGGTCACCACCATCGGGATCTTGGCCCCGGCCGGCACATGCATTTGTGCGCGGGTGGAGCGGATGTTCTCGATCGCGGTGATCACCCAGTTCATCTCGGCATCGGCCTCGGCGTTGACCAACTCGATGCCGTAGGTCGGCCACTCGGCATGCACCAGCATCTTCTCGCGCTTGGCGGTGTTGCCCCACAGCTCCTCGGTGATGAAGGGCATGATCGGGTGCAGCAGGATCATGCACTGATCCAGCACCCAGCCCAGCGTCTGGCGGGTCTCGGCGATCACCGCCTCATCCTCTGAGCCGAACAGCGGTTTCGACAGCTCGATGTACCAGTCGCAGACCTTGCCCCAGACAAAAGCGTAAAGCGCATTGGCCGCGTCGTTGAAACGGTAGGCTTCCAGCGCCGCATCCACCTCAACCCGGACCTTGGCGGTTTCGCCGATGATCCACTGGTTCACCGCGGCCTTGGCGTCGGGGCAGGCGTAGGCAGGCACTTCCGGGTCATAGACGTTGTTGAAATGGGCAAAGTTCACCGCATTCCACAGCTTGGTGCCAAAGTTCCGGTAGCCCTTGAGCCGCTCCATATCCAGCTTCAGCACGCCGCCAAGCGCCGCCATCGCTGCAGAAGAGAAGCGCAGCGCGTCCGCGCCGAATTCCTCGATGATCTCCAGCGGGTCGACCACGTTGCCGGTGGATTTCGACATCTTCTTGCCTTTGGCATCGCGCACGAGGCCATGCAGGTAGACGGTGTCGAAGGGGATGCGCTCCTTGACCGGCAGGCTTTCGTCCAGCACCGCCAGCTGCATCATCATCATCCGGGCGACCCAGAAGAACAGGATGTCCTGACCGGTGACCAGGGTCGAGGTCGGGAAGTACTTCTGCATTTCCGGCGTAACGTCCGGCCAGCCCAGGGTGCCGATCGGCCAGAGGCCGGAGGAGAACCAGGTGTCCAGAACGTCGGGGTCGCGGAACATCGGCACCTGCATCGGGCCGTCGAAGCTGCGGATGGCGCCTTCGTCCTGCACATCCATCAGCTTGACCTGTTCGGCCAGAATCTTCGCCGCCTCATGCTGGTCGGCGACGATGCGGAATTCGGTGCCTTCGACGGACTGAAGCCGCGCCTTTTCCAGCGCTTCTTCCTCGGTTGCGGCGCAAATCGGGTACCAGTCCTCTTCACCGGGGATGTACCAGACCGGGATCTGATGACCCCACCACAGCTGGCGAGAGATGCACCAGGGCTCGATGTTTTCCAGCCAGTGGTAATAGGTCTTCTCGCCCGAATCCGGCAGGATCTTCACATCGCCGTTCTTCACTGCATCCAGCGCCGGGCCGACAACCTTTTCCGCATCCACAAACCACTGGTCGGTCAGCATCGGCTCGATCACCACCTTGGAGCGGTCGCCGAAGGGCTGCATGATCGGCTTGTTCTCGACGTAAGGCTCCTGCACCTCAACGTCTTCGCCGGTCTCCGGATCGGTCTTGGTGACGGTGTGCATTACCGCCAGGCCTTCACTGGTGATCTGCTCGACCACCAGTTTGCGTGCCTCGAACCGGTCCAGCCCGCGCAGGTCGTCCGGCACCAGGTTGATGGCGTCGGCCTCGTTCTCAGACAGGGTTTGCTCGCCCTTGGCCACCGCCATGGCAATGCCTGCGGCCTCGTCATAAGGCGCGCCGTCGGCCCGCATTTGGCCGCGCATATCCATCAGGCGGTACATCGGGATGCCGCCGCGCTTGGCAACCTGATAGTCGTTGAAGTCATGCGCGCCGGTGATCTTCACGGCGCCGGAGCCGAAATCCTTGTCCGGGTACTCATCGGTGATGATCGGGATCAGACGGCGGTGCTCCTTGGGGCCGACCGGGATTTCACACAGCTTGCCCACGATGGGGGCATAGCGTTCATCCGAGGGGTGCACGGCAACCGCGCCGTCGCCCAGCATGGTCTCGGGCCTTGTGGTGGCGATGGAGATATAGTCGCGCTCCTCCTCGAGGATGACGTTGCCGTCTTCGTCCTTCTCCACATAGGTGTAAGTGGCACCGTTCGCGAGCGGGTACTTGAAGTGCCACATGTGGCCCGCAACCTCGATGTTCTCGACCTCAAGGTCGGAAATCGCGGTTTCGAAATGCGGGTCCCAGTTGACCAGCCGCTTGCCGCGGTAGATCAGCCCCTTGTTGTACATCTCAACAAACACCTTGATCACGGCGTCATGGAAGTTGGGGGAGTTCTCGTGGCCGGTGCGGGTGTCGCCCTGGGCGCCTGCCATGGTGAAGGCGGTGCGGGAGAAATCGCAGGAGGCGCCGAGGCGTTTCAGCTGCTCAACAATGGTGCCGCCGGATTTTTCCTTCCATTCCCAGACCTTCTCCAGGAATTTTTCGCGGCCCAGCTCGCGGCGCGACGGCTGCTGGTTCTTTGCCAGCTCGCGCTCCACCACCATTTGCGTTGCGATGCCCGCATGGTCGGTGCCGGGCTGCCACAGTGTGTCAAAGCCCTGCATCCGCTTCCAGCGGATCAGGATGTCCTGAAGCGTGTTGTTGAAGGCATGGCCCATGTGCAGGACGCCTGTCACGTTGGGCGGCGGGATCATGATGCAATAGGTGGAGGCTTCGGGCTTGGCGTTGGCGCCTGCCTTGAAACAGCCGGCCTCTTCCCAGGCCTTGTAAAGGCGGCTCTCGGCTTCGGCCGCGTTGAATGTCTTTTCCATCGCCATGCGCTAGGTCCTGCGTGCGTGTAATTTCGGGTCGCGCTATCCCTTACCGAAAGGGGCGGCAAAGGGAAAGTCCCAGCGGCGCAGCAGCGGGCGGGCAGGTGCGGCGATGCGCCCAGGCGCATTTTTTTGGAACCATGGCCGGACGCTGCGTTTTAACTTCACCATACGCCGCGCAGGTCTGCGGGGCGGATTGAGTTTCAGGCGCCCGGTTCCGGCGCTGCAGTCAAAGACGCCCGGCCCCTGCTGACGCGCATTCCGCGGTATGGGCCGGGCGCACGATTCCAGCTACCGTGCAATCGGGTTGCAGGAAGGCTTTAGCTCGCCCCGTTTCAGCCTGCGCTCCAGATCTTGCGGCGGCGTTCCTTGACCATTTCGTTGCCCTCTTCAGTGCCGTCATGGAAGGTGTTGAACCATTCGTCCCAGGGGGTTTCCCAGGTGCCGTAGTTGCAGTCGAAAAACCTGTGGTGCAGCTGGTGGAAGAAATCGCCGACCAGGAACTTGGCTTTGTTGCCGAGTTTCAGATGCTCGAACCCTGCGTGCGAGGTCGGGGCGCCAATGCCGTGGTGGAACAGCAGGAAGATCGCCAGTACCGGATGCCCCGGCAGCAGGAAGAAAATCATGGTGTCGAACATCAGAAAGAAGCTCTCCACCGGATGCATCGCCAGGCCGGACCAGGGGCCGGTGTTGATGTTGCGGTGATGCCTGGCGTGCACCTTGGTATAAAGCACGCCCACATGCAGCAGCCGGTGCAGCCAGTAGAAGTGAAAGCCCGCCCATACGGGGATGAAGATGGTCATCAGGACGAAGGTGACGGGATTTTCCTCCAGCGTGATCATCGTCACCCAGCCGTTTGCATAGGCGTACAGGATCAGGCTTTCCCAGAAGGTCCAGAAGGTGAGCGCCGGACCGAGGGTCCAGAACATGTTGTCCCAGACCTGGTTCTTGAAGGTGAAGACCTTGGCGCCCTTCATCATCGGGCGCATGTCATAGCGGTATTCGTCTGCTTGGGTCCGGAACTTCCACAGCGCCAGATGCAGCCCGCCGGCCACCACCATCAGGATGCAGAAATTGCGGAGCCAGATTTCAGCCACCCAGTCCCAGCTGAAGGTAGCGATGCGGTCGAGCGGCGGGGTGAAGAAGGTCCAGGTGATGATAGCAAAGACCAGCAAAAGCGCGCGCAGCGCCAAAGGGTTCCAGCTCTGCAGCAGGTATTTGATTGAGGCCAGCGGCTTCATCGGCCAGTCCCAATACGGGGAGGTCTGGATCGGAAGCGCGGGGGTGAAGTTCCAAATCTTGCGCTTGGGGCGCGGCGCGTTGGCGGGACCTGTCATGTCTCGTCTCTCATCTGGCTGGTGGTGCGGCTGTTGCCGCGGGGGCTGTTCGCTGCCATGAACCCTAGGGGAGGGGTGGAAAATCCCAGCACGGTATGTCTTGCCGGTGAGGCTAAGTTTTGCTTAGCCTTGCTGCATGGCGACCCGGATTCCCTCCCTGAACTGGCTACGCGTGTTCGAGGCCGCGGCGCGCACTGAAAGCTTTGCCCGTGCGGCGGCGCAGCTGAACATGTCGGCCGCTGCCGTAAGCCAGCAGGTGAAGGCGCTGGAGACGCAGCTGGGCACGCCGCTGTTTCACCGCCACGCGCACGCGGTGACGCTGACAGAGGCCGGCCGGGCCTATCTGCCCTCGGTCCAGCAGTCGCTTCTGATGCTGGAAACCGCCACCACGGGCCTGTTCGGGGAAAGCCGCGAGCAGCGGCTGTTTGTGCAGTCGGTGCTGCTGTTTGCGCACGGGGTGCTGGCGCGCGGGCTGCCGGAATTCCAGGCCGCGCATCCGCAGGTCAGCCTGGCGCTTAGCACCGGCAATATGGCGGCGGATTTTGCCAACCAGTTTACAGACTTGCAGATCGTTTTCGGCAACCCGTCACTGTTCGGGGCCGAAGGCGACGAACTGCTGCGCGAGGTGCTCTATCCGGTGGCCCCGCCGGAGATGGCGGCGCAAATCCATTCACCGCAGGATCTGTTCCGTTTTCCGCTGATCGAGGTGTCCACTCATCGGGCCAGTTGGGTGCAGCTGTTTGAAAGCCTGCGTCTGTCACACGGTCAGGCACGTTATTTCTTTGCCGACAATTCGCTGATGGCGGCGGAGCTGTCGGCACAGGGGATGGGGATTGCGCTGGCACGCGCGCCGGCTTCGGATGCCGTGGTGAAGGCCAGCGGGCTGGTGCGCTGCCTGCCGGAGGTCGAAGTGCCAGGGCGGGAGGCTTACCATTTGATCTACCCGGACCGGGGCGCCATGCGTCCTGCAGCAAAACTGTTCCGGGACTGGCTGCTGGATTACGTGGCAACCGTTTGAATCTTACTGTCCGGTCCGGTCCAGCTTGGTGGCCAGGTGGATCAGGCTTTCGGAGGAGCGCACGCCGCGGGCCTCGGCGATGCTGTCGATGGTTTCATCCAGCTCAGCCGTGCTTTGCGCCACCACCTGCGCCAGCAGGTCGAACCGGCCGGAGGTCGTGTGCACCACCTCAACACCGGGCAGGCTGCGCAGGCGGGCGAGCACTTCCGGTCCGGAACGCGGCTCGATCGACATCAGCACCGTAGCCTGCAGCGGCGGGCGGGCAGCTGCGGAGGTTTTCAGCGTGTAACCGGTGATTACACCGGTCGCTTCCAGCCGCTCGATCCGAGCCTGAACAGTGGTGCGGGCCAGGCCCAGGTGGCGGGCAAGCTCCGCCACCGGGCGGCGGGCGTTCTCCCGCAGGAGAGTGACAAGGCGCTGATCGGTTTCGTCGGTTTGCATGAATAGCCTGCGATGTGACGGATGTTTTCGTCACTATAGGCGATGTGCCAACCGGAATCGACGAAGAATTCGCGGAAAATATGTAAAACGAATGAGGGTTACCCGATGCAGCAGATTCCCCCGCTATGGCTTTCGCCTGAATCCCACCTGGCCCGCAGCGCGCCGGATCATCCGATCCTGTATTTCTCGCCGCGGGTCCTGCACGAGGTGGCGCGGCGGTTCCGTGAGGGGTTTCCAGGGCTGGTGACATACGCGGTGAAGGCAAACCCCCACCCGGCGGTTCTGTCCAATCTGGTGGCCGCGGGGATCACGGCGTTTGACGTGGCTTCGCCTGCGGAGATGGAGGCGGTGCGCGCGGCCAGCCCCGACGCGGTGATGCACTACAACAACCCGATGCGGTCGGAGGCGGAGATCGCCGCAGGCATCGAGCACGGTGTCGCCAGCTGGTCGGTGGATGAGCTGAGCGAGCTGGAGAAGCTGGACGCAGTGCCGCGCTCCTGTGAAATCGCGGTGCGCTTTGCCCTGCCGGTTGCAGGCGCCGCCTATGACTTCGGCAGCAAGTTCGGCGCTGAACCGGAGGAGGCGGTGGAACTGCTGAAACAGGTCGCCGCCCGCGGCTGGACCCCGGCGCTGTGCTTCCACCCCGGCACCCAGTGCGAGGACGAAAGCGCCTGGGTCGAATATGTCCACGCTGCCAAGCGGATTATTGATCAGGCCGGCGTGCAGATTGCGCGGCTGAACGTCGGCGGCGGCTTTGCCGCCAACCGCGATGGCGTGGCACCGGATCTGGAAAAGGTTTTTGCCGCTATCGGACAGGCGGCGGATGCGGCCTTTGGCGCAGACAAGCCCGAGCTGATTTGCGAACCGGGCCGGGCGATGGTCTCTGAAAGCTTCACCCTGGCGGCGCGCATCAAGGGGATGCGTAAGGCGGGAGAGGTGGTGTTCCTCAACGACGGCATCTATGGCGGGCTGGTCGATATCCGCGACATGGGCCTTCCGGGCCGTGTGGAAGTTGTTGCGGGCGATGGCACCCACCGGGCAGGCGAGCGCAAGCCGCGTGTGGTGTTCGGCCCGACCTGCGACAGCCTGGACCGGCTGCCGGACGGGCTGCCGCTGCCTTGCGATGCGGCGACTGGGGACTATGTTTTGTTCCCGGGGCTTGGCGCCTATTCCTCTGCGATGAGCACGCAGTTCAACGGCTACGGCCTGTCTGACGTGGCGACGGTGATCGAGCTGGCTGGACAGCCCGCCCGCTGACGTTAGTCTCGCCCCCGGAAACCAGCCAGCGCGGACAGGGGGCGAGCATGGACAAATTCGGAAAAAGCCAGCCGGTTAAACGGGTCGAGGACGTGCGCTTCCTGACCGGGCAGGGCAACTACATCGAAGACGCCGCCCCGGCAGGCGCCCTGCGCGCCTGGGTGCTGCGCAGCCCGGTGGCGCACGGGCTGATCACCGCGCTGCATACCGAGGATGCGCTGGAGGCCGAGGGTGTCCACGCGGTGATCACCCTGGCTGAGCTTGAGGCTGCGGGCATCGATGTGTCGATGGACGGCACCACGGTCAAGAACCGCGATGGAAGCAGCGGGGCGTCGCCGGAGCGCCCGATGCTGGCCCGCGACAGGGTCCGCTTTGTGGGGGAGCCGGTTGCTGTTGTCGTTGCCGAGACGCTGGACCAGGCCCGTGACGCGGGCGAGCTGATCGAGCTGGAGATCGACGACCTGCCGGTCAAGCTGGACCTGATGCCCGGCGGCGAGCCGCTGCATGAATGCGTGCCGGACAACCGGGCTTTTGACTGGGGCACGGGGGACGAGGCGGCAACGGCCGAGGCCTTTCGCAGCGCCGCCCATACCGTGGCGCTTCAGGTCGAGGACAACCGGATCATGGTAAGCTCGATGGAGCCGCGCGGCTGTTTTGCCGAATGGCAGGAGGGGCGGCTGCATTTCACCTTCGGCGGCCAGGGGGTCTGGGGCATGAAGACCCAGCTGGCGGCCAAGCTGGGGCTGAATGAAGCCGATATCAGGGTAACGACGCCGGATGTCGGCGGCGGCTTCGGCATGAAGGCAATGCCATACCCCGAGTATTTTGCGGTGGCCCATGCCGCCTCCGTGCTGAGCCGTCCGGTGTTCTGGATGTCGGACCGCAGCGAGGCGATGCTGAGCGACAATGGCGGCCGCGACCTGACCTCGCTGGCAGAACTGGCGTTTGACGAAAACCTGAAGATCACTGCCTACCGGGTCAGCACCCGCTGCAACCTCGGCGCCTACAACTCTCATTTTGCGCAGGCGATTCAGACCCAGCTGTTCAGCCGGGTGCTTGCCGGTGTCTATGACATCCAAACCGCCTGGCTGCAGGTGGAGGGGATCTACACCAACACCACCCAGGTCGATGCCTACCGCGGCGCCGGACGGCCCGAGGCGATCTATGTGCTGGAGCGGGTGATGGACCGCGCCGCCCGCGAGCTGGGCGTCGATCCGCTGGAGCTGAGGCGGCGGAACTTCATCCAGTCTGCAGCGTTTCCCTATGGCACCGTGACCGGGGAGACCTATGACGTGGGCGACTTCGACAAGGTGCTGAGCCGCGCCGCCGAGGAGGCGGACTTGCAGGGATTCGCTGCCCGCCGCGCGGAAAATGGTAAACGCGGCAAGTACCGGGGCGTCGGGGTCTGTTACTATATCGAAAGCATTTTGGGCGATCCTTCAGAAGGCGCGGAAGTGGAGTTTCTGGAGGATGGCCGGGTGAACATCTATGTCGGCACGCAGAGCAACGGGCAGGGGCATGAAACTGTCTATGCCCAGTTCCTGGCCGACCAGAGCGGTATCCCGGCGGACAGCATCCAGGTGATCCAGGGGGACAGCGACCGCATCGCCCAGGGCGGCGGCACCGGCGGCTCGCGCTCCGTCACCACCCAGGCCAATGCCACGCTGGCGGCAGTGGAAACCATGATTGCCGCTTTTACCCCGTTCCTGGCCGAAGAAATGGGGGTAGGGGAAGACGCCGTTGAATTTGACGGCGAAACCTTCCGGGCGCCGGGATCCAACCTGACCCCCACCATGCTGGAAGCGGCAGAGATGGCCTGCGCGCAAGGGCGGCTCGATCTGCAGCGTCACGCGGCGCGGGCCCGGCTGCCGGGCCGCTCGTTTCCGAACGGCGCACATATTGCCGAAATTGTTATCGATCCGGAGACTGGAGAAGCCGACGTGGAGCGCTACACTGTAGTGGACGATTTCGGTAATCTGATCAACCCGATGCTGGCCGAAGGCCAAGTGCATGGCGGGGTGGCGCAGGGGCTGGGACAGGCCATGCTGGAGCGGGTTGTCTACGATCAGGACGGACAGCTGCTCACGGCTTCGTTCATGGACTATGCCTTGCCGCGGGCAAGCGGCGTCCCCATGATTGGGTTTACTTCCGAGCCGGTGCCTTCGACACAGAACCCGATGGGGATGAAGGGCTGCGGCGAGGCGGGCACCGTTGGCGCGCTGGCAGCAGTCGCAAACGCGGTGCAGGACGCGGTCTGGGACCGCGGCGTGCGGCAGGTGGACATGCCATTCACCCCGCTGAGGATTTGGGAAGTGCTTAGAGATGTTTCTGAGGCAGCTGAGTAGAAGGGTTTTAGGGTGGCTTGGGCGGCCGCTGCGCTCGGAGCATTCCGGGGAAACCAAGCTGCGCGGGCCGCAGGCCCATGTGATCATCCTGGATGGCACCATGTCGACGCTGGAAAGGGGCCATGAAACCCACCCCGGCCAGCTGTTCCGCCTGTGCCGGGAAATGAGCGGCCAAGTGTCGGTCTTCTATGAATCCGGCGTGCAATGGAAAGGCTGGGGCAGCGCCCCGGATGTGATGATGGGGCGCGGCATCAACCGGCAGATCCGCCGCGCCTACGGCTACCTTGCCTCCCGTTACCGGCCCGGTGACAGGATCTACCTGTTTGGCTATTCCCGCGGCGCCTATGCGGTGCGGTCCCTGGCGGGGGTGATCGACCGGATCGGCCTGCTGAAACCCGAACATGCCACCGTGCGCCACATCCGCACCGCCTACCGGCACTACCGGCTGAACGGGCGCTCCCAGGCTGGCGCGGCCTTTACCGCCGCCCATTGCCACGAAGAGGTCGAGATCGAAATGGTCGGCGTCTGGGACACGGTGAAGGCGCTGGGCCTGCGCCTGCCGCTGCTGTGGCGCTGGGCGGAACGGCAGCACAATTTCCACAACCACACACTTGGTCCGCACATCAAGAGCGGCTACCACGCATTGGCGCTGGATGAGACGCGCGACGTGTTCAAGCCGGTTCTGTGGGACTGCCCCAAGGGCTGGAACGGGCATGTCGAGCAGGTCTGGTTCCGCGGCGCGCATGGCGATGTGGGCGGCCAGCTGGGCGGGTTTGAAGACGCGCGGCCGCTGGCCAATGTCTCTCTGATCTGGATGCTGGAGAAGGCCGAGGAGCGCGGCCTGCCGCTGCCCAGCGACTGGCGTATGCGCTTTCCGGTGGACCCCAAGGCGCCCTCGGTTGGAACCTGGCAGGGCTGGGCCAAGATCTTCCTGCTGCGCAGCCGCCGCCGGGTCGGGCTGGATGCCAGCGAGCGCCTGCACAGCAGCGTCGATGCCGGCAGGGAGGATACACAGCCCAGCGGGTGGCTGACCATGTTTTCCAAGACGTGAAGATACTTTTTGGGCGGTTGCGCATCGCGGCAGGCAAGAAACTCTCAGTCTGATTTCCGCTGGCGTGGCTCGGCAACGGGCAGAAGCCACGACGCTAGGTCCCGGCCTTCCTCCGCTGCTGCAGTTCCTGCTGCAGCCGTTTCAGCGACTGGGAAACAATCAGCTTATGCGCCGGGCGGACCGGCAGCATGTAGATGCGGCCGAACAGGTTGTGTGTCTTCACCGATGAGGTGATGCTGAGCACGCCGCTGCTACAGGTGACGCAAGTCATCACATCCAGATGCCGGTCCCGCACGGTAAGGGTCAGTACCCTGGCCGACACCGCTTCCACCAGGAAAAAGTCCAGCTTGTCGCCAACTGCCACATCCTTGTGCGGCTGGCCGGAAAAACCACCGATGCGCCTGACCCCGAACAGCGCAGAGATGGCGTCGCGCAGCCGGAAAGCCAGTTTCATGCCGGGCAGCGGCTGGGAATGCATGATGTTCCAGGCCTCAAGCGGCGTGACCTCAACCGGCAGAACCAGCGATTGCGTATCAAGGAAATCCAGCTCATTCGCCGGGGCCAAAACCTGGATGCGGGCAGTGGCGGCGCGGGCCAGACTGTTTGGCGGCATGATCAGCCTTTCTGCAGTTTTTCAGATACTTGCATGAAAGATAGCAGCCAAGCTGCGGCAGGCAAGACCCTGGTGGACAGCAGCGGGATCAGCGCGGGGCGATTTGCATGACAATGCAGGTGGTGGAGCCGGTCGCGTAGAGCTTACCGTCTTCCAAGCCGCGGATTTCGCCATGCGCCACACCGGTGGAACGGCCGACATGGTCAATGCTGCCGGTGCAGTCGATGGTGGTGCCCAGCGGGATCGGCCGCAGGATGTTGATCTTGTATTCCAGCGTTGTGTAGACCGCGCCCAAGGGCACCTTGGTCATCACCGCGCAGGCCATGGCGCTATCCAGAAGCGTGCCGTACCAGCCGCCATGCACGGTGCCCATCGGGTTGCAGACATGGAAATCCGGCGTGCCGCGGAACACCACCTGGCCGTCTTCCACGCTGTGCAGGTGATAGCCGAGCGTCTCGGCAATCGGCGGGCCGGGCAGGCGGCCGTCCAGGATACCCTGCATGAAGTCGAGCCCGGAAATCCGGGTGATCTGATCGATGGTCAGAAGGTCGGCAGGCTGTTTGGCATAGAACATGGCACGCGGGTCCTTGGCGGGAAGTCCCCGTCATTAGAAACCGCGTGCCGGTGTGCGCAATGCTTACGCCACGTTCTGAAGCGACACCTTGGGGGTAACCCCCAGGGCAAAGCAGACGTCGCGGGTCAGCTCCGGCCGGTTCAGCGTGTAGAAGTGCAGCTTGTCCACGCCGCCCTCCAGCAGATCCGAGCACAGTTCGGTGCAGATGGCGGTCGCCAGCAGCTCCTCGCGGCCGTCCCGCAGCGCCTTGTCAAAGGCATGTTCGACCCAATCGGGAATGACGGTGCCGCAGCGCTTGGCAAAATTGCGCGCGCCCTTCCAGTTCTCGATCGGCAGGATGCCGGGCGTCAGCTTGGCTCCGTCAATCCCGGCTTTCTGGCAGGCATCGCGGAAGCGGAAGAAGGTCTCTGCCTCGAAGAAGAACTGGGTCAGCGCTTCATCGGCGCCGGCATCCAGCTTGCGCTTCAGCCATTCAACGTCAGCGGCCTGATCGGCAGCTTCGGGGTGGCGGTCCGGGTAGGCGCCGACCTTGATGCTGAAGTCGCCGCGCGCCTTCAGCCCCTCGATCAGCTCCACCGAATTGGCAAAACCTTCCGGATGCGGGGTGAACTTGCCTTCGCCCTTGGGCGGGTCGCCGCGCAGGGCGACGATCTCGCTCACGCCGGCCTCGGCGAACTGGTCGGCGATTTCCAGCGTTTCCGCCTTGGAGGCGTTCACGCAGGTCAGATGCGCCGCCACATTGAGGCCGGAGGAATTGTGCAGCGTGGCCACCGCATCGCGGGTCAGGCTGCGGGTGGTGCCGCCGGCGCCATAGGTGACGGATACAAAGCGCGGACCCATCGGGGCGAGGACCTGCACGGTGTCCCAAAGCCGGAAGGAGGCTTCGAGATTTTGCGGCGGGAAGAATTCGAAGGAAATCTTGGGCGTCGTCATCTCAGGTCTCTCGCTAGGTTGATGTCCACACTTGTTGCACGCGCAGCAATGTGAGACAATTTCATAATACTCAAGATTAACATGAGCGATCTGATAGAATGCACATCGAATTCCGCCATCTCCGCACCATCAAGGCCATCCATGAGGCCGGCGGTCTGGCCCGCGCTGCCGAGCAGCTGAACATCACCCAAAGCGCGCTGAGCCATCAGGTAAAGGGACTGGAGGACCAGGCAGGCGTGGAGCTGTTCATCCGCCGCTCCAAGCCGATGAAGCTGTCGCCGGCGGGGCTGCGTCTGCTGCGGCTGGCAGAGCAGGTCCTGCCGCAAGTCGAGGCTGCGCAAGCGGAGTTTTCCTCTCTGCGCGACGGCAACACAGGCCGGATGCATATCGCCATCGAATGCCACGCCTGTTTCGAATGGCTGTTCCCGGTGCTGGAGGGGTTCCGCAAGAACTGGGGCGATGTGGACGTGGACATCCGCCCAGGGCTGGCCTTTGACGCGCTGCCCGCGCTGCTGAAGGAGGAGGTGGATCTGGTGGTCTCTTCCGATCCGGAAGACATCAACGGTGTCGATTTCATCGAGCTGTTTGACTACAACGCCGTGTTTGTCGCCTCGGCGCAGCATCCGCTGGCGGAGAAACCCTATGTCGAGGCCGAGGATTTCATCGGCCAGAATCTGATCACTTACCCGGTGGACAAGACCCGGCTGGATGTGTTCAGCCAGCTGCTGATCCCCGCCGGGGTGGAGCCCGCGTCGATCCGGCAGGTGGAGCTGACGGCGGTGATCCTCTTGCTGGTTGCCTCAAACCGCGGGGTTTCTGTGCTGCCGGACTGGGTGGTGCGGGAGGTGAAATACTCCTCCGATTACGTGACCCGGCCGCTGACCAAATCCGGCATCACCCGCAGCCTCTATGCGGCAATCCGGACCGAGGACCGCGAGAAGCCTTTCATGCAGGAGCTGATCCGGCTGGCCAAGGTCGAGGCGCGCAAGCTGCAGCATCAATAGATCCTGCCGCCGGGAGAGGCGCGGAGCGGCCTGCGCCGTTCCGGCGCCGGTGCCCGCTCCGCGCGGTTGCGTGATCCGGCAGGCGCCTGCGCGCGGCTCAGACCAGTTTGACGATCTGTTTGCCGGTATTGCCGCCGTGCATCATCGCCAGGAAGGTCTTGGGGGCGTTTTCCAGACCCTCGGCAATATCCTCCAGATATTTGATATCCCCGCTGGCGATCCTGGGGGCCGTTTCGCGCAGAAAGTCGCCATAGCGGTCGTAGTGGTTGAAGATAATGAAGCCATTGACCGACAGGAACTTGGTCAGCACCGAGCGCCAGATGGCCGGGGCCGTCAGATCCGTCTCGGCGCTGTTGTACCAGGCAATCATGCCGCAGACCGGGATGCGGCCGAAATTGTTCATCAGGGGCAGCACCGCCTCCAGAACCTTGCCGCCGACGTTTTCATAGTAGATGTCGATGCCGTCCGGGCATTCCGCGGCCAGCGCCTTGCTCAGCGCTTCGGCGCTGGCATAGGCGCGGTGGTCAAGGCAGGCGTCAAAGCCGAAGGTCTCCACTGCCAGCTTGCATTTGTCGGCACCGCCCGCGATGCCGACAACGCGCAGGCCCTTCTGCTTGGCCAACTGCCCGACCATGGACCCGACCGGGCCGGTGGCGGCTGCAACCACCAGGGTTTCGCCCGCCTGCGGGCGGCCATAGGCGTCCAAGCCATGCCAGGCGGTAAACCCCGGCATGCCAAGAACGCCAAGCGCGGTGGTGAGCGGGGCCATATCCGGATCCAGCTTGCGCAATTCAGAGGCCTTGGCGCAGGCATGGCTGGCCCAGCCGAACATGCCCAGGGCAAAGTCTCCGGGCTGGAAGCCGGGGCTGTTCGAGGCGATCACTTCCCCGACGCCGCCCGCCGTCATGGTCTCGCCGATCTCCACTGGCGGGGCATAGGATTTGCCCGCGTTCATGCGCCCGCGCATGTAGGGGTCCAGCGACATATAGTGAACCTTTACAACAACTTCTCCTTCGCTGGGCTGGGGCAGGTCCACGGTCTCAAGGCGGAAGTTTTCCTCGCTGGCCTGGCCTTCGGGGCGGCTGGACAGCACGATACGCTGCATCTGGTCGGGCATGGGGCACTCCTTGTTCTGTTTGCACCAAACACTGGGCGCGGCGGCGGCGGATTTCAACCGCCCGCGTGCCCCGCGCCGCGGCGTCAGGCGGGATGTGCAGTTTGCGGCATAACCCCTTGGCATTCGGGGGCAGGGCGCGTATAGGCACGCATTGACCCGGCATCTCCCCGACGTGACAGGATTCTGCAGACATGATTGGCAGCGCAAACCTCAATGTGATGATCAAGGCCGCCCGCAAGGCAGGCCGTTCCCTGGTGAAGGACTTCCGCGAGGTGGAAAACCTGCAGGTCTCGATGAAAGGCGCGGGCGACTTCGTCTCCAAGGCCGACATCGCTGCTGAGAAGATCATCAAGGAAGAGCTGCGCAACGCCCGCCCGACCTACGGCTGGATCGCGGAAGAGGGCGGCGAGATCGAGGGCGAAGACCCCACCCGCCGCTGGATCGTCGACCCGCTGGACGGCACCACCAACTTCCTGCACGGGCTGCCGCACTGGGCGATCTCCATCGCGCTGGAGCACAAGGGCAAGATCGTCGCCGGCGTGGTCTATGACGCCGCCAAGGACGAGATGTTCTTTGCCGAGAAGGGCGCCGGCGCCTGGATGAACGACACCCGCATCCGCGTCTCTGGCCGTCACCGGATGATCGAGTCGATCTTTGCCACCGGCGTGCCGTTCGGCGGCCGCGCCGACCTGCCGCTGACGCTGCAGGACCTGGCCCGCCTGATGCCCGCTTGCGCCGGCGTGCGCCGCTGGGGCTCTGCCGCGCTGGACATGGCCTATGTGGCCGCAGGCCGCTACGAGGGCTTCTGGGAACGCCGCCTGAACGCTTGGGACCTGGCCGCAGGCATCATCATCGTGAAAGAGGCCGGCGGCCTGGCCGAGGCGATCGACCCGGAAGCGGGCATCATCGACAGCGGCTCTGTGGTCTGCTCGAACGAGCCGATCTTCGAGAACTTTGCCAAGGTGATCCGCGGCTGAATTCGCCCGGAACTTTGATCATCGGAAACGCGGCCATTGAGCCGCGTTTTTTTATTTTACGGGCTGCGCTGCCCGGCCTGTCGGCAGGATCACTTATCCGACGGATGGTTCACCCCGTCATTCCACGGGATCTCGCCGTAGGTCTCCGGGTGAGTCCGCGGATTGGCGCCCTCGATACAGCCCAGGTTGACGCCGCATTCCTTGGGATCGGACCGGCGCTGGTGGTGGGTGTAGATGCCGCAGGTCTTGCAGAAGTAGTGCTTCGCCGTATGGGTGCCCCAGGTGTAGAGGCTGAGGTTCTCCGCCCCTATCAGCACCTTCAGACTGGAGGTCAGGGCCGTCACGGCAGCCGCCCCGCGGCGGCGGCAAAAGGAGCAATCGCAGCGCGCGGCAGAGGCGAGGCCCTCGGGAAATTCCGCCTCGATCTCAACGGCGCCGCAGTGGCAGGAGGCTTTCAGGTGGGGCATAGTGGGGATTCTCCTGGCAAAAGGTCTAGCTAGCTACTTTTTTAAGAAGCCCTTCTCGGTGATTTCCAACAGATCGTAACTCAGCTTTACCACCCTAAGGGTCACGTAGATTTCTGCATATCGAGCCTGCTCATCAATCATTAGATTGCGTAGCTCATACCCCGTGATTTCTTCTTCGGAGATGTCCTCTAGCAATCGGGCGCCACTAGCAGTGATGGAAATCAACGACCTAGGCCCATGATAATTCCAATAGTCCGGCCATGTTGAGATAAGCATCTCAAAGTCTCCCACGGATGACTTGGGCATTGAGACGCTTACAATATCCATATTGTAAGCTACGTCTCTTCCAGCAGGAATAATCTGACTAAGAAGCGATTTCATGGTTTTCCAGCTTAGTTTGTCTAATCAGTGGTTTCTTCTCCTCACTTCCCCCAAGGTCCCGGATTGCGTTTCTTGCGCGGGAGCTTTGGAATGCGGCTGGCGGAGTATTCATACTCGTTCTCCGGATGCGGGGGGGTGCCGTGGGTGCGGTCCCAGAACGCAGGGCCGCCGCGGCGCAGCCACAGGGGCAGGCACAGGACCAGCCCAACCGCAAAGCCGCCGGCATGGGCCCAGTAGGCGACGCCGCCTTGGTTAGGGTCAGAACCGAGGCCACCGAAGAACTGCATCACCAGCCAGACGCCCAGCATCACAAAGGCAGGGATGGTGAAAATGCGGAAATAGATGATCAGCACCAGCAGGATATCAACGCGCGCCTTGGGGTACATCAGCAGGTAGCCGCCCATCACCCCGGCAATAGCGCCGGAGGCACCGACAGTGGGCACCATCGACCCCGGCGCCGACAGCACATGGATCAGCCCGGCGCCGAACCCGCTTGCCAGGTAGAACAGGAGGAAGGGCAGGTGGCCCATCTCCTCTTCCAGGTTGTCGCCGAAGATCCACAGGAACAGCATGTTGCCGCCCAGGTGCATCAGCCCGCCGTGGATGAACAGGGAGGTGAACAGAGTCTCGAACCCGTAGCCGTGGCTGATCTCGGCCGGGACAACGGCATAGGCGTCATAGAAATAGGCAAGCGCCCGGGGCGAGGCATAGCTGGCGGTGTAGTAGAAATAGGCCAGGATATTTGCGGCAATCAGCGCGTAGACGACATAGGGCCTGCGGCCGGAAGGGTTGTGGTCGCGGATCGGGAACATGGGGGAACGCTGGGCCGGAAACGGCCCAGCGTCAAGTGCTTAGCGCGGAAAGCTCAGGCCATGCCGCCCAGCAATTGCGCGTTGCCGCCGGAGGCGGTGGTGTCGACGCAGACGTGCCGCTCCGCCAGCACCCGGGCGCGGTCCGGCTTGCCGGGGATCAGCGGCACAATTGCGCCGTCGCGCTGTGCCAGGCTCTGTTCGATCTCGCGGCCGGTGGCTTCGTCACCCCACCACAGGACGCCGGCGATGCCCTGGATGCTTTCAAGCTGGCTCAGGTCCAGAAGACCATGCGCCTCAATCGCTGTGCCGCCGAGACTGATGACCTCTTTGGCCTGCGCCGCCGCAGCCTCGGCGCCCGGGCCCATGCACAGCAGCGGCGGGCGGGCAGAGACTGTCAGGCGGTTCGATTCCCCGGTCGGGCCGGGCAGGGAGGTGGTGACCGGCTGGCTGGGCACGCCGCTCGGCGCCTTCAGGTCGGTGATGCTGCTCTCCCAGCCGTCGGAGCTGGACTGCCGGTCCGGCGCGCAGAAACGGCTGAGGTAGAGCGGGCCGCCTGCCTTGGGGCCGGTGCCCGACAGGCCCTCGCCGCCGAACGGCTGGCTGCCAACAATGGCGCCGATCTGGTTGCGGTTCACATAGATGTTGCCCGCATGCACCCGGTCGCAGACATGCTGCACCCGGTCGTCGATGCGGGTGTGCAAGCCGAAGGTGAGGCCATAGCCGGTCGCGTTGATGTCGGAAATCACCTGGTCCAGCTGCTGCGACTTGAACCGCGCAACGTGCAGAACCGGGCCGAAGATTTCCTCCTCAAGCGCGCTGATGCCGGGCACCTCGATCATCGTCGGCGCCACAAAGGTGCCGCCCTGCGGCGCGCGCATTTCCTTCAGCACCCGGCCCTCGGCGCGGGCCTTGTCGATATGGGCGAGGATGCCTGCGCGGGCGCCCTCGTCGATCACCGGGCCGCTGTCGGTGGACAGGTGCCAGGGATCATCCAGCTGCAGGCAGTCCATCGCGCCTTTCAGCATCTTCAGCACGTTGTCGGCAATGTCGTCCTGCAGATAAAGGCAGCGCAGCGCCGAGCAGCGCTGACCGGCCGACTGGAAGGCGCTTTCGATCACCGCCTGCACTGCCTGTTCCGGCAGTGCGGTGGAGTCGACGATCATCGCGTTCAGCCCGCCGGTTTCCGCAATCAGCGGCGCGCCCGGCTGCAGGTTGTCGGCCATTGCCTTGCGGATGCGCATCGCGGTGGCGGTGGAGCCGGTGAAGGCCACGCCATTGACCCGCGGATCGGAGGTGATGGCGGCCCCGACCACGCTGCCGCGGCCCGGCACCAGCTGCAGGGCGCTGCGCGGCACCCCGGCCTCATGCATCAGTTGCACGGCGCGGTGGGCAATCAGCGGCGTCTGGTCGGCGGGTTTGGCCAGCACTGCGTTGCCAGCGGCCAGCGCGGCAGAGACCTGGCCGGTGAAGATCGCCAGCGGGAAGTTCCAGGGCGAGATGCAGGAGAAGATGCCGGCAGGCGGTGCATCGGGAATGCGGGCCGCATAGTAGCGCAGGAAATCCACCGCCTCGCGCAGTTCGGCCACTGCGTCGGGGATGGTCTTGCCTGCCTCGCGGGCGAGGATCGCAAACAGCTCGCCGAAGTTTTCCTCATAGAGGTCGGCGGCTTTGTTCAGCACAGCAGTGCGCTCATCTGCCGGGGCGTCCCACGGGTCGGCTAGCGCCAGCGCCAGTTCGATATCTTCGGGGCTGCACTGGGCGACGGTGCCAACCACGCTCTGGTCGGTGGGGCTGGTCACATCCTTGGCGGCCTCCGGCTGGGCGTCGCCCGCCAGTAGTGGTGCAGCCTGCCACTGGTGGCTGCGCCAGGGCGCGCGGGCCTCTTCGATTTTTGCCAGCGTCGGCGCGTGGCCCAAGTCGAAACCTTTTGAGTTGGGGCGCTCCGGCGCGTAGAGCTCCGGCCCGGTCGGGATCTTGCGGGTCACATCTGCAATGGCTGCAAACGGATCGGCTGCCACCACCTCCGGCGGCACGTTGTCGTCGACAATCTGGTTCACGAAGGAGGAGTTGGCACCGTTTTCCAGCAGGCGGCGCACCAGATAAGCCAGCAGGTCGCGGTGGGCGCCGACGGGGGCGTAGATCCGGCAGTTGGTCTTGTTCTGCTCCAGCACCATCTGGTGCAGGGTCTCGCCCATGCCATGCAGGCGCTGGAACTCATAGCGTTCGTTGCCGACCCCTTCGGCCATATGCAGGATGGCGGCGACGGTGTGGGCGTTGTGGGTGGCGAACTGCGGGTAGATCCGGTCCGTCATGCCCAGCAGTTTGCGGGCGTTGGAGATATAGGAGACGTCGGTCAGCGGCTTGGAGGTGAAGACCGGGAAGCCGTCGACGCCCTCGACCTGGGCACGCTTGATCTCGGTGTCCCAATAGGCGCCCTTGACCAGCCGCACCATGAAGCGGCGGTCGTATTTCTCAGCCATTTCGTGCAGGGCATCAATCGCCAGGCCGGTGCGCGGCCCATAGGCCTGCACCACCACGCCAAAGCCGTCCCAGCCGGCCAGCGCCGGATCGGATACCACGGCCTCGATCACCTCGAGCGACAGCGACAGGCGGTCGGCTTCCTCGGCATCCACGTTGAGGCCCATCTTGGCCGCCTTCGCCAGCAGCGCCAGCGCCTTCAGGCGCGGCACCAGCGCTTCCATCACGCTGTGCTCATGCGCCAGCTCATAGCGCGGGTGCAGCGCGGACAGCTTGACCGAGATGCCGGGATTCTTGCGGATGTCATCGCTGTTGCAGGCAGCCGCAATGGCGGAAATCGCCTTGGAATAGGCCAGATGATAGCGCGAGGCGTCGGCCTCTGTGCGGGCAGCCTCGCCCAGCATGTCGTAGGAATAGGTGTAGCCCTTGGCCTCCATCCCGGCGGCGCGGTTCATCGCGCTTTCGATGGTTTCGCCCAGCACGAACTGGCGGCCCATTTCCTTCATCGCGCGGCTGACAGCGGTGCGGATCACCGGCTCGCCCAGGCGCTTGATGGCACCGCGCAGGGCGCCGATCGGGCTGCGTTCCTCGTCCAGAACCTTGCCGGTCAGCATCAGCGCCCAGGTGGAGGCGTTGACCAGAGAGGAGGTCGACTTGCCCAGGTGCTTGCCCCAGTCGGACGGTGCGATCTTGTCCTCGATCAGCGCGTCGATGGTGTCGGCATCCGGCACCCGCAGCAGCGCTTCGGCCAGGCACATCAGCGCAACGCCCTCATCGGTGGAGAGGCCGTATTCGGCCAGGAACACCTCCATCAGCCCCGGCGCAGAATGGCCGCGGATGTCACGCACCAGCGCAGCGGCGTTGGCGCAGATTTTTTCGCGGTCTGCGTCGGTGAGGGCGGCCTGGGCCACCAGCTGGTCGCGCATCCCGGCTTGATCGGCATAGGTGCCGGCGTCGATCCGGTAGCGCAGCTTGGTTTGAGCGGTCATGAAGGAAACTCCACAAAGGGTGTGCAGGGCTTTTGTTAAGAATACACCCTTTCCAAAAGGACAATCGCCTGAAGATGTGGTATCAGCAGGTCAAATGCGCAAAATTGCAACCTTGGGAAGTCCAAATGAACTCCATCGACCTTGACCGCTTCGACCGGGCGATTCTGAACGTGCTGAGCGAGGATGGCCGCATCTCTATCGCCGACCTCGCACGGCGGATCGGGCTGTCGAAAACCCCGACCCAGACCCGGCTTAGGCGACTGGAGGCGGAGGGTATCATCACCGGCTACAGGGCCCTGGTGGACCCGATCCGCCTGGGGCTCGACCATGTGGCCTTTGTCGAGGTGAAGCTGGATGACACCCGCGAGGCGGCGCTGGCCAAGTTCAACGCCGCTGTGGCGCGGCTGCCTGAGATCGAGCAGGCGCACATGATGGCCTCGCATTTCGACTACCTCCTGAAGGTGCGCACCCGTTCTATGACCGACTACCGGGCGGTGCTGGGGGAAAAGATTTCGTCGCTGCCGCATGTGGCCTCCACCTCCACCTATGTGGCGATGCAGGCGGTCAAGGAGGACGGCGCGCTGGGGCCGCTGTAGGGCTTTCGGCAAGTGCGCACGCCCAGTTGACTTGATTGAAATTGCAATTGTGCGAGCATGGGGCATGTTGTTCGCCTTTCTTCGCGCCCCGTTTTCCTTCGCCGGTTGTGCTGCGGTTCTTGCTGCTGCAGCAGTTTTTCCGGTGCAGGCGTCGGAATGCCCCGACGCTCCCGACCACAGCACACCGTTGGAGGCGCTGCTGACCGAGGTGCAGGAGGCGGAAACCGAGTCCCAGGCACGGGAAATCGCCAACCGCATGTGGGAGTATTGGGCTGATGCGCCAAACGCGCAGGCCCAGGCCATCCTCGACCGCGGCATGACCAAGCGCTCCGCCTTCGACTTCCTCGGCGCGCTGGCGGATTTCGACCAGTTGATCGCTTATTGCCCGGACTATGCCGAGGGTTACAACCAGCGCGCATTTGTGCATTACCTGCGCCGGGATTTCGCTGCCGCACTGCGCGATCTGGACCGGGCGCTGGAACTGTCGCCCCGCCATGTCGCCGCGATGAGCGGGCGGGCATTGTCGCTCTACGGCCTGTCCCGGCTTCAGGAGGCGCGGGAGGCGCTGGCAGAGGCGCTGAAGCTCAATCCCTGGCTGCCGGAACGCTATTTGGCGGACCCTGGCGGGCCGCTGGCACCGCCCGGCGCCGGCGATGTTGAGTTGTAGGGCTGCCCGCCTGAAGCGAAAAATTTGCAGGATTGCCGAAAACTGATTGTCCGCGTGAAATCAGGAGGCTAGACCTGCAGCCATCGCGCCGTGTGCTGGCGCACACCGCGGGCGTGGTGGAATGGTAGACACAAGGGACTTAAAATCCCTCGGCTTCGGCCATGCGGGTTCGAGTCCCGCCGCCCGTACCACATCTCAAAACATCTGCAACACCTGCCGGTATCCGGGCATTTCCTTGGCCTTGCTTTCGGTTTCGGCGGTCTCACGGGCCCAGGGCCTGCGGAGAGGCATGCAGTGATACGGCAGGATTGCGTTGCTGTAACGGTGGTTTTATGCAAGATGTTTCGCGGAATGTAAAAGATTTTGTGCATATGGCGCTGATCCACGAAAAAATTGCAGCTCTCTTGGCGGATATGAACCTGTCCAACCGGCAGGCGGCGCTGAAGTGCGGCATTCCCTACGGGACCTTCAACAGCGCGCTGAAGCATGAGCGCGAGATCGGCTGGAGCACGCTGGACGCCCTGGCGCGGGGGCTGGGGGTGTCGTTCCAGTATTTCTCGTCAGACAACGCGGAGCTGGAGCTGCTGCCCGGCCATCCTGGCAGGGAATCGGAGCGGAAAGCCTTTGAGATCCTCAATGACCGGATGCAGGCGGCAGCGCGGACCCGCCAGTACCGCGGCTGCGACGTGTCGCTGCAGGATTTTCTGGACTGGTGGTATGCCAACAGCGGCCGTCTGGAAGGATTCGACAGGCTGCAGCACAAGGTGGACATGTTCGACCCGCCAGACCCGGAACAAAACCGCATCCAGCCGATCCGCTCTGGCCCGGCCAGCTTGGCCTCCATTTGTTTCGAAATATCCGACAGCGGTCAGCTGCGGAACACGCTGAACGGCTTCAGCGAAAAGCTGAACGCTGACCTGGTGATGGCCCATAGCGAGGCAATCAGCCGGGGCGAGCCGGTAATTACCCACCCGTCGATTGATGTGAAGCTGTTGAACGGGCGGCGGTTCACCCGCCAGTACCGGCGTGTTCTAGCGCCGGTCTATCTGCCCGGTGGCAAGCTGCTGGTGGTCAACTTCTCACAGGACATCAACTTTGGCTAAGTCGCTGTGCAGCATGTGCTCCATCTCCAGCCGGGAAGAGCCGACAAACCATTCGGTGCTGCTGCGCACTTCGGGTTCCGGGTCGCGCCATTTCTGCGCTCGCGGAATGGCACGGCTGAAGCCGTAGACAAGATCCAGCCGGGCCTGCATGTGGCGGTCCGGGATGAAAGCGTAGATCCAGTCCACATCCCATTTCTGGATCGCCAGAACCTGGAGAATACGCATGAAGGGCTCCAGGCGCTCGGCCCGCCTGCCGCGGTGGCCGGGCAGGAAGTTCAACTCGCCGATATAAGCCAGCCGCCCGCTCACCTCCCGTGCCAGCGGTTCGGCAACGCTTTCCACTCCGCCGCCGGCGTCGTTGGGGAACTGGTGGCGTGATGTGCGGATCAGGTAGTCCGCCAGGGTTTCGCGCCCCAGGTCCTGCAGCAGCAAAGCTGCGCCGCCGATGTAAGTGTCGCCCTCCTTGAGAAACAGCCAGAAGGCCGAGTTCGATGTATGGTCGGCCCGTTCGATGGCAAATCCCGGCATTTGAAACTGGCGGCCGGTGGCCGCGGCCGTTTCGGGCACCTTCTCAAAATCGGTGAACATTTCCACCTGCAGCCCGGCCTGTGCGAGCGTGTGCAGATAGCCCGAAAGTGCTTTCCCCAAGTCCAGTGAGTTCATCAGGTTCCCCGTCTTTTTTATTCACCCGGATGTCCCGGATACCCTCCCGTTTCAGCCAAGGAGTGCAGGATCACTAAACTCAAAACTACTTTTGCGGTAAATTGTTTGTTTTACCGGTGTGGCTGAAATTCGTCGCAAAGCACGCGCGGAGGCGGTTCATGGATTGTTTTAAAAAAGAAAAGCCCGGCAGCTATGCTGCCGGGCTGAAGCATGTGGTGGGGCCTTAGGGTTGTGTCAGCCGCGGCCGCGGTAGGGGGGCACGCCCTGATCCGGGATCCAGACGCTTTCGGGCATCGGCCCGGTCTGCCAGAAAACGTCGATCGGAATGCCGCCGCGCGGGTACCAGTAGCCGCCGATGCGCAGCCACTGCGGCTCCAGGAAGTCCGCCAGGCGGCGGGCGATGGAGACGGTGCAATCTTCGTGAAAGGCGCCGTGGTTACGGAAGGAGGTAAGGAACAGCTTCAGCGACTTGCTTTCCACTAGCCACTCGCCCGGCACATAGTCGATCACCAGATGGGCAAAGTCCGGCTGGCCGGTCATCGGGCAGAGCGAGGTGAATTCCGGCGCGGTGAAGCGCACGTTGTAGGCAACGTCGGCCTGCGGGTTCTGGACACGCTCCAGTTCCGCCTGTTCCGGGCTTTGCGGCACGATGGTGTCGCCGCCCAGCTGCTTCAGGTTGCTGTAGATGCTGTCAGACATATCAGGGTTCCTTGTCTTCAGACGCCGCGCTTGTTGCCCCAGACCAGCACATGCAACTGGGGCAGGACGCGGGGGGTGAACCAGCCGTCGCCGGTCACTTTTTCAATCAGCCACAAGAGGCGCTCGGTGGCCTGGTTCAGATCGACGGGCTGTTCCGGGTCGACCTCCGGGTTGCCGGGCTGAAGGTACAGCGGCAGCTCCGGGTGGCGCTCTGCCGCGGCCTTGGCCCAGGCGTAGTCCTTGTCATCGAAAATCACGATCTTCATGACCACCTGTCCGCAGCCCTGTGCTGCCTCCAGGCATTGGTCAAAGGCTTTCCAGTCCACGGTTTCGCCGCTGGAGGGCGGCTTGGGGCTGAGCACCAGCGTATCCAGATCTGCAAACCAGGGTTTGCTGACCGATCCTTGGGTCTCGCAGGCAAAGCGGTAGCCCTCGGCCTTGCCGTAGGCAATCACCGGCGCGAAATCCTGGATCGCCGGGTTGCCGCCGGAGATCGACACGGTCAGCGGCTTGCCGCCGGACAGGCGGCGCACTTCAGCCATGACTTCTTCGGGCGCCATCACCGCCCAGTCGTGGCGAAAGGCGCTGTCGACCGCATGCATGCTGTCGCACCACGAACAGCGGTAATCGCAACCGCCCGCGCGCACAAACACCGTGGGCTCCCCGATCAGGGCGCCTTCGCCCTGGATGGTGGGGCCAAAGATTTCCGCGATGCGCAGGCTCATGGCCGGAACTCCGGCCGGTATTCCGCCCAGGTCTTGGGGGTTTCGGAAACCTTCACCGCAGCCACTTCCGGCCAGCGCGCGTGGCACCAGTCATAGAAATGCTTCGCCATGTTTTCCGCCGTCGAAAACCCCTCCAGCACGTCGTTCAGGTGCCGGTGGTCGAAGGTCGAGTCGATGTATTCCTTCAGCGGTTTCAGCTCGTGATAGTCGCGCACGAAGCCGTCGCTGTTCAGCTCCTTCGCCGCCAGCTCAACCACCACGACATAATTGTGGCCGTGCAGCCGGGCGCATTGATGGTCCGGCGGCAGATGGGTCAGCTGGTGGGAGGCGGAGAAATGGAACTCCTTGGTGATCCGGAACATCAGGCGCCATCCTTGGCGGCAATCGCCGCTTTCCAGAAATCCGGGTCGGCATAGTCGGTCGGGTCCTCAATGCCTGCCAGATGGAAGGCTTCGCGCCGTTCCACGCAGGTGCCGCAGCGCCCGCAATGCGTGTCGCCGCCCTTGTAGCAGGACCAGGTCTCGGCAAAGGGGGTGTTGTGCTTGGCACCTGCGGTGACGATGTCGCCCTTGGTGCGGTGCACAAACGGGGTGTAGAGACTCACGTCGGCATAGCCATCGAGAGCTGCGCGCTGCATCGCATCAAACGCCTCGGTGAAGGCCGGACGGCAGTCCGGATAGATGAAATGGTCGCCGCCATGCACTGCGGTCGCCACCGCGTCATCGCCGTTTGCGGCAGCGATGCCATAAGCGATGGTCAGCATGATCGCGTTGCGGTTCGGCACCACGGTGACCTTCATGGTCTCTTCTTCGTAATGGCCGTCCGGCACGTCGATGTCATCGGTCAGGGCAGAGCCGGAAAGCGCGGCGCCGATGCCCCTCATGTCGATGATGTCATGCGGCACGCCCAGCCGTTTTGCGGCGGCGGCGGCATAGTCGAGTTCCTTCTTGTGGCGCTGGCCGTAGTCGAAGGAGACAAGACGGGTCAGCTGATGTTCCTCAGCGACCATATGGGCAAGCGAAACGGAATCCAGCCCGCCCGAGCAGATAACGATAGTTTTCATTTTTGAACCCTTGTTTTGGTGACCGGGTAGGCTGCGACCGGTGCCGCGCGTTTAGCAGCAAGCGGCAAATGGCGCAAGCCGCGGGCGTATTGCGAACATTCGGCAGGACTTGTTGGAGAAATTTGATAGTTTCGCGTTGGCGGGCACATTGGGGGGCAGTGCCTGTCCGCGGGCGGAAGCGTAGCGCCCGCCCAAGGGGGCGGACGGGCGCTACCCGGCGTGCCGCCAGGCAGGGCAGTCTAAACTGGCGGGAATTCCCCCTCCAGCCATTCCAGGAACGCCCGTGATGCCGGGGTGCTGGCATGGCTCGGCGGCGGCATCAGGAAGTAGTTCTCCAGCAACTCCGCCGTGTGATCGCTGGCCCGGACCAGCTGCCCGCTCTCCAGCAGCCCGCCTGCCAGCGTTTCATGGGACATGGAGATCCCAGCCCCGTTCACGGCGGCTGTCATGGCAATCACGTAAGTGGAGGCCAGGTTGATCTCATGATTTCGGTCAAACGGCAGATCCTGAGATTTGAACCACGCCCCCCAGGATCCTGTCACCCCGGCACAATCCAGCAGCGTTGCGGTGCTGAAATCAATTTCGCCATCCTGATAGCCCGGCGCGCAGACAGGAAAAAACCGGTCCCGTGTAAGCCGAACCGCTGCCGCCGACATGTCATTCGGGCGGCCAAAGCGAATTTCGGTCCCGGCGGAACTGGCGTGCCGCTCCGGATCCCAGATCGGCGTCACGATGTTCAGCACCAGCCAGGGGTATTTCGCATAGAGCCGCGGCAGGCGCGGTGACAGCCAGAACACCGAGAATGCCATGTTGCATTGCAAGACCAGATGCCGCCCCTGGTCGCCGCCGGTAAAGGCCTGGGTGCCGGCTGCAATCAGGTCAAAGGCCTCGCGTACAACTGGCATGTAATTCGCCCCGGCCTCCGACAGATCAAGCGCGCGGGTTTTGCGGATGAACAGCTCCCGGCCCAGGAAGTTTTCCAGGCTGCGCACATGCTGGCTGATTGCCGATTGCGTCAGGTTCAGCTCCGCCGCGGCGCGGGTGAACGACAGGTGCCGGGCGCTGGCTTCAAAGGCGCGCAGCCAGGTGAGCGGGGGCAGGGAGGAGGAGGGCGGACCGGAAGAAGGCATCGATGTATGACCTATGCATTAGTACAATTAATGCATAGCGGTTGAATCAATCGTTTGTCAGCAGGAATTGCGGCTGGCACCACTAGGATAAGCGAATTTGGAGGCCCAAGATGAACAAACAAGCGGAGCTGAGCCCGAACCTCACCCATTGGCAGGAGCGCGTGGATATGGCTGCCGCCTTCCGCTGGACCGCGCGGCTGGACATGCATGAGGGCGTCGCCAACCATTTCAGCCTGGCGGTGAATGAGGACGGCACCCAGTTTCTGATGAACCCGAACCAGGTGCATTTCGCGCGGGTGAAAGCCTCGGACCTCTTGCTGCTGGATGCAAACGACCCCAAGACGATGGAACGCCCCGACGCGCCGGACCCGACCGCCTGGGGCCTGCACGGCTCGATCCACCGGCTGTGTCCGCATGCGCGCTGCGTGATGCATGTGCATTCGATCCACGCCACCGTGCTGGCCTGCCTCGCCGACAGCACCCTGCCGCCGATCGACCAGAACACTGCCACCTTCTACAACCGCTATGTGGTCGATGGCGATTTCGGCGGGCTGGCGTTTGAGGACGAGGGCGCCCGCTGCGCTTCGATGCTGAGCGACCCCAAGGTCAAAACCATGATCATGGGCAACCACGGCGTGCTGGTGATCGGCGACAGCGTCGCGGATACCTTCAACCGGCTCTATTACTTCGAGCGCGCCGCGGAGACCTACATCCGCGCCCTGCAAACCGGCCAGAAGCTGCGGGTGCTGAGCGATGAAATTGCCGAGAAAACTGCGCAGGAACTGGACGACTACCCGGATCAGGCCGAACGCCACCTGGCGGAGCTGAAGGCGATCCTCGACGACGAGGGCGCGAACTACGCAACCTGATCGCCAGCAGAGGAGGCGGCATAATGGACGGAACTTTGCAAAACGCAGAACGCGACCGCGAAGCTGAACGCTGGCACTACCACCCCAAGGGGCCGGTGCCGCTCAACCCGCTGTTCAGCTGGCCGCCGCGCCCGGCGGCGGTCCTGCGCTGGTACCGCGGCGCCTGGATGGAGATCACATCGCTGACGCTCTGCTTCCTGCTGGCGCTGGCGATCTACGCCTGGATGCTGCCGCCGCTTGCTGAGATGGCCGAATTCCGCCCTGGCTGGATGCTGCAGGTCTGGCTCGCCAACCTGCTGCCCCAGGCAACGGTTGCAGGGGGGCTCCACTGGTGGCTCTACATGCGCAAGGGCCAGGGCATGCAGAAGAAGTTCGACAAGCGCGACCTGTCCCGCGGCAACGGGACCTTCACCTTCAAAAACCAGGTCTGGGACAACATCTGGTGGACGCTCGGCAGCGCCATCACCGTGGCGACAGCCTATCAATGGGGCATTTACTGGCTGATGGCCAATGGCTGGGTGCCGGTTGTGACTTTCGCCGAAGCGCCAGTCTGGTGCGCGGTCTGGATGCTGTTCATCCCGATGTGGTCCGGCCTGCATTTCTACTGGGTGCACCGGCTGGAGCATCACCCGCGGCTCTATAAACACGTGCACGCGGTGCACCACCGCAACGTCAACATCGGGCCGTGGTCGGGGATTTCAAACCACTGGTATGAAAACCTGCTCTACTTCACCACCTATTTCATCCACCTGATCGTGCCGTCGCACCCGCTGCATCTGGCCTTCCATGCGATGTTCCAGCAGATCAGCCCGGTTCTGTCGCACTCTGGCTTCGAGCGGGTGATTGCCAAGGAGACCGAGGCCGCCAAGGCAGGGGATTTCTTCCACCAGCTGCACCACCGCTATTTCGAGTGCAACTACGGCACCTCCGAAATTCCCTTCGACAAGTGGTTCGGCACATACCACGATGGCTCCGCCGCAGCCACAGAGCGGACCCGGGCCTTCAAGAAGCAGATGTACACTCGCTAGAATTGAGGGTTTCGGAAACTGATCAGGATCAAGGCGTACATATTCTCGATTCTCTATGCCTGACCGCAAAGCAGTCAAAGGCATAGGAGAAAGCCCATGTTGCGCCTTGCATCCATCCTCTATTCGCTGATCGGCAGCAGCCTGGCAGGGGCCGGGGTGATTGCAGTGCTGGCGGCCGGGCTTGTCACCACACAGGCCATCCTAGGCGCCGCTGCAGCGGGGGCGGTGCTGGCACTGCCAGTGGCATGGCTGGTGGCGAAACAGCTTTATGCCCGCGGCGCCTGACGGGCGTCAGGCGTTCAGGAATACCCGCGCGGCGGCCTCGAACTCCCGCGGCTTCTCGGCGTGCAGCCAATGGCCCGCGCCGGGCAGCTTGGCAAAACGGGCATTTGGAAAGCGCGCGCGGATCTCCTCGCGGTGCTCGGGCAGCACGTAATCCGACTCCGATCCAGACAGGAACAGGGCAGGCCCGTCCCAGGCAGAGTCCGTCTTCGGAAACGACATGATGTTCGGCATCTGATCCGCCAGCGTATCCAGGTTCAGCTTCCAGCGCTTGTTCGGCAAATCCAGCGACTGGGTGAAGAAGCTCTGCAGCGCAGGCTCCACACCGGCTTCGGCCAATTTTGCGGCGGCCTCGGGGCGGCGCTCGATAGTCTCCAGATCCAGCGATTTCATGGCGTGGATATACTGGATCTGGGTGTGGCCATAGGCAACCGGCGCGATGTCGGCGACCACCAGCTTGCGAACCGCATCAGGGTGGTTCAGCGCCAGCATCATCGCTGCCTTGCCGCCCATCGAATGGCCGATCACATCCATCTGTCCGCCGTGGGCCGCGATCACCCCGGCCAGGTCCTCCGCCAGCTCTGGATAGGTGTGGCTGTCCTTTCGCGGGCTGTCGCCGTGGTTGCGCATGTCCACCGCAACCACCTGCCGCTCATCCGACATGCGCTTGGCGATGACGCCCCAGTTGCGGGCTGAGCCGTAAAGCCCGTGGGCAATCAGGAGCGGGGTGTTTCCGGTGGCAGAGCCATGAGTGATCGTGTTCAGCATGCCGCCTTGATAGCCGCGCAGGCGGAGCCTTGCCACCCCCCATTGAGGCAGGCCCGGCGGCGGGCTAGGGTGGCCGGGCAGCGCAGTGAGGGGAGAGTGCCGGAATGGCCGCCAGTCTGGACCAGGACATCGAGGACATCCGCAGCCTCCTGAAGGAACGCGAGCACGCATCGGGCGACCTTGCTGCCGCGCTGAAGCACGTCCGCCGCCGCATTCCGCGCCGGATCTACAAACAGGGCATGAAGCTCGCCGCCGCGCTGCCGCTGCTGGAGCACCCCAAGCTGCGGATGACGGTCGACGAGAAACCGCTGCGCGGCGCCGCCCGCGAGGTAAAGGCGCATTTGCAGAAGATTGACCTGGCTGAGCGGCGCAAGGACTTCTGGCTGGGCGTCCTTGGCAGCGCAGCGTTTTCCATCCTATGCGTGCTGATCCTGCTGGTGGTGGTGCTGCGCTGGCGCGGCCTGATCTGATTTCCTGCTTTACGCCGCGGCTGCTGCCGGTATTTTGAACGCGGTTCAAGACAAAGGCAGGGTGCCATGGCAGGCAAGGTGGAGGCGCGCAAGGCCGCGCTGCGGCAGAGACTGGTGGAAGCGGCAGAGATCCGTATCGCGCGGGACGGGGCAGGGGCGCTGCGCGCCCGCGACCTGGCGCAGGATGCGGGCTGTGCGGTCGGGGCGATCTATAACGCTTTCGACGACCTGACTGCGATCATCATGGCGGTGAACGGCCGTACCTTCCAGAAACTGGGCGCCTCGGTTGAGGCCTCGGTTGCGGGCCGGGAGGCGGAATCGCCCACCCGCCGCCTGATCCTGATGAGCAACGCCTACCTGCATTTCGCGGTAGAGAACACCAACCTGTGGCGGGCGATGTTCGACCTTCGGATGGCCGCCGGGGACGCGGTGCCGGACTGGTACCTGAAGGCTCTGGATAGCCTGTTTGCCAATATCGCCCAGCCTGTGGGGGAACTGTTCCCGGACAAGGATGCGGGAGAGGCGTCCCTGATGGTGCGGGCGTTGTTCTCTGCGGTGCACGGCATCGTGCTTCTGGGGCTGGAGCAGCGCATCTCCGGCGTGCCGCCGGAGCGCATTGAACAGATGATCGCCCAGGTGCTGGAGCAAATCGGCAAGAAGTGAGTTCTGAACATCGTTCAACAATTTTCTTGAACGATGTTCATATTGGTGCTAAGTGAGTCCCCGTGAACAATGTTCATGTTTGCGGAGGAAAAGATGTTCAACACTCTGAAGACCCTGATCACCGGCGCCAGTGCCCGCGCGGAAGAGCAGCTGCGCGAGACCTATTCGATCGAGCTGATCACCCAGAAGATCCGCGAGGCGGACGCCAACCTGAAGGCGGCGAAGCTGACGCTTGCCAGCCTGATCCAGCGCCAGCGGGCGGAACAGCGCCAGGTAGATACCCTGGGGGAGCGCATCCGGGACCTGATGGCCCGGGCCGGCGAGGCGCTGGAAGGCGGCCGCGACGATCTGGCGCAAAGCGCTGCCCAGGCGGTGGCTGACATGGAGAACGAACTGGCGGTGCGCCGCCAGACCCTGGACCGGCTCGATACCCGGATCCTGCAGCTGCGCCAGTCGGTGGAAACCGCCAGCCGCCGCATCACCGATCTGAAGCAGGGCGCCATTGCCGCCCGTGCCACCCGGCGCGAGCAGGACCTCCAGCGCCGCCTGCGCCGCCACACCGGCGGCGACAGCCCGGCAGAAGAGGCCGAGGCGCTGATCCGCGACGTGCTGCAGCGCGACGACCCCTTCGAGCAGGGCGAGATCCTGCGCGAGATTGACGGCGAGCTGAACAACACCACGATTGCCGACGATCTGGCCGACGCGGGCTTCGGCCCCCGCAGCCGCAGCACCGCTGCAGATGTGCTGAGCCGCCTCAAGGCGAAAGACTGAACTGTTTCTGCGGATCCAGCCCGACCGGCCGATCCAACCTGAGCTTATTTAATTTACAGGAGAAAACCCATGTATACCGACAACACCGACAACAAACTGATCATTCTGCTGAACTCCGTTGGCGTCGCCATTGCCTATGCGATGCTGGGGATTTCCCTGTGGCTCTCGACTGACGTGCCGCTGGCGACCAAGGGCTATTGGGGGATGGCAGTCCTGCTGCTGACGCTCAGCCTGATCAACGTGGTGAAATACCGTTTCGACCACCGCTCCAGCGAGGACCGCATCCGCAAGATCGAGGAAGCCCGCAATGAAAAGCTGCTGGAAGACGCGCTGATGGACAGCAAGCAGGACTACTGAAGCAGCCCCGGAGAATGAAACCGCGCCCGCCTATCCAGGCGGGCGCTTTCCCTGCCGCTCCAAAACAAAACCGCCGCGGCTGCTGGGCCGCGGCGGTTCCTTTGCAATCCCGGATGGGCTTACAGGTTCGGATAGAGCGGGAACTTGGCGCAGAGGCCGGCGACCTTAGCGCGGACGGACGCTTCCACATCCGCGTTGCCCTCTTCACCGTTCGCTGCCAGCCCGTCGATCACCTCGATGATCAGGTCGGCGATCTGGCGGAACTCCGCCTCGCCGAAGCCGCGGGTGGTGCCGGCAGGGGTGCCGAGGCGCAGGCCCGAGGTCACGGTCGGCTTTTCCGGGTCGAACGGGATGCCGTTCTTGTTGGTGGTGATGTGGGCACGGCCCAGCGCCTTGTCGGCGATGTTGCCGGTCACGCCCTTGGGGCGCAGGTCCACCAGCATCACGTGGGTGTCGGTGCCGCCGGTCACGATGTCCAGGCCGCCCTTGATCAGCTGGTCCGCCAGCGCAACCGCGTTTGCCTTCACCTGTTTCTGGTAGGCCTT
>NZ_JAHVJQ010000004.1 GCF_019801145.1 Leisingera aquaemixtae
CTGGAGTGCTGGAAGGCGAAACAGGTGTTTGTCTCCAAGCGCGGCCAGGGCACGGGCTATTCCGGCATCGAGAACCCCCTGTTCTTCAAGGAAAACACCCGCATGTTCTACGGCGACGCTAAGCAGAGTTTGGATACCTTGCTCAGCCTCTCCGCCGCCTGACCCCCGCAGATTTATCAAGAAGGAACAACCGTCATGACTGCTGCCCCGGCCCCCAAGAACGACCTTGGCGCCTATTGGATGCCCTTCACCGCCAACCGGCATTTCAAGGAGAACCCGCGGATGATCGCCGGGGCGGAAGGGATGTATTACACCACCACCGACGGGCGCAAGGTGATGGATGGCACCGCGGGCCTGTGGTGCGTCAATGCAGGCCACGCCGCGCCGCGGATCACCGAGGCGGTGCAGAAGCAGGTGGCGGAGCTGGACTATGCCCCGGCCTTCCAGATGGGCCACCCCAAGGCCTTTGAACTGGCAAACCGGCTGGCGGATCTGGCACCGGGGGATCTGAACCATGTGTTCTTCACCAATTCCGGCTCGGAGTCGGTGGAGACCGCGCTGAAGATCGCGCTGGCCTATCACAAGGCCAGGGGCGAGCAAGGCCGCACCCGGCTGATTGGCCGCGAGAAGGGCTATCACGGGGTCAATTTCGGCGGCATCTCGGTGGGCGGCATCGTCAACAACCGCCGTCATTTCGGCACCCTGCTGACCGGGGTGGACCACTTGCGCCACACCCATGACCCGGAGCGCAACGCCAATACCAAGGGCCAGCCGGAGCATGGCGCGGAGCTTGCCGAGGATCTGCAACGGATCATCGACCTGCACGGCGCCGAGACCATCGCCGCGGTGATCGTCGAGCCGATGGCCGGCTCCGCCGGTGTGATCCTGCCGCCCAAGGGATATCTGCAGCGGCTGCGAGAGATCACCCGCGAACATGGCATCCTTTTGATCTTTGACGAGGTGATCACCGCTTATGGCCGCCTGGGCCGGGCCTTCGGCGCGGATTATTACGGTGTGGAGCCGGACATGATCACCACCGCCAAGGGGCTGACCAACGGGGTCATTCCGATGGGCGCGGTGATGATCAGCAGCGCAATCCACGATGCCTTCATGACCGGCCCGGAGAACCTGATCGAGCTGTTCCACGGCTATACCTATTCCGGCAACCCGGTGGCCTGCGCGGCGGCGCTGGCGGCGTTGGACACTTACCGCGAAGAAGAGCTGTTTGAGCGTGCTGCAGGGCTGGAGGGCTATTGGGCGGATGCGCTGTTCAGCCTGAAAGGGCTGCCGCATGTGATGGACATACGCTGCTCCGGCCTGGTTGGCGCGGTGGAACTGGAGCCGGTTGAGGGCGCACCCACCAAGCGTGCGTTCGACACCTACCTTCGGGCCTGGGACAAGGGCGCGCATCTGCGCACCACCGGCGACATCATCGCCATGTCGCCGCCGCTGATCATCGAAAAATCCGAAATCGACGAGCTGGTCGGCATTCTGGCCGAGTCGCTTATCGCGTGACCAACCGGCCGCCGGCCCGCCGCGGAGGAGCACGCGGGGCCGGCCGCCGCCAAGGGAGAGAAGACATGAAAGACGTGCAAAGCAACGCCCGCATCAATGGCAGCCGCCTGTGGGATTCGCTGATGGAGATGGCGCAGAAAGGTCCCGGGCTGCGCGGCGGCAACAACCGCCAGACGCTGACCGATGCCGACAAGGAAGGCCGCGACCTGTTCAAGCGCTGGTGCGAGGAGGCCGGCATGACGGTGGGCGTCGACAGCATGGGCAACATGTTTGCCCGCCTCGAAGGCGCGGAGCCGGATCTGGACCCGGTGATGATGGGCAGCCATCTGGACACCCAGCCCACGGGCGGCAAATACGACGGCGTGCTGGGCGTGCTGGCGGGGCTTGAGGTGGTGCGCTCGATCCGCGATCAGGGCCTGCGCACCCGCCGCCCCATCGTGGTGGTGAACTGGACCAACGAGGAAGGCACCCGCTTTGCCCCGGCGATGCTGTCCTCCGGCGTCTTTGCAGGCGTCCACACCCAGGACTGGGCCTATGCGCGGGAGGATGCGGAAGGCAAAAAGTTCGGCGAGGAATTGGCCCGTATCGGCTACAAGGGCGATGAGCCGGTGGGCAACCGGAAGATGCACGCGATGTTCGAGCTGCATATCGAGCAGGGCCCCATTCTGGAAGCCGAGGGCAAGGACATTGGCGTTGTCACTCACGGTCAGGGCCTGAACTGGCTGCAGGTGACGCTGACGGGTCAGGAGGCGCATACCGGCTCCACCCCGATGCCGATGCGCCGCAATGCGGGTCTTGGCGCGGCGCGGATCACCGATCTGGTGCATGAGATCGCAATGAGCCACCAGCCCGATGCCGTGGGCGCCGTCGGACACTGCGATTATTACCCCAACAGCCGCAATATCGTGCCGGGCAAGGTGGTGTTCACCATCGACTTCCGCTCGCCCAGCTTTGACACCCAGACCGATATGGAACAGCGCCTGCGCGACGGGGCCGCCAAGATTGCCGAGGAACTGGAACTGGGGCTGGAGATCGAACGGGCAGGGCATTTCGACCCGGTGACCTTTGATGAGGGCTGCGTTGATGCGGTGCGCCGGGCGGCGGAGAAGCTGGGCTATTCGCACCGCAACATCATCTCCGGCGCGGGGCATGATGCCTGCTGGATCAACAAGGTGGCACCGACCGCCATGGTGATGTGCCCCTGTGTCGACGGCCTCAGCCACAACGAGGACGAGGAAATCAGCCGCGAATGGGCAGCGGCGGGCACCGACGTGCTGCTGCATGCGGTGCTGGAAACCGCAGAGATCGTGGAGTGAGCGGCATGAGCCAGAGAACCGTGATCAAGGGCGGCACCATTGTTGCCGCCGACCGCAGCTATGAGGCAGATGTCGCCATCGAGGGCGGCAAGATCGTGCAGATCGGCACCGGCCTGAACGGCGACAAGGTGCTGGACGCCGGGGGCTGCTATGTCATGCCGGGCGGCATTGACCCGCATGTGCATCTGGAGATGCCCTTCATGGGCACCCATTCGGCGGATGACTTCGAATCCGGCACCCGCGCGGGCCTCGCGGGCGGCACCACCATGGTGGTGGACTTCTGCCTGCCCAGCCCCGGCCAGTCGATGCTGGAGGCGCTGGAGGCCTGGCAGGCCAAGTCGAAACGCGCCTGCGCCGACTACTCCTTCCACATGGCAGTGACCTGGTGGAGCGAGCAGGTGTTCAACGAGATGCAGCAGGTCGTGGACTTGGGCATCAACTCCTTCAAGCACTTCATGGCCTACAAGGGCGCGCTGATGGTGGACGACGACGAGCTGTTCGACTCGTTCCGCCGCTGCGCCGCGCTGGGTGCGCTGCCGATGGTGCATGCGGAAAACGGCGACGTGGTGGCCACCATGCAGCAGAAGCTCTTGGCTGACGGCATCCGCGGGCCGGAGGGCCACGGGCTGTCGCGCCCGCCGGAGGTCGAGGGCGAGGCCACCAACCGCGCCATCATGATTGCCGACATGGCGGGCGTGCCGCTGTACGTCGTGCATACCTCCTGCGAACAGGCGCATGAGGCGATCCGCCGGGCGCGCCAGAAGGGCATGCGGGTCTATGGCGAGCCGCTGATCCAGCATCTTGTACTGGATGAGAGCGAATACCGCCATCCCAACTGGGACCACGCCGCGCAGCGGGTGATGTCGCCGCCGTTCCGGGACAAGGCGCACCAGGACAGCCTCTGGGCAGGCCTGCAGGCGGGGTCCTTGCAGGTTGTGGCAACCGACCACTGCGCCTTTACCGTGGATCAGAAACGCTTTGGCCTCGGTGATTTCACCAAAATCCCGAACGGCACCGGCGGCCTTGAGGACCGGATGCCTGTACTGTGGAGCGAGGGCGTGAACACCGGCCGGCTGACCCCGAACGAGTTTGTCGCCGTTACCTCCACCAATATCGCGCGCATTCTCAACATCTACCCGCGCAAGGGGGCGGTCCTGGAAGGTTCTGACGCCGACCTGGTGGTGTGGGACCCCAAGAAATCCAAGGTGATTTCGCCGGAAACCCAGCAGTCTGTTGTGGAATACAACGTCTTCTCGGGGCGCGAGGTGACAGGCCTGCCGCGCTACACACTCAGCCGCGGCGAGGTTGCGGTGGACGACGGCACCGTCTGCGCCACCCCGGGACACGGGCGGTTTGTGGACCGGCCGGCGTTCCCGGAAGTGAACAAGGCGCTCTCCAAGTGGAAAGAGGTGACCGCACCCCGCCAGGTTGTGCGCTCGGCTGAAAACATGCCGGCCTGCGTCTGATCATGCTCCCCGGCGCAAGCCGGGGAACTTCGTATTTGCCGCCCTGTGGAGGACGGGGCGGCGATAAGCCAAATAGGGAGGAAACCAACAATGGCTGACATCACCACTGAGTTTGCCGCATCCGGCGCCGAGGCGCCGCCGCGGGTGGACCTGACGGGGATCGACCCGGAGCTGTACAACGAGGACCAGCTGCCCACCACGGCGGCGGAACGCACCTGGGACTGGCTGGCGATTGCCGCGCTTTGGGTCGGCATGGTGGTCTGTATCCCGACCTATCTGCTTGCCTCTTACCTGATCGGCTCCGGCATGAGCTGGGATCAGGCGGTTCTAACCATTCTGGCGGCCAATGCTATCGTGCTGATCCCGATGGTGCTGGTGGGCCATGCCGGCACCAAATACGGCATCCCCTTCCCGGTGCTGCTGCGCTCGTCCTTCGGGCCCACCGGCGCCAAGATCCCGGCGGTGGCCCGCGGCATCGTCGCCTGCGGCTGGTTCGGCATCCAGACCTGGGTCGGCGGCTCGGCGATCTTCGTGATCCTGAACACCCTTACCGGCGGCGCGCTGGCGGGTGAGGCGCTGCCGGTGCTGGGCATCAGCGCGGGCGAGTTCATCTGCTTCCTCGCCTTCTGGGCGCTGCATCTCTACTTCATCAAGAACGGCACCGAGTCGATCCGCTGGCTGGAGACCTATGCGGCTCCGTTCCTGCTGGCGATGGGGCTGGCGCTCCTGGCCTGGGCCTATGTCAACGCGGGCGGCTTCGGCGAGATGCTGTCGACCCCCAGCGCCTTTGATCCGGGCCAGCCGCAGGAAGGCCAGTTCTGGGTGGTGTTCTGGCCGAGCCTCACCGGCATGATCGGCTTCTGGGCAACCCTGGCGCTGAACATCCCCGACTTCACCCGCCACGCCAAGAGCCAGAAGGACCAGCTTCTGGGCCAGATGGTCGGCCTGCCGATCCCGATGGCGCTGTTTGCCTTTATCGCCTCCGCCGTGACCTCGGCCACCGTGGTGATCTATGGCGAGGCGATCTGGGATCCGATCCAGCTGTCCGAGAAGATGGGCGGATTTTCGGTGATCATCGCGCTGTTTGCCCTGATCGTGGCGACGCTGACCACCAACCTGGCGGCTAACGTCGTGGCGCCTGCGCACGGGTTCTCGAACCTGGCGCCGAGCAAGATCAACCTCAAGCGCGGGGGCTACATCACCGCGGGCATCGGCATCGCCATGTTCCCCTGGATCCTGGTGAACCACATCATCGGCTGGCTGATCGCCTATTCGGCGCTCTTGGGTCCGATTGCGGGTGTGATGCTGGCGGACTACTACCTGCTGCGCAAGACCAAGCTGGAAGTGGCCGACCTGTTCAAGATGAACGGCATCTATTCCGGCAGCAACGGCACCAACTGGGCCGGTGTCTGGGCCCTCGTGATCGGCATCCTGCCGAACCTGCCGGGTTTCCTGGCCGGTGTCGGCATCACCGCCGGCACGTCGGACTTCTTCGCCACGATCTATACCTATGCGTGGTTTGTGGGCCTGTTTGTCGCCGGTGCCGCCTATCTGGTGCTGTCGAAGGTCCTGAACAAGTGAATCCAGTCCCCGGAGCGGCGCATCCGCTCCGGGGCTTTCCTTAGAAATCAAACAGAAGGGTTGCCTGATGCCCAAAGCCTATTGGATCGCACATGTCACGGTGACGGATCCCGAACCCTATGCCCTGTATGCCGCAGGCGCGACTGAAGCCTTTCGCAAGTTCAATGCGCGCGTGCTGGCACGCGGCGGAAAGTGCGAACAGCTTGAAGGCGACGGCCATCCACGCAATGTGGTCATCGAATTCGACACGCTGGATGCGGCCCTGTCCTGCTACAATTCGCCGGAGTACCAGGCGGCCAAGAACCACCGCCTTGGCGCAGGTATCGCCAACATCGTGATTGTCGAAGGCGCAGAGACCTGACCGATCAGGTTCCCAAGTAAAAGCCAGGCCCTGTGCCTGCAGCACTCAGCTGCCCGGCTATCGCGCAAGCTAGCCGGGCAGCCGCCAATGGCGATCAGCCGACGCCGCGCAGATCCGCCGGCAGCAGCGCTTTGGGGATATTCTGATAGCAGACCGGGCGCAGGAAGCGGCGGATCGACAGGGTGCCGACCGAGGTCGCGCCGAAATTGGTCGAGGCCGGGTAGGGGCCGCCATGCACCATGGTGTCACTGACCTCGACGCCGGTGGGGAAGCCATTGGCCAGCACCCGGCCGGCCTTGCGCTCCAGCACCGGCAGCAGGGCCTGACCCTGTGCGGTGTCCGCCTCGTCCAGATGCAGGGTGCAGGTCAGCTGGCCCTGCAACGCGCGGGCGATCTCCAGCATTTCGGCGTCGCTTTCGGCGGTGATCACCAGACCCAGCGGACCAAAGACTTCCTCGGCCAGGATCTCGTTGCCCAGCCAGGTGCGCGCCTCGGTCACATAAAGGTAGGGCGCGGCAGAGCGGGTGTCGCAGCTGGTGGTCAGCAGCTCGCGCACGCCCGCGGTGGCGGCAACCCGGCGCTGGCCCTCGCGGTAGGCGCTGGCGATGCCCTCGGTCAGCATGGTTTGCGGCGCGACCTCTGACAGGGCGGCGGTGGCGGTGTCGATGAAACGCTCGGCCTCGGCGCCTGCGCGCAGCACGGCGATGCCGGGGTTGGTGCAGAACTGGCCCGCGCCCATGGTCAGCGAGGCGGCCCAGCCGGTGGCGATCTCGGTGCCGCGCGCGGAGAGAGCGGCGTCGAGGATGAACATCGGGTTGACCGAGCCCAGTTCGCCGAAGAAGGGGATCGGCTCGGGGCGGGCGGCGCAGAGGTCAAAGAGGGCGCGGCCGCCCGCCAGCGAGCCGGTGAAGCCCACCGCCTTGATCAGCGGGTGCTGCACCAGCGCTGCGCCGACCTCGCGGTTGCCGCCCTGGATCAGGCTGAACACGCCGGGGTGGAGGCCGCATTTGGTGATCGCGGCGAGCACGGCTTCGGCGACGATCTCGCCGGTGCCGGGGTGGGCGCTGTGGCCTTTGACCACCACCGGACAGCCCGCCGCCAGCGCCGCCGCGGTGTCGCCGCCCGCGGTGGAGAAGGCGAGCGGGAAATTGGAGGCACCGAAGACCGCGACAGGCCCCAGCGGGCGCTGCATCATGCGCAGCTCGGGGCGGGGCAGGGGTGCACGGTCCGGCAGCGCGGCGTCATAGCGGCGGTCGAGGTAGTTGCCCTTGAGGATATGATCGGCAAAGGTGCGCAGCTGGCCCGTGGTGCGGCCGCGCTCGCCCTGCAGGCGGGCCTCCGGCAGGCCGGTCTCCTGGGCGCCGATGGCGGTGATGTCTTCTGCGCGGGCCTCGATCTCATCCGCGATGGCGTTGAGGAAGGCGGCGCGCTCCGCCCGGCTGGTGGCGCCGTAGCTGGCAAAGGCATCCTCTGCCGCCTCCACCGCTGCATTCACGTCGCTGACGCGGCCAACGGAGAAATCATGGCTGGGGCCGGTGGCCGGAGAGGAGGGGAAGCGGGTTTCGCCGGGCGTCCAAGCGCCTGCGATCAGGTGGTTTCCGTGCGGTGTGAACATGGGTGGGCCTCTGTATCGTGGCTGCGGCGCAGCAGGGGATTCTTGATACGGGATAATGGATACAAAATACGGGACTTGCAAGATGCCGGCCGGTAAAAACCGGGTGGTTCAGGTGTCAGAGGCTGGAAAAGCGCGGATTAACTGCCAGTGGTGGCACGGTGTTCGGCGACCAGCGACAGCAGCTCCTCCTTGGTGCGGGAGATGTGATGCGCCAGCGCGGCGCAGGCGCCCTCCACATCGCGGGCCTGGGCCAGTTCCAGCAGGTCGTGATGCTCCTTCTTGGCGGGCTCGCGCTGTTTCATCACGCTGAGGTGCATCCGCACGAAACGGTCGCAATGCAGGCTGATGCCCTGCAGCACCTCATTGGTCAGCTTACGGTCCGCCGCGGCATATAGCGCCGAGTGGTACTTGTGGTTGAGAGCGCCCCACTTAGCGACGTCATTGGCGTCATAAGAGGCGTCCATGTCCTTGAGGATATGTGTGCAGCGGGTGAAGTCCTCTGCCGTCATCGCCGGGATCGCGCGGCGGAACAGGTCCACCTCCAGCAGGATGCGCAGGTCGAAGATCTCGGCAATCTCGCGCAGCGAGTGCTTGGTGACAGAGGCGCCTCGGTTGTTGGTGAACTGCACCAGGCCCTCGGCGTCCAGCCGTTTTAGCGCCTCGCGGATCGGCATGCGCGAGACATCGTATTCCTCTGCCAGGGCCTCTTGCCGGATGGTTTCACCCTCGGCCAGCTCACCGCTCAGGATGCGTTCGCGCAGGTCGTTGGCAATCACTTCCGGGAGGGAGCTTCGGGTAACGGCGCGTTTGCCTGCCATGGGGGCCTCGTCAGATTTGTTGTTCGTATTTTGGATACGCTAGTGGGTCTGCCCCGTTTCTTCAAGCAATTGGCCAAGTTTTACACCGGCAGCGGGGTTGCTGCCCCGCAACCGGCTTTTGTATCCAAACCCCGGGCCGTCAGGCGCCCCAGGTGTCGCTGAGGCGATAGCCGTCGGGCCAGGGGTCGTCCGGGTCCAGCATGTGCTGATGGATGCCGGTGATCCAGCCGCGCCCGCTGAGTTCCGGCACGACCGCCGGGCGTCCGCCCACCGTGGTTTGCTCCACGATCCGTCCTGTGAAGCGGGAGCCGATGATCGACACGGCCTCAAACGTCTGGTCCGGAGTCATCTGCCCCTTGGCCAGCATCAGCGCCATGCGGGCGGAAACCGCGGTGCCGGTGGGGGAACGGTCCACCTTGCCCGGCTGGATGGCAACTGCGGAGCGGCTGGTGAGGCCGGTTTCCGTCTGCTCCAGCGGGCCGCAGAAGGCGCAGAAGGAGATGTGGCGCCAGTCCGGGTTCTCCGGGTGGGTGAAGCCGAGCTGCGCGTTGGCAGCCTCCAGGATGCGGGTTCCGAGCTGGGCGATCTGCTTGGCGTTTGCCTCTGTGATCTCCAGCCCCAGATCGGCGGCCTGCACCACGACGAAACTGTCGCCGCCATAGGCGGTGTCGACGGTCAGTGTGCCAATGCCCGGCACATCGAGGGAAGCGCCGATCTCACCGGCGAAGCTTGGCACGTTCTGCACAAAGATCCGCTCCGCCTTGCCGTTCCGGCATTCGGCGCGCACCCGCACCAGCCCGCCGGGGGCCTCCAGCACCAGATGGGTTTCCGGCTCCTGCATCGGCAGGATGCCCCCGTCCAGCAGAACAGTGGAGACGCAGATCGAGTTGGAGCCGGACATCGGCGGTGTGTAATCCGGCTCCATGATGATGAAGCCCATGTCGGCCTCCGGGTGCTTGGGCGGCACAAGGAGGTTTACATGGCGGAACACGCCGCCGCGGGGTTCATTCAGGACGAATTTCCGCAGGGTCTGGTCCTTGTCGATGAAGGCGCGTTGTTCCCACAGGGTTTCGCCCGGCGGCGGTGCGACGCCGCCAACGATCACGTCGCCCACCTCACCCTCTGCATGGGCGGAAATCACATGGATGGTCTTGCTGCTGCGCATCCGCAGGCCTCCTCAGGAATAGCGGGCAACCGGGTCGCCCAGGGCTTCGAAGATCGGGGTGATCCCCAGGCCGGGTTCATCGGGGGCGGTCATCCGCCCGTTCACACGCTTGGGCGCGCCGCTGGCAATGTCAACGGTGCCATAGCTGTTGAAGTCGGTAGCAGAGAAGGTGAACTCCGCCGGGGTGGAGCGGGCCAGATGGGCGATGGCGGCGGTGGTGATGTCGCCGCCCCAGGTGTCCTCGATCGTCATCGGGATGCCATGCGCCACGCAGAGATCGCGCATCAGCCGTGCGCGGCTCAGGCCGCCGACCTTGGAGATTTTGAGGTTGATCACGTCCATTGCGTCCTCGGCAATGCCGCGCACCAGCGTGTTGGGGGTGTCGATCACCTCGTCCATCACAAAGGGCAGCGCGGTGCGGCGGCGGATCGAGACGCTTTCCTCGTAAGTCAGGCAGGGTTGCTCCACATAGACGTCGAGGCCAGCGATGGCGCCCACCACCCGCGCCGCCTCGTGCCGGGTCCAGCCGGTGTTGGCGTCGGCCACCAGCAGGTCGGACTTCTTCAGCACCGCGCGGGTGGCATGGATGCGGTCGATATCGTCATTGGCCTCGCCGCCGACCTTCAGCTGGAACTTGGTGTAGCCCTCGGCGGCGTAGCCTTCGATCTTGCGGGCCATGGTGTCCGGGTCCTCCTGGCTGATGGCGCGGTAGAGCACCACATCGTCCTGCGCGGCGCCGCCCAGCAGAGTGTAAACCGGCTGGCCGGTGGCCTTGCCCAAGATATCCCAGCAGGCAATGTCGACCGGCGCCTTGGCATAGGGGTGGCCGCGCAGGGCCGCGTCCATGGTACGGTTTATCTGGCCCAGGTTCAGCGGATCCTGCCCGATAAGATGCGGCGCCAGTTCCGCCAGCCCGGCGCGCACGCCGCGCGCGAAGGAGGGCAGATAGGCGGAGCCCAGCGGGCAGCATTCGGCGTAGCCGGTCAGCCCCTCGTCGGTGCTGATTTCCAGCACTGTGCTGTCAAAGACATCGACATAATTGCCGTTCGACCAGCTGTAGCGGCCTTCCTTCAGCGGCAGATCGACCTGGTAGACGGTGAGCTGGGTGATTTTCATGGCGCGGCTCCTTTCAGCTGCGGGTCAGAACCTGGTGGCGGCGTAGGGCTGCATCGGCAGCGCGGCGGCGGTGTTTGCGGCGAGGGAGGCAACCAGCTCGGCGGTGCCAGCGGCCTGGGTCAGCCCCAGGTGGCCGTGGCCGAAGGCATAGATCACGCCGGGGGTGCTGGCAGAACGGCTGATCACCGGCAGGCTGTCAGGCATTGAGGGGCGGAATCCCATCCATTGGGTGCCGCCCTCCGTGTCGAGATCCGGCAGGAATTGCTTGGCCTTATGCAGCAGGATTTCCGCGCGGCGGTAGTTCGGCGGCAGTTTCAGCCCGCCCAGCTCCACCGCGCCGCCGACCCGCACGCCGCCGCTGATCCGGGTGATGACAAAGCCGTGCGCCGGAAAGGTCAAGTGGGTCTTCAGACCAAAGGCGCCGGGGGGCAGGGTGGTATTGTAGCCGCGCTCGGTCTCCAGCGGGAGGTGTTCGCCCAGGGTGCGTGCCAGGCGGTGCGACCAGGCCCCGCAGGCGACCACGATCTGTGATGCAGGGACCGGGCCGTCCTTGGTCTGGGCTAGGGTCTTGCCGCCCTCGCTGCGCAGGGCCGTCACCTCAGCGGTGTCTATGCGGCCGCCCCGGGCGAGGAAGGCCTGCACCAGATGCTCCGCCCAGGTCTTGGGGTTCACCGTGTTCATCCAGTCGGGGGTGAAGGCAGCATGGGTGAAGCGCGGCGCCAGACCGGGCTGGATTTCGGCAATCGCCTCCGGGCTGCGCAGCAGGTCGAAGCGGATGCCGTGTTCGCGCCGCAGCTGCCAATCGGGCAGGGCAGCGCGGAAGGCACTCTCACCCTCGTAAAGCTGCAATTGTCCCTCGCGCTGCATCAGCGGCTCGCCGTCCACATCGGCAATCTGGCGTTCCAGCGCGGCGCGGGAGTGCGCCATCAGCAGCACCTGCGCCTGCAGCGCGGCCTGGTAGCGGCTGCGCCAGCTGGCGCGCCAGAACCGCAGCATCCAGGGGGCGATCTGCAGCGCATAGGCGGGCGGCACCGACAGCGGCCCCAGCGGGTCCAGCAGCCACTTCGGCGCCTTGCGCATGATGCCCGGCGTGGCCAGCGGCACAATGTCGGTAAAGGCAAAGGCGCCGGCGCTGGCCGCAGAAGCCTCTGCTGCGATACCGGTGCGGTCGAGGATGCGCACGCGGCGGCCCTGTTTCTGCAGCTCCAGCGCGGCGCTGAGGCCGATGATGCCGGCGCCGATGACGAGGATATCGTCCGAGTCTTTTGCGGTCATGTCAGGTCCTATCACAGTCCGACCAGCAGGGAAGGCAGCCAGGTGGCCAGCTCCGGCACCAGCAGGAGCGCCACCAGCACCAGGCCTTGTGCGGCAACAAATGGCAGCACGCCGCGGTACATGTGGCCGTAGGTCATGTCCTTGGGCGCGATGGAGCGCAGGTAGAAGATCGAGGGCGCCATCGGCGGGGTCAGGTAGGAGGTCTGGATTACCACCAGCACCAGCATGGCAAACCAGACGGGATCAATGCCCGCGCTGCGCACAAGCGGCGCGAAGATCGGCACGAAGATCAGCACGATCGACACCCAGTCCAGGACGAAGCCTGCAAAGAACACTACTAGCAGCAGGAAGGTTATGAGGCCGGCGTTGCCATAGCCGATGACCTCCACCGTATCGCGCACCAGCCCGCCGCCGCCGGTGACGGCAAAGATCGAGGTGAACATGGTGCCGCCGGCCACGATCAGCATGATCATCGCGGTGATGCGCAGGGTGACCCCCAGCGCCTCACGCAGCATGGTGATGGTGAGTTCGCGGAACATCAGCGTCAGCACCAGCGTGCCGGTAGCCCCCACGGCGGCGGCCTCGGTTGCAGACGCAGCGCCTGCCAGCAGCGAACCCAGCACCATGGCAATCAGCAGCAAAGGCGGCACCAGCGCGGTGACGGTGATCTTCAGCTTCTGGCCCACCGGCATGGCGCGGCCCTCAGGCGGCAGCACCGGCGCGTCCTGCGGGCGGCGTAGGCTTCGCAGCAGCACGTAGCCCACGAAGAAAACGACCATCAGCACGCCGGGCAGGATCGAGGCTGCAAACAGCTGGCCGATCGACAGCTGGGCGATGGAGGCATAGACCACCACGATCACGGAAGGCGGGATGATGGTGCCGAGCGAGCCGCCGGCGCAGATGGTGCCGGCAATCAGGTCGTTTTTGTAGCTTGCCGCGCGCATAGCCGGGATCGCCATCAGCCCGACGACGATCTCCACCGCGCCGACAACGCCAGAGGCGGCGGCAAAAATCGCGCACATGGCGATGGTCGAGAGCGCCAGCCCGCCGGGCAGCCCGCCCAGCCAGATCTGCAGCGCAAAAAACAGCCGTTTGGCAATGCCGGAGCGTTCCAGCACAGCGCCCATGAAGATGAACAGCGGGATTGCCGCCAGCACGAAGTTGGAGGCGGTGTGCAAGAGCGGGCCGTAAAGCTGCAGGAACAGCATGTCGCCAAAGACCGCATAGCCAAAGGCAACGGCCACGATCATCATCGAAAACGCCACCGGGATGCCGGCAAAGACCAGCGCAAACAGGGCGGCAAACATCAGAAGGGGGATCATAAATCAGCTCTCCGGCGCAGCGTGCGGGTCATCGGGGGTCTGCCCCGGGATTTTCTCGCCGCGCAAGTAAAGGAGCGCCTCCAGCAGGAACTGCAGGCAGAAGGCAAAGAGGCCGAGCGCAATCACGGAATAAAACGGCCACATCAACGGCGCCCAGGGGCTGACGGTTTCCACCTCGCCGGTCTGAAACGCCTTCAGCGCCTTGGACGCGGCCACCCAGGTCAGCGCGCCGGTGATCGGCGCCATCAGCAGCGCATAGACCGCCGCATTCAGGACCTGCTGGACGCGCAGGGGGAATTTCTGCGACAGGAAATCTATCCGCACATGCGCCTCCTTGCGCAGCGAATAAGCCGCGCCCAGGAAGACGATTGAGCCGTTCAGCATGTAGGAAATGTCAAAGGCCCAGAGGGTCGGTGCGCCAAAGACGTAGCGGGCGGCGACCTCGTAAAGCATGGCCGCGATCATGGCGAGGATGGTCAGCTGGCCAACCGCACCCAAGAGGGCCGACAGCCCTTCAACGCCGGTTCTGAAGAAATGCATGGAAACCTCCGGGCAGGGAGGCGCGGACCGGAGATCCCGGCCCGCGCAAAGGGTCATTCAGCAGCGTCACGCACCAGGTAAACGGAGTTTTCGGCCCAGCTGGACTGGTAGGCCAGGTAGCTGTCCAGGATCTCCTGCATCCGGGCATTGCCGCCCTCGGACAGTTCCGCAGCACGGGCGCGCGCCCAGTTGCGGCCGGCCTCGCGCAGCTTCTCGGATTCGGCGTGCTCCATCTGGACCATCTGCACCTTGGTCTTGCGGTAGTCGGCCATCGCCTTGATGTCGGCATCGCCAAAGCGGGTGTAGCCTTCATAAGTGGAGAGGCGCGCGGAGGCTTCGATCAGCCCCTGCAAGTCTGCGGGCAGCGCGTCCCAGGTTTCAGCCTTGACGAACACTTCCCACAGGAAGGAGGGCTGATGCACGCCGGGCATGATCATGTAGGGTGCCACCTCGTGGAAGCCTTCGGAGAAGTTGGCGCCGGGGGTGGACCATTCGATGGCGTCAACGCCCTTGCGCTGCAGCAGTGTGTAGATCTCATTGCCGGGTACCACGGTGGGCACGCCGCCGAAGTCGTCCTTCATCACCGCGGCAAAGGCGCCGGAGGTGCGGTATTTCACGCCCTTCAAGTCCTCGACGGTTTTGATCTCGACGTTGGAATGCGCCATCACCTCGGAGGTGCCAATGCCGACGACCAGGCTGTGCAGCCCCATCTCCTCGCGGCGGAAGTCCTGCAGCATCTTCTCGCCGCCGCCTTCATAGATCCAGTGCAGGGTGGCCTCAGGCGACATGCCGCCGGGGAAGGAGGCAAAGATCGCATTGGTCGGGTCCTGGTTCACCAGATAGGACGGGGTGGAATGGCCCGCCTCGACAATGCCTTCCTGCACCGCTTCATGCGCTTTGAAGGCAGGCACTAGAACGCCCGCGCCGAACGGCTGGATCTCAACCCGGCCTTGGGTCAGGGTTTCGACGTTGCCTGCAAAACGCTCCATGAAGTTCTGGTAGAGGAAGGAGCCTTCGCCGACGGCGGCGGTCATCTTCCATTCGACCTCTGCCGCGGCGGCGGCTGTTGCCAGGGCTAGGCTGAAGCCTGCGGCGATTGCGGATGTGAATTTCATGTTAGGGACCTCTCTTCTGCTGGAATGCGGCCCGGGTTTTCGTCCCAGGCCCTGGTTGAAATGGTTCAGGCGGCGGCCTCTGCGCTGTTGGAAATGCCGCCGCGGAAGGGATCATCGGGGCTGAAGAACAGCTTGCCCTCACCCATCACAAAGGCCTGGCCGCTGAGGGTGGGGATCACCCCGCCGTTCACCCCCGGCTGATAGGACAAGCGGTAGGGGGAGCCGATGATGCTTTCCTGGACAATCTCCTCACCCGGCTGCAGCCGCCCCGCTGCCGCCAGGCAGGCCAGCCGGGCAGAGCTGCCGGTGCCGCAGGGGGAGCGGTCATAGGTGTCGTCCGGGCACAGCACGAAGTTGCGGCTGTGAATGCCGTCGTGCGGGGAGGGGTCCTGGAAGATCACATGGTCGATCGGCTCGCCCTTCTCTCCGCCCACGCCCTGGGCATTGGCGGCGGTGCGGATGGCGATGGCGTGATCGGTCAGGGCGCGGATGTTCTCCCTGCGCAGCGGCAGCGGGCTGGGTTCGACAATGAAAAACCAGTTGCCGCCATAGGCAACATCGCCAGTCACGGTGCTGCCGTCCAGCAGGGTGACCCTGGCCCCCGCAATGACGCGGCGGCTTTCGATGTTGGTGACAGTCACAGTATTGGCGTCCTCCAGCAGCACCGTCACCACGCCCGCGGGGGTCTCGATGCGGTGGCTGCCGGGGGTGATCAGGCCCAGATGGGCCAGCGTCACCGCCAGCCCGATGGTGCCGTGGCCGCACATGCCCAGCACCGCATCGGCGTCAAAATAGATGACGCCGGTTGCGCAAGCAGGTTCGGTAGGCGGCACCAGCAGCGCGCCGACCATGGCGGGCTGGCCGCGCGGCTCGCGCATGACGGCGTGGCAGAAGCCCATGTGGTCCTCTGCCAGCCGCCGGGCGCGCTCTGCCAGCGGGCCGGTCCCCAGATCGGGACCGCCCTCCAGGATCACGCGCGTCGGTTCGCCGCCGGTGTGGCTGTCGACTACATGCATTCGGTGATGATCCCGCCCTGCGCCGACCAGTCCGCGAACCAGGTGCGGAACAGCGTGTACTGCTGTTCGCAATAGTTGCGCTGGGCGTCCGACAGCTCGTCTGTCTCGTTGAAATGCAGGCGGTAGTCTTCTTCGCCATTCAGCACCAAGAGGTGCTTGTAGTAGAGGATCAGGTCCGGGCCTTCGTCGAATGTCGAAAGGACGTGGATTGCGTCGGTCAGTTCCTGCGCGCGGACACGGGCCTCGGCGCTGCCCTCGGCGGCCAGTTTTGACAGGCGCGCCAGCAGCAGCGCTTCCCGCGGCAGGGCACAGCCGATGCCGGTGATCGAGCCGGTGGCGCCGCAGTTCACAAACCCATGGTATACCTCGGTGTCGACGCCGACCATCAGCGTCACCTGGTCGTCCTGGCTGGTGATATGCTCCGCCGCATAGCGCAGGTCGTCCTTGCCGCCAAACTCCTTGAAGCCGATCAGGTTCTTGTGTTCCGTGCGCAGGGCAAAGAACAGGTCGGCGCGGGTGGCAAAGCCGTAATAGGGGCTGTTGTAGATGATGGCCGGCACGTCCGGGGCCGCATCCAGAATGGCCTTGAAGTGGTTTTTCTGCGCCGCAACAGAGGTGCCGCGGGACAACACGCGCGGGATCACCATCAGGCCGGCCGCGCCGACCTCTTGCGCGTGGCGGGCGTGATCGACGGCGGATTTGGTGTTGATCGCACCGGTGCCGACCACAACCGGCAGGCCGGCGGCGGCGAGGCGGGCGACGCCCTCCATCCGCTGTTCGTCGGTCAGCAGCGGCCAGTCGCCCATCGAGCCGCAGTAGACCACCGCCGACATACCCGCGGCGATCATCTCCTCGCCCTTTTTGACCAGAGCGTCGAAGTTCGGCGTACGGTCCGGGTTGCAGGGGGTCATCAGGGCCGGCATGGTGCCGGTGAAGACATTTGTAGACATTATCCAATTTCTCCAGTTAGGCGCAGGCCGCCGCTGGGAGGCACGGCAGCCTGCGGGGGAAGGGGTCAGCGCACGTTGGCGAGGAATTTGCGGGTGTGTTCGGACTGGGCGTCGCCGAAGATCTGCGCGGGCGGGCCGATCTCCTCCATCACGCCCTGATGGAAGAAGGCCACCCGGTCGGAGACATCACGGGCAAAGCCCATCTCATGGGTGACGCAGATCATCGTCATGCCCTCGTCGGCGAGCAGGCGCATGGTATCCAGCACCTCGCCCACCAGTTCCGGGTCCAGGGCGGAGGTCGCCTCGTCAAACAGCATGTACTCCGGCTCCATCGCCAGCGCGCGGGCAATCGCCAGCCGCTGCTGCTGGCCGCCGGACAGGGCGCCGGGGTAGACATTCAGCTTCTCGCCCAGCCCCACATGCTGCAGCTGTTTGGCGGCAATTTCGCGGGCCTCGGCCTTGGACTTGCCTTTGACGATGCGCGGCGCCAGCGCCACGTTTTCCAGCGCCGTCAGATGCGGGAAGGAATTCCACTGCTGGAAAACCATGCCCAGCTTCTGGCGCAGCTTGTTGATGTCGGTGCCCTTGGCATGCACATCGGTGCCATCGACGGTGACAGCGCCGTCCTGGATCGTCTCCAGCCCGTTGATGCAGTAAAGCAGCGTCGACTTGCCGGAGCCGGAGGCGCCGATGACAGAGAGCACCTCGCCCTTCTGCACATCCAGGTCGATGCCTTTCAGAACGTGCAGAGCGCCGAAATACTTGTGAAGGTCGCGGATGGAAATCATTGGGCCCACCTGTTTTCGAGATGTGTGGCGTAGCGGGAGACCGGATAGGACAGCGCGAAATAGAAGGCGCCGGCCAGGGCCAGGATCAAGAAAGGTTCCTGGGTGCGGGTGATCAGGATCTGGCTGGCCTTCAGCAGCTCGACATAGCCAAGCACCGAGACCAGCGCGCTGTCCTTCATCACCCCCAGCGCAACGCCGACCCAGGAGGGGAACACCGCCCGCCCGCCGATCGGCAGCACCACATGGCGCAGATCCTGCCAGTAGCTAAGCCCGAGGCTGCGTGCGGCGCGGCGCATCGGGGCGCCTACGGCTTCTATGCCGCCACGGGCCACATTGGCCACCAGCGCCGCGGTATAGACGGTCAGGATCACGGTGCCGGAGGCAAAGGGATCCAGGTTCAGCCCGACGATCGGGGCGAAGTTGTAAAACAGCACCAACTGGATGATCAGCGGCACGGAGCGGAACACGTCCAGCACCGGCGCCAGCGTCAGGGTGGCTGCGCGCCGGCCCTCGTACAGCATCCAGCCGAAAAGGGCGCCCAGCACCGTGCCAAGCGAGATCGACAGGACGGAAATCCACAGCGTGCGCAGCGCCGCCTCGCCCATGAACCAGAGGTCATTAGGCGCAAAGCCGCTGAAAAACTTAAGTGTCGGTTCCATAAAGTGCCCCTTCAGTACCGGAACAGCCGGGCGGCCATCAGCCGCGAGCTGAGCAGGATCACCTTGACGATTGCGTAGTAGATCACCGCCGTGACCGCGAAATATTCAAAGATGCGGAAGGTGCGGGAGGCGAAGAACTGCGTTTCGCCCGACAGTTCGCGGAACCCCACCAGCATCCCCAGCGAGGACATCAGCACGGCCCAGACCATCTGGTTGGTGATCGGGTGATAGACGATGCGGAACACCTGCGGGATCACCACGCGGCTGTAGGCTTGCCAGGGCGTCATGCCAACGCTGCGGGACGCGCGGATCTGGGTCTCTGGCACCGCCTTGAAGCCGCCTCGGAAGTTCTCCGCCAGGTAGCCTGCGCAGTTGAAGGTCAGCCCCGCCAGCACGATCAGATATGGCGACAGATGCAGGCCGAAGGCGCCGAGGCCGAAGCCGAAGAAGAACAGCTGGAACAGCGCAGGCGTGTTGCGGGCCAGCTCCACCCAGGCGGTGGCGAACCAGTAGACCGGCCCCTTCAGATGCAGCCGCGCCAGCGCCAGGCAGAGGCCGATCACGATGCCAAGCACCATCGCCAGCACCGCTACCTGCAGCGTCAGGGAGGCCGCCTCCAGCAGGTCCGGCAGGCTTTTCATCACCGGCCGCCAGTGAAAATTATAGTCGAACATGTGGGGTTATGCTCCCTGGCCCCTGCCAGCCGCCGGGAGAGCGCGGCAGGCAGGGGCGGGTTTCACCGTTGGGTCAGTACAGCACGCCGGGGATGCGCAGTTCAGGCGCGTCGCCGCCGACGTATTTGCCCCACAGTTCCGCATAGCGGCCCGAACGCACCTGGTGGGTGACGAACAGGTTCAGGAAGTTGATCCAGGTGACATCTTCGCGCTTGCCCACGACCGAGGTGTAATCGGTGGTCCAGGGCATCCGCGGGCCGGCCGCCAGGGTCTCATACTGCTGGGTGACCGGCAGTACCGCGGTATTGGTTGTCAGGCCGATGTCCGCCTTACCCTGCGCCACCGCCAGGAACACCTCGTTCTCGGACTGATAGCCCTGGTAGTTGCCCTCTTCGCCCCATTCGGCGGCGATTTTCAGCCATTCCTGCTCCGGCACGGTGCCGATGGCGCCGGCCACCCGCTTGCCCTTGATGTCCTCGAAGCTTTCGATGCCGCTTTCGGTGTTCACGACGCCCTGGGCGAAATAGATCGCGTAAGGAATGGTGAAGCCGACGGTGCGCGCCCGCGCCAGGCTGTCGGAGGTGGCGCCGAACACCACATCGGCGCGGCCCGTCACGATGGCAGGCAGGCGCTCGGCCCAGGTGACCGGCAGGATCTCGGCATCGACTTCTAGCGCTTCCGCCAGGTCGTTGCAGTAATCGACGTCAAAACCCGCGGGCTCGTTGTTGGCATCGCGGTAGCCGATCGGCGGGAAATCCAGCACCACGCCGCAGCGCAGGGTGCCGCGGTCCACCACATCATCCAGCGTATCCGCAAGGGCAGGTGCCAGCGGCACCAGGGCAAGCGCCGCAGCCGCGGCCAGCGATTTGAACATGAGATCCTCCTGTCGGTATTTGTTGTGGAGAATCAGATACAGGATATTGGATACATAATCCACAAAAACATTGAGACCGGAAAATCCCGTTCAGTTCAGGGCGCTTGCGGTGACAGTGGCTGTGCCGCGGCCTCTGCGGCAAATTGGCGGTGACGCGAATCGGGCTGCGGGCGTCGCATACGGATATTCCTGCGGCATTTTGGACCTCTGCCGGCCTCCAGGATTTCGCGCGTAATGCCTTGGAAATAATGGATTCCGGCGGCTTCTGAGCACGTGGCTGGCAGCGTTCGGCGGCTCTGCGGATTGCCCGTTTCAGGGCCGGCTAGGAAAATCTTAGGAAGAGCGCCTTAGGCAAGGGGGAACGATGGCCCGTAATCAAAGGACCCAATAAATATGCCTGCCTTCCTCTACCGACTGCCGGTGCGAATCTACGCACTTGCCGCGCTTGCGCTCAGCCTGACTGCCGGGCTGACCTTCCTGATGCTGTCCCACTCCGTCAAGAACGCCTATGAAATGCGTTATTCGGAGCTGCACAACGTCACCGATGCGGCCGTCAGCCTGCTGAAGGATCTAGAGGAAGGCGTCAAGACCGGCCGCTTCACTGTGGAAGAGGCCCGCGATATCGGCCGCGAACGCCTGACCGCGCTGCGGTTTGGTGAATCCGGGTATGTCTTCGTCTTCGACCACGACCTGGTGGTGCAAGCGCACCCCACGGTGCCTGCCTGGAACGGCACCAATCAGGGCGGTTACGAGGATGTAACCGGCATCAAGGTGTTCCAGGAACTGGAGAAGATCGCCGCCACGAAAGGGGCGGGGGAGCTGACCTACTACTTCAAGAAGCCGGACTCCGATGTTGTCGAAGCCAAGATCGGCTATGTGCAGGCCTACAAGCCCTGGGGCTGGATCGTTGGCACCGGCGCCTATGTCTCCGACATCGAGGCCGACGTGGCGCGGATGCGCAATCAGGCGCTGGTGGTCTTCGGCGGCAGCCTTCTGCTGCTGTGCATTGCCGCCTTCTTCATCACCCGGGGCGTCACCGGCCCGCTGAACGGGCTCAAGATCCGCATGCAGCAAATGGCAGAGGGCGACACCGACAGCGAAATTCCGTCGTCGGAGTCGCGCAGCGAACTGGGTGAGATCGCCCGCAGCCTTGACGTGTTCCGCCAGGCGCTGATCCGCCAGCAGCAGATGGAAGAGGCCGAGCAGGCCCTGAACGAGAAGCGCAGCAAGGTGGTGGCTTCGCTCAGCAGCAAGCTGTCGGCGCTGTCGCAAGGCGACTTGACCGCTCAGATCAATGAGACCTTCCCCGAGGATTACGAGCAGCTGCGCCGGGACTTCAACACCACCGCGCAGAACCTCAGCGCCACGGTGGAGCAGGTGATCGCCGCTGCCGGCAGCATTCGCAACGGCGCCGCCGAGATCAGCCAGGCCTCCGACGACCTGTCGCACCGCACCGAAAGCCAGGCCGCGACGCTGGAACAGACCGCCGCGGCGCTGGATGAGCTGACCGCCAGCGTGAAATCCGCCGCCGACGGCGCCCGCAGCGTCGAGGCCACCATGGAAGAAGCCAAGCAAGAGGCCCGCAGCAGCGGCGAAGTGGTGCAAAGCGCAGTGGCTGCAATGACAGAGATCGAACAGTCCTCGAACCAGATCAGCCAGATCATCAGCGTGATCGACGACATTGCCTTCCAGACCAACCTGCTGGCGCTGAACGCAGGTGTCGAGGCCGCCCGTGCAGGCGAGGCCGGGCGCGGCTTTGCGGTGGTGGCTTCCGAGGTGCGGGCACTGGCGCAGCGCTCCTCCGATGCGGCGATGGAGATCAAGACGCTGATCTCCGACAGCTCCGGACAAGTGGCCCGCGGCGTCGATCTGGTGGGCAAGGCCGGCGATGCGCTGCAAAGCATCGTCAGTCAGGTCACCCATATCTCGCAGCTGGTTTCCGGCATCGCGGAAGGCGCCGCGGAGCAGTCGACCGGCCTCAACGAGATTAACACCGGCGTCACCCAGCTGGATCAGGTGACGCAGCAGAACGCGGCGATGGTGGAAGAGGCCACCGCAGCCGGCCACATGCTGAAGACCGACGCCTCCAAGCTGAGCGACCTGGTCGCCCACTTCAAGATCCCGGGCGGCGGCCACGCGGCAGCCCCGGCAAGGGCCGCCAGCGTCCCCGCGCCAATGCCGACCGCCCATGGCAGCGATGACTGGAACGTGCAGCCTGCCCCCCAGCCCGCCGCCGTGGCTCCATCGGATGGCAATGCGGCACGGGATCTGTGGCAGGACTTCTGATCCGCCCGCTCAACCGCAGCAGCAACAAAAAACGCCCGGGGAGAAATCCCCGGGCGTTTCCCGTTTCAGGCTGTCTGCTGGGATCAGCCGATGATGGCGTTCAGCGTCGCGCTGGGACGCATCACCTTGGCTTTCAGCTCCACGCTCGGGCGGTAGTAGCCGCCGATGTCGGCAGGCGCACCCTGCGCGGCTGCCAGCTCGGACAGGATCTGCTCTTCCTTGGCGCCCAGCTCTTCGGCGATGGGGGCGAAATGCGCCGCCAGCGCGGCGTCTTCGGTTTGCGCAGCCAGCGCCTCTGCCCAGTAGCGGGCAAACCAGTAGTGGCTGTCGCGGTTGTCGGGCTGGCCGACCTTGCGCGAGGGCGAGCGATTGTGGTCGAGAATGCCCTGGGTTGCGTCCTCAGCCGCGCGGCCCAGCACGCCGGCCTTGGCGTTGCTCTTCACATCCGCCAGGAAGTTCAGCGACTCGCCAAGGGCGCAGAATTCACCCATCGAATCCCAGCGCAGGTGGTTTTCCTCGACCAGCTGCTGCACGTGCTTGGGAGCAGAGCCGCCGGCGCCGGTTTCAAACAGGCCGCCGCCCTGCATCAGCTTGACGATCGACAGCATCTTGGCCGAGGTGCCCAGCTCCAGGATCGGGAACAGGTCGGTCAGGTAGTCGCGCAGCACGTTGCCGGTGATGGCGATGCTGTCCTTGCCTGCGGTGATGGTCTCCAGCGACTGGCGGGTGGCTTCGCGCGGCGCCATGATCTGGAATTTGCCGGCAACGCCGGCCTTCTCCAGCGCAGGCTTCACGTATTTGATCAGCTCTGCGTCATGGGCGCGGTTTGCGTCCAGCCAGAAGATCGCCTCGGAGCCGGTCAGCCGCTGACGGTCCATCGCCAATAGAATCCAGTTCTCGATTGGCGCCTTCTTGACGGTGCAGGCGCGCCAGATGTCGCCGGTTTCCACGTCATGCGAATGCAGCGTATCGCCGTTTGCCAACACGATGCGGATGGTGCCGTCTGCGGGTGCTTCAAAGGTGGTCGGGTGGGAGCCGTATTCCTCTGCCTTCTGCGCCATCAGGCCGACGTTGGCGACCGCGCCTGCGGTGGTCACGTCCAGCGCGCCGTTGGCTTTGAAGAAATTGATGGTCTCGTCATAGACGGTGGAATAGCAGCGGTCCGGGATCACGCAGTTGGTGTCGCCCTTGTTGCCGTCCTGATCCCAGCCCTTGCCGCCGGCGCGGATCACCGCGGGCATCGAGGCGTCGATGATCACGTCAGAAGGCACATGCAGGTTGGTGATGCCCTTGTCGCTGTCCACCATGTACATGTCCGGGCGCTCAGCGCGTACAGCTTCGATGGCGGAGGTGATTTCCGCATTGCCTTTGACGCGTTCCAGCAGGTCGCCCATTCCGGAGTTCGGGTTCACCCCCAGCGCCTCCAGCTCGGCGCCATATTTCTCGAACACCGGGGCCAGCCAAGCCTTCACGGCGTGGCCGAAGATGATCGGGTCGGAGACCTTCATCATGGTGGCCTTCATGTGCAGCGAGAACATGGTGCCGTCCGCCTTGGTGTCGGCAATGGCGTCAGCCAGGAAGGACGACAGCGCCTTCACCGACATGAAAGTGGCGTCGGCCACGGTGCCTTCTTCCAGCGGCCAGCCGTCCTTGAGCACGGTGACGGCGCCGTCTTTGGCCACGAACTCGATCCGCGCGGCACCGGCCTGGGCGGCGGTGATGGTTGCGGATTTCTCGTTGGCGTAGAAATCGTTGCCGGGCATCGAGGACACTTTGGTCTTGCTGTCGGCCGACCATTCACCCATCGAATGCGGGTTCTTCTGGGCAAAGTTCTTTACCGCCTTGGCGGCACGGCGGTCGGAGTTGCCTTCGCGCAGGACCGGGTTCACCGCGGAGCCCTTGATCGCATCATAGCGCGCACGCGCTTCTTTTTCGGCGTCGGTCTTGGGTTCTTCCGGGTAGTCCGGGATGTCGTAGCCCTGGCCCTGCAGTTCCTTGATGGCGGCGGTCAGCTGCGGCACCGAGGCGGAGATGTTCGGCAGCTTGATCACGTTGGCGTCCGGGGTCTTCACCAGCTGGCCCAGCTCGGCCAAGTCATCGCTCTGGTGCTGTGCCTCGGTCAGGTTCTCCGGGAAGGCAGCGATGATGCGGCCGGCCAGCGAGATGTCCTTGGTGCCGACAGTGACACCGGCGGCGGCGGCGAACTTGCGGATGATCGGCAGGAAGGATGCCGAGGCCAGTTCGGGCGCTTCGTCTACAATGGTATACAATATGTCCGGGGTTTGATTTTCTGCCATGTTCCACAACCTTTCAGCGATCTCGGAGGCTTATAGGGCGACAGCGCGGACAGGCCGCGCCGGGTTCGGGTAGTCCGGTGCTGCCGCGGCTGCGCCCGGAAAACGGGCGGGTCCGGCCTGGGCAGCCATGGGTGTGGCCCCCATGTAGAACACGATTGCTGCGGGCGCAATGGTTTGGCGCATCCGTACCCCCGCGCGGATTGCCGCAACGGAGAAAGGGGCGCTGCCCCACAGGTTCGAATTTAAGAGGGCGCTGCCCCTCTTGGGCCGCCGGCCCAATTCACCCCGGAGTATTTCGGGAAAGATGAAAACGGGAGGGGGTTACTCGCGCAGCTCGTCCGGGGCGACGCCCCAGAGCTTTTTCTTCGGCGCCCAGCCGCTGTAGCCGCCGGCCGAGATTTCGCACCAGCTAGCCTCGCATTCGCCAAGCCGGGCCACCACGCCCAGTTCAAAGGCGGCAGTCACAGGCGCGCGGGTGTCCGGGCGGGCGTGAACGGTCAGCATGTCCTCTTCCACCAGCACGGTGCGTACGCCCGAGAGCAGCGCATAATGCACCCAGCCGCCGGCGCCGTCGCGGTCCTGCACCCGGCGCCAGTGGCCGTATTCGGCGGTGATCTCCAGCGGCATGCCGCGGCGCTTGAACACCCAGTCGATCTTGTGGCTGAGCGACGGGCCGCGGCGCACATTGCCGGTGGCGGCCTTCATCGAAACATAGCGGGGCAGGGGGAGGTTGGTGACGGGGCCGCGGGATTCGGCCGCGCAGAAGGTGCCGGTCAGCACCACAACTGCTGCTGCCGCTGCCAGATGGCGGATTGCCAACGCCGCGTTTCTCACTGCCTGCTCGCCTCTTCTTGCCCAGCCGGGTTGCGCCCAGCCTTTTGTTCCGGTCTTCTGCCCGTCTTGTTATATCCCCGCCGCGCCGGGAAAATTTCAGGCCGGCAGGCAAGGGAATGCGGTTGGGTTCTTGTGCCTCTGCGCATCCTGCGCCACGATGCCATGGAGGCGTGCGGAATGAAAAGCCCAAGGGAGAGCACAAGTGCCAAGAGACCGACTGAGTGTTGTCGTTACGCGACGGTTGCCGGAACCTGTGGAAACCCGGCTGAGCGAGCTGTTCGATGTGCGCCTGCGCGAGGATGACACACCGATGACCCGGAGCGAGCTGGCGGCAGCGGTAAAGGATGCCGACGTGCTGGTGCCGACGGTGACAGATACCATCGACGCGGGCCTGCTGGGCCAGGCCGGCGACCGACTGAAGCTGATCGCCAACTACGGCGCAGGCGTTGACCACATCGACGTGGCGACCGCCCGCCAGCGCGGCATCCTGGTGTCCAATACCCCCGGCGTGCTGACCGATGACACCGCCGATATGGCCATGGCGCTGATCATGGCGGTGGTGCGCCGGATGCCCGAGGGGCTGGCGGTGATGCAGAAGGGCGACTGGCAGGGCTGGGCGCCGACCGCGTTCCTGGGCGGGCGGATTGCCGGGCGGCGGCTCGGCATCCTCGGTATGGGCCGGATCGGCCAGGCGGTGGCCAAGCGCGCCGCTGCCTTTGGCATGCAGATCCATTACCACAACCGCCGCCGCCTGCGCCCTGAGGTCGAGGAGAAACTGGAGGCCACCTACTGGGAAAGCCTTGATCAGATGGTGGCGCGGATGGACGTGATCTCGGTGAACTGCCCCTCGACGCCCTCTACCTTCCACCTGATGAACGCCCGGCGGCTGAAGCTGATGAAGCCCTCGGCGGTGATCGTGAACACCTCCCGTGGCGAAGTGATCGACGAGATGGCGCTGACCCGGATGCTGCGCGCGGGCGAGATCGCAGGCGCCGGACTCGACGTCTATGAGCACGGCACCGACATCAACCCGCGCCTGCGCGAGCTGCCCAATGTGGTGCTGTTGCCGCACATGGGCTCGGCCACGATCGAGGGCCGGATCGAGATGGGCGAAAAGGTGCTTTTGAACATCAAAACCTTCGAAGATGGCCACCGGCCGCCGGATCAGGTTGTGCCGTCAATGCTTTGAGGCTATCGGCGGGAAACCGCCGTTCCTCAATGCAAGAAGACAATAGACATGCGCAATTCCCTGATTCCCGCCCTCCTGTGCGTGCTGGGAGCACTGCCCGCTGCCGCGCAGGACTGGCAGGCTGCGGCCGAGCTCGACCTTTCCCTGTCCCGCAACAGCCGCAGTGGCAGCGCCCTGAACAGCTCCGGCGGCCCGCTGGAGGAGATCGAGGATTACTCCATGGCGCGCATCAGCGCCCGGATGGCGCTGCAGGGCAGCGGCCCGTTCCGGCTGCAACTGAGTCTGCTGCATGACGAAGGCCGGGCCGAAACCATGGTGCAGGGCGAGGACAGCGATGACACCTATGACGGCAGCAGCCAGCTGTCGCTGCAAATGGGCCTGGCCGCTGAACGCCATTACTTTGGCGGTTTTGCCGCAACCGGTGACGTGGCCTTCAATCCGGATGACAGCGACCAGGACGCAGACTACAGCGCCTACGGCCTGGAAGGCGCCTGGCATAACGGCAACCTGACCCTCAGCGGCCAGATCGGCCGCCTGGATTCCGAGGCAGAGAATCCGGAAACACTGTCAGACGCCAGCTTTCTGGCGCTGGGCGCAGGCTATGCGCTGCGGGACCACACCTGGATCAGCGCGCGGGCTGCCTATGCCGGCGGCGACCAGGACACCGATTCCGGCAGCGGCCCGGACGATGTGGACCTGCTGGCCCTGGGGCTGGAGATTGAGCGCGGCTTCGCCATCGCCGGCGGCCATCAGGCGTCGCTCTATGGCGGCGCCGACTGGGTTCAGGTGCGCGAGGGCAGTAGTTCGGGCGCAGCGAACGAGGTTTCCGATCTGGTCATCGGAGTCGGCCTGCGCATCACCTTCGGCGCGCAGGGCGCTGCCGAGCGCAGCCGCCGCTTTGCCCCGCGCCTGCCGGAATTCGGCCGCTGGCTGGGGGCGGTCCCTGCGGTTGACTGATCCCGCGCTGCCGCTGTTTTCCCGTGTGCCGCCGCTCCGCTTAGTCTAGGCTGAGCGGCGACACATGAGGAAAGGACGGCACATGCGGTATTCAGCACTCATCCTTGGTCTTCTGGCAGGCAGCAGCGCGCTGGCGCAGGAGGCCGCTGATGCGGTCGCGCCCGAGGCAGCAACAGCCGGCACATTTGAGGCGATTTCCCCCGAGGTGGCCGCCGCACTGGAGGCCAAGGCTGCCGGCAACGCGGTCGAGGCTGAGAATTGGATGGTGGCAGCCGCCAACCCGCATGCGGTGGAGGCCGGAGCGGCGGTGCTGCGGGCAGGCGGCACAGCGGCGGATGCAATGGTCGCGGTGCAAACCGTGCTGGGGCTGGTCGAGCCGCAATCCTCGGGCCTTGGCGGCGGTGCGTTTCTGGTCTGGTATGACGCCGCCAGCGGCGATCTGACCACGCTGGACGGGCGCGAAACCGCGCCGCTGGCGGCCACGCCCACCCTGTTTCAGGATGAAAACGGCGAACCGCTGAAATTTTTCGATGCTGTGGTTGGCGGCCGTTCCGTCGGCACTCCCGGCACGCCAGCGCTGCTGGAAGAGGTCCACCGCCGCTGGGGCCGCGCCAACTGGCCGTCGCTGTTTGAACCCGCGATCAAACTCGCGGAGCAGGGCTTTGCCGTTTCTCCGCGGCTGGCCGCGCTGGTGGCGGGTGACGCCGAGCGGCTGGCCCGCTTTCCGGCCACAGCCGCCTACTTCTTGCCGGAAGGGGAACCCATCGCAGAAGGCGCAACCCTGCTGAACCCGGACTATGCCGCCACGCTGCGGGCGCTGGCTGAGGGCGGGGCGGGGGCGTTCTATTCCGGCCCCGTCGCGGCAGAGATCGTCCGCGCCGTGACCACAGCCGAGGGCAACCCCGGCGTGCTCTCCGCCACCGATCTGGCGCTGTATCAGGTCAAGGAACGCCCGGCTGTTTGCGTGGCTTACCGCGATTTCGAGGCCTGCGGCATGGGGCCGCCGTCCTCCGGCGCGCTGACCGTGGGGCAGATCCTGGGGATGCTGCAGGGCTATGATCTGGCGGAACTGGGTTCTGACAGCGCCGAGGCCTGGCGGCTGATCGGTGACGCTTCGCGCCTCGCCTTTGCCGACCGGGGCCGCTACATGGCCGACAGCGACTATGTGCCGGTGCCCACTCATGGTCTGGTGGCGGCGGATTACCTGGCCGCCCGGGCGGAACTCTTGAAGGGCGATGATGCGCTGCCCGAGGTGGCACCGGGTTCGCCCGAGTTCGACCATGCCCTGCTGGCGGATGACGAGTCGATTGAGCTGCCCTCGACTTCGCATATCTCGATTGTGGACCAGTACGGCAACGTCCTGTCGATGACCACGACCATCGAGAACGCCTTTGGCGCGCGGCTGATGGCGGGCGGGTTCCTGTTGAACAACGAACTGACGGATTTTTCCTTCCGCACCCACGCGGACGGGGTGCCCATTGCCAACCGGCTGGAACCGGGCAAGCGGCCGCGCTCATCGATGGCGCCGACGATTGTGCTGAAGGACGGCAAGCCGGTGCTGGCCATCGGCTCCCCCGGCGGCAGCCGCATCATCGGCTATGTGGCCAAGTCGATCATTGCCTGGGCTGACTGGGGCATGGACATCCAAGAGGCGCTGGCGCTGCCGCATCTGGTCAACCGCTTCGGCACCTATGATGTTGAGGCAGGCACCAGCGCAGAGGAGCTGTCAGAGGCGCTGACGATGATGGGGTATGAGGTCAATGCCCGCGACCTGACCTCCGGCTTGCATGCGATTGAGATCGGTGACGGGCTGAAAGGCGCAGCGGATCCGCGGCGCGAGGGAATTGCACTGGGCGGTTAAGGGCAGGCCGGGCAGCACGGGGCCTACCGGGTAGTGGGTATTGCTTGCCCGCAAACCCCATGCGTAGGTTAACAGGTGAATTGTTCCGGGGCGCCGCGCCCCGCCGCCAGGGGAGGCCGCCATGGTCCAAGCCACATCACTGCCGCGCAACGAAGCCGGGATCGCCGCCGCCATCGAGGCGCTTTCGCAGCAGTTCGGAGACCGGCTGCAGACCGGCCAAGCAATCTGCGAGCAGCACGGCCACACCACCACCTGGATCACCAACCAGGCGCCGGATGCGGTGGTCTTTCCAACCTCCACCGAAGAGGTCGCGGACATCGTCAAGGTCTGCGCTGAACACGGCGTGCCGGTCATTCCCTTCGGCACAGGCACCTCGCTGGAGGGGCATGTGAACGCCCCCGCCGGCGGTATCTGCGTGGACATGATGCGGATGGACCAGATCCTGGCAGTCAATGCCGAGGATCTCGACGTGGTGGTGCAGCCCGGTGTCACCCGCGAGCAGCTCAACACCTACCTGCGCGATCAGGGGCTGTTTTTTCCCATCGACCCCGGCGCCAATGCCTCGCTCGGCGGCATGGCGGCGACGCGGGCCTCGGGCACCAATGCGGTGCGCTACGGCACCATGAAGGACAACGTGCTGGCGCTTGAGGCGGTGATGGCCGACGGCGGCGTGATCCGCACCGCGCAGCGTGCCAAGAAATCCTCCGCCGGCTACGACCTCACACGCCTTCTGGTCGGCAGCGAGGGCACATTGGGCCTGATCACCGAACTCACCCTGAAACTGCAGGGCATTCCGGAGGCGATCCGCTCTGCCCGCTGCTCCTTCCGCACCGTGGATGAGGCCTGCCGCGCGGTGATGATGACCATCCAGTACGGCATTCCCGTTGCCCGCATTGAGCTGCTGGACGAGATGAGCGTGCGCGCCGCCAACGCCTATTCCGGCCTCGACCTGCCGGAAACGCCGCTTCTGCTGCTGGAATTCCACGGGTCCGAGGCAGGCGTGGTGGAGCAGTCGGACATGTTTGCTTCCATCGCGGAGGAATTCGGCGGCTTCGACATCGCGGCGACCTCCACGCCGGAAGAACGCAGCAAGCTCTGGCAGGCGCGCCACGACATGTACTGGGCCTGCCTGCAGCTGCGCCCCGGCGCCAAGGGGATCTCCACCGATGTCTGCGTGCCGATTTCGCGGCTGGCGGAATGCGTCGGCGCTGCGCGGGAAAAGGCCGAAAGCATGGGACTGCTGGCGCCGATGGTCGGCCATGTGGGCGACGGAAATTTCCACGCTCTGCTGCTGATTGACATGGACAGCGGCACGGAGCGGCAGAAGGCGGACGAATACATCGGCTGGCTAAACGAGATGGCGATCGAGATGGATGGCACTTGCACCGGCGAGCACGGCATCGGCCAGGGCAAGCGTCCCTACCTGCAGCAGGAACTGGGCGAGGCGACCCGCTACATGGCCGCCATCAAGGCCGCGCTGGACCCGGAGAACATCCTGAACCCGGGCAAGATCGTCGAGATGTGAGAGGCGCGCCGCCGCCGCTCCGGGCTGACAGCGGGACTTGAGTGTTGGGGCAAAGATGAAGCGCAGCCTGTCTCATCTTCTCTGCAAAAATACTCGCGGCGCAGCGGCACAATGCAGCGCTCGGGGTGTTGCGCACCCTGCGCACGCTGGCCTCACGTGATCTTAAACTGCCAAGGGCACACTCTTCCCTGATCGCGGTCACCGCCGGGCCTGACACCCCCGGCACCCAGGAACAGGGCCCTGTGGCAAGGGCACGCAGAGACAACGTTCAGCGTGCGGGAGAACCTCTCCCGTCCCGCCTCCGCCCCTTGGCGGCGCCGCCACTCCTATCCGCTGGCAGACAGCATCCAGGAAACAGGCAAACAGCAGCACCGGCACCAACAGCAGCCTGGCAGGTTCAACCTGACCGGGTTCAGGCTCCGTTTTTTCGCGTCTGCGCCGCAATCCCGCCAGAAACAGCCCTTAGCCGGGCGGTAATGGTTTGAAAACTTTTCAATGAGGGCATTATGAGCGTCAAGCAATTGGCAGGCTTTGCAGCTGTCTGCGGGCTGGTTTTTCTCGGTGTCGACTATGAGCAGCAAGCCCGCCGGGCGGGGATTGGCTTCGCAGAACTGGGCGTGTCGGGCTACGCGGCCACAATCAATGACCGCTATCTGGGTTTCAAGGCGGAACGCCGCGAGGCGGAACTGGAACAGGACCGCCGACGCCGCTGGCAGCTGGGCGGCAAGCCTTATCTGCCCGAAGCGCCTGCCGGAATGGAACGCTTCAGCCTGCCTGACCGGCCGGGCATGTTCACCGCGGAAATGGCAAAGCCGGAGGACGGGGCCGATCCGCTGGCAGAGCTGGACCAAGCGCTGGACAGCGCCCGCCAGCAGAACTGGGCCAACGATCAGCATCCTTACAGCTGGGGCTACAGCAAGGATGGAGAAGTGGTTGTCGTCAGCGTCCGGCTGCGCGGCAAGCTGAACCCGAACACCCTGCAAGGGATGGTCGCATCTTCGATGAGCAGCATGACCCTGCCTGAAGATCCCTATGCGGTGATCGGCGGGGTTGCCTTTGGCAGCGATGGGGGCTTCCGCAAGGACGGCCGCAAGCTGCGTGATTTCAAGGGGATCGTCGGGCTTGGCGAACGGGCCACGATTCAGGTCTGGGCCGACGCCTCTGATCACACCATTCGGACGGTGCTTTCTGCCATCGACTACGACGGGCTGAACAGCCTGCTGCTGCAGCCGGTTCCCACAGTTGGGAATGACGTGACTGTGCCGTCTGCTGCCGAACTGGACCTGGCCGAAGCGATCACCAGGCTGCGCGGTGAGATGCGCAGGATTGAATCCCGGGCAGCGCAGCTCAAGATGGAGGACATCGACCCCGGCAAGCTGGTTGCCGGGGCGCTGACGGGCACCGTGGGCCACATGGATGTGACCGGCGGCGGGGTTCCGGATGTCGCGGCGACGCTCGAAACCGTCTTCCGCGAGCGCCTGACCCAGCTCATGGCCGAAGCCGGGGCCGCCAAGGGCGGTGCCGCCTTCCAGCAGGCAGAGCAGACTTTAGCCGATGAAGGCGCAGACGGCGAAGATTCTGCGCGCGGCGGCCTGGGCAAGCTTGCGGGGCTGACCAGTACGCTGCTCGGCGTCTTCAAGGGCGGCAGCAGTCAGGCGGCCGGCCCGGCCCCGGCGCCGCAGGACACCGGAACTACCTCGCAGGTCACGGTCAGCAAGGGGCTGGCGGGTGACAGCAGCCAGGCCAGCGGCTGCATCCGGCGCGGCACCACGCTGACTTGCGACTGATCCTGGCAGGGAGGCCAGGCGGCAGCTTTGACCCCGCCTGCGCCTCTCTTCGCTTTTCTGCCGGAAAAACGCCGCATTCCTGTGCGTGACTAAACCCAAGCCGAAACCAGCAGACCGGAACCGGAGGGCAGAAATGGGACTGAAGAAAGCGATGGGCATCCTGGTGTTCAGCACCCAGGCGGTGATCGGTGCGGATTACTACTTCCAGACGCGCGACGCGGGGCTGAACTGGGGCGATCTCAGCGCCACCGATTACGGCACAATCGTTCAGGAGCGTTTTGCCCGCGCCCGCGCCGCCAAAGAGCGCGCTGCACAGGCCGGGGACAGCACCGGCACCTGGGACAAGCTGGCAGCCCTGGGTGGCGCCGCGGCGCCTCAGGATCAATAGAGACCGGCACCAGCCGCGCGCCTGGCGCAGGCATCTGATAATTTTGCCAACCGGCAGAATGAAGACCAGCAGGGGGCCGCGGCCCCCTTTTGCTTGTGCAGAAAAACGCCATTTCCGGCACTGCGGCCCGCAGAATCCGGTATGCTGTGGCGCGCAAGGTCGGTTTTGGATGTTTTTGCGTCGGCCTGATTTTGCGCGGATTTCAATGCGCGGGCATAACCACTGCCAAGAATCTCATTAAGCTGGAGAGCGGGAGAATGAAAACCCAAGTCAAAGCACTTGTTGTTGGCGGCGGCGCCGTCGGCACCTCGATTGCCTATCACCTGGCCAAAGCCGGCTGGGAAGACGTCATGCTGATCGAGCGTGACGAGCTGACCTCCGGCTCGACCTGGCACGCGGCCGGCCTCTTGCCGCTGTTCAACATGTCCTATGCGACCACCCACATCCACAAGTACTCGGTCGATTTCTACAAGACCCTGGAAGAGGAAACCGGCCTGAACGCAGGTTTCGCCGTGGTGGGCAACCTGCGCATGGCGCAGACCCAGGAGCGCATGGACGAATATATGCTCTATGCCTCCACCGCGGAGACCTGCGACGTGGCTTATGAGTGGCTGACCCCGGAGCAGATCAAGGAGCGCTGGCCGCTGATCGAGACCGGCGACCTGAAGGGTGCGATCTACCACACCGAGGACGGCTACATTAACCCGGCAGACGTGACCCAGGCGATGGCCAAGGGCGCCCGTCAGCGCGGCGTCGAGATCGTCCGCAAGATGCAGGCCGACGCGTTCCACTGGAACGGCACCCACTGGGAAGTCACCTGCACCAAGATGGTCGAAAAAGGCGGCAACCTGGTGCCCTCCGACGAGCAGGTGGTGATCACCGCCGAGCACGTCGTGACCGCATCCGGCAACCACGCGCAGCGCACCGCCAAGATGCTGGGCATCAAGATGCCGGCGATCCCGGTGGAGCACACCTTCATCGTCATGGACAAGGACCCCGAGCTGGTCAAATGGCGTGAAGCCGGCAACCCCGAGCACCCGGTTGTGCGCGACGCCGACAACGAATCCTATGCCCGCGAAGAGCGCGGCGGCTGGATCCTGGGCATCTACGAGCGCGGCGCGCCCGCACAGTTCGAGCACGGCGTGCCGGACAGCTTCCGCGCCGACCTGTTCCCGCTGGATCTGGACCGGATCGCCGAGCAGTACATGGCGATGGCTGAGCGCGTGCCGTCCTGTGCCGAAAGCGGCCTCAAGGACGACTTCAACGGCCCGATCTGCTACACCCCCGACGGCAACCCGCTGGTCGGCCCGGCACCGGGCCTGCGCAACATGTGGCTGGCAGAAGGCTTCTCCTTCGGCATCACTGCCGCTGGCGGCACCGGCTACTACCTGGCGCAGATGATGGTGGACGGCGAGGCCGAGATCGACATGGCGTCGCTCGACCCGAAACGCTACTCCTCCAACTGGATGACCACCGAGTTCGCGGCCCGCAAGAACGAAGAGTGCTATGAGCACGTCTACATCCTGCACCACCCGGACGAAGAGCGCGAAGCCTGCCGCCCGCTGCGCACCGCACCGGCCTACGACCGCCAGAAGGCCCGCGGCGCACAGTTCGGCTGGGTCAACGGCTGGGAACGCCCGAACTACTTCGGCCCGCTGGACGCGCCGGCGAACTTCGACCACGACGCCCGCTCCTTCCGCCGCGGCGGCTGGTGGCAGTATGCCGTGGAAGAGGCGAAAGCCGTGCGTGAAGGCGTTGGCCTGATCGACGCAACGGCCTTTACCAAGCATGTCGTCAAAGGCCCCGGCGCCACCCAGTTCCTGGACTGGTTCACCTGCAACAAACTGCCGAAGGTCGGCCGCATCAACCTGACCTACGCGCTGACCGTTGCCGGCACCACCCGCACCGAATACACCATCGTCCGCAACGGCGAGAACAACTACTACCTGGTCTCTGCCGGCGCCTGGTCCGAGTATGACGCGGACTTCCTGCGCAAGGCCGCCGAAGACAAGATGGAAGAGTTCGGCTACATCGAGATCCAGGACGTGACCACCCAGTGGGGCGTTTTCGCCATCGCAGGCCCCAAGTCCCGCGATGTGCTGAAAGAGGTGATCGTCGACGCCGATCCGGAAACCGCGCTGTCGAACAAGCGCTTCCCCTGGCTGTCGGCCAAGCAGATCGAACTGGGCATGTGCCCGGTCAATGCGATCCGCGTTGCCTACACCGGTGAACTGGGCTGGGAACTGCATCACCCGATCGAGATGCAGAACTACCTGTTCGACCTGCTGGAGAAGGCGGGCGAGAAGCATGGCATGAAGCTGGTCGGCGCCCGTGCCCAGAACTGGCTGCGCCAGGAGAAATCCTACCGTGCCTTCGGCACCGAGCTGGGCCGCGACGCGACCCCGCTGGAAGCCGACCTGCCGCGCTTTGTCGACCTCGGCAAGGAGTTCCACGGCAAGGCCAAGCTGGAAGAGACCGGCGTGCGCGTGAAGTGCTGCACCCTGCTGATCGACGGCCCGGCGGACGCGGATCCCTGGGGCCGCGAGGCGCTCTATGCCGAAGACGGCACCCGCGTCGGCCGCCTGACCTCCGGCGGCTACTCGGTGGCCTTCGAGAAATCCATCGGCATGGGCTACGTTAAGCCCGAGCTGGCGGTGGAAGGCACCAAGCTGAAGGTCAAGATCCAGGACAAGCTGTGGGATGCAGTCGTCACCTGCGACAGCCCCTACGACCCGAAGAACGAGACCATCCGCAAGGACGGGTGAGGCGCGCCCGGACGGGTGTCCAGTGGACACCCGTCAGCGCTGAATGCGGATTTTTTAGAAAATCCGCCGGAAGGATGACAGGAAAGCCCCGGCCGATGCGCCGGGGCTTTTTTCATGGAGGGCAGCCAATGCCGGTTACATGTCCAGGCCATTCTCCCGGCCGAAATCACTGTAACTTGTGTCGCTGCGGCACTCCTCCAGCATATCTTCGTCCACGGCCTTGGGGTCCATGTGGTATTCAGTGATGCCGGTTCCCTCCACAAAGCGGTTTGCCAGGCTGAAGACCCCGCAGACCTGGATCGCATCAAACAGCGCGCTTTCGCTCCAGCCTGCCGCATAAACCGCATTGGCATCCCCTTCGGTCATGCGGGACGGCGTCAGGGTGAGCTTGCGGACATAGGCAAGGACAGGCTTAAGTTTCGACTCAACCGGCGCCGTTTCCAGATCCTTCATCAGGGTGTCAATGGTTTCCGGCGCCACCCCATAGGCCCTTGCAAAGATCATGTGCGCACCATGGCAGAACGCACAGGCGTTCAGCCCCGAAACATAGGCCCCGATCAATTCCCGCTCTGCAACGGAGAGATCGCTATTCCCCCGCATCACTTGGTTGGTATATTCCGCCAGCGGTGCAAGCTTCTCCGGGAAGGCGCGGTAGACACTGCCTAACGTGGCGTCTTCGGGCAGGGACGGGAACAAGCGCTTCATCTTCGGACCTCCAAAGGGCAGCCAGGACTACAGCCCAGTCTGCCTGTTGATGGAAGCCTGAACAAGCCGCAGACACCTGCGCGGAGATTGCGCACCGGTTCCCAGTTTGGCGTGAAATGTATTCAGGTGCCGGGTGCAGCAGCGCTATCCGTCCCGCCCCGGTTCGTTCGGATCGCTGGAGAACAGCGCGATCTTGTTGCCCTGCGGGTCGCGCAGGTAGCCGACATAGAAGCGGGGCCCGTAGGAGGCGCGGAAGCCCGGCTGGCCCTCGTCAGAGCCGCCTGCGGCAAGGGCGGCGGCGTGCAGGTCGCGCACCTGTTTTTGATTGCGCGCCTGAAATGCAACCATAGACCCGTTTCCAGCCGAGGCCGGGCGCCCGTCGAAGGTTGGCTTGACGTAGAAATCAGGCAGAACGGGAGACTGGCCCGGCGCAACGGGCAGCGCGTAACTCAGCCCCGCCGGCCCTTCCTCCAGCTCGTAGCCAAGGGCCGGCAGAAGCGCGGAATAGAACCGTTTCGCGCGCGCAATGTCATCAGCACCGACGGTGACATAGGCAATCATGCTGCGTGTTCCACTTTGGCAGTTTGGATATAGCTGCAAGCTTACTGAATTGCGGACGGCCAACAACTGCTCACTTCATCCGGTGCTGCCCTTTCGAAAGCGGCAACCCGCAGAGGCGTGCGCATAACCTTATGGAACCGGATGGCCAGCCTGCGGGCCGGTTTCTGATTCGCCGGGGCTGCAGTATCCTGCAGGGAGTTGTGAAGGAGATGTCCAATGCTTGATATCGATCCGGTCCGCAGCAAGGCGCAGGCAGATGAGGTTTATGAGCTGGCCTATGAATTTACCGATTGGCTGCGCGGGCGCTACCCGGAGATGGCGAAGGAGATCGACGTCTATCTAAGGCACCAGAAGTTCGACGAGCAAATCCGCGAGGTCCTCATCCACTTCACCCCGCCCAAAGGCGAGTGCCTGCTGGCGCGTCAGGACGGGCGGCCGATCGGTATCCTCATGCTCAAGGATCTGGGCGGGGGCGTTTGCGAGATGAACAGGATGTTTGTGCGCCCAAGCGCCCGGGGCCTGGGAGCGGGCCGGGCGCTCGTCGAAGAGCTGAAGCGGCGCGCCCGGGACATGGGGTTCCGGACAATGACGCTGAGCGCGTTACCGCGCCACCACGAGGCCTTGTCCCTGTACCGGTCCTGCGGATTCAAGCCGGATGACCGTAAGCGCGATGCGGGAAACTCTGACAATGCGGTGCTCATGGCAATTGATCTGGGCACGGAAAGCGAATGACCCCGGCAGTTCGGTCCGCCGGTTGTGCCAAGTGATCCGCAGCCCCTGTTGACGGCGCCTGCCCGCCGCTTCACTGTCCCGGGCTTGAGACACCGAAACAGGGCACGCAGGCAAATGAGCGACGACTGGGACGACTACGCGGACGGATGGGACGGCAACAGCGATGTCCGGCATTATGCCACGCGGGCCTTTGCCGCGCTGGATGGTTTGGCCGGCGTCACCGGCGGCGGCTGGCAGGACAAGCGGGTGCTCGATTTCGGTTGCGGCACCGGGCTGTTGAGCGAAAAGCTGGCGCCGCATGTGCGGGAGGTGGCGGCCGTTGACACCTCGGAGCGGATGATCGCGGTGCTGGAGGAGAAGGCACTGCCCAATGTCAGGGCTCTTTGCACGGATGTTCTGGACAGCGGCGCAAGGGAGGCCGCGGGCGGGCTCGCCGGCTTTGACCTGATCTGCGCCTCCTCCGTCTGCAGTTTCCTGCCGGACTACCGCGGTGCCGCGGCGGTGCTGGCGGGGCTTCTGAACAGCGGCGGCATGTTCGTGCAGTGGGACTGGCTGGCCTCCGGCGAAGGTGCCTCCGGGCTGACGCTGCAGCAAGTTCGGGATGCGCTGCGGGCTGCGGGCCTCGGCTCGATCCGTGCCGAACAGGCCTTTGAGATGGGCAGCGGCGGCCAGGGGATGCCGGTGCTGATGGGATCGGGGATCCGCGCCCCGGATTAAGCCGCAGCGCGGGATAAAGGAATACCCCGGAGCAAGCAGCCGGACCGCTCCCGCCCGTCCCATTGCGGATCTGAAATCCGAAGGGTCCGGTTGGGCCAGGCAGGCCGCGCCGCAGGCGCGGCCTGCCTGGCCCCGTGGCGGCGCGCAGCGCGCGGCGCAACCCTCAGGAGGCCAGCTTTTCCGCTTCGGCGGCAGCGGCCTGGAAACCGGCTTCCGGATCTGCCGTCAGCAGCGTCGGCTGAAAGCGGAGTTCCGCGATGTCCTCCACACCGGCCTGGTTCAGCCAGAACTTCAGATAGGCTGACTGGTGGTCGACGCCGAAGGCGGGCGACGGCTTGTCCGGCCCATAGGCGCCGCTGGTCAGCGCCAGCACCGCCTTCTTGCCCTCCAGCAGGCCGAAATAGCCTGTTTCAGGATCAAGCCCCCACAGCAGGCCGGGCTGATGGATCAGGTCAATATACTGCTTGAGCTTGTAGGGGATGCTGCCGTTCCACATCGGCGCTGCGATCAGATAGATGTCGGCGGCGGTGAACCGGCTGGCCAGGCTGGTGATTTCGTCCCAGGCCGTCCTTTGAGGTGCGTCATTGTCCTGGCCGGTGATGACATTCATCTTGGCGGCAACCTTGTCCCCGTCAAAGTCCGGCAGCGCCGCGGTGGCCAAGTCCAGTTCGTCAACCTCGATCCGGCTGTCGGTTGCCTGCAGCCTGGCAAGATAGGCGCTGGCCAGCGCGCTGGATTTTGACTGGCCGCCGCGGGGCGATGCCTTGATAAACAGCAGTTTGGTCATTTTCAGGATCTCCTGTCTGAAAAGATGCGTGGTCTCGCAGGAGCAACATGAGGATGCCTGGCCTTGGCGAAAATAGTTTGAAACGCAAAGGATTTGTGCGCACAGTGCAAAGATGATCCAAGGGTCAAGCGCCAGTCTGTTTGTCCAGGTGGTCGAGGAGGGCAGCTTCTCGGCAGCGGCCCGCGTGCTGGGCGTGGCACCGTCATCGGTGGCGCGCCAGATCAGGCAGCTGGAGGACGGGCTGGGCACCCGGCTGTTCCAGCGCACCACCCGCAAGCAGAGCCTGTCCGAGGCCGGCGAGCTTTACTACCAGCACGCAAAACGCGCAGTGGAAGAGCTGGAGGCGGCCCGCGCGGCCATTTCCCGCCTGTCCGGAACGCCCTCCGGCGTGCTGACGGTCACGGCGGAGCCAGATCTGGCCACGGCGCTGATCGCGCCGCTGCTGCCCGGCTTCCTTGCAGACCATCCGGACATCAAGGTGAAGCTGCAGTTTTCCTCAGCGCTTGAGGATCTAGTGGAAGGAAGGATCGATGTGGCCATCCGCATGGGGCAGCTGAAGGATTCCAGCCTGATTGCCCGCAAGATCTTCGACAGCCGCTCGCAGCTCTATGCCAGCCCCGGGTACCTGGAGGCTCATGGCGCCCCGTCCCATCCCGCGGAGCTTGCCGGCCACCAGTGCCTCTCTTTCCGTCCGGACGCGCAAAAGGTGGTGTGGCGGTTTCAAACGCAGCAGGGGGAATGCGCTGTGCCGGTTGCAGGGAGGGTTCAGGCGAACGGGCTGGCCTTCCTGAAAAGCCTGGCTGTTTCCGGCTGCGGCATTGTGATGATCCCCGAATGGGCCGTTGCCCAGGAGCTTCGCAGCCGCATGCTGGTTCCGGTGCTGGCGGGCTTTGCTGCCATCCCGGCATCCACGCCGGTTTTTGCGGTTTATTCCGCGCGGCGCCATCTGGAGCCGAAGACCCGGGCCTTTGCCGGCCATCTGGCCAATGAGATGTCCGGCAGGCGGGCCGGGCAGCTCGGCAGCGGGTAGCAATCACAGCTTGGCGTTGCCGTGCGTCCTTCCGTACGCCCCGCACGCAGGGCGTGTGAGGCCGTCCAGCCAGTCCGTTTCTGATGGAGGAATTTGGCCGGATTCTACCAAAAAACGGGAAATCCGCCAGAGGGAAAATCCCGCAAGTTTCCCTGCCGGAACAGGCGTTTACCTATTCTCATCTTGGAATGCATCCGGCTACTCTGACAGTCATGGTCTAGGCGGTTGTCAGAATGCAGATGCGGGATGGGACCGCTGCGGAGCGGCTTCCGGGGCGCAGCTGCGGTGCCGGCCCGGGGGCGGGTCACTTGCGGCTGTGCTGCTGGCGGTCATAGCTGTCCAGGGCAACGCTGATCCAGCGCATCGCTGCGGCCAGCGCAGCCTCTGCCGTCTCCCGCACCGCGGGGTCGCAGCCGGCGGCAAAGTAAGCCTCCTTGAGGCGGTCAAGGTCGGTGGCGGCCTTCTCGAAATCTGCGGGTACGAACTGGCGCATTCTGCATCTGCCATTGATAGGGAAAGGAAGTGACGAAGGCGAACGGGTGAGCGCGGAGACAGCTTCCTTTGTGCGGCAAAACAAGGAAAGAAGCCGTCTCCGGCCACTCATCAACAGATAACCTGATAACGAGGGGCTGATAGGTTTGGGGAATATCCGGGACAACCTGCAAAGCCGCGAAATGCAGCTGTTTGACATGTTCGGTGAGCCGCCGCAGTTCACGATACATGAAATGACGCTGGTTTTACGCAGCGGAGTGTTTCTGAAATACGCTGCAGCGGTGGCCGTTCTGCTGACGGCGTTCGACACGCATGGTTACCGGGAGGCGGGGATGCCGCTGACCGCCAACATGCTGCTTTGGGCGGTCTGCGTTGCAGGGTTCGTCGCTGTTTATGTTGCGGTGCTGCTGGGCTGGTTTGCGCTGGCGCCGGGCGGCCAGCAGGTGCGGATGCTGCGGCTCGTGCCGAACGTGACTGCCATGGCCACTGTTTCGCTTGTGGTTGTCGCCATCGCCGCCTTCTTTACCGGACAAGAGTTCGGCTGGCGGGTGGTATTGCAGCGTCTGCCTTACAACATGGTTCTCAGTTACACTTTCGAGACCCTGATGTTCGTGTTCATCCTGCCGCAAGCCGATGCGGCGCTGGGGCTGGGCCTGTACCGGCAGCAGATTGCAAACCGAGCGGCGCCCGCGGAAGGGCCGCCTGGGCAGGAAGCGGCATTGCCGCAGGCTGAGGGGCCGAATGGCACCGCCGTCGTCGTGCTGGGCGGGCAGGCGTTCAAGCTGGATCGACTGCGCTATGTGAAGTCGGAGGAGCACTACCTGCGGATCTCTGCCGGGGACAGCGAACTGACGCTGCGCGGGCGGCTGGCCGATCTGCTGGCCCAGGTGCCGCAGGAGGCGGGTCTGCAGCCGCACCGCTCCTGGTGGGTGGCACGTGATGCGGTTGCGGGGCTGAAGCGGGGCGGCCAGAGCGATTTGCTGCTGCTGGCGGACGGCTGCGAGGTTCCTGTGGCCCGCGGGCGGCGCACGCATGTGCGGGAGACCGTGGAGGGCTGGCAGGCCGGCACGGAATGAAACTGTGCTGACGGAAACACCCCGCCCGGGACCGGCCCGGCGGGGTGTCTGTCTCTTCGGGCCTGGCCTTGAGTGCGGCTTTACTCCGCGGGCTGCTCCTCAGCGGTCTCGGCCAGTTCCATATGGCCCCAGCCGCGCGACAGCACCCTGCGCAGGATCGGCTCGAAGAACTCCAAGGGCTTCGTCGGATAGTCCGGGTCAAAGGCGCATTGGTCGTATTTTTCGCAGAAATAGCGGCAATCCTCCCAATAGGGGCTATCGCGGTATTTGTCGCGCGCGTTGCGGTCGCCGCCGAAATGGTGGTTGTAGTAGAAGCCCTGGAACACGCAGTGATGTTTGAGGATCCAGTAGGTCTTCTCGCTGACATAGGGCTTCATCATCGCCGCTGACAGCTCGCCGTGGTTGTAGGGAGACAGGATGTCGCCGACGTCATGCACCAGGGCTGCCACGATGATCTCGTCATCGGCCCCGTCCTCCCACGCGCGGGTCGCAGCCTGCAGGCTGTGCTGGTAGCGGTTCACCGGATAGGGGGTCCAGTCCTCGTCCAGCGAGCGGATCGCGTCGAGAATCCGCTCCGGCAGGGCGGCGTTGTATTCCTCTTCGTATTTCTCCACCGCGGCCCAGTCCTCGGGGGTGGCTTCGGTGAAGCTGGTCCAGGTTGGCTTGTGGCTTTTGTCCAGCATGGCGCGTGTCCTTTGGTTGATCTGTTTTCAGGGTAGCGAATCCCCGCTGAGCAGGAAAACGAATTGATTTGCTCAAGCTGAAAGGAAATACTGATCACCATGCAGATCAGCGCGTTCAAAACCTTTCTGGCGATTGAGGCAGCAGGCAGCTTTCACGGTGCGGCGCGGGCCTTGAACGTGACGCAGACCGCGGTCAGCGCCCGGATCAAGGCGCTGGAGGAGGCGCTGGGCACGCCGCTGTTCGAACGCGGCCCCGGCGGCACACGGCTGAGCGAGGCGGGGCGGCAGTTCATGCCTTATGCCGAGCAGATGATGCGGACGTGGGAGTTTGTCTCCGGCGATCTCAAGGCAAGCCTGGCGGGGCGGGTGCCGCTGCGGCTGGGGGCGCAGCTGTCAGTCTGGGATCCGCTCTTGGTCGATGTGGCGGTCTGGCTGGAGGAGGTGCAGGGCACGGTGCCCTTCACGCTGAACTACGACCATGCGATGAACATGGGCGAGGCGGTTGCGCGCCGTCTGCTGGACGTGGCGATCGTGAACGAGGTTCCGGCGGGCACCCGGCTGGCGGCGGAGGAGCTGCCGCCGGAGCGGCTGGTGCTGGTGGCAGATCATCCCTTGCGGCTGGGGCAGGATGCGCTGCCCTTGTTCATCAACCTGGAATTCGGCGCCGAGTATGACGCGCAGTTGCACGATGTGCTACCCGCCCGCAGCCGCCAGCATATCGTGCTGGGCAATGCGCTGATGGGGCTGCGCTATCTGCAAAGGCGCGGCGGCATGGGCTATTTTCCGGCTTACATGGCGGCAGAGGCGCTGGCAGCGGGGTCACTGCACGCGGTGGAGGGGGCGCCGGATATCAGCCTCGGCTGCCGGGCGCTGTATCTGCCCGACAATCCGGCGCTCGAGCATATCCGCCAGGTGGTGCGGGGCCTGCAGGATGTACGGGGCGGATAGGGCAGAGCTTTGCGCTGCCGCCGGCGCTTCAGCCTGTCGGTTCATCAAACCGGTCCATCGCCTGGGCGGCGCACATCATTGCCAGCGGCCCGGCGGCATCGATCGATTTCTGCAGCGCCGCGCAGAACTCGGCGCGGGTGGTCCCGCCTGCCGCCAGCTTTTCCGCTTGGGTGCTGATGCAACCGGGGCAGCCCAGGATGACAGCCAGTTCCAGCACCGCCAGCTCCACCGGCTTGGATGCGGTACTGCTGTCCGGCGCTGCGTCCGGCCCTGCGTCCGGCATTGTGCCGGCTGGGAATGGGCGGCTGGCGCCAGGCGCCTCGGGTTCACCATGAAACATCACATGCGTGTCCTGCTTTACGTAAGGTCAGCATGAGCTGTAGCGAAGCCGGATGCGGCGGCCTTGATCCACGTCAGGCCGCTGCATTTTGTATGCAACCGGTGCCAGTTTGCGGCTGGCTGCTGTGCTGTAGAGAAGGGCGGCGGAAGATCAGCGGGTCAGCTGGCCAAAGCACTCCATCGCCTTGGTGGCATACATCATTGCCGGGCCGCCGCCCATCTGGATCGACATCGCCAGCACGTCGCCTACCTCGGCGCGGGTGGCGCCGGATCGGACCAGCGCCTCCACATGCAACCCGATGCAATCCTCGCAGCGCAGCGCCACCGCGATGCCGAGGGCAACGAATTCCTTTTGCTTGAACTCCAGCACGCCGCCCTGTTTCACCGCCTTGCCAAGGGCGCCGAACGCCTGGGCGGTTTCCGGGATCGCGCCGTTCAGGTTGCGTAGGCCCTTGCGGGTTTCGTCTAGTTTTTCATGCCAGTCCATGAACTGCTCCATCTATACACATTCGGTTTGCTGAAGGTGTATGGACGGCATCCCGCAGCGGCTTTGATCCAGGTCAGGCAGTTGGTTTTTCTGCCGCCAGCGCCAGGTTGTTGGCGGGCATCTCTGCGGCTTGAACCAGCTTCAGCCCTTCGGCCTGCAGCCAGGCGGTCACTTGGCCATCGTCCTTGTAGCCGGTTTCCGGGTCGTGGGCGGTGATGGCGGCATGGAAGGCGCGGTCGCCGTCACTGGTCAATTCACCAGCGCGCATGAAGGGGCCGTAGATCACGAACCACCCGCCGGGAGCGAGGGCGGCGGCGGCCTCGCGGATCAGGGTGCGGGCTTCCTCTTCGCTGATCAGATGCAGGAGGTTCACCAGCACGATCATGTCCTGGCCTGCATGATTCGCGCCCCAGCCGGGGGCGGTGGCGTCCAGTTCAACCGGCAAGGTGATGTTGGCCAGGCCTGCCTCACCCGCATAAGCCCGGATACTGGCGCGGCGGGCGGCGTCCACCTCGGACGGCTGCCAGATCAGGCCGGGCAGGCGGGCGGCAAAGTCCACCACATGCTGGCCGGTGCCGCTGGCGAGTTCCAGGGCGCACCCCGCCTTCGGGGCGATCTGGGCCAGAAAATCGCAGATCGCGCCGCTGTTGCGGGCGGCAGAGGGGGCAAACAGCTTGCCGCCCTGCGGTTCTGCGGCCGAGGCCGCCCCGGGAACTGAACGCACCGGCATCAGCGCAGCCGCGCGGGCGAGAGGGCGGTGACCGCGGTGGCGTCCAGCACAGGCGTGCGGCCTGCCACAAGGTCGGCGATCAGCTGCGAAGCGGAGGGCGCGGTCATGATGCCGTAGCCGCCCTGGCCCGCGCACCAGATGAAATCCGGCTGATCCGGGTCCGGCCCGAGCACCAGGGTGCCGTCAGCAACAAAGCTGCGCAGCCCGGCAAAGTTGCTTTCCACCCGCGTCACCGGCTCAGTCACCATTTCCTCGTAGCGCGCCAGCCCCTCGGCCAGCACCATGTCGTCGGCATAGGCGTCATGCGGCTCCACCGGGTCGGCATCGGCGGGGGAAACCAAGAGCTTGCCGGCATCGGGTTTGGCGTACCAGGTCTCACCCACGCCGAGCAGCATCGGCCAGCCGCTGACATCATGGCCGCCGGGGGCGGGCAGCCGCGCCATCGAGCGGCGCTTGGGCTGCAGGCCGATGGCGGCGACCCCGGCCAGTGCCGCGAGCTGATCGGCCCAGGCGCCGGCCGCGTTGACCAGAGTGCGCGCCTCGTAAGCCTCGCCGCCGGCGGTGACCTGCCAGCCGCCGCTGATGCGGGTGATCGCGGTCACCGGCGCCCTGGTCACAATCCGGCCGCCCGCGGCGCGCAAGGCCTTGGCAAAGTCCTGCAGCATCCGGTCGGTGTCGATATCCTCTGCGGCGCCGCTGATGGCGGTGTAGCCGACTGTCTCCGGGTTCAGGATCGGCACCATGGCGCGGGCCTCGTCCAGCTCCAGCGTGGCCATGCCCAGCTCATCCACGTCGCGGGTAAAGCCTTCGGCATCACCCTTGGCCCCGACCAGCATCAGACCGCGCGGCGACAGGTAGCCGTTTTCGCGCAGGTAAGGAGCGCTGGCGCGGTTCAGGTCGACGGTGGGGCCGTGGCCGTAGTTTTCCTCGAACAGTGCGGCGGAGCGGCCGGAGGAATGGTAGCCAAGCGAATCCTCCATCTCGAGCAGGGTGACGCTGCCCAGCTGCGCAAGCCGGGCGGCGGCGCTGGTGCCGGCCATGCCGCCGCCGATGACAATGAAATCCTGCATGGGTCTAGTCCTTGTCGTCTTCTTGTTCTTCCAGCCGGTCGGTGGCGGGGGCAGGCCGCGGGCTGAGCGCCTCGATCGCGCGGTAGAGGTCTGCGTCCATCGGAAAATCCAATGCCGCCAGCGAGGGCTGCAGCTGCGTTGCGTTGCGGGCGGAGATGATCGGCACCGGTGCGGACGCGTGGGCGGCGGCCCAGGCCACGGCAAGGCTGGCGGGATGGGTGCCGCGCTGAGCGGCAAGCTCTGCCAGCGCCGCGGCTGTCTGGTGCATGGCGGCAGGGCTGTAGCGGATGCTGTAGCCCTTGTCCTCGGTGATGCGGCCGCTGCCGCCGGCGGCGTATTTGCCGGTGAGGAGGCCGCCGCCAAGGGGCGAGTAGGGCACCGCGGTGATGCCCTGGTCGGCGCACATTGGCAGGATCTCGACCTCTGCCTGGCGTTTCACCAGCGAGTACATCGGCTGTAGCACGTCCACGGAAATGCCGGAGGCGAGGCCTGCCATCTGCGCCTTCATCACCTGCCAGGCGGCAAAGTTGGACAGCGCCGCATAGCGGATCACGCCTTCGTCCTTCAGTGCTGCAAAGCAGTCCATGGTTTCGCGCAGGTCGGTGTCCGGGTCGAAGCGGTGCAGATAGAAAACGTCGACCATATCCAAGTCCAGTCTGCGGCGGCTTTCGTCCAGCTGGGCGCGCAGGTTGGCGGCCCCGGCGCCGCCCTCGTAGCCAGCTTTGGTTGCGATCAGCAGCTGCTCGCGCTCTGCCCTGATCAGGCGGCCCAGGATCTGTTCCGAGTTGCCATCGGTATAGACCCAGGCGGTGTCGAAATGGGTGATGCCGGCGGCGCGGCAGGCGGCGTACATCTCCGCCGACTGCGCTTCGGAGGCGCGGCCGCCGAACTGCATGCAGCCAAAGGCAAAGCGGCTGGCAGGGCTGCCGTCAGGGCTGCAGAGAGGCGTATGAGGTTTCTTGGTCATGCGGGGAGAGTGGCACGCAAGGCAGGGCAGGCAAAGGGCAATTCCTGCGCCGGCCTGACAAAATGCTTGGTCAAACAGCCGGGCAGTGCAACTATCGGCTGCAGATAACAAGTTCACTGATGACGGGGGAAAGACAATGTCGGCATCCAACGCCCATCCGATGGCTTCCGGGCATGTGCCCGCCTATCTGCCAGGGCCCGACGGCAGCGACCCGCTGTTCACCTTCATGGCGGTTACGACAATTCTGCTGATCCTTGGCATCGGTGCGCTGTATCTGACCCTGCACGCCATTCCCGAGAAGATGGCGCATACCGACAATCACGCGCAATTCCAGGTGATCGGCATTCTGGCCCTGCTGGCCCTGTTCACCCACAACAACCTCTTCTGGGTCGCCGCGCTGCTGCTGGCGGCCTTCCGGATGCCGGATTTCCTGACACCTTTACAGTCGATCGCGGCTTCGCTGGAAGAGCTGAAGCAGCGCGCCAAGGAGGAGTGATCCATGCTGGAACTGTTGATCTGCTCCTTGCTGACGGTGCTGCCGGATTTCCTGTTCCGCCGGTTTGTCCAGGGCAAGCGCCTTGGCAAGGAAATCAATTTCTTCTCTGTCTGGTATGAATTGCGCTGGGGGATCACCGCCTGTGCGGTGCTGACCATCTCTCTGATCACGGCAATTTTCTACTATCATCCGGCCACCACCAGTGTGGCCTCTTATTTCCGCACCGTTACGATCCTGCCCGAGACCGGCGGGCGGGTGGCGGAGGTGCTCGTCGAGAACAATCAGAAAGTGGAGGCCGGCGACATCCTGTTCCGTTTGGATGACTCCAGCCAGCAGGCCGCGGTGGAGACCGCAAGCAAACGCATTGCCGAAATTGAAGCGTCTCTGGCCGTTGCCGGCGCGGAGCTGGCGGCTGCCGAAGCGGGCATTGAACAGGCCACCGCAGCCCTGGCCCAGGCGCAGGATGACCTGGACCGCAATCTGGAACTGCGAGAACGCGGATCGGCGGCTGTGCGCGAGGCGGAAATTGAGCGGCTGCAGAACCTGGTCGCCCGCCGCGAAGGGGAGCTGGGTGCTGCGGAAGCGGGCAAGGCGTCAGTAGAAGAGAACATCGGCGTTCTGATCCCGGCCCAGCGGGCCAGCGCCCGGGCGGCACTGGAGCAGGCAGAGGTGGAACTGGCAAAGACCGTAGTCGTGGCCGGTGTCAGCGGGCGGGTTGAGCAATTCGCCCTGCAGGCGGGGGATTACGTGAACCCGATCCTGCGCCCGGCGGGCATTCTGGTGCCCACGGAATTTGTTGAGCGCGACCGCTTTGTCGCCGGATTCGGGCAGCTGACCGCGGGGGTGATAAAGCCCGGGATGTTTGCCGAGATGGGCTGCCTGTCGAAACCTTTCACCGTCATTCCGATGGTCGTCGTGGAGGTTCAGGACGTAATCCCCTCGGGACAGGTGCGGCCCAGCGACAACTTGCGCGACCCGCAGGACAACAGGCGCCCCGGCACCCTGACAGTTTTCATGGAGCCGCTCTACGAAGGCCAGGCGAATGATATCCCGCCGGGCAGCAATTGCGTCGCCAATGCCTACACCAGCAACCATGACTTGCTGGATGATCCCGATCTCGGCTTTGGCAGGTGGCTGTTCCTGCACGCGGTGGATACGGTCGGGCTGGTGCATGCCCTGCTGCTGCGCATCCAGATGCTGCTGCTGCCGGTACAGACGCTGGTCTTCGCCGGCGGGCATTAAGGGGCCGCGGGCTTCAGCCAGCGGGGCGGCAGGTGCCATATTGCCGCCCCGTTTGCTTGTTAACACGCTCCAAAGCCGAATGGAGGGCCGGAGTGAAACAGTTTCTGATGATCGGGGCCGCGGCCCTGCTGGCAGCCTGCGCGGCGCCTGAACAGCCGGATTATTGGACAGCGACAAGGACCGGGCACGGGGCGCAGCCTGCGGCGGCATCTACGTCTGCAGGCGGACCGGACTACCGCACCGCGGCGCTGGCGGAAGCGGGGCAGTATACCAGCGTGATGCGCCCCGGCCTGCACAAGACCCGCACCGGTGCGCCCTGGCTGGTTGTTCACTCCTCCCGCTACCGCAGCAGCGGCACGCCTGAATCCGCGCCTGCCGCCGCCCGGTCGGCGATGGCCTATATGAGCTCGAAATGGAAGGCGCCCTATGCTGCGAAGGCGCGCCACGGGGATGCAAATGCCCGGTTCCGCATCGTGACCGTGGATGGCCGCAGTTTTGCAGTGCTGAACCGGATCCGGCTGCCGCTGAAGCATCTCTTCGTGTCCGACGGGGAGGCCCTGAAACAGCTGTACGGGCACGCGGCGCAGCTGTCCGGCTGCACGGTCACCGGTCCGGCGCTGATCCGGCGCGTCGACGGCACCGCCGAGAAGCTTGCGGCGCCGGTTGTCTGCTCCTGAGCTGACGGGGCTTGACCTCGGCACGGTTCGGCGCTGCCGGTTGGCAGGCCCACTCGCCACGCCCGTTTTCAAAGCCGACTGGTGCAGGACTGGCTGACGCTAAGATACGCCCCGTGACCCGGAGTAATGGGGCAACGCAAGGCAGCTTCGGGGGGGAGCGCCAGCCTATTCCTGCTGCCGGCGGCTCGGTCAGTCGGCGAAACAGAGTTTGTTTCTGTCCAGATCCCGCACATAGGCAGAAAAACGCGGCCCGCGTTGCTGCGGTTCGCCCTCGCATGTGCCGCCCAGCTCAATGGCCTTGCTGTACATCCTGGCGACTTCGCTTGCGGACCCGAGGCTGAACCCCACCATGGTTCCGTTGCCATTGGTGGCCGGTTCGCCGTCAAAGGGCAGGGCGGCCGCAAAGGCAAATTCGTCCCGCAGCCAGTAGGTCATTCTTTCGTTTGGCCGGACCTGCGTCAGTCCCGAGTTCTCAAAAAGCGCGTCATAGAACTGTATTGACGCTTCCATGTTGTTGGTTCCAACAACGAAGTAATTTATTTTCAAAGTCAATCTCCTATGCGCTTGACAGGTTCCCGGTCAAAAGTCCGGCGATGCAAAGATGCTGCCGGCCGGTTCATCAAGCGGGGTTTACATTAAGGCAGTGACAGGACGTGTCAGCAGGCTTCTGGAAAATCAGGGTTCTGCCTCAACAGAAAAGGCCCGCCGGTTGGCGGGCCTTTCCGTGTTCCGGGACTGTGCCGCTTACTGCGGGATGTCGCCTTCGATACCTTCGACATAGAAGTTCATGCCGGCCAGGGTGCCGTCATCGGCCACTTCGCCCTCGGCCAGCCAGTCGGAGCCGTCCTGCTTCTTCAGCGGGCCGGTGAACGGGTGGTAGGTGCCGTTTGCGATCGAGTCCTTGATCGCCAGTGCCGCTTCCTTGACTTCTGCCGGAACCGCGTCGGTGATTTCGCCGATTTCGACCATGCCGGCGCCGATGCCGTCCCAGGTGTCAACCGACTCCCAGGTGCCGTCGATCACGGCCTTGGTGCGGGCGACGTAGTAGGGTGCCCAGTTGTCGATGATCGAGGAAACGCGCGGTTTCGGCGCGTACTCGGACATGTCCGAAGCCTGGCCGAAGGTGATCACGTTGCCGGCGTTCTGCGCAGCCGCTTGCGGTGCGGTGGAGTCGGTGTGCTGCAGGATCACGTCGGCGCCCTGCTCGATCAGCACCTTGGCGGCGTCCGCTTCCTTGGCCGGGTCGAACCAGGTGAAGGCCCAGACCACCTTGAACTGGACGTCCGGGTTCACCTTCTTGGCGTGGATATAGGCCGAGTTGATGCCGCGGATCACTTCCGGGATCGGGTAGGAGCCGATGTAGCCGACGATGTTGCTCTCGGTCATGTGGCCCGCGATGGTGCCCTGCACCGCACGGCCTTCATAGAAGCGGGCGGAATAGGTCGAGACGTTGTCGGCGCGCTTGTAGCCGGTGGCGTGCTCGAACTTCACGTTCGGGAACTTCTTGGCGACGTTGATGGTCGGGTCCATGTAGCCGAAGGAGGTGGTGAAGATCAGGTCGGCGCCTTCCAGCGCCATCTGGGTCATCACCCGCTCTGCGTCCGGGCCTTCGGCGACGTTTTCCACATAGACGGTTTCGACCTGGTCGCCGAACTCGGCTTCAACCGCCTTGCGGCCCTGGTCGTGCTCATAGGTCCAGCCGCCGTCGCCGACGGGGCCGACATAGACAAAGCCCACCTTGGTGGTGTCGGCCATCGCCGCGCCTGCGGCCAGGCCAAGCGCCACGGCGGCGCTGGTCAGGAGGTTGGTCAGTTTCATCAATAGCTCCCCAGTTTGGATCTTTTGGCCCCGGTTGCAGGGCAGTGAAAAGCCCCCCGTCTAGCGGGAGGCATGGAAGTTGCGGCCAAGCGAGGCGGGTGCGCTGCTTTTGTCCGCCGAAAGAATAACAAGCACAAGAATTGTAATCAGATAGGGCGACATTGCCAGATACTCGACCGGGATGGCAACGCCTGCCGCCTGCAGATTGAGCTGCACCACAGTGACGCCGCCGAACAGATAGGCACCAAGCAGCGCGCGCCAGGGTTTCCAGCTGGCAAACACCACCAGCGCCAGGGCAATCCAGCCGATGCCGGCGGTCATGCCCTCGGTCCATTGCGGCACGCGGATCAGGCTGATGTAGGCACCACCCAGGCCGGCACAGGCGCCGCCGAACATGATCGCCAGCAGGCGGATCTTCAGCACCTTGTATCCCAGCGCATGGGCAGCGTCGTGGTTTTCGCCAACCGCGCGCAGCACCAGGCCGAGCCGGGAGTATTTCAGCACCCACCAGACCGCGGCGGTCAGCGCGATGCCGAAGTAAAGGATGATGTCGTGGCCGAACAGGATTGGGCCAACGACGGGCAGGTCGCTGAGCACGGGGAGATGGATGTCGCCCATGCGCGGCGGCTTGATGCCGACATAGGTCTGCCCCATCAGCGCCGACAGGCCCAGCCCGAACAGCGTCAGCGACAGGCCGGAGGCGACCTGGTTTGCCTGGGCGAACTGGGTGAGGATCGCAAACAGGATCGACAGGGCTGCGCCGGCAAAGGCGGCGGCGACGAAGCCGAGGAGCGGCGAGCCGCTTTCCACTGCGGTGGCAAAGCCCGCGATGGCGCCGACGATCATCATCCCCTCGACCCCGAGGTTCAGAACGCCTGCCTTTTCGACCACCAGTTCTCCGATGGCTGCCAGCAGGAGCGGGGTTGCCGCGACCATCAGCGAGGCGATGAGCAGGACCGGGTTGATTGCAGAAAGATCCATGTTACGCCACCTCCGGCTTGCCGATTGCGATGCGGAAATTGGTGAGCAGGTCGAAGGCCAGCAGGAAGAACAGCAGCATCCCCTGGAAGACCTGGATGGCCGCGGCGGGCAGCTGCAGGTTCGATTGCGCGATGTCGCCGCCGATATAGGTCAGCGCCATCAGCCCGCCTGCCAGCAGGATGCCCACCGGATGCAGGCGGCCCAGGAAGGCGACGATGATCGCGGTGAAGCCATAGCCGACGTTGAAGTCGATGCTGATCTGGCCCGAGGGGCCGGAAACCTCGAACAGTCCGGCAAGCCCTGCCAGCGCACCGGATGTGCCGAGGCAGAACAGCACCAGGCGGGTGGGGTTCACGCCTGCGAATTTCGCGGCCCGCGGCGCCTCGCCGGTGAGGCGGATGTGGTAGCCGGTCATGTGGCGGTTCAACAGCACATAGGCAAAGATCACCGCAATCAGCGCCGCGACCACGCCCCAGTGCATGCCGGTGCCTGCAATCAGCTCGGCATTATGGGCGCTGTCCCAGGACTGCAGGTTGCGGGAGCCGGGGAAGCCGAAGCCCTCCGGGTTCTTCAGGAGGCCCAATGAGACCGAGGCGAGGAACTGCTCGGCCACATAGACCAGCATCAGCGACACAAGGATTTCATTGGTGCCGAAGCGGGTCTTGAGGACCGCCGGGATCATCGCCCAGGCCCAGCCGCCAAGCGCGCCCGCGACAACCATCAGCGGGAAGATCAGAAAGCTGTCGGCGGGGTAGAAGGCGAGGCCGGCACCGGCGCCGCAGATGGCGCCCATGATGTACTGGCCCTCGGCGCCGATGTTCCAGATGCCCGCGCGGAAACCCAGCGACAGGCCGATGGCGATCAGCACCAGCGGCGCGCCTTTCACCAGCAGCTGCGGGCGGTAGTAGAATGAGAACTCGCCAAACAGCGGCTCCCAGAAAATGGTGCGGATCGCCTCCACCGGCGGTTTGCCAAGCACGGCAAACAGCAGGCCGCCAAAGAACATCGTCGCCAGCACCGCCACCAGCGGCGTTGCCATCGACCAGGCGCGTGACGGCTGCGGCCGTTTCTCAAGCCGGATCATGTAGCGGCTCCCTGTTTCATCTTTCCAAAAATACTCACGCCCTCTGCCCGGCAGGCGGCTTTGCCGCCGATAGGGGAGGCGAAAATTCTGCGGGTGGCGTCAAACATGCGCCACCTCCATGCCGTGGGCGCCGCCCATCATCAGGCCGATCTCGTCCACCGTCAGGCCCGCCGCCTCCCGCGGGGCGCTGAGGCGGCCTTCGTTCAGGGCAGCAAAACTGTCGGAGATTTCCATCAGCTCATCCAGGTCCTGGCTGATACAGATCACCGCGGCGCCCTTGGCGGCCAGATCCAGCAGCGACTGGCGGATGGCCGCGGCAGCGGCGGCATCGACGCCCCATGTCGGCTGGTTCACCACCAGCACCTCGGGTTTTTGCAGCACCTCGCGGCCGATCACGAATTTCTGCAGGTTGCCGCCGGACAGCGAGCGTGCCGCGTTGCCGGGGCCCGGCGTGCGGACGTCGAACGCCTTGATGATGCGCTCGGCAAAGTCCTTGGTGGCGCCCCAATCCAGAAATCCGTTCTTCTCCAGCCCCTCGCGCACCGAACCGGTGAGCATGGCGTTCTCGGTCAGGCTCATGTCCGGGGCGGCGGCGTGGCCGAGGCGTTCCTCGGGCGCGGCCAGCACGCCAAGCTTGCGGCGGGCGGTGGGGCCAAGGCGGCCGATCGGATCGCCATGCAGCTTCACCGCATCCGCCTCGGTCAGGGTTTCGCCGGACAGGACGCCGAGCAATTCATCCTGGCCGTTGCCGGCAACGCCGCCGATGCCGAGGATCTCGCCCTTGCGCACGGTCAGATGCACGTTCTTGAGCGCGGTGCCGAAGGCTGAGGGCGCGGGCACCGACAGGCCGGAGATGTCCATTGCGACAGGGCCGAACTCGCGCGTCTCGCGCTGGGGCGTCTGCAGCGAGCTGCCGACCATCATTTCCGCCATGTCGCGGGCCGAGGTGTCGGCAGGCGTGCATTCGCCGACGTTCTTGCCCAGGCGCAGGATGGTGGCGTGGTCGCACAGCGTGCGGATTTCCTCCAGCTTGTGGGAGATATAGAGGATCGAGGTGCCCTCGGACTGCAGTTTCTGCAGGGTCTTGAACAGGATCTCCACCTCCTGCGGGGTCAGCACAGAGGTCGGCTCATCCATGATCAAGAGCTTCGGGTCCTGCAGCAGGCAGCGGATGATTTCGACCCGCTGGCGCTCGCCCGCGGACAGGTCCCCAACGGTGCGGAAGGGGTCGAGCGGCAGGCCGTAGGTTTCCGACACCTCGCGGATGCGGGCAGCGAGGTCGCGCATCTCCGGCGGGTTTTCCATGCCGAGGGCGATGTTCTCGGCCACGTTGAGCGCGTCGAACAGCGAGAAGTGCTGGAACACCATGGCGATGCCGTCGGCCCGCGCTTGGCGCGGCTCAGCCGGCTCATAGGGCTGGCCGCGCAGCAGCATCTTGCCGCTGTCGGGCTTCACCAGGCCATAAATCATCTTGACCAGGGTCGACTTGCCGGCGCCGTTTTCGCCGAGCAGGGCGTGCACTTCGCCCTCGCCGATGTCAAAGGAAACGGAGTCATTGGCCACAACCCCGGGGTAGGCCTTGGTCAGGCCCTGAAGGCTCAACAGTGGTACGGTCACGCGCTTGCGCCCTCTCTCAGTTCGTTTTCTGCACCTTGCCGCAGCAGCTGGGCCGCGACGCCGACCGCAATCATCTGCGGATGTTTTCCAAGTTGCGGATCGCCAATCGGGCAGGTGATCCGCGCAATCTGCCCGGGGGCGTGGCCCAGGGCCGCAAGGCGCGAGCGGAACCGCGCCCATTTGGTTCTGGAGCCGATCAGCCCGGCAAAGGCAAAGCCTTGGCCCAACAATGCGTGGCATAGCGCCAGATCCAGCGCATGGGAATAGGTCAGCACCAAATGCGCAGCGTTTTCAGGTGCATGCGGCACCAGAAGCGCGGGATCAGCCGCCGGGACAGCGGTAACGCCGGACGGGATTTCTGCCGGGAAGCGCTCCGGCGCGGTGTCCACCCAGGTGATCTCCATGTCCGGCAGCGGTGCCAGCACGTCCGCCAGCGCGCGGCCGACATGGCCTGCGCCCCAGATCCAGACCGGCCGGCTGGCCCGGTGGACCGGTTCGATCATCCAGCCGTCCACCAGCTGCACCTCTGGCGCCAGCCCCTGGCTGCGGGCGGCGGCGAGGATGCGCTTTACCGCCATCGGCATCGGCGCGGGGGCGGCCGGGCGGGCGATGATTTCGCCGTCCAGCCTGTTCAGATCCGCGGCCTCGTAAACCTCGCTCAGCAGGGTGACGGCGCCGCCGCAGCACTGGCCCAGATCCGGCCCCAGCGCGTGGCTGCTGAAACGTTTGGGAACAACCTGTTCTCGGGCGGCTTCGGCGGCCTCGAATTCCAGGGTGCCGCCGCCGATGGTGCCGCTCTGGCCGCCGTCCCAGACCAGCATGGCGGCGCCTGGTTCGCGCGGGGAGGAGCCGCGGACCGCGGCAATCACCACCCGCACCACGCGGCCGTGTGAGGCAACCGCCTCGCGCAATGCCTGAAGGTCAAATCCCATCGCGCACCCTCCGGATTGCGCGCCAGACTTCCTCTGCCGTCGCCGGGGCGTTCAGCGCCGGGTAGCTGTCGCCAAAGGCGGCGACCGCATCGCTGAGCGCCAGCCAGGCGGAGATGCCCAGCATGAAGGGCGGCTCCCCCACCGCCTTGGAACGGTAGATGGTGTCCTCGCGGTTCTGGCCGTCCCAGAGTTTCACGTTGAACACGTCGGGCCGGTCGGAGCAGGCGGGGATCTTGTAGGTGGACGGCGCATGGGTGCGCAGACGGCCGCCGTCGTCCCAGACCAGTTCCTCGGTCGTGAGCCAGCCCGCACCCTGGACGTAGCCGCCCTCGATCTGGCCGATGTCGATGCCGGGGTTCAGCGAGGCGCCGGCGTCATGCAGGATGTCGGCGCGCAGGATGCGGTTTTCGCCAGTCAGGGCGTCCACTGCCACTTCGGTCACCGCGGCGCCATAGGCGAAATAGTAGAAGGGGCGGCCCTGGCCCTTGATCCGGTCCCATTCGACCTTGGGCGTCTTGTAGAAGCCGGTGGCGGAGAGGCTGACGCGGCCCTGGTAGCAGAAGGCCGCAGCCTTGTCGAAGCTCATCACATCCTGGCCGATGCGCACCTGGCCGTTTTCGAACACCACATCGCCGGGCCTCGCCTGATGCTGCAGCGCCAGATGCTCCGCCATGCGGGCGCGGATGGTGTCGCAGGCGGCCTTCACCGCCATGCCGTTGAGGTCGGAGCCGGAGGAGGCGGCGGTGGCCGAGGTATTGGGCACCTTGCCGGTGTCGGTGGCGGTGATCTTGATCTTCTCCGGCGGGATGCCAAAGCGACTGGCGGCGACCTGCGCCACCTTCTGGAACAACCCCTGGCCCATCTCGGTGCCGCCGTGGTTCAGATGCACGGAGCCGTCCTGATAGACATGCACCAGGGCGCCGGCCTGGTTGAGGTGGGTGAGGGTGAAGGAAATGCCGAACTTCACTGGCGAAAACGCGATGCCGCGCTTCAGGTGGGTCTGGGTCTTGTTCCATTCGGCAATCGCCGTCTTGCGGGCAGCGTAGCCGGAGGAGCGCAGCAGATCCGCCGTCATCCCGTGCAGCTCGAAATCCGTGACTTCCATGCCGTAGGGCGTGGTGTTGTCCGGCTTCGCCTCCGCCGGTGCCGCATAATAGTTCCGCTGCCGCAGTTCCGCCGGGTCGATCCCGAGGTCATGGGCGATGTGGTCCATCACCCGCTCGATCCCCACCATGCCCTGCGGTCCGCCAAAGCCGCGGTAGGCGGTGGCGCTTTGCCGGTTGGTGCGCAGGCGGTGGCTTTCGATGCGGATGTTGGGGATCAGATAGGCGTTGTCGGCGTGCAGCATGGCGCGGTCGGCGACCGGCAGCGACAGGTCCTGCGCCCAGCCGCAGTCGGCCAGGTGCAGGAACTCCACCCCCTGCAGCTGCCCATCGTCATCAAACCCGGCGCGGTAGGAGATGCGGAAGGCGTGGCGCTTGCCGGTGATCACCATGTCGTCGTCGCGGTCGTAGCGCATCTTGCAGGGTTTGCCGGTCAGCCGCGCGGCGACAGCGCAGGCAACGGCAAGCGCGTTGCCCTGGCTTTCCTTGCCGCCAAAACCGCCGCCCATGCGGCGGGTCTCGACGCGGACGGCGTGCATCGGCAGGCCGATGGCGTCGGCAACCTTGTGCTGGATTTCGGTCGGATGCTGGGTGGAGGAAAAGACGTGCATGCCGCCGTCTTCCTGCGGCCAGGCCATTGCCGCCTGGCCTTCGAGGTAGAAATGCTCCTGGCCGCCCAGCTCAAACGTGCCTTCGACGGTGCGCGGGGCAGCGTCAATGGCGGCGGCGGCATCGCCCTTCTGATAAATGCGCGGGCCTTCCTCGAACCGGCTGTCGGCGGCCAGCGCCGCGTCCAAGGTCAGGAGCGCGGGTTCCTCCTTGTAGTCGACCTTGCCCTTGCGGGCAGCGATCCGGGCGTTGCGGTGGCTGTCGGCGACCACCAGAAACACCGGCTGGCCGACATAGTTGACGGTGCCCGCCGCCAGCAGCGGCTCGTCATGGATTGAGGGGGAGACGTCGTTGGAGAACGGCAGCCCCTTGGCGGTCATCACCGCCGCCACGCCGGGGCTGTGCTGCACCTCGCCCAGGTGCATGCCGGTGATATGGCCGCGGGCGATCGGCGAGAGGCCGAAGGCCAGATGCAGGGTGCCGGCGGGGGAGGGGATGTCATCGACATAACGGGCGGTGCCGGTTACATGCAGTTCGGCAGCATCATGGGGAAGGGGTTTGGAGACGCTCATGGCTTCACCTCCAGCACCGAAACCGCCTTGCCGTTCAGCTCGGCGAAATAGCGGGAGAGCATGCTGCGCGCGGTTTCCAGCCGGTAGACGGCGGAGGCGCGCATGTCGGTCATCGGGGTGAAGTCCTGATCGAAACCCGCGGCGGCGGCATTGATCGTCGTTTCATCCCAGGGCTGGCCGGTGAGGGCGGCCTCGACGTTGGCGGCGCGTTTGGGGATGCCGGCCATGCCGCCAAAGGCGATGCGTGCGGCGGTGATCCGGCCATTCTCCACCGTCACGTTGAAGGCGCCGAGCACGGCGGAGATGTCCTGGTCAAAGCGTTTCGACAGCTTGTAGACCTTCAGCGCGTCGGGCTGGCGGGGGAAGCTGACCGCCTTGACAAACTCGCCGGGCTGGCGGTCCTGCTTGCCGTAATCTAGGAAGAAATCCTCCAGCGGCAGTTCGCGGCTGGTATCGCCCTTGCGCAGATGCAGGATGGCGCCAAGGGCAATCAGCGCGGGCGGGGTGTCGCCGATGGGCGAGCCGTTGGCGATGTTGCCGCCGACGGTGGCCGCGGCGCGCACCTGCTGGGAGGCGAAGCGGCGCAGCATTTCGGCAAAGGAGGGATGCAGCGGTTCCATCGCGGCGCGCAGGGCGTTCAAATCAGCCATCGCGCCGATGCGGACGGCGGTGTCTGTCACCTCAATGTCCTTGAGGTCTGCGCAGCCGTCGAGGAAAATCATCTGCGGCAGGTGGCGGAGCTGCTTGGTCACCCAGAGGCCGACATCGGTGGCGCCGGCGATCAGGGTGGCGTCCGGGCTAGCGGCATAAAGTTCCGCCAGTTCATCCGCCGATCGCGGCATCAGCGGCTGGGTACCGGGGGCCACCGGGCGGTCGCGGGTGATCCAGTCCGGCACCGGGGCATCCTTGGCGGCCTCGGCCGCGCGGATGATCGGGGCGTAGCCGGTGCAGCGGCAGAGATTGCCCGCCAGCTGGTCGTCGAAATCGGCGGCGCCGTTGGCGTGCGCAGTCACCATCGACATGATGAAGCCCGGGGTGCAGAACCCGCATTGGCTGCCGTGGTGGTCAATCATTGCCTGCTGCACGGGGTGCAGGCTGCCGTCCGGGCCTGCGGCGCCCTCGACAGTGCGGACGGATTTGCCGTTGAGCTGCGGCAGGAACAGGATGCAGGCGTTCAGGGCCTTGGAGCCGCGCCCGTCGGTGACCATGACGGTGCAGGCGCCGCAATCGCCCTCGTTGCAGCCTTCCTTGGTGCCGGTGAGGCCCCTTTCCCCGCGCAGCCAGTCCAGCAAAGTTGTGGACGGGTCTGCGTCCGGAATGCGGACCTCTTCACCATTCAGACGAAAGGTGAGTGCCATCTTCCCGATACCGCCGCTTTACCCTGTTGACCCTGTGTGCCTTGCCCTCGATGCGGCGCAGAGGGCTGGACGGGCTGATTTTTTGCTTGCTGACAACAGCCTAGGGAGCAGCCCGTTGCCAAAGCAAGGAAAACCGGTGCTGCGGTGCAGTATACCGCGACGCAAGAATGTTGCCGGGATTTGCGGTAGGGCATTAATATTTATGCGTTTTATCCGCATCTTTGCTGGCGCTTTGCGCGCCAGCCGCGAAAGAGTTTCAACAAAATGGATAAAATGCAGGGTTCACCGCACCGGTTTCGACGGGCAGTTCGCGCACAGATCGCCCTTTCGCCCCGCCGCGTCAATAAGATAGCGTGGCGGCATGACAAGCTCTCCCCGATTCATTCACCTGCGCACCCATACCGAATACTCGCTGCTGGAAGGCGCCGTGCGGCTGAAGAAGCTGCCGGACCTGTGCAAGAAGCACGAGATGCCCGCGATTGCGGTGACGGATACCAACAACCTGTTCTCGGCGCTGGAGTTTTCGGTGTCGGCAAGCGGCGCCGGGGTACAGCCGATCATCGGCTGCCAGGTGGACCTGCGGTTCACGGAGCCGGCACCGGGGGAGCGGCCCAAACCGCCCGCGCCGCTGGTGCTGCTGGCGCAGAGCGAGGCGGGCTATGAGCATCTGATGAAGTTGAACTCCTGCCTGTATCTGCGGCAGGGGGGCGAGCTGCCGCATGTAACGCTGGAAGAGCTGGAAGCCAACGCGGGCGACGTGATCTGCCTCAGCGGCGGGCCGGACGGGCCGGTCGGGCGGCTGCTGCAGATGGGCCAGCGCCCGGCGGCAGAAGCGCTGATGCAGCGGCTCAAAGGCATCTTCCCGAACCGCCTGTATGTTGAATTGCAGCGCCACCCGGGGGAACACGGCCAGCCAGAGGCGGAGAAGCAGACCGAGCGCGGCCATGTGGAGATGGCCTATGCCATGGAACTGCCGCTGGTCGCCACCAATGACGTCTATTTTCCCAACACGGAAATGTTCGAGGCGCATGACGCGATGATCTGTATCGCCGAGGGCGCCTATGTCGATCAGGTAGAGCCACGCCGGCGGCTGACCGCGCAGCATTACTTCAAGAGCCAGGAGGAGATGGTTGCGCTGTTTGCCGACCTGCCCGAGGCGATTGAAAACACGGTGGAGATCGCCAGGCGCTGCGCTTTCATGGCCTACCGGCGCGACCCGATTCTGCCAAAGTTTGCCGATGACGAGGTGGCCGAGTTGCGCCGCATCGCCAACGAGGGCCTGCAGCAGCGCCTGGCGGTGATCCCCCATGCGGTGAGCGTGGAGGAGTATCAGGAGCGGCTCGATTTCGAGCTGGGCATCATCGAGGGGATGGGGTTCCCCGGCTACTTCCTGATCGTTGCCGACTTTATCCAATGGGCCAAGGACCACGACATTCCGGTGGGGCCGGGGCGGGGCTCCGGTGCGGGCTCCCTGGTGGCCTATGCGCTGACCATCACCGACCTTGACCCCTTGCGCTACAGTTTGCTGTTCGAACGCTTCCTGAACCCGGAACGGGTGTCGATGCCCGACTTCGACATCGACTTCTGCATGGACCGCCGCGAGGAGGTGATCAAATACGTGCAGGAGAAGTATGGCCGCGACAAGGTGGGGCAGATCATCACCTTCGGCGCGCTTCTGTCCAAGGCGGCGGTGCGCGACATGGGGCGGGTCTTGCAGATGCCCTATGGCCAGGTGGACCGGCTGTCGAAGCTGATCCCGGTCGAGGGCGTGAAGCCGATGTCCATCGCCGACGCGCTGAAGGAAGAGCCGCGGCTGAGCGAGGAGGCCCGCAACGAGCCGGTGGTGGACCGGCTTTTGACCTATGGCCAGCAGGTCGAGGGGCTGTTGCGCTCGGCCGGCACCCACGCGGCGGGCGTGGTGATCGGCGACCGGCCGCTGGATGCGCTGGTGCCGCTCTACCGCGATCCGCGTTCCGACATGCCCGCCACCCAATTCAACATGAAATGGGTGGAGCAGGCCGGCCTGGTGAAGTTCGACTTCCTTGGCCTCAAGACTCTGACCGTCATTCAGAACGCAATGGATCTGATTTTTCAGTCGGGCCGCGACCTGCATATCGCCGCCGATGGCACCCAGCTCTATGAGCCGCCGGAGGGGGCGGAGAACCAGATCAACGCCATTCCGCTGGATGACAAGGTCACTTATGACCTCTACTCCCGCGCCAAGACGGTGGCGGTGTTCCAGGTGGAATCCACCGGCATGATGGATGCGCTGAAGCGCATGAAGCCCAACTGTATCGAGGACATCGTGGCGCTGGTGGCGCTGTACCGTCCCGGCCCGATGGAAAACATCCCGGTCTATTGCGAGGTGAAGAACGGCCAGCGCGAGATCACCTCGGTCCACCCGCTGATCGACCATATCCTGGAGGAGACCCAGGGCATCATCGTCTATCAGGAGCAGGTGATGCAGATCGCCCAGGTGATGGCGAATTACACGCTTGGCGGCGCCGACCTGCTGCGCCGGGCGATGGGTAAGAAGATCAAGGAGGCGATGGACGCCGAGCGCCCGAAGTTCGAGAAGGGCGCGGCGGAGAACGGGGTCGACAAGAAGAAGGCCAGCGAGGTTTTTGACCTTCTGGAGAAATTCGCCAACTACGGCTTCAACAAATCCCACGCCGCGGCCTATGCGGTGGTCAGCTATCAGACCGGCTGGCTGAAGGCGAACCACCCGGTGGAGTTCATGGCTGGCGTCATGAACTGCGATATCCATCTGACCGACAAGCTGGCGATCTACTTCGAGGAAGTGAAGAAGGGGCTGGGGCTGAAATACGTGCCGCCCTGCATCAACCGTTCGCTGGCGACCTTCAACGTGGTGAACGGTGAGCTGGTCTATGCGCTGGGCGCGCTGAAGAACGTCGGTCTGGACGTCATGCGGCTGGTGGCGGAGGCGCGCAAGGAGGGCGGATATGAAAAGCCGTTTGTCAATGTGTTTGACTTTGCCCGCCGGGTGAACCTGAAGAAGGTCGGCAAGCGGCCGCTGGAAATGCTGGCGCGGGCCGGTGCCTTTGACCAGCTCGACCAGAACCGCCGCCGGGTGTTCGAGAGCCTGGGCGCGCTGGTGGATTACTCTGCTGCGGTGCACGACCAGCGGAATTCCAGCCAGGTGTCGCTGTTCGGCGAGGCGGGCGAAGACCTGCCGGAGCCGCGGTTGCCCAATGTGCCGGACTGGCTGCCCGCGGAGCGCCTGTCTGAGGAATTCAAGGCGATCGGCTTTTACCTGTCGGGCCACCCGCTGGACGACTACATGCCCGCGCTGAAGCGCAAGGACGTGATGACGCTGGACGAGGTGACGGCGAAGGCAGAGCGCGGCCCGTTCATGGCCAAGATGGCCGGGGTCGTGGCCGGGCGGCAGGAGCGCAAGTCGGCGCGCGGCAACCGCTTTGCCTTTGCCCAGTTGTCTGACCCCTCCGGCGCCTTCGAGGTGACGCTGTTTTCAGAGGTGCTGGAGAAATCCCGAGAGTATCTGGAGACCGGTGCCAAGGTGGTGATCACCGCCGAGGCAACGATGGAGAGCGACCAGCTGAAGCTGCTGGTGCGTTCGGTCGGACCGGTGGACAGCGCCATTGCCGACGCCGGACGCAGTTCCTTGCGGGTTTACCTGAATGATGCGGCGGCGGTGGGCACCGTGGCGCAGGTGCTGGAGGATGCCAAGGCCGCAGCCCGCAATGCCTCGCGTGGTGAGGTCTATATGTATCTGCAGGACCCCGGTCTGCCCGGCGATGTGGAGATGGATCTGGGCCAGCCGTTCCCGATCAACCCGCAGATCAAGGGCGCGCTGAAGTCGCTCGATGGGGTGATGGATGTGGAGGAGATTTGAGAGGATGCTATAGATCCCGGTCTGAATCAGGCTCCCCAGCCCGGAACAACGGCGCGGAGCGCCCCGGGCCTGCGGCAGCCCGTACCGGCGGGCTGGCGCATTCGTGGACTAGGCGCTTCGCTGGAGAACTCGTACGGACTTGGTTGGGATAAACGCCCCGCACAACCGCTGAGGCGCCATCCCACGGGCTGCCGCAGGCCCGTTCGCAACTGGTTTCAGTAATGCGGCGGGCGTTCGTCGCCCAAGACAACGCCGCCGCCGCCGTCCTGTTCGCGCTCAGCTTCGCGCTGCATCAGCATGGCGACGCGGCGGGTCAGCAGGTCGATCTCCTGCTGCTGGCGGGCGATCACGTCGCTCATCTCCTCCACGCTGCGGGTCAGATGGGCGATTTGCTCTTCCAGATGCTGCATGGCTCAGACCTTTGATTGCGGATGCGCTTAGATAGGCGCTTTGGCGCGGCGCGTCCATCATCAAGCCTTGCGCATATTGAAGATGAGAATTTCGGGCAAAAGGAAGCAGGCGCATGTCCCTGCGCAGCCTTGCCGCGCGGGGCGGCATCCGCTAGACCGCCGGGCGAGTGAAACCGCTACCCGTGAGGAGGCCGGATATGGCCAAAGTGAAGAAGCAGCCCCGCCCCAAGGCGCAGACGCCGAAGGGGTTCCGTGACTATTTCGGTGCGGAGGTGACCCAGCGCAGCGAGATGCTGCGGGCCATCGCGGGTGTGTATCATCATTACGGGTTCGAGGCGCTGGAGAGTTCGGCGGTGGAAACCGTTGAGGCGCTGGGCAAATTCCTGCCCGACGTGGACCGCCCGAACGAGGGCGTGTTCGCCTGGCAGGAGACCGAGGACGACGGCAACGGCGAGTGGATGGCGCTGCGTTATGACCTGACGGCGCCGCTGGCGCGGGTCTATGCCCAGCACCGCAATGACCTGCCGACCCCCTACCGCCGCTACGCGATGGGGCCGGTCTGGCGCAACGAGAAGCCGGGGCCGGGCCGGTTCCGCCAGTTCTACCAGTGCGATGCGGACACCGTCGGCACCGCCTCGATGGCCGCCGACGCCGAGATCTGCGCGATGCTGTCCGATACGCTGGAGACCGTCGGCATTCCGCGCGGCGATTATCTGGTGCGGGTCAATAACCGCAAGGTGCTGAACGGCGTGCTGGAGGCGATGGGCCTGGGCGACGGCGATGCCAAGCGCGACGACGTGCTGCGCACCATCGACAAGTTCGACAAGGTCGGCGAGGCCGGCGTGCGCGAACTGCTGACCAAGGGGCGGCTGGATGCCTCCGGCGCTTTCATTGACGGTGTGGGCCTCAGCGATGATCAGGCAGCGCCGGTGCTGGCGTTCCTGACTTCCAAGGCGGCGGATGCGGCTGGCACTATTGCCAACCTGCGCGCTGCGGTGGGCGACAGCAAGGTGGGTCAGGACGGCATTGCCGAGCTGGAGCAGATCGGCGAACTGCTGGCCGCGGGCGGTTATGGCAAGGACCGGATCGAGATCGACCCTTCAGTGGTGCGCGGGCTGGGCTATTACACCGGCCCGGTGTTCGAGGCAGAGCTGACTTTTGAGATCCTGGACGAGAAGGGCCGCAAGCGGCAGTTCGGCTCGGTCTCGGGCGGCGGCCGATATGACGGGCTGGTCAAGCGCTTCACCGGACAGGAAGTGCCTGCGGTGGGCGTATCGGTCGGTGTCGACCGGCTGCTTGCGGCGCTGCACGCCAAGGGGCGGCTGTCGGCGGAGGCCACCGGGCCGGTGGTCGTTACCGTGATGGACCGCGACCGGATGGCGGATTACCAGGCGATGGTGGCGGAGCTGCGCAATGCGGGCATCCGGGCCGAGGTCTATCTGGGCAACCCCAAGAACTTCGGCAACCAGCTGAAATACGCGGACAAGCGGAACTCGCCGGTGGCGGTGATTGAAGGCGGCGACGAGAAAGCCAATGGCGTGGTGCAGATCAAGGATCTGATCCTGGGCGCCAAGATCGCTGAAAGCGCCACCCTGGAAGAGTGGAAGGAACGCCCCAGCCAGTTTGAAGTGCCGCGCAGCGAGCTGGTCGCCAAGGTGCGTGAAATCCTGGACGGGCAGGGCTGATCATGGCGCTCCGTTCTGACATTCAGGCCCGCGCCGCACAGCTTCGGGTCCGCTTCGAGGCCGCGGGTGCGCAGGTGGTGGACACGCCGTTGCTGCAGCCAGCCGGCATTCTGCTGGATCTTTACGGCGAGGACATCCGCGCCCGCGCCTATGTGACCACGGATGCGCTGCGCGGCGAGCAGATGCTGCGCCCGGACTTTACCGTGCCGGTGGTGGAGGCGCATATGCGCCACGGCGCCGAGCCTGCGCGCTATACCTACTCCGGCGAAGTGTTCCGGCGTCAGGAGATGGACCCGGACCGGCCCAATGAATACCTGCAGGTCGGCTATGAGGTGTTCGAGCGCGACGATGCCGCTGCCGCGGACGCAGAAGTGTTTTCGCTGTTTGCGCTGCAGGTGCGCGGACTGCCGCTGCGGGCGGCAACCGGGGACATCGGCATCCTGATGGCGGCGGTCGAGGGGCTGAACACCACCGAGAAGCGCAAGGCGGCGCTGATGCGCCACATCTGGCGGCCGCGCCGTTTCCGCTCCCTGCTGGACCGCTTTGCCGGCCGCACCCCGGTGCCGGAGAGCCGCAAGAAGCTGCTGTCAACCGAGGGTGACCTGACCGGTTCGGCGGTGGAGGTCGGCAAGCGCCGCGCGGCAGAGGTTCAGGCGCGGGTTGAAGCGCTGCGCGAGGATGCGAAGGCACCGCCGATTTCCGAAAACGAGCTGCTGGCGCTGGAAGCGCTGATGGCGGTGCGGGAAACCGTGCCATTTGCTACCGAACAGATGCGCGACATCGCGGTGGACCTGCCGCAGATCAACCCGGCGCTGGACCGGCTGGATGCCCGCACCGCGGCGATGAAGGCGCGCGGCGTGGATGTCGAGAACCTCGATTTTGAGGCCGCCTACGGGCGCACCTCGATGGAGTATTACGACGGCTTTGTCTTTGGCTTCTACGCCGAAGCACGGCCCGATCTGCCGCCGGTGGCCAGCGGCGGGCGCTATGACGCGCTGACCCGGCGTCTGGGCGAGGGCGAGGAGATCCCGGCAGTCGGCGGCGTGCTGCGCCCGGACCTGATGCTGCAGCTTGAGGAGGTGCGCTGATGACCTTGAAGCTGGGGGTGCCGTCCAAGGGGCGGCTGATGGAAAAGACCTTTGACTGGTTCGCCAAGCGCGGCGTGACGCTGTCGCGCACGGGCTCCGACCGGGAATATGCCGGCGCGGTCGAAGGCGTGTCGAACATGGAGCTGGTGCTGCTTTCGGCGGGCGAGATCCCGCGCGAGCTGGCGGCGGGGCGCATTCACCTGGGTGTCACGGGCACCGATCTGGTGCAGGAGAAGCTGCCGCGGTTCGAGCAGCAGGTGGAGGAACTGGCGGAGCTGGGCTTTGGCCATGCCGACTTGGTTCTGGCGGTACCGCAATGCTGGATCGACGTGGATACGCTGGATGATCTGGATGCGGCGGCCTCGGCCTTTCGCGCGGTGCACGGGCACCGGCTGCGGATCGCCACCAAGTACCACCGGCTGGTGCGCGAGTTCCTGACCGATGCCGGGGTTGCGGATTACCAGCTGGTCGACAGCCAGGGCGCCACCGAAGGCACGGTGAAGAACGAGACCGCCGAAATGGTGGCCGACATCACCTCCACCGGCGAAACGCTGCGGGCCAACCACCTGAAGCTGCTGGGGGACGGACTGGTGCTGAAGTCGCAGGCCACCCTGTGGCGCAGCCGGGTGGCGAAATACGGCACCAACGAGAAGGCAGCGCTGAACACGCTGCTGGACCTGCTGGAACACCGCAAGTAAGCGCTGCTGCCCGCGCGTCAGCGCGGGCTTGGCCGAACGCCTTCGAGGCATCTTTGATGCCTGCAAAGAGGGCGGGAGAGCGTCACTTCTATCTGGATGCATACCGTCTGCCGGGGTGCTCCCGTCCCGGGGCTGGAGCCATCACAGATGCCTCCAGCCTGGTAGGGCCGGGCGCCGGGCTGACGCCCGGCGCTGGCGAGGCTAGCCGCGGGGGGAGTGCGGTCAGCCTCAGATCACTCCGATTTCGGCCAGCGCCTGCGACAGCTCCGGCGGCAGCGGTTCTTCCTGGCTCTTGCCTTCGGGCAGGTCGGCGGGCGATTCCTCCGGCTTCAGGTAGCGCCAGCCCTGGAACGGGCGTTTCGGCGCGGTGTGGGTGCGGTGCAGTTCCGGGTCCAGCACGATGGCGCAGCGGCGAATGCCGTCCTCTCCGGTCACCTCATCCAGCCGCAGCACCCGCTGGCGGCATTGGATCAGCCCTTTGATCACCCAGTAGATCGAGCCGCCGTTCAGAATCTCCGCCTCGCGCTTGGGCCACATGCGGGTGACGTGGCGGGGCAGGCCTTCGGGCAGCTCGCGGCGACGCATCTCCTGCCAGGCCATCAGGCTGTCGACGCTTTCGGTACCGACCGAAAGCTTCACAAGATTCACGCACTTATCCACAGTTTCCCCACAGAGTCGTCCAGAGCTTTGACAGTATATAGTAGTTTACGTATCGCTGACTTCAAGGTATTGTGTTTCTCCACGCATTTGCTGCAAGTAAGCCTGAACAAAAAATGGATTCGCCACGGTGCCCTGAAAAAGCAGCCGCAGCGGAGCCGTTTTCATGAAGCCCGAACGACTCAAAGGACCGACACATGAGCCGCTTTGCCGCCCCAATCGCCGAGCAGATCTGGGATATGAAATACCGTTTCAAGCAGGCCGATGGCGCGCCGATCGACGTGACCGTCGAGGACACCTGGCGGCGCATCGCGCGCGACCTGGCGCGGGCGGAAAAGAAGCCGGAAGTGTGGGAAGAGAAGTTTTACAGCGCGCTGGAGGACTTCAAGTACCTGCCTGCGGGCCGCATCACCGCTGGCGCCGGCACCGCACGCCAGGTGACCCTGTTCAACTGCTTTGTGATGGGCACCGTGCCGGACAGCATGTCGGGCATCTTCGACATGCTGAAAGAGGCGGCGCTGACCATGCAGCAGGGCGGCGGCATCGGTTATGACTTCTCCACCATCCGGCCGCGCGGCGCCGATGTGAAAGGCGTGGCGGCGGATGCCTCCGGCCCGCTCAGCTTCATGGATGTGTGGGACGCGATGTGCCGCACCATCATGTCCGCAGGCTCCCGCCGCGGCGCGATGATGGCGACCATGCGCTGCGACCATCCGGATATCGAGCAGTTCATCACCGCCAAATCCGACCCGGCGCGTCTGCGCATGTTCAACATGTCGGTGCTGGTCACCGACGACTTCATGGAAGCGGTGAAATCCGACGGCTCCTGGGAGCTGCAGTTCGACGGCAAGGTCTATCACACCGTCGAGGCGCGCGACCTGTGGAACAAGATCATGCAGGCGACCTATGACTATGCCGAGCCGGGCGTGATCTTCATCGACCGCATCAACAAGGCCAACAACCTCAACTACGTTGAGAACATCTGCGCCACCAACCCCTGCGGCGAGCAGCCGCTGCCGCCCTACGGCGCCTGCCTGCTGGGTTCGGTCAACATGGCGCGGCTGGTGGCCAACCCGTTTGAGAAGGACGCCCATCTGGACCAGTCCGCGATGCAGGAGCTGGTCGCCACCGCGGTCCGGATGATGGACAACGTGGTTGATGTCTCCAAGTTTCCGCTGGCCGCGCAGGCGGAAGAAGCCAGGAACAAGCGCCGGATCGGCCTGGGCGTCACCGGCCTCGCCGATGCTCTGCTGATGCTTGGGTTGGAATACGGCTCCGACGAGGCGGCGCGTCAAACCGACGAATGGCTGCACGCGATCGCCCGCGCCGCCTATCTGGCGTCGGTGGACCTGGCCAAGGAAAAAGGCGCCTTCCCGCTGTTTGACGCCGAGAAGTACCTGAACTCCGGCAACATGCTGAACATGGACGAGGACGTGCGCGACGCCATCCGCGAGCACGGCATCCGCAACGCGCTGCTGACCTCCATCGCGCCGACCGGCACCATCTCGCTCTATGCAGGCAACGTGTCCTCGGGCATCGAGCCGGTGTTTGCCTATGCCTACACCCGCAAGGTGCTGCAGAAGGACGGCAGCCGCACCGAGGAGGAGGTGGTCGACTACGCGGTGCAGATGTTCCGCGAGAAATTCGGCGCCGACGCCAAGCTGCCTGACTACTTCGTCAATGCCCAGACGCTGAGCCCCGCGGCCCACGTCAAGATGCAGGCGGCGGCGCAGAAGTGGATCGACTCCTCGATCTCCAAGACCATCAACTGCCCGGAAGATATCTCCTTTGACGACTTCAAGGACGTCTACATGCAGGCCTGGGATCAGGGCTGCAAGGGCTGCACCACCTACCGGCCGAACGACGTGACCGGATCGGTCCTGTCGGTGAGCGAGAGCGCCGACACCGCCCCGGGCGAGACCGCCAAGGCGCCGCACGAGAGCGACGTGGGTGAGAACGGGGCGGAAGTCGTCTATATGTCCGAGCCGCTGGACCGCCCGCAGTCGCTGGAGGGCCATACCTACAAGCTGAAGTGGCCGGACAGCGAGCACGCGATCTACCTCACCATCAACGACATCATCATCAACGGCCACCGCCGTCCGTTCGAGGTGTTCATCAACTCCAAGAACATGGAGCATTACGCCTGGACGCTGGCACTGACCCGGATGATCTCGGCCGTGTTCCGCCGCGGCGGCGATGTGTCCTTTGTGGTCGAGGAGCTGAAGGCGGTGTTCGATCCGCGCGGCGGCGCCTGGGTGCAGGGCAAGTACATCCCCTCGATCCTGGCGGCGATCGGCGGCGTGATCGAGACCCATATGGTCAAGACCGGTTTCCTGGAAGGCGAGGGCATGGGGCTGAAGTCCGACCCGCAGGCGCAGGTGGTGAACCTGAACCAGCCCCGCGGCAAAGCCTGCCCGAGCTGCGGCCAGTTCGACATGCAGATGGTCGAAGGCTGCATGACCTGCCGCAGCTGCGGCCATTCCAAGTGCGGCTGAGAGGCCAGGCGGGCAGGCTGTGTGTGAAAGCTAATCCAGTCCATTGCCTATAGTTTTCTGGCCATTGTGAAAACAAATGCGGGCCATCGGGAGTAGCCCCGGTGGCCTGTTCTTTATGTAGTTCAGGTGGTTCCGGCAGGGAGCTGCCGCCCGCCGGAACCGTTTGCCACCGGCATGATGGACCCAAGGCTGGTCATGCGCTAACAATTAGATGAACCACTCTCATGGTCTCCACTCGGGCCGGGCGCAATCTGCTGATTCAGACTGGGCTAAGTCAGTTCGAGGGCCGTTGCCACGGCCCAGGCTGGATTGACGGCGCATCCAGGCCGCAACCGAACTGTTCGGTGGGTGCCCGGAAACCGCATGCAGCCGAAAACATGGAGACCGGGGGCGCGAAGACTATTTCAAGATCAACGCAGCCGTAGAATAATACCTTGTAAGTGGATGGAGAAAGGGGGGCACGTTGTACAGGATTCGCCTGTTTGCTATTCGCCATTCGCGCAGCTTTGAGTGGATCTACAAACGCGTGGAGAAGGCCATGATCGCGCTGGATCCGGTTCTGGCAAGGATCGGGTATGACCGGGTCGAACGCCCCATCGCCTTTGTGGAGAAATGCGTCAAGACCGTGCTGTTCGACTGCAAGATGTGCGGGCAGTGCGTGCTGTCATCGACCGGCATGTCCTGCCCGATGAACTGCCCCAAGCAGCTGCGCAACGGCCCCTGCGGCGGGGTGAGGCCGGGCGGATTTTGCGAAGTCAAACCGGAAATGAAATGTGTCTGGGCGCTGGCCTGGGATGGTGCCTCGCGGATGAAAGGGGGCGGGCAGATTTCAACGGTGCTGCCGCCGGTAGAGCGCAACCTCGAAGGGTCCTCTTCCTGGCTGCGGGTGAGCCGCGAGAAAGCGGCCCATCTGCGTGAAGCCCGGGAGAAACGCCGTACGGCAATCGCGGATGCCTTTCCTGACGCGCGCAAGAACGAACCTTCTGCCGCGCCGCTGGCAGAAGAGCCCGCCCAGGCCCAGAAGGGTAATAAATGATGGATCATGCTTTGCCCCAGCCCTACTCGGCGCCGCCCGAAGGCCATGTTTCGCACAGCCGGCTGGAACGGGTGCTGCGCTCCGGCCGCTTTGCCATCACTGCGGAGCTGAACCCGCCCGACAGCGCCGACCCTGCGGATGTCTATGATGCCGCGCGCCCGCTCGGCGAGGTTGCCGACGCAATCAATGCGACGGATGCCTCGGGCGCCAACTGCCATATGTCCTCAATCGGAATCAGCGCGCTGCTGACCCGGGCGGGGTATTCCCCTGTCTACCAGATCTCCTGCCGGGACCGGAACCGCATCGCCATTCAGGGCGACGTGCTGGGGGCGGCGGCCATGGGGGTTAGCAATGTTCTGTGCCTGACCGGGGATGGGGTCGGAGTGGGGGACCAGCCGGGGGCAAAGCCGGTCTTCGATTTCGATTCACTGTCGTTGCTGCGGACCATCAGGACAATGCGGGATGAGCGCAAGTTCCTGTCCGGCCGCACCATCAATAACCCGCCGCTGCTGTTTCTGGGGGCGGCTGAGAACCCCTGCATTCCGCCCCATGAATGGCGCCCGGAACGGCTGGCCAAGAAAGTGGAGGCGGGGGCTGAATACATCCAGACCAACTACATCTACGACGTTCCCCTGTTCGAAAAGTTCATGGCACGGGTGCGGGACCTGGGACTGGACGAGAAGGTTTACATCCTTGCCGGTGTCGGCCCGCTGGCGTCGGCACGGGCGGCGCGGTGGATGCGCTCGAATGTGCCGGGAATCCATATTCCCGATGCGGTCATCGACCGTATGGAGAAAGCTGAAAAACCCGGACAGGAAGGCAAGAGAATCTGTATCGAGCTGATCCAGCAGATGCGCGAGATCGCCGGTGTGTCCGGGGTGCATGTAATGGCCTACCGGAAGGAGCACGAGGTCTCTGAGATCATACGGGAGTCGGGGATTCTGGCGGCCCGCAAGAGATAATTGTAGCAGAGCTGAACCACTCTGCAGGCGAAGGGTGGCTGTTTAAGGCGGCCCCGCTGACGGGAGAGGCCGGACCGCAGTTCTGCTTGTTGAATTTGGGGCTTTCCATGATTTGCCGGCCGGTCTTTCTGCGTCAGCCAGCCCGTCCATCAAGCAGCGCCGCCGAGTCTGCGACGTGCTCCAGCGTCAGCGGCTTGCAGAGAAAGTCCCGTATCAGCGGGAAGTTTTCTGCGCGTTCCAGATCCGCAGGATTGACTGTGGTGCTGACGATCACCACAGCGGGCACCGGGTCCAGCTGCTGGATCTCGCGTCCGTACATCTCGAGGAACTCGAAGCCGGTGATCGGCGGCATATTGATGTCGAGAAAAATCAGATCCGGTTTCGGGCCGCCGTCCTGAATATGCGCCAGCGCGGCTTCAGGGCCTTCGAATAGCTCCACCCCGCCGAACAGCTGCGACTTGTCGATGATCCGCTTGGCATATTTCCGGTCCATCCGTTCGTCATCAATGACGTAGACGGTTTTGCTGCTGGCCATGCTAGGTCTCCTGCAATTCGAGATCGACGCTGAACGTGGTACCCTTGCCGGGCTCGGACGTGAGGCTGATCGAAGCACCGTGGTTTTCGGCCACCCGCTTGCACAACGCCAGCCCGATGCCGGAGCCGGGGAATTCGTCGTGGCGGTGCAGGCGTTTGAACAGGTCGAAAACCCTGGATTGCATCGCATCCGGTATTCCCAGCCCGTTGTCGGTCACCGAAATGCGCACCTTGCCCGGCTGCGCGGCCGGACCGCAGGCGACACGCACTTGTGCCGCCTTGCCCCCGGGGATGTATTTCAGCGCGTTGGACAGCAGATTGGTCAGCAGCACCCGCATCTGGAACGGGCTGCCGCGGATGACCGGCATGGGGCCCACAACAATCCTGGCGCCGCTGCTGGTGACGAGCGGTCCCATATCCTTGAGGATCAGGCGGACCATGTCGTCCAGATCGACCGGTTCCGGGGTGAACTGGTGCTTGACCACTTTGGAATAGTCCAGCACGTCATCGACAAGCTGGCGCATCCGCCCGGCGGTGCCGATCAGGTCGCCGATCAGCTCCCGGGCCTCCGGTTTCAGACCGGTGCCGTGATCTTCCAGCAGAACCTCCAGAAAGCAGTGGATGGTGTTTATCGGTGTCTTGAGGTCATGGGACAGCGCATAGCTGAAGTTGGACTGCTCCTGGTTGGTCTGTGTCAGCTGGCGGTTCTTGATCTCCAGTTCCTCGGCGCGGGTGCGGATCTCCGCCGTGCGCTTCTTCACCTTCTGATCCAGCTCGTCGCGCTGGCGCGCCAGTTCGAAGGTGATGTCGCGCAGCTCCTGCTCGACCCGGCGGCGCTCGGCGATTTCCTTGGTCAGATTGCTCATGCTGCTGACATAGCCACGCAGCGCCATGTCATAAACGGCCATCCCCTGCAGAAAGAAATCCTCCACCCTGTCCAGGCTTTCGGCGGCCCTGCCGTCCGCGTCCAGGCAGTCGCGCAAGACCGCGAAGTGGAACAGGCTGAAATCCGACAGCGGCACCTTGGCCTGAAGGGCCAGGCGCGCGGTCTCATAGGCTTCGCCCAGCTGCGTTACGTCGCCGCTGCCGGCATAGGCCATGAGGGCGGCCTGGAGCCGGGTGACGTCGTAGGCTTCGCCGCCCTGGTCCGCCTCGCCGCTGTTGATGTACGTCAGCAACGCCTCCTGGTACCGCTGCGCCGCCTGCACCATTGCGTCCCTGGAGGTATCCCGGGCCACGCCGGTCACTGGCGCCTCTGCCGGTGTGCGATGGCCAGCACCGTGCGGTCGTCGTGGGGCTTGCCGTAAGCCTCCATGCAGGCGGCGACATATTCCTGCAGCGGCATCTGCGCAGGGGGCGGCATTTCTCGGAAGCGGCGTGAGATACCGTCTGAGGCCAGCACTATCAGGTGACCCGGGGGGAACGCCTGCCGCTGCGTGTAGATACGGGAAACCTTCATCCCGAGCATGCCGCCGGTTTGCAGGATGCCGGTGCTTTGGTCCTGGCACGGCGGCAGCGGCCGGATGACTCCGTCAACATCCCCCAGCGCCGCCCAGTCTACAGTGCCGTCACTGGGATCTATCAGCGCCAGAGCCAGGGCGGCGCCGCGGGTGCCGCGCAGGCTTTGGCCGGCGGCTTCAAAAAGCTCCGGCAGAGGGGCCGCTTGCGCCACCGACAGCACGTGCAGGCAGGCGTTCGCCGTTTCATGCGCTTCCGCCCCGCTGCCGGTGCCGTCTGCCAGCGCCACCAGCAGCTTGCCGTCAACTATCCGGAAAAGATACCCGTCGCCGCATTTGGCGCCGGCCGTCTTTGCAGCCTGCGCGGCGCTCCAGTCCAGCCATGCCCCCTCCGCACCAAGGGATATGCTGCCGCAATCCGTTCTTACCGCCATTTCGTCACCGTTACTGTCAGCCCCTTGCCGGGGGCTGAACTGATATCGAATTCATCCACAATCCGCCGCGTCCCCGGCAGGCCGAGGCCCAGGCTGTTGCCGGTGGAGAACCCGTCCTGCATCGCCAGGTCGATGTCCTCCAGCCCGGGGCCCTGATCACGCGCGGTGACCCTGATCCCGACCCGGGGCCCGCTGGTCACTGCGCAGATTTCGATGTCCCCGTCTTGCGCGTATTTCACGATATTGCGGGCCAGTTCGGAGACAGCCGTTGCCACCAGCGCCTGATCCGGCCTGGAGAATTCCAGCTCGACGGCCAACTGGCGGGCCATCTGGCGCGCAGCGACGACATCACTGTCAAGCTTTACCCGCTGGAGAAGCGCGGCGGGATTGGGGGCCAGCTGGTTCATGCGCGTTCACGCAGGAGGGCGATACCGTGATCGAGATTTTGGGCTGTGGGGACGTCTTCCAGCGTCAATCCAAGAAGCACCATGGCCATGGCGATTTCGGGCTGGATGCCGACAATCGCCATTCTGGCGCCGCGCAGGGATACCGATGCCGCGATATCGCAGAGCATCCGGGTGCCGAAGCTGTCGATGACATCCAGCAGGCTGACATCCAGAATGACCCGGGTCGCCGACAGGCGGGAGACTTCCTCCAGGATGCGGGTCTGCATGTCCAGAATGTCGCTGTCCGACAGCTCCTCCTGAACGGATGCGATCAGCAGGTCGCCCTGGCTGACGATGGGCACACGGCGGCCCACGTCAGGTCTCCAGCAGCTTGCGCGCGGTGGCGACACCGCGTTCCAGATCGCCCGCGGGGTTCAGCGCCTCGCCGGTCACGCCGATTTTGACCAGCGCCTGGGCCACCTCGGAACTGATGCCGGTCAGAACCGAATAGGCGCCCATCAACCGGGTTGCGGTCATGGTCTGGATCAGGTGGTTTGCCACCATGCTGTCCACCGCGGCAACGCCGGTGATGTCGAGCACGACCGCCCGTGCGCTCTGATCCCGGATGGCATCGAGGATCTGAATGGTCAGCAGCCGGGAGCGGTGGCTGTCTAGGGTGCCGACAACCGGAACCAGCAGCAGGCCCTCCTGCAGCCGCAGCACCGGTGTCGGCAATTCGCTCAGCTGCCGCTCGCGCTGCTCGATGGCTTCGGTGCGGGCGGTGGAAAACGCCTCCATCGTCAGGGCCTGGTGGCAGGCCGCCGTCTTGCGCAGCGATCGCTGCACCGTCTGGGCCTCCGCTGCGTCCTCGCAGCTGTCCTGCACCAGCTCGCAGACCCGGTTGATGGCATAGGTATAAAGTCCCATGTAAAAGCTGGGAGAGATGCCGTAGCTTTCGTTGAAGATGCCCGCGGCTTCGCGGCCTTCGAAGTATTTCTGATCAAGACCGGCATCGAACAGTTCGAGGAGGTGGCGCCGCTGCTGCGCGCGGACCTCCTGCATGCTGCCCGAGGTATTCTCGTCGCTGGGGTGGTCGTAGCCGCCGTCGCGGCTGTAGTAGTCCTGCAGAATACCGTCGATGTTCTGCTCCATCAGCGGAGAGAGGTCAGCCACCCGCGCGCGGTCATCCTGGCTGACGTCGAACCAGCCCCAGACCTCTCGCAAGCCTTCGCCCGGTGACTGGATCGTCGAAGAAATGACCTCGTTCATGGTGCCCTCTTGCCTGTATACGTTTGCAGAAAGTGTCTGCCGGGACGATTAACGAATTGTTAAATGTTTCATGCTGAACCGATAAACTGCCGTAAAATCATAAGCTTGAACAGGTTTCGACGCCGGAAGCGTCCGGGCCGCCCGGGCTACCCGGCCCGCAGCGGCCGGTGCTCTTTCTGCCAGGCCAGGGCCCAGACCTGAAACGCCTCCTGGTCCATCGGGTGGCCAAAGGCGTATCCTTGCAGGAAATCCGCGCCTAGCTCGGCCAGGACCTCCGCCTCCGCCGCGGTTTCCACCCCTTCCACAACCGCCTTGGCGCCCGCGCTTGCCGCCATTTCGATCAGCCCGCGCATGAGGTCGCGGCGGGCCGGTTTCTGGTCGATCTTTGATGTGAACATGCGGTCGATCTTCAGCCGGTCCGGTTTCAGGGCCAGCACGCCTGCGATGCTGGCGTGCCCGGTGCCGAAGTCATCGATTTCAATGCTGATCCCCAACTCCTTCAGCGCCTGGATCTGCTTGCCGTAGTCCTCGCTGACATGGTCGAGGAACACTGTTTCCAGAAGCTCGAAGGCCAGGCCCTGCTGCGGGATGTCCTGGCGCAGTTTCAGTTCTTCGATCAGGCTGGGGTGAGACAGCCGCGCCGCCGAGACATTTACCGAGATGCTGGGCAAGCCGATGCCGTTGCGGGCGAATTCCCAATAGGCTGCCAGCGCCAGGTCCAGCACCCGCCGGTCGAGATCCGCCAGCAGGTTCACCTCGATTGCGATCGGCAAAAACAGATCGGGGCGGAGAATGCCGCGGTCCGGATGGTTCCAGCGCGCCAGCGCCTCGCAGCCTGCCAGCGCGCCCGTTCTGCCGTCGATCTGCGGCTGGAACAGCACTTCGATCTCATCGTTTGCCAAGGCTGATTTGAAGTCGCGGATCAGGTCCATCTTCTCGTCATGCGCGGACCCGATGGTAGGGGAGTAGGCGCTGACGCAGGAGCGCCCGTCATCCTTGGAGGCATAAAGCGCCAAATCGGCCCGGCGCAGGGTGTCGGCCAGCGGTTCGCCTTCCTCTGCAAGGGCAAAACCTATGGAGGCGCCGACTTGCAGTTCCACATCCTTGTAGCTCACCGGCTGCAGCAAGTGGAACAGCATGTCCGAGCAGTATTCCTGCGCCGCGGCTTCTCCCTCTGAAAACTCCAGCAGCACAATGAACTCATCGCCGCCGATCCGGAACGCAAAGTCCCGCCCCGCGCGGATCCTTTCCTCCAGGCGCTGCGCAGCTGCAACCAGGATGAGATCCCCGGCCTCGTGGCCATAGGTATCGTTGACGTCTTTGAAACGGTCCAGATCCAGGGCGATCACCAGCGTGCAGGGCCGCATTTCCTCAGCGGGGGCAGAGGCGATTTCCTCTAGGTACTTGCGGTTGCCGAGTCCGGTGAGCTTGTCGTGCCGGGCAGACCAGGCGCTTTCCTCCTGCGCTTCGCGCATGGCTTCAAAGGCCTCCTCGGCCAGTTCGCGGCTCATCCGCTCCTTGCGGATCGCGTCCATGCGCAGGGCAATCTCGTCCTCTACCCGGTCGAGAACCCGGTTGTAGCGGAAGGCAAGGGCGCCCAGATCGGTGGACCGTTCTACCCGCACCCGGTTGCTGAACAGGCCCGACCTTTGATGCCGCTTCATCTCCTCGAGCAATTCCAGAAGCGCGTTGCGCTGGTTGTTTTCGGCAAGGTTCAGCCCTCTGACCTCATCCCTGGGGCGCGCGCGCAGCAGCCCGGAGGCTTTCAGAACAAGAGCCAGGGGAACCGTGCACGCAATCACCCATGCGCCGACTGCAAATGCGCCGAGCGCCTGAACGCCCAGCTGCGCCAGGCGGTCCCCGGCAGGCAGCGCATCAAACGGCACGCTGAAGGCCACAGCCAGCGTGCCGAGCAACCCGGCTGCCAGATGGACCGGTATAGCACCGACAACATCGTCGATCTTCAGCGCATCCAGAATGTCGCGCGAGATGATGACCGTGAGCGAGCCCGCAACGCCGATCAGAAATGCGGCGGGACCGGTCACCAGGTGAATCCCGGCTGTTCCCGCGACCAGCCCGCCCAGGAAGCCGTTGATCAGAATTTCCGCCCGGACATGGCCGAACAGCAGCAGGCCAATGGAAATGCTGGTGATGCCGGCACCGGCTGCCGACAGCATGGTGCGGGCAATGATCGGGCCGGCTTCAGCATTGAAAGCCAGCGCCGAGCCGCCGTTGAAGGCTCCCCAGCCAACCCACAGCAACAGGCCGCCAAGCGCAGACAGGGAGATAGAGTTTTCTTCAAAGAACCGTTTCTTCGGCCCGTAGCGGCCAAGCCGCGGTCCCAGAAAGAGGACCGCCACAAGCGCCGTCCAGCCGCCGACGCTGTGCACCACGGTTGCGCCGGCGAAGTCGATGAAGCCCAGCTGCCGCAGCCATCCGGCCTCGTTCCAGATCCAATGTCCGGCAACCGGGTAAATGAATGCGCCGAGCATGACCGACATGGCCATATAACCCAGAAACCTTTCCCGCTCTGCAACGGCGCCGGAGACAATGGTTGCCGCGGTGGAGGCAAAAGCCATCTGGAACAGGAAGATGGCCGCCGAATGGCCCGCGGAATTGTCCAGCGGGGGAAAGAAGCCGGCCGAGCCGAACAGGCCGCCTGCGCTTGGCCCGAACATCAGACCGAAACCGGTCAGCCAGAAGGCGGTGCTGACGACGCAGACATCAGACAGGTTTTTCAGTGCGACGTTGGCCGCGTTCTTGGCACGCACCGTGCCGGATTCCAGGCACAGGAAGCCGGACTGGAGCACAAGGACCAGAAGCGCGGAAAGGAGCACCCAGGCAGCATCGATCTGAGACATGTAATCACTCATAAATTGCAAAAATTGCAGCCACAGGTGGTATAATTAATTGCAAACGTCAAAATTTCGTTTCCACCGGGCAGGTGTGTCCGCTGGTCATACTCCGGCACGCGGACTTGCTGTGCCGATGATCACTTGTCCACCGGCGCTGCTGAACGCCCCGGACGCCGCAAGGACCGCGTTGAAATTTTGGCTATTTCCCCGCCTGCACAGCATCCCTGGCGGCGTCTTTCTCCGCCTGAATGCCCCTGGCAAAGTCCATGAAGGCGCGGATCACCCGGACGTCGCGGCGCTGGGTGAGGTAGATGATGCTTTCGCTCATCGTCAGGCTGGCATCGCGCAGGCTGTATTTGACAAGGCGGTCATCGTGGCCGAACTCGGCCTGCGAAACGAAGCCGATGCCCGCGCCCGAGGCGACAAGCTCGCGCACCGCTTCCCGGCCTTCGGCGACAATCGCGGGCTTCAGCCGGACGCCCTGCTCGCGGGCGGCCATCTCCACCTTTTCTCGGGTCTTGGAGCCTTCCTCGCGGAACACCAGCGGCAGCTGCGCCAGTTCCTGGAACGACAGGGTTTTCTGAGAGGCCATCAGCAGGCCGCGGGCCGCAAAGGCGACGATGCCGGTGGCGCCCAGGTTCAGAACGCTCATATCTTTGCCCGGGGACAGGCTGCCGGCAACACCGATTTCCGCGTTGTAGGCACGCAGCTCGTCGATGATTTCGCCGGTATTGCCGGCGCGCAGTGAAATCACGACATTCGGGTAGCGTTTCTGGAACGGCCCCAGGAAGCCGGTCATGTGCTGGGCCGAATCCGCGATGATCCGCAGTTCACCCTCAACCGCGGCGCGGGTCGCCGTCAGGTAGTCCTCGATCTGCGTTTCCACTTCGAAATACTGCTTGGTGAACTGCAGCAGTTCCTCGCCCGCGCTGGTCAGGAACACCCGTTTCTTCTCGCGCCGGAACAGCAGAACGTCGTGGTCCTGTTCCAGTTTGCGCACCTGTTCCGAAACCGCAGGCTGGGTCAGGTGCAGCGCCTCGGCGGCGCGGGAAAATCCGCCCAGAAGGGCCACATGGTGAAAAGCCTTTAGCTGTGAATGGCGCATAATCCGTCCCTGCGGTTTTGTATAGGCTGCACCTATTACTGAATTGTTTTTTGCAATTTTACATATGAACGGGGCTGGCGCAATCATGCTCTCGAACCATGCATTGGAGACAGGCAATGACCGCTTCCGCACCGCAGATTGACCCGCCTTTTCTGGGCGAACCTTACCTTCTGACCCCCGGGCCGCTGACCACCTCGTACGAGGTCAAACAGGCGATGCTGCGGGACTGGGGCAGCTGGGACGACGACTTCCGTGCCATGACCAGCGACATGCGCTGCCGCTTGCTGGCGCTGCTGGGCGAAGGCGCCGCAGAGTTCGACTGCGTGCCGATGCAGGGCTCCGGCAGCTTTGCGGTGGAGGCGATGCTGGCGTCTTTCATTCCGCGCGACGGCAAGGCGCTGGTGCTGGCCAACGGCGCCTATGGCCTGCGCTCGGCGCAGACGCTGCAATACCTGGGCCGTGCCTATCGGCTGCTGGACAAGGGCGACTACCTGCCGCCGCGCGGGCAAGAGGTGGCGCAGATCCTGGCAGACGATCCTGCGATCACCCATGTGGTCGCCATTCACTGCGAGACCTCTTCGGGCATCCTGAACCCGGTGGAGGAGATTTCCGAGGCTGTTTACGCCGCGGACCGCAAGCTCCTGATCGACTCGATGTCAGCGTTTGGCGCCATTGAACTGAAACCCTCGCAGATCCGCTACGAGGCTATGGTTTCCTCGGCCAACAAATGCATCGAAGGGGTGCCGGGCTTTGGCTTTGTCATCGCCCGCAAAGAGGAACTTGAAGCAGCCAAGGGCAACAGCCATTCGCTGTCCCTGGATGTGCATGCGCAATGGGCGCATATGGAAAAGACCGGGCAATGGCGGTTCACCCCGCCGACCCATGTGGTTGCGGCCTTCCTGGAAGCGTTGAAGGCGCATGAGGCTGAAGGCGGCGTCGAGGGGCGCGGCGCCCGCTACACCCGCAACCGTGACGTGATGGTTGCTGGCATGCGCGAGCTGGGGTTCGAGACCCTGCTGCAGAACCGCTGGCTGTCGCCCATCATTGTCACATTCTTTTGCCCTGCTGACAGGAACTTTGTGTTCGGCCGCTTCTACGACCTGATGAAGGAGAAGGGCTTTATCATCTACCCGGGCAAGCTGACCGTTGTGGACAGTTTCCGTGTCGGCTGCATCGGGCAGATGGATGAACATGTGATGCGGCAGGTTGTGACTGCCGCCAGCGAAACGCTTGCCGAAATGGGCGTCGCCAGTGCGGCCCCGCCCGCTGCGGCGCTGGAAGAACGCGCCAAACTGGCCGCCTGAGACATAGAGGACTTTAAGATATGACCATTCAATCCCCCGTCGTTGCAAACGGCCGCGCCTATGAGGTGCCCAAGACCTGCGCGATTGCCATTTGCCTGGACGGCTGCGAGCCGGAGTATCTGGACAAGGCAATTGCCGACGGTCTGATGCCCACGCTCAAGCGGATGCGCGCGGAAGGCACCGACCGGCTGGCGCATTCGGTGGTGCCCTCCTTCACCAACCCTAACAACCTGTCGATTGCTACCGGCCGCCCGCCGGTGGTGCACGGGATCTGCGGCAACTATCTGATCGACCCGGACACCGGCGAAGAGGTGATGATGAACGACGTGCGCTTCCTGCGCGCGCCGACTGTGTTCAAGGCCTTCTATGACGCCGGCGCGCGGGTGGCCGTGGTCACCGCCAAGGACAAGCTGCGGGCGCTCTTGGGCGCAGGCCTGAAGTTTGGCGACGACCGCGCCAAATGCTTCTCTGCCGAAAAATCGGATACCTCGACAGCCGCCGAGCACGGACAGGAGAAGGCATCTGAGTGGCTGGGCATGGCGCAGCCCGAGGTCTATTCGGCAGAGCTGAGCGAATTTGTCTTTGCCGCCGGGGTGAAGTTGCTGAAGGAATGGGCGCCGGATGTGATGTATCTGACCACCACCGACTATGTGCAGCACAAGTACAGCCCTGATCAGGCGGAGGCCAAGGCCTTCTATGAGATGTTCGACAAGTACCTGACGGAGCTGGATGCTCTGGGCGCCGCCATCGTGGTGACTGCCGACCACGGCATGAAGCCCAAGCACCATGCCGACGGCTCCCCCAGCGTGATCTATGTTCAGGACCTGATGGATGAATGGCTGGGCGAGGGCCAGGTGCGGGTGATCCTGCCGATCACTGACCCCTATGTGGTGCACCACGGCGCGCTCGGCTCCTTTGCCACCTGCTATCTGCCCGAAGGCGCGGACCGGGCTGAAATCATGGAGAAGCTGGCGGGTTATGACGCGATCACCGATGTGCTGACCCGCGAGGAGGCGGTGGCCAGGTTCGAACTGCCTGCCGACCGCATCGGCGACATCATCATGGTTTCCAGCGAGAACATCTGCATCGGCACCTCGGAGCACCGCCATGACCTGGCTGCGTTGAACGAACCGCTGCGCAGCCATGGCGGGCTGACCGAACAGGAGGTACCCTTCATCTGCAACCGCGTCCTGCCGCTGCCGGAGCGCCCGGTGCTGCGCAATTTCGATGCGTTTTTCTATGCGGCGCAGGCGGCGGCGCTGTAACCATGAAGGATCAGGTGATGAGCGATATCGAAATCCGCAACGAGGGCATGCGCATCGGCGGCGAGGTAGTCTTTACCGAGGAGACCGTGCCGGTTCTCTACCCCTACACCAACGAGGTGGTGGGCCATGTGCCGGCAGGCCAGGCAGAACACGCCCGCAAGGCGTTTGAGATTGCCGCGAACTACACGCCCAAGCTCACCCGCTATGAACGCAGCCAGATCCTGCAGCGGGCAGGGGAACTGATCGGCGAGAAGCGCGAGTGGCTGGCCAAATGGCTGACGCTGGAGCTGGGCATCTGCCACCAGCACGCGATCTATGAGACCAAGCGCGCCCAGGACGTCTATCAATTTGCCGCTGCCGAGGCGCTGAAGGACGATGGCGAGATCTTCTCCTGCGACCTGACGCACAACGGCAAGGCGCGCAAGATCTTCACCAAGCGCGAGCCGGTTAAGGCGATCTCGGCGATCACCCCGTTCAATCATCCTTTGAACATGGTTAGCCACAAGATCGCGCCCGCGATTGCCACCAACAACTGCATGGTCTGCAAGCCGACGGAACTGACGCCGCTGACCTGCATCGCGCTGGCCGACATTCTGTATGAGGCAGGCCTGCCGCCGGAGATGTTCCAGGTGGTGACCGGCTGGCCCAAGGACATTGGCGACGAGATGATCACCAATGAAAACATCGACATCATCACCTTCACCGGCGGCGTGCCGGTGGGCAAGATGATTGCCGAGAAGGGCGTCTACAAGCGGCAGGCGCTGGAACTGGGCGGTAACGATCCGCTGATCGTGCTGAATGATCTTTCGGATGCCGATCTGGAAAAGGCGGCCGCCATTGCGGTTGCGGGCGCCACCGGCAACTCCGGCCAGCGCTGCACCGCGATCAAGCGCATCTTGGTGCAGGAAAGCGTCGCGGAGCGCTTCGTGCCGATGGTGCTGGAGAAGGCCCGAGCGATCAAATTCGGCGACCCGCAGGACCCGGAAACCGAGTTGGGCTGCGTCATCCACGACAAGGCGGCGGAGCTGTTCGAGAAGCGTGTCTACATGGCTGAGGCCGAGGGTGCCGAGATCCTTTATCACCCTGGCCGCCAAGGGGCGCTGCTGCCGCCCATCGTGGTCGACAAGGTGCCGCACAACAGCGAGCTGGTGATGGAGGAGACCTTTGGCCCGATCGTGCCCATCGTCCGGGTGCCGGATGATGATGCGGAGGTGATGAAGATCTCCAATTCCACTGAGTTCGGTCTGTCCTCCGGCGTCTGCACCAACGACCTGAACCGGGCAATTGCCTATATCAACGGGCTGGACGTGGGCACATGCAACATCTGGGAGCAGCCTGGCTACCGGATCGAGATGTCCCCCTTCGGCGGCATCAAGGACAGCGGAAACGGGGTCAAGGAAGGTGTGATCGAGGCGATGAAATTCTTCACCAACGTGAAGACCTACTCACTCCCCTGGCCGGAATAACTCCGGCCCGCCGGGGCTGGCTCCACCTGGCCCCGGCCTTTTTTGCTTTCTTCTTTGACCCTTGAACGGAGGCGGCACATGCTCGTCCATACGGAAGGTGAATCCAACACATCCGAGGCCCGCAAGGCCTGGCTGAAGACATCCATCGGCCCCAATTCCGCGCCGCTGCTGGAACGGGACGCGGACGCCTTCCTGCACCAGAGCCTGTCCAGCCCCTGCGTCAGCACCATCGCCAAGGCCGAAGGCATCTGGATCGAGGACATGGATGGCCGCCGCTACATGGATTTCCACGGCAACTCGGTGCATCATCTGGGTTATGGCCACCCCAAGCTGGTCGCCGCGATCAAGCAGCAGCTGGATGATCTGCCGTTTGCGCCGCGCCGCTTCACCAATGAACCGGCAGTGGAACTGGCAGAGAAACTGGCGGCGATCACCCCCGGTGATCTTGGCAAGACCCTGTTCACCACCGGCGGTTCCGACGCCAATGAGGTGGCGCTGAAGATCGCCCGCGCCGCCACCGGGCGGTTCAAGACACTCAGTTTCTGGGATGCGTTTCACGGCGCGGGTTTCGGCGCCGCTTCGGTCGGGGGCGAGGCCACCTTCCGCAGCCATATCGCAGGCCCCTTGCTGCCGGGGACGGAGCATGTGGCCCCGTTCAGCCCGTCGAACTGCGCCTATGGCCACAAGTCGCTGGAGGCCAGCGCCGAAGCCTGCGCCCGGATGATCGACTATGTGCTGGGCCGTGACGGCGACTATTGCGCCTTTATCGCAGAGGCGATGCGCGCGGTCCCCAATGTGCCGCCGCCGGGGTTCTGGAAATCGGTGCGCGAGATCTGCGACCGCCACGGGGTGCTGCTGATCCTGGATGAGATCCCCACCGGGCTGGGCAAGACCGGGCAGATGTTCTCCTTCCAGCATGACGGGATCGTGCCGGACATCGTGACACTCGGCAAATCTCTGGGCGGCGGCATCCTGCCCATCGCCGCCTGCGTGGCGCGGCGCGATCTGGATGTCTGCGGCGACTTTGCCATCGGACACTACACGCATGAAAAAAACCCGGTCACGGCCCGTGCCGCCCTGACCACGCTGCAGATCCTCGAAGAAGAAGGGCTGGTGGAACGCTCTGCCGAAATGGGCCGCCACGCGCTGGAGCGGTTGCGCGACGCACTGGGCCAGGTACCGGTTGTGGGTGACATCCGCGGCCGCGGGCTGATGTTCGGGGTGGAGATTGTCGAGGACCGCCAGACCATGGCGCCCGGCATCGCCAAGGCAGAGCAGATCTATTATGCCTGCCTTGAGGCCGGCCTCAGCTACAAGATCAGCCAGGGCAGTGTCCTGACCCTGTCGCCGCCTCTGACCATTTCCCGCGAAGATCTGGACCGGGCACTGGATATCGTGATTGCCGCAGTGAAAGCGGCTGCCTGATCCGGCACTCCGCCGCAAATTAATAAAGCCCCGCCGATGGCGGGGCTTTTCTCTGGTGATGTCGCCCTGCTGTCAGTCCAGGAACCTCTTGGCGGCCGGCAGGTGCTGCATCAGCAGGTAGTAGGACACACCGGCGGGCAGCAGGCTGGCGTACCAGGAGATGCCGGAGAAGATCAGCGCCGCTGCAACCCCGATGCCCATGGCAATCACCGCGGCCCAGTTCACACCTTGGTAGGGGCCGGTCTCGTCATAAAGCTTGTCTAGGTCCAGCTCCTGCCTGCGCAGGACAAAGTAGTCCACCACCAGGATCGCAAAGATCGGGCCCAGGAAGGCGGAATAGGTCTGGATGAACAGGCTGAGGCCGGCGGCGGATTCATCCTTGACCAGCTCCCAGGGGAAGGTGGCGAAGGCCAGCAGGCCGACGATCACCGCAGAGGTCCTGAACTTGATCTTGAAGATATCCATCAACGCATAGGCTGGCGGCACCACGTTGTTCAGGATGTTGGTGGTGACCTGGGCAAAGGCGATGAACAGCAGGGTGATGACCAGCAGCGGCTTGTTGTCGACGGCGCTGGAGAACACCTTGATCGGGTCGACCTCGCCAGTGGCGCCGGAGACCATCAGGCCGATCAGCCCCATGAACAGTGTCGCGGGCAGGATCGAGTTGGCATAGATTGCCACCTGGCGGAACGGACCGACGTTATGGCGCAGCTCGCGCGAGTAGTCCGACACGTTCAGCATCATGGTGCTGTAGATGCCCAGGAACAGCATGGTGGCTCCCCAGAAAGGTGCGCCCCAGGTGCCTTCGACATTGACCAGATTGGCCGAAATCTCATCGCCGTATTTGCTGATCACGCTGAAGAACATGTAGACCAGCGAGCCGATGATGAAGACGGAGCCGATGTTCTCCAGCCATTTGATGCCGTGGAAGCCCAGCACCGACAGGCCGATCTGCAAGAGCTGGAAGCCGATGAAGAACACCACGATGTTGTCGTAGCCAAACAGCGTGTCGGAGACGAGGTTCAGCGCCCCGGCGCCGATCCAACTCTGGAAGCCGAACCAGACGATAGCCGGAACAGACCGCACCAGCGCGGGCAGGCGGGTGCCGGCAAAGCCGAAAGCGGAGCGCGCCTGCACCATGAAGGGGATGCCGTATTTGTGGCCGGCCTGGCCGTTGATCATCAACGCAAGGCCGATCACGGTGCAGCCGATGGCGATGGCAACAAAGGTCTGCAGCAGGTTCAGCGTGCCCACCAGGCCGGAGCCGATGGTGAAGGTGCCGATCGACACGCAGCCGCCCAGCCAGGCAAACAGGTAGGACCACGGATCCATGATCCGGGTTTCCTGCGGTGCAAGGCTCTCCTCCCCGATCCCCTTGCTGCTGTGGTCCTCTATGACGCCGCCGGTTGCGGCGGCTTCCAGTTCTGCGTTCATGGTCATGTTGTCCTCCCTGACGATACCATTATTTCCGGTTGGGGCGTGCATAGGCGTTGATCTTGCTGGTCTTCAGGCCGCAGCCCGCCAGTGCTTCGATCATCCGCGTTGCCGCGCTGACCCCGTCGATGACGGGAATGCCTGTCTCCCGGCTGAGCCATTGGGTGAGATCGGCCATTCCGGCACAGCCCAGCACCACTGCCTCGCAATGGTCCTCCTCGATGGCGCGCAGGATCTCGGCGCGGATCTTCTGGCGCGCGTCCGGCCCTTCTTCCTCCAGAGCCAGCACCGGGATCGCGGCAGAGCGCACCCGGCGGCACTGGCGGCTGAGGCCGTAGCCGTGGACCAGATGCTCGATCACCGGCACTGCGCGGGGCAGGGTGGTGACCACGGTGAAGGAGGTTGCCAGCATGCTGGCCGCCTTCACCGCCGCTTCGCAGATGCCCAGCACCGGGCCGGTCGCCAGCTCGCGGCAGGCGCCGATGCCGGGATCGTCGAAACAGGCGACGACGATGCCGTCCACGCCCTGCTCCTCACCCGCGGCGACCTGCGCCAGCAGGCCGGGCAGCGACATCGCCTCGTCGAAATGGCCCTCGATACTGACAGGCGCACCCGCTGCCGTTGCGCCCAGGATGGTGACACCGGGGCTGGCTGCGGCTTCCGCTGCCGCGACGATCTTCCGCGTCATCGACTCGGTCGAGTTGGGATTGACGACCAGGATTTTCATGCGCTCCTCCTTTGTTGTCATTTATTGTTAACAATATTTGATAACACGTCAAGCCGAACGGGCCGCGGCGCCATTGCCAAGCGCCTTGACGGCCCTTAAGTTGCGGCGGCGCAGGAAAACTTTTTTGAGGCTCCATGAAGGATTCTCCCGAAGATCAGATCGTGAATGCGATTCTCGATGCGATTGCCGAACAGCGGCTGCCGGCGGGCACCAAGCTGGGCGAGCAGGCGCTGAGCGATCTGTTTTCCTGCAACCGCGCCAATGTGCGCCGGGCGCTGGCCTCGCTGGCAGCGCAGCAGGTGGTGGAGCTGCGTCCGAACCGCGGCGCCTTTGTGATGACGCCCTCGCCCAAGGAGGCGCGCGACATCTTCCAGGCCCGCCGCGCGATTGAGCGCACCATTGCGCGCCATGCCTCGGGGCAGGCCTCGGCGGACGACATCGCCTTTCTGCGGGACAACATCCTGGAGGAAGCCGAGGCCCGCAAGGCGGGCGACAAACCGGCGGAGCTGCGCGCCTCGCGCCAGTTCCACATGCGGATTGCGCAAATCGCCGGCAATCTGGTGCTGGAGCGTTTCCTGTCGGAGCTGACCATGCGCAGCACGCTGATCCTGGGGCTTTATTCGCCCACCGGCAGCTCCTCCTGCGCCGAGGATGAGCATGACCGGATCGTCGATGCGCTGGAGGCCGGCGATACCGAAAATCTCGTGCAACTGGCCGACGAGCACCTGCGCCATCTGGAGGCGGGTCTGAACTTCGACGAGCCGCCCGCCGCGCCGATGAGCCTGCAGGAACAGCTGATGGTGCCGCGCCGCACACCGCCGGCCAAGTAAGCCGGGCGCCCAGGCCGCGGGTGCGGCCCAATCTTCTCCCTGATGCCGCACGCACCAGCGCGTGCCGACGGACCCACGAACGGCCGGTCAGCGGGAAATATTACATCCTTAACGTGTGTTTCTGGCCTCCTAGGCCGATGCGCCGCACTTCCGGCGCCCGGTAGAGTCAATGCAGGCCGGTGCCAATCGGCGCCGCGACCGCCTGAACCGCCGGACTGCCGGCACTTATCTGATGGGAGACTGACATGACTGCATATCTGAACATGATGCTGGCTAAGCTGCGCCGCGACGAGCGCGGCGTGACACTGGTGGAATACGGCATTGCCATTGCGCTTGCCGTGGCTGTCGGCACTGGTGCATTGGCCGCCCTCGGTGTCGAAATTACGACTGCCATGGGTGTGGCTGGCACTGCGATGCCAAACTGATTTCGGTTGGGCTCGCAGGGAAGCCTGCGGTGCAGGTTCCGCTAGGGGGAGCGGAACCTGCACACCCAACGCTGCATTGTTACGTGGCGGCAACAAGCTGAGCAGGAAGCAGAAGCCTGCGGACTCTTTAGTCAAAGAACAGCCGGGACCGTCTTTCTGCGGCACAAGCCAGCGACGAAAGGATATCTGGCATGAACATTTCATCACTACTCAGCATGATTTCCGGGCTGGCACTGGCCGGCGGCTCTGCCTATGTCGCCAAGGATTACCTTGACGGCCAGACCGTGGCGAACAGCCCAGAAGGGCCGGCGCTGGTCGAGGTCGTGGTCGCGTCGCAGGATATCTCCTTCGGAACAGCGCTGACGGCGCAATCGCTGACCACCATTTCCTGGCCGGCGGACGCACGGCCTGCAGACACATTCACCGACTACGGGGCTCTGCTGCCGGATGCCGGCAAGCCGCCGCGCCGCGCCCGCCGCGCCATTGCGCAGGGGGAGCCGATCCGTGCCTCGAAGATTTCCAACTTCGGCGAAAAGGTCACGATCGTGCAGACGCTCAGCCCGGATCACCGGGCAATGGCTATCAAAGTCAGTGCGGAAACCGCAGTGGGCGGCTTTGTGACACCAGGCGACAGCGTCGACGTTCTGCTGACCCAGGGTCGCGGTGCCGATCTGAAGACCGTGACCATCCTGCAGAACGCCCGGGTTATCGGTGTGGACCAGGATGCCAATCAGGAAACCGACAAGCCCGGGGTGGCCCGCACCGTGACGGTGGAAGTCACGCCGGAAGAAGGCCAGCGCCTGGCGCTGGCACAGCGGGCAGGCACGCTCAGCCTGACGCTGCGCAATCTGGACGCACCGGAAGAGGAAGTGCCGCTGGATTCAATTGGCCTGCGGGACGTGCTGCGCACACTGCGGCCCGAAACGGAAGCGGCCCCGGAGCGGGTGCGCAAGACCGTGCTGATCCGCCGCGGCACCGAAGTGTCCGAAACCGAAATCCGCTGACCGCAACCGCCTTTGGAGCTTAGTCAAGCCATGCGCCTGAACACCCGGATAAAACAGTTCGCAAAGGATGACCGCGGCACCATGCTGGTCATCTGGGGGCTGACCTTTGTGGTCTTTCTGGGAATCGCGGCGATGTCGTTTGACCTGGGCCGCACCGGCATCACCCGCAGCGAGCTGCAGGTGTTCACCGACAATGTGGCGCTGGCGGCAGCGGGGGAGCTGGACGGCAAGGACGATGCCATCACCCGGGCCCGCGCGGCGGCGGCCAATCTGATCAGCGACCGCAAAACCTTCGGGACGGGTGGAAGCCTGCTCAGCGGGGATACAGATTACACCCTGACTTTCTATTCCGAACTGCCCGATGATGACACTGCAGCCCTGACGGCGTCCACGACCGACCCGGAAGAGGCGGCGTTTGTCCGGGCGGTGGCCACCCCCAGCACAGTCGGCGCCACCTATGGTGCCGCCTTTGCGGCGCTGACCGGAAACGCCCGCCCGAATGAACAGGCGCGCGCCTCATCAGTGGCCGGCTTCACCCAGTATGCCTGCGACATCACCCCGATGATGTTCTGCATCCCGCCGGGATTTTCAGCAGATGCCAGCGTCGGCGAGATGATCCTGCTGCGCTCCGGCGGCAACGGGGCCGGCTGGGGGCCGGGGGACTTCGGCTTTCTCGACCCGGCCAAGGTGCTGGTCGATGACGAAGGCCCTTGCGCCGGTTTAAACGGCGCGCAGCTGGACGCCTGCCTGCTGGGGGCCGAGGGCAGCATCACCCAATGCTTCAACCAGCGCGGCGTTGACACCGAACCGGGCCAGAAGGTCGGCATCCGCGACGCCATCTTCAATGTCCGCTTTGACATCTACAACGCGATCATGAACGGCAAGCGCAACAATCCTAACTACCGCCCGGCCCCCAATGTCATCAAGGGCATCGTGCCGAATGGCGCCGGCAGCTGCATTGGCAATAACGAGGACCCCTCGCCCGACACCGTGGGGCTGCCGCGCGACGATTGCTTCAACACCGGCGGCTGCTCCCGCTTTGGCGACGGCAACTGGACTGCGGGCCGGATCAACTATGTCGATACCAACTACGGCGGCGTGGACCCGCATCCCGGTGCCTCCACCCGCTACGAATACTACTTGGCGGAAATCAATGCCGCAGGCGGCCCGGGCAGCAACGGCGCCATCCTGTCCGGCCTGGCTGAGACCGGCCGCCCGGTTTGCGCCCCGAACCAGAGCGTGGATCCTGAGCGCCGGGTGATTGTCGTGGCCGCGATCGACTGCGTCGCCAACCCGGTCAGCGGCTCCACCACAGATGTGCCGGTCGAGGAATTCGTGAAGGTGTTCCTGACCGAACCTGCGGGGGATGACGGCGCCTCGCCGCCGACCCTGGATATCTGGGGCGAGGTCATTGGCAGCGCCGGCGGCGGTGCCGCGGGCACTGGCGACAGCGGCATCTTCCGCGACGTTGTTCAATTGTACCGGTGATCGAAATGGCTGAGAGAAGACAAATCAGAACCGGCTGGCGCGCTTTCCGCAAAGACGAAAGCGGCGCGGCGCTGGTCGAATTTGCCCTGATGCTGCCGGTGATGCTGCTGATTTTCGCGGTGATCATCGAAGGCGGGCGGATGATGTGGTCCTATCAGGCGGCGATCTCCGGCGTGCGCGACGCGGCCCGCTATCTGGCCCGGGTGGCGCCGCAGGATATCTGCTCCGCCGGCGGCTCGGTGGCAAGTTATCAGCCGCAGCTTCTGGCAATTGTGCGCGAAAGCATCGATGGCGACGCGCTGTTTCCCGCCAGCCTGAACGTGGCCTCGGTCACCCCAAGCCTGGCCTGCCATCCGGGCAGCTACCGGGTCTCGCCGGCGCCGGTGGTGGCGGTGCGGGCCAATCTGACCATGACCTTTCCCTTTGCCGGGATCTTTGCCCTGAACGGCGGCAGCCTGGGCACAATCAATACCGTCATCACGGACCAAAGCCGGGTGTTCGGGACATGAGAGGGCTGGGTCGGGCATATGCGGCCTTGCGCCGGTTCCGCCGCGAGCAGGATGGCGCCACGCTGGTGGAGCTGGGCATCGCGATTCCCTTGTTCCTGTTCCTGTTCATGGGCCTCATCGATTTCGGCCGGATGGCCTTTCACTATGTGGTGGCAGAGCGGGCGATGAATGTGGCCGCGCGTGTGGCGGCTGTGCGTCCTCCAGCCTGCCCCGGGGTGCCGGAAATCCACCAGCGCGACCCTTCCGCCACCGGCACCCTGCCCAATTTCGGCACCTCCTGCCGGGCCGGGCCCGACATCTGCCTCGATGCGGGCACCGTGACTTGCGACGGTTCGGCAGCCAATGCGACGGCCGACGAAATCTGGGGCCTGGTACGCGGCGCGATGCCGCCGGGTGCCACCATCTCTGCGCTGTCGTTCAGCTACAGCTATGACAGCAACCTGGGCTTCTTGGGTGGGCCTTACGTGCCCGTGGTCACGGTGGAGTTGCAGAACCAGACATTTGAATTCGTTTCGCCGCTCGGGCGGCTGGCAGCGCTGGCTGGCGCGCCGGCGGGATCGGCCCTGGGCGCCTCGGTGCCGTTCCCCTCAATGAGCGTTTCACTGCCGGGCGAGGACCTGGCGCTGGGCCAAAGCGGCTGAAGCGGAGAAGAAAGGAGAAAGCGATGCAGGCTGAAACACAATCTATCGTAGTGGTCTCCAAGGATCCGGCGGTCAGTGCGCTGGTGGCCAGCGTGGCGCAGTTCAGCCCCGGCACTGGGGTCCGGAACTGCGACGCGGCCTTATCCGAGATCAACGGCACTGCGCTGCAGCTGGCCGAGACCAATGACCTTATCATTTTCCGGGCCGAAGGAGAGGCCGCCCGTGATGCCGCGGCGGTAAGGGAAATCCTGCGCCACACCGGCGGTGCGGCGCGGATCCTGGCGCTGGCGGATGCCGCGATGCCCTTTGCCGAACTCAGGCAGTTGACCGATGCCGGGGTCCACGAAGTGCTGCCCGACACGGTATCGGCGGATGAGCTGTCGGCGGCCATCCGCACCTGCCTGAAGGGGCAGGAACCGCAGCAAGCCCTGTCCGGAGCGCGCGGCGGACGCGAGGGAATGGTGATTGCGGTCAGCCAGTCGTGCGGCGGGGCCGGGGCCACAACGCTGGCCGTGAACCTGGCCGATTGCCTGACCCGGCGCCGCGGGCTGCGCCGGAAGGAAGCGGAGTTCAAGGTGGCGCTGGTGGATTTCGATCTGCAGTTCGGCACCATCGGCAATTTTCTGGACCTGCCGGCCAACCGCTGTCTCTATGAGTTGGCGAGCGAGGGGTTCGTGCCCGACCAGGTCTTTGCTGAACAGTCGCTGACAGAGACCGCGCCTGGGCTCTGGGTGCTGGCTTCGCCTGCCGAAATCGCGCCGCTGCATGCGCTGAAGCCGGAGCAGGTGGAGGCACTGATCGCCCATCTGCGCTTGCAGTACGACTTCGTGGTGATCGGCCTGCCGCGGGCGCTGGCCGAATGGCTGACCCCGGTGCTGGAGGCCAGCGAGCGGCTGCTGATGGTGACCGGCAGTTCAGTGCCTGCGGTTTGCCAGGCGCGGCGGCTGCTTGATTTCTACGCCGAGAACAGCATGCGGCTGCAGGCCGACATCGTCATCAGCCGCGAGCGCAAGCCCTTGCTGGCAGCCAGCCATCACAAGGAAGCCGCCAAGCTGCTGCAAAAGCCGTTCAAATACTGGTTGCCCGATGACCCCTCGGCGGCGGCAGCGGCGGCGGACCAGGGGGTGCCGCTGTCGGCGGCGGCCGGGCGCTCTGCCCTGGCCAAGGCGGTCCGCCGCCTGTCCAAGGATCTGATCGAGACACGCAATGCCCGCGCCGCAGCGGCGCAGCCCCAGCACGGAAAGGCGGTTTGAGATGTTCAGGAATTTTGGCAAGCGGGCCGAAGACGCCAGTGTTGCGGAAACGGTTGTGCCCCTGTGGCCGGACGCCGCCGGAGATGTTGCCGCGGCTGAGCCGGACACCAGCGAGGAAACCCGCAGGCTGACCGCCTTTCTGGAGCTGAAGAGCCGGATGCACGAGGCGGTGATCGACCGGCTGAACCTGGCTGTGATCGACAAGGTGGAGCCGGAGGAGCTGCGCCGCGAGGTGGCGGCGCTGGTCAGCGATGTGCTGGCTGAGGAAAACAACCCGATGCGCGCCGATGAATTCCGCCGCTTGGTGGATGAGCTGATCGACGAGGTTCTGGGCCTGGGCCCGCTGGAGCCTTTGCTGGCAGATCCGGGTATCAACGATATTCTGGTCAACGGCCACCAGACGGTCTTTGTCGAACGCAGCGGTGTTCTGGAACAGACCGGCGTGCGCTTCCGCGATGAAAAGCACCTGTTGCGGATCATTGACAAGGTGGTCTCGCGCGTCGGGCGCCGGGTGGATGAGAGCAACCCCTGGGTGGACGCACGGCTGGAGGACGGCAGCCGGGTCAACGCCATCATCCGCCCCTGCGCCATCGACGGCCCGTCGCTGTCGATCCGAAAGTTTGCCCGCGATCCGCTGACACTGGAGAAACTGGTGGCAGGCCAGGCACTGAACGGGCGCGCCGCTGCTTTCCTGCAGGCGCTGGTCGAGGCGCGGATCAACATCCTGATCTCCGGCGGCACCGGCTCCGGCAAGACAACCATGCTGAACGCAATTTCGGCCGGGATCGACCCGCGCTCGCGGATCGTCACCATCGAGGACGCGGCAGAGCTGCAATTGCAGCAGGCCCATGTGGTGCGGCTGGAGACCCGTCCGCCCAATCCGTCCGGCAGCGGCGCCGTCAGCCAGCGCGACCTGGTGCGCAACGCGCTGCGGATGCGCCCGGACCGGATCATCGTCGGTGAGGTGCGCGGCGCTGAGACCTTTGACATGCTGCAGGCGATGAACACCGGCCACGACGGCTCGATGACAACGGTGCACGCCAATTCCGCCCGCGATGCGCTGGGCCGGATCGAGCAGATGGTCTCGATGATGGGGATGGAGCTGCCGCTGGCGGCGATCCGGGCGCAGATTGCCTCGGGCCTGCAGATCATCGTGCAGCTGGCCCGGCTGTCGGACGGCCAGCGGCGGGTGATGAGCATCTCGGAACTCACCGGTCTGGAGGGTGAGGTGATCACCATGCAGGACATCTTCGTGTTCCGGCGGATGGGCAAGACCGCATCCGGCGGTATCGCGGGCGAGTTCATTCCGACCGGTATCCGGCCGCAATGCACGGCCCTGCTGGAAGCGGCGGGCGTGGCGTTTGACCAGACACTTTTCCAGCCGGAGGATGCCTGATGCTGAATGATCTTCTCGACCAATTGCATGGCTGGAACGGACAGCTGGGCGGATACGCGGTTTTTTGCGGTGTCGCTGTGGGGGTGCTGCTTCTGTTCACCGGCCTGCGGCAGCTGATGGGCCGCAAGGGGCGGTCCGAGGCCATGCGCGGCCGCCGGATGAGGCTGATTGCCGAAGGGCGGAGCGGCGCGGAACGGCTGGCCATTCTGAAACCGCCGCCGCGCCGGACCGGCTGGCAGCGCATTCCCGTCGCGGGTGCTCTGCCGCAGATCCTGCGGCAGGCGGACGTGCCGCTGAGCGCGGGGATGTTTTGGGCCGGGTGCTGTGCGCTGACGGTTTTGATCTCTGTGTTGGCGGCGGGCTATGCCGGCTGGCTGCATGGCACCGTGATCGGGGTGCTCGGCGGTGTCGGTGTGCCCTTTGCCCTGCTGATCAGCCAGCAGCGCAAGAAGATGGACAAGCTGATGCACCAGCTGCCGGATGCGCTGGAGATGCTGGCGCGCGGCCTCAAGGTTGGCCATCCGCTCAACAATTCCATCGGCATTGCAGCGCGCGAGATGCCGGACCCGGCGGGCACCGAACTGGGGATCATCTACGACCAGGTGACCTATGGTGACGATCTGCCGGACGCGGTTCAGGAGTTTGCCGAGCGGACCGGCCTGGAGGACACCCGGTACCTGGCGGCCAGTGTCAGCATCCAGCACGGCACCGGCAGCGACCTGTCGGTGATGCTGGAAACCCTGTCGCGGGTTATCCGCAACCGGATTGCGCTGCGCCGCAAGGTGCACGCGCTGGCCTCCGAAGGGCGGCTGACCGCCTGGATGCTGTCGGCGCTGCCGCTGATGATTTTTGGATCGGTCTCGGTGATGACGCCGGATTATTACGCGGGCGTGGCGGATGATCCGCTTTTCCGGCCGATGATGGGCGGGATCATCGTCCTGACCCTGTTGAATGCGCTCGTTCTGCGCAAACTTGTCAATTTCCGGATCTGATCAGGGAGGTTAGCCATGGAAGAGTTCCTTACCGGCTTCTTGAACCGAACCGGTCTGACAGCCAGCGGGCTGGCTGCGGCCGGTGCTGCAGCCGCGGTGCTGCTGCTCTATTTCGGCGCTGCTGCCAGCCTGGCCCGGAAATCCCCGGCCGCGGTGCGGCTGTCATCGCTGAGCGCGGCCCGCCACCGTGGGTCCGGCGATCTGGCGCTGCTCAAGGCGCCGGCGGAAAAACCGGGCGGGCTGATGAAGGCCTTTGTGCCTGCCAGCCTGACGGAGCGGTCGGAACTGGCGAACAAGCTGTCCCAGGCGGGGTTTTCCCAGGCCGGTGCACTGCGCAATTTCACTCTGATCCGGGTCCTGCTGGGACTGGCCGTGCCGGGGCTGCTGCTGCTGGTCATTGCCGCCGCCAAGACACCGGGCCTGCTGCCGCCCAACCCGGTTACCGCGCAAGTGGCGGGCTGGACCAACATGCAGGTATTTCAGACGCTCAGCGGGCTGGTGGGGGCCGGCTTCTTCGGCCCGGTTTATGTGCTGAACGCCCGTGCCGCCGCCCGCCGCCGCCGGATCGAGGACGCCTTTCCCAACGCACTGGACCTGATGCGGATATCCGTCGATTCCGGGCTCGGGTTTGATGCAGCGATGACCCGCGTGGGCAACGAACTGGCCCAGGTCTCGCCGGATCTGGCTTTTGAGCTGCTCAGCGTGCAGCGGCAGATCCAGGCCGGGCGCGCGCGCAGCGACGCGCTTCTGGATATGGCCAGCCGCACCGGGGTGGAGACTGTCCGCTCCTTTGCCAATGTTGCCCTGCAGTCGATGCAGTTCGGCACCAGCATGGCCTCGGCGCTAGCCACCTATTCCGATGATCTGCGCAGCCAGCGGGAAATGCGGGCGCAGGAAATGGCCAGCAAGCTGCCAGTCAAGATGTCGGCTGTTCTGGCCTCGCTGATGCTGCCTGCGCTGGTCGTGATCACCATCGGCCCGGTTGTGATCCGCTACATCCGTTTCGTCGCAAGCTGATTCGCATGCAGTTGGACAATTGCTGCCGTTTGGCCGCAATTGGTTCCGGCGTATGATGCCGGAATACCGAAAAAATCAGCTAAAAGTTGTAAAATTGAGCTGGTAGCTGCAATTTTTGCCAAATTCTTGACGTAATTGAGCGGACTCGCCAGCATGAAGGGACGCAATAAGGAGTCGTTTTGTATGAGCGCTTGCTAAGTCACTAAAAGCGCTAAGTTAATAGTTAGTATTGCTGTGGGGGGATGCGCGTTATGGGGACCAATGCGCTTTTTGACACCCACACCGTTCGGGCTGCTGAGGCCGGAATGATTGCGCCTGTTGCGCGATGGTGTGAGTGTTTGCACGGCTGTGCGCCTTTCAGGGACGCGTTGAGCGGACTGGCGGCGGCCATTAATGGGGAAGCAGCTGCAATTTGCAGGGTATCAACCGGCAAGGGGCGGGCTTCAGGTTCGATTTTCTTTGACAAGGGTGCAGGCGGCAGAAACGGCCCGCAACTGGAGCGGTCCTTTGCCCGCTCAGTGCTGGGCAGTTATCTGGACAAGGCCAAGCCGGGGCTGATCTGGTATAAATCCATGAGCGATGAGGAGGCGGATCCGATGCTGGACCGGTTCCACAGCGCCCGCAAACTGGTGGAACTGGCGGTGATCCCGCTGTCCTCCGGCAAGCAGCACACGGATTTCTTGGAGCTGCATTTTGCAACCCGGCCCGGGGCGGTGCAGCAGGCGCTTCTGAACATCATTTCCGGCACTCTGGTGAGGACCTGGACCAACCGGTCGCCCGGGCTCTACGCAGAGGCCTGCCTGAAGGAGCAGCGCACCGGCCGCTCCGCGGAGGTCCAGGCGCATTTGCTGAGCATGGACAATCCGGCCCAGCTGAGCCGTGCCGAATACCGGGTCTGCGTTCTGCTGAGCAAGGGCCAGCCGGCCAAGCGGGTGCAGTCGGACCTGGGGATCTCGAAATCGACCCTGCGCACGCATCTGCGCAACATCTATGCCAAGACGCAGACCCGCAACATGAGCGAACTGGTCTATCAGCTGGTCTCGGTTGACACCTTCGCCGGGCAGACGCCGCGGCGCAACTCAGCCGCATGACGGGCTTCGCGGAACTGCTGCCGCTGGCCGCGGCCAGCCCGGTGCTGATCTATGCCGGGCTGGGCGACCTGCGCTACCTGCGGCTGTCCAACAGGACAATGCTGGGGCTGGCTGCTGTTTTCCTGCTGACCGCGCCGCTGCTGCCGCTGGCGGAAACCGGGCTGCGCGTGCTGGCTGCGGGGGTCGTCTTCGCGTTGTGCTTTGCGCTGTTCTGCGGGCGGGTGCTGGCGGGCGGCGACGTCAAGATGATGGCGCTGGCGCTGCTTTTCGTGCCGTCTTCCGCGCTGGCAACTTTTGCCTGGAGCTTCAGCGCGGCCATGCTGGCCGTGCCCTTTGCGCTCATGCTGCTGGGCCGGATGGAGGCCGCCGCCGGCTGGCGGCACTGGGCCTCGCTTCAGACGCCAGGGAAAATGCCTATGGGGGCGGCAATTTCCCTGGCGCTGCTGTTTTTGCTGACTGTTTTAGCCGCCGGAGCCTGACAGCGCGGCCTGCCCCGGCCTTCAGCGGGCGGGCGGGAACACAGCCGTCCGCTTGACCGTTCCATAGACAAAACTGGTGTCGATGGAGGCAATGCCGCCAACCGGATGGATGCGGTTGCGGATGAATTCCTCGTAGGCCTCCAGATCCGGCACCAGCACTCGCAACTGGTAATCCATTGCACCGGTTAGCACGTGGCATTCCAGCACCTCGTCGATCAGCTGCATCTTGCGCTCGAAATTCTTCACGTCCGCCTCGCCGTGCCGCTCCAGCTTGATGCGGACAAAGACGGTGATCGGCAGTCCGTAGGATTTGGCATCAACCACCGCGCTGTAGCCCTGGATAACGCCTTGGGCTTCCAGATTGCGCACCCGCCGCAGGCACGGGGAGGGGGAGAGGTTTACCGCCTCCGCCAGGTCTTGGTTGGTCATCCGGCCGTCGCGCTGCAGGGCGCGGATGATCTGGCGGTCCTTGCTGTCCATTTTGAGGTCCTGTTTGGCAGAATCTGCCAATATTTATATCTGTCTAGAAATAATTCGCAATCCATTGCCGCTGAAACAGGCGGATGATGCCTGTAACATCAGACAGGAGCATCCCATGAAAACCTCCGGCGGCTTTGCCACCCGTGCCATCCACCACGCCTATGATCCGCAGGACAACGAAGGCGCGCTGACGCCGCCGCTGCACCTGACCTCGACCTTCACATTTGAGACCGCCGAGGCCGGCGGCGAGATGTTCGCAGGCGAGCGGCAGGGCCATATCTACAGCCGGATATCCAATCCGACCTGCGACCTGCTGGAGCAGCGGATCGCAACGCTGGAAGGCGCCGAGGCGGGTCTGGCTCTCAGCAGCGGCATGGGCGCCATCACCGCGGTTCTGTGGACGCTGCTCAGCCCCGGTGACGAGGTGATTGTGGACAAGACGCTTTATGGCTGCACCTTTGCCTTCATGCGCCACGGGCTGGCGAAATGGGGCGTCACCATCACCCATGTCGACATGACCGACATGGAAAATCTGCGCGCCGCTGTCTCGGACAAGACCCGCGTTGTGTATTTCGAGACCCCGGCCAACCCGAATATGCGGCTGGTCGACATTGCCGCGGCGGCGGAGATTGCCCATGCCGCAGGCGCGCAGGTGGTGGTCGACAACACCTATGCCACCCCCTACCTGACCCGCCCGATCGAACTGGGCGCCGATATCGTGCTGCACTCGGCCACTAAGTACCTGGGCGGCCACGGCGATGTGGTGGCGGGTCTGGTCGTCGGCACCGCCGAGCAAATCGGTGAAATCCGCCTGGTCGGCATGAAGGACATGACCGGCGCAGTGATGGCGCCCTTCAACGCTATGCTGATCCTGCGCGGCCTCAAGACCCTGGCGCTGCGGATGGACCGCCACTGCGCTTCTGCTGTAACCGTGGCGGATTATCTGGCCGCTCACCCCGCGGTGAAATCGGTTTCCTTCCCGGGCCATGACAGCTTTGCCCAGGCCGATGTCGCCAAGCGCCAGATGGCGCAGCCCGGTGCCATGATCGCCTTTGAGGTCGAGGGCGGCCTGCACGGCGGCATCGCCTTTATGAACGGCTTGCAGATGATCCAGCGGGCGGTGTCGCTGGGCGATGCCGAAACCCTGATTCAGCATCCGGCCTCAATGACCCATTCGACCTATACTCCGGAAGAGCGCGCCGAGCACGGCATCAGCGACGGGCTGATCCGCCTGTCGGTGGGGCTGGAGGATGTGGCCGACATCCTGGCCGACTTGGAACAGGCCTTGCCCGCCCCTGTGCAGCACGCCGCCGAGTAAGGAGAGAGCCATGCACCCCGATCTGACCCACCTCAAGACCATCGAACAGCGGCTGTTGTGGCTGTCGCATTGGATGATCCACAACGCGAACCACATCCGCCCCAAGGCGGACGGGATCAAGATCGGGGGGCATCAGGCCTCTTCGGCGTCGATGGTGTCGATCATGACGGCGCTGTATTTTTCTGCACTGAAGCCCGGCGACCGTGTGGCGGTGAAACCGCATGCCTCGCCCGTCTTTCACGCGATGCAGTACCTGATGGGTAATCAGACGCGCGAGAAGATGGAGAACTTCCGCGGCTTCGGAGGGGTGCAGAGCTATCCCAGCCGCACCAAGGACGTGGATGACGTGGATTTCTCCACCGGCTCGGTCGGCCTTGGCGTCGGGATCACCGCGCTGGCCTCGATGGTGCAGGATTTCATCACCGCCAAGGATTGGGGGCAGGACGCCCGCACCGGCCGCATGGTGGCGCTGGCGGGTGACGCCGAACTGGACGAGGGCAACATCTACGAGGTGCTGCAGGAAGGCTGGAAGAACGATCTGCGCAACACCTGGTGGATCATCGACTACAACCGCCAGTCGCTGGACGGCATCGTTCGCGAAGGTCTGTTCGAGCGGATCGAGAAGATCTTTGACGCCTTCGGCTGGGACGTGGTGCGGGTGAAATACGGCGCCCTGCAGCGTGCCGCGTTTAAGGAGCCGGGCGGCGAAGCTTTGCGCGCCTGGATCGACGCCTGCCCGAACCAGCAGTATTCCGCGCTCACCTACATGGGCGGCGCGGTATGGCGGCAGCACCTGATGAATGACTTGGGCGATCAGGGCGATGTCAGTGCGCTGATCGCCAGGCGCAGCGACGAGGAACTTGCGAATCTGATGGAAAACCTCGGCGGCAACTGCGTGGAGACGATGGCGGATGTGTTCGCATCCATCGACCACGACCGCCCGGTCTGTTTCCTGGCCTATACGGTCAAGGGCTGGGGCACGCCGATTGCCGGCCACAAGGACAACCACGGCGGTCTGATGACTAAGGCGCAGATGGCGGAATGGCAGGCCCATATGGGCGTTGCCGCTGGGGAGGAGTGGGAGCCCTTCGCCACCGTTTCTGACCCCGCCGCGCTGCAAGGTTTTCTTCGCCAGGTGCCGTTCTTTGCCGAAGGCCCGCGCCGCCATTTCGACGCGACGCTGCCGGTGCCCGCGATTGCCATCGACACCTCCCGCGAAATCTCCACCCAGATGGCCTTTGGCAAGATCCTCGATGATCTGTCCAAGGGGGACAGCGAACTGGCGGCGCGGATCCTGACCACTTCGCCCGATGTGACCGGCACCACCGGGCTGGGGCCGTGGGTCAACCGGCGCAAGCTGTTTGCGCGTGAGGTGCAAAAGGATGCCTTTATCGAGCACCGCATCCCTTCCACCGCAAAATGGAACTTCGCCCCAGAGGGCCAGCATCTGGAACTGGGCATCGCGGAGATGAATCTGTTCCTGCTGCTGGGCGCCGCCGGGCTGTCGCATTCGCTGTTCGGCAAGCGGGTGATCCCCATCGGCACCGTCTACGACCCCTTTGTCTGCCGCGGTCTCGATGCGCTGAACTATGCCTGCTACCAGGACGCGCGTTTCATGATCGTCGGCACCCCCTCCGGGGTGACGCTGGCGCCTGAAGGCGGCGCGCATCAGTCCATCGGCACGCCGCTCATCGGCATGTCGCAGGACGGGCTGGCGGCGTTTGAGCCTGCCTTTGCCGATGAGCTGGCAGTGATCATGGAATGGGCCTTCGACTACCTGCAGCGCGACGGCGAGGGCGACCCGGATGAGCGCACTTGGCTGCGCGATGAGATCGGTGGCTCGGTCTATCTGCGCCTCACCACCAGCCCGATGGAGCAGCCCGGCAAGCGCGCCGATGAGGACTTCCGCCAGGGGGCCATCGACGGCGGTTACTGGCTGCGAAAGCCGGGGCCGAACTGTGATGTGGTGATCGCCTACCAGGGCGCGGTGGCACCGGAGGCGATCAAGGCCGCGGGCATCATCGGCGAAAGCCGCCGCGACGTGGGCGTGCTGGCGGTGACCTCTGCCGACCGGTTGAACGCGGGCTGGACCGCGGCGCAGCGGGCGCGCTCGCGCGGCAATACCGCCGCCAAGTCCCCTATCGAAACGCTGATGCAGGACCTGCCGCCGCATTGCAAGGTGATCACTGTGATCGACGGCCACCCTGCGACGCTTGCCTGGCTGGGCGGGGTTGCAGGCCACCAGACCATCCCGCTGGGGGTGGAGCATTTCGGCCAGACCGGCACCATCGGCGATCTCTACCGCCACCACGGGCTGGATGCCGCGGCCATCGTTGCCAAGGTGAACGGGCTGACCGCTGGCAAACGGGTCAGCAACGCGGTGCCGGTCGGGTAAACACCCTTCTAAGCTTGCTAGATCAGACTGAAGTACAGGGGCGGCCGCGCGGAAACTCGGCCGCCCTTTTGCATTATTCCGCCACGCAGTCGGCGAAGTAGTGGGTCAGCCCGTCGGGGCCGGTCTCCTGCACCAGCCCGTGGATGTCGGTCTCGAACCCCGGGCATTCCCGCCCGAAGGCGCGGTTGAACTTCAGGTATTCCACGATCTTCTTGTTGAACACCTCGCCCGGGATCAGCAGCGGAATACCGGGCGGGTAGGGGGTCACCAGGCTGGTGGTGATGCGCCCCTCCAGATCGTCGATCGGCACCCGCTGGGTGGTGCGCCGGGCGATATGGCTGAAGGCATCGCTTGGCTTCATCGCCGGGGTCAGGTCGCTCAGGTACATCTCGGTTGACAGCCGTGCCACGTTATTGCGGGCATAAAGCGCATGCACATGCTCGCAGAGGTCGCGCAGGCCCATCTGCTCATACCGCGGCTGGCTGGCGCAGAACTCCGGCATCGCCCGCGGCACGGCCAGGTTGCGGGCAAAGTCGTCTTTGAATTGCTGCAGCGCGCTCAGCAGTGAATTCCAGCGGCCCTTGGTGATGCCGATGGTGAACATGATGAAGAAGGAATAAAGCCCGGTCTTTTCCACCACCACGCCGTGCTCGGCCAGGTATTTGGTCACGATCGAGGCCGGGATGCCCCAGTCCTCGAACCGGCCGTCCAGGTTGAGGCCCGGGGTGATGATGGTGGCCTTGATCGGGTCCAGCATGTTGAAGCCCGGCGCCATGTCGCCAAAGCCGTGCCAGCTGTCCTCGCCGCCCGCCTGCACGCCGTCGGCATCGGTTTTCCTCAGAACCCAGTCTTTTGTGCTGCCGATACCGTCCTCGGCCAGATCCTCCGGGCCCCAGACCTGGAACCACCAGTCATCGGCGCCGTATTCTTCGTCGACCTTGCGCATGGCGCGGCGGAAATCCAGCGCCTCCATGATGCTTTCCTCGACCAGCGCGGTGCCGCCCGGCGGCTCCATCATCGCCGCCGCCACATCGCAGCTGGCGATGATCGAATACTGCGGGCTGGTGGAGGTGTGCATGAGGTAGGCCTCGTTGAACAGATGCCGGTCCAGTTTGGTTTCCTCGCTGTCCTGCACCAGCACGTGGCTGGCCTGGCTGATCCCCGCCAGCAGCTTGTGAATGGACTGGGTGGCATAGGTCACCGAATGCTTGGTGCGCGCCCGCTTGCGGCCCATCGCGTGATAGCTGCCGTAGAACGGGTGGAAGGCCGCATGCGGCAGCCAGGCCTCGTCGAAATGCAGGTTCTCGGTATAGCCGTCCAGCTGCCCCTTGATCACCTCGGTGTTGTAGAGCACCCCGTCATAGGTGGACTGAGTCAGCGTCAGGATCCGCGGCTTCACCGCATCGGCATCCACATCCTCCAGCAGCGGATTGGCGCGGATCTTGGCCTTGATGCTCTCGATTTCGAACTCTGAATGCGGGATCGGGCCGATGATGCCCCAGTGGTTGCGGGTCGGTTTCAGGAACACCGGGATGGCGCCGGTCATGATGATCGAATGCAGGATCGACTTGTGGCAGTTTCGGTCCACCACCACCACATCGCCCGGCGCCACCGTGTGATGCCAGACCATCTTGTTGGAGGTCGAGGTGCCATTGGTCACGAAATAGCAGTGGTCGGCGTTGAAGATCCGCGCCGCATTGCGCTCTGACGCTCCGATCGCGCCGTTGTGGTCCAAGAGCTGCCCCAGCTCCTCCACCGCGTTGCAGACGTCCGCGCGCAGCATGTTTTCGCCGTAGAACTGGTGGTACATCTGCCCGACCGGGCTTTTCAGGAAGGCCACGCCGCCGGAGTGCCCAGGGCAGTGCCAGGAGTAGGAGCCGTCCTCGGCATAATCCAACAGCTTCTTGAAGAACGGCGGCTGGATGCTCTCCAGGTAACTCTTCGCCTCGCGGATGATGTGGCGCGCTACAAACTCCGGCGTGTCCTCGAACATATGGATGAAGCCGTGCAGCTCCCGCAGGATGTCATTGGGCAGGTGGCGGCTGGTCTTGGTCTCGCCGTAGATGTAAATCGGCACATCAGCGTTCTTCCAGCGCACTTCCTCGATAAACGTGCGCAGGGCGACTACCGCGGGGTCCAGATCGGGGCCGGGGGTGAACTCTTCGTCATCGATCGACAGCACAAAGGCGCTGGCGCGGGACTGCTGCTGCGCATATTGCGAAAGGTCGCCGTATCCGGTCACGCCCTGCACCTCGAACCCTTCATCCTCAATGGCCTGTGCCAAGGCACGGATGCCGGAGCCTGAGGAGTTTTCGGAGCGGAAATCTTCGTCAATGATGACAATGGGAAAGCGGAATTTCATGCTGTTCTCCTAGCGGGTATCCAGCCCTGTTTTTGAGGATACAGGCTGCCCGCAATGATGCAACGCCCGCGGCAGGGCGCAGTTCGCGTTACGCCTATCCGTAAAGGCCGCCAAGAGGGCACGTGCAGAATTCGCTGGCTTTTGACGGGCAAATAATTGACATTGTCAATTATCATGACTCAGACACGCTTCCACCTGCACCAATCCCTCGGCTACCAGATCACCATGCTGGCGCGTGTGATCGAACGCCGTTTTGAACAGCGCATCGCCGAATACGGGCTGACCCGTGTCACCTGGTGCGTGCTGCTGGCCGCAGGGGAGGAAGGGCTGGCGACCCCGTCCGGGATCGCGGACTTTATCGGCATCGACCGCACCGCCACCTCCCGCGCCTTGCGTCAGATGGAGGCCGGCGGGTTGATCACCCGCCGCAGCGGAGAGGGCGACGGGCGCTCAATCCGGGTGGCGCTGACCGCCGCGGGCCAGGCGGCGCTGCAGGCGGTGCTGCCCATCGCGCAGGAGAACGCGGCGTATTTCGAGGCCAAACTGAGCGGCGCAGAACTGTCCGCGCTGCGCCACTCCGCCGCCAAGCTGCTGCAGGACGAGCCGCGCATCGTCGCCAAGCTGTAACTCAAAGGGGCCATCCATGGGCAAATTGTTTTCCTACCGCAACCGGCCCGTGCACCTGGGGCCCTACCCGATGGAGGCCCTGACACGGCAGGCCCAGCCGGAAGGGCTGGACGCGCTGCCGCCACAGGAGCAGGTCAGTTTCCGCCGCCCCGATGCACCGCTCTCCCTCGTCAACGCGATGCGCGATTATCAGGCGATGCTGGATGCCACGCGCGAGGGGCTGGTGAAAAAGGAACGCGCCGAAATCCCTGCGGACCCGCAGGAGCGTAGCGATCACCTGAAGGCCTTCGGATACTTCTGCGACGCCTCGCTTGCAGGTGCCTGCGCGGTGCCCTCCTGCACCTGGCTGGACGCGCCGCTGGTAAACCCGGATGTGTCGGCGCTGGCGGAAACCCTGCGCACGAAGCAGACCAAGACCTTCGCCTCCGGCATCGACGTGGTGATGGCGAACTTGCGTGAGGCGATGCGGGCCCCGCCCGCGGACTGCCGCCACCACACGCACGCGCTGGTCTATGTCTATGAATTCCCCCGCGACCCCGGGGCCGGGGAAGATGGCACTGACTGGCTGCCGGATGCACAGGACCAGCGTGCCTGCCTGCGGGCGGCGGAAACCGTGGTGACCTTGGCCAACTACATCCGCCTTCTGGGGTGGGAGGCGCGCGCGCATAGCGGTGCCGCCAGTGATGTGCACCTGGGCAAGCTGGCGGTACAGGCGGGGCTTGCCACCTATGAGAACGGCATGCTGACAAACCCGTTTCTGGGCAGCCGTTTCGGTATCTCTGCCGTTACCACGACGCTGGAACTGGCTCCCGATTTGCCGCTGGTTCTGGGGCAGGCGCCGGGGCTCACATACCGGCTGGGCCTTGGCGCCCACGCCAAGAGCGCCGCCACCCGCGACCCCTACACCAAGCGCCGCTTCATGGACGGCCCGCACCCGTTCGATACCCTGAAACGGGTGGCAGACCCCACTACCTACATAGACGAGGTGAACGTCGCGCGGGTCCCGAAACGTGCTGACATGTTTGCACGCTCCCTGTTCGGCGACCTTGGCAAAGGCCCGCAGGAGGCGGCGAAGAACGGCAACTATGTCCGCAAGTCCTCCTCTGCCTTTGCCTTTCGCTCTTCGCTTGCGGCCTTCGTGCTGCTGCAGGACGGCGAGGCTGCGCCGCAGGTTGACCCCAGCGCCGCCGATGCCGCCCGCAATGCTGCCAGTATCAAGGCCGCGGCCTATTTCCTTGGCTGCGACGCGGTGGGCATCTCGCGCTGCCCGGACTGGACCTACTACTCCCACGACGCCGCAGGCGAACCCCTGGCGCCCTACCACGAAAACGCCATCAGCATCATCATCGACCAGGGCCATGAGACGATGGAGGGCGCCTCCGGCGACGATTGGATTGCCTGCGCCCAGTCGATGCGCGCCTATCTGCGGTTCTCGCTGCTGGGCGGCGTGATCGCGCAGCAGATCCGCAACCTCGGTTATACCGCCCGGGTGCATTCGGTGATGGACGGCGAGGTGCTGCAGCCGCCGCTGTTGCTGCTCTCCGGCCTCGGCGAGGTCTCTCGCATTGGTGAGGTGATCCTGAACCCCTTCCTCGGCCCTCGCCTGAAATCCGGTGCCGTGACCACCAACCTGCCAATGACCCATGACAAGCCGGTAGACTTCGGCCTGCAGCGGTTCTGCGAGGCCTGCAATAAATGTGCCCGCGAATGCCCCTCCGGCGCTATCACCGCCGGGCCGAAGCTGATGTTCAACGGTTACGAGATCTGGAAGTCCGACAGCCAGAAATGCACCACTTACCGAGTCACCGTGCCCGGCGGCGCAATGTGCGGCCGCTGCATGAAGACCTGCCCCTGGAACCTGGAGGGCCTGTTTGCCGAGGCGCCGTTCCGCTGGGCCGCGATGAATGTGCCCGGCAGTGCGCCGCTCTTGGCCAAGCTCGATGACGCGCTGGGCAATGGCGAGGTGAACGGCACCAAGAAATGGTGGTGGGATCTGGAGATGGTGGAGGATGGGCCCTATGCCCCCTCGCAGCATCCCGTGAACGCCCGCAAGCTGTCCAAGGACCTTAACCTGAAATTCGAGGATCAGACCCTGGCGGTCTACCCCGCACCGCTGGCCCCGCCGCCTTATGCCTGGCCCGCGCCGATGGACCGCGAGGTCGGGATCGCCGCCTATCAGGCGATGATCCCCGCAGCGGAGCACAAGCGCCGCCGCGCGCAGGGCCTGCCGCCGGAGCATGTCTATACCGCAGACCAGGGTGATGCGCCTGTGATGCGCGTGCGTCTGTCGAAGGTCGAGCACATGACGGAGGCCGTCACCAAGTACGAGTTCTCGCTGCCGGACGGCGCCTCGCTGCCTCCGGCCACTGCAGGTGCCCATATCGACGTGGTCGTCGCGCCGGAGTTCTTCCGCCAGTACTCGCTGTCGGGCGATCCGGCGGACCGCTCGAAATACCAGATCGCAGTGCTGCGTGAGGACGCGGGCCGCGGCGGTTCCAGACTGATGCACCGGATCTTTGAAGAAGGCCGGATGGTGTTCATCTCTAAGCCGATCAACCACTTCCGGCTGGTGGAGGATGCCGCCAAGTCCTACCTGATGGGGGGCGGTATCGGGGTGACGCCGATGATCGCGATGGCCCACCGGCTGCACGCGCTGGGCCGGGATTTCGAGTTCCGCTATTCATGCTCGAAAATGGCAAATGCCGGGTTTCTGGATGACTTCCGGAACGTCCCATGGGCAGACAAAGTTCATCTGCATTTCTCCGATCTGGGTACCCGCGCGGACCTTAAGCAGGTGTTGCAGTATACGCCCGGCAGCCACGTCTATACCTGCGGGCCGGAGGTCTATATGCAGGCCGTGCTGGAGGCGGCAGAAGCCAATGGCTTCCCGGAAGAGGCCCGCCACATGGAATACTTCTCGGTTCCCGAACAGCCCGAATACGAAAACCATCCCTTCACCCTGAAGCTGGCGAAATCGGGCCGCAAAATCCTGGTGCCGGCGGAAAAGACCGCCGCCGAGGCGCTGGCCGAAAGCGGCATCCACGTGGATGTGAAATGTTCCGATGGCATCTGCGGCGTCTGCAAGTGCGGGCTGATTTCCGGTGATGCCGAGCACCGCGATTTCGTGCTCTCGAACAAGCAGCGCGAGGGCGCCATCATTCTCTGCCAGTCCCGCGCGCAGGCGCCGGAAGGCGTGCTGGAAATCGACCTCTAGGCGGTCGGCCTGACAGCAAACCTGGCGGCAGGCGGCGGCTCAGAACGGCTGCCGCTCTCCCAGCAGGTAGCGGGCCAAGTCCACGTAATCAAACGCCAGCGACACCGCGATCACCGCGCAGACCATCAGGATGATCCGCTGCGGCCAGGCAGGCATGTCCGGCCGCGCCCGCTGCCGCCACAGCCAGACCGCCAGCGGTGTCCACAGGATCACATGCGGCAGCCCCAGAAGCCGCACATATCCCAGCTGCCCGTAAATCCAGTAAACTCCGCCGCCCGCCAGCAGGCTCGCTGCCACCGTCACCAGTCCGGCGATCCGGCTGGGCTTCCAGATCAGCAGCGCCAGCGGCAGCACAAAGGCGCCCAGAAACAGGATGTTGACCCAGACCTGCACCCACTGCGGCTGGGTTGCAATTGCCTCTTCCAATGTCATCGCACGGCCCTCCCGCTTGCGACCCTAGGTAAGGGCCGTCCGCACGGCAAGCGCTACAGTGCCGGGCCTTCGCGCATCTTGTCCTGCTCTTCCGGCGTCGGCGTGTGGTTGAAAACATAGGCCGTGCGGCAGGCCTCCTCGCCACCCAGTTCCACGATCCTGCGGCGCTGGTCCGCAAAGGCACGGGCGTTCACTTCATCCGGATCGCAGATTGCCCGCAGCCGCTGCTCGCCTTCCGCCAGAGCCGCCCTGATCTCCGGGTTATGCATCCCGTCCTTTGCCCGGTTCACCTGCTCATGCGGGTCGCCTTCCAGGTCGAACAGCTGCGGCTGCATCCCGGCATAATGAACGTATTTCCACTTGCCCCAGCGCACCATGAAGGCGCCGGTTCTCGAACCGCCGTCGTGGTATTCGCTGAACCCGGTGCGGCTCTCGTCATAGGGCGCATTGGCAATCCGGCGCAGCGAGACGCCCGGCAGCTCCGCATCCTCCGCCACGCCGCACACCTCCCGCGCGGTGGCGGCGATGTCGGTCAGGCTGGTGCAGGTCGCCACGCATTGCCCCGCCGGAATGCCCGGCCCGGCGGCAATCATCGGCACGCCTGCGGATTGCTCGTACATCACCTGCTTGGTCCAGAACCCCTGGTCCCCCATCATGTCGCCGTGATCCGACACATAGAGGATCACCGTGTTCTCCAGCTGGCCGCTTGCCTCCAGCGCTTGGATCACCCGGCCGGTGCAATGATCCATGAAGGACGTGAGCCCGTAATAGGCCGCCTTGGCCTCGCGCATCTTCTGTTCGTCGAAGTAATCATCGTAGTTGAAGAAGGCGGCGATATTGCGCAGCTCCTCGTGACCCGGCAGGCCCGCGCCATAGCCCACCGGCAGGTCCATCTCTGCCGGGTCGTACATACTGTGCCACTCCTCGGGGCAAGTCAGGGGATAATGCGGGCTGACCAGCGACACAAACGCCGCCCACGGCTGCCTCTGCCGCCTGGGATCGACCAGCCAGGCCTCTGCCGCTTCCGTGATCGCCAGGTCGTAGTCGGTATAGCTGCTGCTGCCCGCGCCCACATCGCCGGCCAGTTCCGCCGCCGAGTCATAAGGCGGCGGGTTCTCCCGCAGTAGCCCGACGGCCCAGCCGATACCGCCGACCACATGCATCGGCAGGATTTCCTCGGAGAACCCGTTGTCATCCTCGGCAGAGCGGAAAGCAGTTTGCCGATCGACACCACCTCGCGGCCCGCGTCGCGCAGCGTATGCATCCAGCTGCGCGGGCTGCCAGCGTAGGGGGTCGCGCTGTCCCAATGCCCTGACTTATGCACCCAGTTGCCAGTAGCCAGCGCCGCGCGGGTGGGCACGCACATGGGCGAGGGCGTATAGGCCGCGGTGAACATCGTTCCGCGCGCCGCCAGCGCGTCCAGGTTCGGCGTCTTCACAATCGGGTGGCCCGCACAGCCCATCGCATCCTTGCGGTGTTCGTCCGAGATGATGACAAGGAAATTCGGCTGCTGGCCCATCTATGCCTCCCTTTCGGCTGCTGCTCCCAGACTGACGGCAAAAGACGGCGTGTGATTTCCAGTTTGCGGCATCCGGGCGGCGGAATGCTTTCTTTTTCCAGCCAGAAGCATCCGCTTGAGATTTGCAATGTTATGACATAACAATGCGACTCGCGGAGGCAACACGAGGCAGAGTGATCATGGCGACGACGGGTGACAGTGAAGCGGCGGGTTTCCGGGCTTCTGCTGAGGAGTGCGGCCGCAATGGCTGACCGCAGGCCGCGCCGCAACCTGGTGTCCCGGCTCAAACGCAGGCGCCGGGCAGGGGATCCGATGCAGGCCTATGATGCCTTGCCCCCGGGGTTGCGGCGATGGCTGGCCACCGCCTGCCTGCCCTGGAGCCCGGCCTCAGCCCTGAAGATCTGGAACAAGGCGGGCGGCAGCCGCGATCCCGGCGCGGCAGCGGCCCGGCTGGACGCCGCCGAACAGGCCATGCTGCGGCGCGACGCAGGCATCTGGGATTTGCGCAGGTGAAGGCTTCATCGTGCCTGGCAGGGGGGGGCGGGCCTCCTGCCAGGTCAATCCCTCAGGCGGTCTTCTTCTCCGCTTCCGCCGTAGCATCAAATTCCGCCCGCGCAGCATCAATCACCGGCAGATGCTCCAGCGCCCACAGCCCCAGCGCCTTGACTGGCTCACGGAACGATTCACCCAGCGGCGTCAGCGCATACTCCACCTTGGGCGGGATCGTCGGGTGATAGGTGCGGCTGACCAGCCCGTCGCGCTCCAGCTCGCGCAGGGTAAGGCTCAGCATCCGCTGGGAAATGCCCAGATGCCGCTTCAGCTCATTGAACCGCAGCACGCCGTATTGCGCCAATGAGATCACGATCAGCACGCTCCAGCGGTCGCCGACCCGCGACAGTACTTCGTTGATGCGGCCGCATTCCGGGCATTGACCCTGCGCCATGGTGGTTCCCTCCGTGTAACCGGGGCTCAGGAATGTGCCTTCTTGTGCCCTGTCTGGTACCGCTTATATAGCCGGTTACAAATTTATACCACCCTTCCCGTAAGGCCCCGAAAGGACCCGAGACATGAGCAAGAGCACCCTGATCGAGAAGCTGAACTGGCGTTATGCCACCAAGAAGATGGACCCCTCCAAAGCGGTCCCGCAAGAGAAGGTCGACCAGATCATCGAGGCGATCCGCATGGCGCCGACCTCATCCGGCACCCAGCCGTTTGAGGTGTTTGTCATCACCAACCCGGAGATCCGCGCGCAGATCCGTCCCCATGCCTGGGACCAGGCCCAGATCACCGACGGCTCGCATCTCATCGTCTTTGCCGCCTGGGACAACTACTCCGAGGACCGCATCGACGCCGTCACCCGCCAGATGACCGAGGAGCGCGGCGAGATCCCGATGCTGAACCAGTACTACGAGAACCTCAAGGCGACCTACCTGCCGCGCGAGGCGCGCACCAATCATGACCACGCAGCCCGCCAAGCCTATATCGCGCTGGGATTCGCGCTGGCCGCCGCCGCCGAGCTGGAAGTAGACAGCACCCCGATGGAAGGCTTCACGCCGGAGAAGATCGACGAAATCCTGGGCCTCAAGGACAAGGGCCTGCGCTCGGTCCTGCTGCTGCCGCTCGGCTACCGCGCCGAAGAGGGCGACTGGCTCTTGCCGATGAAAAAGGTGCGCAAGTCCCGCGAAACCATCGTGACTGAGATCGCCTGAGAGCGGTCAATAAAGAAGGCGGGTGGCATTTGGGGCCGCCTGCCTGTGCCGATGATCTGCCGCAAAAGGCGGCCGATTTGAGGACGAAACCTTTAATAGACTGATTTCAGGCTACATTAACAGCTGGGCGCTATTCTATAGCACGGCTCTTGCCGCATTCTGAGGGCCGCAGAGTGGAGTGATTTTGCCAGGGGCAGCCTAAGCGATGTTCAGTTCTGATTTCTCCGCAGGTGATTTGCAGCCGGAGCTGAAGAGCATCTTCTTCACTTGGAAGAGCGCCATGCTGGACGGTGCTTTTCCAAGGCTGACAGAGCTCGGGTTGCCCAATGCTGAAAACGCGCCAAGCATCCTGTCTATTTTCGAGATCGAACGCACTGCAAGCGGGATACTGTCCGATTTCAAGGCACTTTATGTGCGCAGCAGGCTCAGCAACACGCTGCGCGACAAATTCGTTGGCACCCGGCTCTCCGAACATCCGGGGTTCGGCCCCGGCTCGATGATCTGGACCGGCTTTGCAGAAGCCGCTTCCTCCCGCCAGCCATTGCTTGCGTCGCTGCCCTATGTCGGCCCGCTGCCAGCCTACCGGAGCACGTCCGAAATCTATCTTCCGCTGCTCGGGGAAGGCGCTGAAGTCGAATACCTGCTGATTGCCGTTGTCCTGTTGGAACAGGAATACCAGCACCGGAGGCCGGCCGGGCGCGGCCCTGACCGGCGCTAAGGCCTTCCGCTCCAGGCGGTGTAAATGCGGTTCCGCCTTGCCATGCAGGGCTTTTCCCTTGCGCAACCTTGGGAATCCGCCTATATCGCGCGCTGTCAGAACATGGGCGGCGAACGTCCGGGCGGCATATCTGAGCAGGGCTGGGGACTACCTCGGCCCTTTGTGTTTGTTTGATCAGATGTGCTCCGGGCCACGTTCTAGACTGGCTTAACCAAGACCGGCGGAGACAACCGCCCGGCCAGAAACACTAGTAAAGGAAACCTGAGACCTCATGGCTCAAAACGCATCGATGGAGGAATTCGAAGCCCTCCTGAACGAAAGCTTCGAAATGGACACCCCGGACGAAGGTTCGGTTGTCAAAGGCAAAGTGCTGGCAATCGAAGCCGGCCAGGCCATCATCGACGTCGGCTACAAAATGGAAGGCCGCGTTGATCTGAAAGAATTCGCAAACCCCGGCGAAGCGGCTGAAATCGCAGTCGGCGACGAAGTGGAAGTCTTCCTGCGCGCCGCTGAAAACGCCCGTGGCGAAGCTGTCATCTCCCGCGAGATGGCCCGCCGCGAAGAAGCCTGGGACCGCCTGGAAAAAGCCTACGCAGACGATCAGCGCGTCGAAGGCGCGATCTTCGGCCGCGTCAAGGGCGGCTTCACCGTCGACCTGGGCGGCGCTGTTGCGTTCCTGCCCGGCTCGCAGGTTGACGTGCGCCCCGTGCGCGACGCCGGCCCGCTGATGGGTCTGAAGCAGCCGTTCCAGATCCTGAAGATGGACCGCCGCCGCGGCAACATCGTTGTGTCCCGCCGCGCGATCCTCGAAGAGTCCCGCGCCGAACAGCGCGCCGAGGTTATCGGCAACCTGTCCGAAGGCCAGGCAGTCGACGGTGTCGTCAAGAACATCACCGAATACGGTGCGTTTGTTGACCTGGGCGGCGTTGACGGCCTGCTGCACGTCACCGACATGGCATGGCGCCGTGTGAACCACCCGTCCGAGATCCTGTCGATCGGCGAAACCGTCAAGGTTCAGGTCATCAAGATCAACAAAGAGACCCACCGCATCTCCCTGGGCATGAAGCAGCTGCAGGAAGACCCGTGGGATCTGGTTGGCGCCAAGTACCCGCTGTCCTCCGTGCACAAGGGCCGCGTCACCAACATCACCGATTACGGTGCATTTGTTGAGCTGGAGCCGGGCGTCGAAGGTCTGGTTCACGTGTCCGAAATGTCCTGGACCAAGAAAAACGTCCACCCGGGCAAAATCGTCTCCACTTCCCAGGAAGTCGACGTCATGGTTCTGGAAATCGACGGCGCCAAGCGCCGCGTGTCCCTGGGCCTCAAGCAGACCATGCGCAACCCGTGGGAAGTCTTTGCTGAGACCCACCCGGAAGGCACCCAGGTCGAAGGCGAAGTCAAGAACATCACCGAATTCGGTCTGTTCATCGGCCTCGACGGCGACATCGACGGCATGGTTCACCTGTCCGACCTGTCCTGGGACGAGCGCGGCGAAGACGCGATCCAGAACTACCGCAAAGGCGACATGGTTTCGGCCGTTGTCTCCGAAGTGGACGTCGAGAAAGAGCGCATCTCGCTGTCGATCAAAGCCCTGGGCGGCGACAAGTTCGCTGAAGCCGTGGGCGGCGTGAAGCGCGGCTCGATCGTGACCGTCGAAGTGACTGCCATCGAAGACGGCGGCATCGAAGTGGAATACGAAGGCATGAAGTCCTTCATCCGCCGCTCCGACCTGTCCCGCGACCGTGCCGACCAGCGCCCCGAGCGTTTCTCGGTTGGCGACAAGGTCGACGTGCGCGTCACCAACGTCGACTCCAAGACCCGCCGCCTGGGCCTGTCCATCAAGGCGCGCGAGATCGCGGAAGAGAAAGAAGCAGTGGAACAGTATGGCTCCTCGGACTCCGGCGCATCGCTGGGCGACATCCTGGGCGCCGCACTGAAGTCGGGCGACTAATAGTACCCGGCCTCACGGCTCGAAAACGGAAAGCCCCGCAGATCTCTGCGGGGCTTTTCGTTTGTCTGGCGGGTAAGTCCCCGGGCGATCCGGTGAGGTGCAGGGGCGGGGTGCGCCGCCGTGCCTGAGCCGCAGAAACCGGCCTATTTCGGGGGTGCCATCCTGGTACTGACAAACACCGCGTTCTCGATTTTTTCTTCGATGTTCTCTTCGATCGTCCCATTGCAATCCTCGCCGCCGAAGAGCCTTGCGGCATTGTGCGAGAATTCCGCAAGGCCTGCCGGCGCGCTGACGGCCGATGCATTCACCAGCATTTCCTGTGTGCGGCTGCTGATCTCGCACACTGCCAATCTGGCCAGTGAAAGCTCTGTTTCCAATCCTGAGTTTTCATCGCGCAGGGCAACCAGTTCCTGTTTGGCCTCGTCGCGCTCGATCTGGGCCAGCTCCAGCCTGGTGCGCAGGTCGTCCTCCAGCGCATCAAACAATACGGCGCGCTGTTCCAAATCGGGCAAGCCCCAAGAGGCGGCCTCGGCGAAATCCATGAAAGAGGCTGCGATCTCCGCGGTGATGTCGGTGCAGGAATCGGTCACCGGCTCTATGCCGTCGAAGCCGGAGTATTTCCATTTCCGCGGGGCTTCGCGCCACAGGAATTCGGATTGGGGAACCGAAATGCCGTTGATGCTGCGGTCGCGGGTCACGGCGATCAAGCTGTCGCTGTACTGGACGCTGGCATCCGGAAATTGGGGCGATTTCAATTCCTGATCAATTGCCCAGACAAAAGACAAGAAGCCAACCTTTTCGCACATCATTGCGCGGGCGCCTTCTTCGAATGCGTTTGCAACCTGAACGCCGGGCATCTCCGGCTCTATGTATTCCTCACCATTTGCGGTGCTGCCGATGGCGGCAATCGCAGCTAAAAGCGCTAGCTTCGCCGGAGCAAGCGGCCTTTCATTTCCGTGAAATCCGAAAGGTGAAGCCTCTTGTTTGGTCATGCTGCCTCCAGTCCTCAAGATATTGATTACCTGTGTGGTTCAGCCTTCAACATGTTGGGGTTGTTGCCAAGTTTTTGGAAGTTTCGGACGTTGTTTGCGAGTCAGTGACACATTCTTGCCATAGTCCCAGTAGACGGTTTGGCGGAGAAATTCAGGCTCAAATCCGGGGGAAATCTGCCTAAAATTCTGCCGTTCAGCTCAATAAAATACCAAAACCGGGCGAAACTCCAAATTGCCGGAAAACGGCAAATGCATTTTTGACCCGCAATGCGTGTGTCAGTTGCCAGCGGTTGGCAGCAGCCGCAGAGCCTGCCCGGCATTCGCCGATAGTATCACCTTGTGCCGCGCAGTGCTGTGCCCGTTTGTCCCAGCCCGGCCGCGGCATGGCCCAAGTAAAATCTCTGGCCGGAGAACCGGCGGACCCGTTCCGGCCGCCTAGTTCGGCCGAACCGCCACCAGCACGACGCCCAGCTCCTCTTCCAGCTCCTGCAGCTTCTTCAACTGATCCTCCGGTAGCGTTGCAGTGTCGGCTTCAACCCCGGCAAGCGCCACCACCGGGCTGCCGATATCCTTTTCCAAGCTCTTGATCGCGTCGAGTTTATCGGCCTCAAGCGTGGCAAGCGGGTACAGCATGGTGGTCTCCTCTTTGTCGGTCACGGCAAGTATAGCCGATTTTTCCGTTTCGGGGCCGGTTGATTGAAGGGCCGCAGAAGCAGCAATGCCGACCGGATACGGCAAGGCCATTCCCGTCCGCCAAAACGAAAAAAGCCCCGGCAGATGCCGGGGCCTTCCGTGTTACACGCCGGTTCAGGCGTTCTGCGCGTTGTCCGCATGGGTGACGACATCCGGCTCCAGATCCCAGATCTTGCCGTCCAGCCCGTCGATCTGGTCGTCCTCGGACACTTTCAGGCCGACGGTCCGCTCCAGGATGAAGGACAGCACAAGCGCCGTCACCACACCGGTGCCGATGCAGGCGGCGGTGCCGATCAGCTGCATCACCAGCGAGATCTCGCCGTGCTGGAACGCATAGGCGCCTTCCTCGATCCCGAAATAGCCGCCGCGCGGGGTTCCGGCCTTGAACAGGCCCAGCATCACCATGCCCAGGGTGCCGCAGCCCAGGAATAGCGGGAACAGCTTGTGCTCGTCGATGCCGCGCTTCAGGGTGAACTCATAGACGGCGTAGGCCGCGAAAGGTGCCACCAGGCCAACGATGAAGGCCTGCCAGGGCAGGTAGACATCAAAGCCGGACGCGCCAGCCACATAGCCCGCCAGCGGCCCCAGCAGGGTATAGGCGTATTTGCCGGTGCTATAGGCGATCAGCAGCCCGGTGATGGCGCCGCCGGCCCAGACCATGGCGTAGTTGTTGATGGCGATGCCGACGCTGGTGTCGGCCATGGTGACGCTGACCGCCAGCGCTTCGGGGTCAAAGAAGAACAGGCAGGACAGGATCACCATCGGCAGGCCCGCAAAGATCAGCAGCAGACCCGGCGCGCACAGACCGATGCTGGGGGCCAGATAGGCAGAGATCCGCGGATGCGGCGCCATCATGCCGGGCCGCGCGCCCAGTTTCGGGGTAAACACCAGCGCCATGCCGGCCGGGAACAAATAGACAAAGCCGACGCCGAAGAAGTCGTGAAAGCCCGCATTGGTCAGCGGCCCGACCGAGCCCCAGGTCGCCCAGCTGAGCGCCGAGGACACCACCGCGGCCACGATGCAGGTGATGAAATAGGCCGCGGCCTTCATCCGCTCGGACACCGCGAAATGCAGCAGGATGTTGATGATCCCGGCAAACACCGCCAGGAAGAAGATGAAGATCTGGAAAGTATTCAGCCCCGGAAAGGTGGCCGGGTTGGTGTGATGCGCCAGCGCATTGGTCATGGCGCCGCCAAGCCACCAGTCATTGATGGAATCCATCATGGTCGCGCCTTCCATGATGTAATACTGCCCGGCCCACAGGCCAAAGCCGATGAAGTAATATGTGGCAAAGCCGAGGAAGAACCCCAGCGTCTTTTCGATGGTCGAGTTGAACAGGTTCCGCCGCCGCGCGGTGCCCGCGTCAATCAGCAGCAGGCCGACAACGACCAGGATGGCCCCGACGATTCCCGATGCATAAAGGATGTTCTGCACCAATGAGTTCAGGGTGACTTGCTCTACATGTATCGCGCTCATGTCCAATGGCATTTCCAGTTTTCTCCATGTTGGTTTGTCTTCTTGCCGGTTGTTGGCCACCGGCTTTGACAGGCCGGCCTGCGCTGCGCCGGAAGGGCAGGGCGTGCCGGTTCGATAGGCACCAGGTCCAGCCAGCTGATGTGACGCGCCTGGTTTAGAAAAGCATGGGCGATGCGGGGCGCTTTACAATGAAAAATTTTACTTTACGGAAATAAAGTTTCATATGCGGCATCTGAGGCCGGCAGATGACGCATCTCGCGCTGCTGAACAGGTGAACTGCCGCATTCCGGGCACAGCCGCAGGCGGCTCGCAACTCCCGAATCAAAATGCGGGCCAGCCGCCGGAGGGGGGCGGATGCCGCGCCGCGGCGGCGCTTTGCCGCCCTGGATTGGGCGCTTACGGGATGAAAAGGTGGTGAAGAGCCGCCGATTTGCCCGTCAAACCCGCGGCATTTTGTTCCCCCATGCACGAATTTTTCCTATACTCTCAGAATAATAGCCAAAACATACCGGCATCCTGGGAGGAAAAAGAACATGATCCGCTCTGAGTTGATTCAGAAGATTGCAGATGAAAACCCGCACCTGTATCAGCGGGATGTAGAGAGGATCGTGAACACGGTGTTCGAGGAAGTGACCGATGCCATGGCCCGCGGCGACCGGGTCGAACTGCGCGGCTTCGGCGCCTTTTCGGTCAAGAAGCGGGACGCGCGGGTCGGCCGCAATCCCCGCACCGGCGAGACGGTCAATGTCGAGGAAAAACATGTGCCGTTCTTCAAGACTGGCAAGCTCTTGAGGGACCGCCTGAACGGGAAAGCCTGATGCGTTACATTCGCTACGCGGTTCTTGGGGCGCTGGCCATCGTGCTGGTGTCCGTTTGTCTGGCCAACAGCACGGTGGTCGAGCTGAAACTGATGCCTGCGGCCTTGGCGGAACTTTTCGGCTTCAACTACAGCATTGCGCTGCCGCTGTTTGTGGTGGTGCTGGGCGGGGTTGGCGCCGGGCTGGTGATCGGTTTCCTTTGGGAATGGATCCGCGAGCACAAGCACCGCAGCGAGGCCGCCCAGAAAGCGCGCGAGGCGCGCAAGCTGAACCGCGAAGTAACCCGTCTCAAGAAGCAGAAGAACGAAGGCAAGGACGAGGTCCTGGCACTTCTCGAAGACGCGAACTGAGCCTGTCATGACGGACATCCGGGTCAAGATCTGCGGGCTCAGCACCCCGCAGGATGTGGCTGCCGTTGCCGCAGCGGGGGCGGCCTATGCGGGATTTGTGTTCTTTCCGAAATCGCCGCGCAATGTCTCCATCGCCCAGGCCGCCGCGCTGGCCATCGAGGCGCCCATGGGCCTGTGCAAGGTGGCGCTGACGGTGAATGCCTCGGACGCGGAGCTGGATGCCATCACCGGCGCGGTGCCGCTCGACATGCTGCAGCTCCATGGGCGTGAAAGCCCGGAGCGTGTGGCCGAGGTGCGCGCCCGCTACGGCCTGCCGGTGATGAAGGCGGTGGGCATCGCCGATGCCGCCGACATTCCCCAGATTGCGCTTTATGAACAGGTGGCCGACCAGCTGTTGATCGACGCCAAACCGCCGAAGGAGGCAGAACTGCCCGGCGGCAACGGCCTCGCTTTCGACTGGCGGCTGCTGGCGGCGCGCAAATACTGGCAGAAGCCCTGGATGCTGGCCGGCGGGCTGACGCCGGAGAACGTCGCCGAGGCCATCCGCATGACCGGCGCCCGCCAGGTCGATGTCTCCTCCGGCGTCGAAAGCGCGCCGGGTGAAAAAGATGCGGACCTGATCGAGGCCTTTACCAAGGCGGCCCACGTCGCCCGCGGCTGAGGGCTCGCACCGCTGCGGCCTTCTGCTATGCCGCTGAGGGCGGGATTTGAGAGATTTTTAAAGATGAAAATACCAGGCTTGCGCCTTCATCTTTCCAAAAATACTCACTGTCTAGCGGTTGTCCCAAGGCGCAGTGCCCGAGGTGTTGCGCACCCTGCGTGCGCTGGCCTCACCTGATCTTAAGCGGCCAATGCCACACTCTCCGCTGATCGCGGTCACCGCCGGGCCTGACACCCCCGGCACCTTGGAACAGGGCCCTTTGGCAAGGGCGCGCAGAGACAACGTTCAGCGTGCGGGAGGAACCTCCCGTCCCGCCTCCGCCCCTTGGCGGCGCCGCCAATCTACACCTTCCAGCCTGAAGGACAGGCAGCAGACCATAGCAATAAAGGAACACACCGGCAGGGCAGGGGCCCTGGCCGGATCGAACCGGTTGCGCAATCTCCCTTTACCAAGGCGCTGCCGCGCTATAGTCATGGCGGGCGCTGCGAAAGTGAGGGAAGAACCATGGCCGACGATCTTTTCAACAGCTTCATGAACGGTCCGGATGAAAACGGCCGTTTCGGCATCTTTGGCGGGCGTTTCGTGTCGGAAACCCTGATGCCGCTGATCCTGAGCCTCGAGGAAGAATACAACAAGGCCAAGGACGACCCCGCCTTCTGGGCCGAGATGGACGCCTTGTGGAAACACTACGTCGGCCGTCCCAGCCCGCTGTACCACGCCGAGCGCCTGAGCGCTGAGCTGGGCGGCGCCAAGATCTACATGAAGCGCGACGAGCTGAACCACACCGGGGCGCACAAGGTGAACAACGTGCTGGGCCAGATCCTGCTGGCACGGCGCATGGGCAAGACCCGCATCATCGCCGAGACCGGCGCCGGCCAGCACGGTGTGGCCACCGCGACCGTCTGCGCCAAGTTCGGACTCAAATGCATCGTGTATATGGGTGCTCATGACGTGAAACGCCAGGCGCCGAACGTGTTCCGCATGCGCCTCCTGGGCGCCGAGGTGATCCCCGTCACCTCCGGCCGCGGCACCCTGAAGGATGCGATGAACGACGCGCTGCGCGACTGGGTGACCAATGTGCGCGACACCTTCTACTGCATCGGCACTGCGGCCGGCCCGCACCCCTATCCGGCGATGGTGCGCGACTTCCAGTCGATCATCGGCAAGGAAGTCCGCTGGCAGCTGGCGGAGCAGGAAGGCGAAGGCCGCCTGCCGGACACCGTGATCGCCGCAATCGGCGGCGGCTCCAACGCCATCGGCCTGTTCTACCCGTTCCTGGACGACCCCTCGGTCAACATCATCGGCGTTGAGGCCGGCGGCAAGGGCGTGGATGACCGGATGCAGCACTGCGCGTCGCTCACCGGCGGCCGCCCCGGTGTGCTGCACGGCAACCGCACCTATCTGCTGCAGGACGAGGACGGCCAGATCCAGGAAGGCTTCTCGATTTCTGCAGGCCTCGATTACCCGGGCATCGGGCCGGAGCATTCCTGGCTGCATGAAACGGGCCGCGCACAGTATGTTTCGATCACCGACAAGGAAGCGCTTGAGGCGTTCCAGCTCAGCTGCCGCACCGAGGGCATCATCCCGGCGCTGGAGCCTTCCCACGCGCTGGCCCATGTGACCAAGATCGCGCCGGACCTGCCCAAGGACCACATCATCGTGATGAACATGTGCGGCCGCGGCGACAAGGACGTGTTCACCGTTGCCAAGCACCTGGGGTTCGACATGTCCGACACCGAGGAAGGCCGCACATTCGAGGAATAAGGCAGGCGGGTTCCGCATCTGCATCAATAAAGAAAGCCCCGGGAATTCCGGGGCTTTTCTTTGTCCAGGTTACCGCAGCGACCGCAGCACCTGGTTGCGTTGCAGGGTCTCCTCCTCCATGCAGGCCCAGTAGAACATCGCCGCCGCGCTGCCGCCCGAGGATCGCTCCGGCAGGCAGGTGGCGTCGCGCCGTTTCAGCCAGGCGCGCTGCTCTGCCAGCAAGGCCTGGCCAGTGCCGCGGGCATCCGCCGCCGGCTTTACCTGCTTCCACAGGCGGTTCAGCTCATTGTCGGCAATCTGCCATTTTTCCTTGGCGCAGAAATTGGCGTCGATCTGGGTCTGGCCATTGCAGCTGGATTGCGCGGATGCCGCAGCGGGGCAGAACGCGGCCAAGAGGAAGAGGATCCGCATCATGTCCGGTCTCCTTCTCCGCGGGTGTTTCTTCAGGCCGGATCGGCGGCGTAGCTTTGCAGCACGCTCAGCGGAACCACGTCCAGCGCCCGTATGTGGGTCGCCTCCAGCTGCACCTTGGGGGCGCAGCCCTCGTCGGCGGCCTGCAGGAACCGCGCGGCGCACAGGCACCAGCGGTCGCCGGGTTTGAGGCCGGGGAAATTCAGGCCCGGCAGCGGCGTCGACAGGTCGTTGCCGACATACTTGGAAAAGGCCAGGAATTCGGCCGTGGTCACCACGCAGACGGTGTGGCTGCCGTGGTCCTGATCGCAGGTGTTGCAATGGCCGTCCCGGAAGAATCCGGTCACCGGTGCGTTCGAGCAAGGCTCCAGCGGCCCGCCCAGAACGTTGATACTGTCATCTTTCTCCATGAAAGCCCTGCTTTCTGTACGTGCCCGGGTAAGAGTAGTGCAAATTCGCGTCCCGTCCCGGATTTCCGCCCCGGGGCGGCGTTCTCCCTGACGGGATGCCGCCGGTCAGTCCCGCCCTTGCGGAAACAAATCCGCCCGCCAGCAGCGGGGCCGGCGGGCGGATTGGATCTTTTCCGAAATGCGGATCAGGTGTTGAACAGGAAGTGCAGCACGTCGCCGTCCTTGACGATGTAGCTCTTGCCTTCCGCGCGCATCTTGCCGGCTTCCTTGGCGCCCTGTTCGCCGTTATGGGCGATGAAGTCGCCGTAGGCGATGGTTTCGGCCCGGATGAAGCCCTTCTCGAAATCGCCGTGGATGACGCCCGCCGCCTGCGGCGCCGCGGTACCGGAACGGATGGTCCAGGCGCGGGCCTCCTTGGGGCCGACGGTGAAATAGGTTTCCAGGTGCAGAAGCTCGTAGCCTGCGCGGATCAGACGGTCGAGGCCGGCTTCTTCCAGGCCCATTTCCTCCAGGAACATCTGGGCTTCATCGGCTTCCAGCTGGCTGATCTCTTCCTCGATCTGGGCGGAGATGATCACATGGCTGTTGCCCTGCGCCGCGGCCATTTCCGCGACCTTGGCGGAATGGGCATTGCCCTCGACCGATTCCGACTCGCCCACGTTGCAGACGTACAGAACCGGCTTGGTGGTCAAGAGCTGCAGCATCTTCCAGGCCCTGGCGTCTTCGGCATCGACCTCGACCAGGCGGGCGGGCTTGCCGTCTTCCAGCATCGCCTGGGCGGCAGCCAGCAGGCGGTCCTGCTGCTGGGCTTCCTTGTCGTTGCCCTTCAGCTTGCGCACCAGGTTGGCGCGGCGCTTCTCGATGCTTTCGAGGTCCGCCAGCATCAGCTCGGTCTCGATCACCTCGGCATCGGCCACCGGGTCGACGCGGCCGTCCACATGGGTCACGTCGCCGTCTTCAAAGCAGCGCAGCACATGGGCGATGGCGTCGGTTTCGCGGATGTTGGCCAGGAACTGGTTGCCCAGGCCCTCGCCCTTGGAGGCGCCTTTGACAAGGCCCGCGATGTCGACAAAGGTCATCCGGGTCGGGATGATCTGCTTGGAGCCGGCAATCGCCGCCAGCTTGTCCAGCCGCGCGTCCGGCACGCCGACCTCACCCACGTTGGGTTCGATGGTGCAGAACGGAAAGTTGGCCGCCTGCGCCGAGGCGGTTTTGGTCAGCGCGTTGAACAGCGTCGATTTGCCCACGTTGGGCAGGCCGACGATTCCCATTTTAAAGCCCATTGCGGCCTCCTGATGCCATTTGGGAGCTGCTTCTAGGCAGCATTGAAGGCCCGCGCAAGCCATGTATGGCTGGCAGAACTGCCACAGTCGCCATCTGTGTTCCGCTTCACAGACAGTATGCACACTGATTTTTCATAAGGCCCTTGGAAAAAATTTAGGGAGTTTTAGAAGAGTGCTGAAAAAAGCTTGGCCAAAAGTCATTATTTTTCCGAGGGGCTGGAAATGAAAAAGACAACAATACTGGCGGCCGCAGTTTCGGCGTCGATGGCGCTGCCTGCGGCTGCGCAGGAAGTGACTCTGGGACTGGGGTACTCCGATTACCATCGCGAAGGGGCGGAAGACGGCGCCATGTTTGCGGTGGACTACTTGCACGCGCCGTTTCACGAGCGCGGCCGGCTGTCGGCGCGTTTCGGCGCCACGCTGGAGGTGCAGGAGACCGGCGATATCTTTGCCGGTGTCGGCATCAGCGGCGTGCTGGACCTGAACAACGACTGGTTCCTCGAAACCAGCGTGATGCCCGGCGCCTATCACGACAACGAGCCGGGCAACGACCTGGGATCCGCCTTTGAAATCCGCAGCCTGCTGGCGGTGGGCAAGCGGTTCCAGAACGGCAAGGCGGTGTCGCTGGCGTTCAGCCACAAGTCCAACGCCTCGACCGCGGATGAGAACCCGGGCGTGAACTCGCTGACGCTGCGCTGGCACATTCCGCTGGGCGGCTGAGCCGGGCCGCGGCAGGCGGCCCGCCTGCGCGGGATTGATTTCCCGCGCAACATTCGGCACACCGGGGCGGACAGATTTCAAAAGGCCCGCCCATGACCCGTATCGATGCCAAATTCGCCGAACTGAATGCCGCCGGCAAGAAAGCCTTTGTCACCTATGTGATGGCGGGCGACCCGGACTACGACACCTCGCTGGAGGTGGTGAAGGGGCTGCCGGGCGCCGGTGTCGACATTATCGAGCTGGGCCTGCCATTCACCGATCCGATGGCCGACGGGCCGACCATCCAGCTGGCGGGACAGCGGGCGCTCGACGGCGGCATGACGCTGGAAAAGACGCTGCAGCTGGCCGCGGATTTCCGCAAGGGCGACGACACTACCCCGATCGTGCTGATGGGCTACTACAACCCGATCTACAGCCGCGGCGTGGACACCTTCCTGGAGGATGCCAAGGCCGCCGGCATCGACGGGCTGATCGTGGTGGACCTGCCGCCGGAAGAGGATGACGAACTGTGCATCCCGGCGCAGAAGGCGGGGTTGAACTTCATCCGTCTGGCGACCCCCACCACCGACGACGCGCGCCTGCCCAAGGTGCTGCAGAACACCTCCGGCTTTGTCTACTACGTTTCGATCACCGGCATCACCGGCGCCGCAGAAGCCGAGGCCGGCGACGTTGGCCCCGAGGTTGCACGCATCAAGGCCGCGACCGATCTGCCGATCATCGTGGGCTTTGGCATCAACACGCCGGAGAAGGCGCAGAACATCGCGTCTATTTCGGATGGCGCGGTGGTGGGCAGCGCCATCGTCAGCCAGATCGGCGCGGGCAAATCCCCGGCCGAGGTGCTGGCCTTTGTGAAGTCGCTGGCGGACGGTGCCCACATGGGGTGACGCTCTGACACAATCAGATCTGAAAAGCCGCTCTATCAGGGCGGCTTTTTGCGTTTCAGGGGTGCGGCAAACGGGGCGTTGCTTTTGCTGGCTTGAATTGGTAAAGAAATTTTACCAAATGAGATCGGGAGAGAAGCCAGTGCCGGTGATCACCAATATCAACGACCTGAAGCGCATCTATGAACGCCGCGTGCCGCGGATGTTCTATGACTATGCGGAGAGCGGCAGCTGGACGGAGCAGACCTTCCGCGAGAACACCTCGGATTTCGAGCAAATCCGCCTGCGCCAGCGGGTGGCGGTGGACATGGCGGGGCGGACCACCGCCAGCCGGATGATCGGTCAGGACGTGGCGATGCCGGTGGCCCTGGCGCCGGTGGGGCTGACGGGGATGCAGCACGCCGACGGCGAGATCAAGGCGGCCCGCGCGGCGGAAGAGTTCGGGGTGCCGTTCACGCTGTCGACTATGTCGATCAACTCGATCGAGGAGGTGGCGGAGGCGACCTCCAAGCCGTTCTGGTTCCAGCTCTACACCATGAAGGATGAGGACTATATCCGCCGCCTGATCCAGCGCGCCAAGGACGCCAAGTGTTCGGCGCTGGTGATCACGCTGGATCTGCAGATCCTGGGGCAGCGCCACAAGGATCTGAAGAACGGCCTGTCCGCCCCGCCGAAGCTGACGCCGGCCACCATCGCCAACCTGATGACCAAATGGACCTGGGGCCTGCAGATGCTGGGCGCCAAGCGGCGCAACTTCGGCAATATCGTGGGCCATGTGCAGGGCGTCTCCGACACTTCGCAGCTGGGCGCCTGGACAGCGGAGCAGTTCGACCCCTCGCTCGACTGGGGCAAGATCGAGAAGCTGATGGAGATGTGGGGCGGCAAGGTGATCCTGAAAGGGATCCTGGATGCAGAGGATGCCCGCATGGCCGCCAAGCTGGGTGCCGATGCCATCGTGGTGTCGAACCACGGCGGGCGGCAGCTGGATGGCGCGCTCAGCTCGATCCGGATGCTGCCGGAGATCATGGATGCCGTGGGCAGCGACGTCGAGGTGCATCTGGACAGCGGCATCCGGTCCGGCCAGGACGTTCTGAAGGCGCTGGCGCTGGGCGCCAAGGGCACCATGATCGGACGCGCCTTTGTCTATGGCCTGGGCGCCATGGGACAGAAGGGCGTCACCGCGGCTCTGGAGGTGATTCGCAAGGAGCTGGACACCACCATGGCGCTCTGCGGCGAACGCTCGGTGGAGGCGCTGGGGCGCCACAATCTGCTGATCCCCGAGGATTTCGGCGGCCGCTGGCAGGAATAGTGCGCCCGGCAGGGCGGGCAGGGGGCTTTCGGGGGGCTTTGCCCCTTCCCAAACCGCGGCAACCGGTCTATAGGCACGGCTTCACGCGGGGTGACAGCCTTGGAGGCACCCCGGTAGTCATATTGGAGAATTAAGATGGCAAAAGAGATTCCTGATCTCGTAGTCCAGGAACGTGCGGGGACGGGCAAGGGCGCCGCTCGCGCTGCGCGCCGCGCAGGCATGGTTCCGGGTGTGGTTTACGGCGGCGATGCAGAGCCGCTGGCAATCCAGGTTCCGTTCAACGAGCTGCTGAAAAAGCTGAAAGCCGGCCAGTTCAAGTCCACTCTGTGGAACCTGAAAGTGGAAGGCCACGACGACGTGCGCGTGATCTGCCGCGACGTTCAGCGTGACGTGGTGAAGGATCTGCCGACCCACCTCGACCTGATGCGCCTGCGCCGCACCTCGAAGATCAACCTGTACATCCACGTTGAATTCATCAACGAGGACAAGGCCCCCGGCATCAAAAAAGGCGGCATGCTGACCGTCGTGCGTCCGGAAGTCGAGCTGAGCGTGACCGCCGGCGACATCCCGGAGAAGATCGTTGTGGACTTGGAAGGCCTGAACATCGGCGACGTGGTCACCATCTCGTCCGTGGACCTGCCCGCAGGCGCCAAGCCGACCATCGACCGCGACTTCGTGATTGCGAACATCGCAGCACCGGCCGGCCTGTCCTCTTCCGACGATGAAGAAGGCGAAGAAGGCGAAGAAGCAGAAGCAGCTGCTGAAGAATAAGAACCGCGCCCATCGGGCAACGGTTTCACGGGCTCCTAATCGGGGGCCCGTTTTCTTTTGAGCGCTGGCTGTCTGCAGGTGATTGACTTTTGCCCGTGCCGCTGTCCCAGTTCCGCCTGAGGACAGGGAGGACCGGGGATGGCGGACTACGATATCGCCGTTGCGGGCGCGGGCATCGTGGGGATGAGCTGCGCGCTGTGGGCGCAGATGCGCGGCCACAAGGTATTGCTGATCGACCCGGAGGAGCCGGGATCGGGGACCAGCTATGGCAACGCCTGCACGCTGGCGACCTATGCCTGCCTGCCGGTGAATGACCCTTCGGTGCTGACCTCGCTGCCCAGCCTGATGTTTTCCAAGGACAGCCCGCTGTCGCTGTCTTATGCCCATGCGCTGCGCAATCCGCGCTGGATGCTGTCCTTCCTTGCAAACTGCCGCCCCGGTCCGTCGCGGCGGATCGCGGGCCATCTGGCAGATCTGCTCTCGCACGCCGATGCCGGGATCAATCCGCTGATCGAGGCGGCAGGCGCGCAGGATTTGGTGGTGGAGCGCGGCCAGCTGTCGGTCTGGTCGACGGAGAAGGCGGCAAAGTCTGCAACTGATGGGCTTGAACGCCGCCGCGCCTTGGGCGTTCCGTGGCGCGAGGTGGAGCCGGAGGAAGCGCAGGAGATGGAGCCGGGGCTGCATCTGCCCATCAAGCGCGCGGTGCATTTTCATGCCGCCCGCAGCTTGCGCGATCCGCTGGAGTTCATCACCCGGATGCACCACGCCTTCACGGATCTCGGTGGCACCACCTTGCGCGCCAGGGCAGAGGCGGTCAGGGCCTCGGACACTGGCGTGGCGCTGCAGGCCGGCGGGCAGAGTGTCACCGCAGGCCGCGCGGTGATTGCTAGCGGCGCGTTTTCCAAACGCATAGACGGCGCGGGGGCAAAGAAGCTGCCGCTTGGCACTGAGCGCGGCTATCACGTGATGTACGAAGGCGAGGCGCACCGGGTGACGCGGCCGGTGGGCTGGGGTGAGGCCGGGTTTTATGCGGTGCCCCATGCCAAGGGCCTGCGCCTCACCGGCACGGTAGAGATCGCGGCGCTGGATGCGCCCGTGAACAAGCACCGGCTGGCCTATATCGCCCGCAAGGGGGCAGAGATGCTGGGGCCGCTGCCCGCGCCCAGCAGCGAATGGCTGGGCTACCGCCCGACGATGCCGGATTCACTGCCGGTCATCGGCCGCAGCCCGCAGTCGGACCGGGTGCTTTACGCCTTTGGCCACCAGCATATCGGGCTGACCCTGGGCGGCATCACCGGGCGGTTGATCACCGATCTGGCGGAAGGCCGCCAGCCGAATGTGGATCTGGCGCCCTATGCGCCGGACCGGTCCTTTGCCTGACACCGCGCGGCTCTGGATTCCGCTGCCCAAATAGGGCATCACTCGGTTTCCTTGAAACGCAGATCGGGCAGGACCCCCATGAAACTCTTTGTCGGCCTTGGCAATCCCGGCCCGAAATATGAGCGCAACCGCCATAACATCGGCTTCATGGCGCTGGACCAGATTGCCGGCGATCACGGGTTTTCCCCCTGGAAGTCCAAGTTCCAGGCGCTGATTTGCGAAGGGGTCTTGGGCGGCGAGAAGGTTCTGCTTCTTAAGCCGCAGACCTTCATGAACCTCTCCGGCCAGTCGGTGGGTGAGGCGATGCGGTTCTACAAGCTGACGCCCGGTGATGTGGTGGTGCTGCATGACGAGCTGGACCTGGCGCCGGGCAAGGCGCGCATCAAGCAGGGCGGCGGCCATGCCGGCCACAACGGGCTGCGTTCGATCCATTCGCATATCGGGGCGGACTACGGCCGGGTGCGGCTGGGGATCGGCCATCCGGGCCACAAAGACGCGGTGGCGGGCTATGTGCTGCGCGACTTTCCCAAGGCGGATGAGGGCTGGCTGGACGACCTGATGCGCGGAATTTCCGACGGCGCGGCAGAGCTGGCCAAGGGGGACGGCGGCAAGTTCATGAATGCCGTCGCCTTGAGGGTCGCACCGCCGCGCAGCTCCAACAGCACGCCCAAGGCGGAGGCCAAGGCGGACAAAGCTGCCAAGGAGGAGCCGGCGCCGGACACCCGCTCGCCGCTAGAAAAACTGATGGACAAGTTCAAGTAAGCCGGGAGACAGGCAGATGGTGAAACTGATTATCGACACCGATCCGGGCATCGACGATGCGATGGCGATCTTCTATGCCGCGGCAGCCCCGGACATCGACCTCTTGGGCCTGACGACGATCTTCGGCAATGTGACAACCGCAACGGCCACCCGCAACGCGCTGCGCCTGCTGGAAGCCGCGGAGCTAGATGTGCCGGTGGCCGCAGGCGCCACCGCGCCCCTGGTGCTGCCGCCGTTCAAGCCCTCCTCCCATGTGCACGGGGACGAGGGCTTTGGCGACATCCCGGCGGCAGAGCCCAAGGGCAAAGCGCTGGAGGAGGACGCCGTCGGTTTCCTCTGCCGCATGGCGCGCGAGCACAAGGGCGAGCTGGTAGTCTGCCCGATCGGCCCGCTGACCAACATCGCGCTGGCGATGCAGCGCGACCCGGAGTTCATCAAGAACGTCAAATCCATCGTGGTGATGGGCGGCTCTCTGGAGGAGGGCGGCAATATCACGCCGCATGCGGAGGCCAATATCTACCACGACCCGCATGCGGCGGATGTGGTCTGCCAGGGCGGTGCCAAGGTGGTGTTTGTCGGCCTGGATGTCACCCACCGCATCCTCTGCATGGCTGAGGATTTCGAGACGATTGCCGCCAAGTCGCCGGACCTGGGCGGCATGCTGCAGGAGATGTCGTACTTCTACCTCAAGTTCTATCAGGAGGTCGCGGGCAAGAACGGCTGCTCGCTGCATGACCCGGCGGCGGTGATCGCCTGCACCAACCCGGAACTGTTCGGGATGCGTGATGTGGCGCTTGAGGTGTCCTGCGAGGGCGAAACCTCCGGTGCCATCCTGGCCGCTCCTGACAGCGGGCGGGAGCCGGTCAAGGTGTGCATGACGGTCGAGGCGGATGCGGTGAAGGCGCTGTTCCTCAAGCGCCTGGCGCTGCTGCCGTAACCAGCCTGGCGGCCTGCGGGCCGTCACGCATACCGCTTGGCCCCGGCCACGCAGAGCACCACAAACACCGTGGCGCCGAGCATGGCCGGCGCGATCTGCTCCGACAGCAGAACGGCCGCGAGGATCAGCCCGAAGAACGGCTGCAGCAGCTGCAGCTGCCCGACGCCCGCGGTGCCGCCAAGTGCCAGGCCGCGGTACCAGAACACAAAGCCGATCAGCATCGAGAACATCGAGACATATCCCAGGCTGATCCAGACCGGCAGCGTCAGATCCGCAAGGGTCCCAGGCCGGACGGCGAAGGCGGTTACCGCCATGACCGGCAGCGCCAGCGCCAGCGCCCAGGAGATCACCTGCCAGCCGCCGAGCCGCCGCGACAGCTGCGCGCCCTCGGCATAACCCAGCCCGCACAAGGTGATTGCAGCCAGCATCAGCGCGTCGCCGGTCAGCGACACATCGGCGCTCTGCGACAGGGCAAAGCCCGCCACAGCCAGGCTGCCAAGGATGGAAAACAGCCAGAACAGGCGGGCGGGCCGCTCGCCGCCGCGGATAACGCCGAAGATCGCTGTCGCCAGCGGCAGCAGGCCGATGAACACGGTCGAATGCGCGGCGGTGATGTGCTGGAGCGCCATTGCGGTGAGCAGCGGGAAACCGATAACAACTCCCGCTGCAATCACGGCAATCGACGCCAGGTCCTGCCGGTGCGGCCAGGGCTGGCGCAGCAGGAGCAGCAGCGCGGCGCCGAGGAGGGCCGCAATGACGGCGCGGGCCGAGGTCAGGAACACCGGGTCCAGCATGCCCACGGCGACGCGGGTGGCGGGCAGCGATCCGCTGAAAATCACAACACCCAGCAGCCCGCTGCCCCAGCCTGAAAACGAAGCCTGCATCATCTCTCTCCTCTGCCTTTGGGATTTTCTACGGCTGCGGCGGTGCAGGAGACAGGTACAGAGGAGTACAGTTTTGCAAAACTGTACTGGTTCTCGGAGCAATACAGCGCGCTATCCCACGGGACAGGACAGGACAGCACAGCAAGGCACGGCGCGGCTGCATGCGGGCGGGGCGCTGGCTGACTGTCTCGCTGCCTGATGGGGCTGCGGCTGGCGGGTCTGGACCGAGCGTGCCAACTGCCCGGCTTGGCCGTCAATGAAACCCGCTGGTATCAAGCCTGGGCTGCGCAATGACCGCCTGCGCTGAGGCACGCGTCTTGAAGTTTTCGAGGAAAACCAGATCGTGTTCCATGGTGTCCTGCTTGATCCGCTCCAAATCCTCTGTCAGGGCGCGGTCGTACAGATATGCCAGCGTGTTGTTGCGGCTCCTGACCTCGAACTGGGATCCCAGAACGGCCACCTGCCTGCCCCTGCGCATCAGCTTTGCCATGAAGACCAGATTGAGGAACCTGGTGCCGTCCTTGCGGATGTTCGCAAGCAGAAACCGGGACTGGCCGGCGGCGGGATTCGCAAGAAAGGCGCGCATGCGCTCACGCACCGGTCCGGCGCCTTCCTTGGGAGGAAGAAACCGGCAGTTCCGCCCCAGCACATCTTCTGCATCGTAGCCGGTAAGGCTGCAGAAGGGGGCATTGACGCCGGCGATCGGGCTGTCGGGCTTGGTAGTATCCGCAAGGCACAGCGCGACGCTGCTCAATTCGAAGGCGCTGAAGAGGGCGCCGAATGGGCTCTGGCCGGTGAAAAATGCCGCCATTGCCGAAAATTGGTGCCGGCGGTTTCCTCTTTCAACAGAAATATGAATGCGCGTTTTCCGGGGATAGGGAAGCGCCCCGGCTGTGGACAAGCTGCCTGCCGGAGCAGGCGCTTCCGGCGCCAATGGTCGCCGCAACACGCCGCGGCTCTCCCGGCCGAGACGGCTCTTCCAGACGCCGTTTGCGCGGGCGGATGCCTTGAGCGGGAAGGGCTCATGCCGGGCGGCAGCCGGCGCCCGGATCTCCGGCAGTTCAGCGGAATTGCCCTGGATTTGGCCGAGAATCCCTATTTTGCCGGTGGGGGAAGATTTTTGAAAAAACGCCTTGTTTCTCTGAGTTGCGGCAAATATACGGGTCAGCGGAGACGTGGCCGAGTGGTCGAAGGCGCTCCCCTGCTAAGGGAGTAGGCGGGAAACCGTCTCGTGGGTTCGAATCCCATCGTCTCCGCCATAAATCACTGAAAATTATGCGGAATTTCTAAAGCGCTTTGGGGCGCTTAAGAAGTTTTTCGAAGCGGCACAATTGTCGGCGGCAAATCCAGCAGAAGCCTAAGCTCAGTAAAAACGGCAGTCCAGGAAACGCGGTCAGGAGGACGAGGCCCGTCTGCATCACTGCCGCGGCTTGCCGGTCAACTCGTGCAACTGGCAGGGGATTACCTCGTAAGGCGCCGGCAATGCCAAATGCCGGGGATCAAGCGGACATCCAGGTTCTGGCTTTTCCGGCCTTCGGAACCTTTCCGGTCAAAGGTGCCGGATACGCCTCTGCATTTGACCGCAAGGGCGGCGGTCCGGTTCTTGCCAGGCACCCGGAGTGCGACCGCGGGTGCCTGGTGCTTCATTAGGGCTGGCCCGAAGGAGCCGGGCTGGACGTGATATGTGTTCCAGCTGCGCGCCGCGCTCACAGCAAAGCTGTGCCCTGCAGGGCGGCTTTCTCCGGCAGGCCCTGCCATTTCCGGCGGAAACAGCCGCTAGGGTTCAATTCTCTGACCGTGCTTCAGCCGGTTTCTCGGCACTTGCAAACTGGTGGTCGTACAAGGCCTTGAACGGGCCGTTGTTCTCGAGGAGCTCGCTTGCGCTGCCCTTCTCGGCAACCTGCCCGTTTTCGATCACCACGATCTGCTCCGCGTGCAGGATGGTGGACAAGCGGTGTGCAACAATGATGGTCGTCCGGCCGGCGGTCAGCCGCCGCAGCGCTTCCTGAACCAGATGCTCGGAGTTTGAATCGAGGGCGCTTGTCGGCTCATCCAGCAGCAGAATCGGGCTGTCCCGCAGCAGCGCGCGGGCAATCGCCAGGCGCTGCTTCTGGCCGCCGGACAGGAAGGCGCCATTCTCCCCCACCATCGTGTCGAAGCCGTTTTCCAGGTTCATGATGAAGTCATAGGCGTTGGCCGCCTTGGCCGCTTCGATCACCTCTTGCCGCGATGCGCCTTCGCGGCCCAGCTGGATATTCTGGGCGATCGAAGCGGAGAACAGGAATGTCTCCTGGCCGACAAAGGACATGTTTTTGCGCAGGGTTTCGAAGGAGGCGTATTTGATGTCCTGATCGCCGATCATAACCTTGCCTGACTGCGGGTCATACAACCGCAAAGCCAGGTTCAGTATGGTTGATTTTCCGCCGCCAGACTGGCCCACGAGCGCCGTTGTCTTGCCGGCTTCGAACGTCAGCGACAAATCCCTCAGGATCGGCTCCTTGAGGCGGTAGCCGAAGGTAACGTTTTCGAAGGTGACGTTTGCCGGACCATACGGCAGGCTTTGCGGGTTTTCGCCTTCCACCAGAACTTCGGGCTGGTCCAGAAGCCTGAACAGCATCCTGACGCGGCGCAGGCCGATCTCAAGGCCCACCCGCACACGGGAGAGGCGCTTGGCAGGCTCATAGGCCATCATCATCGCGGTCACGAAGGACATCAGTTCACCTGGTGTCGACCCGTCGGAGCCGAACAGGTTTGCGGCGCTCAGCCCGATGACGGAGGCAATGGCAAAACCGGCAAGGATATCCATCAGCGGGCTGGTTGCGGCCTTGAGGCGCTCCAGCTTGTTGCGCCGCTTTTCGACAGACTTCACGGAGGCGGACATGCGCTCTGCCATCCGTTCTTCCAGTCCGAACGACTTGATGACCCGGATCCCGGCAGAGGTTTCCTGAATGACCTGCATGATCGCGCTAAGAGACTTTGTCTCCATATCCGCGATTTGGCGGACTTTCCGCAGAAGGGTCCTGACACCCCAAATGGCTAGCGGGCCAATCACCAGCGTGAATAGCGACAGCATGGGCTGCTGATAAAACATAACCGCCAGCAGGCCGACCAAGGACAACGTATCCCTGACGGCGGTTGTCACGATAAGTTCGATCACGGTGCGGGCAGCCTGCGCCGACTGCGTGACCTTCATCAGCAGGTCAGAGCTTTCGGTAAAGTTGAAGAAGGAGACGCCCTGCCGCAGAAGCTTGTCGTAGAGCTTGATTTGCTGATGCGAAACGATCCGGTTTCCGGCACGGGTCAGCGCGACGACCTGAACATAGGTGGCGATCCCCTTGACCAGAAAGATGACAAACACGGCGATGGAAACGCCCATGACCTGAGCGGAGTTTTCAGCCTCAAACAGGGAATCCACGACGTCCCGCATGATCCAAGCGATGGCCGCGGTGGTGCCCGCGACAAAGACCATTGCGACGATGGCGATCATATACGGCGTGGCCTGGGACCGGATGTTTTCCCTGATCAGGCGCCACAGGATTGACTCGTCCAGATTTGCGGCAAAGTTTTTCTTCAGTTTTTGCAAAGCAAATTCCTACATTTGGCGGCGCTGCAACATGCCGTGCTCGATTTCAAGCCGCGATGCAACCTTGCTTGCTTGATAGTCGTCGGCTCCCCAATGGGCAAGTACACCGGCCCGGTTGCCGTCAGCGTGCCCGCCGGGCGGCGCGACGGCACTTTCCTGCCCGCAACAATTCCAGCGCTCCGACGGGGCTGCAGGCCATGGGCCGCGCAGCCGGAATCAAGCAATTATCCTTTATCCGGTGACAGGACAGGCCGCTTGCTTGCCTGCACGCTTAAAAATCGGGGCCCGGCCTTTCGGTGCAATGACAAGCGGTGCTCAGCAACCGCCTGGATATGGGCATCGCCTTCGGCAATTCCAATACCGTCGGCAATGGGCAAAAACTTGCCTCACTGCTGTTTTCCAGTTTGCTTTCGTGAATGTTTGGCGCGCTTAAACCGTACCGCCTTTGCTTGCCACAGGCAGCGCGAGACCCAGCCCAACAGGCCGCGTTCCTGGGGCAATTTCAGCTCATGCGGCAGGGAAATAAGCCATCTGGCCAATCCAAGATTGCCGAGGAGAGGTTCTTCGCGCAATGCGACGATCATTCGGTAAAGCCGGTCGTCATCAATCGTCACCACATCGCGAACCGCGCTGCCCAATTCGGGGGGCGGCGCAAAATCCCCGCGCTCCAGCCTGGGATAATCGAAATCAGGAAAAGTCACTCCGTACTGGTCACGCAATGTCAGCGCCATCGCGTTGCCAAAGTCGAAATAATCGCGAAGTTCCGGGCGCAATACAGGGCGGGGAGCGGCATGGTCTTCGTCCAGCTGGCAGAGGCGTTCCCTGAAGCGCGCGGTTTCCTTGGTGAACACATCATTGCGGTCGGCAAAGAAGTTGTGCCTGAAGGCCTGCAGCAGCGCCATGCCTTCCGCCGAAAGCGTTTCATTTCCCGAAACCTTCCGCGCTGCCTGCTGCACTGCTTCAAGGCATTCCGGAAAATAAAGCGACGCAAAGTCTGTCACGACGTCGCCCCCGGCCAGACTTGCCCGGTCGAAAAGGCGCACCGTGATCCGGGCTTTGGGGAAGGCCTTTGCATACGCATCAAGAACATGGCTGAAATCAAGAGATTCAGCGGGATACAAGTGAGTTGACGCGCGGAGGCTCTGCTGGGCCGCTGACAGGAAAAATGCTGACGGGCGCCGCACATAGGCCAGGAATTCGATGTCTCCAGCGCCAAGCCTGGCAAGCAGGCTCTGCAGTTTTGCCAGCATCTGCGGCTCATCCAGCCGCCAAAGATATTCTGACGACAGTATCAGGACGGCGGGCCGGACTTCCTTTACCTGCCTCTGCAGCCTCTCCAAGAAGCCTTCGACGCGCTCCGCGTGCTCCTGTTCTGAAACACGGCGATACACTCGGGGGCCGTCTTCATACGGCAGCACGGCCCCCGCGAGGAGGCCGTGATTGTATATCTTGTTCAAACCGGGGTCCGGGTAGAGAGCCCCGTTAGCAAGCAAAGTATCCCGTTCCAGGAACAATGTATCTTGCAGCACGGTACTGCCGGCCTTCGGCATGCCGATGTGAACAATCGTTTTCATTGCATTCCTCCGAATGCACTATTCACGAATTTTCAGTCAAGCGCCAGAAAGGCGCTATGCCGTCGTGAGGGAAGAAGCAGGCAGGCGCGGTATCTTCCGCCAGCATGCTTTCTCCGGTCCGTTGCTTCAAAGCTGCGTCAAGCGGGACGAGACGGGCTGCTTCAAACGGGCTGATCTGCGGAGCGGTCCAGCCGTCAATGGACTCCTTCAGCGTGCGGCGCAGCCCGGTAACCAGGCGCTCCCCGGCCGCGCTGTCCCAGGGCCGCAATCCGGTCCCTTCAAGCAGCGTGAACAAGTTTACCCAGCTTTGCAGGTTGAAGGCGCAGTAATGCTGGGTCAGCGTGCGATCCATTTCGTGCGGCTGGACACCGTCCGGCGTAATTGAGCCAAGCAGTCTGGCCTGAGCCCGCAGGTTGATTGCCTGCAGGTTCGCTGTGTCGCCCAGGAAGGCTGACAGCGCTGCGTCCTGCAAGTCAAAGCAGGTGCCATGATTGTTGGCGGCTTTCCGCTCGCCAATGCCTTGCTCGCTCGTGGCGAACCACTGATGGAATTCCCGGAACCAGGGTTTCACAGCGTCCGTAAGCTTTGGATTGTCCAGCAGGCGCAGTGCATCGAGGAAGAAATAGAAATCCTTGGTTTCGATCAGGCCGTGCGTCTGTCCCTTGTTTCCGTTCCTGCCGAGGCAAACCTGGGCATAGGTCAGGTTGGGGTTCATTCCGGTGCCGGGATCGACAAACCAGGTTCGCACCTGACGCTCTGCGTGCTCGCGGTAGCGGTCCTCGCCAGTGATGCGCCCGGCCAGCGCCAGCGCGGTTGTGTCATCGAACAGGCGCTGCAGCCTGGTCCGGTCATAGCGGTCGCTTTCAGCCTCGTAGAGCAGGGTGCCGGGCACGCGTTCGCCGTCGCGCTTGATGTAGGGCAGCCCGTCCTTCTTTTTGGGGTCCGGCCACCAATAGGGCGCCGGGTGGAAATAGTCATGCAGGTCGCCGCTGGGGCCTGGCTCCGGCTTGTCAGTGACCGAAAACGGCCCGCGCGTCAGGGCCTCTTCCGCGGCGGAGGTGATGGCGGCATGCAGCGGGTCCGCGGCTATCCCGGACAGCGCCTCAATCCGGCCGGCATCGAAGAAGACAGGCTCTCCGGATGACAATTGCGGGGTCATCGACCGGGCTTCCAGCATATCCAGCGTCGCCTGAATGGCCTCCGACCGGGCCAGCCCGCGGTTCTTCAGGCTTTTCCAGCCTTCTGTTTCCAATTTCGCCTGCCCCGAAAACAACCGTGCTACCCATCCAGCCTGTCCAGCCCGGTGCCCTTCGGGGTGAACCGGGCGAGGCGGCGTGTCGAAAGACTCCAGAGGCCATCTCTCCCAGGGTCCGGTGACCCCCAGATGCAGAAGCATTTCAACTTTGGGGCGGCGGCCGTAGGGATGCGCCTCATCAAACCGCAGCGGCGCATCGCAGCGGAAGGCAATCTGCGGCTCTTCCACGGCGTTCGGAACGTGGTCCGGGTTCAGCAGGTCGGCGTTATCGGTCATCCGTGCCATCGGAACGACGAAATACCGCTTGTCACGGTTTTCCAGAATATCGCTTTTCAAGGCATTGAACGCGGATTTAGTAAAGTAGCAATTGCCGTCAAAAGGCAGAGCCCACTTGTCTCCGCTGCGGATACACATCTCAAGCGCGGCGTTGCGGGCGCCGTTGTTGTGCATGACGTAGTTGTTCTTGGCCCTGTAAGCCTGGACCTGCGCCGAAATACGTTGTGTTTCTTCTAAGCTGTCCAGGTTGCCGTCGGCAAATGCCATTGGCGCATCGAAAGTTCCGAAATCATAGCCGGTGCGCATAAACACGTCATGATCATACGGCAGGCGCTCGTATTTCTGGCCATGGCTTTCGAGCAGCTCAATCAAGCGCGCTTCGTTTTCCGGATCGAAAATCCGGTTGAGCAGCCAGAGTTTCGTGCAGCCCTCGAACTCCGGCTCATTTTCAAGAATGAACTTCACGTTCTCAAGGGACTGCCCGGCCCGGTGGCGCGGAACCAGGTCGTTGCCGATAATCCGGCACAGGGCAAAGCGGTCCGGCATGGCATCCATCTTGGCCTCGGCGGCAGTATCGGTCTCCGGCCTCGGCACAGCCGAAAGCGAGCCGGAAACCGAGCCTAGAGAAGGCCCCGGCTTGAATCTCTTCTTGTCGCGGTGCTTGCGCCAGAAGAAATAGACCGGCAACAGAATGGGAGACAGAAGCAGCAGCAGCGGAGACAGCAGAATCAAAATCCGGCGGCGCCAGATTTTCCTCCGCCGTCGGCGCTCAGCTTGCGTGATTTGCTTCTCTGCTTCGGCCAATCGTATGCCTGCCACTGAATTACCCCTTTGGTAGCGCTTGCTTCGAAAACACTTGCTGGCGGCGCAGTGTTCCGTTCAAGGAATGCCCGCATGGATTCCTAAGGCAGGCCTATAAAGACAACCGGCTTTGCTGAACAGCCCTCGGTCAGGTCTTGACCGGCAACAAACCGAGCAATGGCCGCTTTATTGCCAGAGGTTGCAATCGTGACACGCAGTCTGCCTGGGGTGGTCGGTAACGGGACGCCCTTTTCGTGCTTTGGACCACAAACCGGGGCCCGGCGGCGTGGGCCGAACAGCCGGTTTGCCGTGTCCGCTGGTCCCGGCTCTTTCAACGGCTTCTGCCACCCGCCCCGGCCTCGGTCCAACCGGAAGGACGGAACCCTTCGCGGGCGGTTTCAGTCCGATTCCGTAGCAGCGCTGAGCCGCTGCTCAGGGCCTCTTTGATTGCGGCAAGTGAAGGGCGCGGCCGCTGCAAAGATGCGTGGGTGCACGATAAGCCACTGAAGGGAAACAGATATTCCCGGAGTGCATAGCCCCGATGTGCAACCTGCATACCCTATGCGATATCGGCATTTCACAGTTCCGGCGCCGCAGGCTAGCGTTTGCGGCATAATCACAGGGGAGTATGCCTAATGACGAAATTTGTCAGAAGCCTGGCGGCTGCTGCGGTGGTGGCGATGGCACCGGTTGCCTATGCCGAAACCACCGTGCGCGTCGCCTATGACGCTGACCCGGTCTCGCTGGATCCGCACGAGCAGCTGTCCGGCGGCACGCTGCAGCTGTCGCACATGGTCTTTGACCCGCTGGTGCGCTGGACCCAGGACCTGCAGTTCGAAGCGCGCCTGGCCGAAAGCTGGGAGCAGATCGATGAAACCACCATGCGCTTCAAGCTGCGCAGCGGCGTCACCTTCCACAGCGGCAATGCGCTGACCGCCAATGACGTGGACTGGACCTTTGACCGGCTGAAGGAAAGCGACGACTTCAAGGCGATTTTCGCACCGTTCACCGATATCGAAGTCATCGACGACATGACCTTCGACCTGAAGACTTCCGAGCCCTATCCGCTGGTTCTGCACACCGCGACCTACATCTTCCCGATGGACAGCGCATTCTACACCGGCACCACCGATGGCGGCAAAGACAAGTCCGAGATCGTCAAGCACGGCGACAGCTTTGCCTCCCGCAACGTCTCCGGCACCGGCCCGTTTGTCGTCTCTGAGCGCGAGCAGGGCGTGCGCGTGGTGTTCGACCGCTTTGACGGCTACTGGGACGCTGACGCAGGCAACGTCGACAAGATCGTGCTGACCCCGATCAAGGAAGACCCGACACGCGTGGCGGCCCTGCTGTCCGGCGATGTGGACTTCATCGCGCCGGTTCCGCCGACCGACCTGAAGCGCGTGGAAGAGGCCGATGGCGTTGATCTGATCACCATGCCCGGCACCCGCATCATCACTTTCCAGATGAACCAGAACCGCGTCGAGGCCTTCAAGGACGCCCGTGTCCGCCAGGCCATCGACTATGCCGTGAACAACGCAGGCATCGTTGACCGCATCATGCGCGGCTTCGGCACCGTGGGCGGCCAGGCCAGCCCGGCCGGCTACCTGGGCTACAGCGAAGATCTGGCCCCGCGCTACGATCTGGAAAAAGCCAAGGCGCTGATGGCCGAAGCAGGCTATGCCGACGGTTTCTCGATCACCATGATGGCGCCGAACAACCGCTATGTGAACGACGACAAGATCGCCCAGGCGGTGGCTTCGATGCTGGCTCAGATCAACATCAAGGTTGACCTGCAGACCATGCCCAAGGCGCAGTACTGGCCGACCTTCGACGAGCGCGCAGCGGACATGATGATGATCGGCTGGCACGCGGATACCGAAGACTCCGCCAACTTCCACCAGTTCCTGACCGCCTGCCCGGATGAAGCAACCGGCAACGGCCAGTACAACTCCGGCAACTACTGCAACGAGGAAGCCGACAAGCTGATGAACCAGGCCAACGCGGAAACCGATCCGGCCAAGCGTGCGGAGCTGCTGCAGAAGCTGGAAGGCATCCTGTACGAAGAAGCGGCCTTCATCCCGCTGCACTGGCAGAACCTGGCCTGGGGCGCCAAGTCCGGCATGAACGCGGCGGAGATCGTGAACGCGTTGAACTTCCCCTACTTCGGTGACCTGGTTGTCGAGACCGGCAGCTAAGCACTGAATACTTCCGGGCCGGTCCCCCCCGGCCGGCCCGGACCTTTCGAATAACAAGCGGCCGCCAAGGCTGCACCTGCAGGATCCGCGCCCCGCCGGGATGCCCGAGCCTGCTCTGTCATTAAACTCTACAAAGGTCAGGACGATGTTTGCCTATCTCGCGAAGCGAGTCATTCAGGCGGTTGCGGTGATGTTCGTCATCTCGCTGATTGCCTTTGCCATCCAGGGCAACCTGGGCGATCCGCTGCGCGAGCTGGTCGGGCAGTCGGTTTCGGAAGAAGTGCGCCAGCAGCTGCGCGATGAGCTGGGGCTGAACGACAGCTTCTTGACGCAATACCTGCGGTTTGCGGGCAATGCGCTGCAGGGCGACCTGGGCACCTCCTATTTCTTCAAGGAACCGGCGCTGGACGTGATCCTGAAGAAGCTGCCCGCGACGCTGGAGCTGGTATTCGGCGCCACGCTGATCATCGTCGGCTTCTCGGTGCCGCTGGGCGTCTATACCGCGATCAAGCCGGACAGCATCCTGAGCCGCATCATCATGGGCCTGTCGATCGTCGGCATCTCGATCCCGGTGTTCCTGACCGCCATCCTGATGATCTTTGTGTTTTCGGTGGAATACGGCTGGTTCCCCTCCTACGGGCGCGGCGACACCGTGCATGTCTGGGGCTATTGGGAGACCAACTTTGCCACCGCTGACGGCTGGATGCACATCATCCTGCCCTCGATTGCGCTGGCCTCCATCATGCTGCCCCTGTTCGTCCGCCTGATCCGGGCCGAGATGATGGAAGTTCTGCAGTCCGAATACGTCAAATACGCCAAGGCCAAGGGCATCAACCCGTGGCGCATCTACTTCGTGCACGCGCTGAAGAACACGCTCCTGCCGGTGATCACCGTGGGCGGCGTTCAGATCGGCACCATGGTAGCCTACACCATCCTGACCGAGACGGTGTTCCAGTGGCCGGGCATGGGCTTCATGTTCCTTGAGGCGGTGAACCGCGTCGACACGCCGCTGATCGTGGCCTACCTGATTGTTGTCGGCTTCATCTTTGTCGTCACCAACACCATCGTCGACCTGATCTATGGCCTGGTGAACCCGACCGTGAATATTGCGAGGATGGGCGCATGAGCACCGAAACGCTTTCCCCGAAATCCGAACCGACGCGCTGGTCCAAGGCCTGGAACTCCAACATGGGCTACAGCTTCCGCCGCAACCCGGTGGCGGTGGTCAGCATGATCGTCTTCCTGGTGATTGCGGCCGCGTCCTTCCTTGCGCCGGTGATTGCCCCCTATAACCCGTACGATCCGGCACAGATCGACATCATGAACTCGGAATACCCGCCGGCCTGGGTCAGCGGATCGCTGCCGGAGTTCGTGCTGGGCACCGACGATCAGGGCCGCGACCTGTGGTCCACCATCCTCTATGGCACCCGGCTGTCGCTGCTGATCGGCATCTGCGCTGTGGCGCTGCAGGCCTTCCTCGGCATCTCCATCGGCCTGATCGCGGGCTATGTCGGCGGCCGCCTGGACAGCCTGCTGATGCGGCTGGCGGACATCCAGCTGTCGTTCTCGACTCTGATGGTGGCAATCATCTTCCTGGCGGTGACGCAGGCGATGTTCGGCTCCGACACCTTCAACCAGTATGCGGTGATCTTCCTGATCGCGGTGATCGGGGTGGCGGAATGGCCGCAATACGCCCGCACCGTGCGCGCCACCGTTCTGGCCGAGAAGAAGAAGGAATATGTCGACAGCGCCCGGGTGCTGGGCTTTGGCCCGATGCGGATCATGGTGCGGCACATCCTGCCGAACTCGCTGTCGCCGATCTTCGTGATCTCTACCGTGCAGGTCGCTAATGCGATCATCTCGGAGGCTTCGCTCAGCTTCCTGGGCCTGGGCATGCCGCCGAGCCAGCCGTCGCTGGGCTCGCTGATCTCCTCCGGCTTCGACTACATCTTTTCCGGCAGCTGGTGGATCACCGCCATTCCCGGCGTGGTGCTGGTGGTGCTGGTCCTTGTCATCAACCTGCTGGGCGACTGGATGCGCGACGTCCTGAACCCGAAACTTTACAAGGGGTAACGCGATGAGCCTTCTTTCCGTTCGCGACCTCACCGTCAAATTCGCCATGCGCGACCAGACGGTCACCGCCCTCAACGGCATTTCCTTTGACCTGGCCAAGGGTGAGCGCCTGGGCATCGTCGGCGAAAGCGGCGCCGGCAAGTCGATCACCGGGTTCTCGCTGATGAACCTGCTGAGCCGTCCGGGTTATATCGACAGCGGCCAGATCCTGTTCAACGGCGAGGATGTCGTTCAGATGAACGACAAGCGCCTGCGCAATCTGCGCGGCAACCGGATGGCGATGATCTTTCAGGATCCGATGGTGACCCTGAATCCGGTGCTGACCATCGGCCAGCAGATGATCGAGACGCTGATGGCGCACCGCAAGCTGAGCCGCGAGGAGGCGCGCCAGATCGCCATCGTCAAGCTGCGTGAGGTCTATATTCCGTCGCCGGAGGAGCGGCTGGAACAATACCCGCACGAGCTGTCGGGCGGCATGCGGCAGCGGATCATCATCGCGATTGCGCTGCTGCTTGATCCGCAGCTGATCATCGCGGATGAACCGACCACCGCGCTGGACGTGACCATCCAGGCCGACATCATGGAGCTGATGCTGGAGCTGTGCCAATCCAATCAAGTGGGGCTGATCCTGATCACCCACGACCTGGGCGTCGTCAGCCAGATGACCGAGCGCACGCTGGTGATGTATGCGGGCCGGATCATCGAATCCGGGCGCACCCGCGAGATCATCAACGACCCGCAGCACCCCTATACCCAGGGTCTGATCAACGCACTGCCGCAGCAGACGGTGCCGGGCCAGCGGCTGAAGCAGATTCCGGGCAACATGCCGGGGCTGGCCAGCATTCCCGCAGGCTGCGCCTTCAACCCGCGCTGCAAATACGCCACCGACCTGTGCCGCAGCCGGGTGCCGGAAACCGTGCACTACGGCGAGGTCGAGGTGGCCTGCCACGAGGTGCAGCGCCTGAACAGCGATGAAGACCGTCAGGAGGCACGGGCATGAGTGACGCAAAGACAGACCGCCCGCTCTTGGAGATCAAGAACCTGGAAAAACGGTTCGATCTTGATCAGGGCTTCCTGGAAACGCTCAAGTTCAAGCAGGGCAAATTCGTGCGCGAAAGCCGGTCTGTCCATGCGGTGAACAACATCTCGCTGGAGGCCAACCGCGGCGAGGCGCTGTGCGTGGTGGGTGAATCGGGCTGCGGCAAATCCACTGTCGCCCGCCTGGTGGCGGGCCTGCTGACCCCGACCGCGGGCGAAATCCACTATGGCGGCCAGCGCATCGACAACCTGTCGCGCGGCGACATGCAGCCCCTGCGCAAGAAGATCCAGATGATCTTCCAGAACCCCTATGCCTCGCTCAACCCGCGCATGACCATCCGGCAGGCGCTGGAGGAGCCGGTGCGCCACCATTACCCGAGTGCGTCGGCAGCAGAAGTGCGCGACAAGGTGACCGAGGTGATGCTGTCGGTGGGTGTCGACCCCAGCTGGGCCAAACGCTATCCGCACGAGTTTTCCGGCGGCCAGCGACAGCGGATCGCCATTGCCCGCGCCCTGACGGTGGACCCGGAATTCATCATCGCCGACGAGCCGATCAGCGCGCTGGACGTGTCGATTCAGGCGCAGGTGCTGAACCTGATGCTGGAAGCCAAGGAAAGCCGCGGCCTCACCTATCTGTTCATCACCCACGATCTGAGCGTGGTGGAGCACTTCGGCACCCGGGTTGCGGTTCTTTACCTTGGGTCGGTCTGCGAGGTTGCGGACACCCGGACATTGTTCTCCAGCCCCAAACACCCCTATACTCGGGCCTTGCTGTCCGCGGTGCCGCAGCTGAAGGACGACCGGCCGAACCATATCCGCCTCAAGGGCGAGATTCCGACGCCGATCAATCTGCCCACAGGCTGCCCGTTCCAAAGCCGCTGCGCCTTTGCGGACGCACGATGCAAGAGTGAAAAGCCCAAGGCCATTCACCAGCCAGACGGAAGCACCGTTGCGTGCCACGCCGTCGAAGAAGACAGGCTGGATGCGGTGGCCGCCGGCTAGGACGGGACGCCCAGTTGGATATCATCTGGCTCAAGGATTTCGAGGCTTTGGTCGCGTGCAAGAATTTCTCGCGCGCGGCCGAAGAGCGCAATGTCAGCCAGCCGGCCTTTTCGCGCCGGATCCGGGCGCTGGAGAATGAGATCGGCGTGCGGCTGATCAACCGCGAGACGCTGCCGCTGACACTGACCCCGGCGGGCGAGGTGTTCCTGTCGCAGTCGCGTATCATGCTGCGCACCTACGAGGAAACCATCGAGCGCTGCCAGACCATCGATGCGGCAGGCGAGAACGTGATCCGCTTCGCCGCCTCGCAGTCGCTCTACATGACCCATTACAAGGCCCTGATTGCGCCCTTGGCCAGCGAAGGCGGGGTGGATACCGATCTCAACTCCACCTCTTGGGCCGCCGACCAGTTCGTCAGCGCGCTGCAGCAGGGCTATTGCGACGTGATCCTGACCTACTGGCACCCGTCGATGGACTTTCTGGGGCCTTTGGAGGTCGCCAATTTCGAGTATCTGACGCTGTCCACCGACCGGTATGTGCCGGTGTCTCGCACCACCCCGGACGGCACGGCTGAGTTCGGCTTTAGGACGGGCGGCAAGGAGGCGGTGCCGCTCTTGTCTTATGGCGCGGTGTCGGCGCTGCGCTCGGTGCAGGAGTTTGCCCTGACCCAGCTCTTGCCCGGGCAAAAGGTGTTTGTCGTCAATCAGAACGCGCTGGCCAACAGCGTCAAGGCAATGATCCAGGAGGGTTTTGGCATGGGCTGGCTGCCGCTAAGCCTGTGCCGCCAGGAAATCGCCTCCGGCCGGTTCGCAATTGTGGACGAGCGGCTGGGCACCGACCTCGAAATCCGCCTGTACCGCGACCCGCGCAGCACCAAGCAGACGCTGGATGTGCTGTGGAAGCAGCTTAAGCGCTCGGCGATGAAAGCGGCCTGAAGCGGGCATCCTGCCTGGTAGTCGCCCGCTGATTGAACTGGCGCGCTTTCCATAAATCTGCCAATGCTTAGGGGAGGGCGCATATTGGCGCTGCAGTGCTTCATGGCCGGAAGGGCAGGCGGAAATGCATTATCTCAAACGCGAGTTGTATGATCTGGTCAAGCATGATGACGCCATCTTCGACTTTCTGCAGATCGGCTCGCTGGACGGCCTGTGGTACTGGGACCTGGAAAAGCCGGAACACGAATGGATGAGCCCGGAATTCTGGCGCCTGTTCGGGCTGGACCCGGAGACAAAGCAGCACTTTGCTTCCGAGTGGCAGGATCTGATTCACCCCGACGATCTGGCGCTGGCGCTTGAGAATTTCCACAAGCACCTGGAGGACCCGGAACACCCCTATGACCAGATCGTCCGCTACCGCCATGCCGATGGCCATATGGTCACGGTGCGCTGCCGCGGCTTGGCGATCCGGGATGAGACGGGCAAACCGGTGCGGATGCTGGGGGCGCATAACGATCTGACGGAGCTGAAGACCCGCGAGGCGGAACTGGCCGCAGCAATTACCGGACTGGCTGCGGAGGTGACGCGGGCCAACTCTGCCGTAGAGGCCCGCACCGCCTTCCTGGCAACGATGAGCCACGAAATCCGCACGCCTTTGAATGTGATCCTTGGCTTGCTGCATCTGATCAAAAGCGATGAAACCGCCTCAGAGAAAACCCGGGAGCGGGCGGATGTCGGGCACCGGGCCGCCGAAATGCTGATGACCCAGCTGGTCAACGTGCTGGAAGCCGCACGGATTGATTCCGATGCGGTGGAGTTCAGCCCCAAACCTGTGGAAACCGCAGGCCTGGCCGTACAATGGCAGGACGCGCTTGAGGCCAGCGCCAGCCGTTACGGCAAGCCGCTGCGAACCTGGGTGTCTACGGCAGCTAATGTGCCGGAACAGCTGGTTCTTGATCTCCCGAAGGTCACCCAGATCGTGAACAACCTGATCGACAATGCGGTGAAATTCACTCCCAAGGGGAGCGTCTCCATAGCACTGGAGCATGACAAAGCGGCGGCCTGTCCGATCAGCATCACTGTTCTCGACACTGGTCCCGGCATAGCAGAAGAGGACAGCGGCAAGGCTTTCGAACGGTTCACTCAGCTCGAAAACGCCGTTTCCCAGCACAAGGGCGGTTCCGGCCTGGGCCTGTCGATCTGCGACGAACTGGCGGAGCTTATGGGCGGCGGTATGTCCATTCTGGACAATCCGCCGGAGGGGTTCAATCTGGGGATCCGTTTGCAACTGCCGGAACCGGACAGCGGTATGGCAGCAGGCTGACTGCTTGGGCCGGAACCCGGCCTGAACCTGATTGTCCCTTGCGAACAAGTGCCCCGGCCAACAAAAAAGGCGCCCGAAGGCGCCTTGTTTTATTGGTCGGAGTGAGAGGATTCGAACCTCCGACCCCTGCCTCCCGAAGACAGTGCTCTACCAGGCTGAGCTACACTCCGACCGTGGAGGGCGAAATAGCCCAGGGCGCGGGGTTTGACAAGGGCGATTCCACAGAAAGATGCGGTTTTTGAGAATTCTTTTTTGCTGTGCAAGCCGGTATCCGGGCGCCATGAAAAAGCCCCGCGCCGGAGACCGGGCGGGGCTTTGCGATTACCCAGATTTGCGGCCTGAAATCAAAGGCTTGCGTCCAGGGCGGCAACCACCGCGTCGCCCATCTGGCTGGTGGAGACAGGCTCCACGCCTTCGCTCGCCAGCAGGTCCGCAGTGCGCACGCCGTCGGCCAGCACCTTCTCGACCGCGGCTTCCAGGCGGTCGGCCTCGGCGCCCTGGTCGAAGCTGTAGCGCAGCGCCATCGCAAAGCTCAGGATGCAGGCGATCGGGTTGGCCTTGCCCTGTCCCGCGATGTCGGGGGCGGAGCCGTGCACGGGTTCATAGAGCGCCTTGGGGCGGCCGTTGTCCATCGGCGCGCCGAGCGAGGCGGAGGGCAGCATGCCAAGCGAGCCGGTCAGCATTGCCGCGCAGTCGGACAGGATGTCGCCGAACAGGTTGTCGGTCAGGATGACGTCGAACTGCTTGGGCGCGCGCACCAGCTGCATGGCACCGTTGTCGGCGTACATGTGGCTCAGCTCAACTTCCGGGTAATCTGCTGCCACGCGGGTCACCACTTCGCGCCACAGGATGCCGGATTCCATCACGTTGGCCTTCTCCATCGAGCAGACCTTCTTGTTGCGGCGCATTGCCAGCTCGAAGGCGGAGCGGGCGGCGCGCTCGATCTCGCTCTCGGTATAGCGCTGGGTGTTGATGCCGACGCGCTCGTTGCCTTCCTCGAAAATGCCGCGCGGCTCGCCGAAGTAGACGCCGGAGGTCAGCTCGCGCACGATCATGATGTCGAGGCCCGCGACGATGTCCTTCTTCAGCGAGGAGAAATCCGCCAGCGCGTCAAAGCACTGCGCCGGGCGCAGGTTGGAGTAGAGGTCCATCTCCTTGCGCAGGCGCAGGAGGCCGCGCTCGGGCTTCACGGAGAAATCCAGGTTGTCATAGGCCGGGCCGCCAACGGCGCCCAGAAGAACGGCGTCGACTTCCTGGGCCTTAGCCATGGTCTCATCCGCCAGCGGCTTGCCGTGCTTGTCATAGGCTGCGCCGCCGACCAGATCCTCGCTCACATCGAACTGCAGGCCGCGCTTGTCGCCGAACCAGGTGATGATCTTGCGCACCTCGGCCATGACTTCGGGGCCGATCCCGTCGCCGGGCAGAATCAGAATCGATGGGTTGGGCATGGGGATCCTCCAAAAAAACAGCTGGCAAGGGCGTAGCGGGACCGCGGGGCAGGGTCAATAACGGCCCTTGGAAATAAAGGGGAAAGATGGGGATTTGCCCGCGCAACGAAGTTGTGGCGGGCGGATCAGTCCAGCAGTAAATCGACCCAGACCAGCCGGTGGCGGCTGGCGGCTGCTGCGGGGGCATCCGGACCGTCTGGCCACACCACACCGCTGGCGGTCACGGTCAGACCGGCAGACGGCAGCACATAGTCCACCCGCATCCGCCCTGCGCTTTGCCAGTCCACGGTGGCGGTGCCGCCCTCGGCGCTCTCCGGGCGGGGGTCCTGCAGGCGCGGATCCGACAGCAGGCTGCGGATTGCTTCCGTGCGTCCCTCACCGCAGTCCGGGTCGAGATTGGCGTCGCCTGTGATGACAAAGGGCCCACCGGGCACTGGCCCCAGCCGGCCGTCCAGCAGCAGCTGCCACAGGCGGATTTCATCGTGGTTGCGCCTGCCGTTGCGGTCTTCCGGCCCGTCGAACAGCGGCGGAGTTGCATGGAAGGTCATTACGCTCAGGCGGCTGCCATCCGGCAGCATCAGCGGCACCAGCCAGTGTGCTGTTGCAGACAGGCGTTGCACACTCTGCGCTTCCGCAGAAGGGAAAGGGCTTCCATCATTGCGCTGCGGCAGCAGGGCGCCGGGCAAGTCCTGCCACAAGAGTGCAGAAAAGTCCCGGATGCCCTCGCGGTCAACCGGCAGCCGCGACAGCAGCGCGATGCCGCCTTGGCCGCGGAACCGGCCATAACCCTGGTTGTCGCGCGGCCCGCCGGCCTTGCCGTCCCCGTCCAGATCCAGCGGAGTTGGCGGCGGCCGGCCGGAGTTGGGCTGCAGTGCAACGTGATAGGGATAGTCCAGCCCGCGTTCTGCCAGCCGTGCGGCCAGCGCCGCCAGCGCACGGCCCTCAAGGTCCCAGTCGATCCCCTGGAGCGCCAGCACGTCAGCCTGTGCAGCGGCGATAACGTCCACCGCGGCAGCAACTTGCGTGTCCCCGCCGCGGGTCAGGTCCCGCAGCATCTGGCCCGGCCCGGCGCGCGACAGCTCTGTGTTGAAGGTTGCGATGCGGAGGCTTTCTGCCCAGCCCGCCCCGGCAGCAAGGATGAGGAGGAGCCCCGCCGCCAGCCGCTTCATGCGGTCTGCATTGCCTCGTCGGCATCAATGCAGGCGGCGCGCCGCTTCTGCGCGATCAGCCCGGCGATGCGCAGCATCGCCATGCCGCGCATGATCATCGAAGCCGGCACCAGCGCCCAGGCGCTGATTACCCAGATCAGCATGTGCGGAGCCGCCAGCAGGCCGGGATCCACCAGGCCGGAGGCCAGCTGGACGGTGGCAGGCAGGGCAAAGGGCAAAAGCACCCCGGCGGTGATGTTGACGCGCCCGTCGCGTTGCAGCCGCTGCACCACGTCGCCGCCGGTTGTGGGGTCGAACAAGGGCAGATTGACCCAGACGTTGAAGGCGCCGCTGCCCACCGGCCAATGGCCCACCCGGATCACAAGGCCAAAGAAAAAGATGGCGGTCCCGGCAACCGCGCAGGCGAGCCCCGCGGCATCGCGCACCATCAGAACCACCGCCTCTGGCACCTGCGTCGGCATCATCAGCACCGTCAGCTTCACCGGCGAATAGGCAAAGTCGAGCTGGCCGCCCAGCCAGCCGCCCAGGCGCTGCACCAGTGCGGTCAGCCCGGTCGGCGCCAGCGGATGTGCCGCCAGCAGGCTCAGCGCGCCGACGGTGGCGGCGGCCGCGGCAAAGCGCATCCGGTTGATCGGCGGCGCGTTGCGGAATTCCACGAAGCTGGGGAAATGCGAGTAATACTCGGTGAAGGCCAGAGCAGAGCCCAGGAGCGCGATGAACAGGATGATTTCCGGCGACTCGGTGGCGGACGCCGGCAGAATCAGCGTCGGCATCGCAAACAGCATGGCCACCAGTATGCCGCGGAACGCCGCGCCTGTGATGCGTGCAAACACGTCTTTGTTTCCCTTCAAACCGGCGCGGGCATTGTTTGCCTCTGGGGCCGGACTTGAAGCCCCCCGGGGAGAATGGTCCGGGGTGCTCTGCCTCATTTTTGCCCCATTGTGGCCGGCAGGCAGCTTTCCGCTCAAGGGGCCGCGGCAGGTGCGGGGCCACTTTCGCCGCCGGACTGGTGCCGGATTGCATCATCGTTTTGGTTGAATTTGAGGGTGTTGGCCGACTTGCTACCAGATGCTGTGTGCCGGTGCGCCGAGCGCACAAGGTAGCCGGGGCGATACAATTGCGGCGGAAATGCGGCGCGAATCTGGCAGGCCAAAAAGAAAACCGCCCCAGGGCAGGGCGGCTTCCGGGTGTTTCAGCGGTCAGGCCGGGATCAGACCCAAGGGCGTTCTTGCGCAGCCTTGTCCTCGAAGGACTTGATCGAGTCGGCTTTCTCCATCGTCAGGCCGATGTCATCGAGGCCGTTCAGCAGGCAGTGCTTCTTGAACGCGTCCACTTCGAACTTGATCACTTCGCCGTCGGAGGTGGTGATTTCCTGCGCTTCCAGGTCCACGGTCATGCGGGCATTTTCGCCCTTCTCCGCGTCGGCCATCAGCACATCGACCTGCTCCTGCGGCAGCACGATCGGCAGGATGCCGTTCTTGAAGCTGTTGTTGAAGAAGATGTCGGCGAAAGAAGTGGAGATGATGCACTTGATGCCGAAGTCGGCAATTGCCCAGGGCGCGTGCTCGCGCGAGGAGCCGCAGCCGAAGTTGTCGCCCGCCACCAGGATCTCGGCGTTGCGGTACTGCGGCTTGTTCAGCACGAAATCCTCGATCTCGGTGCCGTCGCGGTTATAGCGCATCTCGTCGAACAGGTTCTTGCCGAAGCCGGTGCGCTGGATGGATTTCAGGAACACCTTGGGGATGATCATGTCGGTGTCGATGTTCACCAGCGGCATCGGGGCTGCGATACCCTGCAGTTTCTGGAACTTTTCCATTACTAGTTTCCTTGTTTCTGGTGCTTCAAGCCGCTGAGATCAAAGCCGATCTCCTGCGCGTGGCGTGCGATGAAGCTGTGTTTTTCGGGCCGGTGCGCCTTGTGGTAGCGGCGCACCATGGATGCATAGAGATGAACGGCCAGCGTGTTTTCCGTCAGCCAGCCGTCTTGCTGGCAGCTGCCGCTGAACAGCACGTCGGTCAGAACGCCGCGGATCGGGTAGAACACGTCCGGTTCACGGACATGTTCGATCTCTCCGGTCAGGTTCAGCGTGTAGTCCAGCGCCCGGGGGCCAAGCGACGGGCGCTGCAGCTCAAACGCTGTCAGCAGCCGCTTGCCGGGCGGTGCGGCTTCCACTTCCTTGCGGATTCTGCGGCTGAGCCAGGGCGGCACGAACTCGGGGTCCTCGAACCAGTCCAGCAGGTGGTTCAGCGTTGCGGAGCTTTTCGGCAGCCGCAGCACTGCGCCGTTGATCGACCGTGTCGGCTCATAGCCGACGTGATAGTCCGCGTCCGGCAGCGGCCGGCAGCAGAGCATATCGGTGTCGATCCAGATCATGTCCGTCTGTTTCAGCAGATAGAGACGGAACAGATCCGACAGCATCGAGGCCGGCGCCTCCCCGTGCCCTGCCGCGGCAGGAGCCCAGATTTCCGCCGCCGGGCAGGTGCGGACACCTGCCGGGACCGGCGGTGCCGCAGGCCCGGTGTGGAACAGCACAACCTCGTGGCCGCGCTGCACGAAACTTGCCAAAGACAATTCGTGCAGCCAGTTCAGGCTGTCGCCGATCCACAGGCTTGCGACCGCTGGAAGGGAAGGGCTGGACGGCATCGGTGGCCCCTCAGGCTCAGATCAGCTCACGCACATCCGTCAGCCGGCCGGTCAGCGCCGCGGCGGCTGCCATGGCGGGCGACACCAGGTGGGTGCGGCCCTTGTAGCCCTGGCGGCCCTCGAAATTGCGGTTCGAGGTTGCGGCGCAGCGCTCTTCCGGTGCCAGCTGGTCGGGGTTCATCGCCAGGCACATGGAGCAGCCCGCAAGGCGCCACTCGAAACCGGCGGCCTCAAAGATCTCGGCCAGGCCTTCTTCCTCGGCCTGGGCGCGGACCAGGCCGGAGCCCGGAACGATCATGGCGCGCATGCCGTCCTTGATCTTCTTGCCTTTCACGACCTCGGCCACGGCGCGCAGGTCCTCGATGCGGCCGTTGGTGCAGGAGCCGATGAACACTGTGTCAATCTCGATATCGGTCAGCTTCTGGCCGGGAGTCAGGCCCATGTACTCGATCGAGCGGCGCGCCGCCTCGACCTTGCCGCCGGTGAAGTCCTCCGGGTGCGGCACCACGCCGGTGATCGGCAGCACGTCCTCGGGGCTGGTGCCCCAGGTCACGACCGGCTGGATGTCTTCGCCCTTCAGGGTGACGACCTTGTCGAAATGGGCGCCCTCGTCGGTGTAGAGCGTCTTCCACCAGTTCAGCGCGGCTTCCCACTGGGCGCCCTTGGGCGCGTGCGGGCGGCCTTTGACGTATTCAAAGGTGGTCTCGTCCGGCGCGATCAGGCCTGCGCGGGCGCCGCCTTCGATCGCCATGTTGCAGACGGTCATGCGGCCTTCCATCGACAGATCGCGGATCGCTTCGCCGCAGTATTCGATGACATAGCCGGTGCCGCCGGCGGTGCCGGTCTCACCGATCACGGCGAGGGTGATGTCCTTGGCGGTCACGCCCGGCTTCAGCTTGCCGGTGATCTCCACCTTCATGTTCTTGGACTTCTTCTGGATCAGCGTCTGGGTGGCCAGCACGTGCTCCACCTCAGAAGTGCCGATGCCATGCGCCAGCGCGCCAAAGGCGCCGTGGGTGGCGGTGTGGCTGTCGCCGCAGACCACGGTCATGCCGGGCAGGGTCCAGCCCTGTTCCGGGCCGACGATGTGCACGATGCCCTGGCGGACGTCATCCACCGGGTAGTAATGCACGCCGAATTCCTTGGCGTTCTTGTCGAGCGCCTCGACCTGGATGCGGCTTTCCTCGTTCTCGATGCCTTTGGCGCGGTCGAGCGTGGTGGGCACGTTGTGGTCCGGCACCGCGATGGTTTTTTCGGGCGCGTGCACCTTGCGGCCGGCCATGCGCAGGCCTTCGAACGCCTGCGGGCTGGTCACTTCGTGGACCAGGTGGCGGTCGATATAGAGCAGGCTGGTGCCGTCCTCTGCTTCATGCGCAACATGCGCATCCCAGATCTTGTCATAGAGTGTCTTGGGGGACATGGGTCCTCTCCCGTGATGTATTGGGTATGCTGGCTTTGGGCTGGGCAACCGCCTTATAGGCGCGCCAGGACCGTGCGGGCGGCGCCAAAGAACCGTTCGCGCAGCCGTGCGCGGTCTTGCAGTTCGATCTTTTGCGCCAATACGAGGGTCATGGCTGTCAGATACATCCCGGCGGGCCGGCAATCAAGATTCGTTCGCAGGCAAGCGCCGGCGATGCGCGGCGGCGGCATGGACTTGGTCCGCGTTGAATGGGGAGCCGGTCAGCCAGAGCCGCGTTCGGCCGCCAGCCGCTTGGCATCCGCGCGCGACATCGACTGCAGCACAAGCCGGATGCCCAGGGCGCCGGCAATGCCAAGGCCGAACATGATCAGCGGCACCATCCAGGTGGTGAAGAACCCGTGCCGCTCCTGCACCCAGCCGCGGTTTTCCTCATGGTAGAGGATTTCGAACGTCTGCCCGGCCTTGGGTTCGAAGAACACCGGCAGATGCGTTTCGGCCTGCCACCAGTCGCCGGCAGCATCCTGATACCGGACAGTCGGGTAGTAGTCGCCGTTTTCCACCGTGCGCTTGGTCGTGGTGTCGGTGCGGCTCTTGTAGACATAGCGCACCGACAGGATCTCTGCCTCTGCGGGTTGCGCATTGCGCACGAAGCGCCAGCTGTCGAGGAACGCCAGTGCGCCGAACAGGACGAAGATCCCCGGTATCAGATACATCAGGATGCGCATCCACAGCGGTTGCGTGACGGTGTCTGCCATTTGCCCCTCCGGTTTTCCGGCAGCCTAGCAAACTGCCCGGGTGCTGGCGATATGTTCGCTCCGGCTTGATCGAAACCGGGCAGGGCGGCACACTGGCCTGAAAAAAGGGGCGCGCGATGGAGCCGGAAGAGCAGACACCACCCAGGGACGCGATTGCGGAAAGCACCGCCGAGGCGCTGGAGTTTGGCCAGCAGCTGTGGGAACTGGCGGCTGAGGGCATCGAGCTGCTGCTCAGGCCGTGGAACGCATATCAGGCGGGGATCGCGCTGGCGGTCTTTGTGCTGGCAACCCTGATCGCCCGGCCGCTAAAGAGCGCCTTCCATGACTGGTTGCGGACGCGGGAAGGCTGGCCGCGCTGGCGGATGCGGGCGGGGCTGGTGCTGCACAAGCGGATCCGCGGCATCCTGTTTGTATTGCTGATCTGGATGGTTGTTCTAATCATGCAGGAAGCCACCTGGCCCAGCCGGTCGCGGCTGCTGACGGTGTTCGCCAACCTGTCGCTGGCCTGGCTGATTGTGGCGCTGGCCACCCGGCTGGTGGGCAATCCGCTGCTGCGCAACCTGGTGAAATACGGCGCCTGGACCTGGATCACCCTGCGCATCCTCGGCATCACCGAAGACGCGATACACCTGCTGGACGGTGTCGCCATCGATTTCGGCGATCTCAGGATCTCGCTCTATCTGGTGGTTCAGGCAGTTGTGATCCTGGGCGTGATGCTGACCCTGGCGCGGGTGATATCCCAGGTGACGGCAAACCGGATCCGCGCCAATTCCGACATTTCGCCCTCGATGCAAGTGCTGGCGGCCAAGCTGGCGCAGATCCTGTTGTTCGGCGGCGCCTTCTTCATCGGGCTGAGGGCCATCGGCATCGACCTGACCGGCCTGGCAGTGCTGTCCGGCGCCATCGGCGTCGGCCTGGGCTTCGGCTTGCAGAAGGTGGTGTCGAACCTGGTGTCGGGCCTGATCATCCTCCTGGACAAGTCGATCAAGCCGGGCGACGTGATCTCGCTGGGCGACACCTTCGGCTGGATCAACGCGCTGGGCGCCCGCTATGTCTCTGTGGTCACCCGCGACGGGCGCGAATACCTGATCCCGAACGAGGATCTGATCACCACACAGGTGGTGAACTGGTCGCATTCGGATAAATACGTCCGGCTGGACCTGACCTTTGGCACCGGCTATGGCGATGACCCCCACAAGGTCCGCAAGATTGCGATCGAGGCGGCTTCCGGCGTCAAACGGGTGCTGCAGTACGGCAGCAAGAAGCCTGTGTGCCACATCACCGGTTTCGGCGACAGCAGCGTCGATTACGTGCTCAGGTTCTGGATCGACGACCCCACCGGCGGCCTTACCAATATCCGCGGCAATGTCTATCTGGCGCTGTGGGATGCGTTCCAGGAAGAGGGCATCTCGATCCCGTTCCCGCAGCGCGAAGTTCGGATGCTGAACGACCCGCTGCCGGTCAGGGTTGCACCTGGCAGCAATGACGGATAAAGCACATGGCTTGCGCTGCCGGGGCGGGGTTTCATTGAAAGTTCACCATCCGGTTGCTACATTATTAACAGGCCCGGCGCCGGGGCTAGGCGGCGCGTTGCAAGGAGGACTATGTCCTGTCACCCGTACCTCAAGCGGCGGATGCCGCTGTTAATGGGGCAGCCGTGATGGCCGCCCAGTCCCAGCCCACCAGCGAACAGCTGCTGGAGCGGATTCTTTCCTCACTCAGCGATGACAAAGCCGAAGATGTTGTGCAGATCGACCTGCGCGGCAAGACTTCGATCGGCGATTACATGGTGCTGGCCTCCGGCCGCTCCACCCGCCAGGTCGCTGCGATGGCGGAAAAGCTGACCGACCGGCTCAAGCAGGAGTACCGGATCACCTGCAAGGTCGAAGGCAAGGATGCCGGCGACTGGGTGCTGATCGATTCCGGTGATGTGATCGTCCATATCTTCCGCCCGGAAGTGCGCGAGTTCTACCAGCTCGAGAAGATGTGGATGCCCGCAGGCACCGCGGCAGCTCCGGCTGTTGAAGGCTGATCCAAGGCTGATTTGATGCAGGCCCGCGCGCGGTGCGGGCCGGATTGCTTCAGGAATTTCATGCGTCTGCATATCTGTGCGGCCGGCCGTCTGCGGTCTGGCCCGGAAAAATCCCTCATCGACGATTACCTCAGCCGGTTCGACCGGACCGGCCGCGCGCTGGGCCTGGGGCCTGCGCGAGTGGTGGAAATCGAGGACAAGAAGAATGCAGGCATGGCGGCAGAGGCTGCGCTCCTGCGCAAGGCGCTGCCCAAGGGCGCGGTGATCTGCACCCTGGATGAGCGCGGCAAGGTGCTGTCTTCCCCTGATTTCGCCGGCAAGCTGGCCGGATGGCGTGACAGCGGCCGCCAGGACCTGGCGCTGATCATCGGCGGCGCGGACGGGATCGACCCTTCCTTGCGGGCCGAGGCCGATTTCTCGATCTCCTTCGGCAAGATGGTCTGGCCGCATATGCTGGTGCGGGTGATGCTGGCGGAGCAGATCTACCGCGCCGCGACCATCCTGGCGGGCAGCCCCTATCACCGGGTCTGAATACGCCTTATGGCGCATGCCTCCCGCGGGGGATTTTTTCGCCAGAAGAAGATCAGGGCAGGGTGAGAACGTAGGTGTCCTGGCCCCATCCGTCCACTAGGCAGCGGGCCTGGATCTGCACCCGGGTTATTCCCTCCGGCATCTGCACGCCGCTCAGGGACCGGGTGAAGGGCTGTTCCTGTTCGTGCGGATGCGCCAGCACCCGCAGGCCCAGCTCGTTGCCGTCCATGTCCAGCACCCGCCAGCCATCGGCGTAATGTTCCCATCCGGTGTCCGGGTGGGACAGGGTGACGCTGAAGGACCAGCTGCCGCCAGAGGCACGGGCGGTGGCGTTCTCGATCACCGGTTCATCTGCAAGGGCGGGCAGGGCCGCGGTGCTGAGCGCGCAGGTCAGAAGCAAGTGTTTCATGCCCGCACCTTAGCTGTGGGGAAGCCGCAGTGCAGTCACGAAACCGTGTCCCCTTTGCTTTCAGGAGGGATGCGCAGCAGGATCCGGCGGGAGTGCGAGACGAATTCGCGCCGGTACAGCACAGCAACAGTGACCAGCGCAGCCCCGCCCAGCGGCAGGGCGCCCGCCAGCCAAGCCACGGCAGCCAGCGCGAAATAGGTCGAGCGCATGCCGCGGTTGAAACTGCGCGCGGCGGTGATGCTGATTTCGGCCGCCTGCGCGGCGCGGGGATAGGCGAGCTCATGGGCGGGATTATTCGGCACTGCTGCCATCAGCACCGCGCAATAGCCGAACAGCCGGTGCGACCAGACAAATTTCAGAAACGCATTGGACAGAAGCAGCAGCACCACCAGGATTTTCACCTCCCAGACAAAGGCGGGGGCGCTGTCCTGGATCAGGTCCTCTGCGACGCCCGCCAGCTGTTCGGTATTGCCGATCAGCGCCAGCCCGCCGCCGATGGCAATCATCGCGGCGGAGGCAAAGAAGGCGGTGGCCTGGCGCAGGTTGCCGGCCAGCTGCGCGTCGAAGATCCGCGGGTCGCGCTCCACCATCCGCTTCATCCAGTCGCGCCGGAAGTCCTCCATCAGCAGAGAGACAGAGGGCCGCCCGGCGGGCGGGGTCTCGATCCGCCAGCCGATCCACAGCCAGCCTGCGATCAGCAGGGTCAGCGCGGTAAGGTCAAGGAGGGAAAACTGCGCAAGGCGGGCGGTCCAGATCATGGCCTGACCCTAACGCGGCGATCCGGCACTTGCCAGACATGCAAAATTGGTAATATTATCTTACCAAAGAGGAGGCCCAAATGGAAATGCCATCCCCGAACCCCGCCATTCTGGCACGCAAGGCGCGGCTTGCCGAGCGGCTTCTGACTGTGCTTCCCGCGGATGCGGTGATCCAGGACGAGGCGGAAACCCGCGCCTATGAATGCGATGCGCTCACTGCCTACAGATGCCCGCCCTTGCTGGCAGTACTGCCGCGGAGCACGCAGGAGGTCTCCGATGTGCTGCGGATCTGCCACGAGGAAAGCGTGCCGGTTGTGCCGCGCGGCGCCGGCACCTCGCTGGCGGGCGGCGCGCTGCCGACGGCGGATTGCGTCATACTGGGTGTGGCGCGGATGAACGAGGTGCTGGAGACCGATTTTGAGAACCGCATCATCCGGGTGCAGACCGGGCGCACCAACCTGAGCGTCTCCGGCGCGGTGGAGGAAGAGGATTTTTTCTACGCCCCCGATCCATCCTCGCAACTGGCCTGCGCCATTGCCGGGAATATCGCGATGAATTCCGGCGGTGCGCATTGTTTGAAATACGGGGTGACCACCAACAACCTGCTGGGTGTCACCATGGTGATGATGGATGGCACCGTGGTGGAAATCGGCGGCGCGCATCTGGACGCCGGCGGGCTGGATCTCTTGGGTGTGATCTGCGGCAGTGAGGGGCAGCTGGGGGTGGTGACCGAGGCCACCCTGCGCATCCTGCGCAAGCCCGAGGGCGCACGCCCGGTGCTGATCGGTTTTGACAGCAACGAAGTGGCCGGTGCCTGTGTCAGCGACATCATCAAGGCGGGTGTGCTGCCGGTGGCCATCGAATTCATGGATCGCCCCTGCATCGAGGCTTGCGAGGCATTTGCCAAGGCGGGTTATCCGATGTGCGAGGCGCTGCTGATCATCGAGGTCGAGGGCAGCGAGGCCGAGATCGAGCACCAGCTGGGGCTGATCACGGAGATTGCCCGCTCCCACAACCCGGTGGAGCTGCGCGAGGCGGGGGATGCCGATGAGGCCGCCCGCATCTGGCTGGGCCGCAAGTCGGCTTTTGGCGCCATGGGGCAGATCAACGATTACATGTGTCTGGACGGGACGATCCCAGTGTCCTCTCTGCCTTATGTGCTGCGCCGGATCGGCGAAATGAGCCAGGAGTTCGGGCTGGACGTGGCCAATGTGTTCCACGCAGGCGACGGCAACATGCACCCTTTGATCCTGTTCGATGCCAACAAACCGGGCGACCTGGAAACCTGCGAGGCCTTTGGCGCCGAGATCCTGAAGCTCTGTGTCGAGGCGGGCGGCTGTCTGACCGGCGAGCACGGAGTGGGGATCGAGAAACGCGACCTGATGCTGTATCAGTACAGCGAAGCCGATCTGGAGGCGCAGCTGAAGGTCAAGGATGTGTTTGACCCCAAGTGGCTGCTCAATCCGGCCAAGGTGTTTCCGCTTTCGGTGACCGCGAGCCGCCGGATGGTGGCGCTGGCAGCTGAATGATCTTTGGGGGCCTTGCCCGCAAACCCCCAGAGTATTTTCGGGAAAGATGAATATGATGACACCAGGGAGCGAGGCAGAGCTGGCCGAGATGATTGCAGGTGCAAACGGCCCCTTGTGCATTCAGGGCGGCGGCACCCGCGGGCTGGCTGTGGAGGGCGAGGCCCTGAGCACCCGGGGTTTGTCCGGTATTGAACTCTATGAACCCGGCGCGCTGACGCTGGTGGTCAAGGCGGGAACGCCAGTGGCGGAGGTGGAGACGCTGCTGGCGGCGGAGAACCAGCGGCTGGCGTTTGAACCGATGGATCACCGCGGGCTGCTGGGCACGGACGGCGAGCCAACCATCGGCGGTGTCATTGCGGCAAACATCTCTGGCCCCCGCCGCATCCAGGCGGGCGCGGCGCGGGATCACCTGCTGGGAGTGCGGTTCGCGGATGGCAGCGGCCAGGTGGTGAAGAACGGCGGCCGGGTGATGAAGAATGTGACCGGCTATGACCTGGTCAAGCTGATGTGCGGCGCCCACGGCACCCTGGGGGTGCTGACGGAAGTGTCGCTGAAGGTGCTGCCGCGGGCCGAGGCTGCCGCGACCGTGACCCTGACCGGCGTTGACCTGCCCGGCGCGGTGCGGGCAATGTCGGCGGCGCTGGGCTCCCCTTTTGACGTGACCGGTGCGGCCTATGATGCAGAGACTTATCAGGCGCATATCCGGGTGGAGGGGTTCCGTGAGTCTGCCGCTTACCGCAGCGCGGAGCTGGTTGAGCTGCTGTCGCCCTTTGCCATGGCCGAGGTGCAGGAGGATGCAGAGAACTTGTGGCGGGGCATCCGCGACGTGGCTGCTTTTCACGAACGGGAAGGCGATGTCTGGCGGATTTCGGTGAAGCCCACGGATGCGGTGGAGCTGGTGCCGCACCTGGAGGCAAAGGCGCTGCAGTTCGACTGGGGCGGCGGGCTGATCTGGGCGCTTGTCCCCGCAGGGACGGAGCTGCGAAGCCGGATCAATGTGCCGGGCCATGCCACTCTGGTGCGCGCCGCTCAGGAGGTCCGGGCGCAGCTTGGCGTGTTCCAGCCGCAGCCCGCGCCCTTAGCCGCACTTTCCGAAGGGCTGCGGCGGCAGTTCGACCCGCGTGGCATCCTCAATCCGGGACTGATGGGGTAACACATGCAGACTACATTCACCGAAAAGCAGCTGCAGGACCCCGGCACCAAACGCGCCAACGAGATCCTGCGCTCTTGTGTCCATTGCGGATTCTGCACCGCCACATGCCCGACCTACCAAGTGCTGGGGGATGAGCTCGACAGCCCCCGCGGGCGGATTTACCTGATCAAGGACATGCTGGAAAACGAGCGGGTGCCGGACGAAAAGACGGTCAAGCATATCGACCGCTGCCTGTCCTGCCTGGCCTGCATGACCACCTGCCCGTCGGGTGTGCACTACATGCATCTGGTGGACCATGCCCGCGCCTATATCGAGAAGCACTACGACCGTCCCTGGAGCGATAAGGCCCTGCGCTGGCTGTTGGCGCGGATACTGCCCTATCCAGCCCGGTTCCGGCTGGCGCTGATCGGGGCGAAGCTGGCAAGACCGTTCAAGGGCCTGCTGCCGGACGCGCGGCTGCGGGCAATGCTTGAGATGGCGCCAAGGACCATCCCGCCAGTCAGCCGCAATGACGACCCGCAGAGCTTTGCCGCTGCCGTGCCGCGGAAGAAACGCGTGGCGCTGATGACCGGTTGCGCCCAGAAAGCGCTGAACACGGATATCAACGACGCCACAATCCGGCTGCTGACCCGGCTGGGCTGCGAGGTGGTGGTGGCAGAAGGTGCGGGCTGCTGCGGCGCGCTGACCCACCACATGGGGCGCGAGGCGGAAAGCCACGCAGCCGCGGCTAGGAACATCCGCGCCTGGGCGGCGGAAATCGACGGGCAGGGGCTGGACGCAATCGTCATCAACACCTCCGGCTGCGGCACCACGGTCAAGGACTACGGATACATGTTCCGCAATGATGCACTGGCGGCAGAGGCTGCTCGGGTGTCAGAGATCGCCATGGACGTCTCTGAGCTGCTGATGCAGCTGGATCTGCCGGAGGGCGCGGACAAGGGGCTGACGGTGGCCTATCACGCCGCCTGCTCCTTGCAGCACGGGCAGCAGATCAAGACCCACCCGAAGACATTGCTGAAACGGGCCGGCTTCAAGGTGGTTGAGCCCGCCGACAGCCATTTGTGCTGCGGGTCGGCCGGCACCTATAACCTGATGCAGCCGGAAATCTCTGCCGAGCTGAAAGCGCGCAAGGTGAAGACGCTGGAGGCCAGACAGCCCGACCTGATTGCGGCGGGCAATATCGGCTGCATGATGCAGATCGGCTCCGGCACTGAGCTGCCGGTTGTGCACACGGTGGAACTGCTGGATTGGGCCACCGGCGGCCCGCAGCCGCCTGCGCTGACGGCGCCGGGGAATCGCCCGCCGGAGGTTCCCATCCTGCGCTGACACCCATCCGGAAAGAATCGGCTGCACATTTTGCGGGCTTGCCGTAATTTTGCCTGAACAGACAGTTAATCTCCCAGCCGGTGGATAAGAGGAGACGCATGTGAGGCAGTGGGTACTGATGGCTCTGGCAGCGCTCCTGCCGGCCGCGGCGATGGCGCAGGACAGCCGTTTGCAGCGGATGGATACCCTGGATGCGGGACGCAAATGGGAGGCCGTGGGGCGGCTCGACGTGAACGGCGAGGGTTTCTGCACCGGCGCGCTTATTGCCCCTGACCTGGTTCTGACCGCTGCCCATTGCCTCTATGACAGCCGTACCAAGGCGCCGATCGACCCCACCACAATTGAATTCCTGGCCGGCTGGCGTAACGGGCGCGCCTCGGCCTACCGCAGTGTGCGCCGGGCGGTGCAGCATCCGTCCTATGTCTATGACGGCGAGCTGTCGACCGACCGGGTGCGCAATGATATTGCCCTGCTGCAATTGCAGCGCCCCATCCGCAATACCACAGTAACCCCCTTTGAGACCGACGAGCGCCCCCGCAAGGGCGCTAAGATCGGGGTTGTTTCCTATGCCCATGACCGCTCCGAGGCGCCTTCGCTGCAGGAAGTCTGCGCGGTCATGGCGCGGCAGCGGGGCGTGCTGGTGATGTCCTGCGACGTGGATTTCGGCTCGTCCGGGGCGCCCGTGTTTTCCTTCGAGGAGGGGACCCCGCGCATTGTCTCGGTGATCTCCGCCAAGGCTGAGGTCAGCGGCGAGCGGGTTTCGCTGGGATCCGCGCTGGCAGAGGAACTGACCCTGCTGCAGGCACAGCTGACCGGGGTCGCCACCGGCGGGCGGCTGCCGCCCGGTGTCGGCCGGGTGAAGGTGGGCGAGGGGCGCAGCTCCTCCGGTGCCAAGTTTTTGAAACAATGATCTGGCGTGCGCTGATACTGGGAGCGGCCACCCTGGCCTATGCCGCCGGCGCAATGGCTCAGGGCACCGGATTGCGCCGCCTGACCGACCGGGATGACCTCCTGGGCTGGGAGGCGGTGGGGCGGCTGGAGCTGAACGGGCAGGGGTTCTGCACCGGCTCGCTGATTGCGCCGGATCTGGTGCTGACCGCGGCGCATTGCGTTTATGATGAGGCCGGGGCGGTGCGCCCGGCGGAGCAGATCAAGTTCCGCGCCGGGCTGCGCGACGGGGTCGCGATTGCCGAACGCCAGGCGCTGCAGATCGCGGCGCATCCCGGCTACAGCCCGCAGCGGCGGCTGGGGATCGACAACATACGCCACGACGTGGCGCTGATCCGGCTGTCGGAGCCGATCCTCAGCGGCCAGGCGGATGCCTTTGCGCTGCACTCAGGCCGGGATTACGGCAGTGATATCTCTGTTACCTCATATGGCATGGGCCGCGCCGAGGCGCTGTCGCGGCAGCGTCAATGCAACCTGATGGGAGAGCATGACGACGTGCTGATGATCGACTGCAACGTTACCTTCGGGTCTTCCGGGGCGCCGGTGTTTTCCCAGGTCGGCGGGCGCGGGCGCATCCTGGCGCTGGTGTCCGGCGGTGGCAATTACCGGGGCAAGCAGGTGGCATTCGGCATGAAGCTGCCTGAGCGGGTGGCGGAGCTGAAAGCGCAGCTGCGCCGCAATCCGGTGGCGGCACCGGACCGGCGGATCAAGCGGATCCGGGTTGGCGGCGGCGGTTCCGCGGGCGGTGCGAAATTTGTCAGCGTCGGTGACTAAAACCCCTCTTGAAGCCGCATTTTCCCTTACTATCTCAGGATTGTCCGGGCAGCCGCTGATTGGGGCCCGGGGCAAAACCAGCCTGTCCCTGCGGGGAAGGCACTCTGAAATCGCTCATGAATGAGGATGGAAAATGCGTACTTTTGACTTTGCACCGCTGCACCGTGCCACCATCGGCTTTGACCAGATCGCCAGCCTGATGGACCGCGCCCTGAGCGCCGATGCCGCTCAGTCCAGCTACCCGCCCTACAACATCGAGAAAACCGATGCCGACAGCTACCGCATCTCGATTGCTGTTGCCGGCTTCTCCGACGACGACCTCAACGTCGAGGTGAAGGAAAACGCGCTGGTTGTGTCCGCCAAGAAGGCAGAGGACGGCGAAGGCCGCACCTTCCTGCACCGCGGCATTGCCACCCGCGCCTTTGAACGCCGTTTCACCCTGGCCGACCACGTCCATGTGACCGGTGCCAGCCATGAAAACGGCATGCTGCATATCGATCTGCACCGCGAGGTGCCGGAGGCGCTGAAACCGCGCCGGATCGAAATCTCCTCCTCCCGCCCGAACCGCCCGGAGATCGAGGCCAAAGCGGTCAACTGATCCTGCGGATCCCGGTTCGCGCGTACCCGCCCTCCGGCACTGCCGGGGGGCTTTTTCCGTTTGCGGCTGTGCCTGCGCGGAAACAGCTGCCCGGATCCGTCCGCCGGGCAATGAAATCTTAGGATTTCGGGCGCAGGGTTGCCGGGGATGTACCCCTGCGCCGGCGTGTCCGGTGCCGTGGATGAGTGCAGTGCAAAGGCGGTTTTATGCAACCTCAGGATATTCAGCATGTGCAGAAAGGCCTGGCGGCCATCTTTGCCCGCAAGGCCGATCTGGCGGAACGGTTTTACGTGCATCTGTTCACGCGGCTGCCGGAAGCCCGTGCGATGTTCCGCGGAAATTTCGTGAAGCAGAAGGCGATGCTGATGGGCATGATTGCAGCCTGCGTGCGCAAGCTGGATGATCCGCAGGCGCTTGCAGCACTCAGCGGGCAGCTGCTTCAGGCCCACGCCCATCTTGATTTGGGGGCAAGGGAAACCGACGCGGCAAGGCGGGCGCTGATGGCGGCTTTGCGGGATGTTCTAGGGGCAGACCTGGATCTTGAATCCGAGGCCGCCTGGAACCGCGCCATCAGCCTTGTAACGGCGGCGATGGCGCGGCACTGAGGCCGGATCAGACCGACATGCAGATGTATTTCATCTCCAGGTAATCCTCGATGCCGTGGTGGCTGCCTTCGCGGCCCAGGCCCGACTGCTTGACGCCGCCGAACGGTGCCACCTCGGTGGAGATGATGCCAGTGTTCACACCGACAATCCCGTATTCCAGCGCCTCGGCCACCTTGTACACGCGGCTGAGGTCCTTGGCGTAGAAATAGGACGCCAGGCCAAAGATGGTGTCATTGGCCATCGCGATCACCTCGTCCTCGTCCTCGAACTTGAACAGCGGCGCCAGCGGGCCGAAGGTTTCGTCCGTAGCAAAGGCCATGTCCTGGGTCGCGCCGGTGACGATGGTCGGCTGGAAGAAACTGCCGCCCAGTTCTGACGGGTTGCCGCCCAAGATCACCTCGCCGCCCTTGGAAGTGGCGTCGGCAATATGCTCCTGAATTTTATCCACCGCTTCCATGTTAATCAGCGGGCCGAAGTGGATGTCTTCCTTGAGGCCGTCGCCGACGTTCATCTTCTCGACCGCGGCTTTCAGCTTTTCCGCAAAGGCATCGTAAACGTCGGCCTGCACATAGATCCGGTTGGCGCAGACGCAGGTCTGGCCGTTGTTGCGGAACTTGCACATGATGGCGCCTTCGACGGCGGCATCCAGATCGGCGTCGTCAAAGACGATGAACGGTGCGTTGCCGCCCAGCTCCATCGAGCATTTCATCACCGTGTCTGCCGCTTGGCGCAGCAGGATGCGGCCCACCTCGGTGGAGCCGGTGAAGGTCAGCTTGCGCACCGCGTCGTTCTCGCAGAACTCCTTGCCGATGTCGGAAGCGCGCGAGGACGGCACCACGTTGAACACGCCCGCCGGGATGCCGGCCCGGTCTGCCAGCACCGCCAGCACGATGGCCGACAGCGGGGTTTCGGCCGCGGGGCGGGCGATGAACGAACAGCCTGCGGCCAGTGCAGGGCCTGCCTTGCGGGTGATCATCGCGTTGGGGAAGTTCCACGGCGTGATCGAAGCGGCAACACCGATCGGCTGCTTCAGCACGGTGATGCGCTTGTCGCGCTGATGGCCGGGGATGGTCTCGCCGTAAATCCGTTTGGCCTCCTCCGCAAAGAACTCGATGAAGGAGGCGCCATAGGCGATCTCGCCGCGGGATTCCGCCAGCGGCTTGCCCATTTCGGCGGTCAGGATCACCGCCAGGTCTTCCTGGTTCTCCATCATCAGGTCGTACCACTTGCGCAGCACGTTGGCGCGCTCCTTGCCGGTCCATTTGGCCCAGTCCTTTTGCGCGGCTTCGGCCTGGGCGATGGCGCCTGCCACTTGGGCGCGGCTGGTGTCGGCCACCTGGGCGATCACGTCGCCGCGGGCCGGGTTGGATACGTCAAAGGTGCCTTCGCCATCGGCAAACTTGCCGCCGATATAGGCGCGGGTTTCCAGCAGGCTGGGGTCTTTGAGCAGGGATTTCAGGTCTGTGATTGCGTCGAGCATTGCGGGCCTCCCGGGTGTTCTGTTGCTGGAATGGAAATCAGCTGCGCATTGATATGTCCAGAAGGATTGATGAGTCCAGAATTTGATCAAATTTCCGGCAAAGAATTTTGGGTCAAGCAATTTGACATGTGCTGTGCCAGACTGTCTGGTAGCCGCAAAGAATAAGAACAGGGGAGATTGGGCATGGAATTGGATGATGCCTATGCCAACGGGGCCTATATCGAGAATGCAGACAAGTACCCGCCGCGCTGGGCGGCCTCGGCGGAGGATTTCCGCAACAGCCTGCATGAGCGCGCCCGGCTGGATATCCCCTATGGCGAAGGGGCGCGGCAGTCATTCGACCTGTTCCTGCCGGAAGGCACGCCTAAGGGCCTGTTTGTCTTTGTCCACGGCGGCTATTGGCTGGCCTTCGACAAAAGCTCTTGGTCGCATCTGGCGCGCGGGGCGATGGCGCATGGCTGGGCGGTGGCGATGCCGTCTTATGACCTGTGCCCGGAGGTGCGGATTGCCGATATCACCCGTCAGATCGCGGCCGCGGTGACGCGGATTGCAGCGGAAGTGGACGGCCCGATTGCACTGGCGGGCCATTCGGCTGGCGGCCATCTGGTGGCGCGGATGCTGGACCGGGCGCTGTTGCCCGCGGAGGTGGGCGAGCGGATCAAGACGGTGATCCCGATCTCGCCGCTGGCGGATCTGCTGCCGCTGCTGCGCACCTCCATGAACCAGAAGTTCAAGATGGATTCGGCTGCTGCGGTGGCTGAAAGCCCGGTTGAGATGCAGGACCGCTATCCGGCGGAGGTGACGGTCTGGGTCGGCGGCGAGGAGCGCCCGGCGTTTCTGGATCAGGCGATCTGGCTGGTGGAGGCTTGGGGTGCGGACCATGTGATCGCCTTTGGCAAGCACCATTTCAACGTGATCGATCCGCTGGCGGATCCGGAAAGCGACCTGGTGGCGCTGATCGTGAATTGACCGCGGGCGGCGGCGGGCGGAAAACGCCCGCCCAGGGGTCCCGGCCCCAGCGCAAGACCGGGCCGCAAAAACTTCTTGCCAGAATCCCGTTTCCGCCGCATCTTCAGCGCAAGGGCCAGGCGATGGCGTCGCCGCATGGGATACATGGTGCCCCCACATTCCAAAACTGTCCTGAACGCCGGGACCTTTCTTGTAAGAAGGAAGGGTCTGATATGACTGCACGTCCTGAAATGTACCGTTTTCACAATGGTGAAAAGGCGCCGCTGCAATTCGCCGTCTCCGAATACGAGGCGCGGATCGCGGGCCTGCGCAAGATCATGGCCGACACAGGGGTGAGCGCTGCTGTCTTCACCTCGATGCACAACATCTCCTACTACTCTGGGTTCACCTATTGCGCCTTTGGCCGCCCCTACGGCCTGGTAGTGACAGCGTCCGAGGCTGTGACCATCTCGGCCGGCATCGACGCGGGCCAGCCCTGGCGCCGCTCGTTCTGCGACAACATCACCTACACCGACTGGCAGCGCGACAATTTCTGGCGCGCAATCAAGTCTGTAAGCGGCGAAGGAGTTGTGGTTGGCTACGAAAGCGATCACCTGACCCTGCTGCAGAAGGGCAAGCTGGAAGCCTTCCTGGCGCCGTCCAAGCTGGTTGACCTCTACGAGCCGACCATGCGCCAGCGGATGGGCAAATCCGCAGCCGAGCTGGACATGATCCGGGCTGGTGCCGCGGTGGCCGACGTCGGCGGCTTTGCGATCCGCGAGGCGGTCAAGGAAGGCGCGCGGGAGATCGACGTGGCGATGGCTGGCCGCGACGCGATGGAGCTCGAGATTGCCAAGCGCTTCCCGGATGCGGAATACCGCGACACCTGGGTGTGGTTCCAGTCCGGCATCAACACCGACGGTGCCCACAACCCGGTGACGGGGCGCACCCTGCAGCGCGGCGACATCCTGTCCTTGAACACCTTCCCGATGATCTCCGGCTATTACACCGCGCTGGAGCGCACCATGTTCGTGAAGGAAGTGGATGCCGAGAGCCTGAAGATCTGGGAGGCCAACGTTGCCGCCCATGAATACGGCATCTCGCTCTTGAAACCGGGTGCAAGCTGCGCGGAAATCACTCATAAGATCAACGCCTTCTTCGAAGAGCGCGATCTGCTGCAGTACCGCACCTTCGGCTATGGCCACTCCTTTGGCGTGCTGTCCCACTACTATGGCCGCGAGGCCGGGCTGGAGCTGCGCGAGGACATCGACACGGTGCTGGAGCCCGGCATGGTGATCTCGATGGAGCCGATGCTGACGATCGCCGACGGCCAGCCGGGCGCCGGCGGCTACCGTGAGCATGACATTCTGATCATCCATGAGGACGGCAACGAGAACATCACCAAGTACCCCTACGGGCCGGAGTTCAACGTTGTCGGCTGAGGCCGGCTGAACACGAAAATGCAGGGGGTGCCATGCGTGCACCCCCTGTACACCCCTTGTGCACCGGGCAGGCGCCCTGCGGGTCCGGGGCTAGTGAAAGGCTTGGCCTTGGGGGCGAGCAAGCGCGGCCTCTGACGGCGGGCAAACCGGAGCCTGCGGAGCCGCCGGGCCGCCGTCGGCCAGAAGCTGGCGGTGCGCGTTCCATCCGCGGGTCATCCACAGGGTGGCGGAAGGCTGTTCCGCGGCGCGGGGCAGAGCATCCTGCACGGACAGGCTGAGCTGGGAGGCATCGTGCTGCGCTGTCACGCGCAGGCGGTCCCCGGGTGCCGCCAGATGCGGATGATCCAGCAGGTAGGCGGTCCGCCCCCAATGGCCGCCGGAGTTCACTCCGTTCGACACCTGGATGCCGGGGGCCAGGTCCATTTCGAAACTGACAAGGACCGCATGGATGGTGCCTGCGGCTGCACAGGCGAGATCCGCTGTGGTGCGCCCCGGATTGATGTTTGGCCGGGTGAAGTCAAACGCGAACAGCTCTGCCGCCGGGCCCAAGGGGCGAAGCTTGCAAGCCTCGAAATCGTTCGGGGTGAGCTGCGCAACGCGGGCAAAATGGTGGAAGGCGCTGAGGTCGAAGCCCTCGGCCTCATGCGGCCGCCAGAGGTTCAGGAGGCCGGGGCTTTCCACCGGCCGGGCCAGCAAGGTTCCGCGCTCCGGGATCGCGCGGGCGTCCGGTTTGGCCAGCGCAGACATGGCATGGGTAAGGGTCGCAAGGGCGCCTTCGCCCAGCAGAACGGTATCGACGATTTCCGAGATCACCACATCTGCCTGCTCCGGAATGTCCGCGCCGACGACGATCTCATGCGACCATTTCGGGATGACGGTGATGCGGTCGCTCAGGCCGTTTGCCGCAATGACCTGCGTGGCGGCCTGGGCGATCAGCGGCTGCTGCTCGCAGGTGTAGACATGTTTCGCGCCCGCACGCGCCGCCAGCATGGCGGTCAGGCCGGCGCCGCAGCCGATATCAAGCACCACATCGCCGGGCTTCACCTTGGCCGCGATGGCCTTGGCGTAGGCGCTGTTGCGTGCCGTGTCCGACAGCATCGGAAAATGCCAGCGGGGGACAAAGGTCTGGTGCAGCCGTTCCTGCAGGATCTGCGCTTCGTGGTGGCTGGGATCCAAGCTGAGCGCCTCAGAGAGCAGCTGCGAAGTTCGGATACCGCCATCACTCAGGGGGGCGGATTTAGCGGTTTGGACGAGGTCTTCCGCCTTCTGCGGTCCCGAATGGCCGAATTCCTGTGCCGGAACGGGTGTCTGTCTCTCAAGCAATTTTTATTTTTCCTCATTTGAAGCAAATGCCACTGACCTGCATAATCGTCACGCGCATCTAACAAATGATGAAGGAAAGGCCCGGGCTGCGAGAATGTCCGCCGGCACCCTTGGGTGGTGCCGGTGCTAAAGCGGCCTGAGAGCCCGATCCGCGGGCCAGCCAACTGAACGGAGGCAATTCAGCGCGGGCGGGCACAAGCGTTGCGCCGGGGTGGGTCTTGGGGCATATGTGCGCCACGGCACAGCCTGCCGATATGTTATCCTCTCGCAGCAGCGCGCGTATGTGCCGCCGCGAGGAAGAAAGAGCCACCGCCATGTATGATGCCCCGGAAAAGAAGAAATCCGAATTTGCGCTGATTCAGCTGATGCCGAACCTGATGACAATCGGTGCGATCTGCGCCGGGCTGTCGGCGATCCGCTTTGCCATCTCCGGCAACTTCAAGCTGGCTGTGATGCTGATCCTGCTGGCGGCGGTGCTGGACGGGCTGGACGGGCGGCTGGCGCGGGCGCTGCGCAGTGTCAGCAAGATGGGGGCGGAGCTGGATTCGCTGGCCGATTTTCTGAACTTCGGGGTGGCGACACCGATGGTGATCTATCTGTGGGCGCTGCAGGACATGCGGGGCATCGGCTGGATCTCAGTGCTGGTGTTCTCGGTTTGCTGCGTGGTGCGGCTGGCACGGTTCAATGTCAGCAGCAAGTCGGAGGAGGAAGCGCCGAAGCTTCGCAAGGGTTATTTCGAAGGCATTCCCTCGCCCGCGGGGGCGCTGCTGGCGCTGCTGCCGATGTTTGCCTCCTATGCCTATGGCAGCCGCGAACCGGTGCTGCATGAGCTGCTGATCTGCCTCACCATGGTGCTGGTGGGGCTGGCAATGATCAGCCACATTCCGACCTGGTCGCCGAAAGCAGTTAAAATCTCCCGCGAGAATGTTAAGTACCTGCTTGTGGGCTTTGCCTTCATGGCTGCGGCATTACTGACCTATGCATGGACGGTGCTGGTTGTGCTATGCCTCGGTTACGTTGCGATGGTGATTTGGGGGCTGGTTTCCAAGCCAAAAGACTAGCCCAAGACGTCCGGGGAGGGACGAATTGGATATCAAGGCAGTTGAAGAATCCTATGCGCGCTGGGCGCCGGTTTATGACAGGACGTTCGGCGCGGTGACGCGCTCTGGCCGCCGCAGGGCGACCCGTTACATCAATTCCCGAGAGGGCAAGGTTCTGGAGGTTGGGGTCGGCACTGGCCTTTCCTTGCAGCATTACGCGCCGCATCTGCAGGTGACCGGCATCGACTTCAGCCACGACATGCTGAAAAAGGCGCGGGGAAAGGTGCAGGAGCAGGGGCTGAAACAGGTCGAGGCGCTGCGGCAGATGGATGCCCGGCAGCTGGATTTTCCGGACAATTCATTCGACACGGTGGCGGCAATGCATGTGCTGTCGGTGGTGCCGGACCCTGACAAGGTGATGCATGAGATTGCGCGGGTGCTGAAACCCGGCGGCAAGCTGGTGGTCACCAACCATTTCAAGAGCGGCAAGGGGGTTCGGGCCTCGCTCGAAAAGCTGTCTGCGCCGCTGGCCAATGTGATCGGCTGGCATTCGGATTTCGCGCTGGAAACGGTGCTGCAGGAGGACCGGCTGCAGGTCGAGGTTCAGGAAAGCATCCCGCCCTTCGGGATGATGACATTCCTGGTGCTGGGCAAGCAGCAGACGATGTGAAACACCCTGTTTCCGCAATGCAGCCCCGGGGGGATCCTCCGGGGCTTTTCTTTGTGCGGCCTGTCTGCAACAGTGCGTCTGAAACGGGTGGAATTGCACCGCCCCAGGGGATGTAAAATCAATTTACATCCCCATATCAGGCTCAGTTATTTACAGGGAAGGAGCGGATGCGATGAGTGTGTCCCAATTTGAAAAGATGGTGTCGGAAAGCCAGGACAAGGTCCGCGAGTCGCAATCCAAGATTGAGGCGCTGACGGCGCGGATCGAGGCCGCGCGCAGCAAGATCGAGGCGGGCGAGGATGCCAGCATCGACATCGAGAACGCGACGCTGGAAGACGTGCACGCGCATACCGAGGTGATGAACGCCAATATCGCCGAGCTGATCATGGGGCTGGATGATGTGACGGCGGCGTTCTCCAAGGATTTTGACGAGATGCGGTCCAAGACCGGCTGGGAGAGCTTTGTCGGCTTCTTCTCCAAGGGCAAGTCGGACTCGATGCGCCAGGAGCGGATGCGCACTGCCAATATCGACGACAAGCTGCAGGACCTGATCGCCAAGTCGGACGTGATCGTGAAGCTGCTGGAAGGCCAGCTGGCCACCTTGGAAGAGCAGCGCGAGAAGGTGCAGGTGAACCTGTCGGCCACTCTGGACGACCGCGAGTTCACCGTGCAGGAGCTGGAGGGCGTGCGTGCGCAGATCGTGGCGCTGGACCCGCAGATCATTGAGCTGGAGAACAAGATCTCGGTCGAGCAGGACGCCGCCGCGCGCACCAAGCTGGAGACCGAGCTGGCCGAGATCAACGCCAAGTACAACGCGCTGGTGCAGGAGGAGCAGGTGAAGCTTGCGAAATCCCAGACGCTGGAGCGCTATATCGAGAAGGGCAAGACCTGGGTCGACAGCCTGCAGAACCAGGCGGCGACGCAGATGGTGCTGATCAACAAGCTGCAGACGGACACCCAGCAGCGGGTGGTGCTGTATGACGCGCTGACCAAATCGCTGAAGACCGCGCAGCAGCAGGATGTGGCGCACCGGATCAACGAGATCGGGGTGCAGACCGACAAGGAAGCCCAGACCGCAATGGCGGCGATCGGCACCGCGACCAACCAGAAGATGGCCGACATGCTGGAAGCGCATGAGGGCAACATGGTGTTCGCCCGCGACGTGCTGGAGAAGAAGGCCAAGGCGGATGAACGCTTTGCCCGCCGGTTTGCGGCAATTGTCGAGAAGCACGACAAGAACCTGTATGGGGGGTGAGTGTGTTTAGGCTCTCCGAAGTCAACGGGTCTTTTCTCTACAGGGCCAGCACCTTAAGTGATTTCTATCTGCAGATAGCGCTTATGGCAGTTGCCATTTATTTCATCCCGTCTGAAAGCAATACCAAGTGGGCAATTTTCGCAGGTGGGGCGGTTGCTTCGTGGGGAAGCTATGCAAGGAAAGGAAAGGACAAAGAAGGCGGTCGAAATGACTAAGACCAGTCAAGACTATGCTGTTCTTACAACTTGCATTTGCCCACGCTGGAAATTGAGTGTGCGGAACACAGGACAGTTCCCGGCCGCGGGTGGGGGTGTAGCGCCCGCCCGTGGGGGCGGCCGGGCGCTGTCCGTGCCGCAAGCGGCACGTCCGGAAAGGGGAGCTGTATGACCGATCCCTCCCACGACCACGCAGGCCTCAGCGATACCTTCGCCTCGCGCCGGTATTTCAAGAAGTTCGAGACCATCATCCGGCATCTGACCCGGGTGGCGGCGGCGATGCAGGCGGAGGGGCGGCTGTCGAAATCTGATGTGAAGGTGCTGACCGCCTACCTGATGCGGCTCAATTTCACCTTCCGCGCGCTCTCCATGAAATACCTGATGGCGGGGCGCGATACCGGGCGGTTTTTCGGCAGCCTGGCGATGGACAAGCGCGACAGCGGCTTTCCAGTCGCCGCCGAACTCATGACCATGGCCAACGACGCCCAGCAGGCGGAACGGCATCTGGCCAATATGGCCAGCGAGGCGCAGTTGAAGGACGATATGGTGCGCACCATCATCTCGGACCGGGCGGTGCCGGCAAAGCTGCAGTTCGCCCTGTCGCAGCGGCTTTACTATCAGGAGCTGCTGAAGGGGCAGCTGTTCTGGGTCCAGAACGATCCGGTTTGCGAATGGCTGGAAAACATCGGCGAGCGGCGGCGGCGCTTCCTGCTGCATTGGGCGGCCTATGACAGCCAGGTGAATCTGCCGGTGATCTACCTGATGGAGCTGGAGGACAGCGGCAAGGTGGCGCTGCCCAAGGACGAGCGGCGCTGGCCGGAAGTGCAGGCGCATCTGATGGCGCAGGCCTTGGCGGGGCTGAAGCTGGTGACGATTGCCAAGGGGTTTGACGAGGATTTCGGCGACCTCCATCCCAAGCATCTGCGCCGCTACCACGTCGGGCCGATGTATTCCTCTGCCTATACCGAGCAGTCCGGCCCGCTGCACCGGGTGCTGGAGGAGGCGGAGGCGCCCGCGGGCCAGGACTGGGCGCTGGCCTGGACGCTGGAGGAGCTGGAAAGCGAAGATGTGCGCGAGGAGCGCGCGGGCTGGTTCGGCACCGTGGAGCGGGAGATCTTTGCGCTCGACCCCTTTGGCGGGCGCGGCGCTGATACCGGAGCGACCCGGACCCAGCGCGCGATCATCCTGCCGCAGCGCCCGTTCCAGGTGCTGGCAGAGCTGGACCCGCCGGGGTTCGGCGATGTGCAGAAGTTCGTGGTCAGCGACGCCGGGCAGGTGCTGCGGTATTGAGCGCCGGCGCGTGTTGCCGGCTGCAGAAGCCCCCCTCTCGGCGGCAAAGCCGCCTGCCGGGCAGCGGGCCGGGAGTATTTTTGGAAAGATGAAAGCGGGTTGGATTTTAGGCCCGCAAGCGACGGATTGAGAGGAAGAGATGAGCATTTCAGGCAATCAGATGGAGCTGCGGGAAGAGGACATCCGCAAGCATTACGCGGCTGCGGCGGCGATGCTGGAGGGGTTTGACCACACCCCGCGCATTGCCAAGCCGAAGGTGGAGGGCAAGGCGCCGGAACGCTCGCCCGGGATTGCCCGCACCCGCCGCTTCCGCTCCACCACGCCCGGGCTGGTCACACGCTCCACCGCGCGGCCCGAAGGGGTGCATCTGATTGCCCGTATCGAGGCCTCGGATGAAGATGATCCGCTGACCTCGCCCCTGCAGGCGACCTTGCAGCACGCCTTGCGCCGGGCGCTGGCGGTCTCCTTGGCGATGGGGGAGGCTTATGCGGATGTGTCCGGCCTGGCGGATCTGAAGCGGGCCAATTTGGCCGGGTCCCTGGATGCGGCGCGCAAGGGGGAGTTCACCGAACTGCTGGCCGCCGAGGCGCTGATTGCGGCGCATGTGTTTGCCAATGCCGCGGCCTATCTGCTGGCACCGCACGGCAGCGAGACGCAGGCCGAGGTGGGCGAGGCGGAGGAGCTGCTGACGGATAACGCGCCGCTGGCCCTGCACGGGGCGCTGTGGGAGCTGGACCAGAAGCTGGCGCTGCATGCCCCCGATGATGCGCATCTGATTGCGGCCACGGCGGCCTATGCCGAGCAGCTGATGGAAAAGGCGGCCTTGCGCGCCCAGACTGCGCCGCGGCTGGAAGCGTTCACTGCTGCCGCCTGGCGGGTGGAGGCGGATGACCTCACCATCAGCGGCTTTGAACCGGCGGCCAAGGCAAAGTCCACAACGCTCACCATGGCGTTCAAGAAACCGCATGAGGTGGTTGGCAACCATATCGCCAAGTACCAGGCCTTAAGACTCTCCAAGATGCTGATGGCCTATGATTTCGACCGCCGTCTGAACCCGTTTGCGGAGATGGGCGGCTTTATCTTCACCTTCATGGGCGATGGCAAGCCGGGCACCGGCAAGACGACGCTCATTCAGATGATGGCGGGGCTGATCCATGATTATTGCCAGAATGCGGGCTACGCCTTCCGCTATCAGAACTTCGGCATCGACAATATCGACAGCTATCAGGGCAAGTCGGGGCAGAACGCCAAGTCTTTCATCCAGAACGTGATTGACCCGGGTGTCATCGGCTTCGGCACCATCGACGACATCGACCAGATCGCGGGCAAGCGCGGCGACCGGCAGTCCAGCGCCGGCCAGCAGGAGGTGACCGCTGTGTTCATGGAGGCCTTTGCCGGCGCCAATACCGTGGTGCGCGGCAACTGCACCTTTGGCATGTTCTCCAACTACCCGGAGAATGTGGACGACGCCCTGCGCCAGCGGGCCGGCGCGCGGTTCCTGGTGGACGGGCCGCAGACGCGGGAGGATTACATCGACATCCTGACGCTCTTGATGGGCAAGAACCATGCGATCCCGCTGGGCGAGCATGACCTCTATGGCGCGCAGGAGATCAAGAAGGCGGTTGCGCGGTCGTTTGAGGCGCACAACCGCCCGCAGGAGCCGGGGCTGATGGAGGTCTTTGGCCGGGTGCATGACCAGATTGGCGCGCTGGATGATCTGGCCAAGCTGGGCACGTACCTCAAGGCGATCCAGCAGGCGGATGAGCGCTTTACCGGCCGCGCCATCAAGAACATCACCGATGCAGTCAAGGTCCGGGCGATGGATTTCGAGCTGCCGGATGAATGGATGGAGAACCCGGAGCTGTTCCTGTTCAAGGACTACGAGACCAAATCCGCGATGATTGCGGAGCTGCGGGTGCCGATCACGGTCGACATGGTGGTGCAGGAGATCAACCGCTACGCCGACAGCGAGTTCCGCTATGCCGACAAGTCAGATGAGGTGGCGATTGAGAACATGGTGCGCGATTTCGGGCGTCAGGAAGAGGCCAAGCGGCGGTATCTGGAGGGGCAGGGGTGAACTTTCAAGACTGTGTTGAAATTCTACGGAATCTCTCGTTGGCGTTATCGGCCCCAACCGCCGCATTCATTGCATGGAAGGGGTTAGAGTCCTGGAAATACGAAAAAAAATGGCAAAAAGATGTTGAATTAAGCGAGGATCTTTTAGTTTTAATGTACCAAAGGCGGGATGCCATACGGGACATCCGTCAACCGTACGTGTCATTCCGTCCCGCCACTCATGATGAAAGTGGAAAAGAGATAGTTGACCAAGAGCACGCGCAGTTCAAAGGCCAGGTCGACTACTTTCAATCGCGAGTAAACAAACTGGATCAAATAAGGTCTGAAATTTATGCTAAGCGTCTACGTGCAACGGTAATTTGGGGAGAAAAACTGAATGAACTTCTGGAGCAAGTTTTTGCTCTGGAACAGAAGCTCATTCTGAACTTGAGGAGGCATATTCGGTCTCTGAATCCGCATTTGTCGCACGCTCAACGGGAGGCGGCAGCCAAGCATGAAGAAACTCTGGAAGTGATTTTCGGTGACGGAGATGAGGAGGATGTCTTCTACTCCAAATACGAAAAGCACTTTGCACTGGTAGAAGACTACCTGCGTCAGAAATTGAAAGAAGCTGCATGAAACGCCTCATCCAGCATGGCCTGATGTTCGGCAATCTCTTCCATGTGGCCTCGCCCGCGCTGGTGGAGCGGTATAACCGCGCGCTGAAGCATCTGACCGGCAAGACCACGCAACTCACGGATTTCCACGTCGATATCTCGGGCTTTTCGCCGGAGATCGGGGATGAGCTGGGGGATGATCACTATCTGAACCATGCAGGCGTGAACCGGCAGTTCATATTGCTCAGTACCGAGCAGAAGCGCTGCCCGCTGCTTCACGTGAAATTCTCCACCAGCCGGGACATCCTGCGCCGGTTCATCGAAGTGAATGAACGCCAGCTGTTTGCGCTGACCGCGACCGATGCCGTTGCGGGGGAACTGGTGAATTCGGTGTTTGAGGTGTCCTCGCCCGCGCGCCTGTTCGACATCCGGCAGGTGCGGATCGAGGCGGATACCACCCGCGGCACGCTGCGCCATGCGGACCAATTGGCGGAGCTGGTGGAGCGGTTCAAGACCGGGGAGGATGCCTGGTTTGACGACGGTCTGATCGAAAAGATGATCCGGACGGCGGAACAGACCGGCGATGTGACCCGCAATCCGGTGCATCTGGAGCATGAGGTCTTTGAGCAGGGCAATTTCTGGACTGCGCATTTTGGCGGGCTGTACCTGTTTCAGGACGTGGAGCACCCGGCGGTGATTGCCAGCGGGGCAAAGCCCGAGGGCGTGCCGCTGCGCCATGTGTTTGACCTGACCCAGCGCAATGCCATTGCCAAGTTCCTGGAGCTGAACGGGCTGGCAGAGCCGGTGATCCGCGCGCGCGGCGTCGATGGCGCGGCGATCCTGCGGCAGAAGATGGGGTTCCTGGCGGTGTCCGTGCTGACGGAGAAGGGCCGGGACCTGACCGGCCTGTCGCGGTCGGACCTGCGGCGGATGGCGGCGCGGCATGCAGAGGAGCTGCCCGAAGAATTCGAAGGGCTGGCGGCGCTGGTGCGCTGGGCCGAGGGCGGCGGCAAGTGGCCGCGGATCACCTCGGACCATCCGGCCTATTTCTATAGCCTCAGGGCGTCGGACACGCCTTGCCGCGATCTGGTCAACATGCTGCTGGCAGAGTTGAGCCCGCATGACTTCCGCCAGATGTTCATCTGCCACAAGGAGGAATTCTACCGCCAGTACCGCGGTTGGCCGGAAACCAAGAAGGCCTATGCAGCGGAGTTTCTGGCGCGGGAGTATGCGGTGGACAAGGCCGGCGCGCGCGCCGCACTTTTCGGGCATGAGCCGGATATGGAGGGGCGGATGCCGAAGCTGCCGCGGAACCGGCGCAAGGCGGTGGTTGACCGGGTCGGCCCCTGGGGGGCTGTGGACCGGGTGAGGGGGCGTTAGAGATGACACTGTGTAAGAAGCATCTTTCTTCCCGGGTTGCTTGCAGCCCGGTTCGCGCCCGTCCCCGCCCCCGTCATGCCGGAGGCGTGCTTTCAGCACGACGGCGGGCGCGAATTGCGCCCCCCCTCGGAGACGGGCGCGAACCTCCGTTATGGGATGCTTGGCCTGCACCGCAGGAGGCTTGCTGAATGTTCGGCTTTATCCGCCTTGCCTTGATCCTTCTGGTGGTGCTGACCGTGGTCTACGCTGCGGTTTCGCTGTACTCGCGCGAGATGCGGCGGCTGAAGCTGAAGCGGCGCTGGAAAGAGAAGGGGTTGACCGGCGACCGTGCGGCCTTCATCCAGCGGGGGCTGAAGCAATACGACAATTCGTTCCGGCGCAAGCTGATCCTCTTGGTCTATATCATCCCGCTGGGGGCGCTGGCGCTCCTGATCTACGTCATTAACTTCATGTGAGGTCCACCCCAATGCGTTTCATCAAATGGGCTTTCCTGATTACCTTCTGGGTGCTGTTCGGCGCCTTCCTGCATTACACGCTGCCGCAGTACGACGTGGTGCGGATCGTCAACACCTATGAGGAGCGGCAGGAGCTGAACGACTGGACCCGGATCTTCTGGTCCAAGCCGGACGACCAGTCGGCAGAGCTGATCAACCGCGATGTCCAGTTCATCCAGGCGGTGCGCGGCAACGGCCGCAACATGGTCTACCGCAACGAGGATACCGGCTGGAACTGGCCGCCCTATTTCAAGTTCGACACCGCGAACCTATACACGGACGCCAATGACAGCATCTCGACCAAGGCAAACCCAGAGTGGGTGGCGGTGCTGCATTACGGCTGGCGCAACGAGTTCCTGTCGATCTTCCCCAATGCGGTGACGATCAAGCCGGTGGCGGGGCCGGAGGACAAGCCAACGAACTGGTTCTCGATCATCTTCCTGGTGCTGCTGGCGGCGCTTCTGTGGGCGATTTATGTGCGCTGGCGCCGGTTCCGGCAGGCGCGGATCGATCCGATGATCGAAAGTGCCGAGGACAGCCTCTATGCGGCGGGCGATGCCATTGCCGAGCGCAAGGGCCGGTTCCGCCGCTGGCTGGATACCTGGAAATCGAAGTGACGAGAGGGGCCGCCGGATCGGCGGCTCTGAAAGACACAAGCGGATGCGCGGGCCTGAACGGGTCCGCGTTTTTATTCGATACGGTCGAGCACCCAGTCCAGTGCCGGGGTGAAGTCGTCATCCGAAAGCGCCCCGCGTGGTGCCGCAGCGGCGGCAAAGGCAAAGCCGTGTGTGTAATCCACCAGCAGGCAGAGTAGGGTGCGGGCCTTTGCGCCGGTCACGCCTGCGGCTGCAATTTCCGCCTCGATGAGCTGCGTCAGCCTTGTCAGGGAGGGGCCAATCAAGGACGGGTTTTCCAGGATGCATTTCGCCAGCTCCGGGTGCCGGGTCACCTGGGCGCAATAGCGGGTCATCAGGCCGCGCAGCCGCAGTTTGGGTGTTGACGCTTCTGATGGTGCATCCGCACCTTCAAACGCAATGGCGACAAGGGATGTAATCATCTCGTCTCTGGTGCCGGCGTGATGGGCAACGGCCATCGGGGTGACGCCAAGCGCCGCTGCCAGTGCTTTGAAGGTGAGGGCCTTGCTGCCGCCCTCGTCGAGCAGCTGCAGGGCTTTTTCCAGCACATCATTCTTGCTGAGGGTGCGGCTGCCCTTGGGAGGGCGCCCCATGCGCGGGGGCATTGGTCAGGCCACCCGGAACGTGGTTTGGACCATGCCGGTGGGCAGAATACGGGAGCTTGCCACCTGGAGGTCGATGTCCTTGTCCAGACTGCCGAACAGGGGGATGCCGCTGCCGATCAGGATCGGAACCGTTGTGATGGTCAGATCGGCGATCAGCCCCTGGCGCAGGAAGGACTGCACCATCCGGCCGCCGTCGATATAGGCGCGGGTCCAGCCCTGCTGTTGCAGTTCCTTCATCAGCTTTGCGGGTGCTGCGGTGCTGAGGCGTACTTTGTCCTTCAGCTCTTCGGGAATGTCCTGTTCGGTCAGGCTGCTGCTGAGGACCACAACCGGCTTGGTGTAGGGCCAATGGCCGAACCCCAGCAGAGTGCGGAATGATCCTGTTCCCATGACCAGCCCGTCGACGCTGTCCATGAAGGCCGCAAAGCCGCCATCGTCATCTTCGGCAACGGGCTGTTTGTGCAGCCAATCCAGTGAATGGTCCTGGCGGGCCACGAAGCCGTCGAGGCTGGTGGCGATGAAGACGTGGCCTGTGGTCATAGGATTCTCCTGGGGACCATTAAACTATATGACATATAGTTAAATGCATTTCACCATCCAAGGCGCCGGCGCAAGACTCCCTGCGTGCGAATCGATTCGGTGTGCCTAGCAGCTGGTAACCGCATGAAAGATAAGCGCTTGCCGCAAACAGGCTGGCGGATGCCGGTTTGAGATTCTGGACATCCCTGTCCCTCCTGGCACGGCAAACATGCATGTCTTTTTCCGGTTTTCGCGGGTCGGATTTGTCTCCGCTTGAGGGCCGGGATTAGGGCAATTTGCGCCTCAGCAAGGTGCCGCCCCTTGGGGCGGAGAATTGGGAAGCTGGTGAAATTCCGGCACTGCCCCCGCAACGGTGACCCCGGGCAAGGCATGGCAAAAACCACTGAGGCCAATGGTTTCGGGAAGGTGCCAGGCCCCGCCGCCGAATGGCCCCGGGACAGTCCGGAAACCAGCCTTGCCCCGAAAACGTCAACCGCGGGCGGCGGCGGGGCGGTTGCAGGCGCGTGGCCTGCGATCTCTCCATCCATGCCCGCAGCCAAGCCAACCTGCCGCGGGGATGCGGCAAAGGAGAGAAGCAGATGCTTCACGACAGCGAAATTCTGGCCAAACTGGTGGCCCGTCAGAAAAACTATTCCCTGGAGCAGGCGTTTTACACCGATCCGGGCGTGCTGGATCTGGACATGCGCCAGATTTTCTACCGCGAGTGGCTGTTTGCCATTCCCGCCTGCGAGATCCCGAAGGCGGGCAATTTCGTGACCCATCAGGTCGGCGCTTACAACGTCATCATCGTGCGCGGCACCGATGGCGAGGTGCGTGCGTTCCACAATGCCTGCCGCCACCGCGGTTCTGTTGTGTGCAAGGCCAAGAAGGGCAACTCGCCCAAGCTGGTCTGCCCCTACCACCAGTGGACCTATGAGCTGGACGGCTCGCTGTTGTGGGCGCGCGACATGGGGCCGGAATTCGATGCCTCCAAACATGGGCTGAAGCCGGTGCATTGCCGCGACCTGGCCGGTCTGATCTACATCTGCCTGGCGGATGAGGCGCCGGACTTCGACGCTTTTGCCGCGGTGGCGCGCCCCTATCTGGAGCCGCACGACCTGGGCAACGCCAAGGTCGCCTATGAAAGCTCGATCATCGAGAACGGCAACTGGAAGCTGGTCTGGGAGAACAACCGCGAGTGCTATCACTGCGGCGGCAACCACCCGTCGCTGTGCCGGACCTTCCCGGAAGATCCGTCCGTCACTGGTGTCGAGGGCGGTGAGACCCCGCCGCACCTGCAGAAGCATTTCGACCGGATCGAGGCGGCGGGCGTGCCGGCCCAGTTCCAGATCGACGCGCGCGGCCAGTACCGGGTGGCGCGGATGCCGCTGAATGAGGGCGCCGAGAGCTATACCATGGACGGCAAGGCGGCTGTCGCCAAGAAGCTGGGCCGAGTGCCGTTTGCCGATGCGGGCACGCTGCTGAAGTTCCACTATCCGACTACCTGGAACCACTTCCTGCCGGATCATTCCATCGTGTTCCGGGTGACGCCGATCAGCCCGACCGAAACCGAAGTTACCACCAAATGGCTGGTGCACAAGGATGCGGTCGAGGGCCAGGATTACGACCTGAAGCGGCTGACCGAGGTGTGGATCGCCACCAACGACGAGGACCGCATCGTGGTGGAGGACAACCAGAAGGGCATCAACTCGCCCGCCTATGAGCCCGGCCCCTATTCGGAAGTGCAGGAAAGCGGCGTCATCCAGTTCTCCAACTGGTATGCCGAGCATCTGACCCGCGCGCTGACCGGCCGCCACCTGATCGCGGCGGAGTAAGCGCATGGGACTGCAGGCCAACTTCGAGACGCTGGACGAGACGCTGGCGTGGAAAGACGACGAGATGCTGGAATGCGTCTCGGTCGTGCCGGAAGCGCCGAACACCGCCACCTTCAGTTTCCGCGCGCCTTCGGGCGCGTGGTTCAAGTACCAGCCAGGCCAGTTCCTGACGCTGGAGCTGCCGGTGCCGGGCGGCACCGTCTGGCGGACCTACACCATCAGCTCCTCGCCGTCACGGCCGCTGTCGATCTCGGTGACGGTGAAGGCGCAGGCGGACAGCATCGGCACCCGCTGGATGCTGGACCACCTGAAACCGGGGATGTTCCTCAAGGCTTCCGGCCCGGCAGGCGTGTTCACCCTGCCGAAACGCCCGAACGGCAAGTTCCTGTTCATCTCCGCAGGTTCCGGCATCACGCCGAGCCTGTCGATGACACAGTACCTGTTCGACCGCGGCCAATCGCCCGACGTCTGTTTCATCAACTGCGCCAAGCGCCCCAGCGAGATTATCGCGCGGCGCCAGCTGGAAGGCATGGCGGCGCGGGTGCCCGGCATCAAGCTGCACTTCGTGGTGGAAGAGGACGATCCCTATCAGGTCTGGACCGGCTACCGCGGCCAGCTGAACCAGATCATGCTGGGGATCATTGCCGGCGACTACCTGGAGCGCGAGGTCTACTGCTGCGGGCCGGATCCGTTCATGCAGGCGGTGCGCGACATGCTGAACGGCCTGGGCTTCGACATGGAGAACTACAACCAGGAAAGCTTTGGCGCGCCGGTGGAGACCGAGGCCGATGCGCCGGAGCTGGACGATGTGGTTCCGGAAGAGACCGCTGCCGCCGAGATCACCTTTGCCGCGTCGGGCGTGACCGCAAACTGCACCGAGACCGACACGGTGCTGGCGGTGGCCAAGGCGTCGGGCCTCAACATCCCGTCGGGCTGCACCTTCGGCATCTGCGGCACCTGCAAGGTCAAGAAGACCGCAGGCGATGTGCATATGGTCCACAACGGCGGTATCTCGGAAGAGGACATCGAGGCGGGGTACATCCTGGCCTGCTGCTCCAACCCGATTGGCCGCGTCGAGGTCGCGATCTAAGCCAAGGGAGGGCCTGTCGCGGGCCCTCCTTTTCCTGCCGGTCCGGGCTTGCGGCAACAAAGTGATTGACGCCGCGCCCGTCCCTTGGTCAACACGGGGCCAACCCTCATATCCCCCGTTGCGACACAGGACCCCGAAACCATGACTGCCAGCAAACGCATTGCCCTTTCCAGCGACCACGCCGCCATCGAGCTGCGCAAGGCCGTTGCCGCCCATATCCAAGCACAGGGCTGGGAGGTTGAGGACATCGGCCCGCAGACCCCTGAGAGCACCCATTACCCCAAGCATGGTGCCGCCGTGGCGGAGCTGGTGGCCTCTGGCGAGTGCGCGCTGGGCATCGTTCTGTGCGGCACCGGCCAGGGCATCATGATGGCGGCGAACAAGGTAAAGGGCATCCGCTGCGGTGTCTGCTCCGACACGTTCTCGGCCAAGATGATCCGCGCCCACAACGACGCCAACATGCTGTCGATCGGCGCCCGCGTGGTCGGTGAAGGCCTGGCGCTGGAGATCGTCGATGCCTTCCTGGGCACAGAGTTCGAAGGCGGCCGCCACGGCACCCGCGTTGACATGATCAAGGCGCTGGAAGACTGATAGGTTCAGACCCGGCTGTGCCGGCCGGGCGCAGGCCCCAGGTCAGTCCGCAAACAGATAGCGGGTTCCGGCAATCTGCCGGGCCTGTTCCGCGGACAGGCCCAGAAAACCGCTGAGCTGGCCTGCGTTTTCCTCCGGGCTGCTGCTTTCGCGCATCTGGTGGAGCTGGCTGAACCCGGCATCCCGGATGCGGTCCGCCTCATGGTGGATGTCATTGCGGATGGACGGCAGCAGCCGTTCCAGCGCCAGCTGCGGTGTGCGCTCCCCCGCAAGCCCGACCCGGTGCGCGTGTCCGGTCAGGTAGTCCTCGCTGAAGTCGCATTCGATCAGCAGGAAGCGGGTTGTGGACCGGTCCGAGTGGAAATCGTTCATCAGGTCGATGTCGGCAGGGTCCAGGCAGATGATCAGCTGATCGGATCCGTAGTATTCAAACAGCATCCGCACCAGCGCGCGGCGGTGGCGGGTGCGTTTCATCAGCGCAGCCTGGATGCCGCCGAGATCGGGCAGCGGGGTGTCTTCCTCGTTGAACAGGTATTCGATGGCCGGGATATTGGTTGCGTGGCGGACCTTCTCCAGCAGCCGCTTGGCGACATGCCATTTCTTGCAGATCACGATCAGCAGCTCGCGCTCGCGGCCCAGGGTGCTTTCGGTTTCCCAGAACCGCGGCGCAAAGCGGCGCCCGATGCGGCCGCGCTGGGACAGGAACTGATACAGGCTGCGCCCCTCGTTGGATATCTGGAAGTCCACGCCGCGCGCCGCGTAGAGCCGCCCCAGCCGCGACTTCAGCTCCTTGGCGCCCGGGCTGATCTTGCGGGCGAACAGAAAGTCCTGGCTGAGCAGCAGGTCATAGTGGTCGTTGTAGAAATTCACCGGAATCCCGTAGTCGGTGAACATCAGAAAGGTGAGGGTCCGGGGCTCGATCTCCGCCTCCGGGATGAGGTGGCGCACAAGGGTTTGAAAGAAGGTTTCATCCGGAATCCAGGTGGAGCGGAAGAACCGCACAACGTCGCGGCGCTTGGCGGTGAAGTCCAGGATCCACTCCACCGTGCGGCGGCGTAGGCACCACCATTGGCTGCCGATCTGCACCTGGATGTCGGAGGGGATTTCGCGCTGCAGCCCCAGCCGCTTCTGCAGCCCGTGGCTCCAGTAAAACAGCTGCTTGTGCTTGCGCTCGTTGAAGAAGTGCCGGTAGATCAGCCGGTCCTCCTTCATGCCGGTCTTGATCCAGTCGCTTTCGAAGAAATCGAAGCTTTCGATGAAATCCTTGTCGTTCTGGTCCAGGAAACGGTGGGCATATTCCGCCGTCTTCACCGCCATGCAGTCGCCCGACAGCATGTAGAAATGGGTGGCGCGGGGAAACTCCTCCACCGCGCGCTGCAGTGCCTGCAGCGTCGCCTGCACCAGGGACCATTCGCCCCAGCCGCATTTGATCCGCTTGTCGGCAAAGGCCACATTCGGATTGCCTGCCAGGTCCTCACGGATCTTCCGGTAGTCCTCGTCAGGCGCCCGCCCGTCAAAATGGATCGCCATGCAGTCGCCGGCCGCAGTCAGCTGCTCTGCCTGCTGGATGATCGCCTCAGGGTCTTTATGGCACAGCAAGATATATGCGATTTTTGCCATGGGGAGGACGGACTGCCTTGTTCTGCCTGATTGTTTACCTTGATAAGCGCGCCAAGGGCACGAATAAACCAGATAGTTCCCGTTTCGGTAAACATATGCAATTAGTGCTGGTACACAGCGCAAGAAGCAAATGAGGGCAGCGGATGGGGTTTCCCGGCACCTGGATGACGGAAAGTGAAAGTGTGGTCTACCGGGTGGTGCCGAAATGCGCCTGCTCGACGATCGGGCAGATCCTCTATTACTCCGATCACGGGCGGTTCTATGACGGCGACATCCATGATGCCAAGGACGGCCTGCACAAATGGGCGCTGGAGCACAGCCAGGAGGTGATCACCCGCAATGTGCAAGGGCAGCGGTCCTATGCCTTCACCTGCGTGCGCAACCCCTATACCCGCATCCTCAGTTCGTTTTTCGACAAGATCTGCGGCATCCAGCGCAACGGGCGGCGCTACCGCGGCAACCTGGTGCCCAAGCTCGCCTATGAATACGGGATCGAGGTCGGCGGCGACGACGGCAAGCAGGAGTTCGACCAGATCAAGAGCTTTCGCCGTTTCCTGCTGTTTGCCCGCGACACCATCCGCTGGCGCCGCCCGATGGAGCCGGACATCCACTGGTCGGCGATGTCGGGGCATGTGTCGACCTTCATCCTGAACGGCGGACGTTACAACAGGATCTTCTGGACCGAGGCCTTCAATGACGGGATGCAAGGGGTGCTGGACGCGATCGAGACGCCGCATCCCGTGGACCTGAAGGCAATCCCGCGTTTCAACGAAAGCGAAGGCCACGGCCCCAAGCGCGCCCATCCGGTCGAGGACTATTTCGACGACCTGTCGATGCATTTGGTCTACGAGATCTACAAGCGCGATTTCGAGCTGTTCAAATACGATTTCGAGAACCCGGGCAACAAAATGCCGGTGGGGGAAATCGACCTGGACGAGGTCCACGCCAAGTTGGGGGAGTAGGCGGGTCCAGACCCAAGAGAAGCTCCCGCGCCTTGGCGCTGCATCAGGGACGCAGCACCAAGCCTTGGGCCGGGCGCCGCTGGTGCGGCGCAGCAAATTCCGTGCAGTTTCTTCTTTGCCGAAAATACTCCCGCCGGAGGCGCGCCGTGCGCCAGCACGGGGCCGCGCACAACGCCGCGTGGCGTGCTGGCATCAGCCAGCGGGCCATAGCGGGGGCGGGAGGTCTTTGCTGGCGCAGAATTTGCTGAGAAGCGGTTCAGGGCAGGTTTGCCCTGAACGCGCCTTGTCCATGTTAAAGCACCTGAAACCGCCTCAAGGGCAAGCGGCTGCGCCGCCGCGCTTTGCGCGGCCCTTGACCCGGCCTCAGTCGCGGAGGGCAAAAGAAAACCCGCCGCGTTGAGGCGGCGGGTTTGAAACCAAAGTCAGGCTATTGCGCCTCAGTCTTCGTCCGGCAGCGCACGCACGGCGCCCTTGGCGGCGGAGGTGGCGAGCAGCGCATAGGCCTTCAGCGCCTTGGAGACCTTGCGCTTGCGCGGCTCGGCGGGTTTCCAGCCCTTGGCGTCCTGTTCCTCGCGGCGTGCCGCCAGGTCCTCGTCGGAGACAGCCAGATGGATCGTGCGGTTGGGGATGTCGATCTCGATGGTGTCGCCCTGGCGCACCAAGCCGATGGTGCCGCCTTCGGCCGCCTCGGGGGAGACATGGCCGATCGACAGGCCGGAGGTGCCGCCGGAGAAACGACCGTCAGTCAGCAGCGCGCAGGCTTTGCCCAGGCCCTTCGACTTCAGGTAGGAGGTCGGGTAGAGCATTTCCTGCATGCCCGGACCGCCACGCGGGCCTTCGTAGCGGATCACCACCACGTCGCCTTCCTTGACCTTGCCGGTCAGGATGTCGTTCACCGCCGCATCCTGGCTTTCGCAGACATAAGCCGAGCCGGTGAACTTGAGGATGTGTTCATCGACGCCCGCGGTCTTCACGATGCAGCCTTCGCGGGCGATGTTGCCGAACAGCACCGCCAGGCCGCCGTCCTGGCTGAAGGCGTGCTCCTTGGCGCGGATCACACCGTTTTCACGGTCGGTGTCCAGCTCTTTGTAGCGGTTGGCCTGAGAGAAGGCTTGCGTGGTGCGGACGCCGCCGGGGGCGGCCTTGAACAGCTCCTCGGCCTCCGGGTTGTTGGCGACCTTGATGTCCCATTTGGCAATCGCCTCGCCCATGGTCGAGGAGTGCACGGTGTGGCAGTCGTTGTGCAAGAGCCCTGCGCGGCTCAGCTCGCCCAGGATCGAGAAGATGCCGCCGGCACGGTGCACGTCCTCCATGTGGACGTTGTGGATGTTCGGAGCGACCTTGCACAGGCAGGGTACCCGGCGGCTGAGGCGGTCCATGTCGGACATGGTAAAGTCCACCTCGCCCTCATTGGCGATGGCCAGGAGGTGCAGCACGGTGTTGGTGGAGCCGCCCATGGCGATATCGAGGCTCATCGCGTTTTCGAAAGCTTCGAAAGTAGCGATCTCGCGCGGCAGCAGGCCCTTTTCCTCGTCCTGGTAGTGGCGCTTGGTGATCTCGACGATCTTGCGCCCCGCTTCAAGGAACAGGCCCTTGCGGTCGGCGTGGGTGGCGAGCGTCGAGCCGTTGCCCGGCAGCGCCAGGCCCAGGGCCTCGGCCAGGCAGTTCATCGAGTTGGCGGTGAACATGCCGGAGCAGGAGCCGCAGGTCGGGCAGGCGTTTTCCTCGATATGCTTCACCTGCTCGTCGGTGAACTTGTCATCCGCGGCGGCAACCATGGCATCCACCAGGTCGATCTTTTTCATGTCCAGATCGGCGATGTCGATCTTGCCTGCTTCCATCGGGCCGCCGGAGACGAAGATCGCCGGGATGTTGAGGCGCATGGCGGCCATCAGCATCCCCGGAGTGATCTTGTCGCAGTTGGAGATGCAGACCATGGCGTCCGCACAGTGCGCGTTGACCATGTATTCGACGCTGTCGGCGATCACCTCGCGCGAGGGCAGCGAGTAGAGCATGCCGTCATGGCCCATGGCGATGCCGTCATCCACCGCGATGGTGTTGAACTCCTTGGCGACGCCGCCGGCCGCCTCGACCTCGCGGGCGACCATCTGGCCCAGGTCCTTGAGATGCACGTGGCCGGGCACGAATTGGGTGAAGGAGTTGACGATGGCGATGATCGGCTTGCCGAAATCATCGTCCTTCATGCCGGTGGCGCGCCACAGTCCGCGCGCGCCCGCCATGTTGCGGCCATGGGTGGAGGTTCTGGATCGGTACTTTGGCATCAGGCTGGTTCCCTTAGTCTTTACCCTCAGGGACACGATTTGCGCAACAAAGGCAACCGGCCGGGGGGCTGTTCGGTAATTTTGGCGCAGATTGCGCCGGATTTCAGTGGCGAAATGTCTCTCGGGCTGTTTCTCAGGCGCGGGCGGGGGCAGGTTCGGGGCTTTTCAGCCAGTGATTCACCAGAAGGCCCAGCACCAGCGCCCAGAACGGCGCGCCGATTCCATAGAAACTGATGCCGGAGACCGTGGTCATGAAGGTAATGAGCGCGGCCTCGCGCCGCTGCGGTTCTGTCAGCGCGGCTGAGAGGCTGTTGCCGATGGTTGCCAGCAGCGCCAGGCCTGCGACGGTCGCGACCAGCGCCTTGGGGGCGATCAGGAACAGGCTGATCACGGTGGCGCCGCCCAGCCCCACCAGGATGTAGAGCAGACCCGTCATCACGCCCGCCAAATAGCGGGTGTCCGGGTTCTCGTCCGCTTCCGGCCCGGCGCAGATGGCAGCGGTGATGGCGGCGAGGTTGAAGGCAAAGCCGCCGAAGGGCGCGAGCAGCAGTGAGGCCAGGCCGGTGACAGTCAGGCTGGCAGAGACAGGTGTTTCGTAGCCGCAGGCCCGCAGCGCCACCACGCCGGGCATGTTCTGCGAGGACATGGTGACGATGTAGAGCGGCAGGCCGATGCCGATCAGCACCGGCAGCGAGAAGGCGGGCATCACGAATTCCGGGCGGGCGAGCGTCATGTCCAGTGCCGCCAGGCTGCCGAAGGCGCCGGTGGCTGCGCACCAGGCCACACCGGCGGCCAGCACCGCGGGAATACAATAGCGGGGGAACAGCTTGCGCCCGGCCAGGAAGGCGAGGCCCATCACCGCCACCAGTGCAGTGTCGGTCTGCAGCGAGGTGAAGGCGGACAGCCCGAACTGGAACAGAATGCCCGCGAGCATGGCGCTGGCCAGGCTGTCCGGTATCAGGCGGGAGAGGGCGGCGAACCAGCCGGTGAGGCCGGTGAGGGTCAGGAGCACCGCGCAGAGAAGGAAGGCGCCCACCGCCTCTGCCAGCGGCACGCCGTTGAGGCTGACTGCCAGCAGCGCTGCGCCCGGCGTCGACCAGGCGGTCAGGATCGGCATCCGGTAGATCAGCGACAGGATCAGGCAGGTTACGCCCATGCCGAGCCCCAGCACCAGCATCCAGCTGTTGGCCTGGGCCTGGGTGGCGCCGACGGCCTCGATCGCCTGAAAGATGATGGCAACCGAGCCTGTGTAGCCGACCAGGACGGCCACCGCGCCGGAAACGATATGCGAAAGCTTCAGGTCCTTGAGCATGCGGGTTTTCCTTGGCGGCCGGGCAGGGTAGGGTGGCGTGCGTTATAGCGCACACTACAGTCCGTGCGTTATAGCGCACAAGACTTTTCTGACGGGCAGAGACAATGAGCGATGACGGCATCACCCTGAACCTGCGGGAAATCCGCGCGGCAGCGGGGCTTAGCCTCAGCAAGGCGGCGGAGATCACAGGGGTCAGCAAGGCGATGCTGGGGCAGATCGAGCGCGGCGAATCAAGCCCGACAATTGCCACCCTTTGGAAGATCGCGAAGGGATTCCACTTGCCGCTGACCGCCCTGCTAGGAGAGGCCGCACGGCCCGTGAGTGCTGCGACCGGTGTCTATGAGACGGTGCAGTTTCCGGGCAGCATTGGGGTGAAGATCGTCTTTCCGTTTGATCCGCTGCTGGGGGCAGAGACCTTTCAGGTGACTCTGAAGCCGGGGCAGAGCCACCAGTCGCAGCCGCATGACACCGGTGTGACCGAGGAAGTCTATGTGCTGCAGGGTTCCATGGAGGTGCTTCGGGATGGCGAATGGGTGGCGCTGGAGCCGGGCCAGGGCCTGCGTTTTGCCGCCGATCAGCCGCATGGCTACCGCAGCCGGGAGACCGGCGCGGCTTTCCTCAACATGCATCATTACCGGCAGGCGGTTCTGACGCAGCGGGATTGATGTGCTTCACTTGTGTATTTTCTCTGGACTGCCTACCACTTGCGCAAGTGATTGAGTTTGCAGGATTTGGAGCCGGGAATGGACACGCTGCGCGGAAGCCTTCTGATGGTGTTGGCCATGGCGGCCTTTGCGCTGGAGGACATGTTCATCAAATCCGCCGCCGCCAGCCTGCCGGTGGGGCAGATCTTGATCCTGTTCGGGCTTGGCGGCATGGCGATCTTTGCCGCGATGGCGCGTGCGCAAGGGCACGCTGCGTGGCACCGGGGGTTTGGCACGCGGCCGATGGTGCTGCGCTCTCTGGCGGAGGTGGTCGGGCGGCTGTGCTTCACCCTGGCGATTGCGCTGACGCCCTTGTCCTCGGCCTCGGCCATTCTGCAGGCGACACCGTTGGTGGTGGCGGCCGGCGCGGTGGTGTTTTTTGGCGAGACCGTCGGCTGGCGGCGCTGGCTGGCGATTGGCCTGGGATTTGCCGGGGTTCTGCTGATCCTGCGGCCTGGCTTGAGCGGTTTTGAACCGGCCTCGCTGTTTGCGGTGGCGGGCACTTTGGGGTTTGCGGGCCGTGATCTGGCCACCCGCGCGGCACCCAAAGATATGAGCAACAACCAACTGGGGTTCCTGGGCTTTGCCATGCTGGTGGTCGCGGGGATCATTGCACTGGGCTGGACCGGCGGCGCGGTCTGGCCGGCCCCGCGCAACTGGCTGGACATTGCCGCCGCCACGGTGATCGGGGTGATTGCCTATAATGCTTTGTCGGGGGCCATGCGCGCAGGAGAGATCTCCGTCATTGCGCCGTTCCGCTATACCCGGCTGGTCTTTGCCATGGTGCTGGGGGTGCTGGTGTTCGGCGAAAGCCCGGACGCGCTGACCCTTATCGGCAGCGCGGTGATCGTCGGCAGTGGTGTTTTCACGCTGCTGCGCAGCCGCAAGGCGTAAGCGCCATCTTGCGCCCGCCGCCGCCCGGCCTTACATCTGCCGCCCATGGCCAAGAAGAAGCAGACATCTGACCCGAATTACAAGGTGATCGCCGAGAACCGGCGGGCACGCTTCGATTACGCAATCGAAAGCGATATCGAATGCGGCATCGTGCTGGAAGGGTCCGAGGTCAAGGCGCTGCGCGGCAATGGCACCAATATCGCGGACAGCTACGCCGCGGTGGAGAATGGCGAACTGTGGCTGGTGAACTCCTACATCCCGCCCTATGAGCAGGCCAAGGTGTTCAAGCACGAGGAGCGCCGCCGCCGCAAGCTGCTGGTGTCGCGCAAGGAACTGTCGGATCTGTGGAACCTGACCCAGCGCAAGGGCATGACCCTGGTGCCGCTGGTGATCTATTTCAACCACAAGGGCCGCGCCAAGATCAAACTGGGCATCGCAAAGGGCAAGAAGCTGCACGACAAGCGCGAGACCCAGGCCAAGCGCGATTGGGGCCGCCAGAAGCAGCGGCTGCTGAAGGACGCGCGCTGACCCTAGGGGGCATCGCCGATGTAACCGGCAATCTGGTCCTTCCCCAGCAGCCGCCTTTGCGGACCGGTGTCCGGCCCGGCAAAGAGGATCCGGAGGTTTTCAGCCTGCAAGAGCGGGCGCAGGTTCTCTTGCGGCAGGCCAATGGCTCTTAGGATGGAAAGTTTCTTCAGTTCTCTGAGCGGTTCCAGGTCGCGGATGCCTGTCCCTGAAATGCCAAGTTGCTTGAGTTCCTGCATATGCCGGACGGGTGCCAGGCTGGTCACCGCAGTTCCGGCGGCGGAGAGTTCCTGCAGGCTGGTCCCAGCCAGCGGCTGAAGGCTGTCGACGGGGGTCCTGTCCAATACCAGTCTGCGAAGCGCCGTCAGGCCTGCCAGCGGAGCGAGATCGCGAACCTGGGTGTCTGCCAAGTTCAGTTCGGCCAGGCTGGCTGCACCCGATAAGGGGGTCAGGTCGGCAACGCGGCTGGCTGTCAGGATCACGGTGTGAAGGAGCGGCTTGTTCTGAAGCCCGTCCAGGTTTTGCAGGCGGCTGCCGTCGGCACGCAGCATTTCCAGTCTGCCGGAGGCTGCCAGCGGGGCCAGGCTGCGGACCGGGCATCCGGAAATCCAGACCACGCGCAGGTTCGCCGCGGCGAGCGGTGCCAGATCCGAAATCCCGGTTTGGAAAGCCAGGAGAACCTCCAGCGTTTCGATCCCTTCCAAGGGGGTCAGGTCGGTTACGCCGGAGCCGGCAATATTCAGGCTTTGCAAGCGCGTATAGCCGCGCAGGAGAGAGAGGTCAGTCACCTCCCTGATACCCCAGACCGACAGGTGCTCCAGCCCGGTCATTTGCGCCAGCGGAGTGAAATCGCGGGTCCGGACAGAATCAAGGCTCAGCCGTGTCAGCTCCGGCAACCGGGTGAGAGGCGCCAGATCGGGAACGGTGAGCCCCACCAGCGCCAGTTTCTCCAATTTGGGAAGCTGAGCCAGCGGCGACAAGTCCACCGGGTCCTCAAACCCCGGTTCCGCCATCAGCGACAGCTCGGTCAATTGCTGAAACTGTATCAGATCCTGTATGCCGGACAGACCCGCGCCTATCCGCAGATTTGCCTTTAAGTCGCTGCTTTCTATGCATGTTTCCCCGATCTCTACACAGCTCGCATGCGCGGGAAGGGGGGCTGTCAGCCTGGCGGTCAAAAGAACGAAAGCAAGAAAAATGCGTAAACCTGACATGCGATTACCTATTCTGGAATGTGCCGGAATAATGCAGGCAACATGTTGCTGCTCCGTAAAACATGCGTTGCCGCTCCGCAAAACACGCGCAGGATGCGCACCTCGGCTGGTAACGGAACGGGATTGCTTGCACCGCTCAGCCGCGGGATGTACCCATGGCCATGTGCAGTCAGGGAGGTACTTTGATGCTGGACGATCCGAAGACACTCGTTTCTACAGAATGGCTTGCGGCCCATCTGAAGGACCCGGATCTTCGGGTGCTGGACGCATCATGGTATCTGCCGCAGCAGGAGCGCGACGCCAAGGCGGAGTATGAGGCCGCCCATATCCCCGGCGCGCGGTTCTTTGATATCGACGAGATTTCCGACAACCGCTCCGACTTGCCGCATATGGTGCCGCCGGTTGAAAAATTCATGTCCAAGCTGCGCGCCATGGGCGTCGGCGACGGCCACCAGGTGGTGGTCTACGACGGTGCCGGCCTGTTCTCGGCGGCCCGTGTCTGGTGGCTGTTCCGGCTGATGGGGCAGACCAATGTTGCGGTGCTGGACGGCGGCTTTCCGAAATGGCAGGCCGAAGGCCATCCGGTCGAGGATCTGCCGCCGGTGATCCGCGACCGCCATATGACCGTGCGGGTGCAGAACCACATGGTGCGCGATGTGACCCAGGTCTCTGCCGCCGCCAAGCTGGGCGACCACGAAATCATCGATGCCCGCTCCGCCGAGCGATACCGCGGTGACGCGCCGGAGCCGCGCGAGGGGCTGCGGGCGGGCCATATTCCCGGCTCCCGCAATGTGCCTTTCGGCCAGGTGCTGAACGCGGATGGCACCATGAAGGACGCCGATGGCATCCGCGCCGCCTTTGAGGCCGCCGGCGTCGATCTGAGCAAACCTGCGATTACTTCCTGCGGATCGGGCGTTACCGCCGCCATCCTCAGCCTCGCCCTGGAGCGTCTCGGCAAGACCGATCATTCGCTTTATGACGGGTCCTGGGTGGAGTGGGGTGCCTTCCCGACCCTTCCCGTTGCTACCGGAGAGAACTGATGTTCGAGACCCTGAAACCCCAGCCCGCCGACAAGATCCTGGCGCTGATGCAGATGTTCCGCGACGACCCGCGCGCGGACAAGATCGACCTTGGCGTCGGCGTCTATAAGAACGCCGAGGGCGTCACCCCGGTGATGCGTGCCATCAAGGCGGCCGAGCACAAGCTGTGGGAAGAGCAGACCAGCAAGTCCTATGTCGGCCTGGCTGGCGACCCGGCCTATGCGGATGCGATGATCAAGCTGATCCTGGGCGATGCGGTTGCGCGTGAAAACATCGCGGCTGCTGCGACCCCCGGCGGCACCGGTGCAGTGCGCCAGGCGTTTGAGCTGATCAAGATGGCCAACCCCAAGGCGCGCGTCTTTGTGTCGGATCCGACCTGGCCGAACCATGTGTCGATCCTGAACTATGTCGGCATCGAGACCGTCGTCTACCGCTATTTCGACCGCGACACCCGCGGTGTGAACTTCGACGGCATGATGGAAGACCTGAAAGGCGCGCAGAAGGGCGACGTGGTGCTGCTGCACGGCTGCTGCCACAACCCGACCGGCGCCAACCTCAACGAGGTGCAGTGGAAAGAGGTCATCGCGCTGTTGAACGAGCGCGGCCTGATCCCGATGATCGACATCGCCTATCAGGGCTTTGGCGACGGTCTGGAAGAAGACGCGCTGGGCGTGCGCCTGGTGGCCTCCAGCTGCCCCGAGGTGCTGATTGCGGCCAGCTGCTCCAAAAACTTCGGCATCTACCGCGAGCGCACCGGCCTGCTGATGGCGGTGTCCAACGATGCCTCGGCTCAGGCGCTGAACCAGGGCACCCTGGCGTTCCTGAACCGGCAGAACTACTCCTTTCCGCCGGATCATGGCGCCCGGCTGGTGACCATGATCCTGAACGACGATGCCCTTCGAACCGACTGGGCGGCAGAGCTGGAGGAAGTGCGCCTCGGCATGCTGGGCCTGCGCCAGCAGCTGGCGGATGAGTTGCAGCGCCTGACCGGCTCCGACCGGTTCAGCTTCATCGCCCAGCACCGCGGCATGTTCTCGCTCCTCGGCACCACGCCGGAGCTGGTCGAGAAGATGCGGGTCGACAACGGCATCTACATGGTCGGCGACAGCCGCCTGAATATCGCGGGCCTCAACGCAAATACCGTGCCGGTGCTGGCCAAGGCGATTGTCGACGCCGGCGTCTGAGCCTCTGTCACTTTGAAATCCAGGAACGCGCCCCTTGCGGGCGCGTTTTTTTGGCGCGGTGGCTTGCGGCATTGCGAGGGCAGGGCTCCCGCGCCTGCTGTGCACCCTGGCTGCGCCAAGCTCTTTGCAGGCTTGGGTGTGGCACCGCCGGCGCGGTGCGAGATGCCGCTTGACGCTAGGTCATGTGCGCAAGGGCGACGGAAGCGCCAAAGCCCCGCGTTTGTGCTTGCGGAAGTCACATAGCAACACAGCCTAGGAGATCGAAATGACCCTCGCAAAATCCGCCCTCGCCGTGATCCTGTCCGCCGCCGTTGCCCTGCCGCTGGCCGCCCCCGCCTTTGCTGCAAACGGCGAGGTCATCGACCGGGTGGAGAACCGCGCCGACCGCCGGGAGAACCGCCGGGATGAAGCTGTCGATACCGGCGTCTGGGATGTGGTGGAGGACCATCTGGACCGCGCCGAAGACCGCCGCGACTACCGCGACCAGAAGGCGCCCAAGGTGATTGTTGTCCCCCAGGGCTGAGCCCGGAACCGCGCCGCGGCAGCGGCGCCCGGCCCAACAGGGAGGGATCAACTCTTGATGATCCTGCACCTGGCGGGAGCCCCGCCGGAACGCAAACGCGGCGCCTGAAACAGGCGCCGCGCTTTTGATTCCAGGCTGCAAGGTCAGCTCAGAGAGAACTCGGGATAGGCTTCCATGCCCAGCTCCGCCATGTCCAGCCCGTTGACCTCGTCCTCTTCCTCAACCCGGATGCCGGTGGTGGCGCGCAGCACCATCCACACGACGGCAGAGGCTGCAACGGTGAACACACCCACTACGGCAATCCCGGTCAGCTGCTTCAGCAGGGTGGCATCGGGGTTCGACAGCACCACCGCAACGGTGCCCCAGATGCCGCAGAAAAGGTGCACCGGGATGGCGCCGACCACGTCGTCGATGCGCAGCTTGTCCAGCATCGGCACCGCAAACACTACGATCACGCCGCCGATGGCACCGATCAGGGTGGACAGGCCCAGGCCCGGGGTCAGCGGTTCAGCAGTGATTGCCACCAGGCCGGCCAGCGCGCCGTTCAGGATCATGGTCAGGTCCGGTTTCTTGAACAGAAGCTGGGTCAGCACCAGCGCAGCCACGGCGCCGCCAGCTGCTGCGGCATTGGTGTTGGCGAAGATGCGGCTGATGTCTGCCACGTCGCCGATCGAGCCCATGGCCAGCTGCGAGCCGCCGTTGAAGCCGAACCAGCCCATCCACAGGATGAAGGTGCCAAGCGTGGCCAGCGCCAGGTTGGAGCCGGGCATCGGAATGGTCTTGCCGTCCTTGTACTTGCCGATGCGGGGGCCGAGGATTAGCGCGCCGGTCAGTGCGGCCCAGCCGCCCACCGAATGCACCACGGTGGAACCTGCGAAATCCAGGAAGCCCATTTCCTCCAGGAAGCCGCCGCCCCATTTCCAGCTGGCCTGGAACGGATAGATCACGGCGGTCAGGATGATGGTGAAGATCAGGAACGGCCACAGCTTGATGCGTTCCGCCAGGGTGCCCGACACGATCGAGGCAGTGGCGGCGCAGAACATCAGCTGAAAGAAGAAATCCGACCCGGTGGAGGCATAGGAATAATCATCCGCACCTTCCGCGGTGATCCCCACCGCCTCCAGCACGCCGGGGCCAAAGACACCGGACAGGACGCCGTCGACGGCCCAGTTGCCCAGCGGGTACATCAGGTTGTAGCCAATCAGCCAGTAGAACAGCGCCGCCAGTGAAAACAGCGCCATGTTCTTGGTCAGCTGCATGGTCACGTTCTTGGAGCGCACCAGGCCGGCCTCGAGCATGGCAAAGCCCGCTGCCATCCAGAACACCAGGCAGCCACCGATCAGGAACAGGAGCGAGTTCAGGATGAACACGGTGTCGGTTGCGGGGTTCACGCCCGGCGCCGGGCCGTCCTGGGCCAGCGCCAGGCCCGGAAGCGCGCTCAGCGCCAGGGCCGCAAGGGGGAGTTTCAGGGTCTTCATTAGTCTTTCCTCCATGCCGGGCGCGCTCACAGCGCCTCGAGATTGGTTTCGCCGGTGCGCACCCGCAGGGCCTGTTCAACATCCAGGACGAATATCTTGCCGTCGCCGATCTTGCCGGTGCGGGCGGTTTCGGAGATCGCGCTGACGGCCTGTTCGGCCTGATCGGCGGGCACCACCAGCTCCAGCTTCAGTTTCGGCACGAAATTCACTTCGTATTCCGCGCCGCGGTAAATTTCGGTATGGCCCGCCTGCGCGCCAAAGCCCTTGATTTCAGTGACCATCAGCCCGCTCACGCCAAGACCGGTCAGCGCCTCGCGGACCTCGTCCAGCTTGAAGGGCTTGATGGCGGCTATGATCATTTTCATCGCAGCATCCCCTGCATTTGCTTACGCCGGCCCCATGCCGATGCATTTCGCACCTGCAGCAAAACCGGCGCTCCGAGTCGTGCAAAGCCAAGGGCAGCAAGTTTCCGCGCGTCTTTCTGCGAGCGCACAATAATTTTGCGCCTTTCGCCGGGTTCGCTTAAAAACCGGCCATCTGGAAAAGGGGAAAGGTCCGGATTCTGCCCCCTCTACAATCCGGCGCGGTCAGGGTATTGTCGCCGGATAACGGGCAAACCGGGCAGGAACAGACGATGGCACAAGGATCCGGGCGCAAGCCTTTGGTGGCTGAGAAACGCTATTCCGCAAGCGGCAAGGGCAAGGCCTCTGCTGCCAAGAAGCCTGCGCGCAAGAAGCCCGCGCGCAAGGCAAAGAAGCCCGGTCTGCTGGGGCGGCTGTTCACCCGCAAGAAGACGCGCGCCAGGCCTGCAGCGAAAAAACGCGGCCTCATCGGCTGGCTGCTGGCGCCGTTTGCCTTTGCCTTCCGGCTGGTCTGGGGCTTTACCTGGCGTGTCGGCATGGTGGCCTGTGCGCTGGTGGGCCTGGCCGTGGCTTTCCAATATGCCCGGCTGCCGGAGGTTTCCGCCTATCTGGACGGCCGTGCCCGCGGCTCTGTCACCATTCTGGACCGCGAGGGCGAGGTCTTTGCCTGGCGCGGCGACCAGTTCGGCGGCGTGGTGACGGCGGACACGGTCTCGCCGCATCTGAAAAACGCGATTGTGGCGACCGAAGACAAGCGGTTCTACCGCCACCTCGGCCTGTCGCCGCGCGGTATCGCCAGCGCCGTGCGCATCAACCTGAGCGAAGGGCGCGGGCCGCTGTCGGGCCACGGCGGTTCCACCATCACCCAGCAGGCGGCAAAGCTGCTTTGCCTCGGCAAGATCTATGACCCGGCTGAGTGGAAGAGCGAAAGCGCCTATGAGGCCGACTGCCGCAAGGGTTCGCTCTGGCGCAAGGGGACCGAGGCGATCTTTGCCCTGGCGATGGAAGCCAAATACACCAAGGACGAAATCCTCTCGATCTACATGAACCGCGCCTATATGGGCGGCGGCGCCTATGGGGCGGAGGCCGCAGCGCAGCGGTATTTCGGCAAGTCAGCAAACCAGCTGAACCCGGCAGAGGGCGCAATGCTGGCGGGTCTGCTGACCGCGCCCTCGACGCTGGCGCCCACAAACAATCTGCAGCGCTCGCAGGACCGGGCCGCCACCGTGCTGCGGCTGATGCAGGAACAGGGCTACCTGACCACGGCGGAGATGCAGAAATACCAGGACAACCCGGCAGTGCTGAGCGAGGCCGCGGCCGCGCGGGCGGGCGGCTACTTCGCCGACTGGGTGATGGACAGCATTCCGGACTTCCTGGGCGACCAGACCACTGAGGATGTGGTGATCCGCTCCACCATGGACCAGCGGCTGCAGGCCGCTGCGGAAGACGCGCTGAAGTACGTGTTCGAGAACAAGGTCCGCGAGGGGTCCAAGGCGCAGGCGGCGATTGTGGTGATGAGCGCAGACGGCGCTGTGCGCGCCATGGTGGGCGGGCGCAAGACCCGCGTCTCCGGTGTGTTCAACCGCGCCACCCAGGCCAAGCGGCAAACCGGGTCGGCCTTCAAGCCCTTTGTCTATGCCACCGCGCTGGAGCTGGGCTATTCGCCTTACGACCGGGTGCTGGATGCGAAATACTGCCTGAACATACCCGGCTCCGGCCAGTGGTGCCCCGACAACTATACCCGCAAGTTCTATGGCGAGGTGACCTTGGCGCGGGCGCTCAGGGATTCGCTGAACGTCCCGGCGGTGAAGATTTCGGAGGCGGTCGGGCGCGACAAGGTGAGCCGCGTGGCCCGGGATTTCGGCATCGACAGCGACCTGGCTGCCGGTCCGGCGCTGGCGCTGGGCGCGTCCGAGAGCTCGCTTCTGGAAATGACCGGCGCCTATGCCGGCATCCTCAACGGCGGCTCGTCGGTGACGCCTTACGGGGTGACCGAGCTGAAGCTTGTGGAGGACAACGAGGCGCTGATGGGCGCCAGCGGCGGCATCGGCGAGCGGGTGATCCGCACAGAAGCAGCGCAGCAGCTGGTCTGGATGATGGAGAAGGTGATTGCCGGCGGCACCGGCCAGCGGGCGCAGATCCCGGGCTGGCAGGCGGCTGGCAAATCCGGCACCACTTCGGCCGCCAAGGATGCCTGGTTCATCGGCTTCACCGCCGATTACGTGGCGGGTGTCTGGATGGGCTATGACGACAACACGCCGCTCTCCGGCGTGACCGGCGGCGGCCTGCCCGCCGAGATCTGGCGCGAAACCATGGTGAGGGTGCATGACGGACTGGAGCCGAAGCCGCTGCCGATGCTGGAGCCCGCACCGATCGCACCGCCGCCGCAGCAGACCCGCCGCGAACGCCGCCGACGCCAGGGGCCGCAGCTTGGCAAGGAACTGGGCCGCGCGGTGGACAATATCCTGCGCGATATTCTGGGCAACTGACCGGCCTGCATCCCGGCGGGCTCCCGCCCGGCGCCGCACCCGGCGGTGCGCCTGGCCCAACGGGAGCGCAGCATTGGCTATGCTGCCGCGGCGGGCGGGAGCCCGCCGGGCTGCAAGGGCCGGAGGGGCGGTCAAACAAAAAAGGCTTCCCGAAGGAAGCCTTTCCGGATCATGCCTTGAAGGATCTGTTCAGCTCAGCCGCTCCAGCTCCGCGATCAGCGCGTTGATGTCGCCCTTGTTGCGGTCCAGGATCGCGCCGATCTCGGTGCGTTCAGTCAGCAGCAGGTTCACACCCTCGATGAACATGTTGAAGAACAGGTCCCGGCCGGAGCGGTCGGAGACCAGGAAGGTCACTTCGAACGGCGACTGGCCCTTGAGGTAGGCGATGGTGCTCACCTCATACCACTTCTTCACCCGCTTAACGCCGGTCACTTCCAGCTTGCCGCCGATGAATTCGCGGAAGCGTTTTCCGTACTTGCGCGAGATGTAGCCCTGGAACGCCTTGGAGAAGGCCTTCTTCTGGGCCGGAGACGCCCGGCGGCCGTCCGCTCCCAGCGCGTAGGCTGCGATATAGGAGGTGTCGCTGTAGCGCTGGAAGATCCGCTCGAAGTCGCGGAACATCGCGCTCTCGCTCTTGCCGGAGGCGATCACCCGGTTGATGTCGCCGACCAGGCTGTTGATCAGCGTGCTTGCGCTGTTCTCGGTCAGCGCCCACAGTGCCTGCGGCGCAGCGGCCAGCGCAGCACCGCCAGCGGCGAGCCTGGTCAGGAATTTGCGGCGGTCCATGTTTAGAATCCTTCCGTGTTCAGTTCGAACGGGTCGATTTCCTGGATTTCTGCGCCGTCACCCAGCTCGAACCGGCGGTTCTGCAGGTAGATCAGCCGCGATTGCGCGTAGCTGTCGGCGCTCTCGTACAGAATCGAGTCGATCGTGTCGGAAAAGTTGCCACGATCACCCATGCGGCGCACGATCTCGGCGTAGATGGTAATGTTATCGGCTGTATTCTGCTGGGCATATCCCAGCGGATTGGTGAAGAAGTCAACGGCGACACCCACCGCATCGCGGCTGGTGGAGGGGCCGAGCAGGGGCAGTTCCACATAGGCGCCTTCACCGACCCCCCATGTGTGCAGCGTTTCACCGAAATCGGTATCGACGGCCGGGATTTTGAATTCGCTGGCCGGGTCGGCAAGTCCGGCAAAGCCCACGGTCGAGTTGATCACAAAGCGCGAAAACGCGTTGCCTGCCGTTTTCAGATCGCCTTGCAGCAATGCGTTGACCATCTGCCCCGGCATTGACAGGTTTTCGGCAAAATACGAGAAGCTGGTGACCATCGGTGCGGGCACAATCGCCACATAGCCTTTGGAGGCAGGGCGGAAGGCGATCCGGTCGACACCGCGGTTGAAGGCGTGAATGGTGCGGTTGGTCCGTTCATAAGGGTCAAAGACTTCGCCAGAAGCGCGCGCAACCGGATCCTGAGTGGCGCAGCCTGCGGCGAAAACCGCCAGCAGCAGCGCGGGTAAAAATTTAAACGGTCGCAACATGAAGGGCATTCGGGTAATAGTCCAATTGGTACTGGAACAGGCGCGTCGGAGAGCAGATATGGGTTCTCAAGCCGATTTCCAGTCTGATTACATTTTTTTACCTGCTTGTGCCACAGCTGGTAAAATCCCAGCCCTGACCTGAAGCCAACGAACCACTATTGCAGTCTGACGATGAATAAAAGCTTTTATAAGAACGGCTATGAGGAACTGCGCCAGGTGCGGCGGCAGAGCCGCGGCCTGTACTGGTTCACGGGGATTTTCAGCTTCTTCGTCAACCTGCTGATGCTGACCGGGCCTTTGTATATGTTGCAGGTTTATGACCGGGTGCTGGGCAGCCGGTCGGAAGCGACGCTGCTGGCGCTGTCGCTGCTGGTGGTGTTTCTCTATGGCATGATGGGTCTTCTGGATTACGCCCGCGGCCGGATCATGGCGCGGGTGGGCGCGCGGTTTCAATCAGCCCTCGACCGGCGGGTGTTTGACGCGGCGATCCGCCGTTCGGCGGTGGCGCAGGACCCGGTGGCGCAGACCGGCCTTTCCGATCTGGAGGCAGTGCAGCGTCTGATTGCCTCTCCGGTTCTGACTGCGGCCTTCGATCTGCCCTGGACGCCGGTGTTCCTGGCGGGCATCGCCCTGTTCCACCCCTGGCTCGGCCTCCTGGCGCTTGGCGGCGGCGCGGTGCTGGTGCTGATTGCGGTCCTGAACCAGATGTTCACCCGGCTGCCGGTGCAGAAGGCCAACATGACCAGCCACAAGGCCAGCCTGATGTCCGAGGAGATCCGCAACGAGGCGGAAATGATCCAGTCGATGGGCATGCGCGGGGCTTCGTTCGAGCGCTGGAAACGGGCCCGCGATGAGGCGCTGACCGAAAATGTGACCGCCAATGACACTGGCGGCGGCTTCACCACGCTGACCAAGACGCTGCGGCTGTTCCTGCAGTCGGCGATGCTCGGCCTGGGTGCTTATCTGGTTCTTCAGGGCGAACTCACGCCGGGGGCGATGATCGCGGGGTCCATCCTGATGGGACGGGCGCTGGCGCCGATTGAGCTGGGGCTGGGCCAATGGGCGCTGGTGCAGCGGGCGCTGAAAGGCTGGCACAGCCTGGCCGAACTTCTGGACAAGGTGCCGGAGGAAGTTGCGCGCACCGAGTTGCCCAAACCGAAGGCGCTCTTGGAGGTGCAGGGGCTGGCCATTGTGCCGCCGGGCAGCACCACGCCGCTGCTGCGCAACGTGAATTTCCGGGTTCAGCCGGGACAGGCAATCGGGGTGATCGGGCCGTCGGGGTCCGGAAAGTCAACGCTGGCACGGGCGCTCACCGGTGTCTGGCGGCCGGCGGCCGGTTCTGTCCGGCTGGATGGCGCGACGCTGGACCAGTACGCGCCTGATGTGCTGGGCGGCCATATCGGATACCTGCCGCAGCGGGTGCAGGTGTTCGACGGCACCATCGCCCAGAACATCGCCCGTCTTAATCAGGCACCTGAAGCGGAAAAGGTGGTGGCATCTGCCCGCAAGGCCGCCGCGCATGAGATGATCCTGAAACTGCCCGAAGGCTATGACACGCGCGTCAACGCCACCGGCGGGCGGCTGTCGGGCGGCCAGATGCAGCGGGTCGGGCTGGCACGGGCGCTGTTTGACGATCCGGTGATCGTGATCCTTGATGAACCGAACTCCAACCTCGACAACGAAGGCTCGATTGCGCTCAACAAGGCGATCAAGCAGATCAAGGCGGAAGGGCGGTCAGTGCTGATCATGGCGCACCGCCCGGCTGCGATCCAGGAATGCGATATGCTGCTGGTGATCGACAAGGGCACCCAGACCGCCTTTGGGCCGAAAGACAAGGTGCTGCAGGAAATGGTCGCCAACCATCAGAACATCCGCCAGGCCACTGGCACAGGAGGTGTGAGATGAGTGTGGAAAGCAAGTGGCCTGCACGGCGGCCGCTGACCATCGGCCTGATTGCCCTTGCGGTGCTGGTCGGCGGCTTTGGCACCTGGTCGGTGCTGTCGTCGATTTCCGGCGCGGTGGTGGCCACGGGGCGGATCGAAGTGGACCGTAATCGCCAGGTGGTGCAGCATCTGGACGGCGGCATAGTTGACGAAATCCTGGTGGATGAGGGCGACACGGTGGCGGAGGGCGCGACGCTGATCAGGCTGGACGCCAATGAGCTGACCTCGCAATTGGTGATCACCGAAGGCCAGCTGTTCGAGATGATGGCGCGGCGCGGCCGGCTGGAAGCGGAACGGGACGAAGCGGTGGAAATCACCTTTGAGCCGGAACTGCTGGAAGCGACTGAAACCCAGCCGGAGGTCAAGGACCTAGTGCAGGGCCAGCGCCGCCTGTTCCAAGCCCGCAAGGAAACTACCGAGCGCGAGATTGAGCAGCTGGAGAAGCGCCGGGTGCAGATCGAGGAGCAAATCCGCGGCATCCAGGCGCAGCAGAAGTCATTGAAAGTGCAACTGGAACTGATCGGCGAAGAACTGGGCAACCAGCAGTCGCTCCTGGACCGCGGCCTGGCGCAGGCGGCAACGGTGCTGAATCTGCGCCGCACGCAAGCCAGTCTGGATGGTCAGCTTGGGGAACTGGTGGCCGCGGAGGCGCAGGCTGAGGGCCGCATCACCGAGATCGACATCGAGATCCTGAAACTCGGCACCGGCCAGCGTGAGGAGGCGATCACGCGGCTGCGCGACTTGCGCTACCAGGAGCTGGAACTGGCCGAGACCCGCCGCTCGCTGCGGCAGCGGCTGGCGCGGCTGGATATTACCGCGCCGGTTTCCGGTGTCGTCTACGGGTTGCAGGTGCAGACGCCGCGCTCAGTGATCCGGCCGGCCGACCCGGTGCTGTATCTGGTGCCGCAGGACCGGCCGCTGGTGATTGCCGCGCAGGTGGCGCCGACGGATATTGATCAACTTTTCACGGGGCAGGAAGTAACCGTTCGCTTCTCAGCACTGGATCAGCGCAGCACGCCGGAACTGTTCGGCCATGTGACCCAGGTCTCGGCAGATGCGTTTGAGGATGAGGGCAGCGGGATTTCCTATTACCGGGCCGAAATCGAGCTCAATCCCGGAGAGCAGGGCCGGCTGCCTGAAGGCACGGTCCTGATTCCGGGGATGCCGGTGGAAAGCTATATCCGCACCGCCGACCGTTCTCCGCTGGCTTATCTGGTCAAGCCGCTGGCGGACTATTTCAACAAGGCTTTCCGCGAAAGCTGAGGGGGCTTTTTTCCTTGCTGGAAAACAGCCTTGTGCAAACTGCGGGGCCCAAGGGCGGAAAGGCGTGCCTGGGCTTCGCATTTTCTCTTTCCGAAATCTGCCGCGCCGGGTAGCGTCCCGGCCAGCAAAGACTCGGAGGAATGCGCCATGAGCATCGAAGCAAAACTGAAAGAGCTGGGTGTGACCCTGCCCGACGCGCCGGCACCGGCGGCAAACTATGTGCCCTATGTTGTGGCAGGCGACATGGTCTATATCTCCGGCCAGATTTCGGCGGACGAGAACGGGCTGATCACTGGCACTTTGGGGGCGGACATGGATGTCGACGCAGGCCAGGCTGCTGCCAAACGCTGCGCGATTGCACTGCTGGCACAGCTGAAGGCCGCTTGCGGCGGCGATCTGGACCGCCTGGTCCGCGTCGTGAAACTGGGCGCCTTTGTCAATTCGACCGCTGATTTCACCCAGCAGCCGCAGGTGGTGAACGGCGCCTCCGACTTCCTGGTCGAAGCGCTGGGCGACATCGGGCGCCATGCGCGTTCTGCCGTCAGCTCGCCCTCGCTGCCGCTGGGCGTTGCAGTGGAAATCGACGGCGTATTCCAGATCAAATGACGCCGTCCCTGCCTGCCGCCTTTCTGACTGTCCCGCTGGCCCACCGCGCGCTGCATGATGTTGCGGACGGGCGCCCGGAGAACAGCCTTGCTGCCATCAGGGCGGCCTTGGCGGCGGGCTACGGGATCGAGATCGACCTGCAGCTGTCCCAGGACGGCTGCGCCATGGTCTTTCACGATTATCATCTGGACCGGCTCGCCGAAGGCACTGGGCCAGTCCGCGCCCGGACCCGCGAGGAGCTGCGCGCCATCCCGCTGAAGGGCGGTGACGGCGAGGGCATTCCGGACCTGACGGAGGTGCTGGAGCTGGTGGATGGCCAGGTGCCGCTGCTGATCGAACTGAAGGATCAGCAGGGCGAAATGGGCGTTACCGACGGCGCGCTGGAACGGGCAACGGCAGAGGCGCTAAAGGGCTACAGCGGCCCGGTGGCGCTGATGTCCTTCAATCCGAACTCGGTCGCGGAACTGGCGCAGCAAGCGCCGGAAATTGCGCGGGGCATCACCACCAGTGCCTATGACCCGTCGGAATGGGCGGAGCTGCCCAAGGCAGTCTGCGATGATCTGCGCGGCATTCCGGACTTTGAGCGGAGCGGTTCCAGCTTCATCAGCCATGAGGCCGGAGACCTGGCCCGGCCGCGGGTGCAGGCGCTGCGCAGCGCAGGTGTGCCGGTGCTGTGCTGGACAATCAGGTCGGCAGCTGAGGAAGCCGCGGCGCGAGCCTTTGCCGACAATGTTACATTTGAACGGTACCTTTCGCCGCTAACATCTTGATCGCGCTGGACCGCACCCCACATCTTTGAAGCGGTGCGGAGGAATTGCATGTCTCAGGCGCAAATCGAAGTCAGGGTGCTGGCGTCGCTGTCGCAGATCACGGCAGACGCGTGGGACGCCTGTGCCTGCCCGGAGGCGGCGGATGGCGGGCGCCCGCTGGATCCGTTCACCACCTACCGGTTTCTGAGCGCGCTGGAGGACAGCGGGTCTGTCGGGCCGGGCACCGGCTGGCAGCCGCAGTATCTGACCGCCTATCAGGAGGGCCGCCTGATCGCCTGCGCGCCGCTTTACGCCAAGGGGCACAGTCAGGGCGAATATATCTTCGACCATAACTGGGCGCATGCCTATGAACAGGCGGGCGGCCACTATTACCCCAAGCTTCAGATCGCGGTGCCGTTCACCCCGGCCACCGGGCGCCGGTTTCTGGTGCGCCCGGGTTATGACGGCATCGGCCATTCGGCGCTTTTGCAGGGGGCGGTGCAGCTGGCGGCGAACAACAACCTGTCGTCGCTGCACATAACCTTTTGCACCCAGGACGAGGCCCGGATGGGCGAGGAGATGGGGCTGATGTCCCGGGCCACGCAGCAGTTCCATTGGCAGAATGACGGGTATGCCGATTTCGAAGCCTTTATGCGGGCACTGTCGTCGCGCAAGCGCAAGAATATCCGCAAGGAGCGGATGCAGGCGCAGTGTTTCGGTGGTGATATCCGTGTCTTTCAGGGCGATGATCTGCGCCCTGAACACTGGGATGCGTTCTGGGCATTCTACCAGGACACCGGCGCGCGCAAATGGGGATCGCCCTATCTGACCCGGCAGTTCTTTGACATTGCGCACCGGACCATGGCGCACGACATCGCGCTGGTTCTGGCTGAGCGCAACGGGCGCTATGTCGCCGGAGCGTTGAATTTCATTGGCCGCAAGACGCTGTACGGGCGGTATTGGGGGTGCGTCGAACAGCACCCCTGCCTGCACTTTGAGCTGTGCTATTATCAGGCCATAGAGCTGGCCATTGCTCAGGGGCTTGACCGGGCGGAGGCTGGCGCACAGGGTGAACACAAGCTTGCGCGCGGCTACATGCCATGCCAGACCCATAGCCTGCACTGGATCGGCGATCCCGGGTTCGCCGGGGCCGTCGGACGTTTCCTCGAGGCTGAACGGGCCGCCACCGAGGAAGAGATCGAAATCCTGACCGAATACGGCCCGTTCCGCAAAGCCCATGTGGAGGAGCAAGAATGACGGAGAAACTTTCCGAAGCCACCCGCGGCCCGCTGCTGGAGCCGCTTTTTGCCACCGGCTGGGAAATGGCGGAGGGCCGTGATGCCATCACCAAGACCTTCAAGTTCAAAAACTTCGCCGATGCCTTTGGCTGGATGACCCGCGCAGCGATCTGGGCCGAGAAATGGAACCACCATCCCGAATGGAGCAATGTCTACAACAGGGTGACGGTGGTGCTGACCACTCATGACGTGGACGGAATCAGTTCACAGGACGCAAAGCTGGCGCGCAAGATGGACGGCCTGTACGGCGAGCCGCAGGACTGACCTTCGCGGCCCGCGCGATGGGTCAGCGGTTCTGTCCAAATGTTTCGTGCGCAAAATATTCCAACAGCGGGGCTGACCCTACTTTTCACAAAATATTAAGGGGTTGAGAAGGCGGCCGCCGGTTTCGGCGGCTGCCATGCTTTCTTATTCACCCCATGGAGTCCAGCAGGCCCTCGCCGGCCGACAGTTCGCACTGGCCGGGGTTTTCCTCCTTGTTGAGGATCTTCACCTCGCCGTCCTCCACCAGCATCGCATAGCGCAGGGAGCGGCCGATCAGGCCCGCGGCTGGGGCGTCCAGGCGCATGCCGATCGCCTCGGTAAAGGTGCATTCGGCATCCGACAGCATGGTGATCCCGGCCTCGTTGGCGCCGGTGTTGTCGCCCCAGATCGACATGACAAAGGGGTCGTTGCCGGCCAGGCAGATGATTTCATCGACGCCCTTGGCGGCGAACTGGTCCTTGGTGCGAATGAAGCTGGGCACATGGGCGGAATGGCAGGTGCTGGTGAAGGCGCCGGGCACCGCGAACAGCACAACCTTCCGCCCCTTCAGCTTGTCCGCCAGCTGCACCTGTTCAGGGCCGTTCTCGCCAATCCGTGTCAGTGTCGCGTCCGGCAGTTGGTCTCCAACAGAAATCATCGCACGTTCCTCTTTCTCCTGATTGCGTTTTGGGGCCCCGGGTATATAGGGTCCGGTGAAAGCGTGACGGGAACTATTGCGGGAGGCAAGGGGAGATGTCCCACATCGTCGTGATTGGAGCGGGGCAGGCTGGGTCCTCGCTGGTGGCAAAACTGCGCAAGGACGGGTTTGACGGGGAGATAACCCTGATCGGCGCGGAAGAGGTGCTGCCCTATCAGCGCCCGCCTTTGTCCAAGGCTTACCTGTTGGGGGAGATGGAGCTGGAGCGGCTGTTCCTGCGGCCTGAGAGCTTCTATTCGGAAAACAACATCACCCTGAAGCTGGGCCAGCGTGTCACCGGGATTGATACGGCAGCCAAGACGGTATCGCTGGGGGATGAGGTGATCTCCTACGATCAGCTGGCGCTGACCACCGGTTCCGACCCGCGCCGCCTGCCGGCGGCGATCGGCGGCGACCTGGAAGGCGTTTACGTGGTGCGCGGCCTGAGTGATGTGGACGCGATGGCGCCCAACGTGACAGAGGGCAAGCGCGCCTTGATCGTCGGCGGCGGCTACATCGGGCTGGAAGCGGCAGCAGTCTGCGCCAAACGCGGCGTGCAGGTGACGCTGGTCGAGATGGCCGACCGCATTCTGCAGCGGGTTGCAGCGCCGGAGACCTCGGATTTCTTCCGCAGCCTGCACACCGGCCACGGCGTGGACATCCGCGAAGGTGTCGGCCTGGAGCGGCTGGAAGGCGAAGGCGGCAAGGTGACCCGCGCTGTGCTGAGCGGCGGCGAGGCGCTGGACGTGGATTTCGTCGTGGTAGGCGTGGGCATTACCCCGTCGTCGCAGCTGGCGGAGATGGCCGGGCTGGAGCTGGACAACGGCATCAAGGTGGATGCCAAGGGCCGCACCTCCGACCCGTCGGTCTGGGCGGCGGGCGATTGCGCCTCCTTCCCGTTCCAGGGCAACCGTATCCGTCTGGAAAGCGTGCCCAATGCCATCGATCAGGCTGAGGTGGTGGCGCAGAACATGCTGGGCGCGGACAAGGATTACGTCGCGACGCCGTGGTTCTGGTCGGATCAGTATGACGTCAAGCTGCAGATCGCGGGTCTCAACACCGGGTATGACAACGTCGTCACCCGCCAGGGCGAGGGGGGGCAGGTCTCCTTCTGGTACTACAAGGGCGACCAACTGGTGGCGGTGGACGCGATGAACGACCCGCGCGCCTATATGGTGGCAAAACGGCTGATTGACGCGGGCAAGACCGCGGACAAGGCGGTTGCCGGTGATCCTGCCGCGGACCTGAAGCCGCTCTTGAAGGCGTGAGGATCATTGCCGGAGACTTCCGCGGCCGGGCCTTGGCCGCGGTGGGCAAGGGGGATGCGGGCGCCCACCTGCGCCCCACCACCGACCGGGTGCGCGAAAGCCTGTTCAGCGTGCTGATGCACACGGGCGCCATTCCCGGCGCCCGGGTGCTGGACCTGTTCGCAGGCACCGGCGCGCTGGGGCTGGAGGCGCTGTCGCGCGGTGCGGCGGAAGCGGTGTTCGTCGATGACGGCCGTGTATCCACCGGCCTGATCCGCAAGAACATCGCCATCTGCCGGGCAGAGGACCGCTGCACGCTCGCGCGGCGCGATGCGCTGAAGCTGGGGCAGAACCCGGATGCGCCATATGATCTGATCTTTCTTGATCCGCCTTACGGCAAGGGGCTGGGAGAGAAGGCGCTGGCGGCAGCCGCGGCAGGCGGCTGGGTGGCGGATGATGCGCTGGTGGTCTGGGAGGAAAACACCCCGATGGCTGCGCCGGAGGGGTTTGAGCTGCATGACAGCCGCAAGTACGGCGATACGCACGTCACTCTGATGTGGCGGGATGTTTCAGGCTGAAACAGGTCTGGCGGCGGATTGCTTAGCACCGGTTTGCCGCATTGCCGGCGCTGCTTTACTACAGGACAGGACGTTCGTCGGCGCGGTGCAAGCGCTGTCTGTTCCGCTACGAAGTGAGTTTTATGCCCAAAACATTCCCGACCCCGAAACTGGTGATCTTTGACTGCGACGGCGTGCTCGTCGACAGCGAACCGGCCTCGAATCAGGCTATGGCGGACAATCTGACCCGCCACGGGCTGCCGCTGACAGCCGAGCAGTCGATGCAGCATTTCGTCGGCGGCACCATGGCCGGGGTGATGCAGAAGGCCCGTGGCCTGGGGGCAAATCTGCCGGATAATTGGATTGACGAAATCTACGCCGAAACCTTTGCCCGGCTGAGGCAGGGCGTGCCGCTGACGCCCGGTGTTTCCGAGTTGCTGGCGCGGCTGGACGCGCAGGGCATTCCGGTGTGCGTTGCCTCCAACGGCAGCGTGGACAAGATGCGGATCACCCTGGGCCAGAACGGGTTGTGGGAGCGGTTCCACCCCAATGCGATGTTCTCGGCCCATTCGCTGGGCGTTTCCAAGCCGGAACCGGGGCTGTTTCTAGCGGCGGCCAGCCATTTCGGGGTGCAGGCCCGCGATTGCCTGGTGATCGAGGACAGCGGCAGCGGGGTGACCGCAGCTGTGCGCGCGGGCATGCGCTGCCTCGCCTTCGTGCCGCAGGGCGGCGGCAGAAAGCTAGCGGCCTTGGGCGCAGAGGTGTTCAGCGACATGGCAGAGGTGCCCGCGCTTTTGTCGATCTGAGGCTGTTGTGGTACTGTTCCGGAGATGGAACAGACATTGCACCCGCCGTTCCTGCCGCCCGTGAACAAGGCCGAAGCCCGGACGAAGCCCAAGCCGAAACCGGCGCGGGCGCCGCTGTTCATTCAGGATGCTGTGACGCCGTTTGGAGATGATACCCTGCTGCTGGCGCTGTGGCGTTTGCAGGAGGCAAAAGACGAGACCGGCTGAACGAAGGGCCGCGGCTGCCTTTTCTCTTGCCGGAAATGGCCTGGGGGTGCGGGGGGCGCCCCCGCTTCAGCCGTTTTGGCTTACCCGTAGGTCGGGTGGAATTTCCCGGCCGGCGACAGGGTGAAAATGTCAGCCCCGCCGGAAGTTACCCCGATCGAATGCTCGAACTGCGCCGACAGCGACTTGTCGCGGGTGACGGCGGTCCACTCGTCCGCCAGGATCTTGGTTTCCGGCCGGCCCAGGTTGATCATCGGCTCGATGGTGAAGAACATGCCTTCTTCCAGCACCGGGCCGGTGCCGGGGCGGCCGTAGTGCAGCACGTTCGGCGGCGCGTGGAACACCTGGCCCAGGCCGTGGCCGCAGAAGTCGCGGACCACGCTCATCCGCTGGCTTTCGGCATAGGTCTGGATCGCATGGCCGATATCGCCGAAGGTGTTGCCGGGTTTCACCGCCTCGATGCCCATCATCAGCGAATCATGGGTGACCTGGATCAGCCGCTCCGCTTTGCGGCTGAGCTTGCCTGCGACGAACATGCGCGAAGTGTCGCCAAACCAGCCATCGACGATCACGGTCACGTCGATGTTCAGGATGTCGCCGTCCTTCAGCTTCTTGTCGCCGGGGATGCCGTGGCAAACCACGTGGTTCACCGAGATGCAGCTGGCGTGCTGATAGCCCTTGTAGCCGATGGTGGCGGACTTTGCGCCCGCGTCCTCGACCATTTGGGTGATGATGCGGTCGATTTCACCGGTGGTCTGGCCGGGGAACACATGGGCAGCGATATCATCCAGAATGCGCGCGGCAAGCGCCCCCGCCTTGTGCATACCGGCATAGTCGCCGGCTTCATGAATGCGGATGCCGTCCTTGGTTGTGCGGCCGTCTTTCGATCTCATCAGGCGGTGCTCCATCGCGTATCTTTGCGTAGCTATGTAAGGGGTCCGGGCCAAAAGGGCCAGAGGCAGCTGGCGCCGCATCCGGGAACTTTTGCTGCCGTTCCGCGTTGGGCTGGCTGAAGAACTATTGCGGCAACACGGAGGGACACAGCGGCATGGACAGCGTTAGCGACCTGATGCGGACCGAAATCTACGATGGCAAATCCCTGGCGGATCTTGTCACGCTTGAGTTCCTGGCGCAGGCCCTGGGAAGCGTTGTTGCAGCCGTTGTCATCCTGCTGGCCGGATTCATCGTGGCAGGCTGGGTCAAGCGCCGCATCGTGCGCTTGGGTGATACGCATGCCAAGCTGGACGTCACGCTGTTCCACTTCCTCGGCAACCTGGCGCGTTATGTCATTCTGGCCTTTGCGGCGCTGTTTGTGCTGAACACCTTTGGCGTGAAGACCACGTCTATCGTGGCGGCCATCGGTGCGGCGGGCCTGGCCATCGGCCTTGCCATGCAGGGGGCGCTGTCCAATGTTGCGGCAGGTGTGATGATCATCCTGTTCCGCCCGTTCAAGCTGGGTGATTTCATCGAAGTGAACGATGAGATGGGCACGGTGCATGAAATCACCTTGAACAACACGGTGATTGCCAGCCTGTCGAACCTCAAGGTGATCATTCCCAACTCCGAGGTCTGGGGCAACACGATCACCAATTACTCCTCCTTCGACACACGCCGGGCCGAGTGGACATTCGGCGTCGGCTACGGCGCCAACCTTGCCACTGCCGAAAAGGTGATCCGTGACACGATCATGGGCGACAGCCGGTCGCACAGCGATCCGGAGCCGTTCCTTCAGGTGAATGAGCTGAACAGCAGTTCGGTTGATTTCCTGGTGCGGGTCTGGGTCGATGCCGCGGAATACTTCCAGTACCAGGCCGACATGAAGCGCAAGGTGAAGGAAGCGCTGGATGCCGCCGGGGTCGAAATTCCGTTCCCAACCCGCACACTGATCCGGGCCGAGCCGAAGCGCGAGGAGGGGGACGCTAAGGGTCAGGTGGATCAGGCGGCCTGATCCGATGCGTGGCAGGGGTTGTTAGCCTGCCGCGAGCGGCCCGGCAACCTCGACACCTTGCGGTGTGATCCGCGTTCCGAGCACCAGCCGTTCCACCCCGGCTGCCTGCGCGCTGGCAAAGGCATCGGCATAGGCCGGGTCTATATCCGCGGCAAGCTGGAAGCGGCGGCAGTCGCTGCGCTGCACAAGGTAGAGCATGATTGCGCGGTGGCCCTGCGCCACCATGTTTGCCAGCTCCCCTAAATGCTTGGTGCCTCGGGCGGTAACGCTGTCGGGAAACTCGGCCAGGCCCGGCTGGCGCGACAGGGTCACGCTTTTCACCTCGACATAGCAGTCCGGCAGGCCGTCCTGCTGCAGCAGGAAATCGATGCGGCTGTTTGCGCCGTATTTCACCTCGGCCCGCACAGTCTTGTAGGTGGCGAGCTCCGCAATTTCGCCAGTTTCCAGCGCGGCCCGCAGGGCGCGGTTCGGAACTGAAGTGTCGACGCCGGTGAAGTGGCCATCCGCATGTTCCACCAGCCGCCAGCCGTATTTCAGCTTCTTCTTCGGATCGTCGTTGGGCTCCAGCCAGACCGTCATGCCCGGTTCTGCCAGTCCCATCATGCTGCCGGGGTTGGCGCAATGGGCGGTGATCTCTTGACCGTCTTGCAACCGGCAATCGGCGAGAAAACGTTTGTAGCGGCGGATTAGCACGGCGGGGATCAGAGGGGTTTCAAAGCGCATGGCAACGGGCCTATACCTGCGGAGACGAGGTATCAAGGGAGGAAGAACATGGCCAATCCGACAGCTGCCATGCTTGTGATCGGAGACGAGATCCTGTCGGGCCGCACCCGGGATGCCAATATGCACTATCTGGCGGGGGAGCTGACCAAACACGGCATCGACCTGAAGGAAGTGCGGGTGGTGAGCGACGACGAAGCGGCGATCATTGCCGCGGTGCGGGCGCTGTCAGGCGCTTATGACCATGTGTTCACCAGCGGCGGCATCGGGCCGACGCATGACGATATCACCGCCGATTGCATCGCCAAGGCGTTTGAGGCGCATCTGGGGGTGCGGGACGACGCCCGGGCCATCCTGCAGGCGCACTATGACACCCAAGGTTTGGAAATGAACGAGGCGCGGCTGCGGATGGCGCGTATTCCGGACGGGGCCGCGCTGATCGACAACCCGGTCTCGGCGGCGCCCGGGTTTACCATCGGCAATGTGCATGTGATGGCTGGGGTGCCGATGATCTTTCAAGCCATGGTGGCGAGCGTGATGCCGACCCTGACCGGCGGCCGCCCGATGCTGTCGCAGACCCTGCGGGTCCAACGAGGCGAAGGTGAAATCGCGGCCCCGTTGCGCGCTCTGGCAGAGGCTTATGCCGATCTGTCGGTGGGCTGCTACCCGTTTCAGAAAGACGGCGCGTTCGGCGCCAATATCGTGATCCGCGGCACCGATGGCGCGCGCATCGATGCGGCGATGACCGAACTGGCAAAGGAGCTGGAGCAGTGACCACCGATCCCCGTTACTATGCCGTGACCGAGGCGACCTGGCCGCCGGCATCGCTGCGCGAACTTGGGCCTGTCACCCTGCGCGAAGGGCAGGGCGGCGGCAGCCGGGTGTCGGCGGCGACAGTGAGTGGCGCCGTCACGGAGGCGGAGATTGCAGCGGCTGAGGACGCGATGCGCGCCATGGGCCAGGACTGCCTGTTCATGATCCGCGACGGCGAGGCAGAGCTGGACGCGCAACTGGAAGCGCGCGGTTATGCCGTGAAGGATCCGGTCAACCTTTGGACCTGCCCGGCAGCGCGGCTGACGGATGTTCCGGTGCCGCGTGTCACCGCCTTTTGCGTCTGGGAGCCGCTGGCGATCCAGCGCGAGATCTGGGAACAGGGCGGCATCGGGCCGGAGCGGCTGGCGGTGATGAGCCGGGTGCAGGGGCCCAAGACGGGGCTGCTGGCCCGCCACAGGGACAAACCGGCTGGTGCTGGTTTCGTGGCGGTGCATGACGGAGTGGCGATGGTGCATGCGCTGGAGATCCTGCCGCATCAGCGCCGGGCCGGCATGGGCGCCTGGATGATGCGCCAGGCGGCATTCTGGGCGCTGGAGAACGGCGCCAGTGAATTGGCAGTTCTTTGCACGAAACGTAACGAGGGCGCCAACGGGCTTTATGCTTCCCTCGGCATGGACTGTGTCGGACAGTACCACTACCGGATTTTGCAACAAGGCGATTGAATGCGATGAGTGACCAGACCCAGCCCACAGCCCTCGACCTGCCGATGGTGGACCCGCTGCCGCCGGAGACGCAGAAGTATTTCGATATCTGCGTCGAGAAACTGGGCTTTGTGCCGAATGTGCTGAAGGCCAATGCCTTTGACATCGCCAAGCTCAACGCATTCACCGCCATGTACAACGATCTGATGCTGGCGGACAGCGGCCTGAGCAAGTTGGAGCGGGAGATGATTGCGGTGGTGGTCTCTGCGATCAACCGCTGCTTCTATTGCCTGGTGGCGCATGGCGCGGCCGTGCGGCAGCTGTCGGGCGACCCGCAGCTGGGCGAGATGCTGGTGATGAACTACCGGGTGGCGCCGCTGGACGCGCGTCAGCGGGCGATGCTGGACTTCTCCGCCAAGATGACCACCGCCAGCGCGGAGATCGAGGAGGCGGATCGCCAGATCCTGCGGGATGCGGGCTTTAGCGACCGGGACATCTGGGACATCGCCAATGTCGCGGGCTTCTTCAACATGTCGAACCGGGTGGCCAGCGCAACCGCGATGGTGCCCAATCCGGAATATCACAGCCAGTGCCGCTAAGACGCTTCATTGCATGTGCAGCCGCTGCCCTGCTGCCGGGGGTGGCGGCCGCGGCAGAGCTCACCCTTCCGCCAACTGCGGCAGCGGTTTCCGAACGGGCAACGGCGCTGGGCGTCTACCAGTTGCCCGTTGGCCCGGAAACGGCCGACAAGGTGCCCTCGCAGCGGTTCGAGGGGCAGATCTCGCGCCGCACCTGGCGGGTCGAAAAGGCCGGCACCGTGCTGCAGATCCTGGCGCCCTTGCGGGAGCAGCTGACAGGGCAGGGTTATGAGGTGCTGCTGGACTGCGCGGCGCGGGATTGCGGCGGTTTCGGCTTTCGCTTCGGGATCGAAGTGGTGCCGGCGCCAGACATGATGGTGGATATCTCCCGCTATCACTTCCTGTCGGCTGCCAAGGGCGAGGCGGCGGTCTCTGTGCTGGTGTCGCGGGCGGGCGGCGCGGCCTATGTGCAGGTGATCAGCGTGCAGCCGCCGGAGGCCGCGCCGGCGGTAGTGAAACCTGCAGTGCAGCAGCCAACAGACCCGGAGCGGCCGGTGGAACTGGCCAAGGTGCTGGAGGTGCGCGGCCATGCGGTGCTGACTGATCTGGTGTTTGACAGCGGCTCCACGCGGCTTCAGGACGGCAGCTACGCCAGCCTGCGCGCGCTGGCCGCATTCCTGGCGGCAAACCCGCAATACAGGCTGCTGCTGGTCGGCCACACAGACACGGTTGGTTCCCAGGAGCAGAACGTCGCGATCTCTGAACGCCGGGCGCAATCGGTGAAGGAGCGGCTGGCCGGGGCCTATGGTGCCGAGGAGGCCCGTATCGACGTGGCCGGGGCCGGCTATCTGGCGCCGATTGCCAGCAACCAGATCCCCGAGGGCCGCGAGGCCAACCGGCGGGTGGAGGCTGTGCTGCTCGGAAACTGACGGCAGACAAAACTTGGCCCGGTGTGCCGTCAGCGGCGGCGCATGTCGCGCGGGCTGCGCTGGTACATGGCCTTGAACTGGCGGGAAAACCCCGGCAGCGAGGCAAATCCCGTTGCCAGGGCCACCTCGGTGACCGGCATGGCGGTGCTTTGAAGCAGCTCGCGCGCCCGCTGCAGGCGCATCTGAAGATAGGCCGCCTGCGGTGTCATGCCCAATCCGCGTTTACAGCGCAGGCGCAGCGCTTTGAGGCTGAGGCCGAGCCGCCCGGCAATGTCTGTGAGCGCCAGGGGCTCCGGCAGGTTGTCCAGCATCAGCTGCTGCATCCGGCCCAGCACCGGATCAGCTGATGGCTGCAGCCGCTGGCGCACTTCCGGAGGCCGGATCGAGCCATGCGCCATGTCTTCGGAGGTGGCCGCCGCCAGCCCGTCCGGGCCGGTGGCCGCGACCCAGGCGAGCATAGCGTCGCCGGTGGCGGTGCCGCCTACGGCCGTCAGCCTGCCGCGGCCGAAACAGTAAATCCGGTCGCTCACCGCAATATCGGGCCAGCGCTCGCGGAATCCCGCCTCGGCTTCGTGGTGCAGCACCGCTTCATGCCCGTCCAGATAGCCAAGCTGGGCCAGCACCACGGTGCCGGTGTCGATGCCGCCCAGCGTCGCGCCTGCGCGCCCGGCACGTGCCAGATAGGCGCGCAGCCCCTGCGGCAGGTGGCGCAACGGATCGTAGCCGGCGCAAAGCAGCACCAGGCCGGGCGGTTCACCGAGCTCCCAGCCGCTGCGGTCCGGCGCGGCCAGCCGTCCACTGGAGGCAGGCACCGGCGCCTGGGTGACGCTGAGCGTCTCCCATGTGTACAGCGGACGGCCGGCATTTTTGTTGGCGATGCGCAGGGTTTCGGAGGCCAGCACATAGGCCAGCATCTGGAACTCAGGAAACAGGATGAAGCTCACCTTCGGCATGACAGGACGTTACGTACAAGTTACGGGCGTTTCCATGCAAATAATGCGGGCACACGGCAGCTAGGGTTCCTCCAGTCACAGGAAAGGAAACGCCAATGACCGTCATGACCCCGACCCCGCTGCAGGGCCGCCCGGCCAATTGTTCGGACGCCGAATGGGAGGCCCGCTGCGAGCTGGCTGCGATTTACAATGCGCTGGTGAAATACCGGCTGACCGATCAGACCAACCAGTGGCACGCGATCCGGGTGCCGGGCGAGGACGCGCTGATCACCCATCACTATGGCTGGATGCATGAGGAGGTGACCGCCTCCAACCTGATCAAAGTCGGTTTCGACCGGGTGAACCACAATCCGGAAAACGGCGAGCCGAACCCCTCGGCCACCGAAATCGGCAAGCTGTTTTTCGAGGCGGAGCCGGAGAAGAACTGCATCATGCATATCCACACCAAGGCAATCATGGGGGTGTCGGCCCAGACCGGCGGGGTGGGCCCCTACAGCCAGGCCTATCTGATGATCGGCGGCGGCGATGTGCTGGGGTATACGGATTACGAGTTCGAATGCACCGAAGATTTTCTGAACGGATTGCTGGACGCCGGCCGCGGCAGGAAGGCGGTGGTGGAAGCCTGGCACGGTGCCTTTGTGTTCGGGGCGACCGCGGGCGAGGCGTTCTTCCGCTCCTTCTACCTGGATCAGGCCTGTGCGGTGCAGCTGGAGGTGCAGAAGGCCGCGGCCTGCCCGGGGGTGGAGATCCGCACCATTCCCGAGGCGGAGCAGAAGCGCCATCTGCGCGACATGGCCGTCAGCGACTGGTACGGCTACGAGGGCGAGCTGGAGTGGCATGCCATCCGCCGCCGACTGGATGCAGAGGCGCCGCACTACAAAAGCTGACCAAGCCGCCATTTCAGCGGCAGGGTGCCCCCGCGCCTTGGCCGCAGCATCGCAGATGCCGCAGCAAGCCTTGGGCCCGGCCCCGTGCTGGCGCACGGCGCGCGCCACGAAGCGGCGCCTGGCCCAACGGAAGCGGGTCAATCTGCGATTGGCCCGGGACGGGCGGGAGCCTTGCGGTCCGCCCGTGCGTTTCTCTGCTGCAACCTCTGCAAAAAAAGCCCCCGCGAGTGGCGCGGGGGCAGGTCTTCGAGGGAAGTCTTGTTCCGGTTTTCCGTTGAACCGGTTCAGGTTTTCCATTCGGACGGGTCGCGGTCGGCAAAGGCCGCAACCAGGAAATCGATAAAGGCCCGCACCTTGGGCTGGGTGAACTTGCCGGGCGGGTAGACGGCATAAATGCCTTGGGTTTCCACCGGCAGGCTGGGCATCACGTCCTCGACCAGCCCCTCCTCCATCGCTGCGGAGTAGAGGTAGCTGGGCAGGTAGGCGATGCCGAGGCCGGAAATCGCGGCGTTCAGCAGCGATTGCCCGTCATTGACGGACAGCCAGCCGGAGGTGCGCACCTGACGCTTTTCACCCGAGGGCGCGGTGATCTTCCAGACGTTGCCGCTGGACTGGCTGGAGTAGTGCAGCAGTTTGTGGGTGTTAAGCTCGTCGATTTTCTGCGGGCGGCCGAATTTCTCCAGATATTCCGGAGAGGCGATCATACGCTTGGTGGTCTCGGTCAGCTTGCGGGCGCGCAAGCTGCTGTCCTCCAGCTCGCCGATGCGGACCGCCATGTCGAAGCCTTCGGAGATCAGCTCCACATAGCGGTTGTTCAGCACCATGTTGACGGTGATGTCCGGGAAGTCGCGCAGGAAGTCCGACAGCACCGGCGACAGATGGTTGACGCCGAAGTCGGTGGCAACCGAAATCCGCAACAGGCCCGAAGGCGCCGATTGCATCGAGGTGACCAGCGCATCCGCTTCACCTGCGTCATTCAGCACCCGGCGGGCGCGGTCGTAATAGGCCAGGCCGATCTCGGTCGGGGACACCCGGCGGGTGGTGCGGTTCAGCAGCCTTGCGCCGAGGCGGGCTTCAAGGCTGGAGACATGTTTGGAGACGGCCGACTTCGATATTCCCATCTTCCGCGCCGCATCGGTGAAACCGCCCTGGTCCACCACATTGGCAAAGGCCTCCATTTCCATCAGTCGGTCCATGTGCACCCGTCCTCGCATATCCTGTTGCCCTGAAGCTGACGGGCAAATCGGGCAAGATCGGGGCGGAGGTGGGATAATTGCGAGGTTTCGCCGGGATCGTTTGCGCTGTGGAAACGGCGGCGTCTGGAAGGGGGTGGCGGGCCTAAGAGGTCCTAACGAAACCTTAAAGCGCAAGCTTGATGGTCAGGATCCACAGGGGCAGTGTTACCGCGCTGAGCAGGGTGGATTGCGCAATAAGTGTGGCAGCAAGCGTTCGGTCCGCGCCAAAGGCCGAGGCCAGCACATGCGCCGCGGATGCGGTGGGCAGTGCAGCGAACAGAACCAGCACCGCGGCAAAGCCGGGCTCGGTTCCCAGCAGCAGGCAGGCCGCCAGCACGATGGCCGGCACCAGCACCAGCCGGACCAGGCAGAGATAACCGTTGAACAGGTCGAGCCGGGCCAGCGCCCGCCAGTTCATGGTGGCGCCGATCGACAGCAGCGCAATGGGGATCGCCGCATGGGCCAGCATTTCGGCCGGGGCCAGAACCGGGGCGGGGATCCTGTAGCCCGAAAGCCCCACTGCGACGCCGGCGATGGAGGCCAGCAGGAATGGATTGAGCGCGATTTTGATGGCCGTTTCGCGCAGCGAAAGGCTGCCGCCGCGTGACAGTGCCGTGACCGCCATCACATTGGCCACCGGCACCGCCATGCCGATTGCAACTGCCATCTGACCGGTCAGTTCTACACCGACCGAAGGCAGCGCAACAAAAGCAATGGCGGTATTGAAGCGCCAGGCGGTCTGCCAGGCGCCGGCGAAGTCGAGAATCTTCTCGGGCCCGAACCGGCGCGCCAGCCAGCCGAGGCCAAACGCCAGGGCCAGAATGCTCCAGACCGCGGGGCCGATACGGCCCAGATCGGAGACGGCAATGGGGCGGCCGCTGGCGGCAAAGAACAGCAGCGCGGGAAACAGCACTTCGAAATTCAGCTTGTCGAGGCCTTGCCAGGCTTGCGGAGCCAGACGCTTGCGTACCATGCCGCCGAGCCCGACCATCAGGAAGCTGGGGGTCAGCCCCATCAGAATGACTGCAAATACCATGGCTGGCTCCTGCCTGTATATCGCTGGAGACACTGCCTCCGCCGGGCGGGCCAGGCAAGCGGGACGGACAAGGTATTGCCGCGGTCGGCTGCCGGTGCTGCCTTTTTGTGCAACTGCTCACTATGCCGGATTTGCCGTTGCCAGGCCCGCTGCTAGATCTAACCTGTTGGTTGAGAGAATTGCCGGAGGACTGGACATGAAATTTCTGCTGGCTGCTGCCGCGGTATTGAGCTTTGCCGCGCCGCTTGGGGCGCAAGAGCGCACGCCGTCGCATCCGGATGCGAAGGTCTTTTTCGTCAACCTCAAGGACGGAGACACGGTTTCCTCGCCGGTGACGGTGGTGTTTGGTCTGTCCGGCATGGAGGTTGCGCCTGCCGGGACGGAAAAAGAGCACTCGGGCCATCACCATCTTCTGATCGACCGCCCGGCGATCGGAGAAGGCGAAGACGGCGCGGATGAGCTACTGAACGGGCTGCCGGCGGATGAGCATCATGTGCATTTCGGCGGCGGGCAGACGGAGACCACACTGGAGCTGTCGCCAGGCCGCCACACCTTGCAACTGGTGCTTGGCGATGCCAGCCACGTGCCGCATGACTCGCCCGTGGTGTCCGAGGTCATTACCATCAACGTGGAGTGACGCTTCGGTGTGCAGCGAAGCATCCGGCAGCTGAGGCGGGTTAGGCAGAACGTCCTGAACAGACAAAGGACCTGTCATGCTGACCTGCATCATCCGCTATCACATAGATCCCGCCAAGAAGGCGCAGTTCGAACAATACGCCCGCAACTGGGGCCAGGCGATTCCGCGCTGCGGGGCGGATCTGGTTGGTTATTTCGCACCGCATGAGGGGTCTTCGACCTTGGCGTATGGTATTTATAACGTGGGCAGCCTGGCAGAGTATGAGGCCTACAGGGCGCGGCTGGCGGCAGACCCGCTGGGGCGCGAGAACTATGAATTTGCCCAGAAGGAACGGATTTTGCTGCGTGAAGACCGGACCTGGCTGAAACTGGCCTCAGCCCCGCATGGCGACGGATAGGAGTAGACCCTGATGATTGCCGTTATTTTTGAAGTGGAGCCGGCCGAGGGCATGAAGGACACTTACCTTGAGCATGCCGCCGGGCTGCGGCCGCTGTTTGAGGGGATTGAGGGGTTCATCTCGGTCGAGCGCTTCCAGAGCCTGACAACGCCGGGCAAGCTGCTGTCGCTGTCGTTCTGGGAGAGCGAGGAGGCCTTGGCCGCCTGGCGCCAGGTCCCGGCGCACCGGGCAGCGCAGGCCAGGGGCCGCAGCGGCTATTTCGCGGACTACCGGCTGCGCGTTGCGGGGGTGATCCGCGATTACGGGATGGAGGCGCGGGAGGAGGCCCCGGCGGACAGCATCGCGGCACACGGCTGAGCGCCGCGCGGGCCACGCTGCTGCAGGGCTGCTGCGGGCGGTTCCCGTCTAGCTTAGGCGCATTGAAAATACGCCGCGCCCGTTGGGCGCAGCACCGCGCGGAGCGCGGTGCCATCCGCCGTGCCGCCGGCGCGGTGCCCGGCCCAACTGCGGGCCGGACCTGAAAGGGGCGGCTGCCGCAAGCGGGAGGACGTCTGCTGCCTTACAGGCTGGCGGCCAGGCGGGTGCCCTGGTTGATCGCGCGCTTGGCGTCCAGTTCCGCGGCCACATCAGCGCCGCCGATCACATGGGCAGAGATCCCGCGCTCGGCCAGTTCATCAGCCAGAGACCGTTCGGAAACCTGGCCCGCGCAGAGCACGATGGTGTCCGCCAGGATCACCCGCGGGTTTTCGCGGGCTTCGCCGAAGCTCACATGCAGGCCCTCAGCGTCGATCCGCTCGTAGTTGACGCCGCCGACGAATTCCACCTCCTTCATCTTGAGCGTCGCCCGGTGGATCCAGCCGGTGGTCTTGCCCAGCCGCTTTCCGTGGCGTTCGGCCTTGCGCTGCAGCAGTGTCACCTGGCGGGCAGGGGCCGCGGGCTGAGGGCCCTCGGGCGCCAGGCCCGCGCGGTGCTCCGCCGGGTCGGCCACACCCCATTCCTTCATCCAGGCGGGCAGGTCGGTGGTGGGGCTGTGACCCTCTTCCAGCAGGAATTCGGAGACGTCAAAGCCGATGCCGCCGGCGCCGACCACGGCGACACGCTGTCCCACCGGTTTCTTGTGGCGCAGAACGTCAATGTAGCTGAGCACATTGTCTTGGTCCTGGCCGGGAATGGCGGGGTCGCGCGGGGTGACGCCGGTGGCGATCACCACTTCGTCGAAGCCGGTCAGATCCTCTGCCGCAACCTCGCGGCCCAGCTCCAGAGTGATGCCGGCGTCTGCCACCATGACCCGGTACCAGTCGACCAGCCCCCAGAATTCTTCCTTGCCCGGCACCTGCTTGGCCATGTTGAGCTGGCCGCCAATTTCATCGGCGCGGTCGAACAGCGTCACTTGGTGGCCGCGCTGGGCGGCGGTGAGCGCGGTGGCGAGGCCCGCGGGGCCGGCGCCAACGATGGCAACGGTCTTGGAGGTCTCAGCAGGCTCAATCACCAGTTCGGTCTCATGGCAGGCGCGCGGATTCACCAGGCAGGAGGTGAGCTTGCCGCTGAAGGTATGGTCGAGACAGGCCTGGTTGCAAGCGATGCAGGGGGCGATCTGGTCTGCCTGTCCGGCCTCGGCCTTGGCCACGAAATCCGCGTCCGCCAGCATCGGACGCGCCATTGACACCATGTCGGCGCAGCCATCCGCCAGGACTTCTTCGGCCACTTCCGGCGTGTTGATACGGTTCGAGGTGATCACCGGGATGCCGACCTTGCCCATCAGCTTTTTGGTGACCCAGGCAAACGCCGCGCGGGGAACCGAGGTGGCGATGGTCGGAATGCGTGCCTCGTGCCAGCCGATGCCGGTGTTGAGGATTGTGGCGCCGGCCTTCTCGATTTCCTGCGCCAGCTGCACCACCTCCTCGTGGGTGGAGCCGTTTGGCACAAGGTCGATCATCGACAGGCGGTAGATGATGATGAAATCGCGGCCCACGGCCTCGCGGGTGCGGCGCACGACCTCAATCGGCAGGCGCATCCGGTTTTCATAGGAGCCGCCCCAGCGGTCGGTGCGCTTGTTGGTGTGGGTGACCAGGAACTGGTTGAGAAAGTAGCCCTCGCTCCCCATGATCTCGACGCCGTCATAGCCTGCCTCCTGTGCCAGCCGGGCGGCGTTCACGATGTCGGCAATCTGCTTTTCGATGCCATCCTCGTCCAGCTCGTGCGGCGGGAAGGGGGAAATCGGAGATTTCACCGGGCTGGGAGCGACACATTTCGGGCCGTAGGCATACCGGCCCGCGTGCAGGATCTGCATGGCAATCTTGCCGCCAGCATCATGCACCCGGTTTGTCACCACCCGGTGGTTTTCGACGTCTTTGGGCGAGGTCATCATCGAGGCGCCGGGCAGCACCGAGCCCTCCAGGTTCGGGCCGATCCCGCCGGTCACCATCAGCGCCACCCCGCCGCGGGCGCGGGCGGCATAGAATTCGGCAACGCGGTTCCAGTCGCCGGTTTCCTCCAGCCCCGTGTGCATCGAGCCCATCAGCACCCGGTTCTTCAGCGTGGTAAAGCCCAGATCCAGCGGGGCAAGCAGATTGGGGTACGCAGTCATCTTGAAACTCTCCCTGGCAGTTGCCCCTAGGATCATGGGCGCGGGCCGCCTTGTCACGGGCAAACGCCGCGTCACCCCCTTGCGTGCCCCGGCGGCAAGCGGTCTAAGGTTGTGAAAACCCATGCCGAGGAGAGCCTGATGACGCCGGAAGAGATTGCCAAGCTGCCCTACCGCCCCAACGTCGGGGTGATGCTGATCAATGCCGAGGGTGCGGTGTTCGTCGGCCAGCGCAAGGACCGCTACAAGGATGCCTGGCAGATGCCGCAGGGCGGGATTGACGCGGGCGAGGACCCGCGGATTGCGGCGCTGCGCGAGCTGGAGGAAGAAACCGGTGTGGCGCCGGAGCTGGTCGAGATCATCGCCGAAAGCAACGGCTGGCTGCCCTATGACCTGCCGCATGACGTGGTGCCCAGCTTCTGGGGCGGAAAATACCGCGGGCAAGAGCAGAAGTGGTATCTGATGCGGTTCCTCGGGACGGATGATCAGGTCAATATCGAGACGGATGATCCGGAGTTCTCGGCCTGGTGCTGGCAGCCGGTGGAGAGCCTTGTGGAGAAAATCGTGCCGTTCAAGCGCGAGGTCTATGCGCGGGTGGTGGCAGAGTTCCGGGAGTATCTGTGAGATGGATTTGCGAGCCTGTCTTCGACCTGCCGGAGCCGGTGCTGCCCTGACCGCGTGTATTCTGGCTGTTGCCGCCGGCCCCGCTGCTGCCCTCAGCTGCCTTCCCTGGGGCCCTGCGGATGCCTATTTGCATGCCGCGAATTCGGACAGCGTCTTTAATGTCATTGCGGGTGAACTGCGGTTTGACGAAAGCCAGCTGCCTAAGTCTCATTCGGACAATCCCAATGATACCCCGCCGCTGACCCGCATCCCGGCACAGCTCTCAGGCAAGCTGCTGGACGGAAAGTATTTCTCAACCCGGGTTAGTGTGCCTGCGGTTATTGAGGTGGAGTGCCTCGGACCCTGGTGCGGCGGCATGAAGCCCGGTGCAGGCTATGTGGTCTTTGCCGAGCAGCGCGGGCAGGAGCTGGTGGTCCGGGCCAACGCCTGCGGCGGGTTTGCGTTTGACGACACCTCCAACGTGCGGCGGCAGGTTCTGGACTGCCACCGCGGCAAGGCCTGTGAACCGGCCGTGCCGCGGTGATGCTGGTTATTCAGCTGCGGTTGCGGGGCGCTGTGACCGCAGCCGCACCTGGCCGAGCCAAAGGCTGAACAGGGCCAGTGTGGCGCCCAGCATCTGGTTGGGCGTCAGGGTTTCTCCCAGCAGCAGCCAGCCCAGGATCACGGCAGACAGCGGGCTCAGGACGCCGAGCAGTGAGACTTGCGACGGGTCGATCCGAGCGAGGCCGCGGAACCACAGGATATAAGTCAGCGCACCGCCGATGAGGCTCATGTAGGCAAGGCCCAGGATATTGGCAGCCGTGAAGACCGGCATCTCCGGCACCATCCACAGCGCAACAGGCACCAGCAGCAGCCCGCCTGCGGTCAGCTGCCAGGCGGTGAAGGTGAGCGGCGGCACCGGCGGCTGCCACTTCCGGGTCAGAACAACGCCGGCGGCCATCGACAAGGCGCCGCCAAGGCCGGCCAGGACGCCCAGCGTGTCCAGCTTGGCGGCCGGGGTCAGCACCAGCAAGGCAACGCCTGCCATGCTCAGAAGCGCGGCGGCAACGGCAGCAGCGCGGATCTGCGTCTGCAGCAGCAAGGCGGACAGGAACACTACGATCAGCGGCTGCACGGCGCCAAGCGTCGCGGCGACCCCGCCGGGCAGGCGGTAGGCGGACAGGAACAACAGCACCCAGAACAGCGAGAAGTTCAGCGCGCCAAGCACCATCAGCCGCGGCAGCCAGCTGAGCGGCGGTAGCTGGCGCACCAGCAGCAGCAGCAGCAGGCCCGCGGGCAGCGCCCTGAGGAGTGCTACCACCAGCGGCGAGTGGCCTGGCAGGAAAGTCGTTGTCACGATGTAGCTGCTGCCCCAGATGGCAGGGGCCAGCGCGGTCAGCAGAAGGGTCCGGATCGGCATGTGTTTCTCCTTGTCTTGATGTCGAGATAATAGGTTTTATCTTGACGTCAAGATGTAAATGCCTAAACCGGTGGCATGGACCATGTGGATTTTATCACCCAGCAATGGGGGCAGGAGCGGCCGGACCTGGATGTGACGGCCATGGGAGTGATCGGCAGAGTGGCCAGGCTGTACTTGGCCTATCAGCGCGAGATGCATAAGACATTTGCGGAATTCGGGCTGAACGCGGCCAAATTCGACGTGCTGGCCACGCTGCGCCGGTCCGGGGCGCCTTACACGCTGTCGCCGGGCGATCTGCTGAAGGCGACGATGGTGGCGTCCGGCACCATGACCAACCGCATCGACCGGCTGGAGGCGGACGGACTGGTCAAGCGCGAGGTGAACCCGGAGGACAGCCGCAGTTTCCTGGTCGGGCTGACGGAAGAAGGCTTTGCCCTGATCGACCGGGCCGTCGCAGCCCATGTTGAAACTCAGACACGGCTGCTGAGCGGGATGAGCGCTCAGGAGGTCGAGACCTTCAAAGCGCTTCTGAGCAAGGCGCAGCTTTCGGCTGACAGCTGAGGCCGGAACCGGTAAGCCCGTGTGCCTGCCGCAGGCAGGCTGCGCGGGGCGGCAAGGCCGCGCCGCGCTACGCCCAAGGGCCGGAAGTGCACCGCGAGCTGCAGTTCCGGCGGGCGGGAGTGCCCGGCTGGATTAAACCAGCCCGGCTTCTTCCAGCAGGTGCCGGACGTTGGTTTCGGGGCGCGGGCCGATATGGCGGATGACTTCGCCTGCACAGATGCAGCCCATGCGGGCGCAGGTTTCCATGCTGCGGCCAGTCGCCAAGCCGTACAGGAAGCCGGCAGCAAACTGGTCGCCGGCCCCGGTCGCATCCACCGGCACGATGGTTTCGACCGGCACGTCGACGCGCGTGCCATCATTCAGCACGGTCACGCCGTCGCCGGACCGGGTGCAGACCACCAGCGGACAGATCGCGGCGGTTTTGGCCATTGCCTCTTCCAGGTCGCTGGTTTCGAACAAGGCGCAGATTTCGTCCTGGTTGCCGATCACGAAATCCAGCTCGTTGCCGATCAGGTTCAGGAAATCGGCCCGGTGGCGCTCGACGCAGAACGGGTCGGAGATCGAAATGCCAACTTTGCCGCCGCCTTCACGGCAGTCGCGGGCCGCTTCCAGAAAGGCGGTCTTGCCCTTGTCCTTGTCGAACAGATAGCCCTCCAGGAACATGATCTGCGCGTTGCCGGCCACGTCCTGGGGCACGTCGGCGGAACTCAGTTCCGACGAAATGCCAAGGTAGGTGTTCATTGAACGCTCACCGTCCGGCGAGACAAAGATCATCGACCGCGAGGTCGGCATCTCGCCGTCCGCAACCGGCGGATTCACAAAGCCAACGCCCTCGTTGTTCATCGCATCCGCGTAGAAACTTCCCAGCGAGTCGTCACGGACCCGGCCGATGAAGGCGGCCTGGAGCCCCAGCGCACCGGCGCCGGCGATGGTGTTGGCGACCGAGCCGCCCGGAGTCATAACCCGGTTTCCCATTGCCGCATAGAGATCCTCGCAGCGGTCGCGCTCAATGAGCTGCATGATGCCTTTTTCGATGCCTTGCTCGGCCAGGAAACTGTCCTCGCACTGGGCGATCACATCGACGACGGCATTGCCGATTCCGACGAGCTGGTAGGTTTTGGTCATGGGCTGCCCTCCTCGGGGAGTGTTGCGCCGGGTCCGGCGGATTTGTCTAGCGATATGGAGTGACGAGGTTTAGCCAGGCTGCAGGCCGGGCGGGTAAAGCCTCAAAGGTTCTTGTCCTCATACATGCAGAGGTCGCGGATAATGCAGCTGCCGCACATCGGCTTGCGCGCCTTGCAGTGGTAGCGCCCGTGCAGGATCAGCCAGTGATGGGCGTGCTGCTGGAAGTCCGCGGGGATATTGTCCTCAATCGCGCGCTCCACCGCATCCACATCCTTGCCCGGCGCGATGCCGGACCGGTTGCCGACGCGGAAGATATGAGTGTCCACCGCCTGAGCGGGCTGTTTCCACCACATGTTCAGGACCACATTGGCGGTCTTGCGGCCCACCCCCGGCAGGGACTGCAAGGCTGCCCGGGAGTTCGGAACTTCGCCGCCGTAGTCCTCCACCAGGATCTTCGACAGCTTGATCACATTCTTGGCCTTGTTGCGGTACAGGCCGATCGTCTTGATATGCTCGATCAGGCGCTCCTCGCCCAGGTCCAGCATTTTTTGCGGGGTGTCGGCGACCTTGAAGAGCGCGCGGGTTGCCTTGTTGACACCGGCATCAGTTGCCTGCGCCGACAGCGCGACGGCAACCACAAGCGTGTAGGCGTTGACGTGCTCCAGCTCTCCCTTGGGTTCGGGCTCGGCTGCCTGGAACCGCGTGAAGATTTCGCGGAGCGTATGATAATCGAGTTGCTTTGCCATCGCGCGCCATATGTACAGAGCGGACCTTAAAGCGCAATTGAAATTGGGCGGGAAAGCAGCGCTTCATCAGAGTTAGAGGGAGAATGCTGCAATAGCGCAAGTTCCGGGTCGCGTGCTTGGGGCGGGCGTATTAACTTGGCTGCAAGTAAAATCGGATTGGGCCAATGAAAATCGAAGCGCGGGAAAACTCATACCACTACGGCGTCATGCGGCGGGCGATTGAGCTGATCGACGATGGCGGCGAGGATCTGACGCTGGAGCAGCTGGCCGCCCGTATGGACATGAGCCCGGCGCATTTTCAGCGGCTGTTCTCGGCCTGGGTCGGGGTGTCGCCAAAGCGCTACCAGCAGTATCTGCGGCTGGGCCATGCCAAGGCGTTGCTGCGCGAACGGTTCACCACGCTGGAGGCATCGCATGCGGTGGGGCTGTCCGGCTCCGGCCGGCTGCACGACCTGTTTCTTCGATGGGAGGCGATGAGCCCCGGAGAATATGCCCGCAGGGGGGATGGCCTGCGGATTTTCTGGGGCTGGTTCGACAGCCCCTTTGGACTGGCCTTGGTGATGGGGACGGAGAAAGGTATCTGCGGGCTTGGCTTTGCTGCCGAAACCGGGGCCGAGGCCGCCATGGAAGACATGCGCTCACGCTGGCCGCAAGCGGAATATGTTGAGGACGCCGAAGCGCTCCGCCCCCTGGCAGAGGCGGCCTTTGCCCAGAAGGGCGAAACTGCGCTGCACATGATCGGCGCCCCGCTGCAGATCAAGGTTTGGGAAGCGCTGCTGCGCATCCCTTCCGGCCATGTCACAACATATTCCGAACTGGCCCAGGCGATCGGCGTACCCAAGGCGGTGCGGGCGGTGGGCACGGCGGTCGGGCGCAACCCGGTCAGCTGGCTGATCCCCTGCCACCGTGCCCTGCGCAAGTCCGGCGCTCTTGGCGGTTACCACTGGGGGCTGCCGGTCAAACGCGCGATGCTTGCTTTTGAGGCCGCGCGGGAGGAGGAGGCGGCGGCCGGAGATATGCGCGCCGCCGGCTGAACAGGCGATGAAGCAGGCCGGGAAGGGTAGGGCGGGCAACCCTCTGAGCTTCGTATCGCCTGCGCGCTTCCTCGCGCTCGATTTCATGCGGGGCCAAGGGGCGCCGCTGGCTTTCCCAGCGGTCCAGTCCCAGGGTGATCAGAACGAACCAGTCATAACTCAGCATGGGTTTTCTCCTTTTTCTGAGAGGCAGAAAACCAGAGGTCTGCTGACATCCTGTTGTCAGCGGCTTGTGTTAAGGTGGCAGCAGATTGTCACTGGAGCCTGCCCATGCCCCGCACCGGACGCCTGTTCGAAATCATCCAGATCCTGCGCTCTGCCCCGGCACCGGTGCGGGCGGAAGACCTCGCGGAGAAGCTTGAGGTCTCAAAACGCACCATCTACCGCGACATTGCCGCCTTGCAGGCGATGCGCACGCCGGTCGAGGGGGAGGCGGGTATCGGTTACATGCTGCGCAAGGGCTATGATCTGCCACCGCTTAATTTCGACGAAGAAGAGCTGGAGGCGCTGCACGTCGGACTGGCAATGCTGATGCGCACCGGCGATGGCGCCATGCAGCAGGCCGCCGCCAGGGTCAGCCGCAAGATTCGTGATGTGCATGCCTCGGCGGAATGGCTGCAGGTGGCTCCCTGGGGGGCGCCGCTGGATGACCCCGAGCAGGGCTGCGTGTCCAAGGCGCTGCTGCGCCAGGCGGTGCGCGAATGCCGCAAGCTGCAGCTGACCTACCTCAGCCCCGAACGCGGAGAAAGCCGCAGGACCCTGCGGCCGCTGGCGCTGATCTATCACATTGAATGCACCATGCTCGCCGCCTGGTGCGAATTGCGCGGCGGCTTCCGGCATTTCCGCACCGACCGTATGCTGTCGGCGGAGATCCGGGAGGACAGTTTTGCCGCCGAGGCGAAAACCCTCCGCAGGCTCTGGATGGAACAGGAAGGCTGGAACTTCGCATTTTCGCCCTGAAACCGGGTCCTTCTGCGGGTTTTGCGCGGTATTCCGCCGAACCGGATTTCCCTTCCCTTGAGAACGCCGCGCAGCATCACGATATTCGTGCCGACTGCCGGGCGCCGCCCGGACCTTAGAAAGCAGAAGGCAATTTGAAAATGCAGATGAAACTCACCACGGCTGGTATTGTCGCCGCAGCACTGGGCCTGAGCGCCTGTACCGACCCCGCAACCATCGGCACTCCGGGCAGCAACACCCAGAAGGGCGCGGTTCTGGGCGGTATCATCGGTGCCGGCGTTGGCGCGATTGCCAACGACTCCGACCGTGGGCTGGGGGCTGCGACCGGCGCGCTGGTCGGGGCCGCTGCAGGCAGCGTGATCGGCAACCAACTGGACGCGCAGGAGCGCGAGCTGCGCCAGAACCTGTCGAATGACGATATCACCATCGTCAACACCGGCGACCGGCTGATCCTGTCCTTCCCGAATGACTTGACCTTTGCCACCGACAGCGCGGCAATCTCGCCGGCGGTGCAGGGCGATCTGCGCCGCGTGGCCAACAGCCTGGTGCGCTACCCCAACAGCACCATCCAGGTGATCGGCCATACCGACAGCGATGGCGACGCGGGCTACAACCAGGGCCTGTCAGAGCGCCGCGCCAACGCAGTGGCCAGCGAAATTGCAGCCGGCGGCGTGCCTTACCACCGCATGCGCATCATCGGCCGCGGCGAGGAGCAGCCGGTGGCCTCGAACCTGACGCCGGAGGGCAAGGCCCGCAACCGCCGCGTCGAGGTGGTGGTGATCCCGCAGGCTGCCTGATCTGGCTCTGCCGGCATGAATTGCAGCCCGCCCCGCAAGGGGCGGGCTGTTTTCGTTCTGCTACAGCAGCTTTACGCAACGCTGCACATTGCTTGCGCGGGCATGGCTGTTTCATGCTGGAGGCGGCCTCTTACATGATAGGGGCAACACAGACGCGAACAGAAGGAACTCCCCATGGCTGACCCTGTCCTGCTGACCATTTCCGGCTCGCTGCGCCGTGAGGCCACCAACCGCAAGCTTCTGGCCGAAGCCGCGCGGGTGTTCGGCCCGGCCACTGTCGTGGAGGCCGATCTGAACCTGCCGCTGTATGATGGCGATGTAGAAGCAGCGGAGGGGATCCCGCCTGCCGTGCAGGTGCTAGCAGATCAGATCGCGGCTGCGGATGCGGTGGCGATCTCCACCCCGGAATACAACAAGGGGCCGTCGGGCGTGCTGAAGAATGCGCTCGACTGGGTCAGCCGCACCGAGGGCAGCCCCTGGGCGGACAAGCCGGTGGCGGTGATGTCAGCGGCGGCAGGCCGGGCCGGGGGCGAGCGCGCGCAGATGATCCTGCGCGGCTTCCTGGTGCCCTTCCAGCCGCGGCTGATCACCGGACCTGAGGTGCATCTTGCCGGATCCAGCAAGGAATTTGACGAGCGCGGACGGCTGACGAGCGACCAGTACGAGGCCACGCTGACCAAGCTGATGCAGAAGCTGCGGGAAAACATCAGCCGCTGAACTTGCCACCTGGCGGGGCGCGGCTAATGTGGCGGCATGAGTAACGACACCGCCTCCGCCCCCGCGCTGCTTGTAACGGACATGATGGACCCGGCCCGCGCAGCCGCCTTTCAGGCTGCGCTGGGGCTGACGCCGCAGGTTGCGGCAGGCAGCCGGCTGCCGCCCTTCTTTCATCAGCTTTACTTCTGGACGCCGCTGCCGCCGGGTGCACTGGGCCGCGACGGTCACCCCAAGGTCGGCGGAGCCGGGCTGATCCCGGACATGGGCCTGCCGCGGCGCATGTGGGCTGGCGGGCGGTTGCGGTTTCAGGCGCCTTTGCGGGCCGGCATCGCGGCAGAGAAAACCTCCGTGCTGGAAAAGGCGGAGCGGAAAACCGGCAGAACCGGGCCCTTGGGGATTGTGACGCTGCGCCATGAGATCCGGCAGGAGGGCGCGCTGTGCCTGACCGAATGGCATGATCTGGTCTATCGCGAGGACCCCGATCCGGCAGCGCCGAAACCTGTGCCGCCAGAAGCGCGTACCGACGAGACGGAAGCGCGGGAGGTGTCGTTCAGCTCAACCCTGCTGTTCCGTTACTCGGCGCTGACCTTCAACGGGCACCGGATCCACTATGACCTGGACTACGCCCGCGATGTTGAGGGTTACGAAGGTCTGGTGGTGCACGGACCGCTGCTGGCGCAGCACCTGATGCTGCTGGCAGAGGAACTGATGGGGCCACTGGCGGAGTTTTCGTTCCGGGCGTCGTCGCCGCTGATGCATTCCGAAAGCGCCGTTTTGTGCCGCAACGGCCCGGACCTGTGGGTGCGCGGACCGGACGGGCGGCAGTGCATGAGCGCAACGGCAGCCCCCAAGCTATGAATCGGAGCGCTCCTGGGCCCAAGGGTGCCCTGAGCCGGGCAGATTAGCGGCTTGGGCGTAGTGCTGCTGCGCGGCGACTGGCGCCGCCCTTGGCCCGTCAAAGGGCGAAGGGGCTGGGATTAGAGGTTGTCCTCTACCCTGAAGCCTTGCGGGATGCTGTCCATGTCTTCCAGCAGCAGGTCCGCCATCACATGTGCTACCTTGGGGGCCATGCCGAAGCCGATCTTGAAGCCACCGTTAGCAATGTAATGGCCATTGCGGCCCGGCCAGGCGCCGAGCATCGGGGCACGGGACTTGGCCCGGGGGCGCACGCCGGCCCAGCGTTCGATGACCTCCGCCCCGTGCAGCACCGGCACCGCGGCGCGGGCGCGCTCAATCACGTCGTCAAGCTGGCCATCAGTGGCTCTTCCGTCGTCGAATTCCCGTTCGCTGGTGGAGCCGATCGCCAGGGTTCCGTCCGCATGCGGGATGATGTGCAGGCCGTCAGCATAGAGCTGCGGCACCTCGCCTTCGTGAAAGCGCAAGAGCGCCGCCTGGCCCTTGACGCCGCCGCCGATCGTCTTGCCGAAGTTTTCGTTCAGCTCCAAGAGGCCCGCGTAGCCCTTGGCATGCACCACCTTGCCCTGATCGGCCGCTTCCTGCTGCACCTCAACACCCATAACCGCCAGGGCGGAGACCAGCGCGGCGCAGGCGCGGCGGGGGTGCATGCGGGCGCTGAGGGTGTCGTGAATGACATAGCCGGTGGCGCTGGGCGGCACCCAGGGCCCGAGGCTGTCCGCGTCGCAGACCGTCCACTCGGCCTCATTCTTCCACAGTTTGCGGGCGGAAGCTTCGCGACTGCGGGCAAGCTCTAGGGAGCGTTCATCGTTGATGGGCTGCAGGCGCCCGGTGCGGCCGTAACCGGGGGACACACCGCCGGTGGCCTCGACCCCTTCCCAGAAGCCTTCTGCCATCAGCAGGCTTTCAAGCTGGAACTGCTTCTTGGAGTTCCAGTTTTCCGGCACATGCGGGGCCAAGGCGCCGACCAGGCCGCCGCTGGAGCCTGCACCTGCCCCGAACGGGTCCACCACCTGCACCTTTGCACCGTGCCGGGCGCAGAGCCAGGCAATTGACAGGCCGAAAATGCCCGCCCCGCGCACTGTTACATCTGCCATTGCCATTTGCTGATCCTTTCGCCAGTGTCGCGCCGTTCCAGACACTCACTTAGGGGATTATAGCATGGCAGACCAGCAGGCCCGCCTCAGCTGGCGCGATGGCACTGTTCCGGTGTCGGATCAGTTCGATGATCCCTATTTCTCAAACCAGGACGGGCTGGCAGAGACGGAGCATGTGTTCCTGGCTGGAAACAGCTTGCCGGAGCGGTTTGCTCCGGGCTTTCATATTGCCGAGCTGGGCTTTGGCACCGGTCTCAACATGCTGGCGGCCTGGCGTGCCTGGGAAGCAGCAGGGCAGGAAGGGCCGCTGCGCTTCACCAGTTTCGAGGCCTTCCCGATGGCGCCTGGTGATATGGACAAGGCGCTGGAGGCGTTTCCGGCGGTTGCCCCCTGGGCGGAGCGGTTCCTGGCCAAGTGGCATGGCACAGGGGCTTGCGATCTGGGCAGCCTGCAACTGGAGGTGATCCAGGGCGACGCGCGGGTGTCGCTGCCGGAGTGGACAGGGCTGGCGGATGCTTGGTTTCTGGACGGGTTCTCTCCGGCCAAAAACCCTGAGTTGTGGGAGGAGGCGCTGATGGCGGAGGTTGCGGCGCATACCGCGCCCGGCGGCTCGGCGGCGACCTATACTGCAGCGGGCTTTGTCCGCCGCGGGCTGGAGGCAGCAGGATTTGAAGTGACCCGCATTCCCGGTTACGGGCGCAAGCGGCATATGACAAAGGCGGTATTGCGATGAGCATGGTTCCACAGGGCAAAAGCCTGCCTCAGCCCCGGGTGCAGCAGAACAACGTGCCGCTGGGTATTCTGCTGATGATCGGAGCCACCATCGTCTTTGCCCTGCAGGACGGCATTTCGCGCCATCTGGCGGGCACCTACAACACCTACATGGTGGTGATGGTGCGCTACTGGTTCTTTGCTGCCTTTGTGGTTTTCCTGGCGGCAAGGGCGCCGGGAGGGATCAAGGAGGCTGCCCGTACCGACCAGCTGTGGCTGCAGATCTTCCGCGGCGTTTTGCTGGTCGCTGAAATCTGTGTGGCGGTCTATGGCTTTACCGTGCTGGGCCTTATCGAGAGCCAGGCGGTGTTCATCTGCTATCCGCTGCTGGTCGCGGCGCTGAGCGGCCCGGTCCTGGGTGAAAGCGTCGGCTGGCGGCGCTGGGTGGCGATCGGCGTCGGCCTGATCGGGGTGCTGGTTATCCTGCAGCCGGGCATGGGCGTGTTCAACCCGGCCGCGGTGATACCGTTCATCTCGGCGCTGATGTTTGCCGTTTACGGGCTGGTGACGCGCTACGCCGCGCGCAGGGACAGCACCGCCACCAGTTTCTTCTGGACCGGGGTTGCCGGCATGGTCTTCATGACCGCAATCGGCATCTGGTTCTGGGAGCCGATGAGCCAAGGCGACTGGTTCTGGATGGCGCTGCTGTGCGTTTCGGGCGTGACCGGCCACTGGCTGCTGATCAAGTGCTACGAGATGGCCGAGGCCAGCGCAGTTCAGCCTTTCGCCTATTTCCACCTGATCTGGGCGGCGATGCTGGGCATGGCGGTGTTCGGCGAGGTGATCCGCACCAATGTCGCCATCGGTGCAGGCATCATCATCGCCGCGGGCCTGTTCACCCTATGGCGCGAACGCGTGAAGGGTTGAGCCCTTCAGCTCCTTGGAGAACGGAACCGGCAGCGGCGCCTTGCCCAGCCGGGCCCGGTAGACCGGCAGGCTTTCGGTGACCCGCATCACGTAGTTGCGGGTCTCGTTGAAGGGGATGTGTTCGATCCAGTCAACGATATCTGGGTCGCCGTCCCGGGGATCACCATAGCGTTCCATCCAGGCTATGGGGCGGTGCGGGCCGGCGTTGTAGCCGGCCGCCATCATCACAACGTTGCCGCGGAACTTGCCGGCCAGGCCTGCCAGGTAATTGGCCCCCAGCTTGGCGTTGTAATCCCACTCCGCTGTCAGGCGGGACGTCTTGTGGTTTGCCAGAATGCCCAGTTCCGTTGCCACCAGCTTGGCCGTTGCCGGCATCACCTGCATCAGCCCGCGTGCGCCGGCATGGCTGACGACCGCAGGATCAAACTCGCTTTCGCGCCGGGCAATGGCCAGGGTCATTTCTTCGGCCATAGGCAGCTGACGCTTGGCAACCGCGTGCAGCGGGTAGTAGGCGCCCTCCAGCTCCACCCCGCCGCGGGCAGCGCGTTTTGAGATCATCACCGCCAGATGCGGCTGGTCCAATTCCACCGCCATTTGCCCCAGCTGGCGCGCCTGGACCGGTGGCAGGGTCTCCACCAGATGAGTAAGAAAGCGCTCTGCCAGCGCCAGATCGCCGGCTTCCAGCAGCATCAGCCCGGCCTCGGCCACCGAGGATTGCATGAAAGCCGCCTTGCGCCAGTCAGGCATGGGGGCGGGTTTCACCAGCGCCGGATCAAAGGGGCGTCCAAGTTTTTCGGCGGCCAGCAGGCCATAGAAAGACGTCTGGTATTCCGCGCCTTTGGCATAGGCCTCGTGCGCCTTGTCGGCTTCGCCCATTGCCGCATAGGCCCGGCCCAGCCAGTAGCCGCCGCGGCCGATCGAGATCGGGGTCTCGACCGAGGAAAGGAACCGCTGAAAATGCACCACAGCAAGCTCGGGGTCGCGCAAATTCTGCAAGGCGATGTAGCCGGCCAGCCATTCGCAGTCGGAATAGCCATAACCGTCCTCGGGCGTGGAGAAATGATAGGCCGCAAGCTGGTAGGCGCGCTCGTGATCGCCGTCGCGCATCAATTGCCGGGCCAGATCGCGGCGGCGGTTGAGCCATTTTCCCGGCTCGCCCAGTTTCTCTGCGCTGGTACTGCGGTCCATCATCATGTCGATGGCGCTGTCCTGCAGCCGCTTGCGGTCGCGCCAGGCAAAGCGGTCGTACGCAAGACCGGCAGAGGCTTGCAGGCTGGCGGGAACGGCTTCGATCTTGGCGTCCACGCCTGGGGCACGTTCCTGCAGGGCTATGCGGGCTTCTGCCAGTTTACGCTCAGGCTCGGGAACCAGTGGCAGCATCCGCTTGGAACTAACCAGATGATCCTCCCACAAGAGCCGGTCCAGCCGCGCGGTGTGGTGCGGCTTCAGCAGCTTGCCGAAGTCCCGCAAGTAGAGCTTCTGGATCGCGCTGCCCATCGCCATGGTGCGCCAGGCCAGCACGATCTCCGCCTCGCCGTCGCCGCGGCGCCCGGCAGCAATCAGGGCCTTGCCCAGGCTCAGCGCGCCTTCAGCAGTTTGCGGACGGTCTTCGGCATAAAAGGCCAGGATGGTCTCGCGCCCGGTGGCGGCTATGGCGTCCTCATTCTGGCGGCGCAGGTAGTCGAGCCCGGGCCAGTCCGGGCGCCGATCCAGAAACGCCATTACATCGCCTGCTGATCCCAGCCCGGCCCGCAGCCGGTGCCATTCGATGACATCGCGCGCCACGCTTTGACGCTTGCCCGCTTCGCGCGCGGCCTGATCCCATTTCTCGGCCCGCATCAGATCAAGCGCCGTGCCCAAATCGCGGGCTTGGGCAGGTGCTCCGGGCAGGGCCGCCGCAATGAGCAGAATAAGGGCCAGAATGCGTGTCATCTCTTGCATTTTCCAACGGTCCGGGGATAGAGGCTTGAACGTTACTTATTGGCGTGCCGGTATCAACTCAAATCACTGGCATTCCGTACCTTGACGGCGGCGGATTGCCGCCTGCACCTGCAGCGAAGGGAGCGTGCCCATGTTCAAAGGCTCTATGCCAGCACTCGTTACCCCGTTTTCGAACGGCGAGCTGGATCTGGATGCGCTCAAACGCCTGGTGGAATGGCAGATTGCCGAAGGGTCGACCGGCCTGGTGCCCGTCGGGACCACCGGTGAAAGCCCGACGCTGACCCACGAGGAGCATGAGCAGGTCATCGCAGAGACGGTCAAGGCAGCGGCTGGCCGGGTGCCGGTGATTGCGGGCGCAGGCTCCAACAACACCGTCGAGATGATTCGCTTTGTCGAGTTTGCCAAGAAAGTCGGTGCCGATGCGGCGCTGGTCGTGACGCCGTATTACAACAAGCCGACGCAGCGCGGCATGGTGCAGCACTTCCAGGCCGCCCATGACTGTGCCGAGATCCCGATCATCATCTACAACATCCCCGGCCGCTCGGTCGTCGACATGACGCCTGCGACCATGGGGGAGCTGGCCAAGCTGCCGCGCATCATCGGGGTGAAGGATGCCACCGGCGATCTGGCCCGCGTCAGCCAGCAGCGTGCCGCTTGCGGCAAGGAATTCGTGCAGCTGTCTGGCGAAGACGCGACCGCACTGGGTTTCAACGCCCACGGCGGTGTTGGCTGCATCTCGGTGACCGCGAACGTCGCGCCGAAGCTCTGTGCCGAATTCCAGGCCGCTACCCTGGCAGGCGACTATGCCAAGGCTCTGGAGTATCAGGACAGGCTGATGCCGCTGCACGAGGCGATCTTCATCGAGCCGGGCCTTGCAGGCGCCAAATACGGCCTGTCCAAGCTCGGCATGTGCAGCGAAGAGGTTCGCTCGCCGCTGACCACGCTGGAGGACAGCACCAAGGCTGCCATCGACGCGGCCATGGTGCACGCGGGCCTGCTGTAAACTTTATCCGCATCTGAAAACAGCTAGGGCGGCCTCCATCCCAGTGCCGCCCTTTTTGCCTCTTGCCGGTTGGAAATACTCAGGGAGGTGTTGCCCTGAAGGGGCAAGAGGGGTTGCCCCTTCAGCTCAGAGCATCCGCCAGGTGCCGGGTCTTATCCGGGTTGCGGGTCACATAGATCCTTGTGATCTTGCCCTCCGCGATCTCCAGCGAGGTTGCTTGCAGGATACCATCCTCGGCCAGGTTCAAAATCGCCGGAAGGCCGTTCAGGCGGCAAAAACGCCAGCGGGTCGGAACCGTTTTGCCGAACTTGCGGGCAATGCCTTCCAGCAGCCGCAGCACCTTGTCCCGCCCGTAGATCGGATTGAGCGCCGCTATGGCCTTGCCGCCGCCATCCGAAATGAGCTGCACATCCTGCGCCAGAAGCTGGGTCAGGGCCGCTGTGTCGCCTGTTCTGGACGCCCGGAAGAAAGCTTCGGTCAATTCCCGCCCCTGATCCGGGTCGGCCGGGGCCCGCGGCCGCAGCTTCTGGACCTTGCGCCTGGCGCGGGCAGCCAATTGGCGGCAAGCCTCGGGAGAGCGGTTCAGCGCGGAGGAAATGTCGTCATATGAGCTGTCGAAAATGTCACGCAGCAGGAAAGCGGCGCGTTCCAGCGGCGACAGGGCTTCCAGCGCCATCAGCAGCGCAACCGAGACGTCATGGTCCAGCTGTTCGGTTGCGTCCTCGGTCAGAAGCGGCTCCGGCAGCCATTCGCCGGGATACGTCTCGCGCCGCACACGGGCCGATTTCAGCTGGTCCAGGCACAGCCGGGTAGTGATCCTCATCAGGTAGCCGGTCGGGTCCCGCACCTCAGCCTTGTCTGTTGCCTGCCAGCGCAGGAACGCATCCTGCAGGATGTCCTCGGCGTCGCTAACCGTGCCCAGCATCCGGTAGGCGGCCGCAAACAATCGCGGCCGCGCTGTCAGGAACACATCGGTTCCGTCTTTTTTGTGCTGGGCTGTCACGCGGCATTGGCCTCCTCAGCGGCAGGATGCGAGGTGCGGAAACCGATTGCAATGCGGTTCCAGGCATTGATGGCGCTGATCAGAAGTGTCAGCACCACCTGCTCGCGCGGGGAGAACAGCCGGGTCATTTCCTCATAGTCTGTATCAGGCGCGCCGGTCTTTTCCACCCGCGTCAGCGCTTCGCACCAGGCCAGCGCAGCACGCTCCCGCTTGGTGTAAAGCGAGGATTCACGCCAGGCATTCAGCAGCTGCATCCGGTCCTCGCTTTCACCATGAGCGCGCAGGTCGTGGCTGTGCATGTGGATGCAGAAGGCACAGCCGTTGATCTGCGAAGCCCGCAGCTTCACCAGCTCCACCAGACTGTGCTCCAGGGTGCTGTCCTTGAACAGCTTCTCCTGCTCCAGCATCGGCTGAAACAGGTCGGGGGTGATGGCGAAATAGTCGAGGCGTTGGGACATTTGTCTGTTCCTTTCTGGTGGCTTCAGGAACAGGACGAGGCAGCCAGGACGTTTGTGACATGGCTGGTAAAAAATACTCGAAATAGATCGGGGCGCCGCATTGGGCGCCCCGGGAATGTCAGCGTTTGCCGTAGTAGAGGCCGACCACATGTTCGGCCTGGGCAAAGAACAGCCAGCGCGAGGTGGCGATGCCTGCAAGATGCGACAGCACCGCGAGGGCAGCAAACACATGCTTGATCACGATGCCCTGAACCGGGGTCAGGATCAGCAGCAGCGGCAGGGCAAAGCCGAGGATAAAGGCAATCATCCGCAGCTTCTGCGCGTGCTTGCGGCCGACCACATGAACGAACTCGCGCAAGAGGTAGTTGGAGCCGGTGTGCGGCGGTTCAAAGGCGCGGACCGCGCCGCGGTCGCCAAGGCCGGTGGCAGTGCCCAGATTGGTGCCGGAGTTCTCCAGCGCCTTGTCGCCCTTGGCCCAATAGGCCAGCTGCACCGCGCCGGCGATGGCCAGCAGCCAGGGCGCCACCGACTCGGCTCCGGCCAGCAGCGCGCCGCCTGCCAGGCTGAAAGACAGGAACATCGCAGGCGTCAATTCCATGTTCCAGCGCGGGATGGTCTTCAATTGGGTGTAGATCATCGAGGTGGTGAAGACTGTGGCGAGGCTGAGTGCCGCGCCGATCCAGCCCAACAGCGTCCAATGGCTGTCCATGAAAACCGCGCCAAGCGCGTAGAGGCCCATGACAATCAGCGCCCCGACGGCGCAGACGCCCTCGCGGCTGAGCCAGCTGGTTTTCCACTGGGTCAGGGCACGCCAGGCGCGCTCCGGGCGGCCCAGGTGGAAGGTAGATGCCAACAGGCCGCCGCAGGCCAGGCCGAAGGCTATGGCGTAGAACACAAAGGCCACTTTCCCGGTCACGGCGGGCTGGCCGAGGCCGAGGAAGAACAAGAGGCCAAAGCCGAGGCCGGAGAGCGTAGTGAAGATAATGACGGATGGTGCGGGATGCATCAGTTCGCTCCTCCCGGAAGTTTGTCGAGGGCCTTGTCCAGCCAGCCCATGAAGCCTTGCGGTTCGTCAGCGACCGGTGCCAGCAGCGGGGCGAGAATGTCGATCTGCTCCTCGATCTGGTCCTTGGGACGGGGCGGCAGGTACTTGTTCACCGGCTTGGTGCCCATTTCCGGCATCAGATCCATGCCGCCGCGTTCTGCCACCAGTTTGGAGACATCGCTGTCCGGATCGCCCAGATCGCCGAAATGGCGGGCGCCTGCGGGGCAGGTCCGCACGCAAGAGGGGATGCGGTCCACTTCCGGCAGGTTCTCGTTGTAGATCCGGTCAACGCAGAGGGTGCATTTCTTCATCACGCCTTCTGCCAGGTCCAGTTCCCGCGCTCCGTAAGGGCAGGACCAGGCGCAGAGGCCGCAGCCGATGCAGTGGTCCTCATTCACCAGCACGATGCCGTCCTCGGCGCGCTTATAGCTGGCGCCGGTGGGGCAGACGGTGACGCAGGGCGCGTCCTCGCAGTGCAGGCAGGACTTGGGGAAATGGATCAGCTGCGCATGGCCTTCCGCGGGCTGCACCTCGTATGAGTGCACCCGGTTCAGGAAGGTGCCCGACGGGTCGCCGCCGTAGGGGTTCTGGTCTGACAAGGGGGCGCCGTAGTTTTCGGTATTCCAGCCCTTGCAGGAGATCACGCAGGCATGGCAGCCGACGCAAGTGTCCAGGTCGATGACCAGGCCCATCTTGCGGTCTGTGGAGTTGGGGAGCTCGGTCATTTGCCTACTTTCCACTTCAGTTCTTTCGGGCCGGTGCCAACCGGAGATTCCTGCGCCGGGAAGGCCGGCTGGCTTTCCTGCAGATCCTCCGGCGCGGCGGCTTTTTCGATTTTGACCTTCAGGTCGAACCAGGCCGCCTGGCCGGTGATCGGGTCCGAGTTGGCCCACCGCATGCCATCGCCCTTCGCAGGCAGCAGTTCGTGGATCAGGTGGTTCAAGAGGAAGCCCTTGGTGGCCTCCGGCGCGTCCTTCTCCAGCGCCCAGGCTCCCTTGCGCTTGCCGATGGCGTTCCAGGTCCAGACGGTGTTGTCATTCAGCGCGGCCATCTCCATCACCGGCACGGTGATTTCACCGTGCGGCGAGGTGACCTTGGCCCAGTCGCCGTCCTGCAACCCATGCTTGCGCATCAGCTTGGTTGGGACATAGAGCGGATTGCGTCCATGCAGCTGCCGCAGCCAGGCGTTTTGGGTGCCCCAAGAGTGGTACATCGCCATCGGGCGCTGGGTTAGCGCGTTGACTGTAAAGCCCTCGTTGCCCTGCTGGTCGGTCTCGTACCAGATCGGCAGCGGGTCCATCACGTCCTTCACCCGCTGGCGCAGATGCTCGGGGGGCTGGCGTTCGCCATGGCCCTCTGCAGCCAGCTGGAACTTGCGCATCGGCTCCACATACAGCTGGAACAGATAGGGCTGCGGGCTGTCATAGATGCCCATGCCCACCGCCCAGTCCTGATAGGCGGTGTTCCAGGGTTTGTAGTAGTCCGCGCCGTCCGGGATGTGGGCGACGTAGAAACCGCCGTTTTCGATGTATTTGTCCAGCTGCTCGGGGTTCACCTCGCCGCGGCCTTCCTTGTCGCCGTTTTCACCGCGGAAGCCTGCCAGCGGGCCGATGCCCGGCTTGCGTTCGTGGTTGACGATGTAGTCGGCGTAGTTCCTCCACTTGGGGGTGCGGTCCTCATTGGTGAAATTCGGCAGCTTCATCCGGTTGGCCAGCTGGATCAGCACCGTCTGGAAGCCGCGCACGTTCCGGTCCGGCTCGATCACCGGCCAGCGGATCGCATCCGCCGCTGCATCCGCCTCGCAGATCGGGCGGTCCAGCAGCGAGATGCAGTCGTGGCGCTCGAGATAGGTGGTGTCGGGCAGGATCAGGTCGGCAAAGGCCACCATCTCGGAGGAATAGGCATCCGAGTAGATGATATGCGGGATCTTGTAGTCGCCGTTTTCATCCTTGCCGGTCAGCATCTCCATCACACCCTTGGTGTTCATGGAGGAGTTCCACGACATGTTGGCCATGTACATGAACAGCGTGTCGATCTTGTAGGGATCGCCGGCATAGGCGTTGGAGATCACCATGTGCATAAGACCATGCGCCGACATCGGGTTTTCCCAGGTGAAGGCCTTGTCGATCCGCGCCGGGCTGCCGTCTTCCTTCAGCGCCAGATGCTCCGGGCCGCGGACAAAGCCCAGATGCGGGCCGTCCAGCGGGGTGTCAGGCGTGGATTTGCAGTGCGGTGTCGGATGCGCCTCCACCGGCTTAGGGTAGGGCGGTTTGAAGCGGAAGCCGCCGGGAACCTCGACAGTGCCCAGCAGGATCTGCAGCACATGCAGCGCGCGGCAGGTCTGGAAGCCGTTCGCATGCGCCGAAACCCCGCGCATTGAGTGCATCGAGACCGGGCGGCCCACCATCTTGGTGTGCTTCTCGCCGCGGAAGTCGGTCCATTCGACATCCAGCTCGAAGGCCTCGTCAAAGGCGACGCGGGCCAGTTCGCCGGCAATGGCGCGAATGCGTTGGGCCGGGATGCCGCATTTTTCTGCGATTGCCTCCGGCGCGTACTCATCAGCCAGGTAACGCTCTGCCATCAGGTGGAAGACGGGGCGGTGGGTGACGCCGTCTTTCTCGTGGACGGCGCTCAGGTCCGGACGCACGCCTGGCTGGTCAAACGGGGTCAGCTTGCCGGTGTTGCGGTCGATCACCAGCATCTTGCCGTCACCGTCCCGCAGGAACAGGCCCTTTTCTGGCCCTTCCTCGGCGTTGATCAGCACCGGCGCATTGGTGTAGCGGCTGAGGTAGTCGAGGTCGATCTTGCCAGCCTTCATCAGCACATGGATCAGGGACAGGATGAACAGTCCGTCGGTGCCGGGGGTAATGCCGACCCAGTCGTCAGCCACTGCGTTGTAGCCGGAGCGGATCGGATTGACGCCGATCACCCGCGCACCGCGCTTTTTGATCTTGCCGATGCCCATTTTGATCGGGTTGGAGTCGTGGTCCTCGGCCACGCCGAACAGCATGAACAGCTTGGTGTGCTCCCAGTCGGGCTGGCCGAATTCCCAGAACGCACCACCCATGGTGTAGATGCCCGCGGTCGCCATGTTGACCGAGCAAAAACCGCCATGCGCCGCATAGTTGGGGGTGCCGAAGCTTTGCGCCCAAAAGCTGGTGAAGCTTTGCGATTGATCGCGGCCGGTGAAGAAGGCCAACTGCTCGGGTGCCTCGTGCCGGACAGGCTCCAGCCAGCCCACCGCAATCGCAAGCGCCTCGTCCCAGGAGATTTCCTTAAACTGGCCGGAACCGCGCGGGCCGGTGCGGATCATCGGCGCCTTCAGCCGTGAAGGCGCGTTCACCTGCATGATCCCCGCTGAACCCTTGGCGCAGAGGACGCCCTTGTTCACCGGGTGGTCGCGGTTGCCCTCGATATAGGCGACCTTGCCGTCCTTCATGTGCACGTTGATGCCGCAGCGGCAGGCGCACATGTAGCAGGTGGTCTTGCGGATCTCGTCCGAAACCTTGGGCGAGGTGTTCAGGATTGGCTGCTGATGGGTCATGGGCGGGTCCTGTTGGGTGTTTCGGGCGACCGTATGACGGAAAGCCTTCTTTTGGGAATAGTGTTCTGTTTCGGCTCAGGAGGATGGGCCATTTGTTCCTGATGCCTGAAGGATTGTAACGGCAATGATCTGAGTAACATCTTCGGCGCTGCAGCCGCGGGAAAGGTCGTTGGCTGGTTTCGCCAGTCCCTGCAGCACCGGGCCGATGGCGGAATAGCCGCCTAGCCGCTGGGTAATCTTGTAGCCGATATTGCCGGCGTCCAGGTTAGGGAAGATCATCACGTTGGCCTGGCCCGCGACACTGGATCCTGGCGACTTGCGTTCGCCGACCGAGGGGACAAATGCGGCGTCGAACTGCAGTTCTCCATCCGCTTGCAGGTCAGGATAGGCGTCATGAAAAAGGCTCAAGGCCTCTGCCGCTTTGTCTACAGCAGGGTGTTTGGCGCTGCCCTTTGTCGAGAAGCTGAGGAACGCAAGCTTCGGCTCTACCCGCAGCAGCGCGCGGGCCGATTGAGCCGAGGCAGCGGCGATCGAGACCATTTCGGCAGGATTGGGGTCGATTACCAGCCCGCAGTCCGAATAAAGCATCGCACGGGCGCCTTCGGGGGCGTTTTCCGGCGGGTACATCAGGAAGAAAGAAGAGACCATGCCGGCTCCCGGCGCCATGCCGATGACCTGAATGGCGCTGCGCACTACGTCGCCGGTGGTGTGCACTGCACCGCCAACGGTGCCGGTGGCATGCCCTAGGCGCACCAGCATGGCAGCATAGACCAGTGGAGTCTCGGCCGCCTCGCGGGCCTTGGCTTGATCAACGCCCTTGTTTTTGCGGAGTTCGTAGTATTCGGCGGCAAAAGAAGCTGTCAGCTCTGAACTGACCGGGTCGTGTACCGCCACGCCGTTCCCGGCGCTGGCGCCTTCGGCTTGCAGGGCTGCTTCGACCTCTGCCTGCGGGCCGATCAGGATCACATCGGCGATGCCTGCCTGGTGCGCCGCCAATGCGCCTGCCACCACGCGGGGATCAGTACCTTCGCTCAGCGCGACAACGGGGCGGGCGGCCGGGGCTTCGGCCTTCAGCAGTTCGAGCGGGGACAAGGTCTGGGTCACGGGCGTGCGTCCTGTAACAGCGGTTTCGGGGCGGGGCTGGCAATCAGAACGCCAGCCGAGCGATATTGATCAGCGAAAGCGCGGTGAGCATCAGCACCACCGCGCGGCGGAACAGCGGCTGTGAAACCGCCTTGAAACTGTGGGAGCCGGCCCATATGCCGAGGCCCAGAATGGGAAAGGCCAGCAGGATGCCGGTCAGGGTTTCCGGCCCGACCAGACCGTTCGCGGCCATCACCGGCAGCGCCATCACGTCGATACCGGTCAGGAACACGATCATCGTGGCGCGAAACACCGCAGGCGGCACAGGCTGCGCAGTCAGGAAGGCCGCCACCGGCAGACCGCCGACGCCGGCGCTGTTGGCGATGCCTGCTATGGCACCCACACCCACATTCCCGTTTCGCCCCACCGGACGTTCCAGCTGCCAGCCGCTGAGCAAAACGAGGCTCAGCACCAGGATCAGGCTTGAGATCGCCAGCCGCGCCTCCTGTTCGCCCAGCCGCGCCATGATGGCGATGGCGGGAACGGTTGCGACGGCGGCTCCTGCCAGCAGGGCAATGGCCCGGCGCCAGTCAATATGCGGGCGGATGTCCCTCGCCTGAAAGGCGGTCATGGCGATTTCGCAGGAAAACACCACTGGGATCAGCGGCAGCGGATTGGTGGTCAGCGCCGCAAGGATGATGAAAATGGCGGAGAAGCCGAAGCCGGAAAAGCCCCGGATCAAGGCCGCCGCGAATAACGCGGCGGCCAGATAGAGCCCCTGGCCCAAAGAGAGGTCAAAGGGCAGGGGCATCAGGTTCAGACTTTCTGCGGACGCATGTCGTCCTTGCTGATGCCGGCAACCTGTACCGGTTTCTTCATCGCGTCGCGGCGGAAGGGTTCACCAAGTTCCTGGTTGATCATGGCTTCGATCAGAGTGGTGATGCCCTTCTTCTGGTCTTCGCAGGCCTGGCGCAGCGCCTCGGTCAGCTCGTCCTGGGTACGGGCCACTACACCTTTCAGGCCGCAGGCCTGGGCGATACCGGCATAAGACACCTGGGTGTCGAGCTCGGTGCCGACAAAGTTGTCGTCGAACCACAGAGTGGAGTTCCGCTTCTCAGCGCCCCACTGGTAGTTGCGGAAGACAACCTGGGTGATCGCGGGCCATTCCTCGCGGCCGATTGCGGTCAGCTCGGTCACCGCGATGCCGAAGGCACCGTCGCCGGAAAAGCCGACAACCGGAACGTCCGGGCAGCCGATCTTCGCGCCGACAACCGCCGGCAGGCCGTAGCCGCAGGGGCCGAACAGGCCGGGGGCCAGGTATTTGCGGCCTTCCTCGAAGGTCGGGTAGGCGTTGCCGATGGCGCAGTTGTTGCCGATGTCGGAAGAGATGATCGCATCCTTCGGCAGGCCGGCCTGGATCGCACGCCATGCGCGGCGCGGGCTGAGCCAGTCAGGCTTGGCGGCACGGGCGCGCTCGTTCCAGGTGGTGCCGGGATCGTCCTGCTCGTGATCCATCGACGACAGTTCCTGCGCCCAGGAGGACTTGGTGTGCGCGATCAGCGCTTTGCGCTCGCCGCGGCCCTCGTCGCCTGCAGTGGCGGAGAGTTTTTCAAGGATGGTGTCGGCAACCTGCTTGGCGTCGCCGACGATGCCGACGGTGACTTTCTTTGTCAGGCCGATGCGGTCCGGATTGATGTCAACCTGGATGATCTTGGCGTCGGTCGGCCAGTAGTCGATGCCGTAGCCGGGCAGGGTCGAGAACGGGTTCAGGCGGGTGCCCAGGGCCAGAACGACGTCCGCCTTGGAGATCAGTTCCATACCTGCCTTGGAGCCGTTGTAGCCCAGCGGGCCTGCAAACAGCGGGTGCGAGCCCGGGAAGGCGTCGTTGTGCTGGTAGCCAACGCAGACCGGTGCGTCCAGGCGCTCGGCCAGAGCGATGGACGACGGGATTGCGCCGCCGATGACAACGCCGGCGCCGTTCAGGATGACCGGGAATTTTGCGTTCGACAGCAGCTCAGCTGCTTCGTTCACCGCTTCGGTGCCGCCTGCGGGGCGTTCAAAGTCAACAACCGCGGGCAGCTCAATGTCGACGACCTGGGTGAAGTAGTCGCGCGGCACGTTGATCTGGGCCGGAGCGGAGTTGCGCTTGGCCTGCATGATCACGCGGTTCAGAACCTCGGCCATGCGGGACGGATCGCGGACTTCTTCCTGGTAGCAGACGCAATCCGCAAACATGCGCATTTGTTCCATTTCCTGGAAGCCGCCCTGGCCCATGGTCTTGTTCGCGGCCTGCGGGGTCACCAGCAGCAGCGGGGTGTGGTTCCAGTAGGCGGTTTTGACAGCGGTCACAAAGTTGGTGATGCCAGGGCCGTTCTGGGCGATCATCATCGACATCTTGCCGGTGGCGCGGGTGTAGCCATCTGCCATCATGCCGCCGGATCCCTCGTGGGCGCAATCCCAGAAGGTGATGCCCGCCGGCTCGAAGATGTCGGAAATCGGCATCATGGCAGAGCCAATGATGCCAAAGGCATGCTCGATGCCATGCATCTGAAGCACTTTGACAAAGGCTTCTTCGGTGGTCATTTTCATGGGTCTTGCTCCTGAGTGAGACGCATATTCCGCCCGGGCTGGAATGCCGGGAATTGACTCTGGTTTAGGGGGCGGAAGGAGGTCGGGTTAGGGCCAGTTGTTCGGCTGGAATAGGTCCAAAACTGGACCCATTCAAATGGCCAGGCGGTTTTTTCGCATAAGATTCAGCCGGTCATGCCCGGCAGGCAATCGAGATTCTTGGGTATATTTTTGATACTTTTTGTATCAATTTTCACAGCCCGGTGCGCCGGAAGTACTGCTCAGCGCTGTTTCAGCGCCTCGGCCAGCAAGGCCAGGCCTGGTTCGATTCTGGTTGCAGGAATCGAGGAATAACCAAGCCTGTAATAGTTCTGCTTGCGGTGCTCAGCCGCAAAGAAAGGCGCGCCGGGTTCGATGATCACGCTTTTCTCCCGAAGCCGCTCTGCCACTGCAGTTGCATCGACATCCTCGGGTGCTTCCATCCACAGGGCTGAACCGCCGAAACTGCCGACACCTGCAATGTTCAGCCCGTGTTTGCGGATGGCATCCTCGATCACTGCGCGCCGGTCGTGCAGCACCTTGGCAATCCGCCGGATCTGGGCGTCGTAGTGGCCAAGCGACAGGAAATAGGCCACCGTGCGCTGAACATGCCCCGGGGGATGCCGCAGCACGCTGGCGCGCAGCGCCCGGGCCTGGCGAATGAACGGCTCCGAACCGACCAAGTAGCCCAGCCGCAGCCCGGGAAACAGAGATTTCGAGAAGCTGCCGGCATAGATCACCCGCCCTTCGGAATCCAGCGACTTGAGAGAGGGAGAGGGGGCACCGAGAAAGGACATCTCGAACTCGTAGTCGTCCTCGACAATGACCGCGTCGATTTCGCTGGCGCGCCGCAGCAGCTCCTTGCGCCGCTCCATCGGCATCGTGAATGTGGTCGGGCTTTGATGGCTGGGGGTGCAGAAGATGACGTTGGTGTCATCGGGAATGTCACCGGGCGGCAGGCCGCGCTCATCAACCGGAATGCAATCGACCTGGCAGCGGGTCTGCATCACCTGGTCGCGCAAGGTGTAATATGCTGGGTCCTCCACCGCCGCCCGCCGCCCGCGGTTCAGCAGCAGCTGGCAGGTGATCCACAGGGCGTTCTGCGCCCCCAGCGTAATCAGGATCTCCTGCGGCCGCGCGGTGATGCCGCGCCGCGGCAGGGTGTGGCGGGCGATGTATTCGATCAAGAGCGGGTCGTCCTGATCGAAATAGTCGTTGGCCAGCGCAGAGAAGTCCTTTTGCCCCAGTGCCCGCAGCGCGCACAGCCGCCAGTTGGCGTGGTCGAACAGCGAGGCATCCGCCTGCCCGTAAATGAACGGGTAGCGGTAGTCGCGCCAGTCCTGAGGTTTGCGCGGGGTGTCGCCGCCTGTAAAGCTGCGTGCCAGTGTCTTGCCCCAGTCCACGGCATCGCCGGATTTCTGCTGCGGCGTGTAGGAGGGCGGCACCGGCGCGTTGTCCGAGACAAAATACCCCGACCGCCCGCGCGAGGTGAGGTAGTCGTTGGCCAGCAGCTCGGTATAGGCCAGGGTGACAGTGATCCGGCTGATGCCCAGGTGCGCTGCCAGTTTGCGTGAGGACGGCAGCTTTTCCCCGACCCGGAACCGGCCAGACAGAATACCCTCGGCAATCATTTCCTGGATCTGCGCCTGCAGGGTGCCCTGGGCGTCCGGGTTCAGGAAAAAGGTGTCAACTGAGATGGCCATGCGCGCCACCTTAGGGTGGACTTAAGCGCGGTGCAATCTGGCCTTAGGGCCAGTTTGGAGAAAACTTCGGGCCGCTCTGGCCCGCGAGACATATCAGGTTGAACGGTGACCCGATTCTTGCGGTTTCAAGACGGAGCCGGGAATAGCCGCAAGTATCGGGTCGCCGATGGTCCGGCCGGCTCCTTAGTCATGTCTGCACAGCCAACAAGGAGACGGACATGGAGCTGAGAAACAAGACAGTAATCATCACTGGTGCGAGCAGCGGGATCGGCGAAGCGGCAGCTATTCTGTTTGCAGCCGAAGGAGCCAATGTGGTGCTGGGGGCCCGCCGGCAGGGGGAGCTTGAACGGATCGCCACACAAGTGACCAAAGACGGAGGAAATGCAGCCTTTCTCGCAGGTGATGTCACCGACGAAACCTACGCGATTGCCCTGACCGCACTTGCACAAGAGGAATTTGGCGGGCTGGACGGCGCTTTCAACAATGCGGGCGTAATGGGTGAGATGGGACCCGTGGACAAGATGGATGCCAGAAATTGGAACGCTGTTATAGCAGCCAACCTCACCGGTGCCTTCTTCTCGGCCAAGGCGCAGGTCCCGGCGCTGAAGGCGCGCGGAGGCGGCTCGCTTGTCTTTACCGGATCCTTTGTCGGGGTCAGCAATGGCGGCATGCCGGGCATGGGGGCCTATGCCGCGTCAAAGGCAGGACTGGTCGGCCTGGTTCAATCATTGGCCTCTGATCTTGCGGCGGAAGGCATACGGGTGAATGCGCTGCTGCCTGGCGGGACCAGGACTGCGATGGCTGGCGATGATCCTGGGACTCACAGCTTTATCGCGGGGCTGCATCCGATGAAGCGGATGGCAGCACCGGCCGAGATTGCACAAGCGGCGTTGTTTCTCCTGTCAGACCGCGCCAGCTTCATGACCGGAGCGCCAATGGCGGTTGACGGCGGGATTGGCGTGCGGCTGGTTTAGGTTCTGTAACGACCCAAAACGAAAGAGCGCCCCCGGCGGTACCGGGGCGCAGTTTGATCGTCCAACAGGGAGAGATGTCAGCCGAAGACCTTGGTCAGTGCCTTGTCGACCGCGTCGCAGATCTGGTCGATGTCGTCCGCGGTGGCGATCAGCGCCGGGCTGAAGCACAGGGTGTTATTGCGGCCCGGCAGTGAGCGGTTGGTGACGCCGATGATCACGCCCTGCGCGCCGCATTCCGCGACAACCTGCTGGGCCAGTTTCTCGTCCACCGGCTCCTTGGTCTCGCGGTCCTGAACCAGTTCGGCGCCCAGGAACAGGCCCTTGCCGCGCACGTCGCCGATCACGGCGTGCTTCTCCTGCAGCGCGCGCAGGTTGTTCAGCATCCGCTCACCCATGGCAGCGCAGTTGTCCAGCAGGCTCTCGTCCTCGATGATCTGCATGTTGACCAGCGCCGCGGCGGGGCCTGCGGTGCAGCCTCCGAAGGTGGAGATGTCGCGGAAGTAGTTCAGCGGATCGCCCGCGTCGTCCTTGAACATGGCAAAGACTTCTTCGGTGGTCACCATGCAGGCAATTGCCGCATAGCCGGAGGCAACGCCCTTGGCCATGGTCACGAAGTCCGGCTTGATGCCGTACTGCTGATAGCCGAACCACTTGCCGGTGCGCCCGACACCGCAGACCACCTCGTCGATGTGCAGCAGGATGTCGTACTTCTTGCAGATTTCCTGCACGCGCTCCCAGTAGCCCTCGGGGGCCTCGATCACGCCGCCGCCTGCTGTCACCGGTTCCAGGCACAGCGCGCCTACGGTCTCCGGGCCTTCGCGCAGGATCACTTCCTCGATCTTGTCTGCCGCGGCGATGCCGAACTCGCGGCCGGACAGGTGCTCCAGGCCCAGCTCATGCTTGCGGTATTCCATGCAGTGCGGAACGCGGACGAAATCCGGCGCAAAGGGGCCGTACTGCGCGTTGCGCTCGTCCTGGCCACCGGCCGACATGGTGGCCAGAGTGGAGCCGTGGTAGTCGCGGTCGCGGTACAGGATCTTGGTTTTCTTGCCGCCGTACTTCTTGTGGGCGATCTGGCGGACCATTTTGAAGGCCTTCTCGTTGGCCTCGGATCCGGAGTTGGTATAGTAGACGCGGGTCATGCCCGGCATCTTGGAGATCAGCTTTTCGGCAAACAGCGCACCGGGAATGGACCCTGCGGAGTTGGCGAAATAGCAGACTTTCATCAGCTGATCGTAAACTGCCTTGCAGATGTTCTCGCGGCCATAGCCGACGTTGACGGTCCAGACACCACCGGAAACAGCATCCAGGAATTCCTTGCCGTTCTGATCCCACACGCGCATGCCCTTGCCCTCGACGATGATGCGCGGGTCGGAGCTTTCCAGCGCCTTGTGCTGGAACAGGTGGTGCCACATGTGGGCCTTGTCGGCCTCGACAACGCGGGAGAGATCGTTTTCGTTGAACGTGCCGTCCATGACATGTCCTTTCGGCGTTAGAAGTGAATCAGGCTGCCCGGCACCCTACACGGGCTATGAGGCGCATTATGTACCAGAAACGTCAGATTTGCGGAATTCGTTAGGGCCAAATCGGTTGCTGACCTAAGTCCAGAAGCGGTTGGCCGGTCCAGGCGGCACAAAGCTGCTCAGGCTGGCGGCGGCAGAACAGATGTTTTGAAGTTTCTGGATTGAGAGCGCGTGTGCCGCGCATACAAACTGCACCTGCAGCCCGGGTGCGAGCCGGGCCAGAGAAACCTGCGCAGGAGAGCACCGGTGGCAAAATACAGGTTAATGGTGGCGCCCAATGGTGCCCGGCGCGGACGCGGGGATCACCCGGCGCTTCCTGTGACGCCGCAGCAGACGGCGGAAACTGCGGCAGCCTGTTTTGCGGCCGGGGCCCACGCGCTGCATCTGCATGTGCGTGACGACGAGGGGCGCCATTCATTGGATGCCGGACGCTACGGCGAGGCCCTGGCAGCGGTGCAGGAGCGCGTGCCGGGGATGGCTGTGCAGATTACCACCGAAAGCGCCGGGATCTATGACGTAGCGGCCCAGCTTGCCTGTCTGGAGGCGCTGCGCCCGGCGGCGGCCTCTGTCTCAGTGCGGGAAATGGCGCGGGACCCAGGGCTGGCTGCGCGCGCTTATGCGGTGTGCCAGGAAGCAGGCACCCAGGTGCAGCATATCCTTTATGGCCCCAGCTGCATCGCGCAGCTGCGCCGCTGGTATCGGGGCGGTGTCATTCCGGAAACCATGCGTGACGCGATCTTTGTTCTGGGCAAGTACAGCCCGCCGGTTCTGGCCCGCCCCGAAGGGCTGGCCGTCTTCCGCGACGCAACCGCAGACCTGTGCCTTAACTGGGCTGTCTGCGCCTTTGGCCGGTATGAGCAAGCCTGCCTGCTTGCAGCGGTTGCAGCAGGCGGGGATGCGCGAATCGGATTTGAGAATAACATTGAAACACCCGAAGGCGGGCTGCTGGCCGACAACGCAGCCTCGGTTGCCGCCTTTGTTCAGGCCGCGCGGGATGCGGGCCATAGCCTCAAGGAGTGCAGATCATGAGTCACGTTTTTCCCCGCCACACCAAGGCTGATCTGCCCACCGCGGTATCCGGTGAAGGCTGCTATCTGATCGACGCGGACGGCAAGCGCTATTTCGACGGCTCCGGCGGTGCCGCGGTGTCCTGCCTTGGCCATTCCGATGCGGATGTCATCAAGGCCGTTCAGGACCAGGTCGGAAAACTGGCCTTTGCCCACACCGGCTTCCTGACTTCAGAACCGGCCGAGGAACTGGCGGACCTGCTGGTGGCCAACGCGCCGGGCGACATCGACCGGGTCTATTTCGTGTCCGGCGGGTCTGAGGCCACCGAGGCGGCGATCAAGCTGGCCCGCCAGTACCACCTTGAGCGCGGCGAGCCGCAGCGCCGCCACATCATCGCCCGCAAGCAAAGCTATCACGGCAACACCCTCGGCGCGCTGGCGGCAGGCGGCAATGAATGGCGCCGGACCCAGTTCGCGCCTCTGCTGATCGACATCTCCCACATTTCGCCCTGCTATGAATATGTGGGCCGGGCCGACGGCGAGAGCAGCTATGACTACGGCCAGCGCGTGGCCAATGAGCTGGAGGCGGAGATCCTGCGCCTTGGGCCTGACACCGTCATGGCCTTCATGGCGGAACCGGTGGTTGGTGCCACCTCCGGCGCGGTGCCTGCGGTGGAGGGTTACTTCAAGCGCATCCGCGAGATCTGCGACACATACGGCGTGCTGCTGATCCTGGACGAGGTTATGTGCGGCATGGGCCGGACCGGGCATCTGTTTGCCTGCCAGGCAGATGGCGTCGCGCCGGATATTCTGTGCATCGCCAAGGGGTTGGGTGCGGGCTACCAGCCGATCGGCGCGATGCTTTGCACCAAGCAAATTTATGAAGCCATCAAAAATGGCTCCGGCTTCTTCCAGCACGGCCACACCTATATCGGCCATCCGGTGGCGACCGCTGCGGGCCTTGCCGTGGTCAAGGCGATGCTGGACCGGGGCCTGGTGCAGCGCTGTGCGGAAATGGGAGAGAAGCTGCAAGCCGCGCTGGAGGACCGTTTCGGCCAGCATCCAAACGTCGGCGACATCCGCGGCCGCGGGCTGTTCCGCGGGATCGAACTGGTCACCGACCGTGAAACCAAGACCCCGTTCGACCCCGCGCTGGGACTGGCCGGCAAGATCAAGAAAGCGGCGTTTCAGGCCGGGCTTATCTGCTATCCGATGTCGGGCACCCGCGATGGCCGGAACGGCGACCATATCCTGCTGGCACCGCCGTTTATAATTACCGAGGAACAGATCGCGGAGGTGGTGGACAAGCTAGAATCAGCCATCACCCAGTGTTTGCCGCAGTAGTAGCCCCGAACAACGAGAACGCCGCCCGGCCGCTGGCCGGGCGCTGCCATCAGGCAAAGGTGTTTCCGGTGTATCCGAGCTGTTCAAGAATGCTGGCGTAAGTCTCGACGCCTTGCGCGCCGGTCACCAGATGGCGGCCGCTGAACACCATGGCTGGAACGCCGCGGATACCCTGGCTTACCCAAAACGTCTCGCGCTGGCGCACGCTGTCAGCATGTTTGCCGTTTTCCAGCGATGCGCGGGCTTCTCGGCCGTCAAGGCCAAGGCGATCTGCGGCTTCTACCAGCACATCAATATCCGAGACATTCTGGCGATCGGTGAAATAGGCTTTCAGCAGCGCCTGTTTCATCTCATGGCCCTTGCGGCGCACTTCTGCCCATTCGATCAGTTGATGCGCTTGGAACGTGTTGTAGATCCGCATGCCGTCAAAGAAGCGAAAGGTGAAACCCAGGGGTTCACCCAGTTCGGTCAACTGTGCCCGCACCTGTGCCGATTGCTCTGTCGTGCTGCCATACTTCGCCGCCAGATGCTCCCGCAGGTCCTCGCCCTCGGGTGCCATATCGGGGTTCAGTTCAAACGGCTGCCAGTGGATGTCCAGGGTCACCCCGGCGCGGCGGGCGGCAAAGGCGAGCTGGCTGTAGCCCACGGCGCACCACGGGCACACGACGTCTGAGACTATATCGACGCGAAGGGCAGGGCGGGGTTCACTGGCGGGCATGAGGCTGGTCCTTGGCGTTTCGGTGCATTCAGGACACATGGGGGCCGCAGCGCTGTAAAGCAACCGCGGGCGCCGCCAACGCGGCCCATGGCCAAGCCTCAATCCCCATTGCGGGTGGAGGCGTTTAATATTGACGGCGCGCGATACGGCCGCACAGTTGAGGGCATCCGCCCTGGCTGCCACTGGAGAAAACCGTCATGATCCTGAACCCTGATTGCCTGCCGGATTTTCCCCGCGCCAGACTGATGGCGCAACCCACTCCGCTGGAGCGGCTGGAGAGGTTGTCCAAGGAGTTGGAAATAGATCTTTGGATCAAACGGGACGATCTGACGGGTCTCAGTTTTGGCGGCAACAAGACCCGGCAGCTGGAATTCTACCTGGGTGCAGCGGTTGCGGAACAGGCGGATACCATTCTGATTACCGGTGCGGTGCAATCGAATTTTGCCCGCACCGCCGCTGCGGCCGCGTCGAAACTGGGGATGCAGGCCATTCTCCAGCGTGAAGAGCGGGTCCCGGGGATGGACCCGCTCTACTACCGCTCGGGCAATATCTTCCTGTCGGACATTCTGGGCGCAGAAGGCATGGGCTACCCGGAGGGCGAGGATGAAGCCGGGGCTGACGCGGCGCTGGAGGCGCGGGCAGAGGAGCTGCGGGCGGCTGGCCGTACCCCCTATATTATTCCGCTCGGCCTGGGGCATCCGCCTTTGGGCGCTCTGGGCTATGTGCTGGGCGCCGCGGAGCTGGCGGCTCAGATCGGCGGCTTTGATGCGGCTGTGGTTCCTTCTGGCAGCGGGGCGACCCACGGCGGCTTCCTGACCGGCGTCCGCCGCGCGGGCATCACTGCACCTGTTTACGGGGTCTGCGTCCGTCGGGATGCGCAGCAGCAACGAACACGTCTGGACCGGGTAACAGCGGATCTGGCGGATCTTATGGGGGGCCAACGGCTGTTTGGGAATGCGGACATCCTTACTTGGGATGGGGCGCTGGCGCCGGGATACGGGCGCACCGGTGCAGCGGTCCGGAAGGCTCTCCAGTACATGGCACGGGCGGAGGGAGTTTTGCTGGATCCGGTTTATTCAGCCAAAACCTTTGCCGGCCTTCTGGGCCTGCTGGCCGAGGGCGTCATCAGCAAAGGGCAGAAGGTGCTGTTGTTGCATACCGGAGGGCTGCCAGCACTGTTCGCTTATCAAAACGAACTGGGCTTCGGAGGCAGTGAAGGGGCCTCCTGACGCCGCCCTGCAACGCCTCTTGCAAGGCCGGTAGATTTGAAATTCAGCCTTTGCCCAGTTCACTTGCTTCCCTTGCCAGGTCTTCAATTTCGCTCCAGTTGCCGGCCTGGACCAGATCCTTGGGCGCGACCCAGCTGCCGCCGGCGCAGACCACATTGCCCAAGCTCAGGTAGCTTTCGGCATTGGCGGGTGTGATGCCGCCAGTGGGGCAGAAGGAGATCTGCGGCAATGGTGCACCGATGGCCTTGAGCGCAGGTGCGCCGCCGGAGGCTTCTGCCGGGAAGAATTTCAGCATACCGTAGCCGCGGGCCAGCAGGCGCATCGCCTCAGTGGCGGTCGCCGCGCCCGGCAAGAGCGGCAGGCCGATCGATTCACATGCGTCCAGAAGGTAATCCGTGGCGCCCGGCGAGACGCCGAACTGGGCGCCAGCCTCCTTGGCGGCTTCGGCGTCCTTCGGGGTGATCAGCGTGCCGGCCCCGACAACGCCGCCTTTCACCTGAGCCATCTCGCGGATCACGTCCAGCGCGGCGCCGGTGCGGAGGGTGACTTCCAATGCGGGCAGCCCGCCTGCCACCAGTGCTTCGGCAAGGGGGCGGGCATGGGCCGCGTCCTCAACCACCAGCACCGGCATCACCGGTGCCAGGGCGCAAATTTCGCAGGTGCGCAGGCTGGCGTCCTGAGGGGTAATCCGCATCTATCAAACTCCAAATACGCTGGCGCCTTCGTCGGCTGAGGCAACCGAGCGGCGGAACAGGGAAAACAGCTCGCGGCCGGTGCCGTGCTGATAGGCGCTGAGGTCGGCGGTGGCGGCTTCGCGCTCGAGCGCGCCTTCCGTCAAGATTTCTAATGTGCCCTTCACCGCATCTAGCCGCAGCAAATCGCCGTCCCGGATCCGGGCAATCGGGCCGCCGTCCAGGGCTTCAGGGACCACATGGATCGCCGCCGGGATTTTGCCGGAGGCGCCGGACATCCGCCCGTCGGTGACCAGCGCCACCTTCTGGCCGCGGCCCTGAAGGATGCCGAGGAACGGCGTCAGACTGTGCAGTTCCGGCATGCCGTTGGCCTTGGGGCCCTGGAAGCGCACCACCACGATCACGTCGCTGGTCAGTTCGCCTGCCTTGAAGGCGGCCTTGGCTTCTTCCTGATCGTGAAAGACCCGGGCGGGGGCTTCGACCACTTGGTGCTCTTTTGCGACCGCCGAGACCTTGATCACCGCGGTGCCCAGATTGCCGGTCAGCCGCTTTAGCCCGCCGGTCTTCTGGAACGGTGCATCCGCAGGGCGTAGCACCGCGTCATTCAGGCTTTGCCCCGGGCCGGGGCGGAAGGTGAGCCCGTCCTCCGACAGAAATGGCTCCTGCGTATAGGTCTCCAGCCCTTCACCCGCGACTGTCCGGGTGTCCGGGTGCAGAAGCCCCGCTTTCAGCAGCTCGCCAATCATGTAGCCCAGCCCGCCTGCGGCGTGGAAATGGTTCACGTCGGCCAAGCCATTGGGATAAACTTTCGCCAGCAGCGGCACAGCCTCCGAGAGTTCCGCAAAATCCTGCCAGTCGAGGAGAATGCCGCCCGCCCGCGCCATGGCAATGAGGTGGATCAGCAGGTTGGTGGAGCCGCCGGTGGCCATCAGCCCAACGATGCCGTTGGCATAGGCTTTCTCGTCCAGCACGTCGCAGACCGGGGTGTAGTTGTTGCCCAGAGCGCTGAGCGACAGCGCTCGCTTGGCACCCTCAACCGTCAACGCCTCGCGCAGGGGCGTGCCGGGATTGACGAAAGAGGACCCGGGCAGATGCAGCCCCATGAACTCCATCAGCATCTGGTTGGTGTTGGCAGTGCCGTAGAAGGTGCAGGTGCCGGGGCCGTGGTAGGCGGCCATTTCTGCCTTCAGCAGCTCCTCGCGGGTGACTTCCCCGGCGGCAAATTTCTGGCGGATATGCGCCTTTTCGTCATTGGCCAAGCCGCTGGTCATCGGTCCTGCGGGCAGGAACACCGCCGGGATATGGCCAAAGGCCTGGGCGCCGATCACCAGTCCGGGCACGATCTTGTCGCAGACACCGAGGAACACCGCGGCATCGAACACATTGTGGCTGAGCGCGACGCCCGTCGCCATGGCGATGGTGTCGCGGGAGAACAGGCTCAGCTCCATGCCGGCCTCGCCCTGGGTGACGCCGTCGCACATCGCAGGCACCCCGCCCGCTACCTGCGCTGTGCCGCCCGCCTTGCGAACGGCATCGCGGATCAATGCGGGGTAGGTCTCAAACGGCTGATGCGCCGACAGCATGTCGTTGTAGGCGGTGACGATCCCCAGATGCCCCTTGCTGCCAGCCGCCAGCGTTTGCTGGTCTGCACCGGTGGCGGCATAGGCGTGGGCCTGGCCGGAGCAGCTGAGATGCGCCCGGGCCGGGCCCTTGCCCTTTGCGGCGCGCATCCGATCCAAGTAGGCGGCGCGGGTCGCCTCGCTGCGGAGGATGATGCGCTCCGTGACTGCGGCCAGTGTGGAATTCAGAGTCATGTCGTGCCTTTGCTGCAAATTGCGAGGGCGTAGGGGAGGGCTGCCATCTTAGGCTCCAATGCTGCGCCAGCGGCGGCCGTCGCGGTGGATCAGCAGCAGGGAATCGTCGGGACCGGAACTGCCGCTGTCATAGGGTTGCGGTGTGTCGCCCGCGTCCTGCCAGCCGGCGATGATCGGATCGGCCCAGGCCCAGGCAGCCTCAACCTCGTCGCCGCGCATGAACAGGGTCTGGTTCCCGCGGATGACATCCATGATCAGACGCTCATAGGCGTCCTGCGGGCGCCCTGATTCCGGCAGCTCGTCGGCGAAGGTCATGTCCAGATTGGCGCCGGTGAGGCGCATGCCGCCGGGGCCAGGGTCCTTGATTGTGGTTTTCAGCGTGATGCCTTCATCGGGCTGCAGCCGGATCACCAGCACATTGCCATGCACAGGCCCCGAGCCTTCGAAGATGTTGTGCGGTGGGTCGCGGAAGTAGACGGCGATCTCGCTCACCCGCTCGCGCAGGCACTTGCCGGTGCGCAGGTAGAACGGAGTGCCGGCCCAGCGCCAGTTCGCCACCTCCACCTTGAGCGCGATGTAGCTTTCGGTGCGGCTGGCGGCATTGCCCGCGTGATCGCGGTAGCCACTGCCGCCCTTGCCGCGGTACTGGCCGCGGGCAATGCTTGCTTGCGCCACCGGGCGCAGTGCCTCGATCACTTTGACCTTCTCGTCCCGCACCGCGTTGGGGGTGAACTGCGCCGGCGGCTCCATCGCGGTCAGGCATAGAAGCTGCATCAGGTGGTTCTGCACCATGTCCCGCATGGCGCCTGATTTATCGTAGTATTCACCGCGGCCCTCGACACCGATGCTTTCGGCCACAGTGATCTGCACATGGTCGATGTGGGAAGAATTCCAGAGCGGCTCGAACAGCGAGTTTGCAAAGCGCAGCGCCATCAGGTTCTGCACCGTCTCCTTGCCCAGATAATGGTCGATCCGGTAGATCTGCTGTTCTTCAAAATGCTCACGCAGCGCTGCGTTCAGCGCCTGGGCAGAGGCGAGGTCGTGGCCGAAGGGTTTTTCCAGCACAATGCGGCTGTCTGGCGTGGTGATGCCGGTTTCACTGAGGCGGCGGGCGATGTCCGTGAACAATGACGGGCCGACCGATAGGTAAAATGCACGCACGGCGTCGTCACGCAGTTTTCCGCGGATCTCATCCCAGCCTGCGTCTCCGCGGGCATCGACCGCGGCGTAGTCCAGAAGCGCGGTGAAGGCAGCGATCTCTTCCGGGGTGGTTTCAACATCCTGGCCGAACTCGCGGACGGCCTCTGCGGTTTGGCTGCGGAACTCTTCTGCTGTCAACTCGCTGCGCGAAGTGCCGATGATCCGGCAGTCACTGCTGAACTGGCCGATTTGAAACCGGTGGAACAAGGCGGGCAGGATCTTGCGGCGGGCAAGGTCGCCAGTCGCGCCGAACAGCACGAGGTCAAAGGGATCGACAGGAATGACGCGGGAAACCATTGATTTTACATCGCTGTTCCTTGGGGGCTGCAGAGCCAGGCTATTGTGCCGCCTGGGGAGGGGGAATTCAATTGCTCCTGCTGGCACGCGGCCGGTGAAAGTTCCGTTATCGATAACATGAGGTTTCCTGCAGGGCTACAGGAAGTTTTCCTTTTGCTTCGCCGGGTGAAAAAAAGTCCGACACGCTGCCGGTTGCTTTGCTGCAATTCGAAATCTGCGGAACGCATAAGCGTTTTGGGCGCCCATATTTTTTCACATTGAGTAGGGCGTGCGGCATCGGCTGTTAGCTTGCCCGGATAATCAAACCGGGTCGAGACAGCCTTTCGCGATTTAGCTGCGGGTTCGCGTACATTCGCTTACATCTGCGTAAAGGCGCACACTTCCCGTGGCCGTGGATTTGGGGAATGAATGTGGCAAGGCAGAAACCAAAATCAATTAGGACATCCTCAATGCCCGGCGCTTACAGCATCATCGAAAACACTTGGATCACCTTGCCGGACGGACGCAGGCTGGCCGCGCGGATGTGGCTGCCTGAAGGCGGGGGGCCTTTTCCTGCGATCCTGGAATACCTGCCCTACCGCAAGCGTGACGGCACCGCCCCGCGGGATGAAACCACGCATACAGTTTTCGCCGCTGAGGGGTATGCCTGTATCCGGGTCGACATCGCGGGCACTGGCGACAGTGAAGGCGTATTTGATGACGAGTATTCCGAGCAGGAGCTGAGTGACGGTGAAGCGGTCTTGGAATGGATTGCCTCGCAGGGCTGGTGCGACGGGAATATAGGCATGATCGGCATCAGCTGGGGCGGTTTCAACGGGCTGCAGCTGGCCTTCCGGCGTCCGCCGGCATTGAAGGCAGTGGTTTCTGTGGCCTCCACCGTGGACCGCTATGCCGATGACATCCATTACATGGGCGGCTGCTTGTTGAGCGATAACATCAACTGGGGCAGCCAAATGTTTGCCTACCAGTCGCGTCCTGCCGACCCGGAGCTGCGCCCGGACTGGCGCGAGGATTGGATCAAGCGGATCGAGGGAATGCCTTTCATGGCCGCCGATTGGCTGCGGCGGCAGGTGCGGGGCGCGTTCTGGAAACACGGTTCGGTCTGCGAAGACTGGACAGCGATCCAGGCGCCGGTGCTGGCCATAACCGGCTGGGCCGATGCCTATGTGAACGCGCCGCCTGCGCTGGCCGCCAACCTGACCGTGCCTGCCAAGGCGATGATCGGCCCGTGGGAGCACCGCTATGCCCATATCGCCAAACTGGACCCGGCGGATTTTCACGGCGAGGTTCTGCGCTGGTTTGGCAAATGGCTGAAAGGGGAGGACACCGGCGCGGAGGACCTGCCGGACTACCGCGTTTTCATGCAGGAGCATTTCGATCCCACCATGCAAAACAAGCCGCGCCAGGGCCGCTGGGTTGCGGAGGCGGAATGGCCTTCGCCCAATGTGCGGGATCGGGTGATGTATCTGGGGCAGGGGAGCTTGGCGGATACACCCGGGCAAGGAACGCTTGCAGTCAGCAACCCTTCCACAGTGGGACAGGCGTCCGGCTATTTCTGCCCGGGGATGCGGTTTGATAACGAGCTGGCGGGCGATCAGGCAGTTGATGATGCGCTATCGGTCTGTTTCGACACCACGCCACTGGCAGAGCCGCTGGAGCTGCTGGGGCGGGCGCGGGTGAAGGTGGCCTTCAGCGTTGACAAGCCAGTGGCGCAGCTGGTGGCGCGGCTGTGCGATGTGTCACCCGAGGGCGTGTCGCAGAGAATAACCTTTCGGCCGCTGAACCTCGGCTGCCGCAACGGGTTCGAAACCCCGGAGAAGCTGGCTCCGGGGGAGCGTTATGAAGCTGAGATCGAGCTCAACGAATGTGCGCATCATCTGAGAGCCGGCCATGTGCTGCGGCTTGCCCTGTCAACGTCCTACTGGCCGATTGTCTGGCCCGCGCCCGAGGCCGCAGAGGTTACCCTGCACTTAGAAGGCTGTGCTTTGGTATTGCCGGAGCGCCAGGTTTCAGAAGAGGTTGCGCCTCAGAATCCCGGTGATCCAAGGGACTATCCGGTGCTTCAGGCAAAGCAGCTGCGGGCAGCCGGCGGTACCTCCAAGACCTGGTCGCGCGAGGACGGCACGCTGGTGCTGGATACCTTCGATGATTACGGCAAGTCGGCGGATCCCTATCACGGCATGTGTGCCGGCAGCCATGTCACGATGCATTACGAGGTGCATCCAGATGATCCGGCCACGGCAGCCTTTGCCAGCGACTGGCGTTTTGAGTTCGAGCGCAGTGGCTGGCAGGTGGCGGTCGATACGGAAAACAAGGTGACGTGCGACCGGGAGAATTTCCATCTCTGGCGCAAGGTGACGGCATATGAGGGCGAGAGCAGGGAAGTTGTCCTGACCAAGGAGTGGCAGGAAACGATTCCAAGGGGGGTCTTGTAATCCGCTAATCCGCGGCAGTAAGCGGGCGGATTTTCGGCAATTCGTCCGCATTTGCCTTGGTTTTGCCATAGTGCGTTACGGAAAGCACACAGGCTCTTAACCATTTGATCGCAAATTCAGGTCCCAGCGGGCCGCCGTTGCCTTGGCCGTGCCGGATCGGCCATTATCATGGTTAACGAGCGGTTAACAAACAGACTTGAGGGCGAGAAAGTGCAGCTTTCCGTTGTTGTGCCCTGCTACAATGAAGAAGAGTCGGTCCCCTTGCTGGTGGAGCGGCTGGTGCAGGCCATTGAACCATGGGCGCAGGACGCCGAGATCATCCTGGCGGATGACGGATCCAGTGATGAAACCTGGGCTGCGATCGAAGCCGCCCATCGAAAATACCCTGTAGTGAGGGGCATACGCCTGTCAGCCAATCGCGGCCATCAGGTGGCGCTGACCGCAGGGCTGGAGGCCGCGCGGGGCGACCGTATCTTCATGCTGGATGCCGATCTTCAGGATCCGCCGGAAATCCTGCCGGACATGATGCTGATGATGGATCGTGGCTATGATGTGGTCTATGGGCGGCGGGCAGTGCGGCAGGGGGAGACCCTGTTCAAGAAGGCAACCGCCTTTCTATTCTATCGTTTCCTGAATGCGCTTTCGGATGTCGACATTCCAAAGGACACCGGCGATTTCCGCCTGGTCAGCCGCCGCGCGCTGGATGCTGTGCTGGCGATGCCTGAGCGGGCGCGTTTCATCCGCGGCATGTTTGCCTGGGCAGGGTTCAAGCAGATTGGCCTGGAGTATGTGCGTGACGCGCGGGTGGCTGGGGTTACCAAATACCCGCTGCGGGCAATGCTGCGTTTTGCGGCGGATGCGCTGACAGGGTTTTCCACCAAGCCGCTCAAAATGGCGACGCGGCTGGCCTTCCTGAGCCTTTATGTGACCTTCCTGATGGCGGTTTACGTGTTCCTGTCGCTGATCCTCTACAACACTGCCCCCGGCTGGGCCTCAATGCTGCTGGCGATTTCCTTCTTCTCTGGCATCCAACTGCTCACTCTTGGGATCATGGGGGAATACATCGGGCGTCTCTACATGGAGAGCAAGCAGCGGCCTATGTATTTCCTGTCGGAAGAAACCGGCAGGGCAGAGGAATTGGCTGACCCATTGGAGGCAGCACCAGCGGCCCTGCGCCGGGAAGCCTCGTGACGATGGGGCAGGCGTCCCAGATCTTTCGGTTTTCTGTCGTCGGTGCAACAGTGGCCGGGCTGTATGTGCTGGGCTATACCGCGCTCTTGGCAGCTGGGTTGCCGCAGGCGCCGGCAAATGCGCTGGCCTTTGCAGCCGCAGTAGCGGTTCAATACGTTCTGCAAACCTGGTGGACCTTCCGCCGCCCGCTGGGGCTGCCCGACCAGATGGCAAGGTTTGCGTGCACCATTGCCGCGGGTTTTGCCGTCTCAGCGCTGATCACAGGTATGATCGGCCCGATGCTGGGCTGGGCGGATTGGCTGTCCGCCGCCGCCGTGACGGTAATCCTGCCGGTTCAAAATTTCATCATCTTCCGCCTCTGGGTGTACGCCGCGGAGAGCTGAGCGTCGATTGGAGCAATCATGTCCCATATCTATTCCAACGAGTTTTACGACTATATCGATCAGGGTGCGCGCTCCTCGGCTCAGGCGATGATCTCTGTTGTGCAGCCGCAGCTGCAGGCAGGCAGCGTACTGGATCTCGGCAGCGGCCGCGGGGTTTGGCTGAGTGAATGGATAAAGGCAGGTGTCACCGATGTGGCCGGGGTTGATGGCGACTATGTCGACCGCGACCGGCTGGCGATTCCGCGTGATCAGTTTCATGCGGCGGATCTTACCAAACCGTTTGACCTGGGCCGCAAGTTCGATCTCGCGCAGAGCCTGGAAGTGGGTGAACATCTTCCTGAAGCCGCCTCGGAGAGGCTGGTCGATAGCCTGACACGCCACGCTGACCGGGTGCTGTTTTCGGCTGCCGTGCCGGGGCAGGGCGGTGAGTTCCACATCAATGAAAAGCCGCTGTCCTTCTGGCAGGAGCTGTTTGCCGCACGCGGCTTTGCGGCATTCGATTTTGCCCGGCCGCGGCTGAAAGACATGGAACGGGTTGAACCATGGTACCGCTACAACACCGTTCTTTACGCCAATGAGGCAGGCCGCGAAGGCTTGCCGCAGGAGGTGCTGGCGGCCGCAGTACCGGAAGGTCAAAAGGTGCCGCTGGCGGGCAGTCTGACTTGGCGGATGCGGCGCGGGATCGTTTCGCTGATGCCGCGCTCGGTTGTCACAAAAATCGCCCAGGGCCGCGCAGCCGTTCTGGCCAGGCGGGCGCGCCGGAAGCAGGAGCTAGCATGACAGTTCTTGCGAGTTCCGCTGCAAGTGTCTCTGACAGGCGTTCTGATCCGAAATTGGTGCTGACGGTTACAGCCGTCTTTGCATTGCTGATGCTGACGGCGCTGTTCCAACTGCCGGACCCGATGATCCGGCATGATGATTACCCCGCACTGCTGGCAGATCCGGCCCTGTTTTACTCCAAGACCCTGACGGAGGGGCGCTGGGTAAATTACCTGTGGCACCTGCGCGGGGTGGTGACGCCTGCCTGGCTCAATTTCGCCGTCTATCAGCTGCTTTGGGCGGTTTACCTGGGGTGCATGGTGCATAATGCCCTGGGCCGCACAGCTGATGTCTGGCAGCAGGTGATGGTGGCGCTGATAGCCGGCCTGTGCCTGCCCTGGGTGCTGATCTCGCTCTGGTTCAACACCTTGATCCCCGGGCTGGCAATCGTCGCGCTTTATGCCTGGCTGGCCACAAAGCTGAACGAGCGCGCCAGCCGCTGGCTGATGCTGGTGTTCGTCCCGGTCTCACTGATGGCCTACACGACCTATCCGTTCCTGGTCCTGGCTATGTGCCTGACGCGTTCGAGCACCCGGCGCTCGGGCCGTGACCTGGCTGGTCTGCTTGCGCTTTTCACCGCCAGTTTTGCTATTGGGATGCTGGCAATCTATTCGCTGAACTATGCCGCGCACGGCGTCTTCGGGGTGCCGATGGCGGAGTGGCGCAATCCCAGACCCGCGACCGACTTGGCGACGGCTCTGGAGAATGCCAAGCTGGCCGCGGCTTTCCTGGTAAACCTGGGGCTTAAGGGCGGCTACAACGTGCCGGGTTTGGCGGTGCTGCAGGGCGTGCTGCTTGCCTGCGCTGTTTGGTCCGTGCTGCGTCATGATAAATGGCGGGCGCTGTACATGCTGTCCGGCGCGGGGCTGGGGCTGGCGCTGATTTGCCTTCAGGTCATTCGCAGCGGCATTGACATGCCGGTACGGTCAGGTGGCTTTCTCTGGATTTTCGGAGCAGTCTTTCTCGGTTTGTTTGTGCTGTCCCTGCGTGACGTCGGACGGGTCCGGCTTAGCCGCAATCTGCTGTTTGTGGTTACGGCTGCGTATGTCGTTTTTGCCGGTATGACTCATTACTACTACACGGACTGGCACCGGCTGAGCCGGGTCATGGCTGCGGAACTGACCGGGGGGCAAGGGCCGGTCTACGTCACCGGAACCTATCTTTCTCTGGAGGCCGCCCGCAACTCGGATCTGCAGAAATGGCATTCCGTGGAGTTCCGGCTGAAGCATCTGACAGGCCGGGAGATCGTAATGTGCGAAAGCAAGCCCGAAGCCTGCTCAGGCCTTCTGGCTGAGCTGCGCGCCGGGTTGCAAGGCACCGGCTTCGCGGTGCGCCAAATCGAGGGCGGCACCGTGCTGATGCTTTCGCCGGAAGCGCTGCGCGAAGATAAACTGGAGGCAGCCCGCAAGCGCCGGGCGGTGCACTGAGGCGCGCTGTTGCGATCAGAAATCGAGGCCGAGGTCCAGCGTGCGGGCAGAGTGCGTGAGCGCTCCAGAGGAGATATAGTCCACACCGGTGGCTGACACTTCGGCAATCCGCTCCAGGCGCATGTTGCCGGAAGCCTCGGTTGCTACATGACCCTTGGCCATCTCCACGGCCTGGGTCAGCGTTGGCGTGTCCATGTTGTCAAGCAGGACCACATCGGCGCCGCCGGTGGCAATCACTTCGGAGAGCTGGTCCAGCGTATCGACCTCTATTTCGACCTTCATCATGTGGCTGACGCTGGCCTTGGCTGCTTCCAGCACTGCTTTTACTCCGCCGGCAGCCGCGATGTGGTTGTCCTTGATCAGGATCGCGTCCGACAGTCCGAAACGGTGGCTGTAGCCGCCGCCGTGCAGCACCGCCTGCTTTTCGGCAACGCGCAGACCCGGGGTGGTCTTGCGGGTGCAGGTTATACGCGTTTTGGTGCCTTTGGTTTCTGCGGCAAAGGCTGCGGTCAGGGAGGCAATGCCGGTCAGGCGCCCGGCAAAGTTCAGCGCCACACGTTCTCCCGACAGGATCGAGGCCGCGGAGCCTTCGATTGTCATCAGAGTGTCGCCCTTCTTGCAAGGGCTGCCATCGGGCAGGAGGGTGTCCACCTTCAGTCCGGCATCCACCAGGTGAAAGGCGATGCGGGCGATCTGCATACCCGAGACCACACCGTCCTCCCGCGCGTTCAGCCGGGCAGAGTAGGTGGCGGAAGCGGGGATCACCGCACGGGTGGTGATGTCACCGTTCTGGCCCAGATCCTCCATCAGCGCAGCGCGCACCATCGGTTCCAGGATCAGGTCGGGCAGGGTGGCGAATTGGGTGCTCATGTCAGCTCCTTCACGGCCTTGGTGCGGATGTCCAAGGCCTCCTCCAGGGTGATGCGGGTGCGATGGGCCTGCGCGGGGTCGGCCAACGGGAAGTCATCACGGAAATGACCGCCGCGGCTTTCCTTACGCTTTAAAGCCGCTGCGGCGATCAGCGTTGCGGTGGCGCACATGTTGACAAAGTTCTCGTCGCCAGCCTGTTCGGATTCGAGACGGGCAATCTCCGCAAGCGCTTGGCGAAGACCGCTGGCGGTGCGGCGGACCCCGGCATGAGCGGTCATCGTCTCCCGCAGGGACCTTACCGCAGTGTCGTCCAGTTCCTTGCCTCCGGCGGGGAAGCTGGGGCGGACCATTTCCATGCCTTCAGAGGTTTCCAGCGCAGACATGTCCTGTGCTGCGTTGCGGGCATAGACCAGAGCCTCAAGCAGCCCGTTGGACGCCAGCCGGTTGGCGCCGTGCAGCCCGGTTGAGGAAGCTTCGCCGCAGACCCAGAGGTTGGAAAGGCTGGTGCGGCCCTGCAGGTCGGCGTCAACACCGCCCATGTGGTAGTGGGCGGCGACAGCGACGGGGATCGGCTCTCGCACCGGATCGATGCCAGCGCGGGCGCAGGTTTCGGCGACTGTCGGAAAGCGGGTCAGCACTTCGGCGCCAAGAGCCTCGCGGGTGTCGAGCATCGGGCGGCGGCCTGCCTGCGTTTCGGCAAAAATCGCGCGGGCGACGATGTCGCGCGGGGCAAGTTCGGCATCCGGGTGCGCTTCGACCATGAAGCGTTCGCCGTCTGAGTTGATCAGCACCGCACCTTCGCCGCGCAGGGCTTCGGTGGCCAGCGGAGCGGGGTCCTCGCCGATGTCAAAGGCGGTAGGGTGGAATTGCACGAATTCCGGATCCGCAATGCAAGCGCCGGCCCGGGCGGCAAAACCGATCACCTGGCCGCGGATGCGGGGCGGGTTGGTAGTATGGGCAAAAAGCCCGCCGGAGCCGCCGCCGGCCAGCAGCACGCCGGGCGCCTTGATCAGCACCGGGGCAGAGGGCGCGTCGGCGCGGGTGATCCAGATGCCGGTGACAGTTGCGTCCTCAGTCTCGAGCCGCACAGCCTGAGTGTTTTCCAGAACTTGCACAGACGGGGCTGCGCGAACGGCGGCAATCAGCGTCTGCATGATCTGATCGCCGGCCTGGTCACCCTTCACCCGCACCACGCGGGCGGCGGAGTGGGCGGCCTCGCGGCTCATCACGTAGTTGCCCTTCGCGTCGCGGTCGAAGGGCGTGCCGAGTTCGGTCAGGTCGAGGATGTGTTCGCGCGCAACCCGGGTCACCATCGCGGCAACCTCCGGATCAACTGTTCCGGCCCCTGCCTGCAGGGTGTCGGCGGCATGCGCCTCGGGCGTGTCATGATTGGCCATGGCAGCTGCGACACCGCCCTGGGCCCAGGCTGAGCTTGCGCCTTCGCCCAGCCGTTCGGGAGAGATCACCAGAACCGGCCGCGGTGCCAGCTCAAGCGCAGCATAAAGCGCGCCAAGACCTGCGCCGGCAATGACGATACGGCCGGTTTCGATCACGGATCAGATGCCCAGCTTTTGTGAAAGGTCGATCATACGCTGAACTGCGACGCGGGCCTTTTCGGCGACTTCAGGGTCCACCTCGACCGGCTCGGTCATAGTGTGCAGCGACCACAGGACTTTCTCCAGGGTGATCTTCTTCATGTAGGGGCACATGTTGCAGGGGCCGACAAACTCAACTTCGGGCAGCTGGTCAGCAATATTCGAGGCCATCGAGCATTCGGTGATCAGCAGCGCCTTTTCTGGCTTCTCGTCGGTCACGTATTTGACGATGCCGCTGGTGGAGCCGGAGAAATCTGCCTCTGCCACCACATCCGGCGGGCATTCCGGGTGGGCGATCAGCCGTGTGCCCGGGTTCCATTCACGGAAGTCGCGCAGGTCCTTGGCGGTGTACTGCTCATGCACAATGCAGGAGCCCTCCCACCAGACGATGTTCTTTTCCGGAACCTGCTGGGCAATGTTCTGGGCCAGGTACTGGTCCGGTGTCATGATGATGGTGTCTTCTTCCATCGCCGCAACGATCTGCGCGGCGTTGGAGGAGGTGCAGCAGATGTCCGAGGCGGCTTTAACTTCGGCAGTGGTGTTCACATAGGTGACCACCGGCGCGCCCGGGTAGCGGCGGCGCATTTCTGCAACACCTTCGGCGGTGATGCTTTCTGCCAGCGAGCAGCCTGCCTCCATATCCGGGATCAGCACGGTCTTGTCCGGGCTGAGGATCTTGGAGGTTTCGGCCATGAAATGCACACCGCATTGCACGATCACGTCAGCCTCGACCCGGGTCGCTTCGATTGCCAATTGAAGGCTGTCGCCGACCACGTCCGAGATGCCGTGATAGATTTCGGGCGTCATGTAGTTATGTGCCAGAATCACCGCGTTGCGCTGTTTCTTCAGCTCAAGAATCGCCGCAACATAAGGTGCATGAGTGGCCCATTCGATTGGGTTCACCACGCGGTCCATGCGGGCGTAGACATCTGCCATCTGTTCGGCCAAGGCCGGGTTGGGGGCCAGATCGTAATGGTTGGCGAGCTGATCCCGCATGGATTGCAGGTCGAACATGGCGTATCCTCAAGGTTGCGTCAGGGGTGACACTTTGGGCGGGGGTTGTTTCATGTTCATATCATCCGCGCAAGCGCGTGTGAGCGGAAACGGAGCCAAATGCGGTGATTTGGCGCTAACAGGCGGCATCTCAGGGAAGCCGTTGTTTCTCAGATGGGTATTGGCAGCATGATTTTCCAGCCGGTTTGCCGTTTTTGGCTGTCCCGGCGTCCTCTCCTGTGATTTGGAGCCGCGCAAAGCCATGTTAGACCGGGCTGGTATGTGGCCCCTGGGAGAGTGACCGGACGCGATGAATGATCTGTGGGCAGGACTGAGCCAGGCCTTTTGGCTGTTGGTGACGCTGGACGCGGATCTGGTGGAGATAACCCTGCGTTCCTTGCGGGTCACATTGACCGCGCTGGTGATAGCCTGCGCCATTGCGCTGCCGCTGGCAGCCTTTCTGGCGGTGCGCAGGTTCCGGATGCGGCGCGCCACGATTGCGGTGTTGAACGCGTTGATGGGCCTGCCGCCTGTTGTGGTTGGGCTGGTGGTCTATGTGTTCCTGTCCCGCGCCGGGCCATTCGGGGTCTTTGGGCTGCTGTTTACGCCAACGGCGATGATCATTGCGCAGGTGATCATCGTAGTGCCATTGGTGGCCTCGGTTGCGCATCAGAGCTTGCGCGAGCTGTGGAGCGACTACCACGACCTGCTGATTTCGATGAACGCTACCCAGTTCCAGCGCATCCAGGCGCTGTTGTGGGACGGGCGCCGGGCGCTGCTGACCGCGGCCCTAGCTGGCTTTGGCCGCGCGATTGGCGAAGTGGGCGCGATCATGGTGGTCGGCGGCAATATTGACCACGCAACGCGGGTGCTGACCACGGCGATTGCGCTGGAAACCGGTAAGGGCGAGTTTGCAATGGCGCTGGGCCTGGGCTTCGTGCTGATTGCGCTGGCGATTGCGGTCAACCTGGCGATCCACTGGCTGGGCCGCACTGAGAGCGAGGGGCGCTGGTGATGCAGATGTTCCCGCTGAAGGCCACAGGCGCCCAGGTGCGCCGCCGCGGCAAGGTGCTGGTCGGCCCGGTCGACCTGACGCTGGGCGGGCAGGGCACCTCGATCATCATTGGTCCGAATGGCGCGGGCAAGACCACGCTGCTGAAGATGCTGCATGGTATCGTGCGGATGAATGGCGGCAGCCTGGACTGGGCCTGCCCGCTGGAGGAGGCGCAGAAGCATCAGGCCTTCGTGTTTCAGACGCCGGTGATGATGCGGCGTTCGGTGATCGACAACATCGCTTATCCGCTGCGGCTGACGGGCTTAAGCCGCCGCCAGGCCCGCTCGCGGGCTGCGGACTGGGCGGCCCGTGTCGGCTTGGGTGAAATTCTGGAACGCCAGGCCACCATGCTGTCAGGGGGCGAACGGCAGAAGCTGGCGCTGGCCCGTGCGCTGGTGCGCGAGCCGCAAGTGCTGTTTCTGGATGAGCCCTGTGCGGCGCTGGACGGCAGGGCTACGCGCGAGATCGAGGAAATTCTGGCACATGCCGCCGGCAGCGGCACCCGGCTGATCATGTCCACCCACAACATGGGCCAGGCCCGGCGGCTGGCGGATGAAGTGATTTTTGTCCTGCAGGGACGCATCCACGAATTCAGCCCGGCAGCAGAGTTTTTCGCCGGGCCTGAAACAGCGCAAGCGCGCGCATTTCTGAATGGAGATATTGTCGAATGAAACGTCTGATTTTGGGCGCCATTGCCTCTTTGGTCTGGGCCACGGCGGCGCTGGCGGAAGAGATGAAGATGGCGGTGACCACCTCTTTCCACAATTCCGGGCTGGCTGAGATCCTTCTGCCGGAGATCAAGAAGGACCTGGGGCTGGATGTGCAGCTGCTGGTCGTCGGCACCGGCCAGGCGATCCGCCTGGGGGAGGCGGGCGACGTCGACGCGATTCTGGTGCATTCAAAGAAGGCCGAGGAGAAATTCCTGAAGGGCGGCAACGGCACCCACCGCCGCGAGATCATGTACAATGATTTTGTTTTCATCGGGCCTGAAGGCGATGCAGCAGGGATCACTGGCGCCGAAAATGCAGCCGGTGCTTTGCAAAGGATTGCCGGGACGGAGGCGGCTTTTGTCAGCCGCGGCGACGACAGCGGCACGCACAAGAAGGAGCTGAGCCTCTGGAAGGCCGCAGGGCTGGAGCCCGAAGGTTTCGGTGAGTGGTATCGTGCTGTTGGCGCTGGCATGGGGGCAGCGCTGAACACCGCTGCAGGCATGGACGCCTATATCATGTCGGACCGCGCCAGCTGGCTGAATTTCGGCAACAAGGCGGGGCTGAGCCTGCTGTTCGCCGGTGACCCGGTGCTGTTCAACCAGTACGCCTATATCCCGGTGAACCCGGCGAAGCATGGCCATGTGAAGAATGGCCTGGCAATGCAACTGGAGGAATGGCTGGTCTCGGACAAGGCCAGGGAGCTGATCAACGGCTACCAGATCAATGGGGAAACGCTGTTCGTCTTTAACGCCCAGCAGTGACTTGATCTGATCTGGATAGACGGAGCCCCTGCCTTTGGCGGGGGCTTTTCTTGGTGCTGATGGAAAGCGCCCTCAGCTTTCGCCGCCTACCGTAAGCGTCACCCGGTCGCCGGCAAACCAGGTGCGGCCGAACTCGACAGGCCGCCCCTGCGGATCCGCATTGACGCCTGTTGTGCGCAGGATCGGGCTGCCTTCGGCGATCCTGAGGTGCAGCGCCTGGGTGGCCGTGGCAAGCTTGGCGGTGATCCGGGTCTCGATCCGGGTGTAATCCTCAACCCCGAATTTCTGCAGCGCTGCGGTGACCGAACGCTGCTCCTGAAGGGCGTCTAGAATGCCGGGAAAGCGGTCTGCAGGAAAGATGCTTTGGAACAGGGCAATGGGCTGACCGTCCGCCAGTGATAATCCGTCATAGACATGCACCTCGGCGCCCGGGTCCAGATGCAGCGCCTTGGCCTCGCGGGCAGATGCCACGCGGGTTTCCAGCGTCAGGATCTGCTTGGCTGGGTTGCGGCCCTCGCGTGTCAGGTTCTGGTGGAATCGCACCCGCCTGCCGATCGGGTAATCGGTCGGCTTTGCCGCCACGAACACCCCAGCGCCGCGGCGGGAATGCACCAGGCCCTGTTCGCTCATCTCCGCCAGCGCCCGGCGAACCGTATGGCGGTTCACGCCGAACCGGGTTGCAAGCTGCGCCTCGGCAGGCAGCTTGCCGCCGGTCTCATAACGGCCCTGCGCAATGTCGTCGGTCAGGGCAATGGCGATGGATTTCCAAACAGGGGTGCGGGCCATGTCACGGAACTTTCACAACTCTTCGATTGCGCCGTTAAGCGCGACTCGGTTAGTATTTGTCTAGTTGTATAGAGTTAATAGACAACATGGCCAAGAGGCTTAGACAGATGAACACCACTTTTTTCGCAGAGGACCGCAAAGGCTGGATGAGCCTGCTGGCCTCCGCTGACGAGGCCCGGCTGACTGAACTGTGGCACGGCTTCGGGGCGGACCCTGCTTGCGAATTCCTGCGTGCCCCTGAGGCGGGCGGCGTCATGGTGCGCGGCCGCATGGGCGGCACCGGGGCTCCCTTCAATCTGGGTGAAATGACTGTCACCCGCTGCGCGCTGGCGCTGACCGATGGCACCGTCGGCCACGGCTATGTTCAGGGCCGCAGCAAGGCCAAGGCCGAAATCGCGGCCAAGGTTGATGCGCTGATGCAGACCGGTGCCGCGGAGGCCCTGCGTGCCGCGGTTCTGGCGCCGCTGGCCGAAGAGCGGCAGGCGCAAAAAGACACGCGCGCAGCCAAGGCAGCGGCAACCAAGGTCGAGTTTTTTACCATGGTGCGGGGAGAGGACTGATGAGACTGCAAACAAGCACTGCCGTCTATGCCGGCGGTTTCAGCAATCCCCCGGTGACGGCTGCGCATGCCTTTCGCGCGGCAATGAATGCAATGGCGCGCCCGGGCCAGATCCAGAACATCTCCGGTGCCATTCCGCCTGCGGGGGTGTCGGTGGCTGCGGGCACCCTGCTGCTGACGTTGTGTGATCCGGAAACTGGCGTCTATCTGACTCCAGGCTTGGACAGCGACGCGCTGCGCGGCTGGCTGACATTCCACACTGGCGCTCCGGTTGTTGAGGCCGGGCAGGCCGACTTTGCGCTGGGCACTTGGGACGCGTTGCTGCCGCTGACCCGGTTTCGCGCTGGGACCGCCGAATATCCCGACCGTTCCGCCACACTGATTATCGAGGTGCCTGGCTTCGGCCCGCCGAATGCGGCGCTGAAGGGACCGGGAATTAAGGGCACCGCCCAAATGCAGCTGCCCGAAATTTCTGCCTTCCGGAACAACGCAGTGCTGTACCCGCTGGGTGTGGATTTTTTCTTCACCGCGGGGGCGCAGGTCGCTGCGCTGCCGCGGTCAACCCAGGTCACGGCGGAGGCATAAGCGCATGTATGTTGCAGTCAAAGGCGGCGAGCGCGCCATTGAAAACGCCCATGCCTGGCTTGCCGAGGAGCGCCGCGGCAGCAAGGAGGTGTCAGAGCTGAGCCTCGCCCAGATCCGCGAGCAGCTGAGCCTGGCTGTGAACCGGGTGATGGCGGAGGGGTCGCTCTATGACCCGGACCTCGCTGCGCTGGCCATCAAGCAGTCGCGCGGCGATCTGATCGAGGCGATCTTCCTCATTCGCGCTTATCGAACCACCCTGCCGCGGTTCGGCTGCTCAAAGCCGGTGGAGACCGGCAAAATGGCTTGCGACAGGCGTATTTCGGCGACCTTCAAGGATGCGCCGGGCGGGCAGGTGCTGGGGCCGACTTTCGACTACACCCACCGGCTGCTGGATTTCAAACTGGCCGCTGACGGCGAGGTGCCCGAAGCGGCAGTTGCCGAGCCGCGGCGGGAGGCCACGCCGCATATCACCGAATTCCTGCAGGGTGAGGATATCATCGAGCGCGAGCCGTTCTCGGATGCGGAGCCGGGCGATCTGACCCGCGAACCGATGTCTTTTCCGGCGGGCAGGGCGGTGCGCCTGCAGTCGCTCGCGCGCGGGGATGAGGGCTTCATCCTCGGCATGGCGTATTCGACCCAGCGCGGCTATGCGCGCAACCACGCCTTTGTCGGTGAGCTGCGCATCGGGTGTGTGCCGGTGGAGATGGAAATCCCCGAACTGGGTTTTGCCATCGAAATCGGCGAGGTGGAGCTGACCGAATGCGAGACCGTGAACCAGTTCAAGGGCTCCAAGACTGTGCCGCCGCAGTTCACCCGCGGCTACGGGCTGGTTTTCGGCCAGTCGGAGCGCAAGTCCATCGCCATGGCGCTGGTGGATCGTGCGCTGCGCTGGGAGGAACTGGGCGAGGATAACGTGGGGGCTGCGGCGCAGGACGAGGAGTTTGTCCTGAGCCACGCCGACAACATCCAGGCAACCGGATTCCTGGAGCACATCAAGCTGCCGCACTATGTGGACTTCCAGTCCGAGCTGGAGCTGGTCCGAAAACTGCGCCGGGAGGCAGAGGAACTGGCGCAGACGCTGGCGGCACGGGAGGCCGCGGAATGAGCGGGACCGTATTTGCCGTCGTGCTGCTGGCCGCCGCTCTGCATGCAACTTGGAATGCGCTGGTCAAAGGCGGTGCTGACAAGACAGCTTCGATGACGGCGGTTGTTCTGGGGCAGGGGGCGGCAGGGCTGCTGCTGCTGCCCATCGCGCCGCCCCTGGATTGGGCGTGCTGGCCTTATTTGCTGGCGGGCATTGCGCTGCATCTGGGCTACCAGCTGTTCCTCATTCAGTCCTACAAGCTGGGCGATCTCACGCAGGTCTACCCGATAGCCCGCGGAGCCTCTCCGCTCCTGGTGGCTGCGGGGACTGCCATGTTCCTCGGCGCTGCTTTCAGCCAGGCGGAGTTGCTGGCGCTGCTGATGATATCGGCCGGTATCCTGTCGATTGCGCTGGTGCGCAGGCAGGATGGCACCTTCAGCATGAAAGCCGGTGCACTGGCGCTGGTGACGGGTATGTTCATTGCCTCCTATTCCATCGTCGACGGCCAGGGCGCACGGGTTGCCGGCACTGCGCTTGGCTTTTTCGGCACATTGACTGCCGCCAATGCGCTTGCCTTCGGAGCAATCATCGGGGTGTCCCGTCCGGAGATGCTGCGGGGGCTGCCGGCCTTGTGGAGGCTGGCGGTTTTCGGCGGCGGTGCCTCCTTCACGGCATATGTCCTGGTGGTGTGGGCCTTCACGCAGGCGCCCATCGCGCTGGTCACTGCGCTGCGCGAGACCTCGATCATCTTTGCCCTCCTGCTGGGGGTCGGTTTCCTTGGCGAGAAACTGGATCTCAGGAAAGTTTTTTCAACCGCGCTGACCCTTGCCGGGGCGGTGCTGCTCAGACTGAACCGGAGCTGACCCGATGAGTGACTACAACTTCGCCTATCTGGACGAACAGACCAAGCGGATGATCCGCCGGGCGATCCTCAAGGGCCTCGCTGTGCCCGGCTATCAGGTGCCCTTTGCCAGCCGCGAGATGCCGATGCCCTATGGCTGGGGTACTGGTGGCGTGCAGGTCTCTGCCGCAACACTGACCCCGGATGACACGCTGAAAGTGATCGATCAGGGCGCAGACGATACCACCAATGCGGTCTCCATCCGCAAGTTCTTTGAAAAGACCGCGGGGGTATCGACCACTGAGGTAACGGAGAAGGCCAGCGTCATCCAGACACGCCACCGGATCCCGGAGGCGGCCTTATCGGAGGACCAGATCCTGGTCTATCAGGTGCCGATCCCGGAGCCGCTGCGCTTTCTGGAGCCGCGGGAGACCGAAACCCGCAAGATGCATGCGCTGCAGGAATACGGGCTGATGCATGTGAAGCTTTACGAGGACATTTCGCAGCACGGTGCGATTGCCACCGCCTATGCCTACCCGGTGAAGGTGGAGGGGCGCTATGTGATGGATCCGTCGCCGATCCCGAAGTTCGACAACCCCAAGATGGAGATGGCGGCCATCCAGCTGTTCGGCGCAGGCCGGGAGCAGCGCATCTATGCGCTTCCGCCCTATACTAAAGTGGTTTCACTGGATTTCGAGGATTACCCGTTTGAGGCCAGCAAGGCGGATCATCCCTGCGACTTGTGCGGGGCAGAGGACAGCTATCTGGACGAGGTGATCCTGGATGACGCCGGGAGCCGGATGTTTGTTTGTTCGGATACGGACTATTGCCGCTCGCGGCGCGATGCCGGCCACATCGGCCGTATGGGAGAACTGGCAGCATGAGCTCGGAAGTATTGGGCATTGATCACCTGGGTCTGACCGTCGGAGATCTGGAGGCCAGCCTTGGCTTTTTCACAGGCTGCCTGGGGTGGGAGAAATTCGGCGGCAATCCGGGATATCCTTCTGCCTACGTGACCAACGGGCACGCCAAGATCACGCTCTGGCAACGGGTGGAAGAAGGAGCAGGCTTTGACCGCAAGGCCAACATAGGCCTGCACCATACCGCGCTGAAAGTCGCGGACGAGAACGCGCTTTTGCGGTTGTTTCAACAGATAAAAGCCTGGCCCGGTGTGACCGTCGAGTTTGCGCCGGAGCTGTCCGGCAGCGGCCCCAAGAAGCATTTCATGATCCTGGAACCGGGCGGCACCCGGCTGGAGTTTTCCTATGACCCGAGATGACGGCAACCTGGCAGTCCCGCTGCTGCAAGTGAGGAATGTCAGCAAACTTTATGGCGCGCGGATCGGCTGCTCTGATGTGAGCTTTGATCTGTACCCCGGCGAAGTCATGGGGATCGTCGGCGAGAGCGGTTCCGGAAAGTCGACCCTGTTGAACAGCCTTGCGGGCCATCTGGTCCCGGACCGGGGCGAAGTGATCTTTGACACCCGCGCGGAGGGGCCGGTGGATACCGTCACCATGTCAGAACCCGAACGGCGGATGCTGAGCCGCACCGACTGGGCCTTCGTGCATCAGCACGCCCGCGACGGATTGCGGATGTCTGTCAGCGCGGGCGGCAACATCGGCGAGCGGCTGATGGCCGTGGGCGATCGCCACTATGGTTCGATCCGCGAACGTGCCGCTGATTGGCTGGGCCGGGTCGAGATCAGGGAATGCCGGATTGATGACCGCCCCTCGGCTTTTTCCGGCGGCATGCAGCAGCGGCTGCAAATTGCCCGCAACCTGGTGACCGGCCCGCGGCTGGTGTTCATGGATGAACCCACCGGAGGTCTGGACGTGTCTGTTCAGGCCAAGCTGCTGGACCTGCTGCGCGGGCTGGTGCGGGAAATGGGGCTGAGCGCGATCATTGTGACCCACGACCTGGCGGTGGTGCGGTTGCTGGCCGACCGGCTGATGGTGATGAAGGACGGCCATGTGATTGAAACCGGACTGACGGATCAAGTGCTGGACGATCCCCAGCACGCCTACACACAGCTGCTGGTTTCCAGCGTGCTGCAAGTCTGAGGGCAAGGCGATGATTGAACTGAACGGTGTGAGCAAGAGCTTCACCCTGCACAACCAGGGCAGTGCGGTGATACCGGTGATGGAAAACGCCTCGCTAAGTGTGAAACTTGGCGAGTGTGTTGGTCTGACCGGGGATTCGGGGGCAGGCAAGTCCACCCTGATGCGGGTGATCTACGGCAACTATCTGGCGGCTTCCGGCAGCGTGGTGGTTGGCGGCGTCGATGTCGCCAAGGCAGAGCCGCGCGAAATTCTGGCGCTGCGCCGCGAAACGCTGGGCTATGTCAGCCAGTTCCTGCGGGTGGTTCCAAGGGTGCCGGCGCTGGACGTGGTGGCCGAGCCGCTGCTTGCTGCCGGCACGCCGGCGGAAGCCGCGCGCGACAAGGCGGCCTCTCTGCTGGCGCGGCTCAATATCCCCGAACGTCTGTGGAGCCTCAGCCCGACGACATTTTCAGGCGGGGAGCAGCAGCGGGTGAATATTGCCCGCGGCTTTGCCTATGCCTATCCTGCGATGCTGCTGGACGAGCCGACGGCGAGCCTGGATGCCCAGAACCGCGCAACAGTTCTGGGACTGATCGAAGACGCCAAGGCGCGCGGGGCCGCGATCATCGGCATTTTCCACGACGCAGCGGCGCGCGAACGAGTCTGCGACCGGTTTGTGGATGTCTCCAGCTTCTCTCGCGGAGCCGCGGCATGAGTGCGGCACCTGTGAAAGGGCCAGTTATTGCCGTGGTCGGGCCTTCCGGGGTCGGCAAGGACAGCCTGATGTCGGCGCTGGCGGTATGCTGCCCGCAGCTGCGGCTGATGCGCCGTGTGATTACCCGTGCCCCAGAAGCTGGCGGTGAGAACTATCAGGCCGTCACTGAGGCTGAGTTTTCCGCCCTGGCCGAGACTGGTGTCTTTGCCCTGCACTGGCAGGCGCATGGGCTTCACTACGGTATTCCGCAAGACATAGACACGCTGCGGCATGGATCTGCCGGCGTGCTGGTGAACCTTTCGCGTGCCGTGCTGCTGCAAGCGCAAGAGGTTTTCGAGGATCTCATCGTGCTGTCGGTCACCGCGCGGCCGGATGTTCTGGCGGAACGGCTTGCGGCCCGGGGCCGGGAGAACACCGAAAGTGTCCGGCGCCGTCTCGAACGGGCCGGAAACCCGCTGCCGGAGGGACTGGCCCGTGTCCATGAAATTGACAACAGCGGGGCGCTTAGCGCAGCAGTGAACGATGCGCTGACCGCGCTTCAGCCCGAGAGCGCGTAGCGGTGGATAATGTGGAAGTTTCCATCCGGCGCTTCCCCCATCAGCGCCAGGTCTCGGATCACAAGTGGCGCAGGCAGCAGTGGGATCAGATGCGTGCTGAGCGCGTCTTCAACCGCAGGCAATTCCTGCTTGGGCAGCTTGCCGCTGAGCGTGATGTGAAAGCGGAACTGCTCGAGCACGTAGGGGTAGCCCCAACGGCTGAGGTTGTGATCCTGCTGTGGCGTCAGCCCGGCGGTCCGGCGGCGATCCAGCTCAGCTTCGGACGCGGGTGCGCGGAACCTGTCGAGCTCTGTCACGCAGGCTGCGGCAAGCGCGTTCAGGGCGGTTTCGTCTCCAGTGGGGCGCAAAGCCAGAAAGCTGCCGAGACGGGCCAGGTGAAGGCCTTCCAGAATAACAGGTTTCTGCGTCGCGGCCAGCTCTGCGCAGGCAGCCTCCAGCGCGGCCTGGGTCTGCCCTTCGGCAAGACGCATCGGCGGCTTCAGTGTCGCGTGCAGCCCGTATTTGCGCGGCACGGCGGTGATTGCCGCGACATCCAGCTCCGCAATGTCAGGGTGGGGCAAGCTGCGTCCCGTCTCCAGGTCCCAGCCCAGCCAGCTGGCGCCGAAGCGGCTCCAGGCCTCATCGGCGGGGGGGGCATAATAGATCGCATATCGCGTGAATGTCACATTGGCCTCCTAGGTGTGGCCTTCCATAGCTTGAAAGATGTGAAGTTCAGATGACAGATGAATTGATCCTTGCCAATGCCACGCTGGTGCTGCCGGGCGAGACCCGGACCGGCAGTGTGAAGATTGCGGGCGGCGCGATTGCAGACATCGCGGATGGCGGCACCGTTCCGGCAGGCGCGGTGGATTGCGGCGGAGATTATGTCTGCCCGGGGCTGGTGGAGCTGCACACCGACAACCTGGAACGCCACATCCAGCCGCGCCCCAGGGTCGACTGGCCGCATGCCAGCGCCATAATCGCGCATGACGCCGAACTAGCCGGAATCGGGATAACTACCGTGTTTGATGCCATGCGCGTCGGCTCGATCAGCCGAAAAGAAAGCCGGTATGGCGCTTATGCCCGCAGGCTGGCCAGCGAACTGCTGGAACTTCGGGCTGCAGAGGCTTTGAAAATTTCTCACTTCCTGCATTTACGGGCGGAAGTCTGTTCAGACTCACTGGTTGCGGAACTTGACGCCTTTGGAGAGGCAGACCGGGTCGGGCTGGTCTCCCTGATGGACCACACACCGGGGCAGCGGCAGTTTCGCGACATCTCCAAGTTGGAAGCTTATGTGAAAGGCAAGCACGGGTTTGATGATGCAGGTTTCCAGGCGCATATCTCGCACCTGAGGGAGCTGCGGGAGACCTATGGAGATCTGCATGAGGCGGAGGCGGTAAAGGCTGCGAAGCGGTTCGGCGCGGTCCTGGCGAGTCATGATGATACGACCGCGGGGCAGGTAGCAGTTTCCGCAGCCCACGGCATTCGCCTGGCGGAATTCCCGACGACCGTGGAGGCCGCAAGGGCGTGCCACTCCCATAACATCAAGGTGATGATGGGCGCGCCCAACTTGATCCGCGGCGGCTCGCACTCCGGCAATGTGGCGGCGCAGGAACTGGCGGACCTAGAACTGCTGGATATCTTGTCGTCAGATTACGTCCCGGCGGCACTGTTGATGGCCGCGGTCAAGCTCGGCCGGCTGTGGGGCGACATGGCGCGGGGGCTGGGCACCGTGACTCATGGCCCGGCCGATGCGGTAGGGCTGCATGACCGGGGGCGGCTGGCAACCGGCAAACGCGCCGACCTGATCCGCTTTGGCATCAAGGCAGGCACGCCCGCTTTGCGAGGGGTCTGGTCGCGCGGGGTGCGGGTGGCCTGACAGCGAGGTCTGGGTGAAAGGCGCCCGCTGTCTTGCAGTCCAAGCGTGCACTGCCCGGCCGCAGGGGCCGGGCGGGTCCGGGATCAGCCGGCCCGGTAGAACATGTAGCGTCCCGGGGGTATGCCCGCGGGGCCGTCCAGTTCCTCGAACCCGGCCAGCGGCTGGCCGGACACAATGATGCCGCCAGGAGCCATAACCTGGGCAATAGCGGGGGAGAGCGCAGCCGCTTCTGCAACGTCCCTTTCCTTGACACCAAAGCCGAAATCATAATGGGCCAGGGCGATCCTGTGGCCTTCCGCGGCCAGCTTTTCAAGCATCGGCTGGGCTTCGCCTTGCAGGAAGTCCTGCTCCGGCGGCACGCAAGCGGGGTGGCATTGCAGAACCCGGTCGATCACCCAGATCCGGCGGGCTGCCAGGACTTCGCGCAGGTGGTCGTAGGTGCGCCCGTTGCCAAGCCCCATGTCCAGAACATCACCGTCCATTGTGCTGATCTGTTCTGCGGCCCAGTTCAGCCCGTCGCGCTGGGCAGTCAGGCGGCGCAGCATTGAGTCGAGGCGGCTCATTCAGGACATCCTTTCATCATAAATCCAAGCTTCACCAGGGCCATCCAGCAAGCGTTTGGCCAGCGCACTGATGAAGGACCAGATAGCCTCGTCATGCACCAGATGGTGGGTCAGCAGCCCGTAGGGCTCAGCGTTGTCCGCCTCTCCCAGGCGGCGGTCGCGCAGCTGGCGCGCAACTTGTGCGATCAGCTGTTCCGGAGGCAGCAGGCTGCGGCCGCCCTTCCAGTCGATCGGGTCCAGATGGGTGTTCACGCGCAGAAGGCCGGAGGCAGGCTTGGCCGCCTTGCGCGGGGCAAATGTGGAAACTGCAGTGAAGCCGGCACCGGCCAGCCAGGTCAGCATTTCCGGCGAGATCCGGTTCCAGGGCGGCACGAACATCGGCCGAAGGCTGCTGCCGAACAACTCCTTCAAAGCGGTCAGGCCATGTTCAGCGTCTTCCAGCAACTCTTCCAGCGGGCGGTGCGCACCGAACTCTGCCTTTTTTTCCCCTGCCGGGGCGTGGTTCTGATGCGCCCAGCCATGGACCACAGGGATCAACTGCGGATTGTCGGCGGCAAAACGGGCCAGATCAGCGGTGGCGCCCTGCGGGATCACGGCTAGGTGCACCGGCAGGTCAAGCTCCGCTGAGAGGTCTGCCAATCGCTCCAATTCGGCGGACTGGGACATCGCGTCGTCGTCCCGCCACCACAACGGCAGCGTCAGGTTTCCCTTCTGCCAATGGGCCAATTCCCTGTCCAGCGCGCTCCAGTCTGGTGTCATCCCCGCCCTCCCGCAAGTTCTGCGGCAATCTCCACACTCCGGGCGGCGCCGTCAAACCTGAAACCGCCTGCAACCCGCGGCGGTGCGTGCAAAACCGCTTTGACAGCAGCGCATAGCGTTTCGGGGGTCAGGTCGGCAGTTCTGACCACTTCGATGCCGTTCAGAGGGGCGAGACTGGCGGCGCGAAGCCCCTGTTCTTTCTCGTTTCCGGCGTCAAAAGGGATCAGAACCGAGGGCGTCCCTGCTTGCAACAGGTCCAGCGCGGTATTGTAGCCGCACATGCTGATGGAGGCCGCGGCGTGCGAGAGCATCTGGCGGAAGTCTTTGCGGGCAGGCTCCAGCAGCGCGGGAGAGCCAGTCTTGGAAAAGTCTGCAATCCGCGCTTTGGCATCCGTACCGCCGACCAGAAGCCGCCAGGGGGTACCCGGCATCAGCCTGGCTGCGTCCAGTGCGCATTGATAAAGCGGTGTGCCGACACTGCCGCCGCCTGCGCTGACCAGGACTTCTCCGCTGCCTGCCTGATGCGGGTGGGGGCCTGCCGCCGGCGGTGCAACATAGCCGGTGTAGCGCAGCTTTCCCGCAAGCAATTCTGAGACTGGCCAGCTGGCCTCAAGCCGGGTGGCGGCGGGGTCGGAGTGCACCAGCACCGCGTCATAGTACCCAGCGATGACTGCATCGGCCTTCTCAGCCTTCTCCGGTTTGGACGGCGGCGCGAGGATGTCGCGGATGGAGGACAGGATCACCGGCCGCCGGGGCAGCGCATGGGCCGTTTGCAGCAGTGTCAGAAACTCCTTGCGCAGGGAGCGGCGGCCGAACGGGTAGAGCTCGGTGATCAGCACGTCTGGCTGCATATCCTCAAGAGCTTGGCATAGGGCGGTCTGACGTCGGGCCAGATAGGCTTCTCCCGCCAGGGAGCCGTCCTCTGCCAGCAGCCGGGTGAAGTCTACCCCGTCGGAGCGCAGCGGGGGCAACTGCAGCAGGCCGATCCCGTCTGCATGGAGCTGCGGCGCCGGAAAACCGCCGGATGCGACCTGCACGGTGTGACCAGCCTTAATAAAGCCCCTCGCCAGCGTCAGAGCGCGGGACAGATGGCCGGTGCCAAGCAGGTGGGTAACGGCGATCATAACCTTCATGAGGGACCCCTGCGGAGCAACCGGACCGGCTCCGCCCATGGAGTTAGGTCTAGCCCGTCAACTTCGACGACAAACAGTCGGTTGCGCTTGATGCGGAAGGGAGCGGGGCCGTTGAAGCCCCAGCCAAAGGCGCGGGCCAGGATCATACGCATGATGCCGATATGGCAAACCGCCACTGCGTCCCGCTCCAAACTGGCCAGCCAGAGTTCAATGCGGGACCAGACCTCAGCAGGGGTCTCGCCGCCGGGCGGGCGGTAGTCCCATCCCCACTCTTCGATATCGCGGAAACCGCTGCCGGGGTCTGCTTTCAGGTCCAGCCCGTGCAGTCCTTCCCACGCGCCCCAGTTCATCTCGATGAGTTCGGGTGCCGCTCGCGGCGCGCGGTCAGCGACCAGTTCCGCAGTTTCCACCGCACGCATTAACGGACTGGACCAAAGTTCCGCCTGTTGCCAGTCCGCGGGCAGGAAGCAACCGCCAAGCTCCACCCGGGCCTGGTCGTCCAGGGGGATGTCGCTGCGGCCCTGGATGCGGCCGGCGCGGTTCCAAGCGGTATGCCCGTGGCGCAAAAGGGCTAGGCGGATCATGCGGATGGCTCCATCAGCGGCAAAACGGTTTCCCAGAACTGCCGGGCAGCGGCCGGGGCGAGGTGTTGGTTCGATATGAAGTCCCGGGCATCCCGGGCAGTTTTGGCGCGGAGCGATCGGTTTGCAAGCAGGCGACTGGCAAAGGATGCAAGCGCCTGTGCGCCATCTTCCGGTGCCGGGTACGGCCGGGGCAGCAGAACGTCCCGAACGCCGGGGCGGTCCTGAGCGGCAATCGGCAGGCCGTGGGCCTGTGCTTCCAGGTAGACCATGCCAAAGGCTTCATTCACGCCGGGCCACAGGAACAGGCTGGCTTTGGCATAGGCTGCAGCCAGTTCCTCGCGCGTCAGCTGGCCTAGGAAGCGGACCTTGTCACCGAATGGCGCCATCAGCGTCTCAACGTCGGCACGGGCCGGACCGTCTCCGGCGATTTCGAGGCGCCAATCGCCGGGCAGCAGGGCAAGCGTATCCGCGATGATGCTGTAAGACGTGAATTTGTCGCCCGCGCGCATCATGCCTGCGGTCAGCATCGGGCCGTCCAGGGTGGATGCGGCAGGCAAATCCTCAAGCGTGAGGAAGGGTGGCAGGTGGGCTATCTTCTGGTTGCCGAAGCGGTCACGCTGCAGCGCAAAGCGGTCATGCCGGGTGAAGTAAAATATCGCAGACGCGTGGTCGGCGGCGGCGTGTGCCGCTTTTGCGAACTCTCCCCAAGGCCCAGCCAGCCGCTTCTTGGCGCGGGTGGATTCAATCTGCACATAGGGGATGCCCCGGGCCAAGGCCACGGCAGGGCCTATCAGATCCGGAGCTTTGTAGTAATTGTGGTAGGTGACCCAGAGGTCCGCGTCCGGCATCTGCGCGATCAGCCGGGCGGCCTCTGCATCAGCCGCCTTGCGCAGTGCGGTTTGCAAGGCCGGGTCGCCGCGTTTGTCATAAATTCTGAGATCGGAAACCAGTTGCACACCGGTCCCGCTCGTGCGGAGCAGGTCCATCAGGTTGCGGGCAATTTCGCGATCGCCGGAGGGCACCGGGTGATGCGGCGGCTTCATCGGCGCGTAGAAGGCAACCCGCATTCCGGCTCTCGGCTGCATGGCCGTCAGCCGCCGTGCAGCATTGCGCTCAGCCGCTTCGAGAGCCGGGCAATGCCGGGATCCATGCCGAAATCCATGCGCAGACGGTCAAGCGCGGCCTCGGCCATTGCGGCCAGTTGCTGCGGCTGCCGGGCGGCGAAAAGCAGGGTTTCGGCCAGCGCTTCGGGGCTGTCCTCGCTCAGCAGGCCATGGGTGCCATGGGTTATGAATTCCGGAATAGCGGACACCGGGGTCGACAGGATGGGCAGGCGCTGCGAAGCAGCCTCCATTAGCACGTTGGGCAGCCCGTCGCGGTCGCCGTCCGCTGCCACCCGGCTGGGCAGCACAAACAGGTCAGAGGAGCGCATTTCCTCGATTACTTCCGGCTGGTCGCAGGCCCCTCGCCAGGTGATGCGGCGGGCAATGCCTGCATCTTCGGCCATGCCTTGCAGAAGGTCTCCCAGACCGCCGCCGCCGATATGGGTCCAATGCCAGTCAAGACCTGCAGGCAGCAGCGCGAGAGCAGCGATCAGCCGGTCAAAGCCTTTTTTCTCGACTAGGCGGCCAACCGACATGAAATGTATCGGATCCTGAGCGAGACGCTGCTGCCGCACAGGCGGGGCGGGGAAGCGGGACAGGTCGAGACCGTGGTAAACCAGATCGACCCGGTCTGGCGTGTCGGCCAGCTGTTGCAGGTGCTTTGCCCCGAACCCGGTGCAGGTGGCGCCGAAAGCCGCACCGTGATGAGCCGCGGAAAGCTTTTCCTGAAGTTCCCAGCCGGGTGAGGTCCAGATATCCTTGGCGTGCGCCGAAAAACTCCAGGGCAGGCCACGCATGATCGCGGCATATCGGGCCACCGAGGAGGGGGTATGTAGGAAATGCGCATAAAGCCCCAGCACCTCCGCGGGCATTTCGGCAGCCAAAACACAGGCCTGCCCGAAACGGCGGATGCGGTTAGGGGTCAGATCGCGGCGCAGATCGGCGCGCCAGATGCGGTAGGCCTCGGCGTAGCCGGGAAGCTGCTGAGCCTGCGCGCGTGCACGCCAAACCCGCTCGGGTTCCTGATAAAGGTATTCGGGCAGGTAGTTTACCTTGGCCTGCAGCCGCGCGTGCAAGGGGTGCCGTTTGACGTCTGTTGGGTGCCGCAATGACCAGATCTCAAAAGTGTGGCCAGCAGCCTCCAGCGCGACCAGTTCCTGGGCGATGAAAGTCTCGGACAGCCGGGGCCAGCCCTTTACAACAACTGCCAAAGGCGGACGGGCAGAGGTCATTCCGCGGCCTCTTTGCGCACGTCCTGCAAAAGCGCCGCTACCCGGCGGGTAACGTAGTCGAGCCCATCGAGCAGCCCTTCGGAACCTGCCGCAGACGGCGGCTTCTGGGTTGCCAATGCACGGATCGCCCTGGCCAGAGAAGGCGCAGTCCATCCGTCGCGGGTTTCATCCAGCATGGACGTGAGGCCGATCTCTTCGGCCCGGCTGGCCCGGATCCATTGCTCCAGCCTGGGGGTGGTGCGGGGCACGATCACTGCCGGTTTGTCAAAGGAAAGGACTTCGCAGAAAGTATTGTAGCCGCCCATGCAGACGACGCCCTGGGCGCCGGCAAACAGGGTCTCGATTTGCGATTCAAAACCAACGGCGGTGACACGGCCATCCAGCAGGGCAACGCGCTCTTCAAAGTCTTCACGGGTTTCGCCGGACAGAAATGGACCATAAACCAGCACTGCTCGGGGCGACAGGTCCGGATCCGCTTCATAGGCAGACAGCACCAGATCCACCATCATCTCGCCATCGCCGCCGCCGCCGGGGGTAACCAGCAGGTAGGGCTGCTCAGGCGGCTCGCCCACTTGGCCAAGGTCGCGGCGCAGATAGCCGGTCCAATGGATCCGGGCCTGCATCTCGGGCGTGAAGGGCAGCCCGGCGGTGGGGTCATAAACCGAGCGAGGCCCATAGACCCAGATTTCGTCATAGAAGTCGCGGGTGGCCTCGACCGCGTGTTTGCGCTCCCATTCTGCTGCCAGCACCTCCGGGTCATCCAGCACGTCGCGCAAGCCCAGCACTGTCTTGCATCGTCCACGCGACTTCAGAAGATCAAGCGCTGGCATCAGCTCGCCGCGAAAGCCGGTGGGTTCCTTGTCAGCGATGAGAACGTCAGGGTCATACTGCTCAACGGTTGAGCGGATCAGGGCCGCGCGCAGGTCTGCGGTTTCCTCTATGCTCATCCCCATCGTGCGCGAGGCATAGGAACCGTCCGACCGTTTGATAACGCCGGGCAGACGCACGTGGTCAACCCGGGACGGGAAGGAGAACCTGCCAGCCACGGGGGAGCCTGTTAGGATCAGCGCAGAAGCATCGGGATTGTCAGCCGTGATTGCCCCAGCCAGCGCCCGCGACCGGCGCAAGTGCCCCAGCCCGAAGGTGTCATGGCTGTAGAACATGATCCGGGGACCGCGTCTGGCGGTTTCCGCTGTGCGGTGGGTGATGCCTGTGTCCGTCATTGGATCGCCTGGTTGGATTTCCGGCCTGTGCCTGGCTGCAAGCAGGCCGCGGCGGCACCAGAAGCAGGCCAGCCTGCGCTGCCGCTCGTTTCCGGGCGCGTGCTGCTATGCTCCGCCATCTTCCGCCTCAGTTTGCGTGCCCGTTGTCCGTAGGCGGCAGGGGCACGGTCAGTATTTGCTTTCGCCGCTTCCGGTCCTGACTGGTTGCAGGCAGGCCGCAGCATCACGGGTTTCCGCCCGAAGGGCTGATATCTGAATTTGTATAACTTGGACCCCTTGCGCATGCAATCATGCGGCCCTGTTGCAAGGTGCACAGTAAATTGCGCGCGCGCTATTTGCGCAACGCCCCGGCAGGTGGTTAATTTGGCTCAAGTTTCCATAAGGATAGCCCGACATGCTGCACTCACTGTTTCGGATTCTCTTCTGTCTGCTGCTGGGCTTCGGGCTGACGGCTCACGCCAGTGCGCAGGAAAGTGACGCAAGCGGCGCGGAGGCGCTCTCCCAGGCTATTGAGCAAGCCGCTGAAAGCGGTGTCAGCGTGCTGGTTGTCGACAGCAGCGGCCGGTTACTGAATGCGCCGCCGGAGTCAGGGCAGCAGGAAGGCCCGTCCGCCTCCGGCGCGATGGAGCAGCCGTCAGCGCTGATGAAGGCCCAGTCCAGGGTCGCAGCCTTCCGGGCAGAACTGAACAGCCGGCTGGAGGCGCTGCCGTATTCAGTCTTTGAGATGCAATACATCCTGCGCCAGACCAGTCCGGACGGGCGCATCATGACCTACGTCGAGGTGCTGGGCTGGAGTGTCCTGTTCCTGCTTATCGGGCGCTGGCTGTCTGTGGAAATCTACGGCAAGCGTTTCGCGAAAGGGTTTGTGGTCGCTCGGATCCGGGAAACTCCCGAAGGTTATCAGGAAAAGATGCCTTTCCTGGTCTTCCGCTTCCTGATGGGGATCGGGGCCACGATCTTTGCGATGATCTTTGCAGCCTTGATTTCGTATCTGATTTTCGGTGCGTCGGGCGATCCATCCATCGAGTTTACCGTCACGGCGATCTACACCGCCTACTTCCTGGCACGGACCGTATCGGACCTGTGGCGGATGGTGCTGTCACCTTTCCTGGCACAATACCGTATCCCGGTATTTTCCGACCGGGATGCCAAGCGGCTTTATATCTGGGCATCCTTGCTGGCGACTTACGACATTTCCTCGACGCTGTTTGCAACCTGGGTCGGGGATTTCGGTCTTAACTACAACGTCTATGCACTGGTCTACGGCGTTCTGGCGCTGGTCGGGACGCTGGGTAATCTGCTGATGGTGCTGGTCAACGGCCGGGCAATTTCCAATGCCATCCGTGCTGGCCGCCCGCCCGAAGACTGTTCGTGGCTGGTGCGGTTCCTCGCGGTCGCCTGGGCGCCGGTGCTGATGGTCTACATGGTTTTCGGCTGGCTAAAGCTGGCCTTCGATCTGGTGCTTGAGCACGAGGTGTCGATCCCTCTGATGGCGGGCAGCTACTTCGTTCTGACCACGATCCTGGTGGTTTATGGGGCGATCAATTATGTGATCGAACGGTATTTCCGCCGCAGCCTTGCTGTTCAAACCTCTTCAGCCGCGCAAGACGCAGCACCGGAAGCGGGCGGGGCGGGCGCTGACACTGAGACAGCGCAGCCGGACGGCGCTGCTTTGGAAGCGGAGGAAGAGGAGGGTGAGGAAGCCGCCCTCCCCAAGGTAAAACACCCGATCGGCACTTACGAAGATCTCGCCCGCAGGGTTGCAGGCATCCTGGCCTTTGTCGTCGGAGCCTATTCTCTGGTTATTGTCTGGAACCCGGACGCCAGCTGGCTCAAGACCACTGCTGCAGAGCGGGTGGTGGATGTGACTGTCATCCTGTTTATCGGCTATATCGTCTATCACCTGTTCCGGATCTGGATCGACAGCAAGATCGACGAAGAAGTGGGCGATGTTCCGGAGGCCGAGCTGGGCGATGAGGGCGGTGCCGGCGGGGCCAGCCGGCTGGCGACCCTGCTGCCGCTGTTCCGCGGTGCAATCCTGGCGGTGGTGCTGGTGTCGATCGTCCTGATCCTACTGCTGGAGCTGGGCATCAACGTCAGCCCGCTCTTTGCCGGTGCAGGTGTGGTTGGCCTGGCCGTGGGGTTTGGCTCGCAGACGCTGGTGCGGGATATCTTCTCGGGCGCATTCTTCCTGATTGATGATGCGTTCCGCAAAGGCGAATACATCGACATCGGCGATGTGAAAGGTACTGTCGAAAAGATCTCAGTCCGCTCCTTCCAGCTGCGCCATCATTTGGGCGCGCTGCACACCATCCCATTTGGCGAGATCAAGGTGCTGACCAATTACTCCCGCGACTGGGTGATGATGAAACTGCCGTTGCGGGTGACCTATGACACAGACGTGGAGAAGGTCAGAAAGCTGATCAAGAAGCTGGGTCAAAAGCTGATGGACGATCCGGTTGTCGGACATACCTTCATCCAGCCGTTGAAGTCGCAAGGTGTGATCGAGATGCAGGACTCGGCAATGATCATCCGGGTGAAATTCATGACCAAGCCGGGTGATCAGTGGATCGTCCGCAAGCGGGTGTATCAGGAAATCCGCGAGCTGTTCGCGCGCGAAGGTGTCAAATTCGCCCACCGCGAGGTCACGGTGCGCCTGGCTCCGGACCAGGAGGAAGAGGTGACACCGAAACAGAAGGAGGCCGCATTGGGAGCTGTGCAGGCAGCCATTGACGAAGACATGCTGGAAGACATGGGCGGGCCAGGCGGCGACGACCGCTGAGCGGGCTTGGCAGCGGGCGCCCTCCCGCCCACGCGATTGACCGCCGACGCGTTCGGCTTGGGGTTGGGCCTGGCGCCGCGCTGGCGCGCGGCGCGGTCTTGGGGCGTATAGCCGTGCAATACGCCGGGAAACTGGTGGGCGCTACTTTCCAGGTTTGTTTTTTGGCGAGGCAGATTGGCTGGGGCAGGGGCGGCTTGCGTGCGGCCGGTTAATCGGGCCACGCGGCAGCGGCGCTGCCGCAGCGGGTGGCAGGCAATTCCCAGTGCACTGCCGTGCCGTTCAGGGTGAGTGGCGCAGCAAGCCGGCGGCCAGGCCCCCAGCCGCTCGTCTCAAGGCGCGGTGACCAGTCGCTGTCTTCCGGCCCGGTGATGTCCGGGCCTTCAGAAGACTTGCCCATCCCGGCCAGCAATTCCGCCGTGCGTGCCAGCGAGAGGCGGGCCGTCGGAACTGCCTCCCCATGCGCCGCAGCAGCGAGTGCTGACAGCACTGCGGCGGCCATCAGATATCCGGTTGCATGATCCAGCGCTTGTACCGGCAGTGGGTGCGGCCTGCCGGTCCCGGCCCAGTCCCGGCCTGCATCTGCAATGCCAGCACTCATCTGCACCAGGCTGTCGAACCCGCGCCGTGTGGCCCAGGGGCCGGTCCAGCCATAGGCGTCCAGCGTCACCTCAACCGCGTTTGGCGCAAGCTGCCGCCGGGTGCCTGCGTCATACCCTAGCCCGTCCAGTGCGCCGGGCCGGTAGCCGTGTACCAGCACATCGGCCTGAGCAAGCAAGGTTTCGAATACCAGCCGGTCTTCCCCTTTGGCCAGGTTGAGCGCGGCCATGCGCTTGCCCAGCGAGATGTCTGTGATCACCCCCGGCTCATCCCAGCCGGGCGGGTCGATGCGCAGCACGTCGGCGCCAAAACCGGCCAGTGTGCGGGTGGAGACAGGCCCAGCCAGGACGCGGGTCAGATCAAGCACCCGCAACCCAGCCAGCGGACGCTCTGCCGTCGCTTCAGATCTTTCCCGCAGCCGCAGAGGCGCGGGCGCAATCCAGTGGATCAGCGGTTCTGATGCCACTGCACGGCCTTGAGGGTGCGCCAGCCAGTCCGCACGGCTGCGCATGGCGGCCGCCACTCCGCCAGCGGCTACGGTTTCGCTTTCCAGGCGGTCGGCCTGCCAGTGCTTTACTTCGGCAGCCACGGCCTCCCGCGTGGCGGCGCAACCGAGCACTTGCAGTGCGGCCTGGCGGTGATGCGGAAGGTTGGTATGCAGGCGGATCCAGCCGTCCTGCGTTTCATAGACGCCAGCGATTTCATCCCACAGGCCGGGCAGCTCCCAGCCCTTCGGGCGGAAACTGTAGCCGAACCAGAGCGAGGCCAGCCGCTGATCCACGGTGACGTCAAGCGCGGCCGGCGAGAGGTTCAGGGCCTTGATCAGCCGTGCCAGCTCCAGACCAACTGCTCCTATGGAAGCATTGGCAAGTTCGGTGACAGCAAAGACGCTGCGCCATTGTCCGCTGCCGGTCAGGCGGAATTGATCCGCGGCGGGCAGGGATGTGAGAAGGGTCATTGCTGATAGGGATCCAGACTGTCGCGCAGCCCGTCGCCAAGGAAGTTGAAGGCGAGCACGACAATGACAATCGGCAGCATCGGAATGGCCAGCCAGGGATAGATTTCCACCGAGGTCAGGTTCTGCGCGTCATTCAGCATCACCCCCCAGCTGACCGCAGGTGCGCGCAGGCCGAGCCCGAGGAAGGACAGCGCGGTTTCCCCGAGGATCATTGCCGGGATTGACAACGTGGCTGAGGCAATCAGATGCGACATGAAGTTGGGCAAAAGATGTTTGCGGATCACCCGTCCGGACGTCGCGCCCATCATTTCTGCGGCCCGGACGTATTCTTCCTCCCGCAAGGACAGAAACTTGGCGCGGACCGAGCGGGCAAGGCCGGGCCAGTCGAGAATGCCGAGAATGATCGAGATGATGAAGAAGACCGCAACCGGAGACCAGTTCGAGGGCACGGCAGCGGACAGGGCGAGCCACAGGGGTAGCTCGGGCAATGATCGCAGGATCTCGATCACGCGGTTCACCATCCAGTCGACCCGGCCGCCGAAATAGCCGGCGACACTGCCGAAGAAAATGCCAAGCACAAAGGAGACCGTGATGCCGATCAGGCCAACAGTCAGAGACAGCTGTGCACCGTAGGAAACGCGGCTGAAGATGTCGCGGCCCAGACGGTCGGAGCCCAAGATGAAGATCGTGGCTTCCTCGCTGGCGCAGAACAGGTGCCGGTTGCTTTCGATGAAACCCGCGAGGTTGTAGGTGCTGCCTTCACAGAAAAACTTGAGCTTGAGCGGGCGCGAGGTGTCCGGTTTGAACTCCCACTGGAAGGTCTCCAGGTTGGCTTCGGAGGTCATCGGGTAGACGAAGGGGCCGACAAACTCGCCTTCATGAAACAGCTTGACCGACTGGGGCGGCGAGTAGAGATGCTCGGAAAACCGCTGGTTGGGCCCGTAGGGGGCAATGAAACCGGCAAACGGGATCAGGCCGTAGGCAATCAGCAGGAAGATACCTGAGATAAGGCCCAGTCTGTGGGTCTTGAACTTGCGCCAGACCAGCAGCCAATTCGGGGCGTCGAGGTCCTTGCGCTCCAGTTCCAGCAGCGAGGCCTGCGGATCAAATGGTTCATCGTCGACATAACGTCCGTCGGGCAGATGGGTCATGCGTCACGCCCCTCGTAGCGGATTCTGGGGTCAAGCAGCACCAGCAGCACATCCGAAATCATGGTGCCGATCAGGGTAAGAAGGGCAACGAACATCAATACAAAACCTGACAGGAACATGTCCTGTGTCTTGAGCGCTGTCAGCAGGGTCGGGCCGATGGTTTGCAGGCCCAGGACCACCGACACAAGGACAGAGCCGGAAATCATCGAGGGCAGCAGGTTGCCGATATCTGCAACAAAGGGGTTGAAGGCCACCCGTAGCGGGTACTTTGCCAGCATGCGGGACGGCGCCATGCCCTTGGCGATGGCGGTTTCCACATAGGGTTTGCCCAGTTCATCCAGCATGTTGGCCCGCAGCCGCTGCATCATCGCCGAGGCGCCGGCAGTACCAATCACGAAGGTTGGAACAATGAGGTGCACCAGGATGGATTTCACCTTGTCCCAATTCATCGGCACACCTTCGAATTCAGGCGCCATCAGCCCCCCGATCGGCAGGTCAAACCACCGGTGGCCGTAGTAGAACAGGATCAGCGCCAGCAGGAAGTTCGGTGTGGCAAGTCCCAGGTAGCCGACAAAAGCGGTGGTGTAGTCGACCCAGGTGCGCGCGCGGGCTGCCGCCAGAACGCCCAAAGGCAGGGCGACGGCATAGACAAAGATCACGGCGGCCAGGTTCACGAGCACCGTCAGCCACAGGCTGTCGCCGACAATATCGGCCACCGGGCTGTCAAACTCGAATGACCAGCCGAAATTGCCCTGGATCATGCCGGAAAACCCGTGCGGCCCCGGCATGAAACCCATCCAGATCATGTATTGCTGCCAAAGCGGCTTATCGAGCGCGTATTCCTTGCGCAGAAATTCCGCCTTGGCCACGCCTGCGGACTGTCCGGTTGCCTGCAGTTCGGCAATCTGGTTCGACAGGTAGTCGCCGGGCGGCAGGTTGATGATGACGAAAATCAGCACCGACACCACCAGCAGTGTCATCAGCATGGTGCCAAAGCGGTAGATGGCGTATCGCAGAATCTCCATCAGTCCAGGCCATCCTCAAAGAAGAATTCATCCGGCCGGTAAACGCCGAAATGCGCGCCGGGGTCCCAGGCCCAGATCGCCTGTTCCGGCACGTTGCGCAGCCGGGTGCTGACGACAACAGGCTGCGGCGCGGCGGCCACAACGCCAATCGCATAGACCTGTTCGGCATGGATCTGCAGCATGGCGCGCCAGGCTGCGATGCGCTCGGCCTTTGTCGTGGCCATGTCCCAGTCCTGCAGAAGCGTAAGCAGCTGCTGAGCGGGTGCCATATCCGGCGGTTCGCCTGCATTGCCGCCGGTCTGATAGAACTGGCCCCATTTCGGCCAGGACAGAAAGACTTGGTCGGTAGGGGCCAGGTAAACCGGAGATGTATAAGACTGAGGCAAGCCATTGTCCCAGCCAAACCAGGCCGACGCCATGGTGCTGCCGGAAAAGACCCGGTTTCTCAGGATGTCGCGGTCCAGCGGGCGCATGATCAGCTTGACGCCGACATCGCGCCAGTCATCGGAGATGATCTGCAGGGCGTTTTCCACTTCCTGCCGTTCGCCTGCGGTTTCCACAATCAGTTCCATCAGACGTCCATCCGGAAGGTAGCGGATGCCGTAGCCGTCCTTTTCCGTCAGCCCGGCCTCGTCCAGCAGGCGGTTTGCCTGTTCGGGGTCAAACTGCGCCCAGGCGTCGCGCAGGGCTGGATCAAACAGCTCGCTTTGTTCCAGCACCGTCATGGCGCCGGGTTTTGCAAGGTTGAAATAGAGCGCCCGGTTGATGGCGCGGCGGTTGATAGCCAGCGACAAGGCACGCCGCACCCGCACATCGCGCAGGATCTCCCGCCACACCGGATCCTGGGTATTCAGGTTCGGGTAAATGGCAATTTGCGATGCAGCGCCATTGCCCCAAAGGTAAGTCTTGTAGCCCGAGTTGTCTTTTTCGCCCTTGCGCAGTATCGGAATGTCGCGGAAATCCAGCCCGCGGGCCTGCAGATCCGCTTCCCCTGCATTCGACTTTGCGGCGACCAGCCCGGCGGTCACGATTTCCATCTCAACTGTGTCAATATAAGGCAGCTGAACGCCGCGGCTGTCGATCCGGTGGTAATAGGGGTTGCGCACGAACTGATGGCGGATCTTCTTGCCAGGCGAGGCATTGATCCAGGGCTGCAGCGTCGGAAGCTCGTGGTTATCGAACTTGTACATGTTGTCGTACTTGTTGTGCAGCGCGGCCCAGCTTTTGACGCGGGCGTAATCGACCTCTTCTTCCAAAACCTCGGGGTCGGCGTAATCAGCGTGAAACTGCTTCAGGTATTTGGCGGGCCGGTAGATGAAGGGCGGGCGGGCCTGGGCCAGCATGTGAAGGAAACTGGGGTTCGGGTCGTCCCATTCATAAATCACCGTGGTTTCGTCCGGGAAGCTGACCCGCGGCAGCTTTCCCATCACCCGCAGAAAATCCGGCGGGCCGGCCGGGCTCAGCAGTTCGTTGTTGGCAACATCGTTCCACCAGTACCGGAAATCGTCAGAGGTGAACGGATCGCCGTTGGACCATTTGTGCCCGGGACGCAGCTTCAGCGTGTAGCGGCGGTTCGCCTCGTTTTCGTACCCCAGAAGAATGTCAGGCCTTAGCTGATACTTCTCATCGTAACCTGCCAGACGCGCGTATCCATAGACCACCATCTGCCGGATGTCCTTGGAGCGCGTGACCATGGTATTGAGTGTTCCGCCCTGAAGGCCGAACTCCCGGCCCTTGGCGGCCAGATCAACCACCAGCGGTACTTCAGGAAGGCGTTTGGCGGCAGGCGGCAAGTAGCCCGCCTTGACCTCGGACTTCCAGAAACTGCTTTCCTGCACCGTTATTTCTGCAATGGCAGGCAAAGGGGCAAGACAGAGGGCGGCTGCGAGTATGGATTTCAGGGCATCAAGCATGGCAGCGCACCTTGTGGCCGGGTTCCAGGTGTTTCAAATTCACCAGGGGCGGGGCATCGACGCCATTGAACCGGAACGCCTCGGGCCAGCGCTCGGGCGCGCCTGCGCCCTGGGCCACCAGTTTCAGGTCGATGGGGCGGTCGATGTCAGGTTCCGGCTGGGCGGCAATCAGCGCCTTGGTGTAAGGATGCTGGGGATTATAGAACAATGTTTCCGGCGGCGCCTGCTCGACGATCAGGCCGCGCCGCATCACCGCAACTTCATCGGCGATCCGGGCCACCACGGCAAGGTCATGGCTAATGAACAGGTAGGACAGGTTGTGCTGGTCGCGGATGTCCTCCAGCAGCCGCAGGATCTGTTCCTGTACCGAGACATCCAGCGCAGAGGTCGGTTCGTCGCAGACAATCAGCGCCGGGTCCAGCATCAGGGCGCGCGCAATTGACAGGCGCTGCCGCTGGCCGCCGGAAAAAGCGTGCGGGTAACGCTTCAGCATATCAGGCGACAAGCCCACCAGACGCAACATTTCCGCGGCCTTGTCGCGGCGCTCCGCGCGGGTGCCGATGCGATGGATATCCAGCGGCTCCATCAGCGTGTCCTGAATGCGCATTCGCGGCGACAGCGAAGAGTACGGGTCCTGAAACACCATCTGGGCCTGCCGCTGAAAGGCTGTACGCGTTTCCCTATCCATATCGTGGACTGTAACCGGGGGCTGGCTGGCCTCGGGCCGGAACAGCACCTCGCCGCCGGGGTCGGGCGGCTCTGCCCCCAGCGCGATGCGGGCCGCGGTGGTCTTGCCCGAACCGCTTTCGCCGACAATTGCCAGTGTCTCCCCGCGGGTCACCCGCAGGTCGATCTCGCGGCAGGCGTGGATCAGCGTGGGAGCCTGCCAGCCCTTGCCGGCCCGCAGTGTGTAAGTCTTGGAGACAGATTTCATCTCCATGATCAGGTCTTCGCGCGAAGGCGGAATCGCGACCACTGCCTCATCCGGGATTTCCGGTGCGGCGTCGAACAGCGCCTTGGTATAAGGATGCGCAGGCGCGCGCAGCATCGGTTCGGCGCGCCCTGACTCCATAACCCGGCCCTTGTGCATCACCACCACCTGCTCGGCCATGTTGGCCACCACGCCCAGATCATGGGTCACCAGGATCATTGCCATCCCGGTTTCCCGCTGCAGGTCTTTCATCAGCCCCAGCACCTGCGCCTGGGTGGTCACGTCAAGCGCTGTGGTCGGCTCGTCGGCAATCAGCAGGTCCGGCTTGGCCACCATCGCCATGGCGATCATCGCCCGCTGGCGCATTCCGCCGGACAATTCAAACGGGTAGGAGCGGTAGGTGCGCTCCGGTTCTGGAAATCCAACCCGCTCAAAACACTCCAGAACCACATCGCGCGCCTCGCGTTCGGATTTGCGTCCATGCAGCCACAGAACCTCGGACACCTGGTTGCCGATCCGGTGCAGCGGCGAAAGCGAGCGCATCGGCTCCTGGAAAATCATCGAGATGGTGTTGCCGCGCACATCCCGCATCAAGCGTTCGTCCAGCGATGCCAAGTCCAGCTTCTTGCCGCGGGTCTCCAGCAGGATGCGACCGGACCGCAATTGAGCCACTTTTGGCAGAATGCGCAGAACTGCCCGGCAGGAAACCGTCTTGCCCGAGCCGCTTTCCCCGACCAGGGCAAGCGTTTCCCCCGGTTGGACGGCAAAGCTCACGTCCTTGACGACAGAGTCTCCTTTGCCAAACCCGATGCTGAGGTTTTCGACGGACAGCAGCGGACGCATTCAGCTTTTCCCGCCCAGCTGGTTCAAGGCGCTCATGAGATCGTGTTTTCCCCTGTTTTTTTCATCACCTTCGCGCGCCGGAGGCCGTTTAGTCAAACCCCATTTGGCCAGATGCCGGCTTTGCAAGGGAAAATTGGCCAGGCGGCCGAAGGCGGCCTTGGGCGGGGAATGCCATGCAGCCAGCCTTAAAAGTATTTGCGAGGACGTCCAGCCGGGTGCGCCAGCACACGGAAGCAAGAGGTCACAATGACGTCAGGGTAGGCTTTTGCTGCCTGAGCAGACGGATCTTCGGGGCCGCATTTGCGGTGTGTCGCTGTAACCACTCAGTTCCAACCGCAAATCATGGCGGACAGGAATGACAGGTTGGCGCGCGCGGCAGCTGCGGCATAGGATGGCCCGGAACGAGACCGCTCAGAAAGGCCGCAAATGGCGCAAAAACCTGTTCTGCACCGGGATGATCCAGAGGCCGAGCCGCTGGTCGGCAATATCAAAGTCACCCGCAACGACTGGCTGAACGTGGCGATGGACGTGCTGATCTCTGACGGGGTGGAACAGGTTAAGGTGCTGGCGCTGGCAGAGCGGATGCAGGTTTCGAGATCCTCGTTCTACTGGTACTTCAAGTCGCGCCAGGACCTGTTGGACGCGCTTCTGAAAACCTGGGAGCAGACCAACACCGCGGGCATGGTGCGTCAGGCCGAGGCGTCGGCCGAAACCATTACCGGGGCGGTTCTGAACGTCTTTCACTGCATCACCAATCCCAACCTGTTCAACACCGCCCTGGATTTTGCGGTGCGGGACTGGTCGCGCCGCTCTGGCAAAGTGCGCAGCCTGCTGGACCGCTCCGACCGGCGCCGGGTTGAGGCGCTGACAGCGATGTTTGCCCGCTATGGCTACCCCGAGCGAGAGGCCATGACCCGCGCCAAGGTGCTGTATTACATGCAGCTGGGCTATGACATGGCGGACCCGAACGAAAGCCATGCCCACCGGCTGGAAGTGACGCCCGAATACCTCAAGGTGTTCACCGGGCGCGAGCCGCTGGCTGAGGAGATCGAGGCCTTTACTGAGTTCACGCGCCAGCACTGGGACATCTGATACCCCAGTGCCGGCTTGTGATGGCTGGTTTTACAGGCTGAGCAGCGCCTCATCCGCTGCATTTCGGACTTTCCTGGCGGCTTCCAGGCGCACCGGGCCGTAACCGCGGATTTCCATCGGCGCTTGCAGGATTTCCATGCAGGCGTCATGGGTGCCAGGCGTGTAGCGCTGGGCAACCTTGCTGAGCGCGGCCTCGTACCACGTCAGAAGATCGCGGTGCAAGCGGGCTTCCTCGTGGTATCCAAAGATGTTGAAGGCGGTGCCGCGCAGTCGGCGTGCCTTGACCAGCAGGTTCAGAGCCGGGCGCAGCCAAGGGCCAAATGAGCGTTTCAGCGGCCGGCCGCGGCAATCCTTTTTGCGGCTCAGCAGCGGCGGAGCGAGGTGGTATTTGACCGTGTAATCACCCTCGAATTCGTCCTCGATCTGGTGGCGGAATTTTTCACTGGTCAGCAGCCGGGCAACCTCGAATTCGTCCTTGTAGGCCATCAGCTTGAACAGCGACCGGGCCGCCGCAGCGGTCAGCTGCTCCTGTGCGTCAGCAGGCAGGGCGTCGCGGAACCGTGCCAGCGTTTCCTGATACCGCGATGCATATTCGGTATCCTGGTATCCGGTCAGGAAGGTTGCTCGCCGCTGAACCAGCTCTTGCAGCGTTTCGTCCTCGTCGGGAGTTTCCTTGTAGATGTCCTCGACCAGCCTCGGGTCTGCTGCCATGGCGCGGCCGATGGCAAAGGCGAGCCGGTTTTTTTCGATCGCAACACCGTTCAGTTCGATCGCTTGGTCCAATGCGCCGGCGCTGACCGGCACAAGCCCTTTTTGCCAGGCAAAGCCCAGCATCATGACATTGGCGAGGACTGCGTCACCCAGCATTGTTTCGGCAGCCTCGTTGGCGTTGAAGCCGGACAGGTTGGCCGGACCAACAGCGTCGGCGATGGTCCGTTCTCGCACCCCTGCCATCAGGTCGGCATCGCGGCGCAGAACCAGATCGCCGGTGGGCATTTCCGCCCGGTTTAGCACCACCTTGGTGCCGGGGCGGTAGTGAACCGATGCCTTGGGCGCCGAGCTCACGACAACATCGCAGCCGATGACAGCATCTGCGCCACCCTGGTCGATCCGCACCTGGTTCAGCGTCTCCGGGGACTTAGACAGCCTGATGTAGCTCAGCACTGTGCCGAACTTCTGGGCAAAACCGGTGAAGTCCAGAACGCTCGATCCCCTGCCCTCCAGATGCGCGGCCATAGTGATCAGCGCCCCGACGGTGACAACGCCGGTGCCGCCCACCCCGGTGACGAGCAGGTCAAACGGCTCTGCCAGGGAGGGAAGGACCGGGGCAGGCAGCTGGGCTGCCAGTTTGGCGGCGTCCAGCCCGGCGGGCTTCTTCTTGCGCCGGGTTGCGCCCTCGACGGTGACGAAGCTGGGGCAGAAGCCGTTAAGGCAGGAGAAGTCCTTGTTGCAGGTGGAGAGGTTGATCTTGCGTTTGCGACCGAACGGCGTTTCCTTCGGCTCCACGCTCAGGCAGTTGGATTCAACCGAGCAATCGCCGCAGCCCTCGCAGACCAGATCGTTGATGAAGGCAAACCGCTTGGGGTCCTCCATCTTGCCGCGCTTGCGGCGGCGGCGTTTTTCGGTGGCGCAGGTCTGCTCGTAGATCAGCACGGTGACGCCGGGGATCTCGCGCAGTTCACGCTGGACCGTGTCCAGTTCCGCGCGGTCATGGAAGGTGGTGCCGCTCGGGAAATCCCCATGGCTGAACTTGCCGATGTTGTCTGAGATCAGGGCAATACACTGCACGCCTTCGGCGCGGCAGGTCTGGGCGATGCCATGGACTGAGACCGGTCCGTCCACCGGCTGGCCGCCGGTCATCGCCACCGCGTCGTTATACAGGATCTTGTAGGTGATGTTGGTGCCGGCCGCGACCGCCTGGCGGATCGCCAGCGAACCGGAGTGATACCAAGTGCCTTCACCGAGGTTCTGAAACACATGCTTGTTTCCATTGAACTGCGAGGCAACGGTCCACGGCACGCCTTCACCGCCCATCTGGGCATAGCCGGCGGTTTCACGGTCCATCCAGCTGGCCATCACATGGCAGCCGATGCCGGAAAACGCCTTGGAGCCTTCCGGCAGTTTGGTAGACGTGTTGTGCGGGCAGCCGGAGCAGAAGTAAGGCGTGCGGGTGGCGCCGGGCACGTTCAGCACTTTCGGCGGTTCAGCCGTCAGCGCAGCGGCTTTGGCCGGCAGGTTTTCTTCCGGGAAAAACTTGTCCAGCCGCGCCGCCACGATGGGCGCCAGCAGCAGCGGGCTCAGCTCACCGGTCCACGGGATCAGCGGCTCGCCCTGGCTGTCGTATTTGCCGACCATCTTCTCCGGCTTGCTGCCGGGCCAGTCATAGAAGTTCTCTTTGAACTGGCTTTCGATGATGCCCCGTTTTTCTTCGACAACCAGCACTTCCTGCTTGCCCTTCACGAACTTCAGCGCATCGGTGCGGTCCAGCGGCCAGACCATCCCAACCTTGTAGATGTCGATGCCCAGACGGCGGCAGGCGGCCTCGTCGATTCCTAGCAGCCGCAGAGCCTCCATCAGGTCCAGATGCCCCTTGCCGGTGGAGACAAAGCCGAAGCGGGCGTCCTTGATGTCATAAATCCGCTTGTCGATCGGGTTTGCCTCGGCAAAGGCGCGCACCGCGTCCAGCTTGGCGTGGATGCGGGTTTCGATCTCGGGCGAGGGCAGGTCGGCGCGGCGGATATGCAGCCCGCCAGGGTAATCCGGCAGCTCCGGATAAATGAACTCTCGGTCCGGCTGCAGTTCCACTGAGCGCGCGCTCTCCACGGTTTCCGACACTGCTTTGAAGCCGACCCAGGTGCCTGAGTAGCGGGACAGGGCAAAGCCGTATTCGCCGAAGGTCAGGTATTCGGACACATCCGCCGGGTTCAGAACCGGCATGAACCAGGACATGAAGGCCACATCCGACTGGTGCGGCATCGACGAGCTGACACAGCCGTGGTCGTCGCCGGCAACAACAAGGACACCGCCCTTGGCTGACGATCCGTAGGCGTTGCCATGCTTCAAGGCATCGCCGGAGCGGTCAACCCCGGGCCCCTTGCCGTACCACATGGAGAACACGCCCTCGACCTCGCAGTGCGGGTCCAGGATGGCCTGCTGGGCACCCAAAACCGCGGTGGCGCCCAGGTCTTCGTTCACGGCGGGCATGAACTTGATGCGGTTTGCCTGCATCCGTTCCTTTGCGCGCCAGAACTCCAGGTCGACCCCACCCAGCGGCGAGCCGCGGTAGCCGGAGACAAAACCGGCCGTGTTCAGGCCTGCTTCCTTGTCGCGGCGGGCCTGGTCCAGCATCACGCGGGCCAGCGCCTGCGTGCCAGTCAGGAACACCCGGCCCTTGGTCATGTCATAACGGTCGTCCAGCTTGTAGCTGCGGAAATCGTGGCTCAGCTTGGTCATCGCGGCGGAATCCTTGCGCGGAATATGTGTTTTCCGGAAAAGTAATCCACGAAGGCTGAAAAGATTTGCCTGATTTACTTCTTTTGCAGCGAGTTGTGGCTGTGTTATCCAGAAGTTCCTGACTTTTCGGAGAAAATGACCGGAAAATGAAAGTAGACGACCGCGACCGCCGGATTTTGACACTGCTGCAGGAGGATTCCCGCATTTCCAACGCCGATTTGGCTGAGTCTGTGGGCATGTCTCCGTCTGCTCTTTGGCGCAGGGTGCGGGCGCTTGAGGAGGCGGGCATCATTGAACGCTACGGCGCCGTGGTGAACGCACCGGCAATGGGGCTGGGGTTTCAAGCCATCGTGCATGTGCATCTGACACGCCATGATCCGGACAAGCTGGTGGAGTTCATCCGCGCCGTTGAAACCAGCCCGCTGGTGCAGGAGTGCTATGCCACCACCGGGCAGGCCGATTACCACCTGCGGGTTCTGGCGCCGGATCTGGAGGCCTACAACAGGTTCCTGGAAAATTTCCTGTTCCGGCTTCCTGCTGTTGCAAGTGCCCAAACCAATGTGGTGCTGCGCACGATCAAGCGGGACAAACCTGTAGTTCCATGAAAACTCGCATGCAGGGGCTTAGGCAGCTGCGTATTTTACCCAGGCCCAGGCCATGGCTATGTAGGTCAGCTGGTGCAGCGCCTGGTCCGAGCCCATCGCCTGCCAGAACATTGCCTGCTGCGGATTCAGCTTTTTGCGTTCTGAAAACCTGGCTTTACCGAAATCAATGTGGAAATGCACAATCCATTCCAGCACGGCCAGCACCAGGATGAATGTCAATGATGCCCCGAACAGAAGGAAAATAAGAGCGGAGCCGGCAATATGCACGCCGGCGTGCTGCGCCCGGCCCATATGCGCATAGGCGCAGCGGCCCGACAGCATCTTCGGGGTCTGAAGGAAGAAGTCGGCAAACAAATGCTTGACCTGCAAAGCGCAGAGCAGCAGCAGAACGGATCCGACGTATTCCGGCAAACCAATAAGTCTCCTGAAAGTATAGTTGGCTGGAACCTTACGGATTTTTTGCCGTCTGGCAAATGCTGTGACGGCAGAGTGCCGCAACGGGACAGGGCGGGTTACTGCCCATTGCCTGCAGCAGCTAAACCGCGCTACCCATAGGGTATCTTGTCCGTAGCTGCCATTTATGGAGCATTCCCATAGAACGCTCTCTGTTCCGTTTCATCTGGAAATACTCGAAACGCGATCAGCTGGTGCTGCTGGTTGTCACTGCTTGCCTGTTCCCGCTGCTGTATCTGACGCTGGAGCTGCCCAAGCGGATTATCAACGATGCGATTGGTGCCGAGAGCTCGACGATTACGGTGCTGGGGCAGAGTTTTGACCAGCTGACGTTCCTGTGGATCCTTTGCGGGGCTTTCCTTCTGTCGGTGCTGTGCCACGGTCTGCTGAAGATGCGGATCAACACCATGAAGGGTGTGCTGGCGGAGCGGATGCTGCGCCGGTTCCGCTACCAGCTGATCGCCCGCGTCCTGCGCTTCCCGCAGCCCTATTTCGAGCGGGTCAGCCAGGGTGAGCTGGTGTCGATGGTCACTTCGGAATCCGAACCGATGGGCGGGCTGATGGGCGACGCGGTCAGCCAGCCGGTGCTGCAGGCCGGGCAGATGCTGACCATCCTGTTCTTTCTGTTTCTGCAGAACTTCTGGTTCGGGATGGCGGCGATTGCCCTGATTCCGCTGCAGGGCTGGCTTATCCCGATGCTGCAACGGCAGATCAACCAGCTGAACAAGAAACGTATTAAGCAGGTGCGGGCGCTGGCGACAGAAATCGGGGAAAGCGCCGCCGGCGCTTCGACGCTGCGGATCAATGGCGGCTGGCGTTACCGGATGGCGATCATCACCGCCCGGCTGGGGCGGCTTTATGAAATCCGCTTCCTGATCTACCAGAAAAAGTTTTTCATGAAGTTTCTCAATAACTTCATCACCCAGCTGACTCCTTTCTTCTTTTATGCAGTCGGCGGGTATCTGGTGCTGCAGGGCAAGGTCTCGCTGGGCGCTCTGGTGGCAGCCCTGGCCGCTTACAAGGATCTGGCATCGCCCTGGAAGGAGCTGCTGGCATATTACAACCAGACCCAGGACATGAGCCTGCGCTGGGATGTGATCCTGGAGCGCTTTGCGCCGCAGGGGATGGTGGATGAAGAGCTGCTAAGCGGTGAACCGGAGGAGCTGCAGCATCTCTCCGGCGATGTGGTGCTTGATTCCGTCACTGTGCGGGACTCCGACGGCAATCTGGTGCTCGAGGAATTGAGCGCAACCTTTCCGGCCGGGCAGGTGGTCGGGATCGCAGCGCCATCCGAAGAAGACCGCAGGGCGCTGGCGGAGCTCCTGACGCGGGAAATCCTGCCGTCCTCGGGGACTGTGACCGTGGCAGAGCAGGACATGAGCGGGCTGCATCAGGCAGTAGTGGCAGCGCGGATTGGCTATGCCACGTCGCGGCCGGTGCTGTTTCAGGGGTCCTTTGGCGACAACGTGATGATGCCGATGCGGATGCGCCCGCAGGGAGATGCGCGGGATCCGGAACAGCTGGAGGTCGCCATTCAGGCGGGCAACAGCCCGGACCCGTTTGATGCGCCGTGGCTGGACCCCAAGCTGGCCGGGTTTTCCAGCGAGGCTGAATTGCGCGGCTGGTGGCTGAAAGTGGTGGAGGGGATCGGCTCTGACACTGCGCTGTTCCGGCGCGGTATCGAGCAGCGGTTCGAGGAGGCCGCGCATCAGGAACTGGCGGAGAAACTGGTGAGGCTGCGTCCAACGGTACGCGAGGCGATCGAAAATGCCGGGCTGGATGTGCATGTGCATTTCCTGGAGCACGGGAGCTACAACCCGGCCCTCCCAGTTGCCGAGAACCTTTTGTTTGCGGCCTCTCAGGAGGCCCTGACCGGCGAGATGCTGAACGAGCAAAGGGATTTCCTTGACCAGCTGAAGCAACTTGGCCTTGACGAAAGCCTAGTTGCGCTGACCCGTGATGTGGTTGAAATGCTGCGGCAGATCTTTGGCATGGATGGAACCGGCCACCCGCTTTTCCGTAAGCTTGGCCTGGACGTTGCGGCCTACGAGGCTGCGCTGGCGCTGGTGGACCGCTCCGGCACCGCTGATGCGGCGGCGCTGAGCCGGGAAGAACTGGCGCAGCTGCTGATCGTGCCCTTCACCATCTCCGCAGAGCAAATTGGGCCCGCATTTGAGGATGACATGAAGGAGCGCATTCTCGGCTTCCGGCGCAGCCATGGGGACGCGCTTTTGAAGACGCTGGGCACAGGTTTTGCGCCTTTCCAGGAAGACGCAATTACCCCCAGCCTCACGGTTCTGGAAAACGCTCTCTTCGGCAAGATATCCGATGCCGCAGGTGCCAAGGGTGATGAGGTGCGCAAACTGGTCTCCGACCTCATGGTGCGCGAAGGCTTGCGCGACCAGGTGGTGGAACTGATTTTCGACATGCCGATTGCAGTGGGCGGGCAGGGGCTGGCAGCCAGTTTCGCGGAACCGCTGGCCTTCTGCCGCGCCACGATCAAGCGTCCGGATATCCTGATCCTGGATTCCGCGATGGCGAGCTATGACCTGGAAACCCGCGTTGCGGTGCACAAGAACCTGCGCAAGCTGCTGCCCGACACGACGCTGATCTATCTGGCGCCCGGATTTCAGAACCCGGACGTATTTGATGTGTTCTTTGAATTGCGCCAGGGCCGGCTGGTCAGCGATGAGGCGCAGGCCGTGTCCGCGGAAGAAGGTGCAGCCAGCCAGGATCTGGCCCGCAAGCTGCGGGCGCTGGAGCAGACCGAGCTGTTTTCCGGTCTCAACCGGCGCCAGCTGCGCCTCCTGGCTTTCGGCGCGCGCTGGTACGAGGCCAAGGCGGGCGAGGTGGTTTTCCTCAAGGACGACGAGGCCACGGACGGCGCCTACATGATTTTGTCGGGCGAGGCAGATCTTCTGTTGCCGCAAGAAGGGGCGGAGGACCGGTTGATTGCCCAGGTCGGCCCAGGCCGGCTAGTCGGAGAACTGGGGCTTATCCGGCAGGAGCCGCGCGCGCTCAGCATGGTTGCAGCAAGCGATCTGCGATGCCTGCGGATCGGCGAGGAAGAGTTCCTGGCGGTTGTGGAGAACGACGCGTCGACCGCTTTCAAGCTGCTGCAGGTGGTGGCAGGCTACGTTTCCAACTGATCACAAAACCGAACGGGAGAAAACGACATGAAACTGCTGCGGTACCGCACGGGCACCGAGGTGCGCCCGGGAATGCTGGACAGCGCGGGCGCAGTCAGGGATCTGTCGGCCCATGTGCCGGACATCACCGGCGCGGTCCTGGGTGATGAAACCCTGGCCCGGCTGTCGGCCTTGGATCCCAAGACGCTGCCGCTGGCGGCGGGGGCACCAAGCTTTGCGCCTTGTGTCGGGCAGCCCGGCAAGTTCCTTGGCATCGGCCTGAACTACACCGATCATGCTGAGGAAATGGGGATGGCCCTGCCGGAGCATCCGATTCTGTTCCTCAAGGCCACGTCGTCGATCTGCGGGCCGGACGATGACGTCGTTCTGCCCCGCGGCTCAGTTTCCTCGGATTGGGAAGTGGAGCTGGGCGTGATTATCGGCAAGGCCGCCAAATACGTGTCCGAGGCCGAAGCGCTGGATTATGTCGCGGGCTATTGCGTGATCAACGACGTGTCAGAACGGGATTTTCAGACCAAGCTGACCGGGCAATGGACCAAGGGCAAAAGCTGCGACACCTTCGGGCCTCTTGGACCCTGGCTGGTGACCAGGGATGAAGTGCCGGATCCGCAGAACCTGTGGCTGACGTGCGATGTGAATGGCGCACGGCGCCAGACCGGCAATACCAGCAGGATGGTGTTCACCGTGGCACAGATTGTTTCGCATCTTAGCCAGCTGATGACACTGCATCCAGGCGATGTGATTGCAACCGGAACGCCGCCTGGTGTGGGCATGGGCGCCAAGCCGGAGCCTGTGTATCTGAAGTCCGGCGATGTGATGCGGCTGGAGATCGAGGGACTGGGGGTGCAGACCCAAAGAGTGCGGGCGGACGAGGAATAACCGGCTAGCCCAGTGTCCCTGCCTGCAATGGCATCAGAACGGTTGCCAGGCCGCTGCCAGCAGGCGGCGGTCACAGAAGCGGGTGCTCAGCTGACACCGCAAAACTGCTTGTAGAGCAGGGCAATCATTTCTTCCGTGTTGCTGTCCTTGAGAGAATAGAAAACCGTCTTGCCGTCGCGCCGGGTCGCAACCAACCCCTCTTCACGCAGCCGGGCCAGCATCTGGCTTACCGCTGCCTGGCGCATGTTCAATAGAGCTTCCAATTCGCTAACCGAACGTTCCCCCGCGCACAGATGGCAGAGGATCATCAGGCGGCCTTCATGCGCAAGCGTTTTCAGGAATGCAGCAGCCTCGGCCGCACTCTCCTGCATGTCCGCTTCCGGCGGGCTGTCGTCACTTCTTGACGGGGGCACTGCTCAATGTCCTGTTTTTGTTTTTCTGCAGCTTGCCTGCTTCCTGCAACCAAGTCACCTCGCAGTTGCAATGCGCCTTTGAATCGGCGGAGAGCCACCGGTTGCCATAGCCAATGGCACAGCAGAAGAGGGTTCCGGTAAGATCTGACGCAGGTTACGAAACGGGGGCAATTGTTTTGAACATCCGCATTAGACAAAGTCGGCTGCCGCCCGCACCAGTGGCCTGGCGTTTGCCGTGAGCCGGGCGTGGCGGCAAAGCCCAGGTGGAGCGGCGGTGGGAACATCCCGGGTTGGAGGTGCTCCGTTATCCCTAAGCGAGGTTATTCCACTGTGCTGGCACGGTTGAAGACAATCACGTTCCGCTTGGCGCTGCCAGTCTTGGTGTCGGCAATCGCTTCATTGATCTGCTCCAGAGACCAGCGGCCAGAGATCAGTTCATCCAGTTTCAGGCGGCCTTGCTGATACAGATCCACCATCCACGGAATGTCGCGCTGGATCACAGCATCCCCCATCTTGGAACCGATCAATCCCTGACCCACTGCGGCCAGAACAACGGGTTCGTAGGCGGCCTTGGCACCGGAATGCGGCATGCCGATCAGCACCGCCTTGCCGCCGCGGGCCAAATACCGCGGCGCCTGATCATAGGCGGGAATGGCTCCGACGGTTACCAGCACCGCATCGGCGCCGCGTCCTCCAAGTGCCTTATGGGCGGCTTTCCATGGCTTGTCTTCAGTGGCAAGCACCCCGTGGGTGGCACCGAACTCCTTGGCGGTTTCCAGTTTGTCAGGATTCATGTCGACGGCGACGATGCGGCGGGCGCCAGCAATACGGGCGCCCTGAATGGCGTTGAGGCCTACGCCGCCTGCGCCGATGACCACCACGTCCTGGCCTGCACGCAGCCGGGCCGCGTTGACTGCCGCCCCCACACCGGTGATCACCCCGCAGGAGATCAGCGCCGCCGCGTCCTTGCCGATTTCTGCGGGGATCTTCACGATCTGACGCTGGTCCACCACCACCTTCTCGGCAAAGGCGCCGCAAGCCATCGCCTGGTCCAGCGGTTCGCCGCTGGCCGTCTTCAACGGACCGTTGACTGTGTCATAGGGCGTTTCGCAAATCACCGGCCTGCCGCCTGCGCATGACGGGCAGGTGCCGCAGCTGCGGATCAGTGTGACCACAACGGAATCGCCAGCGCTGAAACCCTGCACACCTGTGCCGACCCCGGTGATCACCCCGGCGGCCTCGTGGCCGTAAACCGCAGGCAGATGCCCGCCCCAGGCGCCTTCGGCAAAGGAAATGTCGCTGTGGCAGATTGCAACTGCGTCCAGCGTGACCTCGACTTCACCCGTGCCGGGCGGCGCCAGCTGCACGTCCTCGATGACCAGCGGGGCGCCGAATTCATGGCAGACAGCGGCTTTGATGGTTTGCATGATTATCCTCCCCGTTTGCAGTCAGGGTGACGCGCCGGGGTGGTTGCATCAAGCGGGAATGCGCAGGGCGGGACGCGTTGTAACGTCACGGAAGACACCCTGCGCGCTGCCGGGCGCAATCCTGTCAGGGATTGCGCAGGCTGTCGGATTTCTTGCTGAACTGAAGGGCCTCCCATGGGGCATGGCCCATCTGCCTGGCGGGGTCAAACAAGGCATCCGTATCCAGGTCCGGATAGTCCCGCGCCACTAGATCCCGCAGCGGGGTTTGCGAGGCCTGAGCCTCCTGACACAAGGCTTTGACCGCCGCCTGGGCATCGGGCCGCGGCATTTGTCCAGCCAGGGAAAAGCTCAGCGCTTCGGCGTGGATCAGGCCCAGCCCGGACGACAGCGCAGCCGCCATGGCCTCAGCGCGCGGTGCAATGCTCGCGCAGAGCTCCTTGCCTGTTCTTGCGGCAGCTGCCGCGCCCAGAACGATCTGCGGCAGGCACATCCATTCGGTGAACCAGGCCGCACCGTCGCGCTGATGCTGCTGCATTGAGGCGCCCTGAAGGACAGAGAACAAGCCGCTGCCCTGCCGGGCCAGCGCCGCCAGCACCGAGGGGGACACCGGGTTCTGCTTTTGCGGCATGGTGGAAGAGGCGCCGGCTCCACCGAGCGAAATCTCCTGGACCCCGCTTTGCGCCAGCGCAGTGCAGTCTTCGCCGATTTTGCCAAAGGCAAGGTTCACGCGGAGCATCCAGTCCGCGATGCGCAGCACCGGTGTGCGGTCGGTGTGCCAGCTGCGCCCCGGATCCTGCAAGGCCAGCCCCCTTGCCATGGCGGCGCGTACCTCTGCCGCCTTCATTCCCAGCGCGCTGGACGTGCCCGCCGCGCCGGACAGGGACACCATCAGGCAGGAGTGCCGCAAGCCGGGCAGTTCTTCCAGCAGGTTCAGCAGCGGGGTGCCCCAAGCCGCCGCCACCGCGCCGAAGCTGGTAGGCGTTGCGTGCTGCCCATAGGTGCGGGCGGCCATCGGCAGCTCCGCATGCGCCCTGGCCAGTCCGCCAAGCGATAGCACCGCGGCTTTCACATCCGCCTCAACCAGCGCCAGCGCCTGGCGCAGCCGCAGCATCAGCGCGCTGTCCATGATGTCCTGCGAGGTCGCACCCCAATGCACATATTGCGCATGTTCGGGCGCCTTCATTTCTTCGCGGAATGCGGCCACCAGCCCCGGAACCGGCACACCGTTCTGCCCCGCGGGCCGTTTCAGAACACCCGGGTCGACGGCGATCTCGACCACGGCCCGCCCGATCGCAGACGCGCTTTCCTGAGGGATCACACCTGCTTCGCCTTGCGCCTTGGCCAGCGCGCCCTCCACCAGCAGCATGGCGCGCACTTCGGCGCTGTCCGAGAACAGGCGGCTGGCCTCGCCGCTGCTGAATAGGCCGCCATAGATTTGGCTGTCAAAGACAGAACCTGCCATCAGAAGTCCTTTGCAATCTGCCCCATCAGCTCTGCCAGACCTTCCGGGTCGGCGAAGAAGGGCGAATGGGATGTGTTCATATCATGTGCCCGCCCTGGCGGCAGGCGGGCCGCCATCTGAGCCTGGTATTCCGGCGGAATGACCCGGTCTTCGGTGCAGCGGATGTAGGCCTTGGGAACGCCCTCGAACCGTTCGCTCAGGTGGACCGGCGTGTCCTGCGGCAGGATTGGCTGTGCACAGAGGTTTTCCATGGCAAAGCGCACCGCTTCAGCCGGGCAGTCGTGATAGAACAGGTCCGGCGTGGTCTCCGGCACCAGACTGTATGCGGTGCCTGCCTCGTTCTTCCGGGTTGCGCCTTCCAGGGTCTGCCGGGGGCCTGCCTTGCGCATGCCGATAAGGGACATGCCGCTGACCGGCAGATAGGCGCAAAGGTAGATCAGCCCGCTCAATCGCTCTGGATGCGCCTCTGCGGCTGCAGAAATGGGAAAACCGCCCCAGGAATGCCCGACGATCAGGGTGTTCGGGGTTGAAGCCGCGGCAACTGCCTCCGCCGTTTCGGCCAGTGTGACCCACGCCGGATCGCGCCCGTCGGCATGGCCGGGCAGGGTGATGGTGCGGGCCGTGTGGCCGCGGGCCTCCAGCGCCGAGACCGTGTCGCGCCAGCACCATGGGCCGTGGCAGGAACCGTGAACAAGAAGAAACTCAGCCAATGTGCCCGGTCTCCCTCAGGAAGGCCGTCAGGCGCTCAGTGTATACATCCGGCTGCTCGACACAGGGAATGTGGCCCGCGCGCCGGATCAGGTGGAACTGGCTGCCTGGGATCAGGTCCACTGTCTCACGCACCAGGTCGGGCGGGGTAGAGCCGTCCTCGGATCCTGCGATGCCCAGGCAAGGCAGCCGCAGCCCGCTGGTGGGGGTATAGAAATCAGTGCCCGCAATCGCAGCGCAGCAGCCTGCGTAACCATCGCGCGATTGCTGCACCAGCATGTTGCGCCACAGCTGCAGCTCCGGCGCTGACCGGAAGCCGCGGGCAAACCAGCGCTCCATCACCGCATCGGCCAGTGCCTCAATGCCGTCGCTTTGAACGGTCCGGACCCGTTCTTTCCACATTTCGGCGGTGCCGATCTTGGCGGCGGTGTTCGACAGCACCAGCGCACGGATCTGGTCCAGCCGCTTTACTGCCAGCCCCTGTGCGATCATGCCGCCGATCGACAGGCCCACGAACATACAGTCGCGCACGTCCAGGTGGTCCAGCAGCCGCTCCGCATCCCGCACAAGCGCACCCATCGAATAGGGGGCAGGCGGGCAGGAGGACAGCCCATGCCCGCGCTTGTCGTAGCGGATGATGCGCAATCCTGCGGGCAGCCTTTCCACCACAGCATCCCAGACTCTCAGATCCGTGCCGAGCGAGTTGGCAAACACGATGGGGGCGCCGCCTGCGTCACCGTCAACGCGGTAGTGAAGCTGGACATCGCCCAGATCTGCAATTTGCATGGGATACCTCGTTTCTGCTCCGCCGCAGTCTACCTGTGCCGGGGCAGGGAGGTAAAGCAATCGGCAGGGCTCAGCCGTGCAGTTCCATATGGGCCATGATCTGGCCATGGTCCGAGGCAAGCTTGTTGAACGGCGCCTCCGGGTGGCTGCCATCGGTCAGATGGTCGTTGAAGACGCTGTAATAGTGCATCTTGCCGACCGCTCCGTGCCAGTCAGGGTCGAAGTGGCGCGACATGTAGATCTGGTCGATGCTCTCGTGAACTCCGCCAAAGGCCGTGGTGTAAACCACGTCGCGCAGGGATTTCCGCAGGAACATTTTTTCCGCCGAGCGCAACCGCACCCGGTCTACAGCCTCGCGGATCTGCGCGTCTTCGGCCTCGCTGTAGCGGTCGCCCGGGTGCTGTGCATCATGGCGGAGCATCCAGGAATAGTTCTTGAACGGCACCTCGCCGGAGATGATCTCGCTGCTGACCGCGTGTTCACCGTCGTTGAAGTCTCCCAGCACCATCACCGGCCGGCCCTGTTCCAGCTCGTCCAGCACCGCGCGGCGCAGCACCCAGGCCTCGCCCATCCGCCTGAGCGCCGCGCGCAGCGACCCCATCGCCCTGCCTGCAGCATCATAGGCCGTCAGCACGGTCTCGGGCGGGTAGGGGGCGCCCTGCGGCTTGATGTATTCGCCAAGTTTCGATTTCAGGTGGCAGTTGAACACACTGATCACCTGATCCCCGACCGGGACCTGCACCTTGAGGATCGGGCGCGACAGACGGCGGAGCGTGTAAAAACCCGCGTCTTCCTCCTCACCCAAGCAAGCCATCGGAATATCCAGCGGCTGGGCAAGGTCCTGGATCACTTCCGGGTCTCCCTCAAAGCCGAAACGCGACAGCACCGCCAGCCCTGGCCGCCGCTTGCCCGGCTCGCTGGTGTCATTGAGGTTAGGGGCAAAAGCCAGCTCTGCCTCGGCATAGGAGCCGTAGGCCAGTTTCTGGAAAATTGCCTTGCGGTGATAGCGTTTGGCAGGATCGGGGATGCTGGCAGCATTGGCCAGCGCGCCGCGCCGGTCGGCTTCGGCGATCACCTGCCGCAGCGGTGCTTCCTCAAAGACTTCCTGGAAGCCGACGATATCCGCATTCAGCGTCAGCAGCTGGTCGGCCATCCAGTCGGCCTTCCACGCGTACTCCTCCGGCGTGTAGCTTTGAAAGCGGTAGAATTCCCGCTCCGGGCCGATCAGGTTTTTGACGTTGAACGAGGCGATGGTGAAACGTGTCATGACGTGTCCCCCTGGCTGCCGCGCGGACCATCGCGCGACCAGGTCTCAAGCATAACGCGAGAGCGCCTCCCGGAACAGCTCTGCATCCACATTGCCGCCGGTTGCCACTGCGATCACAGCCTCGCCTTCGATCTGATCCGGGTGGAAAAGGGCCGCCGCCAGAGAGGCCGCGCCTCCGGGCTCCAGCACGATCTTCAGCCGCAAGAACGCCAGCGCCATTGCCCGCAGCGCCTCTTTCTCGGTGATGACCAGTCCCGGACCGCACAGGCGGCTGAGGATCGGAAATGTGATATCCCCCGGCTGCGGTGTCAGGATGGCATCGCAGATGCAGCCCGACTGGCTGGGATTCTGCCGGATTTCGCCTGCCGCCAGCGACCGGGTCACGTCGTCGAAACCTTCCGGCTCCACCGGCCGCACCCGCAGTCCTGGCGCGCGGGCTTCCAGCGCCAGCGCAATGCCAGAAGACAGCCCGCCGCCGCCGCAGTTGACCAGCACCTCTGCTGTGCTGACACCTTCCGCTGCGGCCTGCTCCGCAATCTCCAGCCCGCAGGTGCCCTGGCCGGCAATCACCAGCGGCTCGTCATAGGGCCTAATCAGCGTCAGCCCGCGGTCTTCAGCGAATTGTGCTCCCACGGCCTCACGGCTCTCTCCGCCGACGCGGTCGTATAGCACGACCTCGGCACCCAGATCACGGGTGTTCTGGATCTTCAGCTGCGGGGCATCCGCCGGCATCACGATCACCGCAGGCGCGCCATGCGCCTTGGCTGCAGCCGCCACCCCCTGCGCATGGTTGCCGCTGGAATAGGCGATCACCCCGCGCATGCGGTCCTGTTCCGGCAGCGCCGAGACCGCCGACCAGCCGCCGCGGAACTTGAACGACCCGGTGTGCTGCAGGCATTCCGCCTTCACCAGCAGGCGCCGCCCGGCAATCTCGTCGAGAAACGGCGAGGACAGCAGCGGGGTTAAGCGGGCATGGCCCTTCAGCCGCTCCGCCGCTGCTTCGATCATGGCAATTGAGGTCATTTGATCTGATCCAGAACTGAATGGATGAGGGCGAGCGCTTCCGGTTCGTCCAAAAAGGGAACATGGCCGCGGCTGGCAATTTCCGCTGCCTGCAAGGTGGGCAGGCGGCGTTGCATCTCCGCATAGGTTTCTGCGCTCAGAATGTCGGAATTCGCGCCGCGGATCACGCCGCAGGGCAGGCCGTCCAGCGCTAGGAACAGCGGCCACAGATCCGGCGGCGGGCCTGCATCAGCTTGCGCCAGCAGCGCGTCGCGCAGGCGCGTGTCGTAGCGCAGGGAAAGCCCGTCCGGGGTGTGATCGTAGAAAGTTTCAACTTCCTCGCGCCACCGGCCCGCCGGCACGTCCGGAAAGGCAGGAGCCATAAGATGCTCCAGCGTTTCCGCGGCCTGCGCATGAGATTTGGCTGCCGGGCGGCGGCCCACATACTCCATGATCCGGGCGATGCCGCCAGGCGGGATCTCCGGGCCGACGTCATTCAGTACCACCGCCGACAGCCTGTCCTTGGACATCGCCGCCAGTGTCATCGCCACCAGCCCGCCGCGCGAGGTGCCGAGGATGGCGGCCCGACTGACACCCAGGTGATCCAGCAGCTCCAGCACATCCTGCGCCTCACGCAGGACATTGTAGTTCATGAAGTCCGGGTCGTGCTCCGACTGCCCGCGTCCACGGGCATCCAGGGTAATCATCCGGTACCGCGTGGCATGCGGTGCAAAATAGCGGAAGTCCCGGCCGTCCCGTGTCAGGCCCGCCAGGCACAAAAGCGGCAGGCCTTCGCCGGTGTCTTTGTAATGCAGGCGCAGCCCGTCCGAAGAGTCAAAGAAAGGCATCTGCGGTTCAGCCCTTGGCAAGGTCCGGGATGGTGGTCAAATCCGGCAAGATGTGCGCCGGTTTCCAGGGCAGGCGGTCCACAGGCTCGCCCGCGCGGTTCACCCAGGCGGTCACAAAACCATAGCCGGCGGCCCCAGCCGCGTCCCAGCCGTTGGAGGAGACAAACAGCACCTCTTCCTTGGCGCAGCCGAACCGTTTGCCAACCAGATCATAGACGCGGGCATCGGGTTTGAAGATGCCGACGCTTTCCACCGAAAGAACATCATCCAGCACATCGCCCAGCCCGGCCGACTGCACGGCGCCATCCAGCATGGCAGGGGAACCATTCGACAGGATCGCGGTATTCATGCCCGCGTCTTTCAATTCCCGCAGCATCGCGGGCACTTCCGGATAGGCCTGCAGCTCCCAGTAGAGATCCAGCAGCCGCTGGCGCAGCGCCACGTCGCCGGACAGTCCGGCCGCCTCCATCGCCCAGTCGAGCCCGTCCTGAGTCACGTCCCAGAAATCAGCGTGAGCATTGGTGATAGCGCGCAGCCAGGTGTATTGCAGCTGTTTCAGCCGCCAGTGGCTGGCAAGCTCTGCCCAATTGTCCTGTAGGTGCGGAAACGCGGGTTCACTTGCGGCCTGCCGGGCGGCGGCGGCGACATCGAACAGCGTTCCATAGGCGTCGAAGATACAGGTGGTGATCGGCATTCTGTCCTCCCCTGCGGCGAGATTGGCACGAAGGCAGAGAGCGGGCAAAGAAGGAAATTGTACCCATACGGGTTTACATCGCGTCTGCGGCCGTTAGGCTGCCCCCCTTGATCAACCCGCAACCGATTGGAGGTCTCATGACCGGGGTAAAGAACGGCGACACCGTGCGCATCCACTACACAGGCAAGCTGACAGACGGCACCGTCTTTGACAGCTCGGAGGGCCGGGATCCGCTGGAATTCACCGTAGGCGCGGGCCACGTGATCGCGGGAATGGATGCAGGTCTCGAAGGCATGGCGGTAGGGGACAAGAAAGTCCTCGAGATCCCCTGCACCGAGGCTTACGGCCCGATCAATCCCGCTGCCCGTCAGGAAATCCCGCGCGAGGGTATCCCTGCGGACATCCCGCTGGATCTTGGCACCCAGTTGCAGATGCAAAGCCCCGATGGCCAGGTGCTGCCGGTGACCGTCGTGGAAGTCAGCGACGAAACCGTGACCCTGGACGCCAACCATTTCCTCGCGGGCAAGGATCTGGTGTTCGACATCGAGCTGGTTTCCGTCAATTGAGCTGAACTGCGCTGCGGGCGGGGGCTCCCGCCCATTGCGATGCAATCTGCTGATTGCATCCTCACCGGTTGGGCCCGGCGCCGCTTGCGGCGCAGGGCCACCTGCGTCGGCATGGTGCGCTGCGCGGGCTCAGCCGGGGCTTTGTTCTCCGGAAGAGCGGGTAATAAGCGCCGCGATACCGCGCGCGGCGTTTGCGGCAAACTCTTCCAAGGCGGGCCGCGGAACACCGGACCGGGCGCGCAGGCCGATGGAGTGCAGCGTGGCCGCAGCAAGCGCTGCCGCCGCGTCCAGGCTTTGCGGTGCCGCCGTTTGCGCGTGGCGCTGAAGCAGGCGCCGGAATTGAACGTCGCTTCGCTCAAGCTGTTCCTGAAGCTTGTCCCGGATTTCCGGGTGCGCGGGCGCTTCTGCTGTTGCGGTTGAAAAGACCAGACAGCCCCGGCCGCCTTCGTCTGTCTGGTAAAGATCCAGCATCGCCAGAAATACGGCCTGCAAGGCTGCGGCCGGGGACGCCTCTGAAGGCACTTTGTCAGTCAGATAGTCCCTTGTTCTGGAAGCAAAATCGTCCATCGCTGCCAGAAACATATCCTCTTTGCCGCCAAAGGCCGCATAAAGGCTGGGCCGTACCAGCCCGGTCGCCTTGGCCAGGTCGTCAAGCGAGGTCGCGGTATAGCCCTTGGCCCAGAAGCAGCGCATGATGGCCTGCCGCACTTCACCTTCGTCGAACTTGCGCGGGCGCCCGCGGCCCCGACTCATTCCGGGAAATCCGCGCCGTGCAGCATGTCGCAGAAATGCGGCTGGTAGAAACCCGGGACATTCCGGCGCGCCACATCTGCCCCGAAGTTGTGCATCGCCGTCATCGGTTTCTCCGCATAGATCCGTGCCAGGGCCTGTTCCATGGCCTGTTTGAAGCCGAGGCGGGGGTAGGCGTCAAGCACCTGTTCCATCACCTCCGGAGTGATCTTGTCATGCGGGATCACACCGACGTCGATGCCCGCACCGATTTGCACCAGGGCTGCTTCCGGCGATTTCTTTTGCGGGATGGAAAACGTGGTGTGCAGCGCAATGGCGTCCCAAACCCGATCGATGCGGGATTGCTCCACATTCTGCGCCGCAAGAAAGCGCGCGGCGGCATCCGCGGCATCCACTTCAAACCGGTCATCGCCCTTGTAGGCTTCTGTCAGGCCCAAATCATGCAGCATGGCGGCGATGTAGAACAGCTCCGGGTCGTAGGTCATACCCATCTTCCGAGCCATCAGCGCGCCGAACGCATGGGAGCGGCTCACATGGTTGTAGAGGAAAGGCTCGCTGGCCATGCGGGCCATTTCTGCGGCAGCTGCGCAGAGTGCGGTATCCGGCGCGGGAACGAGGTTTGACAGCGGCATCTGAGTCCTCCTGTGTGTGCGATGTTTTCTATTATTATGCGATTCGGTATAAAAATACAGAAGCCAAAGTGCAGACAAAAGAAAAGGCGCCGCAAGGGCGCCTCAACTTTCTGAATTTACAAGCAGCCGATCACAGGTGATCCGGCTGCGGCATGCCCAGGATGTGGAACCCGCCATCGACCCGGATGATTTCGCCGGTGGTGCAGGCGCCGGCATCCGATGCCAGGTAGACTGCAGTGCCGCCGACCGCCTCCAGCGTCGCGTTGTCGCGCAGCGGCGCATTCTGTGCGGTGTGTTTGAAGGTCTTGCGCGCGCCGCCGATTGCGGCCCCGGCCAGGGTCTTCATCGGACCGGGAGAGATCGCGTTCACGCGGATGCCTTCCGGGCCCAGATCATTGGCCAGATAGCGGGTCGCGGATTCCAGCGCCGCCTTGGCCACACCCATCACGTTGTAGTTCGGAACCACCTGGTTCGAGCCCTGGTACGTCAGGGTCAGCAGGGTGCCGCCGTTCTCCTTCATCAGCGGGTGGGCACGGCGCGCCACTTCGATGAAGGAATAGGCTGAAATATCCAGCGAGTTCTTGAAGTTCGCCCGCGTGGTATCCAGGAAGCGCCCGGTCAACTCGTTCTTGTCCGAATAGGCAATTGCATGGACCACAAAGTCAATCGCGGGCCAGCGGCCTGCCAGCTGCTCGAAAGCTGCGTCCAGCGACGCATCGTCGGTCACGTCGACGTCGACCATGAAATCCGAACCGACGCTCTGCGCCAGCGGCTCCAGCCGCTTGCCAAAGGCTTCACCCTGGTAGGTAAAGGCCAGTTCGGCCCCGGCTTCCGCCATGGCCTTGGCAATACCCCAGGCGATGGAGCGGTCATTGGCCACGCCCATAATCAGGCCGCGTTTGCCTGTCAGCAGTCCCGCCATCGTCACTTATCCCTTGTACTTGCTCAGAACCATCGAGCCGTTGGTGCCGCCAAAGCCGAAGCTGTTGGTCATCACCGAGTCGAGGCCGGCGTTTTCCACCAGGCTGGTGGCAATCTCACCCGGCAGGATGCCTTCGGCGAGGGTGTCGACATTGATCGACGGGGTAATAAAGTCGTTGTCCAGCATCAGGAGGCAGAAGATTGCCTCCAGCGCACCGGCAGCGCCCTGGGCGTGGCCGGTCATCGATTTGGTCGAAGAGATCGGCGGCACGTTGCCCTCGCCAAACACCCGGCGGGCAGCTTCGACTTCGCCGACATCGCCGACCGGGGTCGAGGTGCCGTGTGCGTTGATGTAATCCACCTTGCGCCCTTCGGGCAGGGTCGACAGCGCCAGGCGCATTGCTCGCTCGCCGCCTTCGCCGGACGGGGCCACCATGTCGTGGCCGTCGGAAGTTGCGGCAAAGCCGGTCACCTCGGCATAGATCTTGGCGCCGCGGGCCAGCGCGTGCTCCAGCTCTTCCAGCACCACGATGCCGCCGCCGCCGGAGATCACGAACCCGTCGCGGTCCTGGTCGAACGCGCGCGAGGCTTTCTCCGGCTCGTCGTTCTTCTTGGAGGACATCGCGCCCATGGCGTCGAACAGGCAGCTGAGGGTCCAGTCCAGCTCCTCGCCGCCGCCGGCGAACATCACGTCCTGCTTGCCCATCATGATCTGTTCAGCGGCATTGCCGATGCAGTGCAGCGAGGTCGAGCAGGCGGAGGTGATCGAGTAGTTGATGCCCTTGATCTTGAACGCGGTCGCGAGGTTCGCGGAGATCGTCGAGGACATGCACTTCGGCACCGCAAAGGGGCCGATGCGCTTAGTGGCGCCGGTTTTCAGCACTGTCTGATGCGCAGTCAGCATGGCCGAGGTCGACGGGCCGCCGGAGCCTGCCACTAGGCCGGTGCGCTCGTTCACCACCAGATCTTCGGACAGCCCCGCGTCGGCAATTGCCTGGCTCATGGCGATATGGGCATAGGCCGCGCCGGGGCCCATGAAACGCAGGGCGCGCTTGTCCACATGCTCGGCGACGTCGATCTTCAGCGTGCCGGCCACCTGGCTGCGGAAGCCGTGCTCAGCCATTTCCGGGCTGGCAACGATGCCGGATTTCCCGGCCTTCAATGAGGCGGTGACCTCTTCGGCATTGTTCCCGATGGAGGAGACAATCCCCAAACCGGTGACGACGACGCGGCGCATGTGCGTACTCCTGTTCCTGTGACTTTTGTCCTGCCGGAAAGCGTATCAGCTTTCGGACAGGGCCACTTTCATATCCTTGACCTGATAGATCACTTCACCGTCTGCTTCCACGATGCCATCGGCAACGCCCATGGTCAGGCGGCGGGTCTGCACCGCCTTGGTGAAGTTGACGCGGTAGGTCAGCATCTTGCGGTCCGGGCGCACCATGCCGGTGAGCTTCACCTCACCCACACCCAGCGCATAGCCGCGGCCCTGCCAGCCGCGCCAGCCCAGGTTGAAGCCGGTCAGCTGCCACAGGCCGTCCAGGCCCAGGCAGCCGGGCATGATCGGGTTGCCGGGGAAGTGGCAGTCAAAGAACCACAGATCCGGGGTGATGTCGAATTCTGCAATCACATGGCCCTTGCCATGTTCGCCACCGTCACCGGAAATCTCGGTGATACGGTCCATCATCAGCATCGGCGGCGCCGGCAGCTGTGCATTGCCGGGCCCGAACAGCTCGCCCCGCGCGCATTTCAGCAAATCGTCCTTGTCAAAGCTGCTGGGGTAATCGGCCATCCGGGCGCATCTCCTGCATGAGGTTCGTGTATATTTATCTGGCTCCCTGTAACACCCGGTCAAAGGGTCCTGCAAGGGTACCCCGCGTCACTTCCTGCGCTGATTGTGCCACAGGCGCACCGGAAACGGCCTGCCAGCTGCGAATGAATTTCATTTGAAAAACCCCGGGTGTTGCTCCTATATATACGGTCAGCAACGCGAAGCAGGACCTGCTCATGACGCCAAACAGCGAAGAAGTGGCCACACGCTGGCTGACAGATGCCGGGCTGAGACCCACCCGGCAGCGGGTTGCGCTTGCCGAATTGCTGGTGGGCGACGGCAAGCACCGCCATATCACGGCGGAAAGCCTGTTCGAGTCGGCCAAGAAAAAGGGGGCCGCGGTTTCGCTGGCCACCGTGTACAACACGCTGCGCGCCTTCTGCGATGCAGGCGTGCTGCAGGAGATCCCGCTGGACGGCTCCAAAAGCTATTTCGACACCAACACCCACGACCACCCCCATTTCTTCTGGGAGGATGAGGGCCGCGTCAGCGATGCGCCTGCACAGGAACTGGTGATTCACAAGCTGCCGGAAGCACCCGAGGGGATGGAGATCGCCTCAGTCGACGTGGTGATCCGCCTGCGCAAGGTCTGACCCGGCGGCGCCCAGTTCCCTTTGCAGAATGCGGTAGGCCTGATGGGCTGCAGAGGTCTCTGGCAGCTCTGCATGTGCTGCCAGAATCACCGGTTCCTCTGCCCCCGGATCGGTCACCCGGACCGTCCGCAAAGGTTTGCCGTCATAGCTCATGCCGCCGGGCGGCAGGCTGTAGCTGATGCCAACTCCCTCGCCATTGGCTGCCAGGCTGCGCAGGAGCTCCAGCGAATCTGCCCTGTGAGCGATCCGCGGCACCAGCCCGTGCGCCTTGAACAGTCCCAGCATATGTTGCACCGACAGCCCCTCCTGCGACAGCACCAGCGGGTGCTGTGCCAGCTCAGCCAGAGATATGCCGCCGCGGCCGGCCAGCGGATGGTCCGGCGGCACCAGCGCGTGTGGCGACAACCGGTCCAGCTGTGCCCGGCTGAAGCCCGCGTCCAGCCCCAGATCATAGGTGACCGCCAGATCGGCCTCGCCCTCTGACAGGGCCGTGATCAGAGGCTCAAAACCGCAGGCCCGGTGGCTGATCTCCACCTCTGGAATGGCCAGACGCAGCGCTTTCAGGGCAGGCGCCAGCAGGAAGGGGGCAAGGTCGGAAAAGCAGACCAGCACCAGTCTCTTTTGCCCGGCGCCCGCAGCCTTGGGATCCTCCAGAAGGGCAGCCTGTTCCAGCAGCGCCTGGGCTTTTTCTGCAAACAGCCTGCCCTGCGGCGTCATTGCCAGCGCCGCCCCGCGGCGGCGCAGGAAAAGGGTGTGGCCTAGATGATCTTCAATCCGGCTCAGCGCGGCGGAGAGCGCGGGCTGGCTTACATGAACGGCATCCGCCGCGGCTGACAGGCTGCCGTGCCGGGCCACAGCGCAGATATATTCGTAGTGGCGCAGGGTGAGATATAACATTTGTGGAAGGGTATCTTAAAAAGATATGATTTGAAACTATGCCCGGGCCGCGGCAGGAATGGCGCATCAGAATTGCATCATTCAGCAGCGGAGGCAGCAATGGTCCACCCCCTCATCACCCCGGAGCATGTCGAACAATACCAGCGCGACGGCGTGGTCCTGATCCGCGGGCTGTTCGCGGACCAGGTTGAGCTGCTGCGTGCAGGCGTTGCTGCGAATATGGAAAACCCCGGGCCGTATGCCTCGAACAATGAAAAAGCGGGCCAGACCGGGCGGTTCTTCGACGACTACTGCAACTGGACCCGCATTCCTGAGTTCCAGCAGGCGATTGAAGACTCCCCAGTCGCCGAAGTCGCCGCCGACTTGATGAAATCCACTTCGGTGCAGATGTTCCATGACCATGTGCTGGTCAAGGAGCCGGGCACCTCGATGCCGACCCCCTGGCATCAGGACGGCCCCTACTATTTTGTCGAAGGCGAACAGACCATCAGCTTCTGGTCGCCGCTGGATGAGGTGAAGGAAGCCACCCTGCGCTGTGTGGCCGGCTCGCACAAATGGGAGAAGGAAGTGCTGCCGACCCGCTGGGTATCTGAGGAGGACTTCTTCCCGGATGAAGGCCAGTACATGCCGGTCCCGGACCCGGATGCCGAAGGCATGACCGTGCTGGAGTATCCGATGCAACCGGGCGACGCGGTGGCCTTTAACTACAAGATCCTGCACGGCGCCCGCGGTAATACCTCCGCCGCGCGCCGGCGCGCCTTTTCGCTGCGTCTGGTGGGGGATGATGCGCGTTATGTGGAACGCCCCGGCCGCACCTCGCCGCCGTTCCCGGGCCATGAGATGCAGCCCGGCCAGCGCCTGCGCGAGGATTGGTTCCCGATCCTGCTGCAGCGGTAAAGGGGAGGGGGCGTTGCCCCCTCAGGCCTTTGGCCTTCACCCCCCAGAGCATTTTTGCAAAGAAGTAGGGCCGGGCAGGCTATGCCTTCAGGTCGCGCCGGATGCCCATATTTTCGGCGTTTGAGAAGGAGCAGGTCTTGCAGATGCCGAATTGCTTGAGGAAGCCGCGCTTGCGGGCGCGGGCGGCCTCGTCTGAGCGGTAGGCGGCGAGGAAACCGTCCTTCTCAACGTTGGGCAGCTGGATTACCTGGTCGTAGTCGATGCAGCACAGGCCCAGATCGCCGTTCCAGAACACCACCGACTGGAACAGCGGCACCGTGCACAGCGCGTGGCTGGTGTGCCGCGGGTGGCGGCGGAGCTTTTTCTGGCGCGGCAGGAAATGGGCGAACTCGCGCTTCTGATCGGCGGAGGTGTAGGAGCCGATCGAGAAGGTCTTGAACCGCACCCTGTCAAAACCCGCCTCGCGCGCCCAGGCTTCCATCTCATCCATCTGCGGTTCGGAATAGCTGGTCAGCAGCGTCTGCAGCACCGTAACAGGGGTTTTGAAACCCAGCTCCTTCTTGATGTTCAGGAACTCCTCGATGCTGGCTTTGACCTTGCCGAAGTCGGAGTTGACCCGGTAAATCTCCTGCGCCTCCTTGGAGAACCCGTCCATGCAGAGATTGACACGCGCCAGTCCGGAGCGGACCAGCCGTTCGCTCATCTCAGGGGTCAGGCGGGTGGCATTGGTCGACAGGTAAGTGTCGTGGCCGTTCTCATGCGCATAAGCGATGAAATCGGGCAGGTCCTTGTGCAGCGTCGGCTCACCCGAAAAACTGAAGTAGATCGCCGGTTTCTCCGGCTGGTCTTTGAAATCGTCGATGATCTTGCGGAACACAGCTGGCTTCATCATGCCGCGCTTGCGCTGCATCGCAAATGTCACCGGGCAAACCGGGCAGCGCAAGTTGCAGCTGTTGGTGGCGTCGATGATGATGATCTTCGGCGGGCGCCGGAAGAAAGACAGCGGCAGCAGCCGTGCCAGCATGTGAAGCGCCCGTTCATGCAGACCGGGAGGATTTGCAGGTAGATCAGGCTGCGCAGACTCCGGTTTCAGATCAGGGGCTGGGGCGAGATCCTGCATTTGGCTGTCTCCGTGTGGTGCTTGCACCGTCAACCTTAATCGCTAACGGCTGGCTGGCAAGCATTTGACCGGTCACAACCCGTTAGTTGTGCGTGATCGCCGCCCGGCCAAAGCGTGGGGGGGCGCTGCAAGGGATCATTGCCGGGTGGATTTCCTGCGCCGGCAAGGCCTGGCCGTTTGCCGGGCTTGCGCGTCAGTCTTGTCCCCCTTTGCGATACTCGGACAGCGCGGCCGGCGCAGCGCATGGTGTTTCAGGAAGCTTTCCGCTTCCTCAAAGCATGACTGCCGCGGGAAACACGCACTGCCGCAACAGCGGATAACAGCGCGCAACCCGGAAACGCCGGATGGCGGCCTTCCCCCCCGGACCGGCCGCCATCCGGTACCGCATTCCCAAGCCGGCAGGCCGGCTGAACGCGGTACGTGCGCCGCCTTAGACCGGCGGCTTACCTTTCATCGCACGCGCAACCATCGCGATGACAAACAGGATCAAGAAGATAACAAAGAGGATCTTAGCAATCCCCGCAGAGGCGCCGGCGATGCCGCCAAACCCGAGCAGCGCTGCAACCAGAGCGATTACCAAAAACGTAAGTGCCCAACCAAGCATGTCTTTCTCCTTTGACAGGGCTGCCAGAAACAGCAGTCAGAAAACCAACCCGGGAAAACCTGTTTGGTTCCCTGCGCCATGGTTGCGGGGGGGCAGATGGGCCAGGATCATCCGGGTGGAAACCGGCCTGGCAAGCACCGGCCAGCGCAGCCGCGGCGACCGCGCGTCCAGTTCATTTTCGGCCATGCTCCCCATCAGAACGAGCCTGCCGCCCCGGCTTTGGACCCTCCTGTCGATCTTCAGGCGCGCCACAAGTTCCGTACCTGCTTCCACGAAGGCCACGGCTATACGCTGGTAGCCGTCAAGAACTGACAGCGCGACCTTGTGGCCCTGTTGCACACTGATCTCAGCGGACGGGTCGTAATCGATAATCGCATCGCAAATATCGCATGTGACCAGATAGTCCCTGGAGGCGATCAGGTAGATATGCGCGCTTCCGCGGTTGGACGTATCCATTGAACATGCTCCCCCTGCACCCCGGTATTTTGGAACTTTTCCGGTCCTCATGCATTAAACTGCGACATAGCCGAGGAGGGGGAAGATCATGTCTGCGACCGCCTGTCAGAACTGCCCATTGCGCAAACGGGCCATTTTCACGCCAATGTCGCGCGAGGAAGTCGGCTTTACCCAGGAATTCAAGACCGGGGAAATGGTTGTAGATGCCGGAACCACGATCCTCCTTGAGGGATCCAACAGCCCGCAGCTCTTCACGGTTCTGAAGGGGATGGGAACGCGCTACAAAACACTGGAAAACGGGCGGCGGCAGGTAATCAATTTCCTGTTCCCGGGCGATTTCGCCGGGCTTCAGGCCGGGCTGATGGGCGAAATGAAACATTCCGTCGAAGCCACCACCAGCATGACATTGTGCGTGTTCCGCAGGGCGGCGCTGTTCGAACTGTTCGAGCGGCACCCGGAGCGGGCGTACGACCTGACCTGGATTGCTGCCGTCGAGGAGCATTTCCTCGGTGAAACCATCGCCTCGCTGGGGCAGCGCGATGCCCGGCAGCGCATCGCGTGGGCCTTGGTGCGGATGTATCAGCGGCTGCAGGCCGTCGGCATGGAGGTCAAGAACGCTGTGCCGCTGCCCTACCGTCAGCAGGACCTTGCGGATGCTCTGGGCCTGTCGCTGGTGCACACCAACAAGATGCTGAAAATCCTTCGCAGCAGCAAACTGGCGGAATGGACCAATGGCATGCTGAAAATCAGGAATTTGCCGGCGCTTGCCGAAATGGCCTTGGTGGACCTGGATGCTCCCGATTTGCGGCCGCTGATCTGACGGGCGGCCAGCCAAATCCCTTTTGCCTGCGGGTGCTGCAATTGCACCTGCGAAACCATTGGCCCAAGCCGCTCGCCGAGACACGGCAGCGAGCCCCCTGGCAAGTGAGGGGCAAGGCAGTCCACAGCTATGGAACATTTTCCGGGGCTGCGGGTTGAATACTTACACCACGCAACTGAAAGGATACGCCATGCTTTACTGGGCACTCGTTTTCCTGGCCGTTGCTGTCATCGCCGGCGCCTTCGGGTTCGGCGGCTTTGCCTCGGCCTCCGCAGGAATCGCACAAATCCTGTTCTTCGTTTTCCTGCTGCTGTTCGCGGCAGTTCTGATTGCGCGCCTCCTGCTCAAAGGCACTTCCTGACACCCAGGCCGCCGGGGGCGCGGGCGCGCGGCTCCCTGCAAGCCCGGCGGAGGCGAAGCGGAACTTTCTTCCCGCTCATGTGTTTACTCCCAGTCATCAAACCATGGACCAGAAAAGGAGTTTCCCATGACTGGCGCGCTTTCCGCCGTTCCAAGCCCCGACAAAGTTGAAACCGGTGTGAAGGACACCGGCGCAATTGCCGAGGGCTTGGCGGATGTGCTTGCAGATACATACCGGCTTGTCTTCAAAACCCACGCCTGCCACTGGAATGTGGAAGGCCCGGCGTTCTACTCGATGCACAAGCTGACAGAGGAGCAGTACGAGAACATGTTCACGGCGGCCGACCTGCTGGCCGAGCGTATCCGCGCGCTGGGGCATCTGGCCCCGTCACGGATGGACGAGGTGCTGAACCGCTCGAAAATCGAGGACCCGGACGGTGATCTCAACGCCGGGCAGATGGCCCAGGATTTGGCTGCAAGCCACGAGCGTAATGCCCACAGGCTGCACGCCCTTGCGGAGGTCGCCGGGCGCCGCCGCGATATCGTTACCGAGGATCTGGCAACCGCGCGCTCGGCCTTCCACGAGCAGGCGGCATGGATGCTGCGGGCAATCGCCAAGTCGTGACGCCCCAAGCCGGCTGTCTTCCTTCCCGGGCTCCCGGCTGGCAGGAAGACAGCCAAGCGCCTGGAGGGACGCCAGCCAAAGCTGCGCCTTATTTGCATTAGGTGTGCAATCGTTCAGCACGCCGTAGAACGGAAAAAGCCCGGGCCGCAGATGCAGCCCGGGCTGTGCAAACAGGTCTCACCCGATCAGCTGTCAGGCCTTCAGTGTTTCGGTTGAGGAAAAAAACATTGCCTGGCTTACGGCGGAACGAACCTGCTCTTCGGTGTAGGGTTTGGAGATCAGGAAGGCAGGCTCTGGCCCTTCGCCGGTCAGCAGGCGCTCAGGATAGGCCGTAATGAAGATCACCGGGCGGTCGCCGTGTTCGGCAAGAATGCCGTTCACCGCATCGATGCCGCTGGAATTGTCGGCCAGCTGGATGTCCGACAGTATCAAATCGGCCGGCGCATCAGCTGCAAGGTCCTTGGCGCGGGCTTCGGTGCGGGCGATGCCGGTCACGCTGTGGCCCATTCCGGTGACAATAGCCTCCAGGTCCATCGCGATGATGGCCTCGTCCTCGATGATCATGATGTTGCCCGCGGTCGAACGTGACATTTCATCATAAGCGATTGAAATCAGCTCGGAAGCCTCGCTCTCGCTTACTTCCATGATGGTGCCGGTGTCGGCTGCGCTGAAATCTTCAATGGTGTGCAGAAGCAACGCCTCACGGGTGTTCGGCGTCAGTTGCCGCAGGTGCTTCTGCGCCTTGGCCGCAAGCCCGGTATCCGTCTCATAGTCACCTGCCGGTCCGCCCGACGAGGCCCAGATCGCGTGGAAAACCCGGAACAGTGCCACTTTGGGCGACAGGCTGCTGTCATATTCGGCTTCGCCCGCCAGGATCGCCTCCAGCGCTGCCAGGGCATATTTGTCGCCGCTGCTTTGGCTGCCTGTCAGCGCCCGCGCGTACCGGCGCAGATAGGGCAGGTTGGCTCCAATCTGGCTGGCGATCAGTTCTCCCGGTTGAGAGGTCATTTTGCGACGTTCCTTTTTTGCAATATACATGGAACTATACGCGCCCCGGGACGTTTGGTTCCAGAAACTGCGCAAAAAAATGATGGATTGCATGACACAGCCCCCACGTGCCCGGCCGCGCAAGGAGCAGGCCGACCGCGAAATCGATGAGAACCTGAAGCGGGCGTTCAATGAGGTAGCCAGCCAGCAGGTGCCGGACCGGTTTACCGAACTGCTTGAGCAGTTGAGAAAGCAGGAAACGCAAAAACCGTCCGGGCAGTCTGAGGAGGCCGCCTCCGATGACTGATGTTCAGGCCGACCCGAGAGACGACTTGGTCAATCACCTTGGCGCTCTGCGCGCTTTTGCGGTCAGCCTGACACGCAACAGCGCCACGGCGGACGATCTGGTGCAGGACACCCTGGTCAAGGCATGGACCAACATCGATAAATTCGAGCCCGGCTCAAACATGCGCGCTTGGCTGTTCACGATATTGCGCAACACCTTCTACTCGCTGCGCCGCAAGCGCAAGCGCGAGGTCGAGGATGCGGACGGTGTCCTCTCCGAGAAACTGGCGCAGAAACCCGAGCACGACGGGCGGCTTCACATGCGGGATTTCGGCTCTGCGTTTGCGCAGCTGAACGACGAGCAGCGCGAGGCGCTGGTGCTGGTTGGGGCGGGCGGATTTTCCTATGAGGAGGCGGCAGAGATGTGCGGCGTGAAGACCGGCACAATCAAAAGCCGGGTCAACCGCGCGCGTGCCCGCCTGACAGAACTGATGGATCTGGACGAGCAGAGCCAGATGGAACTGACAGATAGCGTTACTGCTGGGATTGTTGCCCAGCAAGGCGCTGCATGATCGCAATGCCGCGGCGGCTGGCAGGCGGGTTGTTTCTGCGTCTTGCGGCGCTGATGACCTTTGCCCTGCTGCCGCTTGGCCTGATTGCGCTCTACCAGACAAATGCCGTCGTCGACGAAGCCACCCGGCTGTCGCATGCATCTTTGCTGGACCGCACTGAACGGGCGGCGGCGCGGGAAAGGAAACTGCTGCAGCGGGCAGGCGGGGCAACCGAGGGGCTGGCGGCGGCCATTTTGCCGGTGGCCGAAGACAGCCGCGGCTGCAGCGCGCTGCTCAGAGCCTTCACCGAGGGCCCGAACCCCTTTACTTTCGCCGCCTTCGTCACCCCGAATGGCCAGGTGGATTGCGCTTCAGACGGCCAGGCCCGGGACATGTCGGGCAACTGGCTGTACCTGAAGGTCCGGCAGACGTCGCAGCTGTCCTTCGCCCTGGGGCGCGATCTCCTGGGTGAGGGCCGCTCCTATCTTCTGGCTGCCAGCCCGGTCCAGCGCGATGGGATACTGCTGGGCTACATTGCGATCGCGATTCCGCACAAGGTTACGCCAATTCAGCCGGGCACAGACATCCGGGGCGAAGGCATTGAATTCGTTACGGTTGATGCGCAGGGGGAAATTCTGTCCGCCACTTTGCCCGGTCCCGAAGCGCCGGAGGTGCTGCCGGTGTCGGTGCCGCGTCGGGATCTGGTGAACCGCGTAGGGGACACGTTCTTCGAGGACGCCCGCTCCGGCAGCGAGCGCTTCTTTGCAGTGACTGAAATCCTCCCTGGTCAGGTGGTTGTCGTCGGGAGCTGGCCGGTGGAGGATGCCATTCTGGCGGCCAGAAATCCGGCGTCCCTGATGACTGTGGCTTTTCCTGTCCTGATGTGGCTGGCGGGCGTCTGTGTTGCGATCCTCGGCCTTCAGCAGTTGGTGATCCGGCCCCTTAGTGCACTGCGCAAGGCCATGCGGCGCTACGCGCTGGGAGAGCGGGAAGACCCGAAGCTGGAATTGAAGAACCCCCCGCGCGAGTTCGAGGAAGCGCAGCAGTCCTTCAACCGGATGGTCGCCATCCTCAGCGAAGCTGAGCGGCGGCGCGAACTGGATCTGGAAGAAAAGACCATTCTGCTGCGCGAGGTTCATCACCGGGTCAAAAACAACCTGCAGCTTGTGGCCTCGATCATGAACATGCAGGCCCGCAGCGCCCACACGCCCGAAGCCCGGCGGATGCTGTCGCAGCTGCAGCGGCGGGTGCGCGGCCTGGCCACGATCCACCGCCATTTGAACACCAACCCCGACATCACCACCGTGGACAGCCGCGAGCTCATCCGCGAACTGATCTCCGAAATCGGCGCAATGAACGTCAGGGCGGGGCAGGAAGTGGCAATCCAGACCGATCTGGCGGAAATCCCGCTGTCCCAAGATCAGGGCGTTACCCTGTCGATGCTGGTGTCCGAGGCGATGACAAACGCGGTCAAGCATCTCGGCATCCCGGAGGGCGGGCGCCCTGAGATACAGGTCAACCTGCGCGAAACAGCTGAAAACTGGCTTGAGCTTGAAATCATAAATACCAGGGGCCGGCCCTTGCAGCATCCAGAAGAGCATATTGCGGGAGGCGGGATCGGCGCACGGCTGATGATGGCTTTTGCTGCCCAGCTCGAAGGGGACGCCAGGACGCTGGAGACCGAGGACAGCTTTGTCTACCGGCTGGGCTTCCCTGCCGTTGCAGGAGCTGCGCCGCCGGACGAAACCCAGAAAGAACAGGACGAGGATGCAGCAGAATCCGCAGCGTGACGACCTTGGCTGCCCGGAGTTTGCAGTTCTGGTTACGGCCGAGCAGGCCTGGCCAGCCTTTGAACGTGCGGTTCTGCAGGCCAGGACGGAGATTACAGCGAGCTTCCGCCTCTTTGACTTGTCCACCGGCCTGCTCAGCGCTGAGGCGCGCGAAACCGGTGACACCTGGGCGGATCTGATTGCCGCCGCCTTGCGCCGCGGCGTGAATGTCCGCCTGGTGGTGAGCGACTTCGACCCGGTGATGGCCGCGCCTCTGCACGCCGCGGCGCAAAGGACATTGGATCAGGCCCGGGAAATCCGCGACGGGCTTGCGCCCGAGGAAGCCGCGCGGCTTTCCGTAACTGCTGCGCTTCATCCGGCCCGTGCCGGGATCCTGCCGCGGCTGGCATTTTCGCCCTTTGTGCTGCGCAAGCTGCGGAAGCTGCCGCGGCGGTTACGGCCCTCTGCCGCGGAAACCGGGCTGCCGCAGCTTTATCCCGTGTCGCATCACCAGAAGGTCGCGGTGGTTGACCGCGAAACCCTGTATATCGGCGGGCTGGATCAGAACCGCCGCCGGTACGACACCCCGGACCATGATCAGCCGGCGTTCAAGACTTGGGCGGATGTGCAACTGCTGCTGCGCGGCCCGGAGGCTGAGGAAGCCGCCGCGCACCTGGATTGCTTCCTCGAGGACGTGGCGCAGCGCAGAACGCCGCTTGAAGGCCGCCACATCCGCCGCACCCTGTCTGTTCCGCGCCGTGCCGGATTCTGGGCGCTGTCGCCAAAAACAGTCCTGCGCGAGATTGAAGAGGATCACCTGGCTGCCTTTGCAAGTGCCAAACGCCTGATTTATCTGGAAACCCAGTTTCTGCGCTCCAGCGTCATCGCCCGCGGTCTGGCCGGTGCAGCCCGGCGCAATCCGGACCTGTCGCTGATCCTGATCCTGCCTGCCTTGCCAGAGGACGTCGCCTTTGACGGCAATCAGGAGCTGGATGCCCGCTATGGCATGGCGCTGCAGGCGGAAGCGCTGGAGACTGTGAACGCGGCCTTCGGCTCCCGTGCCTGCATTGCCAGCCCGGTGCAGCGGCGCATGGCGGCCCGGGATGCGCCTTCGACGCTGGCTGGCTCACCGATGATCTACCTGCACAGCAAGGCGCTGATCACGGACCGGGACTTTGCCCTGGTCGGTTCGGCCAATTTGAACGGCCGGTCGATGCGCTGGGATACGGAGGCGGCCTTGCGGATCACCCGGCAGGACCGGATCGCACGGCTGTGGCAGGCGCTTGCCCGGCATTGGTGGCAGGAGGACCTGCCAGCAGCAGCGCTGGAGCCTGGGAGTGCAGCCGACTGGTGGCAGCAGGAAATCCAGCGCAACCAGGTGCGCCGTCCGGAAGCCCGCCGCGGACTGCTGGTGCCGCATGACCCGGACCGGATGGCTGAGCTGCAGCAGCCCCTTCCCGGAGCGACCGAAGACATCGTCTGACCTGCCGCCCGGGGGCGATGCCGGGGGCAGCCTGGCGATCCGGTCCTGCGTGAAGCTTCCTTGTGCGCAAAAAAACGATGGTCCGGGGCAAGCGGCCGCCGGACCATTCAGAATTCAATTGGCAACGCAGGTTATTGTTGCGCTTCCTGGGATTCTTCTGTGATTTCATTGCCGAGGTTCGACACGTCTCTGCCAAAACCTTCAGCTGTTTCACAGGCGGCCGTCAGGCCGGCCAGGGCCAGAACTGCAAGAAAGATACGCATAGCCGCCTCCTTATTTCAGTTTCGACGCGACATTGCCTGCAAAGGCATCAATGATGGCGTTGTAGAACAGCTCGCTGTCCACGGTCACAAGCGCAGGATCGGTGCCCTGGGGGTAGTACGCATTCACCTGGTCCGCGGAGACGGTGAGGTCGTAGCGCATGTCCTGGGACGCGTCTGGCATGTCGATGTCGACGTCGCCCTTCAGAACCCATTCGCCAACGCCCAGGGCCTGCTCAAAGTTGCTGGCCAGGGCGACGGAGTCGATCTCGACATTGATTTCGGCTGTCTCCGACGCGCCTGCCTCGGCGATTTGGCCGATCAACTGCTGGGCAAGGGCTGTTTCAAGGTCGGTTTCCAGGCTCGTCCAGACTTTGGCCGCCTGGTAATTTTCAATGGCGCTCAGGTCCGCCGTCACGTCGATTTCGGAAACCATCGGGCCTGCTGCGGCCGCCGTGGCCATGGCCGCGGCAAGAGCGGTGGTGCGGATCAGATGAGTCATTGTCGATGCTCCTTTCCATTGATGTCCCTCGCTGGGATGCACGGTGAGAACGCATGTGCGGGAACAAAGGTTCCTGCGCCGGCGGGAAAATCGGCCTGCCTGCACACTGTCGGCGGAAAACTTCTTGAACGGGTAGCGCCGGCGGCGGGAACCTGCCGCCGGGCAGGGGTGTTGGCCCGCCGTAAGCAAGCAGCCGGTCAAGGAACGAAATGGATTCTGCCAAACAGCCTGTCGAAAATGTGCTCAAGAAAACCAGCGCCATTGCACGCCGCCACCGCACGGCCATAACCGTCGGCAAGATGGCAGAGGAGCTTGGGCAAAACTCGCTTCCGGCTGTGCTCGCCCTTCCGGCGCTGGCAGTGGTTACCCCGCTCAGCGGCATTCCGCGGTTCTCTTCCGCTTGCGGTGTCATGATCTGCCTGATCTGCGGCGCGCTGATACCGCTGCTGGAAGTCGTGCCCTTTACCTCGTCGCTGCTGGGCGCCGCCGTCGGCCTGCTGGCTGTTGCCATGCTGACCCGTGACAGGCTGATTGCGCTTTCGACGCTTGGCGGCATTGGCACCGCCGCGGCAGCGCTGTCAGCGGGCCTGATTTAGCGGTCTGCTGTCAATTAATGTTTCAAGCGCCTGAATAGAAGAAGACCGGGTCCCGGTCGGGAACCCGGTCTTGCGCCGCTTGGCCGGGATGCCAGTCCGGTACACTGCTGCGAGGCAGGAAACAGGCGAGGCGCTCGGGCGGCAGATGCGGGGCTATCAAGCCCCCGGAAATCCGGCAAATCAGTTGTGCAGATAATCCGGCAGCGCCTCCAGCTGTTCGCGGGTCAGATGGGTGACGACCCGCAGATCGCCGTCCACTTGCATGATCTGGATGTCGCCCATGGTCAGCTCGGCCGGTTTTTCACCGATGCCCAGGAAGCCGCCCACGTCAATGATCACGGCTTCGACACCTCCATTGGTGTTCACGATAATCTGCGAAAGCTCTCCGATATGGTCGTCTTTGGCGTCATAGGCCGGAGCGCCTGTCAGGGCTTCTGCCGTCACCTCGTTCATGTCCAGCGGCTCCATCGCGGGCGCGTCGGCGTCCGGAAGAATTGCCGTAAGGCCGCCCCCAGAGGCGGTGCCCGCGCTCAGCGGGCTTTTTCCGGTTTCCGCAGGCTGATCAGCGGCTTCGGTGGCCGGCTGAAGCGGAGTGCTTTCTGCCTTTGCTTCGCCCATGGTGCCAGCGCCGGCGGATGCATCCGCTGCAAGGGATTCAAGCTGAACACCAGCCTCTGCGCTGCCTTCCCCCTCTGTTTCCGAGCCCGCGATGGCCGGCACCGCGGCGGCAACGATCAGCGAAGTCGAGAGCATGAGGTGTTTCATAGGATGATCTCCTGCAATTTTTTCAGCGTTCCCGAGGCACAGCCAATCAACCCGCCGCGGCAGTGAAAGTTCCTGTTCATCTGATAATTTTGCAGAGCCTGCCGGCGGGGGAATAGCGGTTTCCTGCCCCTGCAGCGTAGTGAAATGCCTTGTATGCTCCTGCCGGTGCGGGGCGCTCAGAACAGGAAGTCGTTCCTGCTGAGGTCATCAATGCTAACCCCAGCCAGTGTGATCACCATCCCGGCGCCGTCATCAATGACGGCGTTACCGTCAATTTCCGAGATGTGATTGTCCATCAGATCGCGATAGCCTTCGATTCTCGAGACCCTGGAGAGGTCGATTTTCTCGCCCCGCGTGCCGACGCTGAAATCTGTGATGACGTCGCTGCCGCTGTCTCCATCAGAGCCAAATAGGTCATCGCCGGTTTCGAAGAATTCGAAAATGTCCGCGCCGCCACCGCCGGTCAGCGTGTCGTTTCCGATGTTTCCCGTCAGAGTGTCAGCGCCGCTGCCGCCAAACAGCTGGTCGTCTCCATCTTCCCCGTAAACAAGGTCGTTGCCGCGGCCGCCGTGCACCCAGTCGTTACCTGATAAGCCGGAGAGCAAATCTTGATCCGCGCCGCCATAGAGCGTGTCCTCACCATCGCCGCCGCCGATATTGTCCGATCCCTTGCCTCCACGGATCAGGTTGTTGCCGGAATATCCGTTCAATGCATCGTCGCCGGTGCCCCCGTGCAGGGTATCATCGCCGAAAAAGCCTATGAGCCAATCATTACCGCTGCCGCCATAGATCAGATCGGATTGGAAAGACCCATTGACAGTGTCGTCGCCTGCCCTCAGACGGATCGCCCCCAGGGTCTGGCTGGCGACGTCCAGGCTTACAAAATCATTCGCAGAAGACCCGAAAATCGAGAAGCCGTTGAAGTCCAGCACCTCGATGTCGATTTCGAAACGCCCTATCAGCCGGATGTCCTCTTCCAGCCGGATTGTGTCGTTTCCCGCCCCGCCGTGGACTTCGGAACTGTAGGCTGCGGTCAAGGAGGCAACCCGGCCGGACAGAAGGATCAAATCATCGCCGTCGCCCCCGAGGACTATCTGCGGGGAAGAGGTGTCGTGGCCTGAATGACCTGCGATGATCGTGTCATTGCCAGCGCCGCCTTCGAACAAGCCGCCTTGGCCTGAGCTGTCCAGAAGATCATTACCGCCACCGCCGGAAAGGAAATTCTCCTGACCTGCGCCTGCGATAAGAGTGTCGTTCCCCTCATCGCCGATCAGCGTGTCGCTGCCGCCGCCGCCGGTGATATGATCGTCCCCGCCGCCACCGGTCAGAGAGTCGTCTCCGCCGGTTCCGGTGAGCACCAGCCCGTTAGCGGCTTCGGACGCTGCGTTCTGCAATCTGGCGGCTATGAGATATTGAGCCAGCGGTCCATTTGAATTGGGCATTGGAAAATCCTTGAATCTGTTCGGCGGTTTGAAAATTGGCTCCGCGTGGCGCTTAATAGAGGCTCTGAAACTGTTGTTAGTCTATTCATGTTTGTGTTCAGAGTGTGTCCGGGCTTGCCCCGTTTGCGTCCGGACCAGAGGAAGCGCCGTTCTGCGGCAACTTGCCTCTGGCGGGACTGGCAGCGCAGGCATAGGTGGCGGTTTGCCCCTCGCGGTGCGGAATCGGCCTCAAAACATGATTGTGTGATGCGCTTTTTGATCCACGTCAAAGTTCCGGCACTTTGCATCTGTGACAAGGGCGCGAGACAGCCACAAGACGGAGAGAGTCCGTGAGCGATTCCAACCCGGCCCCCAGCCTGTACGCCGCCAGAGAGCCGATCTTTCCGCGGCGCGTGTCCGGCCCCTTCCGGAACCTGAAATGGTACATCATGGCGGTGACGCTGGGGATCTACTACCTGACCCCGTGGATCCGCTGGGACCGCGGGCCGTCGCTGCCGGATCAGGCGGTGCTGCTGGATCTGGCGAACCGCCGGTTCTACTTTTTCTGGATCGAGATCTGGCCGCACGAGTTCTATTTCGTGGCGGGTCTCCTCATCATGGCAGGGCTTGGGCTGTTCCTGTTCACATCGGCGCTGGGCCGGGTCTGGTGCGGCTATGCCTGCCCGCAGACGGTCTGGACCGACCTGTTCATCCTGGTGGAACGCTGGATCGAGGGGGACCGAAATGCCCGCCTGCGCCTGCACCGGCAGAAGAAGATGGATTTCCGCAAGGCCCGCCTGCGGGTCACCAAGTGGACCGCATGGTTCCTGATCGGCCTCGCCACCGGCGGCGCCTGGGTGTTCTATTTCGCGGATGCGCCGACGCTGGCCTATGATCTGGTGACGCTGAACGCGCATCCGATCGCCTATTCCACCATGCTGGTGCTGACCGCGACCACCTTCCTGTTCGGCGGTTTCGCGCGCGAGCAAATCTGCATCTACGCCTGCCCCTGGCCGCGCATCCAGGCGGCAATGATGGACGAGGACACGCTGACCGTCGGATACCGCGATTGGCGGGGCGAGCCGCGCGGCAAGCTGAAGAAGGGCCAGGTGGCGGAAGGGCAGGGCGACTGCATCGACTGCATGGCCTGCGTCAACGTCTGCCCGATGGGGATCGACATCCGCGACGGCCAGCAAATGGAATGCATCACCTGCGCGCTTTGCATTGATGCCTGCGACGACGTCATGGCCAAGATCGGCAAACCGCGCGGCCTGATCGACTACATGGCGCTGTCGGACGAAACGCTGGAGCGCAGCGGCCAGCCGCCCAAGAACGTCTGGAAGCACATCCTGCGCCCGCGCACCATCATGTACACCAGCCTGTGGTCGCTGGTCGGGCTGGGTCTGCTGTTCGCCCTGTTCATCCGCTCCGACATTGAGCTGACGGTGGCGCCGGAGCGCAACCCGACCTACGTCACTCTTTCGGACGGTTCCATCCGCAACACCTACGACGTGCGCCTGCGCAACAAGCACGGCGAGGACCGGGTGTTCAAGCTGTCGATCAAGGGCGATCCGACCCTGCGCCTGCAGCTTGAGGGGACCATATACCACGCGGTCAATGTGCCTGCCGACACTGCGCTGCTGCAACGGGTCTACATCGTGACGCCCAAGGGGTCCGGCCCCGCGCAAACCGGGTCCACCCCGGTTCGCATCTGGGTCGAGGATCTGATAAACGGGGAACGTGCCCACAAGGACACCAGCTTTAACGGCAAGGGGAACTGAGCATGGCCAAGCGCGAACGGGAATTTACCGGCAAGCACGCACTGATGCTGTTCGGCGGCGCCTTTGCGGTGATTATCGGGGTGAACATCATCCTGGCGGTCAACGCGGTGAAAACCTTTCCGGGGCTGGAGGTGAAGAATTCCTACGTCGCAAGCCAGGAGTTCGATCAGCGCCGTTCTGCGCAAGAGGCGCTGGGCTGGTCGGTCTATGCCTCCTCGCAAGGCGATCAGGTCAAGCTTGAGATCACCGATGCCGATGGCAACCCGGTGGAGGTCGCCAAGCTGAGCGCGACGCTCGGCCGGGCGACCCATGTGCAGGACGACCAGCAGCCGGAGTTCACCTTTGACGGCCGCGCCTATGTGGCGCCAGCCGACTTGGGGCCGGGCAACTGGAACATCCGCATGGTGGCGCGGGCCAAGAGCGGCACCGAATTCACCCAGCGGGTGATCCTCCATGTGAAGGGCTGACCGCCATGACCGCGCAGCTCCGTCCTTCGCTTGCCGCTTGTCCCGCCTGCGTCGCGGCTCCGCACGACAGCTCTGATCAGGCGCCGGCCGACGCACGGCTGGCCCTGTCCTTGCCGGGCATCCACTGCCAGGCCTGTATTTCGGCGGTGGAGCGGGCGCTGAATGCCCATCCCGGCATCCATTCGGCGCGGGTGAACCTGACTCTCAAGCGGGCGCTGATCGAGGCAGAGCCGGAACTGCGCGCGGCGGATCTGATCCCGCTGCTGGAAAGCATCGGCTACGAGGCGCACGAACTGGATCTGGCAGCCCTGGCGGCTACCCAGAACGACAAGATTGGCCGGGACCTGCTGATGCGCCTGGCGGTGGCCTTCTTTGCCTCGATGAACGTGATGCTGCTGTCCATTTCGGTCTGGTCCGGGGCCTCGGATGCAACCCGCGACATGTTCCACTGGATCTCCGCCGCCATCACCTTTCCGGCGATCGTCTTCTCGGCGCAGCCGTTCTTTGCCAATGCCTGGACGGCGCTGCGCGTCAAGCGCCTCAACATGGATGTGCCGATCGTGCTGGCCCTGGTGCTGGCGCTGGCAACGTCGCTGTGGGAGACCTTCCTGTCGGGCGAGCACGCCTATTTCGATGCGGCGCTGACGCTGACGTTTTTCCTGCTGGCAGGCCGCTACCTGGATTACCGGACCCGCGCCGCGGCGCGCTCGGCGGCGGAGGAGCTGGCCGCGCTGGAGGTGCCCCGTGCAATCCGGCTTCTGGACGGCGATGAATACGAGGTGCCGGTCGCCGACCTGGCAATCGGCGACCTGATCCTGGTGCGGCCCGGCGGGCGGATGCCGGTGGATGGCGAAATCGTTGCGGGCCAGTCGGAACTCGACCGCTCGCTGCTGACCGGGGAAACGCTGCCGGTATTTGCGGAACCGGGCCTGGCGGTTTCCGCCGGCGAGGTGAACCTCACCGGCCCGCTGACCATCCGCGCGACGGCAGTGGGCGAGGACACCTCTCTGCATCGCATGACCGACCTGGTCGCGATCGCGGAATCGGGCCGCTCCCGCTACACATCCCTGGCCGACAGCGCAGCAAAACTCTATGCCCCCGGCGTGCATATCCTGTCGGCGCTCGCCTTTGCGGGCTGGTATCTTTACACCTTCGACATCCGCACCGCGCTGAACATCGCTGCCGCGGTGCTGATCATCACCTGCCCCTGTGCGCTGGGCCTCGCAGTGCCTGCCGTGACCACCGCCGCCTCGGGCCGGCTGTTCAAAAAGGGCATGCTGATCAAACACGCCACCGCGCTGGAGCGGCTGGCGGAAGTGGACACCGTGGTGTTCGACAAGACCGGCACGCTGACCGCCGGCACGCCGGAAGTCACCAATCTGGGCGATCATGCCCGCGCAGACTTGGAAATCGCCCTGGCGCTGGCCGAAGGCTCTTCGCATCCGCTGTCAGTGGCGCTGACCCGCGCCGCGCGTGAGGCCGGGATCAGGCCCGCCGGCGTTCAGGACATCACAGAGGTGCCGGGCTACGGTGCCGAAGGCCTGTTCCGCGGCCGAACTGTGCGGCTGGGCCGCGCGGCGTGGGTCGGGGCTGAGCAGGGCAGCCAGACGGCGGCCTGGCTGGACAGCGGGGCAGGAGCGGCAAAACCGTTCCTGTTCACCGACGCCCTGCGCCCCGGCGCCGCCGAGGCCGTGCAGGCGCTAAAGCAGACTGGCAAGGAAGTCCTGCTGATTTCCGGCGACACCACCGGCGCGGTGGAGGATCTGGCGCAGCGTCTGGGGATCACCAAATGGGTGGCCGAGGCGCTGCCTGCCGATAAATCCGCCCGGGTGCAGATGCTTGCCGATCAAGGCAAGAAGGTTCTGATGGTGGGCGACGGCCTCAATGACACCGCGGCGCTGGCTGCGGCACATGTGTCGGTATCGCCCGCCTCGGCGCTGGATGCGGCGCGGGTTGCGTCCGACATCGTGCTCTTGGGCCAGGACCTCAGCCCGATTGCCGAGGCCTGCGGCGTGGCGCAGAAAGCCACCCGCCGCATCCGCGAGAACTTCCGCATTGCCACCCTTTACAATGTGGTTGCGGTGCCGCTGGCGATTGCGGGGCTGGCCACGCCCTTGATTGCAGCGTTGGCGATGTCTACCTCTTCCATTACTGTTTCCCTCAATGCGCTGCGGCTGCGCTAAGCCCCCGCTGACAATACCGGTACCGAAACCATGAGTGTCCTTGCCTATCTGATCCCGATTTCTCTGATCCTCGGCACGGTGGGTCTTGCGGCGTTCTTCTACACGGTGCGCAGCAACCAGTATGATGATCCCGAAGGCGACTCCCGCCGCATTCTCAGCGATGAATGGGACGACAAGCCCAAACCCTGAGCGCTGCCCGGAAATGGCTTCCTGCCTCTGCGGATGCGCTGGCTGACGCCGGAAACTCCGTATCTGCGCAGCGGTCTGGTGCCAGAGGGCCGGAATGAAAAAGGCGCCTCATGGGCGCCTTTTCTGCTGACTGTCCAGGGCTCTCCGGTCAGGACGGGCCGATCGGATTGCAGGTCACGTTGCGGGCGTTCAGGCGGCGGCAGGCCAGTTCCGCCTGCTCCTGGCTCATGCCCAGGAAATTGGCCTCGAAGCCGCGGCGGGTCTTTGCCACCTTGCGCAGGGTTCCGTCCAGCGTTTCCAGCTCGGACAAAGCGGTACGCAGCAGCACTTTCTCGGCCTGGTAGCGGCTGGTGTAGAGCCCGACGTTGACGCCCCAGTACCGGCCGCCGGAGGTGGACAGACGGGTCACGACCACCGGCTCCGGCTCCGGTGAGGCTGCTGCCAGGCTGGCCGGGCGGGCAACCGGACGCAATCCGGTGAACGGCACTTTCTGCACGGCCACGATGACGGCCGGGGTTGCCGCTTCGGCAGCCGCCGCCTGGGGTTCCGCCTCGGCCTCAGCCAGGGCAACCGCGATGCTGTCGCGCAGCGCATCTTCCTGCACAGCGGCGTCTGCGCTGACGGTCTGAACGTTCTCGATCTGCCCTTCCGCAGCACCGGTCTCTGCGGTGTCAGCCGGTGCAGTATCAGCCTCAGTTGCCGGTTGCTCTGCGGGCGGGGTCTGCAGCGCTTCCTCAAGCGCCGCCACCAGCACCGGCGACCCGTTGCTGCCCGGGCGCGTCTTGGGGCGCAGGCTGGTGTTCACCTGGCCGCTTACCCGGATGGTCTTGCCCGCCACTCCGTGCGAGGAGCTGTCGTCCGCATCGGCAATCACCACATTGCCTGCCCCCTGATAAGAAGGACGCTGCGGCTTGCGCAGCGCCGCGCGCGAAGGCGCCCGGCGGAAGCCGAGATCCAGCAGTTCTGCCACCTTGGCGTTGCGCGAGGTGGAGGACTTGCCGCCGAACACGGTTGCGATGATCCGTTCATTGCCGCGCTTGGCAGAGGCAACCAGGTTGAAGCCGGCCGCACGGGTGTAGCCGGTCTTGATGCCGTCGGCGCCGCGGTAGGCGGCCAGCAGGCGGCGGTTGGTATTGGGAACTTCACGCACGCCGGCATTGGTCGAGCGGCGCGAGAACAGGTTGTAATACTCCGGGTAGTCATACAGCAGATGCCGCCCCAGCGTGGTCATGTCGCTGGCGGTCGACAGATGCCCGCTGGCAGTCAGGCCGTGCGCGTTCTTGAACGTCGTGCGGCTCATCCCCAGCGCCTTGGCGGTACGGTTCATGCGGCGGGCAAATGCGGCCTCGGACCCCGACAGGGTCTCGCCGATGGCCGTGGCGGCGTCATTGGCGGACTTCACTGCGGCGGCGCGGATCAAGTAGCGGAAGGCGATCTTCTGACCTGACTTGAGCCCCAGTTTCGACGGCGGCTCGGCAGCGGCGTTGCGGCTGATCCTGACCTTGGTATCCAGCGTGATCTCGCCGTTCCGGACCGCTTCAAAAGCGATGTAGAGCGTCATCATCTTAGTCAGCGAGGCAGGATGCAGCCGGGTGTCGGCATTGCGTGAATGCAGCACTTCACCGGTGCGTGCATCGATCACCATGGCCGCGTACGGGGCCGCTGCGGCCCGCTGCGGCTGCAGCGCCATCACCATCGTTGCAAGAAATAGAGCCGCGGCTGCCCATAGGAGCCGGGTACGGGGATACCGGCTGGACGCCGGATTGACCTGCGTGATCACTGCCATGTTTGCCTCGTGCCGCCGGTTTTCCGGCTGACGTTTTTGCCTGTTACGAAAAGCCTAACACAGGGTTGCCAAGGAATAAACAGGGGCAGGATAGGGCAGACAGCCCGATGCGCGTCTGTCTGCCGGCATTTTGTGGGTGAGCGTGGCAACCTCTCTAGATGCGGTAAGTGCTAACAGAAGGTTACTGAAAAAAGTTGCACACCGCGGCTGATCGGCAGCGGAATTTCCGGCCTGCAAACGGCGCAGGGGCTGTTTCGCCGTTAAACCGCGTGGAAATTGGTCACGTAAAACGGCGTGGAATAATTGAGCCCAAGCGAGAATTCGCAGGGCTGGTGCAGCCGTGCCTTGATCCGGGATTCGAGATCTTCCAGCAGCGCCTTGGAAAACGCCTCGTCCCGGTGCGGCTTGCTCAGCAGGGCAACACTGATTGTGATATGGGTGCGGTGGAAACGGTCCGCGGGATAGGCCCGTCCCTTGCAGGCGCCGGCGCCGCCATCGTGCTCCAGTATCACCGTTTCGATCTCAGCGAGGATGGCCTCGGCGTCGAGATCCAGATCACTGGAGTATTTCAGTTCGGCGTGCGGCATGTCTCCGGGGCTCCCTTGAAATTTGTCAAAGGGATAGCGGCACGGGCCCGGCCCGTCCAGCGCGCTTACTCCAGGCTGTCCACCAGCGCTGCCAGCCCGCTCAGATCCGGGATCTCGGTGTAGCGCGGGCTGTGCTCCGGCGCCTCGGCGTGTTCCACCTCCCAGACCAGCCCGTGCGGCACATAGGTGCCCCAGCCGCCGGCCTCGATCACCGGCACCACATCCGACCGCATGGAATTGCCCACCATCATGGCGCGGCTGGCGCCGTCGCCGTGGCGGGCAAAGATGTCGTGGTAGACCTCCGGTGTCTTTTCCGAGACCACTTCGACGCCGTCAAACAGTTCGCCAAGGCCCGACTGCGCCAGCTTGCGCTCCTGGTCCAGCAGATCGCCCTTGGTGATCAGAACCACCTTGTATCGGTCGGCAACCGCCTCCACCGCCTCCCGCGCATGCGGCAGCAGTTCGATCGGGTAGGACAGCATCATCTGGCCGGCCGTGATCAGCTCCTTGACCACGGCAGCAGGCACGCGCTCGCCCGTGACCTCGATCGCGGTTTCGATCATCGACAGGGTAAAGCCCTTCACCCCGTAGCCGTAGCGCCCCAGATTGCGCTTTTCGGCGTCCAGCAGCTGCCGCTCCAGCTGTTCGGGGCCGACATCCGCAGGCGTGTGATCCTGCAGCAATTCGGCAAACCGTTCCTGCGTGACGCGGAAGAACCGTTCGTTGTGCCAGAGGGTATCATCGGCATCAAAGCCGATTGTTGTCAAATTACGTATCAATCTGCGTGTCTCAGTCTCTTTTCCTGAACACCATAGAGGCTATATAAGCCTCACAGGAAATTCCATGCACCACTGGATCAAATTGCTTATGCCGCTGCAGCCCATAATGATGACCGATCATTCAGACGACGACACGGAATCCGGCGTCCTGACCAAGACGCGGCCGAAGACCAAGCGCCCGCCGCGCTACAAGGTGCTGCTGCTGAATGACGACTACACCCCGATGGAATTCGTGGTAATGGTGCTGGAGCGGTTCTTCGGCATGACCCATGCACAGGCGTTTGAGATCATGCTGACGGTGCACAAGAAGGGCGTTGCCGTGGTCGGCGTGTTCAGTCATGAGGTGGCTGAAACCAAGGTCGGCCAGGTGATGGATTTCGCCCGCCGCCACCAGCACCCGCTGCAGTGCACCATGGAAAAAGAAGACTGAAGAGGCTCTTAGATGTCCGTACGCCTGTCCCTGGCCGCCCAATCGGGCGGCTTTGCTGTTCCGTCGGAGGGCCGCATCGCCGTGTTCCATCCGCGCAGCGAGCATGACCTGTCGGCGCTGCCCAAGGAGCAGCTGCTGATCATCCAGCCGTTCCGCCCCGACCACGACCACTTCGCCGCGCAAGGCTATGCCTGCACCCCGTCGCCGGAGGCAGGGGCGGAGTACGCTGCCGCCGTCGTCTTTCTGCCGCGGGCCAAGGCGCTGGCCCGGATGCTGGTGGCGCAGGCCGCTGCTGCCACCTCGGGGCAGGTGCTGATCGACGGCGCCAAAACCGAAGGCATTGATTCGGTTCTGAAGGACCTGCGCAAGCGCTGCGAGCCTTCTGCCCCGGTCTCCAAGGCGCATGGCAAGATTTTCTGGATCGAGGGCGGCACCGATCTGTCCGATTGGCTGCCCGAAGGGCCGCAGCAGGTCGAAGGCTTCATCACCGCACCCGGGGTGTTCTCGGCCGATGGCATCGACCCCGCTTCCCGCATGCTGGCCGCGGCGCTGCCGCAGAAACTGGGCCGCTGCGTGGCCGACCTGGGCGGCGGCTGGGGCTATCTCTCGGCCCAGGTGCTGAAGCGCGAGGGCGTCGAGGAACTGCATTTGGTTGAGGCGGATCATGCCGCGCTGGCCTGCGCCCGTCTGAATGCAGCGGACCCGCGGTCGCAGTTTCACTGGGCTGATGCCCGCAGCTGGAAGGCGCCGGGCCCGGTCAGCACCGTGGTAATGAACCCGCCGTTCCACACCGGCCGCACAGCGGAACCGTCGCTGGGGCAGGCCTTTATCGCCGCGGCGGCGTCCATGCTGGCGGCCAACGGCAGCCTGTGGATGGTGGCCAACCGGCATCTGCCCTATGAGACCGCGCTGGCGGAACGCTTTGCCCAGGTGCGCGAAGAGGGCGGCGACAACCGCTTCAAGATCCTGCACGCGGCCAAGCCGAAACGCGGGCGCAAGTAACCGCGCGCAGGGCGCAATGGCGGTTTCCAAACCGGCCGACGCGGTCTAACGTGCGGTCCAGATTGCCTTAGGGGAGTACCCTTTCATGTCCTTTTCCATCTCCGGAAAGACCGCCATCGTGACCGGCGCCGCCAGTGGCATCGGCCTGGCGATCGGCAAGCAGTTCGCCGATGCCGGCGCCAATGTAATGTTCGCGGATCAGTTCGAGGCGCAGCTGGTCGATGAACTGGGGGAACAGGCCGACGACGGCAATATCCGCTATTTCGCCGGCGACCTGCGCGAGCGGCTCACCATTGCCAACCTGCTGTCAGCCACCATCGACGCTTTTGATGACATCGACATCCTGGTCAACGGCGCCCGGCAGGTGGTGGCCACCAATGCGCTGGATCCGCAGGACGAGACGCTGGACCAGCTCTTGAACCAAAGCCTGCTGCCGACAGTGCGCCTGTCCCAGCAGGTTGCCAAGCGGATGATCAAGCAGGGCGAGGAGCGCGAGGACGACGGCCCCCTTGGCAGCATCATCAATCTTTCTTCGATTGCGGCCCGCCGCACCCATCCGGACCTGATGGCCTATTCCGTGGCCTCCGCCGCATTGGATCAGGCCACCCGCTCGCTCGCGGTGGCGCTGGCGCCGCACCGGATCCGGGTGAACTCCATCGCTTTCGGCTCGGTGATGAGCGCCTCCATGCAGGCGACGCTCAAGGAAAACCGCAGCTTCCGCCATGATATCGAGGCGCACACCCCGCTGGGCCGGGTGGCCTCGCCCACCGAACTGACCGAAACCGCACAATACCTGGCCTCCGACGCCGCCGGTTTCATGACCGGGCAGGTGGTGACGCTGGACGGCGGCCGCACCCTGCTGGACCCGGTGTCCGCGCCGATGCACTGATTGGAAAGACCTGTGACTGCTGAAATGAAAGAAGAAAAGGCCCGGGCGGCTGCCTGGTTCCGGGAATTGCGCGACCAGATCGTTGCGGCCTTTGAGGCGCTGGAGGAGAGCCACAGCGAAGGCCCGTTTGCGGACATGGACCCGGGCCGGTTCGAAGTGACTGAAACCAAACGCACCTCGGAGGACGGCTCCGACGCGGGCGGCGGGCTGATGAGCGTGATGCGCGGCGGCCGGGTTTTCGAGAAGGTCGGCGTCAACATTTCCGAGGTCTACGGCACCCTGGGCGAACGCGCGCAGGCCGCGATGGCGGCGCGCAAGGGCATTCCGGGCATGAAGGACGACCCTAGGTTCTGGGCCTCCGGCATTTCGCTGGTTGCCCATATGCGTAACCCGCATGTGCCCGCCGTGCACATGAATACCCGGATGTTCTGGACCCCGCGCGCCTGGTGGTTCGGCGGCGGCTCGGATCTCAATCCTTGCATCGAATACGCAGAGGATACCGCGCATTTCCACGGGCAGCAGAAACAGCACCTGGACCCGCACGGGGAAGACCAGTACCCGCGGCTCAAGGAATGGGCGGACGAGTATTTCTACATTCCCCACCGCAAGCGCGCCCGCGGGGTGGGCGGCATCTTCATGGATGACCAGAACTCCGGCGACTGGGCCGCGGATTTTGCCCTGACCCAGGACATCGGCCGTGCCTTCCTGCCGGCCTTTGTGCCGCTGGTCGAAAAGCGCCGGGTGCAGGAATACTCCGAGGCCGACAAGGACGTCCAGCTGATCCACCGCGGCCTCTATGCGGAATACAACCTGGTCTACGACCGCGGCACCAAGTTCGGGCTGGAAACCGGCCACGATGCCAACGCCGTGCTGATGAGCCTGCCGCCGCTCGCCAAATGGGTCTGAACCCGCCAAAGCCCTAGCATTGCAAACGCGCCGCCCCGCAGCGGCGCGTTTTTTCTTGCGGCGGATTTATGCTGATTTCTTTGCGGCGGCCGCGACTTTGGGCCAGCCTGCGCTAAAGTGAATGTGAACAGGCAAAGAAAAGAGCAGTTTTCACGAAGCAAGGCAGGGAGCACATCACATGCGCAGACTGGTTCTTGGGGCATTGGCACTGGCATTGGCAGCAGGATGCGGCAGGCCGCCTGAAAGGGCCGTCAGCGCGCCGGGAGTGACCCGCACAGAGCCCGCCAATGCGCGGCAGGCCGGGCTCTCCACCTATCCCCGCTTCGGCGACCGCGACCCGCATGACTGGGAGGGGCGCAAGCCCTGGTCCTACCCGGTCCACGGCATCGACGTCTCGCGCTACCAGGGCGAGATCGACTGGCACAAGGTGCGCCGCTCCGGTGTGTCATTCGCCTATATCAAGGCGACCGAAGGCGGCGACCATACCGACGCCAAATTCCGCGACAACTGGCGCGGCGCCCGCGCGGCGGGGCTGAAGCACGGCGCCTACCACTATTACTACTTCTGCCGCCCTGCTGCAGAACAGGCGCGCTGGTTCATCCGTCATGTGCCGAAAGACCCCAGCGCGCTGCCGCCGGTGCTCGATATGGAATGGAACCACCGCTCCCGCACCTGCCGCACGCGGCCTGACGGCGCAACGGTGCGGGCCGAGGCGCGCAAGTTCCTCAACATCCTGGAACGCCACTACGGCAAGCGCCCGGTGGTCTACACGACAGTGGATTTCTACCGCGACACCGGTATCGGGCGGCTCAGCGGCACCGAGTTCTGGCTGCGCTCCGTCGCGGGCCACCCGCAGAAGGTCTATCCGGGCCGAAGCTGGAGCTTCTGGCAGTATTCCGGCACCGGCCAGGTGCCGGGGGTGGCTGGCGACGTGGACCTCAACACCTTCCGCGGCAGCCCGGAGAGCTGGCTGAGGTGGTCCGGGCAGATCTAGCGCAGGCAGGGGGCTTTGCCCCCTCGCGCCCTTTGGCGCTCACCCCCAGGATATTTTCAGCCAGATGAAGAGCGGGTCCTCCATTCATCTGGCCCCAGGTATCCCGGAGCGCGAAGCGGAGCCTCGCTCAGGCTCTCCAATCAAAGAAGCCCTTACCAGCCTTCTCCAGGAGCTTGGCCGCCATCTCGCGGCCGAGTTCGGCGCCGTCTTCAACTGCGCAGCTCTGGTCATCGCTGATCGACTCTGAGCCATCCGGGCGCAGCACCTCGCCGCGCAGCCGCAGGGTGGTGCCGTCCAATTCCGCAAGTCCGGCAATAGGCGTCTCGCAGGAGCCATCGAGCGCGGCGAGGAACGCCCGTTCCGCTGCCAGCCGCTGGCCGGTCTCGCGGTCATGGATCGCCGCCAGCATTTCCGCGGCGCGGCTGTCATCCGCGCGCCGTTCGATACCGATCGCGCCTTGCGCCACCGCGGGCAGCATGTCGCTGGTCCCGATCGCAGTTGCGGGCACATCGTCCATCGCCAGCCGGTTCAGGCCGGCCATCGCCAGGAAGGTGCATTCCGCCACGCCCTCGGACAGTTTGCGCAGCCGGGTCTGCACGTTGCCGCGGAATTCCACCACATTCAGATCGGGGCGGCGGTTCAAGAGCTGCGCCCGGCGGCGCAGCGACGAGGTGCCGACCACCGCGCCCTCGGTCAGATCGTGCAGCGATTTCAGCGATGGAGAGATGAAGGCGTCGCGCACATCCTCGCGCGGCAGATAGGTATCGAGCAGCAGCCCCGCGGGCTGCGCAACCGGCATGTCCTTCATCGAATGCACGGCGATGTCGATGGCGCCCGACAGCAGGTCCTCTTCGATTTCCTTGGTGAACAGCCCCTTGCCGCCCAGTTCCTTCAGCGGCTTGTCCGCCGCGATCAGGGCCTGGTTGTCGCCGGTGGTCTTGATCACCACGATCTCGAACGCCTCTTGCGGCAGGCCAAAGGCTGCGGCGAGGCGCGCACGGGTCTCATATGCCTGTGCCAGCGCCAGCGGCGATCCGCGGGTGCCGATTTTCAGGGGCGAAGCGGGGGAGGGCAGGGTCAGTGTCATGGAGAAAGCCATAAATCAGTTTGCGTCCCGGTGGAAACCGGTTTTTGTGCATGTCCCACAAGCAATGCGCTGGGGCTTTGACATAGAACAAAGCGCAGCGGGCTTGGGCGCGGCAGATCGCTCCTGCTCTTGACATTCCGCCCTTCAGGCGTGACCTCAAGGGGCGAATGATAGCGAGGATGACCATGGCCGTACAAAAGAAGCTGCTGCGCGCATTGGCGGGTGAGAAACAGGATGTGCCGCCGATCTGGATGATGCGCCAGGCGGGCCGTTACCTGCCGGAATACCGTGCAACGCGGGCCGAGGCCGGGGATTTCCTGTCGCTGTGCTACAACTCCGACCTGGCCGCCGAGGTGACGCTGCAGCCGATCCGCCGCTACGGTTTTGATGCCGCGATCCTGTTTGCCGACATCCTGCTGGTGCCGCAGGCGCTGGGTGCCGACCTGTGGTTTGTGACCGGCGAAGGCCCGCGGCTGTCGACCATCACAACTGAGGCGGATTTTGCCAAGCTGGGCCCGGCGAGCGACATCCACGATACACTGAATCCGATCTATGAAACGGTCCGGATCCTGTCGAGTGAGCTGCCGTCCGAGACCACGCTGATCGGTTTCGCCGGCGCGCCCTGGACCGTCGCAACCTATATGATCGCGGGCCGCGGCACCCCGGATCAGGGGCCGGCCCACCGCTTGCGCGAAGAAAACACGGCCCTGTTCGAGGCGCTGCTGGCGCGGATCACCGAAGCGACAATCGATTATCTGTCCAAGCAGATCGAGGCTGGCGCCGAAGTGGTGAAGATCTTTGACAGCTGGGCCGGCTCGCTGAAGGGCGAAGCGTTCCAGAAATACGCGCTGGAACCCTGCCGCCAGATCACCGCGGCGCTGAAAGAACGCCATCCGGGCATCCCCGTCATCGGCTTCCCGCGCGAGGCGGGCGAGAAATACGTGGGCTTTGCCAAGGCGACCGGCGTGGACTGCGTGGCGCTGGACAACTCCGTTGACCCGGTCTGGGCAGCTGCCAATGTGCAGGTGGACGGCTGCGTGCAGGGCAACCTGGCCTCCCGCCACATGGTGACCGGCGGGCAGGAGCTGGTGGACGAAACCCGCCGCATCGTCGAGGCGTTCAGAAACGGCCCGCATATCTTCAACCTCGGCCACGGCATCACGCCGGATGCCAACCCGGACAATGTGCAGCTGATGATCGACACCGTTCGAAACGGCTGATCTTGTGTTATCCATGAAGATGCGGCAATAGCCGCATCTTCGGATACATCCAGAGGTCTCACGATGGACTACAGCAGAATGGGCGGCGCCCGCATGGGCAGCAACAAGCCCCGTCATTCGGAACATAATGCCAAGGGCACCAAGAAGAACCCTTTTGGCAAGCAGTCGGACAAGACCGAACTGCTCAAGCGGATGAAAGCCGCGGCTGAAAAGGCCAAGAAAGAAGACTGACCCTACTTCTGGGCCAGTTCTGCCAGGATTTCCTCCGTGTGCTGGCCGCGCCGGGGGATCTCCGGCGGCGTCCATTCCGGCTGGCCTGAAAACCGCGGGGCCGGGGCGGCCTGCAGCGCGCCCTCCGTCTCCACCCAGGCGCCGCGCGCATTCATCGGATGCGCCATTGCCTCCTCCGGGTTCAGCACCGGGGCTACACAGGCATCTGATCCCTCGAACAGCGCCGCCCAATGATCGCGTGGCTGGCTGGCAAAGATCCCGGCAAGGCGGCCGGTCAGGGCAGGCCAAAGTGCTTTGTCGAACTGCCGCTGAAACTCAGGATCCTCCACCAGACCCAGCTTCTCCAGAAACTGCGCATAGAATTTCGGCTCCAGGCATTGGACCGAGACATAGCCGCCGTCTGCGCAGGCATAGGTGCGGCACCAATGCGGCCCGTCAAGCAGGTTTGCTCCACGTGTGACGCCAAAGTTTCCCGCCTGGCGGATGCTCATCAAGAGGTTCATCATGTGGGCCGACCCGTCATAGATCGCGGCATCCACCACGCAGCCCTCGCCGGTGGCCCCGGCCTTCAGGATGCCCGCCAGCATCCCGGCCACCAGATACATCGCTCCGCCGCCGATATCGCCCACCAGCGTGGCAGGTGTCAGCGGTGCATCGCCGGGGTTCGAGGCGTACCACAACGCTCCCGACAGCGAGATGTAATTGAGGTCATGCCCCGCCGCATGGGCCAGCGGGCTGTCCTGTCCCCAACCGGTCATCCGGCCATAGACCAGGCCTGGGTTCACCGCATGGCAGTCTGCCGGCCCCAGCCCCAGCCGTTCCATCACACCGGGGCGGAAACCCTCGATCAGCCCATGTGCGGTTTCGGCAAGTTTCAGGAAAGTGTCTGCACCGGCGGGGTCCTTGAGGTCCAGGGTGATCGACCGCTTGCCGCGGTCCAGAAGCGAGTTTTCCGGCATCCCCGGTGTACGCCCGGTGTACGGCCGGTGCACGCAGATCACCTCCGCCCCAAGGTCAGCCAGCGTCATCCCGGCAAAGGGGCCGGGGCCCAGGCCTTCGACTTCCAGAATGCGGATCCCCTGCAGCATTTGGCACTCCTCTATGCGGTGTCCGGTTCGGCACAGTCTGCGGCGGCTCAGGCGGTTCCGGCAAGCTGCTGGCGGAATTTCCGTGGCGGCATTCCGGTTCCCTTGGCAAAGACCCGGCTGAAATGGGCCGGATCATTGAACCCCAGCTCATAGGCGATCTGCGCCGCAGTCAGGTTGGTGTAGATCAGCAGCCGGCGCGCCTCGCGCAGGACGCGGGCATTGACCAGCGCCGAGGCAGCCTGCCCGGTCGCCTGCTGAGCGACCCGGTTCAAATGAGTCGGCGATACTGCCAGCTCATCCGCGTATTCCGCCAGCGGGCGGCGCAGGCGGAAGTCGCGCTCGACCAGCGCCTCGAAGCGGGCGAACAGCGGGCTGGCAGAGGATTGCGAAGCGGCGTCCTGATCGGCGGCAATGGCGCGCGCGGCGGCCGAAGTCATGGAAAGCGCCAGTCCGCGCAGCATCTGCGCGCGGCCAAAATCCCGGCGGCCGTATTCGCTGAAAAGCTGTTCTGCCAGATCCCGAAGGCCTTCGGGCAGCTGCAGAACGGCGGGCAGATCCAGCATCGCGCGCACCCCTTCTCCCGGGACCAGGTTCTGGTCGAGGAAGTCGGAGGCAAGAGTAATGACCCAGCCGGTTGTGCCTTTGCCGAAACGGAACCCATGCACCACGCCGCGGGGAACATTAATCAGGCAGGGCGGCGCAAGCGCATGGCTGATTCCGTCAATATCTGCAGCACCTTCGCCCCCCGTCAGGATCAGCAGCTGATGCAGCCGCGTGTGCCGGTGCGGCCGCAATTCCCAGTCGTGCAGCTCTGAACGGGCGCGGATCGTCTCCACATGCAGCACATCGGCCAGTTCGGCTGTTTCGCCGAACAGGTTGTAGCTGTCGATGCGGGCTGAGCGTTGCATGTGCGAAAAATACAAGTTTTAGCGCGCTTGGTCCATTCGCAAAAACAGGCGGCCAGCGCATAATCTCCAGTGCACGAATACAGCAAACGATCAGGGGAACGCGCATGTCTACGCATCAGACGCAGGTTGTCATCATCGGCGGCGGGCCTTCGGGGCTGCTGCTGTCGCAGCTTTTGCACCGCAAGGGGATCGGCTCGATCGTGCTGGAGAAGCATGCCCGGGAGCATGTGCTGGGCCGCATCCGGGCAGGTGTGCTGGAGCATGGTTTCGTCAACCTGATGCGCGAGGCGGGCTGCGGCGCACGTATGGACCGCGAGGGCGAGATCCACGAGGGGTTTCACATCGCCCATCAGGGTCGGCTGGACCGGATCGACCTGGCAGGCCGCACCAGCGGCGAGACGGTGATGGTCTACGGCCAGACCGAGGTGACCCGTGATCTCTACGAAGCGCGGGATGCGATGGGCGGGGCGGTCATTCACGAGGCGCAGAATGTGCAGCCGCAGGCGCTGACCGAAGCGCGCCCCTTCGTCACTTGGGAGCAGGCCGGAGAGGCCCAGCGGGCCGAGTGCGATTTCATTGTGGGCGCCGACGGGTTCCACGGGGTCAGCCGCAAGTCCATTCCCTCTGATGTGCTGAAGGAATATGAGAAGGTCTATCCCTTTGGCTGGCTTGGCGTTCTGTCAGAGACGCCGCCGGTGGCGGAAGAGCTTATCTATGCCCGGCATGAGCGCGGCTTTGCCCTGTGCTCGCTGCGCAGCCGGATGCTCAGCCGCTACTACATCCAGGTGCCGCTGACCGACCGCGTGGAGGATTGGAGCGATGCGGCGTTCTGGGAGGAGCTGAAACGGCGGCTTCCGCAGGATGTGGCTGCAGGCTTGCAAACCGGCCCGTCGATCGAAAAGTCCATCGCGCCGCTGCGCAGCTTCGTGGCCGAGCCGATGCGCTATGGCAATCTGTTCCTGGCAGGCGACGCTGCCCATATCGTGCCGCCCACCGGTGCCAAGGGGCTGAACCTGGCGGCGTCAGACATCCACTATCTCTACCATGGCTTTCTGGACCACTACCTGAAAGGGGACAGTGCGGGGCTGGATGCCTATTCGGAAAAGGCGCTGGCGCGGGTCTGGAAGGCGGAGCGGTTCAGCTGGTGGATGACAAACCTTCTGCACCGGGCGCCGGAGGGATCGGAAACAGACCTGCGGCTGCAAAGGGCTGAACTGGACTACTTGTTTTCCTCAGATGCGGCGCAGGTCTCGCTGGCGGAGAATTATGTGGGGCTGCCCTACTAAGGAGTTGTTCTGCGGCTGACCCGGTTCTCCGGCAAGCCAGCGGCTCCCGCGCCTTTTCCAGGCATCGCAGATGCCCGGCAAAGCCTTGGGCCCGGCGCCGCGCCGGGGCGCGGCGCAGTCCCGCAGAACACCCCCGGGCCATTGTGTGCTTGAACGCGAGCCTGAAGCGAAGCCGCTGCAGCGCGCATTGCGCGCTGCCAGGCCCAACGCGGCCCCAGATCCGGCGTCAGCCGGCCGCCAGGGCAGGGGCGGGAGCGCCCCAGGCGACGGTCAGCTTCTGGCTGCCGCGCGGGGATTCAGCCAGGTCCAGCAATGCTGCGCCAAAATCTGCGAAGGAAATCTGAGAGTTGCCTTCAGTATCAATGACCAGCGTGTCGGTGCCAAAGCGGTAGCTGCCGGTCAGCGGCCCCTCTGACAGCATTGCGGGCGGGCGCAGGCAGGTCCATTGCGCCTCAGTCTCCGCCTCCAGCAGCGCGTCCTGTGCCGCACAGGCCTCGGCAATCGGGCGGACGCTGTCGGGCAGGAAGCCTGGTGCGCTCAGCACCGTGTGGCCGCTGCCGCCTGCCAGTTTCAGCGTTGCGGCGCCGCCGGTCACCAGCACGGGAATGCCCGCCTGCCGCGCAGCCGACAGCGCAGTGCGGGTCAGCGGCACCAGGTCCTCCTCGCGGCCGGCCGGCGGGCGCAGGGCGCTGATCACCAGATCGTGCCCCCTGGCCGCATCCGCCGCGGCGTCTGGCTGTCGCAGCAGATCCAGCGGCCGTGGCGTGACATTTGCGCTGATGGCACCAAGGGCCTGCGGCTTGCGTGCAACGGCGGTGACGTGATGGCCACGGGAAACAGCAGCCTTTAATGCTGCGCCGCCAACGTCGCCGGTAGCGCCAAAAAGAATGATTTTCATGACTTCCTCCTATTTGTCTTGGTGTCGAGATATATGGTATTAAATCTTGACGTCAAGATAAATTTGTCCGGCGGATTGCCAAAGACGGCCAGGCAAGCAGCCGCGGGCTTGGCAGGGCGGGACAGGGCGGCTAGGTCTGATAGGAGCCGCAACAGAGCGTCAGGGAGGCCCAGCACATGCAGATGAGTGACCAGAAAGAGATCGCCGCCGATCCGGCAACTGTCTATGCGGCGCTGCTGTCTCCGGAGGTGCTGAAGGCCTGCGTGCCCGGCGCGCAGGAGGTGACCGGCACGCCGGAGGACGGTTTCGAGGCCACGGTCACTCAGAAGGTCGGCCCGGTCAAAGCCACCTTCAAGGGGCAGGTTGCGCTGTCGGACATGGTCGAAAACGAAAAGCTGACCATTTCCGGCGAGGGCAAGGGCGGCGCGGCCGGCTTTGCCAAGGGCGGCGCTGTCGTGACGCTGGCGCCTTCGGAGGGGGGCACGCTGCTGTCCTATGATGTGGAGGCCAAGGTCGGCGGCAAGCTGGCGCAGCTTGGCAGCCGGATCATTGATGGCTTCGCCAAGAAGATGGCGGACCAGTTCTTTGCCAATCTGCAGGCGCATCTGGGGCCGCAGGATCCCGGCGGCGACGGTGATGCGCCGGAGGGTGAGGGCAATGACGAGAAAAAAGGCTGGTTCAGCAAGGTGACCGGCCGCGGCTGAGCAGGCCCTGCGTCTGCGCAAGCGCACATGTCATTCTGCGGCGCGGGGGCTGGCAGATGCGGCATGCCGCCGCTAGGGTGGCCGGAGATTTGAGCATCTTCCGGAGGCAAAATGGCGGCCATCCTATCCATACGCGATCTGCGCAAGGTCTACAGCGGCGGCTTCACCGCGCTGAAGGGCGTGTCGCTGGACATTGAGGAAGGCGAAATCCTCGCCCTGCTTGGCCCCAATGGTGCCGGGAAGACCACTTTGATCTCAACGGTTTGCGGCATCACCACTGCGACTTCCGGCTCTGTTGCCGTGGGCGGCTTCGACAATGTCTCGCATTTCCGGAATGCGCGCGCCCTGATTGGACTGGTGCCGCAGGAAATCACGCTGGAGCCCTTCACCAAGGTGCTGGATACGGTCACATTCTCCCGCGGCCTGTTCGGCAAGCCCGCCGACCCGGCACTGGTGGAGGAGGTGCTGCGCAAGCTGTCGCTGTGGGAGAAACGCGACAGCCGGATCATGGATCTGTCCGGTGGCATGAAGCGGCGGGTGCTGATCGCCAAGGCGCTGGCGCATGAGCCGCGCATCCTGTTTCTGGACGAGCCGACCGCCGGCGTGGACGTCGAACTGCGCAAGGACATGTGGGAGATTGTCCGCGAGCTGAAGGCGGGCGGTGTCACCATCATCCTGACAACGCATTATATCGAAGAGGCGGAGGCAATTGCCGACCGCGTCGGCGTGATCACCGGCGGGGAGCTGTTGCTGGTCGAGGAGAAGGAGCAGCTGATGGCGCGGATGGGGCAGAAGCAGCTGGAAGTGCAGCTGACCGCGCCGGTCGGGGTGATCCCTGCCTCGCTGTCGCAGCACAATCTGCAACTGGTCAATGGCGGCGGGGCGCTGCTTTACACTTATGACGCACGGGCTGAGCGGACCGGTATCACCACCTTGCTGAATGATGTGGCCCAGGCCGGACTGGTGCTGGCGGATGTGCAGACGCGGGAATCCAGCCTGGAGGATATCTTTGTCGGCCTGGTGTCCGGCGGGCCGGCCTCGAAAGGCGCAGCCGCAGGAGACGCAGCATGAACTGGACCGCAGTTGCCACCATCTACAAGGCGGAAATGGCGCGGTTCTGGCGCACCTTCCTGCAAAGCTTCATCTCGCCTGTCTTGTCCACGTCGCTTTACTTCGTGGTGTTCGGAAGCGCCATCGGCAGCCGCATCCAGGAAGTTGACGGGGTCGAATACGGCGCGTTTATCGTGCCGGGGCTGGTGATGCTGTCGGTGATCACCCAAAGCATCTCCAACGCGTCGTTCGGGATCTACTTTCCTAAATTCATCGGCAATATCTACGAAATCCTGTCGGCGCCGATCAACTTTCTGGAAGTGGTCGCGGGGTTTGTCGGCGCGGCGGCGACCAAATCGCTGTTCATCGGCACCGTGATCCTGTGCACCGCCTCGCTGTTTGTGGACCTTTCGGTCCAGCACCCGCTGGCGATGGTGGCGTTTCTGGTGCTGACATGCCTCAGCTTTTCCTTGATGGGGTTCATCATCGGCATCTGGGCCGGGAATTTCGAACAGCTGCAGCTGGTGCCATTGCTGGTGGTGACGCCGCTGGTGTTCCTGGGCGGGTCCTTCTACTCGATCTCGATGCTGCCGCCGGTCTGGCAGGCGATCACCCTGTTCAACCCGGTAGTCTATCTGGTCTCCGGCTTCCGCTGGGCCTTCTTCGGCCAGGCGGATGTGCCGGTGCTGCTGAGCCTTTGCGCCATTGGCGGCTTTACCTTGGCCTGCATGGGCGTGATCTGGTGGATCTTCAAAACCGGCTGGCGCATCCGGGCCTGATCCGGGCGCTGGAAAAACGGCGGCGGTGCTCCCGCTCGCTGCGGTGCCCGCGGGGCACCTTCCCGATTGGGCCCGGCACGCTGCTCGCGCCGGGCCTTTGCGCATTTTAGTGGCACCAGGCTCGAAGGGCTGCCGGAAATACCAGGCCGCTGCCTTTCCGGCCGGGGCGAGTCAGGGGGTATTTGCCAGGTGCAAACCAGCGTTGCATTTATGCCCGTGGCTGTGCGGTTTTTGCATTTCAGATCAATTCCCCAGGCGGCGCACCTTGTTTCACCCGGGGCGGCCCTCTACATCGGCGCCATGAGATTTCACCTGCCTTTCCTGAAAAGACAGCCGCTGGTGGCGGTGGTGCGCCTCAACGGGGCCATCGGCATGCCCGGCCGCGGCTCCTTGAGCGACAACGCGGTGGCACCGGTGCTGGAGCGCGCGTTCCGCAAGGGGAAACCCGCTGCCGTGGCGCTGGAGATCAATTCGCCCGGCGGGTCGCCGGTGCAAAGCTCGCTGATCGGTGCCCGCATCCGCCACCTGGCCGAGGAGATGGACATCCCGGTCTATGCCTTTGTCGAGGACGTCGCGGCATCGGGCGGCTACTGGCTGGCTGCAGCCGCGGATGAGATCTGGGCTGACGCCAGTTCTGTGCTGGGCTCGGTCGGAGTTATTTCGGCGGGTTTTGGGGCCCACGTGCTGCTGGCCCGCCAGGGGGTGGAGCGGCGCGTCTATACCGCTGGCGACAGCAAATCCATGCTGGATCCGTTCCGCCCGGAAAACCCGGAGGACGTGAAGCGCCTCAAGGTCATCCTGAACGATATCCATGCCAACTTCATCGACCACGTCACGGAACGCCGCGGCTCCAAGCTGCACGGTGATGAAAACCTGTTCACCGGCGAAATCTGGCTGGCGCGCAGGGCAGAAGAACTGGGCCTGATCGACGGTATAGGCCATCTGAAGCCCAAGATGCAGGAACGTTACGGCGAGAAGGTCCGCTTCCGCCGCTATGGTCTCAAGAAACCGTTGCTGAGCCGCTTTGGCATGCAGGTCGCGCAGGATGCGCTGGCCGGGATCGAGGAGCGCGCCGAATACGCGCGTTTCGGTCTCTGACGTGCTGTTCAAGATCGTTGCAATCTTTCTGGTGGTGATGGCCGTGCTTGCGATGTTCGGCAAGCTGCGGTTTCCCGGCCAGAAGCAAATCAATTCCAGGCGCTGCCCGTCCTGCGGCCGCTTCAAGATCGGCAAAGGGCCGTGCGCCTGTAAGAAGGGGGATCGTGGCAAATGATGCCATGGCTGTATTCGGCGCTTGGTCTGGTCATCCTGCTGCTGGCGGGCGACGCGCTGGTGCGGGGTGCGGTGAACCTCAGCCTGCGGCTGGGGGTGCCTGCACTGATCGTCAGCCTGACCATCGTTGCCTTCGGCACCTCGGCGCCGGAACTGCTGATTGCCATCAGCGCCGTGCGCGACGGCGCCGACGGCATTGCGCTCGGTAACGTGGTGGGGTCCAATACCGCCAATATCCTCCTGGTTCTGGGCATTCCTGCGTTGATGCGGGCCCTGCACACCAGTGAATGCAGCACCCGCAGGAACTATGTCTTCATGCTGGGCGCCTCGCTGTTGTTTATTGGCCTGGCCTTCGGAGGCACCTTCACGCTCTGGTCCGGCCTGATCCTGCTGGCCGCGCTGTCTGTGGTGTTGGGGGTGGCCTTCCGTGACGCCCGGAACCATCGCCGCAACGGCAATGGCAATGGCTGTGCCGCGGATGCAGACTTGGAAGAGATCGAGGAAGCTGATCCGGACATGCCGTATTGGCGTGTGGGCATCTACCTGCTGCTGGGCCTGATCGGCCTGCCGCTGGGGGCCGACCTGCTGGTCGACAACGCCACCATCATTGCCCGCCTCTACGGCGTCAGCGAAACCGTGATCGGCCTAACACTTGTGGCGATCGGCACCTCGCTGCCTGAGCTGGCGACGACCGTGATGGCCGCGCTGCGCCGCCAGGCCGATGTGGCTCTGGGCAATGTGATCGGCTCCAACATGTTCAACCTTCTGGCCATCATCGGCATCGCCACCTTTGTCGGACCGATCAGTGTGGACCCGGAGTTCCTGCAGTTCGACCTCTGGGTGATGCTGGCGGCCTCGCTGCTGCTGATCCCGTTTGTCTTCTTCAAGCAGGACATCACCCGCATCTGGGGCGTAATCCTGACCGCTCTCTATCTGGCCTATCTCTTCGTCCTGTTCTAACTCTGTCAGTGCAGGCAGCAGCAGGGAGGCGCAGATGCGGGCATTGGTGACCGGAGCGGGCAGGCGGCTGGGCCGGGCCATGGCGCTGGAGCTGGCGGCGCAAGGTTATGACGTTGCTGTGCACTACGCATCCTCTGCTCAGGAAGCCGAGGGAACGGCCGCGCAGATCCGCGAAATGGGCCGCCGAGCCGTGGCGCTGCAGGCGGACCTTCTGATCGAAGAGGAGGCCGCAGCGCTGCTGCCCCGCGCGGCTGCGGCGCTTGGCGGCCCGGTTGCATGCCTGGTCAACAACGCCTCGGTGTTTGAGCATGACACGCTGGATTCGGCCACCCGGCGCAGCTGGGACCGGCACCTGAACAGCAACCTGCGCGCACCCTTTGTGCTGCTGCAGGCCATGGCCGCGCAGGAGGTGCCGCTGGAGCAGGATACGGGCGGCGAGCCGCGCGCCTGGGGGCTGGCGGTCAACATGATCGACCAGCGGGTGCGCAAGCTGACACCGGAGTTCATGAGCTACACCCTGGCCAAATCGGCGCTGTGGACACTGACGCAGACTGCGGCCCAGGCACTGGCGCCGCGAATCCGCGTCAACGCCATCGGGCCGGGGCCGACCCTGCAGGGGCCGCGGCAAAGCGCAGAGCAGTTTTCCCGCCAGCGCAAGGCCACGATCTTGCAGCGCGGCGCGGATGCCGGCGATATCACGACGGCGCTGTCCTACCTCCTGCAGGCCAAGGCGGTGACCGGCCAGATGATCTGCGTGGACGGCGGTCAGCACCTTGCCTGGCAGACCCCTGACAGCGACGGTCTTGAGTGACGCAAACAGGGGTAAAACTGTCCCTTTCCCTGCAAGTTTTGCACCGGTTCACTTGCCGTCACGGAAGCGTTACAAAAGTGCCTTTCTTTTCAAAACCTTGTCAGGGTTACGATAAAAAGTTCCGTTAATTCAGAACTTTATCAAAGCGCCTAAATTTTAGGCATCCGTCGAAAACCACCCGGAAATAAGAGAAAACGCGGGATAGCCCAAAGATATCTCCGTAGTTATCCACAGCTTCCGTGGATTTCCCCGCTCTTGATCCGGACAGGCAAACGTTGCAGCCAGGCACAGGGAATCATATGTCTGGGCGCATGACTGAACAGCCCGCCGGAACAGCCCCGGATTCGCCCGCCCGCACCGGTTATGCGGTGATCCAGGATTATGTAAAAACGCTGGACGCATCGCCTGGCGTTTACCGGATGCTGGATGCGGACAGCCGGGTTCTCTACGTGGGCAAGGCGCGCAACCTCAAGGCGCGGGTGTCGAACTATACCCGCCCAGGCAACAGCCCGCGGATCGAGCGGATGATCGCGCTCACTGCCTCGATGATGTTCCTGACCACCCGGACGGAAACCGAGGCGCTGCTCTTGGAGCAGAACCTGATCAAGCAGCTGAAGCCCAAGTACAATGTGCTGCTGCGCGATGACAAAAGCTTCCCGAATATTCTGGTCGCCAAGGATCACGCCTTTCCGCAGATCAAGAAGCACCGCGGCGCCCGCAAGCAGAAGGGCAGTTACTTTGGCCCCTTTGCCAGCGCCGGCGCGGTGAACCGGACCCTGAACCAGCTGCAAAAGGCGTTCCTGCTGCGCAACTGCTCGGATTCCATGTTCGAGACCCGCACACGCCCTTGCCTGCAGTATCAGATCAAACGCTGCACCGCGCCTTGCACCGGGCTGATCAGCGAAGAGGATTACGCCGCCAGTGTGCGCGACGCCGAACGTTTCCTGTCCGGCCGCTCCACCAAGATCCAGGAGGAGCTGGCAGAGCAGATGATGGCCGCCTCAGAGGCGATGGAGTTTGAGCGCGCCGCCGCGCTGCGCGACCGGATCAAGGCGCTGACCCAGGTGCAAACCTCGCAAGGCATCAACCCGCGCGGGGTGGCAGAGGCGGATGTGATCGGTCTGCACATGGATGGCGGCCAGGCCTGCGTGCAGGTCTTCTTCATCCGCGCCAACCAGAACTGGGGCAATCAGGATTTCTACCCGCGGGTGGATGCAGATAACAGCCCGGCGGAAATCATGGAGGCGTTCCTGGGCCAGTTTTACAGCAACAAGGAACCGCCGCGGCAGCTGATCCTGTCCGACGGTATCGAAAATGCCGACCTGATGGAGGCTGCGCTGAGCGAGAAAGCAGACCGCAAGGTCGAGCTGCTAGTGCCGCAGCGCGGCGAAAAGACAGAGCTGGTGGCCTTTGCGGTGCGCAACGCCCGGGAAAGCCTGGCCCGCCGCATGGCCGAAAGCGCCACCCAGGCCAAACTGCTGCGCGGTCTGGCCGAGGCTTTCGGCCTGGACGGCCCGCCGCAACGGATCGAAGTCTACGACAACTCCCATATCCAGGGCACCAATGCCGTTGGCGGCATGATCGTGATGGGGCCGGATGGCTTCCTGAAAAACGCCTACCGCAAGTTCAATATCAGGGGTGACGATCTGGTGCCGGGCGATGACTTCGGCATGATGAAGGAGGTTCTGAACCGCCGCTTCTCGCGCCTGCTGAAGGAAGATCCCGACCGTGCCAAGGGCCTTTGGCCGGATCTGCTGCTGATCGACGGCGGCGCCGGGCAGGTCTCTGCCGTGGCGGAGATCATGGAAGAGCACGGCGTGCAGGACATTCCGATGGTCGGCGTCGCCAAGGGCGTGGACCGCGATCACGGCAAGGAAGAATTCTACCGCCCCGGCGAGAGCGCCTTTGCCCTGCAGCGCAATGATCCGGTGCTCTATTTCATCCAGCGGATGCGGGACGAGGCGCACCGCTTTGCGATCGGCACCCACCGCGCCAAACGCGCCAAGGCGGTCAGCGCCACCCCGCTGGACGAGGTGCCGGGGGTCGGGGCCTCGCGCAAGCGGGCGCTGCTGGCGCATTTCGGCAGCGCCAAAGCCGTCAGCCGTGCCAACCTGGCCGACCTCAAGGCGGTGGACGGGATCTCCGAAGCCCTGGCAGAGCGGATTTACGACCACTTCCATGCGCAGGGGTAACTGTCCGTTCTGGTTAAAAACGCAGACGCGCTCTTCCAGATGGGCATGTTCACCGGACAAACGGCGCACCTCACGAGAGCGGCTGAACCGGATTGCCGCCGGTCGCCGCGGTTTGCCAGTGCCAGCTATCGCCGAATTTTGTTCAAGCCCGCTTTCCACTTGGGAAACAGCCGGATAATGTGCGCCGCATGAAGTGGACCTTGCCGAATATCCTCACCCTGCTGCGGCTGATCGCGGCGCCCGGCCTTGCCGTGATGTTTTTGTACTTCACCCGGCCTTATGCAGACTGGTTTGCCTTGCTGCTGTTTGTGACAGCGGCGGTGACCGACTGGTTCGACGGCTACCTGGCCCGCGCCTGGAAGCAGGAAACCAAGATGGGCGCGATGCTCGACCCGATTGCCGACAAGGCGATGGTGGTGATCGCGCTGATGATCCTGGTGGGCTATTCCGCCGAACACTGGACCCCTTGGCTGGTGCTGCCCGCCACGGTGATCCTGTTCCGCGAGGTGTTTGTATCGGGCTTGCGCGAATACCTGGGCGACACCGCCGGAACGTTGAAGGTCACCAAGCTCGCCAAGTGGAAAACCACGGCCCAGATGATTGCCATCGCCACGCTGTTCTCGCAGGGGATCTTTGAGCACTATCTGGTGATGTCCTCCTTTGGCATGGACCAGGCGCTGATCGAGCAGATCATGACGGGGCAGGTATCCGATGAAATGGGCCTGCGCTGGAAATTCGCCGGCATGGTCTGGACTGGCCGCATCGGCCTGTGGCTGCTGTGGATCGCCGCCGCCCTTACCGCCATCACCGGGGTGGATTACCTGCGCAAGGCAATGCCGCATCTGAAGGAGGCACACTGATGGATGTCCTTTATTTCGCCTGGGTGCGCGAACGCATTGGCCTGCCGCGCGAGCGGGTGGAGACCACTGCCGCTACGGTCGCGGATCTGGTCGAAGAACTCCGCTCCCGCGAGGAGCGCTATGCCGCTGCCTTTGCCGACCTGTCGGCGCTGCGGGTAGCACTGGACCAGGAGTTGTCGGAATTCGACGCGCCGCTTGATGGCGTGCGCGAGGTCGCCTTTTTCCCGCCGATGACCGGAGGTTGAGGCAATGCGGATTTCCGTGCAGGAAGCCCCGTTTGAACTTGGCGCCGAAAGCGATGCCTTTGCCGCCGGTGTGGCGAATGCAGGCGCCGTGGTGACCTTTACCGGTGTGGTGCGCGATGCCGACCAGGGCGGGCTTCAGGCGATGGAGATCGAGCATTACCCGGGCATGACGGAAAAGGCGCTGACTGCCATTGCGGAGGAGGCCATGAGCCGCTGGTCGCTGGCCGATGCGCTGGTGATCCACCGCCACGGCCGCCTGGCCCCGGGCGAGCGTATCATGATGGTCGCCACCGCGGCGCGCCACCGCAAGGATGCGTTTGAAGCGGCGGAATACCTGATGGATTACCTGAAATCCCGCGCGCCGTTCTGGAAGAAGGAAATCCTGGCCGGCGGCACCTCCGACTGGGTGGCCGCCAAGGACGCCGATGAGGATGCCCTGAAGCGCTGGTAAGCCAAGGAGGCGGGGCGGGGGCTCCCGCCAGCTGTTCAATCATCCGGGATGATTGCCATCTGTCGGGCCCGGCGCCGCGCGTTGCGCGGCGTTCCCCCTTCGCTGAGGAGGCCTGAACGGGCAGGTCTGCGCATTCAGGCCCAGCTTGAGTTTGATTGAAGGCTGGCGCGGCAAGGAAAAGCCGCTTCGCGGGGCCTGCGGCCTCCTTGACCCGCCGGCGGCAAGAAGCGGCCCGCGGCGCGCATCAGCGCGGCCTGCAGGCGCGGGAGCATCCCCGGCTAAGTCAGTGCGGGATCTGGCTGCGCAGTTCCTCTGCCTCGCGGCGGGCCTCGCGAAGGCCATCCATCGCGGCACGCAGTTCCGCCTCGGTCTGGGTCAGCTGGTTGGTCAGTTCCGCCTCGCGCTGCTGCAGGTAGGTGATCGCCTGGTCGCGGGTTTCCTCCGCCTCATGCAGCTCCTGGCTCATCCGGTCGAGGTCGGCCACGTCGCTCTGCCGCACCCGGGTGAAACGGTGCACCAGCCAGTTGGCAAACCAGCCCATGGCAAAGGCCGCAAACAGGATGATCGCGGTGGTGATGATGAACTCGGTCCTGTTCATTACTCTGTGGTCTCCTGTGCGTCATCTGCGCTATCGGCGGCCTCGCCGCTATCCTGGCCATCTGCCGCCGCCTGCTCTGCCGGGCGGACCAGCTTGAACTCGATACGGCGGTTGGCCTCGCGGCCCTCTTCGGTGCCGTTGTCGGCAATCGGTTCGCTCTCGCCATAACCCTTGGCCGCAAAGGTGGAAGTCACCACCCGGCGCGCCCGCAGCTCGTTCAGCACCGATTGCGCCCGTGCCTGGCTGAGGTTCTGGTTCATCGACTCGCGGCCCTGGCTGTCGGTGTGGCCCTGGATCTCCAGCCGCACCGGGCCGCAATTGCCCAGAACTTCGGCGATCCGGTCCATGGTTCCGGCGCTTTCCGCCGCGATGGTGGCAGAGCCGGGCTCAAAGGCGATCTTGGCCTCGCTCTGGGCGCTGGCCAGCTGCGCCTCGCAGAGTTCCGGTGGAATCGGCTGGTCCGCGGGTGCGGGCGGTTCCTCGTAGCTGATGTCGAGGCCGTAGGTCTCTGCCTCGCCCAGCTTGGCGGACAGGAAACGGGCGATCTCGGACAGCGCATCCTTGCGGTAGCTCATACCGCGCAGTTCCAGGTTCTCCGGAGTCACCGTGACCGCGCCGCGCTGCAGATAGGACAGCGCCTCCAGTCCGGCCAGCACCCGCACCGGCCAGTCGGCGGGCAGGTCGGCGACAACCCGGGTGGCGGTATGCACATTCGCCGAGCCGAAGCGCGCCTTGGCATAGCTGTCCACCACGGTCCGCAGCGCCGCGTCGCTCAGCCGGCCGCGCAGCTGCACCTGGCCTTCGGGGCTTAGGGTGGCGGTGAATTCCGGCGGCCCGGCAGTGGCGCTGGCTTCGGGCACCGGCAGCACCGCATGCAGGGCAAAGACCCGGGGCAGGGCGTTTTCCAGCTCGCCCACCACATGATCGAAGGTGCCGCTAGCGGTGCCTTCCGCGGCAACCAGAGTGATGTCGGCATTGGCAATGGTGACGGAGCCTCCGCCCAGTTCGGCAACACTGGCAATGCTCAGCTCCGCCGCGCGGGCCCAGTTGGGCGAGGGCACGCCCATGCCGATCACGCAATCGGCACCGCCCTCCAGCCCGGCCGTGCGCGCCGCGGCGAGGATGCGATTTCGGCTTTCCTCGCTCTCGGCGGAACAGGCGTCGAACTGAGCGCCGTCCTTGTCCAGCAGGAACCGCAGGGTGAAGGGGGTGATCACTGGCCGCGGCGCGGCAATGTCCATCGCCAGACGCAGCCCCGGCGGCGCCAGCCGGCCCAGCTCTTCCTCCAACTGGTGCTTGGCTTCTTCGCTGCCCGAGATCGCGGTTATGGAGACCTCGCCGGCCTCAACCGAGATCTTGGCGCGCGGCAGCAGTTTCAGCGCCTCGACCGCAAAATCCAGCGACTCCTGCCAGCCTTCCGGCTTGTCATAGCGGGCGGTTTCCAAGAGGTCCGCCACATTGCCTTCGCCGGCCAAGGCGTTAAGCTTTTTCACCATCGCGGCCCGCCCGGACCCTGACGGCATCAGCCCGATGATTGAAATGCCGCTGTCATTGCGCAGGATCTCCGCGGAAAACCGCGGCGGCGCCAGCCCTTCGGTGGGGGGAACCTCCATCCCGTCGATAATCCGCGCCGCGTCGACGACGCTGCCGACCAGAGAAATCACCGAAAACCGGGTTGCTTCGTCCGGGGCAGTGCCTTCAAGCAGCACCTGCAGCCCGTCGGCGGTCACCTCGGCCCAGGTAAACCCCGCGCGGTCCAGCGCCTGCCGGACCCCGGTTTCGGTGCCGTGCTCCACAGCGGTGACGGCAAATCCGGCGGTGACAAGGCTCAGCCCTGCGGCGGCGGTGAAGGCCAGGCCTGGGATCAGCAGAGAAGACAAGCGCATATGGCGGCAATTTCCCTTAGTCAGTTAGTGGCTCTTAACCTGCACAGGGCCGCGGTTCAATCAAACGAACATCGCCAGCACAAAGAAGATAAGCGGGATCAGGCCGGTATCGCGGTTCAGCCGGAACAGCTGCAGCAATCTGCCGGTGTTTTCCGCGTCAAAGGCGCGCAGCTGCCAGGTCATGTGCCACCCCATCGCCCAGGGGGCGGCCAGCGCCAGCACCAGTGCCAGCACCGAGGCGCTGTCCAGCATCGCCGCAATCACCGCCAGCGCCATCAGGCTGACAAAGGCCACGATGAAGCGGCGCAGCCACATCGGGGTTTGCGTGCCGAACAGCAGGGCGGTGGACTTCACGCCGATCAGCGCGTCGTCCTCAGTGTCCTGATGGGCATAGATGGTGTCATAAAACAGCGTCCAGGCGATACCGGCCAGGTACAGCAGCACCGGCGGCCAGCCCATGGAACCAGTGTGCGCCACCCAGGCCAGCATGGCACCCCAGTTGAAGGCGAGGCCCAGAAACACCTGCGGCCACCAGGTAAACCGCTTGGCAAACGGATACACCGTCACCGGCAGTAGCGACAGGATGCCCATGGCGATGGCCGCCTGGTTGAAAGTCAGCAGAATCGCTAGGCCAGCCAGGCATTGTAGCGCCATCCAGGCCAGCGCGCCCTTGACCGTGACCTGGCCAGAGGGGATCGGGCGGGAGCGTGTGCGTTCCACCTGGCCGTCGAAGTTGCGGTCGGTGATGTCGTTCCAGGTGCAGCCCGCCCCGCGCATCAGCCAGGCGCCGGCGGCGCAGCCGATTGCAATCCACAAGTCGCCCCACCGCGGGCTCTGATCCGCCAGGATCGCCAGTGCCAGCCCCCACCAGCAGGGGATCAGCAACAGCCAGGTTCCGATCGGCCGGTCGGCGCGGGACAGCCGCAGATAGGGCCGGGTCCACTCCGGTGCATGTGTGTCGACCCAGTTTCCCCTGACCGCATCCGCGACCTGACCCTCTGGCGCTGGCTTTTGGCCTTGCATATGTAGGACCCCATGAGTGCAAAAATCAGACTGTATGTAGAGCACCCTTTGGGGGCAGGGCAATCGGTTCCCTTGGATCGTGATCAGGCGCATTACCTGTTCGGGGTGATGCGGCTCGCTGCGGGCGCCCATGTGGCGCTGTTCAATGGCAAGGACGGCGAATGGCTGGCCGAAGTGGCGGAGGCCGGAAAGCGCGGCGGCACGCTGGCCTGCCTGGAACAGACGAAGCCGCTGCAGATGCCGCCGGACCTGTGGCTGATGTTTGCCCCGATCAAGAAGGCGCGCACCGATTTCATTGTCGAAAAAGCAGCGGAAATGGGGGCTGCGCGCATTCTGCCGGTGCAGACCGAGTTCACCAATTCCGAGCGCATCCGCCAGGACCGGCTGCAGGCGCACGCGGTCGAGGCGGCGGAACAATGCGGCGGCACCTGCGTGCCGGAGGTGGCGGATCTGCAAAAGCTCTCCCGCCTCTTGGACCAATGGCCGCAGGAACGCCAGCTGATGTTCTGCGACGAGGCCGAGGTAGGCAATGCGCTGCAACTGGCCGCAGAGACGCAGAAAGACTCGCCCTGGGCCATTCTGATCGGTCCAGAGGGGGGCTTCTCAGATTCTGAACGCAAGCGGCTGCACGCGCTGCCGCAATCCCATGTGGTCAGTCTCGGCCCCCGCATCCTGCGTGCGGACACCGCTGCTGTGGCCGCGATGACCTTGTGGCAGCAGGCACTGGGAGACTGGTAAAAGCGGGGCATGTGCCGCTGGTCACAGACTGGAAACCATTTTTGGTTAACCTTTCCGTGTGTGGCAACGGCGGCCGGCCATTGCATCCGATGCTGCAGCGCCACAAATAAGGAAGGCATGGCAAGCGGTTCCGCCTGCCAGACTTTGATATGAGGCGAAACACATGAGTTTCATCCGCCCCGAAGCCCGCGACACCCTGTGGCAATGGCGCGAGGTCCTTGCCGCCGCGCTGATGTTCCTGCTGGGGCTGAAATGGGCGTTTTCCGCGGCCGGCTTTACTGCGATCACCGGCTGGGCGCTGGTTGCCACCGGGCTGGTGGCTGCCGTCATCGGCGCCCAGCGGATGCGCTTCCGGCGCGGCACCGGCGGGCCGGGGGTCGTGCAGGTGGACGAGGGGCAGATCGCCTATTTCGGACCGCTCACCGGGGGCGCTGTGGCGGCCTCGGAACTGGAACGGCTGGCGCTGGACCACACCTCCAAACCGCCGCACTGGCTGCTGGAGCAGCCCGGCCAGCCGCCGCTGGCAATCCCGGTGAATGCCGAAGGCTACGAGGCGCTGTTTGACGTCTTTGCCGCACTTCCGGGCCTCAAGACAGAGCGGATGCTGGCAGAACTGCGCCGCCGCGGCCCTCACCAGGTCGTGATCTGGGAGCGCGCCGCCAGCCGCCCGGAACATCAGCGCCTGCATTGACACCGGCGGCGATTCCGCCCACGACTGACCCTTCAAGACAGATCTAACAGGACGGAGTGCCAGGCATGTCCATTCCCCAGTCCGGCGGCGGGCCGATCGAACGCCACGAGCAGCTTGCCCAGTATCTTGCCGACGGCTGCAAACCCAAGGAAGACTGGCGCATCGGCACCGAGCACGAGAAGTTCGGCTTCTGCAAGGATACGCTGAAGCCGCTGCCCTATGCCGGTGAACGCTCCATCCTGGCAGTTCTCGAAGGCTTGCGCGACGGCCATGGCTGGGCGCCGCTGACCGAAGGCGAAAACCTCATTGGCCTGACCAAGGACGGCGCCAACATCAGCCTGGAGCCAGGCGGCCAGCTGGAGCTTTCCGGCGCGCCGCTGGAAACCATCCACGAGACCTGCGACGAGGTGAACGCCCACCTGCGCGACGTCAAGGACATCGCTGACAAGATCGGTGTCGGCTTCATCGGCCTGGGCGCTGCGCCCATCTGGAAGCATGAAGACATGCCGCTGATGCCCAAGGGCCGCTACAAGCTGATGGACGGCTACATGCAGGAGGTCGGCACCATGGGCACCACCATGATGCGCCGCACCTGCACCGTGCAGGTGAACCTCGACTTCTCCTCCGAGGCCGACATGGTGCAGAAACTGCGGGTGGCGCTGGCGCTGCAGCCGGTGGCCACGGCACTGTTTGCCAATTCCCCGTTCCTGGACGGCAAGCCCAACGGCCATAAGTCCTGGCGCGCCCGCGTCTGGCGCTCGCTGGACGCCGACCGCACCGGCATGCTGCCCTTCGTGTTCGAGGAAGGCTTCGGTTTCGAGGCCTGGGTGCAGTATGCGCTCGATGTGCCGATGTATTTCGTCTACCGCAATGGCGAATACATCAACGCGCTGGGCATGTCCTTCCGCGACTTCCTGAAGGGGGAACTGCCCGCGCTGCCAGGCGAAACCCCGACGCTCAGCGATTGGGCCGACCACCTGACCACCATCTTCCCCGAAGCGCGCATCAAGAAATTCATCGAGATGCGCGGTGCCGACGGCGGCCCCTGGCGCCGCCTGTGCGCGCTGCCCGCCTTCTGGGTGGGGCTTACCTACGATCAAAGCGCGCTCGATGCCGCCTGGGACCTGGTCAAGGGCTGGGACGCGGAAACCCGCGACGCCCTGCGCGTTGCCGCCTCGGAACAGGGGCTGCAGGCCAAGGTGGGCGGCATCAGCATGCACGAACTGGCCCGCGAGGCGGTGGCGATCTCCGAAAGCGGCCTCAAGGCCCGCGCGCGCCCCGGCGCCGGCGGTCTGGTGCCGGATGAGACCCACTTCCTGAATGCGCTGAAAGACAGCCTGGAAACCGGCAAGGTGCCCGCGGATGAGCTGCTGGAGCGCTATAACGGCGCCTGGGAAGGCGACCTCAGCCGCATCTACAGCGAGTTCGCTTATTAACATTAAATGAAAAGGCCGCGCTTCGGGCGCGGCCTTTTCCATTGAAAAACCGGCGGCAGGTTGCCCCGCCGCCGGCTGTTTTTCGTGAGTGGCAGCTTCAGGCCTTACTGCGCCTGAAGTTCTTCCGGGGTCTTGTCAGCAATATCGGTCCAGTTGACGCTGGCCTTCTCGATGAAGCCCGGGATGTCGCCTTCCCAGCGTTCCTGAATGTCCTGCGACAGGTTCAGGTACAGGGTGTTGTCGACGATCTTCCAGTGGTTCGGATCACCGTCGAACTTGAAGCCCATCGCGGTGCCAAAGGCGCAGTAGCCGCCGTAGGCCGGCACATAGGCTTCGGGATTCTTTTCAAATGCCGCTTTGTGCTCTTCCGAGGCGAAGCGGTAGGTTGCGTCATTGTAAATGGAAGTGATTTTGTAGCTGCCCTTGGTCGGGGCACCGTCCGTGAAATATGCGACCGGGTCATAGCCCTGCATGGCCAGGCCGGTGGAGGATGCGTTGATCTCAACGCCCGCCGCCAGTGCCGAGGTTGCCATCGCAACCGACAGAGCCACACCGCTGATCAGTGCTTTTACTTTGTTCATGGTTCCGTCCTTTCTAATCCCGGCCGCGGCGTTCCCAAATGCTTGCCCGGCCGGCGTTTCACCATGTGTGCCGCGGTATGCTGCGGGTCACGGCACCGATGTGGAGAGCCGGGCGATCACATTCAAAACAACTCAATTTGACTGTGCGCGGGGCGGATGCCGCCTGTGCAATTCCGCGCAGAACGGGTGACAGGCAGCATGGTTGCGGGCAGACTGGGCACAGGAAACCCGGAGGACAGGATGACACGCTCATTCACAACCCGCCGCGCCGTGCTGGGCGGCCTTTTGGCGGCAGCAGCCTTTGCAGGGGCGGCCGCAGCCCAGAGCATCAGCGGCAGCTACCGCGCCGAGGGCCGCAACCCCGATGGCAGCACCTATACCGGCACGGTGCAAATCCAGGACAATGGCGGTGCGATCGAGATGAACTGGCAGGTCGGTGCCCAGGCCTATGCCGGGACCGGCACCCGCAACGGCGATGTGGTCTGGGTCGACTGGGGCGATACCTACCCGGTGGTCTACGTGCGGATGCCCAGCGGTGAGCTGCACGGCACCTGGTCCAACGGCCGCGCTTTGGAGCGGCTCATTCCATAACCTGCAGTGCCAGCACGAAGCGGACGACCTTCTCCGCAGGCATCTCGCAGGGTTTGAGGCGGGCGCCGGACGTGAGCCGGTAAAGGTTGAGGCTGATGTAATCCGTGCCGCCCAGTTCGCGCGCCACCAGCTTTTGCGATTTGCCGCCGGCCAGGTCTTCGCGGGACACCATGTATTTGCACCCTTCCGCAGTCCCGGTGAAGGCGCCCAGCGGCAGGGCGTCGAAAGCTGCAAGAAAGGCCTGCAGCTTCTCCGGCGTCACTTCTGGCCGATCCGCGGCTCAGTGCCCGCCCGCAGGCGGGCGATATTGGCCGAGTGCCTGATGAACACCACTGCCGCCAGCAGCGCGGCCAGCAGGGCAACCGGATGGTAGCCCAGCAGCAAGGCCCAGGCCGCGCCCGACGCGGCCGAAACCAGCGCGCCCATCGAGGAAATCCGGGTCATTGCCGCTGCCGCCAGCCAGGTCAGGCAGCAGGCGATGCCCACCGGCCAGGCCAGTGCCAGCATCAGGCCGAGGAAGGTTGCCACCCCCTTGCCGCCCTTGAAGCCCAGCCAGACCGGAAAGCAATGGCCGAGGAAGGCCATCAGCCCTGCCATCTGCGACGCATCCTCGCCGGCCAGAAAGCGGGCCAGAAGCACCGCCACCGCGCCCTTGCCGCCGTCCAGAAGCAGCGTCAGTGCCGCGGCGGCCTTGCTGCCAGTGCGCAGCACGTTGGTGGTGCCGATATTGCCCGATCCGATTTCCCGCAGGTTGCCGAGGCCGAAAGCCTTGGTCACCACCAGCCCGAACGGCACTGAGCCGAGGCCGTAGCCGATAACCGCCCACAGGATCAGAACCGCCGCAGAGCTTTCGAGTACTGGCATCAATCCCTCCGGTAGACGGGCTCGCCCGCCACATATGTCGCTTCGACCCGGCCCTGCATCCGCTGGCCGTCATAAGGCGTGTTCTGTGATTTCGAGCGCAGCTTGAAGCGGTCCAGCACAAACGGCACATCCGCATCGAACAGCACCAGATCCGCGGGCGCCCCCGCGGCCAGGCGGCCGCTCTCCAAGCCCAGCCGCCTGGCCGGGTTCAGCGACATGGCGCGAAACAGGGCTGGCAGGTCCAAAAGCTCGGCGTGGTAAAGCCGCAGCGCAGCGGGCAGCAGCGTTTCCAGCGCCACTGCGCCGGCCGCGGCTTCCTCGAACGGCAGGCGCTTGCTTTCCTCGTCCTGCGGCGTGTGCATCGAGGAGATGATGTCAATGAGCCCGGTCCGCACCGCCTCAACCACCGCCAGCCGGTCGTCCTCGGAGCGCAGCGGCGGCTTCACCTTGAAGAAGCTGCGGTAGCCCGCCACGTCCAGCTCATTGAGCGTCAGGTGGTGGACCGAGGTGCCTGCAGTGATGTCGAGCCCGTTCTTCTTGGCGCGTTCCAGTGCGGGCAGGGCGCGCGCGGTGGTGATCTGGTCGGCGTGGTATTTCGCACCGGTCATTTCCAAGAGAGCGATATCGCGGTCCAGCCCCATCCGTTCCGCCATCGGGGAGACCGCAGGCAGGCCATACAAGGCTGCAAACTTGCCGCTGGTGGCGGCGGCGCCCTTGCTCAGGACCGGCTCCTGCGGGTGGGCGATGACCAAAGCTCCGCAGGACCGTGCATATGTCAGCGCCCGCTGAAACACCTTGGTGTTGCTGACCACATGGTCGCAATCGGAAAACGCCACCGCGCCGGCATCCATCAGAAAGCCGATCTCAGTCATCTCCCGCCCTTCGCGCCCCTTGGTCAGCGCCGCCATCGGCAGCACGTTCACGGGCGTGTCCGCCTGGGCGCGGCGGGTCACGAATTCCAGCGTCTCCGGGCTGTCGATTGCCGGGGTTGTGTCGGGCCGGGTGACAATGGTGGTCACGCCGCCCGCCGCGGCGGCAAGCCCGGCGGTTTTGTAGCTTTCCTTGTGCCGCTCACCCGGCTCGCAGACCTTGACGCCGATATCGACAATCCCCGGCGCCAGGCATTTGCCGCCGCAGTCCACCTGGGTGACGTCGTCCGGGCCGGCGTTATGCGCGCGCAGCAGCTGGGCGGGGTCGGCGGCATTCTTTTCGACCGCCGCGATCCGCCCGTTCTGCACCAGAACCGCGCCGGGCGTGTCGGTGCCTGCCTCGGGATCGATCAGGCGGGCGTTGATGAAGAGAGTGCTCATGCCTTGGCTCTTTCAATTTCGTTGAGGGTCGCGGCCGGGTCGGCCTGGTATTTGATCAGGTGCTTGTCGCCGGTTTTGGTGACCACTTGCACATAGCTGCCCATAGTGCGGACGGCCTCTATCTGGTGCAGCGGCACTGAACGCCCGGCCGGGCCTGAGAGGCTTTCCCGGGTCAGTGTCCAGACCACCGCCAGCTCCTCGCTGGCCATATACCAGCCGCGAAAGGCAATGGCGGCCAGCCCGCCCACGGCGCCGGTCCAGATATGCGGGCTGTCCATGAACCATAGGACAGCCATCGCGCCGCCCATGCCAATCGCCGCCATCCAGGCGTGGGCGCGGACATAGGCGCTGCGGTCGGGTTTGAATTCAGCCGCTGCCATCAGAACACCAGGGCCCAGACAGCCAGGGCAATCAGGGTCATGACTATGGCAAAAAGCGCGGCCCCGATGCGGCGGGCCTTGCTGCGGGCCTCGCGCGGGGGCAGCTTGGGCGCGGAGTAGGGCTTGGCGCTTTCGGTGGAAACCGGCGGGGCGCTCCAACTGGTCTGCCGCTCTCCGTAGGTGCCTTTGAGCACGATCTGCGCCGCCGGGGTCAGTCGGGTCTCGTCACCCCCGAAGGCGCGGGAGCGGATCAGCAGCACGTGGCCTTCCAGCGCCTGCAGCATCTCCCGGTCCTCTTCGACCTGCGCCCGCGGCACGCCGCAGCCTTCAGTCAGGTAGCCGGTCAGGCCGATGTCCTCGAGATCAGAGACCGGGAAGACCTCTACTTGGTCCATGTCGAGCGCCTCGATCCCCAGCACCTGCGCCAGCGCGCCGGGTTCCTTCAGGAACGCCGCCTGCTCCGGCCGCATGTCCAGCGCAAAGAGCCGGATCACGCCGCGCTCGCCTGCCGGGATATGGATTGCGCCTGTCAATTTCCCACCTGCTGACTTGCTGCCTGTCTTGCTTCAACGCGGCTCAAAAGATCTTTGAGCGTGACATATGCCTCTTTTCGGTTCTCGGTTTCAGTGAGGAAGATACTTGGGCCGTTTTTCAGCCTGACTTGCGGACCTCGCTGCACTTTGGCGATCCGGCCGATGGGAATAACCTGATCTTCACCGTAGTAGATGGCGCGTTCTGTCACCGCCCAGCTGCGAGGCCTTGAGGATGGGTGAAGTGCAAGCATTGAGTAGAAGAGCGCTCCCAAAAGGTAGAGCACGCCGGTAACAATGGAGGCGAGCGGTATTGGCGCGCCCTTGCCAAAAACGAAGAGGGCAACCAGCATTGGATAGGTCGAAACAAGAATGACCGTAACAACGATGCGGTTGCGCCAGAGTCGCGCTGGAGGCACATTTTCGGGGCCGCCAACTATTAGGACACTTTCTCCATCTGGTATCTTGGCGCTAGCAGTGTTCACGCGTTCAGCCCGCTTTTTCCTGGCGCTCGGCGCGGAGGTTGCGGGCCAGGAGGTCCATCGCCGCCATCCGCACCGCAACCCCCATCTCGACCTGCTCCTGAATGACAGAACGGTTGATGTCATCGGCAAGCGTTCCGTCGATCTCCACGCCGCGGTTCATCGGGCCGGGGTGCATGACGATGGCGTCCGGCTTGGCCAGCGCCAGTTTTTCGGCGTCGAGACCGTAGCGGTGGTAATACTCGCGCTCCGACGGAATGAAGCCGCCGTCCATGCGCTCCTTCTGCAGGCGCAGCATCATGACGACATCCACGTCCTTCAGGCCTTCGCGCATGTCGTCGTAAATCTCGGCACCGAATTCTGCGAACTGGCCCGGCACCAGGGTCGGCGGGCCGATCAGCCGGATGCGGTTTTCCATCTTGCCCAAAAGGATCAGGTTGGAACGGGCAACACGGGAATGGGCGATGTCGCCGCAGATTGCGATGTTCAGCCGGTGCAGGCGGCTCTTGGAACGGCGGATGGTCAGCGCATCCAGCAGCGCCTGGGTCGGGTGCTCATGCTTGCCGTCGCCGGCGTTCAGAACTGCGCAGTTCACCTTCTGGGCCAGCAGATCCACCGCGCCGGAATGCGGGTGGCGCACGACCAGAAGGTCCGGGTGCATTGCATTCAGCGTCATTGCGGTATCGATCAGGGTTTCACCCTTTTTGATCGAGGAAGCCTGCATCGCCATGTTCATCACATCGGCGCCCAGCCGCTTGCCCGCCAGCTCGAAAGAGGCCTGAGTGCGGGTGGAGTTCTCAAAGAACATGTTGATCTGTGTGAGGCCCGCCAGCACGTCGGAGTGCTTTTCCGGGCGGCGGTTCAGCGCCACATAGTCGTCGGCCAGATCGAGGATCGCGGTGATCTCATGCGGCTTCAGCGGTTCGATGCCAAGCAGGTGGCGGTGTTCGAAGGACATATGGGGGCGGCTCCGCTTGATTTGCCGGTTCTTATAGGCGGCAGCGCGGGTTGCGGCAAGGCGTTGCCGCGGCAGGCGGGCGTTGCACTGGCGAGGGGCCGGCCCCTCGCGCTCCCCGGAGTATTTTTAGCAAAGAAGAAGAGGTTGGCCCGAATAATACTTTGAGCGCAGGTGTTCCGCTTGCCGGCTGGGCGGAGTAGCTTGGGCGCATGGAATCGGCATTGGATTACTGGAGCGCCCGGGCGCTGTTGGAGTGGCAGGCGGAGCTTGGCGCCACCGAGGCGCTGTGCGACGAACCGGTCGACCGGTATGCGCTGGAACAGGCCGCTCCCAAGCCGAAACCGGGCGCAGCCCCGGCGCCGCCGCCGAAGCCGAAAGAAGTGGACCCAATCGAGGTGGCCCGGAAGGCGGCCAGGGGCGCGGCCTCGCTGCCCGCCCTGCGCGATGCGATGGACGGCTTCAGCCACTGCGACCTGAAACGCGGCGCCCGCCATCTGGTGTTCTCCGACGGCCAGGCCGGCGCGCGGGTGATGATCATCGGCGAGGCGCCGGGCCGCGACGAGGACCTGCAGGGCAAGCCGTTTGTCGGCCGCGCGGGGCAGCTTCTGGACAAGATGCTGGAGGCGATCGGCCTCAGCCGCGCGGAAAATGCCTATATCACCAATGTGCTGCCCTGGCGGCCGCCGCAGAACCGCGACCCGCTGCCCGCCGAGATTGCCATGCTGACCCCCTTTCTGGAGCGGCATGTGGCGCTGGCAGAACCGGACATTCTGGTGCTGATGGGCAATATCAGCTGCCAGGCGGTGCTGGGCAAACGCGGCATCACCCGGCTGCGCGGGCAGTGGGACCAGGCCTGGGGCAAGCCGGTCATTCCGATGTTCCACCCCGCCTACCTGCTGCGCCAGCCTGCGCACAAACGGCTGGCCTGGGCGGATCTGCTGGAGCTGAAGGCGCGGCTGGGGAGCTTGTCCTGAGGTAGCCCATGAAAATACTGGCATTCTCCGATCTGCATCTTTCAGCCTCCCACGCTGCGGACATCGTGGCGGCCAGTGCGGGCGCGGATCTGGTGATCGGGGCCGGTGATTTCTGCAACGTGCGGATGGGCATGAACAGTGCCGTGATCATGCTGGCAGGGCTGAAGGCGCCGATGATTGCCGTGCCCGGCAACGGTGAAAGCGCCGAAGAACTGCGCGCCGCTGGATTTGCAAATACTACCGTTCTGCACGGAGAAGGCACGGATTTCGAAGGGCTGCGTCTGTTCGGTTTGGGATACGGCGTGCCGGAAACGCCTTTTGGCGGCTGGTCCTGCGATCTGAGCGAAGTGCAGGCGGGCGCGATGCTGGCGGCCTGCGATCATGCGGATATCCTGATTTCCCATTCTCCGCCCAGGGGGCTGGGCGATGTGACCTCCCGCGGGCAGTCTGTCGGTTCCACCGCAGTCCGGGCCGCGGCAGAGCGGATCCAGCCGCAGCTGTTGCTGTGCGGCCATGTGCATGACTGCTGGGGCTTTCGCGGCAATCTGGGCAAGACGGAGGTGGCAAACCTCGGCCCCGGCGTGAGCTGGTTCGAGGTGGAGCCGTGATTGATCCCGTGACCCTCCTGGCCTTCATCCCGGCGGCGCTGGCGCTGAACCTGACGCCGGGCGCGGACATGATGTTCTGCCTTGGGCAGGGGCTGCGCTCCGGCCGCGCCGCGGCGGTGGCAGCCAGCGCCGGCATCTCTGCGGGCAGCATGGTGCATGTGGTGCTGGCCGGGCTCGGGCTGGGGGCTGCGGTCTCTGCCATGCCTGCGCTGTTTGACGTGATCCGCTGGGCCGGCGTGGCCTATCTGCTGTTCCTGGCCTGGGGCGCCTTGCGCAGCGGGCCGGTCCGGGCAGATGCGCCTGCGGTGCCTGCCCGGCGGGCGTTCCGCTCCGGTTTCCTCGTCAACCTGACCAATCCCAAGGTGATCCTGTTCGTGCTGGCCTTTGTGCCGCAATTCGTGACGCCTGCGGCCGGGCCGGTGCTGATGCAATTCCTGATCTTCGGGCTGATCCTGGCCGCGGGCGGGTTCATCATCAACGGCCTGGTGGGCATTTTCGCAGGCCAGGCCGGGCGGCAGCTGACAGGCTCGCCGGTCATTGCGCGCTGGCTGGGCCGGGTCTCGGCCGGAATTTTTGCAGGGCTGGCCGTTCGGCTGGCAATCATGGAGAGGGCGTAGATGTCCCGTATTGACGAAAGCATGGAATTCATCCCGGTCCGCATTGCGGTGCTGACGGTCTCGGATACCCGCAGGATGGAGGACGACCGCTCCGGCCAGGTGCTGGTCGACCGGCTGCGGGAGGCGGGCCATACCCTTGCCGACCGCAAGATCATCCCCGACGAGCGGGCAGAGATCGCCGCCCAGCTGCGGGCCTGGATTGCCGATCCCAAGGTGGACGTGGTGATTTCAACCGGCGGCACCGGCCTGACGGGGCGCGACGTGACGGTGGAAGCGCACCGCGACGTCTACGAGAAGGAGATCGAGGCCTTCGGCACCGTCTTCACCTGGGTTTCCATGCAAAAGATCGGCACCAGTGCGGTGCAGTCGCGGGCCACTGGCGGCGTTGCGGGCGGCACCTATCTGTTTGCGCTGCCCGGCAGCCCCGGCGCCTGCAAGGACGGCTGGGATGAAATCCTGTCAAAACAGCTCGATTACCGCCACCGGCCCTGCAATTTCGTGGAAATCATGCCCAGATTGGAAGAACATCTGCGACGGAAGTAACCGTGCACGGCGTGTAACCTCGCAAACCTGCGCGGAAAATCGTATATTTCCAAGCGGGCACAAGGCATTTGCGCTTTGGCAGCCCATGCGCGGCTCCGGCAGCAGCCGCCACCGGAAGGGAGAGACATGCGCTTTTTGCGTCAGAGTTTGATGGGGCTTTTCCTGGCGTCGCTGACGGCGGCTCTGCTGCTTTATGCCGGGCAGCTGATCTTTGGCGCCATCGAGGCGCAGCTCAATGCCGAACGCAAGGCGCCGCCGGTGCGGGAAAGGGTGTTTGCGGTCAATCTGGTGACTGCCGACCTGCAGACAGTGGCACCGGAACTGACCGCCTTCGGCAGGGTTGAAAGCCGCCGCACATTGGAATTGCGCACGGCTGTCGGCGGCCGGGTGGTTCAGCTTTCTGAGGATTTCGAGGAAGGCGGTGCGGTGCAGGCGGGCGAGGTGCTGGTGCAGATCGACCCTGCGGATGCGCAAGCGGTGCTGGACCGGGCGGAGGCCGACATGATGGATGCCCGCGCCGAGGAGCGCGACGCGGGCCGGGCGCTGATCCTGGCGCAGGACGAATTGCAGGCGACCCAGGACCAGGCGCAGCTGCGCGAGCGCGCGTTCCAGCGGCAGCTGGACTTGCAGGAACGCGGCGTCGGCACCGCAGCCACGGTTGAAACTGCGGAACTGGCTGCGGTGCAGGCCCGCCAGACCGTGATCTCTCGCCGCCAGGCGGTCAGCCAGGCTGAGGCGCGGGCGGATCAGGCTGCTACCCGCGTGGCCCGGGCGCAAATCGCACTGGACGAGGCGCGGCGCGATCTGGACGACACCACCATCAAGGCAGGCTTTGACGGCACATTGCAATCGGTCAGCCTGGTGCAGGGCCGGCTTGTGTCCGCCAATGAGAAACTCGCGGATTTGGTCGACCCGGACCTGCTGGAGGCTGCGTTCAGGGTCTCGACCGCGCAATATGCCCGGCTGCTGGACGGCGACGGCCATCTGCTGAAAGCCCCGGTGCGGGTGTCGCTGGATGCGGCTGGCGCCGGTCTCAGTGCAACCGGGCGGATTTCGCGTGCCAGCGGTGCAGCGGGCGATGGGCAGACTGGGCGGCTGGTCTATGCCAGCCTGGACGCTGCGCCGGGTTTCAAGCCGGGGGATTTCGTGACCGTCCATGTGACAGAGCCGGAGGTCCGCGCGGTCGCGCGGGTTCCGGCTTCTGCGCTGGGCGCCGATGGTTCGGTGCTGCTGCTGGGCCCAGAGGACCGGCTGGAGGCGCTGCCCGTGGAACTGGTGCGCCGCCAGGGCGATGACGTGCTGATCCGCGGATCCGGGCTGGAGGGGCGCGAAGTTGTCACCGGGCGGACGCCTTTGCTGGGTGCGGGCATCAAGGTGCGTCCCGTGCGCCAGGGCGCGGAGGTGCAGGCGCTGCCGGAGCTGATCGAACTGACGGACGAGCGCCGCGCCCGGCTGGTGGCGCTGGTTGAGGGCAACAGCCGGATGCCCTCGGAGATGAAGGCCAAGATGCTGCAGCAGCTCGCCGAGGCCAAGGTGCCCGCGCAGCTGGTCAGCCGGATCGAATCCCGGATGGGAGGCTGAGGCCGATGGCGCGCAGGCTCCCCCGGCAGGCCCGCGGGCTGTTCAGCTACTTCACCCGCCACCGCACGGCGGCCAATCTTCTTCTGGTGATCATGCTGGTGCTGGGCGCTGCGGCAATGCCCAACATGCGGGCGCAGTTTTTCCCCGATGTGATTGTCGAAAGCGTCACCGTCACCGTCGAATGGGAGGGCGCCGGCCCCGAGGATGTGGACAGCGCCATCGTTCAGGTGCTGGAACCCGCCCTGCTGGCGGTGGACGGGGTGGAGGAGACCTCCTCCACCTCCCGCGAAGGGCGGGCGACGCTGACGCTGGAGTTTGAGCCCGGCTCTGAAATGGGGCAGGCCACCGACGATGTGCAAGCCGCGGTGGATAGTATCACCACTTTGCCGGAAGAGGCCGAAAAGCCGGAAGTGCGGCGCGGCGCCTGGCGGGACCGGGTGACCGACGTGGTGATCACCGGGCCGGTCGGGGCGGGGCAGCTGGGGCTGTTTGCCGATGAACTGGTGGTGCGCCTCTTTGAGGCCGGCGTCACCCGCACCACGATCCGCGGCATGGCGGCACCGCAGACCATCGTCGAAGTGCCCACCGCCAAGCTGATCACCCACGACGTCACCATGCGCGAAATTGCCGAAGCTATTGCTGCAGAGGTCGATGCAGATCCCGCTGGCGATGTGAGCGGGGCCAACGCCCGCGTGCGCACCGGCAGCGAGAAACGCAGGCCGGATCAGCTGAATGCCATCGTCCTGCGCACCAATGCCGACGGCTCGGTGCTGACCATCGCCGATGTGGCGCGGGTGCGGGTTGAAGGCGTCGACCGCAACCGTTCCTATTTCGTCGATGACAACCCGGCGATGTCGATCAGGGTGGACCGCTCGGATCAGGGCGATGCGATCCGGCTGCAGCACCAGGTGCAGCAAGTGGTGGACGAGATGCAGGCCAGCCTGCCGCAGGGAGTGACCGCGCAGCTGATCCGCACCCGCGCCGAGCGCATCACCGACCGCCTGGACATTCTGGTCGACAACGGTCTGATGGGGCTCGGGCTGGTGCTTTGCCTCCTGTTCCTGTTCCTCAACACCCGCATTGCCTTCTGGGTGGCGATGGGCATACCGGCCTCGATGTTTGCTGCGGTGGCGCTTATGTATGCAGCCGGGATCACCATCAACATGGTCAGCCTCTTTGGCCTGATCATCACCCTGGGGATCGTGGTGGATGACGCCATCGTGGTGGGCGAACACGCCGACTTCCGGTTCCGGCGGCTGGGCGAAAGCCCGATGCAAGCGGCTGAGAATGCCGCCCGCCGCATGGCGATGCCGGTTTTTGCCGCAACTCTCACCACCATTATTGCCTTCTTCGGCCTGACCCTGGTGGGCGGGCATTTCGGCACGCTGATCCGCGACATTCCCTTCACCGTGATTGCGGTGCTGGCGGCATCCCTTGTGGAATGCTTCCTGATCCTGCCCAACCACCTGGCCCATGCGCTGGCCCATGCCCAGGCGCACCACTGGTACGACTGGCCGAACCGGATGGCGAACCGCGGCTTCCGCTGGCTGCGCGACCATGCCTTCCGCCCGCTGATGGGCGTTGTTGTCACCGCGCGCTATGCGGTGCTTGCAGGCGCGCTGGCGATCCTGGCCAGCCAGGCGGCCTTGTTCATCAACGGCGATGTGCAATGGCGCTTCTTCAATGCGCCGGAGCGCGGCTCGGTCACCGGCAATTTCGCCATGGCGGAGGGCGCCACCCGCGCCGACACCCTGGCGATGATGCGTGAAATGCAGCGCGCGGCTGAGGCACTGGGCGCCGAGTACGAAGAACGCTATGGCCGCAACCCCTTGGAGTTCGTGATGACCGAGGTGGGCGGCAATGCCGGCCGGGGATTGAGCGGGGCGGAGACCAAAGACAAGGATCTTCTCGGCGGCATCTCGATCGAACTGATCGACGCCGACTTGCGCCCCTATTCCAGCTTTGCCTTTGTGGCTGAGCTGCAGGAGCGGGTCGTCCAGCACCCGCTGGCGGAAACGGTCTACTTCCGCGGCTGGCGGTCAGGGCCGGGCGGCGATGCGCTCGACGTGCAATTCTCAGGTTCCAGCATTCAGGTGCTGAAAGATGCTTCCGAAGACCTGAAAACCGCGCTGTTGCGCTTCCCGGAAGTCTCGGCTGTCGAGGACAATCTCGCCTATGACAAGGAGGAGGTGATCCTCGACCTTACCCCTCAGGGGCAGGCGCTGAACTTCACCATCGGCAGCCTGGGCCAAGCGCTCCGGGCGCGGCTCAACGGCATTGAGGCCGCGACCTATCCCGACGGCCCGCGCAGCGCCAAGATCCGGGTGGAACTGCCGGAGAACGAGCTGACCGCCGATTTTCTGGAGCGCACCCTGATGCGGGCGCCCAGCGGCATCTATGTGCCGCTTGCCGATATCGTCTCGGTCACACAGCGCACCGGTTTTTCCACTGTGCGCCGCGAGAACGGCATCCGAGTGATCAGCGTGACCGGCGATATTTCCGAGGACAATCCGGCCCGCGCCGAGGCGGTGACGCAGGCGCTGCAGAACGAGATCCTGCCCAGGATCGCAAGCGAGCGGCAAGTGGAATGGCGCCTGTCAGGATTGGCAGAACAGGAACAGAGCTTCCTGCAGGAAGCCGGCACCGGGCTGATCCTCTGCCTTACCGGAATCTATCTGGTTCTGGCCTGGATCTTTGCCAGCTGGACCCGGCCGCTGGTGGTGATGGCAATCATCCCCTTCGGCCTCGTCGGCACCATCTGGGGCCATTACATGTGGGAGGTGCCGCTTTCCATGTTCACCGTGGTGGGCCTGTTGGGGATGACCGGGATCATCATCAATGATTCCATCGTGCTGGTGACAACCATTGACCAGTATGCCGAGGACCGCGGGCTGATCCCGTCGATCATCGACGCGGCGGCAGACCGGCTGCGCCCGGTGATGCTGACCACGATGACCACGGTTCTCGGCCTGGCGCCCCTGCTGTTTGAGCGTTCGCAGCAGGCGCAGTTCCTGAAGCCGACGGTGATCACGCTGGTCTACGGCCTTGGCTTCGGGATGTTCCTGGTGCTGCTGGTGGTGCCTGCGCTGGTGGCGATGCAGCGCGATCTGTCGCGGCCGCTGACCTCCCTGCGCCGCGCCCTGCGGCAACAGGCGGGGCGCCTGCGCTGGCTGGTCCTGGGCACGGCGCTGGCGCAGCTGGGCTGGCTGGTGCTGACGCTGGGCTGGGCGATGGCCTCCGGCGCCCTGCATCCGGCGCTGCGGATGATTCCGGTGCTGGCGGCGATGGAACCGGTGCGGGCGGGTCTGCTGGCATTTGCCGCAGGCGCGCTGCTGCTGGCATTGCTGGCCTATGCAGCGGGCGGTATCGCTTACCGGCTCAACACCCGCCAGCGGGCCTGAGCCAGCCGCGCCACCTCTCCCACCTGGTCCAGCAGCTGCAGGCCGCGGTTCTCGATGCCGTCAACGGGGATCCACTCTGCCTGTTCGGCATCATCATCCGGCACCGGGTCACCGCTCAGGTGTTCGCACAGCACCACGGTCAGCAGATACTGGCGCAGCGCCGTACCCGGCGCACCGCGCGAGATCACATCCACATTGGTGAGATATTCCAGCGGCCGGGCAGTCACACCCGTCTCTTCCATCAGCTCGCGCGCAGCGGCCTGCAGCGCGGTCTCGCCCATTTCCACATGGCCGCCGGGAAAGCCCCACCAGCCTGCGTTCGGCTCCTTGCCGCGCTGCACCAGGATCACATGATCCTGACCGCCGAAATGGCGGCAGACAACGGCAATGGTGCCAAGGACCGGGCGGGCAGGGCCGTCAAGCGTGCTCATCCAGCACTGCAGCCGTGAATATCAACTGCATGGTTTTTGCCCAGCACCGTGATCCGCAGCTGCGAGCGGTCGATGGCATAGGCCTTGCCGTCCGCCGGCAGGAACTCGGTCTCCGCCACCAGCTGCCCGCCTTCGCGCCGGGTCTTGGTTTCGCCGGCATAAAGCTTGGGGTTGCCCGGTTCGATAACTGCAATCTCCTCGCCGCCGGCAGAGGGCATCGAGATGCGGGCAGTGACCGTCATGCCGTAGTCGGAAGGGCGCAGGCTGCAGGATGCCGCACGCACACCCGCCTCCTTGGCCGACCAAGGGCGGCTGGCCATTGCGGCGGCAATTGCCGGGTTGCGGCCTGAACTGCTGTCCAGCTGATGGTCGAACTTCAGCTCGGCCGGCACGCAGACATCCTTGCACACCCCCAGCTGCATCCGCCCCTTCAGGCGCACCGGCTTGCCCGGAGTCTCGGGGGTGATTTCCACCGGCAGCACCAGTTGATCATGGTAGCCGATGGTGCGGTATCCGGACGTCATAAACACCTCGGGCGAAGGCCAGGTGATCGACAGTGCGCCGACATTGCGGGCGCCGCGCCAGGAAAAGCTGGGCGGAATGCCGGCATCGCCGGGCGCCCGCCAATAGGTCTTCCATCCGGGCTGCAGGGTGATCTTCAGCGCACCCATGTGGGTGCCGCGCGGCGTCATGCCGCCGTCCAGAACCTCGATCCGCACGATATCGCCATCCACGCTGCCGGAATTGGCCGGCGCGGCGGCAGCGGCGGCAAGCAGGGCAGCCGCGGCGGCAGCGGATTTGGTCAGCATCTGTCTCATGCAAGAATAAATGCGCCCGCCAGCCCGGTTTGCCAAGTCACGATCCGGTCATGATCCCATCATCCCCCTGTGTTTGCGGCAAATTTGCCGGAGCCTGCGCGGGGTTGCGCCGATGCGCCCCTTGCGCGGGAAGCGGGCGCGCGTCATGGTGGGGGGAGGCAGCAGAAAGACGGAACTTCATGGATCTGACTGGCAAGCTCTTGATTGCAATGCCCGGAATCGGCGACCCGAGATTTGAGCATTCGGTGATCTTCCTGTGCTCGCACGGCGAGGAGGGCGCGATGGGCCTGATCGTCAACAAGCCCGCGGACGGGGTGGCGCTGGGGGATTTGCTGGAGCAGCTGGACATGGGCGGTGAAGGCAGCGCAGCATCGGCGCTGCCGGTGCGGTTCGGCGGCCCGGTGGAGACCCAGCGCGGCTTCGTGCTGCACACGCCGGACTACGAATCGGATGTCAGTTCGCTGAAGGTGCCGGGCGGGTTCTCGATGACAGCAACGCTGGATATACTGGAGGACATTGCCCGCGGCGAGGGGCCGCAGGACCTGCTGGTCCTGCTGGGCTATGCCGGCTGGGGGCCGGGGCAGCTGGAATCGGAGATCGCCATGAACGGCTGGCTGACAACGGATGCCAGCCCGGAACTGGTGTTCGGCCTCGCGGATGACAGCAAATGGGAGGCGGCCCTGAAGACCCTTGGCGTTGATCCGCTGACCCTTTCGGCCAGCGCCGGCCACGCCTGACCGCACAAGGCAAAGCCCGTGCTGGGGGAAGGCTCCCGCGCGTTTTCTGATTATCGGAGATAATCCCAAAACCCTTGGGCCGGGCGCCCATCTGCGATGGGCGCTGCCGCGGCCGGAGTTGTTCAGTCCCGCGGTGCGGCGGCGCGGCGCAGGCGGTCGTTGATGGCTTCGCCCAGCCCGTGCTCCGGCACCGGGGCGACAGCGATCGGCTTGCCAAGAGCGTCGAGCTGGTGGAGATGGCCGAAGAGATTGGAGGCGGCCTCCGCCAGATCGCCATGTTCGGACAGGTTCAGGTCGCAGGGGCCGGGGCCGAAGCCGAGATACAGCTCGCCCTCGCCGGGCGCGTCAGCATTCAGTCGCACGGGCGCGCCAGGGGCATAGTGCGACAGCAGCTGCCCGGGGGCGGTCAGCGGGTCGTGCACATCCCGCTCTGCCAGCTTGCGGCCCAGCACTGCCTCGATCTTCTCTGCCGCCAGCCCGCCGGGGCGCAGCAGCACCGGTTCCGGCCCCGCCAGCCCGATGATGGTGGACTCCAGCCCGACCCCGCAGGCGCCATCGTCCAGGATCGCGGCAATCCGGCCGTCCAGCCCGGCCTTCACATGGGCCGCCGTGGTCGGGCTGATCTTGCCGGAGGGGTTGGCGGATGGTGCTGCCACCGGCCCGTCCAGCTCCCGCAGCAGCGCCTGCGCCGCCGGATGCGCGGGCACCCGCACGCCGAGCGTCTCCAGCCCGGCGGTGACCAGCGGCGAGATCCCGTGGCCCTCCCGCAGCGGCAGCACCAGGGTCAGCGGCCCGGGCCAGAACGCCTCTGCCAGCTGTTCCGCAACGTCATTCCATTCCACGTGGCGCCGCGCAGCCTCCGCCGAATGCACATGGGCAATCAGCGGGTTGAACGAGGGCCGCCCCTTGGCCTCGTAAATCGCGGCGACCGCTTTGCCCTGTCGGGCATCGGCGCCCAGGCCATAGACCGTCTCGGTCGGGAAAGAGACCAGCTGCCCGGCCTGCAGAAGCTGCGCGGCGCGGGCAATGCCGCCTGCCGTTGCGGCAAGAATTTCAGTGCTCTGCTGGGGCATTCCGGGTGACGCGGCGTTTTGGTTGATTGAATTGGGCGCCCGGTTAGGTAATCGGACAAGCCACAGACAATAATAGGCCCGCGCCGGGAAGCCAAGACTGCCCGTGACCGCACGCCCCAGAAACCCCCGTCAGAGGACGCCCATGACTTTCCGCGCCCCCGTTTCCGAGTATGAATTTCTGCTGAACCACGTTGTGGGCTATGACAGCATCCCCGCCACTGACCGCTTTGCCGAGGCCACGCCCGATACCGTGAGCGCAATCCTGACAGAGGCAGGCAAGCTGTGCGACGAGGTAATGGCTCCGCTGCAGCGCAACGGCGACCTGCATCCCGCGCATCTGGAAAACGGCGTGCTGCGGACCTCGCCCGGATTTGCCGATGGCTACCAGGCCATTCGCGAGGGCGGCTGGGTCGGCATCAGCGCAGCGGAGGAGCACGGCGGCATGGGGCTGCCGCAGACAGTTGCGGTCGCAGTCTATGAAATGATGGCCGGCGCCTGCCTGTCGCTGCAGCTTGCACCGCTGCTGAGCCAGGGCCAGATCGAAGCGCTGGAGCACCATGCCGCGGATGCAATCAAGGAGCTGTACCTGCCCAAGCTGATTTCGGGCGAATGGTCCGGCACCATGAACCTGACCGAACCGCAGGCCGGGTCCGATGTCGGCGCACTTACATCGAAGGCGGAGCCCAATGGCGATGGCACCTACGCCATTTCGGGGCAAAAGATCTTCATCTCCTGGGGCGACAACGACTTCTGCGGCAACGTCTGCCACCTGGTGCTGGCGCGGCTGCCCGACGGGGTGCCGGGGACCAAGGGGATCTCGCTGTTCCTGGTGCCGAAATACCTGCCGGACGCGGACGGCAACCCGGGCAAGGCCAATGATCTGAAGGTCGTGAGCCTCGAACACAAGATGGGCCTGCACGGCTCCCCCACCTGCGTGATGCAGTTCGACGGCGCCACCGGCTGGCTGGTCGGGCCGGAGCACGGCGGCATGGCTGCGATGTTCACCATGATGAACAATGCGCGCGTCGGCGTCGGCGGACAAGGTGTCGGCGCGGGCGAGGGCGCCTATCAGCACGCGCTGGCCTATGCGCTGGAACGCAAGCAGGGCAAGACTGCCAGCGGCTTCATCGCCGACCATGCCGACGTGCGCCGGATGCTGATGGAGATGAAGGCGGACCTGTTCGCCGCCCGCGCGATCCTCATGGCCTGCGCCCGCGCCATCGACATGCAGACCGCCACCGGCGACAGCAGCTGGGCCGCCCGCGCGGCGTTCCTGACGCCGATTGCCAAAGCCTTTGGCACCGACACCGGCATGCGGGTTTCGGAAACCGGGGTGCAGGTCTATGGCGGCATGGGCTTCATCGAGGAATCTGGCGCCGCGCAGTATTACCGCGACGTGCGGGTGACGGCGATCTACGAGGGCACCAACGGCATCCAGTCGATGGACCTGGTGGCGCGCAAGATGATGGACGGCGGCGAAATGGCCTTTGCCCTGATCGACGAGATCGAGGAACAGGCCGAACGCGCCCGCGCCACCCATCCGAACATGGCCGAAGCCGTCTGGCAGGCCTGCGAGTCCCTGCGCGAAGCCACCGAATGGCTGGTGGCGCAGCAGGACATGCAGGACCGTTTCGCCGGCTCAGTTCCGTACCTGCGCGCCTTTGCCCGGGTGCTGGGCGGCCATTACCACCTGTCTGCCGCAATGGCGGACCGGGGCGGTGCGCGCGAGAAGCTGGCGCGCTTCTACATCACCCGGATGCTGCCGGAGCATGCGGCGCTGCTGGCCCATGCGCAGGCCGGGGCAGAGGGCACCTTCGCCCTCTGCCTCGACGAACTGGCGGGCTGACAGCCGTGACCGACATCCCCGACGTCTCCCCCCGCACCCCGTGGGAAGAACCGCCCGCGCAGGGCGAGGCGATTGAGGTGGCCGAGGGCGTCCTCTGGATGCGCCAGCCGCTGCCGATGAAGCTCGATCATGTGAACATCTATGCGCTGGACGAGGGCGACGGCTGGACGGTGATCGACACCGGCTTCAACTCGCGCAAGAGCCGCGGGATCTGGGAGAGCCTGATGGCCGGCCCGCTGCAGGGCAAGCCGGTTACGCGGGTGGTAGGCACCCACCATCATCCCGATCACATCGGCCTTGCCGGCTGGTTTCAGAGCGAACACGGCGCCGAGCTGGTCACCACGCGCACCGCCTGGCTGTTTGCCCGTATGCTGACGCTGGACGTGCAGGAGGTGTGGCCGGAAGAAACCCTGGCCTACTACCGCAGCGCCGGCATGGCGCCGGAGGTCTATGGCAAGCGCGTCAAGGACCGGCCCTTCAATTTTGCCGACACCGTGCATCCGATGCCGCTGGGCTTCACCCGTATCAAGCAGGGCGACGTGATCCGCATGGGCGGGCGCGACTGGGATGTGCACACCGGCAACGGCCACGCGCCAGAGCACGCAACGTTCTGGAGCCGGGATGACAATCTGGTGATCACCGGCGATCAGATCCTGTCGACCATCAGCCCCAACATCGGCGTCTACGCGACCGAGCCGATGGCCGACCCGCTGGGCGAATGGCTGGAAAGCTGCGAGCGGCTGTCGAAACTGGCGCGCCCGGATCATCTTGCCCTGGGCGGCCACAAGCTGCCGTTTTCACGCCTTCCGCTCAGGATGCAGCAGCTGATCGGCAACCACCACGGCGCGCTGGAGCGGCTGATGGATCACCTGTCCGAGCCCCGCACTGCCGCCGATTGCTTTGCGCCCCTGTTCAAGCGCACAATCGGCGAGGGCGAGTACGGGCTTGCACTGGTCGAGGCGGTGGCCCATGTAAATCATCTGTACCATACTGGCCAGGTGGACCGCTGGAAGCGCAACGACGGCGCCTGGCTGTATCAGAACAAGGGGTGATGCGCACCCCGCAGGAAGGGGAAGCACCATGGGCGACGAGATTTCCACCAGCGCCGAGGCGGCAGAGGCGGCGGTGCTGCCCTGCGTGCATGAAGTCCACTCCGATCCCGATGCCTGCGCAGGCCTCAGCAAGGTGCCGGAGAAGCTGCAGAAACCGGATGCCGCCAAAAGCCCGGCCCGCTGGGCCTACGAACGGCTGATCCTCTATATCCAGAACTTCGAACAGCAGCTGGACGCCGAACACGAGGTCGCGATGGGTTTTACCGGCGGCAATACCGGTGTGCTCAGGATCGAGGGGATGGGGTATTTCGACCCTGATGTCATCACTTTCTACGGCAGCGAACCAAACGGCTCCCGCACCCAGCTGGTGCAGCACGTGAGCCAGCTCAATGTGATGCTGCGCGCGGTGCCGAAAGCGCGCGAGGAAGCGCCTGCCAACCGCATCGGCTTCCGCCTGGCCTCTGACCTGCAGCAGGACTGACCCGCAGCGGGCCGCGCGATTCGCCGCACGGGCAGCCGCCGCGGAAAACCGGCCGGTTTTCCGCGGTTTTCCAGGGGCATTTCACCCGGATGCGCCCGAATGACGTGGTGACAGGGCGCGGCAAATCCGGTAATCACCGTGAAAATGCACGTGAATTCGAGGGATAACTCACATGGCTGAACATCAGCACGGCACCATGGACACCACCGTTCAGGAAAAGACCTACTCCAGCTTCCTGACCTTTGTGACCCGCTTCTGCATTGCGATGGTCTTCCTGGCGCTGTTCCTGGCCGTTTTCGCTTCCTGAAATTAAGGACGCCTTGATGCGCAATCTGCTCTGCTTCGGCGCGGTGATGCTGGCGCTTGCGGGTTGCGCCGCACCGCAGCAGCCCAACGCTGATGCCGAAACCCTGGCCAAGGTGGCCTACCGCCACCCCGGCCCGCCCGCGCTCACCCTGTATACGATGATCAACAACCGCACCGGGCGGGGCGGCCACACATCGCTCATGATCAATGCCTCCGAGCGGGTGATTTTCGATCCGGCCGGGTCTTTTTATGCTTCCGTTGTGCCGGAACGAGACGACGTTATTCACGGCATTACACCGGCTGTAGAAAAGGCCTACCGCGGGGCGCATGCACGCAGCACTTATCACGTTGTCGTGCAGCGTATCGAGGTTGCTCCGGAACAGGCGGAGAAAGCCTATCAGCTGGCGATAAACAATGGCCGGGTTCCCGGCGCTTTCTGTGCCCAGGCGACAATTGGCATCCTGCAGCAGGTTCCGGGGTTCGAAAGCCTGGACCGCACCTTTTATCCTGAGAAGCTGGCAGAACAGTTTGGTCAGCTTCCTGGCGTGGTGACCGAACGCTATTACGAAAACGACAGCGCAGATTTGCAGGCGGGTATCACCAAGAGCGATGCTGCGCTGAACGAGGCTGAGTAACCCTTCCCCTGTTGCAAGCGCGGGCCACGCTGCGCACGGCTGGGATTTTCTGAGAAGGCCTTGAAGGGCAGGTTTGCCCTCAAGGCCGTTACCAAGTCTACCGCATTCCCCGCCGCCTCAAGGGCAAGCCGCGCTTATGGGCGCGGACGCTTGCGCGTCCCTTGACCCGTCAGGCAGCGCTCAGGCAGCGAGATACAAAAGCAGTAGGCTCAGCCCGCCGGTCCCAAGGCCGATCAGCACGTTGCGGGTCAGATAACCCGCGGCAAAGGTCGCGGCGGCGGCGGCAAAATGCATCAGGCTTGGGTCGCCGCCTGTCGGGGCAGGCCAGACCACCAGCGGCGCCACCAGGGCCGGGATGATTGCCACGGCGGTATAGCGCAGATGCCGCATCAGCCACTCGGGGATTGGCTTTCCGCCCATGAAACCGATGAAGGCAAACCGCAAGCCATAGCTGCCAAGCGCCAGCCCGATGATCACGGTCCACAAGACGGGTGTGGGGATACTGCTCATTTTGCGCCCTCCGCCTTGGCCTTTTGCCGTTCCAGCCACAGTTCGGCCTGAGCGCCCGCGACCATGCCGGCAATACCCGCCACAATCAGCCCCAGGTTATAGGGCAGGGCTGCCGCGGGCAGCGAGGCGGCCACCGCGACAAAACACGCTGCGACATGCGCAGGTGTGCGCAGCATCGGCCCGATCATTGCCAGAAACGCCAGCGGCAGCACGAAATCCACCCCCCAGCTCTCCGGGATCCGGGTGCCGACCAGCGCCCCCAGAGCAGTTGCAATCACCCAGGCCGGGGTGATCAGCCCGTTGGTGCCAAAGAAATACGCGACCCGCTGCGGCAGTGGCATTTCCGGCTCTGTCTCGAACTGCACGACCGACAGCGCATAGGACTGATCGACGATGAAATAGGCGGCAATCGCCCTTTGCCACATTGGTGCATCGCCGAGGTATGGCGTCAGCGAAGCCGAATACATCGCCATCCGCAGATTCACCGCCAGCGCCGAAATCAAGATGATGATCAGCGGCGCGTTTTCCTGCATCAGCTGCAACGCGGTGAACTGGGCGGCGCCGGCAAAGACCGTCAGCGAGAAGGCAAAGGCCTCCGGCACGATCAGCCCGGCCTCTGCCGCCAGCACCCCGAACAGAAAGCCGAAGGGCGAAGCCATGAACAGGAAAGGCGCGCTGTCGCGAAACCCCTTCCAGAAGGCCGATTTGGTGGTGGTGATTGCCATCTGCGCGTCCTAGATTGCGTTGAACCGCCCTACGGCGGACGCAGAAGGAATGCAATTGGTGAGTATGGATATCACGTCAGAATATCTGATCGCCCCCGGTGTCTCCGACCCGCGGCTCACGCGCGCAGTCACCGGTGTCGACCAGAATGGCGAGCAAAGCGAGATCGCTGTGGTCGAGGAACGCCCGCTGACCATCTTCCTGAACTCGCAGGAAATTGTCACCGCGATGACCATCGGCGATTACCCGGAATACCTGGCGCTCGGTTTCCTGCGCAATCAGCGTATGCTGCGCGACGAGGATGAGGTGACCCGCGTCGATTATGACGAGGACCTGGAAACAGTGGTGGTGCGCACCGCGGTGGAAACCAGCCACGAGGAGAAGCTGAAGAAGAAGACCCGCACCTCCGGCTGCGCGGTCGGCACCGTCTTCGGCGACATGATGGAAGGGCTGGAGGACGTGCGCCTGCCGCGGGCCGAGGTCCGCACCTCCTGGCTTTACGCGCTGGCGCATAAGATCAACCGCACGCCTTCGCTCTATCTGGAGGCCGGCGCCATCCATGGCACGGTGCTGTGCCAGCAGGACCGCCCGCTGGTCTATATGGAGGACGTCGGCCGCCACAACGCGGTGGACAAAATCGCCGGCTGGATGCTGTCGGAGCAAGCCGAGGCCGCGGACAAAATCCTCTACACCACAGGTCGGCTGACCTCTGAGATGGTGATCAAGACCGCGATGATGGGCATCCCGGTGCTGGCCTCTCGCTCGGGCTTCACAGCCTGGGGCGTGGAGATTGCGCGCGAGGTTGGCCTCACCCTGATCGGCCGGATGCGCGGCCAGCGGTTTATCTGCCTCTCGGGCGAGGAGCGCCTGGTGCGCGACATGGACCCCAAGGACGCGCCGCTGGAGGAGAAGAAACACAGGCGGAAGAGTGCGGACGGCTAACCGGAGGCCGGCCCTGGAGGAGAATAAATGACAGAACAGAAGCCTTTGGGCGTTATCCTCGCAGGCGGCCTTGCCACCCGGATGGGCGGCGGCGACAAGGGGCGGTTGCTAGTCAGCGGCCAAAGCCTCCTGTCCCGTGTCGTTGACCGGCTGTCGCCGCAGGTCGCGGGCCTGGCGCTCAACGCCAATGGCGATCCGGAGCGGTTTGCCGACCTGGAACTGCCGGTCATTGCCGACTCGATCGAAGGCTTTGCCGGCCCCTTGGCGGGTGTGCTCGCAGGTCTCGATTGGGCGGCAGAGCAGGGGGCCGACACCATCGTCACCGCCGCCGCCGACACGCCCTTCTTCCCGCGGGATCTGGTCGCCCGGCTCACCGCTGCTGCAGAGGGCATGGATCAACCGCTGGTGCTCGCCACCACCCCGCGCACCGGCGACGAGGCGCTGAAATCCGGCGGCGGCAAGCGCATCAACCGGCACCCGGCCTTCGGCCTCTGGCCCGTCGCCCTGCGCGATGACCTGCGCGCGGCGTTGCAGGACGGATTGCGCAAGGTCGTGCTCTGGACCGACCAGCACGGCGGCCGCGAAGCGCTGTTTGAGGCAGACCCCTTCGACCCGTTCTTCAACATCAACACGCCGGATGATCTGGCCAAGGCCGAGGCGCTCTTGAAATGAAGATCTACGGCGTCACGGGCTGGAAGAACAACGGCAAGACCGGGCTGATGGAACGGCTGGTGGCGGAGTTCTGCGCCCGCGGATTCTCCGTTTCCACCATAAAGCACGCTCACCACGCCACTGATGTGGACCAGCCCGGCACCGACAGTTACCGCCACCGCCAGGCCGGCGCGTCAGAGGTGGTGCTGGCCTCAGCCGGCCGCGTCGCCATCATGCAGGAACTGCGCGGCGCGGCAGAGCCGCCGCTGGCGGAGCTGCTGGCCCGTCTCAATCCGGTCGATCTGGTGCTGGTGGAGGGCTACAAGCGCGAACCGCATCCCAAGATCGAGGCCTTCCGGCAGGCGGCAGGCACCGAACTGATCGCCCCGCAGGACCCCAGCATCCGGGCCGTTGCCAGCGACACCCGGCTGGAGCTGGACCGCCCGGTGTTCGATCTGAACGACACGGCAGCGATCGCGGATTTCGTCCAGGCGGAATTGGGGCTGTGACCCCCTTTGATACCGTCCTGGCCGTCGACTGGTCCGCGGCCAAGCGCAGGCCCCGGCGCCCCAGCAAGGACGCGATCTGGCTCGGTGTGGCGCGCGGCGGCACCGCGGAGCAGCCGGTTTACTGCCGCAGCCGGATGGAGGCAGAGGCATGGATCAGCAGCTTTCTCGCCACGGAGCAGGCTGCGGGGCGGCGGGTGCTGGCGGCTTTTGATTTCCCCTTCGGATACCCGCGGGGATTTGCGCGCCGGATTACCGGATCGGATGACCCCTTCGCCCTTTGGCAATGGCTGGAAGAACGGATCGAAGACGCAGAGGACGGGAGCAACAACCGGTTCGGCGTCGCCTCCGAAATGAACCGGCAGTTTGTTGGCGCCGGTCCGTTCTGGGGTAAACCGGACCCGGCGCGCTGGCCGGACATTCCCTATCGCAAGTCCGGGATCACCTATGCGGACGTGGCAGAACGGCGCAGCGCGGATCTGGCAGCCAAGGCGGCCTCCTCCTGTTTTCAGCTGTTTTTCAACCCGACGGTTGGCAGCCAGGTCCTGATGGGACTGCCGGTCCTGCAGCGGTTGCGGCTCCGGCACAAGGCCGCTGTCTGGCCTTTCGAAAACATTGCGAAGGCGCAAATTGTGTTCGCGGAAATATGGCCAGGATTGATTGAGCCAGCCGTCAAGGCCGCAATGGCCGTTGCAGGCCGCGAAGAAATACGCGACCGGGTGCAAATGCGGCTGTTGCCGCTGGCGCTCAGCCGCCTGCCGGCAGCGGAGCTGGCCGCAATGCTGGCTGCAGCGCCTGACGAAGCACAAGAGGAGGCCTGGATATTGGGCACGGGGCACGAGGACCGCTTGAATGCACTGGCTGCGGATGAGGCGGGCGGGCTGACGCCGCCGCCGCTCAGCAACGATTGTTTTGCCCTGCCTGCGGGCGTGGACTGGACCCCGGTCGATGACGCGCTAGCGTTGCTCCGGGACAGGCTGGGGCCGGTGACCGGCGCAGAGTCCTTGCCGCTGGCTGATGCGCTGGGCCGGGTTCTGGCAGAGGATGCACTGGCCAAGCGCTCCAACCCGCCGTTGCCGAACACGGCGGTGGACGGCTACGGTTTTGCCGGCGGCCGCGAGGCGGGTCCGCATGTGCTGCCGCTGGTGCAGGGCCGGGCCGCTGCCGGGGTGCCGTTTGACGGCACGGTGCCCGAAGGCCACGCCATCCGGGTCCTGACCGGCGCGGCGCTGCCCGATGGCGTCGACACGGTGATCCTGGAGGAAGACGTCAACACCGACGGCACCCGGATCGCATTCAACGGCCCCTTGAAACACGGCGCCAACACCCGCAAGGCGGGCGAGGATGTCTGCGCAGATGAGGTCATCCTGCCCGCAGGCCGGGTCATCACCCCTGCCGATCTCGCCCTGGCCTCAGCCACCGGGCTGGCAGAGCTTACGGTGCGGCTGCCGCTGCGCGTGGGTGTGCTCTCCACCGGCGACGAGCTGGTCGAAGCCGGGGAACCCGCAGGCAAGGGGCAGATTTTCGATGCCAACCGGCCAATGCTGCTGGCGCTGATCCGCCAGCTGGGATTTGCGCCGGTGGACCTGGGCAAGGCGGAGGACGACCGCGAGGCGCTGCGGGCGCATCTGGATGGCGCTGCGGCGCAAACGGATGTGATCCTGACCTCCGGCGGTGCGTCCGCCGGGGACGAGGACCACATGTCGGCGCTCTTGCGCGAGGCGGGCGCGATGCAGGAATGGCGCATTGCGCTGAAGCCCGGCCGGCCGCTGGCGCTGGGCATGTGGCAGGGCACGCCGGTTTTCGGGTTGCCGGGCAACCCGGTGGCGGCGCTGGTCTGCACACTGATTTTTGCCCGCCCTGCCATGGGGCTGATGGCCGGTGCCGGCTGGCAAGAGCCGCAAGGCTTCGAGGTGCCCGCCGCTTTCGAAAAGCGCAAGAAACCGGGCCGCCGCGAGTACTTGCGGGCGCGGGTGCGGGACGGCCGTGCGGAGGTGTTCAAGTCCGAGGGTTCCGGCCGCATCAGCGGCCTCAGCTGGGCGGAAGGGCTGGTGGAGCTTGGCGACGGTGCCGCTGAGATAAAGCCCGGCGATCCGGTCCGCTTCATTCCTTACGGCAGTTTCGCGATGTAGGCGCAGCGCTCCCGCCCGCGGCCCGGCGCATCACAGATGCTTGCCCGCCTTTGGGCCGGGCGCAGCGCTGGCGCGGGGCGCCGCTCTTTCATCTTTCCAAAAATACTTGCGTCCCGCTGCCCGGCAGGCGGCTTTGCCGCCGATAGGGGAGGCAGCGCCTGAAAGGCGCTTCCTTTCTAGTCGAACGTCCCGGCCACCCGGCCCAGCAGCATGAAGGCGCGGGCGGTGCGGGTGTTGCCAAGCGCCGAAATCTCGCCGTCGGTGGCCTCGGCCTCGAAATCCGCAAACATCTGGTCGAACCGGCGCAGAAAATGGTGCGCCGCATCGCGGAAGATCGGGTCCTGCTTCATCCGCGCCGCGGTCAGCGCCAGAGAGGTGCGGTCGCGCACGCCGCCGAGCGCCGCCACCGCGCGGCCGCGGGCGCCCTGGCCGAACTGGCGCCAGATCTCGGGCCGGGCCATGTCGGGGCGCAGGTCGTCCATGTAGATGCCGTCCTGGCTCAGCAGCGTCAGCACATCCTGCGCCGCCTGAATCACCTGCGCCGCCTTGCGGTCGCGCAGCGCCGCGCGCAGGGCGGCAAAACCTTCCTCGTCCTCGGCGGTTTCCGGGAAGTTCAGCGCCCGGATGAACTGCTCGGCGGGCAGCGGCGGCACGGTGTCCGCCGCCTGGGTGCCCAGCGCCAGCGAGCCCTGCTCGGCAGCGGTCATCTCTGCAGCCTCGGCCGGGATGGCCGGGCGCAGCGGGTTGGCGCGGCGGCTGGTGTGGAAGGTCGCCAGCGCGGTCTCGGTCTTGCGGGTGGCTTCGGCGATTTCCTCCAGCCGCTTCGCGACCGAGGTCTCGGCCACCGCCGCATGCTGCTGGGCCTGGGCAAGGTAGCTCTGGCGCAACCCGTCGATGGCGGCTTGCAGCTGCTCGCTCTCCTCCCGCATCACCCGGGCCGAACGCGCAGCAGAGGCCGCGACCCAAAGCATCGCCAGCGGCAGCACCACCGCCAGCACGCTGGTGATCAGATCCGCCCACTGCGACAGGCCGGTATCTTCCGGCGCAAGGACATAGAAGCCCACCGCCGCCAGCAGCCACAATGCGCCGAGGGCGATGGCGGCCATCTCGGCCCCGCCCAGCCCATTGCCGGCAGGCCCCTCGAGCCGCCGCAGCGGGCTGCCGCCTGCGGGACGGGAACCGGAGCCGGGACTGCTGCTGGAGCCTGTCATCACCACTCGGCCTCTCGGATCAGGAATAGACGATCTTGAGAATCTCATAGGCGCGCTCGCCGCCGGGCGTGCGCACTTCCACACTGTCGCCTTCGTCCTTGCCGATCAAGGCGCGCGCGATCGGGGATTTGATGTTCAGAAGGCCCGCTTCGATGTTGGCCTCATGCTCGCCCACGATCTGCCAGGTCTTTTCCTCGTCGGTGTCCTCGTCCACCACCGTCACCTTGGCGCCGAACTTGATGGCGCCGGACAGCTTGGCCGGGTTGATCACATCGGCCAGAGACAGGATGCCTTCCAGCTCCTTGATGCGGCCCTCGATGAAAGACTGCTTTTCGCGGGCCGAGTGGTATTCGGCGTTTTCCGACAGATCGCCCAGCTCGCGGGCTTCGGCAATCGCCTGGATGATGGCCGGGCGCTCCACGGATTTGAGGTTCTTCAGTTCGCTTTCCAGGGCGGAGAAACCCGCCGGGGTCATCGGGATCTTTTCCATGTGATTGGTCCAGGTCGCTCTATTGTTCTTGTCTCTATGAAAACCGCAGCCCCGCAGCATGAGCCGCGGGGCCTCCGGTCCGGTTGACAATTACCTGACCCAATCCTGCGCCCGATTTCAAGTGGCCGCAGAGGCCCGCCGGACGCAATTCCGCCTAACCGTGCAGATTATGCGGGTTTTCCACAGGTTTGCGCGAAAAAATGCCGTGCGGGGCGGCGGCAGGCGCCGCCGCCGGCCGCAACAGCTCAGTCATATTGCACCGCCTCGTACTCGATGCCGTTCTCATCGTGAAAGTAGAACCGGTGGCCCGGTTCGTAATCGCCGTGGTTCATCGGGGTGAACCCGGCGGCCTTCACCGCAGCCTCTGTGGCGTCCAGATCCTCGACGATCACCGCCAGATGGTTCAGCCCGCCGATGATGCCATAGCTTTCCGGCGCTTGGCCTGCCGCAGTGCGCGGCGTGTAAAGCGCGAGGTAGCTGTTTTCCCCGCCCACATGCACGGTATAGCCGCCGTTCTTGGCCTCGCCCTGCCAGCGCACATGCCAGCCAAAGATCTTCTCCATCCAGGCGGCGGTGCCATTGGGGTCTGCCACGGTGACATTTGCGTGTTCCAATACTGCGCTCATTGAAAAACTCCTTTTCGGCTTGAGCAATCCTGTTGATGCGACTCACCGTAATTCCTAAACCTAACTTTAGCTCAAGAGATTTCTTCAGGGAGGTTGCCATGCCCCAGTCCGCCGGGATTTCCATCGGCTATCTGGCCGAACGCACCGGCCTCGCGGTGTCCGCGATCCGCTACTACGAGGCGCAAGGTTTGGTGGAGCCCTGGCGCAACGCAGGCGGCCAGCGCCGCTTTCACCGGGCCGACATCCGGCGGCTGAGCTTCGTCATGATCGCCCAGCAGTTCGGTTTCTCGCTGCCGGAAATCCGCGGCTTTCTCAAAAGTCTGCCGGGCAGCCGCACCCCGACCAAGGAGGACTGGGCCTGCATTTCGGACACCTTCCGCAGCCACCTGGACCAGCGAATCGAAACCCTGGTCAAACTGCGCGACAATCTGGACGGCTGCATAGGCTGCGGCTGTCTTTCGCTTCCGAATTGCAAACTTTACAACCCCGAAGACCGGGCGGCACAGAAGGGGCAGGGACCCCGATACCTGATGGGAGACCGGCCTGAGACAGAAGCTGAGGCGGAAAATGCTCCTTGAGTGACGAAAATGGACGCACTTTTTGTCTCAGTTGCCTGTTTTACAGGTGTTTGACGCGGAGTTTGGATTGACCCATGGGGGCGCCAAACGCTAAGCACCGCGAAAGAAAATTGCGCCCGCAGACTGTTGTGGGGCCGGTAGCGAATAGAAAGCCAAGGAGCGCCGCAAATGGCCGAGATTGAACGCGAAGCGATGGAATACGACGTGGTGATCGTCGGGGCCGGCCCTGCTGGTCTGTCTGCGGCCATCCGCCTGAAACAGCTGGACGCCGACCTGCAGGTCGTGGTCCTGGAAAAAGGCTCCGAAGTGGGCGCGCACATCCTGTCCGGCGCGGTGCTGGACCCCTGCGGCCTGAACGCGCTGATCCCCGACTGGAAGGAAAAGGGCGCGCCGCTGAACGTCGAGGTCAAGGAAGACAACTTCCTGATGCTGGGCGAGGCCGGCAAGGTCCGCATTCCCAACTTCCCGATGCCGCCGCTGATGAACAACCACGGCAACTACATCGTTTCCATGGGCAACGTCTGCCGCTGGATGGCAGAGCAGGCTGAGGAAATGGGCGTCGAGATCTTCCCGGGCATGGCCTGCTCCGAGCTGGTCTACGGCGACAACGGCGAAGTGAAGGGCGTGGTTGCCGGCGAGTTCGGCAAGAACCCCGACGGCACCCCCGGCCCGGCCTATGAGCCCGGCATGGAGCTGCACGGCAAATACGTCTTCCTGGGCGAAGGCGTGCGCGGCTCGCTCTCCAAGGAAGTGATTGCCAAATACGGCCTGTCGGACGGCAAGGAGCCGCAGAAATACGGCGTCGGCATGAAAGAGATCTGGGAGATCGACCCGGCCAAGCACAAAGAAGGCACTGTCACCCACACCATGGGCTGGCCGCTGGGCTCCAACGCGGGCGGCGGCTCGTTCATCTACCACCTGGACAACAACCAGGTTTACGTGGGTTTCGTGGTGCACCTGAACTACAAGAACCCGCACCTGTTCCCCTACATGGAATTCCAGCGCTTCAAGCATCACCCGGTGGTTGCCGACCTGCTGAAGGGCGGCAAGCGCGTGGCCTACGGCGCCCGTGCCATCACCGAGGGCGGCTGGCAGTCGATGCCGAAGCTGGTGGCGCCGGGCGTTGCGCTGCTGGGCTGCTCCGCGGGCATGGTCAACGTGCCGCGCATCAAGGGTAACCACAACGCGATGCTGTCGGGCAAGGCCGCGGCCGAAGCCGCCTATGACGCGATCAAGGCGGAGCGTTCGGGCGACGAACTGACCGCCTATGAGGCCGACGTGCGCGACGGCGCCATCGGCAAGGACCTCAAGATGGTCCGCAACGTCAAGCCGATGTGGTCCAAGTGGGGTCTCACCGCCTCGCTGGCGCTGGGCGGCCTGGACATGTGGACCAACAACCTGTTCGGCTTCTCCTTCTTCGGCACCCTGGGCCACGGCAAGAACGACGCCCAGTCGACCGAGGAAGCCTCCAAGCACAAGCCCATCGACTACCCCAAGCCCGATGGCGTGCTGTCGTTTGACCGCCTGACCAACGTCAGCTTCTCGATGACCAACCACGAGGAAAGCCAGCCCTGCCACCTGCGCCTGGGCAACCCGGACACCCCGATCCAGGTCAACCTGCCGAAGTTCGCGGAACCGGCGCAGCGCTACTGCCCGGCCGGCGTCTACGAGGTGGTCGAAAAGGACGGCAAGCCGGAGTTCGTGGTCAACTTCCAGAACTGCGTCCACTGCAAGACCTGCGACATCAAGGACCCGTCCCAGAACATCACCTGGACCACGCCGCAGGGCGGCGACGGCCCGAACTACCCGAACATGTAACGGGAACGTTAGGTTTCCGGCGGGCTTTTGCCGGATTTTATGGGGCGGTCCTTGGACCGCCCCATTGCGTGTTGACGGGCGCCGCACTACGCTTTCTTAGAAGAGCAAAGAGCAGTAAACCGTAAGGGGGTTCCCAGTGCCCGTATCCATTCTTCGCACCCTGTCCTGTGCGGCCCTGATGGCCGCCGCCGCACCCGCCGTGCAGGCCGAAGGACTGGCGGGATCCTACTTGGCCGGGCGGGCCGCGACCTACGACAGCGACTTTGCCGCCGCGGCGCTTTATTACACCCAGGCGCTGGCGCGCGATCCGCAGAACCCGCTCCTGATGGAAAACGTGGTGTTTGCGCAGCTCGCCATGGGCAAGGCCGACCTGGCGGTGCCGGTGGCCGAACGGCTGCGCCAGACCGGCGCCCGCAGCCAGGTGGCCAATATCGTCATTGCCGGCGGCTATGCTGCCAAAGGCAACTACCAGGCAATCCTGGACCGGGATCTGGAACAGGAGGCGATTCACCCGCTGGTCGATGGCCTGCTGCAGGGCTGGGCGCATATCGGCGCAGGCTCCGTGTCCAGTGCTCTGACCGCCTTTGACCGGCTCGCCAAGGACGGCAGCCTGAAACCCTTTGTGCTCTACCACCGCGCCTTGGCGCTGGCCTCTGCCGGCGACTACGGCGGGGCAGAGGAGCTGTTTGCAGCCGAGGACGGCCGCCTTGCAACCCTCAGCCGACGCGCCGCGGTTGCGCGGGTGCAGATCCTGTCGCAGCTGGGCCGCAATGAAGACGCCCGCGGCGCGCTCAAGGCCGCCTTCGGCAGCAGTTTCGACCCCGGGCTTGAGGCGCTGGACGCGCAGCTCGCCGCCGGTGAAACCCTGGCCTTTACCATTGCCCCCAGCCCGCAAGACGGCATTGCCGAGGTGTTCTTCACCCTCGGCGCGGCGCTGAACGGCGATACCGCCAACGACTATGTGCTGATGTATGCCCGCATGGCGGCCTCGCTGCGCCCTGACCATGTGGACGCCATCCTGCTCAGCGCGGGCCTGCTGGACCAGCTGGGCCGCTATGAGCTGTCGGTCGCCACCTACAAGCAGGTGCCGAGCCACCACCCGGACTACCACGCCGCCGAAATGGGCCGCGCCGAGGCGCTGCGCCGCGCCGCCAAGCCGGATGCGGCCATCGAGGTGCTGGAGAAGCTGGCCCGCGACTTCCCGGCGCAGTCCAGCGTCTACATCAGCCTCGGCGACCTGCTGCGCCAGCAGGAGGATTACGCCGCCGCGGCCCGCGCCTATGACAAGGCGCTCGCCAATACGCCCGAAGATTCCGGCAGCCGCTGGTTCCTGCTCTACGCCCGCGGAATCTGCCACGAGCGCCTGGACCAGTGGGAGCAGGCCGAGGCCGACTTCCGCGCCTCCCTGGCGCTGGATCCGAACCGGCCGCAGGTGCTGAACTACCTCGGCTATTCTCTGGTCGAGAAGAGCAGCAAGCTGGACGAAGCGCTGGACATGATCGAACGCGCCGTCGCGGCCCGGCCCGACTCCGGCTTCATCGTCGACAGCCTGGGCTGGGTGCTTTACCGCATGGGCCGCTTTGACGAGGCTGTCGCCCATATGGAGCGCGCGGTGGAGCTGATGCCGGTCGACCCGGTGGTCAATGACCACCTTGGCGATGTCTACTGGGCCGTGGGCCGCGCCCGCGAGGCGGAGTTCCAGTGGAAGCGGGCGCTCTCCTTCATCGACCCGGAGGATACCGACGGCGAAGCCGACCCCGAGCGCATCCGCCGCAAGCTGGAAGTGGGCCTCGATGCAGTGCTGGCAGAGGAAGGCGCCCAGCCCCTGAAGGTCGCCAATGGCGGCTGAGGTCTTTGCGCCCGCCAAGATCAACCTGACCCTGCATGTGACTGGCCGCCGCGATGATGGCTACCACCTGCTGGACTCGCTCGTGGTCTTTGCGGATACCGGTGACCGCCTGCAGCTTAAGCCGAGACCGGAACTGTCGCTTGAGGTTTCCGGCCTGTTTGCAGAGGGCGTGCCCGCAGATCGCAGAAATCTGGTCTGGAAGGCCGCTGCCGGCGCGGGCTGGACCGGCCGGATCAGCCTGGACAAGCAATTGCCGCACGGTGCGGGTATCGGCGGCGGATCATCGGATGCCGCCGCAGTCCTGCGCACGCTGGCTGGGCAGGGCGCCAGTATCCCCGAAGCACTGCCCTTGTCGCTGGGCGCCGACGTGCCGGTCTGCATGGCAGCCCGCGCGGCGCGGATGCAGGGCATTGGCGAACAGGTCACTCCGGTGGAATTGCCCCAGCTGCACGCGCTCTTGGTCAATCCGGGCGTGCATGTGCCCACCGGCCCGGTGTTTTCCGCACTCGCCTCGCGCGAGAACCCGCCAATGCCGGACTTCATCCCGTCCTTCAGCTCGGCTGAAGAGTGTGCCGCCTGGCTGGCAGAGCAGCGCAACGACCTGGAGGCCCCGGCCCGGAAGCTCGCCCCCGTTATCGACCGGACCCTCGCGGACCTGCAAAGCTCCCGCCAGTCCTTGCTGGCACGCATGTCCGGCTCGGGCGCCACCTGCTTTGCGCTCTATCCTACGAAAAAGGCGGCCCATATGGCCGCCTATGAAATCGGCGCAGAGCATCCCGAGTGGTGGTGCAGCGCTGTTACCCTGAGCTGACAATCCGCGGCTTGCCGTGGACACGGCCCTCCCGCCTGCGGGCCGGCGCATCACAGATGCTTGCCCGCCGTTGGACCCGGCGCCGCGCTAACGCACGGCGCGGCACGGCCATGCCTATTCACCTTTGTGGAAATACTCCGGGGGTGAGGCCGAAAGGCCGAGGGGGCAGCGCCCCCTGGCCCGGTGTCAATTCAGCCGCGACACCACGTAGTCGGCCAGATCGCTCAGCATGGTGCGGATCTCGTGGTCGGGCAGCACCTCCAACGCAGCCCGCGCCTTGGCGGCCCAGCCATAGGCGTCCTCGCGGGTGGCTTCCAGCGTCTTGTATTTCGCCATCAGCGCCAGCGCCTGCTCCAGGTCTCCGTCTTCCTGCTTGCCCTTCTCGATGGTGCGGGTCCAGAAAGCGCGCTCCTCGTCCGTGGCCTGCGCCACTGCCTTGATCACTGGCAGCGTCAGCTTGCGCTCGCGGAAATCGTCGCCGACGTTCTTGCCGGTTGCCTTGCTGTCGCCCTGGTAGTCCAGCAGGTCATCGGCAATCTGAAAGGCGATCCCCAGCGCGTCGCCGTACTCGAACAGCGCCTTTACTTGATCCTCTGGTGCGCCGGCAATCACCCCGCCCACCTCGGTCGCGGCCGAGAACAGCGCCGCGGTCTTGCCGCGCACCACCTGCAGATAGACCTCCTCGTCGGTCTTCAAGTTCGACGCCGCGGTCATCTGCAGCACCTCGCCCTCGGCAATGGTGGCAGAGGCATTGGCCAGAATATCCAGCACACGCAGGCTTTCCGTCTCCACCATCAGCTGGAAGCTGCGGGCAAACAGGTAATCGCCCACCAGTACTGAGCTCTTGTTGTCCCACAGCAGGTTTGCGGTCGGCCGGCCGCGCCGCTGGGCGCTTTCATCGACCACATCGTCATGCAGCAGGGTGGCGGTGTGGATGAACTCGACCGTCGCCGCCAGTTTCAGGTGATGGTCGCCCTCGTAGCCGCACAGCCGCGCCGCGGCCAGCGTCAGCATCGGCCGCAGCCGCTTGCCCCCCGCCTCGACCAGATGCGCGGTCACCTCGGGAATGCGCGGCGCGTGCTTGGAGGCCATCCGAGTGCGGATCAGCGCGTTCACCGCGTCCAGCTCCTGGCTCAGCGTTGCGGCCAGCATCTCATGCGGTTTCCTGGTCATCACTTGGTCCATCACTTTCCCGCTCGCAAGTCTCGACAAGGGGGACGCCTTGCCCTTAGATCCATCCCCATGAAAGAGCTTCTGCGCAGCACCGATCCGACGATCATGGCCTTTGCCTCCGCCCTCCTTGAGGGTGAGGATATAGACTGCTTTCAAATGGACGTAAATATGAGCATCCTGGAAGGCGGGATCGGAATTTTCCCGCGCCGTCTGATGGTTCACGAGGATGACTACGACGCTGCCGTGATCGTGATGCGCGACAATGAAATCCCGCTTGGCAGATGAGGCCCGTGCGATGACCGGCTTCCGCGAGGATGAGCTGACCCGCAACGGTTTCCTCGGCGGCAGGGTGCAGCTGTGGCAGCCGGTGCGCGGCTACCGCGCCGGGGTGGACCCGGTGCTGCTGGCAGCGGCGGTGCCCGCAAGGGCAGGGGAAGCCGTGCTGGAGCTTGGCTGCGGCGCGGGCCAGGCGCTGCTGTGCCTGGGCGCGCGCGTGCCCGGACTGACGCTGGCCGGAGTGGAGCTGCAGGCGCCTTATGCGGACCTTGCCCGGCGCAACGCCCAAGCCAACGGTCAGGATATCGAAGTTTTCGAGGCCGACCTTTCCGCCCTGCCGGAGGCATTGAAACAGCGCCAGTTCGGCCACGTCATCGCCAACCCACCCTATTACAAGGCCGGCGCCCACAGCCAGGCCCGCGACGACGGCCGCAAGGTTGCACTGGGGGAGGGCACGCCGCTGGCGGACTGGATCGCCGCCGCCGCCCGCCGCCTTGCGCCCAAGGGCTACCTGCACATGATCCAGCGCGCCGACCGGCTGCCGGACATGCTGGCGGGCTGCGGCAGCGTGCTTGGCTCGGTAGAGGTGCTGCCGCTGGCGCCGCGCGAGGCCCGCGCAGCGGAGCTGGTGATCCTGCGCGCGCGCAAGGGCGGGCGGGCGGATTTCCGGCTGCATGCGCCGCTGATTCTGCATGAAGGCGCCCGGCACGAACGCGACGGGGACAGCTACCGGCCCGGAATCCGCGCCGTTCTGCGCGACGCGGCCCCCTTGCCCTGGCCCCTCTGAGGCGCAGTTTTCCGGCGGCGCAAAGTTAGGCGCGCGCTCTGCCGGTTTCAACCTTTGGCGAATCAAAATCAGCTGGTTTCTGCCGGAATGCGCCGCCGCCTGCGGCAAAATGCGCGGCGCATAGCCGATATGAAAATTTCATGACAAAAATAGTGCGGCTGCAGCGTGACAGACGCGTAAACATGTGCTCCACTCTTTCTGTCAAACACATCTAGCTCAATAAAGGAGGGTTGCCATGAGCCTCAGCTCGCATCTGACCGAACTTAAGAAGAAGCACGAGCATCTGAGCATGGAAGTGGAACAGGCCCAACGATCGCCTAGTAGCGACGATCTAGAAATCGCAGCAATGAAAAAGCAGAAGCTGAAGCTGAAGGAAGAGATTACGCGCCTGACAGCCGAAGCAGTCTAAAGAGTTCCCGCCGGTGCGGATAACCGGCACAGCAAAACGGAGGGCCTGCCAGCGCGGCGGCCCTCCTTTCGTTTCCGGAGTTACTTGGTGGCGCTCGCCCGTGCCGCAATCAGCGCGCCGCCAGTGATCAGCGCCGCTGCCAGCGCCAGCCCCCAGGATGCCGCGGCAATCCCCGCCAGCACCAGGATTAGCGTCGACAGCAGTGGCGCAGCGTATGAGCTGGTGCCGAGCATCTGAATGTCGCCCTGCTTGACGCCGATGTCCCAGACATAGAACGCCAGCCCGACAGGGCCGAGCCCCAGCAGCAGGGTCGAGACCCAGCCCAGCGTGCCATCGGGCCACACGGTCTCCTCCAGCGCGAAATGCAGCCCCCAGGAAGCCACGGCAGTGGCCAGGCAGAACACCGCGACCGAACTGGTCGGCGCCCCGCCCACCAGCCGCGACAGCACCGAGTAGCCGGACCATGTCAGCGCACATAAGAGCGCCAGCCCGTAGCCCGGCAGATACTGCGCCTCAAACCCGCCTCCGCCGCCGGAAATGATGGTGGCCGCCCCGGCAAAACCCAAGCCAGCCCCGATCAGATGTCCCGCCTTCAGCTTCTCGCCGGGCAGCAGGCCGGAAAACAGCACGATCAGCAGCGGCCACAAATAGGCGATCAGCCCGGCCTCCGCCGCCGGGGCCAGCCGCAGCGCCGAGAAATAGAGCGCGTGATAGCCGAACAGCCCCAGGGTGCCGAAGAGATAGACCCTCAGCGGCACATGGCGCAGCTGCCCCAGCTTGCCCGCCGCCGCGGTCCAGATCATCCCCAGCGTGCCGCCGATGGTGAAGCACAGCGCATTCAGCAGCAGCGGCGGGGTTGGTTCCGAGCCGACGGTCAAAAGCGCCAGCAGCGCCCACAGCAATACAGCGATGAAACCGATGGCGGTCGCACGGGTCTTGGTCATTGGGATTGCAGATCCTGAATCGGGATAATCTTGATGTCGCCCCACATATGCGCGGTTTTCTCGATCTCCGCAAAGTACCACTCGCGGAAGGCTGCGATCTGCGGCCGGTCCTTGGCTTCCGGTAGGCACAGGAAGCGGAACCGCGCGTCTGACTGGATGGCGATCTTGAAGGGGGCCACCAGCCGCCCCTCCCGCACGTCCTTGATGATCAGCGGCCGCCGCCCCAGCGCAACGCCCAGCCCTGCGCAGGCCGCATCGATGGCATGATCGGGGGCGGAAAAATGGGTGCCGCTGGTGGGGGTGAAGCCAACCCCCGCCGCCTGGAACCAGGTCGGCCAGTCGCAGCCCGGGGCCACCTTGCTGATGGAATCGTCAAAGATCAGCGGCGCCCCCATCAGCGACTCGGGGGTGGGAAACTGTTCATGCAGTTCTGGCGTCATCACCGGCGTCAGCCAGTCCGGCCGGGTGCCATAGGAGGCGAGTCCCGCGTCATCCGACACCCCGAAACGGATCGCCACATCTACATCGCCGCGGCGCAGGTCCACCACCTTGAGCGACGCCGACAGCCGCAGCTCGATCTCCGGATGGCTGCGGGCAAATTCGAACAGCCGCGGCGCCAGCCATTTTGCCGTCAGCGCGGGCCCTGCGGTCACCGTCAGCGTGGTTTCGTCCAAGAGCCGCCGGGTGTCCTGCCAGGCCTGGCTCAGCAGGCGGAACCCCTCGTCCGCGCCGGGCGCCAGCGTCCGGCCCGCCTCGGTCAGCTCCACCGCGCGGTTCAGGCGGCGGAACAGCGGCTGTCCCAGATGCTCCTCAAGCGATTTGATCTGAAAGGACAGCGCGGCAGGGGTCACGTTCAGCTCCTCCGCCGCCTTGGCAAAGGACATGTGGCGGGCTGCAGCGTCAAAGGCGCGCAAGGCAGTGAGAGGGGGCAGGCGGTCAGACATTTCACATAAGTATACCTTAACTGAAGCTCTGCAAAGTCTCGTTTGTCACTTTGACGGAACGTCCTCATATTGGGTCCAGGTAAAGGATACTGATCCGAAAGGAGGCCTGAAATGCTGGAATATTCTGCTGATGCCGCCGTGAAGTCCGCCATGGCCCGCGCCCACGATGAACGCGGCCAGGCGCTGAAACGGGCCTGGACCTGGCTGTTCGGCAAGCGCCCGGTGCCAGCCCTCCGCCCCAAGGTTTCCCGCTGGGCCTGAGCGCGCAAGCGTCCTTACGGGATAGGAAAAGGGCCGGTCCATCTGGACCGGCCCTTGCCGTTTCTGCTGATGAATTGGATCAGACGAAGAACTGCGCGCCGTTGGCGGAAATGGTCGAGCCGTTGATGAAGCCCGAGTCGTCGGACGCCAGGAAAGCCACGCAGCGGGCAATCTCTTCCGGCTCGCCCAGGCGGCCGGCCGGGATCTGGCCGATGATCGCTTCGCGCACCTTCTCCGGCACCGCCATCACCATCTCGGTGGCGATATAGCCGGGGCAGACCGCGTTGGCGGTGATGCCGGCGCGGGCGCCTTCCTGGGCCAGCGACTTCACGATGCCCAGGTCGCCTGCCTTGGTGGCGGCATAGTTCACCTGCGCGAACTGGCCTTTCTGGCCGTTGATCGAGGAGATCACGATGACGCGGCCGAACTTGCGCTCGCGCATGCCGGGCCAGATCGGGTGCACGGTGTTGAAGACGCCGGTCAGGTTGGTGTCGATCACCTCCTGCCACTGCTGCGGCGTCATCTTGTGGAACGGCGCGTCGCGGGTGATGCCGGCATTGGCCACCACGATGTCGATCGGGCCCATTTCCTCTTCGACCTTGGCGATGCCCGCAGCGCTGTCCTCATAGCTGCCGACGTTCCACTTGTAGGTCTTGATGCCGGTTTCCTCGGTGAATTTAGCCGCGGCTTCGTCATTGCCGGCATAGGTCGCAGCGACGTTGCAGCCCTGCGCCTTCAGCGCCTGGGAAATTGCTGCGCCGATGCCGCGGGAACCGCCGGTGACGAGTGCAGTACGTGCCATTCGAGAATCCTCCAGTATTGGTCACTTGGTAATCTTGCTACAGTTTTCACTGCCGGGGAGCAACAATATTGCGCAGGGCATTCGCTGCGGTGCCGCGTAAAAATTGTCGCACCCGCCGCGCAGGTCTTGCTGCAGTTGCATTATAGCCTTTGATTGTAAAAGAAAAAGGACGCCGCGAGGGCGTCCTTCACTTTTTGCGGTTTTGCGCCGATTACGGGCGCTCAACGCACATCGCAACGCCCATGCCGCCACCGATGCAAAGGGTGGCCAGGCCTTTTTTGGCGCCGCGGCGCTTCATTTCGAACAGCAGGGTGTTCAGCACCCGGCAGCCGGAAGCGCCGATCGGGTGGCCGATGGCGATGGCGCCGCCGTTCACGTTGACAATCGACGGATCCCAGCCCATGTCCTTGTTCACGGCGCAGGCCTGAGCGGCAAAGGCTTCGTTGGCTTCGACCAGATCCAGGTCATTGACCGACCAGCCGGCCTTTTCCAGCGCCTTGCGGGAGGCATAGACCGGGCCGACGCCCATGATCGACGGGTCCAGGCCCGCGGTGGCATAGGAGGCGATGCGGGCCAGCGGCTCAATGCCGCGGCGCTCGGCCTCATCGGCGCTCATCAGCAGGGTGGCGGCGGCGCCGTCGTTCAGGCCGGAGGCGTTGGCCGCGGTGACCGAGCCGTCCTTGGTGAAGGCCGGGCGCAGCTTCTGCATCGCTTCGATGGTGGCGCCATGACGGATGTACTCGTCCTGATCCACCACGATGTCGCCCTTGCGGGTCTTGACGGTGAAGGCGGCGATCTCATCGGCGAACTTGCCAGCCTTCTGCGCTGCTTCCGCCTTGTTCTGCGAAGCAACCGCAAACTCGTCCTGCATGTCGCGGGAGATCTGCCACTGTTCGGCCACGTTTTCGGCGGTCTGGCCCATGTGGTAGCCGTTGAAGGCGTCCCACAGCCCGTCGCGGATCATGGTGTCGATGTATTTCATGTCGCCCATCTTGTGGCCGGCGCGCAGATGCGCGGCATGGGGGGACAGGGTCATGTTCTCCTGGCCGCCGGCCGCCACGATGGAGGCGTCACCCAGCTGGATGTGCTGTGCACCCAGCGCCACGGCGCGCAGGCCGGAACCGCAGACCTGGTTGATGCCCCAGGCGGCGCTTTCCTTGGGCAGGCCTGCGTTGATGTGCGCCTGGCGGGCCGGGTTCTGGCCCTGGGCCGCGGTCAGCACCTGGCCGAGGATGGTCTCGGACACCTCGGATTTATCCACGCCGGCGCGTTCCACCACGGCTTCCAGCACCGCAGCGCCCAGGTCATGGGCCGGGGTGTTGGCGAACGAGCCGCCAAAGGAGCCGACGGCGGTGCGCGCGGCGGATGCGATTACAACATTGGTCATTGATTTCTGGTCCTCTGCCATCAATTCAGGTCTCACGGCGAGCGCCGCGCAAACAAATATGCGGTGTTTGCGCAAGAATCTTTCCCGAGTCCTGCGGGTGCCGACATAATCTATTGCTGCACCTGCAGCAATTGACAGCCTGTCTCAGGCGGGGCGGAAGAGTCAACCGCGAGATACGCCATGGCTTGCAGGATTTCCGTCAGCCGGGGCGGGCGGGCGGCAAAACGGCCGGGGCCGCCGCAGCCAGTGACCGGGTGGGCTGCCGGAAAGCCTATGGGAAAACATCGGGTTGGCCGCAGGCGGGATAGGCGGTGCCAGCCTCAAACTGCAGTTGGCGGCGCGTTTTTGATACGCTGATACCCGCTCAGCCGGTCAGCGGGGCGGGCCAGGGCTTGGGCCGCGGCTGCGGCGGCAGGCCGCACGGCACAGTTCGCGCTGGCAGGCGATGTCGCCCCGCGCGTTGGCCCCGGCGCGGCGCCTAGCCGGCTTTCTTGCCCTGCTTCATGTCCTCGATCCAGGGCGGCGAGACCGAGGGCGCGCCGAACAAGTAGCCCTGCAGGCAGTCGACGCCGTTTTCCACCAGAAACTCCGCGTCCTCGCGGCTTTCGACTGATTCCGCGACCACGAACATGTCGAACTGCTTGGCAATGCCGATCAGGGCGCGGACAACCGACTGGTTGTCGTGGCTGGCGTGGATGCCGCGCACGAACTGGCCGTCGATCTTGACCGCGTCGAAGAAGAACTGGCGGAAATGCCCGATCGCGGTGGTGCTGGCGCCGAAGTTGTCGAGCGCGAAGGAGATCCCGTGCGGCTGCATCCGGCCCATGAAATCGGTGACCAGCTCCGGCGCCGCCATGGCAGAGGCCTCGGTGATTTCCAGCACCAGCCGTTCGCCCAGCGTGGCGTCGCGTTTCAGGAAGCGGTCCAGCACTTTGTTCCAGCGCTGATAGCCGATTGAGCGGGCGGACATGTTCACCGACAGGCGGATCTGCGGATATTTCTCCAGCGCCCGCAGCCCGTGCTGCAGCGCCAGGCAGTCCATTTCGCGGCCGATTTCCTTGTCCTCGACCACATGGATGAATTCGCGCGCGGGGATCACCCGGCCGGTTGGATCCAGCACCCGGATGTAGCCCTCGTAAAAGGCGACGCCGTGCGGCGGCATCGCCTGCATGATGGGCTGATAGGCCAGCACGGTTTGATTGTGGCGCACAGCCTCCGCGACCATGTCCAGGGTCGACCGGTCGCGGCCCGCAACCGCCGCGTTCAGCGGGCTTTCGGCGCCTTCGGGAAGATCTGCCATCGCATGTCGTTTGCTCATGTGTTTCCGGGACCCTGTTTGCGGCAAGATTGGGGGCAGTATGATGCTCCCGGCAGCCTGCCGCAAAAGGGTTGAGGCAGGATTAAAGATCGAATTTGAATGATCTGCCCGCGGCGGCGCCGGCGGTCAGCCGCCGAAGCCGGGGGTGCCCGCATCCTCGGGGTGGCGCGCCAGATGCGCGGCCTTGATCCCGGCCGAGGTGTCGCGGCTGCCGTCGTGGCTGTAGCCGGGCGGCGCAAAGGCATAAAGCAACCGCTGCTTCAGGGTCAGGCCGGGCTGGCTCATGTCCTTGAAAATGCCCGCCCATTCATGGAAGGCGACGCGCAGCGGATTGAAGGTGGCGATGTTATGGACCAGGCCGTAATCGGGGCGGTCGTGGTCCTGCTCCGGCACGAAGGTGCCGAACATCTTGTCCCAGATGATGAAGACGCCGGCATAGTTGCAGTCCAGGTAGCGCGGGTTCCTGCCATGGTGGGCGCGGTGGTGGCTGGGGGTGTTCATCACCGCCTCGAACCAGCGCGGCAGGCGTGTGACCGCTTCGGTGTGGATCCAGAACTGGTAGATCAGGTTCAGCCCGCCGCAGAACAGCACCAGCGCCGGGTGGAACCCCAGCAGCACCATCGGCGCCTTCACGATCATCATGAAGGTAAAGGTGCCGGTCCAGGTCTGCCGCAGGGCGGTGGTCAGGTTGTAGTGCTGGCTGGAGTGGTGATTCACATGGGACGCCCAGACCCAGCGCACCCGGTGGCCGAACCGGTGCACCCAGTAATAGCGCAGGTCATCCAGCACGAAGCAGGCCAGCAATGCCCAGACCGAGGTTCCCATGTCCAAGGGCGTCAGCTGCCACAGGAACATGAACAGCGCCCAGGCGACGAAACCCAGCAACAGCCCCTCGGCAACGCTGCCAGCCCCCATGATCAATGAGGTCACGGCATCGCGGGTCTCGTACCGGCCGCCGCGCTTTTTCAGGGCGATCCACAGGAACTCAGCCAGGATCGCGGCAATGAAGAACGGCACCGCCAGCTGGGTCGCATCGGGGTAATGGACGGGATCGGTCATGCGGCCTCCGCTGCGGTAGCAATCTGCGCCAGCCAGGTTCGGCGTTCGCGCTCCGGCAAGGGCAGCGAGAGGCCGGGGGCCGCGAAGTCATTGAAATCAAAGCGCAGACCGGTGCCGGTTTCGCGGACCTGGCCGACGGCCAGATGGCGGCCAACGGTGTCGGCGCCAAAGGCCCAGAGCAGCCCTGGCCCGCCTTCGGTCTGCACCAGCGCGGCCCGTCCGCTGGCGGCGGGCAGCACGGTGATCACACTGTCCCCGGGAAAGTGGCGCAGCCAGGCGGCGCGGGCGCTGGCAGCGGTCAGAACCACCTGCCGGGAACACCCGGTCAGATGCAGCAGCACGGCAATTCCAGATATCCCGCCCAGAACCAGGGCCAGCAGCAGTTCCAGCGGCATCGCGTCCTCCCGCAGGCAGACTGGCGGCCCGCCGGGAAGCTGTCAAAGGTGGCGTGGGGTCAAGCAGTCAGGCGAAGGGCGGTGCTGCCTAGTCCGGCGCCGTGACTGCGTGATGGTACTGCGGCAGCACTTCCATTTGCACCACCCGTTCGACAAAGGGCACCAGCCCCTCCGGCCCGGAGGCGCGGTCCTTGAGGTGGATGCAGACATCGGGCCTGAGCGACGCGATGATGCCGATCAGATCGCCGCGGATCTGGTCGTCCAGCCCGGCCCCCATGATCACGCAGCCGATGCGCGGCTCGGTTTCCAGCTGGCGCACCACTTCGGAATGGTCATGCGCGCCCAGCCATTGGATCGGCAGATGGTCCAGCTGCTCGGCCACATTGCCGATCACATGCGGCAGCTTTCCGATCAGTAACACAACAGGTTTCATATCACTCTCCACCATACAGCCGGGCACCCTGTGCGGGCGCCCCTCGGTTAAAGGGTAGTGCGAAAGTCTGCCGGGTCAGTCCCTGCTGCTGTTATGACTTGGTCACATGTATTACTCGACAAGTGAGGTCTTCTGCTTCAATGACATTCCGTACGATATGCGCAGAAGTATCACTGTTCATCTGTTCGACTTTTGATTCGCAGGCCCGTATAGCTGACGTTTTCGCTTCGATTTCAGAAGCATATCCCCAGCTATACCCAGGCGCTCCGTACCCGGACGTTGCGAAAGCACCATATTTGCCGGCTTTTTGGCTCTGCTGGTACTTTTTGAAGTAGCGGTTCCCGGTTTGGCTCAGAGTGATACCCTCTCCGGTTGCCGGGTGCTTGGGGCCAACGGTGGCGTAAAGTTTGCAAAGAGAGGGATCTTGGGATTTCAGGACACAAGATTTCTTGGCGCTTTGCTTGGCCATCGCCATGTTTGGGGCGTTCCAAAACTCGGCGGCTATGTCTTCTTGCAAGTTGACATACAGGGCACCATAGAAGTCAGCATTTTTTTTGAAGTAGCCGAACTCTCTTTTAACGCCGCCCTTTAAACGTTCATCGGAATGAATGGTGAGTTTGGGTCGAAAACCTTCAAGCAAAATCTCTTCTGCCCAAGCGCCGACGGAAACTGAAAGAAATGCAGCTGTGGTCAATGCGGTTTTTAAGAAGTGCTTTTCCAAAGTAGTCTCCTGGAGCCGGTATTCCGGCCCCAAGCTACTCAATTGAATTTCAAGCGCAAGCTACTTTGAGGCGATCATCGCCTTCAAAATCGCCTTGGCACTGTCAGAGTTCCACTCGGCATCGCCCAAGAGCCGCGCCACCTCGTTGCCGTCACGGTCCAGCAGCACCGTGATGGGCAGACCGATCACCGCCATCTCCCGCGCCAGCGCCTGTTGCGGGTCCTGGTGGCGGGGCAGGCTGTTGATGCCGTTCTCGTCAAAGAATTTCTGGATGCCTGCCGGAGAATTGCGCCCTGTCGCGATGGTCAGCACCTGGAAATCCTCGCCGCCAAACTCCTGCTGCAGCTCCTCCAGCTGCGGCATTTCCTTGCGGCAGGGGGCGCACCAGGTGGCCCAGAAGTTCAATAGCACGATCTTGCCCTGGTAATCTCCCAGGGTTGCGGTGCCCTGTTCGTCCTCCAGGTTGAAGGCTGTGGCGGAAACCGGCTTGGGCTCGGCATGCACCACCAGTTTCTTCATCGAGCCGTCGCGCAGCGCTTCCAGCTGCGCCTGATCCGCCGCAAAGGCGGCATTTGCACCCAAGGTCAGGGCCATATAAAGGGAAAGCTGACGAAACAGACGCATATTATCTCCGGGGTTCCACACCATGACAGATCAATCCTCGAACCAGATGTGGGGCGGCCGCTTTGCCGCTGGCCCGGACGCGATCATGGAGGCGATCAACGCCTCGATCGGGTTCGACAAGCGGATGGCAGCACAGGACATTGCCGGCTCCAGGGCCCATGCGGCGATGCTGGCCGCCACAGGCGTCATTACGGATAATGATGCTGAGGCCATTCGGGAAGGGCTGCTCACCGTTTTGTCAGAGATCGAGGGCGGAACCTTCCAGTTTTCCACAGCACTTGAAGACATCCACATGAATGTGGAGGCCCGCCTGAAGGAGATCATCGGCGAGCCTGCGGGCCGCCTGCATACCGGCCGCAGCCGCAATGACCAGGTCGCAACCGATTTCAAACTCTGGGTGCGCGACCAGCTGGACGCAGCCGAAAGCGGCCTCTTGGCGCTGATCCGCGCGCTTCTGTCGCAGGCCGAGGCCGGCGCCGATTGGGTGATGCCGGGCTTCACCCATCTGCAGACCGCGCAGCCGGTGACCTGGGGCCACCATATGATGGCTTACGTCGAGATGTTCGGCCGCGATCTGTCCCGCGTCCGCGACGCCCGCGCGCGCATGAACGAATCGCCGCTGGGCGCAGCGGCGCTGGCCGGCACCTCCTTCCCGATCGACCGGGAGATGACGGCATCGGCGCTGGGCTTTGACCGCCCCGCCGCCAACTCTCTGGATGCGGTTTCCGACCGCGACTTCGCGCTGGAATTCCTCAGCACCGCCTCGATCAGCGCCGTGCACCTGTCGCGCTTTGCCGAGGAGCTGGTGATCTGGTCCTCCGCCCAGTTCCGCTTCGTGACGCTCAGCGACCGCTTCTCCACCGGTTCTTCGATCATGCCGCAGAAGAAGAACCCGGATGCGGCTGAGCTGATCCGCGCCAAGGTGGGCCGGATCTTTGGCGCCAACACCGCGCTGATGATGGTGATGAAAGGCCTGCCGCTGGCCTATTCCAAGGACATGCAGGAAGACAAGGAGCAGGTCTTCGATGCAGCCGACAACTGGATGCTGGCACTGGCGGCGATGGAAGGCATGGTCAAGGACATGACCGGCAACCGCGAGTCGCTGGCCGCTGCGGCGGGCTCCGGCTTCTCCACCGCCACCGACCTGGCCGACTGGCTGGTGCGGGTGCTGAAGGTGCCGTTCCGCGATGCCCATCACGTGACCGGCACCCTGGTTGCGATGGCCGAGCAGCGCGGCTGCGACCTGCCGGACCTTTCGCTGGCGGACATGCAGGGCGTGCACGCAGGCATCACCGAGGACATCTTCTCTGTGCTCGGCGTCGAAAACTCGGTAAACTCGCGTATGTCTTACGGCGGCACCGCGCCCGCCCAGGTGCGCGCGCAGATCGCCCGCTGGAAAGAGGTGCTGGCAGGCTGAGCCCGCAAGGGCCGCCCGTTGAAGGCCGGATCTCGGCAAGGAGGCAGACAATGCGCAACATGATCTTTGCTTTGCTGGGGCTGATGGTGCTGTCCGCCTGCGGGGCGGACGGCGAGCCGGTGCAGCCGACCCTGAACGCAGGTGTTGGCGTCGGCAGCGGCGGCGGCGTCCACGTCGGCGGCGCTGTGGGACTGCACAAGGGGCCGCTCAGCGTCTTTCTGGGCTTCTAGCGCCCGGCGCCCTTGATGCAGCGCAGCTGAACAACCACTTCAGAACCGCCCCCGCCGCTGTGCCGGGGCGGTTTTCATTTGAGGATGTTGCGATGAAAACAACGTTTGCTGTGCTGGCCCTTATTGGCCTGGCGGCCTGTGAAACCGGCGCGCCGGCGGCAAACCCGCCGCAAAAGCATGAACCCGCGGCAACCGGTATCAAAGTGTCCGGTTATGCCCGCGCCGGGGTGTCCGGAACGTTCTAAAAAACACAGATAATGGCCGGAGCGGGTATCTTTCCCGTCCGGTTGCAGCCTGCTTTGGTGTGTTCCGTATCTGATATGCTGAACATCAGCAGTTAGGAGTGGCGGCGCCGCCAAGGGGCGGAGGTGGGACGGGAGGGTTTCTCCCGCACGCGAAACGTCGTCTGTGCGTGCCCGTGCCAATGGGCCCTGTTCCAAAGTGCCGGGTTTGTCAGGCCCGGCGGTGATCGCGATCAGAGGTTACTATGCCAACCCGGGCTTAATATGCCGTGACAGCGGCGTGCGCCGGATGCGCAACACCACAGGCGCCGCGTGTGCCGCTGATGCCGCGCAGTGAGTATTTTTGGAAAGATGAAGGCGCAGGCCCGGTGTTTTCATCTTTCCCCAAATACTCAAATACTGCCGCCCGCGCGGAACGGAACGCCAGCGGGGGATGCGGCCCGCCGCGCACCAGCGCGGCGGCGGGCCCAACCGGCGGGGGCGCATCTTTGATGCGTCTGCGGCGGGCGGGAGAGCCGCTTTGTTTCCGGCAAGGCGCGCGGGTCGGAATCATTTGATCCATCTGCCCCTTTTGCCCTAAACGCGGGGTCATGGATCATTTTCTCTACCGTGACGGCGCGCTCTGCGCCGAAGACGTTCCCATCTCCGAGATCGCCGCGGCGGTGGGCACCCCGTTCTATGTCTATTCCACCGCCACCCTCTTGCGCCATTTCCGCCTGTTCGACGAGGCGCTGGAAGGCACCGACCACCTGGTCTGCTTTGCGATGAAAGCGGCCTCCAACCAGGCGATCCTGAAGACCCTGGCGCAGGCAGGCGCGGGCATGGACGTTGTCAGTCAGGGCGAATACCTGCGCGCCAAGGCGGCAGGCGTGCCGGGTGACAGGATCGTGTTTTCCGGCGTCGGCAAGACGGCAGAGGAAATCCGCACAGCTCTGACCGGCGGTATCCGCCAGTTCAACGTGGAATCCGAGCCGGAAATGGAAGTGATCAGCGCCGTGGCTGTGGAACTGGGCGCAGTGGCCCCGGTCACCATCCGGGTCAATCCGGACGTGGACGCCAAGACCCACGCCAAGATCGCCACCGGAAAATCCGAGAACAAGTTCGGCATCCCGATTGCCCGCGCCCGCGAGGTCTACGCCCGCGCTGCCGCGCTGCCGGGGCTGGAGGTGGTGGGGATCGACGTCCATATCGGGTCGCAGCTGACCGATCTGGAGCCGTTCCGTCTGGCCTATCAGAAGGTGGCCGAGCTGACGGAAACCTTGCGCGCCGATGGCCACGATATCCGCCGCCTCGACCTGGGCGGCGGGCTTGGCATTCCTTATGAGCGCTCCAATTCGGCACCGCCCCTACCGGTGGAGTACGGCCAGATGGTCAAGGAGACTCTGGGCCACCTGGGATGCGAAATCGAGATCGAGCCGGGGCGGCTGATCGCGGGCAACGCGGGCCAGCTGGTGTCGAAAGTGATCTATGTGAAATCGGGCGAGGGGCGCGATTTCCTGATCCTGGATGCCGCGATGAACGACCTGATCCGCCCGGCGATGTATGAGGCGCATCACGACATCATCCCTGTGCAGGAACCTGCGGCAGGCACCGAAAGCCAGCCCTATGACATCGTCGGCCCGGTCTGCGAAACCGGCGATACCTTTGCCAAGCAGCGCGATCTGCCGCCGCTTGCTGCCGGCGATCTGGTCTCCTTCCGCAGCGCCGGCGCCTATGGCGCGGTGATGGCGAGCGAGTACAATTCGCGCCCGCTGATCCCCGAAGTGCTTGTGCACGGGGATCAATTCGCGGTTATTCGCCGGCGGCCGGACTATGAAGAGATGATAAACCGCGATACCATCCCGGAGTGGCTCTGAAGCGATCCGGGCGCGATCCGGCGCGGGCCATCAGATCATGAGGCCCGAATGCCCTTTCTTCGCCGAACTGACCGCCGGGCCGGCCAGCAGGCCGATCCGGTTCTGAAACAGCTGGGCTGGCCCCTGCGCCTGACGCGGGCCGGGCTGGTGGCGGAACGTGCCTTGCGCGCCTTCTGGCCGCTGGCCTCGGTGCTGATGGCGGCGCTGGCGGCGCTGATGCTGGGGCTGCACCAGATGCTGCCGGAGCGGTTGGTCTGGACCGGCGCGATGGCGGTGCTGATTGCCGCCACTGCGGCGCTGGGGCGGGGCCTCTGGCGCTTTCGCTGGCCCAGCCGGGCCGCGGCGCTGGAGCGGCTTGACAGCACCCTGCCGGGCCGCCCGGTCACCGCACTCTTGGACACCCAGGCCATCGGCGCAGAGGATGCCGCCTCAGCCGCGCTGTGGCGGGCGCACCAGCGCCGGATGGCCGCAGCTGCGGCCAAGGCCAGAGCGCCGGCGCCTGATCTGAATATTGCGTCCAATGATCCCTACGCCCTGCGCTATATGGCCGGGCTGCTGCTGGCGGTGGCGGTGCTGTTCGGCTCGATCTGGCAGGTGGCCGCGGTGAAGGACTTGGGTTCGGGCAGCGGTGCCGCGCTGAACGGCCCGGCGTGGGAGGGCTGGGCGGAGCCGCCCGCCTACACCCGGCTGCCGGTGCTTTACCTGAACGACCAGGACGGCGGCCTTCTGCATCTGCCGGAAGGCAGCCGCGTGACCCTGCGGTTCTATGGCGAGGCAGGAGCGCTTGAGCTGGCGGAAAGTGTGTCGGGCCAGGGCGGAGGCGAACCGGAAACCCCTCAGGCCGCTATGGAGTTTGACGTCGCCCGCAGCGGCGCCGTCTCAATCGAAGGCAGCGGCGGCCGCAGCTGGCAGGTGGAAGTGATCCCCGACAGCCCGCCCAAGGTGGCGGTTGCGGGCCAGCCGGAACTGGAAAACGACGGCTACACCTCGCTGGCCTTTGCTGCGCGCGATGACTACGGCGTTGCCGCCGGGCAGGTGCGGATCACGCTGGACCTGCCAGCGGTGGAGCGGAGCCACGGTCTGGCCGCCGCCCCGGACCCGCGCGAGGCGCTGGTGCTGGATCTGCCGCTGCCCCTGTCCGGTTCGCGCAAGGAATTCACCGAGAAGCTGATCGAGGATTTCGCCGAGCATCCCTGGGCCAACCTGCCTGTGGTCTTCACCTTTTCCGCGGTGGATGAAGCGGGGCAGTCCGCAGCCGCCGCGGGCTTTGGCGCCAGCCTTCTGACCCGCCGCTTCTTTGATCCGCTGGCCGCTGCGGTGATCGAACAGCGCCGCGACCTGTTGTGGACGCGCGCCAATGCGCCGCGGGTGGCCCAGATCCTGCGCACCCTGTCGCACCGGCCGGAGGGGCTCTACCGCGATTACGGCGATTACCTTCGGCTGCGCACCATCCTGCGGCGGCTGGAAAGCTATACCGTGAAGGGCACGATCCCGGAACCGCGGCAGGAGGAGATCGCCGCTGCGCTGTGGGACCTGGCGATCCAGCTGGAAGAGGGCGATGTCGGCGACGCGCTGGAGCGGATGCAGCGGGCGCAGGAGCGGCTGAGCCAGGCGATGCGCGACGGAGCAAGCGACCAGGAGATCGCCCGGCTGATGCAGGAGCTGCGCGAAGCGACCCAGGACTACCTGCGCCAGCTTAGCCGCCAGGCCGAGGCCAACGGCGAGATGATGGACCCGGGCGAGATGTCCGGGGATATGATGACCCTCAGCCAGGACGACCTGCAGGCGATGATGGACCGCATCCAGGAGCTGATGGAGCAGGGCCGCATGGCCGAGGCCGAACAGGCGCTGCGCGAGTTTCAGCAGATGATGGAGAACATGCGGATGACCCGCTCGCAGCAGGGCCAGGGCCAGGGCGATGAGGGCCGCCAGGCGATGGAGGGGCTGGCCGAGACCCTGCGCGAGCAGCAGGGGCTGTCGGATGAGGCGTTCCGCGACCTGCAGGAGCAGTTCAACCCCGGCGCCCGCAGCGGCGAGAGCCAGGGCAACGAGGGCCGCGACGGCGGATTGGGCCGCGGCCAGAGCCATCAGGGCGGCCAGGGCGGTGACAGCGGCCAGGACGGCCAGGGCGGCGAAGGGGCACAGAGCCGCAATCCCGATGGCCAGGGCGGCAACGGGCGCGAACAGTTGGGGCAGGGCGGATCGCTGGCGGACCGCCAGCAGGCCCTGCGCCAGCAGCTGCAGCAGCAGCGCGACGGGCTGCCCTACCTGGGCGGCGAGGCCGGTGACGCCGCGCGCGAGGCGCTGGACCGCGCAGGTCGCGCCATGGAGGGGGCGGAGGATGCGCTGCGCGGCGGCGACAATGCCGAAGCCATCGACCGCCAGTCCGACGCGATGGAGGCATTGCGCGAGGGCATGCGCAGCCTTGGCGAGGCGCTGGCGCAGCGCGATGACGGGCAGCGCAACGGCCAGGGGCAGCCTTCCGCCACCGCGCAGGGCGAAAGGCTGGATCCGCTGGGCCGCGGCAACGGCACCGTGGATGACGGCGGCAAGGTGGGCGAGGGCAATGCCTACCGCCGCGCCTGGGATCTTCTGGAGGACATCCGCCGCCGCGCCGGCGAGCGCGAACGCAGCGAGCGCGAGCGCAGCTACCTGCAGCGGCTGCTGGACCGTTTCTGAGCCCCGGCAACTGGCCGCCCCTGCTGCGGGGCGCGGGAGGCTGAGCGCGGAAAAGCGGGTGTTACTGCACGCTGATCAGTGATTTCACCTGCCCGTCCAGCCACAGCCGCGCCTGATCGACCCAGACAACATAGCTCTGAAGGGCGGGATCCGCCGACGGCAGTTTCTCCGCGATCAGCGGCGCGTTGTCATAGACCAGGACCAGCACCAGGGCCGCGATCAGCGACAGGGTGAACCCGCGGGCGAAGTTGCTCTTGCGCGGCGCTGTCGACGCATAGGTGGGCGCTTGCGGGGCGGGGGCCGCAGCGGTGCCGGAGCGCAGGGTGGAATTGATCTCTTCGATGTCCGGCAGCAGTTCCTTGCGCGAGCCGCTTTCGGCAGCGGCGATCTGGCGCGGATCCTCGCCCCGGATGCGGGCCATCCGGTCGCGGGCCTGGCGGCTGCGCTCTGCGGCATCTTCCTCGGCCGCGGCGGTGTCCAGCCCCAGATCGGGCTGGGTTTCCAGGTTCTGGCGTTCCGCAGCCCGCAGCGAGGCTTCCCGCTCGGCCTCTTCGCGCAGGATGTCGGTCATGGCCGGATCCAGCGACCGCGGCCGTTGCGCCGCCGCGGCGGGACCCGCGCCGCCGTCCTCGGCAGCAGTAGCGGGCTGCCCGGCCTCTTCCTCAACTGAGCTGTCCATTGCCGCGCCGGCGTTTTCCGGCTCTTCCTGCGGCGCAGCCTCTGCCTCTTGCAAAACCTCCTCCGGCGCGCTGTCTTCCGGCTCCGGCTCCGGCTCCGGCTCCGGCTCCGGCGAAATGGCTTGTGGTTCCGGCGTGATGTCCTCGGGTTCCCGTTCGGGCTCTGCTTCAGCCGGCTGCGGGGAGGCGTCTTCGGGGCCGGTGCCGGCAGGCGCATCTTCCGCCGCCGAGCCTGCGGCCTGCTGGAACCAGGTCTGGCCGCAGTTAGAGCATTGCACATCCCGCCCTTCGGCAGGGATCACATCCTCAGGCACTTCGTACTGGGCTGCACAGTTCGGGCAGGTCAGGCGCATCATGCTCTCCTCGGCACCATCCCGCCGCCCTGGCGGCGGCAGGTTGTTTTTTAAGGGACTATAGGCATCCGCAGCGGCTGGTGAAAGTGCCATTTGCGGCGGCATCCGGGCACCGGGTTTCCCGGCAACAGAGCCCCCATTGAAACTGCCGGCCCCTTGGGGCAAAACAGCCGGGCGCAAATAACGGGCGCGTTCAGGGGGCAGCAGTGATCGAGCTGGAAAATGTGGGCTACAATTACGGCGGCGGCGAGCTGCTGAATGCGGTGTCGGTGCAGCTGGCACCGGGCTCCTTCCATTTCCTGACCGGCCCCTCCGGGGCAGGCAAGACCACGCTTCTGAAACTGTGCTACGGCGCGCTGATGCCGACCGCGGGCCGGGTGCGCGCCTTCAACATGGATGTGCACGGGCTGGACCGCGACCAGATGGCCTATCTGCGCCGCCGGGTCGGCGTGGTGCACCAGGACTGCCGGTTCCTGGACCACCTGCCGGTGATCGAGAATATCGCGCTGCCGCTGCTGGTGTCCGGCCGGGAGCTGAGCCATGAGGAGGCCAACCTTCAGGAACTGCTGAACTGGGTCGGCCTCAGCGAGCGCGCCCATGCGCTGCCGCCGGAACTGTCGGGCGGCGAGCGCCAGCGGGCTGCCCTGGCACGCTCGGTGATCCTGTCGCCGGATGTGATCATTGCCGATGAGCCGACCGGCAACGTCGACTGGGAAATGTCGCAGCGGCTGCTGCAGCTGCTGGTGGAGCTGAACCGGATGGGCAAGACCATCCTGGTCGCCACTCATGACCTGTCGCTGATCCGGGCCGCCAAGAACCAGGTGCAGGCGCGGGTGCTGCGGATTTCCAACCGGCAGCTGCAACTGGCGGGGGCCGACCTATGAGCGAGGGCAGGCTGCGCAAGCTGATCCTGGGCGATACCCAGGCCGACCGTGTGGTGCCGCCGAGCGGCTTTACCGCCCAGCTGACCCTGTTTGTCTCCGGCGCCATGGCCTTCCTCACGGTTTTTGCGCTGGCGCTGTCGATGGCGTCGGGGCGGCTGGCGGATCAATGGGCGTCTGAGCTGGCGCGGGCCGCCACCCTGCGCATCAACGCCCCGGCAGAGCAGCGTGCCGCCCAGACCGAGGCGGTGCTGGAGATCCTGCGCCAGACGCCCGGCGTCGCCACTGCGCGGGCGCTGACGGGCGAGGAGCAGGCAGCGCTGCTGGCGCCCTGGTTCGGCGCCAGCGTTCCGGTGGGCGATCTGCCGCTGCCGCAGCTGATTGAGGTGACCGGCGACGACGCCGGCTATGACGCCCAAGGTTTGCGGCTGCGGCTGCAGGCCGAGGTTCCGGGCGCGGTGCTGGATGACCACACCCGCTGGCGGGCGCCGCTGGTGGATGCCGCACGGGCGCTGCGCCGCCTGGCCTGGGTGTCGATCCTGCTGATCGGCGGCGCAACTGCGGCAATGATCACCCTGGCCGCCAACGCGGCGCTGGCGGCCAACGCCCAGGTGATCGAGGTGCTGCGGCTGGTCGGCGCGCTGGACAGCTATATCGCCCAGGCCTTCATCCGCCGCTTCACCTTGCGGGCGCTGACCGGCGCTGCCGCGGGCATGCTGCTGGGCATGATCGGCGTCTGGCTGATGCCTGAAGCTTCCGATGAGGGCGGCTTCCTCACCGGTCTCGGCTTTCAGGGCTGGGGCTGGCTGGTGCCGCTTTTGATACCGCCGCTGGGCGCGCTGGTGGCCTTTGCCGCCACCACCCGTGCGGCCACCAAACGTCTGGGGGAACTGTCGTGAAAAATCCCGTCCAATGGCTGCGCTCCTTTGTGTTCATCGTGCAGATGTACCTGGCGATGCTGGTTCTGGGGATCGTGTTCGCGCCCTGGGCAATGGCCTCCCCCAAAGGCGCGCGCGTGGCCTGCAAGAGCTTTGCCCGCTGGGCGCTGTGGACCGCCCGCTGGATGGTCGGCATCCGCACCGAGGTGCGCGGGCTGGTGCCCTCAGGCGAGGTGATCATCGCGGCCAAGCACCAAAGCTTTCTGGACATCATCATCATCTTCAACGCGGTGCCCTCGGCCCGGTTCATCATGAAGCGCGAGCTGATGTGGACCCCGGTGATCGGCGTCTATGCCAAGCGGCTGGGCTGCGTGCCGGTCGACCGCGGCAAGCGCGGTGCGGCGATCGCCAAGATGGTCAAGGATGTCGCCAAGGAGACCAAGGAGCCGGGCCAGCTGATCATCTATTCGCAGGGCACCCGCGTGGCCCCCGGCGCCCGGAAGCCGTACAAGATCGGCACCGCGGTGCTTTACGAGGGGCTGAAGCAGCCTTGCATCCCCGCCGCCACCAATGTCGGCGTGTTCTGGCCGCGCACCGGCATCTACCGCAAGCCGGGGCTGGCGGTGGTGGAGTTTCTGGAGCCGATGCAGCCGGGGATCGCCCGCGGCGACTTCATGGAGCAGCTGGAAGCGCGTGTCGAAAACCGCTCCGACGATCTGATGCGCGAAGCCGGGTTCGACCCGGAGCAGGCAGCGGTTCAGGCCTAACCTGCCGCCAAGGCGGCGGGCCGGGGCAAACCAGCTGTCGAATTGCCGGGGTGACGCCTTGCCAGAAACAGGTTAGCGTCATGGCAAAGGCGCAGCGGGCTGCAGCTTTGCGGCAGCGCGGCCGGCCGTGGACAACAAGAGCCAACAACGGGCAGTGAACGAATGAGCGATTTTCTGGCTTCCTATCTGGCCTATGCCAGAGATGTCGTCCTTTATTTTCTCGACCCCGGGCAGCGTGTTTTTTACCTGTATATCGCGACCTCCGTTCTGGCGGCATACGGGGTTTACCTGTTCCAGCGCAGGCAGAGCCGTTCTGCCGGACGGGGCTCTTTCCTGGCTTTCCTGTTTCCCAAGTCTGTATGGTCGCACCCCTCCGCCTGGCTCGACGTGCGCTATTTCTTCTTTCACAAACTGCTGGCCCATTTCCTGCTGCTGGGCCTTTTTGCCGGTTCCGCAGCCACGGTGTTCCGGTGGATCACCGGCCATGCGATCACCTCTCTGCCCGCCACCGCTGAGGGCGCCGCAGGGTGGGGGATTGTGATCGGCTACATGCTGGTCAGCACAATTGTCCTCGATCTGATCGGCTATACCGTGCACTACCTGCAGCACAAGGTGCCGATCCTGTGGGAATTCCACAAGGTGCACCACAGCGCCGAGGTGATGCATCCGCTGTCCAACTACCGCGAGCACCCGGTGGACAATTTCTTCTACCTGCTTCTGATCGGCGCGGGCTACGGGGCAGTAGCGGGCGGTGTCTACCAGTATGCCGCAGTGGTGCCGAGCGTTCCCAGCATTCTGGGCGTGCCCGTGCTGATGTTTGCCTTCAACATCCTGGCCTATAACCTGCGCCATTCCCACGTCTGGCTGCGCTGGCCCGGCGTCTGGTCCAAGGTGTTTCCGTCGCCCGCCCATCATCACGTGCACCACAGCTGCCACCCGGATCATTTCGACAAGAACTTTGCCTTCATGTTCCCGGTCTGGGACGTGATTTTCGGCACCTATGAGATGCCGGAGGACAACCGCGATGTGAAATTCGGAGTCGCGGGCATGAAACCGATGGAGATGGACACCTGCTGGAAGCTCTATTCCATCCCCTTCGTCAAGGCTGCGCGCCGTTTGAAACGGAACGGCAAGGCGGCCGGGGCCAGCAGCCGGACAGATGCCGGATGATCGCGGTACGGACCGCCGCGGCGCAGGGACTGTCCGGCGTCGCCTGGGAGATCAGCGGATCACTTCGCCGATCAGGATCTGCGGCTGAACATCGGTGAAATTCGGAATGTCGTCCAGCGCAGGCCCAGCCGCCTGCATCGCCGCGTCCATCGCGGCCTGATCGGCAAAGACGAATGTGGCAATGGCAAAGAACGGCGCCGGGACATGCGGTCCGCCCGCCAGCCCCTTGGTCACCACAGCCGATTGGATGTGCGGCCCCATGTGCTGGTCCACGATCTGCATGTGGGTGTCTGCGTAGTAGGCGTGGTCGAAGGTCTTGCCTTCGGCAGCCGGGTAGATGACTTGCAATGAAATGGCCATGGTGTGTCTCCTGGGGGTTGAAAAGCTGCAGCTGCTTGTAGGTTGGTTTTCCGCTGCTCCAAAGGAAAAAATGGGTTTTCAGCGAATAGTCTCGGATGCAAGAAGTTACTTAAGAACAGCTCTTAGTGGTTGAAAAACTCTACTTTCTCCTTTTGGGCGTTTTTGATAACTGGATTTTGACCGTTCGGATTAATTACGTGAAGGGGCGGTGCAAGACCGCTGGAAAATATCAATTAATGGAACAATATGATGCTGAAAAAGATTGGCGCTGCTGCGTGCGTCTCTGCGATGCTTGCCTCAGGCTGTGCCCAAAAAAGTGAAAATGTAGCAGGTGCATATGTTTCGCCTCTCGCCTATCAAGGGCTGAGTTGCCACCAGATCGAATCCGAAGCTCGGCGTGTTTCCTCGCGGGCAGCATCCGTTTCAGGTATCCAGGATAAGAATGCCTCGAATGACGCCGTCGCAACAGGCGTGGCGCTTGTACTCTTCTGGCCAGCTGCATTCTTTATCAAGGGAAACAAAGAAAATGCAGCGGAACTCGCCCGTCTGAAAGGCGAGCTCGAAGCACTTGAGCAGATTTCGATACAGAAAAATTGTGGAATTGTGTTCCAAGCACCTGTAGCGGAAAAGCCGAAGGCGACGGAAGAAGAAGCCTGAACTGCGGTTCTCTACCGGTGAACAATTAGAGGCGGTGCAATTGCACCGCCTCATCTTTCTTAGCTGTGGATTGGCCCGTCGCCGCAGGCCAGCGCGGCCTCGCGCACTGCCTCGGAATAGGTCGGATGCGCATGGCAGGTGAGCGCCACATCCTCGGCCGAGGCGCCGAATTCCATTGCCACGCACAGCTCGTGGATCATGTCGCCCGCCGCCGGGCCGATGATCGCGGCGCCCAGGATGCGGTCGGTGTCCTTGTCGGCGATGATCTTGACGAAGCCGCCCTCGGCCTGGTTCACCGCCTTGGCGCGGGCGTTGCCCATGAACATGAACTTGCCAACTTTGATTTTGCGGCCCTCGGCCTTCAGCGCGTCCTCGGTGGCGCCGACGGTGGCAACCTCTGGCGTGGTGTAGACGACGCCGGGGATCACGCCATAGTTCACATGGCCGTGCTTGCCGGCGATCTCCTCGGCCACCGCCATGCCCTCATCCTCGGCCTTATGCGCCAGCATCGGGCCTTCGATCACGTCGCCGATGGCATAGATGCCGGGGATATTGGTGCGCCAGTGGTTGTCGGTGGCGATCTGGCCGCGCTCGGTCATCTTGATCCCCAGCGCATCGAGCCCCAGCCCCTCCGAGTAGGGCTTGCGTCCGGTCGCAACCAGCACCACGTCGGCGTCCAGCACCACCTCGTCGCCGCCTTTCTTGGGCTGATACTTGACCTTGGCCTTGGTCTTGGAGGTTTCCACCCCCTGCACCGCAGCGCCCAGGATGATGTTGAGGCCCTGCTTTTCCAGGATCCGCTTGAAGGAGCGCTGCACGTCCTTGTCCATGCCGGGGCAGACCGCGTCCATGTATTCCACCACGGTCACCTCGGAGCCGAGGCGGGCATAGACCGAGCCCAGTTCCAGACCGATCACGCCGGCGCCGATCACCGCCAGTTTCTTCGGGATCTTCGGCAGCTCCAGCGCGCCGGTGGAGGAGACCACGATCTTCTCGTCGATCTCGACGCCCGGAATGGAGGCGGGCACCGAGCCGGAGGCGATCACGATGCTCTTGGCCTCGTGCACCTCGTCGCCGACCTGCACCTTGCCGGCCGCCGGAATGGACGCCCAGCCCTTGATCCAGTCGATCTTGTTCTTCTTGAACAGGAATTCGATGCCGCCGGTGTTCTGGCCGATCACCTCGTCCTTGTAGGCCTTCATCTGGTCCCAGTCGACCGAGGGGCTTTTGCCCTTGAGGCCCATATGGGCAAAGTTGTGCTCTGCCTCATGCAGCAGGTGGGTCGAGTGCAGCAGCGCCTTGGAGGGGATGCAGCCGACGTTCAGGCAGGTGCCGCCGAGGGTCTCGCGGCCCTCGACAACAGCTGTTTTCAGTCCCAGCTGGGCGCAGCGGATGGCGCAGACATAGCCGCCGGGGCCGGCGCCGATTACGATGACGTCATATTGGGACATGGGTCTGTCTTCCTCTGTTCTCCCTGGTTCCGTTTTCCGGAACACGCGTTAAGGGATAGTGGTCTTAGGATCAGACGGGGGTCAACATCTTGATCGAGATATTGATGACCCCGTCGCGTTCAAGGTGCATGGCCAGTTCCTCCGATCCGAAGAAGGCGCGGGCCTTTTCCAGATCGGTGATCGCGAACAGCGCCACGGCGTGGTTTTTCTGGTCCGGATCGCTCCAGACGTTCAAATCGGTGATGCCCGCGGCCTGCCGGTTGCGCTTGTCCTGCCGGAACACGGTGAGCCAGGCATCGAAATCGGCCACATCGGCCTGCCAGAGAACATGGGTTGCCATTGGTTATACTCCTTTTCCGTATTGAAGGCAGGATGCCCTGGCAAGGGTAAGGAGCGCTTTGATTCCACTCAAGAAAGGCAGGTGTTGCAGCAGTTTCCGAAGAAAAGGGGCGCTGCCCCCGGCTTGGGCGGAGCCATTTTGAGTATTTTCGGAAAGATGAAAGCTCATGCGAGGAGCACCCCCGCGAGCATTGCGGCAAGGCCGCTGGTGGCGATGAGCCAGATGGCGGTGCGCAGGTAGGGCACGCCGCTGAGGTAGGCGGGCAGGTAGAGGGCGCGGCCCCCGAGATAGGTGTAAAGGCCGCCGGTGATCAGCGCACTTTGCAGACCACCCAGTTCGGCCACCAGCGCCAGGCTGATGAAGACCGGGGCGGTTTCCAGGAAATTGGTGAAGGCGCGCCGCGCCCGGCCCGCCAGCGCGCTGCGGCTGACGGAACTGTCGCGCGGACCTGCGGTCCAGGCGTTGCCAACGGAGAGTTTCAGCAGGAAGCTGTCGCAGCTCACGTGGATCAGGGCGAGGATCGAGAGGCAGACAAGGCCCCAGAGCGGGAGGGTCATGTCCTCTTTTTCCGCGCCAAAGACTTCAGTTCCTTTTTAAATGCTGCAGGCAAAAACGGAGTCAAAATGCCGTTAATATTGCCATAAAGAAGAAGCGCAAAGTACGGTGCTGCAAGCAGACTTGACACAGTTGGAAGCAAGACTGAGTCGGATAAGCCTGCGTTATATGCATAGTCTAGCCCTGCACAGGTCAGGGGAACCAAGATCGCAATTTCAACTAAAAGCCGGGCTTCGCCAAAAATGGACCCTAGAAAATGGTGGGCTTTGTAAGCGGCCACCATTAGGTCGGATTTGTAGCAGAAAATCGACGCACAGGTGCAGAGCGCGTACACGGTAAACCACTTTGGACCGTTAGGCTGTGTTTCTAAGAGGCCGACCGACAAAATATTGGACAGCGAATAGATCAACCCAAAGGCATACAATGGGAATTTTGTCAGTTGGAGAAACCAAGCTTTTCGGATCTCCTTCTGGCTGACTGCTGGAAAATTTCTCAAAACTTATCTCCGCAAAAACGGCCGCCCAGTATACAACCGAGCGGCCCCTTGCTTTAGCTTACAAATCCATCAGCAAGCGGCGCGGATCCTCGAGGGCTTCCTTGACGCGGACCAGGAAGGTCACGGCGCCTTTGCCGTCGACGATGCGGTGGTCGTAGGACAGGGCCAGATACATCATCGGGCGGATCTTGATCTCGCCGTTCACCACCATCGGGCGGTCCTGGATCTTGTGCATGCCCAGGATGCCGGACTGCGGCGGGTTCAGGATCGGCGAGGACATCAGCGAGCCGTAGACGCCGCCGTTGGAGATGGTGAAGGTGCCGCCCTGCATCTCGGCCATGCTGAGCTTGCCGTCGCGGGCGCGCTTGCCCTTCTCGGAAATCGCCTTTTCGATCTCGGCAAAGGACATCCGGTCGGCGTCGCGGATCACCGGCACCACCAGGCCCTGCGGGGTGCCCGCGGCAACGCCCATGTGCACGAAGTTCTTGTAGACGATGTCGGTGCCGTCGATCTCGGCGTTGACTTCCGGCACCTCCTTCAGCGCGTGGCAGCAGGCCTTGGTGAAGAACGACATGAAGCCGAGGCGGACGCCGTGCTTCTTCTCGAACTGGTCCTTGTACTGGTTGCGCAGCGCCATCACCTCGGTCATGTCCACCTCGTTGTAGGTGGTCAGGATGGCGGCGGTGTTCTGGGCGTCTTTCAGGCGCTTGGCAATGGTCTGGCGCAGGCGGGTCATCTTGACCCGCTCCTCGCGGGCGGCGTCATCGGCGGTTACCGGGCCGCGTACCTGGGCGGGCGCCGGGGCTGCGGCAGGCGCGGATTTGGCGGCGGCGAGGGCCGCGGCAACGTCTTCCTTCATGATGCGGCCGTCGCGGCCGGTGCCGGTGACCTGCGAGCCGTCGATGCCGGCCTCCGCCATCGCCTTCTCAGCAGAGGGCGCGTTGGCGACATCCTTGGCCGGAGCGGAAGCCGCCGGGGCTGCTGCGGCGGCCGGGGCGGGGGCTGCGCCCGCTGCGCCGCCCGCGATCACGCCCAGCTGCGCGGCGGCCTGCACGGTGTCGCCTTCGGCGGCCAGGATTTCGGTCAGCACACCCGCTGCGGGCGCGGGCACTTCGACGGAAACCTTGTCGGTTTCCAGTTCGCACAGCATTTCGTCCTGCGCGACGGTGTCGCCCACTTTCTTGAACCAGGACGAAACGGTTGCCTCGGACACCGACTCGCCAAGCGAGGGGACCATGACCGGCACCGGTGCGCCGGCATCGCCGGAGGGCGCAGCAGCAGGAGCCGGTGCAGCCGCAGCAGCGGCCGGGGCGGTGGCGGCGCCATTGGCCTCGGACAGGGTTGCAAGCAGCGCGTCGACGCCGACGGTCTCGCCTTCTGCGGCGACAATCTCGCCCAGGGTGCCGGCGGCGGGCGAGGGGACCTCGACCGTCACCTTGTCGGTTTCCAGCTCGCAGAGCATTTCATCGGCGCTGACGGCGTCGCCGGGTTTCTTGAACCAGGTGGCCACGGTGGCCTCGGTCACGGATTCGCCCAGAGTGGGTACGCGGACTTCGGTTGTCATGTCTCTTTATCCTCAGATGCTCAGCGCTTCGTTCACGAGGGCTGCTTGTTGGGCTTTGTGTTCGCTGGCCAGGCCGGTTGCCGGCGAGGCCGAGGTGGCGCGGCCCGCATAGACCGGCCGGGTGTGCTTGGCGCCGATGCGGCTCAGCACCCATTCGATGTTGGGCTCGATGAAGGTCCAGGCGCCCTGGTTCTTGGGCTCTTCCTGGCACCAGACCATCTCGGCCTGCTTGAAGCGCTCAAGCTCCTTCACCATGGAGATGGCCGGGAACGGGTAGAACTGCTCGATCCGCATCAGGTAGACGTCATCGATGCCGCGGGCGTCGCGCTCTTCCAGCAGGTCGTAGTACACCTTGCCCGAGCACATGACGACGCGCTTGATCTTGTCGTCCGCCACCAGCCGGGTGACGGAGTTGCCCTTCTGCGCGTCATCCCACAGAACCCGGTGGAAGCTGGAGCCGGTGGTGAAGTCCTCGGCGTTGCTGATCGCCAGCTTGTGGCGCAGCAGCGATTTCGGGGTCACCAGGATCAGCGGCTTGCGGAAGGTGCGGTGCAGCTGGCGGCGCAGGATGTGGAAGTAGTTCGCGGGCGTGGTGCAGTTGGCGACGATCCAGTTGTCCTGGCCGCACATCTGCAGGAAGCGCTCCAAGCGGGCGGAGGAGTGCTCCGGCCCCTGGCCCTCAAAGCCGTGCGGCAGCAGGCAGACCAGGCCCGACATCCTGAGCCATTTGCTTTCGCCCGAGGAGATGAACTGGTCGAACATGATCTGGGCGCCGTTGGCGAAATCGCCGAACTGGGCTTCCCACAAGGTCAGCGCGTTGGGTTCGGCCAGCGAATAGCCGTACTCAAAGCCCAGCACCGCGTATTCCGACAGGGCCGAGTCGATCACCTCGTACTGGGACTGGCCCGCGCGGATGTTGTTGAGCGGGTAGTAGCGCTCCTCGGTCTCCTGGTTGACGATGCCGGAATGGCGCTGCGAGAAGGTGCCGCGGGTGGCGTCCTGGCCTGCCAGGCGCACCGGGTAGCCTTCCAGCATCAGCGAGCCGAAGGCCAGCGCCTCGCCGGTGGCCCAGTCAAAGCCTTCGCCGCTCTCGAACATCTTGCCGCGGGCGTCCAGGAAGCGGCCCACCGTCCGGTGCAGCGGGAAGCCGTCCGGCACCCGGCTGAGGGCGGTGCCGATTTCGGCCATGGTTTCCGGCGCAATGGCGGTGCTGCCGCGCTGGTAGTCGGCGTCTTTCTTGTTCAGGTGCGACCAGCGCCCGTCCAGCCAGTCGGCCTTGTTCGGCTTGTAGTCCTTGCCGGTCTCGAACTCCTCGTTGAGATGAGCCTGGAACGCGGCCTTCATGTCCTCGATCTCGCCCTCCGGGATCAGCCCGTCCTTGACCAGCCGGTCGGTGTAGAGGGTGAGCGTGGTCTTGTGGCCCTTGATCTTCTTGTACATCAAGGGGTTGGTGAACATCGGCTCGTCGCCTTCGTTGTGACCGAAGCGGCGGTAGCAGAAGATGTCGATGACCACGTCCTTGTGGAACTTCTGGCGGAACTCGGTGGCGACCTTGGCGGCGTGCACCACTGCCTCCGGGTCGTCGCCGTTCACATGGAAGATCGGCGCCTCAACCACCAGCGCGTTGTCCGTGGGGTAGGGCGAGGAGCGCGAGAAATGCGGCGCGGTGGTAAAGCCGATCTGGTTGTTCACCACAAGGTGCATGGTGCCGCCGGTCTTGTGGCCGCGCAGGCCGGAGAGCGCAAAGCATTCCGCCACCACGCCCTGGCCGGCAAAGGCCGCGTCGCCGTGCAGCAGCACCGGCAGCACCTGGCTGCGGTCGCTGTCGCCCAGCTGGTCCTGCTTGGCGCGGACCTTGCCCAGAACCACCGGGTTCACCGCCTCCAGGTGGGACGGGTTGGCGGTCAGGCTGAGGTGCACGGTGTTGCCGTCGAACTCGCGGTCGGAGGAGGCGCCGAGGTGGTATTTCACGTCGCCGGAGCCGTCCACGTCTTCGGGTTTGAAGCTGCCGCCCTGGAATTCGTTGAAGATCGCCCGGTAGGGCTTCTGCATGACGTTGGCGAGGATGTTGAGGCGGCCGCGGTGCGGCATGCCGATCACGATGTCCTTCACCCCCAGCGCGCCGCCGCGCTTGATGATCTGCTCCATTGCCGGGATCAGGCTTTCGCCGCCGTCGAGGCCGAACCGCTTGGTGCCGGTGTATTTGACGTGCAGGAATTTCTCGAAGCCCTCGGCCTCGACCATCTTGTTGAGGATCGCTTTGCGGCCCTCTCGGGTGAAGGTGATTTCCTTGTTGTAGCCCTCGATCCGCTCCTTCAGCCAGGCGGATTGCTCAGGGTCGGAAATGTGCATGTACTGCAGCGCGAAGGTGCCGCAGTAGGTGCGTTTCACGATGTCGACGATCTGGCGCATGGTCGCAACCTGCAGGCCCAGCACGTTGTCGATGAAGATCGGCCGGTCCATGTCGGCATCGGTGAAGCCGTAGCTCTTGGGATCCAGCTCCGGATGCGGCGTGGCGGCGCGCATGCCCAGCGGATCGAGGTCGGCGGCCAGATGGCCGCGGATCCGGTAGGCGCGGATCAGCATCAGGGCGCGGATCGAGTCCAGCACTGCGCGCTGCACCTGGTCGTCGGTGACCTCGACGCCCTTGGCGGCGGCCTTGCCGCGGATTTTCTTGGCGGCGCCTTTGGCCTCGGCCGGGGCCGGCCATTCGCCGGTCAGCGCGCCGGTCAGATCGTCGTCCAGCGCCGGCGGCCAGTCCTTGCGCGCCCAGGAGGGGCCTGTGGCCTCAGCCTTCACGTCCAGTTCGGCGTCGCCCATCTGGCGGAAGAACTCCGCCCAGGCGGCATCCACCGCGTTCGGGTCATTGGCGTACTGGGCATAGAGCTGCTCCAGATACTCCGCATTGTGCCCCTGCATGAAGGAAGAGGCGTGGAAGAGGTCGTTGGGGCTTTGTTCGGTCATTTTAGTGCCTCACTTTGAGGAAGGGCGGATTACCCAAAGGATGTAGGACGCGTGTGGTTCCCGCTCGAAACGGTCACCGAATTCATCAGCATTCAAATAATAAATTGTGAAGTTGGAACGTCCGGCTCCAATTTGCGGTTCGGTTAGCGGAGGGTTTTGAATTACGCCAAGTTTGGCAAGAAAACCTAAGCCTCCTGAGAACGGGCGATAGGGTGGGTCGCCAAAGAAAAGTGCGTCGATAGCCGAAACCGGCCCGTATTGCTTTTCATCTTCATCACCTTGGAAATCACGAATAGCAGCAACTAATTCAGATGCGCCATCGTGTTTGCCGCCATATAGTCGGCATCTCAGTTCTTCACTTCCACTGATGCCATCGTTGATGAGCAACAGGGCATTGCTTGAACCGTCCCACCATAAGGCGTCAAAAATACCGCGCTCTGTCGTGCTAAGAAATGCCTCCACTGTCGGGGCCATGTCTGGAATAGTTGCAGTTGCTGTATCAATGCCTGAGAAGTTTGCTTGTTTTGAAACGAAGGTGTGAATGAGATCACCATCAGCCATTAAATTTGGCATCGCTGTTGGCACGGGCCTGGCAACATTTTCCCATCCGCGATCAACGAACAATTGGACGATAGCTTTGCGGTTTCCTACTTGGTGTGAGCAGAGGTCAACAACATCCTTAACGGGGTTTGTTAGCTCTTGAGCAGCACTGGTTTGCGAAGCTCCAAAGGTGGTGCTGAGTAGAACTGCAATTGCGAGCGCACCCGCCCGGCGCAGAGCGCCGGGCAGCGCCCGTCCCGCCCCCCACGGGGCGGGCGCTTCGCACCCTCCCCGCCGGGACGGGCGCTGGACACTGCCGTGACGCGCTGCGGGAGACATTTACTTGCCGATCGCTTTCAGCACCGCTTCGCCCAGCCCGGCCGGGCTTTCGGCGACCACGATGCCCGCGGATTTCATCGCTTCGATCTTGTCCTCGGCGCCGCCTTTGCCGCCGGCGACAATCGCGCCCGCGTGGCCCATGCGGCGGCCCGGAGGGGCGGTGCGGCCGGCAATGAAGCCTGCAACCGGCTTCTTGCGGCCCTTCTTGGCCTCATCGGCCAGGAACTGGGCCGCTTCTTCCTCGGCAGAGCCGCCGATTTCGCCGATCATGATGATGCTTTCGGTCTCGTCGTCGGCCAGGAACCATTCCAGCACGTCGATATGCTCGGTGCCCTTGATCGGGTCGCCGCCGATGCCGACGCAGGTCGACTGGCCGAGCCCGACGTCGGTGGTCTGCTTCACCGCCTCATAGGTCAGGGTGCCGGAGCGGGACACAACGCCGACGGAGCCGCGGCGGTGGATGTGGCCGGGCATGATGCCGATCTTGCAGGCGTCCGGGGTGATCACGCCGGGGCAGTTGGGGCCGATCAGGATCGACTTGGAGTTCTCCAGCGCCCGCTTCACCTTCATCATGTCGAGAACCGGGATGCCCTCGGTGATTGCCACGATCACTTCCATCTCGGCGTCGATGGCCTCGAGGATCGAGTCCGCGGCAAACGGCGGCGGCACGTAGATCACCGAGGCATTGGCCTCGGTCACCGCCTTAGCCTCATGCACGGAGTTGAAGACCGGCAGGTTCAGGTGGGTCTGGCCGCCCTTGCCGGGGGTCACGCCGCCGACCATCTTGGTGCCGTAGGCGATGGCCTGTTCGGAGTGGAAAGTGCCCTGCGAGCCGGTAAAGCCCTGACAGATAACCTTGGTGTTTTCGTCGATGAGGACTGCCATGTTGTCGGTTCCTTCAAGCGGTATGTGTGTGTTGGGTCTGCGGGGTGGCCAGGGATCGGCCGTCGAAGCGGATTTTTTCGAGGGTGGCCCGCCCCAGGACCACATTGGGAAGTATTCGGAAACCGCCGCGGAACTCGAAAATCCCGCGCCGGAGTTTCTGGCGGATCAGCGGCCAGCCCTTGGGCCGGTGGCGCTTGGGGCCGATGCCTCTTTCGCCGCGCACATCATTGCCCTGTTCGGCCAGCGCCGGCTGAACCTGATAAATCTTGATGCCGCGCGCAGGCTTGGAGGCATCGAAGTTGAACAGCAGGTTGTCCAGCGTGATGTCGAACGGGCGGCTGTCGAGAAAGTGCTGCGCAGCCTGGCGCGAGATCACGTAAGCCGCGCCGCCCGAGTGGCGGGACATCAGCTGGCGCACCTCGCGGCCGAGATGGGTGAAGCCGCCCTTGCCAAGCGCCACCTGCAGCCTTTTGGCCCGCCAGCGTTCGAACTTGACGATGCCGGCGTCGGCAGGCCACCAGGACAGATCGTTTAGCCAGGCGCCGGTGTCGGGCGACAGGAAAACGTCGTCCTCCAGGATCAGCGCCACATCGGCGTCAGAGGCCAGCAGCGCTTCCCAGGCCTTGGCATGGCTGAGGGTGCAGGCCATGTCCTTGGTCTGGAAATAGCCCCAGTTGCCCTCGTCCCGGCACTGCTCGAGCATCTCCTCGCGGCTGACGGCGGTGCTGTCCACCGCGTCGATCCGCGTGGCCGTGAGCCCGGCCTGATCCAGCTCCCGCTGCATCAGCTCCGCCCGGCCCACTGCCTGCTGCAAGCCTATGAGGTAGACAGCCGCTTTCACCGGATCAGGTCCTTAGCCCTTGACCGCCTTCACGATCTTCTCGGCGCCGTCCTTCAGGTTGTCGGCGGCGATGACGTCGAGGCCGGAGGTGTTGATGATCTCCTTGCCCTTCTCGACGTTGGTGCCCTCAAGCCGGACCACCAGCGGCACCTTCAGGCCGACTTCCTTCACCGCGGCAACCACGCCTTCTGCGATCACGTCGCAGCGCATGATGCCGCCGAAGATGTTGACCAGGATGCCTTTGACGTTGGGGTCGGAGGTGATGATCTTGAACGCCTCGGTCACCTTCTCCTTGGTGGCGCCGCCGCCCACATCGAGGAAGTTGGCGGGCTCGGCGCCGTAGAGCTTGATGATGTCCATGGTGGCCATCGCCAGGCCCGCGCCGTTCACCATGCAGCCGATCTCGCCGTCGAGCGCGATGTAGTTCAGGTCGTACTTGGAGGCTTCCAGCTCTTTCGGGTCTTCCTCGGTGGTGTCGCGCAGCTCTGCCACGTCGGCGTGGCGGTAGACCGCGTTGCCGTCGAAACCGACCTTGGCGTCCAGCACCTTGAGGTTGCCGTCGTCGCCGATGATCAGCGGGTTGATCTCCAGCATCTCCATGTCCTTCTCGACGAAGGCTTTGTACAGCTGGCCCATCAGCTTGACGCACTGCTTGACCTGCTGGCCTTCGAGGCCCAGCGAGAAGGCGATGCGGCGGCCGTGGTAGGCCTGGTAGCCGGTGGCCGGATCGACGGAGAAGGACAGGATCTTCTCAGGGGTGGCGGCGGCCACTTCCTCGATATCCATGCCGCCCTCGGTGGAGCAGACAAAGGAGATGCGCGAGGTCTGGCGGTCGACCAGCAGCGCCAGGTACAGTTCGGTCTGGATGCCGGAGCCCGCCTCGATGTAGATGCGGTTCACCTGCTTGCCCGCCGGGCCGGTCTGATGAGTGACCAGGGTGCGGCCCAGCATCTTCTTGGCTTCCTCGGCCGCTTCCTCCACCGATTTGGTCAGGCGCACGCCGCCCTTTTCGCCGGCGTCAGCCTCCTTGAAGGAGCCCTTGCCACGGCCGCCCGCGTGGATCTGCGCTTTGACCACCCACAGCGGGCCGTCGAGTTCACCGGCGGCGGTTTTGGCTTCTTCGGCCCGAAGCACCACGCGTCCGTCGGACACCGGAGCACCGTAGCTGCGAAGGAGGGCTTTGGCCTGATATTCGTGGATGTTCATTTGAAACTGTCCCGTCTGGCTGCAATTGTCGTTGTTCAATAGGCCGTCTTAAAGCCAAGTGTTAAAGGTTTTTTTGACGGGCAGCGCAGAAATGCCGAAGATTTCCAGACTTTGTGATCACAGGTTTTGGGGGTGTGATCACAAACCGGCGGAAGCCTGGTGCGGGTGATTCGAACCGGCGGCCAAAGGCTGGCTCCGCCGCATCATGCATCAAAACCGTCAGCGCCGGACAGCGGGGCGCCGCGGCAAAAGAAAAGGGCCCGCACGGCGCGGGCCCTTGGTCTGTTCCGGGAGGCGGGCCTTAGGCCAGCGAGGCGTCGATGCCCTTGCAGGCCTCGACCAGGCCCTTCACAGCGTTGACCGAGTTGTCGAACATCAACTGCTCTTCCTCGTTCAGCTGGATGTTCACCACCTTCTCGATGCCGCCGGCGCCGATCACGGTAGGCACGCCCACATACATGTCCTTGACGCCCAGCTCGCCGTCGCAATAGGCGGCGCAGGGCAGCACGCGCTTCTGGTCTTTCAGATAGGCTTCGGCCATTTCGATGGCGGAGGTGGCCGGCGCATAGAAGGCGGAGCCGGTTTTCAGCAGGCCGACGATCTCGGCGCCGCCGTCACGGGTGCGCTGCAGGATCGCGTCCAGGCGCTCCTGGGTGGTCCAGCCCATCTGGACCAGGTCGGGCAGCGGGATGCCTGCAACGGTGGAGTAGCGCACCGACGGCACCATGGTGTCGCCGTGGCCGCCCAGCACGAATGCGGTGACGTCGCGCATGGAAACGCCGAATTCCTCGGCCAGGAAGTGGCGGAAGCGGGCCGAGTCCAGCACGCCGGCCATGCCGCAAACCTTGTTGTGGGGCAGGCCGGAGAATTCGCGCAGCGCCCAGACCATCGCGTCCAGCGGGTTGGTGATGCAGATGACGAAGGCGTTCGGCGCGTGGTCGCGGATGCCTTCACCGACGGATTTCATCACCTTGAGGTTGATGCCCAGCAGGTCGTCGCGGCTCATGCCCGGCTTGCGCGGCACGCCGGCGGTGACGATGCAGACGTCGGCGCCTGCGATGTCCTCATAGGACTGGGTGCCCTTCAGCGAGGCGTCGAAGCCCTCGGAAGGACCGGATTCTGCGATGTCCAGCGCCTTGCCTTCGGGGATGCCTTCGGCGATGTCGAACAGAACGACGTCGCCCAGTTCCTTGAGAGCTGCGAGATGCGCGAGGGTGCCGCCGATCTGACCTGCGCCGATGAGGGCGATTTTGGGTCGTGCCATTGGAAAATGTCTCCGGTCCGGTTGAAATTTCCTGATGCCTACGGCCTATCCGCCGCCCGTGCAAGGGTTCTGCGCTGCGGCATTCGGCTCTGTATGCTTGTGTATACCATGCTGATACCGCTAAACCGTCTGTAATCTGGGGGTTTCGGAGAGCGTGCCATGGCGGGATTTGAGGCGATGTTTTTCGTTTTTGCCATCCCGGCGGTCGTTTTTGCGGGCGTTTCCAAGGGCGGTTTCGGGTCCGGCGCGGCCTTTGCCTCGGCTTCGATTCTGGCGCTGGTGCTGGAGCCGGGCACCGCGCTGGCGCTGATGCTGCCCTTGCTGATGCTGATCGATGTTGCAACGCTGAAACCCTACTGGGGGCGCTGGAACCTGCGGGCGTCCTTGCTGCTGATCGGCGGCGGATTGCCCGGCGTGGCGCTGGGAGCCTGGCTTTATGCGGCGGTGGATGCGGATGCGATGCGGGTGCTGATCGGGGCGGTGTCGGTCGGCTTTGTGCTGTGGCAGCTGCGGGCGCGGCTGGGGCTGCGGCTGGCAGCAGATGCGCCGCTTTCCACGGGCGCGGGGGCGCTGGCCGGTCTGGCGGTGGGGTTCACCAGTTTTGTCAGCCATGCGGGCGGGCCGCCGGCCGCGGTCTACCTCCTCAGCCTGAAGTTGCGGAAGACCGAATACCAGGCCAGCACGGTGCTGATCTTCTGGGCCATCAACATCGCCAAGGCGGTGCCTTATGCCGGGCTGGGGATGTTCACACGTGAAACCCTGCTGCTGGATCTGCTGCTGGCCCCATTTGCCCTGCTGGGGGCCTGGCTGGGGGTGAAGCTGCACCATTCCATCCCGGAGCGCTGGTTCTTTGCGCTCACATATGTGCTGCTGCTGGTGACCGGCAGCAAGCTGATCTGGGACGGGCTGACCTGACCTGTATATCCAGGCGCCGCCCGCCGTGGCGTCCCCGGCCGCAGCGAATGCAGCCGGGATACCTGCCTCAATAACTGCTCGAATAACTGCTCGGGCTGCTCAGGCGTCGCTGTCGGTGTTTGGCAGTGCTTCTGCGAGCACTTCATAGGACTGGCCGGAGGCCACCAGGCAGGTCATGCCGTTGGGGGTGGTGACGGTGATGGTCCAGCTGCCGGTGTCGGCAGAGGCGAAGGTTTCCATCACCATGCCCTGCTGGCCCATGCCGATGCTCTGGCGGCTTTCGCCGTATTTCTCCGCCAGCCGTTTCACCACAATGTCGCGCGGGGCGCAGTTGCGGCTTTGCGCGGCGGCGGGAGCGGCGGCCATGGCAAATGCGGCCAGGGCCAGCGGGAGTGCAAGAAGTGTCTTTTTCATCTCGTTTTACCCTTTCCGGAACGGCCGGGCAGGGCGGGGAGCTGGAGGGCAGCCCCCGGTATCCCTGAGCGGGCCGGTGTGTGACGCGGTGCGGAATGCAGGCCCCATGCCTGCGGGCATCAGGTGCGGCCCGGTCGGGCGGCGGTGATCCTGTGCCTTGGTATCTTTCAGTGTGCCGGTCAGGTGCTGATAAGTGGTTAACCGGGCGTGCGCTGAAAATTCACGCATGTTATCAGCTGCTTGCTGCAAATGCGCGACAGGTTACGCTGCGCTGCGGCGGAATTGTACTTGAAAGTATACAGTCGAATCTGTACCGCTTTACGCAACAAAATAACTTTAGGAGAGGCTCGATGGACCCGCGCACGCGCCCTTACCGTTCGGTTTTGTATATTCCCGGCTCCAAGCCCCGTGCGCTGGAGAAGGCCAAGACCCTGCCGGTGGACGCGGTGATCTTTGATCTTGAGGATGCGGTCTCTGTCGACGAAAAACCCAATGCCCGCGCGACTTTGGCACAGGCGCTGGAGGCCGGCGGCTTTGGCGCGCGGATGAAGATCGTGCGGATCAACGGGCTGGATACCGAATGGGGCCGCGAAGATGCCATCGCCGCGGCCAAGATGGATTGCGACGCGATTCTGCTGCCCAAGGTGAACGCGCCGGCGGATCTGGACGCGCTGGCGGAGATAACCGGGGACATTCCGCTGTGGGCCATGATGGAAACCCCGCGCGGTATGCTGAACGCCGCCGCAATTGCCGCGCATCCCAAGCTGCAGGGCATGGTGATGGGCACCAACGACCTGGCCAAGGAACTGCAGACCCGCTACCGCCCCGACCGGATGCCGATGATGGCGGGGCTGGGCCTGTGTCTGCTGGCGGCCAAGGCCGAGGGGCTGGTGATTGTCGATGGCGTCTATAACGCTTTCAAGGACGTGGAGGGGCTGGCCGCGGAATGCGCGCAAGGCCGCGACATGGGCTTTGACGGCAAGACCCTGATCCACCCGGCGCAGGTGGAGGTGGCCAATGCGGCCTTTGCCCCGACTGAGCGCGAGATCGACACCTCCCGCCGCCAGATTGCCGCATTTGATGAGGCGCAGGCCGCAGGGCAGGGTGTTGCCGTGGTCGACGGCAAGATAGTCGAGAACCTGCATGTTGTAACGGCGCGTGAGATTCTGGCAAAAGCGGATGCAATCGCCGCGCTTTCCGCATAGGTGTTAATCAGCTTAACATCTAAGAGGGGCTGATATGGCGCTTTTGATCCTGGGACTTCTGCTGTGGTGGGGCGGCCACCTGTTCAAACGGCTGGCGCCGGATATGCGCGCCTCCATGGGCAATGGCGGGCGCGGCGTGGTGGCGCTGGTGCTCGTGGCCGGTGTGGTGCTGATGGTGCTGGGCTACCGCTCCGCCGAGAGCTTCGACCTGGCGCTGGTTCCGCCGTTCCTGACACACATCAACAACCTGCTGGTTCTGGTTGCGATCTATTTCATGAGCCCCGGCCCGCATAAGGGGGCGCTGTTCTACAAGATGCGCCACCCGATGCTGACGGGCTTCGGCCTGTGGGCGCTGGCGCACCTGCTGGTGAACTGGGATCCGGCGTCCTTTGTCCTGTTCGGCGGTCTGTGGGCCTGGTCCATCGCCGAGAAGGTCGTGATCAACCGCGCCGAGCCGGGCTGGCAGCCGGGCCCCAAGGGCACCATCGCCAAGGACGGGATGTTCCTTGCCGCCTCGATTGTCCTGATGGGGGTGATCGGCTACGTCCATGGCCTGGTCGGCCCGTCGCCGTTTGGCGGATAGACCCGAGAGCAGGATAGGAAGCCATGAAACTGTACCGATTTTTGTCCGAGGACGACACCTCCGCCTTCTGCCACAAGGTGACCGATGCGCTGAACAAGGGCTGGGAACTGCACGGCAGCCCGACCCAGGCTTTTGATCCCGTCAAGGGGATCATGCGCTGCGGCCAAGCGGTGGTGAAGGAAGCGGACGGAACCTACACCCCTGAGACCAAACTGGGAGAGCACTGATGGCCAAGACCAATCCGGGCCGGTTTTTCGAAGATTACACCGTGGGCGAGGTGATCGCCCATGCGGTGCCCCGCACGGTGTCAGGCGGCGAGCGGGCGCTCTATCACGCGCTCTACCCGGCGCGCCATGCGCTCTATTCTTCGGATGAATTTGCCCGGGCCTCTGGTCTGCCCTCAGCGCCGCTGGATGATCTGGCGGCCTTCCATGTGGTGTTCGGCAAAACGGTGCCGGACATCTCCCTCAATGCGCTGGCGAACCTCGGCTATGCCGAGGGGCGCTGGCTGCTGCCGGTTTATCCCGGCGACACGCTGCGCTCGGAGTCCGAGGTGATCGGCCTCAAGCAGAACTCCAACGGCAAATCCGGCGTGGTCTATGTGCGCACCCGCGGGCTGAACCAGCGCGATGAATGCGTGATGGAATACGTGCGCTGGGTGATGGTGCGCAAACGCGACCTGGATGCGCCGGCGCCGGAGACGGTGATCCCCGAGCTGAACAAGGTGATCCCGGCAGATCAGCTGGTGATCCCGGCTGGGCTGGATTTCTCCAACTACGATTTCACCCTGGCAGGCGAGCCGCACCGCTGGGGCGACTATGAGGTGGGCGAGACCATCGACCATGTGGACGGCGTCACCATCGAGGAAGCCGAGCACATGATGGCGACCCGGCTGTGGCAGAACACCGCCAAGGTGCATTTCGACAACACCGCGCGGCCCGACGGCACAAGGCTGATCTATGGCGGCCATGTGATCTCGATGGCGCGGACGCTGAGCTTCAACGGGCTGGCCAACGCGCAGATGATTGTCGGCCTGAATGGCGGAGCGCACGCCAACCCCTGCCTGTCGGGTCTTACCGTGCGGGCCTGGTCCGAGGTGCTGGACAAGGCCGACACCGCGGCGCCCGGCGTCGGCGCGATCCGGCTGCGGCTGGTCGCGACCAAGGGCGGCGCGCCGTTTGAGCTGAAGGGCGAGGACGGCAAGTATCTGCCGGATGTGCTGCTGGATCTGGATTACTGGGCTTTGATGCCGAAGTGAGCGGGCAGGGGCGCCGGCCCCTGCCGCCGCTGGCGCTCATCCGCAAGGTGCTTCAAATCAGCAAAGTAGCTGCGGGGTTTTCCCGCGGCTGGCAGAATTGTGATGACCTTTCGCGCCATTGCCGCTTAAGCTGGCGGCATGCGGGTTTTGCAGCTTCTGGTTTTCTCCATGCTCTCCCTCTGGCCGCTGAAGGCAGCGGCCTGCGATCTGGCATTGGTGCTGGCGGTGGATGTCTCTGGCTCTGTCGATGCCGAGGAATACCGCATTCAGATGGACGGTCTGGCGGCGGGGCTGCGCGACGGGGTGGTCTCTGAGGCGCTGGTCAAGGCACGCGCCCAGGTGCTGCTGATGCAATGGTCCGGGCAGTCGCGGCAGGAAGTGACACTGCCCTGGGCTGAAATCCGGACCTTCGGCGATGTGGAAGCGCTGGCGCAGCAGATCGAGCAGGCGCCGCGTCCCTGGCGCAACTACTCGACCGCCGTGGGCGAGGCGCTGTTTCTGGCGCTTGAGCAGTTTCCGGCGGTGGCGCATTGCAGGCGCCGGGTGATCGATGTCTCCGGCGACGGTTTCTCCAATGAAGGGGTTGAGCCGCGGGCGGCGCATGCAGCGCTGGCGGCTGCCAATGTGACCGTGAATGCCATCGCCATCGAGCAGAGCGAGCCGGAGTTGACCGCCTATTTCTTCGAAAATGTGATCCGCGGCGAGGGGGCCTTTGTGGTCTCTGCCGCGAGCTTTGCCGACTACCCGTCGCGCATCCGCAAGAAGCTGGTGCGGGAAGTGGCGCGGCAGACTGCGGCGCTGCTGCCCGGGGCCCGCCAGGGCGGCGCGGCTTTGCAGTGATTTGCAGATTGCCTTGTGATTCTGCAAAAAATTTTCAACCAGAGGATTTGTGATCACTAATTATTTGCTGTGATCACAAGCCGTGGCGTTTTAGCGCCAACAGGCCAGAAACCTGCCGGATTTGACCGATCCGCCGGGTGACACGCCGTAAAAATCGGCTAAAACGTCGTCAGCCAACCTGAAAAGGAGCCAACATGGCCGATGTCAATCGGGGCAACCGCCCGCTTTCGCCGCATTTGCAGGTCTACCGGCCGCAGCTGACCTCCGTGACGTCGATCCTGACGCGGATCACCGGCAACGCGCTGATCGTTTCCGCGCTGCTGATCGCCTGGTGGTTCCTGGCCGCCGCAACCTCGCCTGACTATTTCGCCACTGCCAACGGCCTGCTGACCAGCTGGTTCGGCGATCTGGTGATGACGCTGTCGGCGCTGGGCCTGTGGTATCACACGCTGGCGGGCGTCCGGCACCTGATCTGGGACAACGGCTACATGCTGGACCTGGAGCAGGCCGAGAAGCTGGGCTGGGCCGTCGTGATCGGCTCTGTTGTCCTGACCCTCATCACCATCGTCATCGTCTGAGCCAAGGGAGAGTTTCGCCATGCGTTATCTGACCGACCGCAAGCGCGCCGTTGGCATGGGCGCCGCCAAATCGGGCACCGCCCATCACTGGTCCATGCAGGTGAGCGCCATCGGGCTGCTGATCCTGGTGCCGCTGTTTGTCTTCACCTTCGGCAGCGCGCTGGGCGGCTCCTATGAGGAAATCACCGCCTATTACTCGCGTCCGTTCCCGGCCATCGTGGCCGCGCTGACCCTGGTGGTCGGCATGATGCATTTCAAATCGGGCGCCCAGACCATGATCGAGGACTACGTGCACGGCTTTAAGGGCCGCCTGACGATCATCCTGGTCACCTGCCTGTCTTATGCCGTGGCCGCGACCGGCGTTTACGCGCTGATCCGCCTGGCCCTGTAACTCCCCGAGGTTTTCATCAATGGCTGCTTACGAATACGAAACACATGAATATGACGTGGTCGTGGTTGGCGCCGGCGGGGCTGGCCTCCGTGCGACGCTGGGCATGGCGGAGCAGGGGCTGCGCACGGCCTGTGTGACCAAGGTGTTCCCGACCCGCTCCCACACCGTGGCGGCGCAGGGCGGCATTGCCGCCAGCTTGGGCAACATGGGCCCGGACAGCTGGCAATGGCATATGTATGACACCGTCAAGGGCTCCGACTGGCTGGGCGACACCGACGCGATGGAATATCTGGCGCGCGAGGCCCCCAAGGCGGTTTACGAGTTGGAGCATTACGGCGTGCCGTTCTCGCGCACCGAGGAAGGCAAGATCTACCAGCGCCCGTTCGGCGGCCACACCACCGAATTCGGTGAAGGCCCCGCGGTGCAGCGCACCTGCGCCGCCGCTGACCGGACCGGCCACGCGATCCTGCACACGCTGTATGGCCAGTCGCTGAAAAACAACGCGGAATTCTACATCGAGTATTTCGCCATCGACCTGATCATGTCCGAGGACGGGCAGTGCCAGGGGGTTGTGTGCTGGAAGCTGGATGACGGCACCATGCATGTCTTCAACGCCAAGATGGTGGTGCTGGCGACCGGCGGCTATGGCCGCGCCTACTTCTCCGCCACCTCGGCGCATACCTGCACCGGCGACGGCGGCGGCATGGTGGCGCGCGCGGGCCTGGCGCTGCAGGACATGGAGTTCGTGCAGTTCCACCCGACCGGCATCTACGGCTCCGGCTGCCTGATCACCGAGGGCGCACGGGGCGAGGGCGGCTATCTCACCAACTCCGAAGGCGAACGGTTCATGGAGCGCTATGCGCCCCAGTACAAGGACTTGGCGCCGCGCGACTATGTCTCGCGTTCCATGACCATGGAGATCCGTGAAGGCCGCGGCGTCGGCGCCGAGGGCGACCATATCCACCTGAACCTCTCCCACCTGCCGGCCGAGGCGCTGGCGGAGCGGCTGCCGGGTATTTCGGAAAGCGCCAAGATCTTTGCCGGCGTGGATGTGACCAAGGAGCCGATCCCGGTTCTGCCCACCGTGCACTACAACATGGGCGGCATCCCGACCAACTATTGGGGCGAGGTGCTGAACCCGACCGCCGAGGATCCGACCGCCGTGGTGCCGGGCCTGATGGCCGTGGGCGAGGCGGGCTGCGCCTCGGTGCATGGCGCCAACCGGCTTGGCTCCAACTCGCTGATCGACCTGGTGGTCTTCGGCCGTGCCTCTGCCATCCGCGCGGGCAAGGTTGTGGACGCCGACGCAGCGAACCCGGTGCTGAACCAGGCCTCCGTCGACAAGGCGTTCGACCGGTTTGACACCCTGCGCAACGCCAAAGGCGGCATCCCGACCGCGGACCTGCGCCTTGAGATGCAGAAGTGCATGCAGGCAGACGCGGCGGTGTTCCGCACCTCCAAGACCATGGCGGAAGGCGTCGAGAAGATGACCGCGATTGCGGCCAAGCTCGATGACCTGCAGGTGACCGACCGCTCGCTGGTCTGGAACTCCGACCTGATGGAGACGCTGGAGCTCACGAACCTGATGCCGAATGCGCTGGCCACCATCGTTGGCGCCGAAGCGCGCAAGGAAAGCCGCGGCGCCCACGCGCATGAGGATTTCACCACCCGCGACGACGAGAACTGGCGTGTCCACACCGTCTCCCGCGTTGAGGGCAACAAGGTGGATCTCAGCTACCGTCCGGTGATCGTGGATCCGCTGACCACCGAAGACGAAGGCGGCATCAGCCTCAAGAAAATCGCGCCCAAGGCGCGGACGTTCTAAGGAGACAGACCATGGTTCAATTCAGCCTCCCCAAGAACTCCAAGATCACCACGGGCAAGACCTGGCCCAAGCCGGACGGCGCCAGCAATGTGCGCAAGTTCAAGATCTACCGCTGGAACCCGGATGACGGCCAGAACCCGCGGGTCGACACTTATTTCGTCGATATGGACAGCTGCGGCCCGATGGTTCTGGATGCGCTGATCAAGATCAAGAACGAGATCGACCCAACCCTGACCTTCCGCCGCTCCTGCCGCGAGGGGATCTGCGGCTCCTGCGCGATGAACATCGACGGCATCAACACGCTGGCCTGTATTTACGGCATGGATGAGATCAAGGGCGATGTGGCGATCTACCCGCTGCCGCATATGCCGGTGGTGAAGGACCTGATCCCGGATCTGACGCATTTCTATGCCCAGCATGCCTCGATCATGCCGTGGCTGGAGACCAAGACCAACCGCCCGGCGAAAGAGTGGAAGCAGTCCATCGAGGACCGCAAGAAGCTGGATGGCCTCTATGAATGCGTGATGTGCGCATCCTGCTCGACCTCCTGCCCGAGCTACTGGTGGAACGGCGACCGCTACCTGGGGCCGGCCGCGCTGCTGCATGCCTACCGCTGGATCATCGACAGCCGGGACGAGGCCACTGGCGAGCGTCTGGACAACCTCGAGGACCCGTTCAAGCTTTACCGCTGCCACACCATCATGAACTGCGCCAAGACCTGCCCCAAAGGCCTGAACCCGGCCAAGGCGATTGCGCATATCAAGAAGATGATGGTCGAGCGCGCGGTCTGAACACCGCAGGCGGTCTGCAAGGATCCGCCGTCTCGCGCGATGAAAATTGCAAGGCCCCCGGTTTCCTGCGAAACCGGGGGTGTGTTTTTGGCAGGCAATGGATTTACGGGCATGAGGCTTCTTGGATGCGCCGCAGGTGCGCTGACCCTGATGGCGGGCTGCATGACGGCAACGGATCACGACCGTATCGGCGGCCAGCTGGCGGCAACGGACGCCAGGATTCCGGGCTGTATCGCGGAGGCCGGGATCACCGGCCAGGTCCGGATCAGCACCGAGTTCCTGGGCCATGGCGCCGGGGCCACTGTGTTGCGCAATGTGCAGTCCGGGCCGAATGTGACAGAGGCGCAGGCAGCGCAGGCAACCTCCTGCATCAACGTGTGATTTTTGCTGTTGAGGCAGGTGGGCCGCGGTTCTAACCTGCCGGAATGCAACCGCACGTTTATGCCGTACTCCTGGCCGGTTTTGCCGGCCTGTCGATGCCGCTGGGCGGGCTGCTTGCCTGGTGCGAGCACATCACCAACCCAGCGCTGCGCGACCGGGTGCTGCACACCATCTCGGCTATTGGCGGCGGGGCGCTGGCATCAGCGGTGGCGCTGGTGCTGGTGCCCGAGGCGGCAGACGCGCTGCCGCCGCGTTGGGCGGTCGGCCTGTTTGCTGCGGGCGGGTTGGTTTTCTACCTGATCGATACCGTTTTGCAGCGCAGTGGCGGCAGCGGCGCGCTGCTGCTGGCGATGCTGCTGGATTACCTGCCGGAGGCGATGGCGCTGGGGGCAATGCTGGTGGCTGATGCCGCCACTGCCAAGCTGCTGGCGCTGATGATTTTTCTGCAGAACTTGCCCGAGGGTTTTGCCGCTTTCCGCGAGGTCTGGAGCGGCGACAGCCCGGGCTGGCATGTGCTGCTGCTGTTTCTGGGGCTGGCCGCGCTTGGCCCGGCCTGTGCGCTGGCCGGGCTGGTCTGGCTGGCTGAGGCCGAGGCCGCACTGGGGGCGATCATGATCTTTGCCGCCGGCGGCATTCTTTACCTGCTGTTCCAGGATATCGCGCCCAATGCGTACAGCAGCCGCAGCAATGCGCCTGCGCTGGGGGCGGTCGCCGGGTTTGCGCTGGGGCTGGCAGGGCACATGCTGATCAACTGAGGCTGGTGCAGGACTTGCGGCGGCTGCATGGCAAACCTGCAAAATCATGCGGTGCGCAGGCCGGCGCCGCGGGCTAGGCTGCGGCTTAGGGGAGGATGGTGCCGAAAGTCAGGAGACCGCCCGATGAAACCTGTTGAAACCCAGCAAGATCAGCGTGATCAGCAAGCCCGCGCCGCACTTGAGGCGCTGGAGCAGGCCTATGCCTATTACACCCCTGAAGCGCCGGTGGCGCCTGTGCAGGAGCAGGAGCAGCTGTTTGAATATTACCAGGCAGCGTGATGCCGGTTGCGCCTCTGTTCTGCCTGGCATTTCCATTTGAAGGGCGGGGCAGGCGGGGCTAGACAGGCCGCATGATACTCATTGCTGTTCTGGCGGTTGGCGTCTTCTGCTATTTCCTGTGGCGCCACCGCGCGCTGGATCTGACCCGCAACTGCCGCTGGCGGCAGGTGAAATCTGAAGGGCAGTGGCGCTGCAGCTATTGCGGTGCGGTGGACGCGGGCAGCGAAGCACCGCGCATCTGCCGCAATCCGGAACGCAGCGCCTGACAAGATGTGCTTGCGGCAGTGGCGCGAAGGGCTTGCACCCCGGCGGGGATGCGGTCTTGATGGGGCAAACGAACAGGAAGGTTTGCCCAAATGTCCAGCACTCCCGCTGCCCCCGCCGATGCGGCGGCCCGCCGTGCCGTCAAGCCGGTAATCTGCTACCCCAATGACACCCTGCCGGTGCCGGACTTGGCGCTCTACAGCCAGGCGCGCGTGGGCGCGGTGAAGACCGGAGAGGTGCGGGTGCCGCCCCGCGATGCCGCCTGTTTCGAGGTGCCCGCCGGGCATTTCTTCCGCATCAGCTCGGTTGAGGGGCCGCAGGTGGGCGACCTGAACCTGTGGAACAGGAATGACCTCAGCGAGCGGTTCTATTCCGGCAAGACCCGCGCCCTGCACGGCACCCATATCACCACCGGCGAACGGATGTGGACCAGCTTCCCGCATCTGCGCCCGATGGCGACCATCGTGGCGGACACGCTGGGCTGGTACGGCATGGATGAATACGGCGGTTCGGTGCATGATGTGATCGGCACCCGCTGCGACCCTTACACCGGCAATCTGCTGGCGGGCAGCCAGTACCACCATTGCTGTCACTCCAACCTGACTCGGGCGCTGGCGGATCATTTGGGCGTTCCCCTGGCAGAAGCGGAACCGCATGTGCATGATGTCCTCAATGTATTCATGTGCACCGGCTTCACCCGCGATACCGGCCAGTATTTCATGAAGGCAAGCCCGGTGCGTCCCGGCGATTATCTGGAGTTTTTTGCCGAAATTGATTTGCTGGGCAGCCTCAGCGCCTGCCCAGGCGGTGATTGCTCGGCCGAGCATTCCAGCGATACAGCCGCCTGTTATCCGCTGCTGGTTGAGATTTTTGCCCCGGAAAAAGGCGCGCTGGATGATTGGCAAAGCCCGCCGCCCAATGGCTATGACCGCAGCCATGGCCGCGGGTGAACCGGTGAGCCAATTGGAATGCGGAGCGGCTGCCAATACTGCCGTCCGGAAAAATCGGCTCACTTATTTTCAAAATGGGAACTTTAAGGTTCGGCCGGCATCGCTGGAATGAACGGCCGGTGGAAAGAAAAGGGCAGCAGAAAATCTGCCGCCCTTTTCTGATTTGTTCTGCGCGGCTTCAGCTGAATGCGGCTTCCAGCGCAATTTCGACCATATCGCCAAAGCTGCGTTCGCGCTGATCGGACGGCAAGGCCTCGCCGGTGCCCAGATGGTCGGACACGGTCAGCACCGCCAGCGCACGGCAGCCGTGGCGGGCGGCCAGCGTGTACAATTCCGCTGCCTCCATCTCGACGCCAAGGATGCCGTGGCGGACCATCTGCTCGTTCAGGTCGGGGCGTTCGTCATAGAACACGTCCGATGAGTAGATGCCGCCGATGTGGGTGGTTGATCCGCGTTTGGCGGCAGCCTGCGCAGATGCCTGCAGCAAGCCCCAATCGGCGCAGGGCGCAAAGTTCAGCTCGCGGAAAATGCCGCTGGAGGGGCTGTTCAGGGTGCTCGCGGTCATTGCCAGGATTACATCGCGGACCTTGACCTTGTCCTGCATGCCGCCGCAGGAGCCGATGCGGATCAGGGTCTTTGCGCCGTAGTCCCGGATCAGCTCATTGGCGTAGATCGACAGCGAGGGCATGCCCATGCCGCTGCCCTGGATGGTGACGCGGTGGCCGTTCCAGGTGCCGGTATAGCCCAGCATTCCGCGCACTTCATTGACCAGCCGGGCATCCTGGAGAAAAGTTTCGGCCGCCCATTTCGCGCGGTAGGGGTCGCCGGGCATCAGAACGGTTTCAGCAATGTCGCCCTGCGCGGCGCCGATATGAATGGTCATCGCCTTGCTCCGCTGCGGTGTCAGATTTCCAGGTCGGAAATATCCATGCCCGCGGTCAGGGCGGCATGCACCCAATGCGGTTTGCGGCCGCGGCCGGTCCAGGTTTCCTCGGGGTTGCTCGGGTTGCGGTATTTCGGAGCAGCCTTGGTTTTCTTGGCGCCCTGGCGGTTCGCGCCGGCAATTTCATCCAGTGAAAAACCAAATTTTGCGGCCGCTTCCTCGGCCGCTTTCAATGCTTCCTGGCGTTCGCGCAGTTCTGCGTCGCGCAGCGCCTCAGCAACATCGGTTTGCAGCTGAAGAAGTTCTTTTCTGCTCATTGCTGAAAGATCGACGGTCATTTTGAACTCCATATAAAAATGACATACCGGAAAAACCGGTATGTCATTCCTTATGGCCCAAATTCCAGACGCGTTTCAGCATCTTTTTCGGCTATTTGCGGGAATTTGCCTGTTAAGGGTCAATTCGCTGCAATTTGAGGTGGCTTTGCCAGGTCGACAATGTCGCTCATAATTGAATTCAGCTCAAAATCCTTGGGCGTATAGACGCGTGCGACTCCCATTGATTTCAGCTTTTGCGCGTCCTCATCCGGGATAATGCCGCCGACAATTACCGGAATATGGTCCAGACCGGCGTCGCGCATGCGCTGCATCATCTCCTCCACCAGCGGCAGGTGGCTGCCCGACAGGATCGACAAGCCGACCACATGGGCGTCGTCCTTCTGCGCCGCTTCCACCAGTTCCGCAGGGGTCATGCGGATGCCGTCATAGGTGATGTCCATGCCGCAGTCGCGGGCGCGGAAGGCAATCTGCTCGGCGCCGTTGGAATGGCCGTCCAAGCCAGGCTTGCCGACCACGAACTTGATCCGGCGGCCCAGCACGTCGCTGACGGCATTGACCGCATCGCGCAGGTCGTCCAGCCCTTCGGTCTTGTTGGAGACGGAGGCCGAAACGCCTGTCGGGCCGCGGTAGGTGCCGTGGACCTTGCGCATTTCCTCGGCCCATTCGCCGGTGGTGACGCCGGCCTTGGCGGCGGCAATCGAGGGTTCCATGATATTGGCGCCGCTTTGGGCGGCCGCGCGCAGGGCGGCCAGTGCCGATTGCACCGCGTCATCGTCACGATCTCCGCGCCAGGCATTCAGCCGACTGATCTGTTCCTGCTCCACCGCCGGGTCGACAACCATGATGCCGCCGTCCTCGGTCTGCAGCGGCGAGGGCTCGCCCGCGGTCCATTTGTTGACGCCGACCACGATGGTCTCGTTCTTCTCGATCCGGTTCAGCCGTTCGGCGTTGGAATCGACCAGGCGGCCCTTCATGTATTCGATCGAGGCAACCGCGCCGCCCATCGATTCCAGGTTGGCCAGTTCGGCGCGGGCGCCCTCCTTCAGCTCCTCCACTTTGGCGTCCACCGCCGGGTTGCCGTCGAACAGGTCGCCGTATTCCAGAAGGTCGGTCTCATAAGCCAGGATCTGCTGCATCCGCATCGACCACTGCTGGTCCCAGGGGCGGGGCAGGCCAAGCGCCTCGTTCCAGGCGGGCAGCTGCACCGCGCGGGCGCGGGCCTTTTTCGACAGCGTCACCGCCAGCATCTCGATCAGGATCCGGTAGACGTTGTTTTCCGGCTGCTGTTCGGTCAGGCCCAGCGAGTTCACCTGCACGCCATAGCGGAAGCGGCGGAACTTGGGGTCGGCGACGCCATAGCGTTTCTCGCAGATTTCATCCCACAGATCGACAAAGGCGCGCATCTTGCACATCTCGGTGACAAACCGGATGCCCGCGTTCACGAAGAAGGAGATGCGGCCCACCATCGCCGGGAAGTCCTCCGGCGCGATGCGCGGCTTCAGCTCGTCCAGCACCGCCTGGGCGGTCGCCAAGGCAAAGGCCAGCTCCTGCTCCGGCGTCGCGCCGGCCTCCTGCAGGTGGTAGGAGCAGACGTTCATCGGGTTCCACTTGGGCACGTTGGTGTAGCAGTACTCCGCCACATCCGCGATCATCTTGAGGCTGGGCTTGGGCGGGCAGACATAGGTGCCGCGCGAGAGGTATTCCTTGATCAGGTCGTTCTGCACCGTGCCCTGCAGCTTGGACACATCCGCGCCCTGTTCCTCTGCCACCGCGATATAAAGGGCCAGCAGCCAGGGGGCGGTGGCGTTGATGGTCATCGAGGTGTTCATCTGCTCCAGCGGGATCTGGTCGAACAGGGTCCGCATGTCGCCCAGGTGGCAGACGGGCACGCCCACCTTGCCCACTTCGCCGCGGGCCAGCACATGGTCGCTGTCATAGCCGGTCTGGGTCGGCAGGTCGAAGGCGACCGAGAGGCCGGTCTGCCCCTTGGCCAAGTTGGCGCGGTAAAGCGCGTTGGATGCCGATGCCGTGGAATGGCCGGCATAGGTGCGGATCAGCCAGGGGCGGTCTTTTTGCATCTGCGGCATGTCGGGCCTCGCGAGTCAGTGTGTCGGTAATTTTATTTCGTCAAACAGATGTAAACTGCAATTTTCAACCCATGTCAATTCGCTGCGTTGCGGCAATTCCGCTGCCGGGGCGGCAAACCCTGCAGGCTTGGCGCTTGTAAAGGCTGTTGCCATGGGCAACTGTTCAACTATGACGCAAACCGTGGAACTTCCGCTGTGGCTCTTTGTGCTTATCGTCGGTTTTGCCGCGGTGACCTTTGCGTCGCATTTCCTGTTCCCCTCGGTGCGCTGGTTTTTCCGGCGGCGGCTGGAACGGGCAGTGGCGCGGCTGAACAAACGGTTGGAGCGGCCGATCGAGCCGTTCAAGCTTGCGCGCCGCCACGACATGATCCAGCGGCTGATTCACGACCCGCAGGTCACGCAGGCCGCGGCGGACCACGCTGCGGCAGAAGGCATCCCGGAAAACGTGGCGTTCGAGCAGGTGCGCCGCTATGCACGCGAAATCGTGCCCGGGTTTTCCGCTTTTGCCTATTTCAGCCTGGCAATCCGGGCGGCGCGGTTCCTGTCCAATGCGGTCTATAGGGTGCGGCTGGGCCATCAGGACGAGGAAGCGCTGCGCGCCATCGACCCCAGTGCCACCGTGGTCTTTGTGATGAACCACCGCTCCAACATGGATTACGTGCTGGTCACCTACCTGGCGGCGGAGCGCTCGGCGCTGTCTTATGCGGTGGGGGAGTGGGCGCGGGTTTGGCCGCTCAGCCGTCTGATCCGGGCGATGGGCGCCTATTTCATCCGCCGCCGCTCGCGCAATGATCTCTACCGCAAGGTGCTGGCGGCCTATGTACGCCTGGCCACCCGCGGCGGCTCCACCCAGGCGATGTTTCCCGAGGGCGGCCTCAGCCTTGATGGCGCGCTGGCCGCGCCCAAGCTTGGGCTGCTGAAATACATCGTCGAGGGCTACGATCCGGACCGGCGCGACGTGGTCTTTGTGCCGGTGGCGCTGAACTACGACCGGGTGCTGGAGGACAAGATCCTGACCTCTGCCGCCAAGGCGGGCGACCGCCGCTTCCGCGCCCGGATCGGGCTGGTGGCACTGCGGCTGCTGCGGCAGCTGTGGCTGTGGATGACCGGCCGCTACCACCGCTCCGGCTATGCCGGGGTGAATTTCGGCCGCCCGCTGAGCCTGGCCGGGTTCGGCGCCGGGCGTCAGGGCGACATCACCAAACCGCTGGCACGGGAACTGATGCAGCGGATCAGCGCCATTGTGCCGGTGCTGCCGGTGCCGATGATCGCGGCCATCCTGCTGCGGCACGGGCCGCTCAGCCGGGCCGCCATCGAGCACCGGCTGGAGGATCTGGCCGCGGCGATGCCGCTGGCGCACGTCCACATTCCGCGGGAAAACCTGTCCTATGCGGCCGAGGCCGGACTGCGCCAGCTGCTGCGGCGCGGTCTGGTCACTGAGGCCGATGGCCGCATCGTGCCGGCAGAAGAGGGCCGCGACCTGCTGGCGTTTTATGCCAATTCGATCCGCCACCTGCTTCCCGGCGGCAGTGAATTGTCCGGCGGAAGCCGTGATTTTTCTGCACCTGCTAAAGGTGATGCTGCATCCGCAAGGTCATAAAATTACCCAAATGCCGCAAAAGAGGTTGCAATATTACTCTTCCAATCCTATCCCTCAGGTAACCGCTGCGATTCTGCACCGCGGCAAAAGAACAGGATACAAAGGAGGCCATCATGGCATTGGATACCCAGACTGACGTCATGTCGTACGAGGCGCCCGAGAAAGATCTCTATGAGCTTGGGGAAATCCCCCCGATGGGTTATGTGCCCAAGAAGATGTACGCATGGGCGATCCGCAAGGAGCGCCACGGCGAGCCGAACACTGCGATGCAGCAGGAAGTGGTCGATGTGCCGGAGCTGGACAGCAACGAGGTGCTGGTCCTGGTGATGGCGGCCGGCGTCAACTACAACGGCGTCTGGGCCTCCCTTGGCAAGCCGATCTCGCCGTTTGACGGCCACAAGGCACCTTATCACATTGCCGGTTCCGATGCCTCGGGCATCGTCTGGGCGGTGGGCTCCAAGGTCACCCGCTGGAAGGTCGGCGACGAGGTCGTGATCCACTGCAACCAGGACGACGGCGACGACGAGGAATGCAACGGCGGCGACCCGATGTACTCCCCCAGCCAGCGGATCTGGGGTTATGAGACCCCGGATGGCTCGTTTGCCCAGTTCACCAACGTGCAGGCCCAGCAGCTGATGCCGCGCCCCAAGCACCTGACCTGGGAAGAAAGCGCCTGTTACACGCTGACCCTGGCCACTGCCTACCGGATGCTGTTCGGTCATGAGCCGCACGACCTGAAGCCGGGCCAGAACGTGCTGGTCTGGGGCGCCTCGGGCGGCCTGGGGTCCTATGCAATCCAGCTGATCAACACCGCCGGCGCCAACGCCATCGGCGTGATCTCGGACGAGAGCAAGCGCGACTTTGTCATGGGGCTGGGCGCCAAGGGTGTTCTGAACCGTAAGGACTTCAACTGCTGGGGCCAACTGCCCACGGTCAACACCCCGGAATATGCTGAGTGGTTCAAGGAAGCCCGCAAGTTCGGCAAGGCGATCTGGGACATCACCGGCAAGGGTGTGAACGTCGACATGGTGTTCGAGCACCCCGGCGAGGCAACTTTCCCGGTCTCCACCTTCGTGGTGAAGAAGGGCGGCATGGTCGTGATCTGCGCGGGCACCACCGGCTATAACCTGACCTTCGACGTGCGTTACATGTGGATGCACCAGAAGCGTCTGCAGGGCTCCCACTTTGCCCACCTCAAGCAGGCCGCAGCTGCCAACAAGCTGATGGTCGAACGCCGTCTGGACCCCTGCATGTCCGAGGTGTTCACCTGGAACGACCTGCCCGAGGCGCACATGAAGATGCTGCGGAACGAGCACCTGCCGGGCAACATGTCGGTGCTGGTGCAGGCGCCGAAGACCGGCTTGCGCACCCTGCAGGATGTGCTCGAAGCAGGCAGCTGACCTGGCTCCGCACCCGGACCTGAATGGTATTCCCCGCGCTTCGCTTATGTGAAACGCGGGGAATTTTATTTACAATTTTATCCAATTCGGACTGTCAGCAGCCGCCTCCGCGCTGTTTATGGGGACAGGCGATGCTATTGCGGCGCGTGCCTGTGTAATTGTGGCGCTTTTTCGAGTTTTCAGCGTGTCTCACGGTTTCTGCCGCTCGAGCGGAATGATTTCAGTACGTTGCCATTGACCTTCGGGTAGCTGGCGCTGCAGAAAGGTCCGCTTAACCGGTCTGCCTCTTGCCGGGTTCCCGACGGAACCCAGCGGCTTAAGGGAGCAGGCCCCCAAGGGAATGGCGCATTGCTGATGGCGAACAAGGCAGAACTGGACCGTATCCTCGAGTCGCTTGATGCGACGGAGACGCTGGATGGCCTCCAGTTGATCATCGAGCAGGTCTGTGCCGTGTTCGGCGTCGATCACGCCATGTATCACTGGGTCGACAGCGCCGGGGATCATTATTACTTCGGCACCTACCCGCAGGGCTGGGTCGAGCGCTATCAGAAGAAATCGTATGTCCGGGTCGATCCGGTTGTGGCCGGCTGCTACCAGCGTTTTCACCCGGTGGACTGGAAGCGGCTGGACTGGTCGCCAAAGCCTGCCCGGGAGTTCCTCAAAGACGCGCTGGAGCACGGGGTGGGCAACCAGGGGTATTCGATCCCGATCCGCGGGCCGAACGGGCAGTTTGCGGTGTTCACCGTCAGCCATAGCTGCGACGACGAAGCTTGGGAAAAGCTGACGGAGCGCTACAGCCGCGACATGATCCTGATGGCGCATTACTTCAACCGCAAGGCGCTGGAGTTTGAGCCCGACCGCAGCCCGGAGCAGGCCCAGCCGCTGTCGCCGCGCGAGGTAGACGCTCTGACCTTGCTGGCGATCGGCTACAGCCGCGCGCAGGTGGCCAAGACTTTGTCGATCTCCGAACACACGCTGCGCGTCTACATCGAAAGCGCCCGCTTCAAGCTGGGGGCGATCAATACCACGCACGCGATTGCCCGCGCCATGTCGCTTGGTTTAATTGTAATTTAGCGCCAGGTTGAGAAATCTATCTTAAATACATTCTGAGATTGTGTGATGTAACCGTACCCTGTCCCCACTGTTCAACCAGAAGGGGACAAATTCATGCTTCGCTACATCTATGGCCGCGATCTTCACAACCACGCATTTCTGGCGCATTCGATGTTCCGGGACCGGGCGGACCAGTTCAGGGACCGGCTGGGCTGGGAGGTGCAGGTCGACCGCAACGGCGAGGAACGCGATCAGTATGACGCGCTGGACCCGCTGTATGTGATCTGGGAAATGCCCGACGGCAGCCACGGCGGCTCCATGCGGTTTCTGCCGACCACAGGACCGGTGATGGTCAATGACGTGTTCCTGGATCTTGCGGGCGGTGTGCCGGTCTGCAGCCCGCTGATCTGGGAATGCACCCGCTTCTGCCTGTCGCGGGAAGCCGGCGGCAATGTGGCCGGGGCGCTGACCCTGGGCGGAGTTGAGATCATGCGCAATTTCTCGGTTGCGCATTTCGCCGGCGTTTTCGACCGCCGGATGGTGCGGATCTACCGCAGCCTTGGCTTCAGCCCGGAGGTCATCGGCACCCAAGGCGAAGGACGCGACCGCATCTGCCTGGGGCTGTGGGAATACACGCCGGAAGTCTACCGGAACGTGGCCGCCAAGGCGGGCATAGCACCGGAACTCTCACAGCTCTGGTTCGACCGCTCCTTTGGCGGAGCGCGTGCGGCGAAACCCTTGGCGCTGACCGCCTGACGGCGACGGATTCCGGGGCCGGTTCCTCTGGCGGACCCGGCCCCGCGGCTGTAGGGTCGCGCCATGACAGCTTTGCCCGTACAGTTTTCCGATGACCAGGCCACCGCTTATGACAGCGTGACCGAGCTCCTGCGCAAGGCGGGGGTGGACCTTGATGACGGGCTACTGCACCCGCCCCGCGGCGACGCCGGGGTGATGGCGGTGATCGGCAAGGCCGGATCGGGCAAGACGCTGCTGCTGGCCGAGCTTTACAAGGCGCTTGAGAATTCAGGCGTCGAGGTTGTCTCCGGCGACTATGAAAGCCGCAAGAAAGGCGACGACCGTCGCACCCTGGCAATCCTGGCGCCGACCAACAAGGCCGCCAGCGTGCTGCGCCTGCGTGGAGTGCCGGCCACCACCATTCACCGCATTCTCTATACTCCGGTCTATGATCCGGAGTTCGAGAAGATCGCCGAATGGCTGGCGGGGCAGGGCGACCAGCCCGAGATCGAAGGGCTGACTGAGGAGGCGCTGGCCCGCGCCGCCGCCTTCTATGAGAAGAACAAGTCGATCCCCGGCGCGCTGGCTGCCGCGGGGCTGCGCGGCTCCGATTTCATCACCGGCTGGAAACGGCGCGAGGAGCCCTTGGACATCGGCTTCGTCGACGAGGCCTCGATGCTGGACGACCGCCAGTTCGAGGACCTGAAGGAAATTTTCCCGAACCTCATTTTGTTCGGCGACCCGGCGCAGCTGGCGCCGGTGAACCAGTCGGGGTCGATGGTGTTCGACGCGCTGCCGGAGCCGCGCCGCCTCATCCTGAACCGCATCCACCGGCAGGAGGCCGGGAACCCGATTTTGGACCTGGCCCATGCGCTGGCCGACCCGCAGCTCGGGTTCGAGGATTTCGAGCGCATGGTGGAGGATACCGCCCGCCGCGATGACCGCGTGGTCTGGGGCCAGCGGGTGGAGGTCGACCTGATGGCGCGCTCGCCGGTGCTGGTCTGGCGCAACAACACCCGCATCCGGCTGATCAATGCCTTCCGCACCGTCTACGGCGCGCCGGAGGATGAGCTGATCGCCGGCGAGCCGCTGATCTGCGACGGCATTGAGCTGCCGATGAAGCACCGCAAGAAACGCCTGGACCTGGAGGCCCGCGGGCTGATCAAGGGCGCCCAGGTGATCTTTCTCGGCCCCGGCCGCAAGCCCGGCTTCTCGCGCCTGCATGTGATGGGGGCGGAGGACCCACAGGTCTCTGCCGCTTCCATCGTCAAGATCGAGAAACCGGATGAGGAAGAGCCGTTCATCCCCTACGCCGCCCGCATGGGGGCAACGTTTCTGCACGGTGCCGCAGTGACCATCCACAAGGCTCAAGGCTCGCAATGGGATACCACCCAGGTCTTTGCGCCCGATATCTATGCCGCCGCCCGCATGGGCCGGGTGGAGGCTGGCCAGCCGCTGTGGAAGCGGCTGGCCTATGTGGCCATCACGCGCGCCCAGGAGCGGCTGATCTGGGTGGTCAGGAACCGCCTGGCCAAGCCCGCAGGCCCGCTGCAGGTGGATGACCTGAAGGCGGTGCCGGCCGCGGCGCTGACGCTGGAAGCACAGGAGGAAACCCCGGCATGAGCAAGACAATCCTGATCACTGGCGCCAGCTCCGGCATCGGCCGCGCCGTGGCGGAACTGTTTCTGGAAGAGGGCTGGCAGGTCGGGCTGGCGGCCCGCCGGGCGGAGAAGCTGGAAGAGGTGGCGCAGGGTCACACGAACGCACATGTGCTGCCTGCCGATGTGACCGACCCGGCGGTGGTGGACCATGCGGTGAACAGCTTTGTAATGGCGGCGGGCCGGCTGGATGTTCTGTTCAACAATGCGGGCATCTTCACACCGCCGGGCACCATCGACGAGATCCCGCTGGAGGATTGGTTCGCCTCGGTGAACGTGAACCTCACCGGCATGTACCTGACCGCCCGCGCCGCCTTCCGGCAGATGCGCCACCAGGCGCCGCAGGGCGGGCGGATCATCAACAACGGCTCCATCGCCGCATACGTGCCGCGGCCCCATTCAGCGCCTTACGCGGCGACCAAGGCGGCGATTACCGGCCTCACCAAAAGCCTGTCGCTGGACGGGCGCCCCTTTGACATCGCCTGCGGCCAGATCGACATCGGCAACACCCGCACCCCGATGGTGGAGGACCTGAGCCAGCGCCACGCTGAAGCCAACCCCGGCGCTGAGATGATGCACACATTTGCGGTGGAGGACGCAGCGAAGTCGGTGCTGCATATGGCCAATCTTCCGCTGGAGGCCAATGTGCAGTTCATGACGGTGATGGCCACCAAGATGCCCTACATCGGCCGCGGCTAGGCTCTCCCGCCCGTCGCAGGCGCATCCCGGATGCGCCGCTCCCGTTAGGCACGGCGCTGCGCTGGCGTGCAGCGTGGCTCCGCTTTTGGCGGCAAAGCCGCCGGCCAGGCAGCGGGGCGGGAGTACTTTTACAAAGGAGAACTGGGGGGCTTCTTCTTTGCAGCAAAATACTCCGCGGTGAATTGGCCGTCAGGCCAAGAGGTGCAGCCCCTCCTTACCGGTTCCTGAGCAGGCTGAAGGCCGCAGATGCGCCCCAGCCGGCGGCAATGGCAATTGCCAGCGACATCAGGCCATAGAGGAACGGCTGCTCGCGCGAGAGGGAGAACAGGAACCGTTCCAGCCCAACCTTGCGCACGTCGATGGTGGTCTCATATTGCGACACCACCTCGCCGCCGCGGGTCAGGAAGATGCGAGTCAGGTAATCGCCCTCGGTCAGGTCGGCAGGCATCTTGATCGCGGTGCGGAACAGGGTCTGCTCATCCACCGCCACGGTGTTTTCGCGCAGCGAATAGAGCCCGTTCTTCTCGCGGATCCGCATCACCGCATCGGCAAAGGCCTGGGCGCCGCGGATGTGCATTGCCGCGCCGACCGAGCGGATCGCGCGTTTGATCGAAATCCGGTAACGCAGGTCTTCGGTATCTTTCAGAACTTTGGCAAACGGGGCGCTGGTGGCGACCGCGTAGAAGGCCGGCGCCGAGTCGACCAGCACGCTGTCCACGTTGACCCAGATGCCCAGCTTCTTTTCCTTGCGCCGCACCATCACGGACGGGGCCGGGCCGGAGACTGCCACGACCACCTCCAGCGGGTCGTCCTGCGGGATCGGGGTTTCCCTTTTCACCGCACCGAAGATCAGGATCTCGGAGCCGTCGAAGGTGGCGGTGATCGCCACCCGGTCCTGGCTGAGGCCCAGCACGACCTCCTCCTTGGCGGCCCGGGCCGCGGATTGCGGCAGCAGCGCCAGGGCGGCGGCAGCGAGGGCAGAGAGAAGCAGCTTGCGCATGATCAGTGGCCTCCTGCTTCGCCGAGCGTGAACAGCTCAGAGGGTTGCAGCAGCAGGTCGAGGCCCAGCTTCACGCAGACCGCAATGACCATCAGCGCCAGCAGGATGCGCAGCTGTTCGGCCTTGAGGTAGACCCCGATGCGGGTGCCGATCTGGGCGCCCACCACGCCGCCGATCAGCAGCAGAACCGCCAGAACGATGTCCACGGTATAGTTGGTGGTGGCGTGCAGCATGGTGGTGAAACCGGTGACCAGGATAATCTGGAACAGCGAGGTGCCGACAACCACCTTGGTTGGCATGCCGAGAATGTAGATCATCGCAGGCACCATGATGAAACCGCCGCCGACACCCATGATCGCGGCCAGGATGCCGACGCAGACGCCGACCAGAATAGGCGGGATCACCGAGATATAGAGGCCGGAGGTGCGGAACCGCATCTTGAACGGCAGCGCATGCACCCAGCCGCGCTGGCGCCGGGCCGCAGGCGCGGCGCCGCCTGCCTTCTTGGACTTGCGGATCGCGTTCAGGCTTTCGATGAACATCAGCCCGCCGACAACGCCCAGGAATACGACGTAGCAGAGCTTGACCAGCAGATCGACCTGGCCGAGCGCCTTGAGGTAGTTGAACACCACAACCCCCAGCGCCGCGCCCATCAGGCCGCCGGCCTGCAGCACCAGCCCCATCTTGATGTCGACCGTGCGCCTTCGGAAATGCGCCAGCACGCCGGAGAAAGAAGAGGCGACAATCTGGTTTGCCTCGGTGGCCACCGCCACTGCGGGCGGGATGCCGATGAAGAACAGAAGCGGCGTCATCAGGAAACCGCCGCCAACTCCGAACATGCCCGAGAGAACCCCCACCATTCCCCCAAGTCCCAGGAGAAGGAAGGCATTCACTGAGACCTCAGCTATGGGAAGGTAGATCTGCATGTTCTTTGTTAAACCGCAGTCATATCAAAAATCAATGATCTATGCCGCTCTGCAGCGTGCAGGACTGATTTGCCGTTGCAAACTGGACTTATAGCTGCCGGCCCGCGGTTTAGGGCAGATTGAGCACGGTCAGGGAAAACAGGTCGGCGGGTTCCAGCAGCAGCTCGAACCCGATCTTGACCGAGACTGACAGAACCAGCAGCGCGAGCAGAACGCGCAGCTGCTCGGCCTTGAGCCTGGCGCCGATCAGAGTGCCCAGCTGGGCGCCCGCAACGCCGCCGACCAGCAGGAACAGTGCCAGCACCACGTCAACCGTGTGGTTGGTCGTGGCATGCATCACCGTGGTGAACCCGGCGACAAAGATGATCTGGAACAGCGAGGTGCCGATCACCACCTTGGTGGGCATGCCGAGGATGTAGATCATCGCTGGCACCATGATGAATCCGCCGCCGACGCCCATGATCGCCGACAGGATGCCAACGCCGAAGCCGACCAGCACGGGCGGGATCACCGAGATATAAAGCCCGGAGGCCTTGAAGCGCATCTTGTAGGGCAGGGCGTGCACCCAGGACCGCTGGCGCCGCTTGTAGGCGGGGGCGCCGCCGGCCTGGCGTGCCCTGCGGATGGCGTTGACGCTTTCGATGAACATCAGCGCGCCGATCACGCCGAGGAACAGCACGTAGCAAAGCTGCACCGCCAGATCGACCTGGCCAAGCTGTTTGAGCCAGTTGAAGACCGCCATCCCCAGCGCGGCGCCCAGAAGCCCGCCGCCCAGCAGCACATAGCCCATCTTCAGATCCACGGTGCGGCGACGGAAATGCGCCATCAGGCCGGACACGGAAGAGGCCACCACCTGGTTGGCAGAGGTGGCAACCGCAACCCCCGGCGGGATGCCGATCAGAAACAGCAGCGGCGTGATCAAAAAGCCGCCGCCGACCCCGAACATGCCCGACAGTACGCCCACAGCGCCGCCGATGCCCAAGAGCAGCAGAAAGTTGACCGAGACTTCGGCGATGGGCAGGAACACGTGCATGGGGCCATACAGCAATCAGAACGCAAGGGGTCAACCGGCCAGGCGGCACTGCGGCGGACAGGACCGACAGAGTGTGGTGAACTGGACCTAAGGGCAGGTGCTCCTGCGACTGCAGGTGAAGGCCATGGCCCTTCGCCTTGACGGCCTTGGGCCGGGCGCCGCACTGCGTGCGGCGGGAAAGAGGTTCTGCTGAGAGGCCTCTGACGGGCAGGGCTGCCCCTCAGATGGCCATGCCAAGTGTGCTTGCGTCTTTTCCGCGTCAACGGTGAACGGCGCCTGCGCGCCGCCGCTGCGCGGCCCTTGACCCGGAAAAGACGAAGGGCGGGAAAATGCAACGCCCGGCGAGGGGGCGGGCGTTGCAACAGCTGCAGACAGCGCTTAGCGCTCCTTGACGTAGGGCTCGCCGCCGGCCCGGGGCGGGATCGCCTTGCCGACGAAACCGGCCAGGATCACCACCGTCAGCACGTAGGGCAGCGCATCCATTGCCTGCACTGGAATGGTGATGCCGCCGAGCTCAATGTTCTGAAAGCGCAGCGCGATCGCCTGCAGCAGGCCGAACAGCAGGCAGGCGCCCATCGCGTGCCAGGGCCGCCACTTGGCAAAGATCAGCGCCGCCAGGGCGATGAAGCCGCGGCCGGCGGTCATGTCCTTAACGAAACCCGCTTGCAGCGCGGTGGCCAGGTAGGCGCCCGCAATGCCGCACAACAGACCGCAGATCAAAACAGCCGCGTAGCGCAGGCCGACAACCGAAACCCCGGCGGTATCGACCGCGGCCGGGTTTTCCCCCACCGCGCGCAGGCGCAGGCCAAAGCGGGTGCGAAACAGCACCCACCAGGTGGCGGGTACCGCCAGGAAAGCGATGTAGACCAGGATCGAGTGGCCCGAGAGCAGCTCGGAGTAAATAGGACCCAGCACCGGCACGCCAGAGACGCTCCCGGCAAACGGCAGGTCGAACGGAGTGAAGCGGCCGCCGCCGATCAGCGAGGGGGTGCGGCCGCCCTGCTGGAACCAGTCCTGGGCGATCAGCACTGTCATGCCCGCCGCCAGGAAGTTGATCGCCACGCCGGAGATCAGCTGGTTGCCGCGGAAGGTGATGGAGGCCACCCCGTGCAGCGCCGCCAGCAGCAGCGACGAACCGATGCCGGCCAGCAGCCCCAGCCAGACATTGCCGGTGACGGCTGCCACAGCGGCGGAGAAGAAGGCGGCCATCAGCATCTTGCCCTCAAGGCCGATGTCGAAAATGCCTGCGCGTTCGGAAAACAGCCCCGCAAGGCAGGCCAGCAGCAAAGGCGTGGCCAGGCGGACGGTGGAATCCAAGAGCTGGATGATCGTCAGGAAATCCATCAGTTCTGCCCCTTCCGCACCGCCAGGAAGATCTTCTCAAGCGGCATCCGCACCATGTTGTCGAGCGCGCCGGTGAACAGGATCACCAGCGCCTGGATCACCACGATCAGCTCCCGCGGGATCGAGGTCCAGAGCGCCAGCTCGGCGCCGCCCTGGTAGAGGAAGCCAAAGAGGATCGCCGCCAGGAACACGCCGAACGGGTGGTTGCGCCCCATCAGCGCCACCGCGATGCCGATGAAACCGGCGCCTTCGGTGGCGTTCAGCACCAGCCGCTCAGCCTCTCCCATGACGTTGTTGATTGCCATCATGCCGGCCAGAGCGCCGGAGATCAGCATCGCGATCATGATGGTGCGGACAGAGGAGATGCCGGCATAGCGCGCGCCCGGCTCCGATTTGCCCAGGGAGCGGATTTCATAACCCAGCGGCGTGCGCCAGATCAGCAGCCAGACAAACAGGCAGGCGCCGACGGCCACCAGCAGGCTGACGTTGGCGGGGGCGGACTTCGAAAATTCGATCCCGATCGGAGCCAGCAGCTCATGCAGGGACGGCAAGTGCACGGACTCGGGGAAGCGTTCAGTGGCCGGGTCCATGGAGCCCACGGGGCGCAAGAGGTTGACCAGCACATAGTTCAGCACCGCCGCGGCGATGAAGTTGAACATGATGGTGGTGATCACGATGTGGCTGCCGCGCTTGGCCTGCAGATAGGCGGGGATTGCGGCCCAGGCTGCGCCAAAGATCCCGGCACCGAGCGCCGCAAAGACCAGCGCCAGCGTCCAGTGCGGCCAGGGGATCAGCAGGCAGACCAGCGCGACGCCAAGCCCGCCCAGCATCGCCTGGCCTTCGCCGCCGATGTTGAACAGGCCCGCATGGGCGGCAATCGCCACCGCAAGCCCGGTGAACATGAAATTGGTGGCGTAGTACAGCGTATAGCCCCAGCCATAGGTGGAGCCCAAGGCGCCTTCGACCATCAGCTTGACCGCGGCAACCGGGTCTTCGCCGATCCCGAGGATCACCAAGGCCGACAGGATCGCGGCCAGGATCAGGCTGATCAGCGGAATCAGGACCACATCGGCCCATTTCGGCATCTTGTCCATTTACGCGGCCTCCCCCGCGACACCGGCCATCAAGAGGCCCAGTTCTTTCTCATCGGTCTGATCGGCAGGCCGTTCGCCCATGATCATGCCGTCAAACATCACCGCAACCCGGTCGGCGAGCGACAGGATCTCCTCCAGCTCGACCGAGACCAGCAGGATCGCCTTGCCCTGGTCGCGCAGTTCGACGATCTGCTTGTGAATGAATTCGATGGCGCCGATGTCGACGCCGCGGGTCGGCTGGCCGACCAGCAAGAGGTCGGGGTTGCGCTCGATCTCGCGCGCCACGACGATTTTCTGCTGGTTGCCGCCGGAGAAGTTCTTGGCCGCCAGCCAGGGATCGGGCGGGCGTACGTCGAATTTCTCCATCTTGGCCTCGGTATCTGCGCGCAGCGCTGCGTTGTTCATCAGAATACCGTTCTGATAGGCGGCGTCGCGGTGATAGCCGAAGGCCACGTTCTCCCAGGCGTGGAAGTCCATGATCAGGCCCTCGCGCTGGCGGTCCTCCGGCACATGGCCGATATGGGCGGCGCGCCGCGCGGCGGCATCCGAGCCCTGGCCGTGCAGGGGCAGGGGCGTGCCATGCAGTTTGATGCTACCGGTGCCGGGGCGCATGCCGCCCAGAACCTCCAAGAGCTCCGACTGGCCATTGCCGGCCACACCGGCAATGCCGACGATCTCGCCTGCGCGCACGGTCAAGTCGATGCCCTTGACGCGCTCGACCCCGGCGCTGTCCACCACACGCAGGTTCTCGATCTCCAGGATCGGGGCGCCGGGCTGGGCCGGAATCTTGTCAACGCGCAGCAGCACCTTGCGGCCCACCATCAGCTCTGCCAGGTGCTCGGGGCTGGTCTCGGCGGTCTTGACGGTGGCGGTCATCTGGCCGCGGCGCATGACGGACACCGTGTCTGTGTATTCCATGATCTCCCGCAGCTTGTGGGTGATCAGGATGATGGTCTTTCCTTCGGCGCGCAGCCGGTCGAGAATACGGAACAGCTGGTCGGCCTCTGACGGCGTCAGCACGCCGGTGGGTTCGTCCAGGATCAGGATTTCAGCCTTGCGGTAAAGCGCCTTGAGGATCTCCACCCGCTGCTGCATGCCGACGCCGATCTCGTCGATGCGGGCGTCAGGGTCCACGAACAGCTCGTATTCCTCCTCCAGCGCCTTCAGCTCCTTGCGGGCGCGGCGCAGCGAGGGCATCAGCATGCCGCTGTCCTCGGCCCCCAGCACGATGTTTTCCAGCACGGTGAAATTCTCCACCAGCTTGAAGTGCTGGAACACCATGCCGATGCCCGCGGCAATGGCTGCCTGGCTGTCCGGGATCGCGGTCTTCTTGCCCTTGATCCAGATCTCGCCGCTGTCGGCCTTGTAAAACCCATAGAGGATCGACATCAGCGTCGATTTGCCTGCACCGTTTTCACCGATGATGCCGTGGATGGTGCCGGGGGCGACGCTGATGGAAATGTCCTTGTTAGCCTGGACCGGGCCAAAGGCCTTGGAAATGCCTTTGAGTTCGATGGCGGGGGCGGTCAATCGGGCTCTCCCATGCCTGTGAATCCGATCAGCCGCACCACCTTGCCGTCTTTCAGATCGGCAAAATACTGGCCGCGCACCATGCGCTGGCCGTCTTTTTCGAAATCCACCGTGGCGCGCGCATGGCCGTGGTGTTCCGAGACGGCAACGACCCTGGCTGCGGCGCCCGGCATCATCGCGCTGAACTGCGCGACATAGTCCAGGTAGGCGTCGCGCCCGGAGATGGGGGCAGGGGTGTTGGGATCGGAGTAATAAAAGCCGGGCCCGATGGCCGCGTCCGTCTTTTCGGCGCGGGCTTCGGGCGATGGGTCGCCCCAGGCCGCAAACAGAATGTGAATAGAATCCGTCATGGCCTGGGGCTTTCTCTTTAGAAGCTCAGCGCAGGGCAGCTGTCGTCGGACATGTAGTCATGCACCTTGATCTCGCCCGAGGCGATCTTGGCGGCAGCGTCATCCACGGCAGACTGCATTTCGGCAGAGACAAGCGACGCGTTGTGCTCGTCCATGGCATAGCCGACACCGCCGTTGGACAGGCCCATGACCGAGAAGCCGGTCTCCATGTCCGCGCCGTCGGAGAAGGCTTCGAACACGGCGTTGCCGACGTTCTTGGTCATCGAGGTCAGCACCTGGCCCGGATGCAGGTGGTTCTGGTTGCTGTCCACACCGATCGACAGGATGCCTTCGTCGGCTGCGGTCTGCAGCACGCCCACACCGGTGCCGCCGGCCGCGGCATAAACCACGTCCGCGCCCTGGCTGATCTGCGCCTTGGTCAGCTCCGAGCCCTTGACCGGGTCGTTCCAAGCCGCCGGGGTGGTGCCGGTCATGTTGGCGATGACCTTGGCATCCGGGTTGGCTGCGCTGACGCCCTGGGCATAGCCGCAGGCGAACTTGCGGATCAGCGGGATGTCCATGCCGCCGATGAAGCCGACGGTGTTCGACTTGGACGCCATCGCCGCCATCATGCCGACCAGATAGGAGCCTTCGTGTTCATTGAAGACAACAGAGCGCACGTTGTCGCCCTCAACCACCATGTCGATGATGGTGAATTTGGTGTCCGGGTAATCGGCAGCCACCTGGCCCAGGGCATCGGCGAAGGCAAAGCCCACCATCACGATCGGGTTGGCGCCGGCCTCGGCAAAGCGGCGCAGGGCCTGCTCGCGCTGGGCTTCGGACTGCAGTTCGATCTCGCGGTAGGTTTCGCCGGTCTCTTCAGCCCAGCGCTGGGCGCCGCCATGCGCGGCTTCGTTGAAGCTCTTGTCGAACTTGCCGCCCAGATCGAAGATCAGCGCCGGTTCCGCCAGCGCGGCACCTGCGGTCAGGGCCAGCGACGCGGCTGCGCCCATCAGCGGTTTCATCAGGGTCATCAGGTTAACTCCCACTGTCATTTTTGTTGGATGCAGCGGGGGTTTTCCGCTGCCCGGCCCCGTTCAGGCCTTAGAGGGTGCGGCAATTTAGCCTGCAGGGCAGGGAGGGGGTCAACCGCTTTTTGACCAAATGGTGCGAAATCCGCGCAACTGGCCTAGCGTAAAGCTTTTCTCATCAGGATTGCGTCCGCGGCTTTTGCGTCCTGGCGGCGGTAATATCCCACCCGGCGCCCGCATTCCGCGAATCCGCAGGCGCGGTACAGCGCCTGTGCGGGCGCGTTGTCGGCGGCCACTTCCAGGAACACCTCGGCGGCGCCGCGCGCGCGGGCGGCTGATTCCCAGTCCGCCATGCAGGCGCGGGCCAGCCCCTGGCGCTGATGGGCCGGATCTGTGGCGATGGTCAGCATTTCGGCCTCATCCGCAATCACCCGCACCAGAGCAAAACAGCGGGCGCTGCCGGCGGCAAAGACCAGCGGGCTGTCGAGGAGGCCGGCAAATTCTGCTGCCGACCAGGGCCGCGACTGGGTGAAGGCCGCGGCATGGGTGGCGGCCATCGCTTCCGGTGTCAGCGGATCACTCATCAATCAGCGCCGGCGGCACGTCGCTGGAGGGCGCCGCATCAGCCGCGCGCAGGTACAGCGGCGCAGGCGGCTCTGTCACGGTTTGAAACCGCCCGGCTGCAATGCGTGCTATAGCTTCGGCGATCCCGGCGGGGCTTGCTTCGGGCGCACAGGCCAGCCCGGCACCGCGGGCGGCGTCCTCGGCCTCCTGGCGCGGCATCAGACGCGGTGCCTCCCCGGGCAGGGCGGCATAGACCTGATCGCGCGGCGCAGGCACCGCGGGCAGGGTGCCCTCGGCGGCGCGGGCCTCAAAACCGTCCACGCCCACAACTGGCACCTCCAGCCCCAGCGCCAGCCCGCGGGCGGCGGAAACCGCAATGCGGATGCCCGTGAAATTGCCGGGGCCGATGCCCACGCCGATGGCGTCGAGGCCGGCCCAGGCGGCACCGCCCTCCGCCAGCACCTCTTCCAAGAGCGGCACCAGCCGTTCGGCCTGTCCGCGGGACATCTCTTCCAGCCGGGAGGCCAGCACCGCATCACCGCGCAGCAAAGCGGCCGCGCAATGCGCGGCCGATGTGTCAAATCCCAGAACCAGCGGTTCGGAAGCCATCAGATGTCCTTTCGCAACCGGTCAGACGGCAACCGGACGCACCTCGGTGACTTCCGGGATGTAGTGGCGCAGCAGATTCTCGATGCCCATCTTCAGGGTCAGGGTCGAGGACGGGCATCCGGCGCAGGCGCCCTGCATGTGCAGGTAGACAACGCCGCGGTCGAAACCGTGGAAGGTGATATCGCCGCCGTCCTGGGCCACCGCAGGGCGCACCCGGCTGTCCAGCAGCTCCTTGATCTGGTTGACGATCTCGGCGTCCTCGCCGGAATGCTCGGCATGGCCCGAAGCCGGGTCGGCAGTGCCATCCGCCATCACCGGCTGGCCGGACTGGTAGTGTTCCATCACCGCACCCAGGATGGCGGGTTTGATGTGGTCCCACTCAACGCCCTCTGCCTTGGTGACGGTCACGAAGTCGTTGCCGAAGAACACGCCGGTCACGCCCTCGACCGCAAAGATACGGGAGGCCAGCGGCGATTTGCCGGCGGCGTCTGCGCTGGGGAAGTCGGCGGTGCCCACCTCCAGAACGGTCTGGCCCGGCAGGAATTTCAGCGTCGCCGGGTTGGGCGTGGATTCAGTCTGAATGAACATGTCGGGTCTCCGTTAAGCGTGCCCCCGATATGCGCCCTGCGGTCCGCCAAGTCAAGATTTGGAACGATTCTAAATCATAGCGCCTGCCGCGTGGTCCAGCGCCTGCTCCAGCCGGTCATCGCCCCAGAACAATTCCGCACCGCTGGTGAAGCTGGGCGCGCCGAAAATGCCCGCTGCAATGGCCTCGTCAGTCTGCGCCCTCAATGCCGATTTGATTGCGGAGTTTTGCGTGCACTGCATCAACGCCGCATCAAGGCCGCTCTGGCGCAGACAGTCCTTCAGAACGGCTTCGCGTGCAATATCCGAGCCCGCGCCGAACTGCGCCTGAAACACCGCCTTGGCGAAAGCTTCAATGCGGTCCTCTTCGGCCGCAGCCAAGGCCAGACGCGCTGCCATCAGCCCGTTCTGGGGAAACACTTGCGGGCGGCAGAAGGGCAGGCCGCGAGCCGCGCAGGTCCGCTCCATGTCGCGCCACATGTAGCGCCCCTTGGCCGGGTAGATATTGAAAGGAGAAGTGTCCCAGCCCTGGGCGGCAAAGATCGGGCCCAGCAGAAACGGCTTCCAGGTCACAGCAACATTGCGGGCGGCGGCCAGTTCACCGATGCGCATCACACTGAGATAGGAATAGCTGGAGGCGAATTCGAACCAGAATGTAATCCTGCCGGTCATCGCCTCTGCCATGCCCTTCAATCAGGTGATTGCTTCCAGCTTTTCCTTGCTGAGATCGCCGGGCACGATGGTGATCGGCACCGGCAGGGTGCCGGAGTTCTTGGTCAGCTGGGTGACCAGCGGCCCCGGCCCCTTGCGGCCGGTGCCCGCGCCCAGCACCAGCACGCCGATTTCCGGGTCGCCCTCGATATAGTCGAGGATCTCCGGCACCGGTTCGCCTTCGCGGATCACCAGCTCAGGGTCAACGTTCTGGCGGTCGCGCATCCATTTGGCAAATACCTCGAAATGGGCGTGGATCCGCTCGCGGGCTTCCTCCCGCATCACTTCGCCGACGCCGATCCAGTGGTTGAATTCATCCGGCGGGATGACCGATAGGATGATGACGCCCGCACCGGTATGCGCTGCCCGCATTGCGGCAAAGCGCATGGCGTTCAGGCATTCGCGGCTATCGTCCAGGACCACAAGGAATTTGCGCATCTTCGCTCTCTCGTTGTTGCACCGCGGATCATGGCGCAAGCCGGGCCATCAGGCAAGAGAGCCAAAAGCCGCCATAGGGTTACGGCATCTGGCCCTATCGCTGGCAGTGCAAACGGTGCCGGGGCCGGAAGTTAGGTCCGGCCAGCGGCCCAGTCCCAGTAGAGGTCCCGCACCCGCTTGGCGACCGGGCCGGCCTGATAGCGGCAGCTGTCAAAAGCGGTGACAGGGGTTACCTTGCTCATATTGCCGGAGAGGAAGACCTCGTCGGCCTCCTCGAAATCCTGATAGCCCAGCACGCACTCATGCACGGTGATGCCGTCGGCACGCATGTTGCTGATGTGCCGGGCGCGGGTGATCCCGGCCAGGAAGGTACCGTTGGGGATCGGGGTGAAGACCTCGCCGTCGCGGACCATGAAGACATTGGTGGTGGCGGTTTCTGCGACATTGCCCATGGCGTCCAGCACCAGCGCGTTGCTGAACCCCTTGCTGCGCGCCTCCCGCAGCATCCGGGCGTTGTTGGGGTAAAGGCAGCCCGCCTTGGCATTCACCACCGCGCTCTCCAGCACCGGGCGGCGGAAGCGGGTGCGGGTCAGGGTGGCTGAGGCCTCAGGAGCTGCCATTGGGACTTCCTCCAGGCAGACGGCGAACCGGGTGCTGTCGGCGTCGGGGGCAATCAGCGTCTCGTCACCATCGGCGGCCCAGTACATCGGCCGGATATAGACCGCGGCGCCGGGGACAAAGCCCTGCAGGCCTTCGCGGACGATTTCCACCATCTGTTCAACCGTGTGCGTGGGCGTCATCATCAACGCCTCTGCCGAGGCATTGGTGCGGGCGCAATGCAGATCCAGGTCCGGCGTCATGCCGTCAAACAGCCGTGCGCCGTCGAACACCGACGAGCCAAGCCACATCGCATGGTCCGCAGCCCGCATCACCGCCGGGTTGCCATCCTGCCAGCTGCCGTTGAAGTAAGTGCGGATTGTGCGGCCCACAGCCATGGTTCTGCCTCCCTGTGCTTGCCGCAAGGGTAGGCAGAGGAAGGTCAGAGGTCCAGACCTAACATCGCTCGTCAATGCCGGTGATACGGCATCGGTGGAGCATGTTTTATGTTTTGTTGCAGAGGCTTGGCCTGTTGATGGTCGAAAATTTACGTAGCGTCCATTAAGTCAGCATGTCTGACCAATTGTTTCGCGCGCAAAACATTCAGGCATCGTTGCTGACCTGCTCAGCCTCCGCGAGCAAAGCCTGCAAGTCCAGGGCCTCCGTGCCCATGGCGAGGCTGCCGTCCGATGCACGGGGCCACTCCGCCTCCGGCCGGTCGCGGTACAGCTCCACTCCGTTGCCGTCCGGGTCGCGCAGGTAGATGGCCTCGGACACGCCGTGATCGGCTGCGCCCTCCAGCGCGATGCCTGCGTCCAGCACCCGGCGCAGCACCGCGGCCAGGCTCTTGCGGTCCGGCAGCAGGATGGCGGTATGGTAGAGGCCGGTCATGTTGGGCGCCGGGGCAGGGCCGCCGCGCGACTGCCAGGTGTTGAGGCCGATATGGTGGTGATAGCCGCCAGCTGAAAGGAAGGCGGCAGAGCTGCCCAGCCGCTGGGTCACGTCAAAGCCCAGGATGCCGCTGTAGAATCCGATTGCCCGCTCCAGGTCTGATACCTTGAGGTGGACATGGCCGATGCCAGTGCCTGCGGGAAGTGTTGCTGTGCCGGTGCTCATTGCAGCCTCCATCTGTCTGTTGCTGCAAAGATGGGGGCCAGGCGTTCACGATGCCATTCCGCAGCGCCGCACCTTTTCCCTGTGGATTTGCACAGCCTGGCGGCGCAGCACGGCCAGCGCGCTGCCAGGCGCGCCGGGCCCAACCGGGCCTGCGTATCTGTGATGCGCTGATGCCCGGGCGGGAGTTATCCATTTGAAGGTCAGGCGGCCGGTTTCAATCCGGCCTTGGCCAGCACGGCAGAGGCGGCCTGTTCCCAGCGCGCCTTCAGCTCCGCATTCGGGGTGCGGCGCAGGCCCATGGACTTGAGCCCTTCGAACTTTTGCGAGGTCTCCGAGCCGAAGCTGGCAGCGACCCGCGGCCACCAGTAGTTCGTCAGTTCCTGCAGGGCATCGGCGCCTTGCGCCTCCACCAGCACCATCAGCCCTTCCTCCGCCAGTTCGGCATGATGCGCCTCGATGGGCTGGATGGCGCGGAACGCCTCGGCCAGCGGCTGGTAGGAGACGTGGCTCAGCTCTTCCAGCTGCACGGTGACGGCGGCGCCCATGAGCAGGTTCATCACCACCGCATCCGCCCAGCCTTCCAGCGGGTAGTTGAACACGGCCAGCCGCATGTCGTGCTTGGTGCGGGTCTGGCCGATGTCGGCGTCCCGCTCCAGCCGCGCGGTCCAGGGGTGGTGGTCGGCATAACGCTCTGTATCGGCGCCGAAATCGCCCATGATGCGCAGCACCTTTTCGGCGCTGTCGGATTTCTCCAGCACGATCTTGGCGGCAGCGATGCGCGCCTTGATGCCCGGCCCTTCGTTGATGATGTCGGCAAAGCCGGCAGCACCCGCCAGCTCGCTGTCGACGAAGGTTGCCATCATCTTCATCAGCTCGGCGCGGTAGCGCGGCGGCACGTTGGACGGGTTGCTCAGCACGCCGCCCTGGGCCAGATAGCTTGCGATGCTCATCTCGTCAGTCATGATCTTTCCTCCCTCGCGCAGGCATTACTGGTCGTAATCGACCACGACGTTATCGGTCACCGGATAGGCCTGGCAGGACAGCACATAGCCTTTTTCGACTTCGTAGTCCTCCAGCGCGTGGTTGGCGACCATTTCGACCTCGCCCTCCAGCACCTTGCAGCGGCAGGTGGAGCAGACGCCTGCCTTGCACGCATAGGGCGCGTCCATGGCGTTCTCCAGCGCCGCGTCCAAGAGGGTCATGTCCTTGCCCATGTCGATGGTCTGGGTGGCGCCGTCCAGGGTGATCGCTGCCCTGGTCTGGTTGGCGCTGGTGCCTGCGTCGCTTGCGGCGGCCTTGCGCTTGGCGCGGCCCGGCTGGGCAGAGGCGAAGAGCTCGAACTTAATCTGGCTGTCGGTGAGGCCGGCAGTGCGCAGCGCCGCGGCGATGCCCAGCATCATCGGCTCCGGGCCGCAGATGAAGGCAGTGTCGACCGACTGGATGTCGATCCAGTGCTCAAACAGCTGGGCGCATTTCTCCTGCGTGACCAGGCCGGAGAACAGGTCGATTTCCTGGGCATCCGATTCCAGCACATGGATCACGTTGAACCGGCCCATGTAGAGGTTTTTCAGATCCTCCAGTTCCTCGCGGAACATGATCGTGTTCACGCCCTTGTTGGCGTAGACCAGCGTGAAGGACGATTTGGGTTCAGCGTCCAGCGTGGTTTTGAGGATCGACAGGACGGGCGTGATGCCGGAGCCGCCGGCAAAGCCCAGGTAGTGCTTTTCCGCCGTGCCGTCGAGCGGGGTGAAGAAGGTCCCCATCGGCGCCATCGCCTGCAGGGTGTCGCCGGCCTTGAGCTCGGTGTTGGCCCAGGTCGAAAACGCGCCGCCGTCGACGCGCTTGATGCCGACTTGCAGGACGCCTTCGTTCTTGCCCGCGCAGATCGAGTAGCTGCGGCGCAGTTCCTCGCCGTCAAAGTCGCGGCGGAAGGTCAGGTACTGGCCTTGGGTGAAATCGAACTCTGCAGCCGCGCCGTTCACGGGCTTCAGGGTGACAACCACCGCATCGCGGATGGTCTTGCGGACGTCGGTGACTTCAAGGTCGTGAAAGCGCGCCATCAGGGTCTCCTTAGATGCACTTGAAATAATCAAAGGGTTCCAGGCAGTCCTGGCAGCGCCAGTGGGCCTTGCAGGGGGTCGAGCCGAACTGGCTGACCTTGGTGAGATTCTTGCTGCCGCAGTGCGGGCATTTTTCGGGGCCGCCTGCAGGCTGAGGCGGGGCGATGCCGAAGCCCTCCAGCTTGGTGCGGCCCTTGGCGGAAAGCCAGTCGGTGGTCCAGGCAGGAGAGATCTGGGTTTTGAGTTTCAGATCCTTGATGCCGTGGCCGCGCAGGGCGGTTTCGATGTCCATGTTGATCACCGAAGTTGCCGGGCAGCCGGAGTAGGTCGGGGTGACGGTGACCACCAGGGTCTCGCCCTCCCAAGCCACATCGCGGATGATGCCCAGGTCCACCAGCGAGATCACCGGAATTTCCGGGTCTGGCACAGCGTCGAGCCATTCCCAGATCTGGTCAATGCTTGGCTGAGTTGTCACTTGGCTCATGCGGTTACCCTCATTGGCTGTTCTGCCCGGCAGCATGCCGGGCAACACCCGTCCAGCCGCCTGGGAGGCGGGAGTTTGCCACCCGCCTTGCCGGACGGGCGATGCCTTCAGTTCCTTGGCCGCGGCCTTACCACTTGGCGCCCGGATAGGCGCGCTGCAGCCATTGCATCTGAGTCAGCAGATGGCCCAGGTGCTCGGTATGCATCGCTCCGGTGCGGCCGCCCTTGTGGGCAAAGCTGCTCTCCGGAATGGTCAGCGTCGCGTCGCCCAGGATGCGGGAGACCAGCGCGTCATATTCCTCGCGCAGGGAGGCTGGATCGGGGGCGATGCCCGCCTTCACCATCTCGGCGTCGACCTCGTCGGACTGGAACATCTCGCCGACGTAGGGCCACAGGTAGTCCAGCGCCTCCTGCATCCGGCGGCGGCTTTCCTCGGTGCCGTCGCCCAGGCCCACCACGGTGTCGGCGGAACGCTCCAGGTGATAGGCAACCTCTTTCGAGGCCTTTTCGGCAATCGCTGCAACCCGCTCGTCCGAGGATTTCATCAGCCGGCCCAGCTGGATCGAATGCCAGGCATCGAACAGGAACTGGCGCATCAGGGTGCGGCCGAAGTCGCCGTTCGGCACCTCGCACAACAACACGTTGCGGAAATCCCAGGCGTCGCGCAGGAAGGCGAGGTCGTCGGCGGTTTTGCTGCCGCCCTGCACCTCGCCCGCGAGGCCCAGCCACATTTGGGTCTGCCCGATCAGGTCGAGCGCGGTATTGGCCAGCGCGATGTCCTCTTCCAGCACCGGCGCGTGGCCGCACCATTCGCTGACCCGGTGGCCGAGGACCAGGGTGTTGTCCCCCATCCGCAGCAGAAACTGGGAAAATGCGTCTTCGCGGGTCATTACATCGCCCCCACTTCTTCGGGGATGTCGAAGAAGGTCGGGTGGCGGTAGACCTTGGACTCCGACGGTTCATACAGCGGGCCCTTGTCGCTGGGCGAGGAGGCGGCGATGTGGTTTGCTTCAACCACCCAGATCGACACGCCTTCGTTGCGGCGGGTATAAACGTCGCGGGCGTTCTTGATCGCCATTTCAGCGTCGGGCGCATGCAGGGAGCCGACGTGGCGGTGGCTCATGCCGTGCTGGCCGCGGATGAAGATTTCCCAGAGGGGCCATTCGTTTTTCATGTCTCAAATCCTCCTGGCTGAGGGGGCGCTGCGCCGGGTCCTAATTGGGGGCGGAGCGCCGGAATGCTTGGGGTTACTCGGCGGCGTGCTGGCGCGCGGCTTTCTTTTTGGCGTGGGCAAGCAGGCCATCACGGACCCAGGCGCCGTCGTCCCAGGCCTTGTTGCGGGCGGCAAGGCGGTCGACGTTGCAGGGGCCGTTGCCCTTGATCACCTCGAAGAACTCCGACCAGTCCGGGTCGCTGTAGTCGTAGTGGCCGCGCTCTTCGTTCCACTTGATGGTGGGATCCGGCAGGTCGAGGCCGAGGAATTCGATCTGCGGCACCGTCTGGTCGACGAATTTCTGGCGCAGCTCGTCATTGGTGTTGATCTTGATCTTCCAGGCCATGCTTTGGGCGGAGTGGACCGAGTCCTTGTCGGACGGGCCGAACATCATCAGCGCCGGGAACCAAAGGCGGTTGACCGCATCCTGCGCCATTTTCTTCTGCGCAGGCGTGCCCTCGGCCATCTTGCGGATGGCGTCGAACCCCTGGCGGGCATGGAAGCTCTCTTCCTTGCAGATGCGGATCATCGCGCGGGAATAGGGGCCGAAGGAGGTCCGCTGCAGCGGCACCTGGTTCATGATCGCCGCGCCGTCAACCAGCCAGCCCACCGCGCCGATGTCGGCCCAGTTCAGCGTCGGGTAGTTGAAGATCGACGAATACTTCATGCGCCCGTCGAGCAGCATTTCGGTGAGCTCGTCGCGCGAAACGCCCATGGTTTCCGCCGCACAGTAGAGGTAGAGGCCGTGGCCCGCCTCGTCCTGCACCTTGGCGAGCAGGATCGCCTTGCGCTCCAGCGTGGGGGCGCGGGTGATCCAGTTGCCCTCGGGCAGCTGGCCGACGATTTCCGAGTGGGCGTGCTGGCCGATCTGGCGGATCAGCGTCTTGCGGTAGCCTTCGGGCATCCAGTCCTTGGGCTCGATCTTCTCGCCCGCGTCGATGCGCGCCTGGAAGGCGGCCAGCTTTTCGGGATCGTCCTGGGTCGCTTCGGATTGGACCATCTGAGCATACATGTCTGGGACCTCCTCAGGTTTTCGTTAAATGCGTTCCAGGATCAGGGCGGTGCCCTGTCCGACGCCGACGCACATGGTGCACAGGGCATAACGCCCGCCAGTGCGCTGCAATTGGTAGGCGGCGGTCAGCACCAGCCGCGCCCCGGACATGCCGAGCGGGTGGCCCAGTGCAATTGCACCGCCGTTGGGATTAACATGGGGCGCATCGTCCGGAAGGCCAAGCTCGCGCAGGGTGGCGAGGCCCTGCGAGGCAAACGCTTCGTTCAGCTCGATCACGTCCATCTGGCCGATGGTCAGGCCGGTGCGGGCCAGCACCTTGCGGGTGGCGGGCACCGGGCCGATGCCCATGATGCGCGGCTCGACGCCGGCGGCGGCCATGCCGACAATGCGGGCCATCGGTTTCAGGCCGTTTTTCGCGGCCGCAGCCTCATTCGCCATCAGGATCGCCGCGGCGCCGTCGTTGACGCCGGAGGCATTGCCAGCGGTCACGCTCTTGTCCGGGCCGTTGACACCCTTGAGGCCCGACAGCTTCTCTGCCGAGGTGCCGGGGCGGGGGTGTTCGTCGGTGTCCACCACCAGATCATCGCCCTTGCGCTGCGGGATGGTGACCGGGGTGATTTCGTCCTTGAAGATGCCGGCCTCATGCGCGGCGGCCCAGCGGGCCTGGCTGCGGGCGGCAAAGGCATCCTGATCCTCGCGGGAGACGCCGTAATCCTCTGCCACGTTGTCGGCGGTCTGCGGCATCGAGTCGGTGCCGTACATCTCGTGCATTTTCTTGTTCACGAAGCGCCAGCCGATGGTGGTGTCATAGACCGCATTGGCGCGGGTGAAGGCGCTGGTGGCCTTGGGCATCACGAAGGGCGCGCGCGACATGCTTTCGACACCGCCGGCGATGGCCATGTCATAGTCGCCTGCCTTGATGCCGCGGGACGCCATGCCCACCGCATCCATGCCGGAGGCGCAGAGGCGGTTGATGGTGGTGCCGGGCACTGAGGTCGACAGGCCCGCCAGCAGTGCCGCCATGCGGGCCACGTTGCGGTTGCTTTCGCCGGCCTGGTTGGCATCGCCCAGGATCACATCATCCAGGCTGCCCCAGTCAACGTCCGGGTTGCGCGCGGCTAGCGCGGCAATCGGCAGAGCGGCAAGGTCATCAGTCCGCACCTGGCTCAGCGCGCCGCCGTAGCGGCCGATCGGGGTGCGGGTGGCATCGCAGATGAAAGCATCCATGGGTGTTCGCGTCTCCTGTGGCGGCGGCAGGAAAAGCCGACCGTTGGGTCGGTATTACGCTGGAAGATGATTCGCAGCAAGTGAAATGTAACGTGAAAAATGTTTGATTGAAAAATCTGTAACGAATTGGTGCGGCAGAGCGTGGGCCGGCCGGTTCAGGCAGGGCGTTTGATCTGGCGGCGCCTTCAGCAGCGCCAGGCGCAACTAAAAAAAGTTATTGCGGGAACGACCGGTAAAGGCGGGAAGAGACGGGCCGGCCTTGGGGCGCCCTATCAGGCCCGGTATTGCAGGACAGTGTTGGGGTAATTGGCCTGTCCGATGCTGAAATGGGTCTGGCCTGCCTGCTCAAACCCGTTCCGCAGATAGAACGAGATCGCGCGCGCGTTTTCCGAATTGCTGGTGAGCCAGGGCGCGTCCCAGCCATTTGACCGGCATAGTTGAAGCCCGGCCTGCAGCAGGCGGAGGCCGGTGCCATGCCCGTGGTGCCGGGGCTGAACATAGAGTGTCGCGATCTCGGTGCGGGACGCCCCGCCGGCTGGGCTTGGCCGCCCGTGCGCGAGCCGGATGTAGCCGTCGATGCCGTCCCGGTTCTGCGAAACCAGCAGGCGCTCGGCAGGGTTATTCAGGGCCTCTGCAAAATGCGCTGGGGTGTAGTGGCTGAGCACATAGTCTGCGAAATGCCCGCTGACTCCGTTGCGCAGGTAGGTGCCTGTCCAAACTTCGATCGACAGGGCCGCGAGGCTGGTGCAGTCGCCTGCGGCGGCGGGGCGGATCGCGGTTTGCAGCATGGGTCTGGTCATGAAAGCCAAAAGGAATAAGAAAAACACGCGCCATAGTCAGGCAGCGGGCGCTGGGGTCAAGAAGATCTCCTCGCCAAAATTGCTTCACTTGTTTATTAATGGGGTGGCACTGAGCGGGAGGCGCCGATGAACATTCTCTATATCATGTTCGACCAGCTGCGGTTCGACTATCTGAGCTGCGCGGGCCATCCGCATCTGCACACGCCACACATTGACGGGCTGGCCGCCAAGGGGGTGCGCTTCACCCGCGCCTATGTGCAGTCGCCCACTTGCGGCTCGTCGCGGATGTCGAGCTATACCGGGCGCTATCCCTCCAGCCACGGGGTGCAGTTCAACAGCTACCCCTTGCGGGTAGGCGAGTGGACAATGGGCGACCATCTGCGCAAGGCGGGGATGGGCTGCCACCTGATCGGCAAGACCCATATGGTGGCAGATGCTGAAGGGATGCGGCGGCTGGGGCTGGCGCCGGACAGCGTGATCGGCGTGCGCCAGTCGGAATGCGGGTTCGATCCGTGGGTGCGCGACGACGGGCTGTGGGCGGAAGGGCCGGATGGTTTTTACGACAGCAAGCGCAGCCCCTATAATGAATACCTGAAGGAAAAGGGCTATCCGGGTGAAAACCCGTGGAACGACTTTGCCAATGCCGGGATTGACGGCGATGACATTGCCTCCGGCTGGTTCATGGTCAACGCAGACAAGCCTGCCAATATCGCCGAGCAAGACAGTGAAACACCCTGGCTGACCACTCAGGCGATGGCGTTCATCGAACAGGCGGAAGGTCCCTGGTGCGCGCATCTGAGCTATATCAAGCCGCATTGGCCGTACATCGTGCCTGCGCCCTACCACGATATGTACCGACCGGAGCATGTGCTTCCGGTGGTGCGGTCGGAGGCGGAGCGCGAGGATGCGCATCCGGTCTTCGATGGCATGATGAACAACCAGATCGGCAAGACTTTCAGCCGTGACGAGGTACGGGAAAAGGTAATCCCCGCCTATATGGGGCTGATCAAGCAGGCGGATGACCAGATGGGGCGGCTGTTTGCCTGGCTGGAGGAAACCGGCCGGATGCGGGACACGATGATCGTGGTGACCTCGGACCATGGCGATTATCTGGGCGATCACTGGCTGGGAGAGAAAAACCTGTTCCACGAGCCTTCGATCAAGGTGCCGCTGATCATCTATGACCCGCGTGCGGAGGTTGATGCGACACGCGGCACCACCTGCGACGAACTGGTGGAGGCGATTGACCTCCTGCCCACTTTCCTGGAAGTGGCAGGCGGCGAACCGGCGCCGCATATCCTGGAGGGGCGCTCGCTTATGCCGTTCCTGCGCGGCGAAAGCCCGGATTGGCGCGACTATGCGATTGCCGAGTTCGACTATTCCACCATGCCGCTGTGCGAAAAACTGGGGCTGGCGCCGAAGGACGCGCGGCTGTTCATGGTCACCGACAAGCGCTGGAAATTCATGCATGCCGAAGGCGGGCTGCGGCCGATGCTGTTCGACATGCAGAACGACCCGGAGGAGATGGTGGACCTGGCCAAGGGCGATGCGCATCAGGAGGTCATCGATCTGATGTACGACCGGCTGTTGGAATGGGGCCTCAGGATGTCGCAGCGGATCACCCTGTCGGATGCGCAGATCAAGGCGCGGCGCGGCAAGTCCGGGCGCAAGGGGATCCTGCTGGGGGTTTATGAAGCGGATGAAGTGGCGCAGGAACTGACGGAGAAGTACCGCGGTCCCGTGCCCCGGTAACCGTCCTGCTCATTCACCTTTGCGCAAATACTCCGGGGGAGCCCGCAGGGCGGGGGCAGCGCCCCAGCCCGCGTTGCCAAGCAGCGGAGGGGCGCATAAATTGACCGGAAACGCATCAAAGGCGGCGCAATGGCAGGGCAGACGGAACAGGTTCTGAACGCAATCCTTGAGGATATCGAGGCCGGAAGGCTGGTGCCCGGCGCGCCGCTTGAGGAAAGCGAGCTGGTGGAGCGTCACGGGGTTTCGCGGACGCCGGTGCGGGAGGCTTTTATCCAGCTGGAGGCGATCGGGCTGATCAAGCGGCTGCCGCGCAAGGGGGCGGTGCTGTTCAAGCCGACGCTGGAGGAATTCCTGGCAATCCTGGAAGTGCATGCCCGGCTGGAGGGGCAGGCGGCGGCGCTGGCCGCGCGGCGGCTGTCGCCGGCGCAGGCCAGGGAACTGGAGGCGGCGGTGGCCGCCTGCGAGAAGCACGCTGCGGAGAAGGGGGACGGCGATCCGGCCGGTTACTACCAGCTGAACCTGCGGTTTCATGCCTGTGTGGCGGAAGGCTCCGGCAATCCGTTCCTGGTCGAAATGATCAAGACCAACGCGCGCAAGCTGATGGCCTATTACCGGGCGCGCTACAAGTATCCCGGCGTTATAGCGCAGTCAGCCAAGGAACACCGGGAGATCGCTGCGCTGATCCTTGCTCATGACCGGGAAGCGGCAGAGGCGGCGATGACCGCGCATGTGCAGTTCGACCAAGTCACGGTGATGGATCTGCTGGCGGCGCTTGGCTGAAAGGATGCTGAACGGGGCCTGACGGCCCCGTGCCTCCCCTCTCGGCGGCATAGAAGCCTGCCGGGCAGCGTGGCGCGAGTAATTTTGGGAAAGATGAATTCTCAGGTGATGGCTTGTTCGAAGAAGCGCGCGAGGCTTTCCGCAAAGGCTTGCTGATCGGACTGCTCTGCCAGGCTGTCCAGGGCGCGGGCATAAACAGCCGGGCCGAGTTCGTCCCGCATTTCATCGCACAGAGCGATAATGAATTCGTGGGTCATCTCCGGGTGGTGCTGGGTGGTGAAGATGTGCCGGGCCAAGGTGAAGCCTGTGTTCGTGCCATCCCTTTCGCTCATCGGGGTTGCGCCGTCCGGCAGGGTGCGGACGCATTCGCAATGGGAGCCGTAGAGTTTGACTTCATCGGGCAGCGGAGCGGCCCATTCCGGGCGGTGGAGCAGCTGGTTGCGGGTCAGCCCATGGACCCAGCCGTCCGGGTTGCGGTTAATGCTGCCGCCAAGGGCCATTGCAATGGCCTGGTGGCCGAAGCAGGCGCCGAACAGCGGGAACTGCCTGGAGCGGGCGGCGCGGATCAGCTCCAGCAGCTGCGTGACCCACGGCGCGCCGGAGCGGACGGACGCCGGGCTGCCGGTGATCATCGCGCCGTTGAATTCAAACAGATCCTGCGGGAAGACCCCGTCCTTCACGGAAAACACCGTGGTGCGCCAGCCCGGCCGGGCCATCTGGATCAGATCGGTGAATTTCTCGCCGTCCTTGGGGTGCATTTGGGCGAATTCGCTTTCGTCAGTGTTGGTCATCAGAATGGCCAAGTGCATAGGAATGCTCGCAAGATTTTCATTTACATATTTATGATCACTATTAATATACATTTGGCAAGCAGATTAGGAAAGCCCGCAATGACAGTTTGGACCCCCACGGACGACGGCTATGCGGATCTGAGCAGCCACGACACCTTTGCCCATGGCGCGCCGCACAACACCTTTGCGCGTCTGCGGCGTGAGGACCCGCTGCATTGGACCGAATTCGCGGGCGGCAAGAACTTCTGGTCGGTGACCCGCTATGAGGACATCACGGTGATGAACAAGAACACCGAGGTGTTCTCGTCTGCCCGCGGGATCCGGATGGAGGATCAGTCCTACGAGGAGTATCTGGCGCGGCGCACCTTCCAGGAGACCGATCCGCCGGAGCATTCCAAAGTGCGGATGAAACTCCTGAAGGCATTTTCCAAGACCACGATGGCGCAGTATGAACAGGATATCCGCGACCTCTGTGCGGATATTCTGGATCAGGCGCTGGCCAAGGGGGAATTCGACGCCACCAAGGAGATCGCCCGCCAGTTGCCGATGCGGATGCTCGGTCGGGTGGTGGGCCTGCCGGAGGCGGACTTGCCTTGGCTGGTGGAAAAGGGCGATGCGCTGATCGCCAATACCGATCCGGACTTCACCTCGCATGTGCTGGACAAGATGCAGACAGATGAGTTCCGGATGATGCCGTTCAACTCTCCTGCCGGGGCGGAACTGTACATCTACGCCAAGGAGCTGATGGAGGAAAAGGCGCGCAAGGGCGACACCTCCGGTGTGCTGAACCTGATCCTAGAGCCAGCCAAGGACGGCTCGGTGATCACCGAGACTGAGTTCCGCAATTTCTTCTGCCTGCTGGTGGCGGCGGGCAATGACACCACGCGGTATTCGATCGCCGCCGGCATCCAAGCGATGTGCCATCAGCCGGAGTTGCTGGTGCAGATGCAGGAGGGCGGTGCGGTCTGGGACACCGCGGCGGATGAGATCATCCGCTGGGCGACGCCCGCGCTCTACTTCCGCCGGACCGCGACGCGGGATGTGGAAATGCATGGCAAGACCATCCGCGAGGGCGACAAGGTGCTGTACTGGTTTGTCTCGGCCAACCGGGACGAGTCGCAGTTCGACGATCCATTTCACGTGAATCTGCACCGCAGCCCGAACCGGCATCTGTCATTCGGCCAGTTCGGCCCGCATGTCTGCCTGGGCATGTGGCTGGCGCGGCTGGAGGTTACGGTGCTGTTTCAAGAGCTGGCCAAGCGGATCCGGCATATCGAGGCTGCCGGGCCGCACAAGTTCCTGCGCTCCAACTTCGTTGGCGGCATCAAGGAACTGCCGGTGCGGGTCGAGGCAGTGTAGCGGCGGGGCTTTTCTGCAGGAAAGACTCTGCCAATACCGCTAAATATGTTAAGTATTAGGGCACGGGAAAACGATGCCGTAGACTGTCCAACAGGGAAGGACCTTGAGCCATGAAAACCCGGCTGCGCGCGATGTTCTGCGACCACCTCAGCATTATGCGGGGGAAGTATCTGCCGAACTCCAAGATCGGCGACGGCAGCACGCGTTTCTGCCGGTCGGTCTTTGGCACCCACTATGACAAGGACCTGCTGGACGCGCCGGGTGCGATGGTCAAGCAGGGCCTGCCCGATATGGAGCTGAGATGGCTGCATGACAATATCCGGGACAGCTGGCATGCTTCGACCCAGGTGGTGCTGGGCGATCTTTATGATGACGAGGGCCAGCCGCTGGCGCTGTGCCCGCGCTGGGCGCTGAAGCGTGCAGTGGCGGATTGGCAAAAGCACGGGCTGACACCCAAGGTCGGGATCGAGCTGGAAGCCTTTGCGCTGCAAGCGGACGACCGCGGGCGGCTGATGCCCTATGATGCGCCCGGCGGGGTGGTCTATGGCACCGGGCCCTTTGCCGACCCGTTGCGGTTCAATGACCGGATTTGGGCGATGGCGGACGATATGGGCTTCTCGCTCGACATGATCACCGCCGAGTTCGACAGCCCGCAGTTCGAATACACGCTGACCTTTGACGATGCGGTGAAGGCGGTGGATGACATCGTGCTGTTCCGCCTGATGGCGCGGGAAGTGGCGCTGGAATACGGCATTGTCCTGACGTTCATGCCGAAACCCATTGCCGAGGCCGGCGGCTCGGGCATGCACATCAACTTCTCCTTTTTGGATGAGGCGGGCGGCAATGCGCTCTCGTCCGGGCCGCGCAGCGGGCCTGCGCATATGAACGATCTGGCGCGCGGCTGCCTGGCTGGCTTGCTGCATCACCATAAGGGGCTTGCAGGGCTGATCGCACCGACCGCCAACAGCTACATGCGGCTGCAGCCGGGCTCATTGTCGGGGTACTGGCAGAACTGGGGCGGGGATCACCGCAATGTGACCACGCGGATCAGCTCTGAGGGCGGCGCCAAGGCAAGGCTGGAGCATCGGATGGCGGATGCTTCGGCCAATCCCTACACCGCGGTGGCGGCTGTGCTGCAGGCGGCGCGGCTGGGAGTGGAGAACGGCCGCCAGCTGCCGCCGATGGAGACCGGCGACGGGTTCGACCGCACCGATGCGCGCGAGGGCACCGCAGTGGACCTGAAGGGGGCGGTTGCCGACCTGGAGAAAGACACCGTGCTGACGGAGGCGGTCGGGCCGGAGCTGGTGGCCAGCCACGTCTTCATGAAGCGCAAGGAAGTGCGCAAGACCCGTGATCTGGAAGGGGATGGGATGCGCGATTTCTACGTGCATTTCATCTGATCGCCCGCAGAAGAGGCATATGCAAGTGACCTGGAGGCTGCCGGGCGGCAAGGCTGTCACGGCAACGGTGGATTATGGCCAGAGCTTGATGGAGGCTGCGCTGGCAAATGATGTGCCGGGCGTGGCGGGGGAGTGCGGCGGCAGTCTCGCCTGTGCGACGTGCCACGTTTACGTGGACCCGGCATGGGCCGCAAAATGCGGTGAGGCAGGGGAGTTCGAAGGCGCCATGCTGGATCTGGCGGAGCACCGGCGGGAGACAAGCCGCCTGAGCTGCCAGCTAGAGACGCATCCGGATCTGGACGGGCTGGTTCTGGAAGTGCCCGCAAGCTGAGGTTTCTGGCTGCGCGGAGGCAGTTGAACAGGCGTGGCCGCGAAAGCTGCACCTTATTCCGTATCGCGACACCGCGCCGCGTCAGTGGCGCCGCCGAAAGTGCGGACCCGAAGCATGTGCCTCGGGCCCGCCATAGTATCAGGCGGCGCCTGGTGCAGGCGTCAGCTCACCGCCGCAAAACCTGCGTCGAGCGCCGTCAGGATTGTGGCGGCCTCCGCCTCGCTCAGCACCAGCGGCGGGGAGAGGATGATGTTGGGGCCGGACACCCGCACCATGGCGCCGGCCTCATAAGCCACCTCTTGCAGCTTGCCGATGGTCTTTTTGTCAACCGCGGCCTTGGTGGCACGGTCGGAAACCAGTTCCAGCGCGCACATCAGGCCGTGGCCGCCGCGGACGTCGCCGATCAGCTGGTATTTCTTCTGCATCGCCAGCAGGCCCTGGTGGATCTGGCTGCCGCGGGCGGCAGCGTTTTCCGGCACGTTCAGGCGCTGGGTCTCTGCAAGGCAGGCTAGGGCGGCGGCAGCGCCGACCGGGTGGCCCGAATAGGTGTAGCCGTGGCCGATGGCGGCCTTGCCGGTGGTATCCTTTTCGAAGGTTTCGGTCATGTGGTCCGCGATCATCACTGCGCCAAAGGGGAAGTATCCATTGGTGATGGCCTTGGCTGTCGCCATCATGTCGGGCTGCACGCCCCAGTGGCGAGAGCCGCTCCACGATCCGGTGCGGCCGAAAGCGGTGATCACCTCATCGGCGATCAGGAGAATGCCGTGTTTCGAGCAGATCTCGCGCACGCCGGGCATGAAGCTTTTGTGCGGCGGGATCACCCCGCCTGCACCCAGAACCGGCTCCATGATGAAGGCGGCGATGGTGCCCGCGCCCTGGAAGGCGATTTCATCCTCCAGCGCCTGCAGGCAGAGCTGGGCAAGGCGTTCCGGATCGGTCTCGTTGAACGGGTTGCGGTAGGTGTAGGGCGCCGGGATGTGGTGGCAGCCGGGCAGGAGCGGTTCGTACTGGGTGCGGAAGTTCGCATTGCCGTTCACCGAAGCACCGCCCATGTGGGTTCCGTGGTAGCCCTTCTTGAGGCTCAGGAACTTGGTGCGGCCTTCCTCGCCGCGGATCTTGTGGTACTGGCGTGCGAGCCGCAGGGCGCTTTCCACCGAATCCGAGCCGCCAGAGGTGAAGAAGGCGCGGGTGAGCCCGTCGGGTGCAAAGAACTTGCGAAGCTCCTCGGCCAGCTGGATCACCTGGTCGTTGGTGGTGCCGCGGAAGGTGGAGTAGTACGGCAGCACATCAAGCTGCGCGGCGATGGCATCCTTTACCGGCTGGCAGGAAAAGCCGAGGTTCACGTTCCACAGGCCGCCAACAGCATCGACAACTTCATGCCCGTCAATGTCTGTGATTTTCACCCCCTGGGCCGAGGTTATGATCGCGGGCGGGTTGGCCAGGCTGTCGCCGGGATGCGCCATCGGGTGCCAGAGGGATTTGGCATTGTGTTCTTTCAGAAAGTTGGAGTCTTTCATGGGGGCAGCTCCTGGATGCGGCCCGGTCCGGGCCGGTGAAGGGTTCAGGCGGTGGTGTCCTGCGGATAGTCCGCGGGGGCCGAGCCGCCGATGCGATGGGTAAGAGTGGCACCCGCGCGGCGCAGGGCCTCCGGGATCAGCTGTTTCTGTTTTGCGCTCATGCGGGAAACCGGCGCGGCAACGGCCAGAGCGCCGATCACCTTGCGGTCCGGGCCAAAGACGGGAACCGCGTGGGAATGCACATCCGCCTCGAAGCCGCCGATGGACTGGGCAATGCCGGTGCTGCGGATCTCACCCAGCTGGGCGCGGATTTCCTGCGGGTCGGTGATTGTTTCGGGGGTGCGGGCCTCAAGCGGCTGCGACAGCACCTCCTCGGCGAAGGCCGGGTCGGCATAAGCCAGCACCGCCATGCCGGAACTGGTGCCGTGGAATGTCAGCACCTCGGCGTCCTCCATCATCACCTTGGTGGCATTGCGGGGGGAGTAGGCATGCGACAGCGAGTTCAGCTGGCTGCCCTGCAGCAGCGACAGGTGGGTGGTCTCGCCGGTTTCGTCGCTGAGGTCGCGCAGCACACGGCGGGAGACCGAGAGAATCGGCACCGCCGCCTCGCGCAGGGCTGCGAGGCGCAGAACCTGCGGGCCGAGCCGGTAGGAGCGGTCAGCGCCGGCCTGTTCGACAAAGCCTGATTCCTGCAGCTCGCTCATAAGCCGGTAGACCGTTGCCTTGTTCATGCCGGACAGTCGCGTGAGATCGCTGAGCCCGATTTCGGTCCGGCCGTGATTGAAATATGTCAGTAACGACAAGGCTTTGGATACCGTTCCCATGCGCTTGCCCATGCTCCCTGTTTGGTCTTGCCGGGTGGCGTCTCCGGAAAAAGACGCACCCGCGATGCAATTTTGTTGACAGATAACGGGGCGGCCTGTCAATCTAAATTCAAACCAATGGTTCGAATAGTGAACCAAATGGCAAAACTGGGAGGAAAGCCATGAAACTCAAAACCCTCATGAAAGGGGCGGCCGCAGCGGCGGCACTGGGGCTGAGCGCGGCAGCGGCGCAGGCCGAGTATCCGGAGAAGCCGGTGAACTTCATCGTGCCGTGGCCGCCGGGTGACCTGGAGGATGTGCTGACGCGGATGATCGCCGAGGATTTCCAGAACGAATACGGCGTTGCTGCAGCAGTGGTGAACAAGCCCGGCGGCGGTGGCGGCCCTTTCCCGGGTGCCATTGAGGTCGCCAATGCGCCGGCAGATGGCTACACCATTGGCTCCTTCGTGATCGGGGTGCCAGTGATGGGCCATCAGATCGACATCCCGCCGCTGACACCCGCCAAGTTCGATCCGCTGGGGATCTTCCTGACCTATCCCTTTGTGATCGCCACCTCCGGTGATGCGCCCTACAGCACGATGGAAGAGTTGGCGGCCTATGCCCAGGAGAACGACGTGGCGCTGGGCCATTTCGGCGATGTTCTGACCCCGACCCAGGTGACCAAGGCCTATGCCAAGAACGCCGGGTTCGAGTGGGGGTCTGATGCTGCCTTTGACGCGCTGGACTGCAACACGCTGGCCTCCGGCGATGCGGATGTGATTAACACCACGCTGCAGCTGGTGCTGCCCTGTCTGGATCAGGTCAAGGTGCTGGTTTCGATCACCGACGAGCGTATCCCGCTGGCGCCTGATGCGCCGACCATCGGCGAGCTGGACGAAAGCCTGAATATCGCCCTGTGGAACGGGCTGTTCGTGACCAAGGACACCCCGCAGGACGTGCGCGACAAGATTGTTGCTGTTGCCGAGAAAACGGTGATGAGCGAGCGCGCCCAGAATATCGCCAAGGAAACCGGCGCGCTGGTCTATTGGCAGAGCGCCGAGGACAGCGCGGCCCGGGTCGCCAATGACATCGACACCATGGCCCGCATCGGCGGCCTGCTGTCGGAGTAATCCTCCCCCACTGCACTGGGGCCGTCCGGCCCCGGTGCCTTTTTGAAGCGCGGACAAAGAAATCCTCACATGCCTTCGGAACGTGAACACCGCTTTGTCGGGCCCCGGCGCGGGCAGCTTGTCTTTGCCCTCATCCTGGTGGGCGTAGCACTTCTGCTGCTGGCCTTGATTGGCGACCAGACCGCCTGGGTCAAGAAAACCAAACTGTTTGCCCAGCCCCGGTTCTGGCCTGCCGTCGCCATCGGCGGCATGGTGCTGATGGGCGGTTTGCATCTCTACAAACTGCCCTGGCGGCGGGTCAGCCGCTATGATCGGTGGGAGGTCAAACGCTGGGGCCAGGTGTTTGAGTTCGCAGGCTGGTTCATGGGCTATGTCCTGCTGGTCCCGATCATCGGTTACTTGCCTGTGACGCTGGTGTTCGTGCCGCTCTTGAGCTGGAGGATGGGCTACCGCAGCCCTTTCATGCTGTGGACCAGCGCCGTCTTTGCCGTGGCCGTGGTGGTGCTGTTCAAGGCCTTGCTGTCGGTCAAGATCCCCGGAGCGCTCATCTATGAGTATCTGCCAGGATCGCTGCGCAGCTTCTTCATTCTCTATCTCTGAGTGCCCGCCATGGACCTGATCTTTTCTGCGATAGACATCCTGATGCGCTGGGACGTGGCGCTGGCGCTGCTGGCGGGCTCAGTCGGCGGCGTGCTGATCGGCGCCATTCCCGGCGTTGGCCCGGCGGTGGCAATTGCGATCCTGCTGCCCGCGACCTTCTCGATGGACCCGATTGTCGGGCTGACGGTGCTGCTGGGGATCTACGGGTCGTCCATGTACGGCGGCTCGATCCCGGCAATTCTGATCAACACACCCGGCACCGCGGTCAATGCGCTGACCACCTATGACGGCTATCCGATGACCGCGCGGGGCGAGCCGCGACGGGCCTTGAGCCTGGCTTATTCCGCCAGCTTCTTTGGCGGCATCTTCTCGGTCATCTGCCTGATCCTGTTTGCGCCGGTGCTGGCAAAGATCGCGCCGATGTTCGGGTCGCGCGAGATCTTCATGGCGGCGCTTCTGGGCCTCATCCTGGTGGTGGTCGCGCACCGCGGCCAGGCGCTGATTGCCGGGACGCTGGCCTGCTTCGGGATCTTCCTTCAGACCATCGGGCTGGAGCCGGTGAAATACACCCAGCGCTACACCTTCGGGCAGGATTTCCTGGGCGGCGGCATCAACCTGATCGTTGTGGTGCTGGGGCTGTTTGCGATCTCTCAGGCGTTTGTTCTGCTGACGGACGAGGACGAGAAGGTCCGCATGACCCGCCTGCGCGGCGGCATGTTCCAGGGTCTGCGCGAGCTGGCACGCCATCCGCGGGTGGCGGGTGTCTCCGCCACTTTCGGCGTGCTGATGGGGATGATCCCCGGCGTGGGTGAGTTCACCGCGCAGTTCATGTCCTACACCTATGCGCAGAAGACCTCGAAGCGGCCGCAGGACTTTGGCAACGGCTCCTCCGAAGGGCTGATCGCGGCGGAGACCGCCAACAACGCGGTGCCCGCCGCAGCCATGGTGCCGTTGCTGGCGCTGGGCATTCCGGGCGAGGCGCTGACGGCGATGATGCTGTCAGTGTTTTATGTGCACAACGTGGTGCCGGGGCCGGGTCTGTTCCAGAACGATATGGATTTTGTCGTCGCGCTGTATCTCGCTCTGCTGGTGCTGAACGTTCTGGTGCTTCTTTTCCTGCTGTTTGCCACCCGGTCGCTCATCCAGGTGGTGCGCATTCCTAACCGGTTCCTGGGAGTCTGCATCCTGACGCTGAGTTTTGTCGGGGTCTATTCCCTGCGCAACTCCGCCACCGATTGCGTGATGGCGGCAGGTTTTGGCATCCTCGGCTATATCCTCAAGCGGCTGTCGCTGCCTTCGGTGCCGATCATCCTGGGCATGGTGCTTGGCGGTATCATGGAGGTGAAGCTGCGGGCAGGCATGGCGCGGGTGAAGGAACCCCTTGATTTTATTGACCGCCCGGTGGCGTTCATCCTGTTCATCATCATCATCATCGTTCTGGCGGTCCACATCCTGCGGGTGCTGAAGGACCGGAAGGAACTGAAGGAGGCCGAATGGCAGACCAACCGCGCATCGACGAGCTTCGGAAGCTTGATGTGGCGCCGCAGAAACTCTTTCTTGAAGGATCATGGCAAGAAGGTTCGGGCCAGACACTCGAAGTTGCTTCGCCGGTTGACGGATCTGTTCTGACCACGCTGGCGGGCGCCTCTGCAACCGATGTCGAAAACGCTGTGGCTTCGGCGCGGCGGGCATATGAGGATCGCCGCTGGGCTGGACAGAGCCCCGCTGCACGAAAACAGGTGCTTCACAGGATCGCGGACCGGATCGCGGCCGAGGCGGTGGAACTGGCTGTGCTGGGCGTGCGCGACAACGGCACAGAGTTCAATATGGCGCTGAAAGCGGAGCCGGGATCGGCCGCTGGCACCTTCCGCTATTACGCCGAGGCGCTGGACAAGGTGGCGGGTGAAGTCGCACCGACAGCGCCGGACGTGCTGGGGCTGGTGCACCGGATGCCGGTGGGCGTGGTGGGAGCCATCGTGCCTTGGAACTTTCCGTTGATGATCGGCGCCTGGAAGCTGGCGCCCGCGCTGGCGATGGGCAATTCGGTGGTACTGAAACCGGCTGAGACTGCATCCTTGTCGCTGTTGCGGCTGGCGGAAATCTGTTCTGAATGCGGGCTGCCGGACGGGGTGCTGAACGTGGTGACCGGAACTGGTGCTGAATCCGGCGCGGCGCTGGCCGCATCAATGGATGTGGATGTGCTGGCCTTCACCGGCTCGGGCGCCACTGGCCGCAAGCTGCTTGAGGCTTCGGCGCGATCGAACCTCAAGCGTTGTTACCTGGAGCTGGGCGGCAAGTCGCCCAATATCGTCTTTGCGGATGCACCTGACCTGGCCAAGGCGGCGAAGGTCTCTGCTGCCGGCATCTTCCGGAACTCCGGGCAGGTCTGCATCGCCGGCTCCCGCCTGCTGGTCGAGGCTTCGATCCACGACGAGTTTGTGGAGATGCTGAAGGCTGAGGCGGAGGCGCTGCGGGTGGGCGACCCGCTGGAACTGAACACGCAGATCGGCGCGGTGAACTCGGAGGACCAGCTGCGCCGAAACCTGTCCTTCATGGACATGGCGCGGGCCGAGGGCGGGCAGGTGGTAACCGGCGGGCAGCGCATTCTGGAGGAGACCGGTGGCACATACATGTCTCCGGCCATCGTTACCGGCGTGGCAGGCGACCATGCGCTTTTCCAGCGCGAAGTCTTCGGGCCGGTTCTGGCGGTCACCAAATTTGAAACCGAAGCAGAGGCTTTGAGCCTGGCCAATGGCACCGACTTCGGTCTGGCAGCTGCGGTCTGGACCGAGAACCTGTCCCGCGCGCACCGGATGGTCGCAGGCATCCGTGCCGGGGTTGTGCATGTGAACACCTATGGCGGTTCGGATAATACTGTGCCGTTGGGGGGCGTCGGTCAGTCCGGCAACGGGCATGACAAGTCGCTGCACGCGCTGGATAAATACACCGATTTAAAGACCGCTTGGATCCAGCTCTGAAGCAGGTTTCGCGAGAGCAAAACCTGCGGCCTCCGGCGGGAGTATTTGTGGAAAGATGAAAATCTGTGGTTAGGCCGATAGCCGCCGCGAAGCTGAACTGACGGGAGACTGAACCTGTGGCAGACAAAACCATTCTGGTTGCCGGAACCTACGACACCAAGGACGACGAGCTGGGATATCTGGCGGAGGTGATCCGCGGGCAGGGCGGCAAGGTGCTGACAATGGATGTGAGCGTGCTGGGCGATCCCAGCCAGCCCGCTGATGTCAGCAAGCATGAGGTGGCCGAGGCCGGCGGCAGTTCGATAGAGGAAGCGATTGCCTCGGGTGATGAGAACACCGCCATGCAGATCATGGGCGCTGGCGCGGCGGCCAAGTCGTTGGAACTGTACCGGGCGGGCCGCATCGACGGGGTGATTGTGCTGGGCGGCACGATGGGCACCGACCTGGCGTTGGATATGTGCGCAGCACTTCCGGTCGGGGTGCCGAAATACATCGTCTCCACCGTCGCATTTTCCCCGCTGATGCCGCCGGAGCGGATCCCGGCAGACGTGCAGATGATCCTGTGGGCGGGCGGGCTTTATGGGCTGAATTCGATCTGTAAGGCGTCGCTTAGCCAGGCGGCAGGCGCGGTGCTGGGGGCGGCTCGGGCGGTGGAGCCGCCCAAACGCGACCGGCCGCTGATCGGCATGACCTCTTTCGGCAAGACGGTGCTGCGCTACATGGTGGCGCTGAAACCGGCCTTGGAGGACCGCGGGTTTGAGGTCGCGGTTTTCCATGCCACCGGCATGGGCGGGCGGGCTTTCGAGAGCCTGGCAGCGGAGGGCGCCTTTGCGGCGGTGATGGATTTTGCCCCGCAGGAAGTGTCGAACCACCTGTTCGGCGGGCTGTCGGCAGGGGCGGACCGGATGACCAACGCAGGGAAGTCCGCAACGCCGCAGCTGGTGGCGCCGGGCTGCTATGACCTGGTGGATTTTGTTGGCTGGCAGGAGACCCCGGCCCAGCTGAAGGGCCGGGAGACACACGCCCACAACCGTCTCTTGACCTCAGCCATGCTGAAAGCGGGTGAGCGCCGCCAGGTGGCGCAGGCGATCTGCGGCAAGCTCGCTACTGCGCAGGCGCCGGTGGCGGTACTGCTGCCGTCAGGCGGGTGCAACGAATGGGACCGGCCCGGAGCGCCGCTGCATGATGCGGAGGGGCTGGCGGCCTTTTGCGAGGAGATGCGAGAGCGCTGCCCGGAGAATGCAGAGCTGCATGAGCTGGACTGCCACATCAATGACGCCGAGTTCGCCGCCAAGGCACTGGAAATCCTGGATAGCTGGATCGCCAGCGGGGTGGTGAAAACCGGCTGATAGGCCGGGCGGCTGTGCTGCCGGATAAGATGTTTCAAAAAGTTTCCATTTGCCTCTTTTTCTGTTACGCAACTGCCAGCATGACAAGCCGCCGGAGGCTGCGAGCACTGTGACGCGGGGTTTGCGGTCCTTCTGCGGCCATTGGGGCTTGGCGCCGGTCCGGCTGCCGTGCCTAATCTGTTGGGAGCCGGGCGCAGGCACTGCCGCCGCGGAAGAGAGAGGAAGACCGGATGAGTGAAGCCATTGCATATGAGCGCGTCGGCGATATTGCCGTTCTGAAGGCGCAGAACCCGCCGGTGAACGCGCTGGGCATTGATGTGCGCAAGGGGCTGCTGGCCGGGATTGAGCGTGCTGAAGGCGAAGGCGCCAAGGCTGTGCTGATCTACGGTGAGGGAAAGACCTATTTCGCGGGTGCCGATATCCGCGAATTCGGCAAGCCGCCGAAAGATCCCTATCTGCCGGGCCTGTGCAGCCGGATCGAGGCCTCGCCCCTGATCGTGGTCTCCGCCATGCATGGCACTGCGCTGGGCGGCGGGCTCGAGGTGGCCTTGTCCTCGCATTACCGGATTGCGGTGCCTTCGGCCAAGATGGGACTGCCGGAGGTCAACCTGGGCATCCTGCCCGGCGCGGGCGGCACCCAGCGGCTGCCGCGGCTGACAGGGGCTGAGGCGGCGCTGGAGATGATCACCTCAGGCCGCCACATCGGTGCGGCAGAGGCGCTGGACAAGGGCATCATCGACCGCATCGAAGAGGGCGAGCCGCGCGAGATTGGCCTGGCCTATGCGCAGGAACTGCTGGATGCAGGTGCGCCGCGCCGGGCTATCGGGGAAATGCCTGCGCCGGAAGCTGTGGATTTTGATGCGGTCTATGAGGCGACGCTGAAGAAAGGCCGCGGCCAGCTGTCTCCGGCGACGGCGGTGCGCGCGGTTCAGGCGGCAGTTGAAGCAGAAAGCTTTGAAGCCGGCCTGAAGCGTGAGCGCGCGCTGTTTACGGAGCTGATGGAATCGGACCAGCGGCAGGGGTTGATCCATGCCTTCTTCTCCGAACGCGCCGTTAGCAAGCTTCCGGAGCTGGAAGGCGTCGCGCCGCGGGAGGTTGCCGCAATGGGGGTGATCGGCGGCGGCACCATGGGAGCGGGCATCGCCACTGCGGCGCTGCTGGCTGGATTGCCGGTGGTGCTGATTGAGATGACGGATGAAGGCGTTGCCGCCGCGCGCGGCCGGATCGAAGGCAATCTGCAAGGCGCCCTGAAGCGGGGCAAGATCACCCAGGCGCAATTTGATCAGCTGACCGGAGAGGCGCTGACCGTGTCCACGGATTATGCGGCACTGGGGAAGGTGGATCTGGTGGTTGAGGCCGTGTTCGAGGACATGGGCGTCAAGCGCGAGGTTTTTGGCAAGCTGGATGCGCATTGCAAGCCGGAGGCGGTTCTGGCGACCAATACCTCCTATCTGGATGTGGATGAAATCGCCGCGGCAACGTCCCGTCCGCAGGATGTGATCGGGCTGCATTTCTTCTCCCCTGCACATGTGATGAAGCTTTTGGAAGTGGTGGTGGCAGAAAAAACTGCGCCGGAGGTTCTGGCCACCGGGTTTGCCTTGGGCAAGCGGCTGAAGAAGGTGGCGGTGCGGTCCGGCATCTGCGACGGGTTCATCGGCAACCGGATCATGAACGCCTACCGCAAGGCGGCGGAATATGTGGTGCTGGATGGCGCTTCGCCCTATCAGGTGGACAAGGCGGTGACCACTTTCGGTTTCCCGATGGGGCCGTTTGCCATGGGCGATTTGGCGGGGCTGGACATCAACTGGGCCGCCCGCAAGCGCCGTGCGCTGACGCGGGATCCGCGCGAACGGGTGCCGCGGTTCTACGAGATGCTCTGCGAGGGTGGCGATTTCGGCCAAAAGACCGGCAAGGGGTTCTATGTCTACGAAGCGGGCAAGCGCGGCGGTGTGCCGAACCCGGAAGTGGCGGAGCTGGTTGCCCGGGATCAGGAACAGCAGGGCGTGGCTCCGCGGGAGTTCTCCGACGCGGAGGTGCTGCGCCGCTACATGTGCGCCATGGTCAACGAGGCCGCAAAGGTGGTGGGCGAAGGCATCGCCCGGCGTCCGCTGGATGTGGATATGGTGATGCTGTTCGGCTACGGATTCCCGCGCTTCTGGGGCGGGCCGCTGAAATGGGCCGACCTGCAGGGGCTGGACGGTATCCTGGCTGATATCAAGACCTATGCAGAAGAGGACAGTTTCTTCTGGCAGCCGGCGGCGCTGCTGGAGCAGCTGGTGGCAGAGGGCAAAAGCTTCGACGACCTGAATAAAGGCGCCTAGGCAGGCGAGCGGCGCCCCTCCGGCCCGTCGAGGGCCATCGGGGCGCGGCCCGGCGTAGCCGGGCTGGACGCGCAGTCGCTGGCCTTATTACGCAAAAGCGCCGCGCGGAACGCGCGGCGCCGGGCCCAACAAGAGCGGCGCATCTTTGATGCGCCCGGCGATTGGCGGGAGTTTTCGCCGCTTACGTCCAGGTACCTTCGGTGGCGGAACGGATCCTGCGGATGTTCTCGCCGTAGACCTCCGGCTTGTCCACGGACCCGCCCTTGAACACTGCAGAGCCTGCGACCAGCACGTCGGCGCCGGCTTCGGCCACCAGCGGCGCGGTGGTGGGATCAACGCCGCCGTCGATTTCGATATGCACGGGACGGTCGCCGATCATCGACCGCAGGCGGCGGATTTTGGCGGTCATGTCGATGAACTTCTGGCCGCCAAAGCCCGGGTTCACGGTCATCACGCAGACCAGGTCGGTGAGATCCAGGAGGTGCTCAATCGCTTCGGCCGGGGTGCCGGGATTGAGCGCGACGCCCGCTTTCATTCCCGCCCCGCGGATCGCCTGCAGGGTGCGGTGGATGTGCGGGCCTGCCTCGATATGGGCGGTCAGCACATCGGCGCCGGCATCGGCGTAGGCGTTGATGTAAGGATCGACCGGCGCGATCATCAGGTGCACGTCCATCACTGTCTTCACATGCGGGCGGAACGCCTTTACCGCCTGCGGGCCGAAGGTGAGGTTCGGCACGAAATGCCCGTCCATAACATCCACATGCACCCAGTCGGCACCTTGGGCTTCGATCGCCTGGATCTCCTGGCCGAAGTTGGCGAAATCGGCGGAGAGGATGGAGGGCGCGATCTTGATCTTGCGGTCAAAGGACATCTGGCAGCTTCCTTTTGCAAAGGGAATTGAGGAGTCGAAGGCCGTATAGACCGTCCGGCCCGCTGTGCACAGGGGCAGATTGCGCAGCGGGTCTGTTTCCTTGGACGCTGCGCCTGCCGGTTGCGCCGGGCCGCGTTACAAAACTTTCACGGCAGTGACACATGAGCTTTGAGCAGGGCCGGTAGGCAATCCCGGAACGAGAAGGGAGCGCCCCGGTGCTGCGCATTGACAAACTGACCAAACGGTTCGGCGGCAAGATTGCGGTGGATACCGCCACGCTGGACATCGATAAGCCCTGCATGATCGGCATCATCGGCCGCTCCGGCGCAGGCAAATCCACCTTGCTGCGGATGCTGAACCGGCTGGAAGACGCCAGCGGCGGCCGCATCCTGTTCGAGGGGCGCGAGATCACCGGGCTGAAGGGCAGGGAAAAGCGCGCCTGGCAGTCCGAGTGCGCGATGATTTTCCAGCAGTTCAACCTGGTGCCGCGGATGGATGTGGTGTCCAACGTTCTGCACGGCACATTGAACCGGCGCAATGCGGTGGCGACGCTGTTCAACCTGTACCCGATGGCGGATATTCACACGGCGATCGACATCCTCGACCGGCTCGGTATTGCTGAACATGCCGCCAAACGGGCCGAGGCGCTGTCGGGAGGCCAGCAGCAGCGAGTGGCGATTGCCCGGGCGCTTATGCAGAACCCGAAGATCATTCTGGCGGATGAGCCGATTGCCTCGCTCGACCCGATGAACGCCCAGACCGTGATGGAGGCGTTGCGCCGCATCCATGAAGAGGATGGGCGCACCGTGATTGCCAACCTGCACACGCTGGACACTGCGCGCCGCTACTGCGACCGGGTCGTCGGCATGCGCGACGGGCGCATCGTCTTTGACGGGCTGCCGGAACAGCTGACCACCGGGGTGGCCCGCGAGATCTACGGCGCCGGAGAGGAATTCTCCGAAGCCGCCACCTCAACCGAGATCGAAACGCTGGAAAAGACGGACGCGATGCGCGCCGCCATTCCCGCCGAATAACCCCTGACCTGATTTCATCGACCCGGGGCTGCTCCCCGGGAAAGACCAACCGGAGAGACATGAGATGAAAAGACTGATTGCTGCCGTTCTGGCAACTACCGCGATGACCGCCCCTGTTGCGGCAGAAGAGATCAAGGAATTCCGCATCGGCATCCTGGGCGGTGAAAACGCTCAGGACCGTCTGAACAACAACGAATGCCTGCGCGAATACGCCGAGAAAGAGCTGGGGGTCGAAACCAAGCTGTTTGCGCCTGCCGACTACAACGGCGTGATCCAGGGCCTGCTGGGCGGCACCATCGACATGGCCTGGCTGGGCGCGTCCGGCTATGCCAAGACCTATCTGTCTGACCCCGAAGCGGTGGAGCCGGTTCTGGTGAAGGTGAACACCGACGGCGGCTATGGCTATTACTCGGTCGGCTTCGCCCGCAAGGACAGCGGTATCACCTCGCTGGAAGACCTGAAAGGCAAGACCTTTGGTTTCGGCGACCCGAACTCCACGTCGGGCTACCTGATCCCGTCAATAGAGATCCCGAACAAGATCAATGCGTCCATGGACTCCGGCGACTACTTCGGTGAAGTGAAGTTCACCGGCGGCCATGAACAGACCATTGTCGCGGTTGCCAATGGCGACGTTGATGGCGGCGTGACCTGGGCAGACGGCCTGGGCGAATGGGAAGACGGTTACCAGTCGGGTGCGCTGCGCCGTGCGGTGGACGCGGGCCTGGTCGATATGAATGACATGGTGGAAATCTGGAAATCCGCCCCGATCCCGGAAGGCCCGGTGGTTCTGCGCAAGGCCCTGCCGGCAGACGTCAAAGCCAAGATGACCGCGCTAATGGACAACCTCAGCGAAATCGACCGCGACTGCTTCTATGGTGTTGCGGCTGGTGAAGCCAAGAGCTTCGACCCGATCACCCATGACGCCTATGAGGTGATCATCGAGGCCCGCAAACTGAAGTCCCAGTAATTTCAGTACTGAGCTCTGCGGGGTTCCGGGTTTTCCCGGGCTCCGCAATTTCCTTGATGGCGCCTCTATCGGCCATCTTTTGAAGACCAGGATCCCAAATGGCAGATTTGACCGCGGCCCGGCCGGGCATCGAGGACATCCGGCAGCACTACACTGCCCATATCCAGCGCAAGCGGCTGTATGGCGGCATTCTTCTGGCGGTTTTTGTGGCGCTGATGGCAGCCGGTTTCCGTACAGCGGATGCGCGCAACGCCGGTTCCTTTGCGGATGGGTTCACCCGGATCTTTGACTATCCTTCCGAGGTACTGGCAGAGGCCGCAGAAAAAGCGGCGCAGCTTCCGGGGCATTTGGTGCATTTCTTTCCGGCCCTGGTGGAGACGTTGAACATCGCCGCCGCCTCGACCCTGGTAGGGGCCGTGTTCGGCACCCTGCTGTCGCTTCTGGCAACCCGTGGCATGGCGCCTTGGCCTATGCTGATCCCGCTGTTCCGCCGCATCAGCGACATTTGCCGGGCCATTCCAGAAATCGTTATCGCGCTGGTGCTGATCTTTGTCCTCGGCGGCGGGCCGGTGCCTGCGATGATTGCCATTGCCATCCACACTGCCGGCGCGTTGGGCAAGCTGTTTTCCGAGGTGAACGAAAACGCCTCGCTGAAACCGGTCGAAGGCCTCACCTCTGTGGGTGCCACCTGGGCGCAGCGGATGACGCTGGGGGTGATCCCGCAGGTCGGCCCGAACTATGTGAGCTATGCGCTCCTGCGGTTTGAGATCAATATCCGTGCCTCTGCCATCCTTGGCTTCGTCGGCGCGGGCGGCATCGGCTATGAGCTGAAGAACGCCATGTCCTGGGGGCAGGGGCGCTACGACGAGGCCGCCGCGATCTTCCTTCTCCTGTTTGTCACCATCGTGGCCGTTGACCAGCTGTCCGGCCTGCTGCGTGACCGCCTGACCCATGGAGCGAAGGCATGACTACTTTTGACACCACCCTGACGCCCGCTGACCTGAAGTCTGACATCTCTCGGCTGTTCCTCAGGAAGCGGCTGATGAACTTTGCCCTGCCCGCTGCGGTGCTGGCCTATCTCGCCTATGTATTTGTGGCCTTCGACATGCCGGGGCTGTGGGAGCGTGCCAGTCTGGACAACGCCAAAACTCTGGTGAGCGACAGCTACAGCTACAAGACCCATGTCACCCGCGACAACCGCAGCGGTGAGGTGTCGGTAGCCATCGAGGGCGAGCGCAAGGGCGCTTATCCCGACGGCATGTCGCCGGACTGGGTAGCCCTGGGCGAGACTACGGTCATTGATCTGGAAGACGGTCACACGGTCACCTTCGGCCCAGAGACCATCGCATACGAAATCCCTGGCTATGGCAACGTACGGGCCACACCGGGCCGCAGCGCGGGCGTGCAAGCGGAACTGCCTGCCGGCGACGTGCCAGAGTGGATCAGTGTTTCGAAGAACCGCCTGGCCGTGACCACGGAGGCCGGGCGCCTGACCGTGACCCGCAACCGGGCAGAGGTATTCCGCTATTTCGCGGGGTGGGAGCTGTTCTTCTTTACCCTCGACAGTCCGTATTACGGCATGGGGGCAGGGGAGCTGGTGCAGCGTGCCGCCACCGGCGAGGCTGGTGCGATCTTCCAGGAGTTCTGGACCAACAAGATGTGGCGCCATCGGGATGTGGCCTGGGCGATTGCCGAAACACTGCTGATGGCCTTCTTGGGCACCATTGGTGCAGGCATCATTGCGTTGCCGCTGGCCTTTTTGGCGACCCGCAATTTCATGCCCCTGCGCAGTATCCGCTTTGCCATGCGCCGCGTGTTCGACTTTGTCCGCGGCGTAGACTCGCTGATCTGGACGGTTGTTCTGGCCCGCGCCTTTGGCCCTGGCCCGCTGACCGGCGCGCTGGCGATCCTGGTGACCGATACCGGCACCTTCGGCAAAATTTTCTCCGAAGCGCTGGAGAATGTTGACCAGAAGCAGATCGAGGGCGTTGCTTCCACCGGGGCCAAGCCGGTGCAGCGCTACCGCTTCGGGGTGATCCCTCAGATCACGCCGGTTCTGCTGAGCCAGCTTCTGTATTTCCTCGAGTCGAACACCCGGTCAGCCACCATCATCGGCGCGATCACCGGCGGCGGCATCGGGCTCTTGCTGACACAGGCGATCATCACCCAGAAGGACTGGGAGGAAGTGGCCTATTACATCACCCTGATTATCCTGATGGTGATGCTGATGGACTGGTTTTCCGGCTGGCTGCGCCGCCGCCTGATCAAGGGCGAGGGCAGCAACGCCAAGCGCAAGCCGCGAAGGGCGGAGGGCGAAGCCTTCCTGCTGCCCTGACCCGGCGCCGGTTTTCGGAGAGGAGCTGACCATGTCCCGTTTGCAGGCAGAGGCACCCTTCATCCATCCCGGATGCACAATCACCGGAAGCAGCTTTGGCACCTATGTGGAGATCGGTGCTGGCAGCCGGGTGTCAAATGCGGTGTTCGGCAACTACAGCTACTGCGACCGCACCTGCGACATTGCCAATGCGGAGATCGGCATGTTCGCGAATATCGCCAGCTTCGTGCGGATCGGCGCCTCAGACCACCCGATGGAGAAGGCGTCGCTGCACCATTTCCTCTATCGTTCCGCAAGCTACTGGGACGATGCGGAGGATGACGCGGCGTGGTTTGCGCGACGTGCCGCGCGAACTGCCCGTATCGGACATGACACCTGGATCGGCCACGGCGCGATGATCAAGCCCGAGGTTACCGTTGGACACGGCGCTGTCGTTGCGTCGGGCACGATTGTGACCAAGGATGTTGCGCCCTACACCATTGTTGGCGGCAATACCGCCAAGGTGATCCGCCGCCGCTATCCTGAGGCGATTGCCGCGCAGATGATGGAACTGGCCTGGTGGAACTGGGACCACGAGACCCTGCGGACCGCGTTGCCGGACTTCCGCAGCTTGAGGGCCGAAGAGTTCCTGGAGAAGTATTCCTGATCCGGCGGCTGGCGCTCCCGTCTGTTTCAGCGCATTCGAAGAATGCATTCACAGTTCGGCGTGGCGCCGCTGCGCGGCGCAGAAGGGCTGCAGAGAAGCGCTTGAGGGGCGTTTCTGCCTCTCAAGCGCCTTTCCTATTGTGTGGTCTGCCATCCCCGCCTCAAGGGTAAACGGCGCTGCGCACCGCCGCCTTGCGGCCCTTGACCCGGGGCTGGCAGGGATCAGGCGGCGCCTGCGTCCACAAGCTGGGTGGCGATGTCGAGGAACACCTTGGCCTGGGCGCTGCCAGGCTTGGCGGCCACGATCGGCGTGCCGTTGTCGCCGGCCAGCCGCACGTCCAGATGCAGCGGCACCTCGCCCAGCAACGGCACGTCGAGTTTCCTGGCTTCCTGCGCCACGCCGCCATGGCCGAACACATGCTCCTCATGTCCGCAGTTCGAGCAGATATGCGTGGACATGTTTTCGATCATGCCCAGAACCGGCACGTTCATCTTGCGGAACATGTCGATGCCCTTGCGGGCGTCGATCAGCGCCACGTCCTGCGGGGTGGAGACCACGATGGCGCCGTCCACATGGGTTTTCTGCGCCAGCGTCATCTGCACGTCGCCGGTGCCGGGCGGTAGGTCGACGATCAGAACGTCCAGCACGCCCCATTGCACCTGCAAGAGCATCTGTTGCAGCGCTCCCATCAGCATCGGCCCGCGCCAGATCACCGCCTGGTCCTCGCCGGTCATCAGCCCCATCGACATCATGGTGACACCATGGTTGCGCAGCGGCAGGATGGTCTTGCCGTCCGGGCTGGCAGGGCGGCCGCTGACGCCCAGCATCTTGGGCTGCGAGGGGCCGTAGACGTCGGCATCCAGCAGGCCCACCTTGCGCCCCTGCATTGCCAGGGCGCAGGCGATGTTGGCCGAGACGGTGGATTTGCCGACGCCGCCCTTGCCCGAGGCCACGGCGAGGATCCGCGCCACGCCCGGCACTTTCTGCGGCGTCTGCTGCTGGGGCTGGGCTGCCTTTTTGGGTTTCAGGTCCGGCGGCGCCTTTTCCGAATGGGCGGTCAGCATGGCAGAAACCTTCTCCACCCCCGGCAGCGCTGCCACGGCCGCGTCAGCCTTGTCGCGCACCGGGCCGTAGGCCTCGGACTTTCCGGGGTCGATTTCCAGCACAAAGCGGACGGTGCTGCCTTCGACGCTTACGGCGCGGGCAATGCCTGCGCTGACGATATCGCTGCCGCTGACGGGATCGGTGATGGTTTTGAGCGCCTCAAGGACGGTTTCACGGGTGACGGTCACGCCGGTCTCCTGTAGCTGGTCATGTCTTGCGCCCGTTCTGGCGCAATTCGGCGGGTCATGCCAGCCGTACACAGCCAGGAGTTTGTTTTAACGCATCCTGGAGTCAGCTTTTTTGCCGGCTGGCCTTGCTGAAGGCCCGGAAGCCGTGCGGCAAACGCAACAGCGCCGCGCGTCAGCGCGGCGCCGGGCCCAACGGGAGGAGGCCCATCGGGCCGTCGACGGGCGGGAGGATCCCGTCAGCTGGCCAAGGCCACTTCCGCGGCGTTCATCACGGCGCCGATGCGGCGGCCGGTGTCCACCATGCGGTTGGAAAAGCCCCACTCGTTGTCATACCAGCTGACCACCCGCACCAGCCCGTCGGCGGTGACCGATGTTTGGGCCGCTGCAAAGCAGCTCGAATGGGGGTCATGGTTGAAGTCGACGGAAACCAGCGGGTCTTCTTCATAAGACAGGATGCCTTCCAACCCGTTCCCTGCAGCCGCCTTGACCGCGGCATTAACTGCCTCGACCGTGGCAGGGCGCTCCGGCACAAAGCTCAAGTCGACCACCGAAACATTGGCGGTGGGCACCCGGATGGCGGAGCCTTCCAGCCGTCCCTTCAGATGCGGCAGCACCTCGGAGATCGCCCGTGCCGCCCCGGTGGACGTGGGGATCATCGACAGCGAGGCAGCACGGGCGCGGTAGAGATCCTTGTGGCTGGTGTCATGGGTCGGCTGATCGCCGGTATAGGCGTGGATGGTGGTCATGTAGCCGGTCTTGATGCCAAAGGCTTCGTCCAGCGCCTTGGCCAGCGGCGCCAGGCAGTTGGTTGTGCAGGAGGCGTTGGACACGATCACGTCCTCCGCCGTCAGATCCATGTGGTTGACGCCAAAGACCACCGTGCGGTCGGCATCCTTGCCGGGGGCGGAGATCAGCACCCGCTTGGAACCGTTTTTTAGATGCCGCGCTGCCTCCTCGCGGGCGGTGAACAGGCCGGTGCATTCATAGGCGATGTCCACATCCTGCCAGGGCAGGTCCTCCGGGTTGCGTATCGCCGTCAGGCGGATGCTGTGTCGGCCCACGCGGATCAGGTCACCGGCCAGGAACACGGGCGTCTTCAGGCGCCCGTGAACGCTGTCGTATTTCAGCAGATGCACCAGGGTTTCAGGCGGCGACAAATCGTTGATGGCCACCACCTCGATATCCTTTTCGCCGCTTTCCAGCAGCGCCCGCAGTACCCCGCGGCCAATCCGCCCGAATCCGTTGATTGCAATCTTCAGTGTCATCTCTGATCTCCGGCTGTTTTACCGGATCGGCTTCCGGTATCGATAACGGTTGCGATACCGATAGCGATAACGATGTGGAAAATCAACCCCCCTGTTTCCGGAGCCGCCCTTGCGGCCGCCCGCGATCTGCAGGAGCATGGGGGCATGACCAAGAAACTGCTTCTGAAAGACGTGGCCAAACTGGCCGGTGTCAGTGAAATGACGGCCTCCCGCGCGCTGCGCGGAGCCCCGGACGTGTCCGCCAAGACCAAGGCGAAGATCGAGGAAATCGCCCGCACCCATGGTTATGTGCCGAATCGGATTGCCGGCTCCTTGTCCTCGCAATCTGTTAACCTGGTGGCGGTGGTGGTGCCGTCGCTGAACAGCTTTGTCTTCCCGGAGGTGCTTTCGGGCATTTCCGCTGTCTTGAAGGACAGCCCGCTGAAGCCGGTGGTGGGGATTTCCGGCTATGACCTTGCAGAAGAGGAAAGTGTCATCCGCGAAATGCTGAGCTGGCGGCCTTCAGGCCTGATCGCTGCCGGGCTGGAGCATACCGGGGCCACCCGCCGGATGCTGCAGCAGGCCGATTGCCCGGTTGTTGAGGTAATGGATGTGGACGGCGATCCGGTACGCCATTGTGTCGGCATTTCGCACCTGCAGGCAGGCCGCGAAATGGCAGAGCAGATCCTGGCGCGCGGCTACCGGAACATCGGCTTTATCGGCACCAAGATGCCGCAGGATTTCCGCGCCCGGAAACGCTTTGACGGATTCACGGACGGGCTGGCGGCGCAGAGCGTGACACTTTCGGATCTGGAGCATTATTCCGGTGAAAGTTCGATCCAGACCGGCCGCCAGCTGACGGCGCAGATGCTGGCGCGCAACCCGGGCCTTGATTGCATCTACTATTCCAGCGACGTGATGAGCGTTGGCGGGCTGATGCATTGCCTGGCCGCGGGCCTGTCGGTGCCCGGCGATATCGCCTTGGCAGGCTTCAACAATCTGCAGATCCTGCAGGGCTTGCCGCTGCAGCTCGCGACAACGGATGCCTGCCGCCATGAAATCGGCGAACGTGCGGCGCGGATCATCCTGAAATCACGGGAAACCGGCGGGGCAGAGGGGCTGGTTTTCGACCGCCTGACCCCGGCAATCAGCCTGGGAGAAACGCTCTAGCCCGCCGCCGCTGTCCGCGGCCGCGACGCAGAAGCCACCACCGCAGCCCCGCCCGCAGGCGATTTTCCTAGCTTTGGCCGGCGCGCCGGGGCAACCTGCGGGTATGGTTCCAGTTCAGCGCGGGTCGGCCCGGTAAAGGAGTGCAGATGCCCAAGTACAATGACATGTTCGAGCTTTCGGTTGAGGATATGGACCTGATTGAAACCTCCTTGCGCCATACAAGGGATGCTCTGTCCAAGGCTCATCCGGAGGCCGGCAGCGCTGATGCGGAGACGCTGCGCCGGGTTCACGCGCTGCTGGGGCGGCTGCATAATCAGAAGATCTTCTATTACCCAAAGGACAAGGTCTACGTCAGCGGCTGACGCCGGTTCTGAACAAAACAGCGCTCCCCGCGGTGGCGGAGAGCGCTTTGACCTGTCATTTTGACCTGTCATGTGGTCTTTGCTTACATCGCGGCCTTGAACAGCTGGGTGAGGTTTTCCTCGGTCAGCTCGATGGGGTTGCCGCCGCAAGAGGGGTCAATGATGGCGCCTTTGACCAGTTCAGGGATGGCCGCTTCGGTGACACCCAGATCAGACAGCCCGCGCGGGATGCCCAAGGAGTCGTTCAGCTCTTGCACAAAGCTGCGGAAGCCATCGAAACCTCCGTCAATGCCCAGATAGGCCGCGGCCATGTTGAAACGGTCGGCAATCGCAGAGGCGTTGAACTCCAGCACGCTGGGCATGCAGACCGCATTGGTGGTGCCGTGGTGGGTGTTGAAATGGGCCCCCACCGGATGGCTCATCGCATGGATCGCGCCGAGCCCCTTCTGGAACGCTGTTGCGCCCATCGCCGCGGCCGACATCATCTGCGCGCGGGCTTCGATATCGGTGCCGTCGGCATAGGCGCGCGGCAGGTAGTCCTTGACCAGCCGCATGCCCTCCAGCGCGATGCCTTGGGACATCGGGTGGTAGTGCGGGCTGCTGAACGCTTCGACGCAGTGGGCAAAGGCATCAAGCCCAGTGCCTGCGGTGATGAATTTGGGCATGCCGACCGTCAGCTCGGGATCGCAGATCACCACTGCGGGCAGCACCTTCGGGTGGAAGATGATTTTCTTCTGGTGAGTGACGCTGTCGGTGATCACACTGGCGCGGCCCACTTCGGAACCCGTGCCTGCGGTGGTCGGCACCGCGATGATCGGCGCGATGGCATCGGCATCGGCGCGGGTCCACCAGTCGCCGATGTCCTCGAAATCCCACACGGGCCGGGTCTGACCCGCCATGAAGGCCACCATCTTGCCGAGGTCCAGGCCGGAGCCGCCGCCGAAGGCGATCACCCCGTCATGGCCGCCTGCCTTGTAGGCGGCGACGCCGGCGTCCAGGTTCTTCTCATTCGGGTTCGGATCAACGTCCGAGAACATGCCGCGGCCGAGGCCCGCGGCCTCCATGATGTCGAGGGTGCTTTGAGTGACCGGCAGGTCGGCCAGACCCTTGTCGGTGACCAGCAGCGGTTTCTTGATGCCGGCAGCGGCGCAGGCTTCCGCCAGTTCCTTGATCCGGCCTGCGCCGAATTTGATTGCGGTCGGGTAGGACCAGTTTCCAACGAGAGACATGTTGTGTTCCTTTGATGCAAGTGGCCCGCCCCGGGAGGAGAAACGGGGCGGGCGGGGCCGTCCGTCAGCCGGTTACCTTTTTCAGGTGATAGGATTTCGGACGGGTCAGATTGTGATAGCCGATGACCGAGAGGCCGCCGCCGCGGCCGGTGTCCTTGCAGCCGGTCCAGCACAGGCCCGGATCCAGGTAGTCGGCGCGGTTCATGAAGACGGTGCCGGTCTCGATTTGATCCCCGACGGCTTGCGCCCGCTCTACATCCTTGGTCCAGAGCGACGCCGTGAGGCCGAAGTCGCTGTCGTTCATCAGCCGGATGGCTTCCTCATCCGAGGAGACCTTCATGATGCCCACGACCGGGCCAAAGCTTTCCTCGCGCATCACCCGCATGTCGTGGGTCACGTTGGTCAGGATTTGCGGTGTCAGATAGGCGCCGCCGTCATCCTCGGCGAAGGTGTCGATATGGGCCACGGCACCCGCTTCAACCGCCTCGGCGATCTGGCCGCGCACCTCGCTGGCAAAGCGCACATTGGCCATTGGGCCGATAGTGGTCTCCGCGTCCAGCGGGTTGCCCAGCTTGTAGCCCTTCACGATGGCAATGGCCTTTTCCAGGAAGGCGTCATAGAGGCTTTCATGCACGTAGATCCGTTCGATGCCGCAGCAGCACTGGCCGGAGTTGAACATGGCGCCATCAATCAGCGTGTCCACCGCCGCATCCAGATCGGCGTCCTCCATCACATAGCCGGGGTCCTTGCCGCCCAGCTCGGTGCCGACACCGGTGAAGGTGCCGGCCGCGGCGCGCTCCATCGCCTGACCGCCGCCTACCGAGCCGGTGAAGTTCACGAAGTTGAAGGCCTTGCTGGCAATCAGTTCCGAGGTGGTGCCGTGATCCAGAAAGACATTCTGGAACACATCTTCGGGAATGCCCGCGGAACGGAAGGCCTGCGCCATCCGCTCACCCACCAGCAGCGTCTGGGTCGCGTGCTTCAGCACCACGGTATTGCCGGCAATCAGCGCAGGCGCCACCGTGTTGATCGCGGTCATATAAGGGTAGTTCCAGGGGGCGACCACAAACACAACCCCATGCGGAATGCGCTTGATGTAGCGTTTGAAGGTTGCGTCCTCGCCCACTTCGATATCCGCAAGCGACTCTGCGGCGATCTTTGCCATGTGGCCTGCGCGTTCGTTGAATCCGCCAAACTCGCCGCCATAACGCACCGGCCGGCCCATCATATGCGCCAGTTCCGGCACGATCTCATCGTTCATCGCGCCGACGGCAGCCACGCCCGCCATCACCAGATCAATGCGCTCCTGCAGCGGCCGGGCCGCCCAAGCGCCTTGCGCTGACCGCGCACGTTCTGCTGCCGCAAAGGCGTCCTCACGCGAGAGCACCTCGCGCTCTGCAAAGACCGATCCGTCGATCGGCGAGATGCATTTCAATACCTGGCCCATTGCCATTCACTCCATTCAGAAAGGGCCAAGGCCCTCTTCATCTTTCCGAAAACACTCCGGGGTTTGGGGTAGCGCCCCAAGCCGGCTGCGCGCCTCAGGCGCGCTCAAATCCACGGGCGATCTCGTAGTCGGTGACCACCCGGTCGAAATCCTCGATCTCCACTTCCGCCGCGCGGACGTAGTGATCCACCACGTCATCACCAAGGGCTTTGCGGAGCATCTCCGAGCCTTTCAGAGCCGCCGCCGCATCACGCAGGGTGCCCGGGATCATGCCGGTATCGCCCTGGTAGACATCGCCCCGGGTGGGGGTCTGCAGTTCCAGCCCTTCCTCGATACCCGCAATGCCCGCGGCCAGCATGCCCGCCATCGCCAGATAGGGGTTCATGTCGGAACCCGGAATGCGGCATTCGACCCGGATCGCCTTGGTGCCGTCGCCGCAGAGCCTGTAGCCCGCAGTGCGGTTGTCCACCGACCAGATGATCCGTGTGGGCGCGAAGGTGCCCTTCATGAAGCGTTTGTAGCTGTTGATGTAGGGCGCCATGAAGGCGGTGTAGTCAGGCGCGTATTTCAGCAGGCCTGCCATGTAATTCTTCATCAGGGCGGACATGCCCAGTTCGTCGCTCTCGTCAAAGAACGCGGGCTTGCCGTCCTGCCACAGCGACTGATGCACATGGGAGGAGGAGCCGACCTTGTCGTGGCTCCATTTTGGCAGGAAGGTCACCGCGTGGCCCTGTTGCTCGGCGATCTCCTTGATCGCGTGCTTGGCAATGGTGTGGAACTCCGCCGTGTCCATCGCCGCTGCGTATTTGATGTTGAGCTCCTCCTGGCCGGTCTCTGCCTCGCCCTTGGAGTTCTCGATCGGCAGCCCCGCATCCCACAGGTGGTTGCGGATCGGGCGCATCACATGCTCCTCGCGGGTGGTCTGCAGGATGTTGTAATCCTCGTTGTAGCCGGAGATCGGTTCCAGGTCGCGGAAGCCCGAGCGGCGGATCTCGTCAAAGCTCTTGGCGAACAGGAAGAATTCCAGCTCAGTGGCGCACATGGCGTCGTATCCCATCGCCTTCAGACGGTTCACCTGTTTCTTCAGGATCGCGCGGGGGGAGTGGGAGACTTCCTCGTGGGTGTGGTGATCCAGCACGTCGCACAGCACCATCACCGTCCCTTCCAGCCATGGCACCGGCCGCAGGGTGGAGAGGTCGGGCTTCATCACATAGTCGCCATAGCCCCGCTCCCAGCTGGTCGAGGCATAGCCGTCCGGCGTCGCCATCGCCAGGTCAGTGGCCAGCAGGTAGTTGCAGCAATGGGTTTCCTCCCAGGCGCCATTCACGAAATGCTTGGCGTGGAAGCGCTTGCCCATCAGGCGGCCCTGCATGTCCACAAGGCAGACCAGAACGGTGTCAACGGTGCCATCGGCAACCTGGTCCTTAAGAGTGTCGAAGGAGAGCATGAGCGGCCCTTTGTCTGTTGCGCGCAAAACTTTTCCGGGAAAAGTCTTGCCAAATTCCTTGGGGAAGGAATTTGGCCGACCGCGGTGCAGGCCAAATCCCGTGTTTCAACCGGTGCCTCAGCCGTAGCGGTAGGGGCGGCCGGCCTTCTGCATGTCAGCGTTATACTTCTTGAAGATCTCCACAACTTTCGCCTTGGTCTCGGACTCGGCTGCGATTTCATCCCAGAACTTCACCGCCGCGTCTTCGACCTGCTGCCATTCGTTGTCCGGAATGGTGGTCAGCTTCATCTTGTCGCCGTTCACGCGCAGGGAAGCTTCGCCGCCCCAGTACCACCACTGGCGGTAATAGTGCGACTGGTCGCAGCAGACGCGGAACAGGGTCTGCAGGTCTTCCGGCAGTTCCTCCCAGCGGCCCATGTTGGCGAAGAAGGAGCCCGCCCAGGCACCAGAAATGTTGTTGGTCAGGAAGTAGTCGGTCACGTCAGCCCAGCCAACGGTGTAGTCTTCGGTGATGCCCGACCAGGCAATGCCGTCCAACTCGCCGGTCTGCACTGCCACTTCGATGTCTTCCCAGGGCAGGGTGACCGGCACCACGCCGAACTGCGCCAGGAAACGGCCCGCGGTCGGGAAGGTGAAAACGCGCTTGCCCTTCAGGTCCGCCAACGAGTTGATCGGATCCTTGGTGGCAAAGTGGCAGGGGTCCCAGGCGCCGGCCGAGATGTGCTTGACGCCGACCTTGGAGTATTCCGCATCCCAAATCTCGTTCAGGCCGTACTGGTTGAACAGCACCGGCACGTCCAGCGAGTAGCGCGAGGCAAAGGGGAAGTAGCCGCCGAACACGGTGACCTCGGTGGGCGAGGCCATCGAGTCATCATCCGACTGCACCGCGTCGATGGTGCCGCGTTGCATGGCGCGGAACAGTTCGCCGGTGGGGACCAGCTGGTCGGCATAATAGAGCTCGATCTGCATCCGGTCGCCGGCGATCTTGTTGAACATGTCGATGGCGGGTTTCACCACGTGTTCGGCCAGCGCCGCACCGGCATAGGTCTGCATCCGCCACTTGATGGTGGATTGTGCCAGTGCCGGCGTCGCCAGCGGTGCGGCCATAGCGCCGACGCCGGCGGTCTGCAAAAACTTACGTCTTGTTGTCATTACTTCCTCTCCTCTGTTGAACTTCAATCAATGCCCGTGCCCGCAGGGCGCCAGGTTCCTGAACCCTTCACGGAGCCGTTGCGGTGCATTCTCGCGAAGGATGTCGCCATGCGCGAGCACGACGGTTTCCGGTTTCCAGTCGAGCATCCGGGTCAGAGCCTTGCACAGCTTGTCCCGGTTGCCCGCAAAGGAGAACCAAATGTCAATCGGCATCTTGCCGTTCGGAGCAAGGATGCCCGCAGCCCAGGCCAGCGGCCGCACCCAGAACGGCAGTGTCTTGCTGGGCATATTCTCGATCAGGTCGGTCAAAACCAGCACTTTGGAGCGCTTGTGAAAGAAGACGACCTCGGTGTGCACCTTGCTGCCGCGGACAATCAGCTGCTCCAGCTCTGCCGCCCATTCCGGCGCCGGGCTGTCCTGCAGGTCGCGGTCGAAATTGATCTCCATCCCCTGGCTCCGTGCACGCTCCCGGACATTCGGCGAAGCCCAGGCTATGGCCTCCGGATAGGCCTGAGCCCATTCCGCGATATAGGCGTAGTGAATCCAGTTCGGGGACACCAGGTGGCGGACACGCCCCAGCGCCTCCAGCTCGGCAGCCAGCTGCTTGCTGAACTGGATCGGAGAATGCAGGAACAGGTCGCCATTTTCCAGGCGGATCACGGTCATCCGGGTCTGGAAGGGGATCTTGTAGAACCGGATCTTTGGGCCGTCCGCCAGCCAGATGTCCGGCCCCAGCGGCTGCAGGATGGTCTTATTTTCCATAGACATACTCCGGCAGCCACAGGGCGATCTGCGGGAACATCATGATCAGGGCCAGCGCCAGCACCATCACCGCGGCGAATGGGATGATCGAGACATAGATGTCTTTCAGCCCGATCTCCGGCGGCGCCATCGCGCGCATCAGGAACAGGTTGTAACCGAACGGCGGCGTCATATAGGCGATCTGGGTGGTGATGGTGTAGAGCACGCCGTACCAGATCAGGTCGAAGCCAAGCGCCCCCACCAGCGGCACATAGAGCGGTGCGACGATCACCAGCATCGCGGTGTCATCCAGGAAGGTGCCCATCACGATGAAGCTCAGCTGCATCAGGATCAGGATCATCCACGGGCTGAGGCCCAGCTTGGTGGTAAACAGGTCCTCGATCGCCTTGACCGCGCCGAGACCATCGAAGATCGCGCCAAAGGCCAGCGCCGCCAGGATGATCCACATGAACATGCAGGAGATGCCGAGTGTCGAGCGCACCGAGGTTTCGAACACCTCTTTGGTCATCCGCCCCTTCAGAACCGCGGCGATGAAGGCAGTCATCGCGCCAATGGCCGAGCTTTCCACCAGCGAGGTCCAGCCGTTTACGAAAGGCACCATCATTGCGGCGAAGATCGCCAAAGGCAGCACGCCTGAAAACAGCAGGCGGTACTTCTCCTTCATGAACACGTCCTTGTAGAACGCTGCATTTTTACGGGTCAGGAAGGAGAGCAGGCCAAAGGTAAGCGCCACGCCAAGCGCGGACTTGGTCTCCATAGCGCCCGTCAGGATCAGCAGCGGCACCAGCACCAGCGCACCAAGAACGATGTAGTTCAGCCGCAGCGGGTGGTCGGTGATCTGCTCATACTCGGCCAGATCCTCCGGGTGCATTGCGGGTCCGAGGTTCGGCTGCATCCGGGCGCGGACGTAGATGTAGATGATGAACATGGTCGCCATCAGCAGGCCGGGGATCACCCCTGCCAGCCACAGCTGCCCCACCGGCTGGCGCGCAATCATTGCATAAAGTACCAGCACCACCGAGGGCGGCACCAGGATACCCAGCGAGGAACCCGCCTGGATGGTGCCGGTAACCAGGATCTTGTCGTAACCGCGGCGCAGAAGCTCCGGCAGCGCAATGGTCGCGCCAATGGCCATGCCCGCCACCGAAAGGCCATTCATGGCCGAGATCAGAACCATCAGGCCGATGGTGCCGATGGCTAGCCCGCCCTTCACCGGACCCATCCAGACGTGGAACATCCGGTACAGGTCATCCGCGATCTTTGATTCCGACAGCACATAGCCCATGAAGATGAACATCGGCAGGGTCAGCAGCGGATACCATTTCATCAGCTTCATGGCGGCGGAGAAGGGGATTTCCACCCCGCCAGTGCCCCACAGGAGCATGCCCGCAACCGCGCCGACAAAGCCGATGGCGCCGAACACCCTCTGGCCGGTCATCAGCATCAGCATCATGCCGGCAAACATCACGATGGCGATCCATTCGTAGGACATCAGATTTCAACTCCGCGCAGGCGTCCGATATCCCGGAACAATTCGGCAAGGCATTGCAGCAGCATCAGGAAGACGCCGAAGCAGAGGATGGTTTTGACGGGCCAAAGAAACGGCCGCCAGGCGGTGGAGCTGCGCTCCAGATAGCCAAGCTTTTCACCTGCTGCTGCAGGCCCCTCGCTCAGCAGGGTTTTCAGCAGGTCCCAGAAGAACTGCAGCGGCTCCAGTCCGAAGTATCCCAGAGAATAGGCGGTAGAACTGAGCGCGCCGTACATCAAGATACCCAGGTATGTGATCAGGAACAGCACGGTGAAGGCATCCACCAGCGCCTTGGTCTTGGTCGACCAGGCCCCGTAAAACAGATCCATCCGCACGTTTGATCCCAGCTGCATCGAGTAGGGGCCGCCCAGAACATAATATGCGACCATCACGAACTGTGCAGTCTCCAGCGTCCAAAGCGACGGGTTGAAGAAGGTCTTGGAGGCGGAGGACCACAGCAGCACCCCGATAAGGGCGAAGATCAGGTACATGGCAAAGCGGCCGATCGCGCGGTTCATCGCGTCGATACCGCGGACATAGGCGCGGATTATTCTAGGCATCTGGCCCTCCCTCCGCCGCCAGCGCAGCCAGCGCCGGGCGCAGCAATGTCAGCATTTCTTCTGCCATGGCCTCTTCTTGTTCCGGTGTCGCCACCAGGTCGTTGCGGATTTCGATCATCACATTGGCCACCCCGTGCGCCAGCCCGTGGATTTTCAATGAATGGGTGACACCGTCGGCCGGGCCGTAGGGCTCGTTGCGTTCGACCCGCCGGTGCGGCAGGGCAGGGGCCTCTGCCAGCATTGCGTCTGCCAGGCGGCTGTCGTCGTCGTGCAGGATGCCGATCTCGACGGCCCGCTGATTGCCGAAATAGACCGGGGTGAAGCTGTGCATGGTGACCAGTACGGTTTGCTGCCCCGCTTCTTTGCGGGCTTTGATCGCATCGGAAACGGCGTCGCAGAACGGCACATAAACCGTATCCGTCCGTTCCTGACGCTGTTCTTCGGTCAGCCCCTTGTTGCCGGGCACCTCCACCAGCTCGGATTTTTCCGGCATGGCGCTGGCGGCTTCGGGCGGGCGGTTGCAGTCATAGACCAGCCGCGACACGGTGCTGGCAACCAGCGGGGCATCCAGCGCCTTGGAGATATGCAGGGCCACCGCGCGTGCACCCGGGTCCCAGGCGGCGTGGCTCAGCCTGTCTTCTTCACGCAGCCCCAGTCCATTGTACCTGGCCGGAATATTGCTGGAGGCATGTTCGCACAGCAGCAGAACCGGGCTGGCGCCCTTGCGGTTTACCACCTCCACTGCTTCCTCCTGAGCGTGAGAATCGCTCTCTCGCATATGCCGCCTCCCTGCGATTTGGAAAAATGTTTCCATGAAGAGATATTTGTGTCAATATCTTTTCATGATCGGTTCCGGACAGAGATTCCTGAAACTTTCTTTTCAGGCCGGAGCCGGGTTAGAAAGTGTCTGTTCAAGAACAGGAATGCCCCGTTGTCGAAACCGCCCGCCACCGTTCGCGAGTTGATCCGCGAGAACTATTCCTCGCTCACCCAATCCGAACGTAAGTTCGCGAATTTGCTGTTGGAGAACTATCCTGCGGCGGGGCTGGCCTCGATCACCATTGTGGCGGGGAACGCCGAGGTTTCCACGCCTACTGTGGCCCGGATGGTGCAGAAACTGGGGTTCAAAGGCTACCCGCAGTTTCATCAGGCGCTGCTGAAAGAGCTGGAAGCCAAGGTTTCTGGCCCGACCAAACGGCGCGACAACTGGGCTTCTGAGGCACCCGAAGGCCACCTGCTGAACAGATTTGCTCAGGCCGTCACCGACAACCTGCAGCAAACCTTCTCAAACATCGACTCCGCTCAGTTCGACGCCGCGGTGCATCAGCTCGCCAATACCGAGGGGCGGCTTTATGTGGTTGGCGGCCGCATCACCCGGGCACTGGCGGACTATGCCTTTACCCACTTCCAGGCGATCCGGCAGCGGGTCACGCATATGACGTCCTCCTCCGCGACTTGGCCGCATTACGTGCTGGACATGGTAGAAGGCGATACGCTCCTGATGTTCGATGTGCGCCGCTATGAAACCAACCTGCAGCGGCTGGCAGAGCTTGCCTCAGAGCGCGGCGTGAAGATCGTGCTGATCACCGACCAGTGGGCGAGCCCGATTGCTTCGGTTGCCGAGCACACATTCAACTGCTGGGTCGAAATTCCGTCGGCCTGGGACTCCAACATCTCCACCATGATGCTGCTGGAGGCTATGATCGCCGCCACACAGGAAGAGAGCTGGGACAAGACCAAGGACCGCTACGATCGCCTGGATGAGCTTTTCGACATGACCCGGCTGTTCCGCAAGTTCTCTTGATCCGCCGCATGGACATTGCCTCCTAGTTGCGCCTTACTGGTCGCCAAGCCGGTTTCATTCAGGCAGGAGTATTCACATGCGATTTTCCGGAATTCTGACAGCAGCCGCTGTGGCGGCGCTAGTTGCGGCGCCCGCCGCTGCCAACCCGCTTAGCCGTATTCTGGCCAAATCCGGGCTGACGCCGCAGGACACCAACATCATGCGCCAGGCTGAGCAATCCTTGCTGGCTCAGGCGCAGGGCGGCAACGGCAAGCGGGCCAAGTGGTCCAACCCGGACAGTGGCGCGCATGGTGAAGTGAATGTGGCGGGCAAAGAGGGCGATTGCGTGCTCTTGCAGCACCAGGCCTTCCTCAAGGACGACCAGACGCCCAAGCAGGTCCGCCGCAAGTTCTGCCCGTCCGAAGGCAAGTGGCTGTTGTCCCAGTAACTTGCATCACCGGGAACTAAACTGAAGTCATTCCAAGGAAGAAAAATGTCTGAAATCACCCGCAGCCACACCGGCCAGCGCATGAGCCAGATCGTGACCCACGGCGATACCATCTATCTTGCGGGGCAGGTTGGTACCGCCGGTGCCAGTGTGGCGCAGCAGACCCAGGACTGCCTGGACAAAATCGACGCGCTTTTGGCGGAGGCTGGCAGCGACAAGACCCGCATACTGCAGACCGTGATCTGGCTTGCCGACATGAAGGATTTTGCCGAGATGAATGCGGTCTGGGATGCCTGGGTGCCTGAAGGCCACGCCCCGGCGCGGGCCTGCGGCGAGGCCAAGCTTGCGCGCGAGGATTTCCTGGTGGAGCTCATCGTGACAGCGGCAAAGGCCTGACACGCTGTCGCCCAGGCAAAGGAGGGCGGGCCAGCGGCCCGCCATTTTGTGTTCTAGTCCAGAGAGGCCGCAGCTTTTTTGATGGCTGCCTCTGTCTGTTCCAGATCCTCTTCTGTCAGAGCCAGGCTGGGGTAGGTCTTACCCGGTGACTTGAAGATGCCTTCCTCACGCAAAACTGCATTGTACCGCTTTGTACGCTCTGCATCCCCGGCTTGGGTGTCGCGGTAATCGCGTACCTTTGAATCGGTGAACACCACTTCGAACAGTGCAGGCTCGCCAACGATCTGGAATGGCACCCCTGCCTCTTCCAGCGCCGCACTGGTCATCCGCATCAGCCGCTGGCCGATGCTGTTCAGCTTGTCATAGGCGCCCTCGCGGCGCAGCACTTCCATGGTTTTGAGGCCCGCAACAGCGGCCACCGGATTGCCAGACAGGGTTCCAAGCTGCATCAGCCAGCCCTCGGCCCCGATCTGCGCCTTGTCGAAGTGCCGCATGATACCGGCGCGTCCCACGATGGCCGCCAGCGGGAAGCCGCCGCCAATCACCTTGCCCAGCGTCGCCAGGTCCGGTGTCACTCCGTACAGTTCCTGCCCACCGCCGTACGTGGAGCGGAAACCGGTGACGACTTCGTCAAAGATCAAGAGGCTGCCGTGCTTCTGTGTTTCCTCGCGCAACAACTGCAGGAAACCCGGCAGCGGCGGCACGATGCGCTGCAGCGGTTCTGCGATGATGGCGGCAATCTCGTGCCCGTGTTCTGCCATCAGCTGCTTGATGTATTCGAAGTCATTGAACGGTGCGACCAGGACCTCGGCGGCGACTGACGGGGGGATGCCTGCACTGTCCGGCACCGCCTGCGGGAAATTCACCCGGACCGAGGGTGCCAGGCTCATCTGCGCCTCTGCGGACATGCCGTGATAGCCGCCTTCGAACTTGACGATCTTGGTGCGGCCGGTGAAGGCGCGGGCAAGCCGGATCGCATACATGTCAGCTTCGCCGCCGGTGGAGACATAGCGCAGCTGCTCGGCGCAAGGCACTGCCCGGCAGATTTCCTCGGCCAGCTCGATGCCGCGGGCGTTGCTGGCGAAGAAAGTCATGCCTTTCGGCAGCTGCTCAAGCACCGCCTCCATCACTTCCGGATGGCCGTGGCCCAGCATCATCGGGCCTGAGCCGATCAGGTAGTCAATGTATTCCTTGCCATCCTCGTCCCATACACGGGAGCCCTTGCCCTCGCGGATGACGATGCCGGGGTCGAAATTGCCAAAGCCGCCGGCGGGCAGCACGGCGCTGGCGCGGTCATTCCATTCGGCCTGGGTGCGGATCTTTTCCATGTCTTTGTCCTGTTGGGGCGGATTGGCCCAGTTGGAAAAATTTTGACCAAAAAGTCAAAAACTATTCGATCACAGTTGCGGGAGCGCCCAGGGATTCCCGGTCGGGCCGCACGCCCAGACCAGGGCCTTCGGGCGGGGCGATGCGGCCATTTCGACGCTCCGGCCCTGCCAGGTCCAGCCGCGGGCTGACGTAGAAGGACAGGTCGCAGGCATTCATCAACCGAAGCGGATCGGTGGCGGCCGCCAGATGCAGCAAAGCAGCGGTGGTGATGTCAGAGCCCCAGGTGTCTTCGATGCACATCTTGGCGCCCAGGTGCAGGCAGAGATCCCGCGCCCGGCGCGCGGCCGACAGCCCGCCGAACTTTGACAGCTTGATGGCGACTGCGTCCATTACACCCGCTGCATGGCCTGCCAACAGGGAAGCCGTGTCATGGGCGTTCTCATCCAGTTTCATCGGCAACCCGCATACAGAACGTACCCGCGCGCAATCCTCGATGGTGGCGCAGGGCTGTTCCAGCATGATGTCAAGGTCCGCTACAGCCCGTCCGACGCGGGAGGCATCCAGCGATGTGGCCCCGCAGTTCCAGTCGCCATAAACCAGCGGTCCGTCTCCGACCGCCTCCCGCACCATCCGAAGGCGTGCGACATCGGCTTCCCAGTCGCGGTCCGCGCCCAGTTTCACCTGAAACTGGGTGATGCCCGTCGCCTGCGCCTCATGCGCGATGCGGGCCATCTCCTCTGGCGCGATGCAGGTGATCGAGTGGTAGAGCGGCATATCCGCCTGCCGCCGCCCGCCCAGCAAGGAATGCAACGGCAAGTCCGCGACCTGTGCCGTCAGATCCCATAAGGCGATGTCGATTGCGGACTTGGCATAAGGATGTCCCTGCAGCCAATGGTCCAGCCTGGCCATCACGGCTTCTGGCCCAACGGGATCGGCGCCCAGCAGCACTGGTGCCATCTCCTCCACAGCGGGCACCACACCGCGGGCATAGGCGGGCAGGTAATGCGGGATCGGGCAGACCTCGCCCCAACCGGTTAGGCCGGAATCGGTGTCCAGCACCAGTACCACGCTTTCCACTGTGTCGCAGGTCTTGCCCTCGGCCATGTGATACGCGGTGTGGCTGGTCAGCGGCACATGCCACAGGGAGATGCGGGTGATCTTCATGTTCATGCTCCTGGTTCAATATTGTTCAACCTGCAGGGGCGGGTCTTGAACTGCGCATTCTTTCGAGGAAGCGGCGGTACGGGTTTGTGGTCGGATTATTAAGTCTGCCCGGACTGCCGTGTCCGGACAGGGGGGTAGCTTCGGAAAGGCTCATTTCTGGCGCTCCCAATTAGCAAAGAGGGAAGTCGCCCCCTCGCCGGTGGCCTGGCGAAGGGGGGGCATTCTATTGCGCCGGGGCAAGTGCCGCGTCGGTACGCGGCAGCAGGCTGTCCGGGTCATAAGCCGGCATGCCCAGAATCCGCCCCTTGCGCGGTTTGCCAGCGATGATCACTTCGACTTCTAAGCCCGGCACACTGGCCTGCGGTTTCACATATGCAAAGGCCTGGATCTTGCCGACAGTGTGGCCATAGGCAACAGAAGCGGTTGAGCCAACGACTTGACCATCAAGCATGACTGCCTCACCGCCGTGGCCGTCTTCCGCACCGTCCGGCTCGATCTCCAGATAGGCGCAGACCCAGGGCTTGTCCGCGTTGTTCAGAGTCTTGTCCTTGCCCAGATACTCCTTGTCGGTGCGGGCAAAACGCAGCACATCCGCCTCGGCCAGTGTCACCTCGTTGGTGAGTTCGCCTGCGCCCTTGAAGCCTTTCTCCATCCGCATCGCATTCATGGCAAAGGATCCGTAGTCGGCAATGCCATGTTTTTCGCCAGCCGTCCAAAGGGCGTCATATACCGCCAGGGTGCTGTCGCGCGGGATGTGCAGCTCCCAGCCGAGCTCACCCGCATAGGACATCCGGAAGGCCCAGAGCTTGTGACCCGCTACCTCGATCTGCTGTGCGGTCAGCCATTTGAAGCCGGCATTTGTCAGGTCTGCACCAGTGCAGGCGGCCAGGACCTCGCGGGATTTTGGGCCATTGACAGCAAGGGCGGCCCAATCGGTGGAGAGGGTTTTGATCTCCACGTCCTCGCCCGCGAGGTTCTGAGCCAGGTGGTCCAGCAGGCGCTGTTCGAAGAAGGCGGCGCAGACCAAATAGAAGCTGTCCTCGGCCAGTTTCACCACAGTGGTTTCCAGCTCGATTCGGCCGCGGCGGTTCAGCATGTGGGTCAGGGCAATGCCGCCCACTTTCTGCGGCAGCCGGTTGGCGGTCAGCCGATCCAAGAGCGCCGCGGCACCAGGGCCGGAGACCTCGACCTTGGTGAAGGCGGAGATGTCCATGATGCCTACGCATTCGCGCACGGCCTTCACTTCGGCCCCGACCATGTCATGCACCACGTTGCGCTTGAAGGAGTAGTGGTCGCGCTGCTCCACACCGTTTTTGGCAAACCAGCGCGGGCGTTCGTGGCCATAGACCTCCTCATAGACCGCGCCTTTTTCCTTTAGCCGTTCATAGAGCGGCGAGGGTTTGATCGGGCGGCCCGCCAGGCGGTTGAAATGCGGGAAGGGGATCTCGTGGCGCAGCTTGTAATCTTCATGCGCCTTGGTCACCTGCCAGTCCTTGGTGGCATAAGAGCCGAAGCGGCGCGGGTCGTATTCCCGCATCGAGATGTCGGCCGCGCCATGCACCATCCAGCGCGCCAGCTCGCGGGTCAGGCCCGGGCCCCAGCCGATGCCGATCTGGGTGCCGCAGCAGCACCAGTAGTTCTTGACGCCCGGCGCCGGGCCGATCAGCGGGTTGCCATCCGGCGGATGCGAGATCGCGCCATGCACTTCGCGCTGGATGCCGAGGTCAGCAAAGATCGGCATCCGGTTCAGGCTTTCCTCCAGCCACGGCATCACCCGGTCATAGTCGGCATCGAACAGCCAGTTCTCATATTCCCAGGGGCAGTGGTCGTGCCAAACCGAGTTGCTGCTTTCCTTCTCGTAGATCCCGATCAGCCCGCGCTTCTGCTCCATGCGGATGTAGCCGGAGACCTGTCTGTCGTCGCGGATTACTGGCAGTTCCTTGTCTAAGCCTTCGAACTCTGGCACCGGTTCGGTCACGAAGTAGTGGTGGGTCATCGAGGTCATCGGCAGCTGCAGCCCGGACCATTCGCCCATTTGGCGGGCATAGGTGCCGCCGGCGTTGACCACATGCTCGCAGCGGATGGTGCCTTTTTCCGATTCGACGATCCATTCGCCATTGCCAGCTTGGGTGATGTTGGTGGCGCGGCAGTGGCGGATGATCCGCGCGCCCAGCTGGCGGGCGCCTGCGGCCAGTGCCATGGTAACGTTGGTCGGGTCGACGTGGCCGTCATCGGGGGTGTAAAGCGCGCTCAGAACCCCTTTGAGATTATAGAAGGGGTGCAGCTCGGCGACCTTCTCAGGCCCCACCAGTTCGATGTTGAAGCCGAGGGAGCGGCCCACCGACAGGGTGTGGCGCAGCCAGTCCATCTCATCCTCGGTATAGGCCAGGCGGAACGAGCCGCAGCCGTGCCAGGTCACTGCTTGGCCGGTCTCTTCTTCCAGCTTCCCGGAATAAAGGCCGATGTTGTAGTCAACGCATTTGCCCAGCCCGAACGAACTGGTGGAATGGGTGATCTGCCCGGCCGCGTGCCAGGTCGAGCCCGAGGTCAGCTCGGCCTTTTCCAAGAGAACCACCTCCGGGCCCCACCCCTCGTGCGCAAGGTGATAGGCCAGGCCCACCCCCATAACACCGCCGCCTACAATGACCACACGGGCCTGTGTGGGGAATTCCTTCTCAGCCATTTCGCCGTTCCTGATTGCAGAGTCGCTTTTCTGCTCGACAGGCTAATTCCATATTTGTACCATCGTCAATCATGAATGGCACAAATGTATCATCAACTGTTTTGGAGCGCCTCACGGAAGAGTGGGATGCGCTGACCCCTGAAGCACAGAAGGCGGCCCGCTATGTGCTGGAAAACCCTGCGGATGTCGGGGTTTCCACCGTGCGCGAGATTGCCGAGGCGGCGAATGTGAAACCCAACACCTTTGTCCGCATGGCGCGGCAGGTGGGTTTTGAAGGATACGAGGATTTCCGCGCCCCGTTCCGCGAGGCGATTCGCCAGGGCGGGGTTTCCTTCCCTGACCGGGCGCGCTGGCTGCAGGATATTTCCAAGTCCGGCGAGCTGGGCGGGCTTTATGCCGATATGGTGGGCGCCGCGATCCGCAATATCGAGGAGACCTTTGCGGGTATCGATGCGGACGGGCTGGAGGCCGCGGCGCAGGCGATCTGGCAGTCCCGGCAGGTCTTTACCCTTGGGGTTGGCGTCAACAACGCCAACGCCCGCAACTTCACCTATCTTGCCTCCACCGGCATGAAGCAGTTCCACGCTATCCCGCGGCCCGGTTCGACCGCCGTGGATGACCTTGCCTGGGCCGACAGCCAGGATGTGCTGATCGCCATGACCTGCAAGCCCTACCGCACCGAAGTGATCGATGCGATCCGCATCGCACGCGAACAGGGGGTCACCATCGTCGGCATCTCCGACAGCCCCGCCAGCCCCGTGGTCCTGAATGCGGATCACGGTTTTGTCGTCGCGGCCGACACGCCGCAATTCTTCCCGTCATCCGTCTCGACCATCGCCCTGCTGGAAACGCTGCTCTCCTTCGTGATTGCGGTCTCCAGCGAGGAGATTGTCGAGCGGGTGGAGAAATTTCACAAACGCAGGCACCAGCTGGGCCTTTATGCGGAGGAACCTGAATGAACGCCCCTCTGACCCATTCCCTGGAGGCACGGTATTATACCGACCCGGCCATCTTTGAGGCTGAGCGCAAGGGTCTGCTGGCCCGCACCTGGCAGTTTGCCGGCCACGCCAGCCAGCTGGAAAACCCCGGCGACTACTTCGCCTTTGAGATGGCGGGCGAAAGCCTGTTCAGCATCAAGGGGCGTGATGGCGAGATCCGCACCTTCTATAATGTCTGCCAGCACCGCGCCCACCAGTTGGTCTCGGGTGAGGGCACCACGCGGGTTGTGGTCTGCCCTTACCACGCCTGGACCTATGAGCTGACCGGCCAGCTGCGCGCCGGGCCGAACCTGAAGTCGGTGCAGGGCTTCGACAAGTCCAAGGTCTGCCTGACCGAGGTCCGCACCGAGGTCTTCCTCGGCTTCATATTCGTGAACCTCGACCCCGAGGCCAAACCGATGGATGACTGGTTCCCGGGCGTGCGCGGCGAGCTGGAAAGCTTTGTCCCCAACTGGGCCGACCTGAAACCGCTGGAATGGGTGGAGATCCCGGAAGACTGCAATTGGAAGGTCTCGGTCGAGAATTACTCCGAGTGCTATCACTGCAGCCTCAACCACCCGACCTTCTCCACCGGGGTGATCAAGCCGGAAACCTATGACATCCAGCCCCAGGGGTTCTGCCTGCGCCACACCACCGAGTGCAACGCGCTGGATCAGATGACGTACGACATCAACTCCGGCTTCGAGAACAACGAGAAATACTCCAGCTGGTTCCTATGGCCGATGTTCTCCTTCCAGGTTTATCCCGGCAACCTGCTCAACACATACCACTGGCGCGCGGTCGATGCCGATCACGTGGTTGTCTGGCGCGGCTGGTACTCGGTCCGCGGTGAGGACAATGAAACCGTGCGCCGGATGGCGGTGCAGGACCGCGCAACCACGGTGGAGGAAGATATCCACTTGGTGGAATCGGTGCAGCGCGGCCTGAAAAGCCGCGGCTACGTTCCCGGGCCTCTGGTGGTCGATCCTTCTTGCGGAGTGAACTCGGAACACTCCATCCTGCATCTTCAGAAGTGGATGCGCGAAGCGGCAGACCGTGATCTGGCAGCAGCAGGGAACTAAGAAAGACCATGACTAAGATTGACGCCGAATGGCTGAACTTCATCGACGGCGAATGGGTGCCCGGCGGGGCAGGGTGGATCAATGTCACCAACCCGGCCAATGGCGAGCTTCTGGCCCGCCACGCGCTGGCTGATGCCGCCGACGTGGACCGCGCCGTGCAGGCCGCCCGCCGTGTGCACCTGTCCGGCGAGCTTTCAGCCCTGCGCCCGATCGCGCGGGGCCGTATGGTGCAGGCAATGGGCCGGTACCTGCTCGACAACATCGACGAGATCGCCCGCGTCCTGACCCTGGAGCAGGGAAAGCCGCTGTGGGAGGCGCGGATCGAGATCGAGGGCGCCGCGCTCTATTTCGAATACTACGGCAACCAGGCCAGCACGGTGGAGGGCCGCTCGATCCCCCTGGGCGGCGGCTATTTCGACTGGACCGAGAATGAGCCGATGGGCGTCTCCGCCCAGATCATCCCCTGGAACTACCCGGTGGAGATGACCGCGCGCTCGCTGTCCGCGGCACTCACCACTGGCAACGCCTGCGTGATCAAGACGCCCGAACTTACGCCCCTCACCAACGCCTGGCTGGCCCGCGCAGCCGAGGCCGCCGGCTTCCCGGCCGGTGCGGTTAACGTGCTCTGCGGTTACGGGCATGAGGCCGGCGCGGCGCTCTCCGGCCATCCGCAGGTCAATCAGATCGTCTTCACCGGCTCCGTCCCCACTGGCATCCGCATTGCCACCGCGGCGGCGCAGAACGTGGTGCCCTGTGTGCTCGAGCTTGGCGGCAAATCCGCTGCTATTGTCCATGAAGACGCCGACCTCGACGCGTTTGAGAACGACATCCGCTGGGGCATCTACTTTAACGCAGGTCAGGTCTGCAGCGCCATGAGCCGGGTGATCGTGCACGAAAGCCGCCACGACGAACTGGTCGAACGCGCGGTAAACGTGGCGCAAAGCCTCAGTGTCGGCCCTGGGATCGACCGGCCCGAGTTCGGTGCCAATATGGGTGCCATGGTCTCCATGCCCCAGCGCGACCGTGCCTTGGGTATTGTCCAGCAGGCCCAGGCTGACGGGGCGATCATCGCAACCGGCGGCGCGCCCGTTGGCAATGCGGGTGCATTCCTGGCTCCGGCCGTTGTTTCCGGCATCACCCCGTCCGACAGCATCGCCAGCGAGGAGATCTTCGGCCCCGTGCTCTCAGTCCTCAAGTTCGAGTCGGATGCGGAAGCGGTCGAGATCGCCAACAGCACCGAATACGGGCTGGTCGGCGGCGTCTTCACCCGCGACCTCGACCGCGCCACCCGGTGCGCCCGCCAGATCCGCGCCGGCCAGGTCTTTGTGAACGAATGGTATGCGGGCGGCGTCGAAACCCCCTTTGGCGGCTACGGAAAGTCCGGCTACGGCCGAGAAAAGGGCCGCGAGGCGCTGTGGAACTACGTGCAGACCAAAAACATTGCAATGAAACTGAGAGGCTGAGATGAGCGCTTTTGACGAAGACCTGTTCCTGAAGGGCATGGAGCAGCGCAAGGCAACCCTCGGCGCTGAGTATGTCGAAACGAACCTGGCCGCAGCGGACGACTTCACCCGCCCGTTTCAGGAAGCGATGACTGCCTGGTGCTGGGGCTTCGGCTGGGGCGATGACGTGATCGACGCCAAGACCCGCTCGATGATGAACCTTTCGATGATCGGGGCGCTGGGCAAGATGCACGAATGGGAACTGCACTGCCGCGGCGCCATCAATAACGGTGTCACCAAGGAGGAGATCCGGGCGATTATTCATGTGATCGGCATCTATTGCGGCGTGCCCCAGGCGTTGGAATGCTTCCGCGCCGCCCGCAAAGTGCTGGAAGAGCAGGGCTGAGCGAAATGAACTGAGATTCTGCGGGCGGCCGGTGGGCCGCCCTTTTTCCTGGCCACTGCGCCCTTTGGGGGGTCGGCCTGCGTTTGCCGGGCGGCTTTGACCGGAAAGGAGCGGCGCGGGACGGGGGCTTCGGTTCTGAGATTTCGATTCCTGCGTTTTGGTCTGTGGATATCCGGCTTGAGTCTGTGGGTAAGCTGTGTTGGCGGCTGTTGGGGGCTGGGGCGGGGTTTCTGGGGTCTGGGAAGCGGG
>NZ_JAHVJQ010000005.1 GCF_019801145.1 Leisingera aquaemixtae
CTCGACACGCCAACTCACCCGCAAAACAATGGGGCCGAAACCGGGGGCCTTTTCGGGGCTAACGGGTCCCTCGGGTGCTTGTTTTCTTGTTTGAGAGGCCGATGGCTGGGGTGGTAGGAGACCATCGGTTCCGAGTCTCTTCATCACCTTTGCCGATCCGCTAGAGAAACTGGGGCGGTTTCTGGGGCGTTTCGCTAGCTACCCGGCAGTTTCCAACACGCTCTCCCAACATCCCAGCGCCAACATCCCAGCCAGGAGCCGCGATCGACCCGCCAACATCCCAGCCTGCCGCTATCGGCCCGCTGACGAGTGGTGGCGGTGGAGACCCGATGGTGACGTTGGCCGGTGGTGTGGGTGGTTAGACGGGGGCGTCCTTGAATTCGTCGGTCGGAACCAGCAGCAGGAACACTAGGAGCGCGAGGTTAGCTGGCGGAACGAGAACTAGCAGGAACCACCATTGATTTACTCCGGTGTCTCGAGTGCGGCGAACTCCGAAGGCGACGAGGACCGCTGCGACCGCTCCGATGCTCAGGAGCGACAGGACGCCCAGCCAGCTATCTGGCTCCATCAGAAACAGAGCAAACAACACCAGTGTCAGCAGCCCAGTCAGGATTTGTGCGATCAGGTACTCTTTTCGGGATACACGGCCAGAGAAGCCAAACACATAGCTCAACATCGGCCCGAGTTTACTGCCTGTCTCCTTCAGAACGTCCGAGCTTACCAGTGAAAGCTCCTCGGAGACGGTAGCGGCTTCGCCAGCCACCTTTCGGACTTTCTCGGCCACTTCTGGCTGTTTCAGCATCCGCTGCCCTCTTAGGAGCAGCCATCCCACCAATCCGATCACGGTAAGAGCCGCAATCGACACCCCGGCAGATTCCACTAGCAATGTCATTGGCTGTAAAACCACGTACCAAAACCAAGCCACGCCCCCGGCGGCTCCAGCTAAGAACAATCCCTTAAAAGTGCTTTCCATGAGCTTCCTCGTTTAGTGATGGATGGAGCCGAAAGCCTGCCCACTTTTCCGTCCCTTTGCGCCGCGTAGTTTCGAAGCGGCCGCCACACGCCGCCACCTGATGGTGATGAAGCAATGGCTCCGGCTCCATCTCGAATGTCTCTTAAAACCGGTAGAGCTAAAACCATCAGTGCGCAATAGCATTGAGTGTGAAGAGAACGCCCAAGAGCCCACTGAGAGATATCGTAGCGCGGAACATGAGGTTGTTTCGGGCCGAGCGCGGCTGGTCTCAGGAACGGCTTGCTGCGGAGGCCGGTCTGAATCGCACTTATCTGAGTGCCGTTGAGCGTTCCGAACAGAACATATCCATCGACAATCTTTTCAAGGTGGCAGAAGGCTTGGGCGTTGAGAGCTGGCAGCTCCTGCGAACTCAAGACTAGATCTTAGTGAAGCCAACAGAACCACTTGCAAACCGAGCTAGTACGCCTCCGCCAACTGGCTGAGGCGGTAGTCCGATCCTCTTGGTTTTCGCTGTCGGCGCGGCTCCAACTGCTCACTAAAACGGGGATTCGAAGTCTTCAACCTTTTCGTCCACTGCTTTGACCATGCGTAGAAGTGTCTCTGTCAACCCAAGAAGAAAGGCCTGACTTATCTCGTGAACTTCGCCAGTTTCTCTATCCATGCCATTCCTGTGAACACAATCATGGCGCATCTTTATCGCCTTTTGGATCTGTTCAAGCTCGCTGCTCTCGGGACTGATATCGATACCCAAGCCTACCCGGAAAAGCCCTGTTACCTTCTTCAAATTATGAAACGATACTGCGCGAAGGTACTGAAGCAGTTTCTCTTTTGCAAAGTCTTCGAAGCCAATTGCATCTGAAAGCCGGAACTCGGTACTGCCAATCTGCAACTCCTTCGACTTTAGCAAACGACTTTGGACATCCCTGTTATTGGTAACAGTCAAGATCAACGTGTCCGCAAGAAAAACTTCAAGAGCAGTGATGCTTTGAGCAAGCAACATACGCGCTAGCATCCGGGATCGCTGATCTGCCTGAATGCCCAAAGCCAGTGCTCTTATGTCATCATTCGTCTTGCAAAATGCATGAAATACCGGTCGTGAAAGGCGCTCTTGCTGTTCCAGCCAAGCGAAATAATCCTGATCGTAGTCGTCATAGTCGTCGTAGTCGTGAATCGATCCTTGTACCGGACTAGCTTCGACTTGAAGACCTGGATAATCATCAAGTTCAATCTCGCAACTATACCAGTCAGTTTTTGCCCAGCCCTCAAAACTCTGATTGCAGCTGAAGCAGAGTACACTCACCGGTAGATGCTCTTCACCTCCATCTTCGTAGACGACTGGTAGCTCAACTAGTCCGTCGACGTTCTTCTCACAGTCAGGGCAATAGAAAGATGCATCGGTTTCTTCCCATTTTGCTTCCTCCATCTCCATCATTAGCGCCTTGGCTCTACCCATTCCTGCTCCTCAACCATGCATTTGTTATTGAAGGCTGCGTCTACTTATAAGTGGTGATTGTTGCATTCCTTGCACAGCTATCGAGCTGATAAAAGGTCAATTCTGGAAGGATCCATGCCCCCTCAAGGGGGCGATTGGGTAAAAGTTTTTTCTAAAAAAAATAAAAGTGGTGTCCCCGGCCAGCACGAAGCCAGCCGGGGTTAGAGTCAAGGTATTTTTCGGGTCAGCACGTACTCCGCCAGCCAGCGCCAGTAGTCTTCAGAACCAGCGAACCCCTGAGACCGAGCCGCCAGATCTTCAGCAGCCCTACGAGAAAGACCGCCATCGTATTCAGCGATAGCGGCCCTCTCTTCGAACTCCTCAATGTTGGGAATGCTCATCCCGGCAACCGTATCTGGTCGATGATAGACCGCTTCTGCTCGTCCGAGATGCCTGCGGAGTAGATGCCGTAGGTGATCCCGTTCTCCGATCGAGCCGACTTATGGCCTACCAGAGAAGCTGTGAAGTGCTCCGGAACTCCCGTACGCTCGCACTGGGTTATGAACCACTTCCTTGTGGAGTGAAAAACCAGCCGTGGACGCTCTAGCTTCAACCGTTTTCTGACGTCAGCAAACAGCTTTGATATTCGGTCGACAGTCAGGTCAGGGAATAACGGGCCGAACTTAGGCAGATCCGTGAACAGTTCCTCCAGCGCTGGGTGTACCGGAACCAGTCGTTCAGCAGCATCCGTCTTGAGCAAGCGCAGCTCATTTGGCCTGACCCACGCGAAGGTTCCAAGGTTGCCCTTCACCACGAGGTCTTCCCGAAGCAAGCCCGCAGCTTCCCCCGAACGCATCCCCGTCAACAGGCAGGTCAGCATTACCGGATACAGATCGCGGTCACGATCCAGCAACAGCCGACGCACCTCCTCGTCGGTTGGCACGGCATAAGGCTGAGGACGGATCTTCCGATCAAACCGAACGGTTCTGAAGGGGTTGGCATCCAGGTCTCCCTCATAGACGCACCAGTCGAGGAAGTGGTTCACCTGCGACCAGATACGCTTCTGAGTTCTGACAGAGATCCGAGCCGTTCCGTTGGCGGAGAAAGCGAGCAGAGCATCCAAGCCCAAGCCTCTCGTCGTCGCTGACTTGCCGATCAGCGGGGAGAGCTTGGCGATTGCTCCAAGGAACTCCCGGCCATCGTCTCGCCCCAGACTGCACAGCGATTGTCCACCATACTTGCTAGCGAACAGTTCCACCGAATAGCGAACCGACTTGTATCCACCGTAACGAAGCTGGTTGCTCCGTTTCTTCAGATATAGCTCTGCGCGGTCGCCGGTGGGTATCTTCTCCTTCTCGATCAACGGATTAAAATCCGGACGATCCAGAACAGTACCAGAGGCTGCTAGAGAAGTTCGCAGGCGATCGAGTGCGGTCTCCGGCTTCACCGCCCATGCTGGAGTACCAACCGCGCTCTCCGGTTGGCTAAGCGCTTCCTCGGAGCGCGTCCGAACCTCAGCTACCAGGCTTTCATAGCGAGCATTCAACTCAGCAGTCCGAACCCGGGCCGTAGCGGCATCTCGCGTCTTCAGAGATTGTTTCAGCACTTTCTGGCCGAGAGCCAGAGCGACGTCTTTAGGGAAATGGCGTCTGTAGAGCCACGTGTGACCCTTCAAGTACGCATACTTGATCTGAGCAGACATAGCGTCTCCTCCTTCTAGTTTTGAGTTTGGGAAGAAAGGGCTTCAGTCGCCCTCGTAGACCCTCAGGATCAGGTCGAAGTCCGGCTCGCCGTATTCGCCTTCCAGTGGTCCATTCAGTGAGTAGCCGCCCACGCAGTCGTCGAAGACTTCAGTGATCCGGAACAGATGCTCCGGCCAGTCTTCAGAAGCGCGGATGACCACGATGTCGTCGGGTTGATACTCGACCATCAGTCGATCCTGGCGAACAGTACAATGATGATCTTGCCAATGACGATTTCGCCGCTGCCGGACCGTCTAGCCCTGATCGGCTTAGTTGCTAGCAGGTACTTTGCAAGCATTTGAGACAGCATGATAAACCTCCGTATTTGCTACCGATTTAGATACGGAGGGTTGCTCGGATTTCTGGACGAAGTTCCCTTTCTCTCAAGGTGCAACTAATAAAACTGCCTTCAGTGAGCAGAGTTCTCTACAGCATAGGGCGAGCAAAGATAGAACCAGAAGGGGTCCTTTCGATCTATGACTGCAAACTGGAAAGTTTGTAATGGGGCTACGAATCTATTCAGTTGATGGTGATGAACTTCCCCTAAAAGTGAGCGGCGTTAGCCAAGGCTCAAGTCCGTTGACGCTACGCGCAAACACCGATAGGTGGAATGACTCCCCCAGTACTTGCAATCCAAAGGTTGTTTATGTAGCTGTTATCTCAGTATTTTAGCTTGCGACCCGATGACACTATTCAGCCTTATCGATCCGATCAATGTGAGCGACTCGGGCGGCGTAGCCGGGCGTGTGGGATATGATTTTCAAGCACATGTGGCAGCTGGCTTTGTGCTGGATATGTTAGTCAATCCGGACTTGCTGCAAGTTGAATGTGAAACCGCCGATGATGTGACGCTGCGCTGGGAGAGAGACGGACGAAGCGAAATTGAGTACGTCCAGGTTAAGAGTACCGAAGAGGACGGAAAGTGGGGAATAGGCGAAATCACTAGCAGGGATCAGTCTAAGCGAGGAAGTTCCCTAATGGAAAAGTCACTCGCATGCGACAAGTTTCCTGGAACGGCATTATTTCGCTTTGTTAGCACAAGGGAAATCCGAAAGGATCTAATTCTATTTAAATTGGATCGCTCCCAGAGATCGAGACTCAACTCGGATTTTGACGCATTAGTTCGTCGATTCGCAAAAAAGTATCCAGACTTTAAATCCAAGAACGGTAAAAATACAGAATACTGGGCTCGAAATTTACTTTGGGAAGTGGCTTATTCCGAGTCAGCTGTGGAAACAAGGAACACGAAAAAACTCCTTCGAGCAGCAGAGGGTCAAGGGGTGCTTCCGTCCTACAAACAAGCTGAACTGGCCTATGACAACCTGCTAAAGGCAGTTACTCACGCCTCCAAAGCATCCAGGGTCACTAATTCACCGGAAAAATCTATCAATAGGAAGGACATCTGGCCATGGTGGGACGATTTCTTGAATCAAGTTCGAGAAGACAGCCACAGAACTATTAAAGTCTACACACTCTCTACAGATGAATTTTTCACTGTCATTTCTGAAATAGATGATTTGGCAATACGACGAGCACTAAGAGCATTTGATGCTGAGTTCGATGGCGGCCAATGGAGAGAAGCAGATTTAGCTAGCTACCTTCTAGATTGGCTGCCTGAAGTTGCGCTTCCAGCAAAGGTTCTCGCCTCGCATAACTATTTAGGCGCTCGGCAACTAACCCAAAGAGCTCTTGAGGTAGCAAGCAGAAATCCTGATGTCGAAATTGAGCGTCTAGTTGCAGAGCTTCTATTGCACTCGATTCTTAGGCATTACCATAAAAGTGAGCCGATAGCTTGCAAGTTGTTTACAACGTGCCTCGGTCACGCTCACAAGAATACTGCGCAGATAGTCTCGTCAACCACGTGCGATGAGATCTGGCTAGGTCAGGGCAGGTTGGCAACAGTTCCAAATCGCGATGACGTGGCATCTGAAATCTTCAAGCAAATTACTGAAATCATTGACCGCAAGATTCTCAAAAGCGAACGGGAAGTAATAATCCAACTGAGAGACCCAGATCACATGAGGTCAGCCAATCTCGCGCGAGTGCTTTCGAAGTACGCTAAGATGGACGAGTTTCTGAATGCTCTGCGCATACCTATTTTGCTCGCCTACGACAGTGAGATAATAGCAAAGGGAGAGCTACCTGGTTATGTGGAAGAGTTAAAAAAAGAGGCTGAGGGACTATACGCTGAGCTGAAACGAAGCTCGCCAGCGGAGTTGAAGGATATACCAGTGCACATCTTTCTTGTACCTATCAAGTGCGCCGTCTCGTTGGTAAATACTTTCAGGGAGGGCCTGGATGGGCGCTGAAGTTGGGATCTCGAAACTGAGAGAAGTGCTTTCGGATCGCGCCGCTGTTTCGGAAGATCCTTTTGGGATATTGCAAGCGATTACCCGATTGATCAATGACATTAATACGCTCGATGTAGGTCGGGAAATGGTCATTCGCGCCTTGGCCGTCCAAAACTGTTTCCCAAAAGAGCTGCAGATCATATTGCAATCTCTGATCCAGTCTGTTGGGCTTTTCCCATACCTCGACACGGAAAGCGTTGAAGATCTGAAGGATCAAATTACGGTGGAAGCCCACAAGTCTCCGTTTGAGGAAGAGGGGTTCTTGTTCCACACACTTCAACTGCGTGTCTATCGTGAGTTGTTACTTGGCAAGAACGTAGTGCTGAGTGCTAACACCAGTGTGGGGAAAAGCTTGGTTGTTGATGCGGTAATCGCATCTGGAAAGCACAAGCACATAGCCATCATCGTACCCACTATAGCTTTGATCGATGAAACACGCAGGCGGTTGTTTAGGAGGTTTGGAGGTCAGTTTGACCTTGTTACCCATCCAACGCAAAAAACTGATGCCTCACGACCGACCATATTTGTTTTAACCCAGGAACGCGCGCTTGGACGTGACGACCTTGAGGGGGTAACTTTCTTTGTAATCGACGAGTTTTATAAGCTGGACATTAACAGAGATCCGTCTGATAGAACTATTGACCTGAACATCTGCTTTGATCGCCTTGCCAGATCTGGCGCACAGTTTTATTTAATTGGTCCAAACATTGATGCGGTTAGCGGGCTGGGGGGAGATTACGAATACTCCTTCTATCCCTCAACGTTTTCCACAGTTGCCACTGACGTATTTGTGCGTAATCTCCCTCGAGATTACGACATCAGGTTCGACGCTTTGCGTGAGATTCTGTTCGAGCTATCTTCCCCCACACTCGTTTATTGCCAATCCCCAACGAAAGCCGCTGAAGTTGCCGAGTCATTGTTGGAGACTCCGGTTTTCGTAGAGCCAAAACCGCAGATGGCGAAAGCAGTGGATTGGTTGCGTACACAATACCCTAATGATTGGATTTTCATAAGAGCACTAGAAAGAGGTATCGGTATACACCACGGGAATATTCCTAGGGCGCTACAGCAGTATGTAGTACGAGCGTTTGAGCAAGGGCTCATCAAGCTTATTATTTGCACATCTACAATCATTGAAGGAGTCAATACAGTGGCCGAGAACGTCATTGTATTTGACAAACGCATTGGGAAACCGGGAACCCCTAGTTTAGATAATTTCACATTCAAGAATATCTCCGGACGAGCTGGTAGAATGGCGAAATACTACGTGGGAAAGGTATTCGTTTTAGAGTCTCCGCCGACAGAAGAGAGTTCTTACGAAGTATCAGCGGGTCTTGATGCGCAAGATGAGACCACTCCATTTTCCCTGATACTCGACTTGCCTGTGGATAGCCTCACGTCTATTTCAAAGGAGAGAATTAGAGAAGTTGAATTCTACAGCCCCCTTTCACTATCCACCATTAAACTCAATCGACACATTGATGCCGACGACCAATTAGCTGTCTTTGAGATGATTTCCGAAGATCTGCTACACTTTGAAGACACTCTAGTATGGAAAGGACATCCGAAACCTCATCAGCTTTTGAGTGTTTGCAACATCATATACTCATGCCTCGATCGCGGCCGCTCCCTTGGAAGATATGGCATAAAGACGGGCGCTGGACTTAAAGCCGCTCTAGACCTCTTGAGGACAAATAAATCTTTCCGCCCCACAATCGATTATTGGGTCGAAAATAAGAATTTTGACGATTCAGTCAGCAAGGCAACCGAGAATGCTCTGCAATTCATGAGAAGATATGTAAGTTACACGTTCCCTCGTCAGTTAATGGCAGTCAGCAATATTCAGGCAGAAATCTATCTCTCCGAGGGGCGAGAAAACGTCGGAGATTATAGCCTTTTTGCAGCTCAAGCCGAGAACCTCTTTATGGAGGTCGGACTATTCGCGCTTGATGAGTACGGCATTCCTGCTGAGCTTTCGAGAAAACTTGGGCGCGAGTTTGGCGCGGTCCCTACTTTGGGTGTTGGTTTGGAGATCGTCAAAGGAGTTAACTTGAGCACAGAAAGGTTGCACCCCTTCGAAAAAGAAATCGTTGCAGACGTGCAGGCATCGCTGAATTTCTAGCTGTTTTCCCACCACACCACCGGCCAACGTCACCATCGGGTCTCCACCGCCACCACTCGTCAGCGGGCCGATAGCGGCAGGCTGGGATGTTGGCGGGTCGATCGCGGCTCCTGGCTGGGATGTTGGCGCTGGGATGTTGGGAGAGCGTGTTGGAAACTGCCGGGTAGCTAGCGAAACGCCCCAGAAACCGCCCCAGTTTCTCTAGCGGATCGGCAAAGGTGATGAAGAGACTCGGAACCGATGGTCTCCTACCACCCCAGCCATCGGCCTCTCTCACAACATGCAGACTCCTTCAAAACGGCCAGTGCGTCATTTCTTGACCTGACGCTGCAACCAGGCCGCGAAGCTTCGGGCCTCGGGGCGGAGCACGCCGGGGCGGGTGGCGATGTGGTAGCCCTTGCCGTAACCCTCAGTGAACAAGGCGTGCAGGCGGCCGGTTTGCAGATCCTCCGCGACAAACTCCTGGACGCTGACCGCCACCCCCTGCCCCGCGCGCACCGCCTGCATCAGCAGGTTGCCCGGCAGCCGTGTCCGCGGGCCGCGGAGGCTGTTCGTGACGCCCCGCGATTCCAGCCAGCGCGAGGCCTCGGTGGTGCCCAGCTCCTCCAGCCAGGGCAAATCCAGCAGATCCTCCGGCGCCACCACCCGGCGCCCGCCCAGCAGGCTGTCTGCTGCAATCACCACCATCGGTGATTGCAGCAGCATCCGGGCCTCCAGGCCAGGCCAGGCGCCATCGCCATAGCGGATCGCAATGTCGATGCCGCCCGGCTTCAGCTCAACCACCTCGCCCCGCGGATCCAGCACCAGGTCGATCTCCGGGTGGCTGGCCTGAAACTCCGCCAGTCGCGGCATCAGCCAATGGGCGGCAAACATCGGCGTGCAGGTGACATGCAGCGGCCGGGCGGCTCCGGCGGCTGAGATTTCCTGCACCGCCGCCTCGATCGCGCCGAAGCCCAGCTGCAGCGCCCGCGCCAGATGGACACCGTCCGCGGTCAGCGCCAGCGCCCGGCCGCTGCGGTCCAACAGCGCCGCCCCTAGATGCGCCTCCAGCGCCCGCAGCTGCTGGCTGATGGCAGCGTGGCTGACATTCAGCGCCGCCCCCGCCTGCACCACATTCCCCGTCTCCGCAAAGGCAGCAAAAGCCCTGAGTGCCGCAAGCGGCGGCATGTGCAGCCAGTCCATATGTTACCCCTACTTACATAACGCGATTTTTCTTAACTCGCAGGAATCGCCCCGCCAGGCAAGAGTCAGGTCAGACGCCAGAACAGGAGGCCCCGATATGCTGATTGACATCTATGCCCGCTCAATGGTGACCGCCGCCCGGCAGGACTGCGTGCGGCTGCGCGATCTGCCGCCCGCCAAACCGCTGCCGCGCGCCTATCAGGCGCCGCCCCGCAAACCGGGTCTGCTGGCCAGGCTCACCGCCTGGCTGCGCGGCCGGCCGCCGCAGGCCCGCTGCATCAATCCGCAAAAGATTTGAAGAAAAAAGCGCCGGTTTTCCAGGAAACGCGCGAACAGATCGGAAAACCGGCGCATGGCCCGTCTGGCCTGCACGTCGGCCTCGCGGGATTTCTTGCTGCCCAGGAGGGGGTATTGGCCAAGCAGCAAACTCTTTCACCTGCGGTTTTACCCCGCCTGCGGCGCCCGCAGTTTGATGCGGATCAAACTGGCGCAAATAATTTGCCCGGTTGCAGCAGAAAACTACTCTCAGTTCATGACCAGTTTAGAGCGCGAACAGACTGCAGGCGGCGCCCGCGCGCCGCTGTCGGCGGAGGAAGTCGGCGCGCTTGCGCATCTGTACCGCGGCGAAATCTACCGCAGCACGGTCTGGCGCACCCGGCTCGACACCACCACCAACTGGTCGGTGGTGACACTGGGGGTGGCGCTGTCGATCTCCTATGCCTCGCCGGAGGCCTCGCCGCTGCCGCTGATCCTGGTCGGGGTGCTGATCATCTTCTTCCTGATGCTGGAGGCCCGGCGCTACCGCTATTTCAACGTGTTCCGCGCTCGCGCCCGCTGGCTGGAGACGCATTTCTACACCCCGATGCTGGTGGAGGGCGACCTGCACCTGGAAGAACACTGGCAGGACGTGCTGGCCGCCGACTATTTGCGCCCGGAATACCATGTCGGCGTGATGACGGCGATCGGCCGGCGGATCCGGCGCAACTACTTCTGGGTCCTGCTGATCCAGTCGATGGCTTATGCGGGCAAGCTGGCCGTGCATCCCACGGGCGTGACCAGCTGGCAGCAGGCACTGGGCCGGGCCGACATCGGCCCCTTCCCCGGCGAGCTGGTGCTGGCAACCGGCGCATTCTACGTGCTGCTGTGGGGCGGCATCGCCTGGTGGAGCGCCAGGACAGACGCCGCCCGCGCCCGCAAGCGCAAGTCGATGACCTCGATGGGCTGAGGCCCGCAGGCAGAACGGCGGCCGCTCAGGCCGGCCACAGCCACCAGACATAAGCGCCATAGCCCGCCAGCAGCGCCGCGCCCTCGCGCCGCGACACCCGCAGCCCGGTCCAGGCCAGTCCCAGGAAGGCAACGGTCACCAGCAGCATCAGCGGGTTGTCGAACCCGGCAATCCGCTCCGGCACCTCCGAAGGTGCGATCATCGCGGTGGCCCCGCCGATGCCCAAGAGGTTGTAGATGTTGGAGCCGATGATATTGCCAAAGGCCATCTCGCCCTGGCGCCGCAGCGCTGCTGCGACAGAGGTCGCAAGCTCCGGGGCCGAGGTGCCCACGGCAACGATGGTGAGGCCGATAACGGTTTCGGACACCTGCATCATGCGCGCCAGTTCAACCGCCCCGTCCACCAGCATACCGCCGCCGCCGATCACCAGCGCCAGCCCGCCCAAGGCGGTGGCCAGCGGGCGCCACAGCGGCCGCCTGGCCGTGCTTTCAGGCGTTATCGCCGGGTCCACGCCCTCAAGCGCGGCGGCCTTGTCGTACAGCGCGCCGTGGTCTGCCGCCGTTGTCCGCTCCTGCCGGATGGCGAACCAGACATAAGCCGCCAGCACCAGGACAAAGCTCAGGCCCGCCAGCCGTGTCACCGGCACGGTTGCCGCAAGCGCTGCAAAAACCGCCGTGGCCGCCAGCATGACCCCGCCGTCTCGCCGCAGCGCTGCCGACTGCACCGCAATCGGCGCGATCAGAGCCGACAGGCCGGCGATCAGCAGGATATTGGCAATGTTCGAACCGGTGATATTGCCATAGGCGATCCCCGGCGCTCCGGCCAGCGCCGCGCGGACCGAGGTCACCAACTCGGGCGCCGAGGTGCCGAACCCCACCAGAGTGAGCCCGATCACCAGCGGCGAAATCCCGAACCGCTCGGCAACACGCACCGCCCCGCGCACCAGAAACTCGCCGCCCAGGATCAGCAGCGCAAGCCCGCCCAGAAGCGGAAGCCAGATGTCAAACACTTGAGACCTTTCCGAAAACGGCGTCCGGCCTACCCGGTGCGCCAGCACTCGCCGCCCTGCCCTGCCGGCCGGAACCGGGTCGCGGGCTGCGCCAAGCGCGTCCGCCACGGAAATGAGACCGCACCACCTCCGGTTTCAAGAGGCGCGAGCCGAAATATTCCCCTCCGCCGGGCCTGTTTCGGATTGCAGCCCGCCATTCGCGGGAAATCTGCGGCCCCTTGCTGTGCGGGGCAGGCAGCGGCGGGTGATTTGAGCGGAAACCGGCGCAAATTTGCTGTAGAATGGCAAAAGACCGCCTGCCGCAAGCGGATGAGCCGCCCTCCGTTCCCGCAGCCCTTTCCTGTGCACAAGCTGAGTTATCTTGTTTCACGAGTGCGGCAGCCGGTTTAGCGGCTCCTTCTGTTGAAAGGTATGTGTGTTATGAAGTGCAAATGTTTATCCGCCCTGTTCCTCGCCTCCGCCGTCACGGCCTCATCTGCATTTGCCGGCAACTGGGAAGGCGCCTATGTGGGCGGCCAGATCGGTTACGGCTCCGGGGATTTTGATCTCGGCACGCTGACCGACCTCGACACCGATGGCGCCGTGGGCGGTTTCACCATCGGCTACCTGTGGGAAGTGGGCGACTGGGCGATCGGCCCCGAACTGCAATACGATTTCTCCGACCTGTCGATCGAATCCGGCGGGGCTTCCGGCGATTTCGACGGGATCGCCCGGCTGAAACTCCGTGCCGGCTACGACCTGGGCAACGGGCTGCTCTACGGCAGCCTCGGCTTTGCCTACACCAACTTTGACGGGCTGTCGGGCGTGGACGACATCGACTTCGACGACCCCGGCTATGTCATCGGCTTCGGCTACGACCACCAGATCAACGACCAGTGGGTGATCGGCGGCGAATACCAGTACCATAAGTTCGACGACTTCGGCACCGACGGCAACGACGTCGACTTCGGCACCTTGCACATCCGGGCCATGTTCAGGTTCTGATCCCCTGGCGCCACAGTGCGCAAACGAAAAGGGGCCGCAATCCGCGGCCCCTTTGCTGTTTCCGGTGCTGGTGCTGGTTACTCGCCGCCGCCCAGCTGGTGGACGTAGGAGGACACCGCACGGATCTCCGCCTCGGTCAGGCGGGTGTTCCAGGCCGGCATCACGCCGTAGCGCGAGTTGCTCACGGTCTCGGTCAGCGTCTCGTAGTCGCCGCCATAGAGCCAGATTGCATCAGCCAGGTTCGGTGCGCCCTGCGAGCGGTCGCCGGTGCCGTCCTCGGCGTGGCAGGAGGAACAGTTGTCGGCAAAGACAACGGCACCGGCCTCAACCTTGGAGGCATCCTGCGCCTCGCCCGACAGCGACATCACGTAGTTGACCACCTGGGAAATCTCTTCCTTCTCAAGCAGTTCGTCGCGGCCGAAGGCAGGCATCTCGGAATAGCGCGCTTCGTCGCTGTCCTCGTTGCGGATGCCGTGGGTGACGGTGGCGTGGATATCCTCCATAGAGCCGCCCCAGAGCCAGTCGTCGTCCAAGAGGTTCGGATAGCCCTTGGCGCCGGCCGCCCCGGACCCGTGGCACTGGGCGCACCAGGTCTTGAACACGGCGGAACCGGCAGACACCGCGTAGGAGCCCAGTTCGGGATCTTCCGCAATGGCGGTCAGCTCGGCCGCCTCCAGCTTGGCGTTGATCGGCGCATTGGCTTCCTCGACGGCGGCAATCTCTGCCGCCACGTCGCCACGGGTCGACCAGCCCAGGATCCCCGCCGTGGCAGAGTTCACCAGCGGCCAGGCCGGATAGGCGATGGTGTAGAGAACGCCCCAGATGATGGTGGCGTAGAAGGTCCACAGCCACCAGCGCGGCATCGGGTTGTCGAATTCCTCGATCCCGTCCCACTCGTGGCCGGTGGTGTTCGGATCGCCCTCGAATTTCTGCGATTTCTTGCTCATGCCCTCGCCTCCTTATTCGCGGCGGGTTGGCCCTGGCTGGGCGCGGGTGCGTCATCATGCCGGAACGGGATGTTTGCGGTGTCCTGGTAAGCCTTGGTGCTGCCCGGGCGGAACGCCCAAACAATCACACCGATGAAGAAGGTGAACAGGAACAGCAGCATCCAGCTGTCGGCGAACTGCCTGAGGAGTGTATAAAGTTCCATACCATCCTCCCTCAGCGGCTCGCGTCCGGGGTAAAGGTCGAGAAGTCGACCAGCGTGCCCAGCATCTGCAGATAGGCGATCAGCGCGTCGGCCTCGGAGATCCCCGGGTTGCCATCGAAGTTGCGCACGTTGATGTCCTCGCCGTAGCGCTCCAGCAGCCCGTCATAGTCGCTGTCGGGATCGGCCTGGGCGCGGAAGTCTGCCTGCGCGGCGTCGATCATCTCGTCCGTGTAGGGCGTGCCCAGGAGCGCGTTGGTGGCCATGATGTCGCCGATGTACTTGCCGTCGATCATCTTCTCCTCGAGGAAGCCGTATTTCGGCATCACCGATTCCGGCACCACCGCCTGCGGGTCGCGCAGGTGGTCGGCGTGCCACTCGTCCGAGTAGCGGCCGCCGACGCGGGCCAGATCCGGCCCGGTCCGCTTGGAGCCCCACTGGAACGGGCGGTCATACATCGACTCCGCCGCCAGCGAGTAGTGGCCGTAACGCTCGACCTCGTCGCGCATCGGGCGGATCATCTGGCTGTGGCAGACATAGCAGCCTTCCCGGATGTAGACCTCGCGGCCCGCCATCTCCAGCGGGGTGTAGGGACGCATGCCCTCCACCTTCTCGATGGTGTTTTCCAGGTAGAACAGCGGTGCGATCTGCACCAGGCCGCCGATGGTCACGACCAGGAAGCTGAAAATCAGCAGCAGGGTCGCGTTGGTCTCGAGGATCTTATGTTTGTCGAGAATAGACATAGCTTCCTGGCTCCTTATTCAGCCGGGACCGGGACCGACAGGCTGGCTTCTTTGGCCGGCGCCTTACGGACAGTCATCCACAGGTTGTAGCACATGATGATCGAACCCGCGAGGAACATCACCCCGCCAAGACCGCGCACCACATACATCGGGAACTTCGCTGCCACGGTGTCGGCAAAGGAGTTCACCAGGAAGCCGTTGGCGTCCACTTCACGCCACATCAGGCCTTCCATGATACCGGTCACCCACATCGAAGCGGCGTAGAGAATGATGCCGAGGGTGGCCAGCCAGAAGTGCCAGGAGACCAGCCGCAGGCTGTAGAGGCTCTCACGCTTCCACAGCGCCGGCACCAGGTAGTAGAGGGCGCCGAAAGTGATCATGCCGTTCCAGCCGAGCGCGCCGGAGTGCACGTGGCCGATGGTCCAGTCGGTGTAGTGCGACAGCGAGTTCACCGCACGGATCGACATCATCGGGCCTTCAAAGGTGGACATGCCGTAGAAGCCCAGCGAGATCACCATCATCCGGATCACCGGGTCGGTGCGCAGCTTGTCCCAGGCGCCTGACAGGGTCATCAGGCCGTTGATCATGCCGCCCCAGGAGGGCATCCACAGGATCACCGACATCACCATGCCCAGGGTCGAGGCCCAGTCCGGCAGCGCGGTGTAGTGCAGGTGGTGCGGACCGGCCCAGATGTACAGGAAGATCAGCGCCCAGAAGTGGATGATCGAGAGTTTGTAGGAGAAAACCGGACGCTCGGCCTGCTTGGGGATGAAGTAATACATCATGCCCAGGAAGCCCGCGGTCAGGAAGAAGCCCACGGCGTTGTGGCCGTACCACCACTGGATCATCGCATCCTGCACGCCCGGCCACACGATGACCGACTTGGACCCCCAGATCGAGACCGGGATGGTCATGTTGTTGATCAGGTGCAGCATCGCCACGGTGACGATGAAGGACAGGTAGAACCAGTTCGCCACATAGATATGCGGCTCCTTGCGCTTGATGATGGTGCCCAGAAAGATCGCCAGATAGGCAACCCAGACGATCGTCAGCCACAGATCGACGTACCACTCGGGCTCAGCGTATTCCTTGGACTGGGTGCCGCCAAGCAGGTATCCGGTTGCCGCCAGCACGATGAACAGCTGGTAGCCCCAGAACACGAACCACGCCAGGTTGCCGCCCCACAGCCGCGCCGCGGAGGTCCGCTGCACCACGTAGAAGGAGGTGGCGATCAGCGCGTTGCCGCCGAAGGCGAAAATCACGGCCGAGGTATGCAGCGGGCGCAGGCGGCCGAAATTGGCAAAGCCCTCTGCCCATTCGAAATTCAGCACCGGAAACGCCAGCTGAAACGCGATGAAGGTCCCCGCCAGAAACCCTACCACGCCCCAAAAGGCGGTTGCGATCGCGCCAGCGCGGATCACGCTGTCGAAATACTCGTTTTCTACACCGGCGACCGCCCGTTTCGGCTCGTCGGTGCCGCGCAAAGTGTACAGGAACAGACCACCAGCCACGATCATCACGATGATCGCGTGCACCTGGTAAGCCAGATCCCGCGCGTAGTTGGTGCCGATCATCGCAAACAGCGTGACCAGACCAAGCGCTATCAGCTTGATATAATTAGACATCTTGCGTCCCTTTGCCATGCCCCCGCGAATCCTGCGGATACGGGGACGTTATTAGACCGCGCTCTTCATGCAAAACGCGCCCTTTCACTGCCTTGATCTGCATCAAGACAAATCCCGGCGACATGTGACACTTCTTCCCGTGCAGTGAAACTCAAAGCACCCGCGCCATCCGGGCCTGCGGTGCTCTTTCCGCCGAGAGGTGTCAATGTCCTACAAGTCCTTGCTTACCGTACTCACAGCTGCGGATACCGCAGCGGCGCCTTTGGCGCAAATTGCGGCCCTGGCGGAGGAATTCGGCGCCCATGCCGATGCTCTCTGCCTTGGTGTCGACCGCACCCAGACAGGGTACTACTACGCCGGTGCCAACGCCATGGTGCTGCAGGAAACCCTGGCCCGCGCGCAAGAAGAGGCCGAACAGGTCCAGGCCCAGGCCGAAGCCGCGCTGAAACAGGCCGGCGTGACCTTCGGCACCGACAGCGGCGTTGCGCAGATTGCCGATATCGGCCGCCACGTGGCGCGCCAGGCGCGGTTCTCCGACCTGGTGGTGCTGGGCCAGCCCTATGGTCAGGGCAAGCGCGCGGAGGCAGAGCCGATTGTCGAATCCGCGCTGTTCGAGGGCCGCGCCCCGGTGCTGGTGGTGCCGGACAAGGGCGCGCCGCTGCACCGCCCCCAGACCGTGCTGGTGGCCTGGAACGAGAGCATCGAGGCAATGACCGCGATCCGCCGGGCGATGCCGTTCCTGACCGCCGCCGATCTGGTCCGCATTGCGGTGATCGACCCGCCGCAGCACGGCCCCGAACGCTCCGACCCCGGCGGCATGCTGGCGCAGATGCTGTCGCGCCACGGGGTGAAATGCGAAATCGACGTGCTCAGCAAGACGATGACCCGGGTGTCCGATATTCTCAACCGCCATGCCGCCGACACCGCGGCCGATCTGATCGTGATGGGGGCATACGGCCATTCCCGTTTCCGCGAGGCCATTCTCGGCGGCGCCACCCGCAATATGCTGGAACAGGCCAAGGTGCCGCTGCTGATGGCGCATTGACACTCCCGCCCGGTCGTCTCCCGGCCTGACACACAAAAAGGCGCCCCGCAGGGCGCCTTTTTCGTGCGCGTTCCGGACGAGCTACCGCGCCTTGCGGATCAGTCCGATCAGGAACAGCAGGATCACCGCGCCCAGGGTGGCATGGATCAGCGTCCAGAAAAAGCCGCCGCCCGCGGCAAACCCCAGCACCGGAAAGATCGTCCCGGCCAGGAAGGCACCAACGACGCCGACGATGATATTGCCGAGGATGCCGAAGCCCCGTCCTTGCATGATCTTGCCCGACAGCCACCCGGCCAGCGCCCCGATGATCAGCATCCCGATCAGGCTTCCAAACTGCATTGCCGCCTCCGTTTGTTGTTGCCGCAATAGTAGAGCACAACCTTGGCGCCGGGTCACCCGCTGCCGTCCGGACCACAGGGGGAACCTCTCCCGCCCGTCGTCCGCCTTTCTGACGAAAAGCGTCTGACCGTTGGGCCAGGCTCGCCAGCGGGTCCGGCACAGCCGGGCATGCGCGGGCGCGGGAGAGCGCCCAGACCTCAGCGGACGAAGTGCATGCCCTGGAAGGCGGCGCGGAACTCCGCAACCTCCGCCGCCATGGCCGCCGGATCCTGTGCCCGCAGGGCGCGGGCGATCAGTTCCGCCAGCTTCGGCGCATGTGCCACGGTGACGCCGCGGCGCACCAGTTCAGGGGTGCCGATACGCAGCCCGTTCATGTCGCCCGGCACCTCCGCAATAGGAAGGCCGATGCCGCAGGCCAGGAAGCCCGCCTTGCGCAGATGCTTCGACGCCGCCTGGCCGCCGCCGAACTCCGCCGCTTCCAGTGCGAACTGATGCGACTGCGTAATCCCTCGCGCGGCAGCAAAGACCGGCAGCCCCTGCCCCGCCAGCGCCTCTGCCAGGGCCTGCGACAGATCCGCCATCGCGCGGGCATACTCCGCGCCGTGCTCCACCCAATCCAGCAGGCTCATCGCCAGCGCCGCCGACTTGGCCGCGTCAAAGTTCGCGGTCATGCCGGGAAAGGCAATGGCATCCAGCCGCTCGGCGATTTCCGCATCGTTGGTGACGATCAGCCCGCCCGCCGGGCCGCCCAGGCTCTTGTAGGTGCTCATCGTCATCAGATGCGCGCCCTGCTCCAGCGGGTTGCCCCAATGGCCACCCGCGATCATGCCGCACTGGTGGGCGGCGTCGAACAGCACCTTGGCGCCCACCTCATCGGCAATTGCGCGGATCTCCGGCACCGGGTGCGGGAACAGGTTAAGGCTGCCGCCGATGGTGATCAGCCTGGGCCGCACTTTCAGAGCCAGGTCGCGCAGCGCGTCCAGATCGACGGTATAGCCGTCGCCGTCCACTGGCGCCGGATGGGTCTGAAGCCCGTAAAGCCCGGCACAGCCGCCCGCGTGATGGGTAACATGGCCGCCCACCGCGGCAGGCGGCGCGATGATCGCATCCCCCGGCTTGGTCAGCGCCATGAAGCCATAGAGGTTCGCCAGCGCGCCCGAGCCCACCCGGATCTCCGCGTAACGGGCCTTGAAAACCTTGGCCGCCAGCTCCGCGGCAATCACCTCGATTTCCTCGATGGCCTCCAGCCCCATCTCGTATTTGTCGCCGGGATAGCCCAGCGACGGGCGGCTGCCGAGACCGGTGGCCAAAAGCGCCTCTGCCGCCGGGTTCATCACATTGGTGGCCGGGTTCAGGTTGAAGCAGTCGCGATCGTGGATCTCCGCATTGCGGTCTGCCAGCGCTGTCAGCCGCGCGGCGGTCTCTGCGCTGGTCGCACCGGCGGTTTTGGCGGCGACCGTCTGCACATACTCCTCGCAGGCGGCGGGCACCCAGTTGCGGCGGGCAAGCTCTGTCATGGTCTGTCTCCTTCGCGCAGTGGCGGGTTTCTCTCTGCCCCATCAAAGCGCCGATGCCCCCTTGCCCGCAAATCAGTTTTCCAGAAAACTAGGGCTAGAAAAATTGAGGCTAAGTCATGGCTGTTTCCCCGCCCCCTGCCCAATCCCTGCCGCTGACCGCCCTGCGCGCGTTCGAGGCTGCCGCCCGGCTCGGCGGCTTCTCCGCCGCCGCGCAAGAGCTGGGCGTGACGCCCGGCGCGGTCTCGGCCCAGATCAAGTCGCTGGAAGACGCGCTGCAAGCACAGCTGTTCATCCGGCGCCCGAAGCAGGTGACGCTGACGGCGCTTGGCGCGCGGGTGCTGCAGGGCTTCACCGCCGCCTTTGACCAGCTCAACGCCGCCAGCCGCCACCTGCGCGAAGAAGCCCAGCCCAGCACTGTCCATATCGCCACCCTGCCCGCGATTGCGCAGTTCTGGCTGTCGCCGCGCCTGCCTGCCTTGCGCGCTGCGATGCCGGAGATGGTGGTTTCGGTCACCGCCACCGAGGACCCCCCGAACCTCAAGCGCACGCCCTATGACCTGTGCCTGTTCTTCAGCGGCGATCAGGGAGAGGTCATAGAGCAGGACGTGATATTCCCGGTCTGCGCGCCGTCGCTTGCAGCACAGCTGCGCACTCCCGCAGATCTGCAGAATGTGCCCTGCCTGTCAGACGCGGTCTGGGCGCAAGACTGGGAGCACTGGCAGCAGGCCGCCTGCCCGGGCGAGACCCTGCACCTGCGGGGGCCGCAATACTCGCTCTACTCGCTGGCGGTGGAGGAAGCCATCAATGGCGCGGGCGTTCTGATCGGCCATCAGGCGCTGGTGGCACCGCTGCTGGACAGCGGCAGGCTGGTGGCGCCATTCGCACAGAAGGCCAGTTTGCCGCGCGGCCTGCGGCTGTGGAGCCTGCGCCCCTCCGGCCCGCGCAGCCCTGCAGCGCGGGTGGCCCGCTGGCTGGCGGATAGCAGTTAGGAATTGCGGGGAACAGGCGGCCTCAGCCCAGGAAGCCGCCGTCGCTGTCGTCGCCCGCCTCTTCCATCAGGCGGCGCATATCGGGCACGGTCACATGCCGCTTGCCCTCCAGCTCGATAATGCCGTCCCGCTTGAGCGCCGAGATCTGTCGGCTCACGGTTTCCAGCGTCAGGCCCAGGTAGTCGGCCATTGCCTCCCGCGTCAGCGGCAGATCGAACACCATCCGGTTGGTGGCGCCACCCGGCGTCAGCGAGGCATCGCGGCGGGCAATGATCGACAAGAGGCTGGCGATCTTCTCGCGCGCGGTCTTGCGGCCCAGGACCAGCATCCACTCGCGGGCGGCGTCCAGCTCATCCAGAGTCATTTCCAGCAGCCGGTGGGCGATATGCGGGGTACGCTCCATCAGCTCTTCAAACGGCTTCTTGCGGAAGCAGCACATCACCACGTCGGTGGTCGCCGCCACATCATAGGCCGCGCCTTCGCGGCCCGGGCGGCCGACAAAATCGCTGGGCAGCAGCAGGCCAACCATCTGGGTGCGCCCGTCCTCCATCGTCTGGGTGAGGGAGGCGATGCCGGAGACCACAGAGCCCACGAAATTCATCACGTCGCCGGACCAGATGATCGGCTGGCCCGCCTCGTAGGTGCGGTAGTATTTGATCGCGTCCAGCTCCTCCAGCTCATCAGCGTTGCAGCGCGCGCAGACGGCCCGGTGACGGATCGGGCAGTCGCCGCATCTGGAATGGGAAAGTACAGGAGCGTTCATTCGTTGGTCCGGTTTGATCTGGGTCAAGGCTCAGGTTCGCGGGTTCCCATAACGCTAATTGAATGGAACAGAAAGCTCAATTGGCCGAACTTGGTTTGTTCGACGCCAAAGTGCCGCGCTATACCAGCTATCCAACCGCGCCGCACTTCGGCAAAGAGACTGATTCTGCGCAGTTTTCCAGTTGGATTTCAAAGATTTCCCCCGGCAGCAGCATTTCGCTCTATGTGCATGTGCCGTTCTGCCGCAGATTGTGCTGGTTCTGCGCCTGCCGCACGCAGGGCACCCATTCCGACGCCCCGGTGGAGGCCTATGCAGAGGTCCTGAAAGCCGAGATTGCGCTCTTGAAGGCGCAACTGCCCGAGGGCATCACCCTGTCGCGCCTGCATTGGGGCGGCGGCACGCCGACGCTCCTCAGCGCGGATCTGATCCGCGGCCTTGCCGCCGCCATCACCGAAGCCATTCCGCTGGCGCCGCGGGCGGAATTCTCGGTTGAGATCGACCCGAATGAAATCGGCGACCGGCGCCTGGATGCGCTGGCCGAAGCAGGCATGAACCGCGCCTCTGTCGGCGTGCAGGATTTCGACAGCACCATCCAGCAGGCGATCGGCCGCATTCAGAGCTTCGAATCCACGCGCGCCGCCATCGAGCAGCTGCGCGCGCATGGCATCACCAGCCTCAATGCCGATATCCTCTATGGCCTGCCGCATCAGACGCCGGCCATCATGACCGAAAGCGTGCAGAAGCTGTTGTCGCTGACACCGGACCGGGTGGCGGTCTACGGCTATGCCCATGTGCCCTGGATGGCCGGGCGCCAAAGCATGATCCGCTCCGATGCGCTACCCACCCCCGAATCGCGGCTGGAGCTGTTTGAGACCGCCCGCCAGCTGTTCCTGTGGGACGGCTACCGGGAAATCGGCATCGACCATTTCGCGCGGCCCCACGACGGGCTGGCGGTGGCGCAGCAGACCGGGCGGCTCAGGCGCAACTTCCAGGGCTACACTGACGATCCGGCAGAGGTGCTGATCGGCATAGGTGCCTCCGCGATCTCGCGCTTCCCGCAGGGCTATGCGCAGAACGCGCCGGGCACGTCGAACTATGTCCGCGCCATCCGCGACGGCCAGTTCGCCACCGCCCGCGGCCATGCCTTTGGCGGCGAGGACCTGCTGCGGGCGCGGCTGATCGAGGCGCTGATGTGCGATTTCCGCATCTGCCGGGAGGAGATCCTGTCGCGGTTTGCGGTGCCTGAAGACCGGCTGGAGCAGATGTTTGAAGCGGCCAGCGCGGCCTTTCCGGGGATGCTGGCTGTGTCGGCAAAAGGCCTTGCCATTCGCGAGGAGGCGCACCCGCTGACCCGGATGATCGCCCGCAGCTTTGACGCCTATGACCTGAGTCAGGCCGGCCACAGCACCGCAATCTGACATTTCCCAAAGGAACCCCGCCGCCGCCGCGCCTTGGGGCGCAGCGCTCCCGTTGGGCGAGGCTCAGCCGAGGCACCTGCGGGCGCGGGAGAAGTCCGCTGATTTTTAGGTGACACCCATTAGGTCAGCACTGCTGCCTGAATGTTTCGCGCGCGAAACATTTGGTCAAACGCGCTGCTGCAACTTGTGGGCGTTGCGCGGGCCGCGAACGCATAGATGCTGCAAAACCTGCAGCGGAGTTAACCCGCGGCAGCCAGCAGCTTGCGGGTATACTCGGCTCTCGGATTGGCGAACAGCTCCTCTGCCGCGCCGGTCTCCACCACGTCGCCCTGGTTCATCACCACCACCTTGTGCGACATCGCCCGCACCACGTTGAGGTCGTGAGAAATGAACAGGTAGGCGAGGCCATAGCGCGTCTGCAGATCGCGCAGCAGTTCGACAATCTGCACCTGCACAGTCATGTCCAGCGCCGAGGTCGGCTCATCCAGCACCACCAGCTTGGGCCGCAGCACCATGGCGCGGGCAATCGCAATCCGCTGGCGCTGGCCGCCGGAGAACTCATGCGGGTAGCGGTCCATCGCTGCCGGGTCGAGGCCCACCTCCTGCATCACCTCCGCCACCAGCTCGCGGGTGTCGCGGTGCTGGTCCACCTTGTGGATCGCCAGCCCCTCCGCAATGATCTGGGCGCAGGTCATCCGCGGGCTGAGCGAACCGAACGGGTCCTGGAACACGATCTGCATGTCCTTGCGCAAGGCGCGCAGATCGCGGGTAGACCATTTGCGCAGGTCCTGGCCCTGAAATTCAACTGCGCCCTCGGATGCAATCAGCCGCATGATGGCGAGCGCCAGCGTGGTCTTGCCGGACCCCGATTCCCCCACGATGCCCAGGGTTTCGCCTGCCCGGACCGAGACCGACATCGGGTTCACCGCCTTCACATGGCCGACAGTGCGTTTCAAAAGTCCGCGCTGGATCGGGAACCAGACCTTCAGTTCCCTGGCCGCCACCAGTTCCTCGGCGGTTTCCGGCACCGGCTGCGGCTGGCCGGAGGGTTCCGCCGCCAGCAGTTTCTGCGTGTAGGGGTGTTGCGGATTGGCAAAGATTTCTGCCGCCGGACCTTCCTCGACGATCTCGCCGCTTTTCATCACGCAGACCCGGTCGGCAATACGGCGCACGATGCCGAGGTCATGGGTGATGAACAAGAGCCCCATGCCCTCGCTTTCCTTGAGTTCCGCCAGAAGGTCGAGGATCTGCGCCTGGATGGTCACATCCAGCGCCGTTGTGGGCTCATCCGCGATCAGGATGTCGGGCTTGTTCGCAAGTGCCATGGCGATCATCACCCGCTGCCGCTGCCCGCCTGACAGCTGGTGCGGATAAGACGTCAGCCGGTTTTCGGCGTCGCGGATGCCGACCTTCTCCAGCAGCTCCAGAATGCGCACGCGCGCGGATTTGCCGGCCAGCCCCTGGTGCAGGGCGAGGGATTCCTCCAGCTGCCGTTCGATGGTGTGCAGCGGGTTGAGGGAGGTCATCGGCTCCTGGAAGATGAAGCTGATGTCATTGCCGCGCACCTGCATCAGGTGGCGCTCGCTGGCGCCGACCATCTCGGTGCCGTCATAGGTGACGGAGCCTTCGATCATGGCGCTGTCGCCCAGGAGCGACACAGTGGACAGTGCCGAGACCGATTTGCCGGAACCGCTTTCGCCCACCAGCGCAACGGTTTCGCCGCGGCCGACGGAGAAAGAGACGCCGCGCACCGCTTCGGTCACCTTGCCGTCCTGGCGGAAAGAGACGCGGAGGTTCTGGACATTCAGGAGGGGGGAGGTTTTGGTCATGAGAACGTCCGAAAGTTTGAAGCCCAGCTTTTAAGAACTAACCGGGGTGCGCAGCAGCCCGGATCGCCCCCGACCCGCCCCCCAGGGCGGGGGCGATTTGCCCCCACCCTCGGGCCGGGGGCGACCCTAATGTTCTTAATCCTCATGAAAACGTCTTCCGCGGGTCAAAGGCATCGCGCACACCCTCGAAGATGAAGATCAAGAGCGACAGCATGATGGCAAAGGTGAAGAAGGCGGTGAAGGCGAGCCAGGGCGCCTCAAGGTTCTGTTTGGCCTGCAGGGTCAGTTCGCCGAGCGACGGCGCCGAGGACGGCAGACCGAATCCGAGGAAGTCCAAACCCGCCAGCAGGCCGATGGTGCCGGTGATGATGAAGGGCAGCATTGTGAGCGTCGCCACCATTGCATTGGGCAGCATGTGGCGGAACATGATGGTCAGGTTGCCGACCCCCAGCGCCTTGGCGGCGCGGACGTATTCCAGATTGCGGGCGCGCAGGAACTCGGCCCGGACCACGCCGACCAGCGCGGTCCAGCCGAACAGCACCATGAGGAATACCAGGAGCCAGAAGCTGCGGCCCAAGATCGCAAACATGATGATGATGACATAAAGCGAGTTCACAGAGCCCCAGACCTCAATCACCCGCTGGAACACCAGGTCCGTCAGGCCGCCGAAATAGCCCTGCACCGCGCCTGCCAGAATGCCGATCAGGCTGGCGGCGCCAGTCACCATCAGGGTGAACAGGATCGACAGGCGGAAGCCGTAGATCACCCGCGCCAGCACATCGCGTTTGGTATCATCGGTGCCCAGCAGGTTCAGCCCGCCGGGCGGCAGCGGTGCCGCGCCGGGGCGGTCCACCGTGGTGTCAAAGCTGTACGGGATCGGCGGCCACAAGGTCCAGCCCTCATGGAAATCATCCGCCGCATAGGTGCCAGCGGCGATCTCCTCCAGGATGGTCTCCGGCTCGTCGAAGCAGTCCTCCACCCCGCCGGAGCGGATCAGGCATTCGACCTCCGGGTCGCTGTAGACGGCCTCTGTCTGGAAGTCGCCGCCAAAGCGGGTTTCCGGGTAGAACTTGAACACCGGCGCATAGACCTCGCCGCGGTAGCTCACGAGGATCGGCTTGTCGTTGGCGATGAACTCGGCAAACAGCGACAGGCCGAACAGCACCGCAAAGATCCACAGCGACCAGTAGGCGCGGCGGTTGCGGCAGAAGTTGCGCCAGCGGCGCTGGTTCAGGGGGGAGAGCGCCATGGATCAGCCCTCCCGCTTTTCAAAGTCGATGCGCGGATCGACCACCACATACATCAGGTCGGAGACGATGCCGACCACCAGCCCCATCAGGCCGAAGATATACATGGTGCCGAACATGACCGGGTAATCGCGCGCCACCGCGGCCTCGAACCCCAGCCGGCCAAGGCCGTCGAGCGAGAAAATCGTCTCGATGATCAGGGAGCCTGCAAAGAACACGCCGATGAACACCGCCGGGAAGCCCGCGATGACGATCAGCATCGCGTTGCGGAACACATGGCCGTAAAGCACCCGGTTCTCGCTGAGGCCTTTGGCGCGTGCGGTCATCACGTATTGCTTCTTGATCTCGTCGAGGAAGGAGTTCTTGGTAAGCAGCGTTAGCGTCGCGAAGGCTGCGATGGTGGAGGCGGTGACCGGCAGCGCGATGTGCCAGAAATAATCCGCGATCTTGCCGAACAGGCTGAGGCTTTCCCAGTTGTCCGACGTTAGGCCGCGCAGCGGGAAGATTTGCCAGTAGGAGCCGCCGGCAAACAGCACCAAGAGCATGATGGCAAACAGGAAGCCCGGGATCGCATAAGCAGCGATGATCACGCCGCTGGTCCAGGTGTCAAAGGGCGAGCCGTCGCGCATCGCCTTGCGGATGCCCATCGGGATCGAGATCAGATAGGCAATCAGCGTCGACCAAAGGCCAAGCGAGATCGAGACCGGCATCTTCTCCAGCACCAGCTCGGTCACGCCAATCTTGCGGAAATAGCTCTCGCCGAAGTCAAATCGCGCGTAGTTGCCGAGCATTGTCAGGAAGCGCTCCAGCGGCGGCTTGTCGAGGCCGAACTGCTGTTCCAGCTCCTTGATCAGCTCCGGCGGCAGGCCCTGGCGGCCGGCGTAGTTCTCGTTGGCGCTGATCGCCTCGGTGCCGGTGTCGCCGCCGCCGCCGGCAAAGCCCTCGAACACGTCGCCGCCGCCCTCGAGCTGGGCGATGATCTGCTCGACGGGGCCGCCGGGCACAAACTGCACCAGGGCAAAGTTCACCAGCAGGATGCCGAACAGCGTCGGGATCACCAGCAGCAGGCGGCGGAAGATATAGGCTGCCATTTGTGGTCCTTACCGCAGCGCGCCGGCGGCCTTCAGCGCGGCCTCGCGCTCGGCATCGATCCACCACAAATCCAAAAGGCCGGTGTCAAAAGGCGGCAGATTTTCCGGCTGGCGGTACATGTCCCAGTAGGCGACCCAGTTCACGTCCAGATACCAGGTCGGCACCATGAAACGCTTGGCGCGCAGCAACCGGTCCAGTGCACGCACATTGGCACGCAGGTCTTCCAGGGATTTGGCCTCAACGACGCCGTCAATCAGTGCGTCCACCGCCGGATCGGCCAGCCCTGCCGGATTGAAAACCGAATATTCATGCGCCTCGGACCCGAAGTACTGTTGCAGGCCCGTCGACGGCTCCAGCGACATCGGGAAAGCAGAAAAGATCATATCGATCTCCTTCTCCCGGCGGCGGCTGGTGAATTGGGCGTAGTCGACCCGGTTCACCACCGCATCCAACCCCATGGTGCGCAGGTTGGAGACATAAGGCTGCACGATACGCTCAATAGTCGGGCTATCCACAAGGAATTCGATCTTTAGAAGCTCGCCCGCCGCATTGCGGCGCATACCGTCATCGCCTACGGTCCAGCCGGCCTCATCCAGCAGCTTCATCCCCCGGCGCAGATTCTTGCGATCGCCGGGGCGGGAGGCTTTGGACGCATGCGCCATCACCGGCTCAGACGTCAGGATGGACGGGTCGATCTGATCGCCCAGCGCCTCCAGCACCTCCTTCTCGCGCCCCTCAGGCAGACCTTCGGCGGCCAGCGGCGAATCCTGCCAGAAGGAGGAGCGGTGGCGGAACAGCCCGTATTGCAGGCTTTCGTTGGTCCATTCGAAATTGAACGCCAGCTGCATTGCCTCGCGGACGCGTATGTCCTGGAACTTGGGCCGCAGCAGGTTCATAACGAAACCGCTGGCGGCAGGCACGTTGCCATCGGGAATTTCCGCTTTGATCACCTGGCCGTTTTCAACCGCGGCAAAGTCATATGCGGTTGCCCAGCTTTTCGAGTTGCTTTCCGAACGCAGCGTGTAGACGCCCGCCTTGAAGCCTTCCATCGCGGCAATCGCATCGCCGAAATACTCGACCCGGATGCGGTCATAGTTGTGGCGGCCGACGTTCACGTTCAGGTCCTTGCCCCAATAGTCCGGGTTGCGGCGGTAGACGATGCGCTGGTTCACATCGGCGCTTTCCAGAATGTAGGGGCCGGAACCGATGCCCGGATCCAGCCGCGGCTGGTCTATGCGGCGGTTTTCCGGATCAGCCTCGAACCAGGCCTTGGAGAACACCGGCGTGCCGCCGACCTGGGTGATCATCGCCCGGCGCGGGAAATCCGGGGAGAAATGGAATTTCACCCGGTGCGGGCCCAGCGCCTCTGCCTTGGGGATGCGCTTGCGCACCGCCTCGGCATAGGATTTCAGCCCCTGGTCCAGCAGGATGTTGTGGGAAAACACCACATCGTCGGCGGTGACCGGCGTTCCGTCGGAGAACTTTGCTTCGGGACGCAGGTTGAAGATCACCCAGTCCTGGCTTTCGGGGTATTCCAGGCTTTCGGCAACCAGACCGTAGTAGGATCCGGGCTCGTCATAGGATTCCACCAGCAGACTCTCGTAGTGGCTGGAGGCGAGCATCCCGGCACGGCCCTTGCGAGTGAAGGGGTTCATGCTGTCGAAGGTGCCGACGGCGGAAATCGACAGCTCGCCGCCCTTCGGGGCCTCCGGGTTCACATAGTCGAAATGGGCGAAGCCTTGCGGGTATTTCAGTTCCCCGAACTCGGCAAAGCCATGCGCCTTGATGATGGCCTCTTCCGCCTTGGCCAGCGTTGCGGCGGCCAGCGTCAGGATCAGCCCCAGCATCATGGCCTGAGCCAGCGCGGCGGCGGCCTGCAGCGGGTTCACGTCGTCCTTCGCGCGCGCGCGCGCCGCAGCTTTGGCGGTGTTCATCTGCCATGACCTCCTTTGCCCGGAACTGGAGCCCGGGTTTTTCGCCCCCAAGCTAATGTCCGGGGGCGGTAACATTCAAGTTGAGATTAGGTGATGCAGGCCCGCTTCTGGGCAAAAAGCAGCCGAAACAAGGGCCTGCGCAGAGCCGCGCTTGCGCGAAATAAAATTGCCTGCCAGCCTCAGATCACTATTGCGTTATGAAACGAGGGAGTCTGCCGATGCTGAAGTCAATGAAACTTGCCGCTCTCGCGGTTGCCGGGGCCGCCGCGCTCAGCGCCTGCGCCCAGCAGGAAGAGGAAGTGGTCTACACCAGCCCGGAAGAGGCCTATTGCGTGCAAACCGGCGGCCAGTACGTGCTGCGCAGCGGCAAGGCGGGCACCATCGGCGTCTGCATCCTGCCCGACGGCACGGAGCGCGATGCGCTGGCCTATTACCGGGAAAACAACCCGGCCTGAGCCAACGGCACTCAGACGCGCATCAAAAAAGCCGCTGCACATCGCAGCGGCTTTTTCATTTGGATAGCTGGGACAGCGGCCGGGCTTAGCCGTCCAGGCTGTCCAGATAGGCGATGAGGTTCACCCGGTCCGCCTGTTTCTTCAGGCCGGAGAACGACATGGTGGTGCCGGACGCATAGGCCGACGGCTTGGCCAGGAAGGCGTCCAGCTCTTCCGGGGTCCAGGCGTTGCCGGCCAGGCCGGTCAGCGCGCCGGAATAGCCGAAGCCGGATGCGGAGGCGATATCGCGGCCGACCACGCCGTACAGATACGGGCCGGTGGCGTTGGCGCCGTCTTCCAGCTTGTGGCAGGCAGAGCATTTCTTGAAGACTTTGGCGCCTTTGGCGGCGTCGGCGGAGGCCATCAGCTCTTCGAAGCTGACTTCCGGCTCATCGCCGCCGGCATCTTCGGCAGAGGCGACTTCGATCACATAGGAAGCCTCACCGTGGCTGTCCATGTGATACAGTACTTCTGCGCCCCATTTGCCCAGAAGGAATACCAGGAACGCGCCGCAGACGCCTGCGGTCGCTTTGGTGAGGGTCATCGTGTCAAACATGATCGCGAGTCCATTTAGCTGTCTGCAGGGGTGTCTAAGGCTTCCCCTCCCAAGTGGCAAGGTATAGACAGCGCGACGAAACGCCCAAATATTGAAGTTTTGCACGGGGAACACACCCATGAGCCGCAAAATCGCCATTCAGGGGGAGCTTGGCTCCTACAGCCACGAGGCCTGCCGCATCGCCCGCCCCGGCATGGAGGTGCTGCCCTGCCGCACGTTCGAGGACATTCTGGAGGCGGTGCGCAGCGGCGAGGCGGAACAGGCGATGCTGCCGGTGGAGAACTCTACCTACGGGCGGGTGGCCGACAGCCACCGGCTGCTGCCGCACAGCGGGCTGCACATCATCGACGAGGCGTTTGTGCGGGTGCATATCAACCTGCTGGCGGTGCCAGGGGCGAAGCTGGAAGACATCCGCGAGGCGCACTCGCATCTGGTGCTGCTGCCGCAGTGCGCAACCTTCCTGCGCGAGCACGGCATCCGCGGCCGCGTCAGCCCCGACAATGCCCGCGCCGCCCGCGACGTGGCCGACGCGGGCGACATCCACTCAGCCGCGCTGGCCAGCGAACTGGCGGGCGAGATTTACGGGCTGGAAGTGCTGGCCCGCCATATCGAGGACAACGGCGACAACACCACCCGCTTCCTGATCATGGCCAAGGATATCGATTACACCCGCCGCGGCGCCCACAACATGATCACCAGCTTCGTGTTCCAGGTGCGCAACATCCCTGCGGCGCTCTACAAGGCGATGGGCGGCTTTGCCACCAACGGCATCAACATGACCAAGCTGGAAAGCTACATGGTGGACGGGTCGTTCACCGCGACCCAGTTCTATGCCGATATCGAAGGCCACCCGGACGACGCCAATGTGCAGCTGGCGATGGATGAGCTCAGCTATTTCACCACCAATGTGGAGATCCTCGGCGTCTATCCGGCAGACAACGGCCGGTTCTGAACGCGGTTCGCAAGACTGCCCCAGGCAGGGGCTTCGCCCCTCTTGGCCGTGCGGCCAATTCACCCCAGGATATTTCCGGCCAGATGAAGAGGCGGCCCCCGCCGCACGTCGGCGTGGCGCCCGGCCCAGCGGCGCCGGGGCAATCTCTGGCCGCTGTAGGGCGGGCGGGAGATTCTCCCCTTCTCAAGGTCTATTCAGTTGTTCGGGGAGATAAGTGAGAGGCTGGACATCGACCCAAGCGGGGCTCGTTGTGGCTGCTTCCTTCCGGACCTGACCAGGTTGGCGAGGCGCTTGCCCGCGCCAACCTCTCGAATCCCGATATAAGGACCGCTGCCGGGAATGGCAAGGGCCGCTCCGGCTGCGTTTTCAGGCAGTCAAAGCTGCAGTTCCAGCTCCCAGAAGCCGCTGCTGCTGAAGCCGCGGGGCGTGGCTAGCCCGGCGGGCAGCTCCTCCATGTGCTCCGCTGCACCGGGGCCTGTCACCGCCACCGCGCTGGCGCCCGGCACCGGCGCCAGCCGCCACGGGTACGGCGCCTCTGCCAACGGCTCCGGCGGCAGCCGTCCGGCAATATAGTCGCGGATCGCCTGGCGGATCCGGACCGGCGGCACCGGCTGCTCCTCTGCCGCCTGCAGCATCCGGAACCGGCCGCCGCCGCTGGCCCGGTAGCTGTTGACCGCAACCGCAAAGCGCTGGTCCGGCGCCACCGGCCTACCGTTCCAGCTGAGGTCCGCGACCCGGCAGGCCTCCGGGCTGAGCCGCTCTCCGGCAGCTGAGAACCGCGGCGCCCGGGTCAGGTCGATCTGGTAGCTGAGTCCGAAGATCACATCGAAATTGTGCCCGGCCCGGTGCGGATCGGTCAGCCGCCGGCCGGAGCTGCCCGGCAGTATTCGGTTGAACAGCCCGGCGGACATTTCCAGCCAGTCCCGCAGCTGCGCGCCGCTCACCAGGATCACCCGCAGCTCATTGGGAAAGATCTGCAGGTCGGCGATATTGCGGTTGCACAGCCCACCGGCGGCAATATCGGTATAGAAATAAGGGCCTGAGCGGCCGCCGAATTTGCAGGGCGCCGCTGCCGACAAGAGCGGCAGGCCCTCTACCGCGGTGCCCTGCAGCAGCAGCCGCGCCGCCGCCGCCTGGGCGCTGCCGACCAGCGCCAGGCCGCGGTCCGGCGCAAAGAAGGTGAAATAGGAATGCATGGCCACCGGACTGTGGCCCGCAGGCTCCCGCATCCTTTCCAGCGTGCGCGCGTGATCCTCTGCCAGCGCCCGCACCAGGCCGGGGTCTTCGGCCGCCAGCGGCTGCACCGCGCGGGCCTGCGTTTGCTGCGCCACCGGCTGTAGGCTGGCGCTGCCGCCGGCCGGGCGCCAGCCGCTGCCCGTGTACTCCAGCTCCAGCCGGATCACCCCCAGATGCGAGCCATGCGCCCCCGGCATCACCACCGGCTTGGCAAAGGGATGCTGCGGATCCGGCAGGGTCAGATGGGTGTGGCCGCCGACCAGGGCATCGATGTCCGGCAGCGCGGCAAGCTGCTCCAATGCGTTCTCGCTGCTTTCCCCGCCTGCAGCCGCCAGCCCGGTATGCGCCAGCGCCAGCACCAGGTCGCAGCCCTGCGCCTTCAGCTGCCGCGCCTGCGCCGCTGCCGCCTCGACGATGCCCGCGGCCTGCAGCTGCTCCGCCAGCACCTGGCGGCACCATGTCAGCGTCTGCGGCGGCAGCACCGACAATAGACCGATCCGCACCGGCGGCAGGTCCGGGCAGGCCGGGATCTGCCGCTCCAGCACCGCCGCCGGCGCAAACGGCAGCCGCAGCCCTGGCTGCGCCGCCGTCAGATTGGAGCACAGCACCGGACAGGGCGCGGCCTGCAGCACTTCCGCCAGCGCCTCCAGCCCGAAATCGAAATCGTGATTGCCGAGGCCCGCCGCATCATATTCCAAAACCTGAAATGCACGCACCAAAGGATGCGGCCCCGCCGCGCCCGGCAGGATGTCCCCCAGCGGCGCCCCCAGGAAGCCGTCGCCATTGTCAACCAGCAGGGCGGCGGCGCCCTCGCGCGCCGCGCGGGCGCGCGCTTGCGCGATCAAGGTCGCCACCCGCGAAAGCCCGATAGCCGGGTCAGGCCGGTTGGCATAATAGTCATGGCTCAGCAGATTGCAGTGCAGGTCCGTGGTGGCCAGCACGTGCACTGCCCCGGCGGTCCGAGGGTCCGAGGCCCCTGCCCCGCCGGTCATGTCCGAATTCCAGCTGACACCGCCTGCCCGCCACTCCTTGCGGCGCCATTCAGCGCCATTCTTTGTTGCGGCCATTTGAATCAGCGTTTTAACGATTTGCAAAGAATCCTTTTCGCTGCCTGTTAACTTTTTCACAGAGGCGCGGCCGCGCCGGCCTTGTTCTGCCCTGTTCTGCTGAAAAATGCGCGCGCCTCAGCCGCGCAGGTGTGGCCGCGCGGTGACAGGCAAGCACCGATCGCGGCCGGTTGCTGGCAACGGCTGCGGCACACTGTCATGCATTGCCGCATTCCAAGCGTTGAGCCCGGCGGCCCGGCCGCCAGTCATTAGGAGAGCCGCCATGAAACGCGCAGAACAGGTGACATTCGGCAGCGGCGGGCTGGAGCGGGCCGCGCATCTGCGCAGCGACGCAGCCGCGCTGGACGCCGCCTGGGCCAGCGCGGACACCCGGGTGCTGCTGCTGTGGCGCGGCAAGCCGCTGACCCGGCGCGAAACGGAGGCGGAACTGCCCTGCGGCCTGGCCTGGACCGATCCGACGCATCCGCTGGCCGCCGCCCGCAGGGATGAGGCGCTGTTTCTGGGCCTCGGCAGCGGCGGCGCGCCCTGCTTTGCCTGCGATATCAGCAGCTGGCAGCCCGACAGCCTGGACCAGGACGCCCTAAACAGCTTTGCCGACGCCAGCGAGCAGCAGCATCCGGATCTGCCGCAAGGCCGTGTCTTTGCCGAGCTGCGCCGGGTGATGACCCGTCTCACCCCGCTGGAGGCAGAGCTGGCCGCCACCGCCAAGGCGATGCTGGCCTGGCACCGCAGCCACCGCTTCTGCGCCTGCTGCGGCGCGCCCAGCGATATGGCGCAGGCAGGCTGGCAGCGGGTTTGCCCGTCCTGCAAGGCGCCGCATTTCCCGCGCACCGACCCGGTGGTGATCATGCTGATCACCCACGGCGACGCGGTGCTGATGGGGCGCTCGCCCGGCTGGCCCGAGGGCATGTATTCGCTGCTTGCAGGTTTCGTGGAGCCCGGCGAGACGCTGGAGGCGGCGGTGCGCCGCGAGGTGCTGGAGGAAACCGGCGTTCAGGTTGGCGCGGTAAGCTACCTGTCAAGCCAGCCCTGGGCCTTTCCGATGTCGCTGATGTTCGGCTGCGCCGGCGAGGCGCTGAGCCGCGAGATCACCATCGACCCGGCAGAGATTGAGGATGCGCTGTGGGTCAGCCGCCAGGAAATGATGACGGTCTTTGCGGGTGAGCACCCGGTTCTGAAACCAGCGCGCAAAGGAGCGATTGCGCAGTTTTTGCTGAAGAACTGGCTTGCAGACACACTAGACTAACGCGCATATGATCTGGAAACGGCGCAGCAGCCCGGCAACGCACCGGCAAGGCAACTGAGGCAGGCGAAGATGGAATTTAAGAGCAGCGAAGATATCGAGGCCCCGATTGCCGAGGTGTTCCAGGCGATCTCCGATTTCGACTCGCTGGAACGCTCTGCCCTGCGGCGCGGCATAGACCTGCAGCGCACCGGCGACACCGCTTATCCGGCGGGCGGGCTGGCTTGGGATCTGTCCTTCAGCTTCCGCGGCAAGCAGCGCGACATCGCGCTGACGCTGGCGTCTTATTCGCCGGACACCGGGATGGCCCTGGCCGGCAGCGGCAGCGGCCTGGACGGGCAGATGGGGATCGACCTGCTGGCGCTGTCGCCGCAGCGGACCCGGATGTCGGTGCAGCTGAAATTGGCGCCCACCAGCCTGACCGGGCGGCTGATGGTGCAATCGCTGAAACTGGCGCGCAGCAATCTGAACCGCCGGTTCAAGCTGCGTCTGGCGGATTTCGCCCGCATCACTGAAGAACGGCTGAGCCGCACCGCCTGAGCGCACTGCGCTACGCCTGCGGCACCAGCTTCGGCCACAGGGCGGCATTGGCAAGGGCAAAGGCGCCCAGATGGCCGATCCTGCGCACCCCTGCCTCTTGCGGGTCCAGAACCACCCTGCGCTGCGGCACGCCGCCAAAGACATCGCCCAGCCGCCAGACCGCGGCAGGCGGCACCACATCATCATCCGCCATCGCAAACAGATCCACCGGGATGCCGCTGCCCTGCCATTTCGGCTGCGGCAGGCTGCTGCCGGTTTCCGGCAGGTAGCTGCCCGGCGTGGTGCACCAGCGCCGCCATTGCCAGTAGACGCCAGCCGGCAAATCGGCCCCGAACCCCACCGCGCGCCCGGGCAGGTAGCCCAAGGCACGGACCAGCGGCGGCACATGGCCGAACCAGAAAGCCAGCGCCAGCGCGCGGTAGGGCCAGGGATGATCGTGGTGATGCACCAAGCCGCCCGCAACCACGATCATGCGGGCGACGTCCGTCAGGCCATCCTGCAGGGGCATCAGCATTGCCCCCAGCGAATGGCCGATCACCAGCAGCGGCACGCCCGCATAGCGCCGCTGCATTTCTGTCCGGGCGGCCGGCTGATCCGCCAGCGCCCACTCGGCCATGGTGGCCTGTGACCGGCGCGGGTGCATGCGCGCCGAGGCCCCAAAGTCCCGGTAATCATAGGTCAGGCAGGCCATCTGCCGCTCTGCCGCCAGCCAGCGCGCAAAATGCCGGTAATAGCCCTGCGGCACCCCGGTTGCGCCGTTCAGCACCACCGCTGCCCTGGCCGGTCCCGCCGGGTGATAGAGCCGCCCGGCCAGCACCGCATCGCCTGCGGCAAAGCGCAGCTCCTGCACCCGGATATCCGCAGTGTGTTCTGCATGGCTGTCGAGCATGGCACCCTCCTAGACCGATTGGTCTATTCCACCTCTGGACCAATCGGTCTAATGCTGTCAACCTGCCGCCATGACTGACGTGACGACACCCCAGCCCGGCCCGGACAGCCCCGCCCCGACCCGCGAGCGGCTGCTGCGCGCGGCTGCCGGCTTGTTCCGAAACAAGGGTTACAGCGGCACCGGCCTGGCCGAACTGCTGGCCGCGGCAGAGGCGCCCAAGGGCTCGCTCTACCACCATTTCCCGAACGGCAAATCCGACCTCGCCCTGGCCGCGGCGGACTGGGCCTCCGAGCAGATGCTGGAGCTGATCGCCGCCTCGTTCGACCCTGCGCCCAGCTTCCGGGAAGGCGCCAAGACGGTCTGCTACAAGCTGGCCAAACTATTCGACAAACAGGGAAAATGGAGCGGCTGCCCGGTCTCTGCCACCCTGTTTGAGGGGCCGGAGAACGAGACCTTCCACCAGCACGCCGCCAAGCTGTTCGAGGGCTGGATCACCGAGACCGCGGCCCACGCCCGGCGTCTGGGCCTGGCCGAGCGCGAGGCCCGCGCAGCCGCAGAGAATTTCTATATCCTGCTGCAGGGCGGCTGGCAGCTGGCCCGGGTGCGGCGCGATTCGGATGTGATCCGGGGCTTGCACCTGCAGATGCACACCCCCGGGCCCGCAGCCTTGCAGGCGCAGAAAAACGATTGACGACTCGGGGGGCCAGCCGCTACCGCTTGTGGCGATGGTTCCCGCGCCACAGAATCTTGTGTCCGGGATGAAAAGGGAACACGGTGCGGCCCCGCCCAGCGCAAGGCCAATTCCGCGACTGCCCCCGCAACTGTAAGCGGCGAGCGACCCCGATAGAGCCACTGGCCCGAATAGGCCGGGAAGGATCGGGAAAGCGACGACCCGCAAGTCAGGAGACCTGCCATCGGAAGTGAAACTCGAACCCGGGCGGGGTGTCCGGACAGGGTCTGATGGCAGCGCGGGACTCCCGCTATCTCATCCGGTCTCTTGTCGCCATGACCCCCGTGCCACGCGCGGAGGGCGCTAACATGATGTGGACGGACCAGACGCATTTCTATGCGGCAACGGATTGCAAATACCTGGGGCGGCCCTGCCCCGCGGCAGAGCGGATGATCGCCAAGCTGGCCGAGGCGATGACCAAGGCCAAGCCGCTGACCCAGGAGGACTTCGAAATCACCGGCACCACCGCGCTGGACGGCTGCCCGCGCAACTGCCCGGCGCAGTTTGCTGCCAGCCATGACCGGATCCGGCTTTTCTGCGGCGTCGGCGAAGAGGCGCCGCGCGACGGGCTGGACCGCTTTGCCGATGCGATCCTCAGCCGCGACGGCACCGGCTTTGCCGCCTCGCGGCTGGACGTCCGCCCCTGCGCGCTGATGGAGGCGCTGCCGAAGACGGCAGAGGCGCGCCAAGCCGAGCAGATGCTGGCGCTGTAGGCAAGGCACCCCAAGATTTGGCATCACGGCAAGGGCAGTACCCCTTTCTGCAGGGGACAGATGCTGCCCAGTCTGTCTGCCAGGCGGAACGTTTAGAATGAAACCAGCCTAACAGGCCTTGCTGCCGTCGCAGGCCCAGTCCAGCTGTTCGTCGGTCTCCACCGCGCAGGGCCGCACCGAGCGCAGCCGCGCCAGCGCCTGCGCCGGGTCCTCGCCGCATTCGATCATCAGCCGCATCACCGCCATGCCGGACCGGCCGCAGCCGCCCCTGCAATGCACCAGCACCCGGCCGCCGCCCGCCAGCGCCTGCCGCGCCGATTTGCTGGCGGCAGCCCATTTTGCGTTCACACCGGGCGGCGGCACCTGGAAATCCGGCACCGGCAGATGGATCCAGCGGCAGGCCATGCTTTGGATATCGACGCCCAGCCGCGGCACCCCGGCGGCGACGTGCTCGGCCTCCGTGGTCATCGAGATCACCAGCCCCGGCTTCCATTGATAGATCTGGATCAGGTCGCTGCGGTAGTCGCCCTCGCCGCCAGGCAGCCGGCACAGCGCCAGGATGCCGCCGCCTGCTGACAGCGCGTGGATGGTCAGGCCGGCCTGCACCGCAGTTTCCTGCACGGCAGGCTTTGAAGTGTCTTCAGTTCGCATACCGCCTCCCTGGACGCTGCGCTCCTGCACTTCCCCCGCTTTTTCCCCTCCCCCTCAGCCTAGCCGCTAACCGCGCAAAGCCAAAGCGCTTTTACTGCCCGGGGAATGCTGCCATCTGCGGTGGACGAACGGGCTGCGCTTCAATACCCTGCGCGGAACGCAGCGCCCCCCGCAAACCGAATCCGGCACGAGACACCATGAACGATACTCCCAGCGGCACCACCCAATCCCAATACCAGGTTCTGGCCCGCAAATACCGGCCCGAAACCTTTGCCGATCTGGTGGGCCAGGATGCGATGGTGCGGACGCTGAAGAACGCCTTTGCCGCCGACCGCATCGCCCAGGCCTTCATCATGACCGGCATCCGCGGCACCGGTAAGACCACCACCGCCCGGATCATCGCCAAGGGCATGAACTGCATCGGCGAGGACGGCCAGGGCGGCCCCACCACCGATCCCTGCGGCAAGTGCGAGCATTGCGTGGCGATCATGGAAGGCCGCCATGTCGACGTGATGGAGATGGACGCGGCCTCGCGCACCGGCGTCAACGACATCCGCGAGATCATCGACTCGGTGCAATACCGCGCCGCTTCGGCCCGCTACAAGATCTACATCATCGACGAAGTTCACATGCTGTCGACCTCCGCCTTCAACGCGCTGCTGAAGACGCTGGAGGAGCCGCCCGCGCATGTGAAATTCATCTTCGCCACCACCGAGATCCGCAAGGTGCCGGTGACGGTGCTGTCGCGCTGCCAGCGCTTCGACCTGCGCCGGATCGAGCCGGAGGTGATGATCGCCCTGTTGCGCAAGATCGCCGCCGCGGAGGGCGCCGAGATTGCCGAGGACGCGCTGGCGCTTATCACCCGCGCCGCCGAAGGCTCCGCCCGCGATGCGACCTCGCTGTTGGATCAGGCGATTTCCCACGGCGCCGGTGAGACCACCGCCGATCAGGTCCGCGCCATGCTGGGCCTTGCCGACCGCGGCCGGGTGCTGGACCTGATGGACATGATCCTGCGCGGCGATGCGGCGGCGGCGCTGACCGAGCTCAGCGCGCAATATGCCGAGGGCGCCGACCCGCTGGCAGTGCTGCGCGATCTGACGGAGATCACCCATTGGGTCTCAGTGGTGAAGATCACCCCGGACGCAGCCGAGGACCCCACCGTCAGCCCCGATGAGCGCGCCCGCGGGCAAGCAATGGCCGAGGCGCTGGCGATGCGGGTGCTGACCCGCATGTGGCAGATGCTCTTGAAAGCGCTGGAGGAAGTGGCCGCCGCCCCGAACGCGATGATGGCCGCCGAAATGGCGGTGATCCGGCTCACCCATGTGGCCGACCTGCCGAGCCCCGAAGAGCTGATCCGCAAGCTGCAGGACACGCCGCCTCCGCCGCCCCCCGGTCCCGGCGGCCCCGGCGGCGGTGTGCCTATGCAGGGCATGGGCGCCCCGGCGCTTGGCGGCGGCGCACCCGCTGGCGCTGCGCCGCAAGGCGGCGCACCCGGCGGCGCGCCGGTAGCCCATGGCGGCGGCGGCACGGTGGCGGCGCTGGCGCCTCAGGTCAGCTCCGCGCTGGCCCGTTATCCGTCCTTTGAACATGTGGTCGAACTGATCCGGGTGAACCGCGACGTGAAACTGCTGGTCGAAGTGGAAACCGGCGTGCGGCTGGTCTCCTACCAGCCCGGGCGGATCGAATTCACCCCCTCGGCACAGGCCCCGCGCGATCTGGCCGCCCGGCTCGGCTCGGCGCTGCAGAACTGGACCGGCGCGCGCTGGGTTGTCTCCATCGCGCCGGACGGCGCGGCGCCCACCATTGCCGAGGTCCGCGACGCAGCTGAGAACGCCCTGCGCGAGAAGGCCACCGCGCATCCGCTGGTGCAGGCGGTGCTGGAAAGCTTTCCCAAGGCCAAGATCACCCGCATCCGCACGCCCGAGGAACTGGCCGCCGAGGTTGCCGCCGAGGCCCTGCCCGAGGTGGAGGACGAATGGGATCCGTTCGAGGACGGGTAAAGCTTTACTGCGGTTGGCTTGGCACTCCCTCCGCCTCAAAGAACTTCTTTTTTCAGCCACTTATGGCAGCGTCCGCCCCGGCAGGGCAGGAAGCGAAGCGCCCGCCACCGTTTTGCCGGAGGCAAACCTTCGGTTTGATGGGGGGCGGGTCGGGCGCTGCCCGGCCTATCGGACGGGCGAAAGAGCGCTAAACCGCTCCACGAAGACAATCCTGCCCCTTGTTTCGCGGTCCCGCGGCCCGTATCTGTGCCCCAAACTCGGAATCTCAGGAGAAACCACATGCTCAAAGGCCTCGGCGGTCTTGGCGACATGGCCAAGATGATGAAATCGGCACAGGAACTGCAAACCAAGATGGCGCAGATGCAGGAAGACCTGCACAACGTCATGGTGACCGGCGAGGCCGGCGCGGGCCTGGTCAAGGCAACCGCGTCCGCCAAGGGCGACCTCAAGGCGCTGGACATCGACCCGTCGATCTTCAACGGCGACGACAAGGAAGTGGTCGAGGACTTGATCCTGGCCGCAATCAAGGACGCCCAGGCCAAGGCGGCGGAAAAGGCGCAGGAAGAAATGGCCAAGCTGACCGAAAGCATGGGCCTGCCCAAGGACATCAAGCTGCCGTTCTGAGCTGCACGAAATTCCCCTGCAAAAGGCGGCCCGTCAGGAGCCGCCTTTTCTTTTGCCCGCCTCAGCCCGTCTCCAGCCGGAACTTCAAAAAGCGCTGCCCTTCGTATTGCACCTCCCCGGTCTGCACCGCCCCAAGCCGCATCAGCGGCCGCAGATGCTGCCGTGTCGGCGGCAGCAGGAAGGTGACATAGGGGATACGCGCGTCCGTGCGGGCAAATTCCAGCGCCTTGCGGGCGATGGCGGGGCCAAGGCCGAAGCAGTCCGGGCGCAGCACCAGCCCGAAATCCCACTCATCCCCCTCTTTCTGGAAGCCGCCCCAGCCAAGGTAAGCATCACCGCGCAAGAAAGCCCAATGGCCCAGCCCGTCGCGCTGCCAGCAGGCCTCCTTGGCCGCAACAAACTCCCTGGCGGCAGCCTCATCCCACTGCCCTGTCAGCAAGGGCATATGCTCCGCCATACGCGGGTCTGACATGTGGCGGGCAATTTCCTGCGGCGTAACCTCCGTCAGCCGGCCAAAACGCAACTGGGGAGAAATTCCTGCTTCCCGCGCTATCTCGCCGCCCATCCCGAACCCTCCGCATTTTCAGGCAAGGCATACCCCCGGGGCGCCAGAAAAACAAACCCCGAACATTTTACCGCGCGGCCCTTGCGCTCCGCGGCCCCGGGTGGCCTATATGGCAAGGAACCTTAAGGCCCGCGGCATGATCAAGAACTCCACCACCAACATCGAAGACCTGATTGCCCTGATGGCCAAGCTGCCGGGGCTGGGGCCGCGCTCGGCCCGGCGCGCGGTGCTGCACCTGATCCGCAAGCGGGCGCTGCTGCTGACGCCCTTGGCCGACGTGATGAGCGAGGTGGCCGCGACCGCCCGCGAGTGCCTCAACTGCGGCAATGTCGGAACCAGCGAGATCTGCCCGATCTGCACCGACGAGGTGCGCGGCAACGGCGAGCTGTGCGTGGTCGAGGATGTGGCTGACCTCTGGGCGATGGAACGCTCGGGCGTGTTCAAGGGCCGCTACCATGTGCTCGGCGGCACGCTCTCGGCGCTGGATGCAGTGGGGCCGGAGGATCTGCGCATCCCGCGGCTGATCGACCGGGTGGCGACCGAGGGCGTCCGCGAGGTGATCCTGGCCCTCAATGCCACCATCGACGGCCAGACCACCGCCCACTACATCGCCGACCAGCTGCAAGGGCAGGTGAAACTGACCTCCCTCGCCCAGGGCGTGCCGATCGGCGGCGAGCTGGATTACCTGGACGACGGCACCATTTCCGCAGCACTCAACGCACGCAAGGAAATCTGACGGCGCGGCCCTAGTGTCGCAGCGGTTCCTGCGTTCTTCAGGCGTAAAAGCTTTTCAGCCCCAGTACCACCCGCGCCAGCGCAGCATCCTCCACACCCTTGTGCAGCACCATGCGGATGGCGCCGGAGCTGCTGCCGCCGATTGCCACGCCCTCTGCCGCCAGATGCGCCCGCAGATCATCATTGCGCCCGTCAGCGGGCGTGAAGAACACCATATTGGTGGCCTGCACGACCTCGCCCGCGCCCAAGCCCCGCAACACATCAGCCAATTCCACCGCACGCGCGTGATCCTCTGCCAGCCGCCCCGCGTTGTGCTCCAGCGCATAAAGCCCGGCGGCAGCCAGCACCCCCGCCTGCCGCATGCCGCCGCCCAGCATCTTGCGCCAGCGCCGCGCCTTGGCAATCAGATCCGCAGGCCCGGCCAGAACCGAACCCGCAGGCGTGCCCAGCCCCTTGGACAGGCAGACCGAGACCGTATCGGCCAGCCCGGCCAGATCTGTTTCCGAACACCCCAGCGCGGTGACCGCATTGAAGAACCGCGCCCCGTCCAGATGCACGGACAGCCCTGCGGCCCGCCCGGCCTCTGCCGCCGCGGCCATATCCGCCAGCGGCACAGCGAGCCCGTTATGGGTGTTTTCCAGCGACAGCAGGCGGCTGATCGGCAAGTGCGGGTCATCCTCTTTCACCGCAGCCCGGATCTCTGCCGGGTCCAGCGCCCCGTCCGCGCGCACCGGCACCGGGCACAGCGCAATGCCGCCCAGCACCGACGCTCCCGCGGCCTCATAGGCGTAAACGTGATAACCGCGGCCGCAGATCACCTCCTCGCCGCGCTGGCAATGCGCCAGCAGGGCGGTGAAATTGCTCATCGTGCCTGTGGGGAGGAAAAGGCAGGCCTCCTTGCCCAGACGCTCGGCCAGCACAGCCTCCAGCCGGTTGACCGAAGGGTCCTCGCCAAAGACGTCATCGCCCAGCTCTGCTGCAGCCATCGCCTGCAGCATGCCCGCATCGGGCCGCGTCACCGTATCGCTGCGCAGATCGCAAAGGGGTCCATCGCCCCCTGCGCCCGCCAGCCCTGTGTATTGGCTCATTCCGTCACCTGCTCATAAGCCAGCGCCGCCACGATGTGGACGCGGCGGGTTTCGCCTCCGTTCAATGCGGTGTGGTAGCCGCGGGTGTCAGTGAAATAGACCGAGCCGTCCGCTGGCAAGTGGGTGACATGATGATTGACGATAAACAGGGAACCGGGGTTGGTGACCACCGGGATATGCAGCCGCGGCTCCGGGTCGCGGTGCCAGGAGTTGCAGTTATAAAGGCCCTTGGACAGCACCCGCGTGCGCCCGATCGGAAAGCGTTTCGCCAACTCGGCATGCACATGCTCGAAATAGGTGCCCGCAAACTTCGGATTGAACTCGCAGAACTCCACCTCCGGCACCAGATCCTCGCGCGGCTCCTCGACATAGCGGTCGTCGGCGCGCAGCCAGTAGCGGCCCGACAGGTCGTTGGCGGTCCACTCGGTCTGCCCCGGGCGCTGGGTCAGCGGCAGCGCGGCAAATCCCTGGTCCTGCATGCCGCCCATGAACTCCTCGCGGCGCAGGCACTCCGCCAGCGCCTCCTGCAGCAGCCGGACGTCAAACTTCAGCTCCAGCCGCTGGATGCCCGGTCCGGGCACAAACTCCGCCACTGAGGCGGAATCTGGCATGGTTTGCATGGCCTGGGCCACGGACCCGGCATCGGCGTCGTTGATCTGCGGAACAAATGTCATGCCGCGCGCTCCCAAATTTTCGTGCTGATCGTGAGTGGTGATGCATTCGGCGCCATGGTCGCAGGCCATTTTCCCAAAATAAAGCCAGGCTTTCGCAATGCATGTTGCAAAAATTGCAACACCTGGCAGGGTATCCACATGCGCCGCAAGATCCCGCCCATCTCCGCCCTCCTGTGTTTCGAGGCCGCCGCCCGCTCCGGCAGCTTTGCCGCAGGCGCCCGTGCGATGAACCTGTCGCAAAGCGCCTTCAGCCGCCAGATCCAGGGGCTGGAGGCGCAGACCGGCCAGACCCTGTTCAAGCGCGAACGCCAGCGGGTGCAGCTGACAGGCGCAGGCGGGATGCTGCTGCAGGAGCTTGCGCCGCAGTTGGAGGCGCTGGAGGCCACGTTTTACCGGCTGCGCACCCGCGACAATCCTTACGGCGCGCTCAACATCGGCACCTATCCGACCCTGGGCAGCCGCTGGCTGATGCCGCAACTGGCGCGGCTGGCGCAGGACCAGCCGCGGCTGACGGTGAACACCATCACCTATCTGGACAATGCGCAGGTTGATGCCAGCCTGGTGGATCTGGCCATCGTGCAGGGCGATCCGCCCTGGCCCGGCTTCCGCGCCGACCTCTTGATGCCGGAAACCCTGGTGGCGGTGGCGGCGCCCGGCCTGCTGGAAGCCCCGCTGCAGGACGCCGCCCGGCTGCTGGAGCATCCGGCGCTGCAGCACACCACCCGCCCGCTCAGCTGGCAGATCTGGTTCGAGGATCAGGAACAGGCGCTGCCCGCCCGCCCCACCGGGCCGCTGTTCAGCCAGTTCGAGATGCTGATCGACGCGGTGAAATACGGCCACGGGGTCGCCATCCTGCCGGAACTGCTGGTCAAGCGCGAACTGGCGGATGGCACGCTGGCCCTGGCCCACCCGCACCGCTGCACCCCCGCCAGCGCCTATTACCTGCTGACCCCGCAGGCCAAGGCAGGCACCAGCCGGATCGAGCGGGTCCGGGCCTGGCTGCTGGAACAGGCGCCCGCCGGATAGGCGCCGCCGCCCGGCGGCAGGCCGCTAGCGGAAAAGCGCCTTGTAGAGTTTTTCGCGGGTGAAGGGCTTGTCCAGCACCTGCACGCCCTCCAACTCCGGGAAACCGGCCTCCGCGGCGCTGAAGGCAAAGCCGCTCATCATCACCGCGTTCAGGCCGGGCTGCATATCCAGGAGCCGCGCCAGCGTCTCCCAGCCGCCGCGGCCCGGCATGCTCATGTCGATCACTGCGCCGTCAAACGGCCCCTGCGCCTGCAGCAGCGCCAGCGCCGCGTCATAGCCGTCCGCCTGCGCCACTTCGCAGCCGCGCAGCTGCAGCAGGCCAGCGACGGCCCGGCGCACGGTGTCCTCATCATCGACCACCAGGATCCGCCGCCGCTGCTCCCGGCGCGGCGCCGCCGCCGCAGCCGCTGCCCGGGGGGCAGGCGCCGCCGCAGCAGTGCAGGCCGGAAAGTAGAAACGGAAGGTGCTGCCGCCGCCTTCGCGGCTGTCTACCGCCAGCCCGCCGCGGTGACGGCTGATGATCCCCAGCGCCACCGCCAGCCCCAGGCCGCGGCCGCCGGGCTTGGTGGTGAAGAAGGGGTCGAACATGCGGGCCAGGGTGTCGCGGCCCATGCCGTGGCCGGTGTCGCGCACCTCCAGCAGCAGGCAGGGGCCTGGGGCCATTCTGCGCCCCTTCAACAGGCGGCGGCGTTCCGCTGCGGACAGGCTGATGCGCCGGGTGGCGACCGTGACAGTGCCCGCGCCCGGGCCGATCGCCTCCACCGCATTCAGCACCGCCTGCATCAGCAGCCGGCCCGCCTGCGCCGGATCCATCTGCGCCGTCAGTTCCCCCTCCGCCAGGTCCAGCACCACCGCCTTGCCCAGCCGGCACTCCACCGGCACCAGCGCCAGCGCATCGCGCACGATGCAGTTCAGGTCGCATGTCTCCGGCTGCGGATTGCCGCCGCCCCTGGCATAGCCCAGCAGCTGCCGCATCAGCCGGGCCGAGGCCTGCAGCCCCTCCTCCACCGCCGCGACATGGGCCTGCGCCGGATGCGCCGCCCCCAGATGCGCCAGCGCCAGCTCGCTGCGGCCCTGCATCGAGGCCAGCAGATTATTGAACTCATGCGCAATGGTGCCCGCCAGCAGCCCCAGGCTTTCGCTCTTGTGCCGCAGCAGCAGCGCTTGCTCTGCCTGGCGCCGCCGCCGCTCCGCCCGGCGGCGGCACAGCTCCAGCGCAATCCGCGCGGCAAACACTTCCACCAGGCTGTTTTCACTTGGCTCCAGGCGGATTTCCCGGCTGTGCAGCAGCGCAAAATGGCCAATCATCTGCCCCTCGGCATCCCGCAGCGGCACCCCGAGGTAGGACTGCAGGCCCTGCTCGCGGAACTGCGCCTGCGCCGGGAACGCCTGCTGCAGCCCCTCCGGCACCAGGAACCGCTCGCCCTCCTTCAGAAAGGCGCAAGGGCGGCCCGCGTAACCCACAAGGCTGTCCTCCATCGCCGCCTCCGCTTGCCCGTCCGTGCAGCAGGCCAGCACCTGGAATCGGTCCGCGCTGTGCGCGGTGTTTTCGGCGATGAAGGCCGTGCGCACACCCAGTGCGCCCTGCAGCTGCGCCGCCAGCTGGCGGAAGGCCGCGCGCGGCGATGTGCTGCCCGGCCCCCTGGCCAGCGCCGCCAGCGCGGCCCGCGTCTGCAGCCCGGCAATTTCCGCCCCCAGCCGCGGGGCGAACTGCTGCATCAGGGCGGTGATCTCCGCCGCCCGCCCGGTGCCGATTTCGCGGCGCCAGGCCGCCTGCACCAGGCCGGCAGTGCGGCCCGCAGCGTTCTTCAGGGCCAGTCCGGCAAAGGCCTGAATGCCTTCCTCGGCAAACATCCCGTTTTCGGGATAGCGCTCCTGCACCTGCCGCAGGAATACCTGCGGGCCACCGCTCTGCACCACATCGTGGCACGGCGTCGCGCGCATGTCGTATTCGAAGTCCCCCAGCTGCAGCCCGTCGAACCAGCTGGCGAGCACCCGGATGCTGCCGCCCCCGCCGGGCTGAAGCTCGCCCACAGTGACAAGATCGGCGCCGAAGCCCCGTGCCAGCTGATCCACAAATGCCTGACAGAATTGCCGGCCGTTCAAGGCTGCTAGCTCTCCCAGATCCAAGCGGCCGCTTTCGCCAAGCGCCGCCGCCCCCGATGCGTCCATAACCAATACTCCTGCCATCCCTGCGCGGACCGGCTTCCCAGGCAGGACCGCTGGCAATACTCAGTAACTTTTGCGTCCCCGTCGCAGCGCGGCCCAGCCCCTTCTGGCAGGGGGCGCTTTCCGCGTGCTCGAACCTGCGGGCAGCCAGGAACACGGCTGCACCGCAACATCATGCTGCGCGAATAACCGGCGCGCAGTCAACATCTTGTAAGGTTGGGACTCAATTCTAACAGAAAAAGCCGCAAATCCGGAGCATCGGATTTGCGGCTTTTTAATGATTTAGCGCTTGCCGGCCCGGCCGGCAGGCCCGGATCAGTACCGGTTGTCCTCTTCGTCCTCGTCGTCATCGCTGCCGGCAGGAAGGTTGAAGAAGCTGTCGGCATCCAGGATGTCGTCTTCCTTCTTCTCGTCTTCCGCGCTGGAGCCGCCGCCCAGGGTGAAGGTTTCCAGGCCTTCGATGGCGGTCGGGATCTTCGGCTCGGCTTCCATCTCCAGCGACTGCTCGGTGGAGACCAGCTTGCGGCGCTCGTCGTCGCTCATCACGCCGCCTTCGGCTGCTTTCTTGGCTGCCGCCTTCTGGACTGCCGCATCCAGCTCGGACTGTTTGCACAAGCCCAGCGCCACCGGGTCGATCGGCTGCATGTTGGCGATGTTCCAGTGGGTGCGCTCGCGGATCGACTGGATGGTCGGCTTGGTGGTGCCCACCAGCTTGGCGATCTGGCCGTCCGACAGTTCCGGGTGGAATTTAACCAGCCACAGAATCGAGTTGGGGCGGTCCTGGCGCTTGGACAGCGGGGTGTAGCGCGGGCCGCGGCGCTTTTCCTCGCCGGCCGCGGCCGGGTTGAACTTGAGCTTCAGCTTGTGCAGCGGATTGGCCTGCGCCTTGTCGATCTCGTCCTGGGTGAGCTGGTTGTTGGCCACCGGGTCAAAGCCCTTGACGCCCACCGCCACTTCGCCGTCGGCAATGCCCTGGATCTCCAGCTCGTGCATGCCCACGAAATCGGCGATCTGCTTGAAGCTGATCGTGGTATTGTCCACCAGCCACACGGCGGTTGCCTTGGCCATCAACGGTTTTGCCATGTGCTCATCTCCTTAAAACACCTCTGGTCCCCGGATACATCTCTCCCGCCGCCTGAAATGGCGCCCCCGGCGATCCGGGGCAGGTTTCCGTTGTCGGGGAACTTCCGACCTATATAGTCGGCTTCATTGCATAAGGAAAGAGGCCAATGCGCAAGTTATTGCTGGGGTTTGCCGCCGTTCTGGCCGGTTGGGCCGCGTTTGCCGCAGCGGACGGCGAACAGGCCGGCGACTTCGACTATTACGTGCTGTCGCTCAGCTGGTCGCCGAACTGGTGCGCGCAGGAGGGCGACGCCCGGGGCGCCGACCAGTGCGATGCCCGCCATGACCATGGCTGGACGCTGCACGGGCTTTGGCCGCAGTACCACCGCGGCTGGCCCAGCTACTGCCGCAGCGCCGAGGCGCCGCCGAGCCGCGCCATGAGCCGCGGGATGGCAGACATCATGGGCAGCCCAGGCCTCGCCTGGCACCAGTGGAAGAAACACGGCACCTGCTCCGGCCTCAGCGCGCAGGCCTATTACACCCTGATGCGCGAGGCTTATGGCCGCGTCACCCGCCCCGCGGTGTTCCGCAAGCTGGACAAACCTGTCACCCTGCCCGCGGCGGTGGTAGAGGCGGCCTTTCTCGAGGACAACCCGGCACTCACGCCCGACAGCCTCACCATCACCTGCCGGAAGGGCGCCATCCAGGAGGCGCGCATCTGCCTGTCCAAAGCGCTGGAGCCGGTGCCCTGCGGCCGGGACGCGATCAGGGACTGCACGCTGAAGAACGCGCACTTTGCGCCAATCCGCTGAGCCTGCAGGACGCCCCTGCGGCCCAAATGACATTCCAGCGCAAATTTGATAAGGTATGCGCAGGAGAAACTAAGATGAGGGTTCTCGTTTCCCTTCTGTTGTCAGTTGCTGCGGCTCCATCTTCTGCGCAGGACGGCCTGATCGCAGGCCGCATTGCCTGTCTTGCAGATGGCAGCCACTATGTCGCCTCGGACGGGTCCCAATCCGGCATGGAGAACGGGTACAGCAGCAGTTTTCCAGCTGAGGCTTCCTTGATCTTTGAATACGTGCTTGATCACTCCGGCCGCCTGGAGGTCTTCTTCCGGGAGGAAAACCGCGAGTCTGTCTATTTCGAGGATCCTTTTCTGGCTCAGGGTTTCAAAGGCTTCTCGCCCTTCACAGACGTGGCGGAGTTCAGGTCAAACTACCGCGAGTTTTCCTTTGCCCGCCATCACATCAACTACAGCGGCAACGACCAGCTATTCCTGAAAAAATGCTCTGGAACCGATTGGCGCGGCCACTATGTCCAGACGTTTGTCGGGGGCCGCCACACACAGGTCACGAACCTGCTTTGCCAAACGGAAGTGGACGCCGTTGATGAGGTTCTCGCCCGCCTGAGAGGGATGAACTAGGCCGGAAACCTCCGCCCGGCCGGAAACCTCCGGCCTTTCCACGCAGTTGATGCGCATGCCCGAAACAGCCCGCATTTCCACACGCCTGACCCCATGCGCAAACTTCCCTGCCATCTCCGCTTTCCGGCCCCGCCAGCGGCCGTTGCAAAGCGCCCTCTCCGGTTTCACGGCGGTAAATGGCCTGTGAAGCGGACTTTGCCGCGTTTCGTGCTACAATAAGTCCACGTGCCGCGCCCGGCCCTGCCTGAACGGCACTTCCGTTTTGGTCAGCGAGAAGGAGGAAGCGCATGGCAAAAACAATCGGTAACCCGCTCAGCTGGCTTCTGCAGGGTGCAGAGACCACCGGGCATCATATCAGCGAAACCGTGGGCGAAATGGGCAGCGACGGCGTTAAGTCGATGCCCAAGGCGCGCAAGCTGACCATGGACGACATCATCCACTCGCTGGCCGCAGGGCTGGAGGATTTTGCCGCCTGCCGCAGCGACGCCATGTTCCTGGTGCTGTTTTACCCGATCATCGGCATTGCCCTGATCGTGATGAGTCTGTCGATGAACCTCCTGCCCCTGATCGTGCCGATGATCATGGGCTTTGCAATTCTGGGGCCGGTGGCCGCGGTCGGGCTTTACGAGATGTCGTCGCGCCGCGAAGCCGGTTTCGAACCGCGCTGGATGGACGCCTTTGGCGTCATCCGCTCACCTGCATTCGGCGCCATTCTGGTGCTCGGCCTGTATCTGGCGGCGCTGTTCATCATCTGGCTGGTGGCAGCCGACATGATCTACAGCCGCACCCTGGGGCCGGAGCCGCCGGAATCGATCGCCAGCTTCGCCGCCGCTGTTCTAACCACCCGCGAGGGCTGGATCATGGCCATCGCCGGCAGCGCAGTCGGCGCGGTCTTTGCCTTTGCCGCTCTGGCGATGAGCCTGGTGTCCTTCCCGCTGCTGATGGACCGCCATGTGGGCCTGCCGGTGGCGGTGGCAACCTCGATCAAGGTGCTGCGCAAGAACCCGTTGGTCTGCATGACCTGGGGCGTGATTGTCGGTGCCTCGATAGCCGTCGGATCGATCCCCTTCTTGGCCGGGCTGATCATCGTCGTTCCGGTGCTGGGGCACGCGACCTGGCACCTGTACCGGCGCGCAGTGGATTAAAGCCGCCGCAGCCCAGCACGAAAAAAGGGCCGGCACCAAGGCCGGCCCTCTTCAGAACGCCATCCCTGAAGATCAGCCGACCTTCAGAACGATCTTGCCGATATGGCCGGAGCTTTCCATCCGGGCGTGGGCCGCTGCCGCTTCCTCCAGCGCGAACTCGCTGTCCATTACCGGCGCCACCTTGCCCGCCTCGATCAGCGGCCAGACCGCCTCGCGCAGGTCCTGAGCGATCTGCGCCTTGGCCAGATCGCTTTGCGGACGCAGGGTGGAACCGGTCAGGGTCAGCCGCTTGACCATCATCAGGGCAAAGTTCAGCTCCACCTTCGGCCCCTGCAGAAAGGCGATCTGCACCAGCCGCCCGTCTTCGGCCATCGCCTTGACGTTGCGCGGGATGTAGTCGCCGCCAACCATGTCCAGCACCAGATCGGCGCCGCCCTCGTCCCGCAGCACTTTGACGAAATCCTCGTCGCGGTAGTTGATCGCCCGCTCCGCGCCCAGATCCAGGCAGGCCTGGCATTTCTCATCCGACCCCGCGGTGGCAAACACCCGCGCACCGAACGCCCTGGCCAGCTGGATCGCGGTGGTGCCGATGCCGGACGAGCCGCCATGCACCAGGAACCGCTCCCCGGCTTTCAGCCCGCCGCGGTTGAAAACGTTGGACCAGACGGTAAAGAAGGTTTCCGGCAGGCAGGCCGCCTGTTTCAGGTCCAGCCCTGCAGGCACCGGCAGGCAATGCGCCGCGGGTGTTGCCACGTACTCCGCATAGCCGCCGCCGGGCAGCAGCGCGCAGACCTGATCGCCCGCCGCGATGCCGCTGACGCCTGCGCCCACCGCCACAACCTCGCCCGAGGCCTCCAGCCCCGGCAGGTCGCTGGCGCCCTTGGGCGGATCATAAGCACCTGCGCGCTGCAGCGCATCGGGGCGGTTCACACCGGCATAGGCCACCTTGATCACCACCTCGCCATGGCCCGCCTGCGGCACCGGGCGCTCACACAGCTGCAGCACCTCCGGCCCGCCGGGTTTGGTGATCTCCACCGCGCGCATCATCTCTGTCATCGGCTGATTTCCTCCTGATCCTTGCCTCTTGCCTAGCATCAGCCCCGATGCTCGCAAACAGCAAAGGCGCCGCAGTTGGGGCGCTTTGCGGACAGCCCGGTCCGGGGACCCTGTATCAGCAGGACGGTTTCCCCGTTGTCAGGGCTTGCGCAGGATATAGGACACGAAGTTGCAGGATCCGAAAAAGGTTCCCGCCTCAGAGGCAGCGTGATGCGTCTCCGACCACCGCCGTGCGTCCTCTTCGCCAATGTGCCCCGCCGCCACCATCGAGGGCCTGTAGCTGTCCAGCATGCTCTCGAAAAACTCCGCCTTGCCTGCCTCGGCGAGAATCTCAGGCAGAAAACCCACCAGTTCCAGTCCCGCCACGGGGACCAGTTCGGGGAACTGGCGCATCGCACGCGGGTGGGCAACAACTGTCTTCAACAGAGCCTGCAGCGCTGCATCGTTCAAGTCCGGATCGCCGGCGCCGAATGTGATTGATGCGTAGTCGCCATCAAAGACCACGACATGGCCTCCGGGCGCGGTCACGCGGGCGGCCTCCTTCAAGACCTGGGCAGGGCTGGTGACGTGGCTGAGTAGTGTATGCATCACGACGAGGTCATACTGGTTCTGGTTTTCCCTGGTGCCGTGACTGTCGGCAACTTCGAACGAGATCCGGCCGCCGAGGCCTTCTGCGGCTGCCAGGCGGCGGGCCACCTCGATAAGCCCGGCGGAGAAGTCGGTCCCTGTCAGACTTGCCTCGTCAGTAAGTCTTTCGGCCAAGGCCCGCGTGACTACGCCGGTTCCGCACCCCATGTCGAGCACTTCACGGCACTGCTCCAGCGGCAAGGAGTCAAAGTACCGTTCGCGCATGGCGACAAACGCCGGATAGGTTCCCCGGTACTCAAGACGGTCAACGACCATCTGCAGTTTTTCACTGTCGAGCTGATCGAGCGACTGAAATATATCCGCCATGGGTCTTCCTTTCCGATTGGAATGCCAAGCAAAGGGAGCTTGGCACCAATTCTGGAATGACAGCGGCAATCTGTCCACAGCAGCACCCGCGGGCCGGTGAAGCAAGTTTTGCATCCAGCGGCAGGCGGCAAGTCCGCCCGGCTGATACGGTCTTACCGCCGCGGGTTCAGCGACCCCGGCAGATCATCGCGCGCCTTCGGCGGCTTGATCTGCTCCGCCAGCCAGTTCGGCCCGGCCAGCAGGGGTTTCAGCAGCGGGTTCTTCTGCAGCCCGGCTTTGAGCTTCTCGAAATCCATCACATTGTCGATGCGCCGGTCGAGGAAATCCCAGGTCGCCTGGTGGTCCAGGCTGTCATCGCCCAGCCAGTAGAGCACGGTGGCGGAATAGACACCGGCCAGCGAGGCGCGCTTGGTGTACCAGTTCAGATCATCCGAGCCGTCCCCCAGCGCCTCCCAGATCAGATCGCAGGTGTTCCAGATCGCCTTGACGCCGTCGCCTGCGTATTGCGGCAGGGTCAAAAGCGTGGTGCCGCGGCGCACCGCTTCCTTGTCATCGACCGCCTCCAGCCGGAAGCGCACCGCTGCCGCCACCTTGTCGCGGAACCTGAGCCCCGACAGGTCCTCGCTCTCCAGCCGCTCCAGCATCCGCGAATCGCCGCGCGCGTGATAGGCCAGCGCCAGATCGACGCCGCCGCGCGGGCACACCGCATGGGCCAGCACCTCCGGCACGCCGACATCGTGGCAGGCGGCGCGGAAGGTCACCTCTGACCAGCCGTCAAACGGCACATGCATCAATGCCGCATCCAGCAGCTTTTCCTTGATGTCATCCTGTGCGTGATCGTGGTCTTCACTCATCTCAGCCTCCCGCTGGCAGCGTCCTGACACTCTACTAGACAAAATATACGCGCTTTGCTATACGGCCACTTCCTGCAATTTCCTTGCAACTCAAAACTTAGAAAGGTGGTGAATACCACATGCAGGTTAGTGTTCGCGACAACAACGTCGATCAGGCGCTCCGTGCCCTGAAGAAAAAGCTGCAGCGTGAAGGCGTCTTCCGCGAAATGAAGCTCAAGCAACATTTCGAAAAGCCGTCCGAGAAAAAAGCGCGCGAGAAAGCTGAAGCGATCCGCCGTGCCCGTAAACTGGCACGCAAGAAAGCCCAGCGCGAAGGTCTGCTGTAAGCACACCTGGCTCTCCAGCTTTGGACAGCACTAAGGCAGGTCTTCCCGATCCGCCGGAACATACGTTCAGACGACCCCCGCGGCCCCGCCCGGGGGTTTGTCATTTTCGGCACCCCGTTCGGCTGGCTTCGAACCCTGCCCTGGCCTGGCGGGTTGCACCCAAAGGCGCACAGGCAACGATAGCGAATTAATTCGAATTACATCTTTAGGGTGTATTTCATGCCGCCCCTCTGCTATAAAGTGAGCACGGCTGGGCAGGCCGGTTGCGTTTCCCTAACCCTTGCCCCGCCGGCCGGGCTTGGAACACCCGGTTTCCTGAAACCCTGGGCAGGCGGCGCTTCCCCCCGATTACCGGCGCTGGTCTTGGTCCCTGCAAACAAGGCTCGCCTCCCGGGTTTCCCTTTCTTCCGGACGCCGCCACCCCCCGGCGGCGTCCGGGCGCTTTTCCCAACTGCCGGCCCCGCCAGCCTGCCGCCCGCGCCGCTGCCGAATCTCTCACCATTCGGCTGCCGATCCTTGCGGCGGGCCTCCGCCCGGCCCGCCATGACCCCGGCCCCAGGCCGCCAGACAGCTGCAACGCGCAGGAATCCGCGTACCCATCCCTGCACTTCGGGCAGAGCTTTGCCGTAAATCCGCCTTTTCCCGGCCCTGCGCTTCCGGCCCCGCCAGTTTCCGGTAACCGGACTGCGCAACACTCACGGAGCAGTAAACGATGTCACAGGCAAGCGATCTCGAGCGGCAAATGCTCGAGCTGATCAACGCAGAGCGCACCTCGCGCGGGCTGAACCCGGTTCAGCTGGAGCTGCGGCTGAACGATTCCTCCGAAGATCACAGCGAATGGATGCTGCAGCAGGATGTGTTTTCCCACACCGGCGCAGGCGGCTCCAGCGCAGGCGACCGCATGGAAGACGCAGGCTTTGTCTTTTCCGGCAGCTGGACCTGGGCCGAAAACATTGCCTGGCAAAGCGAGCGCGGCGCGCCCGGCCTGGCCGATGATGTCATCGACCTGCACAATTCGCTGATGAACAGCCCCGGCCACCGCGCCAACATCCTGAACGCCAATGTCGAGGTGATCGGCATCGGCATCGAACAGGGCAACTTCAACGGCTGGGACGCGGTGATGGTGACCCAGAACTTCGCCAGGACCAGCGCCCCCTTGCAGCTCGACACCGGCGGTTCGGGCGGCGGCTCAGGCAGCGGCGCCACCGCCGGCGATGACAGCCTGACCCTCAGCAGCGCAGGCAGCCTGGACGGTCTGGCCGGCAACGACACCCTGACCGGCAGCAGCGGCGGCGACAGCCTCAGCGGCAATGACGGCCGCGACAAACTGCTGGGCAAGGCCGGCAGTGACGGGCTGAACGGCGGTTCGGGCAACGACATCCTGCGCGGCAACGGCGGCGCGGACGACCTGAACGGCGGCAGCGGCAATGACAAGCTGTTTGGCGGCTATGGTAAAGACACTTTGGACGGCGGCAGCGGCAACGACAGGCTGACCGGCAAGAACGGCGGTGATATCTTCGTCTTCAGCAGCGGCAGCGATACCGTCACCGACTTCAACCCGAATGCCAGCGGCGAGTTCATCGATCTGGGCGCGGCCACAGGCATCAGCAGCTACAGCGACCTGATGAGCAACCATACCCGCCAGACCGTTGACGGGGTGCTGATCACCGACGGCGACGGCGACAGCATGCTGCTGGCAGGCATCACCGAGCAGCAGCTTCAGTCAGGCGATTTCCTGTTCTGACATCCCCACCGGGCAAACAGCAAAGGGGGCGCGCCGCGGCGCGCCCCTTTCAGCTTTTGCATCAGCCCTCAGTAAATCTTCGGCACATACAGCTCATCCGGCAGAACCTGGCGTTCATAGTCCGGATTGTACTTGCGGTCCGGCAAATCCACCTTCTCGCCTGGCACCTCTTCATAGGGGATCTTGGTCAGCAGGTGCTCGATGCAGTTCAGCCGCTCGCGCTTCTTGTCGTTGCCCTCGACGATGTACCACGGCGCCTCGGGGATGTTGGTGCGCTTGAACATCTCCTCCTTGGCCTTGGTGTACTGTTCCCAGCGGATCCGGCTTTCCAGGTCCATCGGCGACAGCTTCCACTGCTTCATCGGGTCGTGGATGCGCATCATGAACCGCAACTGCTGTTCCTCGTCGGTGATCGAGAACCAGTATTTCAGCAGGATGATGCCCGACCGCACCAGCATCCGCTCGAATTCCGGAACGTCCTGAAAGAACTGTTCCACCTGGTCGTCGCTGGCAAAACCCATCACCCGCTCGACGCCGGCGCGGTTGTACCAGGAACGGTCGAACAGCACGATCTCGCCGCCTGCCGGCAGATGCGGCACATAGCGCTGGAAGAACCACTGGCTCTGCTCGCGGCGGTTCGGCGCCGGCAGCGCCACCACCCGCGCCACCCGCGGGTCCAGCCGCTGGGTGATCCGCTTGATCACCCCGCCCTTGCCCGCCGCATCGCGGCCCTCGAACAGGATACAGACCTTGGCGCCGGTGTGCTGCACCCAGTCCTGCACCTTGATCAGCTCCGCCTGCAGCCGCAAAAGGTTGCGGAAATAGACCTGCCGGTCGAGCATCTCCGGGTGCTGCTCGCGGTAGATCTTGCGGATCTCCTGGCTCAGCATCGGCTCGGAAAACTCGATCTCGATGTCTTCGTCCAGCGTGTCCTGCAGTTCCGCTTCCAGCCAGTCCAGAGAGGCGGTCTCATATTCGCGGGTCACAGACGGGTTCCTTCCTTGTCAGGTGGTGCAAACGCCGCCTTCTAGCAGCGTCATATGACGGAGTGATGTCACGCGGGGGGCCGGGCGGCTGGCGGTTGCATCCGCACCGCCGGCCCGTGATGACCTCGCGGCAGCATCCTTCTCCAAGGCAAGCGGAATTCCCGGCCGGGTTCAAGCGCAAAAGCCGCGGGCCGCCTGCACAACCCGCTGGAAACCAGGCGGATGAGCGGATTATGTGCAGCCATGAGCTTTGTTCTGACCTCCCTGCCCCAGACCTGGCCCTGGCTGATCCTGATGGCGGCGCTTACTGCGGGCTGGGCCGGGCGGCGCGGGCTGGCCTTTGCCCTGCTTGCGGTCTTTGCCGGGGCCGCGGTTGCGCTCGGGCATCTGACGCCGCTGGCGCTGATGGCCCTGGCCACGGGCCTGCTGTTTGCCGCCTTCCTCCCCCGCACCCGCGGGCCCGCCGGGCTGATCGGCCACGCCGTGCTGGTGCTGTGGTCGCTGGCGCTTGGCGCGCATCTGCTGCCGGGGGTGCAGAACCTGTCTGTCCTCGACCAGGTCCGGGCCACTCCCGCCAGCGCCCCCTACTCGCTGCATCTGAACCTGGATAAGCCGCTAGTGTTTTTCGCACTGCTGCTGGCCTGGCCCGCCCTGCTGCAGCGCAATGATCCGACGGGGCGCCCCGTCTTGGCCGCTGGCCTGCTGCTGCTCGCCGCGTTGCTGCCGCTGGCCCTGCTGACGGGCGCGCTGCGACTGGACCCCGGCCTGCCCGAGTGGACCCTCCTGTGGATGGCCTCAAACCTGCTGCTCACCTGCCTGGCAGAGGAAGCCTTCTTCCGCGGCTACCTGCAGCAGGGCCTTTGCCGCCGCTTCGGGCCTGCCGCGGGCATCGCCGCCGCCAGCCTGCTGTTCGGCCTCGCCCATCTTGGCGCGGGGCCTGCGGTGGCCGCATTCGCAACGTTACTGGGGCTCGCCTGCGGGCTGGGCTACTGGGGCGCGGGCCGGTTCTGGGTGCCGGTGATGATGCATTTCGCGTTCAACCTCACCCACCTCCTGCTGTTCACCTACCCCGGCCCGGCCTGACACCCGGCACCGCCTGGTGCACGGGTGGTGCACAGGGGGTGCACGCGTGCCACCACCCGAAATCCCGCCTCAGACCGGCAGCGCCGTGGTCTTGAACACCGTCCGCAGGGCAAAGCTCGACTGCATCTGCGCCACCCCCGGCAGCCGCGCCAGATGCTGGCGGTGGATGCGGGCGAAATCCTCGGTGTTCTCCGCCACCACCTTGAGGATATAGTCCGCGGTTCCCGCCATCAGGTGGCACTCCAGCACGTCCGGGATCCGCGCCACCGCCTTCTCGAAGGCGTCCAGCACCTCATCCGCCTGGCCCTGCAGGGTGATCTCGACAAACACCGTCGACGGCACGTTCATCTTGCGCGCATCCAGAAGCGCAACATAGTCGCGGATATAGCCCTCCGCCTCCAGCCGCTGCACCCTGCGGTGGCAGGCCGAGGCCGACAGGTTCACCCGCTCCGACAGGTCCGCGTTGGAGATGCGCCCCTGCTTTTGAAGCACCGAGAGAATGCGACGATCTGTTTCGTCCAGCGACATTTTGCGAAGATCCTTGCTGTGTTTCGCCATATTACGCGAAGATTCTTCGAAACGCATGTTTTTATTCTGCCCAAATAAGCAGCACATTTTGCGCTGCCTGCGGCAATATGACCGCAGAGAGTTTGAGGAGATACTCACATGAAAATCGGCTGCCCCACCGAAATCAAACCGCAGGAATTCCGCGTCGGCATGACCCCGGACGCGGCCCGCGAGGCCGTCCTGCGCGGCCACGAGGTCGTCATCCAGCAAGGCGCGGGCCTCGGCGCCGGCTTCACCGACGAGGATTATGTCTCCGCCGGTGCCGCGATCCTGGACACCGCCGAGGAAATCTTTGCCACCGCCGATATGATCGTCAAGGTGAAGGAACCGCAGGCGGTTGAACGCAAGATGCTGCGCGAAGGCCAGCTGCTGTTCACCTACCTGCACCTGGCACCCGATCCGGCACAGACCCACGACCTGCTGGAAAGCGGCTGCACCGCCATCGCCTATGAAACCGTTACCGACGACCGCGGCGGCCTGCCGCTGCTGGCGCCGATGTCGGAAGTGGCCGGCCGCCTGGCACCGCAGGTTGGCTCCTACACCTTGCAGAAGGCCAACGGCGGCCGCGGCGTGCTGATGGGCGGCGTCCCCGGCGTGGCCCCGGCCAAGGTGGTGGTGATCGGCGGCGGTGTCGTCGGCACCCATGCAGCCAAAATCGCAGCCGGCATGGGCGCGGATGTCACCATCCTCGACCGTTCGCTGACCCGCCTGAAATACCTGGACGACGTTTTCGGCCGCACCTTCAAGAACCAGTACTCCACCGCCGGCGCCACCGCCGAACTGGTGCGCGACGCCGACATGGTGATCGGCGCGGTTCTGGTCCCCGGTGCGGCAGCCCCGAAACTGGTGTCCCGCGCACAGCTGTCCGAAATGAAGCCGGGCGCGGTGCTGGTGGACGTTGCGATCGACCAGGGCGGCTGCTTCGAGACCTCCAAGGCAACCACCCACGCCGACCCGATCTATGAGGTCGACGGCATCATGCACTACTGCGTGGCCAACATGCCGGGCGCTGTGGCACGCACCTCGACCCAGGCTCTGGGCAACGCCACCCTGCCCTTCATGCTGAACCTGGCCAACAAGGGCTGGCGCCAGGCCTGCGCGGATGACCGCCACCTGCTGAACGGCCTGAACGTGCACGCCGGCAAGCTGACCTACGCCGCCGTCGGCGAGGCCCTGGGCCTCGACGTGCTGGCACCGGAGCAGGCGCTCAAGCAGTAAAACTGCTGCCTTCCGGAAACACTGAAGCCCCGCCTTTCGGCGGGGCTTCTTCTTTTCTGGTTCCCCTGCTGGACTTTGCGGCCTTGCTTTGCGGTCCTTAGGTCCGGCTGGACCCGATTTCGGCAACCAGAACCGTCCGGCGGCGCCCTTGGGCACAAACATGCGGGCTGCCTCCGTCCGGGCCGTCATCATCCTCCTCGTCATCGAGAATGGCCGCACGCATGTCGTCAAGGTCAGCGCTGTGCATGAATCGCCTTCCCGGATGCCGCAGATCAGAATGCAAGATCATGCGGGCTCTCCTGAAACGGAGCGCTGCGGTGACAGACGAGCCAGCCCGTGTTTCTGCAGCAACGCCATGCAGCGCGCCATCTCATCCTTGAGCTGCAGACGCCGCAGTTTCAGCCCGCGCAGGATCAGGCTGCACGGTGCAGGCCGCTTCAGCTCCGCCGCGATTTTCGCCTTTACGTCCTGATGCTTCAATCGCAGCTGCGCCAGCCGCACTTGCAGAGAGAACGTCTTGACCCGGGGACTGTCTTTCATGAGTTGCCTCCTTTTCTGATTCCTTGGCCTGTCTGCATCCTCGATGCATCCTTGGCCCGCTTTTCAGATAGGCAGGCATTGTCCTCCGAAGAAGCCAATCTTATTCTAAAGAAAGATAGGTTTTTCCTATGCAGCGACACAGAGAGGATCCTTTGGCCGCCGTAACCTTGCGCCAGCTCCGCTACTTCAGCGTGCTCAGCAAATCACTGCAGTACCGCAATGCTGCCCGCCAGCTTGGCATCAGCCAGCCCTCTCTCAGCCTGCAGATAAACGCGCTGGAAGAGGCCCTTGGCACCCGCCTGGCAGAAAGACGGCGCAGCGGCCTGATCCTGACACCCGAAGGCCGGGAGGTTGCAGCGCAGGCCGAAAAGATCCTGCAGGATGTCGAAAAGCTCCAGCGGATCAGCGGCCCGTCTGAAAACAGCCTCACAGGCACCCTGCGCCTCGGCTCTTCCCCGACGATCGGCCCGTACCTGCTGCCCCGAGTCCTCAGGCAGCTGCACACGGCATATCCGGACCTGAAACTTGTCATTCGGGACGGAACGCCGCGCGACATGATCGAGGACCTGCTGGCCGGCAAACATGACCTTGTTCTGACCCAGCTGCCCATCGCCCGGGACGACATTTGCCACAAGTTTCTGTTCCGGGAGCCGCTGCACCTTGCAGTGCCCCGGGAACACGCTCTGGCAGGCCGGGACCATGTCAAGAAGACGGATTTGGCTGGCGAAAACCTGATTAGCCTGAATTCGTCCTACATGCTCAGCCGTCAGGTTTCCGAGCTTTGTGCTGCCTCCGGGGCCCGCCTGCGCGACGATTTCGAGGGCACCAGCCTGGATGCGCTGCGCCAGATGGTATCGCTTGGAATGGGCATGACACTGCTGCCCGCGCTCTACGCCGGCTCCGAGGTCAAACCCGGGGAGGGCGACGTCGCCATCACGCAGATGAAACCCGGGCTGTACCGGCAGGCCGGTCTGGCCTGGCGGCAGTCGAGCGGCACGCCGGCAAGCTTCCTCAAACTGGCGGAATTCATTCGCGGCGTGGTTGCAAATGAGTTTGCCGGAAAGGTTTATCTGTAGCCGCGGCCGATGTGCCTAAGACTGGCAAAGAGACCGCCGGCCTTGCACAAGCGGATAGTAGAAAGAACAACAGAGCCCCGCCGCACCGGCGTGCGCTTAATGACTACCTGCCTTTGCGCAAGAACCGGATCGACCCGGCCGGCAGAAAAGCCATTTCTGGAACCGCACCAAGAGGTTTTCCAGATGCTCCAGACAACCGCTGCCCTGATCCTGTTCCTGTTCCCGCTCGCCTACAGCCCCGGCCCCGGCAACCTGTTCTTTGCAGCCAATGCCGCGCGCTTCGGATTCGCTGCAACAGTGCCCGCCAATGCGGGATACCACCTGGCGACCTGGATTGTGACGGCAGCAATCGGCTGTGGCTTCGTCACTGCGCTGGACCGGGCGCCGCAGCTCTTTGCTGTGCTGAAGACGGCAGGCTCCCTCTATATTCTGTGGCTGGCCTGGAAGCTGCTGCGGGCCGGGGTGCTGAAGAACGCGCAGGCGCCGCAGCCGGCCAGCTTTGCCAGCGGGGCCGCACTGCTGGTGCTGAACCCCAAGGCGTATGTGATCATCGCCCTGATGTTCTCGCAGTTTCTGGAACCGGATGCACCGGGAACCGCGGCGCCTGTGCTGTGGATCACCACCGTGTTCACCCTCAACAACCTGCTGGCCTTCACGGTCTGGGCCCTGGCGGGCGGCAGCCTTGCAAAACTGTTCCGGACCTCCGGCGGCGCCCGCAGTCTGAACGTCCTGTTCGGCGCCATTCTGGCCGGGGTTGCGGTTTGGATGCTGCTGTCCTGAGGCCGGAAGGCGGGGCACCCTCTGTTCACCCAGCAGCAACAATCGGCAGGGTTTGTTCCCGGCCAAGCGGTTTTTGGATCGCCCCAATTTTGTTAAAAATAAGGCAATTTTTTGAAATGCGGCATGCCCGGACAGCACCGGCCGGCAGAGCAAGGCCGTTCAGCTTTTTCCGGTCATGACTGAAAGCACACCGATGCCCGATAGCTCCAAAGTCTTTACCTACGAGGTGGACGGCCTTGCCTACACCGTCACCGTTTATGAGGAAAACGGCGCGTTTTACGCCGATATCACTGTCGATGAAGGCGCCATGGACGTGAACGCCATCTATTTCGGCGACGATGAATTCTCCGGCTCCAGCGACTCCTTAAAAGGGCCGCTGAAGATGAACGGCGCCAGCCTTGATGGCGAGAAGGTTCAGTGGGACGAGGCCACAGCGCTCAGCGATCCCGGCCTTGGCCCGGAGGGCGAGGACAAGGAAACCTATCTGCAGACCGGCGACACGCTGACCGTCTCCCTGGACATCGGCAGCCTGGACGAGATCGACATTTTCGGCATCCGCGCCACCTCCACCAGCACCGACGCGGGCTCCATCAAGGGTGTCAGCGACGACCCCGAGGAACCGGAAGAGCCGGAGGACCCGGAAGAGCCCACCTTTGAAAAGGTCTTCTTCGGCGAGGTGTTCACGGCGTCCGGCGACCCGCAGGGCGGCACCTACATTCTGGACGAAGAGCCCGACCCAAACCCCTATGGCAACCTGGCCCTGCCCGAAGGCACCGAGCCGGTGTTCGAGAACTACCTCAGCTTTTTCCTGTCCGATGAGGTCGGCGGCGATCTGGCCGCGGTGCAGGGCGTGGTCTTCTATGGCACCGGCGAGGACGGCAATCCGGAAGAGCTGTTCCGCATCGAGGCGCCGGATGGCGGCTTCCAGGACGCTGATGAGCTGCTGGCGGCCTATGACGATGCGCTCGAAGGGACTGAGGACCTCTCCGGCCAGGACCTGATGGCGGCGCTGAGCCTGGACGACTATGCAGAGCCGGAACCGGCCGGCGAGGAAGAGCTGGACGCGCAAGAGTTCGACCTCGCCTGACCTGCAGGCGGGCGCCCGGCCACCCTGCCGCCCGGCCACAGGCGGCAGCGCACGCATCGTTCACCGCATCTTGTCCAGCCCCACCCCAATGGGTTGAGCCGCTGCCGCGTGATCTTTCCCCGCTGCGCCCTATTGCCACAGCGCTCTGCTTGCACGACAGTCCGGCGCACAGAAAAAACCGTTAGGGACAGCGGACATGGAACAACTTATCGAACAGGCGGGCGCGCTGTGGCCGCTGCTGGTGGCAGGGGTCAAGGCGCTGGTGGTGCTGATCCTCGGCTGGATCGCAACCGGCTGGATCAGCGCCGCTGTGCGCAACCGCATCAACAAGACACCGCAGATCGACCCGACGCTGGGCAATTTCGCCGCCAGCATGATCCGCTGGGCGCTGCTGGCGGTAGTGCTGGTTGCCATCCTCAACATCTTCGGGATCGAGGCCACCAGCCTGGTGGCGATGCTGGGCGCCGCCACCCTGGCCATCGGCCTGGCTCTTCAGGGCACGCTCAGCGATCTGGCAGCGGGCTTCATGCTGGTCCTGTTCCGCCCCTACAAGATCGGCCAGTATGTCGACATCGGCGGCACCGCCGGCACGGTGAAGGACGTGAACCTGTTCGTGACTGAGCTGGCGACACCCGACAACGTGCAGATCATCGTTCCCAACGGCCAGGCCTGGGGCTCTGTCATCACCAACTTCTCGCACCACCCCACCCGCCGCGTCGACATGGTGTTCGGCATCGACTACGGCGACAGCGCCGAGACTGCCAAGGCAATCATCCTGACTGCGGCCAATGCCGATTCCCGGGTGCTGCAGGATCCGGAACCCTGGGTCCGGGTCACCAATCTGGGCGACAGCTCAGTCGATCTGACCGCGCGGGTCTGGTGCAAGGCCGAGGATTACTGGGAGCTGAAATTCGCCCTGACCCAGGGTGTGAAGGAAGCCTTCGATGCCAAGGGCATCTCGATTCCCTATCCGCATTCGGTGGAAATCAAGAAAGCGGGCTGAGGGCTCCTGCCCGGCTTCTGCCCCTGCCGGGGCCGCATCCCGCCTTTGGCGGGGCGCTTATCTGTCCTGGGGCGTCCGGGCGGCGGTTCTGGCCTTGGCCTCCGCCTGGCGGGTGCGGGCCGCGCGGGCCCGCTCCTGCCGCCTGTCGTCCGGCTCAGCAGGCGGCATGCCGCACAGCACTGTCATCCCGTCTTCATCCACAAAGGCCCACTGCGCTGCCATCAGCTGATAGCTCTTCACTTCCCAGCCGGACTCGTCGGGCTGGAAGCGGAACCGCCAGGTGCCGCGCACCTGCACCGGCAGCCGCAGCCGGCTGATCTGGTTCATCGCCTCATGGCCGTTCAGGGCCGACCGCGCTCCCTGCATCCGCAGCTTGCGCATCCGCTCGACCAGGCTCGCGGCCTCGCGCAGGCGGCGGCCGGCAAAAACCACCTCGATCTCAGCGCCCGGCTGGACAATGCCCTTTACCACCAGGTCGCCGCGGTTGTTGCGGCTGAACACCGGCACCAGCTCCACTGGCACATCGCGCACCTCGCGCTTGAACAGCCCCGAGTCCTCAATCAGCGGTGTGATTTGCGAAGCAGGTCTGCGGCGGTTTGTCATAAAGGGGGCTCAAACACCGCCCTGAAAAACAGTGCGGCGCCTTATTTAGTGTTCCAGTCTCGGGACGAATGTAGGCCGCTCCCGTTAAAGAACTGTTGAATGGGCTGCAAGCCGAACCGCCCGCACCTCAGCTTATGGCCAGGCAAAGCGCTGCAATAATTCAAGTTTCAGTTGCGCGCCTGCACACCCCGGCGTCACCGCCGGGAAATTGCCCGTTTCATGACCAGCGTGGGATTGCCCCGGTACAGGGCTTCGCCAGCAGGCGCATACCCCAGCTTGCGCGCCACCCGGTGCGACACCGTATGGGACGGGTCAAAGATGCAGGCGGTTTCCGCCCAGTCCGTCATCTCTGCCGCCCATTGGTGGATGCGGCCCACCGCCTCGGTGGCGATGCCCTGCCCGTGCACCCCGGGCGCCAGCACCCAGCCCGCTTCCGGCACATCCGCCAGCGGCGGCTCCATGCAGCGCTGGAAGTTGGCGAAGCCCACCTCGCCGATAAACCGGCCGCTGCCGCGCAGGGTGACCGCCCAATAGCCGTACCCCAGCGCCTGCCAATGGCCGATATAGCGCAGCAGCCGGGTCCAGCTTTCCTCCGGGGTGGAGGGCTTGCCGGAGATGAAACGCACCACCTCCGGCTCTGCCCAGAGCGCGGCCACATCATCAAAATCCTGCACCCGGTGCGGGCGCAGGATCAGCCGCTCTGTCTCGAGCACCGGTGGCGTCATGCAGGCAGCTTGCCGGTCAGAACATAGGTGAGGATTTCGACCACCTGGCGCGGCTCCTCCGCCACCGCCAGCGCGGCGGCGTGGACCTCTTTCAGCGCGTGCTGATGCTCCGGCGGGCTGAGCACGATGATCGACTTGCCCAGCGCCGCGGCATAGCCCGCGTCAAAGGCCGCGTTCCACTGCTTGTACTTGTCGCCAAAGCGCACGACCACCACGTCGGCGTCGGCAATCCCCTTGCGGGTGCGGATCGCGTTGACCATCGCGCCCTTGTGGTCATGCCAGTACTTGTTTTCCTCGGCGCCCAGCACCGCCACGCCGCAATCGTCGCTGGCGTCGTGATCCGTCACCGGCGCGCTGAAGCTTACCTCCAGCCCCTTTGCGCCTTCGATGATCTGCTCCCGCCAATCGGTGTGGATCTCGCCCGAGAGATAAACATTCAATGCCACGTCTTGTCCTTTCCTGCGCCAGCCTGCGGGGCCGCGGCCAGGGCGGCCGTGACCTCGTCATCGCTGGTTTGCGTAAAATCCCTGTAATGCGCGCCGACCGCCCAGAACTCCCTGGGGCTCAGCAAACAGACCAGAGTATCCACCAAGGGGCGCAGTTCGTCCACCGCTTCCGGCGGCGCCACCGGCACCGCCAGGATCACTTCCGCAGGTTTGCGCTCCTTGAGCCAGAAATGCGCGGCCATGAAGGTGGCGCCGGTGGCAATCCCGTCATCCACCACGATGACCGTGCGGCCTTCCAGCTCCACCGGCGGATGCCCCTGCAGATAGCGGGCGCGGCGGGCGGCGTTCTCTTCCCGCGCCTGGGCCACCTGGGCAGCAAAATCCTCCGGCTTCATGCCAGTGGCCTGCAGCAGGGCGCCGTTGAATATGGGATTGCTGCCCTCGGCCAGAGCGCCCGCGGCCAGCTCCGGATTGGAGGGCATGCCGATCTTGCGGATCAGGATCAGGTCCATGGGGGCCTGCAGTTTCTGCGCGATCGGCAGCGCTACAGGAACCCCGCCCCGCGGCAACGCCAGCACCGCGGGATCCGTCATCGGCAGTTCAGCCAGTTTCTCGGCCAGCTGAAGCCCGGCAGAAATCCGGTCCTCAAACATGTCAGCCTCCACCCCGTTACCTAGCGCGGATGGGGCAAAGGCAAAGCTCAGCGCCGCCGCGCCACCAGATAGCGCCCCGGCGTGTCCGCCGGGTAGTTGCCGGTCTCGATGATCTCAAAGCCTGCTTTCTGCACTGCCGCCTCCAGCTTGCGGATGTCCATGAAGTCCACATAGCTGGGTGCCTTGCCCGCCAGCCGCATCAGCGGGATGGCCGCCGAAAACAGCCAGTACTTCCAGCTGCCCCGCGACTCGCCCAGGCAGGGCGTCTTGGAGATGAACAGCCCGCCAGGGCGCAGCCGCGCCGCGACACCATCCAGTACCTGCTCCAGATCCGGCAGCAAATGCAGCAGGTTATGCGCCAGCACCGCGTCAAACGGCCCCTCAGGCGCCTGCCCGGCGCTGCAGCAGTGGAATTCGATGTTGGCCGCGCCTGCATCCCAGGCCCGCTCGCGGCCGACCTCCAGCATCGCCTCCGACAGATCGGTTGCGACAATCCGGGCGATGCCGGGCGCCAGTTCGATGGCGGTGGAGCCGGTGCCGCAGCCCAGTTCCAGAACGGCATCATCCGCCTTGAGATAGGACCGTGTTCGCTCCAGCGTGTAGCGGTAGGCATCCATGTCGCGGATCGGCGATTTGGCGTATTTGGGGGCGATCTTGTTCCAAAAGCGGGCGTCGGCGGTCAATGCGAGTCTCCTTGGTTGCCCAAACCCTACCTATGCAGGAACCACGGATAAATTGCCGAAATCCGCAAGGCTGATATACGTATTTGCATGATAACCCCCGACTGGAACCATATCCGCGCCTTTCTCGCCACCGCTGAAACCGGTTCGCTGTCGGCCGCCGCGCGGCAGCTTGGCCTGACCCAGCCGACGCTGTCGCGCCAGGTCGCGGCGCTCGAGGCGGAGCTGGGCGTGCTGCTGTTCGAGCGCCTTGGCCGCTCGCTGGCCCTGACCGAAGCCGGGCATGAGCTGCGCGCCCACAGCCGCCGCATGGGCGCGGCCGCGGATGCGCTGGCCCTGGCGGCCAGCGGCCAGGCGCAATCCATCGAAGGCACCGTAAGGATCACCGCCTCCGACGTGATGTCCGCCCATGTGCTGCCGCCCCTGCTGCAGCAGCTGCGCCAGCGCGCGCCCAACCTCACCGTCGATGTGGTGGCCGCAAACGACATCCGCGACCTGATGCGGCGCGAGGCGGACATTGCCATCCGCCACGTCCGCCCGGAGCAGCCCGAGCTGATTGCCCGCCTGGTGCAGGAAGCCACCGGGCATTTCTATGCCGCCAAGTCCTATCTTGACCGGCGCGGCCGCCCGTCGTCGCTGGATGATCTGGGGGATCATGATTTCGTCGGCTTCGGCGACGCCAGCCGGATGATCGAATATCTGGAACCGATGGGTATCCCGATCACGCCGGACAATTTCCGCATCGGTTCCAATAGCGGCCTGGTCGCCTGGGAACTGGTCCGGCACGGGTTCGGCATTACCCCGATGTCAGATGAGGTCGCCGCCGCCGCGCCGGAGGTGGAGCGGCTGCTGCCCGGCAGCGACGCCATGACCTTCCCGGTCTGGCTCACCACCCACCGCGAGTTGCACACCAGCCGCCGCATCCGGCTGGTGTTCGACCTGCTGGCGGAGTTCTTTTCCGGTAGATGATATGAAAAAGGGCAGCGCCCCGCAGGGTGCGCTGCCCAAAAGTTTTCTGAAACCTATTGCCAAGGCTTTTCAGAAAAGCCTTGGAACCGCCGTTACCCGCGCAGAGTGCCGCCGGTTGCCTTGGTGACCTTGGCGATGATCTTCTCGCTCACCGCTTCGATGTCCTTTTCCTTCAGCGTCTGGTCGCTGGGCTGCAGCCGCACGGTGATCGCCAGCGACTTCTTGCCCTCGCCCAGGGAGCCGCCGATGAACTCGTCAAAGACACGCACATCCTCGATCAGCGCCTTGTCGGCCCCGGCCGCGGCATTGACGAGGGTGAGCGCTTCGACGCTGTCGTCGACGACAAAGGCAAAGTCCCGCTCCACCGCCTGCAGGTCGCTGATCGCCAGCGCCGGGCGGGTGGCGCCGGACTTGCGCGGCAGCGGCACCTCATCCGGGAAGATGGTGAAGGCCACGGCTGCGCCCTTGATGCCCATCCTTTTCAGCACCTTCGGGTGCAGCTCACCAAAGACGCCGAGGGTCTTTTTCGGGCCCAGGCAGATGCGACCATGGCGGCCCGGGTGCCACCAGGCAGCGCCTTCGCGCAGGATCTGCACTTTAGCCGGCGCGCCGATGGCGGCCAGCACCGCCTCGATGTCGGCCTTGGCATCATAGAGATCCACCGCGCGCGATGCGCCATGCACGTCCTTCGGCCCGGTGCGCCCCACCAAGAGGCCCGCGATCTGGGTGACCTGCTCGCCCGGCTCGCCGCCGGTGAAGGCCGGTCCAGCCTCAAACAGCGCCAGATCCATGTAGCCGCGCGCCTGGTTGCGGGCCGCAGCCTGCAACAGGCCTGCCAGCAGGTCGGGGCGCATGTGCGACATCTCGGAAGAGATCGGGTTGGCCAGCATGGTGGCATCGTCACCGCCGCCGAACAGCGCAGCGGAGGCCTGATCGATGAAGCTGTAGCTCACTACCTCATTATAGCCGAGGCTGGCGCAGGTGCGGCGCGCCATCTGCTGGCGCCGCTGCTGCGGGGTCATCACCGGCTTGGGGATGCCGTCGGTCAGCCGCGGCAGCGGCTTGCCCACCAGCTTGGTCAGCGAGGCAATCCGCGCGACCTCTTCCACCAGGTCGGCCTCGCCCTGCACATCCGGGCGCCAGCTCGGCACATGCGCCATGCTGCCCTCCAGGCGGAAGCCCAGGCGGGTTAGGGTCTGGCGCTGATCGCTTTCCGCGATCTCCATCCCCACCAGCGACTGCACCCGGTCGGCATCCAGCTTGTAGGCGCGCGAATGATCCGGCACGTCGCCCGCGATCACCACCTCGGACGGCTCGCCGCCGCAGAGGTCCAGGATCATCTGGGTCGCCCGGTGCAGGCCCTCAATGGTGTATTCCGGATCGACGCCGCGCTCAAAACGGTAGCGCGCGTCGGAATTGATCTTGAGCGCCCGGCCCGCCATGGCGATCTGAACGTGATCCCAGAACGCGCTCTCCAGGAACACGTCCACGGTTTCCTCGGTGCAGCCGGTCTCCTCGCCGCCCATGATGCCGCCGATGCTTTCCGGCCCGTTGGCATCCGAAATCACCATCTGGCCTGCGCCGAAGGTGTATTCCTTCTCATCGAGCGCCTTCAGGGTCTCGCCGCCAGCCGCGCGGTGCACCCGCAGGTCGCCCGCGACCTTGGCCGCGTCAAACACATGCAACGGGCGGTTCTGGTCGAAGGTGAAGAAGTTGGTGATGTCCACCAGCGCCGAAATGGGGCGCAGGCCGATCGCCTTCAGCCGGTCCTGCAGCCACTGCGGGCTGGGGCCGTTCTTCACGCCCTTGATCACCCGGCCCGCAAACAGCGGGCAGCCGTCCAGAGTGTCGGCGTCGATTGTGACCTTGATCGGGCTTGCGAAGTCACCCGGGATCGCCTCAAACGCGCGGGTCTTGAGGGTGCCGAGGCCACGCGCCGCCAGGTCGCGGGCAATGCCGTAGACGCCCAGCGCATCGGGGCGGTTCGGGGTGATCGCGATCTCGATGACCGGATCGACCTTGGCCGGATCGTTCTCCGCCAGCCAGTCCACAAACTTGTCGCCAACCGCGCCGGAGGGCAGCTCGATGATGCCGTCATGCTCTTCCGACAGCTCCAGCTCGCGCTCGGAGGCCATCATGCCAAAGCTCTCGATGCCGCGGATCTTGCCGACGCCGATGGTGATGTCGAGGCCGGGGATATACATGCCCGGCTTGCAGACCACCACGGTGATGCCTTCACGCGCGTTCGGCGCTCCGCAGATGATCTGCAGCTCGCCCTCGTCGGTGTCCACCTTGCAGACCCGCAGCTTGTCGGCGTCGGGGTGTTTCTCGGCGTGTTTCACATAGCCGAGGGTGAAGTCCTTCAGCGCGTCAGCCGGATTGACGACCCCTTCGACCTCAAGGCCCAGATCGGTCAGGGCGTCAGTGATCTCTTCCACCGAGGCGTCGGTGTCGAGGTGGTCTTTCAGCCAGGAAAGCGTGAATTTCATCGGTCGGGGACCCCTTGGCAGACATGCGTGTTTGACCTGAGGCAATGGCAAAGAATGCGCCAAGGTTCAAGGGTTCAGCACGCCCGCACTCAAGGATAGCTGGGAGTGAGGTTCAAAAGCTCATCCAATTGCCGCCCGATCCAGCCGTGCGGGATGAAATGGCCGCCGGGATGGGTGTCCAGCACCACCTTCCCTTCTGTGCAGCCCGCCCAGACCGTGCGCTCCAGCTTCAGCCATTCCACCGCCTGCCACTGGCCCAGCACCCGCGCCGCGCCGCAGCCCAGCCGCGCGCGCCACAGCGCCACCGGATAGGTCCGCTCGCCGCCGGGGCCGTAGGGGAAATCCATTACCGTGTCCTTCAGCCCATGCACATGGCGCACCTCGCGCGGGGCTTCGGGACAGTTTTCACTCTGCTGGATAGTGCCCGCCACCGCCAGCAATGCCGCCACATCATTGCCGCTGTGGCAGACATAGCGCCAGGCCATGGCTGACCCGTAGGAGTAGCCCGAAACATAGATCCGTTCCGCGTCAACGGGATAGCGCCTGGCGACGTCCGCCAGCACCGCATCGGCAAAGGCGACATCCTCTGTCTCCGCCGACCAGAAATCCCAGGTCTTGCGCCGCCCGTTCGGTGTCACCAGCAGGATGCCCCGCCGCTTGGCGGATGCCCCCACCCTGTTGCTGTGCTGCGCATGGCGCCCCGTGCGCGACCAGCCGTGGAAATGCAGCAGCACCGGCAGGGGCGAGACCCCGTCCCAGCCTGCAGGCTCCATCACGTGATAGGAGCGGTCACCCAGTTCGCAGGGCATCTCCCCGTGGCACTTTGCGGATTTCGACGGTCCCATGGCGGCAGCGGCAGAGGCCCACAGCAGGGCGGCGGAGAGGGAAAGAACGGTGCGGATCATTCGCCCTAAGGTAGCCACCGCACGGCAGCTGTCACGTCACAAGTTTGTGGGGCGGGGCGTCCGCCCCGCGATACGTTCAATGACCGGTAATTTGGCCCTCCCCCCAAGCTGCTATGTTTTGAATTTCCACCAACTTCGAGCATACTGCCCTGACATTGCCAAGGAGGTGCCAATGACGGCCCAGCATTCCGAAGTCCAGAAAGCCTTCTTCGTCATTGCTGACCTGTCGGGCTACACCAAATTCATGGCCGGCACCCCGCTGGAGCATTCCAAGGGCATACTGGATGCGCTCTTCGGCGCGCTGCTCCCCGCCATCCGGGCGCCGCTCCAGGTCTCCGGCCTGCAGGGCGACGCTGTGTTTGCCTATGCCATCGAAAACGAGGTGATGACCAAGCAGTTCATCCTCGATTTTGCCGAGCACCTCTACTGCATCTTCGCCCGTGAAAAGGAGAAGATGATCCTCAACACCGGCTGCACCTGCGATGCCTGCAGCAAGATCGGCGACCTGGAGCTGAAACTGGTGGTGCATCACGGCGAATGCATCCTGCAGGACACCCAGGGCAGGCATGAACTGGCCGGCCCCGACGTGATCACTGCCTTCCGGCTGCTGAAGAACTCGGTCACCAAGCGCACCGGCCTCACTGCCTATACGCTGCTGTCCTGCGACGCGCTGCGGGCAATGGACCTAGTCGATTTCTTTGATGAAAGCGAGTTCCACAGCGAGGAGATCGAACATATCGGCCCGGTCGAGTATGTGGTCCGCGACATGCGCGCCGCCTGGCAGCGCCGCCGCTCCAGCGAGCGCAGCTTTGTCGGCGCCACCGATGACCTGCTGCTGGACGAGTGGATCATCCCGCTGCCGGTTTCACCCGAGATCGCCTTTACCATCTGCACCCGGCCTGACCTGCGGACGGAATGGCTGGGCGCTGACCGGATGGACCTGCTGAACACCAACAAGGGCAAGATCGAGCCCGGCACACTTTATCACTGCTACCACGGCGACGCGCTGTTCCCTTACGAGGTGGTGGACTGGAACCCGGGCGAATATGTCACCGGCCGCTACAATCTGGCGATGGGCCTGCAGATGTATGAAACCATCGAGATGGAGGAGATCGGCGGCGGCACCCTGGTCAAGCTGCGCTATGCCAAGACGCGCTCGCCAAAGCTCTTGGGCAAGCTGATGGCCGGCATGGTCAACCGCAAGATCCGCGGCTTCATCATCCCCGACAAGGAAAACCGCGTCTCCAAGATCAAGGCGCTGGGGGAACGACTGGCGGGGGCTGGTGCCGCGGCGCCTGCATGAGGAAAGCGCATTAGGACCGTTAGCCGCGCCATCGCCTGACCGCGGGGAGGCGATCCAACAGCAGTGTTTGGCAGTTTATCCCTGCCAAGTCCGTACGACGTCTGGCTGGTGCGCCTGCATTACTAAATCGCCTGCCCGTGCGGGCGGTCAGGCGATGGCGCGGCGGCCTCTCGGCCTTGAATCCGCGCTGAGGACTAAACTTGCAGGGCAGCGCCCGCCCCGTGGGGGACGGGACGGGCGCTGCCCGGCCGATCGGCCGGGCGAAAGTTCTGAACCTTTGGAGGGTTTACCGGCTCAAACCGCCATGCAGCGCCGGCATGTCCAGGCTCTGGAAGCCGTAGTGGCGCAGCCAGCGCAGGTCGCTGTCGAAGAAGGCGCGCAGGTCGGGGATGCCGTATTTCAGCATCGCCAGGCGGTCGATGCCGATGCCGAAGGCAAAGCCCTGGTAGATCTCCGGGTCGATGCCGCCGGCCGCGATCACCTTGGGGTGCACCATGCCGGAGCCGAGGATCTCCATCCAGTCGTCGCCCTCGCCGATCTTCAGTGTGCCGCCCTCCCAGGAGCAGCGGATGTCCACCTCGGCCGACGGCTCGGTGAAGGGGAAATGCGAGGCGCGGAAGCGCAGCTCGACGTCGTCCACCTCGAAGAAGGATTTGACGAATTCCTCGAGCACCCACTTGAGGTTCGCCATCGAGATGTCCTTGTCCAGCGCCAGGCCTTCGACCTGGTGGAACATCGGCGTGTGGGTCTGGTCGTAGTCGGCGCGGTAAACACCGCCCGGGCAGATGATGCGCAGGGGCGCGCCCATCTTCTCCATCGAGCGGATCTGCACCGGCGACGTATGGGTGCGCAGCACATGCGGCGGGCGGTTGTCGCCTTCGGCACGGTGCATATAGAACGTGTCCATTTCGGCGCGTGCCGGGTGGTGGCCGGGGATGTTCAGCGCATCGAAGTTGTACCAGTCGGTATCGATCCGCGGGCCTTCGGCAACGGAGAAGCCCAGCTCGGCGAAGATCGCAGTGATCTCTTCCTGCACCTGGCTGATCGGATGCAGGCTGCCCTGGCGCGCGGGGCGCGACGGCAGGGTCACGTCCAGCCACTCGGTGCGCAGGCGCTCATCCAGCGCCGCATCTTCCAGGCCTGCCTTCTTGGCCGTGAGGGCCGAGTTGATCTCATCCTTCAGCGCGTTCAGCGCCGGGCCCGCCACCTGGCGCTCTTCAGGGGTCATCTTGCCCAGCTCGCGCATCTTCAGCGCCACTTCGCCTTTCTTGCCGACGGCGGCAAGGCGGATCGCCTCCAGCGCCGCCTCGTCGGCGGCCTCTGCAATCTGACCCAGGTATTTGGCTTTAAGATCGTCCATCACGGCCCCTCGAATTCTGCTTGTGCCCTGCTACCACAAGGGCCGCTGAAAGCAAGAGGGCGGGGACGGATGGCGGGCGTCTGTGTTGCGGGGGCGTGCTGCGCGGAAATGATGCGAGCCTGCGAACAAAGCGCCCTCCTGTCACAATGGCTCAAAATGCCGGAACCACGCCCGCATTCGCTTGCCGGCAAACCGACACCTTCGGTTTCAGGAATTGGCCGCAGAATTCTGTTAATATGGAACCATTCAAAGCCAAACAGGAGAGCACGATGGGAAGCATGAAACCTGCAATCCTAGGTTCACTGCTGTTCGCGGCCGGAGCTTTGATGGGAAGCTTCGGCGTTATCGCCGTGACGGCACAGGAAACACCTCCAACGGAACACAAAGGGATCAGCGTTTCAAAGTTGGGTGTTGTCCCCGAGGAATCCATGAAAAAGCAGACCGGTCTCGAAGGTTACTTCTTGCAATTACGGCTAGCGACAGTCGCTCCCGGAGGACAGGTCGCACGGCACGATCACACGACTCGGCCCGGGCTTGTCTACACGCTGGAAGGCACTTGGATAGAAGGCCGGCCGGAGGGTGAACGGGAATACCCAGAGGGCACCGAAACCGCCTTGGTTGAAGATGCGGAAACCGACCACTGGTTCTACAATCGAAGCGACAGCCCCGTTAAGGTTCTAATTTGTGATCTGGGCCTCGTTGAGTGAACGGTTCCAGGGTTTAATTGCGCGCAGCTCTTCCCAAGGCCATTGCAAACGCCAGAGCCACTGGCAAGTCTTGGCCGCCTTTCGCTTCAGGTGGGCCTTTAGCTGCGGTCTTTTACCGGCAGCTGCCCCTCAGCACCGCCACGCCTCCTGCGGCAGCTTCAAGAGGTGCTGCTGCAGCCACTGCCCCGCCTGCCCCAGCACCCGCCGCGCGGTCCAGACCACGTCGATACCGGCCAGCGCATCGCTTTGCTGGAAGCCAAAGCGCAGCCGCACCAGCGCGCCGCTTTCCAGATGCGGCAGCACAGCGGGCAGCGGCAGTTCGGCCCAGCCCAGCCCCTGCTGCAGCAGCTCGACGATCATGGCAGGGTTCTCCGCGGACCAGATTGTGGCGCTGTGGGTTTCCCCGATCAGCCAGCGCGCTTCCTGAGCGCGGCTTTGCAGCACCAGCTGCCGGTGCGCCCGCAGGTCGCGGTGGGCCAGCGGGCCAAGGGCGGCCAGCGGGTGATCCCGCCCGCAGACCGGCACCACCGCCGTGTGGCCGACACCGCGGAACTGAAAGCCCTCCGGATAGCTTTCCTGCTCTGTCATCAGCCCAAGATCGGCACGCCCCTCCTTCAGCAGCGCCGCGGTGCCGTTGGGGCCTGCCGACAAAATCTCCAGCGCCACATGCGGATAGGCTTCGGCAAAGCCGCGCAACGCCTCCAGCAGCGGCGCCAGGTTCAGCCCCTGCTCCACCGCCAGGCACAGGCTGTCCTCCACCCCTTCCGCCATCGACGCCGCCTTGGCGGCAAACTCCCGCTGGCCCAACAGGATCCCGCGCGCGTGCGGCAGCATCTCCTGCCCCGCCCTTGTCAGCACCGGCGACCGCCCGCTGCGGTCAAACAGCTGCAGCCCGCAGTCGATCTCCAGATTGGCAATCGCAGTGGAAACCGCCGACTGCGCCTTGCCCATCCTGCGGGCTGCTGCCGAGAAAGAGCCCAGTTCGGCGGCCAGCACAAAAGCCTGCAGGGTTTCGGGGGACATCACGGCTCACCTATCTAACTTTCAGATACATTCTGACTGGATGCATCATGAAATGCGGATAGAACAAAGGCAACGCTCACCCCCGCAGCCCAAACCCGCAAGAAGGAGGCACAGGATGGCAGGCAAAGTTGCAATGCGCACGGCGAAGGACCGGCTGCGCTACACCATCAGCTTCGAAATCCTGCTGATGGCAATGCTGGTGCCGGTCGGCGCGGCTTTCTTCGACAAGCCGCTCAGCGACATCGGACTGCTGGGCGCCTTCCTGTCGGTCAAGGCGATGCTGTTGAACCTACTCTACAACTGGATCTTCGATCACGCGGATGCCAGGGCGGGCCGGGTCGCCAGCGACCGCTCGCCGCTGGGCCGCCTGCTCCATGCCGCAGGGTTTGAGGCGACGCTGCTGCTCACCTCGCTGCCGGTCTATATCTGGTGGCTGAACCTGGGCCTGTTGCAGGGGCTGGCCGCCGACCTGACGGTGACCTCCTTCGTGGTGGTCTACACCTACGGCTTCACCCTCGCCTATGATCGCCTGTTCCCGGTCGCCGCGGCGGAGAGCGGCCGCGCCTGACCCGCGGCCCGGCATGGCTGCCGGTTTTGTGCTATACTTGCGGTGCGCGGCCCAGCGCATCCCATTCAGCAGAACAACCGGAGGACAGCCATGGCACATGTGGATTGGTATATCGAAGGCCCAAGCTTCGGGAACTGCAACTGCAACTACGGCTGCCCCTGCCAGTTCGAGGATCTGCCCACCCACGGGCATTGCACCGGGTTCGAGGTGATCCATATCGACAAGGGCCATTTCGGCGATACCGACCTGACCGGCACCCGCGCCGCGCTGTTCTATGCCTGGCCCGGCCCGGTTTTTGAGGGCAAGGGCGCGCTGCAGGCGATCATCGACGACCGCGCCACCGACGCCCAGCGCGCGGCGCTGGAAACCGTGATGCTTGGCGGCGAAACCGATGAGGAAGCCACCCACTGGTGGGTGTTCCGCGCCATGTGCGACACCGTGCACGAGACGCTGATCAAGCGGATCGACTACGAGGTGGACATCGAAAACCGCACCGCCAAGCTGGACATCGAAGGGCTGGTCACCTCCACCGGCCGCCCGATCCAGGCCCCGCATGGCGGCGGCGAGCACCGGGTCCGGATCGACATCCCCGGCGGGATCGAATTCACCCTGGCCGAGATCGGCAGCGCCTCCACCAAGTCCGACGCAGCGATCAAGCTGGATCTGGACGACAGCTACGGCCAGTGGGCGATCATCCGCCACGGCCCGCACGGAATTGCCGCCTGAGGCGGCAGATCGCGCTGCCGGGGCCAGTGGCGGCCTTGCGGCGCCGGTCCGCAGGGCCTAGGCCAGCCGGGCAATAAAGGCGTCCAGCACTGCATTGAACTGGTCCGGGTGCTCCCAGAACATGAAGTGCCCGCCCAGAAGTTCCACACCGGTATTGGGCAGGTGCCGCTGCAGATAGGGCAGCGCCTTGTCCGCCGAGCTGTCCGCGACCACGAACAGCCCCGGCAGCGCCTGATCCACTGCCTTGGCCTCTGGCAGAAAGTCCGAAAACCATTCCGCCGCGCAATAGGCCGCCGCCGCCCAGCAGGGGGTTGAGGTGGACTGGGACACGATCCAATCCAGCTCCGCTTCCGTCAGGTCCCGCTGCACCATGATCTCCCGGGCGTACCAGGTGACAATGTCGCGGTGGCCTTTCGGTGTCATCAGCGCCTGGTAAAACGCCATCGCCCCGGGCATGTCGAACTCCGTCCAGTCCTCGCCGCAGCCGGTCAGCGGCGCGGGCGGCATGTCGATGGTGACGATCCCCCGGAGCGGTGCCGTGCCCCTATTGCGGACAACGCCCCACACCGTGAGCGAGGCCGCGGACCAGCCGACCAGAACCGGGTCTTGCAGCCCGAGATGGTCGATCAGCCTGCAAAGATCCGCGCTTTGCGTCGTGTAATCGTTGCCGGTCAGCACAAGCGTTGAGCGCCCCTGGCTGCGCGGATCGAAGCTCACTACCCGGTGGTGCTTGGAAAAATGCGCAAACTGGTGCTGGAACACCTCGGTGGTGAAGGTCCAGCCCGGCACAAAAACAATCGGCGGGCCGTCCCCGTGGTCTTCGTAGTACAGCTCCACTCCCGGCTCGGTTTCGAAAAATGACCCTTTACCCATGGCACCCTCCATCAGCCGGAGTGTACCAATTTTCCGGACCGCACGCGAATGCAGCCGGGCTGCGTTCAAGCCAGCCGCCGCATCATCGTCTGCAAGGACTGGCGGCTGGCGTAGCCCAGCCTTTGCGCCACCTGCTCCATCCGCTCACCGCGCGCTGCGGCCCGCAGCGCGATCTGGCAGCGCAGGCGGTTGCGCCAGCCGCCGAAGCTCAGCCCCGTCTGCTGCTGGAACCGGCGGGTGAAGCTGCGGCGGCTCATCCCCGCCAGCGCCGCCCAATGGTCAATGGTCTGCACGCTGCCCGGGCTGTCCATCAGCGCATCGCAAACCCGCCGCAGCCGGTCGTCCGCCGGATACGGCAGCGCCAGCGGCGATTTCTCCGCCGTGCCCAGCTCGATCAGGATCAGCCGGCTCAGATGATGCGCCCGCGGCGGCAGCGGCCAGGGGTTGTTCATGGCGCACAGCGCCGCGATCAGCCGGGCCAGCAGCGCGGAGATGGCCACGGCCCGGCATTCCGCCATCATCTCCGCCCCCGGCTCCGCCGGATCGATATAGAGCGACTGCAGCTGCACCTCGCCCGCCATGCGGATCTCGTGCAGCATCCCTGCCGGCACGATCAGCCCCGCCCCCGCAGGCACCGCCCAGGTGGTGCCGCCGGCCTCTGCCATCATCAGCCCGGCCACCGCATAGACCAGCTGATGGCGCGGGTGGTCATGCCAGGCGGAGACATAGCCGTCCGGGTAGGTGCGCGCATAGGACGCCACCCCATGCGGCAGCATCTGCACCGCATCGGACGAGGACGACCCCCGCCGCCGGATATCCGCATTCTGGCCCATTTGCGCAAAAACTGGCCCCATCACCACGAAAGGGCAAGGTAAAACGCAACCAAAAGGAGGCCGGACCCATGCAGACAATCACCAGCACCAATGAGCTTGAGGAGATCTACGGCGCCCCGGTGCCGCAGTCGCTGACCAAGGTCACAAGCCATCTGACGCCGCTTTACCGCGACTGGATCGGCGCCGCGCGGTTCCTGGTCCTGTCCACCATCGGCCCTGAAGGCACCGACGCAAGCCCCCGCGGCGATGACGGCCCGGTGGTGCATATGGCGGACAGCCGCACCCTCTGGCTGCCCGACTGGCGCGGCAACAACCGCATCGACAGCTTGCGCAACATCGTCCGCGACCCGCGGGTCAGCCTGATGTTCATGGTGCCGGGCTGCAACAACGTGGTGCGGGTGAACGGCACCGCCGTGCTGACCGCAGACGAGAAAACGCGCGCGCATTTCGCCCGCAAGTCCCTGCGGCCCGCCACCGTGGCAGTGATCACCATCGAAGAGCTTTACTTCCAATGCGCCAAGGCGCTGATGCGCTCGCGCCTGTGGGACCCGGAGGCAGACCGCCCCGCGGTGCCCACCGCAGGCCAGTTTCTGCAGGAACAGCAGCAGGATTTCGAGGCCGGCGCCTATGACGCGGGCTACGCGGAATACGCCAAGTCCAGGATGTGGTAGGCGCCGCTGCAGGCTGCGGGCCGCCGGGCGCGGCTGATGCACGCGGAAGATGCATTTTCCCGCCGATCCAATACCTTGAGGCTTGCCAGATACTTTGCGGCATGTGCAAAATGGCGCGTTGACGCTGCTCGGGAACCGCGCCCATGCCCACCCATATCGACCGCACCAGCCTGACCTGGAAGGTCACGCCCGACCTGTTGGGCGTGGTCGATGCCTCCGGCATATTCACCGACACCAACCCCGCCTGGTTCCGGACCCTCGGCCTGCTGCCCGCGGAAATCGAAAGCCGCCAATTCTTCGACTTCCTGCACCCCGGCGACATGTCCCGGACCGAAGCCGCCTTTGAACGGCTCAAGCACGGGGAGCCGGTGCTGCAGTTCGAGAACCGCTACCGCCACAAGGACGGCAGCTACCGCTGGCTGTCCTGGAACGCAGTGCCGGAAGGGGACCGGTTTATTTGCAACGCCCGTGACGTGACTCAAGCCAAGGAAAACGCGGCCCACCTCGCAAACCGCGAGCAGGAAGCCCATTTCCGCGAGCAGTTCATCGCGGTGCTGGGCCACGACCTGCGCAACCCGCTGTCGGCGGTCGGCGCCGCTCTGCGGCTCTTGGAAAATGAGCCGCAATCGGCCAAGGCGCTGGAAATCCTCGCCCTGGGCCGCCAGTCGGTCACCCGCATGTCGGCGCTGATCAACGATATCCTCGATTTCGCCCGCTCCCGCCTCGGCGACGGGATCGAAATCGCCCGGTCGCGCGAAGCGCCGCTTCTGCCGGTGCTGCAGCAGACGGTGGAGGAGATCCGCCTGGCCAACCCCGACACTCCGCTGCAGGAGGACTACAGTTTCGCCGATCCGCTGGACTGCGACCCGAGCCGGATCGCGCAGCTGGTCTCCAACCTCTTGGCCAACGCGGTGACGCACGGCACCCCCGGCAAGCCGGTGCAGGTCAGCGCCCGTGACGAGAGCGGCGAATTCGTGCTCTCCGTCGCCAACGAGGGCACGCCGATCCCGCCGGACACCGTGGCGCTGCTGTTCGAACCCTTCACCCGCGCCGAAACCCGGGAGTCGCAGAACGGCCTCGGGCTGGGGCTGTTCATCGCCCAGCAGATCGCCAAGGGCCACGGCGGCCTCCTGTCGGTGCAGTCGGATGAACGGCTGACTGTCTTCAGCCTGCGGGTGCCGCGCCAGGGCTGAACGGTGCAGGCGCGCGGAATCTGCCGGAATGGGTGAACAGGCCTGCCCCGCCGCGCCCGTCAGACCTTATCCTGAGACCTGGCGCTCGTAGTCTTCTGCGTCGAACCATCCCAGGGAGGAGGTAATCTTCATGCCGCCGCCCAACTCCCACTCTTCCCAGCCGCTTACCTTGAGCGGATTGCCGGTCCCGGCATGGTGGCCTGTGAACGTCCACATGTACAAGACGTGGGCGCCGGCCCCGCGGATGCCATCGCAGGTAAGATGCAGGTCAGGCACATCCGTATGAAACCCCGCAGCCATCTCGGTGACGCCGCTGTGACCGCTCGAAGGCTCCCCACGGTTGATCACGATACTGCTGTCCGGAGCATGGAAAGCCGCGACCTGCTCAGGCACTAGTGAGTTCCAAGCTTCGGTGTAGCGCTTAGCAAGATCGTCCAGCTGGCTTTGAGAGTATGGCATTTTCAACCTCCTGCGGTGCTGAACAGGCTAACTAGCGCTGGCATTTCAGGCGGCAAGCCGCCCTCCCCCGGACATTCCAGCATGTAGGCCGGGTGCCGCTTGCAGCCGATCCAATGCTCGCCTGCCCCGTATAGCGCCCCCCAAGCAGCAAAAAAGGCCGCCCCGACCAGGGCGGCCTTTTCTGAATTCGAAAACTCCGGAGCCTTAGGCTGCCAGCGCGTCCTGTGCCTGGCGCACGATCGCACCAAAGGCTTCGGGCTCGTGCACGGCCAGGTCGGCCAGAACCTTGCGGTCCACTTCGATGCCGGCCAGGTTCAGGCCGTTGATGAAGCGGGAGTAGGTCAGCGCTTCGTCATGCGAACGCACAGCGGCGTTGATACGCTGGATCCACAGCGCGCGGAAGTTGCGCTTGCGGTTCTTACGGTCGCGGGTTGCGTACTGGTTCGCCTTGTCGACGGCCTGACGGGCAACCTTGAAGGTGTTCTTGCGGCGGCCGTAGTAACCTTTGGCTGCCTTGATGACCTTCTTGTGACGGGCGTGAGTCGTGGTACCACCTTTTACGCGGGACATATCTCAGATCTCCTCTTAGCGGTCGTAGGGCATGAAGCCCTTAGCGATCTTTGCGTCCGGTGCGGACAGGGTGGTGGTGCCGCGGGCGTCGCGGATAAATTTCTTGGTGCGTTTGATCATGCCGTGGCGCTTGCCGGCCTGACCAGCCATGACCTTGCCGGTCGCGGTCACCTTGAAGCGCTTCTTGGCGCTCGACTTCGTCTTCATCTTGGGCATTTCCGTCTCCTTCAATGCAGGTTCGCTAGACGCGCGACTCGGCATGCCTAAGAAAGGCCGGCCGCGCGGAACAGAGCTGCCCTTTAAGCAATGCAGGCGGGATGGGCAAGCGGATTCTCTAGAAAAGCTGCCCGGCGACCCGGAAAAACGCCTCCGGGATATCAGCCAGGCTGTAACCGCCGGGGTTCATTCCAACGGCATAGCCGATCAGGCCGATGGCCGCCAGTATGGCAACTGCCGGAAAGCGCGGCGGCCGCTGTTCGCTGGCCGCGGACAGCGCCGCCGGCACCGACAGCCCTGCCAGCACGAGCCCCAGGATAAGCGCCAGATCAGTATCCATTCCTTCCCCCCCGGAACAAAACGAACCTAGGGAAAATGGTAGGCGCCTGCGGCGGGATTTCAATCTGGCGGCTGCCGCCGCCCCCTGCCGCATCAGCCCGGGGCAGCGGACCGGGTCACTCCGGATCGGTGCTGTAGATCAGCCGCTCGTCGCAAGGGGCGATGCGCAGGATGTTGGTGGTGCCCGGCACGTTGAAGGGCACGCCCGCGGTGACCACGATCTGGTCGCCCTCGGAGGCATAGCCGCCCGACCGCGCCGCCCGCGCGGCGCTGACCACCGCGCCCTTGAAGCGGTCCAGTTCCGGCGTCATCACGCATTTGCAGCCCCAGCTGAGGCACAGCCGCCGCGCCGTGGCGCTGACCGGGGTCATCGCGATGATCGGCACGCCGGGACGCTCCCGCGCGGTCAGGAGCGCGGTGGTGCCGGACTGGGTGAAACAGCAGATCGCCTTGATCTCGGTCTTCTCCGCGATCTCCCGCGCCGCGGCGACGATGCCGTCGGCCACCGTGGTGCCCTTGGCGGAGCGCGAGGCGGTGATGATCTGGGTGTAGGTCGGGTCGGCCTCGACCTCGATGGCGACCTTGTCCATGGTCTTTACCGCCTGCACCGGATACTGGCCGGCCGCGCTTTCGGCGCTCAGCATCACCGCATCGGCGCCCTCATAGATCGCGGTGGCCACGTCGGAGACCTCGGCGCGGGTCGGCATCGGGCTTTCGATCATGCTTTCCAGCATCTGGGTCGCCACGATCACCGGCTTGGCCGCGGCCCGGCACTTGCGCACCAGCCGTTTCTGGATCGGCGGCACCGCCGCCACCGGCAGCTCGACGCCGAGATCGCCGCGCGCCACCATGATGCCGTCTGAGGCGTCCAGGATGGCCTCGAAATCCTCCACCGCCTGCGGCTTCTCGATCTTCGACAGCACTGCCGCGCGGCCATCCGCCAGCGCGCGCGCCTCATAGACATCCTTGGCCCGCTGCACAAACGACAGCGCCAGCCAGTCGACGCCCAGGGCGCACACAAACTCCAAATCCGCCCGGTCCTTGTCCGACAAGGCGGCCAGCGGCAGCACCACGTCCGGTACATTGACCCCCTTGCGGTTGGAAATCGTGCCGCCGGTCTCCACCGTGCAGTCGGCAAAATCCGGGCCGCAGGCGTCCACCACCAGGCGGATCTTGCCGTCATTGACCAAGAGATGCGCGCCGGGCTCCAGCGCCTGGAAAATCTCCGGATGCGGCAGGCACACGCGGGACACATCGCCCTCCGCCGGATCCAGGTCGAGGCGGAACTTGGCGCCCTCCTCCAGCTCCTCGGCGCCGTTGGCGAACACACCCACCCGCAGCTTCGGGCCCTGCAGGTCGGCCAGAATCGCAATCGGGCTGTCCAGATCCTGCTCCACCTGGCGGATGATCTTGTGCTTCTCGGCAATCTCCGGGTGGCTGCCGTGCGACATGTTCAGGCGGAACACATCAGCCCCTGCCTCATGCAGCGCGCGGATGGTCTCATAGGTCTCCGACGCCGGCCCCAAAGTGGCGACAATCTTCACATTGCGCGATCGTTTCATTGGGGTCCTCTCCTCCGGGCCTGAATTATGTTACCGCAAACAGCTCGGGTGCTTATCCCCCAATTCCCATTTCCGCGCAACTCCCGTAAAGAGATTGCGGCAAAACATATCAGGCTCATGACATACACTCCCTTTTTTGTTCACGGCGCAGACCGTCCCGCCCGCTGGCTGATCACCTGCGACCACGCAACCAACCATGTGCCGCCTTTTGCCGGCGGCGGCGACCTGGGCCTCCCGCGTGAGGATATGGAGCGCCACATCGCCTATGACGTCGGCGCCTACGAGGTGTCCAAGCTCTTGGGCGAAATGCTGGACGCGCCGGTGGTGGCCTCGAATTTCTCCCGCCTGGTGATCGACCCCAACCGCGGCGAGGACGATCCGACCCTGCTGATGAAGCTTTATGACGGCACCATCATCCCCGCCAACCGCCACGCGGGCGAGGCCGAACTGAAGGAGCGGCTGGAGAACTGCTACCGCCCCTATCACCGGGCACTGGCGCGGCTGGCGGAACGCCCCCGCACGGTGATCGTCTCGGTGCACAGCTTCACCCGCCAGCTGCGCGGACGGCCGCCGCGGCCCTGGGAGATCGGCATCCTGTTCCCCGAAGGCGAACGGTTCTCGCCCTTCGTCGTGGACGAGCTGAACCGCGAGGACGGCCTGTGCGTCGGCGTCAACGAGCCCTACACCGGCTATCTGCCCGGCGACGCGATCGAAACCCACGCCACCAAACAGGGCCGCGCCAACACGCTGATCGAGCTGCGAAACGACCTGATCGCCGAGCACACCGGCCAGCACGCCTGGGCCGAACGCCTCGCCCGCATCCTGCCCAAGGCGCTGGAGGCCTCCGGTCTCTGACCCGGACTTCGGCGCGAATTCCGGCCGGGAAGTATCAATTTTTCCTGGCCGATTTCCGCGCCGGAAATCGGCCCCGCGTTGCAGAACCGGCGGCACATCCCCATATCTGTAACGGAAACGCGGGATTTTCCGGGAAAGGAGCAGTCATGACCCAGGAAACCCTCTCTGCCTTTTTCGGCTGGCTGACCGTTTTGCATATCGGCCTGTTCACCCTCTCCGCCGTGCTTCTGATGCTGCTGCGGGACTGGACCGCCCGCCTGCACGCCCGCATGTTCGGGCTGGCGCCTGCGGATGTCAGCCTCACCGTCTACCGCTGGCTCGGCACCTACAAGATCGTGATCTTTGCCACCGCGCTGGGGCCGTGGCTGGCGCTGCAGCTGATCTGACCCCGCCGCACCCCGCCATTGCCCGCCCCCGCCGCGGCTGCTAGGCCTGTGCCCAAACGCCCCGCACTTAGTCAGGACCTCCGCAATGGACAAGCAAACCGAGATCGAAATCCAGGCCGCCGCCTTCCGCCGCCTGCAAAAGCACCTGATGGAAGACCGCACCGATGTGCAGAACATCGACCTGATGAACATGGCCGGCTTCTGCCGCAATTGCCTGGCCCGCTGGTACCAGGAAGCCGCCAACGAACGCGGCATCGAAATGGACAAGACCGAGGCCCGCGAAATCTACTACGGCATGACCATGGATGAGTGGAAAGCCAACTACCAGACCGAGGCCAGCGCCGAGAAACAGGCCGCCTTTGAAGTCGCCTTCAAGGAAAACGTCACCGACAAGCAGTAAGCGGCTGGCCCGCTGAACCGGGGCAGAGGGGCTCTGCCCCTCTTGGCCTTGCGGCCAATTCACCCCGGAGTATTTGCTCAAAGGTGAAATCAGGCGGGCTGGCCGCTGCTTTAGCCCCTCAGCCGCAAGGCGGCGCGCGCAAGATCAACCGGCACGCCATCCGCATCCACCAATGCCACGTGCAGCGGCGCGCCGGTCTCCCGGTCCGCCGCCCCGACCGGCGCCGCGCCGCCGGTCACATGCGCCTCCCCCCATTGCGCCAGCGCCAGGAAGGTCAGCGCCAGTCCGCGCCCGGCTTCGGTCAGCACATAGGCCCGGCGCACCCGGTCGCCCGCCTCCTGATAGGGCTGTTTCTCCAGTATCCCCCGCGCCACCAGCATGTTCAGCCGGTCGGTCAGGGTAGAGCGCGGCGCCTTCAGATCCTCGCGCATGTCGTCATAGCGGCAGACGCCGTAAAACGCCTCCCGCAAGATCAAGAGCGTCCAGCGGTCGCCGAGGATTTCGGCGGCCAGCGCCATCGGGCACTGCTCCTTGGGCACTAGAGCGCGGCGGCGGACGGCGGGCAGGGTTTCACGGGAATCAGAAGCTGGGTTTGACATGTGGACCCAGATAGGGGATTTCTACCTGAGTTCAAAATTTAGACTCAGATTCGCATTCGAAAGGACAGCCCCGATGACCCAGCGCCCGATGGACCGCGACGATGCACTCGAAGACTTCGAGCCGCGCCTGATCACCCTCAACGATGCGGAGAAAACCGTGCATATTTCCGGCCAGGGACCGGCGGTGATTGTGATGGCGGAGATGCCGGGGATCAGCCCGCATGTGGCCCGCTTTGCCCGCTGGGTGCGGGATGCCGGGTTTACCGTCTACATGCCGTCGCTGTTCGGCCGCGATGGTGCGGTGGCCACGGCGGAGGACGGCGCAGAGGTGTTCCGCCGCGCCTGCGTCAGCGCCGAGTTCCGCGCCTTTGCCGGCGGCGGCGCCAGCCCGGTCACTCAGTGGCTGGGGGCGCTGGCGCGCCTCGCGCACCAGGAATGCGGCGGCCCCGGCACCGGTGCCATCGGCATGTGCTTCACCGGCAACTTTGCCCTGTCAATGATGCTGGAGCCCGCCATGCTGGCACCCGTGCTGGCGCAGCCCTCACTGCCGCTGGACAATCCTGCGGAGGTCGAAAGCCCGCCCGAGGAACTGGCCGCCGTGCGCGCGCGGCTGGAGCGCGAGGACCTCACCGTGCTCGCCTACCGGTTCCAGGGCGACGCCTTCTGCCAGGCGCAGCGCTTTGCGGCGTATGCCGAGGCGCTGGGAGAGCGGTTCGACGCCCGCACCCTGCCGGACAGCGCCGCCGCCGCAGAGGTGCCGCCGTTCTTTGCCAAACACGTCCCCGCCCCGCACAGCGTAATGACCGCGCATCTGGTGGATGAGGCAGGCAGCCCGACTCTGGCAGCGCGGGATGAAATTCTCGGGTTCTTCAGGCAGCGGCTGACTGAGGGCAGCTGACCGCAAGGGACCGCGGGGCAGCCCTGCCCTGCCCCCTCAGCGCTCCCGGCTTTCGAACCAGTCCAGCGCCATGGCGCTCCAGCCCTTGGGCAAGCCGTGCCCGCCCTTGTGCAGGATCAGCTCCAGCCCGCCGCTTCCGCAGTCCCAGCGCTTGCGCCAGACCCGGTCTTCCATCTCATGCCCCGCCGCGTTGCTGGGGCAGCCGTTTTGCCTCCGCCACAGCTGCAGCCCCTCCCAGATGTCGGCCTGCACGATGTCGGCTACTGAGCCCTGGATCGCCCGGCCTTCCAGCGGCACCACCTTGTCGGCAAAGCCGTGGATGTGGAGCAGCTGCACAGGGCCTTTGCAGGTTCTGGACATCGGCAGCCAGAAGCCGCCCGACACCGCCGCGTAACCGGCGGCAAAATCCGGCGCCAGGCAAGCCATCTCCCACACCATCGAGCCGCCGCGGGAAAAGCCCGCCAGCAGCACCCGGCCCGGATCCACCCCGGCGCGGGCCTCGGCATCCGCCAGCACCTCGCGCAGGAAGGCCGCATCGTTGCGCGGATAGGTGTTCCAGCCGTCCCGCACCGACCAGTCGGAGGGCTTGCCCGGCTGCCAGGGCAGCCCGTTGGGGGCAATCACCGCATAGCCCCGCGCGGTGAAGGCCCCGATAAAGCCCTTGTTCGCGACAACCTTGGCGCCGCTGCCGCCGTAGCCATGCAGGTAGATCACCGCAGGCCCGCCCTGCCAGCCGTCCGGCAGGGCCATGTGATACGCCCCGCTCTCGGTTTTGCATGGGGTTTCACCGCCGCAGTCCGCCGCCCCCGAAGGCACCGCGGGCACCGCAAACAGCGCCGCCGCCATTGCAACCTGCATCCTCAGCCAGCCCAGCATCAGCGTCCCTCCCCTGCCTTCCGTGCTGCCAACTCTAGCACAAACAATCGACGGCGCGGCTTCTGCCCTCCTGCAGAACATAAAAAGGCCGCCCGTTCTGGGCGGCCGTCGCAACAAATGCATTTAATAAAATTGCCAGGCTGCGGTTCCGCAGCTGGGTGCGCTCCCCCCGGATGGCGCGCCTAGCCGCGGAACCGGCCCAAAAGCCGCGCCGCCAGCGCGCCCGATGCCGGACGCTCCCGCGCCAGGAGCTTGCCAGCCAGCCACCCCCGGCCGGCAGGCGCCTCAGCGTAATCGGGATGCTCCACCACCTCGGCGGTCAGCACCTGACGGACAGCAGCCAGGATTTCCGCGTCGCTGGGCTCCCCTGCCCGGCTGTTCACGGCCTCACCAATCTCCGGCTGATAGCACTGTTCCATCTTGCACCTCCAAGGTCTGAAGTTCTGGCTCGCGGCCCCCCGGCCCGTCCCCATCAACAGAACCCAGACTATCCCATTCCCCTGCCTAAGGGCGCATTTTGTGTAAAATTAGTTAAAATTCCGAGCCGAAGCAGGGCTTTCCGGGACAGTCCGATACAGCAGCAGCCATTGTTGCCATGGCCTGCATAATACACCGCTTGTTCGCTCTCGAACCCGGGCCTTATGGCCCCTCTGCACGGCCAGGCACAGCGGAATTGATTCTCTTTTGAACGAAAAAAGCCGCCCGAACTGGCGGCCTTTCGTTGCGGTCCGGCAAGCAGCCTCAGACGGCTTTCTTGCGGCTTTCCTCCAGGTAGATCTCGCGCAGGCGCTTGGCAATCGGGCCCGGGGTGCCGTCACCCAGCTGCACGCCGTCAATCTCCACCACTGGCATCACAAAGGCGCTGGCAGAGGTGGTGAAGGCCTCATCCGCCTCCTTGGCTTCCTCGATGGTGAACAGGCGCTCCTCGATCTCCATCTGCGCTTCCGCCGCCAGGCGCAGCACCGCGGCGCGGGTGATGCCGTGCAGGATGTCGTTGCTGAGCGGCCGGGTCACGATCTTGCCGTTCTTGACGTAATAGGCGTTGTTGGAGGTGCCTTCGGTCACATAACCGTCCTCGATCAGCCACGCGTCGTCGGCGCCCGCCTTCTTGGCCATCATCTTACCCATCGACGGGTACAGCAACTGCACGGTCTTGATGTCGCGGCGGCCCCAGCGGATGTCCTCGATCGAGATCACCTTGGCACCCTTGGCGGCGGCAGGGCTGTCGGCCAGGCCCGGCTTGTTCTGGGTGAACAGCACCAGCGACGGCGGGGTGTCCGCGGACGGGAACACGAAATCCCGGTCGCCGTCGGAACCGCGGGAGACCTGCAGGTACACCAGGCCCTCTTCGATGCCGTTCAGCTCCACCAGCTTGCGGTGGATTTCCAACAGCTCCTCCTTGGAGCACGGCGACGCCATGTCCAGCTCCTTCAGCGAGCGGTCCAGACGCACCGCGTGGCCTTCAAAGTCGATCAGCTTGCCGTCGAGGACCGAGGTCACCTCATAAACCGCATCGGCAAACAGGAAGCCGCGGTCAAAGATCGAAACCTTGGCTTCACCCTCGGGCAGGTATTCGCCATTCACATAAACGGTACGGGTCATGGTATTCTCCTCAGCCCCAGAGTGCAGCCACGGGCGGGTGCACGCCGTCGGCATCAAATGTCAAAGGTTCCTCGCGGTCTTCGGCCAGAAGCAGCGGCCCGTCAAGATCCGTAACCGCCGCACCCTGCGCCACAAGCGTCGCGGGCGCCATCGCCAGCGACGAGCCGACCATGCAGCCGACCATCACCTGGTATCCCTCGGCCAGGGCCTGCTCGCGCAGCTTCAGCGCCTCGGTCAGGCCGCCGGTCTTGTCCAGCTTGATGTTGACCACGTCATACTTGCCCTTGAGCTTCGGCAGGCTCTCACGGTCGTGGCAGCTCTCATCCGCACAGACCGGAACCGGGCGCTCCATGCCAATGAGGGCCGCATCCTCGCCCGCGGGCAAGGGCTGCTCTACCAGTTCCACGCCGAGGCGCACCAGATGCGGCGCCAGCTCGGCGTAAACTTCTGCTGACCAGCCCTCATTGGCGTCGATGATGATCTTGGCATCGGGTGCCCCGGCGCGCACCGCTTCCAGGCGGGGCATGTCATCGGGGGTGCCAAGCTTGATCTTCAAGAGCGGCCGGTGGGCGTTCTCGGCCGCCTGCGCCTGCATCTTCTCGGGCGTATCCAGCGACAGCGTGTAGGCGGTGATCTCAGGCCCCGGCTCCGGCAGGCCTGCCAGTTCCCAGACGCGTTTACCGGCCTGTTTTGCCTCCAGGTCCCACAGCGCGCAGTCGACCGCATTGCGGGCAGCGCCGGCCGGCAGCAGCGCTTGCAGCTCCTCGCGGGTGAAATCGGCAGGCAGCCCCTCGATCTCGGCGGTCACGCTGTCCAGCGTCTCGTTATAGCGGGCGTAGGGCACGCATTCGCCCCAGCCGGTGACGCCGTCCTTCTCCACCCGCACGGTCAGCACCTTGGCCTCGGTGCGCGAGCCGCGCGAGATGGTGAAGACCTGCGCCAGTTTGAAGACGTCCGGGGTGACGGTGATGTTCATGAAACTGCCCTTTCCTGCGGCCCTGCGCGCGAGCCGCGGCGGGCCTTGGCACGGCGCCGGAAACTCCTGGCGCCTGCCTTTTCATCTTTCCATAAATACTCCCGCCGGAGGCACCTGCCCTGTCGGCACGCGCCTCCGGCGGGGGTGTTAGATCAGACCGCGGCCAGCGCGTCCACCAGGCGGCCTGCGCCGTGGCGGTAGGGGTCGACGGCGGGCAGGCCCATGCGCTCTTCGACCTCGGCCAGGTATTTCACCGCCTCATCCTCGGACAGGTGCTGGGTGTTGACCGAGATGCCGACGATCTGGCAGGCCGGGTTGGACCGCTGCGCCAGCGGCAGGGCCACCTCGCGAAGCTCTTCCAGGGTCGGCACGTCGTAGTCCGGCAGGCCGCGCATATGGGTGCGTGTCGGCTCGTGGCACAGGATCAGCGCATCCGGCTGGCCGCCGTGCACCAGCGCCATGGTGACGCCGGAGTAGGAGATGTGGAACAGCGAGCCCTGGCCTTCGATCAGGTCCCAGTGGTCATCGTCGTTGTCCGGGGTCAGGTATTCGATCGAGCCCGCCATGAAATCGGCGATAACCGCGTCCAGCGGCACGCCGTGGCCGGTGATCAGAATGCCGGTTTGGCCGGTGGCGCGGAAGGTGGACTTCATGCCGCGCTTCTGCATCTCGGCGTCCATCGCCAGGGCGGTGTACATCTTGCCGACCGAGCAGTCGGTGCCAACCGCCAGGCAGCGCTTGCCGGTGCGGTTCTTTCCGTTAGCAATAGGGTAGCCGACGGTCGGGACGCGCACATCGTGCAGGGTGCCGCCATGGGTCTGGGCCGCGGCCACCAGGTCGCCCTCGTCGCGCAGCAGGTTGTGCAGGCCGGACGCCAGGTCATAACCCATTTCCAGCGCTTCGATCAGCACTTCTTTCCACGCGGGCGAGATCACGCCGCCGCGGTTGGCGACACCGATCACCAGGGTCTTGGCGCCGGCTTCCTTGGCCTCGGCCAGGGTCATTTCCTTGAGGCCCAGGTCGGCGCCACAGCCCGGCAGGGAGATCTGGCCGACGGCGTGGTCGGGGCGCCAGTCGCGGATGCCGATGGCAACTTTGGCGGCCAGCATGTCGGGCGCGTCGCCCAGGAACAGCAGATAAGGGGTTTCGATCATGGCGGGTTTCCTCTTCACTCTTGCCGGTGAGTTTGCGGAGTTTCCCGCACAAGTTCATACCTATTCCGCCGCTACGCGCCCCTGAGGCGCAAGATTCTTCTGCACTTTTGTTACCTGACAGGAGATTCCGGCGTTACGTCACTATTACTGACATTATTTTCCTCCTCGAGCCAGGATTCGGCCTGAAGCACCCCGGATTGGGGCGCGCCAAGCACCGCAATCGCCTGCTGGGAGCCGGTTTCCTCTGGCGCATCAGCCTGCGTGCGCCGCAGCGCGGCAACGCCTGCAACCATAAAACACAGGGCTGCGAGCAGGATCAGCAGGCCATTTCCGTCAGCAATGCTGACCATATTTGGGGCCGCCAGCGTGCCGCCGAACTGGCCGACGTTCAAAAGGAACACCATCGCCCCGCTGGCCGGCACGATCTGGGAAGGCTTCAGCTGGTCGTTGGCATGGGCGGAGCAGACCGCATACATCGGCAGGCTGGCGCCCGCGAGCACCGCAAAGCCGATCACCAGCGCCTGCGGCGTGGGGGTCGCCAGCATCCACAGGCAGGCCGCGGCGCCAATCACGCCCAGCCCCATCAGCACCAGCCGCCGGTCGGTCTTGTCGCTGATCCAGCCCACCGGGTACTGCACCACAGCGCCGACGATCATGGCCACCACCAGCGCGCCGGAGGCCTCAGCCGGGCTCATCCCGCGCGACAGGGCATACAGCGGCAGTGCGATGAACCAGCCCGCCACGGCGGTGGCACTGACCAGGTTGCCCAGCACCGCCATCGGTGACACGCGGTAGAGTTTCCTGACCGGCATCCGGTCCGGCACCTCATACTCCGGCGCCTTAATGCCGGACAGCAAGAGCGGCACGATCGACAGCGAGATCAGGATCGACACCGCCCCGAACAACAGGTTGCCGCTGGGGTCCGGCAGCGCCACCAGCGCAGTGCCGATGGCCGGGCCTGCCATCCAGATCATGAAGTAGATCGACAGGATCTGCGCCCGGTTGCTGTTCTCCGACTTTGCCTGCAGCCAGCTTTCGGTGATCACATACATGCCGGGATAACAGACCCCGGCCAGGAACCGCATCGCCGACCAGGAATAGGGGTCCGAGGTCAACAGGTGCAGGATCGCCGAGATCGACACCAAAGAGGCCAGCGCCGAAAACGCCCGGATATGGCCGACCTTGGCCACCATCCCCGGCGCCATCACGGTGCCCAGCAAGGCGCCGGCCGGATAGGCCGCCTGCATGATCGAAATGGTGAGGTCGGAGAAGCCAAGCCCCGCGCCCCGGATTGTCAGCAGGGTGACCAAGAGGCCGTTGGCCACCATCAGCATCAGCATGCCCAGAAACAGGGCCCAGTTTTCAATGAATGCACGTCTCATACCCGGTTGCTCGCACGGGTGCCCGGCGGGTGCGCGCCTGTTTGCGGCAAAGTTTCCGGCGCCGCAGCGCAGCGGCACTTTCTGCATCTGCAAAATTCCCTTGCACATGCCCGCGCAACTTTCTAACACTTCACCCCAGCAGAATTGAAACGTCATTACCCGGAGGATTGCCCCATGAGCTTCCGCATCCAGCCCGCCGCCCCGGCGCGCCCCAACCGCTGCCAGCTGTTCGGCCCAGGCTCCAAAGTGAAGCTGTTCGAGAAAATGGCGGCCTCGGCGGCGGACGTCATCAACCTCGACCTGGAGGATTCGGTGGCGCCGGATGACAAGGACCAGGCCCGCGCCAATGTGATCGAGGCGATCAACACTGTGGACTGGGGCAATAAATACCTGTCGGTGCGGATCAACGGGCTCGACACGCCCTACTGGTACCGCGATGTGGTGGACATTCTGGAACAGGCGGGCGACCGGCTCGACCAGATCATGATCCCCAAGGTGGGCTGCGCCGAGGATGTCTATGCGGTGGACGCGCTGGTCACTGCCATTGAGCGCGCCAAGGGCCGCACCAAGCCGGTCTCCTTTGAGGTGATCATCGAATCCGCGGCAGGCATCGCCCATGTGGAGGAGATCGCCAAATCCTCCCCCCGGCTGCAGGCGATGTCGCTGGGTGCTGCGGATTTCGCCGCCTCGATGGGAATGCAGACCACCGGCATCGGCGGCACCCAGGAGAACTACTACATGATCCGCGAGGGCCAGAAGCATTGGTCCGACCCCTGGCACTGGGCGCAGGCGGCGATTGTCGCGGCCTGCCGCACTCACGGCATCCTGCCGGTCGATGGCCCGTTCGGCGACTTCTCCGACGAAGACGGCTATATCGCGCAGGCTAAGCGCTCCGCGACCCTGGGCATGGTCGGCAAATGGGCCATCCACCCCAGCCAGATCGCGCTGGCCAATCAGGTGTTCACCCCATCGGATGAGGCCGTCGCGGAAGCCCGCGAAATCCTGGCGGCGATGGAAGAGGCCAAGGCCTCTGGCGCCGGCGCAACCGTTTACAAGGGCCGTCTGGTCGATATCGCCTCAATCAAGCAGGCAGAGGTGATTGTGGCGCAGGCCGAGCTGATCGCGGGCAGCTGACGCCGGTCCGCGGCTGAGGGTTTCAAGGGCGTCCCGCGGGGGCGCCCTTTTTAGTTGGAGGAAGAGATGCCGGATTTGACCTTGCTGCATACGGCTGAGGTGCATGTCGAAACCTTTCGCGCGCTGGCGCCTGAAGCGGCGCTGGATCAGCAGGTGCGCCCCGACTGGCTGGAGCGGGCACAGGGCGGAATTGACGCGGGCCTGAGGGCAGAGATTGCCGGGGCGGTTGCGGCGGCGGACGGGCCGGTCTTGTGCACCTGCACCACCCTTGGCCCGGCGGCGGAGGACGCGGGCGCCATCCGCATCGACTGGCCGATGATGCAGGAAGCGGCGCGCACCGGCGGACCGGTGCTGATGGCCTATTGCCTGGAGAGCACCGCCGGGCCTTCGGAAGCGCTGCTGCGCCGCGCCTTCGGCGCGTGCGAGCCGGAGCTTACCTGCCTGGAGCTGGGCCGGCACTGGCCGCTGTTCGAGGCTGGGGACAGCGCGGGCTTTGCAGCTGCAATCGCAGAGGATGTGGCCGAGGCGCTGGCGGCAATGGATTTTGCCTGCGTGGTGCTGGCGCAGGCCTCGATGGCCGGGGCGGCAGAGCTGCTGCGAGACCAGTCACGGGTGCCGGTCCTGGCCTCGCCGGAGATTGCGGCGCGGGTCTTGCTCGCGGAACATATGGGGCGCGCCTGACTTTGGGGAGGCGGGCAGCGCCTTCCCAAGGTCAGGCGCTGCCCGTGCCGCAAGCGGCACAGCACGCGTTCCTCCCGGCCAAGGCCCCTGCCCTGCCGGTATATCTGGTCCGTTTCTGCCTGTTTCCATGTTCCGGTTCAGCGAAGGCATTATGGACTGGCGGCGCCGCCAGAATGGCGGAGATGGACGGGCGTATCCGCCCGCGTGCTAAACGTTGTCTCTGCACGGCCCCGCTGCCAGGCAGGGGTCCGGTTCCAAATGTGCCGGGGAGCCAAGCCCCGGCGGGTGATCGCGACCGGGAGCAAGACTGCCAAAAGCGGCTTAAGTTCCGGTGAGACCAGCGTACGGTGGGTGCGCAACACCTGCAGCCGCGCGTCTGAAGCCAACGCAGCGCAATGAGTATTTGGGGAAAGATGAAGCGCATCAGTCTTTCATCTTTCCCCAAATACTCAAAATCCAGCCTCAGCCGGATTTCACGCCCGCAGATCCTTGGGCGAGCCCATCACCACATAGGTTGTGATCGCGGTGACATAGGGCGAGGTGCCGAGGATATCGGTGTGGAACTTCTTGTAGCTGGGCAGGTCGGCGCATTCGACCCGCAGCAGGTATTCGATGGTGCCGGTGATATTGTGGCACTCCACCACTTCCGGCGCCGCCTGCATGGCGCGCTCAAACGCCTCCTGCGCCTCCTTGGTGTGCTCGCCCAGGCCGACGCCGATATAGGTGGCAAAGCCCACCCCCAGCTTCTGCCGGTCCAGGACCGCCCGGTAACCGGTGATGACGCCTGTGCGCTCCAGCTCCTGTACCCTGCGCAGGCAGGCGGAGGGCGACAGGCCCACCCGCTCCGCCAGTTCCAGGTTGCTGATCCGGCCGTCGCGGCTGAGTTCTTGCAATATTTGCTGGTTTATCTTGTCATTTTTCGCCACTGGTTGCAAAAATACGCACAAGGCACAGCAAAACGCAATTTCATTTGGCCAATTTAGCGCAATGTTTTTGCGCATGACTTATGAACTCCTCACTGCCCTTGCGCTTTTCGCCTTTGTCTCCTCGATCACGCCGGGGCCGAACAACCTGATGCTGATGGCCTCAGGCGCCAATTTCGGCTTCCGCCGCACCATCCCGCATATGCTGGGGGTGGCGCTGGGTTTCGTGTTCATGGTGCTGCTGGTCGGCGCCGGGCTGGTGCAGGTGTTTGATGCCTTCCCGGCCAGCTACACGGTGCTGAAGGCGGTGTCGGTTTTGTATCTGCTGTGGCTGGCCTGGAAGATCGCCAATGCGGCGCCGGTGCAGGCCAAGGGGGCTGAGGGGCGCCCGATGACGTTTTTGCAGGCCGCCGCGTTTCAATGGGTGAACCCCAAGGCCTGGGCGATGGCCCTCACGGCGATCAGCGCCTACACGCCGGATCAGACGCTGGTGGCGATCCTGCTGGTGGGGGTTATTTTCGGCGCGATCAACCTGCCCTCGGTCGGGTCCTGGACGGTGCTGGGCCAGCAGATGGCGCGGTTCCTGACCAGCCCGCGGCGTCTGGTGCTGTTCAACTGGACCATGGCGGCGCTGCTGGTGGCCTCGCTCTATCCGGTGATCTGGCCGCAATAGCGCAAGCGGCACTCCCGGCCTGCAGGGGCTGAGCGCCCGCCCCCGCGCAAGGGGCCGGGCGGGAAATCATTTCAGCGGCAAGCAGATCTCTGTCAGAAGATCCTCCGGCGCGGTGTCGCGGGGATTGTTGAGATAGACCTCATAGCAAGGCTGGTCGGCCGGCTCCTCCCCCGACGCAGGCAGCCAGTTGCCGAACAGGCTGTGATAGGCAGCGTGGATTCCGGAATACGGCCCCTTGTAGGTGAGCACCGCGGCACGGCCGCCGGGCAGGCTTACCTCTTCCATGCCCTCGGGCAGCGCCTCGCCGGTGAACTCCGCACCTGCAAAGCTGCGCAGCTCGGCCTCGGCCACCTCATCCGGACTGTCGAAATAGACCCCTAGAACGGCGCCGAAGCGCGGCCAAAGCTGGCGGCTCTCGCAGATTGCGCCGAAGGCCTCGAAGCTCTTGCCGATTTCGTGGTAGGCGCCCTTGTGCGGCAGGCCGGCCAGGCGGCGGGCGGGGTCGGTGCGGGTGATCACGTCATACATGGGATAGCTTCCTGTTCTGAGGGCTGGGTTGGGCAGCCGCACCTGGCCGTCGCGGCGGAAGGCCGCCGGGCTGCTGCCGTAAGCATCAGAGAACGCGCGGGAGAAGCTGTTCTGGTTCGGGTAGCCTGCGCGGGCGGCCACCCGGGCAATGGGCATGTCCGCCATCACCAGCCAGACCGCGGCGCGGTGCAGCCGGATCCGGCGCACGGCTTGCGCGCAGGTTTCACCCGTCAGGGCGCGGAACACCCGGTGCCAGTGGAACCGCGACATCGCCGCCACATCCGCAAGCCTGTCCAGCGACAGGTCGCCGTCAGTGTTGTCGTGGATATAGGCCAAAACCCGCAGGATCCGGTCTTCGTAGCTGGCGGCCATTTGCGGCGTCTCCTTCGTGTCTCTCTGCCCTCAGGTGATGGCATAAGCCTAGATCACAAATCTTGCTGAGTTGCATCTTGGCGCCGCTAAGGCCATATAGCTGCAAACCTGCAGAGCAGAGGCAACATGACCCAGTATCTGGAATTCGAAAAACCGCTGGCCGAAATCGAGGGCAAGGCGGAGGAGCTGCGGGCGCTGGCGCGCGCGAATGAGGAAATGGATGTGGCGGATGAGGCCAAGGCGCTGGACGCCAAGGCGGAGCAGCTGCTGAAGGACCTCTACAAGAACCTGACGCCCTGGCGCAAATGCCAGGTGGCGCGCCATCCGGAGCGGCCGCACTGCAAGGACTATATCGAGGCGCTGTTCACCGAGTACACGCCGCTGGCCGGCGACCGGAACTTTGCCGATGACCTGGCGGTGATGGGGGGCCTGGCGCGCTTCAACGACCAGCCGGTGGTGGTGATCGGCCATGAGAAGGGTTCGGACACCAAGTCGCGTATCGAGCGCAACTTCGGCATGGCGCGCCCCGAGGGCTACCGCAAGGCGATCCGGCTGATGGAAATGGCCAGCCGCTTCAAGCTGCCGGTGATCACCCTGGTGGACACCGCAGGCGCCTACCCCGGCAAGGGGGCGGAGGAGCGCGGCCAGTCCGAGGCGATTGCGCGCTCGACCGAGATGTGCCTGAAGATCGGCGTGCCGCTGATCTCGGTGATCATCGGCGAAGGCGGCTCCGGCGGCGCGGTGGCCTTTGCCACTGCCAACCGTGTGGCGATGCTGGAGCATTCGATCTATTCGGTGATTTCCCCCGAGGGCTGCGCCTCGATCCTGTGGAAGGACGCCGAGAAGATGCGCGAGGCAGCGGAAGCGCTGCGCCTGACCGCGCAGGACCTGAACAAGCTGGGCGTCAACGACCGGATCATCCCGGAGCCGCTGGGCGGCGCCCACCGCGACCCGAAGGCGGCGATCAAGTCTGTCAGCGGCGCGATCCAGGATATGCTGGACGAGCTGAAAGAGATGGACGCCGCTGCGCTGGTTAAGGACCGGCGCCAGAAGTTCCTGGCGATCGGCTCCAAGGGTCTGGCTGCGTAAGCCTCGGCATTGGCACAAGACAGGAAAACCCGGCTGAGAGGCCGGGTTTTTTTGTATTGAGCGGAGCGCCCGGCAACTGAAAACGCTTTGCGGCAGGACCAGGAGCAGCCGGAGAGTTCAACGCGTCCTTCCGGCCATCTCCTGAAAAGAAAATGCGGAAGCCGGCCGGTTCGAAAGTCTGCAGCCGCTTCAGCGGGAACGCCGGATTCTGCCGGTCATCTTCAGGCCATCCCGTATATTCATTCCCATCATGGCCAGGTTTCCTGCGCCGGCGATCAACTCGACCACCTGGACCGCATAAAAGGTGCCATCAAATTCGCCGGCAGCAGCCTTTCCAGCCAGGAACCATGCCGCCGGAACGAGGATCAGCAAACCATTCAGCGCGATAACCGGCATGCGTTTCTTCTTGGCTCTCGCCGGCGCATCCTTGCGCCGCCGCCCCATCGCCATACCAGAGCCGCCAACAATGATCATCACCGGGATGAGGACAAACATGCCCTGCATGATCAACGCCTTGACCGCCGCGATAGCCTCATGGCTTGCAAGTAATTCACTGATTGCCGTTGATGTCCAGAAGAGAAGGATCATCAGGAACCCGATGCCGCCTGCGAAGGCATGAACCCTTGTTTTCATTGTTTTTTCCCAGTTTTCCTTGCCACTAAAAAAATCGTCAGGATGTGCAGCAATCAGGCACGGCGACTTTTTCGAACAGATGGGGAGCCGCCACAGCACTGGACGGGTAGTGGCTGAGTTGCTGCTGAAACTCCGGATTGGAGAACGCCGCGCGGAAGTCCGCAACGGAATCCCAGACGGCATAATTCATATACATGCTGCCATCGCCGACGGCCTTGTGGAGCTGGGTGCTGATGTAACCCGGCTGCTTCTTCATCCAGAGGGCGTCATTTCTCCACGCTTTAACTAATGCGTCCTGCTCAGCGGGGTCGACCGTGAAGAGATTGACCAGAACGACTGGCCCGGTCTCCACACCCAATTGCTGGTCGATGGGAAACGCGGGATCGAGCGGTTTGAAATTGACCATAGGGATGCTCCTTGAAGGTTCGTTCAATTTGGTGCCATGTTGTCATATATGGGGTTGCAAACCACATTGACAACGTATTGTCAACTTTCAGAGGGGCCAGCATGCCAGACAAACAACGAAGCGAAGCGGGAGAAGCGGTGACAGCGCTGATACTGGATGTGTTCCGGCTCAATGGCCGGTTGCAGCTTGCCGGTGACCGCCTGGTTTCCGAGCTTGGGCTGACAAGTGCGCGATGGCAGATACTTGGAGCCATTGCATATGCGGACAATGCGGAGTCTGTCGCCTGGCATGCCCGGACCATGGGGGTCCACAGGCAGGGCATTCAAAGGATCGTCAACGAACTCGAGAAAGAAGGCATCGTTGAGTTCCGGCCAAATCCGCACCACAAGCGCGCGCAGCTGGTTGTCATGACGCCAAAGGGAAAAGACCTGTATGATGCCGCTATTGCGAGGCAGATCCCCTGGGTGAACGAGCTTTCCAACGGTCTTTCACCAGAAGAACTCGCTGCAGCTCAACGGGTTATTGGCCGCCTTCGGGAGCGCCTTGAAGAGGCATCAGCACGTCAGGATGAAAGCCGGGCCCAAGGCTGACGCTTGCGCAAGTTGCGGCGCGGTGTGTCATGGACGCCGCCAGGAAACACGCTGCGCGCATTACTAAACCCCGGCGTTGAAACGCGCACCAGCGGGCATGATCCTAAGGCAGCTCCCCTGCCCGCATCCTGGCCTCGGCGCCTTGCCGGTCGGCTTCGATCTTGTCGAGGAATCCGGTCATGGCATGGGCGGCCGGGTTGTGCCGCCCGCTCCACAGGGCGATTTCGATCAGCACCGGCGCCAGGTCGCGGCCCTTTTCTGTCAGCGCATAGACATAGCTGCGGCCATTGTCCGGGTCCTTGGCCTTGGTGACGATGCCCGCCGCCTCCAGCTGCTTCAGCCGCTGCGCCAGAATGTTGGTGGAGATCCCCTCCCACCCCGCCAACAGCTCGCCATAGGTGCGGGCGCCCTTCACCGCCATGTCGCGGATCACCAGGAGGCTCCAGCGGTCGCCGAAGATGTCCAGCGCATAGGCAACGGGACATCCGGAGTCGTATTTGCTGCGCGATTGAGTCATGTCCCTTGCGTAAAGTTTTTACTTGCAAAATGCAAGTCCTCGTGCAAGCCATTAAACCACTTGCAAAACGCAAGCATTACAGGAGCGACCATGACTGATACCCTCAAGAACGCGGAGTTCCGCGAACGATCGCGGCTGTCCCGCGGCCAGCTGCTGGCCGCCTCAGCGGGCGCGCTGCTGCTGCCCTCCCTTCCCAAAGCACAGGAACCTGCCATGACCCCCAAAGCCTTTGTCTATACCGAAGTTGCCATCTCCGTTCCGTTTGATCAGGCACCCTGGCAGGAAATCAACGAGGCGATCCGGCAGCAACCCGGGTTCCTGAACAAGACCTGGCTGTCGGGCCACGGCAACAACTCGCTGGGCGGCTTCTATGGCTTTGACAGCATTGAAAACGCACGCAAATTCGTGACGGGCTATTTCCCGTCGGAGCCTCGGGCCTTTGGCGTGGCGCACAATACGCGGGTGTTCGATGCCGGGGCAACCGAGGCCGCCAGCCGGGACATGGGCGCGGTCCATTACGGCGGCGCGGCGGCGGTGCCCGGCGCCTTTGTCTATACCGAACTGCAATTGTCGGCGCCGTTCGAGGATGCGCCCTGGCAGGCCCGGAACAAGGCGCTGAAGATGCTGCCGGGGCTGCAAAACAAGGTCTGGCTGAGCGGGCTGCAGACGCAGACGCTGGGCGGCTTCGATGCTTTTGACACGTTGGATCATGCGCTGGATTTTGCGGTAAACATGTTTCCGGAAGCCGCCGCAGACTTGGGCTGCGCCTTTTACACAAGGGTGTTTGACGCCTCGGTCACCGAGACCGCCAGCCGGGCGATGAACTCGCCCTATTATCCCGCCAGCGGCGCCTGAGCGGCGGGCCGGACGCTGCCGCTGGCCGCCACGAGGCGGCGTCAGCGGACGGGCGGCGGCGCGGCAGGTTTCACTGCTCCGCCAGTTCCGTGCGGATCTGTCCGATGGCGCGGGCCGCGATTTTTCCGGCCAGGGATCCATCGGCCCGGGCCTCGAGCGCTGGCAGGGCCGCTGCCGCGGCAGCTCCGATGCTGCCCAGCGCGTTGGCGGCCTCCTTGCGCACAAACGCCGAGGGGCTGTCCAGCAGAGCGGTTAGCTCAGGCACCGCGGGGGCCGCGGCGGCGCCGAACAGCCCCAGCGCCTTTGCGGCCTGCCGCTGGGTGCTGGCATCGGCCAGCGACAGCTCTGCCCTGAGGCCCGCCACTGTTGTCCCCGGCGGCAGCGCCGCAAGCCGCAGCCCGTCCGTCAGCCGCCGGTTCAGATGCTGGCTGGCACCGGTCCAGCGCAGGATGAAAAAATAATCCTGCACCGCGGCCGGAAGCGCAGCGGTGCTGTTGCCGCTGTGCCAGCGCTCGACCATGGCGCGCGCGGCCCGAAGATCCCCACTGAGCGCCAGAATCGAGGCCGCAACCGGCATCAGCTCCTTGGCCTGGGGATTGCGCTTCAGCTCGGCCTGCAGAACCGCGGAAGCCTGCGGCAGGTCCTCCATCGCGAAAAGGGCCGCCGCTTCGAAAAGCGCATAGTGGCTGGGATGCTTGGGATCGAGCCGCATGGCGGCGCGGACAAAGGCCAGTCCCTGCTCCGGCTCCCCCGCGGCAATCAGCGCCCAGCCCATGGTCAGATGCGCCTCAGGGTCGCTGGGCTGGAGTGAAATCGCCTTGGCTGCCGCCTGCCGGGCCTCATTGGTGCCCCGGCTGCCGCCGTACGCCCCCTCCCAGTCCGGCAGGTTCAGCAGCACCATCGCCCGGACGACATGATTGAGCGGCGTGTCGTGCCGGGAAGCCTCGCGCAGGTATTTGTAGAAATGACCGATATGCGTCTGGCCGGTCTCTGCGGTGTAGCCTTGCCAGTGGTGGAGGATATGCGGGCGCAGATGCGCCATCGCCAGGAAAGCCCAGGCGCGGCCATAGCCGGGATCCAGACCCACCGCGTGCTCGAAATACGGAATCGCGGCCAGATTGTCCTGCTCATTGAACTGCGCGTAGAGTTCCCAGCCCTGCTGGAAAGCCTCGCGGGCGGCGATGGTGGCAGTGTCCAGCTTTTCGATCCCGGTGCGTTCCTCTGCGTCCAGCGGCAGCTCCAGCGCCTGGGCGATGGCCAGCGCGATGCGGTTCTGGACCGAGAAGATGTCCTCCAGCGCGCCGTCGAACCGTTCCGCCCAGACCAGCTGGCCGCTGGCGGTGTCGGTTAGCCGGATATTGGCCCGGAAGGCCTCGCCGGTGCGGCGCAGGCTGCCATCGACCACGTAGCGCACGCCCAGCTCCTCGGCGAATTGCGCGGCGGTGATTTCCTGCCCCTGGTAGGCAAAGGAGCTGTTGCCGGAGATCACGAACAGGCCCGATATCCGCGACAGGTCGGTGATCAGATCCTCTGAGAAGCCGTCCGCCAGCATGGCGTTGCCGCTGTCGCCGGTGGAATCGGCAATCGGCAGCACCGCAACGGAGGGCAGATCCGGCAGCGGAAAGGCCATGCGCGCCTGCACTGCCTGTTCCGGGTTCGGGGCCAGGTCCGGCAGCCGCGGCCGCGGCCCGGTCCACAGGAACGCCCCAACGGCGGCTGCGGCAACAAAGGCGCCAAACGCAATCGCCAGCCGCACCCGCGGGCCGGTGGCGCGGGCGGTCAGCCCCTGCTTCCCCCCTGCCTTGCGGACGCGGTAGGCCTTCACCGGCTCCGGGATGTTCTTGACCTTCTGCGGCCCCATCGGGATGTAGTCCGCGGCAATGCTGCGGCGGGCATAGCTGACGGCGGCGTGGGAGGCGGTGATGCCGCCGGGTTCCGCCAGGGCCTCCAGCCGGGCCGCCACATTGACGCCGTCGCCCAGGATGTCATCGCCGTTGGAGATGACATCACCGACGTTGAGGCCGATTCGCAGCAGGATGGCGCGGTCCGCCTCAACCCCGGCATTGCGGGCCAGCAGCCGGTCCTGGATGCTGAGCGCGGCGCGCAGCGCATCGACGGCGCTGCGGAATTCGATCAGGAAACTGTCGCCCGCGGTATTGGCGATCCGGCCGCCGTGCCGCTCCGTCAGCGGCTCCACCACTTCGCTGCGGATGGCGCGGAGCGCCGCCACCGTGCCCTCCTCATCCGCTGCGGTCAGCCGGGAATAACCCGCCACGTCAGCGGCCAGGATCGCTGCCAGGCGGCGATTTGAGCGGCTTTTCATAGGCTTGGAGTGTACCAGTTCCGCGGCCGCCTGGGAACCTGATTCAATTCCGGCGCTACCCCGCCAGCAGCCGCAGCCCCTGGGTCACGTCAGAGCGCACCGCCAGGCGCAGACCGGGCTCGTCGCCGGCCTTGAGCGCAGCAATGATCAGGCGGTGGTTCTGCGGCGGGTCAGTGCGGCGCAGGCGGCCGTAAAGCGCGCGCATGGTGGGGCCAAGCTGCAGCCAGACGGTTTCCGCCATTGCCAGCATGGCCGGCGCCTGGGCGCGCAGGTAGAGGGTGCGGTGGAACTCCAGGTTGGTGCGGATATAGCCCACCGCGTCGCGTTTCGAGACCATCTCAGCGACGTTGGAATTGATCGTCTGCAGCCGGTCGATCAGCGCCATGTGGGCGCGCGGCAGGGCGCGGCTGGCCAGTTCCACCTCCAGGAGCGCGCGCAGGGCGGCCAGCTCCTCGATCCGCTCGTTGGTCAGCTCCGGCGTGGTCACCCGGCCCGAGGAGGACAGGAACAGCGCACCCTCTGCCGCCAGGCGGCGCACCGCTTCGCGCGCGGGGGTCATCGAAACGGCAAATTCGCTGCCGATGCCGCGCAGGGTGAGCGCGGCGCCGGGGGCGATTTCGCCATGCATGATACGGGTGCGCAAGGCCCGGTAGACGCGGTCATGGGCCGGAGCGGCGGCGGTTTCCTGGGCGGGGCGGGCTGTAACGGTCATACCGGCATGTGATCACAAATCCCGCCACGGTCAACCGCGCATTTGCGCGCGCCCTCAGGGGCGGCCGGCAAGCCCCGCCAGGCTGAGGCCGGTGCGCAGGCCCCTGAGCGGCGCGGAGGCGGAATAGGGAAAGCCCGCGGCAGCCTGATCCACCGTCAGCGGCACCCCATCGAGCCGGGCGCAGGCAGCGGCAGCAGCGTCGAAATCGCCCAGTGCGGCCAGGCTGGCGCAGTGCAGCACCAAGGCCAGCTGCGCCGCGGGCTCCAGCGCCAGCGCCTCGGCGGCGGCGGCGGCGGCTTCCGCCTCGCGGCCGGCTGCCAGGTGGAGAGCCGATTGCACGGTCAGGACCATCGGCTGCGGCACCGGTTCAAGCACGCGGACATGGGCAAGCACCTGTTCGGCTGCCCCGCCCTGCCCGGCCAGATGCAGCAGCCAGGAGCGCATGAGCTGGGCCGGGGCATCGTTAGGCGCCGCCGAGGCCAGCGCCCCGGCCAGCTGCTGCGCCTCGGCGGCGCGGCCGCCGAATTGCGCCGCCAGCGCCCGCAGCTGCAGCACCAAGGGCTGCGGCGGCAGGCCCTCGGCCATCTCTGCGGCCTGCGCCGCCCGGCCCGGCAGGCCAGCCACCGGGCCGGTCACCAGGTCCAGTTCCCACCAGGCCGCAAGCGCCTGCGCCTCAGGCCAGCCCGGCGCCAGCTTTTGTGCCCGCCGCAGCGCCGCTTGCGCACCGTTGCGGTTGCCCTGCGCCATCAGGCTGCGGGCGGCGGACAACTGCAGCACGGCGCCGTCACCGATTTCCGGGCGGGCAGGTTCCGGCTGCGGCTTGCCGAAGTAGCGGAGGATGCGGTCTGCCAGGCCGGCTGCGGCGCCGGAGAGGGTCTCTTGCGGCTGCGGCGGCAGGATGCTGTGCGGCTCCGCCCCGCCCTGGCTGCCGCCGCCAGGGCCAGTCTGCAGGATGTCCAGCCGCACCCCCTGCTGCAGCGGCCCGGGCAGATGGCCGGCAACCACGAAGTCCGCACCCAGCAGCGCCGCCGCCTCCTCCGGCAGCAGGCCGGCCGCTGCGCGGGCGCTGGCGGGGGCGATGATGCGGACACCGCTGGCCGCTGCGAGGCTGCGGATCACCTCCTCGGACAGGGCGGCGGCGGTTTCCGGTGGCAGCTCAGCCGCGGTGAAGGGCAAAACTGCAATCACAGGGCTGCCCTCGAACGCGGCGGCGGCAGGCCGGCCCGGTCCCGGGGCAGCGGCAGTGGACTGACGGGCGGCGTAGTGCCAGCCCCAAAGCCCGGCACCCGCGGCGGCGGCTGCGAGGCAGACCGCCAGCAGCAGCACCGCTGGCCGCAGGCCCCTGGACGGCGCGGGCTTCGGCACTTTCGGCGGCTGGCTGCTGCGGCGCAGGGACGGAAGCGAGGTCAGCTCGTCGCCCAGGAAATAGACCTGCACCGGGTCCGGTATATTCTTGACCTCATGCTGGCCGAAATCCTCGAAGTCATAGGGGATGCGGTTGCGGACCTGGTCATAGGCGGAAGCGGACAGCGCCACACCGCCCGGACGGGCAAGGTTTTCGAGCCGGGCGGCAATGTTCACCTCGTCGCCGAACACATCGCCCTGGGCGATCAGCACCTCGCCCAGATTGATGCCGATCCGCAGCGGCAGATGCCGGGTGCGCGCGGCGTCCGCCTGGATATGCGCCGCCGCCTCCACCGCAGAAATCACACTGGGAAACAGCGCCAGCACCCCATCGCCCATCAGCTTGATGATGCGGCCGCCGTGGCTGCGGATGGCAGGGGCGATCAGGCTCTGCTGCTGGGCCAGCACCTGGTTCAGCGTGCCGGCCTCATCCGCGGCCATCATGCGGCTGAAGCCGGCGACATCCAGCATGAAAATGGCGGCAAGGCGTCTTTGCGGCTTGTCTGACACGGGGCGGGCCTCTGGACCGGGAAACTGGCAACAGCTACTGGCGCCAGCTTAGCCCGGGCATCCGCAGGGTCAAAGCACTGATTCTATTCGCCGAAACGGTAGCGGTGCAGGCTGGCGCCGTTTTCGCGCAGCCAGGCGCGCTGGTCCTGCCAGCGGCCATGGATACACTCCACCGTGTCCCAGAAGGCCTGCGAGTGGTTCATTTCCTGAAGATGCGCCACCTCGTGGGCGGCGACATAGCGCAGCACCGCGGGCGGCGCCAGGATCAACCGCCAGGAATACATCAGCCCGCCGTCGGCGGTGCAGGAGCCCCAGCGCGAGCGGGTGTCGCGCAGGGTCAGACGGCTGTAGCCCCGGCCCAGCCGGGCGGCATAGAAATCAGACGCCTCGGCCAGCCGGTTGCGCGCCAGCTCCTTCAAGTACCGCTGCAGCGGCCGCCCCGGGCTGGGCCCCGGCACCGCGACGCGGCCGGCATCCAGCTGGATGCGCCGCCCCTCTGCGCGTTCGATCACCCGGTCCTGGCCGTCGATGGGCAGCACCGAGCCATAGGCCGCCTCAACCGCCTGCGGATGCTTCTGCAAATGCGCGCGGATCCAGTCCGCCTTTTCCTCGGCAAAGGCCAAAGCGGTCCGTTCCGGCAGGCTTTGCGGCAGGGTCAGCGTCACCCGCCCGTCCAGCGAGGAAATCCGCAGGCTGATCCGCCGCGCCCGCGCAGACCGGCGCAGGGTCAGCGGCACCGGCGGGTCTCCGGGCAGGTGATAGTCGGCCATGCGCGCCCCTTTCCAGGCTTTGGCTTTGACAGTGCCCCCCTCATATGGCAAGGCACCGGAATCGTCGATACGACTCACCAGTAAATCAAGGGGATCCACATGCCCAAGGAAGAATGGGGTGTAAAGCGCGTCTGCCCCACCACTGGCAAGCGCTTTTATGACCTGAACAAGGACCCGATCGTCAGCCCCTACACGGGCGAGGTCGTCGAGCTGGATACCGGCAAGACCCGGATGATCGAAGCAGATGCTGAAGACGCGGCCACCCTGAAGGCCAAAGAGAACCTGGACGCGGATGACGTGGTCCTGGATGATGACGACGACGTCGATGTCGATCTGGGCGATGATGTCCTGGATGATGACGATGACGACGACAACGTCTCGCTGGACGACATTGCCGACATGTCGTCGCCGGACGACGATTCCTGAGGCAGTTCAAGCTGTTCGGGGAAGCCTTGCGCCTTCCCCGGACCGCGCCCCGGCAGGTGCCGGAAAAAAATTGGACCCCGGCGCATTTTCCGCTTGCAGCCCGCGCCGCCGTCCCGTAAACGACGCTCACACCGCAAGACGGGCCGCACCGGAAACGGAACGGACACTGAAAAGCGGACAGGTTTGGGGCCTTAGCTCAGCTGGGAGAGCGCCTGCATGGCATGCAGGAGGTCAGCGGTTCGATCCCGCTAGGCTCCACCAAATCTCCACAACACGTTGATGTCGCTCCACACGCTTGAAATCATTGTGGTATTTTCTGGACTGTTTCAGTGAGGTGTTACAGTGGCGGCATCAGATGACAAGCCCAAACACGCCGCCTTTTCCGCCGTGGAGCCACCTGCTAACGCCATGCGGCCATCCCCAAAGACATCGCTGACAGCTACGTGCACGTTGGGTCGCACATCATGCCATTCACGGCGCGAGCAGGTTTAAGGGGGTATAGAGTGAAGCGGGCCAAATGGATCAGCTTCAAACCGCGGCACGTCCACAAAAGTCTTACTGTCAGCCACCTCCCCCGCCGCTCCTGCCATCTGCTGGTTTTGAGGCCTCAGCTTAATACGCGGCAGGTTTCAGGCGGCCGCGGTTCATTGCAGACGGGTTGATTGCCCTTTGTGATCAATTCATAGCTGTCCATCATTAAGCTGATTTCATTGGGCTTGAGATGCGCGAACACGTCCAGAATCGACAGTCCGGGCTGAAACTCTGAACATCCGACTTGAGGATAAGGTGCCAACGCACCTTTCAGGAAGAACAGCTCAATACCCTTCTCGGCAAAGGCTTCTGCATCATAAAGTGATTGCCCGCCAATTGGGTTCACGTAACGGGTCGCATTTACGGATTGGCAAATTTCCACAATTCGGTCCTGCCCGCGCAATTCCGTGCTTAAATTGAGCTCCGAACTCAGCCTGAGTTTGGTTGATAGACCCAAAATCTCAAAGCAAGCTTGAAGGCAGTGGAGCGTCACGTCGAGAAAACTGTCGCTTGCTGGGTTTTTAAGTGGCTCCAGCAGTTCTTTGACCCGGCTGTAACCAATGGTGCTGCCATATGCGTGCTCTACAGTGCGTTCCAAACGCCCCATTGCCTCCTGGAACTGATCGGCAAGACGCATATCACATACCAATGCATCCCTTGGCGCCTTCGCCAAAGGAAAGGTCACCTGATGCGGATTGCCGTTCAACAGGATGCGGTTTCTGTTCATCCATCCCCTGCGGATAAATTGGACATCATCCAAGACCCAGAATGTCTCAACTTCCTTCGCCAGCTGAAAATATGGGAGGTAGGGGAACAGATACGGTTGCATCGCACAGATGGTTTTCATCGCCCCGCCTGCCCTGCCGGCGCGGCACGCCGTTCTTTAGAACCAGTATTCAGACAAGATTTGGAGGGCAGGAACAGCACGCCCCGGGAGGCTGCAAACCAGCATCTGCAGCCAAATGCGCAGAGCCCCCCGCCCTCTGATAAGCCAGGATCAGCAAGCAAGACGCGCCACTCCTATGCCGGTCTGGCCGAAATCGGAGCCATTGTAGAATAGGTAACTCTCCGCGCCTGCTCCGAACACGATAGGATAGCATTGCATATGCGCGTCAAAGTCCTGCTCTCCTGGCTGAGATTCAAAAACGGGTTGGTCCGGAAGGCGCTCCCATGTGTCTCCATCTTGGCTCCAGGCGACACCAAGACGGTACGCTTGTGAGCCCTCGCCGCGATAACCTTTCGCGCCACGGTAGCAGAACCACATCCAATGGCTTCCATCTTTTTGCAAAACCGTGGCGCGCGCGATGCCGCCCTCGTCTTCATTCAGATAATCAATAGCCACCTCTTGGCCATGGTCCCAATGAAGTCCATCCTGGGAAACAGCGCGTTTTAAGTTGTAACGTGGCTCAGGGCGCTCCCCGTCCATTCGCCACTCTGTCGCCGACATATACCACATCACCCAATCATCCTGTGTGCGCCGTTCGACATCTGCCGTGCCGCAAAAATAGGGCTCGTAGATGCCGGTCCCGACGACCGGCCCGGGTAAAAAGCGTTCAAAAGTGGCACCATTATCAAGGCTTCGGGCAACCCCAATTGCATTATGGTAAGGGACATCTAAACGCTGCGACCACCCGATGTAGTACATCCAAAGCTCATTGCCCTGCCGAACCAAGGATGTCGGCATCACGCCTACGGCGTCGAAAGTTCCGGGCAGGCCCGGGCTTAGCACAAGCGTTGCCTTTTTGCTCACCAGCGTCCACGGCGGCCGCGCCATGAGATCGGCTAAAAAAACGTGACTGCGATTATTCTCATCGCGTGCACAAAAAAACATTCGCATTATCTCACCACCTGGCAGCAGGTGCGGCGTTGGCATTTGGCAATGGTTTGACCAACCGGCGCCCGGCAGCCCAGGAGGCAGAATAACCCCCTGGCGTTGCCAAACGGGTACCGATGGGAATGGGGTGCTCGACATTGGCTAGATGCCCTTCAGTTGATGGCTCTTTAACTTTGAGGCGGCCGATTTGGGACCCGGAACGACGGTGAAATCCTCCAAGCTTTTGGTCACAAGAGCACCAGCTCCGACCACCACGGCTTTGCCCAGCTCAACGTTGTCGCGGATCGTGGCATTTACCCCCAAGAAGCTGCGTTCCCCAATTGTGACGCTGCCTGACACCACAACATGAGAAGCCAAGAAGCAGTGGGACTCTATACGCGTATGGTGGCCAATATGGTTGCCGCTCCAAAGGATACAGTTATCGCCAATTTCAACATGAGGCTGGATCACGTTGGATTCCAGGATCATGCAGTTTCTGCCCACGGGCGTTCCGTAGTATTCCGCCTTGGGGTGGATGAAACTAATGAAATCATACCCGCGCCGCAGACCCTCTTCGAAAATCTCCTGCCGGTGAGAATTCATGCCGCGGTAACTGAGCGGGCAGAAGAGAGAAACTTGGCCCGGCGGGTATTCTTGTTCCAGATCCTCCCAGGCGACAATGGGCAAATTGCCTTTTTCACCAGTGGTCAGATACTCACGGTTCACGGTATGCGCCACGATATTGTGGCTCCCCTCCCATTCAAGATAGAACCGTGCAACCTCGGCAAATTGCCCGACACCAAATAGAACCACATCAGCCATTACGTCTCCTCCAGGAAGCTAAAATCGTATCCGTTACTTTCATATGCGGATTGCAGCTGGAATAAGGCTAGGTAAGCTTTGAAAGCCTCCCGCTGCCATGGCTGCAAAGCCTGCCACCTGGCCGCAGTCCCTTCTGGAGCCGAACGGTTGTGCACATTCACACGTTTTTCCTCAAAGACAGATTCGAGATATTCCGTGTCTGCCTGAAGCTTGTGGTTGCTCAACCGGTCAAGCAACTCAGCATATGTTTTCCGGTCTCTGGTCACCTCTTCCATGCGGACAATACCGCGGTAGTCCCAAGGACCAGTATCGCTTTCAGACACCTCGTTGAGCGCATCGAGATCCATGCGCAAGCTGCCTAAAACGACACAGGCGCCCAGAAAACACACCGTGTCAAAATCGCCCGGGTTGATACTGTGCCGTTTGCAAACGGTTTCCGCGATGTCCAGGCCTTGGTCGACAATCTTTCGCAAAGTCCAGGAAAACTCATTCAGGTCGATCGGGAAGAGATCTTTGAATTGCCCATACCCCGATACGACCAAATCCAACGGGTGGCGAACCAGGTTGACCACGGGAATTGTTGTCTCGGTCTGGCCAATCAACCTCGTCTGAGCAGGCAGGTCCCGCAGCCTGTAACTGTGCACCGAGCCGACGAATTCAGTTTGCTGATCTTTTGAAAAATCAGCGTATGTGTCCATTAGAGAACGTGTTTGCCGTTCGACATATCCCTTCCGGAGATCAGGGATATGTTTTTGCAGCCCTCGACCATCAAAGACGCTTGCATTTTTTGCAGGAATAAGTGCGCTGCTATGTGCACAGGTTACGTCCTTGTGTTTATGCAAGGCATGGGCCAGCCAATTGCTTGCGCTCCAGCCATGGCAAGTCACAACGAAATAGTTAGGTGACATCTGTGGCAAAGGGGTACTCTCCGTTTGTTAAATTCATCAGCGCTTGATGAAAATGCTGGTCGCTTTGTTGCGGGGCACTGCCCATAAACGCATCAAAGGCTGCTTTGTCAGCAAACAGCGTCGATCTGCGGAAGGCGTTCTCGCGTAAATAGTGAAGGAGGCGAATGTCTGATCCCTCGTAGGGATGCATTGCGTAAGCTCTTATGTCGTTGGGAAAATTGAACCGCAGTGGTAACACGCTGCCTTCCCAGCCCAGCGCGTTGACAGTAAGAGACAAGCCAACTTGACCGGCGAAGTTGGGCATCTCGAGAACGTCCGCCGCTTTCTGGCGCAGCTCCGGGTAGAGCTGCTGGAACTCACGCAAGGCGTCGGTTCTGAAGGCGATAAAACCGTGGTTCAAATAGAAAGGCGCACGAAGGGCGATATTCGGGTGTGTCAGAGTGTATTTGTAGCGTAGCTCTATCGGCCGCCCCGTCGTTGCTGTGGACAATGCCTGCCAGCTTTCCGCCGTCTCCATCCCCCTTGGAGGAAGGTGAGCAAGCGCGCCGGCGACAGGGAACCCACAGGCCAGCTGAGCAAGGACTTCCCTCAAATCACCCGTCAGCAAAGTATCCGCGTCACACAAGAAAACGTAATCCAGATCAGGATCGTCGATCATGAAACGCATTGGAGCCTGAACCATTTTTTGACGTTCGCTTTCAGGTCTGCGGATCAAGCGAAATTCCACGTCCTTCAAATGACGCCGCCAACGTTCAGGCACTTCGACACCATCTTCGCAGCCCAGAAATGCGATAAGCCGCGCATCGCATAACGGAGCTTTTTGACTGCGCAGTGTCACATTGAACATCGCAACTTGTGAAAGAAAACCGTCTGTAACCTCTCCCGGAATGAGAAAGGCGATGCGGTTTCCTGAAATGCCCATATCGGCGGCAACTGAAAAGCGAGATACCATTTTCTAATTCATACCCACTTGGTTATGGCTGGTTGCAGCACAGCGGCTGGCGCAGGACAGGGGAAGAGCCTGGACCGGCAAACAACGCTGGGCAAAATACCGTAGGTTGAAGTCGCTGTTTTTCTCATGAGGACGTGGAGGTTGCATGAGCCTTCCTAGTGAAGCAGTGAGATTTTATTCAATTGTGCATGTTCGCTTTTAAGATATGGTGAACGACGCTTGACCACCCCAAGTCTGCAGTCGTTGGTTGAAGCCTGCCCTGAGCTACCACTGCGTCTGAATTTGATCTCAAGGGATGCTGGACAGTTACACTCACTGAGATTGCAGGCAGACGCCCTTAACGATGTGCTTGCGCTGTAAATTTCAGCCAGGAGCTGAGAGATTTCACCGCACTCACGACATCAAAATGCATCTATCAGCCTGCGCACCTGTTCAATGATCTCCCCGTTTGAAACGGTCCGCATTTCCGGGGCGTTAGACAGGCAGAACACTCGCGCGAATAGGTCATCCGCATTTGGGGTCGACACCGCACTGGAGTTTCTCGTCCGCATCGGCTTGTAGTATTTTGCAATTGTCACCGGCCCGGCTACATTAGGGTGCAAAACATCGACAGGGTGCGGTGCAAGAAACGGCGTATGCGCTCTTGGTGAAAGAACAGGCGTAGGGTCGCCAAATTCTGTAATCCCACGATTTGATGCCTCGGCAATAAAGTGCATTCTGCGTTCTTGGTATTTGTAAAACCGCGACCAATATTCACAGCGCTCAAGCCGATCAAGGATGGCAGCAGCGGCGAGATCGCTCAGTTTCGCGTTTGCCGCCCAAGGTGTTGCTTCGGCAGAGAGAGAAGCGCCAAAGTTCGCAAGTTTGCGAATGAGGTGCGCTTGTTCTTTGTTGCATATAACAAAACCTCCTTCGCCAACCCCCCAGGGCTTCGTGTGGTGGGCAGAAATCGCTTCGATCGGCGCGTCACTTCTTAACGCACTGGAAGGGCGGTCAAAGAGACCTGTTGCGTTGTCGACCACAAAAGCTTTGCCATTATCTCTGCAAAAATCTGCGACGGCATCCCAGTCAGTTTGCTGCGCAAAAACGTTCGTGTAAATGACCCCGTCATAGGATGCTTCCGGCAATGCCTTGAGTGCATCCAAATCGAAACGCCCGTTAACGTCACAATCAATGATCTGGGTGTTCGCGAGGTGGCCAATACCGCAGGAAAAGAAGTTAAATGCGCTTGAAACCCAGCGCATTTGCGGCTTGTGCATCCCGTGAGTTGCAGCCGCCAATTGGAGCGCGGAAGTGCCATTTGAAACAGCTACGACCTCCCGGTTTTCGGGAAGACTAATTGCAGCGGCTACCATCTCCTCCAAGACCGCGGACACCGGTCCGCCATTTGCGTGATGGTTCCGCTTCACGGACACCGATAAGTAATCATCGATCCGCGAATGATCGTAGATTTTGTTCTCGATAAACGGAACCGGGCGCTCAGGCATAGGGGCCGGTATTTCGTCGACGGATACCGGCAACGGAACGCCGCGCGCCGCAGCCAAAGAGACAAAATCAGGCTGCCGAATACCTGTCGTGCTGCGCAGAGACCGGGTTGCATCGTGATCCGGGCCCAAGATCCTCGCCAGGCCTTTGCTCAGTTCCTGTTGAAACAGCACTATCCAATCAGCGGACTGTGTTTTGCTCTGCAACGGATGCAGCGCCTCTCCCAAATCGATGTACTGAACGTCGGCGCCGCTGTTCCAAACTTGCACTCCTAGCCATGTCGCAAGAGCTCCGCCAGCGCTCGACAAGACCACGGGTGGCAGCTGGTCCGTTTGCTCACAGCGAAAAACAGCCTCAAGCAAGCGATCTTTAACGAGATCTGCCGAATGATTTGTGTCAGGCGCATCAACGAGAATGGAGATGTGATTTTCGCAGTTGATGGCGTTTACAAAAGCAGCGTGCCCGGTCTCTGTGACGGTTATCACAGTCCGGTGGCGCAAAGCGTCCAGAATTTTGCGCATTTTGCCGGTGATCATCGCAACGGTCATTTCATGGCCAGAGAATCCAAGCGATGCAAGCTGTTGGATGTAACGCGGGGAAACACACTCTGAAACGAGCGCCTCGCGGTCGCGGGCAGCCTCCCATGAGGCTGCGGCCGCCTCTTTTAAACCCAGGCATGGGGCACGGTTGGGAACGATAATCTGGCTGTCATCGACCGCGTCTGTTCGCTGGAACCAGTCCAGAATATCACGGGCAAAATCGCACTCGGAAAATCCAGCGAGCGGCTCAGTTTGCAACACGCTCGTCTCGTCGCTGCAAGCCCCGCTCAAGCGCGAAGGAGAGGCTGGCGGCAGCTGGCTTTTAGCCAATGCCGTCCAAAAGGCAGGGGGGAGCGTGCAGTAAAGAAACGGAGTTCCTGCAGTGATCTTCGACACGACACGCTCGAAACCCGGTTGCTCCAAGGGAAGGTCAGGAGCAGCAAGAAACGCATGATCCCCGATGTGTTTGTTGGCACCTAAACGAGGAATGTTCTCATATCTGCTCATTAAAAAGAGGCTCCTACCTTCTTTCGCGCACACCCAGTCTTCGACTGGACAGGACCGGCACACACTGTTTTTCGCAGATACTTACGGGTCTCTGATAATATTCTATTAATTCGATCGAAGCGGAGCGGCTTTTTTCTCAGTCTCCGGCGTGACCGGCAGGGAGCTTTCATTCACAGCCGTGGCAAGCCGGTTCAGCTTCGAAAACAGGCGCAACTGATCGAATGCCCCTGCCGAGCGGCCAAGAGCTTCTTTACCGAGGTTTTGACTATTGCTGCGCTTCTTGCGCGATAGCCATCGTCACCGAAAAAACGCTGGCGGACGTATGCGCCGAGGGACTTATCGTTCCGATCCGCATCCAGACGCGCCGGTTCCTCATACGTCAGGCGCAGCGAGAAAGGCGGCGGATGCTTCGGCTGGCCCGCCTCCGGCTCATCTATCTTGCTGAAGTTATGGCGCGAATTCTCGTTATCGCCCCCAGACGTTTAACATTCAGGGATGCGGGACGGCGTTGCCGCGCTTCCAGGACTTGAAGAGCTAGTTTGAGCTTTCGCCCCTTCAGTCCACCAAATCTTCACTTGAACAGTTCCGCACAGGCCAGCCACTGGCAGCGTTGCGCCGCGACAATCCGCTTTGAAGCGCAGCGTTTAACAGCTGCACCAGCCTGCATGCGCCCGTGCCAGCCGCCCCGCAGGGCAGCTGCGGGCAGGCCCGTCAGGCCTGCAGGCGCCAAGGCTCGTCCTGCTCGAAACCGCCGTCCGCAAATGCCTCCGGCTCTGCCGCATTGGTGCGGAAGGCGCCGAGCGCGCCTGCCATGGCCTGGGCTTCCTTGGACAGCCCGTGGCTGGAGGAGGTGACTTCCTCGAACAGGCCGGCGTTGCGGGTGGTGGCGTCGTCAAGGTTGGCCATTGCCGTGTTGATCTCCTGCAGGCTGCCGGACTGCTCGGTGGAGGCCTGGGATATGGTTTTCATCAGATCAGCCGCGCTGGCGACTGACTCGGAAATCTCGCCGATGGCAGCGCGGGTCTGCTCCACCAGGTCGGCGCCCAGCTCAACATTCTGGCCGGCCTCATCCACCAGCGCGGCAATCTCTGTTGCCGCCTCCTTGGAGCGGTGCGCCAGGGTGCGGACCTCGGAAGCCACCACCGCAAACCCCTTGCCGACAGTGCCGGCGCGGGCCGCTTCGACGCCGGCATTCAGCGCCAGCAGGTTGGTCTGCTGGGCAATCGCCTCGATCATGCCGATAATGCGGGAAATTTTCTCGGAGCTATCCTTGATCGCCTCCATGGCGCCATAGGTCCGCTTGACCACTTCGATGCTGCCGCTGGCATTGCGCCGCGCCGCTTCGACCGAGGCGGACGCCTCCCCCGAGGCCTGGGCAGTGCCGGTGATCGAGACCGAGAGCTGGTTCACCGCTGCGGCGGTGCCCGCCAGGGTCTGCGCAGTGCGCTCGGAGCGCTCCGACAGATCGCGGGAGGCGGCGGAGATTTCGCTGCTGACGCCGGCGATGGACTGGCCGTTGGCGCTCAGGCTGCGGACCGAGGCCTCGAGCTTTTCCAGCGCCGCGTTGAAGTCATCACGCAGCTTGGCATAGCCTTCGCCCATCTCCTCGCGGATGCGTGCGGTCAGATCGCCCTGCGAGAGCCGCTCAAGCCCGGCGCCGATCGCAGTCACCGCGGCGGCCTGTTCGGCAAGCCGCGCATCGCGCTCCTCCGCCGCAGCGGCCTCGACCTCCGCCTTTTCCACCAGCCCGTCGCGGAACACCGACAAGGCATTGGCAATACGGCGGATTTCGTCGCTGGAGCGGTCATAGCCGGTGACCGGCTGCAGGTCGCCTGCGGCCAGGCGCTCGGTGGTGCCGCTGATGCTGGCCAGCGGCCGCAGGATCAGGATCCGGGTCAGGATCAAGGCGGCGACGAACACCCCGGCGGACACCGCCGCCAGGATCTGCAGCTGCCGCTGCGCCGCCGTCACATCACCGGCCAGCCCGTCCGCAATCGACGCGATCTCCAGCTGGCTCTGGTTGCCCAGCCCGGTTGCGCGGCCAGCGAATTGCAGCACCGCTGCCACCGTTGCCTCGGACGCGGCTGCGGCCTCGGCAGCAGCCTCCAGCGAAGCGACCTTGAAGGCGGGCAGGCCCTGCACGGGATCGGCCAGCGCGATCATGCCCTCCAGCTCCTGCGCAAAGACGCCGCCGCCGAACCCGGCAAAGCCCTTCAGCGCGGCGGCGGCCTCCTGCAGCGGTGCGGAAGCGGCATTGGCAGCCTCGATGCCATGCGCCGCCGCCATGTCCAGCGCGGCCACCTGGAAGGCGCTGATCCAGCTGTTGATTTCCAGAAGCCGCAGCAGCACACCGACCTGATTGTCCAGCAGCCCCTGAATGGCGGTGCGGTTGTCGGCGCTGGCCTGGGTGGCGGCAACCGACAGGGTGAACACCATCCGCTCCATCGCCTGGGTCAGCGGGCGCACGCTTGCGTTGCGGGCGCTCAGCACCTCCTTGCGGCTGTCTTTCAGCTCCTTGCGGCTGGCGGTCAGGGTGTAGCGGAACAGCTCAACCCCTTCCTGCACCTTCTTGGCGCGGAACGCATCCAGGCCCAGCTCCTCCAGGCGGCCCATCACCGGTTCCAGCCGTTTCAGGGCGTCATTTGCCATCTTCTTGAGCGCCCGTTTGGTGGGCACATCGCGCACATGCCCCAGCGCCAGCGCAGCGCCGGAGAGGATGCTGATATCGGCGCGCGCCTCCAGCAGGGTCTGCAGGCTGCCGAACTGCTGTTCCACCAGGTTGTTCAGCACCTCGTCGACTTGGATGATTGTCTCTTCGCCGCCGTCCATCAGGCTGTCGCGCGCCTCGGCGGCGACCTGCACGAGCTTTTCCTGCACCGTCTGGCTGAGGGTCTGCAGGTCGGCAGTCTGCGTGTCGATCCAGGCCTGATTACGGAACGCGGCCTTGCGTGCGGCTAGCAGATTGCTGAGCCGCTCCGCTGCAGCGTCCGCCTCCGGTGCGAATACCGCCTGCTCTGCGGCGGGCAGTTCCGAAACGCTGCCGCCCAGCGTCGCCAGGGCAGCTGCCGCGGCTTCCTCGGCCACGGCCAGCTCCTCGACCGAACCGGCCTGCAGGACGCCGATCATTGCGTTCTTGGCCTGGCTTGCGGCGTTGACCATGCGGGTGCTGAGTTCAAGCTGCGGGACCTTTTCGCCGGTCAGCACCTCCATCTGGCGGCCGGTCTGGGCAAAAACCAGGGTGACAAGAACACCGCCAACAGCCGCCGTTGCCCCCATCGCCATCAGGATCAGCGTGATCTTGGCGCCGATGCTCGAAAACAGCCGGAACCTGCGTTTCGCCAGGGCGTTTTTCTTCGAAGTCATGCTTTCACTCACGTCTTTTGCCGACAGCCCGTGCCGGGACCGGACAGGCCAGCCGCCCGGCTGCCGCTGCGGCGGGCCTGGGCGCCTGGAGCGCACAGGCCGGCACCGCACAGCCGGCTGCCATTTCCATCAAGAAGGGCTGCAAGACGTAAAAAAAGGATGAGGCTACCGCAGAAAATCCCGCAGATTTTAAGGAACCGCTTGCGGCGCAGACTGCTTCCGCCCGTCAGGGGCTGCGGCCGGGCAAACGGCCCGGGACCCGCCGCCTGCTCCTTGCGGCGGCGGCCGCGGATCAGTCGGGCACGCCGGCCTGGCGCAAGGCAGAGGCCCATTCCTGGCCGGATGCGCTCATCGCTGCCGGATTGTCGCGCTGGAACTGCGACAGGCTGAATTCGGGCGCGGCCTCCAGCAGTATCTGGACGGTGCTGCGGGCCTCCGCATCCTGGCCCGACATCTGCAGGGCAATCGCCTTGGAGCGCAGCGGCTCCGGGAAAGCGCGCTTGGCTGCCAGCGCACGGTCGGAAAGCTCTATCGCGCGGCCGTAGTTGCGTGCGGACAGGTTGGCCAGGGCCGACAGCGCATCGAAGTAATAGCACTGCGGCCCCAGCGGCGTCAGCCGTCGCGCGGCATCGGTCATCTGCACCGCTTCGTCCGCCATGTTCTGATAGGCCAGCGTCTCGCCTTTCAAGAGCAGCGCCAGCGCCTCGTTCGGGTTGTCGCGCAGCGCCAGATCATAGGCATCCAGAGCCAGGTCGAACCGGAACGTCAGATGGCTGCTGATAAGCCCCTTGAGCGTATGGGCGAGGGAAAAGCCTGGGGCCGCCTCAATCGCGGCCTCGGCCATCTCGCAGGCCATGCGGCTGTCGTCCTCACGGTTGGGCGACAGGCCCCGCTCCACCCGCATCACATGCCAGAACCCCATCCAGGACAGCGGCAGCGCATGCCCCGGTTCGCGCTCCAGCAGGCGGGACAGGATACTGTGCGCCTGCTGGAACTTCTGCACGTCCATTTCCTGCATCAGCGAAATGGCCGCCATCAGCAAGGTGTGGCTCTCCAGCGCGGAAAGCGGCGTGAAATCGGCCAGCCTGACGGCCTCTCCGGCGGCGGTCTGGCCGATCTGCAGGGTCGCGTCGCGCAGAACCTCGCTGCGGCCCGCCAGCAGGCTGTCCAGGGCGCCCTCGAAGCAGCGCGACCAGATCACCTTTTCGCGGACTGCATCATGCAGGTCGATTTCGGCATGAAAGCGGCCGCCGCCGCTGCTGACGGAGCCTGATACCAGATAGTCGGCACCGGCCACCAAGGAAACCTCGGCCGGGCGCACGGTATCCAGGCTGAACTGGCGGGAGGCCAGGTAGGAGGTGACCGAAAAGGACCAGCTGCGCGACAGGTAGCGGGACAGTTCCTCCGAAATCAGCGAGCCGAGCGGCGCCGCAGCCTCCCCCGGGGAGCGGTGCGCAAAGGGCAGCACAGCGATCGACGGCAGCAGCCCGTCGAGGACCACGCGGCCCGGCTTGGTTCCGGCCTGGGGTGCCGGTGCAGCGGGCTGGCGCACCAGTTGCGACCGGGTCTCCTCGAGCCAGCTGTTGAACACGGCCTCATGCGGCAGTTCAAAGCCTTCCATGAACACAGAGGAGCTGCTGCCGCTGTCCAGCTCCACCCGGGTCAGGTCCAGGATCACCCGCTCCCGGTTGGCATAGAGCAGGCTGGCAGCGTCCGGCCCGAGGTGCCGCCGCAGCGTCGACAGGGCAGTACGAAGGCTGGCCTTGGCCTGCTCTGGCTGTGCTAGGCACCACAGTGTTTTTTCCAGAAAGGCCCGGGTCCGTATGCCCCCCTCAGCGGTGGACAGCAGCGCCATCAGCGCCTGATGCTTGGCCCCCAGCTGCACGTCCGTTCCGTCCGCTTGAAACACGCCAAAGGCACCAAACCGGCGGATCTTAAGAAAGACTGTCATCTGCAACCCCGCTCAACGCTTGAAATTCTCGTTATTAAACCATCGTTATTATGCACACCCACAGGTTGTTTTGCAATTACAGATTGCAAGCGTGCGGCACCTCGGTCGCCGCGACGCAGAGCGGTATTGAAATTCCTCAATAAAATATGAAAAAACGCTTCCCTATGAGGTTCCGTAAGAAATTTTCTCAACAGCTTCGGGACTTAAAGATATTTTTTAACGTCATAAATTATTGAAAAATTACCCGCAAAAGGAGCAATAATCGAACCGGCCCCTCGCGGTTACCTCTGGAAAGGCAACCACCACGGGCAGGCGCAGGGCGGCCAGGTCAGCTGCGACGGGGCAAACCGCGCTATGCCAGCCCCTGCTCCGCGCAAGTGCGCCGCAGGGCTGTGCAAAAGCGCGCCGCGGCGGGCGACAGCTGATGCTCCAGGCGGACGCAGAGGCCCACCGGGCCGAGAGTGCTGCCGGTGTCCACCGGCAGGGCCGCCATTGTGCCCGCTTCGAGGTCCGGCCGCACCACGCCCTGGCTGATGATCCAGATGGCCTGATGCGCCAGCACAAAGCGCCGCCCGAAGCTGGACGACACGGTTTCAACCGGAAACCGGGGCATCGCCAGGCCCTGCTCCAGAAACATCCGCTCCACCAGCGGCCGGATGACCGCCCCTTCTGACGGCATCAGCACCGGGTAATCCTCGAAGGCCGAAGGCGGCAGGCGGCCGGCACCGGCCAGCGGGTGGTCCCGCGCCACGACGGCGGCCACCCGCTCGCGGTAGAGCGGGTCGAAGCCAACCCCGGCCATGGTCTCCGGCGCTGGCATCCGCCCCACCACCACATCCAGCCGCCCGCGCCGCAGCTGGTCGATCAGATAGCGGTTGTCCCCGGACATCACCATGAACCGGCCCGGCGCGCCGCTGCTGCGCAGCTGTGCCAGCGTGTCCGGCACCAGGTCCGCCGCCGCCGTGGGCAAGGCACCGATGGCAACCAGCGGCCCGTCGGCCTCATCCAGGCCGCGCAACAGCGCCACCCCGTCGCGGGCCAGCGCCAGGCTGCGGCCGGCATGGTCGCGGAACAGCTCGCCATAGCTGCTGAGCCGGATGCCGCGGCCGTGTTTCTCCACCAGAGGCTTGCCGCAGACCGCCTCCAGCTCGCGCAGAGCCCGGGTGACGGCGGGCTGGGTCATGCCCAGCGCCTCGGCCGCCTGGGTGACGCTCATCTTGCGGGCGACTTCGACGAAGACCTCCAGATGGCGCAGTTTCAAGGATGATGATAATCGCATATCATTTTGGTTATTGGTTTATGCCTGATCAAAGATTATACAGATCACTTGCGGTATGCGATACTCCCCGGCAAAGGGAGGCTGGAATGACGCAAGACCGTTTCGACCGCGGCATGCAGATGCGGCGCAGGGTGCTGGGCGACGCCCATGTGGACCGGGCGGAGGCCGCCAAGACCGCGCTGGACCAGCCGTTTCAGGAACTGATCACCGAGGCCGCCTGGGGCACAGTCTGGGCCTCGGACCGGATCAGCCTGCGGGAACGCTCGATGCTGACGCTGGCGCTGCTGGCGGCGACCGGCAATTTTGACGAGATCCCGATGCATATCCGGGCCACCGCCCGCACCGGCGCCAGCCGGGAGGATGTGCTGGAGGCTTTCCAGCATGTGGCGATCTATGCCGGGGTGCCGCGGGCCAACCGCGCGCTGAAACTGGCCAAACAGACCTATGCCGAAATGGAGAGCGAGGGAGGGGAAACCGCATGACCAAACCGCCGCAGCCCGGGGAGTTCTATCAGAGGGACCGCCGCTGGCACCCCCCTGCCCTGTCGCAGGATTACAAGACCTCGGTCACCCGCTCGCCGCAGTTTCCGCTGATCAGCCTGGAGAACACCGCCAGCGAGATCACCGGGCCGGTGTTCGGCCATAACGACATCAATGCCACCGACAATGACCTGCTGTCGAATTTTGCCCAGCCCGGCCAAAGCCCGATCGGCGAGCGCATCATCGTGCATGGCCGGGTGCTGGATGAAAACGCGCGGCCGGTGCCGAATACGCTGGTGGAGATCTGGCAGGCCAATGCCTCCGGCCGGTACCGGCACAAGAAGGACACCTACCTGGGGGCGCTGGACCCGAATTTCGGCGGCTGCGGCCGGACGCTGACGGATGAGAACGGCTGCTACCACTTCCGCACCGTGAAGCCCGGCGCCTATCCCTGGCGCAACTGGGTGAACGACTGGCGGCCCGCGCATATCCATGTCTCGGTCTTTGGCAGCGGCTTTGCCCAGCGGCTGATCACCCAGCTCTATTTCGAGGGCGATCCGCTGATTGCCCGCTGCCCGATCGTGAACACCATCCCGGACCTGGAGGCGGTGGAGATGCTGGTGGCCCGGCTCGACCTGAACGCCACCATTCCGCTGGACACCATCGCCTACCGCTTTGACATCGTGCTGCGCGGGCGGCGGTCCACCCTGTTTGAGAACCGGCTGGAGGGGAATTGATGCGCCAGAAGCTGGAGTACCTGAAGGAAATCCCGTCGCAGACCGCTGGACCTTACGTCCATATCGGCCTGGCCCCCGGCGCCGCAGGGTTTGAGATCTACGATCAAGAGCTTGGCTGGGACATTGCCGGGCCCAACGCCAGGGGCGAGCGGATCCGGGTGGAGGGCGTGGTGACCGACGGCACCGGCTCACCGGTCAAGGACGTGCTGCTGGAGGCCTGGCAGGCCAATGCAGACGGCATCTATGCCCATCCGGAGCACACAGGCGAGGTGGAGGACGGTTTTCGCGGCTGGGGCCGGGTGATCACCGATTTCGAGACCGGCGAATGGGGATTTGACACCGTGAAGCCCGGACCGGTGATGGGCCGGGGCGGCCAGATGATGGCGCCCCACATCAACCTGTGGATCGTGGCGCGCGGCATCAACGTGGGGCTGAACACGCGGATTTACTTTGAGGATGAGGCTGCGTCCAACGCTGCCGACCCAGTGCTGAATGTGATAGAGTGGGAGCGCCGCCGCGCCACCCTGATCGCCAGGCGCGAGCTGCGGGACGGTCTGGCCGTCTACCGGTTCGACATCCGCCTGCAGGGCGAAGATGAAACCGTGTTTTTCGACATCTGAAGGGGAAATCCATGAGCAAACCCTGCATCATCTGCGTTGCCATCACCGGCTCTGTCCCGACCAAGGAAAACAACCCGGCGGTGCCCGTCACCATCGCGGAGCAGATCGAAAGCACCCAGGAGTCGTTCGAGGCCGGCGCCTCGATTGCCCATTGCCATGTGCGGAACGACGACCAGACGCCGACCTCGGACCCGGAAAGGTTCGCGCGGCTGATGGAAGGTTTGCAGAAACACTGCCCGGGCATGATCATCCAGCTGTCGACCGGCGGCCGCTCCGGCGCGGGCCGCGAACGCGGCGGCATGCTGCCGCTCAGGCCCGACATGGCGTCGCTGTCGGTGGGGTCCAACAATTTCCCCACCAGGGTCTATGAGAACTCCCCGGACCTGGTGGACTGGCTGGCATCGGAGATGCGCACCTACGGCGTGAAGCCGGAGATCGAGGCCTTTGACCTGTCGCATATCCACCAGGCGGTGAAGATGAACCGCGAGGGGCGTATTCCCGGCACACTTTATGTGCAGTTCGTGATGGGGGTGAAAAACGCGATGCCGGTCGACAAGGACGTGTTCGACTACTACGTCAAGACCATGCAGCGGCTGGCGCCGGAGGCCCAGTGGTGCGGTGCCGGTGTCGGGCCGGGGCAGATCCTGGTCAACGAATGGTCGATCGCCGCGGGCGGCCATACCCGCACCGGGCTGGAGGACAACATGCGGCTGGACCGCGAAACGCTGGCACCCTCAAACGCCGCGCTGGTGAAACGGGCGGCAGAGCTGTGTGAAAAATACGAGCGCCCTGTTGCCACCTGGCAGCAGGCCCGCGAGATCCTGGAGCTGCGCCCCGGCTGAGGCTGTCCGCTTCGGGCCACGAGACCCGAAGCCTTGACCTTATCCGCCAGGCTGCCTGGCCAGGCAGCCGTGGGCGCGGGTGTCCCTACCCGCTTGCCAGACAGGTCAGCTTTCGCCGGACAGATCCTTCAAAATCGGGCAGTCCGGGCGGCTGTCGCCGGCGCAGCATTTGACCAGCTCGCCAAGCGTGTCATGCATCGCTTGCAAATCCGCGATCTTCTCCTCGATCTTGGCCAGATGCTCCAGCGCCAGCTGTTTCACATCGGCGCTGGCGCGGCTTTCGTCCTCATAGAGCGCCATCAGGGTGCGGCAGTCCTCGATGGTGAAGCCCAGCGCCCGGGCGCGGCCCAGAAAGGCCAGCTTGTGCAGGTCGGTCTCGGCAAAGCAGCGGTAGCCGTTGGCGCTGCGGTGCGGCTTGATCAGGCCGATGTCCTCGTAATAGCGGATCGTCTTGGCCGGAAGCCCTGAGCGGCTGGAAACGTCCCCGATATTCATGCGCGCGCCTCCTGCTTGGTGTCCGCCTTGGGTGCCGGTGCGGCCTGATCCTCATCTATGGCCGGTTTCAGGCGGCGCAAGCGCAGCGCATTCGACAGCACAAAAACACTCGACAGCGCCATGGCGCCTGCCGCCAGAGCAGGCGACAGCAGCGGGCCGCCAAAGGGGTAGAGCAAACCCGCCGCCACCGGGATCAGCAGCACGTTGTAGCCAAAGGCCCAGCCCAGGTTCTGGCGGATGTTGCGCATGGTGGCGCGGCTGACCGTCAGCGCGTTGACCACCCCGCGCAGATCGCCGGAGACCAGCACTACATCCGCGGCCTCGATCGCCACGTCGGTGCCGGTGCCGATGGCGATTCCCGCATCCGCCGCCGCCAGCGCCGGGGCGTCATTGATGCCATCGCCGACGAATGCCAGCGTGCCGTGTTCCGCCTGCAGTTCCTGCAGCGCCTTTACCTTGTCCGCAGGCAGGCATTCGGCCTTAACCGCGTCAATGTCCAGCCGCCTGGCAATCGCCTGCGCCGTCGCGGCCGCATCGCCTGTGATCATGGCCACCTTCAACCCCTGCTCATGAAACGCCTTGATCGCTGCCGGGGTGCCCGGCTTGATCGGATCCGCCACCGCAATCACTGCCGCAAGTCGGCCGTCGACGGCAGCATAGAGCGGGGTTTCGCCGCGCTCAGCCAGCCGCGCGCCTTCCGCCTCCAGCGCGCCAAGGGCAATGCCTTCGCGCGCCATCAGACGGGCAGCACCAGCCAGCACCACGCGGCCTTCGACCTCTGCCCGCAGGCCGTAGCCCGGGATCGCCTCAAAGGCTTCAGCCTTGGGCAGCCCCTTGCCTGCCGCCGCCGTGATGGCGCGGGCAATCGGGTGTTCGGACTGCGTCTCGGCGGCGCCGGCCAGGCGCAGCACCTCCTCGCGGGTGAAGCCCTCAGCGCAGATCAATTCGGTCAGCGCCGGGCGGCCCTCGGTCAATGTGCCGGTCTTGTCGAGCGCCACCACCTTGACCTCCTGCAGCCGCTGCAATGCGTCGCCCTTGCGGAACAGCACCCCCATCTGGGCAGCGCGGCCGATGCCCACCATGATCGAGGTCGGCGTTGCAAGCCCCATTGCGCAGGGGCAGGCGATGATCAGCACCGAGACGCCGGCCACCAGTGCCAGCGGCAGCGACGGCGCCGGGCCGAACAGCGACCAGGCCAGCACTGTCAGCGCAGCCACCGCAATGACGGCAGGCACGAACCACAGGGTGATCCGGTCGACCAGCCCCTGCACCGGCAGCTTGGCGCCCTGCGCCTGCTCCACCATGCGGATGATCTGCGCCAGCACGGTGTCGCGCCCCACACGGGTTGCGCGGAATTCCAGCGCGGCGTTGCCGTTGATGGTGCCAGCCGTCACCTCATCGCCGCGGGACTTGGCAACCGGCACCGGCTCGCCGGAAATCATGCTTTCGTCGACGTAGGAGCTGCCTGAGGTGATCTCGCCATCCACCGCGATCCGCTCGCCCGGACGGACCCGGATCAGGTCGCCGGTGCCGATCTCCTCCACCGGGGTTTCGATCGCCTCACCGCCGGAGACTACCATGGCGGACTTGGGCTGCAATCCCGCCAGTTTGCGGATCGCTGCGCCGGTGCGGCCCTTGGCACGGGCCTCCAGGAAACGGCCCGTCAGGATCAGCACCACGATGACCGCCGCGGCCTCGTAATAGACATTGGCGGTGCCTGCGGGCAGCAGCCGGGGTGCGAAGGTGGAAATCACCGAGAATCCGTAGGCCGCGGCAGTGCCCAGAGCCACCAGTGCGTTCATGTCGGGTGCGCCCCGGAACAGCGCCGGTAAGCCCTTGGCATAGAACTGCCGCCCCGGCCCCGCCAGCACCGCGGTGGTCAGGGCAAACTGCAGCAAGTAGCTGTTCTGCATGCCGATATTCGCCGCCACCCAGTGGTGCAGTGCCGGAACCATGTGGCCGCCCATCTCGATCAGGAACACCGGCAGGGTCAGCAGCGCGGCGATCAGCACCTGACGGCCCAGTGCGGAAATTTCATCCGCCTTGCGCTGGCTGGCCTGTTCCGCCTCATCCTCAGCCGCGCCGCTGAGACGGGCCGGATAGCCGGCCTCCGTCACCGTGCGGGCCAGATCCGCAGCGCGGGCGGCACCGGTCAGATAGCGGATCTGCGCGGTCTCGTTTGCCAGGTTGACGCTGGCCGACAGCACCCCCGGCACCGCCAGCAGCGCCTTTTCCACCCGGCCCACGCAGGAAGCGCAGCTCATGCCGCTGATCACCAATGCAGCCTGCGATTCCGCGGCCGGATAGCCGGCAGCGGCCAGGGCGCCGGTCAGGTCGGTCAGCGCCACATCCCGGGCGGCCTCCACCTGGCCGGTAGCGTTGGCTAGATTGACGGAGGCCGACTGAACCCCCTCCACTGCCGCCAGAGCGCGTTCTGCCCGGCCTGCACAGCCCGCACAGCTGAGGCCGGTGATATGTAAGGAAATTTGGGTCGTGTCTGACATCGGAAGTCCGCCGGAATCTGTTCCTTTGACAGTGGATATGAGGGTTCCAGCGAGGGGAAGGTCAAGGGGTGGCACCGAGATTCCTTCCCAAAACTGGAAGCCTGCAGGCAAAGTGCTGGAACCCGCGGGTTTTTCATTGTGCCGGGATGGCGCGGACCGCGGCTCAGCTGTCGCTTTCGGGGCAAAGCCCGGGGTGCCTCCCCTGTTAGGGTGCCGAGGCAATGCTTGCGCGTGCCGGCCCGCAAATGTAACGCTGGGTCATTCCAGCCGCGGCGCAGCCGCTGGCACCGCATTCACCCCGGACCCGCCAGGCGGCGGCCCGGTCCCGCAGACAAGAACGAAGGACCAGTCACATGATCAAGACCCGCGCTGCCGTTGCGGTTGCCCCCGGCAAACCGCTGGAAATCATGGAAGTGAACCTCGAAGGCCCGAAGGCGGGCGAGGTTCTGGTGGAAATCAAGGCAACCGGCCTGTGCCACACCGACGAATTCACCCGCTCCGGCGATGACCCGGAAGGCATCTTCCCGGCGATCCTGGGCCATGAGGGCGCGGGCGTCGTGATCGAGGTCGGCGAAGGCGTAACCAGCCTGAAGCCGGGCGACCACGTGATCCCGCTTTACACGCCTGAATGCCGCGAGTGCGAATACTGCCTCAACCCCAAGACCAACCTGTGCCAGGCGATCCGCTCGACGCAAGGCCAGGGCCTGCTGCCGGACGGCACCACCCGCTTCTCGATGCAGGACGGCACCCCGATCCACCACTACATGGGCTGTTCGACCTTTGCCAACCACACCGTGGTGCCGGAAATCGCACTGGCGAAAATCCGTGACGACGCGCCGTTCGACAAGGTCTGCTACATCGGCTGCGGCGTCACCACCGGAATTGGCGCTGTGATCAACACCGCCAAGGTGGAAATCGGCTCCCGCGCGGTGGTGTTCGGCCTCGGCGGCATCGGCCTGAATGTGATCCAGGGCCTGCGGCTGGCCGGTGCCGACCAGATCGTCGGCGTCGACCTGAACCCGGGCAAGGTGGAGATGGCGAAGCACTTCGGCATGACCGATTTCGTCAACCCGGCCGAGGTCGAGGGCGATCTGGTGGCGCATCTGGTCGAACTCACCGGCGGCGGCGCGGACTATACCTTTGACGCCACCGGCAACGTGCAGGTGATGCGCACCGCGCTGGAATGCGCCCACAAGGGCTGGGGTGAATCGATCATCATCGGCGTGGCGCCTGCAGGCGCGGAAATCTCGACCCGCCCGTTCCAGCTGGTCACCGGCCGCAGCTGGCGCGGCACCGCCTTTGGCGGCGCATCGGGCCGCACCGACGTGCCGAAAATCGTCGACTGGTACATGGACGGCAAGATCGAGATCGACCCGATGATCACCCACAAGCTGACCCTGGACCAGATCAACGAAGGCTTCGAGCTGATGCACGAAGGCAAGTCGATCCGCGCGGTTGTGGAATTCTGACCCCGGGATTCATGTGAAACACCAAAAAGAACGCAGGCCTTCGGGCCTGCGTTTTCTTTTTGGTCATGCAGCCGGTTCCTGTGCCCTTGCGGCGAGGGCCGCCCTGCAATCAGTTTTCGGTGGTTGCCTCAACCGCGTCCAGGCTGACGTCATAGCCCCAGAGGCGGCGCAGGTGCTTCAGCACCTCATCCTGATCCTCTTCGTCCAGGTGGATGCCGTCGCGCACGGTGTGGGTCAGCTTCAGCTCCCGGTCGCCGCGCAGGTCGGCATCGGTGACCTGGATGTCCGGCTCCAGATAGGCCAGGTCATACTGTTTCGCCAGATCGCGGCGGATCGCCTTGTAGCCGGCCCGGTTGTGAATCTGGCTGACCACCAGGTTGGGCAGTTCCGCGTCGTTGGTCAGGGTGAACAGCTTGAATTTGCGGATCAGGTTCGGCGACAGGAACTGCTGGATGAAGCTTTCGTCCCGGTAGTTCGCCCAGGCGTCCCGCAGCACTCCGCGCCAGTCCGGATTGCCGGCGAAATCCGGGAACCATTCGCGGTCCTCGTCGGTGGGATCCTGGCAGATGCGGCGGATGTCCTGCATCATCGCAAAGCCCAGCGCATAAGGGTTGATGCCGGAATAGCGCGGATCGTCATACTCCGGCTGCATTACCACGTTGGTATGACTGTGCAGCATCTCCATATAGGCGCCCTGGGTGATCTGGCCCTGCTCATGGAGCTTGTTGATGATGTAATAGTGCACGAAGGTCGCGCAGCCCTCGTTCATTACCTTGGTCTGTTTCTGCGGGTAAAGGTACTGCGCCAGCATCCGCACGATGCGCAGGATCTCGCATTGCCAGGGCTCCAGCACCGGGCTGTGCTTTTCCAGGAAGTACAGGATGTTCTCCTGCGGCAGGTTCATCAGCTTGCGGCGCGCGCTGTAGTCGGCGTCTTCGACCAGTTGCAGCTTGTCCCGACCCAGGGTCGTGTCGGTCCAGATATCCAGCACGCTCTGGCTGCCTTCGTAGCCCTCGCGCACCTTCTGCATCGCCACCAGCTCCTCGTTGGTGGGTTTGGGCGGGCGGCCGTAGCGGAACACGCCCTGGGACTGCAGCGCATGGGCGGCGTCCAGCACCTCTTCCACGGCCATCGGGCCATAGCGTTCCTCGCAGGCGGCGATGTAGTTCTTGGCAAAGGCCAGGTAGTCGTGAATGCCCGCGGCATCGGTCCATTGCTGGAACAGGTAGTTGTTCTTGAAGAAATGATTGTGCCCGAAGGCCGCATGCGCCATCACCAGCGTCTGCATCGCCATGGTGTTTTCTTCCATGTTGTAGCTGATGCAGGGGTTCGAATTGATCACGATCTCATAAGCCAGCCCCTGGCGGCCGGTGCGGTAAAGCGCCTCGTCGCGGGCAAAGTGCTTGCCGAAGGACCAGTGCTGATACATCAGCGGCAGGCCGACACAGGAATAGGCGTCCAGCATCTGCTCGGCTGAAATGATCTCGATCTGATTGGGATAAACGTCCAGCCCAAGGTCTTCGAGCGCGATCTCCTCGATCGCGTCGCGCGCCTTTTCCATCAGCTCGAAGGTCCATTCCGGCCCGTCGAACAGCGGCTCGCGCGCCGTTTCAGCTGCCTGCATACTGCGCCCCTTTCACCTTGGGGAGGAAGAACTCCCGGAAAATCGGATAGATGTGGCCCGGCTGCGAAACCCGCTGCATCTCGAAATGCTGCGCCTGCGCCTTCACCTCGCGGTAGTTCTGCCACAGGTCTTCGCCTGCTTCGGGGTTGTTCAGCAGCATCTCCGCCGCCTCATCGACGATTTCCACATAGGCATAGAACTGGCTGACCGGCAGCAGGTCGTTCAGCAAGAGGTTCTTGCAGCGCACCGAGTCATTGCCGAAGTTTTCGCCGTCCGAGGCCTGGGCGCCGTAGATGTTCCACTCATCCGGCGGATAGCGCTCGTCGATGATCTCCTTCATCTTCTCCAGCGCGGTGGAGACGATGGTGCCGCCGGTTTCGCGGGCATAGAAGAAGGTCTCTTCATCCACTTCCTGAGCGTGGTGGGTATGGCGCACGAACACCAGCTCAGTGTGCTCATAGCAGCGTTCCAGGAACAGGTGCAGCAGCAGGAAGAACCGCTTGGCCAGATCCTTCTCGCGCTCCTGCATGGAGCCGGACACATCCATCAGGCAGAACACCACGGCGCGGGAATTGCGGATCTTTTCCGGCACAAAGGTGTCGTAGCGCAGGTCCAGCGGGTCGATGTAGCCGACCACCTTGCGCTTGCGCAGGACGCCTTCGAGCTTCTTGCGCAGCGTCTCCAGAAATTCCTCCTGCGGCGGGGTACGCTCGTCCAGCGCCTCCAGCTCGGCGATCTGCTCTTCCAGATCGCGCTGGGACTTGGTGGTGGGGCGCTGCAATGCGATGCGGCGGCCCAGCGAGTTGCGCATGGTGCGCACCAGGTTGAGGTTGTTCGGCGTGCCCGCCGTGGTCAGGCCCGCGCGGCGGGTGCCGATGGTTTCGGTTTCCACCGTGGCTTTCTCCACCAGGTCCGGCAGCTCCAGCCCCTCGAACAGGATTTCCAGATACTCCTCCTGGGTCAGGGTGAAGGAAAACTCATCCTCCCCCTCGCCGTCCTCGGAGGCCTTGCGGCCGCCCTGCCCGGCGCCGCCCTGCGGCCGTTTGATGGTGTCGCCGACGACAAACTCCTTGTTGCCCGGCAGCACATGGCGCCGCAGCCCGCCCTTGGAGGAATGGAAGAACCGCGGCTCCTTCAGCCCCCGTGTCGGGATCGTCACCTTTTCGCCTTCGTCCGGGACGCCGCCGCCGCCTTGGATCGACTTCCCCCGGACCGACTGATCGACGCGCTCCTTAATATTCTCCCGGGCCCGCCGCAGGAACCGCTGGCGGTTCCCGAGGCTCTTGCCCTTTGGATTGGCGCGCCTGTCGATGAAATGATGCATGTTGCACAGCGCTCCTCTTTAGCCCGCCTTGTTGACCCGCATGTACCATTCGACCAGGCGCCGCACCTGGCGGTCGGTATAGCCGTGGCCGCGCATCCGCTCGACGAACTCCTGGTGCTTGCTTTCGGTCTTGCTGTCCTTCTTGGACCCGAAGGAGATCACCGGCAGCAGTTCCTCGACCTGGCTGAACATGTGCTTTTCGATCACATCGCGCAGCTTCTCATAAGAGCTCCAGGCCGGGTTCGAGCCGGTATTGGCACGGTGGCGCAGGGCAAATTTGACCACCTCGTTGCGGAAGTCCTTGGGATTGGCGATGCCGACCGGCTTCTCGATCTTGGAAAGCTCCGCATCCAGAACCTCGCGGTTGTAGAGCTGGCCGGTGTCAGGATCCTTGTAATCCTGCTCCTCGATCCAGGCATCGGCATAGGAGATGTAGCGATCGAACACGTTCTGGCCGTATTCGGTATAACTTTCGAGGTACGCCTTCTGGATTTCGTTGCCGATGAACTCCTCGTAGCGCGGCGCCAGTTCGGTCTTGATGAATTCCAGATACTTCTGTTCCGTCTCCTGCGGGAACTGCTCGCGCTTGATCATCTGCTCCAGCACATACATCAGGTGCACCGGGTCTGCCGCCACCTCGTTGGTGTCGAAGTTGAAGGTGGTGGAGAGCACCTTGAAGGCAAAGCGGGTGGAAATGCCGTTCATGCCCTCATCGACGCCGGCGCGGTCCTGGTATTCCTGCACCGTCTTGGCCTTGGGATCGGTGTCCTTGAGGCTTTCGCCGTCATAGACCCGCATCTTGGAATAGAGGTTCGAGTTCTCATGCGGCTTCAGGCGCGTCAGCACCGAGAAGCGGCTGAGGATTTTCAGCGTCTCCGGCGCGCAGGGCGCATTGCGCAGCTCGCTGTTCTCGATCAGTTTCTGGTAGATCGAGGTCTCATCCGAGACGCGCAGGCAGTAGGGCACCTTGACGATCGACACCCGGTCGATAAAGGCCTCGTTGTTCTTGTTGTTCTTGAAGGATTGCCATTCGCTTTCGTTGGAATGGGCCAGGATCAGGCCGCTGAAGGGGATGGCGCCGAAGCTTTCGGTGCCCATGTAATTGCCTTCCTGGGTCGCTGTCAGCAGCGGGTGCAGCATCTTGATCGGCGCCTTGAACATCTCGACGAATTCGAGGATGCCCTGTGTCGACCGGTTCAGGCCGCCGGAGAAGCTGTAGGCGTCCGGGTTGTCCTGGCTGAAATGCTCCAGCTGGCGGATGTCGACCTTGCCGACCAGGGTGGAGATATCCTGGTTGTTTTCATCCCCCGGCTCTACCTTGGCGACACAGATCCGGCGCAGCCGCGACGGATAGAGGCGGACGACGGAAAACTTGTTGATATCACCATCGAATTCATCCAGCCGCTGCACCGCCCAAGGCGACATCAGCCCGGGCAGCCGGTGCTGGGCAATGCCGTATTCCTCCTCCAGCACCTTGCCCATGCGGACCGGATCAAACAGGCCCAGCGGGCTTTCGAAGATCGGGGAAATCTGGTTGCCGGCCTTCAGCACGTAGATTGGCTGATCCTCCATCAGGCGCTTCAGCCGTTCCGCCAGAGAGGATTTGCCGCCGCCCACCGGCCCCAGCAAGTAGAGGATCTGCTTGCGTTCTTCCAGGCCCTGCGCGGCGTGGCGGAAGTATCCGACGATCCGTTCGATCGTATCTTCCATGCCGTAGAAATCGTGGAAGGCGCTGTAGCGCTTGATCGTGCGGTTCTGAAAGATCGGCCCCAGGCGGGAGTCCTTGGACGTGTCCACCAGTTCTTCCTGGCCAATTGCCTTCAGCATCCTCTCGGCAACGTTCGCGTACAGGCTTGGATCGTCACGGCAGGTGTTCAAATACTCCTGCAGCGGCATTTCCTGCTCGCGCGTTTCGCCGTACTGCTCTGCAAAAAGTTCGGCAATGTCTTTCATCTTGGATCAAGCCTCCTGGTTAACTGGCGCCGTTCCTCCTGGCGTTTATTAGTTCGCGCACGGACAGAGAGTGCCCAGCACGTGGGCATGGATGTCCGCGTCAGTGTTGAGTTCTGATTTCTGCTCGGCGCCGTTACTGGCGGTGTTACGTCCGGCTGGCCGCTCTTGGCGGCGGCCTGCGCCCGGAAACCAGGGCTATCGGCGTCGTGTTACTTACTCTCGAGCTTACACCAATTACGAACTTCTTACTATCTGAAAGTGGTGTACTTTTAATTAATTGCCAGAAACTTTTGCGGGAAATTTACATCACATCGCAGCGATCTGCCCTGCTGCGCCGCCCTTCTGCATCGCGGCATTTCAAGCACTTGCGTGCAAACCGCCCTGCGCGGCACGAGGGCCGGCTGCGCTGTGACCAAAGGTGGCGGCACAGCCGGAGCCCCAAGGCTTCCCACTGTCGGCCGCCGGGCAGTCCGGACGCCCGAGAGCCCCGCCCCACGGGGAGCGCGGCGTCACAGGGCCGTGAAAAAACTTCGATTTTCTGCGGCAGTGAGGACACGGTTGGCAGGGAAATCAGCCGGAATGCGCCCCCCGCACACTGGACAGGACTGAAAAAATTGTCACATTGTGGCCTCAAAATGGCCGCAAAAGACGGCCGCTGGGCGAACACACAGGCAACTAAACCGCGCGGCGCGCTCCCATTCCGGGCGCGGCGCGCATAGATGGGCGGTAAGTTTTATGAGCACGGTCGCATTTATCACCCGCGATATGGCGGGCACCACACAGCATGGCAATTTTGCGGAAGGCACGCCGGCGCGCATCGACGCAAGCCAGGCAAAGGACATCTCGCTGAACCTCCGGCCTGCAGATGTCGAAAGCTATTCCCGGCAGGGCAATGACCTTCACATCACGCTGGCGAACGGCCAGGAACTGGTGCTTGACAACTACTACGCCTTTGGAACGACCGGCGGCAAGAACCTGTTCCTGAGCGAGGACGGCCAGTTCATCGAAGTGGTGCTGGAAGACAAATCCGGTGGCATGCTGTTTGCCACCTATGAGCCGCTCGACCTGTCCGGAAAATGGAGCGCCTACGACGAGATGGTGTTCCTGGACGTCGACCGGATCGAACCGGTTGTGGCGCCGCTGGCGGCACCGCTGTTCGGCGGGCTGGGTGCGGCCGGGGCCGCTGCCGGCGTTGTTGGCGCGGCAGCCATTGCCACCGGCGGCGATGACGATGGCAGCGGGGACGGCGGTGGAGGCGGTGGCGGTGGCGGCCGCAACGGCAACACTTACGTCACCATCGACAGCGGCCAGGCCGGCGGAGACGACACGATCAGCGCAGCCGAAGCGGCGGCCGGGGTGACCCTGACAGGCACCGCCGAGCCGGGGGCCACCGTGGAAGTGACTTTTCGGGGCGTGACCCGCACCGTGACGGCGGCTGATGACGGGACATGGAGCGCGGACTTCGCGTCTTCGGAAATCACCGGCGGCGAATATGACGCTTCGGTCAGCGCCACCTCGACGGACACCTCCGGTAACACCGCAACCGCCACCTCCACCATCCGCATCGATACCGAAACCACGGTTGCGATTGATGCCAATCAGGCCGGCGGCGACGACATGATCAACGCTGCGGAGGCCGCCGATGGCGTAACCCTGACCGGCACCGCTGAAGCCGGCGCAACCGTGGATGTGACCTTCCAGGGGGTGACCCGGACGGTGACGGCCAGCGATGAAGGCATTTGGAGCGCCGATTTTGCGGCATCGGAAATCCTGTCCGGCGAATACGACGCAGAGGTCACCGCCACCGCGACGGACGCTTTTGGAAACACGGAAACCGCCACCAGTACGATCCGCGTCGACACAATCAACTCGGTTGCCATCGACGCTGGCCAGGCCGGCGGCGATGACCTCGTGAACAATGCCGAGGCTTCCGCAGGGGTGACCCTGACCGGCACCGGCGAGCCGGGCGCATCGGTCAGCGTGACCGTTGAGGGTGTCACCCGCAACACCACGGTGCAGTCCGACGGCACCTGGGCTGCCGATTTCGAAGCGGGCTCCCTGCCTGTCGGCGAGTACGACACCACGGTCAGCGTGACCTCGACCGACGCGGCGGGCAACACCGCTTCGGCAACTGCAGACCTGCGTGTGGACACCCTGGTCGATCCGCTCACGGTGGAGACCGCCAGCGTCGAAGGCGACGGCATCGTCAACCACAGCGAACGCAGCGACGGGGTGACCCTGACCGGCACCGTGGAACCTGGCTCCACCGTCGCCGTGCAGCTGGGCAGCGCGGTCGAAACTGCAACCGTGGATGCCGCCGGCAACTGGAGCGTGGACTTCGCCGCCTCTGACATCCCTGAAGGCAGCTATGAAGCAGACGTCACCGTCACCGCCACGGACGCTGCCGGCAACACAGCGCAAATCACCGACACCCTGACCATCGACACCGAAGTTGTGCCGTTTGACGCCGACAGCGTGACCGATGACGACATCGTCAACATCGCAGAGCGTAACGCTGGGCTGACACTGACCGGCACCGTCGAACCCGGCTCCACTGTCGAAGTCACCATCGAAGGCGTGACCCGCTCCGCCACCGTCGACTCCGCCGGCAACTGGAGCGCCGAATTCGACGCCAGCGACCTGCCGGACGGCACCTACACCAGCCAGGCGGAAATCACCGCCACCGACGCCGCCGGCAACACCGAGACCCTGACGGAAACCTTCGAGGTCGACACCGACTACGATGCGCCCAATGTCGGCAACATCATCGACACAGGGGCTGGCGTCACCGGCTTCTTCAGCACCGACTACGAAGACGGCGACACCGCGCATGAGCTGACCAGCGGCGGAGCCCTGGAGGATGTTACCGGCTTTGAGACAGACCTTGGCGGCGGCACCACCCTGTTCACCTTCGACGAAACGGTGCCGGACGGCTCCAACCTGGTGGTCAACCGCGTCGATGAAGCCGGCAACAGTTCCGGCACGATGGTGGTGTTCGAGGATGGCGCCGATGCCACTGTTCTGGACCATTCCGGCCTATCGCAGTTCAACATCGACGAGCTGAACCTGGTCCATGCGGACAACGTCGACCTGACGCTGACCGAAGCAGACATCAACGCGCTGTCTGGCAATTCCGACACTTTGACCGTGCATGGCGGGGCGGATGATACGCTGACCATTTCCGGCGCGGTTGCCGGCGGCAGCCAGACTATCGATGGCGAGACATACGATGTCTATACACTCGGCGATGACGGCACCACGGTTCTTGTCGACGAAGATATCAACGTCAACACCGTGATCTGATCTCCTGGCCCGGCGGCCGCCGCTGCCGGGCCCAATACATCAAAAGCCTGGAACAAAAGGGCAAAAGGGCAGGATGCAACCGGGACGCTTTCTTTGCGCCATCGCAGCGATGTGCAGCCTTTCGGCCTGCGCACCAGCCCCCTTTGGCGATGCGGAAGGCAGCGGGCCGCGCAGCAATTTCGCGCAAACGGGCGAAGCCTCTTCCCAGGTGATCAGCGCCCTGATGGAGCGCCGCTCGCTGCTGGCGGAGGACAGCGCCTACGGGCAGGTCGCCGCGGCGGCCATCGCCGCCTCCTCGCGCGCAGCCGAGGCAGAGCTGATCAGCGCCAAGCTGCGGGCTGAGGCCGCCTCCAAAAACTGGTTTCCGACGCTGGGGCCTTCGGTCAGCCTGACCGACCTGGGCGATTTGGTTGCCGGGCTGCTGATCGAGCAGGTGCTGTTCGACAACGGCCGCCGCAAGGCGGAACGCGAATTTGCGGCCGCCGATGTGGAGGTCGCCGCAGTCAGCCTGTCGCAGGACATGAACGGCCGGGTGGAAACCGCCGTCGGGTTATATGCCGCTGCCCTGCGCGGCGATGAGAAGGCCGCCTACGGCGACCGCGCCCTGCGCCGGATGCAGGAGTTCCGCCGCATTGTGCAGGGCCGCGTCGATGGCGGCGTCTCCGACCGCGCCGACCTGAACGTGGTGGACAGCAAGATCAGCGGCATCCGCACCGCCACTGCCACCGCCCGGGACGCTGCCTCCACCGCCCGCGCCGAATTGCAGGCAATGACGGGGCAGTCGTTTGACGGTAAACCCTCGCATCTTGGCATCGGCATACCGCCGGAGCAGGTTCAGTTCCTGTCGGTGCTCAAAGCCGGAGCCGAGGCAGAGCGCACCATTGCCCAGGCCAAGTCAGGCCGCGCCGGGCTGCTGCCGCAGATTTCCGCCGCAGGCAATGTCACCACGGACGGCTCCGGCGCCGGGGTGACCCTGGGCACCGGCCAGCCGCTGGGGCTCGGCACCCCCGCCGCGATCCAGGCGCTTGAGGCCTCCAAGGAGGCCGCGAAGCGGCAGGTGGGCGAAGCCGAGGAAGCCGCCCGGCGCGCCTACAGCCGCCAGGTGCAGCAGATCGCCTCCTATCAGCGGCAGGAGGGTGAGACCGCCGCGCTGGTGCGCCGCAGCCGCGAGACTTATGAGCTGTTTCAGAAGCAGTTCGAGGCGGGTCAGCGCCCGGTGATGGAAGTGATCCAGGTCTATGAAGAGCTGGTGCGCCGCGAGCAGGCCTATATCGACGCAAAATACGAGGTGGTGCTGATCCAGCTGGCGCTGGCGCGCGACCTGGGGCTTCTGGCTGATGGGGACAAGATTTGACCGACACCACGCAAAAGCCCCCCCGCCCCCTGCCCGCCGCCAGCAAGAAGCCTGTGCTGCGGGCGGTACCGGCGTCCGGTCCGCAGGCCGCCCCGCAAGGTTTGATGCAGCCTGCCAACACCCCAGCCCCGGCGCCCGGCCCCAACACCCGGCTGAAACCAAAGACAGACAACCGCCCCAAGCCGCAGGATACGCAGCCCGAGGTTGGCTCCCTTCTGGAAGGGGCGGCCGCACGCATCCAGCACCGGGCCAGCCTGATCGCCACCCTGGCCGCCCTGAAGGGCAGCGAGGTGCCGGTCAGCGACGTGGCCGCCTTTTTGTGGAAAGAAACGCCAGGCGATCTGTCCCTGCACACACTGGCCAAGGCGGTGCAGTCCGCCGGGCTGCAGCCCAAGATCCTGGAAAAGCAGCATCTTGCCCCCGCGCTCTGGCCTGCGCTGGCGATCATGTCCGGCGGCCAGTGCGTGCTGGTGCTGAGCCAGGCCGATGATGCGCTGACGATCTATGACACCTCCTGCCCGGACAACCGCACCGAGGTGCCGCTGGACGAGTTCAGCCCCTATTTCACCGGCACCGTGCTGTCGGCCCGCCCCTCGCTCAAGCAAATGGCGGCCAAGCACACGCCGCAGATTGACCCCGGCCACTGGTTCTGGAGCGAGTTCCCGAAGTACCGCCGCCAAGTGGGCGAGATCATGCTGGGCTCATTGGTGGCGAACATACTGGCGGTCTCCGTCGCGCTGTTTTCCCTCCAGGTTTACGACCGGGTCGTGCCGCACCAGTCGCACGCTACATTGTGGGTGCTTGCCGTTGGCGCTTTCCTCGCGATTGCGCTGGAAGCAATGCTGAAGCTTGCCCGCGCCCGCCTGACCGACGCAGCCGGACGCCAGATTGAGCTTTCGGTGCAGCACAATCTGATGCGCCGCCTGATCGGGATGCGCTCTGACAAGAAGCCGCTGCCGCCCTCCGGCCTATTTGCCGCGATGCGTGATTTCGGCTCTGTGCGGGAATTTTTCACCTCCTCCACCATATCCACGCTGGCGGATATCCCCTTTATCGCTGTGTTCCTGCTGCTGGTCGCCTCCATCGCCGGGCCGGTTGTCTGGGTGATCATCGCGGGCGGCGTCCTGATGCTGCTGCCTGCCTATTTCATGCAGAAGAAGATGATCGCCTATACCCGGCAAACGCAGGGCGCAAACGCCAAGGCGGGGCGGCTGCTGCATGAGGTGGTGACGGAACTAGACACCGTGAAGACCCAGCGCGGCGAGGAGCGGGTGCTGCGGCTGTGGGATGAGCTAAACACGCTGTCGTCGCATTCCGCGACAGAGCAGCGCAAGCTGTCCAGCGCCCTCACCTACTGGTCGCAAGGGGTGCAGCAGGCCACCTATATCACCGCTGTGGTGCTGGGCACGCTGTTGGTGTTTGCCGGCGAGTTCACCGTCGGCACCATCATCGCTACTGGCATCCTGACCAGCCGCACGCTGGCGCCGCTGACACAGTTTGCCGCAACCCTGGCACGCTGGAGCAACGTCAAGGCGGCGCTGGAGGGGCTGGACGCCATTGCCCAGGCGCCGCAGGAGAAAGAGAAAGAACGCACCTACCTGCGCCGCCAGAAGATCGAGGGCCGGTTCGAGCTGCGCGAGATCCTGTTCCGATATGAGGATGACGCGGCCCCGACGCTGGACGTGCAGGCGGTGGCGGTCACGCCGGGCCAGCGGGTTGCAGTGCTCGGCGTCAACGGCTCCGGCAAGTCCACGCTGCTCAAGCTCCTGTCCGGCCTCTATGCCCCCGACCGGGGCCGCATCCTGCTGGACGGCACCGACATGGCACAGATCGACCCGCGCGACCTGCGCGCAAACATCGGCTACCTCAGCCAGGACGTGCGGCTGTTTGCCGGCACCCTGCGCGACAACCTGAACCTCAACCAGCTGGAGCGCGACGACGATCGGCTGATGGAGGCGCTGGAGTTTGCAGGTCTCGGCGCCCATGTACGCAGCCACCACAAGGGTCTGGACCTGGAGATCAGCGACGGCGGCCATGGCCTCTCGATCGGGCAGCGGCAGTCGATCGGCTGGGCCCGGCTGTGGCTGCAGAACCCCTCTGTCGTGCTGCTGGATGAACCCACCGCGGCGCTGGACCAGACGCTGGAACGCACCCTGGTCAGCCGCCTGGAGAGCTGGCTGGAGGGCCGCACCGCGGTAATCGCCACCCACCGGATGCCGATCCTGTCGCTGACCAATCGCACCCTGATCCTGCAGTCGGGCCGGATGGTGGTGGACGGCCCGCGCGACCAGGTTCTGGCCCATCTGGCCGCAGGAGAGGGCAAATGAGCATGGCGCTGCACGATCCCTACGGCGATGCGCAGACGCCGCGCAGCGCCAGCCGTATCATCTATCTGGCGCTGGCCGCGTTGCTCACCTTCCTGATCTGGGCCGCCTTTGCCTCCATCGACGAGATTGTGCGCGGCGAGGGCCAGGTGGTCTCCTCCTCGCGCGCGCAGATCGTGCAGAATCTGGAGGGCGGCATCCTGGCGGAGCTGCATGTGCGCCAGGGCGACATCGTGACTGCGGGCCAGGTGCTGGCCAAGCTGCAAGACACCAAGTTCCGCACCGCTGCCGATGAGCTGCAAAACCAGATCGACGCGCTGGAGATCAGGCGCCACCGGCTGGAGGCGCAGATGAAGGGCGCCTTTGAATTTGCCGTTCCGGAGATGCTGGCGCAGCGCTCCCCCGGCATTCTGGCCTCGGAACGGGGCCTTCTGACCGCGCGCCAGACCGATTTCAGCAGCCGCCGCGACAGCGCCCGGCAGATCCTGGACCAGCTGAACGCCGAACTGGCCAATATGGAGCGCCTCTACAAGCAAAAGATCGTGGCGCTGATCGAGGTGAACAAGGCGCGCAAGGCGGCCACCGATGCCCGCGCCAAATACAACGAAATCGGCACCCAGGCGGAACTGGAACAGGCTGAGGAATACGCCCAGACCCTGCGAGAAATCACCACCCTGCGGCAGGAGCAGCGACTGGCGGTGGACCAGCTGAACCGCACGATCATCACCTCCCCTATGGCGGGGATCGTGAACAGCCTGGCGGTGACCACCATCGGCGGCGTTATCCGCCCCGGCGAGGAGATTCTGGAAATCATCCCGCTGGGCGAAGAACTATTTGTCGAGGCGCGGGTGAAACCCGAGGACATTGCCAGCGTGCAGCCCGGCCAGGACGCCACCATCAAGCTGTCGGCCTATGACTACACCATCTACGGCTCGCTGCGCGGCAAGGTGGATTTTGTTTCTGCAGATACGTTCGAGGACGAGCGCAACCCGCGCGCCGAACCCTATTACCGGGTGACAGTGCGGGTCGACAAATCGGGCTTCACCGAGCGCCAGCAATCGATCGAGATCCGCCCCGGCATGCGGGCCGCGGCTGAGCTGCAGACCGGCGCCAAGACCGTGCTGCAGTACCTGCTGAAACCGCTCTACAAATCCCGCGAGGCGCTGCGCGAGCCCTGAAGCGGAAACGGCCTGCGCCTTGCGGAAGCAGGCCTAAACAGCTCTGCGGATGCTTCCAACTGTCAGCCTGCCCGCTGCACCAGGTCCCGCAGCGTCGCGTCCAGCGCTGTTCCGATCGACACCTTGCGGTGGCCAACTGCTGCCTTTGCCGACATCACCGAAACCAGGCGCGGCGGCTGCCCTGGCCGCATTTCCAGCACAGGCGAGCCGGAAGCGCCGAAGTCCACCAGGCAGGACATCACAAGTGTCCGGCTTTTGCGCGCGAGCACGCTGCAGGAGCGCTCCAGGCTGACACGCGTGGCGTGGTGCTGGGTGTAGGACACGACCCCCAGGGTATCGCCGCGCGCTGCGCCGACCGAGGTCGCCAGCGGCCGGACCCGGCTGGCGCTGATGGGCCGGTCCAGCTTCAGCACCGCAAGATCGCTGCCGACCTGGTGCGTGCCTGCCGGGCGGTAGCGGTACTGCGGATGCATCACCGCCCTGGAGACCTGCCGCAGCGCCGCGGCCCGGCGCCCGGACAACCCCGCTTCGAACCAGATCGACGCGGGATCAACCCGCCTGCCGGTCTTGGGATCGAACAGGCAATGCGCCGCAGTGAGCACCAGGTCCGGCGCGATAAGAGCGCCTGTGCACATGTTCTTGTTGGCGATGTTCAACCGCCCGACGGCCTGCCACCACTCCACCGGCTTGGCGCCCGGTCGCGCATTATCCGCAGCAGCGGCCCCCGGCATGCCCAGGGACAGGCATGCCGCTATCGCAGCAATAAGAAGTCTCATAATCCACTCCAGCTTCCCACAGAGGCATCGTCAGTCAGGTGTGCGGCTGGAATGTGGCCCAATGTTGCCAGGCCAGATCGGATTCATGGACAGAATGCGGCAGTGTTAACAATTCCCTAACCCCCCGGTTATTGATGCCTAACCATGGCAAAAAACACCACCGCCTGGCCAGAAAAAGTAAACAGACCGTAAATACTTTTTCCAAACGCAGAACAATAAAAGGAAATTTTGAAACCGCTCCGGGCACTGCCCGGCGGCGGCCGCCGCCGAGAAGACCGATTCGAAAGCAGGAAACTCTCAAATGGTTAACGCCGCCTGCCCGCAGCAATGCGGCCCCGGCCCGCTGGAAGCCGGCCGATGGCACTCCTGCGCGCCATGTTCGTTAACACCGCTGCTTCAGAGCAAGGGGGGAGGCCAGCTGAAATCTCGCCACAGGCGCCCCGCGAAAAATACCGTAATGAAAAATTTTTACGTTCAGGCGCAGTTTGTTAACGGATCAACAAACAATCTGGGGCTGTATCTAGATCAGTCCAAGATTCCCTCGGCGTGAAACTCTGAGGCGTGTTCCGGAGGTTTGAATATGAAGATGTTCCGTTCCCTGAAACTTGCGCACAAGCTGCCATTGCTTGTCGTGGGCAGTGTCCTCACACTCACCGTCGTGCTAATCGCCTTCAGCAGCACCTATTTCCGGCGCAGCGTGATTCATGATGCCGAGCTGGTGCTGCAGTCCCTGGTGCGGGACCGCGAGGCGGCTCTGCATGCCTACCTGGAATCCATTGAAGCTGCGGTGCTTACAGTCGCCTCTGTTCCTTCCACTGCCAAGGCGATGAAGGATATGGCGGTGACCTGGAGCAGCCGCGGGGGCAACGGGCAGGAGAATGTCGGCAACCTGTCGATGTTCGCTTCCGCAGCTTCCCCCTACGATATTCATTTCGAGCGCAACCATCCGGCCTTCGAAAAAATGATGGAGAGGCTGGGCTACTACGACATTTTCCTGATCAGCCCGGACGGCGACGTAATCTTTTCGGTTACCAAGGAAGCCGACTATGCCACCAATCTGACATCCGGCCCCTACCAGGACACTGGCCTGGCCCAGGCTTTCCGGCTGGCGGCTGAGGGTGAGAAGGAACAAGTCTATTTCTCCGACATCGCCCCCTATGCGCCCAGTGCGGATGCGCCTGCGGCCTTTGCCGCGACCCGCATCCGGGACAGCGGCGGACGCTACATTGGCGTTTTTGCGATGCAGGCTGCAATTGACGAGATCGCTGCGATCACCTCCGCTTCTGGAGGTGATCTTAAAACGCTCAACGTCTACCTGACCGGCCCCGACTACAAGGCGCGGACCGCATCACGTCTGGAAGGCGGGCACGGCCTGCTCGAACAGCTGGAGCCGCTGCCCCATATTAGGGACGCGATTGCGGCCTCTGCCGCTTCCACGGACACGGGCACCAGCGAAACAACGGCCTTTCACCCGTCGGTGACAAAGGCTGACGGGCAGACCGTGGCCGCAATTGCCGGGCCTGTCGCGTTCCGTAACCTGCAATGGGCGCTGGCGGCGGAGATCGACCGGGCTGAGATCCTGGCACCTGCGGCAGCGCAGCGGCAGATCATGATCCTGATCTCGCTTGCCTGTGCGGCGCTCGTGTCCCTGGCCGGCTGGCTGTTCGCGCGGTCGGTGACCAAACCGATCGACCGGATCTGCGCCGACATGGAGGCGGTGTCCTCCGGCGAGCTGGACATTGAGGTCGCAGCAGCCGGGCGCGGCGACGAAATCGGCAAGATCGGCAAGACGCTGGTCTCCATGCAGGACGACCTGAAGCTGGCCCGCGCCGCCGAGGAGGAGCGCGCCGAGATGCAGCGCCAGCAGCAGCAGGTGGTCGAAAGCTTGAGCAGCGGCCTGGTGCAGCTCGCCGGCGGCGATTTCTCGCAGCCGATCACCTCTGCCTTCCCGGCGGAATACGAGCAGCTGCGGCAGAATTTCAACAGCACCGTCAGCAACCTCAGCGCCACCGTGCAGCAGGTGATCGAGGCCTCCGGCAGCATCCGCAACGGCGCCGCCGAGATCAGCCAGGCCTCCGACGACCTGTCGCACCGCACCGAAAGCCAGGCGGCGACGCTGGAGCAGACCGCGGCGGCGCTGGACGAGCTGACGGCCTCGGTGAAATCCGCCGCCGACGGAGCCCGCAGCGTCGAGGCGACCATGGCCGAGGCCCGCACCGAGGCGGAGAACAACCGCGAAGTGGTGCAGAGCGCGGTCTCGGCGATGACCGAGATCGAGCAGTCCTCGAACCACATCAGCCAGATCATCTCGGTGATCGACGACATCGCCTTCCAGACCAACCTGCTGGCGCTCAATGCGGGCGTCGAGGCGGCGCGGGCGGGCGAGGCCGGCAAGGGCTTTGCGGTGGTGGCCAGCGAAGTGCGCGCCCTGGCGCAGCGCTCCTCGGATGCGGCGATGGAGATCAAGACGCTGATTTCCGACAGCTCCAAGCAGGTGGAGCGCGGCGTCGACCTGGTCGGCAAGGCCGGCGAGGCGCTGCAGAGCATCGTTGAGCAGGTGACCCATATCTCGCAGCTGGTCTCCGGCATTGCCGAAGGCGCCGCGGAGCAGTCCACCGGCCTCAACGAGATCAACACCGGCGTCACCCAGCTGGACCAGGTCACCCAGCAGAACGCGGCGATGGTGGAAGAGGCCACCGCGGCGGGCCACATGCTGAACACCGATGCCGCCAAGCTGGCCGAGCTGGTGGCGCATTTCCGGGTCTCCGGCGGGACCCTGACGGCCCGCCCGGCGGCGGCCGCCAAGCCTGCCCCCGCCGCCAGGCCCGCGCCCTCGGCGCACGGCGAGGACGATTGGCAGATCGAGGCCAGCCCGGCCCCCGCCGCCGCCGCGAACGGCAACGCCGCCCGCGATCTCTGGCAGGATTTCTGAACATTCACCGGAGGCGCCGCGGCGAAATCTGCGGCGCCTTCAGACTATGGCAACCTGTGCCTGCAATTCTTATCGGCACTGCAATTTGACTGGGGAACCCATTGTCTTCGCAAAACTTATTGATCATTACGACGGACCGTACCTTTGCCCGCACGCTGCAGGGCTACATGGAATCCGCCTATCCCGGCATGAAAGTGCTTTTGGCCAACAACCTGATGATGGCCTACAACCAGGCAGAGGCTGCGCAGCCGGTCTTTGCCTTTGTGGAAGACGGGTTCACCAAGCTGCCCGAATTTGAAATGATGATGGCGCTGTTTTCCGCCATGGATACCCGCTGGGTCTCCGTGATGGATACCCAGGGCGCCACGCCGGCCCGCAAGTCCTCGCCGCTGCTGGATGTCGGCGCGGGTATCTTCGAGCTGACAAAGTCCGATCACCCCAGCCAGTTCGCCCAGTACTTCGACATGATGATCAATGCGCCGCGCCGCAGCCCCCGGGCCGCGGCAAGCGCATCGCCCACCCGCCCGGCCGCTGCCGCCGGCAGCAAGAAACTGATTCTGATCGGCTCCTCGACCGGCGGGGTGGAAGCGCTGCGCAGCGTGCTGGTCGGCTTCCCCTTCGACTGCCCGCCAACCCTGATCGTGCAGCACACCGGCAAGAACTTCGGCACCGGCCTGGTGTCGCTGCTGGACCGCATCTGCCCGGCCCGTGTGCGTGCCGCCGAAGACGGCATCGCCTTGGAGCCCGGGCACGTCTACATCGCTGCCGGCCAGCGCCGCCACATGGGGCTGAGCAGCCGCAAGCCGTTGCGCCTGCGGATGAAGGAAGGGCCGGATATTTCCGGCCACACGCCTTCTGTTGACGCTCTGTTCACCTCTGCCGTGCCACATGGGAAGAACATTGTTGCCAGCATCCTGACCGGAATGGGCCAGGACGGTGCCCGGGGGCTTCTGGAACTGCGCAAGGCCGGTGCCATGACCTTTGCCCAGGATGAGAAATCCTCGGTTGTCTACGGCATGCCCCGGGTTGCTTGGGAAATCGGCGCCGCCCAGCAGCAAGTGTCCCTGGCCCGCATGGCCAGCACTCTACTCCAGGCCAGCAAGGCCTGACCGAACCGCAGGAAGGACCCTGACTTTGACTACTGTTTTCGCCAATTCGAAATCCGTGACGGTTCTGCAAGGGGAATACCGGGTAACCACGGATCCGAAGACCATGTTCTCCACGGTTCTTGGCTCCTGCATCGCGGCCTGCATTTACGATCCGGAAAATGGTGTAGGCGGGATGAATCATTTCCTGCTGGCCAACGCCCGCGAGGGCGGCGCAGCCAATGCCCGTTACGGCATCCACGCGATGGAGCTGCTGATCAACGGGATTCTCAAGAAGGGCGCCATCCGCTCCAACCTGAGGGCCAAGGTGTTCGGCGGCGCCAAGATGTCGGCTAACCTGTCGGATATCGGGGCAGCCAATGCCGATTTTGTCCAGCGGTTCCTGCGGGATGAGGGCATCCCCTGCATTTCCTCCAGCGTTGGCGGCACTTCGGCGCGGCGGGTCCGCTTCCACCCCTGCTCCGGCGCGGCGCAGCAGACCCACGTCCAAGGCGACCGAAGGCTCGGCGAGCTGGAGCAGCGCGCCGCTGCACGCCCGGCACCCGCCCCGGCACCGGCGGCCGCAAGCGCAGGCGTCGTCGATCTGTTCTGACCTGCCGGCGCCTGTGGCGCCGCGTCCGGTCCGGCACGCCGCTGAGGGCGCCGTAAGAAATACCGTTTGCCCGCACCGGCCGGCAGGGGTAGTCCCTTAGGGGACATGAGCGCAAACTTGGCTTCACTCTTGAATTCATTGGCTTCGCCGGTTTTCTGGCGGAGCCTTGCTGCGGCCGGGGCCCTGACTCTGGGCCTGGCCGGTCAGACCCAGGCCGGAATAATCGTGTTTGCCGCCGCCAGCACCAAGACCGCGCTGGATAAGGCTTCCGCATCCTACGAAGCGCGCACCGGCCGGGACGTCACGCTCTCCTATGCAGGCTCCCCCGCACTGGCCCGCCAGATCCAGCTTGGCGCCCCGGCAGACCTGTTCATCTCGGCCAATCCCGGCTGGATGGATGTGCTGCAGGAGGAGGGCCTGATCGATGAAGCCTCGCGCCTGGACCTGCTGGTTAACCGCCTGGTGCTGATTGCCCATGGCAGCGGGGTGCCTCTGCTGGATCTGGAAACCGCCGATCTGGCCGGGCTGCTGGGCGAGAGCCGCCTCGCCATGGCGCTAGTGGATGCGGTGCCTGCGGGCATCTATGGCAAGGCCGCATTGACGGCGCTGGGACAGTGGCCGGCAGTCGCACCGAAAGTGGCCCAGACCGCCAATGTGCGCGCGGCCCTGGCGCTGGTCGCTTCCGGCGAGGCGCCGATGGGGGTGGTTTACGCCACCGATGCCCGGGCAAACACTGGCGTCACGGTGGTTGCAGTCTTCCCGGCCTCCAGCCATCCGCCGGTGATCTATCCTGCTGCCGCGGTGTCCGGCGGCAAAACTGCTGAAGCCGCCGCGTTTCTGGAGTATCTGCACAGCCCGGTTGCACAAGAGATTTTCCTGCGCCACGGGTTTGGAGTGCCGGATCCGTGAGCGCCGAGGCAGCATGGCTGGGACCCGAGGAATGGCAGGCGGTGATGCTGTCGCTGCGGGTCTCAATCTGGGCCACCCTGGCGGCGCTGCCGCTGGCGGTTTTTGTGGCCTATGCGCTGGCCCGCTGGCAGTTTCCCGGCAAGCAGATCGTCAACAGCCTGGTGCACCTGCCGCTCATTCTGCCGCCGGTGGTGACCGGCTACCTGCTGCTGATGCTGTTCGGCACCAAGGGACCGGTCGGCGGCGCGTTGCAGCAGATCGGCATCGTCTTTGCCTTCCGCTGGACCGGCGCGGCGCTGGCCGCGGCCGTCATGGCCTTTCCGCTGATGGTGCGGGCGATCCGCCTGTCGGTGGAGGCCGTGGACCCCAAGCTTGAGCAGGCCGCCGCCACCCTCGGCGCGTCGCGCCTGATGTGTTTTGCCACCATCACCCTGCCGATGATCCTGCCCGGGCTGATTGCCGGCGTGGTCCTGGGCTTTGCCAAGGCGATGGGTGAGTTTGGCGCCACCATCACCTTTGTCTCCAGCATTCCCGGGCAGACCCAGACGCTTCCTTCCGCGATCTACACGTTCCTGCAGGTGCCGGGCGGCGAGACCGCGGCGCTGCGGCTGACGCTTGTATCAATTGCAATCGCCCTGACCGCGCTGCTGCTGTCGGAATTGCTGGCGCGCCGGGCCGCTGACCGGGCCGGGGGGCGCTGATGCTGACCGTGTCGCTGCAACATGCGCTGCCGGGGTTCGGACTGGACGTGCAGTTCGAGGCGCCGCCGGGCGTTACCGTGCTGTTCGGCCGCTCCGGCACCGGCAAGACGACGGTGATCCAGGTGGTGGCCGGATTGCTCCGGCCGGATCAGGGCCGGGTGGCGCTGGAGGGCGAGGTGCTGTGCGACACCAGCCGCGGGCAATGGCTGCCGCCGCACAAGCGCCGCATGGGCTATGTCTTTCAGGAGGGGCGGCTGTTCCCGCATCTGACAGTACGGCAGAACCTGGCATTCGGGCAATGGTTCGCGCCGCGGGCTGCCAAGCGCGAAAGCTTGGAGCGGGTGGTGGAACTCCTGGGCATCGGCCCGCTGCTGCATCGGCGTCCCGGACACTTGTCTGGCGGCGAGAAGCAGCGGGTCGCCATTGGCCGGGCGCTGCTGTCCGCGCCGCGGATGATCCTGGCGGATGAACCGCTGTCGGCCCTGGATGAGGCCCGCAAGGCAGAGATCCTGCCCTATTTCGAGCGGCTGAGGGACGAGATCGGCATTCCGATGCTTTATGTGAGCCATTCCGCCGCCGAAGTTGCCCGGCTGGCAACCACCGTGGTTGTGCTGCAGGACGGCAGGGTGCAGCGGCAGGGCACCGCGGCAGAGGTTCTGGGCGATCCCGCGGTGATGCCCGCAGGCGTCCGCGCGGCAGGCGCCTTGCTGCAGGCGCGGGTTGCCCGGCATCACAGCGACGGGCTGACAGAGCTGGATGCCGGCGGCGTGCCCTTGTTCCTGCCGCAGATCGCCAAGGCACCCGGCAGCGTGGTCCGGGTACGGATTTCGGCGCATGAGGTGATCCTGTCGCGCCACCGCCCCGAAGGGCTGTCGGCGCTCAACATCCTGCCGGGCACGGTGGAGCACCTCCGCACCGGCGGCGGCCCGGGCGCCATGGTCTCGCTGACCACGCCCGCGGGCCGGGTGCTGGCCCGTGTCACCCGCCGGTCGGCGCAGGCGCTGGGGCTGGAAACCGGGGCGGAGTGCTTTGCCATTGTCAAAACTGTCTCCATCGCGCCAGAGGATATCGGCGGCGGCTAGGACCGGCAGCCGTGTCTTCAAAAATTCCGAAACAATCCTTCAAGCATTCTTGATACGGAAATAAGTTCGGTTGCGCGGGGCAGGCGGGTATCAATGGGGCAGCACTTCAGCAGGAAAGGCAGCCGATGACAAAACGATCCTATTACGCGCCGGAAGGCGGGCTGCCGCCGCAGACCCAGCTGCTGACCGACCGCGCCATGTTCACCGAGGCCTATGCGGTGATCCCCAAGGGCACCATGAGCGACATTGTGGCCAGCCTCCTGCCGTTCTGGGACAAGGCGCGTTTCTGGGTGCTGTCGCGGCCCCTGTCCGGCTTTGCCGAGACCTTTTCGCAGTATATCGCCGAGGTGCAGCCCGGCGGCGGCAGCGACCGTCCGGAAACCGAGCCGGGCACCGAGGCAGTGCTGTTCGTGGTCCAAGGGTCCATGACGCTGACAATCGACGGAACCGTGCATGAGATGGAGGAGGGCGGCTATGCCTTCCTGCCGCCGCAGGCCAGCTGGAACCTGCGCAACAACAGCGACGCGCCGGTCCGCTTCCACTGGATCCGCAAAGCCTATCAGCCGGTTGCAGGGCTGGATGCGCCGGAGGCCTTTGTCACCAGCGACAAACACGTCGATCCGACCCCGATGCCGGAAACCGAGGGCAAATGGGCAACCACACGGTTCGTGGACCCCAATGACCTGCGCCACGACATGCATGTGACCATCGTCACTTTCGAGCCCGGCGCGGTTATCCCCTTTGCCGAGACCCATGTGATGGAGCACGGGCTTTATGTGCTGGAGGGTAAGGCGGTCTACCGGCTGAATCAGGACTGGGTCGAGGTCGAGGCCGGCGATTACATGTGGCTGCGCGCCTTCTGCCCGCAGGCCTGCTATGCGGGCGGCCCGGGCAAGTTCCGCTATCTGCTCTACAAGGACGTGAACCGCCACATGCCGCTGGCACCGCTGCGCTGAGGGGGAGGGGAACACCCGCCCGTTCTAGCATCAGGCTGTTTCGGTTAAGGCCGGCTGACCCTCAGGTCAGCTGGCCTGTTCATTGTTCTGAAGCACCCACCATTCATGCATTGCATGGAACATGTCTGTCAGGGCCAGCGCCTTGGCGGTTGCCGTGTATTCCACCCTCGGCGGCACCTCGGGAAAGATCTCCCGGCTGACAAGGCCGTCTTTCTCCAGCGCCCTCAGCTGGCTGGTGAGCATGGTCTGGGTGATGCCTTCAACCTCTCGCTTCAGCTCGCCAAACCGTTTGGTTCCCTGAAAAATCAGCACCTGAAGAATGATCAGCTTCCACTTGCCGCCAATGAGCTGAGCAATCTCCGGCATCGGGCAGCGCTTGCCAAATGTCTTGCCAGCTTGCGTGGGCGGGAATTTTTTCGGCGGTTCGGCGTTCATCGCAAATCCTCCTTGGTACGGAAATCATACTAACTCCGTTTCACGAAGTTTCGAAAAAAAACAGAGTATTGGTTCCCAAACAGCTGGAATGAACATTGACTGCAGCCAGGCGAAGGCCAGCCAATAGTATCGTTTTCCTGACTAAGTGCGAAATTTCTGCCTACTTTTCAACTAATTAGCATTCACTATCCTCCTAAGGGACACAGCGGGGCTGCCCGGCACCAGCTGCCGCACCGCCAAAAGGCATCCGAAGGAGGCACAGTATGACACTCACGATTCACACGATCAGCGGCGCACCCCGTGCCTGGCGGGTCCTCACGGGTCTGGCGCTCAAAGGGCTGAGCTGGGACCAGAACGTGCTGTCAGCATCGGACGGCGAGCACAAGTCGGAACCCTTCCTGTCGCTCAATCCCCGCGGCACGGTCCCGGTGCTCGAATCCGGCGGCAGCGTTATCCGGGATTCCATCGCCGCTCTTGCCTGGCTCGACCGGGCCTTCCCGGAGCGACCGCTGTTTGGCGCAACCCCGGAAGAAGCCGCGGAAATCTGGCAGATCACGATGGAAGCAAGCAGCTATCTGCGCGATGCCTGCCATGCGTTGCTTGCGCCTGTCCTGGTGCAGCGCATTTCTCCGGCCCCCGGCAGCCCTGAAGAAACAGCGCTGAAGACCGCGGCGGAAACCCTGCACAGGGAGTGCCGCTGGCTGGAAGGGTTGCTGGACAGCAGGCCGTATCTGGCCGGGGCTGCGCCGAGCGCCGCAGATGCGGTGGCATTTCCGGAAATCCGCCTGATTCAAAGGGCCGTCGAAACACGCCACGAGGTGATGGAAAGGCTCGGGTTCGGCTTCCCTCCCGATCACTACCCCCGTCTGGCAGACTGGAAAGACCGGATGAGCGCGCTGCCCGGCATGGCCGAAACCCTGCCGCCGCACTGGAACGAGCAGAGCAGCAGCCCTGCCGCGCGGAATTACAAGCGCAGCATTTCCGCCGCCGCCACGCCCGATCAGGCGTTTCATGCCCTGACGCAGGGGTTCGGGGACTGGTGGACTGTGCCGGACAATCCCATTCTGCAGCCCGGCGACCGCGCCAGGTTCACCTTTCCTCCGGGACGCTCCTTCTGGACCTTCGAGGCCAAGCGCCTTGTCCCCGGTGAACTTGTCGAGCTCGAATGCGTCGAGGCGCTGCACCTGCACGAAGGACAGCCCGGCGAGATCCGGACAGAGTGGCTTGGCACACGTGCAATCTGGCGGATCTTCCCGGATCCGCAGGGCTGCCGCATCCGGTTCGAGCATGAAGGCCTCAGACCCAGCCTGCTCTGTTACGGTATCTGCGAGGCCGGCTGGGACCATTTCTTCGTTTCAAGCCTGAAGGCGTTCCTGGACACCGGTCAGGGCACTCCGCACCGCGCCGCAGGGGACGGGCGGCACCAGGTGCAGGCGGCCCGCTAGGCTGACGGCGCCCCCATCCCTTGCGACAGTTTCTGCGCGGCGTCCTTGACCAGGGCGCCGATGCCGTCGATGCCGCCGTCGGGCATCCGCGCAGTGGGGCCGGAGATGGAGATCCCCGCCAGCACCTCGCCCTGCATGCCAAAGACCGGCGCCGCAACGCAGCGCATGCCCTGCGCCTTTTCCTCGTCGTCGAATGACCAGCCGCGGCTGCGGATCTGCGCCAGGTCTTCGCGCAAAGCATCTGCGGAGGTCAGGGTTTTCTCCGTGAACCGCTCCAGTGTGCGCCCGCGCAGGAAGCGGGCCAGCTGGTCCTCGCCGAAACAGCTGAGCAGCGCCTTGCCGATGCCGGAGGCATGCATCGGGGAGGTGGTGCCGGGGGGGAAGAAGGCGCGGATCGATTCATGGGTTTCCACCTGGCTCACGAACATCACGTCGCCGCCGCGTTCGATACCGAGGTTCGATGTCTCGCCGGTGGCCTCCATCAGCTCCCGCATAACCGGCCGCGCCCGTTCGATCACGCTGGAGCGGCGCAGGAAGGCGGAGCCGAGACGGAACGCCATCGCGCCGATGTGCCAGGTCTGGGACTGCGGTTCCATCTCGACAATCCGGCGCGCCTCCAGCGTCGCCAGCACCCGGTACATGGTGGCCGCCGACTGATCGAGCGAGGAGGAAAGTTCCGTCAGCGTCATGCCGCTGGCGCCAGCCAGCGCGTCCAGCACATCCAGTGCCCGGTCAAGCGACTGGATGGTGGCCGGCTGGCTGGCGGAATCAAAGCTTTTGGGGCGGCCCTTGCGGCGCGGCGGCTGGGACATTTTCAGGTCTTTCTAGGCAATTCAAGCAGCAGCTTATCGATAAAACTGAAAATGGATTCTGTACAGTGAAAAAACTAAAGCCTTTGAAATTATGTCATAAATCGCCATTTTTTCAGTTTTTGAAAGCTTTTTTCAAAAAAGTTCCCCTACGGGCGGCTTCCCCTTACAGTGGAGGAAATCGCCACAGGAGGGCACGAAATGAGCTTTCAAAACCCGGTTTTCATCCCCGGTCCGACCAATATGCCCGAAGCGCTGCGCAAGGCAGTGGACATGCCGACGCTGGACCACCGCTCGCCGCTGTTCGGCCAGATCCTGCACCCGGCGCTGGCCGGTGTGAAGAAGGTTCTGAAAAGCGAAACCGCAGAGATCTTCGTCTTCCCGTCGACCGGCACCGGCGGCTGGGAAACCGCGATCACCAATACGCTGAACGCAGGCGACAAGATCCTGGCCGCCCGCAACGGCATGTTCAGCCACCGCTGGATCGACATGTGCCAGCGCCACGGTCTGGACGTCCAAGTGGTTGAAACCCCTTGGGGGGAGGGCCTGCCTGCGGACCGCTACGAGGAAATCCTGACCGCTGACACTTCCCACCAGATCAAGGTGGTTCTGGCGACTCACAACGAGACCGCAACCGGCGTCAAATCCGACATCGCCGCCGTCCGCCGCGCGCTGGACGCCGCAGGCCACCCGGCGCTGCTGTTTGTCGACGGCGTGTCCTCCATCGCCTCGATGGACTTCCGGATGGATGAATGGGGCGTCGATATCGCCGTTACCGGCTCGCAAAAGGGTTTCATGCTGCCGCCGGGCCTGGCCATCGTCGGCTTCTCGCCCAAGGCGATGAAGGCGGCGGAGACCGCGACCCTGCCGCGCACTTTCTTTGATATCAAGGACATGGCCAATGGCTATGCCAACAGCGCCTATCCCTACACGCCCTCTGTCGGCCTTCTGAACGGTCTGAACATGGCTTGTGGTATGCTGCTGGATGAAGGGCTGGAGAATGTCTTTGCCCGCCACCACCGGATTGCCGAGGGCGTCCGCGCCGCGGTCCGCGCCTGGGGGCTGGAGCTTTGCGCCGTGTCGCCGGACGTCTACTCCGACAGCGTCAGCGCCATCCGCACGCCGGACGGCTTTGACGCCAACAAGTTCGTGAGCCTGGCGGCCGAGAAATACGGCGTCGCCTTTGGCACCGGCCTGGGCGAGGTCGCGGGCAAGGTGTTCCGCATCGGCCACCTGGGCAGCCTGACCGATGTGATGGCGCTGTCGGGCATTGCCACCGCCGAAATGGTCATGGCCGACCTCGGCCTGAAAATCCAGCTGGGCTCCGGCGTGGCAGCGGCACAGGACTACTACCGCGGCAACACCGCCTCCAGCGCCAAGGCTGCCGCCTGATGAAGGATACCGCTATGTATATCCCGACTTATGAGGACATGCTGGCTGCGCATGAGCGCATCCAGCCCCATATCCGCCGCACGCCGGTGCGCACCTCTGCCTACCTGAATGAGCTGACCGGCGCCGAACTGTTCTTCAAGTGCGAAAACTTCCAGGAGCCGGGCGCCTTCAAGGTGCGCGGCGCCACCAACGCGGTGTTCGGGCTGGATGAGGCGCAGGCGAAGAAAGGCGTGGCGACGCATTCCTCGGGCAACCATGCCTCCTGCCTGTCCTACGCAGCCATGCTGCGCGGCATCCCGTGCAACGTGGTCATGCCGCGCACCGCACCGCAGGCCAAGAAGGACACCGTGCGCCGCTACGGCGGGCGGATCACCGAATGCGAGCCCTCGACCAGTTCGCGCGAGGAGACCTTTGCCAAGGTGCAGGCCGAGACCGGCGGCGACTTCGTGCATCCCTACAACGACCCGCGCGTGATTGCGGGGCAGGGCACCTGTGCCAAGGAATTCGTGGAGCAGACCGGCGGCCTCGACATGGTTGTGGCCCCGATCGGCGGCGGCGGCATGATCTCCGGCACCTGCCTGACGCTGTCAACTCTGGCGCCCGAAACCAAGGTGATCGCGGCGGAGCCGGAGCAGGCCGATGATGCCTACCGCAGCTTCAAGGCGGGCTACATCATCGCCGATGATGCGCCCAAGACCATTGCCGACGGGCTGCTGGTGCCGCTCAAGGAGCTGACCTGGCATTTCGTCAGCAACCACGTCAGCGAGATCTACACCGCGTCCGATGCGGAAATCATCGATGCGATGAAGCTGATCTGGAAGCACCTGCGCATCGTGATGGAGCCGTCCTCGGCGGTGCCGCTCGCCACCATTCTGAAAAACAAGGACGCCTTCGCGGGCAAACGCGTGGGCCTGATCGTCACCGGCGGCAATGTCGACCTCGACAAGCTGCCCTGGATGAACAGCTAAACTGGGGAATAGAAACATGAACGCACAGACCAAATTCGAAGAACTTGAAGTCGGCTATGACGTCCCGGCAATCCCGGGCATGGACGAGGCTGACATCCAGACCCCGGCGCTGGTCCTCGACCTGGACGCGCTGGAGCGCAACATCAAGAAGATGGGCGACTATGCCAAGGCGCACGGCATGCGCCACCGGGTGCACGGCAAGATGCACAAGTCGGTGGATGTGGCCAAGCTGCAAGAAGAACTGGGCGGCGCGGTTGGCGTCTGCTGCCAGAAGGTGTCCGAGGCCGAGGTCTTTGCCCGCGGCGGCATCAAGGACATTCTGGTGTCTAACCAGGTGCGCGACCCGCAAAAGATCGACCGCTTGGCCCGCCTGCCCAAGCTCGGCGCCCGCACCATCGTCTGCGTTGACGACCTGGACAACGTGGCTGACCTGTCGGCAGCGGCGCAAAAGCACGGCACCGAGCTGGAAGTGTTCGTCGAGATCGACTGCGGCGCAGGCCGCTGCGGCGTGACCACGACTGAGGCGGTTGTCGAGATCGCCAAGGCGGTGAACGCGGCAGAAAACCTCAAGTTCTCCGGCATCCAGGCCTATCAGGGCGCCATGCAGCACATGGACAGCTACGAGGACCGCAAGGCAAAGCTGGACATCGCCATCGCACAAGTGGCCGATGCGGTTGAAGGGCTGAAGGCCGAAGGCATTGAATGCGAGCTGGTCTCCGGCGGCGGCACCGGCTCCTACTACTTTGAATCGAACTCCGGCGTGTACAACGAGCTGCAGTGCGGCTCCTACGCTTTCATGGACGCGGATTACGGCCGCATCCTGGACAAGGACGGCAACCGGATCGACCAGGGCGAGTGGGAAAACGCCTTCTTCCTCTACACGCAGGTGATGAGCCACGCCAAGGCCGACAAGGCCATCGTGGACGCGGGTCTCAAGGCGCAATCCGTGGACAGCGGCCTGCCCTTCATCTTCGGCCGCGACGACGTGGAATACATCAAATGCTCGGATGAGCACGGTGTGGTCTCCGACCCGAACGGCGCGCTGAAAGTGGGCGACAAGCTGCGCCTGGTGCCGGGCCACTGCGACCCGACCGCCAACGTGCACGACTGGTACGTCGGTGTGCGCAACGGCAAGGTTGAAACCGTTTGGCCCGTCTCGGCCCGCGGCAAGGCCTACTGACCGAACCATCCCCGAACTGGCGGAGGTGCGCATGCCGCCCTCCGCCGGCTTTTTGTTGAGGAGAAACAGACATGTATATCGTTCCGGAAAAGGCGATTGCGGACCTGGTGACCCGTGAAGCCTCGTTCGATGCGGTCGAGAAGGTCTTTGCCGCCATGGCTTCGGGAGATGCCTACAACTTCCCCGTGGTGCGCGAGGCAATCGGCCACGAGGACGCGCTTTATGGCTTCAAGGGCGGCTTTGACCGCGCAGGATTGACGCTGGGCCTCAAGGCCGGCGGCTACTGGCCGAACAACCTGGAGAAACGCGGGCTGATCAATCACCAGTCCACCGTTTTCCTGTTCGACCCCGACACCGGCAAGGTGAAGGCGATGGTCGGCGGCAACCTGCTGACCGCACTGCGTACCGCTGCGGCGTCGTCGGTGTCGATCAAGCATCTGGCCCGCCAGGACGCCAAGGTGATCGGCATGATCGGCGCAGGCCACCAGGCCAAGTTCCAGCTGCGCGCGGCGCTGGAGCAGCGCAGCTTCGAGAAAGTGATCGGCTGGAACCTGCACCCCGAAATGTTGCCGAACCTGCAAGAGGTGGCGGACGAGGCAGGGCTGCCCTTTGAGGCGGTCGAACTGGACGGCATGCGCGAGGCGGATGTGATCATCTCGATCACTTCGTCCTTCGACGCGATCCTGAAGGCGGATCAGGTCAGCCCTGGCACCCACATCGCCTGCATGGGCACCGACACCAAGGGCAAGCAGGAAGTGGATCCCCAGCTGCTGGTGGCGGCAGACGTGTTCACCGACGAGGTCGCCCAGTCCATCTCCATCGGCGAAGCGCAGCACGCGGTGGCGCAGGGCCTGATCCAGGAGTCTGATGTCGCCCAGATCGGCGCGGTGATCAACGGCACCAACCCGGGCCGCACCTCGGACGATCAGATCACCCTGTTCGACGGCACCGGCGTCGGCCTGCAGGATCTTGCTGTCGCGGCCTCTGTCGTGGAAGTGGCGGTTGAAAAGGGCATCGCCATCGAGGTCGATTTCTAAGCCCCAGCCAGAAACACATTCTGCAAATATCCGCATAGCGGACCGGCAGGAGAGAGGTGTACCTCTCTCCTGTTTTTCATTGAGGGGCGCAAAAATGTTTCTGGGGTTGAGCCTGCTGGTGGTCGGCGTGGTGCTGTGCCTGAACGGCATCTGGCAGATGGGCCGGATACAGGACCGCGAAATTATCCTGATCAACGCAGTTGCCGCGCTGGTGTTCTTTGCCACGGTTCTGCTGATCGCGCTGGCAGCGCGGCAGCCGGCGGACCTGCTGGATGCGGGCATGACGCTCTTGTTCGGCACCACCTACCTGTGGGTTGCCTACAACCGCGCGGTTGCCTCCAGCGGCGAAGGGCTTGGGTGGTTCAGCGGCTTTGTGGCGCTGACCGCCGTGCCAATGGTGCTGCGGGTGCTGGCGCAGGGTGACGGGCTGTTCGATGTCTGGCTGGCGGGCTGCTGGGCCGCCTGGTCCGGACTGTGGTTCCTGTATTTCCTGAACCTTGCGCTGCGGCGCGGCAGCCCCCGGCTGACTGCCGCGGCGACGCTTTTGTGCGGGATCTTCACCGGCTGGCTTCCGGGGCTGGCAGTTCTGCACGGGCTGGCAGGCTGAAACGAAAGGAACCGGCCCTTTACGGGCCGGCTCCTCTTGCCACTTCATCGCATGTGCCTGCGTCAGGCGTGATCCTCATGCGGCAGCGACCCGCGGCTGTTGCCGCTCATCCCGCCGGAGACTTCCTCAGTCGCTTCATCCGCCAGTTCCTGCGGCAGCACCAGGTTCAGCACGATGGCAATCAGCGCCGCGGGCAGCAAGCCACTGGTCAGCAGGATGCGCGCGGTGTCCGGCATGTGCTGCAGCGCGCCCGGCTCCAGCTGCAGGCCGAGGCCGATGGACAGGGAAATCGCAAAGATCACCATGTTGCGGCGGTTCCAATCCACATCCGACAGCATCGAAACGCCGGCCGCAACCACCATGCCGAACATCACGATCACGCCGCCGCCCAGCACCTCGATCGGCACCGTGCGGATCACCGCGCCCACCTTGGGGATCAGCCCGCAGATGATCAGGAAGATGGCGCCGCAGGTCACCACGTGGCGGCTCATCACGCCGGTCATGGCGATCAGGCCGACGTTCTGAGAAAACGACGTGTTGGGGAAGGCGCCGAAGAAGCCGGCAATCGCAGTGCCGATACCATCGGCATAGGTCGCGCCGGCGATCTCTTCCTCGGTGGCCTCACGGCCCGCGCCGCCCTTGGTCACGCCAGAGACGTCACCGACGGTCTCCACCGCGGAGACAAAGCTCATCAGGCAGAAGCCGATGATCGCGGCGGCAGAGAACTCCACCCCGTATTTGAACGGCTGCGGCAGGGCAAAGGCCGCGGCCCGCTCCCAAGAGCCGGAAACCGCTTCAAATGTCAGCATGCCAGTCATCAGCGCATAGATATAGCCGACGATCAGGCCCAAAAGGACGGCAGAGACCGACAGCATTCCTTTGGTGAAGAACTTGAGGCCAAGGGTCACGAAGATCACCACCAGCGCCGCGGACCAGTTCAGCAGGGAGCCGTATTCCGGCGTCCCGATGGCTGGAACACCGCCAGCAGCGTACTGGATGCCGACCTTGACCAGCGCCAGACCGATCATGGTGACCACCAGGCCTGTGACCAGCGGCGGCAGGGCAAAGCGGATTTTGCCGATCACCGTGCCGAGCAGCCCGTGGAAAATACCGCCGACAATGACGCCGGTGAACAGGGCGGCCAGACCGTCCACGCCCTTGCCCGCAACCAGCGGGATCATGATCGGCAGAAAGGCAAAGGAGGTGCCCTGCACAATCGGCAGCGCTGCACCGACCGGCCCCAGGGTGATGGTCTGCAGCAGGGTGGCGACACCTGCAAACAGCATCGACATCTGAATGAGGTAGAGCAGTTCCGGGAAATCCGGCGAGTTGGAGCCGAAACCGAAACCGGCGGCGCCTGCCACGATGATGGCGGGTGTCACGTTTGAAACGAACATCGCCAGCACATGCTGGATTCCCAGCGGCACCGCCTTGTGCAAGGGCGGTGTGTAATTGGGGTCGCGCAGCTGTGCTGGCGTCCCGATGGAAGTGTCAGCCATGAATGGAATCTCCTGTCGGTCATGGGGATCTTGCCGCTTCTTGTTTTTGTTGGCGGCTTCGAGGTGTGCGGTCAGTCAGCGACCACGGTAAAAGGCTCCTTGAACCAGTGTTCTTCGAGATTGGGCGAGGTGCCGATCCGGTCGACAACGATGTATTGGCCGGGCGCGCCAAGGGGGGCGAGCACCCCGTGCCAGGTGCCCCGGTGCAGGTTGATGGACTGGCCCGGCTGGCTGATAAAGGCCTGCAGGTTGGCCGGCACGCCGCCGTCGTCATCCGCCACCACCACCAGCATCGGCACGCCGCTCACTGGCACAAAGGCCTGGCTGCCCTCCGGATGGCGCTCCACCATGTCGACCTTGTGCGGCAGATGGCGGGCCTTGGCGTCAAACAGGCTGATACCGGCCCGGCCGTCCGGGCCGAAGTCCAGGGCCGCGCGGTCGTGGTGGCGCCCGCACATGCCCTGGTTGATGATCTTGTCCGGCGCGCCCGCAACCTCGATCACGTCGCCATAGGGCGCAAAAGCCGCTGCGGTCAGCGGCTTCGCTGTCAGGCGCCCGCTCACGGCAGCAGATCCTGCAGGCGGAACTGGGCAATGCGCTCGACCTGGCGGCAGGCCTCATCGAACTCGGTCACCCGGTCATTGTGGATACGCCGGTGGAACGCCTCCATGATCGACGCCTTGTTGTGGTCGCGCACCGCGATGATGAAGGGGAAGCCGTGTTTCTCCACGTATTCGGTGTTGAGCCGGGTAAAGGTTTCGCGCTCCTCGTCGGTCAGCATATCAAGGCCGGCGCTTGCCTGTTCCGAGGTGCTCTCGGCAGTCAGGCGGCCCGCGGCGGCCAGCTTGCCCGCCAGATCGGGGTGCGCGGTCAGCACGCCGAGGCGCTCGTCCTCGCTGGCGGTGCGGAAGATCCGGCACAGCGCGTTGTGGACGCCCGCAGCGCAGTCATGCGCCGGGCCCAGCTCCAGGTCAAAAGCGCGGTCGGCGATCCACGGCGAATGCTCGAAGATCGAGCCGTATGCGGAGACGAACTCCTCGCGCGCCATCCGGCTGGGGTGCACGCGGCTTTCGGCCGGGTGGGTTTCCGCCCAATGCTCTGCAATGTCGATGCGGCGCGGGCACCAGACGCCCTCGAACCCCTGGATGTAATCGATGAACCGTTTGAGGCCTGCAATCTTGCCCGGACGGCCCACAAGACGGCAGTGTAGGCCGATGGTCATCATCTTCGGCGCGCCTGCTTCGCCTTCGGCATAGATCACGTCAAAGGCATCCTTCAGGTACTGGAAGAAATGCTCACCCGTGATCCAGCCCGGCGAATTGGCGAACCGCATGTCGTTGGCTTCCAGCGTGTAGGGGATGATCAGCTGATCGCGGCCGCCACTTTCCAGCCAGTACGGCAAGTCGTCGTCGTAGGTGTCGGAGATGTAGTCAAACCCGCCTTCCTCGGCCACCAGCCGCACAGTATTGGCGCTGCAGCGCCCGGTGTACCAGCCGCGCGGGCGCTCCCCGGTCACTTCGGTATGCAAGCGCACCGCCTCGGCAATCGAGGCGCGTTCCTCATCCTCGGCCATGTCCTTGTGCTCGACCCATTTCAGGCCGTGGCTGGCGATCTCCCAGTCTGCATCCTTCATCGCCTGCACCTGTTCCGGACTCCGGGCCAGGGCGGTGGCAACGCCGTAAATGGTCAGCGGAATGTCCGCGCCGGTGAACAGCCGGTGCAGCCGCCAGAAGCCTGCGCGGCTGCCGTATTCATAGATCGACTCCATGTTCCAATGGCGCTGCCCGGGCCATTGCGCGGCACCTGGAATGTCGGAAAGGAAGGCCTCAGAGGCCGCATCCCCGTGCAGGATGCAGTTCTCGCCGCCTTCTTCATAGTTCAGAACAAATTGCACGGCGGCTTTGGCCCCATTGGGCCACTGCGGGTCGGGTGCGCCAGCACCGTATCCGCGCAAGTCACGAGGATAGCGCGTCACGTCAGGTCTCCTGTCTTTTTATTATGTATAGAACAGATAATCCGCTTCGGCTTTCAGTATATTTTTGAAAGAACTTTTTGACTCTTCCTTCTGTATGCAGCGGGCTGAACCGCGCATACCTAGGGAAACGGAATTAAAAGGAGGCTGGCATGGCCGGATTTCTGACCACCCATGTGCTGGACACCGCCCGCGGCTGCCCGGCGGAAGGGCTGAAGATCGATCTCTACCGGATCGAAGGCGATGAGCGCATCCATCTGCGCAGCCTGACCACCAATGATGACGGGCGCACCGACGAACAGATCCTGCCGGCAGGCGAATTTGCAACCGGCACCTATGAGCTGGTGTTCCACGCAGGCGGCTATCTGCGCGCCACCGGCCAGGCCGGCGCTGACCCGCTGTTCCTGGACCAGGTGCCGCTCCGCTTTGGCATGAGCGAGGCGGACAGCCACTACCACGTGCCGCTCTTGCTGTCGCCGTACGGCTACTCCACCTACCGCGGCAGCTGAGCCGCAATACCCAAGATACCTCTCCTCCCGCTTGGCATCTGCCGGCGGTTCCCGTCCCAGGCAACTGGGGCGGGCTTTTTTATTCCGAAGGCAGGGACGCCTGGATGTGGTCCACCATGAAGTCCATGAACAGCCGCACCTTGGGGTCCTGGTGGCGGCGGTGGACATACAGGCAAGCCATCTGGATCGGGATCGGAGGCTCCTCTGCCAGAACCGGCACCAGCCGGCCCGAGGCGAGATGTTCTGAAATCTCAAACACCGGCTTCAGGATGATGCCGTGACCGTCCAGCGCCCAATTGGTCAGAACATCGCCGTGATCCGATTCAAACGGTCCCGTAACGGTCACCCGCTTGACTCCGTCCTGGCTGCGCAGCGGCCATTGGAACTCCGGCGCGCCGGGATAGCGCAGGTTCAGGCAGTCATGCGCCTCCGTCTTCAGTTCTTCGCTGTTTTTCGGCTGGCCGCGCTGCCTGATGTACTCCGGCGCCGCGCACAGCACCCGCGGGCAATCGGCGATCTTGCGGATGCGCAGGTTTGAATCCTCCGGCACGCCCAGAAAAAACGCCGCATCCAGCCCCTCGGCCGCCAGGTCCAGCTTGCGGTCCGACAGCCGCAGCCGGATCGAGATCAGCGGATAAGCTTCCTTGAACTTCGGCACCGCCGGCGCAATCAGCCGCTGCCCCAGTCCCAGCGGTGCGGCAACATACAGGGTGCCGCGCGGGGTTTGGGTGACGCTGCTGATATCGGCTTCCGCCTCATCCACCGCTTCCAGGATCTTGACCGCGCCGTGGTAAAACAGGTTGCCCTGCTCGGTCGGATTGAGCAGCCGGGTGGTGCGCTGGAACAGCCGCACGTTCAGGTGATCCTCCAGCTGCGAAATCCGCGACGACGCCACCGCCGCCGAGATCCGCATATCGCGCGCGGCGGCAGACATGTTGCCGAGTTCATAGACACGGACAAAGGTGCGGATATTGTCGAGATAGGCCATTCACGTATTCTTTGTGTTATTTTGAAACAGCTTGGATTTTTTACCTAATACATGAAAATAACGCCATGCTCTAGTCTCGGGTCAAAGCTTATGAGGAGAGAACAATGGAAGAGCTCGTGATCATGTGGGACTGGCTGGGCTTTGCGGTCCGCTGGCTTCATGTCATCACCGCCATTGCCTGGATCGGATCGTCCTTCTACTTCGTCGCGCTGGACCTTGGCCTGCGGAAGGTTCCGCATCTGCCGGTCGGCGCACATGGCGAGGAATGGCAGGTCCACGGCGGCGGTTTTTATCACATCCAGAAATACCTGGTGGCGCCGGAGAACATGCCGGACCATCTGATCTGGTTCAAATGGGAAAGCTACGCCACCTGGCTGTCAGGGGCGGGCCTCTTGATGATCGTCTACTGGGCGGGCGGGGAGCTGTACCTGATCGACTCCAGCAAGGCCGATCTGGCCCTGTGGCAGGGCATCCTGATTTCCGGCGCATCGCTCAGCATCGGCTGGCTGGTCTATGATTTCCTGTGCAAATCGCCGCTGGGGGAAAAGCCGACCTTCCTGATGGTGCTGCTGTTTGTGCTGCTGGTCGCCATGGGCTGGGGCTACAACCAGATATTCACCGGCCGCGCCGTGATGCTGCACCTGGGCGCCTTCACCGCCACCATCATGACCGCCAACGTGTTCTTCATCATCATGCCGAACCAGCGCATCGTGGTGAAAGACCTGCAGGAAGGCCGCACGCCGGATGCCAAGTACGGCAAGATCGCCAAGCTGCGTTCGACCCACAACAACTACCTGACGCTGCCGGTGGTGTTCCTGATGCTGTCGAACCACTACCCGCTGGCCTTTGCCACCGAGTACAACTGGCTGATCGCGGCGCTGGTGTTCCTGATGGGCGTGACCATCCGCCACTACTTCAACAGCAACCACGCGGGCACCAGCAACCCGACCTGGACCTGGCCGGTGACCGCCATCCTGTTCATCGGCATCATGATCCTGAGCCAGGCGCCGCTGCAGCAGGACACCTACGAAGAGTCCGAGGCGCGGCAGCTGACCAACTCCGAGCAAGTGTTTGCCAGCAACCAGCACTTCGAGGACGTGATGAATGTGGTGCCGGGCCGCTGCGCCATGTGCCACGCGCGGGAACCCTACTATGACGGCATCCGCCGCGCGCCCAAGAACGTGCTGCTGGAGACCCCGGCCGATGTGGCGAAATACGCCAAGGAGATCTACCTCCAGGCCGGTGCCACCCATGCGATGCCGCCTGCCAACGTGACCTTCATGGAGGACGAGGAACGCGCCTTGATCCGCCGCTGGTACGGCAGCGCCTCCAACGACTTGCCGCTGACACTGGCCGCGAACTGACGCAGGACCGCCTGACTTTCTGAATGGCCCCGCCCCCCAGGCGGGGCCTTTTTTTGTCCGGCACCAAGCGTGCACCGCCTGTACACCCCCTGTGCACCGCCTCTGCAGCAAGGCAATGGAACAAAACAGCCCCGCCGTGTGTTATGCTGGTACAGGGTTTGCCCAACTGAGCCGGATTTCCGGGCCTTCCGGTTTGCTCAGCCACAGTGCCGATCCCTTTCGGGCACCCTTTGCCCCGGCGGCACAAACCGGGGACCGGCCGTTTGGGACCGCGGCAAAACTGCGGGATTTGGACGTTGAAGGAGGTAACACGATGATTGGTAAGACCATCGCCATCGGATTTGCACTTTGCACCACCCTTGCCGCCTGCGGGGACACCACCGGCGAACGGCTAGTCTACGGCGCGGGCGCCGGCGCTGCCGGGGCTGCCGTGCTGGACGCAAACCTGGTGACGGGTGCTGCAGTCGGAGCCGCGGCAAACCTGGTTTACTGCGAGGAAAATCCGCACCGCTGCTAACGCGAGAACCCTCGTACCCGAGAGGCGGGCCAGCGGTGCCCGCCGTCTCCTGTTGTCAGCTTCCGGCTTCGTTGCGCCGGAAGGCCGCCAGCCCGTGTTTCACCGCGTAATCGACAAACAGGCGGATCTTGGGATCCTGCAGTTTCCGGTGCGGGTAGAGGCAGCCGAAGATCGTCGGCTCCGGCGGCGTGTCCGGCAGCACCTCCACCAGCGCGCCGCTGCGCAGATGCGCGGCCACGTCAAAGCGCGGCTTGTTGACGATGCCGCGCCCGTCCAGCGCCCAGCCGGTCAGCACGTCGCTGTCGTCGGCATCGTATTTCCCCGACACTTCCAGCTTGCGCGGCCCCTCCGGCGTCGACAGCGTCCAGTAGTATTCGGGTGAACGCGGGTAGCGCAGCAGCAGGCAGTTGTGGCCGGTCAGCAGATCCTCCGGCAGCTGCGGGGTGCCGTGCCGCGCCAGGTATTCCGGCGCCGCGCACAGCACCCGGGCGCAATCGGCGATCTTGCGCATCTTCAGGGTAGAGTCGTGCGGGGTGCCGATAAAGAACGCCACATCCAGCCCGTCAGCCAGAATGTCGACCTTGCGGTCCGACATCCGCATCCGGATTTCGGTGGCGGGGTAGTCCTCGACAAAGCCCGGCACCAGCGGCGCGATGATGCGGCGGCCCACGCCCAGCGGCGCGGTCACCCGGATCACCCCGCGCGGCGCGGCGGAAAACTGCGAGACCACCGCCTCGGCGTCCTCAATCGATTCGAGAACCTTCTTGGCTTCGGCATAGAACAGCTGCCCGACCTCGGTCGGGGTCAGTGATCTCGTGGTACGGTTGAACAGGCGCACGCCAAGGTGCTTTTCAAGCTCCTTGATCCGCTTGCTGGCAACCGCCGGCGTCAGCCGCAAGTCACGCCCGCCAGAGGTGATGCTGCCCAGTTCGACGACTCGGGTGAAGACCCGCAGGGATTCCAGATATGACATGGTTCACAGACCTTTACGGGGCGTATCTGCCGCTTGCACAGCGCGGCGGCAGGCGGCAAACACGCCGGTTCCGGCACCTATTAGCCTAACCATTTTCAACAGGGTGTTGAAAGCCTTTCGCGATTGCAGCCGTTAACCGAGGCAGTCAGACAAGGTAAAAATGACATAAGCGGGCCAGCTCGGCCCAAGAGACATTCGGGAGGCCCCATGGCACATCAAACCGGCATACGCTTTCTTCTGAACGGCAAGGACATTGTGCTGGAGGACGTGAAGGCGACCACCACCCTGTTGGATTTCCTGCGCCTGGAACAGCGCCTGACCGGCACCAAGGAAGGCTGCGCCGAGGGCGACTGCGGCGCCTGCACAGTGCTGGTGGGCCGCCTGCAGAACGGCGCCCTGCGCTATGAGGCGGTGAACGCCTGCATCCGTTTCCTGGCATCGCTGAACGGCTGCCACGTGGTGACGGTGGAGCACCTGTCCGGCCCGAACGGCCGTCTGCACCCGGTGCAGCAGGCGATGGTCGAATACCACGGCAGCCAGTGCGGCTTCTGCACCCCCGGTTTCGTGATGTCGCTCTATGCGCTGTGGATGGAAAACCCGCAGCCGAATGAGGCCGAGGTGGAAACCGCCGTTCAGGGCAACCTCTGCCGCTGCACCGGCTATGAGCCGATTGTGAAGGCAGCACTTGCGGTGAACCAGTACGGCACACCGGCCAATGATTACCTGACCACCGAACGCGACGCCCTGACCGCCAAGTTGAAGGCAATCCAGCCCGAGGCCCGCGTCGTGACCGGCCCCGAGGACGACCGCGCCATCCTGCCGCTGGACGTGGCGGATCTGGCGCAGGTGCTGGCCGAGAACCCCAAGGCGACTATTGTGGCAGGCTCCACCGATGTCGGCCTGTGGGTCACCAAATTCATGAAGCCGATCTCGCCGGTGGTGTTTGTCGCCCACCTGGAAGAGCTGAAGGCGGTTGAGCTGACCGACGAGGCGCTGATCATCGGCGCCGGCGTCACCTATACCGAGAGCGAAGCGGCGATCCGCGATGCCTTCCCGCACCTGAGCGCCTACTGGGACCGCATCGCCGGCTGGCAGGTGCGCAACATGGGCACCATCGGCGGCAATATCGCCAACGGCTCCCCCATCGGGGACACCCCGCCGGTGCTGATCTCGCTGGGCGCCGAGGTGACGCTGCAGAAGAAAGGCGGCTCGCGCACCCTGCCGCTGGAGGATTTCTTCATCGACTACGGCAAGCAGGACCGCGAGCCGGGCGACTTTGTTGCCTCGATCCGCATCCCGCTGCGCCGCGACGGCCAGATCGACGCCGCCTACAAGATTTCCAAGCGCCGGGACGAGGATATCTCCTCGGTCGCCGCCGGGGTCAGCGTCACCGTGAAGGATGGTGTGATCACCGCTGCCCGGATCGCCTTCGGCGGCATGGCGGCAACGCCCAAGCGCGCTGCGGGCGCTGAGGCCGCGCTGGTGGGCCAGCCCTGGGGCGAGGCCGCGTTTGACGCGGCAGCGGAAGCGGTGAAGCAGGACTTCACTCCGCTCAGCGACTGGCGCGCCTCCGCGGAGTACCGCGCGCTTACGGCCAGCAACCTGCTGCGCCGCTTCTACCTGGAACATGATGCGGGAACCGCCGGTGCTGTCCGGCTGGCCGTCGCCTGAGGAGATTTTGAGATGAAAGACCATCAGACCATCAGCGGCGCCGTACACCATGACCGCCAGCACGACAGTGCCATCAAGCATGTGACCGGCCGCGCCGAATACACCGACGATATCGCCGAGCCCTATGGCACGCTGCACGCTTACCTTGGTGTCTCCACCGTGGCCCACGCCAATATCAAGGGCATCGACCTGTCTGCCGTGCGCGCCGCGCCCGGCGTGGTGGATGTGCTGACCGCCGATGACATTCCCGGCGTCAACGACATCAGCCCCACCGGCAAGCATGACGAGCCGGTGTTCCCGACGGAGAAGGTCGAGTTCCACGGCCAGCCGATGTTTGCGGTGATCGCCGAAACCCGCGATGCCGCCCGCCGTGCCGCCGAACTGGCGCAGGTGGACTACGAGGTGCTGCCGCACGCGCTGGACCCGGTTCAGGCGCAGGAAGCCGGCTATCCGATGATCACCGATCCGCTGAAGCTGGAGCGCGGCGATGTGGAGGCCGGCCGCAAGGGCGCTCCGCACCGCATCCAGGCGCAGATGACCGTCGGCGGCCAAGACCACATGTATCTGGAAGGCCATATCGCCTTTGCCGTCCCTGGCGAGGATGAAGATGTGACCGTGCATTGCTCCACCCAGCACCCCAGCGAGGCGCAGCATATGGTGGCGCATGTCCTGGGCGTGGCGAACAACGCGGTGACCGTCAACGTGCGCCGCATGGGCGGCGGCTTTGGCGGCAAGGAAAGCCAGATGAACCTGTTCTGCGCGGTGGCCGCGATTGCCGCGAAGAAGCACAACCGCCCCGTCAAGATCCGCCCGGACCGCGACCAGGACATGACCGCCACCGGCAAGCGCCATGACTTCGTGATCGACTATGACGTGGCCTTTGACGACGCGGGCCGCATTCAGGCGGTCGAGGGCGGCTTTGCCGCGCGTTGCGGCTATTCCTCGGACCTGTCCGGTCCGGTCACCGACCGCGCGCTGTTCCATGCGGACAACGCCTATTTCTACCCGAACGTGCTGCTGAAAAGCCGCCCGATGAAGACCAACACCGTCTCCAACACCGCCTTCCGCGGCTTTGGCGGCCCCCAGGGTGTGGTTGCAGCGGAGCGGATGATCGAGGAAATCGCCTATGCCCTCGGCAAGGACCCTCTGGATGTGCGTAAGGCCAACTTCTATGGCGAAGAGGGCCGGGATCTGACGCCCTACCATCAGAAGGTGGAGGACAACATCCTCGACCGGCTGATCACGGAGTTGGAGGAAAACGCAGAGTACCGCAAGCGCCGGGAAGAGATCATCGCCTTCAACAAGGAGTCGAAGATCATCAAGAAGGGCATTGCCCTGACGCCGGTGAAATTCGGCATCTCCTTCACCGCGACCTGGTACAACCAGGCGGGTTCGCTGATCCATGTCTATAATGACGGCTCGATCCACCTGAACCACGGCGGCACCGAGATGGGGCAGGGCCTCAACACCAAGGTGGCGCAGGTTGTGGCCGATGCCTTCCAGGTGGATTTCGAGCGTATCAAGATCACCAAGACCACCACCGAGAAGGTGCCGAACACCTCCGCCACCGCGGCCTCGTCCGGGTCGGACCTCAACGGCATGGCGGCGCTGGATGCGGCGGAGCAGATCATTGCCCGGCTGACCAAGTTCGCGGCCGAAAAACACGGCGTGTCCGAGGCGGAAGTTGAATTCCTGCCCAACCGCGTGCGCGTCGGCGGCGAGGTGATCCCCTTCGACACGCTGGTGAAAGAGGCCTATATGGCCCGCGTCCACCTGTCGGCGGCGGGGTTCTACAAGACACCGGAAATCCACTGGGACCGCGCGGCAGGTAAGGGCCAGCCGTTCTTCTACTACGCCTATGGCGCGTCCTGCTCCGAGGTGTCTGTCGACACTCTGACCGGCGAATACCGGGTGGAGCGCACCGACATCCTGCATGACGTGGGCCGCTCGCTGAACCCGATCCTGGACAAGGGCCAGGTGGAGGGCGCCTTCATCCAGGGCATGGGCTGGCTGACCACCGAGGAACTGTGGTGGGACGGCGAAGGCCGCCTGCGCACCCATGCGCCCTCGACCTACAAGATCCCGCTGGCCTCTGACCGGCCGCGCATCTTCAACACCCGGCTGGCCGAATGGTCGGTGAACAAGAAGCGCACCATCAAGCGGTCCAAGGCCGTGGGCGAGCCGCCGTTCATGCTGGGCATCTCGGTGTTCGAGGCGCTGTCGATGGCTGTTGCCAGCACCGCGGACTACAAGGTCTGCCCGCGCCTGGATGCGCCGGCCACGCCGGAGCGCGTGCTGATGGCGATCGAAACCCTCAAAGGGCAGGGCTGAGCCATGACCCGCCGCCTCTCCCTCCAGGACTTTCTGGCCAGCCACAAGCATGTGGTGCAGGTCGCGCTGACCCGCGTCCGCGGATCCTCCCCGCGCGAAACCGGCACCTGCATGTTTGTGGCGGCGGAAGGCCTGTGGGGGACCATTGGCGGCGGCCAGCTAGAATATATCGCCATCGACCATGCTCGGCGGATGCTGAAGCAGGATGTGATCAGCGACACGCTGGATGTGCCGCTGGGGCCGGAGATCGGCCAGTGCTGCGGCGGCCGCGTGGAAATGTCGCTGGCGCAGATGCGCCAGGCCGACCGCGACGATGCCATTGCCCGCCAGCAGGCCGAGGAACAGGCGCTGCCGCATGTCTATGTGATGGGCGCGGGCCATGTGGGCCGGGCGCTGGCGGATCTTTTCCAGCACATGCCGGTGCGCTGCATCCTGGTCGATCAGCGCGCCGAAGAACTGGCCTTGTGCAACGCGGATGTGGAAATCCGCCAAAGTGCAATTCCTGAGATCGACATTGCCACCGCACCCGCGGGCAGCGCCTTTGTCGTTCTCACCCATGATCACGCGCTCGACTTCCTGCTTGCTTCCGCTGCCCTGCAGCGCGGCGATGCAGGCTATGTCGGCCTGATCGGATCGGCCACCAAGCGGGAGAAGTTCCGCCGCTGGTGCCGGGACCATTGCGACGGTCTGGGAACCGACCGTCTCATCTGCCCCATCGGGGCAAGCGGTAGCCGCGACAAGCGGCCCAGCGTCATCGCGGCCTTCGTGGCGGCGGAAGTGATCGCTGATTTGACCTCTGAAACTGCCGCGTCCGCTCCATCACGGAGCACTGACCTGCCCCAAGCGGGTAAGCAACCGGACGCAGAGGGAGACACGGCTGGAGCAATCAGCCGTTAAGACTGCGTCCTCTTGACAGGAGGAGGCCGCCATGACCGGGCGGAGCTACACGTACAAACTGTTCGCGCGGAATGACTTCAGTGCATTCTGGGCGCTGTTCACCGACAACCTGATCAATCTGATCGTGCTTTCGGGCATCTGTCAGTTTGTCTTCAACATGCCTGCCGACATCGTGTTCGGCCGCATCGTGCCCGGCGCCGCAGTGGCGATCCTGGCCGGTATCGCGGTCTACACCTGGCTGGCCAAGCACACCGCCGAGAAAGAAGGCCGCGACGTGACCGCGCTGCCCTATGGCATCTCGACCCCGGTGATGTTCGTCTATCTGTTCGGCGTGATCGGGCCGATCTACTGGTCCACCAATGACGCCATGCTGGCCTGGCAGGTGGGTATCGGCGCGGGCTTCATGGGCGGCATCGTTGCCGGTCTTGGCGCCATCGTCGGCCCCTGGCTCAAGCGGGTGACGCCGCGCGCCGGCATGCTGGGCACGCTCTGCGGGATCGCGCTGGTGTTCATCGGCACCGTGCCGCTGGCAACGATTTTCGAAGATCCGTTCATCGGCTTTGCCTCGATGATCATCATCCTGTGGGGTCTGGTGGGCCGCCACCGGCTGCCGTTCAACATCCCCGCGGGCCTCTTGGCGCTGATCGTCGGCACCGTTGTGGCGCTGGCGATGGGCAAGGCCTCGGTCTCGATCGAGGGCGTGGGCGTCTACCTGCCGGTTCCCTACTTCGGCGACCTGGTTGCGGGCATCCAGCATCTGTTTGCCAACCCGGAGCTGTTCCTGGTGCTGGTGCCGGTGCAGATCTACAACTTCATCGAAACCATGAACAACGTCGAAAGCGCCGAAGCGGCAGGCGACCACTATCCGGTGGCCCTGTGCCAGGTGACCGACGGTGTCGGCACCATGATCGGTGCGGTCTTCGGCTCGCCGTTCCCGACCACCGCCTATATCGGCCACCCGGCCTACAAGCGGATGGGCGCGCGCTCCGGCTATATCATCGGCGTTGGCATCGTGATCCCCTTTGCCGCCTTCTTTGGCCTGCTGGCGTTCCTCAACACCCTGATCCCCGTGGCCGCTGCCGCGCCCGTGCTGGTGTTCGTGGCGCTCAGCCTGGTGACCAATACCGCGCATTCGGTGAAAACCGACCATATCGCCGCCGTGACCATCGCGATGATGCCGCATGTCTCGGCCTTCCTGGTGATCAAATGGGGCGCACTGGCAGGCGCACTGGGCGCACTAGGTGCCACCGGCATGGCCCAGCTGGGCGATCCGGAACTGACCGCAGCGCTGCTGCAGCAGGGCGCCCATTACGAGGGCCATCTGGCACTGAGCCAGGGTGCGATCCTGACCGGCCTGATCTGGGGCGCCATCGTCGCCAGCGTGATCGACGGCGATTTCCGCAACGCGGGCGGCTTTGCCCTGGCGGCTGCGGTGATGTCGCTGGTCGGCGTGATCCACTCTGCCAGCCTGCATTGGCCGGAGTTCAGCGGTGTCGCCATGGGCTACCTGATCGCCGCCGGCTTCCTGTTCATCTACCCGATCTTCCACAAGGCGGATGAGCACGAGGAAGAAAAGGACGACGGTATCAAGCCTCATGTGCCGCACCTGCCGGCAGGCGAATAATCCAACATGACACCCAAATGATAATGGGCAGGGGGCTGCGCGCCCCCTGCCTGCGAACCAAGGACATCAAAGACATGACATCGAAACAGACGCTGCTGCGCGGGCGGGTGCTTTCCTTCACCGCCGAACCGCAAGGGGCTGAGGACACCAGCGCCTATGAGTTCATCGAGGACGGCGCGCTGCTGGTCGCGGACGGCATGATCCTGGCCAAGGGCAGCTATGGCGATCTGGCCCAGCAGGCCGCAGAGGCGCAGGTGATCGACCACCGCCCGAACATCCTGATGGCCGGCTTCATCGACACCCATCTGCATTTCCCGCAGGTGCAGGTGATCGCCTCCTGGGGCTCGCAGCTCTTGGAATGGCTGAACAACTACACCTTCCCCGAAGAAACCCGCTTTGCCGACGCAGGCCACAGTGCCGAGATGGCCGGGCATTTCTTCGACCTGCTGACCAGCCACGGCACCACCACCGCAGTGGCCTACTGCTCGGTCCACAAAACCTCAGCCGAGGCCTATTTCACCGAGGCCGCCCGCCGCAACATGCGGATGATCGGCGGCAAGGTGCTGATGGACCGCAACGCGCCCGAGGGGCTGCTGGATACGCCGGTCAGCGGCTATGACGACACCAAGGCGCTGATCGCGAAATACCACGGCAAGGGCCGCGGCATGTATGCGATCACCCCGCGCTTTGCCATCACCTCCACCCCCGATCAGATGGAGATGGCCGGCGCGCTGGTGCAGGAACACCCGGACTGCTACGTGCAGACCCACCTGTCGGAAAACCACGACGAAATCGCCTTCACCGCTGAGCTGTACCCGCAGGCGCGCGACTATCTGGACGTCTACCAGTCCTACGGGCTGCTGACGGAAAAGATGCTGCTGGGCCATTCGATCCACCTGCAGCCGCGCGAGATCGACGCGCTGGCCGAGACCAAGGCCAAGCCGGTGTTCTGCCCGACCTCCAACCTGTTCCTGGGCAGCGGATTGTTTGACGACGCAGGCCTGCGCAGCCGCGGCATCACCAATGCGATTGCCACCGACATCGGCGCGGGCACCAGCTATTCGATGCTGCAGACCCTGAACGAGGGCTACAAGGTACTGCAGCTGCAGAACCAGAAGCTGCACCCCTTGCGTGCCTTCCACTGGATCACCCGCGGCAACGCCGTGGCGCTGGGGCTGGAGGACAAGGTCGGCACGCTGGAGGCCGGCACCGAGGCCGATATCGTGGTGCTCGATTCCCGCGCCACACCGGCAATGGACCTGCGGATGCAGCGGGCAGAAACCCTGTCGGAGGAGCTGTTCATCCTGCAGACCCTGGGCGACGACCGGTCGATTGCGCAGACCTATGTTGCCGGGAAGCCGATGAAAGGCTGAGCCTTCTTCCTGGCAGCCGGCCCCTTGTTGCCCGGCCGGCCAGAACACCGCCCGCGCCGCAGACATCCGTCTGCGGCGCTTTCTTATGCCTTTCATTTAACATAACTCACATTACAGGCAGGAATGCCAGGCCAGGCTCCGGGTGGAGCCTGGCCTGGGGACATCGCGGGCTGCCGCCGGTTTGCCGGTCCTGGCACGAGGGGATTGTGCGCGGCATCCCCGCCGGGGTGCTGATCGCCGCGCTGGTCTGGATGCTGCCGCGGGCCAACGGCTCTGAACTGGCGCTGATCGTTCTGTTCACCTGGCTGATTGCCCTGGGCGATTTCACCCATATCATCGCGGGCTCGGTCGAAATGGCCTTTCTCATGGTCCAGGGCGAGCTGGGCCTGTTCCCGGCGGTGTTCCGCTTCTTCCTGCCGGTCTTGCTCGGCAATGTGATCGGCGGCACGGCGGTGTTCACGCTGCTGACCTGGGCACAGATCCGGCCCGAGGTGAAAGAGGCTGAAGAACCGGAGGGGGACAGCCCGAACAGCTGAGCCGCCCTGGCACTGCAAACAGCGGATTCGGCATCCGGGCTTGCCCGGCGGCGGCCTGCGCCTGCGGGCTTCCTTGCTGCTGCTCAAACAGCGGCGGCAAAAAAACACGAAACCTCACGGAACCTTTTTCCGGGTCAGGCGTCTTACCTGTGATAGCAGCCTGTAACTGCTTCTGGACCCGTCCCCATTGGTCCGCCGACTTTGCCCCCGCAGCATTTCTGCGGGGGCTTTTTCCTTTGTGTTCAGACAGATGCGGAAAGCCGGTTTCGGCGGTTTCCGGCGCAGCCTTGGCAAAAGACGGGAACCAGCCCGCTTTGCCGTGCGTTGATCCGCCAATGCAACCCGAGAGGAACGAGTTATGAAACCTTCCGTTATTTTCGCCGCCATTGCCGCAGTTGTTGTGCTGGTGTTTGCAATCTACATGATCGACATCGATCAGACCGAGGAAACCCGCCTGCCTGACGTCGACGTCAGCGTCGAGGGCGGTCAGCTGCCCGAATTCAAGGCCGAAGTCGGCGACATCGATACCGGCACCAAAGAGGTGACCGTGACCGTCCCGACCGTCGACATCCAGAGCCCGGAAGAAGAGGCCGCCGAGGAAGGCAGCACGGAAGCCGCTGAAGAAACCGCGCAGGACACAGGTACGGAACCGGCTGAGGAAGACGCCACCAAGGAAAACTGATCCGGCCCCCGGACACAGACCGCAGTTTGCAAAGCCGCGCCCGCAGCGCGGCTTTGCCGTGTTCCGGCCCTATCTAACGACGGGAGAGCTGTCATAAAATCAGCCACTTGCCGGACTTCGGGAACCAAAGCCCGGCAGCCCGCGTTACCCTGCCACAGCGCCTAGCCGAAGGGAGAACACTATGGAATATGGTCTGATTGGCCTGCTGGTCCTGGCTGCCGACATCTACGCAATCATCCAGGTCCTGGGGTCCGGGGCTTCGACTGCCGCAAAAATCATCTGGGTGCTGGTCATCCTCATCCTGCCGGTGCTGGGGTTCATCGCCTGGCTGATCGCAGGCCCGCGGTCTTCCGCTGCGAGCATCTGAACGGCCCGTTCCTGACACCGCCCGGCCCGGCTCGCGCAGCCGGGCCGTTTTTCTTTCGTTGAGGGAACCCGCCGCCGCCCCGGCACGTTTCCCCAGTACACGCTCACCTGTGACAGCCCGACAGCAGAAAGGCATATGACATGACCGATACGTCCGAACTGGAACAGCAGGCCCGCCGCCAGGCCGCCGATCTGGGGCGCCGGGCCAAGGGTACCGTGGAGGAGAAGCTTCACGAAAGCGCAGCCGCCGCGCAGGCGCAGGCCGCCGCCGAGGCGGCCGCGTCCGCGGCGCAGGCCTTTGATCCCGGCAGCATGCAGGCGCAGGCGGCGCAGGCGGTGGCCGGCCGTCTGGAGGACGCCGCCCGCCAGGTGCGCAGCCTCGATCTGGAGGAAACCGTGCAGGAGGTCAGCGCCTTTGCCCGCCGCAACCCGCTGCTGTTCCTGAGCGCCGCCGCCCTGGCCGGCTTTGCCGCCACCCGCTTCCTCAAGGCCAGCGCGCCGGAGCCCGCCGGGCCCGCCGCCGCACCGATCCATCCGGAGGCGCCCCATGCCGGATCCTGACCTGCGCCAGGCCCCCGAGCTGTTCACCGAAACGCTCCGCCGCTTTGCCGCGCTGCTGCGCAGCGAGGCCGCCCTGGCCAAGGCGGAGCTGAAGGAAAACGCGGCCCGCGCCGGCACCGGGCTGGCGCTGATCGCCGGGGCCGCGCTGCTGGCCCTCGCTGGCGTGCATGTGCTGGCCGCGGCGCTGGTCGCCTGGATCGCCGCCGCGGGGATCGCCCCCGGGCTGGCGGCGCTGATCGTCGGCGGTGCGCTGCTGGCCGCGGCGCTGGCGCTGGTGCTGGCCGGCCGGGCGCGGCTCAGCCGCAGCGCCTTGCTGCCCTCGCGCACGCTGCGCAATGTCAAACAGGATGCCGCCAGCATCAAGGAGGCCGCCGATGCCCAGCACTGACACCCTCGAACAGCAGGTCGAAGCCGACCGCCGCCGCCTCGCCGCGTCGCTGTCCGGCCTGACCGGCGCGGTGGCGCCGCAGGCCGCAGCGCAGCAGCTGGCCGCCGCCGCCAGCGGTTATGGCGGCGCATTGGGCCGCCAGGCCATGGCCGCCGCCCGGCGCAACCCCGCAGGCCTGGTCCTGGCGGGCGCCGGGCTGGCCTTGATGTTCACCGGCACCGGCCGCCGCCCGCGCCGCACGGAGCCCGCCGCCGCGGCGGTGCCGCCCGCGGCGGCCATGAGCGGTTTTGACGCCCGCGTTGCGGCGGCGGACGCCGCCATCAGGAAGGAGATGACAGGAATGAGTGACGAAAGCTTCCGCACCAGCAAGATGCGCGAGACCCTGAACGCCGGCCTCGATGCGCTGCCAGACGCGGCCCGCAAGCGGGTGCTGGCGGCACGCACCGCCGCGCTGCAGGCGCAGGAAAAGGTCGAGGCCCACGCCGCCAAGGCCGCGGCGCGCGGCCGCAGCTTCTATGACGACAACCCGCTGGCCGCAGGCGCCATCGCGCTTGGCCTCGGCGCCCTGATCGGGGCGCTGCTGCCCGCCACCCGCCGCGAGGACGAGCTGCTGGGCGCGCACCGCGATGCGCTGGCCGCCAGGGCCGAAGCCGCCCTGCGCGAGGAGATGGACCGGCTGCACCGCGAGGCTACCGGCCGGCTGGACGCCGCAGGGACATAGCCTGCGGCGCCCCCTGACTCGCGTTGAGCCATCATGTCCCGCAAACCGGAGCCAGCGATGACAGCACCAGAAAGCCGCCAGCAGTCGTATTCCGCCCCGAAATCCGGCCTTTTCAGCCTGGCCCGCGGGGTGTGGTCCCGGCAGGCTGACGCCGACGCCGGGCTTCTGGCTGCGGGCATCGCTTTCTACGGCCTCCTGTCGCTGTTTCCGGCCATCACCGCAGGCGCGGCACTGGCCGGGATTGCGCTGCCGCCCCGCGTTGTGACCGAGAACTCCGAGGCGCTGGCCCTCATACTGCCGGCCTCGTGGAACGCGCCAAGGAAATCCGCTGGCGCCTCTGCAAGGATTGCTAAAGCCGGCGCGGCGGCGTGCCGAACGCAAAGGCCGGCAGCCGCCGGACACTTCCGGCACTGCAGGGCCTCGTCGCTGCGTCCCGGTGAAAATCCTGTACAGTTGCATCTATGGACATTTCGCATTTTTTTGAGTTTGCCCCGTATCACGTCATGCTGGCTGCGGCGGGCGGCGTGATCATCCTGGCCCATTGGATGCCCAGACTGGTCTCCACGCGGGAGCCGGCCGCGCCGCCGCTGCTGATCCTGCTGGGGATGGCAGCCTACTGGCTGGTGCCGGACAGCCCGGCTGCGCCGGACCCGCGCCTGCACCCGAAACCCTGGGAGGTGGTCAGCGAGCTGACGGTGATCGTGGCACTGTTTGCAGCCGGGCTGCGGCTGGACAGCCTGCGGCCCTGGAGGCGGTGGGGCGCAACCCTGCGGCTGCTGCTGATCGGCATGCCGCTGACCATTGCCGCGGTTGCCCTGCTGGGGTGGGGGATCGGCGGCATGACCGCGGCGGGGGCAATCCTGCTGGGCGCCGTGCTGGCCCCGACCGACCCGGTGCTGGCAGGCGACGTGCAGGTCGGCCCGCCGATGGAGGGGGACGAGCACCCGGTGCGATTCACCCTGACAACCGAGGCGGCGCTGAACGACGGGCTGGCGTTTCCCTTTGTCTACCTGGGCCTGATCGTGGCCTTGCAGGGACTCGACCCGCAGGGCTGGCTGCTGGACTGGCTGGCAATCGACGTTGTTTACCGGATTGCCGCAGGCGCCGCGATGGGGATCTGCGGCGGCTGGGTGCTGGGGCAGGTGCTGTTTGTCTATCCCGCCCATGCTGCGCTTGCCAACACCGGCTCCGGCGTGGTGGCGCTGGCCGGGGTGCTGCTGTGCTACGGCTCCACCGAACTGGTCGAAGGCTACGGCTTCATCGCGGTGGCGGCGATGGGGCTGACCCTGCGCCGGATCGAGAACGAACACCGTTTCCACCGCCGCCTGCACGACTTCTGCGAGACCATCGAGCACGCCCTGACGGCGCTGCTGCTGGTGGCGCTCGGCAATGTGCTGCCGGTCATTCTGGGCGACCTGTCGCCGGCCCTGGTGCTGATCGCGGTGCTGCTGATCGTGTTGATCCGCCCGCTGGCCGGCTGGCTGTCGCTGGCCGGCTCGCGCATCACCCGCCGCGACCGTCTGGTGGTCTCCGTCTTCGGCGTGCGCGGCATCGGCTCAATCTACTACCTGTGCTATGCCGGCGCCCACATTGAATTCGTGAACGAGCCGGAGCTGTGGTCGCTGATCGGGCTGACCATCCTGCTGTCGACCATGCTGCATGGCTTCACCGTCGGCCGCGCCATGGATGAGATCGCCAAGTAGGCAGGCGGCGGCACCCCTGCCGCCGCCCGCCCCCGCGGCACCGCCAGGCGGCGCCTAGGTTTGCGCCCTGTACTGCTCCACCGGCAGGCCGCCGATGCCCCAATCCGCAAGCGCCACCTCGTCGATCACCACAAAGGTCGTCGCCGGGCTCTTGCCCAGCACCTCCTGCAGCAGGCTGGTCACGCCGCCGATCAGCCGCGCCTTTTCCTCGGTCGAGGGGCCGGTGCCGTCCGGTCCGCCCTCCCGTGTCACCTTGATGTTCACATAGGGCATGGCTCAGTCCTTTCGCGGCAGATAGGTGAAGGCCTTGGTGACGATCCGCCATTCGCCGGCATGGCGCACCAGGGTCAGGAAATCGAGGTAGTCGCGCCCCATCATGCTCATCCGCGCGGTGACGCGGGCGATGCGGGGGCTGCCAAAGGCGATCTCCAGGATCGCCTCGTCGCGCGGCTCGCCGCGCCCGGCAGGCGGCGCGCGGCCGTCGACCCGCGCCATGTAGGTATCGAGATCCAGGTACAGCTCATCCCCTTCGGTCGCGCAGACATAGGAGAGCTGTGGGTGGAAGACGCGGCGAAGCATGGTGCTGTCGGCCTGATGGAGCCCCTCGAAATAGGCCTCCATCAGCGCAGCCACCTGGGCATGATCGGCGGCGGTCACTGGATCAGCCCTTCCGCCTTCATCGCCTTCCGCGCGGCAGGCCGCTCGGCAACCCGCGCCGCCAGCGCCGCAACGGCGGGCCAGCGGCTGAGGCCGATGCCGGTGAAATTGGCCCAGTTGGCAACGGCAAAGAAATAGGCATCCGCAACCGAGAACCGCCCGTCCACCAGCCAGTCGCGGCCGTCCGACAGCATTGCCTCGGCCCGGTCGAAGCGGGCGGCTACCGCCAGCTTGGCAGCGGCCTGTTCCGCCTCCGTGCTGCCTGCGCGGAACAGCGGCCCGAACGCCTTGTGCATTTCCGCCGAAATCCAGTTCAGCGCCTCGTGCAGGCGGGTGCGCGCCAGGGTGCCCGGCTCCGGCGCCAGCCCGGCTTCCGGGTGGCGGTCGGCGATATACTGCAGGATCGCTGCGCCTTCGGTCAGCACGGCGCCGTCCTCCAGCTCCAGCGCCGGCACATAGCCGTTGGGGTTGATCTCGGCAAAGTCGCGGCCGCTTTCTGTGCGCCCCTTGTCCGTATCGACGGCCTCAATCTCAAAGGCGGCGCCGGTCTCATACAGGGCAATATGGCTGGCCAGCGGGCAGGCTCCGGGTTTGTAGTAAAGCTTCATGGTCAGTTCTCCTGTTGACATGATGGCTTTTGCTACCCCGCACTCTCATCTATTGATAATATTGAGTTCTCACCAACATGATCGAAAAATAGCATCATTATGAAACACGACCAGCTCCTCGCCTTTGAGGCCATCGTGCTGACCGGCACCTTCCGGCAAGCCGCCGAACGGCTGCACAAATCGCAAAGCGCCGTCAGCCATGCCATCCGCCTGCTGGAGGAGGAGCTGGAGCTGACCCTGTTCTCGCGGGACGAATACCGGCCCCGGCTGACCGCGGAGGGGGAGGTGTTCTACCGCGAAGCCACCCGCGTTCTCGGCCAGATGCGGGCGCTGCAGGCAACCGCCGCCCGGCTGCGGGCACGGGAGGAGGCGGAGCTGTGCCTTGCCGTCACCGCAACGCTGCCGCTGGACATTCTGCTGCCGGTGCTGGAGCGAACCGGCCAGGCCTACCCCGCCACCCACATCCGCCTCAGCACCGAAATGATGGGCGGCCCGATCGCCCGGCTGATGGAGGGCGCCGCCGACCTCGCCATTGCCACCCTGGACGGCGTCCCGCTGGAGGAGGTGGAGACCCGCAAGATCGCCGAGGTTGTAATCCGCCCCGTCGCCGCCCGCGGGCTTGCCAGACAGCTGGGGCCGGGTCCGCATCCCCTGCAGGAGATGCAGGCCCTGCCGCAGATCGTGGTGGCTGGCACCGGCGGCCCGGACAGCAGCCAAAGCCGCGACCTGCTGCCCGGCGGGCGCAAATGGACCGTCTCCGACTTCGCCGCCAAACGGCAGGTGATCCTCGCCGGGCTGGGCTGGGGCGGCATGCCGGAACATCTGATCCGCCGCGACCTCGAAGCCGGCACGCTGGTGCCGCTGCAGGTGGAGGGCTTCCCGCCGCGCCGCTCGGAGCTTTTTGCCCTGCGCCGCCGCGACCAGGCGCCCGGGCCGGTGGCCGCCAGCCTGTGGGCGCTGCTGACGGAGGCTGGCCAGTGACACCGGCCGCGGCCGGCAGACAGCGGGCGGATTCCCCGGATATCAGCGAAAACCTGCCGCGCACAGCTGCCGGGCCTGCAGCGATCCCGCGCAGCGCAACGCCGGGTCAAAAAGACCGCCCGGCAATAATTGACAAAATTAGTAAATTATAATACCCGCCGCGCTCGAAGGAGTTGCGGATGTTTTACGAGCTGGCCAATTTGCGCGCATTCGGCGCCCGTCCCTGCCTGATCGCGGCGGACGGAACCACATTGTCATATGCCGCGCTGGCGGATGCTGCCGAACAGTTTGCCCGCCAGCTGCCGCTGGACCGGCGGCTGATCGCAGTCGAGGCCGCAGCCGAACCGGACGCCATCACCGCCTATCTCGGCGCCCTGGCTGCCGGCCATGCGGTGATGCCGCTGCCGGCCGGGGATGAGGCAACCGCGGCACGGCTGGAAGAACGCTTCCGCCCCGCCGCCAGCTTCCGGCGCGCAGGCGGCAGCTGGCAGCTGCTGTCGCATTCCCACGATCCCGCCGCGGTGCATCCGGACCTGGCCCTGCTGCTTCAAACCTCCGGCAGCACCGGCCACGGCCGCGGCGTGCGCCTGTCCGGCACTGCGGTGGACAGCAACGCCCGCGCCATTGCAGATTACCTGGAGATCCGCCGCCAGGACCGCGCCGCGCTGATCCTGCCGCTGCACTATTCCTACGGCCTGTCGGTGCTGCATTCGCATCTGGCGGCCGGCGCCAGCCTCTGGCTTGCCCCCGGCTCGGTGCTGGATGCCGGTTTCGCCGCTGCGCTGGCGGCCTCCGGCGCCACCAGCCTGGCCGGCGTTCCGCATCATTTCCGGCTGCTGGAAAGCGCAGGCCTGTCGCACACGCTGCCCGAAAACATCAAGACCCTCACTGTTGCCGGCGGCGCCATGGAACCGGATCAGGTCCGCGCCTGGGCCACCCGGATGCAGGCCCGCGCCGGCCGTTTCTTCGTCATGTACGGCCAGACCGAGGCCACAGCCCGGATCAGCTACTTGCCGCCGGAACAGGCGCTGGATGCCCCCGGCGCGGCCGGCCGCGCTATCCCCGGCGGCCGCCTGCTGCTGCGCGGTGCGGGCGGCAGGGAAATCACCGCGCCCGAGGGCGAGGGCGAACTCTGCTATCAGGGCCCGAATGTGATGATAGGCTATGCTGAGGACAGCGCCGATCTCGCCAAGGGCGCGGAACTCAGCGAACTGGCCACCGGCGACCTGGCCCGGCGCGATGCCAGCGGCCTCTACCACATCACCGGGCGGCTGTCGCGCATGTCCAAGATCGCGGGCCTGCGCATCGGCCATGACGCCATCGAGCGCGCCCTGGCCGCCCAGGGGCACGAGGCCGCGGTCTGGGGCGATGATGCCCGCATCTCCATCGCCATCTGCGGGCCGCAGGACGGCATCGCCGCGCTGGCGGCCCGGCTCACTGGCGTCGGCCAGCAGCATTTCACGGTGCTCCCGCGCAGCTCGCTGCCGCGGCGCGCCAACGGCAAGATCGACTATCCGGTGCTCAAGTCGCAGTCCGCCAAGCTGCAACCGGCCAAGGGCGTGCTGGCCGCCTACCAGGCCGCCTTTGCACCGCAGACCGTGGGCCGCAACGACAGCTTTGCCTCGCTCGGCGGCGACTCGCTGCGCCATGTGGAGCTGTCGCTGGCGCTGGACGAGGCCCTGGGCGGCGCCCCCGCGGGCTGGGAAGAGATGCCGGTCAAGGATCTCGAGCAGGCCGCCCCGGCGCCCTCCGCCAGCCTGCCCTTCGATCTGATTGCCCGGGTGATTGCCATCCTGGCGGTGGTCACTGCGCACCAGACCTTCTGGCCGGTCTACGGCGGTGCTGCCGCAATGGTGATCCTGATGGGGATGAGCGTCGCAGGCTTCCGCTGGGAGGCGCTGAAATCCGGCAGTATGGGCAGCTTCTTCAAGCCGGTGGCGGCGGTGCTGATCCCCTATTACCTGATCCTGGCGGGCTATGCCGCGGCTTGGGAGCAGGTGCCCTGGGTCTCGGTCTTCCTGACGGGGAACTTTGCCCTGACCACGCCTGAAACCCATCTGATGCTGCCCTATCTCTACTGGTTCATCGAGGCCTATCTGCAGATGACCCTGCTGGTGGCGCTGCCGTTTGCGCTGCCGCCGGTGCGGCGCTGGCTGGTGCAGCAGGGCGCTTTCCGCACCGGGCTCTGCTTCCTGGCATTTGCTATTGCCATCCGTCTGGCCGCACCGGAAATCTGGCAGATCGGCGGGCGGGCGCAGTTCACCGTGCCCTGGGTCTTCTACCTGTTTGCCCTCGGCTGGTGCATCACCGCCGCCGATACGCTGGGGCAGCGGCTGATGGTGCTGGGGGCGGCCTGCGTGATCATGCCCTCAGCCGCCTATCTCGGCGGCAACTGGTACGGCGGCTGGATCAAGTACATGTGGCTCCTGGCGCTGATTGCCGGACTGCTGTTCATCACCCGCCTGCCGGTACCGCGGTTTGCCGCCCGCCCGGTGATGCGGCTGGCGCAGGCGGCCTTCCCCATCTACCTGCTGCACCGCTTCGTGCCGGAGCTGCTGATGCCGATGATCGGGCTGGAGGGCCGCAGCCCGCTGAACGATGCGCTGGCGATCTTCGGCGGCATCGCCCTGGGCCTCGCCGCTGCCGCGCTTCAGCGCCAGCTGGTGCAGGCCTGGTCCAACGCCCGCAACCGCCGCCAGCTAGAAATGGCGCAGGCCTAAGACGCTGACGGCAGTGCCCGGCCCCGGGTGGGTGCGAAGCGCCCTCCCGTGGGAGAGGCCGGGCGGAACATTTTGAACCGCTTAAACCAGCGCCGACACCGCCCTGCCGATCCGGCTCAACGCCTCGCGCAGTTCCGCCTCGGAGGTGGCATAGGAAATCCGGAAATAAGGCGAGATGCCAAAGGCGCGGCCCGGCACCACCGCCACATGGTGCTGGTCCAGCAGATAGGCGCAGAAATCCGCATCTGTCTCCAGCACCGCGCCCTCTGGCGTCCTCTTGCCCAGCACGCCTGCGCAATTGGCGAATGTGTAGAACGCCCCCTCCGGCACCGGGCACGCAATCCCCTCCATGGCATTCAGTGCCTCCACCACCAGATCGCGGCGCGCCTGGAAACTGGCCCGCCGCTCTGCCAGCACTTCCTGCGGGCCATTGAGCGCCGCCGCAGCCGCCGCCTGCGAAATGGACGAGGGATGCGAGGTCGATTGCGACTGCACCACCTTCATCGCGTCGATCAGCGCCTTCGGCCCGCCCGCATAGCCCAGCCGCCAGCCGGTCATCGCATAGGCCTTGGAGACGCCGTTGACCGTCAGCACCCGGTCTTTCAGCCGCGGTTCCAGCTGCGCGGGCGCTGCAAACTCAAAGCCGCCATAGGTGATGTGTTCATACATGTCATCGGCCATCAGCCAGACATCCGGGTGCCGCAGCAGCACCTCCAGCAGCGGCTGGTAATCGCTGGCGCTGTAGCCCGCGCCAGCCGGGTTCGATGGCGAATTCAGCAGCAGCCAGCGGGTGCGCGGGGTGATCGCCACCTCCAGCTGCTCCGCCGTCAGCCGGAAGCCGGTATCATCGCCGCAGGGCACCAGCACCGGCTCCCCGCCAGCGATGCGGATGATGTCGGAATATGAGGTCCAGTAAGGCGTCGGCACAATCACCTCATCACCGGGGTTGAGGCTGGCCATGAAGGCATCAAACAGGATCTCCTTGGCGCCGGTGCCGGCGATGATCTCATCCAGCGCATAGTCCAGACCGTTGTCGCGCTTGAACTTGGCCTGGATGGCCTGCCGCAACGCCAGCGTGCCGCCGAGCGGAGTGTATTTGGTCTCCCCTGCCCGCATCGCGGCAGCCGCGGCTTCCTTGATGTGGTCCGGCGTGTCGAAATCCGGCTCCCCCGCGCCGAGGATGATCACCGGTGCGCCCTGCCGCTTCATCTCCGCGGCCTTGGCGCCGATGGTGAGGATTTCCGAGACTTCAATAGGGTCGAGACGGCTGGCGCGGCGGAACTGGGCCATGGCAAAGGCTCCCTGCTGGTTTTGGCAAAGCCAGAATGAAACGAAAGCCGGTCTTGAAATACCAGCCCATTACGACACGACTAATTCCAGATTGTCATGGTACATGCATAAGCCACTTAGGGCTGCACCTGCCTGGGTAGGTGCGAATGCACCTGCCGGGGGGGCAGGCAGGTGCAGCCCGGCCTGTCGGCCGGGCAAAACATCTCAATCTCACTTCGAACGCAATTGCTTCTTTAGCCACCTTTCGAATTTCTGCACCGCCTCCGGCACAACCCCTTGCGGACGCACGAGAAAATAACGCTTGCGCGACTCCAGCGCTGGCCCCGGGATGCGCATCAGATCGCCTGCCGCGATCTCCCGCGCCACCATGTCATAAGGCACGATCGCCGCGCCCAGGCCCGCCGTGGCGGCTGCAATCACCATCGAGTGCTGGTCGAAATAGCGCCCGTCCTGCCGCGGCGCGCCCGCCAGCCCTGCGCGCTCGAACCACTCCGCCCAGGAGCCCGAGCGGCTTTCCAGGTGCAGCAGCGGCGCCTGCGCCAGATTGCCCCCCTGCTCCAGCTGATGCGCGGCAAAGAATCCGGGCGCGCAGACCGGCACCATTTCCTCGCCGAAAAGCGGGGCCATATGGGTGCCGGGCCAATTATCCAGCCCGTAGTGCACCGCCAGGTCAAAGTTCTCGCGGGCAAAATCAAATGGCTCCAGCCGGGTGGAAAAGCTCAGCTCCACCTCCGGGTGGCGGGCAAAGAAATCCGGCAGCCGCGGGATCAGCCAGAGGTTGGCAAAAGCGGGCAGCACCGCAATCCGCAGGGCCGACCGCCCCGCCCCGGCCGCCGCTGCCTTTTGCAGGGTGGCGCGCAAGCCGGCCAGATCCAGCTCCAGATCGGCCGCCAGCCCCTGCCCGGCCGGCGTCAGCACCACCCCGCGGCCCGCCCGCTGGAACAGGTCGAATCCCAGATCGGCCTCCAGCTCCTTCACCTTCTTGCTGACCGCGCTCTGGGTCAGCCCCAGTTCCTCCCCCGCGGCAGTGAAGCTTTGATGCCGCGCGGCGCTTTCAAAACAGCGCAGATGGGTCAGGCTCGGCAATCGCATGTCAGGTCTCCTCCAGCTGCGCCATCAGCCACTCGCGGAACTTGATCAGCGGATAGTCCTCCGCCTGATCCGCGGGCCAGACCAGGAAATATTCACCCAGACTCACCGCCTCACCCTCCATCGCCAGCGCCAGCCGCCCTTGCGCAATCTCGTTCTCCGCCAGGAAGTCCGGCAGCAGCGCCACCCCCAGCCCATGCACCGCCCCCTGCGTCATCGCAGACGACTGATCAAACAGCATCCCCCTCAGCTTGGCCGCAGGCACATCATGCAGATGAAACCATTGCTCCCAGCAGTCCGGATGCGTCTCCAGATGCAGCAGCGGATAGTCCAGCAATTGCGCCGGGCGGGACACCGGCCCCGCCATCAGCCCCGGCGCGCAGACCGGCAGCACATGTTTCGGCATCAGGGGCAGATACTCCACCCCCGGCCAGTCGCGGGTGCCGTAGTGGATCGCGGCCTGCGCCGTGCCCCCGTCAAAGCTGAACGGCAGATTGTGGGTGTGCAGGTTCACGGTGATGCCGGGATGCGACGCGGCAAACCCCTTCAGCCGCGGCGCCAGCCAATGCAGGCCAAAGGACGGCAGGATCGACAGGGTGAAACTGCCGCCATCCGGATTCGCCCGCAGCTTGACCGAGGCCTGCGCCAGCCGGGTCAGGATTGCCCTAGCCTCCTTGGCAAAGCCCGCCCCCGCCGGCGTCAGCTGCATCCGCATCTGGTCGCGGGCAATCAGATCGACCCCCATCTGCTCCTCCAGCTGCTTCAGCTGGCGGCTGATGGCGCTTTGCGTCAATGACAGATCCTCCGCCGCCGCCGAGGCGCTGCCCAGCCGGTCCACGGCCTCCAGCGCCAGCAGCGACGGGATTGAGGGCAGAAAGCGGCGCGGGGCAATCATATGATCTTTGCTCATGGCTTCAGGATTTAGTTTCAATAGCAATCCGCGCCCGACGGTGCAATTTCTATATCAGACCGACGCCCGGCGGGACATTGATGCAAAGCGGGCTAAAGTTTTGCTCATGACCTGCCCTCGCATCATAAGGACTCCGACATGCCCCATTCCGACATCCTCGCCGCTGCAGGCCTGACCGAGGCCGAACTGACCGGCGGCAGCCTGACTGTCACCACGCCGGTGGACGGCAGCGAAATTGCCCGCCTGAAAACCCACACCGCGGCAGAGGCCGAAGCGCAGATCGCCGCTGCCAAGGCTGCCTTCAAATCCTGGCGCCTGGTGCCGGCTCCGCGCCGCGGCGAGCTGGTGCGCCTGCTGGGGGATGAACTGCGCAAAGAGAAGGAAAACCTGGGCCGCCTTGTCACCCTGGAATGCGGCAAGATCTACCAGGAGGGCCTGGGCGAAGTGCAGGAGATGATCGACATCTGCGACTTCGCGGTGGGACTTTCACGCCAGCTCTACGGCCTCACCATCGCGTCTGAGCGCCCCGGCCACGCGATGCGCGAGAGCTGGCACCCGATGGGCACCTGCGGCATCATCACCGCCTTCAACTTCCCCGTCGCCCCCTGGTGCTGGAACGCGGCGCTGGCGCTGGTCTGCGGCGATCCGGTGATCTGGAAACCGTCGGAGAAAACCCCGCTGACCGCCCTTGCCGTGCAGAAAATCTGCGAGCGCGCCATGGCAGCCTTTGGCGATGACGCGCCCGAGGGCCTGATCCAGGTGCTGATCGGCGAGCGGGACCTGGGAGAGGCGCTGACCGCCTCCAAGGATGTCGCCATCATCTCCGCCACCGGCTCTGTCCCGATGGGCAAGGCGGTCTCCGCGGACATGTCCAAACGCCTCGGCCGCACCATTCTGGAGCTGGGCGGCAACAACGCAATGATCGTGGCGCCCTCCGCCGATCTGGAAATGGCCCTGCGCGCCATCGTGTTCTCTGCCGTCGGCACCGCCGGCCAGCGCTGCACGTCGCTCCGCCGCCTGATCGTGCATGAGGACATCTATGACCAGCTGATCCCGCGCCTGATCAAGGCCTACGAGGGCCTGCCCATCGGCGACCCGCTGGCCGACGGCACGCTGGTCGGCCCGCTGATCGACCGCCATGCGATGGACGCGATGCTGCGGGCGCTGGAAAAGGCGCAATCCGAAGGCGGCACCGTGCACGGCGGCACCCGCGCGCTGGCGGACAGCCACGGGGATGCGGCTTATGTGCACCCGGCCATCGTCGAAATGCCCGCCCAGACCGCCATCATGCACACCGAAACCTTTGCCCCGATCCTTTACGTGGTGAAATACTCCGGCCTGGACCAAGCCATTGAAATGCAGAACGAAGTGCCCCAGGGCCTCTCCTCCTGCATCTTCTCCACCGACGTGCGCGAAACCGAATATTTCCTCTCGGCAGCGGGCTCCGACTGCGGTATTGCCAATGTGAACATCGGCCCCTCCGGCGCGGAAATCGGCGGCGCTTTCGGGGGCGAGAAGGAAACCGGCGGCGGCCGCGAAAGCGGCTCTGACGCCTGGAAAGGGTACATGCGCCGGCAGACCAACACCGTGAACTACTCACGCGAGCTGCCGCTTGCTCAGGGGATCAAGTTTGACATCTGATCTGGCGTCCTGCCTCTGGCACCAAACCTGCCAGGAAAACCCCGCCTTCCCGGAGCTTTCCGGGGAGGCAGAGGCCGATCTGGTGGTGGTCGGCGGCGGCTACACTGGCTGCTCCGCGGCCTTGAAAGCCGCGGAACTGGGCGCCTCGGTCCGCCTGGTCGAGGCTGATGAAACCGGCAGCGGCGGTTCGGGGCGCAACGTGGGGCTGGCCAATGCCGGCCTCTGGCTGCCGCCCGAGGACATCAACGCCGCACTGGGCGCAGGGACCGGCAGCCGCCTTTCCCAGCTGCTGGCCGGCGCACCGGCACTGGTGTTTTCGCTGATCGCCAAACACGCCATTCAATGCGAGCCGGAAAACAACGGCACCCTGCACTGCGCCCATGCGCCTTCAGGCCTGAAGGACTTGCAGCGCCGCCACGCCCAACTGACAGCTATCGGCGCGCCGGTGGAACTGCTGTCGCGCGAAGACGCCATTCAGCGCACCGGATCCGGCGCCGTGCACGGCGCGCTGTTCGACCCGCGCGCAGGCACCATCCAGCCGCTGGCCTACGTCCGCGGCCTAGCCCGCGCTGCCGCCGCGGCTGGCGCGCAGCTGCATGAGCGTTCCCCCGCCACGGCCATCAGCCGCGAAGGCAGCAGTTGGCATGTGGCGACGCCCAAGGGCAGCATCCGCGCCAAGCACCTGATCATGGCGACCAACGCCTATGCCCGCGACATCACCGGCTACAGCGCGCCGCAGGTCATTCCAGTGCATTACTTCCAGGCCGCCACCGACCCGCTGCCTGGCCCGCTCCTGGACAGGATCCTGCCAAACAAGGAAGGCTGCTGGGACACCGCGCTGGTGATGTCGTCGTGGCGGCTGGATCAATCCGGGCGGCTGGTGATCGGCGGCATGGGCGCGCTCAATCACTTCGGCAGTGCCCTGCACCGCAGCTGGCTGCCGCGCAAACTGGCAGCGCTGTACCCGGAATTGAAAGATGCGCGGCTCCGCAGCCACTGGCACGGCCGCATCGCCATGACCTCCGAACACCTGCCCAAGATCCTGGACCTGCAGGGCGGCTATGCCTGTTTCGGCTACTCCGGCCGCGGCATCGGCCCCGGCACCCTGTTCGGCGCCGCCATGGCCGAGGCGCTGCTGACCGGTGACAGCGCCTGCCTGCCGGTGCCGCCCGCCCAGGGCCACAGCCTGCCCTTTGCCGGACTGCGCAGCGCCTACTATGAAACCGGCGCCACCCTGACCCATCTGATCAGCAACAGATGAAAAAGGCGGGCCAAATGGCCCGCCCGGAATGATCAGCAGCCGGCAATCGCGGAGCCGATCTCCTGCAGCAGCGCCGGATAAAACTGCGGCCCCGGCTCCAGCCCCGCCCCCAGCGGATCCAGCACAGCGGTGCCAGCCGCGGTGCCGTCCAGCACGGTGGCAACCAGCCCCGGATTGAACTGCGGCTCCGAGAACACGCAGGCCACTTTCAGATCCGCCACTACATCCCGGATTTCAGCAACCCGCGCCGGGCTGGGCTTCACCGCATCGCTCAGCGAGATCGCCCCGGCTGCTCTCAGCCCGAAGCCCTGCTCGAAATACTGGTAGGCATCGTGGAACACGATGAACGGCTTGGTCCGGAACGGCTCCAGCACCGCCGAGACGCTTGCCACGGTTTCCGCGATCTCCTGCTTGCCGGCTTCGGCATTGGCCCGGTAGGCCGCCGCATTGTCCGGGTCGTGCTCCGCCAGCTCTTCTGCGATCACGTCCAGCCACACTTGCGCATTTGCGGGCAGCAGCCAGGCATGCGGATCAGCGCCTTCATGGTCATGCCCATGGGCATCGGCGCGGTCTTCGTGGCCCTCGTGGCCTTCCTCTCCGGCATGGTCTTCGTGATCATGATCCTCGTGGCCGTCATGATCCGCATGATCGTCATGTCCATCGCCATGCTCAGCATGGTCTTCGTGCTCCGCGTGATCATCGTGATCGCCGTGGTCTTCATGCTCCTCATCATGCCCATGCGCCTCGAACCGGGCCCCTTCGCGGAACGGCAGCACCACTGTGCCCTCTGCCGCCAGCAATTCCACCCGGTGCGCGTCGCCGGCCAGTTCCTCCAGCGGGCCTGCCAGCCAGGGGGTCAGCGGTTCGCCCAGCCAGAACACCAGATCCGCCTGATCCAGCGCCCGCGCTTCGGAAGGGCGCATCGCATAGCCATGCGGCGACGCACCCGGCGGCACCACCAGCGCCGGTTCGCCCAGCCCCTGCATCACCCGCGCCACCAGCCCGTGTACCGGCGCGATATCCGCCGCCACCTGCGGCACCTCCGCCACGGCCGCCCCTGCCCCGGCCAGCAAACCCGCCGCCGCTGCACCACTCTTCCACATGCCAGCTCTCCGCATTTCACGCCCCATGTAATCTTATAACATCACGCCGCTTGATAAACGTCATAACATAACATATCAAGAGGCAAATCCGCCGCCGCCCAGAAGGACCCCCGCATATGGATTCCATCGGCTTCGCCCCGCACGACCACACCAGCTGCATCCAGGACGGCATCGCCGCCGTGGATGCCCAGTGCCGGGCAGAAGGCCTGCAATTCACGCCGGTCCGGCGCCGGGTGCTGGAGATTCTCCTGCAGGAGCACCGCGCGCTGGGGGCCTATGAAATCCTCGACCGGCTGCGCGAAGAGGGGCTCGGCTCGCAGCCGCCTGTCGCCTACAGGGCCTTGGATTTCCTGGTGAAAAACGGCTTTGCCCATAAGATCGAGCGGCTCAACGCCTTCATCGCGTGCACCCATCCGGGCGAGAGCCACGCGCCGGTCTTCCTGATCTGCCGCGCCTGCGACGCCGTGGCCGAAGCGCAGCGCGAACCCACCCAGGGCCAGCTCGGCCAGGCCGCCCGCGACGCCGGCTTCGTGATTGAGCGCGCGGTGATCGAGGCCGAGGGCCTTTGCCCCAAATGCCAGGGGAAACCGGCCGCATGACCAGCCTGATTACCCTGGACGGCCTCACCGTCGCGCATGGCGGCAACACGGTTCTGTCCGGTGTCAGCCTGTCGATTGCCCCCGGTGAGATCGTCACCGTGGTCGGCCCCAACGGCTCAGGCAAGTCCACCCTGCTGCGCAGCGTGATCGGCGCGCAGAAACCGTCCCGCGGGACCGTCACCCGCGCGCCGGGGCTGCGGATCGGCTATGTGCCGCAGAAGCTGCACATCGACCCAACCCTGCCGCTGACGGTGCGCCGCTTCCTCAGCCTGCCGGAGCGGGTGTCCGACGCCCGCGCCGCGGAGGCATTGCAGCAGGCCGGCGCCGGCGATCTGGCGGCGCGGCAGATGTCGAGCCTGTCCGGCGGCCAGTTCCAACGGGTGCTGCTGGCCCGGGCCCTGCTGTGCAATCCGCAGCTGCTGATCCTGGACGAAGCCACCCAGGGCCTGGATCAGCCCGGCTCTGCCGCTTTTTACCAGCGCATCGAGAAGGTCCGCCAGGAGCTGGGCTGCGCGGTGCTGATGGTCAGCCACGAGCTGCATGTGGTGATGGCGGCCTCGGACCGGGTGATCTGCCTCAACGGCCATGTCTGCTGCGAGGGCGCGCCGGAGCATGTTGCTTCCGCCCCGGAATACCGGGCGCTGTTCGGCACCGGCACGCAAGGCGCCCTGGCGCTTTACCGGCATGAGCACAATCACAGCCATGATCACGACTGCAAACACGATCACCACCATGAGGCAGCGGAATGACCCTGCTTGACGATTTCCTGATCCGCGCCGCCCTGGCCGGCATCGGCGTGGCGCTGGCTGCGGCCCCCTTGGGCTGTTTCGTGGTCTGGCGCCGGATGGCCTATTTCGGCGATGCCACCGCGCATGCCTCGATCCTCGGCGTGGCGCTGGCGCTCAGCTTTGATGTCTCGGTCTTTGCCGGCGTTCTGGCCACCGCGCTGGCGATGGCCACCACGGTTTCGGCGCTTGCTGGGCGCGGCTATGCGATGGACACGCTCCTCGGCGTGCTGGCGCATTCCTCGCTCGCCTTCGGCCTGGTTGCCGTCTCCTTCCTGCAGGGGGTGCGGATCGACCTGATGGCCTATCTGTTCGGCGACATCCTGGCGGTGGGGCGCGCCGATCTGGCGGTGATCTGGGGGGGGGCGGTTTTGGTGCTGGCACTCTTGTGGTGGCGCTGGTCCGCATTGCTGACCGCTACGCTGAACCCGGATCTGGCCCATGCAGCCGGCATCGACCCCAGGCGCGAGCAGATGGTGCTGACCATTGCGCTGGCGCTGGTGGTGGCGGTGGCGATCAAGGTGGTGGGGGTGCTGCTGATCGCGGCGATGCTGCTGATCCCGGCCGCTGCCGCCCGCCCCTTTGCTGCCACCCCGGAGCGGATGGCCGCGATCGCGGCGCTGCTGGGCATGCTGGCGGCCGTTGGCGGCCTGCAGCTGGCTTTTGCGCTGGACACCCCGGCAGGCCCCAGCATTGTCTGCCTGGCAGCGGCGCTGTTTGCCGCCTCCAGCCTGGCCGGGCTGCTGCTCCAGCGCCGCCGCGGCTGACCGCCGCCGCGCCGGGCTTGCGCTTCACCTCAGCCCAGGCCGCCCGGCCGGGGCCGGCCGCTCAGCTGCCGGTGCGCTGCAGGTCTTCGGTGCCCGTCCACTTGCTGATCGCTTCGGTCAGCGCCTTCTTGTTGATCGGCTTGCTCAGGAAATCATCCATCCCGGCCTGCAGGCATTTCTCCCGGTGGGTCTGCAGCGCATTGGCGGTGAGCGCCACGATCGGGGTTTTGCGGCTGCCGCTCTCGGCTTCGATGCGGCGCATCTCGGCAGTCGCCTCGATGCCGTCCATCTCCGGCATCATCATGTCCATCAGCACGATATCCGGCCGCGCCGAACGGAACTGCGCCACCGCTTCCATGCCGTTCTTGGCTATGCTGATCTCCAGCGGCGCATCCTTCAGCATCTTGGTGACCACCAGCTGGTTGGTGCGGTTGTCCTCCGCCAGAAGAACTTGCAGCAGCCGGCTCGCCGGCTGATCCCCGGCATCGGCGCCGTCCGCGGACACCGCCTTTGGCGCAGGCAGGCTCAGCACCCGGTCGAGCACCTGCCGCAGCTGCACCGCCCGCACCGGCTTGAGCGCGAACTCGCAGGCGCCGATAGCCTCGCAATCCGCCCGGCTCAGCGCGTGCTCCACCGACGACAGGATGATCAGCGGCACGGCTTCGAACCCCGGCATCGCCCGGATCCGCCCGGCCAGGGCGCGCCCGTCCATCGCCGGCATCTGGAAATCGAGGATGACAAAGTCGAACCTGCGCCCGTCCAGCTGCGCATCCGCCAGGATCTCCAGCCCCTCATGCGCCGAGGCCGCCAGAGTGCAGGACACGCCCCAGGCGCTCAGCCGTTCCGACAGGATCACCCGGTTCAATTCCAGGTCATCCACCAGCAGGCCGTTCAGCCCGGCAAAACTGTGCCGGCCGCCAGCCGGCTGCGCCGCCACCGGACCGCCCGCCTGCAGCGGAATCTCGATGGTGAAGACAGATCCCTTGCCCGGCTCCGATTCCACCTGCACCGATCCCCCCATCAGCGACAGCAGCCGGGAGGAGATCGCCAACCCCAGGCCGGTGCCCTCGAAGTTGCGGGTGGCGGCATTGTCGGCCTGCTCGAAGGCGCGGAAGATCTTGCCGATCCGGTCCGGCGCGATGCCGACCCCGGTATCGCGCACCCGCAGCCGCAGAAGATGCCTGCCGGTGTCCTGGCGCTCTCCCGTCACCTCGATATAGACATAGCCTTCGCGGGTGAACTTGACCGCATTGCCGGCCACATTGGTGATCACCTGGCGGATCCGGCCGGCATCGCCCTCAAACACTTCCGGCAGGGCCGGGTCGTAGCGCATGGTGATCTCGACCCCCTTCTCCGCCGCTTTCGGCGACAGCAGCGTCACCACGTCCTCGACCGCGGTCTGGAGGTTGAACGGGGCGATGCTGAACTCGACCTTGCCCGCCTCGATCTTGGAGAAGTTCAGGATGTCGTTGATGATGGTCAGCAGCGCCGAGCCGGATTTGGCGATGGTTTCCGCATACATCTTCTGGTCTTCATCCAGGTCGGTGTCCTGCAGCAGCTCCGCCATGCCGATCACCCCGTTCATCGGGGTGCGGATTTCGTGGCTCATATTGGCGAGGAATTCCGACTTCGCCCGGTTGGCGATATCCGCCACCTCGCGGGCCTGCTCCATCGCAAATTCGCGCTCGTCGCGCTCGGCAAAGGTTTCCTCAAGCACCCCGACCGAGAAATCCAGCGCCCGGAATTCGCGCGAGGCATACCAGGGCAGCCGCTGCGCCGGGCTGCGCAGGCCGGAGATCGCGTCCGACATCCGCTTGTGGATCATCTGCAGCGGGCGCAGCGCCAGCACATGCACCAGCAGGAGCACCAGCAGCGACAGCGCCAGCACCGGCACCACCGTCCAGATGATGATCTGGCGCACCTTGGCGGCCACCAGCACCTCGCCGTCCCGGGTCGACCATTCCACCACCATGGTGCCGAAGGCCGCGCCCTCCAGCTCGATCGGCCGCTCATACATCACCCGGCCGCCGTCCGGCTGCGCCGCCGGCGCCTCCGCCGAGGCCAGCAGCTTGCCCGCCGGGTTGCGGATCTGGATCGACACGATCTGCGGTTTGCGGCTGACCGCTTCGATCAGGCCGGTTTCCAGCACCGGCACGTCTTCGACGATGATCGATTCCAGCATCAGCCCGCTCAGCAGGGACACCGTGAGGTCGGCCTGCTCCGCCAGCTGCTCTTCCAGCCGCTGCACCTCCTGGCGCTGCGCCAGGTCGCCGACCGCAAAACCGACCGCCGAGGCTGCCAGCAGCAGCGACAGCACAATCTGAAACAGGATGCTTGTACGTTTCATGGTGTCACGCGGCGCCTCAGAAGGCCAGGCTGCGCTCCATCGCCCGGCGGATGATGTCATAATCCTGGTCTTCGCCCAGCAGGAAGCCGTTCCGTGAAATCCTGCGCACGATCTCCTCATGCTCGGAGGACAGCATCACCCTGCGCATTGCTTCCAGCACATTCTCCGGCATGTCCGCCGAAGCCAGCCAGGGCTTGGTGACATTGTCGAAGGAGGCCAGCACCCGGATCGGCACCCCCTTGGCAACCAGCTTCTTGTAGGTGCTCTCTTTCAGCGCGCCGGCCGTGTACCGGCCTGCGCCGACCGCTTCCCCCACCAGGTCGTGGCGGCCGAGATAGGCGAACTCATGCAGGTCCGCACTGCTGATTCCAGCTTCCAGAAGGTATTCCTGCGCCAGGTAGCGCCCGATCGTCGACAGTTCATCCCCGAAGGCAAAGGTCAGCCCGGCCAGTTCCTCGACCGACTGCACGCTGCTGTCGTGGTGGACCACGATGACCCCCTTGAACCGCTTCTGGCCGTTCTTGGATTCCATCGCGATAATCCGGATGCCCGGGTTTTCCTTCATCACATGCACATAGGAGGCGGGGCCGAAACGGGCGAAATCCACTTCGCCGCTGGCCAGCTGGCGGATGCCCTCCTCGTATTCCTTGGCGATCTTCAGCCGGATCGTCACCGGCTCGCCCAGCTCCTCGCTCATCCGCCCGGACAGGTAAGAGAGGAACGGCTGGTATTGTTTGACCGTTGCGGTTGGTTTATCCGCCGCATAAGTTCCGAAAACCAGGTCCGTCCCTGCCAGGGCGGCACTGGGAAGCAATGCCGCAAGCCAGGCAGCCAGCAGCGCACCGGAAATTGCCGGCCGCAGCCGCTTCCGGAAAAGCTCAATGATACCAAAGGTGCACTCAAACAGTTTCACGAGTCTAGCCTCCTGACTGACTTCGGCAGGCACGGCAGACACGCCGCACCCCTTGGTTACATGGCACATAGTTGAAAATACAATGTTAACGCACCTGCAATTCTCGGAAAAATTTTGCGGTTCTTTTATTCTTCGGCCTCTATATTAACCCTTCTGAAAGGTTTTCGTAATCTTTTAGGCAAATTCGCCATAAATTAAGACAAACACTCAGCTGGCCCGACAGGAACCACCGTGAAGACAACCCTATTGCATGCCCGGACCGCCCGGTCCCTCCGCCGCTCAGCACAACTCCTTGTGCTCACGCCGCTATTTGCGGTCCTCCCGGTTGCGGCGCTGGCCATCCCATCTCCAGAACTTGTCATCGGCTCGGTCTCTTCACTGTCGCAGGTCCTGGCCGTTGGTATTGCCATGATTTCCGGCCTGGGCGCTGTCATTGCGGCGAAACTGGGTTTTACCCCTAAGCCGGGCAACACGCCGCGCCGCTACCCGGTCAAGCTGATATCCGTGCTGGTCCTGGCGGCCATGGCACTGGCGGCCGGGAACTATTGGCAGTATTCCTCGCATGCGCAGGCTGAGCTGGCAAGGCTGCAGGCCACTTTGACGCGGCCGGCGCAGTTTGACGGCACCACCATCAAGGACGCGTCGCTCAAGGAGACCAGCTTCTCCAAGCAGGAGGACCATCCGCTGGCGATGAGCACGGCGGACGCGGCGGCGGCGCTGGAGGACGGCTCCACCCTGTTCTACGACATCCGCGAAACCGGCGAGAATGCCATGGGCACCCTGCCCGGCGCCACCCATATCCGTTTCCCGGACTTCGTCCAGAGCCAGCCGGTGCAGCCCGGCCAGAAGGTCGTTCTGTTCTGCCACAACGGCAACCGCAGCTCGGAAACCTGCGCCAAGCTGGCGGCAATGGGCATCGACTGCAGCTTCATCGCCGGCGGCATCGAGAAATGGATCGTCGAGGGGCGCGAGTTCTCCGACAAGGACGTGCAATCCCTCTCCGACCTGCGCGCGATCCCGGAATACCCGGGCAAGGACGTGCTGCTCAGCACCGCCGACTTCGAAGCGCTGCTGACCACCGAGGACCTGCAGATCGTCGACACCCGCTATCCCGGCGACTTTGAAACCGGCCACCTGCCCGGCGCGATCAACATCCCGATCCGCAAGATGACCACCGCGGACCTGATGGCGCGCATCGCGGAGCTGGACCCGAACAAGCCCACCATCGCCGCCTGCTACGACCGCCGCAGCTGCTTCATGAGCCAGGTGCTGGGGCTGGAGCTGTCGCAGCAGGGCATCGACTTCCGCGGCCGTTACACTCTGCCGTGGGAATACTTCGTCGCGCCCAAGCCGAAACCGCATGTGCAGGCCTGGCTGGCAGATCAGCAAACCGGCCTCTGGGACAAGGCGATCTCGGCGCTGGCCACAGCGCTGCTGTGGGTGCATGAGCGCAGCCATATCCTGCTGGGCCTGCTGGCGCTGTCCATCGCGACCCGCATCCTGGTGCTGCCGGTGGCGCTGAAATCCGAACGCGACCAGATCGTCACCGCCGAAACCGCGGATGAAATGAAGGCTCTGAAGGAGAAACTGGTCCACGACCCGGTGCGCAAGGCGCGCGCGGTGCAGGCGTTCTACAAGGACAAGGGCCTGACCCCGATGAAGAACCTCACCGCGCTCTTGTTCCTGCCGGTGATGATGCTGGGCGTTTCCGCCGCGCAGGAGGCCAGCGCCAGCCTGCAGACCCCGTTCCTGTGGATGGCCGACCTCGGCCTGCCCGACCCGCTGTTCATCATGCCGGTGCTGTTCTGCGCGCTCGCCGCTGTCTACCTCTTGTGGGCCGTGGCCAAGACACCGCGCCAGAAAACCCTGTGGATGGTGCTGGGCATGCCTGCGCTCTTTGCCATGGTGTTCAGCCTGTCGGGCGCCGCCAATACCTATCTCTGCTTCAGTCTGACGCTCCTGCTGGTGCAGCGCGCCTATGTCACCGGCATGCACCGCCAGCTGGGCGAAGCCATCGCCTTGCGCGCCCACAAGCGCCGCCTTGCCAAGCTGCCGCGCGGCGTGATCCCGATGGGCTACACCGAGGAGCTGGAGCATGCCGGCAACAAGGCCCTGCGCCTGTCGATCCTGCGCAATGCCGGCCTGCCGGTGCCGGGTGGCGTGATCGTCCGCTCCGACGCAATCCACGATTACCGCGAAATGTCCGACGCTAAAAAGGACGCCTTTGCGGCACAGGTCTTTGCCCTTGCAGGCGGCAAGCCGGTTGCCGTGCGCTCCTCCGCCAGCAACGAGGACGGCCACGACCAAAGCTTTGCTGGCGTCTTTGAATCGGTGCTCGACGTGACTGCAGAGACCATGCGCGCCGCGCTGGATGAAGTTGTGACCAGCTTCTCCTCGGAACGCGCCGCCAGCTACTCCGGCGAGGGCGACAGCACCGACCAGGGCAATATCGTGGTGCAGGAAATGGTGCAGGCGGAATACGCCGGCGTCCTCTTCACCCAGGACCCGATGGCCCCCGGCATGTGCATGATCGAATGGGTCGAGGGCTGCGGCGAGGATCTGGTGTCCGGCCGCGTCACCCCGACCTCCCTGCGCTTTGGCCGCTACACCGGCCTGCCCGCGTCCGAAGATCAGGACCAGACGCTGAACATGGCGCCGCTGCTGGCGCTTGGGAAACAAATCGAGGACACCTTCGGCTGCCCGCAGGACGTCGAATGGGCCTATGCAAACGGCCAGTTCCAAATCGTCCAAAGCCGCGACATCACCACCCTGAGCCTCGGCACCGAGCAGGAACAGGTCCGTCTGGGAGAATGGCGCGATCTGCTGGACCGCTATGCGGACGCGGACCCGGATCAGACCATCCTGGAGCAGGACGAGATGTCCGAAGTCCTGCCCCGCCCCACCCCGCTCTCCTTCTCGCTGATGAGCGAGCTGTGGGCGCCGGGCGGCAGCGTTGACCTGGCCTGCCGCGAGCTGGGCGTGCCCTATGGCCTGCCCGAGGGGCGCGACGGCCATCTGGTGAACCTGTTCGGCAAGACCTACGTCGATGTGGCGCTGAAACAGGGCATGACGCTCAAGCTCACCGCCGCCAAGGCCAAGCAGCTGCGCAAGCAGGCGCATCCGATGATCACCCGCTTCCGCAGCGACGTGATGCCTTCCTTGCGCGATAAGCTGGCGATCTGGCAGGCCGTGGATTACGCCGCGCTGCCCCAGGACAAGCTGCTGGAGGCGATCTCCACCCTCAAGGACATGTTCATCCGCGAGGTCTATCTGGAGGCCGAGAAGATCAACATCCTAGCAGGCTTCACCATGGGCGAGGCAGGTTCGGCGGCGGCCGGCGACCCGGCCCTGCGCGCGCATCTCATGCACGCGGAACTGCCCAACGCGCCCTCCAGCCTGCTGGCTTCCTGCACCGGCAAGGATGCCCAGACGCGCGCCATGCAGCTGATGGGCCACCGCTCGATCTTCGACTACGAGCTGTCCTCGCCCCGCTACGCCGAGGCGCCGGCGCTGCTCCACTCCCTGCTCGACAGCGCGGTGGAGCCGATCGGCGCGGTGCCGGTCCCGGCCAACCTGCCGGATGAGCTGGACGATACCATCGGCATCGCCATCGCCTATCAGGACCTTAAGGAACAGGCCAAGCACGAAGCCCTGCGCGTCGTCGCCGAACTGCGCCGCGCCCTGCTGGCGCTTGGGAAAACCAGCGGGCTGGATGATCTGGTGTTCAGCCTGACCTTCGCGGAGGTGCTGGACAGCAACTGGTCCAACCCGGCCCCCCTGCGCGACCTGGCTGAGGCGCGGGCAGAGAAGGAAGCGCTGCGCAAGAAATCCGCACCGACAGATGTCACCCTCACCCTGCGCGACTGCGAGCTGTTGTCGCTCGGCGCCCAGGCCCAGGCGGGCGACGGCACCATGGGCGGCACCTGCGTCGCGGGCAGCGGCAGCGCCACCGCCCGGGTGTTCTGGATGGAGGACGACAGCTGCATCGACCCCGCTGCCTTTGCAGACTTCCAGGACGGCGACATCCTGGTCTGCCGCATGGTCAACCCGGCCTGGCTGCCCTACGTCCAGCGCTCTGGCGCGGTGCTTTCCGAGGTCGGCGGCTGGCTCAGCCACATGGCCATCGTCGCCCGCGAAAAGGACGTGCTGATGCTGGTCGCCTGCAAGGGCCTCGACAGCCTCGATCACGGCGAGCGGGTGACCATCAGCGAAGACGGCTCGATCCAGCCGCTGGAAGAAAAGGGCCTCAAGGTGGTTTCCGCCTGATCCACCCGGACAAGTTAGAAAAGCCCGCAACGACTGGTTGCGGGCTTTTTTTACGTAGGGTGGGCGATTCCGCCCACCATTCCGCTCCTCTTGCAAGTATGGCAAAGATTGCCATATCCTGTTCCAGCGAAAGGAGCCTGCCAATGGCCACAATGAACGTCTCCCTGCCGGACCAGATGAAAACTTGGGTCGAGGAACAGGCCCGCGCCGGCACCTATGCCAATTCCAGCGACTATGTCCGCGATCTGATCCGCCGCGACCAGGCCCGCGCCGCCGCCATAGCAGAACTGCAATCCGCCATCGACGCTGGCCTCGCCAGCGGCCCGGCGGAGGCGCTGAGCGCCGAAGATTTCAAGGCCGCCATGCGCCGCAATGGCTGAGCCGCGCTGGCGGATCCGCCCCGCCGCCCGCACCGACCTTGCCGCTATCTGGCGCTATGGCAGGGACACCTGGGGCGAAACACAGGCCGATGCCTATACCGACAGCCTGTTTGCCCTCTTCGACCTGCTGGCAGATTTCCCCGAAATGGCCCGCGAACGGGATGAGTTCACTCCGCCGGTCCGCATCCACCCCACAGGCGCGCATCTGGTGATCTACCGCCTGCAGAACGGCCGCCCAGAGATCATCCGCATCCTGCACGCCCGCCAGGACCTGATGGCTTTCCTCTCGGAATAACACCCGTTCCGTCCTTGCCATTTTCCGCACATCTGCTCTGATACGGCGCATGGACCCGCATCTCGACCCCAGGAAAACCGCCCGGCTGATCCAGCACCTCAAGGACCGGATGGAGGAACTCCCGCCCAAGCTCAAGGCGGCGGCGAAATACGTGATCGACAACCCCGGCGACTTCGGCCTCGATACCGTGCGCACTTCGGCTGAGAAAACCGGCATCAGCGCCAACGGCTTTGTCCGCCTTGCCCAGCACCTGGGCTATGACACGTTTGAGGCCTTCCGCGCCCCCTTCCGCGCCGCCCTGACCACTGCGCATGAGGCAGACCTCGGCCAGGACTGGCTTGACCGGATGCAGGACGAAGGCCCCGCAGGCGCACTGCAGGCCGCCGCCGCGCGCAACCAGCTCAACATCACCTCGCGCTCTTTGCGGCTGATGACGGCAGAGCGCACCCAGGCCATCGTGGACACCCTCACCGCCGCCCGCCGCAGCTATGTCACCGCCACCCGGTCGTCTTATGCGCTGGCCTATTACTTCCACTACGTCGGCCGCATGGCGCTGCCGGCGCTGGAGCTGGTCCCCCGCCACATGGGTGCGGCGCTTGACGACCTCGTGGACATTGGCCCCGAGGACTGCCTGATCGCCATCACCTTCGCCCCCTACTCCGCCGGCACCATTCAGGCGCTGCGGCTGGCAGGCGAACGCGGCGCATCGGTGATCCTGATCTCCGACAGCGAGGTCATCGCCCCCGGCATCCGCACCGACCACGTGCTGGCCGTGGCCGCCAACTCGCTGCACCCGTTCGGCGCCATCGGCGGCGCCATGGCAGTGCTGGAATGCCTGCTCACCCATCTGATCGGCGCCGGCGGCGAGGACGCCCGGCGCCGGATTGAGGCCTATGACGCCCTGCGCCAGGACAGCGGCGCCTATTGGAGCGGCCCGAAACTGCCGCGGATTGGGCGGTAGCTCCCCGGCAGCCGCTTGAAAAAGAGTTGCAAGCCTCCATGTCCGCGAGTCTTATGCCTGCTCAACAGGCGGAGGGCATTCCCATGGAATTGACGATGGCACTGGCGCTTGCGGGCGCAACAGCGGTTCTGGTTGCGGTTCCGGGGCCGAATGTGGCGCTGATCATCGCCAATACGCTGGCCCGCGGCTTCCGCCTTGGGGCGGTCACCGTGCTTGGCACCACCGCGGGCGTGGCCCTGCAGCTTGCCGCGGTGGTTCTGGGTCTTGCCGCGGTGCTGGAATTCGCCGCCTCCGCCTTCCTTTGGCTGAAATGGGCCGGCGTCGCCTATCTGCTCTATCTCGGCGTGCACTCCTGGCGGCAGGGCGTTGCCGGCATGGAAGAGGCCAAGGCCAGCCGCAAACCGCGCCGCACCATCTTCTGGCAAGGCCTGCTGCTGGCCCTGATCAACCCGAAAACCCTGCTGTTCAACGCCGCCTTCCTGCCGCAGTTCATTGCGCCCGGCGCCGGATCAGCGGCCCTGCTCACCGCAGCGGCGATCTACCTGGCAGTGATTTTCGCAGGCGACATGATCTGGGCGGCCTCCGCGCAATCCGCCCGGCCCGCAATCCTGAGGCTCGGCCGCCTGCGCCACCGCCTGACCGGCGCGCTGTTCATCACCTCCGGCCTCGGCCTGGCACTGGCCCGCACAGACCGCTAAGGCAGCCCCTGCGCTCAGACATCGCCGTCAATGAACGGGTTCTGCGCCTCATACGCGTCCCGCGTTGTCCGCTGGTGATCCCCTTCCAGCCGCACCGCCGCCATTGCCCGGTCGGCATAGATCTCCGACCTGAGCGGCCAGCCCAGGGCAGCATCAAACAGCCCCGGCATCAGGTCGTAGGGCGCGCCGTCCTCATCCACATCCCGCATCCACAGGTGCGAGCCGCAAGTCGCGCAGAACGCGCGCTCGGCAAAGGCGGTGGATTGATACCGCACCGCCGGCCCCTCAACCGTCACCGCTTCCGCAGCCGCCTCGAAACACAGGAAAAGCCCGCCGGTCCAGCGCTGGCACATGCGGCAATGGCAGGCCCCGGCGCGCGGATCATGCGCCCCTTCAACACGGATTTTCACAGCGCCGCACAGGCAGCGGCCTTCCAGAACATCACTCATCACAGACCTCCTCGCCGTCACCGGCAAGGATACAGCAATCCGGAACAAAGCGGGAGATCGCGCCCGGATCAGAGCCGCAGGTCCGCCTCCTCCGGCGCCAGCACGTATTTCAGGTCATAGACCAGCGCACCCTCGGACCCCAGGGCCCGGACCGCTTCTGCCCCCATCGCGCGGAATTCGGAATGCGCCACCGCCAGCACCACCCCGGCATAGGCCCCCTGCCCCGGCTCCGGCACCAGCGAAATGCCGTATTCTTCCTGCGCCTCTTCCGGGTCGGCATGGGGATCGTGCACATCCACCACCGCGCCGTATTCCTCCAGGCTGCGCACCACGTCGATCACCCGCGTATTACGCAGGTCCGGGCAGTTCTCCTTGAACGTCAGCCCCATTACCAGCACCCGCGCGCCGGCCACCGGCAGGCCGCGCTTCAGCATCGCCTTGACCATCTCGCCCGCAGCATAGGCGCCCATGCCGTCGTTCAGACGGCGGCCCGCCAGCAGGATCTCCGGGTGATAGCCCAGCTGCTCCGCCTTGTGCGTCAGGTAATAGGGGTCCACGCCGATGCAGTGCCCGCCCACCAGACCGGGGCGGAACGGCAGGAAATTCCACTTGGTGCCCGCCGCTTCCAGCACCGCCTGGGTATCAATCCCCATCCGGTTGAAGATCTTGGCCAGCTCATTCACCAGCGCAATGTTGATATCCCGCTGGCTGTTCTCGATCACCTTGGCCGCCTCGGCGACCCTTATGCTCGCTGCTTTGTGAGTGCCGGCCGCCACCACCTCGCGGTACAGCGCATCAACCCGCTCCGCCACTTCCGGCGTCGAGCCTGAGGTGACCTTGACGATATCCTTCAGCCTGCGCGCCTTGTCGCCGGGGTTGATCCGCTCCGGGCTGTAACCCGCAAAGAAATCCCGGTTGAAGGCCAGGCCGGAGCGCGCCTCCAGCACCGGCACGCAGTCTTCCTCGGTGGCGCCGGGATAGACGGTGGATTCATAGATCACCAGATCGCCGGGTTTCAGCACCCCGCCCACAATCGCCGAGGCCGCCAAGAGCGGGCTCAGGTCCGGGCGGTGGCTGGCATCCACCGGCGTCGGCACGGTGACGATGTAGATGGAGCAGTCCGCAATCTTCGCCGGGTCGGAGGTAAAGCGCAGGAACTCCGCCGCGGCCAGTTCCTCCGGCTCCAGCTCCCGGGTGCGGTCCTCGCCCTTGCGCAGTTCGGCAATGCGCGAGGGATCAATGTCAAACCCCACGACCTCCCGCTGCTGCCCGAACGCCGCCGCCAGCGGCAGCCCCACATAGCCGAGGCCAATGACACAGATCTTGTCTTGCGCGCCGCTCATGCCCGGCTGCTCCTTGTTCCGCGGGGCCTATCACGCCAAGCCCCCTGCCCGCCCACATAATGCCTTGGCCCCAAAGGGTTCAACCGCAGGCGTGCCGTTTCCGCCTCACGCCTCCACAACAATGGCGGAGACCTCGCCATCGACATCGCGGCAGGCGGCCAGAAGCCGCGGCATCAGATGCGACATCACGTAATTGGCATGGAACCGGCTCGGCGCCTTCAGCACCAGCCTGCCCCCTGCCCTGCCCGCGCGCTCCAGCCCCTGCACCCAGGAGGCATAGTTGGCGGGATCCTCCGCGTGCAGCACCGCCTTCGCGAGGCTCCACTCATGGCCGTCAGACACATCCGGCGCAGGCGGCACCGCACCGGGGCGCAGGGGCACCACATTCGGCGCAGGCTCATCCGCACCTTGCATCCGGTGCTCGAAGTCCGGACCAACAGCCCCCCAGCGCTCTTGCGTGTCTGCCAGCAGCCGCTCCAGATCAATCCCGTATTCGGTGACCCGCCCGCGGGCGCCCTGGCGTTTCACCACCAGCCAGCCCCAGCCGCGCAGCTTGGCCATCTCGCGCTTCACAGTGCGCTCGTCCACATCCCACAGCCGGGCAATCTCCCGCTGGCCGACGGCCAGTTCATCGCGCTGCCAGTTGTAGCGGGCGGTCATCAGTGTCATGAAACGCAGAACCAGCTTCTGCGCCCCCTTGCCCTGGCCAAGCGCATAAGCCCCCATCGCCGTGAGGATATCATACTTCAGTGCAGAGGCGTTGCGCCCCGCAGGCCGTTTGGCAAGCATTGCTGCCCCCGTTTCTCCCTCCCTGCCCTCCTGGGCCGGGATATGCTGCCTCAAGTGCTCCCGGAGAGTTTGCCGGGAATTACGCTGGCCGGTTTTGCTCCGAACTCAACGCTATTCGTTTGTTGTATCCGATTTGCGTCCGGAATTCCGATTCTGTCAAGCGCCGGCGGGAATTGAATTCAGCCCCAATCCCTTTTTCGAAAGAAAAATTGGTATCAATGGTATTGGGGGACATCTTGGGTGACCCCTATTTGCGCCAAAATGTCCCCCAATCTGCTGTGTCCCGGTCCCGGGTGTCCCCCTAAATCTGGGAGGCAACCACCAGAAAAACCCAATGAATCGAATCGTTTGGCCTCAGCCTTCCGAATCGCCCTGCGCCTTATTTCACTGGGCCTTCCGCAAATGTGTCCCCGCGGGGACAGGACGCTCTTTCCGACCATATTAGCTTTTGCGTTTTTTGCAAATTCGGCGTAAATGAATATTGAGGCTGAATTAGCGTCCGCAAGAAAATGGACGCCGCCAAATAACAACAACGTGCAAGGCCAAGGAGCAGCGATGTTTACGCACGAAGACCTGTCCAAAATGCAGGCCCAATCCCTCAAGATGCAAAGCTGGATCCGCCAGCAGACCTTCTCCCCCGAGATGGAAAAGACCCTGCGCCGGTTCTCTTCCTGGGAAGTGGCGGAGCTGATCTTCCGCGTCAACCAGTCGACCCTGCGGGGACGGCTCTCCACCGACCCCTCGCTGCCGCAGGGCCATGTCGAGGAGGACGGCCGCCAGCGCTGGTACTCGCTGGAGGAGATCAACGAGCTGCGCCGCCGCATCAAGATCAACCGCAAATCGCTGCTGCCCAAGCGCCCCGCGGGGAAACGGGCGCTGCGGGTGGCGATCTCCAACTTCAAGGGCGGCGCCGGCAAGTCCACCGTGGCGCTGCACTTCGCCCACGCCGCGGCGCTGGACGGCTACCGGGTGCTCTGCGTCGACTTCGACCCGCAGGCCACCCTGTCGCATTCCATGGGCCTCAGTGACGTCACCGAGGATTACACCGTCTGGGGCATCATGGCCCGCGATCTGGTGCGCGAGACCGAGCGGATGAACGCCTCGCTGCAGGGCGCGGAATCCGGCACCTCCCTGCCCCAGCGCCAGCTGCCCGACGCGATCACCGGCATGGGGCTGCAGGATCTTCGCACCAGCGACTTCGTCAAGCCGACCAGCTGGCCGACCATCGACATCATCCCCTCCTGCGCCAATGCGGCGTTTGTGGAATTCGCGTCCGCCCAGTACCGCCACCTGAACCCGGAATGGTCGTTCTTCGCTGCGGTCTCCCGCTACCTCGACCAGCTGCCGGCCGAGGATTACGACCTGATGATCTTCGACTGCCCGCCTGCGATTGGCTACCAGTCGATGAACGCGGTCTTTGCCGCCGACATGCTCTATATCCCCTCCGGCCCCGGCTACTGGGAATATGACTCCACCACCTCCTTCATCGGCCAGCTGTCCGAGGCGCTGGAGGATCTGTCGGCCTTCAACGGGGTTGTCCCCGCGGGGACATTCGCCCTGCCCAAGGTGTTCCAGGACGTCCGCTTCCTGCTGACCCGTTACGAAAGCGGTAACGATTTGCACCGTGCGATGCGTTCGGCATTTATGAAGGTTTTTGAGGGTAGAATGACCGAGCACCCGATCGAGATGACCCGCGCAGTCGAACAATCGGGCCGCTTCCTGAGTTCCATCTACGAAATCGATTACCGGGACATGACACGCGAAACCTGGCGGCGTGCGCGGGCGTCGTTTGATCAGGCCTATGACGAATTCAAGGCCTACGCGCTGGAAGCCTGGGAAAAACTGGAGGATGAGGCATGAGCAAACGCAGAGTCTTCGACATCGACTTCACCCCTGACACCGCCGCTGTCCCCGCGGGGACAGCGGCGGAAGCACCGGCTGAGAAACCTGCCGTTTCCCGCCGCGGGCCGATGGCCACCGCGATCTCCGAGAACGCCGACGCATTGCGCACCCGCGCCGAGGCGGAGGAGAAGATCCGCGCCGAGAACGACCGGCTGGCGCATGAGTTTGTGCGGCTGAAAAAGCTGGGCCTGATGGTCGACCGGATCCCGATCGGCCGGATTGGCGCGACCAAGCTGATCCGGGACCGCAGGGAAGGCCGCGACCCGGACCTGGACGAACTGAAGGCCTCGATCAAATCCATCGGCCTCTCAAACCCGATCCGGGTCGAGGAGAACGAGGACGGAAGCTATGAGCTGATCCAAGGCTACCGCCGGCTGCGGGCCTATCTGGAGCTGCTGCGGGAGACAGAGGATGAAGCCTATGAGCATATCCCCGCAGGTCTGGTGGCCAAGGGCGACACGCTGCAGAGCCTCTACCGCCGGATGGTAGACGAGAACCTGGTGCGCCGCGACATCTCCTTTGCAGAGATGGCCCAGCTGGCGCTGCGGTATGCCGAGGACGCGGGCACCAGAGCGAAGACTCTCGAGGATGCGGTCAACGACCTCTATGCCTCTGCAGGCCGTCAGAAGAAGATCTATATCCGCCATTTCGCTCAGGTGCTGAAGGCGGTGGGCGATGCGCTGAAATACCCGGAGGCGATCCCGCGGGCGCTGGGGCTGGAGCTGAAGAAACGGCTGGAAGCCGATGCGATGAACGCCCAGGTGCTGCGCGATGCGCTGGCACGGGTGCAGCCCTCCACCGAGGAGGCGGAGCTGGAGGTGCTGCGCAGCTTTGTCGAAGGCAAGCGCAAGAATGCCCCCCGCAGCCCTGCCGCGCCGCGCCCCGGTGTCGCCAAGACCACCCTGCGCTGCACTGTCCCCGCGGGGACAGTCCGCTGCCAGGCGCGCGACGGCAAGATCGAGATGGCGATGGAGCGCGACTTTTCCGGGATCGACCGGCACAAGCTGGAGGACGCCATCGCCGCGTTCTTTGCCGCCTTGGAAGATGACGACTGACGCAACTGTCCCCGCGGGGACAGCACCAGGAAACCGCAAAGGCTCGGCAGTGATGCCGGGCTTTTTTTATGTCTCATGTCAGCCTGCCGCTGTGTTGTTCACCGCTGTCCCCGCGGGGACAAAACAGCGGGCAGGGCAGAAACTGCCCGGTGACCTGGTGTCTAATCCGGCTGTTCGGGCCTGTCTGCTTCACCTGTCCCCGCGGGGACAGGTGAAGCAGACAGGCATACAAACCGGAATACTTCTGGCCTGCGGCCTTAGAGGCGGGCGGCAAATAGAGGGCAGGGTGCTGGAAAATCTCTGTCTGTCCCCGCGGGGACAGACGTATGGTTCTGCGGGGCAAAGGGCGGAAACAGACAGCCTGATGACCGGCGGCGATCCCGGAGGATGCCCAACGGCCCGCCATATGCCGCCCGGAATGTGGCCTGTCCCCGCGGGGACAAAGAAATAGAACGGGCAGGGCAATAGTGGAAAGCCACGGCTGTCTTCGCGGCGACAGGAGGGAAAAGCACCTGCCAGAGCGGACCTCCCGGCAAAAGAAAGACCCGGCGCCGGGCCGGGTCTTGCTGCGATTTCTGCTGCTGTCCCCGCGGGGACAGCGGTGGATTCTGCCGGGTCAGCGGCGGGTCAGTTCAGAACCTTGAACTCGATCCGGCGGTTCTTGGCCCGATTCTGCACCGTGTCGTTGGGGACCAGCGGCGTGGTTTCGCCGTAACCGACCGCAACCAGGCGCTCTGCCGGAATGCCCTTCTGCCGCAGATACTGGTTCACTGCCGCGGCGCGCTTCTCGCTCAGTGCCATGTTCCATGCTGCCTTGCCCTGGCTGTCGGTGTGGCCGCCGACCTCAACCACCATGCCGGGGCAGCGGCGGATGATGTCCGAGAGGCTGTTGAGGAAGTCGCGCGAGTTGGCATCCAGACGCGCGGTGGAGGGGGCGAAGTTGACGCTGCGGCCCTGCGACAGAATCTCAAACCGGCCGGTGCAGGCCTCGCGGCTGAAATCGCCGCTGGCCTCCAGCGCGGTGGCGGCGCCTGAGGCGGCTGTCCCCGCGGGGACAGAGGCGGTGGCGGCGCCGTTGCGGTCAAACAGCAGGTCCATGCTGACAAGGCCCACGGGGGTGATGGTCACGCCTGCCGCTTCTTCCAGCTTTTCGCGGCCCGCGGTCAGGTTGAAATCTTCCAGCTTGAGGATCACCGGTTGCACGGTGGCCACGGCAACGCGGTTTCCGTTCAGCAGTGTTACCGCTACCGGAATGGTCAGCGCGGCCTCGACCCCGTGCAGCGACAGGGTGACGGGCAGGTCGATCTGCTTGCGCTGCACTGCGGCAAGATCCGCGATCTGTGCCGGATCGATACGGGCTGTCACCACGGCCTCGGGGTAGGTGAAGGTTTCAAAGAACAGGAACCGCATCCGCACGTTGCGCAGGTCGATGGAGGTGTCGACGGAGTCGAGTGCGATGCGGATCTTCGCCTCGCCGGCCTCCGAGATGCTGCCGGAAAAGGCGGCAAAGCGGCTGGATTCCGCAATGCTGCCCTTTTTGATCGATATGAAACGGATGGCGGAGGATTCGGCATTGAGCTGCCAGCCGCCCTCAAACGGGCCGGCGGCCAGGGCCGGGCGGATGAGGAGCAGGAAAACTGTTATGATTGAGAGGGTTAAGCGGAACATGCGGAATCCAGTCAGGTTGCCGAAAAGGATATCCCGGCGCAAATGCCGGGCGGGAAACGATGTGCCCAGACTAACAGCAGTCTTGCTGCCGGGTGCAAGGGACGCGATAGTTTGGTAACCAAATACCCTTAAGAATTGGGAAGCTGCCCGGCGGGACGGAACCCGCAGGCGAGAATTGGAGCAGGTGCGTGCGAATTTTGTGATCCGGGTCCGGCTGATGCTGCTGGCGGCTGTTGCGGCCTTGTGGGGCGCGATGGCCCTGGCGGAGGAGCGGCTGGCGCTGGTGATCGGCAACTCGGCCTATGGCGCGGTGTCGTCGCTGGACAACCCGGTGCGCGATGCCCGGCTGATCGCCGAGACGCTGGAGGGGCTGGGGTTCGAGGTGACGCTTGCCGCCGATGCCAGGCAGATCGAGATGAAACGCGCGATTGCCCAGTTCGGGCACAAGCTGCGCGGCGCCGGGCCGGATGCCACCGGATTGTTCTACTATGCCGGCCACGGGGTGCAGAGCTTTGGCAGCAACTACCTGCTGCCGGTGGATGTGGCGCTGGAGGATGCGGCGGACCTGGACCTGATGGCGGTGGAGGCGCAGTCGGTGCTGCGGCAGATGGCCTCGGCCCGGAACCGCACCAATATCGTGATCCTGGACGCCTGCCGCAACAACCCGTTCAAGACGGTGGCGGATCTGAATGAGAGCGGCCTGGCGGAAATGAAGGCGCCGACCGGAACCTTCCTTGCCTATGCCACCGCGCCGGGCGACGTGGCGCTGGACGGGGAGGGGGAAAACAGCCCGTTCACCGAAGCGCTGGCGCGCGAGATCATGGTGCCGGGGGCGCCGGTCGAGCAGGTGCTGAAACAAGTGCGCCGGGCAGTGCTGGAGCAGAGCGGCGGAAAGCAGACGCCCTGGGATACGTCCTCGCTGGTAAGCGATTTTGTCTTTGCCGAGGCGGCGCCGGAGCCGGTGCTGAGCGCGGCGGAGATCGAGGAGGCGCAGATCTGGGCCTCTGTCGAGGCGTCGCGAGATGCGGTGCAGATCATGCTGTTCCTGCGCGGCTACGGCGATGGCAAATATGCCGGTGCGGCCCGCGCGCTGCTGGCGGAGCTGATGGAAGAGGAGCTGCACGGCGGCGCCGGGGCGGATGTGGCAGCGGCGCCCGCGCCTGTACCTGCGCCTGCGCCCGTTGCGGCGCCGGATGCGGAAACCGCGATGTTCCAGGCGGCGCAGGCGGATGGCAGCAAGGCCGCCTATGAGGCCTATCTGATGGCCTATCCGGAGGGGAAGTTTGCGGAAATTGCGGCGGCGGAGGCGGCAGCGCTGAAAGCCGGGGCCGGGCAGGACCCGGCGGCGGGCGAGGCTGCGCCGGACATTGCAGAGAAACCCCAAGCTGAGCCTGCGAAACTGGCGGAGGCCGGCCCGGTGACCTATGCCAGCCCGCTGTACAGCGACATTGCGGAGATTTCCGGCCTGACAATTGCCGAGGTCGTGACCCGCGCGCCGTCCTTTCCGCCCGTCGATGGCCTGCCGGACAGCTATTGGAAAGGGCAGTCCTGCGGCAGCTGCCACCAGTGGACGCGGGAGCGGCTGTGCACGCAAGGAAACACCTACCTGAGCCTCAACATGCAGCGCTCATTGGGCAAGCAGCATCCGTTTGGCGGCGCCCTGAAGCAGGCGCTGAAGAGCTGGGCCGCGGGCGGCTGCCAGTAGACCGCCAGCGGCCTGCCTGCGCAGGGCAGGGGAGGGCTCCCGCCCGCGCGGGCGCATTTGCGAAATGCGCCTGCCCGGTTGGGCGCGGCGCTGTGCTGCGCACAGCGCGGGGGGGGCACCTTCGGCGCTGCGGGCCTGCGGGTGCGGGAGTGCTGCCTGTTCAAGCTGGCGGTTACGGGGCGTGGGTGGTGATCAGGAAATAGACCCATTCGCCTTTGAAATCAGCATGTTGTCTGCGGGCGGCAGCGACCTGGCTTCGCAGGAATTCCAGATAGGGTTCGGCAGGTTCGCTGAGCGGGCGGGTGCCGCCGTAGAGCGGGTGCGAGGCGGCGAAGGCCACCGCGATCTCCTGGCCGTAGGGCGGGCCGACGGTGATTTGCAGGCCGGGGTCCCCGGCTTCTTTGGCGCCGACACGCAGGGCGGTTTTGGGGGCGGCTTCAGCCAGCGGCACCAATTCGTTCGGGGACAGGTGCAGCACCGCGCCGCCGGCATCGAAATAGTCCACGTAGACAAAGGCCGGGTAGTCCGGTGCCGTGAGATCGAAGAACAGCCGTTCGCCGCCGGAATAGTCGAGCACCCGGGCGTGGGCGTCGCTGCCGACCAGCAGCGGGTTGGTGATCTGGTCGGTGCTTTGCGGCAGGCCGACGTTTGAGATGCCCGCCAGCGCGCCGCATTGGGGGCGCGGCAGCAGGCGCATCTGGTCGGAGACGGTGATGTCACCGCCCATCTGCGCCTGCAGCGCCGCCAGAACAGGAGAGCGCATGCCGTCCTCGGGCAAGTGTCCGCGGACCTCCAGCGTGGCGGTTTCCGGGACAAAGGCCACCTGCAGGCGGGAACAGGGCACCGCGGAGAGGATGCCGGATACGCCATCGCGCAGGGGATCGCCCTGTGCCGCCGCGTCGCCGGGCAGCATGAAGCTTTGGAAGGCGGCGAGGGAGACCGGGTCGATGTCGCCGGAGCCGCCCTGGAAGGCCAGCGCGGCCTTGATGCGGGGGGCATCGGGGACGGCGGCCGGGGCGGGCTGCGGGTCGGGGTCGGTGCCGGGCAGGGCGGCGGTCTCAGGCTGCGCCTCCGGGCTGGGCTGGCTGGCCGGGACCGCCTGCGGCAGGGCTGCCGGGGCGGGTTGCACGGCTGCGGCGGAGGCCAGCGGGGCAGCAGCGTCGGGCAGCGGGACAGCGGGGCCTTCTGCGGCGGCGAGCAAGACCGGCTCCGGCACTGCGGAGGGTGCCTGCTGGACGGCAGCGGCCGCCTGGACGGCCTGTGCTGCGGATGGTTCGGCGGTTTCAGCAGGCGTGCTTTGCAGGCGGGCAACGGGCAGGCTGGCGGCGGGCGCCGCAGTGCTGGCGAGCCTGCTTGCCGCCGCCGGAGGCAGGCTGTCCGCCGGCGGGGCAGCGGAGGCGAGGCTGTCTGCCGCGGGGGCTTGGGGCAGGGCCTTGGACTGCGGGATGCTGCCGGCGGCGAGGCCCTGGCTTTGCGGCTGGGATTCAGGGGCCTGCGCGCCTTCGGCCGCTTGCGGCACCGCCTCGGACCGGGGAATGCGGTGGGCCTGCAGGTTGAGGCTGCTTTCCGGGGTTGGCTGCTGCGGCAGCGGGTCCGGGGTGAGCGAGATCAGAAGCGCGCCGGCGCCTGCGGCGTGCACCAGCGAGGAGGCCGCAAGCCCCAGCGCCCATATGGCAGGCTGGCGCGTCACCCGTCGGTTTCCGGGGTGACCACCAGCACCACGTCCTTGAACCCCAGCGCCTCGCCCTCGGCCACCAGCGGCAGCACGTTGCGCAGCTCGGCGGCGCGGTGGGCGTTGATGCGCAGGCGCAGCTCCGGATCGTCTGCCAGCAGGGCGGAGAGGGCAGGGGAGAGAGCCGCGCGGGGGAGTTCGTTACCGTCCAGCGCCAAAGCGCCTTGCGCCGAGATGGAGAGAGTGATGCCGCCGGCGGGCATGTCGCGGCCGGTGACGGCGGTGGCGGGGCGGACGTCGAACGGCGCGGTGGCGTCCATCCGGCCGATCAGCATGAAGAACACCAGCAGGAAGAACACCACGTCGATCAGGGCGATGATGGTTTCGGTATGGGGGCTGCGGGCCGGGCGGTTGAGCTTCATTGCGCCGCCTCCAGCCGCAGGACGCGCAGGCGGGTGACGCCGGCCAGGACGGCGCTGTCCATCACGGCGATCAGCGCCTGGGTCTGCGCCGCGCCGGAGGGCAGGATCACCACCTGGGTCAGCGGTTCCTCTGCCACCGCTGCGGCGAGGGCGGCGCGCAGGGTTCCGCCCTCCAGCGCGGTGCCGCGCAGCACCGGCACGCCGTCGGCGCCGAGCCGGATCATCAGTGTGCCGGCCGGGGATTGGCTGCTGCCGGCCGAGCCTTCGGAAGGTTTCACCGCCGGGATCATGTCGAGGTTCAGGTAGGTGGAGGTCACCATGAAGAACACCAAGAGGATCAGCATGACGTCGATCATCGGCACCAGCGAGATCAGGGCGCGGGGGCGTGCGGGCCGGTTGATCATCATGGCGGCGTTCCCCCCGTGTCAGCGCGACCCGTCGATCAGCAGCAGGCGGCCGGCGGCGCTTTCGATGGTCTGGGCGGCGGCGTCGATGCGGGCGGCGAACAGGCCCGCGGCAACGGCGGCGGGGATTGCCACAAGAAGGCCCGCGGCAGTGGTCAGCAGCGCCTGCCAGATGCCGCCGGCCAGCACCGAGGCATTGGCGGCGCCCTGCGCCAGCTCCAGTTCCTGAAACGACTGGATCATGCCGAGAACGGTGCCAAGGAGGCCCAGGAGCGGCGACACCATGGCGATGAGCTCCAGGAGGCGGATGAAGGAATTCATCCGGTTCACCTCCTCATTGCCGCGGCGTTGCAGCTCGTCCTGCAGCAGCGGGCCGCGCAGGCCCTCCTGCAGCGCCTGCATGGCGTAGCCCATCACCCTGTCGGCCGGGGATCTGCCGCCAGCAATGCTGTCCTGCGCCTGCTTGCGGTCGCCGTCCTTCCACAGGGTCAGCGCCTGTTCGCGGGCGTCCTGGCCGGAGCGCACCGGCCAGAGCTGGATCAGCTTGACCGCAATTACGGTGACCGACAGCAGCGACATCAGCGCCAGAAGCGCAATCACCGGGCCGCCGGTGCCGAGCATGTCCCAGGTGCCGCTCATGGCTTACTTCACCAGCTGCGCGGCAGCGCGGGAGCCGAGCTCGAGGATCGGGAAACAGTCCATCTGCTCCTCGTTCTGGGGCTGGCAGGAAGTGATGTCGTGCAGCAGGATCTCGGAGATGTTGCTGCAGGCGATCTCGGGGATTTCGAACAGTTTCAGGGTGGTGCGCTGGACGGGCAGGGGGGCGGCGTCGATCGACAGGAGGCGGTCGATCACCCCCTGGCTGTCGAGGATGGCGAGCGACATCTCGAAGCCTTCGAAGCTTTTGCCGGTCTGGTTGCGGAACAGGAAGAAGGCGCGGCAGCCGCCGCCCTCGATTTCCTCGGCCTTGTTCAGCTCGACCCGCAGCGGGCCGGTCTCCGCCGCGGCGGCCAGCGGCAGGCAGATCAGGGCGAGGGCAGTCAGCAGGCGTTTCAGGGGCATCACTGTCTCCGGGTTCCGGTGGGATGCCCAGCCCGCAACCGCTGCGGGCCGGGCTGTTTTCGAAGGTCAGACCAGGGCGGTCAGGGCCTTTTCTATGCGGTCCATGGCGTCGCGGGCGGAATCGAGGTCGCGGCGTTTCAGGTGGCGGGCGGCCACATGCAGGGCGCGGCCCAGGCGGTCGCGGACCTTGCCCGGGGCGCGGGCGACATTGGCCTGCAGGGACTGGGCGCGCTTGACCTGGGCGCCAAGCGAGCGCTGGTCCATCTCGCGCTGGCCGCGTTTCATCGTCGTGGCCTCATCCTCACGGTCCTTGCCGATGCGGGCGACGGCGCGTTCGATCACCACGATCATGGTCTCGGCCTCCTGCAGGCGGCCGTCGTTGATCAGGCTGACGGATTTGGCGAGCGCGCGTTTCAGCTTCAGTTCCAAGGGACCGGGAGCGAGGCCGATGCGCGGCTGGATCCGCTTCAGCCGCCGTTTCAGCGGCGCGATGGCGTTGGGGTCGATGCCGGTGGCGGAGATGTCGGAGGCGTCCTCCTCTGTCACTTGGCCGTCAGGGGCTTCGGGCTTGAGGCTGTCCAGCAGGTTGCCGCCGTCATCGTAGAACAGCACGTTGACCTTGGCCGGGTTGCGCTTGAGGAACTTCTTGAGCTCCGTGACCATGCGCTGCGGCGCGCTTTCGCAGATCACCTCCATCTCCCCGGAGCGCACCACATAAGTGCCCCAGGCCATCGGCGGGCCACCGCCCGCGTTCTTCATCGGGGTCTTGAGGGTTTCCGGTTTCTTGCCGGGCTGGATCATCAGCAGCGGGTCCTTGCCCTGGTCCAAGCAGAAGGCGAAGCTCATCCTCTTCTTGGCCCCCTCGCGGACCATCTCTTTGACTTCCTTGCCAGAAATACGATCAATACTCATCATTCAGCCGCGGGTAAGAGCTTGGAAAAGGTTTGACTTTAGGATGGCGATAAGGCTCACTTGGGGTCAAGTTATTGTTTGAGGTTTCCGCGGGTTTAACCACCAGGCACGAAAAGAGTGGCTCCCGCTTTACGTTGCGTTACCTGAGGGTTGCGTGACCAATAATCAAAGCACCCAGGGGGGCGAAAGACGATGGATCCTGCAGTATTGCTGCAATCCAAAGGGGATGATGCCCCAAGCGGCGAAAATCTGGAATACGATCCCGCCTTCACCGACATGGAGCTGGCGGCCCAGCCGGGCGAAGAGTCGGTGGTGGGCGATGAGAAGATCGAAGCCACCGATCCGGATTACCGCGAAGTTCAGAAGAAAGCGCTGGAAGTGCTGGAGCGCAGCCACGACCTGCGCGCGGCGGTGTTCCTGGGCGATGCGCTCTTGCATTCCGAGGGGCTGACCGGCTTTGCCGATGTGACCGCCTATATCCGCGGCTGCCTGGAGGACTTCTGGGACACCTGCCATCCGGAGCTGGATGAGGACGACGGCGACCCGACGATGCGGATCAACGCCATTCAGGACCTGTGCGGCCAGCCGGACGGGATGGCGGGGGCGTCGCCGCTGTACCGCTCATTGCGCCGGGCGCCGCTGAGCGAAAGCCGCGGCTTCGGGCGGTTCTGCCTGCGCGACATCGAAATTGCCGAAGGGCTGATGACGGCGCCGTCGGACATGGAGCACGTGCCGGATTCCGCCACCATCGGCGCAGCCTTTCAGGACAGCGACGGGGACACCGTTGCGGAACGGCTGGCAGCGGTGGAGAAGGCGGAGGAGAATGTGCGGGCGATCTCGGCGGTGTTCGACGAGCAGACGCCGGGGCAGGGCCCGGATCTGAGCGCGCTGATCAAGCTGCTGCAGCAGATCGCCAAGCGCATCCGCACCTATGCCAATGTCGGTGCGGGTGAAGCGGTCGAGGACAGCGGCGACGAAGATGAGGCCGCGGAGGCCGGGGCGGCTGCCCCGGCTGCGGCTGCCGCCGGGCGTCCGGGCGGCGCGCCGGGGGCGATCAACTCGCCCGCGGATGTGTCCAACGCGCTGGACCGGATCATCGGCTACTACCGGCGCGCGGAACCGTCGAGCCCGCTGCCGATCCTGCTGGAGCGGGCCAAACGGCTGGTGGGGGCCGACTTCCTCACCATCATGAATGACATGGCGCCGCAGGGGGTGGACAACGTCAACCTCATTGGCGGCATCGAAGACGACGAAGACTGACCGACACGGGGCAGGCCGCGGCCGGACCGGCTGCGGTACCCGTGAAAGCAAGACGAGTAAGGAGACCTAGATGGCCGGAAGTTCACAGAAATTCATTGCCCGCAACCGGGCACCAAGGGTCCAGATCGAATATGACGTGGAGCTGTATGGCGCCGAGAAGAAGGTGCAGCTGCCGTTCGTGATGGGCGTGATGAGCGACCTGGTGGGCAAATCCGAAGTGGAGCAGCCCGCGGTGGCGGACCGCAAGTTCCTGGAAATCGACGTGGACAACTTCGATGACCGGATGAAGTCGATGGCGCCGCGCGCCGCCTTCACCGTGCCCAACACGCTGACCGGCGAGGGCAACCTGGCGGTCGACATCACCTTTGAGAGCATGGACGATTTCCAGCCCGCCGCGATTGCCGCCAAGGTGGAGCCGCTGCGCGAGCTTCTGGAGGCGCGCACCCAGCTTTCGAACCTGATGACCTACATGGACGGCAAGACCGGCGCCGAGGATCTGATCTCCAAGATCATCCAGGACCCGAGCCTGCTGAAGACCCTGGCGGCGCAGCCGAAACCCGGCAACGAAGCCGACAGCGAAGAATAATAGGGGAGGACAAAGATGGCTGAAGAAGAACTCCAGGCGGAAGCCGCTGCCGGTGAAGCCGCCTTTGGCTCTGCCGAATTCGCAAGCCTGCTGCAGAAGGAATTCCGCCCCAAGTCGGACCAGGCCAAGACGGCCGTGGAAAGCGCGGTCAAGACCCTGGCCGAGCAGGCGCTGGCAAACTCCGCGCTGATTTCCGATGACGCGTTGCGCTCGATCGAGAGCATCGTGGCGGAGATCGACAAGAAGCTGACCGAACAGGTCAACCTGATCCTGCACAATGAGGATTTCCAGCAGCTCGAAAGTGCCTGGCGCGGCCTGCACTATCTGGTGAACAACACCGAAACCGACGAGATGCTGAAGATCCGGGTGATGCCGATCACCAAGAAGGAAATGTCGAAGACCCTGAAGAAGTTCAAGGGCACGGCCTGGGATCAGTCGCCGATCTTCAAGAAGATCTACACCGAGGAATTCAGCCAGCTGGGCGGCGAGCCCTACGGCTCGCTGGTGGCGGATTACCATTTCGACCACTCGCCTCCGGATATCGAGCTGCTGGGTGAAATGTCCAAGATCGCCGCGGCCGCGCATGCGCCGCTGATCACCGGCGCCAAGCCGACGCTGTTCCAGATGGACAGCTGGGCGGAACTGTCGAACCCGCGCGATCTGACCAAGATCTTCCAGACCCCGGAATATGCCGCCTGGCGCAGCCTGCGCGAAAGCGAGGACGCCAAATACGTCGGCCTGGCAATGCCGCGGTTCCTGGGCCGTCTGCCCTATGGCTCCAAGACCGACCCGGTGGAGGAGTTTGCCTTTGAGGAAGACACCGCAGGCGCGACCAGCGACAAATACGGCTGGGTCAACGCGGCCTACGGCATGGCGGTGAACATCACCCGGTCGTTCAAGATGTACGGCTGGTGCTCGCGCATCCGCGGGGTGGAAAGCGGCGGCACGCTGGAGAACCTGCCCAGCCACACCTTCCCGACCACCGATGGCGGCGTCGATCAGAAATGCCCGACCGAAATTGCCATCGACGACCGGCGCGAGGCGGAACTCGCGAAGAACGGCATGATGCCGCTGATCCACCGCAAGAACACCGATGTTGCCACCTTCATGGGGGCGCAGTCGCTGCACAAGCCGGCCGAATACGACGATCCGGACGCCACCGCCAACGCCAATCTGGGCGCGCGGCTGCCGTATCTGTTCGCCACCTGCCGGTTTGCGCACTATCTGAAGTGCATGGTGCGGGACAAAGTCGGCTCGTTCAAAAGCCGTCAGGACATGGAGTCCTGGCTGCAGGACTGGATCAACAACTATGTTGATTTCAACGCGGATATCTCCTCGGAGAACGAGAAGGCGCGCAAGCCTCTGGCTGCAGCCGAAGTGGTTGTGGAAGAGGTCGAGGGCAACCCGGGGTATTACACCTCAAAATTCTTCCTGCGCCCGCATTACCAGCTCGAGGGGCTTTCGGTCTCGCTGCGGCTGGTATCGAAACTGCCCTCGGAAAAAGGAGGCTGATTACCCACTCCCCAGCCTTAACCAAGCATAGTGCAGTAGAGTTCTAAATTTTTGAAAGGATAGCAAAATGGCTGCAAACATGTTCGTACAGATCTCGGACATCGAAGGCGATGCAACCGAGGAGAACCACAAGAAGTGGATCGTGGTCCAGTCGGCAAGCTGGAACGTGGAACGTGCAGTTGAAATGACCGATCTGGGTTCGACCCAGCGGATGCACGCGAACTCGAACTTCGGCAAGGTTGAGCTTACCTCGCAGATGGGCAAGGCGTCGAACGACCTGGCGCTGTCGGTGGCCAACGGCACCGTGCGCCCGGAAATCATCATGCACTGGTGCCGTTCCGGCGACAGCGCCAGCCAGGGCCTGCTGGTCTATTCGATCTGGAAGTTCAAGGATGTGGTGGTTGACAGCTATTCCATCTCTGCCAGCGAAGACGGCATCCCGGAAGAAACCTGGTCGCTGGCCTATGCTTCGCTGGAGCATGAGTACAAGTCGACCAACCAGAAAACCGGCAAGCTCACCACTGAAGGCACCTTCAAGTGGAACGTGCAGACCGGCAAGGTCGAGTAAGACCCATGGCCGGCCCCGGGCGTCTCTGCGCCCGGGGTCCGTTTTTCTGATCCCGTTTGCAGCAGCCAGCCCTAGTTCCGGAGTAAAGCCCCATGACACCCGAAGAGCATCTGAAAGCCGGTGATCCCAGGGCGGCGCTGGAGGCGCTGCAGGCCAAGATCCGGGCGGACGCAAGCAATGCCAAGCTGCGGGTCTTCCTGTTTCAGCTGCTGTGCGTGCTGGGGGACTGGAACCGGGCGATTGCCCAGCTGAAGGCGGCCGCCGGGCTGGACGAAGGCGCCACGGTGATGGCGCAGGCCTACCGCGAGGCGATCATCTGCGAGGTCTACCGCGAGAAGGTCTTTGCCGGGGAGAAGTCGCCGCTGATCCTGGGCGAGCCGGAGGAGTGGCTGGCGCATCTGATCGAGGCGCAAAAGCTGCTGGCGCACGGCAAGGTGAAGGAAGCCGCGGAGCTGCGCGCCAAGGCCTTTGATGCGGCGCCGGCCAGCCCGGGCGAGGTGAACGGCAAGCGGTTCGAATGGATCGCGGATGCCGACATGCGGCTGGGCCCGGTGCTGGAGACGATTGTGAACGGCAAATACTACTGGCTGCCGTTTTCCAAGATCGTCTCGTTCGAGGCGGAGGAGCCGAGCGACCTGCGCGATGCGGTCTGGACCGCCGGCACGCTGACGCTGGCGGGCGGCGGCGCGATGGCAGCGCTGATCCCGACCCGTTACCCCGGCAGCGAGAAGGCTGACGGGCTGTCGATGCTGGCACGCGCCACCGTGTGGCAGGATGCCGGCGAGGAAACCTATACCGGTCTGGGCCAGCGGCTGCTGGCGATCGGCGACGAGGACATTGCCATCATGGATGTGCGCACACTCCGGATGGATGGGCACGGCGTAGAGAATGGCTGACAAGACACTGGCCGAGCGCCTGCAGCCTTCGCTGCTGGACCGGCTGACCGACAATGCGCCCGGCGATCTGAAGGAAACCCGCGAGAGCCGGGTGATCGACCTGGTGCGGCTGCGGGAAATCATCCAGCGGGATCTGTCCTGGCTCTTGAACACCCAGAATGTCGAAAGCCATTTCGATGCGGAGAAATACCCGTCGGTGTCGGCCTCGGTGCTGAACTACGGGCTGGTGGAAGTGGCCGGCGAGGCCTCGACCTCTGAAAAGGCGGAGGCGATCCGGCGCTCGATCAAGCAGGCGATCGCAACATACGAGCCGCGGATCATCGACGGTTCGGTGGATGTGCGGCTGCAGGAGGGGACGGATGCCACCGAGATGACCGTGGGGCTGGAGATCCGCGCCGACATGTGGGCGCAGCCGATGCCGCTGGAGCTGTATCTGCGCAGCAAGGTCGATCTGACCACCGGCGAAGTGGAAATGGAAAGGGCCATGTGATGGATACACGGCTGCTGACCCATTACGAGAACGAGCTGAACTACCTGCGCGACATGGGCGCGGAGTTTGCCGCCGCCTATCCCAAGATCGCCGCCCGGCTGGGCATGGAAGGGGTTGAGGTTCTTGATCCTTATGTGGAGCGGCTGCTGGAGGGGGCTGCCTTTCTGACCGCGCGGGTGCAGCTGGAACTGGAACTGCAGTATCCGAATTTCACCTCCAACCTCTTGGAGATCATCTATCCGCATTACCTGGCGCCGACGCCGTCGATGATGATCGCGGCGTTTGAGCCGGATGTGGCGAACTCGGCGGTCAAAAGCGGCTATGTGCTGAAGCGCGGCTCCACCCTGCGGTCGCGGCTGACCGAAGGCGAGCAGACCCCTTGCGAGTTCCGCACCTGCGCCGATCTGACCATGTGGCCGATCCAGATCACCGAGGCGCAGTATATCGACGGGCGCGGCGAGCTGGTGGCGGCAGGGGTTGCCACCGGGTATGACGCCCGCGCCGGCATCCGGCTGCGGATCAAGCGGATCGACGGCGACCCGATCAGCAAGCTGGAGATGGACAAGCTGACGCTGTACCTGACTGGCGAGGCGGGCAACAGCTGGCCGCTGCTGGAACTGCTTTGCACCCAGGTGCAGGGGATCGTTGCGCGCTCCACCGACCGGCGGGCGGACTGGCAGCTGCCGCTGCGCGGAGCCCGGGTGGTGCAGAAGGGGTTCAGCCCCGAGGAGGCACTGCTGCCGCTGCCGCGCCGGGTCTATGACGGCTACCGGCTGCTGCAGGAATATTTCGCGATGCCGGAGCGGTTCCGCTTTGTCGAGCTGCAGGGGCTGCAGGCGGGCTTGCAGAAGTCCGAGGGCAATGAGGTCGACCTTTATATCCTGCTGCGCGAGGGGATGCCGGAAGTCGCGCCGATCGTGGTGCCGGAGGTGTTCAAGCTGAACGCGGTGCCGGCCGTGAACCTGTTCGAGAAACGCTGCGACCGGGTGCGGATCGCGCCGATTGATACCGAACACCATGTGATCCCGAACCGCACCGCGGGTCTCGATTTCGAAATTTACGGGCTGCAGAGCGTGACCGGCATCAGCGGCGAGGGCGAGGACGACGTGATCTTCCGCCCGTTCTACTCCGCCAACGATTTCACCGCCGCGGGTGAAAGCCACCCGGCCTATTACACCGTCAAGCGGCGGATGCGGCAGCGCTCGGAGAAGGAGCGGCTGCGCGGGGTGCGCAGCTCCTACCTCGGCTCGGAGGTCTATCTGACGCTGGTCGACCGGGCGCAGGCGCCGTACTCGGCCGGGCTGGAGCAGCTGGCGGTCAATGCGCTGTGCACCAACCGCGACCTGCCGATGCTGCTCGCGACCGGCAATGACAATGTGTTCCACCTGCCGGAGGGCGGACCGGTGCAGAAGGTGACGCTGCCGGTGTCGCCGACCCGCCCGCATCCGACGCTGGCGCAGGGCGATACCGCCTGGCGGCTGATCTCGCACCTGAGCCTGAACTACGCGTCGATTGCCGAAACCGGCAAGGGCCAGTCGGCGGAGGCGCTGCGCGAGCTGGTCGGGCTGTATGCGCCGCTGGGCGACCGGGTGACGGAAAAGCAGCTGGAGGGCATCCTGTCCGTCGGTGCCCGGCCCATCGTGCGCCGGATGAGCGACGAGGTGCTGTCCACCGCGGTGCGGGGGCTGGAGATCACCCTGGGCTTTGACGAGAGCTTCTTCGAGGGCAGCAACATCTATGCGCTGGGGGCCGTGCTGGAGCGGTTCTTCCGCGGCTATGCCAGCATCAACTCATTCACGGAGACAGTCCTAAAGACTGAAAAACGCGGGGAAATTGCCAGATGGCGACCGGAAAAGGGCCTTGGCCGGATGATCTGAGCCTGTATGGCCGACTGGCCATTGAGCCTGAAAAGCACCACGTTTTTCAGGCTCTGAGGGTATTGGAGGCGCATTTCGATGACGCCCCGCGCCTTGGCGAAAGCCGCCGCCCGCGCCAGGACATGCTGCGTCTGGGGCAGGAGGCGGAGCTGGCGTTTCCGCCCTCGACCATTGCGGCCTTCAAGCCGGCCGAGGGCGGCAAGCCCGCGGTGCTGACAAACCGGTTCTTCGGGCTGTTCGGCCCGCAGGGCCCGCTGCCGCTGCATCTGACCGAATACGCCCGCGACCGGAAGCGCAACCACCGCGACCCGACGATGGTGGCCTTTGCCGACATGCTGACGCACCGGTTGATGAGCCTGTTGTACCGGGCCTGGACGCAAGGCTCGCCCGCGGTGAGCTTTGACCGGGCCGATGACCCGATGTCGCGCAAGGTGGCGTCGCTGATCGGCTACAACGGCTTCAAGTTCCGCGACCGGGACGACATGCCGGATCTGGCCAAGCTGCATTTCGCGGGCCACCTGGCGAAGGGGGCCAAGAACGCCGAGGGGCTTGTGTCGATCCTGTCGGCGTTTTTCGAGGTGCCGGTCTCCCTGGAGGAATATGTCGGCAGCTGGCTGGAGCTGGAGCCGGACGACCGCTGGCAGCTGGGCTACGGCGGGCTGGGGCAGGCCACCAGCATCGGCGACAAGGTCTGGAGCCGGTCTGCCAAGTTCCGCATCCGCATCGGGCCGCTGACGCTGAAGGATTACGAGCGGCTGCTGCCGGGCGGCGCAGCCTTGAACCGGCTGCGGGCGATTGTGCGGTCCTACGCCGGCGACGTGCTGGACTGGGACGTGAACCTGGTGCTGGCGGGCGACGAGGTGCCGCGGGCGTCCTTGGGCGGCACCACCCGGCTGGGCCACACCAGCTGGGTGCGGTCGCGCCCGGACCCGGATGCCGACCAGCCGGACGTGAATGATTTGTACCTGTACCCGGGATTAGGCGCCGGGGCTGAAGAGCGAGTAGAGGGAGGGATTTGAGATGACCGAGATCAGCCGCGTGGCGCTGTTTGGCAAATTGAACAAGCTGGGGTACCAGGCCGTCGAAAGCGCAACCGTGTTCTGCAAGATGCGCGGGAACCCCTATGTCGAGCTGGTGCATTGGATGCACCAGCTGTTGGCGCAGCAGGACAGCGACCTGCACCGGATCATCCAGCATTACGACCTGGATGCGGGCAAGATTGCCACTGAACTGACCCGGGCGCTGGACATGCTGCCGCGCGGGGCCTCGACGATCTCCGACCTGTCGGACCACCTGATGGACGCGATGGAGCGCGGCTGGGTCTGGGGCTCGCTGCTTTATTCCTCGGGCCAGGTGCGCAGCGGCCATCTGCTCTTGGGGATGCTGAAGACGCCGGCGCTGCGCAACATCCTGTCTTCCATGTCGCCCGAGCTGGCGAAGATCGGCGCCGATGATCTGGCGGACCATTTCAACGAGGCCACCGACGGCTCGCCGGAGGAGCGGCAGGGGGCGCAGGACGGCTCCAACGTGACCGGCGGCGGGGCGGAGCCGGGCGAGGCGTCCGGCTCGATGGCGCCGGGCGCGATGGGCAAGGGCGAGGCGCTGGAGCAGTTCTGCACCGACCTGACCGAACAGGCCAGGAATGGCGAGATCGACCCGATCGTGGGCCGGGACGAGGAAATCCGCCAGATCGTCGACATCCTGATGCGGCGGCGGCAGAACAACCCGATCCTGACCGGCGAGGCGGGTGTCGGGAAAACCGCGGTGGTCGAAGGCTTCGCCCTGCGGATCGCCCGCGGCGACGTGCCGCCCAGCCTGAAGGATGTGCGGCTGATGGTGCTGGATGTGGGCCTGCTGCAGGCCGGTGCCAGCATGAAGGGCGAGTTCGAGAACCGTCTGCGGCAGGTGATCGACGAGGTGCAGGCGAGCCCGGTGCCGATTGTGATGTTCGTCGATGAGACCCACACGCTGGTCGGGGCAGGGGGCGCGGCCGGCACCGGCGATGCGGCGAACCTGCTGAAACCGGCGCTGGCGCGCGGGACGCTCAGGACCATCGGCGCCACCACCTGGGCCGAGTACAAGAAATACATCGAGAAGGACCCGGCGCTGACCCGCCGCTTCCAGGTGGTCAAGGTCGACGAGCCGGGCATCCCGAAGGCGATCCTGATGATGCGCGGCATCGCCTCGATGCTGGAGAAGCACCACCGGGTGCAGGTTCTGGACGAGGGGATCGAGGCGGCAGTAAGCCTGTCGGCGCGCTATATCCCGGCGCGGCAGCTGCCGGACAAGTCGGTGAGCCTGCTGGACACGGCCTGCGCCCGGGTGGCCGTCAGCCAGCACGCGGTGCCGGCCGAGGTCGATGACAGCCAGCGCCGGATCGAGGCGCTGACCACCGAGCTGGAGATTATCGGCCGCGACGAGACCGCAGGCTACGAGGTTGCCGACCGGCGCGAGGCGGTGGAAGCCGCCAAGGCCGCCGAGGAGGAGCGGCTGGCCGGGCTGACCGAGCGCTGGGACAAGGAAAAGGCGGTGGTCGAAGGCATTCTGGAATTGCGCGCCAAGCTCCGGGAGGGGGCCGCGCCCGTGGACGCTCCGGCGGATGCCGGGGATGACGCGGCGGAGGGCGCCGCCGATAGCCCGCTGTCGGACGAAGAACGCGCCAAGCTGATGCAGGAGCTGAAGGACAAGAACGCGGAGCTGGAGGCGCTGCAGGGTGATTCCGCGCTGATCCTGCCGATTGTCGACCATCAGGCAGTGGCCTCCGTGGTGGGCGATTGGACCGGTATCCCGGTGGGCCGCATGGTCAAGGATGAGATCGAGACCATCCTGAACCTGGAAGAGCGGCTGGCCCAGCGGGTGATCGGCCAGGACCACGCGATGAAGATGATCGCCAAGCGCATTCAGACCAGCCGCGCAGGCCTCGACAACCCGAACAAGCCGATCGGGGTGTTCATGCTGGCGGGGACCTCTGGTGTCGGCAAGACCGAAACCGCGCTGGCGCTGGCCGAGGTGCTGTACGGCGGCGAGCAGAACGTCATCACCATCAACATGTCGGAATACCAGGAGGCCCACACCGTCAGCTCGCTGAAAGGCGCGCCGCCGGGCTATGTCGGCTATGGCGAGGGCGGGGTGCTGACCGAGGCGGTGCGGCGCAAGCCCTATTCCGTGGTGCTGCTGGACGAGGTCGAGAAGGCGCACCCGGATGTGCATGAGATCTTCTTTCAGGTGTTCGACAAGGGCGTCATGGAGGACGGCGAGGGGCGCGTGATCGACTTCAAGAACACGCTGATCCTGCTGACCTCTAACGTGGGCACCGAGACGATCATGGATCTGTGCTCCGATCCGGAGCTGATGCCGGACCCGGAAGGCATGGCGAAAGCCCTGCGCGATCCGCTGCTGAAGGTGTTCCCGCCGGCGCTCTTGGGGCGTCTGGTGACGATCCCCTATTATCCGCTCAGCCCGGAAATGATCGGCGAGATCACCAAGCTGCAGCTGGGCCGCATCCAGAAACGGGTGCAGGAAGCGCACGGGGTGCCGTTCGAATACACCGATGCGGTGGTCGGGGAAATCGTCAACCGCTGCCAGGAGCTGGACTCGGGCGGGCGGATGATCGACGCGATTGTCACCAACACCATGCTGCCGGAGATTTCCAACGAGTTCCTGCGCCGCCTGATGGAAGGCGCGGAAGTCGAGAAAGTGGCCATCGGCGTCAAGGACGGAGAATTCACCTACGCATTCGATTGATCACGCCCAAGGGTATTCAGTGGGGAAGGAGTTCCTATGGTTAAACACATTGTCATGGACATGAAGAACGTCGATGTCGGCGCTTCGGGGCTGGAGATGGTCAAGCCGCCCCAATTGTCCTTCAAGGTCGTGGTCGAACTGGACAAGAAAATGGAGAAGGGGGTCGAGAAGGACCCGCTTCTGCAGCAGGAGTTCCATGCCGGTGCCAGCGAAGTCTTTGAGCAGACCCGCGACACCATCGCGAAGAAGTGCAAGGTGTTCGACAAGGCCTTTGTCGAGATGGCCAACAAGGGCGCTGACAAGAAAACGATGGAAAAGCAGCTGAAGGGGCTGAACGACGCCATCAAGAACGACATCAAGGTCGGCGAAAAGGCGGCAGAGCTGGCGGCGCAGAAGGCCTGGACCAATCTGCAGAAGAAGAAAAAGGAATGGTCCAAGTTCAAGATCAAGGTTGGCGTGTCCATCGCGGGCACCCTGGCCGGGCTGGCGGTGAGCATCGCGGCAATGGCGTCCTCGCCGTTTTCCGGCGGCGCGGGCGCGGCCTTTGGCATCATCGGGCTGATCAAGTCCGGGGTGTCGCTGGCCAAGGACATCGGCAAGCTGGCGATCAATATCGATCAGTCCAAGACCATCCTGGTGAAGAACCTGGTGGTGGTGGAAAAGGCGGCCTCCAACAAGGCGCTGAACGCGGCAAACGAGGTGTCGGCGGCGGTGTTCCAGGAGTTCCTCGGCATCTCCCAGCCCTCGGTCAAGACGGTGGAGGATGCGGCTGATACCCTGAAGGCGAAATACGCCCAGATGGTCGTCAAGATGCATGACCTGTCGAAGACCCTGAACAAGATCCTGAAGCAGCAGGAGAAGCTGAAGAAGGAGTTTCTGGGTGAGGTCGGCAAGAAGCTGAAGAAGCACCCGGTGCAGGACAAGAAGGCGCAGCTGGTGATGATCAGCAAGGCGCTGGATACGGCTTTGGCGAATAACTATGCCGAAGTTCAGAAGGCGATCGACAAAATCCAGATCATGTATGCCGATGCGCGCGGCTGGGCCAACAACATCAAGGACCTGATGAAGCGGGTGAAGGCGCTGACGATCAAGGACCCGAAGGCGCTGAAGGTGTTCCGCGAAGGGCTGAAGTTCGCGGCCCTGGCGCTGGCGCCGCTTGATGGCAACTCGATTGCCACCGGCGCCAAGGATCTGGCCCTGGGCGTGGGCGGCGCGGTGGGCGGCTATGCCTATGACAAGATCACCAGCAAGGTGCTGGACGGGACCGTGTTCGACGCGGCCTGAGACCGAAGGAAAGACACCGGGCGCTGCGCGCGCCCGGCCAATGGAAAGACCGGCTGGAGAAAGACCGTGGACAGCAGCGCGCAGACCGCAGATACGCTTCGGGACCGGGCCCGCGAATTTGTCGAGCGCCCGTGGGTGACCAATGCCATTCTGGGCGTCATCATCTTTAACGCCATCACGCTGGGCCTTGGCACTTCGGCGGCGGTGCGGGCGCATGCGGGCGGGCTGCTGGATGTGATCGACACCACGGTGCTGACCATCTTCGTGCTGGAGCTGGCGCTGAAGCTGTTTGCCTATGGCTGGCGGTTCTTCTCCTCGGCCTGGAATATCTTCGACCTCGTCGTTGTCTCCTTCGGCCTGTTCCCGGACAGCCAGGGCCTGTCGGCGCTGCGCGGCCTGCGGGTGGTGCGCGCCTTGCGCCTGCTGTCCGTCATTCCGCAGATGCGCGCGGTGGTGCAGGCACTGTTGGACGCGCTGCCGGGCATGGGCGCGGTGATCGTGATGATCTCCATCGTGTTCTACGTCTTCGGGGTGATGGCGACGATGATGTACGGTGCCGTCTTTGACGAATGGTTCGGCACCCTGGGGCGGTCGCTGTATTCGCTGTTCCAGATCATGACGCTGGAAAGCTGGTCGATGGGCATCGTGCGCCCGGTGATGGAAGAGTTTCCCCTGGCCTGGTCGTTCTTCGTGCCGTTCATCGTGATCACCGCCTTTTCGGTGCTGAACCTGTTCATCGGCCTCCTGGTCAACACGATGCAGTCGGCGGTGGAGGCCGAAGCCGAGGCGGAATTCGAGAAACTGCGCGACCTGGTGAAATCGGAGACCGATGTGGTGGACGCGCATGTGCTGGAGCTGCACGAGGAGATCAAGGCGCTCAGGGCGGAGATTGCCCAGCTGAAGGGGCAGGGCAATGGCTGACAGCTCGCAGAAGTTCATCGCAAGGAACCGGGCGCCCAGGGTTCAGATCGAATATGACGTGGAGCTGTATGGCGCCGAGAAGAAGGTGCAGCTGCCGTTCGTGATGGGCGTGATGAGCGACCTGGTGGGCAAATCCGAAGTGGAGCAGCCTGCGGTGGCGGACCGCAAGTTCCTGGAGATCGACGTAGACAATTTCGACGAGCGCATGAAAGGCCTGGCGCCGCGCGCGGCTTTCACCGTGCCCAACACGCTGACCGGCGAGGGCAATCTGGCGGTGGATCTGACGTTCGAGAGCATGGAGGATTTCTCGCCCGGCGCAATTGCCGCCAAGGTCGACGCGCTGCGCCCGCTGCTGGAGGCGCGCACCCAGCTGCAGAACCTGATGGCCTATATGGACGGCAAGACCGGTGCCGAGGCGCTGATCGAGACGATCCTGAACGACCCGTCGCTGCTGGCCGCGGTGTCGGCGCCGGCTGCAAATGCGGAGAGCGCCGCGGCGCTGGACAGTTTGCGCGATCTGGAGCTGCCGGAGGATGAAGCGGACACCACGGGTGACGTGCTGGCCGGTCTCGCCGCGCAGGCGCCTGAGGATGCAGCGCCTGAGGATGCCTCAGGCGGCGTTCTGGATGCATTGCGCGAAGCGGCGCCTGAGGAGCAGGCCGAGGAGGATGCGTCGGCAGGTGTGCTGGAAGGGCTGCGCTCTGCAGCGCCAGAGACTGCGGAGCCGGAAGACACCTCCGCGGATGTGCTGGCGGGCCTGAGCGCGGCGGCCCCTGTGGAAACGGAACAGCAGGACGAGGCCGCGGATGCCTTGGCGTCGCTGGCAGCGGCTGAGGTTCAGGAAACTGTTGAGGAAGACACATCTGCTGCGGTCCTGGAAGGGCTGGCCCAGGCTGACGTTCCGGAGCCGGAAGCCGAGGATGCCTCAGCCGGGGTGCTGGAAGGGCTTGCGGCCCAGGTGCCGGAGGAGACCGAAGCGGAAGATGCCTCCGGCAGCGTGTTGGACGAGCTGCGGGCGGCGGAACCTGCCGAGGCGGTGGCGGATGATGGTTCTGCGGAGGTGCTGGCGGGCTTGAGCGCCGCAGCGCCGGACGAGGAAGACCAGGGCGATGAAGCCGGCGAGACGCTGGCGTCGCTGGCTGCGGCGGAGGTCCCGGAAACCGAAGCGGACGATCAGACCGGATCCGTTCTGGAAGGATTGGCGCAGGCGGAAATCCCTGCGCAGGAAGAAGACACCTCGGGCGATGTGCTCGCCGGGCTGGCGGCGCAAGAGCCGGAGGAAGCTGCCGAAGAGGATGCCGCAGGCGCGGCGCTGGAAAGCCTGACGGCGGTTGAGGTGGCTGAGGCCGAGGACGAGGATCACTCCGGCGTGCTGGATGCGCTGGCGGATCTGGATGTTGCCGAGGAGGCCGATACCGCCGCTGACGACGCGCTGGAAAGCCTGGCGTCTGTCGAGATTTCCGAGGACGAGGAGGAAGATCCTTCCGGCGTCTTGGACGCGCTGGCGGATATTGCAGTGGATGAAGCCGAGGACACCGCGGCCGATGACGCGCTCGAAAGCCTGGCTGCGATAGAGACTGAGGAAGAGGCTGCGGAAGACCAAGCGGGTGTTCTGGAGAACCTTTCCGGTCAGGCGCCCGGAGACGCTCCGGAAGAGGACACAGCCGGCGCGGCCCTGGAGAGCCTGGCGGCCTTGGATGTGCCGGAGGCGGAGGCGGAAGAGGATACCTCCTCGGTTCTGGATGAGCTGGCCTCGGTCGAGGTGGAGGATGAGGCAGAGGACGCCGCGGGTGCGGCGCTGGAAAGCCTTGCCGCCGCTGAGGTGGAGGAGCCGGACGCCGAGGATCATTCGGATATTCTGGAGGGGCTGGCAGAGCTGGAGCCGCAAGCGGCTGAAGATGAAGACGACTCTGGCGCGGCTTTGGAAAGCCTGGCTGCGGTGGAGGTCTCCGAAGAGGCGGATGAGGATGTTTCCGGCGTTCTGAGCGGGTTGGCGGATCTGGAACAGGACGAGGAGGACGGCGGCGAAGAGGCCGCGGCAGCCTTGGAGAGCCTGGCGGAGGCGGCCGTTCCGGAGTTGGAGGAAGACGAGGGCTTGGACGATGTGCTGGGCGGCCTGCTGGAGGATGCGCCCGAAGAGGAAGAGGCCGCCGGTGAAACAGAGGATGCGCTGGAGAGCCTGGCCGCTGTTGAGGTGGAGGGCGCTGAAGACGATGGCGCCGACGGCATTCTGGACGGGCTGCTGGACGCCGCGCCGGAAGCGGAAGAGGTGGCGGGTGAAGACCTGAGCGCCGTTCTGGACAGCCTGGATGCGCCGGAAGAGACCGAAGCGGCGGATGCCGCTGCGGATGTGCTGGCCGGGCTGGCGGATGATCTGCCGGAGGACGAACCGGACAGCGGCGCGGATCTGGACGGTATTCTTGGCAGCCTTGATGAACCGGACGAGGACACCGGTGAAGAGGACCTGAGCGCTGTGCTTGATACGCTGGAGGCTTCTGAGGAAACGGAGGCCGGGGACAGCGGGCTGGATGATCTGCTGTCGGACCTCGGAGGCGATGAACCGGAGGAGAGCACGGCACACGAGGCTGCTGATGTGCTGGAAGGCTTGGGAGCTGATGCCGTCGGCGCAGACCCGGAAGAGGCTTCAGATCCGGACCTGGATTCGCTTCTGGCGGATGCGGACGATGCCGGTGACTCCGAGCCGGACGACGATCTCGACAGTCTGCTTGGGGATCTGGAGGAGGATGAAGAGCCTGCGCTTTCGGATGATCTGGATGCGCTTTTGGGGGACGCCGCAGACGAACCGGCTGCAGCGGCTGAGGAAGACGAGAGCGGTTTGGATGATCTGCTCGGCGATCTGGATGCCGCGGAGGATGAAGACGGGGACAATGCCGGCCTGGATGCGCTGCTGGCTGGCGGTGAAGGCTCCGAAGAAGACGGCGGCGATGATCTGGACGCCTTGCTGGGCGGCCTTGATGAGGCGGAAGACGATGCCGATGAGGCATTGGATGACCTGCTTGGCGGTTTGGAAGACGACGCCAGCGCCGGGCCTGAGGATGCGGCAGAGGAAGACCTGGACGCGCTGCTGGGCGGGCTGGACGGCGAGGATGCTGAGGACGACGCCAGCCTGGATGACCTGCTGGGCGATCTCGGGGCTGATGAGGATGAGGACGGCGATCTGGACGGTCTGCTGGCCGGGCTTGGTGAAGAAGCGGAGGCCGAAGAGGCGGCGGATGCGGAGAGCGCCGAGGACGATCTGGATGCGTTGCTCGGCGGTCTGGAAGAGGACGGCGACCTGACCGAAGACGACGGGGACATGGACCTGGACGATCTGCTTGGCGATCTTGGCGGTGAAGATGAGGACGCCGCGGAGGACGGCGGCGATGATCTGGATGCGCTGCTGGGGGATCTGGACGAAGGCAGCGATGCGGCGGCGCCGGAGGCAGCCGCGGCAGAGGTCTCGGAGGAGCCGGAGTTTGCCTATGGCACCATGAGCGCGGAACGTCCCGCGGCGCAGAAGCTGGAGCGCAAGCGGTTCCGGCTGGCTATCCTGGGCGATTTTTCCGGCAGGGCCGCCAAGGGGCAGCTGGAGACCGGCGATACCTTGGCTGCGCGCAAGGCGATCCTCTTGGACCCGGATACGGTCGAGGATGTGATCGAAAGCTTCGCCACCGAGCTGGTGCTGCCGATCGGTAAGGAGGGCGCGGGCATTGCGGTCAAGCTGGAGGATCTCGACGGGCTGCACCCGGATGAGCTTTATGAAAACGCCGAGCTGTTTTCCGAGCTGGTGGGCTTGCGCAAGCAGCTGCAAAGCGGCGCGACGGCGGATCACGCCGCCAAGATGCTGAAGGCCTGGGCGGAGAAATACGGCACCAAGGCACGGGCGCCGAAGCGGACATCGGCAGGGAACGCGGTGCCTGCGGACAAGCGGTTGAGCGCCTTTCAGCAGCTGATCAAGGACACCGGCATTAGCCCGCGCCCGGCGACGCCGGTTGAGGAATTGCTGGCGCGGGTGGTGGGCCCGCATATCCGGGCGCTGCCGGACCCGGATGTGGCGGCAATGCAGAAGGCGGTGGATGAGGCGCTGTCTGACGCCATGCGGCTGGTGCTGCATCACCCGGAGTTCCAGTCGGTCGAGGCGCAGTGGCGGTCGCTGGATCTGATGGCGCGCTCGATTGAGGCGGACGATACGCTGGATGTGATGCTCTATGACATCTCGGCGGAGGAGCTGGCGGCGGATCTGGCGGCGGAGGACGATCTGTCGAAAACCGGCTTTGTGCGGCTCTTGACCGAGGAGCCGCTGGACGAGGAGAACGGGCGCGGCGGCTATTCGGCGCTGATCGGAATGTACCAGTTCGAGGAAACCCCGCCGCATGCGGAACTGCTGGGCCGGATCGCGCGGGTGGCGGCGCATGTCGATGCGCCCTTCTTTGCGTCGATATCGCCGGAGTTCCTGAAAACGCCCAAGGCGGAGCGGCCCAAGCTGGTGGCAGAGGCCTGGGACACCCTGCAGGGCATGGCGGAAGCCGGGCATCTGGGGCTGGCCAGCCCGCGGTTCCTGCTGCGCCGCCCCTATGGGGAAAAAACCGAGCCCTGTTATGAGTTCGATTTCGAGGAGTTCACCGAAGCGGAAGGCCTGCGCGGCATGCTCTGGGCCAATCCGGTGGTGCTGGTGGCGATCCTGCTGGCGCGGTCGTTCAAGGAGAACGGGCCGTCGCTGCAGCTGGGAAAGATTATGTCTCTGGGCGGGATGCCCTATCATTATGTGAACGACAAGTTCGGCGATCAGGTGGCGCTGCCCTGCACCGAGCGCAACATCGACCTGGACAAGATCGCGCTGGCGCAGGAGCGCGGCTTTATGGCGGTGAGCGCAGTCAAGGGGCGGGACGAGGTGCGGCTGACCTCCTTCAACTCGCTGAAGGGCAATGAGATCCTGGGGCCCTGGACCGGCTTGCCGGCGCCGGAGCCGTCGCCGCCGGACCCGCGCGGACTGCCCGCGGCCAAGCCGCCTGCGGACGGCGGCGATGAAGATGATGACCTGGATCTTGATTTGGATTTGGGCGGGGATGACGACGATGATCTCGGCCTGGATGACCTGGATTTCGGAGGCGGCGACGGGGATGACGACGGCCTCGGGGATCTGGACGATTTGTTGTCGTCGTTTGGGGACGGCGATGATGACGATGACGGGGATGACGACGGAATGGATGCGGACCTCGCCGCGCTTTTGGATGATTTGTGATGCGAATGTTTGAGAACACCGCCGGCAATTTCCGGCCCGGTTCCCTTCGCGGAAAGGAGGAGTCATGGTTGTAAGCAAGGGCCATGAAAACGACCTCGCCTGGATGTCGGGGACATACTCCACCGACGGGCTGATGATGAGCCGGGCGATTGTGCGCGAGGGGCTGAGCAAGCTCACCGAAACCACCATCGAATTTGCCGCAACCAAGGCCCAGCCCAAGCTGGAGGATCTGGTCGGCAAGCAGATGAACGTGCATGTGATGCGCCAGGAGACGGAGCATCAGTTCAACGGATTTTGCGTTTCGGTCGAGCATCTCGGGTTCCGCAACGGCTATGAGATGTATGTGGCCGAAGTGCGCCCCTGGTTCTGGATGCTGACGCGGACCTGCGACCTGCGGGTGTTTCAGGAACTGACCACGGTTGAGATTATCAAACAGCTGTTCGGCGAATACGGTTTCAGCGATTTCACAGACAAGCTGAGCGAGAGCTACGAGAAGCGGGAGTATTGCCTGCAGTACCGCGAGAGCGACTTTGATTTCCTGTGCCGCCTGATGGAGGAGGAGGGGATCTATTACTATTTCGAAAGCCCGGTCGGCGAGACCACGCGGGAAAAGCTGATACTGTGCGATGGGGTCAGTGGCCATTCCCCGATCAGCGGCGGCTCAACCGTCGAGTTCCATTCCCGCGATGACAGCGACCGGCGGCGGGAGGAGCATATCTCCGAGTGGACCAAGGATGAGCGCGTCACCCGCGGCAAGGTCACGCTGAACGACTTCGATTTCCTGACACCTTCGGCGGATCTCAAGGCAACCTCTGCGATCGCCAAGGGCAAGCATTCCTACAAGGACTATGAGGTCTACGACTACCAGGGCCATTACCGTAAGAATTCCAGCCTCGGCAACAAACTGGCGCGGGTGCGGATGGAAGCGGAGGCGATCAAGCACATCCGCTGGCGCGGCGCCTCCAGCGTGCCGACGCTGGTGACCGGCTGCACCTTCACCATGTCGGAGCACCCGGTGCAGGAGCACAACAAGGAATACTTGGTGATTGATGCCGAGCATCACATCAAGGTGGCCTGGGATTACGGCGAGAGGGAAAGCCAGAGGCAGAAGAAGATAGCTGACCAAGGGTCGATGCGCCGCGATCTGAAGCCGAAGAACATGGATGTGCCCGAGGAGATGGAGCACGACGTTTACGCTTCGACCTTTAGTGCGATCCTGAAGTCCGACCAGTTCCGGGCGCCGCTGGTGACACCCTGGCCCGAAGTGCAGGGCCTGCAGACCGCAACCGTGGTCGGGCAGAGCGGCGAGGAAATCTGGACCGATGAGCACGGCCGCATCAAGATCCAGTTCCATTGGGACCGCGAGGGCAAGGAGAACGAAACCTCGTCCTGCTTTGTGCGGGTGATGACGCCGTGGTCCGGCAAGAACTGGGGCATGGTGGCGATCCCGCGGATGGGCCAGGAGGTTGTGATCCAGTTCGAGGACGGCAACCCGGACCGGCCGATCTGCACCGGCATGCTTTACAATGCGGAAACAATGCCGCCCTATACCTATCCTGACGACCAGACCCAGCTGGGCATCAAGACCAATTCGTCAAAGGGCGGGGGCGGCTATAACGAGCTGATGTTCGACGACAAGAAAGACAGCGAACTGATGCGGGTGCAGGCCGAGAAAGATCACCAGATGCTGGTCAAGGACCGCTCGACGGTGACGGTGGGCATGGATGCGCCCGACCCTGAAGTCACCTCGGCGGACGAGAAGAGTTATGTGTTCACGGTTCAGCAGCACATGACGGAAACCGTGCATCAGGGCGACAGGACCGAAGTGGTGGAGACCGGAGACAAGTCGGAGAACATCCAGACCGGCAACATGACCCTGGACATCGACACCGGCAACCTGACCGAAACCATTGCCCAGGGCAACCACTCGGAAACCGTGTCGCTGGGCAATCTGACCGTGGATGTGACCGCGGGCAAGATCGCCATGAGCGCGGGCCAGGAAATCAAGCTGACCGTGGGCGCGTCTTCGGTCAAGATCGACAACTCGGGCGTCACCATCAAGGGGCCGATGATCAAGATCGAAGGCACCGGCATGGTTGAGGCAAAAGCGCCGATGACCACCGTCAAAGGCGACGCGATGCTGACCCTGAAGGGCGGCCTCACGATGATCAACTAGGTGGGCGCAGATGTCGGCAAGATTTGAAAAGCTGGTGAAAATGCCTGCTGACCCGGTGGCAAAGCTGCTGTCGCGGGCAAATGTCATCCTGAAAACCCCGCTGGAGGCGCCGCCGACGGCGCAGGCGGGGGTTGTGCTGGAGGAGCTGGAGCGCAAGGGCGCCCTGGTCGATCTCCTGCGCACGCTGGCGGTGCTGCTGCCCCCGCGCGAGCGGGTGTGGTGGGCCTGTCTGGCGGCGCGCGATTACATCGGGCCGCGCTCGGACCAGGACCCGGCCTCGCTGACCGCGTCCGAGGCTTGGGTGTTCGACCCCAGCGAGGAGAACCGCGACAAGGCGCGGATCACACTGGATCATGCCTATGTGGACGATGACACGGTGAATTGCGCGCTGGCGGTGCTTTATGCGGCGGGAACGCTGGGACCCGGAGAATTGAATCAATATCCTGCCCCGGCAGGGGCCTCTGAGGCGGCCGCCTTTGCCATGAATATGGTGGCCTTGGGTCAATTGTCTGATAAGTTTGAAGAACACGGCGGCGTTCTGGTGGAGCGCGCGCTGGATATCGCGCGCGGCGGCAAGGGGCAGGTGATCGAAGTCCCGCAGCACGCGGCGCAGGACTGACAGGGAGGATGTAACAGATGGGAATGCCACAGGCCCGGGTGACGGATCTGCATGCCTGCATGCTGCCCTCCACCCCGCCGCCGCCGGTGCTGCCGGTGCCGACGCCGATCCTGCCGCCCTGCGCGGTGACCGTGCTGGTGGGCAAGCTGCCGGCCGCGCGGCTGACCGACATGTGCACCGCGGCGCCCGCGCCGCACCCGATCATCAAGGGTTCGGCAACGGTGCTGATCAGCAACCTGCCGGCCGCGCGGATCCTGGACAACACCGCCTGCGGCGGCATGGTCGTCAAAGGGGAATTCACTGTGCTGGTGGGAGGATAAGCCCAGCATGGGAGTGACACTGAAATTCCAGAGCTCGGGCGCGATGCCCGGCGATGCGGCCCCTGTTCCGATGCGGGGGCCAAGCCTCACCGTGGGGCGCGGCGCCAGCAATGACCTGGTGCTGCCGGACCCGGACCAGATGCTGTCGCGCAATCACTGTGTGATCGAGGATCACAACGGCAATGTAGTGGTGGTCGATCTCAGCTCCAACGGCACCTTTCTGAACTATTCCAAGATCCCGCTGGGCCGCACCCCGACGCCGCTGAACAACGGCGACGTGCTGTGTGTCGGCAATTACGAGCTGGTGGTGGAAATCCGTGACGACTTGGCCGATGTGGGCGGCATGATCGCGGCGCCTGCGGCGCAGGCGCCGGCCTCGCACGGCAATGCCGCCAATGCGCCCGACCCTTTGCAGCTGCTGGAGGATGCCGGGCCGGGCGGCGATTTTCTCGATGATCTCCTGGGCGAGGGGCCGAAAGGCCCTGCGCAGTTCAACCCGGTGGACCCGATCGACGAGCTGCTGCCGCCGCTGGGCGAGGAGGAGGATCCGTTCTTCCAGAAGGCCAGCGACGGGCGCGAAGGCGAGGGGGCAAGCCTGCCCAACCACAACCCGACCGCCTCGGACGGGTTTGCCGCACCTGCGTCCCAGCCGAACATGATCCCGGACGACTGGGACGATGAGTTCCTGTCGGGCATCGGCGAGCCTGAAGTCCCGGTGCCCCAGCCCGACCCGCAGCCTGCCACGCCGCCGCGCGAGATGCCGCAGCCGCCGACGGAGGTGCCGCCGGTGGCGCCGCCGCAAGAGGCCCCGCCGCCGCCGCCTCAGGAAATCCCGCCGCAGCAGGATACCGGAGAGAAGACAGTGGCGCCGGCAGCCGCGCCCTCGCAAGAGGCGCAGGAGGCTGTTGCCGCCTTCCTCAATGGGGTTGGTGCGGAGCTCAGCATTGATCCGGCAGAGCACGCCAGCACCATGGCGCGGATGGGCCGGGTGATGAAGACGCTGGTCACGGGTCTGCGCGAAATCCTGATGACGCGGACCTCGATCAAGTCGGAGTTCCGCATCGAGCAGACGATGATTTCCGCCGGCGGGAACAACCCGCTGAAATTCTCGATCACCCCGGAACAGGCGGTGGAGGCGATGGTGCGCCCGGCCACCCGCGGCTACCTCAGCCCGGAAACCGCTGCCGAGGAGGCGCTGCGGGACATCAAGGCGCATGAGGTGGCGATGGTCACCGGCATGGAGGCGGCGCTGAAGGGCGTGCTCAAGCGGCTCGACCCCAAGGCGCTGGAGGCGCAGATCGAGGACAAGGGCGGCTTCACCGGCCTCTTGCGCGGCAAGAAGGCGCGGTACTGGGATGTTTATGAACAGCTCTATGCGGAGATTTCCGACCAGGCTGAGAATGATTTTCACGACCTGTTCAGCCGCGAATTTGCGCGGGCCTACAAAGACCAGCTGGACAGGCTGAAGGAATGACCGGCACCGCGCCCCGGGCGCGTGCCCGCAAGTAAGAGGAGATCCCGGTGTCCTGGGACAGCAAGGTACTTTGGACGGAGGGGCTGTTTCTGCAGCCGCACCATTTCCAGCAGTCCGACCGCTACAACGAGGCGCTGGTCAGCGGCCTGGCGCGGCGGCTCAACCCCTATGCCTGGGGCGTGAACGGGCTGGAGATCGACCATGAGGCGCTGAAAATCGGCCAGTTCGCGGTCAAGTCCTGCGAGGGGCTGACCCATGACGGCACCGTGTTCCGGGTGCCGATGGCAGACCCGCATCCGCCCGCGATGGAAGTGCCGACCACCGTCAAGGACTGCATCGTCTATCTGACCGTGCCGCAGCGCCGCCAGGGCGCCACCGAAGTCGACCTGAGCGGCGCCGAACGCTCTGCCAGCCGGCTGCGCCCGGACAAGGTGGAAGTGACCGACGTGACCTCCACCGAGCGCAAGCCGGTGGAGCTGGACGTGGGCAAGATGCGCCTGCAGTTCGCGCTGGAGGTGGATGATCTGGCCGACCTGCTGGCGATCCCGGTGGCGCGCATCATCGAGGTGCGCCCGGACAAGGAGATCGTGCTGGACCAGGCCTTTATCCCGTCCTGCCTGGATGTGCGGGCGGCACCGGCGCTGAGCGGTTTCCTGCGGGAGCTGGAGGGGCTGTTGGCGCACCGGATGGAGGCGCTGGCGGGCCGCCTGTCGGAAGCGGGCGGCGCCCGCGGGGTGGCGGATGTGTCGGACTTCATGCTGCTGGCGGTGGTGAACCGGCTGCTGCCGCAGGTGCGCCACCTGCGCAACATCGAGAACCTGCACCCCGAACGGCTGTTCACCGCCTGCGCCGGCCTGGCGGGGGAGCTGTCGGTGTTCATGTCGACCGAAAAGCAGGCGCCGGAATTTCCGCCCTATACCCATGACAACCTGGTGGCCTGCTTTGCGCCGGTGATCCGGGTGCTGCGGCAGTATCTGAGCTCGGTGCTGGAGCAGACCGCAATTCCGATCAAGCTGGAGGCGCGCAAATACGGCATCTCGGTCGGGGTCATCGCCGACCGCAAACTGCTGGGCAACGCGGGCTTTGTGCTGGCGGTCAGCGCCGACATCCCGGCCGAGGACGTGCGCAAGCATTTCTCCGGCCAGGCCAAGATCGGCCCGGTGGAGGAAATCCGCCAGCTGGTGAACTCGGCCCTGCCGGGGATCACCCTGCGCCCCTTGCCGGTGGCGCCGCGGCAGATTCCCTATCACTCCGGCGTGGTCTATTTCGAGATGGATGCGGACAGCCCCTATTGGCGCAAGATGACCACTTCGGGCGGCATCGCGGTGCATGTGTCGGGCCAGTATCCGGGGCTCAAGATGGAGCTTTGGGCGATCCGTAATGCATAAGGGAAGGCGCTGAGATGGCTGATTATGACGATCCCTTTGCTGAACCCGGGGATACCGACAAGACGGTGATCAAGCCGAACCCGGGCGGGCGGCGCACGGCCACGCCGATGCAGCAGCCGGAGGTGCCGCAGCAGGCCCAGCCGGTGCCGGAACAGCCGGCGGAGCCGGATCTGGATGCCTATGGGGTGCCGCAGGCGGCAGCGCCGAAACCGCAGGCCGCGGCCGGCGGCGCCAAGGCGCCGAAAATGGCGCTGACGGGGATGAACCAGCTGACGGCCTGCGCCTCGACCCTGTTTGCGCTGATTTCCCGCATCCGCAACCGGGCGCAGCACATGGACCCGGACGGGCTGCGCAAGAATGTGGTGGCCGAGGTGCGCGCGTTTGAAAACCGCGCCCTGCAGGCTGGCATTGCCGCGCAGACGGTGAAGGTTGCGCGCTATGCGCTGTGCGCGACGCTGGACGATGTGGTGCTGAACACGCCCTGGGGCGGGCAGTCCTCCTGGGGGCTGCAGTCGATGGTGGCGACCTTCCACCGCGAGGTGGTGGGCGGCGACCGCTTCTATGACCTCCTGGCGCGGCTGGAGAAAGAGCCGGGCAACAATATCGACATGCTCGAGTTCCTCTATATGTGCCTGTCGCTGGGGTTCGAGGGCCGCCTGCGGGTTGAGCAGGGCGGTTCCGAGAAGCATTTGCAGATCCGCGGCGCGCTGGCCCGGATCATCCGCAACCAGCGCGGCCCCGTCGAGCGCGATCTGTCGCCGCATTGGGAAGGCATCGTCAAACCGTTCAAGGCGCTGTCGGTCTGGCGGCTGGTGTGGATCACCATGGCCGCCACCTGCGCCATTCTGGCACTGCAGTTCCTCGGCCTCAACTGGATGCTGTCGAACCAGACCGAAAATGTGGTCGGGCAGCTGACCATTGTGGATTCCGGCCCCAAGCCGGAGCTGGAACGGCGCGCGCCGCCACCGCCGCCGCCGCCGCTGGCGCCGACCACCGAGGAGCAGGTTGCCAAGGTTGCGGGCTTCCTGGAGCCGGAAATCAAGGAAGGCATCGTGCAGGTCTTCCAGAAGGGCAATACGCTGATCATCCGGCTGGCCGGCTCCGGCATGTTCGGCTCCGGCTCTGACCAGCTGAGCAAGGCGTTCCGCAACCCGGTGAACCGGGTGGCCGAGGCGCTGAATGACGAAAAGGGCAAGATCATCGTGGCAGGGCATTCCGACAACGTGCCGATCCGCTCCTCCCGCTTCCCCTCGAACATGGCGCTGTCGCTGGCGCGGGCGAAATCGGTGATGGCCGGTATGGCCAGGGTGATGACCGATCCGGACCGGCTGTCGGCCGAGGGCCGCGCCGATAAAGAACCGATTGCAGACAACAGCACCCGCGCCGGGCGGGCCAAGAACCGCAGAATCGAAATCCTGCTGGTTCAGGAGGTTGAAGGATGATCCGCCGTTATATCATTCCCCTGTTCCGGTCGATCTACACCGTTCTGCTGATCCTGGCGGCGGTGCTGTCGGCCTGCGTGTGGTTTTTCGCGCCCTTCATCGGCAGCGATGACTGGCGCCCGTTCGACGGCGTGATGGCGCGGCTGATCACCATCGGGGTGATCTTCCTGCTGTATTTCATCACCATCGGCATCATCTTCTGGCGGCGCCGCCGCAAGGACAAGGAGATGACCGAGGAGATGGCGGAAACCGTCGACACCTCGGAAGATGACGTGCTGTCGGAGGAAATCGGCGAGCTGCGCGGCAAGTTCAAGGACGCGATGAAGGAGCTGCGCAAGTCCAAGGGCGGGCGGCGCCACCTGAACGACCTGCCGTGGTACATCATGATCGGCCCGCCCGGCGCCGGTAAGACCACCGCGATCGTGAACTCCGGCCTGCAGTTTCCGCTGGCCGAGAAGATGGGCAAGGCGGCGATTGGCGGTGTCGGCGGCACCCGCAACTGCGACTGGTGGTTCACCAATGACGCAGTGCTGATCGACACCGCCGGGCGCTACACCACGCAGGAGAGCGATGCCGAGGCCGACAATGCTGCCTGGCTGGGGTTCCTGGGCCTGTTGAAGAAGTACCGCAAGCGGCAGCCGATCAACGGCGCGATCATTGCGATCTCGCTGTCGGACCTCAGCTTGCAGGACGAGATCACCCAGAAAAGCCACGCTGCCGCCGTGCGCCGCCGCCTGGCGGAACTGCGCGAGAAGCTGGGTGTGCGCTTCCCGGTCTATGTGCTGTTCACCAAGGCGGACCTGATTGCCGGCTTCCAGGAGTTCCACGACGCCTTGGGCAAGGAGGACCGCGAACAGGTCTGGGGCTTCACCCTGCCGCTGCCCAAGGGCAAGAAGGAGCAGCCGCCGATTGCCGGGTTTGACGAGGAGTTCGGCCTGCTGCTGGGGCAGCTCAACGCGCAGCTTCTGGAGAAGATGCAGACCGAGACCGACCATCAGCGCCGGGCGCTGATCGCGGGCTTCCCGGCGCAGGTGGCCTCGATGCGCGCGGTGGCGCGCGAGTTCCTGATGGAGGTGTTCCAGGACAACCGCTATGAGCAGCGCCAGATGCTGCGCGGTGTCTATTTTACCTCCGGCACCCAGGAAGGCACGCCGATCGACCGGCTGATGCTGGGCATGGCGCAGACCTTCGGCATCGGGCGCCAGGCGATCGGCTCGGGGCAGGGCACCGGGCGCAGCTTCTTCCTGACCCGGCTGTTCGAAGGCGTGATGTTCCCCGAGGCCGGACTGGTGTCGGCTGACGACAAGGTCGAGCGCCGCTACCGCTGGACCCGGCGGATTGCGATTGCGGCCACCGTGCTGGTGGCCATTGCGATGGGCACGCTGTGGGTGCGGTCTTACTTCAAGAACACCGACCTGATCGCCCAGGCGGACGGGCAGGTCGCGGCCTACCAGGCGGCGGCGGCGCAGCTGCCGCCGAGCCCGGTCGGCGATACCGATCTGGTTCCGGTGGCCGCGGCGCTGAACAACCTGCGCGACATGCCGGGCAATCCGGTGCTGTCCGACCCGGATCCGGACCGGGCGATGACCTATGGCCTGTACCAGGGCGAGGTGATCGGCACCCAGGCGGCGCAGACCTACCGCGGCGCGCTGAACCGGCGCCTGCTGCCGCGGCTGCTGGTGCGGCTGGAGCAGCAGATCGAGGGCAATATCAACAACCCCGATACGCTGTATGAGGCGCTGAAGATCTATCTGATGCTGGGTCTGCAGGGGCCTATGAACCAGGATCTGGTCAAGGAATGGATGCGGCTCGACTGGGAAAACATTGCCTATCCCGGCATTGCCCGCAATCAGCTGCGCGCTGATTTGATGGACCACCTGACCGCGCTGCTGTCGCAGCCGATGGAGGAAATCGCCCTCAACGGCCCGCTGATCGCCCAGGCACAGAATATCCTGTCGGAAATGCCGCTGGCGCAGCGGGTCTATAACGGCATCCTGAACTCGCAGCAGGCCACGGCGCTGCCGAAATGGCGGATCACCGACGTTGGCGGCCCCTCGGTCAGGCGGGTGCTGGTGCGCAGCTCCGGCAAGCAGCTGAACGACGGGATCGAGGGCATCTTCACCTATGACGGCTTCCACAACGTGTTCCTGCCGGAGGCGGTCAGCGTCGCCGAACGGGTCCACCGCGAGGCCTGGGTGCTGGGCGAGCAGAACGAGGCGGCCCAGAACCAGGCGGTGCTCTTGAAGCTCAGCCGCGATGTGCTGGACCTCTATTACAATGACTACATCAGCCGCTATGACCAGTTGCTGGGGGATATCGACATCATCCCGCTGGAATCGCTCTCGCACGCGGTGGAAGTGACCAATGTGCTGTCCGGGCCGACCTCGCCCATCGTCAACATCCTGACCGAGGTCAGCAATGAGACCCGGCTGAACGAGGACAAGTCGGTGCTGGACTCCGGCTCACTGGCAGAGGGCGCGCAGCAGGTCGCGGCGATCGAGTCGCGGTCAAACCTGTCCATTCAGGGCCAGATCCTGCTGGAGGCGCTGGTCAATTCCGCCGCCAATGCGCCGGGGCAGGCCGCCAAGCCGCCGGGAGCCTATGTGCAGGAGCGGTTCCAGTGGCTTTATGATCTGGTGAACCGGCCCGAAGGCCAGCCGTCGCAGCTGGACGATCTGATGGGGCAGTTGCAGCTGGTCTATCAGGAGCTGAACAAGATGTCCTTCTCCGGCGTGGCAACCGGCGGCCAAAGCGGCCAGGCGCTGCTGCAGTTCCAGCAGACCGCCAGCCGGATGGGCGGGCCGCTGCCCCGCTGGGCGACGCAGATTTCTGCGGGTTCGTCGGGCATCACGTCTGAGGGTACCCGGGCCTCGATCAATGCGCGCTGGCAATCGGCGGTGCTGCCGTTCTGCGAAAAGGCGCTGGCGAACCGGTACCCGTTCAACCGCTCGGCGCGCGCCGACGTTGCGATGGCGGATTTTGCCAAGCTGTTTTCGCCCGACGGCATGATCGACAGCTTCTTCAATGAGCATCTGCTGAAATATGTCGATACCCGCAGCCGCCCCTGGACCTGGAAACGGGTCAACGACGTGGATCTGGGGATCAGCCCTGCGGTGCTGCAGCAGATGCAATATGCGTCAGAGATCAAGGAGGCTTTCTTTGCGGGCGGCGCGCAGCCGGCGGTGAGCTTCCAGATCACCGTCAATGCGCTGGACCCCAAGGCCAAGGAAGTGCTTTTGGAGATCGACGGCACCAAGGTGGCCTATAATCACCGTTCCGGCGCGCCGACGCCGGTGGCTGTGACCTGGCCCGGCTCGGTCGGGCTGGCGCGGCTGACCCTGCTGCCGCAAAAGCGCGATGCTGAGAACGTGCTGTCGCGGGACGGGCCCTGGGCCTGGTTCCGGCTGCTGGATGCGGCAGAGGTGCGGCGCACCAATGTCTCCGACCGGCGGCGGGTGAATTTCCGGGTCGGCGGCCGGCTGGCGCTGTTCGAGTTGCAGTCCGGGTCGGTCATCAATCCCTTCGCCCTGCCGGCGATGGCAAAGTTCAGCTGCCCGAAGTCGATGTGATGGCGGGGTTCGGCGCATTCGGCAAGATGCCTTCGGCCGGGGATTTCTTCCGGCTGAACACGCCGGGCGGGTTTGTGCGGGTCTGGGACGCCTGGCTGCAGCGGGTTCTGCTCGACGGCAGGACCGCCTATGGGTTCGGATTCGACGCGCATTACATGACCGCGCCGATCTGGCGGTTCACCCTGCCTGCGGGCCTTGCCGGGGCTGCCAGAACCGCGGGGGTGATGATGCCCTCGGTCGACCGGGTGGGGCGGCGGTTTCCGCTGACGCTGATGGCGGCGCTGCCCGGGACGGACCCGGCGGGGCTGGGCCATCTGGGCGCGGAACGGGTGTTTGAGCGGCTGGAGGACCTGGCACTGGATGCATTGGAGGACACGATGACCAAGGACAGCCTGGCAGAACGGCTTGCAGCCATTCCGGTGCCCGATGCGGCAGTGGCCGCGGCACCTTTGGCCGATGCCATGGAAGTGGTGCTGGCCGGGCCGCAGGGTTCCGAGCGGCTGGGTGCAGCAGGGGCGGAAGGACAGCTGAACCCGCGGCTGTCCGGCTGCAGCCTGTGGACGGCGCTGCTGGATGGCGGGCCGCGGACGCTGGCCTGCAAGGGCCTGCCGGCGGGGGCTGCAGCGCTGGCGCTGTTCGATCTGGGGGCGCCGGTCTGGACCGGCGCTGAGGTGGCGGGATGAACCAGCTGCGCAAATACCGCTACGTCGCAAAGACCCATGTGGGATTGAAACGCAAGGTCAACGAGGACGCGGTGCTGGCGCTGCCGGAGCACGACATCTGGCTGGTTGCCGATGGCATGGGCGGCCATGATGCAGGCGATTTCGCCAGCCGGCTGATCGCCGATGCGGTGGCGATGATCCCGCTGGGCCTGGATCCCGCGGCGCGGATGCACGGTCTGCGCGAGGCGATCCAGAATGCCCACAAGGCGATCCGGGCTGAGGCCGAGGCGCGCGGCGGCGGCACCATCGGCTCAACCGTTGCGGCGCTGATCATGGCGAACCAGCATTTTGTCGGCCTCTGGGCCGGCGACAGCCGCATCTACCGGCTGCGCGATGGCCATATCGAGATGCTGACCGAGGATCACTCCGCGGTGGCGGAATATGTTCTGGCCGGCAAGATGACCTGGGACGAGGCAGAGCAGCACCCGCATTCCAATGCCATCACCCGCGCGGTCGGGGTAGGGGAGGAGCTGGAGATCGACAAGATCCGCGGCAGCACCGAACCCGGCGACCGGTTCCTGGTCTGCTCTGACGGGCTGACCAAATACGCCACCTTCCAGATCCTCGAGGACGTGCTGGGCAGCACGCCGCTGGAAACCGTGGGGGACCGGCTGATCCAGCTCGCCCTGACCGGCGGCGGGGCGGACAACATCACCGTTATCGTGGTGGACGTGCTGTAGCGGGACCGTGTCCCGGCCAAAGAAGGGGCTCCGGAGGACAGATGTTTCCCGGGCCGGAATTCCCGCAAACCTCCGATGCTCCGGGTCAGGGCTTGGCAGTGACCAGGATACGGCTGTCGAGGGAACGGATGCGGCTGGAATCCGCCTCGTAACTGGCTTTCAGGGCTTCGGCGAACCCCACTGCGCTTTCCGACGTCGGCCGCATGCCGTCAAACAGCGGCTCTGCCGAATGCAGCACCAGAACCTTGCTTTTGCCCAGCGTGCTGTCATCGACCTTGAACGCGATGCCGCCATTGGCCGCGGATTCCTCCAGGCTGTAGGCGACCCGTACCGGAACCTCCCCCTCGGTGCCGCCGCGCAGGCTGGCAACCGCGTTGTCCCCGCGCGAGATATTGGGCAGCAGGTGGAACACGTTGCCGGAGACATCGAGGATCGAGACGGTCAGGTAGCCGTCTGTCACGTCATCCGGCAGCACCACGTCGATCACCGGGTTTTCGCCGACAAAGAAGCGGCCCGAGGGGTTCGGCTCCTCGGTATCGCCGCCGACCGCAAACTCTACCTCGGCACCGCCGGAGGGGGCCTTGGGCAGGTGCTGTTCCACCACGCATAGCGCGTCGTTCAGCACCTCGACATCCAGTACCACCTGCCGTTCATGAGCCAGCGCGCGCAGCGCATCGAACAGCTCGAGCCGGGTGGCGGTGCTGGCGACCCGGCCGCTGATCAGGATCGGATCACTGGGGCCGTAACCCTCGAAATGGCCGTTGCCCTGCCGCACCAGCGGGCCGCAGTCGGCAAAGGACTCCATGATCGCCTTGACCTCTGCCACCGGCAGCATCGGTAATTCGAACCGGATCTCGGCCATGCCTTCCAGGGCGCCGGGCAGGCCGTTGCGGAACCTCTCGTTGAGCATTTCCGCGACATTGGGGTCATCGGTGCTGCCGCTGAGCCGGGCCTTGTTGTTGCTGATGACCAGGCGCCATTCGCGGAGACCCTCCAGCGGCTGCACGGTGTCCAGCACATCGGCCCCCCAGGTCTCTGCGATGGCGCCGGAGGCCAGTGTCAGGTCGGCGTCTTGCGACAGCGCCAGCAGCCCGTCGCGCACCGTTTCGGACGGCACGTTGCCGACGATCTGCACCGGGCCGTCTGGCTGTTTTTCGGCAATCAGCGAATAGGGGCGGACCTCTGGGTAGCTGGGTCCGAGGAAACTGTCGAGGAAGCCGCCGAAATAGGCACCGGCCCCGCCGCCGCCAAGCAGCAGCAGAACCGCCAGCGCCGCCCAGAGCCCGCCGCCTTTTTTCGGCTTTTCCGGCGCCGGTTTCGAGGCGGGCGGCGGCGGCGGTGCGGGTTTGCTGGTCTTCGGCACGATGATGGTTGCGTCTTCGGCCGGGGCATCCGGCACCTCCCGCTGGCTGCCGCCGTCGGGATTGTCGAGGAACGCCAGGACCTCGCCCGCGCTCTGGAACCGGTCGGCCGGATCCGGTGCGCACATCCGGTCGATCAGGGTCTTGAGCGGTTCCGGCACTCCGCTAGTGTCCACTGGTTTCTGCTTGTTTTCAACCACTTCCATCGGGTTGGCCCCAAGCTTGGGCGCTGCACCGCGAAAGTTGGCCAGCAGCAATGCCCCCAGCGAATAGATGTCGGAGCGGGCATCGGTGTCGCCGCTCATCTGCTCCGGCGCGGCATAGGAGTACTTGCCGGCGAATTCATTGCCGACAATGGTCTGGGCGCCCGGGTTGGTGTCCTTGGCAATGCCGAAGTCGATGATCACCGCCTCTGCCGGATCGCCGCCGCGCAGGATGATGTTGTCGGGGCTGAGATCGCGGTGGACGATATTGCGGGCATGGGCCGCCTGCAGCCCTTCGGCCACGCGGCGGCAGATCACCAGCAGATCCTCGGCCGCCATCGGCCCCTGTTTCAGGCGCTTGTCGAGGCCGGGGCCGTCGACATAGTCCATCAGCAGATAGATATGGCCGTCGGGCGTGCGGTGGTTCTCCGAGTAGCGCACCACGGCGGCATGGCGGATTTCGCGGATGTTTTCCTCGCGCGCCATCAGGACGGTGAAATCCTCGTTGGCGGCGAGCTCCTGCTTCAGCACTTTCAGGGCCACAAGGTTGCCGGAAATTTCCGAGCGCGCCTTGTAGACGTCGGAGGTGCCGCCGCGGCCCAGCAGGCATTCGATCCTGTAGGTGTTGTTGAGCAGGTCACCCGGCTGGAACAAGTCGCCAGGGCGCGATTCAAGCATGGAGGTCTCCCTGGCCTTGGATCCGGCGCGGGCCTGGGCTGTTGTCAGCCCAGAGCCTGGAATTCGACGCGCCGATTTTCATCGGCACGGGTGTTTTCCTGATTGAAGGGTGCAGTTTCGCCCATGCCGATGGCCTTGAGCATATCCTCGGGCACGCCGCAGGAGCTGATCAGGTGGCGGCGCACTTCCTGCGCGCGCAGCAGCGACAGGCGCTCGTTGTAAGCCGCCGAACCGGAGCTGTCGGTGTGGCCGATGATCTGGAACACGGTGCCGTCAAGCGCTTTCATCGATGCGCACATGTTGGCCAGCTTCGGTTCCTGGTCCGCGCGCAGGGCAGCGCTGTCGAAATCAAAGGAGATCTGGACGTTGATCTGGGTCTGGCGGTCGACTGGATTGTATTCCTCCGCCGCGGCGGCAACGGTCGCGGTTTCCTCTGCCGTGTTCTCAGCCGCGCCCGCGCTGCTGGGCACGATCACCAGGCCGCGGGTTTTCTGCTTCTTGAAGGCTTCGGTGATTTCCTCGACCGAAAGTTCGCCGCTGTTCGACTGCGCCTGCGCCAATGGAGCGAAAATCAGCCCGGCCCCCAGAACACTTGCAAAAATTCCTTTCAGGCGGATCATGCTCGGCGCCCTCCCCTACCGTTTCAACATTGCGGGCAGTTTATACCAGCACCTGCAGCCTGCCAATGGCGGGCGGCGGCCAGCCCGGGAAAAAAACACGGTGTTTCCGGCAAGTTGTAAACAGGGGCTTTACTGGCGGCAGGTGAAAGTTTGAAAATAGGCGCGAAACCGGATGGGAGGAAAGATGCGGGTTCTGCCAGCTGTGATTATCGCCATTGGCCTGGTGCTGGCCCCGGCCATCTGGTTCGGGCTCAGCTGGCTGCTGAGCGAAGAGGACTACCAGGGGGCCGGCGGGGTGGATTCTACTGCCCGGATCGAGATCGAGATGCTGCGCCAGCAGGTCGAGGATCTGCAGGCCAGGATGACGGATTTGCAGAACGAAGTCGCCAGCCTGCCCGCGGGAGGGGCAGGCGCCGGCGGCCCTTTCACTGATGATGCGGCCGGCGAGGCCGCGATCTGGAACCAGACCGGCGGCGCCGACCTGGACTATGCCCAGGTGGTGCTGATTGCCGACCGGCTGAACGTGAACCGGGGCCTGCGGGTGACCGGCGGCTCTTATCTGACCGAGAAACTGGGCCGCCCGCGGGAAGATCTGAACGACACCTGCCAGCCGATGACCAACCCGGAGCTGAAGGACAAGCTGGTGACAGAACAGGTCGGGCCGATCCGGGTCAGCATGCTGCGCCCGGCGATCGAAAGCCTGAAAGTGGTGTTCGAGAACATCCGCCAGGCTGATCCGGACCTTTACGCCCGCATCAATACAGCGGGTGCGCTATGTGTGCGCCGGATTCGCGGCACCGCAAATTCGCTGTCCACCCACAGCTATGGCCTGGCGGTGGATCTCAACATCGACGGCAAGCTGGACAATTTCACCGACGGCAAGACCCAGCTGGGCCTCACCATCATGGCTGATTTCTTCTACGATCAGGGCTGGGTCTGGGGCGCCGGGTTCCGGCGCGAGGACAGCATGCATTTTGAAATCAGCCGCCGCCAGCTGGATGAATGGCTGGCGAACGGGCTTCTGTAAGCCGCTTTGCAGCCTGCGGTCAGGCCGACCGCAGCAAGACCTTGCTGGAGTCGATTGCCGCCGCAATCCGCTGGTAGCGCACCACCGACCTGGTGGGCGAGCTTTCAGCCGAACGCAGCAGTTTGGTCTGGGTTTCTTCCAGCACGGCCAGCGCCTGGGCAACCGCGGTTGCCTGCCGTTCCGGTGCCACCGCCACAATCGGACGGTGTGACCGGTCTGTGCTGTTCAGGGACCGTGCCTTGCCTCGCGGCCGCGACGGGTCGCGGTTCTCCCGCGCGATCTGCCGCAGATCCCGGGCTGTCTCCTGCAGGATTGCGCGCAGGGGCTCATGCCCGGGCAGGCCTGCCAGGTCTTTCTCCAAGGCTTCAAAGCGTTCCGCCAGGCAGTCGATCAGATAGGGGCCCACGATGCCGCACAGGTCCTGGAACCCAGCGACGCGGTCCACCACTTCATCGGCTGACCGGACGCGGTCAATAAAGTGCCGTCCGCTGCCAGTGGAACCTCCGAAGGTACTGCCTTCGCCTTCACCGCCGCCATCGCGGCCGCCATTGCCGCCATTACCGCCGCTGCCACCGCGTGAGCCGACTCCGCTAGCGCCGCCGTCACCGCCGCCGTCACCGCCGCCGTCACCGCCGCCGCCGTCACCGCCGCCGCCGTCACCGCCGCCATCGCCGCCGCCGCCGTCACCGCCGCCATCGCCGCCGCCATCGCCGCCGTCACCGCCGCCATCGCCGCCGCCGCCATCACCGCCGCCATCGCCGCCGTCACCGCCGCCATCGCCGCCGCCGCCATCACCGCCGCCATCGCCGCCGCCATCGCCGCCGCCGTCACCGCCGCCATCGCCGCCGCCGTCACCGCCGCCATCGCCGCCGCCGTCGCCGCCGCCGTCACCGCCGCCGTCACCGCCGCCATCACCAGCGCCGCCTCCTCCGCCATAGCCGCCGGCGGCTTGGCTATCCAAGGGTGTGTTCAGGAAACAGGTGAGCAGGACGAGGAACAAAGCACGATGTAACATCGGCTTGAAGTAGCCCGGTTATCCCTCCAGTCCATAGGCTTGGCGGATTCCGCGCTGGGTTCCTGGGCCGAAATCCCCGTCAATCGCGCCGGCGTAAAAGTTGTTCTCCTTCAGCTTCTGCTGCAAGGCGCGACGAGTTTCGGGCGTGAACATCTTCGGCCGTTCGCTGAGCAGGTTCAGCACGTCGGAACTCCCGCTGCGCAGCGCTGCGTAAAGGTAATGCGCTGAATCTGCAGGACCTTTCGACGGTATCAGACCATCGTCGATCAGCGCTGCAAAATTGAACTGCGCCTGCGGATGACGCAGGTCGGCAGCCCGCTCAAAGAAGGTCAGCGCCTTTTTCGGGTTGGAAGGCAGGCCCAGCCCGCCCTGATAGTGCAGGAAACCGAGATCGTTGATTGCATCGGCAAAATCCTGGGCCGCGGCGGCCTGGTACAGTTCCAGCGCCCTGGGCTGATCGACTTCCACGCCGGTGCCGCGCTCATACAGCTTGGCCAGCTCGAACTGGGCCTCGGGCGAGCCCGCATCGGCGGCCCGCTGCAGGAAATCCACTGCCGCCTTGGGGTCGAACCGGCCTTCATTCGGGTTCAAGCGGATATAGGCAAGACCCAGCATCGAGCGGGTGTCGCCCAGTTCGGCCAGTGCCAGCAGCTGCTCCTCCTGGTCGGGCTTTAGCGCTGCCCATGCAGCAGAGGCATCGGCAACCGCCACCGGGGCGTCATTCTCGCCGGGGCCGGCCAGATAGAACGGCACGCCGGTCAGCGAGCCGTAAGTATGCGGCTCCTGCAGGTTGGCGGTGCTCTGCAGCACCTGGTCGCGCACCTGGCGGAACATCAGGCTGATCTCCAAACCCGGCTGCACCATTTTCTCCATCAGCGCGGTGGCATAGGGCGAGTTGCTGCCGCTGCCGTCCAGCGCCACCTGGCCGTCCTTGGCGGCAAAGGCCACAAGAGTGCCGCGGTCCGGATCGGCAGGCGCCATGCCGCCGCCGCCGCGGGTTGCTTGCCCGGTATCGGCGGTCTGGCCGCTGCTCTGATCAAGGGCAATAGAGTCGCCCAGCGGGTTGTCGCGGCAGCTGTCGAGGATCACGATCCGCATCTTGCGGGCCCGGTCCACCGCATCCAGCAGCTGTTTCAGCGACAGCGACTGGCGCTGCACATCGCGGTTGCTGGCCACTTTGGCGTCAGCGGGGATCAGGAAATTCTCGCCCTGCACCTCGATCCCGTGGCCGGCGAAATAGACCAGCGCCAGATCGGCGACCTCGGAGCGGAAGGCGAAATCATCCAGCAGCTGTTCCATTTCAGAGGTGCCCGGATCCAGCGCCAGGCTGACGTCGAAGCCGATCCCTTCCAGCGTGTCCGCCATCGCAACCGCATCGTTGCGGGTATTCTCCAGTGGCGGCAGGTGCTGGTATTCCGCCACCCCGATAACCAGAGCAATGCGGTCGCTGGCAGCCTGCGCCCCTGCCGCAAGCAGAAGGCAGGTTGTGAAAATCAAGGGTTTGAAAAGAAAAGACATGCGGATACCCGGGGTGGCAGTTTCTGCTGGACCCAATGTAATCCGCCGCGGCGTCAAAGAAAAAGGAAATTCGCCGCGCCCGCGGCGCAGCAGGGCCCCGCCCCCGAAGGGGCGGAGCCTTGTGATATCAGGTGCTGGCCATGCTGCTGGCCGAACGCAGCCGGTCGCGCAGCTTTTCCAGAGTGACCCCGGCCGCAGCGGCCGGCAGGTCCGCGGGGCCGGCCTCGTCAACCTGGGCCTGAACCCGCCGGTAGAACCCGGAGAGCCCCGACAGGGTCTGGATCACCAGGTCGAAGTCCTGCAGCGATCGCAGCTCCTGGCTGGTCGGGGCGGTGCCCCGCTCCAGCACATCCAGGACGACGTCCTCCAGCGCTTGCATCTGGCTGCGCAGCTGCTCCATTTCCCAGGCCGATGCGGCGCACAGTTCGCCCAGGGCTTTGTCGGGACGTTCCATGATCAGAGCCGCCCGACGACCTGTTCGATGGCCTGCTTCATGGTTGCCACCGTGAACGGCTTGCGGATGATGTTGTTCAGGCCAAGCTGCTTGCCCACCTGGATGATTTCCGGTGTCGGCTTGCCGGTGACCAGGATGAAGCCGACGCGCTGCGTCACCTGGTGGCTGCGCAGCGCCTTCAGCAGTCCCAGCCCGTCCATGCCCGGCATGTTGTAGTCCGACAGCACCAGGTGCACCGGGGTCTGGGTCAGCTTCTGGTAGGCGGACTGGCCGGCGTTTTCGACCATGTAGTTCTTGATGCCGATCTCATCCAGGCTTTGTGTGATGATCCCCCGGCTCGTCGACATGTCATCGACAACCATGACGCGGAGAGAGTCTTTCAAGCTCATTTTTGTTTCCTTCTGCTCTGCTTGCAGCCGTGGACAGGGTTACCTGCCAGCGGGTGAGTTGACATAAGTGGTGATCCCGGCCGTCTTCAGGTGCTGCGCAGCCGGGCCAGACATGCGCTCGGAGTGACCGATGAAGAGGGTGCCGCCCGGGTTCAGGGCATTCTGGAAGGCGCTCCAGACTTTCTGCTGGGTCGGGTTGTCGAAATAGATTGCGACATTCCGGCAGAAGATCGCATCGAATTTGCCCCGGAACGGGAACGGTTCGATCAGGTTCAGCACCCCGAAGGTGATCAGCTGGCGCAGGCTCTCCGGCAGCCGCCCGTCCGGATCGCGCTTGGGCACCAGCTTGCTGTATTTCGCATCGATCTGGGCCAGCTCGTCCTCGGGGTATTTGGCCGCCTGGGCATGGCGCACCACCACCGGGTCGATGTCCGTGCCCAGGATCTTGATGTCCAGCTTGGCCGCTTCCGGACAGACATCCAGCAGCGTCATCGCGATCGAATAGGGCTCCTGCCCGTTGGAGCAGCCCGCCGACCACAGCCGCACCCGGCCGCCGCGCCGGGCCTGTTCCACCAGCGGCGGCAGCACCTCGTTGCGCAGGGTTTCGAAATGATGCGGCTCCCGGAAGAAATGGGTCACATTGGTGGTCAGCAGCGACAGCAGCCCGCTGCGCTCCTGGTCGGCATTGGGGCCGTCCAGGCTGGCGAGGTAGTCCTTGAAATTGGTGATGTTGCGCTGGCGCAGCTTGCGGGCCAGGCGCGACGACACCAGCGGCTTCTTGCTTTTCGCCATCGCCAGGCCGAAGTGCTTGTGCGCGAACTGCGCAATCGCTTCGAATTCCTGGTCGCTGAGCGTGAAGCTGCCGGCCGGGGCAGTGATGGTTCCTTCTGCGCTCACGGCATCACCTGCTCCGGCGCTGAGATCACCGCATCCAGGTTGATGATGCGCACCATGGTGTCATCATGCGAGATGATGCCCTGGATGTACTCCATCGTGTTGCGGCTATCCACCGGCGGGGTGTCCTGGATGTCGTCCGGGTTGATCGAGATGATCTCGGAGACCGACTCGGCCAGCAGGCCGACCGGCTTGCCGTGCACCGAGACGACAATGACCACGTTGCGCTCGCTGGCTTCGGTCTGCTGCAGGCCGAACCGGGCGGAGAGGTCGTAGATCGGGATCACCGCGCCGCGCAGGTTCATCACCCCCAAAACGTCGGCCGGGGCATGCGGCAGGATGGTCACCGGCGACCAGCGCCGGATCTCCCGGATCTGGGTGATCTTCAGGCAGAAGGCCTGCCCGGCCACAGTGAAGCTGACAAACTCGCTGTGTTCAGCGTGTTTCACTTCCTGATCAGATTGCTTCACTTCAGCTTGCATTGCTCATTCTCCGCTCGGTGTCAAAGGCGGCCGCAGTGGGCGAGGCCGCAATGATGCTTTCAGGGTCCAGGATCATGGCAATCTTGCCGTCGCCCAGGATGGTGGCCGCGGCGACGCCGGGGATTTCCCCGCAGACGCCGTCCAGGCTCTTGATCACCACCTGGCGCTGATCGTGGATGTCATCGACTGCCAGCGCGCAGCGCTGGCCGGTTTCGGTTTCCACCAGCAGGTAGACGCCGGCCTGCTGATCGCTTTCGCGGTAGAGGCCCAAAGCGCCGGCGACATCGCAGATCGGCACGAAGTTGCCGCGGATCGACAGCAGGGTACCATCGGCGCCCAGGCTGTTGATCATGTCGTCGCTGCCGCGCATGGTTTCGACGATCGAGGTGATCGGCACCACCATGGTCTGATCGGCCACCGACACCACCATGCCGTCCATCACCGCCAGGGTCAGCGGCAGGATGATGGTGAAGGTGGAACCCTTGCCCGGGGCGGAAGAGATGTTGATGCGCCCGCCAAGGCCGGTCACCGCATTCTTGACAACATCCATGCCGACGCCGCGGCCGGACAGGTTGGAAATCTCCTTGGCCGTCGAGAAACCCGGTGCAAACAGCAGGTTGTCGATTTCGCCGTCGGTCAGCTCTGCGTTCTCCGGGATCAGCCCTTTTTCGATCGCGATCTGCTTGACCCGCGGGCGGTTCACGCCGGCGCCGTCGTCCTTGATCTCGATGCAGACACTGCCGGAGCGGTGCGATGCCGACAGCCGGATTTCACCGGTTTTCGACTTGCCAGCCGCCTCGCGGTCATCGGGATTTTCGACGCCGTGGTCGACCGCGTTGCGCAGGATGTGCGTCAGCGGGTCGGACAGCCGTTCGATCACCGTCTTGTCGACCTCGGTGTTCTCGCCTTCGGTGACCAGCTTGCAGGTCTTGCCAGTGGCGGCAGAGGCCTCGCGGACGATCCGCGCCATGCGCTGGAACAGCGGCTTCACCGGCTGCGCACGGATGGCCATGACGCCTTCCTGGATGTCGCGCGCCAGGTTCTTGAAGCCTTCCAGCTCGGTCTCGACGTCCCGGGTGTCGGGCACGTTGAGATTGGCGATCTGCTGGGCCAGCATCGAATGGTTGATGATAAGCTCCCCGACTGCGTTGATCAGCCGGTCCACCCGCTCAAGCTCGACACGGAGCGTGGGCTTGGGACCGCCGCGCTGCTCCTGTTTGCCGCTCTCGGCTTTCGGGGCCGATGCCTTTTCCTCGGCGGCTGCCGGCTTGGCTTCGGGTTCAGGTGCGGGGACCGGCGCTTCAAAAGGGGCGGCAGGGGTGTCCCCGTCTGCAGCCTCAGCGGCGGGCGGCGCGGCGAACATCGCATCGAGCGCGGCCAGCGCATTGGCTTCCGCCTCTGCATCGCCGTCGCCTGCGATCGACAGCTCGCACAGGCCTTCGACAAATTCGAACACCGCTTCGACCACCGAGCGCGGCTCCTTGGTGACCAGCACTAGGTCCCAGGCCAGATAGCTTTCGCCCATGTCCATCGCGTCGAAACCGGGCAGCTCGTTCTCGTCCAACTGGACGGTCAGCTCCCCCATGTCCTTCAGCGCTTGGAACAGGAAGAACGGCTCGTTTCCGGTGCCGTACATTTCCTTCAGCGGCTGGAAGCGGATCCGGTAGGTCTCCTCCTGCGGCACTGCCGGGGCGGCGCCGAGATCGCCGAGGTCCATCATCGGCGCCGGGCCGCCAAGGCCCATCGGCTCGAAGGTGAGGTCTTCCTCTTCTTCGGGGATGTATTCATCCAGCGCAGCCAGCAGGGTGTCGTGATGCGCCTCGTCGATCTGGCCGCCGTCGCGGGCGGCTTCGACCAGCGCCGACAGATGGTCGCTGGCGCGCAGCAGCAGCTGGATCAGCTTCTCGTCCAGATCCAGCCGGTTCGAGCGCACCTCGTCAAACACGGTCTCGAACCGGTGGGCAAAGGCCACCAGGTCATCGAGGCCGAAGGCCCCGGCGCCGCCCTTGATCGAGTGCACGGCCCGGAAGATCGCGTTGACAACCTCAGGGTCGTGATCGCCTCCTTCGATGGCGGTCAGCCCCTCATCCGTTGCTTCGAGGAGCTCTTCGCACTCCTCAAAGAAGGTATCCTGAATCGACCCCGACATCTTAGGCCGCGGCTCCGGTCACGCGCTTGAGGGCAAAGATCAGCGACGCGTCGTCGAACGGCTTGGTGATCCAGCCGGTGGCGCCGGCGCCGCGGGCGCGGGCCTTCAGCTCCGGTGCGCTTTCAGTGGTCAGCACCAGGATCGGCACCTTGGAGTTGATGCCGTCGCCGCGCAGCTCCTCGATCACGCCGAAGCCGTCGAGGTTGGGCATGTTGATGTCGGTGATCACCACATCCGGCGCCACGTCGGGGTACATGTCCACGCCTTCGCGGCCGTCGACCGCGCAGTGGTATTCAAAGCCGGCTTCTTCCAGGGTTGCGGCCAGCAGATTCCTGATGGTGCGGGAATCGTCGATTGCCAGAACTTTGGTCTTCATGCTGTTTCCTCGTCTTCAAAACGGTTGGGCTCCAGCCCCAGAAGCGTCAGGGACTTGCGGCAGGTTTCGGTGATGTTGGTGACTGAGAAGCCTACCCCCTCGGACCGCCACTGCTGCTCCGCGCCGAGCAGAAGCTGCAGGCAGCGCGACGGCATCAGGGCAACGCCGCGGCAGTCGATTTCAACTGCCTGGGCGCGGGCGCCTTGCAGAAAGGCGATCAGCGGATCCAGCTCCGCGAAAGCGTTTGGCAGGTCCAAAATGTGCTTTTGCGTTTCCGTAGTCATTTTCGGCGATTCGCACCCCCCGTTGTCGGCGATCAGTTCGAGTTCGATGAGGCAATTCTTATGCGGCGGGCCTTAACATTTGATTGCCGCAGCCTGCGCCCGGGCGGGGATTCATAAGGAGGCCCGCGGCAAATCCGCGGCAGAAATAGCGTCAATTTTTATCAGTGGTTTTACGGCCGGCAGAATCACCTGCCGACGCGGCGGCAGGCGTGTTTTTGGCACCGCGCACAGCCTGCGGATGCATCTTTACCGGACCTTCAGAAAGTGACGCCGGAGCGCGGCAGAATCCGGCGGTTTTCTGCACCGAAATGCGGCAGGCAGCCTGCCCCGTAAGCGGCAAATTAACATATGCGCCGCAATCTGGCTGGCATCACTTTTGCGGTGGCCTAGACCGCATTGCTCTTAGGAGGACGGAATGAAAGCGTTCAAATCGCTCAAGCTGGCACATAAATTGCCGCTGTTTGTTGTTGGGTTCGGTGTGCTTGTGACGGCGATTCTCGTCACCATCAGCACCATCAGTTTCCAGCGCAGCGCCGAACAAAATGCCGAGGACCAGTTCCGGTCCATGGTGGCGGACCGGAAATACTCGGTCCAGACTCTGCTGACAGGGATCCGTGCGGATGTGCAGACCCTGGCCGCGGTGCCCTCCACGGCGACTGCCATCGAATGGCTGACGATGACCTGGAATGACCTCGACGGGAACCCGGGCCAGATCCTGCGCCAGGCCTATATCGGCGACAACCCGAACCCGGTCGGGCAGAAGCATCTGCTGCTGCGCGGCAAGGGTGAGTCGCCGTACCACATGCATCACGAGACCTTTCATCCGGCCTACAAGACCCTGATCGAAAGCAAGGGCTACTATGACGCCTTCCTGATCAACCTCGCGGGCGACATCGTCTACTCGGTGTTCAAGGAAAACGACTTCGGCACCAACATGATGACCGGCCCGTTCAAGGATTCAGGCCTGGCCGATGTTTACCGCAGCGCGCTGGAAGGCAGCCGCGGCGAGGTGTTCTTTGCCGACATGATGCCTTATGCGCCCTCTGGCGGTGCAGCAGCGGCTTTTGCGGCCTCGCCGGTTGTGAATGACGCCAACCTCACCGTCGGTGTGCTGGCAGTGCAGATCCCGGTGGACCTGCTGGGCGCCATCGTCAACAACGAGCAGGGCATGGGCGGCACCACCCAGATCTATCTGGCGGGTGAGGACATGCTGGCGCGGACCAACTCCCGGTTTGAAGGCGGCTTTGACGTGCTGTCGCAGCTGCCGGACACTGAGCAGGTGCAGAAAGCCTTTGACGGAGAATCCCATGTTCTGCGCGGCGTAAGCGGTCTCAACGGTCAAAAAGTTCTGGCCTATTCCGAGCCGCTGCCGCTGGCCTTCGCCAACTGGGCAATCATTGCCGAACAGGACTGGGCGGAACTGATGGCGCCGGCGGCCGAGAAGCGCAACATGCTGCTGCTGGCATCGCTGATCTGCGCCGGCGGCATGTCGATCTTCGGCTGGCTGTTCGCGCGGTCTGTGACCAAACCGATCGACCGGATCTGCGCCGATATGGAGGCGGTGTCCTCCGGCGAGCTGGACATTGAGGTCGCGGCAGCCGGGCGCGGCGACGAGATCGGCAAGATCGGCAAGACGCTGGTGTCGATGCAGGACGACCTGAAGCTGGCCCGCGCCGCCGAGGAGGAGCGCGCCGAGATGCAGCGCCAGCAGCAGCAGGTGGTCGAAAGCCTGAGCAGCGGCCTGGTGCAGCTCGCCGGCGGCGATTTCTCGCAGCCGATCACCTCTGCCTTCCCGGCGGAATACGAGCAGCTGCGGCAGAACTTCAACAGCACCGTCAGCAACCTCAGCGCCACCGTGCAGCAGGTGATCGAGGCCTCCGGCAGCATCCGCAACGGCGCCGCCGAGATCAGCCAGGCCTCCGACGACCTGTCGCACCGCACCGAAAGCCAGGCGGCGACGCTGGAGCAGACCGCGGCGGCGCTGGACGAGCTGACGGCCTCGGTGAAATCCGCCGCCGACGGCGCCCGCAGCGTCGAGGCGACCATGGCCGAGGCCCGCACCGAGGCGGAGAACAACCGCGAAGTGGTGCAGAGCGCGGTCTCGGCGATGACCGAGATCGAGCAGTCCTCGAACCACATCAGCCAGATCATCTCGGTGATCGACGACATCGCCTTCCAGACCAACCTGCTGGCGCTCAATGCGGGCGTCGAGGCGGCGCGGGCGGGCGAGGCCGGCAAGGGCTTTGCGGTGGTGGCCAGCGAAGTGCGCGCCCTGGCGCAGCGCTCCTCGGATGCGGCGATGGAGATCAAGACGCTGATTTCCGACAGCTCCAAGCAGGTGGAGCGCGGCGTCGACCTGGTCGGCAAGGCCGGCGAGGCGCTGCAGAGCATCGTCGAGCAGGTAACCCATATCTCGCAGCTGGTCTCCGGCATTGCCGAAGGCGCCGCGGAGCAGTCCACCGGCCTCAACGAGATCAACACCGGCGTCACCCAGCTCGATCAGGTCACCCAGCAGAACGCGGCGATGGTGGAAGAGGCCACCGCGGCGGGCCACATGCTGAACACCGATGCCGCCAAGCTGGCCGAGCTGGTGGCGCATTTCCGGGTCTCCGGCGGGACCCTGACGGCCCGCCCGGCGGCGGCCGCCAAGCCTGCCCCCGCCGCCAGGCCGGCGCCCTCGGCGCACGGCGAGGACGACTGGCAGATCGAGGCCAGCCCGGCCCCCGCCGCCGCCGCGAACGGCAACGCCGCCCGCGATCTCTGGCAGGACTTCTAAGGCCAGCCGCTGTTGGGCGCCGGTCCGCCGGCGCCAAACCGCTGCCCCTGCAGGTTTCGCACGGGGCGATGGATGTTGCGGCAATTCCTGCAGCGGGAGAACCGGCCAGCGGGCAGCTAAACTGCCGTACACCGCCCCAAATGGCAAAGCTGCAGAAAACCCGGGCCGGGCCCCCGTCTGGTCCTGCACCAGCAGCCGCTCCGCCCCTTCATTTAGTACAAATTTTCAACAGTCTGGCGGCGCCAGAACCGGTGGCGACCGGCGGCCTCCCGCCACATAAAGTTTTCGCAAATTCCTGCGGACCACCGCATAGGCACCGCAAAATAAGGCAAGCATCTGCAATTACTTAGTTTTCTTTAAGTAAATCCCCTCAGATAATAAACCTTAAAGAGATGCGTATGGCTAAACACTACCTATGGGTGTAGATCTCTGTCTAATCCCGGATCCGGGAACAGTGCAAATTTAAAGGGGTATCTGGATGAACAACAACCATTTTACGGACGTGGCCGCACCGCCGTTCATGCAGCCCGTCGTCCTGAACATCCTGTCGGTTGATGACGACGAGATTGACAGGCTGCGCCTGAAGAAGCTGTGCCGGAAGGCCGGGATGGAGGCTGAATTCTTTGAAGCTGCCAATCTGGATGAAATGAGCCTGCTGCTTGACCGGGAGCAGTTCGACCTGGTGTTCCTGGACCATAACCTGGGCATGGACACCGGCCTGGACGCGCTGAAGCTGCTGCTGACCCATGAAGAGCAGGTTCAAGCGGTTCCCATCATGCTGACCAGCGTCACCAGCTATTCCATTGCTGTCGAGGCGATGCGGCGGGGCTGCGCGGATTACATCGTCAAGGAAGAACTGTCCACGGACGCCCTGATCAAATCCATTGCCTCGGCCATCGAACGGCGGGCGCTTTACGGCCAACTGTCCAGCGCGCGGGCATCGGAAAAGGAGCTGAAACGGATCTTCCAGCGCTTCATCGTTGGCTGCGGCCCCGACCTCAGGCTGCTGCTGAGCCGGACACTTGCGGGGGTCCGTGTGGTCAAGTCGCAGGCACGGCAGGATGACAGCGTGCCGCCATCAGTACTGTCGGATGTCTCGATGCTTGAGCGCAGCTGCAAGGACCTGGTGGCGTTCATGGACGATCTGGACAGCGTGATCGAGGACACCCGGCACGTTACCGCCCGCGTTTCACCGAACCTGCTTCAATAGCGGCCTGCGGCTGCCGGCAGCCTGTCAGGCCGCAGCACCGCAGGATTTGCCCGGAGCCCCCTGCCGGGCCAGGCCGCTGAAGCGGCCTGCAACAAGCAATGGAAAAGAGATGCAGCGTTCGCCCACCGCCACCCGTCCCGCCCTTAACATCATCCTGGTGGAGGATGACGACGGCGACGCAAAGGCCCTGCGCCGGGCTTTCGAGCGGGCGAAAATCGCCAATCCGATCACCCGGTTTGTGGACGGGGTCGAGGCACTGGCCTTCCTGCGCGGAGAGATGAGCCAGGTTCCACCGCCGCATTTCGTGGTGCTGAGCGACATCAACATGCCGCGCAAGAACGGTATCGAACTGCTGCGGGAAATCCGTGCCGACCCGGTTCTGCACGACATTCTGTTCATTGTGCTGACGACCTCGGACGACCAGCGCGATATCTCTGACGCCTACGCCAACAATGTCGCCGGCTACATTCTCAAGTCCAAGGCTGGCGAGATGTTTTCCGACCTCATGACAACACTCGACAGCTACTGGCGCATTGTCGAACTGCCAGAAATTCACATTAAGAAGGTATCCGATGACGGCTCTCAACATCCTGATCGTTGACGATGACGCCGGTGACCGGAAACTGATGCGCAGGCTGCTGAAGCAGGTGCACCAGGACGCAAGGATCACCGAAGCTGAAAGCGGGGAACGGGCGCTGAGCCATGCCGGGCGCCCGGCTGATGTGATCTTCCTGGACTACCTCCTGCCGGACGGCACCGGGCTTGATCTGATTTCCCGGCTCAATGAAACCTGGCCGCGGGCGGTTCTGTTCATGACCACCGGCCACGGAGACGAGGAGATTGCAAAAAGCGTCATCCTGGCCGGGGCCAGCGATTACATCCCCAAATCGGCTCTCAGCGCGGAAGCGCTCAAGCGGATGATCGCAAACGGGCTGAATGTCGCGGACATGCGGTGGCGGATCCAGGAACAGCAAAATGAGCTGCGGCTGTTCTCCGACGTGCTGGTTCACGACATGCGGGCGCCGCTGCGGGCGATCAAGTTCCTGAGCGATCAGATCCAGGAGGAGTACCTTGAAGGCGACCTGGACGAGGTTGCCCGGCAGTTCGACCTGATGAAGAAATCCGTGAACAAGACCTCAGAACTGATCGAACGCCTGGCCAGCCATATCAACCCGCACAGCGAAGGCCGGGCAGAGCGTGTCACAGTCGACAGCCTGTTCGACAGCCTGCGTGCGGTTCTGGCGCAGGACCTGGCGGCATCCGGCGCCCGGATCGACTGGCAATCTGGCGGGCTGAGCGTGTTGTGCTTTCCGCCGGAAATCGTCCAGCTGCTGCAGAACCTGATCGGCAACGCCATCAAGTACAGCGGCGGCAGGACACCTGAAATCACCGTGACCGCCGAACCGGCCCATCCGGGCGTGATGATCTCTGTCGCAGACAACGGGATCGGCGTGCCGCCGGAGTACCGGGAAAGGATCTTTGAGCCGTTCAAACGCTTGCAGCGCGGCAGCGAGCAGCCCGGCACCGGCCTCGGTCTGGCAACTTGCGCCAAGATCGCCAAGCGCCACAAGGGGCTGATCTGGTGCGACCTGCAAAGGGAAAACGGCACGACAATCCGTTTCACGATCAGCCTGGACACCAGTCAGGCCCGTGAGCCTGCCTGACTGCGGCGGCGTGTCTTGGCCGACCGAGGCCCGCTGCGGCCCGCTGCCTCTGGCGCACCCGCACCTCAGGGACCAGCCGCCTACCCTTCCAGCGACACCCAGAGGACCCTGGCGTCTTCCTTGCTGACCGAGACACAGCCATGGCCCATGCCGCTGTCGTAATAGACCGAGTCGCCCGGCCCCATGCGCAGCGGCCGGTAGTGTTCGGTGTAGAGGATCAGCTCGCCGCTCAGTACGAACATGAACTCCTCCCCCTGGTGGCGCACCCAATTGTCAAACTCGGTCACATCCCGCGCCTTGATGGTGCTGATATAGGGCACCATGCGTTTGCTGGTCAGCTCGCTGCACAAGAGCTCGTGGTCGTAGGTGGTGGTTTCCTTGTGCTCACCCTCGCCGGTGCGGGTGAAATCCCGGCGCCCGGTGACACCGCTCTGGCTGGACTGCACAAACAGCTGCGGCGTTTCCAGCTCCAGGGTCTGCATCAGGCGGCGGATGATCTCGAAACTTGGGCGGGTCTGGTTATTCTCGATCTTCGACAAGGTGGACCTTCCGATGGCCGCAGCCTTGGCCGCTTCCTCCAGCGTCAGCCCCTTCTCCTTGCGGGCGTCGCGAATCATTTTGCCGAGAATTTCCCCGTCCGGGGCCTCGGCAGTGTCGGGACCCAGTCCTGTTTCTTCAGAGGGAATTGGTTCCATTTATGCGAAATCTCCTGATCCGCAAATACCTTAGCTTTGATGCATCTGCGGGTCAAAATTTCCGTGATCATACTTTTCGTTTGCAAAAGGGAAAAAGTTTCCTATAGGGAACACAGCGTCGCATACGACGGGACACGTGCCGGTCCTGGACCGCTTTTCGGAGGAGAAACCACATGAGTGCATATGATCTGATCGTGATCGGAGCCGGTCCGGGCGGTTATGTCGCAGCGATCCGCGCAGCGCAGCTGGGCCTTAAGGTTGCCTGCGTCGAAGGCCGCGGTTCTCTGGGCGGCACCTGCCTGAACGTCGGCTGCATTCCCTCCAAGGCGCTGCTGACCTCCTCGGGCAAATATGCCGAACTGTCCCACCTTGCCGCGCATGGCATTGCCGTTGAGGGCGCCAGCCTGGATCTGGGCGTGCTGATGGCCCGCAAGGACAAGATTGTCGGTGACCTGACCAAGGGCATCGCCTTCCTGTTCAAGAAGAACGGCGTCGACCACATCGAAGGCTGGGCCAGCATTCCGGCCCCCGGCCAGGTGCAAGTGGGCGACGATACCTACACAGCCAAGAACATTCTGATTGCCACCGGTTCGGAACCCAGCCCCCTCCCTGGCGTGGAGATCGACGAGGTGGACGTGCTGAGCAGCACCGGAGCGCTGGCGCTGGAAGCCGCGCCGGAGCATCTGGTGGTAATCGGCGCCGGCGTGATCGGGCTTGAACTCGGTCAGGTCTGGTCACGCCTTGGTTCCAAGGTGACGGTGGTGGAATACCTTGACCGCATTCTGCCCGGCATTGATGGCGAGATCGCCAAACTGTCCCAGCGCGCACTGAGCAAGCGCGGTCTGAAGTTCCAGCTGGGCCGCGCGCTGAAAGCTGTCGAAAAAGGCGAAAACGGCCTGACCCTGACCGTGGACCGCGTCGGTAAGGACAGCCAGGAGCAGATCGAGGCGGACAAGGTTCTGGTTGCCATCGGCCGCCGCCCGGTGACCCGCGGCCTCGGCCTGGAAGGCCTGGGGGTCTCGATCAACGCACGCGGCTTCATCGAGGTGGATGAAACCTTCCAGACCTCGGTTCCCGGTGTCTATGCCATCGGCGACTGCGTGCCCGGCCCGATGCTGGCGCACAAGGCCGAGGAAGACGGCGTTGCCTGTGTCGAGATGCTGGCAGGCGAACACGGCCATGTGGATTACAACACCGTCCCAGGTGTGGTTTACACCGATCCGGAGGTTGCCTCCGTCGGCCAGACCGAGGAAGCGCTGAAAGAGGCGGGCACCGAGTACATCTCCGGCAAGTTTGCCTTCATGGCCAACTCCCGCGCCCGCTCGACCGGTGAAACTGACGGTGCGGTGAAGGTGCTGGCAACGCCGGAGGGCAAGATCCTCGGCGCCCATATCTGCGGCGCGCATGGCGGCGACCTGATTGCCGAGCTGGTGCTGGCAATGACCAAAGGCGCTACCATCGAGGAAGTTGCACGAACCTGCCACGCGCACCCTGCGATGGGCGAAGCGGTGAAGGAAGCCTGCCTCGACGCGCTTGGCCGCGCCATTCACGCCTAATCCGGAGGTCCGCCAGATGACAATCCAGCTGCGCCCCCGCCACCCCGAAAAGGCCCACAGGGCCGACAGCGCCATCCCGCGCAAACCCCAGTGGATCCGCACGAAAAAGATCGAAAGCGCGGAATACTATGAGACCCGCAAACTGATGCGGGAACATGATCTGGCCACTGTCTGCGAAGAGGCCGCCTGCCCCAACATCGGCGAGTGCTGGTCGAAGCGCCACGCCACCATGATGATCATGGGCGAGATCTGCACCCGCGGCTGCTCTTTCTGCAACGTGACCACCGGCAAGCCGGACACTCTGGATGCGTTCGAGCCGGGCCGGGTGGCAGCGGCGGTCAAGAAGCTGGGCCTGCGCCATGTTGTGATCACCTCCGTAGACCGCGATGATCTGGCGGACGGCGGGGCGGAGCATATCGCCCAGACGATCCGCGCCACCCGCCACCAGAATCCGGGCACCACCATCGAGGTGCTGACCCCGGATTTCCTGGGCAAGGGCGAGGCGGCGCAGACGGTGTTCGAGGCGGCGCCGGATGTGTTCAACCACAACCTGGAAACCGTGCCGCGGCTGTATCCCCGCGTGCGCCCCGGCGCGCGCTATTACACCTCGCTGCGGCTCTTGGATGACGCCAAGCGCGCCAACCCGCAGCTGTTCACCAAGTCCGGCATCATGGTCGGCCTCGGCGAAACACTGGAAGACGTGCGCCAGGTGATGGACGACCTGCGCGCGGCCCAGGTCGATTTCCTGACCGTCGGCCAGTATTTGCAGCCCACCCCCAAACACCACCCGATCGACCGTTTCTGGTCGCCGGAGGAATTTGCGCAACTGGAACAGATCGCGCGCTCCAAGGGCTTTTTGCATGTGTCAGCCACACCGCTGACCCGCTCTTCGTTCCACGCGGATGAAGATTTTACCGCCCTGAAAGAGGCCCGTCAGATGGCCTTGGCAAAGGGCAAATAACCTTAACGCAAGCGGGAGGAGACCCATGGAAGCGTTAAATTCAATCGTAGGAGCCGTAAACGGCGTGGTTTGGGGGCCGATGATGCTGGTCCTCATTCTGGGCGTCGGCTTCTTCCTTCAGGTCGGCCTGAAGTTCATGCCGATCCGGAAACTGGGCATGGGCTTTGGCCTGATGTTCAAGGGCCGTGAAGGCACCGGCGAAGGCCAGATCACCCCGTTCAACGCGCTGATGACCGCGCTGTCGGCCACCATCGGCACCGGCAACATTGCAGGCGTCGCCACCGCCGTGTTCCTCGGCGGCCCCGGCGCGCTGTTCTGGATGTGGATGACCGCGCTGGTCGGCATGGCCACCAAGTATTCCGAGGCCGTCTGCGCCGTGAAATACCGCGAGCGCGACGAAGAGGGCAACTATGTCGGCGGCCCGATGTACTACATCAAGAACGGCCTCGGCGCGAAATGGGCCTGGCTGGGCGTTGCCTTTGCCGTGTTCGGCTCCATCGCGGCCTTCGGCATCGGCAACGGTGTGCAGGCCAACGGCGTGGCGCAAGTGCTGGAAACCAACTTCGGCTTCAACACCTCTGTCACCGGCGTGGTGCTGATGGTGCTGACCGGCGCCGTGATCCTGGGCGGCATCACCCGCATCGGCGCGGTGGCAGGCAAGCTGGTTCCGTTCATGGCGGTCAGCTACATCATTGCAGGCCTGATCGTGCTGGTCGTCAACGCTGACGCCATCGGCTCCGCGTTCGGCCTGGTCTTCACCCATGCCTTCACCCCGTCGGCAGCCGAAGGCGGTTTTGCCGGTGCGGCAGTCTGGGCGGCAATCCGTTTTGGTGTGGCCCGTGGCGTCTTCTCCAACGAAGCAGGCCTGGGTTCCGCCCCGATCGCCCACGCAGCGGCTGAGACCAAAGGTCCGGTCAACCAGGGCCTGATCGCAATGCTGGGCACCTTCATCGACACCATCATCGTCTGCTCGATCACCGGCCTGGCGATCATCGCCTCCGGCGCCTGGACCTCGGGTGAATCCGGTGCGGCGCTGACCTCGCTGGCGTTCGAGACTTCGCTGCCCGGCTTTGGCGGCTACCTGATCGCCATCGCGCTGTCGATCTTTGCCTTCACCACCATCCTGGGTTGGTCCTATTATGGCGAGAAGTGCATGGAGTTCCTGTTCGGTGTGAAGGTCATGCTGCCCTACCGCATCCTGTGGATCGTCGCGATCTACTTCGGTGCCACCGCCGACCTGGGCTTCATCTGGCTGCTGGCTGACACGCTGAACGCGATGATGGCCATCCCGAACCTGATCGCCCTGGCCCTGCTGAGCCCGATCGTCTTCAAGGTGACGAAAGAGTTCTTTGCCACCGGCGGGAAATCGGAAGAAGCCAGCCACGCTGCTGAATAACCTCTCCGGGAGGGCGCGTCCTGCGCCCTCCTCCACCCCGAAACCATACAATTCAAAGGCTGCACAGGATGACCGACGCACCCAAACGCACCCCGCTTTATGACCTGCACGTCGAGCTTGGCGGCAAGATGGTCGACTTCGCCGGCTGGGAAATGCCGGTCCAGTATCCCATGGGCATCATGGGCGAGCACAAGCAGTGCCGCGAAAAGGCCGCGCTGTTCGATGTCTCCCACATGGGCCAGGTGATCCTGCGCGGTGAAAACGTGGGCGAGAAGCTGGAAACGCTCTGCCCGCAGGCCTATGCCGGTCTTAAAGAAGGCAAGGCGCGCTACGGCTTCTTCACCAACGAGGACGGCGGCATCATGGACGACCTGATCGTCTCCAACGCCGGCGACCACTACTTTGTCGTGGTGAACGCCGCCCTGCGCCACCAGGACATTCCGCACATGCGGGCCAACCTGGACGGCGTCGAAGTGACCGAGATCTTCGACCGCGCGCTGGTTGCCGTGCAAGGCCCCAAGGCCGAGGACGTTGTGGGCGAGCTGTGTCCCGCCGCCCGTGAGCTGAAGTTCATGGAAACCACCATTGCCGAGATCGGCGGCGTCGAATGCCGCATCTCGCGCCTGGGCTACACCGGCGAGGACGGCTACGAGATCTCGATCCCGGAAGCCGACGCGATCCGCGTGTCGAAACTGTTCCTGGCCCATGACGACTGCGAGCCCGCAGGCCTGGGCGCCCGCGACAGCCTGCGCCTGGAAGCCGGCCTCTGCCTCTATGGCAACGACATCGACCAGTCGACCTCGCCGATCGAGGCGTCGCTGTCCTGGGCGATCCAGAAGCGCCGCAAGGAAGAAGGCGGCTTCCCCGGGGCTGCCCGCATCCAGAAGGAACTGGCCGAAGGCGCCGCCAAAAAACTCGTCGGCATCAAGCCCGAAGGCCGCGCTCCCGCCCGCCAGGGCGTGGAAATCCAAAGCGAAAGCGGCGATACTCTGGGCGCCATCACCTCTGGCAGCTTCGGCCCCACCGTCGGCGGCCCGGTTGCCATGGGCTACGTTGCGGCAGATCAAAGCGCCGCAGGCACCAAGGTGAACCTCATCATCCGCGGCAAGGCGCAGCCGGCAGAAATCGTCGCCCTGCCATTCGTTACTCAGAACTACAAACGCTAAGACATCATCAGGAGAGTCAACATGGCCACCTATTACTCTGAAGAGCATGAATGGATCACCGTCGAAGGTGACGTGGCAACCCTGGGCATCACCCAGCACGCCGCCGACCAGCTGGGCGAAGTTGTCTTCGTCGAGCAGCGCGAAGCGGGTGAGGAGTTCGAAAAGGGCGGCGAGATCGGCGTCATCGAGTCGGTGAAGGCCGCCTCCGAGATCTATGCGCCGCTGGACGGCGAAGTGATCGAGGTGAACGAAGCCCTGGCCGACAACCCCGGCGCCCTGAACGAAAGCCCGGAAGGCGATGCCTGGATCTACAAGATCAAGCTGTCGGACGCGTCCCAGCTGGACGATCTGATGGATCTGGACGGCTACAAGGCCCTGATCGGCTAAGCTCCCCTTCCCCGCCGGACCGCCCGGCGGGGTCCATTGCCCCTCACAAGGACCCATAGACATGGCCTTCAAACTTACCGATTACGAAGCCTATGACTTCGCCAACCGGCGCCATATCGGCCCGTCTCCGACCGAGATGCGCGATATGCTGCAGGTGATCGGCTTTAAAACCCTGGACGAGCTGATCGACGCCACCGTGCCGCCCGCCATCCGCCAGAAAGAGGCGCTGGACTGGGGTCCGGCAATGACCGAGCGCGACGCCCTCTTCCACATGAAGCAGGTGGCCTCCAAGAACAAGGTGCTGACCTCGCTGATCGGCCAGGGCTACTACGGCACCACCACCCCGGCGCCGATCCTGCGCAACATCCTGGAAAACCCGGCCTGGTACACCGCCTACACCCCCTACCAGCCGGAAATTTCCCAGGGCCGTCTCGAGGCGCTGCTGAACTTCCAGACCATGGTCAGCGACCTGACCGGCCTGGACATCGCCAACGCATCGCTGCTGGACGAAGCCACCGCTGCAGCCGAAGCCATGGCAATGGCGCACCGCGGCTCGCGCTCCAAGGCGAACAACGCGGCCTTCTTCGTCGACAAGAACTGCCACCCGCAGACCGTCGCCGTGATCCAGACCCGCGCCGAGCCCCTGGGCATCGACGTTGTGGTTGCCGATCCGGACGAACTGGACCCGGGCGCGGTCTTTGGCGCGATCTTCCAGTATCCCGGCACCTACGGCCATGTGCGCGATTTCACTCAGGAAATCGAAGCCATCCACGAGCACAAGGGCATCGCCGTTGTTGCTGCTGACATCCTGGCGCTGGCGCTGCTGAAGTCGCCCGGCGAGATGGGCGCTGACATTGCCATCGGCTCCACCCAGCGTTTTGGCGTTCCGATGGGCTATGGCGGCCCGCACGCCGCCTATATGGCAACCACCGACAAGCTGAAGCGCGCCATGCCCGGCCGCATCATCGGCGTGTCGGTCGATGCGCGCGGCAACAAGGCCTACCGCCTGGCGCTGCAGACCCGCGAACAGCACATCCGCCGCGAAAAGGCCAACTCCAACGTCTGTACCGCACAGGCGCTGCTGGCTGTCATCGCGTCGATGTACGCGGTCTACCACGGCCCTGACGGCATCAAGGCAATTGCCCAGTCGGTGCACCGCAAGACCTCGCGCCTGGCCGCAGGCCTCGAGGAGCATGGCTTCAAGGTGCAGCCGGAAGTCTTCTTCGACACCATCACCGTCGAGGTCGGCCCGCTGCAGAAGACTGTCATGGAAGCAGCGGTTGCCCGCGGCGTGAACCTGCGCAAGATAGGCGACAGCCACATCGGCATCTCGCTGGACGAGCAGACCCGCCCGGAAACCATCGAAGCGGTCTGGGGTGCCTTTGGCATCGAGAAGAAAGACGACAGCGTCAAGAACCGCGCCTACCGCCTGCCCGACTATGCGCTGCGTGAAAGCGAATATCTGACCCACCCGATTTTCCACAAGAACCGGGCCGAGGCAGAGATCACCCGCTACATGCGCCGCCTGGCCGACCGCGACCTGGCGCTGGACCGTGCAATGATCCCGCTGGGGTCCTGCACCATGAAGCTGAACGCGACCATCGAAATGATCCCGGTCACCTGGCCGGAATTCGGCAACCTGCACCCCTTCTGCCCGGAAGACCAGGCGCAGGGCTACCACCAGATGATCGCCGATCTGAACGACAAGCTTTGCCAGATCACCGGCTATGACGCGATCTCCCAGCAGCCGAACTCCGGTGCGCAGGGCGAATACGCGGGCCTGCTGACCATCCGCAACTACCACGCGGCCCGGGGCGAAGCGCACCGCAACATCTGCCTTATCCCGACCTCCGCGCACGGCACCAACCCGGCGTCGGCACAGATGGTGGGCTACAGGGTGGTTCCGGTGAAATCGGACGACAGCGGCAATATCGACGTCGCCGACTTCCGCGCCAAAGCCGACGAGCATTCCGCGAACCTGGCGGCCTGCATGATTACCTACCCGTCGACCCACGGCGTGTTTGAAGAAACCGTGCAGGAAGTCTGCCAGATCACCCACGATCACGGCGGCCAGGTCTATATCGACGGCGCCAACATGAACGCCATGGTGGGCCTGGCCCAGCCGGGCAAGATCGGCGGCGACGTTTCGCACCTGAACCTGCACAAGACCTTCTGCATTCCGCATGGCGGCGGCGGCCCCGGCATGGGTCCGATCGGCGTCAAGGCGCACCTGGAAGAGCACCTGCCGGGCCATCCGGAATACGGCACTGCAGTGGGTCCGGTTTCGGCGGCTCCGTTCGGCTCGCCCTCGATCCTGCCGGTCAGCTGGGCCTATTGCCTGCTGATGGGCGGCGCGGGGCTGACTCAGGCGACCAAGGTTGCGATCCTGAACGCGAACTACATCGCAGCCCGTCTCAAGGATGCCTACAAGATCCTCTACACCTCGGAAACGGGCCGTGTGGCGCATGAGTGCATCCTGGACACCCGTCCGCTGGACGAAGAAGGCAAAGTCACCGTTGACGACATCGCCAAGCGTCTGGTCGACTCGGGCTTCCACGCCCCGACCATGTCCTGGCCGGTGGCCGGCACGCTGATGGTGGAGCCGACCGAGTCCGAGCCCAAGGATGAGCTGGACCGCTTCTGCGATGCCATGCTGTCGATCCGGCAAGAGGCGCAGGACATCATCGACGGCAAGATTGACGCCGACAACAACCCGCTCAAGCACGCGCCGCACACGGTGCGCGACCTGGTCGGCGAATGGGACCGCCCCTACAGCCGCGAGCAGGCTTGCTTCCCGCCGGGCAACCTCGGTGTCGACAAATACTGGCCGGTGGTGAACCGGGTGGACAACGCCTATGGCGACCGTCACCTGGTCTGCACCTGCCCGCCGATGTCGGACTACGAAGAAGAGTAAGCCCAGGACGTCCTGGCTTGCTGCCCCGCCGGTGCGTCCGGCGGGGCATCCCTGCAGCCTAACTTTACCGCTGCATCCCTGCATGTCCCGCTCAGAGGAGAGAATGATGTCCCGTCTCGAACCGCTGACCGTGCCAGCTTCCCGGCAAACCGCTGACAGCGCGGCCCTGGCCCGTTTTCACGATGTCGAAATCATTCTGCCGCAGCCGGATTCGCCCGCCGCGGCCCAGATGATCTGCGAAGTCTTCCGCGCCGCCAACGATCTGTTTCCCGACAGCGGCTACCGCACCGCCGTGCGTAATCTGGCATCGCAGATGCGTACCGTGCCGGACGGCTGGAAGCCGCAGACTGTCATTTTCCTCGGCGGCATCTCCAGCCGCTGGCCGCTGAACTCAGGCGAGAAAGCCAGCCTGCAGCGGATCTGCCGCCAGGCGCAGCGCTGCCTGTTTGCTGGCAGCGCCATTTTCCTGCTGCCGGAAACCGGCCTGAATGCCGCGGTCGAGACCGCGGTGCATACGAATTTTGCCGCCGCGGCGGAAGAGGAGCAGATGATCTGCGCCCCGGCTGGCACCCTGACCACCACGTCAGGCCGCATCAGCACCGCCGTCAGCAGCTTTGCCGCGCTGCGGCTGCTGGCCAATTTCCTGCGCACCGACCGCGGCGCCTTCATTGCAGATGCGGTCTGCGATTACCTGGGCCTCGCCTTTGGCCCGGCCTCGGAACAGTCGAAGGTCTCCTTGCAACTGCGCCAGACCGCCGGCGGCGATGCGCTGGTGGTCAAGATCCTCGACCTGATGCAGCAGAACCTGGAAGAACCGCTTCTGATCCGCGACATCGCCCAGCAGGCCGGGGTGTCGCCGCGCAAGCTGGAGCGCCGGTTCCAGCAGAAGGCGCAGACCAGCCCGCTGGCGGCCTACCGCAAGCTGCGCATTGAAAAGGCGCGCCAGCTCCTGCTGCACACCACTCTGCCGCTGGCCGAGATCGTCGCCGCCACCGGCTTCGGCTCACGCAGCAGCCTGACGGAATGGTTCAAGCGCGAGTACAAGACCAGCCCGCAGGCCTTCCGCAAACAATATTATGCCGACCGCCACCCCGCGGGTTCCCTGGCCTGACAGCAGCCGGTCCCGGCAACGTAAAAAGGCGGCCCCGTAGGGCCGCCTTTGGTGTTTCAGGGCGGAGGAGGTCAGTTTCCGGAACCGCTGTCCTCGCCGTCGCCCGACAGGGCATTCGGGTCAAAGATATTGCCGAAGCCGGAGCTGTTGCCTTGCGGCTCTTGCTCTGCTTCAGGCGCCGCCTCGCCGTCGCCCGACAGGCTGCCCGGGGCAAACACGCCGCCAAAGCCGGAGTTGTTGCCGGAGCCGGTGGAGGGCGCGGTTTGGGCCGGGGCGGCGTCGCCCTGCTCTTCCAGCTGCTGCTGACGGCGCAGTTCGCGCTGTCGGCGCAGCTCCTGGATGCGCTCCTCAGTCTCCAGGCGTTTCTGCTCCTGAACATCGGCAATGCACTGCGCCGGGCTGTACACCGTCGCGGTGCCAACGACCGCCACCGTCGCACAGGCCACAACCACCAGCGCCACCGCCGCCGCATTGGAGCTGAGGAAGCCAGGCAGCCGCAGCTTGCCGCTTTCCAGCTCTTCCACGGTTGCCTTCTTGCGTGCCTCGGCCACCAGCTGCTTGCGGCGGATGCTGGCCTCATTGAACAGCGCTGCAAACACCGTCAGCACCACGATGATGAAGGCCAGCGCCGAAATCGCCGGCGTGATGCCATAGCGGACCTTCTGCGCCAGCTCGATGGTCAGCGTCGGGTATTCGCCGAAGGTGAAGGTGGTGGTGTTGTAGTTCTCGAAGCTTGCCAGGAACGCCAGCACCGCAGCGCTCGCAAGGGCCGGCCGCATGAACGGCAAGAGCACCTTGCGGAAGGCCTGGGCATGGGTGGCACCCAGATCCAGAGCCGCCTCGGTCAGCGCGATGTCATAGCGCTGCAGACGCGCCACCAGCACCAGCATGCAGTAGCTGGCGATAAAGGTGGACTGGCCGATGATGGTCAGGAACAGCCCGTTCGACAGGAAGCTATCGGCGCCAAGTCCCAGCATCCGGTTGATCCGGTCCCAGAACACCAGGGTCGAGATACCGAGCACGACGCCGGGGATCAGGATCGGTGCGATGATAACGGTATAGTAGGTCGCCCGAAGCTTAGGCCAGATCTGGGTGAGCATCAGCGCCCCCGCCAGGCCCATCGCCACCGACAGCACCACCGTGCCCGCCCCCACCAGGATCGAGTTCCAGATGCCGTTCAAAATCCGCTCATCCTGGAACAGCGCCGAAAACCATTCAAATGTCAAGCACTCCCAAGGTGTCATCCGCGGGAACGAAGGCGAGTTGAAGGCGGTCGCCGACATGATCACCAGGGGGCCCAGCAGATAGGCAAAGAAGATCGCCAGGTAGACCCAGAGGCTCAGGCGCATAAAGGTGAAGTTCTTCATTTGCCGATATCCCCCATGTTCACCTTGAACAGGCGCATGACGGCCAGCACCAGCAGAATACAGGTGACCAGCAGCACCACCGCATAGGCGGCACCCTGCGGCCAGTCTGAGTTGTCATTGAACTGCTGATAGATCAGCTGCGTAAACCACAAGGACGATGGCCCGCCCAGGATCTGGGGTGCCGCCAGGGCACCGGCCGATAGCATGAACACCATGGTGCAGCCCGAGGAGATGCCCGGCTTGGCGTAGGGGATGACCACCCGGCGGTGGATCTTGGTCCAACTCGCCCCCATGTCCCGCGCCGCCTCAATCTGGTTGCGGTCCAGGCTCTCGATCACGTTGTAGATCGGGAAGATCATCAGCAGGATGTAGGCGTAGCCCAGGCCCGCATAGAGCGCGATGTCATTGCGGATGAAGTCGAAGGGCGTATCGAAGATCCCCAGCCCCACCAGCATGTTGTTCAGAACCCCGGTCTCGCCGAAGATGATGCGCAGCGCAAAGGCACGCAGAATCTCGTTGATCCAGTAGGGGATGATCAGCATCAGCGCGAAGATGCGGATGTGGTTGCCCTTGGTCTGGGCCAGGTAATAGGCAATCGGGTAGCACAGGATCAGGTTGAAGACGGTGACGCAGACCGCTGCCACCAAGGTGCGGAAGAACACCTTGAGGTCCACCGCGTTATAGTCCTGGCTGCCGCCCTCGGGGCCGTAGATCAGATATTTGTAGTTCTCCAGCGTGTAGACGTCCTTGGGCCCGCCGATTTCTGGCGGCGGCAGGTTGGGACGGAACGAAAAGTCGAGCATCGACAGCTGTGGCAGGATGATGAGGCCAATGGTCCAGAACAGGACCAGGCCCAGCATCAAGCTGCCCATGCCGGTGCCGTTGCGTTTGAAGAATTCCTTCAGGAAGCTTGGCATGGCGTGGCCTCCTTATTCCGCGGCCAGCTCACCCGCGGGCACGATGACGGCGTTTTTCGTCTCGTATTCCAGGGTGATGTTCTGGCCGGTGTGATCCTCAAAGGACTGGCCGAGGTTGGGGATCGAGACTTTCAGCTCCTTGCCGCCGTCGCCTTCCATGAAGATGTTGAAGACATTGCCTTCGAATTCCTCGTGATTGACCTTGGCCGTCACGAAATGGTCGCCCGATGCCCCCGCTGGCGCCAGTGCAAAGGCTTCGGGGCGGATGAACATCATGGCCGCGTCGCCTTCCTTCATCCGGCCCTGATTGGCAGAGGAAATCCGTGCCACCAGCTCGCCGGAGCGGTTGGTCTGGATCAGCGCCTCCTCTCCCATGATCCGCTTGACCTTGCCGCGGAAGACGTTGTTTTCGCCCACAAAGGACGCCGCAAACGCGGTGGACGGGTCATTGTAGATGGTCTTGCCGTCGCCGATCTGGTCGATCACGCCCGCCTTCATCACCGCAATGTTGTCGGACATGGTCAGCGCCTCGCCCTGGTCGTGAGTGATATAGATGAAGGTGATGCCGACCCGTTGCTGGATCTCGCGCAGCTCGGTGCGCATGTGCTGGCGCAGCTTCAGGTCCAGGGCCGACAGCGGCTCGTCAAGCAGCAGCACATCCGGTTCGGCGCACAAGGCGCGCGCAATGGCCACCCGCTGGCGCTGGCCGCCTGACAGTTCGGAAGGCAGCTTGTCGCCCTGCCCCGGCAGCGCGATCATGTCCAGAAGCTCGTCAGCACGCTTGCGCCGCTCCTTGGCGGAGGCGCCCTTGATCTCCATCGAGAAGGTGATGTTCTCCCAGATCTTCATAAGCGGGAACAGCGCCAGATTCTGGAAGATCAGCGCGGTGGGGCGCTTGTTCGGCCCGATCCCCTTCATGTCGTTGCCGCCGATCAGCACCTTACCGTCGCTGGGCTCCAGGAAACCCGAGACCGCGCGCAGAATGGTGGTCTTACCGCAGCCCGAAGGCCCCAGGAAGGAGAAGAAGTCCCCCCCATTGATGTTCACATTGGCATCGCGCACGGCGACAAAGTCACCGAAGCGGATCCAGAGGTTCTCGAGATTAACGCCGACCCCTGCACTCATTTGGCTTCTCCCTGGGATGCAAACCTCCATTCCGGTGGCACGCCACCGGCCCCGCAAGACCTGCTATCCGTATCTGTTCGTATGTAATGGTGCCGCAAGATGCGCGGCTGGCCCCCGGTGTGCCCCGGGGGCCAGGTTACTCAAGCGCGCTGCTTAGGCGCTCTTGAACTTGTTGACGAATTCGGTGCGCACATCGGCGTACCACGGCGCCTCGGCCGGCCAGGGGTTCAGGTTGGCCAGCGAGTCGCCCGGATAGGCTTCGGCAAAGTTCTTCTTGTAGACATCGCCCGAGAAGCTGTCCGCGCCGAGAACCGGCGAGTTGTAGCCGTGGCTGTCAATCGCCTTGCCTGCCGGCTCTTGCTTGTAGGCATAGTCGATGAAGGCGTAGACCTGCTCTTCGTTCTGGGCACCGACCGGCATCGACATGCCGTCGACCCAGGCCATCGCACCTTCGACAGGCGCCTGGTAGTGCACCGGCTCGCCCGCGGACTTCAGCGCCAGCGGCGGGCCGTCCCAGGTCTGGCCAACCACCACGCCTTCGTTCAGGAGACCGTTTTTCTGGGTGTCGGCGTCGTTCCAGATCAGCTTGATCCGGTCCTTGCGCGCGACGCACCAGTCGGTGACCTGGCCCCAGACCTTGCGCATGGTTTCCTCGTCGTCGTAGGCCGCCCAGATAGAGCCCGGCTCCATCTCGCCCGTGCGCTCCATGTAGAGGCCCGCGCCCAGCATCATCGAATGCGCACGGCCCATGGTCTTGCCGGCATTCTCTTCCGACCAGACGTCGCCGTAGGAAGGCGCGTCACCTTCCGGCAGCCACAGGTCTGTGCGGTAGGCGATGCCCTCGGTGCCCCAGATGTGCGGCAGCCAGTGCACGCCTTCACCGCCAAAGTTCCAGGCGTCGGTGCCGATCTTGGCCATCGCCGGGTTCACTGCGTCGATGTTGACCTTGTTCATGTCGAAAGGCCGCAGCAGTTCCAGCGGCCCCCACTGCAGCGAACGGTTGTTGGTCGGCGACACGATGTCGAAGCCCTGGCCCTTGGTGGCCTTCATCTTGTTGATGATTTCTTCGTTCGACCCGATGCCGGTGTAATTCACCTTGATGCCGGTCGCGGCTTCAAAGCCCGAAATGAATTCCGGCGGCAGGTAGTCCGACCACATCAGAATGTTGACTTCGCCCGAAGACGCCAGTGCGCTTTTGGAATAAAGCGGTGCCGCCAGGGCTGCAGCGCCTGCGCTTTTCAGCAAAGTGCGGCGGGTAACCGTGTTCTTTCCAGTCATTCTTAAACTTCTCCCATTGGACTGTTGATTGTTCTTGTTGTTTCAACTGTGAAACCTTGCAAAGGCTTGCCTGCCTTCGACAGTGACAGTTTTGGATATTGATAAGACCAGTTTACTTGCCAATCCGCTTCACATGGCGCCAGTTTCGGCGCGTATAGAGATCCTCCACGGCATCTGCACCTTTACCTGAAACCATCGCTGTGGGCGCAGTTTGCGCGCCGAGGCGCAAGCCGTCAACGCTCCTGCGCCTCATGCCAGCAGAAAGCTGTATCCTACAGGCAGGTAAAAACATCGTGACACGGGCAGGGGTTAACGAAACCGGGCCTCTGGCAAAGGGCTATCCACCAGGGCCAGAGCGCCCTGGCAAATGGACAGGTGCAAGCCGAGCGCGGTCCCTGCCGCAGCGGAAACCGCCGCCGGATTTCACGCGCTATCTGACTTCTTCGGCCTTACCCGCGACCGAGTGCCAGTTGCGCTAATGACGAGCCGCACCGCAGCCTGCCACGGTGTTTTTTGCCGCCGCTTGCGCCCGAAGCCGGATCGTTGCGGCTCCATCTTCGCAATTCGCTCAAGCTTGCTTTCTATTTTCTGCAAAATGCGCCTGCCTGGCTTGCCGCCGCAGCCGCCACGCCGCTTAGTCATTTTGGATCTATGCGGGAGGGACCATCCATGAAATCGCGCACCAAGGTTGTGGTGATCGGCGGCGGCATCGCCGGCTGCTCCACCCTCTACCACCTCACCCAGGAAGGCTGGAGCGATGTTGTTCTGGTCGAACGCAACGAATTGACCAGCGGCACCACCTGGCACTCGGCAGCGCAGGTGACGAATTTCGGCATGAACCAGACCATGGTCGGGCTGAAAAGCCATTCCATCGCGCTCTACAAGAAACTGGCCGAAGACCCGGGGTATCCGATCAACTACCACCACGGCGACGGCGGCATAAGGCTTGCCAACACCGAGGCGCAGATGCAGGGCTACCGCCACTTCGCCTCCATGGCGCGCGGCATGGACGTGCATCTCGAAGTGATCGACGCGGAGGAATGCGCCCGCCGCCACCCGCTGATCTCGACTGACAACATGATCGGGGGTCTCTGGGACCCGCTGGACGGCGACATCGACCCGGCGCAGCTGTGCCAGGCGCTGGCCTATCACGCCCGAAAAGCAGGCGCCGAGGTCTACCGCAACACGCCGGTCACCGCCCTTACCCAGCACCAGGACGACACCTGGACCGTGCATACGGAACATGGCGACATCGACTGCGATGTCGTGGTCAATGCCTGCGGATACCGGGTGAATGAGGTCGGCGCTATGATGGGTGTGCACCATCCGGTCGCCTCGATGGAGCATCAGTATTTCCTGACCGAAGACATCCAAGGCATCATCGACGCAGGCCACCGGATGCCGCTGATCCGCTGCCCGATCTCAGACTACTACTGCCGCCAGGAAAAGAACGGCCTGCTGATCGGGTTCTACGAACAGGACTGCAAGACCTGGGGCATGGACGGTATCGACCCGAATTTCGTCAACGCCCTTTGCCCCGATGACCTCGAAAGGGTGATGGACGTGCTGGAGGGTGCGTTCGAGCGGATGCCCGCGCTGCGCGAAACCGGCATCCGGTCCATCGTGAACGGCCCGATCACCTATACCATCGACGGCGCGCCGCTGATCGGCCCGATCCCGGGCAAGCGCAACGCGTTCTGCGCCATCGGTTTGCGCGCAGGCCTGGGTGAAGGGGGCGGCCACGGCTGGCTTCTGGCACAGATGATCGTGCATGGCGAAGCCTGCTATGACACCTGGTGCATCGACCCGCGCCGCTTTACCACCCACACCAATGTGGAGCTGACCGCGCTGAAGGCGATTGAGGATTACCAGAACGAATTCCGCTTCCACTTCCCGCATGAGCACCGCCCGGCCGGCCGCCCCGCCAAGACCACGCCGCTCACTCCTGCGCTGGCAGCCGAGGGGGCGGAGTTCACCGTGGTAAACGGCTGGGAAAGGATGGACTACATCAAGCCCGCGCCGGACTTCCACCCCTCGCTCAGCTTCAATTTCGACGAAGCCTTTGATGTTATCGAAGCCGAAGTGAAGAACGTGCAAGAGAATGCCGGCCTGTGCGAGGTCAATGGCTTCAACCGGTTTGAGATCACCGGCGCGGACCGCCACATCTTCCTTGACCGGATGTTCTGCGGTGCCGTCGCCAAGCGCGGCGGCCGCGTCGGCCTTGGCTATTTGCTGAACCACCAAGGTATGGTCAAAGGCGAGGCCACTGTGGCCAACCTGCCTGCCTCGGACCGCGGTCCTGCGCGGGTCTGGTACGGCTCAGCGGCGGCCAGTGAATACCACGACATGGACTGGCTGACCCAGCACATCCGCGCGGATGAGGACGTGCAGATCCGCTCGCTGACCAATGAGCAGACCATTCTGGTTCTGGCTGGCCCCAAGGCGCGCGATGTGCTTTCGGCCTGTTCCCGCGGCGACTGGTCCAAGGATGCGTTCCCTTGGCTGTCGGTGCGCGAATGCTTCATCGGGTTCTCGCCGGCGACCGTCCTGGGCGTCAGCTTCTCGGGCGAGCTGGCCTATGAGATCCACGTGCCCAATGCCTCGCTCTACGCGGCTTATCTCGCATTGCGCGAGGCAGGGAAAGCCCATGGCCTCAAACTGTTCGGTGCGAGGGCGGTGGACTCGATGCGCATGGAAAAAGGTTTCCTGCATTGGAAGGCCGACATTCTCACCGAATTCGACCCCTATGAAACCTCACTGGATCGTTTTGTGAAAACCGGCAAGGGTGATTTCATTGGCAAGGAAGCCCTGCTGAGGCGCAGGGAAGAGGGCCTTCGCAAGAAGCTGGTCACTTTGAAAGTGGACGCGACCCATGCGCCGGCCCACGGCGGCGCCTCGCTGATGCAAGGCAGCAAGGTCGTGGGCACCGTGACCTCTGGCGACTGGGGGCACCGGGTGGGCATGAACCTGGCCTATGCCTTTGTCGATCCGGATCAAGCAGCGGAGGGCAGCACCATGCAGCTTGATCTCTGCGGAACAATGGTTTCGGCCACCGTCATTGCGCCGTCCCCATACGATCCGGGCTTTGCACGCATCCGCGGCTGAACCGTTTTCCAAAAAATAAAACGCCCAGGGAAATCCCTGGGCGTCTTCCTTGCCAAAGCCAATGTCAGATCAACTGCGGCCTTTCCACGGCACCAGCAAATTCTCCGCTTTGCGCATCAGGATGTCGATGCCGTATCCGATGATACCGATCAGCACGATGCCCATGATCACGATATCGGTCAGCTGGAACTTGGACGCGGCGATGATCATCATGCCCGCACCCTTTTGCGCGGCAACCAGTTCGGCGGCCACAACCGTGCCCCAGCAAACCCCCATCGCCACCCGGGCGCCGGTGAAGATCTCCGGCAGCGAGTTCGGCACAATCACATGGCGCATGATCTGCCATTTGGAGGCACCCAAGGAATAGGCTGCGTGGATCTTTGAGATGTTCACGCCTGACACCCCGGCCCGCGCCGCAATGGTCATGATCCAAAGCGCCGCAAGGAACAGCAGAACAATCTTGCCGGTTTCCCAGATGCCGAACCAGATGATCACCAGAGGGATCAGCGCCAGCGGAGGCACTGGCCGCATGAATTCGACAATCGGGTCGAACCAGCCGCGGAACCAGCCGGAAAGGCCCATCGCGTAGCCCAGCGGGATGCCAACAATAGCGCCGGTCACAAAACCCGCCACAACCCGCAGAAGCGACCATCCCAGGTGCTGCCACAGCGAGAAGTTCTGATAGCCCTCATTGGCGATCTCAAAGAACCGCGACACCACGGTTTCCGGGGCCGGCAGCCAAATCGGGTTCATCTGCATGCCGCTGTCCGGGGTAAAGCTGATTGCGCCCTTTCCAGTCAGCGTCACGGTGCCGTCTCCGGTGTCAACTGCGCCGCCAATCGCAATCGGCTCGCCGTTGATCGCCACGATCTTTGCGCCGTCCCGGCGCTTGGCCTCGTCGTTCTTGTCAAACAGCAGCGTGGTCGAACGCCCTGCTTGCGCCGCCAGCGCGTCATTCGCGGCAAAGCCGCCGCCGCCCTCGACCTCGAACTTCTGGACGTCCTCGCCAAACCCGAAGACCCGCACGGTGACATCGGCGTCATCCGTGGCGCCATCGGCGTTTTCCAGCGTGTAGGTGAAGGTGGTCTCACCGGTGAATGGCCCTGGGACGTGGATCGGAAACAGTTTGGAGCCGGTGAACGCCGCCCAGATCACGAAAATCACCAGAACCGATATGATCGACGCCGCCCGGTCCGGCGTGACCGCGCTTTCGTCGCCGAAGGTCACGGTCTTGAGGCTGGTGAAGTCCTGCCGCGACTGCATCCCTTTGCGGATAACCTGGACCAGGAAAAAGGCTCCGGCAAACAGCGCGATATAAAACAGAAGTACGCTCATGCCACTTGCTCCGTCCGGCCCATGATCTCCTCTTCCATCTCCCAGATCATCGAGAGGATCTCATCGCGGGTCTCGGCAAAGCCTTCGGATTTCTTGACGTCGCGCAGGTCCGCATTCACGCCGCGCTCAGCAAAGGGCAGCTGGTATTCGCGGTGAATGCGGCCCGGACGCGGCGCCATCACGATCAGCCGCTCGCCCAACAGCAGCGCTTCCTCCACCGAGTGGGTGATCAGGATGATGGTCTTGCCGGTCTCCTTCCACAGCTTCAGCACCAGGCCTTGCATCTTCTCCCGTGTCAGCGCGTCAAGCGCGCCCAGCGGCTCGTCCATCAGGATCACGTCCGGCTCATTCGCCAGGCAGCGAGCCAGCGCCACACGCTGCTGCATGCCGCCCGACAGTTCATAAACCGCCTTTTCCTTAAAGTCCTGCAATCCGACGATTTCCAGCAAGTGGTCCGAGATTTTTTCCCGCTCCGCCTTGCCCATACCCTTCATCCGGGGGCCGAATTCCACATTGTCGCGGACGTTCATCCATTCAAACAAGGCGCCCTTCTGGAACACCATACCGCGTTCGGCATCGGGGCCGGTCACTACGTGGCCGTTCAGTTCCACCTCGCCCTCGGTAGGGGCCAGGAACCCGGCCAGAATATTCAGCAGCGTGGTCTTGCCGCAGCCCGACGGGCCCAGCACCGACAGCAGCTCCCCCGCCTGCAAATTCAATGAAACGTCTTTCAGCGCCTGAACCGAACTGCCGTTGGGCAGGTCAAAACGCATGGAGACACTCTTGATGTCCAGTCCCGACATCGCTTCCCCTTCCTGTTAGCGCCAGTATGCAGCCGCGCTGCAACCGCGGGAGCGGACGCCCCGGCAGGCGGGCCGTCCGGTATCGCCGGTTTCTTCCAGCTCAGTTCAGCGCAGCTTCCAGCGGCGCGCTGTTCACCGCACCGTCATAGGAGTCGAGCGCGGCCTCGATGCTGCCCGCGTTCACGAACACATCCGCCACGCCCTTCATGAAGCTCTGGGCGCCGCCGCCCAGCCACTTCCCGGACAGCTGGTCCTCAGCTGAGGGGAAGCTGAAGGTCGCGATGGTGGCCTCGGCATCGGCCAGGTCCATACCTGCGTCCTTGGCAATCACCGGCAGCATCTCATCCTTGCTGTCGCCCGCATTCCACATTGCATTGGCATCTGCGGTCACTTTCAGGAACTTGCTCAGAAGCGCACCCTCCTCCGCGATGAAGCCCGCAGGCGCGCTGGTCACGTCAAACACCAGAATGCCCAGCTCTTCCTTCTCGGCACCGGTCAGCAGAACGTTGCCGTGCTCCAGCATCCGCCGCAGCGCGCCGCCCCAGCCGCAGACCATGTCCAGATTGCCCTGGGCAAAGGCCGCCGCACCGTCGGCGGGGGCCATGTCGACGATTTCCATCGACCCGACATCAACCCCGAAATGCGCCATCTGCGACAGGAAGCCATAATGCGCAGCGGTGCCGATGGGCACGCCCACCTTCTTGCCGTTCAATTCACCGGCGTTTTCCTTGTCGATCTCCAGCGCCTCGGCGACAACGCAGTTGTCATTGTCCGAATAGCTGACCGCCACATCCACGGTCTGGATGTCCTGCCCGGCAGAGGTCGCAACCACGAACGGCGGCACGCCCTGGCTGACGGCAATCTGCACGTCGCCCGAGGCCATCGCCGCCGACATCGCGGTGCCGGTATCGAAGGAGACCCAGTTGATCTTGACGCCCATCTCTTCTTCATAGGTGCCATTGGCCTTGGCGAACTGGAACGGCATCGGCCACTCAAGAAAATAGGCCACGGTAATTTCGTCGAGTGCCGAAGCCTGGGTCGCCGGAATCGCGGCCGCGGCTGCACAGGCTGTTGAAAGCAGATACTTTTTGATCATATTAATGGTTCTCCCAGTTGATACACCGGACCCGTTCTCCGCGGGCCTTCAGGTTTGGATTTTTGCACGGCAAACCATATCCGGGAAGCAATTTGGCAGTAGAATAAAGTTACTCTTCCGGCGAATGTAAAACTTAGTTTCGTTTTTTACGGATGTAATGGCGTGCAGCTGCTGATAGCATATGCAAACCACAAGGGAGGAAGGCATATGCAAAAGACGCTGAGTCTGCGCTGGCTGGAGGTATTCCAGCTGATCTCCAAGTCGGGATCAATCCAGAAGGCCGCTGCGGAAACCGGCCTTTCGATCAGCACCGTGTCAAATCACTTGCGCAGTCTGGAAAACGCCCTTGGCGTAGAACTGGTGGACCATACCCGCCGCCCGATGGGGCTGACGCCGGCCGGGGTGGTCTTTGCCCGCTATGTCTACGACGGGCTGATGACGCTGAGGCGCGGCGAGGCGGAAATCCGCTCCGGCAGCTGGCAGCACGCCACCGATCTGCGGATGGCGCTGCTGGATGATTTCGACAATGAGGTCGGCCCGGAGCTGTTCCAGTTCCTCTCCACCGCGCTGCCCCGGTGCAGCTTCCGCCACTACACCCGCCCCAGCCACGAGATCATTGAGAAGCTGCAGGCCCAGAAGCTGGATGCAGGCGTTGCCACCCGCCCGTCCGGGCTGTTGCCCGATCTGATCGAGTACCCGCTGATGCGCGATCCGTTCATCCTGGTGGTGCCGGCAGGCTACACCGGCAGCATCGAAGAGCTGACCAAGGCAGACGCGCCCCTGCCTTTCCTGCGCTATTCCCGCGACCACACCATCGGCAAGCAGATCGAAACCCAGCTGAGCCGCCTCAAGATCGCCCTGCCCAACCGGTTTGAGCTGGAATGCAACCAGTCGATCATCGGCCTGGTGTCCGAGGGCAGCGGCTGGACTGTCACCACCGCTGCCAGCTACCACCGCGCCCAGCGTTTCCATGAGAAGATCAAAGTGGTGCGTTTTCCAGGCAAAAGCTTTGCCAGAACGGTCTCGCTGTTCACCACCAGCGTCTATCCCGCTGCCACTTCGCAACTGATCCACGAGGCGCTGCAGAAATCCCTGCGCCTCCACTTCACCGACCCGATCAGCCAGCGCTTCCCGTGGTTGGGGGAAGAATTCCGGACGCTGCCCGCCAAAGACGCCTAGGCCCCCCGGCAATTAGAAACAAACATCCGTGTTTTTCGAAATCTGCCGGCCATAGCTTGACGGTTTGGCCGCTGGGGCGCTGTTTTAGGCGCATCCCGCGCCGTGCCCTTGCAGCACATCCGGCGGCCCGCAAACGGAAAATGAGCTGACCCAAATGGCAATCACCTATCTGAAACAGGCCCAGCCCCGCCCCGCCGCCGAGAACAGCGGCATCCGCGACACCGTCGCCGTGATGCTTGCCAGTATCGAGCGGGAGGGTGAGGAAGCGGCCCGCCGTTATGCCGAAAAGCTCGACGGCTGGACCGGCCCGGCTGTGGTGAGCGATGCCCAGCGCCGCGCCGCCTGCAACCGGGTGCCGGATCAGCTCAAGGAGGACATCCGGTTCGGGCACGCCAACATCCGCCGCTTTGCCGAGGCGCAGAAGGCCACGATGGGCGAATGCGAGGTGGAAGTGATCCCTGGCCTGATTGCGGGCCAGAAGCAGATCCCGGTGTCCAGCGCCGGCTGCTATGTGCCGGGCGGGCGCTACAGCCATATCGCCAGCGCGCTGATGACGATCACCACCGCCAAGGTGGCTGGCGTGCCCCATATCACCGCCGTCTCACCGCCGCGCCCCGGCACCGGCATCCCCGATGCGATCATCTATGCGATGGACCTCAGCGGTGCCGACCTGATCCTGAACCTGGGCGGGGTGCAGGGCATTGCAGCCATGGCGCAGGGCCTGTTCGGATCGCAGCCCGCCGACATCCTGGTCGGCCCCGGCAACTCCTACGTGGCGGAGGCCAAGCGGATGCTGTTCGGCCCGGTCGGCATCGACATGTTTGCAGGCCCAACCGATTCACTTGTAATCGCCGATCACACGGCTGACATTGAAACGGTCGCCTGGGACCTGGTCAGCCAGGCGGAACACGGTGCCGACAGCCCGGTCTGGCTGGTCACCACCAGCGAGCCGCTGGCCAAGGGCGTGATGGCCCGCGCACAGGCGCTGATTGAAAAGTTGCCCGAGCCCAATCTCTCTGCCGCTCATCGCGCCTGGCACGAACGCGCCGAGGTCGTCCTGTGCGGCAGCCGTGAAGAGGCCGCGCAGGTGGCTGACCGTTACGCGCCGGAACATCTGCAGGTGCAGGCAGAGGGTCTGGACTGGTGGCTGGAACGCCTCACTGCCTATGGTTCGCTGTTTCTGGGCAAGGAAACCACGGTGTCCTTCGGCGACAAGACTTCAGGCCCGAACCACGTGCTGCCGACCAGCGGTGCCGCGCGTTATACCGGCGGGCTGTCGGTGCACAAGTTCACCAAGACCGTGACTTGGCAGCGCTGCAATGCCGCCGCCTCGCATGAACTGGCCCAGCGCACCGCCCGCATCAGCCGGATGGAAGGGATGGAAGGCCACGCCATCGCCGCCGAGATGCGGCTGCAGCCCGAAACTGTCTGAAGCTGCTTCGCGCTCAGGACGGGGATTCCAGCTGCTGGTCCAGATCAACCGGCCCCAGCACCGCCTCGTCAGGGATACCCTCGAACCCGGCGACGGTGCCGCCATAGCGCTGCGTAAACCGCGTGGCCGCCTCAGGCGAGGCGAACGGCACAACCTCCGGCGCGCCCATGCCGCCCGCGACGTTGGAGCCGACCACGAAATGCGCTTCATTTGCGTTAATCCAGTTGTCGGTGCCGGGATGTTCCCAGCTCGCCGCTGCGCCCATGTCGCTCACATAGATCGCGGTGATCTCCGCATCCCGTTCCGGGCTTTTCACATAGGCCGCCAGATCGCGCACCTGGGCAAAGAACAGGGGTGCCGGAAAACCGTCCAGATGGATCTGCCCCTTGGGTCCGCCGTGCTCCGCGACATTCATCTGGCAGAAGTAGCTGAGCGCCGCCTCCGTCAGCTCCACCGGCGCAGGCGGCGCCTTGGCCTCCTCCTCCTGGCAGGCGGACAGGACCAGAGCAGCCGCAAGGATAAGGCGTTTCATGGCTCCACCCTCCGGAATGCGGCACAGGCCAGCAAAAAGCCCAGCGCGGGCCACAGCAGCAGCGACAGCGGTGCGGCCCAGCCGGGCAGCGCACTGGCTGCGCCTGCCATGCCGCTGGACAGGGCCACGCTTTCCGAGGCCGCCACGTTCCACAACCGGAACGCATCTGCCGGATTGGCAACCATCACCCAGGGGAAAATCTTCTGGGTAAAGACCCCGCCGCTGTCCATCACCACGGCCCCCAGCAGTCCCAAGTCATAAAGAACCACAAACACCAGCCAGACTCCCGCAGACAGACCCGCGGCAGCTGTTGCACCGCTGCTGAGCGCCGACAGCGCATAGCCCAGCACCAGGAACACGGCCCCCAGCAGGATCGATGTCAGCACCAGCCGCCCCAGCGCCATTAGGCTCTCTGTGCCTGCACCGCCGAACCATGCGGCAACGGCCCCCGCCGCGCCAAATCCGATGCACATGGCGACAGCCAGGGCGGCCAGATGCGCCATCAGCTTGCCCAGCAGAATCTCGGCCCGCCCCGCGGGGTAGGCCAGGAGCAGGGCAAGACTGCCCCGGTCGCGGTCGCCTGCCACCGCGTCAAATCCCATCATCAGCGCCAGGAGCGGCGCCAGGTAGACCGACAGGGTGGTCATCGAGGCGACCGAAACGGTCAGCATGTCCACCCCCAGCGTTCCCGTCGGCGCCGATCCGGCAAAGGACAGCGCCAGCGCAAAGGCCAGCATGATCAGCGTCGCCATGAACAGCCAGCGGTTGCGGCGCAGGATCAGCATCTCGGCGCGGGCAATGGCAAAGGCACGTCTCATTTGCGGTCCTCCCCGGAGTAATGGCGATAGAGGTCTTCCAGCCGCGGCGGCACCATGTCGATATCGGCCACCGCATCGCCCATGGCGGCGATCTTGCGCAGCTCGGCCATCTTTTGCTGCGGCGAGCACAGGATCTCGACCGAGGCGCCGTTGATCCGCCGCCCGCCGGTCTCTGTTGCGATCCGGTCGGTGTGCGCGCCGCTGGCCTGCACCCGCAGTTTGACCGGCAGCCCGGCCTGGGCCGACAGGCCCGCCAGCGTGTCATCCGCGACCTTCACGCCCTTGCGCAGAATGGCAATACGGTCGGTGCGCGCCTCCACTTCTGTCAGCGCGTGGGAGGCGATCAGCACCGCCGCCCCCTGCTCCGCCAGCTCGTTGATGATGGCATAGAGGTCCTGGCGCGAGATCGGGTCCAGGCCGCTGGTGGGTTCATCCAGCAGCGCCAGCTTCGGGCGGCCCAGCAGGACCTGTGCCAGCCCCAGCCGCTGCCGCATCCCCTTGGAATAAGCGCCGATGCGGCGGTGCATTGCCTCGCCCAGCCCGACCCGTTCCAAGAGGCCCTCGATGTCAGCGCGTTCACCGGAAAGGCGGGCAAACAGCGCCAGCTGTTCATGCCCGGTCAGCGCCGGGTGGAAACTGACCGCCTCTGGCAGAAAGGCAGTGGCCGCCCGCGCCGCGGCGCTGCCGGGCGCCGCACCGCAAATGCGGATGCTGCCGCCCTCATGCCGGATCAGGCCCAGCACCGCCTTGATCATCGTCGACTTGCCCGCGCCGTTGTGGCCCAAGAGCGCCAGCCGCTCGCCCGGCGCGATGTCCAGGTCGATGCCATGCAGCACCTGGGTCCTGCCGCGGAACTTGTCCAGCGCGCGAATTTGCAGCGGGCTGTTTGCGTTATCCATCTTGTTCAACCTTTCTGGCGGCCCCGGGCCGCTCTGGCCGCATCAGCGGGTGGCTGTCGATCACCCCGCCGGGCAGCAGCGCCGGGAACGCCGACTGCGACCAGCGCACCAGCTGCACCGCGGGCGATCCCATCAGCAGTTTCGCCGCCGGCTGGGTCCACAGAACGTGGTCCATGCTGTCATTCGGACGGTAGGGCGCATCGGCGATGCCATCCCCGTCCACATCAAAACCTGCGAAATCGGACCAGTAGTTGCCCTGGCCTTCCTCGCTCCACTCCACCCATTTGGTGGAGACAAATTTCACCTGATGCCGGTTGCCGACAAAGGCGTTCCCGACCATCCGGTTGCCGTCGCTGCCCGCGGTGAAGTGGATGCCGATGCCGCAGCCCTCGAACCAGTTGCCGGAGAAATCATTCTTGTGCGCGTTGTAGAGGAAAGTGCATTTGTCCTTGGCGCCCTTCACATAGTTGCCGCGCACCTCGCCCTGGTTGGCATAGTTCAGCATCACCCCGTGATCGCGGTCGTTCAGCGACACATTCCCGGTCACCTTGACCCGCTTTGAGAACATCACCGCATAGCCCAGGTGATTGCCGATCGAGACGTTGCCCGATACTTCGGAATTGTCGGCATACATGTAATGCACGGCAAACCGCAGGTCGCGGAATGTGTTGTTGGTGAAGGCGTTTTTTTTGGAACTGTTCACAAAGATCCCGTCGCGGCCAAATCGGATGTCGTTGCCGTCCACGACCGCGCCCGGCGCGTTCCAGACATAGACCCCGTTGCCGCGGGCATTCATGTGCCGGTCGAGACGCCCCTCGATCCGGTTTCCTTGCACTAGGCTGTCCCGGGCGCCGTGAATATCCACGCCGTAAAGGTTGCCTAGCAGCACATTGTTCAGAATCTGCGGCGCCTTAGCGGTCTTGGTCAGTTTGATGCCGCTGTCGATCTCCTGATGCGAGGAACCGGAGCCAACAACGGTTAGGTTCTGAACGGTCACGCCCGGCCCGGTCACGGTGATCACCGATCCCTTGCCCTGCCCGTCCAATGTGGCCTGGCCCTGCCCGTCCAGAATGACAGGCCGGTCCAGCACCAGGGTTTCGGCGTATTCGCCGGGGGCGAGGCGGAGGGTGTCGCCATCCGCCGCCTGCGCCAGTGTTTCAGCGATGGCCCCTGCCCGGTTGGGCACATCCCAATCCGCCGCCCAGACGGGCGCCAGGCCGGCAAGGGCCGCAACCAGGGATATGGGCAGGAGCCGTTTCATGGTTACGCGCTCCGCGGCTCGACCAGCATCCGGCCGCGCATTTCCATGTGCAGCGCGTGGCAGAACCACTGGCAGTAGTACCAGTGCACGCCCGGACGCTCCGCCTTGAAGGTGACAGAGGCAGTTGCCAGCGGGCCGACCTCCATCGCGATGCCGAAGTTCGACAGGCAGAAGCCGTGGGTCAGGTCGTCGATGTCGTCCAGGTTGGTGACATAGACGGTGACCTCATCGCCTTGCTTCACCGTGAACTTCTCCAGGCTGAAGTTCGGCGCCTGGCTCGACATGTAGACGCGCACCTTGTCGCCGTCGCGGATGATGGTGTCCTGATAGTCGTCCAGATCGACACCATCCGCCTCGGCCTGCTTGCGCGCGTCTTCCCACATCGGGTCGTTGCGCTGCCAGGTGCTGGCCGGGTTCACCTTGGAACGGTGAACAAGGATCGAGTCATGCGGCTCGGCAAATGTCGGGCCATCGTGCACCACCTTCATCTTGTCGCCGGAGATATCGATCAGCTGCTCGTTCTCGGGCTTCAAGGGGCCCACGTTGAGGAACCGGTCCTTGGAGAACTTGTTCATCGAGATCAGCCACTTGCCGTCCGCCTCGGCAGTTTCACCCATGGAAGTGGAGTTGTGGCCCGGCTGATACTGCACATCGACCTTGTCCATGATCGGGTCCACATCGGCGCCCGCATAGGCCTCGATTGCCTTGGCGATGTCCCATTTCACCACCTGGCTGTCCAGGAACAGGGTGGTGTAGGCATAGCCGCGGTTGTCGAAGGCGGTGTGAAGCGGGCCAAGGCCCAGCTGCGGTTCTGCCACAATGGCAGAGCGCGGATCGGCGTTGTCGCTGAACAGCGCGTCGACCTTCTCCACATCAATGACCGAAACCGTCGGCGACAGCTTGCCGTTGATCATGATGTGCTTCTTGTCGGGTGCAGCGTTCACACCGTGCGGCGAGTTCGGGATCGGGATGTAGCGGGTGAAGTTCTTGCCGGACTCCTTGCGCCCGTCCACGACTTTGGCCCCGTTCAGCTCCTGATAGTCGCCTGCCGCAATTGCCTCTTCAATCGCCTTGATGTTGAAGACAACAACGTGGTCCAGCTCGCTCTCGGTCATCTCGGCTAGGTTCATGCCCATTTCCGAGTTGTAAGAGGTCGAGAAGGCGTATTTGCCCTGATAATCGCAGTCGGTGTTGTCCAGGTTGCCCGAGACGATCACCTGCCAGGCGACTTCCATGGTGTCGCCGTCGATGGCAGAGAAGATGTTCACATATTGCGACGGATCATCCAGGATCTGGCCATCGTTGATCAGCGGCGCTTCGTGCTCGCCGTTGGCAAAGACATAGCCGGTGCGCGGGAACTTCTGCGGACGCAGGCCGTGGATGTCCTTGGCATTCGGGATCTCGATGATCTTGTCGCACTTCATCACGTCGCAGCGTACGCGGGCGACGCGGGTGTTGGCCTTATCGTTCATAAACAGGTAGCGGCCGTCATAGGTACCGTCAGTGAACGACATATGCGGGTGGTGCAGGTCGCCGTTGTCATAGGTGACCTTGCCGTTGGCGGCCAGGAATTCCTTGGTCTCCGGCAGCAGGCCTTCGGTCAGGATTTTCAGGGACTCATTGGTCTGGCCCCAGCCGGTGGCAGAGCAGCGGTTGAACACCGGCACCCGCATCAGCTCGCGCATGGACGGAACGCCCATGATGCGCAGTTCGCCGGTCTGGCCCGACGACCAGAAGCCGTAGTATTCATCCAGTTCGCCCGGCTCCAGGCCGAAACCAGCAGCCTGCGCGGGCTTCGCGCCCAGCAGTGCGGAACCGGCGCCAGTGGCCGCCAGAACGGCACCGGAGGCAGTGGCCCCCAGAAGGCCGCGGCGGGTGACGGGCAGTTTGTTTTTCAGTTCTTCAGACATAACGTCCTCCTTCAGGAAACTTTTGTCCTGTTCGCGTTGGGGTGATTGGCAGGCGGCCTGCCCAGAGCAATCTCCGGACCCGGGCTGCCGGTCTTGGCCCGGCGTTTCAGCTGTTTGATCACAACCGGGCATTTGGCTTCGGATTGGTACAGAACCTGGCAATGCAGGCAGTCAACACATTCGTTCGGGTTGATCTCACCGGTTGGGTGGATAGCCTGAACGGGGCACTCGTTGGCACAAGTCTGGCAGGGGCTGCCGCATTCCTTGTAGCGGCGCAGCCAGTCGAACATCCGCACCCGCGCCGGGATCGCCAGCGCCGCGCCCAGCGGGCACAAGTAGCGGCAGTAGAACCGTTCGATGAACAGGCCCGCCAGCAGCAGCGCCAAGGCAAAGACCACGAAAGGCCAGTCGCGCACGAACTTCAGGATGATCGCGGTCTTGAACGGCTCAACCTCGGCATAGGTTTCGGCCAGCGGGATCGAGATCATCGAGATTCCGAACAAGCCAAGGAAGATCATGTATTTCGCAGGCCAAAGGCGCTCATGCAGGCCCCAAGGCAGGGTGATCTGCGGCACCTTGAACGCTCGGGCGATCTTGTTGGTCAGCTCCTGCAGCGCGCCGAACGGGCACAACCAGCCGCAATAGGCGCCGCGGCCCCAGAACAACAGCGCTGCAGCAACCGCAAACCACTGGATGAAGACCAGCGGGTCCAGAAGGAAGGCGTCCCAGGAAAAGCCGCCGCGCAAGCTGCCCGCCAGGGCCATCAGGTTCACCACGCTAAGCTGCGCATTGGCGTACCAGCCCAGGAACACCAGGGTGACGGTCAGGTATCCGATGCGGAACCAGTAAAAGGTGCGCGCGTTCACGGTCGCGTGGAACTGGAAGAAGAACACCCCCGTCAGCACCAGCAGCATTACGCCCAGCACACCGATCTCGAGGGTGCGGTCCTTCCAGATCCGTTGCCACAGCGCGGCCTTGGCGGCTGCCTCGCCGGTGTCGTCCTCAACCACTTTGGGCGCAGGCGCAGCGGGAAGCAGGTACTGCTCGGGCAGATTGTAACCCAAGTCAAAGGTCAGGAATGCCCGCTCCAGCGCTCCGACGGACCGCTGCACCAGCAATTGCAGGCGGAACGGTTCAGCCGGGTCAAACTCCGCATCTGCCGGGATCTTGAACAGGTCCAACTCGCCGAAACTGGGGCTATCCGCCGTCGCCAGTTCGCCCAGCCGCTTGTGCTGGTGGTCAAAGAACCGCACCGAGGCATCGCCCTGGATCAGCTGGATGCGGTCGAAGATACCGCCGCGCACATAGCCGGACCCCTTGAAGCTGTAGCTGCCACGCCCGAGCACCAGGATGGCCTGCTCGCCTTCCTTCAGCCAGGACCGCAGGTTTTGATACTCCGCCTCGCCCAGCAGCGACTTGCCGATGGAGGGCACGGAAACCAGCGCCATGTGCATGTCGATGAAAGTGTCGTCCGGGGCACCCGGCTCCGGCCGCTTGATCGCGCGCTGATCGCCGGTGGCCTCAAAGGCCGCGTTGATCTGGCCCACGTCCAGCGTCATCCGGCGCACGGACCCGTCGCCCGCCAGCGTGGTCCAGTCCGCGACTTCCTCGCGGGCCATGTCGACCTCGCGCTTCGGCCCGTCCGGCTGCACCGGCGACAGCCCGCCCAGCCCCAGCGCTCGGGCCACCTTGATACCCGCCCGCACCAGGCTGTCGTCGATCACCATGATCGTCACCGTCGCACCCGAGATGATGTCGAGGTCATGGGCATCGCCGCCCGCCGCCGCCTCGGCCTTCAGGTCGAGACCCGCATAGCTCTCGGTCAGCTTGACCATCTTGGAATTGGGTATCCCGATCAGCACGATCGGCTCTGAATGCTTGACCAGCTTCACGCCTGTCAGCACCGCATCGGTGTCAATTGCTGCCACCACATGGATCGGCTTGCCGCTGTAGCCGGTGGTGCCGACGAAATCGGAGGTCAGGAAAGCATAGGCAACTGTCTCGCCCGCCTTCAGCACCGGTGCCACCGGCACATCCGTGCGCACCGGGCCAAACGCCTCGGCGCCGGGCACCAGGTCTGCAGGTGTCAATTCTGTCAGGAAGCTGTCGAGGCTGTCGGCCTCAGCCGCCGCGGCAATTACGGCGGCGATCGTTATCACAAGGGCTGTCAGCCAGCCCCGGAAGGCGCGTGTCAGGACCATGGCGCCTCTCCCTTATTTTGAGTGGCTGCCACGGACGCGCGGAATGCGCGTTCGGATTCTATCTCAGTGACCAGCGGAGGCCCACGGCCATCGTGCCAGTATTGTGCCGGGTTAGGCTGCACCGCAGTGCCCGCAGGCAGCAGCACAGTGCAGCCCGCCGCCCGGCTCATGCCAGTTGTATGAATGCCTGCCGGCCCGGCCCCGGTCTCAGCCGCGCAGAGAGCGCAGGTGCTGCATTTGGGGCAATCCTGCCCCTCTTCGCTGTCTTCGCCAGCGATCTGGATTTCTACTACGCCAAACTCGCCGCAGATCTCTATCCATTCACCACCGCTCGCCGCCTGCCCCGCACCGGGAAAGGCCACTTGCAGTACCAGCATGAAAACCGCGCACAGCCCCGCCAGCCGCCGGAACAGGCCGGCGCGGCAAGCAGAGGATATGAAAAGTGTGCGCGGCATCTGTTACAAGAATCTCTTGATGCATTCGCCGCCGACACTAGAGGGAACTTCAGTGCCGTTATTTGATGTATGTCACATTAATCAGAAATTTCGGGCCATTTCCCAGCGGCCCGAAAAACGCGTTAAATGTCTGCCACTTCAGCCTTTCTCAAGCCGGCGGAAGGCCAGGGCAATCACGCCGGCAATCGCCATATAGACCAGCGCCAGCAGCAACAGCGGCTCATAAACGATGAAAGTATCGGCCCGCACGCGCGAGGAAACCGCATAAATTTCCATCACCGTGATTGTCGCCACCAGCGGTGTTGCCTTCAGCTGCAGGATGGTCTCCCCGCCCAAGGTCGGCAGCACATTGCGCACTGCCTGCGGCAGCCAGATCCGGCGGAACATGGTGAAGCGCGGCATGCCAAAGGACTTCGCAGCCTCCAGCTGCCCCTTGGCAACGCCGGAAAACGCCCCGCGCATCACCTCCCCCTCATAGCCCGCATAAGACAGGGTCAGCGCCAGCACCGCATAGGGCCAGGCCTGCCGCAAGTAGGGCCACAGCTCGGAGGAGCGGATCCAGGGAAACTGCGGGAACAGCGACCCCAACCCGTAATAAAGCAGCCAGATCTGCAAAAGTAGCGGCGTGCCACGGATGATGGTGCAGAAGGTGCGCGCCGGGATCGACAGGTACCAGGGTCCCACCGCCTGCGCCAATCCCAGCGGCACCGCCAGCATGAAGCCGAAGAAAGTCGAGACGGCCAGGATCCACACCGTGGCCCACAGCCCCTCCAGCGCCAGCGGCGCGTATTTCGGGATCCAGTCCCAGCGCAGCGCAATGGCGCACCAGATCACGATACCCGCAAACACCAGCATCATCACGATGCGGTGCGGCTGCATCAGGTCCTTCAGGCTGATCATCGCGCGCCCCCCTTCAGCGAGGGCTGGCCGCGCCGAGCCCATTTCTCAACCCGGGCAAAGACCGCGCCGGAGCACAGCGTCACCATCAGATAAAGGAAGCCGGCCGCGAGGAAGAAAGTGAAATAGGCCCGCGTGCTGCTCGCCGCCTGCCGGGTTTCCAGCGTCAGCTCGTTGAAGCCGACCACCGCCAGCAGCGCCGTGTCCTTGGTGGCGATCAGCCACAGATTCGCCAGCCCCGGCACCGCAAAGCTCATCATTGCCGGGATCGTCACCCGCCGCATGATCATAAAGGCCGGCATGCCATAGGATTTCGCCGCCTCGATCTGCCCCACCGGCACTGCCTTGATGGCGCCGCGCAGCACTTCGGTGGCATAAGCCCCCTGCACCACGCCCAAGACCCAGATTCCGGCCGCAACGCCGTTGATCTCGACCCGGCCGCCGCCCATCGCCTCGGAGATCTTGTTGATGATATCGCTGCCCACATAATAGAGGATCAGGATCAGCACCAGTTCCGGCACCGCCCGGATCACCGTGGTGTAGATGGCGAGAAGATCACGTGTGACCTTTCCGCCGTAGAGTTTGCCATAGGCCCCGAACAGCCCGATCACCAGCCCCAGCCCAAAAGCGCCAAAGGCGATCTGCAGGGAGTTGGCAAGCCCGCGCAACAGGTTGCCTCCCCAGCCTGACAGCGACAGCAGCTCTGCGCTGGCGCCGAGGCCCAGTAGTTCGAACAGTCCGGTCACGGCAGCACCTTAGTAGATGCTGGTGGTGAAGTATTTGGCAGTGATCTTCTCGTGGGTGCCGTCGGCCAGGATCGCCGCGATGCCCTTGTTCAGCGCCTCGCGCAGCGCGTCGTCGCCCTTGCGCACGCCTGCACCTACACCACGGCCCAAAATCGCCGGGTCATCCGCCACCGCGCCCTTGATCTCGCAGCAGCTGCCGGTATCGGACCCGACAAAATCCGCCATCGCGATGCTGTCTGCCTGGGTCGCGTCGATGCGGCCCGCAAACAGATCTTGGTTGGCTTCATCCTGAGTCTGGTAAACCTTCAGCTCGGCATCCTTGAAGTATTCCTGCGCATAGGCCTGGTGGATGGTCGAGGCCTGGATGCCGACAATCTTGCCCGCCAGCGATTCCGGCGTCGGCGCGATGTCCATCGACTTGTCTGCCACGATCACCGCCGGGGTGTTGTAATAGGGATCGGAGAAATCGATTGTCTTCATCCGCTCCTCGGTGATCGACATGGAAGCCATGATGGCGTCGATCTGCTGGCCGGTCAGCGACGGAATGATGCCGTCCCAGGCCACCGGCGTGATCACGCAGTCCAGTTCAGCCGCGCCGCAGACCGCACCGATCACCTCGACTTCCCAGCCGACCCAGTTGCCCGAGCTGTCGAGCGAGGCAAACGGCGGGTAGGGTTCCGCGGCGATGCCAATTTTCACCTGTTCGGCAGCAGCCGCACCAGCGGACAGAGCGGCAGCCGCGGTTGCCGCGGCAAGCAATGCTTTCAGTTTCATGTTATTCTCCCAGTTGGTTTTTATTTTGGTGGTAGTGGATCAGGCGACCGAGCTCAGAAATTGCTTCAGACGGTCTGATTGCGGATTGCCAAAGACCTCGGCAGGCGGCCCCTGCTCTTCGATGCGGCCCTGGTACAGATAGACAACGTGGTTTGCGACTTCGCGGGCGAATTTCATCTCGTGGGTCACCAGCAGCATGGTGCGCCCCTCGGCGGCCAGGTCGCGGATCACTGTCAGCACCTCGCCCACCAGTTCCGGGTCCAGCGCTGAGGTCGGTTCGTCAAACAGCATCGCCGACGGGTCCACCGCCAGCGCCCGCGCAATCGCCGCCCGCTGCTGCTGCCCGCCGGACAGATAGGCGGGATAGGTGTCCTCCTTGCCGCCCAGCCCCACCCGGTTCAGCAGCTCGTGCGCCCGCGCGATGGCCTCGGCCTTTGGCACCTTCAGCACATGCACCGGCACCTCGATCACGTTTTCCAGCAGCGTCCGATGGGTCCACAGGTTGAACTGCTGAAACACCATCGCCAGCTTGGTCCGGATTCGTTCGATCTGCTTCTGATTGGCCGGGCTGCCGTCGCCCCGCATTACCACTTCCTCGCCGCCGATCACGATTTTTCCTGAGCTCGGCGTCTCCAGGAAATTGATGCAGCGCAGCATGGTGGATTTGCCGGAGCCGGAGCCGCCGATGATCGCCACCACATCCCCCTGATGCGCGGTCAGATCCACACCCTTCAGCACTTCCAGATTGCCGAAGGACTTGTGCAGATCCTCGACCCGGATTGCCTCCCGGCGCGTGTCTGTCTCCGGCGAGGATGCGGCTGCTGCGGCTGTGTCCATCTTTGCGTCTTCCCGAATTTTCCGATTGCAGTAAGCCGCGACTCGAGTAATTATGCAAGTGTATAATTTCTCCGCCAGCACAAAAACAGGAGCTGAGGTGACCGACGAGCGCCGCAAATTCAAACGCGAATCCGCCGAAGCCCGGAAGGAAGCGCTGATTCTCGCCACGCTGGAACTGGTGGCGGAGAACGGTGTGCGCGGCGCCACGGTGCGGGGCATTGCCGAGCGTGCCGACGTCACCCAGGGGCTGATCCGGCATTACTTCAGCTCCAAGGAAGAGCTGATCATCGCGGCCTATGAACACCATATGAACCAGATGACGGACTTGACCTTTGCACCCGGGGCAGCGGCAGGCAGCGCCCGGGCGCGTCTCAGGGCTTTTGTCGACGGCTCGCTGACCCCGCCGGTGGTCGATCCGCGCGCGCTGGCGCTCTGGGCCAGCTTCCTCAACAAGGTGCAGAACGATCCGCAGATGAAGGAAACCCACCAGCGCACCTATGCCTACTTCCGCGACCGGCTGGAGGCGCTGATCGCCGCCGCGCTGGAAGAGGCCGGGCACCCCGCCCCGGCGGCGCGGCTGCGCCAGCTGGCGATTGCCTGCAACGCGGTGATCGACGGGCTGTGGCTGGAGGGCGGCGCCCTGCCGGATGCCTTCGCAGCTGGCGAACTGGTTGAAATCGGACGGCAATCGGTTGCCGCCATTACTGGATTGGATTTGGAGCAGGAGGCTGAAACCTGATGAGGCTGACAGCAATCACTGAACGGCTGGCCGGGCTTGGCGGCGGCAAATGGGAAGTGCACGCAAGGGCACGGCAACTGGCAGCAGCCGGCGCCGACCTGGTGGAGATGACCATCGGCGAACCCGACGTGCCAACCCCGCCGGAACTGGTCGAGGCCGCCGCGCAATCCATGCACGCGGGCCGCACCGGGTATTCCGACGGCCGCGGCGAGGCGCATCTGCGCGCTGCTCTGGCCGAGGCCTATACCGCCACCCGCGGGCGGGATTTCGGGCCGGAAAACATCCTCTGCTTTCCCGGCACCCAGACCGCGCTTTATGCTGTGCTGCAAGGCGTGGCCGAACCCGGCACCGAGGTGCTGGTCGGCGACCCGATGTATGCCACCTACGAAGGCGTGATCCGCGCGTCCGGCGCCGGCATGGTGCCGGTGCCGCTGCGGCCCGAGGCCGGCTTCCGGATGCAGGCCAGCGACATCGCCGCCCGCATCACCCCGCGCAGCCGCGCCATCCTGCTGACGACCCCGCACAACCCGACCGGCGCCATCCTGACACCGCAGGACCTGCGGGAAATCGGCGAGCTGGCGGTGAAACACGATCTCTGGATCATCTCCGACGAAGTTTATGAGCACCTGGTCTTTGAGGGCGCGGAATTTGTCTCCCCTCTCTCCGATCCGGCCCTGGCGGAGCGGGTGATCGCAGTCTCCTCGATTTCCAAGTCGCACGCCGCGCCGGGCTTCCGCAGCGGCTGGTGCGCCGGGCCTGCCAACTTCTGTGCAGCCCTGCTGCCGGTCTCGGAAACCATGCTGTTCGGCAACCAGCCCTTTATCGCCGACATGACCGAAAAGGCGGTGCGCGAGGGCTCTTCCGTCGCCGCAGGGATGGCCGCCCGCTTTGCCGCCCGCGCCGCCCTGCTGGAACAACGCCTGCACGCTGAGACCCGCCTGCGCGTCCACCGGCCCGAAGCCGGCATGTTTGCTCTGATCGACGTCTCCGCCACCGGGATGGACGGCGACGCCTATTCCTGGGACCTGCTGGACAGCGGCGTCGCGGTAATGCCAGGTTCCGCCTTCGGCGACGGCCTTCGCAACTGGGTGCGGGTTGCCCTCACCATCGACGACAACAGTTTTGCCACCGCGCTCGACCGGATCGCCGCCCACGCAAACCGCAATGCAAGAGGCGCCGCATGACCACGAAAACCGTTGGCGAAGCCCTGGTTGCCGGGCTGAAGGCACGCGGCGTCACCTGCGTGTTCGGCATCCCTGGCGTGCACACCGTGGAGCTCTATCGCGGCCTGGCCGCCTCTGGCATCCGTCATGTCACCCCCCGCCACGAACAAGGCGCGGGCTTCATGGCTGACGGTTTTGCACGGGTCTCCGGCCAGCCGGGCGTGGCCTTTGTCATCACCGGCCCCGGCCTGACGAACACGCTGACCCCGATGGCCCAGGCCCGCGCGGATTCAGTGCCGGTGCTGGTGGTTTCCGGCGTTAACACCAGCACCACGCTCGGCAAGGGCCACGGCCACCTGCACGAGCTGCCGGATCAGCACGCGCTGGCCAAGACCGTGGCGCTGGCCTCTGAACACGTTGCCCGGCCCGATGAGCTGGAGGCCTCGCTGGACCGCGCCTTTGCCCCCTTTGCCGCTGGCCGCTCCGGCCCCACCCACATCCAGATCCCGCTGGACGTGGCAGGCACAGCATCGCAGGAAGGCTTTCCCGCCCCGGCTTCCACTCAGCCGCCGCTCGACAGCGGCCAAATTGCCAAGGCAGCGGCCCGCCTGTCCAAAGCAGGCAAAGTTGTGATCCTTGCTGGCGGGGGTGCCAAGTGCGCAGGCGCAGGCTTGCAGGCCCTGGCCGAACGCCTCGACGCGCCTGTGGTGCAAACCGTCAACGCCCGCGGGCTGATGCACGGCCATCCGCTGACCATTCCTGCAAGCCCCAGCCTGCAAGCGGTCCGGGAGCTGATCCAAGATGCCGATTGCGTGCTGGCACTAGGAACCGAACTGGGGCCGACCGATTACGACATGTATGCCACCGGCGGCATGGCTGACATGGCCGGGCTGATCCGGGTCGACATCTGCGCCGAACAGCTGGCCCGACACGAGACAGACCTCGCCATCCACGCCCGCGCCGGCGAGGCTACTGCCGCGCTGCTCGCAGCCCTGCCTGCTGCGCCCAAGCAAAGCCAGGGCGCCCAGCGCGCGAACCAAACCCGAGCCGCCGCGTATGAGGAGATCGGCCCGGACTACCGCGAGCAGGTCGAGGTGCTGAACGCCATGCGCGACGCAGTGCCGAACGCCCTGATGATCGGCGATTCCACCCAGCCGATCTATGCCGGCAATCTCTACTATGATCACGAACGCGCCGGCGGCTGGTTCAATGCCGCTACCGGCTATGGCGCACTCGGCTACGGTATCCCCGCCGCGATCGGCGCCTCGATTGCCGATCCATCCGCACATGTCATCTGCATCGCCGGCGACGGCGGCGCCCAGTTCTCGCTGCCGGAGATCATGGCCGCCGTGGACGAAAACCTGCCCATCACCTTCGTGATCTGGAACAACCGCGGCTATGGCGAGATCGCAACCTCGATGGAGGCCGTGGACGTCCCCGTGGTCGGCTGCGACCCCACACCGCCGGAGTTCGGTCCCGCCGCCGCCTCTTTCGGCATCCCTTACACCCGCGTGCCGATGGAACCGCAGGCAATTGCCGCCGCGCTCCGGGAAGCCAGCAAACGCGGCACCCCATCCATCCTCGAAATCGACGTCACCGGAACCGTTCCGGGCCAGGAGTAACCCCATGCGAAACCCAACCTTTGAGTTCACCCGCGCCATCACCCGCCGCCCCGCCTCCACCATTGCCAAGGGCCTGCGCGCCGAGGATATCGGCAACCCCAGCCTCGACAGCATGCTGGCTGCCCACGCTGCCTATGTCGCTGCGCTGCGCAGCACCGGCGCCGAGGTGATTGAACTGGATCCGCTGGAGGCTTTCCCCGATGCCCAGTTCGTCGAGGACACTGCCCTTTGCTTGCCGCAAGGGGCGATCCTGATGCGCCCCGGCGCGCCGTCTCGGCTGGGTGAGGTGGCGGAAATGGCCCCCACCCTGCGCGCCTGCTACGATGACGTCCGCGAAATCGCCGGCCCCGGCCATATCGAGGGCGGCGACATTCTGGTGACCGGCAAGGAGATCCTGGTCGGCCGCTCCGACCGCACCGACGCCGAAGGCGTGGCCGAACTGGCAGAAATTGCCGCCGAATGGGGCCATTCGCTGCGCGAAGTTTTCACCCCCGAGGGCGTGCTGCATTTCAAGACCGACTGCTCGCTGATGGATGCCGAGACGATTCTGTCGACAAAGCGCCTCGATGCTTCCGGCTGTTTCGAAGGCTACCGGGTGCTGCATGTGGCCGACGGCGAGGAAGCGGCCGCCAACGCCATCCGTTTTAACAACCTTGTCCTTATGGCGGCGGGTTTCCCACGCACGGTGGAATTGCTGGACAAGGCCGGATACGAGATCGTCGAGATCGACAACACCGACTGCGCCAAGCTGGACGGCGGCATGTCCTGCCTGTCGCTGCGGTTCTGACCCTGGCTCTGCCGCGCAGCCGCACCACAGCTGCGCAGCCCCCTAGCCCTGCGTGCTGACGCTGCCCGCCCAGCGCCGCCTGCCCCCTATCCTTGATCGCCGCGGCCTGTCCCGCTGCACGAAGGCCATGTTCCGATTGCCATGATCCGCATTATCGTGATCATGAGCGCCAGCGGTTGCGCCCTCGCGCCGCAGCGCTCCAAGCGGTGAAACCGGACTTCAGAATCATGGATTCAGATCAGCTTATTGCCTGCCCGACCTGCGACGTTCTGAACCGCGACCAGGAAGTAAAGGCCCATACAGTGGCCCGCTGCGCCCGCTGTGGCACGGTGCTGGCGGCACCGAAATCGGGCGCCATGACCCGGATCGCAATGCTGTCGCTGACCGCGCTGATCCTGCTCGCCGCAGCGGCCGGCTTCCCGTTTCTTGAACTGAAGGCCCAGGGACTGTCGCACCAGGCCTCGGTGCTGGATGCGGTGCTTGCCTTTTCACGCGGACCGATGGCACCGTTGTCGCTGGCAACCGGCCTGCTGATCGTGCTGCTGCCTGCGGCGCGCTTTTGCGCGTTGATCTACACTCTGGCGCCGATGGCCCTGGGCTGGCACCCGGCGCCGCACGCCGCTACGGCCTACCGCTGGGCAGAGCGGCTGAAGCCCTGGGCGATGGCCGAGATCTTCATCATCGGCGTGGCGGTGGCCCTGGTCAAAGTCTCCGGCCTGGCCCGGGTCGGGCTGGGGCCGGCCTTCTGGGCCTTTGCCGCGCTGCTGATTGTGACCATCCTGACCGACAATTCCATTTGCAGGCTGACCGTATGGAAGACGCTGAAAACCCGCGGCCGTTCCTGACTGCCGCAGCCGCCGGGCTGACCGGCTGCCGCGCCTGCGGCACCGCCAATCCCGGCGGCGCCCGGGCCTGCGCCTGCTGCGGCAGCCCGCTGGAGCCCGCCGGCCCCGCCAGCCTGCAGCGCGTCTGGGCCTGGCTGGCGGCGGGGATGATCGCCTATGTTCCGGCAAATCTCTACCCGATGCTGCGCACGACAACTTTTGGCCGTTCTTCCGAAAACACGCTGATCGGCGGCATTGCCGAACTGTTCAGCCACGGCTCATACGGCGTTGCGCTGATTGTTTTCTTTGCCAGTATCGTGATCCCGGTGGCCAAATTCCTGGCCATCGCCTATCTCGCGATCTCCGTCCGCCAGCCTGCAGCCCTTGGCAGCCATAGCCGCCTGGTGCTTTATGAGGTGGTTGAATTTATCGGACGCTGGTCGATGATAGATGTCTTTGTGGTGGCGATCCTGACCGCCCTCGTCCAGCTTGATTTTGCCGCCGCCGTGGCGCCGGGCGCTGCTGCGGTCAGTTTTGCCTTGTCGGTTGCCTTCACCATGCTGGCAGCCCAGAGTTTTGATCCGCGCCTGATCTGGAACGCGGAAAGCGAGAATTTGAATGACCACGCCTGACCCCGCCCCGATGAAAATCTCCGCCCGGCGGCCCTCGCCCTGGCGCAATCTGTCGCTGGTCTGGCTGGTGCCGCTGGTGGCACTGGCGGTTTCCCTAGGGGTAGCCTGGAAAGCCTATTCCGACCGCGGCGTGCTGATCACCATCAGCTTTGAAAACGCCTCCGGCATCGCCGCCAATGAAACCGCTGTGCGCTACCGCGACGTGGTGATCGGCCGGGTGGAAAAAGTCGGCTTTGCCGGCGACCTGAGCAAGGTCTCCGTTCAGGCCCGCATCGACAAGGACATCGCCCCCTACCTGGATGCGGATGCCGCCTTCTGGGTGGTGCGGCCGGAAGTGTCAGCGCGCGGCATTTCGGGACTCAGCACGGTGCTGTCCGGCGTCTACATCGAAGGCAACTGGGACCAGAACCCCGGTCTTGCGCAAACCAGTTTTGAAGGCGCCGACCGGCCGCCGCTGGCGCAGCCCGGCCGTGGCGGCCGGCGGATTACCCTGCGCACCGATGACGGACGGATGATTTCCGAAGGGGCGCCGGTGCTGTTCCGCGGCATTGAGGTCGGCCGGCTGGAAAAGCCGCGCTTGACCGTCAGCGGCGACAGCATCGTCGTCGATGCCTTCATCGACGCGCCCCACGACCGGCGCATCAATTCCGCCACCCGGTTCTGGGACAGCTCCGGCTTCTCGGTCTCGATCGGCCCCAGCGGGCTGTCGCTGGACGTTGACAGCATCGCCTCCCTGGTGGCTGGCGGGATCGAGTTCGACTCCGTATTCGACGGTGGGCAGGCGGTTGGTCTCGGCACCGTCTTCGACATCCACGCCGACGAGGCCGCGGCCCGCCGCACTGCCTTTGCCCGCACCTTGTCCGGCGGGGTTGCCGTCTCAGTCGCCTTTGACGAGTCGGTGGCGGGTCTGGCCAGCGGCGCCGCGGTCAAGCTGCGCGGCGTCCGGGTCGGCGAGGTCAGCAGCCTCAACGCCGCCATCCAGAGCGGCAGCGACGAGGCTGAGGTGCGGCTGATCGCCAAACTGCTGCTTGAGCCCGCGCTGATGGGCCTGCCGCCCGGCTCCGGCGAGGCCGAGGCCCTCGATTTCCTGGAACAGGCGGTCGCAGGCGGCCTGCGTGCCCGGCTGGCCTCTGCCAGCCTGTTCAGCTCCGAGCTGATCGTCGAGCTGGTGACGCTGGAAGACGCGGCGCCCGCGCAATTTGCCCGTAACGCCGAACCGTTCCCGCAGCTGCCCAGCGCGCCCTCGAACCTGCCGGATTTCACCGCGACCGCCGAAGGCATGCTGGAACGCATCAACGCGCTGCCGGTCGAAGAGCTGATGGCGCAGGTCATTGCGACGCTGGCCAGCATCGAAAACCTGGCCTCTGCCGACAGCACCCGCCAGACCCCGGCGGCCGCCGTCGCCTTGCTGGAAGACGCCCGCGCCCTAGTGACCGACCCCGGCACCCGCGCCCTGCCCGGCGAATTGCACGCCGCGGTCGCTGACCTGCGCGCAATGCTGACGGAGCTGCAGCAGGGCAAGGCCGCGGCCAAACTGACCGCTGCCCTGGACCAGGGCAGCCAGGCCGCCGCCAGTCTTGCCGCGGCGTCGGATGAACTGCCCGCGCTGGTCGCCGACTTCCGGGCGCTGGCGGCCAAGGCGAATTCGCTGGAGGCCGAGGAGCTGATCCGTTCCGCCAGCCAGCTGATGGACAGCGCCGATGCGGTGATCGGCACAGAGGGCGCCCGCGCCCTGCCCCCGGCCCTGACCGCTGCGCTGGAGGAGATGCAGGCCACGCTGGAAGACATGCGCCAGGGCGGGTTGGTCGAGAACGCCAATGCCACCATGTCCTCTGCCCGCGGCGCGGCTGACGCGGTGGCCGCCGCCGCCGAAGGCCTGCCTGCGCTGTCCGCCCGGCTGGAGCGTCTCGTGGCCCAGTCTGAGGCGCTGATCGCCTCCTACGGCGCCCGCTCCAGCTTCAACTCCGAAACGCTGGACGCGCTGCGCGAGATCAGGACTGCCGCCCGTGCGGTTTCCCAGCTGGCGCGCAAGATTGAACGCGACCCGAATTCCCTGCTGTTTGGAAAATAAGATGATTAAAGCCCTGAAATTGCTGCTCCCCATTACCCTTCTGGCGGCCTGCGCCGGGAGCAACGATCCCCGCTATCTGATTTCCTCTGCCCCCGGCGAGACCGTCGCCAACCTGCGTTCCCGCACGATCGAAGTACGGCTGGTCTCCCTGCCCGCCTACGCCGCGGCATCGGACATCGTCGCGGAGGGTGAAGGCGGCGCACTTTTTTCGCTGAACGGCGCGCAATGGGCGGATGACCCGGCCCGCGGCATGACCGCTGCCCTGGCCCGCGGGTTGAACGAGCGCACCGGCGCAGCCGCAGCCATTGAACCCTGGCCGCTGAACACCGGCCCGGATGCGCGGCTGGATGTGCGAGTGGATCAGGTCTATGCCCGCGCCGACGGCATCTTTGAGCTGTCCGGCCAGTTCGCGGTTTCCTCGCCAGAGGGCACAGTGCGGGAGCTTGTGAAGCGGTTTGATATCAACACGCCCGTCACCGGGACGGGCCCGTCTGCCACCGCCGATGCGCTGGCCAATGCGCTGGCAGAACTGGCCCGGCAGGTCTCCCTGTCCCTTTAGAGCCCGCTGCCGCACAGGTTCAGGCGCTGGGGCTCCCCTAAAGGGCGGCCGCGCGCCCAGCAGGCGCCCCTATCCGGTTTCCGGACCGCGGGGGCGCCTGCCGCAAGGCTGATCAATACAGCATTGGAAATCCCGTATCAGCAGGCCGCTGTCACGATGATTTCCACCTTCAGTTCCTGCCGCGCCAGCTTGGCCTCGCCGCAGGCGCGGGCCGGGGCGTGGCCTTCGGGCACCCAGGCATCCCAGACCGCGTTCATTTCGGCAAAGTCCTCCATGTCGGCGAGCCAGACAATCGCCTGCAAGATCTGCTTCGGCGAGGACCCGGCCTTTTCCAGCAACGCCTCGACGCGGGACAGGCAGTCGCGGGTCTGCGCGGCCACATCTGCCCCGTCACCGACCTGGCCGCACAAATAGGCTACGCCGTTGTGCTTCACGATCTTGCTCATGCGGGTGCCGGTGTCGATCCGTTCGATCATTATTTTCTCCTATTCAGCGGCATTGGCGGATGGGTCTTCCATCGCAGCCAGTTCACCCAGTGTCACGGGTTTAATCGGCGGCCGGATCCGGTAATAGCCAGTTTCATCCGGCGTCTGCCCGTTGGCCTCGGCCAGCAGTGCGGTTACCGTCAGCCCGCAATAGCGGCCCTGGCACGGCCCCATCCCGGCGCGGCCGAAGGCCTTGGCCTGGTTCGGACCCAGGCAGCCAAGCTTGGCATAGCTGCGGATATCGCCCGCAGTGACTTCCTCGCAGCGGCAGACAATGGTGCTGTCCGCAGGCCGCAGGGCGCCTGAATAGGGCGGGTAGGCCGCATCCAGAAACGGCCGGACTGCGGTTTCCCGGCTGCGCTGGCTGAACAGCGGGGCAGCCCGGCGGTCGCGCTCCTGCGCGGTGATCCGGCCCAGCTCTTCCGCCGCTTTCAGCGCCGCGATCCGCCCGGCAAATTCGGCGGCCATGGCGCCGCCGATGCCGGCACCGTCACCGGCAATCAGGACGCCGTCTTTGCCCGTCTCGCCCCAGGTGCCGGTTTCCGGCACAAAGCACTGCTGCGCTTCGGACCAGGCATGCGGCACCCCGATGGAGCGCGCGGCCTGGGTGTTCGGCACCACCCCGTGATGCAGCAGGACGGTATCGCACGCGATGCTGTGCTCCTGCCCCTTGCTGCGGAAGGACACGGCTTCGGCCCGGGTGCTGCCCGTTACCGCGATGTTTGCCGCACCGGTAAAGCGCGGCACGTCGGCTCGTTTGATCTCCGCCAGCATTTTCAGGCCCTTGGCCAGATAGCGCCAGCCGCGCAGCGCACCCGGCAGGTGGCGGGTGGATGCCATCAGGCTGGCCGCGGTCTGGGTCTCCACCAGGGCCAGCGGCGGCGTGTCGGCACGCACCATCTGCGCTGCAATCAGATAGAGCAGCGGCCCGCTGCCGGTCAGCACGGCGCGGCGCGGCAGGACGCCGGATTGCTTCAGAAGAATCTGTGCGGCGCCTGCGGTCATCACGCCCGGCAGGGTCCAGCCGGAGACGGGCATCGGGCGTTCCAGCGCGCCGGTAGCAAGGATTACCCGTTCCGCCTCCACCTGCCCCGCCCGGCCATGCCGGGTGAAGGAAATGCGGAAACCGTCCTCGATGGCCCAGACAACAGCGCCAGACAAATGGCTGACACCCGATTGGCCCAGACCCGCAGTCAGGGTTGCGCCGTGCAGATACTCCTGCCCCAAAATGGCACCGCGCGGTCCGGCCGCGCGGTCCACGTCGCGGTAGATCTGCCCGCCGGGGCGGTTCTGCTCATCCAGAAGGGTGACGCTCAGGCCCGTTTGCGCGGCCTCGGCTGCGGCGGCCATGCCAGCCGGACCGGCGCCAATGATCGCCAAGTCATACTGTTGCATTGCCAGCCTCCGCTTCATGCGGGCGGGCAATCCGCATGCCCTCTTCCACTTCCAGCATACAGGCCTGCTGCACACGGCCGCCGGTCTCCACCAAGCATTCAAAACAGGCGCCCATCATGCAGAACGGCGCCCGCGGCGCGCCGGAGACCGGCGTATGGCGGAACACCTGCACGCCAGCGGCCAGCAGGGCGGCAGCCAGGTTGGCGCCTGCGGGCAGCTCAAGCGGCTGCCCGTCGAACCAGACCCGCACCCGGGGCGCGTCGCCTGCCAGCTCAAGAAACGGGGAATCGGTCTTCACTGAACACCTCCAGATCAGGGGCGGCCGCAGTGCCTTCGAGCCAGTCGGGCAGGAACAGCGCATGGGCCGCGGCCAGGGTGATGCCGCTGTGGCAGGTGACAAGGTAGGCGCCCGGCAGTTCGGGGCTTTCCTGATAGATCGGCAGCCCGTCGGGCGACAGGATTCGCAAGGCGCCCCAGCTGCGCACCAGCTGCGCGCGGGCCAGCGCCGGATAGGCCGCGATCGCCTCGGCGGCCAAACCGGACAGGCCCGGCTGCGTCACCCCGTCATCCAGCCCCACCTCTTCGTTGGTGGCGCCGATCTGGATGCCGCCCTCGTCCACCTGGCGGGCAATCAGCGAGGGGCGGTTGATCATCTTCGGCAGCTTCTCGGTGATCAGCACCTGGCCGCGCTGCGGCCGCACCGGCGCCTTGAAGCCCAGCTTGGGGCCAAGCTCCATCGCGCCGAGGCCTGCCGAGAGCACAACCTTTCCGGCCGTGACGGTGGTGCCATCGCTGCACTGGACCTTGAATGCATCCGGCTTGGAGACAGACGTCACAGTCTTGCCGTTCAGAACCGTGCCGCCCAGCCGCCGGACGTCCTCTGCCAGTGACACCAGCAGCCGCAGCGGGTTTGCGTGGCCGTCCTGGTGATGCAGGATCGCGCCTGCCACCTTGGGGCCGATGTGCGGCTCCTCGCGGCTGAGCGCATTACGGCCCAGCACCTCGTAGGGGTAGTTGCCGCCCAGCTTGTCCTTCAGCGTGTCATATTGCGCGACGGTCGCGTAAAGCGTTTCCTCGGAGAAATGCAGGTCATAGCCGCCGTTCTGCTGCAACCCGACAGAGCGGCCGGTGCCGTCTTCCAGTTCCGCCGCAAACCCGCCCCAGGCGGCGGCAGACTGCTGGCTCCAGCTGGCATAGCGCGGCTGCTTCATCCCCTTTGACTGGACCCAGACCAGGCCGAAGTTGCCGCGGCTGGCCCGGAAGGCGCCGTCATCGCCATCCAGCACCGTGATGCGCTTGCCGCGCCTCAGCAGCCCCCAGGCCACCGACAGGCCGACAACGCCGCCGCCGATCACTGCATAATCTGCTTCCATCCTGCCGATTCTCCGGGGATTGCTTTGTGTGCGGGGCGGCGCGCGGCCGCCCCGGTCCTTGATACGGGATTACTTGCCGATCTGGTCAAGAATGCCCTGACCCCAGTCGGCGCCAACGTCTTCCAGAACCACCGGCCAGACGTCCTCGCGCACCTTGGCAGCCATCGCGGCCAGTTCGTCGTCGCTGAGGTCCACTACCTTGGCACCCAGCTCATCGGCCAGACGCTGCTCCCATTTGCCCTGGTCCTCTTCGGCGACAGTCCAGCGCTGCGCTTCAAACTCCGCCGCGGCGGCTTTCAGCGCCTCCTGATCTTCTGCGTCCAGCTCAGCCAGCGAGCCGTTGGAGATGATCATGTACCAGACCTCAAAGTGGGTGTTGGCGGGCACATAAGCCTTGGTCACGTCGCGGAACGAGGCATAGTAGCCTTCGGCACCAGAGCCGATCACGCCGTCAACCACGCCGGTCTGGATCGCGGTAAAGGCCTCGGAGAACGGGATCGGCGACGGGATGTAGCCCAGGGCCTCGCCGGTCAGCTGGAAGCTCTTGATGCCGGGCACCCGCACCTTGATGCCGTTGGACTGCGACGGGTCGCCCGGGTTGACCGCGTCGGTGTTCAGCGCAATGCCGCCGAAATAGACCGGATAGGCCGCCAGCATGGTGATGTCCTGCTTGGCGTAAAGCTCTGCCATCACGTTGCGCACCGCGCCGCCGGGGCCGTAGATCTTGCGTGCCTCATCCCAGTTGTTGGCCAGATAGGGGAACGAGCTGATCTGCATCCGGCGGTCCGCCGCGGCGGCTGCGGGCTGGGTCGCCATGTCGATGGCGCCGACGCTGATGCGTTCCTGAACGGTGGTGTAATCGCCGAGCGCTGAGGCCGGGAAGATGTTGATCGACACGTCGCCGCCGGTAGCCTCATCCACCTGGGCTGCAAAGGCGCGCAGCTCCTTGTCGATGGTGGTGTCCTGGGGGCGCACGTGGCTCATCTTCAGGTCCGCGGCCGAGGCGAGGCCCGCCAGCGACATCAGGGCAGCAGCAGCGGTGCCGGTCAGAAAATGTTTCATGGGTAGTCTCCTCCGTAGGGTGTCAGGTGTTTGTCAGGGGTGGGGTCAGTAGCCGAAGAAACGCGGCAGAAAGAGCGACAGGTCGGGCCACAGCGAGGTCAGGAAGACCACCGGCACATAGCCCGTCAGGATCAGGATCATCGCGGGCGGGATCACCTTGGTGACCTTCACATTGCCGATCCGCGCGCCGAGGTAGAGGATCGAGGCATAGGGCGGGGTGACGCCGCCCATCGCGGTGTTGACGCCCATGATCGCGGCAAACTGCACCGGGGTGACACCGATCGCCTGCATCAGCGGCAGCAGCAGCGGTGCGATCAGGATGATGGCGGTGACGTCGTTCACGACCATGCCGACCAGGAACAGCAGGATATTGATGAAGATCAGCAGCAGCACCTTGTTCTCGGTGACCTCGAAGATCGCGCTGACCATTTTCTGCGGGATCGCCTCGTAGACGAACATCTGGCTCAGGATCATTGAGAACAGGATCATCACCATGATCGCACCCACGGCGGTGGCGGCCTCCTTGCCGGCCTCCAGGAAGCTGTCCCATTTCAGGCCCTTGTAGATGAAGAAGCCGACCGGCAGCGCATAGATCACCGACAGCGCGGCGGCTTCGGTCGGGGTCATGATGCCGCCGTAAATGCCGCCCAGGATGATCACCGGCATCAGCAGCGCCGGGGTGGCGTTGAAACCCTTCTTCGCCACATCGCCTGCCAGCTCCGAGAAGCTCGGCGCGTCATCCAGCACCAGGTCGAACTTGCGGCTCATCCACAGGTTCATGGCCGAAAAGTTGAACATGATCAGCAGGCCCGGCCCCAGGGTCGCCAGGAAGCAGGCGAGGATCGAGGTATCGGTCACCCAGCCATAGACGATCATGGTGACAGACGGCGGGATCAGCAGCCCCAGGATGGAGGAGTTGGCAATCAGCGCGGTTGCATATTCCCGCGGATAGCCGCGCTTTTCCATCTCGGGGATCAGCAGCGGGCCGATGGCAGCGATGCCGGTCAGTCCGGAGCCGGAGATCGCGCCGATGATGGCGCAGCTAACCGCGGCCACAACGCCCAGGCCGCCGCGGACATGGCCGATGAAGGCGTTGACGAAGTTCAAAAGCGAGGCAGCAATGCCGCTGGCCGACATGATGGTGCCAGCCAGCACGAACAGCGGAATGGCCAGCAGCACCGGGTTGCCCAGCTGCTGGGAACCCCACAGCATCATGCCTTTCATGGTCACATCGCCCAGGAAATACATGATCATCAGGGCGGCCCCGAAGCAGTAGGGCAGCGGCACGCCAAGGGTCAGGGTCAGCACCAGGACGGCGATGGCAAGAAGGGCAATCTCGATCATTTTGCGGCTCCGGCGCGCAGGGAATTGATATGGCGCAGCAGGTGCACCGCGGTGTAGAGCATCATCAGCGCCAGTCCGGCCGCCAGAGCCACTTCGGAATAGAATGTCGGCAGGTAGAGCGTCGGGCTCTCTTTCCAGACCCGCCAGGCGTACTGGGTGTACTCCCAGGCCCAGCTCAGCAGCCACAGGCCGACGGCCAGGCTGATGATTTCACCGATGATCGCCAGCACGGTGTGGCCGCGCTCTGTCTTGATGGCGATTTCCAGCACGTTGGCGCGGATGTGGGTGTCCTCGCGCGAGGCGTTCACGGCGCCAAGGATGTAGAGCCAGATGGTCGGGTAGAGCATGGTCTCCTCCAGCCCCATCACCGGGATCTGCAGCAGATAGCGTGTGACCACCTGGACGAACTGGCCCAGGGCCACCAGGCAGATCAGCCCTGTCAGCAGATATTTTGAGAATTTGTCCATCTGTCCTCCTTCCGGCGTCCCCTCGCCGGGTTTGGTGGATTTGGCTGGACAAGCCCCATAAGATCAATTTCAAAATATCTGTGACTCCATAAGCTGAATTGATACCCCTGCCATGAACTTCTCAATCCGCCAAATCTTCACCTTCCGCGAGGTCATGCGCAGCGGCTCCATTTCCCAGGCCGCGCGCACTGTCGGGCGCACCCAGCCGGCGGTCAGCACGATGATCTCGACACTGGAGGGCGAACTGGGCTTCAGCCTGTTCGTCCGTGAGCAGGGCAAACTCATCCCAACCCCGGAGGCCCGGTTCTTTCTCGAAGAGTGCGAAACCGTGCTGGAGCGCATCGAGCGGATCGAGCGCACGGTGAGCAAGATCCGCAGCCACGAGGCCGGCAAGCTGCGTGTCGCCTGCCACCCGGCGGCGTCCGGGCTGTTCATGCCGCGGATTCTAACGGATTTTCTGCAAGGCAAGGATGAGCTTGAGGTCTCTCTCATCATGCGGTCCTCGGACGTGATCGAGGACTTGATTGCCTCGCAGCAATTCGACATCGGCTTTGCTGAAACCCCGGCTCCGCGCCCCTCCGTCCGGCAGATGGATTTCGATCTCGAATGCGTCTGCGTGGTCCCGGCCAGCGACCCGCTTGCGCAGGCCGCGGAAATCACGCCGCAGGATCTGGACGGCAAGCCGATGGCGGTGCTGTTCGAAAAGCACCCCTTGACGGTCCAGACAGAGGCCGCTTTCCACAGAAGCGGCTGCCGGTTCCACAAGCGGCTGGAGCTGCGCACCTGGGCACCCGGCCTGCAGTTTGTTGCTGCGGGCATGTGCTACATGATTTGCGACATGATCACCGCCTACAGCAGTCTTCAGCAGCGCCAGACCAAAACTGAACTGGCGATTCGCCGGTTCCGTCCGCGAATCGGCACGGGCGTGTCGATTCTGACTCCGGGCTACGCAACACAGTCGCTGACCTCCAAGGCGTTCACGGCGCAGCTGTGCAGCTCCATCGAAAACATGCAGGCGGAAATGGAAACCTGCCTCGGCCAGCAGGCCGGGGTTCCCCTAGTGCCGCCGCATTAGCACCCTCGCCCAGTGCAAAAGAATTGGACGGAGCGCTCATTTTCTGTGCACTGCGAGCTTTCCTTCCGGCCGCGCCTGCCTGCCGGGCTTTACAGGTTTTGCCAGCACAGATCATGCTCTGCCGCATGCCAGATGCCCTGTCCATAATCGTCGTCGAACCCGACCGTGAGCGTGCATTCATGATCGTGGACGGGCTGCGCGGTGCCGGAAACTTCGACATTCAGGTCATCTCCGAGCCTTCGGGCCTTGCCCGCCAGATACAGGTGCGCGACCCGGACGTCGTCCTGATCGACATCGCCAACCCCTCCCGCGACGTGCTGGAGGAACTGACGCTGGCATCCGGACCCAAGGAACGGCCGGTGGCGATGTTCACCGACCGCAGCGGGGCCGGGCTGTCCGCCGCCGCTGTGGAGGCGGGTGTCTCGGCCTATGTGGTCGACGGGCTGCAGCCCGCCCGGCTGAAACCGGTTCTGGACGCCGCCATTGCCCGGTTCCGGCTGTTTCAGCGCATGCGCACGGAGCTCGCCGAAGCCAAACGCGCCCTGGAAGAGCGCAAGGTCATCGACCGTGCCAAGGGGATGGTCATGAAAGCCCGGGGCATTGGCGAGGATGAAGCCTATGCGCTGCTGCGCAAAGCCGCGATGGACCAGAACAAGCGCGTCGCCGAGGTTGCGCAGGCGCTGGTCACCGCTGCGGGGTTGCTGGCATGAGCATGACACGCATTCCTGCCGGCTATCTCCCGCTGACAGATGCGGCGCCGCTGATTGCCGCCCAGGAAATGGGCTTTGTCGCCGAGGAGCGGCTGACGCTGGATCTGCACCGCGCGCCCTCCTGGTCGTCGCTGCGGGACATGCTGGCCTTTGGCAAGGTGGACGCTGCACAGATGCTTGCACCGGTTCCGGTTGCCGCGGCGCTTGGCCTGGGCGGCGCCAGTGCGCCGTTTTCAGTTCTGTCCGTGCTCTCCGTCAATGGAACCGTCATTGTTGTCAGTAACAGCCTGTCTCGCAAAATGGCGGAAGCGGGGCACAGGTTTTCCTTTGATGATGCCGTGACAGCGGGCAAGGCCCTGATCGCCGCAGCCGGCCCGGACCTGCGGATCGGCGTCCCGTTTCCCTTCTCCATGCATACCGAACTGCTGACATACTGGCTGCGCGGGCTGGGGCCGGAAACGCCCCGGGGCATCAACATCCTGACGGTGCCGCCGCCGCGGATGGCAGAGGCGATCAAACGCGGTGAAATCGACGCCTTCTGCGTCGGAGAGCCTTGGGGGTCGATTGCCGTCGAGCAAGGCTCAGGCACGCTTCTGCTTCCCGGCAGGGCGATCTGGTCCTTTGCACCTGAAAAGGTGCTGGCCGTCCGCAGCGGCTGGGCAGAAACAGAACCCGGCCTGTCCGGCCGCCTGATCCGGGCACTGTGGCGCGCTGGGCGCTGGCTGGCCGACCCCGCCTCCCGCGGGCTGGCAGCGGAAATCCTGTCGTCCCGGCGGTATCTCGATCTGCCCGCCGAAATCATCGAACGCACGCTTTCCGGGAAGTTCACGGTTTCCGCTCAGGGCCTGCAGCGGGACGCGCCTGACTTCATCGAGTTTCACAACGGCGCGGCAGGCTTCCCCTGGCGCAGCCAGGCCCAATGGATCGCCCTGCAGCTTGCCGAGCGGAACGGCCTGGACCGCCAAGCGGCGCTGGAAACTGCCGGGTCCGTCTTCCGCAGCGACCTTTACCGTGCCGCCCTGCGGGGAACCGGGGCGAAGCTGCCGGGCGCCTCTTCGAAACTGGAAGGTGCGAACACCGCCAGCCTGCAGGCCGCAGGGGAATCGGAAACTGTCAGCTTGCTGCAGAACCGGTTTTTCGATGGCCGCGTTTTTGATCCCCTGGCCGCGGACTGATGAAAAATCAGGCAGCTTTCCGCGCAGCAACGCTGCAATGCAGAATTCTTTGCTGCACCCGCAAAGAAACCGTTGGCGCGGGACGGGCCTTCCGGCAGTCTGGGATCAGACAGGCAACGGAGCCTGACTGAGAGTTTTCCCGAAGACCGGGTTTCACTGAGCAAAGCCGCTCGACCCACCGCCACTCCTCCCGGCGGTGCGTGTCAGCGGCTTTTTTCTGTTCCGGCGCCCGCCGCCGGACACAGCTAGGAAAAGGAACCAACCCGATGAAACGACTGATGATGGCTCTTGCGGCCTCAACTGCCCTGACCGGACCGGCACTGGCCGCCACCCTGGAGCTGGAAAAGGATGTGCTGACCTTCGGCTTCATCAAGCTGACGGACATGGCACCGCTAGCAGTGGCCTATGAACAGGGATTCTTCGATGACGAGGGGCTGTTCGTCACCCTGGAAGCCCAGGCCAACTGGAAAGTTCTGCTGGATGGGGTGATCGACGGCACCCTGGACGGCGCCCACATGCTGGCAGGCCAGCCGCTGGCCGCAACCATCGGCTATGGCACCGAGGCGCATATCGTCACCCCGTTTTCCATGGACCTGAACGGCAACGGCATCACGCTTTCGAACGAAGTATGGGAGATGATGAAGCCGAACCTGCCCACAGACGCAGACGGCAAGATCGCCCATCCGATCTCCGCCTCCCATCTGAAGCCGGTGATCGAGGACTTCAACGCCAAGGGCAAGCCCTTCAACATGGGCATGGTGTTCCCGGTCTCCACCCACAACTATGAACTGCGCTACTGGCTGGCGGCCGGCGGCATCAACCCCGGCTACTACTCGCCCGAAAACGTGACCGGCCAAATCGGCGCCGAGGCGTTCCTGTCGGTGACACCGCCGCCGCAGATGCCCGCGACGCTGGAGGCCGGCACGATCTCCGGCTACTGCGTGGGGGAGCCGTGGAACCAGCAGGCCGTGTTCAAGGGCATCGGCGTTCCGGTCATCACCGATTACGAGCTGTGGAAGAACAACCCGGAAAAGGTCTTCGGCATCACTGCTGAATTCGCCGAGGAAAACCCGAACACCACGCTGGCAGTAGTCAAGGCACTGATCCGCGCCGCCATGTGGCTGGATGAAAACGACAACGCCAACCGCCCCGAAGCGGTCGAGATCCTGTCGCGCCCCGATTACGTCGGCGCCGACTATGACGTGATCGCCAACTCGATGACCGGCACCTTCGAGTACGAGAAAGGCGACAAGCGCGACGTCCCGGATTTCAACGTGTTCTTCCGCTACAACGCCACCTACCCGTTTTATTCGGATGCGGTCTGGTATCTCACGCAGATGCGCCGCTGGGGGCAGATAGCCGAGCCCAAGCCCGACAGCTGGTATGACGAGGTCGCCCGCTCGGTCTACAAGCCTGAAATCTACCTGGAAGCCGCACAGATGCTGGTGGATGAGGGCCTCGCCAACCCCGGCGACTTCCCCTGGGACAGCGACGGCTACAAGGCCCCGACGCCCGCAGAGGATATCATCGACGCCATTCCCTTCGATGGCAAAGCGCCCAACGCCTATATCGACAGCCTGCCGATCGGCCTGAAATCCAGCCAGACAGTTGTCGGCAGCACCGTGCAGGGCTGACCCCGGACGGGAGGGCGGGCGGGTCGATGCTCCCGCAGAAGCAAGCGCCGCTCCCCCCCAGAAATCCCCAGAGGACTACACTATGACCATCGCCGACCCCGACACGCTCAGTTCCGAGGCCCGCCAAGCGCGGCTGTTCACCCGGATCAACAAGCTGGACGCCTGGTTCCAGGTCTTCGGCCTGGCCTGGATCACCCCCGTCTTGAAGGCCGCCGCCGGAGACAACCCCAAGGCGCAGATGAAGGAAATCTGGCGCCTGCTTGCGGTTCCCGTTATCGCGATTGCCGCCTTCCTCATGCTCTGGGGCACACTGGCACCCAAGGTGCAGACCTCGCTCGGTGCGATCCCCGGTCCTGCTGCGGTCTGGACCGAAGCCGTGAACCTGCACCGCGACGCGCAGGCCAAGGCCGCCAAGGAACAGGCCCACTACGAGAAGGTGGAGGCCCGCAACCAGCGCTTCATCGACCGCGGCCAGCCGGAGCGGGTCAAGGACATCCCCTTTACGGGCGCGCCCTCCTACTACCAGCAAATCTGGACTTCGATCCAAACTGTCTTCTTCGGCTTCCTGATCGCCTCGGCCGTGGCCATTCCGCTGGGCATCCTTGCCGGGCTTTCACCGGCTGCGAATTCCGCCATCAATCCGCTGGTGCAGATTTTCAAACCGGTGTCGCCGCTCGCCTGGCTGCCGATCGTCACGATGATCGTCTCCGCCCTATATGCCAGCAACGACGGCTTGTTCACCAAGTCATTCCTGGTCTCCGCAGTCACCGTGACCCTGTGCTCGCTGTGGCCGACGCTGATCAATACCGCGCTGGGTGTGGCCTCCATCGACAAGGACCTGGTGAATGTCTCCAAGGTTCTGAAAATGAACACATATACCAAGATCACCAAGCTGGTGCTGCCGTCGGCGCTGCCGCTGATCTTCACCGGGCTGCGCCTGTCTCTCGGGGTCGGCTGGATGGTGCTGATCGCCGCCGAAATGCTGGCGCAGAACCCCGGCCTCGGCAAATTCGTCTGGGATGAATTCCAGAACGGCTCCTCCCAGTCACTGGCCAAGATCATCGTCGCAGTGCTGACCATTGGCATCATCGGCTTTCTCCTGGACCGGGTGATGTACGCGCTGCAGTCGCTCTTCACCTTCACAAACAACCGGTGAGCCGCCATGAGCATTCTTGAGTTCAAAAATGTCTCCAAGAGCTTCGGCGAGGGCACCAGCCGCACGCAAGTTCTGAAAAACATCAATCTCAGCGTTCAAGAGGGCGAGTTTCTGGTGCTTCTGGGCTTCTCCGGCACCGGCAAGACAACCCTGATCAACCTGATGGCCGGGCTGGAGAAGCCCGCACAGGGGTCGGTTACTTACCGGGGCAGAGAGATCACCGGCCCCGGTCCTGAGCGCGGGGTGGTCTTCCAAAATTATTCGCTGATGCCGTGGCTGACGGTGAACGGCAATGTGGCGCTGGCGGTGGACACCGTGTTTCCCGGCCTGCCCAAGGCGGACAAACAGGCGAAGTTGGATCATTACGTGAAAATGGTCGGCCTCAGCCACGCTGCGAACCACCGCCCGGCGGAGCTGTCGGGTGGCATGCGCCAGCGGGTCAACGTGGCCCGCGCGCTGGCGATGGATCCGGAGATGCTCTTGCTGGATGAGCCGCTGTCGGCGCTGGATGCGCTGACACGGGCCAATCTGGCGGATGAAATCGAAGCAATCTGGGAGGCGGACAAGAAGACCTGTGTGCTGATCACCAACGACGTGGATGAGGCCATTCTGCTGGCCGACCGCATCATCGTCCTGAACCCGGACGGCAGCCTGGGGGAAGAGTTCAAGGTCACCATTCCCCGCCCGCGCGACCGTTCCGCGATGAACACGAACGAGAGTTTCAAGCGCCTGCGGGCGGCGGTCACATCTTGCCTGATGGATGCGGGCATCAAGGCGCGGGCCGAGGGTTCGAAGATCCTTCCGGATGTGACACCGATCCACGGGCTTCCCTCGGCTGTGGCTGAGGCCGCGAAGTCGATGACCGAAGAGCGGTTTCTGGATTTCTCGCAGCTGCACAAGATCTATCCCACCCCCAAGGGGCCGCTGACGGTGGTCGAGGATTTCAACCTCAAGATCAACAAGGGCGAGTTCATCTCGCTGATCGGCCACTCGGGCTGCGGCAAATCCACGGTGCTGACCATGGCCGCAGGGCTGAACCCGATCTCCAAGGGGGCGATCAAGCTGGACCGCCGCCATGTAGAGGGTGCCGACCCGGAACGCGCGGTGGTGTTCCAATCACCCAACCTGTTTCCCTGGCTGACCGCACGGGAGAACTGCGCCATCGGCGTCGACAAGGTTTATCCCAAGGCGTCCCAGGCGGAGCGGCAGGACGTGGTCGAATACTACCTGGAGCGCGTCGGCCTGGCGGATGCGATGGACAAGCCTGCGCACGCTATGTCGAACGGCATGCAGCAGCGGGTCGGCATCGCCCGCGCCTTTGCCCTGTCGCCCAAGCTTCTGTTGCTCGATGAACCCTTCGGCATGCTCGACAGCCTGACCCGCTGGGAGCTGCAGGAGGTGCTGATGGAGGTCTGGTCCCGTACCAAGGTGACCGCCATCTGCGTCACCCATGATGTCGATGAGGCGATCCTGCTGGCCGACCGGGTGGTGATGATGACCAACGGACCCCAGGCCACCATCGGCAAGATCACCGACGTGAAGCTGCCGCGCCCGCGCACCCGCAAGGCGCTGCTGGAACACCCGGATTACTACACCTACCGGCAGGAGGTGCTCGATTTCCTGGAGGAATACGAGCACGGGGCGAAACCCAAGCCCAAACCGGCGGCAGACAAGATTGCAGCGGAGTAAGACCATGACCCAGAAACTCGTCATCATCGGGGCCGGCATGGCCTCTGGCCGGGTGATCGAGCATCTGCTCGACGCGGACCCCGGCGCCTTTGACATCACCCTGTTCAACGCCGAGCCGCGCGGCAACTACAACCGCATCATGCTGAGCCCGGTGCTGTCGGGTGAAAAGACCTATGAGGAGATCGTAACCCACAGCGACGAGTGGTACGCGGAGCGCGGCATCACCTGCAGGTTCGGCGAGCATGTGGTACGAGTGGACCCGGAGATGAAAGTGGTGGAGGGCGAAAACGGCCATGTGCCGTATGACAAGCTGGTGATCGCCACCGGCTCAGCCCCCTTTATCATCCCGGTGCCGGGGCACGACCTGCCGGGGGTGATTTCCTACCGCGACCTGGACGATACCAACGCGATGATCGACGCTGCCGCCAGCGGGGGCAAGGCGGTGGTGATCGGCGGCGGCCTCCTCGGGCTGGAGGCCGCCGCAGGTCTCAAGGAGCGCGGCATGGATGTGACCGTGCTGCACCTGATGGGCCACCTGATGGAGCGCCAGCTGGATGAGGCCGCGGGCTATCTGTTGCGCAAGGATCTGGAGGCGCGCGGCATCACCGTGAAAACCCAGGCCTCGACCAAGGCGATCCTGGGCGAAGACCGGGCGCAAGCGGTACTGCTGGAAAGCGGCGAAACGCTGGGGGCCGATCTGGTGGTGATGGCGGTGGGCATCCGACCGGAAACCCGGCTTGCCAATGACGCGCATCTGGATGTGGCGCGCGGCATCGAGGTGAACGCGCAGATGCAGACGTCCGACCCGGATATCTATGCCGTGGGGGAATGCGTGGAGTTTGACGGCCATCTGTTCGGCCTGGTGGCGCCGCTCTATGATCAGGCCAAGGTGCTGGCAGACAGCCTGCTGGACCAGCCCAACGCCTTTGCGGTCAAGGAACTGGCCACCAAGCTCAAGGTCACCGGCTGCGACCTGTTCAGCGCCGGGGATTTTGCCGAGGGCGAGGGGCGCGAGGACATTGTCTTCCGCGATCCCTCCCGCGGCATCTACAAGCGGCTGGTGATCGAAGGCGACCGGCTGGTCGGCGCGGTGATGTACGGCGATACCGCCGACGGCAGCTGGTTCTTCGGGCTGATCAAGGACGGCACTGATATCGAGGAGATGCGCGAGACGCTGATCTTCGGCCCGGCCTTCCAGGGGGGCGCCTCCGCGGACCCTCTGTCAGCCGTTGCAGCCTTGCCGCCTGAGGCGGAGATCTGCGGCTGCAACGGCGTCTGCAAGGGACAGATCACCAGCGCCATCGAAGGCGGCGCAACCGACCTCGGCGCGATCCGCGCCACGACCAAGGCCAGCGCCTCTTGCGGCACCTGCACCGGGCTGGTGGAACAGCTGCTGGCGGTGACGCTGGGCGATGGCTATGCCGCGCCGCAGGCGCAGCCCGTCTGCGGCTGCACCCATCACACCCACGAGGACGTGCGCCGCCTGATCAAGGCCCAAGAGCTGAAAAGCCAGGCGGCGGTCTGGCAGGAGCTGGGCTGGACCACCCCCAACGGCTGCCATGTCTGCCGCCCGGCGGTGAACTACTACCTGCTGGCGGACTGGCCGCTGGAATACCGCGACGATCCGCAAAGCCGCTTCGTCAACGAGCGCAAGCACGCCAACATCCAGAAAGACGGCACCTTTTCCGTGGTGCCGCGGATGTGGGGCGGCATCACCACCCCGGACGAACTGCGTGCGATTGCCGATGCTGCCGACAAATACGCGGTGCCAACGGTCAAGGTAACTGGCGGCCAGCGTATCGACCTTTTGGGCGTCAGGGGCGAGGACCTGCCTGCGATCTGGGGTGATCTGAACCGTGCCGGGCTGGTTTCGGGCCATGCCTATTCCAAGGGGCTGCGCACGGTGAAGACCTGCGTCGGCACCGACCATTGCCGGTTCGGCACCCAGGACTCGACCGGGCTGGGCATCAAGCTGGAAAAGCACCTGTGGGGGTCCTGGACGCCGCACAAGCTGAAACTGGCGGTCTCCGGCTGCCCGCGCAACTGCGCCGAGGCAACCTGCAAGGACATTGGCGTGGTCTGCGTCGAAAGCGGTTATGAAATCCACGTCGGCGGTGCCGCGGGCATGGAGATCAAGGGCACCGAGCTGCTGTGTAAGGTGGCAACCGAGGACGAGGCGATCGAGGTGATCTCGGCGATGACCCAGATCTACCGCGAGAACGCCCGGTACCTGGACCGGATCTACAAATGGCTGGCCAGGGTCGGGCTCGACTGGGTCAAGGCGCAAGTCGTCGAGGACGCGGAGAACCGCAAGGTGCTGGCGGAGCGGTTTCAGCTGTCGCAGTCCGTTTATCGCAAGGACCCCTGGGCGGAGCACGCGCAGGACAGCACCACCCGGGCGCAATACGCCCCCCTTGCCAATCTCACACTGGAGGCTGCGGAATGAACTGGATCGACATCGGCCATATCGACGATATCCCGCTGCATGGCGCGCGGGTGGTGAAAACCCCCGCGGGCTGCGTTGCCTTGTTCCGCACCGGCGCGGCAGAGGTCTTTGCCGCCGACGACCGCTGCCCGCACAAGGGCGGGCCGCTGTCTGAGGGCATCGTGCACGGCCAAAGCGTGACCTGCCCGCTGCACAACTGGGTGTTCGATCTGAACACCGGCGCGGCGCAGGGGGCGGATGAGGGCCGGATCGGCACCTATCCGGTCCGGGTGGACGGCGGCCGCCTGCTGATCGATGGCAATGCCATCGGCAAGCGGAGCGCTGCGTGATGGCAGGAGCGGCTTGCCAGGAGGTCCGGTCTACTTGCCCCTATTGCGGCACCGGCTGCGGCGTGCTGCTGCGCCCGGACGGCGCGGGCGGGCTGGCGGTGCGCGGCGACCCGGACCACCCGGCCAACCGCGGGCGGCTCTGCTCCAAGGGACTGGCACTGGGGGAAACCCTGGGGCTGGAGGGCCGCCTGCTGGCGCCGCAAGTGAACGGGCAGCAGACCGATTGGGACAGCGCGCTGGACCTGGTCGCCGCCAGGTTCCGGCAGGCGGTGGAGCAGCACGGCCCGGACAGCGTCGGTTTCTACCTGTCGGGCCAGATGCTGACCGAAGATTACTATGTCGCCAACAAGCTGATGAAGGGCTTTCTCGGCTCCGCCAATATCGACACCAACTCGCGCCTCTGCATGGCCTCCACCGTCGCGGGCCACAAACGTGCCTTTGGCACCGATACGGTGCCCGGCACCTATGAGGATCTGGACGAGGCCGATCTGATCGTGCTGGTGGGCTCCAACTTGGCCTGGTGCCACCCGGTGCTGCATCAACGCATTCTGGCAGCGCGCGAGGCACGCGGCACCAGGCTGGTGGTAATCGACCCGCGCCGCACCGCCAGCTGCGATCAAGCGGACATGCATCTGAAACTGCGGGCAGGCAGCGATGTGGCGCTGTTCAACCGCCTGCTGGCGGCGCTTCACGAAGGCGGCGCGCTGGATGCGGAATATCTGCGGCATGTGAACGGGCTGGGTGAGGCGCTGGACGCCGCCTTTGCTGCCGATGCCGCGGTGACCGGGCTGGAGAGTTCCGAGATCGCAGCCTTCTGCGAACTGTGGATGCGCACCGACAAGGTGGTGACGATCTTCAGCCAGGGGGTGAACCAGTCCACTTCCGGCACCGACAAGGTAAACGCGATCCTGAACTGCCATCTGGCCTCCGGCCGGATCGGCAAACCTGGCTGCGGCCCCTTCTCGGTGACCGGCCAGCCCAACGCCATGGGCGGGCGCGAAGTTGGCGGGCTGGCCAATATGCTGGCCTGCCACATGGACCTGGAAAACAGCGGCCACCGGGCCGCCGTGCAGGAGTTCTGGGACGCCCCCGCGATGCCCGAACGCGCAGGCCTGAAGGCGGTCGACCTGTTCCGTGCCGCGGGCGACGGACGGCTCAAGGCGCTGTGGATCATCCACACCAACCCCGCCGTCACCATGCCGGAGGCCGATGCTGTTGCCGCGGCCATCAAGACCTGCGAGTTCACTGTGGTCAGCGACATCACAGCCGCAACCGACACCGCCCGTCTGGCGGATGTGCTGCTGCCCGCTGCCGGTTGGGCGGAAAAGGACGGCACCGTCACCAATTCGGACCGCACCATCAGCCGCCAGCGCGCCGCCCTGCCGCCGCCGGGTGAGGCCCGCGCCGACTGGGACATCCTGGCCGATGCGGGCCGGCGCATGGGCTGGGGCGCTGCGTTTGATTATCAGTCTCCGGCGCAGATCTTCCGTGAACATGCGGCCTTGTCCGGGCTGGCTGGCAGCTTCGGGCTGGACTTCGATATCTCCGGCCTCAGCGGCCTGTCCGACTCTGACTACGAAGGGTTGCGCCCGGTCCGCTGGCCGGTCAGCCGCAGCCGCCAGGGCGGGCGCTTCTTTGCGGACGGGCAGTTCTTTCACCCGGACGGCAAGGCCCGCATGCTGCCCGTCCGCTGCCGACCGCCTGCCGCCTCACAAGACCGCCAGTATCCGTTCCGCCTGAACACCGGCCGCATCCGCGACCAGTGGCACACGATGACCCGCACCGGCAAAGCGCCGCGCCTGTCGGCCCACCTGGCGGAACCCTTTGCCGATATCCATCCGGAGGACGCCCGGCGGCTGGGGGTCCAGCCTGCGGACCTGCTGCGGCTCAGCAGTCCGCACGGGCAGGCCATCCTGCGCGCCCGTATCACAGCGGACGTGCAGCCCGGCGACCTGTTTGTGCCGATCCACTGGACCGGCGAAACCGCCCCTTCGGCGCGCATCGATACGCTTGTCGCTGCGGCGGTTGATCCGGTTTCGGGGCAGCCCGAAAGCAAGGCCGCCGTCGTCGCGGCGGAGCGCTGGCAGGCCGCCTGGTACGGCTTTGCAGTCTCGCGCCGACCGATGGCGCCCCGGACGGACTACTGGGCCATGACCCGCACCAAAACCGGATACCGGGCCGAATTGGCCGGATCGCCGCCCCTCGGCGACGCCGAAGCCGCGGCCCGGACCTTGTTCGCGATGCCGGACGCGGAGCTGCAGATGATGACGGACAGCAGCAGGGGCATTACCCGGCTGGCCCTGTGCCGGGACGGCAGGGTCCAGGCAGCGCTGTTCACCGCGCCGGAGCCAGTGGCCGTCAGCCGGGATTACCTGGCCGGGCTGCCAGGCACCTGCGCAAGCGGCATCCTGACTGGAGTTCCGGCGGCGGACCAGCCGGATCCCGGCCCGCTGGTTTGCGCCTGCTTCAACGTCGGCGCCAGCAGCATTCTTCAGGCCATCGAAACAGGCGGTTTGCTGAGTGTCGCAGATGTCGGCGCAGCCCTTCAGGCCGGCACAAATTGCGGCTCCTGCCGTTCCGATATCGCAGCCCTGCTGGCCCGGGCTGCCGTCCCGCATGCCGCAGAATAGAAGGCCGCGGCATGACAGCAGTCTCAAAAAATGGGCGCCCGCTGTCAGAAAATCGCGGCGGGCAGCCAGGTTGCAAGGCCGGGGATCAGCCAGACCAGCAGAACACCCAGCGCCTGCAGCCCGATGAACGGCACCACCCCCTGATAGATCTGGCGGGTGGTAACCTCCTTCGGGGCGGCGCCGCGCAGGTAGAACAGCGAAAAGCCAAAGGGCGGTGTCAGGAAGCTGGTCTGAAGGTTGATCGCGATCAGGATGCCCAGCCAGACCGGGTCATGTCCCATCAGGATCAGGGCCGGCGTCACCAGCGGCAGCACGATGACAGAGATTTCGACAAAATCGAGGAAGAAACCCAGCACAAAGATGAACAGCATGCAGAACAGCAGCGCGCCGGTCGGCCCGCCGGGCATGCTGCCCAGGAAGTGCGCCACCCGCTCCTCGCCGCCCAGGCCAATGAACACCAGGGAAAACATGCCCGCCGCCAGGATGGTGGCAAAGATCATCGCCGTCATCGTCGCGGTTGAGGTGACGGCATCATGCAGAATGCGCTTCTGCAAGCCGCTGCGCAGGGCGGCCAGGATGGCAAAGGCCCCTGCCCCGGCCAGCAGCGCATAGAAGACCCCTGCCGCCAGATCGCCGCCGCCCAGGTCGCTGCGCTGCAGCCGGACAGGATGGACCCCGGCGAGGATGCCCAGCAGGATCAGCGCCGCCGCTCCGAACAGGATCAGCCGGGCCGGGCCGCCCGCTCGCGCGCCCGCCATCAGCAGGGCACCGATGCCGCCTACTGACGCGGCCTCAGTCGGGGTGGCAACACCGCCCAGGATGGCGCCGAGCACGGCAAAGATCAGCAGGATCGGCGGCACCACCGCGCGCACAACTTCGCCGCCGTTCGGGCGGGCCACCCCGGCCGGAGCCGACGGCATGTCCTGCGGCCGCAGCAGGCCTCGGATCAGGATATACAGAAGATAAAGCACCACCAGCACCAGCCCCGGCACCAGCGCCGCGGCAAAGAACTGGCCCACCGACAGGGCCTCGACCGAGAACTTGCCCTGCTCGTACTGGGCCTGCTGGTAGGCGTTCGACATCACGTCGGCCAGGATGATCAAAAGCGTCGAAGGCGGAATAATCTGCCCCAGCGTGCCTGCAGTGCACACGATGCCCGAGGCCACCCGCGGATCATAGCCCGCGCGCAGCATGGCTGGCAGGGCGATCATGCCCATCGCCACCACTGTCGCGCCGACAATGCCGGTTGAGGCCGCCAGCAGCGCCCCCACCAGTACAACCGAAATGCCCAGACCGCCCTTCAGCTGGCCGAACAGCCGCCCCATGGTGTCCAAGAGCTCTTCTGCGATGCGGCTTTTCTCAAGGATCGCCCCCATCAGCACAAACAGCGGAATGGCGATCAGCACCTCGTTGCTCAGCAGGCCGAATGCCCGCTGGCCCAGCGCCCCCAGCAACGAGACGTCCATCACCCCCAGCACCCAGCCGAGGTAGGCAAAAACCACCGCAACCCCGGCAATGGAGAAGGCGACCGGAAACCCCATGAGGATCGCCGCCATCAGCGCGGCAAACATGATCAGGTCAAGGTAGGCGGTCATCAGGTGTCACTTTCGAAAAACAGGCGGATCAGCAGCGCCAGGGACTGCAGCATCACCAGTACGCAGAACGCCGGGATCAGCGATTTCAGCAGGAACACAGCCTCGATGCCGCCAACAGCCAGCGGGCCTTCAAGAATGGACCAGGAATTGCGCACCGACGGCCAGGACCAGTAGAGCAGCGCCGCCATCGAGGGCAGCAGCAGGAACAGGTGGCCGAAGATGTCGATGCGGCGCTGCGCCCTGCGGCTGAGGCCGGCATAGAACACATCCACCCGCACGTGCTTGTCGACCAGCAGCGTGTAGCCCGCAGCCAGCATGAACAGGGCGGAGTGCATGTAAAGGACACTTTCCTGCGCGGCGATCGAGTTCACACCGAATACATAGCGCCCGACCACGATGGCAAACTGCGCCAGCACCATGGTCAGCGCCAGCCATCGCACCACATGCGCCAGCCCCCGGTTCACCCCGTCCAGCGCATCTGCAACCCGTTGCATCCTGCTTTCTCCCCATCAAAAAACCGGCGCCCGCTGCGGCGGGCGCCGGCTGTCTTTCCGGTCTCAGTAGCCCATCACCGAGGCACGGGCGTTCATCTGGCCATTGTCGGCATAGCTCATGTAGCCGCCGACGCTGTCGCGGTAGGCCAGGAAGCTTTCGGTGATACGGCGCACCAGCTCATCCTCGTCCTCCTGCAGCTCTGCGACCACCTCCTTGGCGGCGGCGCCCATTGCGGCGATCACATCCTCCGGGAACATCTTCACCTGCACACCATCCTCGTCGACCATCTTCTTGAGGGCCAGCGCGTGTTTGGTGGTGTATTCGGTCCAGACCGGATTGTAGAGGCTCTCGCAGGCCAGCGACACCACCTGCTGCAGGTCCTCGGGCAGCTCGGCAAAGACATTGGCGTTGACGCCGCATTCCTCAGCCGAGGACGGCTCACCCACGCCGGGCCAGTAGTAGTTCTTGGCCACCTGGTAGTAGCCAAGCGCGCTGTCGGTCCAGGGGCCGATGAACTCACCGGCATCCAGCGCGCCGGTCTGCAGGCCCTGGAACATCGCCGGGCCGCTGGTGGCCTCTGCCGCCATGCCCAGTTTCGAGGCCATCTCCGACGCGAGGCCGGTGGTGCGGAATTTCAGACCCTTCAGGTCTTCGGCAGAGTTGATCTCGGTCTTGAACCAGCCGCCCCACTGCGGGCCGGAGTTGCCGCACAGGAACGGCTTGATGCCAAAGCGGCCGTACATCTCGTCATAGAGCGCCTGGCCGCCGCCGTGGTACATCCAGCCGAACTGCTCGTCCGCACGCAGGCCGAACGGCTGCGAGCCGAACAGCAGGATGCCCTTGGACTTGGACCCCCAGTAGGCCGGCACCGCGTGGTAGAGCTCAGCCGTGCCTTCGGACACCGCGTCGAACACGCCGCGGCCCGGCACCAGTTCGCCCGCGGCAAACAGCTTCACCTCGATCCGGCCGCCCGACAGGGTGGTGATCCGGTCGGCCAGCATCTGCGCCGCCACACCCGGTCCCGGCAGGTTCTTGGGCCAGGCCGTGACCATTTTCCACTGCATCTTGCCCTGGGCAATGGCCGGGCTCGCCAGCGTCGCCGCTGCCGCGCCCATTGCGCCGGCTTTCAAGAATGCGCGTCTTTCCATATCTCCAGTCCTCCGTCTGTCGGTGCATCTGCAGCAGGCCGGTGGCGGCAGTGCAGACTCATTTTTTGTACGCGCTTTACATTAATATGTAGCTACATATTATTGTCAATCACGGTTGCGCGGTTCCAAGTCGCCTTTCCGCGCAGGATGCAATATGGAGCGGCGAAGCGCATTTTCCCGTTTGGCCTGGGGAGGACGATGACGGATAAGCAGCGGCATTCCTGGGTGAGCATCCGGGACAGCATCCGGGAGATGATCCTGAACTCCACCTACGGGCCGGGGGACAAGCTGCCGCGGGACGAGGAGTTCGCCGCCCGCTTCGGCTGCGCCCGATCCACCGTTCACCGGGCGATGCGCGACCTGGCCCAGAGCGGTCTGGTGGAACGGCGCCGCAAGGGCGGCACCATGGTGCGGCGCGATCCGGTGACCCGCGCAACGCTCGATATCCCGATCACCCGGCTTGAGGTCGAGCAGAAGGGCAGCACCTACGGTTACCAGCTGATCCGGCAGTCTGTGCAGCCTTCCAGCCCGGCCATTATGGCCAATTTCGGCCTGCCGGAGGCCCGCCCGATGCTGCGCGTCGAAGCTTTGCACCTGGCCGACAGCCGCCCCTATATTTTCGAGGACCGCTGGATCTGTCTGGAAACCGTGCCGGAGATCACCTCGGTGGACCTGACCCGCGAAAGCGCCAACGAATGGCTGGTCCGCAACCGCCCTTACAGCCGCTGCGACCTGCGCCTCTACGCCCGTCCCGGCACCCCCAGCGATAGCGAAATCCTCCAGAGCTCCCCCGGTGATGCGCTTTTCGTAATGGAGCGCACCACCTGGATCGGCGACGCGCCGATTACCAGCCTCTGTGCCGTTGCCCACCCGGGCTACCAGCTTTTCACCCGGGGCTGACGGAAAGCACCGCGCCAGAGGCCGGATCCGGACTGCCGGTGCCATTGCCGCGCGCACCTCACGGCTGGCAGCCGTGCCCAGCCATTCAGCTTCCGAATCACTGCACCGCGCCCGCCGCGACCCTCCCGCGCGGGAGGGTTTGCACGGCAGTGCGGGCGTTAGCGGCCGCTGCGAAAAAAGCAGGGATAACAGGTCCGGAACACGCAAATTCGAGCTCCGAATGCATGATTACCGTCTTGACGCCGGTCGGACCGGTCAGGAGAAATAGCCCCATGGCGTTTCCGGCACATATCCTCCGGCTCATCAGGGTGGCTGCTGCATTTGCAGTGATCCTTGTACTGGGGTTTTCACTGCCATCCGCCGCGCATTCCATTGCGGGTCATCACGGCGATGCCGCGGTCTCGCATACCGGCGACAACCATGCCGGTGCAGCCATGCCCGGTGCGGCGCATGACGCTGCCGGCACCGGCGCGCAGGATGGCCAGGATGCGCCCCGGAATGCCGACGGCGCGAACTGCTGTGCGGGCGCCTGCATGGCAGTTGCTGTGCTGTCTTTGCAGCCGGAAGAAATCTCCGTGACCCAGTCTGTGCGCTGGAAGCAGGAGAATTCGCAGCTGCCGTCCAGGGAACAGCTCGCACTGCTGCGCCCGCCAAGAGCCTGAGACATCTGAACCGTTTCAACGGTCTCTAAAACCCTCCTGCACGCAGATGCAGGAGCCGTGCAGACATACCTCAGGAAAACCACATGAAATCTCTCTTTCTGGCCGGGGCGGGCGCCCTGCTGCTGGGGGCGTGCGCAAGGACACCGGCGGCACTGCCCGATACGGCAGCCTTGCAAACTGCCGCCGCACCTTCCGGCCCATACCGTTCCTTAAAGTACCAGTCTCCGCTCAAGGGGTTTGAAACATACCAGCCCAGCGGCCCCGCGTCCTGGCGCGGTGTCAACAAGCAGCAGGAGAGCCAATGATGACAGCGAAAACTTGGAGCGTCCTTCTGGCGCCGCCCCTGGTGCTGGCCGCCTGCTCGGCCGCGGTGCCGGAAAAATTCACCAGCCCGCAGGCCGGGTATCAGGAGGTCGCCAGCCAGACCTCGGCCGCCATCGGCAAGCGCACGGCCTTTGCCCAGACACAGGCGCAGAACGAGGCGCTGGCAAGGGAAGTCCGGCAACTGGTCCATGGCAAGACGATCTCCGCCGATACTGCGGTGCAGGCCGCGCTTTTGAACAACAAGGGCTTGCAGGCGTCGTATGCCGCGGTCGGCCTTTCGGCGGCAGAGGCCTGGCAGCAGATGACGCCGGAAAACCCTGTGGTCTCGATCGGCCTGATGGGGATCGGCGCGCCGGAACTGGGCCTGTACCGGGCGCTGGAATCGACCATCGCCGTGAACCTGCTGGACGTGAAGACCCGCAAGCAGCGCGTCGCCGTGGCTGAGGCGCAGTTCCAGCAGGCGCAGCTGAACGCGGTGAACGACACGCTGGCGCTGGCCGGGCAGACCCGGGCGGCCTGGATCAATGCCGTGGCCGCGTTTGAACGGCTGAGCTACTTGCGCCAGGCCAGCGGGACAGCGGCAGCGGGGGCCGAGCTGGCCAGCCAGCTGGGCAAGACCGGTGCGTTGAACAAGGCGGGCCAGGCGCGCGAGTTTGCCTTCAATGCCGAACTGGCCGGCCAGGTCGCCCGTGCCCGGCTGGAAGCGCAGCTCGCCAAGGAGGAGCTGACGCGGCTGATGGGCCTTTGGGGCAGCGACGCCAACTACTATGTGCCGGATGCGCTGCCGCCACTGCCAAAGTCCCTGCCGCGGGTCGCTTCGATCGAAGCGGCGGCATTGCGGAACCGGGTTGATCTGAAGGTCGCCAAGCTCGGGCTGGAGGCGCAGGCCCGCGCCTTTGGCCTGACTGACCGGACCCGGCTGGTCACCGATCTGGAACTGATTGCCGGGGCCGAGGCCGAGCGCGAGCGGGAAGACGGGGCGACGAACACCGAAACCCTGCCGCAGCTGGAGCTGGAGTTTGCCATTCCGGTGTTCGACACCGGCAAGGCGCGGATGCGCAAGGCGGAGCTCACCTACCTGCAAGCGGCCAACGTTCTGGCCGAACGGGCGGTCAGTGTCCGATCTGAGGCCCGCAGCGCAGAGCTGGCCTATCACTCATCTTACGAGATCGCGCGCCACTACCGCGACGTGCTGGTGCCGCTGCGCCGGACAATCGAGGAGGAAGGGCTTCTCAGCTATAATGGCATGATCACCAGCACCTTCGAACTGCTCACCGGCGTGCGCGACAAGCTGGCGGGCTCGCTGGAGGCGGCCAATGCCAAGCGCGATTTCTGGCTGGCCCAGGCCAATGTCAGCGCCGCGATCTATGGCGGCGGCACGGGTTCCGCACCGCAGAACGGCAGCGAACAGATTGCCGCCGCCGGCGGTGCAGGCCATTGAAAGGATCACATGACATGATGAACAGACGTCAACTGATTGGGGCCGGCGCCGCGGGTGCTGCGCTGGTGTCCAGCCAGGCCTGGGGCAAGACCCTAAACATGGGCCTGCCCGAAGCCGCCAGCATGGCCAGCGCCGCCACCCAGCCGCCGCTGGCTCCCACGACAGGGCCGGACTACAACCCTGTGGTCACCCTGAACGGCTGGACCCTGCCGTTCCGGATGAACAACGGGGTGAAGGAGTTCCATTTGGTCGCCGAGCCGGTCGAGCGCGAGCTGGCCGACGGCATGATCGCGCATCTGTGGGGCTACAACGGCCAGTCCACCGGCCCCACGATTGAGGCGGTAGAAGGCGACCGGGTCCGCATCTTTGTCACCAACAAACTGCCGGAACATACCTCCGTGCATTGGCACGGGATGATCCTGCCTTCGGGCATGGACGGGGTGAGCGGCCTCAGCCATCCGGGCATCCCGCCAGGCAAGACCTTTGTCTATGAGTTCGACCTGATCAAATCCGGCACCTTCATGTACCACCCGCACGCGGATGAGATGGTGCAGATGGCGATGGGCATGATGGGCATGTTCATCGTGCACCCCAAGGACCCGGCCTTCATGCCCGTCGACCGGGATTTCCTGATCATGCTCAACGCCTTCGATATTGATCCCGGGTCCTATGTGCCGCGGGTGATGGAAATGACGGACTTCAACCTGTGGTGCTGGAACAGCCGGATCTTCCCGGACATCGACCCGCTGGTGGTCAATCAGGGCGACCGTGTGCGCGTCAGGACCGGCAACCTGACCATGACCAACCACCCGATCCACATGCACGGCTACGACTTCGAGGTCACCTGCACCGACGGCGGCTGGGTGCCCGAAAGCGCCCGCTGGCCGGAAGTCTCGATCGACATTCCTGTCGGCGCCATGCGCGCCTATGAGTTCGATGCGGTGCATCCGGGCGACTGGGCGATCCACTGCCACAAGTCGCACCACACGATGAACGCCATGGGCCATGACATTCCGACTTTCATCGGCACCGACAAGCGCAAGCTGACCGGCCAGATCCGCAATCTGCAGCCCGAATACATGCCGATGGGCACCGCCGGCATGGCCGACATGGGCGAGATGTCGATGCCGCTGCCCGACAACACCGTTCCGATGATGGCCGGCTGGGGCCCGCACGGGCCGCTGGAAATGGGCGGCATGTTCTCGGTCGTGAAGGTGCGCGAAGGCATCGACGCAAACGACTACAGCGATCCCGGCTGGTACGAGAATCCGCCCGGCACCCAGGCCTATGAGTGGACCGGTGAACTGCCGGACTTTGCCCGCGCCGAAAACGCGCAGACCCGCATTACACCAAAACCAACCGCCAAGGGCTGAACGGCCCCTGGAACAAATCCAAACCTGACGAGGAGACAGACATGAACAAAATTCTTTCCGCAGCCCTTATTGGCGCTCTTTCCACCGCTCCGGCCTTTGCCGCCGGCACTCACGGCGGCGGCCACCATGATGAGATGGACGTCGGCAAGCCCGGCGAGGCCGCCCATGCGGACCGCGAAGTCGCTGTCACCATGAGGGAGACAGACGACGGCGAAATGCTGTTCGAGCCGTCCAGCTTTTCCTTTGCCAAGGGCGAGACGGTTAAATTCGTGATCACCAACGCGGGCGAGCTGGAGCATGAGTTCGTGCTGGATACGGCGGAACGCAATGTCCACCACAAGGCGATGATGGCCAAGATGGAGATGGAGCATGACGACCCGAACTCTGTGCGCCTGGACCCGGGCGCCAGCGGCGAAGTGGTCTGGACCTTCACCAACGCCGGCACCTTTGAGTTCGCCTGCCTGATCCCCGGCCACTACGAATCCGGCATGCACGGCCCGGTGGCGGTGCTGGACGGCAGCGGCGGCACCTTCACCGCGGGTACGGTCAAGAAGATCGACGCCAAGTCCGGCAAGGTCACGATCATTCACGAGGAGCTGGTTGATCTGGAGATGCCTGCGATGACCATGGTGTTCCGGGTCGCCGATGACGCGATGCTGGATCAGCTGAAAGCCGGCGACGCCATCGAATTCGTTGCCGAGCGGATCAAGGGCAAGCTGACCCTCACCGCGCTAAAGTAAGCCCCGGGGGCGGAAGGCAGGCCTGCCTGCCTTCCCCTAAGCGCAACAGAGTTCACCAATGCCGGAATTCCACACTCTCGCCCACGACGCGGCAGCGGCGCTGGGGTTCAGCTACGACAGCACGGCGCCCGCCTGGCTGCATCCGATGATGCACTTGGTGCTGGTCCTCGCCCCTGCTCTGCTGGCGTCGACACTGGCGGTTCAGGCGGCCTTGCTGCTGCGCAGGCGCTTTCAGGCTCCGGCAGCTGATCCCGCGGCACAAGAGCAAGCGGCGGGCATCTGGGCCAGCCTGCCGCGCTGTATCCTGCGCGCAACGGGACGGCAGCAGGCAGCCCTGGTCGTGCTCAGCCTGACCGCGATGCCGATCCTTTACCTGACTCTCGAATTGCCCAAGCAGATCGTGAACCGTGTCTTTGAGAGCCAGGACGGTGCGGGGCCAGTTCTGGGATTCGACCTGCCGCAAGTCTCGCTGCTGTTTCTGCTCTGCGGCGCCTACCTGGCGGCCATTTCGCTCAACGGTCTCAACAAATACTGCCTGAACATCCGCAAGGGCCGGGTTGCCGAAAGCTTTGTGCGCCGGCTCCGCCTTGCCGTCTACCGCCAGTGGAGGCGCGACCAGCCTGCACATCGCCAGCCTGCCATCATGCCCGTTCTCGGCCCCGAGGTGGAGCCGGTCGGCGGCTTTGCCTCTGAACTGCTGACCGTCCCGCTGCTGCAGGGCGGGACGCTGGCGACGATCCTTTTGTTCATGTTCGTGCAGGACCCGATCCTCGCCGCGGCTGCTCTGACGGTCCTGCCTTTGCAGTTGATCATCGTGCCGCGGCTGCAGCGGCGGGTGAATGCGGTCTCGCGCAAGCGGATCCGCGAGATGCGCCTGCTCGGCGGCCTTCTGGACCGGCAAATGCGGGCGGGCGGCCCGGGCGCGCTGCCGGTTGCGCGCAGCTTCCGGCAGCTGCAGGAACACCGCCTGCAGATCCACCGGCTGAAATTCCTGGCAAAGGCAATCAACAACTTCCTGACCGCCCTGACCCCGTTCCTGTTCTATTCCCTGGGCGGCTACTTCGTGCTGCAGGAGCGGGTTTCGCTGGGCGCACTTGTGGCGATGCTGTCGGCGCACAAGGAATTCTCATCCCCGCTGAAGGATCTGTTCCGTTTCTACCAGCAAAGCGAGGACGTGCGGATCCGGTACCAGGAGATCTGCGCTTTCGCGTTCCGCCCCGGCGGGCTGCCAGGAGCGGCCTCCGGTGCTGGCCGCCACCCGTATCAGCCCGCCCCGCGCGCGGCATTTCAGCCCCTCAATAAGAGAAAGCAAACCTCATGAACAAAAATATAGCCATCTCAGCAGCCGCGGCCTTGGCAGCGGCGGCAGCCTACTTCGTCTACAGCAGCACCGGCGGAAAGGATGCAACTTCGCCGCGCGCCGTTCTGGAACCCGGCGCCCCGCTTGCCGAAGTTCAGCTGCCGCCGGAACTGAGTGAAACCGCGATGACCGGGAAACGCGCCTTTGACGCGGTCTGCGCCGACTGCCACGGAGACAACGCAGCGGGCCGCAACGGCATGGGACCGCCGCTGGTTCACAAGATCTATGAACCTTCGCACCACGGCGACGCCGCCTTCCTGCTTGCGGTCCGCAACGGCGTGCGGGCGCATCACTGGAAATTCGGCAACATGCCCGCCCAGCAGGGTCTGACCGATGGCGACGTCAAAGGCATCACTCAATATGTGCGGGAACTGCAGCGCGCGAACGGGATCAATTAGCCGGCAAGTGAAAGCCGGGCAGGAAACAGCCCGGCTTCCGCCACCTGAGATGCCTTGCGCCCAGCAGCCGGACCGGATGGGTGAGATCCGAGAACACGTTGTTCAGCCCGGGTTCAGGATCGACTGGATCTCATCTATGCGGGCCTTTGCAGCCAACCGCTCGGGGCTGTTGGGGAACAGGGACTCCATAAGCAATTCCATTTGCTGCAGGGCGGTCTCGCGGCCGATGCCGCCTTCATGCAGCCCGCACCGCAGCCACAGCCCGTCAATCATTACCGAAATCGCCAAGGCGACCTCCTCAGCCCGTTCCCGCTCTGCCAGCTGTTCCAGCGCATGCATCAGGTTTGAGCGCATCCGCTGGTGAATGGCGGTCTGTATCCTCTGGTAGCTTGGATTGTACGGGATCTCCGCGAGCAGCGACAGCCAGGCATGCGCGATCTTGGGAGTGAAAAACTGGCGCGAGAAGTTGGCTTCGATCACTGAATAGACCCTCTCCCACGGCGTGTTTGAGCGAATCAAGAGCGCGCTGACTTCGCGGGCCAGGTCCGCGTTGCCGTAACGCATGGCCATTTCCAGCAGCCGGGCCTTGTTTCCGAAATAGTGCAGGACGTTGGTCTTGGAGACGCCTGCGCGCTTGGCGACCTTCTCCACGGTGGTTCCGGAAAGCCCTTCTTCACTAAGGGTTTCGAAGGCAGCCTTGGAATATTCCTCGGTCCGTAGCCTCCACAGTTTGTTCCGCTTCATCCGTCTCTCCCAGAGCTGGCCGGAGTAAATATTTCGTTGACTCGAGTGTCAATGTGTACCTATCAGACTATTTATAGACCAGTGAGTCTATAAAAATTGGGAGGAAAAAATGAAGGCATTCTCGATTTCAGCTGCCCTTGGCATTTCGCTTCTGGGGGCGGGTTTGGCTGAAGCATCCTGCGAAAAAGTCCGGATGGCGGAGCCGGGCTGGACGGACCTGGCGCTCACTTCAGGCGTGGCATCCGTGCTGCTGAAGGGGCTGGGGTATGAGGCGGAAACAAAGGTGCTCGGCACCACGGTCACCTATGAGGCGATGGTCAACGGCGATCTGGATCTGTTCCTGGGATACTGGGACCCTGCCATGGCAACCTATTTCGCGCCCTATATCGAGGGCGATGCCATCGAGACGGTGAACCAGAACCTGGAAGGGGCGAAGTACACCTTTGCCGTGCCGAAGTACGTGTATGAGGCGGGCGTCACCAGCTTTGCCGACCTGGCCGCCCACTCAGAAAAGTTCGGCAGCCGCTTCTACGGCATCGAACCCGGCTCAAACACGCAGATGATGGATATCATCGACACGAATGCCTTCGGGCTGGGCGGCTGGAATGTCGTTGAAAGCTCGGAGCAGGGCATGCTGGCGCAGGTGCGCAGGGCCGTATCGCGGGAGGATTGGGTCGTGTTCCTCGGGTGGGCCCCGCATCCGATGAACGTGGAATTCGACATCGAGTACCTGAGCGGCGGAGACGACTATTTCGGTCCGGACTTCGGGGCCGCGACAGTACATACCCAGACCCGCGCGGGCTATACCGAGGAATGCCCGAACATCGGGCGCCTGATCGCCCAGCTGGACTTTACCGTGCCGATGGAAAGCGAGGGCATGGGGTACATCATCAACGATGGCGAAGATCCCGAAGAGGCTGCGATGCGGCTGATCAAACAGCACCCGGACATGCTGGACGGTTGGCTGGACGGAGTGTCCACCCTTGCAGGCGGCCCGGGACTGCCCGCAGTCCGCACCTATGCCGGGCTGGAGTGACCATCATGGAGTGGCTCATTCCTCACACCGCCAAGGCAAATGGCCAGCCGGTGCAGCTTAGCTACTGGGAGGCCGGTGATCCGGCTGCCCATCCCGTTGTCCTCTTGGTCGGGCTAGGCATGCAGGCGATCGAGTGGCCCGCGGATTTTATCCGGCAGCTGTCGGAAACCCGCCGGGTCATCTGCATTGACAACCGCGATGCTGGAAAGTCGCCGTGCTGCGGTGAAGACAGCGAGCCGCTTGCTGCCGGGATCTGGATGCAGGGCGATACCGCGGCCGCCCAGGATCTGGCCCCTTACTCCCTCTTTGACATGCGGGATGATGTCCTGGCGCTGCTGGACCGCCTGCAGGTCGGCACCTTCGACATCATCGGGTTCTCCATGGGCGGCATGATCAGCCAGCTGGTTGCTGCCGCCGCGGGCCCGCGGGCCGGACGCTTTGTGCAGCTGGCCAGCAACGACGGAACCGCCGAAGTCGATGGCGACGCGGATTCCAGGTGCCGGATGGCGCGTTTGTTCACCCGGCCTTCGGATCCGGAACTGATCCGGACATACCTGCTGGAAGACGCTTTGGCCTATGGCGCGGGCCGCCTCACCGACACGCCGGAGCTTCGGAGCGAAGTCAACGCCGCTTTCTCCGCGGGGTATTCTTGCGGCGGTGCAGCCCGCCACGCACTTGCGGTTCTGACCACACCGGACCGGCGGCCGCTGCTCAAGTCAATCCAAAGCCGGACATTGGTTCTGCACGGCGACCGCGACAGCTGCATTTCCCCGCAACGGGGCGCGGCAGCGGCTGCGCTGATCCCGGAGGCCCGCTTCGAGCTGCTGCCGGGCGTCGGGCATGTTCTGGATCCCATGATGTGCGATGCCGCCCTCAACTGGCTGGAGCCGGCTGCAGGCACAAGGACAAGAATTGGAGAAAGCCATGGAGTGGCTTGAAACACATAAGATCCCGGTCGGCCATTGGGCAAAGCTGATGGTCGACTGGCTGACCGGCAACATGGCCTGGTTCTTTGACGGGCTGTCAGAGGTGATCGGAGCCATCGTCGCAGGCACTCTTTGGCTGCTGCAGATGCCGCATCCGCTGGTGCTGGTCGGCCTGGTTTCAGGGCTGGCCTGGTATTTGCACCGCTCGCTGGCCTTGACTGCCTTTGCGGCACTCGGCCTGCTTCTGATCATCAACCAAGGGTACTGGATCGAGACCACAGAAACACTTTCTCTGGTGCTCGCGGCAACCACTATGTCGATGCTGATCGGCGTGCCTGTCGGGGTTCTGGCTGCCGGGCGGCCTTGGCTCTACCGGCTTCTGCAGCCGCTTCTGGATCTGATGCAGACGATCCCCACCTTCGTTTACCTGATCCCGGCGCTGGTGCTGTTTGGTCTCGGTGCCGTTCCGGCCCTGATTGCAACAGTTGTGTTTGCCGTCCCCGCCCCGATCCGGCTGACTTACCTTGGCATCTCCTCAACGCCGCATGCGCTGGTGGAAACTGCGGATGCCTTTGGCGCCACCCCGGCGATGGTGCTGTGGAAGGTGAAGCTGCCCTGGGCCATGCCTCAGATCCTGGCCGGATTGACCCAGACCATCATGCTGTCGCTGTCGATGGTCGTTGTGGCTGCGCTTGTCGGCGCCAGCGGGCTGGGCGTTCCCACCCTGCGCGCGCTCAACCAGGTCAATGTCGGCAAGGGCTTCGAAGTTGGCATTGTAATTGTTATCGTTGCGATCCTTCTGGACCGCCTGCTGAAAGCCGGGAGGAGCTAATATGGAACAGCCGGTCATCAAGTTCGAATACGCCAGCATCGTGTTCGGCGACAATCCGAAATCCGCACTGCCGCTGATGGACGCGGGCCTGAGCCGGGAAGAGGTCCGGGCCGAAAGCGGGCAGATCCTGGGGGTCCACAACTGTTCGCTCGAGGTGCAGGAAGGTGAGATCGTGGTGCTGATGGGCCTGTCCGGCTCCGGCAAGTCGACCCTGCTGCGCGCCTCCAACCGGCTCAATCCGCTGGCTGCCGGCACCGTGCATCTGCGCAGCAAAGGCGGGCTTGTGGACCTGGCCGCCGCCTCTGCCGCAGAATTGCGGAGCCTCCGCCGCCATGACGTGTCGATGGTGTTTCAGCAGTTTGGCCTGCTGCCTTGGCGCAGCGTGCTGGAAAATGCGGCCTTCGGGTTAGAGGCTGCCGGTGTGCCACGGGAGGAGCGGCTTCAGCGGGCCATGCGGCAGCTGGAGAAGGTGCATCTTGGGCAATGGGCCAATACCAATGTCTCTGAGCTTTCGGGCGGTATGCAGCAGCGGGTGGGCTTGGCCCGCGCCTTTGCCACCGACGCGCCTCTCCTGCTGATGGATGAGCCGTTCTCGGCGCTGGACCCGCTGATCCGCAACGAGCTGCAGGACGAACTGCTGGAGCTTCAAGCAGACCTGAAAAAGACGATCCTTTTCGTCAGCCACGATCTGGACGAGGCGATCAAACTTGGCAACCGGATTGCGATCATGGAAGGCGGCCGCATCGTGCAGCTGGGCACACCGCAGGAAATCGTGCTGAAGCCGGCCACGGACTATGTGCGGAACTTCGTGTCCCACATGAATCCGATGAATGTGCTTCATGCAGCCGAAATCATGAAGCCGGTCAACGGTACCATCCCCTCCGGCGCGCGGGTGCGCGATGCCGGCACGACGGTAAAGGACCTGATGCGGGCGCAGCTGAACGACGGCGGAGAGTACTTCGTGTCCAATGGCCGCGACATCATTGGCAGGCTGGATCATTCCGATATCTTCAAGGCACTGCTGCGCGAATAGCGCAGCAGGGTTCCCCGGCGCAAATGCAACTTATTGCTTAGAAAAAACAAAGGTGTGGCGACCCGCTCCCATTTTCCTTAAAGGCGCAGCTTGAAATACCCCTACATAGGGATAAATACCAAAGCATGAAACGAAACACACATGACCGCGAAAACATGGCCCTGGTTCTGGCCCTCCTGCGCAGTGCCCAGCAGTTCCATCGGGCGATCGGCCCGGTGTTCCGGGCCGCAGGCCTGACCGCGTCGCAATGGGACGTGCTGGAAACCCTCAGCAACAAAGGCCCGATGACCGTGAATGCGCTGCTGGAAAGGGCACTTGGAACCTCCGGCAACTTGGATGTGGTGATCAAGAACCTGATCCGCTCCGGGCTTGTCGAAAAAACGGTCAGCGGTACGGACCGGCGCAGCCGCGTCCTGTCCCTGACAACCGAAGGCAGGGCAAAGGTCGAAACCTTCCTGCCCGCCCACAACGCCGCTCTGGCGGAGATCTTTGAAGGCCTGCCCGCCGACGGCAAGCGCCAGGCCATCCGGATGCTGAACCGGCTCCGCCGCAGCATGCACCACCCCCGAAAGGACCAACCCGATGAGTAACCGCACCTTCCTGACAGCGCACAGCGTGATCTACGCTTTCTTCGCGCTGGCGCTGTTCTTTGCGCCCGGCCTGTTGTGGCCGAACTACGGCGTCGAGCTGAACGACCGCTACGCCTGGTTCCTGTCGCAGCACAACAGCATCTTTCTGGGCGGCATCGCGGTCATCAGCTTTCTGTTCCGTGATGCGCCCTCCGGCAGCGGCGAGGGCCGCAAGATCCTGACCGGCCTGATGTGGACCAACCTTCTGGGCCTCGCTGTCACCTTCTACGCCGGTGCCGCAGGCATCTTCACCGGCTTCGGCTGGTCGGATCCGGCTTTCTTCGCCCTGCTCTCGCTTCTGTGCTTCCTGCAGCTCCGCAAGGGCTGACCCGCTACAACGCAAACACCGCAACACGTTTTCCCTCAACTCCTCAAAAGGACCCACGCATGAGCACTCAGAAAATCTGGGACATCCACCTCACCTATGATGGCCCCGTCACCGAAGAATTCCTTCAAGGCGCCAAACAGCTTGCCGAGAGCATTGCCCAGGAACCGGGCGTTGTCTGGAAAATCTGGACCCATGAGGCCGGCACCAATCACTTTGGTTCCACCTATCTGTTCAAGGATCTGGAGCATCTGGAGGCCTACAAGGCCATGCATATCCCGCGCCTGAACGCGATCGGCATCGAGGTCGTCAGCGACCACGTGTTCGACGTGATGGAAGAGCTCAGCCAGATCAACCGCGCGCCAGTTGGGACAAGTTCGTAGACTGGGCCGTTTCGTGTTCACGCCTCTCCTGAGCTCCACAGGAGAGGCGTCCTCTACCAGTAGATCAATGCCTGCACTGGAGAAGCCGCAATGCAGTATCGGTCCCACAAGTTGACGGCAGCTGTCGGCCAGGCCTGTCTCTCACAATTTCGCTGCGGCTGCGAAATGCTGCAACTGCTCGCTCGGCAAATTTGTCTCCTCGGTAGCTTTCGCTGCATTTCTGAAGACCAGCTGAAATGGTGGCAGGATGAGACTGCCGCCTTTTTTGTTAGGCCAGCGGGATTTGGGCTAGGCTCGCCACCCGTTACGACAGGTGCCCGAAGGTCTTTCTCTCAGCCGTCGCGCTAGCCGCCGCCGTCATCTTCTGGCTCTGAAACTTTATGAGTCTGGAGCCTAGGCAAGCTCACGCGCAATGTGACGTGCCTGGGCCTGAGCTGAGGCGACCGAAGCTTTGTGACGCTCATCGGCGAATTCCTGATACTCGGCCGCAGCTTCGAACATGCGTTCTGCGCCCAGGTACTTGCGCAATGTGCTGATATGCGCAGAAAGGTGACCCGAGTCATTGCGAATTCCACCCTCCTCAAAGCCGAATTCGCCAGCCGATGTCAGCAGCACCAGGGTTTTGCCGGACATGATCGGTTCCAGAGGGAAGTCGCCGCGCGCCAAATCAAACGTAAATGTCTTGTTGATCCGGATGATCTGATCAAACCAAGCCTTTAGGGCTGCGGGCATGCCGTAGTTGTACATGGGCGTCGAAATCAGAAGGATGTCGGAGCGGTCGAGCTCGTCAATCAGCGTATCAGACAAGCTGACCAAAGCGCTCTGTTCAGGAGTGCGTTCCTCTTCTGCTGTAAAGACGGACGCAATCCAATCGTTGGAAATAAAATCCGGCGGGGTCATTCCGACGTCACGCAGAATAATTTCGACGTCCGGATCAACCGTTTTCCATTCTTCCACGAAACTGTCCGCCAAAGCGCGGGAAATGGAGTTATAGGCCGCAACAGGGTTGTCGGTGCGGCGCACGCTGGCGTCAATTCTCAGGATTGTGGTCATCTTGTCACCTAGTCAGTTTGCAATGAACCATTCAAAGGTGAAGCCAGTGACGCGCAGGTACAAATGAAGAGAATTCTGAATAGAGTGAACTGACTTCACCCATCTCTAATCGCCGAAAAAATCTTCTCCAGATGAGACGCCGTCGCAAGTACATCCGCGTCCCTGTTTGCGCCGCCGCTCAAGGATAGGCTGCTCCCCGGTCTCCGTTCTCCAAATGGAATGGAAATTGTTGGGGCATTGAGGAAAGCGGCTTTCATCGATACCGACAGGATAAGGGCGTTTTCCCGTGCAAAGACCCCCTTATCGCGGGTCACGGCCTGAACAGACGGCGGGTACGACGGCAATGTCGGGTAAAGCAGCATCTTCCCTGCCAGTTCCCTGTCAAAGTCCGGGATGAGGGCCCGCCGGATTTCCAGCAATGCCTGCAGATCTGTGCCAAGGATTGAAGCCGCCTGAGCAAGGCGATCCTGCACATTTGGGTCCAGTCTGGCCTGCTGGTCTCCGACCAAACTTGGCAGAAGACGAAAGGCTTCGGCACTCACCAGCGTTCCATAGGTTTGGAAGATCTCCGTGACACAAGTGAAACTTCGGATGTCAACCCTTTCCAATTCGATGCCATGACCGGACAAATGCTGCAGGACATGTTCGTACATTGCTTTGATTTCCGGGGTAAATCCCGCTAGGGCATCTTCCCTCAGGCACAGAATTTGACGGCAGGCGTGCCCGGTTTCTTTGCAATCCGACAAAACGCGATCCACAGCGCAAATCTGACTGACGTTTAAAGCGAGTGAGCCTGGCGTATCCAGAGAAGGCGCCAGAGGTAAAATCCCGGCGCTTTCATAGCGGTCCATAGTTGGGCGAAACCCCACCAGGCCCTGACAGGCGGCCGGAATGCGCACGGAGCCGGAGGTATCTGTGCCCAAGGCGATGTCGGCCAAGCCCAAGGCAACGGCTGACGCCGATCCGCTCGAGGACCCTCCAGGCACCATTGTGCTATCCAACGCATTCAGAGGGGTGCCGAAATGCGGATTGACTCCGAGCCCGGAGAAGGCGAACTCCGACATGTTCACATGGCCCAGAATGATCGCGCCCGCAGAACGGAGCCTGGCCACGATCGGGGCGTCATTGTCTGCTGGCTGAGGATCGATGGCCAAAGATCCCGCATGGCTTCGGAGCGCTTGCACGTCGATATTGGCCTTCACCGCAAGAAACTGGCCGTCCAACGGGCCAAGCAGCTTCCCTGCGGCCTGCCGCGCGGCGGCGGATCGGGCATCCTGCAACAGTCTATCTGGCGCAACGCCAAGGAATACCTCGCGCTGCGCGTCGAGCGAAGCCAGGAAGTCGCGCGCTCGTTGAAGGATATTCATGTCGTCAGGACCGGAGCCTGATAATAGGGCAGCTCTTCAACCCGTACGCTTTGCCGGTCTGCCTCATATTGCGTGCGCACGTGCTGCGCGATCTCTCCGAGAGTGGCGAACCAGACGTCGCCCCTGTTCAAGATAGTTTCCATCCAGTCTTCCACCTGCCGCCACCGCGCCAAACGCCCGGTCAGGAAGGGATGCCAGATGCCAATCCAGAAGCCACCTTCTTCGTATTGGGCTTCGAATTCCTCCCAAAATGGGGTCAGCCCGGCGCGTGGCCCGGCGACGGGCATCATGTAGCCAATCTCCTCAAAATGGGCGAATTGCGGCCAGTCGTCGGTCCCCCAATGCGATGGAAGTTCGACCAAAGTCCGCCCGCCGGATCGCATGAGATATGGCACATCATCCGCCATCAGCGAACTGTCATAGTCGAATTCATGCTTGTTCAGCAAGTCGATGACGGCTTGCGTCACATTGTAAACCGGCGCGCGATAGCCTTTTGGCACATTGCCCAGAACCCGCTTATGCGACTCCAGCGCGCGTTCAAACCAATAGGCTTGTTCAGACGCGCTATGGTTTGTTGGATCTTCGTGCAAATAGCCATGATGGCCGATTTCATGACCATCATTCAGGATGGCTTGCATAGCATCTGGATATTGCTCCACGACCCATCCGGGGGCGAAGAAGGACTGTTTCAGCCCGAGACGTTTGTAGGTTTCCAGAATCCGAGGGATGGCAACCGTCGGCCCGTAGCGCCCCATGGAGATCGGATAGAGACGATCATGCCCGTCGACCGGCTTTGCGATATGGATCAGGCTGTCCGCATCGATATCAAAGGTGATCGCACAGGCGCATCGCGCGCCGTTCGGCCAGATAATTTTCTTCTGCATGGTCTTGCTCCTCTGTCACAATTGCGGGGCGTTGTTCGTCAGCCAATCGTCATACCAGCGCTGCAATGCGGATTTGACGGCGCCATATTCACTGGCGCTCAGCCTTTGATCCGCAGCGCGCTGCATGCCGTCGGTGATGTTCTGAAGAATTTTCCTTTCGTCGCACTTTTTGGCTTCGCCATGCGAAACGGCCAGTTGTCCGCCGGTGAAGACGCTCTGGATATCCGTGGATTTTGCCGAGCTGACCAACAGCTCAACCGGATCAATGCCGGGGTCCAACCAGGGCCCTTCAAGACGGCCCAGGCGCAGGATCACAAAGTCGGCGCGTTTGCCGACGGACAGGCTTCCGATGCTGTGATCCATACCCATCAAACGCGCGCCACCCATAGTGGCCATGTCGAAAACATCCTTCGCGGTCAGGCTGGGGTTCGCCCGATCACTTGACCAATAAAGGCTTTGCGCCAGACGCATTTCGGCGAACATATCGTCATCGCCTGCCAGGCTGGTCCCATCCATCCCCAGTGCGAGGTTAATGCCCATCCGCTTCATCAATGGCGCGGGTGCAATGCCGGACCGCAGCCGCAAATTGGAGCTGGGATTGCACACGATATGCGCGCGCGCCTCGGCCACTCGCGCCAGATCTTTTTCGTCCGCCCAGACCATATGCGCCAAGGATAAGCCGTCAGAGAGCAGGCCAGCTTTGCTCAGTTCTGCGATAGCACCCTGAAAACTCCAGGCCGTAGCGGACAGGTGTTGCAGCCGAGACTCCTCGGCATGGGTGTGAATGCGCTGGCCGCTTTCGCGAACCTCCCTGGCGATGTCGCGCAGGGTGTCTTGGCCCGTCCAATGCGGTGCCGTGGGGCCAAACCACACATCAGCGCATTCAGAAGCCCTGTATTCGGCATGCATCCGGGACAGAAGCCGCACAAAGCATTGCGGATCAATACGTGCGCGCGCAACGTGCTGGCGCTGCAGTTTGCATCGCAGAACCTCGGGCAAGGTGGTCAGAAACGACTGGCTTTGCCCGTATGGATGCACAAGCTGGTTGTGCCATCTCTCGCCCGGCGCGATGGCACAGGACAGGCCAAGCCCATTATATACCGCGATTTTGTCCCTTATCTTCGCTTCGGCAAAGGCCGCTGTGTGACCCGCGGTGCAGGCATCCACAACAGCTATTACCCCATTCTTCAGCAAGCGCATTGCCGCGTATTCGGTGGCGAGGCGCGGCGCAACGTCAGCTGCGCCAGCGGAGGCGAAAATCCAAGGCTCTAACAGGTCATCCCGTATCCCTTGGTTGATCAGGTTCACCCCATAGCAATGGTGATGCGCATTCACAAACCCGGGCTGGATCGCAGTGTTTGTGCCCGAGTGCACCCTTGCGCCGGGATAACGTGACTTTAATTCGGCCAGAGGCGCCAAGCCAGCTATTCTGCCGTCTAGAACATAAAGCGCGTAGTCGTTGTGACTGTGAAAGGCATCTTCGATGATCCAGCGGGCGGAAAATATGTCGCCGCCATCAGCCGTCATGAACAACAAATTCCAGCGCGCTCGGCTTGCCTTCGTCCCCGTTGACTGGAGTGATATCCTGCGGGCAGGCCGACATCACGGCGTAGACTGGCATCTCAGCTTTGAAGGTCATGCTGTCCCCCGGCTTTGACACTGGCGCAGCCCAGGCAAGGCTGCCATCAGGGTGAACCGGGACGTTCATCCACAGATTGAAGGGCGCAGGCACATGCGGTGCTTTTTTCCCGATAGCAAGCAAGGCCTGCCTCAAGTTGTCGGCGCAATTGTCGTGGTAATCAGTGACGCCCAATTGCTTGTACCGGTTGGCATCGCAAGCGGCGATCGTTGTGTCATGAACTCCCGGCGATGTGTCTTGGGTCAGCGTCAAGAGAGGATTGCGCAGATTGCTGACCAACCTGTCACCGACCTTTGGGAAAACAGACAGAAGATCCGTATGCACGTGCGGCATTGACATATATTCATGCAGCTCTGCCGCATTGAACGCCCAGAAATCGCAGACTTGCCAGCCGGTCGGATTGGTGATGGTCAAAGTCTGCCCGGCTGTCAAACGCACCGCGACACCGCAACGTGCTGGCACTGTATACCGTTCTGCAATGACCGGGACGCCGTCGGCAGAGACCGTGCTGTCCAGTGTTTGATTGAAACCATCGGGTTGGGAAGGGTCAAAACTTTGCATGCGCAAGAACTCCTGATTAGGGGTTCAGAAACGCATGCTTCTCGGCAATTTAGAAATGACAAAAATTCAAGCGACGGATTAGATCGTTGCCGACGCGCTAATCTTCAAAAAACCTTTGACCGACGGCGCTGTCGCGAAACTCATCTGCTTGGTCCAATAGCCATTCCCGGAACACACGAACGCGTGCACGATTGGCGTAAGTTTCCGGGCAGACGAGAAAATAGCTCTTGTTCTTCAATGCCGTGTCAAAGGGAGCGACCAGCATATTGCGTTCCAGAAAACGCGCGGCGGCCAAAAGACTGACCAGGGCCACACCATGACCATCGCTTGCCGTCAGCAAGCAGATGTGTTCCTCGGAATAGGTGACATAGGGCTCGACATCACCAGTCTGCAAGCCAGCCGCGTCCATCCAGCGCTCCCAACTCGGATCCGCATCGGAAAACCCGCTCCATCGGTATTCGATCAGACGAGACTTCAGAAGATCTTCGGGGGAGCTCAGTGACTTCGCCTTTTCCACGCTGCAGACAGGGGCCACCCAGTCATTCAAGACCCAAGCCACATTGCTGTCAGGATAATCGCCAAAGCCATACCGAATGGCCACATCCACATCGCTGGATTTGAAGTCCACCAGTTGATCGCTTGACAGAACCCTTACCGAAATCTCTGGGTATTTCTCGTAAAAGCCTCGCAGCCGCGGGCTAAGCCAATTGGCGGCAAAAGACCCGGTTGTGGAGATTGTCAATGTGCCCGCAAGGTCGTCTTCCTCCAGCGCGAGAGAGGCGGCTTCGATGTTCTTGAAGGCCTCGATGATGTGGGGCGCGTAATTGGCCCCATCCTCCGTCAGTTTCAAGGCGCGGGTCAGCCGGTGGAACAGGGGCACCCCAAGTTGATCCTCCAGCGACTTGATCTGATGGGAAATGGCAGTCGGAGTAACGCATAATTCTTCGGCGGCATCCTTGAAACTCAGATGCCGGCAGGCCGCTTCGAAGGCCTGAATGCTTTTCAACGACGGAATCTTCGCCATGACGCGCGGCTTTGCTCTCCTGATGCGACGCTATTTCGTCGCTCTACTCTAACCCGATTGCCAGTTCACATGTGGGCGAAATTCTCAGCTGTGAGGTGAAAACATCTAATTTGAGAAGATAGGGCATTCTCTCTTGAATTTGCGTGGAAGTTGGGAGGTTGTCTTGGATCCATTTTTGAAAGTCACCGGCATCTGCAAGTCGTTTGGCGCCGTTCGTGCATTGCACAACGTCAATCTGCTGGCCTCGAAGGGCGAGTGCATTGCGATTTTGGGCGAGAACGGAGCGGGGAAAACCACGTTCGCAAGCGTTCTGATCGGTTTGTATCAGCCCGATAACGGCGAAATCAAACTGGGCGGAACACCTGTTTCGGTGACCAGCCCGGCAAGAGCAATTGAGCATGGGATCGGCATGATCCACCAGCATTTCAGTCTGGTCGGCGCGATGACCGCCGAAGAGAACATTCTGATCGGCTTGCCCAGCACAAAGAGGGGTGCCGAAGCGCGGGCGCGCATTCGGCAGCTTTGCAGCGACTTTGACTTTAACATCGATTTCGACATCCGCGTCACGGAAATGCCTGTGGGCATGAAGCAAAGGGTGGAAATCCTTAAGGCGCTGTTTCGCGATGTATCGATCCTGATCCTGGATGAACCCACCAGCGTTCTTGCCCCGACCGAAGTCGCGCCGTTTCTCAAAGGGGTGCGCAAGCTGGTCGCCAACGGCTGCCTTGTTTTTTTCATCAGCCACAAGCTCGATGAAATCCGCGAAATTGCCGATCGCGTCATGATAATGCGCCATGGGCGTGTCGAGGGAGTTCTTCCGGTTGCGACCACGCCCATGGCCCATATGTCAGCGCTTATGATGGGAGAAAAGTCGACCGGCGAAACGGTCGATACGCCCAAGGCCAAAAAGGCGCGCAACGACACCAGCTCAGCACCGGACGCTCTGGTTGTCTCTGATGTCTGCCTGACCGATCCAGGCGGCGCGGAAATCCTGCAAGATGTGACCCTCTCCGTGAAAGCTGGCGAAATCCTTGGAATCGCCGGGATCGACGGCAATGGCCAGACGGAGTTGAGCGAGGTGATCACCGGCCTCAAAAGGCAAACCAGCGGCACCATCCACCTAAATGGCACGGAGATATCAAGCGCCTCCATCGCTTCGCGCATTGCAGATGGCATAGGCTTCGTGCCCGAGGACCGCCATGCCGAGGGCTTGGTCCTGTCGCTCAGTGTCGAAGAAAATATGGCATTTCGATCCATTGGCGAAGACAGGTTCATGTCTGGCGGTCTGATTTCCCGGCGCGCGATGCACGAGATCGCAAGCGACGTGGTCGCGGCCTTTGACATTAGGCCCCCAGACCCGAAATTGAACGCCTCGGCTTTATCCGGCGGCAATCAACAAAAAATCGTTCTGGCCCGTGAAGTGGCCCGGGCGCGCAATCTCTTGGTCGTCGTACAGCCGACTAAAGGGCTTGATGTCGGCGCAACGGAATTTGTTCAGAACCAGATCCGTGCTGTCGCCCAAAGCGGCGTGGGGGTTCTCTATATCTCCACTGAACTTGAACATGTGCTCGACATCTCTGACCGCGTCGCCGTGATGGCCTTTGGCCGGATCACGGGTGTTGTCGATCCAGAAAACACAACTCTTCAAGACATCGGGCTCTTGATGACTGCAGCGCCGGAGGAGGTACAATGAACAGATTTACCATGCAACGCCGGATTGCGATTGCTTTGCTTTTAGCACTGAGTGCTGGCGGGGTGCTGATCCTGCTGGACGGGCACAACCCGTTTGAGGCCTATAAGGTTCTGTTTCTGGAATCCTTCCTGAATTACTGGGGTTTCTCCAATACTTTGGTCAAAGCCTCGCCGATGCTTCTGGCGGGGCTGGCCGTGATCATTCCGATGCGCGCCGGTGTGTTCAACATCGGTGGCGAGGGACAGATCTATATTGGCGGGTTGTTCGGCGCCGTCTTTGCTTTGGCGGTCCCCGATCTGCCCGGTCTATTGGGCGTGCCGCTGATATTTTTCGCCGCCGCCGTCGGCGGGGCGTTCTGGGCGGCAATTCCTGCTTATCTCAAAGCCTATCGGGGCACGAATGAGGTCATTGTCACGCTGCTGATGAACTTCATTGCGATCCACATCGTCAGCTACGCCGTGGCCGGGCCGCTATTGGCCGAAGGCGCGCCATATCCTTATTCGGAGGAAGTCTCAGAAGCCTATCGCCTGCCTATTCTGATGCCGCGATCTGATACCCATGTGGGCTTTGTGTTCGGGCTGGCCATGACGGTCATCTTGTATTTCTGGCTGCGCTTCACGCCATCGGGTTTCCAGCTGGACCTTGTGGGGCGTAATGCGCGCGCTGCGGCCTATGCCGGTGTGGACCAGAAAAAGACCGTCATCCGCGCCATGTTGATTGGCGGCAGCCTTGCAGGCATGGCCGGCGCAATCGAGGTGATCGGGTTGAAGTACCGCCTGTTCCACCTGTTTAGCGATGGCTACGGCTATGACGGAATTGTCGTCGCATTCCTTGCGGCTCTTAACCCAATTGTCGCGCCTTTGACCGCGCTGTTCCTTGCCGGGCTCTCTGCCGGCGCGGGAACGATGCAACGTGCCGTCGGGGTCGACAGTTCCGTCATCGAAGTGGTCGAGGGGCTCGTCGTGGTTCTTGTCGCCGCCGCCCTCGTGACACCGCGAACCAGGTCAACATCCATTCTGAAACCCCTGGCAAGAAACCTGCGGCTGCGCCGCCAAACACAGCGCCAAAAGAAAGAGGCATAGGCTATGATTGATCTTGTTTTGCTGGGCGACGTCCTTGCCGGAACCGCCCGATTGGGTACGCCAATTGCTTTTGCTGCCCTTGGCGGGGTGATTGCGGAACGTGGCGGGCTGTACAACATCGGCCTCGAAGGTCAGATCCTAGCCGGAGCGCTTGGTGCTGCTGCTGGTTCTTTCGCAACGGGCTCCGCCGTGATCGGGCTCGGATGCGGGATCATTTGCGGCCTGATCTCTGGCCTGCTGCTTGGGTATATGTCGGTCCGGCTGCGCATCAACCAGCTGGTTGGCGGTATCGCGCTCAACCTGCTGCTGGCCGGTCTCACAGCTTTTCTGTCCCGTCAGATATTCGGGGCTCAGGCCGGAGGGGCGCGGGTAAAGGGGTTCTCGCAGATCGATATTCCCTTCTTGTCAGATCTTCCCGTCGTTGGCCCGTCCCTGTTTTCCCAGGATCCGCTGTTCTACCTTTTGATCGGATTGGCAATAGCAGCCTGGTTCTGGCTGATGAAATCCCACAAGGGTCTGGACCTGCGCGCCGTTGGCGAAAACCCGAAGGCTGCGGACTTGGCCGGGGTGCCTGTCTTTCGCATGCAATATCTCGCAATTGCAGTCAGCGGAGCCCTCGCGGCGCTGGCCGGGGTGCATCTGGTCTTGTCGCAAGTCTATGTGTTTGCGGAAGGCATGAGCGCGGGCAAAGGCTTCATAGCGCTTGCGGCAATCATCTTGGGACGTTGGTCGCCCATTGGCGCGATTTGCGCGGCGCTTTTCTTCGGCTTCTGTGATGCGGTGCAGTTCAAACTGCAATTCACCTCGCCAGAGATTCCCTATCAGCTCTTCCTGATCTTGCCTTACCTCGCATCGCTCATCGCACTCGTAGTCCTCGGCGCCAAGGCCAGCGCACCTGCAAGCGTCGGACTGCCCTACGACCGGGAGCATCGATAAATCTCAGCCGTGACGTGAGAAACCATCGTTTTTCACGTCGCGATCCTCCCGTCACCCTGACAACACATATCCAATATGGGAGAACAACAATGCAATTGATGTCCAAACTATTGGCGGGGCTTGCGGCACTGATGTTGGCCGGGCCTGCGGCCGCTGACGGGATCGAACGCGCCGCGATCGTTATGCCCGGATCGATTTCTGATAATGGCTGGAACCAAGCCGGATTCGAAGGTCTCACCAAGGCAGGTGAAGCGCTTGGCTTTGAAGCCGCCTTTTCCGAAAGCGTGCATCAGCCGGAACAAATCGAAGTCCTGAGTGACTACGCACGCCGGGGATATGACCTTGTGATCGGTCACGGCGGAGAATTCCAGGACGCAGTGGAACGTGTCGCAGCCCGCTTCCCGGAAACCATGTTTATGGTGAACAACGGACTGGGCACAAAAGACAACATTGCCAACGCGGATTTCTATTTCAGCCAAATCGCTTATCTGATGGGCTACGTTGCAGGCTCCATGTCAGACACAGGCACCATCGGCATCATCGCGGCGCAGCAGTTCAAGTTCACGACCGACACGGTTGCTGGCTACGAAGCGGGCGCCAAAGCGGCCAATCCGGACGTCAGAGTTCTGGTTACCTGGACCGGCGACTGGGATGACATCGCCAAGGGCAAAGAAGCTGCCTTGAACCAAATTTCCCAAGGCGCCGATGTCGTCTGGCCGACAATGGACAGTGCGACGCTGGGCTCCATGCAGGCCGTTCAGGAAAAAGGCGTGTATGGCATCGGCATCTATCGTGATGCGATCAACGAATGGCCGGAAATCCTGCAGTCCGCTATTCTGGATGTCCGAGGCAACATGCGGTCCTACCTGGAACTGGCAGCTGCCGGCAAACTGGAAGGTGCGCTCTACCGGGCGGATATGGGCAATGAATTGGCCATGCGGATCGGGTCGTTCCACCCAGATATCCCGGTGGGCGTTGTGGATGAAGTCAACAAACTGATCGACGCCATGAAGTCCGGCACTTTGGTTGTAAATCCACAATAATGCATCCCTAATAATCGCTCCTCCTTTTACCCTCGCCCCCAAGTCTGGGGGCTTTTTTATAGCTAGAGAAGTCAATTGATCAGCCCCACCTGAGTGGTCCGGTTTGATTGTTAGTGCATGACCGGCCTTTGATCCATCAGAACGATGGTTTCCGGCGCGGGTGGGCGATACCCCAGAGCACTGTGTGGTCGCTTGGTGTTGTAGTGTTTCCTCCACTTTTCGATCAGGATTTGAGCCTCGCGGAGGCTGTAGAATATCTCACCGTTGAGCAGTTCATCCATTGCCCGGCAGGCGCATGCAAAGCATGCTGCCGAAAGGGGCGGAGCCGGGCGTTGAAGCTTTCCCAGTACCCGTTCTCCCAGGGTGATCCAGGCTCGATGTAAGCGGTTTTGGCACCAACGGCTGCAATCCAGTCCCGGACAGCCTGGGCGACGAACTCAGGCCCGTTGTCAGACCGGATACAGGCCGGGATACCGCGCAGGATGAACAGGTCGCTCAAGGCGTCGATCACGTCACCTGAGTTCAGCTTGCGCTTCACCCGGATCGCCAGGCATTCCCGACTGAACTCATCGAGGATGTTCAGCGTGCGGAAGACCTTGCCATCCTCCGTCCGGCAATGGACAAAGTCATAGCTCCAGACGTGATGCCGGTATTCTGGCCGCAGCCGGACACAGGAGCCGTCATTCAGCCACAGACGCCCCTTCTTAGGTTGTTTCATTGGCACTTTCAGCCCCTCCCGCCGCCATAGTCGTTCGCCCCGTTTGTCGTTGACCTGCCAGCCTGCCCCTCTCAGCAATGCTGCGATCCGCCGATAGCCGTAGCGGCCATACTGGCGGGCAAGCACGATCATGTCCGCAACCAGGCGTGCTTCGTCCGCCCGGCTCTTGGGCGGCTTGCGCTGCGTGGATCTGTGTTGCTTCAGGGCGCGGCAGGCGCGCCGCTCAGACACCCTGAACAGGCTGCGCACATGGTCGAGGCAGGCCCGGCGGCGGGCGGGGCTCAGGGGCTCCGCCCGTTCAGGCCTGAATTGATCCACAGGATCAATTCCTAGACGGCCATCACTCCCTTCGCAGCTTCCGTCAGGATGAGCTTGTCCAGGGTCAGGTCCGAGACGGTACGACGCAGCCTTTCGTTTTCTTTCTGCAATCGTTTGAGTTCCCTGAGTTGGTCGGTTCCCTTCCCGCCATACTGTTTGCGCCAGTGGTAATAGGTCTGCTCGGTGATGCGCACTTCGCGGATCGCATCCACCCGCGCCATCCCTTGCCCGACAAGCACCTCAACCTGCCGCAGCTTCGTGACAATTTCTTCGGGTTTGTGCCGCTTCGTTCCCATTCTGATCCTCCGTTTAACTAAACATAACGGCGGACCACTTCACTGGGGGAGGATCAGGGGCGCGCGGATTGCATATCCCAGGAGTCGTGGCAGGGCATCGACGGGCTGCGCCCACCCTGCTTTGCCCTCCGGAAGACACGAGGTCTTCCGAAGTGAAAATCAGGGAAGGCTTCGCCACTGGCGGAACAGGAGGCGCGAGCGGGGATGTTGGAGACACGAAAAAGGAAAGGTTCTGTCTCTAATGGCAAAACTATGTGTCGCCCGACAAATTGGGAAGTGGCGGACCGAGGAGGATTCGAACCCCCGACCCCTTGATTCGTAGTCAAGTACTCTATCCAGCTGAGCTATCGGTCCACTGCGGCGGGGTTTAATCATAGCATCGCAGAGTCGCAACCCCAAAAACAAAAATAGTGCCCTGCCCTGCAACTTTCCGGCGCAGGCGCCCCAGACTGGGTCAAAGCGTGCCGTCCCCCTTGGGCAGGCAGATCTCGAACACGGTGCCCTCGGGGCCGGTTTTCTGCAGCTTCACGGTGCCGCCGTGGCCGCGGGCCAGTTCGTCGGCAATTGCCAGCCCCAGACCGGTGCCGCCCTTGCGGGCGCCGCCCTGGAACGGGGTGAACAGGTTGTCCTGCGCCCGTTTCGGCAGCCCCGGACCGGTGTCCGCCACAGTGATGTACCAGGCGTCTTCCTCTTCGCGCGCATCCACTGTGATCTGCCCCGGCTTGCCGGCCGCCGCGATGGCCTGGCGGGCATTGCGCACCAGGTTCAGGACGATGCGGAACAACTGCTCCGGGTCGGCGCGCAGCATCATCGGCTTGGGCACCGCGTTGACGATCTCCACCGTCTCGCTGTCCGCCGCCAGCAGCTCGCTCTCGGCGATATCGGCAGTGATTTCATGCAGGCAGACCACGCCGAAGGTCGGCGACGGCTCTTCTGCCCGGCCGAAGGCCAGGGTGCCCTCGCACAAGGACACCGCGCGGGTGATCGAATTCACCAGCTTCGGCGCCAGGCGGCGCACCAGCGGGTCCTCGCTCATCTCGATGCGGTCGGTGAACAGCTGCGCCGAGGTCAGGATGTTGCGCAGGTCGTGGCTCACCTTGGCCACCGCCCCGCCCAATTGCGCCAGCCGCTCGCGCTGCTTCAGCGCATGGGTCAGCTCGGTCTGCAGCTGCATCAGCGCTTCCTCAGCCTCGCGCAGCTCCGCCACGCTGGAGCTGGGATGGATGATGCCGCGCGCATCCTCCGGCGCCGCCGCATAGCGCTGCATGTAGCCGACCACGCTCTTGATCGGCTTCACCAGCACGATGCGCACCGCCCCGAACAAGAGCACCGCGGTAATGACAGAGATCACCGCCGACAGGATCAGGATCCGCACCCCGTAGTCGATCATCGCCGCGCGCAGCGGCGCGGTTTCCATGGTGACCTCGATCAGCAGGCCCGCCTCGCGCACCGGCGCGCCGATCACCCGGATGACCTCGTTGCCGGGCGTCACCAGCCGCAGCAGCGCATCGCGGATCAGCGTCATCGCCCCGGCCATGCGCAGGTCATAGGTGGCGGTGATCTGCCCCGGGATCGGCGAGGCCAGCATCAGCTGGCGGATCTCGTCGCGGCGCAGCACCACGTTGTAAACGCCCGCGTTCTCCAAGAGCTCCGCTTCCAGCTCGGTCTCCAGCATGTCATCGGCCAACAGCGCGAGCGACGCGATCTGCGCCCGTTCCAGCCGGTCGGCCAGGTAGTCCTCGCGGAACCGCGCGATCGAGGGGACAAAGATCAGCACCTCGGCCAGCATCACGAAGACCGTGGTCAGGATCAGGAATCTGCCCGATAGCGTGTTGAGCATGAAGCGGCCTTCAGTTCATGAAATCCAGCGCTGAACAAAGCGCACGGCGCGTTTAACAAAGTTACTCTCAAACAGGCGCGGAGAAAAATAGGCCCCCGCCGCCCGTTTGTTAATCTCGCTTATACTGGGATAAGGCGCAACCATTGCAGCAACTTGGCTCATTTTCAGATTGTTGGCGATGGCCATTGACCACAACCCGATCAGCTCTCCTGCCTGATGGCCCGCGATGGTGGCGCCGACCGGGCGGCCCTTGAACACCATCACCTTGATGAAGCCCGCGGCCTTGCGCTCGGCAATGGCGCGGTCGTTGTGGTTGTAGCCGAACCGCGCCACCTCCAGCTTGACGCCATAGCGGTCGCGCGCCTGCATCTCGGTCAGCCCAACCTGCGCCAGCTCAGGGTCGGTATAGGTGGCCCAGGGGATATGGCTGGTCTTCGTCTTCGACGGCAGGCCGAACAGGGCGGAGCGGATGATGACGCTGGCGTGATAGCCCGCCACATGGGTGAACTGCATCCCCCCCGCCACATCGCCGATGGCATAGACACGCTTGTTGGTGGTGAGCAGGCTCTCGTCCACCTTGATGCCATTGCTGTGCGTTTCGATTCCCGCCGCCGCAAGGTTCAGCCGCTCTATGTTGACCTTGCGCCCCACCGCCATCAGCAGATGCGAGCCTCGGAACATGCTGCCGTCCCTGGTTTCGACCTCGATCGCGCCCGCCTGCCCGCCAACGCGGGAAACCATGGCGCCCTCGGCAATCTCCACGCCTTCATTGCGCAAGGCATCCAGCACCAGCGCCGCGGCCTCCGGGTCGTCCTTGCCCAGCGCCCTGAAGCCTTCGATCACCGTCACCTTGCAGCCCAGCCGCACATGCGCCTGCGCCATCTCCATGCCGATCGGGCCGCCGCCGACGATCAGCAAATGCGCAGGCTTCTCGCGCAGGTCGAACAGCGTTTCATTGGTTTCATAGGGCACCTTGTCCAGCCCCGGAACCGGCGGCACCAGCGGCGACGACCCAGTGGCAATCACCACCCGCCGCGCGGTGATGCGGTAGTCTCCGGCGGCTACCTCAGTTTCCGAAATAAAATGCCCGTACTCGCGGATCACCCGCACGCCGAGACCCTCGAACCGCTCCTGGCTGTCGACCGGGGCGATGGTTTCGATGACCTGATGCACATGGTCCTTGGCCGCCGTGTAGTCCGGTTGCGCAGCCTGATCCGCAACGCCGAAATCCGCAGTATGCGACTGGCCATAAGCCGCCTTGGCGCTTGCCAGCAGCGCCTTGGAAGGCACACAGCCGTAATTCAGGCAGTCGCCGCCCATCTTGTGGCCTTCCAGCAGCACCACATCGGCGCCCATCTGGCTGGCCCCGGCCGCCACCGACAGCCCGCCGGAGCCGGCCCCGATGACCAGAAGATCGCATGTGATGCTATTCATGTTCAGCTGTCCTTCCGTGCTTGGCCGCGCAGGTTGCCGCGCACCGCTTTCACCAGGATCGGCATCGCCGCCAGCACGCACAGCCCCAGAATCGGCCCGATCACATGCGGCTCCCACAACAGGCTCAGGTCCGGATCGCCGCCGCGGTCAAAGACCGAGCCGACGCCGACACCAATCCAGGTAAACACGATGGCACCGGGAATGATGCCCGCCGCGGTGGTCCACAGGAAGTTGCGGAACTTCACCCCGACCAGCGCGGGCAAGAGATTCGCCACGAAGAACGGCACTGCCGGCACCAGCCGCAGCAGCAAAAGCACCTCGACCTCGTTTTCCCGCAGCGCCTGTTTCAGCATCTGCACCCGGCCCTCTGCCGCTTCGATCTTGGCGGTCAGAACCGCCCCCAGCCCCATGCGCGCCGCCAGAAAGATGCCCGCCGCGCCGATGGTGGCAGAGATCACGTTGAACGCGGTGCCGGCCGCCAGCCCGAACAGGAAGCCGCCGGTGACAGAGGCCACCGCCGCGCCGGGCAGCGAAAACACCACGATCACGATGTAAATTCCCATGAACAGCGCCACCAGGCCAAGATAGTTCTGGTCCCGGAAGCCCATCAGCGCCTCGCGGTTGTCGCGCAGCGTATCGAAGGTCAGGTAATCCTTCAGCACCACCGCGCCAAGCAGCGCCACCGCCACCACCGCAATCAGCGGCAGATGCCGCGCCAGGCCCGGCTTGGCGCCGTCCTGTTCCTTGGGCTGGGATTCGGTCTCCGGTATCTCTGTCATGCTGCTCATCAGGTCCGTTTCAATTGCGCTGTGTCTGTTGCTACGTGTTAAATGGCTGTTCCGCGAGGGAGGTTCCGCCTGCCTCACAGGTGCTTGATCGCATTCCCGGATTCCGTGAGGTTTATGGCAGAATCAGCCGCCCCATGTTACGTCCGCACCGTCCGGGCAGGCCGTCCGGGGGCGGATTTTGGCAGAAATGTTGCACTTTGCCCGGAAAAGGCGGCTTGCGGGGTTTGACTTAGCCGCCATTCCCTCCTAAAGACCGGGCTTCGAGATAGACCCCGGGCGGGCGATTCCGCGCACCCGAAGAAAAAATGTGGAGACCGGAGCGATGAAACGCACCTATCAGCCTTCGAACCTGGTTCGCAAACGCCGCCACGGCTTCCGTGCGCGCATGGCCACCAAGGCAGGCCGCAAGATCCTGAACGCACGCCGCGCCCGCGGCCGCAAAGAACTGAGCGCATAAGCTCAGTTCCCGTTCTGACGGACATGACACCGCCGGAGGCCCCCAAGGACGGCAACGCTGCCCGCGGGGACACGCCTCCGGCGGTGTCCGTTTGCGCATCTGATGCGCAAAAAATCGAGATCATGGCCAAGCGCCGTGATTTCCTCGCCTGCGCCCGCCCGCCTGCCCGCAAACAGGGCACCAAGGCGATGATGCTGCAGGGCCGGAACCGCCGTGATGACGGCGGCATCCGCATGGGCTTCACCTGCTCCAAGAAGGTCGGCAACGCGGTCGCCCGCAACCGCGCCAAGCGCAGATTGCGCGAGGCGGCGCGGATGATTCTGCCAACCCACGGCCGCCCCGGCTGGGATTACGTGCTGATCGGCCGCGCCAACGAGACCGCCCAGCGCCCGTTCGAGGAACTGAAGCGCGACCTGATCTACGCGCTGAAGAAGATCCACGGCCAGTAAGGCCGCGCAAGCCCGGCCGTTGGCCGCATTGCCACCCGGCCGCCCTGCCCCTATCTATCCGCCATGACCCCGCTGGCCCATCTCCTTGCAATTCCCGTGCGCGCCTACCGGCTGCTGTTCAGCCCCTGGGTCGGCTTCAACTGCCGCTACCAGCCCACTTGCTCGGCCTACGCCCTGGAAGCGCTGGAGAAACACGGGGCGCTGAAAGGCGCGTGGCTGACCGCGCGGCGCATCGGGCGCTGCCACCCTTTCGGCGGCGACGGCTTTGACCCGGTGCCGGACAATAAAGACAGCAAGTGACAACCGTCAGATCAGGGCACGTTTGCCTTGCGCCGTGAAGCCGCGCGACGGAATGGCGTCGCGGTCGATCTTGCCCAGCAAGCTGTGGTTCAAATCCTCGTAGAACCGGGACGCTTCGAAATACCAGCGATGAGACCAGCTTGCCGCCGCCCCCGGGTTCGCGATGTTGTCTTTAAAGTATTCCCCGCAGGACAGGTTGACGGCCTTCCGCGGATGCCCTGACGGCAGGCCGATGCGCCCCAGGCGCGGCGAAACGCCGACCCGCTTCACCTCCGAAACCGACAGGGTTTCATCATAGAGGCTGTAGTAATTCGTCAGCCGCGCGCAGCGGCGGTAAAGCGAGCTTGAATTCGCATTCCCCGCTCGCATCGACTTTTGCGAGATATCAGCCGCTACAAACGCCATCTGGCTCACCAGCCAGCCGGACTGCGCGGTTTCATGATCGTCGTCGGCATAATCGCAGGCCTCCCGCACCAGAAAGCAGCCCATCGAATGCGCCAGCACATGCACGTTATAAGCGCAATCCGCCCTCTGCATCCGGCCCAGCCAGCGGATCCCGTGAAAAAACAGCTCCTCAGCGGCCCGCCGCGCATCGCGGCGGTCGGATGCATAGCCGAGCACCGAGCCGTTGCTGGGCCAGTCGTAGCTCACAACGGCTCCCGGGAAGCCATGCGCCGCCAAGCCCCGCCGGATGAGCCGGTGCCGTTCAAGCATGTCGAACTGGTCCGTATTGAAACCATGCACAAAGATCAGGATGTGCCCCTTGTCCAGAACCGTCCCGTCGGCAAGGCGCTGGCACCCGGAGGCATCCTGCACCCCGGCCAGCCACTCCGTCCGCCGGACTTCCTGCCCCCGATGCAGATGGCCGGCCCCGCCCGGAACCGCCAGGAATTTCACCGCTCCTTCCCGATTGGAATATCCGGAGCCATCCCGGCCGCGCACAGACAAAAAGTAGTCCATCACCCTAACCCCTTACACTTGAAACCGCGCTCTCAGCGTCTCCCTCCGGCTGAGCATGTGTCAAGGTTGAAGAAAATGACGGTGCAGGCCGGCGGCCGGTCCTGCTCCTTTTTTCCTTGGCAAAACCGCGCGCCTCGGCTAGGGCGCGCCCATGCTTGATGATGATCTGGACGAAATCCACCCGCTGTTTGCCGGCGCCCCCTCGACCACTGAGTTCAAGAAGCTCAGGAAGCGCATCGTGCGCTATGCGCGCGAGGCGATCGAGCAATACGGCATGGTGGAGCGCCGCGAGGACGGCAGCACGCCGAAATGGCTGGTCTGCCTGTCGGGCGGCAAGGACAGCTATACTCTGCTGGCGGTGCTTTACGAGCTGAAATGGCGCGGCCTCCTGCCGGTGGATCTGCTGGCCTGCAACCTGGATCAGGGGCAGCCCGGCTTCCCGGCCACGGTGCTGCCGGAGTTCCTGGAAAAGATGGGCGTGCCGCACCGGATCGAATACCAGGACACCTATTCCATCGTCGTCGACAAGGTGCCGCAGGGGCGCACCTATTGCGCGCTGTGCTCGCGCCTGCGCCGCGGCAACCTCTACCGCATCGCCCGCGAAGAGGGCTGCTCGGCCGTGGTGCTGGGCCATCACCGCGACGACATCCTGGAAACCTTCTTCATGAACCTGTTCCACGGCGGCCGCCTGGCGACCATGCCGCCCAAGCTGGTCAACGAAGAGGGCGACCTGTTCGTGTTCCGCCCGCTGGCCCATGTGGCAGAGGCCGACTGCGAGAAATTCGCCCGGTCCATGAACTATCCGATCATCCCCTGCGACCTCTGCGGCAGCCAGGACGGGCTGCAACGCCAGCAGGTGAAACAGATCCTCGACCAGTGGGAATCAAACTCGCCCGGACGCCGCCAGGTGATGTTCCGGGCGCTGATGAATGCGCGCCCGTCGCACCTTCTGGACCCGAAATTGTTCGATTTCGCGGGTTTGGAACTGAAGAATGGCGAATCTGAGCCGGAAATTTCCGCAATTCCCAGGCTGCGTTAACTCCCGGGTTAGATCAGCGCCTTAGTCTCAGCCCCGAATGAACGGCTGCAGACGAAAGGTCTGAGAATGAAGATTACGGGTTCAGGCTTTCTGGAACGGCTCCGGCATTTCCTCGCCACGGCGCTTGTCGGACCGCCGATGCTCGCCTTTCTGCCTGCCCTGACCCTCGCGACCTTCTGGCTTGGCGGCGAAACGGCGCTGCTGGCCGTTGCCCTTGGCCTGCCGGTGCTGATTGCCGCGGCCGGCGGCTTCTCCAAGCGCGGCAGCAGCGTGCCGCGCGATGCCGTCACCGGCATGATGCTGCGCGATGGGTTTGAGCATGAGACCGCCCGGCTGTACCACGACTGCGCCGAGGCCGGCCTGCGGTCGGCGGTCTTTGTGCTGGAACTGGACGAGTACAAGGAACTGACCGACCGCCACGGCCAGGAGGCAGGCGACCGCATCATGCAGCACTGCGGCGCGCAGATCGTCTCTGCCCTGCGCCAGAATGACACCATCGCCCGGATCAGCGACAACCGCTTTGCCATCTGCCTGGCACCCACCCTGCAGCTGGACCTGGAGCTGTGCATCCAGTTGGCCGGGCGCATGCAGGCCGCGGCCGAGGAGCCGCTGGCGCTGGATGGCACCACCGTCTACATGACCGCCTCGATCGGCTTCTGCCAGCGCAGCCGCGCGCCGGGCAGCAGCAGCGCAGAATGGATCAGCGCCGCCGTTTCCGCCCTGTCGGAGGCGCATGGAAACGGCCCCGGCGGCATCCGCGCCTACTCCAGCGATATGCCGGCCCGCGGCAGCAGCCGCGCCAGCCTGCGCGAGGAAGCCGCGGCGGCGCTGGAAACCGGCCAGATCCAGGCCTGGTTCCAGCCGCAGATCTGCACCGACACCGGCCGGGTCTCGGGGTTCGAGGCGCTGGCGCGCTGGCTGCACCCGGTGCAGGGGCTGATCCCGCCCTCCACCTTCCTGCCCGCGCTGGAAGAAGCCGGACTGATGGACCGGCTGAGCCAGGTAATGCTCTACAACGCGCTGGTCGCCATCAAGGCCTGGGATGAGGCCGGGGTGACTGTGCCCTGCGTCGGCGTCAATTTCGCCACCCAGGAGCTGCGCAACCCAGGCCTCGCGGGGCGCGTCAAATGGGAGCTGGAGCGCTTCGGCCTGCCCGCGGACCGCCTCTGCGTCGAGATCCTGGAAACCGTGATGACCGACCAGCCCGACGATGTGGTCACCCGCAACATCCTTGCCCTCAGCGAGCTGGGCTGCCCGATCGACCTCGATGATTTCGGCACCGGCCATGCCTCGATCTCCGCCGTGCGCCGCTTCAACATCTCCCGCATCAAGATCGACCGCACCTTTGTGATGAAGGCGGACCAGGATCCCGAGCAGCAGAAACTGATCTCCGCCATCCTGACGATGGCAGAGCGGCTGGACCTCGACACCCTGGCCGAAGGGGTGGAAACCGCGGGCGAGCATGCGCTGCTGGCGCAGCTCGGCTGCGGCCACGTGCAGGGCTTCGGCATCGGCCGCCCGATGCCCTTTGATCAGACCCTGGACTGGATCACCGCCCACGAGGCCAAGCTGCAGGATGCGCCGGTGATCGGCCGCCAGACGCCCTGAACGCTCAATTCCTTTGATTTTCTGCCGCACCGGGACCGCTTGACGCCCCGGTGCACCGCGATTCTGCTTGACCTTTGCGGCCCACCTCTGTTGAACCCCTCGTGTCCTTCCCTACACGAGGTGGCAGTCCCCAATGGACGATCAGAACAAAAATCTTATTCTCGCAACCGTACTCAGCTTTCTGGTGATCCTCGGGTGGTATACCTTCTTCCCGCCGCCGGAACCGGAACAGGCGCCGGAAACCGCGATCAGCGAAACCGCCCCGGCAGGCGACACCGCCGCCGCGCCCAGCGCCGCGGGCGCCGATGCGGTGGCAGACACCGCCCCGGAACAGGCCGCCGCCCCGGATGCGCCGCGCGTTGCCATCGACACGCCCCGCGTCACCGGCAGCATTTCGCTGCAGGGCGGCCGGATCGACGACCTGTCGCTGAAGGACTACCGCGAGACGCTGGACGAAGATTCCCCGATCGTCAAACTGCTGAAACCGGTGGGCGAGGCCGGCGCCTATTACGCGCTCTACGGCTGGGCACCGGGTGCAGGCCTCACGCTCAGCGACGTGCCGGGCGCCAACACCCTCTGGTCGGCTGCGGACGGCGCCACCCTGTCCGCCGACAGCCCGGTCACGCTCACCTGGGACAACGGCAAGGGCCTGACCTTCTCGCGCACCATCGCGGTGGATGAGGACTACATGTTCTCGGTCACCCAGTCGGTTGCCAACGCCTCCGGCGGCACCGTGTCGCTGGCGCCCTACGGCACCCTGGCCCGCCACGGCCAGCCCGAGGGGCTGAAGAACTTCTTCATCCTGCACGAAGGCCTGGTCGGCATGACCGACGGCGAGCTGGCAGAGACCGACTATGACGACATGGCCGACTTTGAGCCCGACCCGCGCGACGGCTCCAAGTCCAGCGTCAAGCAGGTCGAGGCGAACGGCTGGATCGGCTTCACCGACCACTACTGGATGTCCACCCTGGTGCCCGCACCGGGCCAGGGCTTCCGCTCGATCGCCAAGTTCGACGAGCGCCGCGAAATCTACCAGACCGACATCGTGCTGCCGACCGTCACCGTGGCAGAGGGCCAGTCCTCGGAAGTCACCACCCAGCTGTTTGCCGGCGCCAAGGAATGGGAAGCCATCCGCGGCTACGAGAAGGCGGGCATCGAGGGCTTCCTGGACGTGATCGACTGGGGCTGGTTCTTCTTCCTGACCAAGCCGATGTTCTGGCTGCTGCACAACCTCAACGTCCTGATCGGCAACATGGGCTGGGCGATCATCGGCCTCACCGTGGTGATCAAGATCCTGGTGTTCCCGCTGGCCTACAAATCCTACGCCTCGATGGCCAAGATGAAAGAGCTTCAGCCGGAGATGGAGAAGCTCAAGGAGCGCGCCGGCGACGACCGCCAGAAGATGCAGAAGGAGATGATGGAGCTCTACAAGCGGGAGAAAGTGAACCCCGCCGCGGGCTGCCTGCCGATCCTGATCCAGATCCCGATCTTCTTCTCGCTCTACAAGGTGATCTTCGTCACCCTGGAACTGCGCCACGCCCCGTTCTTCGGCCCGTTCCAGGACCTCAGCGCGCCGGATCCGACCTCGATCATGAACCTCTTTGGCCTGCTGCCCTTTGCGGCTCCGGCGCCGGAAAGCGTGCTGGCGCTGGTCTTCATCGGTATCCTGCCGATCCTGCTCGGCATCTCGATGTGGCTGCAGCAGAAGCTGAACCCGGCGCCCACCGACCCGACCCAGCAGATGATCTTCGCCTGGATGCCCTGGGTGTTCATGTTCATGCTCGGCGGCTTTGCCTCCGGCCTGGTGGTCTACTGGATCGCCAACAACACGATCACCTTCACCCAGCAGTACCTGATCATGCGCAGCCACGGCTACACGCCGGACGTGTTCGGCAACATCAAGTCGAGCTTCAAGAAGAAGCCCAAGGCTGACAGCTGATGACGCACCAAGTTACAGACATCTGGCGCCACCCGCTCAAATCCCACGGGCGGGAAGCGCTGGAGAGAGTAACCCTGACCGCCGGGCAGACCATGCCCGGCGATCGCGTTTGGGCGGTTGCAAACGAGCAGTCCAAGGCCGACGGCAGCAAATGGGTGGTCTGCGGCAACTTCTCCCGCGGGTCGCAGTCCCCTGCCCTGATGGCCATTGATGCCCGGCTGGACGACGCCAGCGGCCAGCTGACGCTGACCCACCCGCAGCGGCCTGACATCACCTTTGATCCCGAGAACCCGGCAGACCTCCAGCGCTTTCTCAATTGGGAAAAGCCGCTGCTGCCGAGCACCGCCCGAGCCTCAGCCCGCATCGTCCGGGTGCCGGGCCGCGGCATGACCGACACCGATTTCCCCTCCATCACCCTGTGCAATTGGGCCTCCCACCGCGCGGTGGAGCAGGCCATCACCCACAAACTGTCGCCCCTGCGCTGGCGCGGCAACATCTGGTTCGACCTGGATGATCCTTGGGCCGAAAACGATTGGCTGGGCCGCGAGGTGCAGATCGGCACGGCCGTCTTTGCGGTGCGCGAGCGGGTGGTGCGCTGCCTGGCGACCACTGCCAACCCCGAAACCGGCGAACGCGACGCCGATACGCTCAAGACCCTGAAAGAGAATTGGGGCCACCAGGATTTCTCGGTCTACGCCGAGGTGGTGCGCGGCGGTGAAATCCGCCTGGGCGACGCGGTAAAGGTGCTGTGATGCAGATGCAATTTTCCCTGGCCGAAGCGCCGGACGACATTTCCGCCGAAAAGGGCCGCAAGCTGTTTGCGGGCGAGACCGAGTTCCTCAAGGGCGTGGTGGCGATGAACGGCCTGCCGGACGCTGACCGGGTGGAGGTCTGCTTTGCCGGCCGGTCCAACGTCGGCAAGTCGAGCCTGATCAACGCGCTGACCGGCACCAAGGGCATTGCGCGCGCCTCCAACACACCGGGCCGCACACAGGAGATCAACTTCTTCACCCAGGGCCCCGACCTGTACCTGGTCGACCTGCCCGGCTATGGCTATGCCAACGCGCCGCTCAAGGTGGTGGAGCAATGGCAGAAGCTGCTGAAACGCTACCTAAGCGGCCGCCAGAACCTGCGCCGCGCCTTTGTGCTGATCGACAGCCGCCACGGCGTGAAGGCGGTGGATGACGAGATCATGAAGCTGCTGGACAGCTCTGCCGTCACTTTTCAGTGTGTGATGACCAAGGCCGACAAGGTCAAGGAAAAGGACCGCGCCAAGGTGCTGGAGCAGGTGAAGGGCGCGCTGGCCAAACACCCGGCGGCCTATCCGGAGATCGTGCTGACCTCCTCCGAGAAGGGCGACGGCATCGCCACCCTGCGCTCGATCATCGCCGGGCTGTAACAGACGTGCTCAGCCGCCTGCCCTCCCTGCTGGTTGTGATCGCCCTGGCCGTGGCCGGGCTGATCCCGTCCGGCTGGATGCCGGGCACGGCGCAGGGCGGCAAGGTGCTCCTGGTGATCTGTACCGGCCACGGGCCGGTGGAAACCTGGGTTGATCTGGACAGCGGCGAACCCCACGCACCTGCCGAGCAGATGGAGGACCGCAGCTGTCCCTTTGCGGCCCTTGGCGCGGTGGCGCTGCTGCCGGACAGCCTGATTGATCTGAACCTGGAAACACCTCTCAGCGACCGCTGGTCGCGCGAGGCCTTCACCCATCACACCGCCGGTTTCCACTGGCGCTATGACGCCCGCGGCCCGCCCGCACTCTCCTGATTTTCTGAACACTTCTGACTTTTTCGCCGGCGCCCCGCGCGACCGACCCCGTTCCGGTATGGAGAGACCCAATGGCAACCAGCCAACCGCATTCCGCGGGCCAGATGCGCCCGCTTACCGAGAAATTTTACTTCGCCGTCTGGCGCTGGCATTTCTATGCCGGCCTGTTTGTGATCCCCTTCCTGATCATGCTGGCCGTCACCGGACTGATGATGATGTTCATCACCCAAGTAGACGGCCGCGACGGCGAGAAGATCACCGTCACCCAGGGCGCCGCCGAACTGAGCATCCCCGCGCAGGAGGCCGCCGTATTGGCCGCGCAGCCCGGCACCATCGCCGAATGGATCGGCCCCAAGGCCCCGGATCTGGCCACCGTGTTCCGGGTAAAAACAGATGAGGGCCAGCGCCTGGTCGCCCTTGACCAGTACAGCGGCGAGGTGATCAAGGTCTGGGACCGCCGCGCAGGCTGGTACGACTTTGCCGACAACATCCACTCCACCTTGCTGATCGGCGACACCGGCGACCGGCTGATCGAGATTGCTGCGGGCCTTGGCATCGTGCTGGTGCTGACCGGGCTTTACCTGTGGTGGCCGCGCGGCAATGCCGTCAGCGCCTTTGTCCCCAACGTCCGCGCGCGCGGCCGCGCCCTATGGAAGAACCTGCACGCGGTGACCGGTTTCTGGATGTCGGCGCTCTTGGTGATCTTCCTGATTTCGGGCCTGTCGTGGACCGGCATCTGGGGCGGACAGATGATGCAGGCCTGGAGCACCTTCCCCGCCGCGAAATGGGACAACGTGCCCTTGTCGGATGACATCCACGCCAGCATGAACCACGGGTCCACCAACGACGTGCCCTGGGCGCTGGAACAGACCCCGATGCCCGCTTCCGGCTCTGACGCGGGCATCACCGGCACGGCGGAGGGCGTCCCCGTCGATGCTGCCAACCTGATCGCCCTGGGCCGGAGCCTGGGGATGGAGGGCCGCTTCCGCCTCGCCTACCCCGGCGGCGAAACAGGCGTCTGGACCCTCAACCGCGACAGCATGAGCGGCGACGGCGACAGCCCCTTCATCGACCGCACCGTGCATGTCGACCAGTACAGCGGCAGGATCCTCGCCGACGTGAAGTACGAAGACTACTCCTGGGCGGGCAAGGCGATGGCCGTCAGCATCCCCTTCCACATGGGGCTGATGGGCACCTGGAGCTTCGTGCTGAACGTGGTGTTCTGTCTCGCGGTGATCTTCGTCTGTATCTCCGGCCTGGTGATGTGGGTCAAGCGCCGCCCCGCCGGTGCCGCCCGCCTGGCCGCGCCGCCGGAACCGGCAGAGATGCCGTTCTGGAAAGGCGCTGCGCTGATCGCCGTTCTGGTCTCGCTGGCCTTCCCGCTCACCGGCCTGGCGCTGCTGGCCGCGCTGGCCTTTGACGTGCTGCTGCTCGGCAACCTGCCGGTGCTGAAACGCGCGGTGAGCTGACGAAAAACTGAGGGCAGCGCCCGACCCTGGGTGGGTGCGAAAGCGCCCTCCCGCGGGGAGGGTCGGGCGCTGCCCGGCGCGCTTCGCGCTTGTTCCGGGCTTTAAACGTGCTGCGCGCCGTTCACCTCGATCTCGGTGCCGGAGATATAGGAACTCTCTTGCGAGCACAGGAAGTAGATCGCCGCCGCCACTTCCTCCGGCTGGCCCAGCCGCTGCATCGGCAGCTTCTCGACGATTTTCTCGGTGCCGGGCGACAGGATCGAGGTTTCCACCTCGCCCGGGGCAATCGCATTCACCCGCACGCCCAGCGGCCCGAAATCATGCGCCATCTCCCGCGTCAGCGCCGCCAGTGCCGCCTTGGAGGTGGCATAGGCGGCGCCGGCAAAGGGATGCACCCGGCTGCCCGCGATCGAGGTCACATTTACCACCGAGCCCTTGGCCGCCGCCAGTTCCTCCTTCAGGCCGCGGGCCAGCACCACCGAGGCAAAGAAGTTCACATGGAACACCTTGCCCCAGTCCATCAGATCGGTGTCCAGCGTGCTCAGCCGTTCGCCGTTCGGCCCCTTGGGCGAGATGCCCGCATTGTTGACCAGCGCGTCCAGCCGCCCGTCCAGCAGTTCCTGGATCTGGCCCACCGCGTTGATCGTGTCCGACGGGTCCGACAGGTCCAGCTGCACATGGTTCTCCTGGCCGCCGCCCCAGGGGCATTCCACGGGGAACGGATGGCGCGAGCAGGTGATCACCCGCCAGCCCTCGGCATTGAAGCGGCGCACGGTGGCATGGCCGATGCCGCGGCTGGCGCCCGTCAGCAATAGTGTCTTCTGGCGCATGGCGCCCTCCTGATGAGAGAATCTGCGCCGAGCCTAGCATCCGCGCCGCCATCTGCAACGGGGTGCGCCAAAGCCTCCCCTTGGCAGCGGCGCCGGAACCCCGTAACACATTCTGACCAAGGGATGATGCAGCAATGAAGAAACAAGATATGAACCGCGATTGGATTGCCACCGCCGAAACCCTCTCCAGCGCGCTGCCCTATTTCCAGCGCTTTGCGGGGGCGATTGTCGTCATCAAGCTCGGCGGCCACGCCATGGGCAGCGACGAGGCGATGGAGACCTTTGCCCGCGACATCGTGCTGATGCGCCAGGTCGGGGTGAACCCGGTGATCGTGCATGGCGGCGGGCCGATGATCAACGCGATGCTGGAAAAGCTGCAGATCAAATCCGATTTCGTGAACGGCAAGCGGGTCACTGATGCCGCCACCATGGAAGTGGTGGAGATGGTGCTGTCCGGCGTCGTTAACAAGCGCATCGTGCAGGCGATCAACAGCCAGGGCGGCCGCGCCGTCGGCCTGTCGGGCAAGGACGCGAACCTGATCACCTGCGATCAGGCCGACCCGGATCTGGGCTTTGTCGGCGCGCCTGCGGAAATGGACCCCAAGGTGCTGCACGGGCTGTTTGAGAAGAACATGATCCCGGTCATTGCCCCCATCGGCGCGGGCCGGGGCGGCGAGACCTACAACATCAACGGCGACACCGCTGCCGGCGCCATTGCCAAGGCGCTGCAGGCCGACCGCCTGCTGCTGCTGACCGATGTGGCCGGCGTCAAGAACGCCGACGGCGAAGTGGTCACCGAACTGAAGGCCGCGGATGTCGAGGAGATGACCGCCGGCGGCGTCATCGCCGGCGGCATGATCCCCAAGACCGAAACCGCGCTGGACGCGGTCCGGGGCGGCGTGCGCGCCTGCATCATCGTCGACGGGCGGGTGCAGAACGCGGTGCTGCTGGAGCTTTACACCGACCACGGCGCAGGCTCTATGATCCGCGCCTGACGGCGCGCCGCGCGAAACTCAAGAGGGGCGCTGCCCCTCTTGGTCACGCGGGCCATTCCGAGCCGGAAAATTTTCAGCCGGATGAGCAGGAGATCCTGCCCTCAGCTTCCCGGCGCCTTGTAAGCACCCGCGATGGAGCCCGCCTTTTTCTGGATTTCGGTGAATTCATCCGAGGTGAAGGCCCGGACGGTCTTGAGGTTGCTGACCGCGCCGCTGGCGCCGGTCGCCAGCAGGCCCGCCAGCAGGCTGGACACATCATCAATCGTGACCTTGATCGCGAAATCATGGTCCCCCGTGGTCAGATAGAATGTCTCCAGCTTTCCGCCCGCCGCCTCGACAAGGGCGCGGGCCGCGGCCTCGCGGTCGCTGGGGCTGTCGATCATCGCCTTCATCGCAGAAGACGTGTAGTTCCCGGTCACGATAAATCTTGGCATTCAGTCTCTCCCTGGGGCGGAAGATGCAGGCCAGCTGCAGGCACGATGCCGGATATTCCGGCCTGCATGCCCCGCGCGGATCATAGCATGGATCACGCTTCCGGCATATGAGGAAGCCCGGCCTTGCCTGCGGGGGGCTTGCCTTTGGCCCGATATTGCGCATCGCTGGCGTTATGGAGCATGAAACCCTGATCCGCCTTGCGATCTTTCTGGCCCTGTTTGCGCTGCTCGCCGCGGCAGAGGCCCGGGCGCCGCGGCGCGCGCGCAGCCTGCCGCGGCGCCGCCGCTGGCAGACCAATCTGCTGATGACCGTGCTCAACACGCTCACCCTGCGGGCGCTGGCCCTGGGCCTGCCGCTGCTGGCGGTGGGCGCGGCGCTGGACGCGGCAGAGCACGGCTGGGGGCTGCTGAATGCGCTGGCTTGGCCCGCCTGGGCAGAGCTGCTGCTGGCGGTGCTGGTGATGGATTTCGCGATCTGGCTGCAGCATCTGCTGACCCACAAGGTGCCCGTCCTGTGGCGGCTGCACCGGGTGCACCACGCCGACCGGGACATGGATGTGACCACCGCGGTGCGCTTTCATCCCGTCGAGATCGCGCTGTCGATGCTGGTGAAGATCGGGCTGGTGTACCTGCTGGGGCCGTCCGCCCTGGCCGTTGTCCTGTTCGAGGTGCTGCTGAACGGCACCGCGCTGTTCACCCACGCCAACCTGGCGCTGCCGCCGCGGCTCGACCGGGCGCTGCGCCTGCTGCTGGTTACCCCGGACATGCACCGGGTGCATCATTCGCAGCTGCGCGCCGAGCATGACAGCAATTACGGCTTTGCCCTGTCGGTCTGGGACCGCCTGTTCGGCACCTATGTGGCGCAGCCCGGCCGCGGCCACCACGGCATGACGGTGGGGCTGGAATGGCAGGACGGCCGCCCGGCGCAGCTGGGCTGGAGCCTGCTCTTGCCGTTCCGCCGCCGCTGAGAAGCGGCAGCGGGATGACGCCGGCAGGCCCCGTCCCGGCGCTTTTGCCCTGCACCGTCCGTGCGCCGCTGCTAGGCTGCTGCAAACCCACCCGCTCCGGAGCCCCGCCCAGATGAGCCTGACCGGCACCCCCGCCCCCCGCCGCAGCGGCGCCCCGTCTTATGCCGCCGCAGAGGCCGCCGCGGCAGAGGCCGGGCTGGCCGTCCAGGGTGCGCTGCACCCCGCCCGCCAGCCGGTCCAGGCGCTGGAGGGCGGCACCCTGCTGCTCCTGGGCACGGACCGCAGCTTCTGGCCGCTGCTGAAGGCTGCCCCGGAATACCGCGACGGCGCCCCGGACCCGGTCGACCGCTGGTCGGTGCGGGTGGTCGGGGCGCTGGCAGAAACTCTGGGCGGCAGCGCGTATTTTCCGTTCGGCGGGCCGCCCTACACGCCCTTCATCAACTGGGCGCTGGCGTCGGGCCGGTTTTTCACATCGCCGTCACAGATGATGGTGCATGATCAGGCCGGCATGATGATTTCCTTGCGGGGGGCCATTCATTTTGAACAGGAATTTGACATCCCCCCTCCGCCTTTGGCAAAGTCGCCCTGCCTTAGCTGCCCTACCCGTCCCTGCCTTGCCGCCTGCCCGGTTTCGGCGCTGTCGGACGGAGCCCCCTACGACCTGGCGGCTTGCCACGGCTATCTCGACACACGCGCAGGTGCCGGCTGCATGACCGGCGGCTGCCTTTCCCGGCTGGCCTGCCCGCTGAGCCGCACCGCCCGCCGGAACCCGGAACAAACCGCACACCATATGAGGCATTTTCACCCGCAATGACCTGCACCCTGATCCTGACCCGCCACGCCAAATCCGCTTGGGACACCAATGTGCCCAGCGACCACGCCCGCCCGCTGAACAAGCGCGGCCGCCGCTCCGCCCCGGCCATTGCCGCCTGGCTGCGCGACAACGGCTACCTGCCGGATCAGGTGATCTCCTCCTCCTCGCAGCGCACCCGCGAAACCTGCGAGCTGATGGAGCTGGGGGTGCCCGCGCGGTTCACCGAGCGGCTGTACCATGCCAACTCCGAGATCATCTTCAAGGTGCTGAGCGAGGCGGAGCAGAAGCGGGTCCTGCTGATCGGCCACAACCCCGGCATCGCCGCCTTTGCCCACACCATCGTGTCCAGCCCGCCGGACCATTCGCGTTTCGACGACTACCCGACCGGTGCCACGCTGGTGGTGGAGTTCGACATCGGCAGCTGGAAGGACCTCACCTGGAGCAGCGGCAGGGTGATTGATTTCGCGGTCCCGCGGGAGCTTCTGGGCGAGTAGTCCCTGTGGCAAGGCAGCGCATCCCGCGCAGGAGGCCTCTGGCGCCCGCGCACCTGCGTGACTAGATAATCAGCCGGACAGACATTTGCCGGACTGGAGACCGTCATGCACCGCCGTTCCCTGCTGCTGGCCGCAGCCGCCCTCCCCTTCGCCGCCCTGCCGGGGTTCGCCGCGGCAGCGGAGACCATCCGCATCATGAAGTCGCCCACCTGCGGCTGCTGCACCGCCTGGGCCGATCATCTGGCCGCCGCCGGTTTCCAGACCGAGGTGCGCAATGTGGCGGATGACGACCTGTGGGCGATGAAGGAGCGGCTGGGCGTCAGCGGCGATCTGGCCTCCTGCCACACCGCGATGGCCGGGCCTTACGTGATCGAGGGCCATGTGCCCGCGGCAGACATCCAGCGGCTGCTGGCGGAACAGCCCGCGGCGCTGGGGCTGACGGTGCCGGGAATGCCGATCGGCTCGCCGGGGATGGAGATGGGCGGCGAGCGCGAGGCGTTCGACACCCTGCTGATCCTGGCCGATGGCTCGACCGAAGTGTTTGCCAGCCATTCCTGACCCAAGCCGGCCTGATCAGGGCTTTTGAAACGAAGAAGGCCGGGCGCATTGCCCGGCCTTTCCGTTTGGTGATGCCGCGTAGGGTGGGCAATTCTGCCCACCGCCATGCGTTGCCTCAGTGGCCCAGGATCTGGCTGAGGAACAGCTTGGTGCGGTCGCTCTTCGGGTTGTTGAAGAACTCTTCCGGCTCGTTCTGTTCGACGATCTGGCCCGCATCCATAAAGATCACCCGGTTCGCCACCTGGCGGGCAAAGCCCATCTCGTGGGTCACGCAGAGCATGGTCATGCCTTCCTCGGCCAGTTCGATCATGGTGTCGAGCACCTCCTTGATCATCTCCGGGTCGAGCGCCGACGTGGGTTCATCGAACAGCATGATGCGCGGCATCATGCAGAGCGAGCGCGCGATCGCCACACGCTGCTGCTGGCCGCCCGACAGCATGCCCGGGTACTTGTGGGCCTGCTCCGGGATCTTCACCTTCTCCAGGAAGTGCATCGCCCGCTCTTCGGCTTCCTTCTTAGGCGTCTTGCGGACCCAGATCGGCGCCAGGGTGCAGTTCTCCAGGATGGTCAGATGCGGGAACAGGTTGAAGTGCTGGAACACCATGCCGACCTCGGAACGGATCTTGTCGATGTTCTTGAGGTCGTTGGACAGCTCCGTGCCATCCACCACGATCTTGCCCTGCTGGTGCTCTTCCAGCGCATTGAGGCAGCGGATCAGGGTGGATTTGCCGGAACCCGACGGGCCCGCGATCACGATCCGCTCGCCCTGGTTGACGGTCAGATTGATGTCGCGCAGCACGTGGAAGGACCCGTACCACTTGTTCATGTTGGTGATTTCGATGGCAACCTCGTCGCTCACCTGCATTTTGGAGCGGTCGATTGCGCGGTCAGACATAAGTTCAGACATATGTTGAACTCCTTAACGGTGGTCCGTCTTGAGCTTGCGCTCAAGGTACATGGAATAGCGGGACATGGAGAAGCAGACGACGAAGAACAGCACCGCGATGAACGCGAACAGTTCCCAGTAGATGCCGTTCCATGCGGTGTCTGCGCGGATCGCGCTGGCAAGGCCGATCACATCGAACAAGCCGATGATCGATACCAGGGTCGTATCCTTGAAGATCCCGATGAAGGTGCTCACGATGCCCGGAATGGAGATTTTCAGGGCTTGGGGCATGATGATCAGGCGCTGTGCCTGCCAGTAGTTGAGGCCGAGCGAGTCGGCGCCCTCATACTGGCCTCTGGGCAAGGCAGCCAGACCGCCCCGGATCACCTCAGCCATGTAGGCGGCGGAGAACAGGGTCATCATGATCATCACCCGCAGGATGATGTCAAAGTTGGTTCCCGGCGGCAGGAAGATGTTCAAGAGCAGCGACGCCACGAACAAGAGAGTGATCAGCGGCACGCCGCGGATGAACTCGATGAAGCCGACGCAGATGTACTTGACGATGATCAGGTCGGACTGGCGACCGAGCGCCAGCACGATGCCGATCGGCAGCGAGACACCAATGGCCACGACCCCCAGCATGATCGCCAGCATGAAGCCGCCGAACTGGCGGCTCTGGACCGCTTCGATGCCGATGGGCAGCACCGAGGACAGCGCCCCGGCAACCGGGCCAGCCAGGATAAACCACCAGATCAGCGCGGCAACAACACCGGCAATCATCGCCCACAGCTCACCAATCGCCGCGGCGGCGTGTTTGATGATCAGGAAACCGATGACAAAACCCAGCGCGGCGCAGACCGGCCCCCAGATGGTGCCGCCCCACATCAGGAACGGCATGATGAAGGGGTAGGCCGTGGTCAGGATCAGCATCTTGGACGAGACCTTGTCCGAGAACAGGATCGGGCTGAGGGCTGCCAGCAGCAACACCAGGGCCAGGATCGGGCGCCAGTACAGGTGGTTCGGGTAGAAGCCGAACAGCAGCTGCAGCCAACGCTCCCGGATCACGCCCCAGCAGGCGTGGCCATGGGTCGACTCCCAGGTGCCTTTCATGATCTCACGGCACTCGCTCAGCGAGTCCGCGTTCCAGACCGACTGGAAGATCCAGGGCAGGACGCCGGACAGCACATAGTAGATGGCGCCGATCGACAGAACCGTCAGGATGGCGTTCAGCCAGCTGGAGAACAGGTTGTGCCGGACCCAGCCGATGACCCCGACCTCGGAGGCCGGCGGGTCCTTCTCAGGAAGCATTTCGGTGCGGACAAATCCAATATCAGACATCTCAGCGCTCCTTCAGCTTCACGGCTTCGTTGTACCAGTTCATGATCGCCGAAATGGTCAGCGAGATACCCAGGTACACCAGCATCAGCATCAGAACGCATTCCAGCTCGCGTCCCGTTTGGTTCATGGTGATGCCGCCAAGGGTGCCGGTAATGTCCATGTAGCCCACGGCGATCGCCAGCGACGAGTTCTTGGTCAGGTTCAGATAGTTGGAGATCAGCGGCGGGATGATCACCCGCAGCGCCTGCGGCAGGATCACCAGCGACATGGTCCGGTTCGGGCGCAGGCCCAGGGCGGATGCCGCCTCGGTCTGGCCCTTGGAGATTGCCAGGATGCCGGCCCGCACGATTTCCGCGATGAAGGCCGCGGTGTACAGCGACAGCGCCAGCCACAGGGCGATCAGCGAGTTGCGCAGATGGGTGCCGCCCTGGAAGTTGAAGCCCTTCAGCTCCGGGTACCCCAGGTGGAAGCCCAGCGCGATCAGCAGAACAAGGATCGGCAGCACGATCACCGCGGTGCGCATATGCCAGGTCTTGGGCCGGTCGCCGGTGGTCTCCTGGATGTGGTCAGCGCGCTGGCGCATCTTGATGGAGGCGAAAATGCTCAGGCCCAGCACCACCAGGATTGCGATCAGATCCAGGGAAACATCGAACCGCAAAGGGGAGCTGCCGAACAGGTGAATGTCACCCAGCGAACGGGAGAACAGGGGTTCCGGAATATAGGTGCCGCGGTTGGTCACCACCATGGCGCCGGTCTCGACACCTCTGTAGACCTTGGGGTGCGGCGTCGCTTCGGTGACGATGGCGAAAATCAGCACGATCCACAACAGCACCGGCACGTTGCGGAACATCTCGACATAGATCGTCATCAGGCGGGCAACCAGCCAGTTGGACGACAGCCGCAGGACGCCGACCAGCACACCAATGACGGTGGCCGCGATGCAGCCGAGGAAGGCAATCACCAGCGTGTTCAAGAGGCCCAGGAAGGCGGCACGCAGGTGGCTGTCCTGGTTGTTGTAGTCGAGCAGACGCTGGTTGATGTCGTACCCGGCGGTTTCGCCCAGGAACTTGAAGGCGACCGGTTTGCCCAGCGTGTTGAGGTTGATGATCGTGTTGTTGATCAGCCAGGCTGCCAGAAGCATGAACCCGAACATGGCGATGACCTGGATGGTCGCCGACCGGTAGCGGGTGTCGTAAAGGAGCATGGACAGCCGGAACTGCTCCTTTGGCGGGTCAGTAAGCGTTGACATATATTGTGATCCCCTGACTCCGGTTTCCTGATCCTGGCGGGGTTGTCCCCGCTCCGCAGCTGGCCGGAGCTTTTTTCAGATAGGAAAAGGGCGCAGGAAACTCCTGCGCCCCTCCCGGTGGTGTGTTTAGCGGAACGGCGGAGCGTACAGCAGGCCGCCTTCGGTCCACTGTGCGTTCAGGCCGCGGGCCAGGCCGACCGGAGTGTCTTCGCCGATGTTCTTGGCAAAGATCTCGCCGTAGTTGCCCTGAGCGGCAATCGCGTTCTTGGCCCAGTCAGCCGACAGGCCCAGCATTTCGCCCAGGGTGCCTTCGGTGCCCAGCAGGCGGTTGATTTCCGGGTTCTCGGTGCCGGCTGCCATTTCGCCCAGGTTGGCCGAGGTGATGCCCAGCTCTTCTGCCGCGACCAGCGCGTTCAGGCTCCAGCGGACAACGTCGCCCCACTCGTGGTCGCCATGGCGGACCAGCGGGCCCAGCGGCTCCTTGGAGATGATTTCCGGCAGGATCACGTGGCCCGACGGATCGTCGAAGGTGGCGCGGGTTGCGGCCAGGCCGGAAGCGTCGGTGGTGTAGACGTCACAGGCGCCTGCCAGGTACTGCTGCTGCGCTTCGGCGTTGGTTTCGATCGGAACCGGCTCGTAGCTGATGTTGTTGGAGCGGAAGAAGTCCGCCAGGTTCAGCTCGGTGGTGGTGCCGGTCTGGATGCAGACGGTGGCGCCGTCCAGTTCCTTGGCCGAGGACACGCCCAGCTCTTTCGGGACCATGAAGCCCTGGCCGTCATAGTAGTTGACGCCCACGAATTCGAACTTCAGGTCAACGTCGCGGCTGAAGGTCCAGGTGGTGTTGCGGGCCAGCATGTCGATCTCGCCGGACGCCAGCGCGGTAAAGCGGGTCTTGCCGGTGGTCGGCACGAATTCAACGGCGTTCGAGTCGCCCAGCACGGCTGCAGCCACAGCACGGCACACGGCAACGTCAAAACCTTCCCATTCCCCGTTTGCATTCGGGGCCGCAAAACCGACCAGGCCGGTGGTGACGCCGCAGTTCAGCTTGCCGCGGGCCTTCACGTCGTCCAGCGTGCCGGCAGATGCTGCGCCAGCCGCAAGACCGGCAAAGGTCATTGCGCCCAAAATAACGGATTTTTTCATATTTACCTCTTCCTGATAGCCCGCCATTCGGCGGTTCTTATTTTCCGGCGATCCCCCGCCGGATATGAGACTGAAGAAGGGTTTGCCCCTAATTCGTCGCTGAGTTTGGGCGCATTCATCAGCAAACGTCAAGTGCGCTATCAGGAATTTCGATGTACGAATTCCGCACGCAGGGCCAGCGCACGGAATTTTGTTTCGGGTTCCCCCTGTGGAAAAGTAATTTCTTGTCCTCTCAGGAAAAATCGTAGAATCGCTTGGCGTGCAGGAATTCCAGCCGTTTCACTTCGGCTGCGGCCTGCGCTTCCTCGTCCACGCCCCACAGTTCCTCCTGCCAGCGCTCGTCCAGGCGCGACAGCTGCCAGATCTCCTCGGCGCTGCGGCAGCCCGCAGCAGCCGCAAATCCAAGGATCAAAGAGCCTGAAATGCCTACCAGATCGTGAAATGCGGCCAGCTGGAAGGCGGTCATGGCGCGGACCTTCTCCGCCAGCGCGGCCAGCGCCGCCGCCTCCTGCGGCTGGTGCAGCACCCCGGCGCGCAGCTGCAGGCGCACCCCCAGTTCCGCCTCTGCCCAGTCCAGCAGCGGATCCCATTCGGCGGCCTGCCGGGCCGCCAGTTCAGCCGGGGAGTCCGCCCGGTAGCACAGCAGATCGGTGTCGCCGTATTCAGCCAGCATCGCCGCAACTTCACTGTGCTGATGTGTCACCTTGTCAATCGCAGCGTTAGCCGACCGGGTGCAGGGCATGGTTTTCGGGTCAACTGATTCGCTTTGGGCGTCCCATTCGGCGGCAATTGCCTCGGCCATGCCCCGGGTCGGCACCATCAGCGGCGCCTTGGCGGGCGTCCGGACCCGGCGGCCGTCCAGCTCCACCGCAAAACCGTCTTCGGTCTCCGCCACGGTGACCTCTTTCCAGAACCGTTTCTGTGCCCAGCCGCTCATCTCTTAGCCTTTCCAGATTTCTGCCAGCAGCGGGCGCAGTTCCGCGAAATCGCGGATCAGGTAATCGGCGCCCAATGTCTCTGCCGGGTGATAGCCCCAGGGCACGGCGATGGTGGTGACCCCCGCTGCGCGCCCCATTTCGATGTCAAACCGCGTGTCGCCGATCATCACGGTGCTTGCCCGCTCCACCCCGGTCTCCGCCATCGCCGTCAGGATCATCGACGGATGCGGTTTCGACGGGTGGTGATCCGCCACCTGACGGGTCACGAAACAGCTCAGCCCATGCGCCGCGATCAGCGCGTCAACGCCGCGCTGGGATTTGCCGGTGGCAACGCCCAGCAGGTATTCCGGCACCTCGTTCAGCTCTGCCAGCATCTCCCGCGTCCCGGGGTAAAGCGGCGAATGCGCTGCGCCCGCCGCCTCGCGCGCCAGCATGTAAGAGGACTTGTAGCCCTCCACCAGCGCGTCCAGCGTTTCCGCGTCCTGCTCCGGCGCCAGCTCTGCCATCGCCAGCGGCAGCGACAGGCCGACGATGGACAGGATTCTCTCGCGCGGCGGCGTTTTCAGCCCGGCGCCCTCGAACGCCTCCGCCATGGCGCCGGTGATCGCGCCCTGGCTGTCGACCAGGGTGCCATCGACGTCGAACAGGATCAGCCGCAGCTCTGCGCTCACTTCAGGTCCTCGAACGGGTCGTCCGCTGCCAGGTCCTCACTCCAGCCAAAGGTGTCCCAGCTTTCCTTCATATGCTCCGGCAGCGGTGCCACCACGGCGATTTCCTTCTTGGTCACCGGGTGCTCGAACACCATCCGGCGCGCGTGCAGGTGCAGCTTCTTGGAGATCACGCCGCCGATCGAGGCCCCCCATCCGTCGCCCAGGTTCTCCTGCCCGGAACCGCCGTATTTGCCGTCGCCGGCGATCGGATGGCCCATGCCGGACATATGCGCCCGCAGCTGGTGGGTGCGTCCCGTAATGGGCTCCATCGCCACCCAAGCGGCGCGGCTGGCAACGCGGTAGAGCGTGGCATAGAGCGTATGCGCCCGCTTGGCGCCGGGAGTGTCGTCGATGTCGCGCGGATGCACGTTGATCATCTTCTCGCCTTCGCCGGACTTTCCGTGGCCCGGCGCCTTCACCAGCCCGTTCTTGATCTCGCCCAGGTAGGGCGTCGGCACGCCGGCCACCAGCGCCCAGTAGATCTTGCGGGTGTTCTTGTGGCGGAAGGCGGCGGTCAGCGCCTGCGCCGCCTTGCGGTTGCGCGCCAGCACCAAGACGCCGGAGGTGTCCTTGTCGATCCGGTGCACCAGCTTGGGTTTTTCCTCCAGCCCGAACTTCAGCGCCTCGGCCAGCCCGTCCACATGCTTGGTGGTGCCGGAGCCGCCCTGCACCGCCAGCCCCGCGGGCTTGTTCAGCACGATCACATCGTCGTCGCGGTAGATCACGCAGGACTGGATCATCTTGGCATCGGCATCAGAGATTTTCATCTCGCGCGGCGCGGCAGGTTTCAGGTCGCTGTCCGCCAGCGGCGGCACCCGCACCACCTGCCCCGCCTCGACGCGGGTATTGGCCTTCACGCGGGCACCGTCCAGCCGCAGCTCGCCCTTGCGGCACATCTTTTCGATACGGCCCTGGTTCACATGCGGAAACAGCCGCCGCAGCCAGCGGTCGATGCGCTGGCCGCTGTCGTCTTCGCTGACGGTAATCATCTGAACGCCGCTCATGCGAACACTCCTCTTGCGGCCATCAGGCCCAGAAACAATCCGCCGACCGACAGGCCCACGGACAAAGCTACATAGAGCGCCGCCTGCCCGAAGGCGCCGCGCTCGATCAGGTTGGCGGTCTCCAGCGAGAACGCCGAGAAGGTGGTGAACCCGCCCATCAGCCCGGTCATCACCAGCGGGCTGAGCCAGGTCAGGTCCCGCAGCGCTGCCGCCACCACGAACATCCCCATCAGGAAGGAACCGAGGATGTTTACCGTCAGGATCGCCACCGGGAAGTCGTGATGTCCCAGCAGCCGGATGATGCCCAGGCCGGACAGATAGCGGCACACCGCCCCGATTGCGCCGCCAAGGGCCACCATGGAAACCGAAGAAATCATCCCCGTCCTGTCGCCGGCGCAGGCAGGGATGTCAAGTTTTGCCCGTATTGCGCGGCGCGCAGGGCTGACGCAGGCACACGCCCTTCCCTTTCATCTTTCCCCAAACACTCCCGCCGGAGGCAGCGGCTTTCCCGCAGGATAGCCGCTTCACTTGTTCCGCTTCAGCCTAAGGTTCGCAAAGTAATCCGTGCGCCGCTTCAGCTCGCGCTCGAACCCGCGCTCCACCGGCTGATAGAGCACCGGCCGCTTCACCCCGTCGGGGAAGTAGTTTTGGCCGGAGAACCCGTCCTCGGCGTCGTGGTCATAGGCATAGCCGTCGCCATACCCCTGCTCCGCCATCAGCTTGGTCGGCGCGTTCAGGATGTGCTTGGGCGGCGGCGCGCTGCCGGTCTGCTTGGCCAGCCGCCGGGCGGCCTTGATGCCGACGTAGACCGCGTTGGATTTCGGCGCCAGCGCCAGGTAGACCGCGGCATTCGCGAGCGCCAGCTCGCCTTCCGGGCTGCCAAGCCGCTCATAGGTCTGCCAGGCATTGAGGCAAACCGTATTGGCCTGCGGGTCGGCCATGCCGATGTCCTCGGTCGACATCATCGTCAGGCGCCGGGCCAGGAACCGCGGGTCCTCGCCGCCCTCCAGCATCCGCGCCAGCCAATAGAGCGCCGCATCCGGATCGGAGCCGCGGATCGATTTGTGCAGGGCGGAAATGAGGTTGTAATGCTCGTCGCCGGACTTGTCGAACTTGGCCGCGCGGCGCATCAGCCGGTTGGACAGCGCCTCGCGCCCCAAGGGCGCCTCCACCTTCCAGGCGGCGACTTGTTCAATAAGGTTCAGGAGCGCCCGCCCGTCGCCATCGGCCATCTCGTGCAACGCATCGCGGGCATCGCCACTCAGCGGCAGGGCGCGGCCCAGCTCCTTCTCGGCGCGCTGGGTCAGGCGTTCGAGATCCGCAAGCGACAGACGCTCCAGCACCAGCACCTGGCTGCGCGACAGCACAGCGGCGTTCAGCTCGAACGAGGGGTTCTCCGTGGTCGCCCCCACCAGGAGGATGGTTCCATCCTCCATATGCGGCAGGAAACCGTCCTGCTGGGCCTTGTTGAAGCGGTGGATCTCATCCACGAACAGCAGTGTGCCCTGGCCGTTCTGGCGGCGGATCTTGGCGGCCTCAAAGACCTTGCGCAGCTCCGGCACGCCGGTGAAAATCGCCGAGATCTGCACGAAATGCAGGTCGGTCTCCTGCGCCAAAAGCCGCGCGATGGTGGTCTTGCCCACGCCCGGCGGCCCCCAGAAGATCAGCGAGGACAAGGAGCCAGAGGCCAGCATCACTCCCAAGGGCGCCTCCGGCCCCAGCACCTGTTGCTGGCCGATCACCTCCGCCAGCGACTGCGGCCGCAGCCGGTCGGCCAGCGGCCGGTTCACGCCGGCCTGCTGCGCGCCGCCGTCCGCGGGCGCTGGGCTGCCGAACAGGTCCGCCATCAGGTGCGGAACCGCAGGGTGACATGCTGGCCGCGGCGGTTAAGGTCCAGCTGAATCCAGCGGCCGCCGTTTGCCAGGATGGCGTATACATCATCAGTGCTGGTCACCGGCTTGCCATTGACCGCCAGCAGCGCATCGCCCGGCTGCACCCCGCCGCGCCCGGCATAGGGGCCGGGATCGGTGACCACCACGCCCTCCGCCGACAGCGGCAGGCCGAGGCGGGCAATCACCTGGGGATTGATCTGCGCCACCGTCAGGCCGGGCAGCGCGGTCTTTTCATCCAGCTGCAACGGGTTGGCGGGCGGCTGGTCCGGCGCGGTGATCATCGGCACTGCGACCACGTCGCGCTCAGCCCCGCGCAGGCGGGTGATTTCAGCCGTGCCGCCAAGGCCGGAGACCGACATGCGGAACACCATCTCGGACGGCGAATTCACCACCTCGCCGTCCACATGGGTGATCACGTCGCCCACCTTGAACCCCGCCTTGGCAAAGGGACTTTCCCGGTGCAGGTCGGAGACAACCATGCCCTCCGGCAGTTCCATCCCCATCGAGGCAGCCAGATCCGCATCCACCGGCTGTCCGGCCATGCCGGCCCAGGGGCGCTGGAACTCCTCAGCGCCGTTTTGCGCCTGCTCCACGAACTCCCGCACCAGGTTCGCCGGGATCGCAAAGCCGATGCCGTTAGAGCCGCCGGAACGGGACAGGATGCGGGTGTTGATGCCAATCAGATCGCCATTGACGTCGATCAGCGCGCCGCCGGAGTTGCCCGGGTTGATCGGCGCATCGGTCTGGATGTAGTAGCCAAAGCCGTCGCCCGCCCCCATGCCGGTGCGCGCCAGGCCGGAGATGATGCCGCTGCTGACGGTCTGCCCCACCCCGAACGGGTTGCCGATCGCCAGCGCCAGCTCGCCCACCTCAACCTCATCGCTGTCGCGCAGCTCCAGATACGGCAGGTCCGCAGCCTCTTCCAGTTGCAGGATCGCCAGGTCGCTGGCCTTGTCGCCCAGGATCACCCGCGCATTGTATTCGCGCCGGTCATTGGTCACCACGCGGATTTCGGTGGCGCTGCCGACGACGTGGTAGTTGGAGACCACGATGCCGTCCGCCGACAGGATCACCCCGGAGCCGAGCGAGTTTTCCACCCGCGGCTGCGGCTGGGAAAAGCCGCGGAAGAAATCATCGAAGAACGGGTCGTTCATGAACGGCGAGCGGCGGCGCTGCTGCACCTGGCGCACCACCTTGGCATAGATGTTGACCACCGCCGGAGACGCTTCCTTGACCAGCGGCGCAAACCCCAGCGCGATCTCCGCCTGGCTCTGCGGCACCTTGGTTTCGGCACCAGCGGGCAGGGCCAGCGCAGGCAGGGCAAGACACAGGGCAAGGGCGGTCAGGGCTGGGCGGATCATGCGGACTCCGTTTGTTGCTGCCCGAAGGATATGCGGAGCGCGCGCCCGGATTGCAAGGCTGGAGGCAAGCCTCATCCCTGCGGGGCGGAGGGGCGCTGCCCCTCTTGGCCTGACGGCCAATTCACCCCGGGATATTTTCAGCCAGATGAATAAAGGATCAGACCGCGCAATTCAGCGGCCTGTCCCCCTGGCAAACCTCAGGCCTCCGCCAGTTCCGCCTGCGGGGCAGCCGCGCGGCGCTTGGCAACCGCGGCGGCCAGATGCTCCAGCTCTGCCACGGTGTCCTCCCAGCCGAGGCAGCCGTCGGTGATCGACTGGCCGTAGGTCAGCTCCCCCTTGCCCAGGTCCTGGCGGCCCGCCACCAGATGGCTTTCGATCATCACGCCGGTGATGCGGCTGTCGCCGCCGGCGATCTGCGCCGCCACATCGCGCAGCACCGCGGGCTGCTGCATCGGATCCTTGCCGCTGTTGGCGTGGCTGGCGTCAATCATCACATGGCCGCGGATACCGTCTTTTTCCGCCAGCTGGCAGGCCGCATCGACGGAAGCCGCATCATAGTTGGTGCCGCCGCCGCCGCGCAGAATCAGGTGGCAGTCCGGGTTGCCGCTGGTGGCCGCAATTGCCGCACGGCCCGATTTCGCCAGCGCCATGAAATGATGCGGATGCGCGGCAGAGCGCACCGCATCCACCGCGATCTGCACATTGCCGCGGGTGCCGTTCTTGAACCCCACCGGGCAGCTGAGGCCGGAGGCCATCTCGCGGTGGATCTGGCTTTCGGTGGTGCGGGCGCCGATGGCGGCCCAGGCGACCAGATCGGAGATGTACTGCGGCACCGCGGTATCCAGGAACTCTGTCCCGACCGGCAGGCCCAGGGCGTTGATGTCCAGGCACAGGCGGCGCGCCAGCCCCAGGCCCTCGTTGATGCGGAAGGAGCCGTCGAGGCCGGGATCGTTGATCAGCCCCTTCCAGCCCGAGATGGTGCGGGGTTTCTCGAAGTAGACCCGCATCACGATCTCCAGTTCGCCCGCCAGCCGCGCGCGCAGCGGCGCCAGGCGGCGGGCATAGTCCATCGCCGCCGCGGGATCGTGGATCGAACAGGGGCCGACCACCGCAATAACGCGGCCGTCGCGGCCGTGCAGCACGTCCTGAATGGCGGTGCGGCTGGCCAGCACGGTATCGGTGGCCGCCGCCGTCGAGGGCAGCTGCGACGCGAGGTCCTCGGGTGAGATCAGTTCCTGCATGCCGGTGATGCGGAGGTTTTCGGTCTGGGGTGTCATGTTTCAGCTTCCTTGGCGGGAGGCCCTTGGCGCTGCGGCGGATACAAAAAAACCGCCTGCGGGCTGCGGGCGGTTGGTGGTATCCTGGTGCGTTCCGGTCTCTTAACTCAGAATGCGCTGACCCCTCCGTCCGCCATGTGGCGCGGATAAAAGAAATACCAGAATGCGGCATAGGTGCGGGTCATGGGCCGGACGCTAGCGGAGATTCGCGGGGCTGTCACCCCTGAATTTCCCCGGCAGAATGCAGAAGGCCCTCCGCGCGGGAGGGCCCTGTGCTTCATCTTGCAGGCGGGCCTCAGAAGTCCTGCCACAGATCACGTGCGGCGTTGCCGTCAGCCGGGGCCATGGCCACCGGCGCCGGGCTGGCCTCGATCTCCCAGTCCTCGCCGCCATGGGCGGTGGGCAGGGCGCCTGCCGCCGCCGGAGCCATGGGGGCAGCCGGGGCCGCAGGCGCAGCCGCGCTGCCATCGACCTGGAACCGCGCCACCAGGTCGGCAAGCTTCATCGCGTCGCTGTTCAGCAGATGGCCTGCGGCGGTGGCTTCCTCCACCATTGCGGCGTTCTGCTGGGTCACCTGATCCAGCTGGGTGACGCCGGTGTTGATCTCATGCAGGCCGGTGGACTGCTCCGCCGCGCCTTCGGCGATTTCCGAGACCAGCTGCGAGATATGGCTGACACGGCCGACGATGGACTGCAGCGCCTCGCCTGCCCGGCCGACCAGATCGACGCCCTGGTCCACCTGGCGGGAGCTGTCGGAGATCAGCGTCTTGATCTCCATCGCCGCATCGGAGGAGCGCTGCGCCAGCGCCCGCACCTCAGAGGCCACCACCGCAAAGCCGCGCCCGGCCTCGCCGGCCCGCGCCGCCTCGACCCCGGCATTCAGCGCCAGCAGGTTGGTCTGGAAGGCGATGTCGTCGATCACGCTGATGATCTGCGAGATCTTGTTGGAGCTGTCCTCGATCCCGCTCATCGCGGCGACCGCTTCCTGCACCACCTCGCCGCTGCTTTCGGCCTCCTGGCGGGCTTCGCGCACGGTGGTTTCCACGTTGCGGGCGCCCTCTGCCGCGGATTTCACCGAGGCCGTCAGCTCATCGATCGCCGCAGCGGTTTCCTCCAGCGTCGCCGCCTGGCTTTCGGTGCGGTTCGACAGGTCGTCGGAGGCCTGGCTGATCTCGGCAGCGCCGCTGCGGATGCTGGCGGCGGCCGCGATCACCTGCTGCACGGTGGCGTTCAGATTGTCGATGGAGCCGTTGAAATCGGCGCGCAGCTGCTCGTATTCCTCCGGGAAGGCCTCGGCGATGCGGATGGTCAGGTCGCCATGCGCCAGGCGCGACAGCCGCTCGCTCAGCTCCCGCACCACGCCGGCCAGCTCGGCGTCCTTGCTTTCGGCCTTCTTCTGTTCGGCTTCCTGCATCCGCACCAGCTCGTCGCGGAATTTCTCCAGCGCGCGGGCCATGTCGCCGACCTCGTCGCCGCGGTTCTGGCCGCGGATCTCCACCGCGTTGTTGCCCTCTGCCAGGCCGCGCATCGACACCACGATGCGGCGGATGCCGGAGGCGATGCCGGACGCGATCAGGAAGGCCATCACCGCACCGATCAGGATGGCGCCGCCGATGGCGGCAGGGATCATGGTGCGGGTCTGGGCGCCAAGCGCCTCATTGGCGGCGCGGCGCTCGGCCATCGCTTCGGTGCCTGCGGCCTGCAGGGCGGCCATGGTGCCGCGGAAGCTGTCGAAATACGCCTTGCCCTGGCCCTCAGCTACCAGGTCCGCCATATCGTCCATGGTTGCGGCGCTGCCGATCACCCGGCGCAGCTGCAGCATCGGCACAACCACGTCGTTGCGCCAGTTGCCGATAATCTCTGCCACCGCATTCAGCCGGTTGGTCTGCATCAGCTTGTCCGTGAACGCCTCGCGCAGGTCGGCCATGACCTCGTTGAAGCGTTCGTTGCCTTCCATGTAGGGATCGAGAAACGCCCGGTCGCCTGCCAGAAGGAAGCCGCGCACGCCGGTTTCCATGTCAACGGCGGCAGCCAGCAGGTCCTTGGCGGTGCTGATCACCTCATGGGCCCGCTCCACTTCCTCCAGCGAGGTGCTCAGATAGTCGGGATCGGCAATGCCGGCATTCACCAGCGAGGAGAAAATGTTGCGGCGGTTGGCAAGCTCCACCTCCTCATCCTCGATGATCTTGCCGACTTCGGCGCGGAATTCTTCAAACAGGACCCGGCCCTTGGACTCCTTCACCGCGTCGGCCATGTCGTTCATGCTCATGGCGTCGCCGATCTCGCGGCGCAGTTCGATGGCGCCGGCGGCCACGTTCTCCTGCCAGCCGGTCAGGATCTGCTCCGCCTCGTCCAGCGTGGCAAGCATCTCCGCATCATCCCCCGCCAGGCTGCGCAGGCTGGCCAGGGTTTCGGCCACACGGGTTTTGCCGTCCTCAAACGGGACCAGGTATTCCTCGCGGCCTGCCAGCAGATAGCCGCGCAGCCCCGCTTCCATCTGCGAGGCGGCCTCGGCCAGGGATTGCGAGCCGGTCAGGATTTCCTGGGTGTGGTCCACCGCCTTGGCCGATTGATCCATCCGGCCCAGGTTGAAGACCGCCAGCACACCTACGCCAAGCACCAGCAGCAGCGGCAGCACCGCAACGGAGACGATTTTCACCCTGGTGCTGAGGTTTGCCAGTGAGAACCGCCTGGCTGCGGAAGTCTTCTTTTTTGCCATCACATCTGTCCCGGAGGTTTCGGATGGCAAAGTTAAGTCAGAATAAAATTACGATTCCCTTTCTGCAAAGAGCGCCGGCCGCAGGCAGCGCCGGATGCCGTGGCGTAAAGAAAAACCCCCGCTCCGGGCGGAGCGGGGGCCAGACAGTAAACCCGAAAGGTTCAGTGCGTCTTATTCGTCTGCTTCAGCAGCTGCTTCTTCTGCTTCCAGGCGGGCCTTGTCGGCGGCGCCTTTGGCGGAAACGTCGCGGTCGACGAACTCGATGATTGCCATCGGAGCCATGTCGCCGTAGCGGAAGCCGGCCTTCAGAACACGGACATAGCCGCCCTGACGGTCCTTGTAGCGCGGGCCCAGAACCTCGAACAGTTTCGCGACGTCCTTGTCCTCTTTCAGCTTGGAAGCTGCCTGACGGCGGGCGTGCAGGTCGCCGCGTTTCGCCAGGGTGATCAGTTTTTCAACGATCGGGCGCAGTTCTTTTGCCTTGGGCAGGGTGGTCTTGATTTGCTCGTGCTCGATCAGCGAGCCGGCCATGTTGGAGAACAGGGCCTTGCGGTGCTCATGAGTACGGTTCAGGCGGCGGTAACCACGTGCGTGACGCATTTTTCAGTTCCTTATCTTGCGTTTTGCTTTGTCAGGCGGCTGATGCGTGTCAGCCGCTCTCCTTGGGGCGGATGCCCAGATTGTCCCCGGCAGTCCCGGGCATTGAAGAGGAGGGCCGGAGCCCTCCTCGAAAACCTTAGAAGCTGTCTTCGAACTTCTTGGCCAGATCTTCGATGTTGTCCGGCGGCCAGTCCTCGACGTCCATGCCGAGGTGCAGGCCCATGCCCGACAGAACCTCTTTGATCTCGTTCAGCGACTTGCGGCCGAAGTTCGGGGTGCGCAGCATCTCCGCTTCGGTCTTCTGGATCAGGTCGCCGATATAGACGATGTTGTCGTTCTTCAGGCAGTTTGCCGAACGGACAGACAGTTCCAGCTCGTCCACTTTCTTGAGCAGAAGCGGGTTGAACTCCAGGCCATCGTCCTCGTCCTGGCGGCCAGCCGATTCCGGCTCGTCGAAGTTGACGAAGATCGACAGCTGGTCCTGCAGGATGCGAGCGGCATAGGCCACGGCATCGTCAGGAGAGATGGAGCCGTCGGTTTCCACCTTCATGGTCAGCTTGTCATAGTCCAGCACCTGGCCCTCGCGGGTCGGCTGAACGTCGTAGGAGACCTTCTTGACCGGCGAGTAGATCGCGTCGATCGGGATCAGGCCGATCGGTGCGTCTTCCGGCTTGTTCTTGTCTGCCGAGACATAGCCTTTGCCGGTGTTCACGGTCAGTTCCATGAACAGGTCGGCGCCGTCGTCCAGGTGGCAGATCACGTGGTCGCGGTTCAGAACTTCGATGCCTGCGGTTTCGGCAATGTCGCCAGCGGTGACAACTGCCGGGCCCTTGGCATTGATCGACAGGCGCTTGGGGCCTTCGACTTCCATGCGCAGGGACACGCCCTTGAGGTTCAGGATGATGTCGGTGACGTCTTCACGGACACCGGCCACGGACGAAAACTCGTGCAGGACGTTGTCGATCTGCACGCTGGTGATGGCCGCGCCTTGCAGCGAGCTCATCAGGACGCGGCGCAGCGCGTTGCCCAGGGTCAGGCCGAAACCGCGTTCCAGCGGCTCTGCGACGACAGTTGCCTGGCGTGCAGGATCGTTGCCCGGCTTCACTTCCAGCTGTGCCGGTTTGATCAGCTCTGCCCAGTTCTTATGGATCATGCGTTCCCTCCATTCCTGTCCTTGCCCCATGTCCGAAAGGCCAAGGACGCCCGAGGTTTAAATGACGCACTGGGGCCCTGCGAATCAAGCGGGGCCCCAGCAAAAAATTCGAATTAGACGCGGCGGCGCTTCGGCGGGCGGCAGCCGTTGTGCGCGATCGGGGTCACATCACGGATCGAGGTGATGTTGAAGCCGACAGCGGCCAGTGCGCGCAGAGCCGATTCACGGCCAGAGCCGGGGCCCTGAACTTCGACTTCCAGGGTCTTCACACCGTGTTCCTGGGCTTTCTTGCCCGCGTCCTCAGCAGCCATCTGAGCCGCGTAAGGAGTGGATTTCCGCGAGCCTTTGAAGCCCATGGTGCCGGCGGACGACCAGGAGATCGCGTTGCCCTGCACGTCGGAGATCAGGATCTTGGTGTTGTTGAACGAAGAGTTCACGTGAGCAACGCCGGAGGCGATGTTCTTGCGCTCTTTACGCTTAATGCGGGTTTTATCGCGTGCCATTGATCAAGCCCCCCTTACTTCTTCTTGCCGGCGATCGGCTTTGCCGGGCCCTTGCGGGTGCGGGCGTTGGTGTGGGTACGCTGACCGCGGACCGGCAGGTTGCGGCGGTGGCGCAGGCCACGGTAGCAGCCCAGGTCCATCAGACGCTTGATGTTCATGGTCACTTCACGGCGCAGGTCGCCTTCGACGGTGTAGTTGGCGTCGATGTGCTCGCGCACGGCCAGGACTTCTGCGTCGGACAGTTCGTTCACACGGCGGGTCTGGTCGATGCCCACGGCTTCGCAGATTGCTTTCGCCGAGGTGTTGCCGATACCGGTGATATAGGTGAGGGCGATGGGAACCCGCTTTGCAGTCGGGATGTTAACGCCGGCAATACGTGCCACGTGTCACTTTCCTTTTCGTTGCGGTTCCGTAACGCCGGAACCTTTTTTCACAACACTTGACCGTGGCAGTGTGGCCAGAGGGTCCAGCATTTCGAGGTGGTAAGGCAGACAGACGAATCCATCCGCCGGGAATCATTCCCAGAAGGGATGGGGTTGCCTATGTGGAATTGCCGCGGGGGTCAACCCGTGATCTGCGAAAACCCGGGGGCCGCCCCCTGCCCCGTCAGCTGCTGCAGGCAAAGAACTGCAGCGGCTCGGCTTCGCCCATCCAGACGGATACCGTGCCAGGCTCCTCCGGGTCCAGAACTACTGTGAACAGCTGCGGGAAATACTGCGGCCCAGGCAGCTCGCAGCGGCCCGTGTGGTCGCTGACCCGGTAGCTGCCCCATTCCAGGCTGAGCGCAGGCTGGAAGTTGCAGAAATACTCCATCGAGCTGAAGCCGTTTTCATGCAGGATCAGCCCGCCCTCATTGGCATAATCCGCAACCCCGTCCTGGCTGATCAGCACCCGGTCGCAGGCGGCGGCATCGTCAAGGTACAGCTGGTCCGCCAAAAGCGGGCCGGACAGGGCAGCCGCCGCGGCCAGAACGGCCGGGGCTTTCAGAAAATGGGCGGTCATCGGAACCTCCGGAAAAGAAAATGCCCCGCAGCTTTGCAGCACGGGGCACTTCAATCCGGTAAACGGGGCGGCTTATTCGCCCATGATCCAGGCCATGCTCTTGCGGACGTCCTCGATCGAGGCGAGGCCGTCGACGCGCTGCAGGTTGCCCTTGGCATAGTAGTAGCCGATCAGCGGCGAGGTCTTCTTGTAGTATTCCATCAGGCGGGTCTTGAGGCTGTCCTCATTGTCATCCGCCCGGCGCTGCACGTCACTGCTGCCGCAGTTGACGCATTTGCCGTCTGCCGGCCAGGGCTTGGTCTGGTCGTGGTAGACCTCGCCGCAGCCGCCGCAGGTGGAGCGGCCGGTGATGCGGGCGACCAGCGCCTCGTCGTCGACCTGCATCTCGATCACGGCGTCGAGTTTCAGATCCATCTCGTCCAGCAGCTTGGCCAGCGCGTCGGCCTGGGCCAGGGTGCGCGGGAAGCCGTCGAAGATGAAGCCGCCGGCGGCGCCCTCCTGCAGCTTCTCGCGGATCAGGCCGATCACGATCTGGTCGGTGACCAGCTTGCCCTCGGCCATGATGGCGGCAACCTTCTTGCCCATCTCGGTGCCGGAGGTCTGGGCGTCCCGCAGCATGTCGCCGGTGCTGAGCTGCACCATGCCGCGGGATTCAACCAGGTAACGCGCTTGGGTGCCTTTGCCCGCACCAGGCGGGCCAAGGAGAATAATGTTGGTCATCGGCGAGAGGGTCCCCGTTTTGTCCGTTTCTTGTTGCGCCCGCGCAGCTGGCTCTTCTCGATAAGGCCCTCATACTGATGCGCGAGGAGGTGGCTTTGCACCTGCTGGATGGTGTCCATGGTGACGGATACCACAATCAGAACGGACGTGCCGCCAAAATATACCGGGATGGCGAATTGGCCGCGGAGCACCTCTGGCAGCAGGCAGACCAGCGCCAGGTAGCCGGAGCCCAGAACCAGGATGCGGTTGACCACGTACTCAATATACTCGGCGGTCTTCTTGCCCGGGCGGATGCCGGGAACAAAGCCGTTTTGGTTCTTCAGGTTGTTCGCCACGTCGTCCGGTTTGAAGGAGACGTTGAAGGTGTAGAAATAAGCAAAGAACACGATCATCGCGACGAAGAACAGCAGGTACAGCGGCTGGCCGGGGCCGAAGTTCGCCAAGAGCCAGGACATCACCGGACCGGTGGCCGCGCCCGAGGAGAACGCCGAGATGGTGGTCGGCAGCAGCAGCAGCGAGGAGGCGAAGATCGCCGGGATCACGCCCGCCGGGTTCACCTTGACCGGCAGGTGCGAGGAGCCGCCGTCATAGACCTTCATGCCGACCTGGCGGCGCGGGTACTGGATGTGGATCTTGCGCAGCGCGCGTTCCATGAACACCACGAACATGATCACCGCAACCACCATCACCATCACGCCGATGATCACGGCGGGGCTGATCGCGCCGGAGCGGCCGGAGGCGAAGAACTGGGCAATCGCTGCCGGAACCTCGGCGATGATGCCGACGAAGATGATCAGCGAGATGCCGTTGCCGATGCCGCGCTGGGTGATCTGCTCGCCCAGCCACATCAGGAACATGGTGCCGCCGACCAGGGTGATCATGCAGGCCATGCGGAAATACATGCCGGGATCGGTCGCCAGGTCGCCCTGCTCCAGCGACACGGCAAGGCCGTAGGCCTGCGCGGTCGCCAGCGCCACGGTGCCGTAGCGGGTGTACTGGTTGATCTTCTTGCGGCCCTGCTCGCCCTCTTTCTTGAGCTGCTCAAGCGAGGGAACCATAGACGTCAGAAGCTGAACGATAATGGAGGCGGAGATATAGGGCATGATGCCAAGGGCAAAGATCCCCATGCGGCCAAGCGCGCCGCCGGTGAACATCGACACCATGCCGCCGATGCCCTGGCCCGCCTGCTCCATGAACTGGCGCAGGGCGGCTGCGTCGATGCCGGGAACCGGAATAAAGGTGCCCAGGCGGTAGACAATCAAAAGGCCGATGGTGAACAGGATGCGGTTGCGCAGATCCGTAGCCTTGCCAAGGGCAGCCCAGCTGGTGTTTGCCGCCATTTGTTCTGCTGCTGATACCATGAAAAGGTCTCTTCTTTAGCGAAAACGCCGCCCGGAACCGTTTTCCGGCTCGGGCGGCGTTCTAGGAAAACTGAGGACTATGTAAGCGGCATTTGCGCCGCTCACAAGCCGTTACTCTGCGGCGGTGGGGGCTGCCACAGTCAGAGTGCCGCCGGCTTTCGCTACAGCATCAACAGCAGCAGCGGATGCGCCGGTGACGGAGATGGTCGCTTTGGCGGTGATTTCGCCCTTGGCCAGGACGCGGACGCCGTCCAGCTTGCGGCGCACCAGGCCGGAGGCAACCAGCGAATCCTCGGTGATGGAGGCTGCGTCCAGCTTGCCTGCGTCGATGAACTTCTGGATCAGGCCCAGGTTCACAACGGCGTATGCCTTGCGGTTCGGCTTGTTGAAGCCGCGCTTGGGCAGACGCTGGTACAGCGGCATCTGGCCGCCTTCGTAGCCGTTGATGGCCACGCCCGAACGGGATTTCTGACCCTTGATGCCGCGGCCGCCCATTTTGCCTTTGCCGGAACCCGGGCCACGGGCCACACGGGTGCGTTTCTTGGCGGCGCCGGGATTGTCGCGCAGTTCGTGAAGTTTCATGTCGCTTCTCCTTGCCGGATGTGGCCCCCGAAGCGTGATGGGCCAAACACGGCGTTTCTTGATTGGTGATTCCGTGGCGCGGAACGCCACCGGGTGCCTATAGACGGGATGGGGAATGGGATCAAGCCCTGCGGCCGGACAGGGCTGAAGGAATGCAGCAAGGGCCGCCAAGGCCCCTGCCCTGCCGGTTGCACGCTGTTCCGTCTGTCTCTGTTTCCGTTCCGCTGCTGGCCGTCCGTTAAAGGGTGGCGGCGCCGCCGGGGTGGAGATGGGATGGGGATGACCCCATGCGAAAACGCGTCTGCGCGCTCCGGGTGCCAGACCGGAGCCCAGTTCCAGGTGCCGGGGGTGTCAGGCCCGGCGGGTGATCATGACCGGGGATGATCCTGCCAGAGCCGGGTTAAAACCCCGTAGGCGGTGCGTACGGTGGGTGCGCAACGGGTGCTTTGGCCTTTTACTACTCGGCTTCAGTTGCGGGAACCCTGAGGGCAGCGCCCGGCCCGGCGGGGTGGGAAGCGAAGCGCCCGCCCTGTTTTGCCGGAGGCAAACCTTCGGTTTGACGGGGGCGGGACGGGCGCTGCCCGGCCTTGCGGCCGGACGAGAACGCTCAAGTTGGGTGCCGCCCAGCTAGCAGAACGGAAAACAAAACGCCCCCGCCGGATGGCGGGGGCGTTTTGGGGCCGGGCTGTTGGAGAGGGAGGAGGATCCGCCAGCCGGCCGGGGAGATCACTTGCCGTAGACGTGCTCGCGGGCGGCGCCGGGGATGGCGCAGCGGCTGAGACCGATGTCGGCCAGGTCGCGGGCCGAAAGCGCGCGCAGCGCGTGGACGGTCTGCCGGTATTCGCGGCGCATCCGCCAGTTCCGGAACAGCCCGGACAGGATGCCTGCCAGCCGGGCGGGGATGCCGGCAGAAACCGGCGCGGTGAGAGTCGAATAAGCCATTGTTCTTGTTCCTTCGCGCCCGCCCGGAACGTGCATCCGGCGCGCCGCTTGATCTGTTCGTCTGAAGTGACAGGGAGATAGGGACGGCCCGGCGGGGCCGCAACGGCTGCTTTGGTCTGGCAGCTATGCAGCACCCGCATAACACCTTCGCGTGAGGGGTCTTGAACCCCGCCAAAAGAAAACGCCCCCGCCCCGGAGGGGCAGAGGCGCTTTGGCCCGGGCATGAAGAGGAGGAGGAGAGGAGCGCCCGGGAGGAAGGGAATTCTCAGCCGTAGACGTGCTGGCGCGCGATGTCGGCGATATCGCTGCGGCGCACGCCGATGTCGGAGAGCTCATGATCGCTCAGCGCGTCCAGCTCGTTGAAGGTGCGCTGGAATTCGCGGGCTTTGGTCCAGGAGTCCACCAGGCCTTCGACGGTCGCGCGGAGGCGGGCGGTGAGGCTGTGGCCGGTGTGTGCAGCGGAAATAACATGTGCCATCGTTCAGGTCCTTGTCTCTGAAGCCGGGCCTATTCCCGGCGGTCTCTGTATGGTCGTTTGCTGTGACACCGAGATAGGACCGGGGGATGAGTCGAACAACTGACGGATCGGACTGCCCGCTATGCAGGCATTGCAAGGGGTCGTGCCTGCCGTTCACCCGCCCTGCCCCCGGTGCAGGCTTTCGCTCCATTTGGAAATCTCCGCAAAGAATGCCGGGCCGCCAGCCGGGATAGGCATCACCTGCGCGGCGGCCCGTTCAGGCGTCATCCGCCGGCCCCCGGGCGCTGAACGGCCCGGAGCAGCGACAGCGCCCCCCACAGCAGGAAGACCGGCAGCACGAGCATCCGCAGCGTGAAAATGCCGATCAGTGTCAGGGATGAACGCAGGATAGTGTCGGCTTCCTCCACAAAGACCTGCGCCGCCTCGAGATAGCGGCCGCTCTGCTCAAAGACGCCGCTGATGCCATTGCTGACGCCGGCGACCTGGCTGCTCAGCCAACCCAACACCCCGGCATCCCCTTCCGTTTCCAGTGCGGTTTCAGGCGCCGTATCCTCCTCCGCCCCGATGAGAATTTTCGCTTGCTGCGCGACTGCATCAAGCTCGGCCATTGCCGCGCTCATCTGGGCTTCGGTGGCGCGCTCTCCGGCCCAGACGCCGAGGGAAAAGACCAGGGGCACGGCAAGGCCAACGGCAAAGCCAATGGCGATCCCCTGGTTGCAAAGCGCTGTCACCGGTCTCACGGCAGCGGGATACAGGCCCGCGGCAACCCGGCCCAGCAGCCCGGCGCCGAGAACGGCAAGCCCGACGGAAACCACTGGCGCGAGGCCAACCGTGGCCAGTGCAGCCCCTGCCGCAACGAGAAAGACGGCATCGGCAACGCGCTCCACCGTATCGTCAACCGGTTCCAACACCTTCAGCGGCTGGAGGCTCGCTTGGCCGACGACGGAGGCGCCCACCTCGATCTCCTGCGCGGTGGAAAGCGCGGCATTGATCACGCGCAACGAGACATACACGGCCACTGAGGAGGTTGCGATATCTTCCGCCGTGTGTTCCGCCGCCGAGACAAGCGGGTTCCAGTCGCTGCGCCCAAACAGGCCAAAGATCCCGGCGCAGAGAAGGAACAGGCCGGCAGCCGCACAGGCAGCCGCCTTGGCGCTTTTTCTCATTGGATTGCGGGCCGGGTTGGTCATTGCTGGGTCACTGATGCGTTCTGAAAGGCTGCACACACGCATACCACGCAAGAGCCGCGGCACAACACCTGTGCTCCGCCCCAGAACCGGACCGGCACGATCTGCGGGCGCTTCCTGCCGAAACGAAAAACGCCCCCGGCGGACCGGAGGCGTTTTCCAAAGTCAGTGCGAAAAGGGGCTTAGCCGCGCTCTTCGATGATCTGAACCAGGTGCGGAATCGAGTTGACCATGCCGCGTACGGAGGGGGTATCCTCCAGCTCGCGGGTCTTGTGCATCTTGTTCAGGCCCAGGCCAACCAGGGTTGCGCGCTGTTTGGCGGGGCGGCGGATCGGCGAGCCGATCTGCTTGACGACGATGGTTTTTGCCATGTCTCTCTACTCCTTACGCTTCAGCTTCGGCAGCTGCCGGTGCGTCGTCCCGCTTGGGCAGGATGTCGGCGACCTTTTTGCCGCGGCGCTGAGCCACCGAACGCGGGCTCTGCTCTTTGGACAGGCCGTTCAGGGTGGCGCGGATCATGTTGTAGGGGTTCTGCGAGCCGATCGACTTCGAAACGACGTCCTTGACGCCCAGCATTTCGAAGACAGCGCGCATCGGACCACCTGCGATGATACCGGTACCTTCCGGAGCGGTGCGCATCACAACTTTGCCTGCGCCGTGACGGCCGGACATGTCGTGGTGCAGGGTGCGGCCCTCTTTCAGCGGCACGCGGACCATCTGGCGCTTGGCCTGCTCGGTCGCCTTGCGGATCGCCTCGGGCACTTCTTTCGCCTTGCCCTTGCCAAAGCCCACGCGGCCTTTCTGGTCGCCAACGACAACCAGGGCTGCGAAGCCAAAGCGCTTACCGCCTTTTACGGTTTTCGACACGCGGTTGATCGCGACCAGGCGATCTGCAAATTCCGGTGCCTCTTCACGCTCACGGCGGGGGCCGCGGCGGTTTTCACGTTCTGCCATCAGGCATTCCTTTCATAGGGCGCTAGGCGCCTGTTTATCCGATCCTTGGTGAACCCGGCGGAAACCGGGCTCCCGGATCATCGGGGCGGCCCCGAGAGGCCGCCCGCATGGGATTAGATCTTCAGGCCGCCTTCACGCGCAGCGTCGGCCAGAGCCTTCACCTTGCCGTGGAACAGGAAGCCGCCGCGGTCGAAGTAAGCTTCGGTCACGCCAGCCGCTTTTGCGCGCTCGGCGATCGCTGCGCCCACTTTGGTCGCTGCTTCGATGTTGTTCTTGCCAACAACACCCAGATCTTTTTCCAGGGTCGAAGCGGCTGCCAGGGTCACACCGCGCAGGTCGTCGATCAGCTGAACAGAGATGTTCTTGTTCGAACGGTGCACGGACAGACGCGGACGGCCTGCGTTCACTTTGCGAAGCTTGTTCCGGACGCGCAGCCGGCGCTTCAGAAACAGGGTACGTTTGCTGTTTGCCATTTTGCTGGTCCTTACTTCTTCTTGCCTTCCTTGCGGAAGATGAACTCGCCCTTGTAGCGGATGCCCTTGCCTTTGTACGGCTCGGGACGGCGCCAGTCGCGGATTTTCGCCGCCACTTCGCCCACCTGCTGCTGGTCGATGCCTTCCACAACGATTTCGGTCTGCTTCGGTGCGGTGATGGTGATGCCATCGGGTGCAACGAAGTCGACGTCGTGGCTGTAGCCCAGGTTCAGCTTCAGGGTGTTGCCCTGCATCTGCGCCCGGTAACCCACACCCTGGATCTCCAGCTCTTTCTTGAAGCCCTGGGTCACGCCGGTCACGAGGTTGGCCACCTGAGTGCGGGACATGCCCCACTGCTGACGGGCACGCTTGGACTTGCCGCGCGGCTCGATGGTGACAACGTTGTCGTTCACGGAGAGGGTGACGTCGTCGGTTGCGGTGAAGGTCCGGGCGCCTTTCGGGCCTTTCACTTCGATGGTCTGGCCGGACACAGAGGCGGAAACGCCGCTGGGCAGTTCGACCGGTTTCTTACCAATACGGGACATTGCGAGGCCTCCTTAGAAGACGGTGCAAAGCACTTCGCCGCCAACGTTGGCTGCGCGTGCGTTTGCGTCCGACATCACACCCTTGGGGGTGGAGACAATCGACACGCCCAGGCCCTGGCGGACCGACGGGATGTCATTGACGCCCATGTAAACGCGGCGGCCGGGCTTGGAGACCCGCTTGAGCTCGCGAATGACAGGTTCGCCGTCGAAGTACTTGAGGCTGATTTCGATGGCCGGGTGGCCATTTTCACCAGTGGTTTTCTCATAACCGCGGATGTAGCCCTCGTCTGCCAGCACGTCCAGCACCCATGCCCGCAGCTTGGACGCCGGGGTCATGACGGTGGATTTGCCGCGCATCTGAGAGTTACGGATACGGGTGAGCATATCGCCGATAGGATCGTTCATATCAGTCTCTCCCTTACCAGCTCGATTTCACCAGGCCGGGGATCTGACCAGCAGAGCCCAGCTCGCGCAGCGCGATACGGCTGATCTTCAGCTTACGGTAGTAAGCGTGCGGACGGCCGGTCAGCTGGCAACGGTTGTGCAGACGGGTTGCCGACGAGTTGCGCGGCAGTTTCGCCAGTTTCAGACGCGCCTTGAAGCGCTCTTCCATCGGGCGAGATTCGTCGTTTGCGATTTCTTTCAGCTCGGCACGCTTTGCGGCGTATTTTGCCACCAGGCGCTCGCGCTTCTTCTCGCGTTCGATCATGCTTTTCTTAGCCATGGTCTCTATCCTTCCCGCGCTTAGCTGTTGAAGGGCATGTTGAAAGCTTTCAACAGCGCCTTTGCTTCCGCGTCGGTTTTCGCGGTGGTGGCGATCACGATGTCCATGCCCCAGGCTTCGTCGATCTTGTCAAAGTCGATTTCCGGGAACACGATGTGCTCTTTCAGGCCCATGGCATAGTTGCCGCGGCCGTCGAAGGAGGTGCCCGAAACACCGCGGAAGTCGCGGATACGGGGCATCGCAATGGTGATCAGACGGTCGAGGAATTCGTACATCCGGTCACCGCGCAGGGTCACCTTGGCGCCCATCGGCATGCCTTCGCGAACGCGGAAGCCGGCGATGGAGTTCTTTGCCACGGTGGTCAGAGCCTTCTGGCCCGCGATCGCGGTCAGGTCGGCCTGGGCGGATTTGGCTTTCTTGCTGTCTTTGACAGCAGCGCGGCCGCAGCCGATGTTCAGAACGATCTTGTCCAGCTTGGGGATCATCATCTCGTTCTTGTAGGCGAACTCTTCTTTCAGGGCGCCACGGATGGTGTCCTTGTAGAGAGTTTTCAGGCGCGGGGTGTAAGTTGCAGCGTCAAGCATCAGACGGTCTCCCCGGTGGTCTTGGCGAAGCGCACCTTCTTGCCGTCTTCCTCGCGGAAGCCGACGCGGGTTGCTTTGCCGTTGCTGTCCAGCAGTGCCAGGTTCGACAGGTCGATCGGCAGTGCCTTGGGCAGACGGCCGCCCTGGCTGTTCTGGGTCTGGCGGGTGTGGCGGATTGCCATGTTCACGCCTTCGACGACGGCTTTGCCGGCTTTCGGGTCAACGGAGGCGATGGTGCCTTCCTTGCCCTTGTCGCGGCCTGCCAGCACGACGACCTTGTCGCCTTTACGGAGTTTAGCAGCCATGATTACAGCACCTCCGGAGCCAGCGAGATGATCTTCATGAAGTTCTTCGCGCGCAGTTCACGAACAACCGGGCCAAAGATACGGGTACCGACCGGCTCGTTGTTGTTGTTCAGGATGACAGCTGCGTTCCGGTCAAAACGGATCGCGGTGCCGTCTTCGCGGCGGACTTCTTTGGCGGTGCGCACGACAACGGCCTTGCGGACGTCGCCTTTTTTCACGCGGCCGCGCGGGATGGCTTCCTTGACCGAGACGACGATAATGTCGCCAACGGATGCGTATTTACGCTTGGAGCCACCCAGAACCTTGATGCACTGAACCCGGCGGGCGCCGGAGTTGTCAGCTACATCCAGATTTGTTTGCATCTGGATCATGTGGTTTCTCCCGACCTATGGGGCAGCGATGCGTGCTGTTATCCCCCAGGGTTTCGACTGACTGTTAAGTCTGTCGCCAGGAGTCTCTTGCGAGACTCTTAGGCTTCCAGAACTTCCCAGCGTTTCGTTTTCGATTTCGGCGCGCATTCGATGATGCGTACGGTGTCGCCGACCTTGAAAGCGTTCTTTTCATCGTGAGCCCGGTATTTCTTGGACTTACGGATGGTTTTCTTCAGAACCGGGTGCGTGAAGCGGCGTTCGACCGAGACGGTGATGGTCTGAGCGTTTGCGTCGCTGGTCACAACGCCTTGCAGGATACGTTTGGGCATTGTGTCGCTCCTTATTCGGCCGCTGCTGCGGCTTTTTCGTTCAGGATGGTCTTGACGCGTGCAGCATTGCGGCGGGCCGCCTTGATGCCTGCGGTCGATTCCAGCTGACCGGTTGCCTGCTGAAAGCGCAGGTTGAAGCTCTCTTTTTTCAGGGATGCGAGCATATCGCGGAGTTCATCCACGGTCTTCTCGCGCAGATCATTGGCGTTCATCGCCTTTGTTCCTTGTCCAAAGCACCAGAAGGCCCCTGACGGGTCACCTTTGAACCTGGTGGGTTATGTCAACCGCCCGGAACGGGCAGCAAAAAAGAATCACTTGCCCCTGATCCATGCCGGACCGGGCACAAGCGATGGGTCCCTATAGAGGAGAAGGGTGTGAGGGGCAAGGGAAAGATTGGCGGGCCGCCGGGGGCGGTCAGATGATCTCGTCCTCGTCGAACATCGCCGCCCCGTCCAGCTGCGCGTTCAGGCTTTCGATGCGGGTTTCGGCCTCTTCCGGCGCCGACACCTTGGCAATGTGGAACAGCGCATCGCCTTCGTTGACAATGGGCATGTTGGCGCGGCCGATGATCAGGCCCGGCTGGCTGGCGGTCAGCTCCACTTCCTCCTCGCCGAAGGGGTCGGCGACGATGCCCAGCACGTCGCCCTCCTCCACCATCTCGCCAGTGGTCTTGTAGGCGCGCAACAGGCCGCCTGCCGGCGCGCGTTCCCAGCTGCTGTCGGAGGCGCGCACGGGCACCGCCTCAGCCAGCGGCACGCCGTCGTCGGGGATCATGCCGAGCGCGTGCATCACCCGCAGGATGCCCGCCACGCCGACGCGGGCGGACTGTTCGTCGAACCGAAGCCCCTCCCCCGCCTCATAGAGCAGAATATCAACACCCGCCTTCTGCGCCTCCTTGCGCAGGCTGCCGTCGCGCAGGGAAGAGCGGATCACCACCGGCGCGCCGAAGGCATCGGCATAACCCAGCGTCTCCTGCGACTTGGGCGACACCCGGATCTGCGGCATGTTGGTGCGGTGGATGGCGGCGGAATGCAGGTCGATGCCCAGATCGCAGCGCGCCACCACCTCTGTCATAAACAGATGCGCCAGGCGGCTGGCCAGGGAGCCACCCTCGCTGCCCGGGAAGGAGCGGTTCAGGTCGCGGCGGTCCGGCAGGTAGCGGGAGTGGTTGAGGAAGCCGAAGGTGTTGACGATCGGCACCACGATCAGCGTGCCCTTGAGGCGCGAGAACTGGCGGCTGCGCAAGAGGCGGCGGGCGATTTCGACCCCGATCACCTCGTCGCCGTGGATGGCAGCGGAGACAAACAGCGCCGGCCCCTCCTCCGCGCCGTGGATCACATGGGCGGACATGGTGACCGGCGTGTGGTCCGACAGCACGCTGACCGGCAGGTCCACCGTGCGGCGGGTGCCGGGCGGGATGTGGAAGCCGCCGATTTCAAAAGGAGAACGCCGCGCCATCTAAACCTCCCGCAGTGCCGTTCCGGGAGGCTAAGCAGCTTTGCGGGCTTTTACAATTGCGGTGCTCAGTCCCAGCGGTAGTTGAAGCTGACGCTGATCCGCTCGTCCTCAGCCATGTTCATCGGCACCTCGTGGCGCAGCCAGCTTTCCCACAACAGCACGTCACCCGCGTCCGGCTTCATGTAGATGAAGGGCTGCAGCTCGCGCCGGGCCTGTTTGGTGCGTGTAGGCGCCGCCATCATCCGGGCCGAACGCGGGTCCTCCAGCTTGAGCGCGCTGGCGCCTTCCGGCATCGACACATAGGTGGTGCCGGAGATCACCGAATGCGGGTGCAGGTGGCTGGAATGGGTGCCGCCTTCCGGCAGGATGTTGATCCAGAGATCCTCCAGCTTCAGCTCGCGCCCGTCCAGATCGAACTCCAGATCCTTGGCAAAGGCGGCGACATGCTGGTCCAGCGATTTCACCAGGTCCGCAAAGATCGGGAAGCGCCAGGGCAGATCGGTCAGCGAGGCATAAGAGGTATAGCCGGGATAGCCGTTCTCCTCGCACCAGTCCTGGCCGGCATCGTCGTCGCCGGCGATGACAAGGCAGGAGTTTTCCAGTTCCTGCGCGTCAACCTTGGGTCCGAATTCGGACAGCTGCGCGCGGTAGAGACGGGTCACGAAGAACGATTCAATCTGGGCCATGGCGCCGTCTTAGCGCAGACCGCCGGCAAGCGCGAGACCCTCTCGGATCGCTGATCCGGCGAAGCATCCCCGTCTCCCCGCAGGCCAGAGCTGCTGCCGCGCGGAAAAGTTCAATTTTCAATCCTAAAGCTCACGCTGCTTTAACGATTGCGCACCATCTTGGGTCAAAAAACACCAACAAACCTCACTCAGGAATGGCCCGGTCACATGAAGATAAAACTTGCTGTCAGTACTGCTATCCTCTCCATCATTGTCCTGGCCGGCGGCCTGATGGCCGCCCTGGCCGGCCTGCTGCTCTATTCGCATGGCGTGCGCGACGACATGCAGCGGCACGTCGCCGAAATCGAGGAAATCTACCTCAGCCTTGATGAAATCGAGCTTGAGTTCCTGATGGCACGGCGCGCCGAAAAGGATTTCCTGCTGCGCCGCGACGAGAAATACACCGCCCGCCACGCGGAAACGATGACCCGGATCAAGGCGGCTTATGACTCTCTCCGCCGGAAATTGCCGCAGGTGGCGGAACTGTCCGGATCAGCCCGGCAGCTGAAAGACATCGGCACGTCGATAGACGCCTACGAAGCCAGCTTTGCCGCGCTGGCCGGCAGCAACAAGCGGCTGGGGCTCGATGAGAACAGCGGCCTGGAAGGCCAGCTGCGCACGGCGGTGAAGAACGCCGAGGGGACGCTGAAGACGCTGGACCAGCCGGTCATGCAGGTGAAAATGCTGATGATGCGGCGGCACGAAAAGGACTTCATCATGCGCCAGGCCCCGAAATACCTGGACCGGCTGAACGCCCGTGTGGAAGAGTTCCGCGCCTTCCCGGCCAGCCTGTACAGCAGCGCCGCCCAGCAGAAGGAGATCCTGGGGCTGATGGATACCTACCAGAAGTCGTTCTCCGCCTATGTTGAGGAGTCGCTGAAGGAGCAGCAGCTGCGCAAGGAGGTGTCCAGCCATTACGCCGATGCCGAGCCGCTGCTGGCCGCGGTCCACGAGGAGGTGCGGGCATTGCTGGACCAGGTTCGGAACCAGGGCAAAACCATCAGCGCAGAGGCCCAGACCAACGCGCTGCGGGCAGCCATCGGCGGTTCGCTGCTGTTCGTTGCCGTCGCCCTGCTTCTGGCGCGCAGCATCGCCCGGCCGCTCAAGCGCGTGGATATTGCTTTGAAGAAAATGATGCAGAACGACTTCAGCGCCGAAATTCCCAAGACAGGCATTCGCGAGATTTCGGCGATTGCAACCGCGGTTGGCGAATTCCGCGCTGCGGAAGCCGCCAAGCAGCAGCTGACTGAGGAGATATCGGGTGTGATCGCCGCCTGCGGCCGGGGCGACTTCTCGCGCCGCATCGCCGGTGGCGGCAGCACCCGGGACGGCGGGCTGAGCAACGGCGTCAATATGATCGGCGAAGTCGCGGAGAAGGGCTTGGGCGATGTTCTGACCGTGCTGGACGCGCTGGCCGAGGGCGACCTGACCCGGCGTATGCCGGCCGGCCAGCAGGGCGTGTTCAAGGATATCTCCGCCGCCATCGACAACCTTGCCGACAGCCTTGATGCCATTGTCCGGCAGCTGGCAGGCAGCAGCGAGACGCTGAACGATACTTCGCAGGAAATCGCCTCTTCAGTCGCCGATGCCTCGCAGCGCGGCGAATCCTCTGCCGCGGCGCTGGAGGAAACCGCGGCGGCGCTGCAGACGGTGCGCGATACCGTCCAGGACACCGCCAGCAGCGCGCAGGAGGCCCGCCAGTTCGTCAACGGCGCCCAGACCAAGGCCGAAGCCACCCGCGAAGTTGCCGAGCAGACCGTCGCCGCCATGCAGCGCATCAAGGACTCCTCCGATGCGATTTCGAAGATCACCAGCCTGATCGACGACGTCGCCTTCCAGACCAACCTCCTGGCGCTCAACGCGGGGGTGGAGGCTGCCCGGGCCGGCGAAGCCGGCCGCGGATTTGCGGTTGTCGCCTCGGAAGTGCGGGCGCTGGCGCAGCGGTCCTCGGACGCGGCCAAGGAAATCAGCGCGCTGATCACCAGCAGCCAGGCTGAAGTGACCGGCGGGGTGGAACTGGTGGATGCCGCAGGCGAGGCGCTGGCGGCCATCCTTCAGACCGTCACCCAGGCGGCGGAAAAGGTGAACGAAATCGCCGAGAACACCACCGAGCAGGCCAACAGCATTTCCGAGGTGAATGTGGCGCTGGAAGCGCTGGACAAGGATTCCCAGCGCAGCGCCGCAATGCTGGAGGAAACCGCGGCAGCGGGCCAGATGCTGCGGGACGAGGCCGCCAGCCTGACCCGGGCAATCTCCGGCTTCCGCATCGATCCCGACAGGCCGGCGGCTGCGGGTGCGGCTGCCGCCGGAGCAAAAGCAGCCTGAGCACTGCCACGTTGCGGCGGTTGCGCGGCGCGCAACCGCCCGTTTCTTGACATTGCTGCGCGACTTGCCGGAAACTGGCCGCAAGCACCGCGCACGGGATGAGCGTACGACCGAAACTGCACCTCTCGACCGAGTGGGTGACCCGTGCCCCCGAGGGATCCACCCGGGCCATGGCACGCGGTTACGGCCTCGCCCGCATCGGCTATCCTCTGGGGCTGTTTTCCCATGCCTGCTATCTCGTCCTGTTCTGGCACCTCGGCCAGACGGAGATGGCGATCTTCAACATCGCGTCGGTGCTGCTGATCGGCTGGGGCCTTGTTGCGGCCTGGACGCTGCGGGACATCAAATGGCCGACCCTGCTGACCTTTGTGGCGGAGATCCCGCTGCATGCGGCGCTGTGCACCTATTTCATGGGACTCGCTCCGTTCTTCCTTGGCTATATCCTGTTTCCGGTCCTGCTGTTTCCCCTGCTTCCCTACTACCAGCCCCGGACGCGCCTGTTCTGGAGCCTTGGCATCGGGGCCACCTTTGTCGCGATCGGCGCATGGGCGATCGCCTATGGTCCGGCACGCCCGCTGCCGGACGGCTGGACCCTGTTCTTCTTTCTTTTCAACGCAGGGCCGATCGTTCCCTTCCTCGGCATTTTCACCGCGATTTACGCCACGGCCGCAGAAACCGCCGAGGACCGGCTGGAGCACGAATTCGAGCGCGCCGAAGGGCTGCTGCTCAACATCCTGCCGCAGCCCATCGCCGAACGCCTGAAGGACGATCCGCACCTGATTGCCGACGAGTATCCAAGCGTGTCCGTGCTGTTCGCCGACATCGTCAATTTCACTGAAACGGCTGGCCGGCTGACGCCACCGGAACTTGTCCGGACCCTGAACACGGCGTTTTCCCGCTTCGACACGCTGGTCGAAAAGCACGGCTGCGAAAAGATCAAGACGATCGGCGATGCCTACATGGTTGTCTCCGGCCTGCCGGAGCCGCGCCGGGACCACGCCGAGGCGATGGTCGCGCTGGCCCTGGACATGATCGATGCGGCCAAGGACATAAATGACTCGGGCGCATTTCCCTTCAGCATGCGGATCGGCATCAGCTCCGGCCCGGTGGTGGCCGGCGTGATCGGGGAACGCAAGTTCGCCTATGACTTGTGGGGGGACACGGTGAACGTCGCCTCCCGCATGGAATCGCACGGGCAGCCAGGGATCATCCAGATCACCGAAGCAACACGCGCCTGCCTGGGCAAGGGCCTGAACATCAATCCGCTCGGCAATGTCGAGGTGAAGGGCAAAGGCAGCATGCCCACCTACTCGGTTTCCCGGCGGAACTGACGCGCCCCCCCTCCCTGCCCAACAGAAAAGCCCCCGCCGGTTTCCCGGCAGGGGCTGCAGTATTCAGAAGAATGGGAGTGTTCCCGTTCTTACCAGTCTTCGCGGACCACGACGCGGGTCTTCACCGGCAGCTTCATCGCGGCCAGGCGCAGGGCCTCGCGTGCGATTTCATCGCTGACGCCGTCGATCTCGAACATCACGCGGCCAGGCTTAACCTTGGCTGCCCAGTAGTCCACGGAGCCTTTACCTTTACCCATACGGACTTCGGTCGGCTTCGAGGTCACCGGAGTGTCCGGGAAGATACGGATCCAGACACGGCCCTGACGTTTCATGTGGCGGGTCATGGCGCGGCGGGCAGCCTCGATCTGGCGTGCAGTCACACGCTCAGGCTGGGTTGCCTTCAGGCCATAGGTGCCGAAGTTCAGGTCGGAACCGCCTTTTGCCAGGCCGTGGATCCGGCCCTTGTGCATTTTGCGGAATTTAGTGCGCTTTGGCTGAAGCATCTCAAATCCTCCTTAGCGACGGCCGCCACCAGCACCACGGGGTGCAGGGCCGTCCTGGATTTCTTGTGCTTTACGGTCACGCGCCGAAGGATCGTGCTCCATGATCTCGCCTTTGAAGATCCAGACCTTGATCCCGATGATCCCGTAGGGGGTCATCGCTTCGGAGTGTGCGTAATCGATGTCGGCACGCAGGGTGTGCAGCGGCACGCGGCCTTCACGGTACCATTCGGTACGCGCGATTTCCGCACCGCCCAGACGGCCGGCGACGTTCACCCGGATGCCCAGGGCGCCCATGCGCATGGCGTTCTGCACGGCCCGCTTCATGGCGCGGCGGAAGGACACACGGCGCTCCAGCTGCTGAGCGATCGACTCGCCGACCAGCTGGGCGTCCAGTTCCGGCTTGCGCACTTCAACGATGTTGAGGTGCAGCTCGGAGTCGGTCATCTTGGCCAGCTTCTTGCGCAGGACTTCGATGTCCGCGCCTTTCTTGCCGATGATGACGCCCGGACGGGCGGTGTGAATGGTCACGCGGCATTTCTTGTGCGGGCGCTCGATGATCACGCGCGCAACGCCTGCCTGCTTGCATTCTTCCTTGATGAACTCGCGGATTTTCAGGTCCTCGAGCAGCAGATCACCGTAGTCTTTGGTGTCGGCGTACCAGCGGCTGTCCCAGGTGCGGTTCACCTGCAGGCGCATGCCGATCGGATTGACTTTCTGACCCATTAGGCTTGCTCCTCAACTTGACGCACCTTGATGGTGATCTCCGCGAACGGCTTCAGGATTTTGCCGAACCGGCCACGGGCACGCGGGCGGCCGCGCTTCATGGTCAGGTTCTTGCCAACCCATGCCTCGGCGACGATCAGTTCATCGACGTCCAGGTTGTGGTTGTTTTCCGCATTCGCGATGGCGGACTGAAGGCACTTCTTCACGTCCTGCGCGATCCGCTTGTTGGAGAAAGTCAGGTCGGTCAGCGCCTTCTCGACTTTCTTGCCGCGGATCATCTGAGCCACCAGGTTCAGTTTCTGCGGGGAGGTACGGAGCATGCGCAGTTTTGCCATTGCTTCGTTGTCTGCCACGCGGCGGGGGTTCTTTTCCTTGCCCATGACTTACTTCCGCTTCGCTTTTTTGTCTGCGGCGTGGCCATAATAGGTGCGGGTCGGCGAGTATTCACCGAACTTCTGACCGATCATGTCTTCCGAGACGTTGACGGGGATATGCTTCTGGCCGTTGTACACACCAAAGGTCAGGCCGACGAACTGCGGCAGGATGGTGGAACGGCGCGACCAGATCTTGATCACTTCATTGCGGCCCGATTCACGCGCTGCTTCGGCCTTCTTCAGGACATAAGCATCAACGAAGGGGCCCTTCCATACGGAACGTGCCATGGATTAGCGGCCTTTCTTCTTGGCGTGGCGCGAGCGGATGATGAGCTTCTGCGACGCCTTGTTTTTGTTGCGGGTCCGTTTGCCCTTGGTCGGCTTGCCCCATGGGGTCACCGGGTGGCGGCCACCGGAGGTCCGGCCTTCACCACCGCCGTGGGGGTGGTCGATCGGGTTCATGACGACACCACGCACGGAAGGACGCTTGCCCTTGTGGCGCATACGGCCGGCTTTACCGAAGTTCTGGTTCGAGTTGTCCGGGTTCGACACGGCACCGACGGTGGCCATGCATTCCTGGCGGACCAGGCGCAGTTCGCCCGAGGACAGGCGGATCTGGGCGTAACCGCCGTCACGGCCAACGAACTGAGCATAGGTACCGGCTGCACGGGCGATCTGGCCGCCTTTGCCGGGCTTCATTTCGATGTTGTGAACGATGGTACCGATCGGCATGCCCGAGAACGGCATTGCGTTGCCCGGCTTGATGTCGGCCTTCGCGGATGCGACAACCTTGTCGCCAACAGCCAGACGCTGCGGCGCCAGGATGTAGGCTTGTTCGCCGTCTTCGTATTTGATCAGCGCGATGAATGCGGTCCGGTTCGGGTCGTATTCGATCCGCTCAACGGTGGCCGCTACATCAAATTTGTTCCGTTTGAAGTCAACGATCCGGTAGAGGCGCTTTGCGCCGCCGCCACGGCGGCGTGCAGTGATCCGTCCGGTGTTGTTCCGGCCGCCCGATTTGGTCAGGCCCTCAGTGAGGGATTTGACCGGACGCCCTTTCCAAAGCTCCGAACGGTCGATCAGAACCAGCCCACGCTGGCCCGGCGTCGTCGGTTTATACGACTTGAGTGCCATGCTTTCTGTCTTCCGTTTAGCGTGCCAGGCCTTAGGTTCTTGTCTTTGGCCCAGCTATGTTGAAGGCCCCCGTAGGTGCCTGAGTTATAGGGCCCCGAAGGTCCCCGAGTTCGAACATCCTGACAAACGTAACGACCCCGGAACGAATCCGGGGCCTTCAGGATGGGTGGCGTGTAGCAGTGATGGAGGGGGGTGTCTAGAGGTAAGCTTCATGCCCCCTTGCAGACCAATTCAATTTCCACCTTCACAAACCTCATAAGTTCCAGTTCATTCGCTTTTCAAAGTCGGCTGCTCCGAAAACCCACTCCGAGGCAGCCTGTAGGTCTTCGTCAGCGACATTCAGTGTCTTCCTGATATAGTAGTATGCTCTTAGAAATATGATGTCGGCCAAAGTTGCTTCACTGTAGTTGAGATCCAAGTTCAATGCGCTCGGCACATTTCCTTTAAAGGGATATAACCCAGCCACCAAAAGAAGCTGCTTCGAAAGGCAGGCTTCTAAATCCTCATACGGGGTGAAGATATATGCCCGCCCTTCGGCTTCTCGCTTGATCAGCGAAACGGTACAGCTGGTGCCAGAAAACAGCTGCGCAATGAAAGCTTCATTTGAATGGACCGGCGCCTGATCTGTGCGCCCGCTTGAGTAAAGCCGGATCACCTGTTGATCCGCTATTTCACGCGCTTTCCTCAAAAGAAAGTCGCTGTCGCCGACAAAGACAACCAAGTTCGCTTTATCACGTTGCCTCTCAGGAGAAGCCTTGATCCCGGCCTCGCTGAAAACGTCATACACTTCCTCCCCGCTCTTGAAGAAAAATAAAGGGGTTTTTGCCTCCTTGGTCACTACGAAGTGATAAGTTAACATTGCTTCCGGCCAATAGAACGGTGGGAATTCGCAATTTTCGCACCCCAGGACTGATCTCACGAAATCCTTTGCCAGCGTCGCATCACTTAGAAGAGGCGAATAATCAATCGGCTCCCCCCGTGACACCCTAAACCCATTCCGGATATATCCTGAGGCGTCTATCGAGAAGCGCTTGTAGCCGTAGCTCTCCACTCTTTCTTTGGAAAACACTTCCGAATGAACATTGACTGGTGCTTGGTCGCTTTCCTCTTGAGCAGCCACTAGCCCAACAGAAGAAAGAAAAAGGGAAAGAGCTATCGCAGCAAATCTGTGCATCCACACCACGCAAGTTCTCTCAATGCAAAGCTTTATTTTTGGAATAGCCTCTATCGGCGTCAGGCGCCAGCGCCGTCCCGCGGGGTGGCGCTCTCAACGTGGCGTTTGGCAGTTTATCCCGGCCAAATCCGTACGACCTCACCGACACGCAGAACACCAGCGAAAAGCGCCGCCCCATGGGGGCGGGACGGCGCTGGCGCGGCGGGCTGCGCCCTCGATTCCGCGCCGGGGTCCAGCCGCCTCTGCAGCGCTACTAGGGCGGGTTATGCCGGTGGCCTGCTCTCAGATTGACACTGGTGGGGCCGCTTTGTCGCCGCGCGGGGGCTTCACTCCCCTGCCCCAACGAAAAAGGCCCCCGCTTGCGCGAGGGCCTTCCAATAGTCAGAGAGGCAAATCTCAGAGTCCGGTGGACACGTCGATGGTGTTGCCTTCTTCCAGGGTCACATAGGCTTTCTTCACGTCTTTACGCTTGCCCATCTGGCCGCGGAAACGCTTCACCTTGCCCTTGGTGACGGTGGTGTTGACCGCTTTCACCTTGACGCCAAAGAGAGCTTCGACAGCTTCCTTGATCATCGGCTTGTTGGAGTCGATTGCCACCTCGAACACCACTGCGCCGTTTTCGGACGCCATGGTGGATTTCTCGGTGATGATCGGCTTGCGGATCACGTCGTAGTGTTCTGCCTTCACGCTCATTTCAGACGAGCCTCCAGTGCTTCGACACCCGCCTTGGTGATCACCAGGGTGTCACGCTTCAGGATGTCATAGACGTTGGCACCGATGGTCGGCAGGATGTCCAGACCTTCGATGTTGCGCGACGCTTGCAGGAAGCCTTCGTTGACCGATGCGCCGTCGATGATCAGCGCGCGCTTCCAGCCCAGGTTCTTCACCTGCTTGGCCAGAGCTGCGGTCTTGCCTTCGGCAGCAGCGTCCTCGATGATGACCAGCTCGCCCGCTTTCGCTTTGGCGGACAGCGCGTGGCGCAGGCCCAGCTTGCGGAACTTCTTGGTCAGCTCGTGGCCGTGCGAACGCGGGGTCGGACCCTTGTAGATACCACCCTTGCGGAAGATCGGCGCGTTGCGGTCGCCGTGGCGTGCGCCGCCGGTGCCCTTCTGGCGGTAGATCTTCTTGGTCGAGTAGGAGGTCTCGGAACGGGTCTTCACCTTGTGGGTGCCGGCCTGCGCGTTGTTGCGCTGCCAGCGGACCACGCGGTGCAGGATGTCCGCACGCGGCTCCAGGCCGAACAGCTCTTCGGACAGTTCGATGTCGCCCGCTTTGCCGCCGTCCAGTTTGATCACGTCAAGTTTCATGCTTCACCACCTTCCGCGGGGGCTTCTTCAGCCGGTGCTTCGGTTGCTGCGCCTTTCAGGGCGGCCGGGAACGGCAGGCCTTCGGGTGCTTTCTTCTTCACGGCATCCTTGACGGTAACCCAGCCGGATTTCGGGCCCGGAACGGCGCCCTTGATGAAGACCAGGCCGCGCTCGGCGTCGGTTTTCACCACTTCCAGGTTCTGGGTGGTCACGCGGGCTGCGCCCATGTGGCCGGCCATTTTCTTGCCTTTGAAGACCTTGCCCGGGTCCTGACACTGACCGGTCGAACCGTGCGAACGGTGCGAGATCGACACACCGTGCGAGGCGCGCAGGCCGCCGAAGTTGTGCCGCTTCATGGCACCGGCGAAACCTTTACCGATCGAGGTGCCGGTCACGTCCACTTTCTGGCCAGCCAGGAAGTGTTCGGCCGAGATCTCGGCGCCGACTTCGATCAGCGCGTCAGCAGGCACGCGGAATTCGACCAGCTTGCGCTTGGGTTCGACCTTGGCTGCTGCGAAATGGCCGCGCATGGCTTGGCTGGTGCGCTTTGCCTTGGCGGAGCCTGCACCCAGCTGAACGGCGGTGTAGCCGTCTTTTTCCTCGGTGCGCTGTGCAACAACCTGCAGGCCGTCCAGGTGGAGAACGGTCACAGGGATCTGCTTGCCGTCTTCCATGAACAGCCGGGTCATGCCGACTTTCTTGGCGATAATACCGGAACGCATAATCTATACCCTCCGATCTTACGACTGCAGCTTGATTTCGACGTCAACGCCGGCGGCCAGGTCGAGCTTCATCAGCGCGTCCACGGTCTGCGGGGTCGGGTCGACGATGTCGAGAAGGCGCTTGTGGGTGCGGATCTCGAACTGGTCGCGGGATTTCTTATCCACGTGGGGGCCACGCAGAACAGTGAATTTCTCGATCTTGTTCGGCATCGGGATCGGGCCGCGCACTTGCGCGCCGGTCCGCTTGGCAGTGTTGACGATCTCTTGCGTGGACGCATCCAGCACGCGATAGTCAAATGCCTTCAGCCGGATACGGATGTTTTGGCTTTGCATCGTACAGCCTTATTTTCAGGCGTTGGGGTTGAGAGGAGGGCCTGCGACCACCGCAACCCCTCATCGAACCCAAAAGGCGGGAATCATCCCGCCCCTATTCGCACTCGGCGAACCCGCGCCCTATACGCCCTATGGCCCCATGTGGCAAGGGGGTTTGCCGCGAAACCGCTGCGTTTGCGGCGCGCGGTACGTTTGGGGTTTATTAGGGGGGGGTAAACAGGCAGTTAGGCAAGGCAGATTGCAGCGAGCCATAACATAAGGGATGAGAGGCATTCTGATAAACTCGAGCGGCTTCAGCAGCCTCACCGGTCGACGTCATCCAACACTCTCTTCGCATTGAGCATCGCTGTATGGCGCTTTAGAGATTGGTACCTTACAGATCGCAAATCTGTTTCGACTCTTAGAACAAGTAAGAGTAAAGCGTGAGCGAATTTCTTTCCAGGCAACAGCCCCTTCTCGTCATACTTAGAGAAACCATCCACGAATTTCGTGACTTCTCCGTCTTCTACTTCAAAATTCAACCTATGTGCCAAGCCATTTCTGACGCTATTTAGTCTTCGACACCAGCTTAAGTTTTCTCTGCTTAGGCACCCTAAAGAAAAAAGAAAATTTGCTTTTTGCATGAAGTACATTCGCTCAAGGTTCACTGTAGGATTTGGCAAAAACTGCTCTTCCAGAAATATCTCAAGTACATGATCCAAGGCCAAATGGGCTGTGAGTACTTGAGAACCTCGGTTGCGCAGCCTCAAACGTCTGGCGATCTGTTTAACGTTGAAACAACTCGCCTCGGTAACCTTCCTCAAGTCTTCTTCAGTTGCGTCCAAGGGGTTCACAAACCCAGCGGCCTTTAGTGCTTCTAGCATCTTGATAAGGCCTTGGTTCATGCTTCAGGTTTCCATCTATTTAACGCAGCAGGTCTTCTTTTAGCTTGTCACACTTCAAATTGGTAAGCCAACCAATGAATGCAACTTACACAGGACGCAAAACGAAAAAGGGCCTCCCGGAGGAGGCCCTTTCTACCAAGTATCAGGAGACCTGATTACTCGATGATTTTGGACACAGTCTTAGTGCGCGCGTCTCGGGATCATCGCGTTCAAACAAAAAGGGCGCCGC
>NZ_JAHVJQ010000006.1 GCF_019801145.1 Leisingera aquaemixtae
GCCAGGTGGCCGAGCATGTGGCGCGGCTGAAAGAGGAACACGGCATCACCCCCGGCCTGGCGGTGGTGCTGGTGGGCGAGGACCCGGCGTCGCAAGTTTATGTGCGCTCCAAGGGCAAGAGCACCGTCGAAGTGGGCATGAACTCTTATGAGCACAAGCTGGACGCGGACACCTCCGAGGCCGACCTGCTGGCGCTGATCGGCAAGCTGAACAACGACCCGGCGGTCAACGGCATCCTGGTGCAGCTGCCGCTGCCGGGGCACATGAACGAAGAGCTGGTGATCAACTCGATCGCGCCGGAGAAGGACGTGGACGGCTTCCACATCTCCAACGTCGGCCTCCTGGGCACCGGCCAGAAGTCGATGGTGCCCTGCACGCCGCTGGGCTGCCTGATGATGCTGCGCGACCACCACGGCAGCCTCTCGGGCATGGACGCGGTTGTGATCGGCCGCTCCAACATCGTCGGCAAGCCGATGGCGCAGCTTCTGCTGGGCGACAGCTGCACCGTGACCATCGCGCATTCGCGCACCAAGGACCTGCCCGACGTGGTGCGCCGCGCCGACATCGTGGTCGCCGCCGTGGGCCGCCCGGAAATGGTGCCGGGCGACTGGATCAAGGAAGGCGCCACCGTCATCGACGTGGGCATCAACCGGATCGAGCGCGACGGTAAGAACGTGCTGGTGGGCGACGTCGACTTCGCCTCCGCCGCCGAGCGCGCCGGCGCCATCACCCCGGTGCCCGGCGGTGTCGGCCCGATGACCATCGCCTGCCTGCTGGCCAACACCGTCACCGCCTGCTGCCGGGCCCACAACCTGGCTGAGCCGGAAGGCCTCACCGCCTGAAGCGCGCCGCAGAACAGCAACGGCTGAAACTCACGCTCCCGCCGGACGCCTCCGGCGGGAGTATTTTTTTGAAAGATGAAAAAGGGCGGGGTTAAGCTGAGACGGGCACCATGGTGCCTTGCAGGAGGGCGACCAGCCTTTCCTCTTCGCCCGTCACCGCGTGGACCTCTGCCGTGACGATCACCAGGCGCCGGCCTGGTTTGATGACCTTGCCCGTTGCGCGCAGATAGTCGCCGGCGCCCGGGGCCAGCAGGTTGATCTTCATTTCCGCCGTCATCACTTCGCTGTCATCCGGCATCATCGTGAGCGCCGCATAGCCGGCCGCCGTGTCGCCGATCGCAAAGCTGAGGGCAGCATGGGCCACATCGTGCTGCTGGCGGCTGCCGGGCAGGACCGGGGCGGTGATTACCACTTCACCCGGTGCAACGCTTTCGATTTCGGCGCCCAGGGTCTGCATCATGCTTTGCCTGGCGAAACTGCTGCGGATTCGGTGGTCCATCACATGTGTCCTTCTGCTGCTGCAGGGCAGCATAAGGGAGACACGGCTGCCGTAGGGGTGTGACGCTACGCCACTTAGCGGGGCATTGGCACCGGCAGCGCCTGCGCACCGGTCAGGATCGCCAGCGCATCTCTTTCCATCAGCGCGGCAAGCGCGGGATCGGTGCTGCGCAGGCCGCCGGTATAGGTGCCGAAGGCAGGCAGGATCAGCCGCGACCGGTCCAGCAGGAAGCAGGGGCGGGAGGTACTGCGAACCCGCGCCTTGGGGTGGTAGTGGCCGGAGACCTCGGCCGTGGCGGAGGGATTTGCGATATGGCGGAAGGTGAGGGGGGAAAGATACAGCTCATCCATCTGTTCACCGCCCAGACCCGTAGGCGCCGGATCGTGGTTTCCGGTGATCCAGATCCAGCGGCGGTTCTGCGTCAAAGCGGCCAGCTGGGATTGCTCCGCATCCGGCAAAGCCCGCGAGGCGGCGTCATCGTCGAAACTGTCACCGAGGCAGACCACCGTCTCCGGCTGCAGAGCGGACACCAGGTCAGAAAGGCGGGCGAGCGTGTCGCGGGTCTCATAGGGCGGCAGGGCACTGCCGCCGCGCCGGGCGTGCCGTTCGGATTTGCCCAGGTGCAGGTCGGAGACGCAGAGCAGGCGCTGCGCGGTCCACCACAGCGCGCCGGAGCCAAGGGCGGTCAGGCGGGCGCCCGCGAGAGAGAAGTCATATCCGGTCATGGCTTGGGTTTATCGGTCACAGCCGGGCTGGCAAGACTTATTGCGGAAGCTTGTCCAGCCCTGATTGCTGCATCAGTGCCGCGGCCTCCTGCTGCAGCAGTTTCTCCTCTGCCGCGCCTTTGACCGGGACCTTGCCAACCTCCAGCAGCAAGGGCGCGGAGAGGGGGGAGATGCGCTCCAGCCGCCGCAGGGTGATGCAGCCGCGGGTCCGCTCCAGCATCTCCTCGATGCGGCCGAAATCCACCAGGCCGCGCATGGCTTCCTCGCGGGTGATGTCCATCAGCAGGTGATCAGGGTCGTATTTCCTGAGCGTGTCATAGAGGATGTCGGAGGAAAACGTCGCCTGCCGACGGTTCTTGTGTGCCCCCGGGGTGTTGCGTTGGATCAGGCCCGCGATGGTGGCCGCACCGCGGAAGGAGCGTTTCATCACCGCGTTGCCGGCAAGCCAGCCCTCCAGCCCGTCGCGCAGCGCATCCGGGTCGAACAAGGGGGCAGGGTCGGTGACCTCTTGCAGGCCCCAGATCAGGGTGGCGTAGTCGGTGGCGACAAAGCCCAGCGGATCCAGGCCTAGTTCCTCCATCCGTTTGGTGAGCAAAAGACCCAGTGTCTGCTGGGCGTTGCGGCCGGCAAAGCCGTAGATGCAGATATGCTCGCGGCTGTCGTGCGGGAAGCTTTCGATCAGCAGCCGCCCGGCGCGGGGGAGTTCGGAGACTTCCCGCTGCAGTTCCAGCCAGTTCGCGGTGTGGCGGGGCAGGGTGGGCCAGCTGTTCTGCTTGAACATCGCCAGGATGCGGGCGCTGAGCTGGGTGGAAGTGGCGAATTTGGTGCCGGAGAACACCGCGATCTTGGGTTTGCGCCCGGGGTTGCGGGTCACCTCGACTGTCATTTCGCGCAGGCCCTCGTAGCGCACGGTCTGGCCGCCGATCAGGAAGGTGTCGCCGGGGGTGAGGGTGGCGGCAAAGGCCTCCTCCACCTCGCCCAGCGGCTTGCCGCCGCGGCTGCGTTTCAGGCGGACCTTGATCAGGTCAGCGTCCTGGATGGTGCCCAGGTTCATGCGGATGCGCTGCGCCGCGCGCGGGTCGCGCAGCTGCCATTTGCCGTCCGGGCGCTGCAGCAGGCGCTGCCACTGATCATAGGCTTTCAGCGCATAGCCGCCGGTGGCGCAGAAGGTGAGGCAGGCGTCGAATGCGGCGCGGGTCAGGGTGGCATAGGCGCCGGCCCGGGTCATCTCAGCATAAAGTTCGTCTTCGTCGAAAGGACCGGCGCAGGCGGCAATCAGGATGTGCTGGCAGAGCACGTCGCGGGGGCCGGGGCCACGTGGGTCGCCATCCAGATCATTTTCGCGCACGGCCTCGAGCGCTGCGCGGCATTCGACCACCTCGAACCGGTTGGCAGGCACCAAGAGCGCCTTGGACGGCGCGTTATATCGGTGGTTGGCGCGGCCGATGCGCTGGACCAGGCGTTTCACGTTCTTCGGGGCGCCGATCTGGATCACCAGATCCACGTCGCCCCAGTCGATGCCGAGGTCCAGCGAGCCGGTGCAGACGATCGCGCGCAGCTCTCCCCGCACCATCGCCGCCTCCACCCGCTCGCGCTGAAACCGGTCGAGCGAGCCGTGGTGAATGCCGATCGGCAGAGCCTCGTCGTTGGCGAGCCAGAGGTTGTGAAAGAAGATTTCCGCCTGAGCGCGGGTGTTGTGGAAGATCAGCGTGGTCTTGTGGGCCTTGATCTGCTCCATCACGGCGGGGATTGCATAGGCCGCGCCACCGCCGGCCCAGGGCGGGGCCGCTTCGGTTTCCAGCATCCGGATGTCCGGCGCCGGGCCCGGATCGGCCAGCACGATATCGCAGGGGTCCGGGTGGCGGGCAAGGTAGCTGGCGATGGCCTGCGGGTCGTCCACCGTGGCCGAGAGCCCCACGCGGCGCAGGTCCGGGCAGAGCGTCTGCAGCCGCGCCAGCGCCAGCATCAGCTGGTCGCCGCGTTTGCTTTCGGCCAGCGCGTGGATCTCGTCCACCACCACCCGCCTGAGGCCCTTGAAGGTCCGCGCGGCGTCTTCGTAGGAGGTGAGCAGCGCCAGGCTTTCCGGCGTGGTCAGCAGGATATGCGGCGGGTCGGCGCGCTGGCGCCTCTTGCGGGAGGCGGGCGTGTCGCCGGTGCGGTCATCGATGCGGATGGGCAGACCGATCTCCTCAACCGGCGTGCGCAGGTTGCGTTTGATATCCGCGGCCAAGGCCTTGAGCGGAGAGATGTAGAGCGTGTGCAGCCCTTCGTGGGTCCCATCGTCCAGTTCCGCCAAGGTGGGCAGGAAACCTGCCATGGTCTTGCCGCCGCCGGTGGGGGCGATCAGCAGGGTGCAGGGCATCTCGGCTCGCTCCAGCATGGCGTGCTGATGCGGGTGGATGGTCCAGCCGCGGGCGGAGAACCAGTTCTCAATGGCCGCAGGCAAGGCGGGGGCGGTGTCACTCATCCTGTGAAATCTGGGAGGCTTTGCACCTTATTGCAATGTCATTTGCTGTCATAGGCGTTGCGGGAGTCCAGCACTTGCTGATGCCGACCGGCGGCCCAGATGGTCAGGGATTTCATGTGCTTCAGCAACTCCTGCCCTAAGGGGGTGAGTGCATAGGACACCGCCACCGGCGGGCCGGGATCGACGCTGCGGGTGATATAACCGTCACGCTCCAGCTTGCGCAGGTTCTCGGTCAGCACCCGCTGGGTCACGTCGCCGATGGTGCGCCGCAGGGCGCCGAACCGCAGCGCGCCGTCCTCCAGCACCAGCACGATCAGCATCTGCCACTTGCCTGTCACCTGCGACAGAACCTGCCGGATCGGGCAGTCCTCGGCCTGTTCCTTGGAGAGGGCGGTTACTGGAAGCATACCTGGTTCCTGAATAGTGCGTAATTGATATCTGGTGCAGAAAGAATACCACATTGGGATGTCACGACAATGCGATTCGAAAGGACATCCGATGAGTGCCAAGGAACTCGTTCTGAATGCCGTAGCGGCGATCTTCACTTCGTTTGACCCGGAGGCAGCGGAGCAGCTGCTGGCGCCGGGGTATATCCAGCACAATCCGGCAGTACCGACCGGGGCGGCGCCGATCATCGGGTTCATTCCGGCGCTGAAGGAGAGCGGCATCACGGTGGATGTGCACCGGGTGATTGCCGAGGGGGACATGGTGGTGCTGCACAGCACCTACGGCAATGCGCAGGCCTTTGGCGCCGAAACGCTGGTGGCCTTTGACGTGTTCCGGGTCGAGGACGGGAAGGTTGCCGAGCATTGGGACAACCTGCAGCCGCCCGCCGCACCGAACGCCTCCGGCCGCACCTTGACCGACGGAACGGCCGAGATCACGGATCTGGAAAAGACCGCGGAGAACAAGGCGCTGGTGCAGGGCTTTGTCGCCGACGTGCTGCACGGCAAGGCGCCGGAGAAGATCACCAGCTACGTCTCGACAGAGACCTACCTGCAGCACAACCCTAACATCGGCGACGGGCTGGAGGCCCTTGGCGGCATGATCCAGCATCTGGCGGAAACCGGCCAGGCGCTGGCCTACACCAGCACGCCGATTGTGGTGGCTGAGGGGAACTTTGTCTTTACCGCCTCCGAAGGCAGCCTGGGCGAAACACCGATGGCGTTCTTCGACCTGTTCCGGGTCGAGGACGGCAAGATCGTCGAGCACTGGGACACCGTTAGCCCGATCCCGGCAGAGATGGCGCACGACAACGGCAAGTTCTGACTGCTGTCAGCGAGAAGGGCGGGGATGACCCCGCCCTCTTTGCATCACTTCACGATGTGCTCGTCCTTGACGAACATGTTGGCCCAGGCCCGGTCGATCAGCTCCGGCGACATCTGGTAGGGGATGCCCTCGAACTCGCAGATGGAGATCATCTGGTCGATCAGGAACACCGGCTGGTAGTTGGCGTAGATGTTGTTGATCGTCGGGTATTTTTTCTTCAGCAGATGCACCAGTGCCGCCTCGTCCAGCGGCATGCCCTTCTTGCGGGCCACCATGGCAAAGATCTTGAGGAAGTTCTCCTGGTTTGGCCCGTCGATCTTGATCTTGAAGAAGATACGGCGCAGCGCCGCCTGGTCGAAGATCTCATTCGGGTGGAAGTTAGTGGAGAAGATCACCAGCGTGTCAAAGGGCACCTCGAATTTTTCGCCCGATTGCAGCGCCAGGATGTCCTTGCTTTCTTCCAGCGGAACAATCCAGCGGTTGACCAGGGACTGCGGCGGCTCTGCCTGACGGCCAAGGTCGTCGACGATGAAGATGCCGCCGGTGGATTTCAGCTGCAGCGGCGCCTGATACGTGCGCGCCGTGGGGTTGTAGACCAGATCCAGCATGTCCAGCGACAGCTCGCCGCCGGTGATCACGGTCGGGCGCTCGCACATCACGTAGCGTTCGTCAAAGCGGCGGCGGCGGCGCAGGGCGTTGGGGTCTTCCGGCTCCTGCTCGACCTCGGTGTGCACGATCGGGTCGAAGACCGTGATCACCTGGCCGGAATATTCAATGGCGCGCGGCACATAGACGTGATCCCCCAGCGCATCGCGGATGCCGTTGGAGATCGAGGACTTACCATTGCCCGGCGGGCCGTACATCAGGATTGAGCGGCCGGCGCTGACGGCGGGACCAAGATGGTCCAGCAGGCTGTCCGGCAGCACCAGATGCCCCATGGCGTTGGTCAGCTGGTCGCGGGTCACCTGAATGTTGCGGATCGACTGGCGCTTGACCTGCTCGCGGTAGACCGTCAGCGGCACCGGCATGGCGCCGAAGTATTCGGACTGACTGAGCGCGTCCTGAGCGCGTGACTTGCCCGCGTCGGTCAGCTGGTAGCCCATCTCATTGCCGCTGTTGGCGTTCAGCGTGCCGGTGGCTTCCAGCAGCCGCTGCTCGCGGGCCATGTCCACAAGCTCCTGGGTGACAGAAGAGGGCAGGCAGATGGCTTCGGCGATCTCGGTCACATTTTCCACGTTCTTGCGGAAAATGGTCTTGAGCAGAATATCCCGCATCATCACCAGCGGCAGTTGCATCTGTTCCAGCCCCTTGGGGGCGGGAGGGGCCACAACGGTGAGGTTTTGCATGTTCATGGCGGTGCCTGTCCCTGAAATCCACATCTGGCCCCGGCGCACGGGGCGGTTCTGGAAACAGACTATTCAGGACTGTGGCAACAGCGGGGCAGAGCTGCAGCATTTCCGCGGAGGAGGCAGGAAAACCGGCACAGGTCTAAGCAACCAGCGCCGCCGCGCCGGCTTCCTCAGCTGCCGAACATCGCTGCCAGGCCCAAGTAAAGCGCCAGGGTGGCGCCCAGGCACAGGCCCATGGGAAAGCTCTTGCCGGTTTCCCAGCTTTGCCACTGCGGGGCCAGTTGCCGCAGGGGCGTGTGCTTGGCGATCCGGTGGGCGGCAAATCCGGCCAGCAGGGTTGCGGCAAAGATGATCATCAGGAGCCGCAGGTCGCCAAGGGCGAAGAACGGCGCGGCGGCGCCAGCGAACTTGGCGTCGCCTGCACCGACCGCCCCGGCAGAGTAGAACAGGAATCCGAGACCGATGCCGACCGGAAGATGCAGCAGGTGCCAGCCGTAATCTGCCCAGCTTGGCATCACCAGCGCCCCGAGGACGACATAGATCACCGCCAGCAGATCAACGGCCCAGTTGGGGATGCGCATCCCGCGCAGATCAGTCAGCGCCACGGTATAGCAAAGCGGCAGCACAAAAGGCAGGAACCACTGGGCTGCATAGGCCGGGAATTGCATCGGTCAGCCGTTTTCCAGCGCTGCCAGAGACCGCGAGGCTTCTTCGAAGTGCTGCGGATGGGTTTCGATGGCTTCGCGCAGCAGGCCCTCGCCGGTCTTCACGTCACCCTGTTTGATCGCCGACAGTGCCAGCGTGTGCAGCAGCAAGGCGCGCTCAGTCTGTTCAAGCGGGATAACCGGCAGGGTGTAGTTGCGCTGCGCGCCGCGGGCCAGGACGAGGTTGTTCTTGGCGGTGAACAGGGTCTGGTCCTGCCGGATCGCCTCGCCGAACAGGCGCTCGGCACCGGCGAAATCGCCGCGGGTCAGCTTGGAATAGCCCCAGTTGTTCATCACCTTGGCCGGACGGGTGGTCAGCCCTACGGCGATCTCATAAAAGCTGTCAGCGCGTTTCCAGTCCTTGCCGGCGTCAGCCACCACGGCCTCCAGCCGGTAGCGCTCGTAGGTTTCATGGGTGGGAGGGACCTGATCCAGCTGTGTCTTGGCTGCTTCCCATTCGCCGCTGCGCACCAGAGCACCTGCCAGCTGGACACGGTCCTCGCTGGTTGCGCCTTTCATCGACACAACTTTCTTCCAGGCAGCGGTGCCTTCGGTGTTGCGTTTGGCGCGGATCAGGGAGTGCGCCAGGCCGCGGTGCAATTCGATCCGGTCCGGGCTGTTCTTGATCGTCCGCTGGAAATGCGCAACCGCCTCATTCGGGTCGGCCACGGACAGCATGACATCGTTGAGGTTGCTCTCGTCGATGACATTCACTTCCTGAAAGGCCCGTTCGACGGTGTCGTCTTTCTCTGCGCAGGCCGACAGGACCAGCGCCCCTGCCAGAGAAGCGAATAGGAAAAACTGCTGGCGCATTGGTGCGTCCCTTTTACTGCTCTGCCTCTGTCATGGTGCCTGGCGAATCAGGTAGCTGCCGCCGCCCTGCCGCACCAGTTTGTAGTCTTCTTGTTGAGGCTCACTATGCGCAGGATTTTCAAGTTTTGCGAGGGCCAGGCGCAAATTATCGCGGATTGCGTCACTTTCGCCATTGTCAAGCGCATAGGCGCGCTGGAGCACCTGAACCGCTTCGGCGGTTTTGCCGCGTTCCATCAGCGCCACGCCCAGGTTGTTCATCGGTTCCGGCCAGGCCGGATCGGCGTCCACCGCCCGGCGCAGCAGTTCCTCAGCCTGGCCCAGCCGCCTGAGGCCGAGTTTGGCGCTGCCCATTCCCGACAGCACCTCAGCCGTCAGGCCGTGGTCCAGCGCAGCCCGGGTGAAGGCCTCCAGCGCCAGCTCATGCTCGCCTGCGGCCATCAGCCTGTGGCCGACAACCAGGCTGTCTTCGGCCTGCTGGCGGTGATCCTCGCCAGGGGCCCAGGGACTGCCCTTGTCCTGTTTCAAACCGCTTGGCGCACATGCTGCCGCCAGCGCGAGGGCGCTGGCGGCAGCTGTCATCTGCAGCAGGCGGGCGCGGGGTGCCCGATGCGTCTTGGCCATTACTGGGGTCCTGAGTTGCCCATATTCATGACGCCCTGCACCGACGGACCAACAAGAATGATCAGCAACGGCGGAACTGTCAGCCCCATTGTGGCAAGTGTCATCTTCACCGGCAACTTGTTTGCGGCCTCTTCGGCGCGCATTACCCGCTTGTCACGCATTTCGGCGGCATAAACCCGCAGCGCGTCGGCGATCGAGGTGCCGAAGCTGGCGGATTGAATCATCACAGTCACGAAGGAGGAGATGTCCTGCACACCGCAGCGGGTCGCCATGTCGCGCAGCACCTTGTCCTTTTCCTTACCTGCTTTCATTTCATAGGCGACCATCTCGAATTCAGAAGCCAAATCTGGGAAGGAGGCATGGAGCTCCTTGGCCACGCGGACAATTGCCTGGTCCAGCGACTGGCCTGCCTCGACGCAGACCAGCATCATGTCCAGCGCATCGGGGAAGCCTTCGGTGAGCTTTTGCTTGCGCTCCTCGATCCGGCGGGTGATCCAGTATTTCGGAAGCATGTAGCCTGCGGCGCCCGGACCAATAATGCGGATTGCCATTTGCTGGCTGTCATAGTCGATGTCCGCGTTCAGCACGTAGACAAAGAACAACCCGCCCAGAAGGCCCAGAATGCCAAGAGCGAACTGGGCAAAATGGAACAGCCGTACTGAATCCTTGGAGTGATAGCCCGCCTGGCGCAGCTTCAGTTCCATTGCCGACAGCTCTTCCGCGTCCTGCGGTTCCAGAAAATTCGCGAACTTCTGCAGCTGTTCGTTGCGGCTGGACTGGCGCAGGCGCTCCTTTTTCGGGGTTTCCCGGGTGTCAGGCCTGATGTTCTTTTGCAGCTTTTTCAGCGGGTCCTCGCGCTGGTTCATCAGCAGCGGAATTGCCAGCAGGATCATGAACAATCCGGCAATGCCAAGCGCCAGGAGCGGGCCGAGCTCACCGAATTGAGACGTCAGGAAATCGTTTATTCCGGTAACAAAATCCACGGTCCACTCCTTAGACTTTGATGTTGGTCAGCATCCGCATGACGAACAGGTTGGCAGTCAGCATCAGGCCCACGGCGAAACAGGCGGGGATGAACCAGGGATGGTCCAGCACGTTGTCGTAATAGTTGGGGTCTTTGAGGAGGATCGCGACCAGGCAGAACAGCGGGAAGCCGGACAGGAATTTTCCTGACCATTGCGCTTCGGCGGTAATGGCCTTGACCCGGCGGAACAGGCGGAAGCGGGCGCGGATCACCTTGGCCAGGCCGGCCAGAACCTCGGCCAAGTTGCCGCCCGACTGCTGCTGGATGGTCACAGCCACTGCGAGGAAACGCATGTCCTGCATATCCAGCCGCTCCGCCATCTCCTTGAGCGCTTCGCCCACATCGCGGCCATAGGCGCACTCGTCGGCGATGATGCCGAATTCGGTTGCCAGCGGGTCCTCGACCTCATTGGCGACAATCTGAACGGCAGCGGTAAAGGGGTGGCCAACGCGCAGAGAGCGCACCATCAGTTCCACCGCGTCAGGCAGCTGTTCTTCGATCATCATCATCCGTTTGGAGGCTTTTTTGTTGACCCAGAAGAACACCGCGCCGACGCCGATGATAACGGAGCCCAGTACGCGGACCGGCAGCGGCGTCGATGTGCCGATGCTAAGCCCGATAAAGGCAATGGCGGCAAGACCGGCCATAATCAGAATCAGCTGTTTGGGGGAGAAGGCGATGGCGGCCTTCTGCGCCCGTTCCGACAGCAGGGAATACAGGGGAATTGACTGCGACTTGGTGTGCTGGCCCAGTTCCTTGCGCAGCTGTTCCAGCACTTGCTGGCGGTTGCTGCCCTTCTCCATCATCTCCAGCCGGCGGTTCACCTTGCTGTTGAGGCTGATGGATTTGCCGAAAACGAACAGGTACAGGCCTTCAATCAGGGCCAGAACCCCAAAGAAAATCGCACCATAGATAAGCGGTTCTGCACTCAGTTCCATTAGCGCGGCTCCATCACGGTGGGTTCGTAGATCGACGGCGGCAGGTCATAGCCCCAGAGGCGGAAGCGCTCGGAGAAGTGGCTGCGCACACCGGTGGCGGTGAAATGGCCGATGATCTTGTTGTCCGGGGTCAGGCCGACCCGCTGAAAGCGGAAGATTTCCTGCATTGAGATCACGTCGCCCTCCATGCCTGTGACCTCGGTGATCGAGGTCATGCGGCGGGAGCCGTCCTGCAGGCGGGAGGCCTGCACGATCAGGTTCACCGCCGAGGCGATCTGGCTGCGCACCGCCTTGATCGGCATTTCGATGCCCGCCATGGCGATCATGTTTTCCAAGCGCGAGATGCCGTCGCGGGCGGAGTTGGCGTGGATGGTGGTCATCGAGCCGTCGTGGCCGGTGTTCATGGCCTGCAGCATGTCGATCACTTCCTCACCGCGGGTCTCGCCGACGATGATGCGGTCGGGGCGCATCCGCAGGGCGTTCTTCAGACAGTCGCGGGGGCTGACCTCGCCTTTGCCCTCGACGTTGGGGGGGCGGCTTTCCATCCGGCCCACATGGGTCTGCTGCAACTGAAGCTCCGCGGTGTCCTCGATCGTCAGGATGCGCTCGGCGTTGTCGATGAAGGACGACAGCGCGTTCAAAGTGGTGGTTTTACCGGAACCGGTACCGCCGGAGACGATCACGTTGAGGCGGGTGGACACTGCGGCCTGCAGATAGGCGGCCATTTCCTCGGTAAAGGCGCCGAACTCCACCAGGTCGTCGATACCCAGCTTGTCTTTCTTGAACTTCCGGATCGAGACCAGAGAGCCGTCCACCGCAATCGGTGGCACCATCGCATTGAAGCGCGAGCCGTCAGCAAGGCGGGCGTCCACATAGGGGTTGGATTCATCGACCCGGCGTCCCACGGCAGAGACGATCTTGTCGATGATCCGCATCAGGTGCTTCTCATCCTTGAACGTGATGTCGGAGAGCTGCAGCTTGCCGCTGCGCTCGACAAAGACCTGATGCGGGCCATTGACCAGGATATCGCTGACCGTCTCGTCCTGCAGCAGGGTTTCCAGCGGTCCGAGGCCGGTGACTTCGTCATACAGCTCCTTGTTCAGCTGCTGCCGGTCCTCGCGGTTCAGGACAATGCTCTTTTCAGCCAGGATCTCCGTCGCGATATTGGCGATCTCGGAGCGCAATTCGGCCTCGCCCGCGCGTTCCAGGGCGGCAAGGTTCAGGTTCTCAAGAAGCTCGCGGTGCAGCTGGATCTTGATTTCGCTGAGCCGCTCCTTGCGCTTGCGCTCCTTGTCCGCAGGCTGCGCCTCGGCGGGCTTGCGCTGGACCGGGCGCCGCAGGCTGACGGCGGGTTTGGCAGCCGCGGCCGGTGCGGCGGCTGCCGGTTCCGGTGCTGGAGCAACCGGCTTCGCGGCCTGTTTCTTGTACTTGGAAAACATCAACTCACCCCCAATTCAAACCGCTCAGGCGGCTTCTGCTTCTCTGCGGCCCAGTTCGTGCAGCGAGGCTGCAAGCTTGGCGATTTCCTTGCGCAAGGGATTCTTCGCGGCCGACACGGCCAGCGGCAGGCCGTGGTCGCAGCTCTGCAGGATCTGCTTGCCGCCATCGGGCAATTGCAGGTCGATCGAGATGCCCAGCGATTCCGCCATCCGCTTGACGCGGCTCTTGCCGGTCAGATCGGTGAACTTCGGGGCCCGGTTCAGCGCAAAGCGCAGCTTTTCGAACGGCAGATCCTCGGACTGCAGCGCCCGCTTCAGCCGCAGCGCGTTCTGAGCGGACCGCATGTCCAGTTCGATCAGCGCGAAATAGACATGCGCCATGTTCAGCACGGTCTCGGTCCATTGCACCAGCGTATGCGGCATGTCGATGACCACGAAGTCGAAGTGGCTGCGGGCCAGCCCGATCACCCTGGAAATGTCTTCGGGGGACAGCAGGTCCAGCGGCACCATCTCTGACGGCGCGGTAAGGACCTGCAGCTTTTCCTGGAAGGGCAGCAAAGCCTGGCCAAACAGGTCTTCGTCCATGTTCTCGGATTCGCTGAGCATTTCCATCACCACCTCGCGGCGGGGCAGGTCGAGGTAGGTCGCGACCGACCCGGACTGCAAGTCCAGATCCAGCAGGCAGACGCTGGGCTCTTCCCGTTCGCTGAGCGCCGCAAGCTCCCAGGCGAGGTTGACTGCCATGTTGGTGGAGCCGGTGCCGCCGGCGAGCCCGTGGCAGACGATAACTGCGCCTTCGCGCTGGCTGCCGGATTGCAGCTGGTGCGTGTTCTGCGGTGCTGCGGGGGCGGGGGCCTGCAAGCGTTCGATCGCTGCCTGCAGTTCCTGCTCCGGAAGCGGGTAGGGGACGAATTCATCCGCGCCCTGGCGCAGCAGCGTATGCAGCGCTGCCGGGGTCACATCTTCGGCGATCAGAATAACCTTGATGCCCCGGGCCTTGGCCTGGGTGATGACTTCACCCATCAGCGGCAGGTCGTCTTCGTCGGCGCTGTCGATGGCCAGGGCCACAAACTGCAACGGTTCCGACTCGGCCTGGCTGAAGAAGGCCAGCGCCTCGGCAAAACCCAGATCGCCCCAGGCCTCGCCCAGCGCGGCTTCCATGTCTTCGATCAGAAGGTCGAAATTCTGCACGTCGCGGCTGATCGTGCAGGCAACAATCGCAGGTGTTTCTGTTTGCGGCATACCGCTGCTCATCGCCATCATCCTTGTTCACTTGGGCGGACCGGGCCATGGGCACAGTCCGCCTCTTGGAAACAATGTCGGTGGCAATCTAGGCGATATTGGGGCCAAAAATCCCCAAATATGGGGAATTGTTACTACTTCGTAACCGCTGTATGCGGCTGCGGCTTAGTCCAGAGTGCGCTCCAGCGATTTCTGCTCGGTCAGAGTGGTGGCCGGCACCGCGCTTTCCAGATATTCGCGATAAATGATCTTGGCGTACTTCCCGTCCAGCACCGTCGGGTGGCGCTTCAGGAAGCCGCTTACCTCTGTGACAGTACGGCGGTTGCGGCGCTCGCGTTCCGGTGTCGGGATCAGCGGCTGTGTTTCGCCATGAGAGATCACGGCCTCCAGGCGGCTGCGGCTGATGCCGCGCGACACCAGATAGTTCACCGCCGCGCGGGCACGGCGCATGCCGAGGGCTTTGTTGTAGGCATTGCTGCCGACAGCGTCGGTGTGGCCAAAGACACGGAACCGCACCTCGGGGAACTGCCTGATCCAGTGCGCCTGCTGATCCAGCACTGTGCGGGCTGTCTGATCCAGACGTGCGCTGTCGAAGTCGAAGTTGATTGTTGTGGGCACTTCCTTGGCAAACCGGCTCGCCAGCTGGATGGCAAAGCTGCGCTCGCCGCTCATTACTGCGGCGTTATTAAAAGTGGCATCGCCAAAATTGCCCCTGCGGTTCAGTTCACTACCCGCCTCGTGCTCGCAGGCAGCCGCGGTCAGGACAAGGCCAAGAATTGCAGCGGTTCTGATCATCTGTGCCACTCCTATCAGTCCAGCACGTAGCCGTACGAGCCGTTGAAATCCTGCTTGGCCACCTCAGCTGCGGGGCCGTTCTTTGTGCGGGACGTGCGCCCGAACAGGAACAGGTCCTTCTCGCTGGGCGGTGCCACCCTGTCGGTGGGCAGGGTCAGCGCTTCGCCGCGGGTCGGGGTGACGAGATGGGCGCTGATGATGATCACCAGTTCCGTCTGCTCGCGCTGATAGTCAGCGCTGCGGAACAGCGCACCCAGCACCGGCACATCGCCCAGCCAGGGCAGCTGCGAGGAATTGTCGAGGAACTCGTCGCGGATCAGGCCGGCAATGGCAAAGCTTTCGCCGTCACGCATTTCCACGGTGGTGGAGGTCTCGCGGCGAGTGAAGGCGTCAATGGTCAGGCCGCTCAGCTCCAGCGAGTTGGACGGGTCAATGGCCGACACCGCAGCGTTCAGTTCCAGATTGATCAGATCGCCGTCGACCACCCGCGGGATGAAGTTCAGCTCGATCCCGAAAGGCTTGAATTCGATGGTGATCACGCCATCTTCCTGCGCCACCGGCACCGGGTATTCGCCGCCGGCCAGGAATTTGGCCTCTTGCCCAGAGAGGGCAGACAGGTTGGGTTCGGCCAGGGTGCGGACGACGCCTTTCTGCTCCAGCGCTTCCAGCAGCAGGCTGACCTGGACGGAGCCTGCGTTGAAGCCAAACAGGAAGGCGCCGGTGTTCTCGTTGGCGGCGGGGATGTTGCCGGCCAGCGAGTTGGCCAGCGAGCCAGAGGTGTTCAGTGTATTGTAGCCGCCGGTGCGGCCGTTGCCGGTTCCGCCGTTGAAGCCCAGCGAGGCGCTCAGCGATTTCGAGACCGAGCGCTGCATTTCGGCAAAGCGGACCTTGAGCATCACCTGCTGCACGCCGCCGACCGACATCAGGTTGCTGACCCGCTCCGGCGCGTAGCGCTCTGCCAGGTCCAAGGCCCGTTGCAGCCTGGCGGAGCTGGAGACGGTGCCGGACAGCACGATACCGTCATTGGCGGTGCGCACTTCGATTTTCTCATTGGGCAGGATCTGGCGCAGGCGCTGCTTGAATTCGGTGACATCAGCGGCAACCCGGACATCAACGTTGGTGATCAGCCGGCCGGAGCCGTCGAGCAGCGTCAGCGTGGTCAGACCCGGCGATTTGCCCAACACGTAGATGGTGCGGTCGGACAGGGATGAAATATCCGCTATGCTGGGATTGGCGATGCTGAGCTCCGCAAAAGGTGTTTCGCTCTCCACCACCACAGCGCGGTTCATGGGCACATCCAGCGTCGCCGCTGTGCCCTTTTTCACCACCCGCAAAGATTGTGCCGATGCCCCATCAGCATTCGGTATGCTAAAAAGCGAGAGCCCCACCAGGGCCGCCGCCACGAACCGTCGAATTGCCATGTGACCTGCCTTTCCGATCACGCCTCAATACCCGGGTCTTTTTGCCCGCTCTTGTCCGCACTGTGGTGCAGTTCCCGAATTATTGCAAGAATCAATGGCTTCGGAGCTGTTCCTGGAGCGCTGCAATTGTGGGGCCTTGGCAACACGCAAATCAGCCGCCCTTCGTTTTGAAGGTGCGGCTGATCCAGGTAACAGGCTGTGCTGGAATGGAAAATCTAGTTTGTGCAGGGGATCGGAATTGTCACAACTTCGGCGCCGCGGCGGGTGCGAATTGTACAGACTTTTTCCTTTTCCACCTCCTGAGGCGCTTCCAGGGCGCCCAGGCCAAGCAGCTTGCGCTGGTCCACTTCGACGAAGGAGGCGATGGTGTCGTCGCCGGCGCCGACCAGAGCCAGTGACAGCCGCCCGGTGCTTTGCGCCTGGGCCAGGGCGGCGACCTGCTCAGGGCGCACTGCCACGGTGACGGTGCGTGCGATGATGGCTCCATTGATATCGCCGCCAGCGCTTTGATCCACCGCCACCAATTCAACGTTGGTATCAATCAGCCGGGTCGCTTCTCCGCTCGTGCCGCCGGCACCCGGCATCATGCCGGTCCAGTAGACATCCACCTTGTCGCCGGGCCGCAGAAACCCGGAAACACCGGAAGAGACGTCGACCTTGATTGCAAAGGCGCGCATCCCGCGCTGAAGTCGCGAAGTGATGCCGGCATCCTCGCCGGGGGCGGTAAGCTTGACCGCCATGAGAGCTTCATTTGTTTCCATTGCGCGCAGCACAACACGAAGCTTGTCGCCGGCGTGCGGTGGGAACAGTTCATCGGCAGAGGTGAATGCGCCTTCGGGAATGGCATTTTCCGGCCAGCGCACGGCACGCACCGCATCCTTGGTGAGACGCTCGCCGTATTTCAGCGCCTTGGTGGCGACGTACACTTCCACCGTCGGCACGGCCTCTGCACGGGCGGCGCGTTCGCGCGCCAGTTCATCCTGGTAGGCTGAAATATAATTCTTGGCCATCAAGACGGCACCGCCAGCAAGGGCGACACCGACAATCAGCACAAGTCCAAAAACTGCACGCATTGTGTTACCTCCATGGCTGCCAGCCGCATCCGCACGGGGGCTTTGGCGGGCAGATACATACTAGGCGCCGCGGCGGGTATTCCTGCTATGCAGGGCGCTGCAGCGCGGCGGGATTATCCGACGGTGATCGAAGCAAGGTAGCTGCCAACCCGTTCGGCCAGGTCCCCGGTTCCGTCTGTGACGGCTAGGGTGCCTGCAGCGACGAGGCCGACGACAACAGCGGTCAGAACCACCCAGTCGACGGTTACGGCGCCATCCTCGCTTGTGCGGAATCTCTTTAACAACGGCATCACGGAACCCTTTGTCGCTAAGATTTCAGCATGAAGGCCGCGTCCCGGTTTCAGGACGCGGCCCCCGCTCATTCAGACTGTATAAGTCACAGTCGCTGACTTATGCTTACGGGGTGCTGCCGCCGCTAACACCGGCGGTGCCCGGCGAGGATGCGGCGATGTAAGCGCCGGTATCAGCGGCCAGGCTGGAGGAGTTGGATTCGATCGCGGTGTACACGACGCCGGCCAGAGCACACACGGCTGCGGTCAGAACAACCCAGTCAACGGTCACCGCGCCGGATTCGTCTTTGCGGAAGTTTTTGAAGAATTTGATCATGGTTTGGTCCCTCCAAAGGATCTCAGAATTTGCAACATCCCGCCTTCTCGCCAGGGTCTGCTCTCTCACCTGCTTGACCACTGTCCGGCTTGGATGAGTACATATAGCCAGTGCAGCGTGGCAGGATTTGGGCTGAATTCCGGAAAACAGCGCCCAATTTTTACTTTTCGGCAATATTCCGTATAAGGCGCAGAAAACGCAGTATTAATTTTTTGTTATCAAGCCGCCTTCAGTGGTATTTTGGCGCCAGTCCGGGGCAAATAAGGCGGTTACGCCAGATTCCGGGGCGGGAATGCTGGATATTGGGGGCCAAGTTTTTCAGTCTGGGGCAAACAGAAACCACAGGCAGGCAAGGCAATGTCTTTCCGCAAAGCAGTCTTGGCGCTGGCAGCTTGTGCATTGCCGCTGGCTGCAGCGGGGCAGGAGGCGCAGCCCCGGCCGTTTCCGCAGTTTGAGGCAAAGCGCATCAAGCCTCCGGCGCCCGGCACAGGCAAACGCATTACCATTCAGATTGAGCCGGAACTGGAAGAGGCGCCAGCGCCAGCCGTGCCAGCCGCGTCCGCCAGTGCCGAGGAGGTGCCCCGCGGGCGCTACGGCTGGTTCTGGGACAAAGTTGCTCCTGGTATTGAGGGCGCGGGCCCAGGGCGCCTTGATGATGCAATGCAAGCGCTGAGCGGGGCAAAAGGGCTGGGGGCACCGAGGCTGCAGCTGATGCAGGACATCGTGCAAGAGCGCGGAGTGCAGATCCTTACCGAAAGCGTTGGCACCGAGGTCTCGCCGGCCCTGGTCCTGGCGGTGATTGCGGTGGAATCGGCCGGCAAAGCCGATGCTGTCAGCCCGGCAGGGGCGCAGGGGCTGATGCAGCTAATGCCGGATACTGCCGCCCGGTTCGGAGTGACAGACGCGTTGGAGGCAAAGCAGAACATTGCCGGCGGGGTTAAGTATCTCAACTGGCTGATGGGCGAGTTCGGCGGCGACCCCATTCTGGTGCTGGCGGGCTATAACGCCGGCGAGGGGGCTGTCCGCGCCCATAAGGGAGTGCCGCCCTTTGCCGAGACCCGGGACTACGTACCCAAGGTGCTGGCCGCCTACCGGGTGGCGCGCGGCATGTGCAAGACACCGCCTCTGCTCCTGTCCGATGGCTGCGTCTTCCAGATGCGGAACTAGCACCGCCGCCAGTGGGCGCCTTACGTTGCGTATTTTTAGAAAATTGCAATTAAGGGTTGCGAACGCCCCCCGCTTTGCCTGAATGGGCTGATTTCTGAGGCGTATTTTCAGACATCAATTCATTGGAGGCAGGTATTGAATTTAAGTGTTGATCCGTGGGCGGCGGTCGCGGGTGCACAGGGGCTGGCGGGCAATGCCGCCCTGATCGGCTCAATTGCAATGATCGGTCTTTTCGGGCGGCTTGTTTTTGTTGCCCTCGCGCCGGCTGTGGCCAGGTCCAACCCGTTCCGGAATTTCTCCGGCGCGGGGTTCATCCTGCTGGCGGCGGCACTGTTTGCAGGCGGGCTTTATGCCTCCGGCAATATGAGCAAGGCGGCGGTGCTGTTCAAAAGGCACCTGGCAGATCCGGTTATCGTGACCTGGCTGGGCCGGGACAGCTGCGATCCGGCAGACGGCAGCTATTGCGTGGTGGTGTTCGAGAACGGCGAAGAAAAGATCGTCAACTGGTATAACAAGCGGGTGTACATGTGGGAGATCGTCAATCCGCCGGAAGGGGCGGTATGGCACACAATGCGGCCCCGCGCCCGGCCCGGCCCAGGCGCAAGGCGCTGAACGGCAAAAGGCCCGCCTGGTTGAGGCGGGCCCCCGTATAATGCCAGTCCGGTTCGGGTATTACCCGACGATGGTCGCCTCGGTCGCGCTGCGCAGCTCGTCCTCGCTGACGCCATCGGCCAGCGCAACAATCTTCAGGCCGCCCTCCACGACGTCCAGCACACCCAGGTTGGTGATGATGCGGTCAACCACGCCCTTGCCGGTCAGCGGCAGGGTGCATTCCTTCAGCACCTTGCTGTCGCCATGTTTGTTGGTGTGGTCCATCACCACGATCACGCGGCCGACGCCTGCCACCAGGTCCATGGCGCCGCCCATGCCCTTGACCAGCTTGCCGGGGATCATCCAGTTCGCCAGGTCGCCGTTTTCAGCCACCTCCATCGCGCCCAGGATCGCCGCCGCGATCTTGCCGCCGCGGATCATGCCGAAGGAGGTCGCGCTGTCGAAGTATGAGGTGCGCGCCAGCTCGGTGATGGTCTGCTTGCCCGCGTTGATCAGGTCCGGATCCTCTTCGCCCTCATAGGGGAAGGGGCCCATGCCCAGCATGCCGTTCTCCGACTGCAGGGTGATGTCCTTGTCGCCCACGTAGTTCGCCACCAGCGTCGGAATCCCGATGCCGAGGTTCACATACATGCCGTCTTCCAGCTCCTGCGCGGCGCGCTCGGCCATTTGGTTGCGGTCCCAAGCCATGGTTCAAGCCTCCTCACGCTTGCGGGTGGTGCGCTGCTCGATGCGCTTCTCGTGCTCGCCCTGGATCAGGCGGTGCACGTAGATGCCGGGCAGGTGGATCTGGTCGGGGTCCAGCTCGCCGCGGGGCACGATTTCCTCCACTTCCGCCACGCAGATCTTGCCGCACATGGCGGCGGGCGGGTTGAAGTTGCGCGCGGTCTTGCGGAAGATCAGGTTGCCGGTGTCATCTGCCTTCCAGGCCTTCACGATGGAGAGATCGGCAAAGATGCCTTCCTCCAGAATGTAGGTCTCGCCGTTGAAATCCTTGTGTTCCTTGCCTTCGGCAATCACGGTGCCGACGCCGGTCTTGGTGTAGAAGCCCGGGATGCCGCAGCCGCCGGCGCGCATGCGCTCGGCCAGGGTGCCTTGGGGGTTGAATTCCAGCTCCAGCTCACCCGACAGGTACTGGCGCATGAATTCCGCGTTCTCGCCCACGTAGGAAGAGATCATTTTCTTCACCTGCTTGGTCTGCAGCAGGATGCCGATACCGAAGTCGTCGACGCCGGCATTGTTGGAGGCAAACGTCAGGTCCTTGGTGCCCGCGTCCTTGATTGCCTGCAGAAGCAGTTCGGGGATGCCGCAGAGGCCGAAGCCCCCCGCGGCGATCAGCATGCCGTCATGAAGCAGCCCGTCGAGCGCTTCGGCGGCGTTGGCGTAAACCTTTTTCATGGAGTTCTCCCAACAACTACCGTTTGACTGTGGTTCTGACGCCGGGGAGGGCGCGAGTCAACGATACGGAGGAAACTGCGTATTTCTACGGAGCGGCCCGGGACCGGGGACGGGCTCCCGCGCCTTACCTGCGCCCAGCCTTCGGCAGCTGTGCAGTCAGGCTTGGGCGTGGCGCCGCTGCGCGGCGCAAGGGGGATTGGCTGAGAAGCCGTTTGCGGGCAGCCATGCCATTCAACGGCATCTGCCAATGTGAACCTGTTCTGCACCGCGTCAAGGGCAAGCCGCTCGCGTGGCGGCTACGCCGCCCTTGAACCGCTGCAGCCCGCAAAGGGGCTGATGAGCGGCTCGCGCCGCGCTAGCGGCGCCGGGCCCAACGGGGAGGGCGCATTTCAATGCGCCCGGAGTCGGCGGGAGCACCCCGCCTGCGGTCACTCCTTGGCGGCAGCTTTCTTCGGCGCGGCCTTTTTCTTGGCTGCGGGCTTTTTCGCCGCGGCTTTCTTCTTGCCACCTTTGGAAGATTTCTCGGCAATCAGCTGCATCGCCATCTCCATGGTCACGTCCTTGGGTTCCACGTCCTTGGGCAGGGTGGCGTTCACCTTTTCCCATTTGACATAAGGCCCGTAACGCCCGTCCATGATATTGATGGCGCCGCCGCTCTCCGGGTGTTCGCCCAGCTCCTTCAGCGGCTTGGCGGCGGCCCGGCTGCCGCGGCGGCCCGGATTGGCGCGCTTCTCCGCCAGCATCTCCACCGCCCGGTTCATGCCGATCTCGAAGACGTCCAGGGTTTCCTTGAGGTTCACGTAGACGGGCTTTTCCTCGTCGGGCAGCTGGTGCGCGATATAGGGTCCGAACCGTCCCAGGTTAGACTGGATGGCCCCGCCGTCCGGGTGCTGGCCGATTTCACGCGGCAGGGTCAAGAGGGTCAGCGCCTGCTCCAGGGTAATCTCATTCGGTCCCCAGCCGGGCAGGAAGTCCTTGCCCTGCTTGGGCAGCGACGAGCGCGGCGGCTTCTTGTTCTCGGGGGTGGCTTCACCGCGCTGGACATAAGGCCCGAAGCGGCCGGATTTCAGGTGGATCTCGTCGCCGTCGTCCTCGCCCAGAATACGCTCATAGCCTTCGGCGCCTTCACCGGAAATCGGGCGGGTGTAATTGCATTCGGGATAATTGCCGCAGCCGACAAAACCGCCGGTGCGCGAGGTCTTGAGATGCAGCTGGCCTGCGCCGCACTTCGGGCAGGTGCGCGGATCGGTGCCATCCTCGCGCGGCGGGTAGAGCTGAGGCGCAAGGGCGTCGTCCAGCACGTCCAGCACCTCGGTGATCCGCAGATCGGAGGTCTCGGCAATGGCGGCAGAGAAGTCGCGCCAGAACTTGCCCAGCAGATCCTTGTAGTTGCGGGCACCTGCGCTCACGTCGTCCAGTTCTTCCTCCAGATCGGCGGTGAACTCATAACCGACGTATTTGCGGAAGAAGTTCAGCAGGAAGATGGTGACGATCCGGCCCTTGTCCTCCGGGAACAGGCGGTTCTTTTCCTTGCGGACGTATTCGCGGTCCTGGATCGTGGTAATTACAGATGCATAGGTCGAGGGGCGGCCGATGCCCAGCTCTTCCATCCGCTTGACCAGGGTCGCCTCGGTATAGCGCGGCGGAGGCTGGGTGTGGTGCTGCAGCGCCAACACGGCGCCGTCCTCGGAAAGAACCGACGCGTCCTTGCCCGCCTTGTCCGCCTGTGCCGCCAAGGAGGATGCGAATTTCAGCGCCTCTCCCTGCATGATCTGCGGTAGGCGCTTGTCGTCCTCATCCGCCACATCGTCGCGGCCTTCCTCATAAACCCGCATGAAGCCGTCAAACAGCACGACCTGGCCGGTTGCGCGCAGCACAACCTGCTGGTCGGCAGAGCCGATATCGACGGTGGTGCGCTCCAGCCGGGCGCCTTCCATCTGGCAGGACAGGGTCCGTTTCCAGATCAGGTCATAAAGCTTACGCTGATCGTCGTCCGAGACCTTCAGGCTGGCGGCATCGCGGCTCATGTCGGTGGGACGGATACACTCGTGCGCTTCCTGGGCGTTCTTCGCCTTGTTCTTGTAGATCCGCGGCGAGGACGGCACGTATTCGGCGCCATAGCGCTTCTCGATCTCGGCGCGGGCTTCCTGCACGGCCTCGGGGGCCATGTCGATGCCGTCGGTCCGCATATAGGTGATGAGACCCGCTTCATACAGGCGCTGGGCCGCGTTCATGGTCTGGCGCGCGCCCATGCCGAACTTGCGGCTGGCTTCCTGCTGCAGCGTCGAGGTCATGAAGGGGGCAGAGGGGTTGCGGGCCGCGGGCTTGGCCTCGACCGACAGCACCGACAGCTTGCGCGAGGCCACCGCCTGCACCGCCATTTCGGCAGAGGTCGAGTTCTTGAGGCTGTATTTGTCGAGCTTGTCGCCGCCCATGACGGTCAGGCGGGCTTCGAACTCCTGGCCGCGGGGCGTTGCCAGGCTGGCGCGCACCGACCAGTATTCTTGCGCGTTGAAGGCCTCGATCTCCATCTCGCGCTCGACGATCAGGCGCAGGCAGACGGATTGCACGCGGCCCGCCGAGCGCGCGCCCGGCAGCTTGCGCCATAGCACCGGCGACAGGTTGAAGCCCACCAGATAATCCAGCGCGCGGCGGGCCAGGTAGGCCTCGACCAGCGGCATGTCGACCTGGCGCGGGTTCTGCATCGCCTCGGTCACCGCTTCCTTGGTGATCGCGTTGAAGGTCACCCGGCTGACGGCGGTGTCCTTCTTGATCGAGCGCCGTTTGGTCAGCGCCTCCTGCAGGTGCCAGCTGATCGCCTCTCCCTCGCGGTCGGGGTCGGTGGCGAGAATCAGCGCATTGTCGTCTTTCAGCGCGTCGGCAATGGCCTTCACATGCTTGCGGGAATCGTTGGCGACCTCCCAGGTCATGCCGAAATCGTCATCGGGATCGACCGAACCGTCCTTGGCGGGCAGGTCGCGCACATGCCCGTAAGACGCCAGAACCGTATAGTCGGAGCCAAGATATTTGTTGATTGTTTTTGCTTTGGCCGGGGATTCGACAACTACTACTGGCATAAATTCTGATACCTCTTCGGACCGCTTTGGCGGGTTCTATGGCGGGGCAAGATGTGGGGCGCAAGGGGGGATTGTCAATCCGGGCGCAATGGACGCGGCGGGAAAAGGCACCAATCGGGGCTGCCGGATCGGTGCCCCGCACAGCCCGGCTGAGGCCCTGTTCCGCTTGCCGGCAGGCGCATGACGCAAGCGTGGTCAGTCTTGATCCTCCTCCGGGAAGGCCTTGGTCAGCAGCCCGCCGGGCTGGCGGCGGATGGCTCCCTCCAGTTCCAGATCGGTCAAAGCCGGGGCCACCTGCTGCGGCGGCAGCGCCAGATCGCGGATCAGCTGCATCTCCGAAGTGGGGGAGGGGCCGAGCCTGCCAAGGATCTGCTGGTGCAGCGCGAGGGTGTCTGCCAGGCTGCGCCGTTCGGGCGGTGGAGGCGGCAATGCAGCCAGGGCCGATTGCAGGTCATCCGGAGCCGACGCCGGAACCGGAGCTGCCATCTGCGGCGGCAAGGCCTCCAGCACGTCATTCGCGTCGCGGACCAGGGTGGCACCGTCGCGGATCAGCCGGTTGCAGCCGGAGCTGCGGGCGTCAAACGGGTGGCCGGGAACCGCCAGCACCTCGCGCCCGTAATCCAGCGCATCCCGCGCGGTGATCAGGCTGCCGGATTTGGTCGCCGCCTCGACCACCACCACGGCACTGGACATTGCTGCGATGATCCGGTTGCGCTTGGGGAAGTCGCGGGCCTGCGGTGTCAGCCCCATCGGCTGTTCCGACAGCCGCAGGCCGGTTTCACTGATGTCAGCCGCCAGCCGGGCGTTTTCCGCAGGGTAGATTACATCCGCCCCCCCGGCCAGCACCGCAACCGTGCCGGTTTTCAGGGCGGCCTGATGCGCTGCCGTGTCGATGCCGCGGGCCATGCCCGAAACCACGGCAAACCCGGCCTCGCCCAGGCTCTGTGCCAGCGAGCGGGCCATGCGCAGCCCTAGCGAGGAAGCATTGCGGGCACCGACGAGGGAGACCATCGGACGCTTCAGCACCGACAGGTCGCCGATGGCCCATAGCACCGGCGGTGCATCTTTCAGGCCGGCCAGGGGTTGGGGGTATTCGGGGTCCGAACAGCACAAAAGCCGCGCTTTGGCGGCTTTTGCGGCTTTGATTTCGGTGTCGACCGCTTTGGCAGGGCATATTTCATACCCCTTGATGCCTGCGGAGCGTGCCACTTCGGGCAGCGCATCCAGCGCGTTCTGCGCTGAACCGTATTCTGCGAGCAGCCGGTGGAATGTCACCGGGCCGATCCGTTTGGAGCGCAAAAGGCGAAGCCAGGAGTACCGGGTCTCTTCCGTGGTGGGTGGGAGTGGGGGGTGAGTGGAAGAATGTGCTTCTTCGGTCATCCGCAGCTCCGCCTGTTTGCAGCATCAGAATTAACCTTGAGGGGGTTAACAGGTGGTGAACGGCTAAAGGTTTTTTAGCAAAGCTCCGAAAATTTCCCTAAGTTTCAGAAATTATTGGAAAAAAGAAAGATCAATCATTGATTGTGCGTTTGGTTTCGGATGAAACAGAGCGGTGAAAGCGGGGGAAATCCCCCGCTTTTTGCGGCATTCACACGGATTTGCTGCGAATTTACGCGGCCGAGCCGCCCACGGTCAGCCCGCCCATCAGCACCGAGGGCTGGCCGACACCGACCGGCACCCATTGACCGGCCTTGCCGCAGTTGCCCATGCCGGGATCCAGCGCCATGTCGTTGCCGAGACCGCGAATCTGCTTGAGCGCGGTGGCGCCGTCGCCGATCAGGGTGGCGCCCTTCACCGGCGCGCCGACCTTGCCGTCTTTTACCCTGTAGGCCTCAGTGCAGGAGAACACGAACTTGCCATTGGTAATGTCGACCTGGCCGCCGCCGAAGCCCACTGCCCAAATGCCGTCCTTGATGCCCGCCACCAGATCACCGGGATCGGCCTCGCCGCCCAGCATGTAGGTGTTGGTCATCCGCGGCATCGGCGCATGCGCGTAGCTTTGGCGGCGCCCGTTTCCGGTGGGGGAGACCCCCATCAGCCGCGCGTTCTGACGGTCCTGCATGAAACCGACCAGGATGCCGTCCTCGATCAGCGTGGTTTTCTGGCTCGGCGTGCCTTCATCGTCTACCGTAATGGAGCCGCGCCGGTCCGGGATGGTGCCGTCATCCAGCACGGTGACTCCCCTGGCTGCGATCTGCTGGCCCATCAGGCCTGCAAAGGCTGAGGAACCCTTGCGGTTGAAATCGCCCTCCAGCCCGTGGCCGATCGCCTCATGCAGCAGGATGCCGGGCCAGCCGGGGCCGAGCACCACGTCCATTTCGCCGGCCGGGGCAGGGACCGCGTCCAGATTGACCAGGGCGATGCGCAGCGCCTCCTGCACCTGGGCCTGCCAGTGCCTGGGGTCGACCAGCCCGTCGAGGCCCAGCCGCCCGCCGCCGCCAGCGGAGCCGCTTTCGCGGCGGCCGTCCTTTTCGACGATCACCGAAACGTTCAGCCGTGCCATCGGGCGGGTGTCGCGCACCCGCACCCCGTCGGCCCGCAGGATCTCCACCTCCTGCAGCGAGGCGGCCAGTGACGCGGACACCTGCACCACGCGTTGATCCAGATCACGTGCATAGGCATCAATTTCGCGCAGCGTCTCCACCTTGACCGGGAACGGCATGGCGCTGATCGGATCGGCATCGGTGTAAAGTTTCTTGTTGGTCGCCTGCGGCGGGTCCGCGTAGATGCCGCCGCCCTCGCCAACCGCCAGCTTGGCGGTCTCCGCCGCCCGCTTGAGCGACGCGATGGAGACGTCGGTGGAGTGGGCATATCCCGCCACATCACCGTTAACGGCCCGCAAACCAAAGCCTTCGGAAGCATCATAGCTGGCACTGCGCAGCCGTCCGTCGTCAAATGACAGGGCCTCCGATTTGCGGCGCTCGGCAAAGATCTCGCCATCCTCGGCCCCGTTCAGCGCATTGCGCAGGGCGGCCAGCGCCTCATCCTCCGGAAGCGCGGTTTCAAAGGGACGGAAGGCTGGGTTTTCCATGGCACGGTCCTCAGATTTTTTTGATCTAAATCAAGAAAGCGACGGTTTGACGCTTGGCTGCCTCTTTATCTGCACGCCCGAATATGATTTTAAGCTGCGTCAAAGACAACGGGGCAGGTGCGTTTTGTGGAATCAAGTGATTCCCCTGCATTTCGTGCTGCCGCAGGAACAATGCGATCAACCGATCAGGACAGAACATGAAAAACGCTTTGATGCTTTCGGGCCTTTTCGCCGGCCTTTCGAGCCTTCCAGCCATGGCGCAAGAAGGCCTGAAAACCATTGGTAAGCCGGTTGACGGCGGGCTGAACTTCCAGCCCGCGGCAACCTCGCTGGCGGACGGCCTGCAGCGGCTGGACTACATGATCCTGGTGATCATCACCGCAATCTGCATCTTCGTGGGCGGCCTGCTGCTGTGGGCGATCGTGCGTTTCAACAAGCGCGCCAATCCGACCCCGGCCAAGTTCAGCCACTACACCCCGATCGAGATCGCATGGACCGTGATCCCGATCCTGGTGCTGGTGTTCATCGGTTCCTTCTCGCTGCCGCAGCTGTTCGCCCAGCAGGAGATCCCCGAAGGCGACATCAACATCAAGGTGACCGGCTACCAGTGGTACTGGGGCTATGAGTACACCGACCACGAATTCGGCTTCGAAAGCTTCCTGCTGCCCAAGGACCAGCTGGCTGCAAACGGCTATGCCGAGGACGAGTACCTGCTGGCCACCGACACCGCCGTTGTCGTGCCCTCGGGCAAGACCATCGTGATGAACGTGACCGCAGCCGACGTGATCCATTCCTGGACCATCCCGGCCTTCGGCGTGAAGCAGGATGGCGTTCCGGGCCGTTTGGCACAGCTGTGGTTCAAGGTCGACGAAGGCAAGGAAGGCATCTACTTCGGCCAGTGCTCCGAGCTGTGCGGCAAGGACCACGCCTACATGCCGATCACCGTCAAGGTCGTGACCCAGGAAGAGTATGACGCCTGGCTGGAAGGCGCCAAGGAAGAATACGCGGGCATCCCGCAGGCCTACCAAGTGGCTTCCAACTGATACGCGCAGGTGGGGTGTGAAGACGCTCCATGTGCTACAGTGACAAGATCAGGGTGCGCAGCGATGCGCACCTGTTGCCGCCAAAGGACCCAAGATGAGCGACGCAAGCATCAACGCAAGCCGGGCATATGAGGACGAGGCCAGCTTTGGCGATTACTTCGCCCTGCTGAAACCCCGCGTCATGTCGCTGGTGGTGTTCACCGCTCTGGTGGGGCTTCTGGCTGCGCCGGTACCGGTGCACCCCGTTGTCGGCTTTTGCGCCATCCTGTTCATTGCTATCGGCGGCGGCGCTTCCGGCGCCCTGAACATGTGGTGGGATGCCGACATCGACAAGGTGATGAAGCGCACCAAGTCCCGTCCGATTCCAGCCGGCAAGATCGAACCGGGGGAGGCGCTGGCCTTCGGCCTGGCGCTGTCCGGGCTGTCGGTGATCATGCTGGCGCTGGCTGCCAATGTCTTTGCCGGCGCGTTTTTGGCCTTTACCATTTTCTTTTACGTGGTGGTCTACACCATGTGGCTTAAGCGGGCGACGCCGCAGAACATCGTGATCGGCGGTGCCGCGGGGGCCTTCCCGCCTGTGATCGGCTGGATCGCGGCCACCGGCAGCATGTCGGTTGAGCCCTGGCTGATGTTCCTGCTGACCTTCATGTGGACGCCGCCGCATTTCTGGGCGCTGGCACTGTTCATGCGCTCGGATTACGACGACGCGGGCGTGCCGATGCTGACCGTGACCCACGGCCGCCGCGCCACCCGGGTGCATATCCTCTTCTACACCGTGCTGCTGGCGGTTCTGGCCGTCGGCACTGCCTTCTCCGGCATCGGCGGGCCGATCTACCTGGCCGCGGCGCTGGTGATGAACGCGCTGTTCCTGCATGGCGCCTGGAAGATCACCCGCCGCGACGAAGACGATTCCGAGGCGGACAATTTCAAGGTGGAGCGCAGCTTCTTCAAGCTGTCGCTGCTGTACCTGTTCCTGCATTTCGGCGCCATCTTGGCCGAGGCCCTGCTGAAGCCCTACGGGCTGGGAGGCTGGTAATATGGCCCTGCGCAAGGAACACGACGTGCACAAGCGGCGCTCTGGCCTCAACAAGGGGGTCGGCATTTCGCTGGCGGCCTTTGTGGTGCTGATCATGGCGCTGACCATGGTCAAGGTGACCTCCAACAGCTTCAAGTTCCCCGACGCACAGGGAGAGCAGAACTGATGGCTCTGCAGGGACCCAAGAAGACTGTTGTCCAGCTGGTCGGCGTTGTCGTCCTGATGGGCGGCCTGTCCTGGGCCTCGGTCCCGTTCTACGACTGGTTCTGCCGTGTCACCGGCTTTGGCGGCGTCACTGGCGTTGCCAGCGCGGGTTCCGACACCGTCCTGGACCAGACCATCAAGGTCCGCTTCGACGGCTCCAAGCAACGCGGCATGCCGTGGGAGTTCAAGCCGGTCCAGCGCGAGATGGAGATCAAGCTCGGCGAAACCGGTCTTGCCTTCTATGAGGCCTACAACCCGACCGACCGCCCCGTTGCGGGGCAGGCGTCCTACAACGTGGCGCCTTATCAGGCCGGCGGTTTCTTTGAGAAAATCGACTGCTTCTGCTTTACCGAGCAGGTGCTTCAGCCCGGGGAGCGGGTGCAGATGCCCGTGACCTTCTACGTCGACCCGGAAATCATTGACGACCGGGACGCAAAATACGTGCATACGATCACGCTGTCGTACACGTTCCATGAAATCGATCTGCCCGAGGGCTATGCCGCTCTCGACACCGGGGATAACACCGGGGCAGGCGCAACCACGAACTAGGCCGCTAGGTGAGGGACACTTAAATGGCGCACGCTAAAAATCACGATTATCACATTCTGCCGCCGTCGATCTGGCCGCTGGCTGCCGCTGTGGGCACCTTCGTCATGCTGGTTGGCGCGGTGTTCTGGATGAAGGGCATGACCGCCTGGGCCTTCTGGATCGGCTTTGTCGCGGTTCTCTACTCGGCCTTCGCCTGGTGGTCGGAAGTTGTTGCCGAAAGCAAGGTCGGCGACCACACCCCGGTTGTCCGCATCGGCCTGCGCTACGGCTTCATCCTGTTCGTGATGTCCGAAGTCATGTTCTTCTTCGCCTGGTTCTGGTCGTTCTTCAAACACGCCATGTACCCGATGGAGACCTATATCGGCACCGAGTATGTGGCGCCGGACATCGTGCCGGTCGACCCGTTCCACCTGCCGCTGATCAACACCCTGATCCTGCTGCTGTCCGGCTGCGCCGTGACCTGGGCGCACCACGCGCTGGTGCACAACAACGACCGCAAGGCGCTGGTGCAGGGCCTGGCCATCGGTATCGTTCTGGGCATCGCCTTCACCGCGCTGCAGGGCTATGAATACGCTCACCTGCTGCACGAAGGCTGGCAGTTCGGCGGCGACGAGTTCTACTCGAACTTCTTCATGGCCACCGGCTTCCACGGCTTCCACGTGATCATCGGGACCATCTTCCTGACCGTCTGCCTGGTCCGTGCCATGCGCGGCGACTTTACCCCGGAACAGCACGTCGGGTTCGAGGCGGCTGCCTGGTACTGGCACTTCGTGGACGTCGTCTGGCTGTTCCTGTTCTTCGCCGTCTACATCTGGGGCACCTCCGGGCTGTAACAGGCGGCCTGTAATGGGCGGTTTGTAACGGTTACATGTTTGCGGTTGATTATCCGCAGGCATGAGGCCACACACGGGGCGCGCAAGGGACACCTTGCGCGCCCCGAGTTTTTGAAGCGGAGCGGCAGAAATGCGGCGTGTCATCTTCCTGTTGATCATCAGCGGCGCGGGCCTGGCTGTGCTGATCGGACTGGGCAGCTGGCAGCTGCAGCGCAAGGCTTGGAAGGAAGACATCCTGGAGACCATCGCGGAGCGCATTGCAGGCGAGGCCGCTGAAATGCTGCCGGAAACGCCGGACCCGGAAACGGACAAATACCGCCCGGTCCGCTTGAAGGGTGAGATCGGCGCGGCGGAGCTGCATGTCCTCACCTCGATCAAGGATATCGGTCCCGGCTACCGTGTGATTTCTCCGTTCACTTTGGAGGACGGCCGCCGGATCCTGATCGACCGCGGCTTTGTCCCGGTGAAGGAAAAGCAGGCCGCGCGCCTGTCCGGCCCCGCCGCTATCGAAGGCAACATTCACTGGCCGCAGGAAACCGACAGCTACACGCCCGCGCCGGATCTGGCAGGCAACATCTGGTATGCCCGCGACACCGGACAGATGGCCGCGCAGCTGGGCTCTGAGCCCGTGATGATTGTCCTGCGCGCGAGCCCGGAAGGGGAGGCAGGCCTGCGTCCGGTTCCGGTTTCCACCACCGGCATTCCCAATGACCACTTGCAATATGCGATCACCTGGTTTTCGCTGGCCCTGATCTGGGCGGCGATGACCATCTACTTCCTGCGGCGCAGCCGCCCTTGAACCTGAAGAGCTGAAGGCGATGAAATATATCTCGACCCGGGGCCAAGCGCCCGAGCTGACCTTTGAAGACGCGATGCTGACCGGCCTGGCCCGCGATGGCGGCCTCTATGTGCCCGCGGAAATTCCGCAGATGTCGCATGACGACATCGCGGCGCTGGCGGGCCTTTCGTATGAGGAAACCGCCTTCCGCGTGATGCGCCCCTTCCTGGGCGACTGTTTCACTGACGAGGAATTCCGCGGCATCATCTCCCGCGCCTACGAGGGTTTCGGCCACGCCGCCCGTGCGCCGCTGAAGCAGCTGGCGCCGAACCATTTCCTGCTGGAGCTGTTCCACGGCCCGACGTTGGCGTTCAAGGATTTCGCCATGCAGCTGATCGGCCAGCTGTTCCAGGCCGCCCTGGAGCGCCGCGGCGACCGGGTGACCATTGCGGGCGCCACCTCCGGCGATACCGGTTCTGCCGCCATGGAAGCCTTCCGCGGCCTCAGCAATGTGGATGTGTTCATCCTCTACCCGCATGGCCGTGTCTCTGAGGTGCAGCGCCGCCAGATGACCACACCGCAGGACGCCAATGTGCATGCGCTGGCCGTGGATGGCGACTTTGATGACTGCCAGGCGCGTGTGAAGGACATGTTCAACGACTTCGACTTCCGCGACGGCGTGAAGCTGGCGGGTGTGAACTCGATCAACATCGCGCGGGTGCTGGCGCAGGTGGTTTATTACTTCTCCTCCGCCGTGTCGCTCGGTGCGCCGCAGCGCAAGGTGAGCTTTACCGTGCCGACCGGCAATTTCGGCGACATCTTTGCGGGCTTCATCGCCAAGCAGATGGGCCTGCCGATCGACCAGCTGGTGGTCGCCACCAACCAGAACGACATCTTGCACCGCTGCCTGTCGGGGCAGGGGTACTACAAGGGCGAAACCCAGCCCTCGATCTCTCCCTCGATGGACATTCAGGTCTCGTCGAACTTCGAGCGCGCGCTGTTCTATGCCTATGGCAAGGACAGCAAAGCCATCGCCCAGCTGATGGATGAGCTGAAGAACGGCGGTTTTGACGTGTCGCAAGGCGCGATGCAGGCGCTGGCGGAAAATTACGTCTCCGGCCGCACCTCCGAGGCGGAAACCCTGGCGACCATCAAGTCCGAGCTGGCAGCCTCGGGCGAGCTGCTGTGTCCGCATGGTGCGGTTGGCGTGAAGGTCGCCAATGAGCATCGCAGCGCAGAGGTGCCGATGATCACGCTGGCCACGGCGCACCCGGCGAAATTCCCTGCGGCTGTGGAAGAGGCCAGCGGCATTCATCCGCCCTTGCCTGCGCGCATGGCAGACCTGTATGAGAGGCCGGAACGGGTCACCCGGATCGCCAACGATCTGGCTGCCCTCGAGGATCACATCAGAAAGAACATCGCGAATTGACAGTTCAGCAGCACACACTCGCCAACGGGTTCCGTATCGTCTCCGAGCATATGCCGGGTCTGGAATCCGCGGCGGTCGGGATCTGGGTGACAGCGGGCGGCCGCCACGAGCGGCTTGAACAGAACGGCATCGCCCATTTCCTGGAGCACATGGCCTTCAAGGGCACCAAGACCCGCACGGCCCTGCAGATCGCCGAAGAGATCGAGGATGTGGGCGGTTACATAAACGCCTACACCTCGCGCGAGGTGACGGCCTATTACGCCCGTGTGCTCAAGGGCGACGTGCCGCTGGCGGTGGATGTGATCGGGGACATTCTGCTGAACCCCGTGTTCGACCAGCGCGAAATCGAGGTTGAGCGCGGGGTGATCCTGCAGGAGATCGGCCAGTCGCTGGACACGCCGGATGACGTGATCTTTGACTGGCTGCAGGAGGAAAGCTACCGTGGCCAGCCGTTGGGCCGGACCATCCTTGGCCCGGCGGAGCGTGTCCGTGCGTTCTCGCGCGAGGATCTGGAAGGCTTTGTTGCCGAGCATTACGGCCCGGGCCAGATGATCCTGGCGGCGGCGGGCGGCGTCGACCACGATGCGCTGGTCAAACTGGCGGAGCAGCTGTTTGGCCATATGGAGGCCAAGCCGGACTTCACAGCCGAGGGCGCGACATTCACCGGCGGCGAGGCGCGGCAGGTGAAGGACCTGGAGCAGGCGCATTTCGCGCTGGCCTTCGAAGGCCCGGGGTACCGCGACCAGTCGATGTACACCGCGCAGATCTATGCCAGCGCGCTTGGCGGCGGCATGTCCTCGCGGCTGTTCCAGGAGGTGCGGGAGAAGCGCGGCCTCTGCTACACGATCTTTTCGCAGGCGGGCTCTTACGCCGATACCGGCTCGATGACGGTCTACGCGGGCACCTCCGGTGAACAGCTGGAAGAACTTGCAGGCATCACCATCGACGAGATGAAGCGCGCCGCCGACGACATGAGCGACGCCGAGGTCGAACGCGCCCGCGCCCAGATGAAGGCCGGGATGCTGATGGGGCTGGAAAGCCCCTCGAACCGGGCGGAGCGGCTGGCGAGGCTGGTGCAGATCTGGGGCAAGGTGCCGTCGCTGGAGCGCACGGTGGAACGCATCAATGCAGTGACCACCCAGGACGTGCGCGGCTTGGCTGAGATCATGGCGGTATCGGCGCCTGCGGCGCTGGCGCTTTATGGCCCGGTGGCGGACGCCCCGGCGCTGGAGAGGCTGCAGGAGAGGCGCGCCGCCTGATGCTGCTCACCCGCCGCAAGGTCCGCATCGAAACCGAGCGCCTGACCCTCAGGCCGCCGGTGCATGCGGATTTTCACGGCTGGGCGGCACTCCGGCTGCAAAGCCAGCCCTATCTGACACCGTGGGAGCCGAGCTGGGCGGCGGATCACCTCAGCCGCAAAAGCTTTACCAACCGGGTCTACTGGGCGCGCCGCTCGGTGTCCGGCGGCACCGCGCTGCCGCTGTTCCTGGTGCGCCGGTCCGATCAAGTTCTGGTGGGGGCGATCACGCTGGACAATATCCGCCGCGGCCCGGCGCAGGCGGGCACGCTGGGGTACTGGACCGGGCTGCCGTTCGCGCGCCAGGGCTACATGCGCGAAGCGATCGGCGCGGTGGTGCATCATGCCTTCACCAAGCTGGACCTGAGCCGGATCGAGGCCGCCTGCCTGCCGGAAAACCAGGCGTCGCGCGGATTGCTGGAGAAATCCGGCTTCAAATATGAGGGCGTTGCCCAGTCCTATCTGCAGATCAACGGCCGCTGGCGCACCCATGTGCTTTATGCCTCCCTGCGCCACGACCGCCGCGGCAAGACGCTGGCGGGGCAGGCCTAGCCGGCGCTGCCGCCGCAGAACGGGGAGAACTCCCGCCCGTCGCTGCCGCATTGAAAATGCAGCGCTCCCGTTGGGCCAGGCGCCGCACATGCGGCGCGGCGCAAGAAGGCCTTGCGGCAGGAGAAACCAAGAGACCCATGCGCCAGCCGCGCCGGGCCGCAGGCCCCGCGCCACGCCCAACTGCGATGCAGAATGTTCACTTCTGCCGGAGCAGGCGGGAGCGCCTCGCCCTGAATTTTCAGTGAACAGGGCTGACAACACCGGATTGCGCCCTAGAACCTGCCTCATGCGCGGTCACATCAGCCTTCTTTGCCTGATCCTCTGCACCAGTGCCATGCAGGCGCAGGAGCGGCGGCAAAGCCATTGCATTGCGCTGGCACAGTCTGCACCGGGACTGGCCTACCTGCAGCAGGCTAGCTGGCAGGACCCGGTTGCAGCGGACAGCGTGCATATCCGCTACATCGCCCATGCCTCTTTTCTGCTGCGCACCGAAGGCGGGCTGAATGTGGTCACCGATTTCACGGGCTTCACCGGCGCTGCGCCGCTGATCCCGGATGTGGTCACCATGAACCACGCCCATGAGACCCATTGGACTGCCCATCCCGACCCGGCCATCCCGCATGTGCTGGAGGGGTGGGGGCCGTTTGGTGCGGGCATCGACCATCACCTTGACCTAGGCGAGATGCTGATCCGCAATGTGCCCACAGACATCCGCAACATGTTCGGCGGGGTCGAGGAACGCGGTAATTCGATCTTTGTCTTCGAGGCCGCGGGCCTGTGCATCGGCCATCTGGGCCACTTGCATCATGTGCCGACACCAGAGCAATATGCAGCGCTTGGGCGGCTCGACGTGGTGATGGCGGCGGTGGACGGCGGTATCACCCTGCCGCTTGATCAGATGCTGGAGGTGCTGGGGCGGCTGCGGTCCTCGGTTATCATCCCGATGCACTGGTTCAGCGACTACTCGCTGGAGCGTTTCCTGGCCAAGATCGGCCCGGAATTTGATGTGGTGGATGAGGGCAACAGCGAGTTGTCGGTGTCCCTGCGCAGCCTGCCGGGCCGCCCGACCATTCATGTGCTGCGGCCCAAGTACCTTTTGGAAGAAGAGTAAGTTGGCTTGCCAGCCGCAGGGCCTTGCGGCATGGATAAGGCATGAAACTGAACCCCGCCGACGCTGCCTTTTCCTCCCGCCTTTCAAGCCTGCTGCCTGAAGGCGTGCTGCGCGCTGCTGAACCGCGTTACCTGGAAGAGCCGCGCGGCCGCTTTCAGGGGCAGGCGGGGCTGCTGGCCCTGCCGCGCAGCGTGGAGGAGGTGTCCATCCTGGTCCGCAAAGCCAATGCCGCCCGGGTGCCGGTGGTGCCTTATGGCGGCGGCACCGGCCTGGTTGGCGGCCAGGTGATGCCGGACGGGCCGGCTCCTCTGGTGATCTCGCTGGAGCGGATGGCGGCGATCCGGGCGGTTCATGCCCGGGAGAATGTGCTGATCGCCGAGGCCGGCGCCATTCTGGCCGACGTGCAGGCGGCGGCGCAGGCGGCGGGCCGCTTGTTCCCGCTGTCGCTGGCGGCCGAAGGCTCCGCGCGGATCGGCGGCAACCTCTCGACCAATGCCGGCGGTGTTAACGTGCTGCGCTACGGCAATGCCCGCGACCTCTGCCTGGGGCTGGAGGCGGTGCTGCCGACGGGCGAGATTTGGCACGGCTTGTCGCGGCTCAGAAAAGACAACACCGGCTATGACCTGAGGAACCTCTTGATCGGGGCCGAGGGCACCCTGGGCGTGATCACCGCTGCCGCGCTGAAACTGTCGCCGATCCCGGCGTCGCAGGGCACAGCGGTCTTTACCGTGACCGATCCGCAGGCGGCCATTGATCTGCTGGCCCTGGCCCGGGATCACGCGGGCGAGGGCGTCAGCGCCTTTGAGCTGATCCACCGCCAGGGGCTGGCGTTCCTGGCTGAGACGCTGCCGCAGGTCCGCCAGCCTTTTGCGGACGCGCCGGAGTGGTGCGTGCTGATCGAGCTGGGCCTGCCGCGCGGGCTGGAGGCGGAGGACACTTTGGCTGCGCTGTTTGAAGCCGCCGAGGCGGCGGGCCTCGCCAGCGACGGGGTGATTGCCCAGTCGGACAGCCAGCGGCAGATGCTGTGGGCCGTGCGCGAGCATATCCCGCTGGCCAACAAGGCCATCGGATCGGTCTCCAGCCATGATATTTCGGTGCCCATTTCGGAAATCCCGGCTTTCATCGAACAGGGCAGAGCGGCGGTTGCCCGGCTTGGCGATTTCCGCATCAACTGCTTTGGCCATCTGGGCGACGGCAACCTGCACTACAACGTGTTCCCGGCCAAGGGCCGCAAGCGGGAGGACTATGACTCCTCGCGCGATGCGGTCAAAGCGGCGGTGCATGATCTGGTGCAGGCCTTCGGCGGCTCCTTCAGCGCCGAGCACGGGGTGGGGCGGATGAAATCAGGCGATTTGGAGCGCTACGGCGACCCCGCCAAGCTGGCCGCGATGCGCGCCATCAAACAGGCGCTGGACCCCAATGGCATCATGAACCCGGGTGCGGTGCTGCGCGTGGAGTGATTTGGTCTGGTATCTTTGGGGGGCTCCCGCACCCGCGGCTGCCCGGCTTTGCCGGACCGCCTGGCGGCTTTGGGCCCGGCGCCGCGCATCCGCGCGGCGCGCCCCTGCCGGCCCAAGGGGCCTGAAGGGGCCATGCCCAACGGGAACAGCCTTTCCCTGGAAAGGCGCCTGACCGGCGGGAGCCTTCCGGCCTCGCATAGATGCAGTCAGGGGCGGATGTTCAGAGGCCCTCGAACTCGCAGAGCACATGTACGTCCATGCCCATGTCCTCCAAGAGTTTGCGCCCGCCCAGTTCCGGCAGATCGACGATGAAGGCGCAGGAGATGATCTCACCGCCTAGCCGCTCGATCAGCTTGATGCCCGCGCCCGCGGTGCCGCCGGTGGCCAGCAGGTCGTCCACCACCAGAATCTTCTCACCCGGCTTGATGGCGTCGTCATGGATCTCCACAATCGCCTCGCCGTATTCCAGCTTGTAGTCCTGGCTGATGGTGGTGCCGGGCAGCTTGCCCTTCTTGCGGATCGGCACAAAGCCGGTGCCGAGCTGATGGGCAATGGCGCCGCCCAGGATGAAGCCGCGCGCCTCAAGCCCCACCACCTTGTCGATCTGCTCACCGGCGTAGGGGTGCAGCATCTGGTCGATTGCCATGCGAAAACCCCGGGTGTCGGCAAACAGCGTGGTCACATCGCGGAACATGATACCTTCATGCGGGAAGTCGACGATGGTGCGGATGTAGTCCTTGACGGCAGGCTTCTTGGGCATGGGCGGGCTCTCCCTTGGCGGAACGGCAACAGCGGCCCGGCGGATTGAGCCAGGCCAACGGCGGTTTGACCGATGCGGCGCAGGCTTGCAAGGGGGAATGGCGCGTGCCGTTAACGTGTTGCAAGCCGCATTCCCGGCCAGCCAGCCGGTCCGGCGCGTGAACAGGGCAGGCGGCCTGCGCCCGCCCTTGTCCCGGGGGCCTCGCCCTAGCCAATCATGTTGTCGCTGAAAATCGAGAGATTGAGCCCCGAGGTCGCTGTTAGCGGATCCGCTGCGTCGAATACTGTGTCGTAGCCCATGTCCTCCAGCGCAGCGATCGTCGTGTTCGAGAGATAATTCCCGCCGGCGTTGATATAACCGGTCATGATTTCATTGCCGAATGCAAAGCCGTCGCTGCCGCCTTCGTTCCAGTGGCCGCCGGCAGTGCCCGGACCGCCATCGGTTTCGACAGACACCGGGCCCGCGCCGAACTCAAGCGCAAAGGCAGTGGCGGCATTCACACCGGTGAATTCAAGCGTCCCGCCGGGACCGTTTGCGACCAGCCCCATGTTGTCCCACATGGTGCCGAAGCCGAGGACATGCATCATTTCGTGGAAAACGATGTCGTTGAATAGGCCGGCCGCATCATATGCTTCTGCATCGGCAGTATCGAATTCCATGATCCCCATCGCGGGCAGGAAATCTGCGGTGCGGTAGGCCGTCGGACCGGCTTGCCCGAGGATGCCGCCGCTGCCGTCGATGTCGGAAAGCGTGGCCTCGATGCGGAGGTCGTCAATGGTCTTGCCGCGGAAGAACACATCCCCGATGTCGCCCAGAATGATATCGGAGATCAGTTCAGAGGCATCGACAAAGCTTTGCTGCAATGCGGCTGTCCAGCTGCCTTCGAAAACAATCTCGATATTGAAGCCTGATCCATCCGAATTGCCGGAAACATAGCTGTCCATCACGCCACCGTCGCCGTTGCCACCGTTCCCGCCGCCGCCTTTGCCACCGCCGTTTCCACCGCCGCCGCCGCCGCCATTCCCGCCCTTGGCCGCACCTTGCCCGTCGATGAAGACGAGCCCGCTCATCCCGGTCAGCCCACCAAAGGCTTCACTGAATGCGGCGAGGCTGGATCCTGCGCTGACGCTGGCAGCAAGGCTGATCGAACTGTCCGGGGGGCTTGCCGGATCCGGGGCGGCCGGATCGAGGGAGTCTTCGCTGCGGCTCTGCGATCCGGGTGCCGGCGCTGGTGTGGCCGCCGCGAATTCAAAATGGTCGCCATCGCCGGGCAGTAGGCTGTCGGGAAGGCCAAATGCTTCAGCGGCTGTGCCCGGGGCCTGGTTTGCCTCCCGGGCGGTGTCATGGCTGAACAGGAAGTCGTCAAGGGAAGGCATGCTGCTGATAACCGGCTGGATCATCTGGTACTCCGGAGGCTGATTGGAACAAGGGGCTCTGATACCCAAGCGTAAGATGGCATTCTTAAGATTACGCTAGGGCAAGCAGTTTTCCGGGCAATGTCAGCTTAAGAAACAGTTTATTTATGAGCAGTGTGTCGCGGCTTGCACATTCGCTTCAGGAAATGAGAGAGCCCTCAATCAAGGGGTGTGGAAGAATTTTCACAACACCCAGGCCGTGTATTGATGCAGTGGCAGTTGCCTCAGTTTTTGATTATTGGAAACAAGAAAGGCGCGGCATGTGCCGCGCCCCTGTTGCTCCTGCCGGTGCTGAGATTCAGCCCAGAACCCGGCCCGCCACTGCATCCAGCTTGGCGATCAGTGCCGGATCGCGCTTTTCCGGGGCGGTCATGATGGCGTATTCCAGCGCCTTGTCGCAGCCGTGGGGGCAATCTGCGCGCTTTTTCCCCAGAAGGCCGGGCAGGCGGCGCACCAGTTCGCGGGCGTTGGCAGAGTTGCCCTGCAAAGTTGCAATGATATCAGTAATTTCCACCGCGCCGTGCTCCGGGTGCCAGCTGTCGTAATCGGTGACCATGGCAACCGAGGCGTAGCACAACTCTGCCTCGCGGGCGAGCTTGGCCTCGGGCATGTTGGTCATGCCGATGACGTCGCAGCCCCATTGCTCGCGGTAGAGCTTCGATTCCGCCATCGAGGAAAATTGCGGCCCTTCCATGCACAAGTATGTGCCGCCGCGGTGCACCTTGACACCGGCATCCCGTGCCGCTGCTACTGCCGCGTCCGAGAGCCGTTCGCAGGTCGGATGCGCGACGCTCACATGGGCTACGCAGCCAGTGCCGAAGAAGCTCTTTTCACGCGCGAAGGTGCGGTCAATAAATTGATCCACAACAACAAAATCGCCCGGCGCCATTTCTTCGCGGAAAGAGCCGCAGGCGGAGACGGAGAACACGTCGGTGACGCCCAACCGCTTCAGTGCGTCGATGTTGGCGCGGTAGGGGACCTCAGTCGGGGAATGCACATGGCCGCGGCCGTGGCGGGGTAGGAAGGCTATTTTGACGCCGTCCAGGGTGCCGGTCAGAATGTGGTCCGACGGCGCCCCCCAGGGCGTGTCGACAGAGACCCACTGCGCATCTTCCAGCCCGTCGATCTCGTAAATGCCGGAACCGCCGATCACGGCGATCATGGTTTCCCTGGTCATGTCCTGCCCTCCTGTTGCTGCTGGTTCGGATATGCGCAAGCGGCGGCGGATTTGGCAAGCCCAAGGCGGGAAATTGGGGGGTGGCATGCGTGCACCCCCTGTGCACCCTCTGTGCACCGGGCGGGTGCCGCTGCCGGGTTTTACCTTCGGCAAGAGTATTTGGGGAAAGATGAAGGGCAAGGGCTACTCGCGCCGGAGGGTCGCGGTGAGCGCCGCGGCGCCGAGGGCGGTAACGATCCAGCACAGTGCCAGAGGATACTAAGCAAAGGTGGCTGGGTTTTTTGATGCTGCTAACGTACCCCTGCAGATTTGGTTGTGCGTGTTATTGGTAGAGTGCGGCGTTATTTCTGTATAAGCCCTTCAAAATCTCTGAAGCGCACCTAAGAGAGTAGTCGTTCAGTTCATTCCGGCAGAAAGCAGAAAGTCGGATGAGCAGAATAATGTCGCTTTCGTCCAGAAAGACTGCGTTTCTTCCAGTTCCACCGATGTTGTTGATGCCAACTGTGCTGGAGACGTTGCTTACACCAAAGGAACTCGGAACGATGCCCTTGGAACAATCTCGCTGGTTGAGTTCAGGTTTGCTGTTGTCGATTGCAAGTACAAACGCAGAAATCGCATTGTGTTCATCTGCAACCCAGTCTGCAAAGCATCCCGCGCCTTGCCGGGTTATGCCCCTGCTGAGTAGGCTTTGAATTTGCGGGTCAGCGTCTTCAAAGCTTAGGCTGGAACCTTTCGCAGGAATGTATTTTTCAGCGTTGTCATCCAGACCCTTGAAGCTGTCGAATATTACCAAGTAGTTCACATCTGGAGAGACGGAAGTTCTGCCGTTGAACCATTCTTCCGGCGTGCCAAACATCTTAAATGGGACACCTGCGTGTTCGGAAAATGTTCTGACCCTTGCTGCTGCATCCAATGCCTGATGGTCTAAGTTGTTCCCAACTACCTGAAAGGAAATTTCTTTTTGCCAGAATGTCAGGGTGTGCTTGTCTGGGTTATTAAATCGGTACCGCGAAATGGGGTGAGACAAGTCAGGAACGGTGGCCTGTGCATTCAATTCAGTAACCGAGAACAATGTCATCGTTAGAGCGAGGGCTGACAATCTGGTCAGTTTATTGCCCTTGTGATTTGCTCGGGAAGTAAAGCGATGCATTGATGTGTCCTTCAGTAATCCGCTCAACTCATGCAGCGTGGTTGGCGGTTTGGCAACCCGAGGTGAAAGGACGACTTCTAACAAGCGCTATAGTTCAACGCCAGCGCCGCTGACCAACTGTATCGCGCGCAATTTGCAGTAGTTGCGCTGACCTATTTTTTTCTCTCTGGGACGGGACTTCCTCCTGCCGCGGGGCCGCGCCCTTGCCCCGTTGGCATATTTCCGCTAGGGGCGGGCAGCGAACACTCCTCCTCCCGAGCACAGGTACCTGACATGAGACGCGCAGCCGTGGCTTTGCTGGCCAAGCAGATTTCCCCCCCGAACCTCTCCATCATGCAGGATGAGGGCTTTACCGCGGGCCGCGTGCGCACCGAATTGCTGTCGGGCCTCACCGTGGCGCTGGCGCTGGTGCCGGAGGCGGTGGCCTTTGCCTTTGTCGCGGGCGTGCATCCGCTGGTCGGGCTTTATGCGGCCTTCATGGTCGGGCTGATCACTGCCGTGTTCGGTGGCCGGCCGGGCATGATCTCGGGTGCGACGGGCGCGCTGGCGGTGGTGATGGTGGCGCTGGTGGCGCAGCACGGGGTGGAATACCTGTTTGCCACGGTGGTGCTGATGGGGATCTTGCAGATCTTTGCCGGGGTCATGCACTGGGGCAAGTTCATCCGGCTGGTGCCGCATCCGGTGATGCTGGGGTTTGTGAACGGTCTGGCCATCGTGATCTTCCTGGCGCAGCTCACTCAGTTCAAGGTGCCGGGCTCGGGTGGTGCCGAATGGCTGAGCGGCGCTTCGCTTTACATGATGCTGGGGCTGGTAGCGCTGACCATGGTGATCATCTGGGGCATGCCCAAGATTACTTCTGTTATCCCGGCGCCGCTGGCGGGGATCGGGATCGTTGCGGTTCTGGTGATCGCCTTGGGGCTGGATGTGCCGCGGGTCGGTGACATGGCCTCGATCGAGGGCGGTTTCCCGGCGTTCCACAATCCGTTTGGCACCGGTGAGGGGCTTTACGGGACTGCGCTGGCGCCGTTCACGCTTGAGACGCTGTGGATCATCCTGCCCTATGCGGTGATCCTGGCCGCCATCGGCCTGATCGAGAGCCTGCTGACGCTGAACCTGGTGGGGGAAATTACCGGCAAGCGCGGCGGCGCCAGCCAGGAATGCATTGCACAGGGCGCATCCAATGTGGTCACGGGCTTCTTCGGCGGCATGGGCGGCTGCGCGATGATCGGCCAGTCGATGATCAACGTGAAATCCGGCGGCCGGACGCGGATTGCGGGCATCGCCGCGGCGCTGTTCCTGCTCTTGTTCATCGTGGTGGCCTCGCCGCTGATCGAGCAGATCCCGCTGGCGGCGCTGGTCGGGGTGATGTTCATGGTGGTGATCGGGACGTTTGCCTGGAACAGCCTGAAGATCATGACCAAAGTGCCGCTGATGGATGCCTTTGTGATCGTGCTGGTGACTGTCGTGACGGTGATGTCAGACCTGGCGGTTGCGGTGGTTGTGGGGGTCATCGTCTCAGCCCTGGCCTATGCCTGGAACAACGCCCGCCGCATTCACGCCTATACCCGCGAGTCCGCAACCGACAAGGGCGCCAAGGTCTATGAGATTGAGGGGCCGCTGTTCTTTGGCTCTACCGACGGGTTCATCGAGCTGTTTGATGTGGCGAAGGACCCGGACCACGTGATCGTGGACTTTGCCCGCAGCCGGGTGGTGGACCAGTCGGCGCTGCAGGCGATCGAGGCGGTGGCCGGCAAGTATGAGGCAGAGGGCAAGACGCTGGTGTTGCGCCACCTCAGCCGCGACTGCCACCAGCTGCTGACCAAGGCGGGCCACCTGATGGTCGACAGCGATGACGACCCGGAATACGAGGTCGCGGTGGATTACTCGGTCAAGACCGGGATCCTGGGCGGCCACTGAGCGGCCCGGCAGGTAAAAGAAAAGCCCGCAGTTCAGTGGACTGCGGGCTTTTTGATTTCCAAAGGCGGCTTCTGGCTCACCAGGCCAGCAAGCGCTTAGCGGCAGTGTGTCAGTCCGGCGCGATGCTTTCCAGCATGTCGAGGTCGCCGGACAGCAGTGCCGGTTCGGCGCGGGTGATGAGGTCCGCGGGCCAGTCCCACCACTTGAGCGCCAGCAGGCGGGCGATCTGCGGTTTGGAGAAGCGGTAACTGTGCACCGCGCCCGGATTGCCGGTGATGATGGCATAGGGCGGGACGGTGCCGCGCACCACGGCACCGGCGCCGATAATGGCGCCGTCGCCGATGCGGGCGCCGGGCAGGATCAGCGCGCCGTAGCCGATCCAGACGTCATTGCCCACGATGGTGTCACGGGTGTCGGGCTGGAAGCCGGCCATCTGATCCGGGTCGAACACCGGGAAGGGATAGCAGCTGAGCCCATCCTGCGCGTGGTTGGCCGAAGCGGTGATGAAACGCGCCCCGTGGGCGATCTGGCAGAAGCGGCCGATCACCAGCCGTTCGCGCGATCCGGGGAACAGGTAGGGCGCCAGGTGCTGCGCCCAGTCCTGCGGCGGGTCGAAATCGGAGGCATAGCTGTAGTCGCCTGCCATGATGTTAGGATGGTCCAGCACTTGGCTCAGCATCACCGTGCCCGTGTGCGGCATGCCGTCGGGCAGGATGATCGGGTTGCGCTTGCGGGGGTCGGGAAGCGGCATGGCGGGCCTCAGTCGTCGGGGCGGGTCAGCGTGAACAGGTCGCGCACCACCGAATAATCCCGGTAGCCGAGGCGCGCCAGCGGCTGGTACGCGGTGACATCAAAGGTACCGTCTCGCAGGCAGTCGTCGCGCAGGTGCACGCCAGTGACCTCGCCGAACACCACTTTGTTGGCTTCGCCCGGCAGGGTGACGATTTGGGTGAGCTTGCATTCCAGTGCCGCAGGAGCTGCGGCGACGCGGGAACAGGCGATGGTCTCGCATTCCACGGCCTCCAGCCCGGCGTGGGCGAACTCATCCACGTCCTTGGGCAGCGCGCCGGAACTGGCGTTCATGGCGTCGCGCAGCGCGTAGGACACCACGTTGACGCAGAACACGCCGGTGGCCTCGATGTTGGCGACCGAGTCCTTGGTGCCGTCCTGGTCCGGCTTGCTGCTGGTGGAGGCAAACATCACCTGCGGCGGGGTGTAGGCGACAGCGTTGAAGAAGGAATAGGGCGCCAGGTTGTTGACGCCGTCCGCCGATCGGCTGGAGATCCAGCCGATCGGGCGCGGGGTGACAATGGCATTGAACGGGTTGTGGGGGAGGCCGTGGCCGTCCTCGGGCCGGTAGAACATTGCTGCATCCTGCTCTGGTATATAGATGTTTGCCCAAGGCTTACGCCCATGCTAGGCCGAATGCCAGCCTGCAGGGAAGAACGCGGAGGCAGGGGCGGCGTGATCGAATTGATGGCAGAGCGGCCGGACGACCGGTGGGAGGTCGAGGCGCTGTATGACCTGTGCTTTGCGCCGGGACGCGAGGCGCTGTCCTCATACCGTCTGCGCGACGGCGTGCCGCCGGTCGAGGGCCTGAGCGAAGTGGCGCGCGACAGCGACGGCATTCTGGCGGCGGCAATCCGCTATTGGCCGGTGCTGGTCGGCACAGCCCCGGCGCTGCTTTTGGGGCCGGTGGCGGTGCACCCGACCCGGCAGGGCGAAGGTCTGGGCGGTTCGCTGATTCGCGACAGTCTGGCCAAGGCCGGGGAAACCGGCTGGGCGCGGGTGATGCTGGTGGGGGATGCGCCCTATTACCAGCGGTTCGGCTTCGCCAAGCTTTCCGGTGTCGAGATGCCGCCGCCCACCAATCCTGAGCGGGTTCTGGGGCTGGCGCTGCAGGCGGGTGCCTGGGACGGCGTGCGGGGGCAGGTGACCCGCTGGCAGGCTTGAAATTGTGCCTTTAGCTGCCGATCTTTAGAGGGCAGAGGAGGCGCAAGTGGCAGATGTTCTGACAAACGCGCGGGTCTTTACCCCGCAGGAGATTGAGGCTGAGCTGGATGCGCTGGCGCAGCGGCACCGGGCGGCGGGCGGTTTCGGCGTCGATCTGTTGAACCGGCTCGGCGGCAGCGGAGAAAGCTTGCTGGAGCGGCTGCCGGCACCGGTGCGGGCCGGGCTGACGGGCGCCACGGAGACCGCCCTGCGGGTTGCCATGAAGGGCGCCAGCCAGTCGCGCCGCCTGGTGCCGGATCAAACGCCCGGCGTCGACAGGATGGTGAGCGCCGCTATGGGGGCTGCGGGCGGCGCCGCGGGCCTGCCGGGCGCGCTGGTGGAGCTGCCGGCGACCACGGCATTTCTGTTGCGCACCATCCAGAGCGCCGCCGCGGCTGAGGGGTTCGACCCGGAAGCCGAGAGCGTGGCCTTCGATTGCATTCAGGTCTTTGCCGCGGCAGGCCCGCTGGCTGAGGATGACGGTGCCGATCTGGGCTTCATCTCGGTCCGGCTGGGGCTGCCGGGCGGGCTGCACAAGCTGATCGCCCAGGTGGCGCCGAAGCTGGGCGCGGTGCTGGGGCAGAAACTGGCGGCCCAGGCGGTGCCGATTGCCGGGGCCATGGCCGGGGCGGCGGTGAACTATGTCTTCGCGGGCTATTACCGCGAGATGGCGCATGTGCATTTCGGCCTCAGGCGCCTGGCGGTGGAGGCGGACGTTCCCCATCAGGAACTGGCTGCACGTTTGCAGCACCGGCTGCAGCACGGGAAAGCAGCGCGCTAGGCGCGAGAGACCTCTTGCGCTTGCCGGAAAGGGAGATTTAATCAGCCTTTCCTGCTAAGAGGGAAATCATGATTCAATACAGCCTCAAATGTGCAGACGGCCACAGCTTTGACAGCTGGTTCCAGTCGGCGGCGGCCTTCGACAAGCTGGCAGCAGCCGGGATGGTGTCCTGTGCTGTCTGCGGCGGCACGCAGGTTGACAAGGCCATCATGGCGCCGCGGGTGCGCCCCGGCCGCAAGGCGGTGTCGGGCGTCGGTGAGCCGGAACCGAAACCGGCGGCTGCGGCCGCCTCGGCTCCTGTCCCGGCAGCTGCGCCTGCGGCCTCAAGCCCGGGCATGCTGAGCCGTCCTTCGGGCGAAGTGGAGAAGGCGCTGGCCGAGCTGCGGAAGAAGGTTGAGGAAAACTCCGACTATGTCGGAAACAATTTTGTGCGGGAAGCGCGCGCGATGCACCTGGGCGAGGCGCCGGAGCGGGCGATCCACGGCGAGGCCAAGCTGGAAGATGCGCGGGAGCTGATCGAGGAAGGGGTGCCGGTGATGCCGCTGCCGTTCCGTCCCGGACGTAAATCGAATTGAAGGGCAGGGCAGAATGCATGCAGTTGTAACGGGAACCAGCCGCGGTATCGGCAAGGAGCTGGTGAAACAGCTGCAGGCGGCGGGGTACGAGGTGACGGGCACCTCGCGCGATCATTCCTCCGGCGTCAAGCTGGATGTGTCCGATCCCGGCCAGCAGGCGCGCTTTGCCGCCCAGATCCGGAACCGGCCGGTGGATCTGCTGGTCTGCAATGCCGGGGTCTATATCGACAAGGCGATGGGGCTGGAGGATTACTCGGCCGAGGTCTGGACCAAGACCCTGGCGGCCAATGTGACCGGCGTATTCCTGACGGTTCAGGCTATGCTGCCGAACTTGCGGATTGCGGACAACCCCAAGATTGCCATCCTGTCGTCGCAGATGGCCAGCCACACCCGCGCGCCGGGCGGCAGCTATGCCTACCGGGCGTCAAAGGCGGCGGCACTGAATATCGGGCGCAACCTGGCCACCGACCTGCAGCCGGAGGGGATTGCCGTGGGCATCTACCACCCCGGCTGGGTGCAGACCGACATGGGTGGTGATGACGGCGATATCACGGTGCAGGAGTCGGTTGCTGGGCTGATCAACGAATTCGAGATCCTGACGCTGGATACCACCGGCTGTTTCCATACCTGGGACGGCCGCATCCACCCCTACTGAACGGCGCGGGCAAAGGCTGGAGCGGGGCTCTCCCGCGCCTGCAATGCCGTGGCTGAGAACAAGAGAAGCCGGCGCATATTCTGCGCCGGCTTTCTGTTTCACGGGCTGTCGGCCTTCTGTCAGGCCGCCCCCATCACTCCCAGCAGCTGACCAGGACGGTCATGCCGGAGGCCAGCCGGGTCATCGCTGCATTGGGCAGGCTGCCGGAGGAGGCGGGCTGTGCCGCAGGGGTCACTCCGGCGGCGTTCAGCGCGGTACGGATTGCGTCGGCGTTCACCGCAAAGCTCACACCTTCGGGCAGCTGCTGGCCGCCGGTCTTCCGCGGCAGCAGCATCCCCAGAACCGCGCCGGTTGCATCCAGAACCGGGCCGCCGGCATCGCCGGGCTGCGCCGCCAGGTCCAAGCGCGCAACACTGGCATTGCCGTCCAGGCTTTTGACATCGGCGATCTTGCCCCAGGTGAGGCTTGGGGCGCCCAGCACGCCCTCGTAGGAGAAGCCGGACACGGCGACCTCGGACTGCAGGCGCGGCGAGGCGGTGCTGAGACCGGCTACTGCGGCCGGCGCCAGCGCCTCTGCGGGTTTAAGGATGGCGATGCCCTCGGCGGTGTTATTGGCCGCCACTTCGGCCTGGTAGCCGTGGTCCAAGGTGATCCGGCTGCAGCCGGCCACCACGTCGGAGGTGGTCAGGACGCTGCCGCTGCCGTCCACGAAGAAACCGGAGCGCGACAGTTTCGGCTTGCGGATCTCCAGGCCGGAAACCAGGTCGACGCTCTGCACCGCGTCGCCGCCGGCCGCGGGGTCCAGCACGCCCTCGAGGCGGGTGAAGCTGGCCTGCATTGCGGCCAGCACCCGGGTGCGGCGGTCTTCGTCGCCGGCGGGCCAGATCAGGGTGAAGCCTTTGACTTCGCCGTTCTTCAGGCTGGCCTGGGTGAAGGAGACGATCTGATTGTTGCGCCCTTCGATGGTGAAGCTGTCAGCGCCGCGCTGGCGCGGGCCTTCCAGCGGCACGATTTCCAGCGTTTGCAGGATGTCATAGAGGCCGAACAGGGTGCGCTTGTCGCCAGGCTGGCTGATCAGCAGCACCTGGGCGCCCAGATCGCCTTTGCTGGTGTAATGGGCAAAGGGCGATTCATAACGGTCGAAGGCGACTTCACCGGCCGGGATCTGCAGCGCGATGCCTGCCTTGGCGTCTTCCACACGGGCCATGCCGGCGGAAATCAGCGGGGCATTGTATTCATCCATCAGCACCTGGCGCTGGGCAGTGGTCAGCACGCCGGTCGGCTCAAAGCCGCGGGCGGCCTGCCAGTCGCTCATTGAGGCGCGGGTTCCGCGTCCAAAAGCGCCGTCGATGCCGGAGTTGTAGAAGCCTGCGGCCTTCAGCGCGACCTGCAGCTGCATCCGTTCTTCGCGGCTGAGCGTGCTTTCGCTGCGGCGCGCCTGGGCCGGGGTCTCATCGGGCAGGGTCGACTGCAGGGCCGTCTGCTGCTGAGGCTCGGGCTCCTGCACCGCGGGTTCCGCCGGAGCGGGCGCCGGGGCCGGCTCGGCTGGCTGGGTGGCATCCGCGGCAACCGGGTAGAACTGGCTGCGCAGGTTGCGCTTAAAGGCGATGAAACTGTCGCGCGGGATCTGGCCCTCGGCGCGGTAGACCTGCAGCACGCGCTCGGCGTCCTCGCGGGCATAAGGCCCCAGAACCACGCCGTACCAGCCGCCGCCAAGCGCATAGCCGGAGACATCGGGCAGGCGGGCGGCATAGCTGCGGGCCTCGTTTTCGGCTTCACGCAGGGAAGGCCGGGCGGCGATCTGGATCCAGACCGCATCGCGGCTGCTTTGCGCCGAAGCAGGCGCCGTGAACGCAATGGCCAGCGCAATCAGCGGCAGGGCCAGAGCGGCAAACAGTTTTTTCATGTGTGGGCCTCGTATCCCGGAAGTACTCTTATATTCTTGCTGCGGAGATAAAGCATTTTGAGCGGCCAAAGGGAACTCCTCACGGCAGGGGGAATTCCTGGCCCGTTGCCGCATTCCCGCACTTTTGTTGCCGATGCGCTGCGTGCAGCAGGCCGCAGCGCGGGCGCAAGCGCCCGCAGGGCGTTGACCCTGCCAAAAGCCTTGCATAGGAAGATCCCCGCAATTGCTGCCTTAGCTGCCCCCAAAGGGATGAGAGATGACCGAGACCAACGGCGCGCCGCGCTCCTTCCAAGAGATTATCCTGAGGCTCCAGAACTACTGGGCCGCCAAGGGCTGTGCAGTGATGCAGCCCTACGACATGGAAGTCGGCGCGGGCACCTTCCACCCGGCGACCACGCTGCGCTCGCTGGGGTCCAAGGCCTGGGCCGCGGCCTATGTGCAGCCCTCGCGCCGCCCCACCGACGGGCGCTATGGCGAGAACCCGAACCGGCTGCAGCACTATTACCAGTACCAGGTGCTGATCAAACCGAGCCCGCCGAACCTGCAGGAGCTGTACCTGGGCTCCTTGGAGGCCATCGGCGTCGATATGGCGATGCACGACATCCGCTTTGTCGAGGATGACTGGGAAAGCCCTACGCTGGGCGCCTGGGGCCTGGGCTGGGAGGTCTGGTGCGACGGCATGGAAGTTTCCCAGTTCACCTATTTCCAGCAGGTCGGCGGCCATGACTGCCATCCTGTGTCGGGCGAGCTGACCTATGGCTTGGAGCGACTGGCGATGTATGTGCTGGGCGTCGACCACGTGATGGACATGCCGTTCAACGATCCGGATGCGATGATCCCGCTGACCTATGGCGATGTGTTCAAGCAGACCGAGGAAGAATACGCCCGCTGGAACTTCGACGTGGCCAATACCGAGGTGCTGCTGCGCCATTTCGAGGAGGCCGAGGCTGAATGCGCCGCCATTCTGGCTGAGGAGCACATGGACCCGAAGACCGGCAAGCGCATCATCATGGCGTATCCGGCTTACGACCAGTGCATCAAGGCATCCCACATCTTCAACCTGCTGGATGCGCGCGGGGTGATTTCCGTCACCGAGCGGCAGGCTTATATCGGCCGCGTCCGCGCCTTGGCCAAGCAATGCGCCGATGCCTTTGTGCTGACCGAGGCTGGCGGCTACGTGCCCGAGACCGCGGCCTGAGCAGGGGACAGCACGCTATGGGGAAACTCCTTGCCCTGATCCTGATTGCCTCCGGCCTCGCCGCCGGGGGGGCGATGTATTACCTGCAGGTCTATGGTTTCTATGATGAGGTCGCGCTGCAGCCGGGCCGCGACGTAGTGCTGGTGCCGCTGGAAGGCGGCGAGGCGCAGCCGATTGCCTACTCTGGCTTTGAGGCGATTGACGCTGACAGCTCCCCCATCCGCTACCGTGCCTGTTTCACCACCAAGGTGAAGCCGGACGAGCTGGCGCAGGTCTTTACCCTGTCGGACAAGACCGAGCCGCGCAATGCGCCGGACTGGTTCGAGTGTTTCGATGCTGCAGCTATTGGCGCGAAACTGGCAGAGGGTTCGGCCAAGTCCTTCCTGTCGGTCAAGAACATCTCCTATGGCGTCGACCGCATTGTTGCCGTCACCAATGAGGGCCGCGGCTATGTCTGGCATGAGCTGAATGACTGCGGCCAGAAAGCCTATGACGGCACCGTGGTGGGCGAGGAATGCCCGCCGCGGCCTGAGGCGGGCGGGGGGGATTGATGACTCCCGCCGGTTTTGAAATCTCCCGCCCGGCCGCAGGCCGGGCTGCGCCGGCCCGCCCCCATGGGACGGCGCATTCGCGCCACCCCGCGGGCCTCTGCAGCCCTTGGTGGTCTACCCGAATTCCTACCGCGCCCCGCGCGGCCACGCCCGAGGATATCTGATGCCCGATCTGCTGATTGAACTGTTTTCCGAGGAAATCCCGGCCCGCATGCAGGCGCGTGCGGCGGAGGACCTGAAAAAGCGCGTGACCGATGGTCTGGTCGAGGCGGGCCTCACCTATGCCGGGGCCGCGGCGCTGTCGACGCCGCGCCGCCTGACCCTGGCGGTGGACGGCCTGCTGGCGGAAAGCCCCACCATCCGCGAAGAGCGCAAGGGCCCCAAGGTCGGCGCGCCGGACAAGGCGATCGAGGGCTTCCTGCGCGGCGCAGGGCTGAGCCGCGAGCAACTGGAGGAGCGCGAGACCCCCAAGGGCGCGGTCTATTTCGCGATGATTGAAAAGCCGGGCCGCCCGGCGGCGGCGATCATTGCCGAAGTGCTGGAAGACACCATCCGCAACTTCCCCTGGCCGAAATCCATGCGCTGGGGCGCAGGATCCTTGCGCTGGGTGCGCCCGCTGCATTCGATCCTCTGCATCCTGTCGGATGAGGCGGGTGCGAGCGTGGTGGATCTGGACATCGACGGCATCAAATCCGGCAACACCACCCGCGGCCACCGCTTCATGGCGCCGGAAGAATTCGCCGTCACCGGTTTTGACGACTATGCTGCCAAGCTGAAGCGCGCCCATGTGGTGCTGGATGCCCGCGAGCGGGCGGAGGCGATCTGGCAGGAGGCGACCAATCAGGCCTTTGCCAACGGGCTGGACGTGGTTGAGGACAACGGCCTGTTGGCTGAGGTTGCCGGTCTGGTCGAATGGCCCGTCGTGCTGATGGGCGCCATTGACGAGGAGTTCCTGGAACTGCCGCCGGAGGTGCTGCAGACCTCGATGAAGGAGCACCAGAAGTTCTTCTCGGTGAAAAACCCCAAGACCGGGCGGATCGAGAAGTTCATCACCGTTGCCAACCGTGAGACCGCGGACAATGGCGCCACCATCCTGGCGGGCAACCAAAAGGTCCTGTCGGCGCGTCTGGCCGATGCCAAGTTCTTCTGGGAGAACGACCTGCGCACGGCGAAATCCGAAGCCGGCATGAGTGCCTGGGTGGAGAACCTCGGCAATGTGACCTTCCACAACAAGCTGGGCACCCAGGCGGCGCGGATTGACCGCATCGCTGCGCTGGCGCGGGAGATAGCGCCGGTGGTTGGCGCCGATGCGGATCTGGCCGAGCAGGCGGCGCGGGTGGCCAAGGCCGACCTCAGCTCCGAAATGGTCTATGAGTTCCCGGAGCTGCAGGGGCTGATGGGCCGCTACTACGCCGAGGCCGCGGGCCTGCCGCAGGAAGTGGCAAACGCCTGCGAAGCGCATTATTCGCCGCTGGGGCCGGGTGACGATGTGCCGTCGGAGCCTGTCTCGGTTGCCGTGGCGCTGGCCGACAAGCTGGACACGCTGACCGGCTTTTGGGCGATTGATGAAAAGCCCACCGGCTCGAAAGACCCCTTTGCCCTGCGCCGCGCTGCGCTGGGGGTGATCCGGCTGGTGCTGGAGAATGATGTGCGGATGCCGCTGGACCGGTTCTTTGACAGCCAGTTGCTGCGGGCCGAAAGCGCCGCCAACGGTGAGTTGCCGGAGGAGAACGTCAATGCCCTGCTGAAAGAAATTGCAGCACATGGTGTATTTGGCTCAGCCTTCGAAGCTGTGAAAGATCGCATTGGTGGCTTGCCTGCCACGGCCTTTCTGGAACTTGAGAGGAGAGTGCCGGACACCTCGGATGATCTCCTCTCCTTCTTCCACGACCGCCTCAAGGTGTTCTTGCGCGATCAGGGCATCCGCCACGACGTGATCGACGCCTGCATCGCGATGGAGGGCAACGACGACCTGACCCTTCTGGTGAAACGCGCGCGCGCCCTGGAGGATTTCCTGAAGACCGAGGACGGCGAGAACCTGCTGCAGGGCTTCAAGCGCGCCAACAACATCCTTAGCCAGGCCGAGGAAAAGGACGGCGTCGAATACTCCTTTGGCGCCGACCGCAAGTTTGCCGAGGACGCGACGGAAACCGCGCTGTTCGACGCGCTGGAGGCAGGCGGGGCGGCAATCTCTCCGGCCATCGAGGCCGAAGATTTCGCGGCGGCCATGCGGGGCATGGCCGCCCTGCGCGCGCCGATCGATGCGTTCTTTGAGGCGGTGCAGGTGAATGCCGACAGCGAAGTGGTGCGCCGCAACCGGCTGAACCTGCTGAGCCAGATCCGCCAGGTCTGCGGCCAGGTTGCCGACCTCACCAAAGTCGAGGGCTGAGAGAGCCGCCTGCTCTTTCACCTTTCTAAAAAATACTCGCCCCGCAGGGACCGGCCTTTCCGTAAGGGAAGGCCGGTTTTTCTTATCTGCAAGGCGCTCCGCCGCCGCCGTCCTGTTACAAGACTCTTGCGCCATCCCCGCATGTCCTTATGGTGACTTGCAAAGGAGACGCGCTGCAGTGCAGAAAGATTTCGAACAGACCCCGCCGGCCTGCCTCATCACCACCACCGCGCCGGTGGCCACGGCCACTCATGGGGGGCGGGCGAAATGCCTGCAGCGGCTGGTGCGGCTGGACCTGCCGGTGCCGCGCACGGTGGCGCTGTCTTTTGACGCTGTGCACTCCATCGCCGAGGGGCAGATGCCGGACCTGAACGCGGTGCTGGCCGAATTCGACCCGGAGGCGCTCTTGTGCGTGCGCCCGTCCTCGGAGGATCCCGATTGGGGCGGGCCGGGGGCGATCCTGAATATCGGCATGAACGACGCCCGCTATGTCGACCTTTGCGACAGCCTGGGGCGGGAGGCCGCGGCGGCGCTGTATCTGCGGTTCGTGCAGTCCTATGCGGTGCATGTGGCGCGGCTGGACCCGGATGTGTTCGACGATGTCGAGGACGGCGGCCCCGATGCATTGACCGAGATTCTGCACGCCTATGAGGCGGAAACCGACGAGCATTTCCCGCAGGACCCGGGCGAGCAGCTGGCGGCGGTCCTGCGCTCGATGGCGCGGGCCTGGGAAGGCACCTCGGCGCGGCTGCTGCGCCAGGCCAAGGGGGCGCCGGCCGATGCGGGCCTGGGCCTGGTGGTGCAGGAGATGATCCCGGGCGTGGGCCAGGGCGAATGCGGATCGGGCGTGCTGCAGCTGGTGAATTCCTCCACCGGCATGCCGCAGCTGACTGGCCGCTACCTGAGCCAGAGCCAGGGGCGCGATGCGCTGGGGGCCGGGGCCGGGGCGCTGTATCTGGGCAAGGATGCCCGCGGGCTGTCGCTGGAGGAGCTGGCGCCGGAGGCCTTTGCCGACCTGAAATCCCACGCGGCGCTGATGCGCCGGAAGCTGCGCGAGGAAATGCAGCTGGAGTTTGTCGTCGAGAACGGCAGGGTGCATATCCTGGACGGGGTGCGGGTGGTGCGCACGGCGCAGGCTGCGGTGCGGATTGCGGTGGCGTTGGCCGAGGACGGGGTGATCCCCAAGGAAGAAGCGCTGATGCGCGTCGATGCGCATATCCTGAACGAGCTGTTGCACCGCCAGGTGGCGCCGGATGCCAAGCGCGACGTGATCGGCCGCGGCATTGCCGCCAGCCCTGGCGCAGCGACCGGCAAGCTGGTGTTCACTGCGGCCGGCGCGCAGGCCAGCGCGGCCCGCGGCGAGCCGTGCATCCTGGTGCGCCGGGAAACCTCGCCCGAGGATGTGCGCGGCATGCATGCCGCTGCCGGCGTGCTGACCGAAAAGGGCGGCATGACCAGCCATGCGGCGGTGATCGGCCGCGGCCTGGGGCTGCCGTGCATCGTCGGCGCCTCAAACATGAAGTTCCACAGCAAGCGCAAGATGCTGGAGGCCGCCGACGGCCGGGTGTTCAACGCAGGCGACACGATCACCATCGACGGCAGCAGCGGCCAGGTTCTGGCGGGCCAGCCGCAGATGCTGGAAGCGGCTGAGGACGGGGCGCTGCTGACCTTGCTGACCTGGGCGGACGAGGTCCGCGACATCGGCATCCGCGCCAATGCGGATACGCCGGAAGACGCTGAAATGGCGCGGAAATTCAACGCGCAGGGCATCGGGCTTTGCCGCACGGAGCATATGTTCTTTGAGCCTGGCCGGCTGACGGTAATGCGGGAGATGATCTTTGCCGAGACGCCCTCGGGCCGGGAGGCGGTGCTGGAGCGTCTGCTGCCGATGCAGCGCGACGATTTCCGCGAGCTGTTCCGGATCATGGAAGGGATGCCGGTCTGCATCCGCCTGTTCGACCCGCCGCTGCATGAATTCCTGCCCGCCACCAGAACCGGCCAGCGCGAGCTGTCGGAGGCCTTGGGCATTCCGGTCAGCGACGTGACCCGCCGGGTTGAGGAAATGGACGAATACAACCCGATGCTGGGCCTGCGCGGGGTGCGGCTGGGGGTCACCGTGCCGGAAATCTACGACATGCAGGCGCGGGCGATTTTCGAGGCCACGCTGGAGGCCTCGAAATGGGGCGAGCCGGTGGTGCCGGAGATCATGATCCCGCTGGTGTCGGCCAAGCGCGAGGTGGAACTGGTCAAGGCCCGCATCGATGCGGTTGCGGCTGCCGTGAAATCAGAGCGCGGCGAGGATTTCACCTACCGGCTGGGGGTGATGGTGGAGACCCCGCGCGCGGCGCTGCGGGCGGGAGAGATTTCGCCGCATACGGCTTTCCTCAGCTTCGGCACCAACGACCTGACGCAGATGACCTATGGCCTGTCGCGCGACGATGCCGGGCGGTTCATGTCGGAATATGTGAACCAGGGCGTCTTCCCGGAGGATCCGTTCCATGTTCTGGACACTGACGGGGTCGGCGAGCTCCTGAAACTGGGGGTTCAGCGGGGCCGGGCGGAGAACGGTGACATCACGCTTTCGATCTGCGGCGAGCATGGCGGCAACCCCGAATCGATTGCTTTCTGCCGTGATGCGGGCTTTGATTACGTTTCCTGTTCGCCGTTTCGTGTGCCGGTTGCGCGGTTAGCCGCCGCCCAGCTGGCGATTGGCAGTAAAACCGGGCAAGTTGCGCCAACTTACACTAAATATTAGGAAAATTCAGGGAAATCCTCCGCCGGATGCCGCGATGGCCCAGTGAGTGCGTTAACCATGCTGTCGCAGCTTGGGGCGGCAAGCTGGACGTTTGGGGTCAATTCCATTAAGGGATGCGATCGCATGTGCCCGGGGAAACCGGGCATGGGCTGCTAGGACGGGGGAACCCTGAATGAAATTGTTGACTATGATTGCCGTGATGGCTGCCACCATCACGATGGGTAAGAGTGTTGCTGCCGAAACCGGTTTGGATGCGCTGATCGAGCGTGAGCAGGCCAGTCTCAACGCGGTACCTGCGCGGAAGTTCAGCGGATTTTTCGGATTCCGCTCCAATCCGTTCAAGAGCCGCAAATCCGGCACGCAACAGGTGGAGTACTCAAAAGCCTGGCTGGACGCCCAGCCCAAAGCGACCGGTGGCGAACAGTTCGCCTGCCTGGCCGAGGCGCTGTACTTCGAGGCGCGCGGCGAGACCGTGAAGGGCCAGTTCGCGGTGGCCGAGGTGATCCTGAACCGGGTCGAGAGCGAACAGTTCCCGAACACGCCTTGCGGGGTGATCAACCAGGGGACCGGGCGCAAGTACCAGTGCCAGTTCACCTACACTTGCGACGGCTACGAGGAAGTGATCCGCGAGAAGAAGGCGTATCAGCGGGTGGCCAAGGTGGCGCGTGCGGCGCTGGACGGGCTGAAGTCGGAACTGACCGCAGGCGCGACCTACTATCACACCACCGCAGTGCGCCCGCGCTGGAGTCGGACCTTCACAAACACTACGCGCATCGGTGTGCATCTGTTCTACCGAGACGATCGCTACCAGACTGCGATGAGCAACTGATGGCCTGAAGGCGGCATCAAGGTGCCGCTTTCTGCTACTGGCATGGCGTATGCGGGACTGTTAAGAAGGCGCCGAAAGTCTATTGTTAGGTCCCGTTACCCGACACAGCCAGCCAAAGGCCCGTTTCCCATGCCCTCAGAAATCCGCCTTGCCTTTGCGCACCCGTCAGAGCGTTCCATGGCCACAGCCGCACCGGGTCCGCTGGACCGTATTTCCCTGCGCGACCATACCGTAGAGGTGGAGATCGGCGCCTTTCAGGCGGAGCGCGGCACAACCCAGCGCATCTGTTTCAATGTGGTGGTCGAAGTGGCGCCGCTGCCCAAGGATCTGGATGACGACGTCGACCGGATCCTGTCCTACGACAAGGTGACCGAGGCCATCGCTCATGAACTGGCGGCGGAGCGGCTGAACCTGCTGGAGACACTGGCGGAGCGCGTTGCCGAGCGGATCCTGCTGGAGCACCAGGCCGTGCGCGCCTTTGTGCGGATCGAGAAACTGGACCGCGGCCCTGGCGCGCTTGGCGTCGAGGTGGTGCGCTCCAAGGATCAGATATCCCATCTGGCGGAAGAGCAGGACCGGCCGCATCCCCGGCTGATGTATCTGTCCAACGATGCCATCGACAGCGCCAACCTGACCGGTTGGATCGACCAGATGGAATGCCGCAAGCGGCCGCTGATCCTGTGCGTTGGAACCCATCCGCTGGCGGTGCCCACGACGGGCCACAAATGGACCCAGCGCCGGATCGATCTGTTGGCAATCGAACAGAACGCCTGGCGCCTTGCGGCCAAGGATGACCGCTGCGTGGTGGTCTCGACGCGTACCGAACTGGACTGGGCGATGAAGAATGGCCAGATCTGCGTCTGGGCGCCTTCGAAGATCGTGCTGGATGCAGTGGACGGGCCGTCGGCGCCGCCCTCGAACTCGGTTGCGCTGGCCGCCTGGTTCGCGGCAACCTTCCAGGCGGGGGAGATGATTGTGCTTGGCGGGGATTTGCCTGATAATCCCGGCGTCCCCCTGCGGGGCGTCAGCGTGGAGCAAGCACAACTGTGATTTATTACCGGCCGTTGGTTCAGCACGGAGAAGCGCGCCCTGAAGGCGCGCTCCCGCTGGCAGGCAGCGCCCTTTGGTTCACCGAAGTGGAAATTCTCAGCCGCGATGCGCCGCCGCGGATTGCGCCTGCGGGGCTGGTGCCTGAAATGGAGCGCCGCCGGCTGAGCGCGCGCCGCGCCTCGATCGCCGGTCTGGACATGACCCAGCCGCAGATCATGGGCGTCCTGAACGTGACCCCGGACAGTTTCTCGGACGGCGGGCGGCATGCTGGTATTGAGGCTGGCAAGGCCGCAGCGCTGCAGATGGCGGCAGACGGTGCCACCATCATCGACGTGGGGGGCGAATCCACCCGCCCCGGCGCCGAAGAGGTTGACGAAGCCGAAGAAATCGACCGCACCGCGCCGGTGATCGAGGCGATCCGAACCGAAAGCCTGGTGCCGATTTCGATCGATACCCGCAAGGCCAATGTGGGGATGGAGGCGCTGGAAGCCGGAGCGAACTTGCTGAACGATGTTTCCGGTTTCACCTTTGACCCGGCGCTGGCGCCGCTGGCGGCGCAGGCCAGCGTGCCGGTCTGCATCATGCATGCCCAGGGCGACCCGGCGACCATGCAGGCCGATCCTAAATACGCAAACGTGCTGCTGGACGTTTATGATTTCCTTAGCGATCAGATCGACCGGCTGGAAGCCATCGGTGTGGTGCGGGAGCAGATCGTCATTGATCCGGGCATCGGTTTCGGCAAGACGCAGGAGCACAACCTGACGCTCTTGCGCAATCTCAGCCTGTTCCACGGGCTCGGCTGCCCTATCTTGCTGGGAGTGTCCCGCAAGGGGTTCATCGGCAAGATCGGCGGGGAGCCGCGCGCCGAGGCCCGCGCGCCGGGTTCGATTGCGGTGGGGCTTGCAGCCCTGGCGCAAGGCGTGCAATTCCTGCGGGTGCATGACGTGGCTGAGACGGTTCAGGCCCTGCGTCTTTGGCAGGCCGTCCGTTAAGGCCTTATTGGCAGGAAAAGCATAATGCGGAAACTCTTTGGTACCGATGGCGTGCGCGGCACCGCCAATATTCACCCCATGACCGCCGAAATGGCGCTGCGCATCGGCGCTGCCGTCGGATGCTATTTCCGGCGTGACGGAACCGGGGTGCACCGGGTGGTGATCGGCAAAGACACCCGGCTGTCGGGCTACATGTTCGAAAACGCGCTGACGGCGGGCCTCACTTCGACGGGCATGAACGTGCTGCTGCTTGGCCCGGTGCCGACTCCGGCGGTCGGGCTGATGACCCGTTCGATGCGGGCGGATCTCGGTGTGATGATCTCTGCCAGCCACAACCCCTCCGAGGACAATGGCATCAAATTCTTTGGCCCGGACGGTTTCAAACTGTCGGACGGGGCCGAAATGGAGATTGAGGCGCTTGTCGAGGCCGGTGTCGAGTCGGCGCAGGCCGCCAACATCGGCCGAGCAAAGCGGATCGACGACGCCCGCTTCCGCTATGGCGAGCGGGTCAAGAGCTCGCTGCCGCGCAACCTTGGCCTCAATGGCCTGAAAGTGGTGATCGACTGCGCCAATGGCGCGGCGCACCGGACCGCGCCCGAGGTCCTGTGGGAACTGGGTGCCGAGGTGATCCCGGTGGGGGTGGCGCCGGACGGGCTGAACATCAACCGCGGCTGCGGGTCGACCCATCCGCAGACGGCAGCCGAAGCGGTTGTGGCGCATGGTGCCCATGTGGGTATCTGTCTGGATGGCGACGCCGACCGAGTGATCCTGATCGACGAGACCGGCACAGTGGCCGATGGCGACCAGCTGATGGCCTTGCTGGCCAGCCGCTGGGCGGAGGAGGGCCTCCTGACCGGCGGCGCGCTTGTCGCGACGGTGATGTCGAACCTCGGACTGGAACGTTTTCTGGAAAGCAAGGGCCTGGGTCTGGAGCGCACTGCCGTCGGCGACCGCTATGTGGTGGAGCGGATGCGCGAAGGCGGGTTCAACCTGGGTGGCGAGCAGTCGGGCCACATTGTGATGAGCGATTACGCCACCACCGGCGACGGGCTGATGGCGGGGCTGCACTTCCTGGCTGCAATGGTGCAGTCCGGCACAAAGGCGTCTGAGCTGGCGCATCAGTTCGCGACCGTGCCGCAGCGGCTGCGCAATGTGCGGTTCCAGGCAGGCCAGGCGCCGCTGGAGAGCGACCGGGTGCAAGAAGCAATTGCCGCGGCTGAGAAGATGCTGGACGGCCAGGGGCGGCTCTTGATCCGCAAGTCCGGCACCGAACCGCTGGTGCGGGTGATGGCGGAAAGCGAGGATGCCGGGCTGATGACACTGGCGGTCGACAGCGTGGTGGCCGCGGTCGAGGCGGCCGTCGCGGAGTGACGGGGAGGGGGCGTTCAGCCCCCTTTGCGGAACAGGCGGCTGAGCCTGCCGAACTGGCTGAGGCCAAGACCGCCCAGAATCATCGTCATTGCGAGAAGCATCGAGGGTGGCAGCTCCTCGCCCAGGAAAACGGCGCCCAAGACCACAGCCCAGACCGGCACCTGGTAATTGGTGAGGGTCATGAACGTGGGGCCTGCTTCGCGCACCACGATGACTCGCAGCAGGTTGGCGGCGGCTGTCGGGATCAGGCCGAGGATGGCGGCAATCAGCAGCGTTTTTGTGTCGGGCATCGCCGGCGGGCCTTCGGTTGCCCAGGCGGCCGGGAAGATGATGAAGCAGCCGATCATCAGCAGGACGGCGGCCAGCCCCACGGGGTCCACTGGCGGCAGGCGGCGGGTCAGGATGGAACTGACCGAGTAGCAGGCCGCGGCAGACAGGCAGGCGGCGCGGCCATAAGCCTCCAGCTCTGCGCCGCTTGTCTCAAACGCCTTGCCGCCGATCAGCAGCGCGACACCGGCAAAGCCGATGCAGAAGCCGATGAAGCGGCGCAGGGTCATCTGCTCTCCCGGCACAAAGACATGCGCCAAGGGCAGCACCATCAGCGGGATTGCCGCCATGCTGACGCCGGTAAAGCCGGAGGATACATGCTGCTGTCCCCAGGAGATCAACATGAAAGGCAGGGCGGTGCTGAGGATGCCGATGAGGATCAGCGAGGGCCAGTTTGTCTCAGCCTTGAACAGCTTGAACCCGCGCCAGCCCCAGACCGCGCCTAAGAGCAGCGCGGCAAAGCCGATCCGCCCAGCGGCCAGCCAGAACGGGGTGATGCCATTGAGCGCCAGCTTGATCAGCAGAAAGGTCGCGCCCCAGACAAAGCCCAGGGTGGCAATCATCAGCCAGTAGCGCGGTGCGATATCGGGCATAGGTCCCTCGTGCCGGTTCACCGCGCGACAAGACCCCGCCGGGCGGGCGGGGTCAATGGCAATTGCTTTGTTATGGAACGAAGCGATTATCAACTGTCCATCGCCCGGCGTTTCCGCCCGGAGACGGGCACTGCCCTCGGTGAACACGGGGCGGATGAAGGGAGTTTGCGGTTCGGTTCACACCACGCGCGGGCGGCGGCTGCGGCTGAGCAGGAGGCCGCCGAGGATCAGCGCCAGTGCGGCAAACAGCTGCGGCGGCAGGGTTTCCCCTAAAAGGGCCGCGCCGAAGATCACCGACCAGACCGGCACCTGGTAGTTCACGGTGGACAGGAATGCCGGGCCTGCGCTGCGGGCCACCTGCACCAGAAGTACCTGGGCGAGGGCTGTCGGCAGCAGGCCGAGGTAGATAACGGCACCCAGCGGCAGGGCGGCGGGCAGGTCCGGCACGCCCTCGGCCCAGAGCGCTGCCGGGGTCATCATGGCGGCGCCGCAGAGGAGAGCGGCGGCAGAGAGCGACAGCATGTTCACCTGCGGGCAAAGCCGGGTGATGATCGAGCCGATGGCGTAGCACAGCGACGCGCCGAGGCAGGCGAGGCGGGCGAGGGATTCAAAATCCGTTCCGACGGAGCGGAAAGCGTCGAGGCCGATCAGCACCACGACACCTGCAAAGCCGATCAGGAAGCTGATGGTGCGGCGCAGGGTCATATGCTCACCCGGCACCAGCAGATGCGCCAGCGGCAGCACAAACAGCGGCACCACTGCCATGCAAACCCCGGCAAAGCCGCTGGCCACGTAAGTCTGCCCCCAGCTAAGCAGGGTGAAGGGCAGCGCGTTGGTGAAGAACCCCATGCCGATGGCGCAGGCCCAGATGATGCGGCCCTCGCGGGAGCGCAAGGAGGGCAGGCCGATCCCCATCGCATAGACTGCCCCCAGCAGGCAGACCGCGCCGATCGAGATCCTGAGCGCGGCAATGGTCATCGGCGGGTGTCCCCTGAGTGCCAGCGACACCGCCATGAAGGAGGCGCCCCAGATCACGCCGAGGAACAGAAGCTTGGCCCAATTGGCAGCGCCGGGGGAAGTGGTCATTTCGCGTCCCTCATTCAAATTGCGGATCGTTGCCGTTGCGCAAGCTGCTGAGGGCAGCGGCCGACCCTGGGTGGGCGTGAAGCGCCCTCCCGTGGGGAGGGTCGGGCGCTGCCCGGCCTATCGGCCGAGTGAAAGGGCATCTAACAAAACCGAATAATTGAAAAGGGCGCCCCAAATCGGAGCGCCCTGCAGAGGTAAGGTCAGCGGAGGGTTCCGCGGGCGCCTTAGTTCTTCTCTTTGTCGACCATCTTGCCGGCCGAGATCCACGGCATCATGCCGCGCAGCTTGGCGCCGGTTTCTTCGATCAGGTGCTCGTCGTTGGCACGGCGGGAGGCTTTCAGCGTCGGCTGGCCAACCTGGTTTTCCAGCATGAAGTCGCGGACGAATTTGCCCTGCTGGATGTCTTCCAGAACCGCTTTCATGCGGGCTTTGGTTTCGTCGTACTTCAGGATGCGCGGGCCGGTGACGTACTGGCCGTACTCGGCGGTGTTGGAGATCGAGTAATCCATGTTGGCGATGCCGCCTTCATAGATCAGGTCAACGATCAGCTTCACTTCGTGCAGGCACTCGAAGTAGGCCATTTCCGGTGCATAGCCGGCTTCGACCAGGGTCTCGAAACCGCAGCGGATCAGCTCAACCAGGCCGCCGCAGAGAACCGCCTGCTCGCCGAACAGGTCGGTTTCGCATTCTTCGCGGAAGTTGGTTTCGATGATGCCGGAGCGGCCGCCGCCGATGGCGGAGCAGTAGGACAGGCCGGTTTCCAGCGCTTTGCCGGTGGCGTCGGTGTGAACCGCAACCAGGCAGGGCACGCCGCCGCCTTTGGTGTATTCGCCGCGCACGGTGTGGCCCGGGCCCTTGGGCGCCATCATGATGACGTCGACGCCTTCTTTCGGCTCGATCAGGCCGAAGTGCACGTTCAGGCCGTGGGCGAATGCGATGGCTGCGCCCGGCTTGATGTTGTCGTGGACGTATTTCTTGTAGGTCTCAGCCTGCAGTTCGTCGGGCATGGTGAACATGATCACGTCGCACCAGGCGGCAGCTTCTGCGATGCCCATGACCTGCAGGCCTTCGCCTTCGGCTTTCTTGGCGGAGGGGGAACCTTCGCGCAGCGCAACGACAAGGTTCTTGGCGCCGGAGTCGCGCAGGTTCAGCGCGTGGGCGTGGCCCTGGGAGCCATAGCCCAGGATGGCCACTTTCTTGTCCTTGATCAGGTTCACATCGCAATCGCGGTCGTAATAAACGCGCATGATCCACGTCCTTTCGTTTGGTGTTTGAGGGCATCATAGGCATGTGGGCAGGGAAGGCGATTGCTATTGCGCATGAATTTCGCAGTTTCTTTGCGGTAGTCATTCGTCATTTTGCCTGATAGTGATTAAATCATGCTTGATGATCTCGACCGGCGCATTCTGCGCTATATGCAAAGCGACCCGGAGCAATCGATTCCGGATCTGGCCGAACGGCTGGGGCTTTCGGCTTCGCGCCTGTCGCGGCGGCTGGAGAAGCTGCGTGAAGGCGGCGTAATCCTCGGCCAGCGCGCGGTGATCGACTGGCGGGCCCTGGGGTATGAGGTCGAGGTCTCGCTGCGGGTTACGCTCGACAAGACCAATCCGCGCGCCTTTGACGAGTTTATCGAGGCCGCCCGCGGTATTGCCGAGGTGATCGAGATCCAGACCTTTCTGGGGCAGGTGGATGTGCGGCTTTCGGTGATTGCGCGGGACATGCCGCACTACCAGCAGATCTACCGCGCGGCCATTTTGAACCTGCCGCATATCACCGATATCGAAGCGCTGATGCATGTGGCGCGGATCAAGTCGGACGAGGTGCTGCCGGTATGATTGGAGAAAGTTTCCGCGACGATTGGAAAATGATCTATCCGGACGTCCCTCCGCTCGGCCATATGCTTCGCGCCTTTCGCTTGGAAATGTGGACAAGGTTTCACGCGCTTCCTGAGTCCAAGCGCTATGCCGAGACGCAAGCCGAAGGCCAGACCATCCTGGATCGAGCAAATGCAATTGCCGGGTTTCTGTTTGAGCCGGGGCAGGAAGTTTGGTTGGCGAATTGCGACATACATTATGAGGATGAGCCAAGGCGCACCTCGAAAGCCCTACCGGGAATAGCCTCCCCATTGCGTTTTGAGTTCTCCAGCGATGAAAGCGTGTATTTCGAAGAGCAAACAAGAGTCGAAGTATTCGCTGCTAAAACAGTATGGAAGCCTGGCCGATTTGATGAGCTTCTGAGCGAAATTGCAGAAGACAGGGAAAGGGCGGTTTGGTTCGACCCCGTTTCCGGGCGCGTATTTGCGCCCTACGATGGCGGCTTTGACATTGTTTTAGAAGACAGCCGTTTGGTGCCTGAAGTCGAAGCAGAGTTTAGGCAATGGATGTCGGCATCGGACAGTAAGTTATGAGCGCGCTGGACGAACTGGACTTTGCCATCCTGGGGGCGCTGTCGGAGGATGCCACCCTGTCAGCGGGGGCGCTGGGGCGGCAGCTGGGCCTTAGCCAGCCTGCCACCTGGCGGCGGATCAAGAGGCTGCAGGAGACGGGCATCATTGCGGGTCGCAAGCTTGAACTCGACAAGGAGAAGCTGGGGTTTGGCGTCACTGTCTTTCTGGGGGTGAAGCTGGCCACCAAGGGGCGGGTGTCCTTGGAGGATTTCGAGCGCGCGGTTTCCGCCATTCCCGAGGTGCAAACGGTGGAGCATGTGCTGGGCATGTATGACTACCGCCTGCGGGTGACGGCGCGGGACATTTCCGACTTTGAGCGCGTCTTGCGCCGCCGGGTGATGACCCTGCCGGGGGTGGGGAATGTTGAGGCCAATGTGCTCTTGAGCGAGGAGCGGCGGCCGGGGCCGCTGGGGTGATGGGGAGACCGGACCTGCATGGCAAGAACGGAAAGCCGGTGAAGGCAAAGCTTCCGGAGGATCATGAGTTCGCGGAGCTGATTGCGGAGGCCTACAGGGTTTTTACAGCGCCCAAGCCTGCGGAGACAGGCGTCTGCAAAGGCTGCTGCATGGAACCGGCCATCGAGGCGGATTTCCTTGTGCCGGATATTGAGGGTCTGCCACTTCACTACCTGCATGACTGGTATTTTGCAGCTGTTTCCGATGCCTTCGATCAGAACATCTGGCGGTATCTCCTGCCGCGCGTTTTGGAGGTGCTCGCTAGCGGAGAGGAGCTGGCCTATGTCGGGCTTGAGGTCAGCCTGAGCCGTTTTCCAACCGGAGATGCCGCGCGCTGGAAGGCAGAGGAGTGGGCGGTGCTCGACCGGTTTCAACGGATGTATCTGGACCGGGTTGTCCGGCAGGGCGAGGACTGCCTGGATGATGTGCTGTGCATGTTTGGGATCGCCGGATGGCAGCTAGAGGATTTGTTTGAGCAGGTGCTGGACGTTCCGGCAGATACGCTTGCGGAGATGCTGTGGCGGGACTGGTGCATCGGGCGCGGGTCGATCTGGATCACCGCTTTCTGGGACAACGGCGGCAATTCTGAAGTCTTTGCCTTTTACACTTCGCCGGAGCTTTACAAGCGCATGGCGGATCTGGCCTTGGATGGCCAAACCCCGCCAGAGATCGCTGAAAAGGCGCTGGCGGTGGCCGGGGTGATCGAGCAGGCGGTCGCCTGGGACGCTGGGAACTGATGCCTGGGCGGCCGGTGGTAGGGTCGCAGCAGGGTGTTTGTTGCCGATCCGAAACCCGCTTGGCGCAAATCCGGGTGTTTTCTGTCGTGCTTGGGCTGTCTTTTCCCCTCCGTTCCGCCAGTATCACCCTTCGGAGAACGGCGGCGGCACTGTATGCCAAGGTAGGCTTTGCCAAAGCCTGCGGCACCGGCTAGCCGTTTTATGAGGAATACAAGGGAGGCCCAGATGGCACTGCTCGACACCGTGGACCCGCAGGGTCTGGATGAATTCTCGGTGGTTTTCACCGACCGCTCGCTCAATCACATGTCCAAGGCCTTTCAGCAGGTGATGCTGGACATCAACGCGATGCTGAAAGAGGTCTATAACGCCGAAGCGGTGGCGCTGGTGCCCGGCGGCGGGACCTATGCGATGGAGGCGGTGGCGCGCCAGTATGCCCGCGGGGCAAATGCGCTGGTGGTGCGCAACGGCTGGTTCTCCTACCGCTGGAGCCAGATCTTTGAGGCGGGCGGCTTCACCGCGTCCTCCAACGTGATGAAGGCGCGCCGCACCGGCAATGAATCGGCGTCGCCGTTTGAGCCCGCGCCGATTGCGGATGTGGTGGCTGCGATCAAGGAGCAGAAGCCGGACATCGTCTTTGCCCCGCATGTGGAAACCGCTGCCGGTGTGATCTTGCCGGATGATTATGTGACCGCCATGGCCGCAGCCGCGCATGAGGTCGGCGCGCTGATGGTTCTGGACTGCATCGCTTCCGGCTGCGCCTGGGTTGATATGAAGGCGACCGGCGTCGACGTGCTGATTTCCGCCCCGCAAAAGGGCTGGAGCGCCTCGCCCTCGGCTGGTCTGGTGATGTTCTCAGAGCGTGCGCTGGCGCGGCTGGAAGAGACAACTTCGGACAGCTTTGCCATCAACCTGAAGCAGTGGCGCACCATCATGAAGGCCTATGAGGACGGCGGTCATGCCTATCACGCCACCATGCCCACCGATGCGCTGAAGGCTTTCCGCGACACCATGCTGGAGACCAAGGAATATGGGTTCGAGAAACTGCGCGATGCGCAATGGGCGTTGGGCAACGGCGTGCGGGCAATGCTGAAGGAAAAGGGCATCACTTCGGTTGCTGCTGACGGTTTCGGCGCGCCGGGCGTGGTGGTGAGCTATACCAGCGATCCGGACGTGCAGAACGGCAAGAAGTTCCTGGCGCTGGGCACGCAGATCGCGGCCGGCGTGCCGCTGCAGTGCGACGAGCCTGCGGATTTCCGCACCTTCCGCCTGGGCCTGTTCGGCCTCGATAAGCTTTATGACGTGGACGCCACCATCGCGCGGCTGAAAACCGTCGCGGACCAGGTGCTTTAACGCAAAATCCGGATTGGGCTGCGCAAGGGGATATTGCTTGTGCGGCCCAGCCCGTGGCGCAGGGTGAGCCAGATCACCCCGAGGCTGATTGCCAGCCATATCCCGCCCCACAGCATGGTCGCGCCGCCGAATTCCTCGGCCATCATCCGCGCATCGGAGCGCAGGTAAGAACGCGCAATGGTGTCGTCCCAGATGTCTATGGGCGCATAGATTATGCTGCTGACCCCAATCATCCGCAGGATCATGTCGTTGATATTGAGGCTGAGGTAGCGGGACGCGGCGAGCATCAACGCGCCGGTGGCAAGGGTGAAGCCAAGCGCGAAGAGGTCGCGGACATAGAAGGCGGCAACGGCCAGGGTGAGAACGCCAAAGACGGCAAGAACCCTGCGGTCCCAGTCGGTGCGCAGGGCAATCACGAACAGGGCGGACCCGATCAGCAGCGAGCCGGTGTAGCCTGCCGTGAGCGTCAGGAACCGGCTGCCGCCGCGCGAGACCACCATGCCGCCCTCATAGGGGTCGACGGTGAGGCTGACCACATCGCCGCCGGTCAGCAAGGTCATGGCAGCATGGGATAACTCATGCAGGAACACGGTCAGGATCCGCAAGGGCAGCAGCGCCGGGGTCTGCCAGAGGGCGGCAATCAGCAGGGTCAGGCAGAGGAGCTGCCAGTGGCCTTTGAGGAAGCGTCCGGCAGCCCGCATGTTATTTCACGCCCATCATTTGACACCCAATCCCATCTGCATCAGCGTCTTGCGCACCGGCGCCAGGGAATACAGCGCATTGAGGCCGAAGGCGCGCAGGTCGCGCAGCGGGCGCGGCGCCAGCATGGAAGTGCGATTGAGCAGGTCGATTCCCTTCACACGCAGCAAAATCTCATTATGGCGGGCCTTGTGATAGGCGGTCAGCATCTGGGCATCACCCAGGCCTTCGGGGCGGGCTTCGGCCAGTTCCAGCAGGCTGCGCAGATCGCCCAAGGACATGTTAAGGCCTTGCGCGCCGATCGGCGGCACCACATGGGCGGCTTCGGCCATCAGCGCCAGCCGCTCGCCGTTCAGCCGCTCCGCCGACTGGCTGATGATCGGCCAGATGGTGCGGCGCGAGGCCAGTTTCAGATCGCCGAACAATCCGCAGCTGCGCTCGGTCATCGCGGCCTCAAAGGCTTCGGGCGCCAGGTTCTGCAGTTCCTGTGCCCTGGGGCCGCGCTCCATCCAGACAATCGCGGAGGACGGCTGGCCCTGGTAGTCGGGCAGCGGCACCAGCGTGAACGGCCCGCCGGAGCGGTGGATCTCGGTGGAGACGTTGTCATGCGGCACCGGGTGTGTAACGGCAAAGGCCAGCGCCTTTTGCCCGTAGCGGGTGGTTTTCACCGGAATATTCGCGGCCTCCCGCATCGGCGAATTGCGGCCGTCGCAGGCGACCACTAGTTTTGCGGTGACCTGGCTGCCGTCGCTGAGGCTGACGCGCGCCTCATCCGTGCGGGTGAACAGGCCTGTGGTGCCGGTGCCAAAGCGCAGGTCGACGTTCGGCAGTTTCGCCAGCCGGGCAATCATCTCGCGCCGCAACAGCCAGTTGGGCAGGTTCCAGCCAAACGGCTGGTTGGAGATGTCTGCGGCGTTGAAGTCCTTCACCACCCGCGGTTCGGGCCGGGCGCCGCCCGCATCGACAATGCGCATGATCTGCAAGGGGGCGGCGTGGTCCGCCAGCCGCGCCCATATCCCGCAGCGCTCCAGCAGGGCTTGTGCGGGTTGCAGAAAGGCGGTGGTGCGCAGGTCGGAGCCTTCGGCGTCGCGTTCGGTGACCGGCGGGGCGGGGTCGGCGCAGATCACGCGGAAGCCGCTGGACGCAAACGCGGCGGCTGCGGTCAGTCCCGCAATGCCGCCGCCGGAAATCAGGATGTCGCAGGTCTCGGCCATGGTCTCAGCCCTCCGTTGTTGCCCTGAAATAGGCCCGGACGGAGGGGGAAGACAAGCGGCAACCTGCTGCGCGGGGAATTAGCCGCGGGTGATGGAGAGCAGAACCAGAAACATCACCGGCACCATGCACAGCGCCGGGATATAGAGGCCCGGAATGCCGAACAGCATGATCGAGCAGCCCCACAGGCTGACGAAGGTTGCGAGAGCGTAATAAATGTTTTCCTCGGGGCCATAGACGACCTCCTTGATCAACCGCCCCAGGATCGGCAGGGCAAACAGGATTCGCTGCCACAGGGTCAGGCGGGCGGGAAGGGCATATGCGCTCATCGGTCGGGCTCCTTAAGGTCGTTTCGCGGCGCATATAAGGAGGAAAAGATGCGGCAAACAGGTATATTTTGCCGCAGTTGCAAAGAATTGCCGGAATGCCGTTGTACACAGTCTGTTATGCGGCAAAGGGCGCTCGATTGCGCCTTTCGCAGCGGGAGGAAATTAGTTCAAAGCGGCCAGAAAACCCGCCAGATCATCGGAATGATGATGGATATGCGCGGCGCTGACCGGCTCCGGCGCCACATGCACAGTGCGCATGCCCATCTCATGCGGGGCCGCCAGGTTTCGCGCGTCATCCTCGAACATCGCAGCCTGCTGCGGCACCACACCCGCGCGGGCAAACACGCGGTCAAAGGCGCGGCGTTCCGGCTTGGGGTGGTAGTCGGCGTGTTCGACGCCGTAGACCGCGTCAAACAGCCCCGACAGCCCGCGCGCGGCCAGAACCCGTTCTGCATAGGGGGCGGAGCCGTTGGTGTAGACGATCTTCTTTCCCGGCAGGTTGCGGATCGCAGCTGCCAGCGGCGCGTCCTCCTCCAGATGGTCCATCGAGATGTCGTGCACCGCCACCAGATAGGGTTCCGGGTCCAGGTCATGCTCGCGCATCAGACCGGCCAGGGTGGTGCCATGCTCGCGCCAGTAATGGCTGCGCAGGCGGTCGGCCTCTGCCTTGTCCACCTTGAGCGCGTCCATAACATAGGCTGTCATCTTGACCTCGATCTGGTCGAACAGCCGCGCGGACGGATGATAGAGGGTGTTGTCCAGATCGAACACCCATTGGCAGACGTGGGAAAAGGCTTGTTTGGGCATGACGCCCAAGTAGGCGCCCTTTGCCGCTTTTGCAATGAAAAGCGCATTTTGCCTGCGGGTTTTCAGCACATTAGCGCCATCAGGGTTGATTGCTGAGGGATGCGCTGTAGAGATTGTCGGATCGGAACAGACGAGGGGCGACCATGAGCCAGAGCCGCAGCAACCAGAAAGATGCCTATGCGCTGATCCTCGAGGCGATCGACTCCGGGATCTACAAGCCGGGCGACCGGCTGGTGGAAAGCGATCTGGCGGAACGCTTTGGCGTCTCGCGCACCCCGATCCGCGAAGCGCTGCAGCGGCTGGAAACGCAGTCCCTGCTGGAACGCGACGGGCGGTCGCTGATCGTGGCCTCGCTGGATCACAACCAGATGGCGGAGCTGTACGTGGTGCGGCGCGAACTGGAGGGGCTGGCGGCGCAGCTAGCGGCGCGCCACGCCACCGAAGAAGAGATCAAGGTGCTGAAGGAGATGGTGGAGTCCGACGACAAACTGGTCGGTGATCCGGCAGCATTGTCCAAGGCTAACCGCCGGTTCCATGAGCAGATCCATCTGGCCTCGCACAACCGCTATCTGGTGCAGCAGCTTGACCTGGTGCACCGCACCATGGCGCTGATGGCGACCACCTCGCTGGCGGCGGAGGGCCGCAGCGAGATTGCACAGTCGGAGCACAAGGGCATTGTTGATGCCATCAGCCGCCGCGACGAGGCGGCGGCGGGCGCAGCGCTGAAGGAGCACATCTCGATTGCCTTCATGACCCGGCTGAAGCAGGACGCCAGCGGGCGGGGATAACCCGCCAGCGGCGGCGCTTGGCGGCGGGTTTGATGCCATGCGCCGTCTTGTCCCAGAAGAAAGGGCAGGCAAGCAGCTCATAAGCCGCCTTGGCCACGGCTATGCCCCCCATCGGGAAGTAGAGGATCATGGCGGGCGCCCAGACTGCCAGCCAGGGCCGTCCCATGGCGCGGGCCGCGGTCGCGCTGATGACAAGGCCGAGCAGTTCGAAGAACACCAGTGCCGCCGCCGCCAGGGTCAGCAGCGGAGACGGCACAATCCCCGCGCTGGGATGCGCAAGGCCCAGGGTGAACAGCCAGAACGACCACAGCACCGGGGCAAACAGGAATTGCCCGATGGTGCCCAGAAAGAATGCCTGAAAACCCAGGAAGCGCTTCCAGCCCAGCTCTGCCCGCAGCCGCAGCGGCTGCCGCATGTGCACCAGATAGGTGACCATGAAGCCCTTGAGCCAGCGCGAGCGCTGCTTGATCCAGGGCCAGGGGCGCCAGTTCGCCTCCTCATAGGTGGTGCTGGGCAGCATTTGCGTGCGGTAGCCCGCGCGGTAGAGCCTGACGCCCAGATCGGCGTCTTCAGTGACGTTGTGGGCATCCCAGCCGCCCAGTTCCTCCAGCACCTCGCGGCGGATAAACATGGTGGTGCCGCCCAGGGGCACCACCAGGCCAAGCCGTGCGATCCCGTTCAGGACAACGCGAAACCAGCTTGCATATTCCAGCGTGAAGCAGCGGGAAATCCAGTTGGTGCCCGGGTTGTAATAGTCGAGCACCCCCTGAAAACACGCCGTGCGGGCGTCTGCCCCGGCAAAGGCTCGCGCCGCCTGATCGAGCTGATCCGCCTGCGGAGCGTCCTCGGCGTCCCAGACACCGATGATGCTGCCGCGGCAAAAGTTCAGAGCATAGTTCATCGCCCGCGGTTTTGTGGTTAGCCCGCCAAAGGCCGGAGCTTCAATCACCCGGACCCAGGGTGGAAGGCGGGTCCTGGCAAGGGCGGCACGGGTGACGCTGTCATGCTCCTCCAGCACCAGCAGCACATCGGTGAGCGCCCGGGGATAGCTGAGCTTGCGGATGCGGGTGAGCAGCGCGCGGCTGATCTCCGCCTCCTTGTAGAGCGGCACCAGCACCGAAATGACCGGCCGCTCGCGCGGGTTTTCCTGGCCGGGCGGCGGCGCTTGGCGGCCCTGGCGGGCGCGGCCGCTCCAATAGGCGGCGAGGCCGCAGAGTTTCAGGGCGGAGAACAGCAGCACCGAGAGCAGTGCCATCAGGCTGAGGGTGGTGAACACCGCCGCGGGCGCTGTCCAGAACAAGTACAGAGCAGGCAGCGCACAAGCGCTGAGCAGGGCGCGGCCCCGGGCGGGCTGCAGTGTGCGGCAACTGTGCTGCGGAGCAACGCTGCAGCTGGCCTGGCGCGCCAAGGCGGGGCGGAAATGAGAGGCCAGCAATGCGGTAATCTGCGCCTCGCTGGCCAGAACCGGGGTCACGCTCTCGAAGCTGTCCTGCAGTTCGCGCTGCAGCGCCTCGAACCGGTCGGGATGGGCAATGGCGATGGTGACGGTCTGGCCCAGCTGCATCCAGGGGGCTGCGCAATGGCGCAGCCAGAACCGGGCGGGTTTGCGCGCGAGCAGCCGGGCGCTGGGCGTTTGTCCGGACAGATCGGCCCTGGGCATCCGGTACTGCCGGGACAGGGTGTCCTGCACTTGGTCTTCGCTGACCAGCCCTTCGGCCACCAGCACCCGCCCCAGCGCCGCCTTCTGATGCTGGCGCAGCACCAGCGCCTTCATCATGCTGCGGCCGTCCGCTGGCGGCGGCCCTGCCGCGGGCTGGCCGCGGCGCGGCGGTGCTCCGTTCTGCGGCGGCCGGAACTGCCGCAGCGGCTGTGACACTATACCCATCATACGCCTGCAACACTGAAACCAGAGGCGCTCAGGCTGGCGGCGGGGGTTTAAGAATTGGTAAACGCGGCATTAACCATGCCGCCGGGCGGCATGGTTAACCGGATATTTTACGCAGATTTGCGCTCGGCCATTGCTTCGGCAAAACGTTCGAACAGGTAGTAGCTGTCCTGCGGGCCGGGGCTGGCCTCGGGGTGGTGCTGCACCGAATAGACCGGGCGGCCGGAAATGCGGATGCCGCAGTTGGAGCCGTCAAACAGCGACACATGGGTCTCTTCCACACCTTCCGGCAGGGTTTGCGCATCCACCGCAAAGCCGTGGTTCATCGAGGTGATCTCCACCTTGCCGGTGGAATGCTCCTTGACCGGGTGGTTGGCGCCGTGGTGGCCGTGGTTCATCTTGACGGTCTTGGCGCCCAGCGCCAGCGCCAGCATCTGGTGGCCCAGGCAGATGCCGAACACCGGCAGGTCGGCCTTCAGCACTTGCTGGATCATCGGCACCGCGTATTCGCCGGTGGCAGCCGGGTCGCCGGGGCCGTTGGACAGGAAAACGCCGTCGGGATTGTGCGCCAGCACTTCCTCGGCGGTGGCGGTGGCGGGCAGCACGGTGACGTCGCAGCCGGCAGAGGCGAGGCAGCGCAGGATGTTGCGCTTGGCTCCGTAATCAACGGCCACAACCTTGTGCTTGGGCGCTTCCTGGCGGGCATAGCCGTCGGGCCAGGCCCAGCGCATCTCGTCCCAGCGGTAGCTTTGCGCGCAGGTGACGTCCTTGGCCAGGTCCAGGCCGACCAGGCCGGACCAGCCGCGCGCCTTGGCGACCAGCGCCTCGACGTCGAAGTTGCCTTCGGGGTCGTGGGCAAGCGCCACATGCGGCGCGCCCTGCTGGCGGATCGCGCGGGTCAGGCGGCGGGTGTCGACACCGCCGATGGCGATGCGGCCGGTGCGGGTGAGCCAGTCCTTCAGCTCTTCTGTCGCGCGCCAGTTGGATGCCAGGGTCGGGTCCCATTTCACGACCATCCCGGCCGCAACCGGATCGCCGGTTTCGTCATCCTCGGGGGTGACGCCGGTGTTGCCGATATGCGGGAAGGTGAAGGTCACGATCTGGCCGGCATAGGAGGGGTCGGTCATGATCTCCTGGTAGCCGGTCATCGCGGTGTTGAAGCAGAGCTCGGCCACGGTGTCGCCGGTGGCGCCGAAGCCGGTGCCGTAAAAGACGGTGCCATCAGCGAGCGCCAGGCATGCGGTGGGCTTGGTCGGGGCGGAAGCGGCCATTGCGCGAGTCTCCATGCGGGTGAAATTCATGGGCTTGTAAGGGGGGCGCGGCAGCGGGTCAAGCCTGCAAGGGGCGGGCAGGCTGACGCGGGGTCCGGAATTGAAAGTTTACTGTAAACTTGCACAGAAGCACCAGAATGGATAACCATCGGTGTCCGGCAACCATGGGGATGCTTTTGAATATGGATACGCGCACACGGGTCAATCAGGCCCTGAAGCAGGCGATGAAAGACAAGGCCGCCGACCGGCTGGCCACGCTGCGGCTGATCAATGCTGCCATCAAGGACCGCGAGATCGCTGCCCGCGCCGATGGCGAGGAAACCAGCATCGGCGACGGCGAAATCCTTGCCATCCTGGGCAAGATGACCAAGCAGCGCAAAGAAAGCGCCCGCGCCTACGAGGAAGGCGGGCGGCTGGATCTGGCGGAGCGGGAACTGGGCGAAATCAGTGTCATCGAAGAATTCCTGCCGCAGCAGCTGAGCGACGAGGAAGCCGCTGATGCTGTGAAGGCCGCGGTGGCTGAAACCGGCGCCGAATCGATTCGCGACATGGGCAAGGTGATGGCCGCGCTGAAGGCGAAGTACACCGGCCAGATGGATTTCGGCAAAGCCGGCCCGATGGTCAAGGATCAGCTCTGCAGCAAGGGCGACTGCTGATCTGCAGCAGCCGGGCTGATACCGCGCTGGCGCGCGGTGCCTGCGGCGCGGGTATTTGGCCAAGGAAGAAGTGGAGAGGCCCGCATTGCGGGCCTTTTTCATGTTTGCTTAGCTAGACAAAGCGGATTTCAGATCGCCGTAGAGCGCTACCCGTTCCTCTTCCGACAGAAAGGCGCCGATCTCCACCTCGCGGCCGCCGCCCTGCAAGGTGACGTAATGGGGCACCGGGCCGTCATGGTCGTGCATCTCGACCCGGGCCCAGTAACGGTTGCAGTGCCAGCTTTGCCGCCTGCCATCAGGGTTGATCCGCTCCAGATGGGCGTCGTCGCGGCTGATGGTCAGCACCTCCAGGATCTGGTGATCGCGGCGGCTGCGGTCCAATGCCCATTTCATGCCGAACAGTGCCAGCAGCAGGAAAGGCAGCAGCCCCCACAAGAGGACCGAGCCCAGCACCGGGATCAGCGGCACGCAGATCAGCACGGCAGTGAGGCCCAGGAACCGGACATAGCCCCGCGGCGGCAGCGATTGATGCGGCCAGAGGTGCAGCTCGCGCTCGGCGCCGGCGTGCGGTCGGGTCCAGTTGTAGGGCATCTGCGGGTGCCTGCTGACGTGAAGGATTCTCTATTAAACATGTGCCGGAAAGGCAGAATTTCCACTGCGGTTTTGTACCGCAGCGCGGGCCCATGAAAAAGGCCCCGGAGCATCAGCGCCGGGGCCTTTTGTATTTCGGGGTTTCAGCCGCTTAGTGCGAATGCGAGCGGTCCCATTCCTCCTGCTTGGGCAGGATTTCGAAGGTGTGCTCCGGCGGCGGGGAGGGCAGGGTCCACTCCAGGGTGTCCGCGTATTCGTTCCAGTAGTTGTTCTGGGTGACGCGGGCGCCGCGCAGCAGCGAGTAGATCACCACGCCGAAGAACAGGATGAACGAAGCAAAGGACAGGAACGCGCCATAGGACGAGATCTTGTTCCAGTAGGCGAACCCTTCCGGGTAGTCGATGTACCGGCGCGGCATGCCCTGACGGCCCAGGAAGTGCTGCGGGAAGAAGGTCAGGTTGGCGCCGATGAAGAACAGCCAGAAGTGGATCTGGGCGCCCAGCTCGTTGTACTGGCGGCCGGTCATCTTGCCGAAGTAGAAGTAGATGCCTGCGAAGATCGCGAACACCGCACCAAGCGACATCACGTAGTGGAAGTGTGCCACCACATAGTAGGTGTCGTGATAGGCGCGGTCGACGGAAGCCTGCGACAGCACCACACCGGTCACACCGCCGACGGTGAACAGGAACAGGAAGCCGAAGGCGAACATCATCGGTGCCTTGAACTCGATGGAGCCGCCCCACATGGTGGCGATCCAGGAGAACACCTTCACGCCGGTCGGAACCGCGATCACCATGGTGGCCAGCATGAAGTAGGCCTGCTGGTTCAGCGACATGCCGACGGTGTACATGTGGTGCGCCCACACGACAAAGCCGAGGACGCCGATCGCGATGATCGCCCAGACCATCGGCAGGTAGCCGAACACCGGCTTGCGCGCGAAGGTGGCGATGACGTGGGAGATGATGCCGAAGCCCGGCAGGATCACGATGTACACTTCCGGGTGGCCGAAGAACCAAAGGATGTGCTGGTACAGGATCGGGTCGCCGCCGCCTGCCGCGTCAAAGAAGGTGAAGCCGAAGTTGCGGTCCATCAGCAGCATGGTGATGGCGCCTGCCAGAACCGGCAAGCTCAGCAGGATCAGCCAGGAGGTGACGAAAATCGACCAGGAGAACAGCGGCACCTTGAACAGGGTCATGCCCGGGGCGCGCATGTTCAGGAAGGTGGTGATCATGTTGATCGCACCAAGGATCGAGGAGGCGCCGGAGACGTGCACGGCAAAGATCGCCAGGTCCATCGAGTAGCCGCCTTCGTTCACGGACAGCGGCGGGTACAGAACCCAGCCCACACCGGAGCCCAGCTGGTCATTGCCGCCCGGGGAGACAACCGAGAGAACCGCCAGCGAGGTGCCTGCGACATACATCCAGAACGACAGGTTGTTCATCCGCGGGAACGCCATGTCCGGCGCGCCGATCTGCAGCGGCATGAAGTAGTTGCCGAAACCGCCGAACAGCGCCGGAATCACCACGAAGAACATCATCAGGATGCCGTGGGCGGTGATCATCACGTTCCAGAGGTGGCCGTTCGGAGTACATTCCGCAGAGGCGTCTGCGAACATGCGCGCACCCTCCAGGCACATGTACTGAACGCCGGGATCCATCAGCTCAAGCCGCATGTAGACGGTGAAGATGACAGAGATGAGACCTGCGATCGCCGAGACGATCAGGTAGAGAATGCCGATATCCTTATGGTTCGTGCTCATGAACCAGCGGGTGAAAAAGCTCCGCTCGTCCTCGTGGCCGTGACCATGAATGGCTGCGTCTGCCATTTAAGGTGCCTCCTGTTGCATAACGAAAGGCCCCCGGAGACGGACTCCGGGCGGCCTGGATTCCTTGCGAGTTTTAGTGTGGCCCGCCGGGGCCTTCAATGGCGGAGTTTGATCTGGATCAAGATTTATTGCCGCAGGGGCTTGAATGCACAACGGAATGCCCAGCCCCGCGGTGCTTGACCTGGCTCGCGGGCGGGCGCACAACCAGAGCAGCAGAACAAGGAGGCCAGATGCATGCCCGCTTATGATCCAGACAACATCTTTGCCAAGCTCCTGCGGGGCGAGATCCCCTCCACCCGCGTTTTCGAGGATGACGATACCCTGGCCTTCATGGATATCATGCCGCGCGCGGATGGCCATTTGCTGGTGATCCCCAAAAGCGCCTGCCGCAACATTCTGGATGCCAGCCCGGCGCAGCTGGCGGCGGTGATGCAGACCGTTCAGAAACTGTCGCAGGCGGTGATCAAGGCGCTTGGTGCGGATGGTGTGACCGTGCAGCAGTTCAACGAAGCAGCCGGCGGGCAGGAGGTGTTCCACCTGCACATGCATGTGCTGCCGCGCTTTGAAAGCGACCGGCTGCGGCCGCCGGGAAAAATGGGCGACATGGACCTGATCCAGGCCCAGGCGGAAAAGATCCGCGCGGCGTTGGCGGACAGCTGACAATCTCCGCGGCCTTGCTTTTTGAAATACGAAAACACCGCGGCGGTTTCTGCGGTGTTTTTTGATGCAAATTTGTGCATTTGAAATAAATGTTGAATTTTAGTTGAATTTGATCATAGCTGTTTCGCAAATTGGTTGAAGGTCAGAGAGGGCGCACGCGCCCAGGCGTATGGGAACCCAAGAATTGGGGTAGGCCGGCGCGGTATGCCAGCCCCGCACAGGGCGGCATCAGCCGGGCATTTTCAGTTTACAGGCAGGCTGCCTGAAACCTGCGGGCCAGAAGGCCTGCAGCCACTCGTGTGATTGCGGCATATTTGCCGGGCGCTGGGGCTCATTGACGCTGAAAGCTGTATTGGAGGGGCGGGGGTGACGCTCTTGAGCCGTATTCAGGCCTTGTCGCAAGACCAGGTGGTGGCCGCAATTTATGAAACTATGATCCGGCCGGAGCAGTTCGACCGGTTTACTGCCGCGCCGCAGGACAGGGCGGGTGAAGCGGCGGTACAGGAGGGCTGGGGCCAGCGGGACCGGCTGCAGGCGGCACCGGTGTTTCAGGCGCATTTTTCCAGGGCCGCAGACATCCAGGAGCAGCAGTGGGTCCGCGCGGGGCGGCCGCATCCTGGCGGCTATTCCGGCGATTGCAGCCGGTTCTGGCTGCTGGCGGAAGCTGCGCCGGGCGGCAGCGTGCTGAATGCCTCGCAACGGGCGGCGCGCCAACTGACCGGCGGCACGGGGCTGCCTGCCGCGATGGGCCTGACGGCAGCGGCGGCTGAACGCTGGCAATGCTATCTGGCGCAGGCGGGGGCGGGAGATTTCTCCTGGAGCGACGTGCTGCTTCTGGGCGCCTGTGCAGGCGGCGAGCAGTATCTTTGCCGCCCGGTCCCGATGAAGGGCGGCGGTGGAGCGCATGTGGCGGTGATGGCCGAACGTCTTGAAGGGGCATGGAACGGCGAGGCCGCGGGCCCTGTCGCGGCAGCCCTGGGCCTGCAGGAGCAGGATTTCGAGCCGTTGAAGGAGGCCATGAATGGCGCTGGCGGCAAGGTGGATCGCAGCCTGCAGCAAATCGCCTGGAGGACAGGTGTGCCGGGCATCGCCGAACTTGTCCGGCTGACTTCCTTCCTGATGAACGAGCACAGCCGCGATCTGGCGATTGCCCGCGGCGACCGGCTGCCCGCGTCAGAGACGTTTGAAGATGGCAGCGGCCAATGCAGCCAGTTCTTCCGGCTGGGGGCGGAAACCGGCCAGCCGGTGATATTCGTGCACGGGATGCTGGACGGGATAGCGCCGTTGCAGCGTCTTCAGCCGCAGCTGCGGACGCTGGGTTTCAGGGTCTATGCTCCGATGCGCCGCGGGTATGGCAGCTCCTCCGCGCTGCAGCGCGGCCAGGATCCGGCCGATGCCTTTGTGTGGCAGCTGGAGGCGCTGATGGCGCGTGAAAACCTGCAGCGGCCGGTGCTGCTGAGCCACCGCGGCGGGGCGCTGTACGGCCGTGTTGCGGCCAGCCGCCTTCAAAGCAAGATCGCTGGGTTGGTGTCGGTAGCCTCCAACTGCGCAATCAGCTCACCGCGGCAGTTTTCCGGCCTCAGCGGCTATGCCTGGCTGGTTGCGCTTGGCGCTGCGCGGGCCAACTGGATGCTGCCCGCGCTGATGCGGGGCTGGGCGGCGGCCCTGCACTGGTACGGCCACAAGACGCTGCTGCAGATGCAGACCCGCCGCGGCAGCAGGGAGCGGGCCATGCTGCACCAGCTGGAATTGCTGCCGCTGCTGCAGCAGAGCCAGATGCTGTTCCGGCAGCAGGGCGGGGCCGGTTTCCTGGCGGATGTGCAGATGCTGCGGCAAGGGGGGCAGGATGCGGCGCTGGCACGCAGCGCGCGGGTTGTGTTCGTGCATGGCGCCGAAGACCGCGTTGCGCCGCTCGAGACTATCCGTGATGCGGCCGGCAGCGCGCCTGACGCCCGGCTCTGCGTCAGCCAGGAGGCAGGCGCGCTGCTGTTCTATATGTTCCCGGAGCTGGTGTTGACCGCGCTGCAGGATCTCGCAGGTACTGCGGATCCCTGGTCCTAGCCACTGAAAACCTGCTCAAAGCTGCGCCTGAGGGCGACATCCACATCCGCCAGCGTGACCGGCAGGCCCAGGTCCACCAGGCTGGTCACCCCGTATTCGGTGATGCCGCAGGGCACGATGCCGGTGAAATGCTCCAGCTCCGGCTCGACGTTGATCGAAATGCCGTGGAAGCTTACCCATTTGCGCAGCCGGATGCCGATGGCAGCGATCTTGTCCTCGGCCATGGCGCCCGAGATGGTGCGAGGCTTGTCCGGCCGCTCGACCCAGACGCCGACCCGGCCGTCGCGGATGTGGCCCTTGATGTTGAATTCTTCCAGCGCCGCGATCACCCAGGTTTCCAGCTGCTGCACGAAGCGGCGCACGTCATGGCCGCGCTGGCCGACATTCAGCATCACATAGACCACCCGCTGGCCCGGCCCGTGGTAGGTGTACTGGCCGCCGCGCTTGCTTTCATAAACTGGAAAGCGGTCCGGGTCGGTCAGGTCTTCGCGCCTGGCCGAAGTGCCGGCAGTGTAAAGCGGCGGATGTTCGACCAGCCAGATGCATTCCTCCGCCGATCCGGCTGCAATCGCCGCCGCGCGCTCCTCCATGAAGGCAACCGCTTGATCGTAATCGACTAAACCGTCCGATGTGATCCACTCAACCATGGCTGTAGCCGTCCTTTTCCATCACGTGCGCGGTTTCCAGGAAAATTTGACCTGAAAACCCTAGGTGCCAGCGCTCCCTGTGGAGTATCCTGATTCCGTAACCAGTATCCATAGGGGGCGAGTATCATGTTTACCAAGCCGCTCAAGCCGGCCCTGACAGCCGCTTTTCTGGCAACCTCCGCCACCGGTCCCGCAATTGCAGATGAGCTCGGCGCTGCAATTGCCGGCGCTGTGATCGGCGGCGTCATTGTCAATGAGGTTCATAAGAACAAGCAGCGCCAGCGCAATGCCGCGACCACCTACCGGCGTGCGCCCGTTTATTCCGCGGCGAGGGCGGAAAACCGCGAAACGCAGGTGGCTCTCAACTATTTCGGGTTCAACGCGGGTTCGCCGGACGGGGTGCTGGGGCGGCGGTCGCGGGCGGCCATCACCCAGTACCAGATCCACATGGGCTATCCGGCCACAGGCCACCTGACGCCGTATGAACGGAATTTCCTGGTCAGTTCCTACAACCGCGCGCAAGTGGGCGGCCCGGAAGTGATCAGGGCGATGCAAGGGCCGAATGGCGTGCGCGCAGTGCTGCATACCTGGCGGGATGAGGCCGCGGGCATCCGCTCGGCAGGCAGCAGCTATGCCGGCGGCGGCTACGGCGGGCTTCCGCCCGAGGTCAGCCATGCGGTGGACGAGATTGCGGCAAGCTCCGAGCCGACGGGCGAGCAGTTGCTGCAGCGCACCGGCTTCCTGCAGCTGGCAGACCTGAATGGCGACGGCCGCAACGACTATGTGCTGGATACATCGGTCTCCGGCAGTTCCTTCTGGTGCGGTGCATCGAATTGCTCGGTGATGGTCTTTGCCTCGACCCCGCAGGGTTATCAGCGCAATGATTTCCTGGCCCGCGGCGTGACCCCGGCCAGCTTTGCCTGCCATCAGGGCAACTGCCGGATGACGGATACCGGCGCAGAGGCCCCGGTTCAGGCGGCGCAGCAGACCCGCAGCACCGTCACGGCCTTTGCCGGGCAGGAAAATGCGTCGCTGGGCGGCATCACCCTGTTCGATGAGCCTGAGCAAAGCGCTTCTCTCACCAGCTATTGCAGCAAGGTGAGCCTGCTGACCAGCTCCAACGGCGGCTTCACGACGGTGGACAGCATGAACGACCCGGAACTGGCGCTGGGCGAGCAGTTCTGCTTGGCGCGCACTTATGCCATCAACGCAGGCGAAGCCCGCGCGACCAAGGTCGCAGGGGCCTCGCAGGCGCAGATCGACAGCCAGTGCGACGCCTTCGGGCCTGCCTTGAAACCCTATCTTGCCAAGCTGGGCATCTCTGGCAGCGGCGAAGTGATGGGCGACGTGCAGAAATTTGTCCTGCAATCCGGCATGTCGCTGGAGCAGCTCTCCAATACCGCGGGGATCTGCCTGTTTTCCGGCTACCGGCGCGACGACATGGATGTTGCGCTGGGCGCGGCACTGATCCTGACCGGCACCGGCCAGCGGCCCTATGCGGAACTGATCGGCCATCATCTGGCGCTGGGCTTCGGCGCACCGAACGCGGTGAAGAAGGCGCAGGAATGGTACAGCATGGCGGTGATTGCGCTTGAAAGCGGCGCCGAACCCGTCTTTGCGCCGGGCCAGTCCGGGCGGGCCGAGCTGATCAAGACGGCGTCGAGAGAGCTGGCGGGCGGCCGGGTGCAGCCGGTGCAGGCCTCCGGCGGCGCAGCGTCGCTGCCGACCTTCGGCACCGACTGAAGCTTTCGCGGAAGCAGCAGAAATCAGGCGGCCGGCAGCATTGCCGGCCGTTTTCCACAGCGTATCTCAGCGCTGGACCGGACCTGACAGCAAGTGCCTCAGCCGGAATCCCCCTCTGTTTTCCTGCGCTTAGAAGCGGGCGGGCGGCAGCCGGAACATTCTGCGCAAAAAAGATGATTTTCGGCTTCACATCGCAACCGCGCTGGTCTATACGCCGCTACACCAAGCCTAAGACAGTGCGGTCGTGGCGGAATTGGTAGACGCGCAGCGTTGAGGTCGCTGTTCCTTAACCGGAGTGGAAGTTCGAGTCTTCTCGACCGCACCAACTTTTCCCAAAATCACCCGAAGATCTGTGCACCGTATCCTCCAGGGCGATGCCGTTCCTGTTGCGGGAATATCAACTGGCAGCGGCCTTGCGGGTCGTCTGCGGCGTTTCCCGGTTTCTGCAAGTACAGGCGTCAGCTATAAGGTTGCTGCTCCAGGTTTCAGCAGGCCCGGGGCCAAAAATGCCTAACGTGATGCAGCAGTATGCCGACTTCAGACCCCGGGGCTTGCAGCAGCAGGATCCTTGAACGCGAACTGAGCGCGCTGACCCTGGCGGGGAGGCGCCTGCTCGACGCCGTGGAGATGACCGCGCCGGAAGGCCGGTTTGCCCGGCTGTTCTTCCGGTCCGGCACCGCGCCTGCGGGCATCAGTGTCCCCAAGGGCAGCAAGGCGGTTCTGCACAATTTCGGCGGGGCGCCAGTCCTGGATACCGGGATCGGGACGGCAGGCGCGCCGGCCGCGGTGGTGTTGGATGGCACCTTGCACAAGGTTGCAGTGCATCTGGATGAAACGGCGCTTTTTGCCGGGCTGAATGTTCTGGCCGCGGTCCGCAATGGCGAGACGGCGGAAACTGCGGCTGACTGGCTGCGCTTTCACGTTCAGCAGCACGGCATGCAGGGGGCAGTCATCTTTGACCGGGCGCCGCCGGAAGACAGCCGCAGCTTCATCCGAAGCTTGCGGGCGCAGGCTGAAAACTTGGACGGTCTGGAACGTGTAGTGGTGGTGCACGCCGGGCTGCCTCTGGGCAAGGAGGGGCTGCCGGAGGAAGCGCATCCTTTCAACGTGCCGGGCGCGCCGGGCAAGGACCGGATGGAGATCCCGCCCGCCGATCCCTGGCGGGCGCCGCTGGGCGAGGTTCTGATCTACGAGATCCTGCGCGCCCGCTTCCTGGCGCGCGCGCGTGCGGCGGCCAATATCGACCTGTTCGATCTGCTGGCCCCGGGGGAGGGGCCGAATGTATTTGACCGCGCGGTCGCCGCGCCCTCGGGCTGCGTCCGCCTCGGCGGGGTGCAGGCCTATCCCTGGCGGGTGCGCAAGGGCGATACGCCAGCCTTTGCGGATCACATTTGCACCCAGTTCGACGCATCTGGCGAGCGCCCGCGCTGGTGCCTTGCGCCTGCCAAGGCCGGGCCGGACTGCATCTGGCGGCTGATCCGGGTGGTGGGCGCGGAGCCTGATCCCGGCCAGGACGTGCGCTTTTACCGCTGCATGGCGCTGCGGCATCCGGCCGATACCGTTTCCAAGCTGGTGCCGAAAACCAGCCTGGTGGAAACCCCGGAGCTGCTGAAACTGGCCACCGGCCACTTCAACGCCAAGCCCGTGCGCATTCCCGAGGAGAAGGCCGTCAAGCCCGGCTGCGACAAACAAAAAACCACCGTGGTTACCACGATGAAGAACGAAGGCCCCTTTATCCTGGAATGGCTGGCCTATCACCGGATGATCGGGGTGGATGACTTTCTGGTCTACACCAACGACTGCACCGATGGCACCGACACCATGCTGCAACTGCTGCAGCGCAAGGGACTGGTGCAGCACCGCGAAAACCCCTTTCGCAATACCGGTCTGAAGCCGCAGCACGCGGCGCTGCAGGCGGCTGATAACGAACCGGTCATCCAGAATGCCGACTGGGTGGTCTGCATGGACGTGGATGAGTTCATCAACATCAAATGCGGCGAAGGACGGCTGGCGGATCTGTTCGAGGCTGTAGGCGACGCCAACATGATCTCAATGACCTGGCGGCTGTTCGGCAATAACGATGTGCGCGACTTCAGCGGCGATCTGATCCTGCGCGACTTCACCCGCTGCGCCCACGAAGTCACCCGCAAGCCGCATCAGGCCTGGGGCTTCAAGACGCTGTACCGCAACACCGGCATCTTCAAGAAGCTGGGGGTGCACCGCCCCAAAGGGCTTAAGCCGCAGCTGTGGGAGGACATCCGCTGGGTCAACGGCTCCGGCCGGGACATGCCGCGGGAGATGTTTCGCAACGGCTGGCGCTCGTCGATGAGCACCTACGGCTATGACTTGGTGCAGCTCAACCATTACGCCGTGCGCAGCGCCGAAAGCTTCCTGGTCAAGCGCGACCGGGGGCGGGTCAACCATGTCGACCGCGACCAGGGCCTGTCCTACTGGTTCCGGATGAACAACAACGCCGAGGAGGAGCGCTCGATCCAGCGCATGATCCCGGCGCTGGAGGCCGAGATGGCGCAGTTGCTGGCGGACCCGGACATCGCTGCCGCGCATGAACATTCCTGCCGCAAGCACCGGGAAAAGATCGAAGAGCTGAAGACCCGCGATGACATGATTGCGCTATTCAGCGAACTGACCAGCGGCAAACTGAGAAAGCTGTCCCGGATGCACGCGCATTTCGGCGCCAACGTGTTCCTCAGCGGCCCGGGCGTGGTCCCGGACGAGATCGCCGAAAAGGAGCCAGGCGACGATTTCTGGTTCACGGTGGCGCGCGGCGAAACCACACATTGAGCCTTCCAATCCTGGGCAGATTGACAGGCTTTCTGACGGCGGGCTAAATTTCGGTAACAAAAAGGCCGCTTAAGCGGCTTCTGTATTGAGTGCAACAAGGGGCAGAAATCATGGCGCTTCCGGCCATTGCGTCACTATGGGTGGGCGCCGAACTCAGCTGGCTGGAACAGCTCTGCCTGAAGTCCTTTCTCGACAACGGACACGAGGTGGTCCTGTTTACCTACGGCGAGGTCAAGGGCGTGCCCGATGGCGTGCAAGTGGCTGATGCCAATGAGATCCTGCCTGCCGACAACATCATCCGCCATGCCAAAACCGGCAGTCCGGCCTATCATGCGGATGTGTTCCGCCTCCATATGCTGCGCCAGACCAATTATGTCTGGGCCGATACCGATGCTTATTGCTGCCAGCCCTGGGACATCCGGGGCAAACACTTCCATGGCTGGATCTCGGACGACAAGCCGATGGTCAACAACGGGGTGCTGCGGCTGCCCAAGACTTCCAGGACGCTGAAGGCGATGCTGCGGTTCACCAGCGATGAATACCCCATCCCGCCGTGGTACTCTGCAGAGAAGCAGGCGGAGCTTCAGGCGCTGAAGGACCGGGGCGAAGGGGTGCATGTCTCGCTGCTGCCCTGGGGGGTGTGGGGGCCTGATGCGCTGACGTGGTTCCTGCAGGAAACCGGCGAGATATCCCGCTCGCAGCCCGGCCATGTGATTTACCCTGTGCCGTTTAAGAACGCAGGCGTTGTGCTCAACCCGAACCGGCCTGTTCAGGCGGCCAGGCTGATCCGCGACGACACTTTGTCGATCCACTTCTGGGGCCGCCGCTTTCGCAATATCGCCGCCAAATACGGCGGCGTACCGGCCGAAGGCTGCTATGTCCACGGACTGCTGGCCAAACATGGCATCGATGCGGAAAAGACCCGGCACCTGCTGGCGCCGCCGCCGCAAGCGGAACCTGCGACAGCAGACCCGGTCGATCCGGCCTCGCTGGATTTCTCGATGTTCACGGATCAGGACGTGGCCAATATCCTGCTGCAGCGCTCTGAACTGGCAAGCTCCGGCCAGACCATCAGGGACTGGCTGGCGGGCGATGAACAGCTTCTGCTGGATGAAGCCCGCGGGCAGCGGGAACATATTCTTCGCGGGGCGGTGGGCATCGCCGGGCGGGAATGCGGTTTCTTCCTGAATTCCACGGACAGCATCGCCCCCGAACGGGCCGCAGATATCGGTTGCGGATATGCTTTTGCCAGCCTGCTGCTGCACCGCCGCTACGGCTGCAGCATCTTGCTGATTGATATCGAAGAGGGCAACGAACGCCATTTCGGCTTTGAGGGGGAGGGCGCGGGTTACAGCAGCCTGAAAACCGCCCGCGCCTTTCTGGAGCAGAACGGCGTGCCGTCCGAGAAAATCACGACGGTCAATCCGAAGACGGACGATACCGCCGCGCTGGGCGCCTTTGACCTGGTCATCAGCCTGGCGTCCTGCGGCTTCCATTACCCGGTCAGCACTTACGAGGATCTGTTCCGCAGCCAGATCAGCGGCGGCGGCGGCATTGTCCTGGACATCCGCAAGGGGTCGGGCGGTATCGGCGCCATGAAGAGTTTTGGCACTGTCGAAGTCCTGGCCAAGCATGGCAAATACTCCACCGTTCTAACCCGCAAGGGACAGCAGAAATGACGGAAATCCTCGAAACCCACGGGGTGAAGATCCCGCTGAACCCGGATGTCATCACCTCTAAGATCGAACGCGCAATCCGCAAGGACCGCTATGAGCTGGACGAGGTCTCCGGCACGCCGAAGTTTCTCGAAAAAGACGACCGGGTGATCGAGCTGGGAGCCGGGATCGGGTTCATTTCCTCGTTTCTGGGCGTCAATCTGGGGGTCGAAAACGTGCTGTGCGTCGAGGCAGACCCATCGCTCTGCGCTTTCATCCGGAATGTCCACGAATTGAACGGCTTGTCCGCGGCACAGGTGCGCAATTGCGTCGCCCTGAATGATGCCGGGTCCGAAGGCCCGGTTTCATTCTATGTCCGCGAGCAGTTTTGGTCTTCTTCCCTTGATGGGGAGGAGCCTTTTGAAAAAGCCATCGAAGTGCCGGGCGTCCGTCTGTCGAAAATGATCCGGGATTTCAACGCCAACACCCTGATCGTGGACATCGAGGGCGGAGAGCGCGATCTGTTCGCGCCTGCGGATCTGAGCGGGATCGACAAGATCTTCTTGGAGATCCATACGCGAAAAATTAAGAAAATTGGGATAAAACAATGTTTTGACGCGCTGTCACAGAGCGGCTTTTGCTACGACCAGCAAGTCAGCCGCGGCGGATCTGTTCTGTTCCGGCGCATCCCAAGATGGCAGCTAAAGCAATATGCTGGGTAACAGCTTCGACTTCCAAACGGTTCTGCCCGCACTGGATGCGGATGAGGTCAGCACTATTGCGGATGTGAACGGCCAGGCACCCGGGCTGGCGGCGCTGCTGCACCAGCGCTACGGCTGCGGGATCGACGTTATCTGCCTGGACAGCACGGGGGGCTTCGCGCCCTTGCCGGAGGCGCAGCTGGCGGAATACATGTCAGCGCTGGACCGCGGCGGGGTCGACCGGGAGGCCGTCCGCGTGGTGGCCCGTCCGCGCCGCCTTGGCCAATATGATGTGCTGATTTCGCTGAACGGCTTTGGCGCCGTTCACAAGCCCCAGAACCTCAAATACGTGCTGGACCGTGCGCTGCATCCGCTCAGCCGGGCGGTAATCGAGATCCGCAAGGGCTCCGGCAGCTATCCGTTTCTGAAATCCTACGGCGGCTGCAACACGCTGAAGCTGCCGGAGGAAGGCGCCAACGGGCTTGCGGTGCTTTCTGTCGAGCCGCAGGAGGATGCAAAGCCGGCTGAGGGCTGGGCGCAGACGGCACAGGCGCTGGCGGGCGAGGAGGGGTTCTTTTCCGAGCTCAGCGAGCATTCCTTCCTGTTCGTTCCCCGCGGCGGCACCCTTGTCGTGACCTTTGACAACCTCGACATCGCAATGACCAAGCGCGCGGAGCGGCGGCCCTGGGGGTATGGCTTCATCGAGGCGCAAGGCTGGTCGATGCTAGGGGTCATGGCCAACGGCTGGACCTGGTTCCGCCACCAGGAGGTTATCCGCAAGTTCGAGGAGCTGCGCGACAGCGGATTCTTCGCGCAGTTTTCCCGGGTGGTGTTCTACGGCGCGTCGATGGGCGGCTATGCGGCGGCGGCCTTTGCCGCGGCGGCGCCAGGGTCAACGGTGTTCGCGATCAGCCCGCAATCCACCCTCGACAAATCTCTGGTGCCCTGGGAAACGCGCTACAGAAAAGTCTGGGAGCGGGATTTTTCCGGCCCCTTCGGCAATGCGGCGCTGGCCAGCCGCGGGGCTGGGGATGTGCATATCATGTACGATCCTTATGTGGCGCTGGACGCTGCCCATGCGGCCCGGTTCACCGGCGCCAATGTCACCTTGTGGCGCTGCCCGCTGCTGGGGCACCGGCTTGGGTCCTCGCTGCAGCAGATGGGGGTTCTGCAGGAAATCGCCTGCGGCGCCATCGCCGGCGATCTGACGCCGCAGCGTTTCCACCAGTTGCTGCGCAAGCGCCGCGGCTTTCCCCGGTTCCAGCGGGAGCTGGCGAACCTGGCACTGGACCGCGGCCATCCGGGGCTTGCGAAACAGGTCTGCACGTATATTTTGCGCCAGCGGGACGACCGGTTCTTCCGCCGGTTGAAGGACCGTCTGTGATCTGTGCAGAGGGCCGCGCGGCAGGCTGCGATCACGCCGCCAGGATTAACCCGGACAGGGGCTGGACAGAACGATGAGCCAGGCAGGCACTGACATGCAGGACATCACGCTCGCCTTTCACGTCGGGGCGCCCAATACCGACAACGGCCAGCTGACATGGTCGCTGCGCAAGGACGCGCAGCAACTGCTGGAGCGCGGCGTCATGATCCGGCGCCCGGGCACCTACATGGGGGCGCTTACCCAGGCGCTGCGCAAGCAGGACCAGGAATTCGTGACGGAGCAGGAGCGCGAGATGCTGCTGGCGGGCCTCGTCAAGGATCAGGCCGTCTCACGCATCATTCTGACCAACTCAAGCTTTCTGGGGGTGCCGGGCTGGATGCTGAGCGGCGGGCGGTTGTATCGCAACGCCGGTAAGAACACCGCGGCCTTGCGGGGCCTGTTTCCCGGCAATCCTTGCGAGTTCTTCCTTGGCCTGCGAAACCCGGCCACCCTGATCGGGCCGGTGTTCAAATCGCAGACTGGCCGGGCCTGGGAACAGTTCGCCGCGGATACGGATTTTCTGAGCCTGCGCTGGTCCGAGGTGGTGGAAGACATTCAGGTCCGAAACCCCGGCTGCCGCATCACCGTCTGGTGCAACGAGGAAACACCGGTGATCTGGCCCAGCATCCTGGGTCATGTATCCGGCCTTGGGGACAGCTTCCGGTTCAGCGGTGAGCTGGACATCACCCGCGGCATCATTTCGGAGGCAGGTTATGAGCGGCTGGAGTCCTATCTGGCAGGTCGCCCCGGGCTGTCCGAGGACCAGCGGGAGCGGGTGCGAGCCCTGTTCCTGAGCTACTTCCACGACGAGGAGGAGATCGAGGAGGAGATCGATCTTCCCGGCTGGTCGCAGGCGCTGGTGGACGACATGAGCGAAACATACATGGCCGACGCCGAGCTGATCCGGCATATGCCGGGTGTCACCTTCCTGTCCTGAGCGTCGCGCGGCTAAAAAGCGGCTTCATCAGGATGGCGGTCAGATACATCGGGATTTGGTAGCAGCCGAGGAAGATCAGCAGCGGGTCGGTGGTGGCCGCGGGCAGGGCGATCAGGAAAAGCGCGAAGTTCCGGTTTCCGGCGACCACGGATACGGGCACCACGCCGCTGCCCGCGCGGTGGCGCAATACTGTGAACACCATCACCTGCAGGCCCAGGTTGGCAGCCAGCGCAAATCCCAGCCATTGCAGAACCAGCACTGGGTCGGTCCGCAGCGCAGGCCCCAGCGCGGCCATCAGCCCCACCACAATCACCGCCAGCGCAATCACGGTCAGCCCGTCTATGGCCCTGGCCTGGTCGTCCCGCATCTGCGGCAGGGTCAGGCGGCGCAGCAGGAAGGCTGCCACCACGGTGAGGCCGATCGCGCCTATCAGCCGCCCGGCGGCGCGCAGCACCTCGCCCAGATCACCCAGGCTGGGTGCCAGCAGGAACACCGGGATCACCGTCAGCGGCATCAGCGCAGTCCCGGTGATCAGCAGGCGGAAGGCAGGTTCCGGCGCGTGCCCCATAAGCGCGGTGATATTGGGGCTGCCGGTCACCGAGGGCGCGCTCAGCATCAGGATCAGTGCGATGGCGGCCGGGGTCTGCGCAACGCCGAACAGCGCGGCGATCCCCAGCGCCAGCAGCGGCAAGGCGACTTGCAGGAGGGCGATGGCCTTCAGTGTGCCGATGCCATCTGCCAGCCCGCCTGCGGCTTTGCGGAGGCCGATCCGGTAGGCGTTCAAAAACAAAAGCCCGGCCACCATCTGAGGCAGCCAGGGCTGAAGGGAAGCGGCGAGGCCGGGCAGCAAAAGCCCGGCCGCAAGCCCCAGGACCAAAGCGGCCCGCCCATGCCGGGCGGCAAAGGCGAGCGCGCGAAGCATAGGTCTAGACCGGCCCCGGCCTGAGGTTATTGGGCAGGTAAGTTGCCAGTTCCGGGAAGGCGATCAGCACAAACACCATCAACACCATGATCAGGAACATCGGGATCGCGGCACGGGCGATATAGCTCATCTCGTGGTGGGTCATGCCCTGCATCACAAACAGGTTGAAGCCGATCGGCGGGGTGATCTGCGCCATCTCGACAACCACTACGATGAAGATGCCGAACCAGATCAGGTCAATGCCTGCCTGGCGGATCATTGGCTCCACCACCGCCATCGTCAGCACCACCGAGGAAATACCGTCGAGGAAGCAGCCGAGCACGACGTAGAAGACCAGCAGCACCATCAGCAGCTCGAACCGGCTCAGCTCCCATCCCGCAATCAGATCTGCCAGCCCGCGCGGCAGGCCGGTGAAGCCCATCGACAGGGACAGAAAGGCGGCGCCCGCCAGGATCAGCGCAATCATCGCGCTGGTGCGGGTGGCGCCCATCAGGCTTTCGGTGAAGGTTTTCCAATTCAGCGAACCTTGCGACAGCGCCAGCAGCAGCGAGCCGATGACGCCGAACGCCGCCGCTTCGGTTGCGGTGGCAAAGCCCAGGTACATCGAGCCGATCACCACGATAATCAGCGCAATCACCGGCGCCAGGAAGCGGGAGTTCTTCACTTTCTCGGCAAAGCTAAGCTTGGCCTCCGGCGACGGGTTCCAATCCTTGCCGACCTTGGAATAGATCGCCACGTAGCCCATGAACATTGCCGCCAGCACCAGGCCGGGGAGAATGCCCGCAAAGAACAGCTTGGTGATCGATTCATTGATGGTGACGCCATAGACGATCAGTGTCAGCGACGGCGGGATCATCAGGCCCAGGGTGGCCGCTCCGGTCAGGGTGCCGATCACCATCCGCTCCGGGTAGTTGCGCTTGCGCAGTTCCGGGATCGACATCTTGCCCACCGTGGTCAGCGTCGCGGCGGAGGAGCCGGAGACCGCGGCAAACACCGTGCAGCCGACGATATTGGTGTGCACCAGCCCACCGGGCAGGGGCGCCATCCAGGGGCTGAGGCCCTTGAACATGTCCTCCGATAATCGCGTCCGGTAAAGGATTTCGCCCATCCAGATGAACATCGGCAGCGCCGTCAGGGTCCAGCTGGAGGATGCTGACCAGACCGTGGTCAGCATCACATCGCCCACTGGCCTTGTGGTGAACAGCTCCATGCCGACCCAGGCCACACCCATCAGCGCCAGGCCGACCCAGACGCCGGTGCCCAGAAGGGTGAACAGCACGAAGAGGAAGAGGATGATGACTGAGATGTTTTCCATGGGCCCTTACTCCGCGTGGCTCTGATCTTCGAGATCCCGGGTGATGCGGTGGTCGCCGCGGAAAATCACGTGGATCAGGTGGTCGGTGAGGGCGATGGCCAGGATGACCGCGCCGATCAGCATGGCGCTTTGCGGCATCCACAGCGGTGTGCGGTCTTGGCCCTGGCTCACGTCGTTGAACTTCCAACTCCAGTAGACAAAGCGGTAGGCGTAAAAGCAGAAATACCACATCACCGCGGTGCCGATGCCAAAGCACCAGATCTCCAGCACCCGGCGGAAACCTTCGGGCACGACGTTCAGCAGGATCGACACCCGGATATGGCTGCCGCGGTTCAGCGCATTGGCGAAGGCCAGGAATGACGCCGCCGCCATCGCATAGCCTGCGTAATCCGGCGCGCCGGGGAAGACTTCACCGGTCCAGCGGGCCAGCATCTGGACAACGATCAGCCCCAGAATGGCAATCAGGCAGAGGGCGGCCAGCACCCCTGCCGCAAGGTATAGAAAATCCAGTCCGGAGCGCAGCCCCCTGAGCACAGTCATAGCATCCCCATCGGCATTATTCTTATGAGAATACGGGCGGCACCAGCCGCGCCGCCCGCATCACCTTGTCTGATTACTCGGCGCGGAAGGCTTCGACGATGGCCTTGCCTTCTTCGCCGGCCGCTTCCAGCCACTCATTGGTCATGGTGACGCCGATTTCCTTCAGCTCGCCCACCATCTGATCGGACGCCGGACCAACGGTCATGCCGCCATCGCGCAGGCCCTGCAGGGTGAAACCGGTGTATTCCTTGGCGCGCCAGTTGCCCGCGTATTCGGCCAGCTTGGCGCAGCCCTTGATCACGTTCTGGTTGGCCTCGGAGGTGCCGTTCCAGACATCGGAGTTCACGAACACATAGTTGCGCGGCAGCCAGGCATCCACTTCGTAGAAATAGTTCAGGCTTTCCCAGACCTTGCGGTCATACCCGGTGGAGCCGGAGGAGACCATCGACTCCGCCACGCCGGTGGCAAAGGCCTGGCTGATCTCGGCCGCCTCGATGGTCACCGGCAGCATGCCGGTCAGCTCCGCCAGGCGGGATGTGGCGTTGTTGTAGGAGCGGAACTTGATGCCCTTCATCTCGGCCACCGAGTTCACCTCGTTCTTGAAATACAGGCCCTGCGGCGGCCACGGCACCGCATAAAGCAGGGTCAGGTTCTGTTCCGCCAGCAGCTTCTCAATCGCGGGCTTGGCCGCCTTCCACAGCTTGTCGCTGTCGTCAAAAGAGGTCGCCAGGAACGGGATCGAGTCAAATCCGAACAGGGCGTTTTCGTTCTGGTGGCCGGACAGCAGGCGCTCGCCGATCGGCGCCTGGCCGGTCTGCACCGCGCGCTTGATGTCGGCGCCCTTGAAAAGCGAGCCCGACGGATGCGTCTTGACCTCGATCTCGCCGCCGGTGCCGGTGGTCACGCATTCGGCAAACTCCGCGCCGGTGGCGGAGTGGAAGTTAGACGCCGAATAGGCCATCGGCATGTCCCAGGTCTCCGCTGCAGCCGGCAGGGCGGCAGCCGCGGTCAGCGCGGTGGCAGCCAGCAGTCTGGTCAGTTTCTTCATGGTCTTCTCCCTGTTTTGTTAGCGGCCCCTTCAGGGGCACTGGTTGGTTTCAAATCGCATAGCGCGCCGGGTCATAGGCGCTCATGTCCATGTTCGGGGTGCGGCCCGAAATCATCTGCGCCAGCAGGCGCCCTGTCTTCGGCCCGCCGGTGAGGCCGATGTGATGGTGGCCAAAGCCGGTATAGGCGCCGCTGAGGCCCGGCACTTCGCCAATGACCGGGATCGAATCCGCCGGGGCAGGCCGGGAACCCTGCCAGTCCTCCTCGTGCTTCCAGGTGACACCGGGCAGGATGCGCCGCGCGTTCTTGCGCAGCAGCTCAAGCGGCCCCTTTGACGGCCCGGCCTCCAGCCCGCCGAATTCCACAATGCCCGCAATCCGGATCCGTCCCTCCATCGGGGTCACCACGCACTTGGCTGCTGCCACCATGACAGGCGCCTTGGGCATCGCCGAAGGCTCCCATAATTCAAGATGATAGCCGCGTTCTGCTTCCAGTGGTACGGAAATTCCCAGTTTCTCAGCCAGCGGCTTGGACCAGACACCGGTGGCCGCCAAAACGGCGTCGCAAGGGATGGTCTCGCCGCCGGCCCTGACACCGGTCACCTTGCCGTTTTCGCGCGCCACATCCTCCGCAAAGGCCTGGATCAGCCGGCCGCCATTTGCAACCACATGGGCCGCCAGGTCCTTCACGTATTGGCCGGGGTCGGTAATGATCCCGTGGTCTCTCAGCCGGGCGGCAAAGCCGAATTCTTTGGCATAGATATCGTCATAGGCCCGGAAATCCGCGCCCTCCAGTTCATCCCAGCGGAAGCCGTGCTTGCGGCGCAGGCCCCAGCCGAATGCGTCCTCGCCGAAATGCGCACGGTCATTGTAGAGGAACAGGTAGTCCGAGGGCCTCAGGTGCCGCTCCGCTCCGGTCCCGGCCGCCAGCGCCTGATGATCCGCCAGAGAATCCCCAACAATGGGCGCCAGCGCAGCGGCAATGCGGGCGGTATCCGCTGCATTGGCATGGCCCATGTATTTCATCAGCCAGGGCGCCAGTTTCGGCAGGTACCCCCAGCGCATGAACAGCGGCTGCTCCGGGTCCAGCAGCATCTTCGGCGCCCTCTTCCACAGCCCCGGCCCTGTGACGGGCACGATGGAGCAGGAGGCCAGAATGCCGCCGTTGCCGTGGCTGGTGCCTTCACCCGGCCCCTTGCCGTCAATCAGGATCACCTGATGCCCGTCGCGCTGCAGCTCAACCGCTGCCGAGACACCGACAATGCCGGCGCCGATAATGGCAACGGTTTTCTTCCCTGCCGTCATGCCGCAACCTTTTTGGACATCGCGTAACGGTCCAGCTTTTCAACATCCGGCTTGATCCCCAGCCCCGGCCCGTCCGGCACCACCACTTGGCCGTCCCTGACCTGGAAGGGCGTCTCCAGGATGTCCTCCTTCAGGAAGTAGCTCGCCTGGTAGAACTCGCAGCCCAGCCGGATCTCGGGCGTTGCCGCAATCATATGGGTGCCCGCCAGATGCGCCACCCCGGCCTCGAACATGTCGCCGCCATAGGCCGACAGCCCGTTGGCCGCAGCAATGCGCGCCACTGTCTGACCGCGGCTGAGGCCGCCGGATTTCATGATCTTGACCGAAACGCCATCGCAGATGCCCTCGCGCGCGGCGCGCACCATGTCCTCCGGGCCAAAGACGCTTTCGTCTGCCAAGAGCGGCACATCAATCATCTGGCGCAGCCTGGCCATCATGCCAAAGTGATGGAACCGCACCGGCTGTTCTATGAAATCCGGCTTGAATTCCGCCGCATCGCGCACCTGCGCGGGCGCGTCCTCGATGCTCAGGCCCTGATTATAATCCACCCGCACCCGGAACTCGGGGAAGTCCTTGGCGATCCGCTCCAGCCGCATGATGTCAAAGGCATGATCCTTGAACCCGGTCTTCAGCTTAATCAGCCCCACCTTGTCGGCGCGCAACCGGTGCAGGAGGTCCACGTCCTTCTCGAAATCCGGATCGGCAATCGAACAGCTGAGCGGGATGGTATCGCGGCATTTGCCGCCCAGCAGCGCCCAGACAGGAACCCCGGTGATGCGCCCGGTCAGATCCAGCAGGGCGGTTTCCAGTGCGGCCTTGGCCTCGGTGCAATGGGCCACCGCCTTGGCCGCATCTTCCATGATCGCTGCCCTGTCCGCCACCCGGCGGCCTTCCACCAGCGGGCGGATGTAGCGGTCCAAGGCCGCCAGACTGGCTTCAGGCGTGCCGGTGAACACCGACCAGGTCGAAGCCTCGCCAAACCCTTCGGCGCCGCCTTCGCTGCTCAGCCGGACAATCACAACTTCGCAGGAGCCCTCAACAGACCCGATCCCGTGGTCGCGGCGCGACAAGACGGGCAGCGCGAGATGCCAAAGGTCCATCCCGGCAATCTTTTGTTCCAGCACTTCGATCTTCCTCCCAGGTGCGGGAAAAGCCTGCCTTGACTGGATCATCATTGCCAATACAAAGAATTGGGCAAGGTATCATGAAAAGTGATGATCTGACATGTCTCTCCGCTTCCGCCAGCTGCAAGCCTTCCACGCTATTGTCGAAACCGGCACCGTCACCGGCGCGGCAGAGCAGCTCGGCATCTCCCAGCCCGGCATCTCCAATCTGCTCTACCAGCTGGAGCGCCAGACCCGCCTCAAGCTGTTCGAGCGCAGCAAGGGCCGGCTGATCCCGACACCGGAGGCAGGGGTGCTGTTTCAGGAGGTCGACACGGTGGTGCGCGGTCTAGACCACGTGGCGCAGGCGGTGACGGATCTGCAGAACAAGCAGGCGGGCCAGTTGCAAGTTGCGTCTCAGCACTCCATGTCCTTTGGCTTCATGCCCGCCCTGATCGCCCGTTTCGCCCGCACGCGCCCGGACATGTCGATATCATTCCAGGCGCAGTATTCGCTGAAGATCCAGGAATGGGTGATCGCAGGCCTGTTTGAGATCGGCGTCTGCGAGATGCCGCTGATCCACGACGGGCTGGAGGTATATCCGGTCAGCGTCGAAACACGGCTGGCGATGCCTGCGGACAGTCCGCTGGCGGAACACAAGGTGCTGACACCGGAGCTGCTGGAGGGTGTGCCCTTCATCGTCATGGGGCCGGAGCACATGACCCACCGCCGCACTCGTGAAGTCTTTCAGCAGGCAGGGATCCCGCTGAAAACCCGCGTGCATTCGCATATGTTCAAGAACCTCCTGAGTTTTGTGCAGGAGGGAATGGGTGTTTCGCTCCTCGACCCCTTCGTACTGGGTTTCGAGAGCGGCGGCGGGTTTGTTTCCCGCCCGTTCCGGCCGCGGATTATGATGGATATGGCGGTGATCACTTCCAAGTCGCGGCCGCTGTCAGCGGTAGGACAGGAGTTTCTGGCGCTGCTAAAACAGGAGCTGGCACCTTATTCCGTATCTGTAGAGGCGTCCTGAAATTCTTGCCGGAACTGTATTGCCCGGCCGATAGGCCGGGCAGCGCCCGACCCTCCCCACGGGAGGGCGCTTGTGCGCCCACCCAGGGTCAGGCGCTGCCCTTTGCATCTTGGGACCAATTGGTCATGGGGCAGGGAGCTGAAGAGGTGCCCTCGGCGGCCTTGGAATATTGTATGCAGTTTCGAATTCAATCTTGTCAAGAACCGGGCGCGGCCGTAACGTGCACCGCGGATTGAACGATCGGCGGGAACATGGCCAAACGTGAAAGCAATGTGGACAGGGTTTATGAGGCGCTGCGCCGGATGGCGGCGGATTTTGCCTTCAAACCCGACCAGCGGATCAACGAAAGCGCTCTGTCCGAGGTGCTTGGCGCCAGCCGCACGCCGCTGCGCGAAGCGCTGAACCGGCTGGTGGCCGAGGGGTTCCTGACCTTCCAGAACAACCGCGGCTTCTTCTGCCGCCCGCTGACGCCCAGCTACATCATGGACCTTTACGAGGCCAGGGTTGCGGTGGAATGCGAAGCCGTGCGGCTGGCCTGCACCCGCGCCGCAGATGAGGACATCGCAGCGCTGGCGGATTACCTGAACCGGATGGAACCGGAATACGAAAGCGCCACCGACCCGGAAGAACTGCTGGCGATGGACGAAAGCTTTCACGCCCGGCTTGCGCAGCTGTCGGGCAACAGCGAATTGCAGCGCATCCTGAACAACCTCAACGGCCGGATCCGCTATATCCGGCTCATTGACCTCAAACGGATGCGCGACCGGGCAGGGGGCAAGGCGCCGGGCGACATCTCGGCCCACCGCCAGATCGTCGAAGGCATTGCCGCCCGCAACACGGAGGCTGCCGTATCGGCCATGCGCAGCCATATCGAGAAACGCCGGGAGGAGGCGACCGAGGCGGTCCGCATTGCCTTTTCCCAGCTCTACGTTCCTGACGAGTAGGGGAGTCTCATGGAACACGGCGGCAAGACAGTCTTTGGCGCGGCGGTTGGCATCCTGATGTTGGAAACGCGCTTTCCCCGCATTTATGGCGATATGGGCAACGCGATGACCTGGGACTTCCCGGTTCACTACAAGGTGGTGCGCGGGGCCAACCCTGAAAACGTGGTTCGCGGCAACCCCAAGGAACTGGTGGACCTGTTTGTCGAGGCCGGCCGCGATCTGGTCGCCATGGGGGCGGATGGCATCACCACCAACTGCGGCTTCCTTGCGCTCATTCAGGATGAGGTGAAGCAGGCGCTGGGCGTGCCAGTGGCGACGTCCTCGCTGATGCAGGTGCCGATGGTGCAAAACCTGCTGCCCGCGGGCAAGCGTTGCGGCATCCTGACGATCTCCAAGGCGACGCTGACGCCCGCGCATCTTGCGGCCGCAGGTGTTGCGCCGGATTCGCCCATTGCCGGCACCGACGGCGGCCGCGCCTTTACCCGCGACATCCTGGGCGACGCACCCTCGATCGACTTCGAGGCCTGCCGTCTGGACATGATCGACGCCGCCCGCGCGATGGTTGCGGATATCCCGGACCTTGGCGCCATCGTGCTGGAATGCACCAATATGGTGCCCTACGCCCGTGACGTGCGGAAGGTGACCGGGCTGCCGGTGTTCTCGATCTACTCCTTCATCAACTGGTTTCAGGCCGGTCTGCTGCCCAAGGGGTTTCCGCTGGAATTGGATGATCCCCGGCTTTGACGGCGGTAACCATCTGGTGGAAAATTGCTAATAAAATATGAAGGATAAGGCCACGCCCGCTGTCCAAATGTATCCTGTGCGAAACATTGCGGCAGAAGCGCTGACCCTTTTCTTCAGCTCAAAACCAGCAGCCAGAACCACACGGTCAGGATGCTTGACCCGGTGGCGATCAGCACCGACGACGCCGCCACCCGTTTGGCCCGCCCGTACATATTGGCAAAAATATAGCCGTTGAACCCGGTCGCCATCGCGGCGTTCAGAACGCCGGAGCGGAACAGGTCCTGCGGCAACTCCAGCGCCGATCCCAAGGTCCAGACAATCGCCGGATGGATCATCAGCGAGGTAAAGCAGACAAACAGGATCGCCCGCATATCGCCTTCGGGGCGGTACTTCACCAGCACACCACCGAGGGCAAACAGCGCCGCAGGCAGCGCCGCGCGGATCAGCAGCGACAGCGCCTCATTTATCACCAGCGGAATTGCGAGCCCCGACAGGTTGACCGCAAACCCCAGTGTAATCCCAAGGATCAGCACATTACGGAACATCGCGTTCAGAACGGATGTGACAGTCTTGATGCCGCCCGCCCCGCGGTTGCGCACGATCTCCATCGCGGTGATGCCGACGCCGTAGCAGAACGGCGAATGGAAGGCGATGATCGCATAGTTGCCGGTCAGGTTGTCCGGGCCAAAGGCGCGTTCGGTGATCGGCAGCCCCAGCAGGACCGAGTTGGAGAACAGGCAGCAGAAGCCGATGGCGATGCAGTCTTCCCACTCCCGCTTGAACAGCAGCCGGGCGCCAAACAGTCCGATCAGAAAGCAGGTGAAGGCGCCGGTGTAGAAGCTTGCCAGCAGCTGCGGGTTGAAACTGGCGGAGAGATCCAGTTCCGCCATCGCCTTGAACAGCAGGCAGGGGATCGCGAACCCTTGGGAGAACTTCATCACGCCGTCGACATGCGCCTGATCCAGCACGCCCCGCGCGGTGGCGGCATAGCCCGCGCCGACAACCAGGAACACCGGCAGGATGACGTCAATCAGGCTCTGAAACAAATTCCGTCCTCAAACCGCGCGAATGAAAAAGGGCGCTAATGCGCGCCCCTCAGATCTCCATCCGGATCACCATCCCGTCATAGGCCGGGGTGATGTGGTCCGGTGTCTCAGCCTCGATCGTGGCGTAATCCATGTCGATGTGCATGTTGGTGATGATGCCGCGTTTGGGGGCCATCTTTTCGAACCACTCCAGCGCGTCCTGATAGCTGAAATGGGTCGGGTGCGGCGTCCGGCGCAGACCATCCAGGATCCAGATGTCCAGCCCCTCCAGTTCCGGCAATGCGGCGTCCGGGATTTCCTTCACGTCCGGCAGATAGGCCAGCCCGCCGATACGGAAGCCAAGCGCGTCGATGGAGCCGTGGTTCACCTCAAACGGACGGAAGCTGATACCGCCGCCGGGGCCGCTGATGGTGAACGGCCCGCCAATGGTCTTCAGGTCCAGGATCGGCGGGTAGGGGGAGCCTTCGGGCTGGGCAAAGGCATAGCCGAAGCGGTTCAGCAGGGCGTCCTGGGTGGCGCCGTCAGCGTAGACCGGAATGCGCTGGCGCATGTTGAAATAGACCATGCGCAGGTCGTCGATCCCGTGCAGGTGATCGGCATGTGAATGTGTGTAGACTACTGCGTCCAGCCGCGTGACTTCGGCATCCAGCAGCTGGTTGCGCATGTCCGGCGGGGTGTCGATCAGCACCGAAGTGGTGCCGCCCTCATCCACGCGCTCCACCAGCATCGAGCAGCGGCCGCGGCGATTCTTCGGGTTCGCCGGGTCGCAGTCGCCCCAATAGCCGCCAATCCGCGGCACGCCGCCGGACGAGCCCGAGCCGAGAATGGTAAAGCGCATCTCAGCCATCAGGCGGCGGCCTCATACTGCGCGGCCTTCCAGAACAGCCGGTCGAAATTTGCCTGGGTCTGGGCCGCGAAACCGGCGTAGTCCATGCCGAACACTTCTGCGCCCACCTTGGCGGTAAAGGCGGTGTAGGCCGGCTCGTTGCGCTTGCCGCGGTAGGGCGGCGGCGCCAGGTAGGGGGCGTCGGTCTCGACCAGGATGCGCTCCACCGGGGCGGCGGCGAAAATGTCGCGCAGCTCCTGGCTCTTGGGGAAGGCGGCTATGCCGGACATCGACAGGTAGAACCCCAGATCCAGGGCAGCCTTGGCCAGCTCTGCGGAAGACGAGAAGCAGTGCATCACGCAGGAATAGGCGCCGTTCTTCATCTCCTCGCCCAGGATGCGCGCCATATCGTCGTCCGCAGCGCGGGCATGGATGATCAACGGCAGGCCGGTTTCGCGTGCAGCGGCGATGTGGATGCGCAGGGATTCCTTCTGCACCGCGGCGCTGTCGGCAGTGTAGTGGTAGTCCAGCCCGGTCTCGCCGATGCCGACAAACTTCGGGTGCTTTGCCAGCGCCACCAGTTCGTCAACGCTGACCAGCGGCTCGTCCGCGGCGCTCATCGGGTGGGTGCCTGCGGCGTAGAACACCGGCGCGTGGGCCTCGGCGATGGCGCGCACGGCGGGTTCGTTCTTCATCTTGGTGCAGATCGTCACCATCCGGGTCACGCCGGCCTCCGCCGCGCTGGCGATCACCTCGTCCAAGCGGCCTTCGAAGTCCGGAAAGTCCAGGTGGCAGTGGCTGTCCGTAATCTGGGGGGGCGTCTCGGTCATGAATCCTCTGGTGCCGCTTGCGCCGCGCCAAAACCCTAGCGCGACGCGGTTTCCTGCATCTTGAAAACCGTATCTAGGACAAGCGCGGCGGGGTCAAGGTTCACCGCCTGCCCGTGGCGGGTCCGGGCGGTCACTTCTGCCGCGAGGTCGGCCCAGGCGCGCGCCTTGCGCGGATCGGGCGACAGGCGCTGCAGCATCGCCGCTTCCTGCGGCGCCGCTTCCGGCGCTGGCGGAGCGCCGGTGGCGCCGGTGCGCGCCAGCCGGGCCAGCGCCATCTCGGTCAGCGACAAAAGCAGCTCAAAACGCTCCGCCGCACCGCGCTGGGCGGCGGCCTCGGCCAGGGCCATCGCCCGCTGCCGGTCCAGCCGCGGCATCGAATCGAGGATCTGCACCAGCTCGGCATAAATCTTGAGCCCGCCCAGATTGATCAGCCGCAAAGCGGCGCCGACGGAGCCGCCTGCCAGGGCCGCGAGATTGTCCATGTTCTGGGGCAGCTCGACACCCGACTGCGCCAGCGCCGCTTCCATGTCCGGCGCGCTGAGCGGCCCCAGCCGCAAGGTGCGGCAGCGCGAGCGGATGGTCGGCAAGAGGCGCGATGGCTGGTGCGAGATCAAGAGGATCGTGGTGCGCGCAGGCGGCTCCTCCAGCATCTTCAGGAGCGCATTGGCGGCGCTCACGTTCATGTCGTCGGCGGCGTCCACGATCACCACCCGCCGCCCGCCGTCGGTGGCAGACAGGCCAAAGAAGCGGTTGAGCTTGCGGATGTCGTCGACCACGATCTGGCTGCGCAACTTGCCCTTGTCGTCGTAGGAGCGGGTGATCGGTGCCAGACCAGGTTCGGCCAGCGCCTGAATGCGGTGTGAGACCGGGTGCTCCGGGTCAATGTCCAGCGTCTGCGGCGGGGGCGGGGCACCAAACAGGCCGTCCTCGGCCGGAGGGGTGGCCAGCAGGAAACGGGCGATCCGCCAGGCCAGCGTTGCCTTGCCCACGCCCTGCGGGCCGGTCAGCAGCCAGCCGTGGTGCAAACGGTCGGAATTGTAGGCGGTCAGGAAATCCTGCTCTGCCGCGTCCTGGCCGATGAGGCGCAGGGTTTCGCGCGGGTGCGGCGCGCCCTCGGCCTGATCGGCGCGGGGCAGCTCGTCGTCAGCGCTCATACCCCGGTTCCTTTCAGGGCCGTTTCCGCCAGTTCCCGGACATCTGCGGCGACCTCCTCCACCGGGCGGGCGCCATCGACCACGCGGAAGCGGTTTGCAAATTCCTGCGCCAGAGCCAGGAAACCCGCGCGCATCTTCTCTTGCAGCTCGACGCCGAAATCCTCGAAACGCTCTTCCTTGCCCTGCCGCCCCTTGGCGCGGGCCAGGCCCTCTGCCGGGTCCATGTCAATGAGCAGGGTCAGATCCGGCTCGCGGCCGATCATCAGCTTGTGCATCTGGTCCACTGCGGCGCGCAGATCGCCGCGCGACAGCCCCTGGTACATCCGGGTGCTGTCGGCGAACCGGTCGCAAATCACCACCTTGCCGGCCGCCAGGGCAGGCTCGATGGTGCGTTCCAGGTGGTCGCGCCGCGCTGCCATGAACAAGAGCAGCTCTGTCTCAGCCGACCAGCGGTCGGGATCGCCCTCCAGCACCAGGCGGCGGATCTCCTCGGCGCCGGGGGAGCCGCCCGGCTCCCGCGTCAGCACCACATCGCGGCCCTCTGCCTGCAGCGCTTCGGCCAACAGGCGGCATTGGGTGGACTTGCCGGACCCGTCGATGCCTTCAAAGGTGATGAACAGGCCGCGCCCCGTGCCAGCTGTCACAGCGCCCCCTCGGGACCGGTCAGGAATTGCTTGATCAGCACCTGCGCCGCGGTTTTCACGCGCACCACAAAGCCGCCCGCAGGCACATCGCTTTCCGCCACCAGCGGCAGCCGCACCTCCGGCAATTCCTCCGGCTGCAGCACCAGCTCCGCCAGGCGCTGGCCCTGTTTGACCGGTGCTTCAATCGGGCCGCTGTAGACAACTTCGCCCTCGATGGTGCCGCCCGACAGCGACGGCAGCAGGATTTCCAGATCCTCGGCCGGCACCAGGCCTACCGATCGCTCGGCCCCCCGCCAGATTTCGGCTTCGGCGATGGGGATGCCCTCCTTGGCAACGGTTTTCTTGGTAAATTGGCGAAACGACCAGTTAACGAGGGCTTCTGCCTCCTCTGCGCGCGCACGCTCGCTGTCGAGGCCCGAGACCACGAAAATCACCCGCCGGTCGCCCTGCTTGGCAGAGCCGACCAGCCCATAGCCCGCTTCCTCAGTGTGGCCGGTCTTCAGCCCGTCAGCACCAATGCCCAGCTTCAGCAGCGGGTTGCGGTTGCGGACATTGGAGGGCGCGCGGCCGTCGAATTCGAACTTGGTCTCGGCAAACAGCGGGTAGTATTCCGGGAAATCCTCGATCAGCCGCTCGGCCAGGACCGCCAGGTCATGCACCGACATCCGGTGACCGGCGGCGGGCCAGCCGTTGGAATTGGCAAAGGTGGAGGCGGTCATGCCCAGCTCTTGGCCGCGCTTGGTCATGTAGCGGGCAAACCCTGCCTCGGTCCCATCCGGACTCAGCGCTTCGGCGAGCACCACGCAGGCGTCGTTGCCCGACAACACGATGATGCCGCGCAGCAGATCCTCAACCCGCACCCGGTCCAGCGTGTCCAGGAACATGGTCGAGCCCTTGTAGCTCATCGCGTGCTCGCTGACTGGCAGTTCCTCGTCCAGGGTCAGCCGACCGTCGCGCAGGGCCTCGAACGCGACATACAGCGTCATCAGCTTGGACATCGAGGCCGGCGGCAGCGGCACATCGGCGTTCTTGGACAACAGCACGGTGTCAGTGCCCGAATCCAGCACATAGGCTGCGCGCGCCTTGGTATCAAAGGCGGCGGCGGACAGCGCCGAAAGGCTGACCGCCAGCCCGGCAGCCAGGCCCATGCGCAGCGATGATTTCAGGGCACGCGCCAGGCGTGCGGTTCGGGGGTCAGTTTGAGACTGCATAGGCATCCGCGAATCCGGTTTCCTTCACGCTCTGCAGCAGTTGGCTGCGTTCGGATTTGTTCTGTGCGGGGCCGACCAGCACGCGCCAGAAGGTCTTGCCGCTGGCCGACTGCTCGCGCAGTTCCGGAACCATGCCGGCACTGCGCATCATGTTGGCGGTGCGTTTGGCGTTGGCCTCGACGCTGAAGATGCCGATCTGGATGAACGGCTTGCTCAGCGAAGATTTCTGCGGTTTGGGCGCAGGGGCGGCGGCAGGTTCAGCCTTGGCGGGTTCTGCTGCGGGTGGTGCGGACGGGGCAGAGGCCTCAATTGCGGCAGCAGCACCGGCAATCGGGTCCAGCGGGGTTTCAGAAATCTCGCTGGCTGCCAGGGCGGTTTCGGTGGCTTCCGTGCTGTCCGGCGGGGCACCGTCTTCGGCGGCTGCCTCTTCCGGCTGCGGCGCCGGATCAACTTCCTCGCGCCGCAGGGCGGTCACGTTCAGCTCCGCCGGGGCGCCTGCCAGCAACCCGAGGGCCGCCGCCGCGTCAGAGGAGACCTGCAGCCGCGGTCCCGGGATCTCGCGCTCGCGCCGGAACAGGGCGCCGATCACGAACTGGCCGTTGGCATTGTTGCGGATGATCACCCGTTCGGGATCCTTGGTATCGGGGTGCGCCACCCAGACGCCGCCGATCGAGGGGCGGCCGTCCCACAGGCCCGCTTCGGTCACCTGGAACACATCCGGCGCTTCCACGTCCCGTTCGACCAGTTTGGTGCTGCTGGAGGCCTTGACCTCTCCCTCGGCCTTCGGTTTCGGCGCCAGAAATCCCAGTTTCTGCCCGTCCTCGCACGCCGCCAGAACCAGCAGGCCCAAGGCCGCCACGGCGATCCGCGGGGCCTTTCTTGCTCTCGCCAGGGTATCTTTCATGCTCTCATCCTTGCCTGTGCCCGCGGCGCTTCTGCGCCCCCGCCGGAATGCCCGGTCTTCTTGATTTGGCGGCATGATAGCCTGCGCTTCCGGCCATGAAAACCCTGCCGGTCCGCGGCACAAGGGAAAGCCGCAGCGGCGGCGTAATTCCGCGCGTTTGGCGCAGGCCTGCGCTTTTCTCTTGCCGCACGGATTTCCCCTTGCCTCGCACCGCGTTGCATCCTAAACCGCTGACGGACCGGGGAGGTGGCAGAGTGGTCGAATGCGGCGGTCTTGAAAACCGTTGAACGTGAGAGCGTTCCCAGGGTTCGAATCCCTGTCTCCCCGCCACTCAATCACCCCGCAGGCTGCAACGACCGGACGTGCCGAGGGCAGGCTTGCCCTCAGCCCTTGCGCAGCAGATAGATATCCATGATCCAGCCATGTTCCGCGCGCGCCTTGGCGCGGGTTGCGATGATCTGCTCCGTGACCTCTGCCAGCGGGCCGGACAGGGAAATCTGGTTTTCCATCCCCGCGTAAGCGGTCCAGAAGATTTCCACCCCCTCTGGCTCGACGGACTGAAAGGAACACTCCCCGTCCAGCATGATCACCAGCGTATCGGCGCTGTCCGGCCAGCCGTTCTCGCGCAGCTGCCGCCCGGTGGTGATGGTGAAGGGGGCGCCGATCTCGTTGACCGGAATGCCGTGCGCCGCGGTCAGCGCCTGGATCGAAGTGATGCCGGGGATCACCGTCAGCCTGATCTCGGCCAGCGTCTTCAGCCGCTCGGCAATCCGCATGGTGCTGTCGTAAAGCGACGGATCGCCCCAGACCAGGAACCCGGCCTTGCCGCCCTCTGGCAGGTTCTCGGTGATGTTTTGCCACCAGATTTCCGCGATGGCGTCGTGCCAGTCGTCGACCCGCTTGCGGTAGCTCTTGGTGGCCTCGTCGCGCACCGGCAGGGCAAATTCCACGATCTTCGGGCCGTCGTCCCGGATCGCCCGATTGCAGATCTCGCGCCTGAGTCCCGCCAGGTCGTCCTTGCCCGCCCCCTTGTTGGGGATCAGGATCAGATCCTGCGCGTTCAGCGCCTCGATCGCCTGCAGCGTCATGTGCTGCGGGTTGCCGGTGCCGATTCCGATCAGGGAAAGCTCAATCATGACGGGGCCTTTCACATGAAAACACGGCCCCCTATGGGGCCGTGCCGAGGGTCTTGCAAGGGGGCTGTTGCGCTCAGGAGCCTTCGCCGCCTGCCGGCACGGTGAGTTTTGCCTCCACCGGCTGGCCTTCCACCAGCAGCGCGCTGTGGCTGTTGGCGTTGAGCGAGACCTTGACCTCAGCTCCTTCGGGCAGGGCAGGGATATGCATCCAGTTGGCGTAGAGCCGGGCGAGTTTCTCGCCGTTCACATAGACATGCGCATGACCTTCGCCTTCCACGTCTGCGGCAGAGGCGTGCTGCGGGGCAAAGCGGAAATTCTGCGGTGTCACCTGCAGGTTCCAGCCCGCCATCGGGTCCTCGTGCAGCTGGATGGCGACGCTGGGCGCATCGGGGCCTGCTGCCAGGCTGACGGCCTGGGAGTGATCATGGGCGGCCATTTCGCCGTGACCGCCGCCGTGGTGCGCCGGGTCGCCATGATCATGGCCTTCGAAGGTGACGCCGTTGCCGGCCGCAATCACGAAACCGGCACCGCCGCCGAACACCAGGCCGATCGCAAACAGGGCAAGAGAGCGGGACATCTGTTCATCCTCTGAAAAAAGAAATTCCCCGCCGGATGCGGCCGGCGGGGAGGGTCAGGGAGCCGGATCAGGCTGCGGCTTCCGCGCGCTTGCCTTCGGCCTGCCAGAAGTATCCGGCAAAGCTGCCGAGAAGCACCCAGGCCGCCATGCCGATGCCGAACGCACGGGCGGCAAACAGCGCGCCGATCTCGGTCGGCACCGGTCCGGAGAAGCTCTCCGGTTCAGGCGCGCCGACGATATGCGGGGCCAACAGCAAGAGGGCCGCGATCAGGATACTCACCAGGTTGCCGCCAAAAGCGATCAGCCACATGGCAACGCCTGCGGCGGCCACGGTGATGGTCCACCAGATCTGGCGCGCGCCCACGTCGGCGGCAGCAACACCCGGCACCTCGGGCGCCAGCGACAGGCCGGGCGCGAAGTGGAAGGTGATGAAACCCGCCAGGCCCCACAACAGCCCAGTGCGCGCGTTGATCTCATGGCCCTGGCGTTCGGCCACCGACATCAGCGCCGCCATCACCAGCGCATAACCGGTGTAGGTCAGCATGGTGAAGATGATGCTGAGGCCATCGCGCATCGGCTCGGCGAACATGCCGGGCAGGTCGGGGTGCGCGGTTACGGGATCAGCGCCGAAATGCACCAGCTCGCCGCCCTCGTAAAGTTCGGCGTGGAGCAGCACGGGCTGCACGAAATACAGCTGCAGCAGGGCGGTAATCAGCCCTGCTGCAGCGCCAGCGAACAGGCCGCTGGTCAGAATGCGACTGAACATGGCCTTAGTGGCAGGGGAAGCCGGTTGCGTGGCGCACGTCATGAGCAGCGTCGTGCAGGGCAGATGCCTGAACATGGCCAGTCAGCGTGATGATCCCCAGCCCCAGAACCACTGCAAACAGTGCCGGAAGAACACTGGTGCCAGCGGCGGAAGCCTTAAGCGTCTTGGTCGTCATTTCTAGTCCTCCTAACCGTCACACCCGACGGCATAAGTTGCGTTTCCACACGGCCGGTCTCCTGACTCGCGGGTCGCTGCTGCCTTCCTCCTTCCCGGCTCGCGCCAGTGGTTTTTGGAAGGCCGCTCGCCGCTCACAGTCGCGGGGGCGGTTGAGGCTTCGGTGCCGCGATTTGGTCCACCGTCCTCATTCCCGTTTCAGTCCCAGTGCTTAGGCACCATCAGACACCGTATCAGACGGTAATGCCCCGCGCGGCTGAGTCCGGTCAAGGAAGAATCCGCCAATCTGGAGCGCTTCAGCGTCATGGGGATAGCTAATGCAAGTCAGGCGGCTGCGATCAGGGAAGCCTGAGAGTTGCAAAATTTGCCCGAAAATACGCGCGGAAATTCGCGACTACCTGCCGCAGGCTGATCACGCCGGATCAGCCGGGATGCGGGCAATCGCCTTGAACCGCAGCTGGCCCAAGGGCCGGGCATCGGCGAAATCGCCGTTGGCGCTGTCTTGGTACATGCGCAGAAAGGTGAGGATGTCCGGCAGATCCTTGGCAGTGATTTCCCCGAACAGATAGGCGGTCTTGCCGCTTTGCCGCACCGCCAGCGTCTGCGGCCGCTTGCAGCCGGACATGCAGTCCACCTGCTGCAGTCGCGCCGCCACCCCGGCCTCCTCCAGCGCCGCGGCGACCTGCCCGAACAGGGCAGGGTCCGCGTCGCGGCAGGTGCGGCACAGGGTGAGGGTCGGCAGGCTCATGCGTTCGGCAGGTCTTGATCGGCCAGCGGCCCGTAAAGGATCAGCACCGGCGCCTTGGTCTCCATCGCGCGCAGAACTGCGGGCAGCTCGCCCACGTTGTGGCAGAACAGTTTCTGTTCCGGGGTGGAGACGCCAAGCGCCACCAGCGCGTGGGTGTCCGCGGGCAGGCCCGCTTCCATCAGCTTCTCCGCCAAGTCGGCAAAGGTGCGCTTGCCCATATAGACCACGGTGGTGGCATGCGGGTCGGCCAGCGCCGCCATGTTCAGGTCGTCCGGCAGCCCGCCGGTCACGTCGTGGCCGGTGATGAACTGCAGCCGCCGCGCCGTCAGTCGCCGGGTCAGCGGAATGTTGGCTGCCGCCGCCGCAGCCGAGGCCGCGGTGACGCCGGGCACGATCTCAAACCCGATGCCCGCCTCGCGCAGTGCGGTCATCTCTTCTTCCAGCCGTCCAAAGACGCCGGAATCCCCGGACTTCAGCCGCACCACGTTGAGGCCGCTCTGGGCGTAGTCGACCAGCAGCTGGCTCACATGGTCCTGCTTGGGCGAGGGGCGGCCGGCGCGTTTGCCCACCCCCACCAGGTCGGCATCGGCGCGGGCATGGCTCAGGATCGGGCCGGAGGACAGGTCGTCGAACAGGATCGCATCCGCCGCTTCCAGCCGTTTCACCGCCTTGACGGTCAACAGCTCCGGATCGCCGGGGCCGGAGGAGACAAAGCTCACAAAACCGCTCATGCCTGTTCTCCCGTGATCAGGTGGAAGAAGGTGCCAGTGACGTGGCCCTTGATGGAGCCGGTCTCCGGCACCGGGCCGCCGTCGGCGTCCATCACTTGCGCCAGCGGCGCGTCGGGTTCTTCCAGAATGGTGGAGTAGTGGAACTCATGCCCGCGCAGCGCAGTGCCTGCGTCAAAGCCAGGCATCCCTGCCTGCAGAATGGCGCGGCGGTAGCCGAGGTGGAACTTGCGTTTCTCGTAAGACGTCACAAGGCCCAAGAGGCCCAGCATTTGGTGGCGGTTGCCCTCCTTGTCGATCAGCGCCTCGCCCAGGGCCATGTAGCCGCCGCATTCGCCATGCACCGGCTTGGTCTCGGCGTGCTTCCGGACACCGGCGCGGAAGGTCTCCGCCGCCGCCAGCGTGCCGCCATGCAGCTCCGGGTAGCCGCCGGGCAACCAGACCAGATCGGCATCTGCCGCCGGGGCTTCATCGGCCAGCGGCGAGAACGGCAGGATTTCTGCCCCCGCCGCGCGCCAGCCGGTCAGCAGATGCGGGTAGGTAAAGGAAAACGCCGCATCCCGGGCCAGCGCAATCCGCTGCGCAGGCGGCTTGGGCAGGCTGGCCGGGGCGGGTGCCTGGCCCGCCAGTGCCGCGGCCTTGATTGCCTCCAGATCCACATGCTCGCGCAGGAAGGCGGCATAGCCTGCAATGGCGGCTTCCAGATCGGGATGCTCCACCGCCTGGATCAGGCCCAGATGCCGCTCCGGCAGGGTCAGGTCGCCGCGCCGCGGCAGGGAGCCCAGCACCTTGATGCCTGCCTTCTCCATTCCCAACCGGGTCAGCCGCTCATGCCGCGGGCTGGCAACCCGGTTCAGGATGACGCCTGCAAAGGGTAGCTCAGGGTCATAATTCTTGAACCCCAGCGCGGTGGCCGCCGCCGATTGCGCCTGGCCGCCGACATCAACCACCAACACCACCGGCCAGCCCATCCGCTTGGCGGTCTCGGCGGAGGAGCCGAAGCCCGACTGCCCGCGTGTCGCCACGCCATCGTACAGTCCCATCGAGCCTTCGCCGACGCAGATTTCCGCGCCCACCGACTGGCCCGCGACCGCATCCAGCAGACCGCCGTCCATTGCCCAGGTGTCCAGGTTGAAGGATGCACGTCCAGCCGCCGCCAGGTGGAAGGCCGGGTCGATGTAATCCGGCCCGCTCTTGTAGGGCTGCACGGTCAGCCCGTCCTCGGCCAGCGCCCGCAAAAGGCCCAGCATCACGGTGGTTTTGCCGGTGCCCGAGGAAGGCGCCGAGATCATCAGTCCGGGAGGGTTCATGCTTGTCATGGCCTTAGTCGTCCCCATGGCTCCAGCTCGACCACGGGCTGTCGGCGCTTTGCGGCCGGTAGCGGCGGTCGTAGTCGGTGGAATAGAGGCAGCTTTCGTCAAAGCCTTCGCCCTTCAGCACCGGCCCCACCAGGATCAGCGCAGTGCGGGAGATCTTCTCGTCCAGCGACTCTTTCAGCGTTTCCAAAGTGGCGCGGATGATCTGCTGGTCCGGCCAGCTGGCGCGGTAGACCACCGCCACCGGGCAGTCCGCGCCGTAATGCGGCGTCAGGCTGTCGACCACATGGTCCAGATTGCCGATCGACAGGTGGATCGCCAGCGTGGTGCCGGTTTTGGCGAAATTCTCCAGCGACTCGCCTGCAGGCATCGAGGACGCGCGGCCCGGGGTGCGGGTCAGCACCACCGACTGGCCAAGGCCCGGCAGGGTCAGCTCGGTCCCCAGCGCGGCAGCGGCAGCGGCAAAGGACGGCACGCCCGGGGTGACGCTCACCGGGATGCCCTCGGCCTTCAGGCGGCGGATCTGCTCGCCCATCGCCGACCACACCGACAGGTCGCCGGAATGCAGCCGCGCCACGTCCTGGCCTGCCTCATGCGCCGCCTTGATCTCTGTCACGATGGCATCCAGGTCCATCGCCGCGGTGTTCACGATCTTTGCATCTGCCGGGCAATGGCTCAGGATTTCCTCCGGCACCAGCGAGCCCGCGTAGAGGCACACCGGACAGGATGCGATGATGTCGCGCCCGCGCAGGGTCAGAAGATCGGCAGCGCCCGGTCCGGCGCCAATGAAGTGAACGGTCATGGCTCAAGTCTTTCTGCTATGGCCGCGGTGGCAAGCCCATCCGCGGTGACAACTCTGGGGGCGAGAAGGCGCGCCCTGGCGCCCGGCACCCCGTGGCGCGCCCCAGCCAGCGCCGCGGCTTCCGCCAGCGACCCGGTGCCGAACCGCGCCTTGATCCGGGGTGAACAGGTCAAAGTCTGCTCCCCGGCAATATCCTGATTTTCAAGCGCAATCACCGGCAGGCCGATGCTGCGCGCAAACTCCTGCATGGCGGACGCCCCGGCCTTCTCCGCGATGGAAGCAACGGCATCCACCCTTTCGCCGGTCAGCGCCAGCGCCGCCTGCAAATCTGCCACCGTGGCAGCGCTGCGAAATCCGATGCCCGCCACCTTCATCGCGTGACGCTCCACTGGATTACGGGTCGCGCCCGGCGCCAGTCGCGCATGGAGCCCAGCGGCCCGGCCTCGGCAATTTCCGCTTTCAACAGATGCCCACCGCGGTCCGAATGGGCCTGCATCAGCAGGGTCTCGGTTTCCAGCGTGACGCCATTGGCTACCAGCCGGGTGCCTGCGGGCAGGATGTCCCACAGGTGGTCCAAAAGCTCTTGCGAGCCGCCGCCGCCGATGAAGACGCAATCGGGCAGGGGCTGGCCGTCCAGCACTGCCGGCGCCTTGCCGAGCACCGCTGTCATCCGGTGGTCCAGGCCAAACGCCGCCGCGTTGGCGCGGATGTTCTCCAGCCGGCTCTCGCGCGGCTCAAAGGTAATGGCCTGTGCGCCGGGGGCGGCCAGGCACCATTCTACCGAGACCGAGCCGGAGCCGCCGCCGATATCCCACAGCAGCTCACCTGTGCGCGGTGCCAGGGCCGACAGGGTCAACGCCCGGATCGGCCGCTTGGTGATCTGCCCGTCGCTTGAAAAGAGATCATCCGCGAGGCCGGAGGCTTGCGGCAGGCCCTTGTGGCCTGCGGCCTCAACGGCCACCGCCACAGGGGCCTGAACATCCTGCAGTTCAAACCCTTCAGCGGCGGCAGAGCGCACCCGCTGCCGCGGCCCGCCCAGGCACTCCATCACCGTGAGGTGCGAGGCGCCGAATCCCTCTGCCGTCAGCCATCCCGCCAGCTCTGCAGGCGCCGCGCCGTCGCGCATGGTGCAGATCACACGGGCACCAGACCCCAGCAACGGCCGCAGCCGCGCATAAGGCGCCGCATGCAGGCCGATGCACAGCACCTCTTCCAGCTTCCACGCCAGATGGTTGGCCGCCAGCGCAAAGGTGGATGGCACAGGGCAGGAGACCCATTCGCCATCTTCCAGATGCCGCGCCAAGGAGCCGCCGGCGCCATGCCAGAACGGATCGCCGGAGGCCAGGACAACAACGCGCTGCCCCCGCGCCGCCAGCACCGGCCCGATGGAGAACGGCACCGGCCAGGGCTGGCCCTTGCTGCCGGCCGCCGCCAGCTCCAGATGCCGCGGGCCGCCAAAGATCACCTCGGCCTGCTCCAGCGCCTTCCGGCTTGCATCGCTGAGGCCTTCCAGTCCATTTTCGCCCAGACCAACGATTGTGAGCCACGGATCAGACATGACACGCATTCTCCTGCTGGGCGGCACCACCGAAGCCTCGACGCTGGCCAAGACCCTGGCCGAAACAGATATGGATGCGGTGTTTTCCTACGCGGGCCGCACGGCCAAACCGGTCAGCCAGCCGCTGCCCACACGCATTGGCGGCTTTGGCGGCGTGCAAGGGCTGGCGGCCTATCTGCAGGCTGAAGGCATCACCCATGTTGTCGATGCCACCCACCCGTTCGCAGCGCAGATGAGCCGCAATGCGGCGCACGCCTGCGAATTGGCGGATGTGCCGGTTTGCGCTTTTGAACGCCCGGTCTGGCAGGCGGGCGAAGGCGATCAATGGGTGCACGTGGACAGCATCGAAGAGGCTGTGGAAGTTCTTCCCAGCCCTCCGGTGCGGGTGTTTCTGGCGATCGGCAAGCAGAACCTCAGCCAATTCGCGGCCAAGCCGCAGCACCACTACCTGCTGCGCCTTGTGGACGAACCCGAGGCGCCCCTGCCGCTGCCGCACACAACGGTCGAAATCGCCCGCGGGCCGTTTGATGCGGCGGGCGACACCGCGCTTATGCAGCGCCACGGCATCACCCATGTGGTCGCCAAGAACGCAGGCGGCGCGGGGGCCGCGGCCAAGCTCTCTGCCGCGCGCGACCTTGGCCTGCCGGTCATCATGATCGGCAGACCGCAGGTGCCCGAACGGCCCGTCCTGGGCAGCGTGGCAGAGGTTATGGCCTGGCTGTCCCATTCCCCGGCTTAGGCCTCGGCTGCGTAGCGGGGCGTGTAGACGTAATTGCCCACCCGGCGGGTGTCGTGGTTGCCAACGATCACCACTGTGCGCATGTCCGCCATCTCGGGCGTTGCGTCCTTCAGCGGCACGGTCAGCAGTTCCTGCCCGGGCTTGGTCACGTCGCGGGCAAAGGTGATCAGCGTGTCCGCGCCGCAGGCCTCGCGCAGGATATCAAGCGCGCGGGCAAACTGATGCGGCCGCGACTTGGAGCGCGGGTTGTAGAACGCCATCGCCAAGCCGGCCTCGCCGACCAGCTGCAGGCGCTTTTCGATCAGGCTCCAGGGCTTCAGGTTGTCGCTGAGGTTGATGGCCGCGAAATCATGCCCCAGCGGCGCGCCGATGGCGGCAGCGGCGGCCAGCATCGCGGTGATGCCGGGCAGCACCCTGATGTCCAGATCCAGCCAGTCCGGGCGGTTTTCCGCGTTGGTTTCCAGCGCTTCGAACACGGCAGAGGCCATCGCGAACACACCTGGATCGCCGGAGGACACCACGACAACCCGTTTGCCCTCGGCGGCCATTTCCAGCGCATGGGTGGCGCGGTCCACTTCGACCCGGTTGTCGGTGGCGTGCAGGGTCAGGCCCTCGCGCGGCTCGATGCGCTTTACATAGGGGATATAGCCAACGATATCAGTTGCTTCTCCGATGGCGTCACGCACTTCCTGCGTCACCAGAGCCTCATTGCCGGGGCCAAGCCCGGCGATCACCACCCAGCCGTTTTGCGATGGTTTCATGGCCGGCGCCCCTGTCCGTGGATCAGCACGATGGAGAAATACGGGACCTCGCCGTCGATTTCGGTCAGTTTCTGAACCGTTTGCCGGGGCATGGTGCCGCGCTCGACCAGCCAAGCGTCTTCCAGCCGGCCGGCGCGTTCCAGCGCGCGCAGCAGTTTCGGCAGGTTGCGGCCGATCTTCATCACCACCAGCGCGTCCGTGTTGGCGGCGCGGGCGGCCAATTCATCCTCGCTGAGGGTGGCCATGGCGACCGTCAGCACATCATCGCCCCATGTGATCGGCTGGCCGGAGGCATGCCAGCAGCCGGACATGCCGGTGATGCCGGGCACGATCTCCTGCTCGGCGCGGCCCTGCAGACGGGTGTAGAGATGCATGTAGGAGCCGTAGAAGAACGGATCGCCTTCGCAGAGCACAACCACATCTTCGCTTTGGGCGATTTCCGCCAGCGTGTTGGCCCAGCGTTCATAAAATTCCGCAAGGATCCGGTTGTATTCGGGATCCGACAACGGAATTTCGGTCGTGACCGGATATTCCATCGCGTGCTCGGTCACACCCTCGGCCAGCATGCCTTCCACGATCGAGCGGGCCTGCCCCTTGCGGCCGGCCTTGCGGAAATAGGCCACATGGCGTGCTTTCGAGATCAGCCGGTGCGAGCGGACGCTCATCAGGTCGGGATCGCCGGGGCCAAGCCCTGTGCAGATGACTTTACCCATGGTTACTCTTTCCAGCTCGCCAGCGCGTTCACCGCCGCAACGGTGATGGCGGAGCCGCCCAGGCGGCCTTTCACGATCATTGACGGCACCGGCAGGTCTTCCATCAGCGCTTCCTTCGATTCCATCGCGCCGACAAAACCCACCGGGCAGCCGATGATGGCGGCGGGGCGGGGGCAGGACGGGTCTTTCAGCATGTTCAACAGGTGGAACAGCGCGGTGGGCGCGTTGCCGATGGCGACCACGGCGCCCTCCAGTTTCGGGCGCCACAGTTCCAGCGCGGCGGCAGAGCGGGTGTTGGACATTTCCTTGGCCATCTCCGGCACCTTCGGGTCGCGCAGGGTGCAGATCACCTCGTTGTCCGCAGGCAGGCGCGGGCGGGTGATGCCTTCGGACACCATATAGGCGTCGCAGAGGATCGGCGCGCCGTTTGCAAGCGCTGCGCGGGCGGTTTCGGCCATGCCCTCGGAAAAGCGCACGTGCTCTTCCAGCCCCACCATGCCGGCGGCATGGATCATGCGGACGACGACGCTTTCCTCGTCCTTATTGAAGCGCGCCAGGTCGGCCTCGCGGCGGATGGTGGCAAAGCTTTCGGCGTAGATCGCGGCGCCGTCGGTTTCATAGGTGTGGAGCATGTCAGCTGCCCTCTGTCAGAAGTTCGGGAGCGGCGCGCAACGCGTCGGCGCTCAGGTGGGTCTTTAGCGGCTGATCCGCGGCAGTGCCATTGCGGATCAGGGAGAATTCATCGTCGCCGGTCGCGGTCAGGGTCAGGGGTGCGGCGCCCGGGCAGGCGCAGCCCTTGGCGCAGCCGGAAACATGCAGGCGGGTTCCCGCGGGGACATGCGGCGCCAATTGCCTTGCCAGGTCGCGGGTGGCGGAAAGCGCCTGCAGGCAGCCGGGGGCTCCGGTGCAGGCGACCACTTGCAGGCGCGGATCCGCGGCGTCCAGGATCAGGCCGGGCAGGGGCGGCAGGCTTTCAGCACCTTCCACCAGCAGCATGCGCCACGGGGTGAGGCGGATGTCTCCGCAGTCTGCCAGCTGCGCGAGCGCAGCGGCGGGCATCTGGCCGAACTCCAAGGCGGCGAGTGTCCCCGCGGGGACAGGTCCAGGTTTTGCGGTGAAGTTGGCGCTTATTGTTAGGGTTGTGTGGTGCGCGGGCAGCGGGATGCCTTTTGCAACATGCGGCTTCATCCGGCCGCGGCCATTGGCGGCACCGCCGGTTTCTACGAACCAGCGGGCGAGGGCGAGGGCTTCGGGCACGGCGGATTCACGTGTGACGGGCTTGCCGGTCTCAGAACCGTCCGCGCGCAGGATCAGGCTGCTGCCAGAGCGTTCGATGCGGATATCGGCAGCAATGTCCTGCAGCACCGGAGCCGCGCCGCAGTCGACGGCGAAGCCGAATTTCCCGGGCAGGGTGAGGTCCGTTGCCGCCGTCAGCGCGGCGCTCAGGTCGGTGGCGATCGTGTGGGTGTCATCGCCCTCAGCCCAGAACGGGGCGAGCAGGACATTGCGGCGGGCTTCGGCGTTTGCGTCCGGGTCGATCAGCCCCAGTTCGCGCAGGCCTGCAATCAGGTCCTCATGCGCGTCTTCTCGGATGCCGCGCATCTGCAGGTTGGCACGGGCGGAGATATCCAGCAGGCCATTGCCGAATTCCTGCGAAAGTCTTGCAACACCGCGCGCTTGGTTAACGGACAGTTTACCAAGCGGCGCGCGCACGCGGACAACCAGCCCGTCGCCGGACATCATCGGGCGCAAAGCACCCGGACACCAGCCGTAGACCTTGGGTTCAGCGGCGCTGCTCATGCCGCGCCCTCCAGCTCTGCCATGATCGAGTTGCGTCGGGTGCTCCAGAGGCCTGCATCGTACAAGGCGCGGAAGCGGTCGCGCATGGCCTGCAGCGCCTCCGGGTTTTCGCGCTCCATGAACTCCACCAGATCGTCGCGGCCCAGGGTGGCCTCAAAATAGAGGTCAAACAGATGCGGCTGCACCACCTGCGCCAGATGCGCAAAGGCAGCCATGTGATCGAGCGTGGCGGCGATCTCGGCTGCGCCGCGGAAACCGTGGGACATCATCGAGGTGGCCCAGTCCGGATTGGCGGCGCGGGCGCGGGTGACGCGGGCGATCTCCTCGCCCAGGGAACGCGCCTGCGGCTTGTCGGGGCGGGTCGCGTCGAGGTGGTAGAGCACCGGTGCGGTCTGGCCGATGCGGGCCATGGCTGCGGCAAAGCCTGCCTCATGCGCGGCGTAATCGGACGCGATCAGCAGGTCGGTTTCAGGCAGGTCCTGCAGGTGGACAAAGCTGTCGGCCCCCTGCAGGCGGGATTCCAGTGCCTCGCGGGCGTCGCTGATAGTGCCCTTGGCGTCGATGGCATGGGAGGAGGCGTTGAGCCAGGCCTCGCCCGCCGCCTGGCGCGCCGCGTCGGTGTAGTCGTCCAGATGCGGGTTCATCGAGAGACCGTACTGGCCCGGCTTGGGGCCGAAGACGCGCGGGGTCTCGGTGAGATAGGGGTTGTCGGCCTGGGTCTCCTCGCGGGTAGCCAGTGCGGCGGCGGCACTTTCAAACATCTGGGCAAGGCCCGGGAAGACATCGCGGAACAGGCCGGAGACGCGCAGGGTCACGTCGATGCGCGGGCGGTTCAGCATCGACAGCGGCAGCACCTCAAAGCCTGAAACGCGTTCGGAGCCTTCGTCCCACTGAGGCGCGAGGCCTGCGAGGTGCAGCGCCATGGCAAATTCCTCGCCCGCGGTGCGCATGGTGGCGGAGCCCCAGAGGTCGATCACCAGCCCCTTGGGCCAGTCGCCGTGGTCCTGAAGGTGGCGGCGCAGCAGCTCTTCCGCCAGCTTGACCCCTTGCGCATGCGCCGCCCGCGACGGCACCGCCCGCGGGTCGGTGGTAAAGAGGTTGCGGCCGGTGGGAATCACATCGGCGCGGCCGCGGAACGGCGAGCCGGAGGGGCCGGGGGGGACGATTTTCCCGTCCAGCGCGGCAATCAGCCCGGCGCGTTCCTCCGCTCCGCATTGGCCGGTGCCGAAGATATGCAGGCCTTCGCCGTACTGGCTTTCCTTGATGTCGCAGACAAAAGCGTCGATGCGGGTGATCGCCTCAGCCGGGGAGGTGTCGGGGGTGAGGCCGAGGTCGGCTTCGACGCCGGTGCCCTGCGCCTCGGCGCGGATGTCATTGATCAGCCGGTCGCGGCGGGCGGGATCAAGGCCGTCGGCAGTGGAATATTCGTCGAGAAGGCTTTCGAGCCGCGCCATGCCCTCGGGCAGGTTTGTCTGCGCCAGCGGAGGGGGCAGGTGGCCGATGGTCACGGCACCGATGCGGCGCTTGGCCTGGGCGGCTTCGCCGGGGTCGTTGACGATGAAGGGGTAGGCGACCGGCAGCGGGCCGGTCAGAACTTCGGGCCAGCAGGCGCCGGAGAGCGCCACCGCCTTGCCCGGCAGCCATTCAAGGGTGCCGTGGGCGCCGATGTGGATGAGGGCGTCGTTTTGGCTGCGCAGCCACAGGTAAAAGGCCACATAGGCGTGGCGCGGGGTGCGGTCGAGGTCGTGGTAGTCATCGACCCGCGTTTTTACTTCGCCGCGTTCCGGCTGCAGCGCGACCAGGGCGTTGCCCGCGCGTAAGGCGCTGAAATGAAAAGCGCCATCGCGGCAGTCGGTGTCTTCTTCCGGGGCGCCCCAGGCCGCAGCCAGGGTGTCCTGCAGGTCTTGCGGCAGGGTGGCGAGGGCCTGGCGGTAGTCCTCCAGCGGGATGCTGAGCGTCTCTTCCATCAGCCGCAGGCCGGTGTTTTCCAGCGCTTCGACGGCGTAGCCTTGGGCGGAGAGTTCGCGCAGGATCTCGTCGCAGGAGGCCAGCGCGTCCAGCCCGACGGCATGGGCAAGGTTGTGGTCGCGGCCGGGGTAGGTGGAGAGGATCAGCGCCAGACGCTTGTCTGCATTCGGCAGCTTGGCGAGGCGCAGCCAGCCCTCCACACGGTCCACAGCAGCCTTGATGCGGTCCGTATCGGCGCGGTGGGCAAAGCGGGAGTACTGCAGATCCGGGTCCTTCTTGCCCGGCGATTTGAAGCTGACGACACCGGCGAAGATGCGGCCGTCAACCTCCGGCAGGACGACGTGCATGGCGAGGTCGGCGGGCGACAGCCCGCGGTCGGCCTCACGCCAGTCTTTTTTGCGGGCTGTCGAGAGGGCGACCTGGAACACCGGACAGCCGGTGGAGCTAAGCGGCGAGGCGCTGCCGTCGGTGCCTTGGGCGGAAAACGCGGTGGCATTGATGATGGCGGCCGGGGCCAGTTCCGGAAGCTTTTCGCGCAGCCAATCGGCGGCTGCAGGCGCCTTGAGGCTGGCGGCAAAGACGCCAAAGGCCGCGTAGCCGCGGGCGCGCAGCTCTTCGATCAGCGCATCCACCGGGGCGGTGTCGGCGGCGGTGAGGTAGGAGCGATAGAAGCTCACCAGCACCAGCGGTTTGTCCTGCGGCGGCAGGTCCGCGAGCACGCCCTTGGCCGGGTCGTAGAAGCCGTGCTCGGGCATCGTCTTGAGGCCGAGGACGGGGCCAGCGTAGAGGCCTGCTGCCAGCGACAGCTGCGCAAGCGCAGCCTGGGCCGCGACAGCGCCGCCGGCGTCGCACAGGGATTGCAGGCGGCGCAGGGTGGAGACGGGCAGGGTGGAGAGCTCATCGAGCCGCGCATCCTCGCGCCCGTCGGCCGGCAGGATTGCCAGCGCGATGCCCTTGCGGCGGGCAAGGTCCTGCAGGGTGGCAAGGCCGTAGGACCAGTAGCTTTCGCCGCCGATCAGGCGGACGAGGACGCCTTTGGCGCCTTCCAGCGTCTGTTCCGCGTAGACGTCGACCGACAGCGGGTGCTTGAGCGCCACCAGGTTGGCGAGACGCAGGGAGGGCAGTTTGCCGTCCGCGCGGTGCCAGCCCGCCGCGAAGGCGCCGAGATCGCTGTCGGAGAACGACAGCACCACCAGATCGCCGGGCGTCTGCCCGAGGTCCTGCGGGGTGTCGGTCTCGTCAAGGCCGTGGCTTTCGCGGAAGACGACGTGCATGGGTCAGGCTCCTTGCCTGAAGGGGCGTATGGAAACGGGGAGGGCAGCGCCCGGCCCGGCGGGGCAGGAAGCGAAGCGCCCGCCCCGTGGGGGGCGGGACGGGCGCTGCCCGGCCTTCGGCCAGGCGGTGCCGTCAAAAAATTGACGCTTCGCTACCATTGGCTTCAGGCCCCCAGCTCGGCGCGGATGGCCTGTTCGTCGATGTCGTCATGCTCCGCGATGACCACCAGCGCGGTCTTGCGCGGCTGCGCGCCCCAGGGCTGATCATACTGGGCGCGCAGGCGCTCGCCCACGGCCTGAACCAGCATCCGCATCGGTTTCCCCTCCACCGCGACATAGCCTTTGACGCGCAGGATGTTGCGCTCGCGGGCGAGTTTCACGATGGCATTCTGCAGCGCTTCCGGGTCAGAGACTTCGCCCATTTCGACAACGATGCTTTCAAAATCGTCATGCTCGTGGTCGTGGTGGCCGTCATGGTGGCTGGGACGGGCTTCCAGATCATCCTCGGCAGCGGCGTTCAGGCCCAGGATGATGCGCGGGTCGATGACCCCCTCGCTCATCGGCAGGATCGGCAGCTTGCGCGGCGCCTCGGCCTCGATCACCGCGCGGGCTTTCTCGACACCTGCATCGCCGGCCAGGTCGGCCTTGGACAGCAGAACGATGTCGGCGCAGGAGATCTGATCCTCGAACACTTCGCTGAGCGGGGTTTCGTGGTCGATGCTGTCATCGGCCTCGCGCTGGGCCTGCACGGCGTCCAGGTCGGGGGCGAACTGGCCCTTGGCGACCGCCTCGGCATCGGCCAGCGCAATCACGCCGTCGACGGTGATGCGGGAGCGGATCGCCGGCCAGTCGAAGGCCTTCAGGAGCGGCTTGGGCAGCGCCAGGCCGGAGGTTTCGATCACGATGTGATCCGGCTTTTCCGGCAGCTCCATCAGCTGTTCGATGGTGGGGATGAAGTCATCGGCAACGGTGCAGCAGATGCAGCCATTTGCCAGCTCCATGATGTTCTCCGCCGGGCAATTCTCGTCCGCGCAGGACTTCAGGATGTCGCCGTCGACGCCGGCGGTGCCGAATTCATTGACCACTACCGCCAGCCGTTTGCCCTGCGGGTTCTGCATCAGGTGGCGGATCAGCGTGGTTTTGCCCGCACCGAGGAAGCCGGTGATGACGGTGACGGGGATCTTGTTGAGGTCGCTCATGTTTACTCCTCGGAAAAGAACTTGGCCGGCGGGATGCGGGCAACGGATTGCTTGCGGAAAGTCTGCGGGCGCTCGCGCCAGGGCACGACGCCGTCCGCAGTGGCGGCATAGGCGGCAGCGCCTTCCAGGATCTCGGGGACATGCTGGTCCGGGTCGAGGTCGCCGTAGACATAGGTCCAGCGCTCCTCGCCGCCGACCAAGGCAACAGCACAGCCTCGTTTGCAGGAGGACAGGCATTCCACGCCCCGCAGGCGGACGCCTTCGGGCATCCCGGCCTCTGCCAGCGCGGCGTGCAGGATGGCGCCGGGGCGGGCACCTTCCGGGTCAGCGCCCTCGCGGCGGCAGGTGAGGCATACGGTCAGCGTGACCGGTCCTGGGGGGTTGGCAGCTTTGCCTACCAAATCGTCAGCCATCGGCGCGTCTCCTGTCGCGGCAGGCTTGCGGGATGGCCAGACAGGGGCCAATCGTGCAAGCCCCTTACCCGGTCGCAGAACACCCCGTCTGCCCGTTGATCTCTCTCTCGCTGGCAGGTCTCCCGGCTTGCGGATGCCAAGGCCTGGGCCTTGCCGGCCATCCTGCCTTCCCGGGATCTCTCCCAGTGGCATGGCGGCCTCATCCGGTCACGGTCGCGGGGGCGGCTGTGCTTGAGCTTTTTGAAAGCCTTCACATTCCCTCTTCGCCTGTTTTCACAGGAACCAGCGGAACCCCCTTGCGCTATGGCGGGCTTCTTTGTCAAGACATGGGGTCAAACAGCTGGAGAGCCCCCATGAGCGAAAAGTCCGAAACCGGCATTTCAGAAGAAGAAGCCGCCCGCCACGCGTCCAAAATGGCCAAGAAGAAGGCGGCACGCGACCGGATGATGAAGACCAAGGAAGGCGAGAAAGGCCTGATCATCGTCCACACCGGTCCGGGCAAGGGCAAATCCTCCTCGGGGTTCGGCATGATCATGCGCTGCATCGCTCACAAGATGCCCTGCGCCGTGGTGCAGTTCATCAAGGGCGCTTGGCAGACCGGCGAGCGTACCCTGATCGAGGAGAACTTCAGCGATCTGTGCCAGTTCTATGCGATGGGCGAGGGCTTTACCTGGGAGACCCAGGACAAGGCGCGCGATATCGCTGCCGCGCAGAAGGGCTGGGAGAAGGCCAAGGAGATGATCCTGGACGAGAAGAACACCATGGTGCTGCTCGACGAGATCAACATCGCGCTGCGTTATGAGTATCTGGATCTGGAGGAGGTGCTGGAGTTCCTGGTCGAGCAGAAGCCGCCGATGACCCATGTGGTGCTGACGGGCAGGAACGCCAAGGAAGAGCTGATCGAGATCGCCGATCTGGTGACCGAGATGGGGCAGATCAAACACCCGTTCCGCGCCGGCGTGAAAGCGCAGAAGGGCGTCGAGTTTTAACGCTCAGGGCTGCGTCCGAGCCTGGGTGGGCGCAAAGCGCCCTCCCGTTTTGCTGAAAGCAAACCTCCGGTTTGACGGGGAGGGGCGGGCGCGGCCCGGCCTATCAGCCGGGCAAGGCGGTCAAGGCGGTCAAGCCGCGAGCTGAGCCGCTTTTCCCTGAATGTAGTCATCCACTGCGGCGCGCTGGGCTTCATCCAGACGCAAGCCCAGCTTGGTGCGCCGCCACAGGTAATCCTCACCAGTGCGCGCCCATTCGCGGGCAATGGCCCAATCCAGCTCCTGCGCGGTGATCGTCGCGCCGAAGTCCTGGCCGAGGTCTTCTGCGGATTTGGCCTCGCCCAGCACCTCCCAGGCCTCGGTGCCGTAGGCGCGGATCAGGCGGCGGGTCCCGTAGGGCGATAGGAAGGGGTAGTCCGCCGCCAGTTTGGCGCGCAGCATTTCCACGTCCGCCACCGCGAAGTCACCGCCAGGCAGGGCAACGCCTGCGGTCCAGTCTGCGGGCAGCTGCGGAAATACTTCGCCGATCTTGGCCAGCGCGGCCTCGGCCAGCTTGCGGTAAGTGGTGATCTTGCCGCCGAAGACATTCAAGAGCGGCGCCTGCGCCTGATCCAGCGTCAGCACGTATTCGCGTGTGGCCGCGGTGGCAGAGCTGGCGCCGTCGTCATAAAGCGGGCGCACCCCGGAATAGGTCCAGACGATATCCTCGCGCTTGAGCGGCTGATTGAAGTACCCGGATGCGAAATCAATCAGATAGTCCTGCTCGGCCGCGGTGCATTCGGGCGCGGTCTCCGGGTTTGGGTGGTCGGCGTCTGTGGTGCCGATCAGGGTGAAATCCTCCTCGTAGGGGATGGCGAAGATGATCCGCCCGTCCGTTCCCTGGAAGAAATAGCAGCGGCCGTGATCAAACAGTTTCGGCACCACGATATGGCTGCCGCGCACCAGGCGGACGTTTTCACGGCTGTTCTGGCCCAGCTTCTGGTGCAGCACGTCGGCAACCCAGGGGCCGCCCGCGTTGACCAGCATTTTTGCGCGGCGCTGATGGGTGTCGCCGGTGGCCTGGTCCTGCAGGGTGATCACCCAGTGGTCCGCGTGGCGTTCGGCGGCCAGCACCTTGGTCCGGGTCAGGATCTCGGCGCCGCGGGTCTCGGCGTCGCGGGCATTCAGCACCACTAGGCGGGCGTCCTCGATCCAGCAGTCGGAATACTCGAACGCGGTGTTGAACTTGTCCTTCAGGGGGCGGCCTGCCGGGTCGGCGGCCAGGTCCAGTTTCGCTGTGCCGGGCAGGATGCCGCGTTTGCCGAGCGAGTCGTACAGGAACAGCCCCAGCCGGATTAGCCAGGCCGGGCGGCGGCCCTTCATCCACGGCATGAAGGCAGTGAGCAGTTTCGATGTCGGCGTCTCGCTGTCGAACCGCATGTCCTTGTGGAACGGCAGCACAAATCGCATCGGCCAGGAAATATGCGGCATCGCCTTCAGCAGCACCTCGCGCTCGATCAGCGCCTCACGCACCAGCCGGAACTCGAAATATTCGAGGTACCGCAGGCCGCCGTGGAACAGTTTGGTGGAGGCGGAGGAGGTGGCGGAAGCGAGGTCGTTCATCTCTGCCAGCGTCACCGACAAGCCGCGGCCGGCCGCATCGCGGGCGATGCCGCAGCCGTTGATGCCGCCGCCGATGATGAAAAGGTCCGTTACAGGCGTGTCAGTCATTTTCGCTGCTTTCGTTTTGTCCTGCGGTCAGGATACGGGTGCCGGCGGCCTGCGCGGCCTCGGCAAATTCTGCGGGGACCGGGCGGTCAGTGATCACCACGTCCAGGTCTGCCACGTCGCAAATGCGAACCGGGGCGGAGCGGTCGAACTTGCTGCCGTCGCAGACCAGAACCTTCTGCCGGGCGTTTTTCAGGATGGCGCGGGCGACCGAAACCTCGCGGGCGTCGTGGTCCATCACCGCGCCGTCGGTGTCCAGCGCGGAGGCGCCAATGACGGCAAAATCCACCTTGTAGCGGGAAAAGAAGTCAACCGCGTCCTCGCCCACAATGGCGCCGTCGCTTTGCCGCACGGTGCCGCCTGCCAGGATCAGTTCCTTGGCCTGCCCGCCCATCATCATGTTGATAATGTTAATGTTGTTGGACATCACCGTCAGGCCGCTGTGGCCGGACAGCGCCCTGGCGACCTGTTCGGTGGAGGTGCCGATGTTAAGCGAAAGCGAGCAGTTGTCGGGGATCAGCTCTGCCGCCAGGGCGGCCATCGCCAGTTTGTTGCCGGCGTTCAGCTTGCGCCGGTCGTCGTAGCCCTGGCTGGCGGCGGAGCTCACGCGGACGGCACCGCCATGCACACGGGACAGCGCGCCACGCGCCGACAAGTCGCGCAGGTCTGCGCGCACGGTCTGCAGGGACACGCCGAAGCGGCGGGAGAGATCCTCGACCTCGACCCGGTCCTGCCGGTTCAAGAGGGAGATGATTTCGTTCTGACGGCCGGTGGCATCCATTTGCTTTCCTTTCGCTGCGATTCTGTAGCGCATCACACGGAGGAAGTCACTATTCGTTTTCGTATTGGTTTCGTTTGATTTGAAAACGAAAAGGGCGCGCCGTGGCAGGCGCGCCTTGTGAAATGCCTGGCTGTTTTGCTTCAGTAGAGCGGGATCAGGTGATTGTCCCAGGCCAGGTCCGTGCGGTTCAGCGGCTGCTGTCCGGTGTCAGAGACCGCAATGAACTGGCCGGTGCCGGTGCTGGCAGTGAAGCCGTCGGCGGAGGGCGCCAGCCCGCAGACGTCACTCATTATGTGCTCTGCCAGCAGCGCGCCGCTGACTGTATCCATCACCTGCAGCACCCCGCCGCGCGGCGAAGTAACGCCAAGCCGGCTGCCATCGGCGCAGAAGGTGATGGAGCCGCCGTAGCCCTGCATGTTCAGCACCCGCGCGTCATCTTCGGCCAGCAGGAACGGCACGGCGCCGGGGCGGTGAAGCCCGGCAGTGGGGACCTGTTCGCCCAGATCGCCCTGCCATTGCATGGCGAAACCAACGGTGCCGTCGGCGCGCATGGCAAGGTGGCGGATCGAATTCAGGCGAAGTTCCTGCGGCAGTTCCATCTGGTCCTGCAATTCGCCGTCTAAGCTCAGGTAGCTGAGGTTGGGGCGCATGTCCGGCAAATTCAGCTTGGCGCGGCCGCTGTCGGGGTGGGTCTCGATGCCGCCATTGGCCACCGCCAGCCCCGGCGCGCCGCGGCGCAGGAGCATATCATGCGGGCCGATGCCGCCGGAGGAGAAGGCATTGATGCGGCGGTAGCCGTCTGCGGCGTCCCAGACACCGATCACACCGCGGGCGTTCTCATAGTCGTTTTCGGTGGTGAACAGGCGGCTGCCGTCCGGGGAAAAGGTGCCGTGGCCATAGAAATGGTGCCCTGCGGGCGGCTCCAGCCGGGCGAGGGCGGCACCGGTCCGGCAGTCGATCACATCGGCAAACCGGCCTGGGCGGCGGGCAAAGGCGACGGCCTCTGGCCGCATGGGATGAGCCGCTGCCGCGTGGCCGCGGCCGGGCAGGGGATGGCGGAACAGGACCCCGCCCGTTTCGGAGAGGCCTGCCAGCAGGAAGGCACCGCTGGCGTCCTTGCCAGCAGACAGGAAGGCGGGGCTGCCCGCAGCGGCCCAGCTGGCCTGCGGGGCAAGGGCGGAGGCCATCAAGCCTGCCAGAAATCCGCGGCGGGAGGTCATGGCGGGTCCTTTCCGTTAGTCGCCGTCGAGCGAATTGAAACCTGTCGCCACGCCGAGAGCCGGGCCAAGGCGTTCAGAGACAAGCGCGCGCGATTCCTTCACCTGCTGGCGCAGGGCCTCGATCCGGATGCGGGCGGCGGGGTCGGCGATGCCTGCAAAGACAGGGTCGTCTAGGGCTTCGGCGCGGCTGCGGACGGTTTCAAACCCGCGGGAAAGGTCCGCCTTCAGAGCGGCGTCAGCCTGCGCCAAGGCCAGCGCCAGCGGCTCCATCGCGTTCAGCGACAGCAGCACATGATGCAGGCTGCGCCCTGACCGGCGGGCCTCGGCACGGTTGGGGCGAGGCTTGTCATAGGTGCCAAGCGGGCGGCCCAGGCGCATGTCGTCCAGCACCTGCAAACCGGTGGTGAGCGCTTTCAGCAGTTCCTGGGTAATTTCCGCCTCGCTGCGGTAGCGGGTTTTCGGCGCGCGCATTTCGGCGGCGTAGCTGTCCGCCCAGTCCCGGCTGATGGCCTCTGCGGTTGCAGCAATATCCGTGCTGATGGCGCGGGTCAGGGCGCAGCGGTAGTCCGCGCTGCCTGCGGCGGTCAGTTCAGGGTCATACAGAAGATATTCCAGCGCATAGAAGCCGCGGGCGGCAATGGAATAGCTGGCGAAAGCCGCCGGGTCGGTGATGCCGGCGTCCTCGCTGCGGATCAGATTGGCCAGCGCCTTGGGCGTCTTGCCGCGGCTGTCGGGCCAGAAGGCCAGCGCAAAGGCGCGGCTGTCCGTTTCCGTCGGCCCGAAACGGAAGTGGCTGGCGGCAATCCAGGCGTCGAAGGCCGCGCCGTAGGCTTCGCGCAGGGCTTCGGATTGCGGGTTGCAGTCGGCCTTGGCTGTGTCCGCCAGCGCTGCCGCATCTGCTGCCAGCTCCGCAAACGCCGGAAGGATCAGCTGATCGGTGATGCTGCTGGAAAGCTCCGACGCTGCGGCGGGGCCGGCCGCGAGGGCGAGGGCCAGGGCAAGAGCGCGCATCAGAGGCTTTCCAGAAAGGTGATGAGGGCGGCGCGGTCCTGCGGTGCGAGGTCCACAACGCTGGTTTTCGCGGCTTCGGCTTCGCCGCCATGCCAGAGGACGGCTTCCAGCAGGGTGCGGGCGCGGCCGTCGTGCAGGAAGCCGGCGCGCGGCGAGACCTGCTGCGTCAGGCCGATCCCCCACAGCGGTGCGGTGCGCCATTCGCGCCCGGTGGCGCGGGCCTCGGGCCGGTTGTCGGCCAGGCCCTCGCCCATGTCGTGCAGCAAGAGGTCGCTGTAGGGCCAGATCAGCTGGAAGCTCTGCTCCGGCCTGTCTGCCAGCCGGTGGGTCACGTATTTCGGCACGTGGCAGGAGGCGCAGCCGCTTTCGTAGAATATCTGCTTGCCGCGCAGCACTTGGCGGTCGTCAGCGTTGCGGCGGGCGGGCACGCCAATGTTGCGGCTGTAGAAGGTGACCAGATCCATATTGGCCTGGTCGATCTCGGTTTCACGGGAATCACCGCCGCCGTGGGGGGCGGACAGGCAGGCGGTCTGCTGACCGGTGCATTCACCCGCATGGGCCGGGAACAGCGGTGTGGAGATGCCGATGTCGCCGGAGAATGCGCCTGCGGATTGTTCGTGCACGGTCGGCATTCCGGCCTTGAGGCCGAAGCGGCCCAGCATGATCCGGTTGAACTCCCGCGACCAGACCAGGTTGGCGCGCCCGGAGATGCCGTCGCCGTCGGCGTCGTCTTCATCCGCATGGGCGAGGATGTCGGCGGCTGGGATTGCCTCCAGGAGGCCCAGGCCGATCATCGGCGGTGCGACGCGGGGGCTGAGCATGGCGCCCTCTGCCAGCGGGCCGTAGCCGAGGTTTGCCGCGGTGTGGCTGGGGCTGCGCAAGGTAGCGGTCTCACCGCCGTTCAGCGCGACCAAGATATCCTCGTAATCCACCTGCAACTTGTACTCCGGCGCAATGCCGGGGGCAGAGAAATCCTGCAGCTGGCTGCCATAGTTCGGATCGGGCGCTGTGCCGATGTAGTCGCTGACCGCTTGCATTTGCGGCGGCACCGGGCCGGGAACGGAGACGCGCAGGAACATCGAGGCGGAGGCATAGTCCGGCTGCTCCGGCACATGGCCGCGGCCGTCCTTCAGGTGGCAGCGCTGGCAGGAGCGGGCGTTGTAAAGGGGGCCAAGGCCGTCAGAGGCCTTGGTGGAGGCGGGCGAAAACACCCAGATCTTCTTGAACAGCCCGTTGCCGAGCTTGAAGCCCATCTCCTGCTCAAAGCTGAGATTGGCTGAATGCTGGGAGAATGCCTCGTCATCCGTGCGGGCGCGTACTGTCGCGGCGCCGGCGGGCAGGTCCTCGAACGACTCCGGTGCGGAAAAACTGGCGGCGGGTGCTGTTACCGCCGCGATCCGCTCACGTTCGGCATCTGTGCGGGGGAGGGGGGAGAGATGCGGCTCAGCCTGGTACTTGCCGGCCAGGTCCAGTGCCGCAAGGGGCGTGGCTGCCGCAAGAGCGGCAGCCAGCGTGATGTTAGTCTTCAACCTCTGCCATCTTGGTGGCGTTGAGCTGGGCATAGTTTTCGGCACCGATCCGGTCGTGCAGTTCAAGCTGCGTTTCGAGGAAGTCGATATGGCCTTCTTCATCCGCCATCAGCTCTTCAAACAGCTTTTGGGAAACATAGTCGCCCGCCTTGTTGCAGGCGTCTCGGGCTTCCTTGTAGAGCGCGCGGGCGTCCACTTCGGCGGCAAGGTCGCATTCGAGGGTTTCTTTTGGCGTCTGGCCGATCCTGAGCGGGTCAAGCTTCTGCAGGTTCGGGTGGCCGCCGAGGAACAAAATCCTTTCAATCAATTTGTCCGCGTGCTGCATCTCCTCGATGCTTTCCTCGCGGCTTTTCTTGGCCATGCTGCCCAGGCCCCAATCGTCCTGCAGCCGGTAGTGCAGCCAGTACTGGCTGACCGCCGTCAGCTCATGCCGCAGAGCCTTGTTCAGATAGTCGATAACCTTGGCGTCGCCCTTCATTATACTTCTCCCGAATTGATCCTGCGCGTAAATTCGCAAGCTGCGCAGGTACTTCCAGCTTACTGCTGGCGCGCATGGTGTCGAGGAAAAGGGGCATGCAGCCGCCGCAATCGGCGGATTTTCCCAGCGCGTGATAGATCTTGCCGGGGGTGATTATCGTTTCAGGGTCGGCGCTTCGCATCCAATCGATGGCAGCGCGGATGTCGTGATCCGAGATCTGTGTGCAGTGGCAAACGATCATGCTGACTGCGTCCTTGCCTGCTGGCCGCAATGGCCAAGTGATTCCGTTGGGAAAATATATCTGACAGAATTACTGGGGAATCAAGGGTTATTCAGAGCAAAACACTTGGGTAATGCGGTGTTGCAAATAAACGGGCCGCAGAAACTGCGGCCCGAAACTGCGTGGTTGCCTGTTTCTTACTGGAAGACTGCCGAGGGGTTGTCGAGGCTGTCGGAGCCTTCGATGGCGACGCCGTCCAGCTTCAGAACGGACACCACGCGCTCGATCGAGCGGGTCTGGTCAATGAGTCCGTTGACGCCGCCCATCACCAGCGCCTCGCCGGCTTCATTGCCCTGCGCCAGCATCTGGTCGTAGGACAGGCCCGCCTCAGCCGCGGTCTTGATGCGGCCAAGCGCCTGCATGGTGGTGGCAAGCTTGCCGCGCATCTCGGTGTCCAGATCCGCATCCTTGGCGGCAACCAGATCCGACAGGGAGGGGCCGGAGACCAGCGCGCCGGTCACCCGCACGTATTCGCCGAGATAGACGTTCTGCACGCCCAGCCCGTCATAGTAGTGGCTGTTGTGGGTGTTGTCGGAGAAGCAGTCGTGCTCTTCCTCCGGGTCGTTCAGCATCAGGCCCAGGCGCATCCGCTCGCCTGCCTGCTCGCCATAAGACAGCGAGCCCATGCCGGTCAGCATGGCGGTGATGCCAGCGTCTTCGTCCGCCAGCAATGCGGTGCGGGCTTCGCCGGCTTCGCCCCATTGCGCGGCGATCCACTCCAGGTCAGAGATCAGCAGATCAGTCGCCGCCTGCAGGTATTCGCTGCGGCGGTCGCAGTTGCCGCCGGAGCATGCATCGCCTTGGGCGTAATCGGTCCACGGGCGGTCGCCCGCGCCATGATCGGTGCCTTTCAGGTCCTGGCCCCAGAGCAGGAATTCGATGGCGTGGTAGCCAGTTGCCACATTGGCCTCGATGCCGTCGGCCTCATGCAGGGCGCCTTCAAGCAGTTCCGGCGTGATCTTGGCTGCGTCGATCGACTTGCCAGACAGCTCAAAACTGGGGTTGGCGATCACATTCAGCGCCGCCAGGGTGTTTTCTTCGGTCGGGCCGCCATAGGAGGCGTCGACATAGTCGATCAGCCCTTCGTCCAGCGGCCAGGCGTTCACCTTGCCTTCCCAGTCATCGACGATGGCGTTGCCGAACCGGAACACCTCGGACTGCTGGTAGGGAACGCGGGCGGCGATCCAGGCGGCGCGGGCGGCTTCCAGGTTTTCTGCGGAGGGATGGCTGATCAGTTCATCCACCGCTGCCTTCAGCACTTGGGCGGTGGCCAGGCTGTCCTGGTATTTTGCCTCTGCAATATTGGCGTAGGTGTTCAGAACAGCGGCTTTGTCGGCAGCAAATGCGGCGGTGGCGCCAAATGCGAGACCGGCGAGGGCGGTGCCCGTGAGAAAGACGGATTTCATCAGCTAAGTCCTTGAGGGTGCTATATGTTCAATGAAGGGTGGCGGTTGCAGGCCGGGCGGATGGCATGGGCGGTTGCACGCCCAGAACTTGCCGCATGAGCAAACCGCAGTCGGATGCGAGTTGCGTGAGTTCCGATGCCTTGCGCGGGGTGACAATCAGCGACGCAAGGATTTGCGCATCGTCCTGCTGGCCTTCGGCGGCCGAAGCCAGCAGGTTAGCAAAGCAGTTCTCGTCCGCGCCCAGGCAGTTGCAGGCCATGCCGTGGCGCACCAGCGGTCGGCGGCTATGGGCGGCGCAGAAATTGCATAGGCAGCCAAAGGCCTCAAAGGCGGCCCCGGCCATTTCGGGTCCGAAGTTCACTTCGAAGTCGCGGCGCATCTGCTCGCGGGTCTCGGCCCCGGAGAACCAGTGGCGCAAATAGATCACCGCGCCGGCTTCCAGCACCGGCAGCTCCGACAGGGTGCCGACAGTGACCCCGCCGCGAGACTGTGGGGCAGCGGCGCTCATTTGGTCAGGATCAGCTTGCCCGCGCGGGTGATGCGCAGCGAATAGATCTGGCCGTTCAGCAGGATACGGGCCTGCGCGCCGCCGCGGGTCAGGTCCTCGGCATGGTAGGTGGGGAAGACCTCGGCGGTGGCCTCAGTGGGGACAGGTTTGGAAGTGATCTGGTTCATGACTTGCGCCCATTGCTGAATTCCGCCCTGTCCAGAAGCCATTCCAGGCAAAAACCGGACAGCGCGCCGGACGGCGCAAAGACCTGCGGCCACAGGTGGCGCATGTCCTCAGAGTCCGGTTCCTTGATTTCAGGGCCGCAAAGGCGGCGCGCACTGGTCGGCATGGGGGCGATCTCGGTTGATACTATGTCACTCGGGCTCGCCCGATCCGAGTCAGGCTGGCTGGAATGCCGTATACCTGATTTATTTACTCACCTATGTCAATCCGAGTTTTTTAGTCGGAATTATTTTTTGTGCCGGGTCAAGAGGATGGCAAAAGAAAAGGCCGCCCTTGAGGCGGCCTTTGCGTCAATCAGTTCCAGAGGGATCAGGCGCGGGTGCCGGAGAAGCGTTCCTGCCATTCCTCGCGCTGCTCGTCGGTGATCTTGGCAAACAGCACTTCCGGCACGGTGAAGCCGTGGCCTGTGGGCAGGGCAGACAGGGCGGCGGCCGCGTCTTCGGGCCAGCTGCGGTCGTCCGAGTTCAGGGCCGCCATCAGCGTGTCCGACGCATGTGGGATGAAGGGGGCCGACAGCACCGCATAGAGCCGGATCAGATTGAGGCCCAGGCGCACCTGCGCAGCGGCGCGCTCGGGGTCTTCCTTGAACACCGACCAGGGCGCCGCGGACTGCAGGTATTCGTTGCCGGCAACCCAGATCGCCCGCAGCTCCTGCGCCGACTTGCGGACATCCATCGCTTCCATGTGGCCCTCATAGGCGCGGATGCGGGTGGTGAGTTCATCGATCAGCGCCAGTTCCTGCGCGCCGTATTCGCCGCCGGCCGGAACCTCTTCGCCGAACTTGGAGCGGCAGAACTTGGTGATGCGGCTGACGAAGTTGCCCAGAACATCCGCCAGATCCTTGTTCACGGACTGCTGGAAGTTTTCCCAGGTGAATTCGGAGTCGGAGCTTTCGGGTGCATGGCTCAGCAGCCACCAGCGCCAGTAGTCGGCGGGCAGGATTTCCAGCGCCTGGTCCATGAACACGCCGCGGCCCTGCGAGGTGGAGAACTGGCCGCCGTCATAGTTCAGGTAGTTGAAGGACTTGAGGTGGTCGACCATCTTCCACGGCTCGCCGGAGCCAAGGATGGTGGCCGGGAACGACAGGGTGTGGAACGGCACGTTGTCCTTGCCCATGAACTGGACGTATTTCACATCCTCCGCGCCCTTGTCGGTGCGCCACCAGCGCTGCCAGTCGGCGTCGCTCTTGCCGTGCTTCTCGGCCCACTCGCCGGCGGCTGCAATGTACTCGATCGGCGCGTCGAACCAGACGTAGAAGACCTTGCCCTCCATGCCCGGCCAATCCTCGCTGCCTTTTTTGACCGGCACGCCCCAGTCCAGGTCGCGGGTGATGCCGCGGTCCTGCAGGCCGTCGCCGTCATGCAGCCATTTCTTGGCGATGGAGGTGGTCAGCACCGGCCAGTCTGTCTTGGTGTCGATCCAGGCGTCGAGCTGATCGCGCATTGCCGACTGGCGCAGGAACAGGTGCTTGGTCTCGCGCACTTCCAGGTCGGTGGAGCCGGAGATGGCCGAACGCGGATTGATCAGGTCTGTGGGGTCCAGCTGCTTGGTGCATTCCTCGCACTGGTCGCCGCGGGCCCGCTCGTAACCGCAGTTGGGGCAGGTGCCTTCGATATAGCGATCGGGCAGGAAGCGGCCGTCGGCATTGGAATAGACCTGCTTTTCGCTGACTTCCGAAATCAGCCCGGCCTCGGCCAGCTTGCCGGCGAAATGCTGGGTCAGCGCATGGTTCTGCGGGCTGGAGGAGCGGCCGTAATGGTCGAACGACAGGCCGAAGCGGTGCGCGATGTCGGTCTGCACTTCGTGCATTTCGGCGCAGTAATCGGCAACCGGCTTGCCGGCTTTGGCCGCCGCCAGTTCCGCCGGTGTGCCGTGTTCGTCGGTGGCGCAAAGGAACAGGACCTCATGCCCGCGGCCGCGGTTGTAGCGGGCGTAAAGGTCAGCGGGCAGCTGGCTGCCTATCAGGTTGCCCAGATGCTTGATCCCGTTGATGTAGGGAAGCGCCGAAGTGATCAGAATGCGTGCCATGCCGTCCATCCAGGTAATGCGTCAGAGGCCCGTCTAGCCTATGCGGCGGGCGGCGGGAACCCCGTGTGCGTATTTCGTTGAAAATTGGGCGGCGGCGGCGCTACCGCCCCTCGCGCGAGCGTTTCAGCAGGCGGCCGATGGTGAAGGAGGTGCGCGGCGCATAGACGTAATGGGTGCGCTCTTCCGGCACCGGGCGGGCGCGCATCCGGTTGAGCCCGAAGACGATCAGCAGCAGGTGGCCGCAGGCGACATAGGCAAACAGCGCAGGCGGGCCGAAGCTGTCGATCAGGGCCGAGGAGACAAAGGGCGAGGCGATGGCGCCAAGCGCGTACCAGAACATCAGCGCCGCCGATAGCTCGACCCGTTCGGCGGAGGTGGCGAAGTCGTTGGCGTGGGCGGCGGAGACCGAGAAGATCGGGAAGGTTGTGAAGCCGAAGAAGCTGGCGGCCAGCATCACGCCGAGGGTGCCGGTGCCGCTGGCGGCGATGGTGACGGTGCTGCTGACGATGGCGGCCACCGACAGCCAGATCAGCACCCAGCGGCGGTCGTACTTGTCGGCGAGCCAGCCGAGCGGGTACTGCGCCAGCGCGCCGCCCAGAACAAAGGCGGCCAGGAAGAAGGCGATCTGGCCGACTTCCAATCCGACTTCCTGGCCGTAGACCGGGCCGACCATCCGGAAGGAGGCGGAGCTGAGCGCCGAAACGATGACGCCCGCCACCGCCAGCGGCGAGCAGCGCCAGGCCAGCTTGGGGCGCAGCCGCGGGGCATCGGGAGTTTCCGGCTGGCTGGACCGGGTCAGGGTCAGCGGCAGCAGCGCGGCGCAGCAGAGGATCGCCAGCAGGTTATAGGAGATATAGGCGGCCGGCGGTAGCACCGCGATGATCAGCTGCGCCGCCAGCGAGGCGCTCATGTCGGCAATCCGGTAGGTGCCCATGGCGCGGCCGCGGGTTTCGTTGGTGACCTTGGCGTTGAGCCAGGCCTCGATCACCGTGTAGCAGCCGGCGACGCAAAGGCCGGAGGCCATCCGCATCGCCGCCCAGGCATAGGGGTTTTCGGTCAGCGTGTGGCCCAAGAGGCCCATGGCGCCAAGCGCGGTGCAGACTGCAAAGGCGCGGGAATGGCCGACGTTGCCCATCAGCCGCGGCGCCCACCAGCAGCCGATGAAGAAGCCGAAGAAATGGCCGGAGCCCAGGAGGCCGATCTGCTCCTTGGTGAAGTTGAGCGTCAGGCCGGAAATGGCATCGAGCGGGCCGACGCCTCCGGTCGACAGCTGCAGCAGGATGACAGAAAGGAACAGGGCGGCAAAGGAGACGATCAGGCGCATAACGGTGCGACCATGACAGGCTGGGACGGCATTGCCAGCCGGTTTCCGCCACCAGCGTGTCGTATTTTTGCGGGGCGGTGTTTTTTGGCACCGGCGCGGCGCGGGCCGGCGCTCAGCCTGCCTGGCGGATGCGGGCCCTGACATTGAGGCTGACCCGGTCGGCCACTAGATCCGCGTAGCCTGAGGCGCCAAAGGCGGCGCGGCTGATCTGGCCGGAGAGATGCACATCCAGTTCCTGCAGGTCGTCCGGGGCGGTGCCGGGGCGGCGGTAGAGCGCGGCCTGCAGGGTGACCGGCCGGGTGGCGCCTCGTAATGTCAGATCACCGGTGATTTGCGCACCGCCGGACAGCCGCCCGTCCGGCCCCAGGCGGACCCGGGTGGAGCGGAAGCGGATCTGCGGGAAGCGGGCGGTGTCCAGCAGGCCGGGGCCTTTGAGCGCTTCGGTGGCAAACACCAGCCCGGTGCGGGCGCGGCGCGCGTCCAGGGTGATATCGGCCTGGCTGCGGGCCAGATTCTGCGGGTCGATGCGGATGCGGGCAGCGGAGACGGGGACCCGGCCGTGCTGCGGCTGGCCGCCAAGCAGGAAGGTGAAGCGCACATCCGTGGCCTCGGGGATCAGGCGGTAGGGCAGGAGGGCGGCCAGCAGCGCCTGCGGCGCCAGCAGAGCGGCTCCGAGGTCGGCCAGCAGGGCGCGGCGCGGCATCCTGGAGTTGCCCATGGGTGCGGTTCCTTCCGTGTTTGCTGGCCCGTTTTTCCTGTGCTGCCGGACGAGTTTAACCGGATTTGCCGCTGCGGGCCGCTCACTTTTGCTTGCGCGCCTGTGAAACCGCGGGGGGCTCCCGCCAGGCGCCGGCGTTTGGGGCAAAAGCCTCTGCCTGTTGGGCCGGGAACCGGCCTGCGTCCGGTGCCCGGCCCAAAGCCGCTAAGGCCGCGCTGGCGCAGCCAGCGGTGACGGCGGCTGCGCCAGCGCCGCGGGCAGGCGGGCCGCAGCCGGGCCGCAGGCGGCGGGCGGCAGCGGGGCTGCCTGCAGCGGGCTGCCGGGGCCGGTGCGGGTGATCTGCCAGCTGCGGGGCGGCAGGGTGCGGGCGCGCAGCCGCTGCAGGGTCCAGCAGCCCGGGAAACCGGGGCGGTCGCGGGCGGGGGGCGGGCTGCCGCCGGGCCGGGGCGCATGGGCCGGGGCCAGGTGCCAGCGGCTTTCGATGCCCTGGGCGCCGCCTGTGCCGGGGGTCAGCAGCAGGCCCAGCGGCGCCGGGCCGAAGCGCCCGCCAGCCTCTGCCGCCAGATGCAGCCGCCGCACCGGGGTCATGGCGGGCGGCTCTGCCAGCTCTGCCACCACCAGCGGTGCCGCGCCGCTGCGCAGGGCTTCCTCCATGGACCAGAGCAGATCTTCTGTCCGGGCGGCCTGCACGAACAGAAAACGGGCAGGGCTGGCGAATTCCGCCATCCCGCCGGGGTTCAGCCGGGGGCCGCCCTGGGCCGCAGACAGCCACAGGACGGATCCCGGGGCGGCGGCCTGTGCGGCGGCGGCCAGCCAGAGGGCAAAGCTGTGGCGGGCCGGGCCGCAGGCCTCATGCACACGGGCTTGCTCCAGCGCGATCCCCTCCATCAGGGGCAGCGCCGGACGGGGTTTGTGGCTGCGGCGGGTAAGCAGGTGAGTCGGCATGCCGTCAAAGTAGCATGTTCGCTATTTGTTCTCAATCGGGTGCTGCGGCGGGCAGTGCCGCCGGCCTGCAGGATTGGCCGGGCCGCGCGTGATGCGCGGTGCGGCTGGCCTCAGCTCTCGCGCGGGACCACCGGGCCGCCCTGTTTGGCCCATTCGCTGAAGCCGCCTTCCAGATGCACCACCGGTTTCAGCCCCATCTCCATCGCCGCCCTGGCACTGAGCGCCGAGCGCCAGGCGCTGGCGCAGTAGAACACATAGGTCTTGTCCTGGTTGAACACCGGCTTGTGATAGGGGCTGTCCGGGTCGATCCAGAATTCCAGCATGCCGCGCGGGCAGGAGAAGGCGCCGGGGATCATGCCGCTGCGCTGCAGCTCGCGGATGTCGCGCAGATCGATGAAAACATAGCCCTCATCCAGCACCTTCTGCTTGGCTTCTTCGACGGTCATGGTTTCGACAAGGCTGTTTGCCTCGGCCAGCAGCGCCTTGACGCCTTTGGTGATCTGTTGCGGCATTCTGCGCCCTCCTCAAGTAACACGGGAGGCAGGCTGCAGCGTTTTGCGCCGGGGTGCAAGCGGCTGGGGGCAGCTCAATGAACCTGCTGCTGATCAAGCGCCGCCACGCTGCCGCCGCCGGCAAGCCAGGCATCCATGCCGCCGTCCAGGACGAAGACCTGCCGCAGGCCCATATGCCGTGCGCTTTGGGCGGCCTGGGGTGCGTGCAAGCCATTGCCGCAGCAGAATACAAAAATCTTCTCATCGGCAGGACTGGTGCTGCTGACGGGGCTGCCGGGGCCGATCCAGAGATCCGTGAGCCCGTGGGGGCAGGGAAAAGCCCCCGGAATGATCCCGGTTCTTTTCATTTCCTGCGCCATGCGCAGATCAACGAACACGGCGCGGCCGCGGGCATGGGCCAAGCGTGCCTGGGACGGCGGCAATCGCAGTACAGGCGCTTCTACTTCGATAGCGCGATCTTCACCTATTTCATGCACCGCGAATGTCATGGGCCACTCCTTGTAATTCAATTTGCGACAAATTTGAGCGTATCACATTTTAGGCGAATCGCTTTCAGGTTGTTCTTGGATGGTTAACGCCGGTCTACCGGTGTGCTGCCGCGGCTTGCACTTGCCGTGCTGCCGGCTAGGGTCGCAGGCAAATCCGGAACAAGGGAGCGCGAGATGAAAATGAACCCGTTGGGCCGCACCGGCATGAGGGTGTCCGAACTGTGCCTGGGCACGATGACCTTTGGCACCCAGACGCCGGAGGACGAGGCCCATGCGCAGATTGATATGGCGCTGGCGGCTGGCGTGAACTTTGTCGACACCGCCGAGATGTATCCGGTCAATCCGGTCAGTGCTGAAACCCTGGGCAACAGCGAGAGAATCATCGGCAACTGGAACGAAAGGACCGGACGGCGAGGCGACTACATCCTGGCGACCAAACATTCCGGTGAAGGGATGCGGCATGTGCGCGGCGGGGCGCCGATCTCGTCCAAGACCATCGCGCCCACCATCGAGGCTTCGCTGAAGCGGCTGAAGACGGATTATATCGACCTCTACCAGTTTCACTGGCCGAACCGGGGCAGCTACATGTTCCGGCAGAACTGGACTTATGATCCTTCCGGCCAGAACCGCGAGGAGGTGCTGGCCAACATGGAGGACTGCCTGGAGGCGCTGCAGCGCGAGGTGGAGCGCGGCACCATCCGCGCCTTTGGCCTGTCCAATGAGAGCGCCTGGGGCACCGCGCAATGGCTGCGCATCGCCGAGGTGCGCGGCTGGCCGCGGGTGGCCTCGATCCAGAACGAATACTCGCTGGTCTGCCGGATGTATGACACCGACCTGGCCGAGCTGAGCGTCAATGAAGATGTCGGGCTGATGGCGTTCTCGCCGCTGGGCACCGGATTGCTGACCGGGAAGTACCAGGACGGGGCGGTGCCGGAAGGCTCGCGCAAGTCGATCAACCCGGAACTGGGCGGGCGCCACAGCCCGCGGGTCTATGATGCGGTGGCGGCCTATCTGAAGATCGCAGAACGCCACGGGCTGGATCCGGTGCATATGGCGCTGGCCTGGTGCCGGGCCCGGCCGTTCATGGCGTCGGCGATCTTTGGCGCCACCCATCTGCCGCAGCTGGAGCATTTGCTGAAGTCGGTGGAGCTGGAGCTGAGCCAGGAGGTGCTGGACGAGATCAACGCTGCCCACCGGGCGCATCCGATGCCGTATTGATCCAAGGGGCGGAGGCTCTCCCGCCCGGCCTGCGGGCATGGACATGCCCTAGGCCGGTTGGGCCGGGCGCTGCTGGCGCAGCGCGGAGAAGGGTTTGCTCAGAAGCGTTCAGGGGCAGGTCTGCCCCTGAAGCGCCTTTGCAATTCTGTACAAGGGTTGCGCGTCAAGGGTGAACGGTGCTGCGCACCGCCGCTGCGCGGCCCTTGACCCGCGTTGTGTCAGTGAGCCGTCGGGCGTGCCTGTTCCTGGCGCAGGTCGCGGGCTGAGGTGCCATGCGCGGTGCGGAAGGCGCGGGCAAAGCTCGATTGCGAGGTGAAGCCGGTGGCCATTGCCACCTCCATCAGCGGCATTGCGGTGTCGGTGACCAGGCGGCGGGCCTCGGCCAGGCGCAGCTGAAGGTAGTGGTCCTGCGGCGTGGTGTTGAGCTTGAGCCGGAACTGCTGCTGCAGGCTGCGCGGGCTGGTGCCCAGCGTCTCGGCGATCTGCGCCAGCGGCAGCGGCTCATCCAGCGAGGCTTCCATCAGCGCGTTTGCCTTGGCGGTCAGGGCACTGTGGGCGCGGCCGCCCAGTCGGCTTTGCGGGCGCGGCAGGGCAGAGGGCCCGTCGAACAGGAACAGCCCCGCCACGCGGGAGGCAAAGCCTGCGCCATGGCGGCAGCTGATGATGTGCAGCATCATTTCAATTGCCGGCGTCGCGCCGCCGGAGGTCATACGGGCCTCAGACACGGTGAAGCGGTCGTTGCGGGCGTCCACGTCGGGGAAGCGGGCGGCGAAGTTTTCCAGGTCTTCCCAGTGGGTGGTGGCGGGGTGGCCGTCCAGCAGCCCTGCCTCGGCCATCAGCCAGGGCCCGCCGTCGATGCCTGCGATGGTGGCGCCGGTGGCGGCGATGCGGCGCAGGCCGGCCAGCAGGCTGGGGGTGGCATGACGCGCCAGCTGGAAGCCCGCGACGATGATCAGCAGTTCGCAGCCCTGCAGCCGGGCCAGCGGAAAGCTCGGCACGGTGAGGCCGCTGGTCAGCATCGGCGGCTCTGCCGTGGCGCTGACATAATCCCAGTCGAATGCCGCCCGCCCGGCCAGCCGGTTGGCGGCGCGCATGGGGTCCACTGCAGCGGCAAAGGACAGCGTGTTGCATTCATCCAGAACCAGCACCGCTGTCTTCAGCGGCCGGTTCTCGGGCTGCAGGATGTTTTTTGCGGATTTCATCAACTTCGATTCGCCTGGTGTAAACTGTGCCGTAAAAGGCTGCGGCAGAGTCGCTGTCAGCGCAAATCAGAATCTGGGGAGGAGCCTGGGGATAACCCGTGGCAAAACCCTGTACATCGAAGGGAAAAGAAAAATGCCTCTGGAAATGAACCGGGAAGTCTTCATCACCTGTGCCGTGACCGGCTCCGGCGGCACCCAGGACCGCAGCCCGCATGTGCCGCGCTCGCCCCAGCAGATCGCCGACAGCGCCATCGCCGCGGCCAAGGCCGGCGCCGCAGTGGTGCACTGCCATGTGCGCGATCCTGAGACCGGGGTGCCGTCGCGCCGACTGGATCTTTACCGCGAGGTGACTGACCGGATCCGTGATGCCGAGGTGGATGTGGTGCTGAACCTGACCGCGGGCATGGGCGGTGATATGGTGTTTGGCGACACCGAGAACCCGCTGCCGCTGAAGGAGGCGGGCACCGACATGGTTGGGGCGACGGAGCGCGTTGCCCATGTGGCGGAATGCCTGCCCGAGATCTGCACCCTGGATTGCGGCACCATGAACTTTGCCGAGGCCGACTACGTTATGACCAACACGCCCGGCATGCTGCGGGCGATGGGGCAGATGATGACCGACCTGGGCGTGAAGCCGGAGATCGAGGCGTTTGACACCGGCCACCTGTGGTTTGCCAAGCAACTGGTGAAGGAAGGCGTGCTAGAGCCGAACGCGCTGGTGCAGCTGTGCATGGGGGTGCCGTGGGGCGCGCCGGACGACCTCAACACTTTCATGGCGATGGTCAATAATGTGCCGGACGACTGGACCTTCTCGGCCTTTGCGCTGGGCCGCAACCAGATGGCCTATGCGGCGCAATCGGTGCTGGCGGGCGGCAATGTGCGGGTCGGGCTGGAGGACAACCTGTGGCTCGATAAAGGCGTCCTGGCAGAGAACTGGCAGCTGGTTGAACGTGCGAACACCATCGTGTCGAACATGGGCGCACGGGTGATCGGTCCGCAGGAAGTGCGCGAGAAGCTGGGCCTGACCAAACGCGCGCCGGCGGCGAAGTAAGCGAGTATTCGCGGGGTGCCCTGCGTGCACCCCCTGTACAGTCCTTGTGCACTGGGTGGAGTCAATTCAGGGTTGAAGCCCGAGAGGGGATGGGATTACTTGAGTGAATGATATTCTTTCCGTTCTTCGCGGCTTCGATGCTGTCGCTCACCGCTTTCCTGCAATCAGAAGCGGCTTGGTGGAAAGGGCCGCTTGCGGCGCTGGCGTTGTTCTTCGCCGGGTTTGGAATTGCGCTGGGCCTCTCCGACGCAATGCTGGAGAACACCATTGTTCCACCGGTGATTGGATTAGCGGCCGCAGCTTGGCTTGGCGCCGGGGTCATTGGCCTGGGGGCAGCCCTTGCATTGGTACTGCGGAAGTTTCTGTCTCCGGGCCGGATTGCTGGCGCTGCCTTCCTTTGCGGTTTCATGGTGTTCAGTGTCCTGCCGTTCCTGATCTGAAGCGGAGCGCAGCGCACGCGCGCGCAGCGCGTATTCACTCAATGAAAATAATAGCTGCCCGCTTGCTCGCGGGCGGGGACGTCGTGGGCGCCTAGCCGGCGCTATGTGCTCGTGCTGTTCACGAGCCAATGTGTTTTGGAGAATGAAACGATGAAAACAGCAGCAATCATCGGCGGCGGGGTTATCGGCGGCGGCTGGGCCGCGCGGTTCCTGCTCAATGGCTGGAACGTGCGGGTGTTCGACCCGGACCCGGAAGCGGAGCGCAAGATCGGCGAAGTGCTGGCCAACGCCCGCCGGAGCTTGCCCGGCCTGGGCAATGTGGCATTGCCTGCCGAGGGCAGCCTGACCTTCCATGAGACCATCGCGGAGGCCGTCGAGGGCGCCGAGTGGATCCAGGAGAGCGTGCCGGAGCGGCTGGACCTGAAACAAAAGGTCTATGCAGAGCTGCAGGCGCATTGCGCGCCGGATGCGGTGATCGGCTCCTCCACTTCCGGCTTCAAGCCGTCGCAATTGCAGGACGGACGCGAGAACCCGGGCCAGATCGTGGTCGCGCATCCGTTCAACCCGGTCTATCTGCTGCCGCTGGCCGAGCTGGTCACGACAGAGGCCAACCCGGCGGGCGTCATCGACCGCGCCAAGGAGATCATCACTGCCATCGGCATGTATCCCCTGCACCTTAAGAAAGAGATCGACGCCCATGTGGCCGACCGTTTCCTGGAAGCGGTCTGGCGCGAGGCGCTTTGGCTGGTGAAGGACGGCATCGCCACCACCGAGGAGATCGACAACGCGATCCGCTACGGCTTTGGCATCCGCTGGGCGCAGATGGGTCTGTTTGAAACCTACCGGGTGGCTGGCGGCGAGGCGGGCATGAAGCATTTCATGGCGCAGTTCGGCCCCTGCCTCAGCTGGCCCTGGACCAAGCTGATGGATGTGCCGGAATTCACTGATGAGCTGGTGGAACTGATCGCGGGCCAGTCGGATGAGCAATCCGGCCAGTATTCGATCCGCGAGCTGGAGCGGCACCGGGACGACAACCTGGTCGGCATGATGCGGGCGCTGGGCGCAAACAACTGGGGTGCCGGTGCGCTGCAGAACGCCCATGACCTGAACCGCGAAGGCGAGGCCGGGCTGGTGCGCACGATCGGGGACTTGGAAGACCTGAGCCAGCCGGTGCTGACCCAGAGCCGCGTGGTGCCGCTGGACTGGACCGATTACAACGGCCATATGACCGAGAGCCGCTATCTGGACGCCTTTGCGCAGTCCACCGACCGGCTGATGATGATCATCGGCTGCGATGCGGAGTATATTGCCAACGGCGGCAGCTACTTCACCGCCGAAACCCATATCCGCCATATCGACGAGGTCCATGCGGGCGATCCGATCCAGGTGAAGACCCGGGTGATCATGGGTGCGGGCAAGAAGATGCATCTGTGGCACGAGATGTTCTCCGGCGAGCGGCTGCTGGCGACCGGTGAGCATATGCTGCTGCATGTGGACCTGAAGACCCGCCGTTCGGCGCCGCCTGCGCCGCATATCGAGGCCAACCTGGTGAAGCTGGCAGAAGCCCATGCGGTGCTGGCGGCGCCGGAGGGGCTGGGCCGCGCAGTTGGTGCGCCCAGATGAGCCGGGTTTTGGTCACTGCCGGCGGGTCTGGCATCGGTCGTGCGATGGCCGAGGGCTTTGCCGCCGCCGGCCATCAGGTCTGGGTCACGGATGTGAGCGCCGTAGCGCTGGCGGACGTGCCGGAAGGCTGGCGGACAACGGCGGTGGATGCCACCGATGAGGCGGGCGTCAAGGCGCTGTTTGCGGAAATCGCTGAAGTTTGGGGCGGGCTCGATGTGCTCTGCGCCAATGCGGGCATCGCCGGGCCTACGGCGCTGATCGAGGATATTGCGCTGGAGGACTGGCGCAAATGCGTGAGCGTCAATCTTGAGGGCTGCTTTCTGGCCGCCAAATACGCGGCACCGGTGATGAAGGCGGCCAAGGCGGGATCGATCATCGTGACATCCTCCACCGCAGGGCAGTACGGCTATCCGAACCGGGCGCCTTATGCTTCGGCGAAATGGGCGGTCATCGGGCTGATGAAGACCTTGGCGATGGAGCTTGGCCCCTTTGGCATCCGCGCCAATGCGATCTGTCCCGGCGCGGTGGAAGGGCCGCGGATGGAGGGCGTTTTGGAGCGTGAGGCGGCGGCCAAGGGCATGACCCGGGACGAGGTCTATGCGGGTTATGCCGCGGGCACCTCGATGGGGCGGTTCGTCGAGGCGAGCGACATTGCCAATATGGCGGTGTTCCTCGGCTCGGACGCAGCGCGGCTGGTGTCGGGGCAGGTGATTGCCGTTGATGGCCATACCGAGAACCCGGACCCGAAAGTGTGAGCGCCTAGATCAGGAAGTCAGAGGGCAGCGTTCGGCCCAGCGGGGTGGGAAGCGAAGCGCCCGCCCCGTGGGGGGCGGGACGGGCGCTGCCCGGCCTATCGGCCGGGCGGAAGTTCTGTTTGAAACGATTTAACTGCTGATCGCCGCCCTGAGCGCCCTGAGCCGTCCGGGCAATTGCCGGGCGGTGATGTCGGCTTCGCGCACCAGATTGTCAAAATGATTGGTGAAGGTGGCGATCCGCTCCTTGTCGCGGAAGGCCAGATAATGGGTGCCGGCGTAAAAGACACACAGAAGCGGCCCGAAGATGGTGATCGGTGAGGAATAAAGCCGCTTGGCATCGAACAGGTAGATGCGCAGGCGGGGGTAGAGCTGCTCGCAGAGGCGCTCGAACTGATCAAGCTGTTCCAGCCGCACGTCCAGCGGCAGGCCCTCGTAATAGCCAACCGCATGGGCAAAGCTGTCGAGCTCGTATAGCGGCAGGGCGATTTCGTAATCAGACGGGGACTGGCGCATCCAGGTGAGCCGGTCTTCGGAGGCGCCGATGGCCTGGCCGGCGGTACGGCCCAGATGGGGGGAGTATTCCCATTCCAAGAGCGCGCGGGTTTTCAGCATGTCGGGCAGGGCAGCGGGAACGTGGCGGATCTTGTAGCCCTCGGCCTCCTGGTGCCAGTCGAAGATCCGTTCATCGACCAGCGCGCGGGGGGCCTCGGTAAGGGTGAGGCTGGAGGCCAGCAGTTCGGCGGCGCTTTCGGGCCGGTCAGACAGGCTGAGGAGCCAGTCGGCGGAAACCCCCAGAGCGCCGGCGCAGGCGCCGACCAAATGGGCATTGGGCAGCCGCGCGCCCTCGTCCGTCAAGAGCTGCGAAATGGTGGAGCGGTCGACGCCGACGGCGCGGGCCAGGGCGCTTTGGCTGAGGCCGCTGTCGCGCAAGGCTTTGTTCAGCCTTTGCCGGAACTGCTCTGCGCGCACCCGTTTGTCGATGTTTTCTATCATGTGTTTCCAAATATCACGGTTGATGGATTTTGTTAACTGCATTCGGAATTCTGCACAGTCTGCGGCTGCGGTAGTTTGGAAACAAGCACTTACCAAAGAATTTCAGGAGGAAAGATGGAAACGCGCAGGCGCTCCATAGTTAAGGCAGTGATCTGGAACATCCTCGGGCTGGCGACGATGACGCTGGTGGGGTTGATTGCCACCGGCTCGGCCAAGGCAGGCGGCATGATGGCGCTGGTCAATACAGGGATCGGCTTCACGGTCTACCTTTTCTATGAACGCGCCTGGGCAAAGATCAGCTGGGGGCGCGGCCATGTCTGAGCGCTGCAGTGAATACATGCCGCGGGGCGTGGAATGGGGCACCCTGGCGCTGATCCTGGGCTGTTACGGCGGCTGGCTGGCTGCGCTGTGGCTGCTGCCGCAGGTCAGCCTGTTGCTGACGGTGATGGCGCTGGGCGTGATGGCGGCGCTGCATTCCTCGCTGACCCATGAGGCGCTGCATGGGCATCCGTTCCGCAGCCGCTGGCTGAATGAGGCGCTGATGTTCTTTCCGCTGAGCCTGGCGATCCCTTATGGCCGCTTCCGCGACACCCATCTGGCGCATCACGAGGATGAGGCGCTGACCGACCCCTATGACGATCCGGAAAGCAATTTCCAGGACCCGGGCGTTTGGGCGCGCTTGCCGGGTTGGCGCAAGGCGCTCTTGCGGGTGAACAACACGCTATTGGGCCGGGTGGTGCTGGGGCCGCTGATCGGGCAGCTCTGCTTTATGGCGGGCGACTGGCGGCTGATGCGCAGGGGAGAGCCGGGGATTGCCCGCGACTGGGCGCTGCATGGCCTTGGCCTGGCGGTGGTGATCTGGGTGGTGCTGCAGTCGCCTGCGCCGCTTTGGGCGGCGGTTGCCGGGGCCTATCTGGGGCTGGCGCTTTTGAAGATCCGCACCTTCCTGGAGCACCGCGCGCATGAAACCGCCCGCGGCCGCACCGTGGTGATCGAGGACAAGGGGCCGCTGGCCTTCCTGTTCCTGAACAACAACCTGCACATCGTGCACCACATGCATCCGGGCGTGCCCTGGTACGCGCTGCCGCGGCTTTACCAAACCCGCCGGGCAGAGTTCCTGGCGGCCAACGACGGCTATTTCTACCGCAACTACCTGCAGATTTTCCGCAACTACCTGTTGCGGGCCAAGGATCCGGTGCCGCATCCGCTCTGGCAGCAGGGGGAATAAGGGCGCATAAGCGGGGGCATGTTTGCCTGGATCCCCGTTTCCATAGCCGCTGCCAGCTTTCAGACCGTGCGCTTCATGCTGCAGAAGGTCCTGAGCAGCGTGACGCTGTCGCCGGGCGGAGCCACCTTCGCCCGGTTTGTCTATTCCGCACCCTTCATTCTGGCCGGGCTGGCAGCCTATCTGGCGGTGTCGGGGCGGAGCCTGCCGGAACTGGGGCCGAAGTTCTGGATGTTTGCGGCCATCGGCGGCACCGCGCAGATCCTGGCCACCGTCTGCGTCGTCGCTCTGTTCAAGCAGCGCAATTTTGCGGTCGGCATCACCTTCAAGAAAACCGAAGTAATCCAGACCGCCATCGTCGGGCTGGCGGTGCTGGGCGATCCTGTCAGCCTTGGCGGCTGGGCGGCGATCCTGATCGGGCTGGCCGCCGTTCTGGTGCTGTCCAAGACCCCGGATGCGGCAGGCCCCTGGTGGCGGCATCTGACCAACCGGGCCTCGCAGCTGGGGCTGGGGTCGGGGGTGCTGTTTGCCTTTTCCGCGGTCAGCTACCGCGGCGCGTCGCTGCAGCTGGCGGAGCTGGAGCCGATGTTCCGCGCAGGCGTGACCTTGGCTGCGGTGGTCAGTCTGCAGACGCTGTTCATGCTGGTCTGGCTGGGCCTGCGCGAGAAGGGCGAGATCGCCCGGGTCTGGCAGGCACGCAAAGTTGCGGTTTGGGTGGGGCTGACCAGCATGGGGGGCTCATTCTGCTGGTTCTGGGCCTTCACGCTGCAAAACGCAGCCTATGTGAAGGCGGTGGGGCAGGTGGAGCTGCTGTTGTCGCTGCTGGCGTCGGTGCTGTTCTTCAAGGAGAAGGTCACGCTCCGCGAACTGGTGGGCATGGGGCTGCTGATCGTGTCGATCCTGGTGCTGGTTCTGGCCCTGTAGCCGGAAGCGTCAGCAGATGGGCAGCCGGAATTATGCGATAATTCCGGCCCGGAAAGCACGGGTTTCAAAGGACGTTTCCCGCGCCGGGAAACGTGATCCTTCAGCCGTCGGCGGGCATCGGGTAGCCCTTGAGGCGCAGGAACAGGCTGGCCTCGTCGTTGTTGTGGAAATAGGGCACGCTTTGCGGCGGCTCGGCGTCGCGGACGCGGGCGGTGACTTCGGCCAGCACCACCTCAGTGATGAAGGGCAGGTCGAAGCTGCGCACCTGGCTGAGCGGGATCCATTGCAGATGCGACAGCTCATCCGCGGCGCGGGAGAAATCATCCAGGTCGCCTGTGATCTGATCGGCATCCACCAGAAAGAAGCGCGCGTCGAAGCGGCGCGGGCGGCCCGGCGGGGTCAGGGCTCGGAACACGAACTGCATCGCCCTGGCCGAAGGCACATGGCCGGTGGCGGCAAAACTCTGCCAGTCTTCGGGGATGTCTCCCTGCCATGCGCCGGGCTCGCCCAGGATCAGGCCGGTTTCCTCCCACAACTCTCGCACCGCGGCGACGCTGAGGGCATGGTGCACATCCCCGGGCGCCTTGTCGGCGAGGCGCTCCTGGCAGACTGCGGAAATGGGAGAGGCCAGCGGGACCTGCGCGTCGGCCACATCCACGGCACCGCCGGGAAAGACGAACTTGTTGGGCATGAACGCCGCCTTGGCGCCGCGCTGTCCCATCAGCACCTGCGGGTCGTCTGACATCCGGCCGCGCATGGCGATCACTGTCGCCGCGTTGCGGATTGCGGTCTTGTCGGTGGTGGTCTCGCCGCTGAGATACGTCTCGCTCATGGTGTTACTGCCCTTTTTCCGCCGGGGTGGCCTTGCCGAAGCCGTGCATCCGCCGCGCCCATTGGTAGGCGATGACGATCCCCTTCATCCGCGGCAGAAGATAGAGGGAAGATGCCAGGCAGCCAATCGTGAAAACCGTGAACATCACCAAGGGCTCCGGCCGCCAGGAGAAATAGACCACATGCATCAGGGGCGCCATGATGTGGCCGACGATCAGAATGGTGAGGTAGGCCGGGCCGTCGTCAGCGCGGGCATGGGTGAGGTCGAGGCCGCAGTGGCTGCAGCGCGCGTTCACCTTGAGATAGGAATGCAAAAGGCGCCCCTCGCCGCACTCGGGGCAGCGGCAGCGCCAGCCCTTGGCCAGGGCGGGCATGGTGGGGCGGTCGGTGTCTGCGCCGGGGGCTGCCGCGGCGGGGGACTCGGTCATGGCAATATCCTGTGTGCTGGGTACATCTTTGCGCGCTTCAGGAGGGCGCGAAAGGGGAAAGCAAGGTTCGTGCGCCGGTTTGCCGCAACGGGACGGCGGCAAAAACTTTTTTTGCATTTCTGCGACGGAAGCGCCGGGCTGGGGCGTTTTTCCTGTGCATCGGGCAGCAAGAGGCTGCCGCTGAACAAAGGAAAGACGACATGAAACACGTCAAGTTCATCGCCCTGATCGTGGCCGCCGCAGGCATGACCGCAGGCAGTGCCGCGCTGGCCAAGGGCTTTGGCCTTCATGGGCCGAAGATGTCCTTTGAGGAGATCGACACCGACGGCAGCGGTGAGGTGACCAAGGCGGAAATCCAGGCGATGAAGGATGCCCATTTCGCCAAGGCGGATGCCAATGGCGACGGCAAGCTGACGCTGGAGGAAATGCAGGCGCGGGCGCGGCAGCACGCAGACGAGCGGGCCGCCAATATGCTGGAACGCTTTGACAAGGACGGCGATGGCGCGTTGAGTAAGGACGAGATGCCGCAGCCGCGCCGGGCGGGCAAGATGTTCGACCGGATGGATGCCGATGGCAGCGGCGGAATTTCCAAGGCGGAATTCGAAAATGCCCGGATGCACCGCGGCGGAATGCACGGCCATGGCCAGGGTGCCGGGAAGCAAATGGAGCAGAACTGATCGCTGAGGCGTGCTGCATAACGCGGAAATATCGCGGCGCCGGGCCCTTGGTGCGGGTCCGGCAGCCATGAGCGCGGCGGCGGAGGAGGTCTCCGACGATGCGCTTCTGGTGCTTTATGCCAATGGCGACAGCCGGGCGGCGGCGGAGCTGACCGCGCGGCTGGGGCCGCGGGTCTTTGGCGTGGCGATGCGGGTGATGGGGATCCGCGCCGAGGCCGAGGACGTGACCCAGGAGGCGATGCTTCGCCTGTGGAAGATGGCGCCGGAGTGGCGGCCGGGGGAGGCGCAGGTGTCGACCTGGCTTTACCGGGTGGCGATGAACCTGTGCATCGACCGCAAGCGGCGCGCCCGCGGCGGCCATGTGGATCTGGACGCGGTGCCGGAGCCGCCGGACCCGGGCCGGTCGGCGGCGGAGCAGATGCAGGACGGCGCGCGGCAGGATGCGCTGCAGGCGGCCTTGATGCAATTGCCGGAGCGGCAGCGTCAGGCGGTGGTGCTGCGGCATCTGGAAGAGCTTTCGAACCCGGAGATTGCCGGGATTATGGACATCAGCACCGAGGCGGTGGAGAGTCTCACCGCCCGGGGCAAACGGGCGCTGGCCGCGGCCCTGGCCGGGCGGCGCGAAGAGTTGGGGTATAACGATGGCTGACACAGACAAGGCGAACCAGGAACTGGAAGAGCTGTTTGCCGCGGCGCGCCGCGACCGGCCTGCGCTGCCGGAGCATCTGAGCGCGGCCATCCTGGCGGATGCGGGCCGGGTGCAGCAGGGGCGCCATGCGGCGGGCCCAGCCCGGGCAGCCAGGCAGCCGCTGTGGCGGCAGCTGATCGAGGCGGTGGGCGGCTGGCCTGCCATGGGCGGCCTTGCGGCGGCCAGCGCCGCGGGGCTGTGGATCGGCCTGGCGCCGCCCTCCTTTGTGCCGGACCCGGTGGCACTGGCGGGATATGAGGACAGCGGCAATGCGGTGCCCTACGACAGCTATGACATGGCAATGGTGCTGAGCGAGGACCTGCAATGAGTGCGGAGGGCAAACCCGGAATGAAGCTGTGGCTGAAGCTGCTGCTGGCAGGATCGCTGGCGCTGAACCTGGCCGTGATCGGCATCGCGGCCGGGGCGGCCTGGCGGTACAGCGGCAAGGACCAGCACTGGCGGCGGCCGCCGGACATCGGCGCGATGATGTTCCGGGAACTGGACCGCGACACCCGCAAGGCGCTGCGGCAGGAGGCAGGCGGCAGCCACGGCAGCTATGTCAAGCGCCGCCAGGCGGAAGGCATCGCGGTGATTGCGGCGCTGCGCAGCGAGACCTTTGATGCCGCCGGCATGCTGGCGCTGATGCGGGCGCAGGCGGATGCGCATCATGCGTTTCACACCAAGGTGCAGGCCGCCTGGGTGCGCAAGCTGGAGGCAATGACGCTGGAGGAGCGGGTGGATTTTGCCGACCGACTGGAGGAACGGATGCAGCAGCGCGTCCGGCGCTGGCACGAGCGGCGCGAACAGCGGCAACAGCGCGACTAGGGGTTGCGGCCGGTAGAGCGGCATCTGCTGAAGCGCAAAGGGCAACCGGCGCCGGCTGCCCTTTTTGCTGGTAAACATGCCAGACCGGCTGGGGTCAGGCCGCTTCGGTGCACTCGGCTGACAGGGTGACCTGATTGCGGCCCGCGTTCTTGGCATTGTAGAGCGCCTGGTCGGCTTTCTCGACCAGCGCGGAGGCGCTGCTGTCCTTGCCTGCCCCGCCCATCACCGCGCCGATGCTGATGGTGACCTTGACCGGCTCTGCGGCGCCGGGCACCTGGAACGGCGTGCCGTTGATGGCGTTGCACAGGGCGATCGCGGTCAGGCCTGCCTCTGCCTCGGTGGCGCCCGGCAGGACGGCCATGAATTCCTCGCCGCCGACACGTGCCAGCAGGTCCGCAGGCCGCAGCACCGCCTGCATCCGGCGGGCGGCCTCCACCAGCACGGCGTCGCCTGCAGGGTGGCCATAGAGATCGTTGATCCGCTTGAAATGGTCGAGATCGGCAACCATGACCGCGAATTTCTCGCCGGTTTCCGCCGCCGAATGCGCCACCCGGTCCAGGAAGGGCCTGGCATAGCGGCGGTTGTAGAGGCCTGTCATCGGGTCCAGCACTGCCGCGCGCAGCCCGTTGCGGACGCTGTCGCGGAGCCGGTCCTTGCGAATCTTGTGCTGCAGCTGGCTGTTCAGGCGCAGCTCCAGCTCCTCGACATCGAAACCGGTCTGCAGCACGTCATGGGCGCCGCGGTCCAGCGCTTCGGCCGCGATGTTGGGGTCGGCCGGGTTGGGCACGGCAATCACCACCGATTTGCGGGTGGCGGCGCGGGCGCGCAGATCCGCCAGCAGGCGCAGGCCGGGGCCTGCGGAGGCCTCGTTCAGCTCTATGATGATGGCATCGGCCACCGGCGCCTGCATCAGGCCCTGAATGTCGCTGATGGCGTGGGTGCGAAGCGCATAGGGCAGGCTGGACGAGAGACGGTCGCGCCAGGCCATGGCAGTGCGCGGATCGTCTGCCACCAGCGCAACGGTGGCATTGCGCAGATCCTCGGTGCAGGCGCGGTCGCTGAGCGGCAGGATAAAGCCGTGCGAGGCGTCGCGCTGCAGGTTCAGCTCTTCGTTGGCGCTGCGGGCGCGCAGGAGGCTGCGGATGCGGGCCTGCAGGATCACGTCGTCCACCGGCTGCTGCAGCACATCGTCAATGCCCGCGGCCAGCGCCTGCAGCCGGGCCTTGTGCCCCTCCCAGTCGGAGACCGCGATCACCGGCAGGTCGGCCAGCGCCTCATCCCCTGCCAGCGCGCGCTTGACGTCGGCGGCGGTGCCGTCGGGCAGAGACATCGCGGTGAGCACCAGATCGGGACGGCAGCTGCGCGCGGCCTGCAGCACCTCTGCCACGCTGCCGGCCTGGACCGCATCGTAATAGGCAGCCGCGAGCTGCACCTTCAGCATGATGCGGTTGGTGGAGACGCCGTCGATGACCAGGATAGTGCCTTGCACGCGGTATCCTTTCGCCCCTTGCAAATCCTATGGCTTACAGTTTTTGCTGAGACTGGTTAAAAAACCCTTTCGGATTTTTACTAAATTGGCCGCAATGCGGCAGGAAAGTGGGGAACATGCAGATTTCCGCCGATGGCGCTGAGACCCTGGCGCTGAAAGCCCTGGCCTGGCTGGCCGGGAATGATGAGCTTTTACCGGTGTTTCTGGGTGCCACCGGTGCCAGCGAGGCGGATTTGCGGGCGCGGGCGGCGGAGCCGGAGTTCCTGGGTTCGGTGCTCGATTTCTTAACGATGGATGACGCCTGGGTGATCCAGTTCTGCGATTGCGAGGGGCTGGCCTATGAGATGCCGATGCAGGCCCGGATGTCGCTTCCAGGCGGTTCCCAGGTGAACTGGACTTGAGATTGAACAGGGCTGTGCCTAGGGTCCTGACCGAATCCTGTGGAAAAAGGACCCGCCATGCCCGTTGATGCCTTTCTGTTCGACAAGGACGGAACCCTGTTCAACTTTGCAGCCACCTGGAACGGCTGGGCCGCTGAATTGCTGGAGGTCCTTTCGCAGGGGGACCAGGCTGCCAAGGAGGCGATGGCCGAGGCGATCAGCTTTGACCTGGAACTGGCGGCCTTCAATCCCGACAGCCTGGTGATTGCCAGCTCCAATGACGAGGTGGCAGAGGCGCTTGCGCCCTATGTTGCGCATATGAGCCTTGCGGAGCTGACGGATTACCTCGCCCAGAGCGCATCAGCTGCGGAGCTGGCGCCGGCGGTGCCGCTGGCGGAGTTTTTGGACGGCCTCCTGGCGCGCGGCAAGGTGCTGGGTGTGATGACCAACGACGCCGAATTCTCGGCCAAGAGCCAGCTGCAGCGGGCCGGTGTGCTGGACCGCTTTGCCTTTGTTGCAGGATGTGACAGCGGCCATGGCGCCAAGCCGGATCCGGACCCGCTGCTGGCGTTCTGCAAGGCGGCGGGCGTGGAGCCTGCACGCACAGCAATGGTGGGCGACAGCCGCCACGACCTGGAGGCCGGTGCCGCCGCAGGGATGCAGCGGATCGGTGTTCTGACCGGCATGGCGCTGCGCGAGGAACTGCTGCCGCACGCCGATACAGTGCTGCCGGATATTGGCCATATCCCCGGCTGGCTGGATCGCTGAACAGCTGGCCGGTTCAGGCTGATTCCTGCAGCTGCCGGCAGGCAGGTTTACATGGGCCGGCGCACGGAGCTTGTGCGCCGGCTTTTTTGTGCGGCATACTGGGCATAAGTGTACAGAAATCGGCTGTCCCGGCGCTTGATGCAGGAAAAACGACAGCGGGGGTCGGGAACTGACAGGTTCAGGCAGGCGGGATTGGCACAGTGGTTGACGATCAGCACTTAGGAAACGCGGACCCAGGGGAGGGCGGCATGGCAGACACAGGCGCACGAAAACGGCGGGGCGGGGGCAGGGCAGGCGCGGCGGCCCGGCGCGGCAGCGCGGTGCTGGAGCAGATGCCCTGGCAGATCCCGGTCAACATCGACCGCCCGACGGAACCCCTGAGCGAAGAGGGCATTCAGGCGATCCACGAGGGCGCGATGCGCATCCTGGAAGAGATCGGCGTGGTGTTCCTGAACCCCGAGGCGCTGGAGATCTTCAAACAGGCCGGCGTCAAGGTCGAGGGCGAGCTGGTCAGGATGGACCGCGATTTCGTCATGGAAATGGTGGGCAAGGCGCCGCGCGAATTCTCGATCACCCCGCGCAACCCGGACCGGACCATTCCGCTCGGCGGCAACCACATCCTGTTCGGCAACGTGTCCTCGCCGCCGAATTACTGGGACATGGAGCTGAACAAGAAAGTGGCGGGCAACCGCGAGCAGTGCCGCAACCTTTTGAAGCTGACGCAGTATTTCAACTGCATCCACTTTGCCGGCGGCTACCCGGTGGAGCCGGTGGACATCCACGCCTCGGTCCGCCACCTGGATGTGCTCTATGACAAGCTGACGCTGACCGACAAGGCGATGCACGCCTATTCCCTGGGCAAGGAGCGGGTCGAGGATGTAATGGAGATGGTGCGGATTGCCGGCGGGCTCAGCGATGAGGCGTTCGAGGCCAAGCCGCATATGTACACCAACATCAACTCGACCTCGCCCCTGAAGCACGACTTCCCGATGATCGACGGCTGCCTGCGGCTGGCGCGGCGCGGGCAGGCGATTGTGGTGTCGCCCTTTACCCTGGCCGGTGCAATGGCGCCGGTGACCATGGCGGGCGCGGTGGCACAGTCGATTGCCGAAAGTCTTTGCGCAATTGCGCTGTTCCAGTACGTGCGCCCCGGCACCCCCTGCGTGATCGGCACCTTCACCTCCAACGTCGACATGAAATCCGGAGCGCCGGCCTTCGGCACGCCGGAATACATGCGCTCGACCCAGATGACCGGGCAGATGGCGCGGTTCTACGGGCTGCCGATGCGCTCCTCCGGGGTCTGCGCTGCAAACGTGCCGGACGGGCAGGCGGTCTGGGAAACCTCGAACTCGCTGTGGGCGGCGGTGCAGTCGGGCACCAACATGGTTTACCACGCAGCCGGCTGGCTGGAGGGGGGGCTGATCGCCTCTCCTGAGAAATTCATCATGGACTGCGAGATCCTGCAGCAGATCGAACGCTACATGCAGCCCGAGATCTCTGCGACCGGCCCGGAGGAAATTGCCTTGGACGCGATCCGGGAGGTTGGCAACGACGGCCATTTCTTTGGCATCCAGCACACCCAGGACCGCTATGCCACCGCCTTTTATCAGCCGTTCCTGAGCGACTGGCGCAACTACGAGGCCTGGGAGCAGGCTGGCGCCACCTGGACCGCGGAGCGCGCGCACAAGATGTTCAAGGAGATCATCGGCTCCTTCGAGGCGCCGCCAATGGATGCGGGCATCCGTGACGAACTGGCGGATTTTGTCGCCCGCCGGAAAGCAGAAGGCGGCGCCCCCACTGATTTCTGAATTTCAGAAGCGGCGGAAAAGCGGAGGCAGGGCCTCCGCTTTTTTGTATCCGGGGCTGGCGGGTGACCGGGCGCCGCCGGATTGCGGCCGGTGCATGCCGCGGGCTTGCCTCTGCGGCCGTGACGGGCCACTAGGGGGCAACGGCGGCCGGAGTGGCAGTGATCTGCGGGCCGCGGGCCGGGACAAGGTTCGCCAGAAGTAAGTGGCCAGGGAGCTGGTTGCCATATTATGATCGCATTGCGCACGGGGCCGGTTGCGGACGCTGGGGGTGCAGAATTCGTGCTAAGGTTAAGTAAGGCGGCGGAATTGCTCGCTAATATTTCTGCAAATTTGCTTTGTTGTGCCTTTCTTAACCTGCAGGCGTCAAAACTGCTGCGTAGGCAAAGAGGGGCCATTGCATGCACGGTCTGATCAACAGGGCGATTCAGGCATTTGTGACGAGTACTTACGGCGCAGACCGCTGGGAGGAGGTCATGGAGGAGGCGGGACTCGGATTCTCCGAGTTCGAAGCCATGCTGTTTTACACCGAGGAGCAGTCGGGCCAGATGCTGGCCGCGATGGAGAAGGTTCTGGCGCGCCCCTTGCCGGAGATGCTGGAGGATATGGGCACGTTTCTGGTGTCAAATCCCCAGGTGGAGGCGCTGCGCAGGCTGCTGCGCTTTGGCGGCGTCAATTATGTCGAGTTCCTGCATTCCCTGGATGACCTGCCGGACCGGGCCCGGCTGGCAGTGTCGGATTTGCACCTGCCGGCGCTGGAACTTCTGGAGCAGGCGCCCGACCAGTTCGAGCTGGTCTGCCAGCCGGGCCTGCCCGGCTATGCTCATGTCCTGATGGGTGTTCTCCGGGCCATGGCCGACGACTACGGGGATCTTGTATTTCTGGATCACCGGGGCACGCAGGACGATGCCGAGGTGATCTCGATCACGCTTGTGGAAACGAAATTTGCCGCAGGCCGCGAGTTTGATTTAGGGGCGCATTCGTTATGATGACACTCCAGCAGCTGACCGGGATGGCGGGCGTGATTTGTCCGATGTACGCCATTGTTGACGGCAAGGGCCGCATCGTGTCCGCCGGGCCGACGCTGAAGAAGCTCCGGCCGCAGCTGGATTGGGAAGGGCGGCGGTTCTTCCGGGTGTTCGACCTGTCCCGGCCGCGGTCGGTGCGCTCGGTGGAGGATCTGCTGCGCACCTCGGGCAGCAAGCTGCATCTGCAATTCCGCGACGCTCCCCAGACGGGCCTCAAAGGAGTGTGCACGCCGCTGCCCGAAGGGCAGGGCGCGTTCATCAATCTGTCCTTTGGCATCTCCGTGCTGGAGGCGGTGAGGGACTATGACCTGACCAGCGCCGATTTTTCGCCCACGGACCTGACCATCGAAATGCTCTATCTGGTGGAGGCGAAATCCGCCGCAATGGAGGCCTCGCGCCAGCTGAACCTGCGCCTGCAGGGCGCCAAGATCGCCGCTGAGGAGCAGGCCTTTACCGACACCCTGACGGGGCTGAAGAACCGCCGGGCGATGGACCATGTGCTGGGGCGTCTGATCAGCAGCGGCCGCGAATTTGCGCTGATGCACCTGGATCTGGATTTTTTCAAGCAGGTCAATGACACCCTGGGCCATGCGGCTGGCGATGCGGTGCTGCAGCACGCTGCCAGAGTAATGGTGGAGTGCACCCGCCAGTCGGACACGGTTGCGCGGGTCGGCGGCGACGAGTTCGTCATGATTCTCGAAGGGGTGCTGGACACCGGCAGGCTTGCGGCGATCGCCAAGCGGCTGATTCAGCGCCTGGAGGAGCCGGTTCCCTTTGGCGGCCGGACCTGCCGGATTTCCGCCAGCGCCGGCACCACGCTGTCCACATGGCAGCAAAACCCGGACGCCCAGCAGCTGCTGAACCAGGCGGATCTGGCGCTTTATGCCGCCAAGCGCGCCGGCCGGGCGCAGCATTGCTTCTACCGCGAAGGCATGGAGAAGGCGGACGGCAAGGCGGATACGCCTGCAGCATCTTAACGGCAGGTCTGGCAGGCGTGCCGGTGCCCGCACCGGCGGGCGCCGGGGCTGAACATCATGTCATACTGCCCCAGTACGGCTTGCAGGCAGCGCCTGCGCAAACAGGTCATGGCCGCAGTGCCAAAGACGTGTGGCTTTTGACAGTTTTCCGCTGCTGTCAGCACTGGTGCATTGTCGGGGGAGAAGTGGCAGCCCGTAGGGGAATCGAACCCCTCTTTCCAGGTTGAAAACCTGGCGTCCTAACCGATAGACGAACGGGCCACTCTGTCTGTGAGGCGGTGTTTACTGATTGCGCCGGACGGGCGCAAGGGGATTTTTGCAGAAATGCGAAGTTTTTCCGCCCGCCTCATGTTTTCGCTAAAGGGCTGATGCAAAACAAAAAAATCACGCCAATTCGGCGTGTTCACGGTGCTTGCTGCGATGGGGTAAGTGGCAGCCCGTAGGGGAATCGAACCCCTCTTTCCAGGTTGAAAACCTGGCGTCCTAACCGATAGACGAACGGGCCACTCTGTGCGTGAGCGGGTATTTAGTTGTAAGCGCCGGAACCCGCAAGAGAAAAAATACGCCTTTGTGAAATTTCTTATCCACAGGGCCCAAGCCTTTGAAAACTCAGGCTTCGGCAGCGTCTTCCAGGCGCAGCTGCGGGCTTTGGCGGCCGCCCCAGGTGTTGATTTCCAGCCGTCCGGCAAAATGGAAGCGGGCACCGCCGTGCTCCAGCAGCCGGGGGCCGAGCGCGGTATCAAAGGCGCCAAAGCAGATCGCATCGACACCTCCGCCCATGCCGTCGCTGAGGGAGAGCTTGAGGTGGCTTTCACCCACTTTCTTGGCAAAGCGCACCTGAAGATCCGGCAGCGCATAGCGCGGGGCAGGGGCGCCGGCGCCAAACGGGCCTGCCTGTTCGATCTGCTCGATCAGGTCCACGCTGGTCGCCCCCGGCATCAGCGCGCCGTCGAGCTTCAGGTCGGCCGGGCCGCCCTGGCCTGCGCCCTGTTTGGCCAGCAATTCCGTCAGCCGCGCCATGGCCGGTTCCAGCTTGTCGCGCATCACGGTGAGGCCCGCAGCCATCTTGTGGCCGCCGCCCTTGACCAGCAGCCCTTCGGCCGCCAGCCGCTGGATCGAGGCACCGAGGTCGACGCCGGAAACGGACCGGCCCGAGCCTTTGCCCTCTGCACCGTCAAAGCCGATCACGATGGCGGGCCGGTTGGCGGCTTCCTTCAGGCGGGAGGCGACGATGCCGACCACGCCCGGGTGCCAGCCCTCGCCCGCGGCCCAGACCAGCGGGGCGTCCAGACCGCGCTCCTCTGCCTGTTCCAAAGCGGCGGCGCGCACGGCGTTTTCAATGTCGCGGCGTTCGGTGTTCAGCTCATCCAGCCTTTCTGCGAGTGCAGCCGCCTCATGCGGGTTGTCCGTCGACAACAGGCGTGCGCCGAGGTCAGCCTTGCCGATGCGGCCGCCGGCATTGACCCGCGGGCCCAACAGGAATCCGAGGTGGTACGTAGAGGGCGCTGAATCCATGCGGGAGACGTCGGAGAGCGCTACCAGCCCGGGACGTCTGCGGGCGCCCATCACTTTCAGACCTTGGCGCACCAGCGCCCGGTTGGCACCGATCAGAGGCGCCACATCCGCCACGGTGGCCAGCGCCACCAGGTCCAGCAGCGCCATCAGGTCCGGGCCCTTGGCGCCACCCTCGCGCATCTGGCGGCCTGCCTCGACCAGCATCAGGAACACCACGCCCGCGGCACAGAAATAACCCAGGTCGCCGCTTTCGTCCTGCCGGTTGGGGTTCACCACCGCCACGCAGTCGGGCAGTGTTTCGCCACCCAGGTGGTGGTCCAGCACGATCACGTCGGCACCCTTGGCGGCGGCAATGGGTTCGTGGCTGAGGGTGCCGCAATCGACGCAGATGATCAGGTCATGGGCGGCGGCAAGCTCCTGCATGGCCGGAACATTGGGGCCATAGCCCTCGTCGATGCGGTCGGGGATGTAAAGCGTGGCTTCCAGCCCCATCTGCCGCAGCCAGACCAGCAGCAGCGCTGCCGAGCTGCCGCCATCGACGTCATAATCGGCAAAGACCGCAATCCGCTGCTTGCGCCGCACGGCTTCCAGGAAGCGGGCGGCGGCGGCCTCCATGTCCTTCATCTCGCGCGGGTCGGGCAGCAGTTCTTTCAGCTTTGGTTCAAGAAACCCCTTGGCCTCCATCGCCGGAACACCGCGCCGCGCCAGCACCTGGCAGACAGAGCGGGGCAGGCCGGTCTGCTGCGCCATCATTTCGGAGGCACGGTCCACTTCCACCCCGGGGCCAACCCAGCGGCGGCCGGTCAAGGACTGCTCAACACCCAAAAAGCTCATGCGTCTCACCCGTAAGCAAAGGCCGGACCCAATTGGATCCGGCCCTTTCATCTTTCCTCAAATACTCCCGCCGGAGGCCGCGGCGCAAGCCGCTTCGCGGGCGCAGTGCCGGTTCACTTCTGGTGCGGTTCCAGCGGCGTGCGGTAGGACATGCGGCGCACCGAGCCGGTCTTGGAGCGCATCAGCAGGGTGGTGGTTTCAACCCAGCCCGGGGTCCGTTTGAGCGAGGGCAGCAGCGAGCCGCCGGTCACGCCGGTGGCGGCGAAAATCACATCCTGGGTGACCATCTCGTCGCGGGCATAGATCCGGTCCAGGTCGGTGATGCCGGCCTTGGCGGCGCGGGCTTTCTCGTCGTCATTGCGGAACAGCAGGCGGCCGAAGATCTGGCCGCCCATGCATTTCAGCGCAGCTGCGGCCAGCACGCCCTCGGGTGCGCCGCCCTGGCCCATGTACATGTCGATGCCGGTCACGTCGCTTTCGGCGCAGTGCATGACCCCTGCCACGTCGCCGTCGGTGATCAGGCGGATGGCGGCGCCGGTTTCACGCACTTCGGCGATCATCGCCTCGTGGCGCGGGCGCTCCAGAATGCAGACGGTGATATCGGAGGGCGCGCAGCCCTTGGCCTTGGCCAGCGCCTCGACACGCTCGCGCGGGGACATGTCCAGCGAAACCACGCCGTCCTCGAAACCCGGCCCGATTGCCAGCTTGTCCATGTAGGTGTCCGGCGCGTGCAGCATGGAGCCGCGCGGACCCATGGCGATCACGGTCAGCGCGTTGGGCATGTCCTTGGCGGTCAGCGTGGTGCCTTCCAGCGGGTCCAGCGCGATATCTACGCCGGGGCCTTTGCCGGTGCCGACTTCCTCGCCGATGTACAGCATCGGTGCCTCGTCGCGCTCGCCCTCGCCGATCACCACCACGCCTGCGATGTCCAGCAGGTTCAGCTGCTCGCGCATGGCGTTCACGGCGGCCTGGTCGGCGGCTTTCTCGTCGCCGCGGCCGATCAGCGAGGCAGAGGCCAGGGCGGCCTGTTCGGCAACGCGGGCGAGGCCCAGCGACAGCATGCGGTCATGAAAGGGCGCGTCTGGGGTGTTCGAAGTCATACCGGAAATCCTGTCTCAACGGGTCAGATGTGAATGGGCGTTTCAAGCCGAATAGCGCGGGGCGGGGCAGGCTCGCAAGGGGCGATAGGGGCTGCTGCGGCAGGAAAGCCCTGCCGCAGCGCTTAAAATTGCCGATTTTCACCGGATTGCCCCCGGCTCAGACCTCTTCGATGCGCAGCGCGACAGGAGTGCCGTCGACGACGTCAGTAGCGGTGAGGCCTTCAAGCGCCACGTCCAGGGTGGCGCGGGTGCATTTGTGGGTGACGAACAGCACCGGCGCCACCGGCGCCTTGTGGCTGTACTGGCGCATCCGGTCGATCGACACGCCGGCCTCGCCCAGAATGGCGGCTACTTTGGCCAGCGCGCCCGGTTTGTCGAGAAGCCCCATCCGCAGGTAGAAGGGCGCCGGCAGGCCGGTCTGGGCGGCGGGCGCCTCCTGCAGGGAGCTGGCAGGCTGGCCGAAGGTGGCAATGCGCAGGCCGCGGGCGAGGTCGAGGATATCACCCATCACCGCGCTGGCGGTCGGGCCTTCGCCGGCGCCGGGGCCGCGCAGCACCACCTGCTCAATCGAGTCGCCCTCGATCACCACCATGTTGGTGCCGCCTTCCAGCTGGCCCAGCGGGGAATCGTCGGGCACCAGGCAGGGCGACATGCGCTGTTCCAGCCCGCGGGCGGTGCGCTGCGCCACACCCAAGAGCTTGATGCGGTAGCCCATGTCGGCAGCGGCGCGGATGTCGTCCAGCTGGATGCGCTGGATGCCTTCCAGCTCCACGTTTGCAAAGGCCGGTTTGGTGCCAAAGGCGATGGAGGCCAGAAGCGCCAGCTTGTGGCCCGCGTCGATACCGCCCACATCAAGGTTCGGGTCGGCTTCCAGATAGCCCAGGCGGCCGCATTCCTCAAAGAGGGCGTTGTAGCCCTGGCCGGTGGCCTCCATCTGGGTCAGGATGTAGTTGCAGGTGCCGTTCATCACCCCCATGACGCGGGTGATTTCATTGCCGGCCAGCCCTTCGGTCAGGGACTTGATCACCGGGATGCCGCCGGCCACGGCAGCCTCGAAGCGGATCACCCGGCCCGCAGCCTCGGCCTGTTCCGCCAGTTCCTGACCGTGGATGGCCAGCAGCGCCTTGTTGGCGGTGACCACATCCTTGCCTGCGGCCAGGGCGGCTTCGGTCGCAGCCTTGGCGGCACCGTTATGGCCGCCCATCAGCTCGACGAACACATCAACGTCTTCGCGCACGGCCAGCGCCACGGGATCTGTCTCCCAGACGTAATCCTGCAGCGGCACGCCGCGGTCCTTGTTCGGGTCGCGGGCCGACACGGCGGAAATCACGACAGGGCGTCCGGTCCGCGCCTCCAGCAGCGCTGCGTGGCGGCGGATGATCTTCACCACGCCGATGCCGACGGTGCCCAAGCCTGCAATCCCTAGGCGAAGCGGTTCTGTCATGGCTGGAGGTCCTTTGTCCGAAACTTGTCCGCACCGCCTTAGCGGGTTCGGCGCAAGCGTGCAACGCCGCTGCGGAACAAGGCGGAGCGGTGCGGGCAGGAATGCCGCGGAGGGGTCAGAGTTCGGCGTTTTTGACGGCTTCGGCGCGGCGTTTCAGGCGGTCGCTGCGGGCGTCGAGCTCCTCCTGCAGATCCTCGCCGGCCTGCTGCGGCGGGTCCAGCGGTTCCAGCGCCTCATCCAGCGGCAGGAGGTCGGGGTAGTCCGCACCGCGCAGGTCGGGGGTCAGCCGGTCCTCCAGCTCTGGCACCCGGGTGCAGGCGGCGGCTGCCGTCACGGCCAGAAAAAATGCGATCCGTGTCCAAAACTGCATTGCCCAAACCCCATGCTCTGCTGGACCGGTTTTAGGAGGTCCGGCGGGCTGGCACAATTGAATTTCCGCGGCGGTTTGGGGATGTTGCCGCAGCCGCGGGCTGATAGAGGCATGGGGCGGCGGCATTCGCTCTTTTTTCTGAACATCTGTTCAGTTATTGTCGCCCCATGGCACGCACCCAAGGTTCCCACTCCGATATCACCGGCCCCCGCATCCGCGAGGCGGCCCTGCGGCTGTTTGCGCAGCACGGTTATGCAGCGGTCTCGATGCGCCAGATCGCCAAGGAGGTCGGGGTGCAGGCGGGCGCCCTGTACAATTACACGCCGGACAAGCAGAGCCTGCTGTTCAACCTGATGGCGGGCCATATGGCTGAGCTGCAGGCGGCCTGGGATTCGGTGCCACAGGCGGACAGCGCGCTGGAACGGCTGCGCGCCTTCACCGGCTTTCACATCCGTTTTCACCTGGAGCGCCCGGATGCGGTGTTCATCGCCTATATGGAGCTGCGCAACCTGACCGAGGAGAATTTCACCGTCATCGAATCGCTGCGCCGGGACTACGAGAACGGCGTGGAAGGGATCCTGAAACAAGGGGTCGAGCAGGGCGTGTTCGCCATTCCCGACACCAAGATCGCTACGCTGGCGGTGATTGCGATGCTGAACGGGGTCAACACCTGGTACCGCTCAGAGGGGCGGCTGTCGCTGGACGAGGTGGAGCGGGTCTATTGGGGCATGGTGCAGAAGGCGGTCAGCACATGAGCCTGCTGGATCTGAAAACCGGCCGTCTGCGGGCCGCCCCCTGGCAGGATCTGACGGCGGCGGAGCTGGCGGGCCTGTTTGCGCCGAAGGTGGTGCAATGGCTGCCGGACGGGTTTCAGGCACAGGGCAGCGATCAGAGCCGCCGCGAATTCCTGGCGGCGGTGTCGCAGCAGGCCGAAGTGGCGGCCCTTTGCACTGCGGCGGGCGAAGGTGTCGGGCTGATCATCCTGTCCTTCCCTGAAGAGGGCAGCAGCATCCGGAACCTGGGTTATCTCTTTGCCGAATCCGCCTGGGGGCAGGGGCTGGCCAGCGAACTGATTGGCGGATTGCAGGCGCATTTCCGCGGCAGCGGCGTCACGCTGTCCGGCGGGGTCATGCAGGAAAACGCGGCCTCGGCCCGGGTGCTGCAGAAATCCGGTTTCACGCCGGAGCGCGCGGGGGCGGAGACCGTGTACAGCTGGTATTCCGGCGCCTGACGGCCTGATCAGCTCAGCAGTCCAAGCATGTCGTAGTGGTCGATCTGGCGGCTCAGCACCATCGGGTCCTCTTCGGGCAGCACATGCGGCTGCTCCCAGTCCTCGCCGGCAAAGGCCTGCAGCGCCTCGACGCTTTCCCAGACCATCACCACGCAGAAGGTGGCGGGCGAATCCGGCCGCGGCAGCCCGGCGGTGACCGAAACAAGGCCCGGCTGGCGGCGCACGTGCGGCACAGCAGTATCGGTCAGAAAGGCCTTGAAGTCCTGGATCTTGTCGTCACGGACGGTGGCACGGAACACCCGGATAATCATCACTCCCCCCATCGGTCATTGGACAGGGGGAGTATAGCACATCAGGCGTGGGTTTGGCGGGCCGATCCGGATGGTGCGCGGGCTTGATGCGCCGCGCACAGGGAAAAGCGGGCACCGGTTTTCCCGTCCGGTGCGCGGGCTTGATGCGCCGCGCACAGGGAAAAGTGGGCACCGGTTTTCCCGGTCAGTGCGCGGGCTTGATGAATGTGCCGTTGCGCAAGTCGCGGAAGGCCTGGTGCAGTTCGGCCTGCGTGTTCATCACGATCGGCCCGTGCCAGGCCACCGGCTCGTTGATCGGCGCGCCGGAGATCAGCAGGAAGCGCACGCCATCCGGCCCGGCCTGCACGGTGATCTCATCGCCGGTGCCAAAGCGGATCAGGGTGCGGTCGCCGGACAGGTCGCGGATGTTGACCTCCTGGCCTGCGACTTCCTTCTCCAGCAGCACGCCTTGCGGGGCGGAGGCATCGGCGAAGGCCGCTTCACCTTCGAACACATAGGCAAAGGCCCGGCGGTAGGTGTCGATCGGCAGGGTCTTTTTCACCCCTGCCGGGATGAAGACGTCCAGATACTGCGGGTCGGCGGCGATGCCGTCGACCAGCCCGCGCTTGCCCCAGAAATCGCCGGCAATCACTTTTACCCGGGTTCCGTCGTCGTCGATGATCTCAGGGATTTCGGTGCCCTTGATGTCTTGGTAGCGCGGCGCGGTCATCTTCTGGCTGGCGGGCAGGTTGCCCCACAGCTGGAAGCCGTGCATCTGACCCTTGGCGTTGCCCGCGGGCATCTCCTGATGCAGGATGCCCGATCCCGCGGTCATCCACTGCACGTCGCCTGCGCCCAAGGTGCCTTCATTGCCCAGCGAGTCACCGTGTTCGACCGTGCCTGCCAGCACATAGGTGATGGTCTCGATGCCGCGGTGCGGGTGCCAGGGGAAGCCGCGCAGGTAGTCCTCCGGATTATTGTTGCGGAAGTCGTCGAACAGCAGGAACGGGTCCAGTTCCGACGGGTCCTGAAAGCCGAAGGCGCGGTGCAGTTTGACGCCCGCGCCCTCGGTATGCGGCTGCGCCGGGCGGGTTTCGAGGATGGGTCTGAGGGACATTTGCCTGCCTCCTGTGAACGGTGTGTGCCGTTAAGATAGGTTGTGCGGAGCAGCGGGGAAACCAGGGCGGTTTCACGCGCCCTGTGCGCGGGTGAACAGAACGCGGAGCAGCCCGCAGGGCTGCCCGGCCCAACGGGACGCGGTGCCGCAGGCGCCAAGGACGGGCGGGAGCTTCCCTGTTGCCGGGTGCGGAGCAGCCGGCGTAGCCTGTGCATATGACGGATGCTCCCGATCTTTTACTCCGCTTGCCGCCGGACCGGCGCGGCGCGGCGGTGCGCCTGATCTCCTATATGCTGGGGGAGGGGCGGGCGGCCAAGGACCCGGACAAGGTGCTGGAAAAGATGTGCAGCCTGATCCGGGCTGCGGGGGTGCCCTTGCAGCGGGCGGCCTCCATCGTGCAGCTGCTGCACGCGGAGGCGGTTGCTAGCGCCCGCTTCTGGGAACACGGGCAAGGCACCCGTAGCGAGTTGTTTCCGTTCAACGCGGATAGCGGCGACGGCTACGCGCGTTCCCCCGCTGCCGATGTGCACCGGACCGGAGAATGGGTGGTGCTGTGGCTGCCGGACACGCCGGATGACCGCTACGGGATCGTTCCGGACCTGAAGGCAGAAGGGTATACCCACTACATCATGGCACCGGTGTTCATGGCGATCGGCACCGCGGGCATCTTCAGCTTTGCCACCCGCGAGCCGCAGGGGTTTTCGCAGGATGACCTCCTGTTTCTGCGCGCCGTGCTTCCGGCGATGGCGGCCTGCCAGGAGGTGCTCGCCACGGCCCGGGCCATGCAGGAGGTGCTGAGGATCTACGCCGGCGAGGAGCCGCAGCGGCGGATCCTGTCGGGCGACGTGCGCCGGGGCGAGGTGATGCGGATCCGCTCTGCCATCCTGTTTGTCGACATGCGACGGTTTACCGAACTGACAGCAGGCATGAGCGCCGAAGGCGCCACCGGGCTGCTCAATGCCTATTACGATTGCATCGTGCCGCCCATCGAGGCGGCCGGCGGGGAAGTGCTGAAATTCATAGGTGACGGCGTCCTTGCGGTTTTCCGGGATGAGGAGGACGGGGCGCAGACCTGTGCCCGGGCGCTGGGCGCCTCCCGGGAAGCGTTGGCACGGGTTGCGGCCCGTACCGCTGCGCCGCAATTCGATGTTGGCATCGCCCTGCATTTTGGCGAAGTGGCCTTTGGCAATGTCGGCTCCGGCATGCGGCTCGACTACACCGTGATCGGGCGCGACGTGAACCTGGCGGCGCGGGTGGCGGGGCTATGCGGCTCACTGGGCGAACCGCTGCTGGTGTCGTCCGAGTTCCGGCAGAGGGCGGGGCTGGAAGGGTGTTCGCTGGGGGCGCAAAGCCTCAAGGGGTTGCAGACAGAGGAGGAGGTGTTTGCGCTTCCGCTGCTGTCATCCTGAAGCCCCGCCCGGCGCTTGTTCACGGCGGCGCGGGCTATTGCTTTCCTCCGGCGGCTTGCTGCCACCATTCAGATGGTTTTCTGCGGCCGCCATGGCTTCCGGCCAGCCGCAGTGCCAGCTTGCGCAGCGGTCCCAGCGCCAGTTTCAGCCACAGCCGGTTCCGGCGCTTGGAATAGTCGCGGTTGAACGGGCAGACCCGCATGCATATGGCGCAGTCCGAGGACATCTTGGCCCAGAAGGAAAAACATTTCTCGGCGTCAGAGGTCCATTTCCTTACACCTTTGATTGCCGAGACATTGGCAGTTTCGGTGGAGGGCGGCCCATAGGGCAGCGCCTTGACCGGGCAGGCGTCTGCGCATTTGGTGCAGATGTTGCAGAACTCTTTCACACCTAGCGGCTGCGGCCCATCATGGGAGAGCGGCAGATTGGTGAAGATCTTGGAGAACCTGAGGCGCGGCCCATACTCGGGTGTGATCACCATCTGGTTGCGCGCGTATTCGCCGAGGCCTGCCTTCACCGCGTAGGGGATCACCAGCCCGGTGTCATTCATTGACGGCACCGCCTCATACCCCAGGTTGCGGATATAGGCGGCAAGCTGCATCACGATAGAGGCTTCGTGGCTGTATTCCCGCCCCGTCGCAGCGCCTGCCAGCGCCGAGGGGTAGGTGGCAACCAGCTCCTTGTCCATCTCATGGCCCAGCACGATCACGCTGGTCAGCCCGTCTGGCAGATCATGCGGCGCTTCGGACATGTCGCGGGCATCGACGCGGGCGGTGTAAAGCCAGCGTTCATCCAGATCGGTGATACCGCAGAGGTCGGCACCGAAGAATTTGGCGATGCGCTTCATCTCGGCGGACATCTTTGCCGGGTCGTCGATCTCCAGGGCGTCCTTGGCCACCGGAGTATCCGGGCGGATGGCGGCCTGGAACCCTTCGCGGATGCCCTCGTGCGCCCGCCGTGAGGAGACCACGTCGGAAATCAGCCAGGCCGCATTGCGCAGGGCGAAGTCGCGCTGTGTAAACCCGTCGCCGCGCCGGGGCGCCGCTTCCATCCGGTAGGAGGAGAAGAATTTCGCTGTGTGCTTGGACTTTACCCGGTCATCCCAAAAGGCGCGGGTGAAGATGTCGTTGCGTTGCGAGAACCGCTCGAATCCGTCGGTGACTTCGATTCCCGCGGCTGCGTCGCCGTCGCGCTGGGGCGGGGTGTTCTGTGGCCAGGGCATGGGCGGACGGTATCCGTCGTCAAGCCGCCGGGCAAGACGCGCCGGAGGCTTTTCTTAACAAAACAAGGAGACGACCCAGTCCCGCACCATGGCAACCTCAGCACTGTTGGGGGCCTCGCCGGCGGCGGGCATCAGGTAGTGGCCCTGGCCCATCGGGATCTCCGCGCCCGCCACAGGCGCCAGCCGGCCCAGCGACAGCGGCAGTTCGGCATAGCGGCGCATCAGCATGGCCACACCGGCGCCGGAGGCTGCCATTTCGATCGCCGCCAATGAGGTGTCGACATAAAGCGGTGCGGAGCGGTCCTTGAGCGGCACGCCCGCCTGCTCCGACAGGCGCAGCCAGTGGTCCTGGTAGCCGTGGATGTGAATCAGAGTCTGGCCGAACAGCTGATCCACCGATTTCAGCTGCTCCGCCAGCTGCGGTTGGGCCACCGGAATCACGCTTTCGGTTGCCAGCAAATGCGCGCGGCGGTCGAACCAGCCGGACGGCCCCAGCCGCAGGTCGATATCCACGTCCTCGTCCTGGGTGCTGTCGGCCCAGACAGCGGAGATCAGACGGATGCGGATATGCGGGTGCGCCGCGTGAAAGGCCCCCAGCCGCGGCGCCACCCACAGGACCGCAGTAGAGACCGGCGCCCGCAGGGTCACGGTCCGGGTCTGCGCATGCCCCAGCAGCCCGCGCGTGGAGTAGGCAATGTCGGTCAGCGCCTGCGCTACCGAGGGGTAGTAGGCGTGGCCCAGCTGCGTCAGCTCCAGATGACGGGCGCGGCGGATGAACAGAGTGATGCCAAAGCTTTTCTCCAGGCTGCGGACCTGGTGGCTGACGGCGGCCTGGGTCAGGCCCAGCTCATCAGCGGCAGCGGTGAAGCTGTGCAGACGGGCGGCGGCCTCAAAGGCGCGCAGCCAGACGAGGTTGGGCAGATCGGACATTTACGTTGCAAAAATTCTTGGGGTCAGGTCGCGTTATTATTCGTTTTTGTTTTAGTTGAGGTCAAGCTAGCCCTTTTGCAAGCGATTACCCCGGGAGGAGAAACGGGACATGAAAACGGATATGAAGATCGGCTTCATCGGCCTCGGCAATGTTGGCGGCAAGCTGGCGGGCAGCCTAGTGCGCAACGGGCTGGATGTGGCTGTGCATGACCTGGACGCGGCGCTGGTTGAAAAATTCATGGAGCGCGGCGCCAAGGCAGGCGGCAGCCCGGCACAGATGATGCAGGACTGCGATGCGGTGATCACCTGCCTGCCCAGCCCGGCGGCCTCTGATGCGGTGGTCACTGAGATGCTGCCGCATGTGAAACCCGGTAAGATCTGGATGGAAATGTCCACCACTGACGTGGAAGAGGTGAAACGCCTCGGCGCCCTGATTGTCGAGCGCGGCGGCGAGCCGGTCGACTGCCCGGTCTCCGGCGGCTGCCACCGCGCCGATACCGGAAATATCTCAATCTACGCAGGCTGCGAGCGCGCGACCTTCGACCGCATCTTGCCGATCCTGACCACCATGGGCCGCCGCATCCTGCATGTGGGGGAGATCGGCAACTCCTCCACCCTCAAAGTGATGACCAACTACCTGGCCAACCTGAACCTGCTGGCAGTCATGGAAGCGCTGACGGTGATGAAGGCCTGCGGCATGGATCTGGGCATGACCTTCGAGGCGATCTCGATGTCGTCGGGCACCTCCTTTGCGCATGAGACCGAAAGCCAGCTGATCCTGTCGGGTTCGCGCGATGTGAATTTCACCATGGATCTGGTGATGAAGGACATCGGCCTGTTCCAGACCCTGGCCGACCGCCACAACGTGCCGCTGGAGCTGTCGCCCCTGATGATCGAGATGATGAAGGACGGCCAGCGCCGCTATGGCGAGCGGGCGCAGTCGGACCGGATGATCGAGCGCCTGGAAGAGGCCACCGGCCTGTCGATCACCGCGCCGGGCTTCCCGCAGGAACTGATCGACGATGAGCCGGAAGAGCCGGGTTACGAGGTGGTCGTGCGCCGCGCTGCTGCGGAATAAGTTTCCCCGACCAGCACGGCTGCATTCAGCCCCCGGTGCGCCGGGGGCTGTTTTCTTTTGCCGATCCGGTCTATGCCCGGCAGGGCAGCAAAGGGGAGCAGCGAATGAGCAAGGAAGTTCTGGCCACGATTGAGGCATCGGCCGGCCGGCGTGTCATGGGAACGGCGATGCTGGGGCTGACGGGGGGGCTGCTGGTCTACGTCGCCTTTGCCGCGCCGCCGTCGCCTGCCTGGCTGGTGTTCCTGGTGGCGGTCGGCACTGCCGCGCTGTGGCTGGCGGTGCGGATGTGGCAGGCAACTGTCCACCGGATCGAATTGACGGCAGAAGAGCTGCGCTGCTCGGACGGACAGGTGATCGCGCGGGTGGAGGATATCGAAGCTATCGACCGCGGCTTCTTTGCCTTCAAGCCGTCCAACGGTTTCCTGATCCGAACCGGCACCCAAGGCAGCAGGGCCTGGATGCCGGGGTTGTGGTGGCGGTCAGGCCGCCGGATCGGCATTGGCGGGGTGACGCCGGGATCGCAGGGCAAGGCGATGTCAGAAATTCTGGCCGCGATGCTGATGCAGCGCGGCCAGGGCTGATTGAGTCGGAGGGTGATCAGGCGGGCGGCGAAACCTTCTCCGCGTTGTCGTTGTGGTTGTTGCCGTTGCCCTTGTCCTCCAGGAACACGACTTGCGGTGCAAAGCGCGGGCGGGTGAAGACAAAGTTCTCCAGATCGAACATCGGGATGCCCACGTCAAAGGCCGGCTGGACCTCGTTCCAGGTTTCCACCAGGATCACACGCTCCTGATCGGGCACCGCCGGAAGATTATCTTTGACGGCATTGATTGTTCCATCGGCCCATTCGTCGTAGGCGCTGCCGCGCACCTTGGACCAGTCGACATAGTAACGCTCATCGGCTTCGTCCCAGCGGATGACCGAGATGCGGGTCGACAGGGTGCTGTCGCCGCGCACCAGTTCCTGGGCGAGCGCGTACATGCTGTCGATATAGTCCTCGTTCACATAGTTGGTTTCCCGTGAAATCAGGTCTGACACGGTATAGGCCGCCTTCATGTTGATGCTTTCCTGCCGGAAGGCGTCAAAGAAGGTGTAGATGGCGGTGAACATGCCAAGAAGCAGCGGGACGTAGAGAACAAACTCCAGCGTGATGTTGCCATCGGTCCTGTTTACGAAGCGGCGGGCGGACCCGGGCAGATGCCGGGACAGGCGGCGGGAGAGGAGAGTCAGCATGGCGTTACCTCGGTTCCTGGACGAAGGCGGATGATGCGATCAGATTGACGCGGCCGTCGCCGTCCTTGCTCAGATCTTTGCCCAAGCCCCAGGTCGGGAAGATCGGTTCGAACTTCATGCAGGCGCGGATGAACATCAGCTCGTTGGACTGGCCGTTGACGAAGGTGCGCACTGGCTGAACGTCCTCGGCGTTGTCGATGCAGTCCGGGGTCGGGTCGATCGGCGTCCAGGCAAAGGGGTCAAGCCGCAGCATTTCCAGGCGCAGCGACGTGTCGCACTCGTCAATGAAGCCGGAGAGGGTGCAAATCTGGTCGCGCAGCTCGTCATGGGTCATGTCGCCGCCGGTGCTGAGGCGGATGTCGCGGACGGTCTGGTCCACCGCCCGCTCCAGTTGCGAGTGGCGGAGGTTGATCATGCCCAGTTCGACGGTGGACATCAGGACCATCAGGAAGGCTGGGAGAACGATGACGAATTCCACGGTGAAATTGCCATCTTCGCGCTGCCTGAAACGGCGCAAGGCTTGTGTGGTACGGCGTATCATTGGGTCAGCCTCAGCTGGCGGATGGAAGTTGCGATCGAGGAGAAGGCGTCGGAGATTTCCAGGCCTTCCACGTCAAAGAAGTGGGCCGGCGAGCTGGCGCAGTCCTCCAGCACCTTGATGCCGCCGGAGGGGGCTTCAAAGCCGACCGAGTAGATGATCACGCCCTGATCCTTGGTGATGTTGCACATTGTCTTGGTGTGCTGGTCCTTGGCGGTCCGGTTGTGGAAATAGCGGCCGGCGTTGAACCAGTCGGCCCAGGCGCTGCTGCTGAACTCATAGAGATGTTTCGCGATATGGGCCAAGGAGACCTGGGCATGCAGTTCCTGATAGGTCAGCTGCTTAAGGCTTTCCCCGCCTTCCTCTGCTTTTTCTTCGCATTGCCCGCTTTCATTGCATTGCTGGTAGGTGCCCTGACCGTACGGGTGGTCCTCCCACCTGCCCATATGGGGCCAGTAGTAGTTCTTTTCCCCGTTCGAGTGGTAGATGGAGTAAACGCCGACGGAATCGTCGTCCGAGTAGATCTTGTCGGTGTGGGGGGCCGCTGCGTTATACCAGACATCCGACATCCCGTCCCGGCGGGAGGGATTGAGCATGTACTGGTTGGTGTTCTGCCCGTCCGACATCAGGATGATGATCTTCAGGGTGTCGCCGCTGCCATAGTCGGTCGGCCGGTTCAGGAAGTTCGCGTCGATTTCGCCGTCAGCAACCAGCGCGTTCACGACGTTGCGTGCGGTCGGATCCAGCAGGGCGCTGCCCCACTTCATTCCGATATCGATCGAGGTGTTGCCATAGGCTGTCAGGCTGTCGATGTAGGCATGCAGTTCGGCGGCATCGTTGGTGAAGGGCAAGATGGCCGAACCGTCCCGGGTCGGGCAGACCGGGCGGTCGATCATGTTCTCGGAGTAGGTGAACGTGTCGAAATGCGCGGTGCGCTCCATGACTTCATTCTGGTACAGAGTGTGCTTGCTGAACTGGTCAGACACGAAGTTCACGCAGTAAGAATAGTCATGCTCTTGCGAGACATTGGGATACTTGCTGAGCAGAGCCTGGCCTGCATTCACCTGGGTGGCATAGGGAATGATCGAGATCGACAGGTTGCTGATATCCGTGTTGCTGGTGATTTGTGTCACGAAGGATTTCGCGGCTGCCTTCAGGTTCACCAGGCGGTTGCCCGAGTTCATCGAACCCGAAATGTCCAGCACCATGGAGATTTCGACGCTGCCGATGGTTTCCTCGGCGCGTGAGTTCGCGTAAAGCGGCATCTCCTCGACGCCGGCGAACCTCAGAAGATGAACTTCGAAGTCCGTGTCGATCGTGGCTTCGACGCTCTTGTAACCCAGACCTTGCTGGACGGTCGGGGTGCTGTAGTATTCGCTGAGCCCGGCTTTGCTGAGGTAGTCCTGCACAACCACCGCGGGCTCCAATTCCTGATCGAGGTCGGCAGCGGCCAGAACCGCGCGGTCCAGCGTATACTGCAGATGCGTCCGGTCGCGTTCCATCCGCATCAGGTCGACCCCGATGCCGCCGATGGCCAGCATGGCAAGGAAGCAGAGCAGCGCCTGATTGGCGAGCACGCCGTCCTCTTCCCTGAGGAACCCCCTCACCTTTGCCAGGCATCGCCGCATCAGCGGATTGGCAAGTGCGGTGGAACTTTTGTGACGTATACTCATCTGAATACCCCCTGCCGGCTTGGGAACGGGTCAGCACGGCTTTCGCAGCGGAATTTACACTTATTAATGCTTGGTAAAGGTGGCGGAATTGGGGCGGGATTGAGCCGGAAAATCTCCAATTGCCACCGATTGGGTTTTCAGTAGAGGGGCGCATTCCGGTGTTGTTGCGCTGCCGGGGACAATCGCCTCCCCATAAATAGCGAATCGCGCATCAGTTTCTAAGATACGAATCTTTTTGGCCGGAAAGGGTCAAAAAGGTCGCACTCCCCCGGTAACTCTGCATAGAGTGAGGGGGCCATCGGCAGCGAGTCGATGTTTGAGCACGGAGATGATTTTAAATGACCATCCGCACAGAGCCGAGCTTCCGCGAGAGCGTGGACCTGATGTACAACCGGGCCGTCAAGCTGATGGACCTGCCGCCAGGGCTGGAAGAGAAGATCAGGGTCTGCAACGCGACTTACACGGTGCGGTTCGGTGTGCGCCTGCGCGGTTCCATGCATACGTTCACCGGCTACCGCTCAGTGCATTCGGAACACATGGAGCCGGTAAAGGGCGGCATTCGCTATGCCACCGGCGTCAATCAGGACGAGGTGGAGGCGCTGGCGGCGCTGATGACCTACAAATGCGCCCTGGTGGAGGCGCCGTTCGGCGGCTCCAAGGGGGGCTTGTGCATTGATCCCCGCGAATACGAGGAGCATGAGCTGGAGCTGATCACCCGCCGCTTTGCCTATGAGCTGGCCAAGCGCGACCTGATCAACCCGTCGCAGAACGTGCCTGCGCCCGACATGGGCACCGGCGAGCGCGAGATGGCCTGGATTGCAGACCAGTACGCGCGCATGAACACCACCGATATCAACGCCAAGGCCTGCGTCACCGGCAAGCCGCTGAACGCAGGCGGCATCTCGGGCCGGGTGGAGGCGACAGGCCGCGGGGTGCAATACGCCCTGCGCGAGTTCTTCCGCTATGAAGAGGACAAGGCTGCCGCTGGGCTTGCCGGGAAGCTGGATGGCAAGCGGATTATCGTCCAGGGCCTTGGCAACGTGGGTTACCACGCAGCCAAGTTCCTGTCCGAGGAAGACGGCGCGCGCATCACCGGTATCATTGAGCGTGACGGCGGGCTTTTCAGCGTCGACGGCCTCGACGTGGAGGCAGTGCGCAACTGGATCGTCAAGCACGGCGGCGTGTCAGGCTACCCGGATGCGCAGTTCGTGGAGGACGGCAGCCAGCTGCTGGAAGAAGAATGCGAGATCCTGATCCCCGCTGCGCTGGAGGGGGTGATCAACCTTTCCAATGCCGAACGTGTCAAGGCGCCGCTGATCATCGAGGCCGCAAACGGACCTGTCACCGCCGGCGCGGATGAGATCCTGCGCAAAAAGGGCTGCGTGATCATTCCGGACATGTATGCCAACGCGGGCGGTGTGACTGTCTCCTACTTTGAATGGGTGAAGAACCTCAGCCATATCCGCTTCGGCCGCATGCAGCGCCGCCAGGAAGAGGCGCGCCACCAGCTGGTGATCGACGAGCTGCAGCGACTGGATGACGTGATGGGCGATACCTGGTCGATGTCGCCGGACTTCAAGGACAAGTACCTGAAGGGGGCGGGCGAGCTGGAGCTGGTGCGCTCCGGCCTGGATGACACCATGCGGGCGGCTTACCAGTCGATGCGCGAAGTCTGGCACAGCCGCGACGACGTGACCGACCTGCGCACCGCGGCCTATCTGGTGTCGATCGACAAGGTCGCCAAGAGCTACCACGCCAAGGGTCTCTGACAGGGCGCAACTTTGAAAACTGTCTGCCGGGGCGGAGGGGAAACTCTCCGCCCTGTTTTTCTGCAGCCGGTTCACAATACGTCATCTGCCGTCGCAAATAGAACTAGACACAAGTGATCAGTTCATGTGATTTGCGGCAAAGCCGTGCTGAAGTGCCGCAAAACAAGCCTTGGGGCTAGGAGCAGCACGCGAAAGCGGATAGCAATGCCGCCAAGGCCCGGGTTGAATTTTGCCGGGCGGCGGAAGTGATTTGACGGGGAGGGATGACATGCGGTTTTCGGGCTGGCGTGTGCTTCGCGAGGGGCTCACCGGAAACAAGGGGTGGAAGCCTCACTGGCGGGACCCTGAACCCAAATCCGAATATGACGTGGTGATCATCGGCGGCGGCGGCCACGGGCTGGCAACCGCTTATTACCTAGCCAAGGAGCATGGCATCACCAATGTCGCGGTGCTGGAGAAGGGCTACCTTGGCGGCGGCAACGTCGGTCGCAATACCACCATTGTCCGGGCAAACTACTACCTGCCGGGCAACTCGGAGTTCTATTCCCATTCCTTGCGGCTCTGGGAAGGGATGGAGCAGGACCTCAATTATAACGCGATGATGTCCCAGCGCGGTATCATCAATCTGTTTCACAACGACGGCCAGCGCGACGCCGCCGTGCGCCGGGGCAATTCCATCGTCAACCAGGGGGATGACGCGGAGATCCTGAGCCGGGACGACCTGCGCCGGATGGCGCCGTTCCTGAACTTCGACAATGCCCGCTTTCCGATCATGGGCGGCCTGATGCAGCGCCGGGCTGGCACCGCGCGCCATGACGCGGTCGCCTGGGGCTATGCCCGCGCTGCCGACATGCGCGGGGTGGATCTGATCCAGAACTGCGAAGTTACCGGCATCGACGTCGAGAACGGCAAAGTGGTGGGCGTGCAGACCGCGCGCGGCCCGATCCGCGCCAAGAAGGTGGCGCTGGCGGCCGCGGGCCGCTCCGGCCAGGTTGCGGCGATGGCAGGGCTGACGCTGCCGATCGAAAGCCATGTGCTGCAGGCTTTTGTCTCGGAAGGGCTGAAGCCGATCGTGGACCATGTGATCACCTTTGCCGAGGGGCATCTTTACATCAGCCAGTCGGACAAGGGCGGCATGGTGTTCGGCAGCTACCTGGATTTCTACAGTTCCTACGCTGCGCGGGGCAATCTGCCGATGGTGGAGCATACGATGGAGAGTTTTGTGGCGATGGTGCCTGCGCTCAGCAAGGCGCGGCTGTTGCGCAGCTGGGGCGGCATCATGGACATGACGCCGGACGGCTCCCCGATCATTGATCATTCGCCGATTGATGGCCTCTACCTGAACTGCGGCTGGTGTTACGGCGGCTTCAAGGCAACGCCGGGATCGGGCAGCGTTTATGCGCATCTGATTGCCACGGACCGGCCGCACGGGGCAGCCACGAAATTCAAGCTCGACCGCTTCCGCAGCGGCGTTGGCCTGATGGACGAGGAGGGGACCGGTGCGCAGCATAACCTGCACTAAGCGTTTGAAGCGCGCCGGGCATGCCTCCGGCGGGAGTATTTTTGCAAAGATGAAGGAGCGCCGGTCATGAGAATTACCTGTCCGCTCTGCGGCGAGAGGGACCGCCGCGAATTCTATTACAAAGGCGCTGCACTTGTGCGCCCGGCTGAAGGCGAGGATCTGGATGCCTGGCATCAGTATGTGAACCTGCGGGAGAACCCGGCAGGGCCGCTGGATGAGCTGTGGTATCACGAGATGGGGTGCAATTCCTGGCTGAAGGTCACCCGCAATACCGCGACGCATGAGATCCTGGCGGTGCAACTGGCATCCGAGGCCGGGCTGGGAGGGCAAAAATGAGACTTCCCGGAAAAGGTTTGAACCAGGGTGCGAAGCCGATCACCTTCGCCTTCAACGGCCGCCACATGATGGGGCTTGAGGGCGACACGCTGGCCTCGGCGCTTTTGGCAAATGACGTGCATCTGGTGGGGCGGTCGTTCAAATACCACCGCCCGCGCGGGGTGCTGACCGCGGGCAGCGAGGAGCCGAACGCGCTGGTGACCATCGGCACCGGCGGCCAGCAGGATCCGAACGTGCGGGCCACCCAGCAGGAGCTGTTCGAGGGGCTGGAGGCACGCAGCCAGAATTGCTGGCCTTCGGTCGAGCGCGATCTGATGGCGCTGAACGACCTGGCGGCGCCGTTCTTTGGCGCGGGGTTCTATTACAAGACCTTCATGTGGCCGGCGGCGTTCTGGGAGAAGGTCTATGAGCCGCTGATCCGCAACGCGGCAGGCCTTGGCGCGCTGTCGGGCCAGGCGGATCAGGACCGCTATGAGAAGGCCTTTGCGTTCTGCGACGTGCTGGTGATCGGCTCCGGCCCCGCCGGGCTGATGGCGGCGCTGACTGCGGGCCGGGCCGGGGCCGATGTGATCCTGGCAGAGGAAGACAGCCGCATGGGCGGCCGCCTGCTGGCAGAGCGCGAGGAGATCGGCGGCAAGCCGGGTCATGCTTGGGCGGCAGAAGTGCTGGCCGAGCTGGAGGCGATGGATAATGTGCGGCTGATGACCCGTACTGCCGTCACCGGCGCCTACGACCAGGGCACCTACGGCGCGCTGGAGCGGGTCTCGCACCATCTGCCGCGGCGGCATTCGCTGAAGGGCAGCCATCTGCCGCGCGAATGCTTCTGGCGGATCGCGGCCAAACACGCAGTGCTGGCGGCGGGCGCGATCGAGCGCCCGGTGGCGTTCCGCAACAACGACCGGCCCGGCATCATGATGGCGGGCGCCGTGCGCGCCTATCTGAACCGCTGGGGGGTGGCGCCGGGCGAACGCGTCACCGTCTTTGCCAACAACGATCAGGCGCACCGGACGGCGCGCGACCTGCATGACGCGGGTGTGCATATCGCGGCGGTGATCGACAGCCGCCACGAGGCGCCGGATGGCGGCCCCTATCAGGTGATCAAGGGTGCGCAGGTCTGTGACAGTGCCGGGCGTCAGCGGCTGGAGAGCATCACCGTGCGCTCGGTCAGGGGCGAGGAGAAGATCCAGACCGACTGCCTGGCGATGTCCGGTGGCTGGAACCCCTCGGTGCATCTGACCTGTCATCTGAACAGCCGGCCGGTGTGGACGCGCGAAGCACTGGCCTTTGTGCCAGCCGAAGGCGCAGTGCCGGGCATGGTCACAGCTGGCGCCTGCAATGGCACATTCTCTACCGCAGGTGCGCTGCGCGAGGGCGCCGTGGCTGCTGGCAAAGTTCTGGAGGCGCTGGGCCTGAAATCCTCCGCGGCCGAGCTGCCAGATGCAGAGGATGACCCTTACCGCATCTCGGCGCTGTGGGCGGTGCCGGGCAAGGGCCGCGCCTGGCTCGACTTCCAGAATGACGTAACCGTCAAGGACGTGAAGCAGGCGGCCACCGAAAACTTCCGCTCGGTCGAGCATATGAAGCGCTATACCACGCAGGGCATGGCGACCGATCAGGGCAAGAACTCCAACGTCGCAGCGCTGGCGGTGCTGGCGGATGCGACCGGCCGGACAATCCCTGAGACTGGCACCACCACCTTCCGCCCGCCGTTTGTGCCGGTGTCGCTGGGGGCGATGGGGGCAGGGGCCACGGATGAGGGCTTCAAGCCGCAGCGCTTCCTGACCTCGCACGGCGAGAGCGACACCCGCGGGGCGCATCAGCTGGAAGTGGGCCTGTGGTACCGCGCTGCCTATTTCCCGAAGCCGGGCGAGACCAGCTGGCGCCAGTCCTGCGACCGCGAAGTGACCACGGTGCGCAATGCTGTGGGCATCTGCGATGTCTCCACCCTGGGCAAGATCGACATCCAGGGGCCGGACGCGGGCAAATTCCTGGATTTCCTCTACACCAACACCTTCAGCACGCTGAAGGTGGGCAGGGTCCGTTACGGGCTGATGCTGCGCGAGGACGGTTTTGTCATGGATGACGGCACCACCGCGCGGGTGGGCGAAAACCACTTTGTCATGACCACCACCACCGCCGCCGCAGGGCAGGTGATGGCGCATATGGAGTTCGTGAGCCAGGTGCTCTACCCGGAATGGGACGTGCGCTTTACCTCTGTGACGGAGCAATGGGCGCAGTTTGCCGTGGCCGGGCCGAAATCGCGGGAACTGCTGAACGGGCTGATCGACGAGGAGGTGAACGGTGAGACCTGGCCCTTCATGGGTTGCGGCGGGGCGACCGTTCTGGGCGTCAAGGGGCGGCTGTTCCGGATCTCCTTCTCGGGCGAGCATGCCTATGAGGTGGCGGTGCCTGCGCGCTATGGCGAGAGCCTGTACCGCGAGCTGCTGAAGCGGGCGGAGGCGATGGGCGGCGGCGCCTATGGCATGGAAGCGCTCAATGTCCTGCGGATCGAGAAGGGCCTGATCACGCACGCCGAGATCAACGGCACCGTGACCGCCTTTGACCTGGGCCTGCAGGGGATGATGTCCAAGAAGAAGGATTTCCTGGGCAAGGCCATGTCCACGCGCGAAGGCCTGATGGCCGAAGACCGGATGCGCCTTGTGGGACTGAAACCCGTTGGTGCTGCCAAGGAAATCACCGCCGGCGCGCATCTGTTCACGCCGGGCGACCCGGTCGAGCGGATTTATGACCAGGGCTATGTAACCTCGGCCGGCTATTCGCCGACGCTTGGTCATTCGATTGGCCTGGCATTCCTGAAAGAGGGGCCGGAGCGGATTGGCGAGACCGTACGCCTGGTCGATCATATGCGCGGTGTGGATACCCTGTGCGAGGTTGTTTCGCCTGTGTTCTTTGATCCCGAAGGAGACCGTGCCCGTGGCTGATTTGATTGCAAAGAGCCCCTGCGAGGGGCTGCTGCCGGTAACCATTGGCGGCATAAGCCTGACTGAGGAACAGCCCGGCAGCATGTGGGCCTTGGCGCCATTCAAGGGGCAGGAGAAGGCGCTGGGCAAGGCGCTGGAGGCGGCGCATGGCATGGCCTTCCCGGCGGTGAACCGCGCAACCGGCAAGGCAGGCAGCCGGGCTGTCTGGTTCGGCCGGGAGATGGCGCTGCTGATGGGGCCGGAGCCTGACGCCAATCTGGCCGAGCATGCCGCGCTGACGGATCAGAGCGACGCCTGGGCAGTGGTTCGGCTGGAGGGGGCTGGGGCCGAGGACGTGCTGGCGCGGCTGGTGCCGGTGGATCTGCGCCCGCACGTCTTCAAGCGCGGCCATACCGTGCGGACGGAACTGAAGCACATGATGGCCTCGGTGACCCGCACCGGGCCGCAGGCGTTTCAGATCATGGTGTTCCGCTCGATGGCAAAAACGCTTGTGCATGATTTGAAAACAGCGATGGAAGCCGTCACGGCGCGGGGGTAACCTGCGGGGATCACCAACTGATTCCCGGAGCGCATCTATGATCCGCATCGCCCTTGCAGCCGCCTTGCTGGCGGCGCCGGCCTATGCTTCTGAAACCAAAGAAGAAAGCTGCAAATACCAGGGCCAGGTCATGGCCGCGGTGCAGCAGGCCCGGCTGGACCGGGTGAAGCAGGAAGAGGTGGAACAGGTGATTCTGGACAGCGATCCGGAATGGCCAGATGCCTATTCCAATGCCATCCCGCAGCTGACGCAGCATGTCTATGCAATGAAGCGGCGCGACCTGAAGAGCACCGATCTCGGCGCGCTGTTCGAACAGCAGTGCCTGCAGAACTGGGATCAGATCCAGGCGATGCAGAAACAGCTGAAGTCGAACTGATATGTCCCTGCCGCCCGGCTTTCTGGATGAACTGCGCACCCGCATCAGCATATCTGATGTTGTCGGGCGCAAGGTCATGTGGGACCAGCGCAAGTCGCAGCCGGGCAAGGGCGACTACTGGGGGCCGTGCCCCTTCCACCACGAAAAGACCGCTTCGTTTCACGTCGAGGACCGCAAGGGATTCTATTACTGCTTCGGCTGCCACGCCAAGGGTGATGCGCTGAAGTTTGTCCAGGAAACCGAGAACGTCGGTTTCATGGAGGCGGTGGAGATCCTGGCGAATGAGGCGGGCATGGAGATGCCCAAGCGCGATCCGCGCGCGCAGGAAAAGCAGGACCGCCGGACGCTGCTGGCAGAAGTCATGGAGCAGGCGGTGCAGTTCTTCCGCCTGCAGCTCAAGACCAATGCCGCCCAGGACGCCCGCGCCTATCTGCAGCGGCGGGGCATGACGGCGCAGGCGCTGGACCGCTGGGAAATCGGCTTTGCTCCTGACGGCTGGCAGAACCTGTGGGACGCTTTGCGCGGCAAGAACGTGCCCGAGGATCTGATCATCGGCGCGGGGCTGGCCAAGCCGTCGAATAAGGGCGGCAAGCCCTATGACACCTTCCGCAACCGGATCATGTTCCCGATCCGCGATGCGCGCGGCCGTGCGATTGCCTTTGGCGGCCGGGCGATGGACCCCAATGACAACGCCAAATACCTGAACTCGCCTGAGACCGAGCTGTTCGACAAGGGCCGCAGCCTTTACAATCACGGGCCGGCGCGGGCGGCCTCCGGGCGCGGTTCCACGCTGGTTGTCGCCGAAGGCTACATGGATGTGATTGCGCTGTCGGAGGGCGGTTTCCAGTCCTCCGTGGCGCCGCTCGGCACCGCGATCACTGAAAACCAGCTGCAGATGCTGTGGCGCATGTCGGATGAGCCGATCATCGCGCTGGATGGTGACACTGCAGGCATTCGCGCCGCCATGCGGCTGATCGACCTGGCGCTGCCCCTGCTGGAAGCGGGCAAGTCGCTGCGCTTTGCCATCATGCCGGAAGGCAAGGACCCGGACGACATGATCCGCAGCGAAGGGCCGGAAGCGGTGCAGGCGGTGCTGGATCAGGCGATTCCGATGGTCAAGCTGCTGTGGCAGCGCGAGACCGAGGGCAAGGTCTTTGACAGCCCCGAGCGCAAGGCCGCGCTCGACAAAAGCTTGCGGGAAAAGATCAAGCTGATCCGCGATCCGTCGATCCGCAAGCACTACGGCGAGGACGTCAAGGAAATGCGCTGGCAGCTGTTCCGAGGCAGCCGGGGCGGCAGCGAGGGCGGTTTTCCGCAGCGCGGCGGCAAGGGCGGCGGCTTCCGCGACGGCGCCCGCGCGCCCTGGAAGCCAGGAAAGGGCTTTGGCGCGATCCCGCAGCCGCGGGCAACCACCCGCGCCTCGCTGGTGGCAGGCGCCAATGATGAATCCTTTGCCGCCATGCGCGAAGCGGTGATCCTGGCGACAGCCATCACCACGCCGGAAGTGATCCCGGAATTCGAGACCAGCCTGGAGCGCCTGCAATGCGCCGACCCGGACCTGGCAGCGCTGCGCGACATGGTGCTGCGCCACGGCATCGACGCGCCGGAGCGGCTGCGCGAGGAAATCGACTGGTCTTTGGGCCCTCATGCCCTTGAAAACCTCTTTGCCCTTCGCCACGTTGCAATCATCCCCTGCCTGCGCAAACCCGGCGACACCGAACTGGCCAGCATGACCCTGGCGGAAGAGCTCGCAAAACTCGAAGCGCGGCGCGGGCTGGATGCGGAACTGGCAGAAGCCGAAGAGGATTTGCACGGCCTTGCGGATGAGGCGCTGACCTGGCGGCTGCGGCAGGCGGCAGAGGCCAAGAACAAGGCCGTGCGCAGCGAAAATGAGGACAAGGCGACATATGACGTGGGCAAGAATGGCGCGCGGCTCAACCGGGATGAGCGCGATGCCTTCGGTGCCCTTTTGGACCGGATCGGCTTTTCCGAGAAGTGACGCGCAGTGTGATTCTGCGTTTTGCTAAGGAAGAGCACAGGAAAATTGGGTAAACGGGGTGACGAATCGGATGATCGCGCTAATGATTCGCGTGATTCGAACCGCCCCGCAGCCCCTGAGTAGGAGCAATGAATGGCCGCCAAAGACACCGACGACCGCAAACCTGACGATCAGGACGCCGAAATCTCCCTTGATATGAGCCAGGCTCAGGTCAAGAAGATGATCGCGGAAGCCCGCGAGAAAGGCTACATCACCTACGATCAGCTCAATCAGGTTCTGCCGCCGGATCAGGTCAGCTCGGAACAGATCGAAGACGTGATGTCGATGCTCAGCGAGATGGGCATCAACATCATCGAGGACGAAGAGGCCGAGGAAGAAGAGAACAAGGGCACCACCGACCTTGTGACCACCGAAGGCCCGCGCGAAGTTGCGCTGGCCGGCGCCCAGACCGAAAAGCTGGACCGCACCGACGACCCGGTGCGCATGTACCTGCGCGAAATGGGCTCGGTCGAGCTTTTGAGCCGCGAAGGCGAGATCGCGATTGCGAAACGCATCGAGGCGGGCCGCAACACCATGATCGCCGGCCTGTGTGAAAGCCCGCTGACCTTCCAGGCGATCACCATCTGGCACGACGAACTCCTGTCCGAGGACATCCTGCTGCGCGACGTCATCGACCTGGAGGCCACCTTCGGCAACCAGCTGGATGAGGACGGCGAAGAGGAGCCGGTTGTCGACACCTCCGCCGTGGCAGCATCCAAGCCGGCCAAGGAAGAAGGCCCGGAGCTGGACGCCGACGGCAACCCGATTGCCAGCGATGATGATGACGACGAGGACGATCAGGCCAACATGTCGCTGGCCGCGATGGAAGCCGCGCTCAAGGACCGGGTGCTGGTCACGCTGGAGCGGATCTCCACCGACTTCGCCGAGCTTAGCGAAATGCAGGACAGCCGGATTTCGGCAACTCTGAACGAGGACGGCTCTTTCAGCACTGATGACGAGGCGCGCTATCAGTCGCTGCGCTCGGAAATCGTTGAGCTGGTGAACGGCCTGCACCTGCACAACAACCGTATCGAAGCGCTGATCGACCAGCTTTATGGCATCAACCGCCGCGTCATGCAGATCGACAGCTCGATGGTGAAGCTGGCCGACCAGGCCCGCATCAATCGCCGCGAGTTCGTGGACGCCTACCGCGGCCGCGAGCTGGACCCGAACTGGCTGTCCGACATGGGCGAGAAGCCGGGCCGCGGCTGGCAGATGTTCATCGAACGCTCCACTGACAAGGTCGAGGAGCTGCGCGCCGACATGGCCCAGGTGGGCCAGTATGTGGGTCTGGACATCTCCGAATTCCGCCGCATCGTGCAGCAGGTCCAAAAGGGTGAGAAGGAAGCCCGCCAGGCCAAGAAGGAAATGGTCGAGGCCAACCTTCGCCTGGTGATTTCGATCGCCAAGAAATATACCAACCGCGGCCTGCAGTTCCTGGACTTGATCCAGGAAGGCAACATCGGCCTGATGAAGGCGGTGGATAAGTTCGAATACCGCCGCGGCTACAAGTTCTCGACCTATGCGACCTGGTGGATCCGCCAGGCCATCACCCGTTCGATTGCCGACCAGGCCCGCACCATCCGGATCCCGGTCCACATGATCGAGACCATCAACAAGCTGGTCCGCACCGGCCGCCAGATGCTGCACGAGATCGGCCGCGAGCCGACCCCGGAAGAACTGGCCGACAAGCTACAGATGCCGCTGGAGAAGGTCCGCAAGGTGATGAAGATTGCCAAGGAGCCTATCTCTCTCGAAACCCCGATCGGCGACGAGGAAGATTCGCAGCTGGGCGATTTCATCGAGGACAAGAATGCCGTGCTGCCCTTGGACAGCGCCATTCAGGAGAACCTCAAGGAAACCACCACCCGGGTTCTGGCCTCGCTCACCCCGCGTGAGGAGCGGGTTCTGCGGATGCGTTTCGGCATCGGCATGAACACCGACCACACCCTGGAAGAGGTCGGCCAGCAGTTCAGCGTGACCCGCGAACGGATCCGCCAGATCGAGGCGAAGGCGCTCAGGAAACTGAAGCACCCCAGCCGCAGCCGCAAGCTGCGCAGCTTCCTGGATCAATAAAGTTGAAGGCGCCCTGCGGGGCGCCTTTTCATTTGCGAGGAACCAATGGCTTCAACGAATATTGGGCAAATCGAATTTTCAATGAATATGTCAAGCTGCGGCAATCAAGTGACAAGGTTTTTGTTACATACGGAGACTTGGCAGAGATGATTGGGCGTCAGGGGGAGCATAGATTGCTGGGGGCTCCCTTAGATCTGGTGCGGGCGATCTGTGAAAAGGAGAAACTTCCTGACTTTGCAACTGTTGTTATAGATCAGAAAAGTTTGAAGTCAGGGGAAATGAAACCATCGCCGAAGGCTTTGGAAAAGTACGGTAGTTGGCCCGGTTTGAGAGCTGAGCAGGCGCGTGTTTTGGCGTTTGATTGGAACACGGTTGAAGTCGAATAGGCAACTTTCTGAAAGAGACAGTAAACGGTGGAGAGCACCCGGCTAACAATTGACAACCTCATCGTCTTCGACGGCGAATGCGTGCTGTGTTCAGGCTTCTTCCGCTTCATGCTGCTCCATGACCGGTCTCGGCTGTTTGCATTTGCCACCGCGCAATCGCCGCTGGGGCAGCGGCTGTACCGTGAGCTGGGCCTGCCTGCGGATGACTTCGAGACCAACCTGGTGATCGTCGGTGGCCGCACCTATCAGCGGCTTGATGCCTTCGCCGCGGCGATGCGGGCGCTGCCGTGGCCCTGGCCGGTGTTGTCATTATGCCGGTTTCTGCCGCGCGGGCTTAAGGATGCGCTCTATTTCAGCATCGCCCGCAACCGCTACAGCCTGTTCGGGCGCCATGAACGCTGCATGATCCCCGGCCCCGAGATCCGCGTCCGCTTTGCCAGCGGGGGCTATGGCGCATGAGGGATGCCTTTGGCGAGATCATAGCCGTGCATAGGCTGCAGGTGCCGCCGGCCCTGATGCGGTTTCATACCGCGCCTCCTGCGCGCAGCCTTGGTGTGGTCAGGGTTGAAGGCGGCAACCGCTGGGCGCGGCTGCTGGCCGGGCTGGCGGGCTTCCCGCCGCCGATGGCGCAGACCCGTTTCCGCCTCGACGTCGCGCAGCAGGGCACGGGCCACGTCTGGCGGCGCTGCTTCGGCAGGCATCAGACCCGGTCCCACCTGCGATTCGATCCGCGCCGGGGCAGGGCGGTGGAACGCTTCGGGCCGGTCGAGCTGGAGCTTTCGGCCAGCGTGCAGCAGGGGGCGCTGCTGGTCACGGTCGAAAGGGCCCGCCTGTTCGGGCTGCCGCTGCCGCGCGCGCTGTGCCCCGTCAGCGCGGCGATGGAGTTCGAGACCCCGCAGGGGCACCTGGGTTTTGACATCTCTGCCAGCCTGCCGCGCATCGGCCTGCTGGTGCGCTACAGCGGCCATATCGCGCTGCCGGAGCTGAACCTGAAGCGTTAACCATTTGCTAACCCTGTCGTTGCCTGCCCGCGCGGTGAACCGTAGGTTTTCCGTATCCGCATGGAACTTCCGGGGGGGGGAAGAAGATGTCCGCAGAAGCCGATCTGGACCGGGCGCTGGATGCGCTGGCACAGAAACTCGAAGAGCTGAACGACCTGACGCGTGCCAACCGCTTCATGGTCGAGGCAATGGCTGGGCAAGGGGATGCGCTGAAGCAGATGAGCCGCCGCCGCACCAGGGACATGCTGCGCTGCCAGGCCCGGGCGCAGTTTCACCCTGATACCGGAACCGCGCCTGACGCGGCAGTGCTGGCCATTCTGGAAGAAGTGCTGGGCAGCCGAGGGGAAAGCGCCGAGATCATTCCGTTTCCTGCCCGCGCCTGAACCCGGCACCGCACACATTTGCGAGAGGCCGGGGGCAGGGCCGCGAACACCTCTTGAGGCTGTTGCGCTACTCCCTATGCTGACTTCAGCAAAGGGATATTTCCGGATGAGAAACCTCGTTACCGCCGCCGCCCTGGCCTGTGCCACTGCCTTGCCGGCGGCAGCTGATACCTTTATCGCGAACCGCGGCGTGCGCGTGCTGCCGGTCAATGACATTGTCTACGAGGTGGTGCCGGGCCGTTCCGGCGGCACCTGGGAATACTGGTGCGCTGCTGCCGAATACGCCCGCCGCGTGCTGGGCGCGAACTGGACGGACCGTTACTACGTTGTGCGCGGCCGCGATGTCAGCGTCACAACCGGGCGCCGCTCGTCGGTGCAATTCACCCTCTATCCGGACCGGGCAGGGGTGCCGTCCAGGATCGGCTGGCTGTCTCTGGGCTTCCGTCCCGGCGACAGTTTGTCGGTGCAGCAGGGCTATGGCTACTGCTCGCAAGCGTCGCCGCTTTAACCGGCAGCCAGCGGGCGGCCATAGCCGATGCGGGGCGTTCACAAACGGCCACGGCAAGGTGTTGCTGCAGACCGGCCGCGGTGCGAAACCGGCTGCCGCAAATGCCTCCGAACACTTTTCTCCGCCGAATGCCGGGCAGGGGCAGGCATCTTGAGACCGGCTTAAGCTTTTGAATGGGGGCAGCTTTCAGGGTGCCGCAGCTCTTTCTGCGACAGCCTGCACCTTGCTGCCATAAACAATGGCGCCGCCGCACGGCAGTGTGAGTGGCCCGTGTGTCAATTCTCCCTATCCTAGAAGCGGGGGGCACCGGTCTGTGCCCCGTTCGTCTAAGGGAGCTGCCATGAAACCTGTTGCCGCCGCTGCAATCGCTGCCACGTCGCTGATGATGGCCTTCCCGGCAAGCCTGGACGCCAAAGCCAGCCGTCACAGCATCCGCGTCAATCCGGTGTCTGACGGTATTTTCGAAGTCATCCCCGGGGCTGGCAATGGGATACTGTTCTGGTGCGGGGCTGCGGATTACGCCCAACGCGTGCTCCGGGTGCCCTGGAGCGCCAAATTGCACATCTCCCGCGGGCTGGGGCCCAGCGAAACAACCGGCCGCCGCTCAGCGGTCCAGTTCACGCTGGATGCAAATCTGGCCGCAGCCGCCCCAACCGGCGGATACGGGTCTGTTAACAGCCTGCAAGCTGGTGATACAATGAATGTTCAGAGAGCTTTTGATTATTGCTTTGTGCCGTTCGGGCGGCCGTGAATTCATTCAGGTCCGCGGCCTTCCCGGAACAGCGAGATGGAGGTTGAGATGACCAGCAAGAAACTGTGGCTGCCGGGCGTGCTGGCACTGGTTCTGTCCGTTCCGGTGCCTGCATCCGCGTGGCGTTCGATAAACCGGAATGAGGTGCTGCCGGTGTCCGAAGGCGTTTGGGAGGTGGTGGCCCGGAGCCGGTCCGGCGCGCAGGATTACTGGTGCAGCATTGCCGATTTTGCCATCCGCCAGCTGCGGGCGCCCGCGAACCAGCGGATCTACGTCTGGCGCGGCGAGGGGCCGTCAGTGAACCGGCCCGGGCGCAAGGCGGTGCAATTTGCCTTTGGCCTGCCGCCTGGGGTGCCTGACCGCTCCGGCAGCCTGTCGCTGAATGTGCGCGAGGCGGGCGACAGCCTGCGGGTGACTTCTGCGCAGAACTACTGCTACGACCGGCTGCCCGGGCGCGACCGTTTTCTGCCATAGGAGCGGCTGCTGAGGGAGCGGGTTGCCTGAGCCGGGGGTTTCAGCCAGAAAGACTTCATGCATCACGACTTCACCATCCCGACCCGCGGGCAGGGGCTTTATGAATTCACCCGCGATGTGCGGGCCTGGGTGGCGGACAGCGGCTTGCAGGACGGGCTGCTGACCCTGTTTGTCCGCCATACGTCCTGTTCCCTGCTGGTCCAGGAAAATGCCGACCCTGAAGTGCAGAGCGATTTGCGCGCATTCTTCACCCGTCTGGTGCCGCCCTCATCCGATCCTTCGATGGCCTATTTGCGCCACACCTATGAGGGGCCCGACGATATGCCAGCGCACATTAAGGCGGCGATGATGCCGGTCAGCCTGTCCATTCCGGTCCGCCGCGGCGCGCCGGTTCTGGGGACCTGGCAGGGCATTTTTCTGTTCGAGCACCGCGATGCGCCGCATCAGCGGCGGGTGGCCGGACACCTGGTCTGAACCTCTTTATCTAGCGGCGGTAATTCCCCCCTACCCAAATTCTGGAGGGTGGCCTATAGTTGTGGATAACCGGGGAAATACCGGCACAATAAACAGGCTGACAGGATTGAGGGAGCAGGCGGATGCGCTGCCCATTTTGCGGAAATATCGACACTCAGGTCAAGGATTCACGCCCTGCCGAGGATCATGTTTCGATCCGGCGGCGCCGGTTCTGCCCGGCCTGCGGCGGCCGTTTCACCACCTACGAACGGGTGCAGCTGCGCGATCTGGTGGTGATCAAGTCCAATGGCAAGCGCGAGGATTTCGACCGCGACAAGCTGGAGCGCTCGATCCGCATTTCGATGCAGAAACGCCCGATTGAGCCGGAGCGCATCGATCAGATGATTTCCGGCATCGTGCGGCGGCTGGAGAGCATGGGCGAGACCGATATCCCGTCGAAGAAGATCGGCGAGATCGTGATGGAGGCGCTGGCCCGGATCGACACCGTGGCCTATGTGCGCTTTGCCAGCGTGTACAAGAACTTTCAGGCGGCGGATGATTTCGAGGATTTCGTTCACGAGCTGCGCCCGCCGGTGGCGCCGGAAGAATAATGGACACAGACCACCGTTTCATGGCGCTGGCGCTGTCGCTGGGACGGCGCGGGCAGGGCAATTGCTGGCCGAACCCGGCTGTCGGCTGCGTCATCGTGCAGGGCGGCCGCGTGGTCGGCCGCGGCTGGACCAAGCCGGGCGGACGCCCGCACGCCGAAACCGAAGCTTTGGCGCAGGCCGGAGAAGCCGCCCGCGGCGCCAGGGCCTATGTCACACTGGAGCCTTGTGCCCATCAGGGCGAAACACCGCCCTGCGCCCAGGCTCTGATCGATGCCGGGGTGGCGCGGGTTGTCGTCGCGATCGGCGACAGCGATCCGCGGGTTTCCGGCCACGGGATCCGGATGCTGCGTGAAGCGGGCATCAGGGTGGACACCGGCGTCTGGGGCGCCCAGGCGGCACGCGACCATGCCGGGTTTTTTCTCAAGACGGAACAGGGCCGCCCGCTGGTGACGCTGAAGCTGGCCAGCAGCTTTGACGGCCGCATCGCCACCGGATCGGGGCGCAGCAAATGGATCACCGGACCGGAGGCGCGCCGCGCCGTGCACGCGATGCGCGCCCGCCATGACGCGGTGATGGTCGGCGGCGGCACCGCGCGGGCGGATGATCCCTCGCTGACGGTGCGTGATCTGGGGGTGGAGCGGCAGCCCGTGCGGGTGGTGATCTCTCGCCATCTGGACCTGCCGCTGATGGGGCAGCTGGCCCGTACCGCCCGGGAGGTGCCGGTCTGGCTGTGCCACGGCCACGGTGCCGACCATGAGCGCCTTCAGGCCTGGGAAGGCCTGGGCGCCAGGCTGATCCCCTGCGCGTCGCACGGGGTTCAGCTTGATGCCGGAGACGTGCTGCAGCAGCTGGGGCAGGCGGGGCTTACCCGGGTGTTCTGCGAGGGCGGCAGCGCCTTGGCGGCTTCGCTTCTGGCGTTTGATCTGGTCGACGAGCTGATCGGCTTCACCGCCGGTCTGGGCATTGGGGCCGAAGGGCTGCCGTCGATTGGTGCGCTGGGCGTCGGCCGCCTGGAGGAGGCGCCGTGCTTCGAACTGGTCGAGACCCGCGCTGTCGGCAAGGACATCCTGCACCGCTGGACCCGCGCGCTGCGCTGAACCCGGTAATGTCTCCAGGGATCAGCCGGGCGCACGTCAGCGCCAGAGGCGGGCGTAGGTGGCGAACAGCCCCTGCAGCTTTGACAGCATCCGGTTGCCAAGGCCCGGATGCGGCAGGCGGCCCTCGCGCAGCCGCATCACCGCTACCTCTGCAGGGCAGGGTTGTCTGGTGACCGGGTCGAAATAGCGCGGGTAGTCGATCAGGGCAGCATGGGCGAGGCCCAGAAGCGGCACCTGCGCCTGCCGCCAGGACGGCGCTGGCGCCAGATCCCGGGTCAGCCCCCAGCCCGCGTAGAAAGGCGTGCCGAGCGTGGTGACTTTGACCCCGCGCAGCAGCGCCTCGAACCCCAGCAGAGAGGTCATCGTCCAGACTTCCTGCACATTCTCCAGCAGGGCCATCGGATCCGCATGGGCCGCAACCGCATCCGCCACTCCTCCGGCATCGATACGCCCGGCCCGCAGGCCTGCCTCCACGTCTGGATGCGGTTTGTAGATGATCACCGCGTCCGGGTTGGCTTCCCTCGCCGTGCGCAGGAGATCCAGATTGGTCCGGACCGTTCCAGCACCGCAGAGGATCGAGGCATCATCCTCCACCTGGCCCGGCACCAGGATCCGGCGGCCCTCAGGCAAGGCAGGAACGGCGCCGCCGAGATTGTATTTCGACACATGGTCCCGGACCAGGGATTGCACCAATCGTTCGGCCCGTAGCGCCTGCGCCAGGGTCAGCTCCGCGCGGCTTGCAATCAGCGCATCAAGGTCCGAGGGCTGGCGCGGATCGTAGTAGATCCCGCGCCGGTCGGTGACCAATGACAGCGGCGGCACCAGCTGCGCCCCCAGCCCGCGCGAGCGCAGGAACCCGTCCTCCACCCGCACCGCACCGGCGTGGACGTCTGCGGCCTTGCCTGCCCAGACCATCCGGTTGCGCCCGCCGGCCTGCGCCTTGGCAGGATCTTCGGTGAACTGAATCCGTTTTTCCGAACCAAAGAACTTCTGCAGCGGCTTGCGCTTCCACATCCGCATGCCTGAGGCCGCCCAGCCGCGATGGTCCTGCCGCCAGGCCCGTGCTTTTGCTTCCAGATTGTCCAGCACCGTTTCCAGGCTGCACAGCTCATCCCGGAACGGGTCGTACCATTTCGGATAGAGGATCATCGCGGCCGCAAACAGCTGCGCCCGTGTCAGCTGCCGCTGGCGCCGGGGCGGGGCGGCATCGTCGATGCTCAATCCCCAGCCCGCATAGAACGGCTGTCCGAACACCCGCGGCTTGTGGCCGGCCAGGATCGCTTCGAACCCCAGCTGCGAGGAGACGGTATAGACCCCGACTGCGCCCTCCAGCAGCGTCCAGGGAGAGACAGTGCCGGTGAACAGTTCAACCCGTCCCTGCGCATCACCGGTATCGTAGTATCCCGCCCGGTAGCCGCGCAGCGTCTCGGGGTGGGTCTTGATCAGAACGCGGGCACCGGGATGCTCCTCCTGTGCAAAGGCCAGCATCTCCAGAAACCGTGCCCGGTCCGCGCGCGAGGCGGTGACAGAGGCATCGTCCCGCGCCTGATCCGCGACCAGAACATAGCCGGGCGCCGGCATCGGTGTTTCAGGATCAAACGCGTTGTACTTGCTGAGATGCGCTTCTTTCAGGCGGGTGATGGCGTCGCGCGCCCGCTGCATCAAGTGGGCGTCGTCGAGCGGATGGCCGGCCAGTAATTGCTCCAGATCCGAAGGCACGGAGGCATTGAAATGCACCCCCGCCCGATCCAGCAGCAGCCCTATCGGCGGCTCGCCCGCGCGGCCGGGGTGCAGCGAGCGCAGAAACGCGTCCTCCACCCGCAGCAGCCCGCAGCCGCGCTTCTCCGCCACCGCAAGGCCGCGGTGGGCGGTGGGGGAGGCCCCCCAGATGCCGACCAGGTCGTCTGCCTGCGGCAGCCCCAAGCGGATGTTGTAGCCGGACAATTCCAGGATCCGCCGCACCCGGCGCTGGGTCAGAAAACCGCCGTTGTAAACAAAAAGCCGGGATGCAGTGCTCCCGGCTTCGTGGCGGCCTGAATTCAGGCTCATTCTGTTTAGCTGCCGCTGATTGCGGTAGAGGTACTGGCCAGCGATCCCACCGGCGCCAGAAGCAGCGAGATGGTCTTGGTCCACTGGGCATAGGGCGCTTCGGTGACGTAAAGCGTGTCGTCGTCGCGGATCACAAAGTCGCGGGCCATGAATAGCCCGTTCGGCTGCGTCAGGTTCAGCACATAGACCATGCGCTGGGCGCCGATCAGGTCATTGCGGCCCAACACCTGGTTGGCAATCTCGGCCGGCTCGTTGCGCAGCACGAACACGCCCGTCGGGTCTGCGGCGGTGGAGATCAGCCCGCCCACCTGGGCAATGGCTTCCAGTGCTGAAAGGTCCTGGCTTTCGAACGGCACCCGCGCCTGGGCAGAGGTCGCGCCGAGAGCGGTGAAGGACCGGGTGTCCTCCTCCACCAGAATGCGGTCGCCGCCGCGCAGGGCGACGTCCAGCTCGGGATGGTCAAACAGGTCCTGGAACCAGATCTTGCCCTTCTGGCTGCCGCGGATCACGGTGACCTGGGCGATCTCAGGCTGGATCGTCACGCCGCCGGCCTGGGCCAGCATCGCGGACAGGGTCCGGGTCGGGCGTTCGATCGGGTAGATGCCCTGGGCGCCCACCGAGCCGGTCAGGCTGACGGTGGCGCCATCACCGGCCAGGCGGCGCACTTGCACCTGCGGGTCGGGGGTCTGGTCTTCGAGCTTGCTGGTGATGGTCTCGCGCAGCTGCTCCGGCGTGTTGCCGGAGGCACGCAGACGGCCGGCGTAGGGCACGAAAATATAGCCGGCGCTGTCGACCTGCACCTCTTCCAGCACGGTGGAGTTGGAGGTCTCGGCGGCCAGCAGGCCGTCATCGACGTTTTCCCAGACGGTCAGGCCCAGCACGTCGCCGGGGCGGATGGTGTCTGAGGTCAGCTTGCCCGCAGAGGTGAAGCTGGAGGCAAAGCCAAGCGCGGGAACCACTGCGGTTGCCCGGGCGACGCGGTCATTGACCGAAACGATGAAGGCATCGCCTTCGCGCTGCACCGAACCGGCAAAGATCTGGCTCTTGCTGGGGCCGACTTTCGGCAGGCCGCAGGACGCAGCAAGGGTCAATGCCGCCAGCATTGCCACGGGGCGCGCCCAGCGAAGGGGAACGGATATCACTGCTCGGTCTCCTCGACCTTTATTGTTTGCCTCAAGTTTTACCGGCAAACTAACCGGCTGGCTGAAAAAAATCCAGTCTTTGGAAGGATCCGCTTCAGGTCACCAGCCGCAACTGTTGCCGCGGAGCCGCTGTTCCCAGCCGCAGCGCGTCATAGGGATCTTCGTCCGCCAGCATCATATCGGCGACCTGGCGCAGCAGCTGGCGGCGCCCTTCGCGGGAATAATAGCCGCCCGGCACTTGCGAAGTTTCCAGCAGGAACCGCCGGTAATCCTTGTAGGCGCGGCTGTCTGGGCGGGAGGGCGCGGCAAAGAACTGGGCCAGCGGCTGTTCCGAGACGAACTCCGGCTTGCCATAGACAGCGCGCCCGAACACCCGCAAGGGAATGCCGCGCCACAGCACCTGCTGGCCGGCCGTGGAATTGACCGTCACCGCGCTGCGCGCTTCGTTCAAGAGCTGTGCCAGCTTGCCGCCGCGCACATAATGCACCCGCCCGGCAACGCCATGCTCCCGCGCCAGCCGGCGCAGGGTGCGGCGCACCTGGGCGCGGCCGTCTTCCAGCGGATGCGCCTTGATCACCAGGTGATGGTGGCGCGGAGCGCCTTCGGCAAAGCCGGTGATCACCTCGGCCAGAAAATCCCCCATGCTGGTGAATGGGGAATGCATCTGGAAGGAGCTGTCGTGCTCCAGCTGCAGCAGCGCCAGATGGTAGGGGAAGCCACCATTGCGGATGCGCCGCTCTGCCAACCGCCGCTCCAGCGCCTGTGCGGGCATCAGCAGCAGGCGTTTGAGGTAAAGCTGGAATTCCTTGGTCACCGGCAGCGCCCGGTGCGGGCGGAAATTGCGGTATCTGCGGTTCTGGAACATCACGAACCAATGGTACAGCGCGCCGTAGAACACGTGCTGGCGCATGTCGCCCCAGTGTGCAGGGGGCAGCGGCGCCTCCATGTCCGAGAGCGCCAGCGCTTCCTGCATCTCGGGAACCGTCATTTCCATCAGCCGCGAATGGCCATTGGCGCCGCCGCGTTCATAAGTGACCCAGTAGGGCCGCAGGTAGCCTTCCTCGAACACATGTACGGTAATGCCGCGCTGCCGGGCTGTCTCAACCGCGGCGGCATGGATCGGGCGGGTGTCGCCGTAAAGCACGATATCAGTGATGCCGCGGCTCTCCAGCAGCCCGGCCAGCACCTCCGGCCAGTCCTGCAGGCAGCCGGTGAACGGGATATAGCTGTCCCTGCCGCGCCAGAATGCCTGGTCGCCGGCATTGAACCCCACCCGCGCGACCTCGCACCCTGCGGCCCGCAGCATCCGGCCAAGCGCGGCAAAGAACGGCCCGTGCGGGCCTTGCAGGAACAGGAAGCTTCGGTGTTTTACAGGGGGGCTTGGCATCACATGGGCGGCTGTACAGGGGCGTATTCGGGAATTGATTAACATTTGACTGGGGCGAAACTATGGCTGCGCCACCAGCAAAGGCAAGCCGGGGCTTGTGAAGGCTGCGCGGCTTGGCTACCTCTGCGGCAGGAATGACATATGACCTGCGGGGAGCGCACCCATGTTTACTGGCATCATCACCGATGTGGGCACCATTGCCGAGCTGGAGCAGCAGGGCGATCTGCGCGCCCGCATCCGCACGGCCTACGACACTGCCACCATCGACCTCGGCGCCTCGATTGCCTCGGACGGCGTCTGCCTGACGGTGATCGCCCTGGGCGAGGATTGGTACGACGTGCAGATTTCGGCAGAGACCGTGTCCAAGACCAACTTGGACAGCTGGGCCGTGGGCAAGCGGGTGAACCTGGAGCGCGCCCTGAAGGTGGGCGATGAACTGGGCGGCCACATCGTCTCCGGCCATGTGGATGGCGTCGCCGAAGTGGTTGAAATGAAGGACGAGGGCGACAGCACCCGCGTCACCCTGCGCGCGCCAGAGGCGCTGGCCCGCTTCATCGCACCCAAGGGCTCGGTTGCGCTGAACGGCACCTCTTTGACGGTGAACGATGTGGACGGCCGCGACTTCGGTATCAACTTCATCCCGCACACCAAGGAAGTCACCACCTGGGGCGATGTGAAGACGGGCGACCGCATCAACCTGGAAATCGATACCCTGGCCCGCTACGTTGCGCGGCTGCAGGAAGCGGGCTGAGCGGGCCCGCCCTTCATCTTTCGAAAATACTCCGGGGTGAGGCCGGAGGCCGAGGGGCAGGGTTCCTCATCATCTTGTGCGCAGATGCACAGGACGCGTCCGGACGTCTGGTTGCCGTTTGCAGGACTGGCATTTGCCGCCGGCCTGGGCTATCTGGCTGGGAAAGAACCCGCAGTGCCAGGCGTGCTGCCCATGCGCATCGAAAGGCTGCCATATGAGTTTTGAAACACCGGGGCCGGTTGAGGCGCAATTGCGCGATGCCATCAGCCCGATCGAAGAGATCATCGAAGAGGCCCGCCAGGGCCGCATGTTCATCCTTGTGGACCACGAGGACCGCGAGAACGAAGGCGACCTGGTAATCCCCGCCCAGCACGCCGATGCGGCTGCCATCAACTTCATGGCGACCCATGGCCGCGGCCTGATCTGCTTGACCATGCCGGCCGAGCGGATCGAGGAACTGGGCCTGCCCATGATGGCCATGCACAACTCCTCGCGCCACGAAACCGCCTTTACCGTTTCCATCGAAGCCCGCGAGGGCGTGTCCACCGGCATCTCCGCCGCCGACCGGGCGCTGACCGTGGCCACCGCCATCGACCTGAAAAAGACCGCCGCCGATATCGCGACGCCGGGCCATGTGTTTCCGCTGCGCGCGCGCCGGGGCGGGGTGCTGGTGCGCGCGGGCCATACAGAGGCAGGCTGCGACGTCGCCCGTCTGGCCGGCCTCTACCCGTCGTCGGTGATCTGCGAGATCATGAGGGAAGACGGCACCATGGCGCGGCTGCCCGACCTGGTGGAATATGCGCAGAAGCACGGACTGAAGATTGGCACCATTTCCGACCTGATCACCTACCGCGCCCGCAACGACAACCTCGTGGTGGAAACCTCGCGTGAGACCGTGATTTCGGAGTTCGGCGGCGAGTGGGAAATGCGGCTGTTCACCGACCAGACCCACGGCATCGAACACGTGGTGATGATCAAGGGCGACATCACCACGCCGGAGCCGGTGCTGGTGCGCACCCATGCGCTGCATGAGGCGACCGACCTGCTGGGCCTCGGACCGAAATCGGCGCGGCAGCTGCCGCGCTCGATGGAGATCATCGCCGAGGAGGGCCGCGGCGTGGTGACCCTGTTCCGCCAGCCGCGCAACGCGCTTTATGCTAATGAGGACGAAGGCCCGCGCACGGTGACCATCAAGCAGACCGGCATCGGCGCCCAGATCCTGTCGAGCCTGGGCCTGCATGAACTGGTCCTGCTGACCGACTCGCCCTCGACCAAATATGTCGGGCTGGATGCCTATGGCCTGTCCATCACCGGCAGCCGCCCCATTCTGAAGGACGCTTGATATGGCTGGACATGAAACCCATTACACGCTGCCGCGCGCCGAGTTCGAAAAGCCGGTGAAGCTGCTGATCGTTGTCGCGCCGTACTACAAGGACATCGCCGACAACCTGGTTGCGGGCGCCGCAGCCGAGATCGAAGCCGCAGGCGGCACCTTTGAGATCGCCGAAGTGCCGGGCGCGCTGGAAGTGCCGACCGCAATTGCCATCGCCGACCGCACCTCCAACTTCGACGGCTACGTGGCGCTGGGCTGTGTGATCCGCGGCGAGACCACCCATTATGACACCGTCTGCAACGACAGCTCCCGCGCGATCCAGCTGATGGGGCTGCAGGGCCTGTGCATTGGCAACGGCATCCTGACCGTGGAAAACCGCAAGCAGGCCGAGGTGCGCGCCGATACCGCCGATCAGAACAAAGGCGGCGGCGCGGCAGCTGCGGCCTTGCATCTGATCGCGCTCACGCGTAAGTGGGGCGCCCAGACCAAAGGCATCGGCTTCAAGGCGCCCGCAGGGGCGTATCGGGTTGCCGGTTCAGACAACGGATCCACCAGCGCATGAGCACCCAGGACAGCCGCCCCAAGGGCAACGGCAAGAATCAGATGAGATCGGCAGCGCGGCTTTACGCCGTGCAGGCGCTGTTCCAGATGGAACACAGCGGCCTCACCTTCGACAAGGTGATCGTCGAATTTGAGGACCACCGTTTTGGCGCTGTCTACGAGGGCGACGAAATGGCGGAAGGCGACACCACTGTTTTCCGCAAGCTGGTGCGCGAAGCGGTGAACCATCAGGCGCGGATCGACCAGATGACCGACCGGGCGCTGGTGGCGAAATGGCCGATTGCCCGTATCGACCCGACCCTGCGGGCGCTGTTCCGCGCGGCCGGCGCCGAGCTGACCCAGTCCGACACCCCGCCCAAGGTGGTGATCAACGAGTTTGTCGATATCGCCCGCGCCTTCTTCCCCGAAGGCAAGGAGGCGAAATTCGTCAATGCCGTGCTCGACCATATGGCGCGCGAGGCGCGGCCGGAAGCGTTCTGAGCCGCCATCTGCCGCAGAATTGAGCTGAAAAAAGGGCGCGCCTCCGGGCGCGCTTTTTTCGTGCGGCCAAGGCGGGCAAATGGTGCGGCAAAATCCGCTCATTCCCTCCGGAACCGCTGGACGGCGCCGCAAAGGCTGCTAACCTCTTCTTGCATATCTGGAGGACTCAGATGCCTGAACTGGTGAAAATGTATATCCGCAACGTGGTGATCGGCTTTGGGATTGCAGCCGCCTTTGTGGCGGTTCTCCTGTGGTTCAACGTGGCGAACCTGTGGTCGCTGGTCGCCGCCTCCGACGTTGGCCTGCTGGCAGTGTTCTTGTTGTGGTTCATGCACGGGATCGTCTTTGCCGGCGTGCAGTTCGCCTGGGCCGTAATGGCAATGGCGGAAAAGGACAGCGGCCCGCGCCGCGGCACCCCGGTGGCTCATGAATTTCAACCGGTGCGCGTCCCGGCCGAGGAGCAATCCCGGCAGAAGCGCCAGCTGAACAGCGGCCGCTGAGCAGCGAAGGCAGCCGAAATTCAGCCGCGCTTTCCGGACCGGAAGGCGCGGTTTTCTTTTGCGGGGCAGGAGAAGAAAAGCGGCGGGACCACCAGTCAACCGTGCGGCTTTGATTCCCGAGGACCTGTATATACAGGTGGGCGCCAGGTAAACGGACCAGGATCCGGACAGAGCCAGCTCCCTCGGAATTGCTTAAGGCCACCGGAATGCTGCCTGTCACGAGAAGGGCAGAACCCGCCAAGCCCGTAAGTAAGCCGACAAGGGCGCCGTTACAAGAGGGCCGGTGCCATCCATTGGCGATTCGCTGCGAAAGCGCGGGATTGCAATTTGTTCCCTAATTGTTCACATTTGTCCGCATGATGGAAGATCTGCAGCCTGGACAGAGACTTGCCCGCGGGGTGTCGCGCTATCTGCGGTCCCTGGGCTTTGCCCCGCTGGAGGAGTTCGTGCCGGCCCGCGGCTTGCGCGTCGATGTCATGGCGCTGGGCCCCAAGGGGGAACTGTGGGTGATCGAGTGCAAGTCCAGCCGCGCCGACTACCAGTCAGACAGCAAGTGGGAGGGCTACCTGGAGTGGTGCGACCGCTACTTCTGGGCGGTGGACATGGATTTCCCGGCCGAATTGCTGCCCGACGGAACCGGGCTGATCATCGCCGACCCCTATGATGCTGAAATCATTCGCATGGCGCCGGAGGACAAGCTGGCGCCGGCCCGGCGCAAGAAGCTGGTGCAGAAATTCGCCACGGACGCTGCCCGCCGCCTGCAAACCCTGCGCGATCCGCGCCTGGGAAAGGACGGGCTGCTGCTGGGCGGGGCGGGAGAGGAACTGCCGGAGGCGTGAAGCTAAGCAGGGGCCGTCCCGCGCCTGCAGATGCCCCGGCTGCGCCGGCGCCCTTTGGCACCCTCGGGTCCGCCGCGCGTCTGCGGCGCACCACGGTTCAACAGGGGGCTCAGGGGGCCGGGATTACTTGATGCTGCGCGCTGCCAGGGCTGCGGCGCGGAGTTCGTCGGCAATCTCTTCGGCTTCCTCGGGGTCGAAGTCCATCGGGATCTCGACGCCGCCCGCCTCGATGAAAATCCGCACCATGCCCTGATCGGTCGGGCCGATCTGCATGTTTGCTTCCACGTCGCGTTCGGTATTGATGCCCATTTTGCACTCCACTGGCGGCCAGCCGCTTGAATGCCGGTGCTAGCCCGGCACAGGCTGAAACGCAAGCCGGGTTTGCGCTACACTGCCTGCATGAAGGATGTGACTCTGCGCCGATTCGCCCCGACCGACATGCAATGGCTGGTGGCTCGCCACCAGGACCTCTATGCCCGCGAGGCCGGTTTCGACGACAGCTTCGGGCCGCTGGTCGCCGATATCCTGCACAGCTTTTGCGCCGGCCACGATCCGGCCTGCGAACGGGGATGGATGGCCGAATGCGGCGGCGAAAGGCTGGGCACGGTGTTCTGTATGAAGAAGGATGACGAGACGGCGCAGCTGCGGTTGTTCCTGCTGACGCCCAAGGCGCGCGGCAAGGGGCTGGGCAAGCGGCTGCTGCGCGACTGCATGGAATTCGCCCGCGCCGCCGGCTATCGCGGCATGATGCTGAAAACCCACCAGAGCCACCGCACCGCCTGTGCCCTGTACCAGGCTTTCGGCTGGCAGTTGCAGGACAGCCGCCCGGTGCGCAACTATGGCCAGGATCTGATGGAGCAGACCTGGAGCCTGTCTTTCCAGAACGCAGAGGCGTGATGACGGCAGGACGCGGCGCCGCGGGAAAATTGGGTGTAAACGCAAGCGGTTGTGGATAACTTTCCGCTCCGGTTCCCATGCCGGGCGGAGCGTTTGACGGCCGGAAAACGGCGCGGTTGTTTTCTGAAAAAGAATGGTGAAAAACCTCTTGCACGCCCCCGGGGTGTGCTATAAATGCCCCCTCAGTGCCGCCTTAGCTCAGTTGGTTAGAGCGCTGGATTGTGGATCCAGAGGTCCCCCGTTCAAGCCGGGGAGGCGGTACCATCCTCTCTCACAGATCTGCCTGCCTTTTGTGCTCTTTTGCGGCTGCATTAGAGCAAAGCGCGTGCCGCCTCCTGCCATTCGCGCAGAGCACCTCCGGGGCATGCGGTGCCACTAACAAGGCGGCCGACGGGCGGATTTTCATGTTTTTTTAGGGGTGCCCCGGTGGCGGCCTGCACTAGCTCAGCGCAACGGAAGCTGGCTTTCGGGTGCTGGCAGAAATGGCCGTGCGGCGTCCAGCCGGAACCGGGTATTGCTTGGACGGCGGAAGTATCCCGCCGCCCCGGCGGAGGGCTTAATCTGCTGGACCGGTTGTCGTCGTTGTTGTTGTCGAGCTGTCATCGTCGTCAGCAATCACAACCAGAAGCAGGGCGCCGCCGACAACAGCCGCGGTGGCTTCGGCAGAAAGGCCGGTCTCAGGCAGCCCGTTGGTATTGGCCTGTGCCACGGTCTGGGCACCGGGAGCCTGGCATGTGACCTGCAGCGAGCCGTTCGCAAGATAGGTGGCAGAGACAGGCGTTCCGGCACCGCAGGCCAGGCGCCGCTTGGCCTCTTCCAGTGCCGGATCCGCCTGGGCAAATGCGGCCTGGCTGGCGAAAGTCAGCGGAATTATCATGGTGATTGCCTGCAAGATACTGGTACGCATGGGAAAAAGCCCTTATGATTTGTGAACACTTTTAGGTTAGCCAGCGGCCGGCTGCCAAGCAACATAACGCTGCAGCCGCGGCGGGGCTCCGGCAAAATGCCGCGCAGCGGTGCTGAGCGATAAGCGGTTTCGGGCCACTGTTAAGAGTCTTAGTGAGGGTGAGGACATGTTCAAGGCAGCGATAAGCAGTGTGATTGCAGGGGTTTCCAGCCTGGGGGTGGCTGCTGCGCCCGCCTTGGCTCAGGCGCCCGGGCCGATTGTCTACTCAGTTGTGGTGCCCGCCGGGGAGTTCGGTTCGGCGGCGTATTTGGCAGAGCTTCTGGGAACTCTGGCCGCGGCCAAGGCCTTTTGCCGGGCCACCGGTGATTCTGCGCTTCAGGTGGATTGCTTGTCGGAGCGGCTGGAGACCGCGGCCGGCGGCATTCCCCAGGGCACCGACTATGACGAGGTGCGCGGGGTGCTGCAGGACACGTCAGCGCGGCTGAAGCGGCTGGCCCGCCAGAACAGGGATCCGGGCCGGGGCCGGGTGACTGTCACCAGCTCTGCGAACCCGGCTGAACGCACCGCCCGCCCGCTGACCCCGGTGACCGCCGCGGCCCAGGCTGCGGTGAACCAGGAAGCCGCCCGTATCCTCGAGGAAGCCGCAACCGTTCTCTTGCGCAGTGCCGAGGCCGCTCAGGAGCGCCAGACACAATATGCCCAGATTGCCGCGGCAATCGATTCCAACAAGGTGCTGCTGAGGTCCTGACCGGACCCGGCTCAGTCGGCGATCTGAATGTCCTGACGCAGCGCGCCGGACTCGCGGTCGAAGATCAGGATGCGGTTGTCCCGGCTGACAATGGCGATCCAGCCGCGCCCCAGCGTCACCGCTTCGGCTTCCACGCCCTCGGGCAGGGCGATTTCTGCGGGAAGCGTTGCCTCATTGCCTTGCAGGCGGATGACAAGCAGCGAGATTATCAATACAAGCCCGCCAATCATCACCACCGTCAGGGTGGTCACCAGCCGCCGCAGGAACCGGATCTGCGGCGGTTCCTGTTGGATTTCGGTCTCGGAAGGATCAGTCATGGGCAGCCGCCGGATTGAGTTTGTCATCGCGGAAAACCCGCCTAAGCGGCTTGATAAAGCGGTTTCGCGCGATGTGCCAGAGGAGGCGTCGCTGTCGCGCACCCGGCTGGCCCGGCTGATCGAGGAGGGCGCGCTGACGGTCGACGGCGCCGTGGTGCAGGATGCTAAGGCCAGGGTCGAAGCGGGCGCGCTGATCGCCATTCTAGTGGAGGAGGCTGAGGACAGCCACATCGGCCCCGAGGATATCCCGCTGGAGATCGTCTATGAGGACGATGACCTCATCGTCATCAACAAGCCTGCGGGCATGGTGGTGCATCCGGCGCCGGGATCGCCCTCGGGCACGCTGGTCAACGCGCTGCTGCACCATTTCGGCGGCAACCTTTCCGGCGTCGGCGGCGTCAAACGCCCCGGTATCGTGCACCGGATCGACAAGGAAACCAGCGGCCTTCTTGTGGTGGCCAAATCCGACGCTGCCCACCAGGGCCTGGCGGCGCAGTTCGAGAAGCACACGGTGGAGCGTTACTATCAGGCGGTCTGCTACGGCGTGCCGGACGGCAACGACCCCCGCCTGCGCGGGGTGAAGGGTGCCAGCTTTGAACCCGGCAATATCCTCAAGCTCACCACCCAGCTGGCGCGGCACAAGACCGACCGCCAGCGTCAGGCAGTTCTGTTCCAGGGCGGCCGCCACGCGGTGACCCGGGCCCGGATCTGCGAAAGCTTCGGCAATCCGCCCTCTGCGGCGCTGATCGAATGCTGGCTGGAGACCGGCCGCACCCACCAGATCCGGGTGCATATGGCCCATGCCGGCCACGGGCTGATTGGCGACCCCACCTATGGCGGCCGCCGCAAATTGGCCGCCAAGGCGCTGAGCCCGGCGGCGCAGGCCGCGGTGCAGGCTTTCCCGCGTCAGGCGCTGCATGCGGCGGTGCTTGGGTTTGATCATCCGGTGACCGGTGAGGCTCTCAGATTCGAGGCCCCGCTGCCGCAGGACATGGCTGGTCTGCTGGCGGTTTTGCGCCAGTAAACTGACAGCAAATAAGCGTGTTCCGTCCTGTGATGCAATTCACAGACGAAAAGACTCGGGCTAACATAGAAGAATTCCTTAAGCGGTCCTTGAAAAGGACTTAGCGCTAACACATATGCGCTAATGTTAAGTCCTTATACATTTTGGGAGGGACACTTTATATGGCGAATTATGCAAACTTGCCTGCCCCGACGCCCGAAGGCGGCCTGAACCGGTATCTCCAGGAAATCCGCAAGTTTCCGCTATTGGAGCCGGAAGAGGAATACATGCTGGCCAAGCGCTGGGTCGAGGAACAGGATGCGGCTTCGGCCCACAAGATGGTGACGTCCCATCTGCGGCTCGCGGCCAAAATCGCCATGGGCTACCGCGGCTACGGCCTGCCGCAGGCGGAAGTGATCTCCGAGGCCAACGTCGGCCTGATGCAGGCGGTGAAACGTTTCGACCCGGAAAAGGGCTTCCGCCTGGCAACCTACGCCATGTGGTGGATCCGCGCCTCGATCCAGGAATACATCCTGCGCTCTTGGTCGCTGGTGAAGCTGGGCACCACCTCGGCGCAGAAAAAACTGTTCTTCAACCTGCGTAAGGCGAAGGCCCGCATCGGCGCGCTGGAGGAGGGCGACCTGCGCCCCGAAAACGTCGCGCAGATTGCCAATGACCTTGGCGTGACCGAGGAAGAAGTGATCTCGATGAACCGCCGGATGTCCGGCGGCGATGCGTCCTTGAATGCCACTGTCGGCTCTGAGGGCGAAGGCACCATGCAGTGGCAGGACTGGCTGGAGGATGAAGACGCTGACCAGGCCGGCGACTACGAAGCCCGCGATGAGCTGGAAGCCCGCCGCGAGCTGCTGGCAGAGGCGCTGGACGTGCTGAATGACCGGGAGAAGGACATCCTGACCCAGCGCCGCCTGATGGATCAGGTGGTCACCCTGGAGGAACTGAGCACGCAGTACAACGTCAGCCGCGAGCGGATCCGCCAGATCGAGGTGCGCGCGTTCGAGAAACTGCAGAAGAAGATGCGCGATCTGGCAATGGAAAAGGGCATGCTGACCGGCGCCTGATTTCCGGAATTGGCAGCAAAGTTGAAAGGCGGTGCAGTGCACCGCCTTTTTTTTCCCTGGCGATGATGCTGGCTTTACGGCATTGGTGCTGCCGCCATGTTTCGCGTGCGAAACATTGGGTCAACAACGCTGACCCGGAGAGCTGGCGGATGCTGGCGGTAAACCTGTCTGGCACGGGCCTGGCGGAATACTGGGTGCGCGGCTGGATAGGGAGGCTGGCAGAATTGCTGGCGGACTGTGCTAGGCGCGGCTGGCTGAAATCACTCTGGTTGCTGGCGAAGCTTGCTGTCTGGCTGCCCTGACGGGTGGCTGGAGCGCTGGCTGCTTGCTGCCGGTGATTCTGGCTTGCTTGCAATTTCTGCATTCTATGTAGCTGGCAGCTGCAGGGCGGTCAATGGAAAATGCAATAAAATCAAATAGTTGACAGAATCGCTCAGAAATTGCCGCCAGCTGCCTCTGGTCAGGCCTCCCTCCCGCTCCTAAAATCACATCCTCTGGCACGGGAGGAAGGATCATGGCAGGCGGCTGGGCGCAGGACGGCGCGGTGAATGAGCAGATCGAGGCGTCGATCAATGATGAGCTTGCACGGATGAAGGCCCAGAAACGGCCGGTGGGCGAAAGCCTCACCCATTGCGCCGAATGCGAGGAGCCGATCCCGGAAAAGCGCCGCATCGCCATTTCCGGCGTTAAGCTCTGCATCGACTGCCAGCAGGAGCGCGACGGCGCCCATCAGGCCCGCGGCGGCATCAACCGGCGCGGTTCCAAGGACAGCCAGCTGAAATAACTTTACCTGCCTCCGGTCAGGTTGGTTTGCCGTCCGGTACGTGGACGGGCGCGGGCGCAAGGCCGTTAGGCGGGCAGTAGCGCAGCATGGGGATCAGGCGGCCTAGCCAGCGCAGTTTGCCGTGTTGTTCGATCCACAGCGCATAGGCGACATAGGTTGGATCCTCGGACAGGTGCTTTTCCTCGGCCTTGGCACGCAGGAAATAGATTCCGTTGATGCCCAGCAGCAGCAGGCAGTGGCGCAGCGCCTCGGCGGCGCCTTCGGTGGTGAAGAAGGGCACCGACAGCAGCCACCAGGAGATGTTCTTGAACAGATACGACGGGTGGCGGGTCCAGCGGTAGGGGCCGTTGGTGATGATGCCGCGGTGGGTCAGGTTGGAAAACCGGATGCCAAAGGAGGCATTGGCCCAGGCCCACAGCACCTTGGATGTGATGATGGCAGCGCCCCAAAGGAACACCCAGGGCCCCCAGCTGTCTCCGAACATGTCCAGCCAGCCGATGCCGTCGTTGTACTCCAGATACTTGCGGCCGATGACGGAAAAGAACGGCACATACATCGCCAGGGTCACCACCCAGCCCCAGAACAGCGGGTTGCAGGAGCGGATATGCGAATTGGTGAGCCGCAGGGTCAGAACATAGCCGATGCTGACAAAGGCCAGGTCGACACCTACCGCCAGCCGGCCGGTGTAGCTGACAAAGGCGGGAAAGCTCTCCACCGCCGCGGTCAGCGGGGTTTCCAGCAGATAGGCGGCATTGCCGCTGAAATAGACAAACATCAGCGGCAGAAAGAACCCCTTGATCAGCCAGCCGAGGCCGAAGTCCAGCAATGCTGCCCGCTCCGCCAGGGGCAGGCGGCCCAGAAACAGATTGCCGGCGTGGAAATAACCGTCCTCTGGCGCGTCCATCCAAGGATCGGTGGCGATGAAATAGGGAACCGCCAGAAGCAGCAGCACCGGGAGGCAGGTGCGGCATGCCTCCCAGAACGGCGAGTAGAAAGAACGGTGGTACTCCGGAAACAGCCAATAGGCCGCGGCGATCACGGCCAGGGTGCCCCAGAGGCCGATCAGCTTCACCAGGATCCGGGGCCAGTTGATGCGCTGCCATTGCAGCACTGCAGGCTGCACAAGCCCGGCTGTTTTATGGCGGTACACCCGCAGCACCAGGACTTCATGCGCCATCATCGGCAGCGCGGTGGCCAGCATCGCAAAAACCCCGGCCTCGACCCGTCCGGTTCCGGTGCCCCGCATCAGGATCAAGGCGGCAAAGTAGCCTGCAAGGCCGAGCAGCATGGTGACTTGGCTGGTCGCTGAGGTTGGCGGGGCTGATCTGGGGTGTTCACTCATTCTGCTCGAACCGGATGCTCATTCCGTTGCCACATGATGCTAGCCCGCGCCCGCGCGGTTTCATCTTTTTTACTGCGGATTGCCTGCGGGAGCGTGCCGGAGGGCAGTCAATTGAAGTGAGTGCGGGCAGGGGGACGCCTGATCCTGGCAGAGCCGTTGCGGCCCGGCACTCCGCCATGAACTGCGGGCTTTCATCGCCTTTTGCGCCGCAGCCAGCGGCGGATCAGCTTTATGTCCATGGCGGCGATCAGCACGCCAAGCGGGATCATCCAGAAGCCGAGGACCGGCAGGAACCCGAATATCCCGCCCAATATCAGCAGAACCCCCAGCAGCAGCCTCAGCCCGGGCGGAACCCGGGCGCGCACCCAGGCAAAGAACGGGCGGAAGCGTTCTTTCAGGGAGGGCTTTCGCGTCATTCAGCGGCCTTTCAGCTCCATCCTCAGAATATGCTGGGGGCCGGCCAGTCCGTGGGGGTGGATGCCGCCGGTATCCTGAAATCCGCCCTTCAGATAGCAGCGGATGGCGCCGGGGTTCTGCAGGTTGACTGTCAGCACCACTGCGCCGCGGCCGGGGTAAAGGGCGGGCAGATAGGTTTTCAGGGCCGCCACGGTGGCGGTGGCAAGGCCTTTGCCCTGTTCGCCGCGGTCGATCATAAAAGCTCGCAGACCCAGGTCTTGCGGTGCAGCGAAGCTGTAAGTCTCATGATACAGCCGGTCGATCTTGAAAAAGCCGGCCGCGCCGCTGCCGTTGAGGATGGCGTGGAAATCCACGCCATCCTCATCTTCTTCAAAGGCCTGCGCCACGGTCCCGGAAAAGCGGGTCTGATCCGGCTCCACCTGAATATGGCGCACCAGGTCAAACTCGCTGCGGGCCACCGGGCGCAGGCTGAGGGTCATTACTCCTCCATCGCCTCCAGCTCATCAATGAAGCCGGAGATCATGCTGAGGCCCTTGTCCCAGAATTTCGGATCGGTGGCATCGAGGCCAAAGGGCGCCAGCAGCTCCTTGTGGTGCTTGGAGCCGCCCGCCTTGAGCATCTCGAAATACTTGTCCTCGAAGCCCTCTGCGCCGCTGGCGTAGACAGAATAGAGCGCGTTCACCAGCCCGTCGCCAAAGGCATAGGCGTAGACATAGAAGGGCGAATGCACGAAGTGGGGGATGTAGGCCCAAAAGGTCTCGTACCCGTCCATGTATTCAAAGGCTTCGCCCAAGCTTTCCGCCTGCACCGACATCCAGATGGCGTTGATGTCATCCGGGGTCAGCTCACCCTCGGCTCGGGCGGCGTGCAGCTTGCATTCGAAGTCATAGAAGGCGATCTGGCGCACAACCGTGTTGATCATGTCCTCGACCTTGCCCGCCAGCAGCACCTTGCGCTGCTCTTTGGTTTCGGCCTTGTCAAGCATCTTGCGGAAGGTGAGCATCTCGCCGAACACGGACGCGGTCTCCGCCAGGGTCAGCGGGGTGGAGGAGAGCATCTCGCCCTGTTCCGCCGCCAGCACCTGGTGCACGCCGTGGCCCAGCTCATGCGCCAGGGTCATCACGTCGCGCGGCTTGCCCAGATAATTCAGCATCACATAGGGGTGCACGTTGGTGACGGTCGGATGGGCAAAGGCGCCGGGGGCCTTGCCGGGCTTCACGCCGGCGTCGATCCAGCCTTTGGAGAAAAACGGCGCGGCGATCTCCCCCATGCGGGGATCAAAGGCGTCATAGGCCTCCATCACCGTCTTTTCGGCCTCATCCCAGCCAATCGTGCGGGTGTCTTCCAGCGGCAGCGGCGCGTTGCGGTCCCAGACCTGCATCACATCCAGCCCCAACCATTTGCGCTTCAGCTCGTAGTAGCGGTGGCTGAGCTTGGGGTAGGCAGCAACCACCGCCTCGCGCAGCGCCTCGACGACCTCGGGCTCCACGTCGTTGGACAGGTGGCGGCCGGTCTGCGGGCTGGGCATGCCGCGCCAGCGGTCGATGATTTCCTTTTCCTTGGCTTGCGTGTTGTGGACGCGGGCAAAGGTCTTGATGTTCTCGCTGAACACGCGGGCCAATTCGCGGGCCGCGGCCTCGCGCTTGCTGCGGTCCTGCTCGGTCAGCAGGTTCAGGGTGCCCTCGATGTTCAGCTCTTCGCCGTTCACGGTGAAGGTGAGGCCCGCGATGGTCTCGTCGAACAGCTTCTCCCAGGCGTCGCCGACGATGCCGAGATCGTGCATGAACTTCTCCAGCTCGTCCGACAGCTGGTAGGGTTTCATCGCGCGGATGCGGCGGAACACACTGGCATAGCGGGCAAGCTCCGCATTGGCGGCCAGATGCGCCTGCATCGCGTCGTCTTCGATCCGGTTCAGCTCCAGCGTGAAGAACACCAGGGGGGTGGTGGCGATGGTGACCTTCTCCTGGCAGTCTGACAGGAAGGCGGCGCGGTCGGCGTCGGTGGTCAGCTGGTAATAACGCAGGCCGGCAAAGGACATGATGCGGCCGGCGATGTTGTTGATCTTCTCATTGCGCTGCACGCATTCCAGCAGCCCGTCTGCATCCAGATCCGCCAGCTTGCCCTCGTAATCGGCGGCAAAGGCGGCGCATTCCTTCTCCAGCCAGTCCAGGTCGCGGGCCAGTTCGGGGGCGTCCTCAGACGCATAAAGATCGCTGAGGTCCCATTCCGGCAGATCGCCGAGGCCGCCGGAACCGGCAGTGGCGTTTGCGTCGCGAACGGGGAAGGGAAGCTGGAACATGGGGGCTCCTGTCATGAGAAATGCTTTGACCCAACATCTAAGGGCGGGCTTGCGGGATCACAAGCAGCCGGCTGCGGAACCGGGAGAGAATGGCAGAAGCGGGTAAGGGCCTCGTAAACGGTGCGTGCGCAGCCTGCGCAACGGGGCAGCGGAGAGTCAGCGGCTGTACTGGTCAAACAGGCGGCACATGCGGGAAAACACGCGGGTTCGGATTTCCGGGGTTTCCATCATCACCTCGTGCTGGGCGCCCTTGATCAGCTCCAGCTCGCCGCCCGGCCAGCGGTTCATGCGGTCGTGGACCGCCTCTGGATTGACGATCTGCTCTTCGGTGCCCAGGAAGGTGATGCAGGGCAGGGCAGGCGAGGGCATGGCTGCCAGTTCGGCGCATTCCTGCAGGCTGACACGCAGCCATTGGATGGTGGGGCCGCCAAGCGCCAGATCGGGCTGGGCCGCCAGCTGAGCATGCATCAGCCGGTACATCTCGGGGTCTGTGGTCAGCGTGTTGCCCTCAAACGGCGTGATCTGAACATACTGATCCAGCGCGGTGGTCGGCAGCAGCCGTTTGTCCAGCCGCAGATACGGCGCGATGCTGCCCAGGAGGCTGGCAAGCGGCCGCAGCAGCGGTGGGATCTGGATGCCCCACATCGGGCCGGTGAAACAGCAGGAATTGACTTCCAGCCCCTCGATCAGCGCCCGCAGGCCGATAGCGCCGCCCATCGAATGGCCAACCAGGTGCCAGGGCCGTGGCAGCTCCAGCTGCGCGGCCAGCGCGGCCAGCGCCTGCACATCTTTCTGAAAATCGGTGAAATGCCCGACATGGCCCAGCCGCCGTTCCGCCAGCATTCGCCCGGACAGCCCCTGGCCGCGCCAGTCAACCGTCAGGGTGGCATAGCCGCGGGCGGCAAACTCCGCCGCGGCGAGCCCGTATTTTTCGACATACTCGGTGCGCCCCGGGAACAGCAGGACCGTGCCCTTTGCCTCCCCGTCCGGGCGCCAGTGGCCCGCGCGGATGCGCAGGCCATCCGATGTGTGCACCCAATGGGCTGCGCCGCCCGCCGGTCCCCGCGCGATCTCCGCGAACAGGGGGGCGGGCTGCAGATCCACCGGGGTTCCGTCCATCAGGCCAGTGCCGAGGCGAGCTGCATCGCCGTGCCCATGTCGCCGTCAATGGTCAGCTTGCCGGACATGAAGGCGGCAGTCGGGTTCAGGTCGCCTTCCAGGATCGACTGGAAGGTGTCGGCGTCGGCGGACATGGTCACATCCGCCTCTTCGTCGGCGACGCGGGCGCCTGCGCTGTCCAGCATGATGGCGCCCAGGCCTTCGATCTGGAATTTGGCGGAGGCGGTGAATTCGCCTGCGTCCAGTTTGCCGTTCAGGGCTTCTGCCGCCTGCTCAAGGGTAACGCTCATATCGGTCCTCAATCTGTTTGGCGCGCTTATAGCACAAACCTGTGAAGCCATAGCAGCTAATACTGGAAAATGCAGCGCGCGGGATTACACTGGGGTATCATGCTGGCAAATTTCCCAAAGCTCAAAGCTATCGTGGCGGCAGCGGCGGCCACTGCCGCGCTATCCCTGTCCGGAAGCGGCGCGGCGCAGCAGCTTACCGCCGAGGTCCTGCTGCAGGACCTGGCGCAATCGGAGAAGTCCGAGGCTGCAGCGATCGACCGCGAGCTGCAGGCGCTGTGGGCCAGGAGCGGCTCTCCGGCGATGGATCTGCTGCTGCGGCGGGGACGCGACGCAATGGAGCGCGGCGACCTGCAGGAGGCGGTGGAGCATCTGACCGCGCTGACAGATCACGCGCCGGAATTCGCCCGCGGCTGGTACGAACGCGCGCGGGTCTATTTCGAGATCGGCCTCTACGGCCCTTCAATAGCGGATCTGGAACGGTCGCTGGCGCTGAACCCGCAGGATTACAACGCGATCTATGCGCTGGGCGTGGTGTTTGAGCAGTTCCGCCAGCCGGAGCGCGCCTATGAGGCCTACCAGCGCGCCAAGGCTATACATCCGCACCACGAGGAAGTAAGCAGCGCCCTCGAACGTCTGAAGCCCTCTATCGAGGGCAGGGAACTGTAAGCCCCTTTGGGGCGCGGGGGCTGAAGATATGGCAAGCGCATCGCGGATCGTGGCCGTCCTGGGCCCGACCAATACCGGCAAAACCCATTATGCCATCGAACGGATGCTGGGCTACCGCACCGGGGTGATGGGCTTTCCGCTGCGCCTGCTGGCGCGCGAGGTCTACGACAAGGTCGTGGCGGCACGCGGGCCTTCGGTGGTGGCGCTGGTCACCGGCGAGGAGCGCATTGTGCCGCCCCGGGCGCAGTACTGGATCTGCACGGTGGAGGCGATGCCGGAGGGCATGGGCTGCGACTTCCTGGCCATCGACGAGATCCAGCTTTGCGCCGACCCGGAGCGCGGCCATGTGTTCACCGACCGGCTGCTGCGCGCCCGCGGCACCCAAGAGACGCTGTTCCTGGGCGCCGACACCATGCGCGGGCCGATCTCGGCGCTGGTGCCGGGCGTCGAATTCCACCGCCGCGAGCGGATGTCCGATCTGGTCTATGCGGGTTCGAAAAAGATCAGCCGGATGCCGCCGCGCACCGCCATCGTCGGGTTTTCGGTCGACAGCGTCTATGCGATTGCCGAGCTGATCCGCCGCCAGAAGGGCGGCGCGGCAGTGGTGATGGGCGCGCTTTCCCCGCGGACGCGGAATGCCCAGGTGGCGCTGTATCAGAATGGGGAGGTCGACTACCTGGTTGCCACCGATGCCATCGGCATGGGCCTCAACCTCGACATCGACCATGTGGCGTTTTCTTCTACCACCAAGTTCGACGGCCGCCGGATGCGCCCGCTGGCGCCCAATGAACTGGCGCAGATCGCAGGCCGCGCAGGCCGGGGGATGAGCCACGGCACCTTTGGCGTCACCGGCGATGCCCGGCCGCTGGACGAGGGCACCGCCTCGGCGATCATGAACCACCAGTTCACACCGCTGAAAAAGCTCAACTGGCGCTCTGCCGATCTGCAGTTCGGCACGGTCGAGGCGCTGATCAATGCGCTCGAATCAAGCCCGGCGAATGAAAACCTGACCAAGGCGCGCGAAGCCGATGATCTGGGTGCGCTGAAGATGCTGTCGCGGGAATCCGCCGTTATTGCCCGCACCACCAATGCGCAATCGGTGAAACTGCTGTGGGATGTCTGCCGGATCCCGGATTTCCGCGGCATCTCCCATGCTGAGCACGCCTCGCTTCTGGGGGTGATTTTCGAGCATCTGCACGGCGGCGGGGTGGTGCCGGACGACTGGATGGCCCGCCAGATAAAGCGGATTGACCGCACCGACGGAAACATCGACACATTGTCCAAGCGTCTGGCATTTATCCGGACGTGGACATATGTCGCGCAGCGGAATGGCTGGCTGCGTGACGAAAGCCATTGGCGCGGGGAGACGCGCGCTGTAGAAGACAGGTTGTCAGATGCTCTGCATGAGCGCTTGACTCAGCGATTTGTGGACCGGCGCACGTCTGTGCTGTTGCGGCGGCTCAAACAGAAGGAGGCCCTTTTGGCCGAAGTGAATGACAAGGGTGAAGTGACGGTCGAAGGCGAATTCGTCGGCCGTCTGGAAGGGTTCCGGTTCAGCCCGGACAAAGGTGCGCAGGGTGCCGAGGCGAAAGCCTTGAAGGCGGCCTCGCTGCAGGCTTTGGCGCCGCAATTCCATCTGCGTGCGGACCGGTTCTACAACGCGCCCGACACCGAGATCGATTTTACCGAGCAGGGCGGCCTGATGTGGGGCGAGCACGCGGTGGGCAAGCTGGTTCCCGGCGCAGACGCGCTGAACCCGCGGATCGAGGTCTTCGTCGATGACGCCGCCGGGCCGGATGTTGCCCAGAAAGTCGAGCGCCGCCTGCTGCATTTCATCACCCGCAAGATCAACGCGCTGTTCGAGCCGCTGTTGAACCTGCAGAAGGATGAGGAGCTGACTGGCCTGGCGCGCGGCTTTGCCTTCCGCATGGTCGAAAACCTCGGCGTGCTGCCCCGTGCCGGTGTGGCGCAGGAGGTCAAGGACCTGGATCAGGACGCCCGCGGCGCGCTGCGCAAGCATGGTATCCGGTTCGGCCAGTTCACCATCTTCATGCCGCTCTTGCTGAAGCCCGCGCCGACCCGTCTGCGCCTGGTGCTGTGGTCGCTGGCCAACGGCCTGCAGGACTTCCCCGAGGCGCCGCCGCCGGGCCTGGTCACCGTGCCGTCGATCAAGGACGCGCCCGAAGGCTATGACACCATGTCCGGCTACCGTGCGGCAGGCGAGCGGATGATCCGCATCGACATGCTGGAGCGCCTGGCCGACATGCTGCGCAGCGAAGACAGCCGCGGCGGCTTTGAAGCCAAGGCCGACATGCTGTCGATCACCGGCATGACGCTGGAGCAGTTCGCCGATCTCATGCAGGGCCTGGGCTACAAGGCCGAGAAAGGCGAGCGCGAGAAGGTGAAGCCGGCCGATGCCGTGGTTGCCGAAACCGGCGCGCCTGCCGAAGGGCAGCCGGTGATGGATGCCGCCGCAGAGGCGGAGAGCACCCCGGCCGCGGCACCGGCCGCCGAGGGCGAGCCTGCGCCGGCGGATGTGCCTGCCGGCACCGAAGCCATCGCGGACGAGGGCGTTGCCCCCATCGCCGAGGAGCCGGCCGAGCCGGCAGCCGAAGCGCCCGTTGCGGAAACGGCCGCGGATGAAACCCCGGTTGGCGAAGCTGCCGATGCGGCCGTCGACGCGCCGGAGGTGGAAGTCTTCTATACCTTCACCTGGGGCGGCAACCGCGGCGGACGCCAAGGCGGCGGCCAGCGCCAGCAGAACCGCCGCCCGCAGGGCGAGGGCAAGCCTGGCGGCAAGGGCAAGCCGCGCGGCGCCAAGGGCGGCGACCGCGGCGACCGCGGTAAGCCGGGCCGCAAGGGCGGTCCGCGCCAGGATCAGGGCGCCAAGACCTATTCCTCGCGTCCCGCCAAGAAGGAAAAGCAGATCGACCCCGACAACCCCTTTGCCGCAGCGCTGATGGGGCTGAAGCAGGGCGACTGATCCGGCCATGGCCGAAGGGGCGCCCAAGATCCGCATCGACAAGTGGCTGTGGCATGCGCGGTTTTTCAAAACCCGCAGCCTGGCCGCGAAACAGGTCAGTGCGGGCCATGTGCGCCTCAACGGCACCAAGGCCCTGAAACCGGCTCAGAACGTCACCCCGGGCGACGTTCTGACCTTTGCCCAGGCCAAGGTGATCCGCGTGGTGCGGGTGGAGGCCATCGGCGAGCGGCGCGGCCCGGCGCCGGAAGCGCAGGCGCTGTACTTCGACATGACGGAAAGGCAGGAAAAAGTTCCGGCCAATCCGAAGTTCGAGGGAAAAGGCCGCCCGGACAAAAAAGCCCGCAGGGCGCTTGATCTTACCCGCAAGCCCGAGGGCTTTTGACGCCTTGAAGTGCAGCCGCGTCTGGATTAGCTAGGCGCAAACGGATAACGGGACTCGGTACAATGACCTATGTCGTGACGGAAAACTGCATCGCCTGCAAATACACCGACTGTGTCGAGGTGTGCCCGGTGGACTGTTTTTATGAGGGTGAGAACACTCTGGTGATCCATCCCGACGAATGCATCGACTGCGGCGTCTGCGAACCGGAATGCCCGGCTGATGCGATCCGCCCGGATACCGAGCCGGACATGGACAAATGGGTTGAGTTCAACCGCAAGTACGCCGAGCTGTGGCCGGTGATTGTCTCCAAGAAAGACCCGATGCCGGGTTACGAGGAGCGCGACGGCGAAGAGGGCAAGATGGAGAAGTATTTCTCCGAGGCGCCCGGCGAAGGCGGCTGATTCTCTGCCGCCAGGGGCGATGCCGCATTTGTGCGGAAAACCGCCGCATTGCACGGGGAATTTACGCCCCCTTGCCAGCAGGCCGCCTTTCGGGCGGCCCTGTTTTATGATATACTTAAGGCGTAAATGACATAAACAATCGGAGTCCGCCCCCGGCGCACGCCTCTGGCGGTGCGCGTTATTGGGCGGTATTTCTGCGGAGAAAATGTCCTGGAACTGGTCAGAGCAAAATGACCGGAGCCGGGTGTTTTGTTCGCCTTAGTGCCGGTTCTGCCCGGCTGTGAGTGAGGAAAAACCTGTATGACCAAGTCGAAGAAGCTCGAATTCCGCCCCAATGATTACGTGGTCTACCCGGCGCATGGCGTGGGTCAGATCATCTCGATCGAGGAGCAGGAAGTCGCTGGCTTTGCGCTGGAGCTTTTCGTGATCACCTTCGAAAAGGACAAGATGACCCTGCGGGTGCCGACCAACAAGGCAACTGAAGTGGGTATGCGTTCGCTGAGCTCGCCGGACGTGATCGACCAGGCGATGAAGACCCTCAAAGGCAAGGCCAAGGTCAAGCGCGCCATGTGGTCGCGCCGCGCTCAGGAGTATGAGCAGAAGATCAATTCCGGCGATCTGATCTCAATCGCCGAGGTGGTGCGCGACCTGCACCGCACCGACGACCAGCGCGAGCAGAGCTACTCCGAGCGCCAGCTGTACGAAGCTGCGCTAGAGCGCCTGACCCGCGAAGTGGCTGCCGTCTCCGGCAACGACGAGATCGCCGCGGCCAAGCAGGTGGATGAGGTTCTGACCTCCCGCGCTGCCTGATCTTCCGGACCTAATGACTGATGGGCCGTGCCTGAAAAGGCGCGGCCTTTTTCATGGCCGGCCCGGTTCAGCCGCAGATGGCGAGGAGCGCAAGCAGCCCGGCAATCTCAGCCGCCTGCTGCGAGGCCCCCAGGATATCGCCGGTCTGGCCGCCGATCTTGGCCTTGGCCAGGGCGCCCAGGCACAGGGCGGCCGCGGCCATCGCCAGGGCCGCGCCCAAGGCCGCGCTGCCAATCAGCGGCAGCGACAGGGCAACCGCCAGCCCGGCTGCCAGCAGGCAGGGCAGGGCGCGGGGGCGGCCCACGGTTTGCGACAGCCCCGCCGCCCGCGCATTGGGCAGCGCCGCCATCAGCGCGGGCATTGCGGCCCGGCTCATCATCGCCAGCGCCAGCAGCGGCCAGACCCCGGCCGCATCCAGCAGCGCGGCAAGGGCGCTCCAGCGCAGGCCCAGCCCCAGGATCAGCGCAATCACCCCGTAGGCGCCAATGCGGCTGTCCTTCATGATCTCAAGCCGCCTCTCGCGGCTGAAACCGCCCCACAGCCCGTCGGCAGTATCCGCGAGCCCGTCTTCGTGCATGGCGCCTGTCAGCAAGACCTGCATTGCCAGCGCCAGACCGGCCGCCACCATGGCGGGCAGGCCCGCCGCCAGCGCCAGCGCGGCCAGCAGCGCTGCGGGCAGCGCAACCGCGAGCCCGGCCAGCGGAAACGCCCAGACCGCCCGGGACTGGCGCTGGAAGGCTTGCGGCGGCAGATGCGGCAGCGGCAGCCGGGTCAGCAGCACCAGCGCCAGCAGGATGTCTTTTGCCTGAATGTCGTTTTTTTGCATTTGCGGGCCTATTGCAGTGCTTGCGGCAGGGCTGCCAGCGGGTAAACAGGGTGAAACCGCTTTATCCGCGTCACCCGCTCAGATGCAACGAGGCTTTCCCATGCTGCCACAGCTTTCTTCCCTTGATGATTTCCGCGCCGCACTGGCTGGCGCGCCCGCGCAGGACCAGACGGCGCTGGATGGCGCCGCCGAGCGCAACGGGCAGCTGACCAAGCCGCCGGGCGCGCTGGGGCGGCTGGAGGACCTGGCAGTGTGGTACGGCGGCTGGCGCGGCAGCGCGCGGCCCCAGATCGCCGCGCCGCAGGTGATTGTCTTTGCCGGCAACCACGGTGTGACCGCGCAGGGCGTATCCGCCTTCCCGCCCGAGGTCACCGCGCAGATGGTGATCAACTTCGAGCATGGCGGTGCCGCGATCAACCAGCTGGCCAAGCTGGCGGGCGCCCGCATGGATGTGCATGCGCTGGAACTGGACCACCCGACTGCCGATTTCACTAAAGGCGCCGCGATGCGCCAGGACGAGCTGCTGGCGGCGCTGCAGACCGGCTGGGACGCGGTGGACCCGAGCGCGGACCTGCTGGTGGTCGGCGAAATGGGCATCGGCAACACCACCCCCGCCGCGGCGCTGGCCTGTGCGCTGTTCGGCGGCGAAGCGGCGGACTGGACCGGGCGCGGCACCGGTGTGGACGACGCGGGCCTTGCCAACAAGACCCGTGTGGTGGCCGAAGGCGTTGCCCTGCACCGTGATGCGGTCCGCGACGGGCTGGACGCGCTGGCCTGCCTGGGCGGGCGCGAGATTGCCGCCATGGCGGGCGCCATTGCTGCGGCCCGCGTGCTGCGCATCCCGGTGATCCTGGACGGCTTCATCTGCTGCGCTGCCGCCGCCTGCCTGCTGCAGACTTCCGATGGGGCGCTGGACCACGCGGTGGCAGGCCATCAGAGCGCTGAGGGCGCGCACAGCGCCTTGCTGGCTAAACTGGGCAAGCAGCCGCTGCTGTCGCTCGGCCTGCGGCTGGGCGAGGCCTCCGGCGCCGCGCTGGCAATCCAGGTGCTGAAAGGCGCCATTGCCTGCCACAGCGGCATGGCGACATTTGCAGAGGCGGGGGTGGCTGACGGCTGATAGGTCCGCTGGCCCTGCGCATCAAAACAAAGCCCCGGCCAGTGCCGGGGCTTTTCTCATTCAGCAGCTTCAGCTGATTTCTTGCGCTTGCGTTCCGCCATTTCGAAGATGGCGCTTTCGATCGCCTTCTCCAGCTCCTGCGCGCGTTCGATATAGGCAGGGTTCTGGCTGGCGGGCACGCCGGGCATCCAATGCTGCGCCAGGTCGCGCAGGTTCTGGCGGTCATGGGCATAGAAAGTCTGCGCCGCCTGCGCTGCCTCATATTCGCTGAGGCCGACGTTCTCCAGCACATAGCGGCCGGCGCGGACCGAGCTGTCGAACAGCTCGCGCACGATGTCGTCGGCGCCGGCCTGGTACAGCTCATAGACATGATTGCGGTCCTTGGCGCGGGCGATGATATGCAGGTCCGGGTAGGACCGGCGCACATGGGACACCATCTTGACCACGCCCTCGGGGTCATCCAGCGCCACCACAAAGACCTTGGCCTTGGCGATGCCCGCGGCTTTCAGAAGCTCCGGGCGGGTGGGGTCGCCAAGGAAGCTCTTGACCCCGAAACGGCGCATCAGCTGCACCGCCTCCATGTCGTGATCCAGCACCACGGTCTTGAAGCCGCTGGCCTGCACCAGCCGGTTGACGATCTGCCCGAACCGCCCGATGCCCGCGATGATCACCGGGCCTTCCTCGTCGATCTCGTCCGGCTCCTGCGCCTGCAGCGGCTCGCCCATGCGCTTGGACAGCAGGTCATAGGCAATGAACAGCAGCGGGGTGATCAGCATCGACAGCGCAATCACCAGCAGCAGTTTCTCCGACAGCGCCTCCGGCAGGACGTTGAGCTGGGTGGAAAAGGCCAGCAGCACAAAGCCGAACTCCCCGGCCTGCGCAAGGCTGAGGGTGAACAGCCACAGCCGGCGGCGGCGCAGGCCAAAGGCGCGGCCGACAACAAACAGCACCGCGCCCTTGGCGATGATGACCAGGAGCGCAAGGCCGATCAGGTCGCCGGGGTCGGCTAGGAACAGGCGGTAGTCGATGCCGGCCCCGACGGTAATGAAGAACAGGCCCAGGAGCAGACCCTTGAAGGGGTTGAGGTCGCTTTCCATCTCGTGCCGGAATTCCGAGTTGGCCAGCACCACCCCCGCGAGGAAGGCGCCGAGCGCCGGCGACAGGCCGACCAGGGTCATCAGGAACGAGATGCCGACCACAATCATCAGCGCCAGGGCAGTGTACATTTCACGCAGGTTGGAGGCGTGGATGAAGCGGAACAGCGGCCGTGTCAGATAGATGCCTGCCAGGATGATGAAGGCGATGGCGGCGAGGGTGACCAGCGCCACCGCCCAGCCCGGCAGCCCTTCCACCAGAGACAGGGAGCCGTGGCCGCCATGGCCGCCCACGCCCTCGCGGCTGATGGAGCCGTCAGCGGTAAACTGGGGGATAGCGTAGCTGCCTAGGAGCGGCAGAAACGCCAGAATCGGGATCACCGCAATGTCCTGGGTCAGCAGCACCGAGAAGGCGGCGCGGCCGCCGCCGGTGCGCATCAGCCCCTTCTCCGAGAGCGTCTGCAAAACGATCGCGGTGGAGGACAGCGACAGCGCCAGGCCGACCGCGAGGCTGACATGCCAGGTTTCTCCTGCAGCCATGGCAGCGCCCATCAGGACAACGGTCGAGGCGGTAATCTGCATGCCGCCCAGGCCGATCAGCTTGTCCCGCATCGCCCAAAGCGCCCGCGGCTCCAGTTCCAGGCCGATCAGGAACAGCATCATCACCACGCCGAACTCGGCGAAATGGCGCAGATCCTCGGTTTCGGTGCCGGTCAGGCCCAGCACCGGCCCAATAGCGATGCCCGCCGCCAGGTAGCCCAGCACCGAGCCAAGCCCGAGCCGGGCCGCCAGCGGCACCGCGATGACGGCGGCCGCCAGATAAATTGTTGCCTGATAGAAAAACTCTTCCATGGAAAAGGTATCGCAAGCCTGCCCCGGCCTTGGCAATGGCTTTCCCGGCTGCGCCGCCATGTTCCGGGCAAAACGGCGCCTGCCGGGCGGTTATTGCTCCAGCATTCTGATCTCTTCGCTGAGTTTGCCGATCCGGTCCAGGCGCCGCGAAATCCGTTCCTGGAAGCCGCCCAGCTGGTCGATGATGTCCGCCAGGGTTTCGCCGGAATCGGTCAGCCGTGCGCTTTCGATCTTGAGCAGCACCCGGGTGGAGCTGAGGCCGAGGAAATGGCGGTGCATGATCTGGCAGGCCGCGGTGATCCGCGAGGCTTCTCCGTCCACCTCTCTCATGCCCTCCTCGGAGCGTTTCACCTGCTCCTTCACCAGATTGCTGAGGATGTCTCGCTCCGCTTCCATGTCTGCTTCGCCCATATTGCGGCGCTCTTCCTGCAGCTGGTTGTCGCATTCGATCAGGATCCGCGCCATGCCTTCGACAAACAGGCTGGCATTCACAGAGGACTTGATCTTGGCAAAATTGCTGTTCTTGCCCATCACGTGGGCGGCAAACCAGTCCGACATCTGCCGCGACATGGCGCCATAGTTCTGCGACAGCACTGTCACCGGCCCGCCGGAGGGCTCGATCCGCGACGCCAGAACCCGAAGATTGTGGGGAATGGTGTGCATCGCATCGAAATCGGTGATCAGGCCCTCGGTTTCTTCAACCAGGGTTTCGGCGTCCTTCAGCATGCTGGTCAGCTCCCGGACCCGGGCGTGCGGCTGGTTGCCCAGCCCCTGGTCGCGGGCAATCAGCTCCTGGCTGAGGGCATGGGCGGCAAACTGGTGGTAGTTCTCATAGCCCTGGCCGGCCAGCCAGTCGAGCAGGTACCGGGCGCTGTCCTCCGGGCTGGCGCCCTCGTCCTTTTCGCGCTTCAGCATTTTGGCATAAAGCCCGCGCACCTCGTCAAACAGCTTGCTGCTGGGTTTGATCCGCGCGGACAGATAGCCGTCCTGGCAGGGCACGACCACGGCGAAGACCCAGTAGTACAGGCCGTCCTTGGCCTTGTTCTTGACATAGGCGCCAATCGCCTCGCCGCGCTGGATGGTTTCCCAGAACAGCGAAAACACGCCCTTGGGCATGTCCGGGTGGCGGATCACTTTGTGGGGGGCGCCGATCAGCTCAGACCAGGAGTAGGCACCGACGCGGCGGAACACATAGTTGCCGGCCTGGATCACCCCGCGGCTGTCGGTTCTGGAAAAAAACACCTCGTTCAGGCCAAACGGAGCCTCCCCGCTGGAGGGGCGGGTTTCGACACGGCGGTCTACAAATGACACGGAACAATTCCACTTTAGGTTACAGTAGTCGTTGCCGCATCTTTACGCCCAATTCCTTCCCGCTTGGTTAAGTCGGCAGCGGCGCATCGCGTTTTAATTGAGCCATGACGATCTGGCTCTGGACACGCGAAACGCCGGGATGAGGCAGCAGAATGTCGTGGATCAGGGCGTTCAGCGCCTGCAGGTCGGTGCAATAGACCCGCAGCAGGTAGTCGGCCTCGCCGGTCATGGTCCAGGCGGAGGTGATTTGCGGCTGGCTGGCGACCAGGCGGGCGAATCCCTTGGATTGTTCAGGCCCGTGGCTGCCCAGATGCACCTGGATGAATCCCTGCACGGCCAGCCCCAGCTTGGCAGGGTTCAGCCGGGCAGCGTAGCCTTCGATGTAACCTTCTGCCTCCAGCCGCTGCCGCCGCCGCCCGGCCTGGCTGGGGGACAGATTGAGAATCTCGCCCAGTTCCTGCGCGGTCAGATGGGCGTTCTTCTGCAGCGATGCGAGCAATTTAGTGTCTGTAGGATCCAGCATGCGTATATTCCTCTTGTCCGCACCATTTGGCGCGTGAAACTCGCGTGTTTCAAGGCCTGTCTGCAGAACTACGCGGAAAACATGCATCGCGAATGCGGTATTCTTGATTCAAGAATTCACATTGTCCCGCATGACATGAAGGAGACGCGCAATGGGTCCTTTCCCGCACAACGCCCCGAGATCCGAAATCACCCCCGAGAACCCGGCCGGCACCGATGGCTTTGAGTTTGTCGAATTCGCAAGCCCCGAGCCGGAAGAGCTGCGGGCGCTGTTCGCCCGCATGGGCTACGAGCTGGTCGGCCGCCGCAAGGACCAGCCGCTGGTGGAACTGTGGCAGCAGGGGGATGTCACCTACATCCTGAATGCCGACCCGGAGAGCTTTGCCGCCAAATTCGTGGAAGAGCACGGCCCCTGCGCCCCGGCGATGGGCTGGCGCGTTGCCGACGCGCAGAAGGCTTTCGCGCACGCGGTTGCCAAAGGCGCCGAGGCCTATGAGGGGCCGGGCAAGGTCATGGATGTGCCGGCGATCAAGGGCATCGGCGGTTCGCTGATCTACTTCATCGACCAGTATTACGACACTTCGCCCTACAACACCGAGTTCGAGTGGCTGAAACAGTCCAAGCCGCGCGGCGACGGGTTCTACTACCTCGATCACCTGACCCACAACGTCTACAAGGGCAACATGGACAAGTGGTTCAAGTTCTACGAGGAGCTGTTCAACTTCAAGGAGATCCGTTTCTTCGATATCCAGGGCAAATACACCGGCCTGTTCAGCCGCGCGCTGACCTCGCCCTGCGGCCGCATCCGGATCCCGATCAACGAAGACCGCGGCGAGACCGGCCAGATCGTGTCCTACCTCAAGAAATACAACGGCGAAGGCATCCAGCACATCGCGGTCGGCACCGAGGACATCTATGCCAGCACCGACGCGATTGCCGATAAGGGCCTGAAGTTCATGCCCGGCCCGAACGACACCTATTACGAGTTGTCCAAGGAGCGGGTGCACGGCCATGACGAGCCGCTGGACCGCATGAAGAAACACGGCATCCTGATCGACGGCGAAGGCGTGGTGGACGGCGGCGAGACCCGCATCCTGCTGCAGATCTTCTCGAAAACCGTGATCGGCCCGATCTTCTTCGAGTTCATCCAGCGCAAGGGCGACGACGGCTTCGGCGAAGGCAACTTCAAGGCGCTGTTTGAATCGATCGAGCGCGAGCAGATCGAAAGCGGTGAGATCCAGGCCGCGGAATAAGCGCTGCAGGAAACCGGAAGAGAACCGGACTGCGCCGGGCCTGCCATGCAGGCCCGGCTTTTTTGCGGCTGGCCGTCAGCGGGGAGAGGGGGGAACCTGCCGCCGCTCCCCAAACCCGGGCGGATACCATGAGGGGCTGAGGGGCATGGGACCTAACGGGGATAAGCAAAGGCAGTGGCTGAGGGGCGAGCAGCGGCGCAGAAAGCTGCGCGCGAAGCCAGCTGCAAGCGGCAAAGCTGCCTGAACGCGGCAGCTTAGCCGTTGGGCATGGTCAGGGTGCGGTTGCGGCCGCCTTTCTGGTACTGCAGCTGGCTTTCGCCAATGGCGATCACCCGGCCGCCGTCGATGCGGTCGCCGACCTGCACCTTCTTGTAGCGGCCCGAGGGCAGACGCACCAGCGCGCGGCGGTCGGAGGCGGTGCCATAGACCCCGATCAGGTTCAGCTTGCGCAGGTTGAGCGCCTTGCTGACGGTGGCGCGGCGCGCGACCGATGCGCTGGTCGGAATGCGCGGCGGCGTGGCGGCCGCGGCGGGCGGCACGGCGGCTGCAGTCTGCACTTGGTTCTGCGCGTTGCGGCGCGCGCGGTCGACCAGATTGGCGAAATTGGCAGGCCGGCCGCGCGGCACGACCGAGGACGCGATGGCCTGGGCAGTGACCGGCAGCTGTTCCTCTTCGGCCGGCTTCAGGCTGGCCGGGCGCTGCCGCGGGCGCAGGCTCGCCAGTTCAGCCCGGCTGAGGCCGCCGTTCTGGGCCCGCTCCACCTGCTCCGCCAGGTTTTCCGGCCGGGCCTTGGGCCGCTTGCGCGACAGCACCTGGTTGCGGGCGACCTCTTCCGCCAGCGCCTCGGCGGCCGGATCGGCGCGGTCCGGCGCGCGCGGCGGCACCTTCTTGGGGCGGCCGAGGTAAACCGTGATGCCGTCGGGGTTCACCGCGCCCTCGGGCGTGGCCTTGACCAGCCCGCGCGCATCAAGGTCAAACGCAGACCCTGCCGCGGCGGGGGAGGCGATGGCGGCCGGAACGTCGTCGCGGGCAAAGGAGTCCGCTTGCGGCAGCGCCACCGCGTCGGCGGCGATTTCCGTGTGGTCGACGGAAGCGGTGTAGAGCTCATCAAGGCCGGTTGCGGCGGGGAAATCGTCCAGTTCCGGCGCTACGGGCCAGACACCGGTGGCCGCATAGCGCGCGGCCTGGGCCAGCTCATCCAGCGGCTCTGGCGCTGTATCTTCAGCCGCGCCAGGCAACAGGGCCTCGGAGTCCAGGAAGGCGGAGCCGGTGCCTTCTTCCGGCAGGTCTACCCCGTCGGCAGCGGCTTCATCTTCGGCTGAAGGGTCCGCAGCGCTGTCTTCGACCTCCGGCAATGCGGTCTCACCGGTGTCCTGCAAACCCGGGTCGGGCTGATCCGCCAGCACGCTGACCTGCGGCGCAATTTCTTCCGGCTGCCCGCCTGTCCCGGAGGACGGTGCAGCGGCGGTTCCGCTGCTCTGGCCGTCACCGGTGCTGATTGCCGGGGCAGGGGACAGATCCCGGTTGTCCACGGGGCCGGCGCCGAAGAAGCCGTCCTCGCCGAACAGGGCCCAGACCGCAACCGTGGCCAGGATGAGCAGCAGCAGTGCCGTCAGGGCGAGGCCAAGGAAGCGCGGTTTACCGGTGCCCGCGGTCTTGCGGTCCGCAGCCGGTTCCGGCGGCGGGGCGGGGGCGGCGGGGGACGGCGCGCGCAGGGCAGCCGGGGCTGGCGGGATTGTCCGCGGCGGCGCGGGCGGCCCGGCCTTGTCTTCTGCCAGGTCAGCACCCGGGGCGCCCAGCGGCTTCACCGGTCCGGGCGCATTTGCGGGCTGGAGGCCGGCGGACAGCGCCGCAGCAGGTTTCTCCGGTGCGATCTTTCCTTCGGGTGCGGGCGCAGGCGGCACAATCCTGCTGCGTATTTCAGGCGCCGCGGCCCGGCGGCTGGAAAACCCCGAGGCCTCCGGCGCCGGTGCCGGCGCAGCCTGGGCGGGCGGCGGCGGTGCCGGCGGCAGCGTTACCGGTGCCGCAGCAGGCGCCGCAGTCTGCGGGGCTGCTGGTGCCGCCTTGGCGGCAGACTCCTCAGTCTTGTCCGGCCCGGTCTCTTGCTCCGGTTCCGGCGCCGAGGTCTCGGCGATTTCCTCCGCGGCAGAAACCGGTTGCCGTGCGGCTTCGGGCTGCGCCGGTTCCCTCTCGGCCGGGGCTTCTGCGACTGCGGATGTGCTGCTTTCGGTGGCGATTTCAGCTTCACCCTCAACCCCGGTCTCACCGTCAGCCGCGGTGTCAGCGTCAGCCCCAGGCGCGGGCAAAGCCGCGGGGCCGATCACTTCAACCGCCTGATCGTCCGGTTCCACCTCGGTGCCGCGGATCGCCCGCGTGGTGCCAAAGAAAGGTTCGCCCTGAAATCCGCCGTCTTCCGGCGCCGCGACGAAACTCACCGGGCCGAACCCGTGTTCGACCGCAAATGTCTCTGCCTCATCCAGCGTTTCCAGCGCCACTGCGGCCACATGGGTCACGCCGCCGTTGGCGCAGATGTCAAAGGCCAGCTCATCCACCGTGTAAGGCGTGGCTCCTTCCAGCGCCTGCCGCGCCGCCTCGATGCGCTCGCCGGCAGGCAGATCGCCGGTTTCAATGCTCAGATAGCGGATCTGGTCATTCGGCAGGATCAGCTTGCTGTGAATCCCGTCCGGCGCCAGCCGCAGCGCATCGACGCGCATTGCCGCCAGTGCGGCGGGCAGATCCTCGGTGTCAAACGGCGTGCTGCCGACGCTCCTCCAGCCGTCCTTGGCACGGTGGATCAGAGCGATCCCGTCAGCGGAAAGCGAAAGAGCAAAGGCCGGTTTCATGCTTTGGGTCAAACCATCCAAATCCATACTGCCCGGGGCTGTCTGGCGTGCCCGGTGTTTTGCCGCGGACCTTAAAGCAGGAACCTGCCGAGTTAAAGGAAAAGACGGGCGGCCGGCCTTGCGGGCGGCGGATTGCCGTCCCCATGTAAAAGGCATTCGAAAAGGAGCTTTTTAGGATGAAAGCAAAGAAACTTCTGGCCGCCGCCCTGATGCTGTCGATGAGCGCAGGCGCCCTGGCAGCAAGCGAAGCAGCAGCCCCGCGGCAGATCACGGTCACCGGCGAAAGCACCCTGCAGGTGGCGCCTGAACTGGCCACCATCACCCTGGGCGTGACGGAGGAGGCCGGGGAAGCCGCCGCCGCCATGGCCGCGGTGTCTGACGCCATGACAGCAGTGATTGCCCGGCTCAAGGATGCCGGCATCGCAGCAGAGGACATGCAGACCCAACAGATTTCCATGCACCCCGTCTGGTCGCAGGACCGCTCTTACGACAGCGGCGGGCGGCGCGAGATCACCGGTTTCGAGGCGTCGAACACGCTGATGGTGCGGGTGCGCGATCTGGATGGTCTGGGACCGGTGCTGGACAAGGTGCTGGCCGCCGGCGCCAACCGGTTTCAGGGTCTGAACTTTGGTGTCGAGGACCCCTCGGCGGTCACCGGCAGGATCCGCGGCGAGGCGGTCAAGGATGCGATCCGCAAGGCGCAGCAGCTGGCGGAAGCAGCCGGCATGGAGCTGGGACCGGTGCGCTCGATCAGCGAGCACGGCGGCGGCGGCGGGCCGCGGCCGATGATGGCAATGGACATGGCGCGCCAGGAGTCGATGCCGATCGAAGCGGGGGAGCTGACCTTCACGCACAATGTCTCGGTGGTGTTCGACATGTCCGTGCCGGGCGGCGAGAGCAGCGAATAGCAAAAAGGCCGGGCAGGGCGCCCGGCCAGTCATTTCATAGGGCTGCAGCGTTTCAGCCGCAGGCCTTGGCCAATGCCTGGTCAAGATCGCGGATCAAATCGTCCGCATCTTCGATCCCGATCGACACGCGCACCACGTTGGGGCTGGCGCCCGCGGCTTCCTGCTGTTCCGGCGTCAGCTGCCGGTGGGTGGTGGAGGCCGAGTGGATGATCAGCGAGCGGGTGTCGCCGAGGTTGGCCACATGGCTGAAGATTTCCAGCGAGTCCACCAGCTTGATGCAGGCCTCATAGCCGCCCTTGACCGCAAAGGTGAACAGCCCGCCGGTGCCCTTGGGATAGAGCTCGCTGGCGCGCTCGTAATAGGGCGAGGACGGCAGGCCTGCATAGGTCACATAGTCGATCCGGTCGTCATTCTCGAGCCATTCGGCAACCTTGCGGGCGTTCTCGCAATGACGCTGCATTCGCAGGGACAGGGTCTCGACGCCCAGCAGCGTGTAATGCGCCGCCTGCGGGTTCATCGTCATGCCCAGGTCGCGCAGGCCGATGGCAATGCCGTGGAAGGTAAAGGCCAGCGGGCCGAAGGTCTCATGGAACTTGAGCCCGTGATAGGCCGGTTCCGGCGCCGACAGGGACGGGAACTTGTCATTTGCCGACCAGTCGAACTTGCCGCTGTCGACGATGCAGCCGCCGGTCACGGTGCCGTTGCCGGTCAGGTATTTGGTGGTTGAATGCACCACCAGCGTCGCGCCGTGCTCGATCGGGCGGCACAGGTAGGGCGTGGCAGAGGTGTTGTCGACGATCAGCGGGATGCCGGCGCCATCGCTGATATCCGCTAGCGCCCGGATGTCGGTCACGTAGCCGCCGGGGTTGGCCACGGATTCGCAGAACACCGCGCGGGTGTTTTCGTCGATCGCCGCCTTGACCGCCTCCAGGTCATCGGTGTCGACGAATTTCGCCGACCAGCCGAAGCGCTTGATGGTCTGGCTGAACTGGGTGACGGTGCCGCCATAAAGGCGGGTCGAGGCGACCACGTTGCAGCCCGGCCCCATCAGCGGGAACAGCGCCATGATCTGCGCCGCATGGCCGGAGGAGCAGCAGACCGCGCCAACACCGCCCTCCAGCGTCGCCAGCCGCTCCTGCAGCACCGCAACGGTGGGGTTGGTCAGGCGGGAATAGATGAAGCCGACTTCCTGCAGGTTGAACAGCGCCGCCGCGTGCTCGGCATCGCGGAAGACGTAAGCGGTGCTCTGATAGATCGGCGTCTGCCGCGCGCCAGTGGCCGGATCCGGTTTGGCGCCGGCGTGGATCTGCAAGGTGTCAAAACCATAGGACGGGGCGTCGGTCATCAGTGGGTCTCCCTGAAAGCTCTTCTGTTTCGCGCGCACCACAGCATGGCTGGGTCCGGAAGGCAATCGCGCGAATGCCGCAGCGAAACCCTGCCGCCCGCCGCCCGCCGCCTTGCGGCGCCTGCGCTCTCCGGGTTGCGAAAGCCGGGTATTGGAGTGTCTCTGCGCGCGAGGCGCGGATGGGGCCCTGACATTTGGGGGCTTAGGGGATGCGGCGGCTGAAGTAGAAGACGCCATCCTTCACGAAAGTGAACGCAGGCGAAATGGTCTCCGACATGGTCTACGGCTCCTTGCATGTGCAAAAAGCTGGAGTAAAACCAATGCTTTAGCTGAAGTAGTGGTGCCCCCACACGGACTCGAACCGCGGACCTACTGATTACAAATCAGTTGCTCTACCAGCTGAGCTATAGGGGCACTTAGCTGTGGAACCGCGCTTAGCATCCTTCGCGGGTCCCTCGCAAGAGGTCTTTTTCAGCAAAGGAACAGGCTGGCTGGCACGCGTGGCCGCCGCGCAAATGGCCGGTGCCCAAAGGGGCTGGTCCCGGATATGCTTGCGCGGCATTGCGGCGAAGTTTCCGGCAACTTCAGCCGCCAGCCTCGGGCCGGATCCGGGGGCCGGTCAGGCTCACTGCAGGGGCTGGCCGTTGCGACCGAAGGTCAGGCTTTCGCGGCTCAGGTCGTCATAGGTCACCTCGACAGAAACCTGCTGGATCGAGCCCAGCGGATAGCTGCGGTAGGGCAGGCCGTCTTCTTCCTTGATCATGTTGGGAAAGCCTTCCTCCAGGTGGCAGTCCGGCAGCGGCCAGATTTCCGGCGCCTGTCCGTTCACCCCCAGCTTGACCTGCGCCAGGCCGCAGCGCCAGGACCACAGATGGGTCACATAGAGCAGGTCCTGGCCGTCGAATTCGCGCACGTGGATCCAGTTGCCGTGGGTGGCGGCCAGGATCGGCTTCACTTCCAGCGCGGTGGTGAAGCGGCCGGTGGCCTCCTGCGGCTCTGCCGCCAGTGCGGTTTGCGCAGGTGCTGGTTCGGGTGCCGCCGCCGCGGCTTCCGGTGCGCTGCTGTCCGCCCCGGGCTGCGCCGCAGCCGCGATGATCGCCAGGATCACATCAATCATAATCTGTCTCCGCTTGCGGCGCCCTATGCGTCACAGGGCCGCCCGAATGTCCCAATGGCCTGTTGCGCGGCATCCTGCCGGCTTATAGCTACCGTAGCAGGCAGGTCTGCCCGCACCCTTAACAGCAGTCCTAACCGCCCGGCAGAGACGGAAAACGGGGAAAACAATGGCAAATGCCCCCTTCAACGTGATGGTTGTCGGCCAATCTGGCCGGCTGCAGTACGAGGCGCTGCTGTTTGCCGCGTCGCTGCGCCAGTGTTCCCCGGGGTTTGCCGGCCGCCTGTTTGTGGCGGTGCCGCAGCCGGGCCCGCTGTGGGACAAGGACCCCGGCATCCGCAATCAGGATGTCCTGCAGGCGCTTGCGGATCTGGGCGCGGAGATCCTGCCGTTCGACAGCACGGTGTTCGGGGCGGCTTACCCCTATGGCAACAAGATCGAAGCGCTGCAGGCGCTGCCGCAGGGCGAGCGGTTTGTGTTCTTTGACACCGACACGCTGATCACCGGCGAACTGGCGGAGGTTCCGTTTGATTTCTCCCGCCCCTCGGCGTCCCTCAGGGTGGAGGGCACCTGGCCCAAGCCGACGCTTTACGGGCCGGGCTACGCCGGGATCTGGCAGGCGCTGTATTCCCGCTTCGGCCTCGATTTCCAGGCCAGCCTCGACTTCAGCCAGCCGGATGAATACTGGAAGCGCTACCTCTACTTCAATGCGGGCTTCTTCTATGGCGCCTGCCCGCGGGCCTTCGGCAAGCGGTTCCTGGTCTATGCGCAATCGGTCCGGAACGACCCGCCGCCGGAACTGGCGGGCCAAAGCCTGGACCCCTGGCTGGACCAGATCGTGCTGCCCCTGGTGATCCATTCCTTCGGCGGCGGCCGGGATGCGCTTCCGGCAGGCTATCTCGACGGCGAAACCAGCTGCCATTACCGGTTGTTCCCGCTGCTTTATGCGCGCGAAAGCGACCGGGTGGTGGAGGTGCTGCACGAGGTTGCCGCGCCGAACCGGATCAAGAAGGTGCTGAAGGGCTACGAGCCGATCAAGCGCATGGTCTACCAGGGCCGCGGCGAGAAAGTGCGGGCGCTGTTCGACCGCGAAAACCTGCCCCGGCGCGAGCAGGCGATCCGCAACCGGATCAAATCAGAAGGCTTCTGGATGCGCTGAGGCGGGTCAGCCCTGAAGCGCCCGCTCGATGCCGCGGGCAAACTGCAGCAGCCGCGCATCCGATCCTTTCGGCCCGGTGATATGCAGCCCGGCCGGCATCCCGTCAGCGGATTGACCAAAGGGGATCGAGATTGAGGGCAGCTCCATCGGCGGCGTCAGCGTCACCGTGCACCAGTCCTCGGTGATCTCTCCGTCGCGCAGGTCCGCGGAAAACGGCATGCCTGTGGCGGTGGGCCAGAGGGCGAAGTCATAGCGTTCAAAGAATGCGGTTACGTCCGTCCAGACCCGGGCGCGGGTTGTCTGATAGGCAATCAGCTCCGTCAGGCCGCGCCCTTCGGCCTGGGCACAGGCGGTGCGGTAGCTTTCGCCAGCCAGCGCCATGTCCGGCGCCAGCGCCGCACGGATCTGAAGCGCGCATTGGCCGCGGATGATATCGCCATGCGCCATGAGCGGCTCCAGCGGCGGTGCGTCTTCTGCCACTTGCCAGCCCATGTCCTGGCAAAGCCTTTCAACCGGGGCAATCGCGGCCAGCACCGACCGCTCCACGCTGGCCCCGAACGGCGCTAGCGACAGCGCCACCCGGCCAGAACGCGGGGCAGGAGGCTGTTCCAGGTCCGCCAGCCGCGGCAGCGCCTGCCAGAAGCCCAGCGGCTGGCAGGCCGCATTGCCCTGCATCACCTCCAGCATCAGCACCAGGTCCCGCACTGTCCGCGCCATCGACCCCGGCACCGACAGCCCGTCAAAGGGCGCCGGGTTCGGGCCATAGGGGATCAGGCCGGAGGTCGGGCGCATCCCCACGACGCCGCACCAGGCGGCGGGCGTGCGGGTGCTGCCGCCAAGGTCGGAACCATCGGCCAGCGCCGCCATGCCTGCCGCCAGCGCTGCCGCCGCGCCGCCGGAACTGCCTGCTACCGATTTCTGGGGGGCCAGCGGGTTGCGGGTGGTGCCCGCGACCAGATTGGTTGTCTGGCCGGACAGCGTGAACTCTGGTGTATTGGTCTTGCCGGTAATCACCGCACCGGCTGCGCGCAGCCGGGCCACATGCAGCGCGTCGTGATCCGGCACATGTGATTCAAAGCTCCGCGAGCCCCAGGTGGTGCGCAGGCCCTCGGTTTCGAAGCAATCCTTGATGGCTACTGGCAGCCCATGCAGCGGCCCGGCAAATTCCCCGCGTGCGGCCATCGCATCCAGCTCCGCAGCCCGCGCCTCAGCCGCTGCCCAATCCAGTGTGATGAAAGCGTTAACCGTGCCCTCCCGCGCCTCGGTCTGCGCCTTGTGGGCCGCCAGCACCTCCCGCGCGCTTAGCTCCCGCGCACGCAGCTTGGCGGCCATCGATTCGGCGGTGAGCGCGGTGATATCGGTCATGCGGCGGGTCTCCGGGTCGAGGTGGCAGCGGTGCTGCCGCGACCCTAGGGAGCCTGCCCGCTCAGCTCCGTCCTGAAACCGGCCTGAAAACCGCCTGCCAGCGACCTTGCCGCGGTCAGCGGCGCAGCCAGCGGTGCACGGCATCTTTGGCCTTGCTGCAAGCATCCGGCAGAGCGGCGCCCTGCGCCAGATGGCAGGCGGCGGCGGTGGCAAGGCTGCATCCAGTGCCGCGTTTTGAAACCGGCAGCCGCTGCGCCGCAAGGGGAATGACAGCGCCGTCCTGTGTGAACAGCAGGTCGGTGCACTCGGTGCCGGTTCCGTGCCCGCCCTTGACCAGCACAGCCTGCACGCCTTGGGCCAGCAGCGCCGCAGCCTTCACTTCAATTGAGCCGCCGACGCCTGCCAGCACTTCCAGCTCCGCCAGATTGGGCGTGACCAGCGCCGCGCGGCGCAGCAAGGTGCCAAACCCGTCCGCGTCCATCAGCGTGCCGCCGGAACTGGCCTTCAGAACCGGGTCCAGCACAATGGGCAGCCCGGCTGGCAGGGCAAGGCCCACAGCCTCTGCCGCCTCAGCAGAGCCAAGCATGCCGATCTTGACGGCTCCCGGCGCCGGGGCTGTTGCCAGGGCAGCGTGGACCTGTTCTGCCACAGCCGTGGGCGGGCAGGGGTGAACACCCAGAACCGCCGCATCTGTCTGCACGGTGACGGCTGTCACCACCGGACGGACCGTAACGGCCAGCTCTGCGGCCATTGCCGTATCCCGTGTCAGCCCCGCACCGCCGCTGCTGTCGGTGCCGCCAATGGCCAGGATCACCGTCATGCGCTGTTCCCTGCGGCGAGCAGGGCCAGATCGCTGTACCCCGCTTGCCGCAGATCCTGCGCCGCGCCCCAGGCCCGCAGCCCGCTGCGGCAGCACAGCACGACCCGCCCTTCGCGCGGCAGACCCGCGGCGGGCAGATCCGCGCGGGCGATCCGCAGGGCCTGCGGCACCGGCAACTCAGGCGCCTCCGTGGTGTCACGCAGCTCGATCACCGTGTCCTGGGCCGTGATGTGGCTGGCAGCGATGAATGGCAGGGCACCCTCCGGCTCCTCGGCTTCGTCAAAGCGGAAGGAACTAACCTGCAAATCCTCCAGCCGGAAAACAAACAGCTGCCCCAGTGGCGAGGGCCGGTGATCCAGCAGCGCCTTCAGCGCCAGTTGCGCCTGCAGGGCGCCGACCATGCCCACCACAGGCCCCATCACACCGGCGGTTGCGCAGGTTGCGGCCTGTGCGGGCAGGTCCGGGAACACCGCCCGCAGCGACGGCGCGCCGCCGCAGAAGCCCCCGGCATAGCCCGACTGCCCAAGCGCAGAGGCCGAAATCAGCGCCTTGCCCTGCCTCAGGCACTCGTCCGAGAGGATATAAGTTACCGCAAAACTGTCCGCCGCATCTACCACCAGATCGGCGTCCGCCACAATCTGCTCCGCGTTAGCTGCGTCAAGGCGCCGGGCCTGCGCTGTGACCTGTAGGTCCGGATTGGCCGCCAGCAGGTGCTGCCGGGCCGCCTCCGCCTTGGGCAAACCGATGTCTGCGGTGGAATAGAGCACCTGCCGGTGCAGGTTGCTCTCCTCCACCACGTCGCCATCCATCACCGTGATCCGCCCGACACCCGCGCCGCCCAGGTATTGCAGCACCGGACAGCCAAGCCCCCCGGCGCCTACCACCAGCACATGGGCGCGGGCGAGGCGTGCCTGGCCCTCTGCACCGACCTCCGGCAGGATCATCTGGCGCGCATAGCGGCTCATGCGTCCTCCCGGATCCGGCAAGCCTCCACCCATTCGCGGGTGCGGGCCTCAGGATCATCGGCTATCTGGATGTCTGTCACCACCGCAGCGCTGTCGGCGCCCGCTGCAAAGACCCCCGGCAGCCGCTCCGGCGTCAGCCCGCCGATGGCCACCAGCGGCACATCGCCTGCCATTTGCTTCCAGCGCGTCACCCGCTCCAGCCCCTGCGGCCCCCATTTCATCTTCTTCAGGAGCGTCGGATAGACCGGACCCAGCGCCACATACTCCGGCCCAAGGGACAAGGCGCGGTCCAGCTCCGCCTCGTCATGGGTCGACAGGCCAAAGCGGACCCCCTTGCGGCGCAGCGCGGCAAAGTCGGCACTGTCCATGTCCTCCTGCCCCAGGTGCACAAAGCCGCAGTTCAGATCCAGCGCCGCCTGCCAATAGTCATTGACCACCAGCTGCGCATCATGCACCGCGCAGAAATCCCGCGCCCGGGCGATCTGGCGGCGCACCTCGGCCTCCGGCTGGTCCTTGATGCGCAGCTGCACCAGTTTGGCGCCTTGAGGAACCAGCAGCTCCAGACGGCCGACATGACCGGCAATCAAATAAAACCGTTCCATCATGCAAACTCCGCCATTCCCAGAACCGGGGTTGAGGGCACCGCCATGTCGCGCCGCTCCATCGGATCGGCAGCAAAGCCGGCACGGCCTGCCTCAACCGCCAGCGCCATTGCCCGGGCCATCCCGGCAGGGTCGCCGGCCTTGGCCACGGCAGTGTTCAGCAGCACCGCGTCCATGCCCAGCTCCATCGCCTGGGCCGCGTCCGAAGGGCGCCCGATGCCGGCGTCCACAATCAGCGGGACATCCGGAAAATGCGCCCGCATCGCGCGCAAGGCATCCGGGTTGCGCAGGCCCTGGCCGGAGCCGATCGGCGCGCCCCAGGGCATCAGCACTTCGCAGCCCGCCTCCAAGAGCTTCGCCCCGACCACCAGATCATCGGTGGTATAGGGGAACACCTGGAACCCCTCGCCGCACAGGATGCGCGCCGCCTCCACCAGCCCGAACACATCCGGCTGCAGCGTGTCGGAATGGCCGATCACCTCCAGCTTGATCCAGGGCGTATCGAACAACTCCCGCGCCATTTGGGCGGTGGTCACGGCCTCCTGCACCGAATGGCAGCCGGCCGTATTGGGCAGGATGCGGCAGCCGGTTTCCCGCAGCCCCTGCCAGAAGCCCGCACCCGAGCCATCGGCGGTCTCGCGGCGCAGGGAAACGGTGAGGATCTCCGTGCCGCTGGATTTCACCGCCTCCGCCAGAACGGCGGGTGAGGGGTATTGCGCGGTGCCCAAAAGCAGGCGCGAGGTGATTTCACTTCCGTAAACCCTCATCTCAGCCTCCCTGCATCGGGGCGAGCACTTCCAGCTGGTCGCCTTCGGCCAGCTGCGTCACCGCCCGCTGGCTGCGGGCCACAAAGCTGCCGTTCAGCGCGGTGGCAACCGCAGGGCTGGCAAACCCCAGTTCCTGCAGTGCGGCCTCCACGGTGCCGCCCGCAACCTCATGCGGTTTGGCGTTCACAATGATCTGCATGGCTATGGTCCTGACAAAATTGGGCGGCAAGTTCCTTGGCCAGTGCTGGGGCCAGAAGGAAGCCGTGGCGGTAAAGGCCGTTCACATGGGTGGTGTCGCCGCGGTGGCTGAGCCGCGGCACATTGTCGGCAAAGGCCGGGCGCAGGCCGGTACCGGTCTCGATCACGCTGGCCTCGCCCAGCCCGGGGTGCAGGGCAAACGCGGCGCCCAGCAGTTCCAGCAGCGAACGCACGGTGATGGGCCGCCAGGAGCTGCTTTCGATCATGGTGGCACCGATCATGTAGATGCCGTCCCCGCGCGGCACCAGGTAGACGGGAATGCGCGGATGCAGCAGGCGGATGGTGCGGGTGATCCCGATGTCCGGCGCCTCGATCACCGCCATTTCGCCGCGCACCGGGCGCAGGCCCGGCAGGCTGGCTGCCATGCCGCGGCAATCGACGTCCACCTGTTCCGGGGCAGGGGTGCCATAGCGGATCTGGACCCCAAGATCCTGCACTGCACGGGTAAGGTCGCGCAGTGCCCGGCGCGGGTCGAGATGGGCTTCCTCCGCAAAGAACAGCCCCTGTTGGAACCGCCCGGCAAGGGCCGGCTCCAGCGCCGCGATCTCAGCTGCGCCCACTGCGCGGTGGCTTTCAGTGCGGCGGGCAAAGCGGGTGAGCTCGGCGGTGTCGCGCGGCGGCGCCACGACCAGCGTGCCGCGTTTCACCACTTCGGTCACCTGCTGCCACCAGGCGATGGCCCCGGCGCCCAGCCGAACCACCTGCGGATCGGCGGTTTCGCCCTCGCACCAGGGCGCGAGCATGCCGCCCGCGAACCAGGAGCAAGGGTTGTTGTCCGGCGCATCCCCGGCCTCGTAGATGGTCACCGCCAGCCCCCGGCGGGCAAGCTCATAGGCGCTGGCGAGGCCGGCCACGCCGGCCCCTGCGATGGTGATCATTCCGCCGGCTCCGCAGCCTCGGCGGCAGGCACATACAGCTCGCCGCCCTCGCGGAACTTGGCGGCCATTGCCTCCATGCCTTCCTTCTGCGCCTCGGAGCGGATGTCGTGGCTGATCCGCATGGAGCAGAACTTCGGCCCGCACATGGAGCAGAAATGGGCGACCTTATGGGCCTGTTTCGGCAGGGTCTGGTCGTGAAATTCGCGCGCGGTGTCGGGGTCCAGCGACAGGTTGAACTGATCTTCCCAGCGGAATTCGAACCGGGCGCGGCTGAGGGCATCGTCGCGGCGCTGCGCCCCCGGCAGCCCCTTGGCGAGGTCGGCGGCATGGGCCGCGATCTTGTAGGTGATCACCCCGGTCTTGACGTCGTCGCGGTCGGGCAGGCCTAGGTGCTCCTTGGGCGTCACGTAGCACAGCATCGCGCAGCCGAACCAGCCGATCATCGCCGCGCCGATGCCGCTGGTGATGTGGTCATAGCCCGGCGCAATATCGGTGGTCAGCGGCCCAAGGGTGTAGAACGGCGCCTCGTGGCAGCACTCCAGCTGCTTGTCCATGTTCTCCTTGATCTTGTGCATGGCGACATGGCCCGGCCCTTCGATCATCACCTGGCAGTCCTTGGCCCAGGCGATCTTGGTCAGCTCACCCAGGGTTTCCAGCTCGGCAAACTGCGCCTCGTCATTGGCGTCCGCAATGGAGCCCGGCCGCAGCCCGTCGCCCAAAGAGAAGCTCACATCATACTGGCGGCAGATGTCGCAGATTTCCTCAAAATGTTCATAGAGGAAGCTCTCCTTGTGGTGATGCAGGCACCACTTGGCCATGATCGACCCGCCGCGCGAGACGATCCCCGTCACCCGGTTCACCGTCATCGGCACCATATGCAAACGCACGCCCGCATGGATGGTGAAGTAGTCGACGCCCTGTTCCGCCTGCTCGATCAGCGTGTCGCGGAACACTTCCCAGGTCAGGTCCTCGGCGATGCCGTTCACCTTCTCCAGCGCCTGGTAGATCGGCACTGTGCCGATCGGCACGGGGGAGTTGCGCACGATCCATTCGCGGGTGTTGTGGATGTTGCGGCCGGTGGACAGGTCCATCACCGTGTCGGCGCCCCAGCGGATCGCCCAGACCAGCTTGTCGACCTCTTCCTCCATCGAGGAGGTCACGGCGCTGGTGCCCATATTGGCGTTGATCTTCACCTTGAAATTGCGGCCGATGATCATCGGCTCGATTTCCGGGTGGTTGATGTTGGCGGGGATGATGGCACGGCCTGCAGCGATTTCCTGGCGTACGAATTCCGGCGTGACGTAGTCGGGGATATTGGCGCCGAAGTCATTGCCGTCGCGGTTCGCGTGGCAGGGCGACAGCTCGCGCAGCTGGTTTTCGCGGATCGCCACGAACTCCATCTCCGGCGTGATGATGCCCGCACGTGCATAGGCCAGCTGGGTCGGCGCCTTGCCGTCCTTGCCGCGCAACGGGGCGGGCTTCACCGGGAACTCCGGCGTCAGACGGTCGCCTTCGACAAACCCGTTGTCCTCCGGCTTCACGTCGCGGCCCTGGTAGCTCTCGACATCGCCCCGCGCCTCGATCCACTGGCGGCGCAGCTGCGGCAGGCCCTGGCGGATGTCGGTCAGCACATCCGGGTCGGTATAGGGGCCGGAGCTGTCATAGACCGGCAGCGGCGCCTCGCCCGCGGTGGGGTGGGTGGAGATCTCGCGCATCGGCACGCGGATGTCCTCATGGACCTCGCCGCTGACGTAGATCTTGCGCGATGCGGGCAATGCGCCCGTGGTGATCTTGGGGTTGGGGACGTTCATCTGGTGTTCCTCCGGGCCTTCGGTTCAAAAACACCAATTGAGCCGGGACGGAGGAAAACGGGCAGGGGGGGTGTACAGCCGGTGTACGGCCGGTGCACGCATGCTGCCTGTTCGAAACACGGGTTGCCGCCGGGGGCGCCGCGCCATGCTTCTAGCTTCCTACGCCAGTATCAACTGGGTCAGGTTCAAAGGGTCGCGCCGCCGGTCCGGGATGCCCCGTACCATGACGCCTCTCAGTCCCTTGGGCGGGACTCCCCTGCGTGCCTATAGGGCTAGGGGAGGTGCGGGGTTTGCGTCAACCGGAATCTTTGTAGATTATTTTTTGGTATTAATATCAATTCTGTATTGGCCTTATTGGCGCGGTATTGGGGCAAATCGCTGCAGCGCAGCTTTGATGCTTGATCGGGGGCTGCAAAATTATCTATAAAAACCGGAAGCGCCATCCGCGCATGGCCAACAGGTATAGAGAACAGGAGACAGCATGCTGGACGCTGCACCCATCCGCACCGACTGGACCCGCGAGGAAGCGGAAGCGATTTATAACAAACCTTTCATGGACTTGCTGTTTCAGGCGCATACCGTGCACCGGCAGTATTTCGACCCCAACCAGGTGCAGAAATCCAAGCTCCTCAGCATCAAGACCGGCGGCTGTGCCGAGGACTGCGCCTATTGCTCCCAGTCGGCCCGCAACGGCGCGCAGCTCTCGGCCTCCAAGCTGATCGAGGTGCAGCGGGTGATCGCCGAGGCCAAAAAAGCCAAGGAAGGCGGCGCCACCCGTTACTGCATGGGCGCCGCCTGGCGCTCGCCCAAGGACCGCGACATGGCGGCGCTGGAGGCGATGGTGCAGGGCGTCAAGGACCTGGGCATGGAAACCTGCATGACCCTGGGCATGCTGGACGAGGAACAGGTGTTCCGCCTGCGCGATGCCGGTCTCGACTACTACAATCACAACATCGACACCTCGGAGCGCTACTACTCCGAAATCATCACCACCCGCACCTTTGCCGACCGTATCGACACCCTGAACCGGGTGCGCGAAGCGGGCATCAAGGTCTGCTCCGGCGGCATCGTCGGCATGGGGGAAAAGCAGCTCGACCGTATCGACATGATGCTGGCGCTGGCCACGCTGGAGGTGCATCCGGATTCGGTGCCGGTCAACATGCTGATCCCGATCGCCGACACGCCGCTGGCCAATGTCGAGAAGCTGGACCCGATCGAATTCGTGCGTTCCGTGGCGCTGGCCCGCATCCTAATGCCGAAATCGCATGTGCGCCTGTCCGCGGGCCGCACAGATATGTCGGACGAGATGCAGGCGATGTGCTTCTTTGCCGGTGCCAACTCGATCTTTGTGGGCGACACGCTGCTGACCGCGGACAACCCCGAAGAGGACAAGGACCAGCAGCTGTTCGACCGTCTGGGCATCACCGCGATGGCGGCAGGCTGCGACGGCAGCCGCTAATGGCGGGCGCCTTCCCGAGGCATGAGAAATCGCTGGAAGCGCTGCGCACGCGCGGGCGCTACCGGCAGCTGATGCCGCGGGACGGGTATGACTTTGCCTCCAACGACTACCTCGGGCTGGCGGGCAGCGATGTGCTGCGCGCGGCCGCCGCAGACGCGCTGGCGCGCGGGGTGCCGGTGGGGGCGGGCGGCTCGCGCCTCTTGCGCGGCAATGACGCGGAACACCAGCGTCTGGAAGCTGAGGCGGCTGAATTCTTCGGCACTGAGGCCGCGTTGTTCATGGGTGGCGGTTTCAACGCCAATCAGGCGATCTTCTCCACCCTGCCGCAGCAGGGCGATCTGGTGCTCTATGATGCGCTGATCCATGCCAGCACCCATGACGGGATGCGGCTGGGCCGGGCAGAGACCCGCAGCTTTGCACACAGCGATGCGGAGGACGCGGCACGGGTGCTGAAGGACTGGCGCTCGTCAGGCGGTTCAGGCCAGGTCTGGATCGCGGTTGAGGCGGTCTACTCCATGGATGGAGACCTCGCCCCGCTGGAGGCGCTGTTGGCGCTGGCGGATGCAGAGGGCGCCGTGCTGGTGGTGGATGAGGCGCATTCTTCCGGCGTGTTCGGCGACCTGGGCTGCGGGCTGGCGCATGAAATCGCCCGCCGCCCCAACGTTCTTTCCTTACACACCTGCGGCAAGGCGCTGGGCGCCTCGGGCGCGTTGATCTGCGGTCAGCGGGTGCTGATCGAGACGCTGATCAACAAGGCGCGCGGGTTCATCTTTGCCACCGCGCCGTCGCCGCTGAACGCGGCGCTGGTGCGGGCGGCCTTGCAGGAACTTCAGCAGAACCCGGGCCGCCGCGAACAGGCGTGGCAGGGAATTACCCATGCGCAAGGCGAGGCCAAGCGCCTGTGCGGGCTGGAAGGGTTCCAAAGCCAGATCCTGCCGGTGGTGATCGGCGATGACAAGCGCACCATGGCGCTGGCTTCGCGGATGCAAGGCCATGGTTATGACATCCGCGGCATCCGCCCGCCGACAGTGCCGCGCGGCACCTCGCGGCTGCGGCTGTCGATCACGTTGAACACGGGGGCAGAGGTCATCACCCAGATGTTCGAAGACCTCGCCCGGGAAATGGAGACAACCCCATGAACGCGCTGATCGTGACCGGAACCGATACCGGCATCGGCAAGACCATCTTCTCGGCCGGCCTGGTGCAGGCGCTGGGCGCCACCTATTGGAAGCCGGTGCAATCGGGGCTGGAGGACGAGACCGACAGCCAGACCGTGGCCCGCCTGTCGGGCCGCCCGGCGCTGCCGGAAGGCTATCTGCTGCAGCTGCCCGCCTCGCCGCATCTGTCGGCAGAGGCCGAAGGCGTGGAGATCGACCCGGATGCGCTGCCCTTGCCCGAGGTTGACGGCGTGCTGGTGGCCGAAGGCGCAGGCGGGCTGATGGTGCCGCTGAACCGCAAGGTGCTGTATCTCGATCTGTTTGCCCGCTGGGGCGCGCCGGTGATCCTCTGCGCCCGGACCCAGCTGGGCACGATCAACCACACGCTGCTGTCGCTGAAAGCGCTGCGCGATGCGGGCTGCCCGGTGGTCGGCGTGGCCTTCATCGGTGACGCGGAACCGGCGGTGGAGGAAACCATCTGCCAATTCGGCCAGGCGGCGCACCTGGGGCGGCTGCCGGTGCTGGGCGAGCTGACCTCTGACGCGCTGGCCGTGGCCTTTCAGGCCAGCATCCGGGTGGATCTGATCAAGGAGGCGCTGGCATGAGTGCCGCAGACCTCACCCAGCTGGAGTTTGACCAGCAGCATCTCTGGCATCCCTACACCAATGTCGCCAAGCCCGGCCCGACCTTCGTGGTGAAGGAAAGCGAAGGTATGTACATCACCCTGGACGACGGCACCCGGCTGATCGACGCCATGTCGTCCTGGTGGTGCATGATGCACGGCCACAAGAACCCGGCGATCACCAAGGCAATCCACGACCAGCTCGACACCCTGCCGCATGTGATGTTCGGCGGGCTGACCCATGACCCGGCCATCGACCTGGGCCGCAAGCTCTTGGAGATCACGCCCGAAAGCCTTACCCGCATCTTCTATTGCGACTCTGGATCGGTCTCGGTGGAGGTGGCGATGAAGATGGCGGTGCAATACCAGCACGCTATCGGCCAGGCGGGGCGCAAGGAATTTGCCACCATCCGCTCCGGCTATCACGGCGACACCTGGAAGGCGATGAGCGTCTGCGACCCGGATACCGGCATGCACCACCTGTTCCAGGGCGCGCTGAGCGTGCAGCACTTCGTCTCCCGCCCGCCGATCCGCATTCATCAGGACTGGAATGACGACCCGGCGCAGAACGGCCTGGGCGAGCTGCGGGCAGTGCTGGAGGCCAACGCCGAGAGGATCGCCGCCTTCATCCTGGAGCCCGTGGTGCAGGGCACCGGCGGGATGTATTTCTATCACCCCGAATATCTCAATCAGGCACGGCGCTTGTGCGATGAGCTGGGCATCCTCCTGATCTTCGACGAGATCGCCACCGGCTTCGGCCGCACAGGCGAGCTGTTCGCAACCAATTTCTGCAGTGTCGAGCCGGACATCATCTGCCTCGGCAAGGGGCTGACCGGCGGCCATATCTCTTTCGCCTGCACCATGACCAACGACCGCGTGGCGGAAGGCATCGGCGGCGGCAACCCCGGGCTGTTCATGCACGGGCCGACCTATATGGGCAACCCGCTGGCCTGTGCCGCGGCCAAGGCGTCGCTGGACCTGCTCACGGGGCAGGACTGGCGCGGCACGGTGGCGGCAATCGGCGAACAGATGCAGGCCGAACTGGCCCCGGCGCGCGATCTGCCGAATGTGGCGGACGTGCGGGTGCTGGGCGCCATCGGCGTCATAGAGATGAAGCACCGCGTCTCAGCCGACGAGGCGCATGCCCGGGCGCATGACATGGGCGTGTTCCTGCGCCCGTTCGGCACCAACATCTACACCATGCCGCCCTTCATCACGGCGCCGGAGCAGCTGAGCGAAATCACCGCAGGCATGCTGCGGCTGGCGCGGGAGCTGTAGAACATGGAGTTCCGCTGGCTCAAACAGGACAGTGCAGCCGAGGCCATCGTGGTCTTCGGCGGCTGGGCTGTGGGGCCGGAGGTGTTCTGGCACCTGGATGGCCCGCAGGACATCCTGTTTGCCAGTGATTACACGCGTCTGGACGCGGAGCTGCCGGATCTGTCCGGTTACGGGCGGGTCAGCCTGCTGGCCTGGTCGTTCGGCGTCGCCTCATATGCCCATTGGCAGCAGGGACGCCCCGACCCCTTTGCCCGCAAAGTGGCAGTAAACGGCAGCCTGCAGCCGGTGAACCGCAGCGCGGGCATTCCGCCCGCCGTGTTCCGCCGCACCGTGGAGACCCTGAGCCTGGAAAGCTATCAGCAGTTCCTGGCCCGCGTGTTCGGCGCCCCGCAAGAGGCCGAGGCGCTGGACGTGGAGGCGCGGCGGGCCGAGCTGCTGGCGGTTGAGCGCCGCGGAGACGCGCCGCAGATGCGGTTCAGCCGGGTCTGGATCAGCTCCGGCGACAAGATTTTTCCGCCCGCCAATCTGGCCCGCGCCTGGGCCGGGCAGAACGTGTCGCATCTGGATGCGCCGCATGCGCCGTTTGACCGGTTTGCCCAGTGGGAGGAGCTGTTCTGATGAAGGATATGCAGCCCCCGCATCTGGATCAGTCCCGCGTGCGCCAGAGTTTTCGGCGCGGGCTGGAGAGTTATCACGGCTCGGCCTCCGTGCAGGCGGATATTGCCGGCCAGCTGGCCGCGATGCTGCAGCAGCAAGGCGCGCCGCGGCGCTTCGCCAGCGTCCTGGAGTTCGGGTGCGGCACCGGCCATCTGACGCGGCAGCTGCTGCAGCGGTTCCAGGCGGACAGCCTGATCCTGAATGACCTGGTGCCGGAAGCCGCACAGGTGCTGCAGGCGCTGGATGGCACAGCCCCGGCGCAGGCCCGGTTCGCGGGCGGCCCGATCGAAATCCTGCCGCTGCCGCAAGAGCTGGATCTGATCGCCTCTGCCTCTACCGTGCAGTGGATCCCGGATTTGGCCGGCTTGGCCGCGCGGCTGGCAGCGCATCTGAAACCGGGCGGCTGGCTGGCGCTCTCAGGCTTCGGCCGCGGCCAGTTCCGCGAGCTTGCGGCGCTGGGTTCCGCCGCTGCGGCCCCCAGCTATCTGGACGCGGATGAATGGCCGGCGGTCCTGCCGCACGGCATGGAAATCCTTCAGATTACACAGCGCCCGGTGGTGCTGGAGTTCAGCTCTGCTATGCACTTGCTGAAGCACCTGCGCCAGACCGGTGTGAACGGCCATGCCCAGCAAAACTGGAGCCGCCGGCGTCTGCGGGAGTTCGAAGAGGCCTACCGCGCGCGTTTCGGCCGCAACGGCATTCTGCCGCTGACCTATGATCCTGTGCTGCTGGTGGCCCGCAAGGCCGCCTGAGCAAAGCCAGCGCGCTTTGCGCAAGTTTTAGGTTTTTTCCTGTCCGGCCGGGCTGCGGTTCCGGGGCGGCGTTAATCTTTGTCAACTCCCGCCTGCTATCCCGGGTCCCGGAGCTGCGCCGAGGCGCGGCGCGTGGGACGACTGGCAGTACGGGAGTTGCGCCAATGAAATTCAATGTTTTTGCCGCGGCATTGGCGGCGCTGGCGGTTTCGGGGGCCGCCGAAGCAGCTGATATGGGGGATGCCGGTACACCGATCCGTCTGTCGCTGAACAACTGGACGGGCCAACACCTGTCGACCTACATCGCCGGCGGCATGCTGGAGGAGGCGGGCTATACCGTCGAATATGTCGAGGCGGACCTGAACGACCTGTACGGTGAAATCGCCACCGGCGACGTGCATGCGATGGTGGAGATCTGGACCAGCAGCGACCCTGCAGAATATTTCGATCTGGTGGATGAAGGGCGGCTGGAAAACCTGGGCGACATGGGGCTGGACGCGCGCAACGGCGTGGTGTTTCCGCCTTACGTGGCGCAGATGTGCCCCGGCCTGCCCAACTGGGAGGCGCTGCGCGACTGCGCCGGCATTTTCTCAGAGGACGGCAAGGGCAAGCGCGGCATCTACCTGGCCTACCCGGAATCCTGGGGCTCGCCCGGCGCCGACCGGATCCGTGCGCTGGAGCTGCCGTTCGACGTGGTCGCGGCCGAGTCCGAGGCGGCGATGATCGAGGCCTTCCAGACGGCCTACCGCGAGAAGCGTCCGGTGATCTCCACCTTCTGGGCGCCGCACTGGGCAATGTCCTCTTATGCGCTGCAGTTCGTGCGCCTGCCCAAGCCGGAGCCCGCCTGTTACACTGATCCGTCCTGGGGGCCGAACCCCAAGGCCACCGGCGACTGCGATTTCTACCGCGGCGGCGTGGTCAAGGCGAGCTGGCCGGGGCTCAAGGACCGCTGGCCTGCCGCTTATGAAATCCTGAAGAACTACCAGCTGAGCATCTGGGATCAGCAGCCGCTGATCGGGCTGGTCGATGTCCGCGGCGAAACCCCGCGGGGCGCCGCCCGCGGCTGGCTGGCAGTGAACCGCGCCAAATGGATGCCGGTCGTCGAGGAGGCCACCGGCAAGGGCCGCTCCTGACCCCGGAAATCCGTGCAGTATTCCGAACCGGCGCCTCCGCAATGCGGGGGCGCTTTCTTATTCGCGGCAGGCGGCCTGCAGCTGCCGGCGCCGCCGCGCAGCCCCTGGCGGGGCGGGAGCGGGTGATTCCAGAACTTGTCTGTTTGCACAAAATCTTAAACCGTCAATCAAAATATTTCGCCTTTTGTGCCGCATTCACTCGACAAACTGTCGTAATATGTTCCAATACTTGCATTATCCCCGGCCACACTTGGGTCATGGGTGCCTGCCGCAAATAACAACACTGGCCGCAAGGCCGGGCAGGCGCCATGAACCGCCGGGTTCCAAAAGACGCGCCAGGCCGGAAAACAGGCCGCGCAAGCACAACGACAGGGAGTATTGAGATGAACTTCAAGGGATATGCGCTGGCGCTGGGCGCCGCAACAATGACGGTTGCCGCGGGCATCGCCTCCGCCGCCGAACTGGGCGACACCGGCAAGCCGATCAAGCTGGCGGTGAATGAATGGACCGGCCAGCATGTGACCACCCACATCGCAGGCGAGATGCTCAAGGCCGCGGGCTACGACGTTGAATATGTCTCTGCCGGGATGATGAACCAGTTCCAGGCAATTGCCGATGGCGACATCCACGCGACGCTGGAAATCTGGTCTTCCAACGTGTCCGACGAATACGCCAAGAAGGTCGAGGAAGGCACCGTCGTCGAGCTTGGCGATCTGGAGCTGAACGCCCGCGAAGGCATCGCCTATCCGGCGCATGTGGCCGAGATCTGCCCCGGCCTGCCGGCCTGGGAGGCGCTGAAGGACTGCGCCGCGCAATTCGCCACCGCCGAAACCCTGCCCGAAGGCCGCCTGGTTGATTATCCGGCCGACTGGGGCACCCCGGGCGCCGACCGCATGACCGGCCTGGCGCTGCCATTCAAGGCCGTGCCAGCGGGCTCTGAGGCAGCGCTGATCGTTGAGCTGCGCGCTGCGACCGAACGCAAGACGCCGCTGCTGATCACCTTCTGGCAGCCGCATTGGGCGATGTCGGCCTATGACGTGAAATTCGTCGACCTGCCGCCGGGCGAGGATGCCTGCTTCTCCGATCCCGCCTGGGGCCCGAACCCCGATGCGGTGAACGATTGCGACTTCTCTCCCTCGCGCATCTTCAAGGCCGCTTGGTCCGGCACCGCGGAAACCTGGCCTGCGGCGTTTGAGATCCTGTCAAACTACACCCTGGCTGTTGAGGACCAGCAGCCGATGATGGGCGCGATCGATGTGGACGGCGGCAAGGTCGAAGAGGTAGTTGCCGAATGGATGGCCGCCAACGAGGACAAGTGGCGCCCGGTTGTCGACGCCGCAATCAACTGAGCCCAGCCCAGTGAGCGGCTCAGAGACGCCTGCCATCACCTGCCGGAATGTCTGGCAGGTGTTTGGCAACAACGCAGACAGCGCCCTGAAAGAGGCGCTGTCGCGGCACGAAACACCCGAAGCGGCTGCCCAGGAACTGCGCGGCAAGGGGCTGATCCCGGCGGTGCAGGACGCCTCCTTTGACGTGAAGGAGGGGGAGCTGTTTGTGATCATGGGGCTGTCGGGTTCCGGCAAGTCGACCCTGATCCGCTGCATCTCGCACCTGCTGCACGCCACTGGCGGCGAAATCCGCATCGACGGCGAGAATATCGTCGAGGCCAGCCCCAAGCGGCTGATCGAGTTGCGCCGCAAGAAGCTGGGCATGGTGTTCCAGCACTTCGGCCTGTTCCCGCATATGACCGTGGCCGAAAACGTGGCCTACCCGCTGCGGGTGCAGGGCGTGAAGAAGAAACAGCGGCTGGCCAAGGCGCAGGAGGTGATCGAACTGGTCGGCCTCGGCGGGCGCGAAAAGAACTTCCCGCGTGAACTTTCAGGCGGCCAGCGTCAGCGCGTCGGCATCGCCCGCTCACTGGTGGCCGATTGCTCGGTCTGGTTCCTGGATGAGCCGTTCTCGGCGCTGGACCCGCTGATCCGGCGGCAGCTGCAGGATGAGTTCCTGGAGATCCAGGCCAAGCTCAGGACCACCATCGTATTCATCACCCATGACATCAACGAGGCGCTGAAACTGGCTGACCGCATCGCCATCATGCGCGATGGCAAGGTGGTGCAGATCGGCACGCCTGCTGACATCGTGCTGCGCCCGGTCGATGACTATGTGCGGGAGTTCTCCAAGGATGTGGCCAAGGGCCAGCACGCGCATGTGTCCTCGGTGATGCAGCCAGGCGAACACCATGTCTACGGCGCCGACGATCCCGGCCTGCGCCAGGACATGACGCTGGACGCAGCCCTTGCGCGCTGCATGGAGCTGTACGAGCCGGTGCCGGTCCGCACGGATGACGGCAAGCTGGTCGGCGTGGTGAACCCTGCAGACCTCGCTGCCGCGCTGCAGGTGGAGCAGGGCTGATGGCGTCTCTCTCAAAAGGCTCGATTGCGGCGCTGATCGCGGCCGTGGTGGGCGCCCTGTGCCTGCTGCTGGAAAGCAGCGCGCCGTGGCTTGTGAAATTCCCCGCCGCCTGGGTACTGCCCGCCACCGACTGGGTCGGGGCCGCCATGGAATGGTTCCTGGCGCTGATCAAACCCGCCGCGCGCAGTTTCTCGGCGCTGATGTTCTATCCGATGGAAGCGGCGAACTACGTGCTGAGCCACACGCCCTGGCCGCTGGTCATCTGCGCCACCACGGCGCTGGCCTGGACCCTGGGCGGCGTGCGGATGGCGCTGATGGCCGTTGTAGGTTTGGGCTTTGTGCTGGCGTCGGGGTACTGGCCCGAAAGCATGAACACCCTGGCGCTGGTTGCCGTCTCGGTCCCCTTGGCGCTGATCATCGGCGGCGGCATCGGCATCCTTGCCAATGAATATCCGCGTATTCGCCAGCCGGTGCAGGCGGTGCTCGACATCATGCAGACGGTGCCGACCTTTGCCTACTTGACGCCGTTGCTGGTGCTGTTCGGCTTTGGCCCTGTGGTGGGCCTCATCGCTTCCGCCATCTACGCGGCGCCGCCGATGGCGCGCAACGTGCTGTTGGGTCTCGAACGGGTGGAGCCGGAAATCAAGGAAGCTGCCATTATGGCTGGCGGCACCCGCCTGCAGCAGCTGTTCCAGTGCGAGATCCCCTCCGCCGGGCAGCAGATCATGGTGGGCGTCAACCAATGCCTGATGGCGGCGCTGTCGATGGTGATCATTGCCGCCGTTATCGGCGGCTTTGACGACATTGGCTGGGAGGTCCTCCTGACCATGCGCAAGGCCCAGTTCGGCCAGAGCCTTCTGGCGGGCCTGGTGATCGTGATCTTCGCGATCCTGATCGACCGGATGAGCGGCACGCTGACCCAGGACCGGCGCGACAAACACGATGTGCGCGTTGCCTGGGGCATCCTGGCGCTGGGCGTCCTGGTCAGCGCGGCCTTCTGGGGCAGCGTTCAGCAACCTGGCAACTACGGCTTGTTCAACCCGGTGGCGGATAGTGTCGACCGCGGCCTCTCGTCCTTTACCAGCGCCAATGCAGAGTTCCTGACCGCGCTCAAGAACAACGTGCTGTTCTATGTGCTGCTGCCGATGCGGATCGGGCTGGATCAGGCGGTTCTGCCCTTCACCTGGGGCTTTTCCTGGACTCCGATGATGAGCCTGGGGCTGTTCGCCGCGGGCGCCGCTGCCGGAGTTGTTTTTGCCTTGCGCGGCCAGATGGCGCTGGGGGTGATGCTGCTGATTGCCGCCGGCATGCTCGAGACAGGCATCTCCCAGCTGCCCTGGCCCTTTGTGCTTGTAGGGGCGGGCGCGCTGGCCTGGGTCGCAGGCGGGCGCGGGCTGGCCATCCTGACGGTGGTGCTCTTGGGCACCATCCTGCTCTCCGGCCTGTGGGAGCGGGCGCTCCTGTCGCTCTATCTGTCCGGTGCAGCGGTCTTTGCCTGTGCGGTGATGGGCGGGGCCATCGGCCTGGCCTCCGCCGTGTCGCCCGGTGTCTGGCGCGTGGTGCGTCCGATCTGCGACATGCTGCAGACCATTCCGCTGTTCGTGTTCCTGATCCCGGTGCTGATGGTGTTCCAGATCGGCGAGTTCTCCGCCTTCCTGGCGATCATCGCCTATGCCATCGTGCCGATGATCCGCTACACGCGGCACGGGCTGGTCTCGACGCCGGAGGAGATGATCGAGGCCGCGACCGCCTCCGGCGCCACCAAGTGGCAGATGCTCAAGGACATCCGCGCGCCTTATGCGGCGCCGTCGATCCTGCTGGGGCTCAATCAGACCATTCTCTATGCCTTTGCGATGCTGGTCATTGCGGCGCTGATCGGCACCACCGGCCTTGGCCAGTCGATCTATCTGGCGCTGGGGCAGGCGGATGTGGGGCTGGGCATCTCGGCTGGCGCGGCGATGGCGATCCTTGCCCTGATCGCCGACCGCATGGTGCAAGGTTTTGCAGAGGAGCGGCGCAAGGCCCTGGGTTTGTGAACCTCTGGCATAACAATGAAAAGGGCGCCCGCGCGGCGCCCTTTTTTGATTTGGGGCAACGTTATACACTGCCCGCCCGCCTATAGCTGCACAGAAGACTGATCTATGACCGGAGAGACCCCGATGGGCTGGCTTGAATTCACCGCTGCGCTGCTCTTGTTCCTGGCCAGCCACGCCATCCCTGTGCGCCCGCCGGTGCGGCCCTGGCTGGTCAGCCGCCTGGGCCTGCGCGGCTATATCATCGCCTACAGCCTGCTGTCGCTGGCTATCCTGGCCTGGCTGGTCGTGGCCGCCGCCCGCGCGCCTTATGTCGGCGTGCTGCCCTATTGGGAGGGCTTCCGCTGGGTGCCGCTGCTGGTGATGCCGCTGGCCTGCCTGCTGGCGGTGGCGGGCATGATGCGGCAGAATCCGTTCAGCTTTGGCGGCCTGGGGTTGCGTGCCTTTGATCCGGCGGACCCCGGCATCCTGGCTGTCAGCCGCCACCCGCTGCTGGCGGCGATGGCGCTCTGGGCCGGGGCGCATCTGCTGGCAAACGGCGACCTGGCGCATGTGATTCTGTTCGGCCTCTTTGCGGGCTTTGCCTGGATGGGCATGGCGCTGATCGACAAGCGCAAGCAGCGCCAGATGGGGCAGGGCGAATGGCGCCGCCTCAGCCGCAACACCGCGCGGCTGAACCTTGCCCGGCTGCGGCCCTCGGGCAGCGAGGCCGCGCTGGCCGCGGCAGTGTTCCTGGCTCTTCTGCTTCTGCACGCCCCCGTCATCGGCTACCAACCGCTGCCCTGGTAGGGGTTGACCCCGGCGCCCGCATGACCACCTATGAAACGACACGAGACTGGAGAATACAACCGATGCACCTGGCCTATGTGATGACCGAAGAACGCGGTGCCACTGACCGTTTGCTGAGCGAACTGGCCGAACGGCTGCAGGCCAAAGGCATCCGCCTGGCCGGCATCGTGCAGACCAATGTGGAATGCTACGACAAGGAGCTATGCGACATGGATGTGCGGGTGCTGCCGGACGGCGAGACCATCCGCATTTCGCAATCCCTGGGCGCCGGCGCCCGCGGCTGCCGCCTGAACCCGGAGGCGCTGGAACAGGCGGTCGGGCAGGTCTCTGCCACCCTGCAGTCGGACCCGGCGCCGCAGCTGATGATCGTCAACAAATTCGGCAAGCACGAGGCCGAGGGGCGCGGCATGCGGCCCATCATCGGCGAGGCGCTGGCGCTGGGCATCCCGGTGATTTCCGGCGTCAACAAGATGAACGTGGAGCCGTTCCAGGCCTTTGCCGACGGCATGGCTGTTGCGGCGGGCCCTGATCTGGATGCGCTGGCCGAATGGGCGGAGCAGGCCGTGGCCGAGACTGCCTGACCAAAACTTTGCCGTTTGAAATCAAAGGAAAGGCCCGCGAAGTTCACGCGGGCTTTTTTTGCCGTGCTGCGCAGCGCGCGGCTTGTCCAGCCTGCTGCTGAACCACCTTCGTCTAGTCTGAAAAAAAGAGAAGATGGTGGGCGACCCTGGAATCGAACCAGGCGTGCGTCTCCGCGAGGGAGTTACAGTCCCCTGCCACACCTTGCGGCCTGTCGCCCACTGTCAGTTGCTTGTTGCACCTGATGTGGAGGCGTGATTACAAGCAGGCCAAACGGGCGTCAACCGGAAAAACGCAAGTTTTTCGCACGCCCCGCAAATTCTTTCTGCCGGAGAGCAAAATGTCCAAGAAACCCAAATGGGTCGTCGAAAAAGAACAGGCCAAACGGGCCGCCGCAGCGGAAACCGTATGGCTGTTCGGGCTGCATGCGGTGCGCGATGCGCTGCTCAATCCCAAGCGCGAAAAACTGCGCCTGATGGTGACCATGAACGCGCAGGCGAAGCTGGCGGATGCCATTGCAGAGTCTGGTATCGAGGCAGAGGTCATCGACCCGCGCAAGTTCAACCCGCCGATCGACCCGCAGTCGGTGCACCAGGGCGCGGCGCTGGAGGTGAAGCCGCTGAACTGGGGCGGGCTGGCCGAAAACTGCATCGGGGCTGAGGCGCCGCGGGTGCTGTTGCTGGACCGGGTCACCGACCCGCATAATGTCGGCGCGATCCTGCGCTCAGCCGAGGTGCTGGGCGCCAGCGCGGTGATCGGCACCCGCCACCACTCGGCACCTGAAACCGGGGCGCTGGCCAAGACCGCCAGCGGCGCACTGGAGCGCCAGCCTTATCTGCGGATGCGCAACCTGGCCGACACCATCACTGAACTGCAGGGCATGGGTTTTACCGTGCTGGGCCTGGATGGCGAGGCCGATCAGACCATCGAAACCGCGCTGGAGGGCAAGCAGCACCTGCCGGTGGCGCTGGTGCTGGGGGCCGAGGGGCCCGGCCTGCGCCAGAAGACCAAGGAAACCGTGGACGCGCTGGTCAAGATCGACGCCGCGGGCGGTTTCGGCTCGCTCAATGTCTCCAACGCAGCCGCCATCGCGCTTTATGCCTCGATAGCGCGCTAGGCGCCTGCACGAACTGTCACAGCGCGATCACATCTGCGTATGCTCTCTTTGCAAGCCCAACCCGGTGCGGCAGAGTCGGAAGCCTGTTACGAGACTGAAAAGGAGAGCATCTTGGCCTTGCGTCTGGTCCTGATGTCAGTTGCGGTTTTCTTCCTGTCCCTGGCTGGTGCGGCCAGGGCAGACATGGCTGTTTTCTCCTCCCAGGGCGGTGTTGCAATCGGCGGCTATGATGCGGTCGCCTTTTTTGAGCACGGCGCGGCAGAACAGGGGCGGCGCAGCCATGCGGTGATGTGGAAGGGGGTCGTGTGGCGCTTTGCCTCCGCCGGCAACCAGGCCCGGTTCGAGTCGAACCCGCGGGCCTATGCCCCGGCCTTTGGCGGCTATTGCGCCTATGCGATGTCGCAGGGACAGGTCCATTCCGGCGATCCCAGGATCTGGGCCATCGTGGACGGCGAACTGTTTCTGCTGAACAACCGCAGGGTTCACCAGCTGTGGCAGGCGGACAAGGTGCAGATGATCGCGGATGGGCATTCGCATTGGCCGGCAGTCCTGCGCAGATAGCTTGTCACCTCACAAATTCGCGATTACCCCTTTTTTTTCTCAGACTGTGACCCATATTCAATACAGACTGCGGAGTGGAACCACCGCAGATCTTTTTCACTGTCCCTCGTTCCATACCTTGCGCCCGGTTCGTCCGGGCGCATTTTTATTTGCGGGCAGCGAATCCCGCTTTGCCGCGGCCGGCGCCGCGGCTAGGGTGCGGGCATGACAGACTACAGCGATGAGCATCTGAAGAAAGTCTTGCAAAGGGCCAAGACCGTAGCGGTGGTGGGCGTGTCGATGAACCCAGTGCGCCCCAGCTACTATGTGGCGCGCTATCTGGGCCTCAAGGGGTTCCGGGTGATTCCGGTGAACCCGGGCCATGCCGGCAAGACTCTGTTCGGTGAAACCGTGCGGGCCAGCCTGTCGGAGATTGATCTGCCGGTGGATATGGTCGACATCTTCCGCCGCTCAGAGGCGGTTCCGCCGGTCGTGGACGAGGCGCTGGAGGCGTTTCCCAAGCTGCAGACCATCTGGATGCAGATCGGGGTGGAGCACGCTGAGGCGGCTGCCAAGGCCGAGGCGCGCGGGGTGACGGTGATCCAGAACCGCTGCCCCAAGATCGAATACCAGCGCCTGTTCGGCGAGCTGCGCATGGGCGGCTTTGCCACCGGAATCATATCCTCGAAACTCTGACAGCCGGCGCGGGGCAGGGCGCTCCCGCCCGCAGCCGCCGTCCTGCCGGACGGCATGCACGCTTGGGCCGGGCGCCGCTGCGCGGCGCAAGGGAATTTCTGAGAAGCCATTGAGGGGCAAAGGTGCCCTCAATGGCCGAGCCGATTGTGTTTTTCTTGGCGCGTCAAGGACAAGCCGCGCGTGCCGCGCGGAGGCTGCGCCTCCCTTGACCCGCCGCAAACGGGCCGGCCGAGCGCTGGGTTCAGCCCTTGGGCCGGCTGGCCTTCTCGGCAATGCCGCTGAGGCCCTGGCGTTCTGCAAGCACCTGCAGCACATCATCCAGCGCCACATCGCGGGCCGCCAGCATCACCAGGAAATGATAGAGCACATCGGCGCCTTCGGAGGCGAGCCCTGCCTTGTTATCTTTCACCGCTTCGATGATCGCCTCAATGGCTTCCTCGCCGAATTTCTCGGCGCATTTCTCCGGCCCCTTGGCGAGCAGCTTGGCGGTCCAGCTGGTCTCCGGATCGGCCCCTTTGCGCGCCAGTATGGTGGCTTCGAGATCGTGCAGCAGGCTCATCACATGCCCCTTCAGTTCAGCCGCATCGGAATGCCGGCGGCAGCCATGTGTTCCTTGGCTTCCTGGATCGTGTATTCGCCGAAGTGGAAGATCGAGGCCGCCAGCACCGCGCTGGCGCCGCCCTTGGTCACGCCTTCCACCAGGTGATCCAGGTTGCCGACGCCGCCCGAGGCGATCACCGGCACGTCCACCGCATCGGAAATCGCCTTGGTCAGCGGCAGGTTAAAGCCGGATTTGGTGCCGTCCCGGTCCATCGAGGTGAGCAGGATTTCCCCGGCGCCCTTGGCCACCACGGTCCGTGCGAATTCCACCGCGTCAATTCCGGTCGGCTTGCGGCCGCCATGGGTGAAAATCTCCCAGCGGCCCGGCTCCACCGTCTTGGCGTCAATGGCGCAGACGATGCACTGGCTGCCGAACTGATCCGCGGCTTCGGCGATCACATCCGGATTTGCCACCGCGGCTGAGTTGAAGGAGACCTTGTCGGCGCCTGCCAGCAGCAGCGCCCGCACGTCATCCTTGGTCCGCACCCCGCCGCCCACGGTCAGCGGCACAAAACATTGCTCGGCGGTGCGCTGGACCATGTCGAACATGGTGCCGCGGTTTTCATGGGTCGCGTGAATGTCGAGAAAGCAGATCTCATCCGCGCCGGCCGCATCATAGGCCTTGGCGCATTCCACCGGATCGCCCGCATCGCGCAGGCCGACAAAGTTGACACCCTTGACCACGCGCCCGTCAGCGACGTCGAGACAGGGAATGATACGGGTTTTCAGCATGGATCGTGCCTTTCAAGCTGCTTGCCCCGTGGGTACGCAAAGCCTGCGGCAAGCGCAACAGATATGGCAGATGCTGCGCGTTTTGGTCCGGCCCTCTTGCGCGGTCCGCACGGAACCGCCGGAACCGGGTGGTCTCGCAGAAGTGAATTGCCCCTGCGGGATGACAGCCCCGATGATGTGCAGATGTCCCTGATTTCCGGAGTATCCGTTATGAAAAAATCTCTTCCCCTCGCAGGCGCCATCGCGATTGCCTCCGCACTTCCTGCCGCCGCAGAACTGGTGACGGTCCCAAGCCAGAAGCCCGTCGGCGAAACCATGGACGCGCTGCAGGCCGCGGTGGAGGGCGCGGGCGCCACTGTCTTTGCCCGGGTGGATCACGCCGCAGGTGCGCAGGCGGCGGGGATGGAGCTGGCGGGATCGCAGCTCCTGATCTTCGGCAACCCCAAGCTCGGCACCCCGGCGATGCAGGCGGATATGCGGGCAGGGCTCTATCTGCCGCTCAAGGTGCTGGCTTACCAGGATGCGGATGGCCAGGTCTGGCTGACCTATCAGGATCCGGCAGAAATGCTCTCAGGCCTCGAAATCCCCGCTGATGCAGAATTCGTTGCCAAGATGCAGGGCGCCTTGGGCAAGCTGACCGCAAAAGCGGCGGAATAGGCTCAGCGCCGGGACGCCAGATAGCGCGAGACCGCAATGGCGATGCCCCACAGCAGCCCGGCCCCAAGCGAAACCGGGCCAAAGATCAGCGGCCCCCAGGCGGCAAAGACCCCCATGGAATAGGCGGTCTCTCCAATGTCGCGGCCCAGCACCACGCAGGGGTTGGCGAACCCCTCGTGGATTTCGCAATCAAAGCCGAACCCCAGCAGCATCACAAACGCGATGCACAACAGCCAAAGCACGATTGGCCCTATGGTCAGGACGGCAAGGATGCGGCGGACAAGGCGCATGCGGTTTCCTTTCGCCGGGGCTCACCGGGCAGGCGTCAGGCTTTCAGAACCGCCAGCGCCTCTTTCAGGTCAATGGCGCCATCATACAGCGCCCGGCCCGAAATCGCACCGTTCAGCGGTGCGCCGCAGGATTTGAGCGCCCGCAGATCGTTCAGCGAGGAGACGCCGCCGGAGGCAATCACCGGGATGCTGACCGCATTGGCCAAGTCGGCGGTGGCCTCGACATTCGGGCCCTTCATCGCGCCGTCGCGCAGGATGTCGGTATAGATGATCGCGGCCACGCCGGCGTCCTCGAACGACTTGGCGAGGTCGGTGACCATCACGTCGGTTTCCTCGGCCCAGCCCTTGGTTGCGACCTTGCCGTTGCGGGCGTCGATGCCGACCGCGACCTTGCCGGGGAATTCCCGCGCCGCCTCGCGCACCAGGTCCGGGTTCTCCACCGCCACGGTGCCCAGGATCACCCGCGCCAGGCCCTTGCTGATCCAGCGCTCAATGGTAGCCATGTCGCGGATGCCGCCGCCCAGCTGCGCGGGCACCTTGGTCTGCTTCAGGATCTCCTCCACCGGCGCCGCATTCACCGGCTCGCCGGCAAAGGCGCCGTTGAGGTCCACCAGATGCAGCCACTCGCAGCCCGCCTCGACAAACTCCAGCGCCTGCGCGGCGGGGTTGTCATTGAACACTGTGGTCTTGTCCATCTCGCCATGCAGCAGGCGCACGGCCTGGCCGTCTTTGAGGTCAATCGCGGGGTAGAGGATCATCCGGGCGGTCCTTCGTGAAATCAAGCTGGCGGTGTTTTGCACAAGCGCGGTCTGAAATGCAACGCGACCCGAAGTCAACCTTGCCTCAAAGACCGCATCAGGGACAGGCTGCCTGAAAAACAGGGAGGAAATGGAATGAAACATCTACTGGCAGGCATTGCTGTTGCCTTGGGGCTGGCAGGCGCCGCGGCGGCGGACCCGGTGCTTGGCGTCTGGAAGACCCAGCCCGACGACGGCTCCTATGCCCACATCCAGATGGCTCAATGCGGTGCCGCGGTCTGCGGCAAGATCGCCCGCACCTTCAACAGCGAAGGCGAGTACAAGTCCCCCAACATCGGCAAGACGCTGGTGATCGACATGGTTCCGAACGGCGACGGCTCATATGAGGGCAAGGTCTGGCGGCCGTCCAACGACAAGATCTACACCGGCAAGATGGATCTGGCGGGCAGCTCCCTGGCCTTGCGGGGCTGCGTCGCGGGCGGGCTGATCTGCTCCAAACAGACCTGGACCCGCGTCCAGTAACCGCCTCGGGGGCTGCCGCTACAGCAGCCCCAGCTGCACCGGGATCGGCGCATAGCCGCGTTTCAGCTGCCGGTCCCGGAACCCTTCAAAGATTGCCAGCGCCTCGTCGTGCGCCGCAAAATAGGTCCGCTTCTGCGCGCCGCCGGGCGCGTTCAGCGGACCGGACACACGCTCAACACACCAGTCGCCGAACAGCGTCGGCGTCAGGCTCAGCTGGCAATAGCGGTGCTTGCCTTCGGCGTGGTCGTATTTCTCGAAACGGATGTGCAAGGGAGGGGCTGCCGCAGTGACAAAAGGTCCGCTCCGTATGCCTCGAAGCGGACCCCTTGTCTATTGCTCAAACCGGCGAAGTGCACCGGCCCCCGCGGCAGCTGTGACGCTTACACATCACCCGTGTATTCGCCGCGCGCCGGGTAGTTGTTGGGAATGGCAAAATCCAGCGCCGCCACCAGCTCGGCGAAATGCGGGCGCACAAACGGCATGGTCTGCACCGAGCCGTAATACAGCGTCTGCTCCGGCGTCACCAGGAACAGGCCGGGTTCCGAAAACAGCGCCGGCTCTTCAATCCCGATCGAGGTCTTGCCGCGCGAAGTAGAGATATACAGCCCCCATTCCTTGGCCACAGACAGCGGCAGGCCGTACCCGAACCGCAGTTCCTTGGCTTCGATCTTGTCGGCCATTGCACGTGTGCGGTCCTCGCCGTCAGAGCTGATGGCGATGCAGTTGACGCCGCGCTCGGCAAAGGCTGCGACCTTCTTCTCGAATTCCTTCAGATAGGTGGCGCAGATCGGGCAGTGCAGACCGCGGTAGAAGCAGATCACGGTGCCGCGCTCGGCCGTTTCCGAGGACAGGTCAAACTGCCCGTGGTCCAGTGTCGGCAGGGTCAGGTCCGGGGTCTTCTGGCGGGGGATCAGCATTCAATTGGTCCTCGTGAGTGGTGGGTAAGTTGTGTGAGCGGTGGTGCTTGCCTCAATGTATCGCGCAGTTTACTGTCGTATAAATCCGAAAAACCTGATGGAAACACCGAAAACATGGACCGCCTCACGACTTTAATGGATCGATTCCAGCTCGCCGTGCGGGCCGCTGACCCGGGCGAGGCCAACCTTCTCTCTCTGGCGGACGCGGCAGGGGAGCCGGTGCGGATCCTCTACAGCACCCGCGGACCGTTGGCGGATCCGGCTCCGGGCGCGGTCATGTGGGCAGCGCGGGTGGAATGGTCGGGGCAAAGCAACCCGTTCCTGGCCGCCCTGCCGCCGGTGGTGGAGTATGACGTTTCAGGCAATGCCGAGGCGCAGGGGCTGGTCAGGCTGATGCGGGACGAGGCAGAGGGCCAGCACTGCGGCGCGCAATCGGTGATCAACCGGCTGGGCGAGGTGCTGATGGTGCGCCTGTTGCGCAACCAGATCCGGAAAGGCGCGACAGAGCCGGGGCTGCTGGCGGGCCTCGCCGACCCGCGCCTCAGCCGGGCCATCGTGGCGATGCATGACCATCCGGGCCGCCTTTGGACCAATGCCGACCTGGCGCAGGAGGCGGGCCTGTCGCTGTCGCGCTTTGCGGAACTCTTTGCGGCAGAGGTCGGCGAAACCCCGATCGGCTACCTGCGCCGCTGGCGGCTGATTCTGGCGCATCAGGACCTCGCACGCGGCGACCGGGTGGAGGCAGTGGCACGCCGATATGCCTACACCAGTCCCGAGGGCTTCACCCGCGCCTTCCGAAAAGCCTATGGCGTCGCACCGGTTTCGCTGCGCACCGCTGCTGCTTGAACGCTGCAGCTTTCATCTTTCCCAAAGTACTCCCGCCGGAGGCCACGGCGCGCCAGCGCCGTCCCCTTACGGTTTCCAGGTCAGGAAGTTCCCGATCATCCGCAAGCCAGTGGCCTGGCTTTTCTCCGGGTGGAACTGCATGCCCACCATCGTGTCCCGGCCGATGACCGCGGTCACATCGCCGGCATAATCCACATGCGCCAGCCGCTCCGCCGGATTCGCTACCCGGAAATGGTAGGAATGCACGAAATACACGTGATCGCCGCTCTGGATGCCGTCAAACACCGGGTGCGCGTGGTCGATCACCAGATCGTTCCAGCCCATATGCGGCACCTTAAGGGAGGCATCCGCGGGCGTGATCTTCACCACATCGCCGCCGACCCAGCCTAGGCCCGGTGTCTCCTCATACTCATGCCCGGTGGTCGCCATCAGCTGCATGCCGACGCAGATGCCGAGGAACGGACGGCCCTTCTGCTCCACCGCCTCGACCATGGCGTCATAGATGCCCTTGTGGCCGCGCAGTTCAGCCGCGCAGGCGGGGAAGGCGCCGTCGCCGGGCAGCACCAGCCGGTCGGCCCGCGCGACCACTTCGGCGTCAGAGGTCACCACGACCTCGCCCGCATCCATTTCCCGCGCCATGCGCTGAAACGCCTTTTCGGCGGAGTGCAGGTTGCCGGACTCATAGTCGATGATGGCGGTGAGCATGGGAATTCCCCTTTGGTTTCTGCGAGGGGCCAGTGATGGCCCGGCTGCAAGCCGGGCAGCGCCCGTCCGCCCCCATGGGCGGGCGCTTTGCTTCCGCCCGCGGTCGGGCGCCGCCCTCAGCGTGTCGCTTGCAGGTTACAGCGCGCCCTTGGTGGACGGAATCGCATCCGCCTTGCGCGGGTCGGTCTCCACCGCCAGCCGCAGCGCGCGGGCCACTGCCTTGAACGCCGCCTCGGCGATGTGGTGGCTGTTGAACCCGTGCAGCTGGTCGATGTGCAGGGTGATGCCGCCATGGGTGCTCAGGGCCTGAAAGAACTCGCGTACCAGCTCGGTATCGAATGCGCCGATCTTCTGGGTCGGCAGTTCAACATTCCAGATCAGAAAGGGGCGCGCCGACAGATCCAGCGCGCAGCGCACCTGGGCGTCATCCATCGGCAGGTGGCACTCGCCGTAGCGGCGGATGCCCTTCTTGTCCCCCAGCGCCTGCACCAGCGCCTGACCCAGCGCGATGCCGGTGTCCTCCACCGTGTGGTGGTCGTCGATGTGGTAATCGCCCTTGGCGCGGATGGTCATGTCGATCAGCGAATGGCGCGCCAGCTGGTCCAGCATATGGTCGAAAAAGCCGACCCCGGTCTGGTTGTCATAAACCCCGGTGCCGTCGAGGTTGATCTCGACAGAGATATCGGTTTCCGCAGTCTTGCGGGTCACTTTGGCGGTACGCATTGCGGGCTGTCCTTCGTCATGCTGCACGCGCGCTTATAGGGCGGGCAGGGGGCACGGCTCAAGTGCGGCATTGTGCATGGGGGTCAATCTGTTGCAGCAATCCCGGCCTTGTCCTGGTCCCATCCCGGCCTATTGCACCCGGATGCGCCGCATGCGAGCTTGGGCGCAAATCCGTGACCATTCAAAAGGGGCACCCATGTCCACCTGCGTCTTTGTCCAGATCCGCTGCAAACCCGGCACCACCTACAAGGTGGCCGAAGAGATTGCCCTGCGCGAAATCCATTCCGAGCTTTACTCCACCAGCGGCAACTTCGACCTGCTGATGAAGCTCTACATCCCGACGGGTGAGGATGTCGGCAAATACATCAACGACCAGCTGTTGCAGATCGAAGGGATCGAGCGGTCGCTGACCACGATGACCTACAAGGTGTTCTGAGGCATCCGGAACTCAGGCCGCAGACAGAAAAACGCCCCGCAGTGCGGGGCGTTTTCTTTTTCAGTGCAGGGGATCAGGCGGCGATCAGCCCCTGCTCCTGCAATTCGGCATACGCCGCATCAACACCTGCCTTCATCCGCGCCAGCATGTCGTCCACCTCGGCTTTGGTGATGATGATCGGCGGGCACAGCGCCAGCGCGTTGCCCGCGACCGCCCGCAGGATCAGGCCGTTCTCCTGGCAGGCCTTCTGCGCCGCCGCGCCTGCTGCGCCTTTGTCAAAGCTGGCACCGGTGGTCTTGTTCGACACCAGCTCCAGCGCCGCGATCAACCCCTTGCCGCGCACCTCGCCGACCAGCGGATGATCGGTGAAGATCTCGCGCAGCTGCGCCTGCATATAGGCGCCCACGTCCGCGGCGTGCTCGAACAGGTTGTCGCGCTCATAGATCTCCAGCGTTTTCAGTGCCGCGGCACAGGCCGCCGGGTGGCCGGAGTAGGTGTAGCCGTGACCAAAGACGCCGACCTCATTGGTCTGGTCAATCATCGCCTCATACATGTAACCCGGGATGACCGAGGCCGAGATCGGGAAATAGGCCGAGCTCAGCTGCTTGGCAAAGGTCATCAGGTCGGGCTTGATGCCCATGGTGGTGCAGCCGAAATCGGCGCCGGTGCGCCCGAAGCCGCAGATCACCTCATCGGCCCAGACCAGGATGCCATGCTTGCGCAACAGCGCCTGCAGCTTCTCGTAATAGCCCTCCGGCGGCACGATCACGCCGGACGCGCCGGTGATCGGCTCGACAATCATCGCTGCGATGGTGTCGGGGTCCTCCGCCAGGATCTGCTGTTCCAGGTTGCTGATGATCCGGTCGACAAACTGCTCCTCGGTCTCATTGCCCTGGCGGCCGGTATAGTAATGCGGCGCGTCCGAGCGCAGGATGTGCAGCGCCTCCAGCGGCGCGTCGAAATGCGCCAGATTCGCGGGCAGGGAGGTCAGCGAACCGGCCGCCACCGTCACCCCGTGATAACCGCGCTCGCGGGTGATGATCTTGCGCTTCTCCGGCTTGCCGATGGCGTTGAAGTAATAGCGCAGCATCTTGTAGTGGGTGTCATTCGCGTCCGAGCCGGAGTTGCCAAAGAAGATATAGGCATCCTCCACCGGCACCATCGCCTTCAGCTTCTCGGCCAGCTCCATGATCGGCTTGTGGGTCTTGCCGCCGAAGGTGTGGGTGAACGGCAGCTTGTGCAGCTGCTCGGTGATTGCATCCATCACCTCGGTGTTGCTGTAGCCCAGCGAGGTGCACCACAGGCCTGCCAGCCCTTCGATGTATTTGTTGCCGTCCGTGTCATAGACATAGATGCCTTCGCCGCGGTCCAGGCACAGCTGCTCGGTCGCGGTGAAATTGGTGGTGGGATAGATGACTGGGGCCATGGCCAAACTCCTGCGATGATCTGCCCGTGAGCATTGTTTGGCAGTAGCATTGGCCTGTTTTTCAGCCCGCGTCAAAGGAATTTGATCAAATTTCACGAGGGCGTTTGAAAAAGCGAAAGGCCGCCCTGGAGGGCGGCCTTTTCGTTTCCCGATGGAGCGGGCGATGAGATTCGAACTCACGACCCTTACCTTGGCAAGGTAATGCTCTACCCCTGAGCTACGCCCGCGCTGCCATCCGGTGACGCGGTGAATAGGAAATCCGCGCGCAGGCCGCAAGCGGAAAATGACAGTTCAGTGAAGAAAGTGCCGCCGGTGCCGCGGTGCAGAAAAGCGAAAGGCCGCCCCGAAGGCGGCCTGTCCGTTTTCCCGATGGAGCGGGCGATGAGATTCGAACTCACGACCCTTACCTTGGCAAGGTAATGCTCTACCCCTGAGCTACGCCCGCGCTGCCATTCGGTGAGGCGGTGTTTAGGGTTTTCCCAAACGGGCCGCAAGAGGAAAATTTCAGAACCTCGCAAGTATCTGTGGATAAGCATTATTCTGCCGCTGTAAGGAAGTCTGCGAGGCGGTCTTTCAGGGCGGCAAGATCCTTGGTCTCGCATTCCCAGATTGTCAGCACCTGCCAGCCCGCCGCCTGCAGCGCGGCCAGATGCTCGGCGTCGCGCTCCGCATTCCGGTGCAGCTTCGGCTCCCAATAGTCGCGGCGCGAGGCCGGGATGCGCCCGGCGCGGCAGTCATGCAGATGCCAGAAACAGCCATGCACAAAGATCACCTTGCGGCGCGGCCCGAACACCAGGTCGGGCTTGCCCGGCAGGTCCTTGCGGTGCAGGCGGTAGCGGTAGCCCATGCCATGCACCATCCGCCGCACCAGCATTTCCGGCTTGGTGTGCTTGGCGCGGATCTTGGCCATATTGGCGCTGCGCCGTTCCGGTGTCAGGGTGTCGGCCATTCCACGTGGTGCCTGGATTGTTCCACCATGCGGGCATGGTAGCTGTTTTCAATCCGGCAGGAAATGAAGGCGCTGGCCGGGCAGGGCGGCAGCCCCAGCGCTTTGATCAGCTGGGCATCCTTCTGGCCTTCCAGCAGCACGATCCGCTCGCGCGCCAGCATGTCGCGGGTGCCATGGCCGCCGTCGGCGCGGATGCGGCGCATGAAATCCTTCTGCTGCGCCACCGCCTCAACCACATCACGCGGCACCGGGCGGCCCTGGATCAGCCGGAACAGCCGCGCCATACGCTCGTTGCCGGTCTCTCCCGCAAAGATCTGCTCCACCGCCGCCTCATCTGCGGTGCGCCAGAAATTGGCGGGGTAGGGCTGGTCCTTCAGCAGCCACAGGATATGGCGGAACCCCTCGGCGGAAATGCTGCGCTTGGCATCCTTGTTCTGGCCTTGGGTCAGGTATTCCGGCCGGGCGATGATCAGCCCCAAATAGCAGCGCGCCCGCACTTCATCCGCGGCGACCAGCAGGCAGGCGCAATCAATCGCCTCGGTGGGGATCATCCAATTGCCGCCCATCGTGTGCTTGATGTCGACATCCTGGCCCAGGATTTCTGTGTCCAGCCGCCCCTTGCGCAGCTTCAGCAGCGCCCGCAGCTCGATCTCGACCCGGGTGCCGATATAGGTTTTTTCGGTTTTCTCCAGCTCTTCATAAGCGCGCCGCCCGGTCTTGGGCGTCATGATCACATCGTCGATGCATTGGCGCAGCATCTGCGGCACATCGTATTCCAGCGCCAGCGCGCCGCCGGCACGGGTGGTGATCTCCTCCGCCAGCGGAAAGAGGACGCCAAAATCCGGATGGCCGGGGAGCACAAGGCTGTCGGGAAGTTTCTGTTTCATGAATGTCCACGCCCGGCCGCAAGGCCGGGCAGCGCCCGTCCCGCCCCCCATGGGGCAGGCGCGACGCTTCCACCGCGCCGGGCCGGGCGCTGCCCTTGGCTCTGAGATAAGAGAGAGGCTTTACGCCCGCACGGCATGCAGCTTCGGCTTGGCAATCGCCGCCTTCAACTCACGCGCCACCGCCTCTGCCACCGGCGGCGGGAAGGCGTTGCCGACCTGGCGGTAGGCATTGGTCTTGGCGCCGGTGAAATGCCATGCGTCCGGGAAGCCCTGAATGCGCGCCACCATCCGCACCGTTAGGCGCGGCATGTCGTTGTGGAACGGATCCGGGGCTTCATTTGCGATGGTGCGCCCCTCAACCCCCAGCGCCGCCCAGGCGCGCCGCGCGCGGGTCGGCCCCAAATCGGGCCCCCCGTGTTTCTTGGAGCCGCCGACGATGGTCGGCGCAATCTCATCCGCCTTGGCGGCCCAATCATCCGCCCCGCGCCAGCCGCGCTCCTTCATCAGGTCGATCAGGGTTGCACCAACGGTCGGCGGGTTGTGCGGCAGCGGTTCGGGCCAGTTGAACTGGCCGGCAAATTCCTTGCGCAGGGCAACAATCGCCACACGCGGCCGCAGCTGCGGCACACCGAAGTCGGAAGCATTCAGCAGGCGCCAGTCGGTTTCATAGCCCAGCTTCGACAGCTGCTTTTTCAGCTTCTCGCGGTAGTCATGGAACACCGCATCCAGAAAGCCGCGCACGTTCTCGATCATCACCGCGCGGGGGCGGGTCGAATCCACAATCTCGATCGCATCATCGAACAGGTTGCGCTCGTCCTTCTCGCCCAGCTGCTTGCCCGCGACCGAAAACGGCGGGCAGGGCAGGCCACCGGCCAACAGGTCGATGCCTTTGTAGTCGCCCGCGACGTCCTTGAACTTGCGCACGTCTTCTTCCAGCACGTTCCACGCGGGGCGGTTGTGGCGCAGGGTGGCGCAGCAGTGCTTGTCGATCTCAACCAGCGCCGTGTGGTCAAAGCCCGCCGCCTCGAGACCGAGGGCCTGGCCGCCCGCACCTGCGCATAGTTCTACCGATGTCAGCATTCTGCTCTGCCTGTCCGTTTCTGTTCTTGCTCTGTTCCTATGCGGTAAAGCGATTCCGCACAAGGTTTTCTGCACCCGGCCAGACTAAGCGGAAATGCTGAAAAGCGAAAGGCCGCCCCGAGGGCGGCCTGTCCGTTTTCCCGATGGAGCGGGCGATGAGATTCGAACTCACGACCCTTACCTTGGCAAGGTAATGCTCTACCCCTGAGCTACGCCCGCGCTGCCATCCGGTGAGCGGTGAAATAGGGTCTCCGCCCGCTGCCTGCAAGAGGAAAATCGGCAGCGGGAGAAAAAAATCCGCACCGGCAGCGACGGAACGGCGGGGGATCGGCGTACCACCTGCAAACAACCGGATTTTTCAGGGGAGACCGAGGCTATGAATTGGAAGGATTACTTGCGGATCACCAGCCTGGGCGCAGCGATTGCCCTGGGGATGCTGGTGCACAGCGCACAGCACGCCAGTTCACCGCAGGCTGACAGCTGGGCCGGGCAGGTCGAGGGGCTGAAACCTGTGCATGTTGAAACCGTGACCCTTCCAGAAGCCGCAGCATTCAACGCCTGACGGCCTGGCAACAGCCAGAAATCCTGCGCGGCTTTTCGGGTGCGAAACACCGGGCCGGCGCTAGTTCTCCGCGCCGGAAAACTGGCCGGAATTCGCGCCGAACTTCGGTTCCCCTCACAAAGAGAAAGGGCGCCCCGCTGCCGGCAGGGCGCCCTTCCGAATTTTCCAGCCTTCCGGCTTATTCCAGCTCGACCAGCAGATCCTTGGCGTCAATCTGGCCGCCGGCCTGAACGTGCACGGCCTTCACAACCGCGTCGCGCTCTGCGTGGATGCCGGTTTCCATCTTCATCGCTTCGATGGTCAGCAGCATGTCGCCTTCGTGCACCTGCTGGCCCACCTGCACCGCGACAGAGGCCACAACACCCGGCATCGGCGCGCCGACGTGGTTCGGGTTGCCTGCTTCCGCCTTGGCGCGGACTTCGGTCGAGGCCTTGACCAGACGGTTCGGCACCCGGATCACGCGGGGCTGGCCGTTCAGCTCGAAGAAGACCTTCACTTCGCCCTTCTCGTCGGTCTCGGAAATCGCCTGCAGGCGGATTTCCAGGGTCTTGCCCGGATCGATCTCGGCGGTGATCTCCTCACCTGGCTCCATGCCATAGAAGAAGGTCTTGGTCGGCAGGGTGCGCACCGGGCCGTACTGGCGGTGGCGGCCCATGTAGTCGAGGAACACCTTCGGATACATCAGGTAGCCGTTCAGGTCCTCGTCATCGACCTTGAAGCCTTCCAGCTCTTTCGACAGCTCCGCGCGGACCGCTTCCAGATTCACCGGCTCCAGATGCTTGCCCGGGCGTTCGGTGTTGGGCGCTTCACCCTTCAGAACCTTGGACACGATACCTTCCGGGAAGCCGCCCGGGGGCTGGCCCAGGTTGCCGCGCATCATGTCGACCACCGAGTCGGGGAAGGCCACGTCGGTTTCCGGGTTTTCGACCTCTTCGCGCGTCAGGCCCTGGGAGACCATCATCAGCGCCATGTCGCCAACCACCTTGGACGAGGGGGTCACTTTCACGATATCGCCGAACATCTGGTTCACGTCGGCATAGGTCTGCGCCACGTCAGCCCATTTTTCTTCCAGCCCCAGCGAGCGCGCCTGCGCCTTCAGGTTGGTGAACTGGCCGCCCGGCATCTCGTGCAGGTAGACCTCGGAGGCCGGGGCCTGCAGGCCGCTTTCGAACGCCGCATACTGCGCCCGCACCTGTTCCCAGTAGCCGGAGATCTCGCGCACCTTGGAAATGTCGATGCCGGTGTCGCGGTCGGTGTTGCGCAGCGCCTCGACGATGGAGCCCAGGCAGGGCTGCGAGGTGCCGCCGGAGAAGGCGTCCATCGCCGCATCCACCGCATCCACGCCGGCATCCGCCGCCGCCAGGATGGTGGCACCGGCCACGCCGGAGGTGTCATGGGTGTGGAAGTGGACCGGCAGGCCGACCTCTTCTTTCAGCGCCTTGACCAGCTGGCGGGCAGCGGCAGGCTTCAACAGGCCAGCCATGTCCTTCAGGCCCAGGATGTGGGCGCCGGCTGCTTCCAGCTCTTTCGCCATGCCGACATAGTACTTGAGGTCGTACTTGGCGCGGTTCGGGTCCAGGATATCGCCGGTATAGCAGATGGTGCCTTCGCAGACCTTGCCGCTCTCGACCACCGCGTCCATGGCAACGCGCATGTTCTCGACCCAGTTCAGCGAGTCGAAGACGCGGAACACGTCGACGCCGGTGGTGGCCGCCTGGCGCACGAACTCCTGCACCACGTTGTCCGGATAGTTGGTGTAGCCGACGCCGTTGGAGGCGCGCAGCAGCATCTGGGTCATCAGGTTCGGCATCCGCTCGCGCAGGTCGCGCAGGCGCTGCCAGGGGCATTCCTGCAAAAAGCGGTAGGCCACGTCAAAGGTCGCACCGCCCCAGCACTCGACCGAGAACAGCTGGCTCAGGTTTTGCGCATAGGCCGGCGCCACCTTGATCATGTCGATCGAGCGCATCCGGGTCGCCAGCAGGGACTGGTGGCCGTCGCGCATCGTGGTGTCGGTCAGCAAGAGCTGGCGCTGCGACTTCATCCAGTCGGCCACCGCCTGGGCACCCTTCTGCTCCAGCAGATTGCGGGTGCCATAGGGCAGGTTGCCCACTTCCGCTTTCGGTGCGCGCGGCTCCTTCAGGTCGGCGGCGGGAGCGGCGCGGCCTTCGGTCTCCGGGTGGCCGTTCACGGTGATGTCCGCGATATAGGTCAGCACCTTGGTGCCGCGGTCGCGGCGCTTCTTGAACTGGAACAGATCCGGCGTCTCGTCGATGAACTTGGTGGTGTATTCATTCGACAGGAAGGTCGGGTGCTTCAGCAGGTTTTCGACAAAGGCGATGTTGGTGGAAACACCGCGGACCCGGAATTCGCGCAGCGCGCGGTCCATGCGGGCAATCGCCTTTTCCGGGGTCGGCGCCCAGGCGGTCACCTTGGTCAGCAGCGAGTCATAGTAGCGGGTGATCACGCCGCCCGCGTATGCGGTGCCGCCGTCCAGGCGGATGCCCATGCCGGTGGCGGAACGGTAGGCGGTGATGCGGCCGTAGTCCGGGATGAAGTTGTTCAGCGGATCTTCGGTGGTGACGCGGGTCTGCAGCGCGTGGCCGTTCAGGCGGATATCGTCCTGGCTGGCCTTGCCGGTCGCCTCGGCAATGGTCTTGCCTTCGGCGATCAGGATCTGCGCCTGCACGATGTCGATGCCGGTGACCTCTTCGGTCACGGTATGCTCCACCTGCACCCGCGGGTTCACTTCGATGAAGTAGAACTTGCCGTCGTTCATATCCATTAGGAATTCGACGGTGCCCGCGCATTCATAGTTCACATGCTGGCAGATCTTGCGGCCCAGGTCGCACAGTTCTGCGCGCTGTTCTTCGCTCAGGTACGGGGCAGGGGCGCGCTCAACCACTTTCTGGTTGCGGCGCTGGACCGAGCAGTCCCGTTCGTACAGGTGATAGATCTCGCCGTGCTTGTCGCCCAGGATCTGCACCTCGACGTGGCGGGCGCGGGTGATCATCTTCTCCAGATAGCCCTCGCCGTTGCCGAATGCGGCTTCCGCCTCGCGGCGGCCTTCCAGGACTTTCTCTTCCAGCTCCTTCTCGGCATGGATCGGACGCATGCCGCGGCCGCCGCCGCCCCAGGAGGCCTTCAGCATCAGCGGGTAGCCGATCTCGGCCGCTTCCTTGCGGATCGCGTCCATGTCGTCGCCCAGCACCTCGGTTGCCGGAATCACCGGCACGCCGGCGGCAATTGCCACCTTGCGGGCAGAGGCCTTGTCGCCAAGGGCGCGCATGGTTTCGGCCTTGGGGCCGATGAAGGTGATGCCGTTGCGGGCGCAGGCATCCACGAAATCCGGGTTCTCGGACAGCAGGCCGTACCCGGGGTGGATCGCATCGGCGCCGCTTTCCTTGGCCACCCGGATGATCTCGTCGATCGACAGATAGGCCGCAACCGGGCCCATGCCTTCGCCGATGCGGTAGGCCTCGTCCGCCTTGAACCGGTGCAGGCCGAGCTTGTCTTCCTCGGCATAGACGGCGACGGTGCGCTTGCCCATCTCGTTGGCTGCGCGCATCACGCGGATCGCGATCTCGCCACGGTTGGCAATCAGGATTTTTTTGAAGTCGGTCATTTCACCCTCGGGGTCCGTGCAAGTTGGTGCAGTGTTAGGCGGATATTAGCGGCTGGTATAGACGTAGTTCTGGGTATTTCCGGCATGATTGCGCTCTCAAGCGGCCTGTTTTTCCATTCCTGATCCGCGTTTTGCCCATTCCGGCTGTCAGGCGGGTCCAGCCGCCCAATCTGCTAACATTTACAGATTCCGCCAAAATTTTGCATCTGCAGCATGGTTTTGTAACTATTTTTTCCGCGCCGCAGCGAAAATATGACGTTGCGGATGCGTCATTTTGGCGCAATTTTCCCGGTTTTGCACGAAATGCGCCGGCCGGCAGTGCAGTCAGGCCAATTTCCGCAGCTGCAGGCTGCGCGCCTCCGTCAGGCTGGACAGGCCCAGCTGGCCCATATTGGCTTCCAGATCCTTGGTCAGAATGCTGATCAGATGCGCCGGACCGGCCTCGCCCAGGGCGGCCAGCGCATAGTGGAAGGCGCGCCCCAGCATGATGAAATCCGCCCCCAGCGCCAGCGCCCGCAGGATGTCCAGCCCGCCCTCGATGCCGCTGTCGAAAATGACAGGAACGGTAACGGCCTCGCGCACCTCCGGCAGCAGGCTGATGGCGGGCGGGCAGCCGTCGAACTGCCGGCCGCCGTGGTTGGACAGCCAGATGGCATCGGCGCCCGCCTCCTGCAGCCGCCGCGCATCTTCGGCCCGCTGCACGCCTTTGATGATGAACGGCCCGTCCCAGTTGTGCCGCAGCCAGTCGACATAGGCCCAGTCGGGCGAGGTCCGCAGCAGATAGCCGATATGCGCGGTTGGCGGCAGGTTGGCCTGTTCGCCGCCGATGTATTTATCCAGCGTCCGCATGTGCGGCATCCCGGCCCGGGCCATTCCCAGCGCCCAGGCGGGCCGCATTGCGATCTGCGCCAAGAGCCGCGGGGTCAGCCGGGGCGGCTGCGTCAGGCCGGAGCGGGTCTGCCGTTCCCGGCGCGAGGCGACCGGCACATCCACCGTCAGCACCAGGGTGCGGAACCCCGCATCCCGCGCCCGCGCCAGCAGGTCGGTGCGGATGCCCTCATCCTTCGGCGGGTAGAGCTGAAACCAGGCATCCTTGCCCAGATGCGGCGCCAGATCCTCCGGCATCTGGCTGGCCACGGTGGACAGGCAATAGGGGATGCCCGCGGCGGCGGCGCTGCGGGCCAGGATGCCCTCGGCATCGGGCCAGATCAGGCCGGACATGCCGACGGGCGCCACGCCAAAAGGGCAGGCGTATGCGGCCCCCAGAAGCTCAATCGACAGATCCGTCTCCAGCGGCCCGTGCAGCACCGACGGCAGCATGCCGATCCTGTCCAGCCCGGTGCGGTTCTGCGCCTTGGCGGCCTCAGTCCCGGTGCCGCTGTCCAGATACTCCCAGACGAACTTCGGCAGCCGCTGTCTGGCGCGGTCTTTCAGATCGCTAAGGCCCGGGTAATTCTGATGCAATTCCATGCAGCTATTGGTACGCGGCCGTCAGGAGAGTGCAAGAAAAAGCGCCGGAACCGGCCAGCGGCCCCGGCTTCTTGCGGCGCCTAGGCCGCTGCGTCCTTGTCCTGAGCGCTGCCGGCGGCGGCGATCTGCGCCGGCGGGTTGCGCGGCGCCGCCGCCGTTCCCTCGGCAACGCAGACCTGGTTGCGCCCCTTGGCCTTGGCCTCATACAGCGCCTCGTCGGAGGCGCGCAGCAGATCCTGCGGCATGGTGCCATGCGCCGGGTAATGGGCAACGCCCAGCGAAATGGAAATCCGCGGCAGCGCCTTTTCGCCGTAACGCACCACCACGTCCTCGACGGCCTGCCGCAGCAGCTCCGCCTTGGTGACAGCATCCTCCGGGCGCACGCCCGGCAGAAGCAGCGCAAATTCCTCGCCGCCGGGACGGCAAGCCACCTCTTCGCCGTCACAGGCCTGCTCCAGCGCCGTGCCCACCGCCCGCAGCACCATGTCGCCTGCATCATGGCCGTGATTGTCATTGAATTTCTTGAAGTGGTCGACGTCGATCGACACCACGCTCAGCGGCCGTCCGCGGCTCTGGCTGGCACCCACGAATTTGCGCAGGCACTCGGTCATGTGGCGGCGGTTGAACAGGCCGGTCAGCGGGTCGCGCACCGACTGGTCGTGCAGCTGGTCGCGCATCCGCACGTTGGCAATCGCCATGCTGATCTGCTCCGCGCACATCTGCGCCAGCTGCTTGCAGCCGGAGAAATCCCCGGCCCGGCTCGGCCGCGACCGCAGGTGCATCAGGCCGACGGTCTCGCCATGCGCCAGGATCGGGAAGCAGAAATAGGGCCGCCCGTCATGCGGTTCCGCGTGGGCGCAGGTGAACTCCACTTCCGAGGCGCCGAACTCATAGGTCCGGCCGCGGCGCAGCCCCCAGCATTCGCCCGGCTGGATGTGGTCCTTGTGGCTGCCGCCGTTCCAGCTGGCACAGCCGTCCAGCACGTCGCGCGAATTGGAGAACACATAGATGCTGCCCTCGGAATCCGGCAGCAGATGGCTCATGAATTCGGACACCATGTCGAACAGCTCATCCAGCGAGCGGCAGGATTGCAGCCATTCGTTCAGCTCGCCCAACAGCTTCACTTCCCGTGCCAGCTGCAGCTGGTTTGCCATGATCTCCTGATCCTTGGCAGACCGCTCCTCAACCTGGCGCAGGCTGCGGCGGTTGGATTTGAAAACAACCGCCGACACGATGGCCATCGCCGTCACTGTCACCAGCGAAATCAGCGCCAGAGACATGCGGACACGGGAAATGAAGGTGTTCCGCACATCGGTAATGTCCGAGTAGAACTCGATCGCCCCGATGAAAATGCCATCGTGCATGACCGGGGAATAGACTTCGGCCACCTCGCGGTTCGGGATGGAGCCGTCGGGATTGACCGCGGTCATCAGCCCGTCCACCTCGGTCGCGGGCTTTTCTTCATGCTTGTAGTAGACGACGCCCTGCGAGACGGCGGTCTGGAAATACTCCTTGGTGTTCCGCTGGCCGATTTCCTCGGCGCGGGTGGACCAGAAAATAGTCCCGTCCGACTCGAACAGTTTCAGCCGGTACACGTCCGAGGTTTTCGGCACCAGGTTCAGATATTCCCGGTCGTGCTCATCCAGTTCGCCGAGCACAAAAGCGTCCTTGCTGTTTGAAAGGTGCAGCAGAACCGCCCGCCGCCAGGTGTCGGCCTGCTTGCGCAGGTCCGCTTCCAGCATCCGGTCCACGATGGGCGAAGGGACGGAATAAACGGCCCAGGCCGACAGCGCGGCCGCTGCCAGCATCAGGGGCAGCAGCAGCAGGGTCTTGAGCTTGGAAAGAAGCTTTCCGGCGGGCCGGTGTGTCATGATGGTCCCCAGTCAAACGGCGTTTGCGTTAATATTGCGCAGCAGGCTTTACAGAACATGAATTTCCCGCCTCCGCTTGTGCTGAATAGGCAAAATGCACGCTAAAAGGTGCCTTGACGGTGTCGCTGATTTTCCTGCGATCCGGGCGAACAGACTGTGAACGTCCTCTTTCCGCCGGACCTGAATCACGCTAGGATCACGGCCATGAGCAGTTTTGACGAAATGGACGCCTTTGAGGGCGCATCGCTGTCGTCCCGCGCCATGGGCGCGCGGGTGATGCCCTATCTGGACACGCTGAACCCGGCCCAGCGGGAGGCGGTGGAATGCCTCGACGGCCCGGTGCTGATGCTGGCGGGCGCCGGCACCGGCAAGACCAAGGCGCTGACCACCCGCATCGTGCATCTCCTCAGCACCGGTCGCGCGCGCCCGAACGAGATCCTGTCGGTGACCTTCACCAACAAGGCCGCGCGCGAGATGAAAGAACGGGTCGGCGGCATGCTCGGCCAGGCGGTCGAGGGGATGCCCTGGCTCGGCACCTTCCACTCGATCTGCGTCAAGCTCTTGCGCCGCCACGCCGAACTGGCGGGGCTGAAATCGAATTTCACCATTCTCGACACCGACGACCAGATCCGGCTCTTGAAACAGCTGATCCAGGCCGCAGGCATCGACGACAAGCGCTGGCCCGCGCGGATGCTGGCAAACATCATCGACGACTGGAAGAACCGCGCCCTGACACCTGAAAAGGTGCCGGTTGCAGACGCCAGCGCCTACAACAGCCGCGGCACCGAGTTTTACGCCCAGTATCAGACCCGCCTGCGCGAACTGAACGCGGTCGATTTCGGCGATCTGCTCCTGCACATGGTGACGATCTTCCAGAACCACCCGGACGTGCTGGAGCAGTACCAGCGCTGGTTCAAATACATCATGGTGGACGAATACCAGGATACCAACGTCGCCCAGTACCTCTGGCTGCGGCTGCTGGCCGGCGCGCACAAGAACGTCTGCTGCGTCGGCGACGACGACCAGTCGATCTATGGCTGGCGCGGCGCCGAGGTCGGCAACATCCTGCGGTTCGAGAAGGATTTTCCCGGCGCCATGGTGGTGCGGCTGGAGCAGAACTACCGCTCCACCGGCCATATCCTGGCCGCCGCGTCCAACGTGATCCGCGGCAATGCCGGCCGTCTGGGCAAGGAGCTGTGGACCGATGCCGGCGACGGCGAAAAGGTCCGCCTGATCGGCCATTGGGACGGCGAGGAAGAGGCCCGCTGGATCGGCGAGGAGATCGAGGCGATGCAGCGCGGCACCCGTGGTCAGTCGCCCATCGGCCTCAACAGCATGGCCATCCTGGTCCGCGCCTCCCACCAGATGCGCGCGTTCGAGGACCGCTTTCTGACCATCGGCCTGCCGTACCGGGTGATAGGCGGCCCGCGGTTCTATGAGCGGATGGAGATCCGCGATGCCATGGCTTATTTCCGCGTCGTGGTCTCCCCCGACGACGACCTGGCGTTCGAACGCATCGTCAACACCCCCAAGCGCGGCCTTGGCGACAAGGCGCAGCAGACCATTCAGACCATCGCGCGCGAGAACGGCGTCTCTCTGGTCGAGGGCGCCCGGCTGGCGGTCGAGAGCGGCCAGATCAAGGGCAAGGGCGGCGGCGCCCTGCGTGAACTGGTCGAGGGCATTGCCCGCTGGGGCCGGATGGCCGGCGACGCGGACATCACCCACATGGAGCTGGCCGAGATCATCCTGGACGAGTCGGGCTACACCGCCATGTGGCAGAACGACAAGAACCCGGACTCACCGGGCCGCCTGGAAAACCTCAAGGAACTGGTGAAGGCGCTGGAAAGCTTCGAGAACCTGCAGGGCTTCCTCGAACACGTCAGCCTGGTGATGGACAACGACAAGCAGGACGCGGACGAGAAGGTCTCGATCATGACCCTGCACGCCGCCAAGGGCCTGGAGTTTCCCGCCGTTTTTCTGCCGGGCTGGGAGGACGGGCTGTTCCCCTCGCAGCGCTCGATGGACGAAAGCGGCCTCAAGGGGCTCGAGGAGGAACGCCGCCTGGCCTATGTCGGCATCACAAGGGCAGAGGAAATCTGCACCATCTCCTTTGCCGGCAACCGCCGGGTCTTCGGCCAGTGGCAGTCGCAGCTGCCCTCGCGCTTCATTGACGAGCTGCCCGAAGAACACGTCGAGGTGCTGACCCCGCCGGGCCTCTACGGCGGCGGCTATGGCGCTGCAGCACCGGGCGCGGGGCAGGTGCGGTCCACCATCGAGGAAAAGGTGGCGCAGGCCGACGGCTACAACTCCCCCGGCTGGAAACGGATGCAGGCCCGCGCGGGCCAGTACGGCATGTCCCAGCCCAAGGAGAGCAAGCATCAGGTGATCGATCTCACCGCCACCTCCAGCTTCACCCTGGGGGAGCGGGTGTTCCACCAGAAGTTCGGCTATGGCGCCATCACCGGCATCGAGGGCGACAAGCTGGAAATTGATTTCGAGAAGGCTGGCCCCAAGAAGGTGGTTGCCAAATTCGTCACCGCCACAGACGACGTGCCGTTCTGACCGGCGGCGGGGACAGCCCCGCCGCGATCACCGCAGCGCAATCATCGCAATGCCGATGGCAATCAGCACCGCCCAGCCGAGGCGGCTGAGGCCGCGCGGCTCCTTCAGCACCAGCGCCGCCAGGATCACCGACACCGGGATCGACACCTGCCGCACCGCGCTTACCGCCGCCGCCTCGGCGCCCAGCTGGAACACCCGCAGGATCAAGAGGTACGACAGGTAGGACGACAGCCCGGCAAACAGGATGCGCCAGGGGTTCTGCGCCCAGCCCCGCACCACGCCCAGCAAGGGCGCCGACTGCCCCCGGTCCTCCCAGGCGCGCAAGGCCCCCATGGCCGCCGTCACCAGGATATAGGTCCAGAACAGGAACGGCGCGCTGGTGGTGCCCTGCATCGCCGCCGCATCGGAAATCGAATAGGCAGCCGACCCCAGCATCGCCATCGCCGCCATGGCAAAGGCGCGCGGATCATCCAGCAAGCGTCCCTTGCCCTTCTGGATCATCAGCCCGGCCCAGATGATCAGCCCCATGCCCAGCAGGGCCGCCCCGGTATAGCTGCGGTCCAGCACCAGCCAGCTGAAGGCGGCAATCGCCAGGGGCGAGGAGCGCACGATCGGGTAATAGGCCGACAGGTTTCCCCGCCGCAGCGCCGACAGGGTGCCGTAGTAGTAAACCGTCAGCCCCAGTGCCGAGGCCAGAACCAGCGGCCAGATCCCGGCGGGCAGGGCGGGGGTCTGCCCGGCCAGCGCCATGTGCAGGCCTGCAAACACCACCCACGACAGGCACACGCCGGTATAGCAGGACACCGGATGCGCCACGCCCTTCAGCGTCAGGTCCCGCAGCGGGTGGGTGACCGCCGACAGCAGCACCAGCAGGATCCACAGCAGTTCCACTTAGGAGGCAGCCCCCTGGCCCGGCCGGTCCAGATAGGCGTCGAAATGCACCGTCACCTGATCGCTGCTTACCTGCACCACGCCATAGGCCAAGGGCTCGACGCTGTATTCGCTGCCGGCCCGCTCAGGCACCAGCGGGATCTGGTGGTTGGTGCTGGGCAAAGAGGTGAAGCTGTATCCGCGCCAGTTCACATAGGTCATCCGGTGCACATGGCCGAAGAAGATGTGGCGGATGTTCCGCCCTTTCTGCAGTGCTGCGTGAAAACCTTCCGGATCGCGCAGCTTGATGTCGTCGACATAAGGCAGCCCGATATCAAACGGCGGGTGGTGCAGGAACAGGAACACCGGCGCCTCACCCGCGGCCTCCAGCTCCGCCTCCAGCCAGGCCAGCCGGTCCGCGCACAGCTCCCCGTCATGTACGTCCGGCCCGCCGGTGAGGGTGTCGAGGAACAGGAACCTGGCGCCGCCGGCTGCGTGGCTGTGCTGCACGAACCCGCCGCCGTCGCGCGGATGATCGGCAAAGACGCTCAGGAAGTTCCCCCGTACGTCATGATTCCCGAGCATCAGGAAGGCCGGCAGCGGAAGCGCCGCCAGCTGCTCCTGCAGCCAGCCATACGCCGCGGGATCGCCCTCGTCGGCCAGATCGCCGGAGATCACGCAGAACGCGGCGTCCTGGTGCCATTCGGCGATATCTGCCAGCACCCGCTGCAGATTCGCCGCCGGATCGCCGCCGTTCAGCGGCACGCCGGGCGCCATCAGGTGAATATCGGTGAGATGGATGAACTTCATGACGCGGTCCCGCAAATGCCTGTTGCCATTGCTGGCACTAGACCCCGAGGCGCGCGCTTTGGATAGCGGAAAAACGTCAGCCTCCCGGTCCGGGCGCGGCAATACCTGCCCCCGGAATCAAGAAACGGCGGCGCCCAGGGAGGAGGAGGGGCACCGCCGTTCTGTCAAACACCGGGAGTTAGGGAGGAGGAGTTCCCGGTGATCCAAACCCGGCTTTTGAGGCCGGTATAGGGTGCGGTGGCATCAGGGAGGAGGAGGATGCCACCGCCAAAGACAGGTCCCTCAAGGGAGGAGGAGGAAGGACCTGATCTCTATCAGTTGTTCTCGTAAGCCGCCTGATAGGCGACGCGCTTGATTTCGGACCGGTTCAGGCCCAGGTCTGCCAGGTCGCGGCCGGACAGCGCCGACAGCTCGTTGACGGTCTTGCGGTACAGGCGGTAGCGGACGAACTTGACCAGCAGGGCATCCAGGAAGCCAACCGGGGATGCGACGCTCACCGCGGAGATCTGTTGTGCTGCTGCCATAATCATGTTCCTTCGTCTAACCGTACCGTCTTGTGCCGTCGTGGCGTTTCTTGAATGACAATTTAAGGAAATGCCGCGGATGCACAATCCCGCGCGTCGTCAATGCCGCTATGCAGCATCTGCATGGGTGACGCAGGGTAGGCCTTTGTAATTGGCCAAGATTTTCAGCAGCCCGTTATCCGCCTGTATAATTTCAGGGCACTGCGCTGCGGCCTGCGCATGGCTGGCGGGGCGGCAGCTTGACAGGCCCGGGCTTTTTGCTGCGGCAAACGCGCTGGCCGGGTTCCAAGCGCGGCGGCGCACACATATATATGGGCCGGATTTGACGCAGGAGAGCAGCCATGGGTGTCACGCAACAGCAGATTCACGCAGTATTGGAACGGCTGGCCCTGCCGGACGGCGGCACCCTGGTCTCGCGCGACATGCTGCGGGCGCTGCGCATCGAGGGCAGCAAGGTGAGCTTCGTGATCGAGGCGCCGAGCCCCGAGATCGCCAAGCTGATGGAGCCCTTGCGCAAGGCCGCCGAGGCGGCGGTGCTGTCGCTGGAGGGAGTCGAAACCGTCTCCGCCGCGCTGACCGCCCACGCCCCCCAGCAGCCCGCCCCCAGCCTCAAGGTCGGCGGCCACCCGAAACCGCAGGCCGGGCCGCTGAAACCGGCGGGCGTCAAGCGCATCCTGGCGGTTGCGTCCGGCAAGGGCGGGGTGGGCAAATCCACCGTGTCGTCGAACCTCGCCGTGGCGCTGGCCAAACAGGGCCGCAAGGTCGGCCTGCTGGATGCCGACATCTACGGCCCCTCCCAGCCCCGGATGATGGGCGCCACCGGACGGCCGGCCAGCCCCGACGGCAAGACCATCGAGCCGCTGCACGCCCATGGCGTCACCCTGATGTCGATCGGCTTCATGCTGGAAGAGGGCAAGGCGGTGGTCTGGCGCGGCCCGATGCTGATGGGCGCGCTGCAGCAGATGCTGGGGCAGGTGAACTGGGGCGAGCTGGACGTTCTGATCGTCGACCTGCCGCCCGGCACCGGCGACGTGCAGCTGACGCTCTGCACCAAGGCGGAGCTGTCCGGCGCCATCGTGGTCTCCACCCCGCAGGACGTGGCGCTGCTTGATGCGCGCAAGGCCATGGACATGTTCAAGACGCTGAAGACCCCGGTGCTGGGGCTGATCGAGAACATGTCCTTCTTCACCTGCCCGGACTGCGGCGGCGAGCATCACATCTTCGGCCACGGCGGCGTTGCGGCCGAGGCGGAGGCGCTGGGCCTGCCGCTGCTGGGCGCGCTGCCGATTGACCTGGAAACCCGGCTGGCCGGCGACAGCGGCACGCCGGTTGCTGCGGGGGAGGGGGCGATGGCCCGGGCCTATGCCCGGATCGCCGAAGGGCTGATCGGCGGCGGCATGGCCTGAGACGCGCAGCCGACCCTCTATAAAAGTGTCCTGAAAGGCCCGCCGCTCTGGCGGGCCTTTTGCCTGGCTGGTGGTGACGGGATGCTGCCGCTTGGGTGCACGGCGGCCTTCGGCCTTGTCCCGCGCTGCAATTTGGGCGCCGATGGGATTGCCTGCCCGAAATGGGACTGCATGGCACCTGCTGCACCCCGCGGAATTTTGCGGGACGGCCGGGAATGCATGGGACGGCTGGGAATTCACGGGACCGGCGGGAATTCATGGGCGGCATGGGAAATCATGGCCCTTTTCCCGTTATTGCCCTCTTGCGGTTGCGAATCACTTGGTGCCGAAACGCTGCCGCAGGGCGTTTCCGGTGCTGCCGCAGGTCGAAAGCTGAGAACGTAAGGGGAACTTCCTGAAATTCTGGAGCCGCTGCAGCGGAATCGCGGGAAACTATGGGAAAAAAATTGCGGCTGCAACTCATCTCTATATCTAGTGTTTGCGCTGGAGTTAATCACAAGAAGTTCCGGAATTGGCTCTGAATCGGCTGCGAATCCCGGTCGAATCCGTGGAAACATTGTCAAGGCTTCGGCGGTTTCCCGCAGAAAACAGTTGCAGGGCCATCAATTCCCATAGTATCCCTAATTCATCAGATGAGACGAGGGACGGGGCGCTAAACGACCCCAAAACCAAAAACAAAACAAGCAGGTTTCATACAGGCCTTCGCTTTCATCAAACAAGAGATCCGGCGCGCGGGCGAGCAGACATCCCCCCAGGTGGCGCGTGCAGTCGGACATCCCGCAAAGCGGGCCAAGGCGGCGGGTTGATCAGTGGCAGCAGATCAACCCGCCCCTTTTCATTCTGGGGGACGGATCAACGCGAGGGACGCGCGAAAAGGGAACGGTAACTTGGGCCGCAGGTTCAGAGGCGAAAGCCACCACAAGGTGGACAGCAAGGGGCGGGTGTCAATCCCGGCCTCTTTTCGCCGTGTGCTGGAGGCCGCCGACCCGAACTGGCAGCCGGGCCAGAACCCGGAACTGGTGATCGTCTACGGCGACCAGCGCCGCAATTTCCTGGAATGCTATACTATAGAGGCGATCGAGGAGGTCGACGCCAAGATCGACCAGCTCCCGCGCGGCTCGATGCAGCGCAAGATGCTGCAGCGCATGTTCCACGGCCAGTCGTTCCCGACCAACGTGGATGAGACCGGCCGCCTGGTGCTGCCGGCCAAGCTGCGCCAGAAGATCGACCTTGAGGCAGAGGCCTTTTTCATCGCCGCAGGCGACACCTTCCAGATCTGGAAGCCGGAAACCTACGAGGCAGAGGAACTGGCCCAAGCCGAAAAATGGATGGAGGACCTGCCCGAGGACTTCGATCCGATGGAATTCCTAGATGGCGCCGGGGGCGCTTGAGACATGACCCAGGACCAAACAGCTGCCAATGGTCCCCACATTCCCGTCCTTCTGCGCCCGCTGCTGCAGGCGGTGGCGCCGGTCACGGGGCGCTGGCTTGACGGCACTTTCGGCGCGGGCGGCTACACCCGCGGCCTGCTGGAAGCCGGCGCCGAGCAGGTCATCGGCGTGGACCGCGACCCGCTGGCCTTTGAACTCGCCAAACCCTGGGCGGGGGAGTACGGCGACCGCCTGATCCTGCAGCCCGGCGTCTTTTCCCGCATGGATGAATACGCCCGGGACCTCGATGGCGTGGTGCTGGACCTTGGCGTCTCCTCGATGCAGCTGGATCTTGCCGAACGCGGCTTCTCCTTTATGAAGGACGGCCCGCTGGATATGCGGATGTCCCAGTCCGGCCCCTCTGCTGCCGACCTGATTGCGGAACTGACCGAGGCGCAGATCGCCGACATTCTGTTCCACTACGGCGAGGAGCGCGCCAGCCGCCGCATCGCCAAAGCCATTGTAAAAGAACGCACAATCGAGCCGATCACCACCACCCTGCGCCTTGCGGGCATCATCGAGAGCTGCCTGCCGCGCCCCAAGCCCGGCCAGTCGCATCCCGCGACCCGCAGCTTCCAGGGCCTGCGCATCGCAGTGAACGCCGAATATGACGAGCTGTTCGAGGGCCTTCTGGCCGCCGAGCGCGCGCTGAAGCCCGGCGGCCTCTTGGCGGTTGTCACCTTCCACTCGGTCGAGGACCGCATGGTCAAGCGCTTCTTCCAGCACCGCGCAGGGAAAACCGGTCGCGCCAACCGCTATGCGCCGGAGCAACAGGAAACCCCAGCCCAATTCGAGCTGGTCACCCGCAAGGCGGTGGGGCCGGACGAGCAGGAGCTGGCCGAAAACCCGCGCTCCCGGTCCGCCCGCCTGCGGGTCGGGCGCCGCACCGATGCCGCACCCGGGCCGATCTCGGCCAAGGAGCTTGGAATGCCGCAGCTGAAAGAGGCGCGTAAATGAAGACTTTGCTGTATGCCGCAACCTGCCTGGCCGTCTTCGGCCTCGCCTTCTGGGCCTACCGCGAAAATTACGCCACCCAGCAGGTGCTCAAGGAAACCCGCGCGCTGCAGCGCGAGATCGGCGCCGCCCAGGTGCGTCTCAGCGTGCTGCGCGCCGAATGGGCCTACCTCAACCGCCCGCAGCGGCTGCGCGACCTGGCCGACATCAATTTCGACCGCCTCGGCCTCTTGCCGCTGCGCCCGGATCAGTTCGGCCGCGTGGATGAGGTCTCCTACCCGGCGCCGCCGGAGCTGGAGATCGAAAACGAGATCGAAGTCTCCGGCCTGAACGCAGGGAGCAGCCAGCCATGATCCGCACGCCGCTCCGCCCGCTGGCCCGCATCCTGCACGCCCGTGCCTCTGGCGAGAACCCGGACGTGATCGAAAAGGAAAACATCAGCCTGCGCCATCAGGAGATGCAGGTGCAGGCCCGCCAGCGTGCCGAGGGGCGGCTCTTGGTACTGGGGCTGTTCTTTGTCTGCGCCTTCGGGGCGATCATCGCCCGCATGGGCATGACCGCGGTATCGGAACCGGCGGAACCCATTGCCAGCGTTCCCGGCGCGGCCATCGCCGCGCAGCGCGCCGATATCGTTGACCGCAACGGCAGCCTGCTGGCCACCAATTTCGAAACCCATTCCCTCTACGCCCAGCCGCCGCAGATGATTGACCCCGTCGGCGCCGCGGAAAAGCTGGTGGAGATCTTCCCCGACCTCGACCGCGAGCGGCTGATCAAGGATTTCACCGGCAAGCGCAAGTTCCTGTGGGTGAAGAAGAAAATCAGCCCGGAGCAGCTCCAGGCGGTGCATGACATCGGCGATCCCGGCCTGATGTTCGGCCCGCGCGAGATGCGCCTGTACCCCAATGGCCGCCTCGCCGCCCATGTGCTGGGCGGCGCCGGCTTTGGCAAGGAGGGCGTGAACGCCGCCGAGGTGATCGGCGTCGCCGGTGTCGAACGGCAGTTCGACGATTACCTGCGCGACCCGGCAAATGCAGGCAAACCGCTGCAGCTGTCCCTCGACCTCACCGTGCAGGCGGCGGCAGAGCAGGTGCTTTATGGCGGCATGAAGCTGATGAACGCCAAGGGCGCCACCTCGATCCTGATGGACGCCCACACCGGCGAGGTGATCTCGGTGGTGTCCTTCCCGGATTTTGACCCCAACGACCGGCCGCGGCCGCCGACCTCCGGCTTTGATCCCTCCGACAGCCCGCTGTTCAACCGCGCGGTGCAGGGGGTCTATGAGCTCGGCTCCACCTTCAAGATTTTCACCGCCGCCCAGGCGATGGAACTGGGGCTGGTCGGCGCCGACACCGTGATCGACACCCGCGGGCCGCTGCGCTGGGGCCGTTTCGCGATCCGCGATTTCCGCAACTACGGCAATGAGATGTCGGTGACCAAGATCATCGTCAAATCCTCCAACATCGGCACCGCGCGGCTGGCGCAGCAGATCGGGGTGGAGCGGCAGAAAAGCTTCCTCAGCGATCTTGGCATGCTGGAGCCGACCCCGTTTGAAATTTCCGAGGCCAAGGGCGGCAAGCCGCTTTTGCCCGGCAACTGGTCGGAGCTGTCGGCGATGACCATTTCCTACGGCCACGGCATTTCCACCACGCCGATGCATCTGGCGGCGGGCTATGCAGCGATTGCCAACGGCGGCCGCTACGTGGCGCCGACGATTCTGAAACAGGCCGCGCCGCAGCTGGGCGAACGGGTGATGAGCACCGCAACCGCCGCCGCCGCGCGCAAGATGTTGCGCAAGGTGGTGAGCGAAGGCACCGCGTCTTTTGCCGAGGTCGAGGGCTACCAGGTCGGCGGCAAGACCGGCACCGCGGACAAGCCCAAACCCCGCGGCGGCTATTACGAGGATAAGGTGATTGCCACTTTTGCCTCTATTTTCCCGGCACATGACCCGAAATACGTGCTGATCGTGACGCTGGACGAACCATCCATCATTGCCCACGGCGAGGAGCGCCGCACCGCAGGCTGGACTGCCACCCCGGTGGCGGCGGAGATGATCGGCCGCGTCGCGCCGCTCCTGGGCCTGCGTCCGCAAGTTGAACCCGCAGAGGTGACTGGTATAACCCTCACCTCGAACTAACCAAGGGTAGAGGGCCGCCATGAGCAGCAGCAGACCAGACCAGCCCCTGAGCCAATTGGGGCTGACCGCCCGCGGCGGCGCCGACCCGCAGATCCGCGGCCTGGCGGTGGACAGCCGCGAGGTGCGCGCGGGGTTCCTTTTTGCAGCGCTGCCGGGCAGCCAGGTGCATGGCGCCAAGTTCATCCCCGCCGCGCTGGAAAAAGGCGCCGCTGCGATCCTGACCGACGCTGCGGGCGCGGGCATCGCCGCCAAGGTGCTGGACGAAAGCCACGCCGCGCTGGTGGTGGTCGAGGACCCGCGACAGACGCTGGCCTACGCCGCCGCCCTGTGGTTTGGTGGCCAGCCGCAGACCGTGGTGGCCGTGACCGGCACCAACGGCAAGACCTCGGTCGCCACTTTCGTGCGCCAGATCTGGACCGAGCTGGGCCATGAGGCCGTCAACATGGGCACCACCGGCATCGAGGGCGCCTGGAGCTACCCGCTGGCCCATACCACGCCGGAACCGATCACCCTGCACCGCGCCCTGGCAGAGGCCGCGGCGGCAGGGGTCACCCACGCGGCGATGGAGGCGTCCTCGCACGGTCTCGACCAGCGGCGTCTGGACGGGGTTCAGCTGGCCGCCGCCGGGTTCACCAATTTCACCCAGGACCATCTGGACTATCACGAGACATTCGACGCCTATTTCACCGCCAAGGCGGGCCTGTTCCGCCGGGTGCTGCCGGAGGAGGGCGTCGCCGTCATCAACATGAACGACCCCCGCGGCGCCGAGATGCGCGCCGTCGCCGCCGCCCGCGGGCAGGAAGTGATTTCCGTGGGCCGCGGCCTGGGCGATCTGAACCTGATGGGGATGCGCTATGACGGCACCGGGCAGGACGTGCGGTTCTCCTGGCATGACAAGCCCTATCAGGTGCGCTTGAACCTCATTGGTGGCTTCCAGGCGGAAAACGTGCTCTTGGCCTGCGGGCTGGTGATTGCCGCCGGCGAGGACCCGGAGCGGGTGTTTGAAACCCTGCCGCATCTGACCACCGTGCGCGGCCGGATGCAGCTGGCGGCGTCGCGCGACAATGGCTCTGCCGTGTTTGTCGATTACGCCCATACCCCTGATGCCGTTGCCAGCGCCATCAAGGCGCTGCGCCCGCATGTGCTGGGCCGGCTGATTGCCATCGTCGGCGCCGGCGGCGACCGTGACACCACCAAGCGGCCGCTGATGGGGCAGGCGGCGCACGAGAACGCCGATGTGGTGATCGTCACCGACGACAACCCCCGCAGCGAGGATCCGGCCATCATCCGCGCCGCGGTGAAGGGCGGCGCGCCGGACTGTATCGAGATCGGCGACCGGGCTGAGGCGATCCTGCGCGGCGCTGACATGCTGCAGGCGGGCGATGCGCTGATCGTCTGCGGCAAGGGCCATGAGACCGGCCAGACCGTGGGCGACACGGTGCTGCCGTTTGACGATGTGGAACAGGCCAGCATTGCCGTGGCCGCGCTGGACGGGAGGATCGCATGACGCTCTGGACCGCAGATGAGGCAGCCGCCGCCACCGGCGGGCGGGCGCAGGGGGACTGGGCCGTCTCCGGCCTGTCGATCGACACCCGCACCATCGAACCCGGCGATATGTTCGTGGCGCTGAAGGCCGCGCGCGACGGCCATGACTTCGCGGCGCAGGCGCTGGAAAAGGGGGCAGGCGCGGCGCTGGTCTCCCGCATTCCGGATGGGGTGCCTGAGGATGCGCCGCTTTTGATCGTCGACGATGTGCAGGCGGGGCTGGAGGCCTTGGGCCGCGCGTCGCGCGCCCGCACGCAGGCCAAGGTCGTTGCGGTGACCGGCTCGGTCGGCAAGACCTCGACCAAGGAAATGCTGGCGCGGATGCTGTCGGACCAGGGCCGCACCCATGCCGCCGTTGCCAGCTACAACAACCACTGGGGCGTGCCGCTGACGCTGGCGCGGATGCCGCGCGATACCGAGTATGCGGTGATCGAGATCGGCATGAACCACCCCGGCGAGATCGCGCCGCTGGCAAAACAGGCGCGCCCGCATGTGGCGATGGTGACGACGGTGGCCGCGGTGCATCTGGAGGCTTTTGAAAACGTCGAGGGCATCGCGGCTGAGAAGGCTGCGATCATGGAGGGGCTGGAGCCCGGCGGCGTCGCGGTTTTGAATGCCGATATTGCTGAGGCCCATGTACTGCGCGACGTGGCCGCTGGTCTGGGTGCGACCGCCCGCTGGTTTGGCGAAAGCGCCGCAGACTACACCCTGCATTCTGCCGGGATCGAGGGCGAGGAGACCGTTGCCCGCGCCACCGCAGCGGGGCGCGAAGTTGAGCTGCACATTCAATCGCTTGGCGCCCATTTCGCGATGAATGCGCTGGGCGCGATGGCCTGTGTTGAAGCCTTGGGGGCCGACCCGGTTAAAGCCGTCGAAAGCCTCGCCCTGTGGTCGCCGGTCAAGGGCCGCGGCGTGCGCGAGACGGTCCGGCTGGTGAGCGGCGCCATTACCCTGCTGGACGACAGCTATAACGCCAACCCGACCTCGATGGCGGCGGCGCTGGCAGTGCTGGCGGCCACGCCGGGGCAAGGGCGCAGGATCGCCTATGTCGGTGACATGAAGGAGCTTGGCCCGCAGGAGGTGGAGCTTCACGCCGGGCTGGCCGGTCTGGCCGCGGTTGAGGGCATCGACAGGATCCACTGCATCGGTCCGCTGATGCAGGCTTTGCATGGTGCTTTGCCGGAGGGCAAGCGCGGCGGCTGGTACGCAACCAGCGCCGAGGCGGTGCCCGGCCTTGCAGAGGAAATCCGCGGCGGCGACATCGTGCTGGCCAAGGGCTCTCTCAGCATGGCGCTGGCCAGGATTGTTGACGGCATCCGCGAAATGGGCCACTCCGGCCCCACAAAAGAAAACGCGTAAAACACGAGGGAAGGGCCCAGATGCTCTATTGGCTGACCGCTTTGTCGGACGGAGGGGATTTTTTCAACCTCTTCCGCTATATCACCTTCCGCGCAGGCGGCGCCTTCATGACCGCGCTGATCTTCGGCTTCCTGTTCGGCAAGCCGCTGATCAACGTGCTGCGCCGCAAGCAGGGCAAGGGCCAGCCGATCCGCGATGACGGGCCTGAGGGGCATTTCTCCAAGGCGGGCACCCCGACCATGGGCGGCCTCCTGGTGGTGGGCGCGCTGCTGACCGCGACGCTGATGTGGGCGCGCTGGGACAATCCCTTTGTCTGGCTGGTGCTGTTCGTGACGCTGGCCTATGGCCTGATCGGCTTTGCCGATGATTACGCGAAGGTTTCCAAGCAGACCACCGCGGGCGTGCCGGGCAAGCTGCGGCTGGCACTGGGGATCATGATCGCGGTCACTGCGGCGCTGTGGGCTGCGGCCTATCACCCGGCGCCGCTGCAGAACCAGCTGGCGCTGCCGGTGTTCAAGGACACGCTGATCAATCTCGGGATCTTCTATGTTCCGTTCTCGATCTGTGTGGTGGTGGGCGCTGCCAATGCGGTGAACCTGACCGACGGGCTGGATGGCCTTGCGATCATGCCGGTGATGATTGCGGCCGGAACCCTGGGCGTCATTGCCTATGCGGTGGGCCGCGTCGACTTCACCGAGTATCTGGACGTGCATTATGTGCCCGGCACCGGCGAAATCCTGATCTTCTGTGCGGCGCTGTTCGGCGCGGGCCTTGGCTTCCTGTGGTACAACGCGCCGCCCGCGGCGGTGTTCATGGGCGACACCGGCTCGCTGGCCCTGGGCGGCGCGCTGGGCGCCATCGCCATTGCCACCAAGCACGAACTGGTGCTGGCCATCGTCGGCGGTCTGTTCGTGGTCGAGGCGCTGTCGGTAATCATTCAGGTCCTCTACTTCAAGCGCACCGGCCGCCGGGTGTTCCTGATGGCGCCGATCCATCACCACTACGAGAAGAAGGGCTGGGCCGAGCCGCAGATCGTGATCCGCTTCTGGATCATCTCGTTGATCCTGGCGATGATCGGCCTGGCGACGCTGAAGGTGCGGTAAAACACACCGTTTGGCCGCCGCGCCATGTCTTTGGCGGGGCGGTTTTCTGTCAACTCTGGTTTATGGAACCGCCCGGGGCTGCTGCGTCGGGCGGTTTGTCTTTTGAAGAAGGCGGCGCCGCCGGAGGGGCGGAGCATCGGATGGCCGTTGTCAGCGGCCATGTCCGTCTATCGGCCTGTGCGGACCCGCCCTGCACCCAATGAGGAGGTGGTCTGAGGGGGCCGGTCTCCTGGTCTTCTCGTTGCAACGCTTGGAGACTAACCCGGCCGGGTGAAGATGTGGTGAGGGCAGCGTACGGTGGGTGCGCAACAGCCATGCAGGCAAGCCGGTTTTCAGAACACCGACCAATCCATCTCGCGCGCCAGCAGCTCCATCGCCTCGGTGCCCAGCTTGGAGTTTCCATTGTGGTCCAGTCCCGGCGACCAGACCGCGATGCTGGCTTTGCCCGGCACGATGGCCAAAATGCCGCCGCCAACCCCGCTTTTGGCGGGCAGGCCGACGCGGTAGGCGAACTCGCCCGACCCGTCATAATGGCCGCAGGTCAGCATCAGCGCATTCAGCCGCCGCACCCGGTCCTGCGACACCAGCGCCGGTTTGGCGCCGCCGCCGATCAGGAAACGGCCCGCCTTGGCCAGCTGCACCGTGGTCAGTTCGGTGGCGCACTGGTGGAAATAGGTGCCCAGTGTTTTCTCCGGCGGGTTCTTGAGGTTGCCGAAGGACGCAAGGAAATTCGCATGGGCAAAGTTGCGGTGGCCGTGGCGGGTCTCCGAGCTGGCCACCGCCTTGTTGATGTGGATGTCCTCGTCCTCTGCCGCGGCGCGGATGAAGGCGAGGATTTCCGCCAGCGCCTCCTTGGGCGCGCGGCCGGCCAGCAGCTCATCCGTGGTGACGATGGCGCCTGCGTTGACGAAAGGGTTGCGGGGGCGGCCGCGCTCATGCTCCAGCTGGACGATAGAATTGAACGCTGTGCCCGAGGGCTCGCGCCCGACACGGCTCCACAGCTGGTCGCCCGCGCGGCCAAGCGCGATGGCCAGGGTGAACACCTTGGTGATGCTTTGCGCGGAGAACCGGGTCAGCGCGTCGCCCGCGTGGAACAGGCTGCCATCCGCGGTGGCCACCGCGATGGCGAACTGGTCCGGGTCGACCTGTCCCAACTCCGGAATATAGCCGGCGACGGCGCCGCGGTCGGTGCGGCTCTGCATTTCAGCACTGATCCGGTCGAGCAAAACCTGCAATTCCGCGGCCACGGGGGATCCTTCCTTCTTGATTTGCCCGGAATCTCCGGCATGGGCCGGCGCTTGTCAATCTGACGGCTCTGGCAAAGCCTGAGCGGATCGGTTAGCGGTTCTGGCAACAGGTCTAAGGGAGGGCAGGTGATGATCCCGGTCAAAGGATATGAGGGCGCCAAGGTGGCGGTGCTGGGGCTGGGGCGCTCTGGCCTGGCGACGGCGCGGGCCCTGCGCGCAGGCGATGCGGAGCCCTTGTGCTGGGACGACAACCCGGCAGCGCGCGAGGCGGCGGAGGCGGAAGGCTTCACCTGCCGCGGTCTGCACAAAGCCGGCGCCTTTGACGATGTGGCGGCGCTGATCACCTCGCCCGGCATTCCGCATCTCTATCCCAAGCCCAACCCGGTGATCCGCGCCGCGATCGAGGCCGGGGTGCCGGTGGACAATGACATCGGGCTGTTCTTCCGCTCCTTTGCCGATGCCGAGTGGCAGATGTATGACCAGCCGCCGCGGGTGGTGGCGGTCACCGGATCCAACGGCAAATCGACCACGGTGGCGCTGCTGCACCACATCCTGCAGGAAGCGGGCCGCGAGAGCCAGCTGGCGGGCAATATCGGCCGCGGCGTGCTGGATATCGACCCGCCGGGCGAGGGCGGCGTGGTGGTGCTGGAGCTGTCGAGCTACCAGACCGAATTGGCCCGTGCGCTGACCCCGGATGTGGCGGTGTTCACCAACCTGTCGCCTGACCATCTGGACCGGCATGGCGGCATGGGCGGCTATTTCGCCGCCAAGCGCCGCCTGTTTGCCGAGGGCGGGCCGGACCGCGCCGTCATTGGCATTGACGAGGACGAGGGGCTGTTCCTGGCGGGCCAGCTGTCGGAGGGCGCGGGCGACGACCGGGTGATCCGGATTTCCGCCGCGCGCAAGCTGACCGGGCCGGGCTGGCAGGTCTTTGCGCGTAAAGGTTTTTTGAGCGAGTACCGCAAGGGGCGGCAGGCGGCCTCCATCGACCTGCGGGAGATGATGGGCCTGCCGGGCGCGCATAACCACCAGAACGCCTGCGCGGCCTATGCGGCGGCGCGCACCCTGGGGCTGGCGCCGCGGCTGATTGGCGAGGCGATGGCCACATTCCCGGGCCTGCCGCACCGCAGCCAGACCATCGCAGAGGCAGATGGCGTGCGCTATGTGAATGACAGCAAGGCCACCAACCTGGACAGCGCGGTGAAGGCGCTGAGCGCGTTCAAAAACATCCGCTGGATCTGCGGCGGGCTGGAAAAGGACGGCGGGCTGGACGCCCTGCAGGGGCAGACTGCCAATGTGCGCAAGGCCTATGTGATCGGCCGCGAGGCGGCAGGGTTTGCGCTGCAGCTGGATGTGGAGGCCGAGGTCTGCACCACCATGGCAGCGGCTGTGGAGCGCGCCATGGCGGAGGCTGAGGACGGCGACACGGTGCTGCTGGCGCCGGCCGCGGCGAGCTTTGATCAGTATGACAACTTCGAGCAGCGCGGCGATGACTTCGTGGCCGAGGTAAAGGCGCGGCTGGAAACCTAGGCTCGGGTCAAAGACCGATGTCGCGCAGCAGGTGCTCTGGCAGGTGGCTCAGCCGCCTGCGGGCCAGCTGCTGCCCGGCGGCCTGGCCGGCCGGGGCGTCCTTGTGCCGCTGCGAGGCAAAAAAACTGCTGATAACGTGCCAGATGTTCATCTGTGAAAGCATTTCAGCCATGGGCTTGATCCTTGTTCTGTCTGAACAAGATGTGGCCGCTTGCCGCGTCAATGACCAATTGAATCTCAGCGGTCCTGGTATAAGCTGTGTTGATGGATCGTTCTGTAAATCCCCTGCCGCCGCTGCCGGCGGTGCGCGTCTTTGAGGCAGCGGCCCGGCTGGGCAGTTTCAGCCGCGCGGCTGAGGAGCTGGCGATGACGCAGGCGGCGGTCAGCTATCAGATCAAGCTGCTGGAGGACCGGGCGGGCCGGCCCCTTTTCAAAAGGCTGCCGCGCGGGGTGGCCCCGACCGCGGCGGGCAAGGCGCTGCAGCGGCATGCCGGCGAGGCGCTGGACCTGCTGCGCCAGGGGTGGGCGGACCTGCGCGGCAGCGGCGGCGAGGAGCTGGTGATTAGCACCATCACCAGCTTTGCCGCCTTCATTCTGGGCCCCCGGCTGGGCCTTTTCCAGGTGGCGCATCCCGGCATCACCACCCGGGTCGATGTCAATCCGCGGGTGGCGGACCTGCTGGCAGGGGAGGCCAGTGTGGCGATCCGGGCCGGCCGCGGCAGCTGGCCGGGGCTGGCGGCGGACCTCTTGATCCGCGGCAGCTACACGCCGCTGCTGACACCGGCGCTGATGGAGGCCTACGGCCCCATCGAGGAACCGGCGGACCTGCTACGGGTGCCGCTGGTCGATGCCGGCGACCCGGCCTGGGCGCTGTGGTTCCGCGCTGCCGGCGTTGAACCGCCGAAGCAGGCGGAGCAGCACAGTCTGGGCACCCAGATGCTGGAAGTGCAGGCGGCGCTGGCCGGCCACGGCGCCTGCCTGATGACACCGGCCTATGCCCGCGGCCTGATTGCCAGCGGTGCGCTGGTGCAGCCGTTCGATCTGGTGACGGAAGATGATATTTCGGTCTGGCTGGTCTGCCCGGAGGCACGCCGGGATGCGCCAGCCATCGCCGCCTTCCGCAGCTGGCTGCTGGCAGAGGTGGCGGAACTGGCCGGGTAAAGTTTAGCAGGAAAGGGTGGGGCGGCTTCAGGCTCACCCAAGCGGAAAACCTTGAGGCTCAGCCCTTGGCGGCGATGGCAGTGCCGGCGGCGAAACCTGACGACCAGGCCCATTGGAAGTTGTAGCCACCGAGCCAGCCGGTCACGTCCACCGCTTCGCCGATGGCATAGAGACCGGGGGCCGCTTTGGCCTCCATCGTCTTGGAGGAGAGGCCGTCGGTGCAGATGCCGCCCAGGGTGACTTCGGCGGTGCGGTAGCCCTCGGTGCCGGCGGGCAGCAGATGCCAGTTCTGCAGCGCCTCGCACAACGCGGTGAGCGCGGCGTCGGACTGGTCCGCCAGGCGGCCCTTGAGGCCGAGCTGCGGGGCGAGGAAATCCACCAGCTTGCCCGGCAGATGGCGGCTGAGTTCGGTGGTCAGGTCGCGGCGGCCCTCGGCCTGGCGCTGCTCGCGCAGGAGATCGTAGAGAGGTATGTCCGGGATCAGGTTCACCGAGATCTCCTCGCCCTCGCGCCAGTAGGAGGAGAGCTGCAGAACCGAGGGCCCCGAGAGGCCGCGGTGGGTGAACAGCAGCGCCTCGTCGAAGGAGGTGCGGGCGTTCGAGAGCCGGGCGGGCAGGGAGACCCCGGCCAGCGGCTGGAATCGGCCGTCGGGGAAGGTGAAGGGCACCAGGCCTGCGCGGGTTTCGGTGACTTCCAGCCCGAACTGACGGGCGAGGTCATAGGCGAGGCCAGTGGCGCCCATCTTGGGGATCGACTTGCCGCCGGTGGCCAGCACCAGATTGCGGCAGGCGACACTCAGCGGTTTGCCCTCGCGCAGCAGCTGGACACGGTAGCCGCCGGCAGTCTGCTCAACGCTTTCGACGGAGGTTTGCAGCCACAGGTCCGCGCCGCCCGCCCGCATCTCCTCCACCAGCATGGCGATGATCTGCTTGGCGGAGCCGTCGCAGAACAGCTGGCCCAGGGTCTTTTCGTGCCAGGCGATGCCGTGGCGGTCCACCAGTTCGATGAAATCCCACTGGGTGTAGCGGGCCAGCGCCGACTTGCAGAAATGCGGATTGGCGGACAGGTAGTTCTTCGCCTCGGCATACATGTTGGTGAAGTTGCAGCGGCCGCCGCCGGAGATGCGGATCTTCTCGCCCGGCGCCTTGGCGTGGTCGATCACCAAGGCGCTGCCGCCGGCATGGCGGGCGCACATCATGCCAGCCGCGCCGGCGCCGAGAATCAGAGTGTTTACCTGCATGGGCCGCATCGACCATGGAACCGGAAGCGGCGCAAGGGGGATGCCGGGCGGCGGAGATTTGCGGATTGCCCCCGCCGTGCGGGCAGCTTCTTGCTGTCAAGACCGCCTCAGCGCGGGGCGGTGGTTTTCCGCCGAACTGTGTTCTTTTTCTGGCGCCGCGGCTCACGTTTCGTTACAGTTTCTGTGAGACCCCGAAAAATGGGGCGGAACGAGGCATATAGTGGCGGTATTCCCATGACTGAGATGGTCTATGGCGCGGTTCCCGTGCAGGCTGGTGAGCCGATTCTTCCTAAGTGGTGGCGGACGCTGGATAAATGGACGATGTCCTGCATCCTGATGCTGTTCGTGATCGGTTTGCTGCTGGGGCTGGCGGCCTCGGTGCCGCTGGCGGAGAGGAACGGGTTCGGCAATTTCCACTATGTGCAGCGCCAGGCGGTGTTCGGGCTGACGGCGCTGGCCGCGATGCTGATGACCTCGGTGATGTCGCCCACGCTGGTGCGGCGGCTGGCGGTGGTCGGCTTTGCCGTGGCCTTTGTCGCGCTGGCCTTCCTGCCGATTTTCGGCACCGATTTCGGCAAGGGCGCGGTGCGCTGGTATTCGCTTGGTTTTGCCTCGCTGCAGCCCTCGGAGTTCCTGAAGCCGGGCTTCATCGTGGTGGCCGCCTGGATGATCGCCGCCAGCCAGCAGATCAATGGCCCGCCGGGCACGCTGATGTCCTTTGCGCTGTGCATGATGGTGGTGATGATGCTGGTTTTGCAGCCGGATTTCGGCCAGGCGAGCCTGATCCTGTTCGGCTGGGGGGTGATGTATTTCGTCGCCGGCGCGCCGATGCTGCTGCTGGTCTGCATGGCCGCGGTGGTCGTTATGGGCGGTGTGTTTGCCTATAACAGCTCCGAGCATTTTGCCCGCCGCATCGACGGCTTTCTGAACCCTGACATCGATCCGACCACCCAGCTGGGCTATGCCACCAACGCGATCCGCGAGGGCGGGCTGTTCGGGGTCGGCGTCGGCGAGGGGCAGGTGAAATGGTCGCTGCCGGATGCCCATACCGATTTCATCGTCGCCGTTGCGGCAGAGGAATACGGGCTGGTGCTGGTGGCGGTGCTGATCGCGCTTTACGCCTCCATCGTGGTCCGCTCGCTGTTCCGGCTGATGCGCGAGCGCGATACTTTCATCCGTCTCGCGGGCACCGGCCTCGTGTGCATGTTCGGCGTGCAGGCGATGATCAACATGGGGGTTGCGGTGCGGCTCTTGCCCGCCAAAGGCATGACCTTGCCGTTTGTCAGCTACGGCGGATCCTCGCTGATTGCCACCGGCATCGCAGTCGGTATGCTCCTTGCCTTTACCCGGACGCGCCCGCAGGGCGGGATTGCCGACTACCTGAACGGCCGCGGCCGCTGACGAGATTTGGGAAAGAGACCAGCTGCGATGGCACAGAAAATGCTTTTGATGGCTGCCGGGGGAACCGGCGGCCATATGTTTCCTGCACAGGCGCTGGCCGAGATGATGCTGGCACGCGGCTGGCGGGTGAAGCTGTCGACGGATGCGCGCGGCGCGCGCTACACCGCGTCTTTTCCGAGCGCGGTTGAAATCTCGCAGGTGTCCTCCGCCACCTTTGCCCGCGGCGGGCTGCTGGCCAAGGCGCTGGTGGGGCCGAAGATTGCCGGCGGTGTCTTGTCGATGGCAATGCAGATGCGCCGCGACCGGCCGGATGCGGTGATCGGCTTCGGCGGCTACCCGTCGATCCCGGCGCTGGGGGCGGCAACGCTGCTGAAGCTGCCGCGGATGATCCATGAGCAGAACGGCGTGCTGGGGCGGGTGAACCAGGTCTTTGCCACCCGCGTGGCGGGCGTCGCCTGCGGCACCTGGCCCACCACGCTGCCGGACGGCGTGCCGCATGAGCATGTCGGCAACCCGGTGCGCAGCGCGGTGAAGGAGCGGGCAGGCGCCGGCTATATCCCGCCGGGGGATTACCCGATGTCGCTGCTGGTCATGGGCGGCAGCCAGGGCGCGCGGATCCTCAGCGATGTGGTGCCCGCCGCGGTGGCGGCGCTGCCGGAGGGCATCCGCAGGCACCTGCGCGTCTCGCATCAGGCGCGCGAAGAGGACCTGGCGCGGGTCAGTGCCTTCTACGCCGAGCACGGCATAAATGGCGATGTGCAGACCTTCTTCACCGATGTGCCCGCCCGCATGTCGGAGGCGCAGCTGGTGATCTCGCGCTCGGGCGCGTCCTCGGTCGCTGATATCTCGATCATCGGGCGGCCGTCGATCCTGATCCCCTTTGCCGCCGCCGCAGGCGACCACCAGACCGCCAACGCCCGCGGGCTGGTTGACGCCAATGCCGCCGTGATGATCCCGGAAAGCGCCCTTGATATCCCGGTGCTGGCAGAGCATATGGGCGCAATTCTGAGTAACCCGCAGGCTGCCGCGCAGATGGCAACCGCCGCACTGAGCGCCGGGGTCCCCGATGCCGCCGAACGTCTGGCGGCACTGGTGGAGCAACTGGCCGAGGAAGGATAAACGTTATGAACCCAGCAACCAAACTGCCCGGTGACGTCGGCCCGATCCATTTCGTGGGTATCGGGGGCATCGGCATGTCGGGCATCGCCGAGGTGCTCTTGAACCTCGGGTACATGGTGCAGGGCTCGGATCTGAAATCCTCCAAGATCACCCAGCGGCTGGAGAAGCTGGGCGCGCGCGTTTTCACCGGCCAGAAGGCGGAGAACCTTGAGGAGGCCGCGGTTGTGGTGATCTCCTCGGCGATCAAGCCAGGCAACCCGGAGCTGGACGAGGCCCGCCTGCGCGGCCTGCCGGTGGTGCGCCGGGCCGACATGCTGGCGGAGCTGATGCGGCTCAAGTCCAACGTCGCCATCGCCGGCACCCACGGCAAGACCACCACCACCACCATGATGGCAGAGCTGATGGTGGCCGGCGGCTTCGACCCGACCATCGTCAACGGCGGCATCATTCACGCCTATGGCTCGAACGCGCGGATGGGGCAGGGCGAATGGATGGTGGTCGAGGCGGATGAGAGCGACGGCTCCTTCAACCGGCTGCCCGCAACCATCGCCGTGGTGACCAATATCGACCCGGAGCATATGGAGCACTGGGGCGATTTCGACACGCTGCGCGACGGCTTCCTGGAATTTGTCTCCAACATCCCGTTCTACGGCATCGCCGTCTGCTGCACCGACCACCCCGAGGTGCAGGCGCTGGTGGGCCGGATTTCCGACCGCCGGGTGGTGACCTATGGCTTCAATGCGCAGGCCGATGTGCGCGCTGTCAATCTGACCTACAAGGCCGGCGTGGCGCATTTCGACGTGGTGCTGCAGGCCGAGGACCGGGTGATCGAGGGCTGCACCCTGCCGATGCCGGGAGACCATAATGTCTCCAATGCGCTGTCCGCGGTTGCGGTGGCGCGGCACCTGGGCATGAACAGCACCGAGATCCGCGAGGCGCTGGCGGCCTTCGGCGGGGTGAACCGGCGGTTCACCAAGGTGGGCGAAGTGAACGGCGTCACCATCATCGACGACTACGGCCACCACCCGGTGGAGATCGCCGCAGTGCTGAAAGCGGCGCGCCAGGCCTGCGAGGGCCGGGTGATCGCGGTGCATCAGCCGCACCGCTATTCGCGCCTGTCGAACCTGTTCGACGACTTCTGCGCCTGCTTCAACGAGGCCGACGTGGTGGCGATTGCCGAGGTCTTTGCCGCCGGCGAGGAGCCGATCGAAGGCGCCAGCCGCGATGATCTGGTCGAGGGCCTGATCCGCCACGGCCACCGCCACGCCCGCGCCATTCTGAGCGAGGACGACCTGGAACGCCTGGTGCGCGAGCAGGCGCGGCCCGGCGACATGGTGGTCTGCCTGGGCGCCGGCACCATCAGCACCTGGGCCAACGGCCTGCCTGAACGGCTCCTGAGTTGATTTTGCCAGCGGCGGCCATATCCTGCGCCGGATTGGCGGGTGCTTGTGGTTTTGCCGGGTGCAGAACGGGGGACGGGATATGAATGCGCCGCTGAAGCGCCGAATAGGGCTGGGGCTGCTGACGGCCTATGGCGTCGGGGTAATGGTTGGCGCGGGCATCTACGTGCTGGTTGGCGCGGTTGCTGCCGATGCTGGCATTTGGGCGCCGGTCTCCTTCCTGATTGCTGGAATAATCGCGGCACCGACGGCACTGAGCTATGCCGAGTTTTCAACACGGCTGCCGGAGGCAGCGGGCGAGGCCGCTTTTGTCGGCCAGGGGCTGTCCTCGCAAGCGCTGGCTGTGATCGTCGGCTTTGCTATCTCGGCGGCGGGCGCTGTGTCGGCAGGCGCGGTCCTGCGCGGCGGGGTTGGGTATCTGACGCAGGTTCTGCCGGTCGGAAGCGAGCTGGCGATGATCTGCCTGGGCGCGGCGCTGGTGGCGGTGGCAGTGCTGGGGGTGCTGGAGAGCCTGGCCCTGGCGGCGGTTTTCACGGCGGTTGAGGTGCTGGGGCTTGCGCTTGTGGTCTGGGCCGGGGCGGGCAGCGCCCCTGCGCAGGACTGGATTGCCGCGGAACCCGTGGCCTTGACCGGGATAGGCCTGGGGGCGGTGCTGGCTTTCTTTGCTTTTATCGGCTTTGAGGACATCGTGAATATGGCCGAAGAGGTCGAGCGCCCGCTGGTGACCCTGCCGCGGGCGATCCTGATTTCGCTGGCCATTACATCGGTTGTCTACGGGCTGGTGTCCTGGGCCGCCGTGCGGACGGTGCCGCTGGCACAGCTGGGAGCGTCCGAAAGCCCGCTGGCATTAGTCTGGCAGACTGCGCGCGGCGGTAACGCAGAGTTTCTGTCCGCAATTGCGGTTTTTGCGGCTTTGAACGGGGTGCTGGCGCAGATTGTCATGGCTTCCCGCGTGCTTTTCGGGCTAGGGCGGAGAACGTCGGCGCTGGCGGTGTTTCACACGGCAAGCCCGCGGTTTGGCACGCCGGTGCTGGCCACATTGCTGGTTGGGGCGGCGGTCATTCTTTGTGCGCTGTTTGTGCCTGTAGCCAGGCTTGCAGGGGTCACCTCAGCACTTCTGCTGTCAGTATTTGTTCTGGTGAACCTTGCATTGATCATTGAAAAAAGGCGTGCTCCGCAAGCCGGTTTCCGTATCCCAATGGCGGTGCCCGTGCTGGGAACGGTCTTGTCTGCCGGAGCGCTCGCCATAGCCGTTTGGGGGCTGCTGTGACCTTATCCCTGACCCTTGCCGCCGTCTGGGCGCTGTCCGCCAATATCCTGGCGATGATCCCCAGCCGCGACAACCACTGGCGGCGTGCCTATGTGCTGATTGCACTGGGCATCCCGCTCTTGGGCTATGTCACTTATGAAAACGGCCCCTGGTGGGGGCTGGCGGTGCTGCTGGCGGGGATGTCGGTGCTGCGCTGGCCGGTGCTGTATTTCGGGCGCTGGCTGAAACGTGCGCTCGGGCTGTAAATCTCCGCAAAACTGCCGCTCTTGGGAAAAGCTTAACCTTTTCTTCCGGCCGTCCTGATAATCAGACGGGAATATCTCGTGTTCCCGTTTGACGCCGGCGCGTTTCCGCTGGCGGTGGAGGCTGCCTTTGGCTGCTGTTTCGGCGATTTGGCTGGTTTTCGGCATGGTTTGGCTGGCCGCGTTCTACGTTCTGGCGCGGGCAAAGCGGCGCGGCACGGCGGCGGCTGGCGCCCTGGTCTGGCTGACGGCGCTTGTCTGGCTGGCCGCGCGGCTGCTGTTTGAGGCGGAGACCGGCCGCCGTGGCCTGTTATCCCTTTATCTTGGCGGCCACCTCGTCTACGGACTATGTTCGCTTGCAGGCTGGAACATGGGACGGAAACGAAAATGGCGGCGCAGAGTGAAATTATTCTTCCGGCGGTGCGCGGGCGGCTTACCCGGCAGAAACCGCTTGCAGAGCTGACCTGGCTGCGCGTCGGCGGCCCGGCGGAGCATCTCTTCCAGCCCGCTGACATTCAGGACCTCGCGGACTTCCTGCGCCAGCTGGACCCGGACGTGCAGGTGTTTCCCATGGGGGTGGGCTCCAACCTGATCGTGCGCGACGGCGGCCTGCGCGCGGTGGTGATCCGGCTGGGCCGGGGCTTCAACGGCATCGAGGCGGACGGCGGTACCGTTACCGCGGGCGCGGCGGCGCTGGACGCGCATGTGGCCAAGAAGGCCGCGGATGCAGGCATCGACCTCACCTTTCTGCGCACCATTCCCGGCTCCATCGGCGGGGCGGTGCGGATGAACGCGGGCTGCTACGGCAGCTACACCGCCGATGTGTTCGTGTCGGCGACCATCGTGACCCGCCAGGGCGACATCCGCGAGATTACCGCGCAGGAACTGGACTTTCAGTACCGCCAGACCGCCTTGCCGGAGGGTGCGGTGCTGGTCTCCGCCACCCTGCGCGGACCCAAGGGCGACCCGGCAGAGCTGCACGCAAGGATGGAAGCGCAGCTGCAGAAACGCGATGAGACCCAGCCGGTCAGGGACCGTTCGGCCGGTTCCACCTTCCGCAACCCGGCGGGGTTCTCTTCCACCGGCCGGGCCGATGATGTGCATGATCTGAAGGCCTGGAAGGTGATCGACAACGCCGGCATGCGCGGCGCCCGGCGCGGCGGCGCCCAGATGAGCGAGAAGCATTCCAACTTCCTGATCAACACCGGTGGCGCAACTGCCGCAGATCTGGAGGGGCTGGGCGAAGATGTGCGGAAAAAGGTTTACGAGGATTCCGGCATCACGCTAGAGTGGGAAATCATGCGGATTGGTGATCCGCTTCCCGAATAACTGAAAAACCGGCGCGTTTTTAAGGGGGTATCCCCCGCTGCACGGGCCGGGCAGCTGCCAAAGCTGGCCCTTGGGGAGCGGTCAATCTTAACCGTGGTAAAGATCCCGTTAACGTGCCGGTAAGATTTTCGGCGCTAGGGTGCGGAAGAGGCGGCAATGGACTGCCGGTTACAGGGGCGCACAGCCCCGCAGGCATCAGCCGGGACGCTCCGGCGCAAAGACATAAGAACGGCCCGCAACGGGTCCCAAGAAACAGGGGCGCAAAGCCCCGCGTATATTGAGGCGCTTCGTGGTGAGTAAGTCGAGCAGGGCACTCCCGAAAGTCGCGGTGCTGATGGGCGGACCGTCAGCCGAACGCGAGGTATCGCTGTCCAGCGGCCGTGAATGCGCGGCAGCGCTGCGCGGCGAGGGGTTCGAGGTTGTTGAGGTGGATGCAGGCGCGGACCTGCACGCGCGCCTGTTGGACATCAAGCCGGATGTGGTGTTCAACGCGCTGCACGGGCGCTGGGGCGAGGACGGCTGCGTCCAGGGCGTGCTGGAATGGCTGCAGATCCCCTATACCCATTCCGGTGTGCTGGCCTCGGCGCTGGCAATGGACAAGCAGCGCTCCAAGGAGGTCTACCGCTCTGCCGGGCTGCCGGTTGTGGACAGCGGCCTGTTTGCCAAGGAAGACGTGAGCGCCGGCCATGTGATGGCGCCGCCCTATGTGGTTAAGCCCAACAACGAGGGCTCCAGCGTCGGCATCTATATCGTGCATGAGGCTGCCAACGGCCCGCCGCAGCTGGCGCCGGAAATGCCCGCCGAGGTGATGGTGGAAACCTATGCGCCGGGGCGTGAGCTGACCACCACCGTGGTCGGGGACAAGGCGCTGACTGTCACCGATATCCTGACCGACGGCTGGTATGATTACGACGCCAAGTACAAGCCCGGCGGCTCGCGCCATGTGCTGCCCGCAGACGTGCCGCGGGAAATCTTCGACCTGTGCCTGGAATACGCGCTGAAGGCGCATGACGCGCTGGGCTGCCGCGGTGTCAGCCGCACCGACTTCCGCTGGGATGAGGCGCGCGGCGCCAGCGGCCTGGTGCTGCTGGAGACCAACACCCAGCCCGGCATGACGCCGACCTCGCTGGCGCCGGAGCAGGCGGCCCATTGCGGCATGACATTCGGCGAACTCTGCGCCTGGATGGTGGAGGACGCCTCATGCAACCGCTGAAGGGCTGGTTCCGCAAGCCGGAGGAGGGGCGGTGCGACCCGGCGCCGTCGCGGCTGAAATACCGGCTGCAGCGCTGGATGCTGACGCCGGGCATCCGTTTCGGCCTGCGCTTCGGGGTGCCGTTCTGCCTGGTCTTTGCGGCCGGCGCGGCCTATCTGGCCGACGAGGGGCGCCGCGACACGCTGCAGGCGATGGTCAACGATGCCCGCGCTGCGATCCAGGAGCGCCCTGAATTCATGGTCAATGTGATGGCGGTGGACGGGGCCGGCACCAGCGTGGCGCAGGACATCCGCGAGGTGGTGCCGGTGGATTTCCCGGTCAGCTCCTTTGATCTGGACCTGGAACAGATCCGCGACGTGATCACCGGGCTGGACCCGGTGAAAACCGCCAGCGTCAGGATCCGCCCCGGCGGCATCCTGCAGGTGGACGTCGAGGAGCGCCAGCCGGCGCTGATCTGGCGCAGCCGCGAAGGGCTGGCGCTGCTGGATGAGAACGGCATTCACGTGGCCGAGCTGGGCCGCCGCAGCCTGCATCCGGATCTGCCGCTGATCGCAGGCAAGGGGGCGGCCAAGCACGCCGCAGAGGCGCTGCGGCTGTTTGCGGCGGCAAAGCCGCTGGGGCCGCGGCTGCGCGGCCTGGTGCGGGTCGGCGAGCGGCGCTGGGACGTGGTTCTGGACCGCAAGCAGCGCATCATGCTGCCGGCCGGGAACCCGGTGCGGGCGCTGGAGCGGGTGCTGGCGGTAAGCGAAGTGCAGGATTTGCTGGAACGGGATGTTGCGGCGGTGGACGTGCGCCTGGCTGGGCGCCCGACCGTGCGGATGACCGAAAACTCAGTGGAAAACTGGTGGCGGATCCGGCAGTTGAATGGGGGCGGGCAGTAACATGACAGATCTCTATCAATCGCAGCGGGCGATGCGGCAGATGCGCCGCCAGGCGATGCAGCGCGGCGTGGTCGCGATCCTGGACGTGGGCAGTTCCAAGATCGCCTGCCTTGTGCTGCGCTTTGACGGCACCGGGCGGCTCAGCGAGGACGGCTCGATCGGGGCCCTGGCCGGGCAGTCCGGGTTCCGGGTGATCGGCGCCGCCACCACGCGGTCGCGCGGGGTGCAGTTCGGCGAGATCACCGCCATGCAGGAGACCGAGCGCGCGATCCGCACCGCGGTGCAGGCGGCGCAGAAGATGGCAGAGGTGCGGGTCGATCACGTGATCGCCTGTTTCTCCGGCGCCAATCCGCGCTCTTACGGGCTGGATGCCAAGCTGGACCTTGAGGGGCAGGTGGTGTCCGAGCATGAGGTGGCGCAGGTGCTGGCCTCCTGCGAGGTGCCGGAATACGGCGCGGGCCGCGAGGTGCTGCACGCGCAGCCGGTGAACTTCGCGCTCGACAACCGCTCCGGCCTGGGCGATCCGCGCGGCCAGATGGGCCAGACGCTGGCGGTCGACATGCACATGCTGACGGTGGACGCGATTGCGGTGCAAAACCTGGTGCGCTGCATCCAGCGCTGCGACCTGGAGCTGGCGGGGATTGCGTCCTCGGCCTATGCCTCCGGCTTCTCGGCGCTGGTCGAGGATGAGCAGGAGCTGGGCGCCGCCTGCATCGACATGGGCGGCGGCACCACCTCGATCTCGATCTTCATGAAGAAGCACATGATCTATGCCGACGCGGTGCGGCTGGGCGGCGACCACATCACCAGCGACATCTCTATGGGGCTGGGGGTGCCGCTGGCGAACGCCGAGCGGATCAAGACCTTCAACGGCGGCGTGCACGCCACCGGCGCCGACGACCGCGAGATCATCGACATCGGCGGCGACACCGGCGACTGGGAGCACGACCGCCGCACCGTCAGCCGGGCCGAGCTGATCGGCATCATGCGGCCGCGGGTCGAGGAGATCCTGGAGGAGGTGCGCGCACGGCTGGATGCGGCCGGGTTCGAATGCCTGCCCAGCCAGCAGATCGTGCTGACCGGCGGCTCCAGCCAGATCATGGGGCTGGACGGGCTGGCCAGCCGCATCCTCGGCCAGCAGGTGCGCCTGGGCCGCCCGCTGCGCGTCCACGGCCTGCCGCAGTCGGCGACCGGGCCGGGCTTTGCCTCGGCTGTCGGGCTGTGCCTGTTTGCCGCCCACCCGCAGGATGAGTGGTGGGACTTCGAGATGCCGGCAGGCCGCCACCCGGCTGGCACCCTGGGCCGCGCGGTGCGCTGGTTCCGGGACAACTGGTAAAGCCGGGAGCAGGGCTGCAAATCAATTCACCCGGAACGGGCAAAGAGGGCGTGACAGCGTCTTAATGACCCGTTAGGTTGTTCTTAACGTCCGCAAAAATGCGGCGAGTCAGCAGGCCGGGCAGTGGCCAGCCAAATTTCGGAACCAGACCTCCTCTGCAAAGCATTTTGCGGCCGGAGAGGTTTTGTTGTGTGTGGCTTGTGCTTGATCCGCAATATCTGCTAGGGACGGCGAAATACCGCGGCTTTAGCCTTAGAATGAGGCCTTATTTTGTGGCTCGTCGCGCTTTTTGGGATGACGAAACACCCTCTCCGCGGTAAGATTATGGTGAATAGGACAGGAATAAGCCCTTTGCGGGAAGGGCAGGTAACACAGGCGGTATGAGCATGACGTTGAACCTTTCGATGCCCGGGAATGAAGAGTTGAAGCCGAAGATCACCGTGTTCGGTGTCGGCGGCGCCGGCGGCAATGCCGTGAACAACATGATCGCCAAGGAACTGGACGGCGTCGAATTCGTCGTGGCCAATACCGACGCGCAGGCGCTGCAGCAGAGCTCGGCCAAGAGCCGCATCCAGCTGGGCGTGAAAGTCACCGAAGGCCTGGGCGCAGGCGCCCGCCCGCAGGTGGGCTCTGCCGCGGCTGAGGAAAGCATCGAACAGATCGTCGATCACCTGGCGGGCGCGCATATGTGCTTCATCACCGCCGGCATGGGCGGCGGCACCGGCACCGGTGCGGCGCCGATCATCGCGCAGGCGGCCCGTGAGCTCGGCGTGCTGACCGTCGGCGTTGTCACCAAGCCGTTCCAGTTCGAGGGCCTGAAGCGGATGCGCCAGGCCGAAGCGGGCGTTGAAAGCCTGCAAAAGGTGGTCGACACCCTGATCATCATCCCGAACCAGAACCTGTTCCGCCTGGCCAACGAGAAGACCACCTTCACCGAGGCGTTCTCGATGGCCGATGACGTGCTGTACCAGGGCGTCAAGGGCGTCACCGACCTGATGGTCCGCCCCGGCCTGATCAACCTCGACTTTGCCGACGTCCGCGCGGTGATGGACGAGATGGGCAAGGCGATGATGGGCACCGGCGAGGGCGAGGGCGAGGACCGTGCGGTGCAGGCCGCCGAGAAGGCGATTGCCAACCCGCTGCTGGACGAGATCAGCCTGAAGGGCGCCCGCGGCGTGCTGATCAACATCACCGGCAGCCACGACCTGACCCTGTTCGAGCTGGACGAGGCCGCCAACCGCATCCGCGAGGAAGTGGACCCGGACGCCAACATCATCGTCGGCTCCACCCTGGACACCGGCATGGAAGGCCGGATGCGGGTGTCGGTCGTTGCCACCGGCATCGACGCCGTGGATGTGAACTCCGAAGTCCCGGTGCCGCGCCGCCCGATGTCGGCGCCGCTGCGCCAGACCGTCAGCGTCGAGGAAAACCGCGCCGCGCCGCTGGAGCTGGAAACCCCGGTGGAGCAGCCGGCAGTTGCCGCATCCGCGCCGGCGCCGGCCGCGGCCGAGCCTGCCCCGGTTATGGAAGAGCCCTCCCTGTTCGAGGAAATGAATGTGCAGCAGGCTGCTGAACAGGAGGAAGAGGTCTTTGAAGAGGTGGAGCAACTGAACGACGACGGCCTGCCGCCGCCCGCTTACCAGCCGAAGGTTCCGGAATTCCGCCCGCAGGCGGATGCCGGCGAAACCCCGCAGGCCGCCTTTGTCGCGCCCAAGGCGCCGGCCCCCGGCACCCCGTCGCCGCAAGCGCTGGAGCGCCTGCAGGCCGCCGCCCAGCGGGCGCAGCAGCCGCAGGCTCCTCAGCAGCAGCCGGTGCGCCCGGTTGCCCCTGCCGCCCAGGCCCCGCAGCAGCAATCCCAGCAGCCCCAGCAGGGCCAGCAGCAGCCCGAGGGCCAGCGCCGTTTCGGCCTCAATTCGCTGATCCACCGGATGACCGGCAGCGCCGATGCGCCCGCGGGCAAGCAGCAGCCCCAGGCAGTGCGCCAGCAGCCCGCAATGCACGCGCAGGCGCCGGCAGCCCAGCCGCAGCCGGTGCAGCAGCAACAGCAGGATCCTGACCAGGAACGCATCGAAATCCCCGCTTTCCTGCGCCGCCAGGCCAACTGACACATCACATATCGCCAGGAAAAAGCCGCCTTCGGGCGGCTTTTTTTATTTTATTATCAGCGTATTGAGTGGTTCTGAGCGGTGTTTTGCTTATCTGTTACGGTCATGTTTCAAACCGTTACAAAGATTGAGTTGTAGGAATTTTTGCAAAACCTTAACTCTCGTCCGCAACACGGCCCCCTGAGGCCGGACATAGTGGAAAGAGGCGCAAAGTGCAGAATACGCTCAAAGCATCGGTGGCATTCGAAGGGGTCGGACTGCACTCCGGCAAACCCGCGCGCATGGTCTTGATCCCGGCTCCGGCGGGGCATGGCATCGTGTTCAAGCGCACCGATATCGCCTTGGGCAATACCGTGGTTCCGGCACGCTGGGACCTGGTTGAGCGCAGCCCGCTCTGCACCCGCCTGGTCAACGCGGCCGGCGTCAGCGTCTCCACTGTCGAACACATCATGGCGGCCCTGGCTGGCTGCGGCGTGCACAACGCGCTGATCGAGATCGACGGCCCGGAAGTTCCGATTTTGGACGGCTCCTCGGCCCCGTTCGTGCGCGGCATCATGAGCCAGGGCGTGCAGAGCCTGGGCGTGCCGGTCGTGGCCTATGAAGTGCTGAAGCCGGTGACGGTCGAGAAGGACGGCGCCCGCGCCACCCTGCTGCCCAGCGACCGGCTGACCATCGAATTCCACATCGATTTTGCCGAGGCCGCCATCGGCCGCCAGAGCAAGGAACTGGACATGCGCAACGGCAGCTTTGCGCGCGAGCTGTGCGACAGCCGCACCTTCTGCCGCCAGGCGGATGTCGAAACCATGCAGGCCAACGGCCTGGCTCTGGGCGGTGTGCCCGGCGAGAACGCCGTTGTGTTTGACGGGGAACGGGTCGAGAGCGGTGCGGGCCTGCGCCACTCGGACGAGCCTGTACGCCACAAGATGCTTGATGCGCTGGGTGACCTGGCGCTGGCTGGGGGGCCGGTCTTGGGGCGCTACGTTGGGGAGCGTGCGGGGCACGCGCTGACCAACACTTTGCTGCGGGCCCTGTTTGCGGAGCCGGGTGCGGTCCGGGCCGTCGCCTGCGATGCAGCGATGACCGCACGGCTGCCAGGGCAGGGGCTGATCTGGTCGGAAATCCCGGCCGAACAGCGCCGCGTGGCATAAGGCAGAAAACCAGGAACGAGCGGCAGACTGGCCCGGGACCCCAATTGTCCCGGGTCTTTTCCTGTGGCGGGCGCGCGGAAGCGGCCCGGCACGTCCGGGCAGCCTTGACCGCCGGCGGCTTTCGATGCCATGTGAACGCGGAAATAGCGAAAGGCGTTTTGCGCGCCATTTGAATATGCTAGAGACGGCCTAACCGGGGCGGACACCCGTAAGGCAACGACGGTGAGGTGAGGCACTATGAACGGCATCAGGGCAGGAGCCAAAACCCTCGGCGCGGTCCTTCTGATGGCGGCCCTTGCGGGCTGCGGCGGAGACGGCGGCGCGGTCAAGCGGGGCGAGTCGCTGGAGGCCTTCTCACCGGAGCACATCTATGAGCGCGGCGAGTTCGAGCTGGCCAACCGCCGGGCCAAGGATGCGGCCTATTACTTCTCCGAGATCGAGCGCCTGTATCCCTATTCCGAATGGGCCAAGCAGGCGGTGATCATGCAGGCCTTTGCCCATCACACCAGCAAGGATTACGAGAACAGCCGCGCCGCTGCGCAGCGGTTCATTGACTTCTATCCGGCGGATGAGGATGCGGCCTATGCCCAGTATCTGCTGGCGCTGAGCTATTACGACCAGATCGACGAGGTGGGCCGCGACCAGGGCCTGACCTTCCAGGCGCTGCAGGCGCTGCGCACCGTGATCGAGGTCTATCCGGACAGCGAATACGCCAATTCCGCGATCCTGAAGTTCGACCTGGCCTTTGACCACCTGGCGGGCAAGGAAATGGAGATCGGCCGCTATTACCTGCGCCGGGGCCATTACACCTCTGCGATCAACCGCTTCCGGGTGGTGGTGGAGGATTTCCAGACCACCAGCCACACCGCGGAGGCGCTGCACCGGCTGGTCGAGTCCTATCTGTCGCTGGGCCTGACAGCGGAGGCGCAGACCGCCGCCGCCATTCTGGGCCACAACTTCCAGTCCACCGAATGGTACGAGGACAGCTACCGCCTGCTGGGGGCAAACGGGCTCAAGCCCAAGGACCGCGGCAACAACTGGCTGAGCCAGATTTACCGTCAGACGCTGAAAGGGCAGTGGCTGTAACGGCCGCTGCGGCAATGGGGCGGGGCAATGCTGCGCGCGCTTGAGATCCGGGATATCCTGATCATTGATCACCTGGAGCTGAATTTTCAGCCCGGGCTGAATGTGCTGACCGGCGAGACCGGGGCAGGCAAATCCATTCTGCTGGACAGCCTGGGCTTTGTGCTGGGCTGGCGCGGCCGTGCCGAACTGGTGCGCCAGGGCGCCTCCCAGGGCGAGGTGCTGGCGGAGTTCGACCTGGGTCAGGGCCATCCGGCCCATGCCATCCTGGAAGAGGCGGGCCTGCCGGGCGGCGACAGCCTGATCCTGCGCCGGGTGAACACGGCGGAAGGGCGCAAGACCGCCTGGGTCAATGACCGGCGCTGCTCGGGCGAGGTGCTGCGGGCGCTGTCGGAGACGCTGGTGGAGCTGCACGGGCAGCACGACGACCGCGGGCTCTTGAACCCGCGCGGCCATATGGCGCTGCTGGATCAGTATGCCGGGGTGCAGGCGCTGCTGGGGGCGGTGCGCAGCGCATGGAGCGATGCGGCCAAGGCCCGCAAGACGGTGGCGGCCACCCGCGCGGCGCTGGACGCGGTGCGGGCCGAGGAGGAGTTCCTGCGCCATGCGGTTGCCGAGCTGGACAAGCTGAACCCGCAGCCGGGCGAGGACGAGGCGCTGGACACCCGCCGCCGCCAGATGCAGGCGGCCGAGCGCATCCGCGGCGACATCGCCCGCGCCCATGCGCTGCTGAGCGAGGGCGCCGAAAGTGCCATGGGCGAGGCGCGGCGCTGGCTCGAGGGCGTCGCTGGCCGCGAGGACGAGACCGGCCTGGATGAGCCGCTGGCGGCATTGTCGCGGGCGATGATCGAGCTGGGCGATGCCCAGGACGGCGTTGAACGGGTGCTGGGGGCGCTGGACTTCAATCCCGGCGAGCTGGAGGACTGCGAGGAGCGCCTGTTTGCGATCCGCGCCCTGGCGCGCAAGCACGGGGTGGCCGCCGACGAACTGGGCGGCTACGCCGAAACCCTGCGCGCCAAGCTGGCCGCGCTGGATGCGGGCGACCAGGATCTGGCGGACCAGGAGGCTGCGCTGAAGGCGGCAGAGGCGGCCTATGCGCAAGCCGCGGAGCAGCTGAGCGCCGCCCGCCGCGAAAGCGCCGCGGCACTGGATCAGGCGGTGATGGCCGAACTGGCGCCGCTCAAGATGGAGCGGGCGGTGTTCGAGACCCGCATCAGCGCCGCTGAGCCGGGGCCGGAGGGCACCGACACGGTGGCCTTCACCGTCGCCACCAACCCGGGCGCGCCCGCAGGGGCGCTGAACAAGATCGCCTCCGGCGGCGAGCTGAGCCGGTTCCTGCTGGCGCTCAAGGTCTGCCTGCGCGGCGACGACGCCAGCAAGACGCTGATTTTCGACGAGATCGACCGCGGTGTCGGCGGCGCCACCGCGGATGCGGTGGGGCGGCGCCTGCGCAGCCTTGCCAGCGGCGGCCAGGTGCTGGTGGTGACCCACTCGCCGCAGGTGGCGGCGCTTGGCGGCCATCACTGGCAGGTGCGCAAGCAGGTGGTCGACGGCATGACTCTGTCGCAGGTGGTGCCGCTGGCCGAGGCCGAGCGGGTGGATGAGCTTGCCCGCATGGTCTCAGGCGATACCATCACCGAGGAGGCCCGCGCCGCGGCCCGTGCTTTGCTGGCCGGATAACCTGTCCCGGCGGGACGGCGGGTGAGGGTTCCTTAACCGGCTTGCGGCAATTGTAGGCCATTGAAAACAAAAGGCCCGCTTGCAGCATATGGCAGAAGAAATCCGATCCGCCCTCATCGCCCATCTGATGCAAATGCTGGCTGGCCTGAAGGATATCTGGCGGGTGCTGCGTAACCGCGGCCCCAGCCAGTTCCAGTTCTGGCTGATCGCGCTGCTGATCGGCATCGCGGCAGGCTTTGCGGCGCTGTTCTTCCGCAAGGGGATCACCGCGCTGCAGGCCTGGGTCTATGGCGCGCCGGATCTGGACTACCTGCATTCCTTTGCCCAGGGGCTGCCCTGGTACACGCTGGTGGCTATTGCTGCGGGCGGCGGGCTGGTGGTGGGCATCATCCTGGACCGGTTCACCCCGGACGGGCGGGTGCGCTCGGTTGCCGATGTGATCGAGGGCGCCGCGCTGCATGACGGGCGGGTCGAGCACAAGGCAGGGCTGGCCTCGGCGCTGTCGTCCTTCATCACCCTGTCCACCGGCGGATCCACCGGCCGCGAAGGGCCGGTGGTGCACCTTGCGGGGGTAATCGCCAGCTGGGTCAGCAACCGCATTAATGCCGACGGTGTCACCGGGCGCGACCTCTTGGGCTGCGCGGTGGCGGCGGCGGTCTCGGCCAGTTTCAACGCGCCGATTGCCGGGGCGCTGTTTGCGATGGAGGTGGTGCTGCGGCATTTCTCTGTCAACGCCTTTGCGCCGATCGTGGTGGCCTCGGTCGCGGGCACCGTGATCAACCGGCTGGAATACGGCGACGTCACCGAATTCACCCTCAACACCCCCGGTGCGCTGCAGTTCTATGTGGAGCTGCCGGCCTTTCTGATCCTTGGCCTGATCTGCGGCCTGGTGGCAGTGGCGCAGATGCGCTCGATCTTCTTTGCCGAGAAGGTCGGCAACGCGGTGCAGCAGCGCCTGTGCCTGCCGCGCTGGCTGCGCCCGGCGGTGTCAGGTGCCATGCTGGGGGTGATCGCGGTGTGGTTCCCGCATATCATCGGTGTCGGCTACGAGACCACGGTGCTGGCGCTGACCGGCGGGCTGCTCTTGGGGCAAGCGGTGGTCTTCACGGTGGTGAAGACCGCGGCGGTGGCGATCACCATGGGCGGGCGCATGGGCGGCGGGGTGTTTTCGCCGTCGCTGATGATCGGGGCGCTGACCGGGCTGGCCTTCGGCCTCATTGCGACCTCGGTGCTGCCGGATGTGTCCGGCACCCACACGCTTTATGCCTTTGCCGGCATGGGGGCGGTTGCGGCAGCGGTTCTTGGCGCGCCGATCTCCACCACGCTGATCGTGTTCGAGCTGACCGGCGACTGGCAGATCGGCCTGGCGGTGATGGTGTCGGTCTCCATGTCCACCGCGCTGGCCTCGCGGCTGGTCGACCGGTCCTTCTTCCTTACCCAGCTGGAGCGGCGCGACATCCACTGCGCCGCCGGTCCGCAGGCCTACCTGCTGTCAATGCTGCGCGCCGGTGCGGTGATGCGGCCGATGGGCGACAGCCGCTGCGCTTCGCTGGAGGACTGCCAGGCGCTGGTGGAGCAGGGGCTGTGCATCCGCGCCTCCGCCTCGCTGGAGGCAGCGATGCCGGTGTTCGACCGCGCCGAAATCCCCTATTTGCCGGTGCACCTGGTGGAGGATGGCAAGGAGGAGGTGATCGGCGCGCTGTACCATGTGGACGCGCTGAAGGCTTACAACCGCGCCCTGGCGGCCACCGCCGCGGAAGAGCACAGATAGGCCGGGCCGGGCGGTTGCGGCTGCTGCAATAAGAACCCGCGCGGGTTTAGGGGAAACTTCCCAAGGTTTTCCCCGTAGCTGTGAGATTTCCGCTACAGGTTAAGGATTAATTAATCTGTGCATTGCCCTGCGACAATGTCTTGCTGAACATTGCAGGTGAAATATCGCAATGCACACTCACACGGCAGGCAACAAAATGCGAAACTTCGAAACCGGCCCAGAAGAGGCTGGTGCGAAAACCAAGGCGGACGAGCGGGAAAACGAACGGGCGGCACTGGAAGCGGTGATCAATTACGCGATCCAATGCGCGCGTGAAACGGATATTCTGGGCGCCGGCGACGCGCTGGAGGAAGCCAGGCTGAACCTCAGCCGGGCGGTGCTCGCCTAGAGGCCGGTTCCCGATCCTGATCCGCAGCACATGACACCGGACCCCGCCGAATGGGCGGCAGGCCCGCGCCTGTGCCGCTGGCTGTCGGCGCCGGCAGATGAACAGGCGGCAACGTCAGGCTGCAATGGAAAACACCGGCGCCAGGGCGCCGGTGCATCTGTTCTCCGGATAAATTAAACCATCCGCGTGCTAGGCCCGCGCGGCCAGGCTGCGCCCTGGCCGCTGCCAGATGAATGGCTCAGACCTGCTCCACCTTGACCGAGTCGCTCAGCACAAAGGCCAGGTGGCCCTTGATCTCCGCCACGTCCTCCTTCGGGTCCTCATAGCTCCAGGCGGCGTTTTCGGTCACCGAGGATTTGTTGGCGATCGAGAAATAGCTGGCGTCGCCCTTGTGCGGGCAATGGGTGGTCTTGCTGGTGCGGTCCAGGAACGCCATCGCGATGTCGTCGCGCGGGAAATAGATGACCGGATCCAGATCGCCCTCCGTCAGCTCCAGTGCATTGGCGGTTTCCCCCAATACGGCGCCGCCGGAGCGGACAGTCCAGGTGCCTTCGGCCTTGCGGATACGGATATTGGTCATGCGTGTTTTCCCATTCTCTTCGTTCGTGTCGTCTTTGTGTTCAGTCTATGTAACAGCCAGGTGTCACAAGGGGGCGGTCGCGGCATCAAGCCACGCCTTTGCGGCGGGGCTGAGCAGCGGGCCGATCTTGGCTGCAACCTCCAGGTGGTAGCTGTCGAGCCAGTCTCTTTCGTCTGCGGTCAGCATGGAGGCATTCACCAGCCGCCGGTCAACCGGGGCAAAGGTGAGCGTGCGCCAGCACAGCATGTCGCGCTCCGGGTCGCTGGTGTCAAGGGCCGGGGCCGTTTCAACAACCAGAAGGTTCTCGATCCGGATGCCAAAGGCGCCTTCCCGGTAGTATCCGGGCTCATTGGACAGGATCATGCCGGGTTCCAGCGGCACATGGCTGGTGCGTGCCAGCCGCTGCGGGCCTTCATGCACGCTGAGATAGGCGCCGACGCCGTGGCCGAGCCCGTGGTTGAAGTCCTGGCCTGCCAGCCACAGCGGCATCCGGCCGATGCATTCGATGTCGCGGCCCGCCAGCCCCTTGGGCCAGCGCAGGCGGGACATGGCGATCATGCCCTGCAGCACGCGGGTGAAGGCGGCGCGCTCCTCCTTGCCGGGGGTGCCGATGGCGATGGTGCGGGTGATGTCGGTGGTGCCGTCCAGATACTGGCCGCCGCTGTCCATGACCAGCAGGTGGCCGTCCTCCAGCCGTGTATCCGTCTCCTCGGTCACGCGGTAATGCATGACGGCGCCGTTCTCGCCGGTGCCTGCAATGGTCTCAAAGCTGATGTCGCGCAGGGCGGGGTCTTCGCTGCGCAGGGCCTCCAGTTTTTTCACCACATCGATCTCTGTGATGGTGCCGGGCGCCTGGGCGTCGAGCCAGGCCAGCATCTCCACGATGGCGGCACCGTCGCGCAGGTGCGCCGCGGCGCTGCCCGCGATTTCGGCCCCGTTCTTGCGCGCCTTGGGCAGGGCGCAGGGGTCGCCGGCGGGGACCATGCGGTCGCCAAGCGCGTCGGCCACGATCTGCGGCACGGTGCCGGAATCGGCGGCGACGGAGCCATTGAGGGCGGCCGTGGCCTTGAGGAAGTCCTCAGGCGCATGAATGGTGACGGAACTGTCGAAATGGCCTTCAAGCCCTTCCAGTTTCTCTGCCGCCATGAACAGGTCCACCCGCGCGTCACCGTGCAGGATGGCAAAGCCATGCGCCACCGGGTTGCGGGCCACGTCGCTGCCACGGATGTTCAGCAGCCACATGATGCTGTCGGGCAGGGTGATGACGGCCGCTGCCTGTCCTGCATCGCGCAGTTCCTTAGCCAGCCGCGCGCATTTGTCTGCGGCGCTTTCGCCTGCGTAGTCCAGCGGGTGGGCAGCAACCGGCTGCATCGGCGGCGCGGGCTGGTCTGCCCAGATCCGGTCCACCAGGTTCCCGCATTGCACCAGGGTGATGCCGCTGCCCTTCAGCTCTTTTTCCAGCGAGGTGATCTGCCCGGCAGCATGCAGCCAGGGGTCGAAGCCGACCTTGCCGCCACTGGGCAGCTGTTCCTTCAGCCAGTCCGCCAGCTGCACGTCGGGCCAGGGCACGGGGGTGTAGTCCGCGGCGACCTGGCGTTTCACCTGGGTGCGGTAGCGGCCGTCGATGAAGACGCCGGCGATGTCCTGCAGCACTGCGCAGAACCCGGCCGAACCTGTGAAGCCGGTGAGCCAGCTGAGGCGCTCGTCATGCGGCGCCACATATTCGCCCTGGTGGGCATCGGCGCGCGGCACCAGGAAGCCGTCCAGCCCTTCCGCCGCCAGTTCCTTGCGCAGCGCCGCCAGCCGGGGCGGCCCCTGTTCCGGGCGGGCAGTCACATCGAAGGTCTGATACATCGGCGTCTCTCCTGCTTAAAAGGGCGGGCGGCAGCAGGGGACACCCCGGGGCCGCGGCAAAGAAAATGCGCGGGCCCGGAGCGCGCGCCCCTTCTTGTCCCAAATCGCCCTGCTGCTGGCAAGGGCGGCGGAGGAGAGAATGTTGCCGACCTGACGGAACAAGCGGGAAGGCTTGGGCGCAGCGGCGGCTCCCGCCCGGCCTGACGGCATCAGAGATGCCCTGCGGCCGGTTGGGCCAAGCGCCGGATGCGAAGCATCCGGCGCCGCCGCGCGCGTCAGCGCGCGGCCATGCCCAAGGCTGAGGGCGGCATCGCAAGATGCTGGCCAAAGGCGCGGGAGCACTACGCTATCTCAGTCGTATACTGATTTGGGTAAAGCGAACCGTCTTACGGGCAGGGCTGGGGCACAAGCCCCTTGGCCAAGAGGTACCGGACGAGCTCATCCGCGCTACTGGTCAATGCAAGGTTTTCAGCAGTGAGACGAGCCATCTCCCGCTGAGCCGAACCAGTTTTACATAGCCCTGATACACTAGAAAGGTGTCTAATTCGGTCTTTCTGCTGTTTAACGCACGAACGGTAGCAGTTGATTGTTTGATTGATCTGCGAACAAGTCTGTTTTTCAGATCGGGGGTGGGAAGGAGGCATGTCGGTTTTCCTAATCCGTTTTGTTTCAGACCATAGGAAATAAAACAGTTCGCCCGCACCCTAACTATGCAGCTGCAGGAACCAGTATGTCATTTAACCCGTTAACTTTCCAGGGCAAAAAATAACCCGCTCTGCAAGAGCGCACTGCGGGTTATCGTTCTTAGTGACAACTTAGCTCGCCCGTTTGATGCCCATGACGCGGGCGCGGGCGCGCGGATCGCTGTCGAACAGGGCGGCCAGCTGCTCTGTCATCGCCCCGGCCAGCTGCTCCACATCGGTGATCGTCACCGCGCGCTGGTAGTAGCGGGTCACGTCATGGCCGATGCCGATCGCCAGCAGCTCCACCTGCTTGCGCTTCTCCACCATCGCAATCACGTCGCGCAGGTGTTTTTCCAGGTAGTTCGCCGGGTTCACCGACAGCGTCGAATCATCCACCGGCGCGCCGTCGGAGATCACCATCAGGATCTTGCGGGCCTCGCGCCGCGCCACCATGCGGCGGTGCGCCCATTCCAGCGCCTCGCCGTCGATGTTTTCCTTCAGCAGGCCCTCTTTCATCATCAGGCCCAGGTTGGTGCGGGTGCGGCGCATCGGGGCGTCGGCGGCCTTGTAGATGATGTGGCGCAGGTCGTTCAGGCGGCCCGGCTGCTGCGGGCGGCCGTCGTTCAGCCAGGCCTCGCGCGCCAGCCCGCCTTTCCAGGCGCGGGTGGTGAAGCCGAGGACTTCGACCTTCACGTTGCAGCGCTCCAGCGTCCGGGCCAGCACGTCGGCGCAGATTGCCGCGATGGAGATCGGGCGGCCGCGCATCGAGCCGGAGTTGTCGAGCAGCAGCGTCACCACGGTGTCGCGGAACTCGGTGTCCTTTTCGACCTTGAAGCTGAGCGGCGTGGTCGGGTTGGCGACAACCCGCGCCAGGCGGCCTGCATCCAGGATGCCTTCCTCGCGGTCAAACTCCCAGGAACGGTTCTGCTGCGCCTGCAGGCGGCGCTGCAGCTTGTTGGCAAGGCGGCTCACGGCGCCCTTCAGCGGCTCCAGCTGCTGGTCGAGATAGGCGCGCAGACGCTCCAGCTCGGCAGGCTCGGCCAGCTCCTCGGCGTTGATTTCCTCGTCATGGGCATCCTGGAACACCTTGTAATCCGGGTCGGCGTCGGAGACCGGCGGCGGGGCAGGCGGCTCCAGCGGCGCCTCGCCATCGGGCATCTCGGTGTCCTCGGCCAGATCGTCGTCGGCCATCTCGTCCATCGAGACCTGGGCCTGGCTTTCGTCCTGCTGCTGCTCCTGGCTCTGCTCGGGTGACGCGTCGGCCTGTTCCTCCTCGCTATCGTCCTGGCCGGTGCTGTCCGGGTCCTGCTGCTCCTCGGCGTTCTCCTCGGCCTCGTCGCCCGCGTCGTCGTCCATATCATCCGGGTCATCGCCCAGCTGGTCGCCATAGCCGAGATCGGAGATCACCTGCCGCGCCAGCTTGGCGAAGGCGGCCTGATCGGCAATGGTTTCGTCCAGGTTCTCCAGCGTGCCGCCGGCCTGGGATTCGATAAAGCCGCGCCACAGCTCCATGATGTTGGAGGCGCCTTCGGGCAGGTCGCGGCCCGTCGCCAGATGGCGGATCAGATACCCCGCGGCAGCAGCCAGCGGCGCCTCGGAGGAGGATTTCATCTGATCATAACCGCGGCGGATCGACTCGTTGCGGATCTTCACGTCGATGTTGGACGCGGTGCCGGGCATGTGGCGGGCGCCCATCGCCTCGCAGCGGGCGGTTTCCATCGCCTCATAGAGGTCGCGGGCCATTTCGCCCTGCGGCACGTATTTTGCGTGGGTCGCGTCGTCGTGGAACTTGTGGCGCAGCGCCAGCGCGTCCGCGGTGCCGCGGGCCAAGAGCACCTCCTCGCGGGTCATCCGGCGGGAGACCTGCGGCAGCCGCATGGTGTCGCCGGACAGGCCCGAGGGGTCGACCGTGTAGCTGACGGTCAGCTCCGGGTCGTTGGCCATCACCTTGGTGGCCTCAGAGAGAGCCTTCTTGAACGGATCGGCTGGGTTGTCGTTCGGCTTTTTCATGGTCGCACCTTATCCGCTTATCAGCATCGCCTTAGCCTCCGGCAAAGTCCAGTGCGCGTCCTGCGGAGAGGGCAGCGCCCGGCCCGGCGGGGCGGGAAGCAAAGCGCCCGCCCGTTTTGCCGGAGGCAAACCTTCGGTTTGACGGGGGGCGGGTCGGGCTCTGCCCGGCCTTGCGGCCGGGCGGCACATTGCTGTTAGCCCAGCGAAACGCTCGCGGCGCTCTCCGGCAGCTCCTCGTCAAAGCAGCGCTGATAGAACTCAGCCACGGTCTGACGCTCCAGCTCGTCGCATTTGTTCAGGAACGACAGGCGGAAGGCATAGCCCACGTTGCGGAAGATCTCGGCGTTCTGGGCCCAGTTGATCACCGTCCGCGGCGACATCACGGTCGACAGATCGCCGTTCATGAAGGCGGTGCGGGTGAGGTCGGCAACGGTCACCATCTGGGAGATCTTCTTGCGGCCCTCGGCAGTGTTGTAATGCGGCGCCTTGGACAGAACGATGGCGCTTTCGGCGTCATGGCTCAGGTAGTTCAGGGTCGAGACCAGCGACCAGCGGTCCATCTGCGCCTGGTTGATCTGCTGGGTGCCGTGGTACAGCCCGGTGGTGTCGCCAAGGCCAACGGTGTTGGCGGTGGCAAACAGGCGGAAGAACGGGTTCGGGGTGATGATCTCGTTCTGGTCCAGCAGGGTCAGCTTGCCGTCATGCTCCAGCACCCGCTGGATCACGAACATCACGTCGGCGCGGCCGGCGTCGTATTCGTCGAACACGATCGCAACCGGGTTGCGCAGTGCCCAGGGCAGGATGCCCTCGTGGAACTCAGTGACCTGCTTGCCGTCGCGCAGCTTGATCGCGTCCTTGCCGATCAGGTCGATACGGGAGATGTGGCTGTCCAGGTTCACCCGGACGGAGGGCCAGTTCAGCCGCGCCGCAACCTGCTCGATGTGGGTCGACTTGCCGGTGCCGTGGTAGCCCTGGATCATCACACGGCGGTTGTGGCTGAAGCCCGCCAGGATCGCCAGCGTGGTTTCCGGGTCGAACTTGTAGGTGTGGTCCATCGCAGGCACCCGCTCGGAGCCCTCGGCAAAGCCCTTGACCGTCATGTCCGTGTCGATCCCGAACACATCGCGCACCGAAATTGTTTCGGTCGGTTTCGCATTCATATCCACAAAGCCGTCGGTCATCGCAGTCGATCCTTATCCCTCTTCCCTGCTGTCAGGGGCCAATTCGCGGGATTGGTGCCTGATCTGACGGGCAAGGGCAAGGGAAAGTCGCGCCGGAATCCAGCTGAAGCAGAGATTGTTCCCGAACTGGACAGGCAGGTCCGGGGCAGGCAGGAGCTGAATGAGCTGCGAAGGACGAGGCGGCGCCGGTGCCAGGCTGGCGGTTCCAGACGTACTGCGCCCCCGGCCGGGCAGCAGGGGGCGCGAATTACCGGATCATTGTTAGCTATGGGGGGACAAGCTGCGTCCGGTATGTCCCTGCGTAACGGTTCAGTGCCGGGGGCGTCAAAGAAATAAAATCTCTATCATAAATTTTCGGCAAAAGACCGCCCATTGCCGCAGGCGCGGGCAGGCGCTGCGGCAAGGAAAAAGGGCGGCTGCCGCCGCCCTGCTGTCCGGAAATTTCTGCGGCGCTTACTTGAAGCTGCGGCTGTCCTTGATCTGGTCCCAGGCCCAGCGGACTTCCTGCAGCTGCTCCTCCTGGCTGCGGTCGCCGCCGTTCATGTCCGGGTGCAGCACCTTGATCAGCTTCTTGTAAGCCTTGCGGATGTCGGCCTTGGACCAGTCGTCCTTGGCCTCCAGGATTTCGATGGCGCGGCGCTCGGTGGGCGGCAGGCGGCGGCCCGCCTTGGCGGCGCGGCCCGGGTTCTGGGTGGCGTTGGCGCCCAGCACCTGGTGCGGATCCTCGATGCCCAGCCGCGCCCAGGCGCGGGCCTCGGGGTCGCCCATCGGCTTGGTCTCGCGCTCCCAAACCTTGTCCTTGGAGCGCTGTGCGTTCAGCTCCGCCTCGGTGGTGCCTTCGAAGAAGTTCCAGCTGTTGTTGTACTCGCGCACATGCTCCTGGCAGAACCAGTAGAAGTCATCCAGCACGTCCGGCGCCTTGGGGGCGCGGAACTTGCCGGCTTCCTGGCAGCCTTCCTTGTCGCAGACGCGCTGGGACGTCTCAGACGCACCCGTGGCAGCGCGCCGCCCGCGCGGGTTCTTCTTCTTGGCGGAGCGGACGGACATATCGAAGCCAAAGGGATCGGATTTGGACATGGGCGCACCTTCTAGACGCATCTGTTCGACTCGGAGGCAGCAGTTTAGTCTAAGGGGCGCCAGATTGAAGGGGGCGCAGGCAAAAAATATGGGGATGAGCGGAAAATGAGCATGAAGCAGGAAATGGAAGCGGCGTTGCAGGCGGCCTTTGCCCCGAGCGCGCTGGAAGTGGTCAACGAAAGCCACAAGCACGCGGGCCACGCAGGCGACGACGGCTCGGGCGAGAGCCATTTTGCGGTGATGATCCGCGCCGAGGCCTTTCAGGGCATGAACCGGGTGCAGCAGCACCGCGCGGTGCACAAGGCGCTGGGGGGTATCGTGCCGCGCATCCACGCGCTGGCGCTGGATACCGGCGCCTGAGGCGCCGCGGCGCACGGACGCGCCCGCCCTGAGAGGGGGCTAGGGCGGGCAGTCTGCCCGCCATTCACGGGCTCTACTTATCGCCGTCTTTCAGACCGGCCCGTGCCTTCAGCGCTGCGGTCATGCCGGAAACCGGGCTCAGTTCCTCAACCCCGTCGTCGGCCTGCATCCTGGCCGCACCCGGTCCCGGAACCTGTTCCGCTTCCGGCGGCGCTTCGGGATCGCCTGCCGCGGCCGTCAGCCGCGGTGTTTGCGGTTCGCTGTGGCGGAACGCAACGGAGGGCGCGGCGGGCTCCTTGCGGCTTGCTGCCGGGGCCTGTGCCGGTTTCTCCGCCGCGATGGCGCGGCGGAACACCATCACGTTGCGCCAGTTGGTCGTCGATCCGGTCAGGCCGGAGCGTTCCTCGCTGGGCAGCAGTTCGGCGCGCTGGAACTCCCAGCCTTCCGCGGCCATCTCATTGAGCAGGATCTCCACCGAATTGGCAAAGCGCGCCTCCGGTGTCTTCACCCCCTTGGCCTTGGTGCCTTTCTGCGGTGCCGGGACAACCTTGTACTCGAATGCCTGCATGAACGTCTCCTGTCTTGCCGCGCAGGTTTAGCCGAAAGAGGGATGCGGTCAAGGGCGCGGCATCCGGCCCATGCGCGGCAGGGCGCCGTTTCCCTGCGAGGAGAACGGCCCGGAAAACACGCGTTTCCCGGGCCGGAGTTTTTGCAAAATTCCGCTTGCCGCAGCCGGTCTCAGCCTGTTTCCGCCGCCATCTGCACCAGCGTCAGGCAGACCTCCGTGGCCTTGGCCATGTCTTGCACCGAAATCCATTCCAGCGGCCCGTGCACATTCTGCATGCCGGTGAAGATGTTGGGCGTCGGCACCCCCAGCTCGGTCAGCCGCGAGCCGTCGGTGCCGCCGCGGATCGGGGCCGTGACGGGGATGATCCCATGCGCCTCGCAGGCCGCCAGCGCCAGCTCCACCGGGGTCATGTCGTTTTCCAGCCAGTACCGCATGTTACGGTATTGCGGGAAGATTTCGCAGGTGATCCCGGCCCGCGGCTCCGAGGCCTGCACCGCTTCGCAGACCTTTTGCAGCAGTTCGCCCTTAGCGGCCAGCCCGTCGAGTTCGAAGTCGCGCAGGATCAGCTTGATCTCCATCTCCGAAGACCCGCCGTTCATGTCGGTGATATGGATGAACCCCTCGCGCTCCTCGGTGGTTTCCGGCGTCATGGTGGCTTGCGGCAGGGTCTGCACGATCTTTGCCGCCAGATGCGCGGCGTTCACCATCTTCTCCTTGGCCCAGCCGGGGTGGATCGACACGCCCTTGACGCTCACCACCGCGCGGTCGGCAGAGAAGCTCTCATAGACGATCTCGCCTGCTTCGCCGCCGTCCAGCGTATAGGCGAAATCCACGCCCAGGTCCTTGGGCAGCTGCGCGCCGACGCCGCGGCCGATTTCCTCGTCCGGGGTGAAGGCGAGGCGGATCTTCGGGTGTTTGATCTTCGGGTTCGCCAGCAGATGCCGCGCCAGGGTCATCACGATGGCGACGCCCGCCTTGTCGTCAGCCCCCAATAGGGTGAGGCCGGAGGCAGTGATCAGGTCGTCCCCCTGTTTGGAGGCGAGGTAGGGGGATTTTTGCGGCGACAGCACCAGGTCCGGGTTGTCGGGATAGGTGATATCACCACCGTCATACCCTTTGATCACCCGCGGCTTGACGCCGGTGGCATTGAACTGCGGCGCGGTGTCGACGTGAGCGAGCAGGCCGATAGCCGGCCCCGGCGCAGTGGCGGGAATGGTGGCCAGCACGACGCCGTAATCGGTGAGCGTCACCTCCTCAGCACCGGTCTCCTGCAGCTCTGCCACCAGCAGGTTCAGCATGTCGAACTGGATTTCGGTGCTGGGCGTCGTGGCTGAGGTCTCGTCGCTCTGGCTGTCGATGGCGGCGTAGCGGACCAGGCGGTCCTCGAGTTCCTGATCGAAAATGCGTTCCATGAAACCTCCGGTATTTTGGCGGGAGCAAAGCCGTTGTAGCAAGGAAGGTCAATGCATGTGTTCCGCCCGGCCGGGACGGGCGTTGCCCTCAGTGAAACGGCACCACCCGGTGCACAAGGGGTGTACAGGGGGTGCACGCATATCACCCCGCCTTCCGGCACAAAAAAAGGGCGCCGCGAGGGCGCCCTTTAGAATTTCCTGTCCCGCGGGAATCAGCCGCCCAGTTTCTTGGCGACCAGCTCGTTCACCGCCTTGGGATTGGCCTTGCCGCCGGTGGCCTTCATCACCTGGCCGACAAACCAGCCCGCCAGCTTCGGGTTCACCTTGGCCTTCTCCACCTGCGCCGGGTTGGCGGCGATGATTTCGTCCAAAGCGGTCTCGATGGCGCCAGTATCTGTAACCTGCTTCATGCCGCGTTCCTCGACGATCTGGGCCGGGTCGCCGCCCTCGGTATAGACGATCTCGAACAGGTCCTTGGCGATCTTGCCGGAGATCGCATCCGAGGAAATCAGGTCGATGATGCCGCCCAGCTGGGCAGGGGAGACCGGGGATTCGGTGATCGTGTGGTCTTCTTTCTTCAGGCGGCCGAACAGCTCGTTGATGACCCAGTTCGCGGCCAGCTTGCCGCTGCGGCCCTTGGCGGTTTCCTCAAAGAAGGCCGCCGATTCCACATCCGCGGTCAGCACCGAGGCGTCATAGTCGGAAAGGCCGAAGTCATTGATGAAACGCGCCTTTTTCTCGTCCGGAAGCTCCGGCAGGTTGGCGGCGATATCATCGACCCAGGCCTGCTCAATTTCCAGCGGCAGCAGGTCAGGATCGGGGAAATAGCGGTAGTCATGCGCCTCTTCCTTGGAGCGCATGGAACGGGTTTCGCCCTTGTCCGGGTCGTACAGGCGGGTTTCCTGCACCACTTCGCCGCCGCCCTCAAGGATGGCGATCTGGCGGCGCGCCTCCACTTCAATGGCCTGCTGGATAAAGCGCATGGAGTTCATGTTCTTGATCTCGCAGCGGGTGCCGAGGTGGCTGAAGTCCTGGGTTTCCTGGTACTTCTCGTACTGGCCCGGCAGGCAGACCGAGACGTTCACGTCGGCGCGCAGGTTGCCGTTCTGCATGTTGCCGTCGCAGGTGCCCAGGTACTGCATGATCTGGCGCAGCTTGGCGATATAGGCCGCCGCTTCTTCCGGCCCGCGGATGTCGGGGCGGGAGACGATTTCCATCAGGCAGACGCCGGTGCGGTTCAGGTCGACAAAGGACATGTTGGGATCCATGTCGTGGATCGACTTGCCCGCGTCCTGTTCCATGTGGATGCGTTCGATCCGCACGGTGCGCGCGGTGCCGTCGCCCAGTTCCACCAGCACTTCGCCTTCGCCCACAATGGGATGATAAAGCTGGGAAATCTGGTAGCCCTGCGGCAGGTCGGGGTAGAAATAGTTCTTGCGGTCAAAGGCGGACCACAGGTTGATGTCCGCTTTCAGGCCCAGGCCGGTGCGCACCGCCTGCTCGACGCAGTATTCGTTGATCACCGGCAGCATGCCGGGCATCGCCGCGTCCACGAAAGCCACGTTGGAGTTCGGCTCGGCGCCGAATTTGGTGGAGGCGCCGGAGAACAGCTTGGCATTGGAGCTGACCTGGGCATGCACCTCCATGCCGATGACCAGTTCCCAGTCATGCTTGGCGCCCGCGATCACCTTGGGCTTGGGGAGTTCATATGTCAGGTCGAGCATGGTTTTCCGCCGTATCCGAATGTCCTTGGTTGGCAAGCGTTCTAGGCCAGTGCGGCAGGGGGAGCAAGAGCCGCGAGGGCGGGAAAAAGCGGCCATTGGGCGGAAATCAGGCTGTTATGTTCCGGCGCGGAAGCGGAAGCCGGAAGGCGGCAGCTCAATTCAGCTGCCGCGAGGTGCCTTTAGGCTGTGGCCAGCCGCTGGCTGCTGCGGCGCAGGGCGCCGAGGGAAAACAGCTGGAAGGCAATGAACACCGGCACGAAGTATTCCGGGAACAGGGCCAGCGGATAGGCGTTGATGATATTGGGATTGTCAAAGGACATCAGCTGCAGGGCGCCTGCCGAGGTTGCGATACCAAGGCTGACCGCTACGGCGAAATCCAGCAGGCCGATGTAGCTGGCGCGGCGCACCAGGGCCTCGGCGTTCGCATCGCCGCGGTTCAGGGCACGCATCGCCTGGATCGCCGCGATGCCCGCGAGAATGTCGCCGATGCCCGCGGGCAGTGCGAATTGCCAGGGCAGGTCCCCCATCAGCCAGCCGATCAGAAACACGCCGCCCATCAGCCGGAGGCTTTGAATGCTGATCAGATGCGCGTGGCTGAGCCCGTGCAGGATAGCCCGGCCCGTGACTGTCAGGCGGCCCATGGCCCAGAGAAGCAAGGCCCCGCCGATAAGCGGCATCAGCGCGTAAGGCGGATCGGTGATTTCGAGGGGCGGCATGAGTATGCCGGCTTTGGCCAGTATTGTGACCAGCGGATACCATAGTCCAAGCAGGGCGGTGGTGACGGCGACACCTGCCGCCGCTTGTCTCGGCGGCAGGCCTGACCTGAGAGCGCCGATGCTGACAAGGCCAATTGCAAAGGCTGGCAGGATGACCGCGAAGGTTTGAACGTAAACAGTGGCGAGAGATTCGAACATTTGCCTTACTCCTACTGGACTGGCTGCATGTGAGTCCTGTTGTGGTAGTGACTATCAAATATGTAGTAACTTCACATTTGCAAGCTGGGCGCTTAAATTATCCCTATGAGCCAGCAGCCACGCGAAAATTGCCCGGTTCTGCGGGCGTCGAATGTCATGGGGGACCAATGGGTTCTTCTGATCCTGCGGGAGTTTTTTCTGGAAGGGCCGCGCCGGTTCCAGGACCTGCAGGACATCTTGAAGATCTCTCCTAACACCCTGTCAGGACGGCTGCGCAGGCTGGAGGAAAACGGCGTGCTGGAGCGGCAGGCCTATTCGCAGAACCCGCCGCGGTGGGAGTACCATCTGACCAAAAGCGGCGAGGCCCTGGCCCCGGTCATGAATGCGATCCGGGCTTGGGGTGAGGCGCATACTCCGGATCTGCCGGAAGGGTCCTGAAATCACTGGCGGGTGGCCGCCGGATACGCATTGAGCTCTTGGCGGCGTGCGCCGGCAGGGCTAGAACTGGCAGCCCGAGAAGAATTTTGAGGAGGCCGCCATGGACACATCCGCCCGCATCAGCCAGACCATTGCAACGGAAATCGGCGCCGCCGCCAAGCAGGTGAGCGCGGCTGTGGCGCTGCTGGACGAGGGCGCCACGGTGCCGTTTGTCGCGCGCTACCGCAAGGAGGCGACCGGCGGGCTGGACGACACCCAGCTGCGTACCCTGGCGGAGCGGCTGGAATATCTGCGCGAGCTGGAAAAACGGCGGGCGGCGATCCTCGAGTCGATCAAGGGGCAGGACAAGCTGACCGATGATCTGGCGGCCTCGATCGCCAAGGCGGAGACCAAGGCGCAGCTGGAGGATATCTATCTGCCCTACAAGCCCAAGCGGCGCACCAAGGCGATGATCGCCAAGGAAAACGGGCTGGAGCCGCTGACGGATGCCATCCTGGCGGACCGCAGCGCCGATCCGGAGAAGCTTGCGGAAGGGTATATTTCCGAGGCCGTCGCCACAGTGAAGGACGCGCTGAACGGAGCGCGCGATATCCTGACCGAGCGGCTGACCGAAAACGCCGCCCTGCTGGGCCGGCTGCGGGAGTTCCTGCAGCGGGAGGCAGTGCTGACAGCCAAGGTGGTCGAGGGCAAGGAGCAGGAGGGCGCCAAGTTCTCCGACTACTTCGCGCATTCCGAGCGCTGGGCGGATGTGCCCTCGCACCGGGCGCTGGCGATGCTGCGCGGCTCCAACGAGGGCGTGCTGACGCTGGACGTCGGGCCGGAGCCGGAAGAGGGCGTGGCACGGGCCGAGGCGATGGTCGCGGCGGAGCTGGGCGCGGGCGGCAACGGGCCGGGCGACAAGTGGCTGCGCAAGGTGGCGGGCTGGACCTGGCGGGTGAAGCTGAGCCTCTCGATGATGCTGGAACTGATGGGTGATCTGCGCGGGCGGGCGCAGGAGGACGCCATTCAGGTTTTTGCCCGCAACCTCAAGGACCTGCTGTTTGCAGCTCCGGCCGGTGCGCGACCGACTCTCGGGCTGGACCCGGGCATCCGCACCGGCGTCAAAGCGGCAGTGGTCGATGCAACCGGGAAACTGGTGGCCACCGAGACCTTGTACCCGTTCCAGCCAAAGAACGATCTGCGCGGGGCGCAGGTGTCGATTGTGAAACTGATCGCCGAACACGGGGTGGAGCTGATCGCCATCGGCAACGGCACCGCCAGCCGCGAGACCGAGCGGATGGTGGCCGAAGTGCTGAAACATATGCCTGCCAAGATCAAGGCGCCGACCAAGGTGGTGGTGTCTGAGGCCGGCGCCTCGGTCTATTCCGCTTCCGAGCTCGCAGCGCGGGAGTTCCCGGATCTGGATGTGAGCTTGCGCGGGGCGGTGTCGATTGCCCGGCGCCTGCAGGACCCGCTGGCGGAGCTGGTGAAGATCGAACCCAAGAGCATCGGCGTCGGCCAGTACCAGCATGACGTGGACCAGCATAAGCTGTCGAAGTCGCTGGAGGCAGTGATCGAGGACGTGGTGAACGCAGTCGGCGTCGACCTCAACATGGCCTCAGCCCCGCTGCTCTCTCATGTCTCGGGCCTCGGCCCCGGCCTGGCGGAGGCGATTGTGGCGCACCGCAACATGAACGGCGCATTCAGCTCGCGCAAGGAACTGCTGAAGGTGGCGCGGCTTGGCCCCAAGGCGTTTGAGCAATGCGCGGGCTTCCTGCGCATCCGCGACGGCAAGGAGCCGCTGGATGCCTCGTCAGTTCACCCCGAAAGCTATGATGTGGCACGCAAGATCGTCGCTGCCTGCGGCCGCGATATCCGCCAGATCATGGGCGACGGCGCGGCGCTGAAGTCCCTGCGGGCGGAGGATTTTACCGGCGGAGACGTCGGCCTGCCCACGGTGCGCGACATTTTCCAGGAACTGGAAAAGCCGGGCCGCGACCCGCGCCCGTCCTTTGTGACCGCGTCCTTCAAGGACGGGGTGGAGGAGATCACCGACCTGAAGCCGGGGATGGTGCTGGAGGGCACGGTGACAAACGTGGCGGCCTTTGGCGCGTTCGTCGATATCGGCGTCCATCAGGACGGGCTGGTGCATGTCAGCCAGCTGGCAGACCGGTTCGTGAAGGACCCGCACGAGGTGGTGAAGACGGGCCAAGTGGTCAAGGTCACCGTCACCGAGGTGGACGTGCCGCGCAAGCGGATCGGGCTCACCATGAAAAAGGACGGCGGCGCCTCAGCCAAGGAGGAGCGCAACGCGCGCGGGCCCTCCAAGGGAGCAGGACCGCGCCGCGGCGGCAAGCCGGGCGGGTATCAGGGCGGCGGCAAGGGCAGGGCGTCTGCCGCGCCGAAAGGCGGCCAGAGCCGGGATCAGGGCACCGGCGCGCTGGGCGCTGCCTTGATGGACGCCTTCAAGAAGAAATGAGGAAACGGGGCTTTGGCCCCGTTTTTCAACGATTGCGGGCAGTCACGCGGGGCTGAATTCCAGCCCTCTTTCGGTAAAGGCAACTTTCTGGCCGCCTTCGATCTCCTCGCGGAACTGGCCCGCGATGGCCTGCAGCGCACCGGCATGGCCGCTGGCGGCAAACCGGCTGACGGAGCGGATGCGGGCGCTGTTGTCGAAGCCTTCGGCGGCATGGGCCCAGATCAGCGGGTGCAGCTCTTTCAGGTGGTCCCGGATCAGCCAGGCCGCGGCCTGTGCAATCTTCAGCCGCGGCGCGTCGGCCTGCAGGTCGCGCCCCAGCCCATTGGGCAGGGCAACGGTGCAATAAGCGGCCAGCAGGTTGATCATCTCCTGCGAGGCATCGGCCCGGACGATATCGCGCAACCCGTCGAGGAAGAAACGGGTATCGACTCGGGCGCAGGCCTGATCGTCGATGGTGATGGCATCGAAATAGACCCAGGCGTAGCCGCCCGCGCCCCAGGTGGCCTCGGTGCGCGCGGCGGTGCGCCGGGCCTCCAGCTCCAGCGCGGCGTAGGAGCCGGAGCTGCGCGGCAGCATGTAGGTGCCGAGCGCGCGCATGTGGCGGTGGTTGGCTGGGGCCAGATCAATCAGCGCGCTGTAGGCGTCCGCCACCTGCATGGTTGCGGCGCTGCGGCCGACATAGAGCGCGCATTGCGCGGCTTGCAGGAACGGGCTGTCCTTGCTGGCCTGCGCGATCGGGCCCAGCAGCGCAGCAGCACGGTCAAAATGGGCTGCGCAGCGGCGGCGGGCCGGCTGCTGCGGCGCATCCCCGCCCTCAGCGCCGCGCCAGGCCCAGCCGATGTCGATATGGGCCAGCGCCACCAGGGCAGTCAGATAGGGGTCGCGGCGGTTCTCTGCCCGCAGCGCCTCAAACGCCATCAGGCCGCGGATCAGGGCGCGGCTGCCGGCATCGCCGTTTTCGGCCAGCGCGTGCTCGGTTGCGGTCACCACGTCGGCGCGGGCGCCATAGGCGATGAGATCGGCCAGCGGCAGGCCGCAGCGGGCGGCGGCGCGGCTTTCGTCGGCCTCGCGGATCTGCTGCGACAGCTTCTCCCAAAGCTCCTGGCGGGCCAGGAACTGGCCCCGGTCCTGGGCTTCGATGCAGGCCGGGTCGCCTTCTGCGCTGCAGACCGGGATCGACAGGCTGTCTTCCAGGCGGCGGGGCAGAAGCTGTTCGGCAGGGGCCGGAGAAGGGGCGGGGGCCTGGCGTGCGGCTGGCCGGGACCGGCTGGAAACAAGACCTGAAATCCGGGTCAGAAGATCCCGTGCCTGTCGAGACTGTGTGAGCATTTGTGCTTCCTGATGAGTGGCAGCTTATCGTTGTTCACAGTCTCGTCAGGCAATGGGGCGCAAAGATGGCGGCAGTGGGGAAGTTCATGCGCGGCGGCGGATATTTGCGCAGTTTCGCAGACAATCCGAAATGGATTTGCCGGGCTTTTAACGAAGGGCGCCAGAATGCCGTGAAGAAGGGTGTCAAAATGCCGTGAAATGGTGGCGTTCGGTGCGGATTCCGCGCCGCTGAAACTCAGCATCTATTTCCTGGTGCGGCGGCGTGGCCTCTTGCGGCAGGCGGATGCGTTTGCCGCTCTTCAGGATCAGTGTGGCGCGGACCGAGAAATCCCAGCGGGTGTCAAAGCGTACCCTGTCTATCTCGCCAAGCTCTGCCGCGCCATTCAGCCCGCCGCTGAACCATTCGATCCGGCTGGCGGAAATTCTGAGGCCCGACAAGGGGTTGCGGATCAGGTCCAAAAGCGCCGGGATAACCGGCAGGGTCAGCAGGATTACCAGCCACAGGGCCGCATCCAGCACCCGCCACAGCACCAGAAGCGCCAGCAGCCAGCCGCATGTCGCCAGAATGGCCGCGGGGGAGCGGCCCCGGCGGGAAAAGCTGTAGTCCTCCGCCGGGGGGCATGTTTCAGGCGTTTCAGGCATCCAGGATCCGGGTCACCATTTCATTGGTGTCGCGGCTGAGGCCCTCTGTCCCGGCAATCCGGCTGAGCTGGGCGCGGATCAGCGACTGGCGGCCCGCGTCATAGCGCTTCCAGGTCTGGAAGGCGGCGCACATGCGGGCGGTGGTCTGCGGATTCAGGCTGTCCAGCGCGATCAGGTTTTCGGCCAGCAGCTGATAGCCCTCGCCGCTGGCATGGTGGAAGCCCGCGTGGTTGCCCGCCAGCGCGCCGAAGACCGCGCGGAAGCGGTTGGGGTTCTTCATGTCGAACAGCGGGTGTTTGGTAAGAGCGGCGGCGGTTGCAGCCGTATTCTCCGGCGCGGCGCAGGCGATCTGCAGGGCAAACCACTTGTCCATCACCAGCCGGTCGTCCTGCCACTGATCGAAGAACGCCTGGCTTTGCGCCTCGCCTTTCTCGGCCTTCATCAGGGCGCCAAGGGCAGCATACTGCTGGGTCATGTTGTCCGCGGCGGCATACTGGCGCGCGGCCTGTTCGCCACCGTCCAGCCGGGTCAGCAAAGACAGGATGCGGCCATTGAGGGCGCGTTTGCCGGCGCTTTCGGCATCCGGGGCATAGGGGCCTTCGACCGTGGTTGCGGCATAAAGCCGGGGCAGGCTGGTTTCCAGCTGCTGCGCCAGGGTCTGGGTAAAGGTCTCAGCCGCGTCGTAAATCTTCTGCGGATCGGGTGTATAGCCGCGCTCATGCAGGGTCTGGGCGATGTCGGCCTGACTGGGCGGCGACAGTACAAGCGCGCGGAAGGCCGGGTCCTGTTCGTCGTCGCGCACCAGTTTTTCCAGCGCGTCCAGATAGGCCGCATCGGGTGCCGCCCCGTCCAGCACCATGGCAACCCGGGTTTCCTTGGCCAGCGCATTGCCGGCCTCCCAGCGGTTGAACGGGTCGGTGTCATGCGCCAGCAAAAAGGCGCGCTCGGCGTTGGTGGTCTCGCGCTCCAGGATCACCGGGGCGGAGAATTCGCGCAGGATGGAAGGAACCGGCTTGGAGGCGAGGCCGTCGAAGGTGAAGCTCTGCTTGGCGTCGGTCAGTTCCAGCACTTGCGTGCCGCGCACCTCGTCGCCGTTGGGGGACAACAGGCCCACCGCCATCGGAATGACCCGCGGCGCCTTGTCGGGCTGGCCCGGCGTCGGCGGCGTCGATTGCTCAAACGTCAAGGTATAGGTGCCATCGGCGTAATCTTCGGAGACCTTGACCCGCGGGGTGCCCGCCTGGCTGTACCACAGCTTGAACTGGCTGAGGTCGCGCCCGGTGGCATCCTCGAACACTTTCAGCCAGTCCTCGATGGTGCAGGCCTGGCCGTCGTGGCGCTCGAAATAGAGCTTCAGCGCCTTGTAATAGTTGTCATCGCCCACCAGCCGCTTGAGCATGCCGATCACCTCGGCGCCCTTTTCATAGACGGTGGCGGTGTAGAAGTTGTTGATTTCCTGGAAGGCTTCGGGCCGCGGCGGATGGGCGAGGGGGCCGTTGTCCTCCGGGAACTGGCGGGCGCGGAGCGTAATCACGTCGTCGATCCGCTTCACCGGCTCCGAGCGCATGTCGGCGGTGAACTGGGCGTCGCGAAATACCGTCAGCCCTTCCTTCAGGCACAGCTGGAACCAGTCGCGGCAGGTGATGCGGTTGCCGGTCCAGTTGTGGAAATACTCATGCGCGATGATCGCCTCGATGCGTTCGAAATTGGCATCCGTGGAGGTTTCGGGCGAGGCCAGAACACAGGAGGAGTTGAAGATGTTCAGCCCCTTGTTCTCCATCGCGCCCATGTTGAAGTCGTCCACGGCGACAATATTGAACAGGTCGAGGTCGTATTCGAGGCCGTAGACGTCCTCGTCCCATTTCATCGACTTTTTCAGCGCCTCCATGCCAAAGGCGCATTTGCCTTCGTCGCCGGGGCGGACCCAGATGTTCAGCTCCACATCCTTGCCAGAGCGCGTGGTGAAGCTGCCGGGATGGTTCACCAGGTCGCCCGCCACCAGCGCAAACAGATAGGCCGGTTTCGGCCAGGGATCATGCCATTCGGCCCAGCCCTCGCCCGCGCCCATCGGGTTGCCGTTTGACAGCATCACCGGCTCGTCGCCCTCGATCCGCACGGTGAAGGTGGACATCACGTCTGGGCGGTCCGGGTAATAGGTGATCTTGCGGAAGCCCTCGGCCTCGCACTGGGTGCAGTACATGCGGTTGGACATGTATAGCCCCTCCAGCGCGGTATTGCCGGCCGGGTTGATCTCCACCTCGGCTTCCCAAGTGAATGGGGCGCTGGGCACCTCGCATTTTAGGCCGCCCTCGACCAGTTCCGGCGTGACCGGCTGGCCGTCGATTTTGGCGGACATCAGTTTCAGCTCTTCGCCGTGCAGGAAGAACGTCTTGTCTGCCGCGTCCGGCTTGGGGGCAAAGCGGATCTTGCTCAGGACGCGGGTGGTTTCCGGTGCCAGGCGGAAGGTCAGGTGAACGCTTTCGACGTCATATCCGAAGGGCGTGTAGTCTTTCAGGTAGAAGGTCTGGGGCGTATCTTTGGCCATTCTCGCTCTCCTCGGAACTGCTTCTTTTCAGGTGTAGAGGATAGAGGCGGGACTGCAAGCGGATTGGCGGTTGAAATGCCGCTTCCGGAAAATCCGCAGCACTTTCTTGAAAATCAAGAAATTGAGTTCGGTTTCACCGATGGGGTGTTTTGTTGCTGACTGGAAACTTCTGCCCTAGTTAGATGTCAGCATACAGTGGTGTACCGCCGGAAGGAGCAAGTCATGAGCCGGGTCGAGAAACAGGGAATTCAGGTGGCGCCGGAGCTGGCGGATTTCATCGAGAAACAGGCGCTGCCGGGCACCGGGATCGAGGCCGAGGCGTTCTGGAAAGGCCTGGCGGAGCTGGTGAACAGCTTCGGCCCGGAAAACCGCGCGCTGCTGGCGAAACGCGAGGAAATCCAGGCCAGGATCGACGCCTGGCACATCGCCAACCGCGACAAGCCGCATGACCACGAAGCCTACAAGGCGTTTCTGGCCGACATCGGCTACCTGCTGCCGGAGGGCGGCGATTTCGAGATCGAAACGCAGAACGTGGACCCTGAGATCGCCAAGGTTCCGGGGCCGCAGCTGGTGGTGCCGATCACCAATGCCCGCTATGCGCTGAACGCGGCCAATGCGCGCTGGGGCAGCCTGTATGACGGGTTCTACGGCACCGATGCGATGGGAACCCCGGCGCCCAAGGGCGGCTATGACAAGGGCCGCGGCGCGCGGGTTGTGGCGCGGGCGCGGGTGTTCCTGGATGAGGCGTTCCCGATCAATGGCGCCAGCCACGCGGACGTGCGCCGCTATCACGTGCAGGACGGCCAGCTGCTGATCGACGACCTGCCGCTGGCGCAGCCGGAGAAATTCGCAGGCTACCGCGGCAACCCCAAGGCGCCGGAATCCGTGCTGCTGCGCAACAACGGGCTGCATGTGGAACTGGTGTTCGACCGCGCCCATGCTATCGGCGCCCGCGACCAGGCGGGGCTGGCAGACGTGCGGCTGGAAAGCGCGATGTCGGCGATCATGGACTGCGAGGATTCGGTCGCCTGCGTCGATGCCGAGGACAAGGTACAGGCCTATTCCAACTGGCTGGGGCTGATGAAGGGCGATCTGGAGGCAGAGCTGGAGAAGGGCGGCAAGACCATCACCCGCCGCCTGAACCCGGACTTCGGCTATACCGCGCCGGACGGCTCGGCCATGTCCGTCAAGGGCCGCGCCCTGTTGTGGGTGCGCAATGTGGGCCATCTGATGACCAATCCAGCAGTACTGGATAAGGACGGAAACGAGGCATACGAGGGCCTGCTGGATGCGCTGATCACCGTGATGATCGCCAAGCACGACCTGAAGCGCGAGGGCGGCAACTCTGCCCACGGCTCTGTCTACGTGGTGAAGCCCAAGATGCACGGGCCGGAAGAGGTCGCCTTTACCGACCGGATCTTCGACAAGGTCGAGGATATCCTGGGCCTGCCGCGCCACACCGTGAAGATCGGCATCATGGACGAGGAGCGCCGCACCTCAGTGAACCTCAAGGAATGCATCCGCGCCGCCAAGCACCGGGTCGCCTTCATCAACACCGGCTTCCTCGACCGCACCGGTGACGAGATCCACACCTCGATGGAGGCGGGGCCGTTCTCCCGTAAGGATTTCATCAAGCGCAAGGGCTGGATTGGCGCCTATGAGAACCTGAACGTCGACATCGGCCTGGAATGTGGGCTGAGCGGCAAGGCACAGATCGGCAAGGGCATGTGGGCGATGCCGGACATGATGGCGGCGATGCTGGAGCAGAAGATCGAGCACCCGAAATCCGGCGCCAACTGCGCCTGGGTGCCGAGCCCGACCGCCGCGACCCTGCACGCGCTGCATTACCACAAGGTTGATGTGCTGGCGGTGCAGGCCAAGTTGAAAGAGGGCGGCCGCCGCGCCCATGTGGACGGCATCCTGGAAATCCCGCTGGCGACCTACCGCAAGTGGACCCCGCGCCAGATTGCCCGCGAAGTGGACAACAACGCGCAAGGGATCCTCGGCTATGTGGTGCGCTGGATCGATCAGGGCGTCGGCTGCTCCAAGGTGCCGGACATCAATGACGTCGGCCTGATGGAGGATCGCGCCACCTGCCGGATTTCCGCCCAGCATATCGCCAACTGGCTGCACCATGGTGTCGTCTCCGAAGAGGAAGTCATGGGCAGCCTGCGCAAGATGGCCAAAGTGGTGGATGAGCAGAACCGCGGCGACAATACCTACCGCGCGATGGCACCGGGCTATGACACCATCGCCTTCAAGGCGGCCTGCGATCTGGTGTTCAAGGGGCGGGTGCAGCCTTCCGGCTATACTGAGCCGGTGCTGCACGCCCGGCGGCTGGAGCTGAAGGCCCAGGAAGCCGCGGCCTGACCGCGGCAAACTGACCGGATGAAACAGTTTCCCCGCAACAAGGGGTAGTCAAAGGGGGCCTTTTGGCCTCCTTTTCTGTTCCGTAACGTTAGGAGAGGAGGCTGAACTGATGGCTGGGATTTCACTGGAGCAGGCGCGCACCATCATCCGGGTGGCGCTGGAGAAGGGGCATGAGCTGAACCTGAAACCGCTGTCGGTGGTGGTGCTGGACGCTGGCGGCCATGTGCAGGCGTTTGAGCGTGAGGACGGCGCCGCTCCGGGCCGCTTCCCGATTGCGCATGGCAAGGCCTACGGCTCGGTGATGCTGGGCATGGCGGGCAGCGCCCAGATGGCGCGGGCAGAGGCGCAGGCCTATTTCATGGCAGCGGTGAACGGCGTTTACGGCGGCCAGGTGGTGCCGGTGCCGGGCGGCGTGCTGGTGCGCGGCGCGGACGGCGCGGTGATCGGCGCGGTTGGCGTGACCGGCGACACCTCGGACAACGACGCCATTGCGGCTGTGGCGGGCATCGAAGCCGCGGGCCTCAAGGGCGAGATCTGAGCCTCAAGTGCGTGCGTGAACAGAGCGTTGCGCCATCACTGCGGTTGAACCCGTGCCCTGGCAGGGCTAGATTTTCTGCCAGGAAACGGAGACATGCGGAATATGGCACGACCCAAGGTTGGCATTATCGGCAATTCTTATCTGCTGAACGATCAGTACCCCGTGCATGCGGGCGGGACGATGAATTCCGAGGCGATTGCCGAGGTGGCGGGCTGCATGCCGCTGATGATCCCTTCGGACCCGCGGTTCGTGACTGTCGAGGAGCTGCTGAATACCTTCGACGGCTTCCTGCTGACCGGCGGGCGGCCCAATGTGCATCCCAATGAGTACGGCGAGGCCGAGACCGATGCACATGGCGCCTTTGATCGGGCGCGCGATGCGATCACCCTGCCGCTGATCCGCGCTTGCGTCGAGCGCGGCCAGCCGTTCCTGGGCATCTGCCGCGGCTTTCAGGAAGTGAACGTGGCAATGGGCGGCACCCTGCACCCGGAAATCCGCGACCTGCCGGGGCGGATGAACCACCGGATGCCGCCGGACGGCACGCTGGAGGAAAAATTCGCCCTGCGTCATACGGTCAAGTTCAACTCCGGCGGGGTGTTCCACCGCCTGTTCGGTGCTGAGGAAGTGATGACGAACACGCTGCACGGCCAGGGCATCAAGCGCCCGGGTGCGCGGGTTGTCATTGACGGCCACGCGCCGGACGGCACGCCGGAAGCGGTCTATATCAAGGATGCGCCGGGCTTTACTCTGTCGGTGCAATGGCACCCGGAGTGGGAGGCGGCAGCGGACCCGGTGTCCCGCCCGTTGTTTGAGGCTTTCGGCGGGGCGGTGCGGGCCTGGTCCGCAGGCGGACAGGCCGGGTTGCAAAAGACGGCATAGGCACATTCCACGTTGAGCGCGGTTTGAAGCGGCTTTGCCCTGGTGCAGAGGCTGGCCTGAGCTGCCGGCGTTGCGGCCCGCCCGGCGGGCAGGCCGCTGCCAGCGTCAGATCAGCAGATCAAAGTCATGCATCAGCGGCAGCCGCCGGGCGCGTTTGCCGGTGAGGTCGAACAGTGCGTTGGCCAGCGCCGGGGCCGCGGGCGGGGTGCCGGGCTCGCCTGCGCCGCTGATATGCGTTTGTTCTTCCAGAATACGCACCTCCACCTCGGGCATCGTGCGCATGCGGATGGCGTCGTAATCGGGGAAGTTCCCTTGTTCCGCCGCGCCTTCGGCAAAAGTGATCTCGCCGAACATCGCTGCTGACAGCCCATAGGCCATGCCGCCGAACATCTGTGCTTCCAGGTTCCGCGGATCCAGCGCAACGCCCAGATCGGCGGCGATCCAGGCCTTTCTGAGGCGGATCAGTCCGTCTTCCTCCGCCACTTCAATCACCTGCGCCACCGGGGTGCCGAAGCTGTAGGTCATGGCAACGCCCCGGCCCACGCCGTCAGCCGTCTTGCCGGTCCAGCCGGACATCTCCTTGGCCGCTTCCAGAACCTTGGCCGCGGGCGCCCATTCCTGGCGGGTCAGGGCCAGCCGGAACTCCAGCGGGTCGGCTCCGGCCGCATGGGCCATTTCGTCCATGAAGCTTTCCATGAAAAAGCCGTTGAAGGACGCCCCGACAGACCGCCAGGCGCCGATCGGGACCTGCAGCTCCGCGGCGTGGCCGCGGATGCGGTAGTTGGGGATGCCGTAGGGCTGGTTGAAGGCGCCGTCGACAAGTGTTGTGTCTGGGCCGGCGGGAGTCATACCGAACCAGCGGCTCATCAGCTGCGGGGGCAGCGCCTGGCTGGCGATCTGTCCATCCAGCAGAACCGCGCTGCCGTCCTTCACCGCGCCCCGCATCCGGGCCATGGCGCCGGGGCGGTAGAAGTCATGGGTCATGTCCTCTTCCCGGCTCCAGGTGAGCTGCACCGGAGTGCCCCGCATCTGCCGCGCCAGCTTGGCGGCATAGACCGAGAAGTCCAACTCGCCGCGCCGCCCGAAGCCGCCGCCCATCATCGGGGTGTTCACCTCGACCTGTTCGGGGTCGATCCCCAACGCATCGGCGCAGTGATTGCGGGTGAGAAGCGGCCCCTGATTGCCGCTCCAGAGCTGCAGTTTGCTGCCGTCGTAGAGCGCGGTGGCGTTCAGCGGCTCCATCGTCGCGTGGGCAAGGAAGGGCACCTCGTATTCGGCGGAAATTTCCTGCGCCCCTTGGGGAAGTGCAGAGACATCGCCATCGTCGCGCAGGGTGGAGTTCGGCTCAGCGTCAAAGGCAGCGCGGATGGCGTCCTGGATTTCCGCTTGCGTGCCCGGAATGGGGGCAGGCCCCCAGTCTGCGGCGACCGCTTCGGCGGCCTGGATGGCGAGCCATGTGTTGTTTGCAACCACGGCAAAGGCATTGCCCAGGTCCACCACTTGTTCGACGCCCGGCATCTGCAGCGCTTCGCTGGCATCAAAGCCGTTCATGGTGCCGCCAAGGTGCGGGTTCGCCTTGAGGGCCGCGAACTTCATCCCCGGCAGGCGGACGTCGATGCCGAATTTAGCGGTGCCGGTGGCCTTGCCGGGCATGTCCACACGCGGCTGCGCCTTGCCCAGCAGCTTCCATTCGCTGCGGTGGCGCAGCTGGGCCTCGACCGGTTCCAGCCCGGCGGCCTCAGCAGCCAGCTCGGTATAGGCAATCTCGATGTTGCCGGGGGCAATCACCTTGCCGTCCCTGGTGGACAGCTGGCTGCTGGCAATGCCCAGCCGGTTGGCCGCGGCAAGCTTCAGCGTTTCCCGGGCAGAGGCGCCCGCGGCCCTCATCCGTTCATACCCGTCCTTCATCGAGGAGGAGCCGCCGGTCACCTGCATGTCCATCAGCTTGCCCGCATGGCCAAGCGCCTCGCCCAGCGAATGCATAAACCGCGATTTGTCGTAGCCTTTGGAAGGGATCACCTCTCCCAGCAGGGCCGCGTTGTAATAGGCGGTGGCGGCCGGGCCGTGGATGACCTCAACCTGGTCCAGAGTCACGTCCAGCTCTTCGGCGATCAATGCGGCCCAGGTGGTGTGCACGCCCTGGCCCATCTCGGCGCGCGGGGCGATCAGGGTGATCTTTTCGCCAGAGATCATCACAAACGGGTTGAAGGCGGCTTCGCCTTCCGCCGGCTTCAGCGGGTTCGGGGCAGGGCGGCTGACGTAATAGGCGCCGAAGGCAACGCCGCCGACAATGGCGGCAGAGCCGATCAGGAAGCTGCGGCGGGCGATTTTCTTGAAACTGGCCATCGGTTACGCCTCCTGCATCTTCTGGGCGGCGGAATGGATGGCGGCGCGGATGCGCGGGTAGGTGCCGCAGCGGCACAGGTTGCCCTGCATCGCCTCGTCAATTTCCGCGTCCGAGGGCGCAGGGTTCGCCGCCAGCAGGCTCGCCGCCTGCATGATCTGGCCGGACTGGCAGTAGCCGCATTGGGCCACCTGATGCTCCACCCAGGCCTGCTGGATCGCCGCCATCGCGTCCGGCGTGCCGATGCCCTCGATCGTGGTGACCTCGCCCCAGACATCGGACAGCGCCACCTGACAGGAGCGCACCGCCTCGCCGTCGATATGGACGGTGCAGGCCCCGCAGGCGGCCACGCCGCAGCCGAACTTGGTGCCGGTGAGGCCAACCTCATCCCGCAAAACCCAGAGGAGGGGCACATCATCAGGCAGATTGACCTGATGGGTTTTTCCATTAATGCGCAGGTCTGTTGGCATGGCGGGGCTCCCTTGCTGTGCTGTTGACAAAAATAACGAGTTTTGTCAGGGTGTCAATTGACATTTTTTACAAACAATGTCAGAAGCGGAAATATGAACATGGCAGGCATTGACCCGAAACAGCAGGCAATCCTTGAGGCCGCCTGGATGGCGTTCTCAACTTACGGATTCCGCAAAACCTCGATGGATGACATCGCCAAGGGCGCGGGCATGTCGCGGCCGGCACTGTATCTGCATTTCAAGAACAAGGAAGCGATCTTCCGGGCGCTGGTTGCCGCCTATTACGGCGCAGCGGCTGCCGGGGTGCGGGCGGCGCTGGCGGAACCGGGGCCGCTGCCGGAGCGGCTGCTGGCGGCCTTCCAGGGCCAGGCCGGGGAGGGCGTGCAAATGATGATGTCCTCGCCGCACGGGATGGAGCTGTTCGAGATCACCAAAAGCGTTGCGGGCGAAGTGATCGCCGAGGGCGAGGCCGCCCTGAGCGGGATCTACGCGGAGTGGCTGCAGCAGCAGGCTGCGGCCGGGCGTGCGGTGCTGAGCGGCGATGCCGCGGTGATTGCCCGAACCCTCTGCGCCTCATTGAAGGGGATCAAGCAGACTGCCGCGGATTACGAGGCTTACCAGGACGGGGTGCGCCAGCTGGCTGCCCTGGCCGGGGCAGGGCTGACGCCGCGGTGATGCGGGCCGGAAAATCCAGCCCGCAAGCGTTTCAGAGCTCGGTGCGCAGGTGCCACAGCTCTGGGAACAGCTCCACCTCCAGCATCCGTTTCAGATAGCTGACGCCGCCGGTGCCGCCGGTGCCGCGCTTGAAGCCGATCACGCGCTCCACCGTGGTCACATGGTTGAAGCGCCAGCGGCGGAAATAGTCCTCGAAATCCACCAGCTTTTCCGCCAGCTCATACAGTTCCCAGTGGGCCCCGGTGTCGCGGTAGACCTCGGTCCAGGCGGCCTGCACCGCCTCATGCGGCTGATAGGCTTCGCTGACGTCGCGGTTCAGCACTTCCTCCGGCAGAGTAAAGCTCTGCGCCAGCGCCTTCAGCGCCACGTCATAAAGCGACGGCTGCGCCAGTTCCGCCTCCAGCAGCGCCAGAATGTCCGGCCGGTGCGAGTGCGGCCGCAGCATCGCCTTGTTGCGGTTGCCCAGCATGAATTCGATCTGCCGGTACTGGTGCGACTGGAAGCCGGAGCTTTGGCCCAGCTCATCGCGGAAGGCGGTGTAGTCCGAGGGCGTCATGGTGCGCAGAACGTCCCAGGCGGAATTCAGCTGCTCAAAGATGCGCGCCACCCGCGCCAGCATCTTGAACGCCTGCCGCGCCTGGCCGCCCAGCAGCCTTTCGCGGGCGGCGCTCAGCTCGTGAATGGCCAGCCGCATCCACAGTTCTGAGGTCTGGTGCTGAATGATGAACAGCATCTCGTCGTGGGTATTGGTCCATGTCTTCTGCGCGTTCAGCAGCATGTCGAGCGACAGGTAATCGCCATAGGACATGCGCCCGTCAAAGGACATCTGGGCGCCGTCGTCGGCGGGATCGTAGGGTTGGGTCATCACATCATTCCTTTTCCTAAATTCAGTATATGTCAGGGAAGGGAATGCGTCCTCCGGTTCAGGGTGCCGCATTGGGCCAGGCGGCGCCACAGCGCGACCCAGCCCGCCGGGCGGCAAAGCGGCAGATGGTATGAGCGGGTGCGGCGCATCAGGTGACCGCGTGGCGGACCATGTATTCCGGCAGGTCCCAAAGGGCATTGGTCATCACATCGGTGATGATCTCTGCCGCCGCGCGCACGTCGCCCTCGTCGATATACAGCGGGGTGAAGCCGAAGCGCATGATGTCGGGCGCCCGGAAGTCGCCGATCACACCGCGGGCAATCAGCGCCTGCATCGCGGCATAGCCTTCGTCGAATTTGAACGACACCTGGCTGCCGCGGAAGGCCGGGTCGCGGGGCGAGGCGAGTTCCAGCTGCGGGCAATTCGCTTCCACCTCGGCGATAAACAGATCGCAGAGCGCGATGGACTTTGCGCGCACGGTGTCCATATCCGCCATGTCCCAGATATCCATCGCCGCCTCCAGCGCGGTCAGCTGCAGGATCGGCGGGGTGCCGACGCGCATCCGGTCGATGCCCTGGCCCGGGCGGTAGTCCAGGTCGAAGGCAAAGGGCGCCTCATGCCCCAGCCAGCCGGACAGGGCCGGGCGGGCGGTCTCCGCGTGGCGCGGCGAGACATAGATGAAGGCCGGCGCGCCGGGGCCACCATTCAGGTACTTGTAGGTGCAGCCAACAGCGAAATCGGCCTTGCACCCGGCCAGATCCACCGGAATGGCGCCCGCTGAATGGGCCAGGTCCCAGACCGTCAGCACGCCATGGGCGTGGGCTTTTTCGGTCAGCGCTTTCATGTCGTGCTTGCGGCCGGTGCGGTAATCCACCTCGGTGATCATCAGCACCGCGATCTCATCGGTGATGGCGTCCGCCACCGCCTCCGGGTCCACGACGCGCAACTCATACTCCGGCCCCAGCGATTTCAGCAGCCCGTCTGCCATATACAGGTCGGTTGGGAAGTTGCCATTATCCGACAGCACCACCTTGCGGCCCGGGTTCAGCTCCAGAGCTGAGGCCACCGCCTGATAGACCTTGATCGACAGCGTGTCGCCCATCACCACATGGCCGGGCTCCGCCCCGATCAGCCGCCCGATCCGGTCCCCCAGCGCCCTGGGCTTGTCCATCCAGCCGGCCTTGTTCCAGCCGGTGATCAGCATCTGGCCCCATTCGTCCTGCATCATCGACCCTACCCGCTCCTTGGCGGCGCGGGGCAGGGGGCCCAGCGAGTTGCCGTCCAGATAGATCACGCCTTCCGGCAGGTCGAACATCGCCTTGGTTGCGGCAAAATCGGTCATGGGGGGCCTCACGTCGATTGGATATTTCAAGCTTAAAGCTTTTAGCGTTTGCTACCGCATCCGGGCCGCTCTGTCCAGTGCCTAGCCGCTGGCTGGCCGGGGATCCGGTATCCCGAACTCGGCGCGCTTCTTCTTCGAAAGCTTCGCAGTGACCATCTGATAGGACAGGGTGATCTGTTCTTTCAGCTCCGCATCCGTCAGGCCGTCTTCGGCAAATTGCTGCAGCCATTTCATGCCCCGCGACGCCAAATAGGGCGCCGGGCGGACCCCAGGGCGCTCTTGCAGAACCTCATAGGCAATCTCGCCTGCTTTGAAGGTGAAGGCGTCCCTGCCATCGGCCCAGCCGCAGACAGCAAACAGCTTGCCGCCCGCCTTCCAAACGTCAGAATTGCCCCACTGCACCACATGCTCCGCCGCCGGGAAAGTGGCGCAGAATGCGTTGAACCCCTCCCGGTCCATCACATCTGCCCGCCCGAGATTTCGATGCACTGGCCGTTCACCGACCCGGACCCCGGACCGCAGAGCCACAGGGCAGCCGCGGCCACTTCCTCCGGTTCGATCAGACGCTTGTGCCGGTTGGCGTTGACCATCACGTCCAGTGCCTCCACCGCGCTCATCCCCGAACGCTGCGAGATCGAGGTGATATTGCGCTCCACAATCGGCGTGTCCACGTATCCCGGGCACAGCGCGTTGAAGGTGAACGGCGTGCCTAGGTAATCCTCGCTCAGCGCCCGTGTGAGCCCGATCAGCCCGTGTTTGGTGGCCGAATAACAGGCCGCGCCCTTCAGTCCGCGCAGGCCCGCGACAGAGGAGACCGTGATCACCCGCCCCCAGTCGGTCTGCCGCATCGATTTGAAGCTTTCGCGGATGGTCAGAAACGCGCCGTCCAGGTTGGTTGCCATCATGTTGCGCCAGAAGTCCATCGAGGTCTTGTGCAGCGCCGCACCCTCGGCAACACCGGCATTGGCGACGCATATTTGGATGGGGCCGCGCGCCGCCACCGCCTGGGCGATCTTGGTCTGAACGTCCTCCTCGCTGCGCACATCCATTGCCAGCGGGTGCAGGCCATCGGCGGCCGCTTCTTCCAGCACTTCCTGCCTGCGGCCGGTGATGGTGACCTGCGCCCCTGCCGCCGCCAATCCGTGGGCGATCGCCAGACCGATCCCCGTGCCGCCGCCAGTCACCAGCGCGTGTTTGCCTTGCAATGCCATGTTGTCCGGCCTCCCTGTTTTGCGGCTCAGCCTATCCGGGCTCAGCCGTGTGGCAACCCCGCCGTGCCGTCACGGCGCCGCCATAGTGCGGGAATGCGCGTTTCAGTGGCAGCCGCCCGGCGCGGCACCGGGCCGGCCGGCCGTTCAGTACACAAAGAAATACATAGGCATCCGGACGAAACTATGCAGGATCATGCCGCAAGCGGGAACGGATTCGCCGTTTTCGCGGCATGTGGGGCAAATTGTCCTTTTCTTTCAATCCCGGCCGAACAGGTCTGGACGAGCAGGCCGGATAAGGGAAGGTTGCCCGCGATGCGTGTTGTTTCGGACAGAATACTGCAAGGGGGCAGGGCGTGATGCGGTGGCTGGATGTGCCGCCCCTCTGGCTGGCCGGATTTGTTGCGGCCGCTTGGCTGCAAGCGGCGCAATTTGCCTTCGGGCTATCCTTTGGCGGGGCCTGGGCGGAGTTCCTGGCGGGCATTCTGGTGGGCGGCGGCATTCTTCTGGCATTGCTCGCGATCACCGAGATGCGGCGGCAGCAGACCACGGTCATCCCGCATCAGACACCCAGCCGCCTGGTGCAATCCGGGATCTTCAGCCGCACCCGCAATCCGATCTACCTGGGCGATGTGCTGATACTTGCTGGTTTTGTCCTGTGGTTTGATGCGGTGCTGTCACTGCCGCTGATCCCAGTGTTCCTGTGGGTTCTGGAGAAGCGGTTTGTCATTCCCGAAGAAGACCGGATGCGGCGGACCTTCCGGGCGGACTGGGCGCGCTATGAACAGAAGGTGCGCCGCTGGGTATGACGTTGGCGCGGCATTGCAGCGTGACTTTGCGGCAACGCAGCAAAATCCTTGCGCAATAATCTTGCGCATAGTAGATGAAATCATTGTGATCCGTACCCAGAGGATGCTGGCACGGGCAGGACGAGGGGGACCGACAAGGTGAAAATAGGGACACCAAAAGAAACATTCCCGGGTGAAAACCGTGTAGCGATGACGCCGGAGTCTGCGGCGCAGCTGCAGAAGCTGGGGTACACTTGCGCGATCGAGACCGGGGCGGGGGCTGCGGCGGGGTTTTCCGATGCGGCTTATGA
>NZ_JAHVJQ010000007.1 GCF_019801145.1 Leisingera aquaemixtae
CCGCTTAACCATCTCAAATTGCCGGCGCAAGTTATGGCCGCAGGGGGCGATATAGTGGGCATAGTGACGGTCTTCCGGATCGCGGCCTGCCCACTTCAAACCTGCGGCCACAGCGTCGGTCTGCCACCGGTCTTGAATGCAGTGCGGGCACTGCGGCTGGCTGTTCATGAGAACAAAGATCTTGCTGGCGTGTGTCAGACCGCAGCTTTGGCAGGCTAGAAGCAGATGATACCGGTCTTTGATGCGCTGGACGATTTTGAAACCTTTTGCGCTGGCGGCGGCGCGCCAGTGGGGATGGACCGTTTGCGGGAAATGTTCGCAGGTTGAGTGGGGCATGGCAGCCTCCGCATAGGCAAAATTGGGCTGGGCAGGCGCCGGAACTGGCGCTTGCTGAAACTTCAGAAATGGCATGGCTGAGCCGGGCGCTGCGGCGTGTCCACTGCGGGGCGGGTCAGAAGAATGCTGGGATGGTGGGCTTAGTTGGGCAGGAAGTTCTGCGCTTCATCCGCCACAGAGAGTTCGATGAGAGCGTTCATCTGGCGCGCGCCGGTCTGCAGCAGCGTCTGGCAATCACCATCTTCAGCGGTGAACAGCTCCAGGTTCTCAAAGTACAGATGTTGAAACCTGCGAGCCTCTTCCGGCCCTGTGGACTCGATGAGGAAGTGCAGCAGCATGCTCATGCGCTGCATTGGCAAATCTTCGGCACTGACCATCTGTGCGGTCAGGATGTCGCCGCTGAGTTTAAGGCAATCCTGCCATTTGGCTTCAGCGGCCTCTTGGATACCGGTGGATGCGGGATCCCACGAAAGAGCGTGCGACAGATCACGCTCCAGTTCGAGGGCTTCGTCCACTGCCTTGGTCAGCGTATCGAAGGTGCGGGTGATGAAGGTGGGGCTGCCATCTGCGACAGATGCGGGCTGCAGGGCTTTCAGCGCGCATGCGCGCGTGATACGGCAAGTATCAGCCATAGTCGGTCTCCTTCCACGAGATCGGTTTGGTTAGGGCCGGGCGGGGAGCTTCCACCTTCCCCTCGGCCCGTTGCAATTGTGTGCAACTAAATGCAATATGCACCCATTGAATATGAATGTCAACTGCACACAAGTGAACACATGGCCAGAACATCAGCGATATCTGTACGAGTGACTGAAGATACCAAGAAAGCCGTAGAAAAGGCAGCGGCGGAGGATGACCGGTCTGTAGCCTCTTATGTAGAACGGCTTCTGATCGCGCACCTTAAAGAACAAGGGTATCTGCAAAAGTAAGTGCGGGCGCCTGGAGGAAATGACCCAGGTGTCTGGTTCCAACTTCGCATGATCGGCTTGCTGCCCTTCCAGATTATCGAAAAACAATAAGTCATCCCAGGCCCCCCGGCAGGGCGGGTCCAGCAGGCTGCTGACCGCAGAAAGCATGTTTGGGCGGAGCCCGGACTGCGACCGAGGAGGGGATCGAAGGGGATAGGTCAGTAAGCATCGGACATTGCAGGGGGGGGTGATTGCCCGCCCGCGCTAAGCTGTGCGGACAGGGTTGACTGACCGGTTTCTATAGATCTGCAGGTTGCCGATCTCTATCTCCGGCCTTGTATGTATCCAAAGACCTGCAAACCTGTGATGCCGCCGTTCGTCTTTTCTTCAGCATCCGTCGCTGTGAGCTCTGACCGGGCATTCGCCGTGCCAGGCGTGAATGACGGAAGACTGCCCGAAGCTGACCTCCTGTCGGCCGTATAGCCACGACGAGTTCGTATGCAGGTCCGGGCGGAGAGCAGTCATTCGCCGCCAGGGCGAGCTAGCCATTCCAAAACGCAGTAGAGCAGACATTTAGAAGCCTCAAGACCCCGGCCCTCCATAGCTGCAACGCGACTCTTTTTTGCCTTTCGCCGCATCGAATCTTCGTTGCGAGGCAGTTGCCCGCCCTCGAAACGGAATTTTCACCGGTTCTGATTTAAATAGGCGCAATGTTTGTCTGCCCGGCGCCAACGAAAATGCAAAAACTGCCTGAAATCAAGGTTTCTCGCCCGCTCTCCTTGGAATTTGCGGCGTTTCTGGCTCATATTTTAGCTCTGGCTTTGCCGCTGGTCATAATCCAGATCTTCGACAGGGTTATTCCGAACAACGGCTATGCCACTCTTGCAGTGCTTTTGGCTTTTCTGCTGGCAGCAGCTTTGGGGGAGGCCATGCTCCGGGCCGCGTCTGCCGCGGTTGCTGCGCGGGCGGCTGCCCGGTTTGAAATCGACGCTGCCGATCGTCTGGCTTATCTGACGCTGTTCAAGCGGCGGAAAGCTTCGGAACCGCATGACCCGGTTGAAACGCTGGCCCATTTCGACACGATCGAACGACTCCGCGCGATTTCGGCGTCGGAGGCGCGCCAGTCACGTTTCACACTTCCATTTGCGGCTGTCTTTGGAACGGCCTTTGCCCTGATTGCGCCAGGCCTGGTCTGGGTTCTTTGCCTGGCAGTGGTTGTTGTGATGCTTGCACAGTCAGGTTTGCGGAGCATGGACAAGGTCAATCAGGAGCTCTCGGAAAGGGCCAAGCGGAGTGCCGCCTTCGTCAATGAGGCCTTTGATTGCCTGGAAACGATAAAGGGCCTGCATGCAGAACCTTTTCTGGCGCGGAGACATGAAGCCCTGGCGCTTGGAGCTGCAAATGCCCGTGAAAAAACAACCTTGGCAAAGGGCACACGGCGTGCCCTAACCGAAACCGCGGCGGGCTCCGTTCCTGTTCTCATGGCCACCGCAGGGGCCTATGCCGTGGTGAACAATCAGATGACCGCCGGCGCGCTGGCCGCAGCAATCCTGCTGTCCGGCAGGATCATTCAGCCCCTGCTTCGGGCTCAGGCTGCCCGTGAAGCCCGATTTGCGCTGCGCCCTGCAGAGGAAAGCCTTGCCAGGTTTCTTGCGCAGCCGGCGCCCGCTTTGGCGGCGGCAATTCCTGGCAGCCTCGAAACACTGCGGGCCAAAGACCTCAGTGTATTCTGCTCTGAAGGCAGGGTGCTGCTGGACAATGTTTCTCTGGATGTCTCGGCGGGTGAGACCGTTGCAATCACCGGCCCTTCGGGCGGCGGCAAGTCAATTCTGCTGCAGGCTCTGACCGGGCGGCTGCTGCCGGACTGGGGGGATGTGTTTTGGAACCGCAACAGGATCGGCGATTGCGATCCCCGCCTGCTGGGCAGGCACATGCAGCTTTTGAAGCAGCATGCCAGGCTGCCTGACAGCACCGCCCTGGAGCTGATGACCGCAGGCAGCCCGGAACGGTTGCAGGATGTTCTGCGCATCTGCTCGGAGCTTGGAATGCAGAAATCATTCGCAGAACACCCCAGCGGCATGAATGCTCGGCTCGTGCAATCCGGATCGCACCACTTGCCGACCGCCGTCATCCGCCGCTTGCACATCGTGCGCGCGCTGGCGCTGCGGCCGGACATCATTATTTTTGACGAGGCCAATAGCGGGCTTGATGCCGAGGCAGACGGGTTGCTGCGGGAGTATTTCGTCGCTCACAAGGGCGAGTTCGCCCTGATACTTGTCTCGGAAAGGCCGTCTTACCTCCGTATTGCCGACCGGGTGCTGACCATGCGGGAAGGCCGTCTTGAACAGTTCTCTGAACCGGACGCTATTGCACAGAAGGCCCGCAGCGCATGAATTTAGTTGCCGCAAGTTCCGACTTCCGCCGCGATCAGGCGCTGGATCAGTTCGAAGGAGCAGTTGCGCAGGGGCTGCTGCCTGGCGTGCGGGCACAGGATCCGATGGTGGCGGCTTTCCTGCGTTGTCTGGAGCTACTGGATTGGGTGGATCCTGGCGTCGGGCTGTTTCATTCGATGCCCCATTTTCCAGGTGTCTTTTCGCTCGAGGACCTGCGCAATTCTTTCCACCATCTGGGGGTGGAAACCCGGCAGACCCCTGTCACATCCCGCGCGCTTCGGGCCGGAACAGGCCCGGCTCTTCTGATTGATGCGTCCGGATCCCCCTATGTCGCTGCAAATACTGATCAGCAGCGTGCGCTGGATCCTGTTTCCGGTGAACCACGGGCCTCCTTTGCCAAACCAGGCGACATACTTGTAACGTTTCACCGGCCTGACGAATTCGCAACACAACCGTCTTCCTGGTTCAAATCGCGCCTGTCAGCGATGAGGCGGGAGTTCCTGCGTCTGCTGGTGACGAAACTGGCAATTGCGGCGGTCTCCATAGCTTCCGCATTTGGTATCGTTGGCATCTACAGCGCCGTGATCCCCGCAAGAGCGCTTGATACGCTGCTTGCAATCGGGCTTGGGCTTGCCATGGTGATTGCGAGCGATCTTGCCTTCCGGCGCATTCGCGCGCGAACTGCTGCACGCGTTGCCGCCCGGTCGGACTATTTGGCCACCACAGAAGTTCTGGCCAAGATCCTGTCCCTGCCGATGGAGCGGCTGGGACAGAGCAGCGTTGCGGCGCAAGGGGCGCGGGCCAGGCAGCTCGCGGCAACACCCAGCGCCTTGACAGGTTCGGCGCTGGAGATTGCGTTTGATATCCCGATTGCGGCCCTGATGCTGACGGGGCTTGCGTTCTGGAGCTGGCAACTGGCGCTGATCCCGCTGGCCGTATGCCTGTTTTGCGGCCTTCTGGCCTGGGCCGCCTATCCCTTGCTCAAAGCCCGTTCCAGCGAAGCCCGCAAAGCACGGGCGCACTATAACGGCCTCGTGCATGAAATCTGCCATGGCCTCGGCCAAATTCACGCCAACGGGGAGGAGGACCGCTGGCTGGCTGCGGTGGCACGCGCCGGGCGCGCCAACGCCAGAGCCCAGCAGCGGGCCGCCGTGCTGCGGCGCACGCTGGATGCGGTAGCGGCATCCGCAGTTCCCGTCGCAGGCGGGCTAATCGCCGTTGCAGGCGCCCTGCTCGTCATGGAGGGCCAGATAACAAACGGGTCTCTTCTGGCGGCCATGGTTATCAGCTGGCGCGTGCTGGCACCCATACAAGGCGCTTACCAAGTCCTGAGCCGGGCGTCGGATTTCCGCAGCCAGATCAAACAAATCGATGCACTGATGGGGCTTCCGGACGAACAGGAGCGGCAGGCGGCCCCGCATGGGTTCGACGTTGACCGGTCAATAGAAATCCGCGGCGCAGTCTGCCGCTATCCTGGGTCCTCCAAGAACGCATTGAGCGGTATATCCTGCAAGATACCAGCTGGCAGCTTTGTGGCTTTGACCGGCCCGTCGGGGGCCGGCAAAAGCACCCTGCTGCGCAGTATAAACGGGCTGTGCCCGCTCCGGGCAGGGCATGTGATGATCGGCGGGGTGAACAGCCGCCAGCTGCCGGTAAGCGCCCTGCGCAGCCTGGTCGCACATGTTCCGGAAACCCCTGCCTTTATCCACGGCACGCTGGCGCAGAATCTGCGCCTTGGAAAGCCGTCTGCGACGGACGCCGAACTGGAAGAGCTTTGTGGAGTTTTCGGGCTGGCTCCCTTTCTTGCCAGCTTGCCCGACGGCATTCAGACGCGGCTGACGGCCGCACGGCAGGCCGTGATCCCCCGCGGAACCGCCCAGGCACTGGCGGTGGTACGGGCCGTTTTGCGTGAACCCGGTGTCCTGCTTCTGGATGATCCTGCGGACGCCATGGATTCCGAGCTGGAGGCGGCCCTCATGAACTGGCTGACCAGTCAGCGGGGGGATCTGACGGTGCTGATGGCCACGCACCGTCCCAGCCATGTAAGGGCGGCAGATTTTGAACTGAAACTCCGGTCCGGGTCTGCGGCCGGCTTCGGAAAACCTGAAAGGTGAGCGTGATGCCGAACCGCATGATGCCCTGGAGAAAACAGCACAATGCAGAGGACAGCGGGACCGATCCGGTGCAGCGCCGTTTGGCCATCGCCGGGCCGCTGGATGAGCCGCATGACGACGGGCTGTCGCGCTCCCTGATCTTCTGGATCGGAGGCGCCTTTGCAGCTGCTGTCACCTGGGCCGCGTTTACGCCAGTTTACGAAACGGTCGTGGCCGAGGGGCTGATCCTGCCACTGGACGGGTCCCGTCCGGCGCAGCACCTAGAGGGCGGGATCATTTCGCAGGTTCTGGTGCGCGAAGGCGACACCGTCGATTCAGGTCAGGTTCTGGTGCGGATGAATGTGGATGAAACCCGGGCTGCGCTAGCCGGCCTCCGCTCCCGCCAGGACGCCCTGAAAGCCGAGGCAGCTCGGCAGCGGGCTGTGCTTTCCGGAGAGGCTTTCATTGAGGATTCAGATGGCCCTTGGGTAGATCAATCCCATGTTTTCAGCACGCAGGAACGCGTTGCCTCTGCCGAAACCCGTATGCTGGCGTCGCGTGCGGAGCTTGCCAGAGTGGAACTGAAAGCCGCGCGCGAGGAACTGGCAGCCCTGGAGCACCAGGCGCAGCTGGCGCAGACATCACTGAGCCGGAAGGAGCGGCTTGCAGCAAGCGGCAGTGCAAGCACCGCCGCATTGGATGACACGAAACGCGTGTTGTCAGCCATTCGCAGAGAGGTGGCCGAAATGCGCGGGGAAGTTGCCGTAGCGGCCCTCAGGCTTGATCAGGCGGAATTGGCGCTTGTGCAACGCGAGGCAGAGAGGCAGGAGCTTGCTGCTCAGCGGCTTGCTGAAATCAATACAGAACTGGCCGGCCTGGAAAAAGAGGCTGCCCGCCTCAGCCCTCGCTTAGGCCGTGAAGTGATACTGGCACCGGTGGCCGGCAGGGTTCAGGATATGACCGTCGCAGATCCGGGCCAGGTTGTTGCCGCCGGGGCCGTGATCGCAACTGTTGTCCCCGTGGCAGGTGAGATGTTTGCCGAACTGGAAGTCCCGGCAGACAGGATCAGCGACATCACTCCGGGTCTCCAAGCAGTGGTCAAAGTGCTCACCTATGACTTCTCCCGCTTTGGAGGCATTCCGGCCGAGGTTTCACATGTCTCTCCTTCCAGCAACGTGGATGACCAGGGTGAGGCACGTTACCGGGTCAGACTGAGACTTCTTGCCCAAGAGGCAGTAAATGCAGAGGCTTTGCCTCTGCGGCCAGGCATGTCTGTTACTGCAGATCTTCAGACAGGAAAGAAAACGGTTTTGGAGTATTTCTTCAAGCCGCTGCGTGTTTTGCAGGATCGTGCCCTTACTGAGGCCTGACGTTTCTACGCCTGCAGAATTGTGCTGAGGACGTGTCTTCAACGCGCACTTAGCGAGTTGAAAAGTTGCAACATTGGATTGCCATACACTTTTTGGCTGATTTTACGGTGATGGAATGGATGTTCATCAAGAAAAGTCTGAGACAAGCATTCGTACCAGTACGCGAGAGCGTAGCGAAGAAGATGCAAGTAAGCGCAATAGTACAGAACTAGAAACTTTACAGACTGCAAGTGAAGCTTCGGGTTTCTCAGCAAGCGTCGCAGCCTTGCGCGCATTTTTTACGGATCAAGTCCGTGCGTTTTCAGAAAAATTCTTGGTGGGGAAGACTGAGGCTCCTGAATCCACTGCCGTCGACGGGGGCGAGGAAGCGTCACTGGACCCGCAGACCGTCGTTTCCGGAGAGGACCAGAACTCCAGCGCCTCCAGGTTTTCACAAGGCGTTAGTGAAGGAGGCAAGCAGGAGTATGAAACGGAAACGCAACTTCTTGGCGGCACGGGCAAAGAAACCGCTCCTTCAGAGGTTCAACCCGCTTCAATCGAACATATAGGTAACAGCTCTAACGCAGATGCAAACTTGGTGTCCTCAGTCCAAGGGACTGGCAGCGACGCCTCTTCGGACCCGGCGGATGAACCCGATGGCGAAGGCGGCGGCACCTCGGCCCCAGAGGGCGAGCCCGGCGGAGACGGCGGCGGCACCTCAGGTCCGGAGGACGAGCCCGGCGGAGACGGTGGTGAAACCTCGGAGCCGGAAGACGGGCCCGTCGGAGAAGACGGCGGCACCTCGGAGCTGGAGGACGAACCCGCTGGCGACAATGGTGGCACCTCGGACCCGGAAGACGATTCCACTGGCGACGGCGGCGGTACCTCGGATCCGGCGGATGAGCCTGCTGGCGACGGTGGTGAAACTTCGGATCCGGCGGATGAACCCGCTGGCGAAGGCGGTGACACCTTGGACCCGGAAGACGAGCCCGCAGGCGACGGCGGCGGCATCTCGGAGCCGGAGGATGAGCCTGGCGGAGACGGTGGTGGTACCCCGGGCCCGGACGACGAGCCTGCTGGCGACGGCGGCGGCACCTCGGAGCCGGAGAATGAGCCCGGCGGAGACGGCGGTGAAACTTCGGACCCGGAAGACGAGTCCGCTGGCGAAGGTGGCGGTACCTCGGACCCGGAAGACGAGTTCACTGGCGACGGTGGTGAAACTTCGGATCCGGCGGATGAACCCGATGGCTATGGAGGCACTTCGGATCCAGAGGACGAGCTAGCTGGTGACGGCGGTGAAACTTCGGACTTGGCGGATGAACTCTCTGGCGGTGACGGTGGCACCTCGGACCCGGAAGACGAGTCCACTGGCGACAATGGTGGCACCTCGGACCCGGAAGACGATTCCACTGGCGACGGCGGCGGTACCTCGGATCCGGCGGATGAGCCTGCTGGTGACGGTGGTGAAACTTCGGATCCGGCGGATGAACCCGCTGGCGAAGGCGGTGACACCTTGGACCCGGAAGACGAGCCCGCAGGCGACGGAGGTGGCATCTCGGAGCCGGAGGATGAACCTGGCGGAGACGGTGGTGGTACCCCGGGCCCGGACGACGAGCCTGCTGGCGACGGCGGCGGCACTTCGGATCCAGAGGACGAGCTAGCTGGTGACGGTGACACCTTGGACCCGGAGGATGAGCCCGCTGGCGGTGACGGCGGTACCTCGGACCCGGCGGATGAACCCGCAGGTGACGGCGGGAA
>NZ_JAHVJQ010000008.1 GCF_019801145.1 Leisingera aquaemixtae
CCCGCTGGCGACGGTGGTGAAACTTCGGATCCGGCGGATGAACCCGATGGCGATGGAGGCACTTCGGATCCAGAGGACGAGCTAGCTGGTGACGGTGACACCTTGGACCCGGAGGATGAACCCGCTGGCGGTGACGGTGGCACCTCGGACCCGGAAGACGAGCCCGCTGGCGACGGCGGTGAAACTTCGGAGCCGGAGGATGAGCCCGCTGCCGACGGTGACGGTACCTCGGAGCCGGAGAATGAGCCCGCTGGCGATGGAAACAATGGCCATGGCAACGACGCCGACGGCCATGACGACAGCAACCCAGGGAAGGGGGCCGGAAAGGGCGGAAAATCCGGAAAGGATGATACCGGCGACGGCAACAATGGCCATGGCAACAATGCCGACGGCTATGACGACAGCAACCCTGGGAAGGGGGGCGGAAAGGGTGGAAAATCCGGAAAGGATGATACCGGCGACGGCAACAATGGCCATGGCAACGATGCCGACGGCCATGACGGCAGCAATCCCGGGAAAGGGGCCGGAAAGGGTGGAAAGTCCGGAAAGGATGAAGCTGGCGACGGCAACAACGGCCATGGCAACGACGCTGACGGCCATGACGGCAGCAACCCAGGGAAGGGGGAGAAACCGGAAGAAGATCAAAATTCGGCAAGTTTTCAGTCAGCAGATGAAGAAGCGTTCGAATCCAATGAGAATGAAGACTGGATGGATGCTATCGAAGAAAAAAACTCCGAGAATGTGTCTGAAGATGCAGTAAATTTGTCTGAGGATGCAGAAGGAGCAGTAACATTCGATGATGATTTGGACATCGATATGGATAGTTCGGATGTAATAAATTGGTGATTCTGCTCTGAGCCCAAACCGCGGACCGCCAGAAACTGGATTTCTCCGGCTCTGTTACGATGACGGGCTGGTGACGCCATCGGGATAATGCATGGCAATCGGGACGTTGTTTCCGATTGCGCTGTGGGGGCTGTTCTCATTTTAGTGCCGACGCCAATCCTCCGGCTTTTCCGCATCTTTTGTCTCCTCGTTTGGAGAACAGGCTAACTTCAAAACGCGGACTTTTCAGGGGAGCACGTCAATTCCGCCCGGAGCTTCCTGTTAAACGCCTCAATGAAGCCATTGTCCGTGAGTTTTCCGGGCAGTGAGAAGTCGAGGGTAACGTTCTTGGCGTAGGCCCAGAGGTCGAGATATCGCGAGATGAACTCGCTGCCGGTCCTTACCTCTAAGCCCTTCCCTCAATCTTTCCTTTATGTTTCACCGTTAGGAAAAAATACTAATTGGAAGCAGCAACTTAACCCCGCCAGTTCTGCTCGTGATTCGAGTTCTTCAAGTGCCCTGCGGCTTCTGAATGCCAATAACCCTCTGATCTCAGATGGATAAGAAAGACAAGCCATGCTCAAGCAGTTCGAAGAAACAGAATCTCGTTTACGCATGAAAATCCCTTGCACACTGAACTTTCCAAGCTTCTGCAGCCGGGGCATAACTCTGAACATTAGCTACAGTGGCATGGGTGTTGAACTCGTGGAAGAGAGCCTTCAATTTAATCGCAGAGACCTTCAATCGGTGACAGTTGAGGGAGTTGGGACGTTGGAAGTTCACGTTATTTGGAGGCAAGGTTCTCGGATCGGACTGAAATTCGTTTCCAAACGAATTGCCCGCCCCATTCTGGACGCCTTCTTTACGAAGATCGGCGACTTCCCATTCTAAATAACCTGCTTCAGAGGCAGTCTCTGCTGTCGCATTCAGAGGATCTCCAAATTTCGCAATTGCAGAAATCGCCGCGCGTTCTCCGGGCAGCTCATTTTTTGTCCGATAGGCCGACCTCATAAACAGGCGCTTGGCGGGTCGGAGGATCTGCTTGCCGTTACACCGCAAGGCCGCTTTGGGTGCCGCCCGCATCAGGCACTTAACATGCGCCCGCCAGCCCCCGAGACTCTACTTCGAATTGGCACATAGAAATGGGGCTGGACAGGGTTTTGCTCTGAATGATCGAGGCGCGTTCTTTGACCTAACCAGAGACAAACACATCTGCGACCTTCAGTTTCACTAGGTCGCAACCACGCAATTTGCTGTCTATAGCCAGATTGAAGAGAGCCAGCTCGCGATGGTTCTCCGCGATTTCCAATCGTACACGGATGGCCCAAACATGTTTCGGCATCAATGGACGCTTCTGTCCAACAACCCGCCCCTTGTTCCAGACAGGGCGGCAGGCGCGTATGGCTGGTAGGTTTGCGATAGTCATGGCGGCTCCTCCAATCCGCCACGTTCCGCCGCATCGCCAATCCGTCATTGGCAGTCCAGAGTAACACGATGAAGGCTGGTCTTTTAACGGTTGTAGACGAGCCCTTTGCTGCCCTTGGCCGCTCAGTAGCTCCTCGCATTTGCAGCGCGTCGCGAACGGCGCTAATCAGCCGTTCATTTTGAGCTTGAGATACGTCAAAGGCGCGGCACAAACTTATGAATGGTAGTCACTCAAATCCTCGGGTGCATGAAGCAATGTCCCGTTGTACTTTGTGAGATCATCGTTCATCTGAAGCCAAGACAGCTTGCTCTGGTAATTCACGTGAAAGGTTGGCTTGAAGTCCTCTGGATTTTCCAAGGACGCTGCATATAGGTGCATCCCTCCGGCATAGTGGTCAGCTTCAAAACCAATCGGCGATCCGCAGTCTTTGCAAAAATGCCTAAAAACGCCTTTGGAACTTTCAAGCGTCTTTGGCTCCTTACCTGTCCACTTGAAATTCTTGATCGGTACACCAAGCCAGGCGACAACCGGCGCAGCACAATTTCTGCGGCAATCGTCGCAATGACAGTAGCAGGCCCAAGTCACTTCGCCCTCAAATTCCCACCGCGTTTCTTTGCACAAGCAGTAGCCACGTGTTGCCATTTGTTCCTCCAGCTATCGAACCAAGTAGCAGAAACACCTGACCGGAGTATCGGCTTCCCATTGTCAGGATCTATCGCAAGCTCCCCTACTTCTGCCGGGCAGAATTTGGACTGATTGCATTCTGGATGCGACACGGGCCCAATACCCAAGTTGGGCTCATCATTGCCGCACTTTTCTCCAAGCTGGGGCAGTGTTGAGCCCATTGCGGACCTTCCTGGTGGTATCGAACTTCGCCGATGCAGCAAGACGCAACCAGCGAAAAGCAGACGTTTAGTGGCCGGTTGCCGAAACCTAATGGCGCGGTTCTGGAAGCTCAGGGCGCAGCTCAACCCGTATACATTGGTTGGGCACGCCAAGGTGCGCAAGAAAGGTGACGCGATCAGCCTTCTGCGGCCGCCATTCGCCTGCCTAGAGGCTCTCTGCCAGGCGGTGTGCGCTTTTGACAGCTTCATCGCCGTGAAGCGGCCAGCTTTGGGTTAACCCTTCAAAAATGAGCGAGAGGTCCATCTCACACTCCTCAATGCCGGCAGCCTTGGCTGCCCGGGATGCCACTTCGGTCTTGTGACGCTTCAGCAATTCCTGAAGACGCTCATTTTGCGGGGCGGCTGCAACGGCAGCATGAAACAGGCACCCGCGGGGCGCCTCCTGCGCCATCCATTGCGCAATCCGGCCGATGATCTCAGAGCGCACGCTGGGGCCGGTGCCTGGCAGGTCCCTGAAGATGTGCTCCAAATAGCGGTGGTGGCGGTGCTCCAGCGCGCGCAGGACCATCTCTTCGCGCGACGGCGTGTATTTGTAGAGCGTGCGCATGCTGACCCCGGCTGCCTCCCGCAGGGTTTCAACGGCCGGTTCGGCAAATCCGAATTCGACAAAGGCCCGTTCCAGGCCGGCAGCAATTTTGGTGGCGGTATCCGTCATGCTTGACCGTGTAGAATGTTTATTCTACCAAGGCAAGTAGAATGATGATTCTACATGAAGGCGGATGTGTATGCTGAGCAAAAGAATGAGCGGTGTCGTGCTGACCGGCCATGGCGGGCCGGAGATGCTGGAATGGCGGGATGACCTGCCAGTGCCCCGCCCGGGATCGCGGGATGTGCTTGTGCGGGTGCGTGCGGCGGCAGTGAACAACACCGATATCAACACGCGGATCGCCTGGTATTCGAAGGGGGATGGTGAGGCAGACGACGCAAGCTGGTCAGGAAAGCCTTTGGAGTTTCCCCGCATTCAGGGTGCGGACGTCTGCGGGGAGATTACTGCCGTCGGCGCGGAGGTTGATCGCGCCAGGATCGGAGAGCGGGTTCTGATCGAGCCATGCATCCGCGAGGCGGATGGAGGCGTACTGAAAACACCCTGGTACTTCGGTTCGGAGTGCGACGGCGGCTTTGCGCAGTATGCTCGTGTCGCCAGCCACCATGCCCACCGTATCAACAGCAGTCTTACAGATTCTGAGCTTGCCTCCTTCCCCTGCTCCTATTCGACGGCAGAAAACATGCTGACCCGGGCAAATGTCCGGTCCGGCGAAACTGTTCTGGTTACCGGCGCTTCAGGGGGCGTAGGCTCGGCCGCCGTGCAGTTGGCCCGCGCGCGCGGTGCGACCGTTATTGCTGTGACCAGCCCTGCAAAGGCCGAAGCTCTGCGTGAGCTTGGCGCCGCAAGAACGCTCGGCCGGAACGACGATCTGCTTGCGGAACTCGGAGCCGGTAGCGTCGACGTGGTGATTGACCTGGTGGCAGGGCCGCAGTGGCCGGCCTTGCTGGATGTGATGCGCCCGGGCGGGCGCTATTCCGTGGCGGGCGCTATCGGCGGCCACATGGTCGATTTGGATGTGCGTACACTCTATCTGAAGGATCTTAGCTTCTTCGGCTGCACGGTGCTGGAACCCGATGTCTTCAGCAATCTGGTCGGCCGTATCGAACGCGGCGAAATCAAGCCGCTTGTTGCGGAAACCTACGCTCTGCAAGACATTGGCAAGGCGCAGGAAAGTTTTGGCCAAAAGGGCCACACCGGCAAAATCGTCCTTAAGGTGTCATGATGGAGAAAGACATTTCCGCCCCGGGTTTCATCCACGGGCTGCGTGCGGCTTCCGTTCCCGCGGATGTGCTGCAGATGGCCAGGCGGTGCTTTGTGGACACTTTAGCGGTCTGGGCGGCGGGAATGCAGACTGAAGCCAGCCGGATAGCACGCAACCACGCGGCAAAGCGCTATCCGGGCACATTGCCGTTGCCGTTCGACGGCCGCCGGGTGAATCCGGTCGGCCTGGCCTTTTCCGGGGCGGCAAGCATTGACGCACTTGATGCCCATGATGGCCATCAAGTGTGCAAGGGCCATGCCAGTGTTGCTCTGGTGCCTGCGCTGATGGCCGAACTGGGCACCGGCAGCTGCACGCTTGAGGAGTTTCTGTGCCATCTGATCGTGGGCGAGGAAATCGCTTTACGGGCTGCGCTGTCGCTCCATGCAACTGCGCCCGATTATCACTCGTCAGGGGCCTGGAACGCCTTGGGTTGCGCTGCCATCGCCTGCCGTTTGCGGGGGCTGACACGGGAACAAACAGGTGAAGCGCTTGGTATCGCCGAATACTATGGCCCGCGTGCGCCGATGATGCGCTGCATCGACCATCCGGCCATGGTGAAGGACAGCAGCAGCTGGGGGGCGTTGACCGGCATCTCTGCCGCTGATTTGGCTGAAGACGGCTTCACCGGCGCACCTGCCCTGACTGTTGAAGCCCCGGAAGTGGCAGATATCTGGAGCGACCTCGGCAGCCGCTGGCGTATCCTTGAGAACAACTTCAAGGCTTTTCCCGTCTGCCGTTGGGCCCATCCGCCAATTGAAGCTGCCCTGTCACTGGTGCGCGCCAGAGAGATCCCACTGGACGAGATCGCCGGCATCACCGTATCCACTTTTCACGAGGCAACCAGGCTGACCGCAAACCGCCCCGCCGACAGCGACACGGCTCAGTACAGCTTGCCTCTTGCCGTCGCTTTGGCCCTGCGTTTTGGCACGATCCTGCCAGAACATCTATCGCCGGACCTCTACGATAGTCCGGACATCTGGCGCCTTGCAGATCTGGTCAGTTTCGAAGAGTGCGAGGCTTTCAATGAGGCCTTCCCGGCTGAGCGTTATGCCAAGGTGACTTTGGAATTGAAGAATGGCGGGCAGTTCACTTCTGAAACCAAAGCCGCGCGCGGCAACCATGACGCGCCGCTGACGGATCAGGAACTGATCGAAAAACTTGAGCTTTACACCTCACCCGTTTGCAGCCCTGAAACGCGGGCAAGCTTGGCAAGCATCTTGACGGATCCTGCCAACGCGCCTTCTCCTGAAGAAATAGTCGTTCTCTTGCAGACGTCGCAATCAGGCGGGACAAACCTCATCGGGCCATCATTATAGGGCACAACCGGAACCGCGCCGCAAAAAGGGAAAAAATCATGCTGCAGAAAGCCTTGGAAGACCTGGTCCGGCGGATCCGGCGGGCCGCGGCATCCGAGGATCACGTATCGGCCATTCGTGCTGTGCTGCAAGACAGCCAGGCGCAAAGAGAGAAACTGGCTGATGCTATCGCAGCTCTTGAAGACGACGAGGTGATGGTCTTCGAGGATAAGTCCTGCTCGATCTGGACCTGCCGCTAATCTGCGGATGTTGTCTTTGCTCCGCACGAACATCGCATGGGCGTGCATATCGCTGTTTACCGCGGCACAGAAGTCGAAGTGCTCTATAAGCGTGAGCCCGGCAAGATGCGCCACGGCGGCAACTGTCTGGTAAAGGCCGGCGATGTGGTGCGGCTTGGAACGGAAGCCATCCATGCCATCACGGCGGACGGCAGCGGGCAGAGCCATGCTATCCATGTCTACGAAGGTCCGCTGACCCAAATTGATCGTTCGCTGTTTGACTGGACCACTGGTGCAAAAGTCGAATTCAGCATGGAAAACTTCCACGCCATGGCGCGCCGCAAGACCAGCATGACTGAATTCAGCTGATTCAGCGCCGGGAAGAGCCCATTTTACCGATCTAGCAGTTACAGCAATTTGCAGTTGCAGCGGAATTGCGCGAGTTATGCCGACCCAAAGCTGATTTTGAGGGAGGCCAGCAACTGTTGCACGGCGGCCTGCAAAACCCGACCTTGCTCCACTACGGGGCACGATTAAAACTGAGGTCAGGCGACTAGGAATAGACAGCCTATAACCGAATTTCAGCGTGGGACTTCTAAGAAATCGGGCATGTACACAGTTTATGCATCGGCCAGAGGAGTTTCGCTGAGCAAGTCGATGAATGTGGGCAGCACCCTTCAGGCTGGCGCGCCGCCTGTAGGTCCGCAGGCTCAATTCTTCGGAAACCGAGAAAAACATGTCGGCAAGATCAAAGCTAAAGAAGCGTTCTCAGATCCGTGCAGCTAAATCTCGGCACTCAGAATACACAGCCCGCTGGTGAACTGCCTCTCTGTGAAGCGATGCCAGGAGACAAACACAGCGATTTCCAACAGTCGGAAAAATATCTTTCGTAGTTATGAGCGTGCCCCAGCCCGCGGGGGCGCGGCGGTGCTGCAAAAAGCTCCTCTAGTGCGCTCTGCCAGGGTTTAAATCCTGCGCCGTCAACCAGTGCGGCTCCATGGGACAAGTGATCCGTAAGTCCATCGACGTTGCTGACAAGCAGCCTGCGTCCCGCTGCCAGGGTTTCAATCGCAACCAGCCCGTAGGCCTCCCATCGCGAGGGCATCATTACCGCGTCAAGACCAGCCATGGCCGCCACCGGGTTGGAAGAAAAGCCTTTGAAATGTATGCGGGGATCACCGGCGGCAAGGTCGCGGAGCAACCTCTCCTCCGACCCCTGACCATAGATATGAAGGGCAATGCCGGGGTCGCTGAGTTCGCGGAAAGCCTTGATCAGGATATCAAACCCCTTCTGCGGTTCCAGCCGTCCAATGGCACCGATTGTCTTCACCGCGCCCTCTGACGGTGCCAGTTCTCGGAAAGCAGACAGATCAACGCAGGAGGGAATGACATGCATAGCGTCCGGCCGAACGAAACCCTCATCCCTCAGCCACTGCCCCTGTGCGGCACTCACGGCAACGACATTGTGGAACAGGGCATATGAAAGCTTGAGGAGAGCGCTGAACCGCCGTTTCCGTCTTACATTCAGAACTGTAAAGCATTTGGTGTAACTGTGCTCGACATGAATAAGGCGTGCTGCGGGGTTCAAGACACGCAAGGCGGCCAGCAAGGGTAGAAGGCGCCAGCTGATCGCAAGATGCGAAATGATCACATCCGCTTCCAGCCGCCCCACGGAATGCCTGTTCCGTTTCACCTCCAGCAAGCTGTGATCAGCCTCGCGCGTAAGATCAGGCGTTGTCATCATGTGACTGATGACGCGCATCACTCCGCCTGCAGTGGTGTCATCAACCAAGTGGGTTACGCGGATAACGGTCATGACATGGCCTCGGTTCGGTGTGCCCGTGCGGTCAGGTCCATTGTTTTTCGCAGAACCTTCGGCCCGGTCACGGCAAGCAGCGCAGTCGCCGCCAGGGTTGCCCCGGACTTCAACGGCTCCTCCCAAAGCGGCTGAAGGGAACAGGCAAGCCATCCCTTGACAAGATGCACAGCGCGGCGGCTGTCCAGATCGCTGATGGCGCGCCGGTTGAGGTAGCGGAGCTGATATGCCCGCGCCACTCCTGTTTCTTCCGCAAAAAACTTGGGGTTGATCTGTGACAGCTTGCGAACCATCCGCTCCCAGGCGGCAAGCTGGTGGTCTGTCGCCGCCGAAAGCCCGCCTGAATTGATCCGGTAGCGTGTGAGCAGGCCCGGGATCCCTTCGAATGCCCAGTTGGTCGTCAAGGCAATCCGCAGCCAGCATTCGATGTCCTCGGATTGGCGGAAAGTTTCGTCGAAATACCAGTCGCGCTCAGACTCGGACCGGGGCCGGAAGGCGATTTCGTCAAGCACTGCCCGCCGGATCACGGCCGCAGATCCGTTTCCGACCGGGTTGCGCTTGAAAATGTGTTTGGCATCGATGTTTTGCAGCCGCGGCCGCTGCGCCTGGCCCGTAAGGGTGCCATCTTCCGAGATGAACGCAGATCCGGCATAGCTTATGCCTACATGGGGCTTGGCCTCCAGATGGCTGATATGGCGGGCCAGCTTTTCCGGCTCCCACAGGTCATCTGCGTCGCAAAACGCCACAACATCGCTCTGTGCGCCAGCAATACCCGAGTTGCGCGCTCCAGCAAGGCCGCGGTTTTTCTGGTGAACCACGCGAAAGCGCGGGTCGCTGCAGAAGCCCGCAGCAATTGCGGCTGTTGAGTCTGTGGAGCCGTCATTGACCACAATGACCTCAAACTCCGTACAGGTTTGCCTCTGCAAGGAAAGAAGAGTGTCAGCGAGCGTTGTCTCGGCGTTGAAAGCAGGAACGACAATTGATGTGAAGGCCATGGTTGTGAACCTCGAGAAAGTTAACGGGAAAACAGGTTCCGGCGCAGCGGCCGGGGCAGGAACGGTGCCAGCAGTGAGCCGGCCAATGTCAGGCCGCCCCTGCGGAACGGGGAGAAAAATCCGCGCGGGCTTTTGAGAATGCCGGACGCAGCTTGTTTCAGCGCATAAGCCGGAGCCCCATTCAGACGAAGCGCCCGACGGGCAAGGTAGCGGTGGTGAATCGCATGAGAGGCGGCGCTTGGAACCACGCCAAAACCGGCGGCGGTTGCAATTGCCTGTTCACGGCCTGCCCGCATTGCCTCAAGATCCGCCGACAATCCTTCAACGGAAGTGCGGTAGTAGGTATGCAGGCTGTCAATTCCGCTCACCCGCGCGCAACCGCCAACCAGGCGGATCAGCCACTCCAGGTCTTCGTTGTGGACCATTGCCTCGTCAAAGCCGCCGGTCGCCGCAAAGACCCTGCGCCGCACGGCAAAGTTCGACATGGTGCAGACCGGGTTTTCCCCCAGCAGCATGGCGATAGTCAGATCCTGCACGGGAACTGTTGAAAACACGCGTGCATTGGCCGGGTTGGCGCGGAAGAAACCGATCCGTCCATAGGCACCATCGACGGCCCCCTGCCGGAAGCTCGCTCGGAGCTGCGACAGCTTATCCCGGTGCCAGATGTCGTCCGCATCGCAAAACGCAATCACATCACCGCAGGCGTGTTCCATTGCGCCGAAATTGCGGGCCGCACTGGGGCCTTTCCCGGGGTTGCGGACCAGCCGGATCCGGGCATCGGCAGCGGCAGCGGCCCGCACCAGGGTGCGGGTCTCATCCATTGAACCGTCATCAACCACAACCGCCTCCCAATCGGCGCAGGTTTGCGCCTGGAGCCCGGCCAGGGTTTCCCGGATCGTGGCGGCAGCGTTGAAGCTGGGAATGACTGCGGAGAAATACGGCATGTCTCAAACCTCTGCGGTGCGGTGGCGGAAGGCCATGGAAAGGGTTGGCAGCGATGCGCCCGTCATCATCAGCGCTGCGACTGCGGCATAGCCGGCGGCAACGACTGTCAGGCCGTAGGGCGCAAGCAGGCAGGTGTTCAGTATCAGCGCCCCGGTGGTGGCGAGCGTGACCCGGAATTCCTGCCCTGGCCGGCCGTTTGCCCGCAGCCAGCCCGCGGTTGCGGACCACAGCGTGGTCGGGATCGCAACCAGGCACAGGATCGACACAACACCTTCGATGCCTGCCCAGCCCGCCCCGAAAAGGACCGGGACATAGAGCGGGGCCAGCAGCGACTGCGCGATGACAGCCGGTGCGATGATCCCGATTGCCAGCAGCACGCTTTGGCGCAGCGCCTGCAGCTTGTCCGCGCTGGCACAGAGATGCGGGAACAGAACGGTGGAGAAAGCCACGGTGAAGGAGTTGGAAAGGCTGAGACCGGCATTGAAGGCCATGAAATAGAGGCCAAGCGTCTCTGCCCCCATCAGGGCGCCCACGATAACCTTGTCGGCCTGCAGGCGCAGCGCCTTGACCAGTTCGACGCCCAGCACCGCCCATCCATAGGTTAGGAACGGGCGCAGCGGTGCAAAGCCTTGGGACGGGTCGGGGCTCCAGGGATGCAGGCGGCGCATTGCGACCAGCCAGAACGGCGCTGTCAGCAGGCGCGGCAGCACCAGCACGAGAGCGGACGGCCAAAGCAGCGCCAGCACCACCGACATCAGGTTTGACGCCACGATCTGCGTGCCCGAAATGGCGGCAGTCTGGCGCAGCTTTCCTGCCCGCATGGCGAGGCCTGCCTGCACCAGCCCGGCGGGCATGAACAGGTATTCACCCGCCAGAATGAGGATCAGCGCCAGCAGCATACCGCTGCCGCCGCTGGCATAAAGCACAAGCCCCGCCAGCGACTGGAACAGGAACAATCCGATGCACCAGACCCAGAAAATACGTTGCGCGGTGGCACAGGTCTGCTGCAGCTGAGCCTGCGGGGCCGCGATGATCTTTTGAATGACGCCGTTTTCCGTCAGCGATTTGACGATATCGGCCGCCGCCAGGGCTGCCGCTGCAATGCCGATCTGATCCAGGTCGAGCGTGCGCGCCACCGCGACAACCACCAGAAGCCGCGAAACCTTTGCAGCCGCCTCAGACGCACCGTAGGCAAAGAGGTTCTTTGCGAAGGAGGGAATTTGCAAGGTGCGGGGCATCGGGACCTGTCCATAGAGCTGTTGGATCAAGTCATAGCGGGCTGGAGAACCTGCTGTCCCTTGCCCCCAGGGACAGGGCAATGGTGCAACAGAACTGTTCCATATCCGAAAGGATAGCGCTGCGATATCAACGGGCTCTCGACCGCTGTGGCCGAATTCCGTATCACCAGTACAACCCGCAGTGATCCCGCGAGCAGTTCAATGAAGAAACCCCTCAGAAATGGAACGGCAATTCTGGCGATCTTGTCTTTGAGCGGCTGCGCGCAGATCGACCCGCCTGACAACCTGGAGCCGGTTGCCTCTGGTGACGGGTATCAGGCGCAATACCGTGAACCGGAGGTGTCCCGTAGCGAAGCCGGTTTTCTGCAGTCTCAGACAATGAACGAGTCCAGGTGCCGCCCCGCCGCCGGCGGAACCGGCGGCAAGGGCGCTGGAACAGCGCAGGCTGCGTTGGCAGGCGAGCGGTTCACCCGTAATGACCTGGTGAACGTGCGTGTCGGCGATGATGAGACCTTCAATGGCGACTACGTCATCTCGCGGGATGGCACGCTGAAGCTTCCCTTCCTTTCACCGATCCGTGCGCAGGGCCGAACGGCCATCCAGATCGAGGAGGACATTGCCGCGAAACTGATCGCCGAAGACTTCTACTCTGACCGGCCGCGGCTGTCGGTCCGGGCAGCTGATTTTGCCTCGGTCACGGTCGGTGTTTCAGGAGCCGTCTTTGAGCCTAAAGCCGTAGAAATCGGCGGTGTTCCAGGTGACGAAGTGGATTCCCGCAGGCAGGGCGCACTGGGGGCCTCGACCGAAGCGCGCAACCTGTCTGCCGCATTGCGTGCGGCCGGCGGTGTACGCCCGGATGCGGACATTTCGGCAGTCGAGGTGCGGCGCGGCAGCAGCCTCTACCTGCTGGACATGCGCGGAGTGTTCGACGGCCAGAATGCGGTCGATATCATGCTGCTGACAGGCGATCAGGTGCATGTACCCAGCCGCGGGTGCTTCCAGGAAGACCTGATGCGGCCCAGCCCCATCAGTCCGCCGGGGGTGACACTGTTCTTGTCGAACCTCACCCAGCCGGCAGCCGGCAATGCGCTCGCTGCCATTGGCCGCGAGGTGCGCGAGTTTCCCTATGGCACACGGTACCTGCAGGCGGTGGTGGACACCAACTGCGTGGGCGGCGCCCGCGCCACCAGCGCCAACCGCTCTTCCGTCCTGTTCTCCCGCAATCCGGTCACACAGGTGTCTGTCGTCATCGAGCGGAGGATCGAAGATCTGCTGCGGCGCGCTGACAGGGACGACTATGACCCCTTCCTCCTGCCAGGGGATTCCATTGCCTGCTATGACAGCACAATCACCAACCTGGGTGAGGTCGGCAGGCTCATTGGCGCCTTCAACTACTAAAACAGATTGAGCACCGGCTTGGTGGAGGTCCAGGCATTTCTTAACGGGCTCAGCGCGTCTTCTGCCGCTTGACGTTCCTGGCTGAGCGCCGCTTTCTCGAGACGGATCAGCGCACTGCGAAGCTCCGGAAGCCCGAAGGTTGCGGCGCTGCCGGCAATCCAGTGGGCTTCGACTGCGGTTTCGTTCGCAGCCAAATCCTGCCCGTTCTCAAGGCTTTTGAGGAAGGCTTCCATTTCAGCTGCAAAGCGGTTCAGGAGGGGTTTCAACGCCTCGGCACCAACCGTTTCTTCCAGTTCGATTAGCTGCTGCGACCGCAGCGCAGCACCTTCCGGTGCTGGCGGAGCCGGGGAAGGGTGGTCTGCAATCAATTGCAACAGGCCTTCACGCGTCAAAGGTTTGGTCAGCACATCATTCATACCGTCCTTCAGAAAGGCTTCCTGCTCCTCTGCCATTGCGTTTGCGGTCACGGCAATTATCGGCGCGCGCGCTGACGCGCCACCGCCTTTCCGGATCGCCCGCGCGGCGCTGCGCCCGTCCATGACCGGCATGCTGATGTCCATTAGGATCAGGTCAAAACCTGTTTCTTCTGCCATCTCGACCGCTTCCCGGCCGTTGTGCGCTTCGGTCACAAAATGCCCCTGTGCTGTCAGCATCTCCCGGGCGACATGGCGGTTGATCTCGTTGTCTTCCACCAGCAGGACATTTGCCCGCTTCCTGGCGGGCGCAGTAAACTGGGCCTCCCCCTTCGGCTCAGGCGCCGCAATGGCCTGAACAGGGAAGCTGATAGTGAAGACACTACCTTCTCCTGGAGTGCTTTCGACAGTGATGCGTCCACCCAGCGCTTTCACAAACCGCTGGGCAATCCCCAGACCCAGCCCGGTTCCCCCGACTTCCCGGTCATAGGAGCTGTCTCCGGTCGCGAAATCATCGAAGATATGCGGCAGCAGGCCCGGATCGATACCTATACCTGTATCCCGCACCGAAATGCGCAGGATGGTCTTTCCCTCTTCAGCGGCACTGGCCTGAGCGGTGATGGAGATCCGCCCGTCTTTCGTGAACTTGACTGCATTGCCGACGATGTTCATCAGAATATGCTGAATGCGGTCCCGATCCGCGTGAACCCAGTTGAGCGGTGCCCCTGTCCAGCCCCACTCCAAAGTGCTGCCGTTGCCCGCCGCAGCACCGCTTAGACTGTCCACGATGTCCTTCAGCAAAGTGCTGATATTCATGTCTACCGTGTGCAGCCGCAGTTTGCCCGCGTCGAATTTGGTAATGTCCAGAACATCCGAAATATGGCTCATCAGCAGTTTGCCGGACGTCTGCATGTTTCGGATGTAGCGCGATTGCCGCGTGCTGAGCCGTGTTTCCTCCAGCAGTGTCAGATTGCCCAGCAGCCCATTCAGCGGCGTACGGATCTCATGGCTCATGGTGGCCAGGAAATCGGTTTTGGCTTTCTCGCCGGCCATGGCACGGTCGCGGGCCAGAACAAGTTCGGCCTCTGCCTGCACCTGATGGGAGATGTCGCGCAGGAAAGCGATGAAGACCTCCCCGTCTTTGGTGTCCGCTGACTGGATGGCAAGCTCCACGGGGAAAACTTCGCCGTTCGCCCGCTTTGCCTCAAGCTTGAAACGCCCGCTTCCCACGACACGCTTTTCGCCGGTTTTGCGCAGGCGGGCCATGCCGGCCTCATGCGCAGCCCTGTGGTGATCGGGCACAATCAGCTCGCCCAGATCACAACCCACTGCGTCTTTGGCAGAATGACCGAAAATCTGTTCGGCGGCAGCGTTGAAATCCACGATACGCCCCGACGTATCGGCTACGACCACCGCATCAAGGGCCGTACTTGTCACGATGTTCATGCGCTCACTGGCTTCTAGGGCTTGGGTGCGGCGCCGCACGTTCTGCACATTCAAAAATGCAAGATAGCAAGCCAGTATAGCCAAGGCGGCAACCAGCACAGCAATCGCAGCAGCCAGCTGCATCAAGGTTCCAGACAGGGCGTTGCGCCGACTATCGGACTCCTCGGCAAAATAATTGAGACCGGAAACGGAGAGGCTGCGGACATCCGGGCGGATTGCCTCCGATTGCGCCTTGAGGGCGGGCAAGGCTTCCTGCAACGCGCTTGTTCCACTGTCAATGTCAGGCACTACCGCTTCCAGGTAGGCACCTACTGTTGCCAGATTGTCCGCAAACTCCGGCACTTCACGCAAATCGCTGTAAATAGACGCCTGCCGCAGCGTCCGGATGCGGCTGAAGAAAACATCAAACCGCCTCCGGAGGCTGCGAACGTCCGGTGCCTCCTCCAGCTGCGCCTGCGACAGCGCCAGGTCAAACTGAAGAAACTCCACTTCCGTCTGGGACAAAGTCCATTGAATGTTGTCGGAACTGGCGGAATTCAGCCGCGTGATGTCGCGGGAAACGTTGAACGCGAGCAAGGCAATGGCTGCAAAACCCATCATCGCAGGAAAACCAAATGCGGCCAGCCGCAACCAGATCTTGCTCCGTTTTCTGCCGGCCATTGCCATTACCCTCATAAGCGGGCAGCCAGGCGAACGAGTGCTCTTTCGGGCGGTTCGCTACTCGATCACTTCGATGCGGTCGAGCTGCCAGATGCTGCGGGAATAAACCACCTCTGATTGATATTCCGTTTTGCTGTCATAAGGGTAAACAATCCAGAGCGGCCCCTTGTCACGCACCGACATTTCCTCGCCGTTGAGCTTGTAGGCAATGATCGGTCCCCCTTCGACAGCATCTGACAGAGGGATGTCCACTGCATAGTCGTTGATGGCGGTAGCCCGCAACGTGGTTCCGGTGATGTCCAAACGGTCAACCAGCTGATCCAGCGGCACCCCCTCAAAGTGCTGCACGCCCTGCGTCCAGATTGTCGAGGTTTCAAATTCCACGGCACCCAGCCCTTCGAGCATGGCCAAATCGAATTGCGCTGCTCCCCCGGCGTTGTCCGTTTTGGGGGCACCGGACACAGTCAGAACCACCTCTCCGCTTGGCTGGCCCAAGTTTTCCGCTGCCAGCGGCTGTGCTGCAAGCAGGCAAATGGCAATTGTCTTGAGCGCTATATGAAGCATCACGCGGCCTCCGTTGATAATTGATCAAGATATGACACGACGCGGCTCAGGCGCCAAAAGGTTAGACGGATACCGGCCTATCCTTTCGAATAGGTCCCGCAATCACGCCGCCTGCGGAACCGGGGCAACACGCCCGGCAAGAAAGCCGGACAATTCGCGGGCCAGTTCCGGCCGGTCCAGCGCAAAGGCGGCCGTTGCCTGCACAAATCCTTGCACATTGCCGCAGTCAAACCGTTCGCCGTCAAACCGGAACCCGGTCACACCTGTTGTTGGAAGGTCCGCGTTGATGGCGTCCGTCAGTTGCAGCTCTCCGCCTGCGCCTGGGCAAATGGTGCCTAGAGCCCCAAAAATCGAAGGCTCCAGAATATAGCGGCCAACTACGGCATGTGTTGACGCTGCCTGTGCAGGATCCGGCTTTTCAACCATCCCGCGGGCGTGTGCGAGTTTTCCGGCCTCCCGCGCAACATCCAGAATACCATAGGAGGAGGTCTGCTCGCGCGCAACTTTCATGGTTGCCACCATGTGGCCGCGGTTCACGGCATGCGCTTCCACCATCTGGCGCAGCGCCCCGCGCGGCGCGCGGATCACGTCATCCGGCAGCAGCACCGCAAAGGGTTCGTTTCCAACCTGACGTGCGGCCAATCCCACAGCGTGGCCAAGGCCCAGCGGCTTGCTTTGGCGCACAAAAGACAAAGCCCCCTCTGGCATCCGGGTCCGTGCGATGGCCGCCAAAGCCGCTGTTTTGCCACGCATTTCCAATGTGTCTTCCAGCGCGGCGGCAGTGTCGAAGTAGTCCTCCAATGCTCCCTTGCCTGCGGCAGTGACAAAGATGAACTCTTCAATCCCCGCCTCCCGCGCCTCGTCCACCGCGTATTGGATCAGCGGGCGGTCCACCAGCGGCAGCATTTCCTTGGGGATGGATTTGGTGGCAGGCAGAAAACGGGTTCCCATGCCGGCAACCGGGAAAACGGCTTTGCGGATATGTGTCATTGCTTGTCTCCTGGATTGAAGGGTCAATAGGCGCCGCGGCCGGAAACAACCGCGCCAAATGTTCTGAGAATGAGCTGGAGGTTCAGCTTGAGCGAGCGGGCTTTGATGTAGCCGAGATCCATCTCAATCATTTCCTTGAAGCCGACAGAGGCCCGGCCTGACACCTGCCAGACGCCGGTGATGCCCGGTTTGACCTGCAGGCGGCCAAGCGCCCGGGGCGGGTAATCTGCGACCTCGCACGGCAGCGCCGGGCGGGGGCCGACGATAGACATATCCCCGCGCAGCACGTTGAACAATTGCGGCAGCTCGTCGATGGAGGTCCGGCGCAGCCAGCGGCCGACACGGGTGATCCGCGGATCCTGGCGCGACTTGAAGCAGAGTCCGTCCCGGTCTGAGTCGTTCAGGATCTCCGCCCGCCGGGTTTCGGCATCAGCAGTCATCGAGCGGAACTTGTAAATGGTAAAGGTCTTGCCGTTCAGCCCGACCCGCGTCTGTTTGAAAATCGCCGCCCCCTTGCTGTCTGCCCTGACTGCAAGCGCTGCCAGCAGCAGCAAGGGTGACAGCAGCAGCAGCGCCGAAAGTGCAACTGTGATATCAAGCGCGCGCTGCTGGACGTCGGCGAGGCGCTTCCGCCGCAGCGCAGCCAGTCCGGCATGAGCCAGGAAGCTGACGTTACCGGTCAGGTAGCGGCGTGCCATCCGGCGCGGCTCCATAGCCAGCCGCCAGACCCACTCCATCCTTGCCGCCCTGACCGGTTCCGGCGCCCGTGCAACCGAGCCCGACAGAAAGTCGAACAGCGCGCCCACTCCAAGGGTAAGATCGGCCTTCAGGTCATCAGCATGGCGGTGCAGCCACAGCTCCTGCATCGGCACGCCAAGCGCGACCAGCACGACGTCGGCGCCGCTTTCGTTGATGTCCGCGATAACGGCCTGGGTGTCCCGTGCTCCCTGATACCCGTCGCGGGTGCCAGCAATGCGCAGACCGGGGATGTCATAGACCAGCCGCGCCGCGGCTGCATCCGCAACTCCCGGCCGCCCGCCGAACAGGTAGACCGATTTGCCCATGCTGGCCGCACGCTGCAACAGCTGCGGCACAAAGTCGGTGCCGTTCAAATTGGCCGTCAGAGAATGACCGGTGAACTTTGCCGCCAGTTCAACTCCGATACCATCAGGCAGAAGGATATCCGCCCCGGCGACAGCCTCGGCATAGTGCGGGTCGCGGCGGCGGATATTGCAGCAATGCGCGTTCATGAAGAAAGCGCGCCGGCGGCCAGGCGACAGCAGCTTGGCAACAGCCTGATCAGCGCTGCTGTCAACCAGATGGAGGTCCAGAGCAGGCAGGTAAGCCGTGTTCAGGCGGTCGGTTTTGACTGCTGGGGCAGCACCGAAACTGGAAGAGGAATATGCAAGTGTCATCTGCTAAGTCCTTGAGCTGTCATTGGTTGCTCTCAGGCTGTTGTAGGCGGCCGCTCCTCTCAACGGAGCGGGAGGACAGGTCGCGGGTCCGTTGGCATCCCCGGCTTGCCTTGCGGCGTGCGAACCTATCCGCCCGGATCAGAAACTATCCAAATGCTTTCCAAGCTGCGGCGAATACGCACGACTTTTGCCGTGCAAGCGCCGCATTCACGCGGTACGTGTAGAGGAAGGGATCAAGGAGCATGTTATGAGAGTACTGATTGCCGATGACCACGACCTGCTGCGTGACACGCTTGTTCTGTTCCTGGAGGGGCAAGGGGCCATCAAGACCAGTACTGCGGCGGATCTGGATCAGGCATGCAAGCTGATCGAGACCGAAGATCCCTTTGATCTGATCCTGTTGGATCTGAATATGCCCGGCATGAACGGGCTGGCTGGCCTCAAGCGGGCGATGGCCATGAGAAACGGACAGCGGGTTGCTCTGATGTCCGGTGCGGCAACCCGCCAGATCGCTGAACAGGCGCTGGAGGCCGGCGCCGCCGGGTTTGTCCCAAAGACCCTGCCGGCAAAATCAATGATCAATGCAGTCAAGTTCATGGCGATGGGGGAGCAATATGCACCCATTGATTTCATGACCGCCACGGACCCGGAAACGGACCACCCGCTGGCCGAAAAACTTTCACCTCGCGAGCTTCAGGTTCTGAAAGGCCTGACCGAGGGCAAGTCCAACAAGGAAATCGCCCGCGATCTGGACATTACCGAACCGACAGTGAAACTGCACATGAAAACGCTGTACCGAAAGCTGGAAGTGGCAAACCGCACCCAGGCAGCACTGGCCGCACGCGAGGTCGGACTGTTCTGACTGCCTGCGGGGGCGCAGTCCTAAAACCTACTCCAACGGATAGCCGCGAATACGGATGCGCACCGGGATAGCCTTGCGCGCAGGCGCGGCGGGCAAAGCGCCGGGATAGTCTCTGGTTGAAGGAGACTGACATGCTGCAGAAACTTGCCGGAAAATTTGATGCTCCGCGGCGGCTTTGGCACCGGATATCCCTCCGCCGCATCATCGTCGGCGGGCGTTTGGGCGACACCAGCCGCATCCGCCGCTACCTGGCATTCTTGCTGCTTGGGCTGGCACTGGTCTGGGCGCCGATCAACGGCTACCTGCAAACCGCACCGCTTGCCTTCAAATCGCATGCGTCGCTCATCCTGCCAGGGTCCGGGGCGTCGGCCTCAATGAACCTCAATGGTATCGGGCAGGCGTCCTCCTATGCCAATTCCGCATTTGCCAGCAACTCCGTCAGCCCGACCGAAACATACAAGCGCCTGATCGGTGCTGACCGTATCCTCGCCGCGGCTGCTGGCGCGATGGGACTGAGCCGCCGTGAATTCGGCAAACCGCGGATCCGGCTGGTGGACCAGACCAGCCTCATTCACATCGAAATGACGGGGCCCAGTGCAGAAAACGCCCAGCAGCGCGGCAATGCCCTGCTGCAGGCCTTCTTCGAAGAACTGGACGCGCTGCGCAAGGATGAGCAAGCCACCCGCGAGGACAGCGGTCTGGCCGCCATTGGTGATTACCAGAGTTCGGTAGCGGTCACACGCTCTGACATCGGCAAACTTCAGAAATCCTCCGGGCTGCTGTCTGGCGAGGAGTTCGATGCAATGGTCGAAGACACCCGCGAACTGGAAGGCCGGGTTGAGGACATTGCCGGTATTCTTGAGGAAAAGACACAAAGCGTTGCCGCGCTTGAGCAAACCTTGGGCATCCAGGCCTCCGCCGCGGCCGCAACCCTGAAACTCTTTGCCGATGCAGACTTTCTCGCTCTGGAAGACGAAAGCGCCATCCATGCTGCAAAACTGGCCGAAGCCCGTGCGTCTTACGGTGAAGGGCACCCGAAGGTGCAAGCCGCACGTGCAGCCCAGGCTGCGGCGGAACACAGTGCAAGCCAACAGGCAGCGGCAGTGACAGGTATCCAAATTGATGAGCTGAAAAGGCTTGATCTGGCCCCGGACGGAGCGCGGGCAGAGTTGTTGGCTCAGCTTGTGCGGATGGATGCAGAGCGCATGGGCACAACCCGGCAGTATGAAGCTTTGGCTCAGCGTCTGGTTTTCGAGCAGACCCGGCTGCAACAACTGGCGGCTAGCGCAGCACGGCTGAAGGATTTGCAGCGAGATTTCTCTGTGGCTGAAGCAGTGTTTGCTTCTGCCATCGCCCGAACCCAGTCGACGAAATCGGATGTTTATGCCTCATACCCGCTGGTTCAGATACTCGAAAACCCGTCCCTTCCCGAACGCCCCTCTTCGCCTGACCGTAAGCTCGCCTTTGCCGCCGGGGTGGCGGCCACCTTCATGCTGCTGATCGCTCTGTTGCTGGGCTGGATCAGATCCGCGGTCATCGGCCGTCTTTTGGCCGCGCCCAAGGCAGCCGAAGCATGACCCCGCAAAACCCGGCAGAGCGGATGATCTACCGCTCCATGGTTCTGACTTGGCCCTTCTACGCCGTTGGTGCGCTATACGTCGTGGGTCCGGTGCTGGCCTGGGTTCTCGGCGCGTTAGCGGTGCTGGCTCTCTACCTTGGCCCGGCGTTCCGGCCGGATCTGCGTGCAACCGGTCCGGTTCCGGTGCTGATCTGGGCCTGGATCATCGGTATGGCCGTTATGCTGGTTGCGCTGTGGATCGGGCACCTCGACTGGGGCCTCGGCTTTAAAAAGACAATCAAGTCCTCAATCGGCTGGGCCAAGGGCTGGGCGCTGCTGGCCCTGTTCCCGCTGGTTGGCGCGGTGCTGCCGATCCGCCGCGAGGTTCTGATCCGCGGGCAATGCGTGATCGGGGCCTGGACGCTGGCGCTGGCACCGGTTCTGCTGGCAGCGCCCTACCTTGGCCTTCCCGAACGTGTCTTCACCTCACCGCTGAAGGCAGTTGGCGGGCCGGGGCCGGAGTATTTCAGTCTTTACCTGTTCACCTACGATCCGGCCAGCTGGACACCGCGCTGGCAATTCTATGCCCCCTGGTCGCCCTTCGCGGCGCTGCTGGGGGTCATCATGGTGCTGTTTGCGCTGGAGGAGAAAAACCGAAAGTGGATGCTGGCCGGTGTGGCCGCCGGGGTCCTGATGATTTTGGCATCAAAATCGCGGATGGGGCTGGTGGGGCTGATGGCCTGTACCGTTGCACCGCGCATGATGCCCCTGATCCTGCGCGGCTGGGCCTGGCATGTAACGGCTGGGCTGACAGCGTCTCTGGCGGTGACCGGCAGCACATTGGCGGCGCTGGCTGGCGATGCGGTGGCCGCATTCAAGGGGGCGAGGGCCGACAGCACCCGGGTCCGTGAAACACTGCAACGGATCGCCAGCGAGCGCTGGCAGAACGAAGCCTTCTGGTTTGGCCACGGCACAGTTCAACCCGGGTCCCATGCCGTGGAATACATGCCCATCGGCAGCCATCACACTTGGTACGGGCTGCTGTTCGTCAAAGGTGCTGCCGGTTTTGCCGCACTGCTCATTCCGCTGGTTTGGCACATCGGTTTTGTCATGGCGGATGCAGCAAAACACGCGCGCGGCCGCCTGCCGCTGGGAATACTGATGACAATGGTGCTGCTCTCTTTCGGGGAGAATATTGAAATCGAAGCCTATATGCTTTGGCCGGGCCTGATCCTGCTTGGTGTGCATCTTCGCGAAGCCGGGGCGGCTTAGGCCAGTTGCGGTTTCCTGCCGGAAGAATTCGCCCGGCCCGCTGATGTCGCCGCAACTGCAGCACCGATCACGCGTCTGCGGCGAAAGACCGGTTTGTCCCGTCAACGTCAGTTCGTGCCTACCCGCCGTGAAGCCTGAGTAGTTGCAGGTTTGTGTCCAATAAAGGAGGCGCCTCATGCGTCCTGGCTCTCAAAGGCTCTGCAAAAAGGAAAATCAAATTTGAAGCGCGTTGCTGGATATGGTAGCTGCACCTAAAGTTGCACGCTAGGGAATGTGTCTATGCCTCATCCAGTTGACGTTCATGTCGGTAAGCGAATTCGCCATCGGCGCTGGCTTGTTGGGAAAACCCAGCAGGAATTAGCTTCAGAGGTTGGCGTAAAATTCCAGCAAGTCCAGAAGTACGAAACAGGAGCGAACCGTGTCAGTGCTTCGCGTCTATGGGAGATTGCTGCCGCACTTGACGTGGATGTCACGCACTTCTTCGAAGGCTTGAACAGTGCCGAAAGCACGTCGGGTGAAAAGCACCTTTCCGCGGATGTAGTGCAGGCAAAGGAAGCTGTAGATCTTGTCAGGACGTTTTTTAGCATTCCAGAAGAGCAGCGTGCTCAGCTTTCAAGCCTGGCCAAAGTGCTTGCGGTTTAAGTAGAGCGAAGCCCAGTCAAAGAGCCGCGGGCGCCGTTCTAGCGCCCGCGGCAATTGAAAGAGTCCAGTAAGGGAGAAGGGCTGCCCGCTGTACTCGTTACCGGATCAACGATTGACCGCGGGCACCACCCCATCGGGCACTAGGGTATAAGGGTGATGTGCGCCCTTGGTTGAAGGCGACCACCGTGGTTTTGCCTAGGTGTTTGATCCCAGGGTTTGATGGTGCGATCCATTCGATTGAATGGAAGGATGCTTTATGGGACAGATACGTCACGGCTGCGCCACGACAACGCACGCCATCCGAGCAACAATACAGCGATCGCAAGCTTCGAACGCGGAGCTGAGCCGCGAGCTTGGCATCAACGTCAAGACCGTAGCCAAGTGGCGAAAGCGTCAAACGGTCGAGGACAGAAAGACAGGCCCAAAGGAGCCGAACTCGACTGTTCTAAGCAAAGATGAAGAGGCAATGATCGTTGCCTTCCGGCGGCATACTTTCCCTGCCGATGGTGGAGACGTGATTTCCAATGACGGTGAGGTCATTAGAACATATACCTGTGATGACAATGACTACTGTGAGTTCAGCCCGAATGGATCGGAGGTCTCGATAATCTCGGGATACCAAGTCGGGCCATTTTGTAGCGACATTGACGAATGGCACCAAAAGCAAGAGTCCATGCAAGGAGAGCGGGGGGCGTTTGATCGTCGAGCGGCCTGCAGCGGTAATTTAACTAAAAGTGGTGCAGGCCGCTCTGCCCCGTCCTTCCTTCCCCCAAATGAAGATCGGGATGCAAGGCGACATAGCGCAGAAACGGAATGTGTCCAGAAGCGGAGTGTGCAACCCGCAGGACCAATTAGTCCACCAACTGGTTAACTCGTGGGTTGCAGCCCCATGTCTCCATGAGGCTTATTGTAAGTAGCGCTGGCTAAAAGTTGATCAACTAAGGCTGGTTGGAGTTCAGTAAGGGGGAGGAAGGGTGTTCCATTTATTCAGCAACGCCAGTGAAGCTTGGGCCGAGTTCGAGTGTCCTGTGTGCTCTATTGATATGGATTTCGAGCTGAGCGAAGTGCCGGCCGAGGGTGAGGTGTTCGAATGCCCGAACTGCGCGGCCCACCTGGTTGTGCAGCATCTAAAGAGTGAAGCCAGCTAGGGAGAAAAGCTCAATGCAGGACCTGCCCAACTTACAGCAGATGGTTTTTTCCACAGTTTTGGGGGTGGCATTGCTTGTCCTCGTTAACCTCCTGCGGAAATTATTGTTTGAAGGTTTCATCGCCCGCGCAATTCCAGAGACCCCAGAGCAGCGTTGGGAAAGGTTGAAGAAGGCAGCCTGGGCTCGGGGGCGGGAGCTAGTTTATTTTCTCGCCGGGGCAGCTTCTTCAGTGTTTTCGCCTGAGATCCGCGCCATCTTGGGCTTGGAAGGGTAGTCAAATTTGTGTCCAGATAAGGAGAGTTGCAGCCCGCGGCACTCGTTACCAGGTCAATGTTTGACTGCGGGAGCCACCCCATCGGGCGCTGGGGCAAAAGGGTGGTGAGCGCCCCTTTGTTGAAGGCGCCCACCGCGGTATTGCCTAGATACTTAGGGAGAGCGGAAAATCTCCTAATACCCTTATGCGGTAGTTGGGTTAACGAAGCGTTGTCGCTTCGTCGGAGATCCAGAAAAGGAGAATTGACGTGCCGGTATTTACGAGCGAGGCGCGCAAGATCGCTGCCCAGTTTCCAAGCCTGAGTGGCGAAGAACGGCGCCACCTCATGGGAGAGATCGACCGCCTTGTGTCCGACAAGGTTGAGGCTGCCGCCGATATAGTAATGGCAGATGAACGCCTTGGCTGTGGCCGACATGGCTGAGCGCTGCGCATAGCGGACTAGTGGGAGCACCCAGGCTGCACGTGCGGCGAAAGCCCGGTTTGTCCCGCTTCTGCTCTTGAAATGCTGCACTATGCACCAACGGCCGGTTTGGGGAAGCTGCACTGCCGCATGCGGAAGTCCGATGGATGACTGCAAAGGGCCGGTCGTGCCTATTGCCCTGCCCGAGGAGCCACGACTGTGCAAAGGTCGCTGTCTGCGCTTCGCTGCCAACGGTGCAGGAGGCAGCATTAGCCAGGACCGCCGCCGCCTGGCGGATGGCTGCTTTGGTTCAAGCACCTCACCTCGGTCATCGGCGTAGGCGAAACGGCGGCGGCGCATTTTCCTGCAGAGCTGTTCTTACCCGAATGGTTCAACAGACCGGAGGAGGTCACATCCTATCTCGGTCTTGCCCCCGTCGTCAGGTCGAGCGGCAGAAGCCCTACAAGAGCAAAGCCGCGCCCGGTCAGGCAGAAACGCTTGCGCGGCATATTGGTCGAAGCGGCATGACAATGGACCTGGCACGATCCAGAGGCAAAGGCCATCTACAATCACTATTTTGCGAAGCATGGGATCGGGTAAAATGCCATTGTCGCCGTTGCTCGCAAGCTCGCGATCCAGCTCTGGCGCACGGCGATGGAAACACCACCATTTCCAGTCGAGGGCGCCGCGTGCGGGGCTCGGTCGGGATAGCCGACAACAAAAAGGGCGGCACCCTCATCAACCGGTGCGCGCCGAAAACGGTACTTGGTGATCCTGCATCCAGACAGGCACGAAAAAGAAAAGACTTACGCAAGGTCGGTATACAGTATTGGTTTAGCTTACAAACCGGCGATGCAAGACCTTCGTCAGTATAGGTCGGAGTTGACCAAAGCCGACTAAGCATGTCGCGGCCGGTGAAAGTGTTAAGATCCAAATAATGTAGCCTCGTTAGGAAGCAAACATAAGGGGCACAGATGATCAGATACACCGGAAGTTGCCACTGTGGTGCAGTGAAGTTCACGTTCTCTGCACCCGAGATAGAGCAGGCCATGCGATGCGACTGCTCCATCTGCGCCCGTAAAGGCATATCCATGTCGATGACGGCGATAGCGCCGGAAAACATTGAAATCTCAGCGAAGGGGGATGCCCTATCAACATACCAATTTGGCTCGATGACAGCCCGCCATCACTTTTGCAGCCAATGTGGCATTCAGACATTCGTCGAAACTCGCCTAAATCCGGGCCACTACCGAATTAACCTTGGCTGCGTCGATGGTATCAATGCGCTGCGCCTTCCCGAGATCATTTACGATGGACAATCCCTCGACTGAGGACAGTCAAATCTAACTCCTCGGCCATTGACAGAATTTCACATATGAAAGTCCTTCCCAGCCCCCGGCAGCGCGGGTCCAGCAGGCTGTTGGCCGCAGGAAACTTATGAAAGCAAAATCCGATATTGATCTGTTGCGGAGACCGCTCTAATCGCGGCTTTCCCTCCGCGTCGGCTGCAGCCTAAAAGCAGCTTCCAATCCTCCGGCTAGCGTCCGATCACTCGAGCGACGGGCCGCTGTACTCCTCCGGGACTGGGATCCCAAGGGAAGGCGCAAGCAAGGGGGCATAGGACCAGCAGAATTGCTCAGCCTCACCTCCTGGGCCGCGCACGAGAGCCCTGCGGGGTCCGGCGGCGGCAAAGCTGCCATCGCCGAACATGATGCGCAGCGGAAATTCCCCGTCCTGGTGGGCAATCTGCCAAGAACCGCGACCTGCGCCGATGCAGGCGACGACATGCCGCAAGAGGATGCCAAACGTCACTCCAGGGGCAGGTTCAGGATGGTCAGCACGCTGTCGAGCTTTCTTTCGAGGGCGGCCATCTGCTGCTGGTTGGCTTCCTGCTGCTGACGGCCAAGGCGCAGGTCCTCGGAGATCTGGAGAAGCGCTGACAGAAGCCCTTGCGCCAGGGTCTTGGAGTCCCGCTCGGGCGTTTCCAGAAGCGCGAGTAGTGGGTGCAACACTCTGATGTGTTCCTCGTTCCGGATCAATTGGTCGAGAAGCACCTGATGGTCCTGGGGCAGGTGAAGCGTTTTCGGTACGGATGTGGTCATGTATGAACTCCGTGAATTCGGGTCTGTATTGGTTAAGGGCATTGAAAAAACTAGCGGCTTCCAGAAACCTTCGTGCTTCGTCCAATTTGCGGGCGAATTCGAGGCGGCTGCGCAGGTGCCGTGGTTCCCAAGCCGGACCGAGATTTCCGCCTAGCACGCTGCCTGCACCATTCACCCAGAGATCGCTTTTGGTCCTGTGCGTGTTTAGGATCCGGGTGCGCCGAAACTCACCGGGGGCAAGACCCATGGCGGCGTCGAGCTCGGGGAGGGACCGTGGCTGCTGGTGCCGGAACACTGAGCCGAGGTCGGTATGTAACTGGCGGCGGAGGTCGGTGGTCAGGTTGCGCTGCGGCACTGGTGGGGTCAGGTCGGGGATCTTCGGGTCGAAATACACAGGCTTTTCGAGGCCCAGATGCCGTGCCAGCATCCCATGCACCCGGTCGGTGTTTTTTCGGGACACCCGGGGCCTGACCACCCAACCCGAAAAGGTCCGGGATACGATGGCCGAATGGACATGGTCGCAACTCTTGCCGGGGTGACGCGCGGCCAGCCATGGGGTTGCGAATTCCGGGAAACCTGTTTCGCGCAGCGCCGTCAGGAAAATCCGGGTCCATTGGCCGCTGCTTGCGCGCAAGCCTTCGGGCAAGGACAGCGTCATATGGATGATGGCATGACCCGCAGCGAGATGTTCGAGATACTGACTAAGCCGACGCCGGGGCAGCACCGGGATCGTGCCGCCAATAATCTCCGCGCCATCGTCGAAAATATAAGCGACGGCGGCTTGGGCGGTTTTGTGGAAGGTCACGTATGGGCGCATCAGCGTGCCGCCCCGCGCATGGCCAAAGCCTCGGCCAGCCGGCAGACTGCTTCGGCGAGACGGCCGATCCGGGAGGCGGGAACGCGGCCATGCAGCGCGTTGACCGCCAGGCCGAGTTTTCCGATCTCCTCTGCAAGGGCCGCATCACCACCGCCTGTCTCCAGCGCTGCATGGCGCAGATAACCTGCTTTTGTTGCAAAGCCGCTCTGCCTGGCAAGCTGTTCCAGCTGCTGATTCTCAGTCTCGCTTAAGCGGAACTTGACCATGTGGGTCCTGCGTTCGGTCATGACCTATCCTTCTGTTCCTGGGGCAAGCCTTTCCCGTTCGCGCAAACGCGTGTTCAGGCCCTGTCCTGCTGATCTCCGATATCTGGACAAATATAGGCCAGGAAGGCGAAAATCGGGATGGCCGGAGACAACGGGAATGTGGAAAACCCCATTCAAATGTTTCCGCGCCGTGCTCCTTGCCGATGCGGCCAGCTGGCATTCAACGCGGAGAAATAGGGCCCTGATGCTTAGGTCCTAACGCACGGGAGAAATCCTGAGCTCGATAATACGCCTGACGCAACCGGGACAATTATGCGCTTCCGCATCTGGTCACGGCACACCCTCGAAACCGGCTGCGGCCCGAAGTTTGCATCCCAGGCAACCCGGAGCTGGCTCGAGAAGGTCGGTGTGACCCCAATTCGGATCTTTCCGGGATCACCCTAGGACAACGAGTACAGCGAACGTTTCAATGGAACGCTTCGCCGTGAGATGCCCAATGCCGAACGGTTGAAGACCACAAAACAGGCGCAGATCGTCATTGATTGATGCGTCAGGCAATACAACCACACACGTCCGCATCAAGCGCTCAACATGTGCCCGCAGATGGCGCAGCGGCATCGTCCAAGGGGCCGGGAAAACCAGGGCCGACTAGTTGCTGAAATGACCGAGCTGGTCCGGCAAGATGGCAGCTGCCGATATCGGGGGGGCGCCGTGCTGCTGCGAGATCCAGTCTGGCAGGTCAGTTTCAGTTGGATCGAGCGGCTGTGGCGGCGGCGCTTCTTGCCGGGATCACCGATCAGAACTTCGTGGCGGTGTTTGGAAATGTCGATGGCGACCAGTAAGGTCGGCGCAGTAGAAAAGGTGGCGGTCATACCCGGCCTCCTCAGCGGTGTGGTTTACACAAAACCACTGTTGAGACCTGAGACCCGGTTATGGCCACCCGCTGCGCGATTTGAGGGCTGCGCGCGTGGCCATAGCCTCTCAGCGGCTAATCTTCCCGACGTGCTATGGGCCGGAGTTTGTTGCCAATGCGTGCGGACCTGGTGTGCGGCTGTCGGGGCAAAAATCCGCCTTCATCGAGCAGAGAACCTGACAAAGCCCTCCCCAGATTGATTGCAGAAAGAGCGCCCACAACAGGTCATGCGGGCGCTCCGGGAGTATTGTGTGCCGTTACTCGGCTGGCAACGGCTCCTCATCGTCCACTGTCGATGCCACTCCGGCCGCGTTCCGGCGGCTATCGTTGATGATCGCCTTGATCAGGGCAAAGCCCATCAGCACCATTGCAAAGCTGAACGGTAACGCGGCGATGACCATCGCGGTTTGAATGGCTTTCAGGCCGCCGACAACGAGCAGGGCGCCAACGACCAAGGCCAGCGCAATACCCCAAAAGATGATATGGGGGCGCGCCTTGGGGCCATCATCACCGGCGGCGTTGATGGTGTTGATGATCAACACGGCCGAGTCCGCGGATGTCACCAGATAGGTCAGCAGCAAAACGACGACGATGACCGAGAACACCCAGGTCAGCCCGTCGCTGAGCAGGACCGAAAGCGTGGCATAGAGCTGATCGGAAATCCCTGCGCCAAGGATCGCGTTTCCGGCGGCGCCGCTCAGTTCCAGATCAATGGCTGTGCCGCCGATAAAGGCAAACCAGATAAAGCACATGATCGACGGAATGATCATCGCGCCCAGAATGAATTCACGGACGGTTCTGCCGCGTGAAATCCGTGCCAGAAACAGGCCGACAAACGGCGTCACGGCAATCCACCAGGCCCAGTAGAACACGGTCCAGCCGCCTTGCCAGCCAGCCAGGGCCGCACCCTGTTCGGTGCCATCATCGGACCACACGGTAAAGCTGATGCCGGGCAGCGCGCGCAGGTAATCCCAGATGCCGACGAAGAACACTTCGAGAGCGAACATCGTGGATCCAAAGATCAGGAAGAACGCCAGCAGGAAGAAGCTCAGTCCCATGTTCAGGTTCGACAGCCATTTGATCCCGCGCCCGACGCCGGACAGGGCCGACAGCGTAGAAGCGCCGACAATGACCAGAAGGGCGAACAGGATTGCAGCGAAAGAGGCTTTCTGGCCGCCGTTTCCGTCGTCCACCAGCAGCCAGTCACCGACGCCGATACGGGCCAGGCCGGCAACGAATTGCTCCACACCAAACCCAAGCGTCTGCGCAATGCCCAGAACAATGGCGACCACCGACACGATGTCGACCAGATGCCCCAGCGGCCCCGACAGCGACTTGCCAAACAGCGGGATCAGCGCGGTGCGCACCGTCAGCGGCAGGTTGCGGCGGTAGGAGAAATAGGCAAAGGCCAGCCCGGCAATTGCATATGCGCCCCAGGCCGACAGCCCCCAATGCGCGAAGGACCAGATATAGGCCGAGCGCACAGCTTCTGCCGAGGTGCCGGCAACTTCGCCCATGATCACGTTGGGGTTGTTCTGGAAATGGTAAATCGGTTCAGCGGTCGCAAAAGTCAGCATCCCGATCCCGATACCCGCACTGAACATCATGGAAAACCATGAGAAATTCGAGAATTCCGGCTTTTCACCGTCCAGTCCCAACCGCAAGCGGCCGGAGACCGGCAGGAGCGCCAGCACCAGGCAAAGGATGAGGAAGAAGGCTACTGCATAGATGTACCAGTAGTTAAACACTCCGAGAATGAGCGTGTTGAGGGATCCCAGCGCCGATGAAGCGCTCTCGGGAAAGGCTACGGCCCATACGATCAGCGCCGTGACGAGCAGCTTGGCGCCAACGGCCACGTTTTTCGAAAACCCAGCGTAAAAGCCGCTCTCCGAAACTGGAATGTCCAATTCTCCTAAAGGTGGTTTCATACTTTCCTCCCTGGTTTGTGAAAACTGTTCCGCCAGCAGACTGTGTTTGGGGTTTGCTGGCGGGATTTGCGCATTGCAAATTCTGACTGGGTTGCTCAGCCCATCAGGCGCGCGTCGAGCGGATAGGTTGAGATCGTCTCGAACCCGCTGCCGGTCACCACGCCCTGATCCTCCAGCTTGACCATGTGATCCCCGCCGACTTCGCCCACCAGCGCCTCGACACACAGCGTCAGGCCGGGCTCGAGAACGGCGTCGAAGGCACCTTCCACCAGGCGGTCGGGATAGGCGATCAGAGGCCACTCATCGCACATCCCCACCCCGTGCATCGGCGAGGAATATTTGAGCGCCTGATACTTGTCCTGCAGCACATGCAATGAGCGGGTCAGGTCCTCCATGTGGAGGCCAGGCTGCAGGAGCGCCGTGTTGTAGCGGATGTGTTCGACGGCCTCGGCATAGCTCTCGCGCATATGTGCCGGCGCCAGGTCGTCGCCGATCCACCATGTGCGGCTGAGGTCAGCGCAGATGCCGTAAGGTCCGATCAGATCAGTATCGAAAGCGAGGATCTCATTCTCGGAGATGACCCGAGGCCCGCATTCCTGGAACCAGGGGTTTGTGCGCGGCCCCGAGGTGAGCAGCCGTGTTTCGATCCATTCGCCGCCACGTTTGATGTTTTCGGCATGCAGCACGGCCCAGACGTCGTCTTCGGTCACCCCGCCCTTCGGAATCTCGGTGCGCGCGAAGTCTTCCATTGCGGCCATGGCGCGTTCGCAGGAATGGATGGCGCAGCGCATGGCGCGCAGCTCGTGCTCGGTCTTGATGCCCCGCGTGCGTTCGGTGACTTCCTCGCCGTCGCGATACTCCAGCCCCGCGCGGCGGATCGCGTCCAATCCGGCGGGCTGGATCTTGTCGATGCCGATCTGAGTATGGCCCGGTGCGTGGGTGGCAAGCAGGTCCGCCACCTCGGCGGCGAAGGCGTCGGCCGCCGGGCCGATCCGGTCGCCGCGTGCGAAATAGAACATGTCCGCGCCGGACCGGCTCTCGCGGACAAGCGGATTATACTCGGCCAGGAACGGCGCGTTCTTGTAGTCCCAGATAACCATGTAACCGTCGGCGCAGAGCAGGCAGGCCCGGAACGGGTTGTGGGTGTTCCACAATTGCATGTTCGTCGTGTCGGTTGCGTAGCGAATGTTCAAAGGGTCGAACATCAGAAGGCCGCCATAGCCGCGCGCGACGATGGCGTCGGTCAGGCGCTTATGGCGGGCTTTGCGCATCTCGGCCAGGTCGGGCAGTTCCAGACCCGCCTCGCGCCATTCGGCATGGGCGAGCGCCGTTGGTCCGATCTCGACCCGGTTGCCGTCATTTTCCGTCCCGTCGCCAAGGCGTGCGCCCTGGCTTGGGTCGATCTTCCGGTGATCCCTGTAATGCGAGTTCATTCTGTGCATCCCTTTCAGAAGATGGGTGGCATGCGAAAACATGCCCTCGTGCCTGAGGCACGCGGGCAGTGGTTCAAGCCACGTTTGCCGCCTGATCCGCGTATTGGCCGATGGCTGTACTCGGGATGCTCAGGTCGTGATTTTCCGGTGTCTGACCGGCATATTTGCCGATGGCTGCGCGCGGGGTGCGCGGGGTGCGCTTTTCCGCGGTGTAATCGTTGATCAGGTCGCAGGGCGTGTAGTTGCGTTCAATCTCGTGCAGATCTTCTGCGTCGAGTTCTGTCTCAAGCGCCGCAAAGGCGGTGTCGAGCTGGGCAACACTGTCCGCACCGACCAGCATCGACGAAATCTCTGGCTTGCGCAGAACCCAGGCCTGCGCCACCTGCGAGGAAGTGATGCCTTTGGCCTCGGCCACACGCTGTACGGAACAGGCGATCTCATAGGAAGCCTGGTCGTTGTACATCTGTGCGGTAAAGAAGTCGGTCTTGTTACGGGTAGAGTTGGGATCATTGGCCAGGGTGCCCCGGGCCAGCGGGCTGAAAGACGACACACCAATCCCCTGATCCATGCAGTAGGGGATCATTTCGCGCTCTTCTTCACGGTAGGCGCAATTCAGCTGAAGCTGCATGTTGACCGGCTTGGTCCAGCCATTTTTTTCGCAGACATTCAGGATCTTGGCGAATTGCCATGTGTACATGGTCGACACGCCGATATACCGCGCTTTGCCGCTGCGAACGACGTCGTTCAGCGCTTCCATGGTTTCTTCGACCGGGGTTTCGGTATCGAAGTAATGCAGCATGTAGATATCGATGTAATCCATCTTCAAACGCTGCAGCGAGCCATTGATGGCATCGAGGATATGCTTGCGCGACGTCCCGTAAGAGTTCACGTCCTGGCCAATCTGGTAGCCCAGTTTGGTTGTCAGGATCAGCTCATCCCGGCGCGCCAGGCGGCGCAGGATATTGCCCACCACGGCTTCGCCTTCGCCCGCCGAGTAAAAGTCCGCCAGATCGATAAAGTTGATCCCGTTGTCCAGTGCGTGGCCGATCAGCGGCTCGCTTTCGGCTTCGTCAAAGATCCACGGCTTCCAATCCTTGGAACCCATGTTCATTGTTCCAAGGCACAGCCGAGAGACGCGTAGGCCCGAATTGCCAAGGCGTGTGTATTTCATTCTACAGTCTTTCCTAGTGAATGAATTGATGGTGGAGAGGTCGGAGAAGGATCACCCGTAAGCGATCCAGACTCCTTTGGTTTTGGTGTAGGAACTGAGCGAGTGGATGGCCATTTCCTTGCCCCAGCCGCTTTCCTTGAATCCGCCGAACGGGCTGGATAGGCCGTAACAGCCATAGCGGTTCACAAAGATCATGCCCGCATCCAGGCGATCCGCCATTCGATGCGCCACATTGATGTTGCCGGTATAGACCCCGGCGGCCAGGCCATAGGTGGTGTCATTGGCCAGGGTCAGAGCGTCCTCTGCGGTATCAAATGGCGTACAGGACAGAATCGGCCCAAAGATTTCCTCTTGGGCAATGCGTGCGGAACCCGGTACATTCGCAAAAATTGTCGGGCGGATGAACAGGCCGTTGGCGTTGTCACCTCGCTGATCCGCAAGGCCGCCAGCGACCAGTTCGGCTTCACCTTTGCCGATTTCGATGTAATCCATGATGCGCTTGAACTGCGCCGCGTTGCATTGCGGGCCCTGTTGCGCATCTGCGGACAGCGGATCGCCGCAGCGCACCGCCTCGGCCTTCTCGATCAGGCGGCTCATGACATAGTCATAGCTGCCTTTCTGGATCAGGAAGCGGGTCGGCTCGGAGCATTTCTCGCCCTTGTGCGAGAACATGACGGTGAAGGCGCGGTCGATTGCAGCATCCAGATCCGGCGTGTCGTCAAAGAAGATGCACGGCGACTTCCCGCCGAGTTCCAGGGTCACTGCCTTGAGGTTCGACTGACCCGAGTTCTGCACGATCTGACGGCCCACGTTGGTGCTCCCGGTGAAGGAAACCTTGTGGACGTCGCGGCTGACCGTCAGGTGGTTGGCCACCGGCCCGTCACAGACCAGGAGGTTCAGCAGCCCGGCGGGCAGGTCCAGCTCGCGGTCGATCAACTCGAACAGGAATTGCGTGGCCAGCGGCGTGTATTCGGAGGGCTTCATCACCACCGTGTTGCCCATGGCCAGCGCCGGGGCGATCTTCAGGCTGGCCTGATAGAGCGGGAAGTTCCACGGCGCGATCAGGGCGCAGACGCCCACGGGTTCCTTGTTGGTGAAGTTCACAAACCCGTCTTCAACCGGCGAGACCTCACCGTAGAACTTGTCGGTCCAGCCGGCGTAGTATTCGAAGATCTCGGCGCAGGTCGGGATGTCGTCCGCCATGGCCTCGGACAGCAGCTTGCCGTTCGGCAGGCTTTCCAGAATAGCCAGCTTTTGCGTGTTCTCCCGGATCAGCCGGGCGATGGCATTGAGCACATCGGCGCGTTGTTTGCGGGTGGTCTTGCGGCTCCAGACATCGCTTTGGTGGCAGCGGTGGGCGGCAACTGCGGCGGCATCCGCCTGACCCGCATCGGCCAGCGCGATGGTGCTGAGGGTTTCGCCTGTGGCGGGGTTCTTCACATCCCAGGCCTGACCTGCACCGGCCACCCACTGGCCGTTGATATACTGCTTCTTTTCCGCCTTCAGCCAGGTTTTGGCCCAGCTCAGATCTGCATCGAGTGTCATTGTACTTCCTCTATTCCGGAAAGTGCTGCGCGCACGATGGACACATCGCCCGCGGCCTGTTTCGCCACAGCCGAGGCACGGCTGTAGCCATATTTGCGTTTGACCTGCATGAGGCTCGGGCCCAGCCCTTGCGCATTTTCGGTGTTGCGCTGGGAGTTCAGTTCCAGCCCCTGCACACAGTTGCGGCGCAGCGAGGACACCCCGCTCTGCAACAGGGCAATCATGTCAAGCAGGGCGATCACGACCAGCATCTGCCACGGGTTGTAATCCAGTTCCCCGTGATCCTGGGTCATGCACACCGTCGCCGCGCGGCCACAGGCCATCATGGCGCATTGCATAGTGAATTCGGGGATCGTCGGATTGATCTTGCCCGGAATGGCCGATGAGCCGGGCTGCTTTACCGGCAGGCGGATTTCGCCAAAGCCTGCATTCGGCCCTGACGCCATCAGCCGCAGATCCCCGCCAAACCGGATAAGTGTCCGGGCGATCTGTTCCAGCGACGACGCCAGGTTTTGCAGCGGATCATGAGCTTGCGACGCGGCAAACAGATTGTCGGTGCGGCGCAGATCATGGGCCAGGCCTGCCTGTTCCAAAACCGTGTTCAACTGATGGATGACCTGATTGAAAAAATCCGGGTCACAATCATCAGACCGCCCGATGATATTGCCGCCCAGGTTCACGGCTGCCAGATCGCTGGCGTCTGCGCCGGCGCGCGCTGTCAGCTTGCGCAGATTATGCGCAACCCCGCCGAAATAGTCCCCGGCGCGAATATCCACCGCATCCTGCAGGCAGGTGCGCGCCATTTTGGGCTGGTCCCCCATCTGTTTAGCGCACTGTTCGAGGTCATCCACTAGTCCCAGCAGCTCGGTTTCCAGCCCCGCCCAGGCGGCACGGGCCGCGATGTGGCAGGCGGTTGACAGGCAGTCGCTGGTGGAATGATTGAGGTTAAGGTGATCATTCGGATGCAGCGGTGCGTTGCTGCCAAAAGACGTGCCAAATCGCTGATGGTTGGCGAGATTGGCCAGCACTTCGTTGACGTTCATGTTGATGCCGATCCCGCCACCCCCATGAAATGAATGTATGGGGAAATCCGTCTCCAGAGGCTGTGTCAACAAATGGTCTATGGCCGCGCTGATCGCTTCTCCCACGTCCTCCGGCATGGCTCCGATGGACACGTTGGTCTGCGCAGCCGCGCGTTTGACATGCAGCATCGCCTCGATCAACTGCGGATAAGCAGATAACTTTTGCGCGCCAAATAAGGGGAAAAGTTCTGCGGAGCGCTGTGTTTGAGCGCCATAGCGGGCATTCGCAGGCACAGATACCGAGCCAAGGGTATCATGCTCCGTCCTGAAGTGATCCACGGACACCACGCCTCCCTCGTGTCGAGCTGTCGTGGCGTGTCTTTGGTGAAATTCAGGGATTCAGGCAAATTACAAAAAGGAATAAGCATTCCTTTTTGTAATGACGTTGGCGCGAGAACTGACTAAGTTGCATGGCACTATCCCACAGTGGCTTGCGCATCGCACCAATGAATAATTCCCCAAGTCTCACCTCGCTCCGGGCCTTTTCGGTTGTTGGCAACTGTCTGAGCGTTACCGGCGCGGCCAAGCAGCTTGGCGTCACCCAGAGCGCTGTTAGCAGGCAGATAAGAGCGCTGGAGGATGCATTGGATCTCAAGCTGTTTGATAGGGTCGGCAACAGCATTTCGTTGACGGAAGAGGGCCGGGTCTTCCATCAGCGGATTTTCGAGACATTTGGCCTTCTGGAAAATGCCGTGGGCGAAGCCACCGGATCCCTTCAACGGCATAAAATCAACCTGCTGGCGCCACCCACCTTGGCGTCCCGTTGGCTGACACGGCGCCTGCCATCCTATCCACAACGGTTTCCGGGTGTTGAATTGGCCGTCCACACCGAGCCATGGCCTGATATCCGCATGGATTGCGTCGTTCAATTTGGCGCACATCCCACCGCAGGATCCGAACATGTGCAGCTGCTGGTGGAACAGCACATTGCCGTCTGTTCGCCGGCACTTTTTGAGGACCGTGAGGCCATGCGCGCCAGCTGCCTTTTGCATGTCTTTGACAAAGGTGTGCGCTTTCCTTTGTGGGAGGACTGGCTGGCACTTGAGCCGGACAACCCGGATATTCCCAGCGGGACATCCATGGAATTTGCAACGCTTGAGCTTGCCATTCAGGCAGCCAAAAATTCGGTCGGCGTCGCCGTGGTCGACCGCAATATGATTGAATATGAACTCAACGCAGGCAGCCTTGTCCAGATTTCTCCAACAACTGTGGTTGGGCCAAACGGATACTGGCTTGAGATTTCAGAAGAGCAACAAGCCAAAACCCGCTCGGTGCAGTTCTTTCGGTGGCTCAGAGGCGTGGCAGGCCTAACGGCGGGCGCGTTCTAGAAACTGCAGTTACCTCGCATTAAGTCGTGTGCTTTTGCAGGAACAAGGCCAGCAGCGGATAGATGCCGCTGGAGGTGCGCAGGTAAAGGCATCCGGAAAAGGGGAGAGCACGGCTCGTCAGGGCTGCAGCCCTTAGGCGTATCGCAAATTTGCGGCGGGAATAGATATGTCACTGTGCTTAGCCAGGTCCGCAAACTTGTCCCGCCTGACAGAAACCAACTTCTTATACGACCAGAGCGCAAACTTCCTCGGATCGACATTCCTGTCCTGGTTTCCAACCGCAGCCGAAAACTCACCCCAGTATTCAGAAAGCAGGTCAGGCGGATAGTAAATCGGTTTCGGATTCTCAACATATCTCGCAATCAGATTGTTGACGAGTTCGTCGTTCTCCCTCAGCGACACCACAAGGAACCTGTCTTTCAAAGCAGCAAATGTGGGGTCACCGGCAGTGAACAATTCGCAGAACGATCCGCTGGAATCAGCCAGAATTGGCTGATCGGCACCTAGCCGAAGAAGGTCCTCGACCGCCGTGCGTTCAGCCAACCGATGCAAGTTTTGCCGTTTCACATATTCGTTGAATTCGATCCCGCCTTTGTCCGGGTTGCCGGGCATCCCCAAATAGGACGTCAAAGGCGCAAGCGTGTCCTTGCACAATTCATTGTCCAGGCTGAGAATGCCCAGTTCTTTCAGCTTGGACAGCATTGCACCCTTGCTGACCTCGGCATTGAAGGCATCAAGAATCTGCTCGCGCAAATACCGCTCTTGGATTTGGGTGTCTATCGACACATAGTGCCACGCCCCGGATTGGTTCAAATAGCTCGAAAGGAGCGTTTTTCCGATTCCCGACATCCCGATCAAGAGGATGTCACGCGGTTCATTCAGAAGAGATTGAACCTCCGGGGGCAAGCACGTCAGTTTCATGGCGTTCCGAATTTTCCGTCGATCACGCTTTGCACCGCTTCAACCGTCGGATCGACGGTTGCGAACTCCTCTTCACGGGCAAACAGGTCCATCAGCCGCGCAGGCGTATCCGGAAGTGTGCCGAGCGCTTCTTTGACAGCCGTCGGGAATTTTGCCGGATGGGCTGTTTCAGCGACAACAATGGGACCGTCAAGCGTTGCCTTCAGCTGATCTGCCGCGAAATATCCGGTTGCTGAATGCGGGCAAATGATCTTGCCGAACTGCTTGTGGAGCTGGCGCATGGTGTCCAAGGCGTCGCCCTTGCCGCATTTCATCGCTCCGAAGTTCTCGGTCAGTGCGGAACGCTCGGCTTGGGTGAGTTCGTAGTAAGACTGTTCAGCCAGCTGTTTTTGCATATCGCGCGTTGCGTTCCCGTCGCGTCCTTTCAAAAGCCACAGCATGCGTTCAAAGTTGCTTGAAACCTGAATGTCCATGCTAGGTGAGATTGTTGGAATGGTCTCGGCTTTCGACATCCGTCCAGTGTCGAACAGCCGGGGAAGGACGTCATTCTCGTTTGAGGTGACGATCAGCTTTCCGATGGGAGCACCCATTTGCTTCGCGATATAGCCCGCAAAGATATTGCCAAAATTTCCGCTCGGCACAGCAAAGTTCACAGGCTGGCCGCAATCGTTGTGGATCTTCACCGAGGCGTAAATGTAATAGGACGTCTGAAGGAGGATCCGGGCCAGGTTGATCGAATTAACAGCCGTGTAGCTATATTCTTTGGAAGCTTCGCTCTGATACAGGCTTTTGACTATGCTTTGACAGTCATCGAAGTCTCCCCGGACGCTGATGGCCTGGACATTTTCCGCTCCCAGGCAGGTCATCTGCTTGCGCTGCACGTCAGATACGCGGCCCTCCGGAAACAGAATTACTGCATTGGCGCGCGAACGCCCCGCAAAGGCGTTAGCCGTAGCTGCGCCGGTATCTCCGGACGTTGCGCAGAGTACTGTAGCCCGTTTCCCGGTGAGTGCGAGTTCCCGGTCGATCGCTTCCGCCAGAGGAGCGAGGGCGTAATCCTTGAAGGCGAGTGTGGGACCATGGAATAGCTCCATGCTCCATAGCTGGTCATTCAGGCGGGTCAGGGGCGGGCCATCATTGCGTTCAAAACCGGCCAGTGCATGTCTTATGCCTGCGGTGAAATCGCCCTTCTGCCACTCGGCTCCGCCAAACAGCGCCAGAACATCCGATGCAATCTGGTCGTAGGGCTGCCCGCCCAGCGTAGTCAGTTCGCCGGGTGTGAGTTCGGGCCAGGTCCCGGGCACGTAAAGACCGCCATCCTCAGCAGTGCCACGGCTTAGCAATTCCCGGAGGGATCGAGCGGGTGCGTTCCCGCGAGTGCTGGAGTAGAGCATAGCATTCCCCTGGATTTCCAATATTGTGGACTTAGCAAGGCTTCAGCAGTCAGTAAAGAGAAATCTAATATATTGGATATTGAGAATGAACACACACGCAGCCACTCCAGATATCGGAAAAATCATGAAGGAGGCCAGAAAGTCGCTTGGCCTGACTTTGGAGCGGCTCTCTGAGCGCACCGGGGTGTCCCGGTCAATGCTGTCTGCCATTGAGCGGGGCGCCACAAACCCGACCTTCTCCATCGTCTGGGCTCTTTCTCAAGCGCTTGGGATCGATCTCAGCTTGCTGGAAAGCGGGCCTGGTAAAGAGGAGCCAATTGAGCATCTTCATCACTATTCCACGCCAATGCGGCGCAGCGCGGATGGGAAATGTGAGTTGTATATGCTCAGTCCGCGGCGAACGGTTCTTCCTGTTGAATGGCACAGGCTGCACATGAAGCCTGGAGCAGAGCTAGATTCAAAGCCTCATGCCCCTGGCACCTTTGAACACCTGACCTGCTTGTCTGGGTCACTGTCGGTAACGGTTGGTGATCGTACTGTCCGGGCTGAGGCTGGTGACACACTGCGGTACCGCAGTGACTGCAACCATCGCATTAGCAACGAGGCGGACGGGGAAACGGAGGCGATCCTTCTCGTGGCCCAGCCGACTCAGTATCAGGAGCCGACCGCGTCAGTTTGAGGGGAGGGCCGCAGAAGGGCTTGACCGAATCTTTGCATTATTCCTATATATCGGATTCAATGCGGTATATTGGAAAACATAAAAAGAACCTTCGTCTGGTGCCTCCGGGCTCTGGCGGGCCGGCAAGCCCGCCAGCCTCCGCAAGTTTGAGCGGCGGCCTGCGGCTTGGTTCTTCATCCAGCTTCCACCCGCAGAAACGGACTTGAGGGCTTGAACCCAAGCCTCTCGTTCTCAAGCTCAATTCCGGCCATGAAGGTGCTATTGGATGTCTACTGATCAACTGTCCCAAGGAGCGCGCGGACGCCGCGGACGCCGCCGTGATGGCGGGGCGCCGGCCCCAGCAATCGTGCAGCGGCCCTTCACCCAGCTTAAGCGTCCTTATCCGGCCGTTGAGCTCATTTCGGATGATCAGGTCGAACATATTCACCAGGCATCCCTGAAACTGCTTTCAGAAACCGGCTTGGACGTTTTGCACGATGACGCGCGCGCCGTGATGAAAAAGGCGGGTGCAGATGTCAGGGATGGCGAAGTGCGCGTGCGCTTCGATCCGGATCTGATTAACCAAGCCGTTGCAAGTGCTCCGTCGGAGTTCACGCTGCACGCGCGCAACCCCCAGCACAACGTTGTTATGGGTGGGAACAATATTGTTTTCAACATGATGGCAAGTGCGCCGAATTGCTCTGATACGGACCGGGGACGGCGTGCTGGCAATCAGGAAGACTATCGCAATTTCCTGCGATTGGCCCAGATGCACAATGTGCTGAACGTGACCGGCGGGTATCCTGTCGAACCTGTCGATATTCACGCCTCTGTCCGCCATCTTGATTGCATCCAGGATTACATCACGCTGACCGACAAGGCGTATTGTATCTACTCGCTAGGCGAGGAGCGTGTGTCCGATGCGATCGAGATGACACGGATTGCCCATGGTCTGACACACGAGCAGATGCGTGATCAGGCGTGTATGTTCTCGATCATCAACACGAACTCTCCTCTGCAGCTCGATATTCCGATGATGCAGGGGGTGATGGCTTTGTCCGAGATGGGCCAGCCTGTCGTGATCACACCCTTCACGCTGGCCGGGGCAATGGCGCCGGTTACGATTGCCGGGGCCGTGACATTGCAGAATGCCGAGGCATTGGCGGGGGTGGCCTTTACCCAGATGGTGCGCCCGGGCGCGCCGGTGATGTATGGCGGTTTCACGTCCAATGTGGACATGAAGACCGGCTCACCGGCGTTTGGCACGCCGGAATACATGAAGGCGCAGCATATCGGCGGCCAGCTGGCGCGGCGCTATGGCATTCCTTATCGCTCATCGAATGTATGCGCGGCCAATACGGTCGACTCGCAGGCTGCATATGAGGCGGTTTTCTCGCTTTGGGGCGCCATCAATGGCGGCGCAAACATGCTCATGCATGGGGCCGGCTGGCTCGAAGGGGGCCTGTGCTGCTCGTATGAGAAGGTGATCCTCGATATCGACCTGCTGCAGATGATTTCAGAATTCCTGCAACCGGTTTCGACCAGCATTGACGATCTGGCGCTGGAAGCCATTAATGAGGTCGGGCCGGCGGGCCACTTCTTTGGCACTGAACACACCCAGGCGCGTTACCGCGATGCCTTCTATTCACCAATCCTGAGCGATTGGCGTAACTTTGAAACCTGGCAAGAGGCTGGATCGCCGATTGCGATCGAGCGTGCAAACGCGGAGTGGAAGAAGCGGCTTGCCTCATACGAGGCTCCGGTCCTGGATCCGGCGATCCGAGACGAGTTGGACGCTTTTGTCGCCAAGCGCAAGGCCGAGGGTGGCGCAGCGACGGACTTCTAACGCTTACGGGATCGGTTCGCGGGTCGCAAAGGACGTGATCGCGCTGCCGACCCGCAATTCATTAACAATCAGAAACCCCGCTTTCATTCAGAGATGGCCTGGAATCCAAACGGGGTGCGCGCACCCTATTCCCTGGCGCTATGAGAGCTGAATCCCTGAGGATGAACGAAACATGCCTACTATTCAGACCGAAGAGACCACAGGCGGCAAGAAACTTCCGTCCCACGCCAAAGTCGTTGTTATTGGCGGCGGCGTTGTTGGCTGCTCAATCCTGTTCCACCTTGCAAAATTTGGCTGGAAAGATGCGGTGCTGCTTGAGCGTGACGAGCTGACATCCGGTTCCTCCTGGCACGCGGCCGGGGGCATCCATACCATCAGCTCTGACCCTAACATCTCGCGCCTGCAGTCATATACGATCAACCTTTATAAAGAAATCGAGGAACTGTCTGGCCAATCCGTCGGTTTGCATCAGACCGGTGGTTTCTACGCTGCTTCCACCAAGGAATGGTATGACTACCTAAAGGGCGAGCGTTCGAAGGCGCGTTACATGGGCCTGGATCAGGAATTCATCTCGCCCAAAGAACTGGCCGAGCGTCACCCGCTGATCGATCCGGACCACTATCACGCGGTTCTGTGGGATGCGCAGGACGGCCATCTGGACCCGTCAGGCACGACATATGCTTTTGCCAAGGCGGCCAAGGCGCATGGCGCACAGTATTTCACCCACTGCGGCGCAACCGGTATGACGCAGCGCCCGGACGGCAGCTGGGACATCGTCACCCCCAAGGGCACGATCAACGCAGAGCATGTCGTGAACTGCGGCGGTCTGTGGGCGCGTGAGGTGGGTCATATGGCGGGCATTCAATTGCCGGTTCAGCCGATGGAGCACCATTACCTGATCACTGAGCGCATGGATGAAGTTGTGAACTTCGGTCAGCAACTGCCGCACGGGATCGACTTCGAGGCCAACGTCTATTGCCGCCAGGAAGGGCAGGGCATGCTGCTGGGCACCTACGAGGCCCAGGCGACCCCGTGGAAAGTCGGCGGGACGCCCTGGGACTTCGGCCATGAACTGCTGCCGCCGGATCTGGACCGAGTGGCAGACCGCCTGGAAACCGCATTCGAACGTCTCCCGGCGATGGCCAATGCCGGCATCAAGGATGTGATCAACGGCCCGTTCACGTTTGGTCCAGACGGCAACCCGCTGATTGGTCCTGTTCCGGGCATGAAGAACTACTGGGTGGCTGTTGGTGTCATGGCGGGCTTCTGCCAGGGCGGCGGCGTGGGCCTGACCTTGGCGGAGTGGATGATCGACGGCGAACCCTCCATCGATGTCTGGGCGATGGACGTAGCACGGTTTGGCGAGTTCGCGACACCTGACTGGGGCACCATCAAGTCGTCGGAGAACTACGAACGCCGCTTCGTGATGACCTTCCCGAACGAAACCCTGCCCAAGGGCCGCAAGCAAAAGACAACTGCGCTCTATGACCGCATGATCGCCAAGGGGGCGGTGATGGACCAGGGGTTCGGCTTGGAACATGTGCTGTGGTTTGCCGACGGTCCCGAGGATGCGCATGAGGTTCCATCCTTCGAGCGCAACCGGTCGCACGACTATGTCGCGCGGGAAATCAAGGCCGTGCGCGAAGCTGTCGGCGGCATCGAGATTGCCAACTTTGCCAAGCATGAGTTCAAGGGCGAGGGCGTTCGCGAATACCTGAACCATATCCTGGCCGGTTTTGTCCCCAAACCCGGACGCCTGGCGCTGACACCGATGCTAACACCGAAGGGCAAGCTTTACGGAGACCTGACCGTGGCTTGTCTGGCCGAGGATCACTTTATGCTGTTCGGTTCTGGCGCGATGCAGGAGGCGCACCGCCGCTGGTTCGAAAAAGACCTGCCCGCAGGCATTTCCTATGCCAATGTTTCGGACGACTGGCACGGCATCGCCCTGTCAGGCCCGAAATCGCGGGAACTGCTTGCCCGGATCACGCGCGACGATGTTTCAGCCGAAGCCTTCAAGTTCCGCGACCTGCGCCAGACTTTTGTCGGCGGCGTGCCGGTGATTATCAACCGGATCAGTTTCTCCGGTGAACTGGGTTATGAGATCTACTGCAAGCCGCAGTACCTGATGCGCCTGGCAGACGCCATCGAAGAGGCCGGCGCGGATCTGGGCTATCGCTGGTACGGCGCACGCGCACTGCTATCGATGCGGCTCGAAAAGGGCTGGGGTGTCTGGACGATGGAATACCGTCCCGACTTTGACGCGGTCGAATCCGGGATGGATGTCTTCATCAACTGGCAAAAGGAGTTTGTCGGCAAGGAGGCAACGCTGAAGGCCCGCGAAGGCGGCGTTTCCCAGAAACTGGTGACGATGACGATCGACGTTGAGGGGATCGACGTGGCCCATGATGAGGCGATCTTCAAAGATGGTGAGCCGGTCGGTTACGTCAGTTCGGGCGGCTATGCACATCATGTCGGAAAGTCGATGGCCATGGGCTACGTTGCGGCCGAGTTCGCGGCTCACGGAACGAAGCTTCAGGTGGAGATCCTTGGCAACCTTTACGATGCGCTGGTCTTGGCAGGGCCGGCCTACGACGCCAACGGCGCAAATATGCGTTCCTAATTCGGGGTTAGGACTATGGGGCGGCCAGAGAAAAAAATAGGCTCGGACCGATGTGAGCCGGTTGAATTGAACCGTTTCGTTTTCTTGCTGATGCCCGGGTTCTCAGCTTTGGACTTGGGATCCGGAATCGACTCTTTGGCCGCCGCAAACGAAACATCTGGAAAGACGCTTTTTCAGTGGAAAATTGTCAGCGAAACGGGTGACAGTGTCATTTCTTCTTCGGGACTGAATGCAGCAGTTGACAGTGCTTTGCCTGATGTGCGCCGCGAAGATTGCATCGTTATTTGTTGCGCCTTCAATTCCCAAAATTACCCCAAGTCTGGCAGAACCGCGGCTTGGTTGCGGCAAGCGGCAAGAATTGGGGCGCAACTTTGCGGACTGGGAGGCGGAGCACTGTTTCTCGCTCGAATTGGCATCGCAAAAGAGGGGCGCATCAGCTCGCACTGGAGAATGAAACCCATTTTTCAAGAGAGCTTTCTTGAACTGGATCCTGTCTGCACGATTTTTGAAGAAACTGCCAACGTCGTCTCATGTGGTGGCGGCGTTGCCACTCTGGATCTCTTTTCCGCGCTGATCTGTCAGAAGGCCGGCCCGGAAGCCTCCACTCAAGTCGCTGATCAACTCCTCAGCGCATCTGTTCGGGATGGGAGCAGTCGCCAGGTTGTGGCCAGTCTCCGGCGCGTCGAATTCAGGAATGAAAAACTGTCAAAGGCAATAGGCTATATGCAGGAATGCTTGGAGGATCCTGTTTCGCCGTCAATCATCGCTGAACAGGTTGGTATTTCGACGCGGCAGCTCGAAAGGCTTTTCAGCCAGCATTTGGGAAACAGCCCAAAGAGTTATATGACGGTTCTCAGGCTCGAGAGAGCGCGCGCGCTTTTGCAGCAAACGCAGATGCGCGTGATCGATGTCGCGACTGCCTGCGGTTTCTCATCGGTCAGCCACTTCTCGAAACACTACAAGAGGCAATTTGGCATCACTCCCCGTTTCGAAAAGGCCGTGCTCGCACACTAAATTCAGACTGCGGCAATGGGACCAAATCAGGCCAAGCTGGTCACAGCGCAGCTGTGTGGTACCATCGCGATTAAACGCGGAAGGTGCCTTACTCCAATGAGCCCAGCCATAGACCTCGCTGCCTGCTCAACAACTCCAAGGTCAGAAACGGCCTCCGCGGACCGCTCGTTCTACGGCCAGTAGTTGTTACGCAGCCAAGTCTAAAGCGGCGAAACCAATGGTGCAGGATTAATGGGTCCTAACCTAAGTCCTGGCCGCTTCAAACGCTTGCCATGCTTCCTCGAATGCGTCGAAGTCGAACCCAGGCTTGCGCGCAGGCTTCAGGATCAGTTTCTCTGTTTCGAGCAGATTGAGGATGGCCTGTTCGAGATCACCCAACACCTTTGGGGGGATCACCAGTGCGCCGTGACGGTCCGCATGCACCAGATCGCCGTCATTGATTTCCAGGCCGAAGATGTTGACGGGTGTTCCGACTTCCTTGACGTGTACGAACCCGTGGCTGGGGCCAATGGAGCCAGCAACAACCGGGAAGCCCTCGGGCAGATCGCCCAGATCCCGCATCACGCCGTTGGTCAGCGCGCCGTTGATGCCGAAGCCTTTATGCACGGTGGTGTTGATCTCGCCCCAGTAGGCGCCGATGCAATGGGGGAAGTCCAGATCCTCGACCACGGTGATCGAAGGCCCGGTGCCGAGAGCCATGTGCCGGTAGTAGTCCATGCGGCGCTTGCGGATCACTTCGGGCGGTTCTTCCGGCGGGTTCACCGCGGCAATCTTGGCGGTGCGGGCATAGCCCACCATGGCGCCGGCATCCGGGTCCGAACACAGCATGGTGCCGCGGGTGAAGGCGTTGAAACCGCGCTTTCCCTCAGCCACTTCGATGGCGTTGCAGACGGTGGGCGTGTCGACCTTATTCAGCAGGTTTAGCAGCGATGGTTTCATATCGTCTCCAGCCAGCGGTTCAGTGCCGCCGTGGTTTGTTCAGGTTGTTCCAGAACCGGCAGATGGCCGGCGTTTCCGATGATTTCCAGCCGGCTTTGCGGCATCAATTCGTGCATCAGCTCATGCCGGGTGACGGGGCAGGGGATGTCGTCGCGACCGCACAGCACCAGCGCCGGGCCGGTGAAGGCGCGCAGCGTTTCGCATTGGTCGATGCGGTCGCGCAAGGCTGTGGACTGATTGATGAAAACGTCCGGACCCAGATCCAAGGCCATGTCCATGCACAGATCAAGGATCGCGGCCCGGTTGGGCCCTTCCGTCAAGTAGTTCGGCTTCATCTCCTCGGCCATCACCCGGCGCAGCCCGCCTTGGCGGACGGCTTCGATCTGCGGCGCGCGGCGGGCCTTGACCTCATCCCTTTCGGCTAGCGGGTTGGTGTCCATCAGCGCCAAGCCTGCGATCCGCTCTGGCGCCTGGCGGAGGATTTCCATCGCCAGGATGCCGCCCATCGACAGGCCCGCCAGTGCAAAGCGCGGCGGCGCGTAAGAGAGCAGCTCCGCTGCCAGCGCCACCATTGTGCCATGACCGCCGATTGGCGCGGTCACGATCGGAACGCTGCCGGACAGCGCCGCAATCTGCGGGTTGAACAGCCGCGCATCGCACATCATACCGGGGATCAGGACAAGCGGTGTCATTTGACGCGCCGTGCCCCCTCCGACAGTGCGGCGAGCTTGGCATAGGCGATGTCCGGGTCCACTGCGCCAAAGCCTGCAAAGGTACCAAAGCCGCAGTCCGAGCCCGCGATCACCCGGTCAGAGCCGACGATTTCGGTAAATCTTTCAATGCGCTGCGCGACCAGTTCCGGGTGTTCTACAAAATTGGTGGTAGTATCTACCACGCCGGGCACCAGCACCTTGTCCTCCGGGATCTCTGCCTTGCGGTCGTGGAACACGGTCCATTCATGGGCGTGGCGCGGATTGGAGGTTTCAAACAGAACATAGCGCGATTTGGTGTTCATCAGAGTGGTGAACACTGTGTCCATCGGAATGTCACAGCAATGCGGGCCTTCGTAGTTGCCCCAGCAGATATGCACCCGGACGCGCTCCTGCGGCACGTTTTGCAGCGCGTGGTTCAACGCCTCCACATGCATGTCTGCGATCTTGATGAACTCCGCGTCGGACAAGTCATTGAACAGCATGTGCCGCGACAGTGCCAGGTCGGGGCAGTCCAGCTGCAGATCCAGCCCGGCGGCCACGATGGTCTCATATTCAGCCTTCATCGCATCGGCCAGCGCGGCCAGGTACGCCTCGCGTGTGGGATAGAAATCGTTCTGCAAAAACAGCGAGATGACCCCGGGCGACGCCGCGTTTATGAAGCCGCGTTCCATGCCGTGCTCTGCCATGGCAGTCTTGAGGTTGGCGATGTCCTTTTCCAGCTCAGCCTGGCCCTTGGAGCGCACGTCGCTGGTACACATGGGGCGGGCATATTGCGGCGTGCCGCCGTCGTCTGCCAGCCGTTGCAGGAAGCCCGGAAACATCTTCAGATCGGCAGGCGCATTGCGCGGGCTGTCGCCGGAAAAGCCGGTGTAGCGGTCCTTGACGTAGGTGGCATAGGAGATCTTGGAGCTCTCGCCGTCGCTGACGATATCTACCCCCGCGGCAACCTGTTTGCGGACAGTTTCAGAAACGGCAGCCGACATGCAGGCGTCGAATTCCGCTTGGTCAAAAGGCTCCTTCCGCTCGCGGGCGAAGATGAAATCCACGACTTCCCGGGTCCGGGGCAGCGAGCCTACATGGGTTGTCTTGACCATCATCCAATCTCCCTAATTTCAGGGCGGTGCCATGCGTACACTCCCTGTACACCCCCTGTGCAGCGGACGGCGCCGCACAGGAGGAATTTCGGTCATCAGCCCTGCCAGGTGGCGCCGGCAGGATCGTCGGTTGCGGTGATGCGGTAGAGGCCCGCGTTCCCGGTCATCGACGGTTCGGCGCTGTAGCTTTCGCCAGGCAGCACCAGCGCGGTGTCGCCGTTGGACAGGGTGGTCTCGACCTCGTCGATGGTGATCCGCCAATGGCCGCTGGCGGGCATCAGAACCACCGGCTTTTCCGCCTTGACCTGATCCGCCACGGCAGAGCCGCGGGCCAGGAAATCGACCTCAAAGCCCGGCTTGTCCTTGATCAGGCCGTTCTCGCCGATAACCACAGCAGGTTTGTCCGCCGCCAGCGCCATCAGGTCCCAGTAGCGGGCGACGTATTTGCCAACGACGTCCTCGACCGGGACCTCGGGGTAGGCCTTCAGCTGCTCTTCGGTCAGCACCGGCATCGGTTGCACGTTGTGCGGCAGTTCCTGGCCCTTCTTGCTGTCATACAGCACGCCATTGTTACCCAGCATCAGGCCGTGGGCCTGCGCGTCCTGGATCACCTGCGGCGCCCAGGTGACGCCGCCGCCGGCATCGTCACCGCCAAGGATCGACATGATCATGCCGTAGTCCTGGCCGACGTTTTCAAAGCCGCGGAAGATGCCGGTGGGGATGTTGAAGATATCGCCTTCCTCGGCGATGAACTCACCCGCAGTTCCGTAGCGGCCCCAGAAGAAGCGCCAGCGGCCCTTGGCGACAAAGAACACTTCGGCGGTGGTGTGGCTGTGCAGCGAGTTGCGGCATTTCGGCGGCTGGCCCGCGGCGCCGATGTTGAAGCCGATCTTGTCGGTGATGTGGACATGCTGGTCCGGGCTTTCACTGACGCCACCGCCGATGATGGTGAAGTTTTCCTTCTGGTCGGAGCCCGGGGTGTGGGCGTCGATGAAGGCGGTCTTACAGGGTTTCAATTCGCCGTAGCGGACGATGCGTTCTTGGATGGTGCTCATATCTCGTATCCTCTTGAAATCTGGTTTGAAACGGCTGAGTCAGCGCCCGCAACCGGGCGGGTGGTTGTTCAGCCGCCGTGCGCGCAGGCTGGCGCGGTGGGCGTGATACCGCCGGGCCGCCTGACTGGCGTTCAGAGGAGAGGCACCGGGCCGCATTCAGAGATCGCCGGTCTGCAGCAGGATCTGTTTCCAGACCGAGGTTTCGTCAAACAGTGCGTATTCGCGGCGCAGTCCCCAGGGGCCGAATTCGGCGTGGCTGGCGCCCAGCACGAAGACCTCGGCGCCGGTCGGTTTGCCGAAGACGCCCCAGCCGTCGTGCTTGCCATGCAGCGTCCAGCGCAACGCAGCGCGGGGCGGCATCATTGGATCGTCGCGGCCGATCTGGTGGTGGATCTTGAACTCGGCGTTCGGGAAGGAGGCGCGCAGCCCCATCCAGAAGCGGTCCACCGGACCCCAGCTGTGGCCGGTGATACCACCGGGATATTCCGACTGCACTGCACGGTCGTATTCGGATTCAATCGCGCGCATGTCGGCATTCATGATCCGCGTCAGGATATCGGCGTATTTCTGGCCCCATTCATTGTCGTTGCCGTTGCCTTTGTAAGGGCCGGGTTGCTCGTTGGCGGGGGTATAGGGCTGCACGCAAGCCTCGGGGCCGCCCTCGCGCGCGATCAGATCGCGGGCGTATTCCTTGGGGTCCCAGCCCATCTGGCGCACGATGGCACCCTGGTCGCGGATCAGCCATTCATCATTGATCTGGTTGTTGATCGCGTGACAGTCGGCCAGGATGCGGTAGGTGAGCTTCTTGCCGGTTGCCTTGCCGTAGACCCCGTCGCCCAGGTGCGTCGCGGTTGAGAGCAGCCGGTGCGAGGACAGCATGCCCTCCTCGGGCGTACCGGACCAGATCACGTCCTCGCCCAGAAGGGTGCGGTCGGGGAATTCGGCCAGGGTTGCCATGGTGGCGGCGATCACGCCCTGATTGCCGACAACAACCGAAGCCGGCGAACGCACGACGATATCGGGCGCGTAGTAATCATGCAGCGTGGAGATGCCGCGATCTTCCCAGATTTCCTTGGTAATGCCAATGATGTAATCGGGGAAATCCTTGAATTTAGGGTCAAATCCCTTCATGTCTTCCATCCTTCAGGTATGCGGGCCGAGCCGCGAACGATAAGAGGGCCGTCGATCTCGACCCGGCGCGGCCCGGCGTCGGGGCCTTCGATCTTGGCGAGGAGAATATCGACGGTTTCCGCCACCATGCGGTTGGCAGGCTGCCGCACGGTTGTGAGGTTGTAAGTGGGCCAGGAGGCAACGGTGACATCGTCGTAGCCAATGACGGAAACGTCGTCCGGCACACTGAGGCCGAGCTCGAAGCGCAGGGTGTCCATCACGGCGATGGCCATGTGGTCATTGGCCACAAAGACCGCATCCGGCGGGTCGTTTGCAAACATGCGGCGGGTGGCGGCCTGGGCTTCTTCGGTGACGAAATTGCCGACCTCGCGGGCATGCAGCGTCTTGCCGGCGGCGCCCAGTTCGGCGGTAAAGCCGGCCTCCCGGTCGCGCTGGGTCGAGGCGCCCTCCCAGCCGGCGATATAGCCGATTTTCTCGTGGCCGCCTGCCAGCAGGAACTCCGCCGCCTTGCGCCCGCCGGCGATATTGTCGGAGGTCACGGCCGACATCGACGGGTCGTCCTGCGCGCGGTTGAACAGCACCATCGGCACGCCGGCTGTCTGGCAGCGGGCGGAGAGGTCGGAGGAGAGCGCAACCGAGGCCGCGATGATGCCGTCGACCTGGAAATCCAGGATCTCCTCGACCACGCGGTCGATGTTGCCCGCAGCGTGCGACGCCAGGAAGACCAGAACGTGGTAGCCGCGGTCTTGCAGCGCGTTGGTCAGTTTTTCGAGTGCCTCGGGGTAATACTGGTTGTTCAGATAGGCAACGACCAGCCCGATGATGCCGCTTTTTCCGGACACCATTGCGCGGGCGAGCACGTTCGGCCGGTAGCCGAGCTCCTCGGCCGCTTTGCGGACTTTCTCGATCGTTTTCTTAGAGGCGGACGCGCCAGGGGTGAACACCCGGCTGACCGCAGATTGGCTGACACCCGCCAGGCGGGCGACGTCCATTGAGGTGACCTTGCTTGCTCCCATCAGTCTGCCGTCCAACCTCCATCAACCATCATCGCGGTTCCGGTCACCAGGGCAGAGGCGTCTGAGGCCAGGTAGACAGCGGCCCCCATGATGTCTTCGATCTCTCCCGGGCGGCCGAGCTTGATTTTATCCAGTATCCAGGCCCGTTTTTCCGGGTCGTCAAAGGTCGGCCGGGTCAGATCGGTGAGGATAAAAGTCGGACAGATCGTGTTGACGCGGATCTTGTCCGGGCCGAACTCCAGCGCCATCGCCTTGGTGAAGCCTTCGACCGCGAATTTGGAGGCACAGTAGACTGCGCGCTCGCGGCCGCCGACGTGGCCCATCTGGCTGGAGATGTTGATGAGAGAGCCGGGGCGGCCGGCTGCCAGCAATCCCTTGGCCACCGCTTGGGTCAGAAAGTAGGCGCCGCGGACATTGACTTGCATTACCGCGTCGAAATCCTCTGGCGAGGTGTCGGTGGCCTTGCCGTGGCGGGCAAGGCCTGCCGAGTTGACCAGGATGTCGAAGGGGCCGTTTGCGGCCACCGCCTCCGCCGTTGCCGCAACATCGGCGACATCCAGTTTCAGCACCCTGGCTTTCCAGCCGCGGGCGGTCATTTCCGCTGCGATGTCCTGCAGCGCGTCAGTGCGGCGCGCTGCAAGAGTGACCTCAGCACCCCGTTCCGCCAGGGCCACGGCACAGGCCGTGCCGATGCCGGAAGACGCGCCGGCAATCAGGGCGCGCTTGCCCTCTAGGCTGAAACTGGGGGTGCTGGGGAAGGTGGGCATGTCAAACCTCGCTGACAGGGAAGGGGATTTCGCCAGCCACGCGGGCCTTGTTGAACTCGCGCAGGCGGGCAAAGACATCTACGCCCAACTGCCGGTAGGCGTCCAGAATGTCCACCGTGACCCAGTTTTCCCGGATCTTGCCGTTCTCCAGCCTCCAGAAATCGAGGCTTCGCATGGTGATGCGCTGGCCCGAGGGGGCGATGCCCATCCAGCCGTCATGGGTGATGGTCTGGATCATGTTCGGCCAGCCAGTCACCGCGGCGTATTCACCGTCGCCGAAGAAGTGATAGGTGATCTCGCCCAGATACTGGCCGCGGTCGGGCATGCCGTTCAGGAACGGGATCTGGTGCCAGTTGCGGAAGCCTGCGATGCCGCGGCCGGTGCCGATGCCGGCAGGGCCGTACCAGTTCATCCGCTCATGCCAGAATTTCGGCATCTCCATCACTTCCGGGCCGCCCTGGCTCGGGTGCTTCTTCAAGTGGGTCAGCATGTCGACGATGTGGCTGCAGGAGGCCTGCGACTTCTCCTCGTCCCAGGGGCCTGGGACGATGCCGTCATGCGTTGCCGGGCCAGGGATGCAGAATTCCAGACCGAGCGAGGGCGCCATCGGCCAGGCCTTCGCCTGCATCATCACCTCGGGGATGTCCCAGATGGTCTGGATCTCCACCACGCGGCCTTCCTCGAAGCGGTAGAACTCGTGGAAGCGCATGTGGGTGAGGTGGCCGGTCGGCGGGATGTCCAGCCAGGGCCGCACGAAGGTGCCAAAGTAGTGGCCGCCGCAGCCGATCCAGTCGCCGCCGTGCTCGGTACGGCCACCCATGACGATCCAGTCGCGGCGCTCCAGGTCCGGCATGGCGTGCAACAACGGGGCGTAGCAGGTTTCATAGAGTTCTGCGGAGCCGGTCAGGTCGCCGAACGGGTGGCACATATGCACCACCGCGTCCGGCGCGATCAGTTCCTCCAGCGCGGCGCGCACGCCTTTTTCGGTGAAGTCGCGCATCGCGTCCCGCATCGGGGCGATCAGCGCCTTGTTCCGGGTGTGAATATCGGTGGTCATTCTGCAGCGGTCCCGTAAGGCACATTCTTGCCGCCGTAGCGGCGGACGCGGATGTTGCACTGCTCGGCGTGGCCGACGAAGCCTTCGAGCATGCACAGGCGCGAGCCGTATTCGCCGATCATGGTGGCGGCCTCGTCGGTGGTGACCTTCTGATAGCTGTGGGTTTTCAGGAACTTGCCCACCCAGAGACCGCCGGTGTAGCGCCCCGCCTTCTTGGTCGGCAGGGTGTGGTTGGTGCCGATGACCTTGTCGCCGTTGGAGACATTGGTACGCGGGCCGAGGAACAGCGCGCCGTAGCAGGTCATGTTTTCCAGAAACCATTCGTCGCGGTCCGTCATAACCTGCACATGCTCGGAGGCAATGTCATCGGCGACCTGGAGCATCTCCTCATAGGTGTCGCAGACGATCACCTCGCCGTATTCCTCCCACGACACCTTGGCGGTGCCGGCGGTCGGCAGGATGTCCAGCAGCCGGTCGATCTCGCTCAGCGTCTCCTCGGCCAGCTTGCGCGAGTTGGTCAGCAGCACGCAGGGGGAGTTGTAACCGTGCTCGGCCTGGCCCAAGAGGTCGGTGGCGCAGAGCTCGGCGTCTGCGGCGGTCTCGTCCGCGATCACCATGGTCTCGGTCGGGCCGGCAAAGAGGTCGATGCCGACGCGGCCGAACAGCTGGCGCTTGGCCTCCGCCACAAAGGCGTTGCCGGGGCCGACGAGCATGTGGACAGGATCGATCGTTTCGGTGCCGATCGCCATTGCGCCAATCGCCTGGATGCCGCCCATCACGTAGATCTCATGGGCACCGCCCAAGTGCATCGCGGCAATCACAGCGGCGTTGGGCTTGCCGTTGAAAGGCGGGGTGCAGGCGATGATGCGCGGCACGCCCGCGACCTTGGCGGTGGCGACGGACATATGCGCCGAAGCCACCATCGGGAACTTGCCGCCGGGCACGTAGCAGCCGACCGATTGGACGGGGATGTTCTTGTGGCCGAGGATGACACCGGGCAGTGTCTCCACCTCGATGTCCAGCATGGAATCGCGCTGCGCCTGGGCGAAATTCATCACCTGCTTCTGCGCGAATTTGATATCCTCCAGCTCGCGCTCGCTCAGCGAGGCGATCAGCGCGTCGATTTCCGGCTGGCTGAGGCGGAAGCTTTCGGGGCTGTAGTTGTCGAATTTCTCGGACAGCTCCCGCACGGCGGCATCGCCGCGGGTTTCGATATCCTTCAGCGTCGCTTCGACCACGGCGCGGGTCTTGGCGTCGTCCTCGGCACGGTCCGCTTCAGGCTTGCCGCGTTTCAGGTATTCGATGGTCATGGTCAGGTCCTCAGTTTTCGGGGCGCGGCGGCACTTTCTCGCCGCGGTCAAATGCTTCCCAGCCTTCGCCGTTGAACAGGTCAACGCCGAGCTGAGCGGCTACATGGGCAAAATCGACGTTCACCCAGTTGTCGACGATCTTGCCGTCGACGACTTTCCAGAAGTCCATGTAGCGGATCTCGACTCGCTTGCCGGTGGGTTCGATGCCTAGGAACGTGCCGGAGTGAGTGGCCTCCTGGCGGCCGAAGGCGGCGGCCCATTCGCCCATATAGAGGCGGGCTTCGTCGATGCAGACCTTGTCAGAGAAGGCAGCCTGGAACGGGCGCTGCCAGTTGTCCTGGAATTCCTTCAGCCCGGTCTTGGTGCCGCAGCCCTGGTTGCCCATCCAGCGGAAGCCTTCGGAGAAGAATTCGCCGATGTCGCTGATCCGGTGGTCGTTCAGCCCGTCCACCATGTTTTCGATCACGCGGCGGGTTTCTTCAGTCTTGCTCATGTCCGTGTCTTTGGTCAGCACGGCTTGTTCGGGGCGGGAGCCTTTCATGCTCTGTTCCTTAATTTGTTGCCAAGGGATGATGTGATCAGACGAGGAGGAGACGGCCGTCTGTCAGAAAATCCCTTGGCATCCGGTTGAGCGCCGGGTGGCGCGCAACGGCATTATGTCTTGCGGCGCTGCTCATCAGCCCTTCACCGCGCCTGCGGTCAGCCCGCTGACGATCTGTCGCTGGAAGAACAGGATCAACACGAACAGCGGGGCAGTGGCAGAGACCACGGCAGCGACCGCATACATCACCTTGCCCTCGACCTGAGTGGTCCCGAGGAAGCTGTTGATCGCGGGGATGATGGTCTCGTTTTCCGAGCTGAGCAGCATCGCGGTCACCGCGAAGTCGTTGTAGGCGAGCAGGAAGCTGAACAGGCCGGTGGTGATGACGCCGGGCCACATCACCGGAATAATCACGTGGCGGAAGGCCTGGAAGCGGGTGCAGCCGTCGACCATGGCGCTTTCGTCCATGTCCTTGGGGATGTTGAGGAAGAAGGAGTGCAGCATCCACAGGGTGAAAGGCTGGTTGATTGCCACCAGCACGATGATTGTGGTCGGCAGGATGCCCCAGATGTTCCACTCGAAGAACGGCAGCAGGTAGCCCGAAACCAGGGTGATATGCGGCATGGCGCGGAACACCAGCGCGGCCATCAGGAGCCAGAAGGCATAGCGGCGGCCGGAGCGGGCGAGGGCGTAGCCTCCCAGAGTGCCGAAGGTGAGTGAAATCACCACGGTGAAGAACACCACGATCCCGGAGTTGATGACGTTGCGCCAGAATTCCTCGTCCACCCAGGCGCCCTGGTAGCCTTCGAGCGTGAAGGCGCTGCCGGTCTGCCGGATCGTGTTGACCCCGTAGATGGCGTTCTGCCAGTCGGTCTTGGAGAAGAAGTCCGACTGCACCTTGAAGCTGCCCCAGAAGGTCCAGAAGAAGGGGAAAGCCGCGATGATCAGCCAGAGCGCCACGAGCGCCAGCGAAACCACCGTGAGCAGAGGGACGCGGGAGCGGGATTTCGGGTTCACTGCCGGGACTGCGATTGAGGATTGTGCATTGGTTGCCATGATCGTGCCCTCAGTGTGCTTTGCGGGAAAAGTCGCGCCAGGTGCGGATCAGCACCGGGGTCAGCAGGATGACCACGCCGATGATGGTCATCATCGAGGTCGCCCCGGCCGAGCCGTAGAGCGGATTGCCGCTTTCGCGCAGGTCGTTGTAGATGATCCAGCTGAGCGAGGTGGCGTGGGCCTCGGCCTTGAAGCTGACGATCGGCTCGAAGACGCGGAAGTTGTCCATCAAAAGCATCAGCGTCACGAAGGACATCAGCGGTGCCAGATGCGGCACGACCACATGGATCATGCGCTGCCACTTCGACGCGCCGTCAATCATCGCCGCCTCCATGGTGTCCTCGGGCACAGTCTGGAGGCCTGCGTAAAAGGTGATGAAGCTGAACGGCAGGGTGTGCCAGACGCCATAGACAATCAGCATGGTCCAGGTGAGCGCGGTGGAAGCCTTCAGGCTCAGCGAGGGATCGTTGAAGATGCGCTGGATGGTGGCGCCGATGACGCCGTCGCTGTCGACCATCCAGAACAGGATCAGGGAGCCAACAAGCGGTGTGACAAGGAACGGCAGCAGCGAGATGAAGATCGACGGGCCCTTGAGGATGCGGGGCAGGTTGTTGACGCCCACTGCAATTGCCAGGCCAAGCGCGATAACGACCGGAGTGACCACCGCCGTGTAAGTCAGCGTGAAAATTAGCGCGCGGTAGAAGGGCAGGTTGATGATCTGTTTCCAGAACGCGCCGAAAGTTTCCGTACTGCGCCAGGCCTCGCCGACCTCGACGAAGGCCAGGTGCGAGCGGTTGATGTAAGTGTTGAGCCCGTTGTACCGGCCCAGGGGCTGCTCTTCCTGCAGTGCGGCTGTGGCCGCGGTATCAACAGTGGTGGTGGGCGTGCAGCCGAACGGGCCGCAGCTCTCGGAAACCACCAGAACCTGCTCGTGCTCGACAAACAGCGACTGGAGGAAAACCGAGACGATGGGCAGCGCGATGAAGAGGATCATCGCGGAAAGAGTCGGCAGGATGAACCAGAAAAATGTGCGGTGCTTCATGGTGTGGGTCTCGGTGTTCAGTCCGGGAAAAGAGAGGGGGCCGGAAGCCCCCTCCAGTCGGGGAGGTTTACTTGAGGAAGCCGGCTTCCTTGGCCGAGGTCCGGTAGGCAGTCTCGACATCCGACAGCGCCTGCTCGGCACTTTCACCACCCTTCAGGAAGTCGGTGAGCTCGGAGCCGAGTGCTGCGTGCAGCAGGCCGATCTGCGGGATCATCGGATAGGGCCGGGCCCCGCCCTGCACGGTTCCGGCCACGCCCGCTGCTGCCGGTCCGGGTTCAAAACCCGGCAGCAGCCAGACCGCGTCGTCGTTGTTCTCCGCAACCATTTCGGGGTTCAGGCCGCTGATCAGCGCGGCGAAGGTTGCCTCAGCTTCTTCATCAGAGACATTGGAGGCAATGGAGATGCCATCCCACCACAGGGTGGCCGCCGGGATCGAGCCGCCGCCGACGGTGGGGGCCGCGGACAGGACGGTGTTAGAGGTCACTTCCTCGGTGGAGCCTTCGTCATCCAGGATCGGCGCACCGCGCGAGCCCCACATGACGGCCAGCGCCGCCTGGCCGGATTCCCACAGGCCCTGGGTCTCGTTGGAGGCATGGGTCAGGTGGTCCGGGTGGGCGTATTCGGCCAGCGCCTTCATGGTTTCCAGCGTGGCGATGCCCTGCTCATTGTTGATCGAGGGTTCGGCAGAGCCGGGTGCGAAGAACTCGCCGCCGTGGCCGAGATAGATCATGTTGAAGACTTCGCCTACGTTCCAGCCGGTCTGCAGGTTCATCGCGATGGGATGTTCCATGATGCCTGCGGCGCGGATCTTCTCTGCGGCCTCCAGCACTTCCTCATAGGATGCGGGGATGCTGTCTACACCCGCTTGCTCCAGGATATCCTTGCGCGAGAACAGGTGCTGCGAGTTGGCCATGAAGGCAACCGCCATCACGTTGCCGTCGATGGTGATCAGCACATTCGGCGGGATGCTGTCCTTGTATTTTTCCACCAGGTCGTTCAGCGGCCGGACCAGCCCATCGTTCATCAGCTGGGTCAGCGTGGCGTTGGCGAGGATCACCGAGGTGTATTCCGCCGGGTTCGGCGTCAGCGCCGCGTTCATGATCTGGCGCGCTTCGGTGGTGTGGTTGGCGGAAAACTCCTCCGCCGAGCCTGCGCAATTGGCTTCAGCTGCACCGACCACGGCGTGGATTGCCGGGAAGTCGCTGGCCAGGATGCGGATCGACTGGCCCTCGGGGCCGCAGTTGGCCGCGAAAGCTGCCGAGCCCATCAGCCCGGTAAACAGCGATGCTGCGGCAAGTCGTTTCAGTAACATATTATTCTCCCTGTTTTATCTGGAATGGATGCAGGCGGCTTGACCCGTTCGATGGACCGCAGCGGCGGAAGCGCCGGCAGGCGGGGGCACTCAGCCCCCGAGCCGCGCGCCGGTTTGACCGTCAAACAGGTGGCAGATGCCCTGCGGCACGGAGATCGACACCGTCTGGCCGATTTCAGCCCGGAAATTCTTGTCCGCCTTTACCGAAACCAGAGCCCCGCCCACGCGCACCGAGATCATCGTTGCGTCGCCCAGCAGTTCCATCGTGTAGATCGGCGCGTTGATCTGGCCTTCGCCGGGTGCCGCGATGCTGGCGTCCTCGGCCCGGAAACCCAGTGTGAGCGGTCCGTTCGGGGCGTTCAGCCCGGGGATTTCCACGTTCTTTGCGCGGAAGGTGCCGCCCTGGACCTCGCCCTCCATCAGGTTCATCGCCGGGTTGCCGATGAAGCTGGCGACAAAGGTATTGGCGGGCCGGTCGTAGATTTCGGTCGGTGAGCCCACCTGCTGAACCACGCCCTTTTTCATCACCACGACGCGGTCGGCCAGGGTCATCGCCTCGATCTGGTCGTGAGTCACGTAGATCGTTGTCACAGCCAGCTCGTGGCTGAGGTTCTTGATCTGGGCGCGGGTGGAGACGCGGAGCTTGGCATCGAGGTTTGACAGCGGCTCATCCATCAGGAAGACATTGGGTTCGCGCACGATGGCGCGGGCCAAAGCAACGCGCTGGCGCTGGCCGCCGGAGAGTTCGGCCGGCTTGCGGTGCAAAAAGTCGTCCAGTTCCACCATCGCCGAGGCGCGGCGGACCTTCTCATCATGAGTCTTGGGGTCGATGCCGCGGACCTTCAGCGGAAAACGGATGTTCTCGTAGACGTTCATATTGGGGTAGAGCGCGTAGGACTGGAATACCATCGCCACGTCGCGGTCCTTGGGTTCCATGTCGTTGACGCGCTGACCGTCGATCAGAATGTCGCCCTCAGAGGCTTCCTCCAGCCCTGCGATCATCCGCATAGTGGTGGTCTTGCCGCAGCCCGAAGGCCCCAGCAGCACCAGGAACTCCTTGTCGGCAATGGTCAGGTCGAAGTTGTCGACGCCGACGAACGACCCCCAGCGTTTGCCAACATTCTGCAATTGTATCTCGGCCATGGCTTCCCCTCTGCCGGCTGTGACCGGCCGTTTTGCATACGAATGCAAAGAGGGTAGACTTATAGATGACTTTTTGGCAAGACTTTTTTGCACACGTATGCAAGGGGCAACCTCTCATGACTGATTTTTCAGTGGAAAAGCAAGTGATCCGAAACCTTTACACCGATTTGGACAGGTCGAAGGCAGGGCAAGCAGGCGAGGTGCTTGCGCGGTACTACGCCTCGAATCATATCTGGCGCGGCTACCATCCGTTCCATGAGCAGCAGGGCGCCGAAGCGGTCGCTGATGTGTTCTGGACCCCCTTGCGCGGGTCACTGAAGAATATGCAGAGGCGTGAGGACATCTTCATGGCGGGTGCCAACGCGATGGACGGGTTCGCTTCGGTCTGGGTGGTCTCGATGGGGCATCTGATGGGGCTGTTCGATGCGCCCTGGCTGGGGATCGCCCCGACCGGCAAGATGGCGTTCCTGCGCTATTGCGAGTTCAACAAGGTCGAAGATGGCAAGGTCACCGAAACGGCGATGTACTTCGATATACCGCATCTGATGATGCAGGCGGGCTTGCAGCCGTTCCCGCCGCAGACCGCCGCGCATCTGGTGCAGCCCGGACCGATGACCCATGACGGGCTGATGTTCGACCCACAGCCGCCGGAGGAGGGCGAAAAGACCCTGGCAACAATTAACGCAATGATCTCCGACCTCGGGCAGTGGAAAAGCGGGTTGAGCCTGGAGGATGAGCTGCGCCGGACCTGGGCCGAGGACATGATCTGGTGGGGCCCTGCGGGGATCGGCGCCACCTATACGATCGAACGCTATGCCAAGCAGCACTCGGGGCCGTTCCGTGCGGGTTTCACAGACCGCTCCAAGACCAATCACATCTGCCGTCTGGCCGAGGGCAGTTTTGGCGGCTTCTTCGGCTGGCCGAATTTCACCGCCCGCCCCACCGGGGGCTTCATGGGCATGCCTGCCACCGGTAAGGCCGGGGAGTTCCGGGTGATCGACATCTACCGCCGCGAGGGGGATAAACTCGCCGAGAACTGGATATTCATCGACCTGCTGCATTTCTGGAACCAGCAGGGCGTTGATATCCTCGCCCGGATGGCAGAGGTGCCGCGCACATGACCGGGTGGATCGACGCGCATCACCACCTGTGGGATCTCGGGGCGGTTCACTATCCTTGGCTGATGGCCAAGGGAGTGACACGGTTCTTTGGCAATCCCGCGCCGATCCAGCGGGATTACCTGCTGGGGGGATTCCGCACCGAGGCCGCGGCCGAAGGCGTCATTGCATCGGTGCATATCCAAGTGGGCGCCGAGGACGGTCTGGCAGAGGCGCGCTGGGTGCAGTCGGTGGCAGACGCGAATCCGGACTGGCCGATGGCACAAGTGGTGTTCTGCGACCTGACCGCGCCGGACCTGTCAGAACAGCTCGACCGGTTCCAGAGCCTGCCAACCGTGCGCGGTGTGCGCCAGATCGTCGGCCGCGCGCCGGGAGAAGACGCGCAAACCGGCACTAATGCGCTGCTGGATGACCCGCGGTTTCTGTCAGGATTGCAGGAGGCGGGACAGCGGGGGCTCAGCTTTGATCTGCAGCTGATCCCGGAACTGATGGAGAAAACCGCAAGGGTTCTGGCGCAGGCCCCGGATACCCCGGTGGCGCTGTGTCATGCAGGCTCGCCCCATGACCGCTCCGCCGAGGGGTTGACGGCTTGGGGGAAGGAACTGAAGCACCTCTCGCGTCTGCTCCATGTCACTTGCAAACTATCAGGCCTGGGCATGTTCGAACACAATTGGACAGTGGCCAGCGTCCGCCCGATTGTCGAGACCTGCCTGGCGCAGTTCGGCGCTGATCGGGTGATGTTCGGGTCGAACTTCCCGGTCGACAAGCTGTATTCTGATTACCGCACTCTGGCGCAGGCTTATCGCGGGCTGGTCCCGGCAGAGATGCACAGCGCTGTGTTTCGCGGCACCGCGGACCGGTTCTACAACCTGGAGGCACCACAGTGACGATCTTTGCCTTTGAGACCAAGGTTATGCCCGAATGGATCGACTATAACGGTCATATGCGGGACAGCTACTATGGGCTGGTGTTCAGCCTGGCCGTTGATGCGATGCAGGATGAGGTCGGGTTCGACGCCGCCTATCGCGAACGGACCGGCTGCACGATCTATCTGCTTGAGGATCACAAGTATTTCCTGCGCGAAGTGAAGGAAGGGGACCGTGTCCGTGTCGAAACGCGGCTGCTGGACTGCGACGGCAAGCGTTTCCACCTGCACATGCAAATGCTAGCCGGCGACAAAATTGCAGCCGCAGGTGAGTTTATGGAGCTTCACGTTCAGCAGAATCCGGAACCGCACGCGACGGCGATCCCGTCTGATATCCTGCGCCGCCTGCAAGCTGCAAAGATACCAGCGTCGGAGCGCCATAAATTGAAACACCGCTCGCGCTCGATTGGGCTGCAAGGCGGGCGGCAGGCGGGATGAGGGCACCATAAAGTTGCTTCACCAGCCTGGGATACAGCCGACAAGGTCGCTTGAATGACGCTCGCCTCTGTTGCCGTCACCGATTTTAGCCCGACGCAATAGACATGCCGTCAGGCGGTGGTCAGCCGGTCACAAGCTGCGCGCGCAGGAAGGCGACGTTGAACGCAAGACCAGGCAGAAGCCATTGGAACAACCGCACGACGGCGAGAACTTCATTCGGGTCCGCATCCTGTGCCGCAGCGGCTTCCAGAGCATCCGGCGTGAGACCGGTGGCGTTTGGCAGGCCAAGTGCCAGTTCCACCGCCCGTTCGTGAATGTCCTGGACCGCGGGTTCGTATCCGCCGGACCGGATCACGGGCTTGAGATCTTCCCAAGCCGCCGCAATATAACTCGGCCAGCGGGCAAAGGCGCGGTAATCGGTATTTACAAACGGCAACCCAAGCGTCTCGCGCAAGTCGGCGTAAAGCGCCGCGGTGTCCGGGCTGGCATGATGGGCCTCCATCAGGACCGGGTGTTCGCCTGCTGCCGCCAGCGCGGACCGGGGTGCGGCCTCGCCTTGCGCGGTCCAAGCCTGGCCTTCCAGCAGCGTCCGGGCCAGCGACGCCATCAGCAGATAGGGCATGTTGCCGGCAGAGAAGACCTCGTTGCAGGCGATGATCTGCTCCAGTTCCGCCGCGTCATAGCCCGCGTCCTCGAGCCGTGCCTTGATGGGCGGCGGGGAGAACGAGCCTGCCCGCATTTCCGCGAAGTTGCGCAGGTCCTGACAGGCCGCGACGAAGGCCTCTGTCGCGGTCACCGGCTCCAGCGCTTGCCAGAGCGTTTTGTAGAAGCTTGGATAACGGGCAAAGGCCATCGCCACGACCCCCATCCAAGGCACGCCCAGCCCGCGTTTGGTGCGCTCGTAGATTTCCGCCAGTTCGCCGGTTGCGGCGCGTTCGGGCACGGGGCGGATGGGTGGCAGCGGGGACGGTTTTAGCCGCTTCAGCACGTCAGGCCTCTGCCGTTATATGCTGCGGCAGTCCTTCACTCCATTTGCGCAACTCGTCCAGGAACCCCAATGCGGTGCGGCCAAGATCCGTGATCGCGTATTGCACCGACACCGGTGCGGTATCCAGAACCTGGCGGGTCACAAGACCCTGTCCTTCGAGCTGGCGCAGGCGTTCGGTGATCATCTTCTTGCTGGCACCGCCGACCATGCGGGCGAGATCGTTGAACCGGACGGGTTCGTCTTTCAGGTGCCACAGGATGGAGCCGGTCCACTTGCCGCCGATGATCCGCATGCCGCGCTCGATTGCGCAGGGTTCAAAACAGGCGTCGTAGGCGTTGCGGCGGCCTTGGTCGTCTTCTTCCACGCGTGCTCGCATCATTGCCTCCATGGGTTTCCGGAGAGGATTCGGGAGGGCAGGAAAAGTGATCAGGTCTCTTTTCGTTGCTTGAGAAACAAATTTCACAAATGTCCAAATTTGTCAACGTGGGCAGGGCGTGGAAGTTTTCCGGTCTTATTTCATGACTTTAGTCAGGTCATTTGCGAAACCGCCCCATCCTTCCAGGCTGAATTTGGTGAAGGTTACCAAAAGTATACTAGTTGCGAAATGTTTCGTCGTGTCCAGATTGCGGGCTGTGCGGCGGCTGATCCCGCCATGCCGCAGTCAATCGCAAGGAAGACACCATGAGCAATATTCTGATCCTCAACGGCCACCAGCCCTATCCCTTTGCCAAGGGTGAACTGAACGCAGCGCTGATTGACCGTGCCACCGCGTACCTGAAAGAAGCCGGACATGACGTGCGTGTGACCAAGGTCGCCGAGGGCTATGATGTCGAGCAGGAAATCGCCAGCCACCAATGGGCCGACACCGTCATCATGCAGTTCCCGGTAAACTGGATGGGTGTACCGTGGTCGTTCAAGAAATACATGGATGAGGTCTATACCGCAGGTATGGATGGCCGCCTGACCAATGGTGATGGCCGCGTCGCCGAAGCCCCGAAAGAAAACTACGGCATGGGCGGCTCGCTGACCGGCACCACCTACATGCTGTCCGTTACGCTGAACGCTCCGGCTGAGGCATTCGACAACCCGGCTGAGCCGTTCTTCGAAGGCGCGTCGCTCGACGATCTGCTGCGCCCGATGCACCTGAACGCCAAGTTCTTCGGCATGTCGCCGCTGCCCACCTTTGGCGCCTTTGACGTGATGAAGAACGCCGATGTGGACACGGATTTCGCCCGTTTTGACGCGCATCTGGCCCGTGTCTTCGGTGCCAATTCCGTATCGGAAGTGGCCTGATCCACGTTTGTGGAACTCATTCCAAAAAGGAGGCTTATGAGGTGAGCAACTCTCCCCTGATCACCGAAGGCCAGCGCGCGCCGCTGGCCGACGAAGCGTCGCCCGACATGTATGAAGAGCTGGTGAACACCGGAATTACGCGTCTGGTCCGCATGAAGATGCCGCCGGGTGCGACGGATGAGCCGCACCGCCACCCTGAGGAGATCGTCTACTTCATCAAGGGCGGCCTGCTGTCGATCAAGCTGGAAGATGGTGGAACCATCGTGAAAGAGGTCGCCGATGGCGATTTCATGCACAACGGACCTTGGACGCATCAGGTCAGCAATGTCGGCACCACCACGGTTGAGGCCGTGCTGTTTGAGCGTCTGGACAACGACGTGGAACCGCAGAACTGAGACGAGGAACGACAGATGACCAAGACTATTCTGATCACTGGTACCGGCTCCGGGCTTGGCAAGGGCGCGGCCTTCGAACTGGCGAAACAGGGTCATCGCGTGATTGCGACGACCCACGGCGCAAAAGGTGCCGAAACGCTCAAGGCAGAAGCGGCCGCGCTGGGTCTGACGCTGGAAACAGCCAAGCTGGACATCACCAGCGCCGAGGATCGTCAGGCCGCCTTTGACCGCTTTGGCGCCGATGTGGATGTCGTGGTGGCAAATGCCGCCATCGGCGATACCGGCCCGATTGCCGAGGTTGACGTGGACCGCATCCGGAATGTGTTCGAAACCAACGTGTTCTCGACCGTCGAGTTCGTGCAGCCCTATGCGCAGGCTTTTGCCCGCCGTGGGCGCGGCAAGGTGGTGTTCGTCTCGTCGATCGCCGGGTTCCTGACCTTCCCGTATCTGGCCCCCTATACCGCGTCCAAACACGCGCTGGAGGCGATCGCAGAACTGATGCGGGAAGAGCTTGAACCGATGGGGGTACAGGTCGCGACCATCAATCCGGGCGCGTACCGGACCGGGTTTAATGACCGGATGTATGACAAGATGGACGAGTGGTACGATCCTTCGAGTAGCATTACGCCGCCGGAAGCGATCCGCAAGGTCCGCGACCTGTTTGCAGGCGACGGCTTGCAGATGGATCCGCAGCCAATGATCGACAAGATGGCCGAGGTCATCGCGGCGGATCACCACAAATTCCGCACTGTTTTCCCGGAAGAGGCGATCAAGGACGTGCTGGATTACCAGCAGAAACACTGGACGCTGGAAATCTGAACCCTTCGGGCCTGCGCGGCAACGAGCGGGCCCGGACACTTGCCCTCAGGAGACAATCATGACCCAACCGGACATTCACCTTTACACCGCTGCCACTATGAACGGCTACAAGCCGGTTATTTTTCTGGAAGAAGCTGGTGTCCCCTATGACCTGACTTTCATCGATTTCTCCAAGCAGGAGCAGAAAACCCCCGATTTTCTCAAGCTGAACCCGAACGGAAAGATCCCCACGATCTATGACCGGGCCGAAGATCGGGCCATTTTTGAGTCCGGCGCCATTCTTTGGCATCTGGCCAACAAATACGGCAAGTTCCTGTCAAACGATCCGGTTACCCGGTCGGAAACGCTGCAGTGGCTGTTCTTTCAGGTCGGTCACGTCGGCCCGATGATGGGGCAAGCGATGTATTTTCAGCGCATTGCTGCCCCGAACGGGCATGAGGAGCCGTTCTCGATCAAGCGTTACGTGGATGAATCCCGCCGCTTGATGGAAGTACTGAACACACAGCTGCAAGGCCGCGATTTCATTGCCGGGGAATACTCCATCGCCGACATGATGATCTACCCGTGGGCGCGGGCTTACCCGTGGGCGCGGGTCGAAGTTGACGACTTGCCGCACCTGAAGGCCTGGTTCGACCGCATCGACGCGCGCCCGGCGGTGCAGAAGGCGCTGATCATCCCCAAGGCGCAGCCCCAGTTCTGGGACGAAAACGCGGATGCCGATGCCTTCCTGAAGGAAAACGCGGCGCGGTTTGCCGGCGATGTGAAAAACGCCTGATCCAGCCGCAGCCTAGCTGGCGGCCGGTCTCCGGGCCGCCGAGGGCCGGAGGCAAATCAGATGAGAAAGACGCAATGAAATGAGCATTACACTTGTTGGCTACCCGGTCTCGCCCTTTGTGCGCAAAGTGCGGGTGGTGCTGGAGCAGAAGGGGATCGGTTATACTCTGGACCCCGCCGTTCCCTATACCGAGCGGCAGAAGGTGCTGGCGGTCAACCCGGCCGGCACCGTGCCAGTGTTGCTGCCAGGTGATGGCCTGGCGCCAGTCACCGAAAGCGCTGATATCGCCGCCTGGGCGGAACAAACGGTGCCGCTGCCGGTGCTGATCCCGCCGCAGCCGGAGCTGCGCCAGCGGGCGTTGCGGATACAGCAGTTTGCTGACAGCCAGATGGCGCAGGTCTTTGGCGGCATGATGTTCGGCCAGCGCATCGTTGTGCCCTATTACTTCGGAAAGGCCGGCGGCAAGGAAGACATGGTCGAACATGCGATGACCGTGCTGGCGCCGCAATTGCTGGATTCGCTGGCGGAGCTCTTGGCCGATGCGGACTATGCCGCGGGCACCTTCAGCGTGGCGGATATCGCTTTGTCGAGCTGGTTGCGGGGAGCGGAGCTGGCGGGGTTCGCACTGGACGATGCGCGCTGGCCGTCTATCCGGAGCTGGCTGGATCGCTGCTATGCGCAGCCCGGATACGCCCGCGTGATCGCGGATGAGGAGCAGCTGGAGGTCGTCCGCTGGGCACGCAGCCGTTATGAGGGGGCAGCATGAGGACTCTGGTTTACCTGGCGCATCCCCGGCCTGACCGTTCGGAGATAAACGCGCCGATGTTCGAGGCCGCGCGCGGGATCGAGGGCATAACTTGCGTCGACCTGTACGGCGAATACCCGTCATTTGAGATCGGCGTCGACCGTGAACAGCAGCGGATCACAGAACATGACGCGATTGTTTTTCTGCATCCTCTGTACTGGTATTCGGCGCCAGCATTGCTGAAGGAATGGCAGGACCTGGTGCTGGAGCATGGGTTTGCCTATGGCCATGCGGGCCACGCCCTGGACGGCAAGGTGACCTTCAACGCGGTCACTTGCGGTGCTGCGGCCGAAGCCTACACACCCGAGGGCGCAAACGGTGCGCATCTGCGCAACTTGCTGATGCCGTTTGAGAAAACTGCTGACCTATGCCGGATGCGCTACCTGGCGCCCTTCGCGCTGTTCGGCGCGGGGCGCGCGGTGGAAGAGGGGCGGGACAAGTCTCACCTCGCCGAGTGGCGGTCACTGCTGAAGGCGCTGCGTGACGACACGCTGGATATTGCGGCTGCCCGCGCGGCGCTGTCGCTGAATGGATTCACGGCGGCAGGGGCCGCCAAGCTGGAGGCCGTGTGATGGATCTTCTTGCTGCTGGTTTTGTCTACCTGGTTGCCGCGGTGATTGCGGTGCCGTTGGCCAAGCGTCTGGGGCTCGGTTCAGTGCTGGGGTACCTGATCGCGGGGGTGGTGATCGGCCCGGTGCTGGGCGTTGTCGGCGGCGAGACCGTCGACATCCAGCATTTTGCCGAATTCGGCGTGGTGATGATGCTGTTCCTGGTCGGTCTGGAACTGCAGCCCGCGATGCTATGGCGGATGCGGGCGCAGCTGTTGGGGCTGGGCGGGATGCAGGTGCTGGGCACCGCCGTGCTGATTGCCGCGGCGGCGCTGGTCTTTGGTGTTGCCTGGCAGGCATCACTGGCGCTGGGGATGATCCTGGCGCTGTCCTCGACAGCGATCGTGCTGCAGACGCTGGGGGAAAAGGGGCTGATGCCGACAGCGGGCGGCAAAGGCTCTTTCTCGGTGCTGCTGACTCAGGATATTGCGGTGATTCCGATGCTGGCGCTGATGCCGCTGCTGGCGGTGAATGCCGTTGCTGGCGGCCATGACGTTCACGGCGATTCCGGCCTTGGTGCGCCTGCGGCTGACGCGCACGGGCATGGTCATGGCGCGCCGACGCTGTTCGACACGCTGCCCGACTGGGCGCAGGCGGTGGCGGTCCTGCTTATTATCGGGGGCATCATCGTGGCGGGGCGGACGGTGATCCGGCCGGTCTTCCGCTTTATCGCCGAGGCGCGGCTGCGCGAGATTTTCACCGCCGCGGCGCTGATGCTGGTGATCGGCATTGCGCTTTTGATGAACAATGTGGGCCTGTCGCCTGCGCTTGGCACTTTTCTGGCCGGCGTGGTGTTGTCGGACAGCGAATACCGGCATGAGCTGGAAAGCGATATTGAGCCCTTCAAGGGGCTGCTCTTGGGGCTGTTCTTCATCACGGTCGGCGCGGGCATCGATTTCCAGCTGCTGCTGTCCAACCCCGTTGGGCTGGTTGGCCTGGCGCTGGGGCTGATGGCGCTGAAAGCGGGGGTGCTGTACGTGCTGGGCACTGGTTTCGGCCTGCGCGGCGCCGACCGCTGGCTGTTCTCGCTGGGTCTGGCGCAGGCAGGGGAGTTCGCCTTTGTTCTGTTCGGCTTTGCCGCCGGGGCCGACATCCTGGGTGCCGAGGTGATCAAGCCGATGACGCTGGTGGTGGCGCTGACCATGCTGCTGACGCCGCTGCTGTTCATCCTTTATGAAAAGGTGCTGGCACCGCGTGCGGTCCGGACAGAGGACCGCGCGGCGGATGAGATCGACGAGGCGGGCAGCATCGTGGTAGCGGGCATTGGCCGGGTCGGCCAGATCATCACCCGGATGCTGGTCACTAACGGCCACAAGGTCACGGTGCTGGACCACGATCCTGAAACCATCGAGAACCTGTCGCGGATCGGCTTCCGCGCCTACTACGGCGATGCCACCCGCCCGGACCTGCTGCACAGCGCCGGACTGGAAGGTGCCAGGCTGTTCGTCGCCGCGCTGGATGACCGGGAAAAGCAGACCGAACTGGTGCATCATGTCGCCAAGACCTATCCGCAGGTCACCATCCACGCCCGCGCCCATGACCGGCATCATGTCTACGAGCTGGAGCGGGCGGGCGCCCATCTGGCCCAGCGGGAGACCTTTGAGGGCGCGCTGGCGATGGGCCGCGATGCGATGACCGCCATCGGCTACCACCCGTTCCGGGCAGAGGCCGCCAGCCGCACCTTCCGCAGCCATGACCGCGAGGCGCTGGACGGGCTGCGGGAGAGCTGGAATGAAAGCGGGGTGTCGAAAAGCTATATCGATGCCATGCGGGCGCATTCGCAGACTCTCTTCGAGCTGATGAAGGCGGACCGCCATGACACTCACGACCGTTCGGAACGCGGCTGGACCCCGCCGCCCAAGGGAGATGCGAGCCTGTGAGACCGAGGTTATGAACGAGGGTAAACCGGATATCCTTCTGTACACGACGCCGACGATGAACGGCTGGAAGCCACTGATCTTCCTGCATGAGGCGGATGTGCCTTATGAGCTGTCGGCGGTGGATTTTTCCAAGAAGGAGCAGAAGGCGCCGGAGTATCTGAAGCTCAACCCAAATGGCCGCATCCCCACCATCGTAGACCGCGGCAACGATGGTTTCGCGGTCTTCGAAAGCGGCGCGATCCTGTGGTATCTGGCCGAGAAGTACGGGCGGTTCCTGAGCGATGATCCCAAGGAACGCTCACAGACGCACCAGTGGCTGATGTTTCAGATGGGCGGCATTGGGCCGATGATGGGGCAGGCGATGTACTTCCAGCGCATTGCCCGGCCCAACGGCCACGACGACCCCTATGCAATCAAACGCTATGTGGACGAGTCCCGCCGCCTGCTGGAGGTGCTGGACAGCCGCCTGCAGGGGCGCGCCTGGCTGGTGGGGGAGGAGATGTCGATTGCCGATATCGCCACCTACCCCTGGGCGCGGTCCTATTTCTGGGCCGGAGTTGATGTCTCCGGCCTGGACCATCTGAACGCCTGGCTCGCTCGCATTGACGTGCGGCCTGCCACCCAGGCGGCGTTGCAGCTGCCGAAACCGCGACCTGCCGTCTTTGGCCAAGGCGACACCGAAGCTGCGGCGGCTGCCAATGCCGCCAATTACAAGGAGTGATCCCATGACCGCAGAATCCCAGCCGATCCGCGTCGACATCGTCTCGGACGTTGTATGCCCCTGGTGCGCCATCGGCTATTACCAGCTGGCCGAGGCTGTGCGCGAGACCGGCATCGGGGTGGATATCCGCTGGCATCCGTTCGAGCTGAACCCGCAGATGGCGCCGGAGGGTGAGAACCTGCGCGAGCATCTGGCCGCGAAATACGGCACCACGCCGGAGGGTTCGCGCCAGGCGCGGGCGCGACTGACAGAGATGGGCGCGGCGCTGGGGTTCACCTTCAACTACGCCGACGACATGCGGATGTATAACACCTTCCACGCCCATCAGCTGATCGGCTGGGCGGAGGAGCAGGGCAAGGCGCATGACGTAAAGCTGGCGCTGTTTGCGGCCTTCTTTACCCGGCGCGAGGATGTTTCCAGCATTGATGTTCTGGCCTCGGTTGCCGCTGGCGCGGGGCTGGATGGCGATGCGGCCCGCGCCATGCTGGAAAGCGGCGGTCGCGCCGAACAGGTGCGCGCCAAGGAGCAATTCTGGACCAGCCGCGGCGTCCAGGGCGTGCCCGCGATGATCTTTGAGCGCCAACATCTGGTGAGCGGTGCGCAGGGCGAAGAGAACTATGCCAGTATCCTGCAGCAGTTGAAGGCCGCGCAGGCGGCCTGAACAGCAGTTAAGGGTAGCCGGCGCGTGCTAGCCCGACCTGGTGCGGAATTTCTGATGAGGGAGAAACCACATGAGACTTCAAGACATCAAGGCGCTGACATTTGATACCGGCGGCACCGTGCTGGACTGGCACAGCGGGTTCCGCGATGCATTCGCCGCGGCGGGACAGCGCCACGGAATCAGCCGTGACTGGGCGGCGCTGGCCAATGACCTGCGGCGGCGGTCGATGCAGGCGATGCTGAATCTCGGTGAGGATGGCCCGCCGACATACAACTTCGACGAAGCGCACCGGTTCTGTCTGGAGGCGCTGCTGAACGATGAAAGGCTGGAGACCTTTGACGCGCAAGATCGGCAAGCGATTGCTTGGGATGCACCACATGGGTTCGATGCCTGGCCCGACGTGCAGGAAGGGCTGGCGGCGCTTCGCATGAACCGCATCGTGGCGTCATTCTCGCTGCTGTCCTACCGGTTGATCATCGACAGCTCGCGCCGGAACGGGCTGGTCTGGGATGCGGTGCTGTCATGCGAGGGGCTGGGCCTCTACAAGCTGCTGCCAGAAGCCTACCGGCGGGCGGCAAGGCGGCTACAGCTGGCGCCTGAGGAATGCCTGATGGTGGCTTGCCACCCCTATGACCTGGACGCTGCGCGGCAGGTGGGGTTCCGCACCGCGCTGGTGCGGCGGCCTCGGGAATGGGGAGACCGGATGCCGGAGACGCCTGCACGGGGCGAAACCGGTGCTTATGATCTAGAAGTGGACAGTTTCAACGAACTGGCGGCGGCGTTGCAGGGCTAGGCGCGTTCCAATGCGTGCGCCGGAAGCGGCCGGGGGTCATTCCGGCCTGACGTGAGAAAACCCGGTGAAAGGCTGGCAGGTCGGAATAGCCCACCTCTGCCGCGATCTCTGCCACGCTGCGTCCAGTTGTGGTCAGCAGGTCGCGGGCGCGTTCGATACGCAAGTTCTGCTGGTAGGCAGTAAGGCTGTGACCGGTGGTGCGGGTGAACCGCCGCTGCAGACTGCGCAGCGACAGGCCAACTGCGGCAGCAAGATCGGCGGCACTCAGCGGCTCAGCCAACTGAGCCTCGATCCGTTGCTGCGCGGCTAGAACAGGCCGGTCTCCGTGGTCCATCGGCGGCAGGAAGCGGCGGTAGCGGCGCTGGTCGCGGCGGCCGGGGTCGATGATGAAATGCCGGGCGGTGTCCAGCATTGCGGCGCGGCCCGCTAGCCGCTCAATCACCACCAGCGCCAGGTCGATCCAGGCCATAAGCCCACCAGCGGTCACCAAATCCGTGTGCTCGATCACCAGCCGGGCTGTATCGAGCTGAAGCGCGGGGTATTCCAGCCGTATGCGCGTCTCTAGCCCCCAATGGGTGGTTACTGGACGGCCCCGATCGATCCCTGCGGCGGCAATCCAGTGCAGCCCGGTGCAGGCAGAGCAGATGAGCGCACCCTGGGCGGATTGCTCCGCTAGCCAGCCGGTGACCCAGGGCGCATCCGAGGGATGCACCTCACACGCGGAAGGCGGCAGGATCACGGCGCGGGTATGGGCGGGTGCCAGGTCCGGCTGTGCGACCGTTAGCGGGGCCAGTCCGGCGTGGCTCAGAATGTCATTCAGCCCCAGCACAGCAGAGGGCATGGAACCGGGATAGTTCAGGATCACTGTGGGCTGTTGAAGTGGCATGATTGGCGTAACTGGCAAATAGTTTGTCACGGGCGACAATACCCGCCACCTCAGCTTTGCGCCATATCCGGATCATCACACGCGAAAAGGAGAGCGCCCATGCCCAATGCCCCTCATACACTGTCCGTCGGCCAGATCAGCCTTACGGTGTTTGACGACGGTCATTTTGATCTGCCGCTGGAGTATTTTTCCGGCCTGTCCGGCGATCTGACCCAACGACTGAGCGCACCGCTGACCATCGGTGCCAACCTGTGGCTGATTGATACGGGCAGCCGACGGGTCCTGGTAGATACCGGGTCCGGCCAGGCGCTCGAGCAGAGGTTTCCCGCGACAGGCCAAGCTCTGGAGGCTGTCTCGGACGCGGAGGTCTCCGACATCGTGCTGACCCATATGCACGCTGACCACCTTGGCGGGTTGCTGGGCGGCGAATTTTCTGGGGTCCGGGTGCATGTGTCGAAGCCGGAATGGGAGTTCTGGACGCAGGCCGGGCTGGCCGATGCAGTGCCGGAGGAACAGCGCCCGATGATCGAAATGGTGCAGGCAGTGGCCGCATCTTTCGCGGACCGTGTGGTGACCCATGAGGGGGCCGCCGACCTTGGCGAGGGGCTGACGCTGGTGCCGCTGCCGGGCCACACCCCAGGCCACACAGGGCTGCGCCTTAGGTCCGGCGGCGAGGAACTGCTGATTGTCGGTGACGCGGTGATCTCGGGACAGGTTCATTTTGCCGAGCCTGACGTAGGCTATGCGCTGGACAGCGACGCTGATGCCGCCGCCGCCACCCGCCGCGCGCTGCTGGCCGATGCGGCGCAGTCGGGCACACCGATCGCCGCCACCCACCTGCCGTTCCCGGGTCTGGGCCGGGTCGAGGCGGAGGGCGATGCCTGGCGGTTCGTGCCACTCTGAGCGGGCCCTTCCGGGTTTGACAATGGTCTGAACCGAAAATCCGGCGGCTCCGAGGGGCCGCCGGTCTGTTTCTTCGCGCAAGCCGTTGACTCAACCGGGGCAGGCGGCACCGGTTTCGATCCAGTTCTCCGCCAGTTCGGCAAAGGCCTCCCAGGTGCCGGGCGCCGGGGTGCGGCCTTCGCCCGGGGTCCAGGCCCAGCCGACCAGGGAGTCATGGCCCATGTGGTGCGCCACCTCGGTCATGGTGCGGCCTCCATTGCGCTCTGGATCCTTCAACTGGGCGCAGATCTCCGGCACGGTCAAGCCGACCCAGCCCATGCTGGCGGGTGCCAGCTGCCAGTGCCCATTGCCGGGCACCGAGCCGCTTTCCCCCAGAAACGGGCGGTTTTCTTCGCCGTGGCAGGTGGTGCAGCGCATCGCGACAACGCCGAAGTTGTCCTCGGTACGCGGCACGGGCGGCGAGTGCGGTTTGCGCTCGTCGCCCTGCAGCGGTCCGCTGTTGACCGGGTGGCAGTTCATGCAGCGCGGGTGAGTGATGACCTTGGCCATTTCGCCGAAGATCGCGGCAGAGCGCGCCTCTTCGGGGGCAATGCCTTCGAAAGCCTCGGCAGTTTTCAGGCCATTCACCTCCTGGGCGGCGGCTGTGCCGTCGGCGGTGAATTGCGCGAGCAGGGCCGCAACGGTCAGGGCCGCAGCGCGTTTGAAGAAGTTCATTGTCCGGTCTCCTTTTACGCGCGCACCAGCGGCAGGCGGCGCACTGGCTGGCCTTTTAGGACACGCCAGGCGTTGCTGACGGCCGGCGCAATCGGCGGGGTGCCCGCTTCTCCGATGCCGCCGGGTTTTTCATTGCTGACGGCAAGATCGATCTCGACCTCGGGCATCTCGTGGATCCGCAGCAGGCGGTAACTGTCGAAGTTCTCCTGCGCGACCTGGCCGTCTTCGGCAAAGGTGATCTCGTTGAACAGCGCGGCGCTGAGCCCATAGCCGAGCCCGCCTTCGATCTGCGCCTTAACCACATCGGGGTTGATGGCGATGCCGACGTCTGCGGCCACCCAGACCTTGCTCACGCGGGGTTCACCGGCCACCTCCGAGACCTCGGCGATATAGGCGAAATGGGCGTCATAGCTGGGATGCAGCGCCACACCGTAGGCCTTGCCGTCAGAACCGTTCACGCCCTGCCAGTTGGCCATTTCCGCCACGCGCTCCAGCACCTTGCGGTCGCGCGGGGACTTGTCGCCCAGCAGCTCCAGACGGCCCGCGACCGGGTCTTTGCCCTTGGCCTGCAGCACCTCGTCCAGGAACACCTCGTTGGCGAATGCGGTGTGCGAGTGGCCGACTGAGCGCCACCACAGGTGCGGCACCTTGCTGTCGGTGCGCACCCAGCGGGCCTCAAAAGCGCCAAAGTCGTAGGGTTTGTGGATTGAGCCCTCAACCGAGAAGGGGTCGACGCCGTTCTGGATCACCACTTCGAAGGCGGAGCCGCCCATGATGCTTTCGGTGGCAAAGGTGTTCTGCCAGCCGATGATGCGGCCGCTCTCATCCAGCGCAGCGCGCTGGCGGTGGACGGCCTGCGGGCGGTAATAGGCGCCCTGGATGTCGTCCTTGCGGCTCCAGACCAGCTTGAAGGTGCCCTGGCCGCCGGCCTTGGCCACTTGGGCCAGCTCCTGGGCGAACTGCGAGTCATACTGGGCGCGGCGGCCAAAGCTGCCGCCGGCCATCAGGGTGTTGATCGCCACCTGCTCGGGCGCGATGCCGAGGATATTGGCGGTCACCTGCTGGTCGACGGTCTGCATCTGGCTGCCCATCCAGATCTCAGCGGCGTCGCCGCGATTCTCGATCACCCCGTCCATCACCTCCAGCGGGGCATGGGCCAGGTAGGGCAGGCGGTATTCGGCCTCGATCACCTCAGCGGCACCGGCAAAGGCCGCGTCCAGATCGCCATAGGTTTCGGCAACCACGCCTTCACCCGTCGCAGCGGCGGCGGCGACCTCTTCCATCTGTTCCTCGGCAGAGCGGGTTTCCGCTTCGCTCAGTTCCCAGTCGATTTCCAGCGCATCGCGGCCCTTGAAAGCGCTGTACGTGTTCTTGGCATAGACTGCGACGCCGGTGGGGATCGTCTCGACCTTCTCGACGCCATCGATGGCCAGCGCGGCGGCGGAATTGACCGATTTTACCTTGCCGCCAATCCAGGGAGAGTGGGCGACGGCAACGGTCAGCATCCCCTCCCGGTAGACGTCGAGCGTGAACTGTGCTGCGCCGGTGGTCTTGTCCGCAGAATCGAGGCGCGGGACGTCCTTGCCGATCAGCACGAAATCTGCCGGGTCCTTGAGCTTGGGCTCTTCGGGCGGGGTGCTGTCATGAGCGGCGGCAACGAGCTCGCCGAATTGCGCCGAATTGCCACTGGCCGCGTGGCTGACGACGCCCTTGGCGACGGTGATCTCATCCTCGGGCAAACCCCATTCGCGGGCGGCGGCCTGCACCAGCATGGAGCGGGCCGCTGCGCCGGCCTGGCGCATCTGGGTAAAGGCATTGCGCACCGCGGTGGAGGCGCCGGTGCCCTGGATGCCAAAGGCGAAGTTCTGATAGGTGGCGGTGTCCGCAGGCGCGTGTTCGGCGCGCATCTGCGACCAGTCGGCGTCCAGCTCTTCCGCGACGAGGGTGGCGAAGCCGGTAAAGGGCCCTTGGCCGAATTCGATGTGCTTGACGATTACCGTGACTGTGTTGTCCTCGGCGATGCGGACGAAGGCGTTGAGGCTGATCGGGCCGGAGGCTGCCTTCGCCGCCATCTTGCCGCCAACAGGAAGATGCGCGCCGATGATAAGGGCTGCGCTGCCGGCCAGGAAGCCGCGCCGGGTCGGGGAGAACTTGGTCATGGATCAGGCCTCCAGCATCTTGGCTGCGTTGTGGATCGCCTTGCGGATGCGCACGTAGGTGGCGCAGCGGCAGGCGTTGCCGGCCATCGCGTAGTCGATATCTTCATCCGTCGGGTTGGGGATTTCGGTCAGCAGGGCGGCGGCGGCGATGATCTGGCCGGACTGGCAGTACCCGCACTGGGGCACGTCGATGTCGACCCAGGCCTTGCGCACCGCGTCGGCCTCGGGGCCTTCGAGCGCCTCGATGGTGACAACGTCGGAGCCATCGAGCGCCTCCACCGGGGTCACGCAGGAGCGCACCAGCATGCCGTCGACCATGACTGTGCAGGCGCCGCATTGGGCAATACCGCAACCGAATTTGGTGCCGGTCAGGCGCAGATCGTCGCGCAGCGCCCAAAGCAGCGGCGTGTCGCCGGGGACGTCGAGTGTGACGTCCTTTCCGTTGATGGTGAGGTCAGTCATTTTTGGGGTGTCCTCCTTTGGCTGGTCCTGGAGATTGGCTTCAACGCCTTTTGGCGCTGCCCTGCCGAGAGTGGCAGGGCCGAGGTTGGGGCGGTTCGCGCTTACCGTTTCACCGCAGGTTTCGAATCGCAACCGGTATACTTTTAGTAACCTTGTGGCCACACAAAGCCCGCGAAGCAGGGCCAGGGCCTAGAGGCTGACTTCCGGAGACGCGAAAGTGATTGGTTTCCAGTTGGGATTGCGGTCCTTCTCAATGATCGCGGCCCGCACGCCTTCGAGAAAGTCGCCTTCGGCCAGACAGTATGACGCGGCGTTCAGATCGCGGGCCAGACAGCGGAGCAAGCTGGAATCTTGCCGCGCTGCATCCAGCAGTTTCAATGTGAGCTGGAGGGAAATCGGCGAGGCTCGGCGCAATGCAGCGGCTGCATTTTGCGCCCAATCCTGGCGATTCTGCTCCAGCCGCTCAGCGATTGCTTCGGGCAGCTGCCCTGCGAACGTCTCCGCCGCGGCTTGAGGATCGGGCAGGGTTCCGGGACCGGGCGGTTCGCTGAAAGCCGCGATCGGGCTTGTGTCCGCCGCTTCCATCAATGCGCTGGTCAGCGCTGGCAGCTGGTCGGAGGGCACAAAACTGTCTGCGAGTCCCAGCGCGATGCAGTCGGCGGGACCAAGCCGAAGCCCGGTCAGCGCAATCAGCCGCGCCAGCCCTTCGGGAGCACGGGCCAGCAGGTGGCTGGCGCCCACGTCGGGCACCAGGCCGATGCCGCATTCGGGCATCGCCAGTAAGGTGCGTTCGGTGACGACACGGTGCGCGCCATGGGCCGAGATGCCGACGCCGCCACCCATCACAATCCCGTCCATCAGCGCCACATAGGGGGTGCTGAGGCCGGCAATCTGGGCGTTCAGAGCATAGTTTTCTGCCCAGAAATCGGTGCAATAGGCGTTATTGCCCGCAGTGCCCTCGGCATAAAGCCGGGCCACGTCGCCACCGGCGCAGAAGGCCCTGTCCCCGGCGGCATCGGCGACGACCAGCTTTACCCCTGGGTCGGCTTCCCATTCCGACAGGATGCGCGACATGCGCTGCACCATTTCACGGGTCAGGGCGTTCAGCGCCTTGGGGCGGTTCAGGGTGATCCGCGCGGCGGCGCCAGCTTTGGTTTCTTTAACTTCGGGTTCCAGCATTCCGGTCTCCTTTGGCTTGAACCAGTTGCGGGAAGTGGTCACGCGGGATGCGTGGCCCCGCGTTCGATGCGGTAGCTGCGGTCCAGCAGGTCGGCGCAGTGGTGATCGTTGGATTCCGCGATCAGGATCGACATGCCTTCGGACTTCAGGTCCCGCAGGATTTCCGAGATCCGCCGCGCCAGCACCGGGGCGATGCCCTCGGAGGGCTCATCCAGCAGGATCAGCCGCCCGCCCATCATCAGGGCGCGGGCCAGCGCTGCCAGTTTCTGTTGGCCGCCGGACAGCGAGGTGGCGCTGCGGCCGCGGAACTCGCGCACCTCGGGCATCAGGTCATAAATCCATTTCAGCCGGTCCTGATAGTCGGGGATGTCTACCGCCCAGACCGGCATCATGATGTTTTCCTCGGCCGAAAGCTGCGGTACCAGCTTGCGGTCCTCGGGCATGTAGCCGATGCCGATGCGGGCGCGGTCTTGCGGCGGGGTGGCGGGCAGCTGGTAATGGTCAAAGCTCATCGTGCCGGACTGTGCCGCCAAGAGCCCCATGATCGCGCGCATCATCGTGGTCTTACCCGCGCCGTTGGGGCCGATCAGGCCGATCATCTCGCCGGTCTTCACCGTCAGCGCGCTGTCGCGCAGGATCGGCACCGGGCCGATGGAAACGTTCAGGTTACTGATCTCAAGCATAGGCTGTCTCCGCCTTTTGGGTTGGGGCGTGGGTGTCGCCGATCACCAGTTCCCGCACCTTGGGATCGATCAGCGCCCGGGCGGGCGGGGCGTCGCAGATCACCTCGCCCGAGAAGAAGGCCAGCACCCGGTCGACGTAGCGTTCGACGATCTCCATGTCGTGCTCGATGAACAGGACGGTGGTCCCGGAGGCCTTGAGCGCCGACATCACCGTGTCCATGATGGCGAACTTCTCCTCGGCGGCGACGCCGGAGGTGGGTTCGTCCAGCAGCAGCATCTTGGGGCCGCTGACCACCGCCATGGCGATGTCGAGCAGTTTGCGCGAGCCCTGCGAAAGCGCGCTGGCCTCGTGATCGGCCACATCCGACAGGCCGTAGCGGGCCATTATGGCGTCGCATTCCGCCAGCAGGTCCGGGCCGGCGATGGGACGCAGCAGCGCGCCGCCCTTGCGCCGGGCCAGCGCCAGCGCCGACAGCAGGTTCTGCCGCACGCTGAGGGTCATGAACACCTGGCTGACCTGGAACGAGCGGGTGAGGCCCTGATGCACTGCCAGCCGCGGCGCGATGCCGGTGATGTCTTTGCCGCGGAACCGAATGGTGCCGCCCGAGGGTTTCAGGTAGCCGGTGACCATGTTGACGAAAGTGGTCTTGCCCGCACCGTTGGCTCCGATCACGCCGACCACCTGGCCTGCGGGGATGTCGACGTTGATGTCCTTGGCCGCGGTCACGGCGCCAAAGGATTTCTGCAGGTCCGTGACGGACAGGATGGGCGTATCAGTCATGACGGAGCCTCCGGATAAGGGGGATGCGTTCCAGCAGCGACCAGATACCGCCGGGCAGGAAGAAGATGATCAAGAGCAGCGTGCCGCCGACGATCAGCTGCCAGGCGTGAGGGGCGATTTCGAACGCGTAGGTGCGCAGGAACTCAAAGATGATGGCGCCGATGAATGGGGCCAGCACGCTGCCCGGTCCGGCCATGATGGTGATGAAGACCAGCTCGCCCGAGACGGTCCAGTAGACCATGCTGTCGGGATCGACCTGTCCCAGCGCCATCGCCATCATGCCGCCCGCGGCGCCGGCCAGAGCAGCCGAGATCACGTATTTGATGTGAATGGCCTGCGCCACCGAATAGCCCAGGTATTCCACCCGGATCTCATTGTCGCGGATCGCGGTGGTCAGCCGTCCTAGGGTCGACCGCAGATACATCTGCACCAGCACCGCCAGCGTCAGGCAGACGGCGATGATGGCCGTAAACAGCACCTGCTTGCCTTCGGGCGCCCAGCCCAGGAAGGTGGTCTGCGACACCGAGAAACCATCGGTGGATCCCAGCGCCTCGGTCTTGACCAGGATGCCGTAGAGAACCATCGAAAACGCCAGCGACAGCATCGCAAAGAAGATGTCGCGGTAGCGGCGCAGGATGAAGCCGAGGGCAAAGCCCGCGATGACCGCGGCCAGCATGGCGATGATGATGCGCAGGGCAAAATCGCTGAGGCCCAGCCATTGCTCGGACAGCGCCACCGCATAGGCGCCAAGCCCGAAGTAGAGCCCGTGGCCGAAGGACATCAGCCCCGTGCGCCACAGCACCAGAAGCCCTAGCACAGCAGCGCCGCGGGCCAGGCCGAACATCATGTTGTTGACGACCCAGGCCGGCAGCATCAGCCCGGCCGCAGCCAGCGCCAGCAATGCTAGTGCGGTCAGCCGCACTGTCTTGTCGGATAGAATTTCTTGCAGCATCAGATTTTCCTCGCCTTGGCCGGTGCGAACAGCCCCTCGGGGCGCACGATCAGAACTGCGGACATCACCAGGAAGATCACGAACAGTTCCAGCTCCGGCAGCTTGTGGACCGCCAGCGCGCGCAGCAGGCCGACCAGCAGCGCGCCGATCAGCGCGCCGGGGATCGAGCCCATGCCGCCGATCACAACAACGGCAAAGCTGAGCACGATGACATCGACCGCAAAGCCGGGCGCCACCGACACGGTGGGTGCGATATAGGCGCCGCCAAGCGCACCCAGAACGGCGCCAGCGCAGAATGTGACGACGAACAGGCGGCGCACGTTGATGCCGACGATCAGCGCCATCTCGCGGTCATGGATGACGGCGGTGATCAGCTTGCCCCAGCGGGTGCGGGTCAGCATCCACCAGCTGCCTGCAGCGACGAGCAGCGCGACGCCAAACAGGGTCAGCGAGTAGACGTCGCGGAAGATGCCGCCCATCTCGACGCTGCCGAGGGCCACCATTGGCTGATAGGCGAAATAGGGGTTCACTCCGAAGATCAGCAGGATCAGATCCTCGAGGATCAGGAACACCCCGAAAGTGGCCAGCACGATCAGGATTTCCTCGTGATCGTACAGCCTGCGCAGCACGATCCGCTCGATCAAAAGGCCCAGCACGATGCCGACGGCCAGCGCCGATCCGGCGATGATCAGGAAACCGAACCAATCGGGAAAGCCCATCTCGGATGCGGAGCCGATGAAATAGGCGGCGGTGTAGGCACCCCAGGCGTAAAAACCGCCGTGGGCCACGTTCAGGATCTTCATCACCCCGAAGATGATGGTGAGACCCGCCGCAACGATGAACAGGTATGAAGCATAGACCAGCCCGTCCAGCAGTATGGTAAACAGTAGTTGCATGAGTATTTTCCTCCTCCCTTCTTCTCCAGCAGCGGACAGGGCAGGGCCGCCCCGCCCGCCACCGGGGAGAGCCGGGGTCAGCAGCTGGCGCCGGGCATGCCGGCCTCAAGCCATTCGATGCCTGACTGGCCTTCGGGCGGCATGATGCAATTAGCGGGGTAGAACACGACGTCGGTGGCAACCGGTTCGCCGCTGTCCTTGTTCCAGCCGGTGATGCCATAGCCCACCGGATGCACTGCTTGGTGGCCGCCACCGAGCGTCATCGAAATGCGGCCGCCGAAGCTGTCCCATTCAAGTCCTGTCAAGGCGTCGATGACCTGCGCTTGCCCCGGGAAACCGCCGACTGCCTCCGCGGCTTTGTCCATCGCGATCTTCAGCGCCAGGATGGACTGGGCGTACTGATAGGACGGCCCCAGCGGGTATTCGCCGTATTTTTCCTTGTAGTGGTCGACGAACCAGCGGTTCAGCGGCGTGTCCATGTCGCGCACCAGGAGGCCGTATTCGCCGCGGGTGCCCATCACTACGCCTTCGGGAAAGCCCTTGCCCAGGCGATCCACTGCCGAGGCGCCGAGCGTCGAGATGAAGGTTTTCTGCCGGAAGAAGCCGCGCACGTTGGCCTGCAGAACAAAGGCCTCCATGTCGCCGTCCCAGAAGCTGGAATGCACCAGCGGCGCCTTGTCGAGCGACAAGGTGGAAATCTCGGTGCCGAACTGGCCCGCGAACAGTTTCGGGAACTGTGGGTTGTCGGAGGCCTTGGTGTCCGGGTTGATGGTCTCCATCGCCAAGTCAAAGAACTTGTAGCTGTCCTGGCCCCAGGCGTAATTCTGGTTGATGCCGGTATAGGCAGGCGCATCGCCGAACTTGTCGCGAACATAGAGCGCGGCAGCAACGCCATCGCCAACCGCGTGGCCGGTGGTGCGGAAGACGTATTCCTTGCCGCCCTCCTCGAACAGACGTGGCGAACCGCAGACCGGGATGATGGTCAGCGTCTTCAGCTCTTCGGCGACCGGCGCCACCGACAGGCAGGACCCCGACGAGATATAGCCGATCACTGCGTCCACGCCCTGTTTCTGGACAAGGTTGCGGTATTCAGCGACTTGCTTGGTATTGCCGCCGGCCTCGTCCACGAAAATCGGGGCAAGCCGCGCCCCGGCAAAACCGGGGGTATTATAGGGGGCGGGCAGCTCGCCTGCGTTGATTGCTTCAATGACCAGTTCGGCGCCCTGGTGGCCCGGTACACCGAACGGCCCGGCGGCGGGGCCGGACAGAAAGGTAACGATGCCGACCTTGAATTCCTCCTTGGCGGCTGCGGGTAGCGCATTGAGCGCGGTGCTGGCCGCAAGGCCGAAGACGCAGGCAAGTTTCAACAGGTTGGGTTTCATGGATTTTCCTCCCTTACAGTGCTGCGGCCAGGGGGTGTTTCCCCAGCGCGATGTCGTGGATTTCCAGCCCTGCGCCGTTGAGGCGCACGGCCTGTTTGCGCTGCCATTCGCCGGTCTCTTCCGGGAAGTCGCTGCGCATGTGGGTGCCGCGGGATTCCTGCCGCCGCCGCATCGCCAGGCACATGGCCTCGGCCAGGCGGGCGACCCGGGCCAGACGCTGGACCTCGGCAAAGCCGTCGAGATCGTCCCAACCCAGTCCGGCGATCTCGCCCTGCAGGGTTCGGATCTGCGCAAGCGTTTCCGCCAGCAGCGCGTCGGAGCGGGCAGGGCCCAGGCCTTTCTGGGTGAGCTGGCGCACCTGTGCCAGCAGGCCCGCGGGGAGGGCGCCGTTGCCCGCGCGCCGGGCTGGGGGCGGATAGTCGGTGGAACGCGCCATGTTGGAACGCGGCTGCAGATTGGTGGCCGCGTGGCGGCCGGAGATGGCGCCATAGGTCATCGCCTCGACCAGCGCGGTGCCGCCGTGGCGGTTGGCGCCGTGCAAACCGCCGGCCACCTCGCCCACCGCATAGACGCCGGGGATCGAAGTTTGACCGTCGGTGTCCACCCGCACGCCGCCGATGGTGTAGTGCGACGAGGGCGAGATCCGGACCGGGCGCTCGCGGTAATCCGGCACGTGTTTGGACAGGAAGGTCGCGGTCAGCGAGTCCGGCGCCCATTCGGCGTCCTGGGTTTCGCGGAAGTCGATGAAGACCTCGCGCCCCTCGATGATCTCCGACTGGATGATGAAACTGAGGAAGTCCCAGTTGTGCAGCGCGGCCAGCGCCGACTGGCCGGGGCCCATGTGTTTCAGGATCAGGTCCTCGCCGTCGGAATTCACCAGCTTGGCGGTGGAAGGGTAGTCCGGGTAGAGGAAGATCGCGGGTGCGCCTTCTTCGTTCACCGCCAGCGGGTAGAACTGGATGAACTCCATGTCGACCAGCTCGGCACCCGCTTCCAGCGCCATCGATTGGCCGTCGCCCAAGAGGTTCTGCGGGGTGTCGGTGAACTCATAGACGCCCTGCATCCCGCCGGTGGCCAGGATCACTGCCCGGGCGGCGATTTTCACTGGAGAGCCGTCCAGATCGGCCCAGACGCTGGGTCCCTCGCGGTGCAGCGACAAGGCGCTGCCCTTGATCCGGCGCACGCTGCTGGATTTGACCGCCTTGCGCAGTTGCGAGAATAGCGCCGTGCCGTGGGTGGAGGAGAACTCCATCATCAGCCCGGTCATGTCTTCCGCACCGTCGCTGCCGTAGGTTTCGTCCAGGATGTCTTTGCCGCGCATTCCGGTGGACCGCCGCACCCGGTAGCCGCGCGGGGCGCGGTCGACGGGGATGCTGTATTTTTCGATGATCGCGCCCATTTCGGCGGGCGCCTCATCCACCAGCCGACGCAGCAGGGCGGTGTCGCACAGCCCCTTGCCGGTCACGTCGGACATGGCATCAAAGACCTCCTCCTTCGGGAAGCCGTCATGCGCGGCATAGGTCAGGAAGCCGGTGGAGATCGCGGTCGAAGAGGCCTGCCCGTTGAACAGCAGGACAACATCGGCGCCCGCTTCGCTTGCTGCCAGGGCCGCGACCTGGCCTGCGCTGCCTTCTCCTATGACGAGAACGTCGGTTTCGATGATATTAGTCACTTGTTCCTCCTGATGTCTCAGCTTCAAGGCTACGGCTGCGGGGCGGCGGGGCCGCTGCTGAACCGGGGCAGGAGGCAGAAATATTATCCTTTATTTATTAGTGGCTTGCGGAGCTTTCGTCTGACTGGCGCAAGTGATTGGTGTCAAAATTGAACCTATATGATATCAAAAATGACACCAAGTCGGGCTCGGGAGGCACTGGCATGAAACGCGAATCGGATATTCTGGACATGTTGCCCTTTGGGGTGCTCAGGCTGCAGGGGGAGCGGATCACCTATGCCAACCGGATGCTGCGCAGCCTGTTTGACGGCGGGCTGACGACGCTGTCTGAACTCGCCGACCGATATCCGGAGCTGGAGGATCTGCGCCGCCGCGACGGGGCGGAGCAGGCGCCGGCCTGGATCACCATCAACGCCTCGGTGTTTTGCGTAGCCAGCGTCCGGCGCGACACTGCGGTGGAGCATTATTTCCTGCCTAGCTGGTTCGTCTCGGCCACCGACGAAGGGCTGAAGGCGCTGCAGGATAATTTCGACGATTTCGTCGAAATCTTTGAAAACTGCTTTGATGGCATCTACGTCGCGGACGGGGCGGGACGCACCCTGTGGATGAACGCCGGTTTCGAGCGCTGTTACGGCCTGAGCGCCCGTAACTTCCTGGGGCGCGACGCCAGCAAACTGGAACGCGAGGGGTATCTCGATCCGCTGATCACCTGGAAGATCATCACCACCAAAAAGCGCCAAACCGCGCTGCAAACAACGAAATCCGGGCGCAAGGTACTGGCCACCGGCATCCCGCTGATGGCGCCGGACGGCACGGTGCGGCGGGTCATCATCAATTCGCGCGACACGACTGAGCTGATTGAAATGCAGGGTAAGCTGACGGCTGCTGAACAGGAGATCCGAAACTACGAAAGCGAGTTGCGGGAAATCCGCGAGAACGCGGCGCAGGATGGTGAGTTGTTCTGGGCCAGCGAGGACATGCAGGAGACCGTCCGTCTTGCGATGCGGGTGGCGCGCACAGATGCGGCGGTGCTTATCAGCGGCCCGTCGGGTGTTGGCAAACGCAAGCTCGCGGATTTGATCTTCCGTTACAGCAAGCGCAGCCGCAAGCGGCTGCTGCGCTTCGGATTTGGCGGCTTACCGGAAGCCGCGGTTATGGAGGAGCTGTTCGGCAAGGAGGCAGCCGAGGCTGGCCGTGACGAGGGTCTGCTGGCGCGGGCAGTTGGCGGCACCATGATCTTGGAGCGGGTCGACCTGATGCCGCCGCGGGTTCAGGAAAGGCTGTCCTCTTGGCTGCGTACAGGAAAATCACGCCCTGGCCGCGAAGGCAGGGACCTGCGGTTGATCGCAACCAGCCGCGGCGATTTGAGCACGATGGTTAACGCGGGCAGATTCCGTGAAGATTTGTACTACCGCCTTGCAGTTGCTGAGATATGCATTCCGCCTTTGCAAGACCGCGTCGCGGACATTGCCGGGCTTGCGCAGCATTTCCTGGAAGCTTTCAACAAGCTGCACGGTGCGGAAAAATACTTTGACCGCGCGGCAATTAACCGTTTGGCGCGCTGGACCTGGCCGGGCAACGTTCGGGAGCTGCGGACCATGGTCGAGCGGATGGTTGTCACCGGGGAGGAGGCACGCATATCAGCGGCCATGGTTGAAGCCGCCTTTGCCGGAGCGACAAATCCGGTGATCCCGCTGGGTGGGATGTCAGGCCGGGTGCCAGCCGAAGAAGTGCGCGACAGGGTCCGGGCCTTTGAGGCTGATCTGCTGCACGATCAGGTAGCCCGCGCGGGCAGTATTCAAAAGGCCGCCGATGCGACCGGTATCAGCGTTTCCACGATCAAGCGGAAGCTTGCCTGGAGGAAGGTCTCGGAGGCAGCCGGGACAAAATTGCCAGAATGACCCCGCCTGGCGCCGGGCGCGGCCTTTCAGCAGAGCGGGCTTCGGTCCACATCATGCTCCTAGGCCGCGAGCAGACCTGCCTACTTCGCGGCGATGACCTCTACTTCGACCTTGAACTCTTCGCGTGTGAACCCGGAAACGATCAGCAGGGTTGAGCTGGGGATCCGCCCGGTTCCGGCTAGGAATTCATCCCGCGCGCGCATGTAGCCTGACATGTGATCGCGGCTGGTGACATAGGCCGAGATATGGGCGACGTCGGAGGGCGCCATACCTCCTTCACGCAGGATTTCCCGGATGTTTTCGAAGCAGATCAAGGCTTGGTCATAGCTGCTTTCGGGGATCGAATCATCCGGCCGGATGCCAAGCTGACCGGAGGTCACAACGACCCGTTTCCCAGCCGGAATTTCAGTGCCCTGCGCGTAGGCAGCGAAAGGAGGCCGAATAGTGGCTGGGTTTAAAGCTTTCATTTTATGTCCTTTTTTCTGAACTCTCAAAAGGCTTGCAAGAGGGCAAAGAGTTTGCAAGCCTAAAGACACTCTCTGGCACAGATCAACATCAGGGCCACGCAAAACCAATTCTCTGAAGGAGGGGGAATATGGCACCGCGTGTCCTTTTGGTGCGCCATGGCGATGAGCCTGCCGATGACCGTGTGGTCACCTGGCTGGCGGCGAACGGCTATGAGGCCGTGACCCGGAAACCTTTTGCGGGCGACCGCCTCGATGATGTGGGCCAGGTCAAGGCATCGGTGATCTACGGCGGTCTGTTCGACGTCTTTGAGACAGCCAAATACCCGTTCTTGCTGGAGGAAGACCACTGGATCGCGCAGTGCCTGGAGAAAGGCATCCCGCTGCTCGGTATCTGCCAGGGGTGCCAGCAGATCGCCTATCATCTTGGCGCTTGGGCGGGGGCGCCGGAGCGGGAATTCTTCGAGTTCGGCTATTACCCGGTTGAACCCGCTGAGGAGGCCGGAGAGTTCCTGGAGGCACCGCTGGTCGTCACCCAGGCACATTACCACACATTTGACTTGCCCGAGGGCGCGGTCCGGCTTGCCGGAAATTCAGAATACCCGAACCAGGCCTTCCGCTATGGCGAAAACGTCTTTGGCTTCCAGTTCCACGCCGAAGTGACACCGGCCGGCTTCCGCCGCTGGCAGGACAGCAAAGCGCATGTTTACGGGCGGCCCGGGGTTCAGGACGTGCAATCCCAGAACCGGCTTATGGCGGCTCATGATGCGGAGCAGGCGCGCTGGTTCAACGGGTTTCTTGACAGTTTTCTGGGGCAGGCAGCATGAGCGTTCAGGGACATTGGGCTGAGCTGAAGGCGCCGGATTTCCAGGCTTTGCCGGCGGATTGCGTGGCGGTGCTGCCGCTGGGCGCGACCGAGCAGCATGGACCGCATCTGCCGCTGTCGGTCGATACGGACCTGACGCAGGCGGCGGTTAGGCTGATGCTGGCGGATCTCAGCCCTGAGCAATCGGTTCTGGTGCTGCCCGCGCTGACTATCACCAAGAGCAACGAGCACGACCGCTTTGCCGGGTCGCTGAGCCTGTCACCGGAGACGCTGCTGGCGGTGCTGCGTGACATCGGTGCCTCGGTGGCTCGTGCAGGGGTTGCCAGGCTGGTGTTGTTCAACGGGCATGGCGGCAATACCGCGCTGCTGCAGGTGGCAGCGCGTGAATTGCGCATCAGCCACGATCTGATCATGGCCGTTTGCTCATGGTCGGGCTTTGCTGAATCGGAGGGTCTTTTCGAACCCGGCGCTTATGCGGTGGACCTGCATGCGGGCGACAGTGAGACTTCGGCGATGCTGGCCGCCCGGCCCGATCTAGTGGACATGGGCAAGGCAAAGAATTTCCGCACCGCAATGGAGGACTGGGCCGGGAATTTCCGTTTTATCGGACTAACCGGCCAGCCGGCTGCGCCGGGCTGGATTGCCGGCGATCTGAACCCCGAGGGGGTGTGCGGCGATGCCTCCGCGGCCACCGTGGCAAAGGGGGAGGCGATGCTGGCCTCTGCCGGACGCAACTTCGCGCTGTTTCTTGCGGAGTTTGCCCGCTTTGATCACAGGAACGGCTCATGAGGGATACCCTTCCTGCAGATGCGCGCCTGCCCGGTGTGCTTATCCCGGCTGCACTGATCGCTGCAGCAGACCGGTTCGGCGGGCAGTTGTACGGCGATTGCCTGGCGGGTGACCTTGTGCTGCGGGACGGCCGGGCGGCTGGACTTGAACCGGCCACGGTTCCGCCAGAGCGGTTGGTGCTGCCCAAGTTTACCGAGCCGCATGTGCATCTCGACAAATGCCACACCATTGACCGGATGCAGGGGATCGGCGGCGGGCTGGGTGATGCAATCGCCGCACAGGCGCAGGACCGCAGGATATGGACAGCCGAAGACATCCATCGGCGGGCGGGTCGCGGACTGCAGGAGCTGCTGTCGGCAGGCTGTGCCACTGTTCGCACGCACGTCGATTGGGGTATCAGCCCGGACCCGGCGGCTGCACCATTAGCCTGGGACATCCTGCGGGAACTGAGGGAAGAGGCCCCGGCAGGAGTGATCCTGCAACGGGCGGCGCTGACCGGTGCCGATATGATGGCCGACATCAGCTATGCCCGTGCCTGCGCCCGCCGGGTGGCACAGGGCGGTGGCGTTCTGGGCGCCTTTGTGCTGGGCCAGCCTGAGCGGCAGGCCGGCATTCTCAACACCTTCCGTGCCGCGGAGGAAGCCGGGCTTGCGCTGGATTTTCACGTCGACGAGGGCCTTGCGCCCGGCCTCGACGGATTGGAGATGATCGCCGATGTGGCGCTGGAAACCGGGTTCCAGGGGCCGGTTCTGTGCGGCCATGCCTGCAGCCTGATGAACCGCACCGATGCAGAGGTGCAGCGGATCGCGGAGAAGCTGGCCCGTGCGGGGATTTCGGTGGCAGCACTGCCCGCCACCAACCTGTACCTGCAAGGGCGCAGCGCAGGCACCCCGGACCGCCGCGGGTTGACCCGAATCCATGAATTGCAGGCCGCAGGAGTCAATGTGGTGCTGGGCACCGACAACGTGCGTGACGCATTTTGCCCGCTGGGCAGCCACGATCCGCTGTCGACCCTCTCGCTGGCGGCACTGGCCGCGCATCTGGACCCGCCTTTTGGCAACCATCTTCCGATGATCACCACCGGCGCCCGCAAGGCGCTTGGCCTTGCGCCCGTAACCGTCGACGGGGCTGCAATCGGGGATCTGCAGCTGTTCGACGCTCTCTCGGTCACGGACATTCTGGGCAGCCGTGCTGCCCCGCAACCTCTGGCCGAGGCCTTGCAAGGAGAACAACAATGATAGAGATGCCGCTGGAACACCCCCGCACCGATTGGGCCGCATTTGCTGACAGCCTGTCGCCGGTGGAGGTGATTGACGAGCCGGTGCTTGTGAAGAAACGCTCGCGCGACTTTTTCTGGTACAGCCCGGTTCTGAACGCCCAGCTCAAGAAGTGCTTTGGCGATCTGGTTGCGGTGCCCAAAACCCCGGATGAAATGCGCCACTGCCTGCAGCGCGCCTTTGGGGCGGATGTTCCGGTCACCCTGCGCGGCGGCGGCACCGGCAATTACGGTCAGGCGGTGCCGCTGAAGGGCGGGCTGATCATCGAGACCACGAAGATGAACCGCATCCTGGAGGTCGGCGAGGGCTATGTGCGGGCCGAAGCCGGGGCGCTGATGGCCGATGTGAACGCTGCTCTGATTGAGCAGGGCTGGGAAATGTCGATGTTCCCTTCGACCCAGGACATTGCCACTATCGGCGGCTTCGTGGCCGGCGGATCAGCCGGGATCGGGTCGATCGCCAACGGCGCCCTGCGGGAAAAGGGCAATATCATCCAGCTCAAGGCGCTGTCGCTGGAAGCAGAACCGCAGGAGCATGCTTTTGACGCCGAAGCGGCGCTGCAGATCCACCACGCCTGGGGGCTGAACGGCGTAATCACCGAAGTCACCCTGCGCACGGTGCCGCACCGCAACTGGGTCGGCTGCATGGCCACCTTCGACAGCTACCGAGACTGCTATGCCGCGGGCTATGCGCTGGCGGCTGCGCCGGACATCGGCTGCAAGCTGGCCAGCACGGTCGAGGCGCGGATCGTTGACTACTTCCCGCGCCTCAAAGGGCACCTGCGGGAGGGCAGGCACCTGCTGGTCTCGCTTGTCCCGGCGGAGGATATGGATGCCTTCCGCGCGCTCATTGCGGCGCAGGGCGGCCATCTGGATCTGGCGATGAGTGATGCCGAGCGGCAGGCGGCAAAGCTGCCGCATGTTTTTGAGTTCGCGTATAACCATACGACCCTGCAGGTGCTGAAGGCGGACCGCTCGGCCACGTATCAGCAGATCGGGGTGCCGGATCCGTCGGACGCGGATGCGGTTGCCGCCGCGGGCGCGGCTTTGGGTGATGACGTCTGGCAGCACCATGAGTTTGCCCGGCTGGACGGCAGGATCGCCGCCTTTGATCTGCCGATCATCTGGTTCTCGGACGAGGTGCGGTTGCGCGAGATCAACAGCATCTACGAGCAGCACGGACACAGCGTAGCAGACGCGCATACCTATTTCGTCGAGGGCGGCGGGCTGAAGAACGCCGACTACCGGCACCTCGCGTGGAAAAAGCGCATGGACCCCAAGGGACTGCTGAACCCTGGCAAGTCACGGGCCTGGGAGAAGGTGAAACACCTCTCCGCTGAGGAAATCGAAGCAAAGGCAAAGGGCTGAGGAGACCCGAGATGACGACTATTCAGACAAAACCGCTGACGCCGAATTTTGGTGTCGAAGTGAGCGGAATGAACCTCTCCGACGTCAGCGAGGGGCAAATTTTCGCCAAGCTGCGTGCGCTGTTCGAAGAGCATTCAGCGCTGCTGTTCCGGGCGCAGGACATTAGCAACGCAGAACATATGGCGCTGGCGCAGCTGTTCGGCCCGATCGAGGACCGCAAGGCGGACGAGCGCAAGCCGGGCGAGAAATTCGAGGTGCCCGAGGTGTCCAACGTGCAGAAAGACGGCTCCACCTCCGGCGAGATGGATCTGCACACGCTGAACCTCAAGTCCAATTTCCTGTGGCATTCGGACAGCACTTTCCTGCCCACGCCCGCGCTGACCAACATCCTGATCGGCCGGGTTGTCACCAGCGAGGGTGGTGCCACTGAACTGGCCAGCACCCGCGCCGCCTGGGCGGCGATGCCGGAGGCGCTGAAGGCAAAGATCCGCGGCCGCGGTATCTGGCACCGCTACAGCCATTCCCGGCGAAAGATATCCCCTGAGCTGGCTGAATTGCCGATGTTCAACAAATGGCCCGACCAGCATTGGAACGCAGTCTGGCCGAACCCGGTCAATGGGCGAGAGGCGCTCTATATCGCCAGCCATGCCTTCAAGGTCGATGGCTATGACGAGACCGAAAGCCAGGCACTTCTGGATGAACTGATGGCGTTCTGCACGCAGCCGGAATTTACCTATTCTCATCAGTGGGCTGTAGGCGATGTGCTGATTTGGGATCAGCGCGCGGTGCTGCACCGCGGCACGCCATGGCCCTACGAACAGCCACGCACCCTGTCCAGCATTTGCGCGTCGGTGACAGAGGACGACGGGATCGGCAGCATCCGCATGCCTGCATAAGCCCTGCACTGGCCGGGCGGGGTCCCGGCCAGTGCAATACTGCGCCGCAGAGCGCTTTCGGCCAGCCTCACGGCACAACAGAGAGGGAAACAATGACCTATTTTACCAGCACAGGAAAACCGCTGCCGGATTCACTTACACAGCAGGCCCGCCGCCTCGGAGCTGATCCTGTCAGCCGCCGGGAATTCCTGGCAACGGCGTGCTCCTTTGGTGCAACCGCCGCAACCGCCTATGCGATGATGGGCCTGACTGCGCCCGTACAGGCCGCGGTCAACGCGCAAATGGGCGGCACCGCCCGCATTCAGCAGCAACTCGTGGCAATGCGCGACCCGCGCAAGTTCGACTTCAACTCCCTTGCAACCTTCACCCGCGGCTGGCTGGAATACCTCGTCCAGTACAATTCGGACGGCACCTTCACCCCGGTCCTGCTGGAAAGCTGGGAGATCAGCGATGATGCCACCGAATACGTGCTTCATGTCCGCGAGGGTGTGACCTGGAACAACGGCGACCCCTTCACCGCCGAAGATGTTGCGGCCAACATCGCCCGCTTCTGCGACGGCACCGTCGAGGGCAATGCCATGGCCGGCAAGCTGCAGGTGATCATCGACCCGGAAACAAAAAAACTGCTGCCAAATGCGGTCGAAGTGACCGGCAGCCACACCGTGCGGCTGAAACTGCCGCAACCGGATATTTCGCTGATCGCCGGCTTTGCCGACTACCCGGCCGCCATCGTGCATTCTTCGTTCGACGAGGTCACAATGCTGGACAATCCGATCGGCACCGGCCCTTATCTGCCGGAATTCTACAGTACCGGCGACAGTGCCGCACTGGTGCGCAACCCGGACCACACATGGTGGAACGCCGGCAACGGCGCCTACATGGACCGGGTCGAATTTCTCGACCTGGGCGCCGACCCGGCTGCGTTTTTTGCCGGTGCCGACGCCGATGAGTACGACGTCAACTTCGACACCGAAGGCGATTATATCGCGTCCTTCGACTCGCTGGACGGCTGGACCAAGCATGAAGTCACCACCGCGGCCACGGTTCTGGCCCGCTGCAACCAGACTACCGAGGTGGATGGCACGGCCATTTATGCCGATGCGCGGGTGCGCCGGGCGCTGGCAATGGCGGTGGACAATGCGGTGGTACTGGAAATCGCCTATGGCGGCCAAGGCCGCGCGGCAGAGAACCACCATGTGTCGCCTGTGCATCCCGACTATGCCGATATCGGCGCGCCGGTGCGTGACCCCGAAGGTGCCATCAAACTGCTGGAAGAGGCTGGCATGGCGGACTTCGAGCATGAACTGATCTCGCTCGATTCTGCGTTCTGGAAGGCAACGGGCGATGCTATCGCCGCGCAGCTGCGCGATGCAGGCATCAAAGTCAGACGAAAGGTTTATCCTACTGCGACATTCTGGAACGATTGGGCGAAGTACCCGTTTTCGGTCACCAACTGGAACCACCGCCCGCTGGGTATCCAGACACTGGCGCTGGCCTACCGGAGCGGCCAAGGCTGGAACGAGTCCGGTTTTGCCAATGCCGAGTTCGACGGTCTGGTCGAACAGGCTCTGGCAACCGCCGACCCGGCGGCTCGCAGCAGGATCATGGCTAAGCTCGAACAGATCATGGTGGATGAAGGCGTCATCATTCAGCCCTACTGGCGATCGCTCTACAACCACTCCAAGAGCAACCTTAAGGGGGCCGCGGTCCACATCTCCAACGAGCTTTACCCGCAGTACATGTACTGGGAAGCCTGACCTTTGAACACTCTGCCCGCCGGCCGGATTCGGCGGGCAGACAGCAGCGGAGAGCAGAGCATTGCTGGAAACCACCGTACTGGCCGCGCAGGCCGTCAGCGTTGCCTTCATGGCCGCCTGGCTGACAATCGGCGCGCTGGAAAACCTCCTGCATCCCTTTCTGAATGAAACCTACACCGCCGAGGTCATGGACATGACCCGCATGCGGGAGGAGTACCCGGAAGCCTACCGCTTTGTCGCTTATCGCCGGGTCACCAGCAGCAGGCTGCGCCGGGGCCTGTTCCGGTGCATTGTCGTTTGGGAAATCGCGGCCACTGCAGCGCTCTGGGCCGGATCAGCCGCGCTTGCCATGTCCGCCGCCGGACGGCTGGCACAGGACACGGCCATTTCCCTGGGGCTGGCTGGAACCTTGATGTTTACCGCGACCTGGTGCGGGTTTCTGATCGTCGGGAACTGGTTTTGCTACTGGTTCGGGCACGAAGGCGGCCAGAACACGCATTTCCAGATGACGCTGTGGGGCATGCTCAATGCCGTGCTGCTGGTCGGCGGCGCCGTTGTTGTTCTCTAAAGCAGGCGGTTGAAGTGAAGAGCGGCTGTTCCTGCCGGGCGGGGCCGGCTGCACCTATCAAATCTTCTGCAACTTCTGTCGGCCCCAAGGGTAGCCTGTGTTGTGGAACGCGGCCGTAAGATTTCTGCGGTGACAACGCAGGCCGGAAGGCTAAGGCCGGATATGCTTTGGCATGCCCGCGCCTTTTGCCATCCACCAAACTCCGCAAATCAGAGACGAAGCAAGGCAGATAGACGTTATCGCAGATATTGCTTCTGACTGGTCATGACGACGCAGCTTTGAGAACAACGCCGAGAGGATTGCCCCGACAAAAGCAAGACCGTAGCGGAATGTCTCACATAGGCGCCTTTTGAGGCCGTACGCTATTATGCGTTTATATGATTGCGGAGAGGGCAGGTAGGATACGGCGGTTGCCTGCTCCCGCAACCAACGTTTCCGGCCAAGCCCTCGCCACCAGCGGGGGCTTTGTTGATTCCGGCGTCCCAAAAGCCATCAGCCCCGCCAATTCCCCAACAAGTTCAAGCTGATGCCCGCCCGGCGCATCCGCGTCCGGAACCATCCGCACCTCCGAAATCAAAGCCCGCAGCGATGCCGCCGCCTCCCGCTGTACCTCCGGCGCGTTCAGGAAGCCAGCAAGATGCTCGATCAGCTCGCCGTAGCGCGCCGACGGTTCGGCCCGCTGGCACTACAACAGCAAGAGACCCCACAGTGCATTGGACTATCGCCCACCGGGCTCGGAAACTATCATCCCGATGGAATGCAGGCCAATCATGCACTAACAATCAGCTTGGACCAATCAGATGAGGCTGCTCAACATCATACGAGGAACACGGCGTCATCCAGTATAAACCCATCGGCTGCGTAGATGTTAACCTGATCGACCTGATCGAAAGTCTCGTCAAACAGAACGAGAGATTCTTTCTTGTCAGAAATACTGTAGGTCAATGTTCCAACGAAAGTGTTATCCAGCCAGCCCTCAACAATCAGATCTACATTTCGACCATTGACGGAAGTAAAATAGCCGCTTTCGAAGTCGAATGTCTCGCTGTCGCTCCTGAATATCGAGATCGTTTCGACGTCCGACTGCAAAGCCTGAACACCCGACACCACCCCCTTGGCTTGCGAACTCGTGGTTGCTCCGAGAAAGTCGAAGTCACCCACCCTGATCGGATCCCCCTGCACCACTTCCTCAAAGTCCAGTTCGAATACGGTCCTCAGCGGAGGTGCCGGCTGGAAACCGTCGCCGGGAGCCATAACTTCTATGTCATCGACGAGGATAGGCCGGTCTGATCTTACGACGATACGATCCACGCCGTCAAAATCCTCTCCTAGTGCTACCGGAGCCGGTGAGTTCGAACTGACCCGGAAATTAGCGGTACCTACCAGTGCTTCATTGTTCCACGCCTCAATAACAACATTAGCCTGACCCCGGGCGGCCTGCAGCAGCAGGGCATCGAAATCAAACTCACCCGACTTGGCGTCAATCTCGAACATTCCGTCCCGGCCGCTTTCGCCGGCAAAGTCACCATTCATTTCGCTCGAACTGACGACATTGAGGCCGGATACGGCAAGCGCGCTCACTTCTTGGCTGGTGCCGCTTTCAAAAGTAAGCATTTGCGAATAGACAGTGGGTTCAGAGTTGGCAGGCTCAACCAATACGGTAACCGTTGCCGTGCCCTCTCCGCCGTGACTGTCAGAAATCGTGTACGTGAAGCTATCTGTACCCTGAAAGCCCTGATTGGGCGAATAAACAAGAACTTCTCCCTCATGCGTTACCGTTCCGTTTGTCGCCTGGCTGAAATCCAGAATGCTTATCGCTTCACCGTCCGTGTCCGAGTCATTTGAGAGTACAGAAATTGAGACGACGGTATCCTCATTGGTCGATGCCGCGTCGTCTACAGCGACGGGGGGGGCGTTCTCAGAGCCGCCGGTGATATGCCCATAAAGATCCGACCAACTCCAGGAAATATCTGCGAACCGGATCTCTTCAACAGTATCCGCGATCCAATCCAGGGCCAGCGATCCCACGGTGATGAAGTTTGAACCGGCGCTCAAACCGTAAGATTGGAAGTCGCCATCAAAGCTGACCGTGTCGTAGCCGGATTCGCCGAAATAGGTGTCCGATCCCAGACTGTCATGGAAAGTGTCGTTGCCGGCCCCGCCCCAGAACTTGTTGTCGGCGGCGTTACCAATAAACCAGTCATCGCTCGACCCGCCGATTGCGTTCTCGATGAGCGATCGCGTGTCCCCCTCATACAGCAGGGCGTTCGCTATATGCCCGCGAGCATAATTGCCTGCTCCGAGATGGGCACGCTGGAATGTGCCCCGGTATCAAGGTCGACCCATTCCCCCGGACGCAGGTCTACGCCAAGCGAGGTGGAGTAGTTCGAAAAATCATAGGTATCGACGCCATTTCCGTCCCATATCGTCCGGAATACCGTATCGGCACCATCCACCTTGGTCAGGCCTGCCTCTGCGATCACGTCGGCGCCGTTGACAAACATCCGCCCGGTGTCGAGGTCGAAGGAATATACCGTATCATCTGCGTTTGCGGCGAAATTCGCGCCGTACAGCCGCTGGATCGCCGCGATGTCGAGCATCATCAAGGATTGCGCGAAATCACCGTCGGAGTTCGAATAGGCGCCGCCGAGAGATCCGACATAAGAATTATAGGTCATGACCGTAAACTCCATTGAGTTCAAGTCATATGGCACGGCGCCACCGTGTGTATCCTCATGCGCGTGGTTCAGACCGAGCGAATGCCCCGTCTCGTGAAGAAAAGTATGAAAATCAAATGACCCGACCTCTGGTGAGACCGGATCTGTCAGGTACCACCCGTACCAGGAATCGCCGCCAGAGCTTCCATTGCTCGGCAGGTAGGCGTAAGCGCTGATGAAATCCGGATCGAGCGCAATCCGCAGGTCCGCATCATCGTCCTGGTCGCCAGTGATTTCGGTGAAGGTCAGCATGGAAATACTGGAATACTCGGTCAGAGCCGCGCGTGCCAATTGCTGCAAATCGCCTGTCATCGGCGCAAATGATCCGATGGGATAGTAGCTATAGTCGTCGGCGCTGTCGGGGAAACTGTAGGTCAGTTCGGTGGTATCCCACTTGTACGGCGACAGCAGTGCGTCGACGCCCTGATCGACGTCGCCCGGGTCCGTGTCGACTGGAACGTCTGCCGTGCCAGCGTTCTGCTCCAGCGGCGCCAACGTGTCCGGTCCAGATTGATCCCACAGTTCGAAAAGGCGTTTCAAGGCCTCCGGATTGCGGTTTTCAAGCGCTGATTTGGCTGCCTCGCCGCGCCTGCCAAATGCACCGGGAAGCGGCTGGGAAAAATGGAATTCCATATCCTGCAGCCCAAGAGTATTCAGTTTTTCGGGAGACAGTGCTAAGTTTCTGCTGCTATTCATGTTTTTCACGACCGCTCGTTCACCTGCGGCGGCCTATCCGTTAGGGTTAGACTGCGAAACACTCGGAATCTGGTAAGGAACACGCGGAAAGAATCCAGCGTGTAGGACTGCGTTCAACCTCAATTCTCAGGCCCAATAAGGGCTCTCTTTGGTGGCAATTTGGTGAAAACGTATCAGGCTGTCACGCGGGATTGCGAGAACAAGTCCAATTCGGCGGTTTGTTGCCGCCAGAGTGTGTCACCAATTGTGTCAATGTCACGTAATAACGGGGCGGCCCGAAGGCGGCCCCGCATGTTTGGCGGCGGAACGTATCAGGCGAGGATGTCGAAAGACGTATCCAGCGCAACGATATTGTCGTTTGCTTCAGGTCCGTCGACTTCGACGGTCCAGCTTGCAACGGCTGTCTGATCGCCATCCACGGTCTGTTCGTCCGCGAAGATCTCGAACGGCAGGATGTAATCCTCTGCAGGTGCTTCGGTGATCAGGCTGACTTGGTTGATCCGGAACTTGTCGTTGCCATCCATGCCACTGCCGGCCGGGGGCTCCCCAACCGTACCGACATAGAGTTCTTCGAAGGCAACACCAGGCTCGATGTTCACCTCCTTGGGGCCTGTATTGTTGGTGAGATCCAGTTCGATTTCACCGAAGGCGACTAATGAACCGCTGTCCCATGCTTCCCAGACAATCGTTTCAGTGCCGATACCGCCACCAACACCCTGGACGATGAACTGAATACCCGTCGGCGGAGGCGAGGCAGCCGACACATCAATCAGCAGGCCTTCTGCAGTTTCGATGTTGCCGTTGCCGACACCGATACCACCGGCATTGTTCGGGTTGACGTCATCAGATCCTCCGCCGATGTCGTCGATCTTCATGTTGGCCAAGGAATCTCCATTAAGCGGGCCTGACAGCCCGTCGTAATTGGTGCTGAGATCGGTATTGCTGTAGAAGAACCCGTCGAACGTCACGCTGGAGACCGTGAGCGTTTCCTGCGGGCCGCCGGCCTTCACAGAGGAGAAGTCGACCGGTATGATGATCGTTGGCGGGCTGGCTTTCTGCGTGAAGGTATATTCGGCTAGGTTGTTGCCGTTCGCATCCGTGCCGCCGCCGTCTCTATCGACTGCCAGCTCGTAGAAGACGAAATCGTCGGCATCATCGACGGTCCCGTTATCCGAGGTGCCGATGACGAGAATGTCGCCATTGGCTTGGTAGTCAACCGCTGATGTAATTGTCCAGTCGTCATCTCCGGCTTCGACGACAAACGTGTCCGGAATGCCGTTCATCAGCAGATTGGAGCCATCGGCGCTATCGACAAAGATGAACGTGTCGGAAACCGAAGCGTTTGCAGTGAACGCAACCGTCTTATTGTCCACTGTATCCGACCCGACGCTATCCGGGCCGGTTTCGATCAGCGGGATGTCGTCGATGATTTCCGCCGAAGCAGAGGTAACATTGTTCGTTCCGCCAGGCTGGCCCGTGAAATCGAGGACATAGGCGGTTTCGGCCCCGTTCAGCGTCCCGTCGGTGAAGCCGAGGTTCAGCGTGTCAAAGACACCGCCATTATGTCCGTTTCCAGACGAATGGGTGGCACTGGTGTCATGCGTGTAGCTGACGCCAGTGATGACAGCCCCGGCACCGAGCAAAGTCCAGTCCCCGTAATCGTCCGAGATCACGTCTCCGGCCATTGACCCGATGACACCTTCGCCATTCCCGTCGACGAGCGTGAGGAAGATCGTATCGCCTTCGGGATCGAGTAGCGACAGCGCCGCCAGTTCCGCCGAGAAGTCATAGACCCGCGTGACAGTATCGCCGGTCGGGAATGTCTGGTCCCCACCGTCCTGGCTGCCATCCGCCAGACCCGATTCAAAGACCTGCGCGTTCTTGGCCGCGATATTGCCGAAGACCGGGTCATTCGCGCCATCTATCTTCACAATGACAGTCGCCTGATCGGGGTTGCCTTCCGCATCGTTGGCTGTGTAGTCGAAGGCTACATAAGCACACTCACCTTCGGCCAAGAACTCAAACTGTCCATCCGGGTCGAAGGTGAAATTGCCATCGGCATCGAAGTCGGCCAGCACTCCGGTCGGCCCTGCGATCATGGCTCCGAATTCATCCACCGCCCGCAGACTGCCGGCCACGAGCTGCGCGGCCAGTATGTCTCCGGCATCGGGATCACTGTCGTTGTCAAGAACGCTGCCGCGCACGACTGGACCGTCATCCTCGCCGACAGTGTAGCTGTCATCGAGTGCAGTCGGGTTCTGGTTGGCAGGCAAAACGGTCACGCGCACCACGCCGGTATCAGACCCGCCTTGCGGATCTTCGACGGTGTATTCGAAGGTGTCCACCCCGAAAAAGCCCGCGGCTGCCTGGTACAGAATCTGGCCGCCGGAAAGTGTCACGGTGCCGCCGGCATCTGTTGTCAGATTAAGTGAACCATTACCCGACGATCCTCCGCCATTGTTGTCGTTGATGTCTGAGAATGAAGTGATGGCCAGAAGCCCGTTGTCATCGACCGGCCAGACATCGACATCGGTGTCGCCGTCCAGCGCGTCGATGAGCACCGAACCACCCGAAGTGGTCTGACCTGCGTCGTCGTCGGCCACGGGCGCGTCATTGACGCCGATGATCGTGAAATAAGCTATGCCGCTGTCCGAGTCCTGGCCGTCAATTACGTTGTAGGTAATCTTGTCGACGATGATGCCACCTTCGGAGAGGGAGTCGAACCCGTTTGGGAGCACGACGTCACCGCCGCCGCTGACAAGGAAACCGTCCTGGCCGCCAGGGGTGTAGTCGAGGTCAACGAGCGTCGTATCCACGGAAAGCGGGCCGTGGTAACGGGCGTCGTAGGTCAGCGCGCCGTTTGTGTTGAGATCAAACAGCGGATTAACTGGCCCGGAAGTAAGTATCGCGGCCAATTTCGCAGCGTCACCTGGATCTGGATCGCTGTCGTTATTAAGAAGGCCGAGGCCAGGCGCGACTTTTAGGAAACTGTCCTCGTTTAATACGTAAAAATCATTTACCGCTGTTGGTGCTGTATTTGGCATTTTTTACTTCCTCGCTATGGCAATTCTTGATTTCCTTCATATTTTTTGTGCCGGTTGGAGTTTTGCCAGAGCAACAAAAGGCGCTGGCGAACCCGTTGCCGGATTCACCTGTCCCTTAGCCTCACGCGAAAGGTGAGGCTAATTCTCGAGTTATTTCTTCGCGGGAAATACCGGCGCAAGCCGATACGAGCGAATTTTTTGTTTTAGGTTGGTCGGTCTGTTGACGGGAATGTCTGTCAATCTGACGCGCTTGCGGCGAATTTCGCGCTCAGCTTCGAAGCCATATTACTCCCCCTCATCGATACCAATTTGGCCTCACCGCTCGTGACCTCGCTGGTATTGATTCTTTCGTCAAATTGGCTTGCAACATATAGTGTATCATGAATTCCACAAAATTTCTGCAGGCTCCTAAGCTGTATTGACAAGAGGGGTTTGCTCCGGGCGGCAGTTTCGTTGCGTAAGCGCCGAGTGGCGATTCGCCTTGTGAAGCCTGCGTGGCAGCTCAAGTGCATAAGCAGCCCCATACCGCCGAACTACAAGACCAAGTACAGGCCAGCCTACTGCCAAGCCTTGATGAAGCGCGGCTCCCTAACTATTTGGTTTGACACGGAAATGGCTTGAGTGCCAACGCGGATTGGCAGGCGCGGTTGATGGGCTCAGGAGAGCGCCGCCGCGATCCAATCCTGTCTGACCCCGAAGGATTTGTTCGGGATGGCGCTCCGGCAGACGTCAGGCTTCGTCGATAGCCTCTTGCGCCTGGTCGGTTTGGACTGGGCCGTATCTGACTTCAGTACCCTGAGCCGGCGCCGGCAGACCCTAGCAGTGAACATCACCTGCCGCGGCTCAAAGTGGCTTTTGCATCTTCTGATCGGCAGCGCGGGCATCGAGGCCGAGGGCGAACCCTAAACCTAAGAAAGCGGCGTCAGCCGGACTTAGTGCACTATGGCGGGCGGTAGTTTCGAGAAGATTGGGATCATCGACCTTCGATCCAGGCGCTTCAACGAAACCGTTTTTCCGTTCTCATCTATGCCATGCGCCTGGAAAACGCTCTTGGCTACCCGAACCGAATGAAACAGTGTCCACATCCTTCTCCCGCAACCAACTTCCGCGAACTTTCCAATTCGGCGCCAGCGGCCTGGGATTTAGCCCCATAGCATCCCCCGGCCTTCGGCAGTTTTACTGGTTTCCACGGTCCAAACTGCCGCGGGCCGCCTGCAGCGTGTTCAGCAGGACATCGATATCCTGATCACTGGTGCGCCAGGACGACACGCTGATCCGCAGGGCCGGTTCGCCGTTCCAGACGGTGCCGCCGAACCACGCTTTCCCGGAGCGCTCCACCCGCTGTTGAAGCTCCCTGGTCTGCGCCTCGGTGCCATAGCGGAACAGGACCTGGTTCAAGACGGGCTCGCACAGCAGTTCAAACCCAAGGCCGGGCAGGGCCTTGGCAATGCGGGCAGCCATGCTGCAGTGCTGCTCGATCAGTTCGGCGACGCCGGCGCGGCCAAGCGTGCGCAGGGCCGCCCAGATCGGCACGCCGCGGGCGCTGCGGGAAAATTCGATGCCCAGGTTCTTCTGGCTTTCAGTGGACGCAGTGGAATATACCGCGTCGCTGTTCATGGCGGCCGCCATTGCGTTGCGGTCGCGGCAGATGCCCGCCGCGCCGTCATACGGGGTATTGAGCCATTTGTGGCCGTCAGTGGTCCAGCTGTCCGCGCCCTCTATACCGCTGGTCAGGCCGCGCTTTGCCGGGGACGCGCGCGCCCACAATCCAAAGGCCCCGTCGACATGCACCCATGCGCCGGCCTGTTTCGCTTTTTCGATAAGCGGCAGGAAGGGATCAAAGCTGCCCGTATTCACCTCGCCGGCCTGCAGGCACAGAATGGTCTGCCCATCCAGTGCAGGAAGCCGGGCCGGGTCAATGCGGCCGGCGCTGTCAACCGGTGCTTTGATCAGCCGGGCCTGGCCGAAGCCCAGAATTCTGAGGGCTTTGAGAACCGTGATATGGGCCAGTTCGGAAACCACAACCTTGATTTCCGGCGCGCCCAGCAATCCCATGGCATCGAAGTCCCATCCGCATTTCTTCAGCAGTTCGCGCCGCGCGACGCTGAGGCAGACAAGCGTGCTCGCGGTTGCCGAGGTGCCAAACGCCACGCCGCTTTCGCGGGGCAGGTCCAGGATCTCCAGCAGCCAACGCGCCGCGACTTTCTCGATCTTGTCCGCCACCGGAGAGTTCATTTGCGAGGAGGCGCATTGATCCCAGGCCGACGCCAGGCGCTGCGCGGCGGCGGCGACCGGCAGCGTCGCACCGATTACAAAGCCAAAGTACCGGGGGCCGTTTGAAACGGTTGTCGCCGGCGAGCCGGCCTCATCAAGCAGCGCCAGCGTTTCGGTTGCATCCCTCCTGGTGTCCGGCAATGGCTCATCAAAGCGTGCAAGCTGCTGCCGGGCGGCGGCAGCGGGAAAAACAGGCATCTCCGACACGCTGGCAATGTAGCGCGCGGCTCTGGCCTCTGCATCGCGCAGCAGCTGCAGCTCGCCCTGCTGTTCTTCTGTCGCCGTCCGTTGCATTCTGAACTCCTTGTCTGAGACCGTTCTCAGGTCGATAGCAGGCCCGCAGACTGCGGTCATTGCTGCCCGTTCTGCGCCTGGCCTGCGCCCCATGCTGCCGCGCCTGCCGCATCCGCGCCGGAGAAGGTGCAGATGCAGAGCCTTGCTGATAGCACGCCCGCCGTTCAGCTGGTTGCAATAAACTCGGACACCAGGCCGGATACTAGCTGCGGCGCGTCTTCCGGGCTGTAGTGGCCAGTTTCGGGCAAGGTCTTGATCTGACCGCTGGGGAACGCCTGCCGGAACAGGGGCAGAAACTGCTCTGCCTGCAGCGTCCTGTCGGCTTCGCCCCAGATGGCGATAGCAGGTTTCTTTGCCAGCTCGGACTTTACGGCGCCGCTCGCCTCTTCGAACGCATGTTTGCCGGTGGCAAAGCCTTTGGCCCAGCCGATTGCGCCCGCAGCAAATCCAGGCGTAGGAAACGGCGCCCGGTAGGCATTCAGCCAAGTGTCGGTGATCAGCTCATTCCGGACAAATCCATTCAGCTTGAGTGTCGACAGGATGTTGTAGTCAAGCTGGCCGAGCACCGCTTCCAAGGTGCCGTTTTCCTCTGCCTGCATGATCCACTGAAACCAGGGTGCAGCACCGGCATTGGCAATCAAGCGATCCAATAGATCAGGCTGCCCGAGGGGCGTCGGGCCGTTGACCGAAACGATCCGTTTGATCCGGTCCGGGTGCCGGATGGCCACGCCCATGCCAACCGGCCCGCCGAAATCATGCATGACAAGGGTCACATCCCGGAGATCCTGCTCCAAAACAAAGCGTTCCGCATTGTCGATGTGATCCTGCAGCCAATAGCTGCGGTCTTGCTGGGTGGCGCTTTTGCCAAATCCCATATGGTCAAGGGCAATCACACGGGCATCACGGGACCATTCAGCAATCTGAGCACGGTAAAGATAGCTCCAGGTCGGTTCGCCATGCAGCAGCAGCAGCGTCTCCGGGCCGCTGCCCTCATCGACATAGTGCATCGGATAGCCGGAGGCGGAACTGTAGCGGGCTTGAAACGGCCAAGTTCCCTCAAAGGTCTCTTCGGCAGGGACTGCGATCAGGTGCGGATCATGGCCTGGAGCGGATTGCTGCGATGCCGACTCACTGGTCTGAAGGTCAACGGTCATTGGGCTTCTCCATAAATGTGTGTGAGTCACATATATAAATGACTCCTTCCAAATCAAGTGTGTGAGTCACATATTGTCCGTATGACGGATGATTCACGGCGGACTGCGAATTTACTGGGGGCGGCGGTGCTCTGCCTGCACGATGAACTGAAGACGGTTCTGGCGAGGCAGTTCCACCGCTCCGGAGAAGGGCCGGCGGCGCTTTGCGCGCTCGGCCACCAGCCAGGTTTGTCGAATGACGCACTGAGCCGGCTTTTGGATCTCACCCATACGGGCACGGTGCGCCTGATCGACAGGCTGGCCGAGGACGGCCTTGTTAGACGACAGGCGGCGGAGCACGACAAGCGCAGCATTGCGCTTTATCTCACAGAAGCCGGCCAAGCCGCTCGGGAGAACATACTGCGCGAGCGGCTGGCCGCACTTGAGGCAGTGACCGGCAGCCTGTCCGCTGACGAACAAAAGGACCTGGCCCGGCTGCTGGAAAAACTGCTGCAAGCTGCTGCCGGTGACGACACGCACAAGCTGCGGACCTGCCGGCTGTGCGACAGCCGCGCCTGCACAAATTGCCCGATACTGGTGCCTGTAAGCGGGGCGGACTGAAGCGCCTGGCAATAGTGCCAGGCTTTACCTTTCAAAGGCCAACGTGGATTCAACCCGAGAAGCCAGCGTGGTTGCCTAAGAAATGAGCAGACACCAACCAACCGCAAGACCTGTTACTGGTCAGCCTGCAACCAAGCCCTGAAGAAACGCAGCTCCCTAGCATCTGGCTTGGGCTAGAAAGGGTTTGGGGGCACCGCGAATTGGCAGGCGCGTTCGACATTCCCAGCGCCCTGGAAATCAAAGTGGTTTCCGGGTGCTCCCTGGGCTGCCTGCCGCTATTCTCCTCAGGGCAGGAACGGCCGCTCTTTTCCGCTCAAGCGACCTTCATCATGCCTCTGACTTCACGCCTGCCGCGAACGGCAGCTTCGGTGAAGCTGCACCGCAGCGCCTGGCTCGGCGGTCAAGGTCGGGAAAGGGCCGTTCATACCGGAGGATCTCTTTGGTATGGCCATCGCTCTGCGTTGCATCTGAGACAGGTTGGGGCCCTAAGCCTAGATCAACAAAGTTTGGAGGGCATCCGAGCATCGCTTTGAGGGGGCGCGGTCAGCCTTGCCTCAGCTTGCTGCTTGTCAGCCTACTTCAGTCCGGCCCGGCGCAACCGGTCGAGTAGTTGCTCGAGATTTTCCGGGTCCTTATATGGCTGGGACGCGGCAAATTTCTCAAGCGTGAAGTCCGGCTGAATTTTCTTAACGGTGCAAGCAGCTTGATACGCCTCTTCGTTTCGCCCCAGCGCAATGCTAGACTCCACCAGCACGAGATATGGCTCGACAAGGTTCCCATCGATTTCAATCGCTGACTTGGCTGCTTTGATGGCCTCATCATGCCGATCAGCCCCATAAAATGCGCTAGCCAGGATTGCCGGGTAAATTGGGACCGACTGGTGAGGCACCAGGCGCAATGCGAACTCAGCGTGCTCGATGGCCTCGCCCGAGCGTCCGAGAAAGTTCAGAACTCCGGCCTTGAGTGCATACGAGGCGGGGCAACTTGGTCGAGCGGATACGGCCAAGTCGGCCTTTTCACTGGCATCTCTGAATTCCCTACGGCTCAAATGCAGGTGTGCCAGAACCATATGAGGATACCCTGTAGCATCTCCGAGGCGAATTGCTTCAAGGGCAAGCCATTCTGCGCGCTCCAAGACTTGAGCAACGCTTTCCTCAGGTGCGGAGAATACAGCTGCCCAGTAGGCAAGAGATCCTGCTGCGTAGCTCGCCGAGCATGTTGGTTCAAGGCGAATTGCTTCCTCTAGCAGATGCTGCGCTCTTTGCAGATCCAAACCAGATTTCGCATTGAAGATCAGATACTCACCTTGAAAATAGGTTTCTAGCGCCTCCGAATTCTTGAACATCTTGCGGACGATGCGAACGGCTTCGCCGCCGAACAGTTTGACGCCCAGAAACTCAAGAATCTGCTCGGTGATTTCGTCCTGAAGGGCAAATAGGTCATCGTAGTCGGCGAGATTGCGGTCAAACTTTTCTGCTGAGAGATACCGGCCGGTCGACACCTCCATCAGCACCGTGTTCACCCGAACCCTGGTGCCAAGCTTTCGCAAATCGCCCTTAAGCAGAAATTGCACATCAAACCGGCGGGCCAGTTCTTGGTCACCCATTGAACTCGATAGAGTCAGAAATGGCGTCTCATCTTGAACAATAATTAGGCCGGGAACCCTCGCGAGCGCCGCAAGAATACCGTTTGACAAGGCGTTAGCGAAGACATCTTGCTCGGGATCACCGCTGAGATTTTCGAATGGCTTGACGGCCAGCGAGGGTTCCAAGCCACTCCGGTCACCAGCCAACGGCAGTGGTCGCTTCGGTATCGGATTCGGGCCGCCAATAAACCGGTAAGTGCGCACGGGCTTTGCTATATTCTTCACGAACTGTTCGCCAACGAACTCAAAGGCTGGTGCCAGTTCGCCTCCGATAGCATCGTGTACAGCTCCAGAAACAAAAATACCGCCGGGTTCGGCCATGGCTTCCAACCGCGCTGCGACATTCACGCCCTCTCCATAGATATCGTCGCCATCCGGAATCACATCGCCCAGATTGACACCGATCCGCAGCTCGAGCCGCCGGTCATCTGTCATGTCTGTGTTGCGCACAATCATCTCGCGCTGCAGTTCGACGGCACACCGGACCGCGTCCAGCACGCTGGCGAACTCTGCTAGGGTCCCATCACCCATCAACTTAACGATCCGGCCTCGATGTGCTGCCAGCAGCGGGTCAATCAGCGAGCTACGAAGGTCCTTCAGGGCCGAGAGCGTCGCTGCCTCGTCTTGCTCCATGAGGCGGCTGTAACCGACTACGTCAGCGAGGATGATTGCCGCGAGGCGACGGTGATCGTACTGTTCTGCCATTTCGAATACCAGTCACGACGATACCACAGTCTACTCGATGAGGCAGGTCATTAGAACAGGTGCGATTACGCTGCTAATCCTCCTAAACGGCAAATCGCAGTTGTGTCCCGTGATCCGACTTTCATCATGCTTCTGACTTCACACCTGCAGCGAACGGCAGGCTCGGTGAAGCTGTGCTGCAGCGCTTGACTCGGCGGTGAAGGCCGGGAATGGGCCATCGGCTCCATTACGCATACATGTTAATGCGACCGGAGCGCCTTCGTCCGGTCGCTTGCCGAGAGTGACCGGCGGCTATTGCATGGGCCGTTCGAGCGTCGGTTGCTGGCTTCCTTTGGGGCCAGCCACGATGAGCAGGAACCCGGCAAGCCCCAGGTTGGCTGCGATGCCAGCGGTGATGTGCCAGTCCGGGACATATTCGGTATTCCCAAAGTGGAACGCGTCCCAAACCGCATGCAGTCCAACGCCTATCCAGATGAAATCTGTGCGCCAGCGGGATAAGACCGCGAACTCCATCCAAAAGACGAGCCCAAGGAGTTCGAGCCATAGTGCTTCGGCCGAGTGTCCCCAGCGAAGCCAGTTGGCGACGTAGATTACGGGCAGGCCAGCCAGGAAAACCGCGTCGTTCAAGGTTTCCCATCAAGGCTTTGTCGTGAAAGTCCCTTGAGTTGCCTATTTTGGTTTCAGCAGCTGGTTAGCTGCAAGCGAAGCAGGGGTAAGCCATAGATTTCTTTTTCCTAATCCTGAGATGTGAAAATTCTGTCAGGGAAGACCGGCAGGCAACAGCCCGCGCCGGAGTGTCAGAAGAGGGTTTGGAAATGGCGATAGAAAAGGTAGACACGCTGGTTGTTGGTGCGGGCCAGGCCGGGGTGGCAATGAGCGAGCATCTGACCAGCCACGGCGTGCCGCATCTGGTACTGGAGAAGAACCGGATTGCCGAGGCCTGGCGGTCGGGCCGCTGGGACTCTCTGGTGGCCAACGGCCCGGCCTGGCACGACCGGTTCCCGAACCTGGAGTTCACCGGAACTGATCCGGAAGCCTTTGCCGGCAAGGAGAGGATCGCGGACTACTTTGTGGAATACGCCGAACGCTTCAATGCACCGATCCGCACTGGCGTCGAGGTGACCAAGGCTGAGCGTCTCAACGGCAGCGGCGGGTTCCGGGTCGATACCTCGGACGGAGTGATCGAGACGCAGCGGATCGTGGCTGCCACCGGCGCCTTCCAGCATCCGGTGATCCCGCCTCTGGTGCCGGAAGGCGCAGAGGTGAACCAACTGCACTCCTTCCACTACCGCAACCCGGATCAGCTGCCTGAAGGCGCGGTGCTGGTGGTCGGCGCCGGGTCCTCTGGCGCTCAGATTGCAGACGAACTGAACCGGGCCGGCCGCAAGGTTTATCTCTCGGTTGGTCCGCACGACCGCCCCCCGCGCATGTACCGGGGCCGGGATTTTGTCTGGTGGCTGGGTGTTCTGGGCTTGTGGGACCAGGCGGCGCTGGAGCCGGGCAAGGAGCATGTGACAATCTCGGTCAGCGGCGCATACGGCGGCCAGACCATGGATTTCCGCCGGCTGGCTGGCGAAGGCGTGACCCTGCTGGGCCTGACCGAGTCCTACGTAAGCGGCACCATGAATTTTGCCGGCGACCTGCAGGAGAACATAGCCAGTGGTGACGCCGACTACCTGACGATGCTGGACCTGGCAGACGCCTATGTCGAACGCACAGGCATTGATCTGCCGGAAGAACCGGAAGCGCGCAGTGCCTTCCCCGACCCGGACAGCCTGACAAACCCGATCCGCGAGCTGGATCTAGCGGCGGAAGGCATCACCACCATCCTCTGGGCCACCGGCTTTCGCCAGGACTTTGACTGGTTGAAAGTGGATGCTTTTGACGAGAGGGGGCGCCCGCAGCATCAGCGCGGCGTGTCTGCAGAGCCTGGGATCTACTTCCTGGGTCTGCCCTGGCAGTCGCGCCGCGGGTCGACCTTCATCTGGGGGGTCTGGCATGATGCCAAGCACGTGGCTGACCAGATCGCTATCCAGCGCCATTACGAGGGCTACCGCGGCCCCGGCGAGCGCCGTGCCGATGTGCTCTGAGCGCGCCGCTTAGCTGCAGCCTAAGCAACGGGTAGCCAGACGGTAATATTGCTGCCCCGACGTGTGTGCGACTGTCACCGGTAAACGCGATGCCGGCCGCACCCGCCATCTCGCCATGCCAGGAGGACATCATGGCCCATACCCGCATCCGCAAGTTTAACACATCGGATACTTACCCGGAACAGAACCTGGACAATGATCTGTGCCAGGCGGTGGTGACCCAGGGCGGCAAGACCGTTTACCTGCGTGGCCAGTGCCCGCAGAATCTGGACGACGCCAAGAACATCGACAGCCACGACCCGGTCGAGCAGACCCACAAGGTGATGCAGAACATCCAGCAGTTGATCGAGGAGTGCGGCGGTTCGATGGAGCATCTGGTGAAGGTGGTGGTCTATATCACCGACGTGCGCCACCGCGAGGCTGTCTACCGCACAATGGGTGAATACATCAAAGGGGTGCACCCCGTGTCGACCGGCCTGGTGGTACAGGCGCTGGCGAGGCCGGAATGGCTGGTGGAAATCGACGGCACCGCGGTCATTCCGGACTGATCCGGAAGCGCGGAGGGGGTTGTCGGCCCCCTCTTGAGCCTCAGGCTCAATTCACCCCCGAGGATATTTCCGGCCAGATGAAGAACGGATCATCTCTAGTGGCTGGTGAGGAGGAGAGACGATGACATTTTCGCTTGTGGCGCGCTGCGCGGAAACGGGCATGTTCGGGGTGGCGATCTCGTCCTCTTCGCCTGCAGTGGCGGCGCGCTGTTCCTTTGCCCGGGCCGGTGTCGGCGCGGTGGCAAGCCAGAATGTGACCGACCCAAGCCTTGGCCCGATGGCCTTGGACCTGATGGAGCAGGGCATGACCGCGGCTGAAGCCGTGGAACAGGTGCGGGCGCAGGGCAAATTCATCGAATACCGCCAGGTGCTGGTGGTGGACATGCTAGGCGGCACTGCGATCCATTCCGGGCCGAACTCCCTGGGCATCTGGACCCAGGCGGAGGGGCGGGATGTCGCCTCTGGCGGCAATCTGTTGGCCAACGACGGGGTGTGCCAGGCGATTGCGGACGGGTTTCAGGCGGCTGAGGGCCATCTGGGCGACCGGCTGATTGCCGCGATGCGGGCTGGGCTGGCGGCCGGCGGCGAGGCCGGACCGGTGCATTCGGCGGGACTGAAGATCGTCGACAAGGTGAGCTGGCCAGTGGCCGACCTGCGTTGCGACTGGTCTGAGGACTGCCCGATCGAGAACATCGCCGCCGCCTGGGACATCTACAAGCCGCAGCTGGACGCCTATGTGCAGCGCGCGCTCGACCCGCGCGCGGCGCCGTCTTACGGCGTTCCCGGGGACGAATAATCAGGAGAGAGAGCATGCTGGACTATTCATATGACGACTGGAAAACCCGCGCTGCAGGTCTCTCGTTCCGCGGGCAGGCCTTCATAGACGGCAAGTTTTCGGACGCGGCATCGGGCAAGACATTTGCCAGTGTGAACCCGGCGACGGGTGAAGTGCTGGCGCAGGTGTCCGAGTGTGATGAAGAGGACGTGAACCGCGCCGTGGCGGCGGGCCGCAGGGCGTTCGAGGACGGGCGGTGGTCGCGGATGGCGCCGGGGGACCGCAAGGCGGTGCTGCTGAAGCTGGCGGACCTGATCCGGGGCAACTTGGAAGAGATGGCGCTTCTGGACAGCCTGGACATGGGCAAGCTGGTGACTGATGCGGCCACAATCGACGCACCCGGTTCCGCGCATTTCTTCCAGTGGTATGCAGAAGCCATCGACAAGGTCTATGACGAGGTGGCGCCGACCGGGCCGGGCGATCTGGCGCTGGTTTCCCGCGTGCCTCTGGGAGTTGTAGGAGCGGTGACGCCCTGGAACTTCCCCCTGGACATGGCGACATGGAAGGCCGCGGCCGCGCTGGCGGCCGGCAACTCCGTGGTTTTGAAACCGGCGGAGCAATCGCCGCTGTCTGCCCTGCGGCTGGCAGAGCTGGCGGCAGAGGCCGGCGTGCCGGATGGGGTATTCAATGTGGTGCCCGGCTTTGGCGCCACCGCTGGGAAGGCACTGGGGCTGCATATGGATGTGGATTGCCTCGCCTTCACTGGCTCCACCGCCATCGGCAAGATGTTCATGCAGTATTCGGGGCAATCGAACCTGAAACAGGTCTGGCCCGAAACCGGCGGCAAGAGTCCCAACCTGGTGTTTGCGGACTGCGAAGATCTGGAAACGGCTGCCGACATGGCCGCATTCGGTATCTTCTTCAACCAGGGCGAAGTCTGCTCTGCCAACTCGCGGCTCTATGTGGAGCGCTCGATCAAGGATGCCTTTGTCGAGAAGCTGATTGCCCGCGCCGCGGCCACACAGCCGGGCGATCCGCTGGATCCGGCCTCGAAAATGGGTGCCATCGTGGATGAGAGGCAGACCGAGGGCATTATGCGCTTTGTCAAGGCAGGCAAAGCTACGGCCAATCTGGTGGCGGGCGGCGAACGTGTCACCGTCGATGGCAAGGGCTGTTTTGTGCAGCCGACGATTTTTGACGACGTAGGCCACGACAACCCGCTGGCGCGGGATGAGATTTTTGGCCCGGTGCTGTCGGTGATCCCGTTTGACAGCGAGGATGAGGCGGTCGCCATGGCCAATGACTCGATCTATGGCCTGGCAGCTTCAGTCTGGACCGATAATCTCAGCCGCGCGTGCCGGGTGTCGGACAAGCTGCAGGTGGGCACGGTTTCAGTCAACACGGTGGACGCTCTGTCTGCGCAGACGCCCTTTGGCGGCATGAAACAATCCGGTTTCGGGCGCGATTTGTCGCTGCACAGCCTGGAAAAATATACCGCACTGAAAACCACTTGGATCAAATACCGGGCTTGATCGGCCCGGTCCTGCTCCGGCATAGTCGCTGACATGCCTTTGCGTTTCACACTGCGCCAGTTGGAGTATTTCGTCGCCGTCGGCGAGGCCGGGTCTATTGCCCTGGCCTCGGAGAAGGTGAATGTGTCCTCGCCGTCGATCTCGGCGGCGGTGTCGCAGCTGGAAAATGAGTTCGGCCTGCAGCTGTTCGTGCGCAAGCACGCACAAGGTCTGTCGCTGACCCAGGCCGGGCACCAGTTCATGGATCAGGCGCGCGCTGTTCTGTATGAGGCCGGCGCTCTCAGCCGGCTGGCAGACAATATCTCGGGTTTTGTGCAGGGGCCTTTGTCAGTGGGCTGCCTTCTGACTTTTGCCCAGCTGATTGTGCCGGGCCTGCGCCGCCAGTTCGAGGCGCTCTATCCTGCAGTCACCATCAGCCAGATGGAGCGCGACCAGTCCGGTCTCATCGACCTGATCCGCCAGGCGCGGATCGACGTGGCGCTGACTTACGACCTGAACATTCCTGCAGACCTGAAGTTCAGCGCACTGGCGGAGCTGCCGCCCTACGCCTTGCTGAGCGAGGATCATCCGCTTGCTGGCCGCGAGAGTGTCGCTGTAGAGGAACTGGCCGCACATCCGATGGTGTTGCTCGACTTGCCCTTGAGCGCCGAATATTTTCTATCGTTCTTTGAGGATGCCGGCGCCGCCCCACAGATCGCCGAGCGCACCCGCGATATGGCGGTGATGCGCGGGCTGGTGGCGAACGGGTTCGGCTATTCAATCGCCAATATCCGCCCGGTGACGGACATGGCGCCGGACGGACGCAGGCTGAAGTTCGTGCCGATTGAGGGCAAGCTGCGGCCGATGCGGATGGGCTTGCTAACCGCCGAAGGCGCCGAGAACGTGCTGACAGTCAAGACCTTCATCAGCTACTGCCAGGAACGGATCACTGACGGCACCGTTCCGGGGATCCGCATCGGGGACGGCAGCGGCGCTTAGGCGGCGGCTAATCAATGCTTCCGTAAGCGCAACTTTCGCCTGTGGCCGGGTCCTGTACCCTTTGAGTGCTCTTGCACCGAAGGAGATGGAAATTGCGCGACCCCCGCTATGATATTCTGTTCGAGCCGATGAAGATCGGCCCGCTCACCGCCAAAAACCGCTTTTACCAGGTGCCCCATTGCAACGGCGGCGGCTACCGTGACCCCTCTGCCGCGGCAGCGATGCGGGGCATCAAGGCCGAAGGCGGATGGGGCGTCATCTTCACTGAACAGTGCGAGATGCATCACACCTCTGAAATCACGCCTTTCATCGAATTGCGCCTGTGGGAGGACAAGGACATCCCGCAGCTCAGGAAGATGTCGGAGCGGATGAAGACCCACGGCGCACTGGCCGGTATCCAGCTGGCCTACTCCGGGATCAACGGTCCGAACCTCTATTCCAAGGAGGTGCCGCTGGCGCCCTCTGCGCTGCCGATCCGCACCTTCACCAACGACCCGGTGCAAGCCCGCGCGCTGGACAAGCAGGACATCAAGGATCTGCGCCGCTGGTTCGTGAATGCGGCTAAGCGGTCCAAAGAGGCCGGGTTCGACCTGATCTGCCTTTACGGCGCGCATGGCTTTGGCATCTTTCAGCACTTCCTGAGCCGGGCGACCAACCAGCGTTCGGATGAATACGGCGGCTCCTTGGAAAACCGGGCGCGTTTCAGTCAGGAAGTGATTGCCGACATGCGCGATGCTGTGGGTGACACCATGGCGATTACGCTGCGGGTGTCGCTGGACGAGACTATCGGCGAGCTGGGTTTCTCCAACGCTGAGGTGCGTGACTATATCGAGATGAACAAGGACCTGCCGGACCTTTGGGACCTGGCACAGGGCACCTGGGAAGACTGCTCGGGCCCGTCGCGCTTCAAGGAAGAAGCCGCGCAGGAACAGCTGGTGCGGGGCATTCATGAGCTGACCGACAAGCCTATCGTTGGCGTCGGCCGCTTCACCAGCCCGGATGTGATGGCCAAGATGGTGAAGTCCGGCACGCTCGATTTCATCGGCTGTGCGCGCCCCTCGATTGCTGACCCCTTCCTGCCAAAGAAGATCGAGGAGGGCCGGATCGAGGACATCCGTGAATGCATCGGCTGCAACATCTGCATCACCGGCGACATGACCATGTCGATCAGCCGCTGCACCCAGAACCCGACCTTCATGGAGGAATGGCGCAAGGGCTGGCATCCGGAGAAGATGAATACCAAGGGTGACAGCTCCAACGTGCTGGTGGTCGGCTCCGGCCCTGCCGGCCTTGAAGCCGCCTGGGCGCTGTGCCGCCGCGGTTATGATGTGGCGGTGGCAGAGGCCAAGGATGTGATCGGCGGGCGTGTGACCCGCGAGCGCACACTGCCAGGCCTCAATGCCTGGGGCCGCGTTGTGGATTACCGCGACTACCAGCTGAGCCAGCGCCCCAATGTGGAGATCTACCGCGAAAGCCCGCTGGATGCGGACAGTATCCTTGAGTTCGGTTTTGAGAACATATGTATCGCCACCGGCTCCACCTGGCGCCGGGACGGAGTCTCGCGCCAGCACGTAGTGCCAATGCCGATTGCAGAAGGGGCCAAGGTCTATACGCCGGACGACCTGATGGACGGCACCATCCCCGAAGGCCGCGTGGTGGTCTATGACGACGATCACTATTACATGGGCGGCGTTCTGGCCGAACTGCTGGCCTCCAAGGGCGCGCAGGTGACGCTGGTCACGCCCTCGGCCTTTGTCAGCGACTGGACCAACAACACGCTGGAACAGGTGGCGATCCACCCGCGCCTGGTCGAGGCCGGGGTGGAGATCGTGCTGAACCGCGGGGTGACTGAAATCCACGCGGGCCATGTGGTCAGCAACTGCACCTACACGGACCGCACCTGGAACATCGAGGCGGATGCCGTGGTGATGGTCGCCTCGCGCACCGGCAACGACAGCCTCTACGAAGAGCTGCGCGCCCGCGAGGCGGAATGGGCGGATGCCGGCATCAAGTCGGTCAAGATCATCGGCGACGCCAGCGCGCCTGGTCCGATTGCATGGGCGACCTACGCGGGCCACCGCTATGCACGTGAGCTTGACGGCCCGGACATCGGCGATGCGCTGCCCTTCCGCCGCGAGATCACCGAGCTGGCCCTGGACTGACAATGACAGCGACGCTGCACATACTGGAGCGGCTGACCGGGTTCGACACGGTCAGCCGCAACTCCAATCTGGAGCTGGCTGCCTATGTGGAGGGCTTCCTGGTTGAGCGGGGCTTTGCCGTGATGCGGCTGCCCTCGCCGGATGGCTCCAAGACCGGGTTATATGCAGAGAAAGGTCCGGGGGGGCAGGGGATTCTGCTGTCTGCGCACACGGATGTGGTGCCGGTGGACGGGCAGGACTGGACCCGCGACCCGTTCCGTCTGACCCGTGATGGCAGCCGGGTCTATGGCCGCGGGTCCACCGATATGAAGGGCTATGTTGCCAGTGCCTTGGCTTTGGCTGATCGGGCGGCGAAAGCAGAACTGAAAGAGCCGCTGAAGATCGCGCTGTCCTATGACGAGGAAGTCGGCTGCGTCGGTATCCAGGAGATGCTGGAGCGCCTGGCGCTGCTGATCGGCAAGCCGCGGGCCTGTTTCGTGGGGGAGCCGACGGAGATGAAAGTCGCCATCGGCCACAAAGGCAAGGCTGCCTTGCGTGCGGTTTGCCATGGCCAAAGCGGCCACTCCGCACTTGCCCCGAATTTAACCAACGCTTTGCATCTGGCTGGAGACTTCCTGGCCGAACTGCGGGCGCTGCAGGAGGATTTTGCTGCCAATGGCGCGCGGGATGCAGCTTACGCAGTGCCGTACTCGACCGTGCATGTCGGCAAGATGATCGGCGGCACAGCGCTTAACATCGTGCCGGACCGGGCAGAGCTGACATTCGAATACCGCCATCTGGCGGCGGACCGCGGCGAGGACATCCTGGCCCGCATCCATGCTGCCGCCGAGCGGGTCAGCAGCCGTTTCCCGGCGAAGGCCTGCATCGAGGTCGAGCAGTACAACGCCTATCCCGGCCTCGACGTGTCCGCAGACAGCCCTGTCGTCCCTTTTGCCCAGAAGCTCGCCCAGAGCCACACCACCACCAAGGTCGCCTTTGGCACTGAGGCCGGGTTCTTTGACCAGTTGGGTATCCCCACGGTGGTCTGCGGTCCGGGTTCGATGGAGGGGCAGGGGCACAAGCCCGACGAGTATCTGGAGCTGAGCCAGCTCAGCCAATGCGACGCGATGATGGACCGGATTCTGGAAGATCTGACAACTTAAGGAATGTGACATGGCAATGACCGCCTATCTGCAAACCATGGAACGCGGAGACCTGGAGCCTTGGGGCACGCCGGAGGACATCGGTTCGGAAACCATTGAAGGCACGCCTGAATGTGCGGGCAGTTTTGCGCTGGGCACTCCCGGTGATCCGGTGTTTGGCGGTTTGTATAGCGTGACCAAGGGCAAGTACCGCGTCACTTACGGCTTTCACGAGCACGCTACCTTGCTGGACGGTGAGGTGGCACTGACCAATGAAGCCAATGGCGAAACCGTGATCTATGGACCGGGTGATAGCTGGATCATTGCCAAGGGCACCCCTGTCCTATGGGACATCCGCAGCAACATTGCGCGCAAATCCTATCTGGCGGTGACCACGGATCTTCCCGTGTGATGGCGGAAATCACCTGGTTCGACGCGCTCGGGCTTGCCGGCTCGGTGATCATCGTTGCGGCCTATTATCTGGCCACGCGTGGTGCGCTGCCTGCGGACAGGATCCCGTTCAATGCCGCAAATATCGCGGGCGGTGCGCTGGTGATGCTGTCGCTGGTCTACCGCCCCAACCTCGGCGCCATCGTGATCGAGGTGATGTTCTTGCTGATTGCTGTGCTTGCCATCCTGCGGAACCTGCGGGCCAGAGCTTAACGCTCCGGCCCGTTCAGCGTGGCAGCGGGTGACAGGATTTCATAAATCCTGTCCGCAGGCAGGCTGCCCTCTTCCTCCAGTACGGCGCGGATGCTGCGGCCCGAGGACAGCGCTGCCTTGGCTATCCTGGCGGCGGCGTCGTAACCTAGATGCGGGGCAAGAGCAGTGGCCAGCACCAGGCTGTTGTCCAGCAGGGCGGCGCAGCGGTCTGCATTAGCAGTAATGCCGTTCACGCATTTCTCCGTTAGCACGTCAACGGCGTTTCTCAGGATGCGGATGGATTCTAGCAGGTTGTAGGCGACCACCGGCTCCATTGCATTCAGCTGCAGTTGCCCTGCTTCCGCAGCCATGGTGATGGTGAGGTCATTGCCAATCACCTGGAAACAGACCTGATTGACCACCTCTGGGATTACAGGGTTCACTTTGCCCGGCATGATCGACGACCCCGCCTGTACCGCGGGCAGGGTGATCTCGCCAAGTCCGGCGCGGGGGCCGGAGGACAAAAGCCGCAGGTCATTGCAGATCTTCGAGAGCTTCACCGCCACCCGTTTCAGGATGCCGGAATAGGCGACAAAGGCGCCTAGGTCGGACGAGGCCTCGATCAGGTTGCCCGCTTGCTGTAGCTCAAACCCGGACATTTCCGACAGATACTGCAGCGCCAGCGGGGCATAGCCGGGTTCGGCGTTGACGCCTGTGCCGATCGCGGTGCCGCCCAGGTTAACCTCGGTCAGCAGGCGGCTGACATCGCGCAGCCGGTCGACGTCCTCGCCCACGGTGACGGCAAAGGAGGCGAATTCCATGCCCAGAGACATCGGCACCGCGTCCTGCAGCTGGGTGCGGCCAACCTTGGGGATGCCGTCAAAGGCCTCTGCACGTTCGCCGAATGCCTGCTGCAGCCGGTGCAGCGCCTCGCACAGCGGTTCGGTGCTGGCCAGCACCGCCAGCCGGATCGCGGTCGGGTAGACGTCATTGGTGGACTGACCGTGGTTCACGTCGTCATTCGGGTGCAGATGCGCGTAGCTACCGGGCGGGTGCCCCATATGCAGCAGCGCCAGATTGGCGATCACCTCATTGGCGTTCATGTTGGTGGAGGTGCCCGCCCCGCCCTGGATCATGTCGACGCTAAAGTGCCGGTGGTGGCGGCCGCGCACAATCTCCTTGCAGACGACGGCAATTGCCTTTGCCTTCTCCGTCACCAGGCCGCCGGTTTCCTCATTGGCGCGGGCGGCGGCGGATTTCACCATCGCCAGCGCCCGCACCAGTGCAGGGAAATGCGACAACGGCACCCCGGTGATCGGGAAGTTCTGCCGGGCCCGCTCTGTCTGGATGCCGTGCAGGCAATCTGCGGGCAGCTCAACCTGGCCGATGGAATCCCGTTCCGTGCGCGTTTTTTGCATTGTCTGCTGTCCTGCTGCTGGGATGTCTTCTGTGACCTTAACAATATCTGCTGCCGCGCCAAAGCTGTGGTTTCCGCTGCGCGGATTAGGAGCTGCCGAAGCAGGCGCAGGACTGGTCTGGGAGTGGTCAATTCATTGATTTTGAAGTTATTTTAAAAGGTTAGGCAAAGGCTAACATTTGCTGAGGGAGTCAATTCTTAAGCAAGCCCCCCGGCCTTCCTATGCTGGTTCAAACGACACGCGGCAGATGGGGAGGCGCAAGTGCCTGGCAACAAGACAGATGCGATTGATGTGCGGAATGCGGTCAAACGCTATGGGGACTTCACCGCCCTTAAGCGGATCTCGCTGACCATCAAGGACAATGAGTTTTTCACTCTGCTGGGCCCTTCGGGTTGCGGCAAGACCACCCTCTTGCGGATGATCGCCGGGTTCGAGGATGTGACCGAGGGTGAGATCCTGCTTTACGGCGACGAGATCGAAAGCCTGCCGCCGCATCAGCGCCCGGTGAACACCGTGTTCCAGAACTACGCGCTGTTCCCGCATCTGACCATTCTGGACAACGTGGCCTTTGGCCTGGAGATGCGCGGCAAATCCAAAGCCGCCGCCCGCAAGCGCGCGGGCGAGATGCTGGAACTGGTCCAGCTGTCGCAATTCGCTGCACGCAAACCGTCCCAGCTCTCAGGCGGCCAGCAGCAGCGTGTGGCGCTGGCGCGTGCGCTGGCGCCACAGCCTAAAGTCCTTCTGCTGGACGAGCCGCTGTCGGCGCTCGACCTGAAGCTGCGCAAGGCCATGCAGCTGGAACTGAAACATCTGCAGCGGGAAACCGGGATCACCTTCATCTTCGTGACCCACGACCAGGAAGAAGCGCTGACCATGTCCGACCGCATCGCGGTGATGTCAGCGGGCGAGATGCAGCAACTGGGCACCCCGACCGAAATCTATGAACAACCGCGCAACATGTTCGTGGCGGATTTCATAGGCGAGACAAACCTGCTGGAAGTCTCGGTTGATCAAGTCATGAACGGCCGCGCGCTCTGCCACCTGGGCGGCGGCCACGCGCTGACCTGTAACTCGGTCGAGGGCATCGGCGAAGGCGCCAAGGTGCATATGTCTGTGCGGCCGGAACGGCTGTTTATGTCCGATGTGCCGGTGGAGACCGAGAGCCTCAAGGGCCGGGTTGCAGAGAACATCTTTGTCGGCACCGACATCAGCACGCTGGTCGATCTGGCCGAGGGGCCGCAGTTCATTGTGCGGACCTCCAATTCCGACCGCGGCAATAAGCGGATCTTTGAGCCGGGCAGCGAGATTTTCGTCAACATGGAGCTGGGGGCCGGGCGCCTCCTGATGGACTGATGGCAGCAGGCGCAGCAAGCGGCGGTTCAGCCCGCGCAGACACATACAAGGACGCCCGCGGCTGGCTGCTGCTGCCGTCCTGGGCGGTGCTCGGCATCTTTGTGCTGGGTCCCGTCTGCATGATGCTGATCTATTCCTTCCTGACCAAGGAATTCCGCGGTGGAGTGATCTGGGAGTTCAGCCTCGCGGCCTATGACCAGTTCTTCTTTGACCGCGGGTTGTTCGGGGATGAGCCCCCCAGCATCGAATGGACCTATATCACCATCTTCTGGCGTTCGATCTGGCAGGCCGGGGCGGCGACGCTGCTCAGCCTTCTGATCGGCTTCCCCACCGCCTATTTCATCGCCACGCGGCCCGAAAATGTGCGGCCTGTCTGGGTGTTCCTGATCACCATTCCCTATTGGGTGAACCTGCTGATCCGCACCGTTTCGATGAAGTTCCTGCTGCGCGATCAGGGGCCGCTGAATGATTTCCTGATCGGCACCGGGCTGATCGACAGCCCCATTCACATCGTCAACACCAACTTTGCGGTGCAGCTGGGCCTGTTCTACTCCTACCTACCGTTCATGGTGCTGCCGGTCTATGCGGCGGTGGAACGCTACAACTTCTCGCTCAGTGAGGCTGCGGCGGATCTCTATGCCAGCAAATGGACCACCCTGCGCCGGATCGTGCTGCCCGCGGTGAAACCGGGCGTCGTAGCGGGCTGCATCCTGGTGTTCGTGCCGTCGATGGGATCCTTTCTGGCGCCCGATCTGCTGGGCGGCGCCAAGAACTTCATGATCGGATCGCTGATTGAGGAGCAGTTCAAGGGCAACGCAGGCAACTGGCCGTTCGGCGCCGCCGCCTCAATGATCCTGCTGACCATGGTGCTGATCATTCTGATGTTCTCCGCCCGCCAGCAGGCCAAAGCAGACAAGACAGAGGGCTGAGCCATGGCGCATGTGAATGACAATATCAAAGCCTACAAGGGCTTCCGCTCCGTCACCCTGCTGTGTCTGGTGGTCCTATATGCCCCGCTGGTGATCGTCACCATCTACAGCTTCAACGCCTCCCAATCGATCACCAACTGGGAAGGGATTTCCCTGCGCTGGTACGCCGATGTGTTCACCGGGCCGGAAAGCGAGAAGTTCAAAGTCGCAGCCTTCAACAGCTTCACCATCGCGATCATTGCGGCCACTTGCAGCACTGCAATTGCGACACTGGCGGCCACAGCGATGGTCCGCGGCGGCAACTTCAAGCTGCGCACCGTGTCTTTCGGCCTGATCTCACTGCCGTTGATGGTGCCGGAGATCGTGACTGCGGTGGCCACGTTGATCTTCTTCAATTCGATCGGCTTCACCCGCGGCTACATGACCATCCTGGTTGCTCATATCGCCTTTTGCATACCCTTCGCCTACCTGCCGATTTCGGCCCGGATGCAGGGGATCGAGGACAGCTTCGAACAGGCGGCGATGGATCTTTACGCAACCCGCAGGCAGGCCTTCACTAAGATCCTGATGCCGCTGATGGCACCGGGTATCATCTCCGGCTTCCTGCTGGCCTTCATCGTCTCGCTCGACGACTTCATCATCACCAACTTCGTCAAGGGCGCGGGTATCGAGACACTGCCCACCGCGATCTTCGGCTCCGTCAAACAGGGCATCAAACCCAACATCATGGCGATCTCGACCATGCTGCTGAGCGTCTCCATCGTGATGGTCACCATCAGCTACTTCGTCAGCAAGTCCGACAATACAAAATGATCCAACCCGGAGGAAAACACATGAAAAACCTGCTGATAGCCAGCGCCGCAACCCTTGCTTTGAGTGTTGCCGCCAATGCCGCCGCGGCCGAGGGCAAACTGGTCCTCTACCACTGGTTCGAATACATGCCGCAGGAGGTGCTGGACAAGTTCACAGCGGAAACCGGCATCGAGGTGACAATGGACACCTACGATTCCAATGAATCCATGCTGGCAACGCTGAAGGCTGGTGGCATGGGCACCTATGATCTGGCAGTGCCGGGCGACTATATGGTCAGCATCATGGCAGGCGAGGGCCTGCTGGACACCATTGCCGACGGCGAACTGGCCAACAAGGGCAACATCGCCCCGGAGTGGGCCGACCCCAGTTTCGACCCGGGCCGCGCTTCCTCGATCCCCTACCAGTGGGGATCCACCTCCTTTGCTGTGAACCGCGACGCCTACAGCGGCGACATCCAGACCACCGACATCCTGTTCAACCCGCCGGCAGAGCTGTCGGGTAAGATCAACATGCTGGACAGCCAGGGTGAGGTGATGGCGATGGCTTCGCTGCATCTGGGGATCCCGCAATGCTCCGCCGACCGGGAACAGCTAAAGGCGCTGAATGCCATGCTGCAGGACGCCAAGCAGCATTGGGCCTCGTTCAACTCAGACACTGCCAAGGAAGTGCTGGTGTCCGGCGACGCGGCAGTCGGGCAGATCTACGATGGCTTTGCTGCCAAGGCGAGAGAGGAGGGCGCCAATGTGGAATATGCCTATCCGACCCAGGGCTACGTCGCCTGGATGGACAATGTGGTTCTGCTGAAAGACGCCCCCAACCGCGATAATGCTCTGAAGTTCATGGACTTCCTGCTGGAACCGGAAAACATCGCCGCCGTCACCAACTATGCGCAGTACAATGCCGGGGTGACCGGGGTCGCCGATTTCCTGGATCCCGCTCTGGCCGCGCAACCGGAAAAGAACCCTCATGCCGATGCGGGCGATGGCGTATTCATTGAGGTCTGCGACCAGGAGACCCAAGCGGTCTACGACCAGATCTGGACCAACCTCAAGAAGTAAGAACCTCCCCTGAATGCCCGCTAGGGCAAACTGCCCCGGGCATGCATCGCCCGGGGTCTTTTGTGTCGGATTGAGAAGCGGTGGCAGTCCTTGGATCTGTTTGGAACGGGGGCCGGTTTTCTGCTTGCTGGCAAACGGACCTGCGGACGGCACAGCAAATACAGCACGCTGCCGCATTGTTGACCGGCAGCTTGTGATCCACCATCCTGCGGTAACGTCCGCCACAAGCGGCTTGGCCCAGGGCGGATATCTTGCGGCGGTCATGACAGTGAGGCCAGCCTAATGCCAAAGGCACAGCGGAAAGGATATCTGCACGACACTCACCGGCTGTGTGATCCGGCGCAGACGCTGGCCGCTGTCCGCCCGCACCTGGCGGATATGGGCATCACCCGGATTGCAAATCTGACCGGGCTGGACCGGGTTGGCCTGCCGACGGTGATGGTGACGCGGCCCAATTCCCGCTCAGTTGCTGTGGCATTGGGCAAGGGGCTGACGCTGGACGCGGCCCGGGCATCGGGCGTGATGGAGGCCGTTGAGACCTGGCATGCGGAACGGGTCGCGCTGCCCTTGCGCGCGGCCAGCTATCAGGATCTGCGGCAGGAGGCGCGTGTCGCCGATGTCTGGCGGCTGCCGCGCGTGACCGGCGGCAGTTTCGACCCGCAATCCCGTATGCTGTGGATCGAGGGCGCCGATCTTGCAACGGGCCTTGCGCACTGGCTGCCATATGAAATGGTGGACACAGATTACACTACCCGGCCCTGTGGCGGGCAGGGCGCGTTTCCGAGAACGACCAACGGTCTTGCCTCCGGGAACAGCCTGGCAGAGGCCGCCTGCCATGCTATTTGCGAGCTGATAGAAAGGGATGCGATCACCCTGTGGCATCACGCGCCGCCGGGCCCGCGGTTAGACCCGGCAACCATTGACGACCCGCGCTGCCAGGAAGCGCTGAACCTGTTTTCTCAGGCGGGGTTGCTGGCTGGCGTGTGGAATATTGCTTCGGACATTGGTGTTGCGGCGTTTCACTGCATGATTTGCGAAGCCGGTAGTGTGCCCGGCCACATCGGCATTGGCAGCGGCTGCCATCCGGACCGTTCTATTGCTCTGCTGCGGGCGCTGACCGAAGCGGCGCAAACCCGGTTGACCTATATTTCCGGCGCACGCGATGATCTGGACCCGGAGGAGTTCACCCCGGCGGCCTCAGCAGAGCGGGCGCAGTTTGTCCGCAATCTGCTTTCCCGGACACGGGCTTTGGACCGCTTTCAGGATTGCCCATCGTTTTCATCACCTTCCTTCGAGGAAGATCAGGCCTGGCTCCTGCACCAGCTTGCCGGCGCGGGGATGGCCCAGGTCCTTATCGTGGATCTGTCACGCTCCGATTTGGGAATCTCAGTGGTAAGGGCGGTCATTCCCGGATTGGAAGCGCCGCATGACGATCCGGATTTCGTGGCCGGAGAACGGGTGCAGAAAGCAGCGGAGGCTCGGGAGTGAGTGCGGTTGTCTTCGCAGGCCCGACAATCGGGGCCAAGGACGTTCAGTCGGTGCTGGAGGCCACCGTTCTGCCGCCCGCGGGCCAGGGCGATATCTTTCGGGCAGCCCGTCTGGGGGCTACGGCCATCGGGTTGATAGACGGGTATTTCCAAGGTGTGCCCTCGGTCTGGCACAAGGAAATCCTCTGGGCACTGGAGCACGGCATTGCGGTGTTCGGGAGCGCCAGCATGGGGGCACTGCGCGCCGCGGAATTGTCAGCTTTCGGGATGATTGGCGTTGGCAGGATATACGAGGCCTATGCCGCGGGGGCGATCAGTGACGATGACGAGGTGGCGGTTCTGCACAGCCCGGCGGAACTGGGGTTCGCACCTTTGAGCGAGCCGATGGTTTCCATCCGCGCGACGGTGGAGAGCGCGGTCAGCAGTGCTGTCCTGGATGCAGATCAGGCGGCAGCGGTGCTGAAAGCCGCCAAGGCGCGGTTTTATCAGCAAAGAACCTGGCGGAACATCCTCGCGGATATTCCTGCGGCGCCCTGGCTGGACCGGTTTTCGGCCTGGGTGAAGACCGGGCAGGTAGACACGAAACGCAAAGATGCTCAGGAGATGCTTGCCCGGATGGCGGCGTTCCTAAACGGCGAAGACCGTGTGCCAGGCACAGCTGCAGAACCGATGGAGTACACCTTGGCCTGGAAGGGGCTGGTCCGGCGCGTCGAGGCGCAAGAGCGAGGTTTGCAGTATACAGACCGGCGGGTACTGGATGAACTGCGGCTGGACCCGGAGCGTTTCGGCCTGTTCCGGACCCGGGCTGCATTGCGATTGCTGGCATTGAAAGAGGCCCGCCGTGAGGGTGCCCAGGCCGAGCGGCAAGAAATCCTGACCCAACTGAACAGCCACCGGCAGGCGCAGAGACTGTTCCGCAGCAAAGACCTGCAGAACTGGCTGCAAGAGAACGGGCTGACGGCTGCGGAGTATGAAGACCAGATGGAGGAGACAGTCCTTGCCGGGGCTGCCATAGATGCCCGCCAACAAGACTTGGAGCCGCACTTGCTGGCCGAACTCCGGCAGGCAGGCGCCTTTGCCGGGCTGAAAGCGCGCGCGGCCGATAAAGAGCTGCAGATCGCCGCAATAAGTGAGCCAGGCAAGCCAGAGACTGATGCAGGCCGCCTGCAGCTGGCGGTCTGGTATTTCGAAACGCGCCTCCACCGGGACGTCCCCGAGGACTTCGGCGCTTATGCTGAGTCCATCGGCCTCAACGGTGCGGAAGAATTCTTTGAGCTGATCCGGCGTGAATTCATGTATCATCAGGGGTGCAAAACACAATCTGCTCGAAAAAGCAGGGGCTAGGCAGGGCAATCGGGCGAAACCTCCGCAGGGTTGGAGGACCGAATGGAAGACCCGTACGAGATGGCGGAGGAAGCTCCGGGAACCCGCTTTTTGCTGTTTCCGCAATCCCCTTTCCGAAACGAGGACCCGGTGCTGGAACTGGTCGAGATTTCCGCGCCGCCCGGCTCGATTGGCCCGGGGCCGTCCGGACCGCGGATGTACACGGTCAACGCATTGGGCAAGACAATCCCTTATGGCGCGATTGTACAGGGGCCTGCCGGACCGGGCATGTACCTGCCGCCCTGGCACGGAGAGCTGCAGGCGCCGCCGGAACCGGATGATGATGGGCATTTCCTTCATATCACGCCGTCCGATCCGGGGTTTGAGGCCGCGCATCTGTTTGCCGCCGCGCATTTCACCCTGGATGTGTGGGAAGAATATTTCGGTCATGAAATCCCCTGGCATTTTGCCCGAGATTACGACCGGCTGGAGTTGTCCCTGCTGCCGAGCCTGGACAATGCCCATATCGGCTGGGGGTTTCTGGAGACCGGCGGCACCAGTGAGCATGGCGGGGAGTACCGCGCATACAGCCTGAATTTCGATGTGGTTGCTCATGAAATCGGCCACGCCATCATCTACAGTATGGCCGGAATGCCGGTAACCGAGAATGTTCCGGGTGAGTATTACGGCTTTCACGAATCCGCGGCGGATATGGTGGCGCTGATCGCATCCCTGCACTTTGGTTCAGTTGTCGAGGAGCTGCTCGAAAACACCAGCGGCAACCTTTACACCTTCAACCAATTGAACCGTTTTGCAGAGCTTGCCGGGAACGCGCAGATCCGGATGGCAGCGAATACACGGACGCTGCAAGACTTTGTCCGCGGCTGGAGCAGCGAGCATGCGCTGTCTGAACCCTTGACCGGAGCGATGTTCGATATCCTGGTGGATATCTTCCATGAGCGTTTACTGGTGCATGGTCTTATCACGCCGGAGATGGAGGATCTCTCCGACCAGCTGGAGGAAAGCCCCTACTACGGAGAGGTCATGCAGGCGTTATTCGACACCCGCTATGCCGCTGATCCTGAAGGTTTTCGCTTGGCCCTGCTGGAAGCCCGGGACATTCTGGGCTCTTATCTCGCGGCAGCGTGGAGCATGCTGGAGGCGGAAACCCTCACCTATGCAGCAGTAGAGCAGGCGCTGCTTATGGTAGACCGGAAATCGACAGGCGGCGCGTTCCAGTCGATCATTGAAGGCAACTTCCGGATGCGCGGCATTGGCCTGGTCCAGGCAGGCCCCCGGCTGGATGAACCGGACGAGGACAGCCATGCGCATTCGGTGCGGACAAGAGTGCCGGGCAACTGATGGGCCTATTGGCTGTAAATTTTGGCCGTTTTGTGCTACTTTCCTCCCTAGGGGGACTTTTCCGGAAATTGGGGCAGCGCCAATCGTGCCCGCGGAAATGTGAAAAGATCTTCTGGTGTTGTTTCCATAGCCACGGGAGTGTGAACGGTGGCCGAGTCATTACTGAGTTTTTCCGAAGTGCTGTTATTTGGACGTTTGATCGACGACATCAGGCTGGTTCCTAAAATCGCAGGAGCCGCTGTTGGCACAGTTAACAATCTGCCTAACTTGCGCGGTACTGCTGTGAACGGTGAGACTGTTGCACCAGGAGACCGGGTTCTGGTTATGGCTCAGACCGACAAGGGGCAAAACGGACTCTATGAAGTCGGCAGCGGGAACAACAACCCTTGGCTGCATCAGCAGCAATTCCCCAAGGGAACCGTGATTGAGATTACGCACGGCCCCCGTCAGGGCTTGTGGAAACAGGTCGGTGATTTCAGCGCAGGGGAGCAGGAGTTTTCCCGCGCACGGAACCGGCGGCAGAAGGGGCGGGGGCGCAACAACTTCCTGGGGGATCAGCTGAGCGAAGATGCGAAGCTCGCGCGGATCTACGGGTTCTCTTATGAAGGCACATATTTTGAGCTGCCAGAGCCGGTGATATTCCTAGTGCACGGTGACGGCGAGAGTGCAACAGGTGGGAATAGTCCCGCAGGTCAGGCAGCCCGCGCTCCTCTGGATCCTTCTGTGACAGGGGTCGCCTCAGCCGAGTACCAGATCGCAAACGACATCCGGGTCTGGGACTATGACAAGGCCGATTACTCGATCCGTATGGACGTGATGACCGGCATGCTGGAGCAAGTGCTTCTGGATGTCTATTTCGGTGGTGGTCCTGATATCAGCGGCGCCAAGGTCAGCGGAGCCAAAGTCAGCGGTGCTAAGGTTAGCGGCGCCAAAGTGAGCGGCGCGAAAGTCAGCGGTGCCAAGGTGAGCGGGGCAAAGGCGCGCGGTTCAGGCGACTGAACCACTGCGTAATTAAAACCAGCGGCAGGTCGGAGGGACCGGCCTGAAGTGCTGCCGCCCGTCAAAACCCCGCTTTCTTCAACCCTTCAACGAAATGCTGGGTGTCTTCTTTGAGCCGGTCGGGCTGCACCTTGGCCCAGCGGTCCAGCGAGAAATTCGGATGTGCATCGTGGTGCCGGGCTGCCATCTCGCGTGCCAGTTCCATCTTGCCAAGCTGGGCATAGCTGGCAGCCAGCATGCGCTGGCCCTCAGTCGGGTTGTTCATCCTCGTCAGAGTGTCGATCACTGCATCATATTCTTTGAGATTGTAATATGCGCCGCCCAGGTGCCACAGATACTGATCCGGGAAATACGGGTTGAGCCGCATCGCCTGCTTCAGGTTGCTGATCGCCGTTTCATTGTCTCCGGAATGGGCCAGTGCATCGGCGTAGTCCGACAGGAGATCGGCATCATTCGGGTTGAGCGCCAGGGCGCGCCGGTAGGCACCGATCGCAGCATCATGCTCCTTGCGGTAAAGATGCACAAACCCAAGCTCGCCAAAGCCGCGGGCATCGGTCGGATCCAGCTCCACCGCTCTTTGCGCAAAAGCCAGCGCCGTATCCAGCGCATGATCGGCGTCCTTGGCCCAGGAATACCGCCAGTCAATGTTCATGGTGCGCGAAATTGCCGCCGAAGCCCGGGCATAGTCCTGGTCGCGGGCCAAAGCCCTTTCATACAGGGACTGGGCCTCTTTGTTGTCCCGCCGCGTATAGCGGAAGATATACTGCTGGCCGCGCAGGACATAGCCGTAGGCGGCCAGGTCGGAGGGGGCGGCCTGCGCCATCCGCTTGCGTTCCTGGGCCTCGATCAGCACAGCCGTCGCTGCGACGATGGCGTCAGTGACCTCATCCTGGATGGCAAAGATGTCATCGATGTCGCGGTCGTAGCGTTCGCCCCAGATCGTCCGTCCGGAATCGGCGTCAATCAGTTCGATGGCAATCCGCACCCGTGCCGCTGCCCGGCGGACGCTGCCGCGGGCGACATACCGCACGCCCAGCTCGCGCGCGGCCTCCTGCGGCGGCATCGACCGCGCCTTGAAAAAGAATGCGGAGTTGCGCGCAATAACGAAGAGGTTCTTGAATTTGGACAGGTTCAGGATGATGTCTTCTGTCAGCCCGTCGGCAAACCAGCTGTCAGACTGATCTCCGCCCAGGCTGGTAAACGGCAGAACAGCAACCGAGGGGACGTCCGGTTTTTGCGGATGCACGGGCTGGGTCGCCGGTCGCAGGGTGGCGGCCATGGCCGCGCCTTCGATCTCGCTGCGGACGCAATAGGCCGGGACCGGTTCGGCGATGTTCTTGAGCCGTTGCGGGCCAATGAATTCAAAGCCGAAGCGCAGCCGATTGCGGATCTGTTCGTAAACAGAAGAACTGACGAAGACCCGGCCCGGTTCAGCGATCTCCTGCAGCCGGGCTGCAATATTGACGTTGTCGCCGTGAATGCCGCGGTCATCGACCAGAATTTCGCCCATATGCACGCCGGCGCGAAAGCGCAGCTGCTGGTCCTCTGGACGGGAGCTGTTGTTCTGATCTGCAATGCGGTGCAGCTCGACCCCGAATTTCACCGCATTTGTGGCCGTCTCGAACAGTGCCAGAACTCCGTCGCCACGGACCGCTACAACCCGCCCATCGTGCGCTTGGCACGCTGCTTCAAGTTGTTCCAGGAGGGATTTCAGGGCGCTGTATGTGTCGATTTCGTCATTTCCCATCAGCCGGGCATATCCGACCACATCGGCAAACAGCACCGCTCCCAGCTGGCGCCGGACCTTTGTTGTCTTGCTTTTGCCGCTCACAAGCTGTCCTCCTCCTGTGAGTATGGGCTGATACCGGCTGCCATTCTGGGCCGGTGTTCTGCTGCTGCCGGGCCGGATGTTGTATCTCTGCTCACCCGGGGCGGGCTTGCGGGCCGGGCGGCCATGACCACCCGGAGACGCCGGCGCCTCGGAAGCTGGCACTGCAGCCGGCGCCAAGCTCCTGTGCCAGCCCCTCTCGGCTGGCAGTCCAGTCCCGGCGCAACAGCCCGACAGTGATCATGTCAAAGTACCGGCCTTCGGCGAACCAGGCTTCCCGCATCCTGCCCTCTGTTTTGAAGCCGGCGCGGGCGGTCATTTGCTGGCTGCGCGTGTTGTCAGCCCGGTAGTAGGATGTAACGCGATTTAGCCCGATCTGGAGGAAGGCAAAGTCCAGAAGCAATGCCATAGACCGGATGCCGATGCCTTGCCGGCGCCGGTTTTCCTCGATGAACAGCGCAATGACTGCATCCCGGTTCACTGGCGATATGCTTTCCAGCCCGGTAATTCCGCAAAGCTCACCTTTTTCCGTGGTGATGGCGAACCAGCACTTGCAGGCGTCTTTTTCCGCATCCATTGCTGGCCCCCATGACCGCTCCAGCTCCGTTGTGTTGAAGGGTGCCCGAACAGACCGGTCAAAGCGCGCCAGGTCGGCGACATTCTGGAACCACCCGGCCATGTGTGGGAGGTCACCGGTCTCCAGTGGCCTGAGCCGGAATGCCGCTGACTGCCGCTCTGGCATCTGCTGTCCCTTTCAATTTGCTTTGCGCCAAGTGTTGCGCAGCTGCTGCGGCTGAAAATGCAATGGTCGGCCAACAGTACCACATTTTCGGCCGGTTCGGGGCATTCGCACCTTGGCATCGTTCTTGCGGGGCACCGCCTATTTTGAGCCAGGCCGGAGAGGCGGTAACCAGCTTCAATGCCCGCAGCGAGATCCGGCGACCTATGCGGCAAGAATTGTTTGAACCAGCGTCTTTTGGGGTTGCGCCCGTGCCGAGCTATGATTAAACCCCGCCGCAGTGGACCGATAGCTCAGCTGGATAGAGTACTTGACTACGAATCAAGGGGTCGGGGGTTCGAATCCTCCTCGGTCCGCCACTTCCTAAATTTCCGGCGCATTGTTTTGCCTGTTGAGGCAAAATATCCTCTCTCTTGGCTTCCATCTTTAGCGATCGCCCTCCCGGCCCGCCGGTCTTGACGAGGCCGTGGTCGCCGTTTTGATCTGCTGCAATCTGCTCGAATGCAAAAAACCTGAATTGCAGCAGCTCTTGCACGTGCCGAATGCGGCGGGCGGAACTTCAGTAATCAATTCAGCTCCCTTGAAAATCGCGCGGACTCTCAGGTCTAGCGCTGCTGCCCCCTCTTCTTTGCGCAGTTGACATGAAAGTTGATTCATGTTTCATGTTTGGCAGGGATGATTTAGGGAGGAGTCCTCATGCTGCGCTATATTGCGTTGACGGTTGCCGGTGCGTTGTTGTCGTCTGCAGCCTCTGCCGAGATCCGGATTGCCCATGTCTATGGCAAAACTGGCCCGTTTGAGGCCTATGCGGCCCAGTCGCACAATGGCCTGAAGCTGGGGCTGGAGTACGCCACGGGCGGCACCATGGAGGTCAATGGCGAGAAGATTGTCCTGATCGAAAAGGACACGCAGCTGAAGCCGGATATAGGGCGTGCGCAGCTGGAGGAGGCCTTCGGCGATGATGACGCCCATATTGCTGTTGGTCCGGTGAGTTCGGGAGTGGCGCTGGCGATGCTGCCGGTTGCAGAGGAGTATGAGCGCATCCTGATCGTTGAGCCTGCCGTGGCGGACTCGATCACCGGCGCGAACTGGAACCCCTATATCTTCCGCACCGGGCGCAATTCATCGCAGGATGCGATTGCCAATGCGGTAGCCCTGGGCGGCGAGGGTGTCACCATCGCAACCCTGGCGCAGGATTATGCCTTCGGGCGCGACGGTGTTGCGGCGTTCAAGGAGGCGCTGGAAGCCACGGGTGCATCCATCGCCCATGAAGAATACGTGCCGACCGACACCACCGACTTCACGGCGGCAGCCGAGCGGATCTTCACCAAGATGGGTGAGGTCGACGGCGACAAGAAACTGTTCATCATCTGGGCCGGCGGCGGCAACCCGATGGGCAAGATCAATGCCATGGAGCCTGAGCGCTTTGGTATTGAGATTGCGACCGGCGGCAACATTCTGGCTGCTCTGAAGGCGTACAAAGAGCTGCCGGGTATGGAAGGCGCGACCTATTACTATTACGAAATTCCGCAGAACCCGGTGAACGAATGGCTGGTGAAAACACATTTCGAGCGCTTCAGCAGCCCGCCGGACTTTTTTACGGCAGGCGGCATGGCATCGGGGCTGGCGATTGTGGAGGCAATCAAGAAGGCCGGCGGCGCTGAGGACACCAATGCGCTGATAGAAGCAATGGAAGGCATGGCCTGGGAGACGCCGAAGGGAACCATGCAATTCCGCGCTGAAGACCATCAGGCGATGCAGCCCATGTATCATTTCCGTACCGAGATTCAGGACGGCAAGGACTACGGTGTGCCGGTGCTTGTGCGCGAAATCGGCATGGAAGAAATGAGCATACCGATCCGTAACCAGTAACTGGCGGGGAATTGCCCGGCAAACCCGCGGGGGGCAAGCAGCCGCCCCGCGGGCAGGACAAAGATCAATGACCCAAAAACTTCTGGAAACCCAGGCTCTGACCGTGCGGTTCGGCGGTCATGTGGCTGTCGACGCGGTGTCCTGCAGCTTTCACGCAGGTGAGCTGACGGCCATCGTCGGCCCCAACGGCGCCGGAAAGACGACCTATTTCAACCTGATCTCGGGTCAGATCCCGGCAAGCTCCGGGACGGTCAAGCTGCTGGGGGAAGATATCACCCGGTTAGGCGTTGCCGCCCGCTGCCGCCGCGGATTGGGGCGCGCCTTTCAGCTGACCAATCTGTTTCCCAGCCTGTCAGTTCTGGAAAACGTGCGTCTTGTGATCCAATCCCGCCAGCACAAGGGGTTCGGGTTGTTCTCTATGGCGGACAGCCACACCGAGCTGACCGTCGCTGCGATGGCCATTCTGGAACGGGTCCGGCTGGACACCCAGAAGGAGCAACTGGTGGCGGAACTGTCCCACGGCGATCAGCGCAAGCTGGAAGTGGCGCTGCTGATCGGACTGGACCCGATGGTTTACATGTTCGACGAGCCCACGGCAGGGATGAGCGTGGACGAGGCGCCGGTGATCCTTGACCTGATTGCCGAGATCAAGGCGGACCGCGAGCGCACGGTGCTGCTGGTCGAGCACAAACTGGATGTGATCCGCAGCCTCGCCGACCGCATCATCGTTCTGCACAATGGCGCCTTGGCCGCCGATGGCCCGCCTGCCGAGGTTATGGCATCCGCAGTGGTGCAAGAGGCCTACATGGGCAAGGAGCTGGATCATGTCTGACCCGATCCTGTCGCTGAACGCGGTGCATACCGACATCGCGCAGTACCACATCCTTCAGGGGGTCGACCTTGTTGTGCCGCGGGGGCAGGTGACGATGCTGCTGGGCCGCAACGGCGTGGGCAAGACGACCACGCTCAAGACCATTATGGGTCAGTGGGGTGCAAAGGCCGGTCAAATTCTGTTTGACGGCCAAGACATTACCCGTTTGCCGGTTCCGGTGCGCGCAAGGGCCGGCATAGGGTTCGTGCCAGAGGATATGGGGATCTTCCGTGATCTGACGGTGGAAGAGAACATGGTGCTGGGCTGTACCTCCGGCCCGCTGGCCCCCAAGCGCAAGGAATGGCTGCTGAGCGCCTTCCCGGCGCTGGGAACCTTCTGGAATAGCGAGGCGGGCAACCTGTCCGGGGGGCAGAAACAGATGCTGTCAATTGCCCGCGCAATGGCCGAAGAGCGCAAGCTTTATCTGATCGACGAACCCACCAAGGGGCTCGCCCCGGCAATCGTGTCGACCATGGCCCAGGCGTTGCGGGAGTTGAAGGCGCAGGGCGCGTCCATTCTTCTCGTGGAGCAGAACTTCTCGGTCGCCAAAGCGCTGGGTGACAGCGCTGCCGTTATGGATGACGGGCGGGTGAGCTGGGCCGGAGAAATGGCCGAACTCGCCGGAAACAAGGACCTTCAGGAACGCCTGATGGGTCTCAGCATGGAGGCGCATTGAGATGACCGCAGCCCCCGATCACAGACCGACCTTTGCGAGCATCAGCCTGACGGAACGGCTGGATGGGGCGATGCCTGTATTGCTCATCCCCTTGCTGGTGCTTCTTGGTTTCTTTGCTATCGGCGTGCCCTCGTCCTGGCTGACGCTGACTGTGTCGGGCCTGGCCATGGGGATGATGATCTTCATCATGGCCTCTGGGCTGACACTGGTCTTCGGGCTGATGGACGTGATCAATTTCGGCCACGGGGCGTTCGTGTCGGTCGGCGCGTTTGTCGGGGTTTCCGTGCTCATAACGCTAGGCGAGTGGACCGGCACCGCATCGCTGCTCCTCAACATGTCTGCCGTGTTTCTGGCCGTAGCAGCCGCCATGGCCGCCACGGGAGTCATGGGCTGGGGATTTGAGCGGATCATCGTGAAGCCGGTTTACGGGGCACATCTCAAACAGATCCTTGTCACCGTCGGCGGGCTGATCGTCATCGAGCAGCTGATCCATGTCGTGTGGGGCCCGGATGAAATCTTCATCAACCGGCCGGAAACGCTGAAGGGCGCAATCACCTTTGCCGGTGCCGCGATGGAGAAATATCGCCTGATGGCGGTGGGGATCGGGCTGGTCCTGTTCATTGCCATGCGCATGGTTCTGCGCCGCACCAAGATCGGCCTGATCGTGCGTGCCGGGGTGGAAAACGGCCCGATGGTCGAAGCGCTGGGCTACCGGCTGCGCCTGGTCTTTGTCGGCGTATTCATTGCAGGGTCTGCCCTTGCCGGGTTGGGCGGGGTGATGTGGGGCCTGTACCAAGAGGTCATCACCGCAGGGATGGGCGAAAAAATGATGGTTCTGGTCTTCATCGTCGCCATCATCGGCGGTCTTGGGTCGGTCGAGGGAGCCTTTATCGGGGCGCTTCTGGTTGGGCTGCTGCAGAACTATGTGGCCTTTCTGGAACCGAAGCTGGCGCTGGTGTCGAACATCGCGCTGATGACTGCAATCCTGATGTGGCGGCCGCAAGGCATGATGCCAGTTGTGAAGGCGAAATAAGATGATCGTCAAATTGCTCTCAGGGGACAAGCCGCGCTCCGCCGTTCTGACGGCCTTGCTGATGGTGATCCTAATCTGCCTGGCCGGGGCGCCGTTCTTGTTTGATGGTGTGCGCCCGCTCGATACTGCTGCTCGGATCTGCATTTTCATCCTGCTGGTGGCAAGCTATGACCTTCTATTGGGTTACGGCGGGATCGTCAGCTTTGCCCACACGATGTTCTTTGGCCTTGGCGCCTATGGTGTCGCGCTGGCATCCACGCATTTGGGGCGCGGGTTTGACGCACTTCTGGCCGGGACGGTGTCCGGCGCCTTGGCGGCGGTTGTTCTGGCCCTGCTGATCGGCTTGTTCAGCTTGCGGGTGCGGGCGATCTTCTTTGCCATGATCACACTCGCCGTTGCTTCAGCAGTTGCTGTCCTGGTGTCGCAGTTCTCGGGGATCACTGGCGGTGAAGACGGGCTGACTTACAAGATCCCGCGGGTGCTGACCTCCGCCAACCGCATGGGTGAGTTTCTCGGAACCCGGATCAGCGGCAAAACCCTGAACTACTATCTGGTGTTCACCGCCTCTTTGATCCTGTTCCTTTTGCTGCTGCGTATCGTGAATTCGCCTTTCGGCCGGGTGCTGCAGGCAATCCGCGAGAACGACTTCCGGGCCGAGGCAATCGGCTACCGCGTGGTCTGGTACCGCACCGCCGCAACTTGCCTGTCGGCAGCGACCGCGGCCTTTGCCGGAAGCCTCTTTGCCATCTGGCTGCGCTATGTCGGGCCGGATACCACGCTCAGCTTTGAAATCATGCTCGACATTTTGCTGATGGTGGTGATCGGCGGCATGGGAACAATGTATGGCGCTGTTGTCGGGGCAACGCTGTTTATCCTGGCGCAGACTTACCTCCAGAACTTGATGGGCACCGCCTCGGAAGCTACCTCTGCCCTGCCGCTGATCCCGGACCTGCTGAACCCTGACCGCTGGCTGATGTGGCTGGGCATACTGTTCATCCTAAGCGTCTACTTCTTCCCAACCGGCATCGTCGGCAGGCTGCGCGAACGGCGCGCGTCATGACTGTTCCTGTTCTCTTTCTGCACGGCTGGTCCATGAACGGGGCCGTGTTCGATGACATGGCGCAACGGCTGGGGACCGGCTTCACCTGTTATGCTCCGGATCTGCCTGGGCATGGAAACAGGCTGGAGGATGACGCCAGCCTGGACAGCTGCGCGGCGCTTGTAAAACGGTGGATCGACCGCCTGGACCGGCCCATTCTGGTCGGCTGGTCCATGGGGGCCGGGGTTGCCTGGCGTTATGTGGCGCAGCATGGGACATCCGGCCTGCGCGGGCTTGTCACCATTGACATGAGCCCCCGGATGCTGCCGGGCGCGGACTGGGAACATGGTTTGATTGGGCAGAGTGCCGAAGCCATCCTGGAAACTTCCGGCAGGATTGTGCCGGAGTGGCCTCGTATCGCCGGCAGCATCGTGCGCAATATGTATGCCCGCAATAGCGCTCCGGCCCTGAGCCGCGAGAGTGTTGAAGAATTTCTGCTGGTGCAAGACCCGGCGCGCCTGCGACCGCTTTGGGATGACCTGGCCACCATGGATGAGCGGCAGACGATCCCCCTGATCGACATCCCGTATCTTGTCTGCTGCGGCGCACAGAGCCGGCTTTACAGTGTTGAAACAGCGCGTTTTATCGCTTCGCAGGCACAACAGGCGCGCGTGGAATGCTTCCAGCATTCAGGGCACTCGCCCCATTTGGAAGAGCCGGAGGCCTTTTGCAATGCCATCCGAAGCTTTGTTGCGGCAGAAGGGCTCGCAACAGAAATTCAAGATAAAGAAACAACCTGATGACCAAGCCGACATCCGCCAAACCCAAAACAAAGCGTGGAATGGAGCGCCGGGCGAAGATCCTTGCCGCAGCCGAGCAAGTGATCGGCGAAAAGGGGTTTTCTGCAGCGTCCATCGCCGATATCACCCGCGCTGCCGACACCGCGCTGGGCACTTTCTACATCTATTTTTCCGGCAAGGACGAAGTCTTCCGTGAGTTGGTGCAGGACATGGGCCATGCAACCCGGTCCCAGGCTGCGGAACGGATCGCGGGTGCTGCAAACCGGCTCGAGGCCGAGCGGGCAGGCCTCGAAGCCTATCTGACCGTGGTGCGCGACCGGCCCTTGCAGTACCGCATTGTGGAAGAGGCCCGTTTCGTCGATCCCGAAGCTTACCGCGAGTATTACACCGCATTCGGCAAGGCCTATGCTGACCAGCTGGATCAGGCGGTTGAAAAAGGAGAGATATCGCCCGGCGATGCCGAAGTGCGCGCCTGGGCCCTGATGGGCATTGCCAAGACGCTGGGCGAACGGTTCGTTCTTTGGGAAGACGAGGCCGACATCGGCCGGGTCGTTGCCGAGGCCCACAAGTTCATTTGCAACGGGCTGGCGCCATGACCGCACTGGTGGCTTGTGACAAGGTAGAGCTGCAAAACGGGGAACCGTGTTTCCGGATCGCGCTCAGCGCGCCACGGGCCAATGCGCTGGAGCCTGGCCTCTTGACGGAACTGCACGAGGCGCTTGATGCGCTGGAGCAATCCGGCGTTCAAAAGGCGCTGATCATCGGCGGGCGCAACTTCTCGACAGGCGGCGATATCGGCCGGTTCTTAGAGGCGGCCCAGGCCGGCCGCGCGGAGAACTACGCAGACGTAGTGGTCCCGGTTCTGCAGGACCTGATCATGCGCATGATTGAGATGCCTGTAGTGATTGCCTCGGCTGTACGCGGCGCAGCAACAGGAGGGGCGGCAGGGATCCTGTTTGCCTCCGATCTGGCGGCAGCGGCACCAGACGCTTTTGTGCAGCCTTACTACGGTGTCATGGGATTTGCCCCGGACGGAGGCTGGACTGCGCTTTTGCCGGAACTGACCGGTGCCGGGCCGGCACAGAGCTGGCTGATGGCAAATCACCGGTTCGGGGCACTGGAACTTCAGCGCCTCGAATTGGTACAGGCGGTGGATGCAGATCCGGAAACCCGGGCTTTGGCATTGCTGGGCGGCATCGAGACGGAGTCCGCACTCGCTGCCAAGTCGATGATCTGGAATGACGCACGGCTTGACGGCGTCCGCGCAGGGCTCGACGCGGAAACAGCCGCCTTCCGCAAATTGATCGGGCGGCAGGAAACCCTGTCGCGCATGACAGAATTTCTTCATTCAAACGGATAGGCGTGATGTTTGATTTGATCCCGGATATGGCTGCAAAACGGGCGGAAGTGGCGCCTGATGCCTTGGCTTTTCATGATACCCTTACCGGGCGCGACTGGAGCTTTGCCCAGGTCAATGATGGGGCGAATGCCGTCGCGGCGGGGTTCAGAGAACGGAATCTGTCAGAAGGCGATCGTGTTGCCATCCTCTGCCAGAACCGGGCGGAGTTTTTCATTGCCCTGTTTGCGTGCCAGAAAACCGGGATCATTCTGTGCCCGCTGAACTGGCGCCAGCCGGCGCCGGAGCTGGTGGAAACCCTGGATCAGGTTGGCATCTCGCTGCTGCTGGCCGACGCGGAATTTCAGGCCACAGCCCGCCAGGTCTCGACGGACGCCGGTGCGCCGGTCCTGACAATCGAGGAAGATCTCGCCGGATGGATCAGAGACGGCGGCCCTGCTCTGAAGGCCCCTGTGCCTGCGGAACGGCCCTGGTACCTGCTGTTCACTTCCGGCACCACCGGCTTGCCCAAGGCGGTCATGCAAACCGCACGCATGGCCTGGGCCAATGCTATAAACATCGGGCAGGCCATAGATATTGCCTCAACGGACCGGGCGGTGTGTTTTCTTCCGTTGTTTCACACTGCGGGCATCAACTTATACACTTTGCCGGTTTTCCTGACCGGCGGCAGCTCGTCCATTCTTCCGAAGTTTGAGGCGGAAGCGGTGCAGCGGCTCTTGGCATCCGGGCGGATTAACCAGTTTTTCGGCGTGCCGGCGGTCTATCAGGCCCTGTCGCTGACACCGGGCATGGGGGATCTGGATTGGTCGGCGATCCGCTGCGGCTGCGGCGGGGCGCCGCTGCCCGAGCCGCTGATACGCTTCTTCGCCTCAATGGGCGCCAATGTGCTGAACGGCATGGGGATGACCGAAACCGGCCCAACCGTTTTCCTGATGGACCCGGCCCATGCGGCAGAGAAAATCGGCTCTGTCGGTAAGCCGCAAAGCCTCGTTGAGGTGCGACTGGCCGGCGTGGCGGAAGGTGCTGAAGGCGCGGGAGAGCTGCAGCTTCGCGGACCCGGTGTCACGCCCGGGTATTTCGGCAATCCGGGCGCTACGGAACAAGCTTTCACCGAAGACGGCTGGCTTGCCACCGGCGACGTCGCCCGGCGCGATGCGGAGGGCTACTACTACATCGTAGACCGGATCAAGGACATGTTCATCTCGGGTGGTGAGAACGTCTATCCGGCTGAAGTGGAACGGGTGCTGAACGGGCACCCTGCTGTTCTGGAAGCTGCTGTCATTGGGGTGCCGGACCAAAAATGGGGCGAAGCGGGCGCGGCCTTTGTGATGCTGCGCCCGGATCACACCCTTGCATCCGAAACCTTGCGCCCGTGGTGCCGGGAACGGCTTGCCGGGTACAAAGTGCCTGCGCATGTGAGGATCGTTGACGATTTCCCGCGCACGGCGGCAGGCAAGATATGCAAACCCAAGCTGCGCGAGGCCTTCAGCGATGATTGACCTTCAGGAATACTGGACCCCGACCCAAACAGAGTTCGACGCCTTTGCGGACGTGTCCGGCGATGACAATGCGATCCATGTGGATCCCGGGTTCTGCGCTTCGACGGCCTTTGGACGCACGGTGAGCCACGGGATGCTGATCTATTCCAAGCTTTGGGGAATGCTCAAACGGCATAACGGCGCAATAGCGCAGGTCAGTCAGAGCCTGATGTTCCCGAACCCCGCATTTGCGGGAGAGGAACTCAGCTTGCGGATTGCGGAACAGGCGCCCGGCCGATTGAAGATGTCCGTTATTCGGGTTGCGGATGGGGCGGAATGCCTGGTTGGAGAGGCGAAGATCAGATGCTGAGCGTTGGACAATCGGCGCGGATATCGCGCAGTTACACCCGGGAAAATCTTGCGGCCTATGCCTCGCTGAGCGGCGCAAGCGCTGAAAGCGTGCCGGAGCCGCTGATCGCGGCCCTGTTCTCGTATCTTCTTGGGGTGGAATTGCCGGGATCGGGGACCAACTACCTGAAGCAGGATCTTGCGTTCAAAGCGCCCGCGCCGCTGGACACCGAATTGGAGGCCAAGGTGGAAATCACACGGCTGCGCCCGGAGAAGCATCTTGTGGACCTCTGGGCCTCCTGCACGGCACCGGATGGCACTGTGATCTGCGAAGGGCGCAGCCTAGTCAAAGCCAGGGATGTCGCGGAAGCCTTCAAAGACTAAACCGCCTTGTCAGCTGTCCTGAGCAGGATACGCGGCAGCAAAGGCCGGGTGGTCGGCGCAGGCCGCTTCCACCGCGCAAATCCGCGGCAGGTCCGAGAAATCCGCCTCCCACCGGCGGGCATTGTAGAGCTGCGGCATCAGGCAGATGTCGGCCAAGCCGGGTGTTTCGCCGGTGCAGTAGGGTTCTTGCCTGAAGCCGGCAAGCAGAGCTTCAAACGCCTGCAGGCCGGGGCGGATGAAATGCTGCATCCAGGCTTTGGGCATGTCTTCTGCACCGCCGCTCAGGGCAGTGGCGTGTTTGGCGACCTGCAGGTTGCAGACCGGATGCACATCCACCGCCACGGAATGCGCCAGCGCCCGCGCTCTGGCGCGCTGGCCGGGGTCTTTGGGCAGCAGCCCAAGGCTGCGCGTTTCGTCCAGATAGTCGAGGATTGCCAGCGACTGCGTCAGGCGCAGGCCGTCGATCTCCAGCACCGGCACAAACCCTTGCGGATTGCGGGCCAGATGCTCCGGGCTCTTGTGTTCGCCCTTGACCAGATCGACGGTGACAGAGGTGTAGTCAATACCGGCCAGATTCAGCGCGATGCGCAGCCGGTAGCTGGCCGATGACCGCCAGTAGTCGTAAAGAACCGCGCCGCCCATCGGCGTCCTCCCGTGCTGAGAAGGCAGCCCGCCAGGCTGCCCTCGAGGTTCCGTGCATACTCAGGTCTTGTTCAATTCCTTGGCGTGCAGCCACTCGGCATGTTTGGGGGCCTTCTTGGTCTTGGACCATTCCTCCAGCATCTCCCACTTCACCGCGTCCAGTTTTTGCAGCAGCGCCTCTTCCTCCGGGTCCGGGCAAGCCAGTTCCACCCGGTGGCCATTCGGATCGAAGAAATAGATCGAGTGGAAGATCGAGTGGTCGGTGACGCCCAGCACCTCGACGCCGTTGGCCTCCAGATGCTCCTTGAACTGGATCAGGGTATCGCGGTCCTTCACCTTGAAGGCAATGTGCTGAACCCAGACGGGCGTATTGCGGTCGCGGTCCATCTCCGGCTTGGTCGGCAGCTCGAAGAAGGCCAGCACGTTGCCGTTGCCTGCATCCATGAAGATATGCATGTAGGGGTCCGGCTCATGAGTCGAGGGAACATGGTCCTCGGCAATTGCCAGGACAAAATCCATGTTCAGCATCTTGTTGTACCACTCCACCGTCTGCTTGGCGTCCTTGCAGCGGTAGGCGACGTGGTGGATCTGTTCGATTTTCAAGCGGAGTCCTCCCCGGTTTTCAGCGCGGCAGCCGCCAGCGCCTGTTTCAGGATCGCGCGTTTCCCAATGTGGTTGGCCAGCACCAGCACGAGGCGCGCATTCAGCGCATCGCTTTCGTCTTTGCTGAGGTTCTCGTGCGCGGCCAGGAGATCGGCGTAGAAATCGTCGGCCTGCTCGAGGTTGGCGGTCAGGATCAGGTCTTCTTCAATCATCTTGATCACTCCTTGCCGATGGCCCGGCGGATTGCGTGCCGGAACTGGTTGTCGTCATAGCTGGGGCGGCGGGCGGCGACATGCTGGTCCGGGCGGATCAGGTAGACCCCGCTCTCAAGCTTGCCGAGATAGCGCTCCTGCAGCGCCAATGTCTTGTCATCCTTGATCGACAGAGCCAGGCGGGTGACTTCGATACCTTCTTCCTCGATCACATCAGGGGCGTCGGCGTCGATGGTCAGCAGGACGAATTTATCCCCCAGCTTGTCCAGCAGGAACCCGTCGCCAAGCGGTGCGTCGGGGCAGGAGGATCCGGGGCGGGTGCGTTCCGGCCCGTCCAGTGCGTCTGCGGAATTCAGCGGTGAGCCGTCATAGGTGCAGGGCACCGACAAACGGCCGGAATTCACCAGCGGGCGGGCGAATTCATACTGTTCGGACAGGTCCAGAACCGCGTCGCGCAGCACCCGGCTCATCTCCGACTTGGGTGTGATGAAATCGGTGGAGCGCGAGGAGTTCAGGATGTTCTCGTCGGCGCCATGGATGCGTTCGATATCATAGCTGTCAAGCAGGCTTTCCGGCGCCTTGCCGTCCATCACCAGCTGCAGCTTCCAGCACAGGTTGTCGGTATCCTGCAGGCCGGAGTTGGCACCGCGGGCGCCGAAGGGCGAGACCTGATGCGCGGCGTCGCCGGCGAAAAGCACCCGGCCATGGCGGAATTGCTCCATCCGGCGGCACTGGAACGTGTAGATCGAGACCCACTCCAGCTCGAACTTCACGTCTTCGCCCAGCATTGCCTGCAGTCGCGGGATTACGTTCTCGGGGCGCTTTTCGCGCTCCTTGTCGATGTCCCAGCCCAGCTGCAGGTCGATGCGCCAGACGCCATCCGGCTGCTTGTGCAGCAATGCCGACTGGCCCTTGTTGAAGGGCGGGTCGAACCAGAACCAGCGTTCGGTGGGAAAGTCCGCTTCCATGATCACATCGGCGATCAGGAAGTTGTCCTCAAACACCCGGCCGACGAAATCCAGCCCCAGCATCTGCCGGGTGGGGGAGCCGGCGCCGTCACAGGCGATCAGCCACTCGGCTTCCAGATTGTAAGGCCCTTCAGGAGTGTCGACTTCCAGCGTGACGTGATGCGGGTGGGTGCCGATGGCCGAGACCTTGTTGCGGCCGCGGATCTCGATCGGCGCGCCCTGCTCCTGCAGCTCGCGGACCCGGTTCACCAGGTATTCCTCGAAATAGTACTGCTGCAGGTTGATGAAGGCGGGTCGCTTGTGGCCCTCTTCCGGCAGCAGGTTGAACTCATAGACCTGACGGTCGTCAAAGAACACCTTGCCGACGTTCCACTGCACGCCCTTGTCGACCATAGGCTGGCCGCAGCCCAGCCGGTCAAGGATCTCCAGCGGCCGCTTGGCAAAGCAGATCGCGCGCGAGCCGAAGCTCACCTTGTCGTTGTCATCAAGGATCACGACCTCGGTTCCCTGCTGCGCCAGGTCAATGGCGGCAGCCAGGCCGATGGGGCCCGCGCCGATCACCACCACCTTGCGGCGCACGGGGGCAGGGGCATCCTGATCCGCATGGCGCGCGTAGGGGTACAAAGGGACTTCAAAAATCTTGTTCATCAGGTCTCCTCCCAAAATCCGGGTGCCGTCAGGCACAGCTTCACCGTTTCCCGGCATTGGGCACGCCGGGAGGATGGTCTAGCGTCTCACAGGTTCTGCCAGGGCGATACGATCTGGATCAAACCGCCCTGGTTGTAAAAATCAGCCCTGCAGGGCCTCCCACATCTCCAGATCGCGCTGGGCGGTCCAGATCCGGGGGGTGTCGATGCCGCGCGCTTCGTCATAGGCGCGGGCAACGTTGAAAGGCAGGCAATGCTCGTAGATCGCATAGTCTGCAAACTTCGGGTCGCATTCGGCGCGCACCGCGTCCCAGGCCTCTTTCAGGGTGCCGTTGCGGGCCGCGACTTTGGCGGCCGGGCGGTAGGTGCTTTCGACGAAATCGCGGGTGTTCTCGATGGCGGCGTTGACCATTTCCTTGCCCACCAGCGCATCGCCGCGGCCCGGCGCGATGGCGTCCACGTCATAGGCCCTGATGTTGTCCAGCGTCCGGCCCCAGTCGCTGAAATGCCCGTCGCCGCAGTAGCAGGCAGAGTGGTATTCGACGATGTCGCCGGTGAACATCACGTTCTGATCGGGCACGTGAATCACGGCATCGCCGGCGGTATGGGCGCGGCCCACGTGCTTGATGTCGACGCGGCGGTTGCCCAGGTAGACCGTCATCGAGTCGCTGAAGGTGGTGGTCGGCCAGGTCAGCCCGGGGATGCTTTCATGGCCTTCGAAAAGGCGCGGGAAGCGCTGGAACTCGCTGTCCCAGTCTTCCTGGCCGCGCTCGACGACCATCGCCCGCGCCTTGTCGGACATGATGATGTTCTGCGCGCCGAAGGCGGAGGCACCCAGCACCCGCACCGCGTGGTAGTGGGTCAGCACCACGTGGGTGATCGGCTTGTCGGTCACGGACCGGACGCATTCGATCACCTTGTTCGCCAGCCGCGGGGTGGCCTGCGCCTCGACGATCATCACGCTGTCATCGCCGATGATAACGCCGGAATTCGGGTCGCCCTCGGCGGTGAAGGCATAAAGCCCTTCGCCGATCTCATCAAAGGTGATCTTCTTTTCGGTCAGGTCCCCTTGGGACGCAAAAGCTTTTGCCATGGTGGTCTTCCTTATCTTGCGTAGGGGTTTTCAAGCGCGGGCAGGACGGTGCCGGTGCAATCGCCGAACCCGATTGTGTAGCCATCGCCCTTGGCCGCGCCCTTCAGGGTCAGCGTGTCGCCATCGGCGATAAAGGAGCGCTCCTCGCCGGTATCCAGCGTCAGCGGCTCCTTGCCGCCCCAGCTTAGTTCCAGCAGCGAGCCGCGGCTTTCCTTCACCGGGCCGGAAATGGTGCCGGAGCCCAGAAGGTCGCCTGCGTTCATCGGGCAGCCCGAAGTGGTGTGATGCGCCAGCTGCTGCGCGGCGGAGTAGTACATTTCCCTGTAGTTGGTCCGCGCGATGGTTGTGGCCTCTTTGCCTTCCGGCGCCAGAGTCACTTCGAGGTCGATGTCATAGAGCATCGGACCGCAGTCCTTCAGGTGGTCCAGCAGCTCGACCTCGCGTTCCGGCGTGTCGCAGCGGAACGGCTCCAGCGCCGGCTTGGTCACGATCCAGGGAGAGATCGTGTTGGCCGTGGCCTTGGCCTGGAACGGGCCCAGCGGCTGGTATTCCCAGGCCTGGATGTCGCGTGCGGACCAGTCGTTCAGCAGCACGTAGCCAAAGATGTTGTCGTCCGCTTCCTGAACAGTGATGGGACCATCGGAGGGTGTGCCCACGATGGCGCCCATTTCCAGCTCGATATCGAACCGTGCGCAGGGCGCCCACCGCGGCTTGTCGTCGTTCGGGCCCTTCAGCTGGCCCCAGGGACGGCGCACATCGGTGCCGGACACCACCACAGAGGACGCGCGGCCGTTATAGCCGATCGGGATATGCAGCCAGTTCGGCGGCAGCGCGTTTTCGGGGCCGCGGAACATGGTGCCGACGTTAAAGGCATGGTTTTTGCCGGCGTAGAAGTCGGTGTATTCGCTGACGGCAAAGGGCATGTGCAGTTCGGCATCCGCGGCGGCAACCAGCAGAGGCTCCACCTTCTCCTGCTCGGCAGCGCCCTCGGACAGCAGCGCAGTCAGGCGGTCGCGCAGCGCGGCCCAGACGGCCGGGCCTTCCTCCATAAGGTCGTTCCAATAGGGCACGTCGAACAGCGGCGCATCGCCCAGCTGGACCAGCCCGGCTTCTTCGGCGGCCTGCATGTCCAGGATCATGTCGCCGATGGCGACACCGCAGCGCGGATCGTCTCCCTCAACGGAAAACACGCCATAAGGCAGGTTGTTCAGCGGGAACGGGTGGTTCGCATCATTGGCCGAGGCCACCCAGGATTTCAGCAGAGGCATAGTGTCTCCAGTTTCCGGATCCGAAGATCCTTTTCATCTTTCCGGAAAGACTCCGGGGGTGAATGGGCCGGACCGGCCCAGAGGGGGCAGCGCCCCCTCACCGTTTCATTTCAGGCCGGGCGTGCCGTCGAACTTCTTCTCGATGTCGCTCCAGCAGTCGATGTAATCATCCTGCAGCGGCGCGTCCTTTGCTGCAAATGCGGTCAGATGCTGCGGGAAGCGGGTCTCGAACATGAAGGACATGGTGTTGTCCAGCTTTTCCGGGCCGAGATTGGAGTTCGACGCCCCCTCAAAGGCGTTCTTGTCCGGCCCGTGCGGCAGCATCATGTTGTGGAGGGACATGCCGCCCGGCACGAAACCTTGCGGCTTGGCGTCATACTGGCCGTAGATATTGCCCATCAGCTCCGACATGATGTTCTTGTGGTACCACGGCGGGCGGAAGGTGTTCTCGGCCACCATCCAGCGCTCGCGGAACAGCACAAAGTCGATGTTGGCGGTGCCCGGCACGCCCGACGGTGCGGTCAGCACGGTAAAGATCGACGGGTCCGGATGGTCGAACAGGATCGCTCCGACCGGGCAATAGGTGGTCAGGTCGTATTTGTAGGGCGCGTAGTTGCCGTGCCAGGCGACCACATCCAGCGGCGAGTGGCCGATCTTGGTCTTATGGAACTGGCCGCACCATTTAATGGTCACGGTCGAAGGCGTCTCGCGGTCCTCGAACGCCGCCACCGGCGCCTTGAAGTCGCGCGGGTTGGCCATGCAGTTGGCGCCGATCGGGCCGCGGCCCGGCAGTTCGAACTTCTGGCCGTAGTTCTCGCAGACAAAACCGCGGCAGGGGCCTTCCAGCACCTCGACCCGGTACACCAGCCCGCGCGGGATGATGGCGATCTCCTGCGGTGCCAGGTCGATGATGCCCAGCTCGGTTGCAAACCGCAGCCGGCCTTCCTGCGGCACCACCAGCAGCTCGGAATCGGCGGAGAAGAAATAGCTGTCCACCATCGACTCGGTGACCAGGTAGATGTGGCTTGCCATGCCGACCTGGGTATTCACGTCGCCTGCGGTGGTCATGGTGCGCATGCCGGTGAGCCAGGTCAGCCCCTCATCGCTATGCGGCACCGGGTCCCAGCGGTACTGGCCCAGAGAGATCACGTCGGGATCGACGCAGGGCGCCGATTTCCAATGCGGCAGGTCGATCTTCTCATAGCGGTGCGAGTGCTTGACCGACGGGCGGATGCGGTAGCACCAGGTCCGCTCCGGCACATCGGCGGTGAAGGCGGTACCGCTCAGCTGTTCGCCGTAAAGGCCATAGTTGCACTTCTGCGGGCTGTTCATGCCTTGCGGCAGCGCACCGGGCAGCGCCTCGGTCTCAAAGTCGTTTGCAAAGCCGGGCATATAGCCCTCGTGCGGCCCCTGAAGAGAGGGGGCCTGGATCATTTTATGGGGATCGGCTGGCCGATTCATCGCGCGTTTCTCCTCTTGCTGCTTGCGGAATATTAGTTGTTTTTGTAACTAACAAGGGAGAGGGGACAAAAATGAACGAAAAAGATGATTTCGCTTTGCAGGATTTCCTGCCCTACCTGCTGAACCGCGCCGCCGAGGAAAGCTCGCTGGGGTTTCAGAAACACTATAAGAACCGCTATGGCATGCTGCGCACCGAGTGGCGGGTGCTGTTCCATCTGGGCAACTACGGCCAGATGACAGCCAAGGAGATCGGCGCCCGCGCCAAGATCCACAAGACCAAGATCAGCCGCGCCGTGGCTAAACTGGCAGAGAAGCGTTTCGTAACCCGCACCCGCGATGAAAACGACCGCCGCTCAGAGCATCTGGCGCTGACGCCCGCCGGGGAAGCGGCCTACAAGGACCTGCGGGAGCACGCGCTGGAGTTCGACACCCGGATCTGCGCCCGGTTCACCACCGGCGAGGTTGCAATTTTGCGGTATATGCTGCGCAATTTAGCAGGGATCGAACCATAGACATTGTGCAGCCCAGTCCCCAGATAAAGCAGCGGGATTGAAGGTAATGCGATGATACAGATTGATGTCAATTCAGGGCCGTTGATTGCCTGGCTGATGGAGCAGGGCCTGCACGGGGCGCCGCAGCAGGATCTTTTGCAGGGATATTGCCAGCGCCTAGTGGATGCAGGGGTGCCGCTGTGGCGGTTCCATCTGGCCCAGCGGGCCTTTCACCCGAAGTTCGGCGGTATCGGCTTCAACTGGACCCGGGCTGACGGCATCAGTCACGAGCATTACGAATACCGCGAATCCCCGCGCGAGGAATGGCTGCGCAGCCCGTTCTTCCACATTCTCGAACATAATCTGGAAGAGTTCCGTGAGCGGCTGGAAGACGGCGCACCGGAGCAGTTCCCCTTGCTGCCGGAACTGCGTGAGCGCGGGGCGACCGACTACTTCGCCAAGGGAGTGCGTTTTGCACCGCCGGATGACAAGCCCAACGATCCGCGCCATCCCAGCGAGGGGATGCTGGTCTCCTGGGCTTCCGACCGCCCCGGCGGGTTCTCCAGCCGTGAACTTGACCTGATCCGCACCACCCTGCCGCACCTGGGGCTGGCGCTGAAATCCTCCTCCAACCGGCAGATGGCCAGTGACCTGCTGCAGGTCTATCTGGGCCGCGATGCCGGCCGCCGGGTGCTGTCCGGTGAAATTCAGCGCGGCTCTTCGCAGCAAATCGGCGCGGTGATCTGCCTGTTCGACCTCAAAGGATTCACCCAGCTGTCCGAGAAACTGCCCGGGACTGAGCTGATCGAGATGCTGAACGGCTATTTCGGCTTGGCGGTGGAAACCATCCAGGCGCATGGCGGCAATATCCTCAAGTTCATGGGGGATGGCATGCTGACCATGTTCAATCTGGGCAGCATCGAGGAAGACGCCCACGCAGCGCTGGCTGCCGCCAACGAACTGTGCGGCAAGGTGCGCGCCTATAACACTGAACGTGAAGAACAGGGCCTGCCGACTGCCGGCTTCACCTTGGCGCTGCATGCAGGCGACATTCTCTATGGCAATATCGGGGCGGAGAACCGGCTGGATTTCACTGTGATCGGTCAGGCGGTGAACCAGACCGCCCGGATTGCCGGCATGCACCGCTCTGTCGGCCAGAACATCATCATGTCCGAAGACGTGAAAACCGCGGCCCGGGGCACCAATCATGACCTGGTGTCCCTGGGCCGCTACATGCTGCGCGGCGTGGCAGAGCCGATAGAGCTCTACACGATCTACCGCGGCAACTGCGGCTGCGACAGCTGACCTGCTGCCGGGGCGGGGTCAGATGCTGACCTCGACCCCCGGCAGATTCACCTCTTTCATCATGTCGCGCAGTTCCTGCCGCGCGGCGATGTTGGAGATGTTCAGCTGCTTGACGCCAATGTCCTTGAGATCCAGCAGCGTCAGCCCGCGCGGGAACAGCTCGCGGAAGATCACCCGTTCCGAAAAGCCGGGGGCGACGCGGAAGCCGATCCGTTTGGACAGCATCTTGATGGCGCGTTCCATCTTTTCCTTGTTGACCATGCGCTGAGTGCCGACCCGGTTGCGGATCACGATCCAGTCGATCGGCTTCAATCCCGCCTGCGCCCGCAGCTGGCGGGCATTCCAGACCATCTCGGAGTAGACCGACGGCCCGGTGATGGTCTCACCCTTCTGGTCCACATGTGCCAGCAGATCGAAGTCAACAAAGCTGTCATTCAGCGGCGTGATCAGCGTGTCCGCCAGCGAATGCGCCACCTGGCTGAGGCGCGTGTGCGAGCCGGGGCAGTCGATCAGGATGAAATCATGGCCCGGCTCCAGCGCCGAAACCGCCGCAGACAGGCGGTGGTCATAGATGTTTTCGCCCGGCTGCAGGCTGGCCGGATCGATCTCCGGCAGCTCGTGGATTTCCACCATCGGTAATTCGAGGCCGGATTTGGCGCAGAATTCCTTGCGGTTCTCAAGGTAACGCCCCATCGAGCGCTGCCGCAGGTCCAGATCCAGCGCCGCTACCTTATGGCCCAGCCGGGCCAGGGTGGTTGCGACGTGCATGGAAACAGTCGATTTGCCCGCGCCGCCCTTCTCGTTGCCGACGACAATGATATGCGCCATGTACAGGTCCCTTCGCTCGTGCTTTCTTGCACGTCTTTCGCTTTGGGCCCTGTATAGGCTCTGGATTCCGCCAAGAAAAGCGGCGTGCGCAGGCTGGTAAACTTAGTGTATCACCTGTGTTTTGCAGGACCCGCCGGCTTGCGCTTGGGGCGGGCGTCGCCGCCCTTGCCGCCCTTTGCGGTCAGCGCCGCTGCTGCGCGCGCCTTGTTCTTCTTGCTGTTGGGCTTGCCGACCGGCGGTTTGGGGCCTTTCGCCTTGAACGGCTTGGCCGCGGGCGCGCCGGGCCGGGTCATGCGTTTGGACGGATCCGATGCGCCTTTGGGCTTGGCGGTCACAGCCGGTTTGGGCTTGCTGGGGCGGGTGTCGCTGCGCGGCTCGCGGCGCTCTTCCCGGGCGGGTTTGTCCTTCCACTCCTTGCGCGGAGGACGGCTGTCCTCGGTGCGCTCGGATTTGGCGCGATAAGGCTTGGGGCTTTCTTCTTTGGCGCGGTAGGGCTTCGGGCCGTCGTCCTTGCCGCGGTGCGGCCTGGGCTTGCGGTCGCCTTTGAAGCCGCCTTTCGGCCCACCGGGTCCGCGGCGCGGCGCAGGGGCCAGTTCCGGCGCTTCAGCCAGCTGCGTCAGCACCGCACCCGGCTCCAGCTCTGTCTTGCCGTCCAGCGCTTTTAGGAAGCCCTCAACGGCGCCTTCGCTGATTTCGGCAAAGGTTTCGTTGTCCTGCACCCGGATCGCGCCGATGGCGTCGCGGTCGATATTGCCGGCCTTGCACAGCATCGGCAGCACCTTGCGCGGATCGGCACCGGCCTCGCGGCCGCCGGACAGGGAGAACCAGACGGAGGGCCCGAAGGCTTTGCGTTCCTTACGTTCCTTGCGCGGCTCCGGGGTGTCCGCCGGGCGCAGGTCTTCTGGTGCCGAGTGGCGGCTGCGGAACAGCCGCAGATAGGTTGCGGCAATCTGTTCGGGCGTAAACGCGTCCAGCAGGGTCTGAACGCCTGCCTGTTCGTTTTCGGCAACCGGCTCATGCCAGACGGGATCGGCCAGCATGCGCTCTTCGTCACGCGCCAGCACGTCATCGGCAGACGGGGCTTCGCAATGCTCGGCGGTCAGCTTGGCCCATTTCAGCAGACGCAACGCCTTGGAACGTGCCTTTGGCGGCGCGATCAGCGCGCTGACGCCCTTGCGGCCCGCGCGGCCGGTGCGGCCGGAACGGTGCAGCAGGGTTTCATGGTTCGAGGGCAGCTCCGCATGGACCACCAGTTCCAGCCCTGGCAGGTCAATGCCGCGGGCCGCCACATCGGTGGCCACGCAGACCCGTGCGCGCCCGTCGCGCATCGCCTGCAGCGCGTGGCTGCGTTCGGTTTGGCTCAGCTCACCGGACAGTGTCACCACCGGCAGGCCGCGGTTGGTCAGGCGCGCAGCCAGACGGTTCACGGCAGCGCGGGTGTTGGCAAAGACGATGGAGCTCGGCGCCTCATAGTAGCGCAGCACGTTGATGATGGCGTTTTCCGCGTCTGCTTGCGCCACGCTCATCAGGCGGTACTCGATATCCGCGTGCTGCTTGGTCTCGCCCGCGGTCTTGATCCGCATCGCATCGCGCTGGAAGGTCTCGGCCAGGCTGGCGATTGCCGGCGGCACGGTGGCAGAGAACAGCAGGGTGCGGCGGTCTTCGGGCGCTTCACCCAGAATGAATTCCAGATCTTCGCGGAAGCCGAGGTCCAGCATCTCGTCGGCCTCGTCCAGCACCACGCCGCGCACCTGGCTGAGGTCAATGGAGCCGCGCGCGATGTGGTCGCGCAGACGGCCCGGAGTGGCCGCCACGATATGGGCGCCGCGTTCCAGGGTCCGGCGCTCATCACGCATGTCCATGCCGCCGACGCAGGAGGCAATCCGTGCACCCGCGCCGCGGTAGAGCCAGCCCAGTTCGTGTTTCACCTGCAGCGCCAGTTCGCGGGTCGGGGCGATCACCAGCGCCAGCGGCGCCGCGGCCTCGCCGAACGCTTCCTCTTCACCCAGCAGATCCTGGGCCAAAGCCAGGCCAAAACCGACGGTCTTGCCCGATCCGGTCTGTGCAGACACCAGCAGGTCGCGCCCTTCCACGTCGGGCTGGGTCACAGCCTCCTGCACTTGGGTCAGGGTTTCATATCCGCGCTCTTGCAGTGCGTTGGCCAGGGCTTGTTTCACGAGGGGGCTGTCTTTCCCGCGGGGCGCGCATCCGGCCCCAGCGTCAGAAGAAAAAGAAAGAAGGCTGCCCGTCCGGGGCAGCCTTCGGGAGTTCTGCAAAATACGGCAGGCGGCTTAGAAGCCCAGGCCTTCGTATTTTTTCTTGAACTTGGACACGCGGCCGCCGGCGTCCAGCAGGCGCGAGGTGCCGCCGGTCCAGGCCGGGTGCACGGTCGGGTCGATGTCCAGGGCCAGCTGATCACCCTCGGAGCCCCAGGTGGAGCGCATCTTGAGGATGGTGCCGTCGGTCATTTTGACGTCGATGAAGTGGTAATCGGGATGGGTGTCTTTTTTCATGATACCGCTCCTCAGGCTTTCTTGGGCTTGTAGTTCGCATCTTCTGCGATACGGGCCGACTTACCGCGGCGGGCGCGCAGGTAGTACAGCTTGGCGCGGCGGACACGGCCGCGGCGCACCACTTCGATCGAGTCGATGTTGGTCGAGAACAGCGGGAACACACGCTCCACGCCTTCGCCGAACGAAATCTTGCGGACGGTGAACGAACCGGCAATGCCCGAGCCGTTCTTGCGGCTGATGCAAACGCCTTCGTACATCTGCACGCGCGAACGCGAGCCTTCGGTCACCTTGTAGCCGACACGGATGGTGTCACCGGCTTTGAAGTCGGGGATCTCTTTCCCCAGGGCGGCGATCTGTTCCGCCTCCAGCTGTGCGATCAGGTCCATCGCAACTCTCCTAATTTGCCTGCGGTTCACTCCGCAGAGGTTTGTGCCGTCATGAGAGCTCCTGGTCTTCACCGGGTCCCGCCAAAGGCAGCCCGCCAGAGATCACGCCGTCTGTTCCTTGCTGCTGGCAGGCAGATCCCGGGGAAAACCGAAGAAGATTTTCAGGTGGAGTGATCCAACAGCCAGCGGCCCGGAGCCGCAAATGCGAATCCAGACCGGCGGACGTATAGGCCGGAATGCCTCGCCGATCAAGCAAAAGAAGCGGCAGAAAAGCCCAGGGGCAGGGGCCTCGCGTGCGGATGCCGGGAACTTGCAGGGCCGCCGCGCGTTTTGCAAGAGCGGAGTTCCGGAGTATGGCAGATGGATCAAGTGGGCAGTGCTGATTGCCGGTGTCATGCTGGCAATAACCGTTGTTGCCCAATCCATCACGCCTGCGGATCTGTTCGCGGGTCTGGGATCGGTTCCATTGCCATCGGTTTTGCGTTCAAGGACATACTGCAAAACTTGCTGGCGGGCATCCTGATCCTGCTGCGGCAGCCATTTTCGGTCGGCGACCAGGTCGTTTCGGGCGGCCATGAGGGGACCGTTGAACGGATCGAAACGCGGGCGACCCTGATCAAGACCTGCGATGGCCGCCATGTGGTCATTACCAATTCGGACATCTACACCGACGCGGTTACGGTCAATACGGCGTTTGAACAGCGCCGCTCCCAATATGACGTGCAGATCGGCTGCAGTGACAGCTGGGATGATGCGAAAGAAATCATGCTGAAGGCAGCGAAATCTTGCGAGGGGGTGCTGGATGATCCGGAACCGGAGGCGCTGCCGTGGTCCATTGCGGACAGCGGCAACAATTTCCGGCTGCGCTGGTGGACAAAATCAGACCGGGCAAGCGTTGTGCACACATTCTCTCGGGTGGTCGAGACCGTTTACAAGGAGCTGGACAGAAACGGAATCGACATGCCCTATCCGACCCAGGTGGTGCTGTTTCACGATCAGACCGAGGAAACCGATGGCGACCGCAGTCGGCACCGCGAAGGATGGCCTGCGCGGCCGGACGGATCCAACCCGAAGCCGCGCCGGATTACGGATGCGCTGGCAGAGCGGCAACCGGACGGTGAGAACCTTGGTGGGAAGAAGGCCTGATCACGCCCCTTTGCAAGCAGCCTGCAGGGCCTTCGCTTCCCTGACCTGAACGCTTAGCCGGTCTGGTCGTCCAGCGCCGCTTCCGGAGCGTTCTTCTTGACCGACTCGATGCCGCCATCGCGGCCGGAAGCGCTGGCATAGCTTTGCGAGGTGCCAATCACCTGGCCGTTGGCGGCCTTGAGGTTGAACATATGTTTGCCGGAAGAGGTCTCTTTGCGCTCATAGCGCGCATCGTCGCCAGCATGCTTGCGCACGGACTCGATGCCGTTCTCGGCGCTGGACTTCTGCTTGTAGCCTTCGCTTGCCAGAATGTTCTCGCCGTTGCCTGCCTTCAGGCGGAAGCGGAATTCGCCTGCATTGTCGGTGTAGAGTTCAAATTTCCCAGCCACCCTGCTGTCTCCTGTCATTTAACTTATGCAGGAGGAGTAAAACACGGGTTCGGCATTGCGGCAACGGCTTCCGGCCGGGGAAAAGCCAGCCAGCCGCGTCACTTGAGTCAGTCTTTGCTGCTATCCTTGGAGCGGCAGTAGGCTTCCCACAGGTCCGGGCGGCGGACCTTGGTGATCTCTTCGCTCATCTCGTGCCGCCACTCGGCGATCTTGCCGTGATGGCCGGACATCAGCACTTCCGGGATTTCCCGGCCCTTCCACTCGGCAGGGCGGGTGTATTGCGGGTGCTCCAAGAGGCCCGAGGAAAAGCTCTCCTCCTCGGTCGAGGCCTGGTTGCCCAGCACCCCGGGGATCAGCCGGACGGTGGCATCGATAAGCGCCTGCGCTGCCAGCTCGCCGCCGGTCATCACGAAATCCCCCAGCGAGACTTCCTGGATGCCGTAATGCTCGAGCACCCGCTCATCGACACCTTCGAACCGCCCGCACAAGAGGGTGATTCCATCGCACCGGGCAAAGGTTTGCATCATCTGCTGGTTCATCGGCCGCCCGCGCGGGGTCAGGTAGACCAGCGGCCAGTTGCCGCGGGTGCCCGCCATCGTGTGTTCGATCGCCTCGCCCAGCACATCAGCGCGCAGTACCATGCCCGCACCGCCGCCGGCGGGCGTGTCATCCACGTTGCGGTGCTTGCCAGCGCCAAACGCGCGCAGATCGGTGGTCTCCAGCTGCCAAAGCCCCTCCTGCAACGCCTTGCCTGTCAGGCTTTCACCCAGCACGCCGGGAAACGCATCCGGGAACAGCGTGATGATCTTGGCCTTCCACACGCCGGCCAGATCCGGCGTCGGGGTCATCAGCTCACGCGGCTTCAGGGTCGGGCGGATGGCCTTGCGGCCATGGGATTTGCTTGGTGCTGTCATAATGATGCTGTTTAGTTCAGTCAGAATTTCACGCAATACAAAGCTTGGGTGTTTGGATGAATTCAGAAAGGCCGCCTGCAGCAGCCAGCGGCGATGCGTATGCTGCAATGAACTTGGTGCAGGCCCGCACTCAGGCTCTGTGGCCGCGTATTGCTTCTGAAACCGGTTTGCCCGAAACTCGGGCCGTATTTCGCAGGATGCAGGTCAACCGCCGGCTGGAGCATCGACGCTGTGTGTTGGAAGTCGGAATTGAAGACGGGCGAAAGTTTGTCCTGCGGGCTGATTTCGAGGATACAAATCCACTTCGGCTGAACAGATTCGTCGACCGCCAACAAAGGGCGGCAGCCAGCCTGAAGCCGGTGCCGGGCGTGTCTTCTCCGGCGGTATTGTGGCGGGACCCTGACCGGCCTTTTGTCCTGATGGAATTTGTACCGGGCGATACGGCTTTCCGTGAGCTGGCATTGACGGACTGCGGGTTGGGCGCCAGGAGCCAGGTTCTTCAGCGGATTGGGAATGCTGTGGCTGAATTTCATAAGGTGTCCGGCGTAGGTGACAGGCAATTTTGGCCGAAACCGTTTTTGACTAAGGTTTCAAACCGGGCGCAAGCCGTGCGTGAGGGGCGATTGCCGATACCCAAGCCCAACAGGTTCTTGGGGCTTTGCGCCCACTTGCACAGGACGGGACGGCGGGCGCGCGGGCACGCTTTCCGCGGCGCTCTGGAGCACGGGGATTTGCATCTGCGCAATATCCTGATGTCGGATGCAGGGATCTGCTTTATCGACTTTTCAAACCATGATGGCGTTTTTCCGCAGCGCGACATAGCCGACATATGGCTGTCAAATTGCCCTGATCATTTGGCTTCGGACGGGCGCACGCCTGGATTCGGACTGGTTGCTCAAGCGGATTGGGAGGCTTTTGAAGAGGGCTACGGTGAAGAGCTGGTGAATGACCCCATTTTTCAGTTCTTCTTCGCTTGGCGCCTGTTCAGGCTTTGGAGCAGCCTGGGGCGCAAGCCGCCAGAACAGCACTTAAAGACCGCACGGGTGGCCGCGTCGGCTGTCAGGGTTCTGGATGCGCTGCTGGCAGATGAGGCTGGCTGACCTGCCGCCTCAGAACAGCCCTTCGGGCGGGTCGGCGACGATGCGGCCCTGGGTCAGGTCGACGGTCGGCACCGCCTCCAGGGTGAAGGGCAGCAGCACCGTGGCCTTCAGGCCTGGGCCGTGGATTTCCAAGAGATCCGAGGCGCCGTGGTTCTGCACCGATTTCACCGTGCCCAGCAGGGTGCCGCCAGTGTCATAGACTTCCAGCCCGATCAGATCGGCATGGTAGAACTCGTCATCCGGCAGCTGCGGCAGCTGATCGCGGCGGGCAAACAGGCGCAGGCCCTTGATGGCGTCGGCTTCTTCCTTGGTCTCAATACCGCCGAGCAACGCGGCAAAGCCGTTCTTGATCGGGCGGGTGATGGTCAGGGAGTAGGTCTTGGACCCGTCCTCATTGCTGAGCGGCGAGTAATCCTCAATCTCTTCCGGGACCGCACAGAAACTCTTGAGCCGCACCTCGCCGCGCACCCCGAAGGATCCGGAAATGGCGCCTACGCAGATCAGATCGCTCATCGTGTCAGTCCTTTGCACAGAACCCCGCGCGCAGCCATTGGCCGCCGGATTGTTCGCAGAGTTCCACTTGGTGTTTCCGTTCAAAGAAGATGCCCGCGGTAAAGGCCACTGCAACAAAAAACACAAGCCTTATCAACCGTCCCATGACGGGCCTCAGCGGGTTTCAAGCGGCAGGTCCGCCATCCGGCTTTCCCAGCCGGTTTCTTCCAGTTCGGGCGTGTCCGACAGCCGTTCCGGGTAGCCGACGCAGAAATAGCCAATCAGCTGCCAGCCTGCGGGCGCATTGAGGTCGCGGTTCAGCTGATCCGGATCCAGCACCGAAACCCAGCCCAGCCCCAGGCCTTCAGCGCGCAGCGCCAGCCAGAACAGGGTGATGGCGGTGACCACCGAATAGCGGCGCATCTCCGGCATGGTGGCGGCACCCAAGCCGTGGCCTTGGGCGGTCTCATCGTCGCAATAGAAGGCGAGTTGCACGGGGGCTTCGCGCATGCCGGACAGCTTCAGTTCCGCATAGCGTTCGGCCTTTTCACCGGAGTATCCGGTCAGCGCCTGGGCATTGGCGGCTTCGAAATTCTTCAGCGCAGCGGCGCGGGCGGTGTCGCTTTCCACCCGCAGGATGCGCCAGGGTTCGCTCAGGCCCACGGAAGGCGCGAGCGGAATGGCAGAGAGGCAGCGCATCAGCACTGCCTCCTCCACCGGATCGCTGCGGAACCGGCGCACGTCGCGCCGGAGCCGCATCAGCAGATCAAGCTGGCTGCGGAACTCTTCGGGAAAAGCGCCCCGCAGCTCCACGGAATTATTCCGCGTCTGCAGCTGCTTCGGCAGCTTCAGCAGCCTTTGCAGCTTTCTCTTCGGCGCGCTCCTGGGCTTTCTTGCCCGGGGTGCCTTTTTTCGGGTTGCTGCGCTCGGCCTTGGCGCGGACGCCTGCGGCTTCCAGCATGCGGGCGATACGGTCGGTCGGCTGCGCGCCCTGGTCCAGCCAGTGCTGCACGCGCTCCAGGTCCATTTTCACGCGGTCTTCCGAATCTTTCGGCAGCAGCGGGTTGTAGGTGCCCAGCTTCTCGATGAAGCGGCCGTCGCGCGGCATGCGGCTGTCGGCAGCCACGATGCGGTAGAAGGGACGCTTTTTAGAGCCGCCGCGGGCCAGACGGATTTTCATTGCCATGGGTACATCTCCTTTGATGGCGTTGTCCGGGGTATGCCCCGGTTGTTCCTGTTGTTTTTTGTTATTCTTGGTGTTTCTTGTGGTGGCGGATGACTTCATCGATGATGAAGTTCAAAAATGCCTTGGCGAATTCAGGGTCCAGATCGGCCTGCTGCGCCAGGTCTTCGAGCCGAGCGATCTGCGCCGCTTCGCGGGTGGGATCGGACGGGGGAAGGTCGTGTTCGGCCTTGAGCCGGCCCACCGCCTGGGTGTGCTTGAACCGCTCGCCCAGAGTATAGACGAGGATCGCATCCAGACGGTCGATGCTTTCGCGGTGGCCCTTCAGCAGCTGGGCTGCGCGGGCAACGGGGTCTTGGGTATCTGTTGTCATCGGGGTCTCCGCAACGCAGCAGGCCGGGGTGCCGTCAAGGGGGTGCCGCGCGTGCACCAGCCGTGCACCGCCGGTGCACCGCCGCCGCGCAGCAAAAGGGTATCCGCACGCAGATCAGTCAATCGCCCAGCCCTCCGGTTTGAAGAGCGGATCAGCGTAATGGCTGATTTCCATTTCGATCCCATGCGCAATCTGGCTGTCCTTCAGGGCGTCCGGTGCGGGATGGCGGTAGACGGCATCATTGCCGTCAATGGTGGCGGCACCGTGGTCTTTCCTGGCGCCGAGCCGCTCCGCGAGCCGGATCGAGTCGAGATTCTTGGGGTCGATATAGCTGACCGCCGTCTCCCAGCCCAGTTTTGAATAGAAATGCTGGCGGGCGGCATGGGCCGCCTCCAGCGCATAGCCCTTGCCGGCCGCGCCGGGCCAGATGATCCAGGCGATCTCGCGCTCAGGCCAGCCCGCGGGCTGCCAGCCGCCGGCCATGCCGTAAGTCTCGCCGCTGTCCTTGTCGTGGATCATCCACATGCCGAAGCCGCGCACCTGCCAGTGGCCGATCTCGGCGGCATAGAGCATCCAAGCCTCGTAGGGGTTCAGCGGCCCGCCCATAAAACGCGAGCGGTAGGAGCTGAACGTGGCCTTGAAGTCAGGATAGTCCTGCGGCTCAGGGCCGCGCAGCACTAGGCGGCGGGTTTCGATCACCGGGATGTCAAACGGCATCAGCGCGCTCCTCCCAGCAGAAGGGCGCGGCAAGGCCGGGATATGACGGCAAGCAGGCGCATCAGTGCAGCAGCCCCTGTGCAGCGCTAGGGGCGGACATGCGGGACGGGGGCATGTGGCGCCAGGCCCGGATGTTGGGCGCGGGCTGCAGGCGGAAGGAAACCAGCCGCTCAGGGTGCGCGCCGATGCGGCGAGCCAAGGCGACGGAGGCGTCGTTTTCCTCTGGCACATAAGAGACAATGCTGTCCCAGCCGGCCTCGGAGAACAGCCAGTCCAGCACGCATTGCGCCGCTTCGCTGGCATAGCCCTTGCCCTGTCCGCTTTCCATCAGGTGCCAGGACAGTTCCGGTTCCGGCCAGCCCTGGGGGAACCAGGGGCCGACCAACCCGACGGTCTGACCGGTGCTGCGTTCCACAACCGCAAACAGGCCGTAGCCGTGCAGATGCCAGTGGCCGATGATGGTTGCAATCGACCACCACAGCGAGTCCGGATCGTTTGCCGCATCAATGAAGCGCGGCGTGCCCGGCGTCAGAAAGGCTGCATTGGCGTCAAATTCCGGATCGGCCGGCGACACCAGCATGAGGCGCTTGGAGGCAAGCCGCGGATACGGCCTTTGCGCGTCGTTCATTTCATACCCCTTTACCCGGGCGGCGGGCCGCCCGGCATCTTTTTCACCCATCCGGTGAAGGAGTATCGAGGAGACTGCGTAATTTTCCGTTAAACGGCGGCTTGCGGCGGTCCGGTCCGCGCGGAACTGATGGCAGGTCATGCGTAGGCCTCCATCCCGCCGTCGCAGGGCGAAACCGGGGCAGGGTGGCGGTAGACCAGCTCGCGCCCGTGTTTGGGATTGTCGAACTCCGCCTCGAAAACCGCGCCCAGACGTTCAGCCAGGGCCACCGATCGGGTGTTGCCCGGAAAGATATTGGAGCAAAGCGCCGGCAGGCCCATGACCTCGTAGGCGTGGGTGCGGGCTGCCAGTGCGGCCTCGGCCATGATGCCGCGGCCTTCGCCGGCCGGGAACGCGACCCAGCCCAGTTCCGGCTCCGGCCAGCCTTCGGGCTGCCAAATGCCGGTGATGCCAAGCGCCGCGCCTGTTTCCTTGCAGGTGATGGTCCAGAATCCGAAACCGCGCATCGCCCAGTGGCCCACCGACATGGTGAACCAGCGCCAGGCCTCGTTGCGGTCGAGCGGACCGCCAAACCCCCAGGAGCGCGCCTCATCCGCGAAGAACGCCGCCACCGGCCCGAAGTCCGCCGCCTCCGGTCCGCGCAGGACCAGGCGTTCGGTTTCAAGCTGAGGGATGGCGGGGAGCTGCATGCTTACTTCTTCTTGCCAAATCCGCTGAGGCCCGCGGGCAGGCCCATGCCGCCGCCGAGGCCGGGGAGGCCGCCGGGCAGACCGCCTTTGCCGCCCATGGCCTTGGCCGCCGCTTCCAGCGCCTTGGGGTCCATCTGGCTGGGGTCCATGCCGCCCATATCCGGCATGCCGCCCTTGCCGAACATGCCCTTCATGGCCTGTTTCAGCATCTTGCCTTTGCCCATCTTGCCCATCTTCTTCATCACATCGGCCATCTGCCGGTGCATCTTCAGAAGCTTGTTGAGGTCGGAGACCTCCATGCCGGAACCGGCCGCGATGCGTTTCTTGCGGGAGGCCTGCAGCAGGGCGGGGTTGGCGCGTTCTTTCTTGGTCATCGACTGGATCATGGCGATCTGGCGCTTCAGCACCTTGTCGTCCATGCCCGCGTCCTGCACCTGCTTGGCCATTTTGCCCATGCCGGGCATCATTTGCATCATGCCCTCCATGCCGCCCATCTGGAGCATCTGTTCAAGCTGCATCTTCAGGTCGTTCATGTTGAACTGACCCTTCATCATGCGCTTCATCATCTTCTCGGCCTGTTCGGCCTCGATGGTTTCCTGGGCCTTCTCGACCAGCGCCACGATGTCGCCCATGCCGAGGATGCGGCCGGCGATCCGGTCCGCCTCGAAGGTTTCAAGGGCGTCCATTTTCTCGCCCAGGCCGACAAAGCGGATCGGCTTGCCGGTGACCGCGCGCATCGACAGGGCGGCACCGCCGCGGCCGTCGCCGTCCATCCGGGTCAGCACCACGCCGCTGATGCCGATCTTGGCGTCGAATTCCTCGGCCACCTCAACGGCGACCTGGCCGGTCAGGCCATCGACCACCAGCAGGGTTTCGCGCGGGGAGACCACGTTGCGGACGTCCTCGACCTCCTGCATCAGAGTCTCGTCGATGTGCAGGCGGCCGGCGGTGTCCAGCATGTAGACGTCGTAGCCGCCCAAGGTCGCCTGCTGCTTGGCGCGCTTGGCGATGTCGACGGGTTTCTGGCCCGGCACGATCGGCAGGGTGTCGACGCCGATCTGGACGCCCAGCACCGCCAGTTGGTCCATCGCCGCCGGGCGGTAGACGTCGAGCGAGGCCATCAGGACCTTCTTGCCCTCTTTCTCCTTCAGCCGCTTCGCCAGCTTGCCGGTGGTGGTGGTCTTGCCCGAGCCCTGCAGGCCGACCATCAGGACGGGCGCGGGCGGGTTGTCGACCTTGAGCTTGCCGGGGTCTTCGTCGCCGCGCAGCACGTCGACCAGCGCGTCATGGACGATCTTCACCACCTGCTGGCCCGGGGTCACCGATTTGGTGACAGCCTGGCCGGTGGCCTGCTCCTGCACCTTCTTGATGAAGTCGCGGGCAACCGGCAGCGAGACGTCGGCCTCAAGCAGGGCGACGCGGACTTCGCGCAGGGCGGATTTGACGTCCTCCTCGTTGAGGGCGCCTTGCTTGGTGAGCCGGTCAAAGACGCCGGAAAGGCGTTCGGATAGATTTTCAAACATGCCTGCGGCCTCCTAATGCCGGTTTCAACGTGTGGCGCCCCCGTATGTAGGGGACAAGCGATCCATGCGCAAATGCCCCCACGGGCGTAACACGCTGGTGGGGGGCGATCCCTGGCACGGGCAGGGACCGGAAGACTCAAGGACTCCCGGATGTTTGGGCAGGCCTTACGCGGAATGGCCGCCGGAGTCAACCATTGCGGGGCCGGCGGCGGGAAGCCATGCGTTGATTGCATCACTCAGGCGCTGCGGGCCGCGGCCGTTGGTGTAGGCCTCGACCACCGGGTGGCGGCCGGCGCTCATGCCGCCGTCCAGCACCAGGACGGGGCGGAAGAGCGTGCGGGTGCGGCCCTCGCTGCGGCTGGTGGTGCTTTCCACTTCGGCATGGGACAGGTCGGCAAGGCGGTGCTCCACCCGGCTGTAGCCGAACACCGACTGGCGCCGGATCAGGATGCTGCCGCCGGGCCGGTCGAGGATCACCTGCACCCGGCGCACGAACAGGCAGAAAGCCAGCGCCCCCATGCCGCCGCCAACAAGGGCGAAGATGAGCCCGGGCAGGATCAGGTCGCCGCCCTGGCTGAGCATACCAATACCGGCGCCGGCAAAGGCCAGAATGAATAGGACAAGCATGATGCCGATCAGCCAGGGGGTGTCGGACAGTATCAGCTGCTCAGGCGTGTTGCGGGTGATTTTCATGAGGCCAGCTTACCTTGGGGAAGTTCCGGTAGGAGGGGAAAGTGGCGCCCGAAACGTCAAAACCATGCGCGAGGGCCGCCGCTACGCCCTCTGCGTGCTTGACTCGGCAGGGGCTGCTTGGCCAACATCAGGAGGTTGGCCCTTTGCCGTCCGCTTACCGGCCAGGGGCTGCCCGCGAGGGCACCGAGGCAGATCTTCAGCACAGGCACGTCACGCGAACCTCCGGGTCCGCGCTCCTCTCCGGGCAGCCGCATCAGCTAAGGGAGGATCTGAGAACATGCGCGTTTTCACTATTCTGGGACCGTCGCAGTCCGGCAAATCAACGCTGGCTTCGGCGCTGGCCCATTTGGACAGTGCCGCTGGCAAACGGCAGGAGGTTGCAGGCGTCGCCGCTTTGCAGCCTTTTTCATTTATGGGGGAAGACTGGGCCGCGATCGACATCGCGGGCGGTGCCGACAATCTGGCGCAGGCAGGGCCGGCGCTGGCCGCCAGTGATGCCGCCGTCCTCTGCGTTCCGGCCGATGCCGGCGCTGCGGTGCTGAGCGCGCCGTATCTGCGCAAGCTGGAGGAGGCGGGGATCCCCGCCTTTATTTTTGTCAACCGGATGGACCAGGCAGCGGACCGGGTGGCGGAAATCGTTGCCGCGCTTCAGGCCTATTGCAGCCACAACATCATCCTGCGGCAGGTGCCGATCCGCGAGGATGGCCAGGTTGTGGGTGCTGTGGATCTGATCTCCGAACGCGCCTGGCAGTATCAGGAGGGCAAGCCCTCGGCGCTGATCGAGCTGCCGGTGGCGATGTATGCCCGCGAGCAGGAAGCGCGGACCGAACTGCTGGAGGCGCTGGCCGATTTCGACGACACGCTGCTGGAGGAGCTGATCGAGGATCAGAAGGTGATGCCGGAAGAGGTCTATGACGTGGCCACCAAGGTGCTGCAGCACAATGACCTGATCCCGGCGCTGATGGGATCGGCCGAGCACAAGAACGGCATCTTGCGGCTGATGAAATCGCTGCGCCACGAGGCGCCCGATGTCGGTGTCGCGCTGGAGCGGCTGTCGCAGGGCGGCAAGGTGGTCGCTGTCGGCTGCATGGCCGATCTGGTCAAGCATCTGGGCAAGACGGTGATGGTGCGCGCATTGGATGGCAAGGTCGGCAATGGCCTTTCGGTTGGCGGCGCGGCGATTGGAGCGCTGACCGGCGTCGGATCGGCGGCCAATACCAGCCTGACGCCGGGCGACATGGGGCAAGCGGTGAAATCGGACCATCTGAACCTTGGTTATGCCTACGGGCCGGAAGGTGCAGCACCGCTGCCGGACTGGGCGCAGCCGCGGCCCTCGGTTTTCCGGCGGGTGATCACCCCGGTGAACGAGCGTGACGACGCCCGCCTGTCGGGTGCGCTGGAGCGGCTGGCGGAGATCGACCCGGCCTTGAAGGTGGGGCAGGATGAGGCCAGCGGCCATGTGCTGCTGAATTTGCAGGGGCCGCTGCACATGCGCCGCATCAAGCAGACTTTGCAGGACGAGTTCGGCGTCGAGGTCGAAGAAGCACCGGTGCCGCCGGCGCTGCGCGAGACCATAAAGAAATCCGTGCAAGTGCATCACCGCCACCGCAAGCAGTCGGGCGGCGCCGGGCAGTTTGCCGATGTGGTTATCGAGGTGAAGCCTCTGCCGCGCGGCAGCGGGTTCGTGTTCGAGGAAACGGTGAAGGGCGGCGCGGTGCCCAAGAACTACATCCCCTCGGTCGAAGCGGGCGCGCGCGAGGCGCTGGCACTGGGTCTGAACGGCCACCCGGTGGTGGATGTCTGCGTGACGCTGAAGGACGGCAAGCACCATTCGGTCGACAGCTCCGACTATGCCTTCCGCACCGCGGGCAAGAACGCAGTGAAAGAAGCTCTGGGTGAGGCCGGGCTGACCCTGCTGCAGCCGATCATGCGGGTGCATATCCATGTGCCATCGGTGTTCACCGGCGGGCTGGTGCCGGTGGTGAGCGGCATGAAGGGGCAGATCCTGGGCTTTGAGGCTGAGGAGGGCGCTGCGGGCTGGGACGTGTTCGAGACGCTCTTGCCGATGTCGGCGCAGGATGAACTGTGCAGCACCCTGGCCAGCGCCACCCGCGGCACCGGCTGGTTCAGCACCGATTTCGACCACTACGAGGAGGCGCGAAGGGCAGATTTCGCCGAGGCCTGATGCGGCCTGGCGGCGGGCGGCAGCGCCCGCCCTCCACTGCGATGGCGCAAAACGGGGTGCAAGGGGCGGAACAGCACTTGCGCCCCGGCGCTGTTTTTTGTGATCTGCACGGCAACCCGGAACGGCTTGCGGAGAAAGATCATGGATGCGTCATCGGCCTATCAGGACAGCCTGCCCATTTCCTCGGACGCGCTGCTGAAGCAGCTGGATGATTGGGGCATTGCTTATCAGCTGCATACCCATGTGCCGCTGCGCACGGTGGAGGATGCCAAGGGTGTCGAGGAGCAGTTCATGGTGCCGGGCGAAAACGCGCTGCGGCTGAAGAACCTGTTCCTGCGCGACAAGAAGAAGCGGAATTACCTGGTGACGCTGCAGCAGGACCGCGAGATCGACCTGAAGTCGCTGGGCGCGGAGATCGGCGCAGGCAACCTGTCCTTTGGTTCAGCCGACCGGCTGATGGAGAACCTCGGCATCCGCCCCGGCGCAGTCAGCCCGCTGGCGATGATCACCGGCGCGGAGAAGGGCGTCACCTTCTATATGGATGCGCAGGCGCAGGAGGCCGACGTGATCTATATGCACCCGCTGGTCAACGACCGCACGGTGGCAATGAAGCGCGATGATGTGATGGCGTTCTTTGAACGCATCGGTGTTGAGGTGCGCTGGGTTTAAGCTCCCTTTTCATCCTCCAGCGCCAGATCCAGCGCGGCGGCGACATGGGCGGCGGAGGGGTTCACGAACAGGAAGCCGCCGGCCTCGAAGCTGACGTCGTCGATGTGATCGGGAAAGGCCAGCGGCAGCTCGGTGCAGGCCAACAGGACGGCAGTGCCCGGCTGGGCGTGTTTCTGGCAGAACCGCAGCAGGCGGTCCTGTGCGCCGCTGGATGCGCCGCCGTAGAAATCCTCGTCGATCATGGCCTGCATTTCTGCGATCTCGTCCTGCGGCAGGGTATCATTTGCTTTGACGACCTGTGCGGCAAGCACGTTGGCATAGTTGCGGGCCTGCATGGTGACGGCGGTGCCCAGCACCAGTGCGCGGGTGGCGCCGGTTGCAGCGGTGGCTATTGCCGTGGCGTCGAAGATGCTGAGGACCGGCATCATCACGCCTTCGCGGATCGCGTGCAGGCGTGCGTGCGGGGTGTTGGAGGCAATGATGGCGAAGTCGCAGCCGGCCCGCTCCAGCGTCAGCATCGCCTCGCGGAAGACGGCGTCGAAGGCGGCCCAGCTGGCCTCATCCCCCGGGCGGCCGCGCAACGCGCGGGTCTGCGCCTGCACCACGGATTCGATGGTGATCGGCGGCACCGGCAGCGGCGAGCCCGCACCGCGGCCTGCAAAGAACCGCCCGGCGCCTTCGCAAAGGGCGCGGTAATAGTCGATGGTGGAAGCCCAGCCGACGCCGCCGAGAATGCCGATCTTCTTCATCAAATCACCTGACCTTGAAATGCGGATACGGGCAGAGTGGCATGGCGGCAGCCGGCCGCCAAACGTTAAAATGCCGCCAGCCGGGGGGGGGGCGGCTGACGGCAGGTGCGCAGGGCAGCGGGGGTCAGGCTGCCAGCGCCTCGATCTGGGTTTTTGCCTTTGCCAGGGCGCTGTCGGCGTCAACCATCAGGGCGTCGGCGGCGACGATCTCAACCTCGGTGATGCCGATGAAGCCCAGCACGTGGCGCAGATAGGTGGTGGCAAAGTCGATGTCGGACCCGGCCTGGGTGCCGCCGGAGGCCACCGCGATGATGGCGCGCTTGCCTTCCAGGAGGCCGATGGGGCCGGTTTCCTCGTAGCGGAATGTGACGCCGACGCGGGCGACCAGGTCGATCCAGGCCTTGAGCGTGGAGGGCACCGAGAAGTTGTAGATCGGCGTGCCGATCACGATGGTGTCGGCCTGTTTCAGCTCCTCCACCAGCGAGTCGGAGAGGGCGAGCAGCTGTTTGTCTGCCTCGCTGCGCTGGTCGGCGGGGGTGAAGTTGGCCCCGATCCAGGCGCCGTCCAGCAGCGGCAGCGGCGCGGCCAGGTCGCGGCGGATCACATTGTCCGCGCCCAGTCGGGCGGTGATCTGTGCGGAGAGGTCGCGGCTGACCGAGCCTTCGGTGCGGGCGGAGGAGTCGATGTGGAGAACGGTGGTGGTCATGGTCGTGTTCCTGTGCTTGTTGCTGACAGGAATTTGGGTTATTGCATTTTCGAACTCAACGCCGCTTTGCCCACAGGATTTGTGCGCTGGTGCGCAGTTGGTGCGTCTGGAGGCAAGGAGGCTGCCATGGACAATTGGGATGAGGTCCGCACTGCATACCAGGTGGCCAGGATGGGCACGGTCAGCGGTGCGGCAGAAGTGCTGGGCGTGCATCATGCCACGGTGATCCGCCATATCGACGCGATCGAGGCGCGGCTGGGGGTAAAGCTGTTCCAGCGCCATGCCCGCGGCTACACGCCGACGGAGGCCGGCCAGGATCTCTTGCGGGTGGCGCAGGCGACCGATGACCAGTTCAGCCAGCTGGTGGGGCGGCTGAAGGGGCAGGGCGACGATGTTTCGGGCGAGCTGGTGGTGACCTCGCTGGCGTCTTTCGCACCGATGCTGGTGCCGGCCCTGAAAGACTTTCAGGACATGCATCCCGGGCTGATCATCCGCTATCTGACCGGCGACCGGCTGTTCCGGCTGGAATACGGCGAGGCGCATGTGGCCGTGCGGGCGGGAAACGCGCCGGATCAGCCGGACAACGTGGTGCAGCCTTTCATGAAGCAGCAGGTGGGGCTCTATGCCGCCAAATCCTATGTCGAGAAATACGGCGTGCTGCAGGGGGTGGAGGACATGGCCAACCACCGGTTCATCGGCAATGACGATGAAAACAGCCGCGCCCCGTTTTCGCGCTGGCTGCGGGCCAATGCGCCGGCAGAGGCAATTTCCTTCCGCTGCTCCAACGGCTTCACCATGCAAAACGCGGTGCGCAGCGGCGCCGGGATCGGCTTCATGGCGGCCTGGGAGGCGCGGCAGCAGCCGGATATGGTGGAAATGATGGCGCCGCAGGAAGAATGGGAGGGCACCCTTTGGCTGGTGACCCATGTGGACCTGCACCGCACCACCAAGGTGCAGACCTTCCTGAAGTTCCTTAAGGAACAGGCCAAGGACTGGCAGCTGTGAGCGAGGCGCTGCGCGGGCATCTGGCGATGCTGCTGTTTTCGGCGCTGGTGGCGGGGTCGTTCTCGCTGGGCGTGATGGTGGCGAATGAGATCGCCCCCGCGGCGCTGAACGCGGCGCGGTTCGGCATTGCCGCGGTGGTGATCGGCGTTGCGGCGCTGGCGACCTCCGGGATGCAGCGCGCGCATTTCCGGGCGCCCTGGCGGTTTGCAGTGCTGGGCGGACTGTTCGGCGGTTATTTCGTGCTGATGTTCTACGGGCTGCAGACGGCGGCGCCGGTCAGCGCGGCGGCGGTGTTCACGCTGGTGCCGGTGATGAGCGCGGGCTTCGGCTGGCTGCTGCTGCGGCAGGTGACCACCCGCTGGATGGCGCTGGCCCTGTCGATTGGCGCCGCCGGTGCGGTCTGGGTGATCGTGCGCGGCGACCTGGGCGCCTTGGCGGCGTTCCAGATCGGCCAGGGCGAGATCATCTATTTCTGGGGCTGCGTGCTGCACGCCATCTACACCCCGATGGTGCGCAAGCTGAACCGGGGCGAGCCGGCGGTGGTGTTCACTTTCGGCATGCTGCTGGCGGGCGGTGCGCTGCTGGCCGCGTTCGGCTGGCAGGATATTCTGGCCACCGATTGGATGCAGCTGCCGGGCATTGTCTGGATCGGCCTGGTCTATCTGGCGGTTTTTGCCAGCTCTGCCACCTTTGTGCTGTTGCAGTACGCCACCCTGAGGCTGCCCTCGGCCAAGGTGATGGCCTATACCTATCTGACCCCAAGCTGGGTGATCCTGTGGGAGATCGCGCTGGGCCGCGGCGCGCCGCCGGGCATGGTTCTGATCGGGGTGGTGATGTCAGTGGCCGCGCTGGTGATGCTGCTGGAAGGAGATGCCAAGCCGGTGCGCGCCTGAGCGCCGCCCCGTGGCGCGCTTGCGGCAAGTCAACATAAGCCCCTTGTTTTCCGCTATACTGGCCCTGAGGGACGCGTCAGGAGAAGGAGGGAAGAATGTTCAAGCATATCATGGTGCCCGTCGACCTGCACATGCCCCCGGCTGTCAAGAAGGCCATAAACGTTGCGGCGGATTTCGCCAAGAACCACGGGTCGCGCGTGACGCTGGTTCATGTGACGGATCAGCAGGTCAAGGGCGCGCATACCGTGGGCTCATCCGGCGATGAACTGGCTGAGCTTGCCAGCAAGGTTGCCGAGAGCAGCGGCGCAAGGGTCGAGGGGCTGCCGATCTATTCCGTAGATGTCGGGTCGGAGATCGACTCCATTTTGACCCGGACCGCGAAAGAGCTTGAAGTGGACCTGATCGTGGTTGCGACGCATATGCCCGGCATCCTGGACTATGTATTTTCGTCCCATGCCAGCCACCTGGTGCTGCATTCCGAAATTTCGGTGTTTGTCGTCCGCTAAGTTTCTGCCCCTAGGTTTCGGTAGGGGCGTCCTCTGACAGGTGCTCTGCCGCCAGGAAACGTTCGAAAGCATCCAGGTTCACCGGCTCGAACTGGCCAAAGCCCTGCATCCACACGGAAGCAGCCCGCATCGCGTCGGGCTGCAGCTTGCACCATTTGACACGGCCGCGCTTCTCCTGCGCGATCAGCCCGGCGCGGGTCAGGATCGTCAGGTGCTTGGAAATCGCCGCCAGCGACATCTCAAACGGCTCCGCCACGTCGGTCACTGCCATGTCGTCTTCCAACAGCATGGTCAGGATCGCCCGGCGGGTGGGGTCGGCCAGCGCCGCAAAGACGGTGTCGAGGGTGTCGCTCATGCGTGATACTCCTAAAGGTCAAGAACCGGGTCGACAATCCTGCAAAAGCTGCGATGGATCGGTGCAGGGCATCTTGAGGGGGCGGCAGATATGGCGTTGCGCTATTGGGCGGTGATTTTCATTCTCGGCATCGGCTGGGGTATGTCGTTCATGTTCAACGCCATCCTGCTGCGCGAACTGGGGCCGCTGTCGGTGTCCATGGGGCGGGTCGGGTTCGGAGCGCTGGGCTGCTGGATCTACGTGCTGGCCGCCCGCAAGAAGGTGCCTGCCGGGGCGGGGCGCTGGCTGGCGCTGTTCGGCTTCGGCGCGCTCAGCTATGCAGCGCCCTTTGCCTTCTATGCGCTGGGCCAGCAGCATATCGCCAGCGGCGTGGCGGGGATCGTCAACGCGACCACGCCTGCGCTGGCGGTTGTGGTGTCGCATTTCTGGCCCGGCAGCGAACGGGCGACGGTGCAGAAGTCGCTGGGGGTGCTCTGCGGTTTCCTGGGCATTGTGCTGCTGTCGCTGCCAATTCTGAAGGGCGGGCAGTCCTCAGAAGCCTGGGCCGTGCTGATTACCCTGTGCGCACCGCTGTGCTACGCCTTTTCCGTCAATATCGCGCGCAGCTTCCGGGATATGGAGCCGGTGGTGCTGGTGGCGATTGCGCTGACCGGCTCCACCGCGGCAATTGCGCCGCTGGCGCTTTGGAGCGAGGGGCTGCCGGTGATCACCCGGATGGAAACCTGGGCGTCGCTCTTGATGATCGGCTTTGTGCTGACCTCGGCCGCCTTCATCGCCTTTTACTGGGTGCTGCCCAAAGTGGGGCCGACCAACATCACGATGCCGACGCTGATTGCGCCGGTCTCGGCGCTGTTTCTGGGCACCTATATCCTGGGCGAGACGCTGCTGGCAGAACACCTGTGGGGCATGGCGGCAATCCTCTTGGGGCTGCTGCTGATCGATGGGCGGCTCGTGCGCTGGCGGCTGGCAAAACCGCCCCTCCGGTAAAATCAACCTTTCGGTTGAATATGGAATCCGGGGCAGTTTGGCGCTAACGGCGGCTGCGGCAGAGCGGCGTGGTGAGTGGCGGTCTGAAAATTATCGTTTGAAAACAGACGCCTGTGCGTATTTTGAATCTTCAATCCTTGTAATTGACTCCTAAGCCCCGTGGCCTTAGCAACCTCTCAGAAATTCGCGTGAGGATGGCGCCCGTGACCGATGACGACCAAAAGCAGCGCATGGCGCAGCTTGAGGAGAAATTGGCGGCGGCGCGTAAGGCCCAGGAGCCCAAGCCGCGCGCGGATGAGCATTATTCCCTGGCCAATCAGGCCTGGCGGATGGTGATCGAATTGGTGGCCGGTCTCGGGATCGGCTTTGGCATCGGATATGGGCTGGACCACCTGTTTGGAACCCTGCCCATCTTCATGGTGCTGTTTATAATGCTGGGCCTGGCGGCTGGGGTGAAGACGATGCTTCGCACCGCGCAAGAGATCCAGGAACAGAAACTGGCCGATGAGGCCGACAAAAATGCGCAAGACCGGGACTGATCCGACGGGATCGGCGACCGGCGACAGGAGAAGCGGACCGATGGGCAAAATTTTCTTTTTCGCAGCTCTGGCACTGGTAGTTGTGTCGGGTCTGATTTTCGCTCCGGCGGAAGCAAAGCTGGCGATCCACCCGATGGATCAGTTCCAGGTGAGCGCGCTGTTCGGCGATCACATCTCCTGGTACACCCCGACCAACGTGACCCTGTGGATGGCACTGGCCGTTGCTGCCGTGTTCGCGCTGCTGGTTCTGGGCTCTTCGCGCCGCGCTATCGTGCCGGGCCGCGCCCAGTCGGTTGCGGAACTGGCCTATGGCTTTATCTACAAGATGGTTGAGGACGTTGCCGGCAAGGACGGCGTCAAGTTCTTCCCCTACATCATGACCCTGTTCATGTTCATCGTGATGGCCAACTTCCTGGGCCTGATCCCCGGCTCCTTCACCACCACCTCGCATATCGCGGTGACCGCGGTTCTGGCTGCGCTGGTGTTCGTGACCGTGACCGTCGTTGGCTTCGTCAAGAACGGTGTTGGCTTCCTGGGCCTGTTCTGGGTGTCGAGCGCGCCGCTGGCGCTCCGCCCGGTCCTGGCCATCATCGAGCTGATTTCCTACTTCGTGCGCCCCGTCAGCCACTCCATCCGTCTTGCCGGTAACGTGATGGCGGGCCACGCGGTTCTGAAAGTGTTCGCAGGCTTTGCCGCAGCACTGGGCATGTTCAGCTTCCTGCCGATTTTTGCCATCACCGCGGTTTACGCACTCGAAGTTCTGGTGGCCTTCATCCAGGCCTACGTCTTCACCATCCTGACCTGCGTGTACCTGAAGGATGCACTGCACCCGAGCCACTAAGGCCAGGATCTGAAAAGCTAATCGGGCGGCGCCCTGACCGGCCCCGCCCACTCTAGAAATCACCACATTCCATCGTAAGGAGAGAAATCATGGAAGGCGATATCGCACAACTCGGTCAGTTCGTCGGCGCAGGCCTGGCAGCAATCGGTTCCGGCGCAGCCGCAATCGGTGTGGGCCACGTGGCTGGCAACTTCCTGGCAGGCGCTCTGCGTAACCCGTCGGCAGCTGCCGGCCAGACCGCAACCCTGTTCATCGGCATCGCGTTTGCAGAAGCACTGGGCATCTTCTCGTTCCTGGTCGCTCTGCTGCTGATGTTCGCCGTCTAAGACCTTAGGAACCTATTTCCTTACGGCCGGGCAGTGCAGATCCTGTGCTGCCCGGTGTAACGGCAAGTTCCTGGGAGGACGACATGGCATCAAATACGCAAGAGGCAGCACACGGCGGCGGTTCCGCAATGCCGCAGCTGGACTTCTCGACCTTCGGGAACCAGATCTTCTGGCTCGTGGTCGCCCTGGTCGTGATCTACCTCATTCTGTCGCGCGTCGCGCTGCCCCGCATCGCAGCGGTGCTGGCCGAGCGTCAGGGGACCATCACCAACGACCTCGCCGCGGCTGAAGACCTGAAAGCCAAGGCTGTCGAGGCCGAAAACGCATATAACAAAGCTTTGGCGGATGCCCGTGCGGAAGCGCAGCGCATCGCTGCCGAGACCCGCGCCGAGATCCAGGCCGGGCTGGATGAGGCCATCGCCAAAGCAGACGAGCAGATCGCTGCCAAGGCCGCCGAATCCGAAAAGGCTATCGCCGAAATCAAGGCTGGCGCGCTGGAAAGCGTGAAGGCCGTGGCCACCGATACCGCAGAAGCGCTGGTTTCTGCTCTGGGCGGTTCGGCAGACAAAGACGCAATTGCCGCGGCAGTTGCCGAGCGGACGAAAGGATAAGGACATGCGCAATATTCTCGCTCTTGCCCTGACCCTTGGCGCGGCTTCGCCCGCGTTTGCTGCCGGCGGCGGCATGGACCTGTCCAACACCAACCTGGTTGTTGCGCTGGCGTTCATCCTGTTCATCGGCATCCTGCTGTTTGCCAAGGTGCCGTCGCTGCTGGCTGGCCAGCTCGACAACCGCGCCGAAGGCATCCAGAAGGAACTGGACGAAGCCCGCGCCCTGCGTGAAGAGGCCCAGACCGTTCTGGCGTCTTATGAGCGCAAGCAGCAGGAAGTTCAGGCCCAGGCCGACCAGATCGTTGCTGCCGCCCGTGACGAAGCTGCCCGTGCAGCTGAGCAGGCCAAGGCCGATCTGCAAACCTCCATCGCCCGCCGTCTGGCGGCGGCCGAGGAGCAGATCGCTTCGGCCGAAGCTTCGGCTGTGAAGGAAGTGCGCGACCAAGCGATCTCCATCGCTGTTGCCGCTGCGGACCAGGTGATCTCCAAGCAGATGACCGCCGCCGAGGCCAACAAGCTGATCGACGCCGCCATCGCGGATGTGGACGCCAAGTTGCACTAAGCCTGTGCTGATACAGACAAGTTAAAAGAACCCGGTCCGAGTGGCCGGGTTTTTTGTTTGGGGAAGGGGCGTTTTGAGCCCAATACGGCCACGCGGAGGCGGACTATTTTGCGCTTGGCAGTGCGAATTCACTGAGCGCCAAAACGCCTCAAAATCGCCTCGCGTTCCTCGTGGTTTTCGTCCGACAGTATCTCGATGAAGCCATCTTCGTATTGCTCGCGCGGGAGGTTATCCCTCACGTCGAACCACGGAATTCTGCTCTCCACGCCATAATGGCGCTCCGGTGGAAGGCTTTCTGGGTGGTCAAGGCTCGAAATCGTAATGATGGTCCAATCCGACCATTCCTTTATAAGTGGCTGGTACAGCAAATATGTGCCGCAGTCTGCGCAGAAGCCTCGCTCCACGATGGGCGAGGACCCGTAGAACTTTGGTTCGCCGTGTGTGAACCGAAGCGCATCTCGTGACAGAAATGCGCCCGCAATGACTGGCGCTCCACTTGCCTTTTGACATGTCCGGCAGTGGCAGTAATGCGCATCGAAAAGTGGTCCTCTCACCTCGTAGCGCACTGTGTCACACAGGCATCCGCCTGTGAAAATTTCAGACTTCATCATAGAGAACACCTCCCGTGAGAAGTTGTTTCTCAGATTATACTGCGTAGCATGTTTGTCGAAAATGGTTTGGAAACTGTGCTGACCCACGCTCCCCTGTCCATGATGTCAAATTGAACGGCAGCAACGTCCCGCATTTCGGCCATTGGCCTTTCCTTCACCCCTTGCCCGTCTCATGCTCCAGCCGCTGCCGGGCCACCTCGGCGTTACGCTCAGCCCTCTGATGGTCGGTGAGGGCCTGTTTCACATAGTCCAGATGCGCCTCGACCGCGGTGCGGGCGGCTTGCGGGTCGCGGGCCTGCAGGGCGGCGTTGATGGCGCGGTGCTGTTCCAAGAGCGCCTCATAGGTGGTGTGCTGCTGGAACATGATCCGGCGGTTATAGAAGACGCCCTCACGCAACAGATCGAACATCGAGCGCATCATGTGCAGCATGATCACGTTGTGGCTGGCGTCCATGATGGCGGAGTGGAACTGGGCGTCGAGCTGAGCTGCTTCCTCGGACACGGCGGGATTTCCGGCCGCTTCCATCTTGTCAAAGATCGCCTGGATCACTTGCAGGTCATAATCTGACCCGAACCGGGCGGCGCGTTCCGCGGCGAGCCCCTCCATGTCGCGGCGGAAGGAGAGATAGTCGAACACTGCCTCGTCATGGGTGGCGAACAGCTGGATCAGGGCGGGGGAGAAGGCGGAGCCGAGAACATCGGCGACAAACACACCGGAGCCGGCCTTGGAGGCCAGCAGGCCGCGCGCCTGCAACTCGCTGATGGCATCGCGCAAGGAAGGTCGGGAGACGCCGAGCCGTTCCGCCAGTTCCCGTTCGGCTGGCAGCCGTTCGCCGGGCGACAGGATGCCGCGCAGGATCAGCTGCTCGATCTGCTTGACGACGGAGGCGGAGAGTTTTTCGGGCTGGACTTTCTGGAATGGCATCTGGTCGCTCTGGCGGATTGGTCAATTTATATGACCACGCGGGAGGTTCCGCCGCAAGGGCTGGCGGCATCACGAAGGCTGTAACAATAGGTCAGTATTATTGACTTTAATTTGCGCCCGCCTACCGTGACCCTAGATCACAAGCCAGACGAGCCAATGAGCCAGGAGCGCCGCGATGCAGTTGGACCAGATCTTTGCCACCCGCAACAGCCGGATGAAGGCGTCGGAAATCCGCGAGCTGCTGAAACTGCTGGACCAGCCGGACATTATTTCTTTTGCCGGCGGCATCCCGGACCCGGCGCTGTTTCCGGCTGATGAGTTTGCCGAAGCCTACAAGGCGGCGCTGAGACCGGAGCGGCAGGCGCAGGCGCTGCAGTATTCGGTGAGCGAGGGCTATCTGCCGCTGCGCCAGTGGATCGTGGCGGAGATGGCGAAGATCGGCATCCAATGCGACGCGGAGAACGTGCTGATCACCTCCGGCTCCCAGCAGGCGCTGGATTACCTGGGCAAGCTGTTCCTGTCGCCGGGCGACACCGCACTGGTCGGCTGGCCGACGTACCTGGGGGCGCTGGCGGCTTTCAACGCCTATGAACCGCGTTTTGACCGGCTGTCGCTGAACGGGAACCGCACCGCGGAAAGCTATGCCGAAGGCGCGGCAGAGGCAGGCAGTGCGGTGAAATTCGCCTATCTCTCGCCGGATTTTGCCAATCCGACCGGTGAGACGCTGGACCGGGCAGGGCGGCTGCGGCTGCTGGACCTCGCGGACGCGCTGGACTGCGCCATCATCGAAGACGCGGCCTATCAGTCGCTGCGCTATGACGGGGAGCCGGTGCCGCCGGTGCTGGCGCTGGAGTTGGAACAGAAGGGCACGATCGAGGACTGCCGGACGATCTATTGCGGCACATTCAGCAAGACGCTGGCGCCCGGGGTGCGGATCGGCTGGGCAGTGGCGGCCAAGCAGGTTATTTCGCAAATGGTGCTGCTGAAGCAGGCGGCGGATCTGCACACCTCTTCGATCAACCAGATGGCGGTGCATGGCGTAGCGGAGGCTTGTTTCGATGAACATGCCGGGCAATTGCGCGCGGTCTACCAGCGCCGCCGCGATGTGATGCTGGCGGCCATGGAGGAACATATGCCGGAGGGTGTGGAATGGACCCGGCCGGAGGGCGGCATGTTCATCTGGGTGACCCTGCCGGAAGGCATGGACGGCGCACAGCTGCTGGCCCGCTCGCTGGAGACGGAACGGGTGGCCTTTGTCCCCGGCCAGGCGTTTTTTGCCGATGGCAGCGGTCAGAACACGATCCGGCTGAGCTTCTCCAACTCCAACCACACGGCCATTGAGGAAGGGATAGCCAGGTTGGGGCGGGTGTTGCGGTCCGCCTGACGCCTAATCTCCCCAGGCTTGGCAAAAGACCGCCGTATCCTGTGGGTTATCCACAAGATATGGTGTGGATTGGACAGAATTTGCCCCGATTTGGGGGTGCGGAGCGTTGACTCAACGGGTAGGAACCGCTGAACTTTCTCGATACGGAATCACGAAGGGGCAGCTTTGCGGTTTTCCAAGCTCAGGCTGAACGGCTTCAAAAGCTTTGTTGATCCTACCGAACTGGTCATTGCCGATGGGCTGACAGGGGTAGTGGGTCCAAACGGTTGCGGCAAATCCAATCTTCTCGAGGCATTGCGCTGGGTGATGGGGGAAACCCGTGCCAAGGCGATGCGCGGCGGCGGCATGGAGGATGTGATCTTTGCCGGCACCTCCTCGCGGCCTGCGCGCAACTTTGCCGAGGTGAGCCTCAACATCGACAACTCCGAACGGCTGGCGCCGTCGGGGTTCAATGATGCCGACGGGCTGGAGATCGTGCGCCGCATCACCCGTGATGTGGGCAGCGCCTATAAATCCAACGGCAAGGACGTGCGGGCGCGCGACGTGCAGATGTTGTTTGCCGATGCCTCCACCGGTGCGCATTCGCCGGCGCTGGTGCGGCAGGGGCAGATTGCCGAGCTGATCAACGCCAAGCCCAAGGCGCGGCGGCGCATTCTGGAAGAGGCGGCGGGTATCTCCGGCCTCTATCAGCGGCGTCACGAGGCGGAGCTGAAGCTGAAGAACACCGAGGCCAACCTGCTGCGCGTCGATGACGTGATCGAGCAGCTGGCGGCACAGCTGGCGCAGCTCGCCAAACAGGCGCGGCAGGCGCAGCGCTACCGCGAGATCGGCGAGAAACTGCGGCTGTCCGAAGGGATGCTGCTGTACCGCCGCTGGCGCGAGGCGGATGAGGCGCGGCTGGCCTCAGAGGATGAGCTGCGGGTGCGGGTCGAGCAGGCCGCCAAGGCGGAGGCGCTGGTGCGCGCCGCGGCTGCGCAGCGCGGCACGTTCGAGGAAAAACTGCCGCCGCTGCGCGAGGAAGAGGCCATCGCGGCTGCCGTCCTGCAGCGGCTGGTGGTGCAGCGCGACTCGCTGGGCGATCAGGAGGCGCAGGCGCGCCAGACCATCGAGCGGCTCAGCAGCCGGATCGTGCAGCTGGGCAACGATATCGAGCGCGAGGCGGGCCTGAACAAGGACGCAGGCGAAACCATCGAACGGCTGGAATGGGAGCAGCGCGAGCTGTCCAAGGCCGGCGACGGCCATGACGGCAAGCTGGCAGAGGCCGCGGAACTGGCGCGCGATGCGGGGTCGATCCTGCAGGCGCGCGAGGATCACCTGGCGCAGGTGACCGAGGATGTGGCCCGTCTGGCGGCCCGCCACCAGTCGGCGCGGCGGGCGGTCGAGGATTGCCAGCGTGCGCTTGGCCGCTCCGAGGGTGAAGCGGAGAAAGCCCGCGCCGCACAGGGCGAGGCGCAGGAGGCGCTGGAGCTGGCGGCAGAGAAGTTCGAGGCAGCGGTGGCTGCCGAGGAGGAGGCCCGCGAAGCTTCTGAAATGGCGGAAGAGGCGCTGGCGGCAGCTGACGAGGCGCGCACCGAAACCCAGAGCCGCGAGGCCGAAGCGCGCTCGCAGCGCTCCGAGGCCGAGGGTGAACTGGGGGCGCTGCGCGCCGAGGTGACCGCGCTGGCCAAGCTGGTGGAACGCGACACTGCCGAGGGCGGCCAGGTTCTGGACGAGCTGACCGTTTCGCCGGGCTATGAAAAGGCGCTGGGTGCAGCGCTGGCGGATGATCTGCGCGCGCCCTTGGCGGAAGCGGACGGGCCGACCGGCTGGGTTGCCCTGCCGGGTTATGATCACGATGCGGCGCTGCCGAACGGTGTTGAGCCGCTGGCATTGTTTGTCTCCGGCCCCGATGCGCTGTCGCGCCGGGTAGCGCAGATCGGCCTGGTGGACGGCGATGCGGCGGCCGGCCTTCAGGCGCAGCTGTTGCCGGGTCAGCGGCTGGTCACGGTAGAGGGCGATCTGTGGCGCTGGGACGGCTACCGCGCCTGGGCCGAGGATGCGCCAAGTGCTGCGGCGCTGCGGCTGGAGCAGCTGAACAAGCTGGAAGCGCTGAAGCAGGAGATGGAGCGCGTCAGTGCCACAGCCGACGGCGCCCGCGCCGCGCATGAGATGCTGTTGCGCAAGCTGGAAGAAGTGACGCTGGCCGACCAGAACGCCCGTCAGGAGCGGCGGGTGGCGGATCAGCGGGTGGCTGATGCGGCCCGCGCCCTCAGCCGGGCCGAGGCCGACCGCAACCTGGCCGAAGGCAAGCTGGAAACCTTAGGCATTGCGGTCTCCCGTCACGAAGAGGACGCGCTGAGCGCCGGCCTGCAGCTGAAAGAGGCGGAAAAGGCGCTGGGGGATCTGGGCGATCTGGATCAGGCCCGCAGCGCGGTCGAGGACATCAAGCAGTCGGTCGAGGCGGCGCGGATCACCATGCTGACCCACCGCTCCAGCCATGACGAGCTGCGCCGCGAGGGCGAGGCCCGCACCAAGCGCGCGCAGGAGGTGACCAAGGAGCTGTCCGGCTGGCGCCACCGCCTCGAAAGCGCCGAGGCGCGGATCGAGGAGCTGGCCGAGCGCCGCGAAGCCTCGCAGGAGGAGTTGGAAGAGGCCAATGCGGTTCCGGCAGAGATTGCCGAAAAGCGTGAAGAGCTGAACGAGGCAATCTCTGAGGCCGAAGCGCGTAAATCCGCAGCCACCGAAGCGCTGATCGCGGCGGAGGCCGAGCTGCGCGAGGCGGTGCACAAGGAACGCGAATGCGAGCGGCTGGCCTCGGAAGCGCGCGAAGCGCGGGCACGGTCCGAGGCGCGCAGCGATGCCGCCAAGGAGGCGGTCACGCAGGCCGCGGGCCGGATCATCGAGGCGCAGCAGATCACCCCGCAGGCCTTGCTGGAGAAGCTGGGCGTGTCGCCGGATGGAATGCCGCCGTCGGACCAGCTGGAAGCCGAGGTTGACCGCTGCAAGCGGCAGCGCGACGCCTTGGGTGCGGTGAACCTGCGCGCCGAGGAAGACGCCCGCGGGGTGCAGAACGAGCATGACACGCTGGTTGCCGAGAAGCTGGACCTGGAAGGCGCGGTGAAGACCCTGCGCGACGGCATTTCCAGCCTCAACCGCGAGGGCCGGGAGCGGCTGCTGACCGCGTTCGAGCAGGTGAACAACAGCTTTGCCATGCTGTTCACCCACCTGTTCGGCGGCGGCGAAGCCAATCTGGTGATGGTCGAAAGCGATGACCCGCTGGATGCCGGCCTTGAGATCATGTGCCAGCCGCCGGGCAAGAAGCTGTCGACCCTGTCGCTGCTGTCGGGCGGCGAGCAGACGCTGACCGCGATGGCGCTGATCTTTGCGGTGTTCCTGTCGAACCCGGCGCCGATCTGTGTGCTGGACGAGGTCGACGCGCCGCTGGATGACGCCAATGTCACCCGTTTCTGCGACCTGCTGGACGAGATGTGCCGCCAGACCGACACACGCTTCCTGATCATCACCCACCATGCGGTGACGATGGCGCGGATGGACCGGCTTTTTGGCGTCACCATGCAGGAAAAAGGTGTCAGCCAGCTGGTTTCGGTTGACCTCAAGAAGGCAGAGGCGATGGTGGCCTGAGGCCCGGTGCAGGGGGGATCTGCGCCGGCCTGCGTTTGCAACGGCGAAGTTTTGTGGAGTGATAGATGAACATGCTGAAAGCAATTGCCGCGTCCGCGGTGCTGATGGCGCCGGCCGCCGCGATGGCTGAAAATGTAGTGGCCAAGACCGGTGACAGCGTCGCCAATTTCTTCAAGGACGAAGGCGCCAAGGTTGAAGTGACCACCGACAGCGTCGGCGATCCGAACCTGAAGGTCGAGTATTACGGCAACGATTTCTCGGTCTACTATTACGGCTGCGACAACAACACGGACTGTGATGCGATCCAGTTTTTCTCTGGCTATCAGACCGACGGCAGCGTGCGCCTGTCCAAGGTCAACGCGTGGAACACTGAAAACCGTTTCGCCCGTGCCTATGTCTCCGAGGAGGGGTCTGCGCGGATCGAGATGGACGTTCTGCTGGGTGACAAGGGCATGAGCCCGGACGACTTTGCCAATGCCGTGGGAATTTGGAACCGCGCCATGCAGGATTTCGAGGAATTCATCGACTGGTAATTCTGCCTGTCACCGGATCGTGACAGCAGGCTGCAGGTTCAACCGCTAGGGTGGGGGCATGAGATGGATCATGCCCCTTTTCTTTTGCCTGATGGCAGGCGGAGCCCCGGCCGGCGAGTGGCGCCTGCACGCAGGCGACATACCTTTTGCGCAGGAGGAACTGGAGGCGTTGCCGGGCCAATCCTTCCGTTTCTTTGACGGCGGTGAATCGCAATACGGCAGTGGAGGCGCCTATGCCTACACCTACTCCGCGGAGAACGGCGGCGGTACCGCCTGGGGCACTTACCGGATCGCCGGGGACGGCAGCATCTGTGTGGACTTCACCAACGGCTTCGGGCGCTGCGATCTCTATGTCCACAACGGCAGCCGGGTCATCCTGATCACCGAAAAGGGTGAGCGGTTCCCGGTGCGTTAAAGCTTTTTCAGCAGCGACGGTGTCGGCCAGGCGTCGGCGGGCAGGCCAAGGCGGGCTTGCTCTTTCTGCACAGCCACACGGGTGCGGGCGCCGAGGATGCCGTCGATCTCACCCACATTATGGCCGCGCGCCTGCAGTTTCTGCTGCAGCTGTTTCATCTGGGCGCCAGTCAGCCCGTTGTCGGGCGATCCGGCATCATAGATTTCCGCCCCTTGCAGCCGGTTGGCGAAATAGGCGGCCGTCAGGACATAGGTGAAGCTCTGGTTCCATTCGAAAAAGACATCGAAATTCGGGTAGGCGAGGAAGGCCGGCCCCTTGTGGCCTTGCGGCAGCAGCAGCGAGGCGCGCATTGAAGGCTCAGGCAGGTTGCCGTCCCGCGCGGCGACGCCCAGCTTGCGCCATTGGGCCACGGATTTCTTATGCGCGGTGCCGCTGAGCGACAGATCGAGGTCTTCGGGGATGGTGACTTCCTGCAGCCATGGCTGGCCCGGCTGCCAGCCCATGTGCGACAGCATCCGCGCGCCGGACATCAGCGCATCGGGGGCGGAGGTCTTCAGGCTGACCTTGCCGTCGCCATCGGCATCAACGCCATGCTGCAGGATATCGCCCGGCAGCATCTGCACCATGCCGATCTCACCCGCCCAGGCGCCGGTGGTGCGTTTCGGGTCGAAGTTGCCCTGCTTGAACAGCTCCAGCGCCGCAAAGACCTGCGGGCGGAACAGCTCCGGGCGGCGGCAGTCATGCGCCAGGGTGACCAGCGCGTCGCGGGTGTTGAAGTCGCCCTGATAGCCGCCGTAGTCGGTCTCAAACGCCCAGAAAGCCAGCAGCACGCCGCGGTCGATGCCATAGGTGCTTTCGATCCGCTGGAAGGTGGCGTCGTGCTTCTGCGCCATCTGGCGTCCGCGCTGGAGCCTGTTTTGCGAAATCAGGCGGCGGGAGAAGTCGATGAAGGGTTTCTGGAACACGCCCTGGCCGCGGTCGGCCTTGAGCACGCGGGAATCCTTGCGGCTGCCGGCAAAGAAGGCATTGACTGTGGCGTTGTCATAGCCCGCCTGAACGGCCTCGTCCTTCATCAGCTTCACGAAGTTCTGAAAGCCGCCGCCGCACTGGGCTGATGCCGCAACTGGCAGCAGGGCCGCTGCGAGGACAAAGGGTATCAGGCGCATGATTCTGGCGCTCCTTGGTCTTACCGCTCCCACAGGGTCTTATGTGCTAGAAAACCGCGGCGATGGCAACCGTCAGGGCCAGCGCAAGCGCCCAGGCCTGCCAAAGGAGCGCAACGGAACGGGTGATGGTTTCGGCGCTGGCGCTTTTGGCGCCTGTTCCGTGAACCCAGGGAAAGTCGCGCATCTGCCCGTCATAGGAGCGCGGCCCGGCCAGCGAGGTGTTCAGGGCCCGCGCCATGGCCGCCTCGGGCCAGCCGGCGTTGGGGGAGCGGTGCTTGCGCGCATCCTCTGCGATGGCGCGCCAATGGCGCAACTGGCCGCCGGCCGCAGCGATCAGCAGCCCGGTCAGCCGCGCCGGGATCAGGTTCAGCAGGTCATCCAGCCGGGCAGAGGCCCAGCCGAAGTCCTGATAGCGTTCGTTGCGGTAGCCGATCATGCTGTCGGCGGTGTTGACCATCTTGTAGATGATCAGCCCCGGCAGCCCGGCGACCAGGAACCAGAAAGCCGGGGCAATGACGCCGTCCGACATGTTCTCGGCGCCGCTTTCGATGGCGGAGCGCGCAGCCTGCGGCGCGGTCATGCTGGCGGTGTCGCGGCTGACGATCATTGCCACCGCCGCGCGGCCCTCCTCCAGGCTGCTGCGCAGGCCGCTGGCAACCGCGGCGACATGCTCTGTCAGCGACCGCTGGGCGATCAGTACGGCGGCCACAAGGATTTCCACCAGCGTGCCGGGCAGGGCCAGCAGCTTGCCGGCGATGAAGCCTGCCAGAACCAGGGCCGCGGCTGCCAGAACGCCTTTGGCGCGGCGGTTGTGACCGCTGTTGAGCTTGCGGTCGAGGACACTGACCAGCTTGCCCATCAGCACCGCGGGGTGGGTCAGGCGCGACCACAGCCACTTCGGCTCGCCCAGGGCGGCATCCAGCAGCAGCGCAACAGCGAGCATCCCGGCGGTGGTCATAGCGCCGCCTCCAGCCGGGCCCAGCCGTCCGCGGGAGGCAGGCCAAGCCGCAGGAAAGTTTTCGAATAGGGGAAGATGCGGCTCCAGATATGGGCGCGGGCCAGTTTTTCCTGCCAGGCGGCGGCATCATCCACATTGTAGAGCCGGAACAGATCGGTGCCGCCCGCCAGGCTGGCGCCCTTGGCAAGCACCAGTTCGTCCAGCCGGGCGGCGTCCTGATGCAGCCGGGTGCGCGCGGCCTCCGCCCAGGCGTGATCCTGCAAGGCCAGTGCGCCGGTGCGCAGCGCGGGGCCGGACACCGCCCAGGGGCCTTGCCAGGTTGCCAGCTGCGCAATCAGCCGGGGATCGCCGATGGCAAAACCCAGCCGCAGGCCGGCCAGCCCCCAGAACTTGCCAAAGCTTTTCAGCACCACCACGCCGGGGCGGGCGGCCATTCGGATCAGGCTCTGGTCAGGGCAGACGTCGCAGAAGCTTTCGTCGATGACGGTCAGCGGCGCGGAAAGTTCATCCTCGCGCCACATGCGGCCATCCGGGTTGTTGGGATGCACAGCCACCTTGGCTTCGGCCGGTCCATGCACCCGGACAATCCAGCCGCGGGCCTCGAAGGCGGCGGCGTGTTCGTTGTAGGTCGGCTTGGTGATCTGCACCCAGCGCGGATCAGCCAGCGCCGGCAGGGCGGCAATCAGCGCAGACGCGCCGGGAGCGGCAAGAACAGCGGCCTCCTCCGGGATGTTCCAGAATGCGCGGGCAGCCTGTTCCAGATCCGCCAGCGCATCCGCATCCGGCAGCGCGCCCCAGTCAGCCGCAGTGAACTCCGGCAGCGGGTAGGGGTGCGGATTGATGCCGGTGGACAGATCCATCCAGCCGCCGCGGCTGCCGCCGAATTCGGCGATGGCAGCGCTCAGGTTGCCGCCGTGGTCGCGGGGCTGGGTTGCAGGGTCGTGAGAGAGGTCATGCATCGCGGTCGCCACCGGTGAGAGTTCGCTCCGGCCTGGGCCGGCTGCCATGTGCGGCTCTGCGCGTATTAACCTAAGCCGCGCAGTGCGTGAACTCCCTATTTACGGCGGGGCAGCGGAACAGCCCGGTGTCAGCCGCGCCCGTGCGGCTCTTGCCAGTTGATCTCTGGGTTGATCGGGATGATGCGGTGCGGATTGATGGTGTCGTGGCTGTAGTGGTAGTGGCGCACGATGTGCTCCATTCCCACCGTCCCGGCCACCCCCGGCCACTGGTACAGCTCGCGGGTGTAGGCCCAGAGGTTCGGGTAATCCATCAGCCGCTTGCGGTTGCATTTGAAATGGGTGTGATAGACCGGATCGAAGCGCAGCAGGGTGGTGAACAGCCGCCAGTCGGCTTCGGTGATGCGCTCGCCCAGCAGGTAGCGGTGCTGGGACAGCAGGTCTTCCAGCCAGTCAAGGCTTTCGAACAGCGGCACGACGGATTCGTCGTAGGCTTCCTGCGATGTGGCAAAGCCGCATTTGTAGACGCCGTTGTTGATGGTGCTGTAAACACGGGCGTTCACCGCCTCGATCGGCTCCCGCAGCTCCTCCGGCCAGTAGTCGTCGCTGTTGCCGGTGATGCCGTCAAAAGCCGAGTTGAACATGCGGATGATCTCGGAGCTTTCGTTGGAGACGATGGTGGAATTTGCCTTGTCCCACAGCACCGGCACCGTCACCCGGCCGGTGTATTCCGCGTCGGCGCGGGTGTAGACCTGATGCAGATGCGAGCTGCCGAACAAGCTGTCGCCGGTGGCGCCGTGCTGGTCCGTCTCGAAGGTCCAGCCTTCGCCCAGCATGTCAGGATGCACGGCAGAAACGGAGATGTGGTCCTCCAGCCCTTTCAGATTGCGGAAGATCAGCGTGCGGTGGGCCCAGGGGCAGGCCAGCGAGACATAGAGGTGGTAGCGGCCGCTTTCGGCCTTGAAGCCGCTTTCGCCCGAAGGGCCTGCGCTGCCGTCGGCGGTGATCCAGTTGCGGAACTGCGATTCGCTACGCTTGAAGGCGCCGCCGGTGGATTTGGTGTCATACCACTTGTCGTGCCATTTCCCGTCGATCAAAAGGCCCATCGCGTCTGCTCCTGCTGCTGTGCAGGATATACATAGGCCTGCCGCTGGCCTGCGCCTACGCAAGCCCGCGCGCAACCGCTCTGCGCCACTGCACAGGAGCAACAAAATTGCGCAGCCGTCAAATTTTCGAAAATGTTCACTTGATTTTATATATTTGTGACGCACCGTTGAAAGAAAGGACCGGTGTAAACCCAAGCATTTGGAAGGCTGCTGCTATGAATACCTACGTACCCAAAGCCGTGCAGGAAGCGCTGGACACCGCCCGCCTGCAGGGGATGCGGCGCAAGAGCCGTTTGCGGGTGATGGCTGACAATGAGCTGTATCCGGTGCTGCGGCTGTGGAAGACCGGATTCTCGGTCGAGGCGGAGACCGCGCCGATGCTGCGCGGGCTGGTCGATATCTACGACGGCGCCCGGCACGTGTCGCAGTGCCTGATCGTGGCCGGCGAGGAAGAGGGCGGCGAGATGCGCTATGAGTTCAAGCGCTCGACCCCTGCCGCGGACAAGGCGCCCCTGGATTTCTACAAGTCGCCGGACGGGCCTGCCGGGCTGATCCCCTTCGATCAGTCACAGGGCAAGATCTGAGGCATAGGTTCCTCGTTCAGGGGCGGATTTCCACTTCGGTCCCGATTTCTGCCAGGCGCCACAGCGTTTCCATCTGCTGATTGCTGACGGCAATGCAGCCGGCGGTCCAGTCGCCGGGCAGGGTGACCAGATTGCCCACCGCGTTCGGCTGCCCGTGGATGAAGATATCGCCGCCCGGGCTGACACCCGCGGCCTGCGCGCGGGCGCGGTCCTCGGGCTGCGGATAGTTGATTCCCAGCGACAGGTGATAGGCGCTGTTGGGATTGCGGCGGTCGATGAGGAAAACACCCTCGGGCGTCTTGCCGTCGCCTTCCTGCTGTTTGTCGCCTGCGGGCGCAAAGCCAAGCGCAATGGGAAACTCCAGCACCGTTTCGCCATCCCGGCTGGCGGTCAGGCGGCGGGCGGATTTCTCGATCAGGATACGGTCGACCCGGTCCACCGCCGCAGATTGCGGCGGCGGCGCGGGACGCGGGGCAAAGGCCTGCCAGGCCATCCAGGCGGCGCCGGTCAGGACAACCAGCGCCAGCAGGCGCAGCAGGCGCTTCATGATTACTGCAGGTCCGAGAAGGCTTTGGTCAGGCGGCGGCACGCCTCTTCCACCCGCGACCGCTGAGTGGCGAGGTTGAACCGCTCCATGAATTCGCCGCCGGTGCCGAAGCCGTCGCCGGGCGAGGTGGCGATCTTGGCGTCTTCGCGCAGCCGCTTGATGAATTCCTCGCGGCTCATGCCCGTCCCGGAGAAATCAACCCAGGCCAGATAGGTCGACTGCAGCGGCAGCGACTTCAGCCCCGGCAGCGCGTTCACAGTCTCGTCGAACAGTTTCCGGTTGCCTTCCAGATGCGCAATCTGGGCATCGACCCATTCGGCGCCTGCGGGCGAATAGGCGGCGGTGATCATCGCCACGCCAAGGGCGCTGGGGTCATAATCCAGCGTGTTCAGACGGTGCCGCATCGCGGCCCGCAGATCCGGGTCCGGGATGATCATGTTGCCGGTGCGCTGGCCTGCGATGTTGAAGGTCTTGGAAGCCGCGGTCAGGGTTACGGTCCAGGGACGCGCCTCGGGCGCGGCCACGTCCATCGGCACAAAAGTGCTGCCCGGGTAGACCAGATCGTGGTGGATCTCATCCGAGACCAGGATCAGCCCGTTCCGCTTGGCGAATTCGGCCACCGCGCGCAGCTCCTCCGGGGTCCACACCCGGCCCGAAGGGTTCTGCGGCGAGCACCACAGCAGCAGCTTTTCTGTCCCGTTCAGGCGCGCCTGCGCATCGTCGAGATCCAGATCGTAGGTGCCGCCGTCGCGCGCCAGCGGGCATTCGGTCACCTTGCGGCCCGCCTTGTTCACCTTGTGGGCAAATTCATGGTAAACGGGCGAGAAAATCACAACGCCGTCGCCCGGCTGGCTCCAGACATCGAGGCAAAGCGCAATGGCGTTGCCGAGGCCTTGGGATGTCAGGATCCAATCGGTTTCAATGTCCCAGCTGTGGCGGTTCTTCATCCACCACTGCACCGCCTGAAGATATTCCGGGTGCTGCCAGGAGTAGCCGAACACGCCGTGCTCCGCAGCCTGTCTGACCGCCTCTATCACGCAAGGCGCAGTTTCATAGTCGGAGTCTGCCGTCCACATCGCCAGACCATCCTCGGGGGAGACGCCGAACAGCTGCTCCATCTTGTCCCATTTCGAGCTGTGGGTGCCGCGGCGGTCGGCGATCTTGTCAAAATTCATGTGGTGAACTCCCGTGTCGTTGGCAGCGAAGCTAATCGCTGCAGCGGCGCGCGCAAGGGGGGCGTTGCGATGGGGCCGCTGATCGCATACATGAAGCACATGAAAAGACCGATCCTGATCCATCCCGATCCCCGCCTGAAAAAGGTCTGCGTGCCCGTGCCGGACCTGAGCGATGATTTGCGCGCGCTGGCGGACGACATGCTGGAAACCATGTATGCCGCACCCGGCATTGGCCTGGCAGCGCCGCAGATCGGCATCCTGCAGCGGCTGATCGTGCTGGACTGCGTCAAGGAAGAGGACGGCGAGCCGCGCCCGCTGGTGATGTTCAATCCTGAAATCATCTCCGCCTCGGACGAAACCAATGTCTATGAGGAAGGCTGCCTGTCGATCCCGGATCAATACGCCGAAGTGACCCGCCCCAAGGTGGTGGAAGTCGAATGGATGGACCGCGACGGCAATGCGCAGCGCGAGACCTTCGACGGGCTGTGGGCGACCTGCGTGCAGCATGAGATCGACCACCTGAACGGCAAGCTGTTCATCGATTACCTGAAGCCGCTGAAGCGCCAGATGATCACCCGCAAGATGCAGAAGCTGAAGCGCGAACGCGCCCGCGCCTGAGGGAATACCAGACATGACCGTCCGCACCTGCCTGCCCTGGCCTGACAAGCGCCTGCGCACCAAGGCTGATGAGGTGACAGAGATCACCGACGAGATTCGCGGCATCTGGAACGACATGGTCGACACCATGGAGGCGATGCCGGGTGTGGGCCTGGCCGCCAATCAGATCGGCGTGATGCTGCGGCTGGCGGTGGTGGACGGCTCCACCGAGCGCGGCCGCGCGGTGAAGCTGGCCAACCCGGAGATCCTGCATTCCTCGGTCGAGCTGCGCGAGCATGACGAGGCCAGCCCCAACCTGCCCGGCGTTTCCGCCAAGATCAAACGCCCGCGCGCCGTCACTGTCCGCTTCATCAACGAGCAGGGCATGGTGGACCGCAGGGATTTCGTCGGCATCGAGGCAACCTCGGTGCAGCACCAGATCGACCACCTGAACGGCAGGATGTATTTCGACCATCTGAGCAAGGTGAAGCGCGACATGCTGATCCGCAAGGCGAAGAAGCTGAACGGCTGAGGCCGGAGATTGAACTCCCGGGCCGCCTGCGGCCCGGTTCGCGCCCGGCCCCGCCCCCAGGGCAAGCGCGAAACGCCCACCCCGGAACCGGGCGAGACCCTGCGTTGACGCAGGCCGGTCCCGCCGGATGTGCGGCATGGCAGCGGGGCAGGGACGGGGACGCCGATGCGCATCATCTTCATGGGAACGCCTGATTTTTCGGTGCCGGTGCTGGACGCGCTGGTGAAGGCCGGGCACGACATTGCCGCCGTCTACTGCCAGCCGCCACGGCCTGCGGGCCGCGGCAAGAAGGACCGTCCAACCCCGGTCCACGCCCGCGCCGCGGCCCTGGGGCTGGAGGTGCGTCACCCGGTCTCGCTGAAAGGCGCAGAGGAGCAGGCGGCTTTTGCGGCATTGAAAGCGGACGTGGCGGTGGTCGTGGCCTATGGCCTGATCCTGCCGCAGGCCATTCTGGATGCGCCCCGGCACGGCTGCCTCAACATCCACGCCAGCCTGTTGCCGCGCTGGCGCGGCGCGGCGCCGATTCACCGGGCGATCATGGCGGGCGACACCGAGACCGGCATCTGCATCATGCAGATGGAGGCGGGGCTGGACACCGGTCCGGTGCTCCTGCGCGAAGCGACCGCAATTGGCATGGAAGAAACCACCGCGCAGCTGCACGACAGGTTGTCGGGGATGGGCGCGGCGCTGATCGTCGAAGCCTTGAGCCGCCTGCCGGAGCTGACACCGGAAGTGCAGCCCGAAGAGGGCGTCACCTATGCCGAGAAGATCGACAAGGCAGAGGCGCAGGTGGACTGGTCGCGCCCGGCAGAGGAAGTGGACCGCAAGATCCGCGGATTGTCACCGTTCCCTGGCGCCTGGTGCGAAGTAGAAGGCCAGCGGGTCAAGCTGCTGGCCTCACGGCTTGCGGACGGGCAGGGCGCGCCCGGAGAGATGCTGGACGACAGCCTGACCGTGGCCTGCGGCGAAGGGGCAGTGCAGCTCTTGCGCTTGCAACGGGCAGGCAAAAGCGCGCAGGATCCCGATGTATTCCTGCGCGGCTTCCCGGTTCCCAAGGGCAGCCGACTGTAACCGGAGAGTCTGATGCCCATCATAGCCCTGATCATTATCGGCGCCGCGGCAGGCTTTCTGGCGACCCGGCTGATGAAACTGGAAACCGATATCATCACCACGGTCTGCATCGGCATGGCCGGGGCGCTGGTCGGCGGTCTGGTGCTGCGAGGGCTGCTGGCGGTCATGGGGTTCATGGCCGGTTTCGTCGGGGCGGTTCTGGGGGCGCTGGTGCTGATCTGGCTCTGGCAGCGGTATACCGGCAAATAATCCCTGTTGCGGCGCCAGCGCCACAGCCTGCGGCAGAGTGCGCAAATTCTGCTGCGCTGGCGTATGGGATGGTTAAGGTGGGTTAACCACGCCAAAAACGGCGGATAACCGAGGCAGAGAGCATTTGCAGATGACCCAGGACAGCGGCCGGGCCGGCACGCCGACAGTGGTGGTTGTGACCACCATGAAGGATGAAGGCGCCTATATCCTCGATTGGATCAGCCACTACAAATCAATCGGGGTCAGCGATTTTGTCATCTTCACCAATGATTGCTCTGATCCCACGGATCACATCCTGCGCTGCCTGCACCGGATGGGGGTGGTCGAGCACCGTTTCAGCCGGGTGATGCGGCGCGGACCGCACAAGAGCGCGCTGATGTGGGCAGAATACGAGCCCAAGGTGGCGCAGGCCGATTGGGTTCTGGTGGTCGATGTCGACGAATTCCTGCAGATCAACTCCGGGGACGGCACTCTGCCGGGCCTGCTGGCGGCGCGGCCGGATGCCGATGCTGTCTCCTTTGTCTGGCGCATTTTCGGCAATGCCGGGGTGGAGCTTGTGGATCATCCCCCGGTGCCGCAGGCTTTTGTCAGGGCGGAACCGGAGGACGGGCGCCCGGACGAGCACCGCTTTTTCAAGACCGCCTTCCGCAACAACGGCAAATTTGACCGCATGGGCGTGCACAGGCCGTTCCTGGCGGTGCCGCCGGCGGAGGTGAACTGGCAGCTGGCCGATGGCACTTTGCTGCCTGAGCAGGAACTGGAAGGCGCCCTGCATGTGCGCGGCAGCTACGGTTACTCCGCGGCGCAGCTCAACCACTATGCCCTGCGTTCGCGCGACGGCTTCCTGAACAAGAAGGCCCGCGGCCGGGCGAACCACTTCACCTCTTCGATCGAGCCGGACTACTGGCTGAAATTCGACAAGAACCAGGAGGAGGACCGGCGCCTGGCGGACAGCTTCTCGGCGGCGCTGCAGATCAAGGAGGAGCTGCTGCAGGACGGCAAGCTGCGGGAGTACCACGAATTGGCTTTGGTCTGGCACCGGCGCAAGGGCCGCAAGGCCCGGATCAGCGCCGAGGGGCAGGCCTTTCTCAGGAACCTGGAAGGCAGCCGCAGCACCGCCTAGGCGCTGCTGCGAAGGCACGCCCTAGCTGCGCGGCGGGCGGCTTTTGTAGACCGGCAGATGCCAGCCGAACAGGATGGAGCCCGCCCGCAGCACCCAGCAGACCCCGGCGCAGGCCAGCAATGCGAACTTCAGCTCAAACCCCAGCCAGATGGCAGCAACGGCGGTGATGGCGCCTGCCATGGCGCAGGTGATATACAGCTCGCCCTGCGTCAGCACCAGCGGCACCTCATTGCAGACCACGTCCCGCATCAGGCCGCCCATGGTGCCGGTGGCCATGCCCATCAGCACAACGATCACCGGCGGGCTGTCCAGCGAGATCGCGGCGCCGGTTCCTGCGGACACGGCAACCGCCAGGGCAAAGCTGTCCAGCCAGACCACCCAGCGCAGGCGGCTTTCCAGCAGATGCGCAGTGAAGAACACCGCCACCGCAGCAAGCGCGGCCAGCAGGATGTAATTGGGGTTGCCGATCCAGAACACCGGATTGCGGTCCAACAGAAGGTCGCGCAGCGTGCCGCCGCCAAGCGCTGTCAGGCAGGCAACAAAGGCAAAGCCGACAATATCCAGCTGCGCCCGGCTGGCGACCAGCGCGCCAGAGAGGGCAAAGACCAGCACCGAGGCATAGTCCAGCAGTGCCAGAAAGGTCATGCGCGGCCCTCGCGCATCATGCCTTTTTCTTCTTGAAGGGAGCCATGCCCGCCCGCGCCAGTTCGTCCGCGCGTTCGTTCTCGGGGTGGCCTGCATGGCCCTTGACCCATTCCCATGTCACCTTGTGACGGCGCTGGGCCTCATCCAGCCGCTGCCACAGCTCGACGTTTTTCACCGGCTTCTTGCTGGACGTCTTCCAGCCGTTCTTCTTCCAGCCGAAGATCCAGCTGGTGACGCCGTTCTTCACGTAGGCCGAGTCGGTGACCACGGTGATCGTGGAGGGCCGTGCCAGGCTTTCCAGCGCATTGATCGCAGCCAGGAGTTCCATCCGGTTGTTGGTGGTCTCCGCTTCGCCGCCGCTCAGTTCTTTTTCTTTGACGATGGTGTCACCGTCCATGGCGCGCAGCAGAACGCCCCAGCCGCCGGGGCCGGGATTTCCAGAGCAGGCGCCGTCGGTATAAGCAAATAATTCAGGCATGGGCGGTCAGTACTACGAACTCCTGGGCAGTGCCAGCCAGTCCTTTGCCCTCGCCGCGGCGGGCACCGAGCAGGTTGAAGCCGGCGGTTTCGAGTTTTTCGCGCAGCTCGTCCTCGCTGTAGTACGCATAGAATCTGCCCAGCTCATCGCGGCCTTCGCTCTCGCCCAATTTCATTGCCAGGCATAGCGTGCCGCCTTCGGTCAGCGCCCGGCGGACGGCGGACAGGTGGACGGACAGTTCCTCCCGCGGCACATGCAGCAGGCTGAAATAGGCCCAGATACCGTCAAACACCGCCTCTGCATCCAGGGCGTGAAACCCTGCGGTGATGACTTCTATTCCATAGGCGGCGCGGGCGGCTTCCGCCATTTCCGGCGATGCATCAAGTGCGGCCACCCGAAAGCCAGCATCCCGGAACCGCGCTGCCCAATGGCCGGGGCCGCAGCCAAGGTCCAGCACCGTGCCGCCCTCCGGCAAGCGAGCGGTGAAAGCCTGGAAATCGGCCTCCTCCCCGGCATCAGTTCTGGCGGCAAACAGTGCGGCGTATTCCGCTGCGCGGTCATTATAGACGCTGATGGTTCTGTCATCGCTCATTTGGGTTTCTCCAGGATAAGCCGTCAGGCCCGTTCTACCGCCAGCCGTGCGGCAAGGCCTGCGAAAACGGCGGCAAAGCCGCGGCTCATCCACTTCAGCACCCTCTCACTGTTCAGAAGGTATGCGCGGGCCTGGGCGGCAAACAGGCCGTAGAGCACAAAAATGGCAAAGGTCATCGCCATGAACACCAGCCCCAGAACCGACATCTCCAGCGTGGCGCTGGCAGGATTGCCGCTCAGGAACGGCGGCAGCAGCGCCAGGAAGAACACCGACAGCTTGGGGTTCAGGATATTGATCAGCGCCCCGCGCCAGGCGATCTTCCAGCCGGGCTGGCTGGTACGGTTTGATGTCACCGCCAGCACGCCGCCGCTGCGCAGCGCCTGCCAGGCCAGGTACAGGAGATAGGCAACGCCCGCCGCCTTGACGATCTGGAACAGCAGGGCGGAGCTGTGCAGCACCGCCGCCAGCCCCAGCGTGGCGGCGGCCAGATGCGGGACGATGCCGAAGGTGCAGCCGATTGCGGCCCAGATGGAAGCGCGCCAGCCTTGGCCGAGGCCCAGGGCGAGCGTGTAGATGACACCCGTGCCGGGTGCGAGGACGACAACAAAGGCGGTGATCAGAAAGTGCAGCGTGATCATAAAAGCGGCTCCAGAAATAATGCCCGGGACCTCATGCGTAGCACGGTTGGCCCGGAGCGGGTGCAATTTCTGTCACTTGGTTCGCACGCTGGTCTGTGCGTTCACGCAGGCTGCCGCAAGACGCGGGGCACCTTGAATTCCACTGTTTCCACCGCGGTCTCAACCACCTCGACCGTCACGTCATAGCGGGCGCGGAAGGCGTCGATCACCTCGTTGACCAGCAGTTCCGGAGCCGAAGCGCCGGCGGTGATGGCAACCGAGCGGATGCCCTCCAGCGCCCGCCAGTCGATGTTTTCGGCGCGCTGCACCAGCTGGGCGTAGTCGCAGCCGTTCTTGGCGCCGACCTCAACCAGGCGGCGGGAGTTCGAGGAATTCGGCGCGCCGACCACCAAAAGCGCATCCGCCTTGGGGGCCACCGATTTCACCGCTTCCTGGCGGTTGGTGGTGGCATAGCAGATGTCTTCCTTGTGCGGGCCGATGATGTTGGGGAAGCGTTCCACAAGCGCCGCGACGATGCCCTTGGTATCATCCACCGACAGGGTGGTCTGAGTGACATAGGCCAGCCGGTCCGGGTCGCGCACCTCAACCGTTGCCACGTCCGCCGCGGTTTCCACCAGCAGCACCTCGCCCTCGGGCAGCTGGCCCATGGTGCCGATGGTTTCCGGGTGGCCCTTGTGGCCGATCATGATCATCTGCAGCCCGGCCTCGGCGTGGCGCTGGGCTTCGATATGCACTTTGGACACCAGCGGGCAGGTCGCATCGACATAAATCATCTCGCGCGCTTCGGCCGCGGCGGGCACCGATTTCGGCACCCCGTGGGCGGAGAAGATCACCGGCCGGTCATCGGGGCATTCATCCAGTTCCTCGACAAAAACCGCGCCCTTTTCGCGCAGCGAGTCGACCACGAATTTGTTGTGCACGATCTCATGGCGCACATAGACCGGCGCCCCCCATTTGCCGATTGCCATTTCAACGATCTTGATGGCACGGTCGACGCCGGCGCAAAAACCGCGCGGCGCGGCGAGATAGAGGGTCAGGGCTGGCTTGGTCATGGGCGTCTCCTTGCGCGCCAGAGGTAAGCGGTTCGGGCGGCAAGGTCCAGTGCCGCAGGCCTCACGCGGATGTGATTGGAGCCTCCAGCGGCGGAAGGCGGCAGAGGGATGTTCCGGATGGCATCAGGAGCGAGGACAAAATGAAGCGGATGATTGCCGCCGTTGCCGCTGGGCTGGCGGGCGCGGGGTATCTTTGGCTGGCGGGCGCGGATACGCGGACAGCCGGTATTTTGCCCTACCAGGATCCGCAGGCAGTTGCCGCCGGGCAGCGGATCTATCAGGACCATTGCGCCAGCTGCCACGGCGCCGGCCTGCAGGGCGAGCCGGACTGGCAGAGGCGGGACAGCGAGGGCTACATGCCAGCGCCGCCGCAAGATGCGAGCGGCCATACCTGGCACCATCCGGACGCGCAGCTGCTGGAAATCACCCGGCACGGCATGGCACAGCTGGTCGGGAACGGCTACCGCAGCCGGATGCAAGGCTATGCCGGGGTGCTGAGCGAGCAGGAGATGCTGGAAGTGCTGGCCTATATCAAAAGCCGCTGGCCTGCGGACATCATCGCCCGCCACAACCAAATCAACAGTCAGGACGGCGAATGATCGCAGCCGGAACAGGCGCCGCCCCATCTGGAGCCTGTTCCGGTCCGATATTCCTCGCGGCCGGGGTCAGCCGTGGGCGGCTGTGGCGGAACGCGGTTCGTTCTGCTCGCGCGGGGGACGGCCGATCACGTCCCGCAGCTCTTCCAGCTCGATGAAATTGTCGGCCTGGCGGCGCAGGTCGTCAGAGATCATCGGCGGCTGGCTGCGGATGGTCGACACCACCGAAACCCGCACGCCCTGGCGCTGCAGGCTGGCAATCAGCGGGCGGAAGTCCCCATCGCCCGAGAACAGCACGATATGGTCCACCCGCGGCGCCAGCTCCATGGCATCAACGGTAAGCTCGATGTCCATGTTGCCTTTGACTTTGCGGCGGCCCATGCTGTCGGTGTATTCCTTGGCCGGTTTGGTGACCATGGTGAACCCGTTGTAGTGCAGCCAGTCAACCAGCGGCCGGATCGGTGAATACTCGTCATTCTCGAGCAGGGCAGTGTAATAAAAGGCCCGCAGGAGCTTGCCGCGGCGCATGAATTCCTGCCGCAGAAGCTTGTAGTCGATGTCGAACCCGAGCGCCTTGGCCGCGGCGTACAGGTTTGACCCGTCTATGAACAGCGCGAGCCGTTCGTCCTTGTAAAACATCAAAATTTTCCTTCCGGTATAACCGTTTCGGCCGGGGGGTCCGTGAGTGAGTTTTTGAAAACGGCGAAACGGGTAGACTTAATGTAAGTTATTTGTCATTTGCCGCAAGTATACTGTCCTGCTGAAATAGGGTTAAAAATGGCCGCAAACCGGAAAATGGCGCTGATTGCGCTTGGCGGAAACTTGCCGGCCGGCACGGATGCGCCCCAGGTGACGCTGGCAAAAGCGATCGGCGCGCTGCAGACGGATGAGGTCGCGCTGCGCAGCGTGTCCCGCTTCTTTCAAACCCCCTGTTTTCCGGCTGGCGCGGGGCCGGACTATGTGAATGCGGCCGTGGCGGTGGAAACCGCCCTGTCAGCCGAAGATCTGCTGGCGCGGCTGCATGCGGTCGAGGCGCAGTTCGCCCGGGTGCGGGAGCAGCGCTGGGGGATGCGGACACTGGATCTGGACCTGGTGGACTATGACGGGGCTGTGCTGCCGGACGCGGCGGCATATGCGCGCTGGCAGGGGCTGCCGCTGGAAAAGCAGATGCAGGATGCGCCGGGGCGGCTGATTTTGCCGCACCCGCGCATTCAGGACCGCGCCTTTGTGCTGGTGCCGCTGGCCGATATCGCGCCGCGCTGGCGCCACCCGGTGCTGCAGAAAACCGCGGCAGAGATGCTGGCGGAACTGCAGCCTCGGGATGTGGCTGAGGTGACGCCTCTCTGAGCGGCGCAATGCTTTGTTTTCCGCCCTTGTCAAGAGAAAGATTTGGGCGTAAATGTCTGCCTTCTGGACACGGAATGAATTGGAGAGTCGCTGATGGCCCGCGTGACGGTTGAAGATTGCGTAGATAAGGTGCCCAACCGCTTTGAGCTGGTGATGCTGGCAGCGCATCGTGCCCGCGAAATCTCGGCCGGTGCCCCGATCACCGTCGATCGCGACAACGACAAGAACCCGGTCGTTTCCCTGCGCGAAATCGCTGACGAGACCCAGAGCGCCGATGAACTGCGCGAGCGCCTGATCGAGAGCAACCAGACCCAGATCGAAGTCGACGAGCCGGAAGAGGATTCCATGGCTCTGCTGATGGGTGCGGACAACGACAAGCCGGCCGACGACGATATGTCGGAGGAGAAACTGCTGCGCGCTCTGATGGAGGCCCAGGGCCAGGGCTGAGGCGCGCATCTGGACTATTGAGGCTGCGGACCGGACATGATTTCCCCTGACGACCTGATTGCTCTGGTCCGCAACTACAACCCCAAGACAAACGCGGACAGGATCGCCGAAGCCTATGCCTTTGGCGAGCAGATGCATGACGGGCAGTTCCGCCACTCGGGCGAGCCCTATTTCACGCATCCGGTGGCGGTGGCCGCCATCCTGACCGAACAGCGCCTGGATGATGCGACCATCATCACCGCGCTGCTGCACGACACTATCGAAGACACCAAGGCCAACTACGAGGAAGTCGCCCGCCGCTTCGGCAATGAGGTGGCGATGCTGGTCGATGGCGTCACCAAGCTGACCAACCTGCAGCTCAGCAGCCGCGAGACCAAGCAGGCGGAGAACTTCCGCAAGCTGTTCATGGCGATGTCCAAGGACCTGCGGGTGATCCTGGTGAAGCTCGCGGACCGCCTGCACAACATGCGCACGATCAAGGCGATGCGCCCGGAGAAGCAGGCCCAGAAGGCGCGCGAGACGATGGATATCTATGCGCCTCTGGCGGGCCGCATGGGGATGCAGTGGATGCGCGAGGAGCTGGAGGATCTGGCCTTCCGCGTGCTCAATCCCGAAGGCCGCCAGTCGATCATCCGCCGCTTCGTGACCCTGCAGCGCGAAACCGGCGACGTGATCCACCGGATCACCGGCGACATGCGGCTGGAGCTGGAAAAGGCCGGGATCGAGGCGGAGGTCTTTGGCCGCGCCAAGAAACCCTATTCGATCTGGCGCAAGATGCAGGCCAAGGACCAGGGCTTTTCGCGGCTTTCCGACATTTACGGCTTCCGGGTGATTACCGGGTCGGAAGAGGACGCCTACCGCGCGCTGGGCGCCATCCACCAGCGCTGGCGGGCGGTGCCGGGCCGGTTCAAGGATTACATCAGCCAGCCGAAGTCCAACGGCTACCGTTCCATCCACACCACGGTGTCCGGCCGCGACGGCAAGCGGGTGGAGGTGCAGATCCGCACCCGCCAGATGCACGACGTGGCAGAAACCGGGGTTGCGGCGCATTGGTCTTACCGGGACGGTGTGCGCACCGAGAACCCCTTTGCCGTCGATCCGGCCAAGTGGATCGCCTCGCTGACCGAGCAGTTCGACGCCGAGGACGACCACGATGAATTCCTCGAGGCGGTGAAGCTCGAGATGTATTCGGACCAGGTGTTCTGCTTCACCCCCAAGGGCGACGTGATCAAGCTGCCCAAGGGCGCCACGCCGATCGACTTTGCCTATGCCATTCACACCCGCATCGGCCATGCCTGCGTCGGCGCCAAGGTGGACGGCATCCGGGTGCCGCTGTGGACCCGGCTGCGGAACGGCCAGTCGGTGGATGTGATCACCGCCGAGGGCCAGACCCCGCAGGTGAGCTGGCTGGAGATCGCCACCACCGGCAAGGCGCGCACCGCCATCCGCCGCGCTCTGCGCGAGGCGGACCGGGCGCGCTTTGTCAAGCTGGGCCACGAGCTGGCGCGCTCCGCGTTTGAGCACGTCGGCAAGAAGGCCACCGACAAGGCGTTGGAAACCGCTGCCCGTGCGCTGCGTGCAAGCGGGGTGAATGAGCTGCTGGCGCGGCTGGGCGCGGCCGAAATCACCGCCCACGATGTGGTGCAATCAGTCTATCCGGAACTGACAACCGGCGATGGCGACGAAATCTCGCCGCGCAGGGCGGTGATCGGCCTGGAGCCGGGGCAGAGCTTTGAGCGCGCGCCCTGCTGCCAGCCGCTGCCGGGGGAGCGCATCATCGGCATCACCTACCGCGGCCGCGGGGTGGTGGTGCATTCCGCTGATTGCGACAAGCTGGGCGAGTTCGAGGATCAGCCGGAGCGCTGGATGGATGTGCAATGGCACAGCGGCACCCACCCGGCTGTCTATGGCACCACGCTGGAGCTGACCATCGGCAACGACGCCGGCGTGCTGGGGCGCATTTGCACATTGATCGGCGAGAAAAAGGCCAATATCTCGGATCTGGAATTTGTAGACAGGAAACCAGACTTTTACCGGCTTATGATCAATGTGGAGCTGCGGGATGTGGAGCAGCTGCACTCGCTGATGCTGACGCTCGAGGCGGAAAGCGATGTTGCCGCGGTGGCGCGGTTCCGGAACAAACCGGAAGAGCGCCACTATACGGGATAAGCCGCCGAAACTCTGAGCCGGGAACTGGGAAGGACGGACAGCTTTGGTATTCAGGCGCCGGGACAGACGTCCGCCCCTCCGGGCGCTGGCTGACTTCCTCTGGCCGCGCGGCGGCTGGGGCCGTGCGTTCCTGTATGTGAAGCACCGGGTGCGGCGGCTGCCCGATTCCCCCGAACGCATCGCCCGCGGCATCTGGGCCGGGGTATTCACCACCTTCACACCGTTCTACGGCCTGCATTTCTTCATCGCCGCTTTCATCGCGCGGATGATGAACGGCAACATTCTGGCCTCGCTCAGCGCCACCTTCTTCGGCAACCCGCTGACCTATGTGCCGATTGGCGTCGCGTCCTTGCAGACGGGGCACTGGATCTTGGGAACCGAATTCGATCAGGAGGTCGACAAATCCCTGGTGGGCAAGTTCCTGGCCGCCGGGGGCGACCTCAAGGACAACCTGATCGCGCTGTTCATGGACCGGCCCGCCGACTGGCAGGGCCTGCACCTGTTCTATAACGAGGTGTTCTATCCCTACATGATCGGCGGCATCATTCCCGGCGTCATCTCGGCGACGGTCTGTTATATGCTCAGCCTGCCGGTGATCCGGGTCTACCAGCAGCGCCGCAGGGCCAAGATCAAGGCCAAGTTCGACGCGATCAAGAAGCGCGCCGAAGTCGACAGCGGCGCCTGAACCGCCCGCCGGATTGTACCATTATTGCCTGCAGGCTTGCTCTTGCCTGCCGTCTGTCTAGTCTTTCTGGCAAGGCTTGGACTTCAGACGGATGAGATATCTCTCATGGCAAAAAATCAGCTGCGCCTGGGCGTGAACATCGATCATGTGGCCACCGTGCGCAACGCCCGCGGCGGCGCATATCCGGACCCGGTTCGCGCCGCAAAACTGGCGGAAGAGGCAGGCGCCGACGGTATCACCGCGCATCTGCGCGAAGACCGCCGCCACATCACAGATGCCGACATCGATGCGCTGATGGCGGCGCTGAGCGTGCCGCTGAACTTCGAGATGGCGGCGACGGAGGAAATGCAGAGGATCGCCCTGCGCCACAGGCCGCACGCGGTTTGCATCGTGCCGGAAAAGCGCGAGGAGCGCACCACCGAGGGCGGGCTGGACGTGGCTCGGGAGGAAAACCGCCTGGCCCATTTCATCGCGCCGCTGCGCGATGCGGGCTGCCGGGTGTCGATTTTCATTGCTGCCGACCGCAGGCAGATCGACGCCGCCCACCGCATCGGCGCCGAGGTCATCGAGCTGCACACCGGCGCCTATTGCGACTACCACGCCGAAGGCCGGTTTGAAGACCGCGACCGCGAGCTGGAGGCGCTGCTCGAAATGTCCGCCTATGCGCATGCATTGGGACTGGAGGTGCACGCGGGCCATGGCCTTACCTTTGACACCGTGCAGCCGGTTGCGGCCTTCCCGGAGGTGAAAGAGCTGAACATCGGCCACTTCCTGATCGGCGAGGCCATCTTTTGCGGCCTCACGCCGGCGGTGCAGGAAATGCGCCGCCTGATGGACGCCGCGCGCGGCTGAGAGCTGCCGGTCAAAACATGAAGCCGGGGCAGGCAATTGCCGCTGCCCCGGGCCAGTTCTTTTCCTCGCGGGGGTGGTCACTCCAGCTTGCCGGGCAGGCTCAGGTCGCCTGATGCGATATCGAACACATCGGTCACGCACAGCAGCGGGGCGTGGATGTTTTCATTGACCTGCAGTCCTGCCGTTACCCCGTCAAAGGCCAGCGCCTCAGCCGCCAGCGGCACCGTCAGGCTGACCTCCTTGCCGTTCAGGACCGGGGAATACCCGGGGCTGTCGATATAAAGCGGCAGACCCGGCCACGTCGCGGGCAGCGCAGGCGCCGCACCTTCGGGGATGTCCTTGACCGACAGCATCCCTTCGCCGCAGCCATCGTTGGGGGTCAGCACGACCCAATGGCTGTGCCAGCCGGCACCATCGTTGGCCAGATCGCCATCGCCGTTCTCGTCAAACAGCGGCGTGTCGTCAAAATCCGGATGCGCGGTGGCAACCAGCGCCAGCGTGCCGCTGCCAGCCTCAAAGCCCGCGGCTGACGGATCCAGCGACAGCGGCCAGACATAGGCCTGCACCCCGGCACCGCCCAGCGAGCCTGCGGCGGCCGGCACGGTGCTGCCGGCCTCACCGCCGGTTGCCATCCGGAAGGTGACATGCCCGCCGCTGCGGCTGGCATGAACGCTGCGGATGTCGGTGTCCGGCGCAATCCCTTCCTTGGCTTCCGACAGCAGCGGCTCTGCATGGGCAGCGGCGTGGCTGCCGCCCGCCTGTGCTGTTTGCCCGGCTGCCAAGGCGGCAAGCGCCGCCGCAAAATACGCGAGTTTCATTTCGACCTCCTTGGTTTCGACTCGATGTCACTTCGATAGTAGCGAGTCGATAATATTGCAATGGTAATTTTGACTCGCTATCAAGCTTGCATGACAGCGGCACATGAAATCGCCAGCCTCCTTGACCGGCTCTCGCGCCTGCATGGCACCGGGCGCCGGGCCGCCGGGCTCAACCCCGCGCAGGCGTCGGCGCTGGACTACCTCGCGCGCGCCAACCGGTTTTCCCGGACGCCGTCGGCGGTGGCCGATTACCTGTCAGCCACCCGCGGCACGATTTCCCAGACGCTGAAGTCGCTGGCCGCCAAGGGGCTGGCCGAGGAAGGGCCGGGCGGCAGCGACCGGCGTTCGCGGCGCTATGACCTGACACCGCAAGGCCGGGCCGTGGCCGATGCGCTGGACGCCAAGCCGCCCGTGGACCTGCCGGACCGCAAGATGGAGGACGTCCGGGATGCGCTGCGGCAGCTGGTCAGGGGCATGATCAAAGCCCGCGGCGGGCGCAGCTTCGGCCTGTGCCGCAGCTGCCGCCATCACCGGACGTCTGCTCAGGGCGCCCATTGCGCGCTGCTGGACGTGCCGCTGCAAGACGAGGAAACAACGCAGATCTGCCAGGAGCATGAGCCGGGCAGCGCGGAAAATACGCAGGCCGATGGCTGCGATGCGGGGGGAGGGTGAATATGCAGGTCAATCTGATCCGTTACGGTCTTTGGTGGATGGGGGCCTCTGTCGCGATGCTGCTGGCAGGCCTCCTGCTGGGGCAATTCGGGATCGCCATGCCCGCAGGGCTGGCGACCGTGCTGCCGCCGATGATCGCCTCTGTTGTGGAAGGCATGCGCATTGCCCGGGCCACCCGCGCACCCCTGCCGGGCAGGGATGCCTGGATCTGCGCCGCGGCAATGACCGGGGTGGTGGCGGTGCTGACCATCATCCAACTGCCGCTCTACTGGAACAGCCCGATGGTTACAGAGGCGCGGCAGACAATTCCCTTTGTCTACCTCGCGGGCATTTTCCTGCTCCTGCTGGCCGTCATCCTGATGGTCAACCGCCTGTTCCTGGGCCATGGCATCAAACTGGGTCTGAAGCGGCTGGAAGAATGATTCTGGGCATCGGAACCGACCTCGCCAATATCGAGCGCATCCAGCGCACCCTGGACCGGTTCGGCGACCGCTTCCGCAACCGGGTGTTCACCGAGACCGAGCAGCGCAAGGCGGAGCGCCGCCGCGACGTGGCCGGCACCTACGCCAAGCGCTGGGCCGCCAAGGAGGCCTGTTCCAAGGCGCTGGGGACCGGCCTGCGCATGGGCATCGCCTGGAAGGACATGGCGGTCTCCAACCTGCGCACCGGGCAGCCGGTGATGCATGTGACCGGCTGGGCCGCGGAGCGGCTGCGCGAGATGACCCCGCCCGGCCACGAGGCAGTGATTCACGTGACATTGACCGATGACCACCCCTGGGCGCAGGCCTTTGTGCTGATCGAAGCCCGTCCCATTGCCGTGAACCCGGCGGAATTGCCCTCCGGAACTTGACTTGCCCCCTTCAGGCCCGCATGTAGCCCCGGACCCTGTTTCCAAACCGGAGAGCCTGATGACGGCCAAAGCAAAGACCGGCAGTTCGATCCTCGAGACGGTGAAGACCATCGTCTACGCGCTGCTGATCGCCGGTGTCTTCCGCACCCTGTTCTTCCAGCCCTTCTGGATTCCGTCCGGTTCGATGAAGGAAACCCTGCTGATCGGGGATTTCCTGTTCGTGAACAAGATGGCCTATGGCTATTCCTATGCCTCCTGCCCCAGCATCCGTTTCCCGGCGGTTGGCCTGAACATCGACGCCAAGAACATCTGCGGCTTCCTGGACGGCGACAACACCCGCCTGATCGGCGGCGAGCCGGAGCGCGGCGATGTGGTGGTATTCCGCCATCCGGTGAACGGCAACGACTTCATCAAGCGGCTGATCGGCCTTCCGGGCGACAAGATCCAGATGAAGAACGGGGTGCTGTTCATCAACGGTGAAGCGGTGAAGCTGCAGGATGCCGGCGAGTTCGAGGAAGTGATGGAGCGCCAGGGGCCGCAGGGCTCGATGCCGCGCTGCGAAAACGCGCCGGTGGGCCAGGGCGCCATCTGCAAGAAGTCGCGCCAGGTCGAAACCCTGCCCGGCGGCAACGAGCATGTGATCCTGAACATCACCAACCAGGGCATGGACCACACCAGCGTCTACCAGGTGCCCGAAGGGCATTACTTCTTCATGGGCGACAACCGCGACAACTCCTCGGACAGCCGCCTGCCGCAGTCCGCGGGCGGTGTGGGTTTCGTGCCGTTTGAAAACCTGATCGGCCGCGCCGACCGGATCATGTTCTCCTCTGCCGGGCGTTCGATGCTCTATTTCTGGACCTGGCGGAGCGACCGTTTCTTCAAGGGGATCCAGTGAAGCTGTCCAAGGAACTGCGCGCGTTCGAGGAGCGGATCGGGCACAAGTTTGCCCGCCCCGACCTGCTGCAGCGCGCCGTGACCCATGCCTCCGTCTCCTCCTCCACCCGCAAGGACAACCAGCGGCTGGAGTTTCTGGGCGACCGGGTGCTGGGGCTGGTGATGGCCGCCGCGCTCCTGGAGCACGACAAGACCGCCAGCGAGGGCCAGCTGGCGCCGCGTTTCAACGCGCTGGTGCGCAAGGAGGCCTGCGCCGATGTCGCCAAGGAAATCGACCTTGGCGCGGTGCTGAAGCTGGGCCGCTCCGAGATGATGTCCGGCGGGCGGCGCAAGCAGGCGCTGCTGGGCGATGCGATGGAGGCGGTGATTGCCGCAGTCTACAAGGACGCGGGTTTTGACGCAGCGGCGGAGATGATCCTGCGCCTGTGGGGCAATCGCATCCATCAGGTCGAAAGCGATGCGCGCGATGCCAAGACCTCGCTTCAGGAATGGGCGCAGGCGCGCGGGCAGAAGCCGCCGGCCTATGTTGAGGTTTCCCGCAGCGGCCCGGACCACGCGCCGGTCTTCACCATCGCGGCGCGCCTTCAGGACGGCACCGAGGCGCAGGCCACCGCAGGCTCCAAGCGTCAGGCCGAACAGGCTGCCGCCAAGGCGCTGCTGGAACAGCTGGGATAGGTCTCAGACCACGCGGATATAGCCCGCAAGCCCGGTTTTCTGGTGCTCGATCACATGGCAATGGAACGCCCAGTCGCCGGGATTGTCCGCGACCAAGGCAATCTCGGCCACCTCGTCCTTCAGCAGCAGCATTGTGTCGGTCACCAGCGGCGGCAGTGTCCGCAGGTTGGAGCGGATCGGCACAAATGCCAGCCCGTGCAGATGGATCGGGTGCAGGTTCGGCGATTCGTTCCTGAGCCGCAGCACATAGCTTTTGCCGCGGTCCAGCACCGCCAGCGGCTCGGTGCCCTTGGCCGCATCGCCGGCCCAGGGGGTGCGGTTGATCGACCAGAAGCTGTAGCCCATCGAGCCGCAGTAGCCGTCATTCGGCGGCCCGCCCTCCGGCGTCCAGCCAAAGACGAAGTCATGCATCTCAGCCTGCGTCAGGTCCGGCCTGGAAACCGGGTTGGCAGGCAGCGGCTTCAGCTCCCGCAAATCCCGCACCAGGTCCGCGCCAACGGACCTCAGCCGCGCCATGGTGCGCGTGGGCTGGCCTGGAAGCTCTGCCAGTAGCTCCGCCGACTGCCCCTCGTCTGCGGGCATCCGCACTGCAAAATCCACCCGCTGTCCGGGGCCAACCAGCAACGGCGCCTTGGCCGAGGGCAGGGGCAGCTCAATCGCTACCGGATGCCCGTCCCAGGCAATGATCCGCGCCTGATCGGTGCTGAGGTGCAGTTTGTAGATCCGGGTGGTGTCGGAGTTCACCACCCTGAGCCGCACCAAACCGCCGGCCGGATGATCATAGACCGGCGCTTGCAGCCAGTTCGCGGTCAGCACATTGCCATGTGTCCCGCCGCGTGCGGCCCCGCGCGCGGTGTAATAGGGCAGGAAGGCGCCGTCCTCATCCAGCCAGAAATCCCGCAGATTGATTACCTGATCGGCGTCGAACCCGGGATCTTCCGCTTCCCGGATCACCATCACCCCGGTCAGCCCATGCGCCATCTGCGCCATGGTCATGCAGTGCGGGTGATACCAATAGGTGCCGGCATCCGGCGGGGTGAATTCATACTCGAACACCTCGCCGCCCGCGATGGGCATCTGGGTCAGGTACGGCACCCCGTCCATCGCGTTGGCAATCCGCAGCCCGTGCCAATGCATCGCGGTGTAATCTTCGGTGCCATTGGCCACCCGCAGCCGCATGGGCTTGCCCTGGGTGCCATACAGAACCGGCGGCGGCGCATCTGGCGACAGGCTCACCAGCCCCTGGGTCGGCGTCTCACGGAAAGTAAAGCTGGCAGGCTGGATGGTCAGATGCTGCGCTGCTGGCGTGCCCGCGAGGCTCCATCCCCCCGCGCCAAGCGCCCCGGCAGATGCAGCAGTCCCAAGCAGAAAGTCCCGGCGGTTCATCAGGCAGGCCCCCTTGTGTGCTCTCGAAGAAAGGCCTGGCTGTCAGATTGGCTTGGCGCTGCGGTTTTCACACGGGATCTGCCACAGGTCTTTGACATAGGGCAAGCCTGTGAGATTGTGCCTGAAACCCGGTTTCAAAACGCCTCTGGCCCCTGTGGGTAAAATCCTGTAGGGGATCGGCTCTGCAAACAGGATGTGTATTGATGACCACACGCGCCGGATTCGTTGCCCTGATCGGAGAGCCCAACGCGGGCAAATCCACCCTTCTGAACCGCATGGTCGGGGCCAAGGTCTCGATCGTGACCCACAAGGTGCAGACCACCCGTGCCCGCATCCGCGGCGTGGCGATGGAGGGCGACGCGCAGCTGGTGTTCGTTGACACCCCCGGCCTGTTCAAGCCCCGCCGCCGCCTGGACCGCGCGATGGTGGCCGCCGCCTGGGGCGGTGCCGCGGACGCTGACGTTGTGGTGCTGATGGTGGAGGCCCACCGCGGCATTACCGAAGGCGTTGAAACCATCCTCGAAGGCCTTGCTGAAATCGGCGAGGGCCGCACCGTGGCCTTGGCAATCAACAAGATCGACAAGGTGCCGGCCGAAAAATTGCTGGGTCTCGCCCAGGATCTGAACAGCCGCTACACATTTGCCGAAACCTTCATGATCTCGGCAGAGCGCGGCCATGGCGTCGACGACCTGCGCCAGTGGCTGGCGGGCAAGCTGCCGGAAAGCCCCTGGCTCTACCCCGAGGACCAGATCGCCGACCTGCCGATGCGGATGATCGCGGCGGAAATGACCCGCGAGAAGCTGACCCTCCGCCTGCACCAGGAGCTGCCCTACCAGCTGACCGTCGAGACCGAGAAATGGGAAGAGCGCAAGGACGGCTCGGCCCGGGTCGACCAGATCATCTATGTGGTCCGCGACGGGCATAAGGGCATCGTGCTGGGCAAGCGCGGCGAGACCATCAAGTCCGTCTCTCAGGCCGCCCGTGCCGAGCTGGAGGAATTCCTGGGCCGCAAGGTGCATCTGTTCCTGCAGGTGAAGGTGCGCCCGAACTGGCTGGAAGAGGCCGAGCGCTATTCCGAAATGGGCCTCGACTTCAAGGACGGCAATTGACGCCGCCCATGTATTTCACCTTTGCAAAAATACTCCCGCCGGAGGCTCCCGCACTCGCCTTGCGCGCGGGCGCTGGCGAAGGTGCGGCATGACCCGCCTCACCGCCCGGTTCTGGGTTGACGCCTACCTGGCCCGCCTGCGGTTTCAGGACATCCCGGCCTTCATCACCTCTCATGGCGACGACACCGCCGGCGCGGTGCTGGTCAAGCTCAACACGCTGGACGGCCAGGCCCGCGCCTTTCACCGCACCTATGACCTGATGAGCGGCAACCGCAAATGGGATGAGCTGGCCGCCGGGGGCGAGGCGGAGGTCGACGACTCCATCCGCCGCCAGCGCCAATTCGACCCCGACCTCTGGGTGATTGAGGTCGAGGACCGGCAGGGCCGCCACCTGCTGGACGAACCCGGTCTGGAATGATCCTGCCGCTTGCAGCCCGCCCGGCAATGCGCTCTGGTGGGGCGGACCGCAGGACAGGGAGGCCCGGTGTTGGAGTGGCGTGATCACGGCATATTGCTTTCGGTGCGCCGCCACGGCGAAAGCTCGGCCATCATCGACGTTTTCACTGAGGAACACGGGCGTCACGCGGGCATGGTCCGCGGCGGCGCCAGCCGCAAAATGGCGCCCATCCTGCAGCCCGGTGCGCAGCTGGACGTGACCTGGCGGGCGCGGCTGGAGGATCACCTCGGCAGCTACCACGCCGAACCGCTGCGCAGCCGGGCGGCGGCGGCGCTGTCCGGGCGGCTGGCGCTGGCAGGACTCAACACGGTCACCGCGCTTCTGTCCTTCTGCTTGCCGGAGCGCGAGCCGCATCCGGATCTTTATACCCGCAGCGAACGGCTGCTGGATCTTCTGGGAAATGAGGCGCTCTGGCCGCTCGCCTACCTGCGCTGGGAGATGGCGCTCTTGGAGGAGATGGGCTTTGGACTGGACTTGTCGGCCTGCGCCGTGACCGGCAGCCGCTTCGGGCTGGCCTATGTCTCGCCGAAAACGGGGCGGGCTGTTTCACGTGAAGGCGCCGGCGGCTGGGCGGACCGGCTGCTGCCGCTGCCGCCGGTGACGCTGGGCCAGGGCGATGCAGAAGATGCCGAAATCGTGCTGGCCCTGCGCACCACTGGCTATTTCCTGGAGGCGCATCTGGCACCGTCGCTGGGCAACCACCCGCCGCCGGAGGCGCGCCGGCGGCTGCTGGATCTGCTCAGCCGCCGGCTTTGAACAGCATCTCGCGCCCTGCCTCATTGCTGAGGATCAGCACATCGCCGGACACTTCCGCCAGCGTCATTTCCTCCAGCGCCTTAAGAAAAGCCGCCTCCTCTGCCAGCTGCGGGCAGGCTGCGCGGGTCACGGCCAGCGGCCCGGTCTCGAACCAGGGATAGGGCGCGGTCTGGCTGCCGTGAAAGCTGTTGCAGGGTGCGCGGCCGGCAACCTTGCCGGGTTCAGGGAAGGACAGGGTGGCGGCGGCGGCAAACGGGGCGCCGTCAATGCTGTGCAGCTGCCACGTCTTGCCCGCGGCGCCATAGGCCGACAAGGTTTCGTCGCCGGTGCAGGCACTGGCCAGCAGCATGGAACAGATCAAGGCGGTTCGCCGCATCAGGGCCTCCAGCAACCATGGATAGGCGCAGTCTGAAAGGCAGCAGCAGGTAACACAAGACCGCAGCCGGGAAAGTGGCCAAACGGCCTCAGTTCGCGCGAATGATTTCAGCGACCTTGCGGCCGATCTCACTGCTGGCCTTGACCGACGGGTGGATCATGTCCAGCGCGTGATAGGAACGGTCGCCATAGGGCACCATGTCCTTGTTCGACAGGAAGTAGATGCCCTCATCCTGTTCCGCCATCCTGCCAATGCGGGCTTCCAGCTCGTTGCCCTCGTCGCGGCAGTGCTCGATCATCGACCCCACCCCGGGGCTGCGCAGGTAGCCGACATAGATCACCCTGGCGCCGGTTGCGCGCAGCTCCGACAGCATCGCGGGAATGGCCCCGTCGCGCCCGTCAGCCGAGATCAGCTTGTCCATCTTGCGGTCGCAGGCAAAGCAGCCGCAGCCGAGCCACAGGTCGTTGCCGCCGCCGTTCACGATTACCCAGTCCCATTCCCCGGGGGTGTACTGCTTGCCGATGTTCATCCCGGCGGCCCCCGATATGGGCAGCTTGTAAAGGATCCGCGCGGCTGAAACCGAACGGTCCACCACTGGTTCCTGCAATTCCCGCGACACCGTGTCCGAGATGGATTTGCCCGCCAGGCTGTGCCAGGCCAGAAGGGAATCCCCCATCGCCAGAATGCGGGGGGACTGGTCCGGCGGCACCGCACCGCCGCAGGCGGACAGCAGAAGCAGAAACGGCAGAAGGAGGCGGCGCAAGAGTGTCATGCCCCCTTGTTAAACAGGTTTCCCCTGGGTGCGAACAGCCCGAAACGGAAACAGATTTATTTTGCGCTGCGGTTGCAGGCCGGACGCATGCCGCGCAGTTCCGGACAGCGCAAAAAAGCCCGGCGCGAACGCCGGGCAAGAAGGGGATTGCTCCCCTGCGGTAGTAACTGGCGGCGCTCAGCCCAGCAGGCGGCGGGCAATGACCTGCGCCTGGATCTCGGCAGCGCCCTCGAAAATGTTGAGGATGCGGGCGTCGCACAGCACGCGGGAGATCTTGTATTCCATCGCAAAACCGTTGCCGCCGTGGATCTGCAGCCCGTTGTCGGCGGCCGCCCAGGCAACCCGCGCGCCCAGGAGCTTGGCCATGCCGGCCTCCAGGTCGCAGCGGTGGCCGTGGTCCTTTTCCCAGGCCGAGAAATAGGTCAGCTGCCGGGCGATCATGATCTCCACCGCCATCATCGCCAGCTTGCCGGATACCCGCGGGAAGTTGATCAGCGACTTGCCGAACTGCTTGCGCTCCTGCGCGTATTGCATGGCAATATCCAGCGCCGACTGCGCCACGCCGATGGCACGGGCCGCGGTCTGGATGCGGGCCGATTCAAAGGTCTCCATCAGCTGCTTGAAGCCCTTGTTCTCCTCGCCGCCCAGCAGGTTTTCCTGCTTCACGTGGAAATTGTCGAAGCCGAGCTCGTATTCCTTCATGCCGCGGTAGCCCAGCACCTCGATCTCGCCGCCGGTCATGCCCGGGGTGGGGAAGGGCGCCTCGTCGGTGCCCGGGGTCTTTTCCGCCAGGAACATCGACAATCCGCGGTGGTCGGTGGTGTTCGGATCGGTGCGTGCCAGCAGCGTCATCACATGGGTGCGGGCGGCGTGGGTGATCCAGGTCTTGTTGCCGGTGATCTTGTAATCACCGTTCTCGTCCTTCACCGCGCGGGTGCGCAGGGAGCCGAGGTCGGAGCCGGTGTTCGGCTCTGTGAAGACGGCGGTCGGCAGGATCTCGGCGCTGGCCAGTTTCGGCAGCCAGTTGGCCTTCTGCTCGTCGGTGCCGCCGCACAGGATCAGCTCCGCCGCGATTTCAGAGCGGGTGCCCAGCGAGCCAACACCGATATAGCCGCGCGACAGCTCCTCGGAAACCACCACCATCGAGGCCTTCGACAGGCCGAACCCGCCGTATTCCTCCGGGATGGTCAGGCCGAAGACGCCCATCTCGGCCAGTTCCTCGATCACTTCCATCGGGATCAGCTCATCCTTCAGGTGCCACTCGTGGGCATTCGGCTCGACCTTCTCCACCGCATAGCGGCGGAACTGGTCGCGGATCATCTCCAGCTCTTCCTCCAGGCCGGAGTTGCCGAACATGGTGGAACCGGCCTGTTCCTCCATCAGCTCCACCAGCCGGGTGCGGGCGGCCTGGCTGTTGCCTTGGGCGCAGAGCGTTTCCACCGCAGGCACATTCAGGCCGCTGAGGGACTCCTGGCCGACGCCCAGATCCTGCAGGCGGATGATCTCGCCCTGGTTCATCTGGATGCCGCCGCTCACCTGCAGCAGGTACTCGCCGAAACCGATCTGGTGGATCAGCTGCTCCATCTCGCCGAATTTGCCCTCGGCCTGCAGCTTCTCTGCCCATTTCTGCATCTGCCGCAGGCAGTAGACGTAGGTGGCAAGCCACGACAGCCCGTGCGCCGCCACCTGGTTTTCCTCGATCAGGCGGCCGGATACCCGGCCCTCCTCGCTCACCATGTCCCGGACCGAGGCGCGCGCGGCCTCAAACAGCTGGTCCAGCGGTTCCAGCGATGCGGCGGTCAGCGCCAGCAGGTCGGGAATGAGAGTCGGTTTCATATGCAAGTCCTGTCCGTCGTGGGCCATGAATCAGATCCTTCTTCGGTCGCCCGGTGGTAAATCATTTTGCAGGTGCAGCGCAACAAAAATACTCACTGGTGCGTCATTTGGATCAAATCTTGCGTGCTGATTTTGCCGGTGCAGCACGCGGAAGATGTGATAGAGCGGAGGCATGACTGCATTGTTTTCGCTTCTTTCCCCGGCAGAGCTGGCAGCGGGTTTTGGCATTGCGCTGCTGGCCGGCACGGTCAAGGGGCTGGTTGGCTTTGCCATGCCGATGATCCTGATCTCGGGTCTCAGCATGTTTCTGGCACCGGATCTGGCGCTGGCAGGGCTGATCCTGCCCACCTTGATCACCAACGGGATGCAGGCGCTGCGGCAGGGGCCGGGCGCGGCGGTGGCCTCGATCCGCAAGTTCCGGGTGTTTCTGCTGATCGGCCTTGTCTGCCTGCTGCTGAGCGCCCAGACGGTGCGGCTGCTGCCGCAGCAGGCGCTGCTCCTGGTGATTGGCCTGCCGGTCACGGTCTTTGCCTGTATCCAACTGATGGGAATGACATTCTCCATTTCCAACCCCTCCCGCCGCAGCGAGGCCGTGGTGGGCGGTATCGCGGGTCTGATTGGCGGTGTTTCCGGCGTCTGGGGACCGCCGACGGTTGCATACCTTACGGCCCTGAATACTGAAAAGACAGAGCAGATCCGGGTTCAGGGGGTGATCTACGGTCTCGGCGCGGTGGCGCTGCTGGTGGCCCACATCGGGTCGGGCGTGATGCGGGCGGAAACCGCGCCTTTCTCGCTGGCGCTGATTGTTCCGGCCGTGGCGGGCATGTGGATCGGCGGGCAGATGCACGACCGGATCGACCAGGCGCTGTTCCGGCGGGTGACGCTGGTGGTGCTGTTGATCGCCGGTCTGAACCTGCTGCGCCGCGGCTTGCTGATGTAGCGGGAAGGGCAGGGGCGCCATGCATCAACGGCTCAGCGCAGAACAGCTGGCAACCGGTTCCATCCTGATCGCGCTTTCGGTCATGGCGCTGAAGGTTGCTGCCTGGATGATGACCGGCTCCGTGGCGCTCTTGTCGGACGCGCTGGAATCGCTGGTGAACATCGGCGGCGCGGTGATGGCCTGGTTCGCGGTGCGCTATGCCCAGCGGCCTCCCGATGCAGGCCACCCCTACGGCCACCACAAGGCCGAATACTTCTCGGCGGTGATCGAGGGCATCCTGATCGTGATTGCCGCGCTGGTGATCCTGCATGAGGCCATCAGCGCGCTGACCCGCGCAAGTGACGCCGACTGGGGCGCGGCGGGCATGGGGGTGAACGCGCTGGCGATGCTGGTGAACCTGGCCTGGGCGCGGGTGCTGCTGCGCGCGGGCGGGCGGCTGAAATCCCCGGCCCTGTCAGCCGGCGGCCGCCACCTGATGAGCGACGTCTGGACCTCCGCCGGGGTGCTGGCGGGGCTGGGGCTGGCGCTTGCCACCGGCTGGGCGGTGCTCGATCCGCTGCTGGCGCTGCTGGTCGGCGTCAACATCCTGCGCGAAGGCTGGCTGGTAATCGCCGCATCCGTGAACGGCCTGATGGACACCGCCGCCCCCGAAGGCGAGCGCGCCCGGATCGAGGAGATCATCCACCGCACCGCCAATGGCGCGATGCAGGTGCACGGGCTGAAAACCCGCCGCGCCGGCCGCGCGTTGTTTGTCGAGTTCCACATGGTGGTCGACGGTGCCATGACGGTGCGCGCCGCCCATGACATCTGCGACCGCCTAGAGGCCGCCCTGCGCGCTGCCATCCCGGGCATGCAGGTGGTGATTCACGTGGAGCCGGAGCACAAGCTGGAGCCCGCCGGGATCGCGCCGCGCTGAAGCGTTTGCATTTCCTTGCCGCCTCCCGTTTAAGCGCTCTCAAACAGGCAAAGGAGCAGGCACATGGCAATGGAGTGGAACAGGCTGCTGAACCCGGGGCGGCTGTGCCGCCCGGAGTATCCCGAAGCCCCGGGGCGCGAGGCCTATCTGCAGGACTATGACCGCATCCTGTTCTCCGAGCCGTTCCGCCGGCTGGCGCAGAAAACCCAGGTGCACCCGCTTTACAGCCACGACCATGTTCACCACCGGATGATTCACAGCATGGAGACCTGCAGCGTCGGCCGCTCACTGGGTTCCGGTGTCGGCCAGGCGCTGCTGGCAGCAGACCGCATCACCCCCGATCAGGTGCTGCGCATAGCGGGCCACGTTCAGGCCGCCTGCCTGCTGCATGACATCGGCAACCCGCCCTTCGGCCATTCCGGCGAGGACAGCATCGGCGGCTGGTTCGCGATGCAGTTCCGCGCAGACAAGGGCTTGGCCTCTCAGGTGCCGGCAGCCGAGCAGGCCGAGTTTGCCCATTTTGAGGGCAACGCCCAGGGCCTGCGCATCGCCGGGCGGCTGGAAATGGCCCGGCGCGAGGGCGGCATGCGGCTCAGCTACGCGACGCTGGGCGCCTTCCTGAAATACCCCTGCACCCGCCAGGTGCGCGATGCCGTTTGCGGCCATGGCCCGGCGCCCTACGCGGGCCTCAAGAAATTCGGCGTCTTTGCCTCCGACACCGCGCTGCTGGATGAAATCTGCACCGCCACCGGCATGATCCGCGAAGGCGCCGGCTGGTACCGCCGCCACCCGCTCGCCTTCCTGGTCGAGGCCGCGGACGACATCTGCTACCGTATCATGGATATCGAGGACGCAGGCGCGGTGGGCGACCTGGACCGCGCAGACGTGGCCGCGGTGCTGGAAGACATCACCGGCAAGCGCAACCGCGAGGAAGACGCCGCAATGCCGCTGGGCGAGCGTGTCGCCTTGTTGCGTGCACTGGCCATCGGCGCCGCCACCAGCGCCGCCGTGCAGGCCTTCCTGGACAATTACGACGCCATCATGAGCGGCGAATTCGACGGTGACCTGATCGGCGCATCCGCCAAGGCGGACGCCTTTGCCGAGCTGCAGCGCCTGTCGGTGGAGCGGATCTTTGCCGCCCGCCGCAAGACAGAGCTTGAGGTCGCGGGCCGCCAGGTCCTGCACCGCATCCTCGGCCACTTCCACGGGCTGTACACTGACCTTGCCGCCTGCGGCTGGGATCCGGCCAGGCTCGGCAAGGAGCATCCCCACTGGGCACAGCTGATCCGCGCCGTGGACCTGGACCTGCGCGGGGTAGAGGACCCATATACCGCCATGCATTCGCTGGCGGATTTCGTCTCCGGCATGACCGACCGCTACGCGGTCAAGGTCCGGGACATGGTTTCCGGGTCCCTTCAGGCCTGATCGGCTTCCCTGGCGCGCATGATCTTTTCCCGGGCCGCGCTGTCGCGGCCCGCCATCTGGTCGGTGATCCGGTTTGCCCAGGTGTTGTTCTCGTCCGCCAGCGCCTTGATCTCACGCGCCAGAAAGGCAAAACCCTGGCCGGCTTTCCCGGCCCGGGCAGCCTCGATTCCCGCGTTGATGGCCAGAATGGACAGTTTCTGTACCGACCGCAGGATGTTCTCTGCCAATTTCAGGATTTCGGCATTGTCCGCTTCGGTCTTCTGCAGGGTGACTTCCAGCTGCTTGCGCAGGCTGACTTCGGCCGAGGCATCCACCACCAGCCCTTCGAGGAAAACCATCTCTCCGCTGTCGTCGTAGACTGCGTTGCCGCGCTCGCGGACCCAGGCGGCTGAGCCGTCGGCCCGGTGCAGCCGGTAGGCAACGTCCCAGTTCTCCCCGGCTTCTATGGCAGCGTCCACGTCGGCAAAAACGCGGTCAATGTCGTCGGCATGGGTCAAGCCGACGTATGACACCTTCGAATTTCCAATAATGTCTGATTTCGGGCAGCCGCACAGCTTCTCGACCTGCCCGGCCATGAACTGCATCGTGAAATTCTCGTCATTGGCGCAGCGGTACACAAAGGCGCTGCCGGAGCTGAAAATGCTGTTGAAAACTGTCAAAGCCTCTTTGTCCATTCTGGCCCCTCCCTGGGTGCGGCGCAAATCTGAAAGAAACAGCCGCAAAGCTGTGCTTGCGGAAAATTTGCGGAGGAAAGGGTTAAGAAATGGTTTCCGTGAAATTTTATTTCCTGAAATGAAAAACCCCGGCGAAAAGGCCGGGGTTTTCTTTACTCAGAGGAATTTGCGAAGCGTCAGCCGATGGCTGCGGCCTTCACGTCCTCGTCGATGAACGGCAGGTACTGCTCGAAGTTGTCGGAGAACATCTGCACCAGCTTGGCCGCCTGGGTGTCGTAGGCGTCCTTGTCGTCCCAGGTGCGGCGCGGATCCAGCAGCAGTTCCGGCACGCCCGGCACGTTGACCGGCACGTCAAAGCCGAAGTTCGCGTCCTTGCGGAATTCCGCGTCCGCCAGCGAGCCGTCCAGTGCAGCAGTCAGCAGAGCGCGGGTTGCCTTGATCGGCATCCGGCTGCCGGTGCCATAGGCGCCGCCGGTCCAGCCGGTGTTCACCAGCCAGCAGGTGGCGCCGTGCTGGGCGATCTTCTCGCGCAGCAGGTTGCCGTAGACCTCCGGGCGGCGCGGCATGAAGGGCGCGCCGAAGCAGGTGGAGAAGGTCGGCTCCGGCTCGGTCACGCCGCGCTCGGTGCCGGCCACCTTGGAGGTGAAGCCGGACAGGAAGTGGTACATCGCCTGCGCCGGGGTCAGCCGCGCGATCGGAGGCAGCACGCCGAAGGCATCGCAGGTCAGCATGATGATGTTCTTCGGGTGGCCGCCGCGGGCGCTGGACGATGCATTGGAGATGTAATGCAGCGGGTAGGCGCAGCGCATGTTGGCGGTCAGGCTGTCGTCGTTGAAATCCAGTTCCTTGGTCTCCGGGTCGAACACCATGTTCTCGATCACGGTGCCGAACTTGGAGGTGGTGGCGTAGATTTCCGGCTCTGCCTCGGGGTTCAGGTTGATGGTCTTGGCATAGCAGCCGCCCTCGAAATTGAAGGTGCCGTTATTGGCCCAGCCGTGCTCGTCATCGCCGATCAGCACCCGGTCCGGGTCGGCCGACAGGGTGGTCTTGCCGGTTCCGGAGAGGCCGAAGAACACGGCGGTATCGACCGGGTTGCCCTTGGCGTGGTTGGCGGAGCAGTGCATCGGCATGATGCCTTTTTCAGGCAGCAGGTAGTTCAGCAGGGTGAACACCGATTTCTTGTTTTCGCCCGCGTATTCGGTGCCGCCGATCAGGATCATCTTCTTGTCGAAGTTCATCGCGATGACCGTCTCGCTGCGGCAGTCGTGCCGCTTGGGGTCGGCCTGGAAGCTGGGGCAGTTGATGACGGTGAAATCGGCGATGAAATCATCCAGGTCTTCGCGGTCCGGACGGCGCAGCATGGTGCGGATGAACAGGTTGTGCCAGGCCAGCTCGGTCACCATGCGGACGTTGATCGCATGCGCCGGGTCGGCACCGCCCACCAAGTCCTGGACGTAGTAGTCCTTGCCCTTCATGTGCTCCAGCATGTCGGCATAGAGCGCGTCAAAGCCCTCGGCGCTCATCGCCGCGTTGTTGTCCCACCAGATGGTGTCGCGCACGCTGTCGGTCTTGACGACATGCTTGTCCTTGGGCGAGCGGCCGGTGAATTTGCCGGTGGTGACCAGGAAGGCGCCGCCATTGCCCAGCGTGCCTTCGCCGCGCTGCAGCGCGGCTTCGATCAGCGCCGGCTCCATGAAGTTGTAATAGACATTGCCCAGACCCTCGATGCCCTGATCTTCGAGGCGGAATTGCGGGTTAACCCGTCCAGATGTCATGCGTTTTTTCTCCTGTGGCGGCGCGGGCGGCACGCAGGCTGCGCGGCTGCGCCAATGGGGCAATAGAAACGGCATCGCTGCCGGTGCGAAGGTCTTAACATGGCGTTTTAGGCGGTGAACAGGCCGGTTTCATCTAGTTAGCGCCACCAAGCCAATGTTTAGCGCAACCATTGATTTCGCCGCAGGCAGCTGCCTGAATGTTTGGCTCTGTTCAGCTGGCGCTAAGGTATTTTTGCCCTAATCGGGCCCAAAGATTGCCCCGATTCTTCAAATGGGATTGATTCGGCGCACTATAACGGCGATGAAAGTGGTAAAAACAAACAGAACAGAGCAGATTAGGGGCAATTCCGATGTCGAAGATTGCTTTGGTTGACGATGACAGGAATATCCTGACATCGGTTTCCATGACGCTTGAGGCCGAGGGCTTCGAGGTCGAAACGTATAACGACGGCCAGGCCGCGCTGGATGCATTCAACAAGAAGCTTCCGGATATGGCCGTGCTGGACATCAAGATGCCGCGCATGGACGGCATGGACCTGTTGCAGCGGCTGCGCCAGAAAACCCAGATGCCGGTGATCTTCCTCACCTCCAAGGACGATGAGATCGACGAGGTGCTGGGCCTGCGCATGGGCGCGGACGATTACGTCAAGAAACCTTTTTCGCAGCGGCTGCTGGTGGAACGGATCCGGGCGCTCTTGCGCCGCCAGGAGGCGATCAGCAGCGATGCCGCCGGCAGCGCCTCGCCCGAGGCCAAGGTGATGGAGCGCGGCAACCTGCGGATGGACCCGCTGCGCCACGCGGTCAGCTGGAAGGGCAAGGACGTGTCGCTGACGGTGACCGAGTTCCTGCTGCTGCAGGCGCTCGCCCAGCGGCCCGGCTTTGTCAAAAGCCGCGACCAGCTGATGGACGTGGCCTATGATGACCAGGTCTATGTGGACGACCGCACCATCGACAGCCATATCAAGCGCCTGCGCAAGAAGATGCGCAGCGCGGATTCGGATTTTGCGGCGATCGAAACCCTTTATGGTATCGGTTACCGTTATAATGAAGAATAAGCGGCACATCTAAGCGGGGCCCAGTGCCCCCGGCCAGGGGAGCGGCGCGGATGCGCGATACCAGTGTTATGCAACGCCAGCAGGACGGCGATGTGGTTCTGGGGGAGGACTGGGTCACCCCCGATCAGTCGGTCACGCGGGAAATGCAGGTCAAGCGCGCCCGCCGGGGGCTGTTGTCGCTCAAGGGCTCGCCGCTGACCCGCAAGATCATCACCTTCAACCTGATTGCGCTGATCATCCTGGTCGCGGGCATCCTCTACCTGAACTCGTCGCGGCAAAGCCTGGTGCAGCAGCGCGCCGGCGCGCTGGTGTCGGAGGCGATGCTGGCCGCAGATGTGTTCGAGGCGGAGATGCCGGCCGCGGGGGCCGTCAGCTTTGCCGCCGGCGACGGCATCCAGGTGGAGGACACGCTGGCCGGCCTCAGCCTGCGCGGCGGGGTCGAGGCCTTTGTGTTCGACACCACCGGCAACCTGATTTCCAGCATCAAGGGCGTGGACCGCAGCGATGCCCTGAACGTGCTCAATGACAGCGGCAAGCGCCCGACGCTGATCAGCGATGCGCTGTCGCGCCTGTGGGGGATTGCCGACGGCGGCGCGCCGGACGCCGGCCCTGCCGCCGGCGGCCTGTCGCTGGAGACCCGCCTCAGCGGGCTGGTCGACCGGGCGATGAACGGCGGCACCGGGGTTGAAACCGTGGTAGACACCGGCGGCAGCCGGGTGATTTCCGCGGCCACCCCGATTATGCACAACGGCACCGCCGTCGGGGTGATTGCCCTGACCTCGCCCACCGGCGAGGTGGACGCGCTGGTGCGCGGCGAGCAGGAGCGGGTGCTGCAGATGTTCGTGGTGGCCCTGCTGGTATCTGTCGGCCTCAGCCTGGTGCTGGCCTCCACCATTGCCAACCCGCTCGCCGATCTGGCAGAGGCGGCTGAGCTCGGCCGCGAGCGCGGCAGCCGCAAATCCAACCCGGGCCGGATCCGGATCCCGGACCTGTCGGCCCGCCCCGACGAAATCGGCCGCCTCAGCCGCGCCCTGCGCGGCATGGTCAAGGCGCTGTATTCCCGGATCGACAGCAACGAGCAGTTTGCGGCCGACGTCGCGCATGAGATCAAGAACCCGCTGGCAAGCCTGCAATCTGCGGTCGGCACCCTGCGCATGGTCCGCCGCGACGATCAGCGCGAAAAGCTGATGGATGTGATCGAGCACGACGTGCGCCGCCTCGACCGGCTGGTCAGCGACATCTCCAACGCCTCGCGGCTCGACGCCGAGCTGGTGAAGGAGGAGGAAGAGGATTTCGACCTGCTGGCGATGCTGGGCAACCTGAACCAGTACCTGGGCGAAGACGCCCGCGCCAAGGGGATCGACTACATCACCGATCTGCCCGCCCAGCCGATCCTGCTGCAGGGGCTGGAGGCGCGGCTGGCGCAGGTCTTTGTCAACCTGATCACCAACGCCATTTCCTTCTGCGAGGAAGGCGACGCCATCCGCGTCTGGGCGCGCCGCCGCGCCAACCGGGTTCTGGTGGTGGTCGAGGACACCGGCCCCGGCATCCCGGACCAGGCGCTGTCGAAGATCTTCAAACGCTTCTACTCGCAGCGCCCGGTGGAGCATTTCGGCAATAACTCGGGCCTCGGCCTGGCGATCTCCAAGCAGATCGTCGAGGCGCATGGCGGCGTGATCTGGGCCGAAAACATCCGTCCCACCGAGGCTGACGTCACTTCTGAGCCGCTTGGCGCGCGTTTTGTGGTAGGCTTGCCTGTCTGAAGCCGGTTTAGCCCATGCCTGAAACACAAAGCCTCATTCTGCATGCCTCCTGCGTCGCGCTGGAGGGGCGGGGGCTTTTGATCACCGGCACCTCCGGCCAGGGCAAGTCGGCCCTGGCGCTGCAGCTGATGGCCTATGGCGCCCAGCTGGTGGCGGACGACCGGGTGCTGCTGCGGCAGATGGACGGGCAGGTGGTTGCCAGCGCCCCGGAACCGATCCGCGGCCTGGTCGAGGCCCGCTTCATGGGCTTGCTGCACGCGCAGATCCGGAGCCCAGTGCCGGTGGCCCTGCTGGCTGATCTGGACGAGGCCGAGACCGAACGCCTGCCGGTGCGCCATACCACCCGGCTGCTGGGGCAGGAGGTCGCCCGGGTCAAACGGGTGGACGGCGCGCATTTCGCCCCCGCCCTGATGCAATTCCTCAGATGCGGAGCACTGGATCCGGATGCCTGAACAGAAGAACAAGGCCGTTCCGGCGGTTCTGGTCACCGGCCCCTCCGGGGCCGGCCGGACTACCGCGATCAACGTGCTCGAGGATCTCGGGTTTGAGGCGATCGACAACCTGCCGCTGCGGCTGCTGCCAGGCCTGTTCGACGCCGCCGCCGCGCCGCGGCCGATGGCGCTGGGGCTGGACAGCCGCAACCGGGATTTCTCGCCGCGCGCGCTGTTGGATGTGATCGACATGCTGTCCGGCCGCCGCGAGCTGGAGCTGACCGTGCTCTACCTCGATTCGCACCCCGACGTGCTGCTGCGCCGCTACTCCGAGACCCGCCGCCGCCACCCGCTGGCGCCCGCCGAATCCCCGGCAGAGGGGGTGCGCCGCGAGCTGGACCTGATGGCGCTGATCCGCGACCGCGCCGACATCCTGCTGGACACCTCCGACATGAACGTCCACCAGCTGAAAGCGGAGATCGAACGCTGGTTCGCCCCCGGCGGGCGCACCCTGGCGCTGTCGGTGCAAAGCTTCTCCTACAAGCGCGGCATGCCGCATGGCATCGACATGGTGTTCGACTGCCGGTTCCTGGCCAATCCGTACTGGAAGCCGGAGCTGCGCCAGCGCAACGGAACCGACGCGGCGGTGCAGGCCTACGTTAAGGCGGATGACCGCTTCGCCCCGTTCTTCGACCGGGTGCTGGATCTGACCCGTCTGCTGCTGCCGGCCTACCGCGAGGAAGGAAAGTCGCATTTTTCCATCGCCTTCGGCTGTACCGGCGGCCAGCACAGATCGGTCACAATGGCGGAAACCCTGGCCAAGGCCCTTGCGGAAGACGGCCTGCAAGTGTCAATTAGACACCGCGAGCTGCAAGGCCAGCAAAAGAAGTGAGAGGCCGGGTTGATCGGGATTGTGATTGTAGCGCATGGCGGACTGGCTAGGGAGTACCTCGCCGCGGTGGAACACGTCGTGGGTCCGCAGCCCAGCCTAGTGGCCATCGCCATCGGCCCGGACGACGACCGGGCCGCCAAGCAGGACGAGATTTGCGCGGCAGCCAACAAGGTCGACAGCGGCGGCGGTGTTGTGGTGGTGACCGATCTGTTCGGCGGGTCGCCCTCCAACCTCAGTCTCAAGGCCTGCGCGCCCGCGGACCGGCGAATCCTCTATGGCGCCAACCTGCCCATGCTGATCAAACTGGCAAAATCCCGCCATCTGCCGGTTGCCGACGCGGTGCGGCAGGCCATGGAGGCCGGGCGCAAGTACATCAACGCCCAGAACGTAAACCCTGACGGGGAGCAGGCACATTAAATGGCTCTGAAGACGCTGAAAATCATCAATGAAAAGGGGCTGCACGCCCGCGCCTCCGCCAAGCTGGTGGAGGTAGTCGAAGCGTTTGACGCCACCGCGGAGGTGCTGAAGGACGGAATGTCCGCGTCCGGCGACAGCATTATGGGCCTTTTGATGTTGGCAGCCTCGAAAGGAACGACTATTGACGTCGAGACCTCGGGGCCCGATGCTGATGCGCTGGCGCATGCGCTGGAGGCCCTGGTGGCCGACAAGTTCGGCGAGGGCTACTAGGCCGCGCCGGCAGCGGAACGGGATAAGGCACATTGGCGGATACCGCACACGACAGGAATACCGGCGTCGCGCCGGAGACCGCTGATCAGACCGGCGAGGTCTATGACCGGCGCACGCTGACCTATGCCAATTCTTTCGACGACCGCTGGACGTCGCTGGCAATCAAGACCATCGAATGGCTGACCGGCAAACTGTCGATTCTGCGCATGGTCAACCGGTTCGAGAAGCAGAACGCAAATTACCGCGGCCAGAAGTTCTGGCGCGGCGCGCTCAACATCATGGGCATCGACCTGCAGACCCCGCAGGAGCAGATCGACAATATCCCCGCCGACGGCCCGGTGGTGATCGTCGCCAACCACCCGCACGGGATGGTCGACGGCATGATCTTTGCCGATCTCATCGGCCGCCGCCGCCTGGACTACCGGATTCTGACCCGCTCGGTGCTGACCGGCCTGGACGAGGCCGCAACCTCCTTCATGATCCCGGTGCCCTTCCCGCATGACCCCGAAGCGCAGCGCAAGATGGTGGACATGCGGGCCAAGACCATGGCGTTCCTCAAGGAAGGCGGCGCCGTGGCGCTGTTCCCGTCCGGCGTGGTGATGTCGTCAGACAGCTGGTTCGGCCCCGCGGTTGAGCGCGAATGGAATGTCTTCACCGCCCAGCTGATCCGCCGTTCCGGCGCCCGGGTGGTGCCGATCTACTTCCCCGGCTCGAACTCGCGCTGGTACCAGATCGCCTGCCAGGTATCGCCGATCCTGCGCCAGGGCCTGCTGCTGCATGAGATCGTGCGCTCCTGCAACAAGCCGCAGGCACCGGTGGTCGGCAAGCCGCTGACGGATGAGCAGATGGAGCAGTTGCACACCGATCCGCGCGGCTTCATGGCCTGGCTGCGCGAGCACACGCTGAGCCTCGGCAAGCAGGGCTGAGCCCGCCTGATCACGCTGCCGCAAACGAAAAAGCGCCCCGCGGGGCGCTTCTTTGTTCTGTCCGGGCAGTTACCGGGTCGGAACCGGCACCTCGCCGCGGTAGTCATAGAAGCCGCGCTGGGTCTTGCGGCCCAGCCAGCCCGCCTCGACGTATTTGGTCAGCAGCGGGCAGGGGCGGTACTTGGTGTCCGCCAGGCCGTCGTGCAGCACGTTCATGATCGCCAGGCAGGTGTCCAGGCCGATGAAATCCGCCAGCTCCAGCGGCCCCATCGGGTGGTTGGCGCCCAGCTTCATCGATTCGTCGATCGACTTCACCGACCCCACGCCCTCATAGAGCGTATAGACCGCCTCGTTGATCATCGGCATCAGGATGCGGTTGACGATGAAGGCCGGGAAATCCTCGGCGCTGGCCGAGGTCTTGCCGAGACGGGCCACCACTTCCTGGCAGGCGTTGAAGGTCGGCTCGTCGGTGGCGATGCCGCGGATCAGCTCCACCAGCTGCATCACCGGCACCGGGTTCATGAAATGGAACCCCATGAAGCGCTCGGGGCGGTCGGTGCGGCTGGCCAGCCGGGTGATCGAGATCGAGGAGGTGTTCGAGGTCAGGATCGTATGCGGCTGCAGGTGCGGCTGCAGGTCCTCGAAAATCGCCTGTTTCACAGTCTCCCGCTCGGTCGCCGCCTCGATCACCAGATCGGTTGCGCCCACGTCCGCCAGTTTCAGCGAGGGCTGGATGCGTGCCAGCGCCTCCTTCATGTCCGCTTCGGTGATCTTTCCCTTGCCGGCCTGGCGCTCCATGTTCTTGTGGATCAGGCTCAGCGCCCCGTCCAGCGCCTGCTGGCTGACATCATTCAGCACAACATCATACCCGGCCAGCGCCATGACATGGGCAATGCCATTGCCCATCTGCCCGGCGCCGATCACTCCAACCTTCTGAATTTCCATGCCTCAGGCTCCTGAAATATCTGCGGCAACCTTACTGGCCGGGGAAGGGCAGACACAAGGGCAGCTGACCCGGATTTGAGGCAAATTCTCACTTTAGGGAAATTGCAATGCTTGCCCGCCAGAGTGAGTCTCGGGTGAAAAATTGGTGGTACTATGAGCTATGAACTCAAAAGCGCGGGGGCGCTTGCGGGGGAACCGTGCAGGTATGGTCAATCCAGACTGCTGGTGCGGGGGCCGCGGAAGCCCCTGGACGAACCCTACGTTGCCTTCCTCGGCGGAACCGAAGTCTACGGGCGATTCGTTGAATTTCCGTTTGTCGACTCGCTGCAGGCCCGGCTGGGGGTGGACTGCGTCAACCTGGGCAGCGTGAATGCGGGCCTGGACAGTTTTGCGCAGGACGACACCCTGATCGAAGTTGCCCGCAAGGCCCGGCTGACCGTGGTGCAGATGCTCGGGGCGCAGAATATCTCAAACCCCTATTACCGGGTGCATCCGCGCCGCAACGACCGGTTCCTGCAGGCCCATCTCGCGCTCAAGACGCTGTATCCTGAGGTCGACTTCACGGAGTTCCACTTCAACAAGCACTTGCTGTGCACCCTGCGCGACATCTCGGCCCAGCGGTTCGAGCAGGTGCGCGACCAGCTGCAGCGCAGCTGGGTGGAGCGGATGACGGCGCTGATCGACCAGCTGGACGGCCGCGTTCTGCTGTTGTGGCTGCGCTATGAGCTGGACGCCGGTGCCGGCTTCCCGGAGGAGCCGGTGCTGGTCGACCGCGCCATGGCTGAGGCGCTGCGCCCCAAGGTGCAGGGCATCCTGGAGATCAAGGCCGCCTCCGCCGCCGCGGCGCAGGATATCTCCGGCATGATCTTCGGCCCAATGGAGCTGCCGGCCGCGCGGCACATGATCGGCCCCAAGGAACACCTGAAAATCGCAGAGGCGCTGGCCTGCGACCTGGACCCGCTGCTGCGCAGGTAACACCGCCCGAACCGCCCGAACGGAAAAAGGCCCGCCAGATGGCGGGCCTTCCTTTTGGTCAGCAGTCCGGCTGGGCTCAGCCCAGTTTCTCGGTCAGGGCCGGGACGGCTTCGAACAGGTCGGCAACCAGGCCAAAGTCCGCAACCTGGAAGATCGGTGCTTCTTCGTCCTTGTTGATCGCCACGATGACCTTGGAGTCCTTCATGCCGGCCAGGTGCTGAATGGCGCCGGAGATGCCGATGGCGACATACAGGTCCGGTGCAACAACCTTGCCGGTCTGACCCACCTGCCAGTCGTTCGGGGCATAGCCCGAGTCGACAGCCGCGCGGGACGCGCCAACAGCGGCGCCCAGCTTGTCGGCCAGGTTTTCGATCAGTTTGAAGTCTTCCTCGGAGCCGACGCCGCGGCCGCCGGAGACAACAATGCCGGCCGAGGTCAGCTCGGGACGGTCGCTTGCGGCAACCTTGTCTTCGATCCACTCGGACAGGCCGGGGTTGTCAGCAGCCGAGATGGTCTCGACCGATGCCGAGCCGCCTTCGCCGGCCGCGTCGAAGGACGCGGTGCGGAAGGAGACGACTTTCTTGGCGTCGCTGGACTTCACGGTCTGGATTGCGTTGCCGGCATAGATCGGGCGCTCGAAGGTGTTGCCGTCGACAACGCCGGACACGTCCGAGATCACCATCACATCCAGCAGCGCAGCAACGCGCGGCAGAACGTTCTTGGCGTCGGTGGTGGCCGGAGCAACGATGTGCTCATAGTCGGAGGCCAGGCCTGCGATCAGCGCCGCGGTCGGCTCCGCCAGGCGGTGGCCCAGCGATGCGTCCTCGGCGACCAGCACCTTGGCAACGCCTGCGATCTTGGCAGCTTCTTCGCCAGCCGCAGCAGCAGAGGCGCCGGCGGCCAGAACGGTCACGTCGCCCAGCTTGGAGGCAGCGGCAACGGCTTTTGCGGTTGCGTCCAGCGCCAGCGCGCCGTCGGTCACTTCAGCAAGGAGAAGAACAGCCATTACACAGCCCCCGCTTCTTTGAGTTTCTCAACCAGCTCGTCCACCGAACCGACCACGATGCCTGCGGCGCGTGCCGGCGGCTCTTCGGTCTTGACGATTTCCAGGCGCGGGGTGACGTCGACGCCGTAGTCGGCGGCGGTTTTCTCGTCCAGCGGCTTTTTCTTCGCCTTCATGATGTTCGGCAGCGACGCATAGCGCGGCTCGTTCAGGCGCAGGTCCACGGTGATGATGGCGGGCATCTTCACAGAGATGGTCTGCAGGCCGCCGTCGACCTCGCGGGTCACCTTGGCGCTTTCGCCTTCGATGTCCAGCTCGGAGGCGAAGGTGCCCTGGGACCAGCCCAGCAGCGCCGACAGCATCTGGCCGGTTGCGTTCATGTCGTTGTCGATCGCCTGCTTGCCGCAGAGCACGATGCCGGGCTGCTCTTCCTCGACCACTTTGGCCAGGATTTTCGCAACGGCCAGCGGCTCGATGTCGGTGTGCACGTCGTCGGCAGCAACCACCAGGATGGCGCGGTCCGCGCCCATTGCCAGCGCGGTGCGCAGGGTTTCCTGGGCCTGCTTCACGCCGATCGAAACCGCAACCACCTCGTCAGCCTTGCCGGCTTCTTTCAGGCGGATGGCTTCTTCGACAGCGATTTCGTCGAAGGGGTTCATCGACATTTTCACGTTGGCGAGATCGACACCGCTGCCGTCCGCTTTGACGCGGACCTTCACGTTGTAGTCAATCACGCGTTTGACAGGCACAAGTACCTTCATTTTGCGTTCTCTCCTTAACAAACGGCAAGCCGCCCCAGGGCGACTCCCCCTCTATGCTCTCGCAGCGTTGATACCGGCTGGTGTGCGCCTGCAACAGGGCAAAATCGTCACGTTAGCGCACGCCGACGTCGCGTTTGCTCATTTGGAACATCATTTTTGCAAGAATGTTTCCGGTGGGAAATCCGCCTGCCGCGACGGCAGGGCGCAGGCGGCCTGCATGACGCGTTTGGCGCCGGATTCGCAAAAATCCGGCGCCAAAGGGCGAATCAGACCGAGATCAAGCCGGGGCAGGGGCCCTCAGCGGTTGGCGCCGGGCACCCACAGAACATCGTCCTTGCCGCCGTTGTTGGCGGTGCGGGCGGCAACAAAGAACCAGTCGGAAAGGCGGTTCAGGTATTTCACCGCCGCCGGGTTCACGTCCTCAGTTGTGCTGAGGTCGGTGGCCAGCCGCTCGGCGCGGCGCGCCACGGTGCGGCAGACATGCAGATGCGCCGCCAGATTGGATCCGCCGGGCAGGATGAAGCTGCGCAGCGCCTCCAGATTCTTGTTCATGGCGTCGATCTCGGCCTCCAGCCGCTCGACCTGCGCCGCCGCAACCCGCAGCGGCGGGTATTCGGCATCGGCGTCCTTCTCCATCTCCGGCCGGCACAGGTCGGCGCCCAGGTCGAACAGATCGTTCTGGATGCGTGCCAGTGCCGCATCCATTTCGCCATCCGCTTCCAGCCGGGCGACGCCGACAAAGGAGTTCAGCTCATCCGAGGTGCCATAGGCATTGACCCGCGCCGAATGCTTGGCCACCCGCTCGCCGTTGCCGAGCGCGGTTTCGCCCTTGTCGCCGGTACGGGTGTAAATCTTGTTCAGAACGACCATCGCCGCTTATCCTCCCTGGTTGCGCAGATAGACGTAGGTCAGCACCAGCACCACCGCAACGAACTGGAACAGGATGCGCAGCCGCATCATCTTGTTTGCATTGCGGCGGTTGAACTCGCCGCCCTTGCCAAAGCCGCCAATGCCGATGACCAGCGCCACAACCACAGCCGCCACGGCTGCCAGTGCCAGATAATACAGCGGATCGCTCATCCTGTCCCCCACGCGCGTTTATTCCGTTGCCTTCATCTAACTTGAGGCCGGGCCATTGGCGACCGCAAATGCGTCAGCCGAGCCGCACCAGGATGCGGTCAATTGCCCGGGTGCTCAGGATGCGGCGCAGGAAGCCCGCGATATGGGTCGGGGTGGTCACGTAATAGCGCGGCCGCGGGCGCCGGGATTCGCAGGCATGGGCCAGCTTGGCCGTCACGGCAGAGGCCGGCAGCTCGAACCGGTCCGGGCCGCTGCTTTCGTAAAGCCGCTTCAGCAGCCGGGTTTCGTAGAGATCGCGCAGCGGCGACGCCTTCCAGTCGATGAAGCGTTCGAAATGCGGGATGGAATTCTCGCGGATTTTCGACGTGACCGGCCCCGGCTCGATCAGCACCAGATGGATGCCGCTGCCCTGCAGCTCCACCCGCAGGGTGTCGGTCAGCCCCTCCAGCGCGTATTTCGTCGCCACATAGGCGCCGCGCCAGGGAAAGGTGACAAAGCCCAGAATCGAGGAATTCTGCACGATCCGCCCGTGCCCCTGCTTGCGCATCACCGGAATCACCTGCCGGGTCAGCTCGTGCCAGCCAAAGAAATTGGCCTCGAAAATCGTGCGCAGCCCGTCGGTCGGCAGATCCTCCACCGCGCCGGGCAGCCCGTGCGCACCGTTGTTGAACAGCGCATCCAGAGTGCCTCCGGTGGCTTCCAGCACTTCGGCCAGGCCTGCGGTGATGCTCTCCGGGTCGGTGTAGTCGATGCGCGGGCTCTCGAATCCTTCGGCCCGCATCCGGTCGCAGTCGCGCTGCTGCCGGCAGGAGGCAAACACCCGCCAGCCGCGCGCGCGCATGCCGCGGGCCGCATCCAGGCCGATGCCCGAGGAGCAGCCCGTAATCAGAATCGACTTTTTCACAATTGTGCCCTTCTGCCCGGAAAACTCCGGTGCAGTTATGGGCGTTTCTTGCTCACCAGGGAAGCGGCAATCCAGCCCACCTTACCCTTGCCGGGCGCCCGCAGGTGCAGCCAGCCGGTGCCGCTGTCCTCGAACACGATCACTTCCTCGCCGCCGAGCAGCCGGGCAATCACCGGATAATTGGTGCCCGGCCCCTGGCGCATGTTCACGCGCGAAGCGCGGATGCTGCGGCGGTCGATATAGGTTTCGGGAGCGGGTGAGGCGGGTGCCGCAGCCGTTTCCGGTGCCAGCGGGGCCGGCGCGGCGGCAATTGCCGCCAGTCCGCCATCCAGCGAGGCAAGCTGCAATCCCGCGGGTTCTGCGGCCGCCGAAAACGCTGTCTGCGTCGATGCCAGCACACCGGATGCGCTGACCAAGTGGCTGGCGGCCACACGCTGGCGCAAATTCGGGTCCGCTGCCGGGCGGGCAGGTGCCGGGGCTTCGGTGCGCCGGGTCAGGACCGGCTGCGCGGCCAGCGATGTTGCGGTGATTCTTGCGGGCTTCGGCGCTTGGGCGGCTGGTTCAGCGGCAGCGACCGGCTCCGGCCGTTCAGGCGGCGTGAAATCCGTACCTCCGCTCAGTTCATAAAAGCCCCAGCCCAGAAAAGCGAAAGACACAAAAATAAAACGCGACATAACCGGTCCCCCTAGTACCACCACGCGGGCAGCTGCACTGAATTGCATTGGTTTGGAAGTAAACGCGCGGCGCGGCTGCCTGGTTCCTTTCTATCTAGGGCAAGTTAACGGAGGGGAAACAGGGGAGAGTCGCACGTATTCTCCCCCGCAATGCGTTGGCGCCGCGCTGCACCTCGTGAAATTCGCGCGCGCCCGCTTTACCAATTCCGGCGGCGGCAGTATCACGATTTCATGACCGACCTGGTAGAAGATCCCGACATGCCGTCTGCCCCCGAACAGGGTGAAATCCTGGAACCGCTGCGCCGCGCCATTGGCGAGCGCTATCTGACCTATGCGCTCAGCACCATCATGCACCGGGCGCTGCCCGACGCCCGCGACGGGCTGAAGCCGGTGCACCGGCGCATTCTCTATGCGATGAACCGCCTGCGCCTCAGCTCCACCGGCGGCTTCCTGAAGTCGGCCAAGATTTCCGGCGACACCATGGGCGACTTCCACCCCCACGGCGACGCCGCGATCTATGACGCGATGGCGCGCCTGGCGCAGGACTTCAACGTCCGCTACCCGCTGGTCGACGGCCAGGGCAACTTCGGCAACATCGACGGCGACAACCCGGCGGCCTCGCGCTACACCGAGGCGCGGATGACCTTCGTGGCCGAGGCGATGCTGGAAGGCCTCAACGAGGATTCGGTCGATTTCCGCGACAACTACGACGGCCGCCTGACCGAACCGGCGGTGCTGCCCGCGACCTTCCCGAACATCCTTGCCAACGGTGCGGCCGGCATCGCGGTGGGCATGGCGACCAACATCCCGCCGCACAACATTGCCGAGCTGATCGACGCCTGCCTGCATCTGATCCGGACGCCCGACGCCCGCGACGACACGCTCTTGAACTACGTGCCCGGCCCGGACTTTCCCACCGGCGGCATCATCGTCGAGCCCAAGGAAAACATCGCCAAGGCCTACAGCACCGGCCGCGGCTCCTTCCGCCTGCGCTGCAAGCATGAGGTCGAGGACCTGGGCCGCGGCCAGTGGCAGGTCGTCGTCACCGAGATCCCCTATCAGGTCCAGAAGTCCAAGCTGATCGAGAAGATCGCCGAGCTGATCCAGACCAAGAAGGTGCCGATCCTCGCCGACGTGCGCGACGAATCAGCGGACGACATCCGCATCATCCTCGAACCCAAGTCCAAGAACGTGGACCCCGAGGTTCTGATGAACATGATGTTCCGCAATTCGGACCTGGAAATCCGCTTCAGCCTCAACATGAACGTGCTGATCGACGGTGTGACCCCCAAGGTCTGCTCGATGAAGGAGGTGCTGCGCGCCTTCCTCGACCATCGCCGCGACGTGCTGCAGCGCCGCTCGCGCCACCGGATGGAAAAGATCGACCACCGGCTTGAGGTCTTGGAGGGCTTTATCATTGCCTTCCTGAACCTCGACCGGGTGATCGACATCATCCGCTATGACGAGGACCCCAAGGCAGCGCTGATCCGCGAGGACTGGAGCAAGGACCACCCCCGCGCCTTCACCGAGGCAGAGTATGTCTCTCCGGCCCCCGGCACCGGCGAGCTGACCGAGGTGCAGGCCGAGGCGATCCTCAACATGCGCCTGCGGTCGTTGCGCAAGCTGGAAGAGATCGAACTGGTCCGCGAACGCGACGCCTTGCGCGAGGAACGCGCCGGGCTGGTCGAACTGCTGGCCTCCGAAGACTTGCAGTGGTCCCGCATCTCCGAACAGCTGAAGGAAACCAAGAAGCAGTTCGGCAAGGACTACGCAGGCGGCGCCCGCCGCACGTTGTTTGCCGAGGCAGGCGAAGTCGAGGACGTGCCGCTGGAAGCAATGATCGACCGCGAGCCGATCACCGTGGTCTGCTCGCAGATGGGCTGGATCCGGGCGATGACAGGCCATATCGACCTGGGTCGCGAACTGAAGTTCAAGGACGGCGACGGCCCGCGTTTCATCTTCCACGCCGAAACCACCGACCGCCTCCTGGTGTTCGGTTCCAACGGCCGCTTCTACACCCTGTCTGCCGCCAATCTGCCGGGCGGGCGCGGCATGGGCGAACCGCTGCGCCTGATGGTCGACCTGCCGAACGAGGCCGAGATCGTCGATCTCCTGATCCACAACCCCGACGGCCGCCTGCTGGTTGCTTCGGATGCGGGCAACGGCTTCATCTGTGCCGAAAAGGAAATCGTCGCCCAGACCCGCAGCGGCAAGCAGGTGCTGAACGTCAAGGACGACGAGCGCGCCAAGATCTGCATCCCCGTCGAGGGCGACCACGTCGCCGTGGTCTCCGAGAACGGCAAGTTCCTGGTTTTCGCGGTCGAGGAAATGCCCGAGCTGACCCGCGGCAAGGGCGTGCGCCTGCAGAAATACAACATGGCCCGCGGCAAGCAGGGCTCGCTGGAACTGGACGGCGGCCTCAGCGACATCACCACTTTCAACTGGGACGACGGGCTCAAGTGGGAAATGGGCGGCGGCAAGACCCGCCACGAGGCTGACCTCACCCAGTGGCTCGGCAAGCGCGCGGGCGTCGGCAAGCGCCCGCCGCACGGCTTCCCGCGCAACTACAAGTTCAAGTAGGGCGGCAGAAAGCTGCCGCCTGCCTGTGCCCCCCGCGCCACCGGCGCGGGGGTTGCTGCTTCCGGGTCTTTACCCTAACCGCCGCTCCCGGCTATCTGGGCGGGACCGAATTTCTCTTGGGGGATTTCCATGATCCGCATTCTTTCCATGCTGGCTGCGCTGGCCTTGCTTGCCGCCTGCGGTGAAACCCGCCTGGATGAGGCGCCGGAGGATCTGGGCGCGTTCCAGGCCCGCGTGACTCATGTCTATACCGAAAAGGCGCTGCAATGGCCGATGTCGCGCGACGCCGACCACAGCGAATGGACCGCCCCGATCGAGAACGCGCTGAACACCCGCCTGCGCCGCTACGAGGGCGCGCAGGAGTACGACGTGGCGGTGACGCTCGAAGGCTTCATGCTGGCGCCCGCCGGCGTGCCGGTGCTGTTCTCCCCTAAAAGCGCGGTGGTGGTGAACGTCTTTGTCTACGACGTGGCGCAGGAGAAATTCCTCGCCAAGAAGCACCAGATGGAAATCTTCGAAAGCACCACCGGCGAAAGCGCGCTCTTGGGCTCCGGCCATGCCCGAACCAAGCAGGAGCAGATCCAGGGGCTGGCGGTCAATATCGCCGACAAGGTCGAGGAATGGATGGCCGAACAGCATGAGGCGGAGGGCTGGTTTGCCCCCCGCGCGGCGGCGGAAACCGGCAGCGGCACGGACGCGGCTGTGGCCAAAGCGGCACCGGCTGGCTGAGCCCTGCGAAAACCGCTGCTGTCAAGCAGGAACGGGTTGATTTTTGCCGGCAAACCAAATAATCCGCCGGCGCAGAGGAAACCGGGTCGGCAAGCGACCCCTCATTTCAAAAGGGCGCCTAAGCAATGGCTAAGGAAAAGTTTGAACGTAATAAACCGCACGTCAACATCGGCACCGTTGGCCACGTTGACCACGGCAAGACCACTCTGACCGCGGCTATCACCAAATACTTCGGTGACTTCAA
>NZ_JAHVJQ010000009.1 GCF_019801145.1 Leisingera aquaemixtae
ATGTGAAGAATTTTAGAAAGCTGCCGACTGCAGAGAAGCGCGAAAAACATCAACTTCGATTGACGCGCCCTACCGCAGTACCGCCTTGCAGGCATTATAGCCTTCAGTTTCCAGCCTACATGGCTCTCCACCACGCGTTCGATGAGACCGCGCACAGTCTCCAGCGCCTCTGTGCGGACCTCTCTGTCTGCGAGGGTCGCGGAAAGCTCGGCGACCTTCTTAGGGTAAAGCTCTGAGAGATTGGGATTGAACCGAACCGGTTCCGGGGCAGGGGCGGCGAGCTCGGAATCGAGCTCTGAGAGGCGTGCCTTCAGTTCTTCCAGCCGGACCTGAAGACCGGGGGGCGGAGGCCTATCGCGTCATAAAGCCCGTCAAGCTTGCGATTGGCGGCAGCGCGTTCTGGACACTTGGCTGTGAAAGTCAGCGAAGGGCAGCAACGAGCCCAATGCCGCCGATTGCTGCGTGTTGCTTGAACTGGCGCCAAGCGCGAAACGGTGACATTGGCCATTGCAGGGCAGGCCCACAAGACACTCTTCCAGCCAACTTAGACACAAAGGGCAGGAAGCCAGCTTTCAGGATTTGTACGGGCAAACCAAAGTTGCGATCCAAGCTAGGCTGCTTGAACGCGGTACTTGTTTGAAATCGCGGATACAGCAGCTTTGGTTTCCGGCGGCAGTTCCGGCTGCTCCAGTTCTGCCAGCATAACCTTGAGGTCGCCCTCAATGCGCTTCAGCAGGTCCTGATCCGCAAGCCCGGTGTTGCTGAGCGGAATGTTCGGGCCGAAGTAGCGGGAATTCCAGACCTGCGTCCGGCAGTTGTCGACGGTGTGCTGATGTGCGAGGAAATTCCCTGTGGGGCCAACCTCGCGGATCAGGTCGACGGCCATCTGATCGGCCGAGATTTCCAGACCTTGCCACATCTTGCGCAGCAACCCCGCAAGGTCGTCGCAGAGCAGCAGGGCATGCAGCGAATAAGTGAGGCCCTGGTCGAGCGAACCCATGTAATCGATCGTGGCGGGGCGGTTGTAGAACATCTGGGTCATGTTCGAGGATATCTCCCAGACTGCATCTTGATTAAAGCGGCGGGCAACGGAACAGCCGCCGATGCCGGTCAGCGAGGGGAAACCCAGCGCGCGGCGCACCTGGCACATCGCCATGTCGCCGACGGATGTCTGGGAAAAACTGCCGATGGCGCCGGTGGCCGGCTCCATGAAATTCACGTCGGAGCTGCCCACGCAGAAACTGCCCTCGGCAGCCAACTGTCCAAGGACGATGGCAGCAAAGTCCGTCATCAGCGCATGGGTGATGCAGCCGGCCAGGGTGATGGGCGACGACGCACCGCCAATCGGCAGGGTGCCGACGCTCACCGGGATACCCGCCCGGGCGGCGGTAATGATCTGGTCCGAATGGATCCGTGCAAGGTTCACCGGTAGAGGTGTGATCAGATGCAGGAAATATGGCTTCTGCCGAAGCGCCTGGTGCGATCCGCGCAGCGCGGCCGCCATCTCGATCACCGCATCCAGAGAGGAAGGGTGTTCGCAAAGGTATTCCAGCGGCTTGGTGGTGTTTTCCATAAGGCAGGCGAATTCATCGATCTCGCCGAACTGGTTCGACTCCTCGACATTCTTCACGGCGATGCAGACGCCGTCGACATTCGGCAGCTTGTCCGCGATCCGGGTGATCAGGGCGAGGTCTTCCCGCGTCGAGGGGCGCGGCTCTCCGGTGTCCTCGTCGTAGACGGCGATGCAGGTCATACCGGGCATGAACCAGGTGTGGTTGCAGTCGATCGTGATGGGGTTTTCGCCGTTCCGGTCCCAGAGTTCGGTCTTGCGGGCCGCGGTTTCCAGCGCGCGGCGGGTCACGGTTTCCGGGATTGTCACAATGCCATCGTCCGACTGGCTGCAGCCGGCGTTGCGCAGCAGGCTGTCGGCCTCGCCGCCCGGCTCGAACACCACGCCGGAGGTGGCCAGCAATTCAACCGCGGTGTCCACGATCTTGTCCACCTGTGCCTGGGTCAACGGCGTGTAGGCTGGCGTGGCCAGAGAGTGCGGGCCCTTGCTGGCAGGAGTGTCAGCGGAAAGGGGAGATCTTCTGCGGCTTCTGGCGCGGCGCATTATGTCCATCCTTTGAGTTTGAGCGGTCGCTCAAACTTGACGCGCATTTCCGGGTTTGTCCAGCCGCCAAAGTGTTCTCGACCGAATTATTTTATTTGAGCGCTTAAATAAACAATGCTACTGATTCTGGTCAGAGGGAAGGAGACCCACATGAAGGACGACGTGCTGTTTCAGGCTGATCCCAGGGCGGGCCGGACCGGATTGCCTGCGTGGAGCTACACCAATCCGGAGCTTCTGGAGGAGGAAAAGGAGCTTCTTTTCCGCCGCCACTGGCAATTGGTTTGCCATGTGAACGATGTGCCGGAGCCCGGCGATTTCATGGCCGCGGATTTCACCGGCGAACGGGCCCTGGTGGTTCGGGGCGCGGACGGCCAGGTGCGCGCCTTTCACAATCTGTGCCGCCATCGCGGCAGCCGGGTCGTGGCCGAGAACAAGGGCCATTGCAAAAACGCCATCATCTGCCCGTTCCACGGCTGGGCCTTCAATCTTGACGGCACTCTGCGCGGGGCGGCGCGGCCTGAAACCCTGCCGGATCTTGACCCGGTGGAATGGGGGCTGAAGCCGGTGGAGATGGACATCTGGCACGGTTTTGTCTTTGTCCGCTTCAAACCGGGTCCGCAGCCCGCGGTGTCCGAGGTGTTGGCGCAGTTCGAAGACGAGGTCGGCCCTTACGGCCTCACGGAGCTTCTGCCGGATGGCAACGGGATCAGCATCACCGAGATTGCAGCCAACTGGAAATGCGTCCGCGACGTGGACAACGAGGGCTACCACGTGCCGCTGGCGCACCCCGGCCTGCATGACCTGTTCGGCGGCAACTATGACGATCAGCCGTTCAGCATGGGTGCGGCGCGGTCCTTTGGCGGCTTCCGCCCCGGCGGCGGGCGGCTGTGGAGCGTGCGCAACTACAAGAAACTGCTGCCCAAGGCCGAGGCGCTGGACGACGAGCATCAGGCAGCCTGGCTTTACCTTGGGGTCTTTCCCAATCTTGTATTCGGGATTTACCCGGATTCGGTGATCTTCTACCATGAATTCCCGGTGGAAAACGGCCGCACCATTCAGCGCGCCGCCTGCTACAAACGCCCGGCAGAAGACCGGCAGATGCGTGTTGCGCGCTACCTCAGCGGCCGGATCGACCGGATCACCTCGAAAGAGGACGAGCAGCTGATCGAATGGTGCTGGGAGGCGGCCTTCTCCAGCGGTTACGATGGCGTGATCCTGTCGGACCTGGAACACGGCGTACGCAGCTACCACGACGAGCTGCGCAAGCTGTTTCCGGTTCTGGAACAGGATGAGCCGGAACCCGGGCAGCTGAAGACCAGGAACGCAGAACTGCTTGCCCAGCGCGGCAAGACATGAATGAAGGGCGCCGCCAAAGCACTGGCGGCGCCCTATTAACGGGGCAGGAGGACCCAGGAATGTTAACAGGAGAGAGGCGCCAAGGCCTCGCTTTGATCAGCCCGACATTGCTCTATTCGCTGCTGATGCTGGCCGCACCCCTGATAATGGTGCTGACGTTCAGCTTCTGGACCCAGAACTATCTGGAGCTCGATACCACTCTCACGCTGGATAACTACCGGGAGGCCTGGAGCAAGCCGATCTACAGCACCTTGATCTTCCGCTCGCTGAAGATCTCGCTGATTGTCACGCTTGTAACCGTGGTTCTGGCCTTTCCGATTGCCTATTACCTGTCCTTCCACGTCAAGCAGCGCAAAGCGCTGTGGCTGTTCCTGATCACGGTTCCGTTCTGGACCAGCTATCTGCTGCGCGTGTTTCTGTGGAAGGTGATCCTGGGCTACAACGGCGTGCTCAACACCGCTCTGAAGGGGTTGGGCATCATTGAAGAGCCGCTGACCTTCCTTCTGTATAACGCCAACGCGGTGGTGCTGACGCTGGCCCATGCCTGGGCGCCGTTTGCGATCCTGCCGATCTTCGTGGCGCTGGAGAAAATCGACCGCTCGCTGCTGGAGGCAGCCGAGGACCTGGGCGACGGGCCGGTGCGGCGGTTCTTCCGGATCACCCTGCCGCTGGCGATGCCGGGCGTGGTCGCCTCCACCCTGATCGTCCTGATCCCGACCGTTGGCGATTTCATTACGCCGAAGCTGGTCGGCGGCACTGACGGGCTGATGATTGCGAACATGATCCAGATCCAGTTCGGCAAGGCGAACAACGCGCCGCTGGGCGCTGCGCTGGCGCTGTCGTCGATGCTGATCGTGGCAAGCATCAGCGCGGTCATCTTTCTGCTTGGCAAACGGTTTGGAGGCAAGGTCCAATGAAATCCGCATTGAAGGCTTTTCCGTCCAAATGGCTGGCGGTATACGCCGTTGCCTACATGGTGTTTCTCTATGCGCCGGTGATCCTGCTGCCGATGTTCGCGTTCAACGATGCCACGGTCATCTCGTTTCCGCTGACCGGGTTCACGGCGAAGTGGTTCGGCGTGCTGTGGCAGACCGAAGCGCTGCATGGCGCGGTGCGGAATTCGCTGGTGGTGGGCCTCTCCTCGGCGGTGCTGAGCACCGTGCTGGGCGCCTGCGCCGCGAGGGCAGCGGCCCGCTACCGGTTTCCGCTCAAGCGCGGCATCATGAGCTTCATTTTGCTGCCGCTGGTGCTGCCGGAGATTATCGTTGCCGTGGCGCTGCTGGTTCTCTTGATGCAGCTGGGCATGCCGCTGTCGCTGGTGACTGTGGTCCTGGGCCATGTGCTGATCTGCACACCCTTTGCGATTGCGATCCTGAGCTCGGCCTTCCAGGGGCTTGATCAAAGCCTTGAGGAAGCCTCCTTTGATCTGGGCGAAACTCGCTGGGGCACCTTCCGGCGCGTGATCCTGCCGTTAGTGATGCCAGGGGTGGTGTCCAGCCTGCTGATCACCTTCACCATCTCGCTGGATGAGTTCATCATCGCCTTCTTCCTGACCGGCACCGAGGTCACCCTGCCGGTCTACATCTGGAGCCAGCTGCGCTTCCCTGGCAAGCTGCCGTCGGTGATGGCGCTGGGGACGATCCTTCTGGTCCTGTCCGTCCTGCTCCTGATCCTGGCCGAGTGGTTCCGCCGCCGGTCGGCCAGGAAACAGGGTATCGAAGCTTCAGCCACCGGAGGATTTGCCTGAAATGACGACCCCGCTCCCCAAGCCTATCATCGATCTGACAGGCATCACCAAGTCATTCGGGACCTTTCAGGCCCTGAAGGGCATCAATGCAACCATCAACGAAGGTGAGTTCTTTTCCCTGCTGGGACCCTCGGGATGCGGCAAGACCACCCTGCTGCGGATGATCGCCGGGTTCGAGTCGCCAACGGACGGCACCATCGTGATCGCAGGCCAGGACATGGCAGGCGTGCCAGCCAACCGCCGCCCCACCAATATGGTGTTCCAGTCCTACGCGATCTTTCCGCACCTCAGCGTCGCCGACAACGTCGGTTACGGCCTGAAGACCCGCAAATTGCCCAAGGCCGAGATCGCCCGCGAGGTGGATCAGGCGCTGCAAATGGTGGATCTCGGCGGCCTGGGGTCCCGCGCCGCGCATGAGCTGTCGGGCGGCCAGAGGCAGCGGGTGGCGCTGGCGCGGGCCCTGGTGATGAAACCCAAGGTGGTGCTGCTGGATGAGCCGCTGTCGGCGCTCGACAAGAAGCTGCGCGACCAGATGCAGGTGGAGCTGCGCCAGCTGCAGCAGCGGCTCGGCATCACCTTCATCCTGGTGACCCACGACCAGGAGGAGGCGCTGACCATGTCGGACCGCATCGCAGTGATGTTCGACGGCCGCATCGCCCAGCTAGCCACGCCGGAGGAGCTGTACAGGCGTCCTGTGGACCGGCGGGTGGCGTCCTTCATCGGGGTGATGAACTTCCTCGACGCCCGCGCCACCGGCAGGATGAACGGCCATCTGGCGCTCGACATTCCGGCGCTAGGCAGCATCGAACTGCCGTCGGCGCAGGTCCCCGAAGGGCTGGAGTTGCGGAACCTGGAGACCATCGGTATCCGCCCGGAGATGCTGACCATCCTGTTCGAAGGCAGCGAGCAGACCGAACACGTTGCCAGGGGCGAGGTAACGGGCACCGCCTACTATGGCGACATGACCTATTACAGCGTGCGCCTGCCCGGCCACAGCGAGGACGTGACCATTTCGATGCGCAATACGGCCGGCCGCTCCATCGTGCCGCCCGGCAGCGAGGTGCCGGTGGGCTGGGGTGCGGACTCCATCGTGCTGTTCCAGTAAGGCCGGCGCTTCGGCCCTTGCCCTATCAACACAGGTGCAAACAACATGAAATCGCCCCGCCAAACGGCGGGGCGTCTTCATGTTGGCAATGAGCGGATTGGCGAGGCTCAGAAACCGGCTTTGATCAGCTCGAACTCGGCGATCATCTTCTCGCGCAGCGCGGAGGGCACCGGGGCCTGCCACAGGGTTTTCGTCTTCAGGTCTTCGCTGACCTCAAGCCCCATTGCGGCCAGCTCCCCTGCGTTCATTTCCGCCATCGCCTTGGCATTGCCGTGGCCATAACCCCAGCTGGATACCAGATAAATGGCAGTCTTCGGCTCCAGCCAGGCGTTGATGAAGTCATAGAACTTGTCTTCGGACCCTGGTGCATCGGCAAGCTTGGCATAGCCGCAGACCCAGCTGGACGCGCCCTCATCGGTGTCGCGCTTGATTGCGATCGGGTGGCCTTCATAGCTCATCGTCGAATAGGTCTCGTTCCAGGCCCAGGCCAGGTAGACCTCTCCGCTTTGCATCAGCTGCGCCAGCGAGGCGCCGTCGGACCAGTAGGTGCGCACGTTCTGATGAACCGCGCGCAGGAAGTCCGAGGCCGCCTGGAACTGCTCTTCCGTGGCATTGGTCCAATCCTTGACACCGGTGGCCAGGAAGCCCAGCGCATAAGCATCGTCCACATTGTCCCCGATCGAGATCCGTCCCTGATGCTTGGGATCCGCGAAGGCCTGCAAAGAGGCGACATCCGCGTCGCTCAGATGATCGGTGTGATAGGTGACCGCCGTGTTGCCCCAGTCTGCCGGAATGAAGTAATTCTGCCCGTCCTTGGTGTAGGCCCTGATATCGCGGAAACTGGGCTCCAGCTCGTCCCAGCGTTCAATCCGTGCGGTGTCGAGCGGCGCCAGCAGCCCTGCCTCGATCCACTTCGGCACCGATTGAGAGCAGGGATGCGCAACATCGGCGCGGAACCCGGAGCGCAGTTTCTGGAAAGCCTCCTCCTCGTCGCCGAAGAAGGCGAAGGTGGGCCCGTCCCCGTGCTCTTCTATATAGGCAGCGAAGAAACCCGGGTCCTCGTATCCGGCCCAGTCGAAAACCGTCAATTCCGCATCAGCGGCCTGGCCTGCCCCTGCTAGAAGCGGCAGAACCATGCCAAGCGCAGTGGCTGTTTTCAAAATTTTCATGAAAGTCTCCCTGTTGCCGCGGCCCTGTTTTCCCGCCTTTCGCCCTCTCCGGCACGGTCCCGGCCGTGGTAGGAAAAGGTTAGGAGGGAAACCGGCTTGACACAAGAAATATTTGAGCGCTCAATCAAATTACAAAGTGAAACCTGCCTATCGAAGGGTAATGACTGATGCGCGACCCCCGCCATGACATCCTGTTCCAGCCGCTGAAAATCGGCCCGGTGGAGACAAAGAACCGGTTCTACCAGGTGCCGCACTGCGCGGGCATGGGCTGGCGGCGGCCGCGGACCGTGGCGGCGATGCGCGGGATGAAGGCAGAAGGCGGCTGGGGTGTCGTGAACACCGAGTTCTGCTCAATCCACCCGACCTCGGACAACGACTATTACCCCTATGCCGCGCTGTGGGATCAGGATGACATCCGCGCCAACCGGCTGATGACGGACGCCGTGCATGAGCATGGCGCGCTGGCCGGGGTGGAGCTGTGGATCGGCGGCGGCATGGTGACCAATTTCGGCACCCGGCTGGCGCCATTGGGCCTGCGCAACCGGCCGCAGACGGATGCCACCGTGCTGCATCCTGGCCAAGCGCGAAAGATCGACCGCGAGGACATCCGCAACATCCGCAAATGGCACCGCGATGCGGCGCTGCGGGCGGTCGAGGCCGGGTTTGACATCGTCTATGTCTACGCCACCCACGGCTACCTGCTGTCGGAATTCCTTGACCCGGTGAACAACACCCGCAGCGATGAATACGGCGGCAGCCTGGAAAACCGGGTGCGGCTGGTGCGCGAGCTGATCGAGGAAACCAAAGAGGCGGTCGGCCACAAATGCGCCGTCGCCACCCGCTTCAGCGTCGGACTGGGGGATGCGGAAAGCTACGACGCCTTTGCGATGCTGGCGGATCTGCCGGACCTTTGGGATCTGGTGGTGCCCGACTATGGCGTCGAGATGGGGGCCAGCCGGTTTGTGAAGGAAGCCTCATTCGCCGACAGCATTGCGCAGGCGAAATCGCTGACCTCAAAGCCCGTTGTTGCGGTGGGCCGCTATACCTCGCCCGACACCATGGCGCAGGTGATCCGCCAGGGCGGACAGGACCTGATCGGCGCGGCGCGGCCGTCCATTGCCGATCCGTTCCTGCCCAAGAAGATCGAAGAGGGGCGCAGCGAGGACATCCGCGAATGCATCGGCTGCAACATCTGCTATGCGCATGACTCGCTGGGGGTGCCGCTGCGCTGCACCCAGAACCCGACCATGGGCGAGGAATGGCGCCAAGGCTGGCACCCCGAGAAAGCCGGGCGCAGCGAAAAGCCGGAAAAGGTGCTGGTCGTCGGCGCCGGCCCCGCCGGGCTGGAGGCTGCCCGGGTGCTGGGCGAACGCGGCCATTCGGTGATGCTGGCAGAGGCCAGCCGGACCCTGGGCGGGCGTGTCACCCGCGAATCCCGCCTGCCGGGGATGAGCGAATGGGCCCGCGTGCGCGACTGGCGCGTCGGGCAGATTGAAAAGCTGCCAAATGTGGAGGTCTACCCGGAAAGCCCGCTGGACGCGGCGGATGTGCTGGATCTCGGCGTTGCCCATGTGATTGCAGCAACCGGGGCGGTCTGGGCATCCGACACCGTCGGCCGCCACTCCGACACCGGGCTGGAGGAGGAAGTGCCCGGCATGATCGTCTCCGCGGAAACTGTGCTTAACAGCGAGCCGCTCGATGCCGATCATGTGGTGATCTATGACGACGACCATTACTACCTTGGTTCGGTGCTGGCGCTGCAACTGCGCAAGGAAGGGCACCGGGTCACCCTGGTGACGCCCGCAGGCCGCCCCTGCGACTGGGGACAGTGGACCACGGAGGTCTACCAGTCGAACGCCGCCCTGATCGAGGCAGGGGTCGCAGTGGTGCCCAACCGGATGCTGATTGCCGCGCAGAAGGGCGAAGCTGTGCTGTCCTGCATGTTCTCGGGCACCCGCAGCACCTTTGCCTGCGATGCCATCATCCCCCTCACTCGCCGCCTGCCGGTTCTGGGGCTATACGACGGGCTGAAGGAGATGGGAGACGGGCTGCAGGAGGCCGGCATCAAATCGATGGCCCGGATCGGCGATGCCGAAGCCCCGCATATCATCGCCGCCGCCGTGCAAAGCGGCTACCGCGCGGCGATGGACCTGGGCCAGAATATCGATATCGCCAAGAAATACGGGCGGCGCGAGCATACCGTGTAAGGGGGAAGCCCTCAAAAGATACCGGTTTCGCGGCAGTGTCCGCGGCACCGCACACTCTCCAAAACTGACAGTGAGAGGATCGGCGCACCGCTTGTTCAGTGGTGTGCGATAGCGGCCGCATGCCCGGAGGCATGATAGTGCAGGCGCAAAAAGGGCGGGCACCGGAACCCCTTGGCGCCCGCCAGTTCGGGAAGGGTGACGGGAGCCTGTGCCACCCCCTCCAGCCTCACGCTGCCAGCTGTGCCTCCACCTGCTGGATGGCACGCTCCAAGATGCCGAACATCTCGTCGATCTGGTCCAAAGTGATGATGAGCGGCGGCGAAAACACCGCCATGTTGATCAGCGGGCGCACGATCAGGCCCATCTCCTCGCAGGCGGCATCGATCATCGAACCGAGCCTGCGCTCGGCCTCCAGATCCCCGGCCTGGCACTCGATGCAGCCCAAAAGCCCTTCGCCACGGGCGTCGCCGACGATATCGAACCTCATCAGATCGCGCAGGCGCGCCTGGAAATGCGGAGTGACGGCGCGGACATGCTCTAGAATGCCTTCGCGCTCGATGATCTCGATGTTTTTCAGCGCCGCGACGCAGGACACCGGATGGCCCGAATAGGTATAGCCGTTGGTGTAGGAGGAGGGCGTCCCCAGATGGCTCATCTGCTCCATCACCCGGTCGGAGATGATGCAGGCGCCAAGCGGCAGATAGCCGGAGGTCAGCCCCTTGGCGCAGGTGATCATGTCGGGCTGGATGCCAAAGACCTCCTCGGAGGCGAACCAGTGGCCGAGGCGGCCGAAGCCGGTCACCACCTCGTCGGAGATATAGAGAATGTCATTGGCGCGGCACAGCTCCCAGGTGCGCTTGTGGTAGCCGGGCGCGGGCACGATAACCCCGCCAGAGGACAGGATCGGCTCAGCGATGAAGGCACCGATATTCTCCGCGCCGATCTCTGCAATAGCGTGTTCCAGATCCGCGACCTTGGCATCGCACCAGTCCGCGACGCTCATGCCTGCGGGGCGGCGGTAGGGGTTCACGTCGGGCAGGAAATGCACCAGCCGGGTCTCGAAATCGAAATGGCTCTTGTCGCGTTCCTTGCCGGTCACCGAATGCGCCAGATAGGTGGAGCCGTGATAGCCCTTCTCGCGGGCAATGATCTTCTTCTTCTGCGGCTGGCCGCGGCGGTTGTTCATGTACTGCATGGTGCGCAGCGCGGTATCCACCGCGGTAGAGCCGCCGGTGGTGAAAAAGACATTGTTCAGGTCCCCCGGCGCCACTTCGGCGATCTTCTTGGCCAGCACTGCCGAGGGCTCGGTGGTGTTGGTAAAGGGGGAGGTATAGGGCAGCTTCATCACCTGCGCGGCGATGGCATCGGCCATTTCCCGGCGGCCATATCCGATCTGGGTGCACCACATGCCGCCCGGCCCGTCGATGTAGCGCTTGCCGGCAGCGTCCCGCAGATGGATGCCGTCGGCGCTCTCCATCAGCATGTTGTCGTAGCCGCGCCAGTCGTCCATTGCCATCCAGGGGTGCAGCTGATGGGTGCGGTCCCATTCATGCAGGGTGTCAGGGCTTGGCTCGTTGGCAAAACTGTTCGGTTTCATCTTGGTCATGGGGCACCTGTTAGGGCTCAGAACGGGCGCGGCGGGGTCGCCCGCGCGCGGCTGTTGATAAAGAAGGGTTTGTCTTCAACGGTGACCGGCACCAGCCGCTTGTTCCATTGGCCTTCCTCGTTGACGTAGATTTCGGCCCACAGGTCATCGGTGATGCCGTCGCCGAAGGGCGCCTTGAACTCGGCCAATGCGATGTTGCGCTTGGTGGTGGGGGACCAGACGCCAGAGGTCACATGCCCCACTTCCCTCTTTTTCTTGTGATAAATCAGCGCGCCGTCCGCCGGTTTGAAGCCGCCGATCTCGATTTTGCGCAGGTGGTAGCGCAGGCCGTTCTTTTGCTGGTCCAGCAGCGCCCGGCGGCCGTTGAAATGGCCCTTGGTGAAATCGACCATCTTGCCGAACCCTAGTTCCAGCGGGCTACGGCCGCGGCCCAGCCGCATGGCGGTGTGCACCGGCTGGAAGTCGAAGCCCGCGGCGATGAACCCGGCCTCGATCCGGCAGATGTTGAGTGCGTCAAACCCGATCGCCTTCAGCCCCCAGGGGCCGCCTGCCGCCCAAAGCCGATCCCACAGCTCCAGCGCCTTGCCGTTCGGCACCCACAGCTCATAACCCAGATCGCCGGTGAAGCCAGTGCGTGAAACCCACAGATCCGGCTCGATCTCGCGCCAGTCAAAGGGCTTCATCTCCGCGACAGCCTCCAGGCCCGCGTCCTGCAGCAATGAGAACGACGTGGGGCCTTGCAGCGACAGCGCCGCGATCTCATCGCTCTCGTCTGTGATTTCCGCGTCAAAGCCCCAGGCGGTGTCCAGCAGCCAAGTGTACATCGGTTCCTGGCAGCACAGGCGGAAATCCGTCTCCGAGAAGCGGAACAGGGTGCCGTCGTCGATCACCATACCCTCTTCGTCGCACCACAGGGCATAGCCGACCCGCCCGTCACGCAGCTTGGCGGCGTCGCGGGTCACCAGCCGGTTCACCACCCGCAGCGCGTCCGGCCCGGTGAGGCGGTATTTGTGCATCGGCGAAATGTCGAACAGGGTGGCCTGATTGCGGATCGCGAAATACTCGAACTCCACCGTGTCCAGCATCCCGGGCGATACATAACCGGCCCAATTGGTCCAGCTCTTGGCAGTGCTGAGCGCTTGCAGCCGCGGCTGGAACGGGGTTTCGATCAGGCCGATGGGTACATGTTTGGTCATCAGAGAACCCCGTCTTTCAGCAGTTGCAGCGCGCTGTTGCGGCCGGCCAGCCCGGTCACGTCGCCACCCGGATGGGCCCCTGCGCCGCAGAGGTAATAGCCCTCTGGGCCAAAGCGGTAATGCGCCATGCCGTTGGCAGGCCGCACTGTCAGGATCTGGTCGACACCTATCTCCGCATGGTGCCAGTGGCCGCCCGGCGCACCGGTCCGCGCCTCGATGCAGGCGGGGCTGAGCACTTGGCGTTCCGTGACCAGCGCACTGATGCCCGGCGCATATTTCTCCAGCGTTGCAAGTGTGGCAGCTGCCAGCCGTTCACGGGCGGCCGCATCCCAGCCGCCCTCCAGCCCGTAGGGAACGGAGCCGACCACAGCCGACAGCACGTGCCGCCCGCCGCCCGCCACTTCTGGATCTGTCAGGCTTGGTATGACGGCCTCGATCACCGGGTTTGCGGGCATTTCCCCGTATTTCGTCGGGTTGAAGGCGCGCTCCACATAGGAGGTGCTGGGCGCGATCAGTAACCGGCCGGCCATCAATTCGGGGCTAAGGCCAGGGAACACGGGCGCGGCGTTCAGAACCAGGTTCACCTTGGCGGCTGTGCCCTTGCAGCGCTGGTTGCGCATCCGGCGCACCGCTTCAACGTCGTAATGCTCTGCACCCGCCAGCATCATCGCGGCCATCGGACCGGTGTTGCTCAGAACCGCCTTGCCAGAGATCTCGGTGCCGTCCTCCAGCACCACGCCTGCAGCGCGATCGTTCTCGGTCAAGACCCGGGCCACGCTGGCACCAGTGCGGATTTCCGCCCCGGCGGCGCGGGCCGCTGCCTCAAACGCTGCCGCAACCGCGCCCATGCCGCCCATCGGCAGCTGCGCGCCGCCGCCCTGCCCCAGCCGGTACATCAGCGTGAAAACGGTCCCGGGCGAGCGCGGCCCGGCAAAGGCGCCGCGCACCGCATCCGCCGCCAGCGCGCCCGCCAGCGGGCCGTCCTCGAGGTCGTCCAGGATCAGGTCATAGGCGTTGGACAGCAGCACGCGGAGAAACTCGCGCATGTCCTTCTTGCCCATCCGCTTCAGATCCAGCCCCAGCTTGGCCAGCCCGGCAAGCTCCGTCAGCGTGCCCAGGCTGGCCAGACCGCCCTCAAGCGAGGGCGGGGATTTGGTTGAAAGCTGCCCCAGCAGCCCGGCAAACAGCGTCAGGCGGCGCATCATTTCGTCAAAGGCTGCGGCCTCCGGGTGCGGCCGGCCGTCTGCCAGCTCCGCCCTGCCGCTGCGAATCACAGCGTGGTAGCCGTCCTCCGACAGCGAGACCGCTGGCAGTTCGCGCACCTCCAGCGGCGCGCGGGGAGAGCCAAGGCCCAGTTCCTTCTTCACCTTGGGGTGCAGGTTATACAGCAGATGCGCGATTTCCGGCGCCTTGATGCCGCCGGCCAGCGTGGTGTTGCGGGCCATGCCGCCGGCGGTTGCGTTCCTTTCGATCACGCAGACCGACTTGCCTTTGCGCGCCAAGGTTGCTGCCGCGGCCAGCCCGTTGTGGCCCGCGCCGATGACAATTGCGTCGTAGGTGGGTGTGGTCATCTTCCGCTCCTCAGGCCGCGTAGCCGGTCATGTTGCCGCTGCGGCCGATGTTGCGCAGGATTTCGCGGGCCGCATTGGCCCCCGGCGCCGCCATCACCCCGCCGCCCGGATGCGCGGAGGAGCCGACGATATACATGCCGTCAATCGGGGTGTCGTATTGCGCATATCCCGGCACCGGGCGGTTGAAGAGCAGCTGGTCGAAAGTCAGCTCGCCCTGGAAGATGTTGCCCTCGGTCAGGCCCACCTCCTGCTCGATGTCCCAGGGAGTGCGGATCTCTGCGTGCACGGTCTTGCTGCGGATGTCGGGGCAGGCTTGCTCCAGCTTGTCAAAGACGCAATCGGCAAAGGCGCCGCGGGTCTGGCCGTTCCAGTTGGTGCCCGCGCGCACGCCGCCCACCTCCAGGTCATAAGGCGCATACTGTACGAAGACGGTCATCATGTGCTTGCCCGGCGGTGCCATGGTCGGATCGATCTGGCTGGGGATCAGCATGTCGAAGTACGGGTTCTGCGACCAGCGCCCCTCCTTCCAGTCGTCGTAGGCGCGTTCCAGCTCGTTCAGGCTTTCGGCGCAATGCAGATCGCCGCGCAGGAAGGGCGCGCCCTTGGGGGCGGCGGGGAACTCGGGCAGGGCATCCAGTGCGATGTTCAGCTTGCCCGAGGAGCCGCGGATCTTGAACCGCTTGACTGCCTTCACGAAATCGCCGGGCAGATGCTGCTGGCCGGTATGCTGCAGGAAGGTGCGTTTCACATCCATGTTGGAGGCGACGATGGGCGCGTGGTATTCGTCGCCGTTGTCCAGTGCCACGCCGGTCACTTTGCCATTGTCCACCAGGAAGCGGTCGACGCCGGAGCCGGTGACGATGGTGCCGCCTGCCTCCTCGAAACAGGCCCCCAGCGCGTTGGAAATCGCGCCCATGCCGCCGCGGGCAAAGCCCCAGGCCCCGATCGCGCCGTCCACGTCGCCCATGTAGTGATGCAGCAGCACATAGGCCGTGCCCGGTGAATAGACCCCCAGCCCGGTGCCGATGATCCCGGCCCCGGCAATATGCGCCTTGATCAGGTCATTTTCGAAATGCTCGTCCAGGAAATCGCCGATCGACATCGACCAGAACCGCAGCGTTTCACCCAGCTCCTTCTTGCCCAGCCCGTGCGCCTGTCTGATCAGGAACAACAACTCACCGATGTCGCGCGGCTTCAGCGAGGTCGGATCCGGCGCATTGCGCAGCAGGAACGGCCGGATGAAGCGGCACTGGCGGATCACTGTCTGGCTGAACCGGTCGTAGGCATCCGCATCATGGGCGCTGTGGCGGGAGATTTCCCGGCGCAGCGCGTCATGGTCGGACATATAGGCAAAGTAATCGCCGTCGCGGCTGAAGCTGGCGCCGCCTTCGTAGGGGATCACCTGCAGCCCGTATTTCGGCAGCTCCAGATCGCGCACGATCTCGCGGCGCAGCAGCGAACAGACATAGGAGCAGTTGGAGTAGGTCCAGCCCTCATGCAGCGACCGGCTGACTGCGGCGCCGCCGATCCAATCGTTCTTTTCCACCACAAGCACCTTCAGCCCGGCTTTGGCCAGGTAACAGGCGGCTGTCAGGCCGTTATGCCCTGCCCCCGCCACGATGGCGTCATATCTGTCGTGCTGCCCCATGAATCTCTCCTGGTCCGGCTGTTGCTGACGGGAGCCTAGTGGAGATGATTTTTGCGGTAAAGTTTTTTTGAGCGCTCAAATAAAAATAATCGGGCTGACAGGCGCAGCGAATTGTGGAACAAGGAAGAAAATTGAATTCTGGATTTCTCATGGTGGCATCGCAGGGCAGCGGCAGGAAGCCGCGCAAGGAACGCAAGGAAAACGCCGACATGCGGCGGCGGCAGATTCTGGATGCAACGCTGAAATCCATTGTTGCCAACGGCTTGGCCAAGACGACGCTGGCCACCGTGGCCAATGAGGCCGGGCTGTCCCAGGGCGTTGCGGTTTTCTACTTCAAGTCCAAGACCGGCATTCTGACCGAGGCGCTGCGGGATCAGTACCAGACCTACGAGGCCCACTGGCAGGCGGCGCTGGACAAGGCACCCGAGGATCCCGCAGCCCGGCTTCGCACGATCATCGAGGCAGATTTCAGCCCCAAGGTCTGCAACCCCAGCGCCCTTGCTATCTGGTTCGCCTTCTTCGGAGAGCAGAATTTCGTCCCGCAATATGCCGAGATCACCGGTGAGTTTGAGGAGAAGAGGTCTCAGATGCTTGCCGAGATCTGCCACAAGCTAATACTGGAGGATCCCGTGAAGGCGGACAGGGCCGGCGGGTGGATCGACTCTCTGACTGACGGATATTGGCAGAAGCTGCATTTGTTCCCGCACATATACAGCCGGGAAGGAGCGCTGGAGCAGACGCTGAACTTCCTTCAAACACTGTTCCCCAGCCATGCGGAGGCTTTCCAGGCAAAGGCTGGCAGTTAAGCCAATCAGCAGCCTGACAGGCGTTCTCCACCACAACGAATTCCCGCAAATATGCATGGAGTTCAGCAAAATGCCTGCGTTGGACCGCTCGAGTTTCTCCCTCTCGAGGTGCATTTGCCCCGGTGCTGGTTCTGAACACCTGATTTTGGCATGCCTCAAGGCCTGCATGAGGCTGTTGCAAACTTCTGTTTCCGTGTTCATCGGGATCCCCGCACACAAAATACGCAGTGTGCCACTATTGCGGCAGCATGCAGGGAAGGGGCGCATTGTCCGCTTAGCGTCAGTTCGTGCCTGGCGCAGCGCAAGGCGAGTTCGTCGCGAATCGCGCTCGTAGTGCGCCACTAGGGGAAAGTAGTGGGGAACGGTATCGCACAGGTTGCCTTGTCTAGAAATTCTGTCCAGATTGGTCGCGTGAGGCCAATTCTTGAGTAAGAAAGCGATGTCCGAATCCGAAAATGCGCCGGTTCGCAAGATCGGGTACGCCCGTGTCTCGACAGCAGACCAAGACCCGGGCATGCAGACCCAAGCGCTCAAGGACTACGGCGAGACGTTCTCGGCATATTGGTTCGGACCATCCAACTAGGGTCAGGACCCATTGATTTCAGGCTTTCAGCATGATTCACAGGCCGAAAATCGAGCGGTGACATGTCTAATCTCTTCTGGCTGACCGACGCGCAGATGGCCCGTTTGGAACCCTTTTTCCCGAAATCCCACGGCAAGCCGCGCGTTGATGGCCGGCGCGTCCTGAGTGGAATTATCTTTATCAATCGCAACGGCTTGCGGTGGCGGGATGCGCCCAAAGAGTACGGCCCGCACAAGACCCTGTACAATCGCTGGAAGCGGTGGAGCGATAAAGGGGTCTTTGCGCGGATCATGGCAGCCAGCGCGCTGACCACGGACCGAAGCATGTACCCGAAAGACCTCAACCGAAAGCCGCAGCAAAAAGCAGGAAGGGCTAGAATAGAACCGGCGGAACCGCTTTGGCGGATCAATTTGCCTGCCTAAAACCGCTTGACTGGGACGGCCTCGTTACCGAAGTCCTGACCCTAGGGAAGCGCGATCTGTCCGCTTGGTCGCTAACAGTGTCAATGAGATTGAGAAGGTTGACCTAAGAGGTGCGGGTTTCTTTCCATATGTTTACGCATCAGCGCGTTTCGATCATGTGTTCTCCAAACTCGACGAGATGAATTGCCGGTAGTGCCACCGAGCCTTATAGGCGCGGGCGCGTGGGAAGCGGCTAACTAGAGTCTGAAAAGGGAGCGCTCGCCGACGCATCGCAAGCGCAATGAGGAGCGAGTTTTTCCCACACCTAGTCACCTATTTAATAAGGCACTTGTTCGGTAAAGGCCAAATCCTGCTCCCGCAACCAACGTTTCCGGCCAAGCCCTCGCCACCAGCGGGGGATTTTTCGATTCAGGCTGGCCGTGGGAGAACGGATACGGCGAAAGCCTCAACGCCCGGTTCTGCCCCTCTCGGCAGCATGCTTTGCATGCGCCTGCCGGGCAATGGATGAACTGCTCAACGGTGAATTCTTCTACAGCCTGCACGAGGCTCAGATCCTGATCGAACAATGGATGAAGCACTGCAACACAAAGAGATAACGCAGCGCCTTGCGCTATCGCCCGCCAGCTCCGGAAACAGTCGTCCTGAAGGACCAGAGGCCGGTCATACTCTGCCAATCAAACCGGACCACTCAGGTGGGGCTGATCACATGGTTTATTGAGAAACAAAGTGGAGTAATGTCCTCAATCATGCTACACTCTTTATAGTGTGATTTTATGAGTGAGGGGACCCATGACAATTGATCGTGAAGGCAGAGCCTCAGAAGTCGAAGAGAGCCTCGATGATGCGGAACGCAGAGAAGTGCTTGCTTCTCTTGCCAAGTACACTGCGACCGTAGCCGGGGCATCCACTGTTGTTCTGTCGGCATCTGCATCGGTTTCTCAAGCCAGTGTGAGCGGCTCAGGCGGCAGGCCAAGACCGCCACGGCCGCCAAGACCTCCGAGGCCCCAGAGGCCGCCGAGACCGCCGAGGCCCAGGAGACCATAGAGGTGGCTATGGTGATGATTGGCAAAGCCCGCCACGCGCAGAGGGCTTAGCAATTTTTTTCAGAGCATGTGACGCAGTTGATCGATACCCGCGACGTCAAGAGTGTGCAAAATCTTGACCGAGACCTGAAGATGCTGCGAAGTCCGGCGCGCTTGGTTGAGAGCGCCGGATTGGGGCGCAGGTTCGTATTATTCGCACCTGCGTCCGGGGCAATTGTCCTTACAGACCGGTTGGGGATCGAGCTCCTATCTGGGGTTGTGGCTTGCGAGGATGCGAAGACAATAGCATCCCGGCTTTCAAACATGTCTGCGGCGTCAGAGCCATTCGGTAGCCAGGAGGCATCTGAAATCGCATCAGCAATCTTGGCCAGCTGGAGAGATGCCGGGCTGTTTGCGAAAGAACAATTGCCCTTTCCTGACGCCGTGACCGACCATGGCGGCGAGGCGCTCAATAAACGGGGGTATGTCTCGGAATTCGGACGGCTCCTGATTGAGAGCGACGATCTGAGGCTCGCCGAACAGTTGGATGAAATACTTGGGCAGTACGCATGTGAAGATATTGGTGCCGGGCAGGAATGGGCTAAGGCCGGGCGGGAATGGGTTAAGGCACGGTGCGTGTACTGCGAAGGCGGCGGACGGGGTGTTTTTCTGGGAGATACGCCGCTCTGGGGACGATCAACACGGGATGAGGCGCGGTATTTTCTGATCCGGGAAGCTGCTGAGACGTTATGCGGAGACGGTCAGGTGGGCGCTGTCCTGCATGGGGCGGCGGTGCTTGGCAGCTCCGGTGCATTGCTTATTGTTGGGGACAGCGGCCGCGGCAAGTCGACACTCGCACAAGGGCTGGTCGAAGCCGGGTGCGGTTTCCTTGCCGACGATCACTTGCCTTTGCATTTGGATGGCCGCCACTTGCTTGCCTTTCCTGCCGGCAGTGCCGTCAAGCATGGCGCGCGCGAGTTGAGCGAGGTCAGAAGGCTGGCCGTCCGCCACGGCAAGCTCGCGAGTTCTCGAAACAGAGTGAACTATCTTACTCTTCCCCCCGCTGCAGCTGTTGGAGCACGCGTTCCCATAAAAGCGATTGTGCTGCCCGAGTTCAGAGCGGGAAGCGATCTCGCAGTCGAAAAGATAGACCCGGAACAGGCCTTCACTGACTGCGTTGTCACTGGCGCCAGGCCATCGCGGAGAAACACGCAAATCACCCCCTTGGCCGTAATGTGTGATACCTTTCCCGCATACCGGCTCATCTTTGGAGAGTCTCAGCAGTCCGTTTCGGCCTGCTTGGACTTGCTGAGCTCTTGCAACTCTTAGAAGAATGCCCATCGGCGCCGATGCGCGCGCTGCTTGGGCTTGTGGCAACGGCAATCTCTGCAGAGCCCCCGCGTGGGTTGGCGGAAATGCTTGCGGAAACCAGTCCGGAAGACCTCGCTCGGGTGGCCCAGCTGAACCAGGTCCACACTATGATCGCTCCGGTGCTGAAGGCGCATCCGGAAGCTGCCGGCGCCTTGCCGCGGGACCTGTTAATTTTCTTTGAGACGATGCATCGGGCGAATAACGCGCGTCTGGCATCTGGCATCGCCCAATTGACTGAAATTGGCCTTGCGTTAAGAGAAATTGAGGTTCCTGCTGTCGTCCTTAAGGGCGGGGCTGACATGCTGGATGCATTGCACGAAGATCAGTCAATCCGCTTTGTAGGTGATCTGGATATTCTTGTGCCCATCAGCCGCGCTTTGGAGGTCGAAAAGTGCCTATACGACATTGGGGCGACGGCACCTTTTGAGCGTCTGGGTACGAAACCAGAGCTTAACTGGAGAGGGCGGCGGATCCCGGAGCATCACCTGCCAAAACTCACACGTTCGGACTGGCACTTTCCGGTCGAGCTGCACACAAGAACCGGCCCCGGCCTGACAGATCGCATGCTGGCCGCCGAGAGCGTGATTTCCCGGCGAGTTCCTGCCAGGGTTCCCGGGCTCTCTTATCCAAACTGGGAGGATCGTGCCTGCCACCTTGTGGTCCATGCAGGCCGTCACTCAGGGCAGGTCTCTTTGCGTGCATGGGTTGATTGGGTGGCTATGCGGAAGCACTGCGCCTTGTCTGAGGTGCGGTCGCGTTTAGAAGCCCATGACCTTCATGAAGCCTATGCCGAGTTTGAGCATCTGGCTGACTTCTTGGAGAATGCTTTGGTGATCTCAAATAACTCCTCTGAGAAATATTCCTTCGTAAGCTCTGCGTTGAAAGTCCTGTGCGCAGAAAGCAGACCCAGCTATTTCGATTTGCTGCGGCAGGTTTTCCGCCGGGCAAGAATGCTTGCCGAGTCGAAAGATTACCGCAGATACATTGCAAGAAATTTGCTCGATCCAAGGTGGTGGGCTCGCGTTTGGTCTTCGCATATTGGGTCAAGATGGCGTTCCCACTAACCGCGCCGGGTTGATGCGCGGCCGGGATCAGAGTTTGATTTTGTTCCAATGGCGTTTGAAGGCGCCCAATTGGCGCCCTAGGTGCCACATTCCTGGCGCTCTGTGCTCCGGTGCCTAGGCCGGATGGAGGAAGATTCTTCCGCAGGCCTCATAACCCGATTTGAAGCAGCCTCCAGCGGCGGTCGAGATCACGCTTTTCCTCACCGCTGCGGGGGTTGACGAAATAGAGCCTGCTGCGGAGTTCCTGCGGCATGGCAATCGCGGGGAGATCATATTTGGAACCGCTGATCGTTTGGTGTGATGACGGAACACTGTTTGTGGCGTTGGTGTAGACGGTCGCCTGGGCCATCATGTCAGGCCGCAGCACGTAATCGATAAGCCGGTTAGCAGCGGCGGTATCTCCGGCATCGCTGGGGATGACAAACAGGTCGGCCCAAAGATTGGCGCCTTCTTTGGGGATGACGTAGTGGTACCTGTCGCTATCCTCTTCCAACAGCGGCGCCAGCCCGTCAGTGCTCCAGGTAATTGCAAGGCAGATTTCTTCGTCCAGCAGCGCATCATACTGATCAGAATCGAATGAGCGGACATAGGGTGCGATCGAAGACAGGACGCCGAACGCGGCCTCCAGATCCTGCGCTGAGTGTGATTGCGGGTCCAGCCCAAGGTAGGCAAGCGCTGCCGCCACAACTTCCTCTACCGAATTTACAATCGTGATGCCGCAATCTGCGAGCTCGCGGGCATTGGCGGGATCAAACACCAGCGCCCAGCTGTCAAGCGGTGCATCCGGCAGGCGTTCCAGAACCGCGCTCCGGTCGAACACGATCCCCGTCGTGCCCCAGAGGTAAGGCACGGCGTACCCCTTGGCTTGCGGAGCGGATGCCAGAAACATCTCCATAAGCTCGTCGTCAATAGCGGCGGCGTTCGGAATACTGGCCAGGCTGATTTCCTGGAGCGCTCCGGCCTCAACCAAACGGCCGACAGTTTCCGAGGCTGCCACCGCCAGGTCGTAACCGGTGCCGCGGGCAATCAGGCGCGCCTCTGCCTCGTCGGCTTCGCCATAAGTGTCCAGAATGATCCTGGTGCCTGTGGCTTCCTGAAAACTCTCGACGGTCTCAGGGGCGATGTAGCCGCTCCAGTTGTAGAGCCAGACGTCCTCTGGGTCTGCTGCGGCCGGGGCTGTCATTGCGGCGGCGGCCAAAGCCGCGGCAAAGCGAGTCATCAGGCGCATTTTGTGTCCTCTTGATTGGCGGTTCCAGCTGCTTCTGGCCAGAGCCGAGTCAGAGCGGCGGCGAGCGCCGCTTTGTTGACAGGTTTTGCAAGGTAGTCGTTCATGCCCGCGGACAGGCCCTCGGAGCGTTGTTCGCTCATCGCGTTGGCGGACAGGCCAATGACCGGAACCGGCGGCAGGCTTTGCGCCTTCTCCCACTCCCTGATTGCCCGGGTGGCTCCCAAGCCGTCCAATTCAGGCATCCGGACATCCATGAGCACCACATCAGGTGCCCAGTTTTGCGTCAGCTCCACCGCTTCAAATCCGTTGCCTGCGGTGATGACGGTGCACCCCAGCTTTTCCAGCATTTTGCCCGCGACCATCTGGTTCACCCTGTTGTCGTCAACGACCAGCACTTTCTTGTTGAACGAAGCGCTGACAAGAGCCTGCGCTGGAGCCTCCGCGGGAGGCGGGACATCCTCCACTGGAAATTGCAAAGTGAATTCCGCGCCTTCGCCCTCCGCGCTATGCAACGAGATCGTGCCGCCGATCGCCTTGGCGAGGTTCTTCACGATGGCAAGGCCGAGCCCGGTTCCGCCAAACCGCGTGGTGGTGGTGGCATCGGCCTGTGCGAATTGCTCGAATATCCGCTCCTGCGCTTCTGCAGGTATCCCGATTCCACTGTCCTTCACGGCAATCTGGATCAGCCGCGTCCCGTCCGGACCGGGCGCCAATTCCTGCAGCTTCACATCGACGGACCCGTTCTCGGTGAATTTCAACGCGTTGCTGATCAGGTTGACAACGATCTGACGGATCGCAGTGCTGTATCCCAGCACATGCCAGCTGCCTACCTGCGGGTCCGCGGTCAGTTTCAGGGCGATCCTGGCGCTTTGGGCGCGCGCGGAAAACAGGTCTATGACCTCCAGGCATGTCGCGCGGACGTTGAACGCCTCAGCCTCCATTTCCAGCTTGCCTGCTTCAGCTTTGGACAAGTCCAGCACATCATTGATAATGCTCAGCAGGGAATTTCCGCTCACGATCATCATGCGGATCATGTGCCGCTGCTTGTCATCAAGCTGGGTGTCGTTCAGCAGTTCCGCCAGGCCCAGAACACCGTTCAGCGGGGTCCGGATTTCGTGGCTCATCGTCGCCAGGAAAACCGACTTGGCCTCGGATGCGGCCTCGGCTTTGCGTCGGCTTGCTTCAATCTCTGCCTGTGCACTGATGATGAACCGTTCCATCGGCAGATGCACAAACCGGGCGGCGACGTAGACGCCAATAGCGCCGATGGCGACAGCCACCAGCGCATAGAGCAGCTGGACTTTTGCTGCGATCCGGGCGGTCTGGGCCTCAGCCTCCTTGACCTTCATGAAGACTGGCAGCAACCGCCTGGACAGGTCCGAGGCCAATGCGGCGGCCTTAGTATCGGAGGCAGCTTCCCGGTCTTCCCCCGGATCAGTGAGAACCCCGGAAAGAAACAGGATGTCTTGCAGTTCGGACACGGGATTGAGCGTTGGCTGGGACAGGATTTCCTGCGCTTGCGGCGAAAACGCTGCGAGCGCATCGGCACCGGAAAGCTCTGCCAGCGAGTCGGCTGCAGGCCTGGCGCTGCGGCGGATGCGCCCCCGCGCAATCAGCGCTCTCTGGCTGCCCGGGTCGTCTTTCAATTCATCAAAGGCCAGCGACAGTTCAGCAAGCGAAACCAGAAGCTGGTCCAGCACCCTGGTGTTTTCCACCCGCCGGGCCACGCTTCTCTGCCCGGACAGGGTGACGCAAAATGCGGCCACTGCGGCGGCCAGCAGGATCGCCAAGGCGATACCGCTGCGCAGCCGGAGGTATCGCCGGGTAATGCGCTGCTGTGTCATTTACACTCCGGTGCGTTAGGGGGCATGGCAGGGAAAGGCAGCCGTATTCCGCAAAGTAGAACCGGGTTTCCATTCTGAAAAGCAAGCGTTGAAAATCAATTAAAATGAAATTGATGGTTTGCCTGTCCCCGCTGCGGCCGTTTGCAGGCCCCTGTCAGAAAGTCGCGATTTGGATTGCAGCAAGCGATCCGAAGCTGAAACAAACAAATTGAAGCGTTGAGCAGATTCCGCTTTCCTGAAAAGCACTGATCCAAAAATCAGGGGATCAGACCCGGATTCTGGTAGCGAAGGTTTTTTGTGCACCGGTATCCTTGCTTCAGGAGGAGCCAAAATGAAGAATTTTCTGCACTCTCTCTCAGCCGGCCTGACAGCGCTATGCATCGCATTTGGCCCTGCGTCCGCCGAGGAATGGCGTTTCAATAACTTTTTGCCGGAAGCCCGGCCGGAAACTGCGGAGCTGGAGCAGTTCGTAGCCGATGTAAACGGTGCACTGGGCGGGAACCCCGAATTTGTTCTCTACAGCGGCGGATCGCTAGGCCTGCCGAACACCGACACGCTCCGATTCCTGCCCAAGGGGGCTGTTGAAATGAGCCTGATGTGGGCCAACTACCTGGGGCGTGATGCTCCGGCGCTGAGTTCTGTTGTGGTTCAGGGGACCATCGGGTCGATCGAAGAGTTTGAGAAAGCCATCCCGGAGGTCCGGAAAATCTATGAAGAGGAGTTCGCGGACTGGGGGGTTGCATCCGTCGGCTATGTCGCAATTCCTATGCTGTCGGTTTCCGTGTTCTGCCGGGACGAACCGGTGAACTCGATCGAAGCGCTCAAATCGAAGAAGCTGCGCGTCTGGGCGCGAGATCAGGTTGAAACTTTCACCCGCCTGGGTGTGGCCGCGCAAATCATTCCGCAGGAAGAAATGTATGTGGCGCTCAAGACAGGTGTGGTCGATTGCGCGCTTTATCCGGCGCTTTATGCCCATACCGTTTCGCTGCAGGAGGTCGCAAAATATGCGTCCTTCCTCTATCCGATGGCCTCCGGCCCCTATGTGATCGGCGTGGCCGCTGACCGATGGGCCGAGACCGGGAGCGACGTCAAAGACGCCGTCGCAAAGGCAGCTGAAGACCTTTGGAACCGCACCAACCAGTACGAGGACGACTTTGAGCGTGAGCTGAAAGCGCGGGAAGATCTGGTGGCTGCGGGTGTGACCTGGGGCGAGGACTTTCCGCAGGAGGACCGCGAACTGTTCGTCTCCTCTGTGACCGAGACCTGGGAAATGCTGGCGGAAGAGGCGGGAGGCAATGCTCCGTCCTACCGCGAGCGGGTTCTGAAAGCGATTGGCCGCTGAGCGGCATCATGGCCTGGCTGTTGAAAAAGCGAATTGCGCGGGGGCTGGAAATACTGGCCCTTGCCTGTGCCGCTGCCGCAGCGCTGGGCATGACCGCGATTGTGGGCATCATCGTCACCAGCGTTTTGATGCGCAAGTTCGCGAATGCGCCGCTGCATATCACCGAGGAGGTGGTTGGCCTGCTGCTGAGCGTGTCACTGTTTCTGGGGCTTCCAATGGTTACCCTGAAGGCAAACCATGTCCGTGTCGCTCTGCTGGCCGACTTCCTGAAAGGGAGATGGCACACGGTGATGCAGTTTGCTGCCTTGCTGGTGGGGGCCGCCTTTTTCACATGGCTGATCATTGAAACCGTGCCCTGGTTCGAGTTTGCGTTCAAACGCAACCTCCGAACGGAGACAGCACGTATCCTCCTCTATCCCTGGATGGCGCTCATGCCGCTGTCTCTGGCGCTGACCGGGCTGATCTATCTTGCCCGCCTGACCGGCATTATCGCCCGGGCTGACGAATCCGATATCGAGACGCCGGAAACACTCGCTGGCGGGAAATCCTGATGTCGTTCTGGCTTACTCTGATCGGCGGGTTGGCGGCTACTGCCGGAACAGGCGTGGCCCTTGGGGCGGCGCTGGGCCTGACTGGGCTAATCATCCTGCAATTCTTCTCAAACGGTGCCACCTCGCTTGCCATTGATGCAATCTGGAGTGTTTTCAACTCCTTCACCCTGAGCGCTGTTCCCATGTTCATCCTTCTGGGTGAGGTGCTGCTGCGCAGCGGCATCAGCGAAAAGGCTTATGCTGCTTTTTCACCGCTCTTCCGCAGAATTCCCGGGGGCCTGCTGCACACCAATATCGCCGTTTGCACATTGTTCGGCGCGGTTAGCGGTTCCAGCCTGTCCACTGCGGCCGCAGTGGGATCGGTGGCGTACCCGGAAATGACAAGGCGCGGCTATGACAAGGATACGGTTGTGGGCAGTCTTGCCGGCGGCGGCACGCTGGGCCTGCTGATCCCGCCGAGCCTTTCCTTCCTGATTTACGGCGCTTTGACAGAAACCTCGATTGGGCGCCTGTTTGCGGCGGGCATCATTCCGGGGTTGCTGGTTGGGAGCCTGTTCATGCTCTATCTGCTGGTCAAATGCACCCTCAGCCCGGGTATCGCGCCCCGTGATACGGCGAAGCCGTCCGGGGCGCAAACGCTTGCGGGTTTCAAGCAGATCTGGCCGTTGCTGGCGCTGATCCTTGCGGTCATTGGCAGCATCGTCGCCGGCCTGGCAACCCCAACCGAAGCGGCGGGCGTCGGCGTAGTGCTGGCAGTGCTGGTTTCCTGGGTTTGGGGCGACCTTACCTGGGCACGGCTGATTGACGCGATCTACCGCTCAGCTCTGCTGTTTTCTGCAGTTGGCTTTCTGGTCCTGGGGGCAACAATCCTGGCGCAATCGGTCAGTATCCTTGGAGTGCCGCAAAAGATCCTGGCGGGTGTCGCGCAAAGCGGGCTGGGCACATACAGCGTTCTGCTGATTGTCGTGCTGATCTATCTCATTCTGGGGTGTTTTTTCGACGGCTTGTCGCTGATGATCATGACGCTGCCGGTGGTGTTTCCGCTGCTGACCGGGCTGGGCTTCGACCCGGTCTGGATTGGCGTGGTGATCACCATCGTCATCGAAATCGGGCAAGTCACACCGCCGGTTGGGCTCAACCTGTCGGTGCTGACTGCACTGACCGGAAACGAGGTCAGCCTGGGCCGTGTCGCCATTGCGACCGTCCCCTATTGGGTTATTCACCTATTCACAATCCTGATCCTGACCCTGTTCCCCGTACTTGCCCTGTACCTGCCGGATCTGCTTTTCTGAAAGGAACACTGAATGACACTGAAAGTCCGGCCAAAAGCGTTCGGCCCGGTTTATGCCCAGTTCGATGGCACGGACGGCATTCGCTATTCCCTGGCCAGTCTGGAACACACGTCGCAGCACCCGCCGTCAGATACCCCGGTTGACACTCTTCTTGCTTCTCTGGCGGCATGTATCATCAAGTCGGTGCAATGGTCCGCAGGGCAGCAAAAGGCGCCTCTCAATCCATTCTCTGTCAAGGTTTCCGCGGTAAAAACGCCCGAACTGCCAGGGCGGATCGAGAGTATGGAAATTGCCGTTTTGGGGCAGCCCGTTGATGACCCCGTGCTGGTTCCCGCGATTGTGGCACAGGCAAAATCAGCGTGCACAATCAGCAACAGTTTGAATTGCAAAGTGAGTGTCGTCATCTGCGAACCGGATTAAATCTGGGCGGGCTGGCATGTTGGAAACGCCTCCGAGGAGGGGTCGCAGTTTCTGCAGCCGTGTTTGCTGCCAATGTTTTTGCGAATTATTAATGCAATCTTAGATTGTTATTTAATAATTTTAACCTGTGACTGGTTTTAAAATTTTGGTCGGGAATTGCATTCTTCGACTCCCGGTCAGGACAATTCTAGTGGAGGCGCGAATGGGAGCGGACACGCCGGGCGGCAGCAGCCTAGCAAAAGAACGCGCAGCTTTGGCGAAAATGTCCCACCTACATTGGGTACATTGGCTGATTGTTCTGCTGTCGCTGCTTCTGACGGTGACGGCCTGGCACGTCACCCGGACAGAGATCCAGACCCGGACCCAGGAACGTTTTCAGCGCGCGGCGGCCCAGCTGACCAGCCTGGTCCGGGAGGGGATGGAGAAGTATGAGGATGCGCTGCGAAGCGGTGTCGCGCTGATCCATGCATCAGGCGAAGAAGTCTCGCTGGCGCAATGGGCGCGGTTTTCGAGCAGCCTGGAGATCGAGCGGCGCCATCCGGGCATCAACGGCATCGGTGTTATCTACCCTGTCGCGCAAAGCGGCCTGGATGATTTTGTCGCCCGCCAGCAGGCGGAACGGCCGGGCTTCAATGTCCACCCGCAGCACTCAGCCAGCCTGCGCCTGCCAATCACTTTTATCGAGCCGGCGGATATGAATGCAGCTGCAATCGGCTTGGATATCGCCCATGAAACAAACCGGCTGACCGCAGCTCTGAAGGCGCGGGATACCGGAACGGCGCAGATTACCGGGCCGATCATCTTGGTGCAGGACGAAAACAGATCGCCTGGCTTTCTGTTTTACATGCCCTATTACAGCTCCGAAAACCTGGCCAGCGTGGAGCAGCGGCAGCGGCATTTCAGTGGACTGGTCTATGCCCCGTTTGTGTTCAGCAAGCTGATTGATGGCGTGCTGGAAAAGGAGAACCGGATGGTCCGGTTTTCCGTGCGCGATGGCCAGGAAGCCCTGTATGACGAAGCCGATGGCAACGGTCTGCGCGAAGAGTCAGAGTTCCGCCAGCAGGTCAGCCTTGGCATGTATGGGCGGCGCTGGGAGTTTGAGATCTGGGAAAGCCCGGAATTCAGGGTGCTGAATGGCAGCAGCGAGCCGCTGCTGATCCTGATTGGCGGCCTGACCATCGATTCATTGCTTCTCGGGTTGTTTGTTATGCTGACCCGGTCGAACCGGCGAGCGATTGCTTTTGCCAGCCGGATGTCTGCCGAAGCCAACCGCAAGGCGGAGGCCCTGCAGAAATCAAACGAGGATCTGGAACGCTTTGCCTATGTAGCCTCCCATGATCTCAAGACACCGCTGCGCGGCATCGCTTATCTGGCCGGTTACCTGCGCGAGGATCTGGAGCCGGTTCTGCAGGCCGCGGGCGGCGCGGCGGAGGTTGAGAACCATTTGGACCGGTTGGAGCAGCAGGTTCAGCGGATGGAGGCGCTGATCTCCGGGATTCTCTCGTATTCTGCCCTGCAGCTGGAGGACCGGCCGGTCAAGCCCGTCGACACCCGTGAACTGGTCATCAAGCTGGTGCAGCAACTGGGATTGCGCGGCGATCAGACCCGGGTGACTGGCAGTTTCCCTAAAATTGAAACCGATGAAACCGGTCTGGAGCAAGTGCTTTCCAACCTGCTTTTCAATGCGGTGAAGTATCATCATCAGCCCGAGATCGCATTGATCACGGTTTCAGCCCAGGTCCAGGATGGCTGGCTGACGATCGATGTGTCGGACAATGGCCCGGGCATTGCGCCCAGGTACCACAGGAAAATCTTTGAGATGTTCCAGACACTGCAAGCCAAGGATGAAAGCGGCAGCACCGGTATCGGATTGGCGATCGTTCAAAAAACGGTCGAACGCTATGGCGGCGTTGTTCGGCTGGCCTCTGAGGAGGGGCTGGGCGCAACCTTCACGATTGTCTGGCCGCTCCGCCACCAGAACCAAACCGACATCCAAAAGGCTGCTTAGATGACGGTACAAGAGATTTTGCAAATCCTGCATGTCGAAGACCACGACCTGGATGCAGAGGCCGTGCTTCGGACATTCCGCAAGCTTGGCGTGGACATCCCGGTGGCGCGTGCGCCGGACGGCGCCGAAGCACTCGAAATGCTGCGCGGGATGGATTCCGATGCAATCCGCAGAACCGTCATGCTGCTTGATCTTAACCTGCCGAGGATGAGCGGGTTAGAACTGCTTGAACAGATGCGTGGCGACGGTGAACTGGGTGCAATGCGCGTGTTCACCTTCACGACTTCGGAAAGCAAGGAAGACCGGGCAGCGGCGCAGAGCTTCGGGATTGAAGGGTACATTGTGAAACCCGCAATCAGCAGGGAGCTTCCGGCTGCCCTGACACCTTTCCGCGACTTCCTGCGCTCTGCCTGATCGCCGCTGAACGGACCGTGGCCTGGGTGCAGGCCCCGGCCAAGAGGAGAGCAGTATGTCTGAAGACCGCCAGCCCGACCTGCAAATCCTGCTTGTCGAAGACGACAGTTTCGACGCGCGGCATTTCAAACGCCTGCTGTCCAGGTCTGGTGTGCCTGCACGCTGCGAAGTCTATGCAACCCCACATGATGCGCTGGCACATCTGGCCGCCGCCCCTCCACCCCGGGTCGACATCCTGTTCCTTGACATGAATTTGCCAGGAATGAGCGGGATCGAATTTCTGGAAGCCTGTGTGACACAGTTTGGAGTGCCCTTATCCTGCCGAGTCATTCCAATGCTGTCGGTTCCGCTGATGGCATCAGACGAAGCGCGGCTCAAGACGCTGCTTGGAGATTTCCAGACGCTGGCTAAGCCGTTTGACCAGCAGGAGCTGCTTCAAATCCTGCGATGATGGCTTTGGGCCGATTTCCGTCCTCGTGGCGCTGGCGCTCAGCGAAGAGGGGGCTGCACGCCGCCTGAACCGGGTTTCCGATCAAATTCCAGGACGAGCTTGCCCGGAATTCCGGCATCACCCCGGCTGCGCGCGAAATCCTTGTCGCAGCGGTTCTACAGGGCCAATCTGGCGGCTGGTTGCGGCCGCCGCTAGTGCACTGGAGCGGATCGCGGAATTTAGCGACGCAGATGAGGCTGAGTGCGCCAATCCGTTCCGCAACCCGGGCATTCAGGTGATGCTTGAGGATGTGATATTTGACCTGCAGCCTCTCGGCACCAACGGCAACTTCAAAGGCAAATACTACCTGACTGGTATGGGGCACATGTCCGGAATACAGGCCTGCGCGTTAATACGGCCGGCACGGCAGAGCTGAATGCGGCCGGCACCATTCTTCGGAACCCTCCGCAAGAGTTGCCGCACGTTCATCAGGGTTGCCGGCTGGTGCTGCAAGCTGACGCCATCATGTTGGCTATCACCCCGTTTCCGACAACCAAACCTCTAGCAAGGGCACAAGCTGCAACCCCGGCGATCACTTCTTGGCGATCCAGCCGCCTGCAAGATGACTGGGACGCAACTTTGTATCAGCATGGGAGGGCCTGATGCGTCTTTCGATTAGAAAGGAAACAGCATGGCCGACCAAAACGTCAATGTCCTGCTCGTCGAGGACAACCCGCTCCACATGAAGCTTGTCGAACGGCTGATCGCAAGCGAGCCTCAATTGCAGTGTACTGTCGATCTTGCCGCCAATCTTGCCGATGGCCTTGCCCGTCTGGCTGCCGGCGGCATCGACCTGGTGCTGCTGGATCTGGTTCTGCCCGACAGTCAGGAGCTTGAAACACTGTTCCGGGTCCGCGCGGCAGCGCCGGATACGCCGGTGGTTATTCTCACCGCCATGGACGACCTGAAACTCGCCGCAAACGCGGTGGAGGCCGGTGCCAGCGATTTCCTGGTCAAATCCAACCTTAACGCAGTCGCGCTGGGCCGCGCGATCCGCTACTCGCTGGCCCGCGCCCGGGCGCGCACGGCGGAGTGGGACTCTCCTATGTTCCGTCTTGCCCAGCAGCAGTTCCTGAAGGCAGCGCAGATCATGGAGCTGGATGACAACATCCGCCAGCGGCTGCTGTTCCCGCAGCGCACCCAAGTGGTGTCCTTCCCGTTTTTCCGCGATGACCGCAGCCAGGTGGAAACCGTGTTCGGCTACCGCGTTCAGCATGTGCTGACGATGGGGCCGACCAAGGGCGGGGTGCGCTACCACGAAGATGTGGACCTGGGCGAGGTCGCGGCCCTGGCCACCTGGATGACCTGGAAGTGCGCACTGATGAACCTGCCCTATGGCGGCGCCAAGGGCGGCGTGCGGGTCGATCCTACTGGGCTGTCGCGGCATGAGCTGCAGCGGCTGACGCGCCGCTATACCACCGAGATCATTGATATCATCGGTCCTGACAAGGACATACCAGCCCCTGATATGGGCACCAACGAGCAGGTGATGGCATGGATGATGGACACTTACAGCCAGCAGGTGGGCTACTCCGTGCCGACGGTGGTCACCGGTAAGCCGGTTGTGCTGGGCGGGTCGCTCGGCCGCCGCGAGGCCACAGGGCGCGGATTGGTTTATATGATCGAAGCTGCTGCACGCCATTCCGGGCTCGACCTGAACGGCGCACCTGCCGTGGTGCAGGGCTTCGGCAATGTCGGCAGCTTTACGGCGAAATTCCTGGAGGAGGCCGGAGCGAAGATCGTCGCTGTCAGCGATGTTTCGACCGGGCTTTACAATCCCAACGGGCTGCCGGTTCAGGCGCTGATGGATTACGTGGCAGAACACCGGGTGCTCAAGGATTACCCGGAGGCCGATCACCTCAGCAATGCCGAGCTGCTGGAAACCAAATGCGATGTGCTGGCACTGGCGGCATTGCAAAACCAGGTCACTGCCGAGAACGCGGACAGGATCGACTGCAAGATCCTGGCTGAGGGGGCCAATGGACCGACGACGCTGGAGGCCGATGAAATCCTCAACGAGAAAGGTGTCATGATCGTGCCGGACGTGCTGGGCAACGCAGGCGGCGTCACAGTGTCCTACTTCGAGTGGGTGCAGGGCACCCAGAACCTGACCTGGAAACTGGACGAGATTAACGGCCGGCTCCAGGAAATCATGCTCAACGCTTTTGAGCGCACGGTGGTGCGTGCCGCGCGTGATGGGCTCGATATGCGCACGGCAGCGCTGGTTGAGGGTGTGCAGCGGGTGACTGATGCCAAGCTACTGCGTGGATTGTTCCCATAGCCGGGCAGCAAGATAGCGGCGTGATCACTCGAACCGGTTGTTGGAGGCTGGCCAGATGAGCGACAAAGCAACCCACTCCGGTCCCGCAGCTGGCGATCGGGTGTCGCTCGCAAGCCGCATTTTCGTCCGCGGCCGGGCCTGGGTAACCGGCACCGTCGGGGTGCTCAGCCTGGCGCTGACACTGGTTGTCTGGCAGGCGCTGCTGAAGGAGGAGCGCGAAACCGCGGCGGCCGAGTTCGACCGTGCCGCCGCGCGACGGGTGGAGGCCGTCAAACGGCAGATGCTGCAAGGGGCATCGGTGATTGATGCGCTGCACGGGCTCTTTGCCAGTTCACGCTCAGTGGAGCGCCGGGAGTTCCAGATATTCGTGCGGCCTTTCCTGAACGATCAGCCCAACATTGAACTCGTGCTGTTTGCGCCCCGGGTTGAGAATAATCTGCTGCCTTTCTGGGAGAACCTAGGCGCCGCACAGCTGAAAACTCCCTATGGCATCTACCAGAGCGCTCCGGACGGGTCGCGCATACCCCCGCAGCCGCGGGACGTGCATTTCCCGGTGTTCTTCGTCGAGTCGCGCCGCAGCGCGGCTCTTGGCACCCTTGGATATGATCTGGCGTCCGACCCGGTGTTCCTAAAGGTGATCGAGCAGGCCCGTGACGGCGGCGGCGCCGTGGCCAGCCCGCATATCACTATGCCGGGCCTGACCGCCGGGCAGTCTCGTATTGCTATTGCCGCCCCGTATTTCACCCGCTCCGGCCCCGCGCTGCGCCGCGAAGAGCTGCAGGGTGTAGTGGCCGTGATTCTGCGGGTGAGCGATGTCCTGAAGGATGCGCTGGACAGTTTTCCCGGAGACGGAGTTGAGGTCTATCTGGCCGACGGTGCAACTGGTGAAAGCTTCCATTTGCCGGACAGACAGGCAGACGGCAATGCAGAGCAAGGGCGCATTGCTGATCCGGCCGCCTTGGCTGCCGCGGCTGGTCTAAGCCATACAGCCGAATTTGAACTGCGTGGGCGGAGCTGGACATTTCTGGCAGTCCCGGGGGAGGGTTTCCGGCCCAAGGCATGGCCGTCCGATGCGAGCATTGCATTGGCAGGCGGCTTGGCGGTGACAGCCATCCTGGTTGCCTTCCTGATATCCCTCAGCCGCCAGATCGCCGAACGCAGCCGCGCCGAGGCCTCGCTGCGGGAAAGCTCGGCGCTGCTGAAGTGCAACCAGACAATCACCCGGGCTGCCAATGAAGCGGAGAGCATCAGCGATGCCTTCCGGGTTGCGCTGGATGAGATCTGCACGCACACCGGCTGGCCGGTCGGGCATGTCTACCTTTACGACGAAGAGGCAGGCGACCTGGCGCCGTCGGATATCTGGCATCTGGCGGATCCCGATGCCTTTCAAACTTTCCGCAAGGTGACCTGTGCAACCCGTTTTGCACCCGGCTCCGGCCTGCCTGGGCGGGTGTTCAGCAGCGGTGAAGTGGCCTGGATTCCGGATGTGAACCGCGATCCCAATTTTCCGCGCGCCAAACTGGCCAAGGAAATCGGGGTGAAAACCGGAGCCGGCTTCCCCGTGACGCATGGCGGGCGTGTCGTTGCGGTGCTGGAGTTTTTCTCGAGCCGCGTGGAAGAGAAGAACCCTGCTTTGCAGGATGTAATGGCACAGGTGGGAACGCAGCTGGGCATTGTGGTTGCGCGGCAGCGTGCCGAAGCCGAGGTGCAAGAAGCGCGCGCACGGGCCGAATATGCCAGAACGCAGCTGGAGGATGCGATCGAGTCGGTCGAAGAGGGGTTTGTCCTTTACGATGCCGAGGACAGGCTGGTCCTGTTCAACTCGGTTTTCCGGGAGAAATTCTTTCCGCAGGTGGAAAAGCTGGAACCGGGGATGACGTTCGAGGATGTGCTGCACGCGGTATTCAGAGCGGGGCTGGTTTCGACTGGGGATGTCGGTGAGGAGGAATGGATTGAAAACCGTCTGGCCGTCCACCGAAACCCGGGCAAGCCCATTGCCGTGCATCACACCACAGGGCGCTGGCTCTGGATCAGCGAGCACAAGACCCGCGATGGCGGCACCGTCAGCGCCTACACAGATATTACCGAATTGCAAAAGCACCGCAGCCGGCTGGAAGAGCTGGTTGCCGCCCGCACGGCCGAACTAGAACAGCGCACCGGGGAACTGCGGCGCTCTCATGCTGAGCTGGAAACGGCGCGCGATGCGGCTCTGCAGGCAAGCGTCGCCAAGAGCCAGTTCCTGGCAAACATGAGCCATGAAATCCGCACACCTCTCAATGGGGTGATCGGTATGGCAGAGCTGCTTTGCGGAACTGACCTCACGCCGCAGCAGAGCGAGTATGCCCGGATCATCATGCGGTCAGGCGACACCTTGCTGAATCTCATCAATGACATTCTGGATTTCTCCAAGATCGAAGCCGGCCGGCTGGAGCTGGAGGCCACCCCCTTCCGGCTGCGCGATCTCTTGGGCGATACCCTGCAGACACTGGCCGTGCGGGCGGGTGAAAAAGGGCTGGAACTGGCCCATCACATCCCTCCAGAGGTTCCCGACCGGCTGGTCGGCGATCCGACACGCCTGCGCCAGATTATCGTCAACCTTGTCGGCAACGCCATCAAGTTCACCGAGGCAGGCGAGGTGGTGGTCGATACCCGGCTGGCAGGCCTCAGCGAAACTGGAGTGACGGTGCAAATCGAAGTGCGCGATACTGGCATCGGCATTCCAAAGGAACAGCAGGACAAAATCTTCGAAGCTTTCGGCCAAGCCGACACTTCAACCACCCGGCAATATGGCGGAACCGGTCTAGGCCTCGCGATCTCGGCCCAGCTGGCCCGCAAGATGGGCGGGGAAATGACGCTGGAGAGCGTGCCAGGCAAGGGCAGCACGTTTTCGTTTGCCGTGAAGATGGGGCTGGCCAGCGAGGACGACCTGCCGCGGGCGGCAGTGCCCAAGGAATTGCATGGCATGCCGGTGCTTGTCACCGATGACAACGCGACCAACCGCAAGATACAGGCGGAGGTTCTGGAGAATTGGGGCATGACGCCGGTGCTGGCAGACTGCGGGGCGGATGCGCTAGCACGTCTGGATGCAATGATCTCCCGCGGCACCCAGCCGCGGCTGGCACTGCTTGACCTGATGATGCCGGAAATGGACGGCATGGCGCTGGCCGCGAAAATCCGCGAACGCCCGGCGCTGGATGCAATGCGCATTCTGATCATGTCTTCCGCTGGTTACTCAGGCGGCGAAGCGCGCCTGCGAGAGTTGAAAATTCACCGGATGCTGGTCAAGCCTGTGAAGCAGTCCGACCTGCTGAACGCCATCCTTGCGGCAATTGGCACCCAGGTGCGCGAAGCTGCACCTCAGGCCGCCGCAACTGAGGCGGGCGTTACACCGTTGAAAATCCTGCTGGCCGAGGATGGCGCGGTCAATCAGAAGGTCGCAATCGATCTTTTAACCCGGCGCGGGCACAGCGTGGACCTGGCCGAAAACGGTCAGGAGGCGGTCGACGCCACGGCGCGCAAGACATACGATTTGGTGCTGATGGATATGCACATGCCGGTAATGGACGGTGTGGCTGCCGCGAAAGCGATCCGTGCCCGTGAGCAGGCAGAGGGCGGCCGCTTGCCGATTATCGCCTGCACCGCCAGCGTGACGCCCGCGGACCGCGAGCGCTGCGCCAATGCCGGGATGGACGATTTTGTTGGCAAACCGTTCCGCGCTGAGGGCCTGCTGGGGGCCGTTGAACAGGCAACCCGCGGCGCGGTTCCCCGGCAGTCCCCGCCAGCAACGGAGCTGCCGGAGGCAGAACCAGCCGGCGCGGTTGCTGATGCCCCCGCTGATGTGCAACCGGTTGACTGGCAGGCCGCCCTTGGGAGGCTGGGCGACGAAGGGCTGCTACGGGAGATGGCGGAACTGTTTCTGTCGCAAGCCCCGCAGCTGGCAGCCGACATTGAAACCGCTCGCCGCAACGGAAATGCCGAAGACCTGCGGCGTGCGGCGCATACGCTCAAAGGGTCAGCAGCCGTTGTGGGTGCTACCCAGGTTGCCGAAGCCGCGCGGCGGCTGGAGAATGTGGGGCGTGACGGGCAGCTTGACGAAGCGCCGCCGGTGCAGCGTGATCTTGAGGCGGAACTGGAACGCTGCCGGACCGCACTCAGAGACATCCTTGCCAATAATGGGTAGCTCACGACGCTCCCCGAGGCAGCCATGGGACGAGGGCCGCGCCGGCGCTGCAGATGAGCAGGTTGGCCCTTGCCTGTCAGTTAATGCGCCCCGGCACGGATGATGCCGGCTATCTCCGCGAAGCCGCGGGCTTCGGCATGCTGGAGCGGGGTGACACCGTCAAAGTCGGCAATCCCGGCATCGGCTCCGGCCTCGACCAGCGCTTGCACGGTTGCGATATGATCCGGCCCGCCGTCACCCAGCACCACCGCCTCCATCAGCGCGGTCCAGCCCAGGTTGTTGACGTGATCCAGCGGTGCGCCGCCGGCGATCAGGCGCCGAACGACCTCGTGGTGCCCCAGGTGGGCCGCAGCGATCAAGGCGGTGCCGTCATAAATGCTGGTGGTCAGGCCAGGATCATTGCCCAGCTCCAGCGCCAGCGAGACCATTTCGGGGTCATCCGCAACCGCGGCAATGGTCAGGACGTCATAGACCCGGCCTTCCAGCGCATTCATGTCGGCTCCGGCTTCGGCCAGGGACCGCAGCGCCGCATCGTTGGACGCGAAGGCGGCAACATGCGCCGGAGTCCGTCCGGCCCGGTCGCGGGCATTGGGATCAGCCCCCGCAGCGGCAAGGTCGCGGATGGCAGCGGCGTTGCCTTCGTGCGCTGCCCGGTGCAGGCCTTCGTAGTCTGCGATATCGGCGGGTGAGGGCGGCGTCTGTGCCTCTGCGGCGGTGCCGGCAGCCAGCAGGAGCAGACCCAGGAGTGTGCGCAGCATTGTCTTGAACCTCCTTGATATGCGGCCGCCCCGAACGGGCCGGCCGCAGGCTTTTGCAAATCCTTTACTCGGCGCCGATGGCGTCCAGGCCGGCGCGGACGCAGGTTGCATCGATGTCACCCGAGGGTGCTCCGCCTGCACCGATGCCGCCGACCAGTGCACCGCCGATGCGGATCGGCATGCCGCCGGCCTGGATCACCAGCCGACTGTCCATATCGCGCAGCCCGTCATTTTGCGGGTTGCTGCCAATGAAGCCGGCCAGCCCGGCGGTATCGCGGCCCATGCTGGCCGAGGTGAAGGCCTTGCCGGTGCTGCTGCCGACGGTGTGCGGGCCTGCGTTGTCGGCGCGCAGGATCACTTTGGTCACGCCGCTGCGGGCGACGACGGCGACGCTGACATTGTGGCCTTCGGCGGCGCAGGCTTCAACCGCGGCCTGCGCGGCAGTCTGGGCCATGTCCAGCGGCAGGTAGGGGGCGGTGGGCAGCTCCTGCGCGGCACCGGAAACGGGGGCCAGCAGGGCAGCGGCGAGGGTCAGTTTGCGGATCATTGCGGTCTTCCTTCAGTTCTGATGGAAGAACCCTAGCGGCGCGGGCAATGCCCGGGAATTGGTAGAGCTTGCAGCGGTCTCGGTAGTTCTACGGAGTGCCGTGCCCCTCCAGCCAGAGCCGGGTCAGCTCAGCGGCGGAGGTCGTTCCGGCCTTGGTGCCGATGGCGGCGCGGTGGCTGTCGACGGTGCGGGGCGACAAGTCCAGCACCTCTGCAATCTGCCGTGTGGTCAGCCCCTTGGAGATCATCTCGAGAACTTCTGTTTCACGGCCCGTAAGCCGGGCCAGCAGGCGCTGGGCCTCGCTGGCTTCAGAGACTTGGCGGCGGCTGCGCTCCAGTTCCGCCTGGCCGCGCTGGATAGCGTCGATCAGGTCCTGCTCGTCCACCGGCTTGCAGAGAAAATCAATGGCGCCGCCGCGGAAGGCGCGGCGGCAGGCCTCGATATCGCCATGGCCGCTGATGACAACAGCCGGCCAGTCCACGCCGGTCGCGCGCAGCTGCTCCTGCAGCTTGAGCCCGGAAATCACCGGCATCCGGATGTCGAGGATCAGACATCCCGGCGGCAGCGTGCCCAAAGCGCTGAGAAACGCCTCCGGTGCGGCAAAGCTGCGGACCTCGATGCCGACGGTCAGCAGCAGCAGCGACAGCGCTTCGCGCACCGCGTCGTCGTCATCCACCAGGTACACCGGGCAGCTCATTCCGCGGCCTCCGCTGTCAAGGCCTGTGCCTCCGGCAGGCGCAAGCGGAAAACGGTCTCAGCCGTATCCAGTGCGAGCGACAGGTCGCCGCCCATGCGTTCGGACAGCCTTTGGCACAACGCAAGCCCGAGGCCGGTGCCGCCCGGCTTGCCGGTCACGAAGGGTTCAAACAGCCGCGGGCGAATGTCTGCGGGCACCCCCGGGCCGCTGTCTGCCACTTCGATCAGAACGTCGCTGCCGCTGCGCTGAGCTGTGAGAGAGACGCGCTTTTCACCGCCCTGCGAGGCGGCCTCGATGGCGTTGCGCACGAGGTTGAACAGGACCTGCTCCAGTTCGACCGGATCGGCGCGGACCATCAGCGAAGGCGGGACCGGGCCGGCTTTCAGCTGGATTCCCGCGCGCTCCGCCTCCGGGCGCAGCAGCAGTTCGACGCTCCTTACCGCCTCTTGCACCTGGACCGGTGCGGCGCGGCCTTGGCGCGGCCGGGTCCAATTGCGCAGGCGGCCGAGAATGGCCGAAGCGCGCTTTGCCTGTCCTGCGATGCCATCGAACACCTGGGCAAGCTGATCGGGGTCGCCGCGCGCTGCCAAATGCCGCCCGGCCTGGGCCTGGCTGAGGATCGCTGTGAGCGGCTGGGTCAGTTCATGCGCCATGCCGCTGGCCATCTCGCCCAGGGTGTTGACCCGCGAGGCATGGGCGAGGCGGGCGTCCTGGGCGCTCAGCCGGGCCTGGGTTTCCGCCTGCCGCGCCCGAAACAGCTGGCGAAGGCCGAGAACAGAGAGCAGGTACAGGACGGTGGCGAGCACTGCTGCGGCCAGCAGGCGGCCCGGTGGCAGCAGGTCAGCCAGACTGGGCGATATTCCAGCCGCAAAGACCAGCGGCTGCGAGGCACTGCCGAGGGTTTTTTCGAATTGCACGCCTGCGGCTGGGCCGCCGCCCATCAAGGCGGTTCCATCGGGCAAGTGCAGGTTTCGCAACACCGACGGGCGTGACCAGAAGCTGCTGTCGGAGGCCAGCAGCGCCTGTGCATCGATCTGCAGTGCAAGCCCGAAACGCGCGTTGTCGGTGTTCGGACTCCGCTTCACAAGCAGGTAACCTCCGGGCGCGCCGGGGGCGGGTGCCAGCATCAGCTGCCCGTTTGTCTCCCGGGCGGACCGCTGGATCAGCGCGATGGTTTCTTCAGGCAGGCCGGTGCGGCTGGTCAGGTAGCTGCTGCCGTCCAAGGGCACCAGATCAATAGCGCTGATCCGCGGGTAGAACCGCAAGATGCTGGCGCCGACGTCTAGAAACAGATCCCGCCGCGCGTCCTCTCCGGCGGTGGCCAACGCGGAAAGAGACGTCAGATGCGCATCGTGCTGATCGGCCCGCTGCGAGGCGAGGCGGTGGAGAATATGCGCTTCGGTTTGCAGCTCGGACAGCAGCTTCTGGCGCTCCAGCAGGGCTGAAAGCCCGAGCGCAACGATCAACAACAGCACCCAGCCGCCCAGCAAGCGCAGGGCGGCAGCGGATGGGAATGTCGTCGGGCGGGGTGCTTTCATGTTCCGGTTCGCGCAGCTTAGCCAGGACAGACCGTATGTGACGGTGTGTTCCGCTGCAAGCGGCGGCGGTTTGCCAGGGTTGAAGGGGAAAAAGGCCGGGGCGTCAGGGATGCCTGCCTTGCCGTCGTCTTGACCCAAGGCGGTTGCGGTATCGCATTGCCGGCAGCAGCAGCTGTCCGCCGAAAAAAGAAACCTGATGCGCTGCTCAAAACGCACCAGGTTTACACTGCGCCTGCGGGTGCAAGCGCAGGGGAGGAGACTTATTTCCTGTTGTGGAAGATGAAGCCGATGAAGTTCAGCAGAAGCTGCGCGGCCAGGATCTGGGTGCTTTCCGCCGGATCATAGGCCGGGGCGACCTCGACCAGGTCGATGCCAACGACATCACCGCGTTTGCTCAGCCCTTGCAGGATTTCCAGCACGTCGTAGTACTGGAAACCTCCGTGGCTCGGGGTGCCGGTGCCAGGCGCGATTGACGGGCAGAAGGCGTCGATGTCGATGGTCACGTAGTAACGCGCGCCTTGGGGGATGCGCTCAAGCACCGCCTCTGTGCCCAGCTTGCGCACCTGGCGCACCGACAGGATATCTGAGCCGCGCTCGCGGGCGTCGATATAGCCTTCCTTGGCGGTCGAGGACACGTTGCGGATGCCCAGCTGGGTCATGCCGCTGACGTAGTCCTTCTCAATCGCGCGGCGCATCGGGTTGCCGTGGCCGTCGGTGACGCCCTTGCGCTCGTCTACGAAGTCCAAATGCGCGTCGATCTGGATCACATGGATCGGGCCGTTCTTGGCACAGTCCTCGGCATAGGCGTTGATACAGGGGATGTTGATCGAATGATCGCCGCCGATGGTGACGGGCAGGGCGCCTGCATCGAGGATCTTCTTCACACCGTATTCGATATTGGCGTGGCTCTCCTCGGTCTTGGTGTGGATGATGTCGGCATCGCCCAGATCGACGATCCGCACGTCCGCGCCCAGATAGGTGGCGTCATCCTCGTGATCATAGGCGCCGGCATGGCCGAAGCTGAACAGTGTCGAGGCCTCGCGCACCGCCCTTGGGCCGAACCGCGCGCCGGAGCGGAACTGGCAGCCGAAGTCAAACGGGGCGCCCAGGATCGCAACGTCGGCGTCGATGCTGTCCCAATCCTCCACATAGGGTTTCTTGCCGAAGGTGGCGATGCCGACAAATGGCAGGTTCAGGCGGCCGGATTCGTAACCGTGTCCAGACATGTTGATTCTCCGTTTTTCTTAACGATAGGCCAGTTCCGGCAGGAACAGGGCGATTTGCGGGAAGGCGACCAGCAGGCCGGTCACGATCAAGAGGATGACGAGGAAGGGCGGCACGCCCCGCACCACCTCGACAAAGGGGCGGCGGAACACAGCGATGGCGGTGAACAGGTTGCAGCCAAACGGCGGGGTTGCGGCACCGATGGCGACCTGCAGGGTGATCAGCACGCCGACAAGAACCGGGTCGAGGCCGGCGGCTTTGATCATCGGCGCAAAGATCGGCACCAGGATCAGGATCACCACAATCGAGTCGACGAACATGCAGCCTAGGAAAAAGGCAAGGTTCACGGCCACAAGCACCATCAGCGGCCCGGCCTCATCTAGTCCCAGCGAGGCGATGATCTGCTGCGGCACTTGGGCAAAGCTCAGCGTCCAGCTGAAGGCCGCGCCCGCCGCGATCAGGATGAACACAACCGAGGTGATCGCGCCGGTTGACAGCGCAATGTCCCAGAGGTCGCGCAAGCGGACCGAGCGGAAGATCAGCACCTCCAGCACCGCAGCGTAAAGCACGCAGATCGCGGCAGCCTCGGTCGGCGAGAACACCCCGCCGTAGATGCCGCCCACGATGATCGCCGGAAAGCCCATCGGCCACAGCGCCCGGCGCATGGCGGTAAAGCGCTGGCCCCAGCCCTCGCGCGGCAGCACGGGAATGTCATGGCGGTAGGCGTAGACCATGCAATAGGCCGAGAACAGCACCACGATCAGCAATCCCGGCACGATGCCCGCGATGAACAGCTGAGAGATCGAGGTGCCCGAGACCACGCCATAGATGATCATCCCGATCGACGGCGGGATCAGATAGGCCAGGTCAGCGGCATTCACAATCAGTCCGATGGCAAAGCTGTCCTTGTAGCCGGATTTCAGCATCCGGGGCCGCATTGCGCCGCCGATTGCCACCACAGTGGCCTGGGTGGAGCCGCAAACCGCGCCGAACAGCGCGCAGGCCGAGGTGACCGAGATCGCTAGCCCGCCCTTGATATGGCCCATGAAGCTCATCACCACGTCGATCAGCCGGTTGGCGGAATGGCCGCGGGTGATGATATCGGCGGCCAGGATGAACATCGGCACTGCAATCAGCGCCGCAGGTTTCACGCCGCCGATCATCTGCTGCACCAGGATCTGCAGGCTCATGTCCGGGAAGTAGACGAGGAAGCCCAGAACAGCAGCCGAGATCAGCGGCATCTTCATCGGGAACCCTGCAAGCAGCAGCAGGATCATCACGGCAAGCATCAGTTCGGTCATGACTTTTCCCCTTTCCCGGTGTTTGTGGTGCCGGCCTCTTCATAGCGCTGGATGGCCGCGGCGGTTTCCGGGTCTTCGTAGCTGTCCACCTCCAGGTAGGAGACATAGATTTCGGCTTCCGTAAAATTCAGGTTGCGCAGCGCGGTCAGCAGGTACTGCAGCGCGGTCAGCGCCAGCCCGGCCACCACCCAAACGTAGGTGAGATACAGGGGCAGCTGCAGCGCCGGCGTGATGCGGCCTCGGCTGGCGACCTTCTGCACGTATTCCAACGCGTACCAGGCCAGCAGTCCCATCATCACCGCCGTGGTTGCAGCGATCACCACCATCAGCCCTTTGCGCATCTTCGCTGGCAGCGCGTCATAAATCGCCGACATGCGGATATGGATGCCCTTTCGGGTGGCATAGCCGAGCCCCATGAAGGTGACGATGATGATCAGGAACTCGTTCAGCTCCTCGGAGAAATAGATCGACTGGTTGAACACGTAGCGGCCGAAGACATTGGCGATGGTGTTGCCAGCCATCAGGATGATCCCCCAGCCCAGGATCCAGACTTCGGCACGGCCAATGGCACCGTCAATCTTGCCCAGAAGGCCGAAGGGAGCGGGTTTGGCATGTGGCATGATATCCTCCCTTGGATTGGCCCCGCACAGATCCGCGCGGGGCCGGAAGCGGGATCAGTTGCCCGCCAGCTCAGCCTGCAGCGCGTCCAGCAGCTCTTGGCCGCGGGCGCCTGCGGTCTCGACATAGGCCGCGGCAGTATCGCCTGAGCGGGCACGGAAGGCATCACGCTCTTCCTCGGTCAGCACCACCAGGCCAATGTCCGGCTTGGCGTCCTTGATCACGTCCAGGCGCTGCTGGTTGAAGTCTGCGACCACGCCGTCGATGTAGCTGGTCATACCCGCCATCGTGTCGCGCACCAGCTGCTGGCGGTCCGGGCTCAGGGTGGCAAACCAGTCGGAGCCTGCGACCACGGTGGTCACCAATTCCTGCTCGCCGGCCCAGATCAGATGGCTGGTGACCTCGTAGAACTTCATCTCCTCGATGGTCGGGATCGGGTTCACCTGGCCGTCCACCGCGCCCAATTGCAGCGCGCCGAACACTTCTCCGAACGGCAGCGGGGTCGGGCTCGCGCCCATGTTTTTGTAGGTCTCCAGCAGGATCGGCGACACCATCACACGCATCTTGAAGTTCTCGAAGTCCTCCGGCGTGCGGATCTCGCGGTTGGTGGTCCAGACCTGCGGACCTTCGGAGTACATGGTCATGATCTCCAGGCCGCGCTTCTGGAAGTCCTCATTCAGCGGGCCATAGATGGTCTCAGAACCGCTGAGAACCTTTGACACCGCCTCCGCACCGGACGGCAACAGATAGGGCAGCAGGAACACCTGGCTCTCCGGCACGATGGTGCCCAGGTTGCCGATCGAGACATTGGTCAGCTGGATGATGCCATCCGCTGCCTGTTCAACTGTCTCCGTCGGAGTGCCCAGTGTGCCCATCGGATAGATGGTCACGGTCACATCGCCACCGGTGGCCGTCTCAATGCGCTTTTTGAACTCCTGTGCATAGGCGTCCATGATCGATCCCGGAATCTCCTCGATGGCGAATTTCCAGTCCTCCGCAAAGACGGCTGCGGGCGCCAGGCTCAGCAGCGCGGCGGCGGCGGTGGTTTTCAGGTTCTTCAAGCTAAGGGCCATGCGGGTCTCCTCCCAGTTGGCATGGTTAATGGGGCTGGGAGGCACCACAGCATGAAGCCAAGCGTTGAAAAATATTACATTGATTATCTTTGCATAAGAGAATTTCATGTAATTCCGCACCAACCACATAAGAGCCGTGTCATGAAACTGCTGCGCAACACGCTGTTGGAGACATTTGTCACCGTGGTTGAATGCGGTGGGTTTTCTGATGCGCAATACGCGCTCGGCGTCACTCAATCTGCCATCAGCATCCGTATCCGCGACCTGGAAACCTCGCTTGGCTACCGGATCTGTGAACGCGGGCGCAGCGGCTTCCGTCTGACGGAGCGCGGCGAGATCGCCTATCAGAAGGCCCGCGACATTCTGCGAAGCGCCCGGGACTTCGACGCCGAACTGCTGGAGCTGCGGAATACGATAGCCGGGGATCTGCGGATTGGCATCGTGGATGCAATCGACAGTCTCCCTAGCCTGAAACTGGTGAATGCCCTGCAGCGGTTCCTGGCCCGCCCGAATGAGGTCAGGATCGAAATCGTGGTTGCTTCTCCCATGGACCTGACTCAGCAGCTGATCAGCGGTGAATTGAACGCTGCCGTGGCACCATTCCGCAGCCAGGTGCCCGAGCTGGAATACTCCGAACTGTGCAGTGAGGAACACAGGCTCTACTGTGCGCAAGGGCACCCGTTGTTCAAAGAGCCGGACAGTGAAATCAGCCTCGAAGCTATCGGGCAGTATCAGTTATGCCAGCGGTCCTACGACATGTTGGTGTCGCCTGATCTTGGATCGCCTGAGCCCAAAGCAGTCGTGGCCAACATGGAAGCCATGGCGATGCTCATCGAAACGGGGCATTTTCTGGGGCCATTGCCGACGCATTTTGCGCGCAGGCGCGTCGAGGAAGGCAAGTTCCGGGAAATCAGGAACAGTCAAATGCGATGGTATTCGGCGTTCTATCTCGCAACCCGACGTGTTCATGTCCTCCGGCACGCTGTGGAGCTTTTTGCTCAAGATCTGCAGCATGCTTGCGACAGCCAAGACGAACCACAGCCGTGAAGCTCGCATGAGGAAGAAATGCTGAAAAGGAGGCTTCGTTGTGAAGTCTTGCTTCATTGCAATTAGAAACCAGGCACATGCTGTCGTCGAAGTGTGGATTTCAGGCCAGAAGCAAGCTGCTGGTTAGCTGCAAGCGAAGCGGGGGTAAGTGAGCTACTGCCCAATGTTTGGACAGGATCTGGTGTAGTTTAAGCTACTTTCTGCTCCTGCTGATTGGTTTGGGGTTCATTTTTTCTCAGCCAATAGACCATGGCGGGAGGCTTGCCGCCAAGGGCGGAATGTGGGCGTTTTCGGTTGTAGAACTCGATCCATCTGCCGACACCCGACTTGGCTTCCGATCCGGTCTCCCAAGCATGCAAGGAGACGCACTCGTATTTCAGGCTCCGCCACAGGCGTTCCACGAAGATGTTGATCCACTGCCCGGCAGGGCATTGCGAAGCAATGTCCCGAGAGGGGAGGAACCGGCCTTTGCCATCCATCGAGATGCGCACACCGGATCGCCGCAGCCTGCCCGTCCAGGCGAAGGACGTGAACTGGCTGACCTGATCTGTATTCATGATCTCGGGCGGGCCGAACTTGTGGATGGCCTCGTTCAGCGCCTCGACACAGAAGTCCGCTTCCAGCGTGTTCGAGATGCGCCAAGCCAGCACCTTGGGCGTGTGCCAGTCAATGATCGCCACCAGATACAGGAACCCCTTGCGCATCGGCAGATAGGTGATGCCTGCCGCCCAGACCTAGTTCGGGCGCCCCACCCGCAGACCACGTAGCAAATACGGGTAGGTCTTGTGTCCCTTCGCCGCCTTGCTGGTGTTTGGCTTCTGGTAGATCGGCATGAGCCCCATCACCCTCATCAGCCGCCTGATCCGCTTTTCGTTCACCAAATGACCCTCATTGCGCAGATGCTAAGTCATTTGCCGCACACCGAAGAACGGCGTTTCCAGGAACTGTTCGTCGATCCGACGCATCAAAATCAGGTTCAGAGCTGTCTTGCCTTTGGGTTGAAAATAGAACGACGACCGCGAGATCGACAGCAGCTTGCACTGCTTGCCAATGGGCAGATTGGCATTGGCAGGCTCGATCATTTTCCGTCTCACCTGCCGATCCACAGTTTGAGCTTTCGTGACAAAAAATCGTTGGAACGGCCAGCTCCCCAATCTTAGCGTGCAGCTCTTTGACCTGTTCTTCGTCAATCTCTTGGGGCTTCCTGCCGCCGCGCTCGAACACGCCAGACGCGCCCTCCAGAAGAGCCCGCTTCCAGCTATGGATCATCGCCGGGTGTACGCCAAACTGGCTTGCCAGCTCTGCGACCGTCCGCTCGCCCTTCAAAGCTTCAAGCGCAACCTTGGCCTTGAATTCAGGCGAATGGTTCTTCTGTTTCGACATCTCTGATCTCCTCTTCGTCGAAGATCAGCAGACAGCAAATCGTAGCTTACGTCAGTGTCCAAATTTCAGGGGGGTAGCTCAGTATTTCCCTGCCAGGGGTCTCTGAAGCGGATGTAGTAGTAGGGGCTGCGAGGGATCTTGTAGATCGCCAGCCCCTTCCGGAGGTGTTTGATCGTTGTAGTTCGATTTTCGGAATCTTTGGCCCAACCGAGCCCATATGAGAAGTGTATACCAACCCAACCCGTTCGAGGCGTAGGCAAAGCGTGATCCGAGACGTTCGGCGTAGTCCTTGGCTTGGCCAATGCCCTCGCGGTGGCTGATGCCCGCCCGCTTGAAGTAGAAAACGCCATCCTTCACGAAGGTGAACGCAGGCGAAATGGTCTCCGACATGGTCTACGGCTCCTTGCACGTGCAAAAAGCTGGAGCAAAACTAATGTGTTATCTGAAGTAATGGTGCCCGGGGGCGGAATCGAACCACCGACACGAGGATTTTCAATCCACTGCTCTACCCCTGAGCTACCCGGGCACGGGAAGGCTGTTTGCCTTGGGTGTGGGCCTTCTATGCTGTGGGCGCGGCGGTGTCCAGAGGGTTTTTGAAAGAAAATATCTAATGTCGGGTTTGGTGCGGTTTCCCGTCTTGAGCGCGGATGCGTTCCGCTACTTCCAAAGCATTTTCAATGTCTTCCGGCTCCTGGCTCGGCACCGAATATGCACCGTTCAGCCATTTGCCGAGATCGATATCCGCGCAGCGTTTGGAGCAGAACGGCCGGTAGCTCTTTTGCGATTCCCCGCCGCAGATAGGACAGCTCATTTCAGCACCTCCTGCAGCAAGGGCCGGCCGCGTTTGCGCTGCAATTCGTAATGGCCAAGATTGGTCCAGCCGGCCAGAACGGTTTCCTCAGAATCCGCCCGGAAGGCAGCCCGCATGGCGGTTTCAAATCCGCGGCGGTCCTTCTTTGGCATCGGGGCCAGGTCCAGCACGATCTGGCCGCCAAGGCCGCGCACCCGCAACGCGCGGGGGAGGGCTTTGGCAGCCGCTATATTGGCCTTCACACCCGCCGCGAGCGATGTGTCAGAGCCGGTGTTCACATCCACTGCCACCAGGGCGCGGGTCGGTTCGATGAACAGGAAGCCGCCGCCCGGCAGCGGCTCGCGGATACCCTGTGCAACGTCCAGCGCATCCAGCACGCCCAGGCGTTCAAACCCGCCGGGATCACGCTCCACATCCGCAGGATCGGCCCAGTCCCGCCAGGCCAGCAGATGCGGGGTGTCGCCTTCGGCCAGAACCTCCGGCTCGGAGCCTTCATCCTGCATCACCTGCGCCGCCAAGGCCGCCATGGCGGCAACGTCTTCGGCGATCTCTTCGCCGTCTGCCCCGGCGCAGGCAGAGCGCAGGATAAGGCCATAGCCCGACTCGCCCATTTCCTCATGGGCAATCTCCAGCAGCCGGTCGCGCTCCTCCTCATCGCGGATGCTGCGCGAGATGTTCAGGCCGGGTGCCTCCGGCGTGACAATAGCATAGCGGCTCTTGAACAAAAGCTTCTGGGTCACCGGAATGGCCTTGCCCGGCTCGGCGTAACCGGACACCTGCACCAGGATCATCTGGCCCGGTGCCAGCCCTTTGACCTGACGCAGGAAGGCTGGGCCGTCCGGGGTTGTCAGGAACATGCCGCCCTGGCCCTTGACCGGCCGGTCAGCGCGGGCGCGGTAGATGGTGCCGGGGGCAGGGGCGTCGCTTTCGACCAGGAAGTCCTCCAGCTTGCCGTCCACCATCAGCGCAGCGGCTTCGCGGTCCTGGATGTGGTCGAGAATGATGGTGCGGCCCTTCATGCGGCGGCCTCCTGATAGAGCGGCAGACCGGCTGCGCGCAACAAGTTTGCGGTCTCGGACAGCGGCAGACCGACGATGCCGGTAAAGGAGCCGCTGATCCAGGGAATGAAAGCGCCTGCGGGTCCCTGGATGGCGTAGGCGCCGGCCTTGCCCTCCCAGTCGCCGGTGGCGAGATAGGCGTTCAGCTCCTCGTCGGAGAGGTTTTTCATCTTCACCTGGCTGACCACGTCTTTCTCCCAGACGCGGTCTCCGCGGCGGACGGCAACGGCGGTGATCACCCGGTGGCGGCGGCCGGAGAGGGCCAGCAGGAACTCTGCCGCCTCGCCGGCATCGCGCGGCTTGCCCAGGATACGGCGCCCAAGGGCAATGGTTGTGTCAGCGCAGAGAACAACATCGTCCGCCCCCGCAGGGACAGCTTTGGTTTTTTCCCGCGTGACCCGGGCGCAATAGGCCCGCGGCAGTTCGCCTTTCAGCGGCGTTTCGTCAATTTCCGGCGGGCGCACCGCGTCAGGATGCACCCCAAGCTGCGCCAGCAATTGCAGCCGCCGCGGACTGCCAGATCCCAGGATAAATGCCATGCCTTGGCCCTCTTACCGGTTTGCGCCTGTAATACGGCGAAAACTGGCAGCGTGAAAAGAGCGGCCCGCTCTTTCATCTTTCCAGAAATACTCCCGCCGGAGGCAGCGGCCGCCAGGCCGCTTCAAAACAAAAGCCCGGCAGAGTGCCGGGCCTTGATATTTTTTCCAGATCAACGGCTTACTTGAAGCGGTAGTTGATCCGTCCCTTGGTCAGGTCATAGGGGGTCATTTCCACCTGGACCTTGTCGCCAGCCAGAACACGGATGCGGTTTTTGCGCATCTTGCCTGCCGTATGTGCGATGATCTCATGGCCGTTCTCAAGCTCGACCCGAAACGTCGCGTTAGGCAGGAGTTCCTTCACGACACCGGGAAATTCGAGCGTATCTTCCTTGGCCATGTTGTCTCCATCATTGGGTTAACCCGCAAACTGCGGGACGTGCGCTTAAATGGGGTCATTTTTCCAATATTTCAAGGGCTCAATCAGCAAAGAGCGGCCTTTGTGACCGATTTTACCCGCGGCATTTGCTCCTCCCAGTGCAGCCGGTTCAGCACCCCGCCATCGGCCCGGACATTGGCAATCGCGTCCAAGTCGGCCTCGGCATAGGTCCAGCCTGGCTGGTTCAGCGTGCCCTCTGCCAGAACACCGGTTCCGGGGAAGCCCTTGTCCGGCGGGCCGAAAATGCCGCCGGTGCCGGTGTTCATGTCCACAGCTTCGGACCATTCATTGGCTCCAACGATAGAGGCCATGGCAGTCACACACTGGTTTTCCAGCGCCCGCGACATGGCGCCGATACGCACCCGCCAGTAGCCGGCCAGCGCCTCGGTGCAGGAGGGAACGAGAATCACATCCGCTTCCGCCAGCGCGCGGCCCAGCAATGGGAATTCGCTGTCATAGCAGATCAGCACCCCGATTCTTCCCAAAGAGGTGTCGAAGATCTTGAGAGGCCCGCCGCCCATGATGCCCCAGTCCTCGCGCTCAAACCGGGTCATGATCTGCTTGTCCTGATGATCCCGCCTGCCTGCGGGCGTGTAGAGCTCCGCCCGGTTCACCGGCCGGGCCAGCCCGCTGTTGACTGGGGCGGAGGCGCCCAGGATATGCACACTGTATTCAGCGGCCAGTTTCATGTGCAGCGCAGCGGCATCTTCCATTTTCTCGGAGACGGAATGAATGGATTGTTCCAGGTCTCTCGCAACCGCGGCGCCGTCCAGCGTCGACAACTCCATGGCGCCGTACTCCGGAAACACCAGCAGTTCTGCGCCATTGCCGGCGGCTTCCGCCACCCAGGCGGCGAGCTTGTCTTCATACTGCGCCCAGCTGTCGAGCCAGCCGAGCGGGTAGGCGGCGGTAGCGATTTTCATGTTCTGGCTGCCTTTCGAGCGCAAGTTTCAAACAATGGCTAGCGCGGCCTTCGCCCGGGGCCAAGCCCTGCGGCGCAATTTCCGGCAGCGTACGCAGGACAAAGGCTGGACACGCGGCTCCGGCTGCCGCCGGTCAACCGGTGCAAACTCGACAGCAACGGAGGAAAATGCCTAAATTGCCGGAGCGGGCAAAAAAATACAAGCAGGAGAACAGGGCGTGTCCACGACATTGAACGACAAGAACATTAGCTCAGTCATTAAAGATATTCCGAAAAAAGGCTTCACCGTGAAATTCTGGCAGGACCACCGCTCTGCGTTTGTTCAGGGCAGCGGTGTGGCCAAATGCTTGAAAGCTCTCAAGGACAGAGGTGTTCCCCCGTCCGGCGACCCGTCCGGTGTGCCGCCGAAAGAGATGGAACACGTCATTGACTGGTTCTACAAGCTGGACAGCGCTTTGGCCAAGGCCAAGAAAAAATGCGGCAAACCGCAGAGCCACACGGAGAAATTCTGCGCTGCCTTCATCAAGGTTGTTCTGAAACGGTTGGAAGAAGCTCAGGGGCTTCTGAAAAATGCGTCCAGGGCTGAGGCAGCACAGGAAAAACAGCGCCAGGACACCGACAAAGAGCTTCAGAAATTCAAGAAGCAGCAGGAAAAACAGCAGGAACTGGTGCTGGATGAACTGGCCGATCTGGATAAGCGGGCCAAGAACATGGCCAAGGCCTGCGAAGAGATGACCAAAGACATCAAGCTGGCCACGGCGGATGTGAACAAACTGATCAAAGGTTTGGAGACCCAGCGGAATGGCGACGGGAAGATCGCTCCGGACTTGGGCAAGCGGTTCGAAAACGGGCTGACAGCGATCCAGAAGAAGTACAAGCTTCCTCTGCATGGGCAAAACCTGAAATCCAGCTTGCCCAAGGTGCTGAAAGAATTGACCAGCCTTTTTCAGCAGTATCTCAAACTGGATTATGCAAAGCGGGAACGTATCTCTGCCGGCGCCTCGCTGAAAGAGGCTCAGGACGGGTTAAAGGCCGCCAATGCCAGCTTCAAAATCTATGCCGAGTCCCATAAAAAGCTGGCGCTTGCGTTTAAGGAAACCGCGTAACCACGCGTGCGCGGCAACAGAGGCAAAGCCAAAGAAAGAACAGGCGCCCTGAGTGGCGCCTGATACACTTACAGATCCCGGATCCAGAACTGCAGCGGTTTGCGGGTCTCCTCCGCCTGGTCCACATCCTTCCAGGAGAAATGCGCAATGGCGCCCTCCAGCGGCGCATAACCGCGCTTGCGCCAGAACGGATCCAGCGGCGCATAACCCGCAGGCCGCAACGGGTGATCCGCCGGGCGCTGCACCCCGCAAAACGCGGTTTTGCTGAACCCGTGCTTGCGGGCGTGCGCTTCGCGCGCGTCAAAGAACCCGTGGCCGACGCCATGGCCTCGGTATTCCGGCAGCAGCACGGATTCGGCGCAGTAAAAGACGTCGTTCAGGTCAATCCCAGTGCCTTCGAAGGCCGCCGCGAAATCATCCGCGTGGTCCGCCAGCGGCGCACCGGTGGACGCGCCGACCAGGGTGTCTCCGTCAAAGGCCCCGACCACCACGGCCCGTTCACTGTCGCGGTAGCTTTGCAGGTACTCGCGCTCATACGCCAGATCGCCGTCATAGAGATACGGCCAGGCGCGGAACACCTTGATCCGCAGGCGCGCCACATCGTCCAGCGCGGCATCCAGCGCCGCGCCGGTCATAGCTTCGACCAGGATCGTCATCCTGCCGAAACCTGGGCGATCCAGTCCGCCAGGTTGTAATAGGTGGTGACGCGGGAGATCTTGCCGTCCTTCAGTTCAAAGAACGATCCGCCCGGCAGGCGGTAGGTCTGGCCGTTGGCCTCCGGAAGGCCCTCGTCGGTTACCAGGTAGGTGCCGTTGACGATGAACTCCGCCGCCGCGCGGGTGCCGTCGTCGTTGGAAAAGATCACCATATCGGTCAGCTCTTCCTTGTAGCAGCGGCTCATATGGGCGCAGAATTCCGCGAATTTCTCCTTGCCGACGCGGATTTTGCCCTCGTTGACGTGGTGGGCGATCTGCTCGTCCAGGCAGTCCAGCATGGTGTCCGTGTCGCCGGCGTTGAAGGCTGCGAAATAGCGCGCGATGGTGTCGGTCATGTTCTCTCCGTCGGTTCACCCCAGCGGTTTTTCAGGTGCTGGATGATTTGATCCCGTGTTTGACGGTAGATATCTAGCTTGGCCTGACGCGTCTCGCCGAGCCCGGTAGGGTCCATAATCGGCCAATATTCGACATCGAGGTGAAAAAAACGGGTGAGCTCCAGCGCCCGGCGCTGGCTGGCGGGCGACAGCGCCACCACCAGGTCAAAAGACGACAGGTCATCGCCCCAGCGCTCCATCTCGTCAAAGGAGCGTGACCGGTGCCGCGACAGTTCGACATCGATCTCCTGGCAGACCGCGATGGAGAAGCCGTCGATCTCCATGTCGTTCTTGACACCGGCGGACTGCACGTAGGTGCCGGTGCCGTAGAATTTCTTCATGATGCCCTCCGCCATCGGAGAGCGGACCGAATTGTGGTCGCAACAGAACAGAACGGACTGCGGCAGCTCCTCCACGCGTCAGCCTCCGAAGTGCAGGACGCAGATCAGGGTGAACAGGCGCCGGGCGGTGTCGGTATCAACCTCGGCCTTGCCCTCCAGCCGTTCCTGCAGAACCCGGCTGCCTTCGTTGTGAATGCCGCGCCGCGCCATGTCGATGGTTTCGATCTGGCTCGGCGGAAGGGTTTTTACCGCGGTGAAGTAGCTCTCGCAGATCTGGTAGTAGTCCTTGACCACCTGCCGGAAGGGCGACAGCGACAGGTGGAATTCCGCGGCCTTCTCACCGGATTCGGTGTTGATATCAAAGACCAGCCGCTTGTCGCGGATCGCCAGCCCCAGATGATAGGGGCCGGCCGGAATATCACGGTCTTCCCTCTGCGGCAGCGCAAAGCTGTTATCCTCGATCAGGTCATATATCGCCACCTTGCGCTCCTGCTCGATCTCGGGAGTCGGGGGCGGCAGGTTGCGGTCGTCCAGTTCGATATGGCTGATGCGGCTCATGGGTCTTTTGTCTCTGAAATGCGCGGAGGCGTCCGGCCATGAGTATCGCACCGCCGTGCCCGGGGCAATGCAGCAGCGGGCGTCAATATGCTGGCCGTTTGCGGCAGTGCTTGACAGGCCACGCCCCCGCGCCCAGCCTGCCGCCAGCAGGAGGCCGCAAAGATGACAGCGCTTGAACAGTTTTCTCTCAAAGGCCGGCGTGCGCTGGTGACAGGCTCCACCGATGGTCTCGGCTTTGCCGCCGCCAGGCTGCTGGCCGAGGCCGGGGCCGAGGTCTGGATCAACGGCCGCGGCACGGACCGGGTAGAGGCCGCGCTTGCCCGGATGCCCGGAACCGCCCGCCCGCTGGTGCTGGATATCGCCGATGAAAGCGCTGTCACTTTGGCAATGGCAGCGATTGCGCACGAAGGCGGCCTGGACATTCTGGTCAACAACGTCGGCCAGCGCGACCGCCGCAACCTGCCGGAGTTCACCCGTGCCGACCTGCAATCGCTATGGGAGGTCGATCTGGTCTCGCCGTTCCGCCTTGCGCAAATGGCCGCCGCACAGATGGCCCCCAAGGGCTGGGGTCGCATCATCAATATCTCCTCGATTGCGGGCCTCATCGCACAACCGGGCGACGCGGCCTATACCACTGCCAAGGCTGGCATCAACGGCATGACAAAGGCGCTGGCAGCTGAACTCGGCCCTCAAGGGATAACTGTAAACGCCGTTGCTCCTGGGTTCTTCAAGACCGCCCCCAACATGGCCGCAGCAGCAGACCCGGCAATTGCAGAGAAGCTCAGAAACGCCACCGCGATAGGCCGGTGGGGGGAGCCGGAAGAGCTGGCGCCCGCCATATTGTTCCTGGCTTCGCCCGCAGCCTCCTACATCACCGGGCAGGTGCTGGCCGTGGACGGCGGCTATACCTCGCATTACTGAGATCTGCGTCATTTTTCGGGAAAAATGACTTGATGCCTCCGGCGGGGAGTGAGCGCCGGTCAAGAAACGCTCCAGGGGAGCGTTTCAGGTGCGAACGGGCGGAGCCCCAGGGCCAGATGAAGAAACGGATCATTAACCAAGCTTGGCAACCCTGGTCCAGCGGTACAGGCGGGGACGCCGATGACCGCGCCAGGTGAAGCGCCCCGGCGGGCTCCGGGGCGCGGATCCCTTTTCATCTGGCCCCAAATATCCCGGGGTGAATGCGCGGCACGCGCAGAGGGGCAGCGCCCCCCACTCCCTTAGCCGTTCAGAGCATCCAGACGTGCAGTTACGGACAGCCCGTGCGCTTCCAGGCTTTCGCTTTTTGCCAGCACCTCGGCTGCCGGGCCGATGGCGCGCAGCGAGTCCGGGGTCATCTGGCTCAGCGTGGTGCGCTTGAGGAAATCCATCACCGACAGGCCGGAGGAGAACCGGGCAGAGCGCGCGGTTGGCAGCACATGGTTCGGCCCGCCGACGTAGTCGCCGATTGCTTCGGGGGTGTACTGGCCGAGGAAGATGGCCCCGGCATGGACGGTCTTTTCACTCAGAGCAACCGGGTCGGCGACGCACAGCTCCAGGTGTTCCGGCGCGATGCGGTTCGACAGCGCTGCCGCTTCATCCAGGTCCCGCACGGTGATCACAGCACCGAAGTCATTCCAGGACCTACCGGCAATGGCGCGGCGCTCAAGCGTTTCCAGACGCTTTTCCACCGCCTCAGCCACCGCACGGCCAAAGGCTTCGTCATCTGTGATCAGGATCGACTGGGCGCTTTCGTCGTGTTCGGCCTGGCTCATCAGGTCCAGCGCAATCCAGTCCGGATTGTTGTCCTTGTCTGCGATCACCAGGATTTCCGAAGGGCCCGCAATCATGTCGATGCCGACCTTGCCGAATACCCGCCGCTTGGCAGCGGCGACAAAGGCGTTGCCGGGGCCGGTGATCTTGTCCACCGGCGCGATGCTTTCGGTGCCGTAGGCCAGCGCCGCGACTGCCTGCGCACCGCCCACGCGGTAAATCTCGTCTACGCCCGAGACCCTGGCTGCCAGCAGCACCAGCGGGTTGATCTGCCCGTCAGGGGTCGGCACCGTAATGGCCAGCCGCTGCACACCCGCAACCTTGGCGGGGATCGCGTTCATCAGCACCGAGGACGGGTAGGAGGCCAGCCCGCCCGGCACATAAAGACCGGCGGCTGAGACCGCCGACCAGCGCCAGCCCAGCGTTGCGCCGCTCTCATCCGTCCACTGCGCGTCCTCGGGCATCTGGCGCGCATGGTAGGCGCGGATGCGTTCCGCTGCCAGTTCCAGCGCCCTGCGTTCCTCGTCGGAGACGCCCGCGATAGCCGCATCCACTTCCGCCTCGGAAAAGCGCAGCTGCGCCGGTTCCAGTTCCAGCCGGTCGAATTTTGCCGTCAGCTCCACCAGCGCCGCATCGCCGCGGGCGCGGACATCAGCAATGATCCCGGCCACGATGGCGTCCACATCCGGGCTGTCCTCGCGCTTGGCGCCCAGCAGTGCGGTGAAGGACTGTTCAAAACCGGCATCAGCGGTGTTCAGAAACTGCGGCATCGGAATCTCCTTTGGCCCCCGCATATCCGCAAGGGGGCAGAGCCTCAAGATTTATGCACGGGGCCGGTGCAATTGGACGCAAGCAAAAGGTCGGCGCATACAGGTCAAAAGCCGCTGAGACCTTAGCCCAAGGCTTTGCGCATCGGAATACAGGGGGTGCCGCAGCATCCGCCGGCCTCGTTCGCCTTCTGCCAGCCGTGCTTTCGGTAGAAGTCCAGCGCGGTGCGGGTAGCGTTAAGCCGGGCCTCAACATGGCCATCGCGCAGCAGTTCCGCCTCCAGATGCGCCAGCAGGGCGCCGCCTGTACCCTGGCCGGCCGCGGCAGGCGCCACATAAAGCAGGGAGATAACCCCATTCGGATCCAGCCCGCCCACGGCAGCAGCCTCTCCACCCCGTTCCGCCAGCCAGTAGCGGCCGGGGCCTCCGATCCATTTGCGGATCTGGTCCGGCGTCTTGCCGGCGGTCCATTCGGCGATCCGGGCGGCATCACCTCCGTGGTCCGCGCCGCAAAGGTCGCGGATTGAGGCGTGCAGGACCCGGCTCATGGAGAAAACGTCAAAAACCGTGGCGCGGCGGATTTCCAGCGGTGCCGCCGGTGCAGCAAACGCCTGAGAGATCCCGCGCTTGTTCTGCACTGCTCAGGCGCCGTGGTCCGGGGCCTGGCCGGACGGCGCCAGGTAGGGGCGGGTGACATCGCGCAGGGACACTTCCAGCGCCTCCACAGACAGGCGCACGGCACCGTCGCCGGCCAAAGTGAGCAGCACATGGCCTGCGCCGTCTTCGCCCGGTTCAAAGGTGACGGAGAGCAGTGACAGAATCAGATCCTTGTCCTTGCGGTCCACGCCTTGCGAGGAGACGCCCAGCACATTGTCGACCACCAGCAGCGACTGCACCCGCTCGTAGGACCGGCCGCGGCGTTCGGCGGCGTCGCGGTCCTCCCAGCGGAACCGGTTCACCAGCAGCGCAAAGCGGCGTTCAGATGCGCGCCAGCTCATTTCAGTCACTGGAAACACGGCGTCCTGCAGCAACGTGGACAGAACCTTGAGGTCCTCCTCCTCCAGCGCGCCAAGGTTCAGCGGCGCTTCGCGGCCGTCCTCAAAGCTCGCGTCGGTCATGACTGTTCCTTGATCCGCTCGATTTTGGCGCCGACACCGGACAGCTTGCGCACAACATGCTCGTAGCCGCGGTCCAGGTGGTAGACCCGGCTGACCCGGGTTTCGCCTTCGGCCGCCATGCCCGCCAGAATCAGCGAGACGGAGGCGCGCAGGTCGGTGGCCATCACCGGGGCGCCTTTCAGCTTCTCGACGCCGGTCACCGTGGCATGGCCGCCGTGAACCTCTATCTGCGCGCCCATGCGGACCAGTTCCGGAGCATGCATAAAGCGGTTCTCAAAGATCTTCTCTTCCAGAACAGAGGTCCCTTCGGCCGTGCACATCAGCGCCATCATCTGCGCCTGCAGGTCGGTCGGGAAGCCGGGGAAGGGTTCGGTCACCACATCCACCGCGCGGACCCGGCCGTTCTTGCGGCTGACGGTCAGGCTGTTTTCGTTTTCGGTGATCTCGATGCCGGCCGCTTCCAGCTTGGCGCAGAAGCTTTCCAGCAGGCTGCGGCGGCCGCCCAGCAGTTCCACCTCGCCGCCGCAGATCGCGGGTGCCAGCATGTAGGTGCCCAGCTCGATCCGGTCGGTCACCACTTGATGAGTCGCGCCATGCAGGCGGTCAACGCCCTGAATGGTGATCTCTGGCGATCCGTCGCCCTCGATCTGCGCGCCCATCTTGCGCAGGCAGTCGGCCAGGTCGACAATTTCCGGCTCGCGCGCGGCGTTCTTGATGACGGTTGTGCCCTTGGCGAGCGTCGCCGCCATCATGATGTTCTCGGTCGCGCCGACAGAAGCGAAACTCAGCTCTACCACCGCGCCTTTCAGGCCGCCCGGCGCCTTGGCGTGCAGATAGCCGTCCTTCAGCTCGATCTCTGCCCCCAGCGCCTCAAGCCCATGAATATGCAGGTCCATCGGCCGGGCGCCGATGGCGCAGCCGCCGGGCAGAGACACCACCGCCTGGCCTAGCCGTGCCAGCATCGGGCCCAGCACCAGGTTGGACGCGCGCATCTTGCGGACGATATCATAGTCCGCGACGTGGCTGGTCAGGTCGTGGCTCGACATCGCCAGCACTTGGCCGTCCTGCAGGCTGGACACTTCGGCCCCCAAGGACTGCAGCAGCAGGGTCATGGTCTTGATGTCGCTCAGCCGCGGCGCGTTTGTGAGCGTCAGCGGCTCCTCGCTCAGCAGTGTCGCCGGCATCAGGGTGAGGCAGGCGTTCTTGGCGCCGGCGATCGGGATCTGCCCGTTCAGCGGGCCGTTGCCCGTTACCAGAATCGAATCCATCTGACGTTATTCTCCGCTCTTGCCCGTGTCCTGGTCCTGCTTATCCGCCCGTGCCTTGGCCTGTGCCTTGCGCCGGGCCATGTTTGCCTTGAGCGCCGCCTTCAGCCGGTCTTCGCGCGATGCTGCGGAACCGTCGTTTTTTGGTGATTTCTTCTCTGCCATAAGACTTCTGTAACTTAGTGCGAAAAAACCGTCCAGAATGCTCTTGCGCCCCCCCGCGTTTATGCCTAAAAGCCCCCTCACCGGCGCTGCTGTAGCTCAGAGGTAGAGCACTCCCTTGGTAAGGGAGAGGTCGAGAGTTCAATTCTCTCCAGCAGCACCATTATCCTGAAAATGAAAAAATACCGCACCGTTTCAACGGCTTGTTCCTGCGAGCCGCGGTTCAAAGAGCGCCGCGCCGGGTGTTCGGCCCATTCCGGGGCCTTTGCAGGCACTTTCTTGCTGCCAAGCCGGGGACAAAGCCGCCGGGCCGGGCAAGAGGTGATCTGCAGCACCCCGTTTCCGCATATCCGAGTGTGATTCGACCATCGCCGTCAGCGCCGGGGCGTCTCACGAGCCACTGCCGCGGCTGGACCTCGGCAGGTCAACTGCAGGCGAATCGGCTTGCAGGATTCAGCTGCGATTCAATCGGCCATCAGATACCGGACAATCAGGCCGCTAGAACCACTGCCCTGGCTCCATCAGCCCCAAGTCGAGGAGCTGGCGCGAATGCCATTCGAACGGTGCTGAATTGTGCCAGCGGAAGGTGTCTATATCAAATGTGGAACCAGGATTGCGCTTGAGCGCTTTGGCAGTGCGGAAGGAGCATACCGCGGCGGTCAGGTTGTGATGCCAGGGGCAGGCATAAGTATTGTATTCCTGATCATTGAAAGTGTGATCAGGCCGCAATTCCAGCCCCGGTTTGGCGCGGAACAGCGAAATCCGGTCGATCTTGCGGCTGCCTGCGGGAATATGTTCCTCGAACCGCCAGCGCACACCGCCGAAGAAGTCCAGCTGCCGCTCCCGCGGGTGTCCCGTTGCCGGGTCCTGGCGCGACTGGGCATAATACCCGGATTTGTCGAGATAGGCATCTTCGAGGGAAACAGCGCCGGGACAAGCCGCCAGATCGCCTGCGTAAAGGTCAATCACATAGGTGAGCATCGCATCGCGGCGCTCTTCGGTGTGAAAGGCCAGCATCTCGCCGACTCCGCGGGCTTCGCAGAACGGGTAGAACAGGTATTCCGCGTTGTAGCAGTAGTAGAGCCAGCAGCCCGGCTGCGCCGCCGCGGCCACGGCATTGACGGCGCCGGTCACTGCGCCTTGGGGGCCGCAATCGAAAGGCACCCGGTTGACCTTGGCGCGCACATCCTGCGGCAGATCGAACGCATCCGGCATCAGGGCGACGACTGTGTTGAAGCCGCATTGCAGGTGATGGCGCAGGGTGGTGGCGATTTCCACTTCGTCTTCGATGAAAACCAGTGCCACCGGCCCTTTGGCCAGCAGCGGTTTCCCGTCCTTCAGAAAATTCTGAAGCGAAGAATACATCATGCCTGCCTGCCTCCGCCTTTCTGGCCTTTGCAGTCAAAATCGGGTAAATCCGGCCTCATTGCAAGCAGCGGCAATTGCCTGTATTGCAGGCCGCTGTTTACCCACCCTGGCTGGAAGGCTGACCCGTATGAGCGCCCCGAAGAAGCTGTTTATCAAGACCTATGGCTGTCAGATGAATGTCTATGACAGCGAACGCATGGCAGAGGCGCTGGGCGGGGAGGGCTATGTCGAGACGAAGTCGCCTGATGATGCCGACATGATCCTGCTCAACACCTGCCACATCCGGGAGAAGGCGGCAGAAAAGGTCTATTCCGAACTGGGCCGCTTCAAGGGGCTGAAGGCAGAGAAGCCGGACCTCAAGATCGGTGTCGCAGGCTGCGTGGCCCAGGCCGAAGGCGAGGAAATTATGCGCCGCCAGCCGCTGGTTGACCTAGTGGTTGGACCGCAGAGCTACCACCGGTTGCCGGAGATGGAAGCCAAGGCGCGCGAAGGGGAGAAGGTGCTGGACACCGATTTCCCTGAAGAAGACAAATTCGAAAAACTGAAAAACCGTCCCAAGGCTAAGCGCGGCCCGACCGCTTTCCTGACGGTTCAGGAAGGGTGCGACAAGTTCTGCGCCTTCTGCGTCGTGCCGTATACCCGCGGAGCGGAGGTGTCGCGCCCGGCGGACCGCATCCTGCGCGAGGCGCAGGAACTGGTCGAGCGCGGCGTGCGCGAGATCACCCTCCTGGGCCAGAACGTGAATGCCTACCATGGCGCAGGCCCCAACGGCGACTTGACCCTGGCGCAGCTGATCTGGGAGCTGGACAAGATCGACGGGCTGGAGCGTATCCGCTTCACCACTTCGCATCCCAATGACATGCAGGACGACCTGATCGAGGCGCACGGCACCTGTGCCAAGCTGATGCCCTATCTGCACCTGCCGGTGCAGGCGGGCTCCGACAAGATCCTCAAGCGGATGAACCGCTCGCATACCGCTGAAAGCTATCTGCGCCTGATCGAGCGCATCCGCGCCGCGCGTCCGGACATCCTGATCTCCGGCGACTTCATTGTCGGTTTCCCGGAAGAGACCGAAGAAGATTTCCAGGCCACGATGGATCTGGTGGAAGAGGTGAAATACGGCACCGCTTATTCCTTTAAATACTCCACACGTCCCGGCACCCCGGCGGCTGAGCGTCCCCAGGTGGATCCGGCGGCAGCCGATGACCGGCTCCAGCGCCTGCAGGCTCTGCTGACCCGCCAGCAGCGCGAGGTGCAGGACAGCATGGTCGGCCGTGAGGTTGGCGTGCTGTTCGAAAAGACAGGCCGCCTGCCGGGCCAGATGGTTGGCAAGTCTGATTACCTGCACGCAGTGCATGTCGCCGACTGCAACCGCCAGGCGGGCGATCTGGCGCGGGTGCGTATCGTCTCTTCCGGTGCCAACTCCCTAGCGGGCGAGCTGATCGCTTAAGGGGAGGGGGCGCTGCCTCCGCGGTGGCCTGCATCCGGGCCGCCCCTCCGTCGGAGTGCAGGTGAGTCGCTATTGCATCAGTTTTCAGGACAATTTGCCTTAAATGCTGTGAGTGTTTGAGTGAGGCGGTTAATCTCTGCGGAAAATCAATATTTTTGGCGGGTGCACTTTATCTCTTGCAGGTAACTTGGCTTTTATTGCCTGAACGGTTGCCGCTTGCGGGCGGCGTACACCCCGGGGGAACTTAGGTGAAGGATTTCTGGTCGTGCCGATACTCAATTTGAACAAGGCGATTGCGCTGGCTGCCGCTGCCACGGCCGCGCTCGGCATCGCCGCAGCGCCAGCAAGCGCGCAAAGCCAGCAGCGGACCATCAAAGGCGAACGCTATGTGCCCACCATCTGGGTTGACCCTGATGGCTGCGAGCATTGGGTGATGGATGATGGCGCCGAAGGCTACATGACCCCGCATGTCAAGCCGGACGGCAAGCCGGTCTGCCGCCGCGGCAATATCTGCGGAGTAATGCCGACCGACCAGTTCTTTGCCACCGACAAGCATTACATCAACGCAGCCGGCAAACAGCGCCTGCGCCAGTTTTTCCGGCAGGCGCAGGGCAACGGCGCACGCTCTTTCATCGTTGCCGGCCACACCGACAGCAGGGCTTCGGATGAGTACAACATCCGGCTGTCCGAGCGCCGGGCAAAGGCCGTGGCCACGGTTGGCCGTTCGGCCGGGGCGAATATCGCTGGCGTCCGCGCCTATGGTGAGCGCGACCCGCGGGTGCCCAACACCAGCGCCGCGAACATGGCGCAGAACCGCCGCGTCGAAATCTACTGCCTGCGCTGAGGGGGAAACATGACACGTTTTTTGCACGCCGTTGCCGGCCTGGCCGCCGCCGCCGCCGTTTCCGCTTGTTCGCCGACTGTCGACAAAACCAGAGACCAGCATATCGCGGACGGGAAGTCGCTCGACTTGTCGAACCTGACGGCAGGCATCTGGATTGACCCGAATGGCTGCGAGCATTGGATTATCGACGACGGCCTGGAGGGTTATGCAGACCTGCGCCGCACACCGGACGGCAAGCCGGTCTGCAACAGCGACTTGCCTCCCACGCTGGCAACCGGCCCGTTCAAGGATGGTTCGACCTTCGGGGATCCGCTCTGATAACTGAGCTCAGCTTGGATTGCAGCCGCCCTCCGGGGCGGCTGTTTTGTTTCAACAAAGTGATTTTATGCAGCGACTGCTTGCGCAAACGGAACCGCGAAGGCAGACTGAAAGGGCAACGCCAGATTGAGGAGATCAGCTTGGCCATCAGCGCCCTGAATGACCCGCAGACCCAGACCGCAACCCACGAAGTGCTGCTGGAATTTCCTGACAACCGATTGCTGATCGACCTTTGCGGCGAATACGACCGTAACCTTGCTGACATCGAACAGAAACTGGGCGTGCAGATCGTCCGCCGCGGCAATCAGCTGTCCGTGATGGGCGAGGATTCGGCGCGCGAACAGGCGGCGGGCGTGCTGGCCGCGCTGTATGACCGGCTGGAAACCGGACGCAGTGTCGAAAGCGGCGACATCGACCGCGAGCTGCGGATGGGGCCGGACACCGATGACGCCGAACCCGACGGTCAGCTGCAAATGTTCCGCGGCGGCCGGGTGGAGATCAAGACCCGCAAGAAGCTGGTGGAACCGCGCACGGAGGCGCAGAAGGCCTATGTGCAGTCCCTGTTCGAGCACGAACTGGCTTTCGGCATTGGCCCGGCAGGCACCGGCAAGACCTATCTTGCCGTCGCCGTGGGGGTTTCCATGTTCATCACCGGCCATGTCGACCGCATCATCCTGTCCCGCCCGGCGGTGGAGGCCGGGGAAAAGCTTGGCTACTTGCCCGGCGACATGAAGGACAAGGTCGACCCCTACATGCAGCCGCTTTATGACGCGTTGAATGACTTCCTGCCTGGCAAGCAGCTGGCCAAGCTGATCGAAGACAAACGGATTGAGATCGCACCGCTGGCCTTCATGCGCGGCCGCACGCTGTCCAACGCCTTCGTGGTGCTGGACGAGGCGCAGAATGCCACCACCATGCAGATGAAGATGTTTCTGACCCGCCTGGGCGAGGGGTCGCGCATGGTGATCACCGGCGACCGGTCGCAGGTGGACCTGCCGCGCGGGGTGCAATCGGGCTTGGCAGATGCCGAACGGCTGCTGAAAACCATCCCCAAGATCAGCTTCAACTACTTCACTGCCCGCGATGTGGTGCGCCACCCGCTTGTGGCGGCGATCATCGAGGCTTATGACGCGGACACGCCACCCGCCTGACGGAAGGAACCGCCGGGCTTCATCTTTGTGAAAATACTCCGGGGGTGCGGGGGCAGGCCCCCGCATGTGCAGCCGTACCATGACGCTCGACATCACTATCGAAGACAGCCGCTGGCAGGATGCGGGGCTTGAGGCGCTGGCCGAAGAGGCCATTGCAATTGTTCTTGGGCACTTTGGCCTGGACACCGGGATGTGCGAAATTTCGCTCTTGGCCTGTGATGATGCGCGCATTGCGGATCTCAATGCCGAATTCCGCGAAAAGCCGGTCCCCACCAACGTTCTCAGCTGGCCGGCAGAAGAGCTGGCTGCCGATGAGGATGGCGGCACGCCGCTGCCGCCAGAGGCTGATTTTACTGGGGAAATTCCGCTTGGCGATATCGCCGTCTCCTTCGATACCTGCGCGCGGGAAGCCGCAGAGGCGGGAAAATCCCTAGCCGATCATACCCGCCATCTGGTCATTCACGGAATGTTGCATCTTCTGGGCTATGATCACATTCGTGACGGCGATGCCGCATTGATGGAAGGGATTGAGGTCCTGCTACTTGGCAAACTGGGTATCGCGAACCCATATATAAGTGAGGATGCCCCGTGACCGGGGTTTTTGGAATGGAAAGATGGGCGACATAGAAGGCAGTTCTAACGCGGCGCAAGGCGCGCTGCAGGACATAAACGGCACGGCTGCGGATGCGCCGGCCTCTGAAAGCACCGGATTGTGGACGCGGCTGCGCAGCGTGTTCAGCCCCGATCCGCAGGAGGAACAGGACGCCGGCAGCGAACAGCCTGTGCCGGGTTCAGGTCCGCGGGGCATGATCAACCTGCGCCGGATGCGGGTTGAGGATGTTGCCATCCCCTCTGCCGAAATAGCCGCTGTGCCTGTGACTGTCGCCAAGGACGATCTGGTCGGTATCTTCCGCCAAAGCGGCTTTACTCGTATCCCCGTTTACGAGGGCACGCTGGACACGCCGCTGGGCTTTGTCCACCTCAAGGATTTTTCGCTGACCCACGGCTTCAATGGCGGCATTTCTGAATTCGACCTGTCCAAGATGCTGCGCCCGCTGCTGTTCGTGCCGCCGTCGATGCCGATCGGCGTGCTGCTGACCAAGATGCAGGCTGAACGCCGCCACATGGCGCTGGTGATCGACGAATACGGCGGAGTCGACGGCCTCGTTACCATCGAGGACCTGATCGAACAGGTGGTGGGCGAGATCGAGGATGAGCACGACGCAGACGAACTGCAGACCTGGTTCGAGGAAAAACCCGGCTGCTACATCGCGCTGGCCCGCACCTCGCTGCCGGAGTTCGAGGCGGAGACCGGCCATTCGCTGACCAGCCACGATGACGTGGATGAAGAGGAGATCGACACGCTTGGCGGGCTGGTCTTCATGCTGTCCGGCCGCGTGCCTGCACGCGGCGAGGTGATCGAACACCCCGAAGGTGCCGAGTTCGAAGTCATGGATGCCGATCCGCGCCGGATCAAGCGTCTGCGGGTACGGCTGCCGGACGCCGCTGCATGATGTCAATTGGCCTGAGGCAGGCCGCGCGACAGCTTCGGCTGGCACCCGCAGGGCTGGCCATAGGCAGCGGAGCGCTGTTGTCGCTTTCGCTGGCGCCGTGGCACATGCTGTTCGGACTGCCGGTTGCGCTGGCGGCTGCCGGATGGCTGGTGCTGCAGGCGGCATCCGCCCGTGCTGCTGCGCTTGCGGGCTGGCTGTTCGGGCTAGGCTATTTCTCCTTTGGCCTGTCCTGGATCATTGAGCCGTTTCAGGTCGACCCCGACCGCCACGCTTGGATGGCGCCATTTGCACTGGTGTTCCTGGCCGCGGGTCTTGCCTTGTTCTGGGGGGGCGCTTTCGGCTTCTCTGCCCGTTTCAGCCGGGGAGGCATGCGGATCCTGGTGCTGGCGGCGTTGTGGTCGCTGGCGGAATTCGCCCGCGCTTATTTGCTCACCGGCTTTCCTTGGGCCGCCTTCGGCCAGTTCTGGATCGAGACGCCTGCCGCAAATCTGCTGCCTTGGGCCGGACCGCAGGGGCTCGCGCTGCTGACGCTTGCAGCATTCCTGCCTCTTGCCTTGCTGCGCACAAGCCTCGCCGCCGCATTGGTGCCGCTGGGCCTGACCGCAGCCGCAATCCTGGCCATCCCAGCGCCGTCTGCACCAGAGCTGACGGGCAAGACCGTGCGCATTGTCCAGCCCAACGCGCCGCAAAACCAGAAATGGCATCCGGATCTGCGGTGGGAGTTTGTCCGCCGTGCGCTTGCCTTCTCCGCCGAAGACCCACGGCCGGACCTGATCGTCTGGCCGGAAACCGCTGTGCCGCAGCTGATGAACTTTGCCGGTGACACGCTGCAGGCCATTTCCGAAGGGGCAGGCCGCGTGCCGGTTCTGCTTGGTATTCAGCGCGAAGAGGGAGGCGCCTACTACAATTCCGCTGTGCTTCTGGACGCAGACGGCCTGCCTTCTGCCACCTATGACAAGGCGCATCTGGTGCCGTTCGGGGAGTATGTGCCGTTTGGGGATTTTCTGGCCCGCTTCGGTATCTATGGCTTCGCCTCTCAGGCGGGGGCGGGGTACGCCGCCGGCCCCGGTGCCCAGGTAATGGATCTGCCGGTTGGCAGCGCCTTGCCGCTGATCTGTTATGAGGCCGTTTTCCCGCAGGATGTGAACGCTGCCGCCAGCCGCCCGGATATGCTGGTGCAGATCACCAACGACGCCTGGTTCGGCACCCGTTCCGGCCCCTATCAGCATCTGGTGCAGGCCCGGATGCGGGCGCTGGAGCAAGGGCTGCCAATGATCCGCGCAGCCAATACCGGCGTCTCCGCGATGATCGGCCCGGATGGGCAATTGCTCGACAGCCTGCCGCTGGGGGAGGCCGGCTTTATCGACGCAGCCTTGCCGGCACCGTTCGCGCCGACCCTCTACAGCCGGACCGGAGACTGGCCGGTTCTGTTGCTGTGTTTCTGCGTCGCAGGTGCGGCAATGTTTCTGCCCCGCGCTCTTGCGCCGCGGTCATAGCTGCTTAACTGTACCTGAATATACGTTGACCCGCGCGGATGAGCCGCGTACTGCGGCTTGATACCTGCCACAACGGCTTCCTGACGTGGCAAGGATAAACCAATGGAGCACTTTTCATGACCCGTATGAACTACACCTTCACTTCGGAATCGGTTTCTGAGGGCCACCCGGATAAGGTCTGCGACCGCATTTCCGACGCGGTTCTGGACGCTTTCCTGGCGGAGGAACCCGAAGCACGTGTGGCAGCCGAGACTTTTGCCACCACGAACCGTGTTGTCATCGGGGGTGAAGTCGGCCTGTCCGATCAGGACAAGCTGCACGATTACATGGGGAAGATCGACGAGATCGCCCGTGCCTGCATCAAGGACATCGGCTATGAGCAGGACAAGTTCCACCACGAAACCGTGGAAGTGACCAACCTGCTGCACGAGCAGTCCGCCCATATCGCTCAGGGCGTCAATGCCTCGGCTGACAAGGACGAAGGCGCCGGCGACCAGGGCATCATGTTCGGTTTTGCCACCAATGAAACCGACGCGCTGATGCCGGCACCGATCCAATTCAGCCATGCGATCCTGCGCCGTCTTGCCGAGGTCCGCAAAAACGGGACTGAGCCTGCGCTGGGCCCGGACGCGAAATCCCAGTTGTCGGTGGTCTATGAGAATGGCAAGCCTGTCGGCGTCAGCTCGCTGGTGCTGTCGACCCAGCATCTGGATGAAAGCCTGACCTCTAGCGACATTCGCGCCATTGTCGAACCCTACATCCGTGAGACTCTCCCCGAGGGCTGGCTGACCGAGGCCACCCAGTGGCATGTCAACCCGACCGGTAAATTCGTGATTGGCGGTCCGGATGGCGACGCGGGCCTTACTGGCCGCAAGATCATCGTCGACACCTATGGCGGCGCAGCGCCGCACGGCGGCGGCGCGTTTTCCGGCAAGGATCCGACCAAGGTGGACCGGTCGGCCGCCTATGCGGCACGGTATCTGGCCAAGAACGTGGTGGCCGCGGGCATGGCAGAGAAATGCACCATCCAGCTGTCCTATGCCATCGGTGTCTCCAAACCGCTGTCGATTTATGCGGAAACCCACGGCACCGGCGAGGTCGATCCTGCGGCGATCGAGCGCGCAATTGATCAGGTCATGGACCTGACGCCGCGCGGCATCCGCTCGCATCTGGGCCTGAACAAACCGATCTACCAGCGCACCGCAGCCTATGGCCACTTCGGCCGCGAGCCGGAGGCTGACGGCGGTTTCAGCTGGGAGCGCACGGATTTGGCCGAGGCGCTGAAGAAAGCTGTCTGAGACCAGAGCCATGTGATCAGGGAGCGGGCTGCAAAGCCCGCTCTTTTCCGTTTGCGGTGCGCTTCCCGCGCGTTTCTGCGCAATCGGAGAATGCACCTCTTCCGTTGGGGCTGGAGTGACGCTGCAGCCTGCGCCATAGTGCAGGCAGGGTTTGCTCAGTTGCCGGGACCGTGATGCTGCGCGTATTTTCTGTACTATTTGGCCTGCTTCTGGCGTCCGGCGCCACGGCCAGGGACCCCTTGCCGCAGAAATTCAACCTGCAAGGCCAGACGCTGGTTTACGACACGGAGACGGATGTTGAAGGTGAGCCTGCGGAGATTACCGATGAGGACGCCGCAAGGCTGCGGGACATTCTGAAGAAAAGCCCGGAGATCACGGAACTGCAGCTCAACAGCGTGGGCGGCAGTGTCTATGCCGGGCAGGAAATTGCCGGGCTGGTGCTGGAATACGGACTCGACACTCTGGTCGATGGCACTTGTATCAGCGCCTGCGTGGATGTGTTCCTGGCGGGCGGGCGCAGGCGGATGACAATCGGTTCCAGCATCGGATTTCACCAGCGCAACTGGCCTTCCGAGGCGGTGCACAAGTACTACCGCAGCGAGCGCAAGAGCCGCCGCTGGGCGACACCGTTCGAGTTTGGCTCCTGGATTTACGTGGACACCCAGCGGGAGGTCTACGACCACCTCAGCTATATGGTGGCGCGCGGGGTCGATCCGGGCTTTGCCATCGAGACGCTGCGCACCGATCCCGGAGGGGAATGGTTTCCCGGCCGTCTGCGCCTGATTGCGGCGGGTGTCCTGCGGGAGATCAGGCCGGGGCAAGAGCCCTAACCGGATACCGCCGGGTTGACCCGGCGGCCTGCATGCGGCAGAGGAGCGGCCAGCCTTTCAAAAGACGCCTGAACAGGAGCCCAGACGCATGTCCGGCGACCAAAAGCCCCGTGACGCACAGTCCAAGGATGCCCAGCCCGCAGCAACCAATGCTGCTGAAAAACACGCCAGCGGCGCGCCCTGGCGCAACTTCTATGGCCGCTTCAAGGGCAAGACGCTGAAGGACAGCCAGAAGCGATACCTGGACGAGGATCTGGCGAGCCTCAGCCCCGGCGCAGTTGGCTGGGACGAGAACCCGGACCGCACGCCGCTCGACCTCGACGGGTTGTTCGGCGGCAAGGATGTCTGGCTGGAAGTTGGCTTCGGCGGCGGCGAGCACCTAGTGCACCAGGCCGTCAGCAACCCGGGAATCGGCATCATCGGCGCCGAACCCTTCATCAACGGCGTGGCGATGCTCTTGGGCAAGATCCGCAACGCGGGCGCGGATAACATCGCCGTCCATCCGGGTGATGCGCGCGACCTTATGGACGTGCTGCCTGAGGCGTCCATTTCACGTGCCTTCCTGCTCTATCCCGACCCCTGGCCCAAGGCCCGCCACCACCGCCGCCGCTTTGTGACGCAAGAGCATCTGGAGCCGCTGGCCCGCTGCCTGAAGCCGGGCGCGATCTTCCGCGTGGCGACCGATATCCCCGACTATGTGCGCCAGACCCTTGAGGAAGTGCCGAAAGCGGGTTTCGAATGGCTGGCAGAAGGCCCCGAAGACTGGCGCCAGCCCTGGGAGGACTGGATTTCCACCCGCTACGAGCAGAAGGCCCTGCGCGAGGGGCGCACCCCGCATTACCTGACCTTCCGCCGCCTGGGATAAGGCCGATAGCGCTGGACCGGCCAGAACCAATCCGTTACCGATAGCGCAAACGAACAGACGAACGACCGACAGACGAAGGAAGCCCCATGTCCGGACACGGCACGCCCATCCCGATGACCTCCCACCGTGCTGACCCGCTCAAGGGCGTGGCAGAGGTGCCCGGCGACAAGTCGATCTCGCACCGCTCGCTGATCCTGGGCGCGCTGTCGGTTGGGGAGACGAAGATCTCCGGCCTGCTGGAGGGCGAGGATGTGCTGGACACCGCCAAGGCGATGCAGGCATTCGGCGCCGAGGTGGTGAACCATGGCGGCGGCAACTGGTCGGTATTCGGCGTTGGTGTCGGCGGCTTTGCAGAGCCTGACAATGTGATCGACTGCGGCAACTCCGGCACCGGGGTGCGGCTGATCATGGGGGTGATGGCCACCTCTCCGATCACCGCGACCTTCACCGGCGATGCCTCTCTGAACAAGCGCCCGATGGCCCGTGTGACCGATCCGCTGGCGCTGTTCGGCACCCAGTCGGTTGGCCGTTCCGGCGGCCGCCTTCCTATGACGATCGTCGGCGCCGCGGATCCGGTTCCGGCCCGTTACGTGGTGCCGGTGCCGTCGGCGCAGGTGAAATCCGCGGTGCTGTTTGCCGGTCTCAACGCGCCCGGCAAGACCGTGGTGATCGAGAAGGAAGCCACCCGCGACCACACCGAGCGGATGCTGGCAGGCTTTGGCGCAGAGATCACCACCGAGGAAACCGACGAGGGCCGCGTTATCACCCTGACGGGCCGCCCGGAGCTGAAACCGCAGGTTATCGCCGTGCCGCGCGATCCGTCCTCCGCCGCTTTCCCGGTCTGTGCGGCACTGATCGTCCCCGGCTCTGACGTGCTGGTGCCGAACATTGGCCTCAACCCGACCCGCGCGGGCCTCTACTACACCCTGCAGGACATGGGCGCCGACCTGACGTTCGAGAACATGCGCGAGGAGGGCGGCGAGCCGGTTGCCGATCTGCGCGCCAAGTACTCGCCTGATATGAAGGGCACCGAAGTGCCGCCGGAGCGCGCGGCCTCGATGATCGACGAATACCCGGTGCTGTCGGTGGTGGCTTCTTTTGCCGAAGGCAAGACCATGATGGCGGGCGTCAAGGAACTGCGCGTCAAGGAAAGCGACCGCATCGACGCGATGGCCAAGGGCCTGCGCGCCAATGGTGTTACCGTCGACGAAGGCGAGGACTGGTGGGAAGTCACCGGTCTCGGCATTGATGGCGTGCCGGGCGGCGGCACCTGCGAAAGCTTCCTGGACCACCGGATTGCCATGTCCTTCATGGTCATGGGCATGGGCGCGCAGAACCCGGTTTCTGTCGACGACGGCAGCCCGATCGCGACTTCGTTCCCGATCTTCGAAAGCCTGATGGGGGACCTCGGCGCCAAGCTGGAGCGCACATGAGCGAGAGCTTCACCATCGCTGTCGACGGCCCCGCTGCCGCGGGCAAGGGCACATTGTCCAAGGCGCTCGCGGCTCACTATGGTTTCGGCCATCTGGATACCGGCCTCTTGTACCGTGCTGTCGGGGCAAAAATGCTGGACGGCGCGGCGCCGGTTGAGGCTGCGCGAAACCTGACGCCTGAGGATCTGGCACGTGAAGACCTGCGCGGGCCGGAGGTGGCGCAGGCCGCATCCAAGGTTGCAGTGATCGCCGAAGTGCGCGCGGCACTGGTGGATTTCCAGCGGGCCTTTGCACGCCGCGCAGGCGGCGCGGTGCTGGACGGACGCGATATCGGCACCGTGATCTGCCCCTACGCGCAGGTGAAATTCTTTGTCACCGCCAGCGCCGAAGTGCGCGCCCGCCGCCGTTTCCTGGAACTGGCCGCTGCGGGCAAGGTGACGACCCTCGAGGAAGTGCTGGGCGACGTCAAGGCCCGGGACGACCGCGACATGAACCGGGCCGAGGCCCCGCTGCGCCCGGCGGCGGATGCGATCCTGATCGACACCAGCGATCTGAGCATCGAGGAGGCCCTGGCCAAGGCGATGGCAGTGATTGAGGCCCGCCGCGAGGCAGGCGAGAAGCTGCCCTGAGCACCACATGATCAGCAAAACCCGCAGCTGACGCACCAGCTGCGGGCCAAAGGCAGGCAAAACGGGACGAGCGCCTGTCTGCCGTCTGTTCGCCGGGATCAGAGCGCGCCAACGGCGGTGTGCTTGATCTCGGCCCACTGGCTATCGGCGGTCTTGGCGGTGCCGGCCACGTCTTCCAGGAACGCAGAACGGGTGGCAGCATTCAAAAACAGGAACAGCTTGCCGTCATGCACCAGGTACTGGTCCGGGTCGCCGTCAAATTTTTTGCCCACCGACACCCCGTAAGAGCAGAAGCCGCCGTGCTGGGGCAGGTATTTCGATGGATTGGCCTCGAACGCCGTCTTGTTTTCCTCTGACGCGAAGTAATAGGAGGCGCCGTCGATGGTTGCGGAATAGGTTGCGACGCCCTCAACCGGGTTGCGGCTGTCCAGCAGCGCCACCAGATCGACACCATGGGCTGCCAGCGGCGCGCCGCCAGCTGAAATGCCATTGGAGACATTGACCTCATCGGCGGCAAAGGCCGGGGCGGCCAGCGCAGCAGAAAGCGAAATCAGGGCGGTTGTCAAAAGTGTCTTCATGATTTTCCTCATCAGGTTCAGGTGTGCAATCAGGCTCTGCAGCCCGGTGCACTGAGGCTAGATCCGATGGGCTGGACGATTAATCTCCAGTCGTTCAGTTGGTTGTGCAGATCGTTCCATTTTGCTCCCGGTTTCCCACTTCTGCGGTTCACTCATCTGTGCATGGAGACTTGCGCGGGAGCGGATTAGCCTGAGGGAGCATGTCAGAAGGGAGGTGCTTTCATGGCCTGGCTGCGGATGATTATGACTGCCTGTGTTCTTGCCGCGCCGGCCTGGGCGCAGGATGCGCCCGAGGCTGCAGAACCGCCGATGACCTATGAGCGGCTGGGCCGGATCCTCTTTGCCCTGGACGGCAACACGCAGCCGGTCGGCCGCGGTTTCCAGCTGAGTATTTCCGGCGTGCCGATGCTAGTGGTCACCGACCCGGCTGCGGACCGGATGCGGGCGATGGTGCCGCTGCGCCCGTCCGAGGGGCTGACGGCGGAAGAGCTGATGCGGATGATGCAGGCGAATTTCGACACCGCTCTGGATGCGCGCTACGCGGTGGCTAAGGGTCAGCTGTGGGCGGTGTTCATCCACCCGCTGTCGCCGCTAAAGAAGGACCAGCTGATTTCTTCGCTGGGCCAGACGGTCAATATCGCCCGCACCTACGGCACGCTGTACACTGGCGGCGCCTTGCAATTCGGCGGCGGCGACAGCCCGGGCATTCAGCGTCAGCTGATTGAGGAGCTGCTGGAAAAGGGAGAGGAAATCTAACGGCAGTTGGCTCCGGCACGGTACGAGTTTCAGCCTGAAGAAGCGAAACAAGGATGAATTTCGTCACCTGCCGACGCGATTACTATGCGCCAAGTCGCAGTTCGCAGCCTAATGTTGCTGCAAACGGCTTGGAGAGCGCCCATGACCACATTTCTGGACCGCCTGACCGCGCTGCGCCGGGATTTTCACCGGCACCCTGAGCTTGGCTTTCAGGAGGAACGCACCAAGGCCAAAGTGGCGGAGCATCTGCGCGGCTTGGGGCTGGAGGTGCATGAAGGCGTCGGCGTCATAGGGCTGCTGCGCGCCGGCAGCGGAAATCGTGCCATCGGTTTGCGGGCGGACATGGATGCCCTTCCGATCACCGAAACCTCCACCCACGGCTATGTCTCGGAAACGCCGGGCAAGATGCACGCCTGCGGCCATGACGGTCATATGGCCATGCTCTTGGGCGCTGCTGAACGGCTGGTGCAGGAGCAGGGGTTTGACGGCACCGTCGTGTTCATCTTTCAGCCCAACGAGGAACATGGGCTGGGAGCCCAGGCAATGATTGCCGAGGGGGTGCTGGAGCGGTTCCCGATCGAAGAGGTCTATGCCATCCACAACCTGCCCGGTGCGCCGGTGGGGCAGGTCTCGACCCGGCCGGGACAGATCTGCAGCAGCGAGAGCCTGTTTGAAATTTCGATCCGGGGGCAGGGCGGCCATGCCTCGATGCCGCAGGCGGGGGTGGATGCCATTACCGTGGGGGCGGAGCTGGTGCTCGCGCTGCAGACCATCGTGTCGCGCAAGCTGGCTCCGGGCTCCGGCGCGGTGGTCTCGGTCACCGAATTCCTGACTGACGGCCAACGCAATGTGCTGCCGGGCCACGCGGTGCTGAAAGGCGACGTGCGTGCCCGGGTGCCTGAAGACCGCGAGGCGGTCGAGCGCTTCATGCGCCAGATCGCTGCCGGTGTGGCCGCGGCACATTCGGTCGAGGCCAAGGTGAGCTTCAACACCGAGTTCGTCGAGACGATCAACGCCGGTGGCCCGGTTGAGGCCGCCTGCCGTGCGGGCGAGGCTGCAGGCCGCGAAGTGGTCCGCAACCGCCCGCCCATGAGCTTCTCCGAGGATTTTGCCCATTTCGCCGCTGCGGTGCCGGGCTGCTTTTTGCTGTTGGGCAATGGCGAGGAAGGCCCCAGCGGCCAGCCGCTGCATTCGGCGGATTATGACTTCAACGACGCTCTGCTGCCTATTGGCGCGGAGTTCTGGGTGCAGCTGGTGCGTGACCGACTGCCCGTGGGAAAGGACTGACCATGCTTGAGAAATTTAACGCTGCCATCCGCCACACTGCGGGAAACCCGAAGACCGGCGAGGCCGCCTATTCGGTCCTGTCCGAACAGGATTTTGCGAATGCGCAGGCGGAAATCACCGCCTGGGACGGCTATAAGGCGACGCCGCTGGTGTCTCTGACGGGTCTGGCCGGCCAGATCGGCGTCGGGCGGATTGACTACAAGCACGAAGGCCCGCGGTTCGGCCTGGGCAGCTTCAAGGCGCTGGGCGGGTCTTATGCGGCGCTGCGGGTGCTGCAGCGCGAGTTGACCAAACAGCTGGGCCGGGACGTCAGCCTGGAGGAAATCCGCAACGGTGCCCACAAGGACGCCTGCGCCGGGATCACCCTGGTTTCCGCTACCGACGGCAACCATGGCCGCTCTCTGGCCTGGGGCTGCCAGCGGTTCGGCGCGCCTTGCCGCATCTACATCCACGCCGAGGTCAGCGAAGGCCGCGCCGTGGCGATGCGCGAACTGGGTGCCGAAGTGATCCGCATCACGGGCGACTATGACGAATCCGTCCTGCTGGCCAAGAAAGAGGCGGAGGAAAACGGCTGGTTCGTGGTCTCGGATACCTCCTGGGAAGGCTACACCGAGCCGCCGCGCGACGTGATGGCGGGCTACAGCGTGATGACCCGCGAGGCCTGCGAGGCGCTGGAGCAGGCGCCGACTCATGTGTTCCTGCAGGGCGGCGTCGGCGGGCTGGCGGCCTCGGTCGCGGCGGCGCTGCGGCAGTACTATGGCGAGGCTTCGCCGCGGGTGGTGATTGTCGAGCCGGAACTGGCAGCCTGCCTGTTCGACAGCGCCAAGGCCGGCAAGGCGACCAATTTCGCCATTCAGGAAGAAACCATCATGGCTGGCCTCTCCTGCGGCGAGCCGTCGGAAATGGCCTGGGAAATCCTGGCCGAGGAAGCCTCGGACTTTGTGACCATCCCTGACAGTATTGTTGCCCCCGCAGTGCGGCTTCTGGCAAATGCAGAAACCGGCGATCCGGTGGTAGAGGCAGGCGAAAGCGCAGTGGCGGGCCTGTCTGCCCTGATCGCCGCCTGCCAGTCGCCGGAGATGAAGGCCACCCTGGGTCTGGATGAAACCTCCCGCGTGCTGCTGATCGGCTCCGAAGGTGTCACCGACCCGGCGATCTTTGCCGCGATCATGGAAGGCAAGGACCATGTCTGAAGCCCCCGCGCGCGGTTTCCCCGAGACGGAATTCGCGGCCCGCACCGAGAAGGCTCAGGCGTTGATGGCGGCGCAGGGGCTTGACGGTCTGCTGCTGCTGACAGAGCCGGAGGTGCGCTATTTCAGCGGGTTCCACACGCTGTTCTGGCAAAGCCCGACCCGGCCCTGGTTCCTGTTCGTGCCGCCGGCGGGCAAGCCCATCGCCATCATACCGGAGATTGGCGCCGACCTGATGCGCCGCACCTGGATTGAGGACATCCGCACCTGGAGCGCGCCGGCGCCGCAGGACGACGGCATCAGCCTGCTGACAGAACTGTTGTCGCCGATTGCCGGGCGCGGCGGCTCCATCGGATTGATGAAGGGGCACGAAACCTCACTCAGAATGCCGCTGGGCGACTACGAACGCCTGATGGCGGGATTGCCGGGGCTGAAGGTGGCGGATGCCACGCCGCTGGTGCGCGGCTTGCGGATGGTAAAATCCGCAGCCGAGATTGAAAAGCTGGCGCATATCTGCGGCATTGGCTCGCGCACATTTGCGCAAGTGCCGCAGATTGCCCATGAGGGTCTGCCGTTTGAGGATCTGTTCCGCGCCTTCCGGCGCGAGGCGCTGGCACAGGGCGCCGACGATGTGCCCTATCTGGTCGGCGGTGCCGATCAGGGCGGCTACAGCGACGTGATCTCGCCACCGACCACGCGGCCGCTGCAGGCCGGCGACATCGTGATGCTGGATACGGGCGCGACTTGGGACGGGTATTTCTGCGACTTCGACCGGAACTTTGCCATTGGCCGTGCCGACGACCTGTCGCGCCGCGCCTATGATGTGCTGTGGCGCGCCACAGAGGCGGGGATCGCTGCAGCCAAACCCGGCGCCACCTGCCGGGATCTGTTCCAGGCGATGCAGTCCGTGATTGCCGAAATGGACGATCAGGGCGGTGACGTGGGGCGGCTCGGCCATGGGCTGGGGATGCAGCTGACCGAATGGCCCTCCCACGCCGCCTTTGACGAGACGGTGATCGAAGAGAACATGGTGCTGACGCTGGAACCCTCGCTGGGCTATGGCGATGGCCGTATCATGGTGCATGAAGAAAACATCGTGGTGCGTGCGGATGGTGCAGACCTGCTGACCGTCCGTGCCGCGCCGGAATTGCCGGTGATCTGAAGGAGGCCCCGGGCCATGAAGCTCCCCTATGACACGGACGCAGGCATCGGCAGCCGCGCCACCCTGGGTGTGATCGTGCTGGAGACCGACGAAACGCTGGAGCCAGAATTCTCCCGGATGATGGCGCAGGAGGGCGTGGCGCTCTATCACAGCCGCATCCCGATGGTGCCGGAGGTGCGGCCCGAGACGCTGGCGCAGATGCAGGCAGACCTACCTGCCTCGGCCCGGCTGTTTCCCTCCACGCCGGACTTCGACGTGATCGGCTATGGCTGCACCTCGGCCTCGACCGTGATCGGCTCCGCCAAGGTGGCTGAGGCCGTGCAGACCGTTCTGCCGAACGCCAAGGTGACCGATCCGCTGGCCGCCATCATTGCAGCAGGCAAGGCGCTGGGCGCTGCCAGGTTTGGATTCGTGACGCCATACCTGCCGGAGGTTTCGGCGCAGATGCGCGCCAAGCTGGAAGCGGCAGGTTTTGAGATTGCAGGCTTCGGATCGTTTGAGCAGATGGACGACCGTGTCGTGGCCCGGATAACCGAGGCGGCCATTACGGAAGCAGCTAGGCAGGTCGCCAGTCAGGGAGACTGCGATGCGATCGTGATCTCCTGCACCAACCTGCGCTGCCTGCGGATCATTCCGGAGATCGAGACGCAAACCGGGGTGCCGGTCATCTCCAGTAACCAGGCGCTGGGCTGGCACATGCTGCGGCTGGCAGGCGTGACAGATCCGCAACCGCAGTTCGGTAAGCTGTTCACTCTGCCGCTTGCGGACTGACCGCTAAAATTGTTCGGGAATTGCCAGCTGGCAACCTGCGGCAGGCTGCCCCACGGGAGCGGCACAGTCTGCGCTTGTAATCCGCGCGCAGGCTGCCACAGATTGTCCCCGGAAACCTGATTTGCTCCAGCGAGGAAGCCCGGATGCCTGCCGCACGCCCCGAAAACCGGAATGTCCTGTTCATCATCATTGACCAGCTGCGCGCAGACTGCCTGTCGGGCGCGCTGGCGGAGCATGTGGACCTGCCGAACATCCGCGCCTTCATGCAGGAGGCGGTATCGTTCAACCGGCATTTCTCTGTGACCAACCCCTGCGGACCATCGCGCGCGTCGATTCTGACCGGGCAATACGCGATGAACCACCGCTCGGTCCGCAATGGCACGCCCCTGCGCCACGACACGCCGAACATCGCCACCGAGATGCGCAAGGCAGGGTATCTGCCGATGCTGTTCGGCTATACCGACACCTCTCAGGATCCGCGCGCTTTTGACGCCAACGATCCCGCGCTTCGGACTTATGAATACCCGATGAACGGCTTCCATGAAGTGACTGAGATGCGGCTGGAAATGTCCTATCCCTGGCAATCGCATCTGATGAGCCGCGGCTATGAATTCGAGAACTACTGGGACGTCTACAAGCCGGTTTCACCGGATGGCGGCGCACCCCGGCTGAATGATCCGGCGCTGTACGCGGCGGAGGACAGCGATACCGCATTTCTCACCAACTCATTCCTCAACACGATGCCGGCCCACGGCAAGGACAGCTGGTTTGCGCATCTGACCTATATCCGCCCGCACCCGCCGCTGGTGGCGCCGGCGCCCTACAACAGCATGTATGACCCGGCCAGCCTGCCGCTGCCGCAGCGGCTGGCAAAGCCGGAAGAGGAAAGCGCACAGCACCCCTTCTTTGGCCCGCTGCTGCGCAAGAACACCGCCGCCAGCTTTGTCGAGGGCTTCCCGGACCTGGAGCCATCTGATGAGAACATTCAAACCCTGCGTGCGGTCTACCTGGGGCTGGCAACGGAAGTGGATCATCATGTCGGGCGGGTGATCCGGTTCCTGAAGGACAGCGGGCAGTATGACAACACCATGCTGGTGGTCACCGCCGACCATGGCGAAATGCTGGGCGACCGGCATTCCTGGGGCAAGATGACGGTCTATGACGCCGCCTATCACACGCCGCTGATCATCCGGATGCCGGGCAACGAACAGAACGCGGGCGCCTGCCTGTCTCAGATCACTGAATCCATTGATGTGACGCCGACCATTCTTGAGTGGGCGGGGCAGGAGGTGCCGAATTCCATGGACGGGCGGTCGCTGCTGCCGCTCCTGAGGGGGGAGGCGCCGCAGGACTGGCGGCAGTATTCCTTCTCGGAGCTGGATTTCTCGGAGCCGCTTGAGCCGACACTGTGGCAGCAGGAGCTTGGCACCACCGCCAGCGATTCCTGCCTTGGCATCCTGCGGGATGAGCGGTTCACGCTGGTCGAGTTCGCCGCCGATCTGCCGCCGATGCTGTTTGACAGCCAGGGACAGGGAGAACTGGAGAACGTGGCCGGGCAGGAGGCATATGCAGGCGATCTGAACCGGCTGACCCGGCTCATGCTGCGCCACCGGATGAAGAACATGGACCATACTCTTTCGCTGACGGCAATCACTGGCGATGGCCCCCGCAGCAAGCCCCGGTATCCGCAATAACGTTTGCAGCCGTTTCCGCCGTCACCCGCGCCGCTGTGGGCGACAGGTCCGGTCTCAAGGTTCAGGGTCGGGTCCTCCGGCGGCGCATGGCAGGAGATTGCTGCTGTTGCAAATCATTCGCAATTTCGTTGACAGTTGAGAATGATTTGCAATAACAGTGCCTCAGACACGCCTTCAAAGGGAGAATCGGATGTTTCCGAAGTTGCTCAAGACCGTATCCGCAGCTGCCATCGCAGCGGTTGCTGCCAGCACTGCCATGGCAGAAGACAAGATGAAGGTTGTTACCACCTTCACCGTTCTGGCCGATATGGCGGCCAATGTGGCAGGTGACGCGGCTGAGGTCGTCTCGGTCACCAAACCCGGCGCGGAGATCCACGGCTATGAGCCGACCCCGCGCGACATCGTCCGGGCGTCCGATGCCGACCTGATCCTGTGGAACGGCATGAACCTTGAGCTGTGGTTCGAGCAGTTCCTGTCTAACCTCGACGATGTGCCTTCCGTCACCCTGACCGACGGCATCGACCCGATCCCGATCGCGGCCGGCTCCTATGAGGGCAAGCCGAACCCGCACGCCTGGATGGGCCTGGATAACGCACTGATCTATATCGACAACATCGTCGAGGCCTTTGCTGAGCATGACCCGGAAAACGCCGCGGTCTATGTCAAGAACGCAGGTGAATACAAAGACAAGCTGCGCGCCACCATCGAGCCGCTGCGCCGTTCCATCTCGGAAATTCCTGAGGACAAGCGCTGGCTGGTGACCTGCGAAGGCGCCTTCAGCTACCTGGCCCGCGATTTCGGCATGAAGGAGCTGTACCTGTGGCCGATGAACGCCGATCAGGTCGGCACCCCGCAGCAGGTGCGCGCAGTCATCGACGGCGTCCGTGCCAATGACATCCCGGTGGTGTTCTGCGAAAGCACCGTGAACACTGCGCCGGCTGAACAGGTCGCCCGCGAAACCGGCGTGGCTTATGGCGGTGAGCTCTATGTCGACTCGCTCAGCGAGGCGGACGGCCCGGTGCCGACCTATCTGGATCTGCTCAAGGTCACTTCGCAGACGGTGGCCCGCGGGCTGACTGAAGTCACCAACTAAACCTGCCCTTGTTTCATATCCCGATGCCCCGCAGCAGATGTTGCGGGGCGTTTCATTTCACAAAGCACAATTTCTGTGTGTAACTCTGCAGGACAGCCCATGCTTGATGCCAGCGAGACCCACATCATGAATACAAGCACCGCGCCTGTGGATGGCGGGATTGCCGCAAAGAATGTCACGGTGACCTATCGCAACGGCCATACCGCGCTGTGGGATGCCAGCTTTGGCATTCCCCGCGGCACGGTGACGGCACTGGTCGGGGTGAACGGCGCCGGCAAATCGACCCTGTTCAAGGCGATCATGGGGTTTGTCCCTGCGGCACAGGGCGAGATCCGCATCCTTGGCATGACAGTGAAGGATGCGCTGCGCAAGAACCTCGTGGCCTACGTTCCGCAGTCGGAGGAGGTCGACTGGGCCTTCCCGGTGCTGGTCGAGGACGTGGTGATGATGGGCCGCTACGGCCACATGGGCTTTCTGCGCCGCCCCAAGGCGGCCGATCACGAGGCTGTCGATCAGGCGCTGCGCCGGGTCAACATGCAAGACTTCCGCCACCGCCAGATCGGCGAGCTGTCCGGCGGCCAGCGCAAGCGGGTGTTCCTGGCTCGGGCGTTGGCGCAGGACGGGCAGGTGATCCTGCTGGACGAACCCTTCACCGGCGTTGATGTGAAGACCGAGGAGCAGATCATCGCCCTCTTGCGCGAACTGCGCGACGAGGGCCGGGTGATGCTGGTTTCCACCCACAATCTCGGCAGCGTGCCGGAGTTCTGCGACCGAACCGTGCTGGTGAAAGGGACTGTGCTTGGGTATGGCCCGACCGAGACCACCTTTACCCGCGAAAACCTGGAACACGCCTTCGGCGGCGTGCTGCGCCACTTCACCCTGGGCGGCGATGCCCTGCATGACGACGGCGATACCCGCGAAGTTACCATCCTGACCGACGACGAGCGCCCGTTTGTCCAATACGGCGAAAAGACCCAGACAAGCGACAGCAAGGGCGAGGGCGGGGGCCAGCAATGATGGAATACCTGCTGGAACCGTTCACTTACGGCTACATGACAAACGCGATGTGGGTCTCGGCGCTGGTGGGCGGCGTCTGCGCCTTCCTGTCGGCTTATCTGATGCTCAAGGGCTGGTCGCTCATTGGCGATGCACTCTCCCATTCGGTGGTGCCCGGTGTGGCCGGCGCCTACATCCTGGGCCTGCCCTTTGCGCTGGGCGCCTTTATCGCGGGCGGGCTGGCGGCGGGGGCGATGCTGTTCCTGTCGGAACGATCCGGCCTCAAGGTCGATGTGATCATCGGTCTGATCTTCACCTCCTTCTTCGGGCTTGGCCTGTTCATCGTCTCGGTCAGTCCGATGTCCGTCTCGGTGCAGACCATCACCATGGGCAACATCCTGGCAATCACGCCGGAGGACACACTGCAGCTGGCCATCATCGGTTTTGTTTCGCTGGCGGTGCTGCTGGCGAAATGGAAAGACCTGATGGTCACCTTCTTTGACGAAAACCATGCCCGCACCATCGGGCTGCGGCCCGGCCTGCTGAAGGCCGTGTTCTTCGTGCTGCTGTCGGCCTCTGTGGTGGCGGCGATGCAAACCGTCGGCGCCTTTCTGGTAATTGCCATGGTGGTGACGCCCGGGGCGACCGCCTATCTGCTCTGCGACCGCTTCCCGCGGCTGATCATGGTCTCGGTGCTGATTGGCGCCCTCACCAGTTTCTTTGGCGCCTATGCCAGCTATTTTCTGGACGGTGCTACCGGCGGCATCATTGTGACGCTGCAGACTCTGATCTTCCTTTTGGTCTTTGTCTTTGCCCCGAAACACGGGCTACTGGCCGCCAAGCGCAAGGCCCGCGAAGCGCTGAAGCGCGGCCCCGTTGCACAAGGAAGGGCTGCGTGATGGATATCGATACGCTGCTGATGCCGTTCCAGTTTGCGTTCATGCAGAACGCTTTCCTGATCTCCTTGATCGTTTCTGTGCCAACGGCGCTCTTGTCCTGTTTCCTGGTGATGAAAGGCTGGGCGCTGATGGGGGATGCGGTCAGCCATGCGGTGCTGCCGGGAATTGTGCTGGCCTATATCGTGGGGTTGCCGCTGATCATCGGGGCCTTTGCCGCCGGTATGCTCTGCGCCGTTGCCACTGGCTTCCTGTCCGGCAATAGCCGGGTCAAGCAGGACACCGTAATGGGGGTGGTATTCTCTGGCATGTTCGGGCTCGGCATCGTGCTCTATGTTTCGGTGGAGACCAACGCCCACCTGGATCACATCCTGTTCGGCAACATGCTGGGGGTGGAGCCGGATGAACTGTGGACCGCGGGCATCATCTCACTGGCGGTCGGGGCAGCCCTGGTGCTGAAATGGAAGGACCTGCTGCTGCACAGCTTCGATCCTGCGCAGGCGCAGGCCTCGGGCCTGCCGGTCACGGCGCTGCACTACGGTCTGCTGGCGGCCTTGTCGCTGACCATCGTGGCAACCCTGTCGGCTGCTGGGCTGATCCTCGCCATCGGGTTGCTGATTGCGCCGGGGGCGATTGCCTTCCTGGTGGTGCGTAAGTTCAGCACCATGCTGTGGGTCTCGGTTCTGGTCTGTATGTTCTCGATGCTGGCGGGCACATATGCCAGCTTCTTCCTCGACAGCGCCCCGGCGCCGACCATCGTGCTGATCCTGACCGCGCTGTTCATCATCGCTTTCGTGCGCCGGCTGTACCTGACCCGCAAGACCTCGATGCAGCGGGCTCGCGGCACAACCGGCGCCGTGTGAATCACACGGTTCCGGGCTTCGCCATCTCCAGCAGCCACTGCCGCACCAGTTCCGCGTTGGGGACCAGATCCTGAGTCTTTGACCACACCAGATAGAACCCCGATCCGGTGGTCCAGGACCACTCCTTGCGCGCCGCCAGCAGCCCCTGTTTGATCAGTGGCTCCGTCACATGCTGCCAGCCGAATGCAAAGCCTTCACCCGCAATCGCCGCCTGCAGCACCAGCGCATAATCGTTTAGGCGCATGCCCGCGGCGGGCGGGCGGCCGGTGACCCCAAAGTGCTCGAACCACTGCTGCCACCTGGGGCGCTCCCGGATCGGTTCCTCCAGATGGATCAGCCGCTCGTGCAGCAGGTTCGGCACCGTCGCCAGATTGACTGCCGAGGCCATCACCCGCGGGCTGGCCACCGGAAAGATCACCTCCGGCGCAATCAGCACCGAATGGCAGTCCGGCCAGGTACCGTCGCCGCGTCGCACCGCCAGCGAAATGCCTTCTGTATTGATATCCGGTTCACGGTCGGAGCTTTGCAGCCGCAGGTCGATATCGGGGTGCGCCTCATGCAACTGGGCCAGTCTTGGCATCACCCAGTAGTATGCAAAAGCAGAGGAGCAGTTGAGCGTCACATGGTCATTGCGCCCGAACTGCCGCACGGCCTTGGCAGAGGACAGGATGTCCCCAAGCGCCTTGGAGACATCGGTGTAAAGCCGCATTCCAGCCCCGGTCAGTTCCACCTTGCGGTGGCCGCGGCGGAATAAAATAACGCCCAAAGACGCTTCCATCTGCTTGATCGCCGCACTGACGGCAGGCTGCTGAACGTTCAGTTCTTCTGATGCACGGGTGAAAGAGCCGTGCCTGGCGGCGGCTTCAAACACGATCAGGTGGCGGGGGCTGGTGAGGAGTTTCCACAGTTCTTGCATAACTGTGAATTATCCAAATCATCAGAATTTTCAACCGTCACAACGTCAGCGCCGGGTCTTATTGTTCCGCAACGCCTGAAGATTGGAGAGCCCAATGGCCCGACGTGCGCGCGCATCCCGCGACAGAAACACTGCCCCCGCCGGCGCTCCGGCTTCGCCCTGGATCCGGCGTTCGCTGCCGTTCTTTGACGTGCTGGACGAGGAAAAGCTGGTTCGGCTGGAGGCCCAGGTCGACTGGATTTTCGAGGAGGTTGGCATCGCCTTCCGCGACGATCCGGAGGCGCTGCGCATCTGGAAAGAGGCCGGGGCAAAGATTGATGGTGACACGATCCGCGCCGATGCGCAGTGGATCCGCGCCCTGTGCGCCAAGGCGCCGCGCGAGTTCACCCAACTGGCCCGCAACCCGGCGCGGTCGGTCACCATCGGCGGCACCAATCAGGTGTTCGCCCCGATCTACGGCGCGCCGTTTGTGCGTGATCTGGAAGGCGGGCGGCGTTATGGCGACATGGAGAGCTTCGAGAAGCTGGTGAAGCTCACCTACATGCATCCGAACCTGCATCACGGCGGGTTCGTGATCTGCGAGCCCTGCGATGTGCCGGTCTCCAAGCGCCATTTCGATATGCTCTATGCCCATATGACACTGAGCGACAAACCGCATTTGGGCGCCATCACCGAGATGAGCCGGGCGCAGGACAGCGTCGATATGGCTGAGATCGTCTTTGGCAAGGATGTCATGGACAATAACTGCGTGATCATGGGCAATGTGAACACCAATTCGCCGCTCTTGGTCGACAAGGTGGTGACCGAGGCGATCCGCACCTATTCCGCCCGCGGGCAGGGAATTATCGTTGTGCCGTTTATCCTTACGGGTGCGATGGGGCCGGTTTCCACCGCGGCATCAGTGGCACAGGCGATGGCGGAGGCGATGATGGTCTGCGCCTTTACCCAGATCGTCCGTCCGGGTGCGCCCTTTGTGCTGGGCAACTTCCTGTCGTCTATGTCGCTGAAGTCCGGCGCGCCGACATTCGGGATGCCGGAGCCGGTGATTTCCAACTACGCCATCGGCCAACTAGCCCGCCGGGCCGGGTTGCCCTTGCGCTGCGGCGGATCTCTGACCGCGTCCAAGATCGAGGATGCGCAGGCTGCCTATGAGAGTGCCGACTCGATGCATTCCACTATGCTGGCCGGCGCCAACTATGTGCTGCATTCGGCGGGCTGGCTGGAGGGCGGGCTGTGCACCGGGTTCGAGAAGCTGATCATGGATGCGGACCGGCTGGGCTCCTACCAGAAAGTGCTGAGCCAAGGGCTGGATACCAGCGACGAGGCCTTTGCCCGCGATGCCTATGGTGAGGTGGAGCCGGGTGGGCATTTCCTGGGCTCTGCCCACACCATGCGCAATTACCAGACCGCGTTTTATGAGCCCAAGCTGAGCGACAGCGAAAACGTCGAAAGCTGGGAAGAAGGCGGCTCCAAGGACATGCGCCAGCGCGCCTATGAACGCTGGAACCAGATGCTGAACGAGTATCAGGCGCCGCCGATGGATGAGGCGGTGAAGGAGGAACTGGCCGCCTATGTCGCCCGCCGCAAGGAGGAGATCCCGGATGCGTGGTACTGAGTTAACCCTTTCTTCACGCATAAGTTCAGCTGATGCAGGGAGGGGCGGTCTGACCCGGCACCGCCTGTGCACCCCCTGTACACCACTTGTGCACCCCCTGGGTGCCGTTTGCCGCAATTCCCGCCTTTTGCCCCAGATCTGAGGACAAACCCATGTCAGACAATTTTGCCCAATCGACGCTCAACATCCACAAGGAGGAGAGCACCGGAGACAAGAAGCTACCGAGCCACGCAAAGGCGGTTATCATCGGCGGCGGTGTGGTTGGCTGCTCGATCCTGTTCCACCTGGCCAAGTTCGGCTGGAAGGACGTGGTCCTGCTGGAGCGCGACGAGCTGACCTCCGGCTCCTCCTGGCACGCGGCGGGGCAGATCCATACGATCTCCTCGGACCCGAATATCTCGCGCCTGCAAAGCTATACCATCGACCTCTATAAGGAGATCGAGGAGACCTCGGGCCATTCGGTTGGCCTGCATATCACCGGCGGGTTCTATCTGGCGTCGAACAAGACCTGGTATGACTACCTGAAGCGGGAACGTTCGAAAGCGCGCTACATGGGGCTGAACCAGGAGTTCATCAGCCCCAAGGAAGTGGCCGAGCGCCACCCGCTGATCGATCCGAAACATTACCACGCGGCGCTGTGGGATGATCAGGACGGTGATCTGGACCCGTCGGGCGCGACTTATGCCTTTGCGAAGTCGGCCAAGGTGCACGGGGCGCAGTATTTCACCCATACGCCCGTAACCGCGACCACCCAGCGCCCGGACGGCAGCTGGGATGTGACCACCCCGCGCGGTGTGATCAATGCCGAGCATATCGTGAACTGCGGCGGGTTGTGGGCGCGGGAAGTCGGCCACATGCAGGGCATCAACCTGCCGGTGCAGCCGATGGAGCACCACTATCTGATCACCGACAAGATCGACGCGGTCGCCAACCACCCGACCCGTCTGCCGGCCGGCATCGACTATGAGGCCAACATCTATTTCCGGCAGGAACGGCAGGGGATGCTGCTGGGCACCTATGAGCCGAAGGGCACCCCGTGGAAGGTGGGCGGCACGCCTTGGGATTTCGGGCATGAGCTGCTGCAGCCTGATCTGGACCGGATTGCCGACCGTCTGGAGATGTCGTTTGAGCGTATCCCGGCCATCGGCGAGGCGGGCATCAAGGACATGATCAATGGGCCCTTCACCTTCGGCCCCGACGGCAACCCGATGATCGGCCCGGTGCCGGGCATGAAGAACTACTGGTGCGCCGTGGGCGTGATGGCGGGCTTCTGCCAGGGCGGCGGCGTGGGCCTGACCATGGCGGAGTGGATGATCGACGGTGAGCCGTCCATCGACGTCTGGGCGATGGATGTGGCGCGCTTTGGCGAGTTTGCGACCCCCGACTGGGGCACTGTGAAGTCGACCGAGAACTATGAGCGCCGGTTTGTGATGACCTTCCCGAACGAGACCTTGCCGAAGGGGAGGATGCAGAAGACCACCGCGCTCTATGACCGGCTGGTCGCCAAGGGCGCGCGCATGGGCCAGGGCTTTGGCCTGGAGAACGCGCTGTGGTTTGCCGACGGACCGGAAGACGCCCATGAAGAGCCGACCTTTGAGCGCAACCGTTCGCACGATTACGTGGCGCGTGAGGTCAAGGCCGTGCGCGAAGCCGTCGGCGGCATCGAAGTTGCCAACTTTGCCAAGCATGAGTTCAAGGGTGCGGGCGCGCGCGCCTATCTGGACCACGTGCTGGCGGGCTATGTGCCCAAACCGGGCCGCCTGACGCTGACGCCGATGCTGACGCCCAAGGGCAAGCTTTACGGCGATCTGACCGTGGCCTGCCTGGGGGAGGATCACTTTATGCTGTTTGGCTCCGGCGCGATGCAGGAGGCGCACCGCCGCTGGTTCGAAAAGGACCTGCCCGCGGATGTGTCATATCAGAACGTTTCCGACGACTGGCACGGGATTGCCCTGTCCGGCCCGAAATCGCGGCAGCTGCTGCAGCGGATCACCCGCGAGGATGTATCGGGCGAGGCGTTCAAGTTCCGCGACCTGCGCCAGACATTCGTGGGCGGCGTGCCGGTGATCCTGAACCGGATCAGCTTCTCGGGTGAGCTGGGATACGAGATCTACTGCAAGCCGCAGTACCTGCTGCGCCTGGCGGAGGCGATCGAGGAGGCGGGCGCCGATCTGGGCTACCGCTGGTACGGGGCACGGGCGCTGATGTCGATGCGGCTGGAAAAGGGCTGGGGTGTCTGGACGCTGGACTTCCGCCCCGATTTCGACGCGGCGGAAAGCGGCATGGATGTCTTCATCAACTGGAAGAAGGATTTCGTCGGCAAGGAAGCGGCGCTGCAGGCCCGCGAGGCCGGCCCGAGCCGCAAGCTGGTCACCATGACCATCGACGTGGACGGCATTGATGTCTCCAACGACGAGGCGATCCTGAAGGACGGCAAGGCCGTTGGCTACATCTCCTCCGGCGGCTATGCGCATCACGCACAGGCGTCGATGGCGATGGGCTATGTCTCGGCAGAGCACGCCGCGGCCGGCACCAGGCTGCAGGTCGAGATCCTGGGCGAGATGTATGATGCGGAAGTGCTGGGCGCGCCGATCTATGACGCCAACGGCGCCAACATGCGCGCCTGATCCAAGCCGGGGGAGTTGACATCATGACCAAACCCATGCGGACGCTCCCCGACGCGGTGCAGGCCGGACCGGCCTGCCGTTGCATCTTCCTGCTGCTGCCGACCTTCTCGCCGCTGGATCTGTCCAGTGCGGTGGCGGCGCTGGAGGCTGCCAACACACACGATGGGATCGTGCGCTATTACTGGCGCGTGGTCAGCGAGGACGGGCTGGCGGTTACCGCCCCCAACGGGCTGAGCGTGGCGGTGGACGGCGGCCTGCCGGAGCTGGCCCGCGGCAGCATGATCTTTGTCTGCGGCGGCTGCGGCCCGGAGCCGGGGATTTCGCTGAAGGTGCTGGGGTGGCTGCGCAAGGCGCAGCGCTCCGGGCTGGTGGTGGCCGCGCTGGGCGGCGGCATTATGGCGCTGGCCAGGGCGGGGCTCTTGTCCGGGCGCCGGGCCTCGGCCCATTGGGCGCAGCGCGCCACGCTGGCTGAGATGCACCCGGATGTGGAGGTGAAAAGCTCGCTTTTCACCATGGACGGGACGCTGATCACCTGCGCCGGCGGCACCGCCACGGTCGACATGATGCTGAACCTGATATCGGACCAGCACGGCGGGGATGTGGCGACGGCGGCGGCGGATCTGATGGTCTGCTCTGCGGCGCGCAAGGGCAGCCAGGACCAGACCGTGTCCGAGTTCGGGCGCACCGGTGTGCGGCACGAAAAACTGGCTGCGTCGCTCAGCCTGATGCGGAGCAATCTGGAGGAGCCGCTGACGCCGGGCCGCATCGCCGATCTGGTCGGCCTGTCGGTGCGGCAGCTGGAGCGGCTGTTCTCGAAATACCTGCAGACCACCCCCAAGGTCTATTACACCCGGTTGCGGCTGGACTTTGCCCGCAGCCTGCTCTTGCAGACCAACATGCGCATCATCGACGTGGCGCTGGCGGCGGGCTTCAACAGCCAAACCCATTTCGCCAAGGTCTACCGCCGCTATTTCGGCAAGTCCCCGCATCAGGAGCGGCCGTTCTGAAAGGGGGGCCGGCCTTGCGCCTTTCGGGTGCGTGAGGGGCGCGTTGAGGCGCATCAAGCTACAGAACTAACCGCAACACAAACGGCGTCTGCATCAGCGCAAGCCGTGCTGCCGTTCAACCTGTCATCTCGGGAAGGGTGGTAGCGGAGGAGGGACTTGAACCCCCGACACGCGGATTATGATTCCGCTGCTCTAACCAACTGAGCTACTCCGCCGCTCTGGTGGGGGCGATTTACGGAATGCCGCCAGCCGGGTCAAGCGGAAAAGCGGAAGAATCGCTGTTTCTGTTGAAATTTTTCTGAACCGCTGAGGGAGTGAAGCAAAATCAATGGCTTGCAGGGCGGCTCTGGTTGGGGCAGCCGGGCGGAGTGCGCCTCGCCGGAGCGGGCGTGCGGGCTGCGTCAGCGCCTAGTCCGGCAGGGTATCAAGGGCTGTCAGGCCGGGGCGCGGCAGCTGGTCCAGCAGGGCAAACACCAGTGCGCGGCAGGTCTCGCCGGACCAGTCGCCGGGGTGGAAGCCAGGCGGCAGATCCGGGTGACGCAGCACCACGCGGCGCCAGCGGTGCACGATCAGGGTTCGCAGTGTCCCCGTTTGTGCGGCTGTCAGGCCGGCGGGCGGGGCGGAAATCTGTTCCAGATCCTTCTGCAAAGCCGCGCAGGCCTCGCGCAGGTGGTCCGGGAACAGCCGCGTCTTCAGCCAGTCCGGCACCGCAATTGAGCTGACTTCCGCTGCCATCAGGTCGTCCAGGCTGCGGGGCACTGGCCCGTGGCCAAGGGCGGTGGTGCGGTTCACCGCAACGTAGCTTGGCAGCAGCAGAACCTCGTCCAGGGTCGCCTGGCCGGCGCCGTCTTCGGCAATCAGCAGGTGCCAGTTGCTTGGAGCTGCGGGGCAGCGCCCGTAGATTCGCGGGGTGACGGCGGCGGACTGGCTGCGGCCGTATTCGGTCAGGTAATGCACCGAGGCGCGGCCCGCGCGGGTGCTTTCGATCCAGCCGTCCTTGCGCAGCCGGTGCAGCGCCACACGGATTGCTTCTGGCTTGATTCCCATCGGGGTGATTATGCGGGTCAGGGCGCTGCCGCTGATCCGGGCGCCCTTTTCCTGGGCCAGATCGCCGAACAGGGAAACGATCACCGACCAGACCCGCTGGTTCTGCGGGTCGTTCAGCTGCTGGACAGTGGCGTCAAACCAGAGGTTATGCTGTTCGTTCATAGGGATAAACATAGTTCGCCCGGACCGGTAAAGCCAGTCCGGGCGCGGCGCAGCGGAGCCGCTGCCACCAATTTTGCGCAGCCTCAGAAGGCGTTCATTGTCAGCAGTTCATACTCCGCTGCGACCTCGTCGTCCTGGTTGGTCAGGGTGACATGCCAGCGGACTTCGCCGTATTCCTCGTTGCGGGGGGTCTTCTTCTTGACCGTCAGGCGGACCTTGATGCTTTCGCCTGCGGAAATGGGCTTCATGAAGCGCAGATTGTCGAGGCCGGTGTTGGCCAGAACCGGGCCTTCGTCCGGCTGCACGAACATGCCCGCGGCAAAGGACAGGAGCAGGTAGCCATGGGCGACGCGACCCGGGAAGAACGGGTTCCGTTTGGCGGCTTCGTCGTCCATGTGGGCATAGAAGGTGTCACCGGTGAAATGGGCGAAGGTCTCGATATCCTCCAGTGTCACCGTGCGCGGCGCGGTGTGCAGGGTCTCGCCGATCGCCAGGTCGCCGAATTTGCGGGTGAAGGGGTGCGCGGGGCCTTCGATCTCGGTTCCGCCCGGGACCCATTTGTCGCCAATTGCCGACAGGATGTCGGGCGAGCCCTGGATGGCGGTGCGCTGCATGTAGTGTTTGACGCCGCGCACGCCGCCCATCTCCTCGCCGCCGCCGGCGCGGCCCGGGCCGCCGTGCACCATGTGGGGCAGGGGGGAGCCGTGGCCGGTCGATTCTTTCATCGAGTCGCGGTTGTTGAAGTACAGGCGGCCATGATAGGCGCCGGCGCCGATGGCGACCTCGCGGGCTATGTCTGCGTCATGGGTGATGACAGAGGCCACCAGCGAGCCCTGGCCGCGGTTGGCGAGGTCAATTGCGTGGTCCAGATCGCGGTAGCCCATGACGGTAGAGACGGGGCCGAAGGCCTCTGTGTCATGGACCCGCTGTGCCTTGTCCGGGTCGGCGCAGTGGAACAGCATCGGCGGCACAAAGGCGCCTTTTTCTGCGTCGGCGCCATCGACGGTGAAGCTGTCCGGGTTGCCGAAGACGCGTTCTGCTTCCTGGCCGATGATCGCTGCCTTCTCCAGCACGTCGCGTTTCTGGCTGTTCGAGACCAGCGCGCCCATGCGGGTGGTTTCCAAGCGCGGGTCGCCGATTTGGGTTTTGGCCAGGCGGGCGGACAGTGCCTCGATCACCGCGTCCACCTGTGTTTGCGGCGCGATGATGCGGCGGATGGCGGTGCATTTCTGGCCCGCCTTGGTAGTCATCTCGCGGCTGACTTCCTTGATGAAGAGGTCAAACTCCGGCGTGCCGGGCTGCGCGTCGGGACCGAGGATCGAGGCGTTGAGGCTGTCCTGTTCGGCCACGAAACGGACCGAGTTTTCCAGGATCACCGGGTTCGCGCGCAGTTTCAGCGCGGTGCTGGCGGAGCCGGTGAAGCTGACCACGTCCTGCATGGTCAGATGGTCCAGCATGTCGCCGAGGCCGCCGGAGACCAGCTGCAGCGCGCCCTCGGGCAGGATGCCTGACTCCAGCATCAGTTTCACCGCCAGTTCCGTCACGTAGCAGCTGTTGGTGGCCGGTTTCACGATGGCCGGGACGCCGGCCAGCAGGGTGGGGGCGAGTTTTTCCAGCATGCCCCAGACCGGGAAGTTGAAGGCGTTGATGTGCACTGCGACGCCGCGCAGCGGGGTGCAGATGTGCTGGCCCAGGAAGGTGCCGTTGCGGCTGAGCTGCTCCACGTCGCCGTCGAGGTAGACATGGGCATCCGGCATTTCGCGGCGGCCCTTGGAGGCGAAGACAAACATGGTGCCGATGCCGCCGTCGATGTCGATCATGTGGTCAGACTGGGTGGCGCCGGTGTTGAACGACAGATCGTAAAGCGCCTGCTTGTGCTGGTTCAGGTGGCCTGCCAGCGCCTTCAGCATCCGGGCGCGGTCGTGGAAGGTCAGCTTGCGCAGGTTGGCGCCGCCCACCGTGCGGGCGTAGTCGAGCATTGCTTGCACGTCGAGCGCGTCGTTGCCGGCGCTGGCGATCACCTCGCCGGTGATGGCGCTGGCGATGTTGCGGGCGCCTGCGCCCGGTGCGACCCATTGACCTGCTGCAAAGCTGGAAATCTCTAGAAGGCTCATCATGTCGTCCTTTTCATCAGGCCGGCGCGGGGCCGGCTGGCTGGAATCCGATGCTGAGATATATTGACCGTCCGGTCGGTTTATGCAAGAAGTTTGTCAAATGCGCCGCTGACAGGGTGAGGGAGCGATGAGCGATACGATTCTGGTTGAGGACCACGGGACCTGGGTGGAGATCACCCTGAACCGCCCGGACCGGCTGAACAGTTTCAACGAGGACATGCACAACGCCTTGCGCGCCGCGCTGGAAGGCGCGCGCGACGGCGGCGCCCGCGCGGTGCTGCTGACCGGCGCCGGGCGCGGCTTCTGCGCCGGCCAGGATCTGGGCGACCGCGACCCGCGCAAAATGGACGGGCCGCCGGACCTGAGCCAGACCGTGCGCACCTTCTATGCGCCGCTGGTGCGGCTGATCCGTGAATTGAACTTCCCGGTGATCTGCGCGGTGAACGGCGTGGCGGCCGGGGCGGGCGCCAACCTGGCGCTGGCCTGCGACATGGTGCTGGCCGCTGAAAGCGCCAAGTTCATCCAGTCGTTCTCCAAGGTCGGCCTGATCCCGGACACCGGCGGCAGCTGGCATCTGCCGCGGCTGCTGGGCGAGGCCCGCGCCAAGGGGCTGGCGCTGACCGCTGAGCCGCTGCCTGCGAAGAAGGCCGAGGACTGGGGCCTGATCTGGAAGGCGCTGCCGGATGAGGAGCTGATGGCAGAGGCCCGCGCGATGGCCGAGAAGTTCGCCAACGGCCCGACGCTGGGCCTGGGGCTGACCAAACAGTGCATCCAGGCCGCAGCGGTCAACACGCTGTCCGACCAGCTGGAGATCGAGGCGGACGCGATGAAGACCTGCGGCGAAAGCGCGGATTACGCCGAAGGCGTGGCCAGCTTCCTGGAAAAGCGCGCCCCCGCGTTCAAGGGCAAATGACCATGACCCCGAAAGAACGCGCCCAGAAATCCGCGGCCGCTATGTGGGCGGACGACCACGCGTCCAAATGGGCGGGGATGGAGATCACCCATATGGACGAGGGCGAGGCCACGCTGGAGCTGACCATCGCCCAGCACCACTGCAACGGCCACGGCATCTGCCACGGCGGCGTGACCTTCATGCTGGCCGACAGCGCCTTTGCCTTTGCCTGCAACAGCCGCAACCAGTGCACGGTGGCGCAGCACAACGTGATCAGCTTCACCGCGCCGGGACGGCTGGGCGACAAGCTGATTGCCACGGCCCGGGAGATTTCCCTGACCGGGCGCAGCGGCATTTACGACGTGACAGTGACCAACCAGGACGGCCAGCAGATCGCCGAGTTCCGGGGCTTCTCCCGGGCGGTCAAAGGCCAGTTGTTTGACGAATAAGGTGTGGAGGACGCCATGGAAGACCTGAGCCCCAAGAAGGGTGAACTGGACCCGATCGAGATCGCCTCGATCGACGAAATCCGCAGCTTACAGCTGGAGCGGCTGAAGTGGTCGGTGCGCCACGCCTATGACAACGTGCCGATGTACAAGCAGCGGTTCGACGAGGCCGGCGTGCATCCGGACGACCTGCAGGAGCTGAAGGACCTAGCCAAGTTCCCCTTCACCTACAAGAACGACCTGCGGGACAATTATCCGTTCGGCCTGTTTGCTGTTCCGCGCAGTGAAATCATCCGCCTGCATGCGTCCTCCGGCACCACCGGCAAGCCGACGGTTGTGGGCTATACCGCCAATGACATTTCGAACTGGGCGGATCTGGTGGCGCGGTCCCTGCGTGCCTCGGGCCTGCGCAAGGGCGACATGGTGCATAACGCCTACGGCTACGGCCTGTTCACCGGCGGCCTTGGCGCGCATTACGGGATCGAGCGCCTGGGCGCGACCGTGGTGCCGATGTCGGGCGGCCAGACCGAGAAGCAGGTTGGCCTGATCACCGACTTCAAACCTGACGGCATCATGGTGACGCCCTCCTACATGCTCAACATCCTGGAGCAGTACCACAAGGTCGGCATGGACCCGCGTGAGTGCTCGCTGAAGGTAGGTGTCTTTGGCGCTGAGCCCTGGACCGATGCGATGCGCAAAGAGGTCGAGGAGGCCTTTGATATGCATGCGGTCGATATCTACGGCCTCAGCGAGATCATGGGGCCGGGCGTCGCCAATGAATGCGTCGAGACCAAGGACGGCCCGGTGATCTGGGAGGACCACTTCCTGCCGGAGATCATCGACCCGCAGACCGGCGAAGTGCTGCCGGATGGCGAGCTGGGCGAGCTGGTGTTCACCACGCTGACCAAGGAAGGCCTGCCGATGATCCGCTACCGCACCCGCGATCTGACGCGCCTGCTGCCGGGCACCGCGCGCTCGATGCGGCGGATGGAGAAGATCACCGGCCGCAGCGACGACATGATCATCCTGCGCGGCGTCAACGTGTTCCCCAGCCAGGTGGAGGAGCAGCTGCTGGCGACCGGCGGCCTCGCGCCCTACTACCAGATCGAGCTTTACAAATCCGGCCGCATGGACGCGATGCGGGTGTTTGTGGAGGCCAATCCGGATGCTACCGACGAGCTGAGCAAGACCGCCGCGGCGCGGATGCTGACCAAGCGGATCAAGGATATGGTTGGCGTTTCGACCGAGATCATTGTAGGCGACCCGGGATCCGTCGAGCGCAGCCAGGGCAAGGCCAAGCGCGTCGTCGACAACCGCAGCAAGTCCTGACCCGGGAGAGTGAGCCTTGGCCCGTACGATCGCAAAAGACCACGATGAGAAACGCGCGCAGATCCTGAAATCGGCAGCCAAGGTGTTTGCCGACTCCGGCTACGACCGTGCGTCGATGACCCAGCTGGCGCGGGAGTGCGGGATCTCCAAGGCAAACATCTACCACTACTATGACAGCAAGGATGCCGTGCTCTACGGCCTCCTTGATACCTACCTTTGCGAGCTGCGCGACCGGGTCTGCGGAGTGGACCTGGAGGGCCTTGGCACTGAGGACCGGCTGCGCCGCATCGTGTCCGAGATCATGCTGGCCTATCAGGGCGCGGATCATGAGCATCAGGTGCAGCTGGGCGCGATGGGGGCGCTGCCGGAGGAGCAGCAGAAGCATCTGCGCGGCTACCAGCGTGAGATGGTCCAGTTCATGAGCGATGCGCTGAAGAACGTGGCGCCGGAGATTTTCAACGGCGATGCAGCCAAGCTGCGCGGCGCCACGATGTCGGTCTTTGGCATGCTGAACTGGTATTACATGTGGAACTCCGGCGCCGGCTCAAAGGCGCGCGAGGATTACGCCGGGCTGGTGGCGGACCTGACGCTGAGCGGGGTCAAGGGGCTCTGACAGCGGCGCGGTTTTGCGTATCCGCCTTTCCGGGCTATCCTGCCTTGGGATCGGAGGATGCCATGCGGAAACCTGAGAGCTTCGAAAACTTCTATTACAGGAAGGTTGGACTGGGCGAGGCCTGCGGCTGCGCCGAGCGGGCCATCGACATGTATGAGTTCGATCGCACGGCGGGCAAGCCGAAGGCGGCGGCCGGCCGGAGGCGGTTTTCCTGGAAGCGGTTTGCGTTGAAGTACGGTCTGCTGTCACGCAAGAGGACTCCGGCAGAGTAACCGCGAAACACCCGGCGGAATGTCCCGCCGGGTGCTGTTTCTTCTCAGATCTGGCCGGTTTCAGGCCGGTCAGCCCGGATTGCCCAGCAGCTGGGTGATGCGGCGCACCGCGACGCGGCGGTTGGCGCGCTCGGCTGCCAGGGTGCTGACGGCCAGGTCGCTTTCGCCATAGCCCTGCACCACCATGTTTTCCGGCGCCACGCCGAAATACTCCGTCAGCGCCAGCGCCACGGTTTCGGCGCGCCGGTCCGACAGGGCCAGATTGTAGGTCGCGGCACCCACGGCGTCGGTATGGCCTTCGATCAGGAACACCTCGCCCGGGTTGCGGTCGATCAGCTCGCGCAGCGCGTTGCCCAAGGTTGCCAGTTCTTCAGCCTCCTGCGGGCGGATCACCGAGGAGCCGGTGTCGAAATTGACCGAATCCACGTTGATCACCGGCGTCAGGCGGCGCACCGCGTCGATGTTGCGGATCTGCGCCAGCGAGAAGCGGCGGTCCACGGTCTTGGCTTCCTGTGCGGCCAGCGCCGCGGCCAGGTCCTCAGCCGAGACCGCGCCGGTGCTGGAGAAGGCGCGGCGGTTGTCCTGCACCTGCGGCAGCTCATTGACCACCACGCGCTCGGCCTTCTGGGTGTCGTCGAACAGCACCACGCTGCGGCCGTCCGGCAGCAGTTTGGTGCGGCGCAGCACCCGGCCCTCGGCGGAGCGGATGGTTTTCACCTCAACGCCGTTTTCGCGCACCACCACGGTGCGGGTGGAGCCGTCCTGGAACCGGTAGGTGGTCACGTTGGAGCCCGGCTGGCGCAGCAGCGCATCATCGTCCTTCAGGACGCGGTACTGGCCGTCCTGCTCGACGATGGCGCGGTCGCCGGAGTTGGAAACCACCTTGCCGCCGTTGTTGAGCAGGGTGCCGATCGCCAGGGCGCCAAGGCCAAGCAGGGCGTTGCGCTGGCGGGTGGACAGGCCGCTGTCATCCTCAGTGGCGGCCTTGGCCTGCGGGGCAGGTGCCTGGGCTTCTGCTTGGGCGTTTTCATTAACCCCGGTTTCGAATTCCTCGTCAGAGCTGCGCGCGGTGTCCTCGGTGACCACTTCTTCGGTCACTTCGGCCTCGCCCTCGGCAACAGTTCCGTCCGCGGCTGCCGCGGCGGCGGCGGCAGGCTCGCTGCTCTCCTCGGCCAGGGCATCAGCCTGGGCCTGGCTGTCCTGTTCTACCAGCTCGGGATTGTCCGTTTCTTCAGCTGCTCCGCCTTGTGATTGGGCAAGGTCCGCTGCGATTTCCTCGGCGCTGGCGCCGGCGGATGCCTCGCCGCTGCCGTCAGCCTGAGGGTCGGTTTGCACCTCAGTCTCTGCCTGCGCTTCGGCTTCAGCCTGAGCCTCTGCCTGTGCTGCTGCAGCTTGTGCGGCTGCTTCCGCTTGAGCCTGTTCTGCTGCGGCTTGTTCTTCGGCTGCAGCCTGGGCTTCAGCCGCGACTTGTGCTTCTGCTGCAGCTTGGGCTTCAGCCTCCGCTTGCGCTTGTTGCTCAGCTGCGGCCTGCGCTTCGGCTTGCTCCTGTGCCAATGCCTCTGCCAGCGCCTGCGCTTCGGCTTCAGCCTGAGCTTCAGTTTCTACTTGCGCCTCGGCTTCTGCAGACTGTTCCTGTGTGTCCTGCTGCCCGGAGGATTCCGCGGTGACCTCAGCCTGGGTCTGCTCTTCGCTGCCGGTATCGGGCTGGGCCTCGGCTACAATTTCAGCCTGCGCCCCGGCTGCCTGATCAGCGGCCGCCGTCTCCTCTGCTTCCACAGCACCGATGCCTGCCAGCACGGCGGCGGACTGGAGGTCTGCGGGCAGGGCGGCGTCAAATGCGCCTTCGCCATAGGCTTGGCAGAACTTGGCAACCTTGCCGGTCTTCTCCTCTATGTCCTGGCCGGCTTCCAGTTTCTTCTGCCGCCGCTCGGCGCGCTTTCGGCAGCGCTCCACCAGATCGCCGATTTCAGCCGCGGACATCTGCGCGAGGTCAATCCGCTTGTTGCCCTTGTCCTGCGACAGGGCGGGCAGCGGGGTCGCCAGCGAGATCATCACTGCCAGCGCCGTGGATGATTTGAAAATTCCCGGTTTCATTTCGGTTCCTTTCTTGTTCCGGCACGTGGCCGCACAAGGATAACGGATAAACACCGGGTTAGTTGCGCATCGCGCGGCAAAAAGAAAAGCCGCCCCGGGCTGGGGCGGCTTGGGTCAGGCTGATTTCCGCTGGCCGGGCCAGGGCGCTAGGCGTCAGAGCGCCGGCGGCGGCACCATGCCGATGATGTCGTAGGTCTGGCGCAGGATCGGCGCGGTGATCGCGCGGGCGCGCTCGGCGCCGCGGGCCAGGATCTTGTCGATCTCGTCCTGCTGCTGCATCAGCCGTGCCATCTCGGTGGAGATCGGCGCCAGCTTGGAGACCGCCAGATCCGCCAGCATCGGCTTGAATTCGGAGAACTGGCGGCCGCCGACGTCGGCCAGCACCTGCTCCACGGTCTGCTCGTTCAGGGCCGCGTAGATATTGATCAGGTTGCGCGCTTCCGGGCGGTCCTCCAGGCCGTCCGCCTCGGAGGGCAGCGCCTCGGGGTCGGTCTTGGCCTTGCGGATTTTCTTTGCGATGGCGTCGGCGTCATCGGTCAGGTTGATGCGGCTGGCATCCGAGGGGTCGGATTTCGACATTTTCTTGGAGCCGTCGCGCAGGGACATCACCCGGGTGGCCGCGCCTTCGATCACCGGCTCGGTCTCCGGGAAGAAGTCCACGCCATAGTCGTGGTTGAATTTGATCGCGATGTCGCGGGTCAGCTCCAGGTGCTGCTTCTGGTCCTCGCCCACCGGCACATGGGTGGCGTGGTAGACCAGAATGTCGGCTGCCATCAGTGCCGGGTAGGCAAACAGGCCCAGCGAGGCGTTCTGCTGGTTCTTGCCCGCCTTGTCCTTCCACTGGGTCATCCGCTGCATCCAGCCCATGCGGGCGACGCAGTTGAACACCCAGGCCAGCTGCGCGTGTTCCGGCACCTGGGACTGGTTGATCAGGATGGATTTCTCCGGGTCGATGCCGGCGGCAATGAAGCCGGCGCAGAGCTCGCGGGTGGATTTCTTCAGATCCGCGGGGTCCTGCCAGACGGTGATCGCATGCAGGTCGACCATGCAATAGATGGTCTCGATATCCTTGGCCTGCCAGTCCACGAAGCGCTTCAGCGCACCGAGGTAATTCCCCAAGTGCAGGTTGCCCGAAGGCTGGATCCCCGAAAACACGCGCGGGGTGAAGCTGGTTTCGCTCATCGCGGAAACTCCCGTCTGGAATTATGCACCATCGTCGCTTACCCATGGGGCCAGGATAGGTCAACAGGCGCGGGGGATTCCGTGCCGCAAGGAGTCCGGATGAGCACCCAGCCCCATAATGCCCCCATCAACCCGCTGCCCGCCGCCGTGGTGGCGCTGGTGCTGGTCATCATCGGCATCGAGGCGGTGTTCTCGCTGGGGGCACGCGGCATCCTGGGCGGTCCGGAGGCGATCGGCTGGCGGCTGGAAGCGGTGCAATCCTATGCGTTTTCCAGCGATATTTTCTGGTGGATGCAGGAAAGCGGGCGCTGGCTGCCGGAGCATCTGATCCGGTTTGTCAGTTATATCTTCGTGCATGGCGCCTTTACCCACGCGCTGTTTGTCTGCGTGTTTGTGCTGGCGATGGGCAAGATGGTGGGCGAAGTGATGGGAGACCTGGCAATGGTCCTCATCTTCCTGCTGTCCGGGGCCGGCGGGGCGCTGGGCTATGCGCTGCTGGTCAATTCGCCGGTGCCGCTGGTGGGCGGCTTTCCGGCCGTATACGGGCTGATCGGCGCGTTCACCTTCCTGCTGTGGCGCTCGCTGGCCTCTGTCGGGGCGCAGCAAGGCCGGGCGTTCACGCTGATTGCCTTTCTGATGGGGGCGCAGCTGCTGTTCGGGCTGCTGTTTGGCGGCCAGAAGGACTGGGTGGCGGATCTGACGGGCTTTGCCACCGGCTTTGGCCTGTCGTTTTTTCTGGCGCCGGGCGGCTGGGCTCGGATCAGGAACCGCATCCGCCACGATTGAGGCAAGGGTCTCCCGCCCGCTGTCCAGGCCCCTGGCGGGGCATGTCCAGCCGTTGGGCCAGGCAGCGCGCGTTGCGCGCTGCGGAGTATTTGCCGAGAGGCGCTTCAGGGGCAGGCCTGCCCTGAAGGCGCCTTACCCAGTGTATTGCCGGCCAATCCCGCCTCAAGGGTGAACCGCGCGTGCCGCGCGGCGGCTGTGCCGCCCTTGACCCGGGATTTGCCGGGAGGTTTCAGCCCTGCTTCTTCAGCGGGCAGGTGCTGAGGCCGAGGATCTGATAGAGCGGGCAGTAGCCGATCAGGCCGGTCAGCAGCGGCACCAGGCCGATCAGCCCCCACAGGGTTTGCGGGCCGGTGAAGACCAGCGACAGCAGGATCAGGCCGAGGATGATGCGCAGGGCGCGGTCGAGAGTGCCTTCGTTGCGGGGCATTGTTCTGTCCTTTCGAACTCACTTGCGGAATTGCGAGTTCTTTCTAGGCCAGACGCGGAGCCCTGTCGGTGACAGTGTCACCAAAGCTCAAGCTTAATCTTCCGCAATCTGCTCCAGCCCGCGGCGGTCAAGGATGCGCAGCTGGCCGCGGCCGGTTTCCACCAGCCCCATCCGGGCGAATTCCCGCAGCCGCCGGGTGACAAAGGCGCGGCCGGAAGCGGTTTCGGCAGCCAGCGCGTCATGGGTGATGCGGAGGCTGCCGCCTTCCCCTGCAAGCCGCAGCAGCACCCGGGCAAGGCGGGCATCAAAGCCGGTGAGGGCGACATCCTCCACCAGCTGTTCGTAATCGGCAAAGCGGCGGGCAACGGCGGTCAGCACTTCGCTGCGGAATGCGCCGTCCTCCGACATCGACTGGCGGAAGGCGGGGTGCGGGATGATCTCGCCCTCCAGCGCGGTTTCTGCCACGCCCTCGGCCGCATAGCTGCGCCCGTCCGTGAGGCAGGCAAAGGTCTGCAGGCAGACGTCGCCGGGGCCGACGCGGTACAGCACGACTTCGCGGCCGTTGGCGGCGGTCAGGGTGACCTTGATGCTGCCGGAGGTGAGCCGGACAAAGCCGGGGCACTCCTGCCCGGGGCGGAACAGCACGGTGCCGGCGGGGCAGGAGAGGCGGCTCATGCCTGTTTCCGGCGGCTGAGGGCGCTGCGGAACTCCGACAGGCGGAAGGCGCCGAGGGCCTGACCGGCCGTGAAGTAGACCGTGCCGCCCAGCACCACCAGGCCAAGCAGCGACAGGTAGCGCCAGTAGTCCAGCGTGAACAGCCAGCCGGCGGCAGCGGTCACCGTGTAGAGCACCGCCCCCATGACGGCGGAGGCCGCCAGGATGCGCCAGGCGCGGCGGCGGAAGCGGGCGTCGAACCGGGCCTCCTCCCCCATGCCGCGGGTGCCGAGGGCCAGCAGCGCCACCATCGCCCAGCCTGCGGCAGAGGCGGCAATGGCGGGGGCGATCCAGCCCAGCGCCGGTTTCAGGCCAAAGGCCAGGCCTGCGTTCACCACCATGGCCACCAGCGCATAGCGGAACGGGGTCCTGGTGTCCTCGCGCGCGAAATACAGGGGCTGCAGCACCTTTTGCAGCATGAAGGCAGGCAGCCCTGCGCCATAAATGGCAACGGCAATGGCGATGGCGGCCACATCCTCCGGGCCGGTGGCGCCGCGTTCATAGAGAACCGAGACCAGCGGCACCGGAACCGTCATGAAGGCCACGGCCGAGGGCACCGCCAGCAGCAGCGAAAACTCCCCCGCGCGCGACAGGGCGTCCTGGGAGCCGGTGCTGTCGCCTGCGCGCAGGCGGCGGGACAGCGCGGGCAGCAGCACGATGCCGACGGCAATACCCACCACGCCCAGCGGCAGCTGGTAGAGGCGGTCGGCAATGAACAGCCAGCTGGCCGCCTTTTCGATGTCGGATGCCACATACTGGCCGACAACAAGGTTGATCTGGGTGACCCCCATGGCCAGGGCGGCGGGCACCGCCACCCGCACCAGATCGCGCATCTCGGCATTCCAGCGCGGCAGGCCGGGGCGAAGGACAAAGCCCGCGCGGGCCGCCGCGGCCCAGACCAGCGCCAGCTGGGCCACGCCGGCCACCGGGACGGTCCAGACCAGCCAGACAATCACATCGCCGCCCAGCACTGCGCCGGCCGTCATGGCCGCGCAGGTGAAGATGTTGAGCAGCACCGGCGCCGCTGCGGCGGCGGCAAACCGCCCGGTGGCGTTCAGCACCCCGGAGAAGAGGGCTGCCAGCGACATGAACAGGATGTAGGGAAAGACGATGTGGCCGTACCCCACAGCCATGTCGAAGCGCGCGTCGCCCACGAAACCGCCCGCCGTCAGCCAGACCAGCCCGGGCATGAACACCATGGCCAGCCCGACCAGCGCCAGCACTGCCGCCGCCAGCAGGTTGAAGGCCTGCTGGGCATAGTGTGCGGGGTCCTCGCCTGCCTCATAGCGTTTGGAGAAGGCCGGGACGAAGGCTGCGTTGAAGGCGCCTTCGGCAAAGAAGCGGCGGAACATGTTGGGCAGGCGGAAGGCTACGATGAAGGCGTCCAGAACCGGTCCGGGCCCGATGAAGGCGGCAATCAGGATCTCGCGGGCAAAGCCCAGAAGGCGGCTGGCCAGCGTCCAGAACCCGACGGTCAGGAAACCCGACAGCAATTTGATCGGTTTCATGTATCCGCCCGTTTTGCGCCCTCGGCAATGGCTGCCCGCAGCTTCTTCTCCAGCGTCCGCTGCTTGGACTCCGAGTAGTATTTCAAACCGAACATGTCCTTGACATAGAAGGCATCCACCACCTGCTCGCCATAGGTCGCGATCACCGCATTGGCAATATAGACATTGGCAGCCGCCAGGGTGCGGGCCAGATCGTACAGCAAGCCGGGCCGGTCGCGGGTATCGACCTCGATGATGGTGTAGATCTCCGAACCCTCGTTATCGAAGGTGATATGGGTCGGCACCTTGAAGGCGCGTTCCCGCTTCTTGATCTTGTCGCGGGATTTCAGCGCGTCGCGGGTGATGACCTCGCCCTTGAGGGTCTTTTCGATCATCTGCTTGAGCCGGTGCAGGCGGATCGGATCGAAGGGGTGGCCTTCGCTGTCCTGAATCCAGAAGGCATCGGTCACATAGCCGTCCTTGGTGGTGTAGGAACGCGCATCCACCACATTGGCGCCGACCAGAGCCAGGGCGCCCACGATGCGGGCAAAGATGCCCGGGTGGTCCTCCATCACGAAACAGGCGCGGGTCGCGTCGCGGTCCACATCCGGATAGAGCCGGATCATCACCTCGCCCGGATCCCCCTTGGCGGTGAAGTCGCGCAGCATTTCGGCAAAGTCCACATGCGCGGTCACATGCAGCCCGTGCCAGTAGGGCGGGTAGTGGCGGGCGGTCTCGGTCTTGAGGTCGGTCTTGGACCAGTCCGGCAGCGCCTCGCGCAGGGCCTTCTTGGCCGACGCGCCGCGGTGTTCGCGGTTCAGCGCCTCCATGCCGCCCTCCAGCGCAGCGCGGGTCTGGGCGTAGAGCGCCCGCAGCAGCGCGGCCTTCCAGTTGTTCCAGGTGTCCGGGCCGACGCCGCGGATATCGCAGACGGTCAGCAGCAGCAGAAGGTCCAGCCGTTTGACCGTCTGCACAGCCTTGGCGAAGTCGCGCACCGTGCGCGGGTCGGCGATATCGCGCTTCTGCGCCATGTCCGACATCAGCAGGTGATAGCGCACCAGCCATTCCACGGTTTCGCATTCCGAAGGCTTCAGCCCCAGCCTGGGCGCCACCTTGCGGGCGATCTGGGCGCCCAGGATCGAATGGTCCTGCTCGCGGCCCTTGCCGATGTCATGCAGCAGCATCGCCACCATCAGCACCTTGCGGTTCAAGCCCTTGCGCAGGATTTCAGAGGACAGCGGCAGTTCGTCCTCCAGCTCGCCGCGCTCGATGGCGGCATAATTGGCGATGACCTGAATGGTGTGCTCATCCACCGTGTAGGAGTGATACATGTTGAACTGCATCATCGCCACGATGGGTTCGAACTCCGGCAGGAAGGCCGACAGCACACCGAGTTCGTTCATCCGCCGGAGGGCGCGTTCGGAATTGCCGTGCTTCAGCAGAAGGTCGAGGAAAAGCTTCCGCGCCTCCTTGTCGTTGCGCATGTCCTCGTCGATCAGGTGCAGGTTGGCCGTCACCAGCCGCATCGCGTCCGGGTGGATCAGCATGCCGGTGCGCAGCGCTTCCTCGAACAGCCGCAGCAGGTTGACCCGGTCTTCCAGGAAGGCCTTGGGGTCGACCACATCCAGCCGGTTGTGCACCACTTTGTAGCCGGGCTTGATCCGCGGGCGGCGGCGGAAGATCCGCTCCAGGAGCGGCGCGTTCTTCTGCTGGCTGGCCTCCAGCTTGGTCAGGAAGATGCGGGTGAGGTCGCCGACCCGGGTGGCGTGGCGGAAATACTCCTGCATGAACACTTCCACGCCGCGGCGCCCGGCCTTGTCCTCGTAGCCCATGCGGCTGGCCACCTCGACCTGCAGGTCGAAAGTCAGCTGCTCGGTGGCGCGCCCGGTTGCCAGATGCAGATGCGCGCGCACCGCCCACAGGAACGTGGCGGCCTTGGCAAACAGCTCCATCTCCTCGGCGCGGAACAGCCCCAGCGGCACCAGCTCCTCGGCATCTTTCACCTGGTAGAGATACTTGGCGATCCAGAACAGCGACTGCAGGTCGCGCAGGCCGCCCTTGCCCTCCTTCACGTTGGGCTCGACCATATAGCGCTGGCCCTGCTTCAGGTGGCGGGCATCCCGTTCAGCCAGCTTGGCTTCGACAAATTCCTGCGCGTCCTGGGAAAACAGCTCCTTCTTGAGGCGCTTGTCCAGCTCCTTGGCCAAGGGGGCGTGGCCTGCCAGGAACCGGTGCTCCAGCATAGCCGTGCGGATGGTGTAGTCTTCGCTGCCCAGCCGGATGCAGTCCTTGATGGTGCGGCTGGCATGGCCCACCTTCAGCCGCAGGTCCCACAGGATGTAAAGCATGGATTCAATCACGCTCTCCGCCCAGGCGGTGATCTTGTAGGGGGTCAGGAACAGCAGGTCGACGTCCGAGGCCGGCGCCATTTCCCCCCGGCCGTAACCTCCCACCGCCAGTACCGCGATGCGCTCGCCCTGGGTCGGGGTGGCAAGCGGGTGCAGCAGCTCGCCGGCGACATAAAGCGCGGTGGTCACCAGCCCGTCGGTCAGGAAGGTGTAGGAGCGGGCCATCTCCCGCGCGGCAAAGGGCTGCGCAGCAAAGGCCTCGGCAATTGCTGCGCGGCCGGCCTTGTTGGCGGCCTTCAGGATTTTCACCGTCTCGCTGCGCAGGGCCGCGGCGGGCGTGTCCTCTGCCAGCGCCTTGATCTGCGCCCGGATGCTGCCGGCGTCAAAGATGTCCGGCGGGCTGCAGATCAGCGGTCCCAGCGGTTGCGGCAGGCCATTGGCAGAGGCTTTTGCAGGGCGGGCGGCAGGGTCAGAAACCGGCGCCTGCGAAGCTGCTTGGGGCTGGGTCAATGATCACGACTTTCTGTTCTTGGATGGAGGCAACCGCCAGACCGCGTTCATTGGTGCCGTCGGGCCGCAGACGGAAGATGCCGCCTGCGCCCTGGAAGCCTGCGCCCTGGGTCAGGGCGCCCGCGGTCAGGGCGTCGGACTTGCCGGCCGCAACCAGCGCGCCGATGGCGGCGATGCCGTCATAGGCCAGGCTGCCGATGGAATGCGGAGCGGCGCCATAGCTTGCCTGGTAGCGGGCGCTGAACTGCTGCACCTTGCTTTGATCCGGCAGGGCGAACCAGCCGCCCTGCACGCCGGGCAGGGACAGGGTCTGCGGCGGGATATCCCAGCGGGTCAGGCCGATGTACTGCTTTTCTGCCGGATCGACACCGGCTTCCGGCATCAACTGCGCCAGCAGCGGCAGCGCACCTGCGGTTGTCGACGTCAGGAACACGGCGTCTGCGCCGGCGGCTTCGCTGCGGATGGCGGGGATGGCGTTGATCACGCCTTGCTGGGACAGCTCATAGCCGACGCTGCCCGCGACGCTGGCGCCGGTTTCGCTGGCCGCGCGCTGGATCGCGTTGCGCCCTGCCACGCCCGCGGCATCATTGCCGCCGACGATCAGGATGTTGCGCTTGCCGTTGCGGGCGGCAAAGCTGGTCAGCCGCCGCGCGGTGTTGTCGAAGGTCGGCCCCAGGATAAAAACGTTGCCGCCGGCAATGGCCGGGTTGTTGGAAAAGGCCAGCACGTTCACGCCGCGCTGGCGGGCCGCGATGCCGGCCGCATTGGCGGCTTCGGCATAAACCGGGCCAAGTATGACCCGGGCGCCGTCGCTCAGCGCCTGCTGCGCGGCGCTGGAGGCCACCTCGGGGCTGCCTGCGGTATCATAGACCCGCAGGTCGATCTGCACACCGTCCAGATCGGCAATTGCCATGCGGGCGGCGTTTTCCAGGCTCTTTGCCAGCACGCTGTCGCCCTGCTGCGCAGAGCCGCGCGGCACCAGCAGCGCCACCGGAACGGGTTTGGAGGTGTTAATGGTCGGGCCGGTGCCAACGGCAATCGGGTCACAGGCAGTAAGGGCAATGGCGGAAACTGCCGCGGCGGCTGTCAGAGCCGCCTTGCGGGCGCGTTTGAAAACAGCAAACATAATGGCTTGAAACTCCGTTCTCCCGGCGCGGCAGCGCCGTGTGGGTTTTAGGGCGGATCATAAACGACCAAAAAGGCGGGTCCAGCGTTGAATCACCAGAATGTCATATTGTCCCCCGGGCTGTACTTTGTTGCCACGCCGATCGGCACCGCCCGCGACATTACCCTGCGGGCGCTGGATGTGCTGGCCTCGGCCGATGTGCTTGCGGCTGAGGATACACGCTCGCTGCGCAAGCTGATGGAGATTCACGGGGTGCCGCTGGGCGGGCGGCGGATCATCGCCTACCACGACCACAGCGGTACCGGCGCGCGGGCCAAACTGCTGGAAGCGATTGGCGAGGGGAAATCGGTTGCCTACGCGTCTGAGGCCGGGATGCCGCTGATTGCGGACCCCGGCTTTGACCTCAGCCGTGCGGCGGCGGAGGCGGGCCATACCGTCACGTGCGCCCCCGGGGCCTCTGCCGCGGCCACCGCGCTGACGCTGGCAGGGCTGCCGACAGATGCGTTCTTCTTTGCAGGCTTCCTGCCCAATGCCTCGGGTGCCCGGCGCAAGCGGCTGGAAGAACTGCGGGAAATTCCCGGCACGCTGATTTTTTATGAATCGCCGAAACGGGTGGCCGCCTCGGTTGCCGACATGGCGGCGGTGCTGGGCAACCGCCCTGCCGCGCTGTGCCGCGAACTGACCAAGAAATTCGAGGAGGTGCGCCGGGCGCCGCTGACCGATCTGGCAGCGGGTTTGGAGGAAAGCCCGGTCAAGGGCGAGATTGTGCTGCTGGTCGACCGCGCGCAGGAGGCGGAAGTCAGCGAGGGTGATCTGGAAAGCGACCTGCAGGCCGCGCTGCAGGGCAATTCGGTCAAGGATGCCGCCGGGATCGTCGCCGAGATGCACGGGCTGCCCCGGCGCAAGGTCTACCAGATGGCATTGCAGCTGGCGAAGGGCGGCTGAGGCATGACCCGCGCCCGCCAGCACCGCGGCGCCCGCGCGCATCTGGCCGGCGCGGCCGCGGAGGAAATCGTGGCGCGCCACTATGAAAACCGCGGCTACACCGTGGCCGAGCGCCGCTGGCGCGGGCCGGGCGGCGAGATCGACCTGATCCTGCGCGGCCCCGGGGAACTGGTGTTTGTCGAGGTGAAGCACAGTGCCACCAGCGCAAGCGCGGCCATGCGCATCACACCGCGGCAGGCGGAGCGCATCTATGCCAGTGCCGGGCAGTATCTGGAGAACGAGCCGCAGGGCCAGCTGACGCCGGTGCGGTTCGATGCGGCGCTAGTGGACGGCTCAGGCGCGGTGGAGATCATTGAAAACGCCTTCGGGATGGACTGAACTGCGCCTGACCCATTGAACCCGGGACAGCGCTGGGCCATGTATTTGGCCAGTTTACAAGGGATACTGCCATGAAGATCGCCTTTCAGATGGACCCGGTCATGGGCGTGGACATCAATGCGGACAGCAGCTTCCGCCTGGCCGAAGAAGCCCAGGCGCGCGGCCATGAGCTGTTTTTCTACACCCCGGACCACCTGGCCTATCAGGAGGGCCATGTCACCGCCCGCGGCCATGACATGACCGTTCAGCGGGTCGAGGGCGTTCCGGCGGTGCTGGGGCCGGAGCGGGAGGTGGACCTCGGCACATTCGATGTGGTCTGGCTGCGCCAGGACCCGCCCTTTGATATGCATTACATCACCTCGACGCACCTCCTGGACCGGCTCAAGGGGCAGACGCTGGTCGTGAATGATCCTTTCTGGGTGCGCAACTATCCGGAAAAGCTGCTGGTGCTGGATTTCCCGGATCTGACCCCGCCCACGGCGATTGCCCGCGACCTGCAAACCATCAAGGCGTTCAAGGAAAAGCACGGCGATATCATCCTGAAGCCGCTTTACGGAAACGGCGGGGCAGGGGTGTTCCGGCTCGACCACGGCGACCGCAACCTGACCGCATTGCACGAGTTGTTCACTGGCTTCAGCCGCGAGCCGCTGATCGTGCAGAAATTCCTGCCTGACGTCAGCAACGGTGACAAGCGGGTGATCCTGGTCGACGGCGAGCCGGTGGGGGCGATCAACCGGGTGCCTGCGGCAGGTGAAACCCGCTCGAACATGCATGCCGGCGGGCGCCCGGAAAAGACCGGCCTGACTGAGCGCGACCTGGAAATCTGCGCCGCCATCGGCCCGCTGCTGCGCGAAAAGGGCCAAATCTTTGTCGGCATCGACGTGATCGGCGACTACCTGACCGAGATCAACGTGACCTCGCCCACGGGCATTCAGGAGCTGGAGCGTTTTGACGGGGTGAACATCGCCGGGAAGGTCTGGCAGGCGATCGAAGCCAAGATCAGCTGATGAGCTGGCAGCGCCGCGCCATCAACGCATGGATGCGCTATGGCATGAAACCGGTGCTGCAACTGACCAGCAACCCGGAGCTGGCGCGCAGGGTATTTGAAGCCTTTGCTCCCCGGCTTTATCCGGCGTTGCCGTTTACCAGGCTGCAGCGGCGGCCTGCGCCTGTGCCGCTGAAGCTGGTGTCCTGCGGGCAGGTGCGGCGCGGGCAGATCATTCTTTTCCTGCATGGCGGCGCCTATCTGGCAGGCAGCGCGCGTGCCTATCAGGGGATGCTGTCCCGCCTGTCACGGGCGTCCGGGCTGGAGATTGCAGTGCCGGATTACCGGCTGCTGCAGCAGGCCCCCTTTCCGGCGGCTTACGAGGATGCCCGGGCGGCTTGGGCGTATCTGCGCCAAAGGGGGTATGCAGCCAGGGATATACTGCTGGCCGGTGACAGTGCCGGCGGCGGGCTGGCGCTGGCGCTTCTTGCGGGTCTTCTGGAGGAGGGAGAACGCCCCGCGGGCCTTGCCGCCTTCTCTCCCTGGTGCGACCTGACCCTGAGCGGGGCCAGCATTCAATCCAATCGGAACAGGGATGTGATCATTCCGGCTGGCCGAATGAAAGAGGTTGTGGATCAATACCTTGCGGGTGCGGACCCGGCGGATGTGCGGGCGTCGCCGCTGTTCGCCCGCTTCCCCGACCCGCCGCCGGTGCTGATTCAGGCTGGCGACAGCGAAGTGCTGCTGTCAGATTCGCAGCGCATGGCGCAGCTGCTGGAGGCCTCGGGCGGCGAGGTGCGCTTCAGCCTGTGGCAGGATGTTCCCCATGTCTGGCAGTTCATGGCGGGCCACTTGCCCGAAGGCCAGGCCGCATTGGAGGAGGCCGCAGCCTTTGCCGCGGATGTGCTCGGCAGCGCATCAGCGTGACGGCGGCAGCCGGAAGCTCAGCGCCTCGGCAAAATGCGGCCGCTGCACCTGTTCCTCGCAGGCCAGATCCGCAATCGTGCGCGCAACCCGCAGCACCCGGTGGTAGCCGCGTGCGCTGAGGCCGAAGCGTTCGGCGGCCCGGACCAGCAGGGCGCGGCTTTCGGCGTCCGGGGCGGCGATGTCCTCCAGCAGTGCGCCTTCGGCATCAGCGTTCTGGCGCAGGCCGGGGTGGGTGCGGAACCGGGCCGCCTGCATTTCGCGGGCAACTGCCACCCGCTGCGCGACTTCAGCCGAGCCCTCGGCGCTGGGCGGCAGCTCCAGATCGGCCACATCCACGGGCGGCACGTCCAGGTGCAGGTCGAAGCGGTCCAGCAGCGGGCCGGAAATCCGGCCCAGATAGTTTGCTCCGCAAATGGGGGCCTGGGAACAGGCGCGGTTGGCATCGGCCAGATAGCCGCATTTGCAGGGATTGGCGGCCGCCACCAGCATGAAGCGGCTGGGGTATTTCACGTGGGCGTTGGCGCGCGCCACCATCACCTCGCCGGTTTCCAGCGGCTGGCGCAGGGTTTCCAGCACCGGGCGGCCGAACTCCGGCAGCTCGTCCAGGAACAGCACGCCGTTGTGGGCCAGGCTGATCTCGCCCGGCTGCGCCCGCCGCCCGCCGCCGGCGATTGCGGCCATGGAGGCGGTGTGGTGCGGCTCGCGGAAGGGGCGGGCGCGGCTGATGCCGCCTTCGTCGATCAGCCCGCACAGGGAATGGATCATCGAGGTTTCCAGCGCCTCAGCCGGGGACAGCGGCGGCAGGATCGAGGGCAGCCGCGCTGCCAGCATCGACTTGCCCGACCCCGGCGGGCCGACCATCAGCATGTGATGGCGCCCGGCGGCAGCGATTTCCAGCGCGCGCTTGGCGGTCTCCTGGCCTTTGACGTCGCGCAGATCCTTGCCGCCCAGATCGAGGACAGCTTCGCCCGGCGTGGCAGGTTCGATGCGCCGCTGGCCTGTGAAATGCTGCACCGCCTCCGTCAGGGTGGCGGCGCCGATCACCTGCGCGGCGTCGACCCAAGCCGCCTCCGGTCCTGAGGGTTTCGGGCAAAGCAGCATCCGGCCTTCCTCTGCCGCTGTCACCGCTGCGGGCAGGGCGCCGGCCACGGGCATCAGCTGGCCGTCGAGCGAGAGTTCTCCAAGGGCAATGGTCTCCTCGGCTTTCTCCGCCGGGATAATGCCAATGGCGGCCAGCAAAGCGAGTGCAATCGGCAGGTCGAAATGGCTGCCCTCCTTGGGCAGGTCCGCGGGGGACAGATTTATGGTGATCCGGCGCGATGGCAGGGCGATGGACATTGCCGCAAAGGCGGCACGCACCCGCTCGCGTGCCTCCTGCACCGCCTTGTCCGGCAGGCCGACGACCGAAAATGCAGGCAAGCCGGGGGCAACCGCGCATTGCACCTCAACCTGGCGGGCTTCGACGCCCTGAAATGCCACCGTGTAAGAACGTGCCGTCATCTCTCCCCGCCTTCTGAAAGGTCAGGGAGAGATGCTTGGCAATCGTGGTTTCCGATTGGTTAACGTGCGTGGCGGCGAGCCGCGAATTCACGCAGAATTCGCGCAGGCCGCCGGTTCAGTCCAGGGACCAGGGCCGCTTCGGCAGGTCCATCGCATAGGGTTCCGGGTCATAGCTGACCTCATGCGCCTTCTCCTGCCATTGCAGGAAAACCGGGTCCGACAGCAACAGTTTGCAATAGGAGCGGGTTTCAGAGGAAACCGGCAGGCCGTACCCCACGATCCGGGCCGCAACCGGGGTGTAGAACACATCCGCCAGCGAATACGCCCCGAACAGGTAACCGCTGCCTTGGCCGGAAACCTTGCGGGTGTGGGCAAACAGCGCCTCGATCCGGTCAAGGTCGGCCTTTACGCCGCGCGACACCTCGAAGCCTTCATAGATATGGGCCAGCTGCATCGGGCATTCACCGCGCAAGGCAGAAAATCCGCCAACCATTTCCGCCGCCAGCCAGCGCGCTGTGGCGCGCTGTGCCGGATCTGCGGGCCAGAGGCCGGCGTCCGGGTGGCGTTCGGCCAGGGTCTCGGCAATGGCCAGGCTTTCGCCGACAACCATGCCTTCCGGCGTGCGCAGCGCGGGCACCAGCCGTGCCGGGGCCAGATGCGCCATTTCCTGCGCCATGGTTCCGGAATAGAGCCCCACCATACGCACCGTATGGGGCAAAGAGAATTTTTCGAGCATGAGCCAGCCGCGCAATGACCAGCTGGAATACATGCGGTCGCCAATATAGATTTCATAAGCCATGGCAGGAGGCTAGCGCCGGGCGGCGCATTTCAAAATGGAATGTTTGTGATGCCAACCGTCACGGCAGGTGATTGATCACACCCGCCCGCCAGCCATCAGGGCCATAGGAGACCTCGCTGACCGACAGGTTGTCGATCCGGTGGGCAAAGGCCTCTTCTGCCGTGAGCATTTCCGCCCGCTGGATCTGGGTCAGGATCTGGCCGAAATGGCCGACCACGACCAGGTCGCGGCCCCGGTGCGCTGCGATCAGACCGTCAATTTCCGCATTCACACGGTTGCAGACCTGGTGCCAGCTTTCACCGCCCGGCGGGGTGACATCGCCCGGCGTTTCCCAATAGGCGCGGATGCGCTCCGGGTCTTCGGCGTCCACCTCGGCCCAGGTGCGCAGCTCCCAGGCGCCGAAATGAATTTCTCTCAGGGCCCCGGCGTGGGGCAGGCGCTCCCGGCTGCCCTGTATGGCAGTGGCGGTTTCCACTGCCCGGGACAGGTCGGAGGACACCACCAGCGCCCCGGCAGGCAGATATTCCGACAGGCGGTTGAGGGCGGCTGTGTCTGACAGGTCCGCAGGCAGGTCGGACCAGCCGACCATGCATTTCGCATGGGTTGGTCCATGCCGCACCAGGAACAGCCGGGTGATCACAGCGCCCCCTTCAGAACCAGGGGCAGGCCGGCAGTCACCTGAACCACCGTATCCGCCCGCGCGGCCAATGCGATGTTGAGCCGCCCCTGGGCTTCGCGGAACCGTCGGGCCAGCTTGTTTTCCGGGACAATGCCAAGCCCGGTTTCATTGGAGACAATCACCAGGTCCGCCTTGCAATGATCGATCGCGGACAGCAGCTCAGCCTGAGCGGCCTCTAGTTCATGTTCCGCCAGCAGGTGATTGGTCAGCCACATCGTGGCGCAATCCATCAGGCAGACCTGACCCGGCGACAGCGGCGCCAAGACGTGCGCAGCTGTTTCCGGTTCTTCGATAGTGGCCCATCCAGCCCCTCTTTGTTCGAGGTGCCGGGACACTTTTTCGCGCATTTCACTGTCGAATATTTGTGCAGTCGCCCAGTAAACTTTATCTTTTCCGGTGTTTACGCACAGCTGCTCGGCAAATGCCGACTTGCCTGAGGCGGCGCCCCCCAGAATAAAAGTTACATTTGACGGCATTTTTTGCTAACCTATGAGTCCGAAGCCGTTCCTGTGGGTAACTGCAGGGCCCGGTGAAGACAAGAGACCGCAGCATCCCGGGGTTCCGCTTTTTATGGCCGGGAAAGCCTGCGCAGGGGCCAAGATACTATTTAACTTTTCCGTTTTGGCCTTTGGATGAGCCGAGAGACGCATCCCGCGCTGTTGCTGCCGGACTATTAAAAACCGGGCCCCCGATTGTTCCAAACACGCCCCCAGGCGGCAGTTTGTTAATTAGTTTCCGGGGGGAAATCACATGGCACTTGATCAAACAGTGGAAAATCCATTGCCGAGACAGGCAATGAAGGCGGAACTGCTGGACGCAGAGACCGAGCGGCGCCTGGCCTATGCCTGGCGCGACGACCGCGACGTGCAATCGCTGCACCGGCTCATCAACGCCTATATGCGCCTGGCCATTTCGATGGCGGCCAAGTTCAAGCGGTACGGGGCGCCGATGAACGATCTGATCCAGGAGGCCGGGCTGGGCCTGATGAAAGCGGCGGACAAGTTCGATCCGGACCGCGGCGTGCGCTTCTCGACCTATGCGGTCTGGTGGATCAAGGCGTCGATCCAGGACTATGTGATGCGCAACTGGTCGATGGTCCGCACCGGGTCCACCTCGTCGCAGAAATCGCTGTTCTTCAACATGCGCCGGGTTCAGGCGCAGTTCGAGCGCGAGGCGCGCGCGTCCGGGTTAAAGCTCGACCGGCACCAGCTGCACCAGAAGATTGCCAGCGAAATCGGTGTGCCGCTGCGCGATGTCGAGATGATGGAGGGGCGCCTGTCCGGCGCTGACTTCTCGCTCAATGCGATCCAGTCCGCGGACGAGGAAGGCCGCGAATGGATCGATGCGCTGGAAGATGAATCTTCTCAGGCTGAAGAGCTGGTGCAGGAGCGGCATGACCGCCGCCAGCTGCGCAAATGGCTGGTGTCGGCGCTGCAGGCGCTGAACGACCGCGAGCGTTTCATCATCACAGAGCGCAAACTGCGCGAACGCCCGCGCACGCTGGAAAGCCTGGGCACCGAGCTGGGCCTGTCCAAGGAGCGGGTGCGCCAGCTGGAGGCCGGAGCCTTCCAGAAAATGCGCAAATGCCTTGAAGGCCAGTCCCGCGAGGTGCACAGATTGCTTTCATGAGAAAGCGGATCAATGTCTTGAAAATGATTGCATGCGCCGCCGGATTGGCGGCGCTTTGCGTGTCTGGCGCCCGCGCGGATACGCTGTCCGGCGCCTTGGATGCCTTGCGCGGAGCCGATGTGGTGATTCTCGGCGAGGTGCACGACAACCCCGTGCATCACCAGCGGCAGGCGCAGCTTCTGTTGGAACTGCAGCCCAAGGCCGTGGTCTGGGAAATGATCACCGCAGAACAGGCGGGCGGGCTGGATCCGGACACGCTTGCCGATGCAGAGCAAACAGCAAAACGGCTCGACTGGGATGCAAGCGGCTGGCCGGAGTTCCGTCTGTACGCACCGGTTTTTGCTGCGGCGAAAGGCGCGAGGCAGTACGGCGCGCTGGTGCCGCGGGAGGAAGCGTCTGAAGCTTTGGAGCAAGGGGTTGCTGCCTATTTCGGAGTGGAAGCCTCTGCGCGCTTTGGCCTGGACCAGCCGCTGCCGGACGCGGAACAGGCCGCGCGGGAAGCGGACCAGCAGGCCAACCACTGCAATGCGATGCCACTTGAGATGCTGCCGGTGCTGGTGGATTTCCAGCGTTTGCGGGATGCCAGCCTGGCCGCTGCCGCAGACAGGGCGCTGGCAGACACCGGCGGTCCGGTTGCCGTTATCACCGGCAATGGCCATGCCCGCACCGACCGGGGGCTGGCCGTCTATCTGGCGAAGGCCCGTCCCGATGCAGAGATCCGCAGCCTTGGGCAGTCGGAGGACGGGCTGATCAGCGGGCAATTTGATCTGGTGCTGGATGCTCCATCGGTCGAGCGGCCTGATCCCTGCCTCGCATTCCGCAAGGACGGCTGACTGCTTCACTCTTGTGCCGCGCCGCAGTAAGGTCGCGGGAAACCGGGCGAGGACGCGCAAATGCTGGCTGGCAAACATATTCTACTGATCATCGGCGGCGGTATTGCAGCCTATAAGTCGCTGGAGCTGATCCGCCGTCTGCAGGATCAAGGCGCCCGGGTGACGCCGGTGCTGACCAGGGCCGGCGCGGAGTTCGTGACGCCCCTGTCGGTTTCGGCCCTGGCCGGGACAGCGGTGCATCAGGAGCTGTTCGACCTGACGGCCGAGGCGGAGATGGGCCACATCCAGCTGTCGCGCAGCGCTGATTTGCTGGTGGTGGCGCCGGCAACTGCCGATCTGATGGCGAAAATGGCGCAAGGCTTTGCAAATGACCTCGCCTCGACCCTGTTGCTGGCGACCGACACGCCGGTGCTGCTGGCGCCTGCGATGAACGTCCGCATGTGGGAGCATCCGGCGACGCAGCGCAACCTTGAAACCCTGAAAGAGGACGGCGTGTCCTTCGTCGGCCCCAACGACGGCAGCATGGCCTGCGGCGAGTTCGGTCCCGGCCGGATGGCGGAGCCGGAGGAAATTCTTGCGGCGATTGCGGCCAAACTCGCGGACGGTCCGCTGAAGGGCAAGCGCATCCTGGTGACCTCCGGCCCCACGCATGAGCCGATCGACCCGGTGCGCTACATTGCCAACCGTTCCTCCGGAGCGCAGGGGGCAGCGGTGGCCCGTGCTCTGCGCGATCTGGGAGCGGAAGTAGTGTTCATCACGGGCCCGGCAGCGGTCCGGCCCCCCGAGGGCGTGCAGGTTGTGCCGGTGGAAAGCGCCCGCGAGATGGAGGCGGCGGTGCAGGCGGCTTTGCCTGCGGATGCCGGCGTTTTTGCGGCCGCAGTGGCGGACTGGCGGGTGGCCAGCGCCTCCGACCGGAAGCTGAAAAAGTCCAAGGACGGGCTGCCGGTGCTGGAGTTCGCGGAAAACCCCGACATCCTGAAGACCGTCTCGCAGATGAAGAACGGCCGCCCCGGTCTGGTGGTCGGCTTTGCGGCCGAGACCAACGACGTGGTGGAAAACGCCACCGCCAAGCGCAAGCGCAAGGGCTGCGACTGGATCGTGGCCAATGACGTCTCCCCCGCGACCGGCATCATGGGCGGCAGCGAAAACGCGGTGATCCTGATCTCTGACGAAGGCGCCGAGGAGTGGCCGCGGATGGGAAAGGACGAAGTCGCCCGCAAGCTGGCGGAACGGATCGCGGCGGCGCTGGCCGGGTGAATTTGAGTATTTGAACAAAGATGAAGCAGGGGCGCTGTAATGGTGACTATCCGTGTGATCTACGATGAGGGTGCAGACCGGGATGTGCCGCTGCCGTCGTATGAAACCGCCGGCGCGGCGGGGGCCGACGTGCGCGCCAACCTGCCGGACCGCGGCTGCCTGGTGCTGCAGCCGGGGGCGCGCAAGCTGGTGCCGACCGGGCTGCGGATCGAGATCCCGGCAGGCTATGAGGTGCAGATCCGCCCCCGCTCCGGGCTGGCGCTGAAGCATGGCATCACCCTGCCCAATACGCCGGGCACCATCGACAGTGATTACCGCGGCCCGCTGGGGGTGATCCTGATGAATGCCGGGCAGGAGCCATTTCAGATCGCGCACGGCGACCGCATTGCGCAGATGGTGGTGGCGCCGGTTCTGCAGGCGCGGTTTGAAGTTGCAGATGCGCTTTCCGGAACCGAGCGGGGCGACGGCGGGTTCGGCTCCACCGGGCAGGCCTGATGCTGCGGATCCTGGTCCTGGCAGCGCTGATCTGGTGGGGCGGTCGGTTCCTTGGCCTGCCCCGCAATCTGCGCGTAACGCTGCTGGCGGTGCTGTTCATCGCTGTGCTGGCGGTGCAGCTGACCCTGCCGGACGGGCACCCCTTGCGCGAAGGCACAGGCGGCTCTGCGGCTCCCTGGCTGATGCTGGGCGGCTTTGCCCTTGTCGCCGGTTTTTATGCGCGTATCGTGACGGCTTTGAAAAACCGCGCCCAGCCTCAGGATACGCAGATGAGCCAGCCTGCCAGCACCTTTACCGAAAGCGAGCTTGACCGTTATGCCCGCCACATCGTTCTGCGGGAACTGGGCGGGCCGGGGCAGAAGAAATTGAAGAAAGCCAAGGTGCTGGTGATCGGCGCGGGCGGGCTGGGGGCGCCTGCACTGCAATACCTCGCGGCGGCCGGCGTCGGCACCATCGGGGTGATCGACGACGATGTGGTCGACAATGCCAACCTGCAGCGCCAGGTGATCCACCGGGACGAGGACATCGGCAAGCCCAAGGTGTTCTCGGCCCAGGCCGCGATGCAGGCGCAGAACCCCTATGCGGAGGTGCGCCCGTACAACCGCCGCCTGACCGAAGAGATCGCGGCAGAGCTGTTTGCCGAATATGACCTGATCCTCGACGGCACCGACAATTTTGAAACCCGCTACCTGGCCAACCGCACCGCGGTGGCGCTGGGCAAGCCGCTGATCTCCGGCGCGCTGTCGCAGTGGGAGGGGCAGCTGAGCGTGTTTCACCCGGCCAAAGACGGCCCCTGTTACCAGTGCATCTTCCCGGAGGCGCCCGCGGCCGGTCTTGCGCCCAGCTGTTCCGAGGCCGGGGTGATCGGCCCGCTGCCCGGAGTGGTCGGGTCGATGATGGCGGTGGAGGCGGTCAAGCAAATCACCGGCGCCGGAGCGGTGCTGCGGGGCGAGATGCTGATCTATGACGGGCTTTACGGTGAAACCCGCAAAATCCGCCTGTCCCGCCGGGCGGATTGCCCGGCCTGCGGCGGCAAGGCGGAAAGCTGATTCCTGCCAGTGAACGAAGCCTATTTCATCGCGCTCCTGTGCAGTGCCCTGTTCGGCGGCCAGCCGGAACGGGTGCATGATTTCACCTATCCCGGCGGCGCCGCCTCGATCCGCACCGATTGCGAGAACGAAAACCGGGTCATCGAGTTCGGGCTGGACAAGCGCAGCAGCCTCGACAGCCTCCAGCAGGCGCTGTTTGCGGCAGAGGTCACCGGCAAGGAGCCGGTGGTCGTGCTGATCGACACCGATGGCAAGATGGGCCGGTTCGAATGGCGCATCGCCCGGGCGGCCAATATCGCTGACGTGCCCATCCGCATCATTCCGGCAGAGCTGACGGAGGGTGACGGGGCGGGCGGCTGAGGTGCCGGTGCCGCGCAAGGAAAGGTCAATTGCAGCTCCCTGTCTTTGCCGCTAGCGTCGCCTGCAAAGGAGACCTCTCAAATGTCCAACCCGCTTCTGTCCCGCTGGGACACGCCGTTTGAAATTGCCCCGTTCAACAGCATTTCCGACGATGACTTTGCCCCCGCGCTGGAGCAGGCGCTGGAGGCGCACAAGGCGCAGATCGATACCATCGCGAACAGTTCCGAGCCGCCCGGCTTTGCCAATGTGATCGAGGCGCTGGAGACCCCCTGCCGCGAGCTGGAGCAGGTGCTGGGTGTGTTCTTCACCGTGGCCGGCGCCGACAGCAACCCCAGGCGGGAAGAGCTGCAGAGGGCGTTCTCTCCGAAACTTGCCGCGCATTTCTCCGCCATCACCGCCAACAAGGCGCTTTATGCGCGCATCAAGGCGGTGTGGGACCAGCGCGAGCAACTGGACCTGACGGCGGAGCAGCAGCGGGTGCTGATGCTGACCCACCGCGGCTTTGTCCGCGGCGGCGCGGCGCTGGAAGGTGACGCCGATACGCGGATGCAAGAGATCAAGGGACGGCTGGCCACCCTGGGCACCCAGTTCACCCAGAACCTGCTGGCGGATGAGCGCGAGTGGTACATGGAGCTCAGCGAGGAGGATCTGGAAGGCCTGCCGGATTTCGTGGTCAAAGCGGCCCGCGCGGCTGGCGAGGAAAAGGGCGCAGGCGGCCCGGTGGTCACCCTGTCGCGGTCGCTGATCACGCCATTCCTGCAGTTCTCGCCGCGCCGCGACCTGCGCGAGAAAGCCTTCAACGCCTGGGCCGCCCGCGGCGCCAATGGCGGCGAGACCGACAACCGCGCCATCGCGGCGGAGATCCTGCAGCTGCGTGAAGAACGCGCGCAGCTGTTGGGCTACGAAAACTTCGCAGCCTATAAACTGGAAACCGAAATGGCCAAGACGCCGGAGGCAGTCCGCGGGCTCTTGATGGAGGTCTGGGAGGCGGCCAAGTCGCGCGCTGATCAGGACGAGCGGATTCTGACTGAAATGATGCAGGCGGACGGCGTCAACGGCGATCTGGAACCCTGGGACTGGCGTTACTACGCCGAGAAACGCCGCAAGGCCGAGCATGACCTGGATGAGGCTGCGCTGAAGCCCTTCCTGCAGCTGGACCGGTTGATCGAGGCGAGTTTTGCCTGTGCCAGCCGCCTGTTCGGGCTGGAGTTCACGCCGCTGGACGTGCCGCTTTACCACCCCGACTGCCGTGCCTGGGAAGTGACCCGGAACGGGAGCCATGTGGCGGTGTTCATCGGCGACTATTTCGCGCGCGGCTCCAAACGCTCCGGCGCCTGGTGCTCGGCTATGCGGCAGCAGGCCAAGTTCCCGGACGTGCAGGCGCCGGTGGTGATCAACGTCTGCAATTTTGCAAAGGGCGATCCGGCGCTTCTGTCCTGGGACGACGCCCGCACATTGTTCCATGAGTTCGGCCACGCGCTGCATCAGATGCTGTCGGATGTGACTTACGAGAGCATCTCGGGCACCTCGGTGGCGCGCGACTTCGTGGAGCTGCCCAGCCAATTGTATGAGCACTGGCTGGAAGTGCCGGAGGTGCTGCAGGAGTTTGCCACCCACGCGGAAACCGGCGAGCCGATGCCGCAAGAGATGCTGGAGAAGGTGCTGGGGGCGGCCAATTTCGACATGGGCTTCCAGACGGTGGAATATGTTGCCTCCGCCCTGGTCGACCTCGCCTTCCACGACGGGGCGGCACCCTCCGACCCGATGGCCAGGCAGGCCGAGGTGCTGGAGGAAATCGGCATGCCGCGGGCGATCGTCATGCGCCACGCCACGCCGCATTTCGCGCATGTGTTTGCAGGCGACGGCTATTCCTCCGGCTACTACAGCTACATGTGGTCGGAGGTGATGGACGCGGATGCCTTTGCCGCTTTTGAGGAAGCGGGCGGGGCCTTTGACGCGGAGCGTGCCAAGGCGTTGGAGGAACATATCCTCTCCACCGGCGGCTCCGCCGACCCTGCGGAGCTATACACCGCGTTCCGCGGGCGGCTGCCGGGCGTCGAGGCGCTGCTGAAAGGCCGCGGCCTGGCCGCGGAATAAGGAAAGCTCCCTGACGGGCGCTGCCTGCGGATTGAGTATTTCAGGAAAGATGAAAGAGCGGGCGCGCCAGTCCGCTCTTTTGCGCTCAGTAGCCGAGGCTGCGGTCGACCAGATGCAGCAGCGGCTCGCCTGCCTCGGCGCGGCGGATGTTTTCGGCGATCACCTCCGCCGCGGTGCTTTCGCGGGTTTCCGAGGCGATATGCGGGGTCACCGTCACATTGGGATGCGCCCAATAGGGGTGTTCCGGCGGCAGCGGCTCGATGCGGAAAACGTCCAGCGTGGCATGGCCGACCCGGCCGCTGTCCAGTGCCGCCAGCAGTGCATCGTCATCAATCAGCGGGCCGCGGCCCGGGTTGATGATCCTGGCCCCCTTGGGCAGCAGCGCCAGGGTGTCCGCATTCAGGGTGTTTTCGGTGGCGGGCGTGTCGGGCAGCAGCAGAATGACGATCTCCGCCTGCGCCAGTGCCGCCTTCAGCCCGTCGGCGCCGGAGTGGCAAATCACACCAGCAATCTCTTTCTGTGTCCGGCTCCAGCCCGAAACCTGAAACCCGAGCGCAGCCAATGCCTGGGCTGAAGCGGTGCCGAGGGCGCCAAGGCCCAGCACGGTCACGCGGCGGTCCTTGGCCAGCGGCGGGGCCTTGGGTTCCCAGTGCCCGTTCTGGCCGAGGATATGCGCGTCCATGCCCAGGTGGTAGCGCAGCGTGTGGCCTACCACCCATTCGGTCATGCCCCGCTCCAGCCCGCTGTCCACCATCCGGGTGAGCGGCAATTCGGCGGGCACAACAGGCACAATTTTTTCAACGCCTGCCCACAGACTCAGCACCGCCTTCAGCCTGGAGAAGGGGGTGAAATTGCTGACCGGCCCGCTGGGGGCGTAGACAATGTAATCCACCTCCTCCGGCGCAAATTCATTGCGCAGATCGGCATCCACGCCAAGCCGGGCAAGCTCTGCCTTCAAAAGCGGCTCATAGGCGGGCCAGGCGTCGGGGTGGCCTGCAAACAGGACATTGGCGGTCATGGAAACTCCCTGAATATCTAACGTGACGCCTGGCGCGGGCGGTGGATATGGGCGCTTTGCACGATGCCGAAGGCGCCCAGCAGCACCAGCATCGCCGAGCCGCCGTAAGAGACCATCGGCAGCGGCACCCCTACCACCGGCGCCAGCCCCATCACCATCGACATGTTCACCGCAAAGAACAGGAAGAAAGTGATGGCGATGCCCATGATCACCAGCGAGGAGAACCGGTCCTTGGCGGCAATCGCTGAGGCGATGCAGAACACGATGATCAGCATGTAGATCGACAGCAGGGTGACGCCGCCGATGAAGCCGAATTCCTCCGCCAGAGTGGTGAAGATGAAGTCGGTGTGTTTTTCCGGCAGGAAGTTCAGCCGCGATTGGGTGCCTTGCATGAACCCCCGACCGGACCAGCCGCCGGATCCCAGTGCGATCTTGGACTGGGTGATGTGATAGCCCGCGCCCAAGGGGTCTTGCGAGGGATCCAGGAAGGTGTCGATGCGGCGGAACTGGTAGTCCTTCAGCAGCTGCCAGTCGGTGCCTCGGCTTTGGAATACCGCGCTGACCAGCCCGACGCCCGCTGCAATCACCGCCGCGAAATAGGCCCAATGCACGCCCGCCAGGAACATCACCCCGCCGCCTGCCGCCATCAGCAGGATCGAGGTGCCAAGGTCCGGCTGTTTCAGAACCAGCGCCGTCGGAATGAGGATCAGCGCCACCGGCAGCAGCACCCACAAGGGGCGCGAGGTTTTCTCGGCCGGCAGCCAGTCGTAATAGGCGGCCAGCAGCATCACGAGGGCGATCTTGGTCACCTCCGACGGCTGCAGCCGCATGAAGCCGATGTCGATCCAGCGCTGCGCGCCCATGCCGACGGTGCCGAACAGCTCCACCGCAACCAGCAGCGCCAGCGATCCCAGATAGGCCACCACCGAGATATTGCGCCAGAACCAGATGGGGATCATCGCCACCACGAACATCACGCCCAGCCCCAGGGCAAAGCGCTTGACCTGCGGTTCCACCCAGGGGCTGAACGACCCGCCAGCCACCGAATAGAGCATCAGGAAGCCGACGCTGGACACGGTGATCAAGAGCAGCGTCAGCCCCCAGTTCAGATGCAGGATCTTGCGCAGGCCGGCGGGGGTCGATTTGGCGTGGTACTCAAGATAACTCATGCCCGGCTGCTCCTGCTGCCCAGCGGGCGCTTGACGCGTTCGCGCTCCAGCCTCTCCTGCTGCGCCTTGATGCGGCTGCGGTCGGCCTTGGGATAGGCCTCCAGCGGCGGGGTGCCGTCATAAAGCGCCTGCAGCAGCACGTCGCGTGCCACCGGCGCCGCCGCCTTAGAGCCGCCGCCGCCATGTTCGACCACCACGGCAACCGCGTATTTCGGTTTGTCATAAGGCGCAAAGCAGACAAACAGCGCATGGTCGCGCCGTTCCCACGGCAGGTCTTCGTTGCGGATCACCCCCGCTGCGCGTTCGGCGGCGGTGATGTTGCGGACCTGGCTGGTGCCGGTCTTGCCGGCCATCTGCAGGCCGTCGCCGATGATGCGGGAGCGGTAGGCGGTGCCGCGGCGGTCATTGCTGACCGAATGCATGCCGCGCCGCACCATGCGCAGGCTGTTCTCGCTGATCCCCAGCGGCTCGCCGGCGCCGCTCGGCTGCTCCACGCCGTCCAGCGATTTCAGCAGCCGCGGCGTCACACTGCGGCCGGTGGCAATCCGCGCGGTCATGACCGCCAGCTGCAAGGGCGACGCCAGCATGTAGCCCTGGCCGATCGAGGCGTTTGCAGTGTCACCGATCAGCCAGTCCTTGCCATAGGAGCTTGCCTTCCACTCCTTGGTGGGGGTGATCCCCTGCGCAACCGCCGACATCGGCAGGTCGTGCTTGATGCCCAGGCCGAATTTGTTGGCAATTTCGGAAATCTTGTCGATGCCGGTCTTGATTGCCACGTCATAGTAATAGACGTCGCAGGAGCGCTTCAGTGAGGTGTTCAGATCCACATGCCCGTGGCCCGCGCGTTTCCAGCAGTGGAAGCGGCGGCCGGCGACCTTCAGGTGGCCGGGGCACCAGACGGTTTCCTCCGGTCCGACAACGCCGTTTTCCAGCGCCGCCAGCGCCGTGATCATCTTGAAGGTGGAGCCGGGCGGGTAGGTGCCCTGCACCGTCTTGTTTGACAAGGGCCGGTACTTGTCCTCTGTCAGCATCCGGTAGTCGGCGACCGAGATGCCGCGCACGAACAGGTTGGGGTCAAAGCTGGGCGAGGAGCAGATCGCGCGGATGTCGCCATCCTCGCAGTCGATCACCACCGCGGCGGCGCTTTCCCGGCCCAGCCGCGCCTGCACATAGTTCTGCAAGCCGGCGTCGATGGTCAGCTGCATGTCGGCGCCGGAAATCCCCTCGCGCCGGTCCAGCTCGCGCATCACCCGGCCGGTGGCGTTGACCTCGACCCGCTTGGCGCCGGCCTTGCCGCGCAGCACGTCCTCGCGCTTGGCCTCGAAGCCGACCTTGCCGATCTGGAAGCGCGGAATCATCAGCACCGGCTCCGGGTCTTCCATCTTGCTCAGGTCATAGTCGGAAACCGGTCCGACATAGCCCACCACATGGGCAAAATCGCCCAGCTGCGGATAGACCCGGGTCAGGCCCACTTCCGGGGTGACACCGGGCAGGGCGGGGGCGTTCACTGCCACCTTGGAGATGTCCTCCCAGCCGATCTGGTCCGCCAGAGTGATCGGCAGGAACGGCGGCGAGCGGCGCATCTCGGTGCGGGCGCGCTCCAGGTCCTCCGGGTCTAGCGGCACCAGGCTGGAGAGCTTGGCGATCACCTCCTCCACGTCGCCCGCATCCTCCGGCACCACGGTGATCCGGTAAGAGGGCGAGTTCTGCGCGATGATCAGCCCGTTGCGGTCAAAGATCTGCCCGCGGGCCGGCGGCAGCAGGCGGATGTTGATCCGGTTTTCCTCGGCCAGCAGGCGGAATTCATCAGCCTGATCCACCTGCAGATAGCGCATCCGGGCCGCCAGCCCGCCGGCAAAGGCCAACTGCAGCCCGCCCAGAAACAGCGCCCGCCGGGTCATCTTGCCGTGGGCGGCATCCAGATCCTTGGTATTGCGTTTCATCGGCGGCTCACCAGGGTTTCGGCCTCGGCAGGGGACAGTTTGCGCACGTTCAGAATAGACTGGCTGGCCCAGACTGCCAGCGGATAGGCGGCGATGGTCATCACAACCTGGATCACCGTCAGGCTCAGCTGCGCCTGCGCAACCCCGAACAGGCTCAGGGTCAGCCGGTTCAGCGTGGCAATCCCGGTCAGCACCAGGGCAACGGCCAGCCATTCGCTGGCAAAGGTGCTCTCGCGGTGCGGTGCGGCACGGGCCTTGAGGAAGCCGCAGCCCAGCACCGTCAGCAGCGCCAGCAGCCCAGGCGGGCGGTGGAACAGCAGATCCGCCAGCAGCATCACCAGGCCGATGGACAGCGCAGGCACGTAATCCGGGCGGCGCAAGCTCCAGGCCATGGCCAGCGCCATCAGCAGATCCGGCGGCGCCCAGAACCGCGGCTCGGTCTCCAGCGGCAGCAGGTGGAAGAACATGATCAAGAGCGAAACTGCGGGAAACGCCGCGCGCATGGTCCAGATCCGGGCGGGAGAGGTGTTAGCCATTGCCGGCCTCAGCCGTGCTTTCGGCGCTGTCCTCCCCCAGGGTTTCGGGCCGCGGCTGCGGCAGCGGGTCGCCGGGGGCGGCGCCGACCAGCCCGCCGGGGCCTTCGATCACCTGCGTGCCGTGATGGCGCAGCACCCGCAGGAATTCCAGCCGTCCATAGTCAGCGGACAGGCGCACCCGCATCCGCCCCGAGCGGTCCTTGGCCACCTGGCCGATCAGCAGCCCCGCCGGAAAGACGGCGCCGTCGCCGGAGGAAATCACCCGGTCGCCGGGGCGCACCAGGTCGGGGTTTTCGAGAAAGCTCAGCACCGGCGCGGCGCTGTTGTCGCCGGTGACCAGCGCGGTCTGGCCGGAGGGCTGGATGGTGGCTGGAACGGCACTGGCGGCATCGGTCAGCAGGATCACCCGCGCGGTGTTGCGCCCGGTGCCGGAGATCCGGCCCACCAGCCCGATTCCGTCCATTGCCGCCCAGCCGTCATGCACCCCGTCGCGGTTGCCGACGTTCAGCAGCACTGACTGGCGGAAGGGCGAGCCGCTGTCGGCCATCACCACCCCGGTGATATAGGTGAGCTGCGGATCCAGCCGCACGTTGTTAAGGTCCAGAAGCCGGGCGTTCTCCTGCTCCAGCTGCAGTGCGGCCTCTTTCCAGGCCCGCATCTGCCGCAGCTCGCTGCGCAGCTCGCGGTTCTGCTCGGCCAGCCGCTGGTAGCTTTGGAAATCGCGGACCAGGTTGACGGCCGCTGTCACAGGCACCATCGCCCAGTCCATATTGGGCACTACCGTGTCCACCACCTGCGCGCGGAACCGTTCCACCCGCGGGCTGTCGATCCGCCAGACAACAAAGATCGCGGCCAGGCACAGGCACAGCACCGCTGTCAGCAGACGCCGCAGCGGGGTTGCGTAATCGTCGCGCTGTGACTTGTCCTTTGCCACGTCTCTCCTTCCAGCCGCCACTCCAGCCTGAAATCAGCTGGCGCCGTTCCGGCGGGCAGGGGCTGTTAGCTGTCGTAGTCGATGGCGTGGGCCAGCTGCTTTTCGTATTCCAGCGCCTTGCCGGTGCCCAGGGCCACGCAGTTGAGGCTCTCGTCCGCAATTGACACGGCCAGGCCGGTCTGCTCGCGCAGGGCAAGGTCCAGATCGCCCAAGAGCGCGCCGCCGCCGGTCAGCATCACGCCGCGGTCGACGATGTCGGCCGCCAGATCCGGCGGGGTGGTCTCCAGCGCGGTCATCACCGCCTCGCAGATCTGCTGCACCGGCTCGGCCAGCGCTTCTGCCACCTGGGCCTGGGAAATCTCGATTTCCTTCGGCACGCCGTTCAACAGGTCGCGGCCTCGGATCTGCATCGACTGGCCGCGGCCGTCGTCGGGCATCCGGGCAGTGCCGATGGAGGTCTTGATGCGCTCGGCGGTGGATTCGCCGACCAGCAGGTTCTGCTGCCGGCGCAGGTAGCTGATGATCGCCTCGTCCATGCGGTCGCCGCCGACGCGGACAGAGCGGGCATAGACGATGTCGCCCAGCGACAGCACCGCCACTTCGGTGGTGCCGCCGCCGATGTCGACAACCATGTTGCCGGTCGGGTCGGTGATCGGCATGCCGGCGCCAATGGCGGCTGCAATTGGCTCGGCGATCAGCCCGGCGCGGCGGGCGCCTGCGGACAGCACCGACTGGCGGATCGCGCGTTTTTCAACCGGGGTGGCGCCATGCGGCACGCAGACGATGATCTTGGGCTTGGAGAAAGTCGAGCGCTTGTGCACCTTGCGGATGAAGTGCTTGATCATTTCCTCGGCGGTGTCGAAGTCGGCGATCACGCCTTCGCGCATCGGCCGGATCGCCTCGATCGAGCCGGGGGTGCGGCCCAGCATCAGCTTGGCGTCCTCGCCGACGGCCAGCACCTTCTTGACGCCGTCCTTGACGTGGTAGGCCACCACCGACGGCTCGGACAGGATCACCCCGCGGCCCTTGACATAGACCAGAGTGTTGGCTGTGCCGAGGTCGATGGCCATGTCCGAGGAGAACAGACCGCCCAAGTTTCCGAAAAGCGCCATATAGAAGGGATCCTGTGAGTGCTGCCATTATTCCTTAGGCGACTCCCGGTGGGGCCGCCTTCCCCAACCTTATAAGCGGCACGGGAGTGCCGCGAAAGGGCGTATTATGGTGAAACAGCGCGTTTCCGCCCAGTCCGCCGGGTCACCGGCGGCGGCGTTCACATGCTGTTCCGGCCCGTGCCCCCGGGCGCAGGCCGGCACCGAACGGGCTGGTGCGGAAGATCCGGCCGTCAGCTCGGGAATATGCGCTGCATCTCCGACTTGAAATGCGCCCAGGTCAGGCTGGCGCTGTTGCCCGCGTAGCCCTCGTAATAGGACTTGCCGGTGGAGACGGGCAGACCGGCCCAGATCTTGGCCAGGTTCAGCATGAAGGTCTTGCGCGGCATTGCCGATGCTAGGAAGGCGCTGTAGCCGGCCTCCTCGATCAGCTGATGCGCCAGCTGGTCCTGCAGCTCCGGCGAGAAGCGGGCCTGCGGCTTCACCCCCTGGTGCTTGACCAGCCGCCGCAGCGTCGCGGGGATCATCTGATACCGCCCGATGGCATGGGGCTGGCCGGGGGTGGCGTCGATCCAGGCGTTGATCTCTGCAATGGTCATGCTTGTCGGCTTCTTCGGCGGTTTGCGTGAGGCGCCATACTGCACCGCATCATATTGCGCCTTGCCGGCCTCGGCGCTGGCGATCAGGTCCAGCAAGCGCTTGACGCTGGGCGGCGCCTTCAGGACCGGGGCGAACAGCCCCCCGCCGCTGCGGCCGCGGAACAGGCTGGCCGCGCCGGGGTTGAGCGACACCGCCCCGCGGCCTTGGTCCGCACCGGGCAGGGTGTCGGGCAGCAGGCTGGCAATTGCCTGCGGGGCCGACGCTGCGGATGGCGCCGGGCCTGGCATCGGGGCAGAGGCCTTTTGCAGGAAGAACTGGTTGCCGACCAGAGAATAGCCTTGCGCGCTGACGGCGGCTGCGGTGCACAGCAGCAAGGCCAGAAACGTCATTATCAGGGCAAGGGCGCTCATTCTGAGGGGCATGTGAACCTGCATTCTGCGGTATCTCGTCAGCCGGCAGCCTGCCGCAGCGAAGTTGAGATTCCGTTTATCTCCCGTACGCCGCCTCTTCCGCCCCTTGGAAATAGCGGCTAGAGGAGGCCTATGCTCTCTTATCAGCACATCTATCACGCCGGAAACCTGGCCGACGTTCAGAAGCACGCGCTGCTTGCCTGGATGCTGGCGTATCTCACCCGCAAGGACAAACCGGTCAGCTATATTGAGACCCACGCGGGCCGGGGTCTCTATCAGCTGGACGCGCCCGAAGCGGTCAAGACAGGCGAGGCAGAACAGGGCATCACCAAGGTTCTGGCAGAGCAGGGGCTGGCGGCGGACCATCCGCTGCACCGCGCCCTGTCGGAGACCCGCAAGGCGCATGGCGCGGCCGCCTATCCCGGATCACCGCTGATTGCAGCCTCGCTGCTGCGCCCGGGTGACGCGCTTCATTTCGCCGAACTGCACCCGCAGGAAAACGCCGCATTGCGCGCCGCGCTGAAACCCTGGAAGGCCAAGGTGCACCAGCAGGACGGGTTTGAGCTGGCCATGTCGCTGGCACCGCCAACCCCGCGACGCGGCCTGTTGCTGATCGACCCCAGTTACGAGATCAAATCCGACTATGCCCGCATCCCCGGCATCATCGGCCAGCTGCACAAGAAGTGGAACGTCGGCGTCATCGCCCTGTGGTATCCGATCCTGAAGGACGGCAGCCACAAGCAGATGCTGAAGGCGCTGGAAAGCCAAGGGCTGCCTGATGCGCTGCGCCACGAGGTGTCCTTTCCGCCGGTGCGCGAAGGCCACCGGATGGTGGGCAGCGGCATGTTCGTGGTCAACGCGCCTTATGGCGCGGCCGAGGAAGCCGCGCGGATTTCGGCGCTGTTCGACGCGGTTTCGCGCAGGTAACCCCGGATCGCGCGCTCCACCCGCTGGACCAGCGCGGCACTGCCAGCCTCGCCGGCAAAGGCCGCGGCATTGATCATCCCCTTGGCAATGGCCACCACGTCGCCCGCCTCCTGCAGCCCGGCATCCGGGGCAAACCGGCGGATGGTGTCCAGAACGATCTGCGCCATCTCCTCTGCCAGCGCAGCGGTTTCCGGTGCCAGCTGCAAGTGCTGTTCGGCGTATTCCGCCTCCATCGCCAGCCGCGGCCGCTCGAACTGATGCCGCATCCCGGCGGCCAGCAGTTCCCGCAATGCCGCCTCCGGCGGCGCATCGCGGCAGCGCGCTGCGGCGTCCCGCATCCAGCCCAGCAGCTCTGCCCGCTTGCTGCGCAGCACGGCGGCCTGCACCGCCTCCTTGTTGGGGAAATACTGGTAGAGCGAGCCGATGCTGACGCCGGCCCGGTCGGCAATCGCATTTGTTGTCAAACCCTCGCGCCCCGACGTTTCCAGAATGCGAGCCGCCGCCTCCACGATCGCCTCCTGGGTGGCGCGGGAACGGGCCTGGCGCGCTTGTTTTCTTGGGCTGTGCATTGCGGGTGACTTCCTGCCGGGAACGCGAGTTGAGAATGCGAGCAATCCTTCACATTCTTTTAGGCGAAGGCAACATCCCGGAGGTTCCCCGATGAAAATGACCATCTTCCTGCTGCTCAACGCCTCCCCCGGCTGGCTGCGCCTCAGCCGCGCGGAACGCGGGCGCATCGCCGCTGCCGGGCTGGAGCCCTTCACCCGAAACGGGCTGTCGCTGCGCCATTTCGATGCCGAGGCGTTTCATGCGGACTGCAGCGATGTGGCGATGATCGAGGCGGAAACGCCGGAGGCCTACTATTTTGCCATTGAGCAGCTGCGGGACACCGATCTGATCGCCGAGGGCTACTTCACGATCACCGGGATCATCCCGTCTTTTGAAAACGGCTTCCGCACCTACGAGGCCGCCCATGCGGTTTGACGGCAAACGTATCCTGATCACAGGCGCCTCCCGCGGGATCGGGCGGGCGCTGGCATTGCAGCTGGCGGCAGAAGGCGCAGAGGTTCTGGCGCTGGCGCGCGGCAGCAAAGCGCTGGACGATCTGCCAGAGGGCATTGAGCGGCTGGCCTGCGACCTGACAGACAGCCGCGCGCGCACTGCGCTGATTGCCGGGCTGCAGGGGCAGCGGCTGGACGGGGTGATCAACAACGCGGGCATTCAGATCACCGCTGATTTTGCCAATGGCACTGCGGACGCGCAGGACATCGAGCAGGAGCTGGCGGTGAACCTGACAGCGCCCATGCATCTTGCCGCCGGGCTGCTTCCGGTTCTGGCGTGCTCGCCAGGCAGCTTCCTGGTCAATGTGACCTCCGGCCTTGCCCTGGCCCCGAAACGGCAGGCGCCGGTCTACTGCGCCTCCAAGGCGGGCCTGCGCAGCTTCACCCGGGCCCTTCGTTACCAAGCCGAAGACGCAGGGCTGCGCGTGCGCATCATCGACTGTGTTATGGTGCTGGCTGCGACGCAGATGACCGCCGGGCGCGGTCGCGGCAAGATCAGCCCCAACGCCGCCGCCGCCTTGCTGGACGGGGCCGCTGCAGGCAAAAGCGAAATCTGGGTTGGTCAGATGAAGCTGCTGCGGCTGATCCACCGCCTCTCACCGGCGCTGGCAGCCCGCATCCTGCGCGGCTGAGGTTTTGCAAACAGCTTTGAAATCCAGCGCTTTCCCGCTACGCTTTTCATCAGGGAGGGCGCGACATGGAACGCAGGCTGGCCGCCGTGCTGGCGGCGGATATGGTTGGCTACAGCCGCCTGATGGACGTGGACGAGCAGGGCACGCTGGCCCGCCTTCGCACCCACCGGATCGAATTGATCGATCCTGCGATCTCCAAGAACCGCGGTTCCATCATCAAGACCACCGGCGACGGGATGCTGGTCGAGTTTCCCAGCGTCTGCGACGCGGTGGCCTGCGCCGCCGAGGTGCAGGACAGGATGCGCCGCCGCAATGCCGATGTGGCGCCCGATAAACGCATCCAGTTCCGGGTCGGCGTGAATCTCGGCGATATCATCTTTGACGGCGGCGACATCTACGGCAGCGGCGTTAATGTGGCGGCAAGGCTGGAGCAGTTTGCCGGCACCGGGGACGTCTGCATCTCTGCCGCCGTTTACGATCAGGTCCGCCGCATGGGTCAGCTGCAGTTTGAGGATCTGGGGCCGCAGCACCTCAAGAACATTGCGGAACCGGTGCAGGTCTACCGGCTGCTTCTGGAGGAAGATGCTGCCGGTGCCGCACCGGACCCGGATCAAAGCACGGCGGAGCCGGTTGCCGTGGTCAAACCCTCCATCGCGGTGCTGCCCTTTGCCAATATGAGCGGCGACCCGGAGCAGGAGTTCTTCGCCGACGGGCTGACAGAGGACATCCTGACCGAACTCAGCCGCCGCCACGAGCTGTTCGTGATCTCCCGAAACTCCTCCTTTGTCTACAAGGGGCAGGCGGTGAACATCCGTGAAGTGGCGGAGAAACTCGGCGCCCGCTACATCGTTGAAGGCAGCGTGCGAAAAGGGGGCAACCGGCTGCGGATCACCGTGCAGCTGATCGACAGCTGCAACGATTCCCATATCTGGGCGGAAAAGTACGACCGCACGCTCGACGACATATTCGATATCCAGGACGAGGTGACATCGGCCATCGTCGCCACCCTGCCGGGGCGGATCGAAGCCGCCCAGCAGGATGAGGTCTCGCGCAAGAAACCCGCCAGCCTCGCGGCCTATGAATGCGTGCTGGCCGCCAAGGTGCTGCATCACCGCAGCACCCGCGAGGACAACATCAAAGCGATGGAGCTTATCGACCGCGCGGTGGAGCTGGACCCGGAGTTTGCCCACGCCCACGCCTGGCGCGGCTGCATCCGCGGCCAGGCCTGGGGGTATGGCTGGTGCGACGATCCCGAGGAAATGCTGCAGCTGGCGCTGGAGTCGATCCAGAAAGCCGCGTCGATGGACGACAATGATGCGGACGTGCACCGGCTGATGGCGGCGGTTTCCATCCTGCAGGACAATCTTGACCAGGCAAAGTACCACCAGGAACGCGCCCTGTCGCTGAACCCTAATTATGATCTGGTTGTTGTGCAGATGGGCGAGCTGCTGACCTGGCAGGGACGGCCGGAGGAGGGCGCGGAATGGATCGAGAAGGCGATGCGCCTCAACCCGCATTTCCCGGTCCGCTTCTGGAGCCATCTCGGCAAGGCGCATTTCACTGCCCGCCTGTACCAAGAGGCGCTGACAGATTTCAAACGCCTCCCGTCAATGGATGCGGTGCAGACTGCCTTGGTTGCCGCCTGCCACAGCTGGATGGGCGATGTGCAGCAGGCACAGGACTGCGTGGCGCAGATCCGGGTGTTGCAGCCGGACGCCACGGCGGAGGCTTTGCTGGCCGGTCTGCATTACGGCCGCAGCGAGGACAAGGAGCATTTCACTGAAGGGCTGCGCAAGGCCGGGCTGGAATAGGCCGCTGCCAGTGCAAAGCAAAAGGGCGCCGCAGCGGGCGCCCTTTCTCTTTCAATGGAGCCTGGCTCAGGCGAGATCCTTGTAGGAAATCTCCTTGGTGTCAGCACCTTCGCCCACCCGGCCGCGGCGCACGATCAGGCGGTTCAGCGCGTTCACATAGGCCTTGGCCGAGGCCACAACCGTGTCGGTGTTGGCGCTTTCGCCGGTGGCGATGTTGCCGTCCTCTTCCAGCCGCACAGAGACGGTTGCCTGCGCGTCGGTGCCCTCGGTGACCGCATGCACCTGATAAAGCTGCAGGCGGGCGGTGTTCGGATAGATCTTGCGGATCGCCTTAAAAGTTGCATCCACCGGCCCGTCGCCCTCGGCGGTCTCGGTGACGTCCTTGCCGTCGATCTCCATCTCAACGGTGGATTCCGCCGGGCCGCCGGTGCCGCAGACCACTTTCATCGAGACGATCTTGAGGTGGTCGTTCTCCGCGTCGGTGCCGATACGCATCAGCGCGATCAAGTCGTCGTCGAACACTTCTTTCTTGCGGTCGGCCAGCTCTTTGAAGCGGACAAAGACGTCCTTCAGCTGGTTGTCGCCCACCTCATAGCCGAGGTGCTCCAGCTTGTCGCGCAGCGCCGCGCGGCCGGAATGCTTGCCCAAGGGCAGCGAAGTGCCGGAGAGGCCGATGTCCTCGGGCCGCATGATTTCGAAGTTCTCGCGGTTCTTCAGCATGCCGTCCTGGTGGATGCCGCTTTCATGGGCAAAGGCGTTCTTGCCGACAATCGCCTTGTTCGGCTGCACCACGAAGCCGGACACGGTCGAGACCCGGCGCGAGATATGCATGATCTTGGTGGTGTCGATGCCGGTGTGCCAAGGCATGATGTCATTGCGCGTCTTCAGCGCCATCACAACTTCCTCAAGCGCGGTGTTGCCCGCCCGCTCGCCGAGGCCGTTGATGGTGCATTCGATCTGGCGCGCACCGCCGGCCACGGCTGCCAGCGCGTTGGCGGTCGCCATCCCGAGGTCGTTGTGGCAATGGGTGGCAAAGACCACCTCGTCGGCGCCCGGCACGGTCTCGATCAGGCGCTTGATCAGATCGGCGCTTTCCGCAGGCGCGGTATAGCCGACGGTGTCGGGGATGTTGATGGTGGTGGCGCCGGCCTTGATCGCGATCTCGATAACCCGGCACAGGTAATCCCACTCGGTCCGGGTCGCATCCATCGGCGACCACTGCACGTTATCGACCAGGTTGCGGGCATGGGTCACGGTCTCGTGGATCTTGTCCGCCATCTCATCCATGGTGAGGTTCGGGATGGCGCGGTGCAGCGGCGAGGTGCCGATGAAGGTGTGGATGCGCGGCTGCGCAGCCTTACGCACCGCTTCGGCGCAGCGGTCGATGTCCTTGAAGTTGGCGCGCGCCAGGCCGCAGATCACCGCGTTCTTGGAGCGTTCGGCAATCTCGGACACGGCGGCAAAGTCGCCTTCGGAGGCAATCGGGAAGCCGGCCTCGATGATGTCCACGCCCATCTCGTCCAGAAGCTCGGCAATCTCCAGCTTCTCGTCATGGGTCATGGTGGCGCCGGGGCTCTGTTCGCCGTCGCGCAGGGTGGTGTCGAAAATCAATACACGGGATTTGTCGCCGGAAATCGGGGATGCGTTGGTCATGATGGTATCTCTTGTCTCTGTCCTAGGCCCTTCCAGGGCATTCATAGCCTTCGATGGCGCGCGTGCGGCAATCCTCTGAGCGGGCGCGCCGGAAGGGCACGCTCAGAGGCGGGCTAGGATCAGTAGGGCGCGCAGAGCTGCACCGCGGGACGCGGCGGCGGCAAGGGTGATATCTGCGCAAATGGTCATGGCAGGGATTTATACAGAGGTGCCGCCGAATGGAAAGAGGATTCTGGCCCCGTTGCAGTGCCTGGCGGCCGCTGCCCGGCTCCGGTATGCGGCTGCATGCGGTAAGTTCAAGACAATGTTGAAAAAAGCGTATAATATAAGTAACAGCCGCAGGCAGTTTCAATGCGGCAGTTTGTCCGCACCGCGATATTTTTTGCGTGGAAACGGCTATTGGGGCTTGCGCTGGCAGAGATGATGGCGTTGACGGCCCGGATCCGGCGCTCCTGAAGAAGAAAGCGCCATCGATAGGAGGAAACAGTGTCAAACAAAATTGTCCTTGGATATGACGACAGCGAGGCCGCCAAATCGGCGCTTGCTTTTGCCGTCAGCCTTGCCAAAGCGCAAGGGGCGGAGCTGGTGATTGCGCATGTGCTGGATTGGTCGCCCTATTCCTTCCTGACCCCGGAAGAGATCGAACAGCGCCACAAGCGCCGCGCAGAAGAGCTGAAGCGCGCAGAGGATGCGCTGCTGGCTCCGGTGCGCAAAAGCCTGGCGGACAGCGGTGTCACCGTTTCCACAGAGCTGAAGTACGGCCACATCGCTGAGACTCTGATCGATGTGATCAAGGAAAGCGGCGCCAGCCATCTGATCATTGGCCGCACCGGCCATTCGGCGCTGTCGTCGCGGCTGTTCGGCTCGGTCGCGGGCACCCTGGCGCAGGCCGCGCCGGTCCCGGTCACCATTGTTCCGTAAAGATAAACTCAGAGGACAGTCATGAGTAAATCAATCAAGGCGGCAGCCCTGTCTGCACCGCTGCTGCTGGCGGCAACCGCTCCGGCGATGGCACAATCCGTCGACGAGCGGGTCAATGAGCTGTTTGCCAGCTCCACCGGCTGGTTCGTCAACCTGATCTTCAGCCCGTTTCCCGGCACCAGCTTCCCCTGGATCGTGGCCTGGCTGGTTGTCGCGGCCACCGTGTTCACCATCTACTTCGGCCTGATCCAGTTCCGCGCCTTCCCGCACTCGATTGCGCTGGTCAAAGGCGACTACGCCGACCCCAATGACGCGGGCGAGGTCAGCCACTTCCAGGCGCTGGCAACCGCGCTCTCCGGCACCGTCGGCCTCGGCAACATCGCCGGCGTTGCGGTGGCAGTCGGCATCGGCGGCCCGGGCGCAACCTTCTGGATGATCCTGGCCGGCCTGATGGGCATGGCCTCCAAGTTCACCGAATGCACGCTGGGCGTCAAATACCGCAATGAGTTCGAAGACGGCCACGTCTCCGGCGGCCCGATGTACTACATGACCAAGGGCTTTGCCGAACGCGGCCTGCCGATGGGCAAGTTCCTGGCGGTGCTGTTCTCGGTGTTCTGCATTCTCGGCGCCCTGGGCGGCGGCAACATGTTCCAGGCCAACCAGGCGCACGCGCAGATCACCAATGTGGTCGGCCAGTATCCGGGCTGGATCACCGGCGTCGTGTTCGCCGCGGTGGTGTTTGCGGTGATCGTGGGCGGCCTCAAGTCGATTGCCCGCGTGACCGAAAAAGTGGTTCCCTTCATGGGCATCATGTATGTGGCAGCCGCGATCGTCATCCTAGGCATGAACGCCGACAAGATCGGCTGGGCTTTCGGTCAGATCTTCGAAGGCGCCTTCACCGGCCTCGGCATCGCCGGCGGCATGGTTGGCGCGCTGATCCAGGGCTTCAAGCGGGCGGCGTTCTCCAACGAGGCCGGCGTCGGCTCCGCAGCCATCGCCCACTCCGCCGTGCGCACCAAGGAGCCGATCACCGAAGGTTTCGTGTCGCTGCTGGAACCTTTCATCGACACCGTGGTGATCTGCACCATGACCGCGCTGGTGATCATCATCACCGGCCAGCTGATCCAGGACCCGAACACCGGCCTCTACCTGCTGGATGAAGGCGCAAGCACCATTCAGACCATTGACGGCAACAAAGGCGTGGCGCTGACCTCGGCGGCCTTCTCCTCGGCCTTCGGCTGGTTCCAGTACGTGCTGGCGCTGGCGGTGATCCTGTTCGCCTTCTCCACCATGATCAGCTGGTCCTACTACGGCCTCAAGGCCTGGACCTTCCTGTTCGGCGAAGGCCAGACCACCGAACTGGTGTTCAAGGTGATCTTCTGCATCTTCGTGGTGATCGGCGCGGCGGCCAACCTCGGCCCGGTGATCGACTTCTCCGACGCGGCAATCTTTGCCATGGCGGTGGTCAACATCATCGCGCTCTACTTCCTGATGCCGATCGTCAAGAAAGAGCTGAACAGCTATCTGTCGCGCCTGAAGTCGGGTGAGATCAAGAAATTCGTCTGACAGGCCCCGGCCTGACCGCAGACGAAACTGAAAAAAAACAGGCCTCTCCGGATATCCGGGGAGGCCTTCTTCTTTTTCGCTTACAGCTTGACGCAGTCCTCCACGATCCGGCGCAGCCCGGCGATCTGGCCGGGCAGGGCATCGGCCTGTGACTGGCAGAACCCGATCAGCAGGCCCCGGCACTGCTTTTCCGGATCATGCGGCGACAGCGGCCGCACGCCATAGCCCGCCTCTGCCGCGCGACGGCAGATTTCGGTGTCGTCCCGCATCCCCTTCAGGTGAAAAGCGATCTGCATGCCGGCATTGTGGCGATGGAAATGCCCCAGGGGCTCCGGCCAGCCCGCCAGCGCATCAGCCGCCGCGGCATAGCGTTCCGCATACAGCCTGCGGGCGCGGCGGATGTGGCGGTCGTACTGGCCCGATGCCATGAACTCAGCCAGCGGCCGCTGCGCGGTGATGGCGGCGCCTGCGCTGGGATGGATGAACTGTGACCGGAATTGCGGCACCAGCGCCGGCGGCAGGATCGCATAGCCCAGTCGCAGCGCATGGGAAAACGTCTTGGAAAACGTGCCGACGTAGATGCACCGCCCCTCGCGGTCCAGCGCGGCCATCGCAGGCACCGGCTGGCCGCCATAGCGGAACTCGCTGTCGAAATTATCCTCGATGATCCAGCCGCCCCGGTCCTTGGCAGCCTGCAGAAAGGCCTGCCGCTGCGGCACCGGCAGGGTGCCCCCAAGCGGGAACTGATGCGAGGGCGTCAGCAGCGTCACCCTGGCCATCTGCCGCGGCACCTCAGCCCCGCGCGCGCCTGCCTGCAGCCAGCGCACCTGCCAGCCGCGGGCCTGGGCAAACCGCTGGGTGGGGGTAAAACCGGGGGCCTCCAGCGCGATATCCTCGCCGCCGACCAGAAACTCCATCGCCAGCTCAAGCGCCTCGCGCGCGCCGCTGGTCACCAGCACCTGTTCTGCGCTGCAGGCGATGCCCCGCCAGCGCGCCGCATAGGCTGCAATCTCGCGCCGCAGGTCCGGGTCGCCAAAGGCATCCTCCTGATGGCTCAGGCTCAGCGGGTCCATCCTTGCCACACGTGAAACACAGCGCGCCCAGGGGCGGGCCGGAAAAACCCCAGGATCCGGCACCCCGGGCAGCAGCATGCCGGGCGCTGGCGGCGGCACCGCCGCAACGGAGCTGGACGGAACCTCCGGCGGCCGGATCGGCGCCACATCGCAGACAAAGATCCCGGCGCCGCGCCGCGCCTCGGCGAAGCCCTCGGCCACCAACTGGTCATAGGCTGTCACCACGGTGGAGCGTGCCACCCCCAGATCCTGCGCCAGCGCCCGGGACGAGGGCAGGCGGGTGCCGATGCCCAGGCTGCCGCCGCTGATCTGACGGCGCAGCGCCGCAACGATCTGCAGATAGACAGGCTCTGCGCTGCGCTTGGACAGCAGACTGGAGAGGTCAATCATACTGGACTGCTCATTTTGTCAAAAACTGGAAGTTAATCACAATCCAGTTTGCGCATATCCGTCACCGGGAACAACAAGAAACATGAGGTGAGCCAATGCGCCAACCCGAAGAAGCAACAGCCCTGAAGTCCGGCCGCAGCCGTTTGCGCCGCGCCCACGAGCGCGGCCTTTATGACCGCGAGAGTGTCTACCAAGTGCTCGACGCCATGCCGCTGGCCCATATCGGTTACCAGATCGATGGCGCCACTTCGGTGCTGCCGACCCTGCAATGGCGCGAGGGCGATCATGTCTACTGGCACGGCTCCGCCGCCAGCCGCGCAATCCGGGCAATGGCGGGGGCGGAGGTCTGCCTGAGTGTCACCTGCATGGACGGCTACGTGCTGGCCCGCTCCGCCTTCCACCATTCCGTCAACTTCCGCTCCGCGATGCTGTTCGGGGTGGCGGAGCAGGTCGCGGATGAGGACGCCAAGGCTGCCAGCCTCAAGGCGATGGTGGACCGTATCTTCCCCGGCCGCTGGGAGACCCTGCGCCCGATGAACGCACAGGAGTTGAAGGCAACCGCGGTGCTCAGGATGCCGATCGAGGAAGGCGCCGCCAAGATCCGCTCCGGCCCGCCCAAGGATGATGAGGAGGACTACGCCCTGCCGATCTGGGCCGGCGTGGTGCCGATGGGGCTGGAGTTGAAGCCGCCGCAACCCGATCCGGCCAATCTGGAGGGCGTGGCGATGCCCGACCACCTGAGCCGCATCCGCATCGGCTGAAATGAAAAGGCGCGCCGTCCTGGCGCGCCTTTTTTGATCATTCCGGTTTACTCGGTCTGGGCGGTGTCCCCGGCTCCGCTGGTGACCAGCGCGCCGTTTTCCCAGGTGCCGTCCGCCTGCTGGCCGCTGGCGTATCTCATCGTGCCCGGTCCCTGGCGCTTGCCGTTGACAAAGCTGCCTTCGTAGACGTCGCCATTGGCATAGGTCGCCACGCCCTGGCCGTAAATCTTGCCTTCGCGCCATTCGCCCTCATAGGTGAAACCGTCAGGCATCACGATCTTGCCCTGCCCGTGGCGCTGGCTATCGGCGAATTCGCCGGTGTAGACCGACCCGTCCGCATAGGTCACCGTGGCCTCGCCGTGGCGCTGCCCGTCCTGCCAGCCGCCCTCGTAGCGGTAGCCGTCGGCATAGGTCATCACCCCTTGGCCGTCGTTTTTGGCGTTCTTGAAGCCGCCGGTGTAAATGATGCCGCTGGGGTAGGTGGCGGTGCCTTCGCCCTCGATCACCCCGGCCACCCAGTCGCCTTCGTAGGTGGAGCCGTCGGGATAGGTGATCTTGCCTTTGCCCTCTGCCAGGTCATCGCGGAAATCGCCTTCATAGACAGAGCCGTCGGGGTAGATCATCTTGCCCTTGCCCTCGATCTGCCCCTTCACCCATTGGCCGGTATAGCTGTATCCGTCTTTCTCGGTGATGGTGCCGGTGCCATGGCGCTGATCATTCAGAAAGTCACCGGCATAGATATCGCCATTGGCATAGGTCTGCTTGCCGGTGCCGTGGCGGCGGCCTTTCTGCAGTTCGCCCTCGTAGATGTCGCCATTGGGCTGCGACAGCCTGCCGGTGCCGTGCATCTGGCTGGCGGCCCATTCGCCCTCGTAGACCAGCCCGTCAGAGGTCTCCAGCTTGCCCTGGCCCTGCAGCTGGCCATCCGCGACGGAGCCCTCATAGACGGTGCCTTCGGCATAGGTGATCCTGGCTAGGCCTTCCTGGCGGCCCTCCACCCAGTCGCCGTCATAGGTATAGCCGTCGGGCGACGTCATCACGCCCTTGCCGTGCCGCTTGCCATTGGCAAAGCTGCCCTGATAGCGCACTCCGCTGGCATAGACCGAGGTGCCGTCGCCATGGATCTGCCCGTCCTGCCAGCCGCCCTCGTAGGTGCTGCCGTCGGCGCGGGTCAGCTTGCCCAGCCCGTGCGGTTTTCCCTGCGCGAACTCGCCCTCATAGACCGATCCGTCCGGGAACCGCGCCACGCCCTGGCCGCGCACCTCGCCGTCGACCCACTCGCCGGTGTATTCATAGCCGTTCGGCAGCTTGTAGGTGCCGGTGCCGTGCTGCAGCCCGTTGCGGAAGGTGCCCTCATAGACGCCGCCGATCTCGTCCTGGGTGGTGATGACCTCGCCTTCCTGCGCAATAGCCGGGGCGGCCAGTGCCAGGAGTGTGGAAAGCGCGAATGCGGTGCCGAAACGGGTCATTCAAAACCTCTGCCTGCCCAGGAATTACGGTGCTGCTGCCATTTAGGGTTGCTTGCCCGGAAACTAAGCTACCGCAGGCGGGGCCGCAATGTCTTTTCCCTGGCCTGCCGCCCTTGCCCTTTTCCTTGGCGGTCAATCTGGTAAATGGCTGAGGGAGGATATTTGCAAAGGGCCCAAGCAGCATGGCAGACCGTTTCCGCGTGACACTGGCGCAGCTGAACCCGACAGTGGGCGATCTGGCAGGCAACGCCGCCAAGGCCCGCGCCGCCTGGGAGGAAGGCCGCAAGGCCGGCGCCGATCTGGTGGCGCTGCCGGAAATGTTCATCACCGGCTACAATACCCAGGACCTGGTGATGAAACCGGCCTTTCACACCGCCGCCATTGCCCAGGTAGAGAAACTGGCAGCGGACTGCGCCGACGGCCCGGCGCTGGCCATCGGCAGCTCCTGGGTCGAGGGCGCCCAGCTTTACAACGCCTATTTGATTCTGAAAGGCGGCAAGATCGCCTCACGCAGCCTCAAGCACCACCTGCCCAATGAAACCGTGTTCGACGAGGTGCGGATCTTCAATGCAGGCCCGCTGGGCGGCCCCTATGCGGTCGGCAACACCCGCATCGGCTCCCCCATCTGCGAGGACGGCTGGCACGAGGATGTCGCGGAAACCCTTGCAGAGACCGGCGCAGAGTTCCTGCTGATCCCCAACGGTTCGCCCTATTTCCGCAACAAGATGGAAGTGCGCTTCAACCACATGGTGGCGCGCGCGGTCGAAACCCACCTGCCGGTGATCTATCTGAACATGGTGGGCGGCCAGGATGACCAGGTGTTCGACGGCGGCTCCTTCGTCCTCAACCCGGGCGGCGCACTGGCGCTGCAGATGCCGGTGTTCGACGAATGTTTTGCCCATCTCGACCTGGAACGCACCGATGAAGGCTGGCGCGCGGTCGAGGGCGAGAAGGCGCATCTGCCGGATGAGTGGGAGCAGGACTACCGGGTGATGGTGGAATCGCTGCGCGACTATCTGCGCAAGAGCGGTTTCAAAAAGGTGCTGCTGGGCCTGTCCGGCGGCGTGGACTCTGCCATTGTCGCCGCCATCGCCGTCGATGCCATCGGCGCCGAAAACGTCCGCTGCGTGATGCTGCCGTCCGAATACACCAGCCGGGAATCGCTCGACGATGCCGAAGCCGTCGCCAAGGCGCTGGGCGTGCATTACGACTATGTCCCGATCTCCGAGGGCCGCGCCGCCATCACCAACACGCTGGCGCCGCTGTTCGAAGGGATGGAGCCGGGTCTGACGGAGGAAAACATCCAGTCCCGCCTGCGCGGCCTCTTGCTGATGGCGATGTCCAACAAGTTCGGGGAAATGCTGCTGACAACCGGCAACAAGTCCGAGGTCGCAGTGGGCTATGCCACCATCTACGGCGACATGAACGGCGGCTACAACCCGATCAAGGATCTGTACAAGACCCGCGTGTTCGAAACCTGCCGCTGGCGCAATGCCAACCACCGCCCCTGGATGATGGGGCCGGCGGGCGAGGTGATCCGCCCCAACGTGATCGACAAGCCGCCCACTGCCGAGCTGCGCGAGGACCAGAAGGACAGCGACAGCCTGCCGGATTATCCTGAGCTTGATGCAATTCTGGACATTCTGGTCGATCAGGATGGCTCAATCGCAGATTGCGTTGCGGCGGGATATGACCGCGATACCGCCAAGCGGGTCGAGCATCTGGTTTACATCAGCGAATACAAGCGCTTCCAATCCGCCCCCGGTGCCCGGCTGACCCGGCGCGCGTTCTGGCTGGACCGCCGTTATCCGATCGTGAACCGCTGGCGCGACCCGTCCTGAGGATTGTTGTAACCATCTGATAGCGCTGGCGTTTTCGCGCAGTTCAAGATGGCGCTGTGCCGCTTCCGGCGGCGGCAATACCCTGATATGCGGCGCAAAAATCACAATGGCGTAATGCGGCGCAGTGCGTGTCGCATGCGCGCTGGACCGGCAGTCTGGGTCCGGGCATAGATGCCCTTATGCCCGGACCCAGACTGCCTCATTTCCAATCCGATCTGGCCTTGCCCAAGGCCGTCGACGCCGTGGTTATCGGCGGCGGCATCATTGGCTGCAGCACTGCGCTGGAGCTGGCTGAACGCGGCTATTCCGTGCTGCTGTGCGAAAAGGGGCAGATCGCGGGCGAGCAGAGCTCGCGCAACTGGGGGTGGGTGCGCATCGCCTGCCGCGACCCGCGCGAAATTCCCCTGATGGCGGAATCGCTGCGCCTGTGGGAGGGGCTGGCGGAACGCACCGGGCAGGAAACGGGTTTCACCCGCGCCGGCATTCTCTACACCGCGGAAACCGCCAAGCGGGAGGCCCAGCTGGAGCGCTGGCTGCGCAATCTCGACGGCTGGGGGCAGGGCGCCCGTATGGTCCGCGGCGATCAGCTGGCGCAGCTGATGCCCGGGCATCAGACCAAGGTGCACGCCGCGCTTCACACTCCGATGGATGGCCGCGCCGAGCCGCAGCTGGCAACCCATGCGATTGCCTCTGCGGCACAGGCCGCAGGCGCCAGGGTGATGAGCGAATGCGCAGTGCGCAGCGTGGAAACCGCTGCGGGCCGGATCAGCGGCGTGATGACAGAACGCGGCCGTGTTGCCTGCTCCGCTGTTGTCGTTGCCGGCGGCGCCTGGTCGCGGCTGTTCCTGGGCAATGCGGGCGTGAACCTGCCGCAGCTCAAGGTGCTGAACTCGGTGCTGCGCACCTCGCCGGTGCAGGGCGGGCCGGAAACCGCGGTGCGCAGCGGCAATCTCGGCCTGCGCAAACGGGCCGATGGCGGCTACACGGTGTCGGACGCGATGGAGAACGTGGTCGACATCGTTCCCGACAGTTTCCGCTTGGGGTGGAAATACCTGCCCAGCCTGCACCAGGAATGGCGGGCGCTGCAATTCCGCATCTCCGGCCGCTGGGCAGAGGAGGCCGCTCAGGCGCACCGCTGGGACCCGCAAAGCACCACGCCTTTTGAACAGTGCCGCGTTCTGGACCCGGCCCCTTCGCAGAAAGCGCTGAAGAGCGGCTGGGCCGCCGCGCAAAAGGCCTTCCCGGTGCTGCAGGGCGCCGACGTGGTGCAAAGCTGGGCCGGGCTGATGGATGTGACCCCGGATGCGATCCCGGTGATTTCGCAGGTGGACAGCCTGCCCGGGCTGTTTGTCTCCACCGGGTTCTCCGGCCACGGCTTCGGCATCGGCCCCGCCGCCGGGCGGCTGACTGCTGACCTTGTCACCGGCAGCACCCCGGTTGTCGACGCGCGCGAATTCCGCCTTTCCCGGTTCTTGGACGGCAGCAAATACGGGCCGCAAACCGGCTATTGATCAGCACAGGGTGCCCACTCAGCTGGCAGCCTGGCAGCACCTGCGGGCGCCGCCGCGGCGGGGCTTTGCGGAACCGGTCGCGCGCAAGAGCGGCGGCGCAAACCCTTATACATTTCCGCGCGCCGCGCTATCCTCACTGCAGGAGGGCGGGCAAATGAGCCAGAACAAGACAGCCCCGACGGGCGCCAGTGTTGAAGACTTCCTGCAATCGGTGGAGCCTGAGCGAAAGGCGGTCGAGGTGCAGGAGCTGGACCGGTTGTTCCGCAACGCGACCGGGTATCAGCCGCAAATGTGGGGACCGTCCATCGTCGGCTACGGCCGTTATCACTACCGCTACGCCAGCGGACGGGAAGGCGACTACCTGGCCACCGGATTTTCGCCGCGCAAGGCGCGCCATTCCATCTACATCATGCCAGGCTATCAGGACTACGGCAGCATCCTTGCCCGCCTGGGCAAGCTCAAGCTGGGCAAAAGCTGCCTCTATGTGAACAGGCTTGCCGATATCGACCTCGATGTGCTGGGTGAGCTGATCCGCGCGGGCCTCAAGGACCTCAATGCAATCTGGCCTGTGCAGCCGGAGTAACCTGGCATCATCTTTCCAAAAATACTTGCGCCGCAGGCCCCCGCCGAAGGGGCGTTAACCCTCGCGAAACTGGACAAACCGTGGCCCATGTGACAAGGGGCAGGGCAACAGGAGACTCGTGATGACCACCACCCGTTTTGCCCCGTCGCCGACCGGCTATATCCACGTTGGCAACCTGCGCACCGCGCTGATGAACTACCTGATCGCCCGCAAGGCCGGCGGCACCTTCATCCTGCGCATCGACGACACCGACCCGGAGCGGTCGAAGGAAGAGTACGTCGATGCGATCAAGCAGGATCTGGAGTGGCTGGGCCTGACCTGGGACAAGGTGGAGCGCCAGTCCGAGCGCCTCGACCGCTATGTCGCTGCGGCGGAAAAGCTGCGGGAGATCGGCCGTTTCTACGAGGCTTTCGAGACCCCGACCGAGCTGGACCTGAAGCGCAAGAAGCAGCTGAACATGGGCAAGCCGCCGGTCTATGACCGCGCCGCTCTGAACCTGTCCGATGACGAGAAAGCTGCGCTCCGCGCCGAGCGCGGCGACGGCGTCTGGCGCTTCAAGCTGGACCATCAGCGCATCGAATGGACCGACGGCATCCTGGGCGACATCTCCATCGACGCGGCCTCGGTCTCCGACCCGGTGCTGATCCGCGGCGACGGCCAGTTCCTTTACACCTTGGCCTCGGTGGTCGATGACACCGAAATGGGCGTGACCCATGTGGTGCGCGGCTCCGACCACGTCACCAACACAGCGACCCAGATCCAGATCATCGAGGCGCTGGGCGGCTCCGTGCCCTCCTTCGCCCACCACTCGCTGCTGACCGGCCCGCAGGGCGAGGCGCTGTCCAAGCGTCTGGGCACCCTGGCGCTGCGCGACCTGCGCGAGGCCGGCGTGCAGCCGATGGCGCTCCTCAGCCTGATGGCGCGCCTGGGCTCCTCCGACCCGGTGGAGCTGCGCTCGGAACTGGCAGAGCTGATCGACGGTTTCGACATCAACCGCTTTGGCGCTGCGCCGACCAAGTTCGATGTCGAGGATCTCTATCCGCTGACCGCCCGCCACCTGCAGTCGCTGCCGCTGGAGGCCGTGCAAGGCCATGTGGACGCGCTGGGCGTGCCGACTGAGAAACAGGCAGCCTTCTGGGACATGGCCAAGGAAAACATCACCACGCTCAAGGATCTCGCGGGCTGGTGGGAGCTCTGCCGCGACGGCGCCGAGCCGCTGGTCGCGGATGAGGACAAGGACTTCATCGCCGAGGCGATGGCGCTGCTGCCCGAAGGCCCCTACGACAGCGAAAGCTGGGGCAAATGGACCGCTGCGGTGAAAGAGGCGACGGGCCGCAAGGGCAAGGGCCTGTTCATGCCGCTGCGCAAAGCCGTCACCGGCATGGAGCGCGGCCCCGACATGTCCGCGCTGCTGGCGCTGATGGAAACCGTGCGCGCCCGCGGCTGATGCCTGACACATCCTGATGTAAAAAAGGCGGTGCCTGATGGCGCCGCCTTTTTTCTGTCCGGAAGGGCTGGGTGCGGGCGGGTCAGCCCCAGCGGCCGTCCCGGACCTCCTGGCACATTTCTTTGGCCGCCTTGGCCATGTCCGGATTCGGATGGCCGCCAAGCGCATCCAGCGACTTTTCCATCCAGCGCATCACCGAAGGCGAGTCGCTGCCGCAGCGGGCAATCGGCGGAAAGGCGCAGCGCAGCAGATGCTTGGCGGTGACCGGCGGGATGCTGACATTCGGATAATCCGCCTCGCGGGTATCGCTGGTCTCATCCGCAGGCATGTTCTCCCACAACAGCCGTTCCAGCCGCCCCATCACCTCGATTGCGGTGCCGGGATCATTGACGCCGGGCGACAGCGCCCGCTGCGCGGTCTCCGCCAGCAGGGTGAGGCCAAAGGACGGGTCCTGGTCGAAACTGCGCACGTCGCCGATGTCGATCGCGGCAGAGGCCGCCTTGCAGAAATCATTGTCCCCGGCCGTGGACCAGGCCACCGGCTGGCCGCGCAGGATGTATTCCCCCGGCGCCCGCGCCAGGGTGATCTGCGTGCCGGCCTCCTCCGCCAGCTCATTGAGCCGCGACAGCCCGGCATAGCGGACAAAGCCGCTTTCGGCGGCAGGGATGTCCACGGCGTCCGCGGGTCTGGCGTCTTCGCGCGCGCAAAGGCCGCCGAGGCAGGGCTTGTCCATCCGCGCTTTCAGGCTGGCGCGGGTGCGGTCCTCGATCAGCCGCAGGGTGTGGTCCATGCTGCCGAGGCCCGACAAATGATCGATCCAGCGCAGGATGGCGCCGACGATCAGCACCACCACGATGATGGTAAGTCCGAACACCACCAGCGCGCCTTCCGGTGTGAAATAGCGGGCGCGGAACAGGATTACCGCGCTCAGCGAATAGATGAAGCCGCTGACAAAGGTGGCCAGCACCCTGTGGGTGACGGTGTCCTCCAGCAGCAGCCGGTAGACCCGCGGCGTCGCCATCGCAGCGGCGGCGCGGTAGGCGCTGACCATGACGTTCAGCGAAAAGGTGGTGACCGCCAGCATGCCCGACGCCAGGATCGTCAGCACCGGCAGCACTGCCTCGCGCCCGAAATCCTTGCTCAGGTTGTCCGGCAGCAGCGGTTTCGCCAGCGGCGCCAGCAGCAGCGCCAGCACCGAAATCAGGGAAATCAGGACAACCCGGAACCAGAGCTGCCGCGCAATCCGGCCCAGGTGCAGCAATAGCTTTTCAATCATGGCCCCCAGACTATGCGGCGCGCCCCGGTGCTGTCGATCAGTTCATCGAACATTTTGCGCTCCGCCGGCGCAACCGCCTGGTGGCGGGGGTAGCGCGGTGCCGCACGGTCGTCCAGGATCGGCGCATCCCAGCCGTCGGTGGTCTCCACGAACCCCTTCAGCCCGGCCTCTCCGAACACCCGCAGATAGCCCTGCAGCACCACATCCAGATAGCTGAGCAGGACCGGGTGGCGCTCGGTGACGCCGTTCTGCCTGTCCGCCGCCACCGCATATACGGAAATCTCGGGGCTGCCGTTCAGCCCGTGCTGCACCCTGTCAGAGGCCGGCAGCCGCTCATAGGCAAACTCGCGCTCGTCCAGCGCCGCCCAGTCGCCGCCGGGCACCTCGGCGATCAGCCCGTCGATTTCGCTGTCCGCACAGGGCACAGCGGTCAGGAATGCCACCTCTCGCAAGGACGTATGCACCCAGGCCCGCCGCCAGCCGCGCAGCCGGGCGGGCGCCGCGCCGCCATAGGAATGGGTCGCTGTGTTCACCAGGCTGCCATAGCCAAAGAAGTAAGGAGCGGTCATTTCTAGCGCCTTTCAGCCGCATTTCCGGTTATTGATGTATGTCAAACTGCTTTTTCCGCTTTTGTGCAATAACCGATGCATCTTAGCTGCGGGAGCGACCCATGCGCATTACCAAAAGGACCAACATTGCCGTGCGGCTGCTGATGTACTGCGCCGCCCACGAAGACCGCCTGGTGACCAAGGCCGAGATTGCAGAGTGCTGTAATATCTCGGAAAACCATCTGGCGCAGGTGATCAACCAGCTCAGCCAGCTCGGCTACCTCGCCACCCAGCGCGGCCGCAACGGCGGCATGAACCTGGGCAAGCCCGCGGCAGAGATTCGCATCGGCGACGTGTTCCGCGATGTCGAGGGCAACCTGCCGATGGTGGAATGCTTTGCCGACGCGGACAATACCTGCCCGCTGTCCGATGCCTGCCGTCTCAAGGTGGCGCTGGCGGATGCGGCGCAGGCCTTCTATGCCTCGCTGGACGATATCTCGCTCGAGGCGCTGGTCTGCGACAACCACGACCTGATGCGGCTCCTGCAGCCGGTTTCCTGCGGCGCCCGCTAGGCGCGCACCGCAGATCCGGTCATTCGCGTGCACGCAGGATGCGGGCGGGCTTGGCGGCCAGCGGCCGCAGCGCAAAGGCCAGCCCGGCCAGCAGCGTCGTCAGCACCCCGCCTGAGATCACCATCAGCGCATTGGGCCAGATCACCGCATAGCCGGTTTCGAACACATAGGCATTGATCGCCCAGGCCCCGGCAATGCCCGCGGCCAAGGCAACCAGCCCCGCCGCCGCGCCCAACAGGGCTGCGCGCAGGGCAAAGCTTGCCAGGATCTGCTTGCGCGGCGCGCCCAGTGTTTTCAGCAGCGCCGCCTCATACCGCCTTGCAGGCTCCCCCGCAGCCGCGGTGCCCAGCAGCACCAGGAACCCGGTCAGCAGCGTCGCCGCCGCGCCATAGGCAGTGGCCGCCGCCAGCTGCCGCAGGATGTCCGACACCCGGTCGATGGCATCGCGCATCCGGATCGCGGTGATATTCGGCATTTCCCGCGCCAGATCGCGCAGGATCGCCGCCTCTGCCTGTTCCTCGGCATAGACGGTGGCAATGAAACTGTGCGGTGCGCCCGCCAGCGCGGCCTCGTTCAGCACCATCACAAACCCCATTCCGGCGGTGGAGAAATCCACGTTGCGGAAACTGGTGATGGTGCCGGTGATGTCGCGGCCCAGGATGTTCAGCGTCAGCGTGTCGCCCAGCTTGAGCCCCAGTTCCTCGGCCTCCTCGGCGGCAAAGCTGATCTGCGGCTCGCCGGAATAATCCTCCGGCCACCACTCGCCCGCTGTGACCTCTGTCGCCTCCGGCTGGGCGGCGGCATAGGTGATGCCGCGGTCGCCGCGCACCACCCAGTGATCGCCCGCAACCTCGGTGGCGGGCTGTCCGTTGATCCGGGTCAGCACCCCACGCAGCATCGGCGCATTTTCCACCCGCGTGACGGAGGGGTCGTTCTCCACCCGCTCGAGGAACGCGGGCATCTGGCTGCGCTGAATATCAACAAAGAAATAGCTCGGCGCCACATCCGGCAGATTGCCTGCAATCGCCCGGCGCATGTTGCCGTCGATCTGGCCGATGGCGGCCAGCACCGTCAGCCCCAGCCCTAGCGCCAGCACCGCGGGCACGGCACCATCACGCGCGCTGCCAATGGACGACAGCGCCCACCGCAGGGCAGGGCGCCCGCGCGACGCCCCGGTGCCGCGGCGCGCGAGGAATCCGATCCCCAGCGCTGCAACCAGCAGCACCATCAGCGCCCCCATCAGCCCGCCCGCGGTCCACAGCGTCAGCTGCGCCGAGCCGCTGAACCAGGCCGCCAGCCCCACCAGCGCCGCCAGCGCCACCCCGGTCGCCAGCAGATAGCGCGGTGCGGGCAGCCTTGTGCGGCTGGCAAAGGCATCCCGGAACAGGGAGGCCGCGCGGATGCGTTCCGCCCGCGCCAGCGGCCACAGGGCAAAGATGAAAGCGGTCAGCACGCCGTAAATCGCGGCCTCCGCCAGCGCCGAGGGATAGAGCGAAAACACCGCTGGAAAAGGCAGCTGCGCTGCGATCAGCGGCCCCAGCAGCAGCGGCAGCACGCCGCCCAGAACCAGCCCGATGCCGACCCCGACCAGCGTCAGCGCGCCGATCTGCAGGAAGTAGGTGAGGAAAATTGTCTGCCGCTCCGCCCCCAGTGTGCGCAGGGTGGCAATGGTGGCTGTCTTGGTTGCCAGATACGCGCGCACGGCAGCAGAGACGCCAACGCCGCCTACTGCAAGACCGGAAAGCCCCACCAGCACCAGGAACCCGCCCAGCCGCTCGACAAAGGAAGTGATCCCCGGCGCGCCGTTCCTGGCATCGCGCCAGCGCATGCCGGTGGTTTCAAAGAGGCCCTCTGCCTCTGCCTGCAGGGCGGTCAAATTGCTGCCCGCAGGCAGCTCCATCCGGTATTTTGTGTCAAATATGGTGCCGGGCTCCAGCAGGCCAGAGCCTCCCAGGTCTGCCGTCCGCACCATCGTGCGCGGCCCCAGCTCAAAGCCGGAGGCGGCTGCATCCGGTTCCAGTGCGATCATCGCCATCAGCCGGAAATCCTGGGTGCCAAGCCGGAAGATATCCCCGGGCTGCAGCCCCAAACGGTCCGCCAGCACCCGGTCCATCACCCCGCCGGGCAACCCGTCCGCACCCGCCAGCGCGGCGTCCAGCGGCATCTCCGGCGCCAGCTTGATCTCGCCTTTCAAGGGATAGAGACCATCCACCGCCTTCACCTGTGTCAGTCCGCGCTCCTCGCCCACGGTGGCCATGGAGCGGAACTCGGCAATCTCGGAATGGCGCAGCGCGGTCCGCTCCAGCCAGGCGCGCTCGTCTTCAGTGGCAAAGCGGTAGGTGAAATTCAGCTCGGCATCGCCGCCCAGGATGGTGGCGCCCTCGCGCTCCAGCCCGGTCTCGATCGACGCGCGGATCGAGCCGATGGCGGCAATCACCCCGACCCCCAGCGCCAGGCAGGCGAGGAAGATGCGGAACCCCTTCAGGCCGCCGCGCAGCTCGCGCAGGGCAAAGCGCCAGGCGAGGCGGAAGGCCGCAGCATTCATTCCGCAGCCTCGCGCGCCGCGGCGTCATCCACCCGTCCGTCGCGCAGCCGCACCACCCGGTCGCAGCGTGATGCCAATTCCGGCGCATGGGTCACCATCACCAGCGTCGCGCCATAGCGGTCGCGAAGCCCGAACAGCAGGTCCATCACCGCGGCGCCGTTTGCCTCATCCAGGTTGCCGGTGGGTTCATCCGCCAGCAGAATTGCAGGCCGCGGCGCCAAGGCGCGCGCCAGCGCCACCCGCTGCTGCTCGCCGCCCGACATCTGCGCCGGGAAGTGGCCCGCGCGGTGGCCCAATCCTACCGCTTCCAGCTCTGCCTGGGCGCGGGGAAAGGCATCCTTGACGCCTGCCAGCTCCAAGGGCGTCGCCACGTTTTCCAGCGCGGTCATGGTCGGGATCAGGTGAAAGCTCTGGAACACCACCCCCATGTTGTTGCGGCGGAACCGCGCCAGCGCGTCCTCGTCCATCGCGGTCAGGTCCTGGCCCAGGGCAGTGACCGCGCCGCCGGTCGCCTGTTCCAGCCCGCCCATTAGCATCAGGAGCGACGACTTGCCCGATCCGGACGGCCCCACCAGCCCCAATGTCTCCCCCTGCTGCACGTCCAGCGAGATGCCGTGCAAAATCTCCACCGGGCCGGTATTGCTATTCAGGGTCAAACTCGCATCTAAGAGATGCAGAACGGGGCTGTTTTGATCGGTCATCGGGCCTGCCTGTTGGATGCACCTAACGGATATGGAGTGTTTGCGGCGATGCGCAAGACATTGGCACTGCTGAGTTTGCTGCTTTTCACCACCCCCGCCTGGGCGGAACCGCTGCGGATCACCGCCCTGGGCGACAGCCTGGTGCAGGGCTACGGGCTGCCGCAGGGCCAGGGGCTGGTGCCGCAGCTGGAACGCTGGATGAACGAGAACGGAGCCGAGGTCGTGCTGCAGAATGCGGGGGTTTCAGGCGACACAACCGCCGGCGGCGCAGAGCGCGCTGAATGGACGCTGTCGGACAATCCTGACGGGCTGATCGTTCTGCTGGGCGGCAATGACATGCTGCGCGGGCTTGAGCCGCAGGAGGCACGCGCCAACCTGACCCGCATCCTGCAAACCGCGCAGGCCAAGGGAATCGAAACCCTGCTGATTGGAATGAAGGCGCCGCGCAATTACGGCCCGGACTACAAGCAGGCCTTTGACGCCATCTACCCGGAACTTGCAGCCGAGTACGGCGCGGTGCTGCACCCGGACGCCTTTGCCGGCATCGCGGCAGCAGCGGACAACGACCCGGCGGCGGCGCAAGCGTTCATGCAGGACGACGGCATCCACCCCAACGCCCAGGGCGTTGCGCTGAATGTGGCCGCGATCGGCCCGGCGGCCCTGCAGCTGACGGCGGCGATAGGCCAGTGAAAACAGCCCCGTCCGTCAGGGCTGTTTGATAATCTCGGTGCAGATCAGGGGATCAGGAAACCAGCGCGATATCCACTGCGGATTCACGGCCGTCGCGGCCTGCGCGCAGCTCATAGGTCACTTTCTGATTGTCCGCCAGGCCGGTCAGGCCGGAGCGCTCAACAGCGGAAATGTGGACAAATACGTCCTTGCCGCCATCTTCGGGTGCAATAAAGCCGTAGCCTTTGGTGGTGTTGAACCATTTGACGGTGCCAGTGGCCATCGTCGTCTTCTCCTAAGTCGTCTCAGTTCTCTGCCCGCTTATGCGGCAGTCCGGCAAGGTTTGCAGATGGTCATGACCGTGCCGTGAAGGGTACAGTGATGGCATTCGCGTAACATCGCCGTGACAGAATTGGGTGCGAATCCCCTCTGGTGCAAGAAAAATGCGCTGTGACGCGGGGTTCCGGGGCAGATTCCGGCGGCAGAGCGCCTAAGGGACTGTCACTTGTGCGGCTATAGCACAGTCACCACCGTCCCCAGCGGCACCCGCTCGTACAGGTCCACCACATGCTCGTTCATCATCCGGATGCAGCCGTTCGACACCGAATGGCCGATGGTTTGCGGCTGGTTGGTGCCGTGGATGCGGAAATAGGTGTCGATGCCGTTCTGGAACAGATAGAGCGCCCGCGCGCCCAGCGGGTTGTCCGGCCCGCCCGGCTGGATGTAGTCATTGTCGACGAATTTGGCATAGGCCCGCGGGTCGCGCTCGATCATCTCGTCGGTGGGGCGCCAGGTCGGCCATTCCTTCTTGCGTTCGATCACCGCCCGGCCGGTAAACTCCAGCCCGGCCTTGCCGACCCCCACGCCATAGCGGACCGCCTTGCGCTTGTCGGTCACGAAGTAGAGGTAGTAGGAGCGCGGCAGCACCAGGATCTGGCCGGGCGCAAAGTCCTTGCGGATGCGCACCTCCTGCGGGGTGGGATCAAACGGGGCAGGGTCCTTCTTGCGGGCCAGCGCGGGCAGCGGAAGCAGCGCCGCCGCAGCCGCTGCGGTGCCTGTGCTCAGCATTTTCCGGCGTGAAAACATGGCCAAACCTCCGAACGTCAATTGCAACTCCCCCTCATCTTCCGGCGGCGGCGCCGAGCGGTCAACGGGTTTCGGCAGATGCGAAATAAACTGTTGCACCGGCGGCGCCGCAGGCTTGCCCCGGCCCCTTTGGCGGCTATACCGGGGGAAACAGCCAAAGGAGCCGTCATGGGCGCCAAGACCCTTACCTGTCTCACCTGCGCCCAGCTGAACCGGGTGCCGGAGGAGAAACTTGGCCAGAAGCCGAAATGCGGCAGCTGCGGCGCTGCGCTGATGCCGGGCAAGCCGGTGGAGGTGGACCCGGCGACGCTGCAAAAGGCGGTGCAGAACGACGATCTGATGCTGGTGGCGGATTTCTGGGCGCCGTGGTGCGGGCCCTGCCGGATGATGGCGCCGGAATTTGCCAAGGCGGCGAAGGTGCTGGGCAGCACCGCGCGGCTGGTCAAGCTCAACACCCAGGACCATCCCTCCGCCGGCGCCCGCTACCGGATCCGCGGCATTCCGGCGCTGATCGCCTTTGAACGCGGCCGGGAAAGGAAGCGCCAGGCAGGCGCAATGCGGTCCGGGCAGATCGTGGCCTGGCTGCGCGGCTGAGCGCCGGCAGCGGCGTTTTCCGCAGAGGCTGGCAGGCAGTGGGTTTGCAGGCCGGGGGTTAGCGGGCAGGGGTCAGGGGGCCTCGCCGCTGTCCGGTTCCGCGCGCGCCCCCCGCGTGCCGGAACCGCCGGTGCGCCGCATCAGCCAGGCCAGGCCTGTGAGCGTCAGCATGCACGCCACAGCCGGATACATCAGAAGCAGTACCCACAGCGGCCAGCTGCCGGTCAAGGCAGCGGCAACGGTCAGCGTCAGGCTGGCCAGCATCGCCAATACCACACAGACCCAGGCCATCGTGCCGGTCCCCCTGTGTCCCCCTCCTCAGACAGGATACGGAGCGGCGCGGGGCGAAACAATTGTGCGAAGGGCTAGACGGGGGTGCTCTTTAGGGGTGATTGGCCCCAGGGCGGCTATTCCGAAGGTGGTATGCCGCGCGGCGGCGCGGCCGGGCGGTGATCAGGCAGTCCAGGCGTTGCTTTCGGACCGGCTGCGCGGATGCTCCTGCCCGTCGGATCCGTCCAGGAGGCTGCGCCAGACCAGGACGGCAATCACAGCCACTGCGACCGCGGTGCCGGCCGCCGGGTACATCAGCAGGCTCGCCCACAGCGGCAGGCCGCCGATGGCAAAACTCAGCACTGCCGCGGCCAGACCCGCAATCATTCCCAGGAAAATACCGGCCCAAGCCATGGGTCTCTCCAACACCTATACGTGCAAGGTGGCGTGCGTGCTCACCTGCGTCACGGATCATTGTCCGGTGAAATGCGTTAGGAAAGCGTTAAGAATGTGGCAGAAATGCGCGCTGTCCGTAAAATCCGCTGTACCTATTTGGAGGTCAGCGCCTGGCCGTCCTTGGCCTTGGGCATCCGTCCCTTGCCCTGCTGCAGCACATGCGCCAGTTCATGCACCAGCAGATCGGGTTTCTTTGCATCGCCCGGTTTCATGAAGTAGATGTCATTGCCCACGGTGAAGGCCTTGGCCTTCAGCTCCTTGCAGACGTCCTTGGCGTTGCCGCCCGTATGCACCTGCACCTTGGCGAGCTTGGCCTTGGAGAAATGCGCCTCCAGCCCCTTGCGCACATCGCCGGGCAGCTTCTTGCCCTTGGTGCCTTCCGGTTCGGTTTTCAGCTTCGTGCGCTTGGCCTTCTTGCCGCCGAGGGCTTCGACCTGCGCCTTCACGTCTTCCGGTTTCAGGGCCATGGGGAGATCCTTTGCAACGCTTCAATCAATACCAGGCGCGCCGGGCGCCTGAGGGGATGATAGCGCAGAGCGGGGAAAAGGCGAAGTCAGAGCGGGGCGGCGAGTGTTCTGCCTTCTTGGGACGTGAGGCGCCAGCCGCACGGCCCGCGCCTGACCTTGTGTCGTGCGTAATAAGCCTAGACGCGTTCCGAAAGAGGCTCACTGCAGCAGCATAACAACTGTGCTTAGGCGATGCGCCCCAAGTCTAAGGCCGGCATTTGTTCAGCCCGCGCATGCTAAACCATTTGGAAATCCGGCAGAGACCAGGCTTCCGGGATCCGGCGCCTTTTCAAAGGTGATTTTGACGGCAACAAGAGGGGTATTGGTGTCAATCAGCCGAACACCGGAATTGATCTGCGCAGCCGCCAGTTTGGCTTTGACGGAATTGAAATGCCTGGACCAAAATCTGCGGCAAAGGGACTGAGCGTCCCGCTGCAAAGAGTAGCCGGAGTCTGACACCGTATAAGTCAGCTCCAGCGCATTACCGGCTGCAGCCCCGCCATACTTCGAAGGAGCCGAAACCAGCGCCGAACTCGAAAGTTCAGCGCTGGTGCCGGACTTCAGGCGCACTTCTTCAGCATGAACAGGAAGGGCGGCCAACATGGCCGCCCCCCGAAGCCTTCGTTGCTGCACGGTTACCGCACAAACTTCTTGTGCTTCAACCGCTTGGGTTCCAGCGCGTCGGGACCCAGGCGGCGCTTCTTGTCCTCTTCGTAGTCCTCGAAGTTGCCTTCGAACCACTCCACATGTGCGTCGCCCTCAAAGGCCAGGATGTGGGTGCAGATCCGGTCGAGGAAGAAACGGTCGTGCGAGATCACCACGGCGCAGCCGGCGAAATCGACCAGCGCGTCTTCCAGCGCCCGCAGGGTTTCCACGTCCAGGTCGTTGGTCGGTTCGTCAAGCAGCAGCACGTTGCCGCCCTCTTTCAGAAGCCGCGCCATGTGCACGCGGTTGCGCTCACCACCCGACAGCAGCGACAGTTTCTTCTGCTGGTCGCCGCCCTTGAAGTTGAACGACGAGCAATAGGCGCGGGAATTGACCTGCGCGTCGCCCAGCTCGATGATCTCGGCCCCGCCGGAGATCGCCTCCCACACGGTGTCGTTGTCGTTCAGATCATCACGCGACTGGTCGACATAGCTGAGCTTGACTGTGTCGCCGTATTCCACCGAGCCCACATCGGGCTGCTCCTGGCCGGTCAGCATCTTGAACAGGGTCGATTTACCAGCGCCGTTGGGGCCGATCACACCGACAATGCCGCCCGGCGGCAGCGAGAAGTCGAGGCCCTCGATCAGCTGCTTGTCGCCGTAGTGTTTCGCAAGGCCAGTAACCTCGATCACCTTGGAGCCGAGGCGCGGGCCGTTCGGAATGACGATCTGGGCGCGGCCGACCTTCTCGCGTTCGCTCTGCGAGGCCATCTCGTTGTAGGCCTGGATACGCGCCTTGGATTTTGCCTGGCGGGCTTTCTGGCCCTGGCGCATCCACTCCAGTTCGCGCTCCAGCGTCTTCTGCTTGGCCTTGTCCTCGCGGGCTTCCTGCTCCAGGCGTTTCGCCTTCTGCTCCAGCCAGGCGGAATAGTTGCCCTCGTAGGGAATGCCGCGGCCGCGGTCCAGTTCCAGGATCCAGCCGGTGATGTCATCCAGGAAGTAACGGTCGTGGGTGACGCAGAGGATGGTGCCCTTGTAGTCGATCAGGTGCTGCTGCAGCCAGGCGATGGTCTCGGCGTCCAGGTGGTTGGTCGGTTCGTCGAGGAGCAGCATGTCGGGCGCTTCCAGCAGCAGCTTGCACAGTGCCACGCGGCGGCGCTCACCGCCCGACAGGTTGGCGGGCATCGCATCATCCGGCGGGCAGCGCAGCGCTTCCATCGACACGTCGACCTGGCTGTCCAGGTCCCACAGGTTCTGGGCGTCGATCTCGTCCTGCAACTTGGCCATCTCCTCGGCGGTCTCGTCCGAGTAGTTCATCGCCAGCTCGTTGTAGCGGTCCAGGATGTCCTTCTTGGCCTGCACGCCCAGCATGACGTTTTCGCGCACGGTCAGGCTCTCATCCAGCTGCGGCTCCTGCGGCAGGTAGCCGACCTTGGCGCCCTCAGCCGCCCAGGCCTCGCCGGTGAAATCCTTGTCGAGGCCGGCCATGATCTTCATCAGCGTGGACTTACCGGCGCCGTTGACGCCGACCACACCGATCTTCACGCCGGGCAGGAAGGAGAGGTGGATGTTTTCAAAGCATTTCTTGCCACCCGGGTAGGTCTTGGAGACACCCTGCATGTGGTAGACGTACTGGTAGGAGGCCATGTGCTCGCTCCGTTAAGGGGGAAATTCGCTGGCGGGAGTGATAGCGGATGGGCGGCGGCGGGGCAATGCGGGAAGCAGGCCTGCGCAAGGGGGTGCCAAGCGTGCACCCGCTGTGCACCCCCTGTGCACCGGTGGTGCTGTGTGGTTGTTTTCAGATCAGGTGCAACGAGTCCCCTGGGACGAGGCGCGCAGCGGCACGGCCCGCGCCTGACCTTCCCCCGGTTAGGCGCCTTCGCACCTTCCCAAGGTCAGTCCCGGGCCCTGGGGCGCACAGTTACTGCCCAGCACATTGATCAAGTGCAACAAATGCCCCAGGCCCGCGCCCTAAACAGGGGCCAGGAACAAGGCACCTGAAGGGCAGGCCCCAATGACGCAGTGGCACAGATACAGGACAGGGCTGGCGCTGGCGGCGGCGCTCTGTTTTGCGCTGCTGGCGGGGCTTCATGCTGCCCGTCCGGTTGCGGCTGATCAGGGGTTTGCCGCCTTTGGCTATGCTGCCTCCGACATCTGCGGTTTTGGCGAGGGCGGCGCGGAGACCCGCAGCTGCCCGAACTGCACCCTGGCCGCGGGGGCTGTACTGCCTCAGTCCAAGGCGCCCGAGCCGCTCTGCCTGTTCCGCCGCACCGCAGCTGCCGGGCGCGGCGGCTGGATCGCTGCGCCGGGCGTTGTGTCCACCTATCAGGCCCGGGCACCGCCGGTTTTCACATGACAGCAAGCCGCCGGAAACCCCGGCACCCCTGACATGTGAAAAACGGAACTGACTGATGAAACTCATGAACATCGCTTCGGCGGCGCTGCTGGCGGCTGCCCTTGGAACCTCGGCCCAGGCCCATGCCTCTCTGGAACAGCAGGAGGCGGCACCCGGCAGCTTCTACAAGGGCGTGATGCGGATCGGCCATGGCTGCAGCGGCGAGGCCACCCTGAAGCTGCGGATCGCCATCCCCGAGGGCGTGATCTCGGTGAAGCCGATGCCCAAGGCAGGCTGGACGCTGGAAACGGTTTCTGGCGATTACGCAAACAGCTACGACTACTACGGCAAGACGCTCACCTCCGGCGTCAAGGAGATCATCTGGACCGGCGAACTGCAGGACGCCTTCTATGATGAGTTCACTTTCCGCGCCAAGCTGGACGGTTCGCTGGAGCCGGAAAAGATGCTGTTCTTCCCCACCGTGCAGGAATGCGCCAGCGGCGAAAACAGTTGGAGCGAGATTCCGGCCGAGGGCCAGGATCCGCATGATCTGAAACACCCGGCGCCGGGGCTGCACCTGACCGTCCCCGTGGCGCACACCCACTGACGCGCCGGTTCGCGGATGGGGAAAAGGGGCAATCGGCTGCCCCTTTTTTCACGCCTCTTTACAGCTTCCACTTCTTCTTGACGCTGTCCGGCACCGGGTAGATCAGTTTGCGGTTGTCGAAGTGGTGGCACTTGATGCCTTCGCTGTTCCTTTCCGCCAGGTAGCGCAGGCAGGTGGACAGCGCCTTGATGATCTTGGGGTCGGTGCGGGTGGTCACATCCACCGCCTGGCCTGACAGGTGGCGCGAGATGTATTTCCAGTTTGCCTTCTTGAACATGCACTCGATGAAGCCCTTCTTGTCCTTGGCTTGCACGAACCCGTCCAGCTCCAGCCGCAGATCCTCGTTGTTCTTCAGGTAGGAATAGATTTTGCCGCGCTTCAGGTGGCTGTTCCAGCCGCCGTACATGGCGCTGGCCTGGCCCTTCTTGTCGCGCAGGCCGGAGACCACATGGATGGGCACGCCGTAAAATGATGAGACTTCGTACAGGACATCGAGGATCTTCTTCTTCACCCCTTGGGTCTTGCCGGTCAGCTTGCCGGGCTTGCGCAGCCCCTCGGACTCGACGGTCTTGACGACATTCTCCGCGGCTTTCTTCTGGGCTTCCTTGGCCGCCTTTTCCGCCGCCTGCTTGGCCGCCTTCTGGGCGTCCTCGCCCTTCTTCTCGCCCTTGGCGAAATAGCTGTCGTAGAGCGAGACCGCGTATTCCTCGATCTCGTCGAGCAGCGCCGCCCAGCCGCCCTTGTCCAGCGACTTGGACTTGGCCTCCTTCACCAGGGCGTCCTTGGCGGCCTTCACGGCCTTGGCCTTGGCTTCCTCCTTGGCCTTTTCGTCCTGTTTTTCCTGCGCCTTCTTCTCGGCCTTGGCCTTGCCGGGGCCTGCGTTCAGCTTTTTGATGGTGTTCTTGCCGGGATCGATGCGGTAGTCGGGCTTGAAGCCGCAGACCTCCTGCTGGAACTGGCCGATCATCTTCTCCAGCACCGGCGTCGGGGTGCCGTCGGGTTTGAGCTTCTTGATCCCGGACTGGCCTGCAAAGGCATTCAGCAATTCTTGTACGGCTTTGACGTCTTCGGGCAGGTTCTTGCCCTTGCGCCCGACGGAGGCGGAAAGCTTGGCAACCATGGCGAACTCGCAATTTGGAAACAGCGGGGCAGGAACAATGCCCGCGCAACAAAATTCTACACCCAAAGCGGTGTTTCAGGCAATCTGCGCAGGGTTGTGCGCCGCCGCCGCGGGTGGCGATTGATCTCAGCCGGAAACTATGCGCATCAAGGCGTTCATGGTTTGCAAGCTGCCGCATATCCGCCCGGGCCACAGTGTCGGGCTGTTGGGGGGATCCTTTGATCCGCCGCACCGCGGCCATGCGGCGATTTCCCATGCCGCGCTCAAGCGTTTCGGGCTTGACCACCTGTTCTGGCTGGTGTCGCCCGGCAACCCGCTGAAGGCGCGCCAGCCGGCGCCGCTGGAGCGGCGGATCGCAGCGGCAGAGGACCTGATCCGGCACCCGCGCATCCACATCACCGGCATCGAGGCTGCGCTGGGCACCCGCTACACCGCCCAGACCCTGCGCCACCTGCGCCGCCGCCATCCCGGCGTGCGCTTTGTCTGGCTGATGGGGGCCGACAATCTGACCCATTTCCACCGCTGGAAAGACTGGCAGCAGATCCTGGACACGGTGCCCGTCGGTGTGCTGGCCCGTCCCGGCGACCGGATCTCGTCCCGGTTTTCCCCGGCAGCCCGGATTTACCGCCATGCGATGCTGAAAGGCAGCGAAAGCCACCTGCTGGCGCGGGCGGAAAGCCCTGCCTGGTGCTTTGTGAACCTGCCGATGGTGGAGGCCAGCTCGACGGAAATCCGCGCCCGCGGCGGCTGGTCAGCGGCGCAGGAGGGCTGAGGCCAGCCCGGCCGACAGCACCACCGCCAGCCCACCCCAGGTCCAGGCGTCCGGCAGCTGGCTGAACACCGCCCAGCCCAGCCCCACAGCGGCCACCAGCTGGAAATAGACCATCGGCGCCAGCTTCACCGCCTGCACCCGGCCATAGGCAAACAGCAGCAAGAGGTTGCCCATCATCGAGAACGCCGCACTCCCCACCGTCAGCGCCGCGGTGGAGGGTGTGAAGTCCGGCAGGCTGGCCAGACCCAGCGGCAGCATCAGCAGGGCCGACAGCAGCAGCTGGGTCAGGCTCAGCTCCAGCGGCGTGCCGACATGCGCCAGCCAGCGCGAGCTGGTCAGGAAGCCGCCGTAGAAGCAGCCCGCCAGAACCGCCCACAGCAGATTGACCGAGCCGCCAAGCCCCGGCCGCACCACCATCAGCACGCCCAGGAACCCCAGTGCCATCAGCAGGCTGCGCAGGCCGGTTGCCTGCTCGCGCAACAGAAGCACCGACAGCACGTAGCTCACCGCCGGCCCGATGAAGAAGGCGGCAAAGACATTGGCCAGCGGTTCGGTCTGCAGGGCCAGCTGGATCGAGAAGATGCCGCCGGTCAGCAGCCCGGCGCGCAGCCACAGCCGCCAGTCGCCCAGCAGGGAGAACGCCCGGCGCGGCACAAAGGGCAGGATCAGCGCGGTGCCGATGGCAAACCGCGACCAGGCGACAAAGGCCGGCGTGGCCAGGCCGGCGCCGGTCAGCAGTTTCCCGCACAGGTCGCCTGCGGGGATCATTGACATGGCCGCGAACATGAGGAGTACTGCCTGGAACATGGCTGCCAGCGGTAGCAGGACTTGCCATGGCGAAAAAGCCCGGACCTTGCGGCGCAAAGCCACGGATCGGGGATTGAAGAAGAGCAGCTCCTGACCCTAAAAATGAATAAGATGACTTCACGCCGGACATTCCTCCTTTCCGGGCTTGCCGCATTGGCAGGCACCTCTGCGCTGGCCAATGCGCCGGCGGTCTCGTTGCGCCCGGTGGCGCGCCGGGCCAGTTCGCTGGCGGCAGGAACGGACGGGCTCAAGGCGCTGCTGGAGCGGGCCGGCCTGCCGGGGCACGCGGTCTGCGCGGTGGCGGATGTGAAATCCGGCAAGCTCTTGGAATCTTCCGGCGGGGGCGAGGCGCTGCCGCCGGCCAGTGTCGCCAAGGCGCTGACCGCGCTTTATGCGCTGGACGTTCTGGGCGCGGACCACCGGTTCGAGACCCGGGTGCTGGCCACCGGCGGCGTCGCGGGCGGTGTGGTGAACGGCGACCTGATCCTTGCGGGCGGCGGCGACCCGATGCTGAACACCGACCATCTGGCATTGCTGGCAAAAGCGCTGAAGACCGCCGGCGTGCGCGAGGTGCGGGGCAAGTTCCTGGTCTGGGACGGCGCGCTGCCCGGTGTTAAAACCATCGACCCGGACCAGCCCGACCATGTCGGCTACTCCCCGGCGGTGTCCGGCATCTCGCTGAACTTCAACCGGGTGCATTTCGAATGGAAACGCGCCGCCAGCGGCAACTGGGCGATCACCATGGACGCCCGCACCGAGAAATACCGCCCCGAGGTCGCCACCGCCCGGATGGCGATCCAGTCCCGCGCGGTGCCGGTTTACACCTATGCCGATAAGGGCGGGGTGGATCACTGGACCGTCGCCTCCAAGGCGCTGGGCAAGGGAGGCGCGCGCTGGCTGCCGGTGCGCAACCCTGCCGCCTATGCGGGCGATGTGTTCCGCACCCTGGTGCGGGCCAATGGCATCGCGCTGCCGCAGGCGCGCAGCGTCAGCGCCCTGCCTGCGGCCACGCTGCTGGCCCAGCACCACAGCCCGCCGCTGGATGTGATGCTGAAGGCGATGCTGAAATACTCCAACAACCTGATGGCAGAGATGATCGGCATGTCCGCCTCTGCCGCGCGTGCCGGGCGCCCGGCCTCGCTGCAGGCATCGGCGGCTGAGATGAGCGCCTGGGCGGCCGGCAAATACGGCATGTCCGGCACCCGTCTGGTGGATCATTCCGGCCTTGGCGAAGCCTCCCGGATGACGCCGGCGGATCTTACCCGCGCGCTGGTGGCGGCTTATAAATCCGGCCAGCTGAAGCCGCTCCTGAAGCCTTTCCAGATGCGCGACGCCAAGGGCCGCACGGTCAAGGGCCACCCGATCAAGGTTGCCGCCAAGACCGGCACGCTGAACTTCGTTTCCGGCCTTGGCGGGTTCATGACCGCGGCCGACGGCACAGAGCTGGCCTTTGCCATCTTCACCGCCGACCTGAAAACCCGCGGCCGCATTCCGCGTGCGCAGCGCGAACGCCCGCCCGGCGCCCGCAGCTGGAACCGCCGTGCCAAGAAGCTGCAGCAGCAGCTGATCGAACGCTGGGGCGCGGTCTACGGCAGTTAGGCCCTGACTGGTCTGGCCTGAATTCTTGTTTCTGGACGTTTCCCGCGGGCCAGTTCGCAGGCAGACCGGCACCGGCAGGGCTGCCTGCCCGGAGTGCAGAGGACCAGACCATGACTGAGCGTATCAACGACCACGGCCAGCCCATCGGCGCCCCGCTGCCGGACTGGCAGGGCGCGCGCCTTCCCGGCCACAGCGGCATGGCCGGCCGCTACTGCCGGGTGGAACCGCTGGACGCCGCGCGCCACACAGCGGATCTGTTTGCCGCCTTCAGTCAGGACCAGAGCGGCGCGATCTGGACCTATATCCCCTGGGGGCCGTTTGGCACCGAAGCCGAGTTGCGCACATGGGTCCAGGGCGCCAGCGGCGTTGATGCGCAGCCCTATTTCGCCATCGTCAACGGCGCCAGCGGCAAGGCCGAAGGCGTCGCCAGCTACATGCGGATCAAGCCCGAACATGGCGTGATCGAGGTCGGGGGCATCACCTATGCCCCGTCGCTGCAGCGGACGCCCGCCGCGACGGAGGCGATGTTCCTGATGATGGCGCGGGTGTTCAATGACCTTGGCTACCGCCGCTATGAATGGAAATGCGACGCCCTGAACGCGCCTTCCTGCCGGGCGGCGGAGCGGCTGGGCTTCACCTATGAGGGGCTGTTCCGCCAGGCCATTGTCTATAAGGGGCGCAACCGCGACACCGCTTGGTATTCAGTCATCGACAGTGAATGGCCGCGGCTGGAGGCGGCCTATGCTGAATGGCTCGACCCTGGAAATTTCGACGCGCAGGGGCAGCAAATGCAGAGCCTGGGACGGCTCATTGCGGCCCACCGAGGCTAGCTTCCGCCACCGTCCGCCCGGTTTGCGGATCAAACAGCCCGCCGCCCAGATGCGCGTGGCCCCAGCCCATGATCTGCAGCAGCAGCACCTCCAGGCTGCGGCCCTCATCGGTCAGCGCGTAGCGGTAGCGCACCGGCCTGTCCTGGTAGGCCTCCCGCGCCACCAGCCCCAGCGCCATCAGCCGCTTCAGCCTCTCTGACAACAGGTTGGCGGCAATATGCTCCTCGCTCGCCTGCAGCTCCTGGAACGTATGCTTGCCGTGCCACATCAGGTCGCGCACCACCAGCAGCGTCCATTTGTCCCCCAGCACATCCAGGGTGCGGGCAATCGAGCAGCGGGAGCGGAATTGGGTCTGCGGCTGGCTCATGGCGTGCCTCCAAAGGTGTTTTCATCCCGCACAATAAGAGACTTTCAAAATGAAAGCCACTGCCGCATAGTCACTTTAATTTTGAAAGTGAGTCGCGCAGCAAGGGAGACCCGCCACATGAACGCCATCGGAAACACGCCGCTTGTGCAGCTCAGGCATCTGACCACCCCGGACATGGCGGAGGTCTGGGTCAAATGGGAGGGCGCCAACCCGACCGGCAGCATGAAGGACCGGATGGCGCTGTCGATGATCGAAGGCGCCGAGCGGCGCGGCGATCTGAAACCCGGCGGCAAAGTTTTGGAATACACCGGCGGCAGCACCGGCAGTTCGCTGGCGATGGTCTGCGCCACCCGCGGTTACCAGGCGCATTTCGTCTCCTCCAACGCGTTCTCGGAGGAGAAGCTGCAGACCATGCGCGCCTATGGCGCCGAGGTGGAGATCATCCACGCCGAGGGCGGCATCCTGACCGCCAGCGTGATCGACCGCACCATCGCGCGGGCCAAACAGCTGGCGGCGGAACCCGGCGTCTTCTGGACCGACCAGGTCAACAACATGGACAACAAGCGCGGCTATCACGGCATGGCGCGGGAGATCCTGGCGCAGCTGGACGGGCCGGTGGATGAGTTTGTGATGGCCACCGGCGGCGGCGGCTGCATCTCCGGCAATGCAGAGGTGCTGAAGGAGGCCAACCCCGAAACCCGCATCATTGCCATCGAGCCCTATCACGTGCGCAACCTGTCGGGCGGCGACACCAGCGGCACCCACCAGCTGGAGGGGATCGGCCTCTCTTTCCTGCCCAAGATCCTGCGCCGCGACCTGATTGACGACGTGGTGCCGGTCAAGGATGAGGACGCCTTTGCCGGTGCCCGGATGCTGGCGCAGCAGGAAGGGCTCTTGGGCGGCATCACCTCAGGCGCCAACATCTGGGCGGCGCTGCAGCGGGCGCGGGCGCTGGGGCCGGGCAAGCGGGTGGTCACCGTGGTGATCGACACCGGCCTGCGCTACCTGAATTCCGCGCTCTACCGGTAAGGGGTCCGGGGCCGCCATTTGCGAAACGGGTGGCGCAGGCCATGCGCCGCCCGGGGGTCTAAACAATGCCTTCAGGCGTCTGAGCTTTCCAGGCTGCGGGCCTTGGCGCGCACCAGCTCCTTGGCCAGATCGCTGAGGATCTCCATGCTGAAGCCGCCAAGCTGCTGGTGGCGCTCCCGCACCGCGTTCCAGATGTCGCCGTCGCGAATATTGTCCAGCAGCTCATGACCGCTCCAGGTCAGGCCGCGCACATGCCAGTTGCCGTTCGACAGCCGGCTGAACCGGGCCAGCCCGGCGCTGTCCAACAGGCTCAGGTGATAAGCCAGCTTGCGCGCCTCGGCATCGGGCAGGCAATCCTCCACCGGCAGCATCATCGCCTCTGCGGCGGCGCGCGGCAGGGCGCAATAGGACTCCCTTCCTGCCTCTATCTCGAGGAGAAGCTTGCGGATTTCATCGATGTCTCTTCGCCATGCGGACATGACCCGGCTCCCGATACGGCACGAACTAGCGCCAAATGGGAGCGGGTCAAATGCGGCACAAGCCTGCGTTGTGCAACCCCGCCATGCACGGCAGGCAAGGGAAGCTGCCTCAGACCATGTGCCGCGCCCGGGCGCCGCGCTCGATCGCGGCGGCGTGCAGCCGGTCGATGTTCAGCTCGTAGCGGACCTCTGCCAGGAATTCCAATTCGGTCTCGCCCAGATACCCGTCGGCCGCCGCCACATCGCAGGACAGCGCATAGGCCGTCTCGAACAGCCGTTCCGGCAGATCGCCGCGGATGAGGCCGAACAGCGCCTCCAGCCCGTCCTCCTGCTCGAACAGGTCGAACACGGTGCGGGAAATCCGCGACACACGGTCGATGTCGTAATCGGCAAACACCGGCAGCATGTTGACCGCCGACTGGATCTTGACCAGCTCGGCGGTGCGGATGTTCTCGTCCGAGGCAGACACCGCCACCATCAGCGCCACCAGGCAGTCCTGCGGGGACATCGGGTGCGGGGTTTGCTCTGTCATCAAGGCATCCTTTTCATGCTGCATGCTGCCGCAATCAGGATAGGTACAGGGCGGGGCAGGTTCAACTGCTGCCCGCGCCAAAGCCGCAAAAAACCGCCTCGGATTCAAGCTTGTGCGGAAAACCGGTACTGGATCTGCTCAAAGCTCGGCTCGGCAAAGCCATAGGCAAAGCGCAGCCCGTCCCGGCCCGCCACGGTGCCGTGCTCGGCGCCGCCGGGCACATAGATGGCGATCCCGGGGCGAATCTCATGCGGGATGCCGTCGATGGTCACCACCCCGGCCCCCTCCAGCCCGAAATAGAACTCTGCCGGGTCATGGCGGTGCGGCAGCAGGCAGCCGCCGGGGCCGAATTCGGCGATGCCCAGCACCATGTCGCGCGGCGCGTCCTCGCTGCCGTTGATCAGCGTGCGCCAGCGCACTTCGCCGTAGGCCGGATCCGTGCCGCCCGCCAGCGGCACCTGCGCAGCATCCACCGCCAGCGGCGCATGCGGCAGGTTGGAGGGCTGATGCAGCTGTTCCGCATCGCCCAGATCGGCAGCCAGGGTGGTCAGTTCTGCAGTCATCGCAAGCCTCCTCGTCCTGCCGCCCAGTTAGAGGCCTTCCCGGGTTTCGCTCAATAGGGTAAAGCTGCACAGTAATATACGCTGAGGTTATGATAGATGGAGCGCCTTCCCAGTTTTTCCGGGCTCACCGCCTTTTATGCCGCGGCGCGCCACGGCACCCTGACCGCCGCCGCGCAGGAGCTGAATGTCTCGCAGCCCGCGGTGTCGCGCCGGATCGCGGCGCTGGAGGCGGACCTGGGCTGCGCCCTGTTCGACCGCAGCCGCAAGCCTGTGCGCATGACCCCGCAAGGAAAGGATCTTCTGCAGGCCCTGCACAGCGGCTTCGGGCAGATCGAGGCCTCCGTGGCCCGCCTGCGGCAAAGCGCACAGGGGCGGGTGGTGACGGTTTCGGCCCCGGCCGGCTTTGTCGCCTTCTGGCTGATCCCGCGTCTGGGCGCGCTGGAGGATGCCTTTCCCGGGGTGACAATCCGCATCCTCAGCCAGGAGTATGGAGAGGCTGTCCGCCCCGGCGATCTGCTGATCCGTTTCGGCCTGCCGGAAACAGGCGCCGGGCAGGAGCTGCGGCTGCTGGGGGATGAGGTCTTTCCGGTCGCCAGCCCGTTGTATCTGTCGCGCCTGGGGATGGCCGCGGACCGCCATGATTTTGCGCGTATGACACTGCTGACGATGGAGACCGCCCGCAGCCAGTGGCACGACTGGCCCAGCTGGTTTCAGGAGGCGGGGCTGGCAGTGCCGTCCGGCGCCCGCGCGCTCGACTTCAATTCCTATGCGATGCTGGTCAACGCTGCGCTGGCCGGGCAGGGGGTGTGCCTGGCCTGGGGCGGGGTGCTCGACAGCTTTCTGGGCACCGGCGCGCTGGTGCGTCTGCAGGGGCCAAGCGCCAGCTCCGCGCGCGGCTACTTCGCCTCTGCCCGCGATGGTCTGGCGGCGGGGCGCGATGTGCGGGAAATTCTGGCCTGGATCACCGAAAAGGCAGCCTAGCAAGCGCCGCCCGGGGCGGGTGATCATTGACTCATGCTGCACAGGCACAATAGAGGGAAGGGCCGGATGCATGGGGCGTCCGGGATGATCACGCGGCACCCCGATAGCTGACAGAACTGCCGCCGATGGAGAACACAAATGTCTGATGTGCGCGAAGAAGCTCTGAAGAGCAAAGCCTGGCCGTTTGAAGAAGCCCGCCGGGTTCTCAAACGTTATGCCAAGGGCGCGCCGGAGAAGGGCTATGTGCTGTTCGAAACCGGCTATGGCCCCTCCGGCCTGCCGCATATCGGTACCTTCGGCGAGGTCGCCCGCACCACCATGATCAAGAAGGCGTTCGAGACCATCTCGGACATTCCGACCCGGCTGATCTGCTTCTCCGACGATCTGGACGGCATGCGCAAGGTGCCCGGCAACGTCCCCAACCAGGAGGCGCTGGCAGAACACCTGCAAAAGCCGCTGACCTCGGTGCCGGACCCGTTCGGCACGCATGAGAGCTTCGGCCACCACAACAACGCCATGCTGCGCCGGTTCCTGGACACCTTCGGGTTCTCCTACGAGTTCTACTCGGCCACCGAATTCTACCAGTCCGGCCAGTTCGACGAGATCCTGAAGCGCGCCGTCGACAAGTACGACGACATCATGGCGATTATGCTGAAGTCCTTGCGCGAAGAGCGCCGCCAGACCTATTCGATCTTCCTGCCGATCCACCCGGAAACCGGCCGCGTGCTTTATGTGCCGATGAAGAAAGTCTGCGCCGAAACCTATACTGTCACCTTCGACGACGAGGACGGCAAGGAATGGACCCTGCCGGTGACCGGCGGCAACGTGAAGCTGCAGTGGAAGCCGGACTTCGGCGCCCGCTGGGCCGCTCTGGAAGTCGACTTCGAGATGTACGGCAAGGACCACTCCACCAACACGCCGATCTACGACGGCATCTGCCGGGTGCTGGGCCAGCGCGCGCCGGAGCATTTCACCTATGAGCTGTTCCTCGATGAAAACGGCCAGAAGATCTCCAAATCCTCCGGCAACGGCGTCTCGATCGACGAATGGCTGACCTATGCCTCGACCGAGAGCCTGGCGTACTTCATGTACCAGAAGCCCAAGACCGCCAAGCGGATGCATTTCGACGTGATCCCCAAGGCGGTGGACGAATACCACCAGCAGCTGCGCGCCTACCACGGGCAGGACCTGAAGGCGCAGCTCAATAACCCGGTGTGGCACATCCACGGCGGCGACGTTCCGCAATCGGACATGGTGGTCCCGTTCTCGATGCTGTTGAACCTGGCCTCCGCCTCCAGCGCCGAGGACAAGGAAACCATGTGGGGCTTCATCAACAAATACGCCCCCAACGCCACCCCCGACACCCATCCCGGCATGGATCAGGCGGCGGGCTTTGCGGTGGCCTATTTCAACGACTTCGTGAAGCCCGCGAAGGAATTCCGCTTGCCCACCGATCAGGAGCGCGCGGCGCTGCAGGATCTGGCGGATGCGCTGAAATCGGCGGACGCCGCCCTGGCCGCGATTGCCAAGAAGAACGAGATCGCAGGCAACGACGACCCGCTGCCCGAGGCGGATTTCGCGGACGAGGAATTCCTGCAGTCGGTGGTTTTCGCAATCGGCAAGATCCACGGGTTCGAGCCGCTGCGCGCCTGGTTCTCGGCGATCTACGAGGTGCTGCTGGGGGCCTCCCAGGGTCCGCGCTTCGGCGGCTTCATTGCGCTTTACGGCGTCGAGGACACCATTGCCCTGATCGAAAAGGCGCTGGCAGGCGAGCTGGCGTAAGCCTGCTCAAAGAACCAATTCTCAAGGGCGCGGTCTTCCGCGCCCTTGCTGTTTCAGCCCTGTTGCACAACGCCGCGCACCGCGTGCAAACGTACCGGCCTACGGCTTCCCTCTGCGCAAGAAAATTACCAGATCGCAAAAAAAGTTTTGACGCCACGTCACTCTGTCCTAACTTATGAAAACGGACCGGGAGGGACAGATGCGCAGTGTTCTGTTTGCGGGGGTTGGTATTTTTCTTCTGACCTTCCCGGTTTTTGCCCAAAGGGAGCCGGTCACAGCAGTGATCGGCTCTCAGTTTGAAGCCTTCCTGAACAATGATACCGAAACGGCGTTCTCCTTTGCCTCGCCGAATATCCGGCGCCTGTTCGGCACCCCGGAGCGTTTTGGCGAGATGGTACGCCAGGGCTACCCGATGGTCTGGCGCCCGGCTGAGGTGCGCTATCTAGACCTGCGCGACGTGGCCGGCAGCCTGTGGCAGCGGGTGATGATCACCGATCAAACCGGCGCCGTGCACCTGCTGGATTACCAAATGGTTAAGATGGAAAGCGGCTGGAAAATCAACGCGGTACATCTTCTGAAAGGGCAGGGTGACAGCGTCTGAACCCAGGGCAGCGTACGCACCGCTGGGCGGATTTTAAGGCCGCTCCTGTACTTCCTTTTCCCCGAACGCGAAATGCGCAGCAGGAAAGGGAACTTCCATGAACAAGGCAATCACCGAAGGTCTGCAGCTGATGCCCCCCGCTTTTGCGGACGGGCTGGATGTCTGGTCCAGCGGCGACGGCACGCCGGGGTCGGACACCTATGACGGCGCCGCCAATGCGGTTTTTGTGGCGGCGGATGCGGATTTCGGCGGCTGCCTGGAGATGCAGAAGACCGAGAACACCCAGAAGCTCCGCTTCATGGGCCAGACGCCGCTGGAGCCGGGCTGCTACCTGCAGATCAAGGTCCGCATCAAGGCCGTGAGCGGCGCGCTGCCGGCGGTCCGCGTCGCCGGCTGGGCGGGGGCCAGCGGCGGCAGCCACATCGGCGGCGTGTCCGAATACGGGATGCAATATGCGCTCACCGAATACGGCAAGGTGCTGGAAGTGACCGGCATCGTCGGCAGCGGCGAACGCGGCGGGGTGGAGATGGTCTGGGGGCGCGATGCGGCCTACGGCCATTTTGGGCTCGACCTGACGGGCGCCAACGGCGGCGTTGTGCGGATTGACGATATCGAGATCACCGACATCACCAGCGCCTTCCACCGCAAAATGCTGAGCGTGGTGGACGTTACCGACTATGGCGCGGTGGGCAACGGCAGCACCGATTGCGCAGCGGCGTTCGAGGCCGCTGATGCCGCCGCGGACGGGCGCCGCATCCTGGTGCCCGCGGGCGAATTCTATCTGGCCAGCACCGTGTCGCTGAACCACGAGACCGTATTCGAGGGCGCCGTCGACATGCCGGACGACCAGATGCTTCTGCTGACCAAGAACTTCGACTTTCCCTCTTACGCCGCCGCCTTCGGGGATGAGGGGCTGGGCTTCCGGAAGGCGTTCCAGGCGCTGATCAACAACTCGGACCATGAATCGCTCGACCTGATGGGCCGCAAGATCAGCGTCACCGGCCCCATCGACATGGCCGCGGCGGTGCCCAACAAAACCTCCTATGCCACCCGCCGCATCATCCGCAACGGCCAGATCGAGGCTGCCGACAGCGCCGCCTGGGACAGCGAAGCGGTGACCTCGCAGGCGACCTACAGCGCGTCTGACGCCCGCAAGCTGACCAATGTCGCCAATATCGCCAATATCGCGGTGGGCGCGCTGGTGGAGGGCGCCGGAGTCGGGCGCGAGGTCTATGTGCGGTCCAAGAACACCGGCGCGGGCGAGCTGACCCTCAGCGCCCCGCTTTACGATGCCGAAGGCACCCAGACCTTCACCTTCACCGACTTCAAATACCTGGTGGACTTCAGCGGCTTCAGCTCACTCAGCAAGTTCGGCGTCGAGGGCATCGAGTTCCAGTGCAACGGCCGCTGCAGCGCCCTGCGCCTGGCGCCTTCCGGCTCGGTGTTCGCGGTAGACAGCTGCTTCATCTCGCGGCCCAAGGACCGCGGCATCACCTCTATCGGGACCGGCTGCCAGGGCATCCTGATCGACAACTGCCAGTTCCTGTCGCACGAGGATCCGCTGGACGTTTCCGACCGCGTTAGCATCGGCCTCAACGTCAACAACAACGATGCCAAGCTGCGCAGCAACCGGGCCACCCGGTTCCGCCATTTCGCGGTCCTGGGCGGCGGCAACAACACGGTGACGGGCAACCATTTCTTTCAGGGCGACAGCGTCGCGGGCGGGGTGCGCACCGCCGGGCTGGTGCTGACTTCCAACAACTGCACCTCCACCGTGTCGGACAATTACATCGACAACTGCTTCATCGAATGGACCAACGAGTGGGACCCGACGCCGGACTTCACCGGCGGCTTTTCCTTCAGCGCGCTGTCGGTCACTGCCAATGTGTTCCTGTCCGGCGACGTCGCGCCCTGGTTCAGCTATATCGTGATCAAACCCTACGGCAGCGGCCACTACCTGAACGGCCTCACTGTCACCGGCAACAAGTTCCGTTCGCTGAACGGCAGCATCGACCGGGCGGAGCGGGTCGATACGAGTTTTTCGGACCTCGACTTCAGCCGGTCCAAAAATGTGGTTTTCAGCGGCAACATGTACCACAACGTCTCCATCCAGTCGGCCAATCCGCTGCGGGTGCTCCACGGCCAGTCCTCGGCGTCCGCCACCTGGACGGTCCCGGCCGGGGGCGAGCTGCCGTTCCAGGGACATGCGCGCTATGTCGACAGCGTGATGGCGCTGGGGCCGCTGCAGACCAGCGGCAACAGCACCCGCTACATCGCCCCCTACGCCGAGGTTCTGCAGGGCGCCGACAGCGACGAGATCCGCCTGCGCTGGCAGGAGGCGGTCAAGGGCGAGGTGCAGGTGCTGATACGGATGGACAGCTGATGTCAGCCGCTGGGCAGCAGGTCGGCGGCGGCAAGGCGGAAGGCCTTGCCGAACCCGCCGTTCAAATGCGCCGCCGTGATGCGGAAGCGGACAAAGCTGAAGTCGGCGAACTGCAGGTACAGTTTGGCCTTGGGATGCTGACGCAGATAGCCTGCCGCCAGCGCCGCGTGCTCCGGGTCCTGGCGCGGCACAAACTCTGCTGCCGCCATCAGGCTGAGCCGCGGATGGGTCAGCGCGTCGCCCTTGGCGCCCGGCTCCCCCACCATGAGCGAACAGGCCGGATGCTGCCGCAGCGCCTGGGTGTGCTGCGCCAGATCCGAGATCAGGCTGAGCGGGGCGCCCTGCGGATCCAGAGCGAAAGCCACCCGCGTCACCAGCGGCTGGCCTGCCTCCAGCATGACGCCAAGCGCGGCAAAGCGGGCCTCTGCCATCAGGCTGCGGGCGAGGGCGCGGGCCTCGTCATCGGTGGGGCGGATCGGGGTCGCCATGGGGGCCTCCTGCCGGCGGGGGTCTTATCAGAACTTCTGCCACAGCCCCAGTTTCAGGCCAAGGCTGCGTTCGCCTGCCTTGCGGTGCTCCAGCCCCAGGATCAGCTCGCGCCCGGATTTCAGAGGATAGCGCAGCGACGGTGTCAGCGTGTAGGAGAGCTGCCCGCCCTGCGGCTTGGCGGTCTCGATCTGCAGCATCGGGGCGATTTTGCCGGGCCGGTGCATCCCCAGCGTGGCGTCCAGCTTCCAGACCGTCTGCAACCCGCTGTTGCGCAGCTCGTAGGCGGCGTCGATCGCCAGCCAGCCGCTGGCGCTGCCGGTTTCAAACCCGCGCCCGTAAGACAGGGTGGCGCGCTGCATCATCATCCACAGGCCATTGTCGCGATGGCCGCCAAAGGCGGCTTCCGCCGCCAGCCTGGAACGCTTGCCGGCACCCAGCGGCAGCCGGGCAAACACCAGCGCGTGGCCGTACAGGTCCCCGGTGCTGTTCAGATCCACCCCCAGGGTCAGCTTGGGGGTGAGCCCGTAAGCGCCGTAGTAGCTCAGCTCATATCCGTTGCGGCCGCCGGCCTGGCGGTATGTTGCGCTGGCCGCGGCAAACCCCTGTCCCGGCTGCTCCAGCCAGGCGCCGGCAGCCGCCGTCTGGGCCAGCATCACGGCAAGACAGGCTGTAGAGGCAGATTTCATTCCGAAACCCCCGTGCGATTGAAGCAAGGGTTCGGGTTTATGGTTAAGGTTGTGTTAACCGCGGCGCGCGCTGCTTTGGCGTGTTCCGGAAAAAATGTCGTGCGCTTTATGCGTGAACAGGCGTAGGCTGGAACAGAGTCAACGGAGAAGCCCATGCCGAACATAGCAAAAACCGCGGACATCCAGACCGTTATCACCACATTCGAGATGACGCCGGGCACCTGCCAGGACCTGCTGGAGGCGCTTGAGGACGCCTATGCAGAGTTCATTTCCAAGCAGCCCGGGTTCATTGCGGCCGGCCTGCATGTGAATGACGCGCAGACCCGGATTGCCAATTACTCGCAATGGCGCCGCCGCGAGGATTTCATGGCGATGCTGCGCTCCCCCGAGATGCGCGAACGCAACCGCAAGATCAACGAGCTGTGCCGCAGCTTCGAGCCGGTGATGTATGACGTGGCCGAGGTGTTCGGGGCCTGAGGCGCCTCCGCACCGCGCGGTCCCGGCCGTTCAGAGGCCCGGCGCGATGATGCCGCCGCGGCCCGGCCGCACCGCCGCCGCGGCGCATGATCCCGGTCAAACCGCAGCGCCGAAATCCGGTGTAGGCTTTCAGCGAAGGGAGAACTGCCATGTATCATAATATTCTGGTGCCGATCTCATTTGACCCGGAGCGCGACGTGACCGGGCCGCTGAAGGTGGCGCGCCTGCTGTCCGCACCGGGCGCCAAGGTGACGCTGCTGCATGTGATCGAACAGGTTCCGGCCTATGCGATTTCCTATGTGCCGGCGGATTTCATGGAAGACACACGCGTGGCGCTGCAGGCAGAGCTGGACGGGCTGGCCAAGACCCTGCCCGACGCCGAGGGGGCGCTGATCGAAGGCCATTCCGGCCGCACCATTCTGGACTGGGCAGAACAAAACGGGCCGGACCTGATCATCCTGGCCTCGCACCGGCCGTCGATGCAGGACCTGCTGTGGGGGTCGACCTCAGGCCACGTGGTGCGCCACGCGGCCTGTGCCGTGCATGTGGTGCGCTGAGCCGGGCTGCGCTGAGCCAAGCCCGGCTGGCGGTGCGGCCTATGCCGGAACCGCCGCTTTCAGGATCTGCCAGGCCAGCCGGATCATCGCGCCGGGCAGCAGGGCAGAGCGCAGGAGAACCTTGTTGGAATTCACCGCCTCGGCAATGCGGGCGTAGTGCACCTGCTTGTTCGCGGGGGAGCGCAGCAGGATGGTTTCGGCCTGTTTCATCGCCGATTCCGCCTGCCGCTTGATTTGCGGCACCGCAGCGGGTTTCACCGGGCGGTAGAGGTTCAGCCCCTTGCGTTTGACCGGCTGGCCCGGGTCCAGGTTCTGCTTGACCGACCGGGTCAGCGTTTCCTCCACCAGCACCAGCGCCTCGCGGGCCTCGGCATAGGCCTGGTTTCCGTCCAGCTTCTGCGCCGCCAGCTTGTAGGTGTGGCGGAAGCAGTCGAACTTGTAGACTTGGGGCAGCTCGCCGCAGCGGTCGAAGCCGCGGGTCAGGGTGGTGACCACCGCCTTGGTGGCCCGGGAACTGAGGCCGCTGCGCTGGCCGCCGCCGCTGTTCATGCCCATGCCGTCACCGCCGCCGCCGCCCCCGCCGCCGCTGCGGGCCAGAACCGGGGTGCAGGCGAGGATCAGGGCCAGGAGCCCGGCGAGAATGTTTTTGCTGCTCATATGTGCCTCCGTGATTTGCAGGCAGCTTACCATGGGTCAGCTTTCTGAAAACCGGCGGAGTTCTGCAAATTCGGCGTGAATGCGGCAGGGTTGCCTTGCAGCCGCAGCGGCGGGTGCCCACCTCGGAATGGGAGACACAGGACAAAGGAGAGCGGAAAATGAGATGCCCGATCGACGGAACCGAACTGCGCATGACCGAGCGCGCAGGCGTCGAGATCGACTATTGCCCGGACTGCCGCGGGGTGTGGCTGGACCGGGGCGAACTGGACAAGATCATCGAACGGTCGGCGCAGCCCGCGCAATCCGCCCCGCAGCCGCAACGTTATGAGGAGCGCGGCCGGGATCACACCCCGCGCCACGAGAAGACATACTACAAGAAGAAAAAGAAGAACTTCCTGGAGGATCTGTTCGACTTCTGACCGCCCGTATCTGAGGGCCCGTACCTGAGGGCCTGTGGCGCCGCCCCGGCTGTCTGGGGGCGGCTGGCCGCAGGCATCAGTGCATGGTGCAGAAGGAGCCGTGTTTGGCGTCCTTCATCAGGGTGTCGAAATCGGAGCCCTTCATCTCGACCAGCGTCTTGTGGTCGCCGGCCTCGAACCAGACCTTGTCGAGCCCGCGCAGGCTGTCGTCGATCACTGTCGGCACCATATAGGCGGCGCCGACGCAAGGCGCCGCACCCGGGTCGCAGTCGTCAAAGACCTGGTCCAGCTCGATCTCCGGCGCGAGGCCGAGGCGGCGGTCGATCATCGACTGCAGCTTGTGCAAGTCGACCTTGTGGTTGGAGGGGATCACCGCCAGGAAGGGGCCTTCCTCCATGTGGATCAGCACCGATTTGGCCAGGTGGTCGCCCGGCACATGCGCGGCTTCGGCGCATTCCGATGCGGTGGCGGTATAGGGGTGGCGGACGGTGGCGAAGGGCAAGCCCTGTGCCTCCAGATGATGTTTCAGGCGTGAGGCAATCATCGAAGGGTCCTCCTGTCTGGGGCGGGACCCCGGCAGCGCGTGGCGCGGGTCATGGGCGCCGCGGGAGCATCCAGGCTCGCTGATCGGGCGGCGGCATCAGATCCGGGCGCAGCAAGCGGCAAGCCGGGGCGCGCGCAGGTTTCTGGTGCCCATCAGTCTGCGCCCGAAGGGGTGAGTCGGGCAAGAGGGGCGGGCGGCGGGTGTTGCGGGGTGCAAATGAAAAGGGGTTTCGCTGCGAAACTTTGTTTGTTGATAGGTGGTTAATGCGTTTGGGGTGGTTTTCGGAGGCCTTGCACGGCTTTGCTGTGCATCGCGCCCGACCCGCCCCCCAAGGCGGGCGCGAACGCCCACCCTCGGGATCGGGCGCGGGAGATCGAAAAAGATAGCTACCTGTAGGCTAGTCGCTTCAGAGCGCCTTCGTACAATTCAATTAGTATCTTCATGTCATCTACATCGTTAAAGAAGGCTTGGGAGTCCACTCCATTTTCAGGAGTAAGCCCGAGTTCCTTACGCACATGTCCCAGCCTTCCTTTCCCAACTTGGTTTTTCCAGCCAGGGAAACCGAGAACGCAAACGCGGCGTGTGACCCTTTCCCTTTGCTCTTTGCGGAAAAAACTGCCTTTCCTCGTTACTACCCACTCGGAACGCATAACATCAATTTGGTTGTCATGAGGGTTTTCTAACCAAGCGTCGTAGCGCTTTAAGATTTTGTCGAGTTCTCTGTACGTAATGAGGTACTGTCTGCGGTCAATTTTTCTGGTGTTTTGCTTGAGCCAATGAGCCAAAAAGCGAACTTCCGGGTCGCTCCCTTTTTTCTGCAGGTCTCTGTAGCGGGAAAACTTGGAAAGACTGTTGTTTGCGACATGTACAGTCATGTCTTCAAGTTCCTTTTCAGAAACTCCAATTATCAGCCCATTCTGGTAAAGGTACTGCACAGTACTGAGGTACGCAGTTCGTTTGTTGGCGTCGTGAAATGGATGGTTCTGGATCAAGCCAAACAGCAAAGTAGCTGCTTTTTCAGGAATGGTTTGCCATTTCTGCTCACCACCAAATCCAACAAATTGACGACTCAAGGCTGACATAAGCAAGCCTGTGTCTTTGGGGCCAAAGCCTCCGACACCTTCTCCTTCCCCTTGTCTTAAGAAATAATCAACTATAGCAAAGTGTGCTCTTAGCACTTCCGAAGCCTTAAGTTCACCAGCGGAAGTATTCTCTTCAAAGTACAATACTTCCTGCATTGAGCGGTCATACAGGAAGTGAAGCTCAGGAAGTAGTTCGTCTCTAAAGTCTAGCAATGTGACCATCTCATTGTGTGAGCGGTCTAAAGAAGAATTTGCACTGTGGTTGTCAAGTTGTGTTCCAGTTCGCCTGCCACTCTGACGTAGATGTCGCAGGCGTTCAGAAGCTAAACCCTTCAATTATATAGGCTTCAACCCATTACGAAAATTTCTTCTGCGATTTCCCCCGGTACGCCCGCGTCCCCGCTTTCCCCGCCGTTGACCGCCCACGCGATTTGACGGCGGCTTCGGACGCGGCCTCTACCGCCGATTGCCTTGCCAGCGGGTCGTCGGAGATAGCGAGGTCGACCGCCTCCAGCCGTTTGATCTCGTCGCGGAGCCGTGCGGCTTCTTCGAACTCCAGGTTCTCCGCCGCCTTGCGCATCTCGTCGCGCAGGCCGTTCAGATGCGCCTCCAGGTTGGCGCCGTGCATCGGCTTGCCGATCTGGGCGGTGACGCGGTTCATGTCCACATCGCCCTCGTAAAGGCCGGCCAGAACATCCTCGACGTTTTTCTTGACCGTCTCGGGCGTGATGCCGTGTTCGAGGTTGTAGGCGATCTGCTTTTCGCGGCGGCGGTTGGTCTCACCCAGGGCGCGCTCCATCGAGCCGGTGATCTTGTCGGCATACATGATGACGCGGCCGTCGGCGTTGCGGGCGGCGCGGCCGATGGTCTGGATCAGCGAGGTCTCGGAGCGCAGGAAGCCCTCCTTGTCGGCGTCCAGAATGGCGACAAGGCCGCATTCGGGGATGTCGAGCCCCTCTCGCAGGAGGTTGATGCCGATCAGCACGTCGAAGGCGCCGAGGCGCAGGTCGCGCAGGATCTCGATCCGCTCCAGCGTGTCGATGTCGGAGTGCATGTAGCGGACTTTGATGCCCTGTTCGTGCAGGTATTCGGTGAGGTCCTCGGCCATGCGTTTGGTGAGGGTGGTCACAAGGGTGCGGAAACCGTTGGCGGTGACCTTGCGCACCTCATCCAGCAGGTCGTCGACCTGCATCGAGACGGGGCGGATTTCAACCTCCGGGTCCAGGAGGCCGGTGGGGCGGATCACCTGTTCGGTGAAAACGCCGCCCGCCTGTTCCAGCTCCCACGCGGCCGGGGTGGCGGAGACGAAGACCGACTGCGGGCGCATGGCGTCCCATTCCTCGAACTTGAGGGGCCGGTTGTCCATGCACGACGGTAGGCGGAAGCCGTGTTCGGCCAGGGTGAACTTGCGCCGGTGGTCGCCGCGGTACATGCCGCCGATCTGCGGGACGGAGACGTGGCTTTCGTCGGCGAACACGATGGCGTTGTCGGGGATGAATTCAAAGAGGGTCGGGGGCGGCTCGCCCGGGGCGCGGCCGGTCAGGTAGCGGGAGTAGTTTTCGATGCCGTTGCAGTGGCCGGTCGCCTCCAGCATTTCGAGGTCGAAGTTGGTGCGCTGCTCCAGCCGCTGCGCCTCCAGCAGTTTGCCGTCGCCGACCAGCTGGTCGAGGCGCTGTTTCAGCTCCGTCTTGATGGAGACCACGGCCTGGTTGAGGGTCGGTTTCGGCGTCACGTAGTGGGAGTTCGCATAGACGCGGATCTGGTCGAAGGTGCCGGTCTTTTCACCGGTCAGCGGGTCGAATTCTGTGATCTGCTCCAGCTCCTCGCCGAAGAAGGAGAGTTTCCAGGCGCGGTCTTCGAGGTGGGCGGGAAAGATTTCCAGCGTGTCGCCGCGGACCCGGAAGGAGCCGCGCTGGAAGGCCTGGTCGTTGCGCTTGTACTGCTGGGCGACCAGATCGGCCATGATCTGGCGCTGGTCGTACATTTCGCCCGCTTTCAGGTCCTGGGTCATGGCGGAGTAGGTCTCGACCGAGCCGATGCCGTAGATGCAGCTGACAGACGCGATGATGATCACGTCGTCGCGTTCGAGCAGGGCGCGGGTCGCCGAGTGGCGCATCCGGTCGATCTGCTCGTTGATCTGGCTTTCCTTCTCGATATAGGTGTCGGAGCGCGGCACATAGGCCTCCGGCTGGTAGTAGTCGTAGAAGGAGACGAAGTATTCGACCGAGTTCTCCGGGAAGAAGCCCTTGAATTCGCCGTAGAGCTGGGCCGCCAGCGTCTTGTTGGGGGCGAGGATGATCGCCGGGCGCTGGGTTTCCTCGATCACCTTGGCCATAGTGAAAGTCTTGCCGGTGCCGGTGGCGCCCAACAGCACCTGGTTGCGCTCGCCCTCCAGAACGCCCTCTGACAGTTCCTTGATCGCGGTGGGCTGGTCGCCGGCCGGATCGAAGGTGGTGTTCATGACAAAGCGCTTGCCGCCCTCCAGCTTGGGCCGCTGCTGCGGCGCGCGCTGGGTCATCATCGGCATGGTCTTGTCGGAATGGGCATAGGGCATCAGGCGACTCCGTTGGCGGCTGGGGCCGATTTTGGTCTGTTTTTGTTCCGGTGCAAGGGGGCGGGGGGTGCAATCCGGGATATGGTGTCAGATTTTGTCAGCAGGCGCGGGGCGCAGCAGCTTTGCCAGCAGCTCAGCCAGCCGCCGCGCCTCGCCCGGGCTGAAATGCGGGGTGACGGCCTGCTGCATGGCCGCTGAATAGACGGCCCAGATGCGGGCGCGCATGGCGGCGCCCTCCGGCGTGATCACCAGCACCTGGCCGCGGCCGTCATCGTTGCAAGTCCGGCGCGCCAGCAGGCCTGCCTTGGCCAGCCGCTCCGCCAGGCGGGAGACCCCGTATTGCGGCAGCAGCAGTTTTTCCTGCAGCTCAAAGGGGCGCAGGCCCGCATCGCCCGCGCATTCCAGCTCCCACAGCGTGTCATACCAGTCGAGCCCCGGCAGGCCCGCCTGTTTCAGCGCAGTCTCCACCGAAGCCAGGACGGATTTGTGGGCGCGGGCGAGCGGCAGCCAGACGGCGAAAGGGTCGGGTGTCTCCATGCGGATTATTTAGATGCAAGTGCATTGACATGCAAGGCCGCACCCCCATTTGATATAGATGCAACTGCATTTACATGAGGATCCCATGAGCGACCTGCATCTGATCAGCCACCATCTGTGCCCCTATGTGCAGCGGGCGGTGATTGTGCTGAGCGAGAAATCCATTCCGCACCGGCGCACCAATATCGACCTGGCGGACAAGCCCGGCTGGTTCCGCGCCCTGTCGCCCACCGGCCGGGTGCCGGTGCTGGAGACCGGCGGGCGGGTGCTGTTCGAAAGCCAGGTGATTGCGGAATATCTGGATGAGACCACGCCCGGCTCTTTGCATCCAGCCGACGCGCTGGAGCGGGCGCGGCACCGGGCCTGGATTGAATTCGGCTCGGACACGCTGGCGGCCATCGGCAAGCTCTATAATGCGCCGGATGAGGCGGCGTTTGCCGCGGCTGCGGACACCCTGCGCGGACGGCTGGAACGGATCGCGCCGGAGGTGGCGGGGCCGTTCTTTTCCGGGGACAGTTTCCACATGGTGGACGGGGTCTGGGGCACCATCTTCCGCTATTTCGACACGTTTGATGCCATCGGGGACTTTGCCTTGATGCCGACGCAGGGGTGCATGGCGGATTGGCGGGCGGCGGTTGCGGCCCGTCCGTCGGTCCGGCAGGCGCCGCCGGAGGGCTATCCGGCGCGGCTGATGGCGTTTCTTTGTGCCCGGCAATCGCATCTGGGGAGGCTGGCGCGGGCGGCCTGTGGCGGGGCTGCAAAAGCCGGATAACCCTGTTCAAAATGCCACCTTGCCGCAGAGCCGCATCCGGCGCATAAAAGCGCTGGATTGAGACTCAAGGAGAGACAGCCCATGCAAGCGCGGATTTACCGGCCGGCACGCAACGCCATGACCTCTGGCATGGCCAAGACGCGGAAATGGGTGCTGGAGTTTGCGCCTGCCTCGGCCCGCGAAGTGGACCCGCTGATGGGCTGGACCTCCTCCACGGACACCCAGGCGCAGGTCAAGCTGCGGTTCGACAGCAAGGAAGCGGCGGTGGAATATGCCGAGGACCACGGCATCGACGCGGTGGTTGTCGACCCGAAGGTGCGCAAGGCCAACATCCGCCCGGGCGGCTACGGCGACAATTTCGCCACCAACCGCCGCGGCCCCTGGACCCACTGAGATTGTATGTAAATCTTGATCGAGTTCCCACCGTTTCGGTACGAGTTCTCACCAGGATCTACATATAGGGCGCCCGGCGGGCTCCTTTTCTATATCTGGGTTGGAGCATTGTGGCCGAGGCCGAATGCATTGCGGAAACAGAGCACAGGCTCTTTCGTTTTGCTGTGCCCGCATATTCGGGGGCCAGGTAGCTTCATGCACGGCGATGGGGGCAGCCGCCGCTTTCTGCAACAGTGAAAAGATAGAGTTTCACATCAGCCTGCTCCAAGACAGCAGGCAGCCCGAAGCGGTCATAGACTTGGTGTGACGCGGCAAGGATGCTGCCGGTGCAAAATTTTCGGGCCATCTCACCAAAAGCGGCCACTCACCGAACCCGGCGAGCTAATGCCAATGCTGCGGACCGCTTCAGGGGGCGCGATGCGCAGAAAGCTGCCGCTGCAAAGTTGCGAACCGTATTTGCACTTCGGAACCTGACCGGCCCATTCCGGACCTTCGCCCTACCTTCAAGTTGCTGCAGGCGCAGCCCGCTTTCCGGTCATTCGCCGCGCGAGCAAAATCCGGAGATGATCGAACTCACAGTCTGCCAGACTTAGCTGCCACCCGCTGCCAGCTCACCAAGGACAGCTAGCGCCCAAAGCAGACATGATATTTCAGCACGTAGGCGGAATGCAGACCTTTGCAAGCTGCGCGACATGGATTGCCGCCCTCGACAAAAGATAGACTGTCACCTTAAGCTATCCCCTATCAATTTGATAGAACGCCAACACATTCCCCATGGCCTAAATGAATATGAGACATAAAGTTTCTAGGGGCGCTGAGCCCAAAACGTTTATCGGTCGCGTTGAAAGCGTTGACCGTCACTCCGAAGGGAAGGCGAGCCGTTTTAGCTTTGTGATTGATGCCGTCGATGAAGGCTATGATCCGGACGGACACACGAGACCAGTTTTGGAATGGGATCATGAGAAATTTGCCCTAATCAGGGTCATGACCACTTTCAATAAGTTCGCAGCGATGGCTGGTATTTCTGAAATTGAACCTGAGAACTTGGTGGGCCAGTGGATAGCTCTTTCTTTGTTTCCCTACGGATCAGTATCTGGACCGCTCGCCCAAGTGTGTACGCTAGGAGAGGTAGGATATGACAGTGTAACGAAATACGTTGTTGGAGACATTTCTAATTTCGGAGAGGACCCAGATTTTCCTCGAACGCTCAGCGCCGCGGGGGATCCGCTGAAAAAAATTGCTTCTAGATTGGCAAAAGAGGGCCGTATTTCCCCACCGACCATTTCGAGGCATCAATGTATGGAGCTATGGCGTCAGCTTTGGATAGGGAAAGCACAACTCAAAGAAATTAGGGTTTCCGACGTTGGTCACGCAAACTTCACTACGATTTTTGATACGAACCATGAACCGGTTCTCCATTTCGATGTGGGATGGCCAGTAGGTTTCAACAAACGTACTTTGAGCGGGACGCCGCCAGCAATAGTCGCCGCTCCATTTGTGATACTGTCTCATTGGGATTGGGATCACCTTCACGGATACCATGTGTGGAAACAGCTGCAGGACAAGATCTGGGTGGCACCCATTCAAGATATGGGTCCTGGAGCATCGAAGGTGGCTCATGAGCTTCAAAAAAAAGGTAAGCTCGTCAGCCTTCCTTCGTCGAAGAAGCTTGCGAAGTGTAAGTCAATATTCTTAGGGCATTGCAACCCATCACATGCAAAGACTAAAGCAAAACGGCGAAACAACTCCGGACTGTTTCTGGGCTTGAGGCTTGCAAGTGGCCGGGTCGCACTACTTCCCGGTGATGCCGATTATCGAGGTATTTCTTGGCCTTGTACGACAGCGCCAGACCTCCTAGTCGTTTCACACCATGGTGCCGCTGTCAGTGGTGGAGTGCAAAAGCCACAAAATCCGAACTCAACGGCCGTGATTTCGATGGGAAATGGAAATGTTTATCGACACCCCTGCCTGAAAACGCTCAAAGATCATCAAAGACTAGGTTGGAAACTTGTTTTCACATCGAAATGGAAGGGCGTACCCCGAGGGGACCGAGTGCTGAGCTGAACCCTCCCATCGAACATTTCCCCAACCATTGTTTTGGTTTAGCTACGCCGTTTCATTTCTCACAATGCGTGCTTGGGCTCTTTACGGTCATCGGAGGCAGCGCAGCATCCCGCCGATTAGATTCCGGCTAAGCGTTGAGGACGGCCCATTCCGGACCTTCGCCCTACCTTCACGTTGCTGCAGGCGCAGCCCGCTTTCCGGTCATTCGCTGCGCGAGCAAAATCTGGAGATGATCGAACTCACAGTCTGCCGGACTAAGTGAGCTTTCGCTGCAGCTGTGCGAATGGCGGCATTGTTATTGCAGGGCAAAGCTGTGATCTGCGCCGACGATGGTATGTTGTGCCGTAGTCTCACAAAACCACTTGGGCCTTGCATCGGTGTGTGGGAAAGTCAGGGAGAGAACACTAATCTTGGAATACCTTGATGCCGAAATACAAAGCACCTAGCCATCCGCATTGCGAAATTGAATGTGAAGGACCTGGCTACGCAACTTACGTGGAGCCGGACGGTCCATGTTTGACAGGGTGTGGCGAGACCTCAGTTGGTAGGCTCTTTGCTGATCTGGCTGAAAGAAATCGTTGGGATGCGAAATTGAAAATTACGATCGGTATGGACGCGCATGCTGTTGAGAAACTAGCATTTTTTGTTGCTGGAGCTCGGGTGTCGGAAGATGTGCGGGATTTTGCCCGCCTTATTGAACGTCGGATGTCAAACTTCAAGGACTATGACCGATACAAGTTCAATCGAACTTACAAGGCTGCTACGCCAATGAAAATTCTCAACGCGGTGTGGAGCTCTCTCAAGTGACGGACGGCAACGGCCTTCTGAAGTTGTTAGAGGGAAAAGTTGGCTGGGCTTTTCTGACGAAACTCAGGGACTCCATGGTTTCGAAAGCAATAAGCGCTATCACGATTTCAACTTTCATTTTGAGTAACTCTCCAGCATTTCTTAGCTTCTTCTCCGACGGCTCACCCAAAATGATGTTAGTTCTATTTGGAGGGCTGGTTTTTCTAGGCGGCTACGTATTTTGCTTCATAAGGGCGCCGTCTGAGTTCAAAAGTGGCCGCGACATCCCAACTGTCATCGGGCAAATGTTACAGGTGTCGACTTTTCAGTTTTTTCAAAGCCGGGTGCATCTACTAGAAGGATTGGTGGATGAAGTTTCTCAAAACTCGATCGCTGACTTGCCATTTGGACGTATCATCTACGCCAAAGAACGATTAGCAACGAGTGCAGCTGCGGCTACAGAGCGTAACTGGTTGAACTATGCGGGAAGTGTATATGATGCCGACTTGAAATTGCGCGAGTTCGTAGATATGAAAGGAAGATTGATCTGCGCAGCACTATTTTCAGCCGGCCTTCTGCTTATCACACTCCCGACACTGATTTCTGTGACCCAAGTATTCTATGCAACAATGCAACCTGGATACGGGGAGATCGCGATCGCTCGTTGTGTCACCGATCGATCGCCAGCCAGAGACACTGAAGTTTCTTGTACGACAACCCTTGGCAGATTCTGATCATTCTTCGTCATTTTTCTGGTCCGACATTGGATAGCGGATATTCGTGTAGGGTGCAGCATCTGGTAAAGTGGGCTCGTTGCTGCCCTTCGCTGACTTCCGCAGCCAGCAGTCCAGAAACCGCCCGGGTGACCGACATGGACATGAACAAGCCCCTGAAACGATGGGAACCAGAACCGGACGTGCCGTGCCCCAGCCACTATCCCTGGGAGGCACACCGAACCGCAGATATGGACGAAAGCCTTTCGAACGTGATCTGCCCAGGCGCTGGCATGATCATCGCAAACAACCTGCCAAACCGGGTCGCAATGCAAATCGTTGACGCTCACAACGGCATGTTCACCGAACACGGAACAGACGAAACCAGTCTGATCCACGACTGATCCAGAAACCGCCGGGCACGAACGACTGCAATGCGGGACCGAGCGGGCATTCGCTGCGGCTGCAGCATGGGTTTTCAAGTACATCAGCCTGCGCAGGACACCGACATTGGTGCCACATGCAGCGCACGGCAGGAGGGCGTTTAACGACGAATGCTGCGCCTTTGTTGAAGGGGCAATGTTCCAAGTCCTTATGCCATTCACTGACGATTGCGATTGAGCTTGTTCGGCCCTGAACGTTCTAAATTGTTGAAATCGTCAGGGAAATTTACTTTAGGTTGAAACAGTGTAAAATTATGGAAATCCATCCGTCCGATTGGTTTTTCGAATGGCAGTTCTTTGCAGATTGATAATTGGCGCGATTTTTCTGCTGACGCTATTATCTCCGCCCCCTTTAACAGCCGGGGACACCTGGACGGTTCCGCAACTTGACGCAACGGTGCTGGAACCGTTGCACGTCGAATATCACCCCAAATTCAAGAACCTGGTGTTGATTGTAAACAGGTCAGGTCGGATCGAAGTTCTGGATGTCGCCAATCCCAATAGCCCTTTGAAACAACTGGAATTTCCAGCAGGGGCGTCAAGTGCTAGTTTTCATCCTATGATGCCCAATATCGTCTCCGGTGGGATTGACGGTACGGTGCGGCTCTGGGATCTAACAGGTAAGCAGGTGGCGCAGCTCTTTGAGGGGCATGCGGGCCGAGTGAGGAGTGTCGCCTTCAACCATGATGGCACGCGGATCGTCTCCGGCGGGGATGACGGCACGGTGCGGCTCTGGGATCTGACGGGGAATCAGGTGGCGCAGCCCTTTGAGGGGCATGAGGGCTGGGTGCTGAGCGTCGCCTTCAACCATGATGGAACGCGGGTCATCTCCGGCGGGGAAGACGGCACGGTGCGGCTCTGGGATCTGACGGGTACGCAGGTGGCGCAGCCCTTTGAGGGGCATGGGGCCCCGGTGATGAGCGTCGCCTTCAACCATGATGGCACGCGGATCGTCTCCGGCGGGGAAGACGGCACGGTGCGACTCTGGGATCTGACGGGGAAGCAGGTGGCGCAGCCCTTTGAGGGGCATGCAGGCCGGGTGATGAGCGTCGCCTTCAACCATGATGGCACGCGGATCGCCTCCGGAGGGGATGACGGCACGGTGCGGCTCTGGGATCTGACGGGTACGCAGGTGGCGCAGCCCTTTGAGGGGCATAGGGATTTGGTGCGGAGCGTTGCCTTCAACCATGATGGCACGCGGCTCGTCTCCGGCGGGGATGACGAAACGGCGCGGCTGTGGGAAATGGCGGGTAAACAGGTGGCGCAGGCCTTTGAGGGGCATGGGGACCCGGTGACGAGCGTCGCCTTCAACCTTGATGGCACGCGGATCACCTCCGGAGGGAATGACGGCACGGTGCGTCTGTGGGATCTGACGGGCAAGCAGGTGGCGCAGCCCTTTGAAGGGCATGGGAACCCGGTGACGAGCGTCGACTTCAACCATGATGGCATGCGGCTCGTCTCCGGCGGGGATGACGGCACGGTGCGGCTCTGGGATCTGACGGGGAAGCAGGTGACGCAGCCCTTTGAGGGGCATGGGGGCCGGGTGCTGAGCGTCGCCTTCAACCATGATGGCACGCGGATTGTCTCCGGTGGGAGTGGCGGCACGGTGCGGCTCTGGGATTTGACGGGGAAGCAGGTGGCGCAGCCCTTTGAGGGGCACGGGGACTGGGTGCGGAGCGTCGCCTTCAACCATGATGGCACGCGGATCGTCTCCGGCGGGGATGACGGCACGGTGCGGCTCTGGGATCTGACGGGGAAGCAGGTGGCGCAGCCCTTTGAGGGGCATGAGGGCTGGGTGCTGAGCGTCGCTTTCAACCATGATGGCACGCGGATTGTCTCTGGCGGGAGTGACGGCACGGTACGCCTCTGGGATCTGACAGGGAAGCAGGTGGTGCAGCCCTTTGAGGGGCATGGGGGCTGGGTGCGGAGCGTTGCCTTCAACCATGATGGCACGCGGATCGTCTCCGGCGGGGAAGACGGCACGGTGCGGCTCTGGGACACACACGGCAAACAGTTGAGTTTTTTCTACGTCTGCCCGGCCCATGTTGCTTTTCTTACCAATCTGAATCAACCAGCAACACGCATTACTGCCCAATGCAAAGACAGAGTGGTGTTTCTTGATGGTCAACTTAACATGCTGGCTCAGATGTTTCTGATTCCAGGTGATGGCCTAACGCTGATTACGGGCGAAGGGGTCAGTTGGTATCGAGGTGCGCCGCTCAGGAAGTTCAACACCTATGAATTTATCGAGCGTGAAGAGACGGATCCAAATCGCGACAATGTCTCGGTTTTTCAACGGCCACTTGCCAGCAATGTCAAAGCTGAGCGACTGCGGCAGGTGTTGCTTGATGACTGGTCCCCTTGGCAACGCAGCCTGGACAAACTGTTGACCATCCGAAATCAGGTGACGACAAACTATGACGAGCATGTATATGGCTGGCGGGTATGGGTCTTCTGGCCGTTCCTCTTGTGGATCTGCACAGTGTTGAGTGCCGGGTTGCTATGGCTTTTCGTTCCTGCCAAATTCTGTCATTGGATGCTGCCCTCGCCGAACGCGCCGGAATTACCGCCGCTTCACAAGAAATTCGGCACGATGATCAGTCTTTACGGATGGTTGAGCCGCACCCGCAGACCGACCAATGCCTGGTTCCATCGCCATCGCGCCCAGTTGGAAGACAGCGTTTTCATCGGTCGTAGGCCCGTGAAAGAGCGGCGGCGCTATGCCGAGGTCTCTCTGGACCGGCCCTGGGCACCTTTCCCCGCACGGCCAAAACGTAGTGAGCGCATGTTGGGCTGGGTCCACGGCACTGGTGGTAGCGGCAAGACCGCTTTTGCTTGCGATTATGCTTTCCGGTACCTCGTCGGTAGTCCCAAGGCGCCCTTGCCGGTTTTTGTTGATGAAGACTGGACGGGCGAATTGGCCGATCACGTTGCCTCTGTTCTTCGGCTACACTCCTGGGACCGGGGCCTGACGCCCAATCTCGTAAAACGGTTAGGTGCGCGAGGGTTGATCTGCCCAATTGTCGACTCGCTGTCCGAGCGGTCGAACGATGATGCCCTGACTAAAGTGGAGACAGCCGCCAGCGAAAGCCACTTCCGGCATTTAATTGTCACCTCACGCCTGGCCCCGCCCTCGACCCAGTTTTGGGAACAGGCTCATGTCACGGAAACCAGACCACTCAGTTCAGAGGACGTGCCAAAATTCATCGACAAATACGTGGATGACGAGAAGCAGCGGCCTCTAGTTTCAAATCGCATCGCTGTACTTGTGGACCAAGAGCCAATGCCAAGCCCATTGTTTCTGCGCTTTGCCATTGAGCAAGCTTGTTATGAGGATCTGAAGTCTCCGACCCGGATAGGGCTCGTTCTCAAGTATGCCGATGCCGCGCGGGCGGGCAAAGTCGATATCGCCAAAGAAGACTTCAATCGGGCGGCGGGACTCGCTGCCGTTGAAGCGGTACGCGGTGAGGACCATTTGCCAAGAGAATTCACCCATGATTTCTTGCGCGGCGTATTACAACGTGCGGCGGACGAGCAAGTTTTCATGAATGAGCAGAAAACGGAGGAAGTGACGCCCGCCAAACTGATCGATTTTCTTGAGACCTGCGGCATTCTAAGCCGTAACCTAGTGAATTCCAGGCTGCAATTCACCTACGACCCTGTCGCCGAGTATCTGGCGGCGTGGTATGTCGCCGAGCAAGAGGAGAAGAACGGTGTGGTTTCTCAACAAGGGTTTGAAGATCTTCCTGAAAGCGCTGTTGCCAAGGCAATAGTGGAAATTCGAAAGCAACTCCAGCTCAGCGCCGCGTCACATGCATAATATGACAACCGTCTCAAGAAGGATCGAGCGAGCAGACGCTTGAGGAGCACAGTTGTCGACAGTCACTTGAAGGTCCGCGTTTCCAAATTCGCGACGTGCTGCACACGCGAAGACCTGACGGGTTATCAAAGACTGCATTGGGCTCGTAGTTCCGTTTGCCTCACCCTAGAGAGCGGCGAAGGCAAAACCACGTATCAAATGTTTCTGGGAGGGGGTAGCGATACTCTCTCTTGACCAAGAAAGACAACGGGGTGAAAAACGCTACGACACTAAAAAGACTGATTCATTTTCGAGGACAACTTTGAGCAGCTTGGTAGATTTTTTGGATGCTCCTGCGAATTCACACGCAAAAGAATCCATCCTGATGAATAAGTTGTTTTTAGATGTCAAGACCAGCGCGGCGAGGCGCGGTTACTATCTGAACACCTACTTCGACACGGTAGATCACGATGGTTTTGACGTCATTTTCGATGATCAAGATGTCTTGATTAAAACACAACTAAAGTCAGTTCGCTCAGATGCCAAAACGAGGAAATGGAATATCAAAAAGAAAGTTCTGCGACCCTCTCTACAGGATTCTGAGTGTCTAGGCTTTGAGTTTTCCCCCTTAGGAGTTGGAGTAGGTGGCGGAGCGCTGCTTATGAAATATGGGGAGTCGAGCGGTGAAATTGTTGCAGAATACTATTACACTGACGCATACATACTTTCCGCGTTTCAGTACGATGTAATCCGTCGCAAACATGCCAGTAGCAACAAGGCAATCCAAGAATGCCTCAAAGGCTTGCGGCAGGGTGTTGGGGCAACATTTCTGACGGTGCCAATTTCAGCCTTTTTGAAAGCCAAGGATGCAGATCGCCTTTTAGCACTCATGTGCTTACATGGGCCAGTCAGCTCTTTTTGGTCCTCAAATCTAGTGCGCCTCATCTCTTATGAATGTGGGTACGAGAAAGAAGAAAATCTTCCAGCTCCTCCTGAAAAATTGAGGAAGTACATTTGGGAAGAAATTTCAGATTTGGTTAATGAACCGAGATTGACACAAGGTGATTATGAGCGGAGCTAAGTAGAATGAGCTACTCAAATGCACCCATTTTTGGGAAAGCAGTCTTTAGTTTGTTCGATCGGTATTACAACTATGTTCCGCTCAGCAGTGTTTTCTTGAAGGGCCTTGCAATGGCCGCTTTGGTCCGTTCGCAACGTGCTGCGCGCGCGAAGACCAAGCTGTTATTAAAGACCGCAAAGGGCTTATTCCGTTGAAAAACTCCGCTGTGCCGCCGCCTTGAGGCTTTCGACAGCAGGGAGCGTTCTCCGCTCTTCATGCAGAACGGGGCGTTTGCGGTTGGGGCAGCAGCTTTGCGAGCTTTCTAAGGTTCTGGGCGGTGGCTGCGAGGTGGATCTCGTCCCGCGCACCGCATGGGCCGCGTAATCGGAGCCGGTCAATTCCAAGGATTCGTTTCAGGTGCGCAAACAGCATTTCCACCTTCTTCCGGAGTTTGCAGGAAATCGCGTATTGCGTTGTCTGGGCGATTGCACGAGCCACATCGCGGGAGGGTTCATAGATCGACCGGGTCACCTTACGCTGAGGGGCTTTTGGACAGCAGCCTGATTTCAAGGCACAGGCATCACAATCGGACTTACGGGCCCGGTAGCGCAGCATGCCATCCTGATCCGGCTTGGCTTCCCTTGGTTTCGAGAACGCCCGGCGATATTGCCTGAGCTCCTTGCCGCCTGGGCAGACGTAAGCGTCGTTCGCGGCGTCATAAGTGAAGTCGGCTCGCTCGAATGTGCCGTCCTTACGGCCGGATTTATCTACCACCGGGATATGCGGTGCAATCCCTCGCTCTTCAACCAGCCAGTTCAGCATGGGGCCGGTTCCATAGTCCGTATCGGCTATCAGCCGCTCGGGCTTAAGGCCAAAAGTATCAGTGACCCGGTCCACCATCGTCCGTACGGCGCCAATATCGGCCTGCCTGATCGAACGGGTGGCCTCGACATCCAGGATCACAGCATTGTCGGTGTCGATCAGGTAGTTCGCGGAATATGCAAAATAGGCAGGTCCGCCCCGCGCGCCGGTCCATTGCGAGGCAGGGTCAGCATGCGATGTGAACTTCGGCTTCACCGGGCTGGCCGCGCCAAAGGCGGCGTCATCAAGTGTGTCCAGATACTCCCTGACAGCGCGCGGCGCATCCGTCGGGCCAAGCGTCGCCGGTTCCCAATCGTCCTGCGGCGAGGAGTTCTGCCGATTGGCATCCGCCTGGATCAGGCTGGCATCCGCGGCAAAACGCTGGCCGCTGGCTAGCCCTTCCTCAATGCAGCGCGCGACCACGGTCTCGAAGACATGCCGCAGGAGATCGCTGTCGCGGAAACGCCCATGCCGGTTTTTCGAGAAGGTCGAGTGATCCGGCACCGGGTCGGTGAGATCGAGGCGGCAGAACCAGCGGTAGGCAAGGTTCAAGTGAACTTCTTCGCAAAGCCGCCGCTCGGATCGGATGCCCATAGCGTACCCCACCAAAAGCATCCGGATGATCAGTTCCGGATCCACAGACGGCCTGCCGGTCGTACTGTAATAGGGAGCTAGGTGCTGGCGGATACCGGACAGGTCCACAAACTGGTCAATCACTCGCAGCATGTGGTCACTCGGCACATGATCCTCAATGGAGAACTCATAGAACAGCGCACCTTGCGCTTCCTGCCTCGGTCCCATCATCGCCATCAATCCCTGATACCAATGTGAAGATTGAATCAGCGCTCAGACCGCAAGGCAACCTGAGTTTTTCAACGGAATAAGCCCTCAGCAGACATATCGAATTTTCGCCGCGCGCGCTCGCAGCACGAAAATCGCCGCGACCGAATCATTTTTGGCGCGGCTCTGCGGCGTGAAAACCAGCCGTTCATCTATTTCGCAGCGAAGAAGATAACGTGATGCTACTCAATCCGCTTTACGCGGGCTTGCCACCCAATCCTAACTTTACCAAGGCTTCACGGTCGCAACCATCGATTTGACAGGGACAAACCCGTGCCATGTTGAGACAATGCAGCACATCTTGAACCCACATCTAGACATACTAAGAAATTGGAAGCTGAGCTTTGCGGGTTAGAACCAGCAAAGACAAAAGAGCGACCACTGCAGGTAAGAGCCGAGCAACAAGGATGACAAGGCTGCCCGTGCCAAAATACCCCACGATTGCCGTAAACACGATCAACGCCAGAACCGTCAGATGAACTTTAGACTGGACGTTGATTGTAAGAAAAAAGCTTAAGGTCAAGCCAACGGCTATGCTGAAATTGTAAGAAGCGAAACTTGTCCCAACTGCAGCCGTTTTTATGACGGCGGCTGGATCAGATATGCCCAAGAGACGGTCAGCAACGACCCCCCAAGCAAACGCTTGCATGCCTGCGAAAACCAAATGACCCAGGATGACGAGAGCGATTGAGATCTGAAACAAACGACGCATATTTCTATTCCTTTTTGAACGCTTCATCGCGTAAGAATTGAGTTCCGAAGCGCATCATCGCGCGCACAAACTGAGTACGATTGGCGCAGCCGGATTTGGAAAGGATCGACTTCATTTGAGCGTTGATGGTCGTTACCGCCCGTTCGCGTCGATCTGCGATTTCCGGGTTTGTCAAACCTTGAGAAATGGGCTCCACGAGAGCTGTTTCGGCTTTCGTGAGACCGAACGCGCTTCCCACTCGCTCGACATTGCAATGCATCGGAAGGCTAGTGTCTGTCGAACAGATCAGAAAACCATCGAAGCTTGCGGTTCCTATTTCATCGGCATTGTTTAGAGGAGAAACCTCGACACAAAGCGCGTCGCTCGGACCACTGATCACGCTTTCCTTTCTCGGCCGCGCACCAAACTGACCGTGGCGCTCGACATGCTCCATGAGGTCTGTGAGGTGCTTGTTGCCATCGGCGCTACCCAGCAGCAAACGCCCGTCCGTGCCCACGCGAATGCTACGGTATGACTCCTGTTGGCGTTGGAACTCTTCATTTCGGGCGACGATCAAGCCGCGGCGGTCCAAGACACAGAGACCAATGGTCAGTTGATCCATGGCCGACAGAACGGCCCTGTAGCGCTGGTGAAGTTGTCGAAGCGGGATCGAGAGATCCAAAGCCTTTGCCAGGTGGGGCAGTTGCGGGCTCAAAAATGCGCGTTCTTCTGCGTCGAGCTGTGGTCGACCTGCGCCAAGCTGCAATGAGAATAGGGAAATCCATCGATTGTCTTTGTTCATCACCCCCGCCGCGCGATGAAAGATGCCGATCGATTCCAGAAACTTGACATGCTCGGTGTTTCGCAGACCTTCTGGGGTAGAGGCGATCAACGTGTCGTCCAACAATTCTACGGCGTCATGGTTGGAGGTGTGTTTGCGCACGATATCTTGATCCCGCTCTTCAAGATGGGCGCACTTATCGAGGTATGACGATAGCAGGTTATCTGGGTATCGACCTGAATGCAGAGGGGCCACGAGATTGCGAGAGGGTCCCTCTTCATGCCATTCAAAGACGATGCTCCCGTGCGCGCCCGTTCGATCTACGACTTCATCCAAGACAGGCTGCCATGCCGCCGGATCTGCAACGGCGTCGTAAATTTTCAGAGTAAGATCTAGATCGTTCGCTTTCATAGCTCTCAACCGCCCATAGTTAGCAAAAGGATAGTCGGAATTTTTTCACAACGCATAGCCCAAATGAACGATGCGCGGCGGAGAAGACTTCTGGATGCTACAGTAAATGAAAAGTTGCCAGCCGAAAGTAGTACCACGCATTACTTTTGGTTTCTCTTGCCTGAACGGAAACTTTCCGCCTATGGTTGAGAAAGCTTGATCTGCGCATGCAAAGGAGAATTTTCGCCAGGGGGTCACAAAATGCTTTTGGAAGAACTTTCGACGTTTATCGACGAGTTGCCAATTCCACCGTCGATAAAAACAACTGAGGCCTTGGGGGCCGCCGAAACGACTCCTTCGATAGATACAAATAATCTGCCGCAAGGGATCGTGAGTGGTTCAACTATGATTGGGTTCGAGCCGAACCTGTCTGAAGAACTCCGATCAAGCGTTGCCTTATGCCTTACCGCTGCGCAAAAAGTGGCCAATACTGACAGCGTAGCGTCATCGCCTGACCTTTGGGTCCAACGTCATCAGATGGTTCTCGAAGGCTTAAACTGGGTAACCACAGCTGGCGGCGACGTCTACACTGAACGCAGTGTTTCAAACATAGCTGTTCACAAGGCAATCATTCCCTTTCTCACCGCCGCGTTTGGACCTTCAGCAAAAGCTGCTTCGCTGATTATCACTGCAATTGAGCAACTACAGAAGATTGAAGAAGACAAACCGTGGATTACGCTTTTTGAAAGGGAAAGCCGACGCTTTGACATCTCAGAGTTTCGTTTCGCAACTGCCGGGATGGAAAGCGGGAACGTCGTTCTGAGGTTCGCCGCTGCAAGGTTTCTCGCCAAGCAGGAAAGACTTCAAATCCTGTTTTTCAAGAAGAACGACATCGATGTACGCTTCAAGCTCGCCAGTCGGACGATGACAGCTAATCCCGATTTATTGGAGTCGATGAATGTCAAACTCAAGTCCAAGCTTGAGGGCGCAACAGATGACTTCATTTCATCATTGGATTTTTGAAGACAGAAAATTCGGGTTGGGGAGACGCGGCAATGGAACGAATGAATGACGAACAGATTGAGCGCCATCTCTTCGAGGGAACAAATAAATCGGAGCTTCGGGAACTTTTGGGATCTGAGGTCTATGATTCGCTTCGTGTCGAGGCGGTCCCGCCAAAAAGCCATGACGGCGATCTGACTCAAGAAATTTTTGGGTTTGGCACAGGAAACAAACCGAACGTATACATTCTACCGGGAATAATGGGGTCAAAACTTTCTGCCCGGGTCGGCGGTAATGATGATCTGATTTGGTTTGATCCGGTGGACATCGGACGCGGTGGCGTTGCCCGGTTGGAGTTTGGCAAGGAGCCCGATCCAGTGGTGGCCAGCGGAACGTTCTGGGCGGCATACGGAACCCTACGACTAAGGCTACGAGTGCGTGGTTACTCCGTTAAGTTTCTGCCATACGATTGGCGCAAGTCTATCTCCGATATCGCGGATGAGCTTAGGTCGAAGGTCGAAGGCAACGAAGACCACGGCGCCGTTTTGGTTGCACACTCCATGGGTGGGTTGGTCGCAAGGCAAATTGCAGCTTTGGACACAGACGAAGTAGTCAAACGGGTCGTGACAATCGGCACACCAAATTTTGGTTCATACTCACCTGTCCAAGTGTTTCGTGTGGCCAGCGACATGCTCAACAAGATTGGCTGGTTGGACCAAAAGCACACACCAAGCGATATCGCCAAAAAGTACCTGCGACATTTCCCAGGATTGGTCGAAATGATGCCCGACCCGTCAAAGCGCCCTTCAGAGCTTTATTACGACGCATCCTACTGGCCTAACGGAGGCGCAAGGCCAAACAAGAGCACACTCGAGTCTGCACTTGCAGCTAAGTCCAAATTGCCTACTCCGGACTACCGATTTCATCAGATCATAGGATTCGGCCAAGAGACCGCAGTGGCGGCCGACAATAACGGGTCAGAGCTAACGTATTCATATTCGAATCGAGGCGATGGCACCGTGCCTGTCGATTTGGCGCAAGTCAAACACGTCCCACAGTACTTCGTCGAAGACACGCACGCGGGCATGTTGAACCGCCAGGATGTCGCAAGAGCCGTCGATGATCTCATAGCAAACGGCGAGACAAATGTCATATCCAGTACCGCACCATCTACACTGATTGAGGCAGAAACATTCTCAGTCAGCAGATCAGACAAAGAAATCCGAGACGCCAATAGAACGGCTCAACGCCCCGAAGACCCAGATGCGTTGGAGATCCTGTCAGAATATCTGCCGAAGCCTACACCGCAACCGAAAGGAAACGATCAAGACAGAACGACGGGTGGCGCGAGAGGAACGGAAATGGCGGACATGTTCAAAAAAATTGGCGGCTATCCACTCACTGTACTCTTGCAAGCCAGCGCCACCTGGCGTGGCGAACCTGAGACGACAATTTTTGAAACTACCGGACGACACGTACGCGAGACTGAAACTCGGATGCAGAAGTACGCCGAGCGCAAGTTACAACAGCTTCGCTCCATCGTGGAAGAAGCACCGCTAGAGCGCGTTTTACCTGAACGGTTGCAAAAGATCGTCGCGGATTCTGAAGAAAACCATTTTGGAGCCATCAACTCTCTTTTGAACGAGCGTGTTATGGGTGAAGCGGAGGAATTCCTGTCTGTACTCTATCTCAAGCGCGCGCCTATCGTATCGAGATCGGTTGGCCGCGTTGTTCGAAGGGTCTCGGGAATTGGCTTTGGAACAGGATTTCTCGTTGCGCCCGGTGTTTTGATGACAAACCACCATGTGCTTCCAAACAGCAGTTCGGCCCGAACCGCCGCAATCCAGTTCGATTTTGAACTCAACTTTCGCAATCGAGAAATGGCCCCGGAACAATTTGAGCTGTTGCCGGACAAACTGTTCTACGCTGACAAAGCACTGGATTTCGCCGTTGTGGCTGTCGAGCCTGTGAGCTCAAAGAGTGGTCGCCCCCTAGACGACTTCGGATACCTTCCGCTTGATGGAGGAGAGGGAAAGATCACGATTGGTAAGCCAGTCAATATCATTCAACACCCGAACGCGGAACAAAAACAAGCTGTGTTCCGGAATGCTGAACTGAAGGACTTGCCGGCCAACGCACTCGACGCAAACGCACAATTCACAAGTTCTCCTTCAGATGTGGCGGCACATTATGTCGCCGATACCAAACCTGGTGCATCTGGCTCGCCTGTGTTTTCAGATGCTTGGGAGGTCATTGCTCTGCATCATAGCGCAGTAGCGATCATCAAGGATGGCAAATTCCGGATGAAGGATCAGTCTTTCCGCCATCCAAACGATATTACGGATGATGACGAGGTAGACTGGCAAGCGAATGAAGGAATTCGAATTTCGCGAATTACAAAGCACCTCGAAGACTTACTTACAAAGAGTTCTCCCCTCCTCTCGCGGTCCGAAATTGACTTGGTTCAGCTTATATTACGTGTTGGTAGACAGGCGAAACAATGCGGGCACTTCGTACGCCCGATGCCGTACCCAGTTCTGACTCAATTCGAAAACGAGCCTGTTTCAAGTGAAACTGGCAACGGTGCTGCGCAGACGGCGCCAGAGAGCGAAGCTCTCAAAGCCAAAGCCCTCGAACTTGAGGGCTTGCTCGATCGAGTAAAGAAAGCGATTGCCAGAATTGGCGGTGCCAACAGAGCGATGTCCCCAACAGGGTGGGACGGTGCAATGTCAGTTGATGGATCCGGGGTGGCACACGGTTCTAATGGATTGGTGATTTCTTACAGAGGCGATGCAAACTCGCCCTATGGGAAGAGTGCAACTCAGAACCAGCGTCCATTCAATTCGATCGTTCTGCACCACAATTCGCCGACACATTCCACAAACTGGCTGATCAACTACCAAATCGATGGCGATATGGCACGTGGCGGACACTTCGGCTACCACTTCTACATCGATCCAAATGGGGAGATTTTCCAAGGCGCGCCACTCACGAAACGCACCAACCATGTTAAGCGGCCCAATCACGCCAAACGCAAAGCATTCGGTCGCATCGCCAGCAACAACGGCTCCATCGGTGTCACTTGTGTAAAAGCCGGGCCTCACTATAGTCCCACTCATGCGCAGATTGCGGCTCAAGACGCACTGGTGACTGCGCTGGCTGCTGCGTACGATATTCCCTTGTCCAATGTGTTTGGCCACGGCGAAATCCAGAGCGACCGAGATCATCGCGAAGGCGCTTCGCAGGCATCCAAGTTTCGGGGATCAGGCAACGCATTCTCTAGCAACGAAGCATTCAGACCAGACGATGATTTGGACGATTCCGCATTGGAAATGGATCTCTACCCACGTCCCTCAGCCGACGACGGTTACGAAGGTGCTGCACGTAAGATCGATTGGGAGGATGATGATGACTTGTCGAAAGAAGCGATACCCAAAAACGTCAGCGCCATCCAACCGCCTGCAAACTTTTCTGTTGGCGCAGAGTCACTCTCAACAAGCTTAGTCTACTCAAATGCTGGTGCCATTCGTAACAAACCCTGCACAGCTAACCTCGAAGCTCGGTTGGTACAAGCCGTAGAGGCTGTGTACGGCCCTGGCTACAAAATTAGCATTTACAGCGGGGGCCAGGATCGGAAAGGCCATGGCAATAAACGTACCGGGAGTATCCGACACGACGACTATGGGCAAGGTGGCCGAGCCGCGGACATCTATCTGCATGACGCTTCCGGAGCACAGGTAACCGGGATCAACCTAGCTAAGCTAGGGCAGTACTGGCTGGCGGTCGGATATGGCTGTGTTGGACACGAAATGGGTGGAGGAGGCATACATCTAGACGAATGGGTTCCACCGCCTCAGGGTGGTGGAAGGTTCTGGACATATCGCGCAAGCGATGCACAACCTTGGGGTGCTCAGGCTCGATCGATGTTGGCGAGGGGTGCAAACGGGATCTATCCCTAAAAATGAGCTACGGAGCGCCAATTTACCTAACTGCTTGTATGACAAAATCTACAACTGCATGAACTACGAGTAACCTGTGATGGAAGCCAATATCGACGAACACATAGAAGCACTTGAGGCTTCGCTCAGTGAGAAATTCGACACAGGGTTTCAAAAACACCTCGCCAATTACGTTGAGAGCGCTCAAAACAGGAGTGGCAAGCTTATTGAGCAGGAGCTAGAGACGACAAAAAAAAGAGTGGAAGAACGCTTAGGTGACATCCAGGAAGCAATCCAGCATTGGAAAACGTTAACTACAAGAGTTCTCGATCACCTTTCTGGTTCGGAGGTTTGGCCTGAAAGTAGAAAACGTTCTGAGGAGGTCACATCAAGATTACCCAAAGATATACTACTCTTGGTCGAGCGATCCTCGCAAATCTGCACATCCCTCTATCTCAACGCGTTCAATCCGGATGACTTAGAATCGCAAAGAGCAGAGATATTGCAACTCTGCGTCCCGGCGGTTGAAATTGTGTATCGCCGAAAAATACCTATCAACAGCGGCGATGTCTTAGGATCCAGACTAAAAGAGCTGTCGCATAGGCTGTCTCAGATCAAAGTTGACACGGACAAGACTGAAACAGACACCGATTTCCAACGGCTAAGGAGCATTGACGATGCCTTCGAGAGAAACAGAGCTAGAAGGCACAAAATCGGGCCAGAAGATTACTTAACTCTGAGCCCCAATCACAATTCAGAAAACCTAAACAGTCATACCTACAACACTTTACCCCGGCATGCAAAGGGTGAGTTGGATGGATTCTTACATGATGTTTTTCGCGGCCAAGGGGAACAAAACGGGCCACTTGAACTAAGACGGAACTGGGAAGGCCGTGATTTTCTTGTAAAGACGTTTGCAAGCTTCGCACTCCGAAACACTGACATTTCGGAGCCCTTTTTTGACCAATTCCAAGACTTGAAAGAAGCTGCTAAACGCGCATGCAGAATCTCTGACGAAGAAATTCTGTCGGCTCACCGAAGCCACATCAACAAAGTTGAATTGCTTTTTGATAACTTGAAATCCGGCGGCCTAAATAGGCTCTCAGAGATCTTTTCGAGCCGTAATGCAAGAGATATCAACGACATTAGAGATGCCGACTTCTTTCGTGGTATCGCGCGCCTCAAGAATTCGCTGATCGCCACCAGCAGAGAGCAATGGATCGATACTCAGGAAAACCTTGTGGAGGGACTGCAAGAAGACAATTCCTCACCCGATCAACAAGACTACTCTTTAGTGATCAAGGAAATAGAGAGTAAAGGCGCCACCTTTCTTGAAAATATTCCGAGCACTGTCGATAGGTGGATTTCAAACAGATTTTCGGAAGTGGCCGAGGAACTATCATCGCGGCATGAGGAGGCGGCAGCCAAGTATGAGCGAGGCCTTACGGTTCTGAGCGAGTCTTTGGACACAGGCACCAGCCTATCCAGCATTGAAAGTGAAGCGACCAGGGAAACAGAGACACGATATGCCTCAATTGAGAGGCACATCGAAAGGCGGGATGAACAGCTTCGTTCAAAACTCCTATTTCTTTATCGCGACATATCGCTTGAGGTAGTGATCCCGCAATGGCGAACCTTTGGCATCCTAACGAAACCAGAGCTACTCTACTACCTTCTAAAGGTCGATCTAAGAAGGGCAAGGGATCATGGTGTGACCACCGACGACCTTTCGAACAATCGACAGAAACTTTCTGCTATGAGTGAATTGGTATCCTTGGGGTGTGCCGCACGCGTCATAAATGGTATGGGAGAGACTATTTTCTTTGCGGATGACCTACTGGAACATTTGGATGACATGTCACTAAGAGAAATGGGTGATGGGAGCACTAAGACTTTCAGTTTAGAAAGTTCTTTTGACGTCTTGGAACGGCGCCAGATACCGGCAATAACCGATAGAAAAGTGCGCAATTGAGATGGTTGTTTTCGAGTATATCGACTGGACGCAGCGTGTCAGCACTCAGAGGATTTCCTCGGTTAGGTTGGAGCTTGGTGCGAGCCAAACCGAAATAGACCTCACCAAAATCCTGAACGACTTTACCATGCAGGTGACGGGTCTGCCGTCGAGGCCCGACATTTGGCCGGAACCAAATACCAGCATGTCTGGTTTTGGGATGGTTTTTTCTTATTTGCATGGTCAGGATCGAACGATCGATATTGCGCTGAGCAGCCTTGGCGTACTGGCCATCTCATTTGCTGACGCAACCGTCCAGGATCATGATGCCGAAACTGCGGCTCGTCGTATCGATAACTACTCAGTTGTTGTGTCACACCTGATTAGACGGTGCCTAGGAGAGCAGATTAACTCGCGTGAAATTCAATATCGCGGAGGGGCGTCGGCTAGCAGCACCAAAGGTTACCACGTTCATCGAACGGATGCACTACCCATCCCACTTCATGAGCGGAGTTTGGGTAGTCCTGACAATAGGGCTTCAACCTTATTGTACCGAAATACACTGCCTAGTCGTAAAGTGCGGCAAGACCGAAACGCGGAGGCAAGATCGACAGTCTCTAACGCGTTAGTTGCGCTCACACAGCGCAGGCTTCGCCTTCGTGACAAGGTGATTGCTGCTGTAGAACGCTACTCTGAAAGTTATGCCGATTCCTTTGCGACAGCAGGTCTTTATTCCAACTTGGTTACTTCGTCGCTTGCGCTATGCGGAATACTCTTAGGCATCCTATTTTCCGACACTCTGTTTGGAAATCTTGGGTCTGTTGAGACACGCTTTCTACAGTTTGTTGACGTGCGCACTGTTGCCTTATGTTTGGTACTATTTTTGTGGTGGCTCCCATTATTTGTGAGGTGGCTCTCACTTTTTCTCAAGAGAAAGGAAGTACAGAGCCCAGAACGAGGCATCATTGGGACCAGGCTCTTTTGGGGAGCCGCGGTAACGACAGGATTCATTTTTTCAGCCTTTTTAGCCTTTAACCATTTAGACTACATAGAAAATCTAATAAAAGAAGACCGTCCGTCTCCACGATTTCAAGTAGTGTTCATTTTCGGTTTTGCTCTGTGGTGCTCCGCAGCACTCTTGTTTCGCTCGACTCTGCAATTATTTGAGCAGACGGGCAGAAGCGACTACCCAAAAAAAAGTCGAAGTAAGTTTGCCTTACCTCGGTTAGTTGTGATTTTGATGGGGTTCTCCTTAGGGGTAACTCTACCCGGCCTAGTCGGGACGCCGCTATTTCCAGGCCATTCACCAGAACTTTCGCGTTACGAAGCAGCAGCCTTAGGATACTGCTTTTTGATTATTGTTTTGGTACTGTTTTGGACCGTCACAGCATTCCAAACGGAGGCCGAGAAGTGGCATCAGCTCACAACGAATGATCAAGTAATTACACCTAGTCTAAGTGTTGACGATCTGGTTACAAGTCCAAGGGTCGATCAAGCACGTAAACAAGCCGTACTTAGTTTGACTCTCGCTCCAGTTCTATTGCTGGGAATCGCATTGTCTTTGGCTTTGTTCAATTTTTTCGACTATAGCGGGAGCAACCTTCGATCAGGAGCAGTGACCTACAAGGGGATTGCTGAGAAGATTGGCTGGGGTCTGCCGGTCCTTTGCGTGGGGATATTGGCGGAGTTGATGTCCCGCTTCGCCAACAGTGGTTCTCTCACATTGATCCACGACGTTACTCTGTCGAGGCTAAACCGAATTAAGGACCTAGTCGCAGCAGACAAAGAACTGATCGCTCGGCTGAAGGCTGACGAGAGCCTCAGCGGCAATGCTACCTTTATGAGGGAGCTTGAAGCATCACCCGAAATAGATCAGGCTACGAAACTTGTTGACCCGCAGATTACCAAGATTTCTTCTTTGAAGGAGGCCGTCAAATCGAGCTATCTACGAAGGAGTGCAGTAATAGCTGCTAGTGTATTTGCCGTCCTCCAAATTCCAGCAATTCGTCAACTAGAACCAGATGGAACCGAGAGTTCTGGAGGCACGACAACAGTTGCACTTAGCTTTGTTGACGACAAAGGAAATCTGGTTGCGTCGGGAACGCTACCCGTAGAGGGCGGAATCGCTAAATTACCAGTACAGCTTCCAACCCAAGGTGTACCGGCAACTACTGATCTGCGGCTTTCAACATCTGATCCAGGCCAAGAACCGATCGTGCTTGAGATCAGTGGTGATGATCCAACCGTGGACCTTACAATCAATGTACCTACACCGACGGCAACTGTCGCCGTAAGCGTCGCAGACAGCGATGGAAACCTAAAATCTGTCGGCTTGCCTTCAGATAATGGAGTCGCGGAACTGCCAATGCAGCTTCCATCTCAGGCTCTAGAGATCACCACAGCTGGAGGTGGTCTTAGTCTAAGAGAGGTCGAGGGTCATCTGACCTTATCGGTGCCAGAACGTACACTCAATGTTCTTGGTCCATTTCCTGAGCGTCCGGAAGCTGCCGAGGGCGATGAGATCAATTTGGTCGTGATTGAACCCAAGATGCACATCTCGACGCCAGACCAGGAACCGATCACGCTTGCGGTCAGTGAAGATGATCCAACCGTGGACCTTGAAATCAATCTGCCAGAGCCGACGGCAACCGTCGCCATAAGCGTCGTAGACAGCGATGGAAACCAAAAGTCTGTCGACCTGCCCTCGGAAAACGGAGTTGCGGAGCTGCCTTTGACGCTCCCGGCCCAAACCTTAGAAATTGTCTCATCGGAAGGCGATTTCAGTCTTCAAAAGGATGAACGACAGCTGACCCTGCTGGCTCCAGAGCGCACACTCAATGTTCTCGGTCCATTTTCAGAGCGTCCCGTCGACTCCGAAGGAGACGAGATCAACTTGGTCGTGATTGAACCCGAGATACAGATCTCGACGCCAGACCAAACACCGATCACACTTTCAGTTGGCGAAGATGATCCAACCGTCGATGTTGAAATAAATCTGCCAGAGTTGTCGCCCCCGCCAATAGTGATTGTATCTTTGCACCCACAAACTTCGGCCGGGTCGCCAAGTTCGCCTAAAAATACGCTTGTCCTTCCATTGTTTCCGGGCGAAGTACCAGCCAACAACGAAGAGGAGGCCTTTAACTGGGGGCTTAAGAATAATCTCGTTAATCCAAAATACTACGAAGGTTCGACGCTGCTAGAAACCTATTTCGCCCCTTTTGACGATTGCATGCTGGCTGAATCAGTGGGTGAAGCCAAAATCGTTATTGATGTCATGGGACTAGCAAGTTCGAGTTGGAATAAAAAGATTGATCCCGAGTTCTATGATGCGAACTTGGCGTTGGCCGAAGGACGAAGAATAGCTTTCTTGCGGCTTCTGAATAAGTTTACTGCAATCTCGACGTCGAGTATCTTTGTCCGCGTTTACAGCCCGGATAAAACCGAGCGCTTACAGCCGTTGCGGGAGTTTGCTGAGGGTGTGAAGAATTGGGTTTGGACCAACGAAGGCCTTGTTCCCGCGGGCTTCCAGAGATTTGCGAACTATAGTCAGATGAAAAATGAACGAGACCGATGGATGTCATCAGTTCCTGAAGATGCCGATGTGGCAGTTCCATTTGAAGAACTCTTTGGCCGCTCCGTCGTCTTTCAAATCATCTCCATGAGTGGGACAAATTGTGATTTTAGTGTTACGCTCAATGATTGGGAAACACCAGATTTTGAGAACTGAATAGGTACTTACATGGAAGGCTCAAACTTCTGGGATGTTTTGTCCGCTCCTAGTTAGCCGCATGCAGCATGCAGCGAATGTGCAGTTTCGTTTCGGGCAAAATCATCACTCATAAATGACCGGATTGGCGACATGCGCTGCGTTGCGACATCAAACGTGCCGCAGTTGCGAACCGATGCTGCGTCAGCAACAGCCGCATGAGCAAAAGTCCGGAAAGTCCCGCGAAGTGTGAGTTCGAGTTGCTCTTGAATTTGCGCTCGCAGCGAATGGCCGGATCGCGGGCTGCAACCGCAGCATCAGGGTGCTTTTACCAAGGCTGGAAATGGGCTGGAAGAGTTGTGCATTCAGCAGATGGAGGGGCAGCAAAACGCTGCCCCTCCTGTCATTTCACCTCTTTGAATTGTCTCCCTTCAAAGGTCCAGCGCGGCTCACCGCGTTGAAGTTGTCCGTGGAGCGCCCAGGTTTCGCCCTTGCGGGTAGCATCGGCTTCTGCCTTCTCGGCTGCGGCCAGGGCGGCCAGCCGTTCCATCGCCAGACGGCGGTTCTGGTGTTGCGAGCGGGTGTCGCGCACGACGACGGCGTAGACTTGCCCATCGGCGCTGGTCCAGCGCGCCCTGATCGCGCTCGACGTCTTGTTCTGGTGCTGGCCGCCAGGGCCTCCCGCGCGAATGGCCTGCATTTCAACGGAGGCCGGATCAATCCGCACTGCATCAGTGGCCGCAGGTGTGCGGAAAATCTGCACAAACCAGTTCTTCCGTTTGTGCCTGGGGCGCAGCTCGCTCTGGCACCGCCAAAGGACGGTACCTTCGACAGCGCACGCCAATTCGGCAGCCCGAGCACCGCTCAGGATCACCACCGCTGAGGCGGGGCCGTGCGTGGCGTCCCTTGTCGCGACATCGAGTTCCACACCGTATTGCGTGGCCTTTGCCCCCAGCCAGGACATCAGATGGCCCACGGCCTGGCGGCATTCGCCCGGACCATTGCCGCTGGACAAGAGAAGGGCTTCCCTGCCGCTCATGCTGCACCTCCCGTCGTCTTGAAGGTGACAAGCGGCAGAAGACGCGCCACCGCATTTGCGATTCCAAAGTCCGCCAGGTTTTGCAGTACCTGTTCCGGGTCTTTGTAGGCCTGGCCGGCTTCTTCCAGCAAAAGATCGCGGTCCCCGCAAATGACACGCCCGCCGAAACGGGTGCGGGTCAGGGCTGCCAGATCAGAGCGGGTCTTGCGGATCCGCCCATGCATGGAGGACCGGTCATACTTCCTGCCTGCCCCATGAGAGACGGAGCCAAGCGCCTCGGGTACGGTATTCGGCACCTCCAGGAGATAGCTCGGCGCTTCGCGCGACCCTGCGAGCGGAACGAGGCCCCCCTCCGGGCAAGCCGCCCCTTTGCGATGCAGCCAGCTATCTGAATGCGGCACGACGTGATTATGCACGGTGTCGCAGATCAGCCGGGCCTCACAACCAAGCGCTTCAGACGCAGAGGAGGCAATCAGCGCCCGATTCACGCGCGCCCAGCGGATTGCCGCATCATGAAGGGCGAGATAGCGCGCCGCCGCATCGCTTTCCGCGGCGAAGCCCTGTTTCCAGCTGTCATCCAGCCCTTGAAAAATCCCGGCGCCGCGCCCGCGCGAACCTGAATGCACCAGCAGGCACAGATCATCTTTTTGCAGGTCAGTACGGGTGTGATCCATGACTTCGTCGACCACCTGCACTTCGCAGAAATGGTTGCCGCCGCCGATGGTGCCGAGTGCCTCTGGATTGATCAGTCCCGTCAGACCAGCTGCATCCAGTGCTGCAAGCGCCTGATGAAGATCAGCCCCGTCTTCCAGTACAGCCAGCCGCCGGGCTGCCTTGTCGAGTCTTAGCCGGCGCCGAGGCAGATCGAGGCGAAACAAAGCCATTCCGCAGCCGATATCCGGCCCGACAAGCTGTGGCCAGATCCGGTCGGCCAGAAAGGCTGCACCAACGGGGCCGAAGCGGCCTGGATGCAGATCCGGAAATCCGGCGACGGCCGTCATGCCCGGCCAGCCAGCCACCTGTTCAAGTTGCTCTTCTGCACGCCCGTCGATCCAGGCCGCACGATTGTAGAATTTGGAGATACGGGCGGGCGCGGCGCTCCGTTCCCCGGAAATGGGATTGCCCATCGTTCATCTTTCCATAGCAATAGAAGCGGCCCGAGTGGGTCGCGGATGGATCGGCACGATGTTGGGAAACCCCGAATTGGGGATCAGAACCGCGTCAGATCCTGCGGAAGGGAAATGTTGATGGTTACGGTCATGGCTTACCCTCCTGTCTGTTGCGGGTGAAAAGTTGGGAATGGATAAGCCGCAGATGCCGCTCCCGGAAGTCGTTGATCTCAAAATCTGGGACGGTGATGCAATCACGCGACAGGGAGGCTTACCCAAGATGTGACGGCAGATGGCTGTTTGCCACTTACCAGGTCTCTACGGAACCGCCCATGAAATGCAGTTGATGCTGCACCATACTTGATTGGCCGATTTGGTGAAGCTGCGTCGCGGCTTAGCTGGGTACTGCGAACGGCATGTGTGGGTGGCGGCTGCATTGCAAACGTTTTCTGCGGTGATTGCGGCGGCCCGTCAGTACCGTCGTATGTCCAGCCTGTTTACACAGCCAGAGTTGAGGGCTACTGGCTTTGATGAGCTCCCCAAGCAAGGTTCCTATCGGCTAGCGTAATCCTCGAGTACTCCAAGGTATCTTTCCAAGGAGTAAGGTATTCCACCTAGGGATACCTGTGCAGCCCTGGGATTAATGGATTGTGATCATATCACACTATAGGTGTGGTGACCTTACTCTAGGAAAACCCAAGAAACTGAAATCACCCGAACCGAATGCGCCGGTAGATTTCATGACAATTGAAAAACCTTCCTTACGCTACGCTTGTGTATCATTTTCCCTCCCCAAGAACGTGAACCCCAATTTCGCATCTGCGGCGCCGTTCGATATCGGCTGATCCTCCCGGATCGGGCGCAGGGTACTGTTCAGTTCACCGTTCCTGCTCATAACGAACTTCACCGAATCAGTGGCTGCGGACTGCCGTATTCAGCCTCTGAATTTCGCGAAGACCAATGAGCCGGAACGCGTGAGACAGATCATTCCCTATCCTTGAGGCCAGACCATTTGCGAAAACACGCAGCGGCCTTTCACTTTTCGAACTTCTGCTTGGCCAGAAGGACTGCTGAAACTTGTGCCGCAACCTGGCGCAGGCACAATTTGTAAGGTGCTGATCTAGCGGCCGGGAGTGAAAACGGAACTTTGATTTGCGTTGTATCACGTTGAATAAAAACAACAAAAATTCTTCCCGGATAGGGGGCAGATTGCTATCCTCCCCGAATGCCGGAAGAGGGGCTCCCGCTCGGCTGCCGGCCTTTTTTGAACCCAACTAATCCAGGAAAAACGCCGATGCAGAAATGACCCCTCAAAATGAAAACGCCCGGATCTCAATAGAGGACCGGACGCGTTCACAAGGCAGATCAACGTCTACCCAAGTAGCACTGGTTCGATAGCAAATCCGGCCTCGGATTTCAAGGACGGCGACTGTCTTCCCCAATACGACTGCATCCAGCTCGGACGTTTTAGCGCCCGGGTGCGATGGAGCATACGTTGACCAAGTCAGCCGTCACGTTTCGCTCGGAGCTTCCCTTGAGCGGCACGCAGACGGAGTTGTGCCTTGTTTCAGCGAAGAGCGATCACCGCTGCCCAGTTCCGGGCAGCGGGCCACTCAACTGTGAGAAAATCAATGTTCTGTTGTTTTCAGCAGGGAAGCCCCGTGCTTCCTGGTTCACCCCAGATACAACCAGTTCGCCATGCGCAGGCGGATGCCCCTGGCTTCGTGCGTCAAAATGAGGACGCAGGCTCTGCGGCGCTGAGATTTGCGCTCGGATTTTGGATCGATCCTGGCCTCTCCGGATGAATACCGCCCTCTTTGACACCATCAACCCCTGCCGAACTTCATACCGCAGGCTGCGCCTGCTTTGCCCTGACGAGAAAAGACCATGTCCAAAATAAGGTTCATTCATAGCAAGTTCCCGGATCCAGAAATGGCTGCGCCCCGGATTGAAAAGCGCCTTTCCAAGCACCTGCAGCGTTTGCAAGAACGCAAGGCCAAACAGACAGGCGAGACAAGCCAAGAAATACCGGAAGACGATGCCTCCCCGGGTCAGACTAAGTCGCAGTTCTATTTGCATCAGGCAAGGCGGCGTGTTGCTCGCAGAGCCGGTTTGATCAGCGAACGGTACCGGGCAAGCCTTCCAATTTCCCGTCTAAAAACCGAAGACCGTAAGCGACTTGAAGCGCGCAGGGATGGTGTTCAGATAATCCAACTAAAATCTGAGAACCATGCCGATGAGATTGCGGCGCGCCTTCATGCGGAGTTCCCCTGGCTGGCGATTGCGACCGAGCAAGTGTGGCACTCAATGCTTAGTGCGGTGCGCTCTGATACTCAGGGGCTTAGGATCCGACCGCTTTTGCTCGATGGGCCGCCAGGAATAGGTAAAAGTGCTTGGGCTCGGCGTTTAGCCAGCTTGATTGGTGTGCCAAACCTGTTTTTGGACGCCACGGTCGAGTCTGCCAGTTTCGGACTGGTTGGAAGTCAGCGAGGCTGGAGTAATTCGGCGCCAGGGCGGCTAGTAAACCTGGTCCTTGAACATGGCGTGGGGAACCCGCTTGTCATAATTGATGAGGTGGAAAAGGCGGGGAAACCGACTTCCCAGGGGGGACACACCTTCAATCTGCTAAATGCCCTGCTGCCGCTTTTTGAACCGCAATCAGCCCGGCGCTGGTCCTGCCCGTATTTTCAGGTGGAATGCGACATGAGTTGGATAGGCTGGATTTTGACTTCAAATGACTGGCGGCAGTTGCCTGACCCCATACTGAGCCGATGTCCACCCATCAGATTGCAGCCAATTTCTGCAAGGGATCTGTGCGGCTTTGCGATGAGAGAGGCAAGCGAACGTGGCCTCAGCGATGAAACTGCAGAGGCAATCTGCGACACGATAGCCTGGGCTTTCACCAAGGAGCACCGCTTAGATCTGCGTGCAATTATCCGGATGCTAGAGCGCGGCGAGCGGTTGGAGCAGAGGTCTGCCCGGAACTGACCTAGTTTCGCGGCGAATCCCAAGGTGCTGGATTGTTGCTGTTTCCCGGAAGGTTTCTCTTTGAAATCAATGTTCTGAGAGGAGATTTCCTGGCGCCGAGAACGGCCGCGACAGTCGCTCGATTCCAAAGTTGTGGACAAGTGGCAGTTAAGTGGCTGTTTCGACTCAAGATTTTCCCGGAGTCGGGCCAATATACATTCAAACGGCAAAAAGGAGTGCCCCAGACCAGCTATTAATACCCGAAAAGAAGAAGGCCCCAATCCGGAGGATGGGGCTTGAGTGAGCCGGGAATCCCGACTGTTTCCATGGCATAAGCCTATTCACTTCAAACGAAAGTGCAAGCGGTTTACCCGGCATGTTTGTCAATTCAGGAACTGAGTTTCCTGGAAACGGAGAAGTCATGCTCAAACTCAAAGCCCGCATTGGGCAACAGCAAGAAAGCCGGCGCGCTGCATGCAAATGGCAGCGTGAGAAAGGGAACTCGAAGGGGTTCTGGAAGCGGCGCGATGACCGCCGAATGGCTACGAACACCTTAGTGCTCTAGCGCCAAGGCGGCCACACCCCGCCGAACCTGAAGACAACTGACACCTTACAAGCTCCTGAAAGCGCCAGCTTTCAGGAGACGGAGAAGGTGTGTCCAAGAGTGATCTGAAATGAACTACGATGACAATTATCGCCCCGGCCGCGGGCACCGCAAAATCGTCAAACGCTCTCCCTACCATTGGGTTGGCCAAACGACCTTCACGGCAGCAGACGGCCGCCAGCAAGCCTTCGGCTTCGGCAGCTATCTGGAATATCAAGCCTCGCTGTGCTGCATCTATCGGCCTGGTTTTCTCGATCTAGAGGAACAGCTGGCTCCTGTGCTGGTCCGCAAGCTCTCTGGCGCGACTGCTCCGCACTGGCTCGATTTCCGCCTGACTTTGAAGAGTGGCAAGCGCATTGCATTGGCTGTGAAGCCCAAAAAGTTTGCAGAAAGGTATGAGTTCCGCGCTGAAATGCTGGCCGTCGCCGATGCCGCAATCCCTGCAGTAGCCGACGAATTGTGTGTTGTGACCGAGCAGAACATCGACCCAATAGAATTTCACAACGCCAAGCTTTTTCATTCCGCGCGGTTTCCGGAACCAGTCATGGACGAAGCTGTGGCTGAAGCTCTGAAATCGCTCAGGACGCCAACAATGATCCGCCAGTTTCTGGCGGAAAGCGGTATCGGCCCAGCTGGCTTCTACAGTGTTGTTCGCGCCATACACAAAGGTTTGGCAAAGGTCGCCTCAAATGAACGTATTGGCGCGGCAACAGTGATCTCCGGGAAAGCGATCCACTGATGGCGGCCCCATTCAAAAAATACCGATACCTGCTGGAACCGCGTTGCCGGTTCCGCATCGGTCCCCGGCACGCTGAAGTCATTGAACAGCGTGAAGAGGGGTATCTCGTCCTTTGGGAGGAATGGGTGGATCCCGATACCGGCGAGGTGCATGAGCGAAAGCCTAGTATGCTCACGCACGAGCGGGTCGCAAACGAAAACAACTATGGGCAGTTGGTCGTAATCCAGCGCCCCAAAGTGATAGTACTCGACAAGCAAACAATCCGTCGGCATTGGCGAACCCGCGACGAGACCTCACGTATGCTGGTCAAGAAGGCTCATGCCCTGGCCGCGGAAGAATTGATAGCCGAGGACATGTTCCAGGGGCGCCGGGCCGAGTTTGAACGCTTTGCCGAGCTGATTACGTCTCGAGCACGGAGCATTCACGCAAAGCTCGTTGCTGAACTGGGAGAGCCTAAGGCGCGAAACGGAAAGCGTGCAGTTTATGGCTCTCTTCAGCGGCCAGAGCACCAGTTCAAGCTCAAGTTGCGCGGCGGCAGCAATGGTGGTCAGTCGTTTTACAACTGGTTTCGGACGTGGAAATCGAAGGGCGAAGATGGCCTGTTTGACAAATACCGCAATTGCGGCGGCAACACGCCTTATCCGAGCGAACTCGACGATTTCGTTGCTGACATTATTGACGCCCTGGTCGACAGGGAGCGACTGGATTTCTCAGCGCTGAAGGATAGCGTGCGTGCGGCCATTCAGGCGGAAAACTCCCGCCGTTTTTCACAAACCCCTCCGCAACCATTACTGCCCATGCCGGGCTACAGTTACGTCCAGAAGCAGGCGAGGCGAATGGGGTATGCTGCCCACGCCGGGCGTTCTCACGGAATTGATGATGCATACAAAGACTTGCATGCATTAGGGGTTGGAGTCGAAACGTCCCGCGCACTGGAAAGGGTCGAAATCGACGAATACACGATCGACCTGACCCTATTGATGAAGATCACAGGTCTTTTTGAATATCTGACACCTGACGAAAAAAAGGCGCTTGGACTTGATGGAGGCCGCCGGCGAGTTGTCATCTCGGCGGCCATCGACGTTCACACTCGCTGCTTGTTGGCTTTGCAGATCGTTCCAGAGGGGATCGCGGATCCGCTGCGCCAGACCCTCGAAATGATTTACACCGACAAGTCCCGTATCTCGGACGAACTCGGCTGCGAGCACGATTGGTATCAGCACGGCAAGGTGGAGGAGCTCATACTCGATCGGGCTGGTAAGTACATTTCAGATGAAGCGTATCACATCCTTGCATCCTTGGGGATTACCAACCTGGGGGCACCTGCCGGAAAACCTTGGCTGAAGCCGTTTATCGAGCGTGTGTTCCGAACTATCCATCGCAAACTCCTGGCGCGGTTTTCAGGCCGGAACTTCTCCCACCCTGTGGAGAGGGGCAGCAACGACCCTGCTGAAAGGGCAACCCTGACGGTGGAGGAATTCCTCTCTTGGCTGGTTCGCTGGACAGTTGATGCCTATCACAATGATCGGCATTCAGGGCTTGGCATCACTCCGCTGCAGGCCTGGGAGCGGGCCACCGCCGATATCCGTCCACACCAGTTATCAAACCGTGAGATGCGCCTTGCTTTTGGCACCCGGGTGACACGGAAGTCCGGGCGGCATGGCATTCGGATGATGTGTCTGAACTATCAGACAGACTTTGTAATAAAGCGGTTCCTCGACAAAGGACCTGAGACCGCCGAGATTTGCTATTGGCACGGCGATGTCGGAGCCATCGAAGTGCGCTACGACAAGGGCGATTGGACAACTGTCACGGCTGCCGACGAAGAATGGATCGGCAAGACAGATGATGATCTGCGTGAATGGCTTGTTGAACGCAACGAAATCAATCCAGAAGCCGAAGAGGCGCGCTTGCGCTTGATCCACGGACTGGACAAGCGTTCCAACCGGTTGAAGTGCCTGAACAAACTCTACGCCCGCCCTCGGGAGGCACAGGATCTGGCGAATGCGGAAACGTATTTTTCCCAGTTCACGGATACAGCCGAGCGCCGTCATTTGGCTGGCCCAGCAGAGGATCTGTTCGCTGGAAAGGTTCAGCCCGCTAAGGCACCGCACACATTAAACGCGGACAACGGCGCCGCGGCCACGACCCCCCAAACTTCCGAAAACCCCGACGACGACCTGATGGAGTAATCCAAGATGAATAATATCCAACCCACATGCACTGCCGCTCCCGATGTTTCCAACCTGCAAACTTGGCTTGCTGACAGGTATTTTCGGCTCGATCGCGACGAGGCACTGGCCGACTGCCTGACAGATATCTTTACCATCGATGGGGCCGGGGCGTTGACCGCCACGCCGGTTCGCGACCCGTTGAATGGTGAGACCGCTGGGCTGATGCTGATAGGGGATTCCGGTTCGGGCAAGTCGTCGCTTTTGCGGCGCATGCTGCGCACCAATCCAGCGTTCTCAGTGATTTCTGAGACATCCGAAGGGAATACGCTGTTCGAAACAGTGAAGCCTGCCGCGACTATTAAGAGCCTTGCCATCACGATCGCAGAACGAACCGGCTATACAAAGATGAAGTCGAACATTCACGGCGACGAGGCCTGGGAGGTGGCGCGCCACCGCATGTCTGTGTGCGGGGTGAGCCTTCTCGTGATCGATGAAGCTCATCATCTTCTTCGGAAGGGCAGCGGCAGGGACACTGAAGGCGCGGTTCAGACGATGAAGAACCTGTTGCAGGGCGACAACTCCGTGGCGGTCATTCTCTCCGGTGTTCAGAAGCTTTACGAGGGGGTCTTGTCAGACCCAGAAACAGACCGGCGGTTTATCAAAATGCGCCTGCGGCGCATTCAGGAAGGGTCTGGTGAGGCACATCGTTTCGGCCTTTGCGTCGCAAAATGTGCCCAGCATCTCGGGCTCGATCTGCCAGCGGAAATGTGCTTCGCGGAGCGCGTTCTGTTTGCAGAAAATGGCGATGCCGGCCGGAGCATTCGCCTCGCCAAACAGACCCTGCGCCGTGCCATGATCATGAACAGGAGGGCCGTTGATCTGAGCGATGCAGCCCTCTGTTTCGAAAAGCTTCATCTCGGACGAGAGCCCGCTCCATTTGCCAGTGGTGATTGGTCCAACATTCGCGAGAACCTGGAAAGCATGGGGTGGGTCCGATGAGCACCTTAAGGCCCTACATCCCTTTCGATCTGCGGGAAACCCTTCTGTCTTATGCGGCTCGCCTTTCTGCGGTCCACACTGGAAAGGGCATGAGACGGCTGTTGAATGATCTCCGCATCCCAGTCGAGAATTTCCTGATGGGCCGCCACGAAGCCGTCGAAGCGTTTGCCAGCGCCACCGGCGGTGACGCCGAAATCCTGAAATCTGCTGCTCTGACAGGGAAGAAAGACCACGTCGAATTTCGTGGTGCGAAAATGGCGAAAACCTTCGTTGTGCGGCAAGCAGACAAGTACTGTCCTGTCTGCCTTGCCGAGGACGGCAGCCCATACGCATGGCGGCAACAGCTGATCTGGTGTTTTGCACCGGCCCACCGATGCGTCCATCATAACACATCGCTCTGTCGGATTACCCAGAAAGGGTTCGATCTGCGGGATGGACTGGTCGCGCCGGGAGCAGGTGCAGTCACACCCTGTGACGGGGACCAGCCTGAGTATCTGGCCTGGCTGGACAACCGCTTGCACGGACCACGGGAAGAACCAAAGTGGCTGGCCGGTCAAACAGTCCAACAGGTTCTTGAGACCTCCATGATGATGGGCGCGGTGTTGGAGCATGGTCACAAGGTGCGCCCTCACAAGCTCCGCGCAAATGATCAGGAAGCGGCTGCCGACATTGGCTTTGCTATTTATCGGGAAGGCGCAGGTGCCGTGACCGAGGCTCTCGACACTATCCGCCGCAGATCTCCGGCGACTGCGGTTCAAGCTGGGCCGCTTGCAAAGTATGGCCCCCTTTTCGATTGGCTGGACCGCCGCTGCAACGCAATTGACCCCGGCCCGGTACGGGATCTGTTGCGCAACCACATTATCAAGCATGACGCACTAAGCCGAGGTGACACGGTACTTGGATACGAAATCAAGGAACGCCGGTACCACTCTGTCCATAGCCTGAGCGAGGAAACCAGTATTCCCCGTGTTCGCATGTCCCGGATGTTGCAAAAATTGGGGAAGATACCTGCGGGGGCGACCCATGCCGAATGTGGTCTGTTGCGGTTCGATGCCCAGGAGATCACCGGATTGATTGCTGATTTCCAGACTGCCATCGAGATGAAGGACGTCCCGGCCTATATTGGCGCATCCAAGAACCAGTTCCAAACTCTCTACGCTGGCGGGATCATTCGCCCTTTGGTTCCTCGCGATAAACCTGGCGCTGTGCGGAATGTTGTCTTCTCGCGGCGCCATCTCGACACATTCCTCGAGACGCTCAACGCGCTCCCGGTGGCATCGGAAACCGGAAAGGAACTGCACACAATCGCATATGCCTGCCAGCGCGGTGCTGGGACAACGCTCAACTTGGTCTACGGAATACTGTCAGGTGAAACCGCTGCGTGGCGCCGGGACACGCCACCAGGATTGTCGCAAGTTCTGGTATCTCTGACAGATGCTGTAGGTGCCGAATAGCAAATAGCGAAATCAGGATTTGCCGTTTCGAGGGTCCGCTTTGCGGGCCCTTTTCTTTTGGCGGACGCAGTGGTTTCGGTGGTAACTCGTGCCAATTCTGGTGGGAACTCGAGCCGAACGGAGAATGGGTGGTCGCATAACTATTTGATTTTTAATCAGTAAATTTAGAGCCAGTGGAAACTCGATCAAGATTTACATTGTAAATCTTGATCCAGTTCCCACCGTTTCGGCACGAGTTCTCACCAGGATCTACATATAGGGCGCCCGGCGGGCGCCTTTTCTATATCTGGGTTGGAGCATTGTGGCCGAGGCCGAATGCATTGCGGAAACAGAGGACAGGCTCTTTCGTTTTGCTGTGCCTGCATATTCGGGGGCCAGGTAGCTTCATGCACGGCGATGGGGGCAGCCGCCGCTTTCTGCAACAGTGAAAAGATAGAGTTTCACATCAGCCTGCTCCAAGACAGCAGGCAGCCCGAAGCGGTCATAGACTTGGTGTGACGCGGCAAGGATGCTGCCGGTGCAAAATTTTCGGGCCATCTCACCAAAAGCGGCCACTCACCGAACCCGGCGAGCTACTGCCAATGCTGCGGACCGCTTCAGGGGGCGCGATGCGCAGGAAGCCGCCGCTGCAAAGTTGCGAACCGTCTTCGCCCTTCGGAACCTGATCGGCCCTTTGTTGCCGTTGGCCACTGCGTTCCTTCGCTGCACTGCGGCCGCAATTGCGGACATTCGCTGAGACGCCGAAATCTGATGCTGGGTGAATTCACACACTGCGGGACAGACCCGCCTTTGGCCCTTGCAGCTATTGCTGCCGCAGAAACCCCTCGCTCCTGCAGCGCGAGACTTTCGGCTGTGTGGCGAACTTCCTGTTTGCGGTCATTCGGGCCCGCGGAAATCGGCGCAGCGCAAACCGCCTTTCGCTGCAGCCATGTCAGGCAAACGAGACGCGAACCAAGCGTCCAATTGGAAGACCAGACTAATTGCAAGCAGGTAAAGTCTGGTAATTCTCTACGTCGCAGTGATTGGCATCGTTGAACCTGAACCAATTAGTACTAAGCAGGCTGCGCAACTGTGGCACCAGCACGGGTCCAGACGATGGAACATGTCAGGCAGGGGCTGTGCTTTTAGCGGCCAAGTAACATTCCAGCCAATCCCAGCAGAACACCTGAATTCTTGCCTTGTCGACAGCCTTTGGGTTCAAGCAGCTTTCAAACCAGACACCTTCGAGGAATACCAATAGGAAAGTAGCGAAAGTATGCGAATCTACAAAAATACTGCGTTCTTCGATAAGGCCTTGAATGAGGAGTTCGAAGGCTGCCCGCTGCTCCTGAAACGTTTCCTCGAAGGCAGATTTTAAAGCCGGGTTTGTCTGTGAAAGACTCCAGAAACCTGTGTAGGTTCCAATAACGCCGTCGTTTGACCATTCGTTTGAAAAGTACAGCTGAAACAGTTGTTTCAGCCGCTCTTCGGCGCTCAGTTCTGTGTTGCCGGTGATTGCGCGGACTTCGGCAAGGTATTGCCTTGCCATGTCCTGGTAAGCCTCGAGAAACAGGCTGTCCTTGCCGTCGAAGTAGTGGGTAAGCAGGCCCGGGGAAACCCCCAGGTCCTTGCAGATTTCCCGGACACCAGTGCCTTGGGCGCCGTATTTTGCAAGCGAATCCCTGGCTCCTTGCAGCATCAGCCGACGCCGGTCCTCGGGGTTGAGGCGCTGTCTCTTCTGGTTGGCCAAGATTGATACATCCCTGCCTGCTTCCTGGTAATTGAATACTTGTACAGCAATCGGCGGGAAGTGCAAACCATTTGCCCGCTGCCGAAAAATACTCAATTGTACAGTTGGACAGTAAGTCTTGACGTTAGCTGTACATGTGTACAATAGTTTGGAGCGGCACAGTTGGAATTGCAAACAGGAGCACGGGATGTCTGTCAAAATCGAATCTCTTCAGGTGTCTGGCACGCAACTGGAAATTTGCTGGACCGGCACCGGCCGGGTCACCCGCTATCCGGCGGTTTGGCTGCGCGACCACTGCCATAGTGCCCGCAGCATGAATCCGGAATCGCAGCAGCGGTCAGTTGACACCTTTGCAATTCCCGCTGATTTGGCGCCTGTTTCCGCGCGGCTGGAGGCCGGGACGGTTTACGTTGCCTGGCCGCAGGAGGCTGACGAAAGCGAGTACCCAGTATCCTTCCTGGAGGCGATGGCAGAGCCGGGCCTGTGGCAGGAAGACCGCCCGAAGAGCCTGTGGGTGGCGGCAGATCTGGAGGGCGGGCTGCCGGAGGTGCCCCACGCTGCGGTGATGGCGGAGGACAGCAGCGGCTTGGCGGAGTGGCTGGATCTCGTCGACCGCCACGGGTTTGCGCTGGTGACCGGCGTCCCGGCCACGCCGGAGGCCACCGAGGAACTGCTGAAGCGGGTTGGCTATATCCGCCAGACCATTTTTGGCGGGTTCTGGGATTTCACCGCCAACAAGGCCTTTGCTGATACCGCTTATTCGACAGTGGAAATCGGCCCGCACACCGATGGCACCTATGCCATCGACTCTCCCGGTTACCAGGCGTTCCACTGCCTAGAGTTCGACGGCACCGGCGGCGAGAGCATCTTTGTCGATGCCTTCAAGGTGGCAAAGGACATCCGGGAACAGGACCCCGAGGCCTTTGAGGTGCTGGCCAAGGTGCCGGTGCCAGCGCAGTACAAGGGCGACGGGGTGCATCTAATGGCGGAAAACCCGGTCATCGGTCTGGATCGCTACGGCGGCCTGCGCAAAATCACCTACAACAACTATGACCGGGCGCCGTTCCGGCTGGAGGACAGCCTTCAGGCGGCTTTCTACAGGAGCCTGAAGCTGTTCAACAGCCTGATCAATAACCGCGCTTACCAGCTGCGGTTCGGCCTGCGTCCCGGTACGGTGGTGCTGTTCGACAACTGGCGGGTGCTGCACGCGCGGGAAGCCTACGAGGGCCACCGCCGTCTGTGCGGGGCTTATCACAACAAAGAGGATTTCCTGTCCAAGTTGCGGCTTTTGCGCAAACGGGGCTGATCCACTCCGGTGACGGCTCTGCCGGGCCGTGAAACCTGCCAGCCGGCCGGGCCAACGGGCTGGCTGGCGCCATTGCAATCAGGCTGGAACAAACTGTGAGGAGGCTGGGATGCCCAAGAATAAAGTGATCAGCAACCACGATCGCAGATGGCCGGTACGGATGGACCGGCAAGAAGGGCCTGTGCAGCACGGTGCGCTGGACCATTCCGACGCGCCTGCCGACCTGGACGATGTGCGCCGTTACCGGCTGGGGCGGCTGCAATCGGAAATGCAGCGGCAGGACGTGCCGGCGCTCCTGCTGCTGGACCCGATCAATACCCGATACGCCACCGACTGCACCAACATGCAGATATGGTGCATGCATTTCGAGACCCGCTGTGTGTTTGTGCCCGCCGACGGGCCGGTGACCTTGCTGGATTACGCCGATATGCCCTTCCTGGCGGAAGGTCTGCCGACGGTGGACAAATACGGGGTGATGAAAGCGCATTACTTCTTTGCCGCCGGCAACCGGATGGAAGAATGGGCCGAGGCCTTTGGCACCCAGATCGGCGGGCTGATGGCCCGCTACTGTCCAGGTGAGAAGCGGCTGGCGATCGACCGGCTGTCGCATCTGGGCGGCAGCGCCATTCAGGGCCTGGGGTTCGAGATCGTAGACGGCCAGAGCGTGGCCGAGGTGGCGCGTTCGATCAAGTCGCCGGGGGAACTGGAACTGATGAAGGCGGCGATTGCGGTCGCCGACAAGGGGATGCATGCGATGCGCGATGCGCTGCGGCCGGGCATAACCGAAAATGCCCTGTGGGCCAAGCTGCATGCGGTCAATATTGCCGAAGGCGGCGAGTGGATTGAAACCCGCTTGCTGGCCTCTGGTCCGCGCACCAATCCCTGGTTCCACGAAAGCTCAATGCGGGTGATCGAGGCGGGCGACATGGTGTCCTTCGATACCGACCTGGTCGGGCCCTACGGCTATTGCGCGGATATTTCCCGTGCCTGGGTATGCGGCGATGTCTGGTCGCGGGAGCAGGCGGAACTGTATCAGCTGGCGCGCGAGCAGGTGGAGTTCAACATGGAGGTGATCAGGCCCGGCATGTCCTACCGGGAGATTGCCGAGAAATCCTGGCCCATCCCAGACCGGTTCAAGAAGAACCGCTATGGTTGCCTGGCGCATGGGGTCGGGCTGTGTGATGAGTACCCGTCTTTACCCTACCGCGAAGACTTGGAGGAATACGGCTATGACGGGGTGGTGGAGCCGGGCATGGTGCTGGCGGTTGAATCCTACATCGGTGAGGAAGGCGCGATGGAAGGGGTGAAGCTGGAGCAGATGATCCATGTGACCGAGACCGGCTGGGAGCTGCTTTCCCATTACCCGTGGGAGGAGTTCGAGGCATAGCCAAAGGAAGCCGCGGATACCATAAAAGGCCGCCGTGTTCACTCCTGGCGGCCTTTTCTTTCAGTAGGACTGCTGGATAGCTGCTGCCGCGTCAGGCGGAGAGGGCTGCCGGCAGCGGGGCCCCGTCTTCCAATACGGCAGCCGCGGTCGTCTGCACCGCCAGTCCGAATTCGGCGGCGGACATGGTGAGCCACTCCCAGAAACTGGCGGCGTGGCTGGCGGGGATCAGAAGGTCGAACTCTGCGTCCGCGCAGCGGTGCAGGTGAATTTTCGTGTGCGCCATCAAACTGACAGCGCTGCGGCCGGGTACAAACCGGTCCAAGTCCAGCACGCAGCCCTTGGCCATCAGGGCGCAGGCGGCGGTGCCGCTGATCCGCAGGCGAAGGAACCCGCCGCCGGCGCTGCTGACGGCGGCCAGCCCGGCAAGCACCTGTTTCAGCTCTTGTTCCAGCACCAGAGCAGGGTGCGGGCTGATCAGGTGCCAGCAGTTGCCGGCTGCCCAGGCCAGGCGGTTTTCGCTGGCCTCAGCAAAGCGCCCCGGGCCGGGCAGGTTGGTGAAGCCGAAGGGCGTCAATGCGGCACCGGTTGCAGTCGCCTTGCCGTGGAAGGGCATGATCCGCAACACGGTGGTGCCGGTCACGATCCGGGCCACGACGCCGGCGGGCTGGGCGGAAGGGACGCCGGTCAGTTCCAGACCTTCGAGGCAGAACGGGGGGCGGGCTTCAGCTGCGCACACGGGTATTCTCCGGATCATAGAAATGGTGGGACACGATGGTGGCCGGGACGGGGTCTTCGCCGTGCAGGGGGTCGATGATCTCAACCACTTCGCCGAGCCGCTCGCGGCCGCGCCGCACCAGAGCGATTGCGATACAGCTTTCCATCGTCGGGCTCCAGGCTGCGGAGGTGATGTAGCCGTCGTCATTCTCTGGTGCGAGGGGGGCGCCACTGGCAGTGATATGGGCGCCCTGGCGGAAGCTGTGCGAAGGGTCCAGAGGTTTCAGCCCCACCACAACCTCGCGGTCGGGGTCGGTCAGCCCAGGGCGGCTGCTGAGGGCGCGGCCGATGAAGTCTTTCTTGGCGGACATCAGCATGCCAAGTCCCAGGTCCGCCGCGGTGGTGAATTTATTCAGCTCCGAGCTGACATGCCCTTTTTCGATGCGCAGCACGTCCAGCGCCTCGACCCCATAAGGCGTTATGCCGAACTCGGCGCCTTCGCGCTCCAGCGCCTCGGCCAGGGGGCGGCCATAGGGGGAGGGCACATATATTTCATAGGCCAGCTCGCCCGAGAAAGAGATCCGGAACAGCCGGGCGGGCACGCCGTCCAACACGGTGCATTCGCGCGCGGCCAGGAAGGGCAGAGCGGCGTTGCTTACATCCATCTCCGGGGCGATCCGGGCCAGCACGTCGCGGGCGCGGGGGCCTGCCAGGGCGATGCCCGCCCAATCCTCGCCCGCATCGGCAAAAACAACGTCCAGCTCCGGCCAGAGTACCTGATGGCAGTATTCCAGATGGCTGATAACACTATCGGATTCTGCCGATGTGGTGGTGATGAAGTAGTGATCCTCAGCCAGCCTCGAAACGGTGCCGTCGTCCATCACGATGCCGTCCTCGCGCAGCATCAGCCCGTAGCGGGACTTGCCCACCGGCAGCTTGGCGAAGCCGTTGCTGTAGACCCGGTCGAGAAAGGCCGCAGCATCGGGGCCTTGCAGGTCGATCTTGCCCAGGGTGGAGACATCGCAGAAGCCCACCGCGCTGCGTACGGCCTGAACCTCGCGGCTGATGGCTTGGCTCATAGTCTCGCCCGGCTTGGGGAAATACTGGCTGCGGTGCCAGAGGCCGGATTCGATGAACACACCGCCTTTGTCCTCGACCCAGCCATGCAGCGGGGTTCGCAGGATGGGGCGCCAGTGCTTGCCGCGGGAACGGCCCGCCAGCGCGCCGAGGCTGACCGGCCGGTAGGGCGGGCGGAAGCCGGTGGTGCCGACCTGGCTCATCGGCTTGTCCAGTGCCTTGGACATCGCGGCGATGCCGTGGATGTTGGAGGTCTTGCCCTGATCGGTTGCCATGCCAAGGGTGGTGTAGCGTTTGACATGCTCGACCGAGCGGTAGCCCTCGCGGGTGGCCAGCGAGACGTCGCCCGCAGTCACGTCATGCTGCAAATCTATGAATTTCTTTGACTTCCCGGTGCTGGACTCGAAGTAGGCGAATTTGGCGGCGCGCTGTTCGCTGGCCTCCAGATAGTTGTGGTAGTCCGCCAGGCTTGCGCTGTCCGGGGCGGCAAAGCGTTTGCCGGCGGCCTCGCCCGCTATGCGGCCGTGGGTCTGGCAATCTTCGTGGGCCTCAAGCCCGACGAGGCTGCCGGTGCAAAGGAAATCCGCGCCCGCCATCTCCTGCGGCAGGAAGGCTTGCAGGTTTTCGCTCCAGTGCGGTTTCTGGCCGCGCTGTGCCAGCAGCTGCACCGCCGGGTTCCAGCCGCCTGAGACGCAGACCGTATCGCAATCCACGGTGCGGCGGCTGCCGTCCTTCTGGCGCAGGGTGACGCCCGTGACTGTGGTGCGGCCATGCACGGTTTCGATCTCATCGCCGTTGCGGGCATCTGCCACCGCGGCGACGGTGACACCAGCCGCCCCCAGCGCCTTGACTAGGCCTGTGGTGCTGTCGTTGGTGGTGAAGATCACCGCGCGGCTTCCGGTGCGGACGCCGTAGTCGCGCAAGTAGCGCTCCGCGGCGGAGGCGAGCATCACGCCGGGGCGGTCGTTGTTGCCAAAGACCAGCGAGCGTTCATGGGCGCCGGTGGCCAGGATCACCTGGGGGGCCACGATCTTCCACATCCGCTGGCGCGGCTGGTGAGCGGCGGGGACGGGCAAGTGATCAGAGACCTGCTCAACCGCGCCGAAGGTGTTGTTGTCATACCAGCCGAACACCATCGTGCGGGGCAGGATGCGGACGTTCTCCAACGCCTCCAGTTCGGCGATGTCCTGTTCCAGGCCGGTGCTGTCAAAACCGCCAAGACGGGCGTGTTCCTCCACCAGGGTCACCCGGGCGCCGCTTTGGGCCGCAGCGCGGGCGGCGCTGATGCCCGCGCCACCGCCGCCGATCACGAGAATATCGCAGTGGTGGTGGATCTTTTCATAGGTGTCGGGATCGATGCCGCCGGACAGGCGGCCCATGCCTGCGGCGCGGCGGATCACCGGCTCATAGAGATTGGTCCAGAATTTTGCGGGCCATTTGAAGGTCTTGTAGTAGAACCCGGCGGCAAAGAACGGCGAAAACAGCTGGTTCACCGACAAGAGGTCATAGCGCAGCGAGGGCCAGCGGTTCTGACTGGTGGCCTCCAGCCCATCATAGAGCTCAACCATCGTGGCCGGAATGTTGGGTTCCTGCCGGGCGCCGCTGCGCAGCTGCACCAGGGCGCTGGGTTCATGCGGGTCGCAGGTGAAGATGCCGCGCGGGCGGTGGTACTTGAAGCTGCGCGCGACCAGGCGGACGCCATTGGCCAAGAGGGCAGAGGCGAGTGTGTCGCCCTCGTAGCCGCTGTAGCGCTTGCCGTCGAAGGTGAAGCTGATGGGCTTGCTGCGGTCGAGGCGGCTTCCAGCGCCGTTTAGCCGGTGGGTCTGGCGGGTCATCGCTGGACCTCCCCGCCGGGGCGGGCCTGAATGGCCTGAGTGATTTCATGGGTGACGGTGTTGCGGTCCACAACCAGCCAGCCGCCGCAGCCCTGGGCGTGGCGCCAGTGTTCGCGGTGGGGGCCCTTGGGGTTGTCGCGCAGGTAGACGTAATCGACCCAGGCCCCCATCGGGGCGTCTGCGGCGGGGCGGGTGAGGGTGGCGTCGCCGCGATAGATGAATTCTTCCAGCGGGCGGTCGCCGCACAGCGGGCAGGGGATGCGCATGGGGTGTCAGCCCTCCTCAGTGGTGGTTGGGGAAGGGACCGCCGCCAGTGGCATCCACCGGGCGGCCTTCGGCAAAACGGTCAAGGTGGAACGGCGCGTTGTACTTGTGCGGCGCATCGTTCGCGACGGTATGGGCAAAGCACCAGGCGGCGCCGGGGATTGCCTTGAAGCCGGTGTAGTTCCAGCCTCCGTTCAGATAGAGTCCCTCGACCGGCGTCTTGCAGATGTAGGGGGAGCCGTCCATGGTCATGTCGACCACGCCGGCCCAATGGCGCAGCAGGCGCACCCGGCCCAAGCTGGGCAGGAACATCATCATTGCTTCGGCCACGTCCTCGACAATCGGCAGGTTGCCGCGCTGCGCAAAGCTGTTATAGCCGTCCAGCATGCCGCCGAAGACCAGGCCGCCCTTGTCGGACTGGCTGACATACAGATGGCCGACGCCAAAGGTGGCGACGGTGTCGACGCAGGGTTTCACCGCCTCGGAGACGAAGGCCTGCAGCTTGTGGCTTTCCACCGGCAGCTTGATGTCGGCCATCTGCATCACCTGGCTGGTGTGGCCCGCCACGCAGACCGCGACCTTGCCCGCACCGATCCGGCCGCGGCTGGTCTCTACCCCGGTCATGCGGCCGCTGGCGTCTCGTTCAAAGCCGGTGACCTCGCAGTTCTGGATGATGTCGACGCCCAGCCGGTCGGCGGCGCGGGCATAGCCCCAGACCACGGCGTCGTGGCGCGCGCTGCCGGCGCGCGGCTGCAGCAGCCCGCCCAGCACCGGGAAGCGGCCGTTGTTTGCGTCCACCAGCGGCATCATCTCCAGCACCTGGCGGCGGTCCAGCATCACCGCATCGACGCCGTTCATGATCATCGCATTGCCGCGGCGCACCGCCTCGTCGCGCTGGCCGTCGGTGTGGAAGATGTCCAGAACGCCGCGCTGGGAGAACATTACGTTGTAGTTCAGCTCCTCGCTGAGGCCTTCCCACAGTTTCAGCGACCATTCCAGCAGGGGAATTTCGCTGTTCAGCAGGTAATTGGAGCGCACGATGGTGGTGTTGCGGCCGGTGTTGCCGCTGCCGATCCAGCCTTTTTCCAGCACCGCCACATTGGTGATGCCGTGCTCTTTGGCCAGGTAATAGGCGGTTGCCAGCCCGTGGCCGCCGCCGCCGATGATCACCACGTCATAGTGCTTCCGGGGCTCCGGGTGGCGGAAGGCCTCGGGCCAGCCCCGGTGGCCGCGCAAGGCCTGTTTCACCAAAGATGTGACTGAATACTGCATCGTCTCCGGCGCCCGTTCCGGGCTTCGTTCTGCTGGGAAGTTTACCGGATGATGATGGCGCGGCACCGGCCCTGCCCGACAGGGCAAAAAAATTCAGCGGTGGCTCAATTTAAGTCTTCCATTGAGAAATCAGGCGCTTGGCGTCACATTGGATGGGTCCTGAATACCGGCGGATTGAACCATGAAAAGACGGCTTCCCCCCTTTGCGGCAGTCAAGGCCTTTGAGGCGGCTGCGCGCCATTGCAATTTCCAGCTGGCGGCGGAGGAGCTGGGCATTTCAGCCTCGGCGGTCAGTCACCAGGTCAAGGCGCTGGAGGATTTCATCGCCATGCCGCTGTTCATCCGGCGCAACAACCGGCTGATCCTGCGTGAAGAAGGCCAGGCCTATTTCGAACGCCTAAGTGTTGCGCTGGATGGGATCGAGATGGCGACAGATGTGCTGGCGCGCTCAACCGGGCGGTCGCAGCTGACGCTGAACCTGTTCCCATCGCTGGCCGATGTGTGGCTGATTCCGCAGCTGGGGGATTTTCATCAGAAGCACTCCGATATTGCCGTCCGGCTGAGCACCTCCGAACTGGCGGGAGACGGTTTGAACCGGGAGGCGGATTTTGCCCTGGCCTATCTGCCGAAGGAGAACGTGCCGGAGAATGCTGTGGTGCTGTTTTCCGATGATATCGTGCCAGTGGCGGCGCCGGAGTATCTGGCAGCGCACAGGCAGATCGAAAGCCCGGAGGACCTGCTGCAGCACACCCTGATCGCCAGCCTGTCGGAAGATGAGGAATGGAAGTCCTGGTTCGAGGCGCAGAGGGTCGCGGATCACCGCAATGCCCGCTACTTGGAGCTGGACATGTGCTCCAGCTGCCTGAAAGCGGCCAAGGAAGGTCTGGGAATCACCATGGGCCGCAGGCCGTACCTGGATCATGATCTGGCGGCCGGCCGTCTGGTAGCGCCAGTGCCGGCGGTTGTTTCCACCGGCTGGTGCTTGGCGCTAGTAACCACCCCCCGCGGCGCTGGCTTGCCGTATGGACCGCGCTTCCGGAATTGGATGATCACTGTGAGCGGCGAGTCCGGGAATGCATGGGCGGCACTTGGCTGACCCGGACAGGCGGTTGGGTACTTTATTGTACATTCGAACAATAAAGATTGCATGGGGCGAACTTCCATGCTTATCTATTGTACAGTTGAACAGTAGATAGCTCTCCGCAGGAAGGTAGCCATGACCCGAACCTCTGCACGCAGACGCGCCCGCGGCGGCGCCCGGCCGGACCGCAGCGGCGGCGCTGTAACCCAATCACCCTGGACCCAGGTCCGCTACCGCACCGCCCCCACAAACGTGCTGAGCACCGATCAGATAGAGGCGATCCACGAGGCCTCGCTGACGATTCTGGAGGAAATCGGCGTCAAAGTGTTGGACCCAGAAGCGCGGCGCTATCTGCAGGAAGCCGGGGCCAAGGTGGACCACAGCGAGGAGATGGTCTGGCTCGACCGCGGGCTGGTGGATGAGAAGCTGAAGCTGCCGCCGTCGTCGTTCACGCTGCACGCGCGCAACCCGGAGCGCAATGTACAGCTAGGCGATGATTGCGCGATCTTTGCCTCAGTTGGCGGCCCGGCCTTTGTCTCGGATCTCGACAAGGGGCGGCGGCAGGGCACCTATGCGGAGATGTGCGATTTCATTAAGCTGGTGCAGAGCCTGAATATCCTGCATCAAGAAGGCGGCGGCCCGTTCGAGGCGCTGGACCTGCCACAGGAAAGCCGCCATCTGGACCTGCATTTCGCGCAGATCACCCTGACCGACAAAAACTGGCAACCCTGGGGGCTGGGCGCCGACCGCGCCCGTGACGGGCTGGAAATGGCGGCAATCTCGCTCGGCTGCTCGCGCGAGGACCTGATCGGCAAGCCGGTGTTTACCACCGTGATCAACACCAACTCGCCGCTGCAGATCGACGGGCCGATGGGAGAGGGGTTGATCGAGATGGCCAAGCACGGCCAGCCCGTGATCATCACCCCGTTCACGCTGGCCGGTGCGATGTCGCCTGTGACCATTGCGGGCGCGCTGACCCAGCAGAACGCCGAAGCGCTGTCTGGTATCGTACTGGCGCAATGCGTGCGCCCGGGCACTCCGGTTGTCTATGGCGGCTTCACGTCCAACGTGGACATGAAAACCGGCTCACCGGCCTTTGGCACCCCGGAATACACGCTGGCGGCGCAGGCCACCGGGCAGCTGGCGCGGCGTTACGGCATCCCCTTCCGCTCCAGCAATGTGACCGCCTCCAACGCGGTCGATGCGCAGGCGGCCTATGAAAGCCAGATGTCGCTGTGGGGCGCGATGAGCGGCCATGTGCATCTGCTGAACCAGGGCGCGGGCTGGCTTGGCGGCGGGCTGGTGGCCTCTTTCGAGAAGCTGATCATCGATGCCGAGATGCTGCAGATGATGGCCGCGGCGCAGCAGCCGTTCGAGGTGTCCGATGCCGCCATCGGCCTGGACGCGATCCGCGAGGTCGGGCCTTGCGGCCATTTCTTTGGTACCCAGCACACGCTGGAGCGCTATGAGAGCGCCTTCTACACGCCGCTGGTGTCCGACTGGGACAATTACGAGAACTGGAGCGACCGCGGCAGCATGGACAGCGCGCAGCGCGCCAACGGGATCTGGAAGCAGATGTTGGCCCAGTATGAGAAGCCGCCTATCGACGCGGCAATCGAGGACCAGCTGAAGGACTACATGGCCCGCCGCAAGCAGGAGATCCACGGCGCAGCCGCCTGACCTGCGAACATTCTCCCAGCCTTATGCGGCAGCGGAGCTGCATAAGGTCATTCTGCCCGGCTCCCCATGGCCGGGCAGCTTTTTTATGAGCTGCTGCTTACAGTCAGTGCCTGGCAACCCGTTTCCGCCTTCCTCGCGAATTCCACCAGTGGCGGCTGGCCGCGGCTGCGCCGCCATGCGACGCAAAAGAAGGCCGGTTTTGGAGTTTTTTTACGCTTTCATTCCCTTTACGGTGCTTCACCGCCGCCCTTAACGCGGCAGCACGGAGAACACGCACAGAAATCCAGCTGGATATCCTTCGGGCGCCAGCAGGGCCGCTGCAGCGCAGGCCGTAACAAAAAAGAACCGGAGCAGGCCTAGGCGGCACTGCTCCGGTTCGCGGGGCTGGATGCGGTGAGGATGGTGGCCCAGCCCCTTCCGGTGATGACGGCGTGTTAGTTGCGCATGCGCAGGCCCTCGGGGTCGACGGGCGGGGCGGTCAGCAGGCGCGCCTTGCACCGCTTGGCGGCGATGTCGATCTCGTATTCGGCGGCTGGGTCGATGGTGTCGGGATAGAGGTAGCCAAGCGCCAGGCTGGTGTCTGCGCAGTAACCGTAGCCGCCGGAGCTGGTGTAGCCGGCCAGCTTGCCATTCAAGAACACCGGCTCGCCGCCATAAGCGTCGGCCTCGCCCGTATCGACGGCGAATTGCACGAAGCACTCCCGCGGCCCGGCCTCCTTGGCAGCCAAGGCAGCCTCGCGGCCGATGAAGTCACCCTTGCCGTAGCGGACAAAGCGCGCCAGTGCGGTTTCGTGGGGGTAGTAGTCGGAGGTGAGCTCCATGTTCCAGCCGGCAAAGCCTTTTTCCAGCCGCAGCGCCATCAGCGCGTGGCCGCCTGCGAGGGTCAGGCCGTGGGGTTCGCCCGCTGCCAGGATCTCCTCGAACAGCGTGCGCTGGTATTCCATCGGCATGTAGATCTCGTAGCCGCATTCGCCGGTGTAAGAGACCCGGATGACAAAGGCGCCGGGGCAGGGGCCCAGGTCCATCTCGCGGCCCGACAGGAACGGGAAATCTGCGCTGCCGAAGCTGATGCCCGGGGCCACCGCCGCCATGATTGCCTTGGCGTTGGGGCCGGCCACATGCAGGCCCGCATAGCGGTTGGTGAGGTTCTCATAAGCGACACCGGTTTCGGGCATGGTTTCGAGGAACCAGCGTTCGTGGATCTTTTCCATCGCGCCCGACCCCAGCACCAGACAGCTGTCCTCACTGAGGCGCGTGACGGTGAAATCGCCGGTCACTTTGCCTTGGCGGCTCAGCATCGGGCAGAGCGCAGTTCTGCCCACGGACGGGATCTTGTTGGCCATGATGCGGTCCAGATAGGCCACCGCACCGGCGCCGCTGAAGCGGTATTTGCCATAGCTGGTCAGCTCGAACAGGCCTGCGGTTTCACGCACAGTGCGGGATTCGCGGGCGACGGCCTGGAAGCAGGCGGGGCGCTCGTAGGAATAGCTCTCCTGCCGCTCGGCGTCATTGGTTGCATACCAATAGGCGTCCTCCCAACCGCAGGTCTCGCCAAACACTGCGCCTGCGTCTTTCAGCCTGTCATAGATTGGTGACGTCTTCATCGGACGCGCTGCCGGGAAGGTCTGGTAGGGGTAGATCCGGCTAGAGCGGTTTTCATACCAGTATTTGGTCATCTGCTTGGCATAGCGGTTGCCGGCATAGTCGCCGTAACGGGCCACGTCCCAGAAGCTGACGTCCAGCGAGGGCTCGCCGTCGATGATCCATTCCGCCAGCACCTTGCCGATGCCGCCGCCCTGGTTGAAGCCGGTCATCACGCCGTTGGCGCAGAAGTAGCCTGGCTTGCCAGGGTAGGGGCCGATCAGAGGGCCGAGGTCGGGGGAAAAGATCATGGGGCCGTTGATCACGCTCTTGATGCCGGCATCGGCGAGGCTGGGGATCAGCTCGACCGCTTGCAGAAACTCGTCCTCCATCCGGCTCAGATCGTCGGGCAGCAGCTCGTGACCGAAGTCCAAGGGGGTGCCGTCTTCGGACCAGTGGATGCATTTGCTTTCATAGGCGCCGATCAAAAGCCCCTTGCCCTCGGGGCGCATGTAAAGGTTCGCATCGGCATAGGACAGCAGGGCGTGATCACTGCCGATTTCCGCCATCTCGGGGATCTCTTCGGTGATCAGGTAATGGTGCTCGACCGGCATCAGGGGCAGCTTGATGCCCGCCAGCGCCGCCACTTCGCGGCCCCAGAGGCCGGCGGCATTGACCACGTAATCGGCGGTGATGGTGCCGTTTTCGGTCACCACGTCCCATTTGCCGTCGTGGCGCTGGTTGGTTTCCAATACCGGGGTGTGGCGGTGGATTGTGGCGCCGTAGTTGCGCGCGGCCTTGGCGAAGGCATGGGTGACGCTAGCTGGATCACAGTAACCGGCTGTTTTTTCATGCAGGATCGCGGTCAGGTCATCGGTGTTGAGGGTCGGAGCAAGCTCCTTGGCGCGGTCCGGGCAGATAAATTCGGATTCAATGCCATAACGCTTGCCGAAGGCATGGGCGATGGCGAGCGTCTTGATCTCTTCCTCATCCTTCGCGACCAGCAGCTCACCGTTATAGTGCAGGCCGCACTCCTGGCCGCTTTCACGCTCCAGCTCCGGGTAGAGGTCGATGGTGTACTTTTGCAGAACCGCAGCATTGCCTGGGGCAGTCAGGGTGAACAGGTTGCCGGCCGCGTGCCAGGAGGAGCCTGCGGTCAGCTCCTGCCGTTCCAGCAGCACCACATCCTTCCAGCCCCGTTTGGCCAGGTGATAGAGGATGCTGCAACCGACGACCCCGCCGCCGATAATGACCACTCTTGCTTTTGTTTCCATTACGCTCGCCCTGCTGTCGCTGAGGTTTCGGTTGAAAAACTGTCGAGCAGGGGGCGGGTGAACTCAAACAAATTTAATTGCGGGGTCCTCAAATTTGATTCTGCGGCCAAATCCGACGGTGTAATTTTCTTGGTGACGATCGAAATTTATTTAGTTGAGATGAATCCATTGCTGCCGGATCGTTATGGGACCACGACCTAACGGCCGGGCAGGGAACGGCATCACGGCAGCTCGCAAGACAAGGCCGTTCCGGGTGTCAGGGCGGCAGTTGGGTCACCGTAGTGTCCAGTTCTAGCGCCTGCAAGATTCTGCGGTGCCTGCTGAAGATATCTACACGGAGCGTGGGAGAAATTGGGGCGCTTTCTCCAACCGGAATTAGCGTCAATGCCAGGGAGGAATGACAATTGTACATTCAAAGCGAAGCAGGCAAAGGTTATGCATTAAGCGCCCCGGCTTCGCTTTATGTGGGGCTTCTGGTGGCTGCGCCGCTGGGGATCCTGGTGGCTTACAGCTTCTGGACCCAGACCTATGTCGAGATCGACAAGACCCTGACCTGGGCCAA
>NZ_JAHVJQ010000010.1 GCF_019801145.1 Leisingera aquaemixtae
GGTGTTCGGCCCGTCGCTGGACGAGGATCAGTATGTTGCCATGGCGCTGCCAAGCGGCCAGCCGATGATGGTCCCGCGGGCCCTGGGCAATCTGATCGTCTATCTGCAATCGGTGCAAACCCAGGGGGCGGGCACGGAATGATCACCGTGCGTTTGCTGCATCTGGCAATCCGAATTCCATTCCCGCGGAGGAATGACTCCGCTTCGACGGATCAGCCGTTTACCGTTCATAGGAGGTGAAAATGTTTCAAAGAATTGTTGTTGGGCTGGATGGCTCTGAAGCGTCGGAAAACGCACTGCGAGTGGCATGTGATCTGGCTCAGAAATATAGGTCAGACGTTCACCTCGTGCACACGCCGCAACCTCAAACGGTTGCATTCGCACTGGGGGCAGTTGCGGGCTATCATGCGGCCACAACAATGCCATCCGCGGAGGACGTGCGGACCGCCGGAGAAAAGATCCTCAATGCGGGGCGCTCTGTTGCAGAATCCTGCAATCAAGCCATTGCTGAAACACATCTGGAAACCGGTGATCCCGCTGATAGTATCATCAGTTGCGCAAAGGCCTGCGGAGCTGATCTGATCGTCACCGGCCGCCGCGGATTGGGCTCGCTTGGAGCCCTCGTGCAGGGAAGCACAACCCAGCGTGTCAATCATAAGGCCGAGTGCGCCTGTCTTTCGGTGATTTAGAGTTTTCCGGCTGAATGCCAGGGACTTAACATGCAAAGCCGCCCTCCGCTTCCTTGCATGGTCACTGCTCCTTTTTTTGCGGATCGCGTGTCCTTTATGCTTCCTTGATTGCCGCCTCAACAATACTCCGCGCATCTGCTCGCAATACCGGGTCATCACTCGTCAAAAGGTCAAGTTCTCGGCGTACAACAGCAAGTGCGGCCCGCAATTTCTCGATCTCATCGGCGGCTTCGCCTGTAAGATGAGGATCGTCCAGCGGCGAGCCGCCAGCCACGTTGGTAAGAAGCGAGCGGTTTCTTAGTAATTCGACAATATCAGGTTTCGGTTCAGTCATCCTTCTCACTCCTTACATGGGCCGTCACAAGAACGTTGGCAGAGCAAGATTACGCAAATGGGGCGGCTACTCCAGCCTCAGGCATCAAGTTATGATTTTCCTCAAGCTGTGCATTTTGCGCCCGCAAAGTGGGCGCCTCCGCCTCAGGCCGGCAGACAATTGGAGCATTGTGCTCGAGATCCCATATCAGTGCCCGTGGGCGTCTGATCAATGAAACCATCCCGTTCGAAGCGTTGAAGCACTGAACTCCAACTCAACAGAACTCCGGTGCCTGTTCCAGATTTTGGCCAATCAGCCGCATCGCGCCGCTATAATGGACAGAAAAACCAGCTGCTCGATACTTCCGAGATCCCAGATTTTCCGGGGTGGGAAAGAGCGGCCTGCAGGCATGAGGTAGCCCCCCTCGGCAGGTCGCTCGCTGATGCCATTAGCCAGTTCCCATATTTGGATGCCACGTCGTTAGTCGCAGCCATCGTTCCAACCGCCTTGAACCGCATTGCTTTTGCCGGAGGCTGATTTCAGTTTGCTAAGCGGCAATGTCCTCGAGTTCCAGAGCGGCGTAAAAAACGGCCTTTGCTTCTGCCGGCGGAATGTTCCCGATAGGCTCAAGCAGACGGCGGTTGTTGAACATGATGTAATCGTGGTGCGTGTCGCTCTAGCCGGCATATTCTGATGACGAGGTGGTTGCCCAGATAGGACGGAAGAACGGGCTCTCGATGAGCGCCGGACCCAGGCATCGAACGGAGAACGACCAAGGGGCGCGTGTTCGATCGCACCGTCCAGGAAAAGCCGACAACAAACACAGCCCTCTGCCGTTAATGCAACGGACCCCGCCGAAGAAAGGACGGCATGATCCCGATCAATCCGCATCCCCGCCTGGCGTGTCACACTGTTGCGGCAATAGTTCAGGGAAAGCTGCGCCATGAAGTACAGGGACTATTACAAGATTCTCGGCATTGCTCCGACAGCAGAGGCGGAAGAGATCAAGCGGGCCTATCGCAAGCTTGCGCGTAAGTACCACCCGGATATCAATGCCACGGCAGAGGCCGAGGCGAAATTCAAGGATGTGAACGAAGCTTATGAGGTGCTGAAAGACCCGGAACGCCGCGCGGCCTATGACCAGCTGGGCAAACCGGAGGCCGGCGCGCAGGACGGATTCCGGCCGCCTCCGGGATGGGAAGGCGGTTTTGAGTTCACCGGCGGCAGCCCCGAAGACGCAGAGGTGTTCAGCGATTTCTTTGAAACCTTGTTCCGGCGCCAAGGGCAGCCCTTTGGCGCGGCAGCGGGCGCCCGGAGCGCCGACCAGCACGCGCGCCTTCAGCTCGACATCGCGGACGCCTACAGCGGTGCCGCCCGTGTCCTGACCCTTAGGATGCCGCAGGTCGGGACGGATGGCTCCATCCAGCTGCAGGAGCGCAGCATCATGGTGCAGGTTCCCAAGGGGATCACTGAGGGGCAGCACATCCGGCTGGCTGGACAGGGGATGGCGCCGCCCGGTGGCGGCCTGCCGGGGGATCTGTTCCTGGAAGTCAGCTTTGCCCCCCACCCTGTCTACCGGGCGGTTGGCCGGGATCTGTATCTCGACCTGCCGGTCGCGCCCTGGGAAGCGGCACTGGGCGGCAAGGTGATGATGCCGACGCCGGATGGCAAGGTCGCGCTGACCATCCCGGCCAATGCCCGCAGCGGCCAGAAGCTGCGCCTGAAGGGAAAGGGGCTGCCGGGAACCCCTGCCGGAGACATCTTCGCAACGCTCAGGATCGTGAACCCCAAGGTGACGACAGAGGAGGCGCGCCGGGTCTTTGAGCGGATGGCCCGGGAGGTGCCATTCAACCCGCGCGCCGGTATCGGAGGATAGACGCATGAAACCTGCAAGGGCCAAGAGCACCGTCATCGTCAGCCTGACCCTGGAGGAGCTGTGCCGGTTCTGCCACGCTGACAGGAACTGGGTTATCGAACTGGTGGAGCACGGGGTTCTGGAGCCCGAAGGAGCCTCAATCCAGAACTGGCGGTTCCATAGCATCAGCATTGCCCGCGCCAAGAAGGCGCGGCGCCTGAACCGGGATCTGGGGGTCAATGCCGCCGGGATTGCGCTGGTACTGGACCTGCTGGCGGAACGGGACGAGATGCTGCGGCGGCTGGCGTCGTTCGAAGACGTCTAGCGGATGTGCTGGAGCGCAGAAGCCTCTGCCGGGATGGCAGTTGCGGGAATGGCCGCAGCGGTGGTCTGCCGGCGCCAGGGCCAGCCCTTGGCCGTCTGGGGAGTGCTTGGCTATTTCACGGCCATGGAGGTCCTGCAGCTGGCCGGATACCTGACCGCCGATGACTGCAGTGCAGCGGCGAACAAGGGGGTCACGCTGTTGTCTTATCTGCACATCGCCTTTCAGCCCGTCCTGATCAACGCCTTTGCGCTGGAGCTGGTGCCGGCCGCCGTTCGGGCGCGCTGCAGGCGGTGGGTGCTGGGCCTCAGCTTCGGGGCGGCGGGGGTCATGCTGCTGCAGCTTCTGCCGGTGCCTGCACTGGGCAGCTGTGCGGCTGGGGCGCCGCTGTGCGCCGAGGTTCTGTGCACCGTATCGGGGACTTGGCATATCGCCTGGAATGTGCCCTACAACGGCCTGCTGGTGCCGCTGGACACTGCACTGGGGCTGCAGTCCGGCTTTCCGGCCTATATGGCGGCGGTGTTCCTGCTGCCGCTGGCCTATGGGGCGTGGCGGTTTGTGATGATGCACCTTTTTACCGGTCCAGTGCTGGCCTGGACGCTGACCAGCAACCCGAACGAGATGCCCGCTGTCTGGTGCCTGTTTTCAATCGTAATCCTGTGTATCGGCCTCAGCCCCTGGATGCGCGAAGCCTTCACCGCCAGGAGCTGGTGGGGGCTGCGGGTGTAGCGGCGGCGGCGGCCCCCTGGGTGATCAGGATCAACCCGGGGGGCGCGGGTTTGGGGTATGCTGAACCACGGGAGTCGCAAGATGCGTGCCATGGTGTTCCGCAAAGCAGGTGAGCCGCTCCGGCTGGAGCACATTGCCCGGCCGGACCCGGGGCCTTGGGACGTGCTGATCCGGGTCGAGGCCTGCGGCGTGTGCCGCACCGATCTCCATATCGCTGATGGCGACCTGACCGAGGCGGCGGTGCCGCTGATCCCGGGGCATGAGGTTGTCGGCCGCATCGTCGCGGCGGGCAGCAAGGTGGAGGGGCTGGAGACCGGCCAGCGGGTGGGCGTGCCCTGGCTGGGCGCCACCTGCCGCCGCTGCCGCTATTGCTGGAAGGCGCAGGAGAACCTCTGCGATGCGCCGGTGTTCACCGGCTATACCCGCAACGGCGGCTTTGCCGAATTCTGCCTGGCCGACGGGCGCTATGTGTTCCGGCTCGACGGGGATGCCGGCCCGGTGCAGCTGGCGCCGCTGCTGTGCGCCGGGCTGATCGGCTACCGCAGCTACCGGATGGCGGGCGAGGCTGCCAGTCTCGGCCTTTACGGCTTTGGGGCGGCGGCGCATATCCTGACCCAGCTGGCGGTCTGGCAGGGCCGCAAGGTGTTTGCGCTGACCCGGCCCGGAGACACCGCGGCGCAGGAGTTTGCCCGCAGCCTGGGCGCGGTTTGGGCGGGCGGCTCTGATGAGAGGCCGCTGGAGGCGCTGGACGCGGCCATTCTCTTTGCGCCGGTGGGCGGCCTGGTGCCTGTGGCCCTGAAGGCGGTGCGCAAGGGCGGCAGGGTGGTTTGCGGCGGCATTCACATGAGTGACATTCCGGGCTTTCCCTATGCCGACCTGTGGGGCGAGCGGCATATCCTGTCGGTGGCCAATCTGACCCGGCAGGACGGCGAAGAGTTCCTGCCGCTGGCGGCTGAGGCCGGTATTGCCACCCAGGGCCGCAGATACGCGCTGGAAGAGGCCAATCAGGCGCTTGCGGACATGCGGCAGGGCCGTTTGCAGGGCGCCGCGGTGCTGGTTCCCTGATATTGAGAGGGTAAAATGGTTGAAAAACAAAAGCTTAACGAGTTGGAACCGGCGCAGCTGCGGCCTGTGCTGCCATCTGAGGGGCTGAATTTCGCGTTGACGGACGAGTTGGACGGCGATCCCGGCTGGCTGGGGCAGGACCGGGCGGTGGATGCGATCCGGATGGGGGCGCTGGCAGGACATGAGGATTTCAATGTCTTTGTCCTGGGCCAGCCCGGCAGCGGCCGCCATGCGCTGGCCCAGTCGATCCTGGCCGAGGTCGCGCAGGACCGGCCGGTGGCCTGCGACTGGGTTTATGTCAACAACTTCGAGGTGCCGCACAAGCCGGTGGCGATCCGGCTGCCTGCCGGGTCCGCCTGCCGTCTGCGCAAGATGATGGAAACGCTGGTGGACGACCTAGCCAGCCAGATCCCGGCGCTGTTTGAATCGGAGGATTACCAGACTCGGCGCCGCACCATCGAGGAGGATTTCTCGGCCGCGCATGAAAGCGAGATGGCCGAGGTGTTTGAGGACGCCCGCACGGCGGGGGTTGCCATCATGCGCACGCCGGTCGGCTTCAGTTTTGCGGGATTGCGCGACGGCAAGGTGCTGACCCAGGAGCAGTTCGACGCGCTTGGCGAAGAGGAGCGGGCGGCGCTGGAGGCGGCGATCGAGCGTATTCAGCAGCGGATGTCGGAGGCGCTGCAGGCGGTGCCGAAGCGCGAGAAAGAGCACCGGCGGCAGGTGGAGCAGCTGAATTACCAGCTGGCCTCGCGCGGGGTCGATGAGGCGATCCGCGAAGTGCAGGAGGGGTTTGCCGGGGAGGCGGCGGTGGCGCGCTACCTGGAGGCGGTGCGCCGCGATCTGATCGAGAATGCCGAGCTGTTCCTGATCGGGGAAGGCGAGGAGGAGGCCGGGCCGTTTCCGGTCGCCACCAGCAAGCGGTTCGAGCTGCCCCAGTTCCAGCGCTACCGGGTCAACGTGATGGTTGCCAACGGCAGCAGCGGCGCGGGGGCGCCGGTGGTCAAGGAAGAGCTGCCGACGCTGGCCAATCTGATCGGGCGGATCGAATACGCCGCTGAAATGGGGGCGCTGGTCACCAATTTCACGATGATCCGGCCGGGCGCCCTGCACCGTGCCAACGGCGGCTATCTGGTGCTGGATGCGCGCCAGGTGCTGAGCGAGCCGCTGGCCTGGGATGCACTGAAGCGCTGCCTGCGGACCGGGGAGATCCCGATCTATTCGCCCGGCGAGCGGCTGAGCCTGGTGTCCACGGTGTCGCTGGAGCCGGACCCGGTGCCCTTGAGCGTGCGGGTGGTGCTGATCGGCGAGCGGATGCATTACTACCTGTTGTCGGCGCTGGACCCGGATTTCCTGCAGCTGTTCAAGCTGGAGGCGGATTTCGACGATGACCTGCGGCTGCAGGAGGGGGCGTCGGCGGACGGCTATGCGCAGATGATCGCCGGGCTGGCGCGGCGTGCGGGCGCCCGGGCGCTGGACCGGGCGGCGGTGGAGCGGATGCTGCTGGAGAGCCTGCGGATGGCCGGCGATGCGGAGCGGCTGACCTTGAACTTCAGCCGCCTGTCGGACCTGCTGCGGGAGGCGGATTTCCGGGCCGGGCGCGCGGGCGCGGCCCATATAGGCGCCGCCCATATCGAGACCGCGGCGGCGGAGAAGGAGCGCCGGGCGGGGCGGGTGCGGGAGCTGGGCCTGGAGACGATCCGGCAGGGGACGGTGCTGATCGACACCGAGGGCGCGCGCATTGGCCAGATCAACGCCCTGACGGTGCTGCAGATCGGCGATTACAGTTTCGGCAGGCCTTCGCGGCTGACGGCGCGCACCCGGCCGGGTTCCGGCAAGCTGGTGGACATCGAACGCGAAACTGAACTGGGCGGGCCGGTCCATTCCAAGGGGATGCTGATCCTGCAGGGCTACCTGGCGGCCGCCTATGCCACCAGCGCGCCGCTGTCTTTGTGGGCCAGCCTGGTGTTCGAGCAGAGCTATGGCGGGGTGGAGGGCGACAGCGCCTCGGCGGCGGAGCTGATCGCGCTGCTGTCGTCGCTGGCGGAGGTGCCGTTGGACCAGTCCTTTGCGATCACCGGATCGGTCAACCAGTTCGGCGATATCCAGGCGATCGGCGGGGTTAACCAGAAGATCGAGGGCTTCTTTGACGTCTGCGCCGGCCGCGGCCTGACCGGGCGCCAGGGGGTGCTGATCCCGGCCGCCAACCTGCGCCACCTGAACCTGCGCCAGCGGGTGGTGGACGCGGTGGCGGCGGGGCGGTTCCATGTCTGCCCGATGCGCACGGTCAGCGATGGCATCGAAGTGCTGACGGGGCTGGAGGCCGGGGTACGCGGCAGCAGCGGGCTGTTCCCGGAGGGCAGCCTGAACCGGCTGGTGGAGGACCGGCTGCAGGGCTTTGCCGACATCCGCCGGTCCTTTGGCAAAGAGGGAGGCGGCCATGCAGCGTGAGACGGGCAGGGCAGGGGGCGCGGGGCGCGCCCGGGTGATCCTGGGCGCCAGCTGCTATCCGGATGCGGAGGCGGCGCTGGTGCTGGCGATGGAGCTGGCGCGGCAGCTGGGAGCGGAGCTGCAGGCGGTGTTTGTCCGCGAAACCGCGGTCCTGGCGGCGGGCTATGCCCATTCAAGGGTGGTGTCCTATTCGGGGCAGCGGGAGACCGGGCTGACCGGGGCGGCCCTGGCCAAGGCCTTCCAGGCGGATGCGCGGCGGTTCAAGGGGCTGCTGTCGGCGCGGGCGGCGGCGGCGGCGCTGCAAAGCTCTTTCCGGGAGGCGGAGGGCCATGTGCAGGAAGAGCTGCGCCGGGTCTCGCAGGCCGGCGACATCCTGGTCCTCGGGTTCAAGCCGATCCTGCGGTCGGCGGGCTGCATTGCGGTGATCCTGGCGGAAGGCCAGGGGGTGCCGGACTATGCGCTGCGGCTGGCGCGCAAGACCGGTAAGCCGCTGGTGGCGCTGGTGGCCTGCGCCGCGGGGGCGGAGCCGCCGCCTGCGGGGCAGTGGGAGGGCGGTGTGGAGACCCGGTTCTGCGCCCTGCCGGAGGCGCTGCTGCGGCAGCTGGAGCAGATGAACCCGGCCGCGGTGATCGTTGCGGCGCCGCTTGCGGATCTGCCGCCCGCGGCCCGCCTCCAGGACGCCGCGCGCTGCCCGCTGATCCTCCAGACCGGCGGCTGAAGCCGCGGCGCCTTCAGCGGAGATCCGCCGGGCGCGGGGCCTGCTGCGGAAATCAAGTCCCGGGTTTGATTTTCATTAAGGCGGACGGGCCGCGGGGATGGCAGACTCGCGCAGAGAGGAAACCCGCTGCAAGGAGGTGCAAGAGATGGCTGGGAAAGCAACAGACAGGACCCAGGGGCTGTTTGCGGAGGCGCTGAAGCCGTTGCAGAGCGCCATGCTGTTCAACCCGGTGTTCCGGCCGCAGGTTGAGCAGTTCTGGGATGTTCAGGAGAAGCTGCTGGATGAAGCGGAGGAATTCACCCGCCACTGGTTCCAGCGGCGGCACGAGGCGGCGCGCACGGCGCTGGATGCGGCCCGGACCGCGGTGTCGGGCGACCTGATCGGGCCAACCGGGGCGATCGAGGCCTTTTCCGAGTGGCAGCGCCATTCGGCGGAGCGCATCGCCGAAGACGGCCGGGAGTGGCTGGGCATGATGTCGCGCTGCGCCAGCTATGCCAGCGAGACCGAAGCCGAGGCGGTGGAGGAAGCCGCCGGCGAAGCGGTGAAGATCACCCGGAAAGCCGTGAAACCGGCAGAGTCCGAACCGGTCTGAGCCTGCGCGAGATGGCCTGAGCCGGGCAGGGCGCCCGGCTGCGGCCCTGTTGCGGCTCTGGTCAGCCGGACATCAGCACCGGGATCCGGGCCTCGTGCAGGATGTGTTCGGAAGCATCGCCGAAGATCAGCCGGTGCAGCCGGGAATGGCCGTAGCCGCCCATGATCAGCAGGTCGCATTGCTGGCCGGCCGCCTCCATCAGCAGGCGGGTGCCGGCCGGGTGTTCGCCGTCCTGGATCTGGCGCACCTCCGCCGCCACCCCGTGGCGGGACAGCAGGCGGGCGATCTCGTGCCCCTCGGTGGAGAAGTCCGCGGCCTGCTGTGGCGGCTCCTCGATGGTGACGATCTCTGCAAATGCGGCGGTTTGCAGGAACGGCAGCCCGTCGTGCAGGGCGCGGGCGGCCTCGCGGCTGGGTTTCCAGGCGGCAAGAACGCGGGTGCCGACGGGTTTTTCGCCCCAGTCGTCCGGCAGCAGCAGCAGCGGGCGGCCGCTGTGCACCACCAGGTCCTTCTGGAAGCCGCGCTGGTCGAAGCGTTCGCGCTGCGGGTCCGGAAACAGCGCCACCGTCAGGTCGGAGCGGGTGGCGGATTCCCGCAGCTCATCCGCGGCCTCCGGCGAGCGGGCGGCCTGCGAGCGCCATTCCGCGGTGCAGCCGGCCCGGCCCGTTGCCGCCCGGAACAGCTGTTCGATCTTCTGGTCCTCCTCGCGCACCCGGCTGCTGAAATCCCCGATGGTGATCTCGTCGGCGGCGATGGCGATGCCGGAGTAAGGCACGAAAGCCTCGCGCGTGTGCAGGCCGGTCAGATGGGCGCCGAACCGCTGCGCCAGGCCGCAGGCCGCGGGCAGCAGGTGCGCTGCGGCAAACTCCGATGTCAGGCAGGCAAGAATGGTCTTGTAGCTCATGGCGGGTCTCCTCCCCGGATGCCGTTCATTTATAGCAGATTCCGCTGCGGCCGGGTTTAATACCCGTCAAGGGCCGCTGCGGGGGGCGGTGGCGGGGCGTTGATGCCGGTTAATGCGGCAGCGGCGGCGCTGTCCGAGGCTGGAAGGGTAGCGACTCAGCCGAATTCGGAGGAAGCTAGGAGAAGCCCTTGGCGCAATCAGCCGGCAGGCGGCAAGGCAGGTTCAGGCCGGGGGCGGTCCAGAAAGGAAAGGCCCATGCTTGTACAAGAGATCATGACCGTGCCTGCGCGCTGCGCCAGCCCGCAGGACAGCGCCGCCAGCGCGGTGGAGCTGATGCACAGCCTTGGCATCGGCGTGCTGCCGGTTGTCGAGGAGGAGCGGGTTGTCGGCATTCTCACCGACCGGGATTTGGTGCTGGCGCTGGCCGGGCAGGAGCGCGGGCTGAAGGAATTGCCGATTGCTGCCGTCATGACCCCCGGCGCGGTCTGCTGCCGGGCGGAGGACACCATCGAGGCCGCGGCGGCGCTGATGGGCGACCACCAGGTGCGCCGCCTGCCGGTGCTGGATGACGCGGGGCATCTAGCAGGTCTGCTGTCGGTCAGCGACATTGCGGTGCATGCGTCGGAGCAGCTTGCCGGGGAGGCGCTGGGAGAGATTGCCGAGTACCGCTAGCGGCGCGGAATCATCAATCCGCTGCCGGGGTGATCTCGGCGGCGAGGCGCTCCGGCTCGGCGCCGGCAACCTCGGCCAAGGCGCTGAGGTCGTTGATCCGGATGTCCATATGATCAGCGGTTTCCACCAGGCCGTTTCTGACAAAACGGCGCAGGGTGCGGCAGACATGCACCGCGGTGAGGCCGGTGAAATCGCCGATATGGCGCTGGGTCAGGGGCAGATGGAAGGCGCAGTTTTCCGACAGGCCCAGCGGTTTCAGCCGAAGGCATAGCTCTATCAGCGCATAGGCGATCCGGCTTTCGGCGCTGCCGCGGCCCAGCCGCAGCATCCGCTCTGACAGGCGGCTGCGCTCGGCGGCCTGGACGTGCTCATGGGCCCGCGCCAGCTGCGGAGAGGCTGCGAGCATGCTGTGCCAGGCGGGCAGGGGGATCACACAGACCTTTGCATCCGTCACCGCCTCGATGCTGAGCCCGGCGGTTTTGCCGTCGGCGGAGGTCGGATCGGCAACATCCCCCGGCAGCAGGAAGTCGATCAGCTGCACCTCGCCGCTGAGAGAGGATTTCGAGGTGGCAAGCCAGCCTTCGGCGACGACGATGATCTTGCCGCTGTCATCGCCGTCATGCAGCAGGATCCTGTTGGCCGGGACGCTTTGGAGGGCCGTGCGGAAGCTGTGCAGCGCCGGCTCGCCGGCGCCGAACTCCATGGCGCCGATGCGCAGGCTGGCGGGGCCGGCTGGCTGGCTGGGGACCGGGGTTTGCTGCGTCATCGGAACGTTTCCTGTCAGGCATGGCCGCACGGGGCGCAGGGCCGGGTCCCGTGCTGAACAAGTACCGCTGCCATGGCAGTCCGGCCTGGCAGTCCGGCATGGCGCTGCGGGGTCACGATACCGTCACGGCGCGATTCTGTCGATCCGCCGGGCGGGACGGACCCGGTGGCGCGCGGCTAGGCCGGCATCGGCGCAAGCTCCGCTGCAAGCGCCTGCAGCAGGCTGCTGACCGCCGCCCGGGCCTGATCCTGGGATTTCTTGCCGCGCAGCTTGCGGGCCAGCGCGGAGCCGCGGGCGGCGGCGTCCTGGGCCAGCAGCAGCAGGGCGATTTCGCGCAGCTGGTGCATCGCCAGATCGCCTTCGTCCTGGCCCAGCTGCGCCGCCAGCGCGGCCGGGGGCGGGCATTCGGCCAGCAGATGCTTGAGGGCGGGGCCGTGTTTGGACGCCTCGGCGCGGGCAATGCAGAGATCCGTCATCTCTGCCATTGCGGAGTGGAACGCCGCCAGCGGAAGCCGGGCGGCCTGGCTGGAGTACCCCGCCTGCCGCACTACATGCAGGTCCGGCTGCGCCGGGTCAAAGGACAGCGTCAGCCCGTCGATTGCCACATCGGACGCGGCCGGCTGCCCGAAGCGCTTGCGCAGGCTGAGCGCCTCGGCAAACAGCACCAGCTGCAGAAGGCCGGCCTGCGGCAGGTCGCAGGAAATCCGCTGGATGCCGCTGCGGCCGGCGTGCTTGTAGTTCAGCGCGAGCCGGGCACTGCCGTCTTCCCGCGCCTCCATCGAAAAAATCTTTGCAGGCATGGCGCGAGTTACAGGCAAAGCGGCCGGGCCCGCAAGCGCGGCCTGCGGCGCGGGGCCGGGCTGGGCGGCATTGCGCCCAAGGGCGGCGGCGTCAGCGCCCGGCCAGCCAGTTGAACACCAGCCTGGCCCTGTCGGACGTCTGATTGTGCAGCTTGACGTAGAAATCCAGGGGCGCTTCGACGGTCTGCGGCAGCAGCTTGACCAGCTTGCCCGCGTCGACCAGGTCCACCGTCAGCCCCTCCCAGCCCAGCACCGCGCCCATGTCGTCCTGGGCGGCCTGCAGGGCAATGACATAGTTGTTGACCCGGTGGGCGGATTTCAGCGGTCCGGAGTATCCCAGCGCCCGCGCCCAGGCGTGCCAGTCGGTCCAGCCGGTGTCGATGGCCTCCAGATGGATGAGGGGAACCGAAGCGAGGTCGGCGACGCTGCGGATCCGGTGCCGGGCGGAAAACCGCGGGCTGCCGAGCGCCATGATCCGGTCGTGGAACAGCGCCCGGCATTCGCCGCTGTCGCGGGACATGTCGCCGTAATGCAGGCTGAGGTCGCAGCCGCCGGCGTCCTTGCCGGTGTCGCTGACGATCTGGGCCACCGAGATATGCTCGTAGCTGCGCCAGAAATGCGCCAGCCGCGGGGTCAGCCACAGGGAGCTGACCGCCGTGGTCGAGCGGATCGTCACCGAGCTGCGGCCGTGCTGCGCCCTAAGCTGTTCGAACGCGTCGCTGATTCCTTCGAAGCCGCGCTGGATCGCCACCAGCAGATAGGCGCCGCTTTCGGTCAGCTCGACGCCGCGGTGGAAGCGGTGGAACAGGCTGCAGCCCAGCTCGCGCTCCAGCGCCTTGATCTGGTGGCTGACCGCAGCCGGGGTCACGTTCAGCTCCGCCGCGGCCTGTTTGAAGCTGGTGTTGCGGGCGGCGGCCTCGAAGCTGTCCAGAGAGCTCATCCGGGGCAGGTCGTAGGGGCGGCTGGGCAAAGTGGTTTGATCCTTTGGTCGGGGAATCCGCAGGCAATCCGGAGGTTTTCCGGGGCTTGGGTTAATTCAGCTAAGCCAGGATGAGAATTTTTGCAATTGCCGGATGCGGCGGGGGCGCCAGAATGCAGCCAGATTCACAGCAGGCGCCGCATGCGGGTCCCCGGGCCGGAATGCCCTGCCGCCGCCGCCTGCCAGCCCGCAAGAAGGAGTTGCGTTATGAAGTCACATGCCAAGGTGGTTGTCGTTGGCGGCGGCTGTGTCGGGGCCTCGATCCTCTATGGCCTGACCCAGCACGGCTGCAGCGACGCGGTGATGCTGGAGCGCACCACGCTGACCTCGGGTTCCACCTGGCACGCGGCGGGCCTCTTGGTGACCTTCGTGCGCTCGCACAACATCTCCAAGATGACGATGGAAACCATCCGCATCTACGGCGAGGTGGAGAAGAAGCTGGGCACCTCTGTCGGGCTGCGCCAGGTCGGCCAGCTGCGGGTGGCCAACAGCCAGAAGCGCTGGGACGAGTTCCAGTCCTATATCTCCATCGCCGAGGCCGCGGGCGTGCCCTGCCGCCTGGTGACGCCGGAGGAGATCAAGGAGATCCACCCGCTGCTGGCGCAGAGCGAGAACATCCGCGGCGGCATCCTGCATGACCAGGACGGCTATGTGAACCCGGCCGACATCACCATGGGGCTGGCCAAGCTGGCCCGCGACCAGGGCGCGACCGTCTATCAGAACACCGAGGCGCAGGGGTATGAGAAGCTGGACAACGGCCACTGGAAGGTGACCACCAGCAAGGGAGAGATCACCTGCGAGCATCTGATCTTTGCCACCGGCAACTATGCCCGCGAGAACGCCCGCCGGGTGGGGCTGGACCTGCCCTGCATCCCGATCGTGCACCAGTACTGGACCACCGAAACCGTGCCGCTGCTGAAAGAGCGCCGCGCCGCGGGCCTGCCGGAGTTCCCGATCCTGCGCGACGAGGATTACGGCGCCTACCTGCGCGAGGATGTGGGCGGCTTCCAGTTCGGCCCCTATGAGTTCGAAAAGGACCTGAAGCTGTTTGCCGAGGACCGGGTGCCGCCCGATTTCGGCGCCGACCTGCTGCCGGAGGATTTCGAGGCGGTGGAAACCCAGTGGGAGCGGGCGCTGGAGCGGGTGCCTGCCCTGGGCGAGGTGGGCATCAAGGCCAACACCCGCGGGCCGTTCCAGATGACCCCGGACGAGCTGCCGCTGTGCGGTCCGGCGCCGGGGCACGAGAACCTGTGGCTGGCCGAGGGCGTGCCGGGCGGCATCCTGTGGGGCGGCATCATGGGCGAGCGGCTGGCGCGCTGGATCGTTGACGGCCACCCGGGCATCGACATGTCCGAGATCGACCCGCGCCGGTTCGGCGACTATGCCGCCAAGCGCTGGACCATGGACAAGGTGCGCGAGACCTGGGGCACCCATATGAACGCCCATGTTCCGGGCGAGGATTTCCCCGGCGCCCGGCCGATGAAGACGATGCCGTCCTATGACCTGCTGACAGCGCAGGGCGCGGTCTGGACCACCTTCAACGGCTATGAATTCCCGCGCTGGTTTGCCAGATCGCCGGAAGAGGCGGTCCCCGAGCACAGCTTCCGCCGCACCAGCCATATGGAGCTGGTGCAGGAAGAGGTGCGCGTCACCCGCGAGGAGGCGGGCTTCATCGAGATGTCGCCGATGACCAAGTTCACCGTGCGCGGCCCGGGGGCGGCCAAATGGCTGGACGGGATCATGGCCAACAAGCTGCCCAAGGTTGGGCGGATGACGCTGGCGGTGGCGCTGAACCCGCAGGGCGGCATGGAGGGCGAATACACCATCGTCCGTTATGGCGAGAACGACTTCTACTTGGTCTCCACCCCGAACGGGCAGGTCTACAACTGGGATTACCTTTCGCGCCTCATGCCGGATGACGGTTCGGTCGTGATGGAGGATATCTCGGAAAAGCTAGGGGTGATTGCGCTGGCAGGGCCGAAATCGCGCGAGATCCTGCAGAAGCTGACCGACAATGATCTGTCGAACGAGGCTTTCCCCTGGCTGACGGCGCAGATGGGCGAAGTGGGTTATGCCAAGGGCGTTCATCTGCTGCGCGTGAGCTACACCGGCGAGCTGGGCTGGGAGCTGCATCATCCGGCCGGCTACAACCGCCATCTGGTTGATCTGCTGCTGAAAGCGGGCGTCAAACCCTTTGGCCTGGAGGCGCTGGAATCGATGCGGCTGGAGAAGTCCTACCGCGCGATCAACCGCGAGATCTGCAAGGACATGACCCCGTTCGAGGCCGGGCTGGACCGCTTCGTGGCGCTGGAGGGGCGGCAGTTCATCGGCCGCGAGGCGCTGCTGCGGCAGAAGGAGGCGGGCGGCTACAGCACGCTGGTCACCCTGAAGCTGCCGTTCTGCGACACCTCGGTGCTGGCGGATGAGGGCGTCTACAAGGACGGGACGCTCATCGGCCGGGTGACTTCGGGCGGGTTCTCCTACTACTGCAACCATGACATCGCGATGGCGCTCGTGCCGCAGGAGTTCACCGCCGAGGGCACATCGCTGCAGGTGATGGTCCACAACGAGATGCGCGAGGCCGAGGTGATCGGCATCTGCGCCGTCGACCCAACCAGCGCACGCGCCCGGGCCTGATCCCGGCACCTGAAGGAGCTGAACATGACGGAACTGAAAACACGGGCGCCGCGCGGCGCCCGGGGCGGCCGTGCTGCGCGCGTCCAGGCCCGCACCAACCCAGCCCCGGTCTACCTGCCTGCGCTGAACCGCCAGGTCGGACCGATTGATCTGCTGGGTCCGGAAGGGGTGGAGAAGATCCACAATGCGGCGATGACGATCCTGGAGACCACCGGCATCGTGTTCCGCGATCCGGTGGCGCTGGCGGACTGGAAACGGGCCGGTGCCGATGTGCAGGGCGAACGGGTCCGCATCGGGCGGGACATGCTGATGGAGCTGATCGCCTCGGTGCCGTCGGAATGGGGGTATGCCGCCCGCAACCCGGAGCGCTCGCTGCGGGTGGGCAACCGGCATTCGGTCTTTGCCAATGCCTATGGCGCGCCTTTTGTCTATGATCTGGAGGGTCGGCGGCGGCCGTCGGCGCTGGAGGATGCGCATAACTTCTTCAAGATGAGCCAGATGAGCCAGTCGATGATGGTGCCGGGCATCCTGCCGGTGGAGCCGCAGGATGTGCCGGTGCCGTTGCGCCATCTGGAGCTGGTGCACGCGGCGCTGACGCTGACCGACAAGCCGATCAAGGGCGCGGTGCAGTCGGAGCAGGCGGCGCATGACACGGTGGAGATGGTGCGCATCGTCTTTGGCGAGGAGTTCGTGGACAGCAATGCTGTTCTGGCCGCGCTTTTGAACTGCAACACGCCGCTGGTCTGGGATGAAACCATGCTGCAGTCCTTGCGGGTCTATGCATCGGCGAACCAGCCCTGCCTGCTGTCGCCCTTTGTGCTGGCGGGCGCCTCGGCCCCGGCCAGCCCGCAAGGCGGCGTGGCGCTGCTGATTGCCGAAAGCCTGGCGGGCATGGCCTACAGCCAGATCATCCGCCGCGGCGCGCCGATGGTGCTGGGGGTGGCGATCATGGGGGTGTCGATGAAGACCGGCGCGCCGATGATGGGCTCGCCCGAGCCGGGGCTGATGAACCTGCTGGTGGGGCAGATGGCGCGGTTCTACGGCGTGCCCTGGCGGACCTGCACCATGTGGACCGGGTCGAAATCGCCGGACATGCAGGCGGGTTTCGACACCGCCAACACCATGTGGCCGGTGCTTCTGGGCGGTGCCAACTATATCGTGCACTCGGCCGGTTTCCTGGAGGGCGCGCTGGGGGTCTCTTATGCGAAATGGGTGCAGGACACGCTGCAGCTGGAGAACTTCCACCGCTTCTTCAGCGGCCTGCGGGAAGAGAACCTGGATGCGCTGCTGGGCGACATCGAGGCGATCGGCCCCGGCGGCCATTTCCTGGGCACCGATCATACCCGCGAGAACCCGATGCACATGAACCCGCTGCAGAACAACGACAGTTTCGAGCAATGGGAGGCGGAAGGCGCCAAGACCGCGGAGATCACCGGCCGCGAGGCGGCGCGGCGGATGCTGGATAGCTATGTGCAGCCGCCGATGCCGGACGATCAGCGCGGTGCGCTGGATGAATTTGTTGCCAAGAAACGCGCATTGTACCAAGCCTGACACTGCGGGCGCCAAGGCGCCCCTTTGACCCGGCACAAGGACAGGATTTGACCCCATGACCACAGCTTCGACAAAAACGCTCTCACTCGCCGAAGTGCGGGCATTGGCCAAATCCGTCCTTGTGTCCGCGGGCATGGATGCGGCGGGCAGCGATCTGATCGCGGAGATCGTCACCTGCTCGGAACGCGACGGCCCGCGCAGCCACGGGCTGCGAATGCTGCCGGTATATGCGCAGAGCTTCACCTCCGGCTATGCCAATGGCGCCGCCGTCCCGAAGATCGAGAAGATCGCGCCGGGCGTGCTGCGCGGCGATGGCGGCAACGGCTATTACCAGATTGCCGCCGCCGCGGCGCGGCAGGAGCTGATCGCGCTGGCGCGGGAAAACGGCATTGCCGCCTTTACCTGCGCCAACTGCCACCACCTGGGCGGCCTGCGGTTTGACACCGAGCCGCTGGCCGAGGCCGGGCTGGTGGCGCTGGCGGTGATCAACTCTTTGTCGATGGTGGTGCCGCAGGGCGGCGTGCGCCCGGTGTTCGGCACCAACCCGATGTCCTTTGCCTGCCCGCGCGAGGGTGGGGCGCCGGTGGTCTGGGACCAGGCGGCTTCGATGGTGGCGCTGATGGATATCCGCATGGCCGCCGCCGAGGGCCACGAGCTGCCGCGGCCTGCCGGGCTGGATCCGGCGGGCAACCCCAGCACCGACCCCGAAGCGATCCTGGAAACCCGCAGCCTGCTGCCGTTTGGCGAGCACAAGGGCGCGGCGATTGCCTTCATGATCGAGGTTCTGGGCGCGGCCCTGGCGGGCGGCACGCTGTCGGTCGACAACCAGGAGCGGGAAACCTTCGGCGCGCTCAACATCAAGGGCGGCGCCACCCTGATCGCGATCGACCCGGAGCGGTTCGGCAATGCGGCATTCGGCGATTATGTCACCCGGATCTGCGCCGAGATCGAGGGCAACGGCGCGGCCCGGGTGCCGGGCGACGGGCGGCTGAAGAAACGCGCGGCGGCAGAGGCGGACGGGGTTGCGGTCAGCACCGAGCTGCTGGCGCAGCTTGACGCCTTGGCAAGTCCCGCATGAAACGGGTGGTGATTGCCGGCGGCGGCGTGGCCGGCATCTCCTGCGCGCTGGCGCTGCAGGCGGACGGGCACAGCGTCACCGTGCTGGAGCCCGGACCAGTTGGCGAGGGCGCAAGCCGGGCGTCCTGCGGCTGCATCGCGGTGGGGGAGATCGTGCCGCTGTCGCAGCCGGGCATGCTGATGAAGGTGCCGGGCTGGCTGCTGGACCCGGAGGCGCCGCTGTCGCTGCGCCCGGCCAGCGCGCCGGGGCTGCTGCCCTGGTTCGCCCGCTTTGCCGCCAACTCGCTGCCGTCGCGGATGCGGGCGATTGCTGCCGACCTGGCCCGGCTGACCTTTGCCGCCACCGCCGATGTCAAGGCGCAGCTGGCGGATGCCGGCGCCCCGGAGCTGCTGGTGGAGCGGCCGGTGATCAAGCTGTTCGATGACGAGCGCGACAAGGCGACCATGGGCGCGGCCTTTGGCCTCGCGCGGGAGCTGGGCTGCACCATCGACGAGATCAGCGGCCGGGAGGCGCAGGAGATGGAGCCCGCCATCGCCGGCGATTTCAAATATGCCGCGGTGCTGCGGGACTGGAGCTTTGTGACCGATCCCAAGCGGCTGGTGGAAAGGCTGATGCAGGTGTTTGCGCAGCGCGGCGGCACGGTGCTGCCGCTGGCCTGCGAAGGGTTTCAGCGCGACGGCGCGCGGGTCACCGCCGTCCGGGCGGCGGACGGGCGGCTGCTGCCCGCCGACGAGGTGGTGATTGCGGCAGGCACCCGGTCCAGGGGCCTGGCCCGGCAGCTGGGCATCCCGCTGCAGCTGGAAGGCCTGATCGGCTATTCGACCGGCCTGCAGGATGCGGGGGTGGATCTGAAACACACGGTGTTCTACCCAGCGGGCGGGTTCGGCATCACGCCCTATGAGAAAGAGCTGGCGGTGGCCGGCACGGTGGAGTTTGCGGGCCTTTCCGCCGCGCCCGACTGGCACCGGGCAGATGTGCTGGTCAGCCGCGCGCACAGGGTGCTGCCGGGGCTGCAGGCGGAAAAACGTGCCCGGCGCATGGGCCGCCGCCCGTTCACCCCCGACACCCGCCCGGTCATCGGAAGGACCGGCAAGCTGGCCAACGTGTCATTTGCCACCGGCCACGGCCAGCTGGGGCTGACGCTGGCCGCCACCACCGGTCGGCTGGTGGCGGATGCCATTGCCGGGCGGCCGCAGGACGCCGGCCTCAGCGTGTTCGGGCCGGACCGGTTCGGAGGTGCGTGAGAGGCGACCCTTGCCACAAAGGCGGCCAGGGTAATTCTGAACGCCGCACCCGGCGGGGAGCGGGTGCGGCGTCTTCAGGTCATCGTTTGCCTGCCACGATCCGGTCGAGGATCAGGGCGCAGAACAGGATTGCGAGACCTGCCAGGATGCCTTGGCCGGCGGCGGCATATTGCAGCGCTTCCAGCACGTCCTCGCCCAGCCCCTTGGCGCCGATCAGCGAGGCCACGACAACCATTGCCAGCGACAAGAGGATGGTCTGGTTGACGCCGGCCATGATCGTCTTGCGCGCCAGCGGCAGATCCACCCGCCACAAGAGGTAACGCGGGGTGGCGCCGAAAGCGAGCGCGGCCTCGCGCACGGTTTCCGGCACCTGCTGCAGGCCCAGGACGGTGAAGCGGATCACCGGCGGGCTGCCGAAGATCATGGTGGCGACCACGCCCGCGGGCTTGCCGGAGCCGATGAAGGCGACCACCGGGATCAGGTAGACGAAGGAGGGCATCGACTGCATGAAGTCCAAGACCGGGCGCACCACCGCAAAAACCTTGGGGCGGCGGGCGCAGTAGATGCCGAGCGGAATGCCCAGGGTGATGGAGATCAGCGCCGCGGCGCCCAGGAGGGCAATGGTGGTCATCGCCTTTTCCCAGAAGTCCAGCAGGCCCAGGTAGGCCAGCGCCGCGCCGGTGAAGATCGCCACCCGGACGCCTGCCGACAGGTAGGCCAGCATCACAATGACCAGCGCCACCACCGGCCAGGGGGTATCGACCAGCACCACCTCGATCCAGTCCAGAAGCGTGCGCATGCCCGCGGTCAGCCCGTCGAAGAAGCCGCGGCCAGAGGTCTTGGTCCAGTCGAACGCCGCCTGCACCCCGTCGCCGACGTTCAGCCGCCAGTCGCGGTTGGTGGGGAAGGCGTTCAGCAGCGAGAAGGCATCGGGCATCGCGAATTTGAGCGCCGACAGAACAACCACGGCGGCGGCCAGCACGGCGGAGACGATCAGCCGCGACAGCGACCAGCCGCTGGCGACGCGGCGGTCGGAGCGCCAGCGGGCAAACTGCCTCTCCAGCGTCCAGTTCGCCAGCGACGCCGCCAGAAACTTGACCGCCAGCAACAGCGCCGCGCCGGCAATCAGGTAGATGGTGCCGCTGGCATTGGCGGCTGCCGCAGCCTGCTGCGCGCCGGCCAGTGCCGCCTCAAGCGACTCTGCCGCGCGTTTCAGAGACTCGAGCGAGGACGCGCCCGAGGCCTCTGCCGCGGCGATCTGCTGGTGCCGCAGGTCCAGCGTCTGGGCAATCTGCTCGGCGCGCAGGCGGGAGTCCCGGCCGAGGTCGCCGAACAGCCCCATCGCGATCTGGATATAGGCCAGCGTTTCCAGCAGCAGGAAGCCCAGGAACCAGGACCACAGGCCCCGGGCGCCGAACCAGACCGGCCCCAGCAGCGCGGCGGCGCGGTTCAGGGTGAAGCGGTAGCCGGGCGCCTCCATCATGTAGCTGAAAACGCGCTGGTAATAGGCCTGCGACTGACCGGTGAACTCTGCCACCAGCGCATTCAGGCGTCCGGCGGTCTCCGGTTTGATCTGTGATTGGTCGATGTGTTGCATCACCCTTCTCCTTACGCCTGGCTGTCCTGAATGGCGCGGATCAGGCCCGCGCGGTTGATCACCCCGACGGTGGCGCCATCATCCGCCACCTTGACGATGCCGTGGCCGTCCACCGCCAGCTCCATCAGGTCGCTGAGGTCCATGTCGGGCCGCGCCTCCCTGGCGTCGGCGGGCAGGGCGCCGTGGGTGGCTTCGAACTCGGCCACCGGTTTCATCACCGAATGGGCGAAAATCATGTTGAGCTTGGAGATGCCGGCCACGAAGTCCGCCACGTAGTCATCCGCCGGGTTGAGGATGATCTCCTCCGGGGTGCCGATCTGCACGATGCGGCCGTCCTTCATGATAGCGATGCGGTGGCCGATGCGGATCGCCTCGTCCAGGTCATGGGTAATGAACATGGTGGTCTTGCCCAGCTTGCGGGAAAGCTCCATGAACTGGTCCTGCAGCTGCTTGCGGATCAGCGGGTCCAGCGCTGAAAACGGCTCGTCCATCAGCAGGATCTCAGGGTCGGAGGCGATGGCGCGGGCCAACCCGACGCGCTGCTGCATGCCGCCCGACAGCTCGTGGGCGTATTTGTCCTCCCAGCCCGAAAGCTCCACCAGCTCCAGCACCCGGTCGGCTTCCTCCCAGCGGCGGGCCTTGCCGGTGCCGCGGATTTCCAGCGGCATTGCCACGTTGTCGCGCACCGTGCGGTGCGGCATCAGGCCGAAGTTCTGGAACACCATGGCAACCCGGCGGTTGCGCAGGTCGCGCAGGCCTTCGGCGTTCAGCCCCATCACATCGTCGCCGTTGATGTAGATATGGCCGTCGGTCGGCTCCAAGAGCCGGTTCACATGGCGCACCAGCGTCGATTTTCCGGAGCCAGACAGGCCCATCACGCAGAACAGCTCGCCGCGTTCGATCTGGAAGCTGGCATCGGCGACGCCGACCACGCAGTTGAACCGCTCCAGCACCTGCGGCTTGGTCAGCCCTTCGGCGTGAATGGCCTTGAGAGCCTCGGCGGAACGTGCGCCGAAGATCTTCCAGACGCCGCGTGCGTCGATTGCAATGTCCTTTTCCATCCGGACCCCCGTCTAACTTAAGGAAGGTGCCCCGGCGGCAGGCCACCGCCGGAGCGCGCGTGTGGGAGGGCGCGTTATTTCAGGCCAAGCCAGGTATCGACGGTATCGCCATTGTCGGCGATCCAGCTGGCCACGACGGCGTCGATTTCATTGCCCTTGACCACCACCTCGTAGGTGAGTTCGGACAGGGCGTCGGCGCTCATGTCGATGCTGGACAGGAAGGAGGCGGCGGCAGGGTTGCGGTCCTTCAAGGAGCTGGAATAGGCCACGGTCACGGTCTTGACCGGCTCGCCGGTGGAGATGTGCGAGTTGTTGTACCAATCGGCATCCTGATCCGGCTGCACCATCTTGTAGGTGGCTGCGTCATGCTCCGGCTCTTCCAGGATGGTCACGTCATAGAGCGCGTGCACATAGTGCGGCGCGTAGCAGTAGAAGGCGGCGCCTTTCTCCTGGTCGACCAGATCCTTGAGGCGGGAGTAGAACACGGTTTCGTCTTCGGTGGTCGGGGTCAGGAAGGTTTCGATGCCGTAGTCGCGCACCCGCACCTTGAAGGTGTTGGTCGAGGCCCAGCCGGAGGCGCCGACCCAGACCTCGCCCATGCCGTCGCCGTCGCTGTCAAACAGTGCCTGGGCTTCGGGGGTGGCGAGGTCGAAGATCGACTTGATGCCGTGTTTTTCAACCATGTAGTTGGGCACGCAGATGCCCGCGCGGCCTTCGTAGCTGCCGGAGGACAGCGCCACGGTGCCTTTCTGGCCGACATATTCGTCGGTGAAGGAGGCCTGGTTCGGCAGCCAGACATCCGGGTGCACGTCGATGTCGCCGCGGCCGCCGTCCATCGAGGCAAAGATCACCGCGTTGGCGCCGGGGGCATAGCCGGCCTCGCTGCCGAGGCGGGTTTCGATCACCTGGCCGATGATCCGGCTCATGATCTTGGCGCCGGGCCAGCTGGGCTCGCCCACCATGACTTTCTCCTGTGCGGTGGCAGTGGTGGCACCGGCTGCACCAAGGGCGGCAATGGCAGTGGCGAAGGCAAGATGTTTCATCGTTTTTTTCTCCTGTTGGTGTGTGGGTTCAAGCGCCTCAGGCGCGCGCCCGCTTGCGCTGCGGGTCTAGGAAGGGAATGCCGGTGACGGTGGCGCCGAGGCGCTTCATCCGCCCGTCGAGCTGGCCAACCTCCAGCCGGGTGCCGTTCTCCGCGTGTTCGACGCCAAGCCGGGCGATGGCGATGGCGTGCTCCAGCGAGGGCGAGCGGGCGGCGGAGGTGACGGTGCCGACCTGCCGTTCGCCGACATAGACCGGGCTGCCGTGCAGCGGCACGTCGCTGCAGCCCAGGAGCAGGCCCTTGAGCACCCGGCGCGGTTCACGCGCGTTGCGCTCCAGCGCCGCCTTGCCGGTGAACGAAGGCTTTGCCAGGTCGACGGCAAAGCCGAGGCCCGCTTCAAACGCATCCACGCCCGGTGCGAATTCGGCGTTGGCGGCGGCCAGCCCGGCCTCGATCCGGATGATCTCCAGCGCGGCGGAGCCCATCGGGGTGATCCCGAATTCCTCGCCTGCTTCCATCACCGCGTCCCAGATTTCCAGCGCGTGGGCCTGGGAGCAGAAAATCTCATAGCCCAGCTCGCCGGTGTAACCGGAGCGGGACAGCATGAAGGGGGCGCCCTCGCGGTCGTTCAGCCGCGCCACGGTGACGCCGAACCATTTGAGCTGGTCCAGCTGCGGCACATGCGGCTGGGTAAAGGCGATCTTGCGCAGGAGGTCGCGCGACCTGGGGCCTTGGATGGCCAGGTTCGGCATTGCGCCGCGCATGTCGTGGATGCGGACCTGCAGGCCCATCTGCTGCGCCAGCGTCTCCAGCACCCGGCCGCTTTCCTCCGAGCCGCAGCACCAGCGGAACAGGTCGGGGGCGAGCCGGAACAGGGTGCCGTCGTCGATCACCGTGCCACCCTCGTCGCACATCAGCGTGTAGGAGCCGCGCCAGACCGCCAGCTTGGCTACGTTGCGGGTGGTGGCCTGCTGAAGCAGCACCTCGGCGTCGGGGCCGGCGATGTCGTATTTGCGCAGCCCGCTCATGTCCTGCACCGTCACCGCGTTGCGGCAGGCCCAGTATTCGCCGGTGGTGCCATGCGACGGGAAGCTCACCGGCGCCCAGAGATCGCGCGCGGGGGCGAAATGCTGGGTCAGCGGCTCCAGCCGCGCGTGAAAGGCGGAGTTCTGGCTGATCGACATCGGGGCGTCTTCCTTTTCGCGGTAGGCAACAGCGCGGCGCAGGGGTGTTTCGGGGCGGTAGATGCGGACATGCACATCGGTCGGGTTCCAGCCGTTGATTGGGTCGATGTCGTCCGGGCAGGCGGTGGAGACGCAGACCAGATCCTCCAGCGCCCGCATTGCGACATAGTCGCCGGGGCGGGAGTGGGATTCCTCGGTCAGGATTTGGTGCGAATGCGGGTCGACCCAGGTGTTCCAGAAGAAATTGATCGCAGGCCAGGCCGCGCGCGGCGCCACGCCGTAGGGCGCCAGCGCGTGGGACATGTTGTCGGAGCAGTTCACATGGCCGGGGAAACCGCGCTCCTCGTACCCGCGCGCGGTGCAGGCGAGGCCGAAAGTGTCATGGCGGCCGCAGGTGTCCTGGATCACGTTCAGCATCGGGTGCATGCCGGGGTCGAAGAACTTGTCCAGCAATCCCGGCCCCGGGTAGGCGCGGCGCACCATCGAGCGGGTGGCGGTGCTGTCGATCATCAGTTCCTCGCCGCGCTCCAGCCCGGCGGCGCGGAAGGCGGTGAAGTCGGAGCACTGCTGCCCCTCCACGTCGATGATCTGGATGATCTCGCCCTGCTTCACCTCATAGGCAAAGCCGGTGCCGCGGCTGACGGTAAACTCGTCGCGGGTGTCGCCCAGCAGCGGCGGCAGCAGCGGCGCGGTGCCCGGTCCGGGCTGCCAGGTGATCTCGATCCGGCCTGAAACGGTGCCGTGCACCAGGTCGTGCGGCAGTGCGGGGCGGAATATCCAGACCGTGGCCCGGGCGGCGGCTTTCAGGATCAGCGGTTCATCCGCGGCGGCAAGGGTGCAGGCGGGGATTTCGTCGGCGCTGTCGCCGCCGCGGGCGTTGATCCAGCCCAGAAGCGCGCCGGGATCGCATTCCGCCAGGTGCAGCGTGCCGTCTGCCGTCAGCCCCAGCGCATCCAAAGCCGGGCGGCCCCCAGCGCCGAAGGCGGCGATCTGGCATCCCGACCCGGTCAGCGACAGCAGATCCCCCGGTCGCATCTCCTGCATCAGGCCTTCGCGCGGGGCGAGGCGGTGCGTCACGCCCTTGCTGGGCTTGGGGAAGCCGGGGAAGGAGCGGGCGGGGGTTTTGAACCCCATGTTGTCGAAGTCGCGCAGGACTGCGTAGCGGGTCATTTTCTTGCCGAATCTGAGAATGTAACTGGTTACATGGTTGATGAAACTAGTTACATGTGTCAAGAATTTCATTAAAGACGAACCGGAACCGGCAAAGGAAGGCAGGTGGAATGCAGCGGAGCACCAACCGGAAACGCGCCAATCTACGGGATGTTGCGGCGGCGGCGGGCGTCTCAGTCGCCACTGTTTCCCGCGTCATGAACGCACCGGAAACCGTGGCTGAGGCGACCCGGAAGCGGGTGGAAGAGGCGATGAACAGCCTGCACTGGGTGCCGAGCGCCGCCGCCCGCGCGATCAACACCGGGCGCACGCGGTTTGTCGGGGCGCTGGTGCCGACGCTGGACAATGCCATCTTTGCCCGGGTGCTGGCCAGCATGGAAAGCCAGCTGGCGGAGCACCGGCTGTCGCTGGTGGTGGCGACAACCGACAATGACCCGGATCAGGAGGCGGAGAAGGCCAAGGGGCTGGTCGATATCGGGGCGGAGGGGCTGATCGTCTCCGGCGTCACCCACGCGCCGGAGTTCTACAGCCTGATCGAGCGCTGCCAGCTGCCGGCGGTGTCGACGTCGTTTTATGACCCGCACTACCGGTTGCCCACCATCGGCTATGACAATGCCGCCGCGGCGCGCACCGCGCTGGCCCATCTGACGGATCTGGGCCACCGCCAAATTGCCGTCGTGCACGGGCCAAGTGCCAGCAATGACCGGACGCGGGCGCGGATCGCCGGGCTGGAGGGGCACAGCCCGAAACCCGGCCTGAGCTTTTATGAAGTTGAGCTGTCCATTGCCGGCGGCTGCGCGGCGGGCCGCGCGATCCTGCAGGCGGAGGAGCAGCCGAGCGCCGTTCTGTGCCTGTCGGATGTGCTGGCGTCGGGCGTGCTGTTCGAGCTGCAGCGCCAGGGGGTATCGGTGCCGCGGGAGAAATCGGTGATGGGCCTCGACGACCTGGCGGGCTCGGCGCATCTGTTTCCCGAGCTGACCACTGTTCACCTGCCGGTGTCGAGGATGGGTGCGGCGGCGGCGGATGCCATCGCGTCATGGGTCGAAACCCAGCAGGTGCCGGAGCCGAGCCTTTTGGCATCGGACCTGGTGGTCCGGGCCTCAACTGCCGGGCCAGCGGGGGCGGATCCGGAGGGTTAGGCCGCGGCCTGATCCTTGGCTGCGGCGCTGGAAGATGCCGCCACCGGTAGCGCCGGGCTGTTAACCGAAGGTCAGCTGGAAACAGGCGCCGCGGTCGGCGGCGGCGACGCTGAGGGTGCCGCCGATGGCTTCGGCGGTGGCCTTGACGATGTTGAGGCCCATGCCGGTGCCGCCGCTGTCCCGGCGGGTAGTGAAGAAGGGCTGCAGGATTTTGCCGGCGTTGCCCTCGCTGATGCCGGTGCCGTCGTCCTGCACCTGCAGGACGACGGCATCGCCGTCCCGGCGGGCGGTCAGGAGAACCTCCTGCGCGCCGTGCTGCTGGGCGTTTTCCAGCAGGTGGGTCAGCAGGATGCCCAGGGTGCACGCCGCCACCGGCAGCGGCAGGCTGCCGTTTTCCACCCGGAGCGCAAGCGCCGGAAAGGCGCGCGCCATTTGCGGCGCGATGCCGTCCAGGCAGCAGCTTCCTGCCATGGCGCTCTGATCGGCAAGGCTGAAGGCGCGCATGTTGGCCAGCAGGTCCTCCATCCGTTTGCCGCCTTTGTCCACCGTGTCCAGCAGCCGGTGCCGCTGCGCCGGGGGCAGATCGTCATCGCGCAGCAGCTCTGCCGCGCCTTTCAGGGCGGTGAGCGGCGATTTCAGCTCGTGCGTCACATGGGCGGTGTAGGTTTTCAGCGCGTCCTGCTTGCTTTGCAGGCGGCCGGTCAGCGACTGGAAGCTGCGGCTCAGCTCCTCGATCTCGCGGGTGCCGAGCTGGTCCGGCGGCTCCCAGGCCTGGCCGCCGTGGCCCGCCAGCTGGCTGCGCTGGATCAGCAGTTGGATCGGCCGAGTGATGAACCGCCAGAACACGTAGCCGATCAGCGCGGTGGAGAGGGCGACAAAGGCTGCGGCCTTGGCCAGGTTGAAGCGCTCGCCATAGAGAAAGCGGAAGATGTGGTTCGGGGTGCGGCTGAGGTAGACCGCGCCGATCAGGGTCTGGTCGGCAAAGACCGGCATCGCCACAAAGACGCGCACGCGGGCGCCGTGGCTGAGGGTGTAGAGCGCGGGCGGCGCATCTTCGCGCACGCGGGTGCGGGCGACGGAGACGGTCTTGCCGGCCAGCGCGCCCTGGACCTCATCCACATGGCCCAGAAACGTGCCGGTTTCGGCGGTGCCAGCAAACACGTTGCCGCGGGCGTCAAGGAAGCGGTAGCCCGCCAGCGTCTGCGCCTGCGCGGCGTTGGCGATGCGGGTCAGCCGGGCGGCGATATTCCGGTAGGGGACGCCGGCAGGGCCGGAGAGCGGCTTGGCGTCGGGACGCGGCGGCAGCACGGTTTCGCGGTTGACCGAAAGCGACGGAAACACCGCGTGCTCGCCGGTGACCGCGCGCCCGCGGGGCGGTTCGCTTCCGGCGGCGCCTGCGTAAAGTTCTGCGTAGGCTGCCGACATCACCGCGGCCTGGGTCAAGAGGCTTTCCTCGGTCTGCTGCACCAGCTGGCTGTCGTAGAAGCGGAACAGGATCAGCCCGGCAAACGGCAGGCACAGGACCAGCGCCAGCACCAGGAGCACCACCGCCCAGAGCCGGGGCCGCCATTTGCGGGTCAGCCTGGCCTGCATGCGCCCATCCTGAGGCCGACGCCGTGGACGGTCACGATCCCCTCGGCGCAGCCGGCCTGGGCCAGCTTGGCGCGGATGTTGCGGATGTGGCTGTCGATGGTGCGGTCGGAGACATGGATGTTGTAGCCGTAAAGCGCATCCACCAGCTGCGCCCGCGACAACACGCGGTCGGGGCGGGCCATCAGGGTGGCCAGCAGCCGGAACTCCGACCCGGTCAGGGCCACCGGCGCGGCGGCGAAGCGGCACAGGTGGCGGTCCGCATCGAGCTGCAGGCTGCCCTGCGCCAGCACCGGATCGGGCTGCGCCGGGGCCGGGGCGCTGCGTTTCAGGATGGCCTTGATCCGGGCCACCAGCTCGCGCGGGGAGAAGGGTTTGGTCAGGTAGTCGTCGGCGCCAAGCTCCAGCCCGACGATGCGGTCGATCTCGTCATCGCGGGCGGTGAGGAACAGGATCGGCACATCTGAGGATTTGCGGATCTCGCGGCAGACCTCCAGCCCGTCCATTTCCGGCAGGCCGATGTCCAGCACGATCAGGTCGGGGCGTTCCTCCCGGCTGGCGCTGAGGGCGGCGAGGCCGTCGCTGGCAAAGAGGGTCTCATAACCTGCCTTTTCCACCGCGAACCCGGTCACCTGAAGGATATCGGGATCATCATCGACAACAAGAATGCGTGCAGGCATCAAATGGGGTCCTTCAATTCTGCTGCTGATAATAGGCTTGGATCCGCCACCTCCGAAAGCCCCATTCGCGCCAGTTGGTGATGGTGTTCTTGTACAGGTCATAGTGCATCGCGCTGCCGCAGACCTGCTGGCCGGTTTCCGTTTCATAGGCGTGAATGGCGGGGTAGGCCCCGGCGCCGAGGCTGCAGATATAATAGGTGTCCGGTCCCGCCAGGGTGCTGGCGCGGGTCAGGTTGTAGCTGGCGATCAGGCCGGCGAAGTTCACGAAGCCGCAGGTGTAGAGGGTGGCCAGCAGCACGGCGAAGCAGCGGCGCAGCAGCCAGGCGGTGCCGAGGCCGCGGTGGATCTGGACCACGGTCAGCAGCAGCCCCGCCAGCACCAGCGCCATCCAGATGAAGGCGGCAACCCGCAGGTAAGTCAGCGCATAGGCCCCGACGTAATGGTGCAGCCGGATCGCCGCGGTCAGCACCAGGAACATGTTCTGCGCCAGCCACAGGTAAACCAGGGCGCGCAAGGCCCGGTCGGCGCCGATCATGCTGCGGGTCGCCAGTGTGAACACGCCCGCCAGCAGCGCTGTCACCACCAGCGGATAGGCGCCGCGGTGGGCATAGGATGCATAGCTCATCCCCTTGGGCAGGGACACGCCGCCGGTCAGGATGCCGAGATCCATGACGGTTTGCACAAGGAACAGCAGGTTGAACAGCAGCAGCGAGTTGCGCACCGACACCGGGTTGATCAGAAAGGCGGCCCGGCTGGGGCCTGCCTTCTGCAGCGCGGCGGGGCGCGCGGGGCTGCCCAGCCATGCCTGGCTGAGGTTGAGGCAGGGCCACAGCAGCGCCGCCATCACGGTCCAGAACAGGATCCGAAGCCAGAATTGCAGTTCGAACAGGCGGCCCGGGTCCAGTTCCGCCAGGAGCTCCTCCAGCAGCGGATTGGCGGCGGCCAGCAGCATTAGGAAAACCGCGCCCATGAGCAGCGGCAGCGCCAGCGACGCCGCCTGGCCGCGGAGGCCGGACCCGAGGCCCGCGGCGGGCAGGGCGCGGACGGCATCGCGCAGCAGCAGCGCGGCACCGATGGTCGGCAGGCGCAGGGCGGTACGCAGCGCCAGCCGTTCGCTGGCGGCAGGCCCGTAGACCGCCCAGGCCGCGAGGCAGGCCAGGCCGCCGAGGCTGAACAGGACCGAAAGGAACTGCAGCTCGATGGCGGCGGGCAGGTTGCTGAGCACCGCAAAGCCGAGGGCCGCGGCCCATTCCCGGGCAGTTGGCCGCCGGGGTTTCATCGCCAGGATCGCGGCCGAGAGGACCAGAGCAAAGACCGCAAAGGATATGCCCGCGGGCTGGTCCCAGAACAGCCAATCGGCCAGCGCAACCAAGGCCCCGAGAAGCGGGATCGCGTGGCGCATCCGCAGCGAAGCGAAGAGCGGGCCGCCTGCCGGGCGGCGGCCCTTTTGTGCCGGGGGCGGCGTTGCCGCCGTCTCTAGCCACCATGCGTCCAGCCGGATGCTGTCGGGGACCCCGTGAATCACCAGTTCCTGCCTCATGTCCTGTCTCCTGCTTGCAATTTTTCTTGCCTGCAGTGATGCGGCCTGCGCTTGCATCTTTGGCGGGCTGTCTGCGCAGGTTCCGGGGGGCTTTGGTGCAGAATTTGTGCAGAGACCTGACGCGGAATGCCTTGGCCCTGTGGGCGCAAAAGCGCCGACCGCCTGCACCGCATCTTTGGCTGATTTGGCGGTTTGCACAGGGCGCCTGATGCAATAGACAGATCTGAGGCCATACAGTTTTGGAAAATTGTACTGGTCAAAGATGCAGAACAGCGAGGCAGCACATGGCGAGCCCTTCCCGGCGCATGCAGGTCGTCAGCGACATCCAGAGGCGGATCACCTCGCGGGCTCTGGTGGCGGGGGACAAGCTGCCCTCGATCCGCGGCTGCGCCGCCCGGCTGGGGGTGTCGCCGTCGACGGTCGCCGAGGCCTATGACCAGCTGGCCGCCGAAGGAGTGATCTTTGCGCGGCGCGGGGCGGGCTTTTACGTCGCCGACAAGCCGCAGCCGTTTGCGGTGTCGGACACCGGGCCGCAGCTGGCGCGCGAGGTGGACCCGCTTTGGGTGGCGCGCCAGTCGATCGATTCCCGCAAGGACGTGCCGATGCCCGGGTGCGGCTGGCTGCCGGATGACTGGATGCCGGTCTCTGCGTTGCGCCGGGCGATGCGGTCGCTGGCGGCGGCGCCGAGCGCGGTGCTCACCACCTATGGCAGCGCAAAAGGGGAGGCGGGGCTGCGGCGGCACATTGCCCGGCGGCTGTTCGACCAGGGGCTGGCGGCGGAGCCGGACCGCATCCTGCTGACCGGGTCAGGCTCGCAGGCGCTGGATCTCATCTGCCGGCTGCTGCTGCGGCCGGGCGATGCGGTGCTGGTGGACGATCCCTGCTACTTCAATTTCCAGGCGCTGCTGCGGGCGCATCAGATCCGCATCGTCAGCGTGCCCTATACGCCGTCGGGGCCGGAACTTGGGGCGTTCGAAGCGGCGCTGGCGGAGCACCGGCCGCGGCTGTACCTGACCAATTCGGCGCTGCACAATCCGACCGGGGCAACCATTTCCGCCGCGGTTGCGCACCGGGTGCTGGCGCTGGCTGCGGCGCATGATCTGACCATTGTCGAGGATGATATCTTTGCCGAGTTCGAGCCGGATGTTTCACCGCGGCTGGCGGCGCTTGACGGGCTGGAGCGGGTGGTGCGGATCGGCAGTTTCTCCAAGACCTTGTCGGCGTCGCTGCGCTGCGGCTACATCGCCGCCCGCGGCGACTGGATCGAGGCGCTGACCGATCTGCAGGTGGCGGTGAATTTCAGCGGTCCGAGCCCGATGGTGGCGGAGCTGCTGTGCACGGTGCTGAACGAGGGCGGTTACCGCAGGCATGTGGAGGCGCTGCGGGACCGGCTGGGCCGCTGCCGCGCAGATGCGGAAAGCCGCCTTCTGGATTTGGGGATCCGGCCCTGGGTGCGGCCGCGCGGCGGGTTCTACCTGTGGTGCGAGCTGCCGGGCGGGGCGGATGCCGCGGATATTGCCAGGTCTGCGCTGCAGGAGGGGCTGGTGCTGGCGCCGGGCAATGTGTTCAGCGCAACGCAGAGCAAGCCGTCCTTCATGCGGTTCAATGTGAGCCAGATGACGGATCCGTCCTGCTGCCGGATCCTTGGCCGCCTGCTGGGTGCGGGGGCGGGCTAGTTCAGCTGCCCGTTGCGGTGGGCAACTAGGCTGCGCAGCGCTGTCAGGAAGGTGTGCCGGTCGCGCGGGCCGATTTGCGAGAACAGGGAGACGGCTTCGCGCTGGTCCTGCTGCAGGCGGTCGCAGGTCGAGGAGAACTCCGTCGAAAGCAATTGGGCCCTCGACACCAGCAGAGCAAGCGAGGCTGCGTCGAGCCCCTTGGTCAGGTCCGTCCAGAAGCTGAGGCTTCTTCCCGATATCTTGCAGGCCTTTTGCAGACGCTCCAGCTCGCCGCTGCGGGTGTCCTGATCCCTTCCTTGGGCCCCAGCGCGGGGCAGGTGTTCATCTGTCGGTTCCACTGGAAACTTGCCTTTTGCGGAGATGTTCGCGCGCATTGATTGATGGGCGCTTGATTGACAACTGTCAACTCTTGAGAGAAAAAGTCACATATGTGAACTTTTGGGGCGCAGATGATCGCTGACCGTATTGATGCTGCCTGCAGGATTGCAGGTGTGAAGCTGAAGAAAGCCTGCACGATTTCCGGTGTTAATTACGGCACGCTGAGGAGCCAGATGCGGAACAACCGCGAAATTCCCGCCTCCTCGGTGGCGCTTCTTTCGGCGGGTTTGGGCATTCCGATCCAGTTCTTTTTCGACCTGCCCGGCGAGGCCCAGGGCTCTGCCCTGAGGCTCAACCGGTGGCGGGCGGCGGAGCAAGCCAACGCGGAGCATGCCGCCTGCTGCAGGGCCGGCTTCAACGTGACAACCGACCACATTCTGGACTGGTACCACCAGGAGGGCGGCCGGCTGAAGAACTGGGAATGGTTCGAGGACCAGGTCGATCTGTACAAGCCCATCGAGGCGACGGACCGGATCATGCATCCGCTTCAGATCGGCAAGCGCAGCCCGACCGCTGAACGGCTGATGCTGGCCGGCAACCGCGACTTCTACCGCATCGTCGGATCCTTCGAAGAGAAGATCCTGCAGCGCGCGATGCATTCGCACAGGATGCTGGATGAGGTGCCCTACCTGGTGACCGACGAGGAGCTGGACGTGGTCATCAAGGGGCTGCGGGTGAAGGGCGGCTACCGCAAAGTGACAATGAGGGTGACCGGCCCCCAGGAGGAGCCGGTCACTGCGGTTTTCTCAAAGCTGACCTGGCTCGACACTGCTGACAATGTGCGAGAAGTGGACAGCGTTGAGGCCTAGGATCATCTGATCATTCGCCAGCCCCTCCGGCACCGGATCAGCCCAGCTGATGGCGTTGCGGTACTTGCCGTTGAAGCCGTAGTCGTCGGCAAGGCGGCGGTGCTTGTAGGCGATGATCGTGTACATCCAGTCGAACTCCCAGCGCAGGGCGGCCAGCAGTTTCACGTACTGGGCGAAGTCGCCGAGCCGCCGGATGCCGCCCCGTTCGTCCGGAGCGACTTCGATGCCGCCGAAATAGATGAGCCTGCCCTGCAGTTCATCGACCAGGGGCTGCGACACGCTTGCCACGACCCCGTCGCGGCCGCCGTAGCGGGAGGCCGCGAGGCTGCGGAAGTAGTTGCCGAAGTCCTGGCTGCCCAGGTCGATGCTCTTGGCGGAGATGCAGGTGATGCATTTGCCGTCCCGCTTGAGAAACAGCCAGAAGGCACGGCCCGAGCGCAGCTCTTCGTCGCTGACCTCGGACATGGGATGTACCCGCTTCTTGCCGATCTCCTCCAGCAGGGCCGGCAGTTCTGCCGGGCTGGAGCACACGTATAGCGACAAGCCTTCCGCGCTGAAGCGGTCTGCAATGGCCTGCATGTGTGTCAGGATGTTGCTGTGTTCCATATCGTTTTTCCTTTGCCTGATGGAAAGGCGCACGCGCATCGCGGGCGCACAGCAAAGGTTTCCCCATTTTCGAACGCGGGATATGTTTTCCTGCCGGGCAGGGGGGCCGCAGGCGCTGGCTGCCGCCGGCCGATGGCTGCCGGATGGGAGTGGCTGGCTGGAGTGACGGGCCGGATTTTGCGCCTCAGGCAGCGGCCGGGAGGTGGTGCCGGCGAGGGCTCCGCCTGCAGCGCGATCAACCGGGCGGCGCGGTTCACTGGATTATTTCGCCAAAATTGACTATAGTGGATCGGCTTACCAACAGTCTTGCCGGCCGGGCATCGCCGATGTTCCGCAGCGCAGGGAAAGGGGGCGAGATGCTAATCGTGGTCGCACTCGTCTTGATCGTACTGGGGTCCATCGCATTCCATTTGCTAAGCCCATGGTGGTGGACACCGATCGCGTCGAACTGGGACTATATCGACAACACGCTGGTCATCACCTTCTGGATTACCGGGGCGGTGTTTGCTGCGGTTGTGCTGTTCACCGCTTACTGCGTGCTGAAATTCCGGCACCGGCCGGGGCACAGGGCGGTGTTCGACCCGGAAAACAAGCGCTTGGAGTGGTGGCTGACCGGGGTGACCGCTGCCGGGGTGGCGGCGATGCTGGTGCCGGGGCTGTTCGTGTGGAAGCAGTTCGTCACGGTGCCCGATGACGCCGCCGAGGTTGAGGTGTTCGGCCAGCAGTGGAGCTGGTCCTACCGGCTACCCGGCGCCGACGGGGTGCTGGGCACCGCGGATGCCGAATGGGTGAGCGGCGAAAACCCCCTGGGCATCAATCCGCATGACCGGTTCGGCAAGGACGACCTCATCATCGAGGGCGGCGAGGTCTATCTGCCGGTGGACCGGCCGGTGAAGCTGCTGCTGCGCTCAATCGACGTGCTGCATAATTTCTACGTGCCCGAGTTCCGCGCCAAGATGGACATGGTGCCGGGCATGGTCACCTACATCTGGTTCACCCCGACCCGCACCGGCGGCTTTGAGGTGCTTTGCGCCGAATACTGCGGCACCGCGCATGCCTTCATGCGCGGCTATGTGACCGTGGTGGAGGCCGAGGAATACCAGGAGTGGCTGCAGGAGCAGCTGACATTTGAAGAATACGCCAGCAATGCCGGCACCGCGCAGCCGGTGCGGCTAGCGGAGAACTGACCGGCGCATTGCCGGAAGCAATGCCTGACCGGGCCGCCCCCCTTCTGCGGCCCTGATGGTCCGGCGCGCTGAATGCCGCCGGGGATGGAGGAAGCATTCAAGGAGGAAGGCATGGTAGACCGCGGTTCTGACGATCGGATGCAATTGCCGCCGCGCGAAGTTGCAGATGTGATGCCGCCCCATGCGCACAGCTGGATCGGCAGATACGTCTTCTCGCAGGACGCCAAGTACATCGCGCTCCAGTATTCCGGCACCGCGGTGGCGATCGGACTGGTGGCGCTGGTGCTGTCCTGGCTGATGCGGCTGCAGCTGGGCTTTCCCGGCACCTTCGACTTCATCACCGCCGAGGCCTATTACCAGTTCGTCACCATGCACGGGATGATCATGGTGATCTACCTGCTGACCGCGATCTTCCTCGGCGGCTTCGGCAACTACCTGATCCCGCTGATGGTCGGAGCCCGGGACATGGTGTTCCCCTTCGTCAACATGCTGAGCTACTGGGTCTATCTGCTGGCGGTGCTGGTGCTGGTTGCCAGCTTCTTTGTCCCCGGCGGACCGACCGGCGCGGGCTGGACGCTGTACCCGCCGCAGGCGGTGCTGTCGGGCACCCCGGGCGGCGCGCAGAGCGGCATCATCCTGATGCTGGTGTCGCTCATTCTGTTCATCATCGGCTTCACCATGGGCGGGCTGAACTATGCGGTGACCGTGCTGCAGGCCCGCACCCGCGGCATGACGATGATGCGGCTGCCGCTGACGGTCTGGGGCATCTTCACCGCCACGGTGATGGCGCTGCTGGCGTTCCCGGCGCTGTTTGTCGCCTGCGTGATGATGCTGTTCGACCGGCTGCTGGGCACCTCTTTCTTCATGCCGGCGCTGGTGGAGCTGGGCGAAAAGCTGAGCTACGGCGGCGGCAGCCCGATCGCCTTCCAGCATCTGTTCTGGTTCTTCGGCCACCCCGAGGTCTATATCGTGGCGCTGCCCGCCTTCGGCATCGTTTCCGACCTGATCGCGGTGCACGCGCGCAAGAACATCTTCGGCTACCGGATGATGGTCTGGGCCATCGTCATCATCGGCGCGCTGAGCTTCATCGTCTGGGCGCACCACATGTATGTCTCCGGCATGCACCCGTGGTTCGGCTTCTTCTTTGCCACCACCACCCTGATCATCGCCATCCCGACCGCGATCAAGGTCTATAACTGGGTGCTGACCTTGTGGCAGGGCGACATCCATCTGACCCTGCCGATGCTGTTTGCGCTGGGGTTCATCGTGACCTTCGTGAACGGCGGGCTTACGGGCCTGTTCCTTGGCAATGTGGTGGTCGATGTGCCGCTTTCCGACACCATGTTCGTGGTGGCGCATTTCCACATGGTGATGGGGGTGGCGCCGATCATGGTGATTTTCGGCGCCGTCTACCACTGGTATCCCAAGATCACCGGCCGGATGCTGAACGAAGCGATGGGCCAGATCCATTTCTGGGTCACCTTCATCGGCGCCTATGCGGTGTTCTTTCCGATGCATTACGTCGGCCTGGTCGGGGTGCCGCGCCGGTATTTCGAGATCGGCGAGCCGGAGTTCCTGACCGCGCCGGTGGATGGCTTGAACGCCTTCATCTCCTCTGCCGCGCTGATTGTCGGGGCGGTGCAGGTGCTGTTCCTGTTCAACCTCTACTGGAGTCTGCGCCGCGGCCGCGAGGCGGGCGGCAACCCGTGGCGGGCGGCCTCGCTGGAGTGGCAGACGCCCGAGACCCCGCCGCGGCACGGCAATTGGGACGCGCTGCCCGATGTCTACCGCTGGGCCTATGACTACAGCGTGCCGGGCGCGCCCGAGGATTACATTGCCCAGACCGATCCCTGGGTCTCAGACGGGGAGGACAGGCGGCTGTGACGGTCATCCTTGCCTTCCTGGCGCTGGTCGCCCTGGCTGCCGGCCTGTGGCTGTCGCAGCAGCGGCTGGCCTCCAAGCCCTGGCTGGAAACCGGCATCGCGCCGCTGGCGGGCCACGGCCCGGGCCGGGCGCCCGGGTTTGTCTTTATCGTGGCCTTCCTGGCGGTGGCCGGCGGGCTGTTTGCGATGCTGGGCAGCGCCTTTGTCATGCAGATCGAGGAGACCCCCTGGGCGCTGGTGCCGCTGCCCGGCCGGGTCTGGATGAACACCGCGCTGCTGCTGCTGGCCAGCGTCTGCCTGCAGTTCGTGGTAATCGCGGCGCGGGCGGGCACCGCGCGCTGGCTGCGCGCCAGCCTGATCGCCGCCAGCATTGCCACGCTGGCCTTTCTGGCGGGCCAGGTGCAGGTGTGGGTGACGCTGGCCGCGGGCGGCTACCGGCTGGACGGCGCCCCGGCGGCGAGCTTTTTCTATCTGATCACCGGCCTGCACGGGCTGCATCTGCTGGGCGGCATCATCGCGCTGGCAGCGGTCTGCCTGCGCCATGCCGGGGCCGGGGATGCCAGGGCGCTGCTGCCGGGCGTCCGGGCCTGCGCGCTGTACTGGCACGTGCTGCTGGCGTTCTGGCTGATGCTGTTTGCGCTGCTGCAGGGCTGGGGCAACGCGTTTCTAGCGCTGTGCCGCGCTGCCGTGAGTTAGGGGGATTCAGACATGGAGAGTAAATTCCAAGGCCAGGACCAGACCCTGCTGCAGCAGGGCTACAGCGGCTTTGCCGCCGACTGGGGGTCCGATCAGCGGGTGTTCAAGCGGGTGTCCTGGGGCAAGGCGATGATGTGGATCCTGCTGCTGAGCGACACCTTTGTCTTTGCCTGTTTCCTGGTCGCCTATATGACCGCGCGCAGCTCAACCACCGCGGAGTGGCCGAACGCAAGCGAAGTGTTTGCCCTGCACATCGGCGGCCACAACTTTCCGCTGCTGCTGATTGCGATCATGACCTTTGTGCTGATCTCCTCCTCGGGCACCATGGCGATGGCGGTCAACAGCGCCTACCGCAAGGCCCGCACCCCGACCGCGCTGCTGATGCTGGCAACCGCGGCGCTGGGGGCGGGTTTTGTCGGCATGCAGGCCTTTGAATGGACCAAGCTGATTTCCGAAGGCGTCCGGCCCTGGGAGAACCCCTGGGGCGCGGAGCAGTTCGGGGCCAGTTTCTTCATGATCACCGGCTTTCACGGAACCCATGTCACGATCGGGGTCATATTCCTGGTGATTATCGCCAGGAAGGTCTGGCGCGGCGATTTCGACCGCGACCAGCGCAGCTGGCTGTCGGCCGGCAACGGCGATTATGAAGGCGTCGAGATCATGGGGCTCTACTGGCACTTCGTCGACCTGGTCTGGGTCTTCATCTTTGCCTTCTTCTATTTGTGGTAGGGGGACGGAATGGCACATTCATCACGTACCGCTGACGCGCAGGCCGGGACCGCCGTGCAGGACCATGGCGGCCAGCAGCATCCGATCAAGCTTTACCTGCTGGTGTGGGGGCTGCTGTTCGTGCTGAGCGCGGCGTCGTATTTCGTCGATTATGCCGGGCTGCAGGGGGTTCTGCGGTGGAGCCTCATTCTCATCTTCATGGTGCTGAAAGCGGGGCTGATCACCGCTGTGTTCATGCATATGGCCTGGGAGCGGCTGGCGCTGAGCTATGCGATCCTGCTGCCGCCGCTGGCGCTGATCGGCCTGCTGGTGATCCTGCTGATCGAATCCGATTACACCGCAGCCACCCGCGTCATCGAGCTTGGCGCCCGCTAGCGTTTTCCGGCCCCGCGGGCCGCGCCGGAGCGTTCAGCCCGGGTGGCGGCCTTCGCCCATGTAAAGCTTCTGCATGTCGACGAAACAGCCGTTCTCCAGGCGGTTGCGGACCGCCGCCCAGCCGTCCGGGTTGCCCTGGATGGCGCGGTACAGCTCTGTCGGGACGGTCATGTATTCGATGTATTTCTCCGACGCGGTCTCCAGCCAGGCAAAGACATAGCCGTCGGCCTCCTCATCCGTGTCGACCAGCCGCAGTTCGATGCCTTCGGCCATCGGCACCGATTCCACGCTGCGCAGGATGTGCAGCTTCATCATTTCGACGATGGCGTCATCGAGGCCCAGCTGCCTGACCAGGAGTTTCTCCCGCACCGCAGGCCAGCCGAAGGTCAGGCGCACCGCCAGGCCGCTGCCGACGTCGCGGGCCGCTGCCGGGGCCTGCGCCCCGTAGCTGGTATCGAACAGGGCCTTGGCCTCGTCCTCCAGCTCCAGGTGGTCGCGCAGGCGGCTGGCAGGCATTGCCGCGATCCACTGGCCGTGGCCGGCATCAAGGTAGTTGAACTGCGGCTGCAGCCGGAAGCTTTCGCCGCAGGCGCTGCATTCGGTGTCCTGGAACCGGTCTTCCAGGATGTCTTCGCGCAGGTCGGGGCGGCGGTCGGCGTTCACGCTGCCCACGGCCATCATGGTCACCGGCGCCTCGCAGTGCGGGCAGACCAGGTTGACGGGGTGAAATAGGGACATCGGTCAGCAGCCTTTCAATGGGTCAGAGTTTCGACAGCCAGCCAACGGCCGGGTGGTTCGGCTTCAGCTTGCCCGAGTGGTAGGCGGCATAAAGCTCCGAGAACCATTCGCCGGGCGCCCGGAACTGGTAGCCCGTGATCCCCTTGGGCCGCTCGCTGAGCAGGTAGGAGTACCAGGTCTTCGGGTAGCTTTCCTGGTAGACCACCCCGCCGATCGCCAGCTTCTTGGCGGTGGCCATGCTGGACCAGGGCTGGGCCGGTTCCGAAGCCATGTCGACAAAAGCCTCCATCTGGATGCGGCGGCTTTCCCATTCCTCGTCGGTGCAGGTTTCATCTTCCGGCCTGGGCGGCACATGGGCGCTGGTGTTATGCGCCATGTATTCGATGACATACGTCTTGTCGTAGGTGAACTTCTTGGCGATCTTTTCGGCGATGCCGGAAATTTCCATGCCGTGTTCGGTCCAGCCGCCGAATTCCTTCTTCTTGCCGTTGCTGTCCATGAACCCGTGCTTGTCGTCGACCGCATGGCCGACCTCGTGCAGGGTGTTCCAGTTGAAGAACGTGATCGGCTCTTCATTGGCTGGTTTGCATTTCTCCAGCTCGGCGCGTTCTTCCGGGGTGGCGGCATCGTCGAGGCTGCCGACCGCGTCGTCGCTGCCGAAGGCATAGTTCGGAGAGACCCCGGCGTCGCCTTCGTGCATCACGATCCGCTTTTCGTTGCCCTGGTACATCGAGCCGCCCTTGTCGGCCTCGTTGATGGCGAACTTTTGCAGCGAGTCGTTGTTCAGCGTGTGGTCCAGCGGCAGGTCCTGCATCGCCTTGTAGAAGGCGACGATGTTCGGCCCCTTCAGGTTGGCGTCCGCAATCTGCGAGGCGGGTGCCAGGTTCTCGTTGTTGAAGTTCTTGATATCGCAGCCGAAACGCGCCTTGAACGCGACCTTGACCACGGCGCGCTGCGCCTCCGGTTCCAGGTTGTCGATCATCGCGTCCAGTTCATCGGTGCCGTTGGGCCGCGACAGGATTTCCTTGATGTCCGCCTCCTTGGGTGGATTGTTGGCGCGCATCTCCGCCATCACAAAGGCGCTGGTGCCGATGGCGCGGGCCTCTTCCAGCAGCTTGATACCCTCGCCCGGCTTCTTGCCGGCCACGGCGGCTGCGGCATCGGCCAGCTTCTTGCGCATGGTGTCGATGCTGGGCTTGATGGCGTAGCGGTGCTCGTGTTTTTCCAGCACTGCCAGGCGCGGCTCGACCTCCGGCTTGGCGCGCAGCTCCTTGTACTGCTTGTGCTGCTCCGCCATTTCCAGCGCGGTCTTGGTCTGGGCGATGGCGGCTTCGATATCGGCGCTGACCTTGGCGTAGTTCTGGCCGCCCTTGGCAGCGGTTTCGGCACCGTCCAGCAGCTTTGCGGCCGCGTCCGTCTCATCCTTCACATAGGCCGCCTCAGCGTGGCCGGTGACCGGCGGCAGGGAGGCGCGGGCGCGGGCGATTTCCTGCGCGATGAAGGCATATTGCGAGATCACCTCATTGGCAGTGTTGCAGGCCTCCAGCGCTGCCTTGAGATGGCCCTTGGCGGTCTTGGCGTCCAGCCCGTCCTTCTGGCAGTTCTCAATCTCGGTATTGGCGGTGTCCAGATGGGTCTTGGCGACGTCGGCGTTCTCGCGGCTGCTTACTGCCTTGATCGACAGTTTCGCCGCCTGCACCTGCGGCCACCAGGGGGCGCTGTCCTCGTCGCCGCCGATGGCGGAGTTCACCGCTTCGAGGATACCGTGGGTATTGGCGGAGCTGATCGCCTCCTCGGCGGATTTGGTGACCTCCTCGGCCATGGTCTTGGCGGTGGCGTAGTCGCTGGGGGCCAGCTTGACCAGGTTGTCGTATTTCGCGGTCAGCCGGGTAAGCTGGGCCTGGATCGCATCGGCGTGCTTGTGGCTCCTGGCCTCGGCCAGCTTGGCCTCGGCAGCGGCGCGGGCGGGCTCGTAGTCGGACGAGCCCTTGACCGATTTCAGCAGCGCCTTGGCGTCCTCGGCGATCTTTTTCAGCAGCTTGGTCGCCTGGGTGTAGTCGTTGTCGGCCAGATCGGTCCGCGCGGCGTCGAGCTTGGCGGCAGCCAGCCGGTCGGACAGCGCCTTGATCCGGTCCTTGGTGGCATCGTTGTTTTCCGGCGCCAGCGCGTCCACCGCCGCCTGGGCATCGGTCAGCGCCGGGGTGTAGAGGGCTTCTGCCGCCAGCAGCCGCTGGCAGGCCAGCAATTTCTGATAGGCCTTCTCGAACATCGGCCGGGCGAGGGGATAGGTGTGGGCGGCCAGAACCGCCTTGTATTTGGCGAAATCCGCATCCGCCCGGGCGATCAGATGCCGGCCGGCTTCCTTGCCCGCCCCGACCAGCGGCGGGCGCAGGTTGTTGAAGAAGGGATCCTCCCAGCCCAGCACTGTCTTGACCATTTTGATGTCCGCATCGGTGGCCTTCTCCCAGCCCGCGGCGGCCTTGGCCTTGGCCGCGGCGGCCTTGAAATCGCGGGCGTTCTGCTTGGCGGTGCTTTCGTCCAGCAGCGCCTGGACTTCGGTCTTGCGGTGGGTCAGCTGGGTTTCGACATCGCCGCCTTCGGTGGTGATCTTGGTGATGATCGCGGTGGCCCTGGTGCGGTCCGCCTTGATAGCCTTGAACAGTTCGCCGTCGGCGCGGGCCTGTTCCGTGATCTTGCGGGCGGCGGCGAGCTTGGCCTCGGCGCCCTTGTAGTCATAGCCTTCCGGCTTGATCAAATCGTCGGCTTCGCCGCTCAGCTTGTTGGCGTCGTCGATATGCGGCTGCAGGCAATTGGCATCGTTCAGCGGCGCCAGCGCGGCAATCTGCGCCGCCAGCGAGGCCTTCAGCTCGCCGTAGGCGCGGTGCTGGTGGATCAGCACCATCGCCATCTTCAGGTTCGAGATGGCGCTGTCCAGATGCGCCCTTGCATCGTCGTATTTCTTGGCCGTCTTGGCTTTTTCGGCCTCTGCCGCGGGCAATTGCGCCTTGGCGATCAGCGCAGTGAAATCATTGCCGGTATCGGCCGCGACCACCTTGTCGCGGATATCGGTGAAAACCTTGAAGGCGGGCTCCCACTTCTTTTTCAGATCGTCGAGCGCCTTGGTGTCGGTCATCCCGTCGAGCTCCACCGCGGCCTCCGCCGCGGCCTTGGCGCTGTCCACCCGTTTCTCGGCGTCCGCCAGGCAGGTATTGGCGGTGGTGAAGTCCAGTTTTAGCGCGGCTGCCGCGGCCTCGGCCATCAGGGCCTTGGCATCTTCCAGCATGGTTGCCGCCTGCGGCACGTTCTTCAGCGGGTCAATTTTGCCCTGAACCGCCACGCGCTTTTCCTTGTAGGCTTTGCAGGCGTCCGCCTGGGCGGTGGCGGCGGGCCAATCGCCCTGGGTGGCGTCCAGCAGGGTCAGGGCGGTGGAGTATTTGTGCAGCACCGCTTCCGCCTTGGCCGAGGCAAGGTCGGCCTCCATCTTGAGGATGATCACCTGGATGCCGGAGGCGCCGTCGTGGTCCTTGAACTCCTTCAGCTTGGCCTCGAAAGCGGTGAGCTTGGGGCCGTACTGCTGAACAACCGGGATTTCCTTTTCGATGAAGGGCCGCACGTTCCAGAACTTGTCCAGCTTCTTGAGCGACTCGGTGTAATCCTTGGACGTGGCCACGTCTGAATCGGTGTAATAGCCGTTGGCCTCGTCCAGCTTGTCCTTGAGCAGGTTCTTGACTGCGGCGGCAAGCCCGGCCCAGCTGTCGACCCAGGTCTTGGCATTCGGGCGCTCGGTTTCATAGCGTTTGCGCCGCGCCCGCACCTTGGCGGTTTTTTCATGGACCTTGGCGATCTCGTCCAGCTTCTGGATGCCGTCCTTGAACTTCTTGGCGGCCTTGTCCTGCTGGGCAGCGTCGTAGAGCCGCTCCATCTCGCGCGCGGCGTCGTCCACCGCCGGGTCGCCGACGCTGACGCCGCGGGCGGCATCGGCCAGCGCCTTGCGGTCGGGGTCGAGCGCCATGAAATGCGCGAATTCATCGGCCAGGACTTCGGCCTTGGCAATCTCCGTCTCGGCCGCGGTCAAGTCCGCGGTGGCGGTTTTCAGGTCGTGCGCCTTGGCCTTGTCCACCGCGGCGGTGCGCAAGCCCTTGATGCGGGTGATCTCGGGCGCGATCTCGGGTGCCGCGGCCTTGGGGTGGCTGGTCAGCGGCACCATCCGCAGATCGAAGATCTCCAGCGCCTTCTGGAACGCGGTCTTGGACTGGGTGTCGGCGGCAACCGCCTTTTCCAGCGCGTCCAGCGCCTTTTCGCCGGCATCCAGCTTGGCGCCGCTGGCATCCTCGGGCTTGGCCTTGGCCTGCGCGGCCAGCGCCGCGACCTTGTCGAGCGCGGCCTTCCACTTGTCCGGGGTCTGGCTGACCGCTTCCGGCACCATGGTGTTGTAGGTCTTGACCGGCCCGTCCTTCAGCGCCTTGAGCGCGGCCTCGATCTGGGCGATCTGTTCGTCGACGGTGGCGTCCCCGGTCTCGCTGCCAGTGTCGCCGGAGGGCGGCGCGGCCTGTTCCGGTGCCTTGGCCGGGGCCTCTGGCTTGGCGGTTGTGGCGGTGTCGCCGTCGCCCGCTGCCGCCGCCGTGGCGGCTGCCGGGGCCTCCCCGCCGCCGGAGTCCGCGGCGGCCTGGCGGGCCTTGGAAATCGCCTGCGCCAGCGGGCCGACCGCCTTGAGCGCGCCCTCGTAATCCGGCGGGCTGGCGGCGACGCGGGCCTTGATCTGGGTCCAGACGGTTTCGATCTTCTGCGACTGCGCGGTCTTCAGTGCCAGCACCTCGTCGATCAGCGGCTCCAGCTTGGCCGCTGCCTGCTGCCACTTGCCTTCCAGCAGGCTCAGCCGCTTGGCGCGGGCGGCGGCGTCCTGGGCGGCGGTTTTCATCTCTTCAGAAAGCTTGGCGACATGCTCCAGCGCGGCGGCAAAGCCGCTGCCTTCGGCCTTGGCCTGGATCGCCTTCCACAGCGCCTCTGCCTTGGAGAGGTCGATGCCGGCGATGTCCCGGAGCTTGGCCATGTTGGCCTCGACCTTGGCGGCGGTGGTTTTCCACTTGGCCTCTGCCGGATCCGGTTCGGCGGAAGGGGCGGCCGGCGCCTCAGCCGGCGCTTCGGTGGCGGTGTCGCCGCTGGCGGCCGGGGCGGCCTGGGGGACGTCCTCTGCCGTTTCATCTTCGTCATCGGCCTCCGACTCGACGACATTGCCGGAGGGGTCGAGAATGAGGATCTTGTATTTGAGCCCGACCACCATGAACATCTTCTTGGCCTTGCGGGCCATGCCGGGCACGATCTTGCCCTCGACCGACATCGACAGTTCCTTGCCGTCCAGCTTCAGAGTGCCGAAGGTGAACTGCGGGGTTTCGCCATCGGATTTCGCCTGCTTGCCCAGCACCTTGGCAGCCTTGGTCTTGTGGGTGAGGAAGACCGAATTCTCGATCTTCTTGCCAAAACACAACCCAAAGGACAGCTCGCGCTTGCGGGCGATTGCCATCTGTTGCTTGATTTCTTTTGCAGCGGATCCGTCAAGAGGCATGGGGCAGCTCCCGGAACTGAAAAACTATTTAAAACCAGTGCATTAATATTGCACATCTACAAGGGTCGCATGGAAGCCGGAGTCCAGCAAGATTTTTTTCTTGTCAATCGCCGCAGGCTTGGCAGACTTGATCGCGATGTGCATCGAGGTGAGACGATGATGGTTTTCCACCCGGCCGCAGCCGCCAGATGAACGGGCCGCGCCTTGCCCGTGCCGCAGTTTTTGCGGCCGTTGCAGGGGGATGCGCCGGGCTGGCCGTGTGGTCTTTTGCCTCTGACAGCGGCACCGGACACAGCGGAGGAAGTCCCATGAGCGCAACCACTGCAGCAGACCTCGACGGCGCCTGGATCGTGCAGAAGGCCAGCGGCGCGGGGCTGGAGAAGGCCGCAGGCCTGCGGTTCGATTTCGACGGCGGCACGCTGTACGGCTCCAGCCCGTGCCGCAGCTTCACCACCACCTTCGGGCCGGGTCTGGAGAACCTGATGCTGTCGCCGTTCCAGATCGGCGGCGGGCTGTGCGACGAAGAGACGATGATCGCCGAGCGGGAGTTCCTGGAGCAGATGCGCCTGGTCAACCGCATGGAGGTGACCGGGGACGGCGAGCTGGTGATGTACAATTTCAAGGAGCCGCTGCTGTGGGCCCGGCGGCTGGAGGAATGAGGCCGCGGCCGCAGCAGCCGGTCGCGGGCGGGGTCAGCCAGGCAGTTCGCTGCGCCAGGGCGGATTGGCGCCGCTGCGCGATACGGTAACGGCCGCCGCCGCCGCGGCAAACCGCAGCGCCGAGGCCCCCTTGGCCCCCGTTGTCAGCAGCACGGCGGCAGGCCCCATCGCCTGGATCCGGGCCAGCCTGCCGCGCAGTGCGCCGCCGCCCGGCTGCAGCCAGTCGAGATCGTCCATGGAGAGTTTCACAATGTCGCTGAGCGCAAGCATGCGCTGCAGCCGGGCGCGGTAGCGGGCCTCATCGGTGATGAAGCCGGGGCGAATGTTGGGGTCGAGCATCACCAGCCGGTTGCCGCGGGCGCGCTGCAGCAGCGCCTCGTAGGCCTCTGCCGCCGGTTCGCAGGCCAGGGAAATGCCGCCGAAGAACAGCGCCGCCGTCTCCGGGCCGGGATCAGCCAGGTTCTGCGGCGCCAGCATCCTGCCGGCGGTGTTCTCGTCATAGAAGGCATAGCGCGCCTCGCCCTGGTCCAGCGTCACAAAGGCCAGTGTGGTGGGGCGGGGGCTGATGGCGCAGGGGGCGGCGCTGACGTTGCTGGCCTGCAGAGCCTGCAAGAGCTGCCGGCCGAACAGGTCGGAGGACAGGCCGGTTGCCAAGGCGCAGGGCACGCCGAGGCGGCCAAGCGCAATTGCGGTGTTGAACACCGCGCCGCCGGGGCAGGGGGCGAAACAGGCGCTGCCGTCCGCCGCTGCGGCGGGGATCATGTCGATCAGCGCTTCGCCGCAGCACAGGATCATCCGGGGCGGCCTGCGGCCTGGCGCTGTCTGCAGGATGTCTGGTTCATCGGGGCCTCCTGCCGCCATCAAACAGTCTGCGGCCTGCGGCTGCAAGAGCGCGGCAGCAGGCCCGCCTAACGGGTGAAGCTGACCGGCAGGCTGAGCCTGATCCGGCTGGCCGCAAGCTGTTTGGGGGCGGCGGGAAACCGGCCGGCCCGGGCGACGGCGGCGAGGGCGGCCTGGTCGAAGACGGTACTCCCTGAGGATTTGGCGATGCGGTGGTCCAGCAGGCGGCCGTCGCGGGCAACGGTGAGGCGCAGCACCACCCGGGCCTGGCCGCGGGCGCCGGAGGGGTAGCGCTTGCGCCGTTCGATGCGGGCGCGGATCTTGTTGCCCCAGACGTTGCGCAGCTTGGCCTCCCGGCCCGGATTGGCGGTGGCGGTCTGCGCGCCGCCGGATTGGCCCGCCTCGGCGCCGCCGCCAGCGCCTGCGGCGCGCTGGCCCGCCTGGCCTGCCGCGTTGCGGGTGGAGTTGGCCTTGGGCGGCGGTGTCTCTTGCGGTTTGGCCTGCGATTCCGGTTTCGGCTCCGGCGTGCGTTTTGGCGGCGGCGGCGGGGCGGTGTCTGCCTGCACCGGCTGGGCTGCGGCGGGCTGGGTGAGCGGCGCCAGCAGTGCGGCACGCTGCGCCCGGGCCAGCTCAAACTGGGGCAGGGCAGGGGGCTGGACCTGCGGCAAGGGGTCTGCATTCCGGGTCTCGATCTGCGGGGTCTCGGGCGGTGTCTGCCAGGCCTCGGCCATGCGGGCGACCTCGGCGCTGGCAGGCTGGAGCGAGACCAGCGCGTCGCCGCCCGCACCGCTGGATTGCGCGCCGGTTTCGGGCGCGGTGGCAAAGAGCGCGATGTGGATGAGGCCCGCGAGGCCCGCAAAGACGGTGAATTCGGCGGCACGTTTCATCGGCGTTGCACCACCAGTTCGGCGCGGGTGAGGCCCGCCTCCGCCAGCTGGCGCAGGATGCGGGCGAGGGTCTTGGCCTCCAGCCGCGTGTCGGCGCGCAGTTGCACGTTGGGGTGGCCTCTGCTGGCGGTAGCGAGGCGGGTGAGGGCGGCCTCGCCCTCGGCCCCATCGAAATGCATCCGGCCATCGGCGCTGATGTAGAGCACCGGCTGGGCCTCTGGCGCGGCCTCGGAGGCGGCCTCGGGCGGGGTCACGTCAAACGGGCCGGGCTGCGCCAGGCGCGAGGTCATCAGGAAGAAGATCAACAGCAGGAACACCACGTTGATCATCGGCACGATGGATTCGGCGCGGGGGCGGCGGGGCGGGTCGCTCAGGTCCATCGCTGCCCCCTCATTCCACCAGCACGACGTTGCTGAGGCCCGCCTGCTGCAGCAGTGCGGTCACGTCTGTGATGCGCTGCAGGCTGGTGCCGTCGCGCCCGCGCAGGATCAGCATGTCGGCGGGGGATTTCATCAAGGGGGCCAGCGCCTGGGCGAGGTTGCTGTCCGCCACCGGCACGCCGTTCACATCCAGGTTGCCGGGACCCACGCCAATGAGGCGCGGGGGACCGTCGTAGGTGCCGCCCTGCCCGGCCAGCGGCAGTTGCAGCACCGTGTCCATGCCAAAGCGGGAGGCCAGCATGAAGAACACCAAGAGCAGGAACACCACGTCGATCATCGGCGTCAGGCTGGGCTTGCGCCGGGGGCGCGGGGCGGGGGCGAGTTGCATGGGGTTACTCGGCGGCCAGCGCCAACTGGTCGGGCTGCCGTGCGACGAAGATGCGGGTGGCGCTGTCCTCCAGGTCGCGGCGGATGCGGTAGATCACGGCCTCAAACCAGGTCAGCGCGGCGGAGGCGGGGATCGCCACCGCCATGCCGGCTGCGGTGGTCAGCAGCGCCTCCCAGATGCCGCCGGCCAGCAGCGCCGGGTCGGCCTTGGAGCCTGCGGCCTGCAGCGCCTGGAAGGCGGCGATCATGCCCAGAACGGTGCCAAGGAGGCCCAAGAGGGGCGCGATGGTGGCAATCAGCTCCAGCGCGCCGAGGCCGGTGGCGGCGCTGGCCAGATGCAGTTTGGCGACCCGTGCGGTCTCTTCGCGGGCGCGGTCCTCTGGCAGGCTGGCGGTTGCGGTGAGGGCGGCAGTCACCACCTTGGAGCGCACGCCGATGCGGGTCTGCACGATGGCAAGCGCGGCGGCGCGGTCGCCGCGTTCAAAGGCGGCGACGGCATCGGCGGCCTTCCCGCGGGACCAGGCGCCGACGAGGGCCAGCCGCCAGATCTTCCACAGGATCAGCGCCAGGGTGATCACCGACAGCGCGGCAATGGCCCAGATCGAGGGGCCGCCGTCGCGCAGGAATTTCAGCGCCTTTGCGGAGGCGTCAGTGGCCACCTGCGCCAGTTCCGGCTGCGCGCCGGGCAGCTCCGTGGCGGGTTGCGGGGCAGGCGAGGCTGCAGGGTCCGCGGCCAGGGTATCTGCGTCTGACGGAAGGGCAGGGGCCGGGGTAAGAGGGGCTGAAGGCTCTGGCGCTGTTTCGGCGGCGGCAGGCGTGTCCGCGCTGATGGCGGGCACCGGCATAGCCGGGGTGTCCTGGGCCGCAGCAAAAGAGGCCATGAGCAGAAGGGCAACCGCCGCCGCGGGCAAACGAAGGGTCATGGACCGGTCTCCAGCCAGATGCGCCGCCAGGCTGCGGCTGCAGGGTTTGGGGGGATGGCTGGGCGGCCCCGGAGGGAGCGGGGTGCCTTGCTGCAGGCGTTTCAGGGAAAACGCGGGGCAACGGGTAGGAAAACCTACTCGTTTTGTCAAGAATTCGGCGCGGAATCGCAGGACAGGCGCCGGTGCGGGGAGGATCAGGCGGCGGCTGACTGCCAGTCCATCGTCTCGAACTCCTCGCGGAAAGCAAAACGGGCGAGGTGGCTGTCGATGATCCGGCGGGCTTCGGCGAGGTCTGCGGCATCGGGCGCTGTAACCTCGGCGGTCAGGACGCCATCGGTGGCGTAAAGCGTGGCGGGCCCCATTCCCAGCGCTACGGTGCCGTGGGTGGCGTCGAATTCCACCGCCACCTTGTGCGCGAAATGCATGCAGAGCTGCTGCAGGTATTTTGAAGCATTTGGAGTCTCGAAACGGCCTTGATCTGTGAGCACGGTATAATCCTTAGTATTTTTGTAAGATTGCGGCACTCTAGCGTGTCGCCGCCGCGCCGCAAGGGGGAAACAGGCGCGGCTTTTGCAGTCCGGGGGCGATTTTCGCTGCTGACAAGCAGCGCCGGGATGCCTACAAGGGCCAGGCTGCGGTGCAGGCAGGATCCGCGCCCTTGCCCAAGGACGGCCCGGATAAAGGGCCCAAGGGCGGGCGGAGACGGCGACCCACATCTCAAGCGGTTCCATGAAAATCCTTGAGAGGCCTCCAAATGTTCCGGGCTTTTGAAACCCTTGTCGATCCCTTTGCATCTGCTGTTCAGGCGCCGCCGCGGGCCACGTTGCGGGCCTATCTGGCGCAGCAGTTGGCGCCCTACCGTAAATGGCTGCCCTTGATGTTTGCCACCGGCGTCGCAACCGCGCTGATGGAGAGCGGGCTGATCTTCTATTCCGGCCGGGTCGTTGACTTGATGGCAGAGACCGGCGCGGGAGCGTTCTGGGCCCAGCATGGGACAGAGATGCTGCTGGCGCTGTTCTGCGTGCTGATTGTGCGGCCGTCGCTGGTGGGGCTCAATCACCTGCTCTTGGAGCAGACGCTGTCGTCGAACCTGCAGGAGCAGGTGCGCTGGCAGGCGCACAGGCATCTGCTGGGGCAGTCGGCGGGGTTCTTTCAGAACGATTTTGCCGGTCGGCTGAGCAACCGGGTGATGCAGATGGGGCCTGCGGTGCAGGACAGCGTGCATATGCTGTTCGAGGCGGTGCTGTTTGCCGTCACATACATGATCGGTGCGGTGGTGGTGCTGACGCAGATCGACTGGCGGCTGGCGGTGCCCCTGGTGGCCTGGGTCGGGCTTTATGGGCTTTATGTGCGGCACACCGCGCTGAATGTGGCGGCGACGGCAGAGAAATGGTCCGACGCGCGCTCTGCCGCGACCGGGCGGATTGTCGATGCTTATGGCAATATCGAGACGGTGAAGCTGTTTGCCCGCGACGGGCAGGAACAGGCCTATGCGCTGTCGGCGCTGCGGCGGCTGCGGACGCGGTATCAGCGGTTTTTGCGGATGATGACGCGGCTGGCGTTTGGCAGCATTGCCATCAACGGCGTGCTGATCCTGATTGTGGTTGCGCCTGCGATCTGGCTGTGGATGCGCGGGGCGGTCAGCGTCGGAGAGGTGGCGGCGGTCTCGGCCCTGACAATCCGGCTGAACGGGATGAGCGGCTGGATCCTGTGGGTGACGATCCGGCTGTTTGAGAACATGGGTGTGATCCGCGAGGGGCTGCGGTCCTTGTCGGCGGAACATGAGGTGACGGATGCGCCGGCGGCAACGCCCTTAGAGGTGCACCGCGCCGAGGTGCGGATCGAGGGTCTGCGGCACCATTACGGCAACACGGCTGGCGGGGTGAACGGCATTGATCTGCATATCCCGGCGGGCCAGCGGGTGGGCATTGCCGGGCCGTCGGGGGCGGGGAAATCCACCCTGATCAACCTGCTCTTGCGGTTCCGCGACCCGGAGGGCGGGCGCATCTTGATCGACGGGCAGGACATTCGCGGGGTGACGCAGGAGAGCCTGCGCAGCCGGATCGGGGTGGTGACGCAGAATACCTCGCTCATTCATCGCTCGGTGCGGGCCAATATCTTGTACGGCAACCCCGGTGCGACGGAGGCAGAGATGATTGCCGCCGCCAAACGCGCCGAGGCGCATGAGTTCATCATGGGGCTGCGCGACCACGCGGGGCGAACCGGCTATGACGCCCATGTGGGGGAACGCGGCGTGGCGCTGTCGGGCGGCCAGCGGCAGCGGATCGCAATTGCGCGGGTGGTGGTGAGGAACGCGCCGATCCTGATCCTGGACGAGGCGACCTCGGCGCTGGACAGCGCGGTGGAGGAAGCGATCCAGAAGACCTTGCTGGATGTGATGCAGGGCAAGACGGTGATTGCGATTGCTCACCGGCTGTCGACGATTGCGCAGATGGACCGGATTGTGGTGCTGCAGGAGGGCAAAGTTGCCGAGGATGGCAGCCATGCGGAGCTGCTGGCGCGGCAGGGGGTCTATGCCGGGCTGTGGCAGCGCCAGGCCGGGACGGCAGATCGGGTTGCGGAGGCGGTGTGAGGGCTAGACGCCAGCCATCAGCACATCCACTGCACGGGTGATCAGGTCGCCCTGATCCGCAACAGAGCCGGTGCGGCGCAGGCTGGCGCGGCGCACCGCCGCGATCAGCCGGGTTGCCAGGATCAGGCGCTGGGTGTTGTGCGTGATTTCCGGGTTCAGGTGCCTCACGGCGGGGTAGCTTGGCAGCAACGGGATGACAACGACGGATGGGTCGGGCGGCAGCAGATCGCTTTCGATCACGACCATGGAGATACCGTTGTATTCCGCGACATCGAAGCGGGTCAGTCCTTCCACGAGGTTGCCCCCGGCGCGGTCATGATGTCAGCCAGCGGGTGGCCGTGCTGCTCGTGCCAGTCGGATTGCGCGGCAAAGGCATCCGCGTTTTCTTTCAGCCACTGCTTGCGCCGTGCCTCGGCAACGGCCTGCACCAGCGCGGTCTCGGCCACTGCGGAGACGTTGATTCCGAGATCCTTGGCGCGGTCCAGCGCCTGAGCATCCAGCGTCAGGGAGGTCTTGCGTTTGGTGGTGGCGGTCATGGGCATATGCTCCAGTGATATACCGCCAATATATACCGCCTGATGATATTTCGCAAATTTCGGTGCGCGTGGCTGGGCGCACCGGGGGCTGCTGCAGGGCAGGGGCGCTTATCAAACCGCTTCGGCAGTCTCGGGCGCCTCTTGCCGGGATCGGGCGCGAATCTGGGAAATATCGGCTTTTAGGGTCTGGAAAACCGCATCTCCAAACCATTCCAGGGAGGCCTCGCAAGACGGGTCCCGGGCCATTTCTGCCAGCAGCGGGCCATAGTCATAGGCGCCCTGGAACAGCGGCACCATGCCGTCGCGGCTGCCTGCGGCGCTGTAGACGTTGGCGGGGGCAAAGACTTCCAGCCGGTCGCGGGCGGAGACGTTTTTCAGGTGGTAGTGTGCGATGCGGGGCAGCAGGATGCGGCGGGCCTCCACCGGGTCGTCGCCGCCTTCCCAGACGTGCAGCGCGTCGAAGTTGATGGCGAGCGCGTCGTGGTCCGTGGCGTCGATCAGGCCGCAGGTTGCGGCGAGCGTGTCGGCCAGGGTGCCGGGATGGGTTTCCACCAAGAGGCGCAGCCCGTGATCCGCGGTGATGATGCAGGCCTCGCGCAGGGCGCGGGTGGTCTGGCGGCGCTCGTCCGGGGTAGCCTCGGCACTGGACTGCTGGCCCGCGAAGGTGCGCATTTTGCCCGCGCCCCAGGTGCGGGCCTGGGCGCAGAGCGCCAGGGTGCGGCTGCGCAGCAGCTCCGGGTCATGCAGGGGCAGGTAGTCGCTGATCATCGGCACCGACAGGCCTTGCGCGGCCATCCACTGGGCATTGTGAATGGCCAGCGGCGATTGATTGCGGGCGTGCACGCCCCACAGCTCAATCCCCTGGAACCCGTTGTCGCGGGCCCAGAAGGCGATGTCCTTTAGCCCGATCAGCTGATGGCGGAAGGAAATGGTGCAAAGCGAGATTTTCATGCCGGAACCTCCAGATTTTGCGTTTGTCCCTGTGCAGGGACGGGCTGGTGGCTGGCCGGAATGCTCGACTGGGCTGGCAGGTTGATGGCGCACCAGTCCTGAAACTGGGTATGAAGCGCCGCTTTGATGGTGAATTCGAGCTGGTCCAGCGCATCCAGCGCCGCGAACAGGTCGGGGATCATGGCGCGGTCGCCTGTATGGGCGATGCGGGCGGCCAGGAAATGCAGGCTGCGGAACCCCTCGCAGAGCGCCTCCACCCGGTCGCATTCGGCGTCAAAAGGTTCAAATGGCGTGTCCAGCTCCTGCCAGAAGAAGGCAAAGGCGTGCTCATAGGCGTATTTGCGCAAGGAGAGCACCGGCATTTCCCGCACCGCGCGGCCCAAGTCCGCCAGCGCCAGCGGCCGGGCGGGGTCGCAGTGGTAGCTGAAGATCCGCCGCAGGGCGGAGGTCAGCAGGTTGTCATCAGCGCGGAAGGTTTCAGTGAAATAGGCAGCCAGATCCTGTGGCTGCGGCGCCTGTGCATTGCCGCTGTTCAGGATGTATCCGCCCGCCACCGTGGGCTGGGCCATCGCGTTCAGGATGGTTTCGCGCGGCAGGTCGCCGCGCCAGCGGTAGTCCGGGTCATAGAGGTGCCAGAGGTCCGGGTCGTCGGTCAGCTCAATGATGACGTAATGCGGGAAGGGGTTCTGGTTGTATTTGTTCTCGCGCTCCGGCAGGTGGAACATGTCGAGGAAGACCACCAGCTGCTCGTCATCGGATTTGGTTGAGAGCAGCTGTTCGAAGCGGATCAGGTTCTGCTCCTTGCTCTGGCCGTGGTCGTACCATTCGCGCACCGGGATGCTGTAGAGCCGCTCGGCCCAAGCTGCGAAATGGTCCTGGGTGATTTCCTCGCTGTGGTAGGCGAGCTGCATCGAAGGCGTCACCGCAAAGCTGCTGTCCCAAGTGCCGAAATAGAACGGGCGGAAGTTCAGATGCTCATGCCGCCTGATCGCGGCGCAGAGGCAGCTGACAAAGCAATGCACTGTGATTTCGCTGGGGGCGGGGGCGGGGGCGGTGTCTGCCTGCGGCGCGGGGTCTTCGCCCAGCAGCATCCGGATCAGCCCGTCGACGGTGGTGAAATCGCTCTTGGACAGCTCGCGCTCGGGCATCTCGATGCCATGATCGGTTTCCAGATGCAGCATCAGGTTGATCAGGATCACCGAGTCGATGTGCAGGTCGTCGTTCAGCACGGCCTGTGCACTGAAGTTCTGCATATGCGGGTTGGCAAGCGGGCCGGAGAGGGTCTGGCGGATGGCCTCGAGGATATGGTCGTAGGTCATGCGTCTGCAGTCTCCGGTGTGAATTTTGCGGCGATCTCGCGGCGGCTGATCTTGCCGTTGGCCTGGCGTGGCAGGGCGGGCAGATGCCGGATCAGGGCGGGCTGCTGGTAGCCGGCAAGCGCTGCGCGGCAGGCCTGGCGGATGCTGTCCTCGGATGCGGTGCCCGAGTAAAGCAGGCCCGCGCGGGCGCCGGAATGCGGGTTGGGCAGGCGGAAGGCGACGGCGTCGCTGACGCCGGGCAGAGCCATCACGGTTTTCTCGATGTCCTGCGGATAGACGTTGAGGCCTGCGACGTTGATCATGTCATCGGCCCGGGCGGTGAAGACCAGCATGCCGCTGTCATTGAGGCGGCCGAGGTCGCCGGTGTCGATCGTCTGCCCCGCGATGGTGATGCGGATTGCGTCCGGGGTGCCGGTCCGGCCTGCGGTCAGGCTCACATGCGGCAGCGGCTGGCCGACGTCATAGGGGTTTTGCAGGTCTTGATTGATGGCGACGCAGCCTGCCTCCGAACAGCCGTACTGCTGGAACAGATAGGTTGTGCGGGCGCGGATCAGCTGGAACCAGGCCTCTGGCAGGACGGTGCCGGAGGTATTGGCAGCGTAGAGCCTTTGCTCCGCAGGCAGGAGGCGGGCCAGCGTGTGCAGCATCGCGGGCGAGGTGTAGAGCAGCGGCTGATCCGTCTCGCGCAGGCGGCGCAGGATGTATTTCGGGTTCAGGCTGTCAAGCACCACCGGCACATGGCCCCGGTGCAGCGCCACGAACACGCCGGCAATAAGCCCGTAGGAATGGGTGACGGGGCAGGCGATCACCGGCGTCATCGCGGCGCTGGCGGTGAAGAAGGCGGCGTAGCTTTCGACCTCTGCCGCGATCTCTGCCCAGGTGCGGGTGATCACCTTGGCGGCGCCTGTGGTGCCAGAGCTCATTTGCACCAGCACGCCGCCGCGCGGGGCAGTGCCTGTTTGCGGCAGGGCAGTCTGCTTCAGCCCGTCGCTGAGCATCACGTCGCAGCCCGCGGCCTGCGCCATTTCGCGGGCGGTTTCCGGCGGGAGGCTCGCGTGGATCGGGAAGACGCCCGCGTTCTGGGCGCGCAGGTACAGCAGCGCCGAGAGCGCGGCGCCGGCGTTCTGCATGTGCAGGCCGTAGCGGTGCGCGGCGGGCTCCGTCAGCACACGGTCTAGCCGCGCGGCGAGGTCTGAGGGGGCGATGGGGGTATCGTTCAGAACAAACATGTCTGTCATCCTTTTCCGGTGGCCAAGGCGTTGGCGATCAGGTGGCCATGCTGCGGCCTGTCAGGGTCTATCTTGCGGGAAATCAGGCTTTCGGCGCGGATCTGCGGGGTGAAGGGCGCGAAGGCGGCCTGGCGCTGCTGCAGGCCGTGTTCGGCGGTGTAGCGGTCCAGACGGGTGCGGACGCGGCGCCAGAATTCAGTTTCTGCAAAACCATAGTGGCGTTGCAGGAGGTCGGAGAGGTCGGCAAGATTGAAGACAAACAGCGTGTCCATCACCAGCCAGCGCAGTTCTTCGGCGCTGGACATGCGGTGGAATTTGTCCGGCGGCGCATCCTTGTAGACCGAGTCGATCTGCGCGAGGTCCGGGCAGAGGCCGGGGCGCGACAGCAGCTCCGGCACGTATTCCAGGCTTTCGTGGAAATCGCGGGCGATGAGGCCCGCGGGCCAGCCGTTTTCGTGCTGCAGGATCAGGTTCTGTCCATGCGCCTCCAGCCCGATGCCGTGGGCCACCATCAGGTGCCAGATGGGAAGCACCGCAGCCTCTATCAGCCGGGCGAGCCAGGCGTCCAGGCCGTGGGTTTCGATCCAGGGGGCAATCAGCGGCGTGCCGCCGGGTTCAGTCAGGGCGAGGCCGTTGAAGGGCATCATGCTGTTTGCGAGCAGGCCGATGGATTCCGGGCTTTGCCGCCAGATCGCGGCCAGGTGCCCGTCGAGCGCGGTGCCGCGGCCGGCGGTGATGGCGGCGTATTCCGGCAGGATCGTCAGCGGGTAGCGGCTGGTGAACAGCGGGTCGCTGTCCAGCACCTGCGCCAGCCAGTTGGAGATCGCCGGGGCGACGGCAACCGACTCTGGCGCGAGGGTGCGCAGCGAGGAGGTGTTGCGCATCGCCATCGCGGTTTTCACATGGGCGCGGGAGGGGTCTGCGGCACTCATCAGGGTGCGGATTGACTGAGTGGCGCGGTAAGGCGCGCCGATGGGGCCGATCTCTGCCAGCTGGCCGGCGCTGCGCCATTTGTTGAACAGCGGGTCATCCTGAAGTTTGGCGTGCTGCCAAGGGTGCAGGGGCAGAAGCTGGAAGGCGCCGGGCGGGGTGCACTGTTTCTCCACCAGCACGGTGAAGCGCTGCCATTCTTCGCGGCCCAGTTCGTGTTCCCAGAAATCTTTGTGCGGCATTTCCTGCTGCAACAGGGACTGGTGGAACAGCACGCCCATCAGGCGGAAGGTCTGGCCGTTTTCCGGCCCGTAGGCGAAGTGGTCGGTGTCCGAGAACCCGCTGCGGGCCTTGTAGCAGGGGTGATACGGATGGCCCTCCTGCAGGGTGGTTTCAAGGGCAGAGATGCCCAAACGGTGCCGCCGAGTTGCGGCGGGGATATGCAGCGCGGTCAGATCGCTGAGGTGCTCGGTGTGCTTAAGGTCGGCGTGCAGGATGTCGAGCGCGCTGGAAGGCTCCGCCACTGCCGCCAGCACATCCGCGGTGGTGGCGGGGCGCCATCTGGAGTTGTCATGGACCTCGATGCTGCCCTCCTGCAGCCGGTAGCGGCCAAAGGCGCCGCGGCGGCCGCGGGCGCGGAATTGGGCCTGCCGGAAGGACCAGCTGACGGTTTGGCTGCGGTCCAGTTGCAGCGATGCGGCCCAGCCCTCGCACAGGAGCGCCTCGCACAGCTGGCGCAGGACGCGGGGGGCGGATGTTGCGCGGGTTAAGGGCTCATGCAGGGACATCGGCACGCTCCTGCACTTGCTTCGGCTGCACCGCGGCGATGGGGTTGGGCATCTGCAGGAACAGCCCCTCCTGCGCTTGCGTTTCCAGCTCATCCACGTTGCGGGCGCGGGTCAGCAGGTTGGCCTTGGCGCTGAGCGCCGGTGAGGTCAGAAGGTAGCGGGCAAAATCTGCCCCGGCGCCGCTAAGGCGGCTGGCGGCAGAGGTCAGGCGGCGGCGCAGCTGCAGCAGCAGCGCGGGTTCCGCCGCCAGTCCGTCGCAGCCCAGGCGGCGGATCACCGCGAAGATCTGGTTGACCACCAGGTAATAGGCCATCCGCTCGTTGATATGGGCGCGCGGGTAGACCAGTGCGGGCTGCTCGGTCAGCGAGGGCTCCAGCGCGCTGAGGCGGGGCAGGGCGTCCTCGGTGATGAAATAGCCCTGGTTGTCGCGGTAGTAGCCGCAGGATGGCAGGCCGGTGCTGAGGTCCAGGAGGCTGTTCTGCTGGTGCGCCTCCAGTGCGATGCCGTGGCAGTCATAGAGGTCCAGCACCGGGTCGAGCAAGCAGTCAAGGTAGGCCTCGAACCAAAGGCGGGCGGTCTCTGCCGGGGCTTCGCCGCGCTGTGCCGCCAGCCGTTTGATGAGGCTGGTCAGGAGCGCGCTGCGGCCCGGAAGCGGATCGGCGGTGAGGGCGGCGAGGTTGTAGATACCGTTGCCCGCCGCGCCCATAAAGGGGTTGTCTCGCAAGATCACCTCAAACCCGCTTTCGCGGCGGCCAGGCAGGGACAGGGTCAGATAGGCCGGGTCGCTGATGATGCGGAAACGGGGGCTGTCGGCGTCCAGATGGTTCAGCAGCCGCGCCATCAAGACGCCGGTTTCCAGCTCATTGTGCTTGGTCACGCGCAGGGAATTGGTGAGCCGCACCGGGACCGAGAATTTCAGCATCCAGGGGCAATCGGGCGCGAAGAGCGTGCGCATGGAGGAAGTGGCGGCGAAGGCGCAACCGCCCTCCCCCAGATCGCGCAGGCGGCGGGAGGCTAGCAGCGCCTGCACGCCTGGGTCGAGCCGCAGCATCTGCGCCTGCAGCGGGTGGGTCGGGATTAGCACCTCATCGGGACGCAGCCGGAAGGCGCCGTCGAGGCCGGGGATCTGGCGGAGCAGATCGGAAGCTGTGCCTCGCGCGGCGCCTTGCGATACGAGGCTTTTGTCGGCGGCAAAGAAGGTGAGGCGGAATTTATTAGCATATTCAGGCGCATAGGCTGCTTGCTGCCAGGGCGTCAGCCCGTCGCGGCTTTTGGGCGTGGGGTGCAGCCAGTGGCCGTAGGAGAGCGCCTGCTCTGCCGCCAGGAAGCTGCCGGGCTCGGCCGTGTTCGCGTGGCGGCGCAGGATATTCTCGATCTCGGCATTACTGTTGAAGAGGCCGCGCAGGAATTCCGGCAGATTGCCCGCATCACGGCTGTTCAGCCGAACGAAGCAGTCCTGCGCAATCAGGGTCAGGACTTGAACCGCCGGCGCCGCCTGCCAGCTGGTGGAGCCGTCAAAGAGGATTTGCGCAGGGCCGAAACGGTGGGGGCCGGCCTCCGAGAAATAGGCGATCTGGACCCGCAGCCGGGCGGGAATGTGGCTGAGCGGCAATTCAACCGCATCGCGGCTGCCGGTCAGGATGGCGCTGCCGGGGGTAATTTCGCGCAGGTAGGTGTTGAGCAGCGCCTGCAGCGAGGCGGTTTGCGCTGCAGCTGCGGCGCAGGGGCCGGGCTGGTGAGGGGGCTGAAAGCTCATCGCGGGCCTCCCGGCAGGGAGGGGGAAGGGGCGGGGTGCATGGTGCAAACGGGTCCCGTAGCCGTGCCGCGGCGCGCGCGGCAGGCGCCGGCGCGGTGCCGGGCCAGCGGGCGGGCCGGGTCAGATTTCGACAAGAACTAGCGGGATGGCTGGCTGCGGAGCGGCGCGGGCAAAGGGCTGGGCGCCGGATGTGAAGGTGAGATCACGCCGCCTGTTTAGCCTGTTCGGCAGCGCGGGGAAAGGGATTTCTGACTATTTTACTGAGGTTTGCGGCTTCGCGCGGAAACCTACCGCAACAGGCAGACGGAGCGGCAGCGCCGGGCAGGCGCTGCCGCGGGATGCTTAGAACTTGAGCGTGGCAACAACAGAGATGTTGCGGCCCGGCTCGTTGAAGGCGGTGATCACGTCGGACGTGTATTCGTTGCCATAGGTCGCGCGGTCGGCGTATTGCTTGTCGAACACGTTGTCGATGGCGGCGCGGATGGTCAGGCCGTTCAGCGACGGCGGGCTGTATTCGGCAAAGAGGTTCAGCACCGCGTAGCCCGGCTGTTCCTGAGTATAGTCAGCATGGACGCCATTGTCGTTGGACAGGGCGGCCTCGACGCTGCCGCCGACTAGCAGGTTCATGGCAGAGACCTCCTGCTGCACCTCAAACGTCAGAACCTTTCCGATCGGGGTGCCGGAATCGACCAGGAAGAAGCTTTCGGCTGGGGCGTCGTTGAAGGAGACGTCGCTGTTGTTCATGCTGAAGCGGGCAAAGCCGCTGTTCCAGCCGTAGGTGGCGGCGATGTTGAAGCCCTTGCTCTCGAAGTCGTTGGCGATGACCGTGTTTCCGGCAACGCCGCGGATGTTGTCGATATTCGTCTTGAACAGTTCGCCGCCCAGCGTCCAGTTGCCGCGCTGCCAGTCGGCGCCGACGATGATGTTCCTGGCGCGCGAGGATTGCAGGGCGGAGTAGTCCCAGTCTCTGAAGAACAGGAAGTTGTCCTCCAGGTCGTAGCCGCCGAAGACGTTGGAATAGCCCGCGTGCAGCGACAGCGCATCTGTCACGTCATAGACCAGCGACAGGTTGCCGCTTGCCCCGGACGGCGAGTCGGTGAAGGCGTTGCCGGTCTGGCCGAAGTCCTGTCCGGTGAAGTCCTGCCAGTCATAGCGCAGGCCGGCCGAGACGCTGAGGCGGTCGGTGGGATCGAGCCGGGCCTGAGCGAAAACGCCGATGTTCTTGCTTTCCTCGCCGGTTTCGCCGTTGGTCCAGGTTGCGGTCACCGTGCTTTCGCGGACCTGGTAGTCAACGCCGGCGGTGATTGTGTTGCGGTCCGACAAGTGGAAATCGTTCTGCAGCGTCAGCGCATATGTTTTCGAACTGGTCGCAGTGGAGTCGCCGAACGGGTCAGAGGGGCGGTCGACGTTGATATCGGAGAAGCCGAGGGTCGCCGAAGGGTCCCAGAGGCCGGTTTCATTGCCGCTTTCATAGCGCAGCGAGGCGATGCGCCGCTTGGTGTAGTAGGGGGCGAAGCCGCGGGTGCTGGCGCCGAAGTTGGGCTGGAAGTTGCGGATCTCGTTGTCTTCAGCCTGCTGGAGCGACAGTTCGACCCGGTCGCCCTGGTCGCCCTCATAGGCGAATTTCAGAAGGCCCGCGGTCAGGTTTGCATTGCTGCCGGTCACCTCGTTGCCGTCGCCGTCCTCGAAGTTGTCGCCGGTGGCGCGCTTGGCGTAGGCGAGGATTTCAAAGCCGTTGCTGCGCCCGGCAAGCGTCAGCGCACCCTGGGCGGTGTTGCCGTTGCTGGAATAGGACAGGCGGGACTGGCCGCCGAAGGTCGCGCCGTCCTCCAGGATGTCCCCGGCGTCGATGGTTTCCATCACCACCCGGCCGGCCAGCGCGCGGGGGCCTGCGTCGGCAGGGGCAACGCCGGGATCGACGCGCACGGATTTCATCAGGCCGGGGTCAAAGGCATTGGCGCTGACGTGGTGGAAGGTGCGGTTGTTCTGGCTGACGCCGTCCACTTGCACTGCGAGGTTCAGCATGTCGACGCCATTGACGAAGATCTTCTGGGCGATGGGGATGCCGCCGCCGACGGAGACAGCGGCGATGCCCGCAAACAGGTCCTTGAGGTCGCCCATGGCGGCGCGTTCGATCTCGGCGTCGGCCACATAGATCGAGGTGGCGCGGTCGGCGGCGTTGCCGATCGGATCGCGCTGTTTGACCACGATCGGGTCGAGCGACAGGACCTCGTCGTCCTCCGCCAGCGCGGCGGAGGCGGTGATGAGAGTGAGCGCGGTGCTGCACAGCAGCCCGGACAGGCGGATGTTGGAAGTAGGTGCCATAATTAACCCGTGTTCTAAGAGCTGTTAGCTTGGGTTAATTCCTGGCTTGCCTTTTCAAAGGCTTGGGCCTCTTAGGGAGCTGCCGTGCCGGGGGCAAGAGGGTATTGTTGAGTAAATTAGTTCGGTTCTCGCTGTTGCAGTTTTGCCGCTCAAGTGCAGCGGCCGGACGCAGTTGGCCCCGGCCGCCAACGCGTTACTTGGCCGCTGCGAAAGACATCAGCGCATAGGTTATCTGGGCGGTGGTGAATTCCGACACCCGGCTGTCCTCGGTCGGGGCCAGCTCCACTACGTCGCAGCCCGCCAGATTGCGGCCTGCCAGCGCTGAGCGCACGATGTTGAGCGCCTGATAGTAGCCGAGGCCGCCGGGGACCGGGGTGCCGGTGGCGGGCAGGATTGCCGGGTCCAGACCGTCGACGTCAAAGGAGACATAGACGTCCTGCGGAAAATCCTCGGGCAGGGTGACGGAGTGGATGTTGCCGGTGACCAGTTCCTCTGCGTCGATGGAGATCACGTTGCAGGCGGCGCGGCGGTCGACTTCCTCCTGGCTCATGGCGCGGACGCCGTACTGGGCGATGCGGATGCCATCCTCCTCGGCCAGCAGCTGCATCACTGAGGCGTGGGAGTGGCGTTCGTCCTGATAGGCCTTGCGCAGATCGGCGTGGGCGTCGATCTGGACGATGCCGACGGGGCGGCCCAATGCCCGCGCAACGCCGCGCACCGCACCGTAGCTGAGTGCGTGCTCGCCGCCCAGCGTCACCGGCACCGCGCCTGCGGCCACGGCGGCCTCGGTGCGGGCGGCGATGCGCTCCATCACCTGGGGCAGTGGGCCAGTGCAGTCGACGGCGTCCTGAGTCACGATGCCCGCGGCGCAGGGTTCAGCATCGCGGTAGAGGCGTTCCAGCTCGACGCTGGCCTCAAGAATGGCCTCCGGGCCGCCCTCCGTGCCGCCGCCGTAGGAGACGGTGCGCTCCAGCGGCACCGGAATCACCCGGAAGCGGGCGGTGGCTGGATCGCGTTCGGCGTCGCTCAGTTCGCCTTCGAGGAAGTAGGTCATGACAGGCGGTCCTTGAAATCGTCATAGGAGGGGGTGCGCAGGAGTTTCAGCGCGTCGGTATCGGAGTTCCACAGCGCAATTGCGGGCAGGGGAACGCCGTTGAAGGTGTTGGTCTTGACCATCGAGTAATGCGACTGGTCGAGGAAGGCGATGCGGTCGCCGGGCTGCGGCGGGGTTGCAAAGCCGTAATCGCCGATCACATCGCCCGCCAGGCAGGACGGCCCGCCCAGCCGGTGCGGCGGCACGTCTGTGACTTCGCCCAAGAGGTCGGGGCGGTAGGGGGCCTCGATCACGTCGGGCATGTGGCAGGTGGCGGAGATATCGGTGATCGCTAGCGGCATGCTGTTTTCCGCCACATCCAGGATCTCGCCCACCAGGATGCCGGAATGCAGCGCCACCGCCTCGCCCGGCTCGATGAAGACCTCGACGCCGTAGGTTTCGCGGATATGGCGGATCAGGGCGATCAGCCCGTCGCGGTTGTAGTCCGGCATGGTGATGTGGTGGCCGCCGCCGAGGTTGATCCATTTCAGCTGCTTGAGGCGGCCGCCCATTTTCTCTTCCAGCGCGGCAAAGGTGCGCTGCAGCGGCTCGAACAGCTGTTCGCAGAGCGTGTGCATGTGCAGGCCTTCGACGCCGTCCCAGTCCTGATCGTTCAGCTGCGACACCGGCGTGCCGAGGCGCGAGCAGGGGGCGGTGGGGTCGTATTTCTCGTTCCATCCTTCGGAATGCTCCGGGTTCACGCGCAGGCCGATGGAGATGCTCTCGCCTTTCGCGCGGGCGTCGGCGATCAGCGGCGCAAAGCGGCGGTGCTGGGCCGGGGAGTTGAAGATCAGGTGATCCGACAGGCGGATGATTTCCGGCAGGTCGTCTGCCTTGAAGCCGGCGGAATAGGTGGTGACCTCACCGCCGAATTCCTCGCGCGCCAGCCGCGCCTCGTACAGGCCGGAGGCACAGGTGCCGGACAGGTAGCGCCGCACCAGCGGAGCCACGGCAAACATGGAGAACGCCTTGAGCGCCAAGAGGACGTTGGCACCGGAGGCATCCGCGACCTGTTTCAGGATCGTCAGGTTGCGCTCCACTGCGACCTCATCCACCACAAAACAAGGGGAGGGCACGCGGTACAGGTCAAATTTAGCGAAGCTGTCGGTAGAAAGCGCTTTGATGTCCATGGGTTTCTCTGATCCAGAGGCCCGGTAAGCACAACAGAGCTGAGCGGCTGCCCGGGCGGGGGCGGAACGCGCCCGCCGTGGGGCGGGCAGGCGCGTGCCAGCCGCTTGCGCGACTGGCGTTTGTGCAAGGAAAGCCGAAGCTGATCAGAACTCCGGGTGGCCTTCCAGTTCGACCACCTGCCAGGGCAGGCCGTCGGTGTTCAGCATGTCCATGAAGGCATCCGGGTCCAACTGTTCCGTGTTCCACACGCCCGGCTCGCGCCAGGTGCCGTTCATCACCATCGCGGCGCCGATCATCGCAGGCACGCCGGTGGTATAGGCCACTGCCTGGCTGCCGACCTCGGCGTAGCATTCCTCGTGGTCGCAGATGTTGTAGATGTAATAGGTCTTCTCTGCGCCGCCGTCCTTGGCCGGGCCGGTGATGATGTCGCCGATGCAGGTCTTGCCCTTGGTCAGCTCACCCAGTTCCGACGGATCCGGCAGCACGGTTTTCAGGAACTGCAGCGGGATGATTTCCTGGCCGTTGTGGATCACCGGTTCGATGCTGGTCATGCCGATGTTCTGCAGCACGGTGACGTGGTTGATGTAGGCATCGCCGAAGGTCATCCAGAAGCGGGCGCGCTCAATCTCGGGGAAGTGGGTCGACATCGACTCCAGTTCCTCGTGATACATCAGGTACATGTTCTTCTTGCCGACGGCGGGGAAGTCGAACTCGTACTTATGGGTCATCGCCGGGGTTTCGTGCCAGGCGCCGTTTTCCCAGTGGCGGGCCGGTGCGGTGACTTCGCGGATGTTGATTTCCGGGTTGAAGTTGGTGGCAAACGGCTTGCTGTTGTCGCCGCCGTTGCAGTCCAGCACGTCGATCAGGCGGATGCCCTCCAGCTTGTGCTTGCGCACCCAGGTTGCCATGATCGAGGTGACGCCCGGGTCGAAACCGGCGCCCAGGATCGCGGTGAGGCCCGCTTCCTTGAAGCGCTCCTGATAGGCCCACTGCCATTTGTATTCGAACTTGGCCTCGTCCTCGGGCTCGTAATTGGCAGTGTCGAGGTAGTGGATGCCGGCCTCGAGGCAGGCGTCCATCAGCACCAGGTCCTGATAAGGCAGGGCCAGGTTCACCAGCAGTTCAGCGCCGGTTTCCTTGATCAGCGCCACGGTGTCGGCGACCTTCATCGCGTCCAGCTGGGCGGTGCGGATGGTGACGCCGGTGCGTGCCTTGACGTTGGCGGCTATGTCCTCGCATTTCGAGACCGTGCGGCTGGCCAGGGTGATCTCCTTAAAGATCTCCGGGTGCATGGCCATTTTTGTGACAGTGACGGATCCGACGCCGCCGGCGCCAACAACCAGAACCTTTTCCATATGTTTGTTCCTTTGCAGAAGGGGCCGAGACCCCGGTGTTCCGATGTGCCCCTGGGTCGTCTTCCGGGGGGCGGCTTCAGTCGAAATAGGTGCTGCCGGCAAGGCTGTCCTTGTAGGCGGCAATCATCTGGCGGCGCTCCGCGGCGTTGACCTTGCCGGATTTCACGGCGCGCTCCACCCGCTTGCGGAAGGTCTCCAGGCACTGGCGCGGGTCGTATTCGACATAGGACAGCACCTCAGCGATGGTATCGGCCTCGGTCTCGTGCTCGATATCAAAGCCGCCCTGGCCGTCCAGAGAGATGGTGACCACGTTGGCATCGCCAAACAGGTTGTGCAAGTCGCCGAGCGTTTCCTGGTAGGCGCCGACAAAGAACACGCCGATCAGGTAATGCTCATCCTCGCGCAGGTCATGCACCGGCAGCGCATTGGATGTTCCGTCGGCGAGGATGAAGTGATCCAGCTTGCCGTCGCTGTCGCAGGTGATGTCGGTGATCATCGCGTTGCGGGCGGGGGCCTCGTTCAGGCGCTGCAGCGGCATCATCGGGTGCAGCTGGTCGATCGCCCAGACATCCGGCAGTGACTGGAACAGCGAGAAGTTGCCCTGGTAGTGGTCGGTGAAGGCGCCAAGGGCGCTGGCGGCCTCTGTCAGGCTGTCGTCGCCGCGGGCAGCGGATTTGAACAGGCCGGCCAGATACAGGAAGCCCTGTTCGGCGCGCGACAGCTGCTCCAGCCCGATCTGGCCGCGGCGGAACAGCGCCCGCAGCTCGTCCCGGTAATAGATCGCGTCGTTCAGCGCCTCCTGGAAGCGCGGTGCGCCGATATAGGCCTCTACCGCCATGAGGTCGGAGACCAGGTGGTGGTCGTCGGGCTGCACCTCCGGTTTCTGCGGCGCATCGTACAGCGTGGCGCCCAGCACCTCGAAGATGAAGATCGAGGAATGCGCCACCACGAAGCGGCCGCTTTCGGTGACGATGGTGGGGTGGGGCAGACCCGCCTCATCCAGCGCATAGCGGACGGTTTCGACGATATTGGTGCAGTATTCGTTGACGGTGTAGTTGACCGAGTTGTCGTCCGGGCGGCGGGCGCCGGTGTAGTCGACGCCCAGGCCGCCGCCGAGGTCCATATGGGTCAGCGGCGCGCCCATGCGGGTGAGTTCCACAAAGAATCGGCAGGCCTCATCCGCGGCGCGGCGGATGTCGAAGATGTTGGGCACCTGGCTGCCCAGGTGGCTGTGCTGCAGCACCAGGCAGTCGAGGAAGCCGCTGTCGCGCAGGCGGCCCATCAGCGTCACCAGATCATGGGCGCCGAGCCCAAAGGTGGAGCGGTCGCCGGAGCTGGCCTGCCATTTGCCGGTGACGCGCTCGGTCAGCTTGACCCGCACGCCCAGAAGCGGCCGGATGTCCAGATCCTCCGCCACCCGGCGGATGATGTCGAACTCCTCAAGTGTTTCGATCACGATCACCGTGTTGTGGCCCAGCTTGCGCGACAGGATCGCCAGCCGGATAAAGGCCTCATCCTTGGAGCCGTTGCAGATCAGCAGCGCGTCCTCAGGAAGGGGCTGCGACAGGGCAATCATCAGCTCCGGCTTGGAGCCGGCCTCCAGCCCGTAATTGAACTGCTGGCCCGCGGTCATCAGGTGGCCGATCACCTCGGCCTGCTGGTTCACCTTGATCGGGAACACGCCGCGGTAGCGGCCCTTGTAGCCCGCGGCCTCAATCGCTCCGTTGAAGGCGTCATGCAGCTGTGTCAGCGACTGTTCCAAGAACTGCTGCACCCGCAGCACCACTGGGGCAGAGATGCCGCGCGCCTCGATTGCCGCGATGACCTCCGGCAGCGGGGTCGGCTTGGCGCCGGGCGCCTGCGGCAGCCGCAGCGCCACGGCACCGTCCGGGGTCACTTCCAGCATGCCGCTGCCCCAGGCGTCGAGGCCATAGAGGCCCTCGAATGTCTCCGCGCCGCCGCTCATCGGATGCGCGCCTGTGCAGGGCGTTTCGGGAAATCTGAGAGGGGGAGGCGGTGCGGCATCGCGGGGCCTTTCTGTCCAGAGTTCGAGGGGCTGGGAGGTGCAAAGCTGACGGTTCGGGTCGAAGCCTTATCAGGTGCAGGACCGTGCGGTGGCCGCTTCCTTACAATCGGGGGTCCGCTGCATCAAGAGGTTTTCTGCAGACAGGCCGGTGATTTGCGCGCCTTCGCCGGGCGGCCGCAGCAGCTGGCTGCCGTGGCGGCAGCGAAATGGCGCATCTGGACTTTTGCAGCACGTGCCGGTAAGCCCCCCCTTGATTTTCAGCAAGCCTTCGCAGCCAGCCGAATTCCATCTCATCAGAGGACAGGAAATGGCACATTGGAAGGTTTTGCAACTGGCGGCGCCGGTTTTTTTCGCCATGGCGGGTGCGGCATCGGCGCAAGGCGTGGCGGTGGAGACCGCGCGGGGCAGGGTGGACCTGCCTGAAATCCCTGAGAGAATCGTGGTTCTGGACGTGGCCGCGGCGGATACGCTGGACGCGCTTGGGGTGCAGCCCGTGGGCGTGCCGGCGCAGATGTTTGTGAGTTACCTGGACGATCTGCAGCAGGGGGCCGACTCCGTCGGCACGCTGTTTGAGCCGGATTTCGAGGCAATTGCCATGCTGGCGCCGGACCTGATCGTGGCGGGCGGGCGGTCCTCCACCCAAGTTGAGCCGCTGGCGGAGATCGCGCCAGCCATCGACATGACGATCTGGGGCACCGATCTGGCCGCGCAGGCGCTGGCGCGATTGCGCACCTATGGGGAGCTGACGGGGCGCGCGGACCGGGCGGCGGAGCTGGAGGCGGCGTTCGAGGCCAAACTGGCAGAGGCCCGCGCGGCGGTGGCCGGGCGCGGCGATGCGCTGATCGTGATGACCAACGGGCCGAGGGTCTCGGCTTATGGGGCGCAGTCGCGGTTCGGCTGGCTGCATCAGGCGCTGGAACTGCCGGAGGCGGTGCCGGATCTGGATGCGCAGACCCATGGCGAGGCGGTCTCGTTCGAGTTCATCGCCGCCGCCGATCCCGACTGGCTGATCGTTGTCGACCGGGCGGTGGCGCTGGGGCAGGGCAATCAGGCCGCCGCAGTGACGCTGGACAATGCGCTGGTAGCAGGAACCAAGGCCTGGTCGCAGGGCCGGGTGATCTATCTGAACCCGGCCAATATCTATGTTGCGGGCGGCGGCATCCAGTCGATGAGCGCGACACTGGACGAAATCCGGGCCGGGTTTGCGTCAGGTGAGTGACCCCGCCGTTTCCCAAGCGCGCGCACCGCGCCGCCGGCTGCTGCTGGTGGCAGTGCTCTTGGTGCCGCTGGCACTGGTCAGCCTGCTGGTGGGGGCCGGGCCGCTGCCGCTGGGCACGCTGCTGAGCGACCCGCAGGCGCTGCAGGTGCTGGCGGTCAGCCGTATCCCGCGCACCGCTGCGGTGCTGCTGACCGGCGCCGCGATGGCAGTGGCAGGCGTCATCATGCAGCTTTTGGTGCGCAACAGGTTTGTCGAGCCGGGCACCACCGGCACCAGCGAGGCAGCGATGCTGGGCCTGCTGGCGGTGACGCTGCTGGCGCCCGGCGCGCCGATTCTGGTCAAGATGCTGGCCGCCGCCGGGGCGGCGCTGGCGGGCACCGGGGTCTTCATGCTGCTGGCCCGCCGCATCCCGCCGCATCAGGTGCTGCTGATCCCGCTGTCGGGGCTGGTCTATGGCGGGCTGCTGATGGCCTGCGCCACCTTCATCGCCATCGAGGCCGGGCTGCTGCAATACCTTGGCGTCTGGATGAGCGGCGAGTTTTCCGGCATTCTGGCGGGCCGGTATGAGCTGCTGTGGCTGGCAGGCGGGCTGGCGCTGCTAGCCTATTTTGCCGCCGATCAGTTCACCATTGCCGGACTGGGCCGGGATGTCAGCCTGAACCTGGGTCTGCGCTACGGGCGGGTGCTGGGGTTCGGCATTGTCACCGTGTCGCTGGTGTCGTCCCTGGTGATCGTAACGGTTGGGATGCTGCCCTTTATCGGCTTGGTGGTGCCCAATCTGGTGTCGCGGCTGATGGGCGACAACCTGCGCGAAAGCCTGCCAGTGGTGGCCGCTGCCGGGGCCGGGCTGCTCTTGGTCTGCGATATTCTGGGGCGCGTGCTGCGCTACCCGTATGAGATCCCGGCCGGCACCGTTTTCGGCATCTTCGGGGCAGCGGTATTCTTGTATCTTCTGCTGGGGCGGCAGGCCAATGGCTGACCGGCGGCTGATCGCGCTGGGTTGCCTGCTGGCGGCGGCGGCGGCGCTGTTCCTGTTCTGGGGCTTGCGCGGTCCGACCGCCTATATTCTGGAATTGCGGCTGGTTAAACTGGCGGCTTTGCTGGCGGTCGGCGCCTCTGCCGGGGTGGCGACGGTACTGTTCCAGACCATCAGCCAGAACCGCATCCTGACGCCCTCGATCATGGGCTTTGATGCGCTGTTTCTGCTGCTGCAGACCGGGCTGGTGGCGGGTCTGGGGGCTGCCGGGGCCAGCCGGATCAGCGGCCTGCCGGGGTTCGCGCTGGAGACCGCGGTGATGCTGGGCGCAGCGTTGGTGCTGTTCACCAGCCTGCTGGGCCGTACCCGACACGACATCCAGCTGATGGTGCTGGCGGGCGTGGTGCTGGGGGTGATGTTCCGCACCCTGACGGTCTTTTTGCAGCGGCTGATGGAGCCGTCGGAATTCACCATGGTCGAGGCGCGGATGTTTGCCCAGTTCAGCGGCATCGACCGCTCCGCGCTGATGGCGGGACTGGGGCTGATGGCGCTGGCGGGCCTGTGGCTGGTCCGCAACCACCAAGTGCTGGACGTGGCCGCTCTGGGCCGTACGCCGGCGCGCAGCCTTGGCGTGGCCTACGACGGGCTGCAACTGCGGGTGCTGTGTCTGATTGCGGCGTTGGTCTCAGTCGCGACGGCGCTGGTGGGACCGCTGGCCTTTCTCGGCCTTCTAGTCACCAGCCTCGCCCACAGCCTGATGCAGAGCCACCGTCACGCGCTGCTCTTGCCCGCGGCGGCGCTGATCGGGGCGCTGATCCTGGTGTCGGGCCAGACCGTGTTTGAACGCCTGCTGCATCTGCAATCCACCCTGGCGGTTGTCATCGAGTTCTGCGGCGGATTGTTGTTCCTGGTCCTGCTGGTGAAAGGAAAAATCCGGTGATTCAAGTCTCGAACCTCAGCTTTGGTCCGGCGGCGAACCCTATTTTGCAAGGCATAGATGCCGAGATCCCCGCAGGCCGGGTGACAGCGCTGATCGGCCCCAACGGCGCGGGGAAATCGACGCTGCTGAAGCTGATCGCCCGGCAGCTGACGGCCAGCAGCGGCCGTATCCGCATGGACGGGATGGACTTGGCGCAGACGGTGCCCGCGCAGCTGGCGTGCAAGATGGCTGTGGTGGCGCAGCATCTGAGCGTTGCCAGCCGGGTGCGGGTGCGCGACCTGATCGGCTTTGGCCGCTGGCCGCACAGCGCGGGGCGGCTGGGGGTGGCCGATCATGCGGCCATTGCGAATGCGGTTGAGCTGTTTGATCTGGGAGATTTGCAGACGCGGTTCCTGGATGAGCTGTCGGGCGGCCAGCGGCAGCGGGCCTTTATCGCCATGGCCTATGTCCAGGACACGGACTGGCTGCTGCTGGACGAGCCGCTTAACAACCTCGACCTGCACCACGCCCGCAACCTGATGGCGCAGCTGCGGCATCTGACGGAGCTGCAGGGCAGGGGCATCGTGATCGTAGTGCATGATCTGAACTATGCGATCAGCTGGTCCGATCATGTGGTGGCGCTGCGAGACGGGAAAGTGGCCTTTCAAGGTCCGGTGGCAGCGGCAGCCACCGCCGAGCGCCTGAGCGCGCTCTATCAGACGCCGGTGGCAATCACCCGGCTGGGCGGCCAGCCCTTTGCCCAGTATCACCGCTAGCCAAGGGCGCCTCCCGCCCGGCGGCCGGCAGGGACTTTGGTCGAATACCGCGGCTTTTGCCGATGGTCTAAGCCTTTAGGCAGCACCGGACCGAGTGCCTGCAATCGAAGGTGCATGGCCGCCAGTTCCGCTGCATTTCTTGGATCAATTCTTGGGAGGAATGGCATGAACATCCACACGAACGGGCTGGCCAACGCGGCACTGGACACGGCGCATCTGGGCGTCGATTTTCCGTTCAAGCCGCGTTATGGCAACTTTATCAACGGCGAATTCACCGAGCCCCGCTCGGGCCAGTATTTCGAAAACACCACTCCGATCACCGGCGATGTGATCTGCGAGATTGCCCGGTCCAACGCGGAGGATGTCGAGGCAGCCCTGGATGCGGCCCATGCGGCGTTTCCGGCCTGGGGCAAGACCTCGACCACCGAGCGCGCCAACATGCTGCTGAAGATCGCCGATATCATGGAGGAAAACACCCAGCTGCTGGCGGCGGCAGAGACGCTGGACAACGGCAAGCCGATCCGCGAGTCGATCCACGCCGACCTCGCTCTCTGTGTGGATCACTGGCGCTATTTCGCGGGCTGCATCCGCGCCGAGGAAGGCCATATCTCCGAAATTGACGCCGACACCTATGCCTATCACATTCCGGAACCGCTGGGCGTGGTCGGGCAGATCATCCCGTGGAATTTCCCGCTGCTGATGGCGGTGTGGAAGCTGGCGCCGGCGCTGGCGGCGGGCAACTGCGTGGTGCTGAAACCGGCGGAACAGACACCGGCCTCGATCATGGTGCTGGCGGAGCTGATCGCCGGAGTGCTGCCGGCAGGCGTCCTGAACATCGTCAACGGCTTCGGGCTGGAGGCGGGCAAGCCGCTGGCCTCGTCGAACCGGATCGCCAAGATTGCCTTTACTGGTGAGACCACCACCGGGCGGCTGATCATGCAGTATGCCAGCCAGAACCTGATTCCGGTGACGCTGGAGCTGGGCGGCAAGTCCCCGAACATCTTCTTTGAGGATGTGATGGCCGCCGATGACGCCTATTTCGACAAATGCTTGGAAGGCTTCACCATGTTTGCCCTGAACCAGGGCGAGGTCTGCACCTGCCCCAGCCGGGCGCTGATCCAGGAGTCGATCTACGACGACTTCATGGCCCGCGCCATCGAACGGGTGAAGGCGGTGAAGCAGGGCAACCCCCTGTCGATGGACACGATGATCGGCGCTCAGGCCTCGACCGAGCAGAAGGAGAAGATCGCCTCCTACCTGCAGCTGGGCAAGGATGAGGGCGCCGAGCTGCTGACCGGCGGCAATGTCTCTGCCCTGGAAGGGCTGGAAGGCGGTAACTATATCGAGCCGACGGTGTTCAAGGGCCACAACAAGATGCGGATTTTCCAGGAGGAGATCTTTGGCCCGGTGCTGTCCGTCACCACCTTCAAGGACGACGCCGAGGCGCTTGAGATCGCCAATGACACGCTTTACGGGCTGGGCGCCGGCGTGTGGACCCGCGACACCAACCGCGCCTTCCGCTTTGGCCGCGACATTCAGGCGGGCCGGGTCTGGACCAACTGCTATCACGCCTATCCGGCCCATGCGGCCTTTGGCGGCTACAAGCAGTCGGGCATCGGGCGGGAAACCCACAAAATGATGCTGGATCACTACCGGCAGACCAAGAACCTGCTGGTCAGCTACAGCCCCAATGCGCTGGGGTTCTTCTGAACAGCCGTGTGACAGGCGGCCCCGGGTTTCCGGGGCCGTTTCTTTTTCATTCAGCCGGGGGAGTGTGCAATGACCGGGGCAACAGGCATGACCGTGACGGCCACAGAAGCGGCGCTGCAACTGATCGGCGAGCTGAAGGCGCGCTTCGGGCCGGATCTGCTGTTTCACCAGTCCGGCGGTTGCTGCGACGGGTCCGCGCCGATGTGCTTTCAGCAGGGCGACTACATCGTCGGCGGCAGCGATGTGCTGGTGGGGGAGATCGGCGGGGTGCCGTTTTACATGAATGCCGATCAGCACGCGCGCTGGCAGCACACCAATCTGGTGATCGACGCGATCGACGGCATCGGCGGGATGTTCTCGCTGGAAAACGGCAGCGGCAAGCGGTTCCTGACCCGCTCCGACGTGTGCCTGCGCTGAGGCGCGCCGCGCCTTGGTCAGGACAGCGCGCGCTCCAGGAAGCCGCGCAGTTCGCCGGTGTCGATCGGCTTGTGCAGCAGCGCCGCGTTCAGCCCGGCGCAGGCCGCCGCCAGATCCGGTGAGCGGTTGGCGGTCACCAGGCAGGCCGGAACCGGGCCGTGCTGCGCCCGGAGTGCGGCGATCGCATCGGTTCCCAGCGCGCCGTCGTCCAGCTGGTAATCGGCGATGATCGCATCCGGGCTGATGTCGATTTCCAGCAGCAGCGCAAGGGCGTCGGCGCAGCTGGCGCAGGGCAGCACGTTCAGCCCCCAGCTGTCGAGCGTGATCTCCAGCGCTGCCCTGAGGCCGGCGTCGTTCTCGATCAGCACCACGATCCGGTTTTCGAACGGGACCGCGGCGCCGGTGCCGGGGCCGGGCAGCGGCGATGGCGCGCGCGTAACCGTGCTCAGCGGCAGCTCCACCGAAAAGCAGGTGCCGCGGCCGACCTCCGAGGTGAGGTTCAGCGGATGTTCCAGCAGCCGGCAGGCCCGCTCGACAATGGCGAGACCCAGCCCCATGCCGTCCGACGGGCTGGCCTTGGCGTTGAGCCGCTGAAACTCCTGGAACACCCTGTCCTGATGCTCCGGCGGGATGCCGGGGCCGGTGTCGCGGACTTCGAGCAGCACCCGGCCGCGGCGTTGTCGCACCCCGATCAGCACCTTGCCGCTGGTGGTGTAGCGCACCGCGTTGGAGGCGAGATTCTGCAGGATTCGACGCAGGTAGGCGGCGTCGCTTTCCACCACCGCGCCGCTGCGCACGACCCGGAATTCCAACCCCTTGAGCCGGGCGACAGGTTCCAGTTCGTCCTTCAGCTGGTCCAGCATGCTGCCCAGGCTGATGGCGGTCCGGTCGATTGCCGCCAGGCCGGAGTCGAGCTTGGAAATGTCCAACAGGGCGCCGAGGATGCGCTCGACCGCGACCAGCGCGTTGCCGGCCTTGGCCGCCCGGTCCCTGAAGCCCGCATCCTGCAGGTCGTCCTCCAGCGAGCCGACATAGAGTTTGGCGGCGGACAGCGGCTGCAGCAGGTCGTGGCTGGCGGCGGCGACGAACCGCGACTTGGAGGCATTGGCGCGCTCCGCCTCCGACAGCGCGTCCTCCAGCTCCAGCGTCCGTTCGGCCACCCGCTGCTCCAGCGTTTCGTTGACCTGGGAAATGGTGCGGACCGCGGCGCGTTCAGCGGTGACATCGGTAAAGCTGATGACAAAGCCCTTGTCCGGCATCTGCTGCGCAAAGACCGCCAGGATTCGGTCGCGGCCCAGTCTGATCTCGAACGACAGGGGTGCCCGCTTGGCGGTGCTGGCTACCCAGGCCTCGACCTCTTCCGGCCGGGTGCCGCCGAGCAGGCGGATGCTGTCCGCTGCCTGGCGGTAGAGGGTGGCGAAATACATGCCCAGCTGGAACTTGCCCGCGGGCATCGACAAGAGCTCTCCGGCGCGGCGGTTCCAGCCGACCAGGCGGTTCTGGGCGTCGAAGATGCAGACCCCCTGGTCGAGATGCTCCAGCGTTGCCTTGATCACCCGCGACTGGTCGTCGAGCAGCCGCTCGCGCTCCTGCCGCTCCAGCCGCATCATGTCGGTGATATCGGTCTGCAGGATTACGGTGCCGCCGTCCGGGGTGCGGTGCTCGCTGACCTGCAGCCAGCTGTTGCCGGCCATCATCACGTTGAACACCGCGTGATCGTCCTTGTGGCGGGCGATCCGGTAGGCCTCCCAGTCGGCGGCGGTCTCCCCCTCCGGCAGCGCCAGATGGGCGCTGGTTGCCACCAGGTTCACGTAATCGGCGAATTTCAGCCCCGGCCGCAGTAGATGGTAGATATCGGCCATGTGCTTGCCGAACCGGGTGTTGCACATGACCAGCACGTCCTGTGCGTCAAACAGCGCAAAGCCTTCCTGCACCGTCTCGATCGCATTGGCCAGGTTGGCGCGGGCGGCCTCGGTCTCGGCATTGGCCAGCGCCAGCCGGGCGTTCGACTCGTTGAGCAGGTCCAGCGCGTGCTCCAGCTCGCGGGTGCGCAGGCGCACCTCCTCCTCCAGCATCACCGCGCGCTGGAACTGGGCGTAGGCCTCGTCGGAGGCTTCCGAGCTCTGCTCGGCCCGGCGCATCAGGGTCTCGACGATTTTCAGCAGCTTCTGGTTCTGACGCTCCGGCGGGTCGCGGGGGTCGATCAGCTCATGCACCATTGCTCAGCCCTCGTCCGGCGGGTAGATCGCCACCCCGGTCAGGGTCTGGTTGACATGCATCGAGTTGATCTGTTCGCCATAGGTCGAAAAGCCGACCACCCTGTTGTCGCGCAGGATGCGGGAAATGTCCTGCGAGACCTGCTTCTGCTGCGCTTCCAGCCGCCTCAGGATGCAGTCGCAGGCCAGGATGATCTCGGGGCGGCGCTTGGCGCTGAGCGCGGCCATCTCGCGCTCCAGATGGGTCACCATGTCCTCCGGCTCGGCCAGGGTCAGCACCACGCCCTCGTCGATGGCGGAGAAGAACACCAGCTCGTCATTGTCGGCGACCCGCTGGATGGCGCGCACATGGTGCTGGTCGCCGAATTGCACCGCGACGGGATGCGCGGCAAAGGTGAAGGCGGTCAGCTGCTCCGGGTCCTTGCCCAGCACCCGGGCGTATTCGCGGGCGGCGGGTTCGGCATTGATCTCATGCACCACCCGGCGGGCGGGATCGGCCCCGGTCACCACCATGCGTTTCTGCGACGGGATCAGGTGGTCGGTCTTGAACACCTTGATCGGGCAGCGGCTGCGGACCTGGATCAGAATGGCGGCGTTGGAATGGGCCTGGCCGCCATGCAGCACATAGGTCTTGCCGAAGTTGGTGCCGTCGCCCGCCGAGCCGCCGAAAAAGGCCACCGGCCCCAGCCCCACCGCCAGTTGCGAGGTCAGCGCGTCCTCCTTGGTGGAGAGCCCGTCGACCAGCAGGAAGGTGAAGTCGGAGATCCAGCCGCCGGCCTCCTGTGCCATGTGGCTGCGGTTTCGGATCATCCGCTCGATCACGCTGTGCGGATCGAAGCTGCCGAGATCCTCGATCAGGATGGTGCGGGTCTGGAAATGCGACTGGGCAAAGCCGATGGCGACGATTTCGCCCTCGACATAGCCGGCTGCCGAAATCTCCCCCGCGGTGGTGCAGCCGACAACCTGCGCCGGGGCGAACCGCCGTTGCGCCTCGCCGATCAGCCGGTCAACGTCGGTGTCCGGCGACAGGAACAGCACCACCAGCGACAGGCCGTTCGGGTTCAGCGCCTGGGCCAGCTGTTCGACAGCGTCCGGCGCCCGGCAGTCGACCGAGCCGGACCGGACAACCTGCGGCTCCGCCACGGGCGCGCCTGACGGGCCATCGACAGGGTCCATCCTCTTTCTCCTCCCCAAATTCCGCCCGTCAGACTAGGCGGGCGGCGGCGCGTCTTGCAAGACGTTTGCAAAGCTCGCCTGCTTGGCGGCCAGCACCGCCTGGGTGCGGCTTTGCACCCCCAGCTTGCGCATGATGGCGGTGATATGGGCCTTGACCGTGGTCTCGGCGATCGACAGCTCGTAGGCGATCTGCTTGTTCAGCTTGCCTTCGCAGATCAGCTGCAGGATCCGGGCCTGCTGATTGGTCAGCTGCGACAGCCGCTGCAGCACGTCGTCGCTGCTGCCGGCCTTGTCATCGAGCAGCACGCAGCCGTCGGGCAGGAACACCTTGCCCTGATTGATTGCTTCCACCGCCTTCTGGAACACGTCGCGCTGGCTGTGCTTGGGAATGAAACCGTTGGCGCCGGCATGGATCACCGAGCTGACGATGCGGTTGTCGGCCATAGAGGAGACCACCAGGATCGGGCAGTCCGTCACCTTGCGCAGCCGCAGCAGCCCGTCCAGCCCGTTGACGTCGGGCAGGTTCAGGTCCAGCACCACCAGGTCGATGCGGATGCCGTCGGCGATCATGTCGAGCGCGGCCTGCAGGGCCGGCGCGGTGTGCATGCTGCTGATTGCGGTGACCGCCTGCAGTGTCATCGCCAGGGCGTCGCAGAACAGCGGGTGGTCATCCACCAGCAGCGCCGCGTGGAACCCTGGGGTGGTCGGCGTGTCCGTGTGTGTCGGCATATCTGCACCAGAGCTGTTGTTTTCCTGCCAGCTTAGCAAGCGGGCGGCAGCAGCGGTATACGCCTAAAGTCGCATATGGAGGGCGCGCCCCCGCAGGAGGCGCGCCCGGGTTTGTTGCCTGCGGCCCGCAGCCGGGGCGGGGTCAGTCCGCCTGCGCCAGCTGGCGGGGCAGGCGGAACGTCCAGACCATGCCGCCCTGGTTCAGGTAGTTGACCTTCTTGGCGACCTCGCCGCCCCACAGCGGCACCGCGCCGCCCCAGCCGGACACGACCGAGACATACTGCACGCCGTCCTGTTCCCAGGTGACCGGCTGGCCGACGATGCCGGAGCCGGTCTGGAACGACCACAGCTCCTCGCCGGTCTCGTCGTCAAAGGCGATGAAGCGGCCCTCGGGAGTGCCGGTGAACACCAGCCCGCCCGCGGTGGTCATCACCCCGGCCCATAGCGGCGCGTCGTTCTTGTATTCCCACTTGATCTCGCCGGTGTCCGGGTCGATCGCCTTGAGGCTGCCGATATGGTCCTCGTAGTTCGGCTTGATGGTGAAGCCCGCACCCAGGTAGGCGGCGCCCTTCTTGTAGCTGATCGGCTCGTTCCAGATGTCCATACCCCATTCGTTCGAGGGCACATAGAAATTACCGGTGTTTTGCGAGAACGCCATCGGCATCCAGTTCTTGCCGCCCAGGAACGACGGCGAGGCAAAGATCACCTCCCCCTTGTTGCCATCGGCTGCGTCCGCCGGGTTTCCGGGGCGGTTTTCCTCGACAAAGACCGGGCGGCCGGTGTCGTCGATGCGCTCGGCCCAGGTGATGTCCTTGACGAAGGGCGTTGCGCTGACGAATTTGCCGTCCTCGCGGTTCAGGACATAGAAAAAGCCGTTGCGGTCGGCGGTGGCGAAGCGCTTGTTGCCGCTGCGGTCGGTGTAGGCGACCACCTCGTTGACGCCGTCATAGTCCCAGCCCTCGCGCGGGGTGGTCTGGAAGTGCCACTTGATCTCGCCGTTGGAAGGGTCGATGCCGATGCGGCTGGCGGCATAGAGGTTGTCGCCGGCGTTGCCCTCCACCGGGGTGCCGGCGTTGCGCAGGTGGCTGTTCCAGGGCGCCGGGTTGCCGGCGCCGAAGACCAGCGTGTCGGTCTCCGCATCATAGGAGCCGCCGAGCCAGGTGGCGCCGCCGCCAGTCTTCCACATGTCGCCCGGCCAGGTGGCGTTCAGGGTGCCGGTCATGGTGCTTTCCTCACCCTTGAAGGTGCCCATGTGGCCCTCGATCACCGGCCGGGTCCAGACCAGCTCGCCGGTTTCGGCGTCGCGCGCCTGCACCTCGCCGACGATGCCGAACTCGCCGCCGGAGTTGCCGGTGATCACCAGCCCGTTGACGATCAGCGGCGCCGCGGTCAGCGAATAGCCGGCCTTGTAGTCGGCCACCTTCTTGCGCCACTTCACGTCGCCGGTCTTGAGGTCCAGCGCCACGATGCGGGCGTCCAGCGTGCCGAAATAGAAGGTGTCGCCATAGATCGCGCCGCCGCGGTTCACCACGTCGCAGCAGGGCAGGATGCCTTCGGGCAGCCGGGCGTCGTACTGCCAGATCTCGCGGCCGGTCTCGACGTCGATGGCATAGACCCGGCTGTAGGAACCGGTGATATACATGATGCCGTCATAGATCAGCGGCTGGGTCTCCTGGCCGCGCTGCTTTTCGCCGCCGAGGCTGAAGGCCCAGGCGGGTACAAGGTTTGCGACGTTGTCCCTGTTCAGCGTGTCCAGCGGGCTGTAGCGCTGCAGGTGGCGCCCCATCCCGTTGGTCACCACCTGGGTGGTGGTTGTCTGGTCGTTCCTGAGGTCGTCCTCGGTGACCCCGGCGTGGCTGACGCCCGCCATCATGGTCCCTGCGGCGACCGCCGTGATGAAGCGGTTCATTGGGCTCCTCCCTTTCATTGGATCATCAACAGCCACTGCCCGGTGCGGGCTGCCGGCCTGCCACAGTATCCAAGGCGCGCCGGAAGAGCGGTATTGCACAATGGTCGTAAGCGGAGGGCGGCAGGGGCAGGGGGGAGGGCCCGGCACGGCAGCGCCCGGCGCCTTGCGGCCCGGATCTACGGTGCAAGTCCCGCGCTGCGTCAGCCTGCGGCGCGGAGCGGGGCGGTTCAGCCCTATTTCGCGGCCTTGCGGATCAGCCCGCGCGCCGGGTCGTAGCCCCAGACCGCCAGTCCCAGCCAGACCAGCCCGGACAGCAGCACCCAGGCCAGCGCGGCGGTGTTCAGCTGCTGATAAAGCGCAAAGCGGATCAGCTCGACCGCCTGGCTGAAGGGGTTCACGGCGCAGATATCGTGCAGCAGCGCCGAGCTTTCGGCCATTTTCCACAACGGGTAGAGCGCGGTGGACAGGAAGAACATCGGGAAGATCACGAAATTCATCACCCCGGCGAAATTCTCCAGCTGGCGGATCACCGAGGACAGCGCCAGCCCCAGCGCCCCCAGCATCAGCCCGGCCGGGACAAGGGCGGGCAGCAGCGCGGCATAGCCGCCCCAGCCGAAGCGGATGCCGAAAATCGCCGCAAGCGCCAGGAACACATAGACCTGCAGGATAGAGATCGCGGTGCTGGCGAGCAGGCGGCAGACCAGCAGCCACCAGCGCGGCAGCGGACAGGTCAGCAGCAGCCGCATCGAGCCCATTTCCCGGTCAAAGACCATCGACAGCGAGCTTTGCATGCCGTTGAACAGAAGGATCATGCCGCACAGGCCTGGAACGATATAGACTTCGTAGGTGGTGTAGGTGGCGTAGGGCGGGGTGATCGACAGGCCAAGCGCGGCGCGAAAGCCCGCGGCAAAGACCACCAGCCACAGCATCGGCCGCACCAGCGCCGCGACGAAGCGGGCGCGCTGGCCGATGAACCGCAGCGCCTCGCGCTGCGTGATTGCCGCCAGGGCTGCGAGCCAGGCGGTCATGCCGGCTCTCCTGTCAGCCTGAGGAAGTGATCGGCCAGCCCGAGCCCGCCGCGCAGCTGGCGGGCCTTGCCGTCTTGCGCCAGCTTGCCGCGGTGCAGGATCAACAGCTGGTCGGCGTCTTCGATCTCGTCGGTGAGATGGGTGGCCCAGAGCACCGTCAGCCCCTTGCGCCGCGACAAGTCGTGCACATGGGCGGTGATCGCGCGCCGGGTTGCCGCGTCCAGCCCCACTGTCGGCTCGTCCAGCAGCAGCACCTTGGGATGGTGGATCAGGCTGCGGGCAATCTCCAGCCGGCGGCGGTGTCCGCCATTGAGGTCGCGCACCCGCTCACCCAGCCGGCCGGGCATCTCCAGCCGCTCCAGAGCGGCCTCGATCCGGGCCTGCGCCCTGGCGCCGTGCAGACCGTGCAGGGCTGCGAAATAGCTGAGATTGCGCTGCACCGTCAGGTCTAGGTCCAGCGTCGGCTGTTGGAACACCACCCCCATCCGGCGCAGCGCCTTGCGCGGGGCGCGGGCCATGTCGTGGCCGTCGATCTCGATCCTGCCCTGCGGCGCGGTGAACAGCCGGGTGAGCAGCGCAAACAGCGTCGACTTGCCTGCGCCGTTGGGGCCGAGCAGGGCGCAGAAGGTGCCGGGTTCAACCCGGAAGCTGACTGCGTCCAGCGCCTGCCGGGCGCCGTAGGCATAGCTCAGGTTTTCCAGCCGCAGCCCGGTCATCGGATGGTAATCTCCAACCGCTGGGTGTCGCCGGTGGAGCCGGGCACCTTGAGGTGGTAATTCCCCGGTTTCAGCGCGATAAATCCGATCTCCATCTCGCCGGCCTCGTCGAATTCGATGCTGTCGAGCCCCAGCGGGCGGATCTCGAGGCCCTCCACCACGATCTCGTCGATCCAGATGGCGCGGAAGAACTCCGCCCCCGTCAGCGCCAGTTCCTGGCTGCCGTCGCCCTGGATCTCGAACTCGTAATATGTGCCGGAGTTCAGCACCCAGGGTGCATCGGCCAGCGGCATTCCCGCCGACAGGGTGATGGGCGGCAGGTCCTCCTTGTTGGCGGCGGACAACAGCCCGGCAAGGCCAAAGCCGGCCTTGCCCGGATCATCACCGTCAGCGGCCAGGGCGGCGGCCGGCAGCGCAAGGCACAGCGCCGCGGCGAAAAGGCAGGTTTTCAGCATCGGGGATCCTCCTGTCAGGATGCGCCGCGCCGCCGGGGCGCGGCAGGTCTCAGGGGCGCAGCGCCGCGCCCCAGGGAAAACGGCCGACCTTGATCGACTTCAGCGCCTGGCGCTTGGCGGTGTCGATCACGGTGACATCGCCGGACACGCCGTTGGTGGTGAACAGCAGCGACTTGTCGGGCGAAAACGCTATGTGCCAGACCCGGCGGCCGACCAGGATGTAATCCTCCACCTCCAGCGTCTCAGCATTGACCACTGCCACATGGTTGGAAGGCCCCAGCGCCACAAAGGCGGTCTGTTCGTCTTCGGTGAAGGCAAACCCTACCGGCTGCACCCGGTCGGGGTGCACGCCCTTGACATCAAAGGTTATCTTGCCGGTCTCGGCCTGGGTGGCGGTGTCGAATACGGTGATGGTGCCGCCGATCTCGGAGGAGACCCACAGCGCGCTTCCGCCGGCGGTGAATTCTGCGTGGCGGGGGCGGGCGTCGACCAGGGTGTTGGCAAACAGCTGTTGCGTCTGCGTGTCGATCCAATGCGCCATGTTGGTGGTCTCGGAGGTGGTGATTGCGATCCGGCCATCGGGCGAGACCGCCATGCCCTCGGGCTCGATCCCGACATTGATCTGGGCAACCACCTTGCGGGTTTCCGTATCCACCACCGTGGTCACGGCGTCGTCCTCGTTGGCGATGTAGAGATGCCGGTCGTTGGGATGCAGCACGAATTGCTCGGGATCCTCGCCGGAAGGCAGGTCGTGCAGGATCTTGCCGGTGGCGGCATCCAGCACCTGAACCGTGTCACTGTCGGAGGCGCAGACATAGACCCGGGAGAAATCCTTGGAGAAGGTGATGCCGCGCGGCCGCTCCCCCGTTGCGATGGTGCGGACCACCTCAAGCGTGGCGATGTCGATCACGCTGATGGTGTCGTCCTTTTCATTGGTCACCCAGATTTCCGCGGCGCCTAGGGGCGGCGCCGGGGCCAGCAGCGCCGAGAGGGCGAGGGCGGCAAGGGATTTTGCAGCAAATGTCATTGGAAGGCTCCGCAGCGGCTTTCGGGCGCATCAAGGCCCAGAGTGTCGAGTTCGCTGTGCTGGTGCAGGAAGCCGGGCAGGGGCGCCTGCGCCGCCAGCGCGCGGGGAGTGGCAAGCGGGATCGGTTGGCGCAGCTGGCCGTTCCAACTGCGGTAGCTGAGCGGGCGGCCCTTGAAGCCGGCTAGCTCGAATGCGTCCGACAGCAGGTAGCGGCGCAGGACGCCCGCGTCGGCCGAGCCAGTGCGGGTCACCGCCTCGCCGATGCTGCGTACCGCGGCCCAGGCGGCGTAATCCCGCGCCAGCATCTTGCGCCCGGCAAGCTCCTGGAACCGCGACTGCAGCTGCGCGGCGCCCCATTGCTCGACCACCGGCGCCCAGGCGGCGGGCACCAGGCCCTCGGATCCGGCGACCGGCCGCGGCAGCCAGGTGTTGTAGGGCAGATAGCGGGCGAAATCCTGCAGCTCATCGGCGACCAGCAGCAGATCGTGGCGGCCCAGGCCCTGTGACATGAGCGGCACCTCCTGGGCGGCGTTGCGGCGCATGTCGGCGCCATAGTCCCAGGTCCGTTCGGCGGCGATTTCCAGCCCGAACTTGGCGGCGCTCTGGCGCAAGGCACCGGCAAAGGCCTGGTCCTGCGGGTTCTTGCCGGTGATCAGCGCCAGCCCGGTCCAGCGCTTGGACAGCGCAAACTGCATCAGCGCATCGCTGCGCATTAGGTCCGAGGGCAGGGTGTGCAACAGGTTGCGGCGGCAGTCGCCGCTGCGCAGGCCGGTGTCCGGGCTGGCGGTGTTGAACAGCAGCGCCTCCTGCGCCTCCGGCAGGGCGGCGGCGGCCAGCAGCGCCGGTTTGGGCGCATCCAGGATCAGCAGCGCGCTGCGTGCCAGCGCTGCCCGCGCCGCAGCGGCAAAATCGCCGCCAGGCGGCACTGCCACTGTCTCCAGGCTGTAGCTGTGGCCAAGGAAGCTGCCGGTGGTCCGGTTGTCCGCCAGCCCCAGCCGGGCGCCGGTCTCGCCCAGGTCCGCGGGCTGAGGGTCGAGATTGGAGAGGGTGGGGGGCTGCTGCTCCTGCTGTTTCAGGTAGATGACCGGCACCTCGATCCCGGCGGCCGTGGCAAAGGCGGCGGGGCAAAGGGCCATCAGGAGTGTGATCAAAAAGCGCATCGTGGCACCCGGTTCTGGCTGCATGGGCCGAGCGTACTGCCGCCCGCAGCTCCGCGGCCATTGGACCAAGGTCGTAGGCCGCCGGGGCCGGAGGCCGACTTAAGTCGCGTATCGGGGCAAGGCCTGGGCTGGCTATGGTTGCGGCAAGCTCAAACTTACGGGAGGAACTCATGTTCAAATTGCCTCTTGCGGCCCTCGGGCTCGCGGCTCTTGCCACAACGGCGCAGGCCCACGGAGACGTCGCGCCGCAGCCTGTGAATACCGATGCCCTGCCCGAAGTGGGCGAAGAATGGCTGACCGAAAACCCCTATCGCGGCCAGGAGGCGGAAGTCTGGCAGGCGGCGATCGACATCGGCGGCAGCGGCTACAACCAGAACTGCGCCCGCTGCCACGGGCTCGGCGGCGTCTCCGGCGGGCTGGCCCCCGATCTGCGCTACCTGGAGGCAGAAGAAATGGGTGACGAATGGTTCGTGGAACGGTTCCGCACCGGCTACACCCAGAACGGCATCACCAAGATGCCCGCCTTCGGGGAACTGCTGGGCCAGAAGGCCGCCTGGGCCATCCGCACCTATTTGGAAACCCGGCCCGATGACGGCGCGCTGGACGAGGCCACCGGCCGGCTGCTGGAAATCCGCGATGAGCTGGCCGCCCTGGCCGGCGGCAGCGGCGGGGATGCGGCGGCGCTGCAGGCGGAGCTGTCGCAGATTGCGCAAGCGGTTGAAACCGGGTCCGGCGCGCCGGTAGCCGACAGCGCGGCCTACCGGGCGGCCAGCCTGATCGGCGGCGCGCAGCCGGACTTCGCCGGTGCCGCGGAGGCCCTGACCGTCGGCCTTTCGGCGGCGCACTGACACGGAGGGGCGCGGCATATGAGACAGCAGCTGGCCGGGCTTCTTGCGATTGCCGCGCTGGCCTGCGGCTGGGCGCAGGCGGGGCAGGCCCGCTGTGCGGATCATGTGCCGCAGCCCAAGCCGCAGAACGCCTCGCGCGATATCGTCGGTCAGGATCTTGAGACTATCCTCGAACGCGGTTTCATCACCTTTGCGGCCTATGAGGATTTTCCCCCTTGGTCCTATCAGGAGGCGGGCCGCATCAAAGGCGCCGACATCGACCTGGCCCGGCTGATTGCGGCGGAGCTGGGGGCCGAGGCCCGGTTCACGCTGGTTGCGGCGGGCGAGACGCTGGATGCGGACCTGCGCAACTGGATCTGGAAGGGGCCGGTCGTGGGCGGCAGCGTGGCCAACGTCATGCTGCATGTGCCCTATGACAGCGAATTTGCCTGCCGGGTCGAACAGGTGGTGTTCACCGGCCAGTACCATGTCGAGGAGGTGGCCATCGCCTACCGCCGGGACGCCTATCCCGAAGACCCGCCGGTGCCGGCCTATTTCCGCTTCGACAGCGTCGCGGTGGAGAACGACTCGATTGCCGATTTCTACCTCTCGTCCTTTCCGGGCGGCCAGCTGAGCGGCAATATCCGCCGCTATCCGACGGCGGCAGCGGCCATGGCGGGCCTGGACCGGGCCGAGACCAAGGCGGCGATGGGGCCGCTGGCGCAGCTAGAGGCCGGGCTGACCGCGCAGACAGCCGTTCACACGCCGCCGCTGCCCGGGTTTTCCGCAGGCACCTGGACCGCCGGTGTGGCGGTTCATTTTTCCTATCGCCCGCTTGCTTATGCGGTGGAGGACGCCATTGCCGCCGCGCTGCAGGACGGCCGGATTGCCGCCATCTTTGCGGCCCACGGCCTGAGCCACCGGCCGCCGGAGCTGCGCTGATCCTGTCTACTCCAATGTTTTCACGCTGCCATCCCACGCCAGCAGGGTGACACTGGCACTGCCCGGAAGGCGCGCCAGCGCGGCGGTGATTTCCCATTCACTCATCAGGCAGAAGGCGGTGGAGGCCGCATCCGCCAGTGCGGCGCTGGCGGCCTCGGTGCTGACGGTGGCCCACTGCGGCCGGCGGTCGAGGGCAGGGTGCAGGATATGCGCCGCGCCCCGAAGCTGAAGGGCGCCGGGGCTGGAGGTGGCGATGGCGCCACCGGTCAGGCTGCGGGCGGCAAAGACGCCGCGCTCCGGGTCGGCCAGGCCGATACGGAACGGGCCGCCAAGGGCCGCAAACTCCCCGGTATTGACCAGAACCCGCTCCAGCCCCAGGCGGTTAAGTGCTGCGCGGACCATGTCGGTGGCAAAGCCCTGGGCAATGCCATTGAAGGTCAGCGCCTGGCCCGGTGCCAGCCGGATTTCCTGCGCTGTCACGGACAGCTTGTGCCAGCCGGTGAGCCGGGCGGCCCTGCTGATGCCGTCTCCGCGCGCAAGGGCCTGCCACAGCGGCTGCACCGTGGGGTCGAATACGCCTGCCGTTGCCGTGTGCACACGGGTGCAGAGCCGGGCCAGATGCAAAAACGGCGGCGGCGGGCTTTTCAGAACCCCGGTCCGGTTCAGCCGGGACAGGACTGACGCCGGATCATAAAGGCTGAACAGCTGTTCGGCCTGCCGCAGCTGCGACAGCGCGGCAGCAATTGCCCGGTCTGCCAGCCGCGGCGGCGCGTGGATGGTCAGGCGCGCCTCGGCGCCGAGGGCAAACCCGTGCCAGGTAACGGGTGCGGCCCGCGCCGCCGGCGCCGCGGCGCCAAGCGCGGCGGCAGAGATTGCCAGGAACCGGCGGCGTGTCAGTTGTGCGCTCATTCCGCGGCCTCCAGATGTTGTTTCCGGCGCGCCGCCAGGATCAGCGGCACGCAGCGGGCCGGATCGTCGTGGATCGACACGCAGTCGAGGCAGCCGAAGCATTCGTCATACCGGACCGCTCCGGATGGCCCGATCGCGCCATAGGCGCATTTCACCCGGCACAGCTGGCAGGGGCTGCCGCAGGCGGCGCGCCGGGCAATCCAGTTGCGCTGCCGCAGCAGCCCGCCAGCCGCCATGGCCGCGCCCAGCGGGCACAGATAGCGGCAAAAGGGCTTGAACAGCACCAGCCCCGCCGCCAGCCAGAAGACCGCATAGGCGGTGAAATACCACTCGCGCAGGAAGTAGGTGGTGATCGCGGTCTTGAAGGGTTCGACCTCGGCCGCGGTGTCCACATGTTCCGGCGCCAGGAAAACCAGCGATACCAGCCCGGCCAGCACCCCGTACTTGAGGTATCTGAGCCGCCCGTCCCAGGCCGGCGGAAGGGCGGTCCGCGGCAGACCCAGCCTGCGGCCAAGATGGTGCGCGAATTCCTGCAGCGCGCCGAACGGGCACAACCAACCGCAGAACAGGGCCCGCCCCCACAGGACAAGCCCGAGGATGGCAAAGCCCCAGAGCAGCAGCGAAAACGGGTCATAGGCAAGAAAGGCAAAGCTGCCGCCCTCGGCCGCGGCGCGCAAAACGCCCAGCACTGTGACGATGGACAGCTGGCCCTGCCCCCACCAGCCGGCAAACAGGGTGACAGCTGCCAGCACTGCGAGTCGCAGCGGTGTCAGTGTCTTGCGGGCGGCGATCCGGCCTTGGCCCAGCAGCAGCGCGGCGGTCAGCGTGGTCAGCAGCAGCGCCAGCAGGATCAGGTCGGTGCTGCGGCTGCGCAGCGCCTCCAGCCAGGGCGGCACCGGCGCCGGGGCCTCATCACGCAGGAAAAACCGTTCGGGGGTCCGGTGCGTGACAGGAAATTCCACGGTGCCTGTCTCGGGCTGGAACATGCCGTGCGCGCGCACCGCCTGGGCGTGCAGGGTCCACTCCCGCGCCGGGTCAAAGCCGAGGCGGCGGTCGGCCCGCAGGATCATCGCCGTGCCTTCGTGCAATGGGCCGGGCAGATCCGGCGACAGATCCACCAGCAGGTCGCTGTCCCGCAGCGCCACCGGCAGCCCGTTCTGGGTGGCAAACACCCGGTCCGGCGCGGTGTTGCGGATGAATTCCAGGCTAACCAGCCCGTGGCGGCCGGTCTCGACCAGCAACAGCGGCTCATCATCGGGGGAGATCGCCAGGAAATCCTGCAGCTCGTTGTAACCGTCGCGAGAGAGGACCGCCTGCGCAATTGAAGGCGGGCCGAGGTCGACAATCCAGAGATCCAGATAGGGCGCCTCAGGGTGCTGCTGCGCCTCCGGATCGTCATCCGCCCACAGGGTGCCGGCAAAGGCCGCATCAACCTCCGCGTTGGAGACGGTGGCGCGGGCGGCCAGTCCCTGATCCGCCAAGGCCGCCCAGTCCAGCGGCTCGCTGTGGTCCGGGTCAGGCCGGGCCGGAGGCGTGGTGATGACGCCGTGCATCTTCTCGCGCGCGACCGCCAGCGCTGCCGCCATTACCGAGTCATGCGCGATCCGCACTGACGCGGTCGCCTTGCTGACCCCGTCGAGATAGACTAGCGATGAGCCGGAACCGGTCTTTCCGTAGGGGGTGCCGACGGTGATCACCGAAAAGACCGACAGGCCAGGGTACTGCTCGAAGAACCTGTGGAACGGGGCGGGGCCAAGCCCGGAGACAAAGACCGGCTCGTTATGGCTGATCAGCCGGACATCCAGAAATTTGCCGTCGAGATCCATGAGCACCAGCAGGTTGACCGGTGCGCCGGAAAACCCGGGCAGCGGGGCCAGGGGTTCGGTTTCAAAGGCATAGCCTGCCTCCGCGCCGCCGGAGTTCAGCAGCGTGTAGACGCCCTTGCCGTTCACCGGCTCCCCCAGGGAGAATGGCGGCATGATCAGGGCGCTGATCTCCTCACGCGGCAAGGGCGACGCTGACAGAGCGCCAGCCGCAAGCAGCCAGGCCTGAATCAGAAGTATGGATAGGAGGGCGCGCATGTTCGGAAGTTTGCCGGGGGCCGCGCCAGCGTGCCATTGGACCAAAGTCTGAGGCCGCGCAATGACCCTGTCCCTACGACCAAAGGCCAATACCGGGGCCGGGGACGGGGGGCTAGGCTGACGGGATTAGAGCCAGCAAAGGAGGATGAAATGGCCTGGTCTGCCCCGAAACTGAAAGAAATCAACTGCGGCATGGAAATCAACATGTACTCCCCGTCCGAGGACGAGGGCCGCGAATACGAACCCGATCTGTTCTGATCGCGAAACAGGAAGACGGCCATGCGGTTTCTGGTTCTTGGTGCGGCAGCGGGTGGCGGCCTGCCGCAATGGAATTGCGGCTGCCGGAACTGCCGGGACGCGCGTCTCGGCAGGATCGCTTCCGCCACCCAGTCCTCGTTGGCCGTGACACTGGACGGGCAGAACTGGGCGGTTTTGAACACCTCTCCCGATATCCGTGTTCAGCTGCAGAACTGCCCGTCCATGCACCCGCAATCGCTGCGCCACAGCCCGCTGCGCGCGGTGCTGCTGACCAATGGCGACATTGACCACATCGCGGGTCTGCTGTCCTTGCGGGAACAGTCGCCTTTCAGCCTGTTCGCCACGGCGGGGCTGCTGGAATTGCTGGCGGCGAACCCGGTGTTCAACGCGCTTCCGGCGGCTGTCGGCCGCCATCCGGTGCGGCTGAGCGAGGGTTTCGAGCTGCTTCCGGGGCTGCAGGCAACGGTTTTCCCGGTGCCGGGCAAGGTGCCGCTGTTCATGGAGGACGGGCAGGTGCAGACGGATGTGATGGGGGAACAGACGGTCGGCGTCCGGCTGAGCGACGGTGCGAAATCCGCCTATTACATCCCCGGCTGCTCCGGTGTGTCGGGCGGCCTGCTGGAGATGCTGTCGGATGCCGATCAGATCTTCTTTGACGGCACGCTCTGGCACGACGAGGAGATGATCCAGAGCGGGACGGGCAGCAAGACCGGCCAGCGGATGGGGCATATCTCCATCAGCGGCCCCGAGGGCTCGATCGCCGGTTTGCAGGCCGTGGATGCCGCCAAGACGTTCATTCACATCAACAACACCAACCCCGTCTGGCAGCCTGGCAGCGCCGAGCGCGCGCAGGTGCTGGCCGCCGGGTGGACAATTGCAGAGGATGGAATGGAGATCGCGCCATGAATGCACACACCCGGAATACGTCTGCGAGCGGGCCCCTGGAGGCCCGTCTGCGCGCCATCGGCGCCGCCCGTTACCACGACAAACATCCGTTCCATCACAGGCTGCACGGCGGCGAGTGCTCCCCTGACCAGGTCCGCGCCTGGGTGATCAACCGCTGGGCCTACCAGGCGGCGATCCCGATGAAGGATGCTGCCTTTCTGTCCCGCTGCGCTGATCCAGCCATGCGCAGGGTCTGGCGCAGCCGGATCGAGGACCATGACGGCGGCATCAGCGAGGGCGGCGGCATCCGCCGCTGGCTGCGGCTGGCCGAAGCGGTCGGGCTTGACCCGGACTACGTGGCCTCTGGCCGCGGGGTTCTGCCGGCCACCCGGTTCGCTGTCGATGCCTATATCCGCTATGTGCGCGACATGCCGCTGCTGCAGGCGGTGGCCTCGTCGCTGACGGAACTGTTTGCGCCTGCCATCCACGAACAGCGGATCGAAGGCCTGCTGCAGCACTACGACTTTGCCAACACTGCCAGCCTGTCCTATTTCCGCAAACGGCTGACCGAAGCGCCGAAGGATGTGAAATTCGGCCTGGCCTGGGTTCTGGAAAACGCAGACACCCCCGAAAAAGAAGACGCCGCCTGCGCGGCGCTTATCTTCAAGACCGATGTTCTGTGGGCGCAGCTGGACGCGCTTTGGGGCGCCTATGTGGAGCCGGGGCGGATCCCGCCGGGCGCATGGCAGCCGGGGGAGGGACTGGCATGAAGCTGGCGCTGGCCCCCTCCGACCGCCCCTTTCTGCCGCGCGGCGTGCGCCTGGCGGCGGACAAGGTGCGGGGCGGCACGGTGCTGCTGTGCCCGGAAAAGGCCATTGCGCTGGACGCCATAGGCGAGGCGATCCTGTCGCGGGTGGATGGCAGCACATCGTTCAAGGAGATTGTTGCCGCTCTGGCGGTAGCCTACGACGCCCCGGCAGAGCAGATCGCCGGAGACGTGCAGCGCTTTCTGGCTGGCCTGCGGGCGCGGATGTATCTGGCGGTGCGGCCATGACCGTGCCTCCGCCCATCGCGATGCTGGCCGAGCTGACGCACCGCTGCCCGCTGGCCTGCCCCTATTGCTCCAACCCGCAGGACCTGCTGGGCCGCGAGGCGGAGATGACAACCGGCGAATGGGCGGATGCCTTCCACCAGGCTGCGGAGCTGGGCGTGCTGCAATTGCACCTGTCCGGCGGCGAGCCCGCCGCGCGCCCGGATCTGGCAGAGCTCACCGCGGCGGCACAGGGCTGCGGCCTGTATACCAACTTGATCACCAGCGGTATCGGCCTGACGCCCAGGCGGCTGGATGCGCTGGAGGCAGCGGGGCTGGACCATATCCAGCTGTCCCTGCAGGGCACCAGCGCCGGGCTTGCCGATTGGATCGGCGGCTACAAGGGCGGGTTTGACCGCAAGATGAAGATCGCGGCGGAGATCAAGACCCGGGGAATTCCCCTGACGCTGAACGCCGTCATGCACCGGCACAATCTGGACGATCTGGAACGCACCATCGAAATGGCTGTCGAAATGGGCGCCCGGCGGCTCGAAGTGGCCAGCGTGCAGTTCCACGGCTGGGCGTCCCGCAACCGGGCCCAGCTGCTGCCGACGCGCGCGCAGACAGAGGCCGCCAAACGCATCGTCGCAGAGGCTGAGCAGCGGCTGCGCGGTGTGCTGGCCTTCGACTTCGTGCCGCCTGACTATTATGCGGATTATCCCAAGGCCTGCATGGGCGGCTGGGGCACGGCCGGGCTAAACATTGCGCCGGACGGCACCGTGCTGCCCTGCCACGCGGCCCAGACCATCCCGCACCTGGACTTTGACAACGTCCGCAGCAAACCGCTGGCGGCGATCTGGTACGAGGGCGCGGCATTCAATTCCTACAGGGGCACAGATTGGCTGCCGCAGCCCTGCCGCAGCTGCGACCGCAAGGAAAGTGATTTCGGCGGCTGCCGCTGCCAGGCGCTGGCTCTGGCCGGGGACGCAGGCGCAGCCGATCCCGTGTGCCGCAAGTCGCCCCGGCACCAGGCCGTGCTTGACTTGCTTGAGGCGGGAAGCACCGGGGACGGCGGTGGCTTTGTCTACCGGCGTGCCGCTGGCTGAGGAAACCGGCACCGGCTGCCCGCAAGCGGGAAGCGGCCGAGCGGCCGCTGCTGCCGCAAGCTTTTTCGGCTCCCTTTAACCAGTTTATTGCGGCACGGTGGCTACCGCGCGCAGGATTGGGCATGGAACCCCCCGGTGCCCACGCGGCCTGCGGCGCTTTCGATGCTCTGGCAGATGACGATAGAACTGTTCCTCGCGGCCATCCTTGGAATAGGTGAAACGGTAGATCGTCTCGTGGCTGACCCGGACCGGATGACGCTCGAGCCGCATCCGGCCGGCGATCTGCTCAGGTGACCATCCGGCCTTGAGACGGTCTTCGACCGCTTCTTTCAGTTCCGGGTGGACGATCATCTTCCGCTGGACCGCGCGCCGCTGCTCATACATCTCCTGGGCGGCCACGGCGTGGTATGCGTTCAGCTCAGGAAGTTCCTTGTCATCAAAGAATTTACGCTTGAGTTCACGGTAGATCGTAGATGATGCGCGGCCCAGCCGTTCTGCGATCTCAGGCACCGGCATTTTAGCTTCACGCTACTTGGTAATCTTCCGGCGTTCTTCCAAACTCAGGTGAGGGTAATTGCGTCCCGTCAATAGCTCCATGCAAGCATCTGTTTTGATACATAATTTGCACTTCGGGTGTGACTCCACCGGCGTCGCTGACAAGACACCTGTAATCTGGATTATGTTAATAAAGATGGTGAAACCGGGCTTCAGTGCTGCCAGCTGAGGGCGGCGCAGCCTTTCAACGCAGCGGCATCATCTAGAATGACGTGAACAGGCGCAGCAATCCGGGCATCCAGCGCAAACGGCTGCTGGAACAGCTCCGCAAACACCTGCCGTGCCGGGGAGGCCAGCAGGCTGCGGGCCACTGCGCCGGCGAAGTACACACCCCGCGCGGGCAGGAAGGCCAGAACCAGGTTGCGCGCCAGCAGCGCCAGCAGTTCCGCGTAAAACGTTTGAAAGGCCCGCGTGCCTGCCGCATCCTCCGTAAACTGCGCCCGCACCGCCGCATGGCCGCGGCCGGAAAACAGATGCTCCACCGTCGGGAATTCTGCCGCGGCATCGCCGGTTCGGCGGCGCAGATGCTCCGCCACGTCCAGCGGCAGGCTGACATGGCCGTATTCCACGTGGAGGCAGTGAACCTGCCCGCCTGCGTGCAGCACAGGCGACAGGTTGAAACCGGTGCCGATGCCCACCACCAGCCGTTGGCCGTCTCCACCCGCACTGTCTGCGGGGGCGATCACCGTATCGAGGCAGTCTGCCCCAAGATGCGGGCAGGCCTGCCCAAGGGCTGCGAGGTCGTTGAGCAGATGCACGCGTGCGCCGCGCAGATGCTGTGACAGCTCAGCTGCGTCAAAGTGCCAGTCCCGGTTGGTCAGCCGCGCGGTGCTGCCTGTAACAGGCCCGGCGATGGCAATGGCGACCTCCGCCACGCCGCCAGGGGCGGCGCCCTGCAGATACTGGTCCATAACCTCCGCAAAACCCTGAAAGGTATCGTTGCGGAAGCTTTGCACCGTGTCCGCCAGCAGCACGCCGGCCTGCGCCAGCCCCAGCCGCGTATTGGTGCCGCCAACATCGGCGGCCAGCCGCAGCCGGGTCAATTTAGACGCTCGCCGGTTGCGGGCGAGAAATAGGAGACCTTGGAGAGATCAAAGGCTAGGTCCAGCATCTGCCCCGGCTGCGCCCGGGTTTCGGCGTGCAGACGCGCCGTCACTTGCTTGCCGCCGAGATTGGAGACCACATAGGTGTCTGCACCCGCAGGCTCCACCATGTCGATGAGGCAGGCGGCCTCCTGCACGCCTTCACCGGCGCGGAAGCCCGCCTCGGCGATGTCTTCGGGGCGCACGCCCAGGATCACGTCCTGCGGCAGGCCGGTGGCGCGGCTGTCCTTCAGCACGATCGGGGCGCTGCCGCCGCAGGCCATCTCGATCCTTGTGCCCTCGCCGTTCGGCTGCGCACGCGCCGGGATCAGGTTCATCGCCGGGCTGCCCATGAAATCGGCGACAAACAGGTTGGCGGGCTTGTTGTAGATCTCAGCAGGCGTGCCGATCTGCTGCACTACGCCGCCCTTCATCACCACGATCTTGGTCGCCAGCGTCATCGCCTCGATCTGGTCATGGGTCACATAGACCATGGTGGCGCCGAGGTTGTGGTGCAGCTTCTTGATCTCGGTGCGCATCTCGACCCGCAGCTTGGCGTCGAGGTTCGACAGCGGTTCATCGAACAGGAACAGCTTGGGGTCGCGCACCAGTGCCCGGCCCATCGCCACCCGCTGGCGCTGGCCGCCCGACAGCTGGCCGGGGCGGCGGTCCAGGAGCGCCTCGATCTGCAGCTGCGCCGCGACCTCCTTCAGCTTGCGCTCCTGCGTCGCGGCATCGGCGCCGCGCACCTTCATGCCAAAGGTGATGTTCTTGGCGACCGTCATCGTCGGGTAGAGCGCGTAGGACTGGAACACCATGGCAATGTCGCGGTCCTTGGGGCTGACACGCGTCATGTCGCGCCCGCCAATCTCGATCTGCCCGCCGGAGATCGGCTCCAGTCCGGCGATGCAATTGAGCAGTGTGGACTTGCCGCAGCCCGAGGGGCCGACCAGCACCAGGAAGTCGCCTGGCTCGATGCTGACGTTGATGTCCTTCAGGATCTCGGTTGCGCCGTAGTTCTTGCGCAGGTTGGTGATGTCCAGAATAGGTGCCATGGATTTACCCCTTTACGGATCCGGCGGTCAGGCCGCGGATGAAGTATTTGCCGGCAACGGCATAGACCAGCAGCGTCGGCAGCGCGGCGATGATCGCGGCGGCCATGTCGACGTTGTATTCCTTTACGCCGGTGGTCGAGTTGACGATATTGTTCAAAGCCACGGTCACCGGCTGGGTGCCCGCCTGGCTGAAGGAGACGCCGAACAGGAAGTCGTTCCAGATCTGGGTGAACTGCCAGATCACGGTCACGACGATGATCGGCAGGCTGAGCGGCAGGAAGATCGACCAGAAGATGCGGAAGAACCCCGCTCCGTCCACCTTGGCCGCCTTCACCAGATCCTGCGGGATGGTGACATAGAAGTTGCGGAAGAACAGCGTGGTGAAGCCGATGCCATAGATCACATGCACAAAGATCAGCCCCGGAATGCTGCCCGCCAGCCCCATCAGCCCCAGCATCCGTGCCATCGGCAGCAGAACCACCTGGAACGGGATGAAGCAGCCGAACAGCATCAGCGAGAAGATCAGGTTGGCGCCGCGGAACCGCCACTGCGCAATTACATAGCCATTGGCCGCGCCCAGCATGGTGGAGATCGCCACCGCCGGTACAGCGATCACCACGGAGTTCCAGAAGAACGGGCGCAGGCCCTCGCATTGGATGCCGGTGCAGGCCTCCGACCAGGCGGTGCGCCAGGCGTCGAATGTCACCTCGCGCGGGAAGGCTATCAGGCTGCCGGTGCGGATTTCCTCCAGGCTTTTCAGCGAGGTGGTGATCATCACAAAGAGCGGCATCAGGTAGAACAAGGCAAACAGGCCCAACAGGGTGAACAGCGTCCAGCGCAGGGCGAAGTGGCTCCAATTGCGGCTGTTTGCTGCGGCGGCGGGGGTGAGCGTCGCATCAGTCATGTTTGGCCCTCAGCTCAGAGTAGAGATACGGAACGATGATTGCGAAGACCACGCCCATCATCACCATGGCAGAGCTGGCCGCCTGGCCGATGTCGCCGCGGGAAAAGGCCATCGTGTACATGAAAGTGGCGGGCAGGTCGGTGGCATAGCCGGGGCCGCCGCCGGTGAGGGCAATCACCAGGTCGAAGCTCTTGATCGCCAGATGCGCCAGCACGATGAAGGCAGACAGGAAGATCGGCGCCATCGAGGGGATGATGATCGCGGTATAGATCCGCCAGGTGGGGATGCCATCGACCTGTGCGGCCTTGATGATCTCGCCGTCGACCCCGCGCAGGCCCGCCAGGAACAGCGCCATCACAAAGCCGGACGCCTGCCAGACACCGGCGATGACAACTGCATAGATCGCCTTGTCCGGGTTGATCACCCAGTCGAAGGTGAAGCTATCGAACCCCCAGCCGCGCACCATGGCCTCCAGCCCCAGGCCAGGGTTCATGATCCACTTCCAGGCGGTGCCGGTCACGATCAGCGACAGCGCCATCGGGTAAAGATAGATGGTGCGCAAAACGCCTTCGGTGCGGATCTTCTGGTCCAGCAGGATTGCCAGCATCAGCCCCAGGAACATCGAGATCAGGATGAACAGGGTGCCGAACACAAACAGGTTTGACATCGCGGTGTCCCAGCGCGGCGCATTGAACAGGCGCTCGTACTGGATCAAGCCTTCGATTTCGTATTTCGGCAGCAGGCGGGAGCGGGTCAGCGACACCCAGGCGGTCCAGGCAATGAAGCCGTAGACAAACACCAGCACCGCGGCGAAGGACGGTGCCAGCACCATCTTCGGAATATGACGTTCAAGCCATTCAGTCATGGTAACGGCCCTTGAATAGGTGGCCCCGCATCCCAGGGGACGCGAGGCCCAGGGAGGATCAGAGAGAGTTGGCGACTGCGTCGGCCAGCATCTGCACGGCCTCAGCCGAGGACATGTCGGAGTTGAAATGCGCAGTCACCACATCGGTGATGGCACCGGCCTGCGCGCCGCGCAGGGCCATGCCGTGGGCATAGCTGGGCAGCAGCGAGCCATTGTCTGCGCTGTCGCCCATGTCCTTGGCCGACAGATGCGCGCAGGTGTCAAACGCATCCAGTTTGACGTCCACCCGCGCCGGGATCGAACCCTTGTTGAGGTTGAACACCTCCTGGAACTTCGGCCCGACGATCAGCTTAGCCAGCAAGTCCTGCCCGGCCTGCTTGTCCTCGCCGTCCACCTCGAACATGGCGAAGCTGTCGACGTTATAGAGGAACCCGTCCCCCGGCACCGAGGCGCAGAGGAAATCCTTGCCCGGCTCCTTGCCCGCGGCCAGGAACTCGCCCTTGGCCCAGTCGCCCATGATCTGGAACGCCGCCTCGCCGTTCATCACCATCGAGGTGGCCAGGTTCCAGTCGCGGCCCGGGAAGTTGGCATCCACATAGCCGCGCATCTTGCGCATCTGGTCAAAAACGGCGGCCATCTTGTCCGACTTCAGGGTGTCCATGTTCAGTTCGACAAAGGCCTTGCGGAAGTATTCCGGCCCAAGGATGCCGAGCGCCACCGCCTCAAAAACGGTGGCGTCCTGCCAGGCCTGTCCGCCGTGCGCCAGTGGGGTGATGCCCGCGGCCATCAGCTTGTCGGCGGCGGCGTTGAACTCCTCCCAGGTCTGGGGCATCTCGATGCCGTTGGCCTCCAAGAGCGCGGCATTGGCCCAGATCCAGTCGACCCGGTGCACGTTCACAGGCGCCGCGCACCATTTACCCTCGCATTTCATATGCCCCGCGATCGAGCCGGGCAGCACGTCCGCCCAGCCCTCTGCCTCCGCGACGGAGGAGATATCGGCCAGCACGCCTTCCTCGTACCATTCCTGGATTGCGGGGCCTTTCAGCTGCACCGCGGTCGGCGCGTTGCCGGAGAGCACCCGGGCGCGCAACGCGGTCATCGCCGCATCGCCGCCGCCGCCGGCCACCGGCATGTCGGTCCAGATGCCGCCGTTGTCGGCAAATTCCTGTTGCAAGACTGCAGCCGACTTGGCCTCGCCGCCGGATGTCCACCAGTGCAGAACTTCGGCCTGCGGTCCGGCCGCTGCCGGTGCCGCACAGGCCAATGCCACGGCCGATACGGCCGCAAAAGCGGTATTTTTCATCGCTCATTCCTCCCTTATGTTCCGGCTGCTCCCCGCAGCCTTCCCCATCAGCTTGCAAAACCGCGGCACCGCTTTTCAATTGTCCAGCGCCGCCCTGCGCACGCCGGAATGCAGTTTTTCCGCCAAGCTGTTACCTGTTGTTACGCAGCAATTGATTTTGTTGCATGATGTTACAAACAAGCAGCCGGAACAGCCATATCGGCGGTTTCCGGCGAGGAGAGCAACAGATGGCGATTCCGCGGCTTCTGGTGGTGGATGACGATGCCGAGACGCGCATGATGCTGACCCAGTACCTGCGCCAGAACGGCTTTATCGCCCTGCCCTGCGGCAGCGAGGCGGAGATCCGCGACCAGATCGGCGCGGGCCGGATCGACCTGATCCTGCTCGACGTGATGCTGGGTGACGAAAACGGGGTGGAGATCTGCACCCGCCTGCGCGCCGAACAGGATGTGCCGATCATTCTGGTCTCCGCGCTGTCCGCCGACCACCAGCGGATGGCGGGCTATGAATCCGGCGCCGATGACTACATCGCAAAGCCGTTCAACCCCGACCTGTTGCTGGCCCGCGTCCGTGCGGTGCTGCAGCGGGCGCGGCGGTCGTCCTCGCTGATCTACCGGCGCAGCGTTGCCATCTTCCGCTTTGCCGGCTGGACCTATGATGCCAAGCGGGATGAGGTGATTTCGCCCGCCGGGGTGCAGGTGGCGCTGTCGCGGCGCGAGACCGGCTTGCTCAAGGTGTTTCTGGCCAACCCGCATATTCCGCTGACGCGCGAGGAGATCGCCGCGGCCCTGGATGTGACAGGCGAGGGCGGCAGCGACGAAGGTTCCGGACGCGCCATTGACGTGCTGGTCGGGCGGCTGCGCTCCAAGATCGAACAAAGCCCCAAGGAGCCGAAGCTGCTGCGCACCGAGCGCGGCACCGGCTATGTCCTGGCGGTGGATGTCGAGACCGGCGGGGACTGAGGCGGGTGGCGCTGCGGCTCAGAACCCGGGGGCTGATCCTGCTGCCGCTGGCCTTTGCCGCCGGGCTGGGCGGCGCTTGGGGCTGGTTCCACTCCACCGCCAGCTGGCAGGCGCATCTGACCCGCGCCGCCATCGCGGGGATCACCCTGGACGGTACACTGCGCCGCGCCGCGCCGCCGCCTGCGGGAGTGTCGGTAACGGCTCTGGGGCCGGATCAGGCCGCGTTTCTGGCGGCAGGCGATTACCTGCGGCTGGAGGGAATCGCCAAACCCGCCTTCTTCACCAATGTCTCGATCCTGGACAGCGGCCCCGATCCCCTGTCGGGGGAGGTTCTGGCGCTGGTCATCGCCTCCCCTGCCCTGCGCTACCCGGTGGCAGAGCTGCCGCCAGCGGGTGCAGCCTCCGCGGCAGAGAAACTGGGGGCTGTCACCCGGCTGCTGGCCACCTATTGCAGCGAGCCGGTGGTATTTGCCCGCGCGGGCTACGGCCCGTGGCAGCGGGTGGACGGCACCGCCGTCTGGGGTTGTTCCGCGGCGCCGCGCGACCTGCGCCTGCCCGCTGTGCTGCTGTCGCTGCTGGCCTTGGCGGTGCTGGCGACACTGGTCATGGACACCTCGGCCCATTTCGACCGTTTCGCCCGGGCCTTGCGCCACCGCCGCCGCCTGGGCGGGCCGGACGCCTATGCAATGCAGGGGCCGGGCGAGCTGCAGGAGATCGTCTCGGCGGTGAACAGCTATCTGGAGACCGAGCGCGAGCAGCTTGCCAGCCGCGCTGCGGTGCTGTCCGGCGTCAGCCACGATCTGGGCACCCCCGCCACCCGGCTGCGGCTGCGGGCAGCGCTGATCCAGGACGCGGAGCTGCGGCAGAAGTTCGAGACCGACCTCGACGCCATGACCGGCATGATCGAAAGCGTGCTGACCTACACCCGCGCCGAGATGAGCGCAGAAACGCCGCGCCGCCTGTCGCTCAGCTCGCTGGTGGAGGCGCTGGCCGCTGATTACCAGGACACCGGAAAGCCGGTGGAACTGCTGCCGCCGGAGCCGCAGGTGGCGGCGGGCGGGCGCTCGGTTTTCACCTCCGCCCCCGGCCGCAGCGCGATGCCCGAGGGTCAGCCGATGCTGGTAGTGGCCCGCCCGGTGTCGCTGCAGCGGGCAGTCACCAACCTGATCGACAACGCACTGAAATACGGCCGCCGCGCTGCCATCACCCTCAGCGCCACCGCCGATCACGCCATCATCACGGTCGAGGACGAAGGCTCCGGCATGACGGCGGCGGAGATCACCGAAGTGATTGCCCCGTTCCGCCGCGGCGACAATACAAGGGCCATCGACGGCTTCGGCCTGGGGCTGACAATTGTCGCCACGGTGGCGGAGCAGCACGGCGGGCGGCTCTACTTCGAGGACGGCCGGCGCGGTCTACGCGCCGTCCTCGAAATTTGCCGTAACTGAACGGGCTGAGGCTCAGCCTAGCACCGCCTTGACCGCGCGTAGGGTGGCCTCCACCACCTGATCGGCTTCCGCCCGGCTAAGGCAGAAGGGCGGCGCAAAGCCCAGGATATCGCCCTGCGGCATGGCCCGCGCGATCACCTTGTCCTGCTCCAGGAGCTTGGCGGCGATCTGCGGGCCGATTTTCTCCGCGGCATCAAAGAAGGTGCGGCTGTCCTTGTCTTTCACAAATTCGACCGCACAGAGCATCCCCTCGCCGCGCACCTCGCCCACGTTGGAATGGCCCGACAGCGCCTCTGCCATGGTCGCGTTCAGATAGGCACCGGTCTCACCTGCATTGCTGACAAGGTTCAGTTCATCAATCAGCTTGAGGTTCGCCACCCCTGCTGCCGCCCCGATCGGGTGCGCCGAATAGGTCCAGCCGTGGCCGATCGGGCCGTTTTCCTCAGTGCCCTGCTCCAGCACCTTCCAGACCTTCTCCGAGACGATTGACCCGGAAAGCGGCGCATAGGCCGAGGTGAGGCCCTTGGCGATGGTGATGATATCGGCCTCGATCCCGTAGTGATCGGAGCCGAACATGGAGCCGAGCCGCCCGAAGCCGGTGACGACCTCATCCGCGACCAGCAGGATATCGTGTTTCTTCAGCACCGCCTGAATGGCCTGCCAGTAGCCCGCAGGCGGCGGCACGATGCCGCCGGTGCCCAAGACCGGCTCGCCGATGAAGGCGGCGATGGTGCCCGCGCCCTCGCGTTCGATCAGCGCTTCCAGCTCCGCCGCGCAATGGGCGGTGAACTGCTCTTCGGTCTGATCCAGGTCGTCACGGCGGTAGTAATAGGGCGCCTCGGTATGAATGACCTGTTCCACCGGCAGATCGAATTTCTTGTGGAACAGCTCGAGGCCTGTCAGCGAGCCGGTGACGAGGCCCGAGCCGTGATAGCCGCGCCAGCGGGAGATGATCTTCTTCTTTTCGGGCCGCCCCAGAATGTTGTTGTAGTACCAGATCAGCTTGACGTTGGTTTCATTGGCGTCGGAGCCGCCAAGACCGAAATAGACCTTGGACATGTTGGCAGGCGCCCGGTCTAGGATCATTTTCGCCAGCGTGATCGAGGCTTCGGTGCCATGGCCCACGTATGAATGGTAATAGGCCAGCTCCCGCGCCTGATCGGCGATGGCTTCGGCGATTTCCTGGCGGCCATAGCCCGCATTCACGCAGTAAAGCCCGGCAAAGGCATCCAGCAGCCGGTTGCCGTCCCGGTCCTCGATAAACACGCCGGAGGCAGTTTTAATGACTCGGTTGGGGCTTTCACCGCGGGCGTGCTGGGCCAGATGGGTTGAAGGGTGGAAAAAGTTCTCGCGATCCCACTGGTCAAGCTGGTCGTTCTTCAGCATTGGTCATCCTCACAAATAAGGCGGCGCGCCGCCGGTTGAATTTCGGGAGGAGGGTTGCGCGGATCCGGCGCAGGTGTTGCGCGGGATGTGCGGGTATCTCCACCCGACCCACAGCAGCAGCGCGCAATGCCTTTATTGCCAGGGTAAGACAGGCCTATACGGCCTGCCCGGTTATTTCCAGAGTTTGTTTATGCCGCCGAGACCCCAATCACCGCGACGCAGTCGCCGGATTTGATCAGCCCGGGAAAGTGGCGGCTGATCAGCAGCCCGCCCCGGCGGGCGCGGTATTCCACCGGCGGCTGGCCGGTGCGGTCCAGCGGCCAGACCCGCGCCAGCAGGTCCCCCTTGGCAACCACTTCGCCCAGATCCGCCATGATCTCGAACATCCCGCCGCCCTCGCTGAACAGAAAGCAGTCATCATCCGGCATCGTCAGGCTGACAGTCTCCTCCAGCTGCATCTCGCCCTGCAAAATGCCCGCATGGATCAGCACGTTGCGCAGCCCCTTCTTGGCAATTGCATTGCTGCGCGCGGTGGAGGAGCCGCCGCCGCCAAGCTCCGTTGTGACCAGAACCTTGCCCATCTGCTCCACCGCGGTGTCATACATGCCCGCGCTGTCGATCTCCAAGAGCTCCACCGAATAGGGCGCGTTGAACGCTTTCATCGCGGCAAAGCACGCCTCCTGCGTCGGTTTGTCCTCCAGGATATGGGCGGCGGCAAAGGGCACGAAGTCCAGCGTCTTGCCGCCGGAGTGGAAATCCACCGCCAGATCCGCCAGCGGCAAGAGCGTGCGCTGGAAGTAATCCGCGATCTTCTCGGTCACGGTGCCGTCGGGGCGGCCCGGAAAGGCGCGGTTCATGTTGCCCCTGTCGATGGGCGAGGTGCGGGTTCCTGCGCGGAAGGCCGGGTAGTTGAAGGCCGGCACGATGATCAGCCTGCCCGTGATGTCCTCAGACTTCGTGGTAGCGGCAAGCTCCTGCAGCGCAATCGGACCTTCATATTCATCGCCGTGGTTGGCCCCTGTCAGAAGCGCCGTCGGCCCGTCTCCGTTCCTGATCACCGTCAGCGGAATCATTACCGAGCCCCAGGCAGAGTCATCCCGGCTGTAGGGCAGTTTCAGGAAGCCGTGATGCACCCCGTCGCGGTCCAGCGGGATGGTCGGGGAGATTGGGTTTTTCTTCATGGCTCAATCCTTCACGAACATCTTGCGCGGCACATCCGACAGGCAGTCCGGCCTGTCTGCCCCGATGCGGATGCTTTCGGTGATCTCAAAACCCCAATCCTCCATCCACAGGCCGGTCATGAAGTGGAAGGTCATGTTTTCCTGCAAGACGGTGGTGTCGCCCGGGCGCAGCGACATGGTCCGCTCGCCCCAGTCCGGCGGGTAGCTGACGCCGATCGGATAGCCGGTGCGGTTGTCCTTCTCGATGCCGTATGTCTTCAGCACCTTGAAAAACGCCTTGGCGATGTCCTCGCAGGTGTTGCCGGCCTTGGCCATTTCGAGGCCCGCCTCCATGCCCTCCAGCACCGCCTTCTCCGCGTCCATGAAGGTCTGCGTCGGCTTGCCCAGGAACACGGTGCGCGACAGCGGGCAGTGGTAGCGGTGGACGACGCCCGCGATCTCGAAAAACGTGCCCTCGCCGGATTTCATCGGCATGTCGTCCCATGTAAGATGCGGCGCGGCGGCGTCGGAGCCGGAGGGCAGCAGCGGCACAATCGCGGGGTAGTCGCCGCCGAAACCCAGCTCCGCATCATAGCGCAGGCCTGCGTCATAGATATCCGCCACCAGATCGCATTTGCGCATCCCCGGTTCGATCTTCTCAACAATGCGCCGGTGCATCCGTCCGACGATCTGCCCCGCCTGCCGCATATACGCCAGCTCCGCCTCGGACTTTACCGCCCGCTGCCAGTTGACCAGCGCATTGGCATCGGCAAAGCGCGCATTGGGCAGGTGCTTCTGCAAGGAGGCAAAAGCGGCGGCGGTGAAGTAGTAGTTGTCCATCTCGACGCCGATCACGCCGCCGTCCAGCCCGCGGTCTTTCAGCTGCGCAGACAGGTAGTCCATCGGGTGCCGCTCGGTCGACTGCACGTAGTGGTCCGGGTAGCCGATGATATTCGCGGGATCCATCCAGCAGGTGCGCAGGGCGCCGTTGGCATCCTGGCCGCGGCCGTACCAGACCGGCGCGCCGTCCATGCTGACGATAACGCATTGATGCACGTAGAAGGACCAGCCGTCATAGCCGGTCAGCCAGTTCATGTTTGAGGGGTCTGTGACGATCAGAAGATCGATGCCGCGGCGGGCCATCTCTGCCCGGGTCTTGCCGAGGCGCGCCTGATACTCCGCGCGGGTGAAATACAGCTTGGGGTCTGCCATATGCGTGGGTCCTGATTGATCAGCTGGTAAAGGTGGCGCCTGCCCCCGCCGCATCAGCGCGGGAGCTTGCAAGGGTTGCGATGGCGGTGTCCTGCACGCCGGTGCCGGTGAGGTCGGCAATGATCAGGTCGCTGGCGGACTGGCGGCCTTCGGCCTTGCCAGCAGCAATGTCTCCGAGTTCGGCAAAGCGGCGGTCCCCGGCGATCAGCCCCGCCGCCACGGCGCTGCGCAGCTCGCCCTTGTCGGCGCATTGCGCTTGGCTGTCGGGCACATAAAGGTCCGCCTTCGCCAGGCAGGCGGGGTCCAGCTCGCATTTGTGCGCTTGGTCCGATCCCATTGCGATCACCAGCTGCCCCGGCTGCAGCCAGTCGGCCCGGACCACGGGCTCCGCCGCGGGGGTTGTGGTGACGACGATATCCGCCGATGCAACCGCCTGGGCGATATCCGTGCTGGCGGTGACATTCATTCCCAGGTCTTCGCGCAGGCCGGCGGCTGCGGCTTCTGCCTTGGCCGAGTCCCGCGCCCAGATTTCCGCGCTTTTGATGCCGCGCACCAGGGTCATCGCCTTTAGCTGCATCCGCGCCTGCACGCCCGCGCCGATAATGCAGACACGCGCTGCATCCTCCCGCGCCAAATGGCGCGCCGCGACCGCTCCCGCCGCGGCGGTGCGCACATCGGTAAGGTAGCCATTGTCCAGAAGCAGCGCCTCCAGCAGGCCGGTCTTGCTGGAAAACACCACCATCAGTCCGGTAGTGCTGGGCAGGCCGAGCCTGGGGTTGTCGAAGAACCCGGGGCTCATCTTCATGGCAAAGCTTTCGATGCCCGGCACATAGGCGGATTTCACGCAGACCTCGCCGTTATGGTCGGGGACCAGCAGCGTCATGATCGGCGGCATCTCCACTCCGCCCCCGGCGAGCGTGGTAAATCCCTGTTCGACGCAGTCGACCGCGCCGGTATCAAGCGGCACCAGTACGCGCAGGTCCGCCTCGGTCAGGATCTTGATATCACGCATCCGCGCCACCCCCGCTTTCTGCCGCCATGTCCGCATCCTCGCCATCGATTATGCGCTTGTGCAGGCCCATGCCGATGTTCTGGCCGCTGACCAGCACCGCGCAGCGCCCCGGCTCTTTGATCTTGCCCGCCAGCAACGCCGCGATGCCGACACTGCCGGAGCCCTCGATCACCTGCCGCTCCTCGAAATAGGCGTGGCGGATGGCGGCGGCGATTTCCGCTTCGGAGACCAGAACCGCATCATTCACCAGCGCCTGCGTCATCTTGAAAGTATAGGCATTGTCGAGCCCGATGCCGCCGCCCAGCGAATCCGCCAGCGTCGGCAGCTCCTCGACCTGCACCGGCCTGCCCGCCTGCAGGCTGGCGTGCATCGCAGCGCCGCGTTCCATGCTGACGCCGATGACGCGGATGTCCGGGTTTGCCGCCTTCATCACCATGCCGACGCCGGAGATCAGCCCGCCGCCCGAAAGCGGCACCAGCACCGTTTGCAGACCCGGCATCTGCTCCAGCATCTCCAGCGCCACGGTGCCTTGCCCGGCGATGACATCCGGGTGGTCAAACGGCGGCAGCATGGTCATGCCTTCGGCGGTCAGCCGCTCCGCCTCTGCTTGCGCGTCATCCTGGGAGCGGCCAATGATGCGCACCTCGGCGCCGTGGGACCGGATGCCTGCGACCTTGTTCTGCGGCACCAGCTCCGACATGCAGATGACGCAGCGCACGCCGGACTGTGCCGCCGCATAGGCCAGCCCGCGCCCGTGGTTTCCGGTGGAAACGCCCACCACGCCCGCCGCGCGCTGTTCCGGCGTCAGCGACAGCACCGCGTTCACCGCGCCGCGCAGCTTGAAGCTGCCGGTGATCTGGCTGTTCTCCAGCTTCAGCGCCACCTGCCCGCCGCAGAGCCGGCTCAGCGTGGGCGAATCCATCATCGCGGTCTGACGGATGCGCCCCGCAATCCGCGCCCGGGCCTGATAGCTGTGCTGAAGCGTGATCGTCTCTGTCATCGGGCTCGTTCTGCAAGGCAGGTGTCAGGAAAGGCCCGCCGCAGCCTGCACCGGAACCCGTGGTTCCGGCCCGGCCGGCGCGCCCTGATCCAGCCTTGGAAAGACTTGTCCTGCGAGTCAATTTTTTTTTGTCGCGTGACAATCAGAAAGCCAGTGCCGCCGCCGCCTCCGGCGGCTGGCGCAGCATTCCTGCCAGCAGCTCCAGCGCCTGCCGGAACCGGTCCGGATCCTGCACGCTGCCCAGCGAGATCCGCACTGCGTTCTGCGGCGGCACCCGCGGCGCCAGGAACGGGGTATCCGGTGCCACCGCGACATTCAGCTGCCGCGCGTAGGCCGCGAAGCCCTCGCTGGTCCAGCCGCCCGGCAGCGTCAGCCACAGGTGCAGCGCCGCCGGGTGGCCCTGCCAGTTCCAGCCCTGAAGCGCCTCCGCGGCGATGGCGTGGCGCTCCGCCAGGGCGCGGCGCTGCCAGCGGGCCAGCTCCAGCGCGGTGCCGTCCCGAACCCAGCGGCTGGCCAGCTCGCACACCAGCGGAGTGGCCATCCAGCTGAACACCACGATCCGCCCGGTGAGCGCGGGCAGCAGATGCTCCGGTGCTGCCAGATAGCCCGCCCGCAGCCCCGGCAATGTGCATTTGGTGAAGGTGGTCAGATACACAGTACGCTCCGGCGCCAGCGCCGCAACCGGCACCGGGCGGTCCTCTGCCACCGGGCCGAAAGCGTCGTTTTCGATGATCAGAAGATCATGGCGGCGGGCAACTTCCACCAGCGCCCGGCGCCGCGCCTCAGGCATCATCCCGGCAGTGGCATTGGCTAGGGAAGGAAGCAAAAACAACGCCTTGGGATTGTTGTTGCGGCAAAATTCCTGCAGCGCGTCCGGCAGCATCCCATCGCCATCCATTTCCAGCCCGGCCAGGGTCAGCCCCAGGCTGGCGCAGGCCGAGACCAGCAGGTGATGGGTGATCTTGTCCGCCACCACGGTGTCGCCGGGACGAGCCAGCGCCGTCAGTGCCGCCGACAGCCCGTGGCTGACCCCGTTGGTCATCAGGATCCGCCCGGCCGGCACCTCCAGCCCGCAGATCCTCAGCCACTCCGCGCCGGCCTGCCGGTGCGCCTCATGGCCCGCGTTGGGACGGGTGGACAGATAGCAGGACGGATCCAGCCCTTCCGGCAGCTGCTGCAGCGCCTGCTGGAACCGATCCGCGTGCAGCTGCGCAAACAGCGGCCGCGAAATTGACAAGTCAAAGCCGCCGCCGGTCTCCGATTGCAGCCGGTAGGGCGGGCTGCCGGCCGCCTCCGGCCCGGTCACAAAGCTGCCGCGTCCGACCTGGCCGTCGATCAGCCGCTGCCGCCGCAGGCTGTCATAGGCCTTGCTGACGGTGTGCACGCTCAAGCCCAGCTGCTCAGCCATCCGGCGGTGGGTCGGCAGCTGCGCCCCCTTGGCCCAGCGGCCGTCGGAAATTGCCTTGGCAAGCGCCTGCGCCAGGCTGGCATGCAGCGGAGAGGTCAGGGATTCGGGATCGGGATGCCACATTGTCATGCGACAATCATAACGGCAGCGGGGGGAGTTTCCCACCCCCCTTGCGCCGCTCCCGCAACTGCAGGCCCGGCCGCCTCGCACCCGGCACGCGCCGGATGACCGCCGCCTGGCCCGGCGGGATAGGTGCGCAGTTTAACTAACTTCAAAGCAACTAGCCGACCGCGCGTTAACCCAATGTTTGCTGCCCTTTCGGGACAATTGCGGCGGAAATCGGGCGGATCTGCCCCAATTGCCCGAATGGGGCCGTGAACATTCCCCATTCCGCCGGCAGCGTTAAGGTCCAGCCGCCCTGTTCCGGCTGCGTCCCTGCTGCCACGAGGAAATGCCAACGTGCCTCACGACACACCATCTGCCGATCCGGCACCGGTCTGCGAACTGCCCTGCGGCGTCAAGCTGCTCCAGGGCCAGTACCAGATCGAGCGGCCGCTCATCAGCGGCGGTTTCGGCATCACCTACCTGGCGCGCGACAGCCTGGAGCGGCGGGTGGTGATCAAGGAATGTTTTCCTGCCGGTCTTTGCCGCCGCGATGGCCACGAGGTGGCGCCGGCCGCGCCGGAGCACGCCAAATCATGCCGCAACGTGCTGCGTGCCTTCCTGCGCGAGGCGCATCTGCTGGCCCGCGCCGAACATCCCGGCATCGTCGGTGTGCACCAGGTCTTCAAGGAAAACCAGACCGCCTATATCGCGATGGAATTCATCGACGGGCTGGACCTGCTGACGATCCGCGAGGAGCAGTCGGAGCGGCTGACCGCGCCGCTGCTGCGGCAGATCCTCGACCAGGCGCTGGAGGCGCTCGGCTGTCTGCACGGGCTGGGTATCCTGCACCGCGACATCTCGCCCGACAACCTGCTTCTGGGCAAAGACGGCACCCTGACCCTGATCGATTTCGGCGCCGCGGCCGGCAGCACCCCGCGGGATGACACCGCGCTGCCTGTGCTGCTCGCGGTCAAGGACGGCTATTCCGCGCATGAGCTGTACAAGCCCGACCTGCCGCAGCGCCCGGCCTGCGATATCTACGCGCTTGGCGCCACCTTCTATTACCTGATCACCGGCGAGGTTCCGCCCGGCAGCCAACAGCGGCTGACCGCGGTGACGGCCGGCAACCCGGACCCCTGCCCGCCACTTCTGGGCGGCCCCTGGGCGGCGGATCCGGCGCTGCTGGCGACCGTGGACCAGGCCATGTCGGTGCTGCCGGCCGAGCGTTTCCAGTCCGCCCGCGCCTGGGCCGGGATGCTGGCGGAATGCGATGCCGCGGACCCGGCGCTCGCCGCCGCCGCCCAGCCGCAGGCGGCCGCCGCGCTAGAGGACAGTGGCGCACTGGACCTGGCCATCGCCGATCTGGTCGCCGCCACCAATTCGAGCCTCACCCCAGGCCAGCCGCGCGCCGCCCGCCCGGACCCGGACCCGGCGCCGGAACCGGCTGCGGACAAGCCCTGCCAGATGGTCAATCTGTTCGGCGAGCCGGTCAGCGATCTGGAGGCCTGGCTGGCAGAGGAGGACGCCCTGGCGCGGCGAAGCAAGAACGCCCCTGCCGCCGGGCAGCCGCCCGCGGCGGCCGCCCTGGGGGAGGCGCCGCCCAAACCCACATTGGCAGGCCGCCTGCGCAGGATTTTCGGGTTCCAGAACGGCAGCCCGGCAACGGTTAAGAACTGAAGGAAACGGTTATGAAGTTCATCAAGGATATCATCGGCGAAAAGCGGGAACGGGTCCGGATGGACGCGCCTGCCGCGGAACCGGTGCAGCCGCCTCCGCAGGACCCCTTTGCCTCGCTCACCGGCGGGGCCGAGGCGGCGGCAGGCAGCGGCGGCGCGCCGCTCAGCCTGGACCGCGGCTTCCTGCTGGACCCGGATCCGGAAGAGGACACCGCTGAGGAGTTTTTCCTGCCGGAGGATTTCCTGGAAGACAGCCCCGCGGACTCGGACGAAGAGGACACCGAGGCCGCTGCCGATCTGCAGGACATGGCAGAGGACATCACCGGCAGCCTGGACACCGGAGCACCTGAGGAGGACGCTATCGCCGCCTTCTTTGCCCGCGAGCAGGCCCCGGCGCCCGCCGCGGCCCCGCAGGCCGCCCCCGAGCCCGGGCAGGAACCGGCGCAGCCCGACACATTGGACGGCTTCGGCGCAGCCGCCGAGGAGCCGGAGCAGGAAGCCTATGCGCCGGAGGACGCTTACGCGGCTGGCGAAGACGAGAATGGCGGTTATCTGCCTGAGGATGAAGAAGATTTCCAGGACACCTTCGAAGCGGAGGCCGATTTCGGCCGCCTGCAGCAGCCGGAGGCGGCGGCAGAGCGCCCGGGGGGCTACCGGATTTTCCGCCGCAATGCCGTCCGCGGCGCCGGCGAGCCCGAAACCGCTCCCGATGGACCTGCCGAAGCTCCGGAGGCGGCCGCCCCGCAGCCGGAAGCCGTGTCCGCGGCGGAGGACGGCCTGAGCGGGTCCACCCGGCCCGCGGCGCAGCCCGCTCCGCAAACGGCCTGGCAACCGGACCCGCAGGCTGCTGCTGAGGCCCCCCAGCCCGCTGCCCCGCAGGCACCGCCCGCCGCGGCTGCGCCGATCGACGTGCCCGCGCCCTCGATGGGCCGCGGCGCCAGCCGCGCAGGCCGCGTCAAGACCCGCCTGCTGGGCTTCAGCCCGGCGCAGGCGCCCGGCAGCGACCCGTTCTCGCGCAGTGCCGAGGGTGCCGCGCCCGGCTACACTCAGTTCCCGGTCGGCTGGCTGGCAGTGGTGCAGGGCCCGGGCCGCGGTGCCGCCTTCACCCTGTTCAGCGGCGTTTCCGTGATCGGCCGCGGCGAAGACCAGACCGTGCGGCTGGACTTCGGGGACAACAGTATCTCGCGCGACAATCACGCCGCCATCGCCTATGACCCGGAGCAGAAGTCCTTTTACATCGGCCACGGCGGCAAGGCGAACCTGGTACGCCGCAACGGCCGCCCGGTGCTCAGCACCGAGGAGCTGGCGGCGGGCGACGTGATCCGCATCGGCGAAACCACACTGCGCTTCGTGCCGCTTTGCGGCGCTGATTTCGGCTGGGACCAGCCGCAGCAACGCGATGGCTCCCATGCTGCATTCAGCTGAGCTCGAATACGACGCCGCGACGGCCATCAGCCAGGGCCGCCGCGACCGTCAGGAGGATGCCGTGGCGGCCGATTTCCTGGCCGGCGCCGGCACCGGCTTTGCGGTGCTGGCCGACGGCATGGGCGGCCATGCGGCGGGTGATGTCGCCGCCAAGATCGTGGTCACCGAGGTGTTCAGCGAGCTGAAGCTGCGCGCGGGCGAGCCGGAGCAATTGGAGCCCGCCATCGGCGAGGTGCTGCATAGCGCCGCCGACGGCGCCAACGCCTGTCTCGGCGAATACGCCAGCCACCAGCCACAGCTGCGGGCCCAGGGCATGGGCGCCACCCTTCTGGCGCCGGTGCTGTTCCGCGACCGGCTCTACTGGATCTCGGTGGGGGACTCGCCGCTCTACCTGTTCCGCGACGGCGCGCTGATCCGTCTCAACGCCGACCACTCGATGGCAGCGGAGCTGGAGAAGCTGGTGGCGCGCGGCCGCATGGACCCGGCCGAGGCCGCCGCCCATCCGGACCGCCACTGCGTGACCTCGGTGCTGACCGGCGCCGACATCCCGCACATTGACTGCCGCAGCGCCCCGGTGCGGCTGCAGCACGGCGATATCGTGCTGGCCGCCAGCGACGGGCTGCTGTTTCTGGCAGAAGAAGAGATTGCCGAAGTGCTGGCCGCCGAATGCTGCAGCCCCAGCGCCCGCATCGGCGCCGCGCTGATGCAGCGGCTGGAAGCGCTGGACGCGCCGGAGCAGGACAACGCCGCCTTCTGCGTGATCAAGCCTTTCGACCCGCAGGCAGCCCCCGAACTGCCCGCCCCGCCGCTCTCCGCCGAGGCCCCGGCGGCCGGGCCGCTGCCTGCGGAAGCGGAACCGCTGCCGGGCAGCCAGCCCGCCGCTCCGGCCCGCCCGCGCACCGGCCGCCGGGTGATCACCTTCCTGGCCACCGCAACCTGGCGCGATACGCCTGGCGGCAGCCGCAGCAAGACGGATGCATCCGCGTGAGCCTTCCCCAGAGAGACATAAGCCCGCTGGCAGGCCAGCTGGAGCGGACCCTCAGCACCGGCCTGCTGCCCTCGGAGGTCAGCGGCTGGGGTAGCCAGCTGCTGCAGCGCCTGCGCCAGCCGGTGCAGGTGGCGGTCGCTGGCGCCCCCGGCGCCGGCAAATCCGCCCTCATCGACATGCTGCTGGGCCGGGTGGTCATCGGCCGCAACGGCAGCGGCCTGCTCGTCGACATCTGCCACGGCCCGCAGGAGGCCGTGGTGTTCGAATCCGCTGCCGGCGAGCGCCTGCAGCAGCCGGGCGTGCTCGCCCGCCTGGAGGTGCCGGAAGGCACCCGCCGCGCGCGCCAGATCCTGCCCGACCCGCAGCTGTGCTGGCACAGCTACCGCGAACTGCCGCTGGCCGGGCCGCAGGAGCGCCGCCACGACCTGCTGCAGCAGGCGGCGGCTTCGGCGGACATCATCCTGTGGTGCAGCCAGGACTTCCCTGCTGCCGAACAGGCGCTCTGGGCGGCGGTGCCCGACAGCACCAAGGACCACAGCTTTCTAGTGCTCACCATGGCCGACCGCCAAGTGATGCGCGGCACCCTGCCCGGCCTGATCGAAACGCTGGAGCCGATCGCCGCGGAGGAGTTCCTGGGCGTCTACCCGGTGGCCGCGATCCAGGGGCTGACCGCCCGCTCCGCAGAGGCGCCGCAGGACGGGCTCTGGCGCTCCAGCGGCGGCAAACAGCTGAGCGGCGACATGCTGCGGCAGGTGGAGCTGGGCCGCGCCTCGGATGTGGATCAGGCGGAGCTGCTGATCCGGCAGTTCGGAGGCTCGCTTCCGGCGGAAGCCGCGCCGCCGGTACCCGCTGCCGCATCCGCATTCGCGCAGCCCGCCAGCCTGGCGGCCGCGCTTGACCAGCTGCAGCAGGGCGCCGAGCAGATGCTGGCGGAAGCCGAGGCTGCCGGCGGCCCCCAGGCCGGCCCGGTGCTGGCCCAGTGCATGGAGCTGATCCGCGGCCTGTCGCAGTCGCTTGGCGCCCTGCCCCCCGGCGCCGCGGCGGATGCCGCCCGCGAGGCGGTGCAGGACGGCGAGGAGATGCTGATGCTGTGCCAGCTGGAACAGGACGAGGACGCAGCCATCGATGCGGTGACGCTGCTCATACAATTGAAGAAGGAGCTGTCCGGGGATCCGCCCGGATAAGGCCCGCCGCCCCCTGCCCGCCTGCGCTGCCCTCCGGCGCCGGCGGGCAGGGCAACAGAAGAAACGCCAAAGCAGGACACAGCAGGTTCCGCCATGAACATGGAAAACCAGATCGAGAGTGCCACCGACATCCGCGCCTCCGCGCGGCCCACCAACCTGAGCGCCGGGCTGGAGCCGCTGGCGGCCTATGCCCGCAAGGCGCGGCGGCTGGACGGCGCGCTCACCGCCCTGCAGGAGGTTGCAGGCCAGCGGGTCCAGCGCAGCCTCGCCCGTCTGCAAGAGGAACTGGCCGCCTTCGAGCCCAGCGTCACGCTGCTGGGGCAGGTCAAATCCGGCAAGACCTCGCTGGTCAACGCGATGGCGGGCTGGGCCGACCTCCTGCCGTCCGACGTGAATCCCTGGACCTCGGTTGTCACCTCTCTGCATTTGGAGCCAGGCGACAGCCGCATCGAAAACAAGGCCAGCTTTCAATTCATGACCGAGGAGGAATGGGACCGGCTGACCACCAAGGGCGGCCGCATCGGCGAAATGGCGGGCCGCGCCGGCGCCGGCAGCGAGCTGCAGAAGATCCGTGCCCAGATCGAGGAGATGCGCGACCGCTCCCGCCAGCGGCTGGGCCGCAAGTTCGAGCTCCTGATGGGCCAGAAGCACGACTACGGCTATTTCGACAAGAACCTGATCGAACGCTACATCTGCCTCGGCGACGACTTCGACGGCGAGGATCTGGGCGAGGTCGACGAACAGGGCCGCTTTGCCGACATCACCCGCGCCGCCGATCTGTACCTGAACTGCCACAGCGTGCCGCACCGTCTCTGCCTGCGCGACACACCGGGCGTCAACGACACCTTCATGATGCGCGAGCAAATCACCATCCAGGCGATCCGCGACAGCCGCATCTGCGTGGTGGTGCTGTCGGCGGGCCAAGCGTTGACCTCGGTCGACATGGGGCTGATCCGGATGATCTCCAACCTCAAGTCGCGCGAGGTGGTGATTTTCGTCAACCGCATCGACGAGCTGGCCGACCCGGCAAACCAGATCGCCGAGATCGAAGCCAGCATCCGCCAGACCCTGGAGACCCACCATGGGCCGCAGGAGGCCACCATCCTGTTCGGCAGCGCCTACTGGGCCAACAAGGTGTTGACCGGCGGGCTGGAGGATATGGACCCGGCCAGCTCCGCCGCGCTGATCAACTGGGCCGAGGCGTCGGTCAATGCATCCCACGCCAAGGCCACCGCTCAGAATATGGTGTGGGAGCTGTCGGGGATCCCGGCCCTCAACCGCGCCGTTTCCGAACGCATTGCCGCCGACCTTGGCGCGCCGCTGCTGGAGCGCATCGCTGCCTCCGCTACCACCGCCGCCACCGGCCAGCAGGCCGCCAATGCGGTGCTGGTGCAGGGCGAGGGCAGCGGCGGCGGCGCCAACATGCACGACGTCCGCACCGCCTTCGAGGGGATTTGCCAGACCCATATGGAAGCGCTGGAAGCGGAGCTGAAGCTTGTGCTCGACACCTTCCGCGACCGCGCCGACCGGGCCCATGCCACCTTTACCGACCGGGCCACCCATTCGCTGATCGACCATCTGGAGAAATGGGGCGAGGACTGCCATTGGGAATATGACCCGGCCGGGCTGCGGATGCTCCTGCGCTCTGCCTACTCGGTGATGGCCAGCCGCCTGCAGTCCGCCTCCCTGGTCCGCTACGAGGCCGCGGTGCAGGATGTGGCAGAGCTGCTCTATGACGGTTTCGGCCAGGCGGTCGAGGGTATCCAGCTGGCGGTGCCGGAAGTGCCCCAGCCCGCCTCCCCGGTGGCCCTGGCGCAGTCTATTGCGCTTGATTTCAACGACAGCTGGTGGGCCTCCTGGTGGCGCCGCACCCGCGGCTACAAGGCCTTTGCCAAACAGTTTCGCAAATTGATCGCAGGCGAGACAGAGGATTTCATGACCCAGCTCAAGACCGTGCAGACGGCGGACGCACGCGCCGCTATCCTCGCCCGGCTTCAGACCTTCTTCGACGATCAGCGCGACATCCTGCTGGAAATCGCCGACTGCTCCCGCGGCGGCGGCGACATGCAGGCGCTGTTTGCCGGCGATGAGGCCGGCCGCCGCCAGTCACAGACCGCTACTGCCATGGAAACACTCAGGAGTTTCACCGCATGACGTATCAGACTGCCTCGCAGGCCACCGCTCCTGCTGCCGCCCCCTTCGCCCCTGAAGCCGCCCTGCCGCGCAAGCCCCGGCTGGCGCTGATGGGCGAATTCAGCGCCGGCAAGAGCACTCTCACCAACCTGCTGGTCGGCCGCCAGCCGCTGCCGACCCGGGTTACCGCCACCCGCCTGCCGCCGGTGTGGATCTCGCACGGGGCGGAGGGCGCCCGCCTTGTCGGCACCGACGGCAGCGAGGCGCCGGTGCCGCTGGAGGATCTGGCCAGCGTGCCGCTGGAAACCACTGCGCTGATCCGCCTGAGCCTGCCCGCCGAGGCACTGGAGCTGTGCGACCTGATCGACATGCCCGGGATTTCCGATCCCAACATGCCCGCCAGCGTCTGGCAGAACCTGCTGCCGGAGGTCGACAGCGTGATCTGGTGCACCCATGCCACCCAGGCCTGGCGCCAGTCCGAAGCCGCCGCCTGGGAGGAGATCGCGGCCCGCCTCGATGCCCCCAGCACCCTGCTGATCACCCATTTCGACAAGCTCAAGACCCCGCGTGACCGCGACCGGGTGCTGCGCCGGGTGCAGAAGGAAACCGGCGATGCCTTCAACGCCATCTTCCCGCTGTCGCTCAGCCAGGCGCTCTCCGCCGGCGAGGACATGGAGGCCTGGAAGACCAGCGGCGCCGACGGGTTCATCGAATACCTGGTCGACCTGCTGCTGAACTGGTCGCAGCCGGGGCGCGGTAGCACGGCGGCCCGGGATCGGGCTGCGGCGCAGCCGCTGCAGCCCGATCAGGCGCTGCGGGCAGAGGTGCTTGACATCGCCGCCCCCCGCGGCAGCAGCGCCCAGCCGCCGGTGCCCGCCGAGGCCGAAGGCGGCCCGCGGGTGACGCCGCGCCGGGTGTCAGCCGCCTCGCGGCGCAGCCCGCGGCCGGACCGCCTGCCTCCCGAAGCACCGTTTGACAGCGAGTAAGGACGCCATGCCGCCACGACCCGTGCCACAGCCCGTGCAGGCCCGCAGCGGAGGGAGCCGATGACTCTGGCCCGCCAGCTCGACGATCTGCGCCGCCAGGAGCCCGGCTGCCGCCTGGCTGCCTTCGGCGATCTCGGCGCCAGCATTGTCCTGCGCAGCAGCAGCGCGTCCGGCCACCCGCAGGAATACCTTGACGATCTCTGCCAGCAGGCCCGGCGCGGGTTCCTGGCGCTGGATGCCGCCGCCCGGGCGGCGGGCACCGCAGCGGCGGCCCCGGCGGACGACGTGCTGGTGCTGGCCCCGGGCGAGGCACGGCTGTTCCTGCGCGCCGCGGGCGGGACCGGCGATGCGGTGCTCTGCGTTTGCTCCGATGCCGATGCCGCCACCCGGCTGGCCTTCCCGGCGCGCCAGCTGCTGGCAGCCCTGGACGGGGGGGTGTGATGGCGGATCCGGCACATCAGGCCCCGAAGCAGCAGACCGCCGCGGCAAAGCTGCGTCAGGCGCTGGCCCGGCTGACGGAACCGGCAGACGCCGGACCGGCGGCCGGGCAGGAAAGCCTCAGTGCCGCCGTGCTGCGGGAAATCAGCGAAACCGTGCTGCCGCGCCAGTTGACCCTGGTGATCGGGCAGCAGCCTGCCGCAAGCCTCACCCTTGCGCAGCGCAGGCTGGCGGGCCTCAGCCTGGCCGCCGCCGCAGACTCCTCCCCCGCCGCCGAGGATCCGGCCGCAGCGGCGCAGCTGTTTGCCGCCCGCCTGCGCCGCCTGGAGGCGGCGGCTGAGGCGCAGGGCCGGGGCTTCTGCTTCCGCCGCCGCCCCTGCGCTGCACCGCAGGGGGCCGGCAGCTGCTCGGCCCGGATGCTGGAGGCCGCGCTCTCTGCCGTCGGCCACGGGCCGCTGGACCGCTTCCGTGCCCAGGCCGCCGACCAGGCCGCTGCCTGGCTTTACTGCCCCCGCGGCAGCGGCTCCGCCGAATCCGCCGGTCCTGCGCCGCTGCTGGCCCAGCTGGAGGCGGTGCGCAACGCGCTCATCGCCCGCGCCGCCCGCCCCGCCTCTGCCCGGGTGCCGGTGCCGAAACCCGACTGCCTGCTGCTGCCGGTCTCGCCGCAGCAGCATATCCTTGCGGCCTCCGACGGCGGCGCGCTGCTGCTTCTGGCGCTGCCGCCCGCCGCGGCCAAGGCCCAGGCCGCCGCCTGGAGCAGCATCTACGGCTGAGCCCGGGGCGCGCTGCCCAAAAAACAGGCACACACCCCTGCAGCGGGTGTTTGGAAACGTTTCCGGGTTTGCCAGCCGCAATTCGGCCGCTACAACCCGGGGACATGCGGCTGCGGCAGCGCAGCCCGCACACAGCCCAATGGACCCCGACGATGACCGCCACAGCCTCCGCCGCGTTCGACATCACCGCAACCCGCCCCTCGGACCCGGAGGCCGCCGCGCTGATCCGCCGCCACCTGGAGCAGATGGTGGCGCAATCGCCCGAGGAAAGCTGCCATGCACTCGACGGCAGCGGGCTGGAGGGGCCGGAGGTGAAATTCTTTCTGCTGCGCCGGTCCGGCCGGGCACTGGCCATGGGCGCGCTCAAGGACCTCGGCGACGGCGCCCGCGAGCTGAAGTCGATGCACACCTTGGTCGAGGCCCGCGGCAGCGGCGCCGGCCGCGCCATGCTGGAGTTCCTGCTTGACCTTGCCCGCAGCGAACAGGCCGCCGCGGTCTGCCTGGAAACCGGCTCCACCGATGACTTCTTGCCCTCGCGAAGGCTGTATGAGTCCTTCGGCTTTGCGCCCTGCCCGCCGTTTGCGGATTACGCCGAAGACCCCTGGTCCGTGTTTATGCGCCTGGATCTGCGCGCCGCGGCTTGACCCCCGGCCGGAGCCTGTCATAACTGGCGCCAAGCGGTCCCTTAGCTCAACTGGATAGAGCAGCTGACTTCTAATCAGCAGGTTGAGGGTTCGAGTCCTTCAGGGATCGCCATTTTCTCCTTTTGTGCCAATTAGGCATAACCTTGCACACTTTGGGGGTATTGATGCACACCCTGTGTCAAGTGGAAAGTGCCAAGTGAAGTTGAGTGTAGTAAAGGCTCAGATAGAAAACGCTTTCGTTCCTCGACCGGCCCCGGGGGCCAGCAGGCAAATGTCAGCTCATGAGCGTGTTCAGGACGGGTGCAACCTCCTTTTGGAGGTAGATCGGTCCGATAGCCACACCATTCAGCCGGAAAGCTTCAATCCCGTGAGCTGCAAAAGCCGCCAGAATCGTGTTCCGGTGAAGCCCGGTCTCCTTCACTATCACCGTCGGCGTGGTGAACTTGTCATGGAAAGCAGCGATGTCCGCACCGGACATCCGCCACTGGGAGCGCTTTGTCAGCGGGTGCAGAACCTCCATCGCAGGCGTATGGCCACCTTCGATCAACGCTTGGAGCGCCCCCTTCTCCCGCACTCCGATTGAGCGGGCAAAGGCAGTTGCGTTCATCTCCCCTTCCATGGCCGCCATTTTCTGCTCGCGGGAGCGAAGTAACTCCGACTGATCAACTTCGGCAACGTTGACGACGAGTCCGTGATACCCAAACGCCTCAGCGCGCTTGCCGACCCTCAATCTGCCGTCCCTGATCGCAGCGATAACCTGGCCGACAGAAAGACCCACTCGCTTGTGAACATGCTGGATCGTTTCCCATCCTAGCGTACCAGCTTCTAGCAAAATAGCTTTTCGCTCCAACTCCTCGAGCAGGTGCAGCCCATCAGACACCCGCCAGGGAGACTTGATCGTTGCAACTTTCGTCCTGGGCGCCAGCACGCCGTCAGCTTTTAGAGATTTGAGTTCGACTAGCGTCGCGCCCATAGCTTTGCGCATCGCAATCGGCCCGACCAAAGTCGGGATCTCCTCCAGAAGGGGTTTGTATTTCTTTGCGTCGAAGGTCTTGCGAGCATCAGCGCGCGTGTCATCAGGAGGGAACGCTCCAGCCTCAGTCAGGAAGCCGTTGAGGACCGACTTGCCGACCCCGGTTTCCCTGCTTGCCGAGGCAAGAGAATGGAGGCGTCGTTCAGGCACGGTTTGACCGAGAACCTCATCTCCCGCCTCGACCGGCCAGATCCTCAACAAATGCCGACGTACAATATCGCGAAACCCATCAAAGCTATCATCGCTGCGATAGAGGCGACCAAGTGCCTCGAGCAGCATCGGCAATGCCTGTTTTGATCCAAAGTATCCCCCTCCCCCGCCAGCAAAATGCCATCGAGCGCACACGTGATTTCCTCAGGCCCTCTCGATGCGGCATCAAAGCCTTTGGCCTTCTCAGCACGGTCGTCAGCTTCAAGTTCCTGAGCACGAAGGAGTTCCTTGCCAAGCAACGCACAGCAGGTCATGGCGGCAAACAAAGGCTGAGTTGCCAGCCACGTTTTGTCCTCACCTTGCGACAGGCGCCGATCAAGCCAGGCGTCATAGGCGGACGGCTCAATCAGATCGCTGTCAAAATTGCCCGCCAGAAGGTCTGGCAGGATTTCAGCCAATCTGGCACCAGCATCATCACGATTTACAGGCCGCGAGCTTTCCCAAAGTGGCATCAGAGGATGGCAGTGCCGCAAGCACACATCAACACCGCGGCACAGCCAGTCTCCCGCCATGGCCATGTGCCTCAGCGGAGAGGCTTGTTTTTCTGCCGCCTCACGCAGGCAATGAGGTCAGCCGCGGATGATAGGGTTGCGTACGGCGCGGGAGACAAAAACTTCCCCGCGAAATTTCATGCGTACGTCCCCGACTGGCTCACCTGTCCATGACAGCATGGTGGCCAGCTGACCGGGCGCCAAACCGGATCGGGTGGCAAAAATGTCCATCGCCTCCCGCTCCTGGTTCAGGATCCGCTTGAAACTAAAGCCAAGATCAAGGGCAAATCCGGTGGCGTCGGTACCATTGATCGCAGCCATGCGCGAAAAGAAGGAGGGAAGTGTCTCACGCTCCGAAGGTTCGACCGCCAGGGGTAACGTTTCTATCAACGGGGTACTCCGTTTCATTCTTGCATAACTTTAAGGCAAGATCGCTTATGCAAACGCGAGTGTCCAACCCGTGAGGCCCCAGGATAGATTCAGGGTGGTATCAACCCCACCGTTGGTTGTGAGTGTGTTGCAAGGTAAGTTCGAGACCATTGCCCCGGCTGTGTGAAAATTTTGAGAAGTTTGTAACCCCAGGATTGGGAACAGACATTCGTGTCTGCTCCTTCACAGTAGACAGGACAATATCTGTCTTGCCTCAGGTAGGGCCAAGGTCAGGAATGCGCAGAAAGGCGCCGCTTCACAGTTGCGAACCGTCTTCGCCCTTCGGAACCTGACGGCCCAATCCAGGCATTCGCCATCGTGGAACCGCTGCGGTGTAACGTCCCCAGAGCGGCCATCCGCAATCAGGTGCAGCATTTCATAGTAAGCAATGCCCCGCTGCGGGACAATTCTGCCGTTCACTGAATGTCGGCCAACGGCGGTTTCAGCCGCCATTCCCATGGTGTCCGATGGCGCTGCAGGAAACCGGCCACCGTCTTGAAACCCGTCTCAAATCAGCTTGGTCTCGACTGCTTTTGGGTCAAAACATCACGTTAAGCATAACTATTGAAACGGCCAGAAAAAGGACCGTCATGATACCTCCGCTCTTCAAAAAATCTGTAACCTTGTAGCCGGCCGGCCCCATTATCAGCGCGTTGACCTGATGCGTTGGGATGATGAACGAATTCGATGTCGATATAGCTACCGTCAGCGCAAAGAGCGCCGGGCTTGCCCCAGCGGCCACGGCGATCGAGACTGCCAATGGGACGAGGAGCACCGTTGCGCCGACATTTGACATCACCAAGGAGAATACCGTCGAAAGAATGGCCACGCCCACTTGCAGCGACCAGACTGGCCATCCGTCAAGAAGGACAAGGATATGCTGAGCAATCCACTCGGCAGTGCCGGTGTTCTGAACGGCTTGCCCGAGCGGGATGAGGCTGGCCAGCAGAAACACTGTATTCCACCCAACCGCGCGGTAGGCTTCGTCGATGCTCAAAACCCGGCTCAGCAGCATCCCGACCGCGCCGGTCAGGAGACAAAGGGACAGGCGCACATCCGTGAACAGGATGAGCGACAGCGAAATTGCAAAAAACAGCAGCGCCCAACCGACTTTGTGCGGCCTCAGCTCCTCTTGCGGAAAATCGGTGGTCACCACGATGAAGTCCCGGTCGGCCTTGATGCGCATCAGATTGTCCCAGCGGGTATGCGTGACCAGCATGTCGCCGGCCCTGAAAGGCACCAGCCCGATCTGGGTCGGTTCATGTTCTTCCGTTTTTACGTGGCTCAAGGTTTCCTCGCCCCGGTGGATCGCCATGAGGCTCAGGCCATATGTCTTGCGCAGCAGCAGCTGGCGCGGGCTTTTGCCGATCAGCTTGGAATCCGGCGGGATGACCAGCTCGGCGACACCGGCGTTCGTGGCGGCAAATTCCTCGACGAAGACATCCAGTTCAGGGCGGACCGTCAGCCCGTAGCGGTCCGCGAAATTCCGCACCACCTGCCGGTTGCCAATGATGGCCAGCCTGCACGGCGCTGCAATCTCGGCGGTCAAAATCTGAATCATCGACACTTTGCCATGGTAGAAGGTCGAGATGATGTAGAGATTGTTGTCGTTGTTGATGTCGGCCAGAACCTGCCCCACAAGCGCGCTGTCTGCAGGCACATCCACCTCAAAAACATCGGCGTGCAAGCCGTAGACACGCTCAAGGTATTCGGAGGTGCCGCCACCGGAAACCAATTCGGCCGGTTCCCGCGATCCAGGCAGTACCCAGCGGCCAAGAAGCAAAAAATACAGAATGCCCGTGGCCACCAGCGCAACGCCGATGGGGGTGACAGAGAACAGCCCGAAGGTTGGGATTTTGGCCTCTTCCGGCAGCCCCCGGTTCGCGGTCAGGACCAGATCGTTCAGCAGGATCAGCGGGGAGGAGCCGACCATTGTCATCGTGCCGCCTAGGATCGCGCAAAATCCCATTGGCATCAGCAGGCGGTTGGACGCAATGCCCGAGCGCACAGATATCCGGTTGACGACCGGCAGGAACAGCGCCGCCGCGCCAACGTTCTGCAGAAAGCTGGAAATAAAGCCGACCGTTCCCGACACGATCGGAAGCACCCGCGCCTCGGTCGCTCCACCGTGTTTCAGGATGGCCGCTGCAACCTTGTTCATGATCCCGGTCCGGTCCAGCCCGGCCCCGACAATCATCACGGCAATGATCGATATGACAGCGTTGGAGGCGAAGCCATCGAACAGATGGGTTGCATCCGCCAGATTTTCGAGCCCTGGGAGGTAGCTCAGGATACCAACCAGCACGAGAACAAGCAGTGCGGCCAAGTCAATTCGAATGACTTCAGAGACAAATAGGAAAACCGTAAATCCGAGAAGCCCAAGAACAACTGCCATTTCATCTGTGAATTGTAGAGTTTCCATGTCACGCTCCGCAGCCCTCTATCCCCAAAACAACGCCGGATCGTGCGAGGAGAACTCGCACGGGCTCTCTAAGTGCTAACATATTTTTTTCATTTGTCTGATTTATGCGTAGCTTCTGATGTACGAGGTTGAGTAAACTTCAGACCATGCGTCGCGATGGCCGGAACCAAAAGTTTCTACAAGCGAACATGCCGCGGACGCGAATGACACGGGTTCAATTGAAGTAACTGGTGCAATCGCAAAATCTACGAGCTCTGTTTTCAATACTTCACTTCAAGTTGCGTGTACTGCGGCAATCGGAAGGCCGGGCTCTAGGCCGTCTTCACAAGTCCCAGGTCCGCCAAACGCTTGAACAGCGACTGCAGCGGCCTTATCCGGACCTCTGCTATCTTTAGAATACTGCACTGCGGCTTGTCGTAGGAGACAATTGCCAGTGCTCCCTTCACCGCAGTTTGGGTCTCCCAAACGGACATTGCTGCCGCTCGCTGAGTGTCTCAGGCAAGTGTCCAAACCAACAGTTCCACGTAAGGCAGAAAGCAGTTCAAGTTGGTCCTTGACGAGGCCAACTCTTACTAAGCATACCCGTCAACACCTTTTGGAGCAGCCAGAGTTCCGGCGGGCTGCTGTTGCGTGATGCAGCCGATACCCCCGCCATCGCGCGCGATAAAAGTGCTGTCCACGCCCACGATTCTGCGGCCGGGGAACAGCTCTTCCAATTCGGCGCACGCCTGTTCGTCATCTGCCCCTCCCAGCATCGGGGTGATCAGCGCATTATTGACGGCGTAGGCATTCACATAGGGCACCGGCATGGGCTCCCCATGGGACGGATCGGTGTAGGGCAAGCGCGGCATCTCGATCACATCGAGCTTGCGCCCCTTTGCGTCCGTTGCGTCTTTGAGGCGGCGCAGGTTCTCCTGGCACAGCTCAAAATTCGGGTTCGACGGATCTGTCACCGTTTGAGCCAGCACAACACCGGGCGCGAGGTATTCCACCACGTTGTCGGCATGACCGTCGGTGCCGGCGTCCTCGACCAGCCCCAGCCCCAACCAGATGACCTTTTCAATGCCGAGGTAATCCCGCAGCAACCCTTCGAGATCGTCCCGCGACACACCGTTATACCGGTTGGCATTACGCATCACCTGTTCGGTGGTGATCAAGGTGCCTTCGCCGTCGACAGTGATGCCGCCGCCCTCGCAAATGAACGGCGCATGATAAAGCCTGATGCAGAGATGGTCGGCAACATGTTCAGCAACGCGCATGTCCTTGTCGCAGGCGTATTTTCCGCCCCAGCCGTTAAACTGGAACTGAACCAGTGCGACTTCGCCCTCATCGTTCTTGACGAAGATCCAGCCGCTGTCGCGCAGCCAAGCGTCGTTGATCGGGATTTCCAGGATCTTGGCATTGCCGCAGCCGGCAAGCGCGGCCCGCGCGCCGGCCGCGTCGCCGGGGTCGGCGATCACGGTCACCGGCTCAAATTCCGCCACCGCACGGACAACACCGGCATATTCCGCCCGGGACCGCGCCAGGTCACTTCGGTAGTTCAGCTCGGTCGGCCAGCCGATGTAGGTACGGGCGTGGGGTGCAAACCGGGCAGGCATACGGAAACCGTCAGCGTAGGGTGTTTTTACCATGGATCTCTCCTGTGGCGGCGGGGTTGCGGCGGCGCTGGCGCCGCCATTGGGTGATCTGCGGCCGGATCAGAAGCCGGCTTTGATCCGCTCGAATTCCTTCAGCATTTTCGCAGCCATCTCGTTGGGCACGCGGAAACCGAACAGGCTTTCAGCCATGAAGCTTTCGGGATCGGAATAGCCGTAAGCTCTGACAGCCTCCTGATCGGCGATCCCATAGGAACCAGCGTTGGCGTGTGCATAGCCCCAAGCCTCGATCAGGTATTTGCCGCTCTCGGCATCCGACAGCGCGTTCAGGAAGTCATACACGTCCTCATCGCTGCCTTCGCCGTCCTTGAGATGCACATAGCCGCAAGCCCAGCTGGCAACGCCCACCTCAGGGTCACGCACCAGTTTCACCGGAACATTGTCGAAGATCAGCGCCAGTTCGGTCGCATTCCAGGCCCAGGCGGCATGGATCTCTCCTGACTTGATGGCCGCATCCAACTGCCCTTGATCGCTCCAGTAGAAACGCACGTTTTTATGGACAGACCGCAGGAAGTCCGACGCCTCTTGGAATTTCTCATCCGTCATCTCGCTCCAGTCGTTGACGCCAACAGCCAGCGCCGCAAAGCCGTAGGCATCTTCGACCACGTCCGGCAGCGACACCTTGCCGGCCAGCGCCGGGTCCGCCAGCATCTTCAGGTCGATATCGCCTTCGACGAGATCTGTACGGTAGACGAGACCGGTATTTCCCCAATCAAAAGGCACCATCCAGACTTGGCCGTCCGACGACACTTCCGGCAGTTGAGCCAATGTAGGAAGCAGTTCGCCCCAGGCATCCAAGCGCGCGGTGTCAATCGGCTTGATCAGGTCGACAGCGCGCATCTTGCCGATCAGCCCACTGCAGGGATGGGCCAGATCGGCCTTGAAACCGGAACGCAGCTTGTTGAAGCCCTCGTGGTCATCCGCGAAAAACGAAAAATCGGGGGCGCCTCCATGTTCTTCGACATAGGCGTTAAAGAAGCCTGGATCGTCGTAGCCTGACCAGTCAAACACGGTGATCTGGCCCGCACTGGCGCCAAAGGCGGCCAGCGCTCCCAGGGCCAGCCCGGCCGAAAGGGATTTGATCTTCATGGGTACTCCTCCTCTCAGGACATTCGGTTCATTTCTTGGGAAGGGCGACGGCCGCACCGCCGCGAAAGCCTGACCACACGGCATCACCGATCTCAAAATGGTCGGCCCGTTCGAAATTTGTCACCGAGGCGATCAGCGGATCAGTCCGGCCCTCAAGCTCCAGGTAGTAGTGGATTGTTTCGCCATAGAAGGCCCGGTCGATCACGCGCGCCGGAACGGCCACATCGGCCCCTTCAGGGCGTTCGCTGCCGATATGAACGCGCTCGGGCCGCAGGCCGATCGTGACTGCGGCTCCAATGCCATCCGAAACGCCATGCGCATCGACCGAAAGCTGCCCGAACCGAGGCAATTCAACTTCAAGCCGAGTGCCGCCATTGGCCTTGATGCTGCCATCGAAGAAGTTCATCCCGCCGATGAAATCCGCGACCTGTTTGGTGTTGGGCTTCTGATAGAGCTCGTGCGGTGTGGCCACCTGTGCGAGCTTGCCCTCGAACATCACGCCGCAGCGGTCCGAGATCGTCATCGCCTCATGCTGGTCATGGGTTACCATCAGGAAGGTGATCCCAACCGAGCGCTGTAATGCCCGCAGTTCCATCTGCATCTGTTCGCGCAGCTTCTTGTCGAGCGCCGACATCGGCTCGTCCAGCAGCAGGACCTTGGGTTCCAGCACCAGGGCCCGGGCCAGGGCCACCCGCTGGCGCTGGCCGCCGGACAGCTCATGCGCGCTGCGCCGGCCCAACCCCTCCAGGCCTACCTTGGCAAGCATGTCTTCCGCCCTGGCCCGCTTTTCTGACCGGCTCAGGCCGGAGCGCGCCAGGCCGAAGATGATGTTCTCCTCGACGTTCAAATGCGGAAAGATGGCGTAGCTCTGAAACACCATATTCGTTGGCCGGTGGTTGGCATCAATCCCGGCCATTGGCAGGCCGCCGATGGAGATGGTGCCTTCCGACGGTTCCTCGAAGCCTGCGATCATTCTGAGCAGCGTGGACTTGCCGCAGCCCGAGGGGCCGAGCAGAGAGAAGAACTCCCCCTCCTTCAGCTGCAGGTTCACGTTCCTGACAGCCCGGAAGCTTCCGAAGGACTTGCTGACATTGGCGATATTGACGGCGATCTTATGGTCCATGCCGGTAGGTCCTACTCGGGTTGCTGTGTGAAACGTTCGCTGCGGCGGCGGAAGCGTTCGGCCACCAGCAAGAACAGAATGGAAATAAGGATAAGGAGCGAGCCGAGCGCGATCACGTTCGGCAGCTTCGCCGGGAAGCGCACTTGGCTCCAGATATAGACCGGCAGCGTCGGGCTGTTGCCGGACAGGAAGAAGGCCAGGATGAACTCATCGAAGGAGACCGTAAAGCTGATCAGCAGGCTGGAAATGATCCCCGGCGAGACAACCGGCAGCGTCACTCGCCGCAGTGCGCCCCAGGAAGTTTCGCCGAGGTCAACGGCGGCCTCTTCCAGCGCATCATCGAACTGACCGAAGGCTGATGTCATGATCGACACGCAGAATGGAATGGTCAGCAGCGAATGGGCCAGGATCACGGTGAAAAGCGTGGTGCCGATCCCGATGCCGAGGAACACGATCAGCAGCGAAATGGCGATGATGATTTCGGGCATCACCAGCGGTGCCATGACGAGGGTCTGGCTGATCCGGCGCAGCGGGAAGCGGTGCTTGGTGATCGCGCGTGAGATTAGCGTGCCCAGGCTGGTGGCCACCACTGCAGAAACAACGGCCACGATCAGACTGTTTTTCAAAGCGTCAAACAGGGCCGTCTGTTCAGCCAGGCTCCCGTACCATTTTGTCGTGAAGCCTGTCAGCGGGAAACCGAGTATCTTGGAGTCATTGAAGGAAAACAGCGGCAGCAGCAGGATCGGCAGGTAAAGGAACCCGATATAGAGCACCGCATAGGCGGGCAGCAGCCTGCCAATCCGCGACAGAACGGCAACAACGCGGTTCATTTCAGGCTCCTTTCAATCAGTTTCAGGCCAAGCACCAGCAAGCAGGCGGCACCCGTCACGCAGACCACGGCCGACAGCGCCAGCGCCGCCCCCAGCGGCCAGTTGTTGGCCTTGCCGAACTGGACCTGGATCATGTTGGCGACCATTGCGCCGTCCGACCCGCCAACCAGCGCCGGGGTGACGTAATCGCCAACGGTGGGAATGAAGATGATCATGCTGGCACCGATGATGCCGGGGATCGACAGCGGCAGGGTCACCCGCAGGAAGCTGCGCACCGGCCCCTCCCCCAGATCCTTTGCCGCCTCCAAATAGCTGCGGTCGATCTTTTCCAGTGACACAAAGATCGGCAGGATCGCAAAGGGAGCCCAAGCGTGCGCCAGAGTCACCACCACGGCTTCGGAGTTGTAAAGCAGAGTGTCGATGGGGGTGTCGATGACACCGAGCCACAGCAGCGCGGAATTGACCACCCCGTTCTGTGCAAGAATGAGCTTCCAAGAGAACACCCGCAGCAGGTAGCTTGTCCAGAAGGGGATGGTCACCAGGAACAGCCACATCGCCTTGTTTTTCTTAACATTGAACGCGATGTGGTAGGCCACAGGGTAAGCCAGCAGAACGGTCAGCAGCGTCACCATGGCGGCGATCCGTACCGAGCGGAAGATCAGGGTGCGGTACAGCGGGTCTGCAAAGACTTCCCGGTAGTTGGCCCAGGTGAAGTCGCGCGTCACATCCACAAACTCCTGGGTCCAGAAGGAGTAAGCAATCGTCATCCCCACTGGCGCTGCAATCAACAGCAGTACATAGAGCGTCGTCGGCGTCGCCAGCAGCAGCCCCAGCCTGGCGTTTTTGTCCAAAGTCACGGTGCTTCCCCCTTCCGGCTATCAGCCCGTGCGTCCGTCATAGGTGCAAATCGCGCCGTAGAGGTCAGGCCTGCGGTCCCTGAAGACCCCCCAGTAGCGGCGCGTTTCGGCCACCGCATCCAGGTCGAACTCCGCGGTCAGAACCACACCGTCCTCGCGCTCGGCCTCGGCTACTTTCTGGCCAAATTGGTCGGCGATGAAGGAGCCGCCGAAGAAGGCCATGCGCAGTTTATCGTCCTCCGTGGCGACTTCCTCGCCCACCCGGTTGCTGGCAACGACCGGCACCAGGTTGGCACCGGCGTGGCCGCGCATCACGGTCTGCCAATGGGGAATGCAATCGGCATCCGGGCGGGTCGGTTCGGAGCCGATGGCGGTGGGATAAAGTAGCATTTCCGCACCCTGCAACACCATGCAGCGGGCGGCTTCAGGGAACCACTGGTCCCAGCAGATCGCCGCGCCCACGCGCCCGAAGGCTGTGTCCCAGACCTTGAAGCCGGTATCGCCGGGGCTGAAGAACTGTTTCTCCTGGTAAGCGACGTCATTAGGGATATGCGACTTACGGTAAATCCCCATGACCGTTCCGTCGGCGTCAATCATTGCCAACGAATTGAAGTAGCTCTGCCCGGCACGTTCAAAGAAGGATACCGGCAGGACCACCCCCAACTCCCTGGCTACGGAGGAAAAATGCCGGATTGCCGTGTTTTCTTCCACAGTGCTGGCCAGCGCGAAATGTTTGTGCGCCTGTTCGATGCAGAAATAGGGTGTCTCAAACAGTTCCTGGATCAGGATCACATTGGCACCGCGGCCGGCTGCGTCGCGCACCAGCTCCTCAGCCTTGGCAATATTGTCTTCCTTGTCCCAGGAACAGCTCATCTGGGTGGCAGCGAGGGTTACATTACGCATGGACGGGAGCTCCGGCTTTGGGTTGCTGCTGGGTGATGCAATGGATGTTGCCGCCGCCATCGGCGATCGCGTTGGTCAGAACGCCGACGACAATGCGGTCCGGGAACAGGCTGGACAGGACGTCCAGCGCCTCCTGGTCGTGCTCGGGGAAACCGTATTGCGGGACGATCACGCCGCCGTTCACCAGATAGAAGTTGATGTACGACAGGAAGCGGCGGCTGCCGTCCGGTTTGCGGTCTACAGGCGGCGAGGTCACCTGGAAAATCGTCAGCGGCTGGCCTGCCGCATCAGTCTCCGCTTCCAGAATGGCGCGGTTGTCCAGCAGGTTCTGATAGTCGGAATCCTCCGGATCGGCGCTGACCTGGCATAGGACGCCGCCGGGCACAAAAGCCGCAACGACATCGACGTGGCCATTGGTCGAGTCATTCTCCAGCGTGCGGGTCAGCCAAATGACCTTGGACAGGCCCAGTTGCCTGCACAGCTCTGCTTCGAATTCTTCCGGGGTTGGCCCGCCATTGCGGGTGCGGTGTTCATAGCATTGCCGCGTGACAACGCAGGTGCCTTTGCCATCAATATTTAGCGCGCCCCCCTCGTAGACCATGGCGGACGGGTTCCGCTTTGCGCCTGCCAGCTCAATTATACGGGCTGCAACATTGGCATCTTTCTTGTGAGGCCACTCGCCGCCCCAACCATCAAAGGTCCAGTCCACACCAGCAAGCGAGCCATCGTCGCCCAGCACGAAGGTCGGCCCGTTGTCGCGCAGCCAACTGTCATCCAGCGGGCAAGCGACCAGCTCAATATTGGCTTCGTCTTCGAGCTCTCCGAGCCCATCGCAGTTCTCCGGGTCATAGAGCATGGTCAGAGGTTCGAACTGTGCGATGGCCTTGGCGACATCAGCATATTCGCGCCGCACTTGCGGCAGGTTATCGCCAAAGGTGCCTTCAGCGCAGGGCCAGGCCATCCAGGTCCGCTCGTGTGGGACCCATTCGGGCGGCATGCGGTATTGAGTCATGCGAGGTTCACCCCCTGCTTGATGAGATCGTCAGTTGTCTTGCGGATACCGGCTTCAAGGATGTCGAACATTTGGTCGATTTGACCGTCCGTGATCACCAACGGCGGCGAGAACACGCACATGTTGATAATCGGGCGCAGGATGAGGCCGTTTTCCTGGCAATGGGCGTCGATCATCGCACCCACGGTCTTGTCGAGTGCGAGTAGATCGTCAGCTGACGCATCTGCTACGCACTCGACACAGCCGAGCAGCCCCTTGCCGCGCGCATCTCCGACAAGCGGGAGGTCAGCGAGAGCTCCGAGCCGTGCTTCGAAATGGGGAGTGACATTTCGCACATGCTCAAGGATGCCCTCGCGTTCGATGATCTCGATGTTCTTGAGCGCAGCGGCTGCGCTGACCGGATGGCCCGAGTAGGTGAAGCCGTTCGAAAAGGTCGCGTCCCGGGACTTGTCACCGGAAACGTCGGCAATCAGCCGGTCCGAGATGATGCAGGCTCCCATCGGCACATAGCCTGAGGTCATGCCCTTGGCGCAAGTGATGATGTCAGGAACGATGTCGAACACCGCTTCCGAGGCGAACCAATGGCCCATGCGGCCGAAACCGGTGACCACTTCGTCGGAGATGTAAAGCACATCATGCCGGCGGCACACCTCGAGGCAGCGTTTGTGGTAGCCCGCCGGCGGGACAATCACCCCGCCGGAACACAGGATCGGCTCAGCAATGAATGCCGCGACCTTATGAGCGCCGATCTGCAGAATGGCGTTCTCCAGATCCGCTACCTTTTCATCCAGAAACGCCTCGATGCTCTGGCCTTCCGCGCGGACATAAGGGTTCACATTGGGCAGGAAGTGGGTCAGATGCGTTGCCTGGTCCAACCAGCCCTTGTCACGCTCCTTGCCGCTCATCGAAGCCGCCAGATAGGTCGAGCCGTGATAGGCCTTCTGACGCGAGATGACGATTTTCTTTTCCGGCCGTCCCAGAATGTTGTTACGGAACTGAATGAAACGCAGCGCACTGTCCACGGCGGTCGAGCCGCCGGTGGTGAAGAACACGTGGTTCAGATCCCCCGGCGTACGTTTGGCTATTTCATGGGCCAGGCGCGCGGACGTGGAGTTCGCATTGTTGAACGGCGAGAAATAAGCCAGCTCGCGCGCCTGTTCCGCCATCGCCTCGACGATCTCGGTGTTTCCGTAACCGATCTGCACGCACCACATGCCTGCCGGCCCGTCGATAAGGCGCTCGCCCGTTTCCGTTGTGACATAGATGCCTTCACCACCTTCGGTGAAGGTCCTGTCGTTCTGGCCGATATAGGCCATTCCCTCCCACGGATGAACGAAATGCCCGTTGTCCCAATCGCGGACGGTGTCGAAGTCGGTGTTCAGCAGCGTCATGATCTCACCTGAGTTGTAACATTTATCACAAACTGAACATACATACATTCAAAGTCAAGAAAAGCTTTTGCCTTTGAGCCTTGGCTGTGTGAAGTCATTGGAAACTCAAGGTCATTCACTCAATGCAGAGAGGTTCAAAGGAGACGTGAGCGATACCGGCCAGCAAGAGGAAGGGCTGAATGCCAGAGAATTCAGCAAGTCAAAGAATCGGCGCCACCTGCTGGATTCCGCCGCGGAAGCTATTTTCAAACACGGCTTCCGAGGCGCGACCATTGCTGCAATCCAGGAGATTTCAGGCCTGTCGCGGGGCATGATCAACCTGCACTTCAAGACCAAGGAAAACCTTCTGCTGGCGGTCGCCGAAGATTTGTCGAACAATTACTCCGAACGCTGGAACAAGGTGGCCCTGGACCCGGACATCTCCGCTGCAGAGAAACTGAGGGGTATCATCCAACTGGATCTTTCCCCGGATTTCCTGAACCGGCGTGACGTAGCTGTTTGGTTCGCATTCCGCTCCGAGGTTTACTCGAACCCGGAATACCGCCGGTCTATCGATTCCAGGGATGCGAGCCTGCGGAATGTAATGATTGAGCTCTGTCAGACGCTGATCGACGAGGGAAATTACCCAGACGCCGACGCAGAACTCGCAACTGACGGCCTGATAGCACTCCTTGAGGGAACGTGGACTGACTTCCATCTGCATGCAGAAGAATTCGATCGCAGCAAGGCAGAGCGTACCTGTCTGTACATTGCAAAGAGTCTATTCCCAGATCATTTTTGATCTCTTTCACGCGTGATTGCTACGACCGGTTTCCGGTTGCCGAAGTGCTGGGTGCTTAACCACTGCACAAGACGTTGACGGGAATCTGCGTGCTTTAAGCTTCAAGGAAACCCGCCGTCTAAGCGAGAGCGGAAGAGTGAACGTCCGCTGACGGCGGATTACTCAGCTCGTTCGGCAGGCGCAACGAAAGTCGGCTAACCGCCGTCACTTCGGGACGGCTCTAGTGCTGCGTCTGCACAAGTCATGTCCGCTTGGGGCTGGAACCGTCGACTGCGCTTGCGGCACCCCATGGACGCGGCAACGTCAGCTGTAAGCTCGAATGCCAACTTCTCCTGGGCATTGAAGAGCCGTTCAGACCCACCACTGGTCGATGGCTGCGATCTCTTCGTCAGTCCATCCGAAATGATGGGCGAACTCGTGAATAACAACATGCGCGATCAACTGGTTCAGCTCGACATCACCGCGGTCGCGCCATTCTGCCAGGATCGGCTGGCGGAAGAGCCAGACAACATCTGGAGGTGTCGCCATGTCGAGAACCGATTTCTCGGTCATAGGTATTCCCTCGTAGAGCCCCGTCAGTTCATATGGATCTGCAAAACCAAGTTCGTCCAGCATGGCGGGCGCAGGCCATTCGGCAATGCGCAGAATGACGTTATCTGCAGATGGTCTGAAGGCCCTCGGCAGGGAAGCTATAGTGGCGCGAGCGATCTTCTCGAAATGGTCAAGGTCGTGGTGCATGCGTTCTATATGGTTTCTCGGAGTGGTTTAGTGAACCGCCAGGCCGGAGGGAGGCAGTTTATACGCCTGATGCGATCAGCAGCCTACCGCCAACTACTTGCCTCAGAAGAATATATCTGCTTTGACCGAGAAACACTGAAAGCACGGGTGAAATTTGGCAATAGACCTTGGGGTCAGGACCCATTGATTTCAGTCTTTCAGCATGATTCACAAGCCGAAAATCGAGCGGTGACATGTCTAATCTCTTCTGGCCGACCGACGCGCAGATGGCCCGTCTGGAACCCTTTTCCCAAAATCCCACGGCAAGCCGCGCATTGATGGCCGACGCGTCCTGAGTGGAATTATCTTTATCAATCGCAATGGCTTGCGGTTGCGGGATGCGCCCAAAGAGTACGGCCCGCACAAGACCCTGTACAATCGCTGGAAGCGGTGGAGCGATAAAGGGGTCTTTGCGCGGATCATGGCAGGCTTGGCGGCGGAACACGGCGAAGAGAAGACCGAGATGATCGACGCTACCTACCTCAAGGCCCGCCGGACAGCGGCCAGTATGGGCGTCAAAAACGGGGGCGCGGACGCCTGATAGGTCGAACCAAAGGTGGGATGAACACCAACCCGCACGCGGTCTGCGACAGCCAGGGTCGACCGCTCGATCTATTTGTGACTGCCGGTCAGGTCAGCGATTACATCGGCGCACGGGAATTGGTGCGCAGCTTGCCAGACGTTGATTGGCGGCTGGGGGATCGTGGCTACGACGCAGATTGGTTCAGAGAAGCTCTGAAAGACAAAGGGATACGCGCCTGCATCCCTGGCCGAAAGCAAAGAAAGAGAGCTATCAGATACGGCAAGCGCCGATACAAACGGCGCAACCGCATCGAAACCATGTGCGGCAGGCTTAAGGATTGGCGTCGGGTAGCAACCCGGTACGACAGGTGTCCAAAGGTCTTTCTATCTGCCATCGCTCTCGCCGCAACCATCATGTTCTGGCTATGAAATAAGAACGAGTCCTGACCCTAGGGTTCCCGCCGCCGCAGTGCAGCCTCCCCAATGCGGCCGTTCGCAATCAGATACAGGATTTCTAACCAGCCAATGCCTCGGCCGGTACGAAACGCTCTTTGGCCACATGTAACCAAAGGCATTCCGGAGCAATCCATGCTACCTTCCCACGGATAGTATTCTGGTAGCGGGTATTTGAGATGGGACGAGTGCGGCGAGGTTTGAGTGAAGGGCAGGCGCAAGCTTTAGAGGCAGCCTTCAAGGCGGCCAAAACCTACCGCGAGGAACTGCCAAATGGGCCTGCCCGGCCTATCTTGGGACTTGGTGAAGCTGCCAGCCGCTTTTTGGGCCCTCTTCCTGAAACGGGGGTGCCGGAAAGTGAGGTAATCGGGGACATCGTGCAACTTTCCGAAGGTGGTCTGCACAAAATGGCGGGGCCGACCTTCTTCGGCTATGTCCTCGGCGCATCGCATCCCGTCGGTGTAGCTGCCGACATTCTGGTATCAGCCTGGGGTCAGAACGCGGGTTCATCTTTTGAAACGCCTGCAATAACCGGAATGGAGCGCGCTGTTTGCAACTGGGTTATTGAGTTGCTGTCACTGCCATCCAAAAGCGGAGCCGGTCTTGTCACGGGTGGCACAGTGGCAAACATGGTTGGCGTCATGGCCGCACGCAATTCGCTGCTGGCTGCCCAGGGGTGGGATGTTGAAGCTGACGGGCTGTTTTCTGCACCCGAGATCCCCGTTTTGATTGGGCAGGATGCGCATTCCGCCCCATTCGCTGCCCTGCGTTATGCTGGTTTCGGCGCGGGCCGGACAAACATCGTTGCCGCGGACGGCGAGGGGAGGATTAAGCCGGATGCGTTCCGGGCTGCCCTGGACAGCTGCAGCAGCCCGCCGCTTGTTATCCTCCAGGCAGGTCAAATAAACACCGGCGCCTTTGACCCGTTTGCCGAACTCATACCAATGGTGCGCGAGCGGAACGGCTGGGTTCATGTGGATGGCGCCTTTGGGCTCTGGCTCGCTGCCGTGCCCGAACTGGCAAACCGGTTGGAGGGGGTCGGCAAAGCAGACAGTTGGGCGATTGACCTGCATAAATGGCTTAATGCTCCATTCGATGCAGGCATGGTCATCGTGCGCGACCGGGCGCCGCTCGTTGCATCGATGTCTGCCCGGGGCGCCTATCTCCCGGAAACAACAGAGCACTGGGAACCGAGTGATTCAACGCCGGAGCTATCCCGGCGTGCAAGGGGTGTCCCCAGCTATGCGATACTTCAGCACCTCGGCCGGACAGGCGTTTGCGAACTGGTAGCACGCCATTGCCACCTGGCGGAGCGCATTGCCCGAACGGTTTCGAACGAGCCCGGCCTGATGGTTCTGAACCAGATCCACAGCAATCAGGTCGCAATCTGCTGCGGTGAGGGGCCGGATGGCGACGATCTGACCATGCGGGTCCTGCAGCGCGTTCAAGACAATGGAAAGGTATACCCCACCCATGGCGAATGGGCGGGCCGGAAGATCATTCGAGCCTCTGTTATCGGATACGACATGAGGGAAGAGGATGCTGATCTTCTGTCATCCGAAATAATTGATGCTTTTCGTATTTGTAATGCTGGTGGCCCCTGAACTGGCCAGAAGTTCTATTTCTGCAGTCAGGCATTAATAAGCTTCAATGGGCTCGAATAGGCTGTGCGGTGTCACTGCGAGCAATCCCATCGACCCGCCTGTCCCCCTGCGCAGCCGGCCCCTAGCAGCCGTTTTCAAGCTCCTTTTATTGCCAGATCGGGAGTTTTTTCTCGAAGTTAGCAACACCTGCGAAGTTCAATGGCCGCCCCATGAGTGAGGCGGCCGCTCGCGCATTGCTTTCAATAGGTCAGAGAGCCTATCCGCGGCTCAGGATTTCCTCTCCGAGGATCTGCATGATTTTCTGCCCGTTCTCGCTGGCCCAATTGACCGCAAGTTCTGCAAGCAGCGCGCTGGTTGTGGTGAGCTCGACACCGCCTCGCTCCATTTTGCGGAACGCCATCTCATCCGTCAGCGCAGTGGGAGAGCCAGAAGCATCAACCACTGCGGTCACGGCAAAGCCCTCTTCGGCGGCACTAATCGCAGGCGGGGCAAGACACACGTCAGTGGTTATGCCTGCCATGATGAAATGCCTGCGCCCGGTGTTGCGGCAGGCAGCGGCAAAGGCGCTGTCATCCCAGCAGTTCACCACGCCAGGGCGCTTGATCCGCGCGGCGAAGGCATCCGGCGCAATCTCCTCCAGCGCGGGCATCAGCGGCCCCTGCATGTTGTCTTCCATGCTGGAAGTCAGCACCAATGGCATGCCAAGCGCCGCCGCCGTTCGCGCCAGGGCGCGGGAATTGGCTTCGATCAGATCGCGGTCAACGGACTTCGCCCAGTTCATGGTGCCAACCTGATGGTCGATCAGAACAATGGCTGCGTTTTCGGGGGTCACTTTTTTGGAGGTCATGTTGATGTCCTTTCCTGGTTAAGAGATTTCGGATGCGGGCAGTTCGAAGATCAGGAGCTCAGCGCCGGCTGCAGCCTCAACCGCCACGTCCCCGGCATGGAGCAGTCCCAGCCCATCCCCTTTGCCAAGGGGAACACCGGCAGCAGTTGCCTCGCCTTCGATCATAAAGATGTAGAGGCTGCGATCAGGGCTGGACGGGCTGAAATTCAGCACGCTGCGGCGGTCGAAGCTGCCGTAACTCAGGCGCACCTCCTGCTGCACGACAAGTGAGCCCTCGGCGCCGTCTGGCGACAGCACCAGCTGGAACCGGTTGCTGTGGTCCGCGGCTTCCAGCTCCTTGCTGGAATAGGCCGGCGCCAGGTCTCTGGCCCGCGGCTCGAACCAGATTTGCAGCGCCCGCATCGGCTTCGTCCGCGAATTGTTCACCTCGTTGTGGAGGATGCCTGTGCCGGCGGTGATCACCTGAAGGCCTTTCGCCTTCACAGTACCGTTGTGAACGGGCACCACCGGATCGATATGCGACACCTCTCCGCTCACCATGAAGGTGACGACTTCGACATCCCGGTGCGGATGCATGCCAAAACCTTGGGCGCCAGGGGCCAGTGTTCCGTTGTCAATTGTGATCAGCGGTCCGAACCGCCGGCGCCCTTCTGCAAGGTGCGGCTTGAACGACAGATGCGCCTGCATGAAGCCGAAGTCCTTGAACTCACGGGTTGCGGCGGGGTGATAGACCATCTCTGTCTGCATTTCTCATCTCCTGGCCTGTTCGATGAGATAGAATTTAGGGATCTCATTCGTTCTGGAAAATGATCCATTTGTTAACTACTGTTCAGATTTATGAACGATAGATTCTACTCCTGCGCCAAGGCGCTAGTGGCCACCGTGCGCGCCGGATCGATGAGTGCGGCAGCAGCGGAGCTGAACACCACGAAGTCGGCGATCAGCCAGAAGCTTGCGCTGTTTGAAGCTGAACTGGGGCTTGTGTTGCTGGACCGGTCAGGACGGGCAGTGGCCCCGACCGCGGCCGGGCGCCGGATCTTCGAAGTCTGCGCCGAGCCGGTCGATGCAGCGCTGGAGGCCGAGGCGCAGCTTGGCTTTCTCCGAGGCGGGAAGATCGCCGGCCGGGTGTCGGTGTCAGGGCCCAACAGCCTGCTTGGCACCATTTTTGTCCCGCTTCTGGCCGGACTCCAATCGCGCTACCCGGATATCGAACTGGAGCTGCATGCCGATGACTCAAAGTCGGATTTTGCAGCCGAGGACATAGACCTGGCTTTCAGGACCGGTCCCACAGACAAGGGGCGGTTTGTTTCAGCGGCCTTGCCATCCGCGCAGCGCGCGCCTTATGCCAGCCCGGCGCTTGCGGAGCAGACACCCCCCTTTTCCCGGCCTGCTGACTTGGCCCGGCTGCCCTTTGTCCTGCGCATGCAGGAACCCGGCAAATGGGCGTTTCAGAACCACGGAGGGCAGCAAGAGAGTATCGAGCCGCCGATCAGCCTGCGCGTCAATACGATGGAGCTTGCCTATGCAGCCGTGCTGGCGGGGCAAGGCGCGGCCCTGCTCCCGTCCTTGCTGGCACAGGAGGATGTCCAGGCCGGCCGTCTTGTGCGCCTGATCCCGGACTGGTCCGCCGCTCCGGTTCCGATGACATTGCTGTGCCGCCCCGAACGCTTGGCCGCGCCACCGGTTGCCGCGGTACGGCGCCATATCCTGGATGCATGCGGCAACAGCGGTTTCCTAGGGACAGAGCTTCAAGTCGAGGCAGTTTAACAGCTTAGCAAAGCCCGGTTTGGCACCGTGACGATTAGGCCTGCCTCCCTACAAGTCAGCCAATGAGAACTGCCCTAAGCTGCCGTACTTTATGAGTGACGGTGCCGCAGCCCAGCTTCTCAATAGCGGACACTGATCGTCGGCGCAGCACAACGAACGCCTGTATGCCAATGAACGGGCGCAGTGCCCCGGGTAAGGTGGCCGACACTTTTCTTTGGCCACTCAGTGAAACGTTCCCATCTTTTCAGCTATGGCGTTTTCCTGCACTTCCCCCCCATTGGGAAAGCATAATTCATGCTTGGCACTCTGATCACCGAACCATCCGTTCGAGCACACAAAAGTGGTGACCTACCACTGAACTTTCATCCTCCCGCGACAGAAGCCCGGTTGGTGTATTCGCCGATCTGCGCAGATGACGCTGAGCGTCCTCGCCTGTGATATCAAGCCGTTGGCAGCACTATTCGGCATCCGCGGCCAGATAGCAGCAATCCCAAGCCGATCCGGCTGATAAAATTAAACTCTGAATGTCAGCACTGGCCAACCATACAAAACTGCCGCCGAGCCGATCCCAGCGACAAATTTCCACACAGTCTCGGCTCACACTTGCCGTTGATCACGGCCTTCGACCGCTTCGGCTCAAACGTCGGCGCGGCGGCCCAATGGACCCTGTAACCCGCGGTCTCAGACCTTGCGGATGTGATACCGCTTGATCTTGCGGTAAAGCGTTGGCCGCGAGATCCCCAGTACCTGGGCCACTTTCGTCAGGTTGCCGTTTTCCGCGCTGATCGCCCGGCGGATGGCGCTGGCCTCGATGCTTTCCAGGTCGCCGGAATGGCCACCGAGGATATGCTCCAATGAATCCTCGGCGCCATCGTCGAAATCGTCCTGAATCTCCGGCGGCAAATCCCGCTCAGTCACGAAACTGTCCGATTTGATGAGATAGAAGCGCTGAGCGACATTTCGTAGCTCCCGGACATTGCCGGGCCACTGGTACTGCAGCATCAATTCCATCGCCCGGTTGGCAAAGGTCATCGGCATGCGCCCGGTTTCTTCGGCATATTTTTGCGAGAAATGGTCGAGCAACGCGACGATGTCATTGCCGCGTTCGCGCAAGGGGGGCACCTCGATGGTCATCACCCCGATCCGGTAGAACAGGTCGCGGCGGAAATTGCCCTTCTCGATCTCCTGGCGCAGGTCGCGGTTGGTCATTGTCACCAGCCGGACATCGACCGGGCGCCGCTTGTTATCACCCATCCGGTAGATTGCCCGCTGTTCCAGCGCCCTGAGCAGATAGGGCTGCAATTCGATCGGCATGTCGCCGATCTCGTCGAGGCAGAGCACACCGTTGTTGGCCTGTTCGAACTTCCCGGTGCGTCCGCCCCGGACAGCGCCGGTAAAGGCACCCTCCGAATAGCCGAACAGTTCTGCGCCGATCAGGTCGCCGGAAATGGCCGCACAGTTGACCGGCACGTAGGGAGCCTTGTTGTCCGGCATGCGGCTGTGGATCAGGCGCGCGAACAATTCCTTGCCGACCCCGGTTTCCCCGTGGATCAGCACCGGGACATTGGCCAGGGCGGCGCGTTCGGCCAGGCCTATGGCATCGACCATCTTCGGCGACGATCCAATAATATCGATCTCGCCCTCCGCCACGTTGACCCGCGGCTTGATGGTGCAGGTTGCGCCCGTCTGACGCATCTTGCCCTTGTCCTTGAGAAACAGGGCGGCGCCGCGAAAGACGCCTTCCAACTTGAGCCGTTCGATGCCTTCCGCCTCGACGTTGAGCGGCAAGAGCTTGGGAATGTCCTGATCCGACAGGCCTTCGAGTTTCGGCAGCAGCTTGTGACCGAAAGACAATTCCTTGGTCCGGCGCAGCGGGTCGTCGTCCAGCCCGCGGCGGAACAGCACGCGGCCTGACTGATCGACCAGCACCACGCTATCATGCGCTCGGCTGTAATCCGACATCAGGAAGGCTTCCAGCAGTTGCGTACGTTCGATCTGTTTCTGTTCCGCCAGCGCGATCTCGATCTCGCGCGCCGCCGCCAGGACCAACGCCACATTGTGCTGGCGGAATATCTGCGGCGGGCCAGACAGGTCCACAACGCCGATCACGTTCTGGGTGAGGGGATCGAAGATCGGCGCACCGGCGCAAGTCCAGGCCTGTACGCCTTCGGCAAAATGCTCGGAGGCATGCACGTAAGAGGGTTTGCCGGTTTTAAGCGCCGTGCCGATGCCATTGGTGCCGATGGTGCGCTCGCTCCAGTCGCCGCCAAGTTCCAGGTGGATTTCCTGGCCCTCGTCCAGCACGTGTTCGTCACCGATGGCGTCGATGATCACCCCCTGGCTATCCGCCAGGATCAGGATGGTGCGGGCCTCTTTAAGATGCGGCTCCAGCCGCTTGAAGGCCGCCGAGGCCGCTTGGCGGAGCGCAGTATTGCGTTCACGTCGGAGAAACAACTGACTTTCGTCGATCACCTTGCGCGAAGCTTGGCTGCCGGCATCGACCCCCAACTCCCGGCTGCGCCGCCAGGAATCGAGGATCTCGTCCCGCACCTTCGTCGGCATCCCGTCGCCCTCTTTGTTGGAAGAGACAAATCTCTCCCAGGCCTTGCGGGTATCGTCTTCCGAATAGCTGGAGTTATCAGGCAATTGATGCGCCCTCTCGCTTTTCTCTTGTGTCGTTGCGCGCCTATGACACCGGCTCTGCAGGCATTCCTCCCGATCGATAACGAAAAAACTGCGCGCGGGCGGGGATCAGTCGTCCTGCGGTACAAGCAAGGCTTCAATCTCCTCGGCAAGGGCGCGATCATTCAAGGTGTCGGTCATCTCGACCCCGTCCAAATGCGCCAGCGCGGCGGCAATGTCGTCCTGCAGCGGCGAGAAGAAACCGTTCTCTTTCGTCGCCAGCACAAATTTCTTCGACATGAAGTTGCCGCGGATCTCGCCCAGCATCTGCATCTGGCGGCCTGTAGACTTGTCGACCAGCACCACCCGGTTGTTGAGGCTGACCTTGACATAAGGCTCGGGCGCGTCGGATGTGACCCGCGCCTTCATGTCGTGGATGATCAGTCCGTCGGGCTTCGGCTCTTGTTTCCGGCGAGCCTGATCGGCCTGCATCCGGCTGAACCCGCCATTGCTGATCTGATCCGCAAGTTTGCGTATCGTGCCAGCATTTTCCGACAGAAGACGCTTTGCCTTCACGTCTTCGAGACGCGGACCGCCGCGCTTCGAAAAAATGTCCACCACTACTTTTCCTCCCATGCAAAAATGTTAGCAGATTGCGCGGCCTATTGCCAAAAATTTACGGTCTAGCATGGCCGCTACAGCCCTTTTTACTTGCGGTTTTTGGTTGTGTTCCGAGCATGTATCTTGGTCGGCACAACCTGTCGGGGACCCGAGTTTGGCCCCCGACATACTCGCTAACAAACCGAATCCGGTTTTCCTCTGATCCACCGTGTCAGGCTTCAGTTCAGCTCGAACCGGTCAGCGTTCATGACCTTGCTCCAAGCCGCAACGAAATCGGCGACGAAGAGACCTTCATTGCCACGGCTGGCATACACTTCCGCCAGCGCCCGAAGTTGCGAATTCGAGCCGAATACGAGATCTACGCGCGACGCGGTCCATTTCTTGGCACCGCTGACGCGGTCGAGGCCGTCAAAGACACGCTCAGCACCGTTGACCGGTACCCATTCGGTCTCCATGTCCAGAATGTTGACGAAGAAGTCCGTGCTAAGCGTCCCGGGCGTCTTTGTAAGAACACCCGTATCTGTGCCTTGATGGGTTGCGCCGATGCTGCGCAAACCGCCGACCAGGGCCGTCATCTCGGGAGCGCTGAGCCCGAGAAGCTGGGCCTTGTCCACCAGAAGCGCCTCGGCCGGAACCGAATAGGCGGCTTTTTCGTAGTTGCGGAAACCGTCTGCAATGGGTTCCAACGGATCAAAGGACTCGGCATCGGTCTGGGCGGCGCTCGCATCGGTGCGACCCGGGGCGAACGGCAGGTTGACGTCGTGGCCTGCGGCTTTTGCCGCTTCTTCGACGGCCGCAGTGCCCGCGAGAACGATAACGTCTGCCAGAGACACTTTTTTGCCGCCGGACGCGCCGCCGTTGAAAGCGCTGGTGATACCGGTCAGCACATCGAGAATGTGTGCTAAGCGGTCCGGCTCGTTGGCCTCCCAGTCCTTCTGCGGGGCGAGGCGGATGCGCGCCCCATTGGCACCGCCGCGCTTGTCCGATCCTCGGAAACTGGAAGCCGAGGCCCAGGCCACCCAGACCAGATCGGCGACCGATAGGCCGGATTCCAGGATTTCCGCCTTCAGCGACGTGGTATCCTTGTCGTCAATCAGCGGATGATCCACGGCCGGGACCGGATCCTGCCAGATCAGTTCCTCGTCGGGCACCTCCTTACCCAGGTAGCAGGCTTTAGGGCCCATGTCGCGGTGGGTCAGCTTGAACCAGGCGCGGGCGAAGGCGTCGGCGAATTTCCCGGGGTTTTCGTGGAACCGCTTGGAAATCGGGCCATAGATCGGGTCCATCCGCATAGCCATGTCGGCGGTGGTCATCATCAGTGGCACCTTGGTGATCGAGGCACCGACTTCGGGCGCGTGATCCTCGTCCGAAAGTTCCTTGGCGTGCCAAATTTGTGCGCCGGCCGGGCTTTTCGTCAGTTCCCAGTCGTAACCGAAGAGCACGTCGAAATAGCCCATGTCCCACTTTGTTGGGTTCGGTGTCCAGGGGCCTTCGATGCCCGAAGTCGTCGTATCCACGCCCTTGCCGGACTTGTGCGCATTCTTCCAGCCAAAGCCCATGTCGTGCAGCGGGCAGGCCTCGGGTTCCGCGCCGACCAAGGCCGGGTCCCCTGCCCCATGTGCCTTGCCGAAGGTGTGTCCGCCTGCAACCAGGGCCACGGTTTCCTCATCATTCATAGCCATCCGGCCAAAGGTTTCGCGGATGTCGCGGCCCGAGGCGATGGGATCGGGGTTTCCGTCCGGCCCCTCTGGGTTAACGTAGATCAGCCCCATCTGCACGGCGGCAAGCGGGTTTTCCAGTTCGCGCTCGCCGGAATAGCGGCTGTTGGGGTTTTCGGAGGTGGCCAGCCATTCAGCCTCTGCGCCCCAATAAATGTCTTCCTCCGGTGCCCAGACGTCTTCGCGCCCGCCTGCAAAGCCGAATGTCTTGCCGCCCATACTCTCGATGGCAACATTTCCCGCCAGGATCATCAAATCGGCCCAAGACAAGGCGTTGCCGTATTTCTCCTTGACCGGCCATAGCAGCCGGCGGGCCTTGTCAAGGTTGCCGTTGTCAGGCCAAGAGTTCAGCGGCGCGAACCGCTGGGTCCCGGTCGAGGCCCCGCCGCGCCCATCGGCGGTGCGATAAGTGCCCGCGCTATGCCAGGCCATGCGAATAAAGAACGGCCCGTAGTGGCCGTAATCGGCGGGCCACCAGTCCTTACTATCAGTCATCAGCGCGGTCAGGTCGGCTTTGACAGCATCCAGGTCGAGCGATTTGAAGGCCGTTGCATAATCGAAGCCTTTCGGCATCGGGTTGGACACCGGCTGATGCTGGTGCAGCACCGAAAGGTTCAGCTGGTTCGGCCACCAGTCGCGGTTGCTGCGCCCCGCCTTGTTTGTTGCGCCGTGCATGACGGGACATCCGCCCGCCTTCCTCAAGTCATTTCCGTCCATCTTCGTCTCCCTGGTTTGGAAATTCGGGTTTGTTTTAGGTGTTTCGGTACGGTGTCAGAGGTTCTGACGGCCAAGCTCCGCCGCGATGTACTCGGCTTGCCGGATCGCAAGTGCCACAATGGTCAGGGTCGGGTTTTCCGCCGCGCCGGTCGTAAATTGGCTGCCGTCTGAGATAAACAGATTGCCCACGTCGTGACTCTGGCCATAGGCATTGACCACCCCGTCACGGAGGTTGGACGACATCCGGTTGGTTCCGAGATTGTGGGTTGACGGATAAGGCGGCGTCGGGAAGACGCGGGTCGCGCCGACCGCCTCGTAGACAGCCTTGCCTTGGCTGTAGGCATGGTCGCGCATCGCGATGTCGTTGGGGTGATCGTCGAAATGCACGTTGGCCACCGGCAATCCGTGCTGGTCGGTCACGTCGGCGTTGAGCGTGATGCGGTTTGTTTCCTGCGGCATGTCCTCGCCCACGATCCACATGCCCGCCATGTTCTCGTAATGGTCGAGCGCGGTGGTGAGCTCCCGCCCCCAGGCGCCGGGGTCCAGAAAGGCCGCCATGAAGGGCAAGCCCAGTGCCAGCGTCTCCAGCTCGTAACCGCCGACGAAGCCCCGGGATGGGTCGTGTATCGCCTCGTCCTGGATGATCCCGGCCATTGTCGTGCCGCGCCACATACGCACCGGCTGATCAAAGGTCGCATAAACAGAGCCGGTAACATGCCGCATGTAGTTGCGCCCAACCTGGCCGGAACTGTTGGCCAGCCCGTCAGGGAACATCGGCGACGCGGAATTGAGCAAAAGCCGGGGGCTTTCAATGGAGTTCCCTGCAACACAGACGACCCGCGCCTTCTGTTCCTGCTGGTTGCCATCCGCATCGGCATAGATCACGCCGGTGACCTTTCCGGCCTCGTTATGCTCGATCCTCAGAACATGGCAGCGCTCACGCACCTCAAGGTTGCCGGTCGCTTCACCGCGCGGAATGTCGGTATAGGCCGCAGACCACTTGGCCCCCCATTTGCAGCCCTGGAAACAGAACCCGGTCTGCTGGCACGCCGGGCGCTCGTCGTAATCGGCCGAGTTGATCGCCATCCGGCCCGTGTGGACCGCTTTATACCCCAGCGCCCGTGCGCCTTTCTCAAAGACCTTGAAGTTGTTGTTGCCCGGCAGCCCGGCACGGCCGCCCGTGCGCGTCACGCCCAGCTTGTTCTCAGCGCGGGTGTAGTAGTTGTCCATCTCGCGCGGATCGATCGGCCAATCGAGCAGGTTGGCCCCTTCAACATCGCCATAGGTGCTGCGCGCTTTCCATTCGTGGTCCTGGAAACGCAGCGACGCCCCGGCCCAGTGAATAGTCGTACCGCCGACCGCCTTGACGATCCAGGCCGGCAGGCCCGAAAAGTCTTTCGACACACGCCAATCACCGCTGGTGGTGCGCGGGTCAACCCAGGAAAGCTGGCCGAAGCTGTCCCACTCGTCGTTGATATAGTCCTCGGGCAGGTAGCGCCCACCGGCCTCCAACGCGACGACTGAAACGCCTTTCTGGGCCAATTCGTTGGCCAGGACGCCGCCACCGGCGCCGGTTCCGATCACGACAACAACGCTGTCGTCTGTCGAGTCAAATGGTGCGCTCATGACTCAAGCCCCCTCAAAGCCAGTGGATGTCGTCGAAACCGCGGTCGATGTAGCCACCTTCAGAGAAGCTCTCGCCCTCGTATCCGAAGATTGGCCAAACCGCTTTCTGGTTATAGAGACCAGTCACAAGACCGCCTCGGACCTGCTGGAAAAAGGCGGTGTTTTCAAAACCGCGCAACAGATCGGCGCGGTCACGTTCCCAGCCGATGTCGATGTAACGGGCATAGCCCACGCCCTTGGCCGCATCATTTAGCGCTGCGACACCGGCCTCAACTCCTTCGGCCGCCTCTGCGTTGTCATAGCCCTTAACCGCGATTGCATAGAACTGATCCCCAACCTGGTCGTGCGGATAGATATCGCGCGCCATCTGAATAAGCGTCGCCATAGTTTCGGGTTCGAGATGTTCAACCTCGAGCGCCCAATTGGAGGCGCTGGCCTTGCCTGCGACGAAACCGGTGCCGATAACGAAGCCGGCACCGCAGAGCGCGCTCTGCGACAGCAACTGACGGCGGGTCATGCCTTGCTTGCTAAGTGACATTGGGTCCTCCCTGTCTTATTTGGATTACCGGTAGCGTCCGGCCCGTTGCATGACCTCGATCTCGTAGCCATCGGGATCCTGAACGAAGAAGAAATGGGCGAGCGTAGCGCCCTCGTGTTTGAAATCGACGAGCTTGCGGGGCTTCAGCCCCTCGACTTCGAACCTTGTGTGTTCCGCCGCTACATCGGGCACGCAGACCGCCAGGTGGCCATAGCCGTTGCCCAGGACGTAGGGCTCGGTCTGGCCCTTGTTAATCGTCAGTTCGAGCTCGAAGGCGGCCTCGTCATTGGACAGGTAGACCAGCGTGAAGCTTTCGAAATCGAGACGCTCCGCAACGGTCAGCCCAAAGGCCCTGCGGTAAAAATCGACCGAGCGCTTTTCGTCCAGCACGCGGATCATGGAATGGATGGCTTTGGCCATGATGTCCTCGGCATTGCAGGTGGTAAGGGGCCCCGCGGGCAGACGGGAAGGGCGCAGGCCCGCGAGGGGAAGCGCGCGGGCGGCGCACCTCGGGGAGCCAGACTGCGGATCAGGGTACGATCACCCCGCGTCCGGTAAACTTGCGATCCTTGAAGTCAGAAATCGCCTGGTTGATGTTGGCCAGTTTGTATTCGGTCTGGTGCATCGTGACTTTGCCGTCGGCGTTCATCTCCATCAGCTCCACCAATTCGACGAAGTCGCCCACGAGGCTGCCACCGATCTTGATCTCGTTGGCAACCAGCTCCAGCGTCGGCACTTCGACCGTGCCGCCATAGCCCACCATGATCAGCTCACCGCCCTGGCGCAGCAGCTTCCAGCAGATGTTCTCGGTGCCGTGCTCACCGACAAAATCAATTGCCACATGCACCCCGCCGCCGGTCAGGTCCTTGACCTCGTCGATCAGGTTCGGCCCGCCGTCGAGCACAATGTCGGCCCCCAGCTCCTTGGCCAGCACCTGCGCGGCCGGTTCCCGGTCCACCGCGATGACTCGTGCGCCGCAGGTGTGTTTGAGCACCTGGAGCGCGATATGACCCAGCCCGCCAATGCCCAGAAGCAGGACGTAACCACCGGGATTGAGCAGTTTCGCGGCCTTCTTGGCGGCGCGGTAGGCGGTGATCCCGGCATCGGCCATCGGCGCGACGCTCAGCGGCGTGATGCCGGTGTTCAGTTTGATGACCGAGCGTTCGTTGGTCTTGAAATACTCAGCAAAGCCGCCATCCAGTCCGAGACCGGGGAACTTGCCGTGGTCGCAGTACATGTCATGGCCATAGCGGCATTCCAGACAGATACCGCAGGCATTGAACGGGTGGCAGATCACTGCATCTCCCGGTTTGACCGAGGTGACATTGCTGCCCACGTCCTCGACCCAACCAGCGTTTTCATGGCCCATCACGTAAGGCAGGAGGTTGCCCTCGGTGTCCATGATGTCCTTCCAGACGCCTTCGATGATGTGAAGATCGGTGCGGCAGAGGCCCGCGGCGCCGACCTTGACGATCACCTCGTCCGGGGCTGTGATCGTGGGCGCGGCGACGTCCTCGATCTTCAACTCGACGTTCATGTCGGGGTCGTATTCGTAGAGTCTCGCTGCTTTCATGGTCTATATCCTTTGCTCTGGAGAGGCCGGAAAGTCCGGCCCCTCGGGTGTAAAACCGCGCTCAGGCGCGGCCCAGAAGCTCGGCACCGCCACCGCGGGTGGGGCCTTCGGTTGGGTCAGCCTCGCCTTCATCGAGATCGCCAACCAGGGTTTCCGTGGTCAGGATCAGCGTCGCGACCGAGGCCGCGTTGACGAGCGCGCTGGCGGGCACACGGGCGGGATCGACAATGCCGGCCTCGAACATGTTGCCGTAGGTGCCGGTGGCGGCGTTGTAGCCGTGGCCCGACGACCCCTCGGACACGGCCTGCGCCACGGCGGCCACGTCGGCCCCGGCATTGCGGGCAATGCGGCGGACCGGTTCGGTCAGGATCGAACGCACCAGCTGGATGCCCTTGGCCACGTCGCCGAGCGCGTCGAGCGTGTCGAGGCAGTCGGAGATCTGCGCCAGCGCCGTACCGCCGCCTGCGACCACGCCATCTTCGGCTGCCGCCTGGACCGCACAGAGCGCATCCTCAATCAGCTGGATCGTGCGCTTCTGCTCAACCGGGGTGAAGCCGCCGGCATAGATGATCGCGCTGCCACCGGTCAGCTTCGAGAGCCGCTCGCGCAGCTTGTCCTTCTCGATGTTCGGCGGGGCCACGTCATGCTGGCGCTGGACCTGGTTGCGGCGGGCGGTTATCGCCTCAGGATCGCCCTCGCCGCGCAGGACCGAGGTGCCCGAAGCGTGTGACCGGACCATTTCCGCGCCGCCCAGCTGGGCCAGCGTGACGTTCTCGATCTTCTTGCCCAGATCGCGGGCCAGAACCTCGCCGCCTGTCAGGATCGCAAGGTCGTCCATCATGGCACTGCGCCAATGGCCGTACTCAGGCGGATGCACGATCAGGTATTTCCCCGCGCCGCCGTTCTCCAGCAGCTTGACCACCACCTCTGGCGCGATCTCTTCCGCGACGATCAGAAGCGGGCGGTTCTCGGCATCAGCAATCGAGATGGCGGTGTCCAGCATCTCGGGCTTCAGGATCTTCTGGTCAGTCAGCAGGATCAGAGGATTGCGCAGCACCGCTTCCATGTGCTCGCGATCGGTAACCATGTGGTGCGAGATGTAGCCACGCTCAAAAGACATGCCTTCGACCACGTCCATCGTGGTTTCAATGGTGACACCGAAATCGGCCGAGATGACGCCATCGCGTCCTACCCGGCGATATGCTTCGGCCACCAGCTCGCCCAGCTTGGGATCAGTCGACGACACGCGCGCCACCGCCTTAAGGTACTCCGGGTGGTCGTCGCAATCGAGAGAGGAGGCATCAATGGCGTCGACCACCCGCGCTACCGCCAGATCGATCCCCTTGCAAAGATCCACCGGCTTGACACCATTATCGGTCAGATCCACACCCCGCTGGATCAGTGCGTTGGCCAGCACAATGGCGGTTGTGGTGCCGTCGCCCGCCACGTCATTGGTTTGCATCGAAACCTCGCGCACCACCTGGGCGCCCATGTTTTCGAACCGGTCGTTGAGTTCGATCTCCGAGGCAATGCTGACCCCGTCGCGGGTCACCAGCGGGGTGCCCACCGGTCGGTCCACCATTGCATTCAGCCCCTTGGGCCCGAGCGTCGGTTCTACCGCTGCCGCAAGCCGCGCTACTCCGCGGGCGAGACAATTGCGGGCGGTCTTGCCGTGTACCAAGAGTTTAGCCATATCTTCCTCCATCGGCCCAGGCAAAACCTGGGCGACTTCCTAATTTCATTTGATTTTTCGGCGAGTTATCCTCGCGCGGCGAGTTCTTCCCGAGACGGCACGCGGCCTTCGATGAAGTCGATCAGCGTCGGACCATCGGGCCCGATTTCGACCTCCTTGTAGCGCGTCCTGGCGAGCCCCCGGCACAGCGCCCCGTTGAACTCCATATTGATCCGCGTGCCGCGCAGCTTGGCGAGATGTGCCCTGAGCTCATGCGGAGCGATCTCGTCTCCGTCCCATGAGGGAAAGGCGAGGTCATGCGGCTCGGACGCCAGACCCTGAGCCACCAGCAGATCCAGGTAACGCGGCAATTGCCGCAGCTCCTCTTCGCCGCTGAAAACCACACACCGAAGCTGGCCAAGGGACATTGAGACGATATCTTCTGCGTCATGCCCCAGCGCCTGCAATCCAAGCAGCACGGTTTCCTGACGCCGGTCGAAGGCCTTGGCGAGGAAGGTATCGACCACCTCGTCGAGTCGCGCACCGTCGCAGTACTTGGCGAAGATATGGTGGTATGCACGGCCACTATTGACGCCTTCGTTGACCTTTTCACCGAAGCAATGATCGTTCAGCTGCACCTCGGCCTCGACAACCCAAGGGATCGACGTCACCTCCTTCCGGATACCGAAGGCCATAAGGAAGGCGAAGTTTGGCGAGCACCAATAGGTAGGGAGCCGAAACTCTACCCGCACCTTCCTCGCGTCCGTGACCTCGATCCGCTCGACGAAGCCCATGTCGGTGATGGGCTCATCAAGCTCCGGGTCTGTCACTGCGTCGAGACATTCCCAAACTTCGGTTTCCAGCTCTGCTTTGAGATTGGCCACCAGCATCGCCCTACTCCGCCGCGATCTGGACAGGGGAACCGGCCAGTTCGGCCTTCTTGGCGTCCACGTCGATGTTGTAGAGCTTGGCCGCGTTCAGCCCGAGAATCTTCTCTTTCACGTCGTCGGTCAGCTGCACGCCGCCGCGTTCGGCCGAAATATCCTCGGGGATCTGATAATTCCAGAACTTTTCGACCAGCCACTGCGGCGTCCAGATCGCGTAATCCGAGCCAAACAAAAGTTTGTCTTCGCCGATCCACCACAGCAGTTCCGCAATCACCTCACCGAAGTAGCGCGGGCGCGAATGGATGAAGGGCATTGCCACCGCCAGGCCGCCATAGACGTTGGTTTCCTGGGTCGCAATCCAGCAGAAATCGTCGAGCCGCGGCAGGCCGCAATGTTCAATGATCCAGTTGAGGCCCTGGAAATCGGTGGCGGCGTGGTCGACGTCATGAACGTCGAAAGCATCCTTCGACAGAGGGATAATCGTCGGCCCCTTGTGGACGTGGATGTTCTTGATACCCAGCTTCTCGCACAACTCGAAGCACTTATAGGCTGCCGGATCGTCCAGCGCCCAGCCCTTGCTGTTACCGTTCCACTCAGCCGTGTACATCTTCACGCCTTTGATATCGAAGTTTTCCTTCATGTAGTGGATGTATTCCAGCGCCTTTTCGCCATCGCGGGGATCGAAGCTGCCGTTAACGATGAAGCGCTCCGGGTGGCGTTTGGCCATCGACGACGAGCGTTCGATCGAAGAAAACCCGTTCTTGTAGAAGTCGTTCAGATAGGTCGACTGGATGATTGCCATGTCGTCGGGTCCGTCGATGAACAGGTCGCGATATACGTCGTCCTCGGAATACTTCTCGAACCTGGCCTTCTCCCAGAGCTGGTCCTCGGGGCTCAGGTTGGTGTGATAGGCATAGAAGCAGTCGATGAACTGCTTGCCGTGGATATTCGCCTGGTTCTCGGGGCTGCCGTCCCAGAAATGGGTATGCCCGTCGATCACGAAGATCTCTTTTCCGTCCGGTGTTTTGAACATGGTGTCCTCCCTTGCGTTGGCTGAGATGTTGGGGGCTCCAGGGCCTTGCGGGTGCAGCGGCACCGGAGCCTTCAGAGGCCGATCAGATGTATTCCATGACCTCGTTCATGTCGCCGAACAGGATCACGGTATCGTCGTCGACCCGGACCATCCGCCCGTAGTGGGTCGAGGTGTTGACTTCGAAGGTCTCGGCGGTCATCTCGCGGCCCAGGTACTCGGTGATCTCGCTCATCCTGAAGATCAGCTTGCCCTCGCCATCGATCCGGATGGTCGCTGGGTTGTAGGTGATCGTGACCTTGGGGTCGTTTTCCTCCATGAACTCGGCGATGGCGCGGGCCTCGACGCTGTCGTTCATGGTGACGCCGCATTGGTGCGAGACCTCACGTGTGCTCAGGTCGATGTCCTTCATCGATTTGAAGATGTTCTGGTTGGATGCATTGCGCGCTGTGCTAGACATTATTCCGTTTCCTTTTCAGAGAGTTACGACAGGCCCAGCTCGGCGATGATTCTGCCAAGGCGCTCTTGCGAGACGGCTTTGACGTCCTCGAAAGAGATCGGCTTGGAATGCGGCTGTGACCAGATCGGCTGAAGTGCGGCAGCGGCCTTTTCAGCCAGGCCGCCGTGCTTGGCGAGCCAGGCCTTGAAGAGCGCGCGGTTGTGTTCACCATGCTCTTCGTCGTGCGCCAGCAGGTAGATCAGATCGACGGTGTTGGCGAGGTTGCGCTCATAGTCAGCTTCGGCGGCGGAAATCACCGGCGGGGTGATAAAGTCGTTGTTGGCCGCGGCCGCCTGCATGAAGAAGCCCGAGCGGATCAGCTCGCCCACCATCGGCTCAAAGATGATGTTGATAGCGAAATACTGCTCGAGGTAGTCTTCCGAACCCATAATCGTTTCGATCGCCTCGCGGCAGGGCTGCCAGATGGGATCTTCCAGCCACACCTTCTTGCCCAGGGTGTCATCCCAGCCTTCGATGTCCATGCCGATCTCGGCCAGGTAGAGCGTGATGTCCTGGGTCAGGCGCATCTTGTAGGAGGAATTGGTCAGCGTGGCGTTGTTGATCATCTGGGTATAGCCGTAGCGCTGCGCCTGCATGAGCGAGGTGCCGAGGCCGAATTCGGCGTGTTTCCACGCGCCCAGGTGTTTTTGAAGGATGGTCTGCCAGTTCTTGTCGAATACCTTGTGCGCGCCGGCCTTCCGGGCGTTCGAGATCACGTTCTGCACCATGGTCTCGATCTTCGACTGGCGCTGGTAGTGGGTCCGCTCCCATTCCTGGTCAGGCGCACGGAAAGCGTGCCAGTTCGACGACAGCGCCGCTGTGTTGTCCTTCCGGTAGGCACCGCCGCCCTTGCCCCCCTCGAACTCGATGATCCAGTTCTGGATCAGGTAGCGTTCGGGGTCGGGCTGGACGTCGACGGTGACATCCTCGTAGTGGGTCGCCCGCTTACCGCGCGGTTCGAAGTAATTGTACTTGCGGCTCTTGGAACCGACGAATTCCGCGGCACCGGCGGCACCGGATCCGACTGAGCTTGATGTTGCTGGCATGATTGCCTCCCTTAGGTTTCGTTCACGTCACGAGCGTTCGGGCCGTCAGTGGCCCGAAGAACCGGACGTGGGCGTGAACTTGTCGTAGAAGATGCGGTCGGTATCGAAGTCGTGCATGAAGAGCACCGGCGTCAGAGCGTCGATCATCGGCGGCGGGCCGCAGGCATAGACATCACCCTCGCCGTCGATCCCCAGCTCGCGCAGGTGCGTATCCACGTATTCATGCACGAAGCCGCGCGCACCGGCCCATCCGTTGCCCTCCTCCTCATGGCTGAGGACGGGGATGAATTCGACATTGGGATGGGCATCGGTGATGGCGCTTATCTCGTCGAGCTTGAACAGGTCGTCCTGCGTGCGAGCACCATAGTAGAAGTAGATCGGACGATCTTCGCCACTGGCCACCTGGTCATTCAGGATTGACCAGACCGGCGACATGCCCGAGCCGGCACCGACGAGAATCACGGGTCCTTGCCGCTCTTCGCGCCGGAAGCACATGCCGTAGGGGCCTTCGATGCTGACTTTTGCTCCGGCCTTGATGCCGCCGTCGTCGAGTTCGTTGCTGAACCGTCCGTCGGGGTATTTCTTGATGATGAAGCCGAGTTTTTCGGTTTCGCTCGGCGGATTTGCCATGGAGAACGAGCGTGTAATCTCCTCCCCTTCTTCGGTTTTGACCGTGATGTCGACATATTGACCCGCCCAGAATTTCAAAGGCGCATCCAGTTCGATCTGGACTCCGCGAATATCATGGGTGAGCTTCTGGAAATCGGTGATCCGGCCGGTGTACTGCTTGACCGGGATGCTCTTGGACAGAACCTCTTCGTCGTAATTCAGCAGTTCAATCTCGAGATCGCTGAGCGCCAGAGAGCGGCACATCAGAATATGACCGCCGTCCTTTTCCATGTCGTTGAGCGCGAAGGTCGAATAATTCTCCATCTCGGTCTCGCCGTCGAGCTGGACGCACTTGCAAGCCGAGCATTGGCCCTCTTTGCATCCATGCGGCAGCGCGATGCCCTGGCGAAAGGCGGCGTCGAGGATGTATTCACCGTCCTCAACCTCGAACTCCACGCCGACCGGCTCAAGGCGCACGTTGTAGATGTCCGTCATTGTTGTCTCCTCCCTCTCCCGTGCTAGCGGGGGGTGCCGGGGCCGCTCTCGCGGCCCAGGCAATGGTCGTGATCAGTTGCAGGGATTGATAGTGAAGCCTGCACGATACTCGGCGATGTGCGCTTCGCGATCGCTGGGCGACATGGCGCGCAGCGCTTTCAGCGGCGAAGCCAGGGTGTGGCCGCGGACATGCTCCAGCTTCCACATGTCCTTGTTGTCGAACCGCAGGTGCGGCTGTGGCACCAGGGTTTCACCGTCTTCGCGGACAAAATTGAGATCCTTGATGGCATCAGCCAGGTCCCAGCCGTCATAGACGGTTTCCCATTCACGCTTGCCCGAGAACTTGCCCATCGCCGGGGTCGGCCGGCCCTGGTATTCGTCCGAGAAGGCCTCGACCGCGGTCCAGCGATCCAGCTCGTGGGCGAAGGTGTGCAGCTGCCCGTCGATCTCATCGACCACCATGTCTTCGCGGATCAGGCAGGGCACGAGGCAGGACCAGCAGCGATGCGGATAGACGTAGCCGGTTTCCTCATTGAAGGTGACGACCTTCTCGCCCGGCTTTGACAGTTTTGCGTACCACTTCCAGAACTCGCCGAACTCGGCGTACCAGCCCGGGTACTTGTGCTCGAACCACTCGAAGTCCTTCTCGGTCTGGGCTTCGATGCGCCAGAAGTTGACGGGCCAGCCGACGGCAAAGAACTGGGCGACCTTATGGACGTAGTTCTTTTCGGTGATCCTCTTCCAGGCTTCCTGGACGTCGTCGTGGTGAACCTTCACGCCATATTTTTCGAGCGGCAGCATGTAGGTCCGGTAGTAGTCTTCGAAGATCCACCGGTGCCACATCTCCGCATAGGATTCCTTTTCCTTGTCGCGGTTGGTTGTGCCGTATTCGATGAACGTGCCGATGGCGGCGTCAACGATGGCGTGGTTCTGCCAGAAGGCGTAGCGCAGGTCGCGTTCCAGCAGAAGATGGTTCTCCGGCTCCTTCAGCGCGGCCATCAAAAGCGAGTGGCCGTTGCCGATGTGACGGCTTTCATCCGACTGCACCGACAGGAACACGGTGGGCAGCGCATAGTCACCATTCCGCGCTGCCTCGGACGGCATAGCCACGAAGAGCGTGTTGGTGAAAGCGGTTTCCGCGACCACGGTCAGGTACATACAGGCGGCAGTCATGGTGTCGCCGGTGATGAACCCTTCGCCGAACTGGCGGCCGATGGTAGTGGCATAGCACTTGCCGAAGGCTTCCTCGGTAATATCGAAGCCCGCCGGGTCAATGTAGTTCTCCATGTACCACTTTTTCAGGTTCATCTGGATCGTGGAGTGGCGGAATTCATCGACCATCTGCATGGTGAAGCCGGTGCGCAGATCCTCGCCGGGAGAGATCCGTGCGACCATTGCCATCGCGCGGGCGGCCGAGATTTCGGGAAAGGGAATGATTGCCAGGAACAGCTTCATCCACTCGATCCAGCGCGGCTCTACATTGCGGAACATGTCGCCGCGCAGCGCCGCGTCGAGCGCGCCGTAAACACGGTTGTCCTTTTCCTCTTCCATCGGGAAGTAGGAGCGCAGGACCTGTTTCATCGGGTCGCGCGGGGCCTTGGTGATCTTGTAGTCAGTCGGGAAGGTGGCGGCTTCCTGGACGTAGGACGGATTCCATCCGAGATCGGAGATCTTCTTGGTGGCCTCCCCTACCGAGATACCACGTTGGGACGTGATCTTGTTGAGCGTCAAAGTCATGCCATGAGCCTCCTTAAAGCTCTGGCGCCAGTCGCCCGGCGCCCGGTTGGCGGCTTTTGCCGTTTCGGTTTGGCGCCCCTTGAGGCACCGGTTCTCGGCAAAGGTTGAGAAGTTTGACACGCCCGCTGCATCGCGGCGGCGGCTGGTCTCTCTCCCTGTCCTTCGTTCTTTGAGCGTCCTGTCCGGGCGCTGGCGTCTTGTGGTTCTCTTCAGGCAAGGCCGGTTCCAGAATTCGGCAGACGCCCGAAGTTGCGCAGAAAAATTCACTACCCGACTGATTTTGAATATTATTTTTCGATAAGTTCTTCGCGGGACAATTTGCTTGAGGCCGACGCCGGTGGAGGCCTTTGGACAGATTGTCGCAAAACGTTACAATCGCCGTTTCAGGAATTTTACGCTTCGTTACATCTGCTGAAACACCTGCGTTATACCCCCCGGACCGAGCGCCCAGAAAGCACCGCACCTGTCAGGGCAAACCTCTGAAATATTTTGGATCTTCTGCATTGCAGCATGCCGGAAACCTGCGGGTCTGCGACCGCACGCGGATGCCTGCTTCTGTGGAGCAGTACAGCGCCGAGGGGTTGCTGTGTCAGGCCCGCAGCCGACGCTTCGCGGCGGCGTGGATGCCGATGTCCTGCCGGTACTTGGACACGACACGGCGCGACACCGCGATCCCTTCGGACTGCAGAATGGCCGTCAGCCGCCGGTCGGACAGCGGCTTCTTCGGGTCTTCGCCGGCCAGCAGCGCCCGAATGCGCGCCTGGACTTGCGGCTTGGACTGGGTAGCCTGGGCCGACGCCGTGCCGGTGAACAGGTTGCGCGCGAGAACAATGCCGTTCGGACCTTCGATCAGCAAACCGTTCAGCACTCGGCTGACGGTGCTGAGGTGAAATCCGGTTTCCCGCGCAATCTCGGACAGCGTCATCGGTGCCAGCGCGCGATCGCCAAAGCGGAAATAGGTGCCCTGGCGCTCCACGATTTCGCCCACCACCTCTTTCAGCGCCGACACCCGCATATCGAGCGCATGTTTCAGCGCCCGCGCCTTGGCCAGCGCTTCACTAGCCTCGCTTGCGCGACCACCCCGCGGAAGCTTGGCGATTTCGATATCCCCCTGCCAGGACGACAGAAATTCGATCTCCCAGCCCTCGCCTGACGGCGTGATCCGGACATCGGGTTCACGTGTAAGCGTCGGATCCGAGACAAAGGCGCTGCCCGGTTTCGGGTCGAGCCGACGGAGCAGCGCGAGGCAATCCTGCACCCTATCCCGCGACAGTTCGGTCGCCCGGACCAGTGCCGCCGGGCCGCCGCTTTCCAGCGCAGGAAGATGATCCAGCACCATCTCCATGTCCTCGGTCATCACGTCCTGGTCTTCCAGCTGCAACCGCAGGCAGTCTATGAGATCGCGCGCGAACAGCCCCGCCGGGTCGACGCGTTTCTGGACTACTCGCAACGCGGTTTCCACCAACTCCCCACTCAACTCCAAGCTTTCGGCAATCTCCGCCGGTGCGCGCGCCAACCAGCCCGACGGCTCAAGTTCCGCAATGAGCGCGGTGATGAGTTTTTCCATCAACCCGCCCTGACCGATCAGGCCGGCCAATTCGCGGAACACATGATCATAAAGGCTGTTTGCCTGTTCCACCGCGGTCATTTCCAGCACATCCGTGGCGCTCATCCCGGCGGCCCGGCGCTGGCGCAAAACCAGCATCGGGTTCGCCTGCGCCTCTGCGGCCAGATGCTCATCGAGTTCGGCCGCAGACATCTGCAAAAGGGTCACGACCTGACCCAGCCGGAACACTTGGCTGTGTTTCACTCGCAACTGAGTCTTCAAAGGCATGGCACCGCCTCCTGCCCGGACAGCCGACAAAACGCTGGCCCCGAGGCCAGGCGCCGCGCTATCCTGAGAAAAAGAAACCATTGAAAAGCAGCAAGATGAGCCCGCATTCCCCCAACGGTGGCATTATCCCGCTCGACGGTGCCGCGCCGGAACTGTCCTATCCGGGCGTTTCGCCCCAGCTCCTGGCACGGGTGCGGCAACTCTGGTCCGCCGCCGGTCTGGATTTCGACCATGGCTGGCGCGTGGGCCTGCGCAGCCTGCCGGGGTTTCGCGCTCTGCCTCGGGTCGAGGCGGCGCCCGCCAGCACCGATGTCGACCTGGTGTTTCTCTACGATCAGGCGGTGCTCTGGGCCCGGGCGCTGCATGAGGCCGCGGCTATCGGACGTCAGCACCAGACCGACGGGCTGAACGCGGCGCAATGGCACGGGCTGGCGGCGCTCTCTGCCCGGTTGACCGAACAGCTTGCAGCCTTGCGCCTTCTGGCGCTGACTGACCTGCCGATGCCCGCGATGCAAATCGCCCGGTCGCTGTCGGAAGACGTGGACATGGCACTGGTGATCCTGATCCGCCGCAAACTGGCGGAGCGTTTCGCCGCCTGCCGCAGCGCAGAGGAGGCCAGCGATTTCTGGCGCCGCCACATTGCCGGGGGCCGTGCCTTCCGCGCGATTTCCGAAAAGCTCTATGAAGTGGGCATCGACTATTCCGACGACACCGATTACGCCAAGTGGCGAAAATCGGTACTGACCACGCTGGGTGCGGCGGTCCACAGCAACGCGCTCAAAACCGAAGCGCCGCGGCGTCAACAGGGCGCAGTGCTGGTGAATGGGGACAGCCTGCATTTTGCAACCTTTCGCATTCATGAGCTTTGTGCCTTTTCGCAATTGCTTGAACCCGACTTGACCGGCGCACTCGCTAAGGCGGCAAATTCCACTCCCTCGGCCAACCCGCTTGCCGCGCTGGCCGCTCCGATGAGCAAAATCATCATCAATCAGATTCAGAGCCTATCGGCGCCGCCCGCGAACACACCGAAGACAGCCAAACACCACTAGTGTTGCAAGTCTTCGGGTTTGCCGAGCCGGTTTTCCGCCACCCAGCGCGCGGCCAGAACCAGCGCGCCAGCGGCAAAATCCTTGCCGTGTTCCTCAACCATCTCCTCCGCCACCTTGGCGAGTTGCTGAAAAAAACGGTCCTTGCTTTGTTCTTCGGCGGATAGCGCTTGTGTCATTGATCTCCCTCCCTGGGCATTTATTTGAACATGTTCTTGGGGAAGGTGGCGATCGACAGGCTGCCGTCCTCCCCGCCGATAGCCAGATGCGCGCCGTCGTCGGACCAGGCCAGCGCAGAAACCGCCGCTCCTGTGCCTTCGCGCACCAGCATTTCATCCGGGTGTCCGATGCGGCACAGCATGACGAGGCCAGAGCCGTAGCTAACCGCACAGAGATCCCGCTTGGGATGCACCGCCACCCAGTCGACAATCGTCAGCCCCGGCTTTCCGGTCTCGATCGGCGCACCGGCGTAGTCTCCGAACGGCAGGTCCGGCAAGGACCACCCCACAACCCGAAACGCGCCCGAGGCGATGACCGCCTTGGCCTTGCCGCTAAACTGCGCAGACAAAACCGGTGCCGGGAAATCGACGATCCGGTCCGATGCGCCCAAGGTCACATCGACCAGTAGCACTGCCTTGTCTTCGCAGCCCGCCACCAGCCAGCGCTGGCAGGGCGACCATTCGAGGCACAGCACCTTGCCGTCGCAGATGATCTGCGCCTGGCAAGTCATGTCTTCGGTACGGACGATGCTCACCTGACCCGCACCCCAGCAGGCCAACAGGGATTCATCGCCAGAAACTGCAATCCGGGTAGCGCCGTGATCCAGCTTGATACCCGCCACCTCAGCCCCGCCGGTTTCGGCCACCAGGGCCAGGCGTGTCCCATGCGCTACGGCCACCTGGCCAGAGCGGGAAAGGGCTGCCAACGCAGTGACCGCGTCCTGGCGCGCCGCATTCATCGCCAGGGTCTGACCTCGCGCGGTTGCGCGCCACAGGACACCCGTTTCGGCATGGGGAAAGGCAAAGCCCTGATCACCAAGTCGGCACATTTGCACATCAGCGCGCGCCACGGGCGCCTCGCTGAACACCGGCGGCGGCAGCGGCTTGGACCGGGGTCGGATGCTCGACCGCCCGGTATCGGCCTCAACCCGCACCCGGCTGTCCGGGCTCTCGGCGTCCTGGACCGAGACAAAGGCAATTTGACCATCGGCCAGTTGCGCGGCCAGGGACGTCCCCTTTGCATTGAACTGAAGCGCGCGCACCTCGGTCTTCACGTCCCATGTTCGGGCGATCAAGTCGAAAAGCGTCATTGCTTGCGGCGGCTTGTGCTGTGTCATTCAGCTTTGCTCCTTCATCGCTGCTCCCAACTCCTCGTCCAGGGCGGAAAGCATGGCTTCTAGCCGGTTGATCGTTTCAGTGTTTTCCTTGAGCGCCGCGTCGTTCTGCGCCTGCGCTTCCTCGTGGGCGTGGTCTTCGACCCCGTCCCGCACGTCCTTCATGTCGAGTACCATCAGGCCGCTGGCCTTCTGGTTCAGCCGCAGCTGTTCGGTATTGGCCTGGGCGATCGCCTGGATGGTCTTTACCCGGTCCATAAGGATATCGCCGGTTTTGCGTGATTGACCTGTCATGGGCGCCCCCTGTAAACCGGCGCCGGTTTTCGCAGCGAAAGGCAAATCCGATGACAGATCCCGCCGATCTCCGCTTTTTCCGGGCGCTGAAGGATGTTTGCAGCGCCGCCGAAGGTGTCGGCCGGAGCTGCCGCGACGCCATCGACCGCGCGCTGGAAACTGGCGATCCTCTGGACATGCAGGCGGCGCGCAAGGCCGTTGAAAACCTGAACGATCCTCTCAAGAGCGACCTTCTCCGGCAGGTTCATCTGCGCATGGTCAGCGATCTTTCCGCGATCTGGGACTTCCTGCCCGGGGCGCCGGACTCCGGCCGGCCGAACTAAAGCCCCCAGTGATCTGTTGCGCTGCCTGCTTGAGATTTTCTGCATTGGCCACCCTCCCACGGGCCCCGTTTTTCCGGGTGGCACACAGGGTATCCGAGCGGCACGTTGACGCAATCAGAAAGGGCCGGAAGCCGCGTTTTTCTGCTGTTTCCGCGGGCCGTTCCGAAAATGTGTAAAATTGCGTTACGTTTTGCGCGCCTCTGTGTAACAGCCTGTTTCGAAGCCTATTTCGCCGCGCCGCAGAAAATTTTTCCGAACATGATAAGCATCCGAATCACTGGCTTGATTTGGGTGCCTGTTCTGCGCTCATCTGGCAGGGAACCGCAGCCGGACAACACGGGATGATGGATAGTCTTCCTGACATTCTGACCAAGGGCGACCTGCGCCTGCGCCCGTTGATCGCGGCGGACCAGACCGTTGTCAGCCGGCATTTCAACGATATCCGCGTCGCCCGCTGGCTGGCCGCGGTCGCCCAGCCTTTCGGGCCCGAGGCAGCGCGCCAGCTTCTGGCCCATGGCGCGCATCCCGGCGAGAACCTGCGGATCATCGAATACCAGGACAGGGTGGCGGGCGGGCTCTGCATCGGTGCATCACTGTGGTACTGGCTGGCACCGGAATTTTGGCGCCAGGGTCTGATGCGGCGGGCGCTGAAACTGGCAATTACGGCCCGCTTTGCCAACGCTGGTCCGCCCCTGATCGCCACGTGTCATGCAGATAATACCGCGTCGCGCGCACTTCTGACCGGACTTGGATTTTCACTTTGCCCCGCCGCACGGCGCATGTTCTTTCACGGCACGCAAACCTCCGAGCCTTGCCTTGACTACGTCATGGCGCCCGAACAATGGCACCTGCTGCATCCCCCGATATTATTGGCAGGCAACCTGTCGCTCCGCCCGGCCCGGCAACAGGACGCTCCGACGCTGGCGCGCATGCTGCCGACGACCAAGTCCGCCCACTGGCCTGAGAGCGAAGCCCTCCCCGGCTTCATCGAAGAGCATCGCTACCGCGGCCCTGGCCAGGGCCTGTTCGTGATTTCCGACGACAATCGCCGCAGTGTCGGGATGGTTCTTCTCACCATAACAGGCCCGCACCTGTGCTTTCTGTCGGAGGCAGAGGATATCCGTTATCGTGTGCAGGTCATGGATGGCCTGGCCAGCGCCTTTGCTGCGGGGGCTTGAATTGATCCGGGGCTGACCAGTGTATCAACTCCGGCACGTCAGACTGTAACTCCCGGAACGTATCGCAACAGATCAGCGGCAGCTTGGCCCTGAAGTTCTGCTACGCGCCCGCGTAGTTGGAAATTTTTTCTCTAAAAAAACCAATCCGAATCTGACGGTTAAGATTCTCCGAAATCTGTCTCACCGAGTTTTCTTCAATCTGGAACCGTGATTGCACGACGTTTGCCGTAACCACGCGCGTTTCACGGCTCCGCGGCAAGACTTGTTCACGCATTGCAACGCCGGGATATGGGTACCCAGGCCACGCTTTGCCACTTTCGCATCAGGAGACGCCGCGTGCGGCATCGGAGGATCGAAGAATGATGTATCAACCCGATCTAATCACGGAAACCGGTCCATTGCAGACCCGGTGGCGCGGACCGGAAGACAGCAATCGTCTCGATTGTGAAACCGGGGTTTTACTGCGCATGGTTCTGGAACCGGTATTTCGGCAATCCACCAGTTGGGCTGGCCTGCGCCGCCGGCTTGCGGGCAAAGGGTTCGACTTGGGCTTCTACTTAGGTCGGCTGGTTCTGAACGACCGAGAGAGCGGCGCCCGTATCTGTTCCTGCAAGTTCCTGGGTTACCCTTTGCGGGTGCTAACCAAGCGGCTGGGCCGGGCCAAGGTTGCTGCGATACGCAACGGCAACGGCCTCGGCCTGCTGTTGGACTGAGATCCAAACACCATGCGGCCCGCTTATCCGAGCCCGACGGTTTGGCTTCACTTTGCCAAGCTGCGGCGCGGAACAATCGCCAATGTGAGAACCGCCTGAATGTCGGCAATCAGCTTCGGTGCATGCCTGCCGTCATTCACGCCTGGCGCGACGGATGACCGGAACGAGCCCACACCGGAAGTGCTGAAAATTTGCTGCGCACGCACGCAGTGCGCCAATCCGCTGCGCTGCCGAATTTCTACTGTATCCGGTAGGAGGAAATGCGGACATTCCGGCAGCTCTCAGCATTTCTGAGACCAGGAACTCTCACTGACGGGATGGGGTGGATGGCTCCTGTTCGGTCGGTGTCGCAAACCGGCGCTCGTGCTAACCTGGCGAATGCCCGGTTGGAGCAAAAGTAACGGTCGCGGCGGTTTGTCTTAACGTCGGCCGACCGCCTGCCGGCGGTCTGTCATCAAATGCTGTACACTGCGATCTGAATACATGTATCGATTGATCGCGTAAAACGGTTCATCTATCCACATTCACATGATTTCTATTATTAGACTGCTCTTCTTTGCCAGCTTTTTCGCAATGCCTCATTGGAGTTCTGCGCAGCAGTTTTCCGAGACGCCGCCGGAGATTGGGGAGAGCGGGAGGGCGTATCTGCAGGCAATCAGGTTCCGCGGCATAGATGCGGATGTCGCATATTTCGACCCTTCCAACCCGCCGCCTCCGATGGAGACCGGGCAGGAACCAAAGGCGCCGGCTGAGCAGCCTGACCGGAAAACCGAATGGTCACTGGGCAGCATAGACATTGCGGCCTTTGTGATTTCTGCCGCGGTGCTGCTGGCAATTGCCTATGTCTTTACCCGTTTCGGCGGAAGCATCTCAGTCTCGCTGGGCCGGGATGCGGGGAACATTGCGCGGGAACGCGGCGGGATAGCACGCGGCAGTGGAACTTTGGCCGCGGCAGCGCCAAGCAACCTGGCCAGCATTCTGAGTCTTCAAGACCGGCGGGAGGCCCTGGTTCAGCTGGCCCAGTCAGCACTGGCGTCAGCGGTTTCAGCAAATGGTGTGCTGCTGCAGCGCAGCTGGACGGCGCGCGAAGCCTTGCGGCACCTGCCGGCGGAGCAAAGTTACATGAGCGCGCTGCACAGCCTTGTTCACGCCAGCGAACGGGTGCATTTCGGCGGCAGGGACGTGAGCGAAGAGGAATTCCAGTCGCATGTCGCAGACATCCGGCTGTTGCTGCAGTCTAAGGTCCGTGCATGAGCCTGCGCGAACCTGGCACACCCCAGAACAGGCTGCGGCTTGAAACACTGGCGATTGCTGCTTTTGGAGCGCTGCTCCTCTTTGTGGTGTTCTACGCCCTCTCGCAGCGCCAGCAGGTACTGAGGGCGTCTCCCTCCGGGTTCGATGGGTTGCAGACCTGGCTCGCATCCGAAGGCGTAAGCGCGCAGAGTTTTCTTGGCGGCTGGCAGGTTGACCAGAACTCGGTTGGGCTGCTGCTGCTGCCGCTTTACGACACTGTACCGGACAGCCCCCGCAGCCATCCTGCGACCAAGACCGAGCTGCTGTTTCAGCAGGACGAATACGATCTGGAAATGGAGGCAGTTCTGGAAAAGACCCGCCGGGTGCAAACGCTTGCGGTGCTACCGAAATGGCGCAGCGGCATGCGTCTGGCAGGCGTTGCCCATCCTGTCCTGCTGAACGACCGCTCTGCGGCGGAAAAGCTGCTGCAGGCCATGACCGGGCAAACCGGCGCAAAGATAGTGGATGCAGGCGTGCCCTTCAGCGACTTCAGCTATACAGCGGAAAGCGGCCAAGCGATGTTTGCCCGGGTTTATGCGGCGCAGATGTTCACGAGCCCTGGCTGCACGCCGTTGATCGGTACGCAGGACGCAATGCTGCTGGCGGACTGTTCCGTGTCCAAGGGCAAAGCGCTCAGCAAGACAAAGGGCATGCGGCTTCTGTTGCTGTCCGATCCCGATCTATTGAACAATCACGGGCTTCGCATGGCTGACAACGCCGCAATTGCACGGGATTTGCTGGCAGCGCGCGCCGGCGGGCGCAATGTAATGATAGACTACAGCCGCGGAATGTGGCTGACCGATCCGGACCGCGGCGTGCGCCGCGAACGCAGCTGGGCCGATCTCAAACGCTTTTTTGAGCCGCCGTTTAACATCCTTTGGCTGGGCGGGTCACTGACACTGGGTCTTTTCGTCTGGCGTTCCTGGCTGCGCTATGGCCCGGTGCGCCACGAGTCCGCAGCCGCCAGCAGCGGCAAGGCGCTGGCGCTTCAGGCACGGGCCCGGCTGATGCGGCTTTGCAACCAGGACGGAGCCTTGGTCAGCGATTATGCACATGCCAGGCTGGCGGCTACGGCAGCGGCGCTGTTTGGCCCTGCGCATTCCCGGCACTACGCCGAGCCTAAGGCGTTTTTGGGATATGTCGCGCGCCGCCATCCCGGGCGCGCGGCCGCTCTGGAGAGCGTCCTGACAGCAATTCAAAGCCTCCAACCGCGGATCTCGCCGGCGGAGGCAATCCAACATGTTGATGAACTTGAAGCGCTATTGGAGCAGATAATCCATGACACTTGAAACTCTGCAAAGCCGGTCCGATGCTCTGAGGTCCGAGATCGGGAAAACCGTTCTCGGACAGAAAGAGGCGGTGGACATGCTCCTGATCGCGCTGTTTGCGCGCGGCCACGTGCTACTGGAAGGCCCGCCGGGCACCGCCAAGACCTTGCTCGCCCGCAGTTTTGCAGCCGCTATGGACCTGGAGTTCGGGCGCATCCAGTTCACGCCCGACCTGATGCCAGGCGACGTCCTGGGCACCTCAATCTTCAACTTCCAGACCAATGAGTTTGTACTAACCCAGGGGCCGGTCTTTACTCAGGTTCTGCTGGCGGATGAAATAAACCGGGCTCCTCCCAAGACCCAAGCGGCCCTGCTGCAGGCGATGAACGAACGCACCGTCAGCATTGATGGCACCGACCATTCGCTGGGCCGCGAATTCATCGTTGTCGCAACCCAGAACCCGATCGAGCAGCAAGGGACCTATCCTCTGCCCGAAGCGCAGTTGGACCGCTTCCTGTTCAAGCTAGAGATCGATTTCCCGCCGGAGAGCGTCGAAATGGCCATTCTACGCCAGCACGCCGGGGCGCCAATGGAATCCGGGATGGAGACCAGCGGCCTGGCAAAAACCCTCGATGCTCAGGCCCTGGCCGACAGCCGGGCGTTGATTGACGGGATCATTCTGGACGACGATATCCTAGCCTATATCCTGCGCTTGGTCCGTGCCACGCGGGAAAGCTCCGAGATTGCCTTTGGCGCATCGACCCGGGCCGCCGATGCACTGGCGGCGGCGACCCGGTCGCTGGCGGGACTGAGCGGGCGCGATTTTGCCATCCCCGACGACGTCAAGCGGCTGTTTGTCCCGGCGCTGCGCCACCGCGTTGTTCTGGGGCCGTCGGCCGAGATCGAAGGCCGCAGTTCCGCTATGGTGCTTGAAAACATCCTCAACCAGATCGAGGCCCCCCGCTGATCCGCCCTTCGCCCCGACTTCTGATTGCCTCCTGCATTGCACTGCTGGTGTCGATGCTGAGTATCGTCTTTGCCAATGGTCAGCGCGAGATCGCGCTAGCACCCTGGGGGCTGCTTGCAATTCTTGCTGCGGCTGATTTGCTGCTGTCCTTCTCGCGCAGGAAACAGCTCAGCTACGGCATGGCAACGGAGATTTTCATCGGTGAGAGCAAGACGCTAAAGCTGAAAATCCCCCGGATGCCTGCCGGCCTGCGGGCGCAACTGGCTTGGCCCGAGGGCTTGAGCGGCGCCGCCGAAATCACCTTTGTGCCGCAAGCAGACGGCACCGGCATCGCTGAAACCGCCTGCCGCGGCGTGCAGCGCGGGGTCTGGGCCTTTGAGTACATCTGGCTGCGCTGGATGTCGCGGCTGAAACTGTTTGAGTTTGTGCCGCGGCTAGAATTCGACCTTGAGGTGCGGGTGGTCCCCAACATCAGGTTGGTGCAGTCGGGGGAGATCGCCACAACGGTGCAATCAGCCCTCTACGGGGTCAAGGAAAACCGGGCGATCGGCGAGGGCTCGGAGTTTCACCAGCTTCGCGATTTCGTTCAGGGCATGGACGTCAAATCCATCGACTGGAAACGGTCGGCCAAACGCCGGTCACTGGTTGCCCGGGAACTGCGCGCTGAGCGCAACCACCACGTGATCGTGGCACTCGACAACGGCTACCTGATGCGCGAGGAGATCGCCGACCTTCCCAAAATTGACCACGCGGTGACCTCGGCGCTTGCAGTGGCCTGGGCGGCGGCCATCGGCGGCGACCAGGTAGGTTATTATGCCTATGACGTCCGGCCGCGTTCCTTTGTGGCGCCGACGCAGGGGCGTCAGGGCTTTGCACGGCTGCGCAGCTGGAGCGCCGGACTGACCTATTCCGGGCAAGAGACCAATCATACCCTTGCACTGACCGAACTGAATGCGCGCACCCCAAAACGCAGCCTGATCATCGTTTTCACTGACTTCATCGACACGACCTCCGCTGAGCTGCTGGTGGAAAACCTGGCCATTCTGTCCAAGCGGCATCTGCTGATCTTTGTCGCCATCCGCGACCCGGCAGCCGGTACCCTGGTGGAGACCCCGCCCGAGGATCTAGATGGCGTTGCCCTCCTGGTGGCAGCGAACCAGGCGATCAGCGAACGCCGACTGGTGCTTGAACGGCTGGCCCGGTTGGGCATCACGGTGCTGGATGCCACGCCAGAAACCGTCACAGGCAGGCTGATCTCTACATATCTGGAAATCAAGGCACGGGAGATGATCTGATGTCCGAAGCCGATCTCATCCGTTCAGCCCGGTTCCGGAAAGAACGCGAAGCCGGTTGGCAGCGGCTCGAAGCGCTGGTCGCCCGGGCTGAGCGCGACGGCCTGCAGCGGATGGAATTTGCCGAAGCGCGCGATCTTGCTGCGCTCTACCGGCAGGCCTCGACTTCGCTGGCGATTGCCCGGGAAATCTCGCTGGACAAGGGGCTGCTGAATTACTTGGAGGCGCTGACCGCCCGGGCCTACCTGTCGGTCTACGCGCCGCAGGAACGGCTGGGCGGGCTGTTCCGCAAGTTCTTTACCCAAGGCGCACCACAAGCGATGCGCAGGTCGTGGCTGTTCATTGCCATCGGCTTTCTGTGTATGGGGATGGGGGTGCTGGCCGGCTATCAGCTGTATCTGGAGAACCCCTCCTGGTACCATGTTTTCTTGCCGCCGGAGCTTGCCGACGGCCGCGGCCCGTCCTCGACCACTGAGGAGCTGCGCCGGGTGATTTATGACGAGGACCCGTCGGCCTCCGGCCTGGGTGCCTTTGCAACAACCCTGTTCTCGCACAACACCCGCATTGCCATTTTTGTCTTCGGGCTGGGGGTGTTCCTTTGCGCCCCGGCAATCCTTCTGACGTTCTACAACGGCCTGGTGTTGGGCGCTTTCTATGCCCTGCATGCAGAGCGCGGACTGGGCGCTGACCTAGGCGGCTGGCTGTCCATCCACGGTGTCACCGAAATTTCCGCGATTTGCATTGCATGCGGCGGCGGGCTGCAATTGGGTGCGGCGGTTTTGTTTCCCGGTGACCGAACCCGTAGACGGGCTCTGTACCACGCCGGGCGGGATGCCGCCAAACTGGCGCTGGTGGCCGCGGTCATGCTGGTCGCCGCCGCTCTTCTGGAGGGGGTCGGCAGACAGCTCGTCCAAGACATGGTCGCACGCTATGCGCTTGGTTGGGGGATAGGCCTGTGCTGGCTTGCTTGGTTTACCCTGGGCGGAAGGACGCGCCCATGAAGTTGCGGTGGCGGAAGAACAGCAGAGCCACCCCCCCGGCAGGAGAGCTGGTGCCGCCCGAGGGCGTGCCCCTCAAGCTGGAAGTGGCCGGGCTGGGAGTGCGGCTGGCCGCGCAGATCACGGATGTCATCCTTACCCTGGTTGCTGCAGTTTGCCTGTTGATCCTTGTTGCATCCCTGGGCTTCAGCGCCCCGGAAACGCTTATGGCCATCGGGAGCCTGATGTTCTTCATCATCCGGGTGCCTTATTACGTCTTGGCCGAGCTTGCCTGGAATGGCCAGACCGTTGGCAAGCGGCTGATGAAAATCAAAGTCATTTCGCACGACGGTAAATCGCTCAGCACCCATGCGCTGGTGCTGCGCAACCTGATGAAGGAAGCCGAAATTTTTCTGCCTGCAACCTTGCTGCTGACGCTTGATGCGGCAACTCCGCTGGCCTCGGGGCTGGCTCTTGGCTGGATCGCCGCAGGGCTGATGGTGCCGCTTTGCAACCGGTACCGGCAACGGCTGGGCGACCTGATGGCAGGCACCCATGTCATCCATCAGCCGGTGCCAGTTTTGCTGCAGGATCTAGCCGGAAATCCCGCTCCCCGCACCAGCCGCAAAGAGGGGTTTGTGTTTCTGGCTCACCAGCTTGACCACTACGGCGCTTTTGAGCTGCAGACCCTGGAAACCCTCTTGCGCGCGCAAGAGGCGAGTGCGGAACGGGGGCGCGACCTGAAGCAGGGCGCCACCATTGAAGCTGTGGTTGAAAAGATTCGGCAAAAAATCGGCTATGCCAACAAGGTGCCCGCGGCCCAGAGGCTGGAGTTTCTGAGGGCATTCTACAACGCGCAACGCGCCCATCTGGAACAGCGTCAGCTGTTTGGCGAGAAGCGCAAGGACAAACATTATACCGCAAAAGACGCTCCGTCCTGAAGCCGGACCGCCGATGCCTTTACTTTGCCACGCAACGGACTTGCGGATTGCCCTTTCCGGCTTCAATGATGACATCATTAAACTGTTGCGTGTGTCGGCCCAGTGGCACGCACTCAGTGAATGACTAAAACAACAATGAAGGATTATTATGTCGAGTACAGCTGATATTGATGGCCGGATGTCGCTTGGCGTCGGCGCCATTGTGGGAGAGAGTTTTTCGATCTTTTTTAAACACCTCGTTCCGGTCACTCTCATGGCCTTGGTGCCGAGCCTGCTGAGCCTGCTCGCCAGCGGTGCGATGATCGGCGTAGATGTGGTGTTCGGTACCGCCCTGCCGGACTTCAGCACGTCATTTGGGGTTGGGCTTTGGGTAATGGCGTTAGTGCTGCAAATAGCATTTTACAGCTTGACGGCCGCACTGCTTGTCCAGCTGGCTTATGATGCAAAACTCGGGCGGACGATCCAGCTTGGCCGCTATGTGGCGCCGGCCATCCGGGCTGCTGTTCCGATTGCCATTCTCTCCCTGATTGCGGGTGTGATGGTGGCGGTTGCGAGTATCGCGCTGATCATTCCCGGTCTTTATGTCTATGCCGTATTTTCTGTGATTACGCCCGCGGTTGTGATTGAGCGTGTCGGTTTCGGTGGCCTTGGGCGCAGCGCGGATCTTACCAAAGACTACCGCTGGCCGATTCTCGGCGTGCTGATCCTGATCGGGATTTGCATCGGTATTTTTAACTATATTGCGGCCTTTGCGGCAGGCCTCACCGTTGAGTCGGGACAGCTCGTAGCGGCGCTTGCCTATCTCATTCCTTCGGCTCTGGGTGCCGGCCTGAGCGGCGTTTCCGTTGCACTGATCTATGCAAGGCTGCGTGAGATCAAGGAAGGCGTGAGTGTCGATCAGATCGCTTCGGTTTTTGATTGACCCACTGGCCAAACGGGCTGCGCCAGTTGAACGCGGGCGCAGTCCAGGCAAGCGCCCTGAAGAGAACGGTATGCTGTTCCCAGAACCTTGGGCACGATTTGATGAAACTCCGGAACCCGCGGCTACCGCAGTCAACTACCGTGGGCAATACGTTCCGCCTTTCTTTGCGATCCAAACAAGGAGTGGGGAAATACGAGGCAAGATTCAAAGCCACTCAAGACGCAGAGTTCGCCAAAGCAACACAATGTGCCTGTGAATTGGAGCTGTCGATACCCCATCCGCGCCATGGGTATTTTCCGGACGAGCAAGATTGATTTAGCCGAAGTCCGCTTCGTAAACGCTGCTTGCCGGTGCAGCCAGACTAAAGTGAAAGACAGTTAGAATTGCTCTCTCCAGCGCAGCGTGGAATGTCCGTTCTCGTGAAATCTGCTGTGTCACTTAAAAGCTGCTGCTGCAGGTGCGAACAGAACTTCGGTCTTCGTACAAAGGCCTATCACCCTTCACAGCGCCGGACTATCGGGATATCTTCGAGAGGGCAAAGCTCCTAGAGAAATTCAGCAAGACACAGCAGATGCGGTGAAATCAAAGGCTGCACCGAGGGCTCGCATTCGCGGGCCCTTTTTCTTGGCCAAGGGTGTGCATGCTTATGTGTTTGCTGTGCATGCTTTTGCCTCAGTGAGCAGAAGAGGAATCCTCAAGCAGATGATTAATAACAGCTTTTTGCGGCGCCACGTCGATACGAATCGAATGGGTGTGCAAACTTATGAGTCATTGGCAAATTCGCAGTGCGATGCACCGCCCGGGCTTGCGGACGCGGATGGCAGGTCCGCGCCAGGGCTGCTCCAGAAGCCGCTTCCGTGCACATGCGGGTCAGAAATAGCCCGGGAAAAAAGCCCGGGCCGTGGTCCGGCAGATTTCCACCGCGCCTTCCCGGCTGAACTCGTCCGGATGGGCGTGAAAATCGGTCCACAGCCCCTCCAGCAGGGACATCATGGCCATGGCCACTTTCTCGGGGTCGCCCAGGGTGCCGCAGGCTTCGCACAGCACCCGGCAGCAGCTGCGCACATGGTCATGCAGGGCGGTTCCGCGGGTTTCGATGTAACCGGGCCCCAGCGCCTGCAGATCCGGTTCGGCGCGGAAGGCAAAGGTCAGCCGGGCGCTGCGCTTGTTGAGCACCGCTTCTGAGAAATCCGTTTCGAACAGCGCCTGCAGGCGGGCGGCGGCATCTTCCGGCGTGCTGACCCCTGCGGCAGCCTGGCTGGTGAAGCTCTGCCAGGCGTCATTGTACTGCCGCGTCATGTGGATGGCGAGTTCGCGAATCAGATTGTCCTTGGACTGGAAATGCAGGTTGATCATGCCGCGCGACAGCCCGGATTCCTCCTGAATACGGCTGATCGTGGCGCCGCTCACGCCGTGCCGGAGGATTACGCTGGCAGTGGCCTCCAGCAGGACCTCCCGGTGCAGATCCTTGTCTACCTTCCGCTTTTTCTTGGCTTCTTCGGCACTTGCCATCTGCCCGCCCCTCTTTTTCTTGCCACCGGTCCGCTGCCTTTCCAGCACCATGCCCGCGTTTGCAACAGATTTCCATCGACAATGAACGATCATTCACTTAAGAATAATGTATGAACGTTCATTCATGATAGCAACACTCCGGACAGAGGGCCGAGATGACCAAACTTGGAAACGACTTCGAAAACTTCAAAACCTGGGACAAGGAGAATTACTTCCATCCGTGGGAAGGGCTGGAAGTCCAGGGCGCCGGAAAAGCCGACAGGACGTTCAGCGAGTACGCCGAAGGCATCTATGTCTACGACGAACACGGCAACAAGGTGATCGACGGCCCCGGCGGCATGTGGTGCATGCAGCTGGGCTACGGCAACACGGAAATCGCCGATGCGATGGCGGCGCAGGCCCGCAAGATGGCCTATTGCTCGCCCTTCAGCGAGGCCACATCCGTCAGCGCGGAATTCGCCCATGCCATCGCCGAGCGCGCACCGGGCGACCTCAACCGGGTCTACTTCACCACCGGCGGCTCCACCGCGGTGGACACCGCCATCCGCTTTGTCCACTTCCGCAACAACCTGCTGGGCAAGCCGTCAAAGAAGCGGATCATCACCCGGGCGCATGCCTATCACGGCGGCACCTATCTGACCGCCTCGCTCAGCGGCAAGCCAAGCGAGCGCCAGTGGTTCGACACTGACCAGTCCATTCCGCATTTCCTGCCGGACGTGAACGCCTTCCGCCGCCCCCAGGGCATGGGCATCGACGCCTTCCTGGATGAAAAGGTGGCGGATCTGGAAAACGCCATTTTGGAATTGGGCGCGGACAATGTCGCCGCCTTTATCGCGGAGCCGGTGCTGGGCTCCGGCGGCGTGATCGTGCCGCCTGCGGGCTATCACAGCCGCTGCCTGGAAATCTGCCGCAAGCATGACGTTCTCTACATCTCGGATGAGGTCGTCACCGGTTTCGGCCGCCTCGGCCACTGGTTCGCCTCCGAGGAATTGTTCGGCATCACCCCCGACATCATCACCTGCGCCAAGGGGCTGACCTCGGGCTATGCGCCGATGGGCGCCGCGATTTTCTCCGACCGGCTGTTCCAGGACATCGAGGGCGATGTCTCCAAGGACGTCTATTTCACCAGCGGCTACACCTATTCCGGCCATCCGGTCTGCGCCGCCGCAGGCCTCAAGAACATCGAGATCTTCGAGCGCGACGGCATCCTGGAACATGTCCGCAAGGTGACGCCGCATTTCCAGAAGCGCCTGCATCAGATGCTGGAGCTGCCGCTGATCGCGGATGTGCGCGGCATGGGGCTGGTGGGCTGCATCGAATGCTCGCTGACCCGCGACGGCCAGGCCAGCGCCGAGATCGACGCCACCATCGGCGCGGTCATCGACGCCCGTTGCCAGGAACTGGGGCTGATGGTCCGCCCCTACGGCAGCATGGCGATCTTCTCGCCGCCGCTGGTGATCACCGAAGCGCAGATCGACACCATGTTCGACATTCTGACCGAAGGCGTTGAGCGCGCCACCCGCGAACTGCTGGGCCAGGGGCTGGAACTGGAAGCGGAGCGGGCCTGAGGCCCGCATCCCAAAAGAGAAGCAAACAGAAACCAAACACGGGAGGGAACCATGAAATCCAAGCTGACAACCAGTCTGCTGGCCGCAACGACTGCCATCTGGGGCGCCGCCGCTGCGGCGGAGGGCGAACTGGTGATCTACAACTGGAGCGACTACCTGGACCCCGCGATCATCGAGGCGTTTGAGGCGGAAACCGGCATCGACGTCACCTATGACACCTATGATTCCAACGCGATGCTGGAAACCAAGGTGCTGGCGGGCAGCTCCGGCTATGACATCATCGTCCCCTCCTCCACCGGCACCGCGCGGCTGATCTCCGCCGGCGTGCTGCAAAAGATCGACAAGTCGAAGATCCCCAACCTGCAGCACGTCTGGCCCAAGATCGCCGGCCTGATCGAGACCTTCGATCCCGGCAATGAATACCTGGTGCCCTACAACTGGTGGACATTCGGCATCGCTTACAACTCCGGCAAGCTGGCCGAGCGGCTGGGCGCGGATCACCCCAAGTCCTGGGACCTGCTGTTTGATCCGGAAATTTCCGGCAAGCTGGCAGATTGCAGCGTGATGATCGTGGACTCGCCCATCGACGTGATCGGCGCCGCGCTGATCGACATGGGCCAGGACCCCAACACCAGCGACAAGGACCAGATCACCGCCGCCGGGGCGCATATTGGCGCCATTCGGGACAATATCGCCCAGATTTCCACCGACGCCATGATCGGCGCCCTGTCCGACGGCGATGCCTGCCTCGGCCTGACCTGGAGCGGCGACGCCTATTGGGCCGCCGATGGCGCCAAGGAGGCCGGCAATGGCGTCAATCTGGAATACATCATCCCGGAGGAAGGCACCCTGCTGGACTTTGACGGCCTGGCCATCCTGGCTGATGCCAAGAACGTGGAAGAGGCGCATGCCTTCCTGAACTACCTGCTGCAGCCTTCGGTGTCGGCGCAGAACGCTAACTTCATCCGCTACGGCAGCGCCAATCTCACCGCCCAGGCCGAAATCGACCCGGAGCTGACCGGCAATCCCGCCGTCTATCCGACCGAGGCGACGATGGAGATGCTGACCACCCCGGTGCTGCAGGACCGCAAGACAGAGCGCCTGTACACCCGCACCTGGTCCAAGGTCCGCACCGGCCAGTAAGCCCCGGCGCGGCTTCCGAGCCGCGCCATTCCAGCCCTGCTGCGGCCTGCGGGCCGCGCATCAATTGCCCTGCCGCAGCGCCCGCTCACACCGCGGCAGGGACTTGCAACTGGGGAGCCTGTACCAATGAACTTCCATGATCCGGCCAGTGCCGCCGCCGCCGGGACCGAACCCGCCAGTCCGCTGGAACCAGCCCGCCCGCCCTTGATCCGCTTCGAGAATGTGACCAAGACCTTTGGCAGTTTCACCGCGATCTCGGATCTTAACCTGGAGATCCGGGAACACGAGTTCTTCTCGCTCCTCGGCCCCTCCGGCTGCGGCAAGACCACGATGATGCGGCTGCTGGCCGGGTTTGAGGAAGTGACCTCGGGACGCATCCTGCTGGACGGCCAGGACCTGACCGGAATCCCGGCGAACCGGCGCCCGATCAATATGATGTTCCAGTCCTACGCGCTGTTTCCGCATATGTCGGTGGCAAAAAACATCGGCTTCGGGCTCAAACAGGATCGTTGGAAGAAACGCGACATCCAGGACCGGGTCGACGAAATGCTGGCGCTGGTGCAGCTCGAAGGCTTCGCCGACCGCAAGCCGCACCAGTTGTCCGGGGGCCAGATGCAGCGGGTGGCGCTGGCGCGCTCGCTGGCCAAGAAACCCAAGGTGCTGCTGCTGGACGAGCCGCTGGGCGCGCTCGACAAGAAGCTGCGCGAGGAGACCCAGTTCCAGCTGATGGACGTGCAGGAACGGCTGGGCCTCACCTTCATCATCGTCACCCATGACCAGGACGAGGCAATGACCGTCTCCTCCCGCATCGCGGTGATGAAGGCGGGAAAGCTGTTGCAAACCGACACCCCCGCGCGAATCTATGAACACCCGGCATCCAGCTATGTCGCTGATTTCATTGGCAACGTGAACCTGATCAACATTGAGCTCGCGGGCATGGACGGCGGCCTGGCGCTGGCCCGCTGGGACGGCGGCACCCGGCTGGCGATCCGCCCCCAGCCCGAGGATGTGCTGACCCCCGGCGCCCGCAAGACGCTGGTGCTGCGTCCCGAGAAGATCCACGTCACCAAAGACCGGCCTGCGGAAGCCCCCAACGTGAACATGGTTGAGGGCACGGTCGAGGAGATTTCCTACACCGGCAGCGCCTCCACCTTCCTGGTGCGGCTAGACGGCGGCATGCTGATCCGCGCGCAGGAGGCCAACCGGCTCCTGACCTCGCGCCGCGAGGTTGACTGGAACGACCGGGTCTGGCTCAGCTGGCGCGCAGGCGCCTGCGTGCTGGTGGACGAGTGAGGGCAGCTCCATGCGCACACCCCGCAAACTTTTGATCCTGACACCCTACCTGTGGCTTGGCCTGTTCTTCTTGGTGCCCTTCCTGATTGTCATCAAGATCGCGCTGTCGGACTCGGTCACTGCCAGCCCGCCGTATGCCCCCGCCTTCAGCCTGGACGACGGCCTTGCAGGACTGCGCGCGTCCTTCGCGGCGCTTGATTTCGAGAACTTTCTCTGGCTGGCCGAGGACGGCATCTACCTCAAGGCCTACCTCAACAGCGTCAAGGTCGCCGCCATCGCAACCCTGCTCACCCTGCTGATCGGCTACCCGGTGGCCTATGCCATGGCCAAGGCGCCGCGGGACTGGCGCAAGACGCTGCTGCTGCTGGTGATCCTGCCGTTCTGGACCAGCTTCCTGATCCGCATCTACGCCTGGATCGGCATCCTCAAGAACGAGGGCTTCCTGAACCTCGCGCTGATGAAGCTCGGCATCATCGACCAGCCGCTGGCAATCATGCACACCGAACTCGCGGTCTATATCGGCATCGTCTATTCCTACCTGCCTTTCATGATCCTGCCGCTTTATGCCTCGCTGGAACGGATCGACGGCAAGCTCCTGGAAGCCGCCGAGGACCTCGGCTGCAGCGCCTTCGCCGCCTTCCGCCAGATCACACTGCCGCTGTCGCTGCCGGGGGTGGTCGCGGGCTGCTTCCTGGTCTTTATCCCGGCGATCGGCGAATTCGTGATCCCCGACCTTCTGGGCGGCTCCGGCACGCTGATGATCGGCAAGACCCTGTGGCTGGAGTTCTTCTCCAACCGCGACTGGGGCGTGGCGGCGGCGGTGGCCATCGTGCTGCTGACCATTCTGATCGTGCCCATCGTGCTGTTCCAGCGCCACCAGCAGAAACATCAGGAGGAACTGGGATGATCCGCCGCTTCAACATGTTCAACCTGACCTCGCTGACCTTCGGCCTGGCCTTCCTCTACCTGCCGCTCCTGCTGGTGGTGATCTACTCCTTCAACGACTCCCGCCTGGTCACCGTCTGGGGCGGCTTCAGCACCAAATGGTACGGCATCGTGCTGAACAACGACGCCTATCTGGAGGCCGCCTGGATCACCCTGCGCATCGCCTTTGTCTCCGCCACGCTGGCCACGGTTCTGGGCACGCTCAGCGCGGTTGCCATGGTGCGCGCGGGATCCTTTCCGGGCCGCACGCTGTTTTCCGGCATGATCTTCGCGCCTTTGGTGATGCCGGAGGTGGTGACCGGCCTGTCGCTCCTGTTGCTGTTTGTCGCCATCGGCCTCGACCGCGGCTTCTGGACCATCACCATCGCCCATGCGACCTTTGCCATGTGCTATGCCTCGGTAGTGATTTCTTCCCGCCTGGCCAGTTTCGACCGGTCGCTGGAGGATGCAGCGCTCGACCTGGGCTGCACCCCATTCTCGGCCTTCCGCCAAGTGACCCTGCCGGTGATCGCGCCCGCGGTGATCTCGGCCTGGCTGCTGTCCTTCACCCTATCGCTCGATGACCTAGTGATCGCCACCTTCACCTCCGGTCCCGGCTCCACCACCCTGCCGATGAAGCTCTATTCTTCCGTCCGGCTGGGCGTCTCGCCCGAAATCAACGCGCTTTCGACCATGCTGATCGGCATCGTCACCGCCGGCGTCATCACCGCCTCGCTGGTCAACCGCCGGCAGGAACGGCGCCGGCAGCAGGACCACCGCGCGGCGGCCGCCGCCGCATGACCCGCCCTCAAACCTCAATGGATACGGCAATGCAGTACAACCTGTCCCAGTTCTACATCGGCGGTAGCTGGACCGCCCCCCACGGCAGCGCCTCCGCGGATGTGATCAACCCTGCCACGGAACAGTCCCTCGGCCGCCTCGCGCTTGGCAGCGAAGCTGACGTTGATGCCGCCGTGGCCGCGGCCAAGGCTGCGCTGCCCGGCTTTGCCGCCACCAGCCGCGAGGACCGCATTGCGCTCCTTGAAAGGGTGCTGGAGGTCTACACCGCCCGCGTGGATGATTTCGCAACGGCCATCTCGCTGGAGATGGGCGCCCCGATCACCATGTCGCGCGAGATGCAGGCGCAAGTCGGCATCGACCACCTGGAGGCCATCATCGCCGATCTAAAGGCGCTCGATTTCGAGGAAACCCTGCCCAACGGCGACACGCTGGTGCGGATGCCGGCTGGCGTCTGCGGGCTGATCACCCCCTGGAACTGGCCGATCAACCAGATCGTGCTGAAGGTCGGGCCTGCACTGGCCGCCGGCTGCACAATGGTGCTGAAACCCTCCGAGCTGACGCCGCTGTCAGCGATCCTCTATGCCGAGGTGCTGCACGAGGCCGGCGTGCCCGCGGGCGTCTTCAACCTGGTCCACGGCGAAGGCCCTGTGGCTGGCGCCGCGCTGTCACGCCACCCGGATGTCGCCCTGATGTCCTTCACCGGCTCCACCCGCGGCGGCGTCGCGGTGACCCGCGATGCCGCCGAAACCATCAAGAAGGTGGCGCTGGAACTGGGCGGCAAGTCCCCGAACCTGGTCTTTGCCGACTGCGATCTGGAAACCGCCATCGCCGAAGGGGTGGAGGCCTGTTTCATCAACACCGGCCAAAGCTGCGATGCCGCCACCCGGATGCTGGTCGAGCGCAGCGTTTACGGCCGCGCGGTGGAACTGGCGCAGGCCAAGGCGGCCGCGATGTCCGTGGGCAACCCGGCAGAACCGGGCAATCACATGGGGCCGCTGTCCAGCGCTCAGCAGTATGCCCGCGTGCAGGAGATGATCGAAGCCGGTATTGCAGAAGGCGCGCGGCTGGTGGCCGGCGGGCCGGGCAAACCGGACGGCTTCGAGACCGGTTACTACGCCCAACCCACCGTTTTCGCTGACGTGAACAACGCAATGCGCATCGCGCAGGAGGAGATTTTCGGCCCGGTGCTGGTGATGATCCCTTTCGGCAACGAGGAAGAGGCCATTGCCATCGCCAATGACACGCCCTACGGCCTGTCGGCCTATGTGCAGACCGGCGACAGCGCCCGCGCAGGCCGCGTTGCCCGTGCGCTGCACTCGGGCATGGTCAATGTGAACGGTGCCTTCCTTGCTGCGGGTTCCCCCTTCGGCGGGGTCAAGATGTCGGGCATCGGGCGCGAGGGCGGCCGCGAAGGCATTCTCGAATTCCTCGAAACCAAGGTGATTGCAGCGCCCTGACGGGGCTGACGGAACGGACCAGCGCCATGAAAACTCTCCGCCGAATCTACAACGCCCACGCCTACGACACGGAAATCCCGGTCGGCAGCTACTGGGACGCCACGCTGACTGCCGCCCCTGCCTATCCGGCGCTCGACGGCGACCGGCGCACGGGCGTGGCCATTATCGGCGCGGGCTACACCGGCCTCAGCGCCGCGCTGCATCTGGCCCGCGATCACGGCGAGGCGCCGCTGGTGATCGACGCTGCCCAGCCCGGCTGGGGTGCGTCGGGGCGCAATGCCGGCTTCTGCGGTTTCGGCGGCGCCAAGCTGGGCGACAGCGCCATCATCCGCCGCTTCGGCGAAGACGATCTGCGCGCCTTCTACAGCGCCCAGAAAGAAGCCATCGCGCTCGTCCGCGATCTCACCACCGCCGGCGGCATCGCGGCGGAGGCGCAAGAGGACGGCGAATACTGCCTGGCCCACAGCGCCCGCGCAGCCCGCGCCCTGCCGGACATAGCCGCGCGCCTCAGCCGCTATGCCGGGGTGGACTGCCCGGTGCTGTCAGCCGCGGAAATGCGGCAGGAGGGCCTGCACGGTGACGGGTTCCACGGCGGGTTTCTGTTGCCCGTGGGCTTTGGCCTGAACCCGGGCAAATACGCCGCCGGACTGGCCCGCCTGGCGCAGCAGGCCGGCGCCACGATCCACGGCGGCACCCCGGCGCTCTCGGTGCAGGAGCAGCCGGACGGCACCTATACCGTCGAAACGCCGTCGGGCCGTATCACAGCGGACCGGCTGGTCGTCGCCAGCAACGGCTACAGCAGCGACAACCTGCCGGACTGGCTGCGCGGGCGCTACCTGCCGGTGGTGTCGCATATCATGGTGACGCGGCCCCTGACCGAAGCCGAGACACAGGCGCAGGGCTGGACCTCCCGGCGGATCGCCTACGACACCCGCAACCTGCTGCATTACTTCCGCCTGCTTCCGGACAACCGGGTGCTGTTCGGGATGCGCGGCACCAGCAACATCACCCCCGGCTCCACGCATCAGATGCGGCGCCGGATCCGCCGCGGTTTCGAAGCGATGTTCCCGGCCCTGGCCCAGGCGGAAACCGCGTATCACTGGAGCGGCCTGGTCTGCCTGACCCGCGGCCTCACCCCCTATGCCGGGCAAATCGGAGGCTGGCGGCGCGCCTGGACCGGGTTCGGCTATCACGGCGGCGGCGTCGCTATGGCAACCTATACCGGCCGGCTGCTGGCAGGAATCGCGGCCGGCAAGCCCTGCAGCTCTCCCTTGCCGCAGCTCATGCAGGCGCAGCCGGCAGCCTTTCCCTTCCCGGGTTTCCGCCGCCGCGGCCTGCCGCTTGCCTACACCTGTTACGGGATCAGGGACCTGCTTGCGTAACGCCCGGCCCGCTGCCCTCTACAGCAGATCAAACAGCCGTCCCGGCAGGCTGCCATGACGCGGCAGGTTCAGCGCCCGCATCAGGCAGAACATCATCGCCTGGTTGGAAGTGACAACCGGCTTGCCCAGATGCGCCTCGATCCGCTCCACCGCCTCGACCGCGCGCATGTCGGTGCAGCTGAGCACGATGGCCTCCGCCTCCGGATGGTCGGCCCGGCAGGCGAGGTCAAAGACCTCGTCCGGAGTCAGCTCCCCCTGGCCATAGTTGCCCAGCTCACGGCCCACATCAGCGCAGCTGACGGTATCAATCCCGTTTTGCGCCAGAAACTCCACTGCCTGCGTGTTGATCTCCCCCAGGTAGGGGGAGGAAAATCCAACCCTGGCGGCTGCAACGGCCTTGATGCCCTCCACCAGCGAACCCGCCGCGGTCAGGGAGACGGCGCCGGACGCCGCCTTGATCTGCGCCGCCAGCTCAGCGTCAAAGCCCGGGCCATGGGTCAGCGTGGCCGAGGTGCAGCCGTACAGCACAACGTCAGGCCGGACGCCGGCAATCATCCTCAGATCGTGGCTGATGTCAGAGGCCCCCAGCCCGGCCATCTGGTCGGAACCGGGGATTTCCTCCACGTCATAACCGCCCAGGCGCTGGAAATGCACGGTGGTGTCCGGGCAGCGCATCAGCATCATGTCGGCCTCAAGATTGGTGTTGGTGAAGGGCACCAGCACGCCGATCTTTGCGCGGGTGCGGGTTTCATGTTTCATGCCAGCACTCCTTTCAGCACGTCCATCGCACGGTCCATCACCGCCTGGCTGCAAATGGTGGCGCGCAGGCAATCACCCAGTCCATACCCGCTCATTCCGCGCATCAGAAGTTTTTCAGCCCGCAGCGCCGCATCCACCGCAACCGCCTGCTGCGCTGAGGCAAAGCGGATCAGCACGAAATTGGTATGGCTTTGCGGCACCTCCACCCCCAGCGCACGGCAATCCGCAGCAAAGCGGTCGCGGATCGCGGCGGTCTTGGCCACCACATCCCGCATATGCGCCTGATCCCGCATGGCGGCGGCGGCCATGGCCTGCGACGGGATGGAGATATTGTTGGGATTGAGCAGCTTGCGCACTTCCCCCGCGATCCCCGGCGGGAAATACCCCCATCCGGCCCGCGCGCCCGCCAGCCCATAAGCCTTGGACAGTGTCCGCAGCACCACCGTATCGCCGCGCTCCACCAGCGCGAAGGTGTCTCCCGGATCGTTCCCGGCATCGGCAAACTCGGCATAGGCCTGATCCACCGCCAGCAGCACATCCGCCGGCAGGCCTGCGCGCAGGCGCAGTATCTCGCTGTTGGGGATCAGCGTACCGGTCGGATTGCCGGGATTGCAGACAAAAACGATCCGGGTTTCTGGCGTCACCGCGGCCAGGATATCGTCCACCGAAACCGTCAGTTCCCGCTCCCGCGCCTTGACGTAACGCACCTGCACCTGGGCCGAGGCAGACGCCACGAAGGCATAGCCGAACTCGGTCCCCAGCACCTGATCGCCCGGCCCGGCAAAGGCGCGGATCAGGCAGCCGATCAGCTCCATCGACCCGGCACCGCACAGCACCCTGTCCGGGTCCAGCCCATGCACTTCCGCCACCGCGGCACGCAAGTCCGGCCACTCCGGGTCCGGATAGAGCGGCATCTGGTTCAGAACCGCCCTGCCCGCGGCAATTGCCGCCGGGCTGGCCGGAAACGCACTTTCATTCTGGGCGAGCGAGACCGTCCCCTCCCCGCCCAGATCCGCCAGCGCATAAGGCGCCATGGCCGCCACATGCGGCACCGCGCGGATCATCTGCCACCCCCATAGGCGCGCGCGCCTTCTTCCGTCACCAGACCGCGCCGCACATCCAGCGCCAGCGCCTCCGGATCGCGTTCTGCCGGGTTGCCGAAACCGCCGCCGCCCGGGGTTTCAAAGATCAGGCAATCCCCTGCCTCCACCCGCAGCTCGCCCTTGCCCGGGATATCCTGCGCGCCGTCACGGAACCGGATGCGCCCCGGGGCGCCGGGCAAACCGCCCATGCGCCCCAAGGCCGGAAACTTCAGCCGCTCCACCGACAGGAACACGATGAAGGGCGCGCCATTGGCGGAGGTCATCTCAATCCGCTGCCCCAGCCCGCCGCGGTATTTGCCTGCACCGCCGCTGTCCGGCCGCAGCTCGCGCCGCCACATTATGACCGGCGCCACCGCCTCGGTGATCTCCACCTGGCTGCCGTAGACGCCCGATGGGTAGGCCGTTGCCGACAGCCCGTCCGCATGGGGCCGCGCGCCGGTGCCGCCGTTGTGGACCGGCTCAATGGCGAACTCCCTTCCGCCGTCGCGGGCCACCTCCGGCGCGTGGCGCATCGGCAGGTCGAACATGCAGGACGAGCCCTCGGCCGGAACCCGGTCCGGCAGCGCCTGATGCAGGCAGCCCAGCACCAGATCCGGCGTCACCTGCCCCAGCGTATGCCGCATCGCCACCGGCACCGGGCGCTGCGCATTCAAAATGCAGCCCTTGGGGCCATCCACGGTGAAGGGCGCCAGCGATCCCGCATTGTTGGGGATATCCGGCCCGACGATGCAGCGCAGGGCAAACACCGTATAGGCCGTGGCATAGTTCAGCGGCACATTGATGCCCTTGCCGGAACAGCCCGAGGTGCCGGTGAAATCCACATGCATGCCGTCCTTGCGGACCGTCAGCGTCGCGTGCAGCTCCAGCTCATTCTCATAGCCGTCCATTTTCAGCACATTGCGATAGACCCCCTCCGGAACCTCCGCGATGGCCTGCAATGTGCCCCGGCGGGAGGTTTCAATGATATAGGTGCCCAGAGCATCCAGATCCCCGATGCCGAACTCCTCCATCATACCCGCAAGCCGCGCAGCGCCGGCTTCACAGCAGGCAATCAGCGCGTAGATGTCGCCCTCATTGGCCACCGGCTCGCGGCTGTTGGCCCGGACAATGTCCAGCAACAGCGCATTCGGCTCGCCTTCCTCCACCAGCTTGCAGGGCGGGATCAGCAGCCCCTCATCATAGATGTCGGACCCCTCCGGCCCCATGCCCAGCCCGCCCAGATCCACCAGATGCGAGGTGCAGGAGGTGTATCCCACCACCCTGCCCCCCTTGAACACCGGCATCATCAGGAGGAAATCGTTCAGATGCCCCGAGGCGAGCCAGGGGTCATTGGTCATGTAGATATCGCCGGGCTTCATGGTCTCCGCCGGGAAGCGCGCGCGCAAATGCATCACCGCTTCGGCCATGGTGTTGATATGGCCCGGCGTGCCGGTCACCGCCTGGGCCAGCATCCGCCCCTGTGCGTCGAAAATCCCGGCAGAGATATCTCCGCATTCGCGCACGATGGGTGAAAACGCCGCGCGGATCAGGGTCTGGCCCTGCTCCTCGACCACTGCCAGAAGCCGGTTCCACATCACTTGCAGGCGGGCTGGCGAGAGCTTCTGTGACAAGGCGGTCATTGCGCTCCTCCTTTCTGGTCCTGGATCAGGACAAGGTTGCCGATGGCATCCGCATGGGCAGAGAAATCCGCCGAGACCAGCGTGGTGGTCTGCGGTTCAGTGATCAGCGCCGGGCCTAAGATACGGTCGCCGGGTCTTAGGCTGGCCCGCGGCACAAATGCCGCCTGTTTTTCGCGGCCATCTACGTCGCAGATGATGGGCCGGCGTGCAGCCGGGGCAATGGTCTGCAGCTCCGGCATCGCCGGCACCGGCGGCGCTTTCGCATCCGGGGTGGCCACCCGTACCGCCCAGTTCAGGATCTCGATCTTCATCCCCGGCACGGGGCGGGAGAACTGCCGGGCGTATTCCGCCTCAAACGCTGCCGTTAGCTGACCCAAGTCCGCGGCTGACAGATCGCGCGCCGGCAAAGCAATCTCGATCTCATGCCCCTGCCCGCTGTAGCGCATGAAGGCGGTGCGCTGGACCTCTGCCGGTGCATCCCCCGCGCCCTGCGCTACCACCGATTGCGCCTCGCCGGTCAGCTGGGCAAACAGCGTGTTGATGCCGTCCAGATCCATATCCTCCAGCAGCGCATATCGAGAGCGCACGATCTCGAAGCTGACCGGCGCAAACAGGAAGCCCACAGCGGACCCCACCCCCGGGTTCGGCGGGATCACGATGCGCGGCACCCCGGCAGAGCGCGCCACCCGTGTCGCATGCAGCGGGCCGTTGCCGCCAAAGGCGATCATCGTGCGCGGGCCCAGATCCTTGCCCGATTCCACCGCATGCATCCGCCCGGCACTGGCCATGCTTTCTCCAACGATGCGGCTTACTCCATCCGCCGCGCCAACCGCGTCCAGCCCCAGCCGGGCGCCGATCACCCGGGCCAAAGCCTCCTTCGAGGCTTCCGGGTTGATCCGGATATGCCCTTCGGCAAAAGTGTCTGGCACGATGTAGCCCAGTGTGATGTCGCTGTCGGTCACCGTCGGCTCGGTGCCGCCGCGGCCAAACGCCACCGGGCCGGGTTCGGATCCTGCCGATTTCGGCCCCACGGTCAGCCGCCCCAGCCGGTCCACCCCGGCAATGGAGCCACCGCCAGCCCCGATCTCGATCATCTCAATCACCGGGATCCGCACCGGCATCCCAGACCCTTTGATGAACCGCGCCGCGCGGGCGATCTCAAACTGGCGCGAGGTCTGCGGCCGGGCGCCGTCAATCAGGCAAAGCTTGGCGGTGGTGCCGCCCACGTCAAAGGACAGCACCTGATCCAGCCCCGCCTGCGCCGCAATCCGCGCCGCCAGGATGGCGCCGCCCGCCGGGCCGCTTTCCACCAGCCGGATCGGAAACCGCGCCGCGGTCTGAATGGTGCACATGCCGCCGCCCGCGGTCATCATCAAGATCGGGCAAGTGACCCCCTCCGCCGCAAAGCGCTCGGCAAACCGCGCCAGATAGGTCTCCATCAGCGGCTGGATATAGGCATTGGCTACAGTGGTACAGAGCCGGTCGAACTCCCGCGCCTCGGGGCTGACCTCCGAGGAAATCGAGACCGTCAACCCGGGCCGCCGTTCCGCCAGAATGTCCCGAAGCCGCCGCTCGTGGTCCGGGTTGGCGTAGGCGTGCATCAGGCAGACCGCCACCGCACCGGCGCCGCTGGCGTCCAGCTCCGCGATCAGCGCCTCAACCGCGCTGTCCTCCATCGGGATCAGCACTGCGCCCTCCGCCGACATCCGCTCCCGGATGGTCAGCGAGCGCTCCCGCGGCACCAGCAGGTCGGGCTTCTCCAGGTTTATGTCATACTGGGAATACCGCCGCTCATAGGCGATCTCCAGAATGTCGCGGAACCCTTCGGTGGTGACCGTTGCCACCGTGGCCCCGCGCCGCTCGATCAGCGCATTGGTGGCCAGCGTGGTGCCATGGATGAAACCGGTGACTTCCCCCAGGCTGCGTCCCGCCTGCGCCATCACCCGCGCCGCGCCTTCCATTGCGCCGTCTGCCGGATTCTGGTGGGTGGTCAGCGTCTTTGTTGAGGCCAGAATAGTGTCTTCACCCGCCACCAGCACGGTGTCGGTGAATGTGCCGCCAATATCAATGGCAAGCCGCAGCGCCTGCCCGGCGCCAGTAGTTGATGATGATGTCATGGGTCATTCCTCAGCCCGCAATCCGAAACCTGCACTGCCCCGCAAGGGGCGCGACATCAGGAGTGCGGCACCAGATCGCAACCGGTTGCGCGCCGGTCAAAGCGTTTGGGAATGAAGCTCTGCGTCATGCCTCCAGCCAGCCCCAGGTTCAGCCGCGCATCTGTTCCAGAAACGACACCGGCACCCGAAAGCGACGCAAAATGCCGGCACCGGCGCCGCCGGCAAAGCGCCTTCACGCAACTCAAACGGTCTCAGCCGCGCGCCAGCGGCATAGACCCGTCAGGCCGTTGCCTGTATCGTCGCTTGGCGGGAGGGCGAAGGGTGGAGCGAAAACTCGCAGCGATACTGGCAGCGGATGTTGTGGGGTTCTCGCGTCTTATGGGACGGGATGAAGAGAACACGCTGCTTCGGCTGAAACAGCTGCTCTCCGAACTGGTCAAACCGCAGATCCGGGCCTTTAAGGGCCGCATCGTCAAGCTGATGGGCGACGGGCTGCTGGCGGAATTCCCAAGCGTCGTCGACGCCACCGAATGCGCCGTGGCCATTCAGCGCGCCATGCTGCAGCGCGAACCCGGCATCTCCGGAAGCCAGCGCATCAAGCTGCGGGCCGGCATCCACCTGGGCGATATCATCATCGACGGCAGCGATATCTTCGGCGACGGCGTCAATGTCGCCGCACGGCTGGAAGCCCTGGCAGAGCCGGGCGCCATTTGCATCTCGGAAGATGTCTACCGCCAGGTGAACGGCAAACTGCCGGTCAGTTTCAGGAGCCTCGGCAAACAGGAGCTGAAGAACATTGAAAGCGGCATCAGCGCCTACAGCATCGATCTCGACCCTGCCCGCCTGTCGCCGGAGCTGTACGAAATCCTGACCGGCGAAGCGCTGGAGCTGCCGGACCAGCCGTCGATCGCGGTGCTGCCGTTCCAGAACATGTCCGGCGATCCCGAGCAGGAGTATTTTTCGGACGGCATAACCGAGGACATCATCACTGCCCTGTCGCATGTCAACGGGCTCATCGTCATGGCGCGCTACTCCACTTTTGCCTACAAGGGGCAGTCCCCGGACGTGCGCCAGGTGGGGCGGGAGCTTGGGGTCCGCTTTGTCCTCGAGGGCAGCGTGCGCAAGGCCGGCCAGCGGGTCCGCATCACCGGCCAGCTCATTGAATGCCAGACCGGAGCGCACCTGTGGGCCGACCGCTATGACCGGCAGCTCGACGACATCTTCGCGCTGCAGGACGAAATCACGCGGGAGATCACCGTCGCTCTGGCGGCCAGCCTGACCCACGGCCAGGAACTGAAACTCTGGGCCGATCAGGCCCCGGACCTCGAAGCCTGGGACCTGATGATGCGCGGACTCAGCGAGCAGTACAGGTTCACCCGGGAAGGCAACCTGGAAGCCGCCCGCCTGTTCCGGCAGGCCATTGCGCTCGATCCCGGTTTTTCCTCGCTCAAGATCGGGCTGGGCTGGGCATTGCAGTCCGGCGCCCGCTTCGGCTTCCTGAGCGACCCCGCGGCAGCCTCCGCCGAGGCGCAGTCGCTCTGCGACGAGCTGCTGGCCGGGGACAATGCAACAGCTGACGCCCATGCGCTGCAGGCCTATGTTTTTACCTGCCGGGGGCGCTTCGAGGATGCCAAGGCCCACGGCCGGCAGGCCATTGCCCTGCAGCCCAGCGTTTCCCTCTCGCACGCCACTCTGGCCGTCACCCACAATTGTTGCGGCGAGTTCGCCGCCGCCCTGAACTGCATGCGCAAGGCGATCCGCCTGTCCCCCTATTGCCCCGACTGGTATTTCACCCATCTCGGCGATGCCTACCGCGGCTTGGGGCGGCTGGAGCAGGCCAGGACGGTGTACCGGCATCTGGAAACCCGCATGTCTGGAAGCATCCTGTGCCAGATCCGGCTGGCAGTGAGCCACGCGGACTTCAATGACCTCGCAAATGCGTCAAAAGCGGCCGAGGCCGTTCTGTCAATAGATCCGCAGTTTTCGGTCCGCGCCTATACCGCTTCAACCGCGTATGGAAATGACGAGCTGCGCAAATCCTGGGCGGACGCGATGCTGAAAGCGGGCCTGCCGGAATAGCCGGAAGGGCGGCAGAGGCCCGGCCCGGCCAAAAGCGCCCTTGCATGCCCGCCTATCTGGTCAGCTGCCGCCGCTTGGCGGCGCGGATCTCGCGGGCCTGCTGCTCCTGCCCGGTGCGGAAGGATTCCTCGACAAAATCCATGTGCCGACGCGCAGCGGCCTCGGCGCGGTCCGGGTCGCCGTCGATGATCGCCTGGGCAATCTCCTTGTGCTGTTTCAGCAGCTCCGCCCCGGTGCCGTCCATGGTGCGCAGGAATTCCCGGTTATAAAACACCCCCTGCCGGGTCAGGTCATAGACCGAGGCCATCATGTGGATCAGGGTGGTGTTCTGGCTGGCGTCGACCACCGCGGTGTGCAGGCGGAAGTCGGCCTCCTGGCTGGCGTCCTGATCATCCTGCTCCCAGGCTTTCTGCATATCGGCGACGATCTCGGCCAGCCGCGCCTTGTCGGACTCAGTGGCCCGCATCGCCGCCAGGCGGCTGGCAAAGGCCTCCTGCTCGCGCCGGTATTCCAGGTAGTCGTAAAAGGCGCCGCCGTGGCGGGTGTAAAGCGACAGGAGCGCCGGCGACATCGCCCGGCCGGTAAGCGGCGCAATGAAGGTGCCCTCGCCATGGCGGACATTGACCAAGCCGCGGCTTTCCAGCGTTTGCAGCGCCTCGCGCAGCTTGGGGCGCGACACCCCCATCGCCTCTGCCAGTTCCCGCTCGGAGGGCAGTTTGCGGCCTTCCTTGAGGATGCCGTCGACGATCATCGTCTCGATCTGCTCCACCACGGCGTCGGCAATTGATTCGTGTCCAACGGGGTCAAACGGGCGGATATCGGTCATGGCGTCCACTTTGATGCAGGGAAACCTCAAGACAGAGGTTATTCGGAAACTTTACCACTGCCCCGCGAAACTGCAAGCCGCTGTACCCAGAAATACGGATGCCGGTATTTTTAACAATCACATGAAAGATAACGAATATTTTAGAAACTCCTCTCTCCGGGCCAAAAAATCATGCGTTTTCTGCTGCCCTGCATGACCAAGCAAAGCCTCATCAGTGGTAAATAAAGTTGTTGACTGAATTGCGTGGTCAACAATATTTACCAGTTATGCCGCACCAGCGGCAGGATCTGCGGCCGGAGGAGCGGCCGGACTGAACCCGGAGGAGACCCCATGAAAAAGACCCTGACCTCGCTTGCCGTTGCCGCATCGCTGCTGGCGGCCCCCGCCGCGCAGGCCGCCGACAAGCTGCTGCTGAAAACCCCGATTGCGTTTTCGACCTCGCTGCCGGGCCTCGGCTCGCCGATCCCGCGGGTGGCCGAGCAGCTGGACCTGATGTCCGGCGGCAGCCTCAAGATGAAGGTCTATGAGCCCGGCAAGCTGGTGCCGCCGTTCGAGATCCTCGACGCGGTGTCCTCGGGCAAGATCAACTCGGGCTACACCACCGCCGGCTACTGGGCGGGCAAGATCCCGGCCGCGCCGCTGTTCTCTGCCGTGCCGTTCGGCCCGGAGGCGGGCGAGTACATGGCCTGGCTCTACTATGGCAACGGCATGACCCTGTATCAGGAGATGTACGACCAGGCGGGCTATAACGTGAAAGTCCTGCCCTGCGCGGTGATCGCGCCGGAAACCTCCGGCTGGTTTGCCAAGGAGATCAACAGCGCCGAGGATCTGAACGGCCTGAAGATGCGTTTCTTTGGCCTCGGCGGCAAGGTGATGCAGAAGCTGGGCGTTGCCACATCGCTGCTGCCCGGCGGCGAGATCTTCCCGGCGCTGGAGAAAGGCGCGATCGACGCCACCGAATTCTCGATGCCCGCGATCGACGCCCGTCTCGGCTTCCACAAGCTGGTGAAATACAACTACTTCCCCGGCTGGCACCAGCAGGCCACTGTGTTTGAACTGCTGGTCAACAAGGACGTCTGGAACGAAGCCAGCGAGCAGCACAAGGCGATCATCGAGAACGCCTGCAAGGCCTCTATGGCCGACAGCTTTGCCGAAGGCGAGGCAATCCAGCACGAGGCGCTGATCGACAACGTCGAAAACAACGGCGTGCAGATAAAGCAGTGGGATGCCGCAATGCTGGAACTGTTCCGCGCCACCTGGGACGAGGTTGCGGCCGAAGAGGCCACCAACGACCAGTTCTTCGGCAAGGTGTTGCTGGACATGCAGACCTTCCGCGAAGGGTATGCAGTCTGGAAGGAAAACGCATTCCTCCCGCGCAAGTAACCCGCTTGCGCACCTCGGGGCGGCCGTATTTCCGCCGCCCCGCCTTTCCCGATTTTCGTCATTTCCCTGACTGATACGGGCGGTTTCACGTCCGCGCACGCCACGTTCCGGAGGAGGAAACCATGGCCGAGAATCTGCACCTGCAGGACGACCCGATCGAACGCTACGAAGAGATCCTGGAGCACGGCGACACGGACCGGCAAAGGCTGGCGGTGTGGATCGACAACGCGGTCAAGGGCACCGGCAACCTGGTGATGTGGGCCAACCTGCTGCTGGTGCTGGCCATCGTCTCGCAGGTCGCGCTGCGCTACCTCCTGAACCAGAACTACCCCAAGCTCGATGAGATCCAGTGGCATTTCTACGGACTGGTGACGATGATCGGCATATCTTACGCGCTGGTCACTGACAGCCATGTGCGGGTCGACGTGCTGCACATGCAGCTGAGCCGCCGCGCCCAGCGGATCATCGAGGTGATCGGCATCCTGACCCTGCTGGTGCCCTTCATCTATCTGATGATCGACCAGGGCTACGACTATTTCTACGAAAGCTGGCGGGTGAACGAACGCTCCGACAGCCCCACCGGCCTGCCCGCCCGCTGGGCGTTGAAGGCGGTGATCCCGCTCAGCTTCGTGCTGCTCGCGGCGGCGGCGCTGGCCCGCCTTATCCATGACGCCCACGCGCTGCTGGCCGGCCCGGCAGAGGAACGCGCAGGGAAAAGCCTGCGGCTGGTGATCTGGGCGCTGATCGGCTTTGCGGTTGTCGCCACGGCCCTGACTTTCCTGGTCGAAACCACCGAGGAAAAGCTGGTCATCGCCATGTTCCTCACCTTCATCGCGCTCTTGTTCACCGGCTTCCCGGTGGCTTGGACGCTGGCCGGTGTCGGGGTGGCCTATTGCGGCCTCGCCTATCTGTTCGACAACGGCATGATGAACTGGACCGGGCTGGAGGAAACCCTGACCGGGCTGGATTACCTGACCCTGGGCGCAGTGGTGAACCGGGTCTATGCCACCATGTCGAACGCGGTTCTGGTGGCGCTGCCGATGTTCATCTTCATGGGTCTGATGCTGGATGAAAGCGGCGTGGCCGAACGGCTGATGACCGCGATGCAGCGCTTGTTCGGCACCGTGCGCGGCGGCCTGGCGATCACCGTCACCATGATCGGCATCATCCTCGCCGCCTCCACCGGCATCATCGGCGCCTCGGTTGTGCTGCTGGGCGTGCTGTCTCTGCCGTCGATGATGGAGCAGAAGTATTCACCTTCGCTGGCGGCCGGCGTGGTCTCGGCCTCCGGCACCCTGGGCATCCTGATCCCGCCCTCGATCATGCTGGTGATCATGGCCGACCAGATGGCGCTGAGCGTCGGCGACCTGTTCATGGCCGCGGTGTTCCCCGGCGTCATCATCGGCGCGCTCTACCTCACCTATATCTTCGTGATCGCCCTGATCAAACGCGACGTGGCCCCGGTGCCTGCCGGTGCAAAACGCCCCGACTGGGCGGCGGTCAAGGACGTGCTGATCGCGGTGCTGCCGACGCTTGGGCTGATCCTGGCGGTGCTCGGCTCGATCTTCGCGGGCCTCACCACCCCGACCGAGGCCTCCGGCGTCGGCGCCCTGGGCGCGACCCTGCTGGCGCTTGGCTACCGCAAGCTGACGCTCGCAAAGCTCGTGAATGTTCTGAAGGCGACCTTCAACACCACCGCCTATATCTTTGCGATCTTCCTGGGCGCCACGGTGTTCTCCTATGTGCTGCGGGAGCTGGGCGGTGATGCGCTGATCGAGGAGATGATCCAGGGAACCGGCTTTGGCCCCGAGGGCACCGTCTTCATGATCCTGTTCATCGTGTTCCTGTTGGGATTTGTGCTGGACTGGATCGAGATCACCCTGATCGTTCTGCCGCTGATGCGCCCGATCGTGAACGGGCTGGGGCTGGATATCCCCGGTTTCGGCGCCATTGATGAGCCGGCGCTGGTGTGGTTCGTAATCCTGGTGGCGGTGACGCTGCAGACCTCGTTCCTGACGCCGCCGGTTGGCTTTGCTCTGTTTTACCTCAAAGGTGTCTGCCCGCCGGAGATCCGCCTGGGCCATATCTACAAGGGCATCATTCCCTTCGTGCTGCTGCAGCTGACCGGCCTGATGTTCGTCTACCTGTGGCCGGCACTGGCGACCTGGCTGCCATCTGTGGCTTACTGAGCAGGGAAAGGCGGCTGTGATGACCGATGCAGAACTGATCCGGACCCTGAAATCCCTCTGCGGGCGCCGCCATGTGCTGACCAGCGCCCGCGCCACACGGCGGTTCCGCAAGGGTTTCCGCTCCGGCGAGGGGGATGCGCTGGCGGTGGTCCAGCCCGCAACCCTGCTGGAGCAGTGGAAGGTGCTGCAGGCCTGCGTCGCAGCTGACAAGATCGTCATCATGCAGGCGGCCAACACCGGGTTGACCGAGGGTTCCACCCCCAAGGGCAGCTATGACCGCGGCGTGGTGCTGATCAACACCCGGCGGATGGACCAGCTGCAGCTGCTCGATGGCGGCAAGCAGGTGGTAAGCTTCCCCGGAAGCACCCTCTTTGCGCTGGAAAAGCTGCTGGAGCCCATGGGCCGCCAGCCGCATTCGGTGATCGGCTCCTCCTGCATCGGCGCTTCCATCGTGGGCGGCGTCTGCAACAACTCCGGCGGTTCGCTGGTGGAGCGGGGGCCGTCCTATACCGAACTGTCGCTGTTTGCCCGCATCACCCCCGAGGGGCAGCTGGAGTTGGTCAACCACCTGGGCATCAATCTGGGCGCCAGCCCGGAGGAGATCCTGACCCGGCTGCAGAACGGCGATTACCGCCCTGAAGATATCGAAACCGGCAACCAGAAGGCCTCTGACACCGGTTATGCCCGCCGGGTCCGCGACATCGACGCGCCGACCCCGGCCCGTTTCAACGCCGACAAGTCCCGGCTTTTTGAGGCGGCGGGCTGCGCGGGCAAGCTGGCGGTCTTTGCGGTGCGCCTGGACACCTACCCGAAAAACGCCGAGGAGCTGACCTTTTACGTGGGCAGCCAGACCACGGCGGCGCTGACCGCCCTGCGCCGCCGCATTCTGGCGGAATTTGCCACCCTGCCGGTCAGCGCCGAATACATGCACCGGGATGTCTTTGACCTGTCGGACCTTTACGGCAAGGACACCATGGTGATGATCGACAAGCTCGGCACCGACCGGCTGCCGATGTTCTTTGCATTGAAGGGCGCGGTGGATGCGCGGCTGGCCGGCATCCCGGGGCTTGGCAATCTGACCGACCGGGTGATGCAGATGCTGTCGCGCCTGTGGCCGGACATCCTGCCGCGGCGGATGCGGGCGTTCCGCCAGTCCCACCCGCACCACCTGATCCTCAAGATGCGCGATGGCGGCATCGCCGAGGCCCGCGCCCTGCTGGCGGAAATGGCGGGCGACGGCGACCTCAGCTATTTCGAATGCACCCCGCGCGAGGCCAAGATGGCCGGGCTGCACCGCTTTGCCGCGGCCGGCGCCGCGGTGCGCTACATGGCCGTGCACCGCTCAGAGGTGGAGGACATCATCGCCCTGGACATCGCCCTGCGCCGCAACGATCAGGACTGGTTCGAGGAGCTGCCGCCGGAAATCGCGGACCAGCTGGTCAGCCGGCTCTACTACGGCCACTTCATGTGCCATGTGCTGCATCAGGATTACATCGTGAAAAAGGGCGCCGATCCGAAGGCGCTGAAGGAAAAGATGCTGGCGCTGCTGGATGCGCGCGGAGCCGAATACCCGGCAGAACACAACGTCGGCCACCTCTACCCGGCCAAGCCCGACCTCGCGGCGTTCTACAAATCGGTGGACCCGACCAACAGCATGAACCCCGGCATCGGCAAGATGTCCCGGAACAAGAACTACGTCTGAACATCGGGGCCAGCAGCCCCTCGGCCCCTGCCGCAGCAGGGCGCGGGACCCGATCGTTCCGCCCCTTACCCGCCGTTTTGCACCGATTGCAGATAGACGATCAGATTGCCCAGGGCCCGCGGGACCATCATCGGCTGGCCGCTTGGCAGCGCCATGGCAACATACTGATCCTCGTCCAGCGACGGGCCGAACACC
>NZ_JAHVJQ010000011.1 GCF_019801145.1 Leisingera aquaemixtae
GCCGGGCTTCAGAATCTTGCTGGCCAGGTCCGCAAGCCGGCTCGTAACATTCTGACCAGCTGCCCAGCCCAAGTCGGAGGAATAGTAAACAGTCATAGGTGTTCCTTTCGCGGACGGCCTCTCGGAGCCGCTTTGCGAGTGTTCAGTCGTTGGCAGGGAAACGAGCCTTGCCTGATCCCTTTTGTCTTGCGCAGCGGGGTCGCATGCGCAGCTTGGCACCGCGGGCTTGATTAACCCGTGTACACTTCGAATGAGGCAACTCGAAGGCGGGATCATGACTGTTCGAAAGTGCGTCCGGGGACAACTGCAATCCCGGCGCAGGCCCTGATCAGGCGCGAAACCGCCGAGTCGCCGGGAAACGGCGGCGGGGGATTGCTGAACCGGCCGCGGACGGCAGGCCGTGCTGCGGGCATTTTTGCCGCCTTTCTTGCAACCGCGGATGGCTTGGGCGGCGCCTGCCAAGCCGGGCCTGCGCCAGCAATCCCGGCCGCTCCGTCCCGCGCGGCAGGCTGCTGAAACGGATTTGTTCACAAATGGCAATGCCGCTGGAGCCGCCGCACGAGGTATCCGGACAGGCGCATCCTTGCCTAAATTGTGCCTTGCAGTTTAATCAAGCTCTCCACACCCCTCTTCAAATATACTAAAGTGGTAAAAAATGACCTTAAGAGAGTGTTAAGCTCTCGAGCATACCCTGTTCGACTAGGGTGTTTCCGCTGAAGAAGGAGCATTGATCTTGGGAATTATGCTGCTTGGCATACTTGTCGGGACCATATCGGCAGCAGCCGCATTGATTGCGGGGCACTCTCTTCTGGGCGCATTTGCGGTTTACCTGGGAGGCAGCTGCCTGAGCATGCTCATTGCCGCAACAGTGGCGATGCTAATCTCCGAACGGAAACTTTTTGCGAAGGACCCGCGGAAGAAAGCCATCCGGTCTTAATCCGGGTATGCCCGGCGGCCCTGCGAAGAGGTCGCCTGCCGGGTCATCCTGATGTGGCCGTCTGGACCGGCGCGGCCCGGTATTGCATTGATCCCGGCACTCCGCAGCAGAACGCCCAGGCAAGCGCGATGACGGAGGCTGCCAGCCCCAAGCCCGCAGCCTCCCTGCCAGGGCAAGGGGGCGGCGGGGAGGGGCAAACTCCATTTCCGGTGCAGACCCCCCTCCCCCGCCTCCGGCACGGGGTCTGGTCTTGCCGGCCATGTCAATCAGGGGCGGAAGACGAGGTCCCGGCGCATCGTGAAAAAGACGGAATGGGATTGCGCGCGCGGCTCTTCCAGCTCCTCGCGCAGGCGGTAGCGGTAGCCGAGATCCAGCCCCCAGTCCCTGGTCAGGGCGTGCCGGTAAGAGACTGTGAAATCCCCGATGTCGGTCTTGCCGCCGGTTTTATCGCTGATCGTGTAGCCGGCATTGAGGCCGATGGCTGAAACACTGTTGATGTCGTGGGCATAGTCAAAGAACAGGGCGGTTCTCAGAGTGTTGCCGTTTTCCTCATCGAATCTCAGGGAACGGTCGAGCCGCGCGCTCATTGCGCCGCTGGCAAGCTCCTGGCTCCAGTCAAGGGAGCCGATGAAATCCGAGCCGCCCGCGTCAGTGTCCGCAACACCAAGCGCAACCGCGAAAGAGCCGCTCGGCAGGTCGAGGCTGCGCCCGGCCAGGAAGTTGCGGATGTCCCCGTCCTCGGTCACGATCTGCTCGATTTCCGCACTGACGATCCCATTGGGCATATCCCGTTCCAGCCGCAGCAAACCTGACGGGCCCTGGGTTTGGGTCACGGTGCCAAACTCCCGCGTATCGATGGTGGTATAGCCCAGCTGTGTCTCAAGGCGCAGGATCGGAGACACCTCGAAGTTCAGGCCGAAATACCCGGTGTTCGTTTCCCGCCGTGTCTGTTCCTCATCCTCGGCATCATACACCTGGTAGGCGGCTCCCAATGTGCCTGTCACCAGCGGCGTGAACCGCAGAAACAAATCTGCATCCAGATTGCTGCGGTCATTATCGGACAGGCTGGAGTTGCTTGTGTCGGAATAGCGCAGCGCAAGATACTCGCCGCTGAACGCCGCCCCGACCGGCTCGTCCTGGCCAAGCTCGAGCGTGAACCCGGTTCTGTAGCTCTCGCGGGTGCCGGTTCCGTTCAGATCGTCCAGATCGGACGGCAGTTCGATTTCGCCTTCGTCGTTCTCGAAATCCTCAAGCGGGCGCAGGAACTCGATATCCGACTGCAAATAGCTGGCATTGATACCAAACGCGGATCGCGCGCCTTCGCGGTCGTAGCTCAGTTCAAGGCGCTGATCGTCGAGCCCCGATTCCGCCCCCGGCCCGTTCACCGCGCGCAGGGTTCCGGAAGCGGTCAGCCCGAACCGGTCCAGCGGCGTTTCGCGAAGCAGCCCGAAAGTCAGGCCGGTGGAGGCGAACGTCGTGCTGCCAAGGCTGATCGGATCAAGACCAAGATTGTCGCTGCTCTCGAAGCTTTGGCTGAAGCCGTAAGCGATTTCTGTCTCATTGCCCTGAACTGCGGCGGGCAGCAGGCAGCCCGCAAAGCAGGCGCCGGCTGAAAGGGTGCGATAGATTAGATGCCGTCCCACGATTGCCCCAACTCTTGCTGTCATCTTTTTTGTACTTTGCTTCCGCCGCCGCAGCCAGTGTTGCCTCTGGCCGCCGGCAGCTTGTGATCCTGCAATCCTCTTATACGGATTCCATGGCCTTGCGTGCGGTACGCCAGCGAATATGGCTGCTGGCAGGATCTTTGCCCTGCGCCGTATTGAAATTGCAACATATCGGGGGGCGATTGAGCCTGCGGCAAGGCTGCACGCCTTTTTTCGTGCGCCGCCGCTCTTCAGCCCGCCTGCGGCCGGACCTGTCTTGCACCGTTGCTGAAAACCGCGGCCCAAGCGCAAAAAAACGGCCCTGCCTTAGGGCAGTTCTGAATAAAATCTAGGCCTTACAGTGAGGCAAGACACGCGCTAAGCTGTCTCTATAGCCATAAGCCTTGTGAGGACCAGCCATGTTCAGGGTTCTGTTAGGAATTTTTGCCGCGCTGCTTTTTACTGCCGCAGCTCAGGCGCAAAGCAGCTACCGGATCAAATCGGGCGATACGCTCAACGTTGAAGTTCTTGAGGATTCGACCCTCAACCGCAGCACGCTCGTGCTGCCGGACGGCTCCATCAGCTTCCCGCTGGCGGGCAGCGTTCCGGCCGGCGGGCGCACAGTCGATCAGGTCCGGAGCGACCTGACACAGAAACTGTCCTCCACTTTTGCCTCGCCGCCCACGGTGTTCGTATCGGTCGGCGCTGTCGGCGTGCGCCCGGCAGCCGCGGTTTCGGCGGCTCCGGCGACCAGGGCAATCTACGTCACCGGCGAAATCGCCAACCCGGGAAAGCTGGATGCAACTCGGGGCACCACGCTTTTGCAGGCGATTGCGCAGGCCGGCGGGCTGACCCGGTTCGCAGCGGACAAACGGATCCAGCTGCGCCGCGGGGACAAGATTTTCCTGTATAACTTCAGAACCAACGGCGGCGGCCTCTCCGGCAATACGGTTCTGGTTCCGGGCGATGTGATCGTCGTGCCGCAGCGGCGCTTGTTTGAATAAGGCTGAGGCCTTCCAGGACCTCCCTTATCTCTTGTGCCATTTCCGGTGTTCTGCCTGCGGCCAGGCCTGCTGGGCGCAGGGGCTTGGCTGCCTTCTGTTCAGAGCTTCACGTGCTGTATCCAAACGCCCGGCGGCAGCCGGAAATCAGGCAATCGTGTCGGCGAAAACAAACTCGTCGCCGGTGAGCGAAAGACCATAAGTCACCGCCAGAACCCCGATCAGCTCGTCTTCGCTGCCCGGCGCCCCGCGCAGCCAGATCGCAGTGCCGGCGGGCAATCCGGCCGCGTCCTCGGACAGAACGTAATCCGACGCGCTGCCGTGCAGCTGGACCTGGTCCTGAGCCGTGAAATCCCAAACATAGGCGTAATCGTCGAGACCGGCCCCGGCCGTGCCGTCATCGTAGTAGACGAAGGTGTCGTCCCCCATCAGGAACAGGTCCCCGCCGCCATTGCCAACAAAGATATCAAGTTCGCTCTGCCCCGGGGTTGCCGATCCTGTATCGACCGCCGACAGAACGTCGCTGGTGCCGGTGCCTTTCACAATGTCGCTGCCGCCGATCTCGGTGACATCTATGTCATGGAACGTCACATCGTAATAATGGCTTAGCAATGCAAAACCGCTGGTAATCGGCGCGTCCGATGCAATGACGCGCTGGAACAGCCAGTCCACCGGCTCCGCAGTGCCTGCTTCCCACACTTTCACGCTGTACAGCCGGTCTATGACATTGGCCTGCTCCACCCGGATCGTGAAATTGTATTCCGTGTCTTCTTCCAGCTTGACCGGGTAATTGCCGCCATCGTTGAAGAACCGGAACCGCCCATTCGGGTCGCCGTTATAATAGAACAGCCATTCTGACGGGTCGTATCCGGATTTCGGCTGCCAGCCGGACAGCGGATCATCCGTATGCCCCTCCCACCACGAGCCGAAGCCGAAGGTGCCGCCGTCACGCCCGCGGGGATCCACGGAATACAGATCGTGCCCGGTGAAGGACAGGTTGACCTCATAGTAGTCCCAGCTGTCGTCGCCCAGAACCACGAAACGGTCATAGCCGGGTTCCGCGACCCGGAGGCCGTCACCGGTCAGCACCCAGTGCCCGTCTACGACCTGCACAACATCCTGGACATTGGTGACGGTGCTCCAGTCGATTGAGTAATCCGCCGCCCAGCTGCTGCCGCTCTGGTATTCGATCGTCACGTCCTGGGTATGGGCCGACCCGTCATCATAGCGCGCGATGATCGAAATCTGATCGTCCGCGGCGCTGCCATCGAGTTCGGCAAAGTCGATATCGATGTTGAAATCGCCCTCTTCGGCAAGGCGCCTTGTATCCGGGCCGGTTTCAAGGGTGCGTTCGGCGCCGCCATTGAGTGTGTAGCTCAACGAGGTGAGATTGGTGGCGACGACATTCCCGAGGACGTTGACCCAGCGCTGTGCTTCTCCAGGAAGCCCGAAAGTCTGCGTATTTCCGTACCAAACGTAGATTGGGCTGCCGACATTGATGGTTGCGGTTGCGGTGTCGCTGTCGGTGCCGTCGCTGATCGTGTAGGTGAAGCTGTCGGCGCCGGTGAAGCCCGCATCCGGGGTGTAGGTGATGGTGCTGTCGGCATTGATCACCGCCGTCCCGTTGGACGGCGCGGTGACCGCGGTGACGGTGAGCGGGTCGCCGTCCGCATCGCTGTCGTTGGCCAGCACGTCCAGCACGACGGCGGTGTCCTGGTCCGCGGCGGCGCTGTCGTCGCTGGCAACCGGCGCGGTGTTGCCGCTGACCCCGTCGTCCTCATTCACAATCGGCGCTGCGGTGTTCTCAAAGTAGTCGGCCTCGGCGATGTAGCCCGGCGCGCCGCCGCTGCTGTTCGACATCAGCCCCACGGCGGTCACCGTGATCGCTTCGGTGAAGCTGCGCGACACCGTCCAGTTGCTGCCGTCGGCGGACAGCTCGAAGGTCCACTGATCCCCCGTCCGGGTCAGCCGCATGTAGGGCATTTCGGTGATGCCCAGGCTGACGTTGAACTTGGTGAGGGTATCGCCATCGGTCGTCGCACCGCCGTAGGCAAACAGCCCGGAGCCGTTCGAATACACATCAAAGCGGAGCCAGGTGCCGGCATTCTGTTCGACCAGGAAGCCCTGCCCCTGGTACTGCGCGTCCGGCGAGGTCAGCCAGCGCGTGACGAGCTGGAAATCCTCGTCCGCCGCCGCCTGGACAATGCGCGCGCCGTTGTTGGTGTCATAGGGGTTGAAGTCGCCCGGGGGCGTCTCCAGCCGGATGAAGGCTTCCTGCCCGGCGGTGTCCGAAGCCACCGTGGCGCCCGGGGGCGCGATGAAGCTCCAGACAAGCGGATCCAGCGCGCCAGACGAGAAATCGTCAGAGACGATCTCCTGGGACGGCGGGCTGGCGACCGTCACGGTTGCGGTTGCGGTGTCGCTGTCGGTGCCGTCGCTGACCGTGTAGGTGAAGCTGTCAGCGCCGGTGAAGCCCGCATCCGGCGTGTAGGTGATGGTGTTGTCCGCGTTGATCACCGCCGTTCCGTTGGACGGCGCGGTGACCGCGGTGACGGTGAGCGGGTCGCCGTCCGCATCGCTGTCATTGGCCAGCACGTCCAGCACGACGGCGGTGTCCTGGTCCGTGGCGGCGCTGTCGTCGCTGGCCGCCGGCGCGGTGTTGCCCGGCGGGCTGACCGTCACGGTTGCGGTTGCGGTGTCGCTGTCGGTGCCGTCGCTGACCGTGTAGGTGAAGCTGTCAGCGCCGGTGAAGCCCGCATCCGGGGTGTAGGTGATGGTGTTGTCGGCATTGATCACCGCCGTCCCGTTGGACGGCGCGGTGACCGCGGTGACGGTGAGCGGGTCGCCGTCCGCGTCGCTGTCATTGGCCAGCACGTCCAGCACGACGGCGGTGTCCTGGTCCGCGGCGGCGCTGTCGTCGCTGGCAGCCGGCGCGGTGTTGCCGCTGACCCCGTCGTCCTCATTCACAATCGGCGCTGCGGTGTTCTCAAAGTAGTCGGCCTCGGCGATGTAGCCCGGCGCGCCGCCGCTGCTGTTCGACATCAGCCCCACGGCGGTCACCGTGATCGCTTCGGTGAAGCTGCGCGACACCGTCCAGTTGCTGCCGTCGGCGGACAGCTCGAAGGTCCACTGATCCCCCGTCCGGGTCAGCCGCATGTAGGGCATTTCGGTGGTGCCCAGGCTGACGTTGAACTTGGTGAGGGTATCGCCATCGGTCGTCGCACCGCCGTAGGCAAACAGCCCGGAGCCGTTCGAATACACATCAAAGCGGAGCCAGGTGCCGGCATTCTGTTCGACCAGGAAGCCCTGCCCCTGGTACTGCGCGTCCGGCGAGGTCAGCCAGCGCGTGACGAGCTGGAAATCCTCATCCGCCGCCGCCTGGACAATGCGCGCGCCGTTGTTGGTGTCATAGGGGTTGAAGTCGCCCGGGGGCGTCTCCAGCCGGATGAAGGCTTCCTGCCCGGCGGTGTCCGAAGCCACCGTGGCGCCCGGGGGCGCGATGAAGCTCCAGACAAGCGGATCCAGCGCGCCAGACGAGAAATCGTCAGAGACGATCTCCTGGGACGGCGGGCTGGCGACCGTCACGGTTGCGGTTGCGGTGTCGCTGTCGGTGCCGTCGCTGACCGTGTAGGTGAAGCTGTCGGCGCCGGTGAAGCCCGCATCCGGCGTGTAGGTGATGGTGTTGTCGGCATTGATCACCGCCGTTCCGTTGGACGGCGCGGTGACTGCGGTGACGGTGAGCGGGTCGCCGTCTGCGTCGCTGTCATTGGCCAGCACGTCCAGCACGACGGCGGTGTCATGGGCTGCGGCGGCGCTGTCGTCGCTGGCTGTCGGCGCGGTGTTGCCCGGCGGGCTGACCGTCACGGTTGCGGTTGCGGTGTCGCTGTCGGTGCCGTCGCTGACCGTGTAGGTGAAGCTGTCGGCGCCGGTGAAGCCCGCATCCGGGGTGTAGGTGATGGTGTTGTCGGCATTGATCACCGCCGTTCCGTTGGACGGCGCGGTGACCGCGGTGACGGTGAGCGGGTCGCCGTCCGCGTCGCTGTCGTTGGCCAGCACGTCCAGCACAACAGCCGTGTCCTGGTCCGCGGCGGCGCTGTCGTCGCTGGCTGCCGGCGCGGTGTTGGTGCTGCCCCCGTCTTCAGTGACAAACGGCGCTGCGGTGTTCTCAAAATAATCGGCCTCGGCGATGTAGCCCGGCGCGCCGCCGCTGCTGCTCGACATCAACCCCACGGCAGTCACCGTGATCGCTTCGGTGAAGCTGCGCGACACCGTCCAGTTGCTGCCGTCGGCGGACAGCTCGAAGGTCCACTCATCCCCCGTCCGGGTCAGCCGCATGTAGGGCATTTCGGTGGTGCCCAGGCTGACGTTGAACTTGGTGCGGGTATCGCCATCGGTCGTCGCGCCGCCGTAGGCAAACAGCTTGGAGCCGTTCGAATACACATCAAAGCGGAGCCAGGTGCCGGCATTCTGTTCCACCAGGAAGCCCTGCCCCTGGTACTGCGCGTCCGGCGAGGTCAGCCAGCGCGTGATGATCTGGAAATCCTCGTCCGCCGCCGCCTGGACAATGCGCGCGCCGTTGTTGGTGTCATAGGGATCGAAGTCGCCCGGGGGCGTCTCCAGCCTGACGAAGGCTTCCTCCCCGGCGGTGTCCGAAGTCACCGTGGCGCCCGGAGGCGCGGCGAAGCTCCAGACAAGCGGATCCAGCGCTCCCAACGAGAAATCGTCAGAGACGATCTCCTGGGACGGCGGGTTGGCGACCGTCACGGTTGCGGTTGCGGTGTCGCTGTCGGTGCCGTCGCTGATCGTGTAGGTGAAGCTGTCGGCGCCGGTGAAACCCGCATCCGGGGTGTAGGTGATGGTGTTGTCGGCATTGATCACCGCCGTCCCGTTGGACGGCGCGGTGACCGCAGTGACGGTGAGCGGGTCGCCGTCTGCGTCGCTGTCATTGGCCAGCACATCCAGCACGACGGCGGTGTCATGGTCCGCGGCGGCGCTGTCGTCGCTAGCCGTCGGCGCGGTGTTGCCGCTGACCCCGTCGTCCTCATTCACAATCGGTGCTGCGGTGTTCTCAAAATAATCGGCCTCGGCGATGTAGCCCGGCGCGCCGCCGCTGCTGCTCGACATCAGCCCCACGGCGGTCACCGTGATCGCTTCGGTGAAGCTGCGCGACACCGTCCAGTTGCTGCCGTCGGCGGACAGCTCGAAGGTCCACTCATCCCCCGTCCGGGTCAGCCGCATGTAGGGCATTTCGGTGGTGCCCAGGCTGACTTTGAACTTGGTGCGGGTATCGCCATCGGTTGTCACCGCGCCATAGGCAAACAGCTTGGAGCCGTTTGAGTACACATCAAAGCGGAGCCAGGTGCCGGCATCCTGTTCCACCAGGAAGCCCTGCCCCTGGAACTTCTCGCTGGGTGAGGTCAGCCAGCGCGTGATGATTTGGAAATCCTCGTCCGCCGCCGCCTGAACAATGCGCGCGCCGTTGTTGGTGTCATAGGGATCGAAGTCGCCCGGGGGCGTCTCCAGCCTGACGAAGGCTTCCTGCCCGGCGGTGTCCGAAGTCACCGTGGCGCCCGGGGGCGCGGCGAAGCTCCAGACAAGCGGATCCAGCGCTCCCAACGAGAAATCGTCAGACTGAAAGGTCATCGGGCCCTCCAAGCGATACACAACAAGCACACAGTCAGCTAACTCTGGGTCGCTAGAAAGCAAGGCACGCGGCGCGCCAACCAATACCGCCGCATAGCCACAAGGCCCTGTACCAACACTATCAATTTTAGCCCGTTCTGCCAAGTTGGGGAGGCGTTTGCAGGCCGTCCGGTTGGGCATCCGCGGAGTTGCCTGACGCCCCGAGCCCGGAAATTGCCCGGAAGCTGCGGGGCACGTCCATCCCGTCAGTTCCGTACGTTTTCCAACTCCAAGGCGGCTTGCCGCCGGGCGGGGGGATCCGCTGGCGCGCCCTTGCCTGAACAGGAGGATATGTTTTCAGAAGCGGTCTCTGCCGGGCTCCGGTGCGGGCCGCGGCAGGCGGGCGCAGGTTCTTCCGTAGTGGCGGCGGACATGGAAAACGGGCCCCTAGAGGCCCGTTTCCCTGAAATCATGCCAGTGCCCCGGAGGGCGGTCAGATCAATTGTTGGTGGTGGTGCTGGTTGCGTTGTCGTCGTCGTTGGCAATCACGCCGATCGCAACCACGCCGGCCACGATGCCTGCAGTGGCACCCGCGCTCAAGCCGCCCAGGGCAAAGCCGTTTGCGGCACCTGCGCCGCCAGCACCTGCACCGCCGGCGCCTGCGCCGGCACCCGGTGCCGGGGCGGGGGTCTGCTGCTGCGCCGAAACGGCGGTGGCGGACGCCAGGGCTGCCAAGGTAAGGGCGGTCAGAAGATTCTTCATTTCAAACTCCTTCGGAGAACTGTGGAACAGGCCGTTGATTGGACCTTAGGGGAGGCGGGTTTTCATTTCAACGTGGAGAATAGCTGCAAAACTCTTGAAATCCGGTTTGCAGCACGGATTTTTTCCGTCCGTTGCAACAATGCTGCTGGTGCCGGGACCAAGGTCAGGGCCAGAGTCAGCGCCGCAGCTGGCGGATCCGCACATATCCGATTTCAGCGCCTGCCCATTGCCGCGACTGCCACACCAAGGTGCGCCCCGGGCGGGAATCGACCCAGTAATCGTTGACCACTGCCCCGCCGCCGCCCTCGCAGTGCTCCTGCAGATGCCGGGCGGGATGGGTGATTCCGACGATCTCCACCGGCGCCGGGCCCAGGTCCTGCAGGCTGCAGGCCATGTTCACGATGGTCTGGCCGTTGCCTTCGGCGCGCAGCGCATAGCGGCGGGCGCCGCCGCGGGCAGGGCCGCCAACGCCTTCCGCCGCAGGCACCTGCGCCGACAAGAGGCCGCCGCCGAGGCCGCGGGTGGCGATCAGCATGCCCTGGCGCAGGGCGACAGAGACATTGTCCTGGGTGCGCCAGACTTCGATCTGCCCGGGATGGCTGTCGCGGCGGCTGAGCGTCTGGCTCAGATAGGCCTTGGCATCGCGGTTCTCGATGGTGACCTCGATATAGTCCTGGGGCTGCTGGTCCAGGAGCGCCCGGGTCAGCGTTGCGGGGGGCTGCGGCGCGGCGCGGCGGCGGCTGAATTGCTCGCCGACGGCCTGCAGCACCGCCAGCTCAGCCGGCGCCTCGTCGGGGCCGCGAGCGCATCCCCCCAGCAGCAGGGCGGCAGCCAGGACGGCGGCGGCGGCACGGATCATGCTCATTCCCAGAACCTCGCACGCTGTTCTTCCAGGCTCCTGCGGTGGGCCGCGCGCACCGGCGCGTAAAGCCGGCCCGGCACCGTCACCTTCTGGCCGCCGTCGCGCTGGGTCGGGCGGATGGTCAGGCCGAAGCTGGAGCGCGACGGCTTGCCCAGGAGCCAGTCCACCGGGATGCGGAAGCGGAAGCCCTTGTCAAAGGAGCCTTCGCCGAAGTCCTCGGCCGAGACATCGGTGAGGGTGAAGAAGGCGCCGACCAGGAAGCCGTTGTCGAACTCGCGGTTCAGACTGACGGTGCCGCCGTAATCGCCGGCCAGGTAGCGCCCGGCATCCAGCTGCAGCTGGTAGCCCCGGTCCAGCTCGTAATAGGCCGAGGCATGGCCGGTGAAGGTCCGGTAATCGCGGAAGGAAAACCGCTGGTTGAAATCGCGCTGCACCACGTAGTTGGCTTCCAGCCCGAGGCCGAGGCGGCTGTTCACCGGCTTCCACAGCACCTCGCCGGAGACGCCGCCGTACATGCTCTCAAACAGGCCGGCGGTGGCGCGGGCATAGAGATTGCTGCCCGGCTTCCACAGGCGGCTGACATAGAGGTTTTCCAGGGTGGTGCCGTATTGGGCATATTCCGACTGGTCGGTGCGCACATGCGGCAGCACCGAGTTGGAGGCGCGGCCGCCCTCCACATTACCCCAGATCCGCTGGCGGAGGGCGCCGGCGATGCGCCAGCCGGGCGCAGGCGCATAGGAGGCGGCGAAATCGACCCCGGCATCGAGGCGGAACGGCTGGTCCGGGTCGAAATAGGCCGGCTGGGTGTAGGGGCTGACCGAGGTCGCAAAGGCCGGGTACAATTCATCCGAGAAGATCGCCTCCTGCGGCAGCGGGCCTGCGTCTCTGATTCCGGCCGTGGCCAGCAGCGCATCGGCGGCATCCGGATCGAACTCCAGCGCCTCCAGGTCGGAGCGGCGGATCTCGACCGCCGCTAGGCCGGTGCCGCCGCGCACCGGCACCAGGCGGAAGGTCTCCACCGAGGGCGGCATTGTCTGCGCCAGGGCGCGGGCGGCGCGGCCTGCGGCCTGCGATTCAGAGCGGTAGCGCAGGTTGCGGTAGCGCAGCTCGGCTTCTGTGCCGGCCAGGGTGATCGCCTCCAGCACCAGCCCGTCCGCCTTCAACGCCTCTGCCGCCAGGTCGCGGATCTGGCGCTTGCGGCTGGCGCTTGCGGCCCAGTCCCGGGTCCAGTGCGCCTGTTCGGTGGCCCATTGGCTCCGCGGCACAACCGGGTGCGGCGCCGGCACCGCCAGCGGGGTGGGCGGGTGTTTCGGGTTGAGCTGGATCTGCGCGGTGAGGCCGATCTCCGAGCCGTAGAGATAATAGCCGCCGAGGCGGACCCGGTCGGAATACTGGTATTCCACCCCGAAGTTGGCGGCGGACTTATGCTCGAACACATCCGAGTCGCGGGTTTCGATCACATAGGCATCGGTGGAATATTCCGCCTTGAAGCTCCAGCGCTCATCCGGCTGCCACTCAAAGCCTGCAAAGGGGGAAACCGTGCCGCGGAACCACTGATCCGTGGACAGCTCGCCGCCGGTGTCGCCGGCGGCGAAGGCCGGGCGCGGGCCGCCGGTGGTGGCGATGCCGCCATTGCTGCCGAGCCGCCCCCAGCCGAAGCCGCCTGTGAGCTTCAGCCGCCCGGGGCCGCGGCCCCAGCCCAAGGCCTGGCCCTCGAACCGTTTGGTGGCGACGAAATATTCCGCCGCATAGATGCCGGTGCCGGCAAAATCCTGCAGCCCCATGGTGACCTCGGGCAGCCAGCCCCGCTCGCGCCAGAGCCGGGCGCGCACGTCGAAGCCGCGGTCGTAATAGGTGTCGAAGCCGAACAGGTTCAGGTTCTGAATGCCGTTGTAGCGGAAGCTGGCCGACAGCCAGGGCAGCGCCTGGAAGGTGAGGTTGTAGCGGCTCTGGCCGGCAAACCAGGAATAGCTGACCGCGTACTGGCCGTCCGGCAGCATCTCCGCGCTTGGCATGTCGATGAGGCCGGGGCTGCCATAGAAGTTGAGGCTGGGGGGCGGCAGCGGTTTCAGCCGCGGCGCGGCAGCAGCGGTGCCGGGCGCGGCCCCCTCCTCTGCGCGGGCGGCCCCGGGGTCCAGCGCCTGGCCCGGCAGGGCTGCCAGGCACAGCGCCGCCGCCGGGGCGGTCCTGCGCACGAGGGATTTGATCGGGATCACGGGAAAGCCTGCCTTCTGGTACTGCCTGCCGCCGGGTGCCGTTGCCCGGGCGCTGTTATCTGCCGCCCTGCTTAGACCATGGCGGCGGGCCGGATCAATTGCCCGCAGGCCCGGCGGCAGCGGTTTTGCGGGGATTGCAGCCCCGGTGCCGCACCTGCAGCCGCCCGCAGCCGGATCAGGAGCTTATACGCCCGGCCTCCGCGGCCTGGCCATAGCCCTCGACCCAGTGCCGCACCACCTGCAGCGCCGCCGCCTCGTCGCCGGCCGCCACCGCCTGGCGCAGGCTGCGCAGGAAGCCCGCCACCTCGATCTCCGACAGCACGGTCTCGCGGGCGCAGAAGATCTTCGGATGGCGGGTATGGATCAGCTCTTCGCTGAGGGTCAGCTCCTCCTCCATCTTCTCGCCGGGGCGCAGCCCGATGATCTCGATGGAGATATCGCCGTCCGGGTTGTCCGCATCGCGCACCGAGTGGCCGCCGCTTTCGATCACCTGGCGGGCCAGCTGCAGGATCGGCACCGGCGCCCCCATGTCGAGCACGAAGACCTCGCCGCCCTGGGCCATGTCGCCCGCCTGCAGCACCAGCTGCACCGCTTCGCTGATGGTCATGAAGAAGCGTTTCACATTCGGGTCGGTCACCGTGACAGGGCCGCCGCGGCTGATCTGCTCCTGAAACAGCGGCACCACAGAGCCGGAGGAGCCCAGCACATTGCCGAACCGCACCATGGTGAACACGGTGCGGGTGCCGAAGCGGGTCGCCAGGTCCTGCACGATGAGCTCCGCCATCCGCTTGGAGGCGCCCATCACATTGGCCGGGTTCACCGCCTTGTCGGAGGAAATCAGGATGAAGCGCTCCACCCCCGCCCGGGCCGCGGCGCGGGCCAGGATCTGGGTGCCGAAGACGTTGTTGGCGAGGCCCGGCAGCGGGTTCGCCTCGACCAGCGGCACATGTTTATAGGCGGCGGCATGCAGCACCACCTGCACCTGATGGGCATTCAGCACCATCCGCACCTGGCGCGGGTCGGTGATTGTGCCCAGCACCGGCACCAGCTCGATGCCCGCCTCCGCGGCCACCGGCCCCAGTTCCTGATGCACCGTGTAGAGCGCCAGTTCCGAAAGCTCGAACAGCACCAGCCTGGCGGGGCGGCAGGCCAGCACCTGGCGGCACAGTTCCGAGCCGATCGAGCCGCCGGCGCCGGACACCAGCACCGCCTTGCCGCGGTAGGAGCCGGCGGCTTCCTGCAGCGGCACGGTGCAGGCGTCGCGGCCCAGGAAGGCCTGCGGCGCCACCGGCGTCAGCTTGTCGACCAGCGCCTCCTCGCCGATGAGCTGGGCAAAGGAGGGCAGCGCCTGCACCTCCAGCCCCAGCTTCTGCAGCCGCTGGATGATCTGCGCCTGGCGCGGCTGGCTCTGCGACGGCATCGCCAAGAGCACCCGGCGGATCTGCCGGGTTTCGACGATTTCGGCGATCCGCGAGGGCGCGTAGACCGGCAGCCCGACCAGCGTCATCCCCTGCAGCGAGGAGTTGTCATCGGCAAAGGCGATGGGGTCGATACCGCTGTGCGCCTTCAGCGCCTGCGCCAGCTGGGTGCCGGTATTGCCGGCCCCGTAGATCAGCACCCGGCAGCGCGGATTGGCGCGGCGGTAGACCATCAGCACCAGCTGCAGCATCACCGCGCGCGCGCCTGCCATGGCCAGGAAATAGAAGATCGCAAAGGCGACATAGGTTCCCGGCCCAAGCGCCGGGCCGAAGAAGCGGGCCAGCAGCGACAGCACCAGCGCGCTGCCGCCCGCCAGCACCGCGCTCTGCGCCGCGGCATGGCGCTCGTAGGCGTTGAGCTGCACCCGCGGCAGCCCCAGCCACAGCGCCAGCAGCGCGGCGGCGGCCAGCACATAGGGCAGCAGCGGCAGCAGCGAAACCAGGGTGGCGAGCGCCGGGTCCGGCAGCGGCTGCACCTCGAGGGTGAACAGCAGCGCCAGCGGCAGCAGCGCCAGATCCACGGCCAGGAAGACGTAGGATTTCTGCTTGCGCGAAAGCGCGCTGATCAGATTGTACATGCCTGTCTGCCCCTGTGCCCGGGTATTTTTCCCTGTTGGTTTCTGCGTGCCTGTCCCGGCAGCCCTGCAGTTGCCGGATAGCAGAAAAAAGTAAACACGAACATGCGGCCAAGCACCGGACTCCGCTGCCAAATCCGCGGCGCGGCCATTTGGCCGGAAATTCTATCATACCGGGTTTCCGCCGCGCCGCAAAACCGGCAGCGGCGGAAACCCGCCGCACTGTGGCCCCCGCGCCTACCGGCGGCGGAAGAGGTTGCCGATGGTCTGGAACACGATGTCGAAATCAAAGCACATGCTTTGATGGCGCTGGTAGATCAGGTCCAGCCGCGCCTTCATCGGCACGCAGAGGCGGGAATAAACCGCATCGGTTTCCGCAAACGTGCCGCAGCGCGCCAGGAGCGCCGCCTCATGCTTGTGATAGGTGATCGAGGCGAGCCCGGTGACGCCGGGGCGCGATTTCAGCACCCGGGCATAAAGCTCCGGATGCGCCTCGACATACTGCCGGAGCGGCGGCCGCGGCCCGACAAAGGAGAGATCGCCCTTGAGGATGTTCCACAGCTGCGGGAACTCATCCAGCCGCTTGGAGCGCAGCCAGGCGCCGGTCCTGGTGATGCGGGCCGCCTTGTCGCCGCCCGAGACCCCGGTGTCCGTTTCCACCACCGTCATGGTCCTGAGCTTCCAGAGATTAAACGGTCGGCCGGGCGCCTTCATCCGCTCTGCCACATAGAACAGGGGCCGCCCCTCCTTCCACAGGAGCCAGCCGAGCAGGAGCAGCAGCACGGGGCCCAGCACCGCAATCAGCAGGGTGGCAAAGAACAGGTCGAACAGCCGTTTGCGCCAGGTCATAGCGTGGGATCCTTCCGCTTATCTGCCTGCGAAATCAGGCTCTGATGCGGCCCATTCGGCCGCCATCTGCGCCGGGTCCGCCGCCGCCAGCGGCACCGGCAGCAGCGCCTGCAGCCGGGCCGTGTCCAGCACCACCTCCGGGATCGCCGCGGGCGGGGCGGGCTGCCAGCTGAACCGGCGCCCGGCCGCCTGCAGCAGTGCCGCCATCTCCACCGCCCCGGGCTGCGCCACGTTGAGGGCCGCGGGCAGATCCGGCGCCTGCACGAGCGCCGCCAGCACCCGCGCCAGGCTGCGCAGGCCGATGTAGCTGCGCCGCGGGCTGCGGCCATCGGCAAACCGGTCGAGGGCAAAGCCCGGGCGCCAGCCGCCCAGGGCGGCGTCGAAGCCGGCGATATTGCCGATCCGCAAGGCGCAGGCCTGCACCCCCAGCTCAGGCGCCAGCGCCGCGGCGCTGGCCTCCATTTCCGCCTTGGCCGCGCCATAGGCATTGGCGGGCTGCAAGGGCGCTTCCTCGGACAAAAGCCCGCCCTGGGCGCCATAGACCGCAGCCGAGGAGGCCAGCAGCACCCGCGCGCCCGCTGCCGCGCCCGCGCGCAGCGCCGCTTCGCCGAGGCGGATGTGGTCCTGCATGCCTGCCTCCTCCTGCCCCGGCCCGGGCACCGGCCCGGCCAGGCAGAGAATGGCCTCCGCGCCCGCCGCGGCGCGGGCCAGCGCGGCCGGTTCCGCCAGCGGATCGAACACATGCCAGTCCCCGGCCGGGAGGCCGGGCAGCTGCGGCGCCCGGCGCGCCTGCAGCCGCAGCGCCATGCCGCCCGGCGGCGCCAGCTGCAGCAGCCGCCCGATGCGCCCTGTTGCGCCCAGAACCAATACGGCGGGAATCCTCATGCCTGCGGCCCGTTTCTGTTGAACCCTCTGGCTCAGCCCAGTATCCTTCCGGCAGAAAAAAATCAAAGCGGTTCCACAACAGGCTCTTCATGCTGAAATTCCTTCCCTGGCTGGCGGCTGCCGGCCTGATCCTTCTGCCCGCGGCTTGTTCCCGCCTGCCCGGCGGCGCCCCGGCCAGCGAAGAGATTCTGAGGGAATCGGGTGAGGCGGACGCCAATTTCGCGCTCTACAAGGTGAACCGGGCCTTGCTGCCCGCGGTGGCGGCCTGGCCGCCCACCGGCAAGCAGGAGCGCTTGAACTGGCTGCACGCCCACCAGGGCGCCAAGACCCAGATCATCCAGCCCGGCGACCTCCTGTCCCTCAGCATCTGGGACAGCAACGACAATTCGCTGCTGACCTCCGCCGAGCAGAAAATGGTGCAGCTGCAGGACATGAAAGTGGCCGCCAACGGCACCATCTTCATGCCCTATGTGGGTGACGTGAACGTTAACGGGCTGACCCCGGACCTGGCGCGGGCCAGGCTGCAGGAAGCGCTGGAGCCGGTGGTGCCATCGGCGCAGGTGCAGCTGGCCATGGCCGAGGGGCGCGGCAATTCGGTGGACCTGGTCTCCGGCGTCGCCCAACCCGGCACCTATCCGATGCCCGACCGCAACTACACGGTGATGGGGCTGATCTCCGCGGGCGGCGGCATCAGCGCCAATCTCAACAACCCGCAGATCCGGCTGGTGCGCGGCCAGTCGATCTACGGCACCTCGGTCGACAACCTGCTGAACAACCCGGCGCTCGACACCCTTCTGCGCGGCGGCGACCGGGTGTTCGTCGAGGAGGACGAGCGCTATTTCCTCTCCTTCGGCGCCACCGGCGAGGAAGACCTGCACATCTTCTCCAAGGACGAGATGTCGGCGATGGACGCGATGTCCGTCGCGGGCGGCTTCCAGGACGGCAAGGCCGATCCCAAGGGCCTCCTGATCCTGCGCGAATACCCGGCAAGCGCGGTGGCGCCCGGGGTGCGCGGCCCGCGCCAGCAGCGGGTGGTGTTCTCGCTTGATCTCACCTCCGCCGACGGGCTGTTCTCGGCTCGCCAGTTCCAGATCAACCCGGGCGATCTGGTGATGGCCACCGAATCGCCGGTCAACGACGTGCTGACCGTCTCCAACATCTTCGGCAATTTCTTCGGCGTCTTCAGCCGCGCCGGGGTGATCGAATAAGAGCGTTGCGCCTGCCTGCTTGCGGCGCCCTGGCCGCAAGCGTGAAAAATGCTGCAAAATCAATAAAACCCTTAACATTTTACTATTACGTCGGGTAATACTGCTCGAAATGAGCGTATTTCCGCCGGGACAGGCCATACGGCCCGGCGGTAGAGCAGTTTCTGAAGATAAATGCACGACGGGAGACACGCCATGCGGATGACATTCCGGGCTTTCGGGTTTTGCCTCGGCCTCGGCCTGGCCAGCGCGGCAGCGGCGCTGGAAACGGACCCGGTGCAGCAGCACAATTCCAATGCGATCTGGTTCGAGAACTGGATCGGGCTCAGCAATGCCACCCTGGTGGTGGTGGCCCCCAACGGCCGGATCACCTCGATCCAGGCGGCCTCCGGCACCCCGGTCTATGAGCTGGAGCGCGGCGCGGTGCAGGACGGCACCTACCGCTATGAGCTGAGCGCTGCCACCAGCGAGCGGGAAGAGATCGTCAACCCGGCCGACAACGGCCGCGGCGAACCCGCCGCGTCCAAAGCCAAATCCTTCACCATGACCGGATCCTTCACGGTGTCGCGCGGCGCCATCATCACCCCGGACATCCTCACCGAAGACTGATCCCCGAACAGACTTCCGCGGCCCGCCGGCCGCCCTGATTGCAAGAAAAGGAATTTGACATGAGCCGCAAACCCCAACGGATCCTGGCCGCAGGCGCCAGCCTTCTGGCCCTGGCCGCAGGTGCTGCGCAGGCAGACCAGGTGTTCAACGACGATGTGATCGCAACCTTCAGCCTCTGTGTCGGCAATGATTGCGTCAATGGCGAAAGCTTCGGCTTCGACACAATCCGGCTGAAGGAAAACAACACCCGGATCAAATTCCAGGACACCTCGAACTCCGCCAGCTTCCCCACCAATGACTGGCAGCTGACCGCGAACAGCTCGGACAACGGCGGCGGCAATTATTTTTCCATCGACGATGTCGACGGCAGCTCGACACCTTTCCTGGTCGAGGCCGGTGCGGGCAACAATGCGGTCTATGTCAAATCCACCGGCTATGTCGGCTTCGGCACCTCCTCGCCGGTTGTCGACCTGCATGTGAAACAGGGCAACTCCCCGGCGCTGCGGCTGGAGCAGGACGGCTCCTCCGGCTTCACCTCCCAGACCTGGGACATCGCCGGCAACGAGACCAACTTCTTCATCCGCGACGTGACCAACGGCAGCGAGCTGCCGTTCAAGATCCGCCCCGGCGCAGATGACAACTCGATCTACATTGATACTGACAGCGATGTCGGCATGGCAACCAGCAGCCCGGATGCCCAGCTGCATGTGGTCGGCGGGACCGCCGCCGCATTGCTGGTGGATGCCACAGATGGCGGCGCCTCGTCTGCCTTTGCGCATTTCCGCACGTCAGATGGCACCAGTTCCACCCCCGCCCTTCTGGTTGAAGATACCGCTGCGACTGCCGGCATCCGCCGGCTGATGGAGCTGCGCAATAACGGCGGTGTGTCCCTGGTATTTCAGAATACCAACAGCAATGTCCGCTGGGCGATGGTCAACGAGAATGCGGCCTCCGACAGCAGTTTTCTGATCAATGACGCCGATTCCAACGGAAACTCGGCTGAGCTGACCCTGGACAGGGCTGGCAACCTCAGCATCCTGGGCAGTTTCTATGCCGGAGGCACACAGCTGAACGTGCCCGATTACGTATTCGAGGAGAATTACGTGCTGATGCCGCTGCAGGATGTCAAAGCTTTCATCCAGGAAAACGGCCACCTGCCCAAGATCCCTTCGGCCGGCGAGATCGCCCAATCCGGTCTCAACATGACTGAGATGCAGATGGCGTTGCTGGAGAAAATTGAAGAGCTGACGCTTTATACTCTGGGCCAGGAGGATATGATTGCGCAGCTGGAAAACCGGCTCGCGGAGCTTGGGGGATAAAACTTCCGGCGGCGGGGGGCGCCGGCCCCCGCCGTGTTCAGGCGAACAGGGCCGCGCAGGGCGGATAGCCAAAATACTCCAGATCTGCCGCGTATTTACGCTCCACCCTCTCATGCACCTCGGGCCGCTGCTGCACCGCCCGGAACAGCCCGGACTTCGCTGCCGAAGCGTTGCGCTGCGGTATAGTGTGGCCGCTCCCCCCGGGCACGCCAAGATGATCGAGGCAGGCCTGGAAATCCGTCAGGAACCGCTCGTGACGGATAATAATATCGGGACGGCGGATCGCGCCGTTAACGCGCAGATAATCGGTTGCCGGCATGTGGTTGGGCATGTTCAGAAGATCCTCGAACCGCGCCTCTTCCCAGAATGGATCTTGAACCTGCCAAGAGCCGTCCTGCTGCCGGACAGCCCACTTGTGCGGCGAAAAATATCCCGACACCGCCCGGTTCAGCGGATGCCGCACGGACACCACCACCCGGTAGCTATCCAGATCCCCGCCCAGCAGATCGTAATAATCCTGCAAGGTTGCGTGTTTACCGGGCGTAACCGGCCCTTTCACCTCAAAACTGTCAATGCCGTCCTGAAACGGCAGCAAGTATTTCCCATCATCACTGAAGGGCAGCAGCACATCCTGAATGGTAGTGCCGCCGGTTTTGGGCACATGGATGTAGATGAATTTATACTTAGCCGATATCATCAGCTCACTCCCGTATCCTGCCCGGCAGCGTCGAAATAATCCCAAGCCTCTTCGACGGTGATCATGCTAAAAGGCGGCTTGCGCAAATGCGGAGCCCCCGGATGGAAATGACCAGATTGCGCGTGAATACCGGTATTCCGGATGGCGACCTCGGCGGTGCGCACATGCAGCAGACCGCGCTGCGCAGTCACGAAGGCAGTCGCGGAGTCCCAAGAATAAAAAGATTGCAAAACCCCCAACACGTTGCGCGGCGGCGTCCGGTCCAGGCGGGCGCGAATGTCCGGTGTCATATGCGCGGCGACATGGGCCAGATAGTGCGGTTCCGGCAGCATATACAGCCGGGCCAGTTCCGGCAGAATTTTGCGGATCTGCGTGCTGCAGGCTGCCCAGCCCCAGCCTTGGAAGCGGGTGAAATCCCGGCTGTCCGCCGGTTCGCTGCCGAAATGATGGCCATAGACGGAATAGACGTCCGGGCGCCCGGCCACCTCGTCGAGCGACGTCCGGAACAAGTCCACACCGCCCCGCACTGGAAAGCAATCATCTTCCAGGACCAGCACATTGCGGTAGGCAGCACTCATATCCGCAAGTGCATCTAGCATCAGTTTTTCGATACCCAGGTGCCCTTTGAGCGCCAGAACTTCCTTTACCGGAAACCTCTGCGCAACTTCTACCGAAGAGCGGTTCGCGTCCGCAAGTTCGCGGCGCCCCTGTGTGCCATCGATCCAGACATGGGTCAGGCTGGAATAGCCCTGCATGTGCAGGCTGGTCAAAACCGCTTCCAGATGCTTCGGCCGGTTGTAGCCAATGACCAGTATTCCAAACGCAGCCTGATCCTGGGCCTTGTAGTTCACGTTCACAGTTGTATCTGTCATTGCCTCGGATAAGCCGCTGGAATAGCGTGCGCGCACGCCCCAATTGCGGCGAAAGCCCTCGCATTTTCATGACACTTAAATTACGAGCCAAGACCAGACAATGCTGAATCTGATTGCTCCGCCCCATCAAAAACGCTTTGTCCTCGCGCTCTTGATCCTCAGCGCCCTGGCCTATCTGTTCTGGACCGGCTCGCGCTATCCTGCGCTCAGCGAGAAGGCGATGATGTCGGGCGCCATCCAGCTCGAGGATCCCTTGAGCTTCGAGGCCAAATACCCGCTGACAGCGGCGATGGGCACGCTGGAGCGGATCGGCTATTCGACCCTCAACTGGATCCATACCAACAAGAAGGGCATGACCTTCGGCATTCTCTTTGCCGCCGCCATCATGACCCTGCTGTCCTGCCTGCAGACGCGCAGCTTCCGCGGCCGGTTCGCCAATTCGGCGCTGGGGCTGGCGGTCGGCGCGCCGCTCGGGGTCTGCGCCAATTGCGTCGCGCCGATCGGCAAGGGGATGTATGCCTCCGGCATGCGGGCCGAGACCGCGCTGGCGGCGATGGTGGCCTCGCCCACGCTCAACGTGGTGGTGCTGTCGATGCTGTTCTCGCTGGTGCCCTTCTACATGGCCGCGGCCAAGCTGGCGCTCAGCCTGTTCGTGATCCTGGCGGCGGTGCCGCTGATCTGCCGCTATCTGCCGCAGGTGCAGATCGCCCCGGCAGAGGCTGCGGCCCAGACCCCCTGGAGCGCCGGCGAGCTGGCCGCCGAGGCGGCGCCGGGCGAAAGCCTGCCGGCGGCGGTTATGGGCGTGGCCCGGGCCTATCTCAAAAACCTCTTGTACATCATCCGCCTGACGGTGCCGATGATGCTGCTGGCGGGGTTTCTCGGCGCCGCTGCCGGCACGCTGTTCCCGCAGGATCTGGTCACCGGGCTGGGATTCGGCATAGGCGCCCTGGCGCTGCTGACGCTGGTGGCGCTGTTCCTGCCGGTGCCGATGGGGTTCGACGTGGTGCTGGCGGGGGCGCTGATCGCCGCCGGGATGGCGCATGGCTATGTGATGGCGGCGCTGTTCACGCTGGGCAGTTTCTCCGTCTATTCCTTCATGATCATCACCTCGGCGCTGGGGCTCAGGGCGGCGGCGCTGATGGCTGCCGTCATCGGCGCCCTGGGCTTTGCCGCCGGGCTGGGCACCCATGCCTATCATGAGTGGCAGAGCCGCCGCGCGCTGGAGCAGCTGCTGGGAGGCGCACCGCAGGCGCCCGCCCCCTGGGGCGCGGCCCAGGCCGCCGGGCTGGAAGCGCCGGTGCAGACCGCGGGCGCAGGTGCGGCCCGCGTCAGCGTGGCCGCCGCCCCCTTCACCCCGCCCTCGCCTGCCGCCGCCGCTGGCTTTACCCGCGCCGAGGCCGCCACGATCGGCATCGCCAAGCCGGTCGAGTTCACCATGCGCGACATGTGGCCCCCCTTCTGGGAAGGCCGCAGCCTGGCCTCGGGCGATATCGACAACGACGGCGACATCGACCTTGCGGCGGCCTCCACCGAGGCCGGCCTCTACCTCTATGAAAACGACGGCAGCGGCCGGTTCACCCCGGTGGCCGCGGACCTGGGGGACTTGGCCGGGGCGCCGGTCTTCAATGCCGTCATTGCCGATATCGACAATGACGGCTGGAGCGACCTGTTCCTGGCCACCTACCTGCAGGGCAACTACTGGTGGCGCAATGTGGAGGGGCGCTTCGGCGCCGAGCCGCCGCGCCCGGTTCAAAACCGCGCCGATGCGCCGCTCACCATGGCGCTCTCCTTTGCCGACATAAACCGCGACGGCTACCTGGATGCGGCGCTGGGGAACTGGGCGGCGGGCTGGTACCGGCGCATTCCCGGCGAGGAATCCCGCAACCGGGTGCTGTGGAACCCGGACGGGCAGCTGAGCGGCGCGCAGTTCACCGAACTGCCGGGCATCCCGGGCGAGACGCTGTCGGTGCTGTTTTCCGATTTCGACGGCGACGGCGCCCAGGATCTGATCGTCGGCAACGACTTCGACATCCCCGACTACTTCTACCGCGGCGACGGCAAGGGCGGCCTTGCCATGGTGACCCAGCCCGAGGGCGTCATCCCGCATACCACCACCACCACGATGGCGGTGAAGACGGCGGATCTGTTCAACCAGGGCCGCCCCGCCATCTACCTGGCGCAGATCGCCGGGCGCTCCTCCGGGGTGTCGGAGCGGCTGAAGATGCAGCCGCTCCGCCGCTATTGCGACGCGATCCAGGAGGCCGAGGCCAAGGCGGTTTGCCGGCAGAACATGGCGATCAAGACCTGGTACAAGGCGGGCAACAGTTTCGATCCCGCCTATGCCGGGCGCTGCCAGCAGCTGAGCGGCCGCTACCAGGCGGAATGCAAGGCGATGCTGATCAAGGACCTGGCGATCCAGAAACGCGACGCAACACTGTGCGCGCTGATCCCGGCGGGCCAGCCGGTGCCGCGCGCCTATTGCGATCTGCATTTCAAGCCGGCGCGCCAACCCAAGGCGGAAGAGATCGCCCTGACCCACCCGCAGATCCTGCGCTCCAACGTGCTGCTGGAGCCGGAAGGCGCCGGTTTCACCGACACCGCGGAGCAGCGCGGGCTGGATGTGGGCGGCTGGAGCTGGGACACCAAGGTGGCTGATTTCGACCAGGACGGCTGGCAGGACATCTATATCGTCAACGGCACCTGGGTGCCCAACGAGGTCTCCCCCTCCAACCTGTTCTTCCGCAACACCGGCCAGGGCGGCTTCGAGGAGGCCTCGGGCCCGTTCGGGCTGGAGGACTACCTGATGACCGCCGCCGCCACCCAGTTCGACATGGACGGCGACGGCGATCTGGACCTGGTGACCCACCCGGTGAACGGGCCGCTGATGGTGTTCCGCAACAACACCCAGAACCCGGGGCTGGCGTTCCGGCTGCAGGATCTGGCCGGCAACCGCGCGGGCATCGGCGCCCGCATCACGCTGCTGGGACGGGACGGCAGCCGCCAGATGCGCGAGATCCAGCTTGGCGGCGGCTTCATGAGCTTCGATGCGCCGCGCGCCCATTTCGGCCTGGGCGCGCAGGACAGCGCCGCGGGCGCCCTGATCCGCTGGCCGGACGGCCTGGAGACCCGCCTGGACGGGCCGCTGCCGGCCGGGCAGCTCTACACGGTCACCCGGCAGCCGTAGACGCCAAAGTAAATACAACCTTAAGTTTATTATTGCCGAACGCCCGTCCAGCGTTCCGCAGCGGGCATGCGGTGCGGTTGTCATAGATTAACGCCTTGATACGCAGGGCAATTGCACAGCTGCTACAGTGCATGAAACTTTGTTTTTTTTCACATTGCAGAGTTGTGGCGGATTCCCGCCTGCAGTAGCGTGCCTCATGGAGGGCCATGGCTGGCGGAGACCGGGGCGGACCCTTCCCGAGGGATAGTTAAGGAATTTCGATGACCTGTCTGCTGCACCGCGCCACGCGCCTGCTTTCCGTTGTTCTGACCCTTGCGCTTCCCGCAGCCGTTCAGGCCCAGTCCGCCCCCGGTTTCAGCGCCGCCTTCTCGCCGGACACGATCGATTCAGGCACCGAAAGCACGCTGACCTTCACCATCGACAACAGCAGCTCCGGCACCCCGGCAGACAGCCTTGCCTTCAGCGGCACATTGCCCGCGGGCGTGACCATCGGCAGCGCCAGCAGTTCGGACGGCTGCAGCGGCACCCTCACCGCCAGCGCCGGCGGCAGCACAATCACTTACGCAGACGGCCGCTTGGGCAGCAGCAGCAGCTGCACGGTGTCGGTGCCGGTGGCCTCCAGCACCACAGGCACCCACAGCTTCACTTCCGGCGACCTGACCTCCTCTCTGGGCAACAGCGGCACTGCCTCGGATGATCTGACCGTCACCGCCGCTTCTTCCGCAAATTATGCCAAATCCGCCAGCCTGACGGCGCTGGACCCCGGCAGCACAACCGCACTGACCTACAGCTTCGACGTGGTGATCCCCGCCAGCCCCTCATTCAACGACTGGACCACGCCGGTATTCACCGAAACCCTGCCCGCCGGGCTGGAGCTCGCCACGCCGCCCAACGCCAGCCACAGCTGCGATGCCGGCAGCGGTGCCGCCGCCCTCACCGCCGAAGCGGGCGGCAGCAGCATCAGCTTCACCGGCCCCACCTATCAGGCCGAAGGCACCTTCAGCTGCACCGTGAACGCCACGGTCAAGGCCGTGGATGCGGGCAGCTACACGCTCAGCAACGAGCTGCAGTACCGCAACGTTTTCGGCTCGGTCACCTCCGCGGGCAGCGCCTCGGTCGACCTGACCGTGAATGGCACCCCCGCAGGCGGCATCAGCCTCTTCAAGGCCTTCGGCGTGAACCAGGCCAGCGCCGGGGACACCGTCACCCTGGAGTTCTCGCTGCAAAACGGCAGCCGGGACGACAGCGCCACCGGGATCGCCTTCACCGATGACCTGGATGCCTTCCTCTCCGGTACCACGTTTTCCAGCCTCAACAGCGACAGCTGCGGCGGCAGCCTCAGCGGCAGCTCCACCCTGTCCTACTCCGGCGGCAGCCTGGCGTCCGGCGCAAGCTGCGCGGTGTCGGTGGAGCTGGCGCTGCCTGCCGGCGCCGCGGCCGGCACCTACACCAACACCACCAGCGCCCTGACCGCCACCGATTTCGGCGGCAGCGCCTATACCGGGTCCACGGCCTCCACCACGCTGCGCATCCTGGCCGACGGCGGGCTGCCGGCGACCATTGCCAAGGCCTTCACCGACGGCCCGGCGCAGCCGGGCGGCACCGTCACCGCGCGCTACACCCTCAGCAACCCCAACACCGCCCTGGCGGCCTCCGACATTGCCTTCAGCGAGCCCTTGGACACCCCCGGCGGCATCGCCGTGTCCAGCGGCACCGGATCAAATCTCTGCGGCAGCGGCAGTATTCTCTATACCGCCGACGTCAGCGGCACCACGAACCTGCTGCTGACCGGCGGCAGCCTGGCGGCCGGCGCCAGCTGCGATATCGATGTGGTCTACCAGGTCGCCGACGGCACCGCGCCGGGCGATTACGCCACCGCCACCAGCGCCGTCACCGCGACCGTCAACGGCGGCTCGGTGTCCAGCACCTCCGGCGCCAGCGCCACGCTCACCGTCGAGGGCGGCGCCAACCTGTCGCTGGTCAAGGCCTTCGGCAGCGACACCGCCCAGGGCGGCGGCACCGCCGCGCTGACCTTCACAATTTCCAGCGGCGCCGAATCCGCCAGCACCGCCACCGCGATTGCCTTCACCGATGACCTGGATGCCTTCCTCTCCGGCACCACCCTGTCCAGCCTGACCAGCAACAGCTGCGGCGGCAGCCTCAGCGGCACCTCAACCCTGTCCTACACCGGCGGCAGCCTGGATCCCGGCGGCAGCTGCACCGTCGCAGTAGAGATCGCGCTGCCCTCCGGCAGCCCCGGCACCTACACCAACACAACCTCCAGCCTGACCGCCACCGCCGGCGGCGAGGCCACCACCGCCGCCGCCGCCTCGGATACGCTGCAGGTGCTGGAGGCCGCGGCGCTGATCACCGCCAAGAGCTTCAGCCCGGCCAGCACCCTGCCCGGCGAGACCATGACGCTGACCTACACGCTGGAGAACCCGGACAGCAGTTTCACCTATTCCAGCCTGTATTTCACCGACAGCTACAGCACGGCGCTGTCCAGCCTCGCCGCCTCCTCAACGGCCTCCTTCAGCACCGGCTGCGGCGGCAGCCCCGCCTACTCCGGCACCACCACCGGCATCTTCACCGGGATCGAGATCGCCCCGGGCGAGACCTGCACCATCGGCCTGGACCTGACGGTGCCCGCGGGGGCCGCGGACGGGGACTACAGCTCGCTCACCTCCTCCATCACCGCCACCGTGAACAGCGGTTCCGTGGCGCTCTCTGCCATCAGCGCCAATTTCAGCGTCAGCACCACCGACCTGCTGGAGCTGGCCAAGAGCTACTCCAGCAGCACGGTCGCGGCCGGCGGCGCGGTGGACGTGCAATACACGGTCACCAATCTGAGCAGCAGCTATGATGTCAGCGCCCTGGCCTTCAGCGACAGCTTCGACTCCGACATGGTGGTGGCGGCCGCCCCGAATGCCTCCACCACCTGCACCGGCGGCACCCTGACGGCGGCCGCAGGATCAGGCAGCATCAGCTATTCCGGCGGCAGCCTTTCCCAGGGCAGCAGCTGCACCGTCAGCGTCTCGCTGACCGCCCCCACCTCCGAAGGCAGCTACAGCGGCGACACCAGCGAGGTCACCGGCACCGCCAGCAGCGCCTCGGTCACCGGCACCGCCGCCAGCGCCACGCTGACCGTGCAATCGGCCAACCCGCCGGCGTTCAGCAAGAGCTTTGCCGCCAGCGCCCTGGCGGCGGGCGGCAGCACCACGCTGACCTATCAGATCAGCAACCCCGCGGGCGGCAGCAGCCTCAGCGGGCTGCGCTTCAGCGACGATCTGGACGCCATGCTGTCCGGCCTGGCGGTGACCGCCGGCACCGGCAGCGATCTGTGCGGCAGCGGCTCCAGCGTGTCAGGCAGCAGCACCGTGCTGCTGACCGGCGGCAGCCTGGCGGCAGGCGAAAGCTGCTCGATCGAACTGACCGTCAGCGTCCCGGCGGCGGCGGCCACCGGCAGCTACAGCGGCAGCACCAGCGACCTGACGGAGAACGGCAGCTTTGCCGCCGCCGCCGCCAGCGCCGCCTTCAGCGTCGAGCCGGCCCCGGATTTCGCCAAGGCCTTCGGCGATGCCGCCATCGTGCAGGGCGGTACCACCACCCTGACCTTCACCGTGGACAACAGCGCCTCGGCGATTGCCGCTTCCAGCCTGGATTTCACCGACAGCCTGCCTGCGGGCATGGTGGTGGCGCCGGTTCCGAATGCGTCCGCCACCTGCACCGGCGGCACCCTGACCGCGACGGCCGGATCCGGCAGCATCAGCTACTCGGGCGGCACCGTGGCGGCAGGCGCGTCCTGCACCGTCAGCGCCGATGTGCGCGCCACCTCGACCGGCACGCTCAGCAACACCAGCGGCGCCCTGACCTCCTCCTCCGGCAGTTCCGGCACCGCATCAGACAGCCTGACGGTCAGCGCCGCGCCGGTGCCCGGCTTCGCCAAGAGCTTCGCCGCTGCCAGCGCGCCGCTGAACGGCAGCATCACGATGACCCTGGCCATCGACAACAGCAGCGCCCTGATCGAGGCCAGCGCGCTGGATGTGACCGACAGCCTGCCCGCAGGCATGGTTGTGGCCAGCCCCGCCAATGCGTCCGCCACCTGCACCGGCGGCACCCTGACCGCTGCCGCGGGCAGTTCCACGGTTTCCTACAGCGGCGGCACCGTGGCTGCTGCCTCCAGCTGCACCGTCACCGTTGACGTCACGCCGACCGCCACCGGCACCCTGGTCAACACCACCGGCAGCCTGACCTCCTCGCTGGGCACCTCCGGCACCGCCCAGGCAACCCTCACCGTGCCCGCGCTGAGCCTTGCCAGCCCCATTGCCACGGATGATGTGGTCAATGCCTCCGAAGCCGCAACGCTCAGCCTGTCCGGCACCACGGAGCAGATCGAGGACGGCCAGAGCGTCTCTGTCACCGTCACCGACGGCAGCTCTGCCACCGCCAGCGGCAGCGCCACCGTGGCCAGCGGCGCCTGGAGCCTCAGCCTGGATGTCTCCAGCCTGGCGGACGGCAGCCTGACGGTCACCGCCGACGCCTCCGATGCGGCAGGTTCTGCCGCGCCGCAGGCCAGCGCCGCCATCAGCAAGGACGCCACCGCGCCCACGGGCTACAGCGCGGCCTTCGATCAGGCCGCTGCCAATGCCGCCAATGAAAACGCGATCAGCTTCACCTTTGCGGATGCCGAAACCGGCGCCGCCTACAGCTACAGCATCAGTTCCAGCGGCGGCGGCGCGGATGTCACCGGCTCCGGCACCATCGCCAGCGCCGCCGACCAGATCACCGGGCTCGACCTGTCCGGGCTGGCCAGCGGCACCCTGACGCTCACGGTCACCCTGACCGACAGCGCCGGCAACGCGGGCGCGGCGGCCACCGATACAATCGCCAAGGACACCACCGCCCCCAGCCTTGCCTTCGACAGCCCGCTGGCCGGGGATGATGTGGTGAACGCCTCCGAGGCGGCATCCCTCACCCTGTCCGGCACCGCGGGGGATATCGAGGACGGCCAGAGCGTTTCTGTCACTGTTACCGACAGCAGTTCCGCCACCGCCAGCGGCAGCGCCACCGTGGCCGGCGGCGCCTGGAGCCTCAGCCTGGATGTCTCCGCCCTGGCCGACGGCAGCCTGGACCTCAGCGCCGATGCCTCCGATGCGGCAGGCAATGCCGCGCCGCAGGCCAGCGCAACGCTCTCCAAGGATGCGGGCCAGCCCTCGGCCGCGCTCAGCGGCCCGGACAGCGCGCAGAGCGAGCCCTTCCAGGTGACCCTCGCCTTCAGCGAGGATGTGACCGGCTTTGCGCTCAGCGGGCTGACGCTGGACAATGGCGCCGCCTCGGATCTCTCCGGCTCCGGCGCCAGCTACAGCTTCACGGTGACCCCGGACCATGACGGCACCGTCACCATCACCGCCGAGGCCGGCGCCGCCGCCGACGCCAGCGGCAATGCCAGCACCGCTTCCGCGGCGCTGGAAGTGACCGCCGCGCTGACCGGCACGCCGGACCCCAGCCCGGAGGCCGACAGCGACGGCGACGGCATTCCGGATTCCTATGAAAGCAGCACCGCGGACCGCGACGGCGACGGCATCCCGGATGCCGAGGATTACGACCCGCAGGGCTATTTCTACTGCGAGGACGACGGCCGCATCCTGACCGGCGGCTCGATCACCGTGACCGGCCCGTCGGGCTCGAACAGCAGTGTCGGCATCAGCAATGACATCAACATCGTGCGCGACGGCTCCAGCGGCGAATACCAGTGGTTCGCGCTGCGCCCGGGCACCTATACGGTCAGCTACGGCTACCCGTCCGACGGCGGCGCCGCCAGCAGCGCGCGGCTGTCCTCTGGCAGCCTCGACGTGACCTCGCTGCTGCCCGACAACCCGGCGGTGATCGGCTCCACCGAGGTGGGCTCGACCGGCTACCTGGCCGATGCCTCGCTCTCTGCCAACCCCGCCTTCTACGACACTTTCGTGATCGAGGCCGGCGACCCCAACGTGCTGGCCAACAACATCCCGATGACCCAGTGCTCGGAAAACGCGGTGACGGTCAGCGCAGTGCAGAACGGCGCCGAGGCCAATGGCGGCACCCCGGAGGCGGCGGTCTTCACCGTGTCGCTGGCGCGCGCCGCCGCGGTGGACACGGTGATCAGCTACACGCTGGCGGGCACCGCCACCGGCGGCGATGACTACACCGCGCCCTCCGGCACCGTGACCATCGCGGCAGGCGGTACCGAGGCCGAGGTCGAGGCGCCGGTGCTGGATGACACCATCGTCGAGGGCGGCGAAACCATCGAGCTGACCCTGACCGCGGTGACCGCGGGCGACCAGGGCACCGTGCTCAGCAGCACCGCGTCGGAGCTGACCGGCAGCGCCACCATCACCGATGACGATTTTGCGGCGATTGCGGTCACCAATGACGACCTCACCGCGTCGGAGAACGGCGACGACACCGCGGCGATGTCCTTCAGCTTGTCGGGCGCCCCCCTGGCAGATGTGGTGCTCAGCTTCAGCGGCGACAGCCAATGCACCGTCTCGCCGTCGCGGATGACCTTCACCCCCGGCAATTTCGCCACCGCCCGGACCCTGACCATCCGCGCCATCGACGACGAGGATGTGGAAGGCACCCACAGCTGCCAGCCCTCCGTCGCCGTCAGCTCCGCCGACACCAGCTTTGACGGCTATGCGCTGGCGCTGGCCGAAGTGCAGGTCGCCGACGACCTGGTCGACCAGATCCGCGAGCAGCTGACCGAAGTGCTGAAACGCGACCTGGAAACCACGGTGAAGACCCAGCAGCGCTACTTCAGCCGCCTCTCCAAGGGCGCGCTGGACCGGCTGCAGGCCGGCCGGGAGGACCTGCGCTGCGGCACCATCCGGGCGTTCGACGCCGACGGCAATGTGCAGGTGCAGGACGGCAACGGCTCCAGCGACGGCAGCTTCGGCTGGGAGAGCTACAACTGCAACCGCGGCAGCCGCGAGATCCTGGACGGGGCCTTCTCGATCAGCCACACTGACGGGCTGGGCACCCAGGCGATGCTGCAGGTCTCGCGCCAGAGCGAGCGCTTCCTGTCGGAGCAGGATCTGCGCGGGCATTTCTGGGGCGGCTATGTCAGCCGCACCAGCGTGCAGGACCTGGCCGATGGCGCGGTCACCGGTTTCGGGCTGAACACCGGGATCTACGGCGCCCGCTCCCTGAGCGGCGGGCTGTTCCTAGATTATTACGCGGCGGCGGCGCTTGGCCATCACCGCTTTGACCTGGACTTTGCCGCCGATGCCGCGCCGATCCGGGCCGAAGGCGATTACCAGTATGCGGCGGGCTTTGCCGGCGCGGCGCTGTCGGGCAGCCGCAGCTATGACAGCATGACCGTCAGCCCGCGGGTGGGTCTGGATCTTGCCTATGCGGCGGCCAGCGATGCGGATGTGACCGCCACCCAGCTGTCGCAGAGCGACACCGGCTCGATCAGCATTCCGGACTACAACGGCGCCCGGCTGTTCGCCGAGCTGGAGTTTGCCGGGCTGAAGGCGCCGGAGGGCAGCACCCCGCCGGGCGCCACCCTCACGCATCTGTCCTTCGCGCCGCGCTTTGCCTGCGAGCTGTCCTCCTTCAGCGGCGGCAGCTCTGAGACCGGCTGCGGCTTCGGCTTTGCCTTCTCGCAGGAGATGCTGAACCTGTCGCGCGGGCTGAGCTTCGGGCTGGAGCTGGATTACGAGCATATCGACGGCAGCGACCGGCTGTCGCTCGGCGTCACCCGCGAGCGCCGCTTTGCCAGCGGCCAGGGCGCGGTGGTGACCCGGCTAACGGCGCCGTCGGCCGGCAGCCTGGCCGTCGAGCACGGCATCCGGCTGGACTTCTGAGCCGCCGCCGCCCCTCTCCGGGGGCGGCGCGCTCCTGCGGCGGGGTCAGTTGCCGGCGGTGTTCCGGGCGGCCCGGGCCGCCGCCATCATCTGCGCCTCGGCGATCTGCGCCGCGGTCATCCGCGGCGACAGCCCCGCGCCCAGCTGCGGCGCCGCGTCAAAGCCGGCGGTGCCTGCCAGCACCAGCCACATATAGCCCAGCACATAGTCCTGCGGCAGCGCCCGGCCTTCGAAATACATCAGCCCCAGGTTGGCCATCGCCGCCGGGTAGCCGGCCCGGGCCGAAGCTCCAAGCAGCCGCGCCGCCTCCTGCAGCTGCGGCTGCGGCACGGTGTCCGGCTCCGGCTGCAGATAGAGCCAGGCCAGCATGAACTGCGCCACCGGATCCCCGGCCCGCGCGCCGCTTCGCAGCTGCTCCAGCTCTTCCGGGCCGGTGCCGGGCGGCAGCAGCCGCGGGTCATAGACGCTGGCCGGCAGGGCCCGGCCCGCCGCCCCCGCCGCGCCGCCCTGGCCTGCCTGCCGGTAGAGCTCCGCCGCCCGCGCCTCGTCCACCGCCACGCCGAAGCCGTTCTCATACATCACGCCGAGGTTGCCCATCGCCACCCGCAGCCCCTGCGCCGCCGCCGCCCGGAACAGTTCCGCGGCACGGCCATAGTCCTGCACCGCGCCCTCGCCGCGCACAAGCATCAGGCCCAGGTTGTTCTGCGCCCGCGGATGGCCTGCCGCCGCCGGCCCCTCGTAAAGCCGCCGCGCCCGCTCCAGGTCCTGCGCCACCCCGGTGCCGTTCTGATAAAGCACGCCGAGGCTCACCGCCGCATCCCTGTGGCCGGCCTCTGCGGCGCGCTGGTACAGCGCCGCGGCGCGGGCGCCGCCGCCGGGCTGCTGCTCCAGCACTGCAGCAAGGTCGAACAGATACTGCGGCTGCCCGTCCGCCGCCGCCTGCTCCAGCCAGCGCAGGGCGGTCTCCGGATCGCGCTCCACCCCCAGGCCCTCATGGAAATACTGCCCCAGCCGGTTCTGCGCGCCGGCATGGCCCTGGGCCGCGGCGCGGGCCAGCCATTCGGCGGCCAGGGTGAAGTTCTGCAGGATGCCGCTGCCCTCCTCGAGCCGCACCGCCAGCGCGTATTGCGCCGCTGCGCCGCCCGCGTCCGCCGCCTGCTGCAGCTCTGCCAGCGGCGGCGCCTGCCAGGGCCCGTCCTCTGCCGCAGCCGCCCCGCCGCACAAGAGCGCCGACAGCCACAGCCCCGCCAGCGCGCTCCGCCGGGGGGTCATTGCGAGGCCCCGGCGTCCTGCAGAACATGCTCGGGCGGCGCCGCCTGCTCAAAAAAGACCCGCGCCGCCGCCTGCGCTTCGGCCAGCTGCTCCGGGGTCATCAGGTCGCCCGCCACGGCGCGCATCTCCAGCGCTTTCGCATGGCCGCCCGCCGCCGCGATGTTCAGCCACTTGTGCGCCTGGACATAATCCTGCGCCACGCCCTGGCCCTTGATGTGCAACAGCCCCAGCTGATGCTGGGCCTCGGTGTCGCCGCGCTCGGCCGCGGCCAGGAACAGCCCGGCGGCGCGGTCCGCCCCGGCCTCCGTCAGATCTTCGCGGGCGCTGATCAGCAGCCCCAGCGCGGTCTGCGCCGGGCGCAGCCCCGCGCCCGCCCGGTCCTCCAGCCAGCCCTGCGCCGCCGCATCGCCTGCCCTGGCCGCCGCCAGCGCCCAGGGCACCGCCCGGTGCGGCGCCATCAGCCCGTCCAGCCGCCCGGCGCCCGCCAGCGCGCCCAGATGCAGCACCGCCGTTTCGCTGCCCATCTCCGCGGCCTCCCGGTACAGGGCAACCGCCTGTTTCAGATCCGGCGGGCCGCCCTCTCCCGCCTCGCGCATTTCGGCCATCGCAAGGGCGGCCTCCGCCAGCCCGGCCTCGGCGGCCTGGGTCAGCAGGCCCCAGGCCCGCACCGGGTCCGCCGACACGCCGTGGCGGCCGCGCAGCGCCGCGCCCAGCTCCGCCGCCGCCGCGGCGCTGCCGCCCGCCGCCGCCGTGCCCAGCCAGCGCAGCGCCTCGGACGGGTTGGCCTCAGCGCCGTCGCCCTTCAGATACTTGCGCCCCAGTGCCAGCTGCGCCTGGGCAAAGCCGCCCTCCGCCGCGCGGCGCAGCCAGTCCAGCGCCTGGCCGCGGTCCTGCGCCGCCCCCTGGCCGCTGTCCAGCGCATAGGCCAGGTAGAACTGCGCCTCCGCGTGGCCGGTTCCCGCCGCCTCCTGCAGCCAGCGCAGCGCCTCCTGCCCGTCCGGCGCGGTGCCAAGCCCGCGGGAATAGGCCCGGCTCAGCTCGAACTGCGCCCCGGCATGGCCCGCCTCGGCCGCCGCCAGGAACCAGGTGAAGGCATCCCCGTCGCTTTGCGCCGCCCCCTCGCCTGCGCGGTGCAGCAGGCCGAGGTAATACTGCGCCTCGCTGCGGCCGCGCGCCGCAGCGCCCTTCAGCAGCTCGGCAGCCCGCGCCGGATCGCGCGGCGGCCCGCCCGGCACCCCCGACAGGTAGAGCCGCGCCAGCAGCACCGCCGCATCGGCATGGTTCTGCGCCACCGCCTGCTCCAGCCAGCCCTGCGCCGCCGCAGGGTCGGCCGGCCCACCGCGCCCTTCCAGCAGAACCCGGCCATAGCGGTACTGCGCCAGCGGCATGCCGGTCTCCTCCGCATGGCGTTTGAGCCCCTGGCGGACAAAGACGAAATCCCCCGCCGCCCAGGCCTGTTCGATGGCCGCCATGTCCGGCCGGGCGGGCAGCGCCGCCGCCGCCGGGGATTGCACGTCATCACCGGCCTGCAGCGCCTGCGGCAGCAGCGCAGGCAGGGACAGCAGGGGCAGCAGGAAAAGCGTCTGGAAACGGGGCATTATCTCTCACGCGGTCAGGAAACAGGGGCAGGTGACGCGGCGGACCCTAAGCGGCAGCCGGGGCAAGATCAAACCAATCCTGACCTGCTCAGCCCGGCAGCAGCGCGGCGGCTCTGAGAAGCCACAGCAGCGCCGCCGCCGCGCAAAGCGCAGCACCGAAGGGCAGCGCCTGCTGGCCCAGCGGCACAGGCGCCATCTGCCGCCGCCGCAGGGCGCGCGGCAGCGCCGCCGCCAGCCCGCCCGCCGCCGCCAGCAGCACCAGGAGCGGCAGGTCGTAAGGGCCGGCAAAGGCGCCGAGCCCGGCCATCAGCTTGACGTCGCCCAGCCCCAGCCCCTCGCGCCCGCGCAAATGCCGGTAGCCCGCGCGGATCAGCCAGAAGCTGCCCGCCCCCAGGCCTGCGCCCAGGCAGGCCGCCGCCAGCGCCTCCGGCCCGGCGGGCCAGGCCATCGCCAGCGCCACCGCAAAAAGCGCCGCGCTCAGCGCATCCGGCAGCCGCAGCCACAGGAGATCCGCCGCCGCCAGCGCAATCAGCAGCCACAGGAACAGGCAGCTGAGCAGCACCGCCCCCCAGGATCCGCCCGCCGCCAGCGCCAGCACCGCGGCGCCCCCCGCCAGGATTTCCACGTACAGAAGCCAGGCCGGCAGCACCGCGCCGCAATGGCGGCAGCATCCGCGACTCAGTGCAAAGGACAGGACCGGGACCAGGTCCCGCCTCCCCAGCCGGGCGCCGCAGCTGCGGCAGGCAGAGCGCTGCAGCAGCACATCCTCGCCGCGCGGCAGCCGGTCCGCCAGCACCCCCAGAAAGGAGCCGATGGCCGGCGCCAGCAGCAGCAGGAACACCTCCGGCGCGGTCACCGGGGACACAGGCAAGAGCTTATTGCGGCAAGCATTCTTTCCCCTCTTTTCCGCCCCTGCCCGGATCGGCTAAGGGTCGGGTCAGCAGATCCGCACCTCCTCTATCATGCTGCCGGAGAAAAGAAAGAGAGCCATGCCGCATCCCCGTTCCTGCCCTGCCCGCCGCCGCCAGCCGGCCCGTGACGCCGGCTTTTCGCTGCTGGAGCTGATGGTGGTGGTGGTGATCCTCTCGGTGCTGGCGCTGGTGATCGTGCCGCGGGTGATCGACCGTCCCGACCAGGCCCGCGCGGTGCGCGCCCAATCCGACATCGCCGCCATTTCCAGCGCGGTCAAGCTCTACCGGCTCGACAACTACCGCTACCCGACCACCGAGCAGGGGCTGGCGGCGCTGGTCAGCCGGCCCGCCTCCGACCCGGTGCCCGCCAACTGGGCCTCCAATGGTTATATGGACCGGCTGCCGGTGGATCCCTGGGGCCAGCCCTACCAGTATCTCTCGCCCGGCGTGCATGGCGAGTTCGACATCTTCACCTATGGCGCCAACGGGGCGGCCGGCGGCACCGGCGCGGATGCGGATATCGGCTCTTGGACCCTGCAATAGAGCCTGATTGCGCACCCGGGGCCCGGGCCGGAACCGAAGCCGGCTTCACGCTGATCGAGCTCTTGGTCTGCGTTGCCATCCTGGCGGTGCTCGCCGTGGCGGCCAGCCTGGCGCTGCCGCGCGGCAGCAGCCCCGGCAGCCGCGACCGGGCGCTGTTCCAGACCCAGTTCGAGGCGGCCCGCCAGCTTGCCGTCTCCGGCGGCCAGAGCCGCGGCCTCGCCGTCACCCCGCAGGGGCTGCAGCTGGTGCAGCGCGGGGCCGAAGGCTGGCAGGACCCGGGGCGGCTGCAGCGCTGGCAGGGCCGCGCGATCTTTGCCCGCCGCGGGTCGGCGCCGGCGCCGGGCGCGCCGCAGGTCCAGTTCCTGGCCAACGGCCGGACCAGCGCCTTCCGCCTGTCCTTCCAGGACGGCAGCACCTGTGAAAGCGACGGATGGGCGGGGCTCAGATGCACAGGCGGATAAACTGGCGGGTGAACTGGCGAAGGACAGCGCGCAGACATACCGCCGCGTCCAGCGCCGGGCTGACGCTGGTGGAGCTGGCGGTGGCGGTGCTGGTCCTGTCGGTTGCCAGCCTGGCCGCCTTGCGGGCGGCGGACCAGTCGCGGATCGCGGCCGGCGGCGAGGCGCCGCGGCTGCTGGCGCGGATTGCCGCCCGCAACCGCGCCGAGGAGCTGCAGCTTTACGGCACTGCCCGTTCCCTGCCGGGGCAGGTGACCCAGGGCGGCCGCACCATCACCCTGGAAACCGCCGCCAAACCATCGGCCGGCGGGCTGCTGCAGGCCACCGTCACCGCCCGCGTCGGCAGCGGCGAAGGCGCCCAGCTGGTGCTCTACCTGGCGCCGGGGCGGGCGCGGTGAGGCCGGGCGGAATGAAACCAGGCGCGCGCGACCGGGGCCTCAGCCTGATCGAGCTGGTGGCCGCAATGGCGATCTTTGCGCTGGTGGCGGTGATGGGGGCGCAGGCGCTTGGCGGCATGATCCGGCTGCGCCAGGGCATCGCCGCGCGCAGCGCCGAGGCGGCGGCGCTGGACCGCACCGCCAGCCTGCTGCGCGCCGATCTGGCCGCCGTGGTGCCGATGCTGTTCTACCCTCCGGGCCGGGCGGCGCCGCAATCGGCGCTCAGCTTCCGGAACGGCGTGCTGGCGCTGTCGGCGGGGGGCCAGCCCGGCCTGGACAACTCCGCCGCCAGCACTCCCGGGCTGCAACGGATCGAATGGCAGCTGGCAGGCGGGCAGCTCAGCCGCCGGTTCTGGACCGCGCTGACACCGGCCACCGCCGCCGCGCGGCAGCCGCAGATGCCGGTGCTGGACGGCGTCACCGGGCTGCATCTGCGCAGCTACTGGGAGGGAACCGGCTGGCGCGACGGTGTCCAGCCGCTGGCCCTGCCCCCGCCCCCCGGCAGCACCGACAGCGACCAGGCGGGCGCAGCGCCCGAGGTCTATTCCAGCACCCTGCCGCTGGCCGTCGAGGTGACCCTGGACACCCGCGCCTTTGGCCGAATTACCCTTGTGGAGACCCTGAAATGAGCCGCCGCCGCCCCCGCGACGCCGGCTTCGTGCTGGTCAATGCGCTGGTGCTGGCGGCAGCGCTGGCAGCGGCGGCGGCGCTGTTGCTGACGCGGGCCGAAACCGGCCGCGCCCGGCTGCAGGCGGGACAGCAGGCGGCGCAGCTCACCCTGGCGCTGGACGCGTTTGAGGCGCTGGCGGCCGCCCGGCTCAGCCGCGGCGCAGCGGACAGCACTGCCTGGACCGCCCCGGTGGAGGCGGCAGAGCTGGCAGGCGGCGCGGTGCTCAGCGGGGAGATCAGCGACCTGCAGGGGCGCTTCAACGTGAACTGGCTGGCCGATCCCCAGGACAGCGCGGCGAGGGAGGCGTTTGACCGGCTGCTGAAGCAGCTGGCGCTGCCGCCGCAGGCAGGCGCCGCCATCCGCAGCTTCCTGCAGCCCGGCGGGCCGAAGAACCGCGCCGCCTGGGCCCGACTCGACCCGCCGCTGGACCCGGTGGGCGGCGCCCTGCTCAGCACCCGCCAGCTGCAGGGCATCCCCGGCCTACCGCCGCGCGCCTATGCGCGGCTGCTGCCCTTCATTGCTGCCCTGCCGGGGGACGCCCGGCTCAATGTGAACACCGCCCCGCCCCAGGTGCTGGCCGCGCTGCTGCCGCAGATGCCGCCCGCGGCGCTGAACCGGCTCGCCGCCCGCCGCCGCCAGCAGCCGTTTCCCTCGGTGCCGGAATTCCTGGCGGCGGCCGGGCTGGAACAGGCAGAGGCGCAAGCGGGGGCACAAGCGGATCAGGACGGTGCAGGGGCAAATCCGGAAGACGGCCCGGCTTCGCTGCTGAGCGGGGACCGGCTGACCGTGTCCTCGGACTGGTTCCAGGCCGAAGCCGCGGTGCAGCTTGGCGCCATGTCCGGCCGCCGCGTGACCGTGCTGCACCGGCAGGGGCCGCGGCAGCAGGCGGCGGTTGCCTGGCGGTTGACCACCCGCCCCTGAGCCGCCATGACAGATCCGTACCCCCTGCCGCAGGAGACCCCGGCCATTCCTTCCGCGCCCGCACAAACCTCTGACGCACCGCCGGAGTTCCTGCCCCTGGACGGCGCTGCCGCCGCCGGGCCGCGCCAGATCGTGCTGGTCCCGGGCGAGGAGGTGCCGCTGTTTGCCCTCGACCTGCCTGCCGGGCTGCGCGGCCTGGCCCGCGAGCAGGTGGCCCGGCGCCAGCTGGCCGGCCTGCTGGGAGCCGCCGCTGCCGGGGACGGGCTGGAACTGCGCCCCTTTGCCCCCGCCGCAGCCAAGGCCCGCAGCCAGACCGCAGGCGCCTGGACCCGGGTTCTGGCCGCCGATGCCGCCTGGCTCGCCGGCCTGCAGGCTCTGCCCGGCCGCGCGGTGCTGCCCGACTACCTGTCGCTGCCCGCCGCCGAAGGGGTCTGGACCCTTGCCGCCGCCCCGGATGGCCGCATCCTGACCCGGCTCGGCCCCGCGGACGGCTTTGCCGCGGCGGCGCCGCTGGGTGAAGCAATGCTGAAACGGGCGCTGGAAACCGGCCCTGCCCCCAGGGCGCTGCTGCTGCAAGCCCCCCTGCCCGCCCTGCGCGCGCTGGCGCAGGAGCGGGATATCCCGGTGGCGGACAACCCGGCTGCAGTGGCGGCGCTTGGCCTGCCGCAGCCGCAGCTGCTGGGCCACGGCGAACTGGCCTGCGACCTGCGCAAAAACCCGATGGCGGCGCGCGCCCAGCTGGCCGCCCGGGTGCTGCCCTGGCGCTGGCCCGCGCTGGCCGCCGCCCTCGCCGCGGTGCTGTGGAGCGCAGGCCAGCTCATCGCCATCAACCGCCTGGAGGCAGAGACACAGAGGCTGGCGGCCGAGACCGGCGCGCTGGTGCAGCAGCAGTTCACCGGCGGCGCCCCGGTGCTGGATGCCCGCCTGCAGGTGAGCCGCGCCCTGGCAGAGCTGCGCGGCGCCGCCGCGGGCAGCGGCCCTGATCCGCTGGAGATGGCCGCCCGCACCGCAGAGGCCGCCGCCGCCTCCGGCGGCCAGACCGAGCGGCTCGGCTACCGCGACGGCGACGGGCTGACGCTGGTGATCCGCCTGCCCGGCTTTGCCGCCGCCGATGCTCTCGCCGCCGCTTTGGGCGAGGCCGGGCTGCAGGCGGCGCTCACCGATTCCCGCACCCTAAGCGGCGCAGAGGGGGTGCGGGCCGAATTTGCCATCACCGCCGCGGAGGCGCGGCCATGAGCGCCCGGCTGATCGACCTGCTGCTTCAGCGGAGCCGCCGCGAGCGGCAGCTGCTGGCCGTTCTGGCGGTGCTGCTGCCGCTGGCGCTGGCCCTGGCGCTGCTGCTGCCGCTGCAGGAGCGCCGCCAGCAGGCGGAGGCGGCGCGCAGCGACGCGCTGGCGCTGCAGGCCTGGGTGCGGGCGCGGGCGGCAGAGAAAGCCGCGCTGGACGCCGCCCTGCCGCTGCCGCGGGACGCCGCCGGGGCGCCCGCCGGGCTCAGCGGGCTGGAACAGGGGCTGAACACGGCCGGGCTGCGCTCTGCGCTCAGCGAGCTGGGCAGCGAAGGCGGCGGCGCGGTGACGCTGCGCTTTGACGCGGTGGATTTCCTGCGGCTGGCCGCCTGGCTGTCGTCGGTGCATCCCGGCTGGGGCTACAGCATCCGCAGCTTCCGCTTCGAGGCGCTGGAGGATGCCCCCGGCAAGGCCGCTGCCCGGATCACCCTGGTCCCGGGCGGAAGCTGAGGCCGCCCGCGGCAGGCCGGGCAAAACAGGCTCTAAAAAGGCGGATCAGAGGGTTTTCAGCCGCGCCTCGATGCTGGCGCGGCGGCCCGCCATCGAACCCAGCGGATCCAGTTCCGGATGGGTCTCCAGCACCTCGGCCAGCACCTTGCGGGCGGCTTCCAGCTGCTGCCGCCCGGCCTCGGCCTGGCCCTGCGCCAGCTGCGCCAGTCCGATCTCGTGCAGCGCCGTGCCCTGCACCGCCAGCGCTGCGGCGCGGGCCGGGCCGGACTGGCCTTGCGCCAGCTGGCCAGCGCTGCGGGCCGCGGCCGCAAAATCGCCGCCGCGCAGTTCGGCATGGGCGTATTCCAGCTGCAGCCGTGCCGCCAGCGGCCCCGGCGCCTGCATCAGTTTCCGGTAGCTGCGCCGGGCCAGATCGTATTCGCCGGCCTCCAGCGCGTTGCGCGCCACCGAATATTGCGCCTGAAAACTGTGCTGGCCCAGCGGGCTGCCGCCGCAGCTGCCCAGCAGCAGCAGGGCCAGGCCCGCCAGCGCGGCTTTTGCAAAGGGGATCGCCTGCATTTCTGCTCTTTTCGTGTTTATTTATGGGCCGGTTTTTACCATGGTTGCGCCAGCCCGTCTATGCTTGGGCTGCGGCCGGATTTTCAGGCCGCCAGGATCTGCGGCTGATGTCCGGGAAAGGCTCTAATGCGTCTGATTGCTGCAATTTGCACCGTTCCGGCCCTGGCTGCGGCAGCCTGGTCCGGCCATCTGCTGTGGCAGGAGCTGGCCCCCGGCGGCGCAGACGGCGGCCGGGCGATGGCCTTTGCCGCTGCGGACCCCGGTGCGCAGCCCCCGGAACCGGCGCCGGCGCCGCGCCGAGAGAGCCGCCGCTGGCCGCCTCTGTTCGGCGAGCCGCAGCCGCCCCGCCCGGCCGCAGCCGCCGCTCCGGCTGCCGAGCCGCAGCCGCCGCGCCCGCCGCTCACGAGCCTCGGCTACAGCCTCCGCGGCGTGGTGCAGTCGGGCGGCGCCACCTGGGCGGTGCTGGCGCATCCGGCAGGCGCGCAGATGGTGCGCGCGGGCGACCGGCTGGAAGGCGGCGCCGAGGTGGTCCGCATCAGCGCCGAAGGGGTCTGGCTGGCCCGCGGCGGCGGCGCGCCGGAGCTCTTGGGGTTTGCCGAGTAGGCCCGGCAGGCCCGGTTCAGCCCGCCACTGCCGCCTGCAGGTCGAAGACCGGCAGCAGCACCGCCAGCACGATCACCAGCACCAGCCCGCCCACCAACATCATCAGCACCGGCTCCAAGAGCGCCGCAAGGCGCTTGCGCTCGGTGGCCAGCCGGTGCTCGGCCAGGGTGGCGGCGCGGCCGGTCATCTGCGCCAGCTGCACCGAGACCTCGCCCGCGGCAATCAGCTGGCGCGCGGCCGGCGGCAGGAAGCTCAGCCGGGAAAGCGCCGCCGCCAGGCTTTCGCCCTGCCGCACCGCCGCGGCCACCGCCCGGCCCTCGGCCCGGAAGGCGGCGATGGTCAGCACCCCGGCGGCGCTTTCCGCCGCGCTCAGCACCGCATGGCGCGAGCCCAGCACCAGCGCCAGCGTGCGCATGTACTGCACCGCCTCCGCCAGCCGCGCCAGCCGCCCGGCCACCGGCAGCCGCAACAGCAGCCGGTCGCGCGCCGCCCGCAGCGCCGCCACCCGCGGCACCGCCGCCGCCAGCATCAGCGCCGCCAGGGCCAGCGCCGCCAGCAGCCAGCGGTTGGCCAGCACCGCGCCGGAGACCGCCATCACCGCCACCGTCAGCGGCGGCAGCGGGCGGCCGGTCAGCTCGAACATCGCCACGATCTCCGGCGCCACGCTGGTCATCAGGATGCCGCAGACCAAAATCGAGACCGCCGCCACAAAGGCCGGATAGACCAGCGCTGCCGCTACCTGCGCCTTGCCGGTGCCCTGCTCCTCCAGATGCGCGGCGAGGCCGGAAAACACCGGCGCCAGCTCGCCCGCCGCCTCGCCAGCCTTCAGCGACGCCAGGTAATAGGGCGGAAACCCCGCGCCTGCCTGTTCCAGCGCCGCCGACAGGCTGGCCCCGTCCAGGAGCGCCGCCCGCGCCGCCGCGGCGGCTGCATCCAGCGCCGGGTGGCCGCCGGCGCGCACCGCCTCCAGCGCCGCATCGGCCGGCAGCCCGGCCTCCAGCATCACCGCCATCTGGCGGGTGAACACCGCCTGCAGCTCGCTATTGAGCCGCCGCCCGCTGCGGCCCCAGCGGCCCGCCGCCCCGGTCCGCGCCTCCCCCAGCTCAGCGGCAAACAGCTCCTGCTGCGCCAGCTGGGCGGCGGCATCCGCCTCGGTCTCGGCCACCACGGTGCCAGTGCGCCGCCGCCCGCGGGCGGTATAGGCAACGTAGGAATAAGCCTTCATGAGGCATCCCCCGCCACCCGCAGCACCTCCTCCAGGCTGACGGTTCCGGCAGCGGCGGCGGCCAGGCCCTGGCCCGCCAGCCGCTCGGCCGGCGCCAGTGCCATGTCCGCAATCTGCGCCTCATCCGCGCCCGCCGCGATGGCGCTGCGCAGCTCCGCCGGGATGGCGGCGATCTCGTAGATCCCGAAGCGCCCGGCATGGCCGCTGCCGCCGCAGGCAGCGCAGCCCTGCGCCGCAAACAGCTGCGGCGGCGGCGCCAGCCCGTGGCGGGCAAACAGCGCCGCCTCCTCCGGCTCCGCCGGACGCGGGCTGCGGCAGTCCGCGCACAGCCTGCGCAGCAGCCGCTGCGCCAGCACCCCGCGCAGGGTGGCGGCAATCAGGTAATCCTCGACCCCGAGGTCGCGCAGCCGCACCACCGCCGCCGCGGCGCTGTTGGCATGCAGGGTGGAAAACACCAGATGCCCGGTCAGCGCCGCCTGCGCCGCGGTCGACGCGGTCTCGCCATCGCGGATCTCGCCGACCAGGATCACATCCGGGTCCTGGCGCAGCGCCGCCCTGAGGCCCGCGGCAAAGCTCATGCCGATGCTTGCGTTGATCTGGCTCTGCGAAATGCCCGGCAGGTCGTATTCCACCGGGTCCTCGACGGTGACGATGTTGCGCTCGGCCCGGTTGGCCAGCTGCAGCAGTGAATAAAGCGTGGTGGTCTTGCCCGCGCCGGTCGGCCCGGTGGCAAGGATGATGCCGTTGGGCAGCGCCGACAGCCGCGCCAGCTGCGCCTGCTGCGCCGCGCTCAGCCCCAGCGCCTCCAGCGGCATCAGCCCGGCGGAGCGGTCCAGGATCCGCAGAACGATGCGCTCGCCGTGGTGGCCCGGCAGCGAGCTCACCCTGGTGTCGATCTGCCGCCCGGCCAGCGACAGCGCAATGCGGCCGTCCTGCGGCAGCCGGGTCTCGGCAATGTCCAGCCCCGCCATCACCTTCAGCCGCGATACGATCCGGCGCACCGGCACGTCCGGCCGGTCCATCATCTGCTGCAGCATGCCGTCGATCCGCATCCTGACCCGCAGGCCGCCCTCATGCGGCTCCACATGCAGGTCCGAGGCGCCGCTCTGCACCGCCCGGCGCAACAGCTGGTTGACCAGCTGGATGACCGGCGCATCGCCAGGCTCGTCCAAGAGGTCGCGCTGGCGGCGGGCAAAGGCGGCTTCCTCCAGGTCGAAGCTGATCTCCGCCGCGGCCGCCTCCGCCGGGCCGCCCTGCTGATAGATCCGCGCCAGCGCCGCCTCGAAGCCGATCCGGTCCAGCATCTCCACCTCCGGCACCGCGCCCGCGCCCAGCCGCCGCTGCGCCTCGCGCAGGCCCAGCTGGGTCGCCTCCGGCCCCAGGATCAGCCGCGCCCCCTCCAGCGCCACCTGCTGGCCCCGGGCAAAGGCAAAAGGCAGCCGTCCGGCGGCCCGGCCGGGCTCAGTTGCCGCTGTTGAAGCGGAGCCGGCTGGGGAGCGGCGGGAAGTTTCGGCTTTGTGCAACGTCATCAATGAATCCGGCATCAAACGGCTGGTTCAGATCGGCGCCGTCAAACGGCAGCGCGCCGATCTGCGATTTCGGGAAGCCGCCGTCATCCAGCGGCGCGATCAGGGCGCTGGTGCTCTGCGCCTTGCGCGCCAGCGTCCTGGAGATCCGCTGCGCCTCGGCCTCCGAGGTGATCACCTGCGGCCGCAGCAGCACCAGCAGCACCCGCTGGTTGCCGGTGGCGTTCTTGCCGCGGAACAGCTTGCCCAGCACCGGCAGTTTCGACAGGCCGGGCACCCGCTGGTCCACCGCCCCGGCGCCGTTTTCCAACAGCCCGCCCAGCATGATCACCGAGCCGTCGCGCACCAGCACGGTGGTCGACAGCGACCGCCGCGCGGTGATCTCGCCGCCGGCCGAGGCGGTGTTGCTGGTCAGGTTGGAGACCTCCTGCTTGACCAGCATCCTGACGGTGCGGTCGGCATTGATCTGCGGCGTCACGTTGAGGGTGAGGCCGACATCCTGGCGCTCGATGGTCTGGAACGGGTTTTCCACCGCGCTGTTGCCGACGGTGGAGAAGCTGCCGGTGACAAAGGGCACGTTCTGCGCCACCACGATCTCGGCCTCCTGGTTGTTCAGGGTCAGGATCGAGGGGGTCGACAGCAGCCGGGTGGAGGTGACCGAGGTGATCGCGGTGATCAGCCCGGCGATGCCGTCGCCGTCCTCCAGCCGGGCGCCGCCGAGGGCGCCGCCATTGCCGATGTCGACGGCATTGCCGTTGCGGGCGGCGGAGATCAGGCTGATCAGGCTGGTGCGCCCGGGCAGCGCAAACTGCACCCCGCCGACCAGCGCATCGTTCAGCACCGCGCCGAATTGCACCGACAGGTCCGACAGCCCCTGCACCGACATCTCGAAGATCACCGCCTCCACCAGCACCTGGGTCGGGCGGCGGTCCAGATGGCGCACCATCTGCAGGATGTCGTCGATCCGCTCCTGCGGCGCCGACACCAGGAGCGTGTTGGTCTGCGGCTCCGGCACGATGCGCACCGGCGCCCGCACGGCGCTGCCGCCGTCATCGTTCAGCGCCCGCATCACCACGTCGGCAAGCGCCGCCGCATCGGCGTAGTTCAGCCCGATGCTGCGCGACACCACGGTGTTGCGCTGGGTGTCCAGCTCCTCCGCCAGCACCCGCACCCGGTGGCGCAGCGCCTCGGGGCCGGAGACCACCAGCGCATTGGAGCGCCGGTCGACGCTGACCGCGGCGCCCTCGGGCAGGATCTGCATCGCCTGCACCACCTGCATCACATCCGCCGCCGCCGCCGTGCGCAGCCGGATGATCTCCACCGGGTCGGGGCGCTGCGGCTGGTCCAGCTTCTCGATCAGACGGGTGATGCGCGCCAGGTTGGCGCTGCGGTCGGACAGGATCAGCCGGTTCGAATCCGGCAGCGCGGTGATCACCGCCTCGGCCGGCAGCAGCGGGCGCACCACCTCGACCACCTCCTGCAGCGGGATGTCGCGGACCCGGATCACCCGGGTTTCAAACCCCGCCGCCTGGCCCGCCGCGGCGCCGGAGGACAGCTCCCGCGCCGAGGACATCGGCACGATGCGGCTGGCGCCGGCGCTCTCGACGATGGTCAGCCGGTTCAGCTCCAGCACCGACAGGAACACCTCGTAAAGGCTCTCCGGCGGCAGCTCCTCGGGCGCCAGCACCGTCACCGTGCCGCGCACCGCCGGGTCCAGCACGAAGCTGCGGCCGGTGGCCTCGGAGACGATCTCGGCAAAGCTGCGCAGATCCGCATCGCGCAGGTCCAGCGCCACCTGCGCCCGCAGCGGTGCTGCCGCCTGGATCAGCAGCAGCGCCGCCAGCCCGGCGGCGCAGATCCAGCCCCGCGCCGTTTCCCGGAGCCACCCCCCCGGGCCGGCCGCCGCCGGTTCTGTTGCTGCGGGATATGCCATGATCTGCTCTCTGTTCCCCGCGGCGGGCCCTCGCGTCCCGCCGTCCTGTTTCTTTGCAGCAGCATATAAAGCGAACCGCTGCCGGAACACAGGGGATTTTCCGCCCCCGGGCGCGTTTCCCGCCGGTGGTGCGGCGCCGCGCCAACACCGCCTGCGGCTGAAGCGGCGGCTACTTCAGCAGCCGCTCGAGATAGGCGCCATAGGCGTTCTTGGCAAACTGCCCGGCCCGCGCCTGCAGCTGGGCCGCCGTGATCCAGCCCCGCCCGTAGGCGATTTCCTCCGGGCAGCCGGCCTGCAGGCCCTGCCGCTCCTGCAGGGTGCGCACGAAATTGCCCGCATCCAGCAGCGAGCCGTGGGTGCCGGTATCAAGCCAGGCATAGCCCCGCCCCATGGTCTCGACCCGCAAGCCCCCTTCATTCAGGTAGCTTTGCAGCAGATCGGTGATTTCCAGCTCGCCGCGGGCGGAGGGCTGCACCCGGCGGGCCCGCTGCGGCGCGCTGCCGTCGAGGAAATAGAGCCCGGTCACCGCATAGTTCGACGGCGGCACCGGCGGCTTCTCGATGATCTGGCGGGCGGTGCCGTCCGCGCCGAAGGCCACCACGCCATAGCGTTCCGGATCGGCGACGTGATAGCCGAAGACGGTGCCGCCGGATCCTTGCGCGTCTGCCGCGGCCAGCAGTTCCGGCAGCCCGTGGCCAAAGAAGATGTTGTCGCCCAAGACCAGCGCCGACGGCGCCCCCGCCAGGAACTCCTCGGCCAGGATGAAGGCCTGCGCCAGCCCGTCGGGAGAGGGCTGCACCACGTAGGTGAGCGAAATCCCCCACTGGCTGCCGTCGCCGAGGGTCCGGGTGAACTGCTCCTGGTCCTGCGGCGTGGTAATGACGCAGATCTCGCGGATGCCCGCCAGCATCAGGACGGACAGCGGGTAGTAGATCATCGGCTTGTCATAGAGCGGCAGCAGCTGTTTCGACACCGCCATGGTGATCGGATAGAGCCTTGTGCCGGAGCCGCCTGCCAGGATGATGCCCTTTCTGCCGGATGCGGTCCCGGCGCCGGGCGTGCCGTCAGTCATGCCAATTCTCCCAAGTCCTTCAGAATATCCATGAGCCCCGCCCGCCAGTCCGGCTGCGAGAGGCCGAAAACAGTCTCTAATGCGGTGCAATCGAGGCGCGAATTCAAGGGCCGCGCTGCCGGTGCGGGGTAAGCGGAGGCCGGAATATCCTCCACCGCGCAGGCCATGCCGGCCCCGGCAAAGATCTCCCGCGCGAACCCAGCCCAGCTGGTTTCGGGCGCCCCTGCAAAATGATAGGTGCCGGATTTGGCCGGATCTTCGCCCAGCTGCCGCGCCACCGAAAGGCAGGCCGCGGCCAGGTCCCGCGCCGGGGTCGGGGCACCAATCTGGTCCGCCACGATGGTCAGGCGCCCGCGCTCCTTGCCGAGACGCAGCATGGTTTTCACGAAGTTGTTCCCGTGGCTCGAGACCACCCAGGAGCTGCGCAGGATGGCATAGGCGCCGCCCGCCGCGCGCACCGCGGCTTCGCCCGCCAGCTTGGAGCGGCCATAGGCATTCAAGGGGCCGGTGGCATCCCCCGGCCGCCAGGGGGCATCACCGCTGCCGTCAAAGACGTAATCGGTGGAGACGGTGACAAAGGGGATGCCCAATTCCGCGCAGGCCGCCGCCATCGCGCCGGGGGCTTCGCCGTTGATCACGGTTGCCAGCGCCTCTTCCTCCTCGGCCTTGTCCACCGCGGTATAGGCGGCGGCATTGATCACGGCGGCAGGCGCATGGGCGCGGATGGCGGCCGCGCACCCCGCCGGATCCGACAGATCCGCCTGATCGCGGCCCAGGCAGGCGGCACCGCCCTGCGCCGCCAGTTCGCGGGCCAGCTGGCCGGTCTTGCCGAACACTAGGATCATATGCACCTCCCCGTGCGCCACAGATACAAGGCTAGCGCCCAGACGCCCAACTCCAGCAAAAAGGTCCAGTGCAGCAGGAAGGACAGCACCCAATGCGCCTGAGCGGCCGGCACTTCCACCAGCGTATAAAGCCCGCTGTCAAAAGGCGCCGCCCACAGGATGCCGCCGCCGATGGTATCCAGGACCATGTGCAGGAACAGCGCGGCAAAGAACATCAGCGCCGGAGCCAGCAAGGCGCGGGCAAGAAAGGCCAGAACCGGCAGAGTTAGAGCCGCAACGGCCGCCCAGAAGGCGGGCACATGCACCCAGTAGCGATGATGATGGATGCTGCCATCGTCAATGAAGTGAAACCACAGCATATCGAAATCCGGCAGCACCGCGCCCAGAAGGGCGGCGGGCATCAGGAACCGGTGCCCCTCAGGCGCCAGCCGCGCCAGCACATAGCCCGAGGGCAGATGCGCGGTCAGCATGAGAGATCCCAATTGAGGAAGGGTCCGCCCGGGGCGCTTGCGGCCCGGGCCGCGCCGTCCCGCCCCCCTGGGGCGGCGCGTTTGCGCCGTCCCGCGGGGAGGCGCGGCCCTTCTGCCGCTCGCGATATCACGTCCCCGTCCCCAGCCGCCGGCCGACGCCGTCGCGGTCCTGCAGCGCCCGCCACCAGGCCTCGTTGTCCAGATACCACTGCACCGTGCGCTCCAGCCCTTCCTCCACTGTCACCGAAGGCCGCCAGCCCAGCTCCTGCCGGATGCGGCTCGGGTCGATGGCATAGCGCGCGTCATGGCCCGGGCGGTCACTCACAAAGGTGATCTGGTCTTTGTAAGACCTCCCATCCTTGCGCGGCCGTTTTTCATCCAGGATGGCACAGAGCGTGTTGACCAGCTCCAGGTTCGACCGCTCGTTCTCGCCGCCGATATTGTAGCTGCGCCCCAGCGCGCCCTGCTGCACCACCAGCAAGAGCGCATCGGCGTGGTCCTCGACATAGAGCCAGTCGCGCACGTTGGAGCCGTCGCCGTAAACCGGCAGCTCCTTGCCCGCCAAGGCATTCAGGATCACCACCGGGATGAGCTTTTCCGGGAAATGGTACGGCCCGTAGTTGTTGGAGCAGTTGCTCAGCACCACCGGCAGCCCGTAGGTCTCGTGCCAGGCCCTGACCAGATGGTCGCTGGCGGCTTTGCTCGCGGAATAGGGCGAGCGCGGATCGTAAGGCGTTGCTTCGGTGAACTGCACCGACGGGTCGGCGGGCAGGCTGCCGTAGACCTCGTCGGTGGAGATATGGTGGAAGCGGAACGCCTCCGGCCTGCCCGCCTGGGTCCAGTATTTGCGGGCCGCCTCCAGCATGTTGAAGGTGCCGGTGATATTGGTTTCGATGAAATCGCCGGGCCCGTCGATCGAGCGGTCGACATGGCTTTCTGCCGCCAGATGCATCACCGCATCGGGCTGGTGGCGGTCAAAAACAGTGTCTAATGCGGCGCGGTCGCGGATGTCGGCCTGCTCAAAGGCATAGGCCGGGCTTTTCGCCACAGCGGCCACATTGTCCAAGCAGGCGGCATAGGTGAGCGCATCGAGGTTCACCACCTGATGGCCGCGGGCAATCGCCAGCCGCACCACCGCGGAGCCAATGAAACCGGCGCCGCCGGTGACCAGGAGCTTCATGCCGCACCCTCCCACCCAAACGGGCTGTTGAACTCCGCAAACGCGGGCGCCGCGGCATCCTTTTCCGACAGCACCGGGGTGCCCTCAAACCCCCAGTTGATGCCGCAGCTGTCCCAGGCCACCGCGCCGTCGCAGTCCGGCGCGTAGTAATCGGTGCATTTGTAGATCACCTCGGTTTCAGGAACCCGGGTGAGAAAGCCGTGCAGAAATCCCTTGGGCACCAGCACCTGCCTGCCGTTTTCCGCCGTCAGCTCGATCCCGAACCATTTTCCATAGCCGGGCGAGCCCCTGCGGATGTCCACCGCCACGTCGAACAGCGCCCCCCGGCCGCAGCGCACCAGCTTGTCCTGGGCATGGGGCGGCGCCTGGAAATGCAAGCCCCGCAGGGTGCCCGCCGCCGCTGACAGCGAATGGTTGTCCTGCACGAAATCCAGATCGATCCCCGCCTCCTGCATCCGCCGCTTGTTCCAGCTTTCGCTGAAAAACCCGCGCGCATCGCCAAAGCGGGGCGGCGTCAGCACCTTCAGCCCCGGCAATCCGGTTTCCTCAACCTGCATTCTATCCGCCCCGGTTCCTGGGTTTCTGTCTCTTCTGACCGTTGTAGCTGCTGCGCGCGCCCGGCGCCAGCGCCGGGCGCGCGCAGCGCTGCAACAGCGGCCCGGCAATGGCACCGCCCCGGCTTGCATCCCCGCCGCTGCCCCGGCAAGCATGGTTTCATGAAAATCTTGTTTGTGCATCAGAACATGCCTGGCCAGTACCGCGAGCTTGCGCCTTGGCTGGCGGCGCAAGGCGGCCATGAGATCGTCTTTCTGACCCAGCGCAAGGGCGTGCAGCTGAAGGGCATCAGATCGGTTGTCTACAAGCCCTTCCACACGCCTGCCAAGGATGCCTTCGGCCTCTCCAAGGACTGGGAGGCAGCGGCCGGCACCGGCCTCGGCGCGGCGCTGGCGGCGCGGCAGCTGAAGGCGCAGGGCTTCACCCCCGACATCATCATCGGCCACACCGGCTGGGGCGAATTGCTGTTCATGAAAGACCCCTACCCGGATGTGCCGGTGATCGGCTTCTTCGAGTATTTCTACCGCACCTCCGGCGGGCTGGTCGGCTTCGACCCGGAAAACCCGCCCAACGACCAGGCCTATTTCTTTGCCGAGGCGCGCAACACCGTGCCTTATGCCAGCATCGAGCAGGTCGACCTGGGCCATGTGCCCACTGCCTGGCAGCGCGACCGGTTTCCGGCCAGCTTCCACGACCGCATGTATCTCTGCCATGACGGCATCCGCACCGACAAGCTGGGCCCTGATCCCGCCGCCTCGGTCGCGCTCGGGCGGCTGGAGCAACCGCTCACCCGCGACGACGAGGTGGTCACCTATATTGCCCGCAACATGGAGCGCGCCCGCGGCTTCCACATCATGATGCGCGCACTGCCGCGGATTCAGGCGCAGCGCCCCAATGCGCGCGTCCTGATGATCGGCGGCAGCGAGACCTCCTATGGCGCCGAAAGCAAGCACCCCGGCGGTTTGCGCGGCGAGATGGAGGATGAGCTGGGCAAGAGCGTCGACTGGAGCCGGGTGCATTTCCTCGGCAAGGTTCCCTATGACGACCTCTGCCGGATCATCCAGATCAGCCGCTGCCACATCTATCTGACCATGCCCTTCGTGCTCAGCTGGTCGCTGTTGGAGACGATGGCGATGCAGGCGACGGTGGTGGCGGCCGATGTGGCGCCGGTGCGCGAGGCGGTCAGCCATGGCGAGACCGGGCTGCTGGTGGATTTCTTTTCCCCTGAGAAACTGGCCGATCAGGTCGCGGACGTGCTGGCCAATCCCGAGGACTACGCCCATATCGGCCCCAATGCCCGCGCCCATGTGGTGGAAAAATACGATTTCCTGACCCGCTGCCTGCCGGAGCATATCGCACAAATCAATGCGCTCGTGCCGGAGGCCCGGAAAATCAGGATCTAGCCGGAGGCGCGGAGGACAAAGCTGTAGCCGGAGGCGCGGGAAACCAGGCTCTGATACGGCCATTTCCGCCGGTTCCGCCTCAAGGCCGGTGCAGCCGCCGCGCAGCGGCGCCTTCGGGCTGTGCCCATTCACAAGCGGAGCGCTTTCCCGGAACATTTCCGGGAAGCTTGCTCACCCAAAACACTTTTGCCTGGCGCCGCGTGCGGCATACCGGCCGGATGCGGCGGGCCCCGGCCCCGCCCGCATCCGGCAAGCGGCGCCTCCAGCCCTCAAGGCCGGGACGCCTGCCCTTGTGCCTGCCTGCCGCGGCCCGCGGTCAGTGGCGGTGCGCCTGCGGCGGCAGCTGCTCGGAAGCCCAAAGCGCCGCCTGGGTGCGGTTCTTGGCGCCGATCTTGCGGAAGCAGGTGCGCAGATGCACCTTCACCGTGGCTTCGCAGATGCCCAGTTCATTGGCGATGCTCTTGTTGGTGGCGCCTTCGGTGAGCTTGGCCAGGATCAGCTGCTCGCGCTCCGACAGCCCGTGCCGCTGGCCCTGGCGGGCAGGCCCAGGCGCCTCCGCAGCCTGCGGCAGTTCCCCGTTCGCGGCCTCCGCCGCGGCCGCGTCCGCCGCCGCCGCACCGGACAGCACGATGCGGTAGCCGTCCTTCACCACCTGCAGCGCGGCAATCAGCGCGCCGGCGGATTTGCGCTCCGGGATCACCGCCTCGGCATAATGGCTGAGCCGCGTCTGGGCGGCGGCGGGGCAGCCGTCGCCGGTGATCAGGATCAGCTGCACCGCGCCGTTGCGGGCGCGGAACGCCTGCAGCTCCTGCAGCAGCCCGTCGCCGGTATCATGGCTGTAGAACAGGATCATATCCCGCGGCGGCAGCTGCGGCAGTTCCGCCAGGCTGCTGCAGCAGCGCCCGGTCTCATAGTCATTTGCTTCACAGATGGTCAGAAACATGTCCCTGAGAAGCCTGCTTTCCCCCACAATGTGAACAGGCATCAAAAACTCCTTTACTCGTAACATTCCGGATCTGCATCCGGCCGTCCCCCTGGAGCGCGCTGTTATGGCCGCCCACCCCCGCAGGCTGCCTGTCTGGCAATGCGCCGCCGCACCCCGGAACACACTTCACCTGCCTGCCGCCGCCTGGGCCCCGGCGGCGCCCGGGCGCTGCCGTTTCCGGATCGTGATAAATACAGAACACGCCCGCGAAAAAACGTCCCGGGCCAGGCCGCGCATGCAAGCAGGAAACACTTCTGATGCGCATTGCTGTGGATAAACCGTAGCGAATCTATCCTTTATTGTTAAGGAACTTCCCCGCCCGGAGCAGCGCTTTTTGGCAGGCCGCGCCGCCCGCCGGCCCCGGTTCCTGCCTTATCCGGCTGTTTTTTCACGCAAACCGGCCAGGGCGCCTTACTCCCTTGGCATTGTCGCCATTGGGGAAACGGATCGTTTCCATATTGAAATTTACAATTTTAAGACAACGCAATTCACTCAGAGAACAACTTAAAGCTTCGCCGATTCGCCGCTCCTGCTCCGTGCAGCTACCCCCATGGTGGTATTTTGAGCCTCTGCCCCGGCCCCGCCCGGCTGCGCTCCGGCCTTTGGCGTACCCCCTCTGCCCGGTTTGACGCGACGGCCATCGTGCTACCCTCAAGACATTCATTATGTCATGCCGGGGGGCAACATGGGTATGTTGGGTGCGTCCGTTTCGCAAACGGGCAAGTTATTGTTTTCTAAGTCTCTGCAAAGGCAAATCTCTTCTCTGACGCAATTGGCCCTGGTGCAGCCGGGACACCGCAAAGCCCCGGTGCTGACCAGCGCGCCACCCTTGGGGTCTGCCTGCTCCGCCGCGGCGGCGGCGGCGCTGCGGCGGCAGCTGCAGCCCGGCGCCGCCAAGACGCTGCGCCCGCGCCGCGCCGGGGGAAAGGCGGCGCTGGCGCTGGCGGCCCGGCTGCCGGGCCAGCTGGCTGCGGAACTGGCCGCGGGCCGCGGCTGGGCGCTGTTTTCCTGCGGCTTCGAGGACGGCAGCGAGGACCTGATCGCGCTCAAGCTCGACGGCGGCCCGCATGACGCCCATTGCCGCGACATCCTGCAGGCGATCTGGCCGGTGCTGCGCGAGGACAGCCTGCGCGAGCTGGCGGGCGAGACCCAGGCGGCGGTGACCAGCGCGCTGTTGTGGACCATTTCCGAAAAGACCGACAGCGCGGTGCTGGTGCTCGACGCCGAAGGCACCCTGCTGCATTGCAATGAATCGGGCCGCGACATGCTCGATGGCGGCGATCTGCTCAGCGGCCGCGGCGGCCGTCTCAGCTGCGCCCGCCCGGGCGACACCGCGGGCTTCTATGCCGCGGTGGCCGAATGCGCCCGCTCGCGCCGCGGCAGCAGCCGCGGCCCGCGCGAGCTGATCCTGTTCCTGGAGGACCGCAAGAGCGGCATGCGGCTGCCGGTGTCGCTGACCCGCTACCGCTGCGCCGGCGCCGGCCAGCCGCTGGTGGTGGCGATCCTGCCGCGCCAGCCCGGCCGCCGCCGCATCGAGATGCTGGCCCAGAAGATGGGGCTGTCGCCGGCCGAAGCGCGGGTGGCGGCGCTCATTCAGCTGGGGCTGACCAACCGTGAGGCGGCGCATATCGCCGGCCTCAAGGAGCAGACCTTCAATACCTATGCCAAGCGGGTGCTGGCCAAGCTGCAGGCCGGCGGTCGCGCCGAGATGGCGCAGCGGCTGACCTGGCAGGCCTCGCTGGGGAGAGCGTCATGAACAAGCTGACGCTTGATGCGCCGGTGCAGGGCCCGCCCGCCCCGGCCGGCAGCCCGCAGCCGGCCCAGGCCGCGCAGACCGCCCAGGCCAGGCCGGAGCGCCCCGCGCCGCAGCCGGACGCCGAAAAGGCGGCCGCCGGAGAGCCCGCCGCGCAGGCCGCACACCCCGCGCAGGCGCCGGACCAGCCGGTGCAGCCGCCGCGGCTGAGCGCCGCGGTGCTGGCGCAGATTGCCGCCGCGCTGCGCCAGGGCGTCCCGGACGGCGCGCCGCTGGCGGCGCAGGCCGACCTGGTGGCGCTGCACAAGCGCATCGCCGAGATGTTCACCACCCTCAACGAGGGGCTGGGCGCGCAAGCCGCGCAGAAGGCTGCTGCCGACCGCGCCGCGCTGACCGCCCGCATCGACCAGCTGGAAGAAGCGGTGAACCGGATGGAGGGGGCGCTCAGGATCGAATTGGAACCGGTGCTGAAAGCCGCCCTGGCCGAGACGCTGGCCGAAGCGGCGCCAAAGCCGCGGCGGCGCTGGCGCGGACCGCTGGCGGCGCTGGCGCTGGCCGCCGCCGCAGCGGCGGCCGGAATGTACTGGCACGCCCCGCTGCAGGCGGGCGTGCAGGCCGCGGCCGCAGCGCTTGCCGGCCTGGCCGGCGGGCCGCCGCCCGCGCCTTAAGACCGCATTTTGTCCCCATTTGGGGGCATCGGCCGCGGCGCGGATGCGCTGCAATACCGCCTAGAAGGCACCACGACGCCTTTTTTGCGCCAGCCCGCCCCGGGGGTGTTTCCCGGGCAGCGGCCCTGGCAGGGGCACGGACCCGGGCAGCTGCCCGCTGCCCAGCCCCGTACCGTTAACGAGGAGGAAATTCACCATGGGTATCCAAGACCAGCACCCGGACTGGGAAGTCTGCAATCCGGAATGCGACATCCGCTTCAGCGATGACAAGCACGACCCGGACTACAACGACGGCACCACCGAGCGCGGCGGCACCGACGGCAATGTGATCGACCTGAACGACCACGACGCCGGCGACAATGCCAAAGCCGGGGCCGGCGATGACGCCATCTACGGCAACGAGCGCAACAACCGGCTCGATGGCGAAGCCGGCCAGGATTACATCGAGGGCCAGGACGGCGACGACCTGATCGAAGGCGGCACCGGCAACGACTACCTGTTCGGCGGCAATGCCGACGGCAAGGGCCATTATGAAACCGTGATCACCGGCTACGAGACCCGGGTCGACCCGGAAACCTGGAAAGAGTACCAGGTGCCGATCTACGGCAAAGTCTATATCGATGACGGCGACGACTGGATCGACGGCGAGGAAGGCTGCGACTACATCGACGGCGAGACCGGCAATGACACGCTGCTGGGCGGCGAGGAAAGCGACACCGTGTTCGGCGGCAAGGGCGACGACCACATCTTCGGCGACGATGCCGACGGCGACTACAGCTATGCAGACGGCGACCGCGGCGACTACCTCTACGGCGAGGACGGCAACGACTGCATGGACGGCGAAGGCGGCGACGACTGGATGTGGGGCGACGACGGCCAGAACGACCTGAACGGCCGTTACGACAGTGACCACTCCAACAACAACGACACCATGTACGGCCGCGACGGCAATGACCGCATGCACGGCCAGCAGGGCAACGACCGCATGGCCGGCGGCCTCGGCGACGACCTGGTGATCGGCGGCATCGGCGACGACGAGATGTTCGGCGATGAACGCCAGTCGCAGAATGACGACCTCGACTTCGGCGCCGACAGCCCCACCGGCAACAAGACCGACGACGATGACGGCGACGACTGCATGCTGGGCGGCGACGGCAACGACACCATGGACGGCCAGGGCGGCAACGACACCATGTTCGGCGAAGCCGATGACGACCTGATGCAGGGCGGCCGCGGCGACGACCTGATGGACGGCGGCTCCGGCCGCGACGATGTCAATGGCGGCGCCGGCCACGACACCATGCGCGGCGGCTCCAACAACGACGTGCTGGAAGGCGGCGCCCAGGGCGACCTGATCTTCGGCGACCATGGCACCAACCTCGGCGCCGACGTCAAGGGCTACTACATCGACTGGAGCTGCTGCGACGACGACGAGCCCCGGGAAGAGGTGCAGGCCCATGCCCAGATGGAAGACGGGCTGAAAGAGGTCGACTGCCCGGACTGCTACACCCCGATCGACGAAGGCCCGGACGGCAATGACCGCATCCGCGGCGGCTCCGGCGACGACACCATGTTCGGCGAAGGCGGCAATGACGTGATCGTCGGCGGCCGCGGCGACGACCTCGGCTTCGGCGGCGACGGCAATGACAAGCTGATGGGCGGCAAGGGCGGCGACAAGCTGCACGGCAATGACGGCGACGACTGGGTGCTCGGCAATGCCGGCCACGACCGCCTCTATGGCGATGCCGGCAATGACACCATCAAGGGCGGCGCCGACAGCGACAAGGCCTTCGGCGGCACGGGCGACGACGTCGTCAAGGGCAACTCCGGCGATGACTTCCTCTATGGCGAGGACGGCAACGACAAGGTCTATGGCGGCTCCGGCAATGACGTGGCCTCCGGCGGCAACGGCCACGACACCGTCAAGGGCGGCGCCGGCGACGATCTGCTGGACGGCAATGACGGCGCGGACCATGTCTACGGCGGTTACGGCGACGACGTGCTGAAAGGCGGCGCCGGCAACGACCACCTCAATGGCGGCCCGGGCAACGACTGCCTCTACGGCGAAAGCGGCAACGACGAGCTGAACGGCGGCAAGGGGTCGGACTTCCTGGATGGCGGCACCGGCAACGACTGGCTGCATGGCGGTGTAGGCGACTACAACGACTTCCTGAAGGGCGGCGAAGGCGATGACAACCTGACCGGCGGCGACGGCAAGGATGTCTTCATCATCGACCTGACCTGGGATGGCGCCACCTTTGCCTCCACCGACGGCACGGACACCATCACCGACTTCGACATCGACCAGGACCACGACGTGCTGCTGTTCCGTGTCACCAATGTCGGCGCAGGCCTCGGCACCTCGGCGCAGGATGCCTTTGCGGCGCTGGACGGCGGCGGTGCAACGGTGACCGACAATGGCACCGACACCAGCATCTCGGCGGGCGGCGCCACGGTGAACATCCTCGGCCTGACCGGCCGCGAGGCACCGTTCACCTCGCTGGGCCAGGACGCCATCCCGATCGGCGGCGTCGGCATCAACGCCGTGACCACCGGCGATGCGGGCTCTTACGAGGCGATCCGCGTGCTGGCATCCGATGACGGCTTCGATGACAGCTACGACAACATCTGGGGTCACACTGTCTGAGCCATAGGAACGGCGGGCCCGGGGGCAACCCCGGGCCCGTCCAGCCCTGGTTCAGGACAGCGATTTGGTCCCCGGCCAAGGATTGCATCCTTGGACCAGGGCGCTGGTCTCCAGATTTCATAACTTCACTTCGTGCAGCCGGGGGGCTACGACAATGAAGGTAAGACAGGTATTTGACGGTCAACGGGGTGTGCTTGCCGCCATCTTCACAGCAAGCATCTTTGTGAACCTGCTCATCCTGACAGCGCCGCTCTACATGCTGCAATTGTTTGCCCGGGTCATGGCCTCGGGCAGCATTCCCACTCTGATTGCCCTGACCACCGGCGCCGCAATTGCGCTGGTGTTCTTTTTTCTGTTCGACATGATCCGCCAGCGCCTGGTGGCGCGGCTCGGATCGCGGCTCGAGGCGCGGCTCAGCCCCGCCGTGCTGGGCGGCATGATCGGCGGCCGCCTGCCGCCGGCGCTGGCCCGCGCCGAGCCCATCCGCGACATTCAGGAGCTGCGCGGCTTTGTCACCAGCCCGCTGTTCCTGGCACTGCTGGACGCGCCCTGGTCGCTGCTGTTCCTGGCCCTGATCTTCCTGTTCAGCCCGGTCCTGGGCCTGGTGGCGCTGGTCGGCCTCATGCTGCTGTTCAGCCTCGGGCTGATCAGCGAGATGGCGGCCCGCAAGCCGATGGACGAAGCCACCAAACAGGCCGCCGAGACCAATACCGCGGTGGCGGAAATGATGAACAACGCCAGCCTGATCCATGCCATGGGCAAGACCGGACCGCTGATCGCCCGCTGGCAGGTCAAGGCGTTCTCGGCGCTGGTGTTCAACACATTGGCCACCGACCGGGTGGCGCTGATGACCTCGCTGGCCAAGGCGGTGCGCATGGGGCTGCAGATCGCGGTGCTGGGCGTGGGCGTGGTGCTGGTGATCAACAACCAGCTGTCGCCGGGGCTGATGATTGCCGCCTCGATCCTCCTGGGCCGCGCCGCGGCGCCGGTGGAGCAGTCGATCGCCGGCTGGCGCGCCTTCCTCAAGGCGCGCAGCGCGCACGGACGGCTGAACACTTTCCTTGCCCATCTCGATGAGGCGCCGGAGCGGCTGGCCCTGCCCGATCCCGAAGGCCGCCTGTCTGTGGAGAACGCCACCGTGGTGCTGCCGGGCCGGCCGGAGCCGCTGCTCTTGGACATCAGCCTGGAATTGAAGCCGGGCCAGTCGCTGGGGCTGATCGGCCCCTCCGGCGCCGGCAAGACCACGCTTGCCCATGCGCTGGCCGGGCTGCAGCCGCTGGTGCGCGGCCATATCCGGATCGACGACGCCGCGCTCACCGACTGGGACCCGGCGCAGATCGGCCAGCACATCGGCTTCCTGCCGCAGCGGGTGGAGCTGTTCCAGGGCACGGTGGCGGAAAACATCGCGCTGATGGACCCCGGCGCCAAGCCGTCGGATGTGGTGGCGGCGGCGAAACTGGCGCAGGTGCACGAGATGATCCTGGCGCTGCCCGGCGGCTACAACGCCGAAGTGGGCCCGCGCGGCGAGTTCCTGTCGGCCGGCCAGCGCCAGCGCATCGGCCTGGCGCGCGCCTTCTTCGGCGATCGCAAGCTGATCATCCTGGATGAGCCCAACGCCAATCTCGACCCCGAGGGCGAAGAGGCGCTGGCCACGGCCATCGAGGCCGCCTGCGCCCGCGGCGCCGCGGTGGTGGCGGTGACCCACCGGCTCAGCCTCTTGCGCCGGGTGAGCCACGCGGCACTGCTGCAGGAGGGCCGGATCATGCGCTTCGGCGAGGCCCGCCAGGTGATCGAGGCGGCGGCCCAGCCGATGGCCGGCAGCCCGGCCCGGACGGGCGATCCCAAGATTGCCCCGTTCCGGCACCGCAGCCCGGAGGACCGCGGCCCGGACCAGGAGGCGGACAGCCCGGGCCGTCAGGGGACAGCCCGCCGGAATGAAGGAGCACGCGCATGAGCCTGGTGGAACATGAGACCCGCAGCCCTGCAAAAACCGGGCGCCTGCCCGCCCAGGGCGGTTTCCGCGACCAGATGCCGGCCGCCCTCAGCATGGACGTGCCGCTGCCCAAACATCCGCCGACCCGGGTGCGCCAGCTGGTGCTGTGGATGGCGGTCTGCGGCTTCGGCCTGTTCGGCGGCCTGGTGTTCTGGGCCACCCAGGCAGAGCTCACCAGCGCGGTGGTGGCGCCCGGCGAATTCAACGTGGCCGGCGACCGGCTGGCGGTGCAGCACCTGGAGGGCGGCATCCTGCGCGAGCTGAAGGTCGCCGAGGGCGACCGGGTCAGCGGCGGCCAGGTGATCGCCCGGCTCGACGGCCGCCGGGTGCAGGCGCAGATGGGCATCCTGAGCGGCCAGCTGGCCAGCCTGCTGGCGCAGCGGGCGCGGCTGCAGGCGGAGCTGCAAGGGTCAGAGACCCTGCAGCCCGGCGAGGAGCTGGAGCAGCTCATCGCCCAGGCGCCGGAACTGGCGCAGCTGGTGGCGGTGCAGCGCGACCTGCTCAGCTCCAACCGGGCGCTCTACCAGGGCCAGATGGAGATCCTCAGCGGCCGCATCACCCAGCTCAGCGATCAGCTCAAGGGCCGCGACGCCCGCATCCGGGCCACCGAGGAGCAGCTGGCCCTGGTGCAGGAGGAGCTGGCGGACCTGGCCGGGCTGTTTGAAAAGGGGCTGGTGCCGAAGACCCGCATCAGCCAGCGGCAGATGCAGCAGAGCGGCCTCCTGGGCACCCTCGGCGCGATGGAAAGCGACCGCGGCAACGTGCTGGAGCAGATCGGCGAGATGGAGGAGCGGCGGCTGCAGGCCGGCCGCGACCGGGCGGCGCGGATCGCCGCCGAAAGCCAGTCGGTGCAGGAGCAGATCCTGGACCTGCGCCAGCGGCTGGACGCCACACGGGACGTGCAGGACCGTCTGACCATCCGCGCGCCGCAGGACGGCCGGGTGGTCGGCCTGACGATCAACACCCTGGGCCAGGTGGTGGATCCCGGCCAGACCATCCTCGAGCTGATGCCCGCGGATGCCGGGCTGCTGGTGGAAACCCGGGTGGCGGTGGCCGATATCGACGAGGTTGCCGAGGGCAGCCAGGCGCGGGTGCAGCTGACCGCCTACAGCTTCCGCTCCACCCCGCCGGTGCAGGGCGAGGTGGTGATGGTGGCGGCGGGCAGCAGCCTCGACGAGGCCACCGGCCAGCCGTTTTACCCGGTGCATATCCGCATCAATGAAGCCGAGCTGGCGGCACTGCCCAATGTGAAGGCGCTGCCCGGCATGCCGGCCCAGGCGATGATCGAGACCGGCCGCCAGACCCTGGCCGACTATCTGATCAGCCCGGTGCTCTCCAGCATGTCCCAGGCTCTGAAGGAAGGCAGCAGCTAGGGGGAGCCGCTGCAGGAAAGGCCGCGGCCCCGGGGGGAGGACCGCCGCCTGCCAGGCCCGCACCCGCCGCAGGGCAGGGGCGGGCCTGTTAGTTCGCCCCGGCCCTGCGCCCCGCAACAGCCTGCACCGGGTTCGTAAAAAAGGTCCGGTCCGGACCAAATGTTTCGCGCGCGAAACATTTGGTCAGTCATGCTGACCTATATTGAGAGGCGCTTTCCGCAGGTATCAGAGTCTGAAACGGGCTTTCCGTGGAAAGCCCGTTTGCACAAAAGACGCTTCGGCGGCCCCTAGTCCGCGGCGCGTTTGCGGACCCAGCCCAGAAACGCCGCATCGGGCGCCCTGAGGCGCGGCGTGCCAGAGCGCACCCACATGGCCCGCCATTCCGCCTCCAGCGCATAGGCATCGGCGCCGGGGATCAGCGCGCGCGCCTGCTCCAGGGTGGCGGGCTTCAGCTGCGGCGCGTTCAGCACTGCCTCGGTCACTGCAGCCTTCTGGGAAAACCGGATCAGGTCGCCCTCCAGCTCCTCCAGCGCGTAATCGGGCAAGGGCTGCGCGTCGATCATGTCGCGGATCATCTTGCGGAACACCCGGCGCGGGGAGGCGGAGCCGGATTTCTTCAGGAGCGTTTCCACCGAGACCTGCCAGCTGTTCTGCCGCCCGCAGTGCTTGCGCGCCAGCTCGTAGATCCGCCGCTCCAGCGGTTTCCTGAGGCGGAAGTAATCGCGGCTGAGCGTCAGCACCGATTTCGACAGCACCGCGCGGTACAGCCAGTCGCTGAGCGTCACCGCCACGCTGACCATCTTGCCGCCGCGGGCCTTGCGCACGATCTCCCATTTCTCGATCAGGCCGAAGCCGGTGGTCACCTCCTCGCCGCCGGTGACGATATTGGTGGTGATGCGGGTGCCCGCCAGCCGCTCGAAGGCCTCGCGCAGCCGCCGGTAGGCATCGCCGGAGGTTTCCCGGTTGCAGGCGACCAGCAGGTCATGCGCCTTCAGGTGCAGGGTGCGGCTCACCTGGCGGCCGGCATTGATCGCCGCCATCAGCTGGCTGATGCAGAAGATCAGGATGTCCTTGTCGTGGATTGTCGCCAGCCCCTTGACCGAGGGCGTCACGGTGATCTCCGCGCCGTTGTGCTGGTAATTGAGGATGCGCCGGTCCGGCCGTGTGCCCAGGGAGAACAGCGGATGCTCCATCGAGGCCAGGTCGTTCTTGGGGATCGCCCCGAAGATATCGCAGAGGAAGAAATCCCCCTGCCCTTCCGGAGGGACTCCCCCCGCCGTCAGCTCTGCTGCCATCTGCCTGTCCGCCGTCTGCTCTGCCGGCCGCCGGAATCTTCTGCCCCGGTCGGCGACTCGTTTTATCGTGGTTTTGATTACACTCACCCTAAGGTTATCCACAGCCGGCGGCAACGGGGGTTCGGAATCGCTTTGCCGGGGTTTCGGAGTCATCCCATCGGGGTTTCAGAGTCATGCGTGCGGCAAAATCCGCCCCGATCGCCAATGAAAAAAGGGCTTTGCGCGCACGCCCTTCCCCCTGTAACTAATAAATAACTCATAATTAACTTGGCAGATTTTTTTGCCGGCCCTGAAACAGCCCTGTTTCGCCCCCTCCCAACCCCCGGATTTGCTTAGAAAAAGCAGGAGGTATGCGCATTTTGCTTCCATGTGCGGTGTTTTTGCGTATTCTGTCCAAAAGGCAGCACATCAGGCTGCGGAGCAGCAGAACAGCAGCATTTCACACGGGCAGGGCCGGAGGGCCCAAGGACAGCAGGCAGATCCTCATGGCGCGAGATATCCACAAGGCGAACGCAAGCCTCCCCCCCTATTTCAGCATCGACCCGGACGCCGCCCTGGCGGAGCTGGACGCCCCCACCAGCACCGCGGGCTTTGCCGAGATTGCCGCCGCCTGCGCGCAAGGCAGGGCGGACCTGGCCAGCCGCGGCATGAACGAGGAAGGCCGCAAGGAGCTGCGCCTGTTCTCCACCTGGGAGATCACCCGCTACCTGATCCCGGTCGCCCAGGCCCATTTCCGCCGGGTGCTGAAAGCCAACCCCGATCTGCCCCAGGGCCGGTCGGAGACCGAGGGCGGCGCCAAGTGGTTCACCCTCGACGAGGTGCTGGCCTTGCGCGCCTTCTTCGCGGCGCAAGGCTCCAAGGCCAAGGACTACCAGCCCTACCGCCCCGCGGGCCTGCCCGCCAAGATGGTGGCGGTTGCCAACTTCAAGGGCGGCGTCGGCAAGACCTCGACCGCGGCGCATCTGGCGATGTCGGCGGCGCTCGACGGCTACAAGGTGCTGGTCATCGATCTCGACAGCCAGGGGTCGATGACCTCGATCTTCGGCGGCCGCGTCGAGGATGAATGGCAGACCGCCTTCCCGCTGCTGGCGCGCCACTACGGCGAGCATCTGCGGCTGGAGAACCAGCGCCGGCTCGACCGCGGCGACGCCCCGCAGCCGCTGGACGAGGCGCTGGATGCGGCGATGGAGATGACCGCGGCGGACGTCATCCAGAACACCCACTGGCCCAACATCGACCTGATCGGCGCCCAGCTGAACCTCTACTGGGCGGAGTTCCAGATCCCGGTCTGGCGGATGGCGGCGCGCAGCTGGAAACTGTGGGATGCGCTGACGGAGCGGCTGGAGGCCGACGGGGTGCTGGACCAATACGATGTGATCTTCATCGACACCCCTCCGGCGCTTGGCTACCTGACGATCAACGGGCTCAGCGCCGCCGACATCCTGCTGGTGCCGATGGGCGCGTCGTTCCTGGAGTTCGACTCGACCGGCCGGTTCTTCGACATGCTGCACTCCACCTTCGCCTCCATCGAAGAGGGCGAGAACCTGGCGGCCCGCGCGCTTGGCCGCCCCGGCCTCAGCTTCGAGTGGGACGCGGTGCGCGCGGTGATCACCCGCTACGACGGCGCCCAGCAGGGTGAGCTGGCGGCGCTGATGCAGGCCTACATGGGCCGGGTGCTCTCCCCCCACAAACAGGATTTCACCGCGCTGATCGGCCAGGCCGGCGAGCAGGTCAGCGGCATCTACGAGGCCGACTACCGCGACTTCAACCGCGAGACCTATGCCCGCGGCCGCGAGACCTTCGACGAGACCTACGCCGCCTTCAAGAAACTGCTGATCGGCGTCTGGCGGCGCGAGGTGTTGCAGGAAGAGGCGGAACAGCGCGCGGCGGGCTAAGGCCCTAACAAGGACTTTCCGGCACACTGGCAGCCCGGAGACATGAGGACAGGATATGGCAAAACGCAAACGGCTTTCCCCGGCGCAGACCGATTACCTGGCAGCTGCCCCCGCCGGCAAACCCGCGCTTGGCGGGCCGTCCAGTGTAGGGGCCGCGCCGATTGCCCAGGTGGCCTCGGACGCTTCCGCCCAGGCGGCGCTGCAGGAATTGTCCGGCGTGCTGGAAAACGCCCGCGCCAAAGGGCTGATGATCGAGGAACTGCCGCTGGCAGCGATCGACGAGAACCACCTGGTGCGCGACCGCATCGAGCAGGACGAGGAAGAGCTGCAGTCGCTGATCGACTCGATCCGCGCCCGCGGCCAGCAGACCCCGGCCGAGGTGGTGCCGCTGGAGGATACATTTGGCGGGCGCACCCACGGGCTGATCTCCGGCTGGCGCCGCCTGACCGCGCTTCGCAGGCTCTATGAGGAGACATCAGACCCGCGGTTCGCCACCCTTAAGGCGCTGGTGATCAAGCCGGACAGCGCCGAAGGCGCTTATGTGGCGATGGTCGAGGAAAACGAGATCCGGGTGAACCTGTCGCACTACGAGCGCGCCCGTATTGCCGTGCGGGCGTATAAGGAGGGCGTCTTCAGCCGCCGCAAATACGCGCTGCAGGCGCTGTTCGGCAACGCGACCCGCGCCAAGCGCTCCAAGATCGGCAGCTTCGTCACCCTGGTCGAGGCGCTGGACGCGGTGCTGTTCTACCCCACCGCGATCAGCGAGAAGCTGGGCCTGGCGCTGGTGCGCGAGATCGAGGCGGATGAGGGGTTCGCGGAGCGCGCGGCACAGGCGCTGCAGGCCGCCGACCGGTCCAGCCCCGAGGCTGAGCTGGAGGTTCTGGCCCGGCTGGTGGAGGCGCGGCCTGAGAAGCAGCCTGAGAAAAAGCCTCGGTTAGAGGCTGATCTCTCCCCTGCCCCGCCGTCCGGGCAGCCGCTGGTCAGCGGCCCGCGGGTGCGCGGCGCCTATGACTGGGACGCCGCCATGCCGGGCGAGCGGATCTCCCTGCCTGGGGCCAAGGGGGTGGTCCTGGGCTATACCCCCAGCGAGCAGAAGATCGAGATCAGCGGCCCGGGCGTCAGCGCCGCGCTGGTGGAGGCGTTGCAGGCCTGGCTGAAAAAGCTCTGATCCGAGCCTGAAAACGGACAAGGGCGCGGAGACCGCGCCCTTTTTTTGTGCCTTGTTAGAGCCTGATATTAGGTCAGCCTGTCTGACCAAATGTTTCGCGCGCGAAACATTTGGTCCGGACCGGACCTATTTCAAGACCTGCGCCGTAGGCGGCGCTCAGGCGCCCCGCCCCACGGCCGTATAGGTCTCGAACCCGGCCTGTTTGGCACTCTCGGGCGAATAGATGTTGCGCAGGTCCGCCATCCGCGGCTGCGCCATCCCGCCGGCCAGCTTCTTCAGGTCCAGGGCGCGGAACTCGTTCCACTCGGTCAGCAGCACGATCAGGTCGGCACCCTGCGCCGCCTCATAGGGGTCTTCCACCCAGGCGGCGCCGGGCAGGAGCGCCTCGCCCTCGGCACGGCCCTGCGGGTCCACCACCCGCACCCTGGCGCCGCCGCCGATCAGGGCCGGCACGATGGTCAGGCTGGGGGCGTCGCGCATGTCGTCGGTGTTGGGCTTGAAGGTGACGCCGAGCACCGCCACTGTGCGGCCGTTGAAGGAGCCGCCGCAGGCATCGCGCAGCTTCTCCACCATCCGCGCCTTCACCTCGTTGTTCACCTGCATCACGGTTTCGGTGATCCGCATCGGGAAGGCATGGTCCTGGCCGATCCGCGCCAGCGCCGCGGTGTCCTTGGGGAAGCAGGAGCCGCCGTAGCCGGGGCCCGCGTGCAGGAACTTGTTGCCGATGCGGCCGTCAAAGCCGATGCCGCGGGACACTTCCTTGACGTCGGCGCCGACCCGCTCGCACAGGCCCGCGATCTCGTTGATGAAGGTGATCTTGGCGGCGAGGAAGGCATTGGCCGCGTATTTGATCATCTCCGCCGATTCCAGGTCAGTGGACAGGATCGGGAAGTCGCGCAGGTACAGCGGGCGGTAGATCTCCGACATCACTTCGGCGGCGCGCTCGGTCTGGACGCCGACCACCACCCGGTCGGGTTTCATGAAATCCTCGATCGCGGCGCCTTCGCGCAGGAACTCCGGGTTGGAGGCGACATCGAAATCGGCGCTTGGGTTGGCCTTGGCGATCACCTCCTGCACCTTGCGGTTGGTGCCCACCGGCACGGTGGATTTGGTCACCACCACCGCGTAGGCAGTCAGCGCCCCGGCGATCTCCTCGGCCGCGGCCATCACATAGGTGAGGTCGGCATGGCCGTCGCCGCGCCGGGTCGGGGTGCCGACCGCGATGAACACCGCGTCCGCCCCGTCCACCGCGGCGGCCAGATCGGCGGTGAAGCTGAGCCGCCCCGCCTTCACGTTCTTTTCCATCAGCTGGTCGAGGCCGGGCTCGTAGATCGGCACCTCGCCGTTGTTCAGCCGGGTGATCTTGCTTTCGTCCTTGTCGACGCAGATCACGTCATGGCCGAAATCCGAAAAACAGACGCCGGATACCAGTCCGACATAGCCGGTGCCAATCATCGCAATACGCATGGGATGCCCTTTTTCCGTTCCTAGTCCACCTGGCTTTGCGCTGCAGGTGGTGTTGTTCAGATAGAGACATATACGCAGCCGGACAGGGCGGAAACCGGAATTTTGGCGGCACCGCCCGCAGCGCGGAGATAAGTCCGGTCCGGACCAAATGTTTCGCGCGCGAAACATTTGGTCAACTGTGCTGACCTATTTGGGCCTTCCGGACCAGGGCCGGGCGGCGGCTCAGATGCGGTAATACTCCCGGTACCAGGCGGCAAACCGGGCCACGCCCTCGGTGACGCCGACCTGCGGCTGATAGCCGGTGAGCTCGGTCAGCAGGCGGGTGTCGGCCCAGGTGGCAGGCACGTCGCCGGCCTGCATCTCCATCATGTTCTTCTGCGCTTCGCACCCCAGCGCCGCCTCCAGTGCGGCGATGTACTCCATCAGCGGGGTCGGCTTGCTGGCGCCGATATTGACCACCCGGAACGGCGCCACCGGGCTGAGGCTGTCCTGGTCCGAGACCGGCTCTGTGCCCGGCACCGCGGCGATAAGGCCGGTGATGCCGCTGACCAGATCGTCGATATAGGTGAAATCGCGGCTCATCCGGCCGTGGTTGTAGACGTCGATGGGCTCCCCCGCCAGCATCGCCCTGGTGAATTTGAACAGCGCCATGTCGGGTCGCCCCCAGGGGCCGTAGACGGTGAAGAAGCGGAACATGGTGGTGGGAAGCCCGTAGAGATGGGCATAGGAATGCGCCATCGACTCGTTGGCCTTCTTGGTGGCGGCATAAAAGGACATCTGGTGGTCGGCCTGCTGGCGCTCTCCGAACGGCATCTCGGTGCTGGCGCCGTAGGCCGAGGAGGTGGAGGCCATCAGCAGGTGCTGCGGCGGATGCGCGCGGGCCGCTTCCAGCAGCTCGAAGGTGCCGATCAGATTGGCCTCCAGATAGTCGCGCGGCGCGTCGATCGAATGGCGCACCCCGGCCTGGGCGGCCAGGTGGATCACCGCATCCGGCTGGTGCGCCTCGAACAGCTGCATCAGCAGGCCGGGGTCCTCCAGCTTGCCGATCACCGGGGTGAAGCCCGGGGTCTGCGCCAGCATGCCGTGGCGGCGCTCCTTCAGCGCCACGTCGTAGTAGGGCGACAGGCAGTCCAGCCCGATGACCCGCCAGCCTGCCGCCAGCAGCCGCGCTGCCAGGTGATATCCGATGAAGCCGGCCGAGCCGGTGATGAGAGCTGTCTGCATGCCCTTTAGGTGGCGGCTTCCTGCCGCCCTGTCAAACCCTTTGCCGCGGCAATGGATTTGACAGGGGCCGGGATTTATGAGCTTTCGGAGCCGCGCAGGCCGCATCAGATTCCATCAGACAGGCAAGGAGCCCCGGGTGAACACAGCACAGGCAATCGGCACAGCTGCGGCAGACCCGGCGGGCACCGGACATGGGACTGGGCAGGGGGCGGGCCGGCTGGTGGCGGTGGTGGTGACCCACAACCGGCTGGACAAGCTCAAGGCGACGCTGGCGCGGCTGCTGGAGAGCCCCGCGCATGAGCTCGCGGCGGTGGTGGTGGCCGACAATGCCTCCTCCGACGGCACCGGCGCCTGGCTGGCGGCGCAGGCCGATCCGCGGCTCGACATCTGCAGCAGTGCGGAAAACCGCGGCGGCGCCGGCGGGTTCGAGATGGGCATGCGCCGGGCGATGGAGGCGCATGGCCCGGACTGGCTGGTGGTGATGGATGACGACGGGCGGCCGGCGCCGGGCGGGCTCGCGGCCTTCCGCGCGCTGGCCATGCACCGGCAGGCGGACCGGGAAACCGGCGGCGGCTGGGATGCGGTGGCGGCGGCGGTCTATTTCCCCGACGGCCGCATCTGCGAGATGAACCGGCCCTCGCGCAACCCGTTCTGGCATGCCCGCGAGTTCCTGCGCACCCTGTTCGGGGGCGGCCGCTCCGGCTTTCACGTGCAGCCCTCGGATTACGAGGGGCCGGGGATGCAGATCGATGTCACCTCTTTCGTGGGCTTCTTCATCTCCGCGGAGGCGGTGCGGCGCACCGGCTACCCGGACCCGGAGCTGTTCATCTACGGCGATGACGGGCTCTATACCCTGGGGCTGACCAAGGCGGGCGGCCGCATCGGCTTTGAGCCCTCGGTGCGCTTCGAGCATGACCTGTCGACCTTCCGGGCCGGGGGCGCGGACCCGCAAAAGGCGGATGCGGCGCAGCGCGGCCGCTTCGTGCCGCTGTGGAAGGCCTATTACTACCACCGCAACCTGTTGCTCTTGTACCGGATGGCGGCGGGCTGGCTGTTCTGGCCGGTGCTCCTGGTGATCGTGCCGAAATGGCTGACGAAGGCGCGTCAGCACCCGGGCGCGCGCCGCGTCTTCCTGCGGCTCCTGGCCCATGCGCTGCGCGACGGAATCCTGCGCCGCACCGCGGTGCGCCATGCGCGGGTGCTGGAGCTGAGCCGCGAAGGCTGAGAACGAAGGCAGGGCAGGGGTGCGGGGCATGCACATTTGCAGGGCTCCGGCATCCGAAAGGACATCCGATAGCTATCTGGTATCTGCGCCCGCTGCCCAGGAAAGCTGGGCCTGGCCGCCGTGAGCGGCAAATTGCGGCGCCAGGCTGCTGCTCATGCGGTCATCCGCTCAATGCCGGGGCTGCCAAGATCGCGGTCCCACATGCGGAAGCGGCCAAGGCTGCCGTTGAACACCGGTGCCAGGCCGATACCGGCTGCCGCCAGGACCGGCAGCGCGGATGGCGCGGGCGAGGCGGGGAAGGTCTTCCCTTTCTCTGCCAGCTCCAGAAGCGCCGCCTGGTGGCGGGCGGCAAAGCTGACAGCGGCCTCGGTCCCGGGCGCATAGGCGGATGCTGCGCCGCTGGCCGTGCTGGCGGCACCGGACTGTTCGCTGAAAACCTGGATCCGGCCGGTTGCCGGGCTGCCGGCGCTCAGATCCGCACGGAGGAAGCTGCCCTGATCAGCCTGCCAGTCGAAGAACCGGGCTGCTGCACCGGATCCGGTGTCTGCAAGACTCATGCGGCCATCCACGGCGAACGACACCGCTTCCGGCATGGCTGCAGGCAGCACAGAGGTGCGGACGGCCAGCGTCTCCGCCGCGCGGGCGGCCGGGCTGCCTGCCGTGGGGATGAAGGAGGAGGGGGTGTCTCCCGGTTCAAGCTGGGGGCGGCGGAAGTCCGCATACATGCCCGGAGTTGCATCATTCCAGACAGGATACATGTTGAAGGACGCTACTGTTCCGGCGGTGAACGTCATTGCCAGCCTGTAGACACCGGGGGATACCAGCTTCGCCACCGGGGGAAAGAGGGCCGGGGCGGCCGCCAGTTTGGTGAATGTCTCAGTGCTGAAATCAAAGCGGTAGGCGACGGAATCGTTGCCGCCGCTGAACCCGGTGCCAAAAGCCCTGAAGGTAAACCCGCCGCTGTTGCCCGCACGCACCTCGACCTGCGCGGTATACACGCCTGCGCCGCCGCCGACGTCCCCTCTTTCGGCTCTGGGGAAGCCGCCTGTGCCATTCGAAGTTATCCGGACGAACCCGCCGGGCACCTCCTCCAGGGTGCTGTTGGGAGAGGCCCAGTTCCCCGCCGGCGCGTTGGTGTGCCGCAACAGGTTCGCGGCGGCGCTGCTTTCGATCTTAATCCCTGCCGGCGCCCCGTTTTCATACGCGTTGCGGCGCGCCTTGAAGGCCGGTGAGGCACTGGACGGGACATAGGTCTCGAACCCTGCCCCCAGGGCGTTGTCCGGGTTGTCCGCCATGCCGCCGAGATCGGAGCGGTAGAGCCATTGCGCCAGAATATCCATCGCCTCGGTGCCGTCCGGATCCGTCACCAGATGCGCTGCCGCGCTTTCTGATACGCCCGCACTCAGCGTGCCGGCCGGCGCGGATTCATCCATGGCGAAAGCAATGCTGCAGATGAAGCTGCCGCCGGCCAGCAGCTGGATTTGCGCAAGATGGCCATTGCCCTGGCTGGCAACCGCCCCGTCCTGCAGGTCGAAAAGGGAAACGCCGTCTGCTCCGGCGCCGTAGCCCGCGGTTGCCATGGCAAGGTAGCGCAGGTTCACCTGCCGGACATGGGCCGCGTAGGTATAGGTGCCCGCATCCGGCAGCGCCACCCCTGCCCGCAGCGCCTCGGGCGCCCTTGCGCCTGTGCCTGCCGCGGCCGTGAGCCGAGTCGCTGACACCGACGCGCCGCTTGCGGCGCCCTGCGTCAGATCCCCGGAATGGGCCAGCAGGTTATGCGCCGCCCAGACCAGCTGCCCGGTCTCGCCGGTGAAGGTGCGCAGGCCGGTGCCGCTGTAGGCGAACATCTCGTCAAAGCTCCTGGCAGCACCCGCCTGAAAGTAGCGGTCCTGCCGGAAGTCCAGGTCGATCAGGGGGGCAGGCGGCGGCCTGCGGCCCTGCACGGCCTCACCCGTCATTGAAAGGCCGGCGCCCAGCATCAGTACCACCCCGCGACGGTTGCCGTTGTGCCGGTTGCTTCGACTCCGGCCGCCGAGAAGGCAAATGTCTCGCCGGAGGCGACCGGATAGACAATGATGGTTCCCGCGGCATCCCGGAGCGCCAGGTCGCCGCCCGAGACAACCCGCAGCACCCGCGGCCGCACCGGCAGGTCGGTGCCATCTTGGGGAGTGATGGCGAAGTGGGTTGCAGCCGGGCTTTCAAACCCGCGGCGGTGGCTGGCGAACGGATCGGTTTGAGGCATTTGCGTACTCCTGAAATGGCAGGCTTGATGAAACGTGCGTCCCGATTCCTCCGATGGCTGAATGGTGGGATATCCGGGTTAAGGCTGGAACAACCGGGCGTGCGCCGGATGGCCTTCTGCCGCAACGCTTTGAGAGGCTTGTGCAAAGAACGGTCTCTTCCCTAGCTATCCGGGAGCTGTTTGGCATTGGCCAAGAGCGGACAGGGCGCCGCACCTGAACGGGGAACCGCCTTGGCTGGCGCCACCCGGTATCTGACCGCTTCCTGATATCCAGATCGCATCTATAGATGTCTGTCTGCTATCTGGTACTGTGAGGAGAAAGAGGCGGAGCAGGCATGCCGGTAATATCATTTGCAAACCTCCAGGGCGGGGCGGGTAGCATCGAGGCTTTCTGCTGGGTGGCAGATGCCAACGGCAGGGGTTTGGTGGACCCCCTTGAGCATGCGGCCGCCTTGCTTGAGAAAGAGCATCTCCGACAGGGCTGAAGGCATGTTCATATCCCGCTTTTCAGAGGCCATATTGCAAGCTGTCCTTGGGGAGAGGCGTGTGCTGCAGGCGATGTCTTCAAGGCCGCTCATATTCCGGCTTGCGGTTTTTGTGATCGTGATGCTGGCCGAAGTGCATGCCATTCAATCTGTTTTGCCCTACAGAGAGGATTTCTCCTGCGCGGAAACCACGGTGCCTGGCCTGTGCTTCTGGATGGTCCTCTTGCCACGCCGGGTCATTTACGTGGGCCTTGCCCTGGCATCTGCGGCTGCGCTGAAGCCGTCGCTCTGGCAAGCGGCCCGGTCCGGCCCGGCAGCGGCCTCCTTTGCAAGCCAGAAAGCCGCCTTGCTGCATTTCAGCGGTTTGGCCATGATATTTGTGCCGCTCTGGTGGATCCCGTTCACGGATTTGGAGGCCCAATTTTCCAAGGTGGCGCCTGCTTTGCTGCTGGGCGCCCTTTGCGCAGCCCTGGGGGCAATGCTGTGGCTCATGCCGCTCAGGGCTTGGCGGCAATGGCTGTTCGGGAACGGATTGTTCTTGCCGCTCACTCTGGCGGCCATTTTTGCGCTGCCGGAATTTACCGATGCGGCAAGTTTCCTTTGGGGCGGCAATCAGGTTTTGACCTGGCTTACCTTTGCTGCCGTTGGCCATGTTCTGCTGCTATTCCATGCAGAGGTCACGAGCTTGCCGGAAGAACGCATCTTTGCCCTGAACGACTTTGCCGTTCAGGTTGGAAATACATGCTCCGGCATCGAAGGCATTGCTTTGATTGCCCTCTTCGTGGCTGGCTATGCCCTGCTCTCCGTTGGCACCCTGCGCATGAAACCGTATTGGCTTTTGCTGTTCCCCATCGCCGTTTTACTGAGCTGGGTTTTCAATGTCCTCCGCATTTCCGTGCTGATCTGGCTGGGGGCCAATGTCTCGCCCAAGCTGGCGGTGGACGGGTTTCATTCCTATGCCGGCTGGCTTCTGTTCTCGCTGCTGGCCTTTGGGGTTCTGGCCATCGTCCACAACATGGATTTCTTCCATGAAAGGACCGCCGGCCCCGCCGCCCGGACAGGCCCGCCCCTGGCCGCGGATCCGCTGTTTGCCAGGATCGTGCCCTTCATCCTGTTCATGATCAGCGGCACGCTCACCCCGCTGATCTGGGAGACCCCCGCCGATGGCTACCCGCTGCGGGTGGCGGCGATGCTGCTGGGGCTGGCGCTGTTCTGGCCTGCGCTGAAGACCTTCAAATGGCAGGCCGGGCCGCTGGACTGGCTTACCGGCGGCGCGGTGGCGGCGCTGTGGCTCTGGACCGCCCCGGAGGCCGCCGCCGCCGCCGGGGCGCCCGATCCGTTCTGGATTGCCTGCCGCCTCCTGGGCACGGTGCTGCTGGTGCCGGTGATCGAAGAGCTGTTCTTCCGCGCCTATGTGCTGGAGCGCATCGCCGGAAGCCCCGCGGCGGCGCCCTGGCGGGCGCTGGCCGGGCTGGCAGTCAGCAGCCTGCTGTTTGCGGCGCTGCACGACCGCTGGCTGGCAGGCGCCTTGGCGGGGGCGGCCTTCGGGCTGCTGTATCTGCGCAGCCGCCGCCCCGGCGGCGCGGTGCAGGCGCATATGCTGGCCAACGCCGTCATTGCCGCCGCGGCCCTCGCCGCTGGGGACTTCGGCCTGATCTGAGCGGTTCCGGACCCTCCGGGCCGGCCGGCTGCGTCCGGCTCAGGCTGGCGCAATCTCTTAAAATTTTCCTAACATGCGCTCTAAAGTGTTGATAATGTGCTAATTTTTGCCACATCCTGACCGCGGTCCGCGCCCAGGGTTTGCCTACTTAATCTCCAACGCCAGTTTTTGCATTGGAGATCCGACCATGCCGGCACTGAACAACGTATTTTCGGCGGCTGCCTTCGCAGGACACGCCGGTTCCGCCTTCCGCACCGCCGCAAAGGCCGCCGCCGCGGCTCTGGCACTTGCCGCGCTGCAGCCCGCGGCCGCCGCCGCCCAGCAGACCTATGTGGTGGGCAGCGACCGCGGCGGCTATCTGCATGACCGGCTGATCGAGCTCAGCAACCTGCAGAAGCGCGGGGTGCGGGTCGAGATCCGCGGCAAGGTCTGCTACTCCACCTGCACCATGTTCCTCGGCCTGCCCGGCGCCTGCGTCGATCCCGGCACCACCTTCGGCTTCCACGGCCCCTCGCGCGGCGGCCGCCGCCTGACACAGGAAAAGTTCGACTATTTCAGCCGGGTGATGGCGCAGTACTACCCGGCGCCCTTGAAGGCCTGGTTCATGGCGGAGGGGCGCAACCGGGTTTCCGGGGTGCACAAGATCAAGGGCAGCGAGATCATCCGCATGGGGGTGCCGGCCTGCCGCAGCGCCTGAGCCGCCGCGCTTGCCCCGCGGCGGGCGGGCGGCTATCACCGTCTGACGGCATTTGCCCCGGCGCGCGGCCCCGCGCCGGGAGTTCGCTGCATCGGGGGGGGGGCCGCCGGGAGGCCTGGCATCCGTGCTGTCATCCTTGTTCAACAGGTTCTGGCCGGGAGCCCGGTTTGCGGATCCGGCGCCGGCGGTGCCGCTGTGCGTGATCGGCGACGTGCATGGCTGCCTGGAGCTGCTGGAGCATATGCTGGCGCAGGTGCCGCGGGGCCACCGGATCGTGCTGGCGGGCGATTATACCGACCGCGGCGAGAACAGCGCGGAGGTGCTGCGCTGCCTTAGCGCGCGCCCGGATCTGACCTGCCTGATGGGCAATCACGAGGCCATGCTGCTGGACTTTTTGCGTGATCCGGTCCGTGCGGGCGGAGTCTGGCTCCGCAATGGCGGGCTGCAGACGCTGGCCTCCTTCGGCATCTGCGGGGTGCGGCCGCAGATGACGGCAGCGGAACTGCGCGATTGCCGCGGCCAGCTGCAGGCGGCGATGGGGGAGGGGCTGATTGCCTGGGTGGCCGGGCTGAAGACCTCGGCGCTGTCGGGCAATGTGCTGATGGTGCATGCCGGGGCGGACCCGCGGGCGGCGCCCGATGCGCAGCCGGAGGAGGTGCTGATGTGGGGGCACCCGGAGTTTTTCCGCACCCCGCGCCGCGACGGCATCTGGGTGGTGCACGGGCACACCATCGTCAGCAGGCCCGCAGCAGAGCAGGGCCGGATTGCCATCGACACCGGCGCCTATGCCAGCGGGGTGCTGTCGGCGGTCTGCCTGGACGGCGGCGCGCCGCGGTTCCTGCAGGTGCGCCTCTAGGGGCAGGCCCTGCCAATTTCCCGCCACTGGCCTGGCAGGTCTTCTGACTGGCCAGGCCTGCAGCGCCCTGTGCGGTGCATCCCGGAGACAGCCGGGCGGCAGAAACACGTCCGGGCGGCTCCGGAAATTGTGCCCGGGCCGGGAAAATGCTAACGGTTGCCGGAAGGCAATTGTAACTCAACCTTTTGAGGCCAAAGCAATGAAATCTCTTCTGACCGCTGCCGGCACCGCGGTTTTCACCAGCTGCATGACCCTGTCCGCGGCCTTTGCCGCTGGCCGGGGCAATGGCAATGGCGGCTGGGGCACCGGCAATGGCAACTCCGGCGGCAACGGCTGGAACAACGGCGTCGGCAACCCGCATGGGGTGCCGGAAATCGATGCAAGCGCGGGCCTGCTGGCAGTTGCGGCGGTTGCGGCGGCCCTGGCGCTGGCCTGGGAAGTGAACCGGCGGCGGCGGGCCTGACGCAGGGTCAGGGCACGAGGCTTCCGGGCGCTGCCATTTTTCTGCCGCAAATATTTGGAAAACATTACTCAAGTTTTATTTAGATTTGGGTGTATCCATGATGCATTGCGCTCATAAAAAGTGTGGCCCCTTGCTGAAACGCACTGAATCTCAGGGGGCTGACGATGCATGATCTTGCCTTCACCGCCTCTGCCATGAATGGCGCCGCCGCCAGCCTGCCCCTGTGCCGGATGCGTTCCGGCTTTTATGGCCGGGCGGGAAAGCGGCTGTTCGATCTCGGGCTGGCGCTGCTGCTGCTGCCGGTTCTGGCGCCGGTGATCCTGCTGTTATGGGCTGTCGCGCGCCATGACGGCGGGCCGGGTTTCTTCGGCCATACCCGGGTGGGGCGGGACGGCAGGCGGTTCACCTGCTGGAAGATCCGCAGCATGGTGGCGGATGCCGAAGCGCAGTTGCAGGCGCATCTGGACTCCAGCCCCGAGGCGGCGGCGGAATGGGCCCGCGGCCACAAGCTGGCCAACGATCCGCGCATCAGCCGCCTGGGCCATGTCCTGCGCAAGACCAGCCTGGATGAGCTGCCGCAGATCTGGAACGTGCTGAAGGGCGAGATGAGCTTTGTCGGCCCGCGCCCCGTCGTTGCCGCGGAGCTGGCCAGATACGGCAGCGCCGCCGCCGCCTACCGGGCCCAGACGCCGGGGATCACCGGGCTGTGGCAGGTCTCGGGCCGCAATGCTGTCAGCTATGACGAACGGGTGGCGCTGGATACGGCCTATCTGGCCCGGCGCAGCTTCTCCCGCGATCTCTGGATCATCGCCCGGACCGGGGCCGTCATCCTGCGCAGGACCGGCTGCTGACCCCCGGCGCAGGGCCGCAGGCCTTTCTTCTGAAGGCTGCCCCGTGTATGCGGAATATGATGCGTTCGGCAGGCGCGCTTCATTAACGACGGTAACCGGGTAGCCATGAAACAAACGCCTTTGAATGAAGTCTCTTTCCCGGTCCAGCGCCCGGCGCCCGCAGAAGCGCAGGATGGCGATGTCATCGATCTGGGCGCCCTGGCCGCCACCCTGTGGCGCGGCAAGTGGATCATGGCGCTGGCAACCCTGGCGGCCATTTTCATCGGCGGAGTGTATGCCTTTGCCGTCGCGGTGCCGGTTTATACCTCCAGCGCCGTGGTGATGCTGGAAACCAAACAGCAAAGCGTGGTTGATCTGCAAAGCGTCGTCAGCGGCTTGTCGGGCGATTACGCCGAGGTCAATTCAGAGCTGGAGGTGCTGCAGTCCCGCGGGCTGATGGACAAGGTGGCGGACAAGCTGAACCTGGTGGAGGATCCGGAGTTCAACGGAGCTCTGGTTGAACCGTCTGCCCTGTCGGTTCTGGTCTGGAGGGTGAAATCGGGGATCAAATCGCTCTTGGGCCTGCAGCGCCCGGCCGAGAAGCTGCCGGAGGAGCTGGTGCAGCAGCTGATCCGGGACAGCGTGGTCTCGGCCCTGCTGGACAAGGTGTCGGTGCACAATATTGCCAATACCCTGGTATTCCAAGTTGTTGCGGAGAGCGAATCCGCCCGCAAATCGGCGCTGATCGCCGATACCATCGTGGAGCTCTACATTCTCAACCAGATCGAGGTGAAATTCGACGCCACCGAACAGGCGACAACCTGGCTGACCGGCCGGGTGGCGGAGCTGAAAGCGGAGCTGGAAGACGCCGAGGCCAGGGCCAGTGAATTCAACGCCGGCACCGCGCTGATCTCGGCTGAGGCGCTGCAGGCGCAGGAGGTGCAGCTGAAGGACCTGCGCGAGCGCATTGCCCTGGCCGGGACCGCGGCAGAGGCTGCGCAGGCGCGCTATGACGGGCTGCGCGGCGCAGAGACCCGCGCGGCGCAGGCGGAGGCCGCCCAGGACCGGCAATTGCAGCGGCTGCTGGACCAGGCCGGCACGGCTGCGGGCGGGGCCGCCTTTGACACCGCGTTCCAGCGGCTGCTGGCGCGCGCCGCGCTGGAGGCCCGCCGCGCCGCGCAGCAGCTGCAGACGCTGGTGCTGTCGGAGGCGGAGCTGTCGAGCCAGCTTGCCCGGCAGAGCGGGGATCTGATCACCCTGCAGCAGCTCAGCCGGGAGGCGGAAGCGGTGCGGCTGCTCTATGAGTACTTCCTGACCCGCCTCAAGGAGACCTCGGCCCAAGAGGGCATCCAGAAGGCCGACAGCCGCCTGCTGTCGCGGGCGGTGATCCCGCTGCGGCCCTCGGCGCCGCGGAAATCCCTGATCCTCGCTATGAGCGGCCTCCTGGGGGTGATGCTGGGGGGCGCCGGCGTGCTGCTGCTGGAGGCGCGGCGGCAGGGGTTCCGCTCCGCCCGGGAGCTGGAGCGCAAGACCGGCTGCAGCGTGCTGGGGCAGATCCCGGTGTTTCCGGCCAGCGGCCGCCGCAGGGTGCTGGAGTATCTGGCCGGCAAGCCGTCTTCAGCAACGGCGGAAGCGGTGCGCAACCTGCGCACCTCGCTGATGCTGTCCAATGTCGACCAGCCGCCGCAGGTGGTGGTGATGACCTCCTCGCTGCCGGGGGAGGGCAAGACCACCAACGCGCTGGCGCTGGCGCAGAACTTCACCGGCATCGGCAAGAAGGTGCTGCTGGTCGAGGGCGACATCCGGCGCCGGACCCTGACCGCCCAGCTGAGCCAGGTGCCGCCGCAGGGCATTGTCTCTGTCCTGGCAGGAGATATCCCGGCAGAGGACGCCATCTTCCAGGACCCGCTGTTGGGCTGCGATATCCTGGCGGGGGAAAAGACTTCGGCCAATGCCGCCGACCTGTTTGCCTCGGAGCGGTTCCGGGAGCTGCTGGACGCGATGCGGCAGCGTTATGACGTGATCCTGATCGACACGCCGCCGGTGCTGGCGGTGTCGGATGCGCGGCTGATCGCCCGCAGCGCCGATGCGGTGCTGCTGGCGGTGAAGTGGGACGGCACCGCCGAGCAGGATCTGGCGGAAACCCTGCGGCTGTTCCGGACCGACAACCAGCGCCTGACCGGGATGATCCTGAGCCAGATCAACACCCGCAAGATGAAGCAGTACGGTTACAGTTACGGCAACTACGGCTCGAAATACTACGTAAGCTGAGGCAGCGGGCCCGGCTGGCGCCCATGGCCGGATCAGTTGGTGCTGACGGTGCTCGTGGTGGAGGGGGTCGAACCGCCGCCTGCCGCGGCTGCAAGCCCTGCCGCCGCAGCAGCGGCCCCCAGAGCCGGGGCAATCAGCGGCACGAAGCCGGTGACGCCTTCCGCTTCCGCCGCGGCGGCGGCTTCTCCTGCGTCCAGCAGGGCGGCAATGCACTCGTCCTTGTCTTTGTGATTGGCCTGGTTTTCTTCACAGTCATCCTGACCGTTTGCGGAGGCGGCGGTCTGGGCGGCCGCGCCGGTTGCGGACAGGGCCAGCGCCAAAAGGGCAATCCGGATCATCGTCAATCTCCTAAACCTATTCGGTGCCAAACTATCATGCCCGGCCGGTTCTGAGAATGCCGCATCGCTGCAAAGCTGCATCCGCGGCACCGGAAGCCGCATTTTCCTTTGCCGGCCGCCGCGTTCCCGGCGGCGGGAAACTGCGCCTGCTGCGCAAGCGGGCGGTTTGCCCCGGCGAGGGTTGCCTTGCCGCCTCAGAACGGGAAAGAGACAGGCAGATCCGCCACAGCAGGCAGGCATTTCCGGTCTTTTTTCCTGCCCGCGGGACAGGCCGCCGGAAAACGGGTAAAGGGGCGGCAGGCCAGAAGTACTTTTGACGGTATGAGAGAATTGATTTTCCAGGGGCGGCAATTGCTTTGGGCAGCATTGATGGCTGCCTCTCCGGCCCTGGCCCAGGCGCAAAGCACTTCGAATTACGGCACGCCGGGGCTGATCGAGACGCCCACCGCCGAGATGTATCCCGATGGCACCCTGGCCTTTACCAGCGGCATGCTGGACCGGACCCTGCGGGCCACCATGACCTTCCAGATGCTGCCCTGGGTGCATGGTAGCTTCCGCTATGCGGTGATCGAGGATTTCGACGGGCAAGCCCGCAACCGTTATGACCGCAGCTTCGACCTGCATTTCCTGCTGCGCGAGGAAGGCCGCAGGTCGCCGGCCCTGGCCCTGGGCCTGCGCGACTTCGGCGGCACCGGCATCTATGCCTCGGAATATCTGGTGGCCACCAAAACCATCCGGGAGCGGCTGAAGCTCTCCGGCGGCATCGGCTGGGGGCGGATGGCCGGACGGGGCAGTTTCTCCAACCCGCTGGGGGTGCTGTCCGGCCGTTTCAAAACCCGCCCGGAGGCGGATGCAGGGGGGATTTCAACCACCGGCCAGATCGATTTCGGCAATTGGTTCCGCGGCGATGCCGCGTTTTTCGGCGGCGCCAGCTGGGCCTGGAATGACCGCCTGACCCTGCTCGCGGAATATTCGCCGGATCTCTACACCCAGGAGCGGGAGCGGATCGGCTTCGAGGCCGGCTCCCCGTTCAACTTCGCCGCCCAGTACCGGTTCAGGAACGGGTCGCAGCTGACCGCCTCTTACATGTATGGAAGCACCATAGGCTTCACCTACAGCTATTTCATCGACCCGCGCCAGAGCGTGGCGCCGGGCGGGCAGGGGGCGGCGCCGCCGCCCTTGCTGCCGGCTGACCAGGTGGCGCTGGCCAGCTGGAACCTGCCTCCGGACGCCCCCGCGGACCGCCGCCGGCAGGTGCTGGCGCAGGCCCTCGCGCAGGAGGGGCTGCGGCTGGTCTACCTGGAAGACGCGGGGCAGGCCTTGCGCATCGGGGTGGAAAACGGCCGCTACGGCCAGGCCGCCCAGGCCCTCGGCCGCACCGCGCGGGTGCTGGCCAATACCCAGCCCGCCGGAACGCAGGATTTCGACATTGCGCTGATGGCAAACGGGGTGCCGCTCAGCGCGGTGCGGATCCGCCGCCAGGATCTCTATGAGCTGGAGCATGACCCCGACGGCGCCTGGCGCAGCTTTGCCCGCGCCGAGGTCTCCGACAGCCTGGCGCTGGCCGGCGGCGGAACCGCCGCCGGCGCCTATCCGCATTTCCGCTACCGGTTCGGCCCCTATCTGCAGGCATCCTTCTTCGACCCGGACGCGCCCTTCCGCTACGAGGTCGGCGCCCAGCTGGGGCTCGATTACACGGCTGCCCCCGGGCTGACCCTGTCCGCCGGGCTGCGCCAGCCGTTGGCTGGCACCCTGGATGAGGGCGAGCGCCAGTCGAATTCGGTGATCCAGCGGGTGCGCTCGGACTGGGGGCTTTACGCGCAGGAATCCGACCTGAGGATCGAGCATCTGACCGCCGAATACATCTGGCGGCCGGGGGCGGACCTCTATGCCCGCACCACGGCGGGCTATCTGGAAACCATGTACGGCGGCCTGTCGGCGGAACTGCTGTGGTTCCCGGTCAACAGCCGCCTGGCGCTGGGAGCGGAGCTGAACTATGTGCGGCAGCGCGACTTCGATGTGCTGTTCGGCTTCCAGGACTATGCCACCGCCACCGGCCATGTCTCTGCCTATTACGATCTGCCGGGGGAGTATCACATCCAGGCGGACGCGGGCCGCTACCTGGCCGGCGATTACGGCGCCACGTTCACGCTGGACCGGGAATTTGCCAACGGCTTCAAGGTCGGCGCCTTCTTCACCCTGACCTCGGTGGGGGTCAGCGATTTCGGCGAGGGCAGTTTCGACAAGGGGATCCGGCTGGAGATTCCGGTGTCCTGGCTGACCGGCCGCCCGTCGCGCGACCGGCTGGCGCAGGTGATCCGGCCGGTGCTGCGCGATGGCGGCGCCCGGCTCAACGTGCGCAACCGGCTTTATGGCGTCACCCGCGAGGCGCGCGCCCAGCAGCTGGTCAGGGGATGGGGGAGGTTCATGCGATGAAACGGCTCTGCACCGCCCTGCTCACCCTGCTGCTCCTCTCCTGCGGCGAGGCGCAGGACGAGCTTGATCTGCTGCGCGGCGCGCTGCTGCCCGAGGCGCCCCGGTTCCACCCGCGCGCCTCGGCGCTGGCCTCCATCCGGCCGATCCCGCCGCGGCTGGAGGTGGGGTTCCCGAGCCGCGATCTGAGCGGTGTCATGCTCCTGGAGACCGAGCGCGCGGGCGTGCAGACCTGGCTCACCGCCGATGGCGCCACCATCACCCTCAAACAGGGGTTCCTGACCTCGGCCAAGGGCTTCGGCTCCGGCCTGGCGGCCTCCGATGTGCAGCAAAGCGCGGCTCTGGTGCTGGCCGGGCAGGCGGGCAGGGCGGAGCGGTTCCACAGCTTCCTGAACGGCAACGACCAGATCGAGCTGCACGCCTACAGGTGCGAGGTGGCGCGCCTCGGGCCGGAGGAGGTCTTCCTGCGCGGGGTGCCGGTGCCGGTGCAGAAGCTGGAGGAGCGCTGCCACGGGGTGGCGGAAAGCTTCACAAATACCTATTGGATACGGCAGGGCGCCCCCGCGGTCGTGCAATCCTCGCAGTGGACCGGCGGCTTCCTTGGCAACCTGTTCATGAAGGCGGTGCCGGATGATATTTGACATTAAGCTTATTGGAGGACGCACCGTGCGCCGCATTTCCATCGCCCTCAGCGCCCTGGCCCTGGCTGCACTGGCCGCCGGCTGCTCCACGATCTACCGCAGCCCCGCGGTCAAGGCCGGCGTGTCGGACACCGGCAAGGTCCGGGTGGTGGCGATGACGCCGGAAACCGTGCTGGTGGCCAACCGCGCCGCCTATCAGCCCAAGGCGCTTCCGGCCGTGTTCCAGGTCTCCGCAGGCTCCGGCGCCGGCGCCAGCCCGCGGGGGCTGGGCACCCTGCCCGAGGCGCCCTCGACCCAGGACGGCGGCCGCCAGGGGCTGCGGCTGGACCCGCCGCCTGCCGCCGATCCCGGCCCCTATACCATCGGCACCGGCGATGTGGTGGTGCTGTCCACGCCGTCGACGCAAGGCACCGTGGCCGAGCTGTCGGGGCTGCTGGCGGCGCAGAACAGCCGCAACGGCTACACGGTGCAGGATGACGGCTCGATCAACATCCCGGACGTGGGCCGGGTGCGCATCGCGGGGCTCACCGTGGACGAGGCTGAGGCGCTGCTGTTCCAGCGGCTGGTGGAAAGCCAGATCGATCCGACCTTCAGCCTCGAGGTTGCCGAGTTCAATTCCCGCCGGGTCTCGGTCGGCGGCGCCGTCGGCAAGCCCGGCGTCTATCCCATCACCCTGACGCCGCTCACCCTGGGCGAGGCGCTGGCGGCGGCGGGCTCGGTCTCGGTGGGGGATATCGACACCAGCTCGGTGCGGATCTACCGCGATGGCGCCATGTACCAGATCCCGCTCGAGGATCTCTATGCCCGCTCCGAGCTGCAGCGCCTCATCCTGCTGGCGGATGACTCGGTGTTTGTGGACACCGATTACGACCTTGGCCGCGCCGAGCGCTATTTCGCCCAGCAGATCCAGCTGCAGCAGACCACCCTGGCCGGCCGCCGCGCCGCAATCGACGAGCTGACCGCGGCGCTGACGCTGCGCCGCGCCGACCTCAATGAGCGGCGGGAAAACTTCACCCAGGCGGTGGAGCTGGACGCGGTGGAGCGGGATTACGTCTACCTCAGCGGCGAGGTCCGCACCCAGGGCCGCTACACGCTGCCGTTCGGGCGCAAGGCGACGCTGGCGGATGCGCTGTTCGACACCGGCGGCGGCATCGCCAAGGAGACCGGCGACGCCTCGGAAGTCTATGTGCTGCGCGCCTCGGAGGATATCCGCGAGTTCGGCGCGGTGACCGCCTGGCACCTGGACGTGCGCAACGCCGCGCATCTGCCGCTGGCGGCCCGGTTCGAGCTGCGCCCCGGCGATGTCGTGTTCGTGGCCGAGAACCCGGTGACCCGCTGGGGCCGCACCATCGACCAGATCACCCCCTCGCTGATCACCGCGCCGGTCAATGCGATTGCGGACTGAGATCTCCCTGCAAAGCAGCGGCCTGGGCCGGGAACCGGCCTGAGCGGGCTTTCGCGTTACCTTGCGAGCTGCTCCTCAACCGCGCGCCTGAAACCTTCCTGAAACTGCTTCACGCCAAAATTCGCCGCATGTTCATGGAGCGTGCCGGGGTTGAGGCCAGCAAGGCCTTCTGCCTCGAACCCCCGCACGGCCTCCACTAGGCCGTCAATGCTCTGGTCATCGAACAGCCAGCCGGTTTCACCGTGTTTCACCGTGTCGAGCGCTCCTCCCCGCGCGTAAGCGATCACGGGGCGGCCTGAAGCCTGCGCCTCCACGGGCACGATGCCAAAATCCTCCTCGCCCGGGAAGATCAGCGCTTTGCAGCGCGCCAAATGGTCCCGCAGCACATCGAAATCCACCTTGCCGAGGAACTCAATATTGCTTGCGGCGGCCGCGGCGAATTTGCCCTTGGCTTTTTCCGGGCCTCCGATCACTTTCAGCGGCAGGCCCAGCCGCTCGAATGCCCCGATGGCGATGTCTGGGCGCTTGTAGGGGGCCAGCTCTCCGCACCAAAGGTAAAACTCCTCATGCCCGCCCTGCTTTCGCGGTGAAAACGCCGCCACATCACACGGAGGAAATACAACATCGGCCTCTCTCCGCCAGTATTTCCTCACCCGGTTCGCGACATGGTTCGAATTCGCCAGAAAATGATCCACGCGCGCTGCGGAGGTGACATCCCAGCTTCGCAAGCCCGGCGCAAATACGGGCATTGCAAGCCTGGCAAGGGATCCGGCGCCCTCCCGGTAGGCGTGGTACTGATCCCAAAGGTACCGCATCGGGGAATGCACATAACAGATATGCGGCGCATCGGGGGGGGCAATGACCCCTTTGGCCGGCCCCGCTTCCGTTGATAAGATCAGGTCATAGCCGGTGAGGTCGATCGCTTCCAGCGCCCGGGGCATCAACGGCAAATAGCTCTGGTACATCCTGCGCGCCATTGGCAGGCGGGCAATGAAGGTTTCGAATATGCGATGCCGCCTCAGCTTTTCGGACAGGTTTTCACGGATCGCGACGTGCGTGAAAATATCGGCCTGGGGGTACAGGTCGCAGATTGCTTCCAGTACCTTCTCTCCTCCCCGCATCCCAACAAGCCAGTAATGGATAATTGCAACTTTCATTGTGCATTCCGAATGCTAATCGAGCGGAGACAGGTTTGGGCCGGCATTGATCAGCACCGATACCATCTCTTCATGTGAAGGTTTAGGGGCAAGTGCCGCGGCACAGTGAACCTCTGCTCATGCGGCACGGGGCGGTGCCGCAGGGAATACCGCTGCGCCCGCCAGCAGACGGGAACCCCCGGTCTCCGGCCGGCTCTGATGCGCTGGCAGGATTGCATGCCGGTCATGCCGCCGCTCTCCGCCCGGGATCCTGATGAGCATTGACCTGCCTCTTCATAAGGCCGCTTCTACGGGCTGCGGTTCCCGGAACCGGGCCCGCGTTTGTATTTTGCTGACGTGAAGACGAACACGGCAAAAGATGAGATCAGAAAGAACAAGTGCCCCTCAAAGCGGTTGAAGAGTATTGAGGCCAGCATGTTCGAGAAATATCCGAGAAACACCGCCAGGAAGAATATTTCCCGCCGGGACGCCCGGGCAATTTCAAAGAACAGCAGGAGATATGACAAAGAGAGGGCGAGCCCTCCGTTGTGCATTATCTGAAGGATGAAATTGTGCGGCTCTTCCAGGTGCCTGAGCCAGACAACGGGGCCGTCGTAGGAGAACCCGCCTATGCCCCATCCGAAGATCGGCTTTTGCAGAAACTCGCCGAAAGCAAGGGACCACAGCAGGATTCTGGAAGACGAGCTTGTTAGCTCTGCCGTGTCCAGGGACATGGCCTCATACAGCCGTTGCGTGTAGTACAGGAACACCGGCGTGTTAACGAGGAGAACTCCCAAAATCAGAACGGCGGCAGAGACGGCGCACATCCAGACGATGAACTTCTTACCGCCATGCGCCATGGCGTATATTACCGGGGTGAGGAAAATCAGGGAAATGGCGGCCGAGCGGGCTTCGAAAAAGAGCATCGCGCATAAATAGGCCGGGAGATGAAGCCAGAACCATTTGCTCTTCGTGCACGCCAGATACAGCCAGGCCGAAGCTCCGAACAGAAGCAGGCTCCCGAGGGCGTTCTTGTTAATGGGGGCGCCCCAAATGGAAATGTCAAATCCTTGCTTTCCTCCCAGGAGAGCGCTGGCGGCCGCCGAAAGCAAAAGCAGGAAACTTGCCCAGCCCACGCTCGACGCGATCTCGCAGACCCTTAACCGGCTCAATTCCCGGAAGCTAACCGACACCGAAAGGGGGATCAGGACAAGGAACTCGAGGTGTTTCAGAATTGTGCCTGCATCCCCCAGCAGGCCTGATTGCAGCTGCACCGTCACGACAACGGCAAAGGAAAGGATGAAGGCGAAGAGCGCAAAGGGGTTTGATGCCAGGATCCTGCCCCTGGTCAGCGACGTGTACATTGAAAGAACAAAGAAACACGCAACCGTGACATCCACCACCGACACAAAGCCAACAGGCGTCAGCATGGCGACCGGGACAAAGCATGACCACAGGAGTATCTTGAAGGAAAAAGCAATCATCGCTCAAAAAGCGCCCGGGACGCAGCCGTGATCAGCAAGCCGTGATATCCTGGCGGGGTCCGCACGCCGCAATTACCTTTCAGTGGATAATTTTCTGAATGAAAGAACGGAAGTTTCGATGCCGATGTGCCGCGCAGCGTTATACCTGCCAAGAAATGAAAGTGAAAGCAGGGCAAGAAGGTTCGCAAACGCGCAGCCCATGATGCCGAACACCGGGATGAGCAGCAGATTGAGCGCCACCTGTATGCCAAGCGCGACCCCCACATCGCGGCTGGCCCGCCTTTCCTCGCGGCATAGCGACAGAATGTGGGTCGATGGCCCGCAGACCAGCATCGACATTACGCCCAGCACATAGATCCGCATTGCCCAGGCCCCCTCGGTAAAGCCGGGCCCGAAGACGGACATGGTTTCTTCGGCAAAGATCCAGAGGCCCAGGGTGATAGGTATGCCGGTAACGACAAAAAGCAGCGTCATGGCCGTGACATGCTTTTGCAGCAGGTCCAGATCGCCCTTCCCATGCGCCTCTGCAACAAGGGGTTTGTATTGCAGAAGGACGATGGTCTGCATCAGCCCGGCCATTTCGGCCACCCGTGTGGCAATGCGCACAAGCGCGGCCTCTTCCGGCCCCATGATGAGGCCGATCATCAGCACGTCCACGTGCTGTGTCAGGACGATCCCAATCCCGATAAAGGCGAAATGCGCGCCGCTCATGGCCACCGTGCGGGCGGCAATCCGCGGCGCGGTTGCCGCGGCCTTGCTGGCGCGCAGGCGCTCCCGTGTCGGCTGCAGCATAATCACCGCGCAGAGCAGGCTTCCCAGGATGGCTGCGCTATAGACTGCCGATACCGTTCCGCCGGTGGCTGGCATGCCCAGCCCCCAGGTCAGAAGCGCCCCCAGGATCATCAGCGCCGGATAGGCGATCTGGCTGCCCAGAATCGAACGGACTGCCTGCTTGGCGCCCAAAATCAGCGATTCAGCGTATTTCCGGCAAATCAGAAGGGGCAGCGTGGCAAAGGCTGCAGCCAGTGTCATCCGGTAGGGGCCGAAGAGCGGCGTTGCCAGGCTCAGCAGGAGGCCAATGGCCGCAATGGCCAAAACCAGAGGCGCCGTAACCCTGCCGACAAGCCGCCAGCACGCTTGCCAGACGGGGCCGGACCCTGCCTGATCCGGGCCGTCGCGGGCGAGTTCGCGCATCAGGACTTGATCAAGCCCCATCGACAGCACCCGATTGAGCAGCGCGCTGATTGAGATGGCAAAAGACAACAGCCCGAAGACCTCCACCCCCAGGACGCGGGTCATCACCAGCGTTTGCAGGAACACCAGGAGGAGAGCGATCATTCGCGCGCTCAGCACCTTGGCAAGCGGGGCTAGGAGTCGTTTCACGTAAGAGCCTCTTCTTTTTCCGGTGCCGGTTTCACGCGTCCGCGACACGGGATGCCTGCTGGCGGACGCGGGTGTGCTGGACTGCCGGGCGCCATATCAAAACGCTTCACTGTTCCAGTAGATGGCCTCTGCCGGGGCACAGGCGCGCAGCGCAGGCATGTCCGAAGCGTAAAGCGCTTCCATCCGGGCGCGCATTTCCGGAGAAAGGGACTCGCGGGCCTGCCCGCGCCGCCGGGCCAGCTCCTCGGCCAGCCGGGTGATGGCAAAGCCAATGGCACGCGGTGGAAGACTGCGCGGGACGCGCCGCACCGTTCCTGGCAACGGCCGGGTCTTGAGCGTGCTCCCCAGCCTCGCCAGCCGCAGCATGGCCGGATCATAAAGCCCGGTATTGTTTTCGCCGATCGCTCCGCCCCTCAGAGCTGCGAACAGCGGCGCGGCACTCACCTCCAGATGCTCTGCCACAAGGCCAAGCGCCGTCTCCGGCGCACCCGAGACCTGCTTTTGCGAAAGCACCAGGAAACGCTCGCGCGGGAACAATGTCTGCCACTTCCGCAAGTAGGCTCCATAAAGACCAAAACGCAGTACCTCTGCGGCGCGGCTGTGCTCTCCCGCTTCGAACGCATCAAAACAGCGCTCAAGACCGTCATTCAAGGAAAGCGCCGGCAAGTGCGCGTGGCGCAGCAGGTAGCAATAACTGGAGATGGCGCGGCTGACCGGTTCGCGCAGAACCACAATGAACCGGGCTTCAGGCACCGTCTGCGCAATCCGCTCCATGCTCTGCTTCGAGCACAGGCTATCCGGCCGCTTGATACCCTTTAGGCGGGCAGGCTGACCGGCGCCAAATGCTTCCCAGGGCCGGGTAGCGAAGTCCGGGTCCTCGAAAAAGGTGCTTTCGCCCTTGGGCATATGGATTTCGGGATGGTTTCTCAGGGCAGCTTGCAAGGCGGAGGTGGCCGCTTTCTGCGCGCCCAGGATCATGAAATCGATACTCACGCGTGCCTCTCCGGTTTCGGTGTCTTGCCGGAAGCTTCCGGTGCGCTTGCAATCGCCGCCTCCCAAGCCTGCCGCACCGCGCCGATCGCGTAGGGCTCGGCCATCGGCGCCTGCCGGGCCTTCAGCGCTGCCAGGCGGTCAGGATCCCTGGCCAGGGCGGCAATCTCAAGCGCAAGCCCGTCATGATCGGAGTCATCAAACAGCCCTGCTCCCCCGGCCGGGGCCAGAATACCCTTGGGCCCGATATGCGCCGAGGCCAGAACCGCAAGGCCTGCTGCCAGGGCTTCGGCAATCACGATGCCAAACAGCTCCTCCCAGCCCCTCACGCGCTGCGACGGCAGCACCAGAACATCGTGAGCGGCCATTGTTTCAGCAAGTTCTTCACGGTCATGGAGCGGCCCCAAGAAGCGGATCCCCTTTTGCGGTGCGCGTTCCAGCTCCGCGGCAAGGTCGCCGTTGCCCACAATCGTGAGTTCAACGCCCTGTGCTGCCAGCTCCGGCATGATCTTGCGCAAAACAAGCACCCCCTTCTTGGCGGTCACCTCCCCCACGAACAACAGCTTGAGGAGGCGGTTCCGGGAGGGGGCTTGCAGGGCACGCGCTTTGCCCGCCTCAAAGAAGGCATCGGGCACGGCATGGGGGATCACCTGCGCGCTCGCCCCCATCTGCGACTTGACGGCGTCTGCCGCCGCCGGCGTCACGGCAATGACAGAAACGTTGGGATGTGAGAGAAACGCCCGCCAGATCCGCAGGAGCGCCGGTCTCAGCAATACAGGCTGCCGCGGTGTATGGTCCGCCCGCCAATCGTGCCAGGATGTATGGTAGAGAACCCGGTTTCTGCGGGCCAGCCCGCGGTAAAGCAGGAGCCGCCAGTCCCAGGGCGCAAACCCCATGACAATGATCTCATCCCGCACCCGCCACTGGCGCAAACGAAAGGCCAGATCCTCCAGCGCGTTCCGGGTGCGCTGAACCAGCGGGGTCCGGTCCTTCAAGCCGGCCCGCAGCCACTCCTTCAGCACCGAATAGCGATGCGCACCGGTAAGCTGTGCAGTCCCGCACGCCGCCAGTTCGTACAGCGCGGGGAAATACTTCGCCGGGTTCGTTTCATGCAGGATGCGCAGCCTGGGACCTGTCATGCAGCGGCCTTCCGGCACAGGCTGACCAGTCCGCGCGCCTGGCCTTCCCAGGAGAACCGCGCCGCCCAGCTGCGGCCGGCGGCAGAGACTTGGCGCCAGCGCTCCGGGTCCTCCATGAGGTTGCCGATTGCGGCACTGATGCTTTTGGGGTCCTCTGCTTCGCAATAGACGGCTGCGCCGCCGCAGCGTTCGCTCAAGCTGGGAATGCGCGATGCCACCACCGGGCAGCCAAAAGCCATGGCCTCGATGGGAGGCAATGGCGACGCTTCGTAAAACGAGGGAAACAACATGAACCTTGCCCCTGCGCAAGCTGCATAGACCCGCTCAGCATCATCGATTTGCCCCCAGAATTCGATTCTATTCCCGATCTCGCCGGGAATGCTGAAGCTTGGCCCGTCAAATGATGCGCCGGTTGCACCAATCACCACAAACCGCATCCCGGGATAAGCGCGCAAAAAATCCACCGCGCCTTGAAGAACACCATGTGCGTTCTTTCTTTTGGTGAGAGAGCCGACATAGAGCCCGTAACCCCGGTCTTCGGCCTTTGGCATTTCCGCGTTTTGCAGCTCTTTGACACGATGATCGGGAATGCCGCCATTTTGCAAATAGCTCAGCCGGGGGCTTCCCTCCAAAAACGGATAATGCGTTTCGATGGCATTCTGTTCTGCTTGCGACACCGTCGCGACATGGCTGCTGAAACGGAGAACCAGAGGCATGAGTGCATTGTAAAATGCACGAAACTTCCAGTTATAGGCAGAGGGAAAGTACTTGTACGATAGATCATGCACCATCGTGACCACTTTATGATGCGGCATGAGAAGCGGCAGCACGGGAGCAGTGTTGCCCAGGCATAAAAGCGGATCTCTCCCTGCATAAAGCGGCAGTTCCAGCTGCTCCCAGGCATGGCCGGTCAAACGGCCCACACGCTCGATTTGAATCGTCTTCAGATCAGGCCGAGCGATGATGCTGCCCTTCGCCGGAGCAAGCAGTCTTGGGGCGGGAATCTGGCCGATTCCGGCCAGGTGGTCTAGCTGCGCTAAGATTTCTCTCGCAACCCTCTGCACGCCAGTAATATTCTGAACCAAGAAGCGGCCGTTCAACGTAAATTTCACCATTGCCGTTTCCTCTTGTCAGCTGCCGCCAAACAGATCCCTCGTGCCCCCCTTTTCAGCCGCATCACGGATCCCGCCGGCCGGCCGGCTGCGGAAGACCCCGTCTCCGGGCAAACGGCGCGCTGAGGCTTGAAAAAAGGCCTCCTTGCCCAGGATCGGGGCAGACTGCCAGGGGCAGTTCTTGCGCGGCAGGGGCCGCAAGCGTGCTCCGGAACCTCCGCACGGGAGGGCGGGGTTAATCAACATGATTAAATACTCGATCAATGGCTTGTTGCATTCAGGTCGTAGTGAATGACCTTCTCAGAGACAAGCCAAACAGCAGTACCGCAATAAATTTCATCATGGGCTCTACCCCTGGCGAATGAGCTGAAGCACAGCGTGTCAGCGGCGGGGACGGAAACGATGGAACTGGCGGGATTTGGTAAGGCTGCAGGCTCCGTTCGGAAAAAAATCAGCTCAAATGCGGGTCCAAGGGGGGATAGGCCATTCGCCAGCAAGCAGACTGCTGCTGAGCAGAAATGCCGGCCCATAAGAAACAAGCCAAGACCTATTTGCCTCCTGTCCGGCACGCCAAGCTTGAGGCTTCGGCTGAAGCCAAGGGGCAAACCGTTCCGGCCGTCTCCGGGCCCCGCGCCTCAACGGTTCAGGATATCGCGGTGGTAGCGGCCCATCAGCACCAGCCCCAGCGCCAGCAGGATCAGGCTGAGGGCCAGCACATAGGTCACGCTGGCGTAAGAGGCGGTATAGCTGGGGTAAAAGCCGCTGCGCATCAGCCCGGTGATATGCATCAGCGGGTTGTACCACAGGATATTCTGCGCCAGCGGCGGCATGTCGTCATAGAGAAAGAAGACCCCGGAGGCCAGGAATAGCGGCCGGGTTAGGACAGACCAGGCCACTTCCCACAAGGGGAATAGCCCCATCAGCGCGCAGTTGAGTGTGCCCAGCCCCAGCCCCAGAGCCATTGCCAGCGCCATTGCCAGCACCGCCGCAGGCAGGTCCAGAACCGTGCGGCTGTCGGTGACCGCCAGCACGCCGCCCAGCAGCAGAATGGCCACCAGGGCGCCGGTCAGGCTGTTCAGCAGGAACCGGGCCAGCACCGCATCCAGCCAGGTCACCGCCGGGAACTTCAGGAGCGACTTGGAGAAGCCCACCGCCCGGGCGGTGGTGTTGGAGACCGAATTATAGAGGTCGAACGGCAGGTAGCCGGTGGCGTAGAACAGCAGGAAGCTGGTCCCCAGCGACGGGGTCCGGATCACCAGCGAGAAGCCGATGGAGAGAAACAGGATTGCCGCCAGCGGCTCCAGCACCGCCCAGAGGTAGCCGCCGGGGGTGCGGCCGTAGCGGGTCGACATCTCGCGCAGCACCAGCGCCGCCACGGTGCGCAGCGAGGCAAAGCGGCGCGCCCGCCCGACGGCGGGCCGCAGGGCCGGAGACTGGTCCGGAGCGGCGTCCGGAGAGAGCTCCGGGGGCCGGGCAGAGGGCCGGGCCGCAGATGGTGTGGTGGTCATGAATACCCATTGTGAATGCGCGCGGTGCAGGCGATACTATGAAAGAAAGACGAGGCAATTACAAACGGCTGCAGGCCGGGATAGCAGATTATGAAACAGGATCGCCCGGCGGCGCGGCAGAAGGCTGCCGCCCAGTTCCGCACCGGCCGCAAACGCGCAGATCAGGCCCCGCCGCCCGCCCCGGAGACGCCCGGCGGCGAGGCTGGAGCCGCGGAAAAAGGGGCCGCTGCAGCGGCCGCCGGGGCCGGGCAGAAGCGCGGCGCGGCGGGGGGCAGGAAGCTCCGGAAGCTGCGCCGCAAGATGCGCGAGGCCGAGGCCAGGCAGGCCGCGCTGGCCGAGAAGGCGGGGCGGCTGGAACAGCAGATCGCCCAGACCCCGGCCTATCCGGTGGCCCGGCCCGCGCACCTGAAGCCGCGCCACCGCGGGCTGATCGCCAGCTTTGCGGTGCTGGTGCTGCTGCCGCTGGCGGCGGTGGTGTTCTATCTGTTTGCGGTGGCCGAGGACCAGTATGCCTCCACCGCGGGCTTCACCGTGCGCAGCCAGGAAAGCTCCGGCGCCAATGACCTGCTGGGCGGGCTGGCCACATTTGCCGGCGCCTCCACCGCCTCGGACAGCGACATCCTCTATGAGTTCATCCAGAGCCAGGAAATGGCCGAGGCGGTCAATGCCCGGGTGGACCTGCGCGCCCATTACAGCCAGCACTGGCCAGGCGACTGGGTGTTCTCGATCTGGCCCGATGCCACCCTGGAGGAGCTGGTCTGGTTCTGGCAGCGCGTCGCCCGCATCTCCTATGACAGCGGCTCCGGGCTGACCGAGCTGCAGGTCACAGCTTTTGATGCCGAAACCGCCCGGGCGATCACCCGCGCCGTGGTCGAGAAAAGCCAGATCCGCATCAATGCGCTCAACGACCAGGCCCGCGCCGATGCCATGCGCTATGCCGAAACCGACCTGGAGGAGGCGGTGGAACGGCTGAAGGCCGCGCGCGAGGCGCTGACCCGGTTCCGCACCCGCACCCGCATCGTCGATCCCGAGGCCGACATCCAGGGCCGCATGGGGGTGATGAACAACCTGCAGCAGCAGCTGGCCGAGGCGCTCATTGAATACGACCTGCTTGCGGGCTCGGTGGCCGAAAGCGACGTGCGGCTGAAGAAGGCGCAGCAGCAGATCGAGGTGATCCGCGGGCGCATCAATATCGAGCGCCAGACCTTCGCCTCCAGCAACACCGACACCGGCGGCGTCGGCGAGGATTACCCGACCCTGATTTCCGAGTTCGAGCGGCTGACGGTGGACCGCGAGTTTGCCGAGGAAACCTACCGCGCGGCGCTGGCGGCGCTGGAGGTGGCGCGCGACGAGGCCGCCCGCCAGAGCCGCTACCTGGCCACCTATATCACCCCGACCCTGGCCGAGGAGGCGGAGTACCCGCGCCGGTTCATGCTAAGCGCGCTCGCTGCCCTGTTCCTGCTGCTGGGCTGGTCGATCGGGGCGCTGGTCTATTACTCGGTCCGCGACCGCAGCTGAGGGCAGGGCGATGATCCGGCTGGAGAACCTGACCAAGAGCTTCCGGCTCAAGGGCGAGCGCAAGGTGGTGATCGACAATCTGAACCTGACGCTGCCGCCGGGGCGCTCGCTGGCGCTCCTGGGGCGCAACGGCGCCGGCAAGTCGACGCTGCTGCAGATCATCGCGGGCACGCTCAGGCCTGACAGCGGGCGGGTGGTCTCGGACGGCACCATCTCCTGGCCGGTAGGGCTGGGCGGGTCGTTCCACAAGGATCTGACCGGGGCGGAAAACGTCCGCTTCATCGCCCGGATCTATGGCGTCGACACCGATGACCTGGTGAACTTCGTCGGCGATTTTGCGGAACTGGGAAAATTCTACCACATGCCGATGCGCGGCTATTCCTCCGGCATGCGCTCGCGGCTGACCTTCGGCGCCTCGATGGGGATCCGCTTCGACACCTATCTGGTCGATGAGGTGACCGCGGTTGGCGACCAGGCCTTCCGCCGCAAGAGCCGCGCGGTCTTTGCCGACCGGATGAAGCTGTCGGGCGCCATCATGGTCAGCCACTCGATGAGCCAGATCCGCCAGTTCTGCGATGCCGGCCTGGTGCTGGAAGCCGGGCGGGTGCGCTATTTCGATGACCTGGAGGAGGCCATCGCGGTGCATGAGGAAATGCTGGAATAACAGCCCAGCTGCCCGCCGGCGGGTTTCTGCGGCTGCACGGCAATGAGCAATTTATTTCTGCGCGCAGCTCCAGTATGCAGCTCCCGTGTGATTGAGGGTGCCGGGCAAAGGAGTTTACCGATGGCGAAGGACATGCTGGCTGCAACAGGCGCGGCGGCGCTGCAGGGGCTGATATGGCCGGAGCTTGGCATCTGCACCGAGCAGGAGCTGTACCTGCGGCCGCAGGGGCCGGTTGCGGTGCTGCCGGATCAGCGCGAGCTGCGCTTCGAGGCAGGCGGCCATGTGTCCTTCGGCAGCTGGTTCAATCTGTTCAACCTGGAGAAATGGCAGCGCGAATGCGGGCTGCAGAGCCTGAGTTTGGAGCTGCAAGGCGAGGGCGCCTTTGAGCTGGTGGTGTTCCTGGTGCCGCGCGGCCAGTCCTGGGACCGGGTGGTGAGCACCTATGCGGAGTTTCCGCAGGACGGGCGGTTGCGGGTGGATCTGGACCATGTGCTGGCGCCCGGTTTCAGGCCCGGGGTGCTGTTCTTCGAGCTGCGCGCGATGGGGCCGGGACGGCTGTCCGGGGCCAGCTGGCAGACCCGGGACGCGCCGCGGCGGGCGCCGCAGCTGGCGCTGGCGGTCACCACCTTCAAGCGCGAGGCGGCGGTGGCGCGCACGGTGGAGCGGTTCGCGGCCTTCCGCGACTCCTCCTGGATGAAGCCGCATGTGCAGATGATCGTCACCGACAACGGCCAGTCGGTGGATCTGCCGCCGCGCGAGGGCGTCACCCTGGTGCCGAACGAGAACCTGGGCGGCGCAGGCGGCTTCACCCGCGGCCTCTTGGAGGCACGGGCGCAGGGCGCCTCGCACTGCCTGTTCATGGATGACGACGCCTCGATCCACATGCAGAGCCTGGAACGCACCTGGATGTTCCTGGCCTATGCCGAGGATCCCAAAACCGCGGTGGCCGGCGCTATGATCAGCGAGCAGCACCGCTGGGCGATCTGGGAAAACGGCGCCCGGTTCTTCGCCCGCTGCCAGCCGCTGCACATGGGCACCGACTTGCGCGACATGGCGCGGATGCTGGCGATGGAGCATGAGACGGCGCAGCCGGTGCCGGAGGATTTCTACGGCGGCTGGTGGTATTTCGCCTTCCCGGTGGCGCAGGCAGAGCACCTGGCCTTCCCGTTTTTCGTGCGCGGCGACGATGTCAGCTTCTCGCTGGCCAATGATTTCAACATCACCACCCTCAACGGGGTGGTCTCGTTCCAGGAAAGCTTCACCGAGAAGGAAAGCCCGCAGACCTGGTACCTGGACCTGCGCAGCCATATGGCGCACCACCTGAGCCTGCCGCAGATGGACGTGGGCGCGCGGGGGGTGCTGAAGATCGCCGCCTGGTTCTTCCTGCGCAACCTGCCGCGGATGCATTACGACACCCTGGCCGCCATCAACCTGGCGGTGGAGGACGTGATGCAAGGCCCCGGCTTCTTTGACGAAAACGCCGACATGGCCGGGCGCCGGGCGGACCTGAAGGCGCTGACCACCAGCGAAGCATGGCAGGATCTGGACCCGCGCCGGGAGCTGCCGCCGGTGCGCCACCACCCGCCCGCGGCCTGGAAGCGGCATCTGATGAAGCTGACCCTCAACGGCCTGCTGATCCCTGGCTTTGCCCGGCTGGGCGGCAAGATCACGCTGGAGGCGCAGAACCGCAGCCACATCGGCTTTGCCTGGGGCGCGGCAGAGATCACCTGCCTCAATGCGGAGCGCACGAAATCCTACACCGTCCGCCATTCGAAATCTGCCGCCTGGCGCGAGACCGGGCGCTTCCTGCGCAACGCCCGCGCCTTCCTGAAGGGCTATGATGCTCTGGCCGCGGAATACCGCAGCCGCTACGGGCAGCTGACCAGCGATGACTACTGGCAGGCCAGGCTGGGCTTTGCCGCACCGCAGGAGCGGCAGGCGGCGGAGTAACAGCCGGAACGGCGGAAAAATGCAAAGGGCCCGGTTCCCGCCTTGGCGGCGGGAACCGGGCCCTTTGGTTATTATTGTTCCTTTTCAGCCGCTTGATGGGCAATCACTGCCTGCATCAGCGGAGTGACCAGATCGCGCATCAGCGTGTAGCTGTCGGCGGGCAGCTCCATCCGGGCTAGCGGGATATCGGCAGCGGGCAGCGGGTCAAAAAACAGCTCCTCGCGACCGAAATAGCGCTGTGCGACGGCGCGGTTGCCGTCGGCATATTCCGTCATTACCGCGGCGCGCTGCGCTGGCGGCATCAGCCGTTCGGACTGTTTCCTGCCGCCGCCATTCAGCGCCTGGTCGATCCGGGCGCAGGCCGCAGTCAGCATTCCGCGGTAGCCGGGGGCGGCCTCATCCAGCGGCAGGCAGCGCATAAATTCGGACATCGCGGGTGAATAGCTTTCGTTGATATGGCCCGGAGCGCTGAAGCCGCTGCGGTCCGTCAGGCCGATGCTGTCGCAGAAGGTTTCGATCGGGCCGCCTTTCATCTGGTCCCGCTCATGCACGTTCAGGATGATGTTCTCCTGCCCGAACAGCTCTTCGAGATGGCGCAGGTAGCGGTCGTAGTGGATCCAGTGGAAATCCTCGCGCAGGGCCATGAATTCATCGAAGGTGCAATGGCTCAGCTTCTTGTTCCATTGCCATTTGATGTTCTGGAAGAACCAGCTTTCCAGCCAGCTGTCCTGGCGGCGCAGGGTGAAGACCAGCTTGACGTCGAACCATTCGCGGAACGCGGCAAGAACCCCCAGGTCGTGGCGCATGCAGATGTCTTCGTCGCTGAGGATCACCGTATGGATCCGCTGCGTGCGCTTGTCCGCCCGTTCTGTAAGGGTCTGTGCCACCTCGGCCGGAGCACGCTTGCCGCTGAACAGATTGTTCATCAGCTTCAGATGGCGGCGGACCCTAAACGGGTAGAAGTAGCCCTTTGTTAGAAGTTGCGCGGAATTGGCATGAAGGTATTCCTGCAGGGCAGAGGTCGCGGTCCGGTGGGCGCCAATGTGAAGGATCAGTGTGCGTTTCAACCTGGGTACCTGTGATGTTCTGCGGCCGACGGCCTGTGGCTTTCTAAGTGATGCTTAACGGGTTTCGACATCAAGTGCCAAAGGATATTCCTGCCCTACGCAGCTTTCGGCTGTGCCAGGATGGCGGCTATTTCATCCAAGGTTTCCCAGACAGCTTTGGCGTTCCTTCGCTGGGCCAGGGAGCGATCCTCGATGTCCTGGGGATCGCGCTGCGATACTGATACCTGATATTCTTGGCGCCAGGCTTTGGGCATTTTTCGGATCAAAGAAGCTATACGGGCCGCTGCCTTGTCCAGCCGGATCCTTTGGCGGGGGAGGAAATGGGCTTCGGGGGAGAAGTCCTGCCCGGTCCGGGATGCGCTGCCGTGGCTCCGCAGCAGCTCTTCTTCGAGAACGGACTTGCCGAAGAACTGGCTGTCCAAGGCTTGTGCATCCGCTTGGAACGCCGTCAAAAGACGGCTGGCGCTGGCCTGGTCGAGCACCGGTTTTTCGCCGCGGCGCCCGGGGACGGCGGACAGTTTGCGCTGCAGCGCGCCGCCAAGGGCTAGCCTGTGGTGGTCTGTCACCTCCCGGCCGCGCAGGACCTGCTGGACAAGGCGCAGGCCTGACAGCTCCGCCACGGAGAGCGCTTCGTTGACCGTGTCCAGGGGCAGCAGCTCGAAATCGCCGGTGCCCAAGGCGTGAGAGAGAAAATCGGACACCGCATCGCCTTCGCGCAGCGCGCTGCGCACAAAGGGGCGCAGGATCATGCCGCTGCCGAAGACCTCGCGCCAGGCCGGGAACCGTTTGGCGTAATAAAGGGTGGGTACGGTGGTGATGAAGCGGCAAAAATCCGGCAGCGAGCCGTCAAAGGTGCCGGTCTTCAGCCGCTGGCCGTAGGCTGAGACCGCGCGCGAGGCATGCGGGCGCACGTAGGAGATCGTGCGGACGGGCAGGCCGGGGAAATAATCTGCCAGCACTTCCCGCAGCCGATGCGGGCTGCGCCGGGCCAGAAACTCGGTGGAGATCACGCCGGTGCCGCCGTCGCGGGATGAGAACCAGTCCCGGAGGCTGCCGAACTGCGCCTCTACAAGGGCGGGGTCGGCGTCTGCCTTCAGCGCATTGGCAAGGGGCGCGTTGTTGAGGTGCTGCTGGGGCACCAACTGCGCAGTGCTGCAGCGCCAGGCGCCGGCGTTGAGCACCGATTGGATCGAGCTGGTTCCGGTCTTGGGGTCGCCGGTGTGTACTAGCAGATCCTGTATCATGGGTGGCTTCCCTTCATGCGCTGAAACGCGAGAAGTCGAAACTGCTCCAGCGGTCCTCTTCCTGTTGGGCCCAGCTTTTGTCGCTGGTCTTGTGGGCATGCTCCCAGTGGGCGGGGTCGAGCGCGAATTCGGGGGCGAAGAAATCTGTGATCTTGCTGATGGGGTCAGCAGCAATGTCGAATTCCGCCAGCCGGCCGGGCTTATCCGAGAAATAGGCGCGGACATTGGCATGATGGCTATCGAATTCCCGCGACCAGCGGGCAAACACCTGGTCTTCGCTCTCGTTGTAGAGCGCCATGTTCTTGGACAGATAGAGCCCGTTTGTATGGCGGGCGCGGCTGCGCAGCCACTTGGCCTTGTCACGGGTGTTGAGGATGAACTTCGCGTTCGGGTAGGCCTCGGCAATAGCCTGGAACTGTTTGAAGTTCTCGTAATGGCGCTTGGTGCGGATCAGTTCCAGGTCGAAGAAGCCGGAGAAGCGCTCAAGCCCTTCGAAAGCGGGCCTGCCGGCTGTCAGGTTGCGGTGGATCCTAGCCTGGTAGGGCGGTTTTTCCTGCCGTCCCTTGCCTTTGGACCAGTTGCAGTGCAGCGAATTGACGCCGCTGCGGTTGAACAGCCGGGTTAGCGACAGGGTGGCGCATTTGTTGAAGCCGATCTGAACGGCAATGGTGCGCTCTTGGCTGGAGGCGGCATCAGTCATTGGCAGCGGTCCCGTGATTGCTGGAAAAAGTGTAGCCGAAGTATTCCCAGGCCCGGACCAGATTGCGGGTCCGGTAGGCCGCGGGGAAATCGGCAATGTATTTGGCGTTGGAGTTTTTCACCGCGCAGAAGCGCTCGGCCATTGGCAAGGGCGCGCTGCGTTTTTCAAGGCCGCAGAAGGTCGCAAGCCGTTCTGCCGTGCCGCTTGGGTCTTCGCAGAAATCCTCGTAACGGGCGAGGATGCAGTCCTCGCTGAGATCCTGGAAGGCCTTCATGTAAGCGGTGTTCCAATGCGCCATGAGCTGGGGGACGGGCAGTTTGTGCCATTTGCGGGTCGACAAGGTGACGGCCCGGGGGTCTCTGGTCCATACGATGAAACGGGCATTGGGAAACAGGCTGCGGAAATAGGGTATGCGCACGATATTGGGCGGTGATTTCTCCAGAAGTATCGGGGACTCTCCGGTTGCCCAGCTATCCCATTGGGCCAGCAGGCGGCCGGCTGTCTTGCGTGCCCGCCCAGGCTTTTTCAGCGGGGTAAATTGCATCTGCGGATAAAAAGCGAAGGCGCCGGGCCCGCCGAACGGACGTTCCGCCATATAGACATCCTGCAAGAACTGGCCTTCGTTCTCCGGCACTTTGGCAGATTGAAAGAAGCTGACCTTGTAATGGGCGCAAAGATAGTCGTGCAGCAGCGTTGTGCCGCTGCGGTGCAGGCCGCAGATGAACACCGGACGCTTGAGTCGCACTGAAGCCGCCGGTTGGGTCCGAACCCGCCGGCGTTTCACTTGAAGACTGGACCTACCAAGAGCGTCCAGCGTTTCGCGCGCCTGGCTGAACCGGCTTTCCTGCAGGAGCCTGCGGATCGTCCGGGCAGTCTCTTCGGCTTCTGCCGCAGCATTCTGAGGTGAATATGCTGGCTTTTTCATCGTTCCCTCGTTGCGGCTGGGTCGCGGTTTGCAGTTCAGTTTCTCATAGCGGCTTGCGGGCCGCTGCTCCAGCAGGATGTGGTGGGGTGGGATGGCGGCCTATAGCGCCGTGGCAACACCCGGCCGTCAGGGAATATAGCCCTTGAAGCATTGGGGAGGGGCAGATAGTCAGAACATGGTTTTCACCCCTTGGATGCAGGATCTCACGGCTTTGAAAAACCAGATCATCGGGATTGTCCCTTTCTCCTATGCGGCGGCCGACCGGTTCCAGGCCGCTCGGGATCATCAGGACGAAACACAGCTTCTGCGGGCGTTGTTTGACGACAACCGGATCGCCTTCCGCTTCCGCATGCTGGAGCTGCTCAATGCGCATTCATTGAAGACGCAGGGCGACCGCAATTTCTCGATGATCTATCTGGTTTCCGAACGGATGCCGCCGGAACACCGGCGCCGGCTGGAGGAGATCGTCTCGGATGTGCCCGGCGTGCGGATCGTTGCGCTGCCGCAGATGCCTCTGGCCGATGCCGTGCGCCGCGCTTTCGAGCAGGTCATTGACCCGCAAGCCGAGCATGTCAGCTTGTTCCGGCTGGATGACGACGATGCGCTGGCTGTGGATTTTGTTGGCAGCCTGCGCCGCCGCGCCCGCCGTCTGATTAATGCCGGGTTGATCCAGAAACCCACGGTGCTGAGCTCCACCCGCGGTGTCTATTGGAAGAACGACGGCAAAGGGCGCTCGCAGCTGATTGATATCTGTGACCGGGTGCCGCTGTCGATGGGCTACACCATTGTCAGCCCGCGTGATGAGATTGGCCACCACTATCTGAAAGGGCACCGGGACGCGGCCATGTTCTACCCTTGTTTCATAGACCCCTCGCGGATCATGTACGTGCGGTCGGTGCATGGGGACAACGACGGCGGCATTTCGAACCTCAACCGGGGCCAGGTACTGGCGCCGGACCGCGCCCGCCAGATACTGCGCCGCCGGTTCGATCTGGATGCGGATCTGCTATTGGCGCCGGAGGGCGCGCTTGCGGGCAAGGCCTTTAGCCAGCGTGCCTCGTAGCGTTGTCATTTCCGCAGGTGAGAACCGCGGCACGGCTGATGACATGGCCTGGCTCCCTGCTGCAGGGCGGGCGGCGGGGGCCTTGTTAGGGGCTCGTTCAAGTCAGCACTCCCTGCCGGAGGTGACATTAGCGGCAGGGAGTGCTTCACTGCAGCTTGGTAGAGGGCATATACACGGCGGGTGTCTCCCAGGAACAGGACAAGCACATGAACATTCTATGCGTGGGCGCAGGGCTTTCGGGCGCGGTCATCGGGCGGCATCTGGCAGAGGCGGGCCATGCGGTCACCGTGGTGGACAGCCGCGACCATGCCGGCGGCAACTGCCATACCGAGCGCGACGCGGAAACCGGGGTGATGGTGCATGTCTACGGGCCGCATATCTTCCACACCGACGACGCCGAGGTCTGGGAGTATGTGAACCGCTTCGAGGCCTTCAAGCCCTACAAGAACCGGGTGAAATCCACCACCCGCGGGCTCTCGGGCGAGCAGGAAGTGTTCTCGCTGCCGGTGAACCTGCACACCATCAACCAGTTCTTCCGCAAGACGATGCGCCCGGAAGAGGCGCATGATTTCATCGTCAATGAACAGGCCGACACCACCATCGGGGACCCGCAGACCTTCGAGGAGCAGGCGATGCGCTTCGTGGGCCGTGATCTCTACGAGGCCTTCTTCAAGGGCTACACCGTCAAGCAATGGGGCATGCATCCTTCCGAGCTGCCCGCCTCCATCCTCAAGCGGCTGCCGGTGCGGTTCAACTACGACGACAACTACTTCTTCCACCAGTTCCAGGGGATGCCGGAGAACGGCTATACCGCGATGATCGAAAAGATCCTCGACCATCCGGGCATTTCGGTCCGGTTAGGGACTGTTTTCGAACGCTCCCAGGCGGCGGAGTATGATCACGTGTTCTATTCCGGGCCGCTGGATGGCTACTTCGGCTACGAGCTGGGGCGGCTGGGCTACCGGACGCTGGATTTCGAGCGCTTCACCCATCAGGGCGATTACCAGGGCTGCGCGGTGATGAACTACGGCGAGGAATCCGTTCCTTACACAAGGATCACCGAGCACAAGCATTTCGCGCCCTGGGAAAGCCACGAGGGCTCGGTCTGCTACCGCGAGTTCTCGCGCCTGGCGGAGCCCGGCGACATTCCCTACTACCCGATCCGCCAGGTGAAGGAGAAGGAGCTCCTGGCGGCCTATGTGAAGCTGGCGGAGGAGACCCGCGGCGTCACCTTCACCGGGCGGCTGGCCACCTACCGCTACCTGGACATGGATGTGACCATCCGCGAGGCGCTGGATGCGGCGCGCGGCTTCCTGGAGTGCCAGCAGGCGGGCAAGGCGGCGCCGGCGTTTTTCGCGGCGCCCTTGTAAGGGCGGCCCGCGCCGGCTCAGGCGCGGGGTCAGGGGCTTTGGCGGCGGATGAATTTGCGCAGCCGCGCCCGGGCCTCCTCGTCCAGCAGCTCCGCCTGGCTCCAGTCCTGGCGGCGGGCTGCGCAGAGCGCATCGGTGCGGGTGGCAAACAGCGCCGCCAGCTGGCCGCGCTCGGCCTCCAGCCGCCGGGTGATCTCCTCTGCCATGGCGGCGCTCAGGTGCAGGCTGCTGCCGCGGGCGGGGCCGGGCGGGGCGCCGCGGGTGAAATCCCGTTTCAGCAGCTTCGGGCGCAGCTGCGCATAGACCGGCTGGCTGACCCGGGTCTGCACATATTCGATTTCGGCCAGCTTGCGCGGCAGGATGCGGCTGTTGCGCCGCTCTGCTGCGGCCGGGGGCGGCAGGCTGAGCAGGCTGCAGAAATCGCTCAGCATGTCCGGCGCGTCGAGGTCCGCAGGCTCGTTCGAGCGCAGGATCAGGCTGCCGGCGGGGAGCCCGGCCTGCAGCATCTGCGCAAAGCCGAGCAGCGAGGGCAGGGGAAAGCCGTAGTTCTCCTCGAAACAGCTGAGGTAGCGGCCGATGCCGGGCGGGCCTGCGGCAAAGAAGGCCGGCTTGTCGATCCCGAACAGCCCGGCGCGCAGGAACTGCGCATAGCTGGATTCCGCGAGGTCATAGGGGTTGCGGAAATAGGCAACCAGGCGGATCTGCCAGTCCGGCATCTGCTGCTGCAGCGCCTCGGCCAGCGCGGCCAGCCTGCCGGTGTAAAACGCATTGGTCCAATGCTCGCAGGACAGCAGGATGCGGCGGCAGCCGTGGCGGTCCGCCTCGGCCTCGATCTCTGCCAGGGCGGCGGGCAGGTCTTCCGCCGCCAGCCGGGCCAGCGGGATGTGGTTGCGGTAGCCGGTGGCAGAGCGGTGGCTCTGCGGGTAGCAGAGGCCAAGCTGCAGGTGCTGCTCATAGGCCTCCGCCATGTGGCGCTGGATCGTGGTGGAGCCGCATTTGGGCAGGCCGATGTGCAGCCAGACCTGGCGCGGGCGGCGGCGGCGGGGAAGCAGGGCGCGCAGAACCATGGCGGGGTCAGGCCCGGCGGCGCTCTGCAGCGGGCGCCTCCAGCAGGCCGGGCAGGTTGGCCGGGGCATGGGCCGCGATCAGATGCAGGATCCGCTCATAGGCCTCCGGCTGCAGGCGACGCAGCTCAGCCCGCTGCGCGGCGGTCCGGTTGTGCTCCAGGAAACCGGCGGCGGAGGCGGCCAGGCGCGGATGCAGGCCGGGCTGCATCCGGTCCCGGATCCAGCCGATCAGCCCCAGGGTGAAGGCGTAGAACGGCAGGCCGAGGCCGCGCTCCGGTGCGCGGCGGATTTCCTGCGCGACCGCCTCGAAGGCCTGGAACACCTGCAGCCGCTCCGGGCCGAACCGGTTGGTGAGCCGCTGGCCGGCCTCATCGACAAAATGCACCACGCCGATATGGTCGCTGGCCAGGATGCGGCCGGCTTTGAGGAAGCTCATCCAGTGCAGCTCGACGTCGTTGTGCACCGAAATCTCAGTGCAGGTGATGCCCTGGGCGTGCAGGAATTCGGTCCGGTAGATCTTGTTCCAGGGGTAGTTCGCGGTCTGCGCCAGCTGCGCGGCGGCAGCGTCGGAGACCGGCGCCAGCGCCCCCCGGGCCAGGCCTGCGGCAGCCCAGAACGCCTGGTCATGGCAGGGCTGGCCGAACAGGCGGTCCTTTGCCAGGCGGCTGTCATGGTGCTGGAAGATGCAGAAGTCGAACTCCCCCGCCTGCGCTAGGGCGGCGCAGAGACTGCGCAGCTCGCGGGTGGGGCGGTCATCGGCGTCGAGAAACAGCAGATGCCGGGTGCGCACGGCGCGCAGCGCCAGGTTGCGGGCGGCGCCGGCGCCGCGGCCGCGGTCCAGACGCAGCACCGCCAGCCGCTCCGCCGGAAAGCCGGAGGCCCGGGCCAGGGCGGCGGCCGCCACCGGCTCGTCCGAGCCGTCATCGGCCACGATGACCTGGCGCGCCAGGTCCAGCGCCGCCAGGCTGGCCAGCAGCTGGATCAGGTGGCCGGTGTCATTGCGGACCGGAATGGCAATGGTCAGGTCAAGCGTCATGGCAGCAGCTCATAGCGCAAAAAGGTAAAGATGATGCAGATGGATCTGGAAATCCTCGCAGGGGAAAAACAGCACCATCTCGCGCCAGGGGGCGGCCAGCGGCAGCTCCGGGCAGCTGTCGAGATAGAGTGCATCCAGATGGCTGGCCGGGCGCTCGGTGGCGAGGATGTGCTTGCCGAAGAAGGTGTCGGTGAAACCGCCGTCCACGGTGCCCGAGCGCAGGCAGGGGCGGATCATCCAGGGCGCGGGGCCCGCGGCGCGGCAGGCATAGCCCAGATAGGTGATATCCTGCAGCCCGCCCAGCGGCAGCGCCAAATGCAGCGCCATCCAGCCGCCGCGGCCCGTGGCCCGGGCCTCCAGCTCCAGGAACCGCCCCGGCGGTGACCGCCAACTGCCGGAAAGCCCCAGGTTAGGGTCGGCATTGAGGAACAGCCCCGGCGCCAGCTCCGTGGTCTCCGGCGCCAGCGCACCGGCGCCGTCCTGGCGCTGGAACCGGGCCAGGTCCGGAAGCGGAAGCGGGGGGGCGGTCAGCATGGGTCTGTTGTCCGGGATGGGAAGGCGTCAGTCAACCTTTGATTGTTCTGGCCGCGGTGTGCGGCAGGGGCGGAGGGGTGGACCGCACTATGTGGGTGCGTCGGTTTTGAACTTCGCAAGCGACGGATGGTACGCAAGCTCCAGTATGCTGCTCTGCTCATCAAGCACCTGTGCGCAAAGGTGGGTGTGTGCAATGCGCACGCGCTCCAGCGCTCCGATCCTGTGCAGCTCTGGCAGCATGCGTCCCGTGGCGTTGTAATGGTAGTTGGGCAGAATTCCCAAGTTCACCCCCGTTTTACTCATAACGCCTTTGCTGAAAAGCTGGTTCAGAGATACCTGGTCATTCACCCCTTTCCAGTTTCCGGAATCTGGGGACTCTTCCGACATCTTCAGAAAATCGTCGATCCAAAAGCGGATGAAATTAGTTGCGGTCTCAGTGTCCGAATATCCGAAGACGCCAGCATTGAATGCTCTGGGCATCATCAGCTTTTCGAGGCTCATGTGCTGCCCGGACCTAAACTTATCTTCGTTTGGCGCGATTTTTGTTTTGGCTTCGTTGGTAAGAAGGACATCGAAATGCAGCAACAGGTCAAAAGCTTCTGACAAGTCGCCGAAAATATGAGTGTCTGAGTCGAGGTGCAGTGTCCGCCGAAAGGGAGACGCCAGCAGCGGAAACAACTTCAAAGACGGCAGGCGCTTTGTTGCAACAAACACCGCGTTAAATTCTTCCAGTGGCTGGAACGGAAGGACATAGTCAAAACACCCCAGTTCCTGCGCGAAACTCACCTTGTCAGTAAACAAGGCACAGGGCAGGTCATTGAGCCGCCTGAGGCTCCGCGCGGACCCTGCCGCCTCTTGAACATATTTTTCCCCATATCCGCAATAAAGAACGCCAGCTTCGGAGGAGCAGCTTCTCGCACGGGACTGGAAAACAAAATGGTTCATTTTTATTTTCCCTTCCACGTGTAGCTGTGCTTCTTTTCCATGACCGTTGCAACCAAATCTGTCGGGATTGTAATGCCTACCCTCGACAAGCTTTCCGAAATGTAGGCGGCATCATCACGGTAAGTATCATAGTCTAATAAAATCGAGTTTTGATCCTGCTGATCATGTTGCGACATGATTGCATCGAATGCTTCGAACTGCTTGCGCAATTCTTTTCGTGCCTCATCCGAATGTTCTAAGAACATTCCGGAATTCAGAACATTATCAAGACTTCGTTTGTTGAAAATAAAAATTGCTTCAGGGAATACGCGCCTCATCCAGTTCAGCATTTCTTGAGGGTTTTGCATGTGGGGGTAGCGAATTTCTTTGAAACCGACCATGCGAGGCGGACGCGTTTCGGTCCAAGAAGCCATCGCCATATCAGTGACGAAACTGCGCGTGGCCTTCGCGATCAGGTCGAAGGTCAAATAGTCTATTCCGAAAAAGGGATCTTTTTCCGTGCGCCATTTGTTTTCGCCCACGGAATGCTGTATGCTATCCAATTTCTTCTGCATTTCAAATAGGTATTGGATCAGGTTTCCGTTTTCCCCGAGAATGTGCGTGCCCTCCAATGAGTTGAGAACACCCTGCAGCAAGGTGGAGCCGCTTCTGCCATAAGTTATTATAAAGGCAAACTTCAAGTCTGTCATATTATGGCTCCAAGGTCCTTACAGAACTCTATGTCAGCGGCGATGATATCCTTAATGCGGTTCATGTTCTCGTGTGAAACCACTGATCTTGGCAGTATGTCTTTCTTGGAGGCATTCCTTTTTTCTATAACGGGGGTAACCCCGGTTATGCTCTTGATGTAATCTGGTAGTTTGTTGATATCTTTCAGATCAAACACAGCGACTGGGTCGGATGGTTGAAAAAATTCTCTTTGAAGCTTGAAATGAGGGAAGCGATCCTTCTTCTGAAGGGCCATTTTCTGCATCAGAAAGTCGATAGAAGCACGCGATTGAAAGTATGGGTTCGACAGAAGCCAGCGAAGCTCGGAGAAGAACCGATCCATTGGGTCGCGGACAACAGAAAATATAGCATCGAAGTCTTCCACTGAGAGGCCCGTGTTTTCAAGTGCTTCAGGAAGCGTCGCGTGTTGCAGCTGTTTGCCATTGTGCTGCCCCCATAAAAGCTCTGGCACCGGAGAATCATTCCTGAGTTCAATGGGTCTTTCGGATAGCCTGTTGAGCCCGGCTTCCACACTTGTGCCTGCGCATTTCGGGATGTGGATAAACAGAATACGTTTTGACCTGATTTGAAAAATCACTTCAGAAATCCTTCCCGCTCATTTCGATCTTCATCTTCTGCGGCGACAGGCGCATCGCGAGCTCCGAGAAGGAGCTCCAAGAGCTGCCAAGGAGCAGCGGCGAGGAGCCCAGAAGCAGCGCATCCGCAAGCGCGTAGCGCAGCTGTTCCGCCGAACGGTCATAGACGGCGCGCTCCAGCATGGCAACGCGATCGCCGTAGACGGCACGGAATTCGGCGTAGGTTTCCGGCAGGTCGGCGGCGACGAAGATCCGCTCCACCCGGCCTTCCGCTGCTAGCGCATCCAGCCGTTTGAAGAAATGGCTGAAATGGCTCTTTTCGCGCCAGTGGGCGATGGCCTGGTGGCCCTCCTCGCTCCAGTTGCCCTCGGCCTGCTCGTAAGGCAGGTGCTCATAGTCCTTGCCGCCGGCCATGCGCACATGGGCGCTGACGTCGTTGGGGGTGCGCACGCCCGCCACCATCTCCTTGACCGAGGCGACCGGCTGCAGGCGCTGCAGGAAGCGGTTCTCGTCCTCCCAGCTGCTGAGCGGGCTGTTCAGCACATAGGCCGAGCGGGCATAGAGGCTGGCGCTGCCGCCGGCATCGACCGGTGCGTCCTTCTCGGCGCCGTCCTCGATTTCCATGTAGTTGTAGGTGCGCAGGCCGCGGGAGGCGGCCTCGGAGACAAAGGCCTCCTCGATCACCGCGCCATCGTAGTCGAACAGGTCGCTGAAGCGGCAGTCGCAATGGGCGTCGGGCTGCCAGACGATGACCAGCTCGCGGCCGGTCTTTGCAGCGATCGCCGCCGCCGAGCCGATGGCGCGCAGCCGGTTGCCGAGCCCGTGCTGGCCGTCGATGTAGAGCCGCGGCCGGTCCGGCTGCAGCGCCGGCGCGGCCGGGGCGGCGGCAGCCAGCGTTTCCAGCGCCTCTGCGTCCAGCAGCAGTTCGAAATGCTCGCCCGGCGCCCGCGCCCGCGGCGGCGCCAGATCCGCGGCCTGCAAGCGGGTGAGCTCGCCCAGGTTCTCCCAGTCCGGCACGAAGGGGCAGGCGCGTGCGGCGGCGGCCGCCTGCGGCAGCTCCGCGAAGGGGCCGCTCAGCACCAGCGTCAGACCGCAGGCGCGGGCGCGGTCCGCGAGGGCCTCCAGCGCCTGCTCCGGCAGCGCTGCGGCCGCCTCCAGCCGGGCCACCAGGGCGCCGCCCGCAAGCCCTGCCTGATGGCCGTGCAGCAGCAGCTCCACGTCCAGCCGGGTCAGATCGGCAAAGGGTTTTTCCAGCAGCTTGGCCAGCTGCGCCCGCTCCAGCCCGAAGACCCGCGAGCCGAGCCGCCAGGCGGTCATCTCCAGCGCCGCGTAATGGGCCGCATCGGTCTGCACCGAAGGCGGCACCGGATGCGGCACCCAGCCCTGGCGCGCCAGGGTGGCGCCGTCCGGGCCCGCCGCGCTGACCTCGAAGGGCAGCAGGTGCTGGCCCGGGCCCCAGGCGGGCATCGTATTGGCCAGGAAGCGGTTCTGGCGGATCTTGAACATGGTGCCCGCCTGCAGCTCCTCCAGCGCCGAAAGCGGCCCCGCGGCGGCGGCCTCGCCGGTGCGCTCCTCGTCGCTGTGGTCGAGGTGGCGCAGGGTGCCGGGGTCCACGTCGCGCCGCGCCAGCCCGTGATCGGTCAGCCGGGCATAGATGTCATCATCGTCCCAGCCGTAGGTGGTGATATGCTCGTTGAAGCCGGCAATCGCGGCCAGGTCCGATTTGTGCACGTAGAAGAAACCGTTCACATGCGCCTGGCCTGCGGCGGCCTTGCGCCAGTTGCCGGCGATGAAACTGCCCTTGAACAGGCGGTTTCTGGCAAAGAACTCCGGGTCCAGCACGATATCTGCATCCGCCTTCAGGATCCGGCTGCAGGAGGCGGCGCGGAAGCCTGCGTTGAAGGCATAGGACAGAATCCAGCGCGGCTCGCCCTCCACCCGCAGCACCCGGATGCGGGGATCGCTGATCCCCTGCGCCTGCAGGGCGGCGCGCACCGGGCGGTCCGAGGACCAGTCGACGATGATGATCTCGCGCAGGTCGGGGCAGGCCAGCCAGCTGTCCAGCGCCCGCAGCAGGTTGGCCTCGCGGTTCATAGCGCAGGTGACTAGGCTGGTGCCGGGCAGGCCGCCGCCGGTGATCGGCGGCAGCGGGCCTTCGGCCAGGGCCAGCGGCGGTGCCGGCGGGCGGTTCAGGTCCGGCAGGTCGATGCCGATTTCCCGCGCAGTGTACTTCAGGGCTTCCTGCCTGGCGGCATCGAGATCGCTGTCGCCGGTGCCCTGGGCGGCGAGCCGGGACAGGCGGGTCCGGGTTTCCTCTGCCGGCAGGCGGGCGGCGGTGCGGGACAACTCACTGAGTTCGTCCCAGAAACGGGCGGCGGTTTTGAATTCTGTCACGGTCAATGCGGAAACGGTCCTGAAGGGGCTGGCGGTTTGCGGCCATGGCGGCGGCTTTTGCGGGGACATTTACAGGATTCTCCCAGGGGGTAAATGGCCGCTGTTTCGCTTGCCGAGCTGTGGCGAAAATATGCCGCATCATTCTCGTCAGGGTGGAGTTTAGCCCGGCCGCGGCAGCTTGCATCCCGCGCCGTTTTCCCGGAAGCTGCCCGGCAGCGACGATACCGGACATGAGGACCCCCCGTGAACGCCATGGATATGCCTGCCGCCCTGCCTGCTCTCGATCATTTGCGCGGCCAGGCCGCCGCCCTTGCGGAAGCCGCACCCCGGGACGTGCGGGCGGGCCATCTGGACTTGGGAGAGGGGCTGTGGCTGTCTTGCGACCCGGGCGGCCATGCGCGGATGTCCGCGGGTCCGGGGCAGGACGGTTTCACCCTGGGGCTGGAGGGCGGCGACAGCGGCCGCTGGGCCTGCCTGGGGCTTAAGTTGCAGCCCGCGGAGCTGGCACAGGCGCGTTATGCTGGGCTGCGCTTGGCCCTGCGCAGCGGCAGCCTGATCGCCTGCAGCCCGGCGCTGCGCTATTTCCTGCCCGAGGGCGGCCTGCGCGACGTGCCTGCCGCCGCGCCGCTGCTGCTGGCGCCGGGCGCCCGCGAAGTGCTGGTGCATCTGCCGGTGGACCGCGAACTGGCCGCCCGGGCAAGCGCCTGTGAACTCAATATCTTCTTCCTTGACGACAGCTTCCGGGCTGACGCGGTGCAGATCGAGCCGCTGCTGATGGTCTGACCGCCGGCCCCCGTCCTCCTTTTGCCGGGCGGGGCGGCTCAGCCGTCCAGGATGCGGGCCAGTTCGGCGGGCAGCACCTGCTGCAGCCGGCGGCGCTCCTGCTGCCAGTGGCGCGGGTTGCAGAACAGCGCGGCCAGCGCCTGCTGCGCCTGGCAATAGGCGGCGCAGACCTCCTCTAGCCAGGCCGGGTCGTCCCAGCCGAGCCCGTCCAGCGTGGCGGCGGCGTCCGCCGGGTTCTGGCCGTGCAGGTTGACCCAGGCGCTGCCGGGCAGGCCGAACTCGTGGATCCGGTGCTCCGGCGCCGCCCAGTAGGCGGGCAGGGCGCCGGCCGCGAAGGCATCGAAGATCTTCTCGGTCATGTAGCTGGGCTGGTGGGTGTTCTCGAACGCGGCGAGCACCCGCTGGCGGCCGTCGAGCAGCGCCAGCTTGTCCAGGTGCCAGTCGGTCAGCCGGTTGCGCGGTGGCGCGTCCGGCTGCCAGCTGCGGCCCAGCTGCTCGATCGGCCCGCGGCGGCAGGCTTCTGCCACCAGGGTGCGCCAGTGGCAAAGGCCGGTGATATTGCCCTCGGGCCAGCTCACCGAATGGTAGGGTTCGGGGCGGCGTTCGAACATGAAGGCGAGGGCGGTGCGCCGGTCCCGGAAGGCCGCCGCCCAGTCCCGCGGCGCCAGCTGCGTGTTGCGGCTGAATTTCGCGGCATAGGCATTGGCAAAGCGGTGGTTGGTCAGCAGGTAGTAGGGAATCCGCGCGAAATCGTAGATGGCGGAGGTGTGGTGGTTGAGCTGGTGCAGCGGCAGCACCCCCCAGGCGCTGTCCGCCGTACGGCAGGAGGCCAGCGGCTGCCCGGCCCAGATGGTGTCCCAGAACGGCTCTTCCGACAACAGCACGATGGGGCGGCGGCGCCGCCGCCAGTCCTCTGCCAGCGCCTGCGGGGCGTCCCGCACGTCCAGCACATGGGCAAAGACGTAGAGGTCCGCCTGCTCGGGGCGTTCCACCAGTTCGATGCGCCCTTCGAACAGCGGCGCCAGCGCCGGGTAGCTGAGCGGGGTGCGGATGGCGTGCTTTCCGGTCTTGAAAACCCGTATCATTCTGTCTGCTGCCTGCCGGGGGAACCTGTTTTAAGCGGCCTATAGCAGGCACGGCGGCCGCTTGTCCTGCAAAAATCCGCAAGGGCCCGGCGTCCGGGTTGCCAACCGGGCGCGCGCGCCCGTACAAGTTCCCTGCCAGGCAGTGGTGCAGAAAAAGAGCTGGGGCGGCGGAAACAGCCGCCCGTTGAGGGACAGATGACGGGCATGATGAAAGAGTCGTTTCCGCTGGAAGATGCGGGCGCCGGCAAGGGGCTTCTGGTGTGGGCCGCGGATGCGGAGCTGCAGAGCGCTGTTGGCGCGGCGCTGGACGCCGCCGCCATCAGCGTGACAGGTGAGTTGCCGGAAACGGCCGGGCCGGACGGGCCGGCCCTGCTGCTCATGTGCCGCCCGGCGGCGGAAACCCTGTGCCGGAGCCTGGAGGCCGGGCAGCAGCCCGGGGCTGCGCTGGAGGCCTGGCAGGCCCAGGCGCAGCAGGTGCTGGCGCTGCAGCGGCGCTGCCGCGCGCGGGTGCGGATCGTGGATGCCTCTGCCCTGCGCCGGGCGCCGGAGGCCTTTCTGGCGCTGTGCGGACAGCCGGCCGGCGGGGCGGCGGAACAGCGCTTGCGCGCGGCCTCCGGACCGGCCCCGTCGCCGGTGCTGCTGGAGCTGGCGCAGAGCTGCCTGGCGGCAAGCCCGGAGCTGCGGCGGCTGGCAGGCGAGCTGGCCGCTGCCGCGGCGCTGGCGGGCGGCGCGCGCGCCGGGGATCCGGAAGCCGCGCTGCAGGCCTATCTGCAGCAGCAGGACAGCCTGCAGGAACTGGAGCTGCTGCAAAGCCAGCAGCGCAGCATGTACGAGCAGATGGAGGGGCTTTACGGCGAGAAGCTTCAGCTCGAGCAGCGGCTGGAGCAGATGCGCAGCGGGCTGGAGGCCTATCAGGCGCTGGAGGCGCGGCTGGAGGGACTCACGGAGCGCCTGGCCGCCAAGGAAGCGGCGCTGAAGGAAGCCGGTGCGGTGATCGCCGGGCTGGAGCAGGCCGCGGCCGGCAAGGCCGGCGAGGCGGCGGCGCTGAAACAGGAGGCCGAAACCCTGCGGGCGGAGATCCGCCGTTTCGAGATGTCCCGGTCCTACCGGCTGACCGCGCCGCTGCGGCGGCTGCGCCGTGCCTTGCGCGGGGGGCGCTGAGCGATGGCGGCCATGCGTGTGCCCTTGCCCTTCAGCCATGTCCTGCATATCGGCGCGGGGGGCGGCGGCGATGCCGGCGCTTACCTCGCCGCGGGGCTGAACCCGGTTGTCCTGGCCGAGGCCGATCCCGAAGCCGCGGCGGAGCTGCAGCAGCTGGCGGCGGCGCATTCGGTGGTCCGGGCGGTGCAGGCCGCGGTCAGCGCCCGGCCGGGGCCGCAGACCTATTACCGCACCAATTTCTCTGATCTGAACGGGTTGCGCGCGCCCGGTCCGGCGCTCAGGGCGCTGTTCCCGGGGCTGGAGGTTCTGGCCGCCGAGCCGGCGGCAACGGTTGCCCCGGAGGCGCTGGTTGCGGAGGCGGGGCTGCCGCAGGACGGCGCCGGGTTGCTGGTGATCGAGGCGCCCGGCGAGGCAGCGGGCATTCTGCAGGCGCTGGCCCGGGCCGGGCTGCTGGAGGGGTTCCGGTCGGTCCGGGTGCAGGAGGGGCGGCAGCCGCTTTACGACGGGGCGCCGGGGCTGGCGGAGCTGCAGGCGCTGCTGCAGGAACTGGGCTATGAGGGCTGGCTGGAGCCGGCGCCGGAGGATCCGGACCGGCCGTATCTGTTTGCGGTCCGCGCCGTAGGCGCAGGCGGGGTGAAGCGGGATCTGCAGGAATTGACCGGGGCGCTTGAGGCAAGCCAGGAGGCTGCCGCGGCGCAGGCCGAGGAGCATGCCGACACCTGCCGGGAACTGGCGCTGCAGGCCGCACGCTGCGGGGAGCTGGAGGCCGAAGCGGAGCGGCTGGCTGTGCGGGTGGCGGAGCTGGAAGCGGAAAACCGGCGCCTGGCGCAGGATCTGGACGAGGCCGCCTCTGTCCGCAGCCGCGCCGGGGGCGAAGCGGAGAACCTGGCCGCACGGATGGCGGAGCTGGAGGCGGAAAACCGGCGCCAAGCGCAGGCGCTGGAAGACGCCGCCTCTGCCCGCAGCCGCGCCGGAGCGGAAGCGGAGAACCAAGCTGCGCGGATGGCGGAACTGGAGGCGGAAAACCGGCGCCAAGCGCAGGCGCTGGAAGACGCCGCCTCTGCCCGCAGCCGCGCCGGAGCGGAAGTGGAGAACCAAGCTGCGCGGATGGCGGAGCTGGAGGCGGAAAACCGGCGCCAAGCGCAGGACCTGGACGAGGCCGCCTCTGCCCGCAGCAGGACCGAAGCCGAAGCGGAGCGGCTGACTGCGCGGGTGGCGGAGCTGGAAGCGGAAACAGCGGCTAGTTCTGAGGCCCGGCAGGCCGCAGAGGGCAAAGCGGCTGCAGCCGGGGCCGAAACCCGGCAGGCACAGCAGTCACTGGCAGTGGCGCTGCGGCTGCAAAGCCGCCGCGAAGCGGATCTGAAGGAATTGCAGAAGCGCTACAGCGCTCTCCTGCAGCGCCAGGAGGCGCAGGAGGATCTGTTGCGCCGCACCGGCGCCTGCCTGGGCTATCTGATGGATGACAGCGCGCCGGAAGAGGCCCGGCCGGTTCTGGCCGCCGCCGCTCTCAGAAGCGGCAGCGGCGCATGAGCCGTCTGGCCCCGCCCCAGCCCCCGAAACCGGCCCCGGAAACGGAGCTGGAGCGGCAGCTGGCCCTGACGGCCGCCGCCGCCCAGCGGGATGCCGCCCTGGCTGGGCGGCTGCAGTCCTCGGCAGAGCTGCCGGAGCTGCTGGCAGAAGGGGAAGAGCTGGCGGGCCGGCCGCAGCCGCCGCTGCTGCGCACGGTGCATCATTTCGCCTGCACCGGCGGCACCCTGATCAGCCGCTGCATTGCCGCGATGCCCTGCACCCGGCTGCTGAGCGAGGTCGATCCGCTGAGCACGATGACCCACCGGCACGGCTTCCTGCCCGCCGACCTGATCGGCCTGGCCAAGCTGGGCTCCAGCCCGCCGGAGCAAGAGACGCTGCTGCGCATCTTCCGGGCCGGGCTGGCGGCGCTGGAGATGGACACCCGCGCCGAAGGCCGCGACCTGATCCTGCGCGATCATGCCCACAGCCATTTCTGCTGCGGCAGCGCCGTCCCGGAGCGGCCGTCGCTGCGCCAGATCCTGGAGCAGGGCGGCTACCGTTTGCAGAGCCTGGTCACCGTGCGCCATCCGCTGGATTCCTACCTCAGCTTGCTGCGCCAGAACTGGGTGGACTGGCAGCCCGCCACGCTGGAGGAATATGCCCGCCGCTACCTGGCCTTCCTGGACCACTACGCCGGAGCGGAGCTGTTGCGCTACGAGGACTTCGTGGCGGAGCCGCAGGCGCGCATGCCGCAGATCTGCAAGATCCTCGGGCTGGCCTTCAATCCGGATTTCCAGGATGATTTTGCCGCCATCGCGCTATCCGGCGACAGCGGCCGCCGCGGCGAAGTGATCGAACCCCGGCCGCGGCGGCCGGTGCCGGAGGAGCTGGCGGAGGAGGCCGGGGCCTCCTCCGCCTATGCCAGCTTGTGCGCCCGCCTGGGCTATGACCCGGAACCGGGCCGGGAATCCGCCTGAACGGGAAACCTGCCCTTCTCTTTCCGGTGTACCTGCCCTAATCACGGGGGCAAGCGTATGAGGCAGACAGTACAGGGTTTTGCAATGAAGAAAGCACTGATCACCGGCATTACCGGCCAGGACGGCTCCTACCTGGCGGAATTCCTTCTGGAGAAGGGCTATGAGGTGCATGGCATCAAGCGCCGCGCCTCGCTGTTCAACACCGAGCGGGTGGACCACATCTACCAGGACCCACATGTGGACAATGCCCGCTTCAAGCTGCATTACGGCGATCTGACCGACAGCTCGAACCTGACCCGCATCCTGCAGGAGGTGCAGCCCGACGAGGTCTATAACCTGGGCGCGCAGAGCCATGTGGCGGTCTCCTTCGAGAGCCCGGAATATACTGCCGACGTGGATGCCATGGGCACCCTACGCCTGCTGGAGGCGATCCGGTTCCTCGGCCTGGAGAAGAAGACCCGCTTCTACCAGGCCTCGACCTCGGAGCTCTATGGCCTGGTGCAGGAAACCCCGCAGCGCGAGACCACGCCGTTCTACCCGCGCAGCCCGTATGCGGTGGCCAAGCTCTACAGCTACTGGATCACGGTGAACTACCGCGAGGCCTATGGCATGTATGCCTGCAACGGCATCCTGTTCAACCACGAGAGCCCGCGCCGCGGCGAGACCTTCGTGACCCGCAAGATCACCCGCGGCCTGGCCAATATCGCGCAAGGCCTGGAGCCCTGTCTCTACATGGGCAACATCGACGCGCTGCGCGACTGGGGCCATGCCAAGGACTATGTGCGGATGCAGTGGATGATGCTGCAGCAGGAGGCGCCTGAGGATTTCGTGATCGCCACCGGCAAGCAGTATTCGGTGCGCCAGTTCATCGCCTGGGCCGCCGCGGAGCTGGGCATCCACCTGGAGTTCACCGGCACGGGTGTTGACGAGATTGCCACCGTGGCCATGGTTGAGGGCGGCAAGGCGCCGGCGCTGAAGGTGGGCGACGTGATCATGCGCATCGACCCGCGCTATTTCCGCCCGGCGGAGGTGGAGACGCTCTTGGGTGATCCCGCGAAAGCCAAGCAGAAACTGGGCTGGGAGCCGGAGATCACCACCCAGGAAATGTGCGCCGAGATGGTCGCCGAAGACCTGAAAACCGCCCGCCGCCATGCGCTCTTGAAGGAGCACGGCTACGAGCTGCCGGTCAGCGTGGAGGGCTAAGGCGATGGCAGCAAAGATCTATGTGGCCGGCCACCGCGGCATGGTCGGCGGCGCCATCCTGCGCCGCCTGGAGGCGCGGCAGGCGGCGGGGGAAGACCTGGCGCTTATCACCCGCACCAGCGCCGAACTGGACCTGACGGATCAGGCCGCAGTACGGGCGTTTTTCCAGGCGGAGAAACCCGATCAGGTGATCCTGGCGGCGGCCAAGGTGGGCGGCATCGTTGCCAACAATTCCTACCCGGCTGAGTTCATCTATGAAAACCTGATGATCGAGTGCAATGTGATCCACGCCGCCTTCGAGGCGGGCGTGCAGAAGCTCTTGCAGCTCGGCTCTTCCTGCATCTACCCGAAGATGGCGCCGCAGCCGATGGCGGAGGATGCGCTGCTGACCGGCGTGCTGGAGCCCACCAACGAGCCCTATGCGATTGCCAAGATTGCGGGCATCAAGCTGTGCGAAAGCTACAACCGGCAGTACGGCGTGGATTACCGATCGGTGATGCCGACCAACCTTTACGGGCCGGGCGACAATTTCCACCCCGAGAACTCCCATGTGCTGCCGGCGCTGATCCGCCGCTTCCATGAGGCGGCAGAGGCGGGTGCTGCGTCGGTCACCATCTGGGGCTCGGGCACGCCCCGTCGTGAGTTCCTGCATGTGGACGACATGGCCGAAGCCTCGCTGTTCGTGATGGATCTGGATACGGAAATCTACCAGCGCGAGACCGAGGTGATGCTCAGCCATATCAACGTCGGCTGCGGCGAGGATGTTTCGATCCTGGAGCTGGCGCAGCTGGTGGCTGAGGTGACCGGGTTCAAGGGCGAGATCCTGACCGACCCCTCCAAGCCCGACGGCACCCCGCGCAAGCTGATGGATGTCTCCAGGCTCAAGCGGCTGGGCTGGCAGGCCTCGGTCAGCCTTGAGGACGGGGTGCGCGGCACCTATGACTGGTTCCTGTCCGCGCAGGGGCTGCGCCTGTAAGGAGAGGCGGGTCAGTTTGCTCGATCAATTTCGAACCGCCTCTCAGGCCTGCAGGGATGTCTGCCGCAATGGTGGCGGTTTTGCCCTAGTCCGTGGGCGCTTTGGGCCCGCGCAAAAAAAATTCAACGCAGGCTGCTGCCAAAGAATTCGAAAGAAGGCCTTTGGGGCAGGCTGAGTTGAGTATTTACGGAGCAAGCGCCACGCAGATCTTGCGATGTGCAAAACTGTTTACGGCCAGGGAAGGCTCAACGCTTTCCCTGAAAATAAACTAAGGTGAGATAAAGAGCTGAAATTCTGTCTGCAGGAGACAGGATCTGCAGGGCAGCGGTAAGTATTGAAGCGCCCGCAACCAGAAGAACACCGGGCGGTTGTTTGAAGTATGATTAAATGGAGCGTCAATAACATGATTACCCCCATTCTTCTTTGCGGCGGCTCCGGCACCCGGCTGTGGCCCTTGTCGCGCAAGAGCTACCCCAAGCAGTTCGTGCCGCTCACTGGCGAAGAAACGCTGTTCCAGGCCTCTGCGCAGCGGCTGTCGGGGGAGGGCTTTGCAGCGCCGCTGGTGCTGACCAATTCCGATTTCCGCTTCATCGTGACCGAGCAGCTGGCCGGCGCCGGCATCGATCCCGGCGCCATCCTGATCGAGCCGGAAGGCCGCAATACCGCGCCGGCGGTGCTGGCGGCGGCGCTGTGGCTGGAGCAGAGCGACCCGGACGGCCTGATGCTGGTGGCGCCCTCGGACCATGTGGTGCCTGATGCCGCGGCTTTCCGCGCAGCGGCGGCGGCGGGCGAGGCGGCGGCGCGCGCAGGGCAGCTCGTCACCTTCGGCATCAAGCCGGACCGGGCGGAGACCGGCTACGGCTATCTGGAGCTCGACGGCGATCCCGGCGGTTTCGAGCCCAAGCCCATCGGACTCAAGCGGTTTGTCGAAAAGCCGGACCAGAAGGCGGCGGAGAAGATGCTGGCCTCCGGCCGGTTCCTGTGGAACGCGGGCATCTTCCTGTTTTCGGTCAAGGCCATCCTGGCCGCCTTCCGCCAGCACGCGCCGGAGCTCTTGGCGCCGGTGCAGGGGGCGGTGGCGCAGGGGCAGCCCGACCTCGGCTTCCTGCGGCTCGATCCGGAGGCCTGGGCCGGGGCCGCGGATATTTCGATCGACTATGCGGTGATGGAGAAGGCGGACAATCTGGCCGTTGTGCCCTTTGCCGGCGGCTGGTCCGACCTCGGCGGCTGGGATGCGGTCTGGCGCGAGGGGGCGCGGGATGAAAACGGCGTTGCGGCGACGGGCCATGCCACCGCGATCGATTGCGAAGACAGCCTGCTGCGCTCGGAGGACGGCCAGCTGGAGCTGGTCGGCATCGGCCTCAGGAACGTGATTGCGGTGGCGATGCCCGATGCGGTGCTGGTGGCGGATGCCTCCCGCGCCCAGGACGTCAAGCAGGCGGTGGCGGCGCTGAAGGCGAAGGCGGCGAAACAGGCCACCGAGTTTCCCAAGGACCACCGCCCCTGGGGCTGGTTCGAGAGCCTGGCGGTGGGCGACCGCTTCCAGGTGAAGCGGATCCATGTGCATCCCGGCGCGGCGCTGTCGCTGCAGAGCCACCATCACCGTTCCGAGCATTGGATCGTGGTCGAGGGCACGGCCAAGGTCACCGTGGACGATGAGGTCAAGCTGGTGACCGAGAACCAGTCGGTCTACATCCCGCTGGGCGCGGTGCACCGGATGGAGAACCCGGGCAAGGTGCCGATGGTGCTGGTCGAGGTGCAGACCGGCAGCTACCTGGGCGAGGATGACATCATCCGCTACGAGGATGTTTATGCCCGCGGCCAGGGCGCCAAGGGCTAGGGCTTTGCTGCAGACGGACGGGCCGGGCGCGCAGGCCTGGGTGCCGCGGCCGGCGGCCCCCGGCCGGGCGCGGGTGCTGCTGCGCGCGGGGCGGCGGGCGCTGCAGGGCGGGGCCAGGGCCGAAGGGCTGGCGCTGACCGCGGCCGCCTGCGCGCTGGATGCGTCTCTGTTCTGCCGTCCCTGGGGGCTGCTGCCGCATCTGCAGGCCGAAGGCCGGGGCAGCCTCCGGCCGCGGATGCGGGCGCGGCTGCAGTCCTGGTACCAGGCGCCCCGCAGCCAGGTGCATGCGCATGTTTCGGCGCTCAGCCGCAAGATGGCGATGCGGGCCTATGTCGAAGACCTGGGCCTGCCGCTGCCGCGGCTGTACCAGGCTGCCCCCCGGCTGGAGGCGCTGGACTGGGCGGGGCTGCCGGAGCGGGTGGTCGTCAAGCCGCAGAATGCGTCCTCCTGCAGGGGGGTGATCGTGGCGGCGGCGGGCTGGGACCATATCGGGCGGGCCGCCTGCGGCGGCGATTTGCCGGGCTATGCCCAAGCGCTCTACGGCCGCACCTTCGAAACCCCGGTGCCGGTCATGGCCGAAGAGCTGCTGGCGGATGTGCAGGCGGCAGAGGATCCGGCGCTGGTGATCCCGCGCGATTTCAAGGTGTTTGCCGCGGGCGGCCATGCCGGCTTTGTCTGCGTGCATGACCGCAACGCCCCGGGCGGCAAGCGCAGCCTGGCCACGGTGGACCGCGAGGGGCGCCGCCTGCCGCATGCGGAGAAAGGCTGGCCCGAGGCGGCGGAATTCACGGTGCCGCCGGGCTACGGCGCGCTGATTGCGATGGCCGAGCATCTGTCGCGGCGGCTGCCCTGGCTGCTGCGGCTGGATTTCTACCTGACCCCGCGGGGGCCGGTATTCGGCGAGCTGACCAGCTATCCTAATGCCGGGGGGAAGTTCACCGGTTTTGCCCGCCGCACCCTGCTGCAGATGTGGGAGCTCTGGCCCGACTGACTTGCGGCAGGCGCAGGCGGGGCCCGGCATCAGCGGACCAGCCATTCCTCCACCTCCGGCGCGGCCTGCCGCATCCGGATCCAGCCCGGGGCCACGGGCTGGCCGCGGCGCAAGCGCAGCTTGCCGAGCAGCCCCACCAGCGCCCATTCCGGGCGCGCCTCCCGCGGCAGGTAGGCCCGGGCGGGATCATAGGCGGGGTTTTCCAGCGGGCGCCCCTCCGCATCGCGCAGCAGCGCGCCGTAATCGTCGCGCTGCCAGCGCCCCTTCCATGCGCCCATGTCGCCGTCGCCGATCACCGCCGGGCTGGCGCTGATCACGCCGGCGGGGGTCTCGCCGGGGTCCGCGGGGCGGATCCTTGCGCCCTCCAGCACCACCGAGATCCCGCGGCGGTCGTCAGCCCCGGGGTTGCCGTCTGCCCATTCGAACCATTCGGCGTAATCGGCGCCGCCGCCGGTCCAGGCGCCGGCGCAGCTGCCGTTGCCATCGGCGCCGAGCCGGAAATCCGGGCTGCCGCTGCCGGCCAGCAGGTAGTCGGCGCTGCCGCCGGCAATCTCCAGATGCGCCGCCGGGCTGGCGGTGCCGAGGCCCGCATAGCCGCTGGCGGCGGCCAGCGTCAGCGCCGTGTGCCAGCTGCTGCCGTCGCCGGAGACCTTGACCGAGAGATCGTCATTGCCGGCCAGGCCGATCTCGGCGCGGCCGCTCCAGCTGGTCTGCAGCAGCAGCGCGGCGGTGTCGGTGGCGGCAGCCTTGTTCAGCTTCAGCTGATGGCCGCTGCCTGAGTGGGTCAGCAGCGTCGCGGGCCCCGCAACCGACAGCGGATTGGCGGCATCCGCCGTGGTCCCGACCCCGACGCGGGCGAGGTTCTGGGTTGCGGCCGGCGGCAGGATCCAGGCGCTGCCGTCCCAGATCCTCAGCTCGCCCTCGGCCGCGCCCCAGGCGCGCCAGCCGGGCCGCGGCGCCAGGAACAGCCAGCCCTCGCCCTGCCAGACCGCGACTTCCGCGCCGTGGCCGGCCCAGGCGCCGGAGGGGCTGGCCGCCAGCACATGGGTTTCGCCCAGGCCCGGGCTGGCGGGGGGCGTGGCGGCATCGAAGCCTTCGGCGCTGAGCTGCACCAGCGCATCCAGCATCTGCAGCGCCTCATTGTGGGTCACATGTTTCTGCGCCTGGGAGGGCATCAGATAGGGCAGGGCGAGGATCGGCGAGGCCTGGGTCATGGCGGGGCTCCTGTTGCGGGGCAGAGGGGGATCTTGCGCGCCAGACTGCCAGAGCCGCGTCAAGGCGGCGCTAACGGGGCGTACGCCGGGTGCGCAACACCCCCCTTGGGGCCTGCCCGCGGGCTGGGCATGTTCCGCTCCCGTTCCCGGCTTGTTCGCGAAATTGTCGTCAATCTGTAAACAATGTCCCTGATTTTGCCTGTTTTGCTTCCTGATTTGCGCCGCGCCCGCCCGCCAGCTTCGCGCCTGGGTTTTGAGACGCAAGGGAGCGGGCCATGGCACTGGCATTCAGCGGACGGTTTGGCACGGAAGATCTGATTTTCGGCAGCGACCTGCGCGATCTGGAGATCGCGGTGCAGGACGGGCAGGCCACGCTTTACGCCATCACCGGGATGAACGGCGGCATCAGCTGCTGGCGGCTGGACGGCAGCGGCCGGCTGCCGCAGCTGCAGGACCAGGCGCTGCACGGGCAGGCCTCCCTGCGCACCGGCAGTTTCCAGCTGGCAGAGGCGGGCGGCAGCCTGCGGCTGGTGCAGGAGGGCACCGCGGGCAGCGCCTTCACCTCCTGGGGGCTGCAGGCGGACGGCAGCCTGGGCCGACAGAACAGCGCGGCGCTGGACGCGGCGGAACCGGGCGGGTTCGGCGCGGCGGCTGTGCTGCAGCTGGCGGATGGCAAGAGCGCGTTCTACGGCGTCTCCCAGGCCGGCGGCCGGCTGCAGGGCTGGCGGCTGGATGCGGCGGGCGCGGCGGAAGCGGCGGCGGGCCGCGCGGGCGGCGATGCGGCCTATGCGCTGGAGGGCGCGGCGCTGCTGGCCGGGGTGCAGGGGTCGGGCGGGCCGGTGCTGCTGGCGGCGGATGCGCAGGGGCTGCGGAGCTACCGTGCGGATGCGGCGGACGGCAGCCTGTCGCCGGCCGGGGAACTGGGGCTGGAGCAGGGGCTGGCGGTCTCTGGCATCACCGCGCTGGAAACCGTTGAGGCCGGCGGGCGGACCTGGGTGCTGGCGGGCGCGTCGGGCAGCAGCTCAATCAGCGTGATGGAGCTGGACGCGGGCGGCGGCCTGCGCTTTGCCGGCCAGGTGAATGACACCCAGGAGACCCGGTTCGGCGGCCTGGCGGCGCTGGCGGTGGCGGAGGCGGACGGCCACGTGCTGGTGGTTGCGGCGGGCAATGATGGCGGGCTGAGCCTGTTCCGGCTGGCGCCGGACGGGCAGCTGATTCACCTCCGGGCGCTGGAGCAGGCGCCCGGGATGGGGCTGCAGAACGTGACCGCGCTGGAAGCGGCGGCGGTGGATGGCCAACTGCAGGTGTTTGCCGCCTCCGGGGCGGAGGGCGGCATCAGCCGGTTCAGCCTGCCGCTGGCGGAGCTGGGCGTGGTGCAGACCGCTGAGCCCGGCGCCGGGACGCTGGCGGGCAGCGGCGGGGATGACCTGCTGATGGGCGGGCAGAGCGGCGCGGATCTGTTCGGGCTGGGCGGCGATGACGTGCTGGTGGCGGGGGCCGGCGGCGGGCGGCTGGCGGGCGGCGCCGGGGACGACATCTTTGTGATCACCCCGGACGCGGCGGCGGTGACGGTGGCGGATTTCACCCCCGGCGCCGACCTGCTGGACCTGTCGGCGTTTGACCGCCTCTACAGCCCGGCGCAGCTGGCGGCCGGGGAAACAGCCGGCGGCATCGTGCTGCAGGCCGGGGACACCCGGATCACCGTGAACAGCGCCGGCGGCACCCCGCTGACGCTGGAGGATGTGTTCGACCCGGCCCTGCGCTTTGCCGCGCCGGACCGGCAGGACCTGGGGGTGAGCCTGCCGGGCGGCAGCTTCTGGGGCGGCAGCGGCGCCGACCAATTGTCGGGCAGCGGCGGCGCCGACGTGCTTTACGGGCTGGGCGGCAGCGACCGGCTGGCGGGCGCCGCCGGGCGGGACACGCTCAGCGGCGGCACCGGCGATGACCTGCTGGAGGGCCAGGGCGGGCGCGACCGGCTGGAGGGCGGCAGCGGCAGCGACCAGCTGGCAGGCGGCCGCGGCGGCGACCGGCTGGCGGGCGGCGCGGCGGCGGACCAGCTGCGCGGCCAGGGCGGGGCGGACAGGCTGCTGGGCGGCGGCAGCAGCGACCGGCTGTGGGGTGGAGCGGGCGCGGACAGCCTGCTGGGGCAGGGCGGGCGCGACCGGATCTGGGGCGGCACCGGTGACGACCTGCTGAATGGCGGCGGCGGCGATGACCTGCTGGCGGGCGGCGCGGGCGCCGATGAGTTTGTCTTTGCCGCCGGCCACGGCCGCGACACCATTGCGGATTTCACCCCGGGCAGCGACCTGATCAGCCTGGGCGGCACCGCCGCTGCCGGGTTCCAGGATCTGGAGGTCCGCGGCCAGGACGGCGGCACGCTGATCGCCACCGGATCGGGGCAGATTTTCCTGCAGGGCCTGCTGCCGGAGCAGCTGGCGGCGGATGACTTCCTGTTCTGAGCCCGGGACGGAGTGTCTGGCCGGCGAATTCTGCCGGATGTGGTCCCGGACCACAGATCCGCTTGCCAAGGAGAATAATGCAGGATAGGCGTATCGCCAGCAGGTAGACTACTTTTGATTGAAATGCCGACCCGGAAGAAACAAGCAAAGACCTACTTGCCCCCTGACCAGCACTCCAAGCTTGAAGCTTTGGCTGCAGCTAACGGGCAAACTGTTTCGGCACTTCTGGGTCAGCTGATCGGTATCGTTCTGGGAGATGAAGTGGCCCCGACAGAATCTCTGCGGTCCTCATCTCGGGCTCGCCGCGAAGGAAAAGTCACGGTCCGCCTGGCGCCGGATGTGCGTGACACACTGTCGGAGGATGCGGCACGTGCGGGGGTTGCCCCGTCCACTTGGGCGGCCATTTTTTTGACCGCACGGCTGTGCGCTTCGCCGCAGCCAACGGCAAGGGACCGCCGACGGTTCATGTCAGGATTGCGGCAGATCCAGGGCCTGGCCACGAACGTGAACCAGATCGCCTATGCGATGAACCGCGGGGTATTCACCGGGGACAGCTATGCCCCGGCCAGGGCCGAGGTGGAGCAATTGCGCAATGACGTGGCGGAGCTGCGCCAGCAGGTGCGTGAGTTTGCCCGGGGGCGGCTGGCGTTTCAGCTGGGCCTCGATGAGGAGGAGCTTGCGGATTGAACAGCTTCAAGAAAACTTACGGTTTTTGGAACTGCTGGCTGTCCAAGGGTCGCATGGAGGGGAGCGCGGCGACCGGCTTTTGTCGTAAGGACTGACAAGGACAGCGGCTTTCAGCAGTCTAAGCCTGGCGTGCAAGCAGGCTGCAATGCGTCATCGGATTCTAGGGTCGGCCTGACGATCTGTGCAGCTAACAAAACTCGGCTGGCGCGGGAGGACGAGGGCGCGACAGAGATTACGGCGAAGGTTCGAAGACTGACAAGCACGGGAGACCGGTCAAGATTGCGCGAAACGCCGAGGCGCGGCGCGTTTCTAATCACACCGGCTACATCAGCCTTGAGGCCGAGGCGTTCATCGGGGCGAGGTGCTGACGGCAAGCAAGTTGCTGCTGAGCTGTACCCGGACTACCACCATCATTCTATTTATAACGGGCAATACAAACGCCACTGGTGTTACAGGTGCGTTGTTGGCGTTGGCCGGATGGGAATTCGGCGGTCGCTACGACTGCGCCGCGGCGCTTCACACGGATATCCCGCATCCGCATGTGCCCCAGAGGAAACCAAGTCACTGTTGCGCGGTGCTGATGTCCGCACGAGGTCGGGCAAGGGTAGAAACCGCCGGGACGGCAGAAATGTCCTGCCCTTGCGCAAATCCGCAACATGCGCAAAATGGTGCTGGCTGCGTTTTCACCGATCGCGTTCATGGGTATGTTCGCTCTGTTTTAGGGCCAAGAAACTCATTGGTCGCGAAAAATTCACATAATCATCATTACGAGTGGATTTGCCGGGTTGCTGATGTCAGGCTCATCTTGTTTCGAAGAGGCGTAAGGATTATACTCCTGTAATATACGTATTTTCCGAGAGGTTTCGATGGGACGTGTTAAGGTCAATCTCACGCTGGACGCAGATGTGGCGGAAACGGCCCGGTCGCTGGGTTTGAATATGTCGCGCCTTGCAGAGGCGGCGATTGCCGAGGCCGCCAAGGTTGAACGGAACCGGCGCTGGCGTGAGGAGAACAGTGCGGCGATCAGCGCCTATGCCGATGAGGTTGCGAAAGACGGTTTGCCGCTCGCCCGGTACAGAAGTTTCTGAGGTGCGGCTCCAATGGCGCAGTTCGATCTTTATCGCCTGAACGGCGGGCAACTTGTCGTGGACTTGCAAACCGATCTGATCGGGATCGACGCGTCGCGCATCGTGGCGCCTTTGCGTGAAGCGGGCCGGTACGCGGCCTTCCCGGGGCTGACGCCATCTGTCGAGGCCGAAGCGGCAACGTGGATTGTCCGGGTTCAGGAACTGGCCGCGGTTGCAGGGACGGAGTTGGGAGAGCCCATCGGATCGCTTGAAGAGCACCGTGACGAGCTGAAGCGCGCCCTGGATATCTTGATTGACGGGGTTTGAGCGAGAGGTCTCTCCTTTCTCGTGATCTCTCTCGTCTCCGTCGTTCTGATGGCTCATCTCAAGAGGGCTTTGTCAGGTTGCTGACGCCGCATCGGCGGGGTCGTTCACTGTCATGCTGAACATCGAAGATATGTTCCGGATCAAAGGCTTCCGGTTTCCAAGGAGCGTGATTGGTTACGCCGTTTTGGGCCTGCCATCGGTTCGCTCTGAGCCCGCGCGACGTCGAAGATCTGTTGGCGGAACGCGGTGTCACGGTTTCGTACGAGACGATCCGTGACTGGGTGAACCGGTTCGGGCATCAGTTTGCTGCAAAGATCCGCCGGGACCGTTCAGCGCCGGCGGACAAATGGCATCTCGATGAAGTCGTGATCCGGATCAAGGGGCGGAGCCACTGGCTTTGGTGGGCCGCCGACGCCAAGGGCGATGTGCTCGAAATCCTGATCCAATCGCGACGCAACAAGGCCGCTGCCCTCCGTTTTTTGCGGAAACTCATGAAACGGTGGGCCAGCCCCGTGTCCTGGTGACGGACAAACTGCGATCCTAGGGTGCAGCCAAGGCACAGACCGCACCCGGAATCGAGCATTGCCAGCACAAGGGCTTGAACAACCGAAGCGAGGCCTCCCACCGGCATACCCGAAGACGCGAGAAGATCATGGACCGGCTGTTCCGCCGAATTGACCGCTTGATCTTCGCCATCACCGAAAAACTCAGCCTGACATCAGCAACCTGACAAAGCCCGTTCCCGTTTTCCTAAACATAACGGCGGACTACTTCAGTGGGGAGGATCACGAGGGAGGATACATTGAACAGTCAGGTTCGGGGGGGGAAAAGAGCGCCTACTTTCTTGGGGGTCGGCCCCCCTAAATGCGCAACAACATGGCTCGATTCTGTCTTGAGAAAACACCCCGATGTTTTTTTGCCGAAGGATCAAAAAGAAGTCTTCTTTTTTGACAAGTTCTATGACCGAGGCGAGCAATGGTACGAAGATTTGTTCACCGGCACAGAACAATATCATGCCGCCGGGGAAATCAGTACTTCCTACATCCTCAAGAGCGAAACGTTACAGCGCATTCATAGCTATAACCCCGACTTGAAGATCATCATAATTTTCCGGAATCCGGTTGACCGAATGATCTCAAACTACCGCATGTTTGTCGAAAACGGTCGAACGGTTTTGCCTTTCGAAGAAGCAATCTACGATCAAGAGGTCATTCTTGAGTACAGCCGTTACGCGCAGTTGTTGTCGCAAGTTCTTGAGTACTTCCCGCCAGATCAGGTGCTGGTCGGAATATACGAAGAGATATTTGAATCCCCTGAACATATGAAAGAGTTCTTACAGTCCCTGCTCGGTTTTATGGGTGTCGATTCAACCAATTATGATACGTATATTGAAACAAAACGGGTCCGCACAACACAGGGTGCGCCACGCTCGCTTTGGCTGGTGAAGAAGGCGAAATACGTGCGTAGCCGCTTAAACCGCATGGACATGGAATGGCTAGTGCGCATTCTTAGAAAAGTCGGAATCAAACGCGAACTATTCCTAAAACAAGCCCCTCCTCCGGCAATATCTACCGAGTTCCGTGCAAAACTGTTGGTCGATTTCGAAGCTGATATTCGTGCGGTCGAAACGTTCCTATCCCGACCTGTGCCGAGGTGGAGATAATTTCCAAGGGCTTTGTCAATTCAGAGGTGCCGCTGCCGCCGCAAACCGCAGCCTGCCGCAGCAGCGGCTAGTCCAGCGGCAGGCCGCCGATGCTGATCTTGCGGGCATAGAAGCCTTCCGCCAGATGCTCCGGAGCGTTGCATTCCAGCCCGCGCAGCCGCATCAGCCCCCGGAACGTCAGGTCGTCGAACCAGTGCTTGTCCGCCTGGGACGCAAAACAGGATGTCAGCACCGCGATCTTGCGGTCGGTGTCAGCGGCGGAGGCGGGCACGAAGACATTCGGGGAGCCGAGGCCGCCATCCCACTTGGGGATCTCGTATTCCAGGATGGTGTGATTGCGGAACGTGTTCCACGTCGCCTGCGAAACGGCCCGGTGGTCCTGGTGCAGGTCCTGGCCGTAATGCGTCAGGATCAGGTCCGGATCGAGCGGCTTCAGCGCCTCGAAATAGCTCTTGAGACTGCTCATCTGGGCCGGGAAATGGCCGTCCCGGAATTCCCCGAGGCGGATGTCGGAGCCGCCTGCCCCCTGCAGGAACCGGTTGGCGCTTTCTGCGGCCTCGCCGCCGCGCGCACCCGCGGCCGAACACACCACCCAGACCACCCGGGCGTCCGGGTTCTCGCGCACCAGCCGGAGCAGGGTTGCACCGGCGCCGATTTCGATGTCGTCGCTGTGCGCACCGAGGCAGAGAATGGTCCGGAGACTGCCGAAGCGGAGGCCCTGCATGGCTAGTCCGTTCTCCAGACGCGCCAGGGGGTATCCCCGGCCGCGACCCGGTCGTCGAGCGCCTGCTTTTCCTTGAAGGTGTCCATGCAGGTCCAGAACCCCTGGTGCTGGTGGGCAAAGAGCCGCTGTTCCCGGACCAGGCGGTCGAAGCCTTCGATGACCAGTTCTTCGCCTTCGTGGAGCTTGTCGAAGATTTCCGGGCGCAGCACGAAGTAGCCGCCGTTCATCCACATGCCGGACTCCTTCACGTCCGAAATGCGCGAGATCAGCCCCTCGCTGCCGAAGGACACGAGGTGGAACGAATAGGGCGGCTTCACGCAGCAGAATCCGGCCACGGCGCTGGTGCCGGAGAATTCGGATATCATGGCGTTCAGGTCCATGTCCGTCAGCGTGTCGGCGTAATTGGCAAGGAACATCTCCTCGCCTTCGAGATGCTCGCGCACTTTCAGAAGGCGGCCGCCGATATTGGTGCTTTGGCCGGTGTCCACGAAGGTGATGCGCCAGTCGCTGATGTCGTTGCCGAGCACCTGGATCTTGGCGCCGCCCTGCTCGAGAATAAAATCATTGGTCAGGCATTCGTCGTAGTCGAGGAAGAACCGCTTGATCGTCTCGCCCTTGTAGCCGAGGCACAGGATGAATTCCGTGTGGCCGAAAGCAGCGTAGTAGCGCATGATGTGCCACAGGATCGGGCGCCCGCCCACCGGCACAAGCGGCTTCGGGATTTGGTCGGAATAGTCGCGGAGCCGGGTTCCCTGGCCGCCGCAAAACAAGACTACCTTCATCTGCCGTCCTCCGTTTGTGGTCTCCCCGTGCGCGGTCCCCCCGGATCAGGCGCGTTTGGGGAGGCGTGCGTTCAGCGTCTCGACTTCCGGCACGAAGCGGACGATTTCGGCGCCCCAGTCCGCGGTGTAGGAGAGCTGCTGCGAGATCTCGCCGAAAAAGTTCCAGGGCAGGACGACAATGACGTCCGGCCGTGTTTCCGCGATCTTTTCAGGCGCGAAGACCGGGATGCGCGAGCCGGGCAGGAACCGGCCCTGCTTGTAGGGGTTGCGATCGACGGTATAGGCGATCAGGTCGGTTTTGATGCCGCAGTAATTCAGGAAGGTGTTGCCCTTCCCGGGGGCGCCATAGGCCGCCACCTGCTTGCCGGCCCGGTTTGCCTCGATGAGGAACGCGAGCGCCGCGCGCTTGGTTTCGCGCACCTGTTCGGCGAAGGCGGCATAGGTTTCGATCCGGCCGAGCCCGGCCGCCGTCTCGCGCTCTTCGAAGGCGCGGAGCCGGGCGGTGGCCGGCCTGCCCTCGTCTTCGCTGCGGCATCCGAAAACCCGCAGGGAGCCGCCGTGCGTCGGCAGCTCCTCGACGTCGAACAGCGTGATCCCGTGGTGGGCAAAGATGCGCTTGGCCGCGGTCAGCGAGAAATAGCAGTAATGCTCATGGTAGACCTGATCGAACTGGTTGCCTTCCATGGTCGCCAGCAGATGCGGGAACTCGATGGTCATCACCGCGCCGGGGCGCATCATGATTTTCAGCCCGGCCACGAAATCGTTCAGGTCCGGCACCTGCGCCATGACATTCTTGCCGAGGATCAGATCGGCGCCGCGCCCCGCGCCGGCCAGCCGCCGGGCCGTGTCCGCCCCGAAGAACGCGACCTCGGTCGGCACCCCCTTTCCGGTGGCGGTCTGTGCGACATTGGCGGCGGGCTCGATGCCGTAGCAGGGCACGCCCATCTCCACGAAATGCTGCAGCAGGTAGCCGTCGTTGCTGCCGACCTCGACCACCTGGCTTTGGGCGCCCAGCCCGAACCGTGCCTGCATGTCGTGGCAGTACTGCCGCGCATGGGCGACCCAGCTGTCGGCAAATGACGAGAAATAGGCATACTCCGAGAAGATGTGTTCGGCCGGGACAAACTCGTCCACCTGGGCCAGGAAGCAGTTGTGGCAGACGAAGGCATGGAGCGGATAGAACGGCTCCATCTTGGCGTAATCCGCGGCTGCAACGTAGCTCTCGCACAGCGGCGACATGCCGAGGTCAACAAGGGAGTGGCGGACTTGTGTTCCGCAAAAACGGCAGGGAAATGAACCAATTGGAGCACTCATAAAATCACCATTCCGTACAAAATCACGCTTCAAAGAGTACAGGCCCCATACCCATCCGCGCAAGCGATTGTTCCACTTCGGACCTGTAGATCGGGTTCATCAGCACCACCGTGTCGGGGGGATCTGCCGCAAGATCTTCGGGCGAGACGATCCGCTGCCCGGTGCCCGGCAGGAATTTCCCGCGCTTGAACGGGTTGATGTCGATCACCTGCCGGATCACGCTGCGGTCCTGCAGCATGTTCAGGAATCCGACGGCCTTGGCGCCGCCGCCCCAGATGGCCACTGACCGCCCCTCCTGCTGCCACTGCTGCAGGCGCTCCCGCCAGGTCTCGCGTTTCTGCTGCTGGCCCTGCGCGAAGCTGCGGACCTGCGCCCGCAGCTGTGCGAGGTTTTCCCCGGTGCCGGGGCTGCTGCCGGCGCCGGCCGGGTTGGCACGGGCCTCGATCGACAGGAACTGCTGCTGGTAAGGCTCGTCGGTCCGCAGCACGTCGAACCCGCTTTCGGTGAAGGCGCGGGCCAGCGAGGCCGGGGCGAAATAGGAGCAATGCTCGTAGATGATGTCCCAGACCGACCCTTGCCGCACGATCAGGTCGATGTTCGGCACCTCGAAGTAGATGGCGGTGCGGGACGGATCCGGGATCGAGCGGTGGATCATCCTGAGAAAAGCGATCGGATCGGGAATATGCTCGAACACGAAGCGCGAGGTCAGAAGGTCGGCCTGCAGCTTTGCGTGCTCTTCCGAGTAATAGCTGTTGCTCCAGACAACCCGCTCAAAGCCCGGGCCACTGGGCCGCTCGCCTTCGAAGGACGGGTCGAAACCGTAGCCCCGGTTCGCGCCGGCCGCGCAGAGCAGGGCCAGGAAATCGCCCTTGCCGCAGCCGATGTCGACAATGGTCTTGCCCTGGAGCGCATAGGTTTCGGTCAGCCGGGCGACCAGTGTTTCGGTATAGGCCTGGAAGGTTGGCGAGAAATGCAGGGAATTGTCGTAGCGCTGGTCATAGTCGAGGAGGCCCGGGTCGAAGCGGGTGTTCCAGACGAAGCCGCACTCCGGGCAGAAGGCCAGGGAGATGTCCCCCTTCCGGCAGGACCGCGCCGCCCCGGCTTCTTCCCACAGCAGGCCGATGAGCACCGGCTGGCTGCCGAGCTCGAAGAAGATGCTGCCGGTATCGGCGGCACAGACCGGGCAAGGCGGGACGCTGCTCATGCCGGCACCCTTTCGGACGGGCCGTCATTGGCAGTGCAGACCTCGGGGGCGAGGCCGCGCAGCGTCAGGGCGGCGGTAATTTCCTCCCGGTAGACCGGGTTCATGACAATCACCACGTCGGGCGCAAACCCGGGCAGATCATCGGGGCTGATGATCGGCATCGGGCAGCCCGGCATGTAGGCGCCTTGCCGGGCCGGGTTGATGTCGGCCACGCAGACAACGCTCCCGGGCAGCCCGATGGTGGTCAGGAAGCCGACGGCCTTGGACCCGGACCCCCAGAGGGCAATCCGCTTGCCCGCCTGCTGCCAGGCGGTGAAACGCGCCTTCCAGGCGGCGATCCGGCGGGTGGCCTCGGCCGTGAAATGCGCAATCAGCGCCGCCGTGTCCGCGGCGTCGTCCGCCTCCGGCGGCAGCGGGTCCGGGGCGGCCCCGGCCGGGGCCGCGTCGAGCACCAGGTATTGGTCCTGATAGACGCGGCGGACCTGCAGGACATTGAAGCCGGCCAGGGCAAAGGCCCGGGACAGGGAGCCGGCGGTGAAATAGGAGGCGTGCTCGTAATAGATGTCCCAGAACGCGCCCTCCGCTAGGATCCGCCGCAGGTCGGGCACTTCGAAGCCGAGCCGCACCGCGCGGCTCTTGCAGGCGCGGCGCACCAGGCGCAGGAACCCCGAGACATCGCCGACATGCTCGAGCGTGTGCCGGCAGACGATGAAATCCGCGTCGGCCGGAACGTGCTTGCTGGTGAAATACTCCGGGTGGATGCGGATGTTCTCGGCAGGCTCCAGCGCCCGGCCCGGGCGGCAGGCCGGATCGTAGCCTGTCCCCCGCGCGCCTGCGGCGGCACAGATGAGGCGCAGGAAATCGCCGCCCCCGCAGCCGATCTCGAGGATGCGGCGGCCGGCCAGGCCGTAGCGGCCGGCCCAGTCCTGCGCGAGGCGCCCGGCAAAGCCGGCAAAGGTCTGCGAATGGCTCTGCGAGTCCTCGTAGCCGTCGCCGTAGGTGACGAGGCCCGGATCGAATTCCGCATTGAAGGCGAGGCCGCAGGCCGGGCACCAGTGCAGCGCCATATTGCCGGAGGGGAAGGCGCCTGCGGTGTCCGCGTCGGGCAGCAGGACGGTGCTCTGGGCCGGAATGTTTTCCGCCCGGTACAGCGCGGCGGTCCGGCCCGCTTCCCCGCAGGACGGGCAGGCAGTGCCGCGGGTTTCTGCGCCCTTGTTTTTGCCGGCGGTTTCCATCGCTCAGTGCGCCTGCGGCCGGGGGCTGTTCCAGTAGAGGTCCTTGTTCAGGGCTGCCTGCGCAAGATGATCCTTCAGTGTCTTGAGCCGGATGAAGCGGCTGCCTTCGAAATCGGCCATCCTGAGACCGCTCTGGCGGTAGGATTTCAGCAGCTCCTCGATGCCGGCGGGCACGGTCCAGACCGGTTCGAAACCAGGCAGGCCGGTCTCGGCCCGCGAGAAGTCGACGCGGTAGCATCTGGTATCGGGGCCGCCGCCGGGCTCGTAGACGATCCGGCTGTCCGGCACGATCCGCGCCACATGCTCGGCAACATCCCGGACCTGGTAGTTCTCCGATGACCGGCCGATGTTGAAGGCGGTGTCATGAACGGTTCCGGCCGGCGCCTCCAGCGCCGCGAGCACCGCCCGGCAGATGTCCTCGACATGGACCAGGGGGCGCCACGGCGTGCCGTCGCTCTTGATCAGGACTTCACCGCTCAGATACGCGTAGCCGACCAGGCTGTTGACCATCAGGTCCGCGCGCAGCTTGGGTGAGGCGCCATAGGCCGTTGCATTGCGCAGGTAGACGGGTGAGAAACCGGCGTCCGCGAGCTGCGACAGGGCCGCTTCGCTGCGGACCTTGGATTCGCCGTATGGCGTCACCGGGTTGAATTCCGCCTGCTCGTCCAGCACGTCATCAGGGCTTGCCGCCCCGTAGATCGAGCAGGAGGACGCGAACACGAACTTCGGCACGCCTGCCGCCTTGGCAGCACGCCCCAGAATCACCGTGGCATCGGCGTTGATGTCATAGGTGCAGGCCGGGTTGATATCCCCCATCGGGTCGTTGGACAGGCCCGCGAGATGAACAACCCCGTCCGCGCCGTCGAAATCGGCAGCCGTGACCGAGCGGATATCCTTGCGGATGACCCGGTCCGGGCGCGGCACGTCCGACAGCGCGCATTCTTCGAAGTAGAAGGTATCGAGGCCGGTTACCTGATGCCCGCGTTCCTTGAGAAAACCAACCAGCACGGCCCCGATATAGCCATCGTGGCCTGTAACAAAAACTCTCACGCTAAAAATCCCTAATACCCGTTTCCTTGCCAGACAGTTGCATTCTTTGCCTTTTGGGGCAGCGGGCGCCGGCCCCTCCCGGAAAAGCCGCCTGCCGCCCATGCAGTCCCGCAGCGCATCAGTCTCGTTAAAGGGATCGCGCGGCCAGGAGTGCCTTATAAAACTCTACTTAGCCTTGCCGCATCGCAGGTAAAGAAATTCCCTGGATTTCAGCAATGGCGGCCGCCGGGACCCGGCAGGCCGGTTCCCGGCGCGGTCCAAACCCCTGAAATGATGCGGTTTTGGCGGCGGCGGTGCGAAAATAACGGGGCTTGGCCCTAGATTTCAATCCACTTGGACACCGCCAGCGCCAGCCGCTCGAACATGCCGGAACCGGGGGCTGGCGCTGCGGATTTTCTAAGCCGGATACCCTGGCTGCGCTCATCGTGCTTGATGATCCGGACATTGCCGGTGAACGCGTGGGAGTTTGAGGTGTCAATCACGTTGCCGCCGCTGATTTCGAAACTGACTGCGGTGCCAAGCCAGTTCCCGATCCGGCGCTCCAAGGCCTGCGGCGCGTCGCAAAAGTCATCGTAGCTGACTTCCAGATACTCCTCTTCCCGCATCTTGCGGGTCAATCTCCTGATTGCGAAGCGGTGATAAAGGACCCAAAGCACATAGAAGGGCGCAGCCAGGGAGGAGTACCATGGATTGCGCCTCTTGGCCCGTTTGAGGCGGGACGCCAGCAGGCCGGGCGCCCGGCGCTTGAGCACAATCACCCGGATATCGAGGTCCGAGTAGAGCCGGAGCGCCTCGAGCCGCCGGAGGTTCTTGGAGGCATCGACAACGGCACGGGCTCCGAAGGCCTGCGACAGGGACCGGATGAAGGTCGCTGTGCGCCCGGCATAATCCCTGAGGTCGCTTTCCCGGAAAACCGCATGCAGCGGAACCCCGAGGGTGGTCAGCAGGCGCTTGGGGACCGGAAGGTCCCGGCTGTCCAGGAACCGCAGCTGCGATTGGTTTTCAAGCTGCAGCGACGGAGGTGCGGAATCCGGGCCGGCAGCGGTCTGCCGCTTCACCTTGTCCCAGAACGGGCATTCCGCAAGCGTCTTGCGGCAGTAGCACTGCCGGTCGTCGTGCCAGTCGTTTTCGAGAAAGTTGGCCTCCCCGAGATTCAGGAAATCCGGGCTGTTTCCCAGGGCAATGGAAAAAACCGTTGAGCCGGAATAGGGAAAGGCCGCGATATAGATCAGTACCGGTCCCGCCTGTTTTTCCATTGTTCCAATTGCCCGCAAATGCCGTTTGGAGAAAGACCGTGAATGCAGAAATGCCGTGCCGGCAGGCACGCGCCGGTATTCTCTTATAAGATTTATGAGGCGGGCATCCTTCGTCAATCCGTTTGTTGAGGCCCCTGCTGCAGCCGGGGGCGGAAGGATTGGGGCCTGCCCCTCCGGCATCCCAGCCTTGCCAATCGGCCCCGCCAGCAGCCATGGGCGAACAGAGCCTGATACGGACGAATAGAGCCGGATGCGGCCTGGGACTGACCCTTGGTCATCCGCGGAAATACACCAGCAGGACAGGCCGGACCGGCGGTTTCATGCCTGATCAGGGCCTGTGCCGGGTTTGGTGTTGTCCCGGAAACAGCTTTCGAACAGTCATGCCGGCATCGAGCAGGCACATTCAAAGTTTCACCGGGGCAATCGGGTCCGCGGTGCGAAGCTGCGCATGTGAACCCGCTGCGAAAGACGAAGGGATCAGGCAAAGCTCGGTTTCCCTGCCACGACTGAACACTCGCAAAACGGCTCCGAGCGGCCGTCCGCGAAAGGAACACCTATGACTGTTTACTATTCCTCCGACTTGGGCTGGGCAGCTGGTCAGAATGTTACGAGCCGGCTTGCGGACCTGGCCAGCAAGATTCTGAAGCCCGGC
>NZ_JAHVJQ010000012.1 GCF_019801145.1 Leisingera aquaemixtae
ATGGAGCGCGACAGCCGCAAGCGGCACCTGCGGCGGCTGCAGGACGGCGGCCGGGAGAGTTTCGACACTTCCGACATCCACCTGGAGACGCTGCGCGCCCTGCGCGAGTTCAACAGCCATATCGCCGCCGTCGCCTATCCGGTGCTCTACCGCAACGGACAGCTGCTGGAGACACGGCTGATCGAGGAGATGCCCGAAGGAGACGAGGACGCCCTGGAGGGAACTGGCCGCTGACCGCACCCGGGCCAAATTCCTTGACCAAGGAATATGCCAAAACTTTTGCGGAAAAGTTTTGGCCGGCGCGGTTCAGAGCAGGACGCCTCCAGCCATGTCGGGAAGATCCTCTTTGGCCGCGGATTCCAGGTAATTCCTGACGGTCGGGTCGATCCGCGTGCTGCGCACCGGGTAGACGCCGCAGGCGGCAATCGCCTCGCGCGCCGACACCCGCTCATCCAGGCGTTTCCAGATCGCCCGCGCCGCATAAGGGCGCGGGAACGGGCGCCAGGCCACGCCCATGGTCATGCCGCGCAGGTATTTCAGCTGCTGCCGGTGCGCCGAGAACAGGATGGTCTGCGCCACGCTGCCCTCATGGGCGCGCTCATGCTCGGTGATGAACAGCCGGTTGCCGCGCTGGGTCACCATGCCTTCGTAGCGCGAGATTTGCCGGATGCTCTGCTCCGGATCATGGGCAATTTCCAAGTTGCGCGACAGGATAAACCCGTCCTTCTCGATGAAACGGGTCAGGGAGCAGAAGATCCCCTCGCCCCAGGAGGGTGTCCGGAAATAGGCATGGTAAAAGCCCAGATAGCGCTTCAGATTGCGCTGCTGGCCGCGGAATGGCTCCAGAAAACTGTCGCTGGGTCCCGGCGGCGTAGAGCGGGCGGCGTCGCTGAGCTGGGCTTCGAACTCTGCCTGGGGGGCAAACAGCCGCGCCTCCGGGATCTCGAAATACCGGGCAATCCGGCGCAGGTTATGGGCTGCGGGCAGGCTGGAGCCGTTGAGGTAGCGGTTGAACTGCTGCCGGTTGATTCCGACCTCGCGGCAGATTTGCGCAATGCTGCCATGTTCGGCGCAGAGCGAACGCAGGTTTTCAGAAAAATTTTCCGGCATGGCCAATTTCCTTTCGCGAACTGACGCGGGGATGATGCATGCCGCGCCGGTTCGCGCATGTTTGCACAGTTCCTCAATCCGCGAAACAGGCGTTTTCTGTAACCAAGCCGTCTGGGCTTGGGGAAACCGAAACCTGCAGAAAGACCCGCCAAGGGCCGCGCCGCGAGGCGCAAGCAGACCGGAGGAGCACAGGCGGAGCTGATCTGATCCAAGGGAGGACACCATGAAGATCGAATGGACCAAGACGGCGCTGGGACGCCGCGGATTTCTGAAGGGCGCCATGGCGCTGGGGGCGGCGGCGGCGCTGCCCATGGGCCTGGGCAGCCGCGCCATGGCGGCGGAAGGCGGCACCCTGCGGGTGCGTTCCTACGGCGACATGCAAAGCATCGACCCGGCCTTCTCCAAGGGCGTGATCGACGAGGAAATCCATGCCTCGATCTACAACAAGCTGATCCAGTACAAGCCGGGCCGCGAATGGGACTGGCAGATGGACGCCGCCGCGATGATCGAGCAGGGCGACGACACCCACATCAAATTCGCGCTGCGCGACGACATCGGGTTCACCAATGGCTTTGGGGCAATGACCGCCGAAGACGTGAAATTCAGCTTTGAACGGATCGTGGACGAGGCCACCGACAGCCCCAACAAGCCCGACATGGGGCCGCTGAGCCACGTGGAAGTGACCGGCGAACGGGAAGGCACCATCGTGCTGAAGGAACCCTTTGCGCCGCTGTGGTCCATTGCGCTGCCCTATATCACCGGCAACATCGTGTCGAAAAAGGCCTGGGAGGCCGCGGGCGGCAAGGCAACCACCGATCCGCTGGCGGAATCTGGCCCCTACCTGCGCGACAGCTGGTCGCCGAAGGAAAAGACCGTGCTCAAGCGCAACCCGGACTGGAAGGGCGAAGCCCCGGCATGGGACACCATTGAGATCCTGCCGATCGACGATGAAAACACCGCTGAAATCGCCTTTGAAGCAGGCGAGCTGGATTTCACCCGCGTCTCGCTCGGCTCTGTCGAGCGTTACCGCGCCGGTGTGCCCAATGGCGGCACGCTGCTGGAGTATCCGTCGCTCTATTATGCATGGCTCGGCATGAACCTGGACCACCCCAAGCTGCAGAACAAGAAACTGCGCCAGGCGATCCAGCACGCGATTGACGTGCCTTCGGTCCTGGAAGCCGCCTATTTCGGTGCCGTCGAGCCCTCGACCGGCATCATCGCGCCGGGCCTGGCGGGCCACCGTCCGCAGTCTCTGGTGCCGCCGCAGGCCGATTTTGCCAAGGCAGCGGAACTGCTGGCCGAATCCGGTGAAACCAACGTCACGCTGAAGCTCGACACGCTGAACAAGACCACCTTCACCACCGCGGCGCAGGTGATCCAGGCGACGCTGGCGCAGATCGGCATCACGGTTGAGGTCAACGTGCTGGAATCCGGGGCCTTCTGGGCCAGCGCCGACAACGAGGACCTGCAGCTGGTGCTGAACCGCTACTCGATGACCCCGGACCCGTACTACGCGACCTCCTGGTTCACCACCGAACAGGTCGGCCACTGGAACTGGGAGCAGTTCAGCAATGAGGAGTTCGACAAGATCCACGCCGAGGCCTCGCAGTTGACCGACCTGGCCAAACGGGATGAGATGTACCGGCGGGCGCAGGATCTGATGGAGGAAAGCGGCGCCTACCGGTTCCTGACCCATGAGGCGACGCCGGTGATCCACTCGGCAGGTATTGTGCCGGCGCTGCGGCCCGACGGGCTGGCGCTGTTGCGCTACTTCGGCAAGGCCTGATTCTCCCCTCAGGCCCGGTCCTCCCCCCGGGCCTGACCTGGCACGGCTGCAGTATGCGGCGCAGCCGTGCCGTTTTCATCCGCACCGCGAGACCAAGGGAGCCATGCGGCCATGTTACTTTATGCAACCCGGCGGTTCGGGCTGGCACTGCTGATCCTGATCGTGGCGGTCACCGTCATGTTCCTGATGATCCGCGCCGTGCCCGGCGATCCGGTCCAGATCATGCTGGGCCCGCGCGCCACGCCAGAGCTGCAGGCGCGGCTGACGGCGGAACTGGCGCTGGACCAGCCGATCTGGAAACAGCTGCTGATCTTCTACGGCAACCTGGTGCAGGGCGACCTGGGCATCGACGTGTTCTCGGGCCGGTCGGTAACGGCGATTGTCTTTGAACAGCTGCCGCATACGCTGGCGCTGATCTTTGCCTCGATCCTGTGGTCGGCGCTTCTGGGCATCGGTCTGGGCGCCTATGCCGCGGCGCATCCCAATACGCTGATCGACCGTATTGCCGCCGCGCTTTCCGTTAGCTTCGTCGCCGCGCCCGCCTTTGTGGTCGCTTTGCTTTCGCTGCTGATCTTTGCGGTGCATCTGCAGTGGTTCCCGGCCATCGGCGCAGGCGAAGGGTTCTGGGGCCGCCTCGACCACCTGGTGCTGCCTGCCTTTGCCATCGGCCTCAGCTGGGTCGGCTATATCGCCCGGCTGGTGCGCGCCTCGATGCTGGAGGTGATGGGCGAGAGCCACATCCGCACCGCCCGCGCCTTTGGCATCCATGAGCGCCGGGTGGTGATGGTCTATGCGCTGCGCATCGCCATCCTGCCGGTGGTCACGGTGATCGGCGTTGGCATGGGGTTCCTGCTATCCTCCGCCGTCTTTGCCGAGATCGTCTTTGCCCGCCCCGGCCTGGGCAAGCTGGTGATCGACTCGATCACTACCCGCAATTACCCGATCGTGATGGGATCGGTGCTGATCTCGACCGGCTTGTTTGTGGTCTCCACCGCGCTGGCTGATCTGATCAACGCCTGGCTCGATCCCCGTGCCCGCACGGCAGCATAAGGAGGGCGTGAGATATGGCAAAATCCCGTTCCGAACTGGGCCAGATCGTCACCGGCGTCGCGCGCGACCCGCTGGGGCTGATGGGGCTGATCATCGTCGGCACCATCGTGTTCTGCGCAATCTTCGCCTATTGGATCGTGCCCTTCGATCCGGTTGGCATGAACATCAAGGACCGGCTGCAGGGACCCTCTTGGACCCATCTTCTGGGCACCGACCAGTTGGGCCGCGATACGTTTTCCCGCGTGATTGCGGGCGGCCAGGTGGCGCTGCAGGTTGCCCTGCCGGCTGTCTTCGGCGCCATGGCCATTGGCCTGACGCTGGGCATGATTGCCGGTTACGGGCCGAAATGGCTCGACAACCTGCTGATGCTGTTCTTCGACACCATCCGCTCTTTCCCGACCGTGATGTTTGCCCTGGCCGTGGTGGCGCTGGTGGGGCCAAGCCTGCAGACCGTGGTGTTTGTGGTCATGGCGACCTCGATCCCGACCTATGGCCGGGTGGCACGGACCCAGACGCTGACCTTGCGCAATTCCGAGTTCATCCTGGCCGAACGCTCAATGGGCGCCAGCATGAAGCGCATTCTGGGCGTGCACATGCTGCCCAATATCGTCGGCGTGCTGGCGGTGCTGGCGGCGATGGATATCCCAACTGTGATCGCGCTGGAGGCGGGGCTGTCCTTCCTCGGCCTCGGGGTGAAACCGCCGACACCCAGCTGGGGCGCACTGCTGAAGGACGGTTATTCGCTGATCCGCCAGACCCCCTGGCTGGTGGTGGGCGGCGGACTGCCGATCATCCTGGCAACCCTTGGCTTCACCTTCCTGGGCGAGTCCCTGCGCGATGTGGTTGACCCGAAACTGAGGAAACAGCGATGACTGATACGCTTCTGGAAATCGACCGCCTCAGTGTCGACTATGAGACCGCCCGCGGTGACCTGAAGGCCCTGCGCGATATCTCCTTTGATGTGCGCAAGGGCGAGATTGTCGGCATCGTCGGGGAATCGGGCTGCGGCAAGTCCACCCTGATCTCCTCTATCCTGCGGCTGACCGCCCCGAACACCCGTTTCCGCCAGGGCGAGGTGCGGTTCAAGGGCCAGGATCTGCTGCAGCTGCCGGAGCGCAAGATGCGCGATCTGCGCGGTGCAGACATCTCCATCGTGTTTCAGGACCCGATGCAAACCCACAACCCGGTCTTGTCGATCGGCCAGCAGATGCTGGATATCCAGCACCGCTCCAAGGCGCCCAAGGCCGACAAGCGCGCCCGCGCAGCGCAGATGCTTGGCGCGGTGGGCATCCCTGACCCGGAGGCACGGCTGAACCAGTTTCCGCATGAGTTTTCGGGCGGTATGCGGCAGCGCATCGCCATCGCCATGGCGCTGATGTCGGAACCGGACCTGCTGATCGCGGATGAGCCGACCACGGCGCTGGATGCCACGCTGGAGGTTCAGATCATCGAGCGCCTGCAGGAGCTGCAGCAGGAATTCAACTGCGCCATCCTGTTCATTTCGCACCATCTGGGGGTGATCGCGGAGCTCTGCGACCGGGTGGTGGTGATGTATGCGGGCGCCGTGGTCGAAAGCGGCGAGGTGCGCGAGATCTTCCACGATCCCAAGCACCCCTACACCCGCCGCCTGATCGACTGCGACCCGGGCCACATCAAGGAGCGCGCCCGCGTGCTGCCAACGATCCCGGGCGAGGTGCCGGATCTGGCCAACTTGCCCGGCGGCTGCATCTTCCGCGACCGCTGCGACCAGGCGATGCCGCGCTGCGCGGCTGAGGTGCCGCCGCTGACACAGCTGAAAGATGGCCACCACGCCGCCTGCTGGCTGAACCACAAGGAGGCCGCAGAATGAGCCTGCTGGATGTCAAAAACCTGAAAACCAGCTATGGCCCGGTCAATGTGCTGGCCGGTGTCAGCTTCACCGTGGAGCCGGGCGAGACCTATGCCCTGGTGGGCGAGAGCGGCTCCGGCAAGACCACGGTGATCCGCGCAATCGCCGGTCTTGCCCCGGCGCAGGAAGGGTCGGTCAAATTCGACGGCCGCGAGATCCGCGGCGCCTCGGAACGGGAGCTGCGCCCCTTGCGCAAGGACATCGCGATGATGTTCCAGGATCCGGTCGGCAGCCTGTCGCCGCGCCTGACGATCCGCAGCCTGATCACCGAACCCTACCGCATCCAAGGCATGAAAGACCGCGATCTGGACGCCGAAGCCAAACGCCTTCTGGAGATGGTGAACCTGCCTGCGCATTTCGCCGACCGCTATCCCTATCAGCTGTCCGGCGGGCAGGCACGGCGGGTGGGCGTGGCCCGGGCACTGGCGCTGGAGCCCAAGCTGATCCTGGCGGATGAACCCACTGCGGGGCTTGACGTCTCGGTGCAGGGGGAGCTGCTGAACCTGATGAACGACCTGCGCGAACGGCTGGGGCTGGCGATGGTGATCATCACCCACAACCTCAATGTCGTGCGCCACGTGGCCGACCGGATGGGAATCATGTACCTGGGCCGGCTGGTCGAGGAAGGCACCACCGAGGCCATCTTCAAGGAGCCGCGCCATCCCTACACCCGGTGCCTGTTGTCCGCGAACCCGGAACCCGACCCCGATGCCCGGCTGGAGCGCATCGCCCTGAAAGGCGAGCCGCCCAGCCTGCTGCGCCGCCCCAAGGGCTGCGAGTTCCGCGAGCGCTGTCCCTTCGCGCAGGAGGTCTGCAGTCAAACCCCGCAATGGGAGGTCGAAAACGGCCACGGGTTGCGCTGCCTTGCGCCCTTGAGCTGACGGCTCTCCGCCCGAAACCCCTCAACACCTGAAAGACCATGACCAGCACATTGTATTTCAACGGCGCTGTCCTGACGATGGACGCGGCCAATTCCTGCGCCCAGGCGGTGCTGACCGAAGGCGAGATCATCCGCGCTGTTGGCCCTGAGGCGGACCTGCGCGCGCAGATGCCTGCGGGCACCGATGAAGTGGATTTGAGGGGCCAGACCCTGATCCCCGCCTTCATCGACCCGCACGGGCATTTCCCCGATCCCGGCTTCATCCGGCTGTTCCGGGTCAACCTGGCCTCTGCCCCCAGCGGCGACTGCCCGGATATCCCCACCGCGCTGGACCGGCTGCGGGCCAAGGCAGCCGAAACCCCTGCCGGGGAATGGGTGATGGGAGTGCTGTTTGACAATACCGCCATTGCCGAGGGCCGAATGCCGACACGCGCCGAGCTGGACAGTGTCTCAACTGAGCATCCCGTCTGGGTCATTCATGCCTCCGGCCACAACGGCGCGGCCAATTCGCTGGCGCTGGAGCGCCGCGGCGTCAACCGCGACACGCCAGATCCCTTGGGCGGCCGCTTTGGCCGCGACCCTGATACAGGCGCGCTGACCGGGCTGGTCGAAGGCCTGTCAGCGATGGGGGAGATGGGCGATACCGATTTCCTGATTGACCGCGACCGCTTCTGGGCCGGGTTCAACAGCTGCCGCGACGAGTATCTGGCGCATGGCGTCACCTACGCCCAGAACGCCTGGGCCACGCGGGATATGCTGGAGCATTTCGCCTCGCTGCCCGCAGATCAGGACCCCGGATATGACCTGATGCTGCTGCCGATCGGGGAACTGGAACCAGCGCTGAGCAAAGGCCCCGATGCGCTGGACTGGCCCGGCAACCCGCATTTCACCCTTGGGCCGCGCAAGCTGTTCACCGACGGGGCGTTCCAATTGCAGACCGCCTTGCTCAGCGCGCCGTACCACAAGCCGGTGGATCCGGTGCACCCCTGCGGAATGTCTTATGCGGATGCCGCCGAACACCGCCGCGAAGTGAAGAAGCTGCATGATCTGGGCTTCCAGATCCACTGCCATTGCAACGGCGATGCCGGGGCTCAGATGTTCATCGACGCGGTGGCGGCGGCGCTGCAAGACAACCCGCGCGCCGATCACCGCCACACCATCATCCACGGGCAAGCCTTGCGCGACGACCAATTGCAGCAGATGGCAAAGCTCGGCATGACCGTCAGCTTCTTCCCGGCGCATGTGCATTTCTGGGGCGACCGCCATTACGACACTTTCCTGGGGCCTGAGCGGGCAGAACGGATTTCCCCCTGCGCGTCGGCAGAGCGGCTTGGCGTGCGCTACACCATCCACAACGACGCCTCGGTGACGCCGACGCGGCCCATCCACCTGGCCCATTGCGCCGTGAACCGGCTGACCGCCAGCGGCCGCAGATTGGGGGAGGCGCAGCGGATCAGCGTTCTGTCAGCTCTGCGCGCCCAGACAATCGACGCCGCCTGGCAGGTGTTTCAGGAAGGCACGCGCGGCTCCATCGAACCGGGCAAGCTGGCGGATTTCGCGGTGCTGAACCGCAATCCGCTGGACAATCCGGACGCCATCGAAACCACCAAAGTCGCCCGCACCATCCGCCGCGGACAGACTGTCTGGGGGCAGGAACAGGCATGATGCAGGCCAAACCGCGGATCGCCATTGCGGGCTTTCAGCATGAAACCAATTGCTTCGGCACCACCAAGGCCGGGCTGGCAGAGTTCGAGATGGCGGATTCCTGGCCAGCCATGCTGCACGGGGACGCGGTAATCGCCGAGACCCGCGGCATGAACCTGCCCATCGCAGGCTTTGCCAGCGCGGCAGAGGAGGCCGGGATGGAACTCGCCCCGATCCTGTGGTGCGCGGCGGAACCCTCGGCGCATGTGACCGATCACGCCTTTGACACCATTAGCGGCATGATCCTGGACGGGCTGCGTGCCGCCGGGCCGCTTGATGGCATATTCCTCGACCTGCACGGCGCGATGGTGAGTGAAAGCCACCCCGACGGCGAGGGCGAAATCCTGCGGCGGCTGCGCGCCTGGGCCGGGCCGGAGCTGCCCATCGCGGTCAGCCTCGACCTGCACGCCAATATTTCGCCTGCCACGGTGGAACTGGCCGACTACATCGCGATCTACCGCACCTATCCGCACCTCGACATGGGTGAAACCGGCGCCCGCTGTGTTCCGGTGCTGCAGCACCTGCTGGCAGGTGGCAGGCTGCACAAGGCGTTCCGGCAGATGGATTATCTGATCCCGCTGCATGCGCAATACACCAGCGCCGCTCCGGGGCGGGAGCTGTATGCCGTGCTGCCGCCGCTGGAGCAGGCAGGCGTGCTGGCGGACATCGCGCTGGGATTCACCGCGGCGGATTTCCCGGACACACGCCCCTCCTGCGTGGCTTATGCCCGGACCGCCGGGGCCGCAGCGCAGGCCGCGGACCATATTGCCGGCCTGTTCGCCAGGCTGGAGCGGCGGTCCAGCCACCCGATGCTGACGCCGGAGCAAGCGGCGGAGCTCGCCTGCCAGCCGCACAGGGGCAAACCGGTGGTGCTGGCGGATGTGCAGGACAATCCGGGCGCAGGCGGCACATCCGACACCACGGGCCTGCTGGCCGCGCTGGCCCGGGCCGGGGCGCAGCGCGTGCTGATGGGGCTGTTTCATGACCCCGCGGCCGCCGCGGCGGCACATGAGGCGGGGCAGGGCGGTAAATTCCGCACAGCACTTGGCGGACGCTCAGGCGCGGCAGGCGATCAGCCCTTTGAGGCGGAATTCCAGGTTCTCGCGCTTGGCGACGGCCGCTGCCGCTATACCGGAGAGATGTACGGCGGCGGGGTGGCGGCGCTTGGCCCGACGGGGGCGCTGCGGCTGCTGGGGACCGGGGCGGACATCACGCTGGTGGTGACCAGCCTTCGCAACCAGTGCCTGGATCTGGCGCATTTCACCCATATCGGGCTGGAGCCGGCAGAATACCGCACCGTCTGCGTCAAAAGCACCGCCCATTTCCGCGCCGATTTCGAGCCGCTTGCCAGCGCCGTCCACCCGGTTGCCGCACCGGGAGTGTTCCCCTGCGATCTGCGCACGGTGCCCTACAGGAACCTGCACCCGGAGGTCCGGACCGCTCCAAAGTGAAACCTGGCGCGGCCTGGGTCACAGGATATCGAGCGAAACCTTGACCCGGTCCATCACCACCGAGGAGGTGAACCGGCTGACATTGGATTCATCAAAGAAGTATTCTTGGGTGAAGGTCTCGTATTCCTTGATGTCCTTGACGATGACCACCAGGATGAAATCCGCCTCGCCGGTGGTGTAATAGCACTGCTGGACCTGCGGCGCCTGCCGCATCTTGCGCTTGAAGGCATCCAGGTGCATCCGGCTTTCACGCTCCAGCACCACCTGCACGATCACCGTCATCTCGCGGCCAAGCTTCGCGGGCGACAGGACGGCGATTTCCTTCGCGATCACGCCGGTATCGCGCAGCTTCTTCAGCCGTTTCTGAACCGCAGGCGCCGACAGGCCAACCTCCTGGCTGATCGCCTCTGCGGTCAGTTGCGCATTCGACTGGATCAGCCGCAGGATGTCGTGGTCTTTTTTGTCCATGGCTGATTTTTGGTCCGGTTTGGCGGGAATGACAACGTGAAAACCCGCCGCAGGCGCCGCCAGGCAGCCGCCGCGGCCTACTTTTGCGGAAACTTCACTGATGTGAAGTCACCGAATGTGAACATGGCCCAGCCTGCCGGTTTGCGTCACCCCTGGCGCCCGCGAACCAGGATCCATTGGGCAGAATAGCCTTATCGTAAAGGGCTTGCTGCCAAGAAACCGCCGCCCCGAGGCACGATTCAAATTTGCGGCATCATTTCCGCGGAAATTCCGGAAAACTTCATTTGCGGGCTGTTCACGGTACACACTTTCTTCAGGACTTTCCGGGTTAAGTCTCCTCAAGGCCCCGGTCTGCCCGGGCGCCAAAGACCGCAGGAGACCCTGGCCAATGCCCCGACTGACGAAACTGCCGCTGAAACTGAAACTGCCGCTGATCATGGTGGCGCTGACGGGTGTCTTCCTGGTCACCGTGTCGGTGCTGGTCTATTCCATGGCAGAGCACAGCATCCGGGAAAACGCCTTTGCCGCCCAGGAGATCGAGGCCAAGTCCGGCGCCCAGGCGCTGGCGTTCCTGATCAAGGCCGCGCGCTCGGATGTGTCCAGCCTGGCAGGCCAGCCCGCGGTTTTCCGCGCGATCAGCAATTTCGAACGGGTGATCGGCATGGTCGAGGAAGAGGACCCCATCGCCTATCTGAAACAGACCTATGCCGCTGGCAACCCCAACCCCGCAGACCAGCGGGAGGAGCTGACGGATGCGGGCGACGGCTCCTATTACAACCAGTCGCATGTCACCTACCACCCGACCTTCCTGCAAAGCCTGCGCTTGAACGGCTATCAGGACCTTTACCTGATCACCCCCAAGGGGCAGGTGGTCTACTCGGTCAAGAAGCAGGGGGATTTTTTGACCGGCATAGAAGAATCCCCGGGCAGCGGCCTTGCGCAGGTGTTCCAGACGGCGCTGGAGGCTGAGGCAGGCAGCGTCGCGGTGGCGGACTTTGCCGCCTACAGCCACAGCGCGGATGCTGCCGCCTTCATGGCCGCGCCGGTGTTCGCCAAGAATGGCAAAATCGCCGGGGTGATTGCAATCCAGCTGGGCAGTGCGGGCATCGTCAAGGCGCTGACCAGCAACCTGTCGGGCGGCACCCACCAGAACATCTATGTGGTCAGCAGCGACGGGCTGGCCCGCAGCCCGTCCTCTGTCGGCGGGCTGTTCCCGGTGCTGCAGCAGATGCCTAACACGCCGCAGATCCAGGCTGCCAAGGCGCGTGAAGCAGGCCAGTTTGCGGGCGTTGCCTCCTCGCTGGGGGAACGCGCCATTGCCCAGGTGATGCCGCTGGACCTGCCGGGTTTTGACTGGTCGCTGGTGCTGGAAACCGATGAGCACACCGCCTTTGCCGTGGTGGAGCGCATCCGCATGATCGCGGCCGCGATGATCGGCGCCGCGCTCCTGGCGGCGGTTGGCGTCTCCTGGCTGGCGGCGCGCAGCGTGACCCGCCCGATCCACGCCCTGCGCGAGGCCACCAATGCGCTGGCCGACGCCGATTACGACACCGGAATCCAGGGCCTCGCCCGCGGCGATGAGCTGGGCGACCTGGCCCGCAGCCTCGACACGTTCCGCGGCAAGCTGAAAGAGGCGGATGAGGCCGCCGCCCGCGAGGTGGAGGCCGCCCGCCACACCGCCGCCGTGGTCGAAAGCATGAGCGCGGCCCTGTCGGAACTGCAGCGCGGCAACCTGGCCTGCGACATCCAGGCGCCGTTCGACGGCCACTACGAAACCCTGCGGGAGAACTTCAACCGCAGCCTGGAGCGGCTGCGCGGCTCAATGGCTGAGGTGGTCGGCGCCGCCGGAAACGTCGGCCGCTTCTCCGAGGAGCAGCGCGGGGCCGCCACCGAGATGGCGCACCGCACCGAAAGCCAAGCCGCCACGCTGGAGGAAACCGCAGGCGCCATCCGCGAGCTGACCGGCGGCATCCGCGACACCGCCGACCGCGCAGGCCGGATGGACGAAACCATGCGCGGCGCCCGCAGCGAGGCGGAGCAGAGCACCGACGTCGTGACTTCCGCCGTGGAGGCCATGGACCAGATCCAGCAGGCCTCGGCGGAGATTTCCAAGATCATCAACATGATCGACGACATCGCCTTCCAGACCAACCTCTTGGCGCTGAACGCAGGCGTCGAGGCCGCCCGCGCAGGCCCCGCCGGCGCAGGCTTCGCCGTGGTTGCCTCCGAGGTGCGGGCGCTGGCGCAGCGCGCGTCCAACGCCGCCGGCCAGATCAAGGGGCTGACTTCTGCCAGCGAGGAGCATGTCGCCAACGGCGTGGCCATGGTGGGCCGCGCAGGCGATGCGCTGACCAGCATCATCGAGCAGGTTTCGGCGGTGTCCGGGCTGGTGACGGAAATTGCCGACGGCGTGCGCGCGCAGTCGCGCGGGCTGGAAAAGATCGACGGCGCCATGCATCAGCTTGACAGCATGACCCAGCAGAACGCCGCCATGTCGGAAGAGGCTGCTGCCGCCAGCCAGCTGCTGCAGAACGAATCGCAAAGCCTGACCGACATCGTCGGCCGCTTCGATCTGGGCGGCGCCGGAGCTGCTCCGGTTCACGGGTTCCAAGGCGAACCGCACCGCCTGACCGCCTGACCGCCTGACCGCCTGAAGACGTATTTCCCCGGCCCCTGCCGGGGGAAACCGCTCAGCAGAACCCAGCATTTATTTTACATAAGTCTGATTACAGGCCGTATTCCTGTTTCCTGATCCGCTGCGTACTCTTTCGGAATGCCGCAAGACTTGGGGCGGGTCTTTCATCGCCGCAGGATACGCCTGCGGCCACGCTCTGCTCTCGCTCTATGAAATGAAATTGGTTTATAGCCCGCTGGACAGCGCGCCTGAATCTTCGCTCTGAAGTACGGACCGGCGGCTGCACTCAAAGAGACAAAGATGCCCGCGGGGCCGTCAACCAAGATCAATGGCAGCAACTAAATAATTGCAAATGCATATTGTTGGACTGGCAGCGGGGTGCCCAAAGGGCAGCGCTGCTCGCACATGAAAACTAGAATCCGCACCCTGGAAGCCGCGGAAACCTAACCAAGCGCACATCTTTTAAAGAAGTTTTCGAGCCTGTTCGCCTGCTACGCGGCCCAGTCCGGGCACCCGCTGCTAGCCGCAAACAATGCATCCACAACCAAGGCCACGCTGCGGCCCCGGGAATCAAACCTCTTGGAAATTTGCAAATACATGTATATTCCTCGTGGAAGTGCTTCACCAAAAGCACGAAGCGGCGTTCAGACCGCGCGCAACAGGAGAGAGAACATGACTGCAGCCAATGCACTGGACGGACTGGGCGCGATGATCCTGTCGGGAGAAGTCGAAGTGGTGGACTGCTCCGGCACCTTGGGGCCCGAGACGCCGATCCTGCGCCTGCCGGAGGATTTCGCCAAGAACACGCCCAGGGTCGAGATCCACAAGATCAGCGAATATGACGAGGACGGCCCGTTCTTTGCCTGGAACTGGATGGTCCTGGGTGAGCACTCGGGCACCCATTTCGACGCCCCGCACCACTGGATCACCGGCAAGGATCACAGCGACGGCTACACCGATACGCTGGACGTGCAGCGCCTGGTGGCGCCGGTCAATGTGATCGATTGCTCCAAGGAGAGCAGCGAAAACCCCGATTTCCTGCTGACCGCCGGCCACATCAGGGCCTGGGAGGCGGAACACGGCGACATCGGCGCCGGCGAATGGGTGGTGATGCGCACCGACTGGGACAAGCGCGCGCATGACGAGGACGCCTTTCTGAACGCGGATGAAACCGGCCCGCACAGCCCCGGGCCGACGCCGGACGCGGTGGAATATCTGCTGTCGAAGAACATCGCCGGCTGGGGCAGCCAGTGCATCGGCACCGACGCAGGCCAGGCCGGCGGGATGGAGCCGCCCTACCCGGCCCACAACCTGCTGCACCGCGACAACTGTTTCGGCCTTGCCTCGCTTGCCAATCTGGACAAGCTGCCGCCCAAGGGCGCGCTGCTGATTGCCGCGCCGCTCAAGATCAAGCGCGGCACCGGCAGCCCGATCCGGGCCCTGGCCCTGGTGCCGCGGACCTGAGGCTGGCAGACACTGCGCCACACATGGCGCCCGGTGCGCAGCGATATTGCCCGGCGCCGGACCCGGCCTGAAGCTGGCAGAAAGGACAGATGCATGACGGCAGACAAAACCGCGGCCCCGCACACACCTGCAGAAGAGAACAAACCCTTGCCGCGGCTGGGGGAAATCGGGCTGGAAAACTTCCCGCCCTACCTGATGAACCGCATCATGGGCCGCTACAACGCGGCACTGCGCGCGGAAATGGCCGCGCATGGGCTGACCACCGCCAAGATGCGGACGCTGGCGGTCCTCTCGGTGCTGGACGGGCTGCTGATCCGCGACCTGTCCGTCTATGCTGTGGTGGAGCAATCCACCCTAAGCCGCGCGCTTGACGCACTGGAACGCGACGGGCTGATCGAGCGCAAAACCGATCCCGACGACAGCCGCGCCACCCGTATCTTCATGACCCGGCAAGGCCGGGAAACCCACGAGGAGCTGTGGCCGCATGTGGCGTCCGCCAGCGCGCAGATGTTCGACGGCATCAGCCCGGACGAACAGCGCGCCTTTACCGCCACGCTGCAGAAGATCCTGCGCAACGTGCGTGTGAACCAGTTCTGACCCCGGAAACATTGCTCCGGCACATCCAAAGAGGCGCCGATGGCCGAAAGATCATTCAAGGCTGAGGTCGAGCATCTGCGGAAGGGTGCGGGCAGCACCTTCACCGGCGAGGGCATTCTGGCCATCACCAAGGCGCTTCTGGAAAACGGTGTCGGCTACGTCGGCGGCTATCAGGGGGCGCCGATCTCGCATCTGATGGATGTGCTGGCCGATGCCGAGGACCTGCTGGGTGAACTCGGCGTGCGGTTCGAGGCCAATGCCTCCGAAGCGGCCGCCGCAGCGATGCTGGCCGCCTCGGTCCATTATCCGATCCGCGGCGCGGTCACCTTCAAGGGCTCGGTCGGGGTCAACGTCGCCTCCGACGCGCTTGCCAACCTGGCCTCCTCGGGCGTCAATGGCGGCGCCATCATCATCGTCGGCGAAGATTACGGCGAAGGCTCCTCGATCATGCAGGAGCGGTCCTATGCCTTTGCGATGAAATCGCAATTCTGGCTGCTCGACCCGCGCCCGAACCTGCCCTCCATCGTCAAGTCGGTTGGCGACAGCTTTGCGCTGTCGGAGGCCTCGCACACGCCGGTGATGCTGATGGTGCGGATCCGTTCCTGCCATGTGACAGGCAGCTTCGCGTGCCGCGACAACCAGCGCCCGCCGCTGACCGTGCGACAGGCGCTGGCGAACCCGCAGCGCGATTTCAGCCGCGTGGTGCTGCCGCCGATGTCGTATCAGCACGAGCATGACAAGATCGAAAACCGCTGGCCCGCGGCGGAGAAATTCATCCTGGAGCAGGGGCTGAACGAACGCTTCGGCCCGCTGGAGGGCAAGGCCGGGCTGATCTGCCTGGGCGGCATGTACAACAGCGTGATCCGCGCCCTGCAGCGGCTGGGCCTCGCCGATGTCAGCGGCAACACCGATGTGCCGCTTTATGTGATGAACGTGGCCTACCCGCTGGTGCAAAGCGATCTCCTGGATTTCTGCGAGGGCAAGGAGGCGGTGCTGATGATCGAGGAGGGCCAGCCCGAGTTCATCGAGCAGCAGCTTGGCGCCATGCTGTTCAAGGCGGGCAGCCGCACCAGGCTGGAGGGCAAGGGCATCTTTCCCAAGGCCGGCGAATACACCGGCCAGGTGATGCTGGACGGGCTGGACGGCTTCTTCCGCAAATACGCCGCCCACCTGCTGCCCGACCAGGTGCGGGCGCCGAATGTGCCGCGCCCCGAAATCCCGGACCTCAGCCAGACCGTGCCGATCCGCCCGCCGGGGTTCTGCACCGGCTGCCCGGAGCGGCCGATCTTTGCCTCGATGAAGCTGGTCGAGCAGGAACTGGGCAAGCATCAGATATCCGCCGATATCGGCTGCCACCTGTTTGCCGCGCTGCCGCCGTTTGAAATCGGCGGGCAGACGATGGGCTACGGGCTGGGTCCCGCCTCGAACGCGGCCTTCGACGGCGGCGGCGACAAGCGCGCAATCTCGATCATCGGCGACGGCGGCTTCTGGCACAACGGCCTCAGCAGCTCGATCGGCAACATGGTGTTCAACAAATCCGACAGCGTCGCGATCATTGTCGATAACTACTATTCGGCGGCGACTGGCGGACAGGACATCCCGTCGAGCCGGGCAATGAACGCCACCAAATCCACCAACAACCCGATCACCAAGGCGCTGGAAGGCGCCGGCGTCAAATGGATCCGGCACATCGACCGCACCTATGACGTCCCCAGGATGCGCGCGGTCATCCGCGAGGCGCTGACCACCAGTTACGGCGGCCCCAAGGTGATCGTCGCCTCCTCGGAATGCATGCTGAACCGGCAGCGCCGCGAAAAGCCGCTCCGCAGCCAAGCGGTGAAGGACGGGGCGCGGGTGGAAATCCCCCGCTTCGGCGTCGATGAGGACGTCTGCACCGGCGATCACGCCTGCATCCGGCTGTCGGGCTGCCCCTCCCTGTCGCTGAAGAAGCTGGATGATCCGCTGCGCGACGATCCGGTGGCCCATATCGACCAGTCCTGCGTCGGCTGCGGCAACTGCGGCGAGGTGGCGGATGCAGCGATCCTCTGCCCCTCCTTCTTTGAGGCCCGCGTTGTGCATAACCCGGGCGGGTTTGAACGCTGGGCGGCCAGTGTCCGCCGCCGCCTGATTTCCTGGCTGCAGGCCCGCCGCGCGGCGCGGCGCCTCAGTTTTACCGGCGCAGCACCCCAGGAGACTGCCTGATGTCCATCGAACTTCCAGTCACCGCAGGGGGCAAACACCTCGGCCAGGACAGCGTTATCAAGATCGCCATTCTCGCAGTCGGAGGCCAGGGCGGCGGGGTGCTGACCAACTGGATCGAGTCCCTGGCCCGCAGCCAGGGCTACAGCGCCCAGGCCACATCGGTGGCCGGCGTGGCGCAGCGCACAGGCGCCACCATCTACTATGTCGAAATGGCGCCAGGCGATGTGCCGCATCCTGTGTTCTCGCTGGCGCCGGCCCAGGGCGACGTGGACATCATGATCGCTGCCGAGATGATGGAAGCGGGCCGCGCCATCATGCGCGGCTTCGTGACCCCGGACCGCACCACGCTGATCGCCTCGACCCACCGGGCGCTGGCAGTTTCTGAGAAGATGGTGCCCGGGGATGGCATGGCGGACGCGGATGAGGTGCGCGCCGCCGCGGAGACCGCAGCAAAAAAGCTGGTGATGGCGGACATGGAAAGCGCTGCGGCGCAGTCGGGGTCAGTGATCTCCGCCTCGCTGTTCGGCGCCCTGGCAGGCTCAGGCGCCCTGCCCTTCCCGCGCGCGGCGTTTGAGGACGCGGTCCGTGCAAGCGGCAAGGGGGTCGAGGCCAGTCTTCGGGCCTTTGCCGCCGGGTTCGACCTGGCACAGCACGGCGAACGGCCGCAGCCCGCCCCAGCCGCAGAAGCACCGGCCGCGCCTGCCGGCCCGGACAAGGTATTGCGCGCCTGGGGCGATCTGATGGAACGGGTGTCCAAGTTCCCGGCCAGGGTCCAGGACATGGCTGTGCCGGGGCTGCGCAGGGTGGTGGACTTTCAGGACACGGCCTACGGGGCCGAATATCTGGCCCGGTTACAGAATGTGCTGGACCGCGACAGCGCCGACAAAGGGTATGAGCTGTCCCGCGAGGCGGCGAAATACGTCGCCGTTGCAATGGCTTATGATGACGTGATCCGGGTGGCGGATCTCAAGACCCGCAGCAGCCGCCTTGGCCGCATCGAGCAGCAGATGGGGTCGCAGGGCAAATTGATGACGCTCACCGACTACCTGCATCCCCGCGCCGATGAGATCGCGGGCCTGCTCCCCGCCCGCCTGGGCGCGCGGGTGGAAAACAGCCCGAAATGGATGGCCCGTCTCGACCGGCTGTTCAGCAACGGCCGCCGCATCCGGACGGACGGTTTACGCGGGTTTGTGCTGCTCTTTGTTCTCGGCGGTATGCGCAGCTGGCGCCGCCGCAGCCTGCGCCACGCGCAAGAGCAGGCGCATCTGGACACATGGCTGGCCGCAGCGCTCGGCCACCTGCCGCAGAGCTATGGCATGGCGGTTGAGGTGATCCGCTGCCGCCGCCTGATCAAGGGCTATTCGGACACGCACGCCCGCGGCCTTTCCAAATTCGACAAGGTGATGCAGGGCGCCCGTATGGTGGCAGCCCGCGAAGACGGCCCGCAGTGGGTGGTCCGACTGCGCGAGGCCGCTCTGCAGGACGAAAAGGGAGAGGCTCTGGACGGCGCGCTCAAGACCATCCAGAGCTTCACCGCCTGACCGCCCCAGCCGCCCCGCTGAACCTGTTTCCGCGGCACGCTGCGGCGTCCGTTATCAGCCCTGCGCAAGCTGCACCGGGCAGCGCTGAGACGTGAGCGCAACAAGCTCAGGCAAGCGTCTGGCCCGCCCTCCGCAAGCCGTCCGATGGTGGGGAAAACCCGAATCACCCGGCCCGCCAGCCGCTCAAAACAGCAGCGCTTGAAACTTTTTTATGCGTTTGCATATAAACTTACTTGAAGCCTAAAACTTCGTGCTTGAAGGTGAAACGACCTGAACCTAGGCTTTTTCTCAGGTGTCCGGAAAAACAAGGGACTGCAAACCACCCGGTCCGGACGCCGCCACACATCCAGGGAGAACAACATGACCATTCGCACGATTGCCGCCGCCGCCCTTCTGGGGGCCGCTACGCTCACCGCCGCTTCAGCCCAGGCCGGGGAGGTCACGCTGAAGGCGGTGACCGCCTTTGCCACCGGGACAACTTTTTCCCGCGATTTCGAGGCTTTCGTTGACTGGGTGAACGAAAACGGCGTAGGCGTCGTGCAGATCGACCTGCTCGGCGGGCCTGAAGCTGTGCCGCCCTTTGAACTGGGCAATGCGGTGCAGGCGGGGATCGTGGACATCGCCAACAACACCACCGCCTACTATCCGAACCTGCTGCCCGCAGGCGATGCGCTGCACCTGGCGCAGAACACCATTCAGGACCAGCGCGCCAATGGCTGCTACGAGTTGATCGACCAGGTCCACCAGCACCAGATGGGTGTCAAATACCTCGCCCGGGTCGGCGATCACATGAATTATCATCTATATCTGACGAAGCCGCTGGAGGGGCCGGATCTGAGCGGCCTGACCATCCGCACCACACCGGTCTACCGCGCCATGTTCGAAAAACTGGGCGCCACACTGGTGCGCACGGCGCCGGGCGAAGTCTATACCGCGCTGGAGCGCGGCGCGATCGACGGCTACGGCTGGCCCAGCCAGGGGGTGCTGGACCTCGGCTGGCACGAGCAGACCGCCTACCGCGTTGACCCGGGCTTCTATCAGGTCGACGTGAACTTCCTGGTGAACCTCGACAGCTGGAACGGGCTCAGCGGCGAACAGCGCGCCCTGCTGGAGAAAGGCGCCGCCTGGATCGAGGCCCAGAACGCCGAAAACATCGCCCGCAACCAGGCCGAGGCCAAAGCCCAGGCCGAGGCCGGGATCAAGACCATCACACTGGACGGCGAGAACGGCAAACTGTGGAGCGCCACCGCGCAAACCGAAGGCTGGGGCGAAGTGATGAAGACAGACCCGCAGCTTGGCGAAAAGCTGCAGGCCTGCCTGCTGAAGTGATGGAACCGGGGCGGCCCGGCGCCGCCCCGCATTTCTGCCCATGAACCGTTTTGACCGCAGTTTCGGCGCGCTGCTCACCGGCCTGGCCGGGCTCAGCGCAGCCATCCTCGCCGCCATTACCCTGGTGATCCCGCTCAATGTTCTGATGCGCAACCTCGGCCTGCCGGTAATCTACGGCGCGCTCGACGCCATTGAATACGGGCTGATGGCGGCGGCCTTCCTCGGCGCCCCCTGGGTGCTGCGCCTGAATGCCCATGTGCAGGTGGATCTGATCACCCAGGGGCTGCCGCCGCGCGCCCGCCGCCGGGTTGCCCTGGCGGCCTGCCTTTTGGGTGCCGCCACCTGCGCTGCCCTCGGATGGGCCGGCGCGCAGGCGCTGATGCAATCCCTTGCCCGCGGATCCATGGTGCGCACCGCCTTCACCTTCCCGGAATGGTGGACCCTTTCCGTGCTGCCGCTGTCGATGGCGCTGTGCACGTTTGAATTTCTGCTCAGGATTTTCCGCCCCGCCGCGGATGATGCGCCGCTCACCGGCCTTTGAAAGGACCGCCCATGGACTGGATTCTCACCCTTTCGCTGATGCTCGGCGGCCTGGCGGCGCTGCTGCTGATCGGCCTGCCGGTGGCCTTTGCCTTCATTACCATCACCATGATCGGCGCCTATGAGGTGCTGGGCGGCGACCGCGGCCTGCTGCAGCTGGCGCGCAACGCAACCCAGTCGGTGGCCAATTTCCAGATGGCGCCGATCCCCCTGTTCATCCTGATGGGGGAAATCCTGTTCCAGACCGGCATCGCCCACCGCGCCATCGACGCAATCGAGCGGGTGGTCACCCGGGTGCCCGGGCGGCTTTCGGTGGTTACCGTGTTCGGTGGCACCATCTTTGCCGCCCTGTCCGGATCGACCATCGCCAATACCGCCATGCTGGGATCCACCCTGATGCCCGGGATGCTGCAGCGGGGCTATCACCCAACCATGGCGATGGGGCCGATCATGGCTTCGGGCGCCATCGCCATGCTGATCCCGCCGTCAGCGCTGGCGGTGCTGGTCGGCAGCCTTGCCGGGATTTCCATCGCCGGGCTGCTGGTGGCAGGCGTCATGCCCGCCCTGCTGCTGGCGGCGGCCTTTGTGATCTATATCGTGGCCCGCAGCCTGCTTGACCCCAAGGCCGCGCCGCCCGACGATCTGCCGCAAATGACCCTGGGGGAACGCTGGCGCCCCTTCCTGATCTATGTGGCGCCGCTGTCGGTGCTGTTCGCGGTGGTGATCGGCAGCCTGCTGCTGGGCTTTGCCACCCCAACCGAATCCGCGGCGCTCGGCTGCCTGGCCGCGCTTGGCACCGGAGCGGCCTACCGTTCACTGTCGCTGGACAAGATCGGCAAGGCACTGATGGAAACCGTGAAGCTGTCGGTGATGATCCTGTTCATCATGGCCGCCAGCCAGACCTTTGCCCAGGTGCTGTCCTTCAGCGGCGCCACCAACGGGCTGATCAAGGCAATCAACGCGGTGGACCCGACCCCCACCATGGTGCTGGCCGGCATGATCGTGATCCTGCTGCTGCTCGGCTGCTTCGTCGATCAGGTCTCGATGCTGATGGTAACGGTGCCGGTGTTTGTGCCGCTGGCGGCACAGATGGGGATCAACGAGCTGGTGCTGGGCGTGGTCTATCTGCTGACCATGGAGATCGGCCTCCTGACCCCGCCCTTCGGGCTTTTGCTCTTTGTGATGCGCGGGGTCGCCCCCGAGGGCATCGGGATGAAGCACATCTATGCAGCGGTCACCCCTTTCCTGCTGATCAAGCTGGCGGTGCTGGTGCTGGTTGTCTGGCAGCCCGCCGTGGGCACCTGGCTGCCGGGGCTGATGGCGAAATGAGTGCCGGCCTGCAGGCCGGGACGCATCTTAAGCCTCCTGGCTTTCTGCGTGCCGGCCTGCAGCGCCAGACCATTCATCCCCCGCCAGGCTAGGAAGGCTGCAGCCGCGGCCTAGACCCCAAGGAACCGGTCCGCGACTTCCGCAGGCAGCTCTGCAATCCGGCCCTCCCAGGCGTTGCTGCCCTTGTTCAGGATCACCGCACGGTCGGCGATGGCCGAAAGCTCCTTCAGCGATTTGTCGACCACCAGGATCGACAGCCCCGCCTCGCGTTTCAGCCGGGCAATCGCTGCCCAGATTTCCTGCCGCACCACCGGCGCCAGCCCTTCGGTCGCCTCGTCCAGAATAAGCAGCCGCGGGTTGGTCATCAGGGCACGGCCGATGGTCAGCATCTGCTGCTCGCCGCCCGACAGCGACCCGGCGGCCTGCGTCCGCCGCTCTTCCAGCCGGGGGAACAGTTCTGCCACCTTGGCCATATCCCAGGGGCCGGGGCGGGCCGCGGCGGTCAGGTTTTCCTCCACCGTCAGCGGCGCAAAGCAGCGCCGCCCCTCGGGCACCAGACCGACCCCCAGCCGCGCAATCTTGTGCGACGGCAGCTGGCGCAGGTCGTGGCCGTCGAACCGCAACTCCCCCTTGGAGGCCGCCAGCATCCCGCAGATCGTCTTGATGGTGGTGGATTTGCCCATGCCGTTGCGGCCCATCAGCGCCACCACCTCGCCCTCGCCGATCTCCAGGCTGACGCCGAACAGCGCTTGCGCCGGTCCGTACGACGCCTCAACCCCTTGCAATGACAGCAGGCTCATGCGGCGTCCTCCTCTCCCAGATAGGCGCGGCGCACCTCGGCGTTGGCGCGGATGTCATCCGCGGTGCCGGTGGCAATGATCTGGCCGTAGACCAGCACGCTGATCCGGTCCGCCAGGGCAAAGACCGCGTCCATGTCGTGTTCCACCAGCAGGATCGGCGCCTCTTGCCGAAGCCCGTCGAGGAAACCGGTCAGCGCCTTGGACCCGGCAGTGCCAAGCCCCGCCATCGGCTCATCCATCAGGAACAGCTTCGGCTTCAGCGTCAGCGCCACCGCCACCTCCAGCTGGCGGCGCTGGCCGTGCGACAGATCCGCGGTGCGGCGGTTTGCGTCCTGTGTCAGGCCGACCCGCTCCAATGCGGTGCGGGCGGTCTCCAGCAACTCCGCGTCCTTCATCACGTTGCGGAAAAAATGGAACGGGCGGCCCCGCCCGCCAAGCGCCCCCAGCACCGCGTTTTGCAGGACCGTGTATTCCATCGCCAGCGCAGAAATTTGGAACGTCCGCCCCAGCCCCATCCGGGCCCGCGCCACCGTGTCCAGCGCGGTCACATCCTGCCCCAGCAGCTCCACCGTGCCGCTGTCCGGCACCAGGTTGCCTGCAATCTGCTTGATCAGGGTGGACTTGCCCGCGCCATTGGGACCGATCAGCGCGTGGATTTCACCCGGCCGCAGGTCCAGCGAGACGTCGCGGCTTGCCTGCAATGCGCCAAAGCTCTTGTTCAGGGCTTGTGTTTTCAGGACCACATCAGCCATGCGCCTTCTCCCGTCCTGCAATGGCCCCGATCAGCCCGCCGCGGGCAAACAGCACGATGAGCAGCAGCAGCACGCCAAGGAAGATCTGCCAGTAATCGCTGATCCCGCCCAGCAGATGCTCCAGCAGGATATAGAGCGCGGCACCGGCCACCGGGCCATAGAGCCGCCCCACCCCGCCGAGGATCACAAAGATCATGATCTCGCCGCTGGTGTGCCAGCTGAGCATGGTCGGGCTGACGAACCGGTTCAGATCGGCAAACAAGGCCCCCGCCAGCCCGGTGATGGCGCCGGAAATCACAAAGGCCGTCAGCCGCAGGGTAAACGGCGTAAGGCCCACCGCCTGCACCCGGTCCTCATTCTGCCGCGCCGCCGCCAGTGCCAGCCCGAAAGGTGAGCGCGCCAGCCGCGCCGCGAAAACCAGCGCCAGGCAGAGGATGACATAGGCAATGGCAAAGAACTGGATCGGATCCAGCGTGTTGAGGCCGGGAAATTCATTGCGCACCCAGATCGACAGCCCGTCCTCGCCGCCATAGGCACTCCAGCTGATCGCGAAGTAGTAAAGCATCTGCCCAAAGGCGAGGGTGATCATGATGAAATAGACACCCGAGGTGCGCAAGGACAGCGCGCCGATCACCAGCGCGGCACAAGCGCTGAAAACAACCGCCACCAGCCAGATCAGCGGCATCTGGTTGCTGCCCTCAAACAGGAACGGCCATTCGAACAGCGGCTCATAGTTCTGGGCATGGGCGGCCAGAATGCCCATGGCATAGCCGCCGATCCCGAAAAACGCCGCATGGCCCAGGCTGATCAGCCCGCCAAGGCCGAGGGCGATGTTCAGCCCCACCCCGGCCAGCGCCAGAATCGCCGCCTTGGTCGCCAGCGTGATGATAAAGGGCTCGTCCAGGCTCCAGGCCGCCAGCGGTACGATCAGCAGCGCCGCAATCATCGCCCAGTTGAGAAGGCTTTCACGGGTCAGCATCATGCGCTCCCTCCATACAGGCCAGAGGGGCGCACCAAGAGGATTGCCGCCATCAGAATGTAGATCAGCATCGAGGCCAGCGACGCCCCGGCAGAGGCCGCGCTGGCCGGGTCCATGAACAGCGCAAACAGCTGCGGCAGGAACACACCGCCCAGCGTGTCGGTCATCCCCACCAGAAGCGCACCCGCCAGGGCCCCCTTGATGGAACCGATACCGCCAATGACAATCACCACAAAGGCCAGGATCAGCACCGGCTCGCCCATGCCGACCTGCACCGACTGGATCGCGCCGACCAGCGCGCCGGCCAGCCCGGCCAGCGCCGCGCCAAGGGCAAAGACCAGCGTGTAGAGCTTGGAAATATCGACGCCAAGCGCGGCAATCATCTCGCGGTCGGCCTCGCCTGCGCGGATCTGGATGCCGATGCGGGTGCGGGCAATCAGCAGGAACAGCCCGGCGGCGATTGCCAATCCGATCAGGATGATGGTCAGCCGGTACAGCGGGTATTCGATGCCGCCCGGCAGGCTCACCGGTCCCGACAGATAAGACGGCACGTCCAGAAACAGCGGGAAGGAGCCGAACAGCCAGCGGGTGCCTTCGGAAAAAATCAGGATCAGCGCAAAGGTCGCCAGCACCTGGTCCAGGTGGTCGCGCCGGTAGAGGCGCCGGATCACCACCAGCTCCATCAGCGCGCCCGCGGCGGCAGCGGCGGCCAGGCTTGCGATCAGCGCCAGCAGGAACGATCCGGTCCAGCCCGCCACTGCGGCAGCTGCAAAGGCGCCCACCATATAGAGCGAGCCGTGGGCCAGGTTGATCAGCCCCATCACCCCGAACACCAGCGTCAGGCCAGCCGCCATCAGGAACAGCATGATGCCAAGCTGCAGCCCGTTCAGGATCTGCTCCAGAACTAGAATATACGTCATTTGATTTTCCGAAGGGGAAGTCTTGCCGTGTGCGGGGGCGCCTCAGACGCCCCCGCCCGAGTCAGGTCTTACATCTTGCACTCGCCCGCATAGGCGTCGGCGTGATCGCTCAGCCCGGTGGCGATGATCTTGTTGGTGAAGACGTCGCCTTCCTTGATCACTTCACGGACATAGATGTCCTGGATCGGGTGGTGGTTGTCACCGAATTTGAAATCGCCGCGGACCGATGCGAACTCTGCCGCTTTCAGCGCCGCGCGGAAGGCATCCGCGTCCGAAGCCTCAGACTTGTCCAGCGCGCTCAGGATCAGGTTGGCGGTGTCGAACCCCTGGCTTGCATACAGCGACGGCAGGCGGCCGTATTTCTCCTGGAAAGAGGCGACAAAGGCGGCGTTGGCCTCATTGTCGATGTCCTTGTTCCACTGCGAGGTGTTCTTCACCCCCAGCGCCGCGTCGCCCACCGCCTGCAGGATGCCCTGGTCAAACGAGAACGCAGGACCAACAACCGGCAGGTCCACGCCGCTGCCCGCATATTGCTTGAGGAAGGAAATCCCCATGCCGCCGGGCAGGAAGAAATAGACCGAGTCGGCGCCCGAGGCGCGGATCTGCGCGATTTCGGCGGCATAGTCGGTCTGGCCCAGCTTGGTGTAGATCTCACCGGCCAGCTCGCCGCCGTACATCCGCTTGTAGCCGGTCAGCGCGTCCTTGCCCGCCGGGTAGTTCGGCGCCAGGATGAAGCTGTTCTTCAGCCCCGCCTCGTTGGCATAGGCGCCCGCGGCCTCATGCAGGTTGTCGTTCTGCCAGGCGACGTTGAAATAATTCGGATGGCAGCGCTTGCCCGCCAGCGCCGAGGGGCCGGCGTTCGGGGACAGGTAGAACACGCCCTGCGCGGTTGCTGCAGGCACTACCGCCATCGCCAGGTTCGACCAGATGATACCGGTCATGACGTCGACTTTCTCGGATTGGATCATCCGGTCGGCGATCTGCACCGCCACGTCGGGTTTGCGCTGATCGTCCTCGATCACTACCTCGACACCCTCGCGGCCGTCCTGTTCGATCGCCAGCATGAAGCCGTCGCGCACATCCACGCCCAGCCCCGCGCCGCCGCCGGACAGGGTGGTGATCATGCCGATCTTGGTGTCGGCCTGGGCCGCAGCCGCCAGCGCCGGAACCGCCGCTGCCATGGCGAGCATCCGAATGGTCTTCATTACGTCTTTCCTCCCAGAATAGGCCCCGGCCCGAAGCCGGGGTTCTTGATCAAATGCTTGCGACTTTAACGCCGCCCCGGCAGAAGCCAAGACCCGCCGCAGCCCGCATCTCCCCGGCTGATCTCGCGCCAGCCCTCAGGACAAGCCTACGCAGGCTTGAACATATATTTCAAGCATAAAATAAATAGGGCAATATTGTTGCCCCAATTGGGCCTGCGCCTTTCCAGCGGCGGCATGCAAGGATGCGAGGGGCCGGCCCCTCGCGCTCCCCGGAGTATTTGGGGGAAGATGAAACAGCGCCTTGAACCCCTGCCTGCGGCGCCGGGTCAGCCCGGCCCGAAACAGCCCGCCAGATGGCCGATCAGCGCCCGGATACGCGCCGTCAGATGACGGCTGGACGGATAGACGGCATACAGCGTCGAGGGATCGGTTTCCTGTTTTTCGAAAAGCACTTGCAGCCTGCCGTCGCGCAGAAACGGCAGCGCGGTGTAATGCGGGCAGCGGGCAATGCCGAGGCCGCTGGCGGCCATATGCGCCACCGCCCGGGGCGAGTTGGCCCGGAAGCTGCCGCCGACGGATACCGTCCTCAGCGCACCGCCCTTGCCAAAGGCCCATGCGTCCGGCTGCGGCGAAGTCATCTGCAGCAGGCAGTTGTGGGTGGCCAGCGCCTCCGGCTCCGCCGGTTCGCCCTGTGCCGCCAGATAGCCGGGCGAGGCCACCACCACCAGCCGCATATCGCAGAGCTTGCGGGCGACCAGCGTCGAATCCTTCAAGGCGCCGAACCGGACCGCCAGGTCAACCCCCTCCTCCAGCATCGGCAGGTGGCGGTCGGACAGCACCAGCTCTACCTCCACCTTGGGGTGCGCCTGCTGGAACGGCTGCAGCGCCTCCACCAGTTCGCGGCTGCCGAAACCGGTGGGCGCAGTGATGCGGATGGGGCCTGCCAGCTCCTGCTGGCGCAGCTGCACCACGTCCTCCAGCTCGTCGAACTGATCCAAGAGCGGCAGGCAGCGCTCCAGATAGGCGCGGCCGGTATCGGTCAGCGTCACCTTGCGGGTGGTGCGGTTCAAGAGCTGCGCGCCCAGCTGCTCCTCCAGCCGGGCGACATATTTGCTGGCCAGCTTGGTGCTGATCCCCAGCTGCCGGGCGCCGGAGGTAAAGGAGCTTTGCGCCGCCACGGCGGCAAAGGCGCGCATGCAGTCCAGCTTGTCCATCCCAGGGCCTCCGGCATCAGTTATGAACGACATGTACATAATCATTCCATGAATTGGAATATTATCGCCATGTACGGCACGGTGTATCTACCGGGTGTCTTCAGAAACCAGCGGCCCCTGCCGCAGCAAAGGACCCCAGACATGGCACATCAAATCCGCATCCACAGCTTCCCCCTCTCCGGCCACGCCCACCGGGTGGAGCTGTTCGCCAGCCTCACCGGCATCGCTCATGAGGTGGTGAACATCGACCTCGCCGCCGGTGAGCACAAAAAGCCGCCCTTCCTGGCGCTGAACCCCGCAGGCCAGGTGCCGGTGATAGAGGACGGCGAAGCAGTGATCAGCGATTCAAATGCCATCCTGGTTTACCTGGCCCGCAAATACGCGCCGTCCTGGCTGCCGTCCGACCCGGTTCTTGAGGCCGAGGTGCAAAAGTTTCTGACCCTGGCGGCCGGCGAGATCGCCTTCGGCCCGGCCGCGGCACGGCTGATCAACGTCTTCAACGCGCCGCTGGACGCAGAGTTTTGCGCCACCGTCGCGGCCCGCGTGCTGGGCAAGATCGACGACCACATGAATGGTCGCCGCTTCCTGGTTGGCGACACCCCCACCGTTGCCGACGTGGCTGCCTATTCCTACCTCGCCCACGCGCCGGAGGGCGGCATCTCGCTGGAGCCTTACCCCAACGTCCGCGCCCTGCTGGCGAATATCGAAGCCTTGAAAGGCTTCAAGCCGATGCCCGCAACCAAGGTTGGGCTGGCTGCCTGATCCCGCAGGCGGCGGTCCACCGGGCCGCCGCCGCATCGCTCCAGCTAAAGGAGGCTCCAATGCCCCATGACGCAGAAAGCCCCTCGCCCTTCCACGCGGGCGAACAGGAAATGCAGCGCCGCGCGGGCAAGCGCGACATGGCAGAGACCCTGGGCCGCCGGATGATCCGCCCCTTCATGCCTGAGGAGCACCGGGAATTCTTCGCCCAGCTGCCGTTCCTGGCCGCTGGTGCCGTGGACGCGGACGGCTGGCCCTGGGCCAGCCTGCTCAGCGGCCCGCCCGGCTTTGCCGTCTCGCCCGACCCGGAGCACCTGCAGATAGCGCTGAATAGAACGCCCGGGGATCCGGTCCATGCCGCCATCCGCGAGGGCGCACCGCTGGGTCTCCTGGGGATTGAGCTACACAGCCGCCGCCGCAACCGGCTGAACGGGCGGGTCGCTGCAGCAGGCCGCGATGGCTTCACCCTGCGGGTGGACCAGTCCTTTGGCAATTGCCCGCAGTATATCCAGGAGCGCGATCTGATCCCCGCCGATGACGTGCCCGCCGCGCGCCCGCAGACCTTTGCAGACCTGCCGCCGGAGCACAGCGCGCGGATCGCACAGGCCGATACGTTCTTTGTCGCCAGCCACATCGCCGCCGCCGAAGACCCGGAACGCGAAGGCGTCGATGTCTCCCACCGCGGCGGGCGGCCCGGCTTTGTCCGGGTGGCGGGCAAGACCCTCACCATCCCGGATTTTCGCGGCAACAACCACTTCAACACGCTGGGAAATTTCCTGCTGAACCCGCGCGCGGGCCTGGCCTTCCCGGACTTCGAAAGCGGCAGCCTTCTGCTGCTGACCGGCACGGTGGAGCTGCTGGAGGAGAACCACCCGGAGCTGGCAGGCTTTGACGGCGCGCAGCGCGGCTGGCAGGTCACCCTGAACAAGGGCCTGTGGCTGGAATCCGCCCTGCCCTGGCGGACCGGCCCCGGCGGGTTTGCCCCGCAAACCCTGCGCACGGGCACCTGGGCGGAAGCCGAGGCCCGCGCCGCAGCACCCGGCCCGTAACGCAGCCCGCGGCAAGCTCCCGCAAATTTCTCTGGACAAGACTGTCCAGGATCGCCGATGAATTGGACAGAAATGTCCAAAGCGAAGATTCGGGGCTGCTCCCCGAATGTTCCGCAGCGGCAGACAGGGAGCTAAGCCATGAAGTCGCACTATCGTGCCGTTGTCATCGGGGGCGGCGTTGTCGGCGCCTCCGTCCTCTATCACCTGGCGAAATTCGGCTGGACCGATGTCTGCCTGATCGAACGCTCGGTGCTGACAGCAGGATCCAGCTGGCACGCGGCGGGCGGCTTCCACGCATTGAACGCAGACCCCAACATCGCCTCGCTGCAGGCCTATACCATCGACCTCCTGTCCGAGATCGAACAGGAATCCGGCCAGTCCGTCGGCATGCATATGACCGGCGGCATGACGCTGGCGGGCACCCCGGACCGCTGGGAATGGCTGCAATCGGCCTACCGCACCTTCCAGTCCATCGGCATCGACGACTGCCGCCTGATCACCCCGCAGGAGGCAGGAGAGCTCTGCCCGATCATGTCCACCGAGGGCATCCTCGGCGGCATGTGGGCCGACCGCGAGGGCTATGTCGACACCACCGGCACCGTGCACGCCTATGCCGGGGCTGCCAAGAAGCGCGGCGCCGAGGTGATCGAGCACAACCGGGTGCTGGAACTGCACCAGGTGGAGGGCGGCTGGCAGGTCGTGACCGAAAAGGGCACCATCCACGCCGAACATGTGGTCAACGCCGCGGGCCTCTGGGCCAAGCAAGTGGGCCGGATGGCGGGCATTGAACTGCCGGTCTCACCGCTCAACCACCACTATCTGATTTCCGACACCATCCCCGCGCTGGAACAGCTCGATTTCGAGGTGCCGATGACCGTCGACCTCGAAGGCTTCACCTACATGCGGCAGGATCAGAAAGGCATTCTGCTCGGCATCTACGAGATCGACCACCAGCATTGGATGATGGACGGCGCGCCCTGGGAATACGGATTCGAGCTGCAGCAGGAAGACCCCGACCGGATTGAGCGCGAACTGACACTGGGGTTCGAACGCTACCCGGCACTGCAAACCACCGGCGTCAAGACCTGGGTCAACGGCGCCTTCACCTTTGCCCCGGACGGCAACCCGCTGGTCGGCCCGGTGCGCGGCAAGCCCGGCTATTGGTGCGCCTGCGGCGTGATGGCCGGTTTCCTGCAGGGCGGCGGCGTCGGCAAGTCGCTGGCCGAATGGATGATCCACGGTGAGCCGGAGGCGGATGTCTTCGGGATGGATGTGGCGCGTTTCGGCGACTACGCCCAGAACAAGCGGTTCATCAAGGAAACCACCGGCCAATTCTACACCCGCCGCTTCGTGATGACCTACCCGAATGAGCAGCTGCCCGCAGGCCGCCCGCTGAAAAAAGCACCCGCCTATGACGGCATGACAGCCGCAGGCTGCCGCTGGGGCGCCAGTTACGGGCTGGAGATCCCGCTCTATTTCGCCCCGTCGGAAGACTTCACCGAAACCCCGACCCTGAAACGCTCCAACGCCTTTGGCATTGTCGCAGAGGAATGCAAGGCAGTGCGCGAAGCCGTGGGGCTGCTGGATATCTCCGCCTTCTCCCGGTTCGAGGTCACCGGCGCCGGCGCCGAGGCTTGGCTCAACCGCATCATGGCCTCGAAACTGCCGAAACCGGGCCGCGCGAAGCTGGCGCCGATGCTGTCGCCAGAGGGCCGTCTCAAGGGCGACCTCACGGTCTTTAACTGGGGGGACGGCACCTGGTGGGTCATGGGCAGCTACTATCTGCGCGAATGGCACATGCGCTGGTTCCAGGACCACATGGGCGAGGACGCCGGGGTGCGCGACGTGACCGATGCGATAACCGGCTTCAGCCTCTCCGGACCGAATAGCCGTAAGGTGCTGGAAAAGCTGACGGACGGCCCCATCGCAGACCTGCCCTTCATGGGCTGCGGCACCTTCGACATCGGAATGCTGCGCCCCAAGGTGGGCCGCCTCTCGGTTGCGGGTGAGCTGGGCTTTGAACTCCATTGCTCGGCCGCCGAGCACATCACGCTGCGCGAAACCCTGCTGGAGGCCGGTGCGGACCTCGGCATCCGCGAGGTTGGCTTCAACGCGCTGCTGAGCCTGCGGCTGGAAAAAAGCTTTGGCATCTGGAGCGCTGAATTCACCCAAGGCTACACCGCGGCGCAGACCGGCATGGACCGCTGGATCGACTGGGACAAGGACTTCATCGGCCGCGCCGCCGCGCTCAAGGAACGCGACGCGGGAGGCCCGGCGCAGGTGGTTGTGACCTTGGAAGTGGCCGCCACCGATGCCGATGCCAGCGGCTACGAACCGGTCTGGCAGGGCGAAACCCGCGTCGGCTTTGTAACCTCCGGCGGCTATGGCCACACCACGGGCAAGTCGCTGGCGCTGGCAATGGTGGACCAGGCGGCAGCTGCGGAAGGCACCGAACTGACGGTTCATATTGTCGGGCAGGAGCGTGCCGCGCGGGTGATCGCAGCTTCCCCCTACGACCCATCCGGCAAAGCGATGAGAGGTTAAGGCCATGACCATCGAAAACGACAGCGCCGCCCGCGGACGCCGGCGGCGGGGGCGCGGGGGCGAAGCCGCCCCGGCCCCGCAGCGCACCACAAACTACCGCCAGCTGAAAAACCCCTTCCCGCTGATGGAGGTCTTCCCGGCGCATCAGATCGCGGACATGCATGAAACCGCGCTGAAGATGCTCGAGGAACTGGGCATGAAGGTGCTGCTGCCCGAGGCGCGCCGGAACTACGCCAAGGGCGGTGCGCGCGTCGATGAAGACACCGAAATGGTCTTTATCGGCCGTGACATGGTGGAGGCGGCGCTGGCAACAGCCCCCCGCTCGATCACCTGCCGGGCGGGCAGCCGTGAGCGCGACATCACGCTGGAACTGGGCAGCCTGGTGTTCCAGGCGGGTGCAGGCGCGCCAAATGCCACCGATCTGGAACGCGGCCGCCGCCCCGGCTCAGCCCGGGATTATTTGGAATATCTGCAGCTAACCCACCATTTTGACGTCTTCCACATGATCTCCCCCCAGGTGGAGCCGCAGGACGTTCCCATCCATCTGCGCCACTATTTCACCACCGAAGCGCAGATGACCCGGACCGACAAGTTCCCCTTCATCTTCTCGCGCGGCACGCCGCAGGTGATGGACTGCTTCGAGATGATCCGCGACTTCCGCGGGTTGTCTGACGCGGAATTCCGGTCTGAGCCGCGCTGCTACACCATCATCAACACCAACAGCCCGCGCACGCTGGACATTCCGATGGCGCAGGGCCTCATCGACTTTGCCCGCCACGGGCAGGTCTCGATCATCACGCCGTTCACCCTGATGGGAGCAATGGCGCCGATCACCGTCGCAGGCGCCATTACCCTCAGCCATGCGGAGGTGCTGGCCGCGCTCACTCTCACCCAGCTGGCCAATCCCGGCGCGCCAGTGTGCTACGGCACCTTCACCTCCAATGTCGACATGAAGTCCGGCGCGCCTGCATTCGGCACGCCCGCGCATTTCCAGGCCTCGCTGGCCGCAGGCCAGCTGGCGCGGCACCTCGGGCTTCCCTGGCGCTCAGCCGCAGGGTCCGCGTCAAACTGCAACGACGTGCAGGCGGCCAATGAAAACCAGATGGGGCTCTGGGGCTGCCTGATGGCAGGCGCCACCGTGATCATTCACTCGGCCGGCTGGCTCGAAGGCGGGCTTTCGGTTTCATACGAGAAACTGATCACCGACGCCGAAGTGCTGAACATGATTTCCGAACTTTGCGCAGGCGCCCAGGCAGGAACGGACGAAATCGGCTATGCAACCGCGCTGACACAGGTGGAGCCGCAGGGGCATTTCTTTGCCGCCCCCCAGACGATGGACCGCTACAACACGGAATTCTATGAGCCTGTGGTGCATGACTATGCCAACTTCGGCACCTGGACGGAACGCGGCGCCCTGGATGCCAGCCAGCGCGCCACCCGGGTCTGGAAGGAGATCCTCGCCCGTGATAACCGGCCCGCAACGGATGAAACCCGCGCTGAAGCGCTTAGACGCTTCATTGCCAAGCGCACCGCAGAAGGCGGCGCCCCGCCGGAGAGTTGACATGGCCAGACGCGCCGCCCCGGTGCTGCACCGGGACAACCCCGACAAGGAGCCCCTCAGCGGCCATGTGAAGGTCACGCCGGAGGACTGGCTGAACGTGGCCCGCGACCTTCTGGTCAGCGAAGGGGTGGCCGGGGTCAAGGTGCTGGCGATCGGCGAACGGCTCGGCGTTTCGCGCTCCAGCTTCTACTGGTACTTCAAAAGCCGCAAACACCTGCTGGAGGCGCTGCTGGACGACTGGGAGGCGCGCAACACCGCGCCCATCCTCGACCATTGCGACCTGCCCGCCGCCAATATCTCCTGGGCGGTCTGCAATTTCTTCCGCTGCTTTGTGGACCCGGACCTGTTCGACGCCAGCCTGGACTTTGCGGTCCGCGAATGGTCGCGCCGCGACGGCAAGGTGCGCAACCGGATCGACGCGGCGGATGCGCAGCGGCTTGCGGCGGTGACGGCCATGTATGAGCGCCACGGCTACTCCGCCTATGAAGCAGAGGCCCGCGCCCGGATTCTCTATTTCATGCAGTGCGGCTACCACGCGCTGGAAGTGCGCGAGCCGATGCAGGCCCGCACCGCCCGGCTGGAGGGATACCTGCTGGGCTTCACCGGCGTGCACCCGGACCCGGAGGCAGTGGCCGCCGCCCGCGCCTTTGCGCAAGGAAAGATGCCCCGCTGACAGCAAGCGCATTTCTGCGCCGACCGCATCCGCATCGGCTTGCGGCTCTTGCCTGACTGCGCCTCAGGCTGGACAACTTTCCCCGCCTTGCCGCAGTATCCCCGGCAGGGCCGCGCCGGGCGGAACCTTTGCGGGCTGCTGCACGTTGCCACTGGACAGCAGTCCGCCCGCGCCCGCGGCTCCCACGGTTGTGACCGCTCCGTGACTGCGAATCCCGCCGCAATGGCGCAGTCTTCAGGAGCAGAAGCCAGGCCCGCTTGCGGCCCGGCCCCAAAGGAGCGAAGGAACCCATGTCCCAGCTATCCAGCACCGTCCTGGCGCTGCTCGAGATCCTGTCCTACACCTTCATCTTTGCCATCGGCGCGGGCCTGCTGCTGATTGTTGCGCTCTACATCCGCGACAAGACCCAGACCGCCAGCACCCTGCGCCGCAACTACCCGGTGATCGCCCGCTTCCGCTATCTGTTCGAGCATCTGGGCGAATTCTTCCGGCAGTATTTCTTTGCGCTGGACCGCGAAGAGATGCCGTTCAACCGCGCCGAACGCTCCTGGGTCTACCGGGCGGCCAAGAATGCGGACTCCACCGTCGCCTTCGGCTCCACCCGCGATCTGCGCCCGGCCGGAACCGTCTATTTTGCCAATGCCCCGTTCCCGGAGCTGGAGCACGCCGCAACCCCGCCCGCCGCGATCACCATCGGCCCCTATGCGCGCCAGCCCTATACCACCTCCTCTGTTTTCAACATCTCCGGCATGAGCTTCGGCGCCATCTCCGTTCCGGCTGTGCGGGCGCTGTCGCATGGCGCCAAGAAGGCCGGGATCTGGCTCAACACCGGCGAAGGCGGCCTGTCGCCCTACCACCTGGAAGGCGGCGCCGACATCGTATTCCAGATCGGCACCGGCAAATTCGGCGTGCGCAAGCCGGAGGGCGGCTTTGACGAGGACAAGCTGCGCGCGGTGGCGGCGCATGAAACCGTGCGCATGTTCGAACTGAAGCTCAGCCAGGGCGCCAAGCCCGGCAAGGGCGGCATCCTGCCCGGCGCCAAGGTGACAGAGGAAATCGCCGCCATCCGCGGCCTGACGCCGGGCAAGGACGCGATCAGCCCCAACCGCCACCCGGAAGCCGCCACCGTGGGCGAGCTGCTCGATCTGATCGCCTATGTGCGCGGGGTGACGGGCAAGCCGGTGGGGTTCAAGGCAGTGCTCGGCGCCTATGGCTTCCTCGAGGGCCTGTGCCAGGAGATCCTGGCGCGCGGGGCGGAAAGCGCGCCGGATTTCATCACCATCGACAGCGCCGACGGCGGCACCGGCGCCGCCCCGATGAGCCTGATCGACAACATGGGAATGCCGTTGCGCGAAAGCCTGCCGCTGGCGGTGGATGTCCTCACCCGCTATGGCCTGCGCGACCGCATCAAGGTCTGCGCCAGCGGCAAGCTGATCAACCCGTCTGAGGTCGCCTGGGCGTTCTGCGCCGGAGCCGATTTCGTTGTCTCCGCCCGCGGCTTCATGTTTGCGCTCGGCTGCATCCAGGCGCTGCAGTGCAACAAGAACACCTGCCCCACCGGCATCACCACCCACGACCCCAAGCTGCAATTCGGCCTCGACCCCTTCAGCAAGGCCGACCGTGTCGCCGCTTACGCCAAGAACATGGTCAAGGAGATCACCACTATCGCGCACAGCTGCGGCGTGGCTGAGCCGCGGCTGCTGAAACGCTACCACGCGCGCATCGTGCTGGACACGGGGCGGTCGGTCTCGATGGCGGAGCTGTTCCCGGAACAGGCGGCCCAGCAGTACGCCGCGCAATGACCCCCGACCCGAACCTGACAGGAGCCCCCATGCCAGACTCTGCACGCCCCGCCAAAGCCTCCGATCTTCTTGTTGCCGCGCTGGAGGCCGAAGGCGTCGAATATGTCTTTGGCGTTCCGGGCGAGGAGAACCTCGATCTTCTGGAATCGCTGCGCACCTCGAACATCCAGCTGGTGCTGACCCGCCACGAACAGGGCGCGGGCTTCATGGCGGCAACCTATGGCCGCCTCACCGGCAAACCGGGCGTCTGCATGGCCACCCTCGGCCCCGGCGCCACCAACCTGGCAACGCCTGCGGCCTATGCCCATTTGGGGGCGATGCCGCTGATCATGATCACCGGGCAAAAACCGATCAAGAAATCGAAACAGGGCCGGTTCCAGATCATCGACGTGGTCAACCTCTTTGATCCGGTCTGCAAGATGTCGCGCCAGATCGTGCACGGCAACACCATCCCCGCCCTGATCCGCGAGGCCTTCCGCGTGGCAGAGGAGGAACGCCCCGGCGCGGTGCTGCTGGAGCTGCCGGAGGACATCGCGGCAGAGCAGACCGATGCCGCTGTCATTCCTCCCCACCCGCGCCATTACGCGGTGCCGGACGAAACCGTTTTGGCGGAAGCCGCAGAGATGATCCGCGCCGCCAAAATGCCGCTGGTGCTGGTCGGCGCCGGGGCCAACCGCCGCAAGGCGCGCTCGGCGCTGAGTGATTTCATCGAACAGGTCCGGATTCCCTTCTTCAACACCCAGATGGGCAAGGGCGTGATCGACGAAAGCTCCGGCCTGTTCCTGGGCACCGCGGCGCTGTCGGACGGCGATTACCTGCACTGCGCCATCGAACGCGCCGACCTGATCATCAACGTGGGCCACGACGTGGTGGAAAAACCGCCCTTCTTCATGACCGAGGGCGGCACCAAGGTGATCCATGTAAACTACAAGGCGGCGCAGGTCGATCAGGTCTATTTCCCGCAGGTGGAGGTGGTCGGCGATCTGGCACAGACCATCATCCGGCTGGGGCAGATCCTCGGCGGGCCGCTGAATTTCGACCGCAGCTTTTTCGAGCGCATGAAGACGGAGACCGACACGCACATCGCCGAGCGCGCCGATGATCCGCGCTTCCCGGTGATCCCGCAGCGGCTGGTCGCGGACACCCGCAAGGTGATGGATGACTGCGATATCATCGCGCTCGACAATGGCATCTACAAGCTCTGGTACGCCCGCAACTACAAGGCCTTTCACCCCAACACTGTGCTTCTGGACAACGCGCTGGCGACGATGGGCGCGGGCCTGCCCTCGGCGATGATGGCGGCGCAGCTGAACCCGGGCCGCCGGGTGATGGCGATCTGCGGCGACGGCGGCTTCATGATGAACAGCCAGGAACTGGAAACCGCGGTACGGCTGGGTCTCAACCTGGTGGTCACGGTGCTGAACGACAGCGCCTACGGCATGATCCGCTGGAAACAGGCGCATGTCGGCTTTGCCGACTGGGGACTGGAGTTCAACAACCCGGATTTCGTGCAATACGCCGCCAGCTACGGCGCCACCGGCCACCGCATAACCCGCACTGAGGACCTGGCGCCAACGTTCGAGAAAGCCTTTGCCGCGTGCGGCGTGCATCTGATCGACGTGCCGGTCGACTACAGCGAAAACCAGCGGGTGCTGATTGATGAGCTGGCCGCCAAGACCTGCCTGATCTGACCCCGCCGCAGGCTGCGGCCGGTGCACAGGGGATGCACGGGGGGTGCACGTATGCTGCCCCGTGCCTACAGCAGGCCCATCGCAACCGCAGACTGCGGCGAGATCCCCAGATCATTGAACCCCGCCATCCCCTCGCCCGCGGTATTGTCCTGCCGCATCAGCGCAACCTGCGCCGGGGTGAGCGGCGGGTGCGGCAGCGGCGCCAGCAGCGCCGCCGCAATCCGCCACAGAACAAAGGGCACCGGCAGCAGCAGGCGGCGGCGGCCGCTGCGGGCCGCCAGCCGCTGCAGGATTTCGCGGTAGGTGAAGACGTCCGGCCCGCCCAGCTCGAACACCTTGCGCTGCGCGCGGGGGCCGTCCAGCACACGGGCCACCGCCTCAGCCACGTCGCAGGCCCAGACCGGCTGCAGGCGGGTGCGGCCGGTGCCGAACAGGGGGATCACCGGCAGATGCTCAACAATCTTCTGCAGATCCCCGAAAAAGGCGCCGTCACGGCTGAACATGACGCTGGGCCGCAGGATCACCGCATCGGGGCAGGCGCTGCGCACCGCCACCTCGCCTTCGGCCCTGGCCCGCACATAGGCAGAGGGCGAATGCAGGCTGGCGCCGATCCCGGAGATATGCACCAGCCGCTGACCGGGGGTCTCCTGCACCAGCCGGGCAATCCTGCGGGCGCCCGCCAGATGCACGTCCTGAAAGCTCTGCTGCCGGGTCTCGGTGTAGAAACCGATGCAGTTTATTACCCATCCGTTGCCGTTCAGGGCGCGGGCCATGACACTCTGGTCCGCCAGGTCCAGCGCCACCTGCGCCACCCCCGGCTCCCACTCCGTTGGGGCTGCGGCCCCGGGCGTGCGGGTGCCGGCGCTGACGCTGCACCCAAGCCGCTGCAGCCGCCGCACCACCCGGCGGCCGAGAAATCCCGTGCCGCCCAGCACAATCACACGCCGGGAACTGTTCTGCATCTGGCCGCGCTCCCCTTCCGGGTCTGCGCCACCAGATAGCACGCCTGCCCCGCTGCGCCACTTGCAGCGGAACCGTCAGCGCCCTGCCGGTCAGCTTAGCCGGTCAGTCCAGCCGGAACCCGATCTTGAGCCCGACCTGGTAATGCGCAACCTTGCCGTCCTCGACATGGCCGCGGATCTCGCCGACTTCGAACCAGCCGATGTGCTCGATGGTCTTGGACGCCCGGGCAATCGCCCCGCTGATGGCATCCTCGATGCTGGACTGCGAGCTGCCCACCACATCCACCGTCTTGTAAACCGCGTCACTCATAACACACCTCCTCACACTGCGGGGTCTGTCACGTTAACCGCTTTGGACCAGGAAACCTACAGAATCCGTATCCTGGCCGCGCCGCACAGCAACACCGGCCTTTCAGGACAGCGGTCCCGCCGGCAGCCATGCGATGGGTCGAACTGGTTATTCGGGCAGATATTTCTCCGACCAGCTATCACCTGCCGCACCGCTTGCGGCCATTGCCGCGGCCTCCGCTTCGGAGTACCCGAGCCGTTCCAGGATGGCCCTGGTGTGCTGGCCGTATTTCGGCATTGGGCCCGGAATGGCAATCCGGCCTGCCTGCGGGCGCACGGCATTGGGGGCCACCAGATCGCACCACCGGCCCATCGGGTGCCGGTCATGGCGGATCACGCGGAAAGTGGCCTGGTTCAGGTCGATACCGCCCTGGCTTTCCAGCTGCAGCGCCGCATCGCGGGTTTCATGCAGCGACGACAGCGGCACCGCGGCAGCGGAGGTTCCGGCAAAAGCCGCCCGCCAGTGCGGCAGCGGCTGGGCGGCGAAGCGTGCCTGCAAGGCATCGTGCAGCTGGTCCTCCGGCAGCTCTGCCAGGTCCGCCAGCTCCGGCACCCGCGCCAGCGCCGCACCGCGCTCGGTGGGGGCTGCAAAGAAGAACCAGCCGCCGGCGGCCTGATAGCAATGGTAGAACGGCCCCCATCCCAAGGCTTCGCGCCCCGAAGGTTCGTCAAAGGGCGCCCTGCCCTCAAAGTCATACATGAACTGCGACTGGATCAGGTTGCCGGCCGCCGCAAGCGAGGCGCGCGCCACCCCGCCCTTGCCGGTGTCCTCCAGCCGCAGCAGCGCGCCGCCAAGCGCCACGCAGGCGCAGAAGCCGGTCAGCACGTCGATGGTTCCGAAATGCGCGTGCTCCTCGGGTGTTTCCATGCCGCCGCCAAAGCGCAGCATCACACCGGTCGCCGCCTGCGCCAGATCGTCATAACCCAGGTGCCCGGATTTCGGCCCCCGCATCGGGCCGCCGAAGGCATCGAGCTGCACCAGGATCAGGCGCGGATTGATCTCTGCCAGCCGCTCCGGCGACAGGCCCAGCCGGTCGCGCTGCTGATCGGTGCCGTTCATGGTGATGACGTCAGCTTCGGCAATCAGCCGGGCCAGCGCCTCCTGCCCCTTTTCGCTGCGCAGGTTCAACAGGATGCTCTCCTTGCCGCGCTGCGCGTGGATGCCGAAGACAACCGTGTTCCAGGGATCCACCGAAGGCTCCACCGGCTGCACCAGCGTCACCTTTGCGCCGAAGCGCGCCAGGGTCGAGCCGATGGTCGGCCCGGCAATCACATTGGTCAGGTCCAAAACCTTGAGCCCGTCGAGCCAGCCCTTGCCCGCCCGGCCGCTGGCCCCGCCGCGTTCCGGTTCCGCCAGCAGCGCCGCCAGATCCGCCTCCACCGCGCCCGATTTCCGCACCGCGCCCGCGTCGCCGGACAGCCAGGCGACATTGCCCATCTGATGCATGATCCCGTGTTTGCTATCCTCCACTTTCAGGATCAGCCCGGACGCCAGCGCATGCGGGTCGTGCAGCCACTCCGCGGTGAACCGCTGCGCGGTCGCGGGCGCCTTGGCGGCGCCGAACAAATCCTCCCACTCATGCGCTGGCTTGGTCAGGAAGGCGGCCTTCATTGCCGAGGACACCCGCTCCCGGTCGGAAGCCCCGACCGGGTAGTTGCGCATCGACCATTCGGCGGGCCAGTCTTTGGCGTCCAGATAGGCAGAGAAATCCGGCAGCCCGTCTGCCAGTTCCTTCAGCCCCAGTGCCTCCAGCACCCGCCGCGGATGGGTGGCGACAGAGCCGCTCACCACATAGAACCCGCGCCCGTCGGCGCAGGTATAGGTGCGGTAGAAGGGATCGAGGAATTCGGACAGCTCCTCGAACCGCAGGTTCATCGGCAACCCTCGTGCTTGGCGCCGGTCCAGCTCCACCTCGCGCGGGGACTTGTAGCGCTCCGGGTAATCCTCAATCTGCTCGCAGTTATAGACCAGCCCTTCCAGCAGCGCGGCGGCCAGCGGCACCTCGATGTGATCGCCGCCGTTTTCGCGGCGGGCATTCAGCGCAAACAGCACCGACATGGCGCCAAAGCTGGCGCCATAGGCCGACGCCAGGGCCAGCGGCGAGAACGACGGGTTGATGCCCATCAGGCGGCGGTTCAGCCCCATGTCGGTGAACTGGCCGGTATAGGCGGCAATCACCGCCTCCCAGGCGGGCAGGCCTGCCAGTTCCGCGTCGGTGGAGGCAAAGCCGGGCAGCGACAGATAGACCAGCTGGGCGTTGGCAGCCCGCAGCACATCCGGCCCCAGGCCCAGGCGGTCCATCACCCCGGGGCGGAAGTTTTCGATCACCACATCGGCGCGTCTGGCAAGCGCAATGGCGGTGGCGCGGCCCTCTTCCGATTTCAGGTCCAGCTCAAGCGTCTGCTTGCCGCGTGACAGCATGTCAAAGGCCGGTCCGTCAAAGCCGGTTCCGCCGGGCCGGGTGATGCGGATCACCTCTGCCCCCATGTCGGCCAGCATCATGCCGGTCAGCGGGCCGGCCAGATAGTGACCGAAGTCGAGGACGCGGATGTGGGAAAGGGGGCGCTGCGGCATTGCGAGGGAACCTGTCTGTTGCAATCAAATCCTGGTTCGCCCCAGGTTATCTTTGCGCCGCGCAATATCCACTGGCCAAAAACGCATGGTCTCCCTAACATTTTCCTATGGAACGTTCGATACGCCCCACCGCCGGGTCGCTGAATTCCCTGCTGGTTCTGGAAGTGGCCGTGCGCCACGCCAGCCTGTCGCGCGCGGCCATTGAACTGGGACTGAGCCAGCCTGCAGTCTCGCGCCATATCGCCACGCTGGAGGACCGGCTGCGGCAGCCATTGTTTGACCGCAACAACAACCGGATCACCCCCACCGCCAATGCAATCCGGCTGGCGGATGCGGTGGCGCTGGGGCTGGGCCATGTGGACCAGGCCTGGAGCGAGGTCCTGGCAGCGCCGGAAACGGATGAGGTGACGCTCGCGTGCACCTTCGGCTTTGCCGACCAATGGCTGATGCCGCGGCATTCGGATCTGCGGGCCAGCCTGGGCGGCACAAGGGTCCGGGTGGTGACCACCGACCAGCTGGGGGATATCGACATGTCCCGCCTGGATGCGGCGGTGGTCTGGGATCCATCGCGGATGCCTGAGCGCCCGTATTTCCCGCTGATCCCGTCGGAGACCTTTCCGGTTTGCACCCCTGGCTTTCTGGCGGATCACCCGGAGGCAGCTGACGGCATTTCTGCTCTGCCGCCGGTGTCTTTCCTGCACTTCGACACCGGCAGCTCCGGTTTTCTGACCTGGCCGGGCTGGTTCGAGCAGGCGGGGCTGCCGCTGCCGCGCTTTGGCAAGGCGCCGGAATTTGATGCCTATCCGTTCCTTCTGCAGGCGGTTCTGGACGGCGAGGGCATAGCGCTCGGCTGGCTTGGGCTGGTCGATCAGCTGCTGGAGAATGGCCGCCTGGTCCGTGCAGGCCCCAGCGTTTTCAGCCGCGAAACCGCCTACTATGTACAGCATCGGCCGGTCCTGGACGAAACCGGTGCGCTGGCGCGTCTGCTGGCCTGGTTCCAGGGCCAAGCGCCTCACCGCTGATGGTACGCGGAACTTAAAAGCCCAAACCGGACGCTGCCGCGCCGGGGTGGCGGCGTCAATGGCTCCTGCCCCTAGGATCTGCCGCCTTTGCCCTGTGCGGCACGGTCCCACGGTTTTTCCTGCCCCCGCGCCTCGCGGATGGTCCTGCCGTAATGCCCGCTGAAGGACCGCCCGAGTGAGGAAGCAGAGGAAAACCCGCACCGGAGGGCAATCTGCTCCAGGCTTAGATGGGTCTCTTCCGACAGATAGCGGGCATGCTGAAGCCGCAGCATCTTGTAGTATTTGCCCGGCGTCATGCCCAGTTCACGCTGGAACGCGCGGGCCAGCGTGCGTTCGGACAGCGACACCCGTTTGGCCAGCGCCGCCGTGCTCAGCGGGGCTTCGATGGTTTCGGCCATCAGGTTCGCCGCCTTCAGGATCTTGGGCGAGCCCTTCTGCTCCAGCCGCGCGGCGCCGCGGTTCAGCTCCGACTGGCGCGACGGGTCGTAGACAAACATGGTCGAGGCGCCAAAGGCCGCGGCGGATCCGTAAAGATCCTGAATGAGGCTCAGCATCATGTCGAGCGCGGTGCTGGCGCCGCCGCAGGTGAGGAACGCGCCGGACCGTACAAACCGCGCGGTGGAAACCTCGACCTTGGGAAAGGTCTCGGCAAAGGCCTCCAGCTCCTGCCAGTGGATCGTCGCGGTATGGCCGTCCAACACCCCTGCCGCGGCCAGCAGCCAGGCGGCAGTGTCCAGTGCCAGCACCAGCTCCGCCCGCCGCACTGCGCCGCGCAGCCGCGCCAGCAGCGCGGGCGTCACCTGCCCGCGCACGTGGTAGCCTGCAACCAGCACCAGGGTGCGGTTGCCCCCGCCGTCGTCGAATGCCCCGTCAGGCGTGATCTGCAGGCCGCTGGAACTGGTGACCGGCGCGCCATCAAGGGTGCTGACCCGCCAGCCGGCCATCTCCTGGCCGGAGTTCATCCGCACGTCGCGCAGCGGCTCCATGGCGCTGGCCAGCACCATGTTGGAAAACCCGTCGAACAGCAGGAATTCGAATATCGGCGGCGGTTTTGACGGCATCTGTATAGTATTTGACCGAAACTGTATAAACGTTACGTCATTTCCTGCGCTAATCACGCTGCAAGTCAAGCCTCTTGACCCGATCCGAACCGACGCGCAGACGACATCTAAGCCCGCTCTCTAGCCACTGAGACTTCCATGACCACCGCTCCCCTTCTCTGGCAGCCGGATCTTTCGGCGCGCCGCAAACCTCTGCTGTCCGATTTCATGGCGCAGGCCTCTGCCGCTGCCGGAACCGCTCTGGACAGCTTCGCCGATCTGCACGCCTGGTCGGTCGCCCGGCCGGAGGAGTTCTGGCCGCTGGCCTGGGATTTTTGCGGGCTGGCGGGGGATAAGGGTGCGGAGCCGCTGCAGGCGGATGCCGACCCTATGCAGGTGCGATTCTTCCCGCAAGCGCGGCTGAACATCGTGGACACCTTCCTGAACAACGCTGACGGCCGCGAGGCCATTGTTTTCATTGGCGAGGACGGCCGCCGCATGGCCTGGACCCGCGCCGAGCTGAAGCGCGAGGTGGAAGTGCTCGCTGCCGCCCTGCGGGATGCCGGGATCGGCGCAGGCGACCACGTCGCGGGCTATGTGCCGAACATGCCGCAGACCGTGGCGGCAATGCTGGCCGCTGCCTCGCTGGGCGCGGTCTGGTCCTCCTGCGCGCCGGAAAGCGGGCCGGATGTGGTGGTCGACCGCTTCGGCCAGATCGAGCCCAAGCTGATGTTCGCCGCCGACGGCTATTTCTACAACGGCAAGACGTTTGAAACCCGCGCGGCGATTGCCGAAGTCGCCGCCCGGGTGCCGTCGATCCGGCAGATCGTGGTCTGGCCCTATGCGGGCGATGCCGCGGATTTGCCCGCGGGCATGACCGCCTATGAAGCTTTCAAGCAGGCGGACGCCCCGGCGCTGAACTGCCGTCCCATGGGCTTCCGCGATCCGCTCTATGTGATGTTTTCCTCCGGCACCACCGGCAAGCCGAAATGCATCGAGCATTCCGGCGGCGGCACCCTCCTGCGGATGCTGGTGGAGCAGCAGCTGCACTGCGACCTGCACCCGGGCGACCGGATGTTCTATTACACCACCTGCAACTGGATGATGTGGAACTGGCAGGTGGCGGCGCTGGCCTCCGAGGCCGTGATCGTGCTGTTTGACGGCAACCCGATGTATCCGGGCATGCGCCGGCTGTTCGATCTGGCCGAGGCTGAGAAGGTCACCCATTTCGGCATTTCCGCCAAATACATCGATGCCTCGCTGAAGCGCCGCAACCGGCCTGCGGACAGCCATGACCTGGCTTCACTGCGGGTGGTTCTGTCCACCGGCTCGCCGCTGTCGCCCGAGGGCTTTGCCCATGTCTATGCGGACTGGAAGGCGGATGTGCAGCTGGCTTCGATCTGCGGCGGCACCGATATTCTGGGCTGTTTCATCGGCGGCTGCCCGGTGCTGCCGGTGCATCAGGGCGAAATCCAGGCGCCGATGCTGGGGCTGGATGTGGCGACCCTGAACGATCAGGGCGAACCGGTTGAGGGCACGGCGGGGGAGCTGGTCTGCCGCAATGCGCATCCGTCGATGCCGACCCGGTTCCTGAACGACCCCGGTGATGCCCGCTACCGCGCCAGCTATTTCGAAACCTATCCCAATATCTGGCGGCAGGGCGATTTCACCATCCGCACGGAACACGGCGGCTACGTGGTGCTGGGCCGCTCGGACGCGACGCTGAACCCCGGCGGCGTGCGGATCGGCACCGCGGAGATTTACCGGCAGCTCGACAAGATCGGCGAGGTCGCGGATGCGGTGGTGGTCGGCCAGAGCATCGACAACGACGTGCGGGTGGTTCTGTTTGTGGTTCCTGCCGAGGGTGCCGCGCTGGATGATGCGCTAACCACCCGGATCAAAACGGAAATCCGCAAAAATGCCTCGCCGCGCCACGTGCCCGCGAAAATCATCGCCGTCGCTGACATCCCGCGCACCAAATCCGGCAAGACCGCCGAGCTGGCGGTGCGGGATGTGGTGAACAAACACCCTGTCCGCAACCTCTCCGGCATCGCCAACCCGCAGGCGCTGGCGCTGTTTGCCGATCACCCCGAATTGCAAGTCTAACCCCAAAGGAGCGAGACCATGCCCCTGACCATGAACCGAGACGTCTTCATCACCTGCGCCGTGACCGGCTCCGGCGGCACCCAGGACAAATCCCCCCATGTGCCGCGCTCACCCAAGCAGATCGCCGAGTCCGCGATCGCGGCGGCCAAGGCTGGCGCGGCGGTGGTCCACTGCCATGTGCGCGACCCGGAGACCGGTGCGCCGAGCCGTGATCTGGCGCTGTACCGCGAGCTTACCGACCGGATCCGCGATTCCGAGGTGGACGTGGTGCTGAACCTGACCGCGGGCATGGGCGGCGACATCGTGTTCGGCTCGACCGAAGCGCCGCTGCCGGTGAACGAGGCGGCAACCGACATGATCGGCGCGACCGAGCGGATGGCCCATATCGCCGAATGCCTGCCGGAAATCTGCACCCTGGACTGCGGCACCATGAACTTTGCCGAGGCCGATTACGTGATGACCAACACGCCCGGCATGCTGCGGGCGATGGGCCAGATGATGACCGATCTGGGCGTGAAGCCGGAGATCGAGGCGTTTGACACCGGCCACCTGTGGTTTGCCAAGCAACTGGTAAAAGAGGGAATTCTGGAACCCAACGCGCTGGTGCAGCTGTGCATGGGTGTTCCGTGGGGCGCGCCGAACGACCTCAACACTTTCATGGCGATGGTCAACAACGTGCCCGCCGACTGGACCTGGTCGGCGTTCTCCCTGGGCCGGGACCAGATGCCTTACGCGGCGCAGTCGGTTTTGGCGGGCGGCAACGTGCGGGTTGGCCTCGAGGACAACCTGTTCCTGGACAAGGGCGTGCTGGCCACCAACGCGCAGCTGGTCGAGCGCGCCGTCACCGTGATCGAAAACATGGGTGCCCGGATCATCGGCCCGGATGCGGTCCGCGAGAAGCTGGGCCTGACCAAGCGCGCGCCGGTGGCGAAATAAGCCGAAATGCGGGGGTGTCCTGCGTGCACCCCCTGTACATCCCCTGTGCACCGGCGGGCGCACAGGGAGGGCGATCAGAGGATAGATCATGAAAACAGCAGCAATCATCGGCGGCGGGGTTATTGGCGGCGGCTGGGCCGCGCGGTTTCTTTTGAATGGCTGGAACGTGCGGGTGTTCGACCCGGACCCGGAAGCAGAGCGCAAGATCGGCGAAGTGCTGGCCAACGCCCGCCGCTCGCTGCCCTCGCTTTATGACAAGGCGCTGCCGGCCGAAGGCGAACTGACCTTCCATGCGGACATGGCGGAGGCGGTGGCGGATGCCGCCTGGATCCAGGAGAGCGTGCCGGAGCGGCTGGACCTGAAACACAAGATCCACGCGCAGATCCAGGCGCACGCGCCGGCAAGCGCGGTGATCGGTTCCTCCACCTCGGGCTTCAAGCCGTCGGAGCTGAACGCAGCAGGAGCGCGTGCCGTGGTCGCGCATCCCTTCAACCCGGTCTACCTCTTGCCGCTGGTCGAGCTGGTCGGCGATGCGGAGACCTGCGCGCAGGCCGCGGGCCTGCTGCGGTCTGTGGGCATGTACCCGCTGACCGTGCGCAAGGAGATCGACGCGCATATTGCCGACCGTCTGCTGGAAGCGGTCTGGCGTGAGGGCCTGTGGCTGATCAAGGACGGCATCTGCACCACCGAGGAGCTGGACGAGTCGATCCGCATGGGCTTTGGCCTGCGGTGGGCGCAGATGGGCCTGTTCGAGACCTACCGGATTGCCGGCGGCGAAGCGGGCATGAAGCATTTCATGGCGCAGTTCGGGCCGGCGCTGGAATGGCCCTGGACCAAGCTGATGGATGTGCCGGAGTTCACCGAGGAACTGGTGGACCTGATCGCGGGCCAGTCCGATGCGCAGTCCGGCCATATGTCCATTCGCGCGCTGGAGCGGCTGCGGGACGACAACCTGGTCGGCATGATGCGGGCGCTGAAGAAATCCGGCAGCGGTGCCGGCGGTGTCATCAACACCCATGAGGCCACGCTGCCCGTGCCGGACGTGGTGGAGCTGCCGGTCACCGTCAGCCGCCCGGTGCCGCAGAGCTGGACCGACTACAACGGCCACATGAACGAGGCGCATTACACCGAGGCCTCGGCGCAGGCGACCGACCGGTTCATGGAGATGATCGGCTGCGACGCCGAGTACATCGCCGCGGGCGGCAGCTATTTCACCGTCGAGAACCACGTGCGCTTCCTGGATGAGCTGCACGAGGGCGATGCGCTGACCGTGACCACCCAGGTGCTGCAGGGCGAAGGCAAGAAAATGCACCTGTTCCACCGCCTGTTCGGCCCCGAGGGCAAGCTGGCGGCAACGGTGGAAACGCTGCTCCTGCACATGGACCTGAACGCGCGCGGCACCTCGCTGCCGTCGCCGGAGGTTGCGGACAAGCTGGCGTCCTTTGCCGCCGCGCACGCGGGCCTGCCGCTGCCCGAAGGCGCCGGGCGCCACGTCGGCCAGCGCGGATGACTTGGAAACCCGGCGGCTCGCGCGCTGCCGGGTTTCTTTTGCGGGCCGGATCTCCTCCCCGATCCGGCCCGTTTTTTGAAGGTGTGCTGCTGCGGATGCAGCGGCAGGGGGAGGACCAAGCCGGAGCGCGGCGGGGAAGGCTTCACCCCGTCAGGGTGTTCCGATCAGTTTCCTGAGCACGGAGGGCTCCAGGAGCTGAATGACCAAAAACCTATGGGAGGACCAAATGTCAGAAAGCAATTCCAACGGCCATCTGGTGGCGAAGTCCGGTTTCTTTACCGGTCTGCATCCGGGGATGGGCATGGCATCCAAGGCAATGATTGCCGCCTTCGTTATCTTCACCGTTCTGAACGTCGAGTTTGCAGGCGGTCTGTACAAGTCCATCCGCAGCTGGATCGAAGGCGGCCTCAGCTGGTACTACATCTCGGTCCTGGCCGGGATCATGTTCTTCTGCTTCTTTCTGATGTTCTCCAAGTTCGGCAGCCTGCGGCTGGGCGATGACGACGCGCGCCCCGAATTCAGCAACTTCAGCTGGTTTGCGATGCTGTTCTCCGCAGGCATCGGCATCGGCATCCTGTTCTTCGGCGTCGCGGAGCCGATCTTCTACTTCGACAACTCGGCGGTCTGGGGCTACCCGAACAACCCCCATGCAGAGCTGGCGGGCCATTCGGAAATGAACATGCAGCGCGCCATCGACGCGATGCGGGTGACCTATTTCCACTGGGGGTTCCACGGCTGGGCGCTCTATGTGATCGTCGGCCTGTGCCTGGCCTATTTCGGCTTCCGCAAGAAGCTGCCGCTGACCATGCGGTCGGCTCTGTATCCGCTGATCGGCGAGCGGATCTATGGCCCCTGGGGGCACTGCGTCGACCTGCTGGCGGTGTTCGGATCGGTGTTTGGCATCGCGACCTCGCTGGGGCTGGGCACCAGCCAGATGGCAACCGGCCTCAATGTGCTGTTCGGCATGGAGCCGACCCTGACGCTGAAGATCGCGCTGATCGTGATCGTGACCATCATTGCCACCGCCTCCACCGTATCGGGCGTGGGCAAGGGCATCCGTCTGATTTCCGAGTGGAACATCTGGCTGTCGATGTTCCTGTTGGCCGCCTTTGTGGTGATCGGGCCGGTCAAATGGCTGCTGGGCTTCTATGTGACCACGCTGGGCGATTACATCTGGAACTTCATCCCGATGGGTTTCTGGACCGCGAGCTCTGGGGAAAACATCGCCTGGCAGGGCGGCTGGACCATCTTCTACTGGGGCTGGTGGATCGCCTGGGCGCCGATGGTTGGCATGTTCATCGCCCGCATCTCGCGCGGGCGCACCATCCGCGAGTTCATGATCGGGGTGCTGTTCGTGCCGACCGCGATTGCGTTCTTCTGGCTGTGCATGTTCGGCGGCAACGCCATCTGGCAGGAACTGAACATGGCTGGCGGCCCGGGAGCCGACGGCGGCGCGGGGGTGATCCAGACCGTGCGCGACTGGGATCTGCCAGCGGCGCTTTACGGCACCATCGGCAACCTGGGTGCCACGTCCTGGCTGGGCGACCTCAGCTGGACCGCCTGGCCGCTGTCGGCGCTGGCGACGCTGCTGCTGTTCTCGTGGTTCGTGACCTCGGCGGACTCCGGCACGCTGGTGATTACCACCATGCTGTCGATGGGGGACGACAATCCGCCGAAGAAGTTCCGCATCATCTGGGGCGCAGGCATCGGCGCAACCGCAATCGTGCTGCTGATGGCGGGCGGGCTTGGCGCCTTGCAGACCGCGTCGATTGCGGCGGCCTTCCCGATTTCCTTTGTGATCATCGCGATGACCGTGGGGCTGTACAAATCGCTGAAGAGCGACCCCTCGGCTGCGCCGATCAGCGAAAGCGGCGCCGCACCGGATGGGACGCGGATCACACAGGATCTGCACGCCTGAGACGGGCAAGCACAGAACTGAGAAATGCGCCGGGCCCCTTTCGGGGCCCGGTACGCTGACGCTTCTGCTGATGTGCCGCTCCTTCGGTGGCCAGAACGGCGTTGCCACTGGCGATCCGCCTTGCAGTAAGCCGCAGGCCTACCGCATCACAAAGGGATCGGGGATCGGATCATCGCTGGTACGCAGCCAGACTGCCTTGACCTTGGTGTAATCCAGCGCTGCCTGCAGCCCGCCCTCGCGCCCGTGGCCAGACAGGCCGTGGCCGCCAAAGGGCGCAATCGGGCTGACCGCGCGGTAGGTGTTGACCCAGACGATCCCCGCCCGGATGCCCCGGATCATCCGGTGCGCGCGGGTGAGGTTCTGGGTGAACACGCCCGAAGCCAGGCCAAATTCGGTGTTGTTGGCGATCTCCATCGCCTCTGCCTCGGTCTCGAACTCCACCACCGACAGCACCGGGCCGAAGAACTCGTTCGACAGGCAGGGTGCCTCCGGTGCATCGGAGCAATCGAGCACCGTGGGCGGGAAATAGAACCCCTCCCCTTCCGGCACGATGCCGCCGGTGACCAGTTTCGCCCCGGCAGCAACCGAGGCTTCGATCAGCCGCAGCGCATGATAGCGCTGTTTCAGGGTGCAAAGCGGCCCGACCTCGGTTGCCATGTCATCCGGCGCGCCGATCACCACCGCTTCGGCTTTCTCCTTGAGCCGCTTGAGGAAGGCGTCCTTGATGCCCTTTTGGATCACCAGCCGCGATCCGGCGACGCAGCTTTGCCCGGTGGCGGCGAAGATGCCGGAAACCTGCGCGTTGACCGCGCTTTCCAGATCCGCGTCGTCGAACACGATGAAGGGCGACTTGCCGCCCAGCTCCAGCGAGGTGGAGGCGAGGTTTTCCGCCGAGTTGCGCACGATATGGCGCGCGGTTTCCGGCCCGCCGGTGAAGGCCACATGGGCGACCGACGCGTGGCTGGTCAGCGCAGCACCCGCCTCCGGCCCGCCGGTGATCACGTTCAGCACGCCGGGCGGGAAGCCCGCCTGATCAAAGATACGGGCAAATTCCAGCATCGGCGCCGGGCCTTCCTCGGAGGCCTTCAAGACCACCGTGCAGCCCGCCGCCAGCGCCGGTCCGATTTTGACAGCGGACAGGAACAGTTGCGAATTCCACGGCACGATGGCGGCGACCACGCCCACCGGCTCGCGCCGCAGCCAGACCTCCATGTCCGGTTTATCAATCGGCAGATGCGCGCCTTCGATCTTGTCGGCGAGACCTGCGTAATAGCGGTAGTATTCCGCCACATAGGCAATCTGGGCCGAGGTCTCGCGGATGATCTTGCCGGTGTCGCGGGTTTCCAGCTCTGCCAGCCGCGGCGCGTTTTCTGCCACCAGATCGGCCAGCCGCATGAGGAGCTTGCCGCGCTGGGTGGCGGTCATCCCCGCCCATTCGGCCGAGAAAAACGCTGCCTCCGCGGCCCGAACCGCCCGGTCCACATCCGCCGCCGAAGCGGCAGGCATCTGCGCCCAGGGTTTGCCGGTGGCCGGATCAAGGCTCTCGAAGGTTTCCCCTGCGTCCTCAAACGCTCCGCCAATGTACTGCTGGAAGGTCTGCATTCTCAGGTTCCTTTACTGAAACGCCGGCATCACCTCGGTGATGAACCGCTCAAGCGATGCTTTCTTGCGCTCGAAACTCATGCTGCTGTCGATCCAGAACGAGTATTCATCATACCCCAGGGCCTCATACTTCTTCAGCCGCTCGATCACCGCCGCCGGTTCGCCGATCACCAGATCGCGCTCCATCGCCTCGGGCGAATAGAACGGATGCGCCGCGATTTCCTCGTCGCTCAGCGGGTCGATCAGGCCCTGGCGGATTTCGCGCTTGTTCATGAACCAGGCGCCGAAATAGCAGTAGAACCGGTTCAGTTCCTCCGCCCCGCGTTTCACGTCCGCCGCGCTGTCCGCCACATAGGTGTGCTGCAGCAGCATGATCTTGGGCCGCGGCACTTGCGGGTGCTTGGCGCAGGCATCGTTGAACTTGCCCATCAGGTCGGCAATTTCCTCATCGCCTTTCCACAGCGGCGTCACCTGCACGTTGCACCCCTGCGCAACCGCAAATTCATGGCTGTTGGGATCGCGCGCCGCCACCCAGATCGGCGGGCCTTCCTGCTGCAGCGGCTTGGGCGAGGAGGTGGTTTTCGGGAAGGAATGAAACTCCCCCTCCTGCGCATAGTCGCCCTGCCACAGGCCCTGCACCGCCGGGATCAGCTCCCGCATCCGCTGGCCCGCCTCCCAGGCGTCCATGCCGGGCATCATCCGCTCGTATTCGAACGAATAGGCGCCGCGCGCGATGCCCAGGTCCAGGCGGCCTTCGGTGATGATATCGGTCATCGCCGCCTCGCCCGCCAGCCGGATCGGATGCCAGAATGGCGCAATCACCGTGCCGGTGCCCAGCCGCACGTTCTTGGTATGCCGCGCCACGTCTATGAGATTCAGGAACGGATTCGGCGAGATGGTAAAATTCATCCCGTGGTGTTCGCCGGTCCAGACCGCGTGCATACCGCCGTCATCAGCGATTTTGCACAGCTGGATGAACTCGTCATAAAGCTGCTTCTGGTCGTCGGCTTCCGAAATCCGCTCCATATGCGCAAAGAGGGAAAATTTCATGCGCCCTTGCTCCCTGTCGCCACGGGGCGGACCTGCCCGGTGGTCTGATTGCCATAATACACCCCGAAATTGCCCATCCGGCTTTCACTGGCGAACCGTTCCAGCATGGTGCAGACCGCCGCATCGGCGATGTCCATCAGCGTGGATTGGGTCAGGGCCGTGAAAACCCCCTTGGCCGGTGTGCCGCCGGCCGATTGGCACAGGAACGAGATGTGCTGATGTTCGCGCGCTTCGTCTTCGAATACGGAATAGATGAACCCCGGCTCCGCCTCGACGCCGGTTTCCGCAATCAGGCGGGCCAGGGCGGCTGAGGCGCCCTCCTTGCCCACCCGGGTTTCCGGCAGCGTCAGCTTGCCCTGATCGTTGCCCATGAGCAGCACCTTGCCCTCGTGCTCGATCAATGCCGAGACAATCAGCTTGGCGCCCTGGCTGAGGGCCTCGGCCTCGGCAGCCGCCGTCACATAGGCGCCGCGGGCGTATCCCAGCCCCGGTGCGGGCGAGGTCTCAAACGCCTCCACTCGGCCGATCAGGATCAGGTGATCACCGGCTTCCACCCGGTTGTGCATGGAGCAGTCGAACCAGGCGGAAACGTCCGCGAACACCGGGCTGCCCTGCGGCCCCTGCTGCCAGCTGACGGCGGCAAAACGGTCCTCGACCGGGCGGGCGAAAGTGTTGGAGACGTCCTTCTGATCCTCCGCCAGCACATTGACGGCAAACCCGCCCGCCTGTTCGAAGGCGGCGTAATTGCTGGAGGAATTGGCGATGCAGACCAGCACCAGCGGCGGGTCCAGCGACACGGAGGTGAAGGAATTGGCGGTAAAGCCGATGGGGTTCCCGTCCGGATCGTGCGTTGTCACCACGGTGACGCCGGTCATGAAGGTGCCAAAGGCATTGCGTAAGGATCTCGGGTCGATATCGCTCATGACGTCGCTCCTTCGGTGTTCAGCCAGGCGCGCAGGGCGGCGTTGACCTCTGCGGGCGCAGTCAGGTTGACCATATGCCGGTGGCCTTCGATGACAACCGCCCTGCCCTGCTGCGCGGCGGCGGCCATCATCTGCGCCATGTCCGGCGTCGAGTTCGGATCGCCGTCGCCGGTCAGCGCCAGCAGCGGGCAGCGGATGCCGCCGAACCCGTCCGCATAGGTGCTGTCGCCGCGGGCAAAGGCGGAATAGGCGGCGGCGTAGCCCGCCAGGTTCACGCCCGACAGCCATTCACCCACCTGCGCCCGCGCCTGTTGGTCGGCGGGGCTGCTGCCGAACCAGCGCGCCAGCGGCGTTTCCAGGTCAAAGCTGCCCGCGCGGATTTCCGCGGCGCGCGCCTCAACCGCAGCCCGTGCCCCGGCAGAGCGGCGGAACACCCCGTTCAGCAGCGCCACGCGGGCGACATTCTCAGGATGGCAGACCGCATAGCCGCCTGCAATCAGCGCGCCCATGGAATGGCCCGCCAGGCTGACCGGCCCCAGATCCAGCGCCTGCAGCACGGCATGCAGCCAGGCCACATAGTCCGGCAGTTCGGCGCCCTCCGGCAGCGGCGCGCTGCCGCCGTGGCCGGGCATGTCCAGCGCAATCACCTGATGGGTCAGGCTCAGCGCCTCAATCTGCGGCCCCCAGGCCGCCGATTGCATGCCAACCCCGTGGATCAGCACCACCGGATCGCCGCGCCCAGCCCGCAGGCAGGTGACGGCGCCGTAGGGCTCAGACAGCTGCAGGGTTGTCGACGTCATGACCCAGTTCCTTCAGGTCCTGATAGCGGTCGCCGATGCGGTGATGCGGCCGCCCGCCGATGGAGGCGCCAAGCGCGATCACGATCTCATCCGGGCCCGGCGCATCGGCCACCGACAGCTGGATTGTCAGGTAATGGCTGCGCCGCCCGCCGTCGTTCTTGTCCATCAGCGGGATCTGCAGGGGCGCGTTTGCCGGCCCGCGGGTGTTGGTGAAGGCGAGGTAGGACTTTGCCCCCACCGCCTCGCGGAAGTGGTTGCCGAAACGCAGCGTGTGGATGAGGGCGGAGGCATGCTCCACCTCGCCATTGACGCCGACGATGGCGGATTTGCCGTAGCCCTCCACCCGGTCGCCGCCGCCGGCGGCCTCCAGGATCATCGCGGTCAGCTTCTCGCCCAGCCCCGGCGCGCAGTCATGGATCGCCGGGCGCAGGTCCTCGACAAAGCCCTGCCCCGCCCAGGGGTTTTTGATCACCGCCACCGCGGCAATCATTTTCAGCGGGGTTTCCGCTGCCTTGCCGCCCTCGATCAGGGTCTCTTCGACATGCAGCAGCGTCTTTCGGATTTCGGCGGGCATGGGCGGGTCTTTCCTGTCTGATTCCAGTTGCCGTAATATGGTATACCATCATACAGTATGTCAATGCAGACTTGTTCCGCCCTGCCCCGGTTGCTATCGGAAGAAACATGACCAGCCCCATCATGAGCAAAATCAACCACCAGCCGCAGACCCTGCGCGACATTGTGCAGGAGCGGATGCGCGAGGCGATCATCTCCGGCCAGTTTGCCCCCGGCGAGCGGCTGGTGGAGCGTCCCCTGTGCGATCAGCTTGGCGTCAGCCGCACCGTGGTGCGCGAAACGATACGCTATCTGGAGGCGGAGGGGCTGGTGGAGATCCTGCCCGGCAAGGGGCCGATTGTGGCGCAGCTCACTTGGGCCGACGCGCGGCAGATCTACGACATCCGCCAGATGCTGGAGACCGCAGCCGCCACTGAATGCGCCCGCAACATCACGCCGCAGCTGGCAGAACGGCTGAGGGCGGCGCTGCAGAGCCTGCAAGAGGCCGTGGCCGCAGGCGTGCCCACCCCGATGCTGCGCGCCACGACGGAGTTCTACCGGATCATCTTTGACGGCGCCGGCCACAACGTCGCCTGGGAAATCGCCCAGCGTCTGAACGGCCGCATCAGCCGGTTGCGGGCGGTGACGCTGTCGACCGCGGAGCGGCAGAAGCCCGGCCCCGCCCATATGCAGGACATCTGCGAGGCGATTGTCTCAGGGGACGCAAAGGCTGCGCAAGCCGCCATTGAACAGCATCTGAGCGACGCCAAACAAACCGCAGAGCGCCTGTTGCAGGAAAAATAGCCGGTCTCCTCACTGGAAACCGGCTACCCAGGTTTGTTTGGCGGGCTGAATTATCAGCCCAGGATGCCGGGCAGGTTCAGCCCGTGTTCGCGTGCGCAGTCCTTGGCGATGTCATAGCCCGCGTCCGCGTGGCGCATGACGCCGGTCGCCGGGTCGTTCCACAGCACGCGGCCGATGCGGCGGTCGGCGTCCTCGGTGCCGTCGCAGCAGATCACCACGCCGGAATGCTGCGAGAAGCCCATGCCAACGCCGCCGCCGTGGTGCAGCGACACCCAGGTGGCGCCGGAAGCGGTGTTCAGGAGCGCGTTCAGCAGCGGCCAGTCGGATACCGCATCGGAACCGTCCATCATCGCCTCAGTCTCGCGGTTGGGCGAGGCCACCGAGCCGCTGTCCAGATGGTCGCGGCCAATCACCACCGGCGCCGACAGCTCGCCGTTGCGCACCATCTCGTTGAAGGCGAGACCGGCCTTGTGGCGGTCGCCGAGGCCGATCCAGCAGATCCGCGCAGGCAGGCCCTGGAAGGCGATGCGTTCCTGCGCCATGTCCAGCCAGCGGTGCAGGTGCTCGTTCTCCGGGAACAGCTCCTTCATCTTGGCGTCGGTCTTGCGGATATCCTCCGGATCGCCCGACAGCGCGCACCAGCGGAACGGGCCGATGCCCTTGCAGAACAGCGGGCGGATATAGGCGGGCACGAAGCCGGGGAAGTCAAAGGCGTTCTCCAGCCCCTCCTCCAGCGCCATCTGGCGGATGTTGTTGCCGTAATCGACGGTGGGGATGCCCATTGCATGGAAGTCGCACATTGCCTTCACCTGCACGCGCATGCTGGCGCGGGCGGCTTTTTCAACCGCTTTAGGCTCTGATACCCGGCGCTCCTTCCACTCGCCCATGGTCCAGCCCAGCGGCAGGTAGCCGTTGACCGGATCGTGGGCGGAGGTCTGGTCGGTCACGATATCGGGGCGGATGCCGCCTGCCTCAGCGCGCTTCACCAGCTCCGGGAAGATCTCTGCCGCGTTGCCCAGAAGGCCCACGGATTTCGCCTCGCCCGCGGCGGTCCAGCGCTCGATCATCTCCAGCGCCTCGTCCAGGGTTTCGGCCTTCTCGTCCAGGTATTTGGTGCGCAGGCGGAAGTCGATCGAGTCCGGGTTGCACTCCACCGCCAGGCAGCAGGCACCGGCGAATACAGCCGCCAGCGGCTGGGCGCCGCCCATGCCGCCAAGGCCGCCGGTCAGGATCCACTTGCCCTTGAGGTCGCCGCCGTAATGCTGGCGGCCGGCCTCAGCAAAGGTCTCATAGGTGCCCTGCACGATGCCCTGCGTGCCGATATAGATCCAGGAGCCGGCCGTCATCTGGCCGTACATCATCAGGCCCTTCTTATCGAGCTCGTTGAAGTGGTCCCAGTTGGCCCAATGCGGCACCAGGTTGGAGTTCGCGATCAGCACCCGCGGCGCGTCCTTGTGGGTCTGGAACACGCCGACCGGCTTGCCGGATTGCACCATCAGGGTCTGGTCCTCGTCGAGGTTCTTCAGGGTCTCGACGATCAGGTCGAAGTCCTTCCAGGTGCGCGCGGCGCGGCCGATGCCGCCGTACACCACCAGCTCATGCGGGTTTTCCGCAACGTCGGGGTGCAGGTTGTTCATCATCATCCGCATCGGCGCCTCGGTCATCCAGGACTTGGCGGTGATTTCCGGGCCGGTGGGCGGGAAGATGTCGCGGGTGTTCTTGCGGGGATCGCTCATGCCGAGGGCCTCCAGTTTTTGAGATCAGTCAGAATGTTGGTGAGATGGGCGCGCAGTTGTTCCGCACGCTCCGGCAGATAGGTCCAGGGCGGGCTTTCCTGGCAGTAGGTCGCCTGCGCCAGTTCCATCTGGATCGCGTGGTAGCCTTCCGCAGGGCGCCCGTAATGGCGGGTGGTCCAGCCGCCCTTGAAGCGCCCGTTGAGGGTGGAGGTATAGCCCTCCGCCGCCTCGCAATGGGCCACGGTCAGCGCCTCGATCGACGCGTCGCAGGTTTCGCCCATGTTGGTGCCGACGTTGAAATCCGGCAGGCGGCCTTCGAACAGGAACGGAATGTCGCCGCGGATCGAATGGCAGTCATAGAGGATGGCAAAGCCGTGGATCGCCTTTACCCGCTGCAGCTCCGCCATCAGCGCCGCGTGATAGGGCGCATGATAAGCGTCGCGGCGGCGGGTGATTTCCGCCTCATCGGGTTCCTTGCCCTCCTGCCAGATCGGCAGCCCGTCAAAATCCGTGAGCGGCACCAAAGTAGTGGTGTTTTGCCCTGGATAGAGACTGATACCACCCGGATCGCGGTTCACGTCGATCACATAGCGGTGGATCGGCGTGCGGACGGTTGTGATGTCCCCTGCCAGCCCGGCATAGAGGTCGTGGATATGCCAGTCTGTGTCCGCCAGCGCCCGGCCCGTCTCATTGAGGCGGTCCCAGATTTCCGGCGGCACATCGGTGCCGGTGTGGGGCAGCCCCAGCACCAGCGGCGAGGCGCCTTGGGTCACTTCGATCATGCCGCCACCTTCACGCCTGCGGCATCCGCAACCCGGCCCGCGCGGACCATGGCGCTTGCAGCCTCGATGTCGGGCGCCAGATAGCGGTCCTCTGCCAGCGCGGGGATATCGGCGCGCAGCATTGCCAGAACGTCCTGCAGACGCGTTGAGGTTTGCAGCGGTGCGCGCGCCTCCACCCCTTGCGCGGCACACAGCATTTCAACGCCCAGGATCACCGACAGGTTGGCGTTCATCTTCGCCAGACGCAGCGCGCCGTGGGCGGCCATCGACACGTGGTCCTCCTGGTTGGCCGACGTGGGGGTCGAGTCGGTCACGCAGGGGTTGGCCAGATGCTTGTTCTCGCTCATTAGCGCGGCGGTGGTCACTTCGGCGATCATGAAGCCGGAGTTCAGACCCGGATCCGGCGTCAGGAACGGCGGCAGGTCGTGGCTCAGGGTCGGGTCCACCATCAGCGCCACCCGGCGCTGCGCGATGGCGCCGATTTCGGCCACCGCCAGCGCGATCTGGTCAGCGGCAAAGCCCACATATTCAGCGTGGAAGTTGCCGCCCGAAACGATCCGCCCCTCATTCACCAGCACCAGCGGGTTGTCGGTGACGGCGTTGGCCTCGATCTCCAGCGTCTTGGCGGCCATCCGCAGCACGTCCAGCGCCGCGCCCACTACCTGCGGCTGGCAGCGGATGCAGTACGGGTCCTGCACGCGCGTGTCGCCCTCGCGGTGGCTTTCGCGGATTTCCGATCCGTCCATGATGCCGCGCATTTCGCGGGCCACGTCAATCTGCCCGGCATGGCCGCGCAAGCTGTGGATGTCGGCCACCAGCGGCGCGGTGGAGCCCATGATGGCGTCGGTGGTGAGCGAGGCAATTGCCATCGACGCCTCAGCCATGCGCCAGGCGTCGAACAGCCCACCCAGCGCGCAGGCGGTGGAGAACTGAGTGCCATTGATCAGCCCCAGGCCTTCCTTGGGGCCCAGAACAATAGGCTCTAACCCGGCCTTTTTCAGCGCTTCCGCGCTGGACATGCGGGTGCCTTCGAACGTGGCCTCCCCTGCCCCGATCATCGCTGCCGCCATATGCGCCAGCGGCGCCAGGTCGCCAGAGGCGCCGACGGAGCCTTGCGACGGGATCACCGGCACCACGCCGCGCTCCAGCATCTGCTCGATCTGTTCGATCACCAGCCAGCGCACGCCGGAGGCCCCGCGGCCCATCGACAGGAGTTTCAGCGTCATCATCAGCCGGGTCTTGTCCTCCGGCAGCGCCTCCCCTACCCCGCAGCAATGGCTGAGGATCAGGTTGCGCTGCAGGGTAGCGGTGTCGGCCGGAGCGATCTTGGTCGAGGCCAGCTTGCCGAAACCGGTGTTGATGCCATAGACGGCTTCCTCACCCGCCGCGGCATCCGCCACCATCTGGGCAGCGGCCTCCACCGGCTCGCGGGCAGAGGCATCCAGTCGAGCCGGGGTCAGGTTGCGGTAGATATCTTCCAGCGTGGACAGCGTCACCGTGCCGGGGATCATCTCGATCATTGTTTGCCCTCATAGATACGGGTGTAAAGCGGGTTAAAGCCGATGCGGTAGGCCAGCTCGCCGGGCGTTTCCACGTCCCAGACCGCCAGATCGGCGCGCATGCCGGCGGAAATCTGGCCGCGGTCCGTCAGCCCCAGCGCGCGGGCGGCGTGCCGTGTGACGCCTGCCAGCGCCTCCTCCGGGGTCATCCGGAACAGGGTGCAGCCCATGTTCATCGTCAAGAGCAGCGAGGTCAGCGGCGAGGAGCCGGGGTTGCAGTCGGTCGCCAGCGCCATCGGCACGCCGTGGGCGCGGAAGTGCTCGATCGGCGGCATTTGCGTTTCGCGGATGGTATAGAAGGCACCGGGCAGGATCACCGCAACAGAACCCGCGGCGGCCATCGCCCTGGCGTCGTCTTCGGTGGCGTATTCCACGTGGTCGACCGACAGCGCGCCGTACTGCGCCGCCAGCGCGGTGCCTCCCTGATGGCTCAGCTGCTCAGCGTGCAGTTTCACCGGCAGGCCCAGCTCCTGCGCCGCCTTGAACACGCGTTCGATCTGGGCAGGCGCAAAGGCGATGTTTTCGCAGAAGCCGTCGACCGCATCCACCAGCCCCTCCGCATGGGCGGCGCGCAGGGCGGGGATGCAGACCTCGTCGATGTAGTCGTCGTCGCGGCCCTTGTATTCGCCGGGGGTGGCATGGGCGCCGAGGAAGGTGGTTTTCACCGTCACCGGGCGCAGCTCGGCCAGGCGGCGGGCGGCGCGCAGCATGTTGAGTTCGGTTTTCAGGTCCAGCCCGTAGCCGGATTTCACCTCCACCACCGCGGCGCCCTCGGCAATCAGCGCATCCAGACGCGGCAGCGCATCCTGCACCAGCTGCTCCAGAGACGCCTCGCGGGTGGCGGACACAGTGGAGACGATGCCGCCCCCTGCCCTGGCGACTTCCTCATAGGAGGCGCCGTTCAGTCGCATCTCGAACTCCATCGCCCGGTTGCCGCCAAAGACGATATGGGTGTGGCAGTCGATCAGACCCGGTGTGACCAGCCGTCCGGCCAGATCGACATGCTTCCAGGGAAAGTTGTCAGCTGACAATTCCTGCCGCGGCCCGGCCCAGACGATACTTCCGTCCGAGACCGCAACCGCACCGTCCTCAATCATCCCGTATGGCGTGTCCGTTCCGGCCATCGTGGCCAGCCGGGCGCCTGTCAGCACGTAGTTCCCTGTCACGGAATCCCCCCGAGTCGCGTTATTGCCGGTTTCGCAATAACCTACTCATTTAGAGGATTATGTCTAGTCATAAAATGATTAAACCGTACCCGCCCCCGGCGATCCAGGATTGCGTCTTATTGCGGCAGCCGCGGGTGCAGATCGTCGATGATGATCGGATGCGCATGCGGGTGGCCGCCCTGCAGATGCGGGTGATCCGGCGGCAGCTCCGGGTGGCTGTGCGCAACCGGGGCTGCGCTGTCCCGCGGCCACAGATGCTGCGCCGCTGCCAGCCCCGCGGCCGCCAGCAGCGCCAGCGCCAGCATCGCCGCTCCTGCCCCCCAGGCCGCCATCAGCCAGGCCGACAGCGGATAGAAGACCAGCCAGCAGGCATGCGACAGGGTGAACTGCGCGGCAAAGATCGCCGGCCGGTCCGCCGCATGGGCCGAGCGCGCCAACAGCCGCCCAGAGGGGGTCATCACCGCAGAGTAGCCGAGGCCGATCACGAACCAGGCGATTGCCAGCCGTGCAAACCCCAGCGGCTGCATCAGCGTGGACAGCGCCAGCAGCAGCAGCGCAGCACTCCCCAGGGCGCCGCCTGCCAGCATCACGCTGCGGTCCGGCAGACGCTCCAGCAGGCGCGGCAGCAGCATCGCCGACAGCATCGAGCCGCCGCCGAAACAGGCCAGCGCCAGCGCCACTGTGCTTTCGCCCTGCCCCATGCCGCCGCGCACCAGCACCACCGTGTTGACCAGCACCATCGCCGCCATCGCCGAAACCACCCAGTTGAGCGCCAGCAGCCCGCGCAGCCGCGGTGTCCGCAGATAGTTGCGGATGCCGCGGGTGGTGCGCTGCCAGATGGGCCGGGGCGCCTTGGGTTCCGGCGACGGCAGGGCAATGGACAGGAGCAGCAAGGCGGAGGCGGCAAAGCCGGCCGCAGTGCCCCAGAACAGTGTCGAGGAACTGACCAGAACCAGCAGCGCCGCGGCCAGCATCGGGCTCACCAGGCTTTCCAGCTCATAAGCCAGCCGCGACAGCGACAGCGCCTGGGTATAGTCCTTCTCCTGTGTCAGCACATCGGGGATCGTGGCCTGGAAGGCGGGTGTAAAACCGGCGGAGGCCGATTGCAGCAGGAAAATCAGCACATAGACCTGCCAGACCTCACTGACAAACGGCAGGCAGACGGCCACTGCCATCCGCACTATGTCCAGCGCGATCAGTATCCGGCGCCGGTCCACCTGCTCGGCCCAGGCGGCGGCGATCGGGGCCACGGTGACATAGGCCACCATCTTGATCGTCAGCGCGGTGCCCAGCACCAGCCCGGCGCGGTCGCCCGCCAGGTCAAAGGCCAGAAGCCCCAGCGCCACGGTGGCGAGGCCAGTGCCGCTGAGCGCCACGATCTGGGCCATGAAGAGATGCCGGTAGGTCCGGTACTTCAGGATGGAGAGCATGCAGGCTTTGCCTTCTGACTGGGAATGTCCCCGCCACTGTGGCCGCCGGCGAGTGCTGAAAGCAATGGTTCAATGCCGCCGGAACCCGAGACAAAGGTCAAAATTGTCAGCTGACAATTTCATACAGAAGGTGCCGGTTCCGGACTGCAGCAGAATGGTTTTCAGTCCAGGAAACTGCGCCGCTCCAGGTCCATACCCCATACGGAAACCGGCGCCGCGTGCAGAAGGGCGGCGCGCTGTCTTCAAAAGTTGTCAGCTGACAATTCACTTTTGGCTCCTGTTCTGGAGAAGCTGAAATCCGGAATTCACCGCGCCAATCCGGTCACTGACGACCGGCAGCTTGTGAAAATTGTCAGCTGGCAATTTCCGCCCGGGGTCCTGCCTGTAACAGCGCATTCAGCATCGGCGCGGTGGAAAACTGGCCTGCGCGCGCCTTTTGCGCGAGCCGCCGCAGATAGGCGCCGGGGCTGCGGATGGTGGAAAGCTTCTCCAGCATGCACATCACCGCTGTTGCCGCATCCTTGCGGCCCATGGCAGCGCGTGCGTCGCTCAGCACCGGCATCTCGATCCCCATCATCGGCGACAGGGTTTCGGCAATGCGGTCGGCATCCTGCCAGCTGAGCAGTGCGCCGGGGTAATAGGTCTGCACCTCGGGGCAGGCGCGCAAAACGGTGGCCAGATCACTCACATTCTCTGCATTGCCCGCCTTGCCGTCTGAAACATGGGTTTGAGGGCAGGGCGCTTTGGCCTGCGGCCCTTCAGAGTCAGAATCATTTTTTACTGAATCCTGTATGTGCCGCTCATTCTGGCTGCCGCGGGCGCTCATTTCGCGTGTTGCCAGCGGGGAGACCTGGAGGGTCTCTTCCGGCGCACAACTGGCAATTTCCGCGCGCAGGAGATCAGCCATTGCGGACAATTCGGTTTCGCAGGGCTTCCGGCGCAAGAGCTTGCGGGCAGCCTCCAGCAGTGTCTCTGCCGTCTCATCGGCGATTTCCAGCAGTTCCTGCCGCAGCACGGCAACGCGGTCGCGCAGAACTGCCAGGCGCTCGGCGCGTTCCTTGGCGTCCAATGCGGCGCCGAAGATCTGCGCGGCATGGCGGGCGAGGGGGGAGAGGTCGAAGCCGAAAGCCACCGCGGTGTCCTCGCCAACCCGGCGGGCGTAGCGCTTGCGGTTGGGGCTGTTCTTCCGGCTGACAATGCCGAGCCGGGTGAGGGCGGCCAGGTGGCGGCGCAGGGTGCTTTCGGGCATCCCGTTCAAGCGCTCCATCAGCTTGCGGTTTGACGGGAAGACGATGGCGCTATCCGGGTCCGCAGGCAGCGCGCGCTCCGGGAAGAACGTCAGCAGTGCCTTCAGCACGCCTAGAGTGCGGTGGCTCAGTTCAAATTCCGCGGCGGCGTGCGTCAGCGCAGCCAGAAGATCCCACTTGTCGTGGGCACCCGCCAGCCGGCCGCACGGATCCTGCCGCCCAAATGCGATTTGGGACGCCTGTTCCATGATTTTTTCACGAAAGACAAAAAATACCCGCCCCTGTGCGGCGCACAGAGTTGACACTGACGAGTCTGAGAGGCTATTCCAAAGGTGCTAAATCTGAGAACGGCCTTCTGGGATGTAATGTCCTGGGGGGCTTTTCTTTTGCCTGCTTACGTGCCTCCTGTCCTGTTTTCTCTGCTCTTCTTCAGTCTTCCGGCTGCTCGGGCTGGTCTTGCTGCCAGCGGCCGTGAAGCTCTGCCATGATCTCTTCCGCATGGGTGTCGAACCAGGCGTCGAAGCCGGGCGCGTCCTTGCCGGAGATCGTCAGGGTGATGCCCTTGGCGGTCGTCTTGATGCCCGCCACCGCGGCGCCGTTGCGGCCGGGCAGGGGGCGCTGTTTCGCCGGCGCCGGGGCAGGGGCCGGTTTGGCGGCCGTATGCGCATCCTGCGCCCGCTTCAGAACCGCCTCGAACCGGCCATCGGAGTCATGCGTCAGGAAATCGGGCGTATTGGAATAGGCAACCGCCCGGCCCCGCGCGCCGGGGTCCTCGAACAGCTTGACCAGCGTCATCCAGCGGTCGCGGCCGATGCCGGGGGCGGAGCCGATCAGCCGCAGGAAGGGCAGTGAGAACGCCGTGCCCACCTTGAGCATCCGCGACACCATCGGCAGGTCGATCGACAGCGCGGCGGCAATTGTCGGCCGGTCATAGCCGTCTTCCTGCAGCTGCGCCGCAAAAGACGCCTTCTCGATGAAGCTGAGGTCCAGGCGCGAGGTGTTTTCCTGCCCCTGCGCCATCACCAGCGCGTGGTCGTCGAGCTGCCGCACCATCGCCTTGACCGGCAGGCCGAGCTCGCGCAGCGCCTTCAGGCGGCGGCGGCCATAGACGATCTCGAACCGTCCCGGCGCCTTGGGATGCGGGCGCAGCAGAACCGGCACCTGCTGGCCGTAGGTCTGCAGGCTTTCGATAAGCTGGTTCTGGGCGGCGCCGTCGATGCCGAGCCGGTCCTCGTATCCCGCGTCGTCGATCAGCGCCGGATCGATCTCCTGCACCGCGCTTTCCTGCAGCTTGCTGAGCGAGGATTGCAGCGCCCCGACCGCGCCGCGCGGCATCATCTTGGGTTTCGGCCCCGGAGCGGATGCTGCGGGGCTGCTGAGTGCCGTGCTGAGAATGCCTTTGCGTGCCATCAACGCCTCCATGCCTGTTGAAGGAGCGATTCTATTTCATCGTTAACTTGATTCAGTGAATCGACCGCACGGTCATAGGTTGACCTGTGAAACTGGGATCTTTCGACCTCGTAGACCGTCTGCTGGGTCAGCCCCGCATCGGAAATCGCGGTGGATTTCAGCATCGGGGCGACCATGACTTCCTCGCCAAACAGCTGCCGCAGGAATGCAACCACCTGTTGCTGCGGACCATCGTTCGGCTCGTACCGGTTGATCAGGAACCGCAGGAAATCGAACTCCAGCGCGGCCCCGGCGTTGGAAACCACATCCAGCAGTTCGGCGGACATCTGCAGGAACTGCGACATCGAGGCGATGTCGAGCATGTTCGGCACCACGGTGATGATCACGCCGGTCGAGGCGCAGAGCGCCGACATGGTGAGATACCCCAGCTGCGGCGGGCAGTCGAAGATGATCACGTCGTAATCCTTCTCGACCTCCTCCAACGCCGCCGCCATGCGCGAGAAGAACGCGGGCTGCACGTTGTTGATCAGCGCCTGCGGGGTCTCATGCTCGAACTCCTGCAGGATCAGCCCGCCGGGGGCCAGGTCCAGATTGGCGAAATAGGTCTGCTGGATGATCTGGCGCAGGGGCAGGGGGTCGTCATAGCGGATTGCGTCATAAATCGTCCCTGTTTCGAGGAAATCGACCTCTGGCCGGTAGCCGAAAAGCGTCGTCAGCGACGCCTGCGGGTCGATATCCACCGCCAGCACCCGGTAGCCCTTGAGCGCCAGCCGCTGCGCGGTGTGGATCGACGAGGTGGTCTTGCCCGAGCCGCCCTTGAAGTTCAGGAACGACAGCACTTGCACCTTGTCGCCCTCGCGGCGGCCGCGCAGGTAGGTGCCGGGGGTCTTGGCCGCGGCATCCAGGATCTTGCGCATTTCCAGCAGATCGGCAGCGGAATAGTGGCGGCGGCCGCCGGGCGTGGTGTGCACCTCGGGGAATTTGCCGTCGAAATGCAGCTTGCGCAGGAAGCTGGGAGAGATCCCCAGCATTTCCGCCGCCTCGCCGGCGCTGAACAGGCGCAATTCTTTCCTTGCATCCGGTGCGAAACTGGCCAGCATGTGGCTGTTGAGGGCCGCACTGAGGTTCTCCGCGTTCTCGCGGATACGCTGATTGATGTGGAGTGCTACTGCCACCTGCTGCCCTCTCGATAGTAACGCTGTTTTGCGTCAGCGCCTTATTTATCGTTTCTATACGCAATGCGAGCAGCGTTTTGCAATAGATTCCTTCATTTACAGGTTGCAGAAGGGCCGTGTGGCGGTCTGCCGGATTGCAAGGAAAACTGCAACTTTTCCGTTAACACGCTGAAATATATTCGTTTTCGCCGGTTTCCACCGCACGGGGCAGGGGCGGGCGCAAAACCCGGTGCGGCTTTGCATGATGCGCAGCCCATGGCTGCCGGGGTGAGTCGCGCCGGGCGCGGAAAATCCTGTGTTGCAGCAAAATCAGGCTCTAAACAGGGTTTGCGCCGGGCCGGAGGGGCAGGTCGTCCGGGCAGGGCCGGGCGAGGCAGACCGCGCCAGGACGGTTCCGCGGGCTGGAGTGTCGGTTTTTGCAACCGGATTTCGCAATCCTGCAGGTGAAACCCGATTCATTTGGTGAAACTCACCGTCAAAGGAGACCCCTGCGATGACTGAGCAAGCCACTGCCACCCGCGCCCGCTCCGGCGGCCGCAACGCCCGCCGCGCCCTGCGCACCGCCCCCAAGTTCGACATGCTGCCGGGCCTCACCCGCAATATTCCCTGGTGCGAGGTGATGGACGGCGCCCAGGTCGAGATGATCGACAACGCCTCGATGGATATTTTGGAAAACGTGGGCGTCCAGTTCCGCGACCCGATCGCACTGGAGGACTGGAAACGCGCCGGCGCCAAGGTCGTGGGCGAACTGGTCTATCTGGACCGCGGCCTGGTGCGCGAGTTGATCAAGACCATCCCCAGCGACTTCACCTATCACGCGCGCGACCCGAAAAAGAACGTGCGCCTGGGCGGCAAGCATTCGATCTTTGTGCCGATGACCGGCGCGCCGTTCCTGCGCGATCTCGATGATGTGCGCCGCAACCCGATGCTGGACGACCTGGCGATGTTCCACAAGCTGGCGCATATGATGCCGGCCCTGCACTCCTCGGCGCATCACATCGTCGAACCTTATGACCATCCGATCAGCCAGCGCCATCTGCGGATCACCTATTCGTCGATGAAATACTCCGACAAGATGTTCATGGGTATGACCACCAGCCCCAAGAACGCCGAGGACGTGATGGACATGTGCGCCATTCTGTTCGGCGAGGAGTTCCTGGAGGATCACCCGGTCACCACCGGCAACTGCAACGGCAACTCGCCGCTGGTCTGGGATGAAACCATGCTGGGCGCGATGCGGGCCTTCTGCAAGCGCAAGCAGCCGGTGCTGTGCTCGCCCTTTGTTCTGGGCGGCGCCAACACCCCGGCCTCGGTCCCCGCCACCGTGGCGCAGTTGAATGCCGAGGCGCTGTCGGCGCTGGCTTACACTCAGGTGATCCGCAAGGGCGCGCCGGCGATCTACGGCCATTACCTGTCGACCGTCAGCATGAAATCCGGCGCGCCGATGGCGGGCACGCCGGAGATCAGCCTGATGAACTTCATGATCGGCCAGATGGCGCGCTACTACAACGTGCCGTGGCGCACCTCCAACACCCTGGGCGGGGCCAAGACGTTCGACGCGCAGGCGGGGTACGAATCCGCCACCACCCTGTCGGCGGTGATCCATGCGGGCGCCAACTACATCTGGCACTCGGCAGGCTGGAACGAGGCCGGCATGCACTGCTCTGTCGCCAAGTTCATCGTCGATGCGGAGCAATGCGCGATGGCTTACCGGATGGCGGAAGGCCCCAAGTGGCACGACTTCGACCAGGCCATTGCCGCGGTTCCGGATGTCGGCCCCGGCGGCCACTACCTGGGCCACCCGCACACTCAGGAGAACTTCCAGGAGGCGTTCTTCATGCCGGAGCTGTTCGACAACAACTCGATCGAGCAATGGCAGGCCGAGGGCAGCGTCGAGATCACCGAACGCGCCCTGACCCGCGCCAAGAAGCTGCTGGCGGAGTACCAGGAGCCGAAGCTGGACGAGGCCAAGAACGAAGAACTGCTGGATTACATCGCCCGGCGCGAGCGGGAAATCCCCGCCGCGGATGAGCTGAACCAGAGCTACTAGGCTTCCTCCCCGACTGGCCCGCCCTGAACGATAGAGGGCGGGCCTTTTTTTCCATCAGGGCAAAACACATGAAAATCGCGGAAATCCATATCTATCAGCATGATCTGCCGGTGAAAAACGGCCCCTACACCATGGCCAATGCCGAGGTCTGGGCGCTGGACACGACGCTGGTGAAACTGGTGGCCGACAACGGGCAGACCGGCTGGGGCGAAACCTGCCCGGTCGGCCCCACCTACGCCGAGGCCCATGCCGGCGGCGCACGGGCGGCGCTGATTGCGATGGCCGAGGGCCTGATCGGTGCTGAGGTGGCGCCCGTGACCCTGCACCGGCGGATGGACGGGCTGTTGAACGGCCACAACTACGCCAAGGCTGCCATCGACATTGCTGCGCATGATCTGCTGGGCAGGCACTTGGGGGTCAGCGTCTCAACCCTCTTGGGCGGCGCGGCCACGGACCGGGTGCCGTCCTACTATGCCACCGGCGTCGGTGCCCCGGACGACATTGCGCGCCTCGCGGCAGAGAAACTGGAAGAGGGCTATCCCCGCCTTCAGATCAAGGTCGGCGGCCGCCCGGTGGAGTTGGATATCGAGACCATCTGCAAGGTGTGGGAGAAGATCGGCGGTTCGGGGATGCGGCTGGCGGTCGATGGCAACCGCGGCTGGACCACGCGGGACGCGCTGCGCGTCAGCCGCGAATGCCCCGATGTGCCTTTCATCATGGAACAGCCCTGCAACACGCTGGAAGACCTGCAGAAAATCCGCCCGCAGATCAGCCACGGTCTCTATATGGACGAAAACAGCACCAGCCTGAACACGGTGATCACCGCGGCCGGAACCGGGCTGGTGGACGGCTTCGGCATGAAGGTCACCCGCATCGGCGGGCTGCATCCGATGCGCGCCTTCCGCGACATTTGCGAGGCCCGCAACCTGCCGCATACCTGCGATGACAGCTGGGGCGGCGACATCATTGCTGCCGCCTGCACCCACGTCGGCGCCACCGTGAAGCCGGGGCTGCTGGAGGGCGTCTGGCTCGCCGCCCCCTATATCGAAGGCAACTATGACGCGGAAAACGGCATCCGCATCGAGGGCGGCCATATCGCGGCGCCGCAGGGGCCGGGCCTGGGCATCACCCCGGACGAGGGCCTGTTCGGCGCGCCGGTGGCATCCTTCTGATTGGAGAGCATGAATGGATTTTCAGGGAAAAGGCGCGCTGGTCACGGGGGCCGCGGGCGGCATCGGGGCTGCCATTGTCCAGCGATTGCGCGCGGCAGGCGCCAGGGTTGCCGTCGCTGACCGCGACACCGCGGGGATCGAGGCCGAGGCGCATCTGCCGGGCGATCTGCTCGACGCCGAATACGCAGGCGCGCTGCCGCAGGCCGCCCATCTGGCGCTTGGGCGTTTGGACATTGTCATCAACAACGCAGGCGTCATCACCCGCGGCCCGGTCACTGAAACCTCGGACGCCGACTGGGCGCTGTCGATGGGGGTGAATGTGGAGGCGCCGTTCCGCATCTGCCGCGCCGCGATCCCGATCCTGGCGCGCAACGGCGGCGGCGCCATCGTCAACACCGCGTCCTGCTGGGGCGGCAAAAATCCGGGGCCGGACCATGCGCTCTACTGCATGACCAAGGCGGCGATTGCGTCGCTGACGCAATGCATGGGGATGGATCACGCGCATCAGGGCATCCGTATCAACGCGGTCTGCCCAAATGAGGTGAACACGCCGATGCTGCGCACAGGGTTCGAAAAGCGCGGCTTCGACCCGGACACCGCGGTGGCGGAGCTGGGCAGGACGGTGCCGCTGGGCCGGATTGCCGAGCCGGAGGATATCGCCGATGTAGTGCTGTTCCTGGCATCAGACGCGGCGCGCTACATGTGCGGCGCGCTGGTGGAGGTGAACGGCGGGAAACCGGTGTCATGATGCGGTTTCAGGGCAAGGTGGCGCTGGTCACCGGCGGCCGCAGTGGCATCGGCCAGGCAATCGCCCGGAGGCTGGCAGGCGAGGGCGCGCGGGTGTTCACCGCGCAGCGCGGCGCGGATGCGGAATTCGAGGCGATCCCGGCCGATTTCACCGACCCGGACAGCCCCGCGCAGGCGGTGGCGGAGGCCGTGGACAGGGCAGGGGGCCTTGATGTGCTGGTCAACAATGCCGGCATGATGCAGGAGGCGCGGGTCGAGGACATGAGCCTTGCCGACTGGCAGCGCAATCTGACCGTGAACCTGACCGCGCCCTTCCTAATGATCCAGGCGGCGCTGCCCCACTTGCGCAAGTCCCGCGGCAGCATCGTCAACACCGGCTCTATCGAGGGGTTGGGCAGCAATCCCGGCCACGCCGCCTATTGCGCCTCCAAGGCCGGGCTGCACGGGCTCACCCGCGCGGTTGCGGTGGATCACGGGCACGAGGGCATTCGCTGCAACGCGGTGGCGCCGGGCTGGATCGATACCGAGCTGAACCTGGACTTCATCGACGCGATGCCGGATCCGGAGGCCTTCCGCCGAGATATTACCCGCATCCACCCGGTTGCCCGCACCGGCAAGCCGGAGGAAGTGGCGGCGCTGGTGGCCTTTCTGGCCTCTGAAGATGCGGGCTTCATCACCGGTCAGGTCTACACCGTCGACGGCGGACGGATGGCCAAGCTGAGCCTGCCCTGAGCAGAAAAACGGGCCTCCAAGGCCCGGATCCTTCTTCATCTGGCTGAAAATATCCCGGGGGAGGCCGCAGGCCGGGGGCAGCGCCCCCTCAACCTGCTATTCCTTGCCGGACCGCCATTCCTTCCACCGCAGATAGGTATTCGCGCCAAGCGAGGCGAAGGGTTCCGGCGGCAGTTTGGGCGGCATCGGCTGGGCCAGGAAATGGCTGGCGACCGGAGACCTGCCCTGCATCAGCAGTTCGGCAATGCCCATCCCCTGCAGGGTGCCGCGGGCGATGCCGAGGCCGTTCTGGCAGCATGCGGAATAGACGCCCTGGTCCAGCTCTCCGAACGCCGCAGATCCGTTGCGGCTGAGGCAGAGCATACCGGCCCAGCGGTGCTCCATCCTGACGCCGTCCAGCTGCGGAAACCGCTCCTTGAACTTGCGGTCCTGCACCCGGCCGGCGCGGCGCAGGCGCATCTCGCTGGTTTCAATCGTTGGATGAAAGCTGGAGCAGGTGCGGACCAGGATCCTGTCACCGTAGGAGCCGGAAATCCGCCGCACAGAGGTGCCCATCGGGTCCGCGGGCGTGACCGACCAGCGGGGCGTGCCGCCCAGCCGTTTGATCTGCTCCGGCGTCAGACGTTCGGTCATCGAGGCATAAAGGCAGATGTGCATCAGGCGGCGCTGGTAGAAACCGAAGCTTTCCAGGTGGCCGTTGTTGGCCAGGATCACGCTGCCGGTGCTGATGCGGCCCTTCGGGGTGCTGACGCTCCAGCCGTTGCCCTGTTTCCGGAACCCGGTGGCAGGAGTGTTTTCAAAGACGCTGATCTGCCCTGCCAGATGCGCCGACAGGGCGCGGATATAGGCGGCGGGCTGGATCATCACCGTGCCCGGCGCATAAAGGCCGGAAGTGTAATGAGGGCTGCCGGTGCGGTTCTGCATCTCCTGCCGGTTCAGCAGCTGATGCGGCTCGCCCAGCCGTTCCAGATGGGCGGCGAAATCGCGGTTGTGCCGGTCGCCTGCGGGGGTGGCGGCGGCGTTGATCTTGCCTGCGGGGTCGAACATCTCCTGCGGCAGGGCGCAGTCCTCGGCCACTTCGGTGGCAAAGGCGATGGCCTTGCGGTTCATGGCAATCGCGGCCTTGTCGGCCTCTAGCCCCGATCCGGCGTAGTTGTCGGAGGCCAGATCATGCGGCAGGTCGATCATGAAGCCGGAATTGCGCCCGGCGGAGCTTTCGGCGAACCGCCCGGCCTCCAGCAGCGCCACCTTCAGCGAAGGGTCCAGCTGGTGCAGGCGGCGGGCGGCGGAAAGGCCCGCAAATCCGCCGCCGATGATGGTCACATCGGCGGTCAGATCACGGTCCAGCACCGGCAGCGCGTCCTGCGGCGGCAGGATGGCATTCCATCCCGCCGCGCCGGTCTGCCGGGGCAGGCGTCTGGCGGTGTAGGCGGTCAATCCACGGCCTCGTCTGCATCGTCGGCCAGGTCGATCCAGATGGTTTTCAGCTGGGTGTACTGGTCATGGGCATGGACGGAGTTGTCGCGGCCGCCAAAGCCGGACTGTTTGTAGCCGCCGAAGGGCGTTGAGATGTCGCCCTCGCCAAAGCTGTTCACCGTCACCGTGCCTGCGCGGATCGCCCGCGCTCCGCGGATGGCGCGTTTTGCATTGGCGGTGAAGATCGAGGCGCAAAGGCCGTACTGGGTGTCATTGGCGATGCGGATCGCTTCGTCAAAGCCGGTGACTTCGATCACCGACAGCACGGGGCCAAAGATTTCCTCGCGCGCCAGCACCGCGTCATTGCCCGGCACCTCGACGACCGTGGCCTCGACAAAGGCGCCGTCATGCGCCTTGCCGCCCAGCACCACGTTTTCGGCCTGTTCCAGATAGCCGCAGACCTTGTCGAAATGCGCAGATGAAACCAGAGCGCCCATGCGGGTTTCCGGGTCCAGCGGGTCGCCGGTGTTCCAGGCCTTGGCGTGATGGGCTATGCGCTCCAGCAGCTCTGCCTTGACGTCCTTGTGCACGATCAGGCGCGACGAAGCCGAGCAGTTCTCGCCCATGTTCCAGAACGCGCCGTTCACGATATGCTGGGCCACCCGGTCCAGGTTCTCGGCGTCGTCCATCACGATGGCGGGGTTCTTGCCGCCCATCTCCAGCACCACTTCCTTGGCGTTGCTTTCCGCCGAATAGCTGAGGAAGCGCTTGCCGGTCACGGTGGAGCCGGTGAAGGAGACCATGTCGATATCCATGTGGCGGCCGATGGGTTCGCCCACCTCGGCGCCGCCGCCGGGCACCACGTTCAGCACACCGCGCGGCAGGCCGGCTTCCATTGCCAGCTCGGCCACCCGCAGCGCGGTCAGGGTGGTCTCGGCGGCGGGTTTCACCACCACGGAGCAGCCAGCGGCCAGCGCCGGGCCGATCTTCCACGCCAGCATCAGCAGCGGGAAGTTCCAGGGCAGCACCAGGCCGACCACGCCAATGGGTTCACGCACCACCATGGCGATGTGATCGTCCGACGCTGGCGAAACCTGGTCATAGATCTTGTCGATGGCTTCGGCGTGCCATTTCAGGCAGTGGATGGTCTCCGGCACATCGACGGTTTCGCAGTCATAGATGGTCTTGCCGCTGTCGAGGCTTTCCATCACCGCCAGTTCATGGGCGTTGCGGGTCATCAGCTTGGCAAGCCGGATCAGCACGTCCTTGCGTTCGGAGGGGTGCAGACGGGACCAGCGGCCGTCGTCGAAGGCTTCGCGCGCCTTCTCAACCGCGACATCCACATCCGCGGCACCGCATGCTGCGATGTCCGCCAGCTTCTCGCCGGTTGCCGGGTTCACGGTCTCGAAGGTCTTGCCTGAAGCCGCCGGGCAAAACTTGCCGTCAATGAACGCACCTGTGGGCAGGTCCAGATTGGCGGCAATGGATTTGTATTCGTCCTGGGTCAGCAGCGTCATGGATCAGCCCTCCGCCTCGATATCTGCGATTTTCTGTTTCAGCACCCGCACGACCTGTTCCAGCGCGCGTTTGTCGTCCTTGTTCAGCCCCTTCAGCGGCGCCCGCATGGCACCGGCCGCGATGCCGTTCATGGTGACGCCGTGCTTGATGGTCTGGATGAATTTGCCGCCCTGTTCGAGGACGCGCATCAGCGGCATCATTGCCGACATGATGCGGCGGCCCTTGGCAAAATTGCCCTCGATCACGCAGGCATTGTACAGCGCGACGTGCTCCTTCGGCAGGAAGTTCGAGCCGCCGCAGACCCAGAAGGGCGCGCCCCAGGCAAAGAATTCCAGCGCCTGGTCGTCCATGCCGCAGCCCAGCTGGATGTGGGGGTAGTCGCGGGCCAGCAGGTGCACCCGGTTGATATCGCCGGAGCTTTCCTTGATGCCGCAGAAATTGCGGGAGCGCCCGACGCGGTCGAGGAACTCCTCTCCCATCATGGTGCCGGTGCGGTGCGGGTAGTTGTAGAGCATCACCGGCAGGTCAGCGGCCTTGTCGATGGCCAGCGCGTTCAGCGCGTTTTCGCGGTCGGTCGGGACCGAGTAGGGCGGCGAGGCCAGCAGGATCGAATCCGCGCCGATTTCCTTGGCGCCGGTCGCCAGAGCGATGGAGTCGCTGGTCAGCATGGCGCCGGTGCCCACCACCAGCGGCAGGCGGCCCGCCAGCCGTTCATGGGTGAAACGGGCCAGCGCGATACGCTCCTCCACGGTCTGGGCATAGTTCTCGCCCGTCGAGCCGCCGGAGATCAGCCCGTGCACGCCGTTCTCAACCAGGTATTCGATCACCTCGGCCAGCGCGTCCCAATTGACGCTGCCGTCCTCGAAATGGGGCGTCACGACGGGGGTGTATATCCCCTCAAACCGGAATATTGGGGTCATCTCGTCCTCATGCAGGGGTTTTGCGCGCCACCGTCCCCAGCGGCACGTCAAGCCCGGCGGGCATGACGAACAGCTCGATCTGGTCGCGCGACAGGTTCCAATGGTCAATTGCCAGCTGGCCCGCCGCCGCCTCGTCGCCTGCCTCGATGGCAGCGATGATGGCGTCGTGCTGGGCGCTGGCCTCGCCCAGGTTTTCCGCCATCTGGCGGTCCTGGGGGCGGTAGAAGGTCATGCCGATGCGGGCATGATCGATCAGCAGCCGCTGGAAGGACGGGGCGAGATAGATGTTGTCGGCCATCTCGCCGGTGATCTCGTGAAAGCGGTTGTTGGCCATCGCCCGGTCAGCGCCGGAGCCCGTGCGCAGCGCCGCCTTGAAATCCTCCTGCGCCGCCTTCAGCGCGGCGATCTGCATTTCGGTGGCGTTCTTGGCCGCCAGCTGCAGCACCGCGCCGTAGATCATCGGCGCCGCCAGGAAGAAATCCCGCAGGGTCATGTGCGACATCTCGCTGACCCGCGCGCCGCGGTTTTCCCGCAGATCGACATAGCCCTCGCCGGCCAGCTGGCGCAGCACCTCGCGCAGCGGGGTGCGGGACAGCTGGAATTCCTCCGACAGCTTCGATTCGTCGAGATCGGCGCCCGGCCGCAGGGCAAGCGTCATGATGGCCGTTTTCAGGTGGCCATAAAGCTCTGCTTTCCTGTTTTTGGACGCGTCCTTCATCTCAGTCTCCATCGTTGCATCTGAACCTGTGCGGGCAGGATGGCCCGGCGGCACAGGCCTGTGCAACCTGATTGCTCATTTTGTGTTATGAGAAAATACAATTTGTGTACAGAGAAAAAATATGCTGTATGCCAGGAAAGTTTTCTGGAGGAGGGGAACAGGTGACGACGCAAGCAGACGAAGCCGTGATCGACTGCCGCAATCTGTGGAAGATCTTTGGCCGCCGCGCGGACGAGGCGATGAAAGCCGTTCAGGAACAGGGGCTTGGCAAGCTGGAAGTGCGCGACCGCTTCGACTGCGTGGTGGGGGTGCAGGATGCGACCTTCAGCGTCGGGCGGGGGGAGATCTTTTGCATCATGGGGCTGTCCGGCTCTGGCAAGTCGACCTTGATTCGCCATGTGAACCGGCTGATCGAGCCGACCTCGGGCCAGCTGTTCATCGAAGGCCAGGATGTGAATCAGCTATCCGCCAGGGAGCTGCGCGAGGTGCGGGCCGAAAAGATCGGCATGGTGTTCCAGAACATGGCGCTGATGCCGCACCGCACCGTGCTGGAGAACGTCTCCTTCAGCCAGGAGGTGCGCGGCCATGATGCGCGCGAACGCCGCGAGAACGCGATGCGCGCGATTGATGCGGTGGACCTCAATGGCTGGGACCAGAAGTACCCGGACGAGCTGTCGGGCGGGATGCAGCAGCGGGTCGGCCTGGCCCGTGCGATTGCCGCCGATCCCTCGATCCTCTTGATGGATGAACCCTTTTCGGCGCTGGACCCGCTGATCCGCCGCCAGCTGCAGGACAAGTTCATGTCGCTGTCGGCAGAGATGAAGAAGACCACCCTGTTCATCACCCATGACCTGGACGAGGCGATCCGCATCGGCGACCGCATCGCCATCATGAAGGATGGCGCGCTGGTGCAGGTCGGCACGCCGGAGGACATCGTGACCAGCCCCGCGGACGACTATGTCGCCGACTTCGTCGCGGGCATTTCCAAGCTGGAGCTGATTTCCGCGGGCAAGATCATGGAGCCGGTCGCCTCTTTCGAGCAGCGGCAGGGGCCGATCGACCTGGGCAGCTGGCCGGAGGCGCATCCCGATCATTCGCTCGACGATCTGGTCAACCTGTCCATCGCCACCCAGCACCCGGTGGTGGTCAAGGCGGACGGCAGGGCCATCGGCATCGTCACCAAGAACGCCCTGCTGCGCGGCATCCAGGGCCATGCCGACGACGCCGGCAGCCTGAAGCACTGAGGAGGCAAGACCATGGCAGAGAACACCTACAGCATCCTCGACCCGTTTTCGGCGGTTGATCTGGGGCTGGCGGAATCGGCGGACGGGGTCAAGCAGTGGGCAATTGCCAACCGCGCGCTGATCCAGCCGGTGAAGAAGTTTTTCAACGAGATGATCGTCGGCATCGACACCGCGCTGAATGCGGTGCCGCCGCTGGTGATGCTGGTAATGCTGGTGCTGATCGCCTGGCAGGCCGCGGGCCGCCGGGTGGCGATCCTGGTCGGCGTTTCGATGCTGGCGCTTGGCTTTTTGTCGCCCAATGCCTGGGGGCTGGCGATGACCACCCTGGCGATTGTGGTTTCGGCGGTGATCCTGTGCTTCATCATCGGCCTGCCCTTGGGCGTGCTGGCGGGCAAGAACGACCGGTTCGAGGCGGCAATGCGGCCGGTGCTGGACACCATGCAGACGATTCCGGCCTTTGTGTACCTGGTGCCCGTGGTCATGCTGATCGGCATCGGCAATGTCTCCGGCGTGATCGTGACGATCATCTTCGCGCTGCCGCCGCTGATCCGCCTGACCAGCCTGGGCATCCGCGGCGTCAATGCCTCGGTGGTGGAGGCCGCGCGCGCGTTTGGCGCCAGCCCGCGCCAGATCCTATTCAAGGTGGAGCTGCCGCTGGCCACGCCCACCATTCTGGCCGGGGTCAACCAGACCATCATGCTGTCGCTGTCGATGGTGGTGATCGCCTCGATGATCTCGGTCAAGGGGCTGGGCAACGAAGTGCTGCGCGCCATGGGCCGGCTGGATGCGGGCAAGGCGCTTGTCGGCGGCCTTGGCATCGTGATCCTCGCCATCGTGCTGGACCGCATCACCCAGGGCATGGGCCAGTCGGGCCGCGACCGCGGCCACCGCCACTGGTGGCAGGGCGGCCCCGTCGGCGCGGTGCTGCGCCTGGCCGGCAAGACCTGACTTTCACTTTCATCTGAACACCCAAGGGAGGACTTATTCATGTTCAGAAAGACTGCACTGGCTGCGCTGGCAGCCTCCACCATGCTGGCGGGCGCTGCCGCGGCCGGCGAAAAACCCGGCGAGGGCGTTACCGTGCGCCCGGTGATCCAGTCCTATCTGGAGGAGTTCTTCCAGCACCGGATCCTGTTCCGCGCGCTGGAGGATCTGGGTTATGAGGTGGCCGAGCCGCAGGAGGTCGAAGCGCAGACCGTGCATCTGGCGCTGGGAACCGGCGACGCCGATTTCACCGCGGTGCATTGGAACACCCTGCACAACACCTTTTTTGAGGAATCCGGCGGCGATGCGGTGCTGGAGAAGGTCGGCACCCTGATCGAAGGCGCGCTGCAGGGCTATCTGGTCAACAAATCCGCCTATGATGCGGGCGTCCAGAACCTCGGCGACCTGAGCGATCCGGAAAAGGCCAAGCTGTTCGATGCCGATGGCGACGGCAAGGCGGATCTGGCCGGCTGCGTGCCGGGCTGGGGCTGCGAGCGGGTGATCGAGCATCAGCTGAGCGAATTCGGCCTGCGCGATACCGTGAACCACAACCAGGGCGCCTATAACGCCATCATCGCCGACACCATCGCCCGCAACGAAGCCGGCGAGAACGTGCTCTACTACACCTGGACGCCCTATTGGGTCTCTGGCGCGCTGGTGCCGGGCAAGGATGTGGAATTCCTGGCGGTGCCTTACTCGTCGCTGCCTGACGGCGCCACCGCCGACACCACATTCGACGGCAAGGACCTGGGCTTTGCGGTCGACAGCATCCGGGTTGTTGCCACTGACGAGTTTCTGGCGGCAAACCCGGCCGCGGCCAAGCTGTTCGAGCTGGCCAAGATCGACATCAACGACATCTCGGCCCAGAACAAGCTGATCGCCGATGGCGAGGACAGCTCGGACGACATCGACCGCCATGTGGACGCATGGATCGAGGCCAACCGCGAAACTTACGACAGCTGGCTGGACGCGGCCCGCGCGGCAGCGGAATAATAGCAGCCACACCCGTGCCACCGGGCTGCGCGGGGCAAACCCCTCGCGCAGTCCGTCTTTTCTGGGGCAAGCCATGACCAAGACACAGCATTTTGCCTTTCTCCTGGTGGAGGAGTTCTCGCATCTGGCGTTTTCCTGCGCGGTGGAGCCGCTGCGGATTGCCAACCTTGTCAGCGGCAAGGACCTGTACGACTGGTCGTTCGGATCGGAAAACGGCGAGACCGCGACCTGCTCCAACGGCTCGGTGACGCTGGTGCATTACGGGTTTGACGCGATCCCGAAATGCGACCGGCTGTTTGCCCTGTCGGGCATCCACATGCGAAACCATGTGACCCGGCCGCTGCTGGCGGCGCTGCGCCGGGAAAAGGCGCGCGGCATCTCGGTCGGCGCGCTGTGCTCCGGCGCCTGGGTGCTGGCAGAGGCAGGGTTTCTGAATGGCATGCAGGCGGCGATCCACTGGGAATACCACGACAGTTTCATGGAGGCGTTTCCGGAAGTGAACCTGGTGCGCAGCGTGTTTGTTGCCGACGAAAAGCACGTGACTGCCTCCGGCGGCACCGCCACGGCGGACCTGATGCTGCACCTGATCGAGCGCGAGCACGGCTATGACCTGGCGGTCGCGGTGGCCGACCAGATGGTCTATAACGCGGTGCGCAATGCCACCGCCGAGCAGCGGGTGTCGCTGCAGTCGCGCAACGGCATGCGCAACGCCCACCTGGCCCGCGCCATCCAGATGATGCATGACCACATTAGCGATCCCATTTCCCCGGCCCGTATTGCCGAGGAGATCGGCATCTCTACCCGCCAGCTGGAGCGGCTGTTCGGCAAGTATCTGAACACCTCGCCCAAGAAGTATTCGATGGAGATGCGGCTGGAGCGGGCCCGCAACCTGCTGATCCAGACCGAGGCTTCGGTGACGGATGTGGCGCTGTCCTGCGGGTTCGACAGCCCCGGGCATTTCTCAAGGGTCTACAAGGCCGCGTTCAACGTGACGCCGATGCTGCAGCGCGGCCGCATTGACTGAGGCCGCCGGAAACCGGCGCGGCTTTGCGTCTCGCACAAAAACGGCAAGCGCCGGCTATATCTTTGCTGGCCAACAAAGGCGCATTTCCCATATTGAAATGAAACGCCTTCATCCGAGCCGCCTGCCAGGAGCCGCAGATGTCCCGCCGCCACTACAACCTGCCGCCGCTGACCACTCTGGCCGCGTTTGAGGCCGCAGCCCGGCATCTGAGCTTCAAGAACGCCGCGCAGGAACTGTCCGTCACCCCCGGCGCGGTCAGCCACCAGGTGAAGGCGCTGGAGGCGGAGCTGCAGGTGCCGCTGTTCCAGCGCAAGCACCGGGGCGTGGAGCTGACGGAGGAAGGCGAGGCGCTGTTTGAAACCCTGGCGTCGTCGTTTTCCAAGATCTCGCTCAGCCTCAAAACCATTCGCGACCGCCAGACAGGCGACACCGTCACCATCGGCTCCACCTCGGCGGTGGCCTCGCTGTGGCTGTCGCCCTCGGTGGTGCGGTTCTGGCGCAGGCACCCGGATGTGAACGTCAACCAGATCGTTCAGGACCGGCCGTTCCGCAGCATGCCGGATGTGGATTTTTACATCCGCTACGGGCGGGATAGGGACACAAGGCTGGAACAGACGGAGCTGTACCGCGACCACCTGGTGCCGGTCGGAAATGCCGAGCTGGCGGACAGGCTCACCGGCTGCCCGCTGGAGAAACTGGCGCAGCAGCGGCTGCTGCATCTGGACTCCGACGACCGGAGCTGGACCACCTGGGCCGACTGGTTCCAGCAGCTGGGTTACGGCGGCCCTATCGCGCCGGGGGTGCGGGTCAACAACTATGCGGTGGCGCTGCAGGCGGCGCAGGACGGGGTGGGTCTGGTGCTGGGCTGGCAGCGGCTGCTGAACCCCTTGCTGGCAACCGGCCAGCTGGTGCCGATCGGCCCGCATGTTCTGGCCGCGCCGCACGGCTTTCATATGGTGGGCCGCCCGGACGCGGAATTGTCGGAATCCGCCCGTTTGCTTCGCAATTGGGTGATTGACGAGGTCCATCAGGGTTCAGGTGAGCTGAGCTAACTCCAGCGCGAAAATTCCTGCTATTGAGTGAATCCGCGCGCTCCCTTCAATGGCGCAAAATCCGTACATCTTTTTCCTGCCTTGGAGAGACCCAGATGAACAAGCATGACTCGCTTGCCCCGGTGATGGCTCCGGTCAACGTGGCCAACGGCCTGCCGAACGCCCATTACATCGATCCCGCTGTCTTTGCCGAAGAGAAGCGCTCGGTTCTGTTCAAGAACTGGTCCGGCATCGGCTTTGGCAAGGACGTGCCGGAGCCGGGCTATGCCAAGCCCGTGGATTTCCTGGGCATGCCGCTGTTGATCGTGCGCGACAAGGACGGCGAGATCGGCGTCTTTCAGAACACCTGCCGCCACCGCGGCATGATCCTGGTCGAGAAGGCCGGCAAGATCCGCGGCGCCATCCGCTGCGCCTATCACAGCTGGTGCTATGGTCTGGACGGCCGCCTGGTCTCCACCCCGCATGTCGGCGGCCCCGGCAACAACAAGCATGAAGACATCAAGCTGGATGAGCTGGGCCTGGTCCGCATCCGCTCCTATGTCTGGCGCGACGTGGTGTTCGTGAACGTCGACGGCTCCGCGCCGGAGTTCGAGGAGGCCCACGCCGACCTGCTGCAGCGCTGGAAGGAATTCGAGGCCCCGGTGCATCACGGCGGCGAAGGCTCCGGCTTCAAGCTGGAGGTGAAAACCAACTGGAAGCTGGCGGTCGAGAACTACTGCGAAAGCTACCACCTGCCGTGGGTGCATCCGGGCCTCAACAGCTACTCCCGGCTGGAAGACCACTACAACATCGAGGTGCCGGGCAAGTATTCCGGCCAGGGCACCCTGGTCTACCGCCAGCTGAAGGGCGAAAACGGCGAAGTGTTCCCGGATTTCGAGGGCCTCAGCAGCAAGTGGGACGAGGGCGGCGAATACACCGCGGTTTACCCCAACGTCCTCTTGGGTGTGCAGCGCGACCATGCGTTTGCGATCATCCTGGAGCCGGTCGACACCGAAAATACTGTCGAGCACATCGAGCTCTACTACGCGAAGTCCAGCGAGGACACGCCGGAGCTGGAAAACCTGCGCACCGAGAACGCCAAGCTGTGGAAGACTGTGTTCGAGGAAGACGTCTTTGTCGTCGAGGGCATGCAGAAGGGCCGCCACGGCGAGCTGTTCGACGGCGGCCGGTTCTCCCCCGTGATGGACGGGCCGACCCACAATTTCCATGCCTGGGTGGCCGATCAGGTGACCAAGGGCCGCGAGGCATGAGTGCCTTCCTGAAAGACGGGCTGGCCAGGAACTTCCTGGCCGGTGCATGGGTAGAAGGCGACGGCGGTGCGCGCATCGCCGTCGAGGATCCCGGCAACGGCAGCCATGTGGCCGACTGCGCGCTGGCGGGTGAGGAAACCCTGGCGAAAGCGCTGGAAGCGGCGCGGGCGAGTTTCGAGCGCGGCGATCTGGCCGCCATGAAACCCGCCAAGCGCGGCCAACTGATGCAGCGCATCGCGGCGGAGATCCGGGGCATTGCGGACGAGGGTGCTGAGCTGCTGTGCCTGGAAAGCGGCAAGAGCCTCAGCGCCGCGCATGACGAGTTCGAAGAGGCCGCGCAGTATTTCGAATACTACGGCGGCATGGCCGACAAGATCGAAGGCAAGTCGATCCCGCTCGGCCCCGATTACGCTGACTTTACGGTCTATGAGCCTTACGGCGTTTCCGCGCAGATCGTGCCGTGGAACTTCCCGGTGTCGATTGCGGCGCGCTCCTTGGCGCCTGCGATGGCGGCCGGCAATACGGTGATCATCAAGTCGCCGGAGCTGGACCCGATGGCGCTGGCGATGCTGGGCGTGGCGCTGGAACGGGCCGAGGTCCCCGCAGGCGCAGTATCGATCCTCAACGGTATCGGCGCGGACCTGGGCGCACGGCTGGTGGAAAGCCCGGGGGTGGATCAGATCGTCTTCACCGGCTCGGTCCCGACCGGCCAAGCGATCCTGCGCGCCGCCGCCAACCCGGTGACGCCCGCGCTGATGGAGCTGGGTGGCAAATCCGCTGCTGTGGCGTTCGAGGACGCCAATCTGGACACGCTGATGTCCTCCCTGCAAAGCGGCATTTTCTACAACGCCGGTCAGGTCTGCTCTGCCATGTCGCGGGTGCTGGTGCACCGCTCGATTTATGACGAGGCGGTGGAACGCGCCGCCGCACTGGCAAACGGCCTCAGCGTCGGTCACGGGCTGGAAAATCCCGGTCTGACCCCGGTGATCTCTGCCCGCCAGCTGGATGGCATCGAAACCCTGACGGCCACCGCCCGCCAAAGCGGCGCCCGCGCGGCTTCGGGCGGTGGCCGGCTGGAGCGGGAAGGCTATTTCATGGCGCCGACCATTCTGGCGGATGTGGATCCCGCGTCCCGCGTGGCGCAGGAGGAGATTTTTGGCCCCGTCACCTGCTTCACTCCGTTTGAGACCGAGGCGGAAGCAATTGCCATGGCAAACGGCACCGAATTCGGGCTGGTCGCGGGCGTCTTCACCCGCGATCTGGCACGGGCGCATCGCGTCGCGAACCGTCTGCGGGCGGGGCAGGTGTTCGTGAACGAATGGTTCGCGGGCGGCATCTCCACCCCGTTCGGCGGGGTCGGCAAATCAGGCTTTGGCCGCGAAAAGGGACTGGAGGCGCTCTATAACTACGTGCGCACCAAGAATATCGCGATCTCGCTGAAGGGCTGAGGGATGGAGCGCGCAGACCTCGACCGGGCGCTGCTGAAGGCGCATGAGGACAAGGACAGCGCAGAGCTGGTCCGGCTGTACACGCTGGCCGGTGATCAGGCGGAGGCAGCGGGCAGCATTGACGCCGCCTGCTTCTACCTGACCCATGCCTTTGTCTTTGCGCTGGAGGCTGGTCTGCCGGAAGCGAAGGAGCTGAACCGCCGCCTGGCGGAACGGGGCCGCGCGCATCCGCTGGAGCTGTGACATAAGTTTCAGGCGGCTGTCCCTGTGGGGACAGCGGTCTGTTTGGCCGGCAGGGGAGGGCCGGCCAAAGAAGTTCAAACCAAGGGAGGTGAGGGCATGATCCCCAGCAAAATGGCGGCGGTCCTGCTGACCGGCCACGGCGGCATCGATAAACTGGAATACCGCACCGACGTGCCGGTGCCGCAGCCCGGCCCCGGCGAGGTGCTGATCCGCGTTGCCGCGGCAGGCATCAACAACACCGACATCAACACCCGCATCGGCTGGTATTCCAAGGCGGTGGATGCCGACACCAACGCGGGCGGCGCCAGCGGGTTTGACAGCGTCAATGACGATGATGCCAGCTGGTCCGGCAAGCCGCTGGAATTCCCGCGCATCCAAGGCGCCGATGCCTGCGGGTATATCGCCGCGGTCGGGGAGGGGGTCGATCCCGCCCGCATCGGCGAGCGGGTTCTGGTGCGCAACATGCTGCGGACTTACGTCGACTACCGCCCCTATGAATGCTGGACCTTCGGCAGCGAATGCGACGGCGGCTTTGCCCAGTTTGCAGTGGCGCCTGCGTGCGAAACCCATGCGGTGAACTGCGATTGGTCCGATGCCGAGCTGGCCTCGATCCCCTGCGCCTACTCCACGGCAGAAAACATGCTGCACCGGGTCGGTCTAGGCGCGGAGACCGTTCTGATCTCCGGCGCCTCCGGCGGCGTCGGCTCTGCCGCCGTGCAGCTGGCCAAACGCCGCGGCGCCACGGTGATCGCGCTGTCCTCTGCCGCCAAGGCGGATGAAGTGCTGGCGCTTGGCGCCGACCGGGTGGTGGACCGCAACGCCGATCTGGTCAAGGAACTGGGCGAGGGCTCCATCGACGTTGTGGTCGATCTGGTTGCCGGCCCGCAGTGGCCGTCGTTCCTCGATGTGCTGCGCCGGGGCGGGCGATACACCACCGCCGGCGCCATTGCCGGGCCGATCAGCGAAATCGACGTGCGCACGCTCTACCTCAAGGACCTGACACTGATGGGCTGCACCTTCCAGGAGGATGAGGTGTTCGCCAATCTGATCTCCTACATCGAGGCCGGGGAAATCCGCCCGCTGGTCGCCAGGACCTATCCGCTGAGCGACATCGCCGCCGCGCAGGAGGACTTCCTGAGCAAGAAGCATACCGGCAAGCTGGTGCTGATGATCCCGGAGGCCGGGGCGTGAAGATCAGGAAGATCGAGCTTTATCAGCTGGACCTGCCGTATTCCGGCGGCGTCTACATGCTGTCGGGCGGGCGGGAGTACCGCAGCTTTGACGCGTCCTTCGTGCGCATTACCACCGATACGGGGTTGGAGGGCTGGGGCGAAAGCACGCCGTTCGGCTCCACCTATATCGCATCGCATGCCTTGGGCGCGCGGGCCGGGATCGCCGAGATTGCGCCGTATCTCTTGGGCCGCGACCCGCGGCAGATGGACCGGATCAACGAGGCGATGGATGAAGCCCTGCTGGGCCACAACCACGCCAAATCGGCAATCGACCTGGCCTGCTGGGACCTGTTCGGCAAATCGGTGAATATGCCTGTCTGCGAGCTGCTGGGCGGCTCGACGGGCAAACGCCTGCCGGTGATCTCCTCGATCTACGCAGGCAGTCCCGAGGACATGCGCGCCCGCGTCGCGCAGCACCGCGAGATGGGCTATCTGGGCCACTCGGTGAAGATCGGCGCGCTGGATGCCGAAGGCGGTCCGGCGCTGGACGCCGAGCGCATCCGCGCGTCGCTGGCCGACCGCCAGCCGGGCGAGTTCTTTCTGGTTGATGCCAACGGCGGTCTGACGCCGGAAACCGCGCTGCGGATGCTGCGGATGCTGCCGGAGGGGCTGGATTTCGTGCTGGAGGCGCCCTGCAAGACCTGGCGCGAGACCATGTCGCTGCGCAAGCGCTGCACCGTTCCTATCATTCTGGATGAACTGGTGCAGCAGGATGAGGACATCGCGCTGATGCTGGCGGAGGACGTGGCGGACGGCATCGGCCTCAAGATCTCCAAAGCGGGCGGGCTGACCCACGGACGCAGGCACCGGGATATGTGCCTGGCTGCGGGCGCCACCGTCAGCGTGCAGGATACCGTTGGGTCTGTGGTGGCGTTCTCGGCCATCGCGCATCTGGGCGCCACGGTGCCGGAGCGCAGTCTCCGCTGCATCCTGGACTGCCGCGATATGGTGACGCTGAAAACGGCGGAATTCGACGCGCCTGTGCAGGATGGCGGCGTGCTGGTGCCGGATGCGCCGGGGCTGGGCATTACCGTTGACCGCGGACTGATGGGTGCGCCGCAGGCCGTTTGGGAAGCCTGAATACGCAGTATTTGGTAGAATCAGTTTCTACAGCCTGTTGAGACTGACGGGCACAAAGGACCACCTTGCCGGTGCCTGCCGGAATGCTGTTGCCGTTTCCGCCCGCCTGCTTTGACGGTTTCCCAAGACCCGTGAGCGCCAACAGTCTGATAAAAGCGCGCAGTGCACAGGAAATTGGAGGACGGGCCGGGTGGCGGCCTTGCTATTCGGTGCCGAATTTGATTCGAGTGCGCCGGAAATCAGGACAGGCTGTGCGGATGTGCGGAAAACGGCATTTTGTGCGTTTTCTTTGCCGCCGCTGCCGGAACGGGGTAAGAACCGCCTCGGGATTCGGCGTTGGAGGGACGTAGCGCAAACATGAAGACATTCAACTTGAGAAAGGGGCTGGATCTGCCGGTGACAGGCGCACCGGAGCAGGTGATCCACGAAGGTCCCGCCATCACCTCGGTGGCCGTGCTGGGCCCCGACTTTGTGGGCCTCAAGCCCCGCATGCTGGTGCAGGAAGGCGAGGAGGTCCGCCGCGGAACTCCGCTGTTCTGCCACAAGGATGCCGAGGCCGCGATGATGGTTGCGCCGATGACCGGCAAGGTCGTGGCGATCAACCGCGGCGCCCGCCGGGTGCTGGAAAGCGTGGTGATCGAAGTTTCGGACGCTGCCGACACCGGCATTGATTTCTCTGCCACCGGCAATGCGGACACTGCCGAAGGGCTGGCCGAGAAACTGTGCGCCGCGGGTCTCTGGACCGCCTTCCGCACCCGTCCCTATTCCAAGATGCCGCAGCCGGGGTCCAAGCCCGCCGCGATCTTCGTGACCGCAATGGACAGCGAGCCGCTGGCCGGTGATGCCGCGGTGATCATCAATGATGCGGCTGAGGCGTTTGAGGCGGGCCTCAAGGCCGTTACCCTCCTCACCGATGGCACCACCTTCCTGTGCCAGAAGGCAGGCGACAGCATTCCGGGCACCGGCATTGCCGGGGTTGAGGCTGCCGCGTTCTCCGGCCCGCATCCCTCTGGCCTGGCAGGCACCCACATCCATTTCCTGCATCCCGTCCGCGCGGACGATCAGGTCTGGACCGTGTCCTACCCCGACGTGATCGCCATCGGCCGCCTGCTGATGACCGGCCACCTGGATCCCTCCACCGTGGTTGCCATCGCCGGTCCCGCTGCGCGCACCCCCCGTCTGGTCCGCACCGTCATGGGCGCCTCCACCGATGAGCTGACCCGCGGCGAAATTGCTGCCGATGCTCCGGTCCGGGTGATCTCCGGCTCGATCCTGTCGGGCCGCCAGGCTGCCGGTTCGCTGGCGTTCCTTGGCCGCTTCGCCCGCCAGGTTGCCATCATCGAGGAAGACCGCGAACAGATCCCGCTGGGCTGGATCCGCCCGATGCCCGGCAAATACGCCGTGCAGCCGGTGCTGGGCTCGGCGCTCAGCCGCAAGCTGTTCAACCTCACCAGCAACCTCAACGGCGGCCGCCGGGCGATGGTGCCCACCGGCACCTTTGAGCGGCTGATGCCGCAGGACTACCTGCCGACGCAGCTGCTGCGCGCGCTGCTGGTCATGGACACCGACACCGCACAGGCGCTGGGTGCGCTGGAGCTCGACGAAGAGGACATGGGCCTCGTCGGCTTTGCCTGCCCGGCCAAGTACGAATACGGGCTGGCGCTGCGCGACTGCCTGACCAAGATTGAAAAGGAGGGCTGAGCCGGATGGGATTGCGCAGCTTCTTTGACAGGATCGAGCCGCATTTCGAGAAGGGGGGCAAATACGAAAAGCTCTTCCCCGTCTACGAGATGGTGGAGTCCTTCCTTTACACCCCGAAAACCGTCACCACCGTGGCGCCGCATGCCCGTTCATATGTCGATATGAAACGGATCATGACCTATGTGGTGATCGCCACCATCCCCTGCATCCTGTGGGGCATGTGGAATACCGGCTATCAGGCGAACTCGGCGATTGCCGCGCTTGGCGCCGACGCGGCCACCGGCTGGCGGATTGCGCTGCTGCAGATGTTCGGCATCTCGCTGGATGCGGCGAGCCCGATGGCCAATATTGCGCACGGGTTCCTGTATTTCCTGCCGATCTACATCGTGACGCTGGTTGCGGGCGGCATTTTTGAGGTGATCTTTGCCACCGTCCGCGGCCACGAGGTGAACGAGGGCTTCCTGGTGACCTCGATGCTCTACACCCTGATCATGCCGGCCTCCGCGCCGCTGTGGCAGGTGGCGCTTGGCATCATCTTCGGCGTGGTGATCGGCAAGGAAGTCTTTGGCGGCACCGGCAAGAACTTCCTGAACCCGGCGCTGGTGGGCCGTGCGTTCCTGTATTTCGCCTATCCGGCGAACATGTCGGGCGACGCTGTCTGGACCCCGGTTGACGGCTTCTCCGGCGCGACAGCGCTGGGTGTGACTGCCGCCGACGGCGTGCAGGCGCTGGCCGCCAAGGGCATCGAATGGTCGGACGCGTTCTTTGGCACCATCCAGGGCAGCTTCGGTGAGACCTCGACGCTGGCCTGCGCCATCGGCCTGGGCTTCCTGCTGTTCACCAAAATTGCCAACTGGCGCCTGATCGTCGGCTGCCTTGTCGGCATGATTGCCTTTTCGATGCTCTTGAACCTGATCGGTTCCGAGACCAACCCGATGTTTGCGATGCCGTGGTACTGGCACCTGGTGCTGGGCGGCTATGCCTTCGGCCTGGTGTTCATGGTGACCGAGCCGGTTTCGGCATCCCACACCAACGCGGGCCGCTACATCTACGGTGCCCTCATCGGTGTGATGGTGGTGCTGATCCGGGTGCTGAACCCGGCCTTCCCCGAAGGCATGATGCTGGCGATCCTGTTCGGCAACGTCTTTGCGCCGCTGATCGACTACTTCGTCGTGCAGGCCAACATCAAACGGAGGGCGCGCCGCCATGGCTGAGACCCAAAGCAAAGGCCTGATCGGCCGCTTCCTCGCCGCATCGCCGGACTCGGTCGGCAAAACCTTGTTCATCGCTGTTGCCGTCTGCCTGGTGGCCTCGATGATCGTGTCCACCGCCGCGGTGTCCCTGCGCCCGGTGCAGGAGATCAACAAGAAACGCGACAAGCAGCTGAACGTGCTGCAGGTCGCGGGTCTCTATGAGCCGGGCCAGAACGTGGCCGAAGCCTTCGCCGCCTTTGAGCCGCAGGTGCTGGATCTGGAAACCGGCCAGTTCACCGACCAGTTCGACGCCGCGAGCTTTGACGATCTGGCCGCCGCGCAGGACCCGGAGCTGAGCCGCGCGCTGGACAATGACCCTGCGGGCATCGGCCGCCAGTCGCGTTACAAGACCGTGTACCTGCTGCGCGAGGAAAACGGCGATCTGGACAAGGTGATCCTGCCAATCCACGGCTATGGCCTGTGGTCCACCCTCTACGGCTTCATCGCGGTTGAGGAAAACGGCAACGACATCTTCGGCCTGCAGTTCTATCAGCACGGCGAAACCCCGGGCCTCGGCGCCGAGGTGGACAACCCGCGCTGGAAGTCCCTGTGGAGCGGCAAGAAGCTGCATGACGAAAGCGGCGCGCTGCAGATCAGCGTTGCCAAGGCACAAGGCCCGGCCGGGCCGGAGCATCACATCGATGCGCTGGCCGGTGCGACGCTGACCTCTGTCGGCGTGGACAACCTGGTGAAATTCTGGATGGGCGAAGAGGGCTACGCACCCTTCCTGGCCGCCCTGCAAGCGGGAGAGCTCTAATGGCGCAGACCAAGAAAGACATGCTGGTCGACCCATTGGTCGACAACAACCCGATCACGCTGCAGGTTCTGGGCATCTGCTCGGCGCTGGCAGTAACCTCCTCTCTGCAGGTGGCCTTTGTGATGACCCTGGCGGTGACCTTCGTGACCGCGTTCTCGTCGATGTTCATCTCGATCCTGCGGAACCAGATCCCCAGCTCGATCCGGATCATCGTGCAAATGGTGATCATCGCCTCGCTGGTGATCCTGGTGGACCAGGTTCTGAAGGCCTATGCCTTTGAGATCTCCAAGACGCTGTCGGTCTTCGTCGGCCTGATCATCACCAACTGCATCGTGATGGGCCGCGCCGAGGCGTTCGCCATGAGCAACCCGCCGGTGGCCTCCTTCATTGACGGCCTCGGCAACGGCATGGGCTATGGCCTGATCCTGATGCTGGTGGGTATCATCCGCGAGCTGTTCGGCTCCGGCTCCCTGTTCGGCATCACCATCCTGGAAACCGTGAACAACGGCGGCTGGTATGTTCCGAACGGCATGCTGCTGCTGCCGCCCTCGGCGTTCTTCGTGATCGGCCTGCTGATCTGGGCGTTCCGCACCTGGAAGCCGAACCAGGTCGAAGAGCGTGAATATAAAATCCAGAATGTGGAGGCGCACTGATGGAAGGGCTGATTTCACTCGCCGTCAAGGCCATCTTTGTCGAGAACCTCGCGCTCTCCTTCTTCCTGGGCATGTGCACCTTCATCGCGGTGTCCAAGAAGATCTCCACCGCGCTGGGTCTGGGGATTTCGGTGATGCTGGTGCAGGCCATCACCGTGCCGACCAACAACCTGCTGCTGACCTACCTGCTGAAGCCGGGCGCGCTGGCCTGGGCGGGTTTCCCGGATGTCGATCTGACCTTCCTCGGCCTGATCTCCTATATCGGAGTGATTGCGGCGATGGTGCAGATCCTGGAGATGATCCTCGATAAGTATTTCCCGCCGCTCTACAACGCGCTGGGGGTCTTCCTGCCGCTGATCACGGTGAACTGCGCCATCCTGGGCGGCTCGCTGTTCATGGTGGAACGCGACTACAACTTCGCGGAAGCAACCACTTACGGCCTCTCCTCCGGCTTTGGCTGGGCGCTGGCGATCACCGCGATGGCGGGCGTGCGCGAGAAGCTGAAGTATTCCGACGTGCCGGACGGCCTGCAGGGCCTGGGCATCACCTTTATCACCGCGGGTCTGATGGCGATGGCCTTCATGTCCTTCAGCGGCGTCAAACTGTAAGGGAGCGTCTGAAGTTATGGAAACTTTCTCGCTCGGCGTTGTCCTGTTCACGTTGATCGTGCTGGCGCTGGTGGCCATCATTCTGGCTGCCCGCTCCCGCCTGGTCGCGTCCGGCAACGTCAACATCACCATCAACGGTGAGAAAACCATCTCGGTGCCTGCGGGCGGCAAACTGTTGCAGACGCTTGCGGCAGAGAAACTGTTCGTCCCCTCCGCCTGCGGCGGCGGCGGCACCTGCGCCCAGTGCCGGGTGCGTGTGCATTCCGGCGGCGGCTCAATCCTGCCGACCGAGGAAAGCCACATCACCAAGCGCGAGGCCGCCTGCGGCGACCGCCTGTCCTGTCAGGTTGCGGTCAAGCAGGACATGGAGGTCGAGGTTCCGGAAGAGGTCTTTGGCGTCAAGAAGTGGCGCTGCAAGGTGCGGTCCAACGACAACGTGGCCACCTTCATCAAGGCGCTGGTGCTGGAGCTGCCCGAAGGCGAGGATGTGAACTTCCGCGCCGGCGGCTACATCCAGATCGAGGCCCCCGCCCACCAGCTGGCCTATACCGACTTCGACATCCAGGAGGAGTACCGCGAGGATTGGGACCGCTTCAATCTGTGGCAGTACAAATCCGTTGTGGATGAGCCGGTCGAGCGCGCCTATTCGATGGCGAACTACCCGGACGAGAAGGGCATCATCATGCTGAACGTCCGCGTTGCCTCGCCGCCGCCGGGCAGCACCGACATTCCGGCAGGCAAGATGTCGTCCTACATCTTCAACCTGAAACCGGGCGATGAAGTCACCATTTCGGGCCCGTTCGGCGAATTCTTTGCCCGCGAGACCGACAAGGAAATGGTGTTCATCGGCGGCGGTGCCGGCATGGCGCCGATGCGCAGCCACATCTTCGACCAGCTGAAGCGGCTGGAGAACCGCAACCGCAAGATCAGCTTCTGGTACGGCGCGCGCTCGAAGAAGGAGATGTTCTTTGTCGAGGACTTCGACCAGCTGGCTGAGGAGTTCGACAACTTCGAATGGCACGTCGCCCTGTCCGACGCGCAGCCGGAGGACAACTGGAAAGGCTACACCGGCTTTATCCATAACGTTCTGTACGAGGAATACCTCAAGAACCACCCGGCGCCGGAAGACTGCGAATTCTACATGTGCGGCCCGCCGATCATGAACCAGTCGGTGATCAACATGCTCTTGGACCTGGGTGTGGACCGCGAGGACATCATGCTGGACGACTTCGGCGGCTGAGCCGGAGAGACCGCAAAATCAGAAAGCCCCGGATGAAAACATCCGGGGCTTTTTGCTGTTCTCAGAACCGGGCCGGGGAGTGCCATGCGTGCACCCCCTGTACACCCCCTGTGCACCGGTAAGGCGGGCGCTTACTGCGCTTTCATCTCGGTGACGATGCGGATGCTGATCGGGCCGGTTGAGAACCCGCCCACGCCAAAGGCCAGGTGATCGATGGTGGTGGTGGCCTCAAACGCGGCCCAGTCGCCCTTGTAGTAGTCAAAAACCCCAGCCAGCGGATGGTCCCCGAAGTGGGTCATTGTTGTCTCCAGCACAACCGGCTGCGTTGTGCCGTGAATGGTCAGGTCGCCGGTGACGTTGGCCGTGTTTTCGCCGGTTTTTTCCACGCTGGTGCTGACAAAGGTGATTTCCGGGTAAGTCGCTGTTTCAAGGAAATTCGCACTGGCAAGGTCATCGTCCAGCGGTCCGAAACCAGTGGCAAGACTGTCCGTTTGGATTGTCACGTTCAGGGACGCCGCTTCCGGGTTTTCCGGGTCGAGCTCCAAGGTGCCGTCCACTTGGGTGAATTCACCGCTTTGAACCGATACCCCTGCATGGCTCCAGCTGAAGTGGACCTCTGTATGGCCCTGGTCGGTTTTGTAGGTTGCGGCCAAGGCGGCGGGGGCTGCCAGCAATGCGGCGGCTGCGAGGGGAGCAATCTTGATCATCATGACGGTATCCCTGTCTGATTTCAGTCTTGGTGCAATTGTGAACTTCGGGCGGACTGTATGCATTGAACCCGGTATAGATGCTATGGCATCTATTGGAGTGTATCCACAGGCATTTATGTTTCAGGCCTGCACACTCACTGACTCGTGAACGGACATGACACCAAACAAACGCGAAACCGCAATCTGGATTCTGCTGAACCGCGCGCACCGGCAAACCCACCGGGACATGGAGGCGAAGCTGCGGGAGGCCGGGCTGCCAAGCTTGCGCTGGTACGACGTGCTGTGGGGGATCGAAATGGCCGGGGAGGACGGCGTTCGGGCCTATGAGCTGACCCGCAACCTGCTGTTCGAGCAATCCAACCTGTCGCGCATTCTGGCCCAGATGGTGGCCAGGGGGCTGGTCCGCGAAACCGTGTTCGAACAGGACCGCCGCGGCAAGCTGCTGCATTTGACCGAAGCCGGCGCCGCCCTGCGCCTGCAGATGTGGGAGTTCTACGGCGCCGCGATCAAACAGGCGATGGCGCCGCTGGCGGCAGCGGAGGACCTGGAGGTCTTTCTGGAGCTGCTCAAGGACACCGGCGGCGGCCCGTTCCCGTAACAGGCCGCCGTGGTTGGAGACCCGGCCTAGCCGACGATCATCTGTTTCATGCGCAGGGCTTCGTATTCTAGCTCCTTGAGGCGGAAGTTCACCACGTCGCCCACGGTGATCATGCCGCAGAGATGGCCGTCTTTCTCGACCGGCAGGTGGCGGAAGCGGCCTTCGTTCATCACCTTGGCGACATCGATCAGCAGATCCTCCGGCGCGCAGGTGGTGACCTCGCGGGTCATGATGTCCTCGACCAGCTGCGGCAGGGTGTGGCCCGGCGTTTCCGCCAGCCGCCGCACGATGTCGCGCTCCGACAGGATGCCCTGCAGCGCGCCGTTCTGGTCGGTCACCACCAGTGCGCCGATGCGCTTGTCGCGCAGCGCCTCCACCGCGTGGCCGATGGTGTCATTGGGACGGATCGAAAAAATCGCATCGCCCTTGGCGTCCAGCAGTTTGGCCACGGTGGATTGCTCATGCGACAAATTCGACTCGGGCGACTGGCTGTGGCTGGCTTGCCCGGCCTTGTCGCCCCGTGTCGGAGGCTGGTATGAGAACGGTGCCATGCGCGGGGTCTCCTCCTATCCTGCATCAGGTCATGACCCCATCTTAGCGGCGGATTGCGATCCGGGAAGGGGCGAAATGACGCGAGCGCTAACAAGGGCCGGAAAACAACATGTTCGAAAACCTCTACCTGACCCCCGTGACCGGCGCGCTGACCGTGTTCGTGGTGGTGGTCTGCGGCCATCTGTACCGGCAGAACTGGAAGTCCGAGGCGCCCAATGCGCGGCTTAGAGCCTGGCTCTACGGGGTGCCTGCCGCGATCGGCCTGCTGGCGCTGGCTTTTCTGCCGCTGAAGTTCTGACACCCCGTCTGACGCCCTGTTTGACTCTGCCGCGGGGCAGGGGCATAGCAGCACCAGTTTTGCTGCCGGAGGTTGCCCGATGCACAGAAGGTTCCTGCTTGCCCTGACCCTGCCCGCGGTGCTGCTGGCGTCCGGCTGCTGGTTTGGCAGCGGGCCGGAAGAGGTGCGCCTGTCGGGCCAGACCATGGGCACCACCTACAGCGTGGTCGCCATTGGCGAGGATCTGGACGCCGAGGCGCTGGGGTCCGCGGTGGAAGGCACCCTGGCAGCGGTCAATGCCAAGATGTCGAACTGGGATCCGGCGTCGGAGGTCTCCACCTTTTCGGCTGCGCGCAGCACTGCGCCGGTGCGGGTGTCGCCGGAGTTTGCCCATGTGCTGGCGGCGGCCAACGACGTGCATGCCAAGACCGGCGGCAAGTTCGACGTGACCCTGGGACCGCTGATCGAGCTGTGGGGCTTCGGCCCGCGCAAGCCGGAGGACCCGGTGCCGTCGGATGAGGCGATTGCCAAGGCGCTGGTGGGCGTCGGCCAGGCGCGGCTGCTGACGCTGGATGCGGACGCCGGAACGCTGCGGAAGTCGGCACCGGAAACCGGCATCAACCTGTCCGCCATTGCCAAGGGCTATGGCGTTGATGCGGTGGCCGAAGCCCTGCAGGGGTTCGGTGTCGAGAACTACATGGTGGAGATCGGCGGCGATCTGGTGACCAAGGGCGAAAACGCCAAGGGCGAAGCCTGGCGCATCGGCATCGAGAAACCGGATGCGGCGGCGCAGACCGTGCAGCTGATCGTGCCGGTCAGCGGCCTGGGGCTGGCGACCTCGGGCGACTACCGCAACTACTTCGAATATGAGGGCAGGCGCTATTCCCATATCCTGGACCCGGTGGCCGGGCGGCCGGTGACGCACAGCACCACCTCGGTCACGGTGATTGCGGAAAATGCCATGCTGGCCGATGCCTGGGCCACCGCAATGCTGGTTCTGGGCCGCGAAAACGGGCTGAAGCTTGCGGAAGAGCATAAACTTGCCGTGTTTTTCATTGATCGGGACGTGCAAGCCGGCGCGGATGCCTATATGACAGCGTCCAGCAGCGCCTTTGAGGCGCTGACCGCAAACTGACGCCGCGCCAAGCCATCCTGCGAGGGACCACCCATGAGCACCTTTCTTCTGGCCTTCATCCTGCTGCTGATCGTTACCCTGGGCATGTCGCTGGGGGTGATTCTGATGGGCAAGAAGATCAAGGGCAGCTGCGGCGGCCTGAATGCGATCTCGGGTGCCGACAAATGCGTGGTCTGCTCCAAGGACATCGACCCTGACAGCCCGCTTCGCGACAAGCTGCAGTGCAAGCGCGCGCGCAAGATGGTCGAGCAGATGGAGCGCGAGGCGCAGGCCTGAAGCCAGCCGCCCGCACCCCTGCGATGCAGGGTTCTTATTCCGCCTGGTCCGGTTTTTTCACCAGAACAACGGCGCTGTCCGGATCCTGCTGCGGCGCCCAGCCCTTGCCCAGTGAAATCTGCAGGCCGGCCCAGGCCAGCGCCAGGTCGCGGCGCGCGGTAATCAGGTTCAGCTCGTTGTCGCGCAGCGCCTCTTCGGTGTTCAGCAGGTCGAACAGGGTGATCTCGCTGGCGCGGAAGGTTTCGCGCGCCAGATCGGCAACCTTGACCCCGAGGCTGACGGCACGGGCCTCGGCAGCGGCCCGCTCGCGCGCGGCCCGCAGGCTGCTTTGCTGGGCCTGGACCTCCTCCACGGCGGCGCGCACCCCGGCGCGGTAGTCGAACTCGGTGGCCTTGGCCTCGGCGATGGCGCTTTGGTGGAAGGCGCGCAGCACCGGCCGGTTGAACAGCGGCAGGTTCAGCTCCGGGCCGATCGAGTAAAGATCGTTGACGCCGCGTACGGCCTGAACCGATCCGGTGATCTCCAGCGACGGGTACAGCTCTGCCTCGCTGACGCCGATATCGGCGGTGGCGCTGCGCAGCTGGGCCTCGGCCAGCAGCACGTCGGGGCGGTTGCGCAGCAGGGTGGCGGGCACGCCCAGTTCCGGCTGGGTCGCCGGGTAGGGCTGGCCGTAGCTGCCCTGCATCATTGCAAACACCTCTGAGGCGTCGCGGTCCAGAAGGGTCGCCAGGGCAAAGACCGATGCTTCGTAGCTGGCAATGAAGGCGGGCAGATCCGCCTTGGCGCTGACCACTTGCAGCTTGGTGCGCTCCACATCCAGCGCCAGGGCCGCGCGGGCTTCCTGCAGCTCCATCACCGTTGCCAGGATCTGCTCGCGCAGCTGGATGGTCTTGCGGGTGACGGCGGCGCCGCGCTGGAAGAAGCGGGCCTGGATATAGGTGCGGGTGATGGCGTCGATGACCGCCAGGCGGGTGGTGGCCATCTGGTAGAACTGCGCATCGCGGTCGGCAACTGCGCGTTCGGAACGCCGCTGGAACTCACCAAACAGGTCAAAGACATAGGTCGCGCTGAGCTGGGCCGCGTCGGTGTTGCTGGAGCCATCATCGGATTCCCGGCGCGAGAAGGTTGAGCTGGCATCCAGGCCGCCGCTGGCCTGCTGCGGGCGGCCGGAGCCGCGGCGCAGGGCCTCTGCGGCTTTCAGCCGTTCCTTGGCCGCCATTAGGCCGAGGTTCTGCTGAAGCCCTGCCGCCACCAGCCGGTTCAGCGTGGCATCGTTCAGCTGCTGCCACCAGGTTTCGCTTGCGCCTCTGGCGGTGGCATAGGTGCGGGACTGGTAATAGGCAGCGGGCACCGCAAAATCAGGGCGGTGATAGTCCACGCCGACGATGGTGCAGCTGCACAAGACGCAACCGGCCAGCAGCACGGAACGGGCTGTCCAATGGGATCTGCTCATGTTCTGCCTCTGGGCGCCCTTATTAGCGGGCTTTGAGCCAGCATAGCCGGGGCAAGGCGCGCCGCGAAACGGTTCCTGCGGCGCGCGGCCTGTTTGCCGGCCACTGATGCGCACAGCCCACATGCAGGCCGCGCGGAAAAAGGCGATCTTCTGGCGGTTTTGGCCTATTCTGGGCGCCAAAAGGCGGGCAGGGTGCCAAGCCAGAACCGCTGGCCGGCGGGGCGGCTGTGCTTTGCCGGGTCCGGGCCGCAACTGAAACGTGAGAGGGAGAACCGCCAGATGGACCTGCAGAAATTCTACATCGGCGGCGCCTGGGTGACGCCGCATTCGGCCCGCGAATTTCCGGTGCTGAACCCGGCCACGGAACAGCAGATCGGAACCATCATCCTGGGGGATGAGGAGGATGTGAACGCTGCGGTGGCAGCGGCCAAGGCGGCGTTCGCCAGCTTCTCGCAGACTTCGCGCGCCGAACGGATTGCGCTGCTGGAACGCCTGCTGGAAATCAGCCGGGACCGGCGCGAGGAACTGGCGCAGGCCATGTCCGCCGAGATGGGCGCGCCGATCACCATGGCGCGGGACGCGCAGGCCGATTCAGGGATCGGGCATCTGGAAGGCATCCTGGAGGCGCTGAAATCCCAGGAGCTGCGCGAGACGCTGCCGAACGGCGATATCCTGGTGCGCGAGCCGATCGGCGTCTGCGGCCTGATCACGCCCTGGAACTGGCCGGTGAACCAGATTGCGCTCAAGGTGCTGCCGGCGCTGGCGACGGGCTGCACCTGCGTGCTGAAACCGTCGGAGCATACGCCCATGTCGGCGGCCGTCTATGCGCAGATGATCCATGATGCGGGCTATCCGGCGGGCGTCTTCAACCTGATCCACGGCGACGGGCCGACGGTGGGCGCGGGCTTGTCGCGCCACCCGGACGTGGACATGATGTCGTTTACCGGCTCGACCCGGGCGGGCATCGCGGTCTCCAAGGACGCCGCCGACACCGTCAAGCGGGTGACGCTGGAACTGGGCGGCAAGTCCCCGAACCTGGTGTTTGCCGATGCGGACCTCGAAGAGAAAGTCACCGCCTCGGTGCTGGAATGCATGTACAACACCGGCCAAAGCTGCGATGCGCCGACCCGGATGCTGGTGGAGCGGGGCTGCTACGATCAGGTGCTGGAAATCGCCAATGCCGCAGCCGAGGGCCAGCAGGTGGGCGATCCGGCACAGGAAGGCGACCACATCGGCCCGATGTTCGACCGCATTCAGTACGACCGGGTGCAGGCGATGATCCAGAAAGGCATCGACGAGGGCGCCACCTTGCTGGCGGGCGGGCTGGGTCGGCCCGAAGGATTGGACACCGGCTGGTACGTGCGCCCCACCGTCTTTGCCGATGTGGCCAACGACATGGCCATCGCCCAGCAGGAAATCTTCGGCCCGGTGCTGGTGATCATCCCCTTCGAGGATGAGGAAGACGCCATCCGCATCGCCAATGACACGCCTTATGGCCTCGCCGCCTATCTGCAGACCGGCGATCCGGAGCGGGCCGAGCGCGTCGCCGCACGGCTGCGCGCAGGTGCGGTTCACATCAATGGCGGCGGCTTCAACTACGGATCGCCGTTTGGCGGCTACAAGCAGTCCGGCAATGGCCGCGAAGGCGGCATGCTGGGGCTGGAAGATTACCAGGAGGTGAAAACCCTGCACTTCGGCTGAAGCACGCAGGGTTTCATCTTTCCCGAAATACTCCGGGGAGTGCGAGGGGCCGGCCCCTCGCACCCTTTCCGTCAGGGCTCGCCGGAGCCGATTTCTTCCTTGCGCCTGGCGACGTAGGCATCCAGTTCCTCGCGGACGGCGGGGTCCATTGCCGGTTCCTCGTAATCGTGCAGCGCCTGTTGCCAGAGGCCGGTGGCGCGGCTTAGCGCGTCCTTCGCGCCTGCCGCCTCCCAGTTCTCGTAATTCTGCCAGTCCGACAGCAGCGGGCGGTAGAAGGCGGTCTCGTAACGCGCCATCGTGTGTTCGGCGCCGAAGAAGTGGCCGCCGGTGGGGACTGATTGGATGGCGTCAAAGCCCAGCTCATCGGTGTCGAATTTCATCGGCTTCAGGAACTCGATCATGTTCTGGATGATCTCCACATCCAGGATGAACTTCTCGTAGGACGCGGTCAGCCCGCCCTCCAGCCAGCCGGCCGCGTGGTAGACGGTATTGGCGCCGCCCAGCACCGCGCCCCAGGTCGCCATCATGGTCTCATAAGCCGCCTGCAGGTCGACCGCGTTGGAGGCGTTGGCGTTGGAGGTCCGGTAGGGAATGCCGTAGCGCCGCGCCAGCTGGCCGCCGACGATATTGGCCTTGGCGTTTTCCGGCGTGCCAAAGGCGGGCGCGCCGCTGCGCATGTCGACGTTGGAGGTGAAGGAGCCGTACATCACCGGGGTGCCGGGGTTGACCAGCTGGGTCAGCACCACGCCGAACAGCGCCTCGGCGTTCTGCTGGGCCAGCGCGGCGGGTAAAGTCACCGGCGTCATCGCCCCCATCAGGGTAAAGGGCGTCACCGTCACCGGCTGGCCGTATTCCGCCATGGCGATCAGCCCGTCGCCCATCGCGTCGTCAAACAGCCGCGGCGAGTTGACCGAGATGATGGTGATCACGCCGGGATCATCCTTCATCTCCTCAGGCGTCTGACCGCGGGAGATCGCCATCATGTTTATCCCGTCCAGCGCCCGGCCGCGGCCGATGGCTGAGCAATGGAACGAGAGATCTGCATAGGTGATATTGGCCAGATAGGTATCCAGATGGCGGTTGTTGGCGGGCAGCTCCAGCGGCGCGGTGACCTGGTTGCCGATCAGGTGGATGGCGTTGAAGTGATGCGCCAGCTTGATGAAGTTCTGGTAATCGATGAGGTTCCCGGCCCGCCGCCCGCCCACGCAGTCATGCACGTTGGGCGGCCCTGCCACCAGGCCAAAGGTCACATTGTTGCCGCCCAGCGTGATCCGTTTGTCTTGGTTGCGGCCGGTCAGGGTGAACTCCGCCGGCACTGTTTTCAGCGCCTCTTTGATGATGCTTTCGTCGATGCGGATGGTCTTGGTCTCGCGGTCCACAATGGCGCCTGCGGCCTCGAAAATGCCCATCACGTTTTCGCCCATCACCCGGATGCCCGCCTCCGACAGGATCCGCATCGAGGTGGCGTGCAGCTGGTCCATCTGCTCCGGGTTCAAGAGCTCAAACGCCGGGTAGGTGTTTTTCACCTGTTGCCAGGGGAGCTGGTCAATACTGCCGCCGGAGCGGCCTGATTTGCCGCGGCGCCCGCCGCCGCGTCTGTCGCGTGCCATGTGTCTGTCTTTCTGGTCAGGTTCGAGGCTTAGTTTTCGGGCGCGTCATAGATGAGACGGCCAAGATCGGAGAATTTGCTGCCCTCAGCGGTGAAACCCAGCACCGCATCGCGGATGGCACCGGCGCGGGCCTCGCCCAGCGAAGGCGCGGCGAACTGCATGAATTTTTGCACGATGTCCTCCTGCGAAAACGGCGCTTCGGGGCCGCCGCGGGCGTGAACGTCGCCAGTCTCGAACACCCGCCCGTCGGTCAGCGTCACCACCACATCGGCGACCCGGCAGGCCGGGAAGCGGGCGGAGTGGCGCGCGGCCTCTGCCACGGTGATGCGGTCATGGATCGAGGCCACCAGCGGATCGGCAAGGGCGGGGCCGGAGATATGCTCCACCCCGATCCGCCCGTATGCGGCCTGAATGGCAACGGCAAAGCCCAGCGAATACTGTGCCTGGCTGGTGGTCGAGGGGATGCCCGGATAGAGGCAGGCGCTTTCGTGGAAAGTGTTGATGTGGATCTTGGCGATCTGTTCGTGGCTCAGCCCGTGTTCCAGCATCACCTGCCGCACGGCGTCGATCGGCGCATGGGCCCAGCGGCAGATCGGGTAGGGCTTCACATACTGGTGCTCCATCTGCCAGAAGCTGCCGAGGTCCTCCCAGTGCGGGGCCACCCGGTCTTCCTCGATGGTGATTGCAGGCGCGCCGGTGAAGCCCTTTTCTGCCAGAACAGCCGCCGACATGCCTGCCATCGCGCCCCAGCCGGAACCGTCATGCAGCATCGTGGGGTTGGCAATCTCGCGCATCATCTGGCTGCGGGGGCCGTGGAATTCGGCGATCCCCAGCGCCTGGCGCAGCTGATCCCGGCTGAGGCCGCGCATACGGGCGGCCATCGCCGCCACCCCCAGCGCATTCCAGGCGCCGGAAGTGTGGTAGTCACTGACGGTTGCATGCAGCGACAGCGCCGCGCGGCCTGCCAGCTCATAGCCCAGGGTGGTGACCGCCAGCGCCTCCGGCCCGGAGAAATCCGGCACCGTTTCCGCCAATGCCGCAATCGCCGGGATCACAACCACGCCGATGTGGCCCTTGGTCGGGTAGTAGCCGTCGTGGCCGTCCAGATTGTCGGTTGCGGTGGCGGCGGCATAGGCGGCGCCTGCAACACTGACCCGGCGGCCGTCGAACATCATCCGGGCGCCGAAGCCGCCCTCACCGCAGCCATAAAGCGCCGCGGCGGTGCCGCGGGCGATGCGCCCGGCCTCCATCGGGGTGGCGCCGATGGTGATGCCCAGCGTGTCCAGGAACATCAGCGCCGCGGCCTCGCGGGTGGTTTCAGGCAGATCACCGGGGGAAAGGCCGAAGGTGAAATCCGCAACGCGGTTGAATGTATCGGTCATTTGGGTGGTCCAATTGCACAGGTTTGCCAAAGCCTAGGGGCAGGGGCGGCAGCTGACCCGCAAATAAACCGGGGTCATTGGCCCGCATTATTTCGCGAAAGGCGCGCTAGACGTCGTTTTCCGGCACCGCCAGGGCGCGATCCCTTTGGAATTGCAGCTCAAACCAATGCATGGGAACATGGCCCCGAAACCGCCAGCGGACCTTTTGATGAAAAACCTCCCCCATCTGACTTTCCTGCGCTCATTTGAGGCCGCGGCGCGCTATCTCAGCTTTACCTCGGCGGCAGATGAGCTGAACTGCACCCAGTCGGCGGTATCGAACCATGTCCGCAGTCTGGAGGAATTCATTGGCCGGCCGCTGTTCGTGCGCCATCCGCGGTCCCTGTCGCTGACCGATGTGGGCGAGGCCTATCTGCCCTCGGTCCGCCACGCGCTGCAGGAGATTGATTCAGCCACCCAGCTGTTGATTTCGCAAAGCCACAAGCGGGAGGTGGTGATCTCCTGCCCCGTCAGCCTGGCGGAGCGCTGGCTCTTGAAGGTGATCGAGGGGTTTTCAGTGGCGCATCCGGATATCGACCTGACCATTCACAGCACGATCTGGGTGGACGTGGAGACCAATGTCTCGGACATTTCGATCACCATCAACCACGTGGATGACGTGATGGGGCCGGCGGTCAAGCTGTGGGACGAAAAGCTGGCGCTGGTCTGCGCGCCTGACTACAAGGCCGGCGACGCAGCCCTGACCCGGCCCGAACAACTGGCGGAGGCCAGGCTGATCCACATCCTGGGGCGGCCGGTCTACTGGGAGAAGATCGCCAAGCATTTCGGGCTTTCCGGCATCGAACTGAAGGGCGGTTTGCAGACCAATTCCTCCAACATGGGGGTGGAGTTTGCGGCCAACGGGCTGGGCTGCGCAGTGCTGCCGAAAACACTGGTCCGTTCCCATGTGGAAGACGGGCGGCTGGTGGAGCCTTTCGACTTCGACCTTGATTGCCCCTGGACTTATTTCGCCACCTTCAAGGACAAGGCGGCGACGCCCTCGGTCAAGCATTTCAAGAGCTGGCTGTTGAAGGCCGCGGAAGAGATGCAGCCGTAGCCGGACCGTGCGGACTGCGGCTGCATTGAATTCTGACGGCGTCTCGCGTATATACGGGTATATATACATGAGGCCTGCCAATGATTGAGACCAAGATCAGAAAAGTTGGAAACTCCGCCGTTATCACCCTGACGACAGAGATGCTGACGATGCTGGATGCCAAGGAAGGCGATACGCTGTTTGTGGTGCGCGGCGATGACGGCAGCCTCAAGGTGATGGCGCATGACCCCTCGGTGGCCGAGGCGCTGGCCGCCGCCGAAGTCGTGATGGACGAAAACCGCGACCTGCTTCAGGCGCTGGCGTGAGCACATACATCTGGGTGCCGCTGGCGGCGGTGACCATCTTCCATGACCGGCAGATTTCGCGCCATGGCGGCGCCGCGGGGATGCGCGACAAGGCGCTCTTGGAGATGGGCTGCGCCCGTGCAATGAACCTGGCGGCGTATTCCGATGCAGGCGTGGCGGAGGTTGCCGCGGCTTATGCGTTCGGCATTGCCAAGGCGCACGCTTTCGTTGACGGCAACAAGCGCACGGCCTTTGTGACTGCCGTGACTTTTCTGCGGCTCAATGGCTACCAGTTCCGCCCGGACCCGGTGGAGGGTGTGCGGATGATGGAGGACCTGGCCACCGGCGATGTGGATGAGGCCGCATTTGCTGAATGGCTGAAGGCCGGGATGAAACCGCTCTGACCCTCAGCCGCTGCCGCCAAAGAAAAGCCGCCCCGAAGGGCGGCTTTGCTGTTTCCATCAGGCCCGCAGCCGCGCGCCGGAGGGGTCGAAGGCCGCCGCTTCCAGGATGCGCGCCTTGTGCGGCTTGCCGAGGATATAGACCTCGACCGCATCGCCCGGCTTGGCAACGGCCGGGTTGGCATATCCCAGCGCCAGCGACTTGCCGACCGAATAACCGTAGGCGCCCGAAGTCACCCGGCCCACCGGCTTGCCTTCGGGGGTGAAGATGGGCTCGCCGCCGGAGGCGTCGGCGTCGTTCACCGCCTCGATCTCGAAGGCCGACAGCACTTCGCGCGGGGCGTTGTCCTTGACCTTCAGATAGGCGTCCTTGTTGAGGAAGTCCTTGTCCAGCTTGATCAGACCGGCCAGGCCAACCTCCTGCGGCCAGTATTCCTGGCTGTACTCGCGCCCCCAGGAGCCGTAGCCCTTCTCGATCCGCAAGCTGCCCAATGCACGGCCGCCAGCCGGACCGCCGCCGAATTCTGCGGCGGCCGCGAGCAGGGCAGAGTACAGCTTGACCTGGTCCGTCTCAGAACAGTGCAGTTCCCAGCCCAGGTCGCCGGTGAAGGAGACGCGGATTGCCAGGCACTCGACGCCAGCGACGTCGATGGTGCGCGAGCGCATGAAGCGGAAAGCGTCGTTCGACAGGTCCGCATTAGTCAGCCGCTGCAGCATGTCGCGGGATTTCGGACCAGCGACATTGAAGCCCGCGATGCGGTTGGTGGCAACTTCAAACGTGGTGCCTTCCGGCAGCTCAATCATGTTGAAGAACCGCTGGTGGTAGCGTTCCGCCATGCCGGAGCCGACCATCATGTATTCGTCATCCGCCACCTTGGTAATGGTGAAATCGCCGGCCACGCCGCCGCGGACCGAGATCAGCGGGGTGAGGCAGCTGCGGCCCACTTCGGTCGGCACCTTGTTGGCGACCAGCTTGTCCAGCCACGCATGGGCGCCTGGGCCTTTGATCACGTAGTTGGCGAAGTTCGAGATGTCGATCACGCCGACGTTCTCACGCAGCATCTTCACCTCGCGGCCGACCGGCTCCCACCAGTTCTGGCGGGTGAAGCTGTTGGTGTCGGTGGTGCCGGGGGTGCCGGAGAACCACAACGGGTGCTCCCAGCCGCAGTTCAGGCCGAATACGCAGCCCATTTCCTTTTGCATCTCATACGCGGGGCGCACGCGGGCCGGGCGGCCGGCGCTGCGTTCCTCGTTCGGGAAATGGATGGCGAAGCGGTGGGCGTACTGGTCCTCGACGCGGGCCTTGGTGAATTTCTTGTCGGCCCAGTCGCCAAATCGCGCCAGGTCCCAGGCGAACATGTCGTACTGCGGCTCGCCCTCGATCATCCATTGGGCTGCCAGCAGGCCGAGGCCGCCGGACTGGGAGAAGCCGGGGATGATGCCGGTGCAGCAGAAGTAGTTTTTCAGCTCCGGCACCGGGCCCCAGATGGCGTTGGAATCCGGCGACCAGATCATCGGGCCGTTGATCACCCGCTTGACGCCGGCGGTCTCGGCGCAGGGCACCCGTTCAGTGGCGCGGATTACGTTCTCCATGATCCGGTCCAGATCGTCGGGGAACAGCTCATGGGCAAAGTCCAGAGGGGTGCCGTCCTCGGCCCAGAAGCGCATGTCCTTTTCATAGGCGCCGATCAGGAAGCCGTTGCCTTCTTGGCGGAAGTAGTATTCGCCGTCGCGGTCGGCGATCGAGGGCAGGCGGCGGCCCAGCTTGGCGACCTCGTCGATGGATTCAGTGACGAAATACTGGTGTTCGGTCGGCTGCAGCGGCAGGGTGAGGCCTGCCATGGCAGCAACTTCGCGCCCCCACAAGCCGCCTGCGTTCACCACCCACTGGGTGTGGATGTCGCCCTTTTCGGTTTTCACGATCCAGCTGCCGTCGGGCTGCTGTTCGGTGCCGATCACCGGGCAGAAGCGTTCGATCTGGGCGCCCATGGCACGGGCGCCGGCGGCATAGGCCATGGTCACGCCCGAAGGGTCGACGTTGCCGCCGTCGGGTTCGAACATGATGCAGCGGATGTCATCAAACTGGGCCAGCGGGTGCAGCTCCTTGGCCTGCTCGCGGCTGACCTCATGGAAATTCAGGCCGTAGTATTTCGCCTTGGCCTCCTGCAGGCGCAGCTGGTGTTCGCGCTCCTCGGTCTTGGCCAGGTACAGGGACCCCGGCTGGAACACGCCGCAGCCCTGGCCGGTTTCCTTCTCCAGCTCCTTGTACAGGTTCATCGTGTAGTGCTGGATGCGGGTCACGTTGTTGTTGTCGTGCAGCCCGTGGATGTTGGCCGCCGCGTGCCAGGTGGAGCCTGCGGTCAGCTCGTCGCGTTCCAGCAGCACCACGTCTTTCCAGCCGAGTTTCGCCAGGTGGTAGAGGATCGAGCAGCCGACCAGCCCGCCGCCGATGACAACTGCCTGTGCATGGGTTTTCATGCGTCCGTGTTCCTTTGCCTGCGCCTCTGGCACGGCGCGCCCTGCAGGCCGGGGCGGGCCGTCAAATCCTTCCGGCGACCCTAGCGGCGGGGGCGGGAGATGACCCGTGAAGAATTCAGACCCAATGGCCCCGGATTTGTTGGGTCATTGGGCAGCGTACTAGTGGAAGGGCGGCGCCTGACCTTGGGTGGGCGCGATAGCGCCTTCCCATGGGGAAGGTCAGGCGCTGCCCGGCCTGTCGGCCGGGCGGAGCGTTTCGGTGAAACGCTTCAGCTTGCAGGTCAGACAAACCGGGCAATCACCCTGTGATCTCTTTCATCACGCCCAGGAACTTCGCCACTTCGCCGATGCTGTTGTAGTGGCACATGGAGACGCGCACGCAGCTGTCCATGCCCAAGGGTGCCAGGATATTGCCGGAATAATGATCCGCCTTGCGCAGATGGGTGCGGATGCCCTGTTCGTTCAACCGTTTTACCACTTCCACCGATGGCACGCCTGCAACGGTCAGCGAGACCAGCCCCTCGCGCGCCGGGTTGTCCGGACCGCCCAGGATGGTGACGCCTTCCATCTCCGCCAGGCCCGGCAGATTGCCGGTGCCGCGGATCATCGCGTCGGTCAGCGCCTTCTCATGGGCATGAATTGCCTCGCCCGCCGCCACGAATTTTGCGCGCCGGTCGGTGGCATCGCTCACCTCGCCGCCGAGCCACTCCAGGTATCCTGCCACATCCGACAGCGTCGCATAGCTGCCGGTGTCGCGGGTGCCCATTTCCCAGTTGTCTTCCGGGCCGTCGATCAGCGCATTGTGCGGCAGGGCAGTCAGCCGGTCCGAGATCCAGGCGAGGCCATAGCCGTGGCGCGAGAACATCTTATAAGGCGAGATCACATAGCCATCCACGCCGTATTCGGTGAGGTCAATGCGCCCGTGGGCCGCGTGCTGGATGCCGTCAACGATGATGAAGCATTCCGGCGCCACCGCGCGGATGGCGGCGGCGCAGGCGGCCACATCCACGCCCATGCCGGTGACCGGAGAGGTATGGACGATGGTCGCCACAACGGTGTCCGGCGTGACCGCCCGGGCATAGGCCTCAGCGGCGATGGTGCCGCTGGCGTCGTCATGCGGGATCAGAACGTGCTTCTGCCGCGCCACCCCGGCCCAGCGTGCGCAGGCGGAGCGGGTCGCCGGGTGCTCCAGCGTCGAGCCGAGCACGGTGCCGCCTTCCGCGGTGCCGAGGCAGGCGTTCATGATCAGCCGGAACAGCAGCTCGGTGCCGCTTTCGCCCGCGAAAAACTGGCCGCCGGGCGCGTTCATCATCTCGCCCATGTCCTCCTTGGCCTTGTTGATCACCCGCACCAGTTCCCGGCTGCCGGGGTTGTCGCGGCCCTGGTTGTCGGGAACCGCGGCATAGCGTGCCGAGGTCTCCACCACTGAATTCAGCGTGAGCGCGCCGCCGGCGTTTTCAAAGAAGATGCGGCTGCCCTGCTGCGGGCACTCCTCCACTTGGGCAAAACGGGCGCGGATCTGATCCAGCAGGGCGTCGGTGATCTGGGGCATGGCAAGTCCATCAGGGAAAGCAATTGATTTGCCGCCACAGTAGGGCGGTTCCGGGCCGGCGGCATACAAAAATTTCCGGGGCTGAGGGGCAGAAATCCCTGTGGCCGGCTGCCGTCCGATTTTTGCCTTCACATTTATCTACATTATTGTATACAGTTTGGAACACGAATCCCGGGTCTTTCCCCGGGGCAGGTTTCACGCAGGCTTTGGGGGTCCCCATGAAGAACACGATGAACGGCGCCGATGCGATGGTGCGCTCGCTGGAAGCGCACGGGGTCACCCATATCTTTGGCCTGTGCGGCGATACCACGCTGCCCTTTTATGATGCGATGAACCGGCTGGAGCATGGCATCACCCATGTTCTCACCCGCGATGAGCGCAGCGCGGCCTATATGGCCGACGGGTTTTCCCGCGTGACCGGACGGGTGGGTGTCTGCGAAGGGCCCTCTGGCGGCGGTGCCACATATATCCTGCCGGGGCTGATCGAGGCCAATGAAAGCTCCTATGCGGTGCTGGCGATCACCACCGACATTTCCGTGGGGTCTTACGGGAAATACCCGCTGACCGAGGTCAATCAGGAGGTCCTGATGGGGCCGCTGACCAAGTTCAACACGGTGATCAAGCGCGCCGACCACATCCCGCGCATGGTGCGCCAGGCGTTCCGGGCGATGACTACCGGCCGTTCCGGCTCGGCGCATCTGGGGCTGCCTTATGACATCCAGTATGACGATGTTCCGGCGGATGACATCTGGGGCGACCCCAAGCACCAGAGCTACCCCGCCTACCGCGCGGCGCCGGAGCCGGGCGCGGCGGAGGCTGCGGTTGAGGCCATCCTCACCGCCAAATCGCCGCTGATTGTCTGCGGCGGCGGCGTGGTGATCTCCGGCGCGATGGAGGAACTGGGCAGGCTTGCCTCCCGCCTCGACATTGCCGTGGGCAGCTCGATCTCCGGCAAGGGCTCGCTGGCCGATACCCATCCGCAATCGCTGGGTGTGGTCGGCTCCAATGGCGGCACCGATGAGACTTGGGAGATGATGGAGGGCGCCGATCTGGTCGTCTTTATGGGCTGCCGCGCCGGGTCCACCACCACCTCGCGCTGGGAGGCGCCAAAGCCCGGCCAGCGCATCGTGCATTTCGACAATGACCCGATGACCATCGGCGCCAACTACCCGACCGAGGTCGGTGTGGTTGCGGACCTGAAACTCAGCTTGCAGGCGGTGAACGCCTATCTCGACAGCCGCGAGGGCGAATTGCCCTCATTTGTTGGTGCCGCAAAAATTGCCGACATCAAGCAGCGCAAATTCGCCAAGTTTGAAGAACTGGCGCACAGCAAGACCGACCAAGTGCTACCGGAGCAGATCATTCATGCGTTGAATCAGAACCTGCCGGAGGATGCCATCGTGGTTTCCGATCCCGGCACCAGCTGCCCGTATTACAATGCCTACTCAAAGCAAAAGCACCCGGGCCGCCAGTACATCACCAACCGTGCCCATGGCGCGCTGGGGTATTCGCTGTCGGCGTCGCTGGGTGCCTGGTTCGGGCGGCCCGGAGCCAAGGTCGTGGGGATGATGGGCGACGGCTCCTTCAACTTCACCTGCGGCGAGCTGGAAACCGTGGTGCGCTGCAACGCACCGATCACCTATGTGGTGTTCTCCAATTCGAACTTCGGCTGGATCAAGGCGAGCCAGCGCGACGACTGCGGCAAGCGCTATTACAATGTGGACTTCAACCGCACCAACCATGCTGCAGTGGCTGAGGCGTTCGGGGTCAAGACCTGGCGGGTGGAACGGCCTGAGGATCTGGATAAGGCGATCAAGGAGGCCTTTGCCCATGATGGCCCGACCTTGATCGACGTGGTCTGCCAGGCGCTGGAAGAATCCGCCGCCCCGGTCCGGCGCTGGATGGGTTGAACCCCCAAAAGCCGGACATAGCTGATGGCCGGGAACATTGCGTTTCCGGCCTTGTCTCTTTTGCGGAGCGCCCGCTATGAATTTGCCGAACCCGCATTCAGGAAAGGCGTCCCAATGGACAAACCCACCGCTCCCAAATCCGGCGCCATGCTGCACTTGCGCGGCAACACGCTTTCCGAAGGCGATCCGGTGGCGCTGCCGCTGACGCAAAGCTCGATGTACCACCTGCCGGGCGACTGGACCGGCGGCCCCAGCTATGGCCGGGTGGACAATGCCACCTGGGAGCAACTGGAGCATGTGCTGGGGTACCTGGAGGACGCGCCTGCGCTGGCCTATCCGTCGGGCATGGCGGCGATCTCGGCGGCGCTGTTTGCCACCGTCAAAGCAGGGTCGAAACTGCTGATCCCGTCGGATGGCTACTACGTCACCCGGCGCCTGAGCGAACGCTTCTTGCAGAACCTCGGTGTTGAGGTGCACCAGCGGCCGACCACCAGTTTCGCAAAGGGCGGGTTTGATGGCTTTGACGTTGTTTTTGCGGAAACACCCTCGAACCCCGGACTGGACCTCTGCGACCTGCGCGCGATTGCGGAGGCGGTGCACGCGGCGGGCGGGCTGCTGATCGTTGACAACACCACCATGACCCCGCTGGGCCAGCGGCCGCTGGAGCTGGGCGCCGATGTGGTTGTTGCCTCAGACACCAAGGCGCCGGGCGGCCATTCCGACGTGCTGATGGGGCATCTGGCGACCCGCAATGCGGATGTTTTGCAGGCCGCGCGCGAGTGGCGCCAGTTCGGCGGCGGCATCCCTGGCCCGCAGGAGGCCTGGCTGGCGCACCGCGGGCTGGAGACCCTGGAGGTGCGCTTTGACCGGATGTGCAGCACCGCTGAGGTGCTGGCCGAACGGCTGGCCGCGCATCCGCTGGTGCAAGCGATCCGCTTTCCAGGGCTGAAATCCGATCCGTCGCATGAACTGGCGAAACAGCAGATGGCGCGGTTCGGCTTTCTGATTTCCATCACCCTGGACAGCGCGGAACAAGCGGATGCCTTCATCAACAGTTGCCCGCTGATCCGCTCCGCGACGTCGTTCGGCGGTGTGCATACCTCAGCTGAGCGCCGCGCCCGCTGGGGCGATGCCGTGGCGCCGGGATTTATCCGCATCTCGGTTGGCACCGAACCGGCAGAGGAATTGTGGAGCGCTATGGCCACTTCGCTGGACGCTCTGCAGGGATAGCGAAGCCGCCACTGCCGCAGCAGAAACGGGTGGGAAACCGCTTCAGACCAGCGCGTGATACAGCGCCATGAGCCAATTGCAGAAGGATTTGACCTCCTCCCGCTGGCCCGCCCTGTCGTTGATCACGATGTAATGCGAGCGCCGTTTCGGCAGCTTGTAGGCCGTCGGAACCACCACCAGCCCCTGCTCGATGTACTGCCGGGCAAAGCTTTCCAGCACCATCGTCACCCCGTGGCCTGCCGCCACGGTTTGCAGCGCCAGCAAGGACGAGTCCGCCTTGAGCCAGTCCGCCGGCGTTTGCAGGTTCAGCCCGTGCAGCTCTGACAGGCGGCCCCAGTCGGTTTCCGAGCCGAAAATCTGCACCACGTCGGATCCGGCCAGATCATGGATCGATGGGCTGCCGCCCAGATCGTGCAGGTAGCAGGGGCTGCAGACTGGCACAGCGTTTTCGTGGCCCAGATGCAGGACTTCGCTCTCCTGCCAGTCGCCGCCATAGCGGATGTCGATGTCCAGGCCTTCCTCGTCAAACCGGTTTGCCCAGACCGACGTGGTCAGCTCTACCAGGATATCCGGATGCGCCGCCTGAAAACGGCCAAGTTGGGGCGCGATGACCAAGGCTGCGCAGGAGATTGAGGCCCGAACCCTGACCACCCGCTTGCGTCTCTTGCCGAACAGGCCGGCGGTGGCCTGCTGCATATCGATGAAGGATTTGCGGATCGGCTGGGCATAGGCCTGGCCGGTGTCGGTCAGCGCCACCCCGCGCGGCAGCCGTTTGAACAGCTGGGTGTTCAGATGCTTTTCCAGCAGCCGGATCTGCTGGCTGATGGCGGCAGGGGTCAGGCCAAGTTCCTCGGCGGCGGCAGAGAAACTGCTGAGCCGCGCTGCGGCCTCGAAGGCCTTGAGCCAGGTGACATGGGGCAGGTCGGTCATGAATTAGCTTTAAGCACAGTTAGGCCATAGGGGCAAAACACATTGTTTGATTTGTGCCTTTTGCGCTGCGCAATCTGGCGGGAACTCAACGGACCGGGCGTGCCATGGCGCAGACATTCGACTTTATCATCGTGGGCGCCGGTTCGGCGGGCTGTGTGCTGGCCGACCGGCTGACCGCCAATGGCCGTCACAAGGTGCTGCTGATAGAGGCCGGCGGCAGCGACCGGCGGTTCTGGATCAAGATCCCGGTCGGTTATGGCTTCACCTTCTCGGACCCCAAGGTGAACTGGCGCTACTCCGCCGCGGCGGATCCGGGGTTGAACGGGCGCCCCGCCTATTGGCCGCGGGGCAAGGTGCTGGGCGGTTCCAGCTCCATCAACGCAATGGCCTATGTGCGCGGGCTGCCGCATGATTTCGACGACTGGGAGACCGCAGGCGCAACCGGCTGGGGCTGGGACAATGTGCGCCGCGGCTACGAGGCGCTGGAAACAAATGACGAATGGCACCGGGGCCGCCGCCGCTTGCGCGGGACGGGGCCGGTGCGCGTTACCGACCTCAGCGAGCGGATGCATCCATTTGCCAGAAACTTTCTCGCCGCTGGGCAGGACATGGGCTGGCCGTTCCTGCCGGACATGAACGCGGCAGCGGAGGAGGGAGCCAACACGCTGCCCAGCGAGGGCATGGGCTATGTCCGCAGCACGGTGAAAGACGGGCGGCGCTGGTCCTCGGCGGATGCGTTCCTGCGGCCTGCGATGAAGCGCGCCAACCTGACGGTGATCAGCGGCGCGCTGGTGGAGAAGGTACTGACATCCGGCAAGCGGGCAACCGGCGTCGCATTCCGGGTGAAGGGCCAGCCGCATACCGCCCTGGCGGCGCGCGAAGTTATCCTGAGCGCGGGTGCGGTGAACTCTCCGCAGCTCTTGCAGCTCTCTGGCATCGGCCCCGCGGCGCTACTGCAGCGGCACAGGATCGAGGTTGCCCATGACCTGCCGCAAGTGGGGCAGGGGCTGCAGGACCATCTGGCGGTTTCGCATTTCTTCTGGGCCAATACAGCGACGCTGAACGACAGGCTGGGCAGTTTGGCCAAGCAGATGAAGGCCGGGCTGCACTATGTGCTGACCCGCAAGGGGCCGCTGAGCGTGCCGGTCAATCAGTGCAGCGGCTTTGTCCGTACGGCGGGCGCGGCGCTGCCGGATGTGCAGGTCTATTGCAACCCGGCGTCATATTCGACGCAGGCAAACGGCAAGCCTCAGATCGACAAGGACAACGGCTTTCTGCTGTGCGTGCAGCCGAGCCGCCCGGTCAGCCGCGGGCAGATCACTATCCAGTCCGCCGACCCAGGCCAGGCACCGCTGATCGAGCCGAATTCGCTGTCGGCGGAGGAGGACAAGGCGACCGCCATCCGCGCCAGCCATCTGCTGCAGGCGCTGGCCGCAACCCCCGCCATGAAACGGGTCACGCGGGAGCGGCGGGTGCCGGATATCGCCGGGATGGATGATGCTGCGCTGCTGGAGAACTTCCGTGAACGCGCAGGTAGCGTGTTTCATGCAAGCTGCACGTGCCGGATGGGGCATAATGCAACCGACTCGGTTCTGGATGCGCGGCTCAGGGTGCATGGGATGGCGGGATTGCGGGTGATCGATGCCTCGTCGTTTCCGAATGTGACCTCCGGCAATACCAATGCGCCGACCATGATGCTGGCGGCGCGCGGCGCGCAGATGGTGCTGGATGACACTGAAAACAGGCCCTTGGCGGCGGAATGACAGGGATACGCAGATGAAACTCGACACCATCGAAACCTTTGTGTTCGGCAACCCGCCGCCGCGCCACGGCGGGCGCTATTTCATCTTTGTGCGGCTGACCACCGCCTGCGGCATCACCGGGGTGGGCGAGATCTATAACGCCACCTTCGGCCCGGACCTGTGCTGCGCGATGGCGGAGGAGATGTTTGCCCGCCAGTTCGAAGGCTGCGATCCGCACCATATAGAGAAGCTGTGGCGCAAATCCTATGGCGCGGGCTATACGCTGCGGCCCGATGTGACGGTGATGGGGGTGTTGAGCGGTCTGGAAATGGCCTGCTGGGACATCATCGGCAAGGCCGCGGGCAAGCCGGTTTATGAGCTGATGGGCGGCCAGGTGCATGAGCGGCTGCGCAGCTATACCTACCTCTATCCGCCGGAGGGCGACGTCTACCCGGACCCGGACACGCCCAACGTCTACAACGACCCGGATATGGCGGCGGAGGTGGCGCTGCAGCGGGTGGAGCAGGGCTTTACCGCGGTGAAATTCGACCCCGCAGGCCCTTACACGATCTATGACGGTCATCAGCCGCGGCTCGAGGACCTGGAACGCAGCGAGATGTTCGTGAAGCGCATCCGCGAGGCGGTCGGCACCCGCGCGGACCTGCTGTTCGGCACCCACGGGCAGTTCACCGTCTCCGGCGCAAAACGGATGGCGCGGCGGCTGGAACCCTACGAGCCCCTGTGGTTCGAGGAGCCAGTGCCGCCGGAAAACCCCGCCGATATGGCAGAGGTTGCGCGCTTCACCTCGGTGCCGATTTCAACCGGCGAGCGGCTCTGCACCAAGCATGAATTCGCCCGCGTGCTGGAGGCCGGGGCGGCCTCGATCCTGCAGATGGATCTGGGGCGGGTCGGCGGCCTCTTGGAGGCCAAGAAGATCGCATCCATGGCCGAAACCCGGCAGGCCCAGATCGCGCCGCATCTTTACTGCGGACCGGTGGTGGCGGCGGCGAACATCCAGATTTCCGCCTGCAGCCCGAACTTCCTGATCCTCGAGTCGATCGGCACCTTTGAAGGCCCCTATATGTCCTGTCTCAAGTCCGCGATCACCTGGGAGGACGGTTATGTGATCCCCTCCAAGGAGCCGGGCCTGGGGGTGGAGCTGGACGACGCAGCCATCGCCGCCAGCCCCTATACCGGCAGCAAACTGCATCTGGAGCTGGCGCAGGAGCCGGTGGTTCAGTGAACGCGGCCCCCGGCATCATCTGCCGGGGCGCATCGCCTCCGGCGGCAGTTTGACCGGGAACTTGGCGCGGACCTCGGCGTCGAGCTTGCTGCCGAAATAATTCGGATAATGCTCGCCCAGGATCCTGTCCGACACCTCGCGGGCGCGGTCGAACATGGTCTGCCTACCCGCCTTTTCCCAGGTATCGGTCAGCTCCCGGTCCATCAGGTCGGGGTAGACATATTCGGTTTCCATGTACTGCAGCGTCTGTGTGTTGCCGAGGAAATGGCCCGGTCCGGTGGCGCAGTCGTGGATCACATCGACCGAGAGGGTGTCGTCGCTGACCTCGATCCCGCGCAGGGTGCGGGAAATCATGCCGGCGGCCTCGTTGTCGATCACCATCGACTCGAAGGAACAGCCCATCAGCGAGCCGACCATGCCGCCGAATTCACACAGGCGGTTGGCGCCGGCGTGGGCGGCAAGGCTGAAGGTCAGCGCCTTTTCCAGACCGTACTGGGCGTCGGGGATCTTGGAATCGGTCATGCCGCAGCCGACCGAAGTGGGCAGGTTGTAGAAATTGCCCATCTGGATCGCGGCAGCGCCGATCAGCGCCTGCTCGCCCGATCCGCCGGTGAACGATCCGGTGCGCAGGTCGGTGATGAAAGGCCAGGCGGCAAAGACAACCGGTGTGCCGGGGTTGATCAGGTTGACGATGGCGACGCAGGAAAGCGTCTCTGCCACCGCCTGCGCCAGGGTGCCCGCCAGCGGGGCAGGGGAGGTTGCGCCGGCCTGCGGCGGTACCGCCAGATCGCAGGTCAGGCCCAGCTTGGCGGTGTCGATCATGATCTCCAGGTTCTCGCGCCCCAGCCGCAGCGGGGAAACAATCGGGCAACCGCCGAAGATCACCGAAGGCTTCTGCAGGAACTTGCCCTCTCCACCCGAAGCGATGTCGAACATCTCAATTGCGGGCTTGATGTGGGAACGGTCGCGGAAGGTCAGGCAGGACGGCTTCTCGCTGCCCGCCAGGATGGAATAGAGCATCGACATGTCATGTTCGAAATCCTGCGGCACGTCGGTGCCCAGCACGGTGTCGCCGGTCATGTGGATGTTGTCGAGCCGGTCCACCAGCCGGGTGAAGTCATAGACATCGCGGATGATGGAGGGGCGGTAGCTGCGGCTGGCGGCGTCAAAGGTCGTTACCGCGGTGCCGGAATTGGCGTAATAGACCTTGTCCTTGGTGCAGTGCATGTCGTCCTTGCCCGCACGGCTGCCGCGGGCGTGGACGTAGAATTCATTGGCCGCGCCGGCCAGCAGGTCCTCCATCAGCGCGCGGGGAAAGCAGAGGCGTCCATGCTCGCTGAGGGTTGCGCCCTTGGGCAGCACCAGGTCGAGCAGCTCCTCTGTCGGGTCGCCGATGCCGGTGCGCTCCAGGATGGTCAGCGCGGCGTTGTGGATCTTCTGCATGTCCGCATCCGACAGCGGCCGGTAGCGACCGCCGGAAAGGCCGGGCCAGATCGCCTGGCTGGCGGAGGGTTGGGTGCGGGCCGCGGCGCGGGCATCGCGGCCGCCGCTGCGGCGGCGGGAACGGGTCTTGGTAACGTCAACCATATAGCGGTCTCCGGGGCAGGGTCAGGGCAGGCCCGGTGCGGGCCTGCGATAAAGTTTAGGGTCTGAGCGGCTCAGATCATGTTGAAATAGCTGCGGTAGAAGCCGGGCAGGCTCCATTCCATCTCGGACAGCGGGCCGGGCGCGAAACGGTACGAATTCACGCCTTCCTGGTTGTGGCGGATGATCCGCTCATCATCGAGCGAGGTGACATGCCAAAGCCAGGTGAGGGCTTCCTTGTCATAATCGCGCCCTTCTTCGGCATCGCCGCGCACGTACCAGGCAATCTGGATGTCGGTCTCCTGCAGGCCGCGGGGCACAAAGCGGTAGCCCACCAGATGGTCGGCATAGATCAGGAAGTAGTTCAGCGTGCCGATGGCCAGATCGGTGGCACCGCCGTCATGGCCGCTGAGCTGCCCGAGCGGCGGCGCCAGCGGTTCGCCGTCCCTGCTGCCGGTCTGGTAGCCGGGGAACAGCGGATAGCGGCGCCAGTAGACGTCCGAGCCCGGCGCCTGTGCATTGGGACCGGTCAGGTCCAGCTCCTCCACCGGCAGGCCGATGGAGGCGGAGCGTTCACGCAGGTCTGCGCCGTATTTCGCCACATCCGCCGGATCCTTGAGCGAGTGGCTGCGGGAATACTCCTGATGCGAGGGGGCGCAGTGGTAGCATTCCAGGTAGTTTTCCAGCGCCAGCTTCCAGTTGGCAGGCACCGGATAGGAGGCCTCATGCGCCAGTTTCAGGTTCTCCAGCTCCATCGGGGCTGACAGCGGCGCCAGGCGGTCCAGGCTTTTCGCCAGCGGTGGCGGGTTTTCATCGGCGCAGATGAAGATCAGCCCCTGGAAAACCTGCACCTGCACCGGGAACAGCCCGTAATCCGAAGGGTCGAAATCCGGCCCCATGGCGCGGCCGCCGCGCAGCCGCCCGTCGAGGCCGAAGGTCCAGGCGTGGTAGGGGCAGGAGAACACCCGCGCGGTGCCCTGTTTTTCCAAACACACGCGGGAGCCGCGGTGGCGGCAGACATTCATATGGGCGCGCACGTCGCCCTCGCGGTCGCGCACGACGATCACCGACTCCGGCCCGTAGTCGAACAGGAAATAGTTGCCGGGTTCCGGGACTTGGCTGACGTGGCCCACCCAGATCCAGTTGCGGTTCCAGAACATCTTGATGTCGTGGTCATAGACCGTTTCAGAGGTATAAAAATGGCGGTCCAGCGCAAAACCCTCGCGGTGGCTCTCCATCAGCTCGCGCATCACTTGCAGGTCGTCTTTGGGCATCATGCGCCTCCCATGTCTTCGAGGGAAATCAGTTCGCGGCGGAACCAGTCGGCATCCGCCGCCGCCGGGTCGCGTTCGAAATTGCGGGCCGCCAGGTGGCCGGCAAAGACCGCATCGGCAATCAGGCCGGGGGAGGCCGCGTCGCCGATCAGCTCCAGCGTGGTGAAACTGTCCGCGTGGTTTTCTTTCAGATCATCGAACAGCGCGGTGTCGCGCTGGCGGGAAGTGACCATCAGCAGGCTGGCGCAATCCACACGGCGGGTGCGGCTGGTGTAGACGCAGGACAGGTCTGCGCCGGTGGCATCCGCCGATTGCAGGGAATGCAGCGGAATGATCTCTACACCCGCCTGCAGCAGCTCCGCCTGCACCCGGTGCTGTTCCAGCGTCAGATCGGTGAACGCCGAGGCGATGGCGCCCGGCGTCACCAGCACCACCTTGCGGCCTGCGGCGGCCAGTTGGCTGGCCAGCACCCCGCCGATGTAGCCCTGATCGTCGTCATAAAGCAGCACCGGGCCATTGTCCGGCGGCAGGGTGCCTTCCATCACGTCGTCAGGGGTGAACACGGGCATGTCCTTGATCTCCAAGGGCAGCGGAGAGGTGCGCCCGCGCCCGTCGCGGTGCCAGGTGCTGCCGGTGGCAAGGAAGACATTGGGGATGCCAAGTTCTGCGACATCAGCGGCGCCGAGTTTGCTGCCGGTGAACATCTGAACATTGCCGCGCTGCTGCAGGTCCCACAACCGGTTGTCGGCGACCCGCTTCCAGGCGGACAGCCCTTTCAGCTTGCTTTCCTTCAGCACCCGCCCGCCGAATTCCTCCGCGGCTTCTGCCAGCGTCACCTGATAGCCGCGCCTGGCCAGCTGCATGGCGCATTCCAGCCCGGCGGGGCCGGAGCCGACAACCAGCGCGGCCTCTTCCTGCTGCCTGGGGGCGATTTGCTCGGGATGCCATTTGCGCCGCCATTCCTCGCCCATCGTCGGGTTCTGGGTGCAGCGGATCGGGACGCCCAGGTTGTCGGCAGAGACACAGATATTGCAGCCGATGCATTCGCGGATTTCCTCGATCCGGCCTTCCTCGATTTTCTTGGGCAGGAAAGGGTCGGCGATCGAGGGCCGGGCAGCGCCAATGAGGTCCAGCACGCCCTTGGAGACCAGCGAGGCCATCAGGTCGGGCGAGGTGAAGCGGCCGACGCCGACCACCGGCTTGTTCGTCACCTGCTTCACGAAATCGGTGTAGGGGATCTGATAGCCGTCTTCCGGCTGGAACCGGGTGGTCATGCTGTCGTTGCTCCAGTCGGCAACATTCACGTCCCAGAGGTCGGGCAGATCTGCCAGCATTTCCACCACCGCGCGGCCTTCCTCGCTGGCCTGCATGCCGTCGGCCCCCATCATCTGGTCAACGGCAAAGCGGAAGGCAACGGCGCAGTGCCCGTCCAGCACTTCGCGGGTGTCCTCCAGCAGTTCGCGGGTCAGCCGGACGCGGTTTTCAAGTCTGCCGCCGTATTCATCGCTGCGGGTGTTGTACTGGGGCAGCAGGAAATGATGCGGCAGCGTCATCTGGTGGCCCGCGTAGACATAAACGATGTCAAAGCCTGCCTCCTTCGCGCGCAGTGCCGCGTCGCGGTGCCAGCGGCGCAGGTCGCGGATGTCCTGCTTGTCCATGGCGCGGGCCTGTTTCGGGTAGGCCACGTCAATCGGCCGGTCCGTGACCCCCAGCGCCGGGGCGCGGGTCAGGTGGTTGGTGGCATGGTGGCCGTTATGGGCCAGCTGGATTGCCGCCAGCGCCCCCTTGGTGTGGACCTGTTCGGTCATCAGCCGCAGCGCCGGGATGTCGTGCTTGTCCCACAGCCGGTGCTCTGCATAAGGGCCAAGATCGGAGGTCGGATGGATCTCTGTCTCCTGGGTCGAGACCACGGACCAGCCGCCCTCGGCCTTCATCGCGCGCACCGCCGCCTCCGCCTGCGGGCGCACGTGGCCCAGCCCGGTGCAATGCGGCACCTGGAAAAAGCGGTTGCGGGTCGTGACGGGGCCGATCTTCACCGGCTCGAACAGAATGGAATACCCATTTGCGCCTGGCATGCTGGCACATCCTTTTATGTTTTGGTTTTTGGTCTGGGCGGGGCGGCGGGCGTCAGGGCCCGCCGCTTGCGGGGATCAGAACCCGGCCTTGATGCGCTCGAATTCCTTCAGCATCCGGCCTTCCAGTTCCGGGTTGACTGCATCAAAGAACAGGC
>NZ_JAHVJQ010000013.1 GCF_019801145.1 Leisingera aquaemixtae
TTGTCATGGCCGTAGGGCAGCAGGTCGCTGTCCGAAATCCCGATCTTCGCGCCAATCTCCTGGATCGGCTTCTTCTGCGCCTCACGCGCAATCTCGATGTCACTCTTGTAGCTCATGGCAAGGTTCCTGCTGAGTTTGCATACAATCGCCGGCACAGCGATGCCGGTTTCGCGATAGACTTAGCCAATATGCGGCAAATGACGCGCTTGATTTCCGACATTATCCCGCCTTGAAGCGGCGTGAGGTCTCTCGCAGGCCCCTCCTCGGTTCCTTAAAGGAAACCCATTTCCCGGAAAGGGGGCGCTTGCGGCACCCAGGCGCGCTGATCCGGAACAAACAGAGCCAACTCGCTGTCCAGCTCAAGGCTGCCGGGACGTTCCACCCAGGCGGTGATTCCCCGCCGATTCTGTGCCGCAGGCTTGAAGCGGGCGCCAAAGCCTGCGCGGTCCTTCTCGATTTCCCGCCCGGGCAGCACGCAAGGGCGGTTTTCCATGTCCACCGTCAGCGTCACCCCGTCCGGCCCCTGCAGGCGCGAGGACGGCGGCACAAAGGTAAGGTCCGGGATGCCGCGAAGCACGATGGTGGCGCCGAGATGTGCAGGGTTCACGGTCTCCATCCCCATGTCCGCGGCAATCAGCGCCAGCTCCTCTTCCGACAGGATGGTCAACTGGCGCACATTGCGGATTTCGGTGCCCTCGGGATAGAGATTGCGCACCCGCACGCAGGAGGCGCGGTTTTCGCCTTGGTGGCGTTCCCCGGCAATGCCGCCAAAGCCCAGATCCAGCCGTTCCGACGGCACTGCCTGCAGGCCGCTGCCTGCGGGAACATGGCCCAGCCAGGTAATTTGCCCTGTGTATTCCGTTTTCCGCAGCACCGGCATGTCAGCTCTCCCTCGCCAATAAGTCGTTGTGACGGGCGAGCATACAGGCAGAGCAGGCCGGGGCCAGACCGGTTGCGATGCTTTTTTGTGATCCAGGACAGCAAGACTGCAAATAATAACCCCCGGAGGCCAGCGGCTACCGGGGGCAAATTCTTGGGAGATCAGGCGGAGGGCTCTGGCTCCATACCGCCTTCCGGCGGGGTTTTCTTGGGCTTGGCCTTGGGGATCGCGGTGACCGAGGCATTGCCCTGATCCTCGCTGTCATCCTCGTCGTCGCCGGCCTGCGGGGGCTCGCCGTTCATCACCCGCTTGATCTCTTCGCCGGTCAGGGTCTCGTACTCCAGAAGCCCCTGCGCCAGCCGCTCCCACTCCTCGGTCTTGTCCTTGAGGATCTCCAGCGCCTTCTCATAGCCCTGCTGGATGAAGCGTTTCACCTCTTCCTCGATCAGCTCCTTGGTGTGGGCGGACACAGAGAAGCCTGCGGTGTTGCCGGAGTAGCCTTCGTGGGCTTCGGCATAGTCGATGTTGCCGACCTTGTCCGACATGCCCCAGCGCAGCACCATGGCGCGGGCCAGCTGGCTGGCCTGCTGGATGTCGCCGGCCGGGCCGTTGGAGACATGGTCCTCGCCATACTTGATGACTTCCGCCGCCTTGCCCGCCATGGTCATCGCCAGTTTCTGCTGGCACTCATCGCGGTGATAGTTCAGCCGGTCCATTTCCGGCAGGCTGACCACCATGCCCAGGGCGCCGCCGCGCGGGATGATGGTGGCCTTGTAAACCGGATCGCACAGCGGCAGCGCCAGGCCGACAACGGCATGGCCGGCCTCGTGATAGGCGGTCTTTTCCTTCTGGTCCTGCGTCAGCACCATCGAGCGGCGCTCGGCGCCCATCATCACCTTGTCCTTGGCGGATTCGAAATCCTCCATGGTGACAAAGCGGCGGCCGACGCGGGCGGCCATCAGCGCTGCTTCATTGACCAGGTTGGCCAGATCGGCGCCGGAGAAACCGGGGGTGCCGCGGGCGATGATGCGCAGGTCCACATCCGGGCCCAGCGGGGTCTTGCGGGCATGCACCGCCAGGATCTTCTCGCGGCCCTTGATATCGGGGTTGCCGACGGTGACCTGGCGGTCAAAGCGGCCCGGGCGCAGCAGTGCCGGGTCCAGCACGTCCTTGCGGTTGGTGGCCGCCAGGATGATGACACCCTCGTTGGCCTCAAAGCCGTCCATTTCGACCAGCAACTGGTTCAGGGTCTGCTCGCGCTCGTCATTGCCGCCGCCATAGCCGGCGCCGCGATGGCGGCCCACCGCATCGATCTCGTCAATGAAGACGATGCAGGGCGCGTTCTTCTTGGCCTGCTCGAACATGTCGCGTACGCGAGAGGCGCCGACGCCGACGAACATCTCGACGAAATCGGACCCGGAGATGGTGAAGAACGGAACCCCGGCCTCGCCCGCAATGGCACGCGCCAGCAGCGTCTTACCGGTGCCCGGAGGGCCGACCAGCAGCGCGCCCTTGGGGATTTTGCCGCCCAGGCGCGAGAACTTCTGCGGGTTGCGCAGGAATTCGACGATCTCTTCCAGCTCTTCCTTGGCTTCGTCGATGCCCGCCACGTCGTCAAAGGTGACGCGGCCGTGCTTCTCGGTCAGCATCTTGGCCTTGGATTTTCCGAATCCCATGGCGCCGCCTTTGCCGCCGCCCTGCATCCGGTTCATGAAGTAGATCCAGACACCGATCAGCAGCAGGAACGGCAGCAGCGTGATCAGGAAGGACTGGAAGCCCGACTGCTGCTGCTTTTCTGCCCGCACCGGGATGTTCTTGTCGATCAGCAGCGAAGTGACTTCGGCATCGCCCGGCTTGATGGTGACGTAGTTCTGCCCGTCGGTCGTGGTGTAACGGACCTGTTCGCCGTCCAGCGTGACGGTGCTGACCTTGCCGGTCTCCACCGAACTGACGAAGTCCGAGAATGTGCGTTCACGGCTCTGCATCGTGCTGCCGGAACCGCTGAACAGATTGAACAGCGCCAGAATCAGCAGAAACAGAACAACCCAAAAGGCGATATTGCGAGCGTTGCCCAAGGAAAGTTCTCCCTATCAGTAAGGCGCACCTCTCAGGCCGCCTGCGTTGTGCTTAAAATAAGGATCATTCGAGCAGGTTCAATGCGATAAAAGGGACGCAAAGAACTCTTCTTCGTTTGCCGCCGGTTCCGCCGCCCAGCCGTTGGCCATTCCGGCAACCGGCGCAGCGATCAGCTCGGGCCCGCGCCACACCGCCGGGCTGGTCTCCAGAACGGTGCCTGGCACGCCGGTTGCGCGCCAGGAAGGGCAGTTGAACAGCCCGTCGCGCCCCAGGGCGCGCACTTCGCAACCCTTTGCATCGCCTCCGAAAACCTTCCACCGGTCATCCCAGACCTGGCCGGGCAGCGCCGTGATGCGCTCGACCGCCTTGGCCTCCCGGCAGATCCAGATCTGCTTGGTGGTTGTCAGCAGATGGCAGCCCGAAACGGTGGCCGCGCCGCCGCCGCGCGCCGCCAGGACCGCGATCTCCATCGGCACCCGGCGCGGCGGATAGGGGGTGCCCGCCACCCATTGAATCGCCTTGACCAGCAGTCGGTAGCCGGTCTCGCTGGGCAGGGTGCGGAACTTGCGCTGGCACAGAACCACTGCGCCGGCCTGCACATGCGCCATGTCGCGGGCGGCCAGGAACACATACCAGTCCAGCGCCTCGCGCGCCTTGCTCATGTTTTCCGCAACCCGGGACAGAACCGTCGGCGTCAGCCCCAACGGCGCCAGCTCCGCCAGTGCGCGGCGCGCCCTCACCCGCTCATACCGGATATCGCTGTTGCTGGGGTCATCGCACCATTCGATGCCGCGCTCCTGCAGGTACTGGCGCAATTCGCGGCGGGTCACTTCCAGCAGCGGCCGCAGCAGGGTGACGCCCTTGTGGACACGGCGCGGCGCCATGCCGGACAGGCCCGCAACACCCGCCGCCCGCGCCATCCGCATCAGCAGGGTTTCCGCCTGATCATCCGCAGTATGGGCGACACAGAGGATGGGAATGCTGTTGCGCTTGGCCCAGCTGCACAGCAGTTCATAGCGCGCCTCGCGGGCCTGGCTTTGCAGGTTGCCCTTGCCGGGGCCGTCCTCCCAGCGGATCACCTCATGGGCAATCCCCAGCGCTTCAGCCGCCTCGCCTGCCCAGCGGGCTTCAGCCGCCGCTTCCGGCCGCAGCCCGTGGTCGATGGTGGCAGCAAAAAGCTCAACCGGCTCATCCTTGAAGGCCTCGTGCATCAGATGCATCAGCGCCATCGAATCGCTGCCGCCGGACAGCGCAATGCCCAGCCTTCCGGTCTGCGCCGATTGGAACTGACTGCGAAGCAGTCCCAGGATATCGCGCCGCACGCCTGTCAAGAACAGCCCAGCTTGGCCATTTCTGCAGTGGCGTCAGCTTCCTGCGCAACACCCGGAAAACGCACGCCGACTTCGGACAGCGTGACACAGGCCTGGTCGGTCTGGCCAAGGCGGCCCAGGGCGGCGCCCAGTTCGAACAAGGCCCTGGGGGCCACCGGGCCGGCAGAATTGCCGGTGAAGGCCGCCAGATAGGCCCGTGCCGCTTCGCGGGTGTCGCCCAGCCCGTCCAGCGCCTTGCCGCGGCTGAATTCAGCTGCGGGCGCCAGCGGGCTGCCCGGATAGGCCTGGTTGAAGGCCGCGAATTTCTCCGCAGCGTCCTGATACAAACCTTCGGCCAGCAGCGTTTCAGCAGCGTCAAAGTCGGCCTGCTCGCCAACCGCCAGCTCACCGCCTGCCGCCCCGCCGCCAACGGCGCCCGTGCCAGGCACGCCCGCACCGTCCAGGGCGGCCGGTCCGCCAATCGAGGGCAGCTCACCGCCGCCCAAAGTGGTGGTTTCCTTCAGCGCGCCGACATCGCCGCCTTCCAGCTCGACCAAGCGGAACTCCAGATCGCCGATCCGGTTGGTGCCATCGGTCACGATCCGGTCGATCCGGTGCCCCAGCTCCTCGGTCTGCAGGGTCAGGCGCTGCAATTCGCTCTCAATCGCGGCAACCCGGTCCAGAACCGTATCGCCAGACACATCCACCGATGGCGCAGCAGTCGTCGACATCTCACGCTTCAGCCGCTGGATCTCGACATGCAGAACGGTCAGCTCCTGGCGGACGTCTGCCAGCGTCTGCTGGTCCTGCGCTGCCAGCGGCAGCGGCAGCAGAATCACGGAGGCCAAAAGAACAGTGCGCAGGCGTCTCATGGCTTTACCCCGTCAGGCCGCCGGCCAGCACGGTGACCGCACGGCGGTTCTTGGCATAGCAGGCCTCTTCCGAGCAGATTTCCAGCGGGCGCTCCTTGCCGTAGCTGACCACCTTCATCCGGTGCCCCGCAACCCCTTGCGAAATCAGGTATTCCCGCGCGGCATTAGCGCGCCGGGCACCCAGTGCCAGGTTGTACTCGCGGGTGCCCTGCTCATCCGCGTGGCCTTCGATGGTGACCACATAGTCGGCGTTCTGGGTCAGCCAGCGCGCCTGGCCCTGCAGAATGCCCTGCGCCGCGGGCGACAGGGTCGACTGGTCCACTGCAAACAGCACGCGGTCGCCAATGGTCTGCTGGAAATAGGCCGGGCTTGCCGGATCCAGCGCCCCCGCCCCCAGTCCGGCGCCTGCGCCGGCACCGCCGTTTGCCGTGTCATCCCACCGGTTGTTGCTGCAGGCCGCCAGGCCCAGAACGGCAACAGCCGCTACTGCCAATTTCAAACCGCTCATATCGTCTGCCTATTCCTTTTGCGTTTCTTGACCGGAAGTTAACACATGCCCGGATCAGGTTCTATGCGGGTATCCCCGCCAAATTAATACTTTCAATTCTGCAGCGGCGACCAGGCCGGATCCGACGCCCCGTCCGGCGTCTTCACCGGTTTCAGGTTGCGCCCGGTGATGTCCACCGAATACAGCAGCGCCCGCCCGGCGCTGCCCTGGCTTTCACGGGTGAACATGATCACCCGGCCGTTCGGCGCCCAGGTCGGCCCCTCGTCCAGGAAGGAAGCGGTCAGCAGCCGTTCCTCGCTGCCGTCGGTGCGCATGACGCCAATGTGGAACCGGCCCTTGTTCTGCTTGGTAAAGGCGATCATGTCGCCGCGCGGCGACCACACCGGCGTGCCGTAGCGCCCCTGGCCGAAACTGATCCGCCGCGCCTCGCCGCCGCCTGCAGGCATCACATAGAGCTGCTGGCTGCCGGAACGGTCACTTTCGAACACGATCTGGCTGCCATCCGGCGAAAACGACGGCGCCGTCTCGATCGAGGGTGCAGAGGTCAGCCGGGTCTTAGCGCCGGTGTTGATATCCATCGAAAACAGGTCGGTGTTGCCGCCCTGGGTCTGCGAGTAGACAATAGTGCGACCGTCCGGTGCAAACCGCGGCGCAAAGCTCATGGTGCCGTCGCCGCTGGACAGCACCTTGCGCTGCACTTGGCCCACATCCAGCACATGGATCTGCGGAAACCCGCTCTCATAGCTTGTGTAGAGCACCCGGTCGCCGGTGGGCGAGAACCGCGGCGCCAGCACGATCGAAGCGCTGTTGGTCAGGTACTGCACATTGGCGCCGTCGTAATCCATCACCGCCAGCCGCTTGCGGCGGTCGTTCTTTGGGCCGCTTTCGGAGACATAAACCACGCGGCTGTCGAAATAGCCGCTTTCGCCGGTGATCCGGCTGTAGATCGCATCTGCCACTTTATGCGCCATCCGCCGCCAGCCGTCGGTGGTGCCGGTGAACTGAAGGCCGGTGCCCAGCTCCTTTTCGGCAAAAACGTCGTGGCCGCGGAAGCGCACTGTCAGCTGGTTGCCGTTCACGCTGACCGCGCCGGTGATCAGCGCCTGCGCGTTCACCGCCTTCCAGTCGGCATATTTCACCGGGCTGTCGAACCCTGTGACCTTGGAGATATGGGCGCTGGCCGGCACTTCCCGGAACAGGCCGGTGCCGCTCAGGTCCGCCGCGATCACCCGCGCGATCTGGGCGGCATATTCCGACGCCGCCGGGGTTTCGGGCACGAAATCCGGCACCGCATAGGGCAAGGGTTCGATCACGCCCTGGTCGATCTCGATTCGGAGCGGGCCATCCTGAGCCATGGCCGCGCCTGCCCCTGCCGCCGCCGCGGCACCGATCAGAAGAGCTGCCAGTATTTTCCTCATTTGATCCGCATCCTTTCAGGATTGAATGTCATCTCAATATCACGCCATTGCGCGTATTTTTCAGGGGGAAGCTGAAACCCCCTCACCCCGCAGCGGATAATCGCCCGCCGGGCGGCCTCATAAGCCTGTTTCGCCGCCGAGGAAGATCCGCCGGTGCTCGACAGCATCCGGATGGAGCCGGTGTCAGGCTTGCCGTCCTGCGCCAGCGACACGCTGACGACAACCGTGGTCTTCAACGCGTCCGTCGACAGCGATCCCACGTTCCAGCAGCGCGAGACTTCGACCCGCAGCGCATCCTTCTCGCCCAGGGTCAGCGGCGGGCCCGAGGGTTCCGGCGCCACAACATCGGCGCCGCCGGCCAGCGCTTCGGCGAGCGCATCCGCCACCGCAGAAGAGGTGTCAGACTGCTGCGTCTTCGCGGGCTGCTCCGGTTCCGCGGACTGCGCCGCTTCGGTCACCTGCGGCTCCGGCTCCGGCTTGGGCCGGGCGGGCCGGGTCTTGGGGCGCTTGGACACGGCCGGCGCAGCAGAGGCCGCGACATCCTCGCCCTCGTTCTCCTCGGTCACGATCCGGTCATTGGCCGCTTCCCGCGCGGTGGCTTCCTGTACGTCCTGCTCGGTCTCGGCACCTTCCTCCGGCGCGACCTCAGGCTGGACAATATCGTCGATCTTCGTGTCCGGCTCCGGCGGTGCCACCGGCTCCGGCGCCACACGGTCAACCGGGCGCGGCGCCGTTTCGGGGCGCAACTGCGGCACCAGCGAGGCCACTTCCGGCTCTTCCGCGGCAGAAGGCAGTTCAACAGGCACGTCCGGCTCCGGCTGCGGTTCCGGGCGATCTGTCACCTGCGGGTCCGGCGCCGCCGGGGCAACCGGTTCGGGCCGGGCAATCTCCGGTTCCGGATCGGCCTGCGGCTCCGGATCCGGCGCGGGCTGCACCGCGGCGGGCTCATTTAGCGGCGCAGGCTCCGGCGCCACTTGCGGCGCCTGGCGCTGCTGGCTCAGCTTCTCGAACTGCTCGGCGGAAATCAGCGCCACCTGCTGCACGTTGGACGGCAGGGGTTCGGACGGGAACCAGGCGCCGAAGACAACCCATCCCATCAGCAATCCGTGCCCGGCAAGAGAGATCTTGGTTCCGGTCTGCACCGTCCGCGTCCCCGCCTACTGCCCCGTGCTGTCAGCTTGCCGCCCGTCCAAGGCCGGGCCGCCGGTATCAGTGACCAGCCCGACGTTGGAAAAACCGCCCGCGTTCAGCGCACCCATCACCTGCATCACGTCGGCATAGGCAATCCGCCCGTCAGCGCGCAGGAACACCCGGTCCGAGGTCCGCTCTGCCGCAATCGCCCGCAGCTTGGGCAACAGTTCGTCGCGCGCCACCGGCGTGGTCTGGATTTCCACTCCGCCCCCGGCGGTCATGGTGACGGTCAGCGGCTCCTCCTCATCCCCGGGCAAGGCTCCGGCTGCGGTCTTGGGCAGCTCCACTGGCACGCCCACGGTCATCAGCGGTGCGGCCACCATGAAGATGATCAGAAGCACCAGCATGACGTCCACAAAGGGCGTCACGTTGATCTCGGACATCGGCCGGCCGCGCCCGCGGCGGCGGCCCCGGCGGCGGTTGCCGCCGCCTGAAGGCTGCTGGACAGCGGCACCCATGGCGTCAGGAGTCCAGCTGGCGGCTGAGGATGGTGGCGAACTCATCGGCAAAGGCCTCATAGCCGCCGATGATGCGGTCGCTGTCCGCGCTCAGCTTGTTGTAGAAAACCACCGCCGGGATTGCCGCCAGCAGCCCCAGGCCGGTTGCCATCAGCGCCTCTGCAATACCGGGCGCCACCACCGCAAGGTTGGTGTTCTGCTGCTCCGCAATCTCGATGAAGGCGGTCATAATGCCCCAGACGGTGCCGAACAGGCCCACAAACGGCGCCGTGGAACCCACAGTTGCCAGCACCGACAGCCCGCCCTGCAGGCCCTCGGTCTCCTTGGCGATGGCGACATCCATCGACCGGTCGATGCGCGCCTGCGCGCCGGGGATCAGGCCGCCGTCGCTGCGGTGGCTGCGGCGCCACTCGCTCATGCCGGCCGAGAAGATCCGCGCTGCCTGGCCGGAGGGTTCGGCCCCCAGCCGTTCAAACAGCTCATCCAGCGGATTGCCGGACCAGAACGCCCGGTCAAAGGCATCCGCTTCCCTGCGGGCAAGACGGTAGTTGATGGTCTTCTGGATGATGATCGCCCAGGACCAGATCGAGGCCCCCACCAGCATCAGCATCACAAGTTTCACGGTTACGGTGGCCCGCGCGAAAAGGCCCCACATGGAGAAATCAATCTCCTGCGCCAGCGCCAGAGTTTCTGCTTCCATTCGCCTGCTCTACGGTTTTCCCGGCCGTTTATCCGGCCTTATTTGGCAAGACGCTAGCGCAGTTCAATGGCAAAGGCCAATAAAACAGGCGGGCAGGCGCCAATTGTTACCGCAATGCGCGAATCTCTGCCGGAAGCCGGGCCGGTTTGCCGCCCGCGGTGATGCATACGATGGTGACCTGGGCGCGGAACAACGGCTGGCCGTCGCGCGTGACTTCCTGATTCAGGATCATCCGCGCCGGTGTGACGTTGTGCATCGTGGTGGTGACCAGCAGCTCCTCGTCGAACTTGGCAGGCGCCAGGTAATCCGCCTCGATCCGGCGCACCACATAGATCAGGCCGGCCTCGCGCATGGCGTTCTGATCCACTCCGATACCGCGCACCCAGTCGCTGCGGGCCCGTTCAATGAACCGCAGGTAATTGGCGTGATAGACGATCCCGCCCATGTCAGTGTCCTCGTAATAGACCCGGACGGGGAATTGGTGGTTCATTGCCTGCTCCTGTTTTCCGGCGGGAACTTATTGCAACTGGCAGAAAACCAACAGCGGTTTGTGCGCCAGCAACCGCCCGGCTGCAGCCCGGGCCGCGTCATGCTGCAAGCATGCCTCCGGCATGACCCGCCTCTATGGGGCGGCGCGATTGCCCCCCCCCCGCGAGACTATGCGGCCCTAATCGCGCAATCAGCGCCTCAGCGCATACTCCGCCAGCACATCATAGCGCGCACCACTTGGCGCCAGCGTGGACTGGAACAGGGCAAATGCCTCTGCTGCGCACTCCAGCCGGAAATCCGCCGCCTCTGCCAGATACCGTGCGATCTTTTCCACCTGCCCCGCCTCCAGATGCCGGGGAAAGCGTGCCAGCGTCACATGCGGACGGAACCGTTCGCGGGGCAGCTCAATCCCGGCCTGCCGGCAGGCGCCGCGGATCTGGCCGCGCAGCCCGGTCAGCTCAGGCGTCTTCTGCACCTCAGCCGCCAGCACCCGCGGCAGCTTGCCGCCAAAGGTGTCCAGCCCACGGAAGGTCAGCGTCAAAGGCGGCACGCTGATCTCCGCCAGCATCTGATGCAGAGCCTGCAGCGCTGCCTCCGGCTGGTCATCCAGGAAGGCCAGCGTCAGGTGCATGTTCTCTGCCGGCACATGCCGCCCGGCGGTCAACCCTTCTTGCACACGTTCCAGCGCGTCCAGGGCTGCATCAGGCAGGGGCAGGCCAACGAAGGCCCGCATCAGGACTGAGGCTGCTCCGCCGCCGGCGCCTGCAGGCGCGCAAACAGGCGCAGGGCGTGGGATTTGTCCTGTGCCGCCACCGGCATCATTCGGTCGTAAGCCGCCGCGATCACGCCGGCGATCTCAGGGCGCAGGATGGTGGCGCCGGTTTCTGGCAGCACCGCCAAGGGCGAGGCCTCCGCAAAGGCGGCATCGCCCCACATCAGCGCCACCTGCACTGCCTGGGTCAGTGCCAGCGTCTCGGCCGGCATCTGCGCCATCGTGCCCTTCATCCGCAGGAATACAAACGCCGCCTTGATGCCGCCTTGTTCGTCAAAGCGGAAGGCGCGGTACTGGCTGGCGTCCGATTCCTTCAGCCGGGCGACCAGCGGCTCAAGCCCAGGTATCAGCCGGTCCAGATCCGGCACTTCCAGCAGCTCGTCCCATTCGCGGAAGAAGAAGAACATCAGGTTCGAGCCCAGCTCCGGATCGGTTTCGGCCATCTGGTGGCCCGCTAGCGTCATAACCGCCTCCAGAGCGCCCTTGATGGTTTTGAGGGTCTCGTCCTGCACCCCGAACACGATCGGCGCCACCGGCCGCCCCCAGCGGGCAAAGGCGTAAGAGCCGTCATTGCGGGTGAACAGGGCTTCGATCTGCTCCGGCGTCAGGTCTGGCAGCTGGGCGGTCATATGGGTCTCCTTGATCCTGCCCCGTCTATGCCGCCTGCGCCGCGCGGCGGCAAGGGGTCGGCTCCCGCGCGTGTCCGGCCGCCTGGTTGCGCCAGGCCGCCGGAACCAGCCTTGGGCCCGACGCCGCTGGCGCGGCGCGGCCCACTTCCTCTTGCCCAAAATATCCCCGCCGGGTGCCGCGCCGCACAGCGGCGCGGCACCCACACGTATAGGGCACCACCACTTATTGCAGTGCCCGCCGGTGTTACCCGAACAAGTCGTTCTGGCCGCGCGGCGGCGCCATTCCCAGGTGGGTCCAGGCTTTTTGCGCCAGCATCCGCCCGCGCGGGGTGCGCTGGATCAACCCCTGCTGCAAGAGGTATGGCTCGATCACCTCCTCCAGCGCGTCGCGGCTTTCGCTGAGGGCTGCCGAGATCGTCTCGATCCCCACTGGGCCACCGCCGTAGTTTTCTGCAATCAACTTCAAATAACGACGGTCGGCGCCGTCCAGACCCAGCTGGTCCACCCCCAGCCGCGTCAAGGCGCCGTCGGCCAGCTCCCGGGTGATGGTTCCATCGCCCTCGACCACCGCAAAATCCACCACGCGGCGCAGGAGCCGCCCGGCGATCCTGGGGGTGCCGCGGGCGCGCCGCGCGATCTCGCGGGCACCGGCGTCATCTGCCGGCGCGCCCAGCTTGCGGGCGTTGCGGCTGACAATCTCAAAGAGCTCATCAATGGTGTAGAACTGCAGCCGGGTCGGGATGCCGAAGCGGTCGCGCAGCGGCGTGGTCAGCAGGCCCATGCGGGTTGTGGCGCCGACCAGGGTGAAGGGCTGCAATTCGATGCGAACCGTGCGGGCCGCCGGGCCTTCGCCAATCACCAGGTCCAGCTCGAAATCCTCCATCGCCGGATAAAGCACTTCCTCCACCGCCGGGTTCAGCCGGTGGATCTCGTCGATGAACAGCACGTCGCGGGCCTCAAGATTGGTGAGGATCGCCGCCAGATCGCCCGCCTTGGCCAGCACCGGACCGGAGGTCATGCGGAAGTTCACCCCCAGCTCGCGCGCCACGATCTGCGCTAAGGTGGTCTTGCCGAGGCCCGGGGGCCCGTGGAACAGCGTGTGGTCCATCGCCTCGCCGCGGCGCCGGGCGGACTCAATGAAGACGCGCAGGTTGGCGCGGGCTTCGGCCTGGCCGATGAATTCGCTGAGGCCCTGCGGGCGCAGGGCGCGGTCGTTGTCTTCCGGCAGCGGCTCGGGGCGCAGGGCGGGGTCGGCGTCAATCATGTCAGTGTTTCCGCAACTAGAGGGAACGCGGTAAGGGCAGCGCCCGTCCCGGCGGGGCAGGAAGCGATGCGCCCGCCCGTTTTGCCGGAGGCAAACCTTCGGTTTGACGGGGGGCGGGAAGGGCGCTGCCCGGTCTCTCGGTCGGGCGTGACATCCGATATCCGCAACAACTTAGTCACCCCTTCGGCGCGAGCAGGCGCAGCGCAGCGCGGATCAGTTCCGGCTCATCCGCATCCGGATAGGTCGCGGCGGCTTCGGCCACTGCGGCAGCGGCATCCGACGGCCCGTAGCCCAGATTGCCCAAAGCCGACAGCGCCCCGGCAGAGGCAGCGGCTGCCCCTGAGGGCTTCTTCGGAGGCGCCTTGCGGGCCGGTTTGGCGGCGGGTCCGGGATCGGCGTCATCAACCACCTCCAGCCCCGGGCCGTCCATCGCATCCACAACCGTGCCGCCCATTGCCATCACGCCGGGCGCCTTGTCCTTGAGGTCCAGCACGATGCGCTGCGCGGTCTTGGGACCGACGCCCTTGGCCGCCTTGACCGAGGCCCAGTCGCCCAGCGCAATTGCGCGGCTCACCCCGTCCGGCCCCAGCGCGCCGAGGATGGCCAGCGACACCTTGGCACCCACGCCTTGCACCGAGGTCAGCAGGCGGTGCCATTCCTTCTCCACCAGCGAGGTGAAGCCGTATAGCTGCATCAGGTCCTCGCGCACAACCATGTCGGTGTAAAGCGCGATGGCCCCCCCCACCCCGGGCAGCGCGGCCATCGTGCGGTCGGAGCAATAGACGATATAGCCGACGCCGCGCACGTCGATCAGCACGTGATCCTGCGCCCGGTAGTCGAGGCGGCCCGTCAGTTTGCCGATCATGCGCGTTTCTCCCTCAATTGGCGCTGCTGGGTGCCTCCGTAATAGGCGTGGCAGATCGCAATCGCCAGCGCATCCGCCGCATCGGCGTTTTTCGGCAGGCAGCCCGGCAGCTGCAGCTTGACCATGTGAATGATCTGCTCCTTCTCGGCATGGCCGACACCCACGACCGTCTTCTTGACCCGGTTCGGGGCGTATTCCCCCACCGGCAGGCCGGCCTTGGCCAGCGTCAGCAGCGCCACGCCGCGCGCCTGGCCCAGCTTCAGCGTGCCGGCTCCGTCCTTGTTCACGAAGGTCTGTTCGATCGCCGCCTGATCCGGAGCGAACTCTTCGATGATCTCGGATACCTGATTGTGCAGCGACAGCAGACGCTCGCCCAGATCATCGCCGTCGGAGGTGCAGACGCCATTAGCAATATGGCTGAGCCGGGTGCCGCGCGATTCGATCACGCCCCATCCGAGGTTCCGCAACCCCGGATCAATTCCCAAAATCCGCATGATGTGCCCGGTCCCTGCCCGCTGGTTCAGAATTATTTTTTCCACGATTAGCACAAAACGCGAACATGTCCAATTGCTTTCGCCGCTGGTCCGATACCGCACAGGCCGCAATTCCGGCCTGGAAACGACCCATTGCAGAGGCAGGAGCGACATTTTCGCGTCAGTTCCGGCAGCCGCCGCAAAGCCCTTGTTTACATAGAAAATAGCTATGCACACAGCGCATATGACACATGCAATTTCATGCCTTGCCGCGCAAAAATTTCGCCACTAGATGCCGGCCATCGCAACACCGCGACGGATGCTAACAGCTAATCAGAGGACACGGATATGGCCGCATTTGATACCACCCGCACCACCTATGGTTCCACCGGCCTGTTTGGCCGTTTCGGCGACCTGTTTGCCGCTGCTGCAGGCGCATTCGCCGCCTGGAACGACGCGCGCGCAACCCGCAACGCCCTGTCCGGCCTGTCCGACCGCGAGCTGGCCGACATCGGCATGTGCCGCGGCGACATCGAGAACGTTGCCACCGGCAAAACCGTCCTCTGAGCTTCTCCCCTTTACCGCCCTGCCTCCTCCCTCGGGGCGCATAGGGAAACGCCGCGGACCCTGCAGGGCCGCGGCGTTTTTTATTGCCTGGCCGCCGCCGGTTTGGCGCGGGCACGAAAAAGGCCGCTGCCCCCCGCAGCGGCCTTTTCCAGCCCCGGTAACCGCCCCTTGCTCAGCGCAGAACCGGCCCGATGTTCTGGGCGATAAAGACAGAAACAGGATCCGCCTGCATGATGTAGGCGCCGGCACGCTCAACCACGCTGCCGGCGGCGAGCGTCCTGACGCGCTCGTCATAGCTGCCAAAGCCAAGCGCAGCCATCAGGAACCCTTTGAACAGCAGAAAGAATGCCGCCAGGAACACCAGCGTGCGCGCCGAAATCCGGGATTGCACCCGGTGCGGCTTGATTACCAAAAGCCCGTCCGGCCGCATCTTTGCGGAATAGCCTCCGGACATGGCCATATGCTTGCGGTTGATCTGCTGCAAGCGCGACTGGAACTGATCACGATGTTCGCCCATTACGAGCCTCCGAACTGGCCCCCACCAGCGGGTAGCCCATCATTGGCTAAAAATGGGGCGAAATTGCGGCAAGCCCCTCAAATTTGCCGCAAACTTGATTCAATCAGCCCGCTTTACGGAGAAGTAACGTTGTCCATTCACCAATTTCCTCCCGGCGCGCAAGATTGGCGTCGTTCTGTGCATAAACACTGACCACGTCGTCGGCCTGCTCATTCAGGATTCCGGAGAGAATCGCATAGCCGCCGGGACGCAGATTCGCGGTCAGGTCAGGAGCCAGGGCAACCAGCGGCCCTTTCAGGATGTTGGCAAAAATCAGGTCGTAGGGCGCCTGCGCCTGCAACTCTGGGTTGTCAAAACCCGCCGCCTCCAGACACGCGACCTGGCCTTCCATGCCATTGGCCTTGAGGTTGGCCTCGGCCACCTCGACCGCAACCTCGTCGATGTCGCTGGCCAGGATGGCGCCATCCCAGACCCGGGCGGCAGCCATCGCCAGCACCGCGGTGCCGCAGCCGATGTCGGCCACCTTTTCGCCGCGGAAGCCCTGATCCAGCAGATGGTCCAGCGCCTTGAGGCAGCCGAGCGTGGTGCCGTGGTGGCCGGTGCCAAAGGCCATCGCCGCCTCGATCAGCAGCGGGATCTTGTCCGTCGGCACCTTGTCGGCGTCATGCGAGCCGTAGACAAAGAACCGGCCCGCCTCGACCGGCGCCAGCTCGCGGCGCACATGGGCGACCCAGTCGGTTTCCGGCACCTCGGAGACAACAAAGGGCTTGGCGTCATGCATCGCGGCCAGCAGTGCGAGGCCTGCCTCGTCGGGCGCTTCAGTGAAATAACCGCCAACCTCCCACAGGCCGGAGCCGTCCTCCATTTCAAAGACGCCGATGCCGGTGGGTTCCGGGATGAGCCGCTCCATGGCTTCGCCGAGCGCTTCGGCCTGAGCTTTTGCGGTGAGCGTGGTGAGGGCGGTGTATGTGGGCATGGCGTTGCTCCTGAAACTGTTGCCAAGCGCCTAGGCTGCCGCGGGCCCCGCGTCAAGCGCCCGGCTGGCGGCAAGCCAGGCAACGCCCACGCTCATCCTGTGCACAGAACCTCCCCCCTTGGCGGGGCGGCAGGGTCATTCTGCCGGCGCGGGGCGGGTGTATTTGCTGAAGATGGTCTCGTTGCCCGGTTCCGGGTGGCGCGGGATCAGCAGCGACAGAGACAGCGACACCAGCGCCATCGCGGCTGCCAGGGCAAAAACCAGGCCCGGTTCATAGACCCAGAGAAGGCCCAGCAGCACCGGCAGGAACACCGCGGCGATGTGATTGATGGTAAAGGCCACGGCGGCGGTGGGGGCAATGTCACCCGGGTCGGCGATCTTCTGGAAATAGGTCTTGAGCGCCAAGGCCAGGGCAAACAGCACATGGTCGACCACATAGAGCACAGCCGCAATCACCACGCCCCAGCCGAACCAGTAGATGCCGCCATAGGCCGCAAAGACGATGGCCAAGCCTGCGTATTCGAAGATCAGCGTGCGGCGCTCGCCAAAAGCGGCCACGGCCTTGCCCAGCACCGGCGCCACGGTCATGTTGATCACCAGGTTGACCAGGTAAAGCCCGGTCAGTTCATGCACCTCGAAGCCGAATTTCTCGACCATCATGAAGCCTGCGAAGACCACGAAGATCTGCCGCCGGGCGCCCGCCATGAACTGCAACGCGTAGTAGAGCCAGTAGCGCTTGCGCAGGATCAGCTTTTTGGTCTGCGGATGCGGCGCATCGAACTGCGGGTAGGCCAGAAGTGCGAACATCGCAATGGCCGCAGTCAGCCCGCCTGCGGCCAGGAACACGGTGTTGTAGCTGAGGCCCAGGCTTTCCCAAGTCAGCACGATCAATCCGTAAACCACCAGCGTTGCCGCCGATCCGGCCGCAACCAGCCAGCCCAGCGTCTGCGGTGCCCGGTCCTTGGGCAGCCATTGCAGCTGCAGCGACTGGTTCACCGTCTCGTAGTAGTGGAAACCGATGGAGCTGAGCAGAGTCACCATCAGGAGACCGCCAAGCGAAGGGAACCAGGCGGTGACGGCGGTGGCCACGCCCAAGAGCACCAGCGAGATCAGCCCCAGCACCTGCTCGCGCACGAACAGGATCACCGCGATCACACCGACGGCCAGAAAGCCCGGGATTTCCCGGACCGTGTGCAACAGGCCGATGTCGGCGCCGTCGAAATTGGCGGCTTCGATCACGAAGTTGTTGAGCAGCGCGCTCCAGGTGTTGAAGGCAATCGGCATCGCCAGCGCCATCAGGAACAAAAGCGTCACCGGGCGGCGCCAGAACGGGAGGCCCTGGGCCTCGGAAAGGGGCATCGGTTTGAACATGAGCAAGGGTTTACGCCTGTTCCGCCGGTCTGGCGAGGGGGAAAACCTGCCTGCACAATAAGCTCCGCATCAGCGCGCAGATGCGCCCCAAGCGAGGCTCCGCCTCACGCTCCGGGATATTTGCGGCCAGATGAACAAAGGTTTCGCTCTTCATCTGGCTAAAAGTATCCTGGGGTGAGCGCCGAGGGCGCGAGGGGCAAAGCCCCCTGTCTGTTTTCAGAAAAAGCTCTGCGGATCGATGTCGATGCTGAGGCGCAAGTCGCCCTTGAGGCGCAGCGGCGCGGTCCAGCGGGCCAGCGCCTCCTGCAGCGGCACGCCTTTCGGCGCCTTGACCAGCAGACGCACCCGGTGGCGGCCGCGGACCCGGGCGATGGGGGCGGGTGCGGGGCCGAACAGCTGGGCGCCGATCTGGCGCAGCGGGCCGTCGTTGCGAGCCATGGCGTTGCCAAGATCAAAGACCGCCGCCAGATCCGGCCCCGACAGGATGATCCCGGCCATCCGCCCGTAGGGCGGCACGCCTGCGGCTTGGCGCTCGGCAGCTTCGGCCTTCCAGAAGCTTTCCTCATCGCCTGACAGAATGGCGCGGATCACCGGGTGCTCGGGCTGGAAGGTCTGCATCAGCGCCTCGCCCGGGCGTTCGGCGCGCCCTGCCCGGCCCGCCACCTGGCGCATCAGCTGAAAGGTCCGCTCCGCCGCGCGCAAGTCGGAGCCCTGCAGGCCCAGATCTGCGTCGATCACCCCCACCAGCGTCAGAAGCGGGAAGTTGTGGCCCTTGGCCACCAGCTGGGTGCCAAGGATGATGTCGGCTTCGCCGGCGGCGATCTCCTCGATCCTCTGCTTCAGCGCGCGGGCGGAGCCAAAGAGGTCGGAGCTGAGCACCGCGATGCGGGCCTCCGGAAACAGGGCGGTGGCTTCCTCCGCCAGCCGCTCGATGCCGGGGCCGACGGGGGCCATCTTGCCCTCTACCTCGCAGGAAGGGCAGGCCTCCGGCACCGGTTTGGTCTCGCCGCACTGGTGGCACATCAGCCGCTTCATGAAACGGTGCTCGACCATCCGCGCGTCGCAATGGTCGCAAGCCACCTGCGCGCCGCAGGCGCGGCAGATGGTGACCGGGGCAAAGCCGCGCCGGTTGAGGAACAGGAGCGATTGCTCGCCGCGTTCCAGGCGCAGTTTCATGGCCTGTTTCAGGGTCGGCGAGATCCAGGTGGAGGGCAGCAGGTCTTCTGACCGCATATCCACCGCGCGCATCTCCGGCAGAACCGAAGCGCCGAAGCGGGAGGTGAGGTCCAGCCGGTTGTACTTGCCGGCCTCGGCATTGGCCCAGGTCTCGAGCGACGGCGTGGCCGAAGCCAGCACCACCTGCGCCGAGCACATGGCTGCGCGCAGCACCGCCATGTCGCGGGCGTTGTACAGGACCCCGTCCTCCTGTTTGTAGGAGGTGTCGTGCTCCTCATCGACGATGATCAGGCCCAGATCGCGGAATGGAAGGAACAGCGCCGAGCGGGCGCCGATCACCAGCTGCGCCGCCCCCTGCCCGACCATTTTCCAGACCCGGCGGCGTTCGGTCATGGTGGCACCGGAGTGCCACTCGGCGGGTTTGGCACCGAACCGGGCCTCAACGCGGGTGAGGAATTCGGCGGTCAGGGCAATTTCAGGCAGCAGCACCAGCGCCTGCCGCCCAGCGCGCAGGGCGGCGGCGACGGCCTCGAGGTACACCTCTGTCTTGCCGGAACCGGTGACGCCTTTCAGCAGCGTGGTGCCATAGCGGCCGCTGTGAACGGCCTCGGCCAGCACAGCGGCGGCCTTCGCCTGATCCTCGGTCAGCTGCTTGGAGGGCAGTTCCGGGTCGAGATGCGGATAGGGCAGATCGCGGGGCGCTTCCTCCTCGCGCAGGGCGCCTTGCTTGACCAGCCCCTTCACCACCGAGGGTGTCACACCGGCCATTTCGGCGAGCTCCTTGGGCGTGAAGGCGAGACCGCCATACTCCTCCAGCACCTCCAGCACACGGGTGCGGGCATCGGTCATCCGGTCCGGCACACCGTCGCCCCGGCGCAGGATCTTGCGCATTGAGGGCGGATCGGAAAGCCCCGGCGCGCGGGTTGCCAGCCGCAACATCGCGGGCATCGGGGTCAGTGTATAGTCGGCGGCCTTGCCCAGGAACTGGCGCATCTCTGTGCGCATCGGCGCCACGTCCAGCACCCGGATCACCGAGCGCAGCTTGGCCGAATCGAATTCTCCGGCACCCGGCCCCCAGACCACGCCCAGCACCTTGCGCGGGCCCAGCGGCACCTCGACATAGGCCCCCAGGTAACAGCCGCCCTCCGGCGCGCGGTAATCCAGCAGCCGGTCAAGGGGCTGCGTGGTCAGAACCCCGACCCTTTCGCCTGCCTGAAAGAACTCCTGCCCGCTCATACTGCTGCCCATGTTGCCGCCCGTATTCCCATGAGGTAAAGGCTGTGGCGACCGAGGCCAACCCATCCAAAGGACTGCCCCATGAAATTCTTCGTAGATACCGCCGAGATCGACGCGATTGCCGAGCTCAATGATCTGGGCATGGTGGACGGTGTCACCACCAACCCGTCGCTGATCAAGAAATCCGGCCGCGACATCATCGAGGTCACCAAGGAGATCTGCGATCTGGTCGACGGCCCGGTGTCGGCGGAAGTGACCGCAACCGACGCGGAAACCATGATCGCCGAAGGCCGTAAGCTGGTGGAGATCGCCGAGAACATCGCGGTGAAAGTGCCGCTGACCTGGGACGGGCTGAAGGCGTGTAAAACCCTGACCGACGACGGCCACATGGTGAACGTGACCCTTTGCTTCTCCGCCAACCAGGCGCTGCTGGCAGCCAAGGCGGGCGCGACCTTCATCTCCCCCTTCATCGGGCGTCTGGACGACATCAACCTGGATGGCATGGAGCTGATCGAGGACATCCGCACCATCTATGACAACTACGGGTTTGAGACCCAGATCCTGGCCGCCTCGATCCGCTCGGTGAACCATGTGCTGGATTCGGCCCGCATCGGCGCCGACGTGATCACCGCGCCGCCCGCGGTGATCAAGGCGATGGTGAACCACCCGCTGACCGATAAGGGCCTGGATGCTTTCCTGGCCGACATCAAGGCGGCAGAGATCAAGATCCTCTGATCCGCCCGCCAAACGGAAGACCACGAAAGGCGCCCTGTCCGGGCGCCTTTTTCTGTTGCGGCCGGTGCAGGCGCGGAGCATGCAAATGCACCGGCAACAGGCGGGAGCACGCCCCGGCGGCAATTTCCGCTGCAGCCGCATTTTTCCTCAGCATTGCAAATTTCCCGTGTTATACACTTCACCAAACCCGCCAGAGGTCCGGAGCCGCAAGAGTTCACCCATGAGCAGTTCAAGCAATTCAGCCAGCCTGGAAGATCAGCTGCGCGAGGCGATCCTCGCCAAACCCGACGCAGTGCTGGAAGACCAGCACCTGATGAACGCCCTGGTTGCCGCCAATGAGCGGGCGATGGGCTCCAACGTCGTTGACCTGCGCGGCATCGCGATGGAGCGGATGGCGGCGCGGCTGGACCGGCTGGAGGACACCCACCGCTCGGTGATCGCCGCAGCTTATGACAACCTGGCCGGCACCAACCTGATCCACCGCGCCGTGTTGCGGCTGTTGGAGCCGCAGGATTTCACTACCTTCCTCGCCTGCCTGGAGCAGGAGATGCCGGAGATCCTGCGCGTTCACGCGCTGGCCTTGGTGCTGGAGACCGCCCAGCCCGGCGGTGCGGCGGTCGAGCGCAAATCCGGCGTGCTGAAGCTGGCTGGCCCCGGCTTTACCGAAAGCTATGCCGGCCAGACAGGCCACGAACGGGCCGTCACCCTGCGTCAGACACAGGGCGGCAGCCCGCGGGTTTACGGGCCGAAGGCCGAATGGATCCGCTCCGAGGCCTGCCTGATGCTGGATCTGGGCGAAGGCCGCCTGCCCGGCATGCTGGTGATGGGATCGGAAGACCCGCATCAGTTCTCGCCGATGCAGGGCAGCGATCTTCTGGCCTTCTTCGGCGGCGTTTTCGAACGTTCGATGCGCTACTGGCTGTCATGACCCTGATGTCCTCCGCCTGCCGCGACGCGCTGCAGCTCTGGCTGGAGCGCTTAAGCGGGCTGGAGGATGCCTCGGCCAACACGCTGACAGCCTACCGCGGCGATGTAACCGCCTTCCTGTCCTTCATGACCCAGCACAGCGGCGGGCCGCAGGGTCTGGGGGCGCTGGCGCGGATCACCACCGCCGACATGCGGGCCTGGATGGCGTCGGAGCGCACCTCCGGCACCGGTGCGCGGTCGCTGGCGCGCAAACTGTCAGCGGTCAAGAATTTCTACCGCTGGCTGGCGGAACGCGAAGGGTTTGAGCCGGCCGCGGTGCTGCTGGCGCGCTCCCCCAAGTTCCAGAAGAAGCTGCCGCGGCCGCTGGCGCCGGAGGCTGCCAAGGCGGTGCTGGAAACCGTGGAGCTGCAATCGCAGCAGGACTGGGTTGCGGCACGGGATGTTGCGGTGGTGACGCTGCTTTACGGCTGCGGGCTGCGGATATCCGAGGCGCTGGGGCTGAAGGGTGCCGACGCTCCGCTGCCGCCGGTGCTGCGCATTCTCGGCAAGGGCCGGAAGGAACGGGTGGTGCCGGTGCTGCCCGCCGCCCGCGATGCGGTGGAGCGTTACCTGATCCTCTGCCCGCATCCGCAGGAGGCGGAGGCGCCGCTGTTCCGGGGCGTACGCGGCGGCGCGCTGAACCCGCGCCAGATCCAGGGGGTGATGGCCAAGACCCGCGCCCAGCTGGGCCTGCCTGCGACCGCCACGCCGCACGCGCTGCGCCACAGTTTTGCCACCCACCTGCTGGAGGCCGGCGGCGACCTGCGCGCCATCCAGGAGCTCTTGGGCCATGCCTCGCTGTCGACCACCCAGGCCTATACGGCAGTGGACACCAGCCACCTTATGGAAGTCTACAACAAGGCCCACCCGAAGGCGTGACTTGACCAGGGTGCCCGGTCTGGCCTTTGCTGTCAGCAGGAGGCCCGCCGATGACCGAAACATCCCCTGCGCAAGTGATCCTGACCAGCGTTCTGACCTGTCCCGCCTGCGGGCACGAGGCTGAGGAGGAGATGCCGCAGGACGCCTGCCAATGGTTCCATGAATGCCCGTCCTGCCGCACGCTTCTGCGGCCGAAGCCGGGCGATTGCTGCGTTTTCTGCTCTTACGGAACTGTCCCCTGCCCGCCTGTGCAACAAGGCGATTGCTGCTGCGGCTGACCCCGCGCCGCGGGCGGGTTGATTAAAATGCGCGCTATTTTTGCGGCCGGAGGAAAGCTGCCGTTAAGGCGGTGCAGGCTTGATGGCAAAAAACCGATCCAGAAAGGATTCTGCCATGACCTTCGCCGGCTTTGCCGATCTCATTGCCGATGGCGCCCCTGCCGCCCCTGCCCCGCCGCCCGGCATCCAGCAGCGGGAGCGCGACATGCCTCTGCGGCTGCCTTTTTCGTTTCCTGACGCCACCTGCCCAGGCCCCCAGGGCCGCCGCAGCCGCGTGACCCGCATTCAGTTGCCTGCAGGCACGGAATTCTGCTCAAAGCTGCACTGAGCGCTTGCGGCCAAAGGGCAAATTCGCCATCAGGGACGGATGACACCTCAACTGCGCGCCCTCTCCGTTCACTTGCTTACCGCAACCGGCGCCGTTTTCGCCATGCTGGCCATGCTGGCAGCAGCGGACGGCAAGTGGAGCCTGATGTTCCTGTGGCTGGTGGTGGCCTTTGCGGTGGATGGCATCGACGGCCCGCTGGCGCGGCATTACCACGTCAAGCGCTACTCGCCGGAGTTCGACGGGGTGCTGCTGGACCTGATCATCGACTACCTAACCTATGTCTTCATTCCCGCCTTTGCCCTGTTTCAGTCGGGGCTGATGGCGGGCTGGACCGGCTGGTTTGCGATCATCGTGATCACCTTTGGCAGCGCGATGTATTACGCCGACACCCGGATGAAGACCAAGGACAACTCCTTTTCCGGCTATCCCGGGGTCTGGAACATGCCGGTGCTGGTGATCTTTGCGCTGGAACCCAGCCATTGGACCAGCCTGGTGCTGGTGACGCTCTTGTCCATCGCCATGTTCCTGCCGCTGAAGTTCATTCACCCGGTCCGCACGGTGCGCTGGCGCAAGGTGTCGCTGCCGATGGCTCTGGCCTGGACTTTCTTTGCCGGCTGGGCCGCCTGGGTTGATTTCCATCCGCAAAGTTGGGCGCATTGGGGGCTGGTGGTAACCTCCGTCTACCTGCTGTTTGTCGGCATTGCCCAGCAGATCGTGCCTGAACGGCGCTGAGCACCCCTGATCCTGCGGAAAACTGCAAACGCTGCCCGAAACCAGCGGCGTTTTTTCACGTTTGCCCAACCGGCTTTGGCAATTCGCGACAAGTTTGAATGGATTTTGCAGCAGAATGCAGCGTAGCGGGAAAGCAGGTTTTAACAGCCCGCGGGGCAACACTGGCCCTGGATTTGCCTTGCGGCAGTTGAATACAGGAGAAAGCCATGCATTCCGTTTCCGCCCCCGGCGCCGCTTCTGGCGGGCTGAGTAATGCCCTGAACGCCGTGACCGGCAACAAGCAGCCCGGGCCGCCCGATCATGCCAAGGCCTGGGGCTGGCGCGCCAAACAGGCCGAGGCCGCGGCGGCAGCCCAGCCGCCGGCAGATGCAACTGACACCGCCTCGCAAGCCGGCGCGGCGGATGCGGCAGTTGGCCCTGAAGCCGTCGAGGAGACGGCAGGTGCACCGGTGCCGCCGGAAGCCCCGTCGGAAGCCGACATGGAATCAGTGATCCTGGCGATGATCAGCGATTTCTCCGAATCCTCCGGCGCGGACACCACGCCGCTGTACGACCAGGTGAAGGCGCTGTTCGCCTGAGTGCTGCCCCCTCTGGCACCGGATGGCGCCCGCGGCCAGGCTGATCAGATCAGCAGGCTGGCGGCGCCTTCGTGTTTCAGCAGCGCCACCTTGGTCTCCACTCCACCCTGCCCCGAAAAGCCGCCCAGGCCGGTGGCGCCCAGCACCCGGTGGCAGGGGATAATCACCGGGATCGGATTGGCACCGCAGGCGTTGCCCACCGGCTGCGGCGGTGCACCCAGTTCCTTGGCGATGCTGCCGTAGGTGCGGGTTTCGCCAAAGGGGATTGCAAGCATCGCGTCGCAAACCGCCCGCTGGAAATCCGACCCCTCCACCTGCAGCGGCAGGTCGAACTCAGTCAGCTCCCCCGCGAAATAGGCGCGCAGCTGGTCCAGCGCCCGCGCGAGCAGCGCCGAGTTGCCGCCGCCCTCAGACGTCCAGCCCAGGCGCACGATGGCCCCGTCGCGCTCAGCCACGCTGAGCGGCCCGACAGGGGTTTCAAGACTGGCTGAAATCATCATCTCTCCCCGGCTTGCTGCGGCAGCATCCTCGGACTGATGCCGCCAAATGGCAAGCTGAGGTTTCTCCGCGCGCGCGCTGGCAGGTCGCTGTTAACACTCTGTTAACCACCGTTAAGGTTTCACCGCCGGATTGGGTCAAATTGTATTAAAAGGAGTCTCAACAGTGTTTTAAAGGGCCAGCAAAATGATCAGTTCTGTTTCCAGCACCGCCAGCCTTTACCGCAGCCAGATGCACCTGCGGGCCGCAAACCGGCAGGACCCGGCCCTCGGCACCCAGCCGGACGGTACACTTCTGATCCATGGCGCCAGCCAGGGTATCCCGCATGGCCCAGCACGCGGCGAGACGCTGCCCGCAAATCAAACCCTGGCCGCGAACGCCCAGTATGTCGGCCCCGCCCGCGCCGCCGCCCGTGCCGAGGCGCTGGATACCCGCCCGGTCAAGCGCGTCGACATGACTGCCTTCTACCAGGATCTGATGAACGGCTGCCAGGCCGGCCCCAAGCCGGTCAGAGTTCTGTCCGCAGAAGCGAACTATGCCAAGGCCCGCGGCATCCTTGGCTGAGCGCGGCAGCGCGGCGCGTTAACCGCCTGTTAAGCGTGTTGTGTTAATCCTCCCTTAAGAACGGTTCAATGCCACCGCGAAGGACCCTCTGTTATGTTTATACCAGTTGCAGGACGTGTAGATCCTATCAAGCCGAACCGCGGTCATCTGACCGCGCGGCCTGTTGTCCGCTCAGATGACCCGGACCAGAGCGAATCTGCCGATAACACGCCGCGTGAGCGGGACGGAAACCCGCGGGACAGCCGCCAGCCGCTCGGCGCCGGCTCCCTCTCGCATGCTTCGGACACCGCCGCTGCCGCAGATGACGGCGAACTGCTGAACGAAAATGCAGTGCTGGCGCAGCACCTGCTGCTGCAATGCGCCTGCCAGCGTAACATCGGCACGGTGCTGGCGGCAGGAACCGCCTTTCACGGGTACGAGGCGGCCAGGACCCTTTCAGCCTGAACCGCCGCCCTGTCCCTTACTGCAGCTGCGCCCAGAACAATTCCAGATGGCGCGACATGATCTCCTCAAACCGGCCGCTGTCCCGCAGCTTCTGCAGCCCCGCGTTGATCCGGTACAGATGCGTGGTGCCCCGCCAATGGCGCTTGGAGATCACCACATGCAGGCCTTCTTCTGACAGCGGTTTTTCCAGCGGCACCACAGTGTCGCGCAGGTTTCCTGCCACGATGGTGTTGGCGCCCAGGAACAGGTTCACTGCCGCTGCGTCAACCTGCCCCTCCGCCACCATGCGGAAACAGTCCGCCGGGGTGGCGGGCTGCACCAGGGTGATTTTGCCGTCGTCCAGCCAGCGCCGGTCAGCGCGGTTCAGATCGTGGGTGAAATAGCCCGCCGGCCGGCACAGGGTCTTGCCCTCGATGTCGACGTCGGAGCTGTAGTCAAAGCCGCCGCCTGCCCGCACGAAAAGCATGATGGGCATGGTCATCACCGGCTCGGAGAAGTGGAAATTGGCGCAGCGCTCGTTGCTCGGCTCGGCCGCGCAGTCGGGCTTGAGCCAGGGGAACCCCATGTCGAATTCCTTTTTGTCCAGCATCGGGAACAGGTGCTTGGACCAGTCGTCCTCCCAACTGACAGAATAGCTGACCGGCGCCGGCGCAAGCTCCAGCGCGGCGTTGATCAGCTCCGTCACCATGCCCTGCCCCGGCAGGGTGCGGTCGGTAAACGGCGCATAGCCGCTGCCGGTGAGCAATGTCAGCTCCGCCTTCTCCTGGCGCAGTGGGGTGGCATCCGGTGCAGTGGCGCCGGTGATGCAAGGGATGAACAGCTTGCGGCCCGGCAATACGGTGGCGCCCGCCAGCAGTTTCTGGTTGCGGTAATAGACCATGGTCCAGCGGTTGCGGTCGCCGTAGTGGGTTTCCGCGATGGAGAACAGCGTGTCTCCCGGCTGGGCCACATAGTCCACATCGCAGATCGCCCAGGCCGCGGCCGGCGCCATGGTGAACAGAGCCGCCAGCTGGAAGAGGCGCGAGAAAAGCCGTTTCATGCTGCCTCCTCCCTCAGAACCCGGCCCAGATCCGGGCCATGTGGTCCTCGACGATGGCCTGGTAGCTGCCGTCTTCCTGGATCGATCGCAGGCCCTTGTTGATCATCGCCAGCATTTCATCGGCGCGCGGGTGGGTCTTGTGCACCACCACATAGATGCCCAGCACCGACAGGGGCTGCGGCAGCACTGTGAACTGGTCGGCGATGCCGGCTTCCTTCATCACGCTGCGGCCGGTGAATTCGTTGATTGCCACCGCATCCGCCTCGCCCGCGGCCACCATGTCAAAACAGTCCTTCACCTTGTGCGGCTGCTTCAGGGTAATCTTCTTTTCCGCGATCCAGTTGCGGCCGCGCTCGTCCAGGTCAAAAGTCAGGTAACCGGAAGGGCGGCACAGGGTCTTTCCTTCTATGTCGCTGTCGCTGGTGAACGCAAACGGCCGGTCCTTATGCGCAAACAACAGCATCAGGGTCTCGAACATCGGCTCGGAGAAGTGGAAGTTCTGGCAGCGGTAACTGCCCGGCATCGTCTCGCAGTCAGGCTTGTACCAGGGAAAGCCCAGATCCAGCAGCGCGTTCGACAGCAGTGGGTCGAAATGCGACGACCAGTCGTTCACCCAGTGGATGGCATAGCCTTCGGCCGGGGCGGCCTGGGTCATTGCTGCATTCACCACCTCGGTGATCAGACCGCCGTTGTGCGACGCCTTGGAGGTGAATGGCGCGTAATCGTCGCCGGTCAGCAGGTTGATCTTCTTGCGCACCGCCGCGTTGCCCGGCGCCACCTTGACGGGCACCGCGGCGGCGGGGGCGGCAGCTCTGATTTCCTTGCCGCCCGGCAGGCCCAGCGGCAGCCCTTCGAGGCAGGCCAGCGAGAGTTTCATGCCGACCCGGATCGCCCCCGGCTTGGGGCCGATCTGGTCAATGTTGCGGTTGTGGATGGCGCTCCACTTGCCCGCGTCCTTGTATAGCTTGTCAGCAATCACCGACAGGCTGTCGCCGGACTGCACGGTATAGATGCCACCGCAGGTTTCGGCAGCAGCGGAAGTGGCCGCCAAGGCAAACAGCCCCATGGCAGCAGCAGCGATATAGTTTTTCATGGTCCCCCCGGGAAATGGCTGGCACCGGAGCCGGAGCCGGCCGCCGGTGCCTTTTCACATTATTGTTTTTGCAATTGTTCCAGCCCTGCTCCATCGGCGGCACAGACCAGTTCCGGAAATCGGTGCTGCACATGCGCGCGCAGCCCGGTTGTCAGTTGCCGGTGAACAGCGCCAGAAGCGTTGCCGTATCAACCCGCCCGCCAGCGCCGATCAGGCCCGCAGGCACGGTGATTTCACCGCGCTCGTAAGCGCTGTTCACCAGCTGATCGATATAGGCCTCGGACTGGCCCTGCGCAGCGGCGCTGCGCACCATCTTGTAGAGCGCGGACCCATCAACAGTGGCAGGCGCGGCAGACCCGGCAGCCTGTTTGCTGCGCAGCGCTGCCAGCGTGCCTTCGGTAATGCGTGCGACCAGGGCCTCTTCACCGCTGGCAGGCGAGCCTTCCAAACCTGCTGCTGCTGCAGCCCCGGCCGGCACCTCTGCGGCGAAGGAGTCCGGCAGAAGCGCTGCCGTTTGCGCATCCTCAGCAGTCACGCTGCCGCCGAACTGGAAATAGAGCAGCATGGCTGAGGCCACAGCCAGACCGGCAGCCGCCAGCCCCAGCTTGGCCAGGGCACCGCCTTTGTCCGCTTGAACCGGTGCAAAGGGCTGCGGCTCCGGAGATTGTTCGCTTTGGGCTTGCGGCCGTTCGACCATGGAGGGCACTGCGGTTTTGGCAGGCTTGCCAGCCGTTCCGGCAGCAGTTTCCGGCTGCCTCCGGCTGGTTGCGGGGCCGCCCGCCACCAGACCGATCTTGATGTTCTTCGGGGCTGACACCCCGTCAATCCGGATTTGCGCGCTGCGCGCCCTGCCCGGCGCACCCGCCGGTTGCGCGTCCGCTTTCAACTTCAGCATAGAATACTGCCCCCCTGCCCCATGCCATATTTTGAAATGACGGTTTAAAATCTACATGGAATTAACGTTTTCTTAACCAATTGAGGGAAACGGGTCAACATTTGGGGGAATCCAATCAGACAGCACACAATGCATTTCCCGGAAAAAGTGTGGAAAATGCCGCAATAGCAGCGTAAAAATGACAACGCCCGGCCTTAAGACCGGGCGCTGCGCACAATTCAGAGGTGAGGTCTGGCTTAGCCCAGCGCGCTGTCGCAACGGCCGCAGACGCCGTCGTGGCTGTGGCTGCCGACATCCGGCAGGATCTTCCAGCAGCGCTGGCACTTGCCGCCGTCGGCCTTTTCAAACACCACCGACACACCGTCGACTTCCGGCATGCGGAAGGCTTCGGCGGGGGCCGGGTCGTTGGTCAGCTGAATGCCGGAGGTGATGCAGATATCGGCGAAGTTCACCGACTTCAGCGCCGCCAGCGCCTCGCCGTCGCGCACATGCACCACAGGTGCTGCCTCCAGCGAGGCGCCAATCACCTTGTCGGTGCGCTGCACCTCCAGCGCTGCGGTCACCACCCGGCGGGCCTGGCGGATCTTGGACCACTTGGCGGCCAGCGGCTCGTTCAGCCAGTCTGCAGGCGTGTTCGGGATATCCTGCAGGTGCACGGAGCTTCCCTCGCCCGGGTATTTCTCCAGCCAGACCTCTTCCATGGTGAAGACCAGGATCGGCGCCAGCCAGGTGGTCAGGCGGTGGAACAGTATGTCCAGCACGGTGCGCGCGGCGCGGGCGTTCAACGTGTCGCCGTCGCAATAGAGCGCATCCTTGCGGATGTCGAAGTAGAAGGCCGACAGGTCCACGGTAGCAAAGTTGAACACCGCCGAGAACACGCCCTGGAAGTCAAACGACTGGTAGCCGCTGCGCACCTTCTGGTCGAGTTCGGCCAGGCGGTGCAGCACCCACCGTTCCAGCTCCGGCATATCCGCCGGGTCAACCCGCTGATCCTCGCTGAAGTCGCCCAGGGAGCCCAGCATGAACCGCATGGTGTTGCGCAGGCGGCGGTAGCTGTCGGCAGTGCCTTTCAGGATCTCCGGACCGATCCGTTGGTCGGCGGTGTAATCGGTCTGCGCCACCCACAGGCGCAGGATGTCAGCGCCGTACTGCTTGACCACCTCCTCCGGCACGATGGTGTTGCCGAGCGACTTGGACATTTTCATGCCCTTCTCGTCCAGTGTGAAGCCGTGGGTCACAACATTGCGGTAAGGTGCGCGGCCCTTGGTGCCGCAGGCCTGCAAGAGCGAGGAGTGGAACCAGCCGCGGTGCTGGTCGGTGCCTTCCATGTAGACGTCGGCGATGCCGTCCTCGGTACCGTCCTCGCGGTCGCGCAGCACAAAGGCATGGGTCGAGCCGGAGTCGAACCACACGTCCAGCACGTCGAACACCTGGTCATAGGCATCCGCATCGACGATGCCGTCCAGCACCTTGGCCTTGAAGCCTTCTTCGTACCAGACATCGGCGCCGTGCGCCTCGAACTCGGCGACAATGCGCTTGTTGACCTCTTCATTGCGCAGCAGGAACTCCGCATCGGTCGGCAGCGCGCCCTTCTTGGTGAAGCAGGTCAGCGGCACACCCCAGGCGCGCTGGCGCGACAGCACCCAGTCTGGGCGGCTTTCGATCATCGAATGCAGGCGGTTGCGGCCGGTCTGCGGCCACCATTTCACCAGCTCGTCGATCGAGCGCAGCGCCCGTTCGCGGATGCTGTTGCCCATTTCGCCCATGCCGTCGTCCAGCTTGCGGTCGACGGAAGCAAACCACTGCGGCGTGTTGCGGTAGATGATCGGCGCCTTGGAGCGCCAGGAATGCGGATAGCTGTGCTTGATCTTGCCGCGCGCCAGCAGGCCGCCGACTTCCACCAGCTTGTCGATGATGGTCTTGTTGGCATCGCCCTCGCCGCCCTTGCGATTGAGGATGTAGGTGCCGCCGAAGAAGGGCAGATCGGCGCGGAAGCCGCCGTCGTCCATCACGTTGTAGGTGATCATCTGCTCCAGCATGTTCAGATCGCGGTAGAGCTCGAATTCCTCCATACCGTGGCTCGGCGCGCAGTGGACAAAGCCGGTGCCTTCGGTGTCGGTCACAAAGGGGGCTGCGCGGAAGTCGCGGATACCGTCCCATTCGCCGTTCGAGCCTTCGGCGCCGTGCAGCGGGTGGTGCAGCGACAGGCTGGACAGTTCGTCCGCCGATACGCCGCGCAGGCGCTTGTACTGGTCCTCAGCCAGACGGGCGCGCTTGAACACCTCTGCCGCCAGGTTGTCGGCCAGCAGGAAGCGGTCGCCGGTATTGGCCCAGCATTCGTCCGGGGTGCCGGTCACCTCATAGAGGCCATAGGCAATGTCCGCGCCGTAAACCACCGCCTTGTTCGACGGGATGGTCCAGGGTGTGGTGGTCCAGATCACCACATGGGCGCCTTCCAGATCCTGCGCCACGATCGCAGAGTCAGCGCCAGCGAAATCCGCATCCTCGCCGTCTGCAGCCACGAACCCGCCGGCCTCGGCCACTTTGAACTTCACCCAGATGGTGAAGCTTTCCTTGTCGTGGTATTCGACCTCGGCCTCGGCCAGCGCGGTCTTCTCGACCGGCGACCACATCACCGGCTTGGAGCCCTGGTAGAGGGTGCCGTTCATCAGGAATTTCATGAACTCATCCGCGATCACCGCCTCGGCATGGTAGTTCATGGTCAGATACGGGTCATCCCAGTTGCCGGTGATACCCAGACGCTTGAACTCCTCGCGCTGGATGTCGACCCAGCTGTCGGCAAAAGCGCGGCATTCCTGGCGGAATTCGACAACCGGCACCGCATCCTTGTTCTTGCCCTTCTTGCGGTACTGCTCCTCGATCTTCCATTCGATCGGCAGGCCGTGGCAGTCCCAGCCCGGCACATAGCGCGCATCAAAGCCCATCATCTGGTGCGAGCGCACAATCATGTCCTTGATGGTCTTGTTCAAAGCGTGGCCGATGTGCAGGTGGCCGTTGGCATAAGGAGGGCCGTCATGCAGGGTGAAGGGCTTGCGCTCCGCATCCGTGCCCTTGGCCGCGGCAGCTTTGTCCCGCAGGCGGTCGTAGACGCCGATCTCAGCCCAGCGCTCCAGCCAGGCGGGTTCGCGCTTGGGCAGGCCCGCGCGCATCGGGAAATCGGTTTTCGGCAGATTCAGGGTGTCTTTGTAGTCAGGCGTCTGAGGCGTGTCGGCGCACATCGGGGGCGTCCTTTGGATGATCAAGGTCGGGAATTGGGATATTCGGTTCGGCGCGATGGCTCAAGCGCCTTTGCCCGGCGGCTCAACGGTTTCAGAGCGCCGGGGATATAATTCGAATAATGATGGCCGCGAATAGGGACATGAGAGGCCTTATAGGGCGGTCCCACCGGAGGGTAAAGCGGCAGATGCGCCGCATCACGCGAAGGGCAGCGACCGGCCCTGGGCGGGCGCAAAGCGCCCTCCCGTGGGGAGGGTCGGGCGTGCCCGGCCTCGCGGCCGGACGGAAATTGTCAATCAGCGCACCAGCCAAATACCCAGATCCGGCCGCGCCAGCATCAGCCAGATGATCATCAGCACCGCGGCAAAGGCGGGGACGCCGCAGGCAAACCAGACAGCAAACAGGTGGTGATAGCGCGCAGGCAGCGCCCGCCCTGCCTCCGCTGCTGCCCGCGCCAAGCCGCGCAGCCGCAGCTGGATCCAGACCACTGGCAGCCAGAACGCCCCGGTCAGCACGTAAAGGAGCAGCGACAGCGCCAGCCAGCCCTCGCTGAATGGCCAGCCCAGCCGCCAGGCCAGCAACCCGCCGGTGATCGGCTGAACGATCACCGCAGTGGCGGTGAACAGGAGGTCTGCCAGCACCACCACGCCCGCAGTATGGGCAATCAGGCGCGCATCCTTTGTCCGGTGCGCCATCAGCATGAAAAAGGCGATACCCGCTCCGGTGCCCAAAAGCACGCAGGCGCCGATCACATGCAGCCAGCGCAGGATCAGGTCCACCTCCATCTCAACGCTCCTGCAGCAGTTGATGAGTGATCAGCGCCAGCAGCAGGCCCGGCAGCACCTTGACCAGCGGCCCGAGCGGATCAGCCCACATCTGCGGCGTAACCGCAGTGGCCGCGGCCAGGTAAATCAGCGAGACCGCCACCATCCCCAGACAGGCGCGCACCGCCCAGGGCCGCCACAGGATTGCCAGCCCCAGGGCGATGTCGGCAAATGACCAGAACCCGACACTGGCTTTTGCAAGCAGGCCGCTCCAGCCCTCATCCGTCAGCACCTTCGCCGCAGTATCCAGCTGCCACAGGCCGATCAGCCCTGAAGCCAGCCAGAACAAGCTCAGCACGGCGGCCGCAACCGGCATCAGCAGCGCCATCCGCGCATCCAGCCGCTGCGCACGCCCGGAAGGCAGCGATTGATAGACGGTGCTCAGGGGCGCCACCTCGCGCCCCGTGGCTCCCCGGTACGGGGCGGGATCGCCGCGCACGCCGCTCTGGATTTCGGCAATCGCCGTCGAGCGCAGCGGCGAGCGCCAGCCCAGCCGCCCCAGCGCATCGGCGCAGGCCGCCAGCGGCGGCAGCAGCCAGCCCGGGAACCGCAGCACCATGCGGGGCGGTGCAAACCCCAGCCATTTACGTGTCTCCGCCAGAACCTCTTCCAGCGTGTGCACTTGCTCTTCGACCAGATCATAGGTCCCCTGCGGCAGGCCGCCCTGCAGCGCGGCAGCTACCGCCTCTGCCAGATCTGCCATGCCGATGCACTGCACCGGCGCATCTGCCAGCGCCACCGGCTGCACCAGCGGCACCGCCGCCAGCATCCGCAAGAGCCGGGTGCCGCCATAGGCGCCCTGCCCGATCACCAGCCCCGGCTTCAGGATCCAGGCCGCAGCGCCAGAGGCCCGCAAGGCCGCGTCGCCCCGTCCCTTGCTGCGCATGAACTCCGTCCCGGCGTCTGGTCCTGCCCCGGCAGCTGAAATCTGCACAACCGTGATGCCCCGCTCTGCACAGGCCGCCCCCAAGGCTGCAATGGCTGTGTGGTGCACCGCCTCCAGCTCCCCTGGCGCCATATCCTGCAGAACCCCCGCGCAGTTCACCACGACGTCCGCACCCTGCAGCAGCGGCGCCCAGTCCGCAGGCCGCAGCAGCTGCAGCAGGTCGCCCTGCACAAACGGCACGCCCGGCAGCACCCGCGCCGCCTGCGCCGCACTGCGGCCCAGCCCCGCTGCCTCGTATCCGGCGGCCCGAAGGGCGCGCACCACCTCAGCCCCGATAAACCCGTAGGCGCCCAGAACCAGCACCCGCCTTGTGTTCTCCGCCATCAATGAATGCCTTTTTGACAAATCTCCCGCTCACCATAACGGCAGCGGCGCCAGGCGCCAGCGCTGCCGCGGTCCGGCACTGCAGCAGATGCGCCTTCCCTCTTCCGCTGGCTGTGGCTTCGACTTATCTACAGGCGAAAGCAGGCCGGAGCAGATTATGATTGAGACCGAAACGCAGAACCCGCTGGCGCGGTTCGACATCACCGCAGAGGAAATATCCCGCGTGGTTGCCGTGTTCTATATGCAGGTGCGTGCGGACGATGTGCTGGGACCGGTATTTGCCGCCCATGTCACCGACTGGCCGGAGCATGAGGAGAAGATCGCTGGCTTCTGGCGCAATGCGATCCTGCGCGAGCGCAGCTACAGCGGCAATCCGATGCGGGTGCACGTCTCGCGCCCCGATGTGAAGGCAGAGCATTTCCCGCTGTGGCTGGGCCTGTTCCACCAGGTGCTGCGGGCTGAGCTGCCGGAGCGCACCGCGTTGCAATGGGGCGCCCTGGCCGACCGCATCGGCGAAGGCTTCCGCACCGGCATCGTGGCCATGCGCCAGCCCAAGGACCAGCCGCCGAAACTGTTCTGACACCCTCAGCCGGGGCACTCCCGCGCCTGCCGGTGTTCTGGCTGCGCCAGACCACCTCTGCAGCCTGGGGCGCGCGATCTACTTCTCCTTGGAAAACAGGCCTGTCAGCGCCCGCTGCACCACCTTGCGCGTGCTCGGCTTGTGCTGCGGCGAAAACGGCATCGGGCGGCAGACCTCCATTGCGGCAACGCCGACACGCGCCGACAAGGCGCCGTTGACCAGCCCTTCGCCGAACCGGCGGGAGAGCTTGGAGAGCACCGATCCGCCCAGCACCGGTTCCAAGAGGTCATCGCCCGCGGCCACCGCGCCGGTGGCGGCCAGATGCGCCAGCACTGCACGGGTCAGCCGCCAGGAACTGAAGAACCCGGGCCGGCCGCCATAAATCCCTGCCACCCGTCGTATCATCCTGAGCGAGGAGACCAGCGCCGTCAGAATATCCGCCAGCGCCATCGGCACCAGCGCCGTTACCGTCGCGACCTGCCGGGCCGCGGCCTCCACCTCGCACAGGGCCAGCGCGTCCAGCGGCACCAGCAGCTCTTCCTCTGCCAGCAGCAGGAGTGCATCGCCGTCCATCACCTCGTCCTGGCGCTCCGCCAGCCGGGCCTGATGCCAGCTGAGTTCCTCGCGCCCGCTATAGAAGGCCTCCAGCCGGGTGGTGAAGGCGCGGGCCGCAGCCAGATCCGTGGCCTCTCCGGCCTGATGGCGCAACGCATCGACACGCCGCAGCCGCGAAAGCGCCGCCAGTTCGCGCAGGGCCATGGCAAGCGCCAGCAACAGCAGCAGCGCCAGCCCGGCCGTGACGGCCCAGCCCAGCAGCGGCACCCGGTCAATCAGCCCGGCGGCGAAGTCCCAGGCCGCGACAGAGGCCATGGCGCCGATGACCGCCACCGGCAGCGCCCAGAACCAGCGCGCCAGCCGCGACGGGTGGCGGGCGGCGATCCGGGCAGCCTGCTCCATCGCCGGGGGCTGCACCGCCAGCGGGGCCGGGTCGGGAACCGGCGGCGCTTCCGCCACTGGCGGCGCCCTCTCTTCATCCTCCAGGTCAAACAGAACCGGCTTCTTGGTCATGCGGCCGCCCCCTGTGCTGCGCGCCATTCAAAAGCGATGTCGGGCAGACCTTCCTCATTGCCGGAGCCATCCCCGCGGCCGGTTTCGGCAAAACCCTCGCGCCGGTAAAACTTTTGCGCCCCTGCGTTGGCGGCAAAGGTGCGCAGAGTCAGACGCAGCGCGGCGGCTTTGGCCGCATCCAGAAGCATCTTGCCTGTGCCCAGTCCGCACGCCTCTGGCGCGAGATAGAGCGCGCAGACCTCCTCGCCGTCGCGGGCCAGGAAACCTTCAACGCACCCGGCCCTTTCCGCCACCGTGACCCAGCCGCGGTCGATCATAGTGCCGCAAAAGGAAATCACCTCAGCCGAGGTGTAGAGCTTGGGCATCCACTCCGTCTTCTGCTGGAAATGGTAGAGGATATCGCCAACCGTGCCGGCATCCAAAGGCGCGGCGGGGCGCAGGAACAGGGTCACAGGGCATCTCCGATCAGGAATTCGGCGGCGCGGTCGAGGCGGATATGCGGCGGGCCGCTGCCGTGTTTCAGGGTAAGCGGCGCAGGGCCAAAGGCCATCGACTGATAATCGCCTTCCAGCCAGCGCTCCGCGCCCTGACGCGCCGGGGTCAGCAGCTGGGCCGGGTCCTGCGGCAAAGCACCTGGGTAGAAGGCCGCCTGCTTGCCGCTGTCCAATAGCGTGCCGCGCACGCAGGGCAGCTCAGCGCCGTTGTGCGGGCGCATCTCCTCCGTGGTGGTGCGCAGGGAGGCCAGCGCCAGCGCCGCAGTATCCGCCCCGGCAAAGCGGGCGCGGTCCTGCGCCTCGCGGGTGAGCGCCTCGATAATGGCGGTCATCTGCGGGTGCTGGGCGTGGTGCAAATGGTCGGCCTTGGTGGCGGCGAACAGGATTTTCTCCACTCGCTTGCCGCCCAGAAGCCGGGTCAGGAAATGGTTGCGCCCCGGCTTGAAGGCGCTGAGGATATCGGCCATCGCATGGCGCAGATCCTCCACCGCCTGCGGCCCGGAATGGATCGCCGAGAGCGCATCCACCAGCACCACCTGCCGGTCGATGCGGGCAAAGTGGTCACGGAAAAACGGTTTCACGACCTTGGATTTATAGGCCTCATACCGCCGCTCCATCTCCCGCCACAGGCTGCCGCGCGGCGGGTTGCCGACCTGCGGCAGCGGCGCAAAGGTCAGCACCGGCGAGCCTTCCAGGTCGCCGGGCAACAGGAAGCGCCCCGGGGTGCAGTCGTAGAAACCGGCGGCGCGGGCGCCGGCCAGGTATTGCGTGAAAGCCGCGGCGAGGGCCTGGGCCTGCGGCTCATCGTGTGCCCCGGCAGGAACCGCCTTGGATTGTTCTTCCAGAAAATGTTCCGCCTGCGGGCGGGAGGCAATGCGGGACAGAACATCCGCGGACCACTCGGCGTAGGTTTTGTCCAGCAACGCCAGGTCCAGCAGCCATTCACCGGGGTAGTCGACAATATCCAGATGCAGCGTGCGCGGCCCCTGCAGGCCTGCCAAGAGCCCCGCGGGCCGCACCTTCAGGCTGAGGCGCAGCTCAGACACCGCACGGGTGCTGTCCGGCCAATGGGGTGACGGCCCGGTCAGCGCCGCAAGGTGGTTTTCATAATCGAACCGCGGTACGGTGTCGTCCGGCTGAGGCTGCAGGAAGGCGGCCTCGATCCGGCCTTCGCGCGCGGCGCTCAGCTGCAGCATCCGGCCCCGGTCCATCAGGTTGGCGACCAGCGAGGTGATGAACACCGTCTTGCCGGAGCGCGCCAGCCCGGTGACCCCCAGCCGGATGGGCCGGTCGAACAGCGCCGCGGAGAGGCCGCTGGTCACGCTCTCCACCCCGCTCATCACCCCGTCTGCAAGGGAGGTTATCACCAAGGCCCTGATCCTGCTCTGTTCTTGCTGCTGACAAGATAGGCAGCATCCCGCCGGGATACCAGACCACACGCAGGGCTTGCCCCGGCCCGGCCCTGTTGCTAGTTGCCCGGCCATGCCGCGTTTTGCTTTGAAAGTCGAATACCACGGGAAGCCTTTTGCCGGCTGGCAAAGGCAGAAGGACCTGCCGTCCGTGCAGGGCGCGATCGAGGCTGCGCTGGCGCGGCTGGAGCCGGGGGAGCACACCATCGCCGCCGCCGGGCGCACCGACACCGGCGTGCATGCGCTGGGACAGGTCGCGCATTGCGATATGGCCAAGGATTGGGACCCGTTCCGCCTGTCGGAAGCGCTGAATTACCACCTGAAGCCCGATCCGGTCGCCATTGTGGACTGCGCCCGGGTGGAGAGTGACTGGCATGCGCGCTTTTCCGCGGTGGAGCGACAGTATCTGTTCCGCATCCTGATCCGCCGCGCGCCTGCCACCCATGACGCGGGCCAGGTCTGGCAGCTGAGCCATGATCTGGATGCGGACGCCATGCAGGAAGCAGCCAACCACCTGATCGGAAACCACGATTTCACCACCTTCCGGTCATCCATCTGCCAGTCGGCCAGCCCGGTCAAGACCCTGGATGAGCTGCGGGTGGAGCGGGTGCAGGGCTTCTCCGGGCCGGAAATCCATTTCCATGTCCGCGCCCGCAGCTTCCTGCACAACCAGGTCCGCAGCTTTGTCGGCACGCTGGAGCGGGTCGGCGCCGGCGCCTGGGAGCCTGCGGACGTGAAAGCCGCGCTGGAGGCCTGCGACCGGGCGGCCTGCGGGCCGGTCTGCCCGGGCCACGGCCTGTATCTGGCGCGAGTGGGCTACCCGGACGATCCCTTCGCCTGAGCCGATAAACGGGGGGTGACACCCGTACACCTCCTGTGCACCCTCTGTGCACCGCCCCGCCCTTGCATCACGGCGGCGGCTGTCCATACTCAACCGCAGCATTCCGGATCACACCGGCCGTTTCCCCCGCGGCGCCCGCCCCGCGCCGCTGCCCTGAGCAATAACAAGAAGAAGAGACCCGCAATGGCAGCCACCACCAAACCGCCGCTTTTGGCCGTCCTGATCGACGCCGACAATATCTCCGCCAAATACGCCGAGGCGATGTTCGAGGAGATCGCCTCCTTCGGCGAGGCCAGCATCCGGCGCATCTATGGCGATTTTGCCGGCGGCGGCCCTCAGGGCTGGAACAAGGAGAAGCTGGCGGCGCTGGCGATCGTGCCGCACCAGCAGTTTGCCAATACCACCGGCAAGAATGCCTCGGATATCGCGTTGGTGATCGACGCGATGGACATCCTGCATTCCGGCCGCTTTGACGGTTTTGTGCTGATTTCCTCGGACAGCGATTTCACCCGGCTGGCCAGCCGCATCCGAGAACAGGGGGTGGACGTTTTCGGCATGGGGATGCGCAAGACACCCGCCGCCTTTGTGAAAGCCTGCAAGCGGTTCATCTACGTGGAGAACCTCCTGGAAGAGCCGGCCAAGGCCAAGACAAAGCCCAAGAAGGATGACGTCGACGGCAATCCGCCCTCAGAACTGCCGGACCCGGCCAAGCTGGTGGTGCGGGCAATGGATGCGATCGGCCAGGAGGACGAATGGTTCACGCTGGGCCAGATCGGCCAGTATATCACCGCCGCCTTCCCGGATTTCGACACCCGCAGCTATGGCAAGCGCAAGCTGAGCGACCTGATTGCCTCGTTGAAACTGTTCGAGACCAAGCGCGGCGAGGGCAACCAGATCCTGGTGCGGCGGCTGGACTGAGCAGCGGAAACAGCCTTTCGCTTGCGCGCGAACCGTGGCTTAGTCCCGCAAAAGGGACGCGTCAAAGGGAGGAACGCGCATGGCAATGCTGATCAGCATCGGTCACGACGGCTGGTATACCGAGGAACAGATGGCGGAACAGCTGCAGGCGATGGCGCCCGGCGCCGATATCCGCCCGATCTCCGCTCCCGGCAATCTGGACGATATCACGGTGCTGGCGGTTTCCGCGCTGAAGGGCGATCTGCCCGCGCAGCTGCCGAACCTGAAACTGGTGCAGAAACTGGGCGCCGGGGTGGATACCATCGTGGCGCACCCCAGCCTGGCACCGCATGTGCGCGTGGCCCGGCTGAGACCGCTGGAACCTGCGCATGAGATCGCCGAGTTCTGTCTGGCCTATGTGCTGCGCGGCCAGCGCAACATGCTGGCGCACGCAGCCTCGCAATCCCGCAGCGCCTGGGAACCGCTGGCGCCAAGGCGTCCGCAGGAGACCACCGTCGGCATTCTGGGCCTCGGCCATATCGGCGGCATGACAGCACGCCTGATGCGGGACATGCGGCTCCGGGTACTGGGCTGGAGCCGCTCGCCCAAGGAGATCGAGGGCGTGGACTGCCGCCACGGCGCGGCGGCGCTGCCGCAGATGCTGGGGGAATGCGATTATGTCTGTTCGATCCTGCCCTCCACCCCCGCCACCCGCGGGCTGATGAACATTGAAACACTGGCGGCGATGAAGCCGGGTGCGATGCTGATCAATGCAGGCCGCGGCGACCTGGTGGATGAACCGGCCCTGCTGGCGGCGCTGGACAAGGGCACGCCCGGCCATGCGGTGCTGGATGTGGTGAGCAAGGAGCCCTTGCCCGCGGACAACCCGCTGTGGGCGCATCCGCAGGTCACGATCACCCCGCATGTCTCAGGCTGGCATCTGGGCGACGCGCTGAAAGACGTGGTGGAGAACCTGCGGCGGCTGGAGGCCGGGGAAGAGCTGCTGCATGAGGTGGACCGGCAGCGGGGGTACTGAGCCCCTGCCCCGCGCAATTTACCCGCTAGAGCGCAAGACTCGAAAGATATGCGATTATGGCAACCCGCGCAGCGCGGTCCGGCTGGCTGCCGCGGGTCATGTCTGTTCCGGGAACGGCATTGAAAGGATCGGCAAGGAAAACATTAAGCTCGTCGGGCGTCCACCGCCCCGTCTGCGCTTTCATCTCCCCGGAATACGGGAATCCTTCGACCGATGCCTTGGCTCGACCAACGACGCCTGCAAGGCTGGGGCCAGGGTGCTGCCCCGTGTTAATTTCACCGGGTGTCAGACCGTGGCACCCGCCGCATTCAAATGCCAGAATGCGTCCTTCCTCGGGGTCGGCAGCTTCCAGCTCCCCAGGCTGCAGGGGCTCGACCGGCGCCGGGCCGGCACCCATTTCCCGCAGGAACCCGACCATCTCAGTCCGGCCCTTCCGCTGAGCATAGTGAACCGCTGGCCATCCAAAGCGAACCGCCGCCGCATTCACGTCGGCACCATTATCGAGCAGCAGGCGGGCCGCCTCGACAGCGCCGCGCTCCGCTGCCTGATGCAGCGGCATCAGCAAATCTTCACCGCCAGGCAGGTTCGGATCAGCACCAGCATCCAGCAGGATAGAGACGATGCCGGTGTGGTTGTTGCGGGCGGCAATGCCAAGTGCTGTGCCGAAGTCTGTCGCGGAGTCAGGAAACGCTCCAGCAGACAGCAGGTAGCGCACAGCCTCCTCCTGCCCGCGCTGGGCCGCGAAGTAGAGGGGCTTGGCCAGCGTTTCCGGGTCAGGGCTGGAGCCTTCGGGCAAAGCCGCCTTCAAGGCCGGCATATCGCCCGAGGCAGCCAAGGGAGCCAGTGCCTGCGGCGCAGCCGCGCTGGGAAGAATAAAAAGCAGGAACAGTAAGCGGGTTGGCCGGAAGAAGCGCAGCGGCATTTTGCGTCCTCCTTCAGAAGGTCTGACGGACGCAGTGTAACATGGCAGGCGCATTGCGCCAAAACACTCCGAGACTGGCACTTTACCGGTTCTGCAGCATCAGCGCCGCTGCCCCCTGCTTGCTCAAACCGGCCGGAGGCACAGGTGCTGTCTGCACCTGGGGATTGCGTGGCGGCCCCGAGCGGGGCCGCAGCCGGATCAGCCGATGAAGTCCTTGTAGCCGGCCTCATCCATGTAATCGTCCATCGGTGACAGGTCCGACGGCTTGATCTTGAAGAACCAAGCGTCGCCCTCGGCGTCCTCGTTCACCTTGCCGGGGTCGTCGGCCAGCGCCTCGTTCACCTCGACGATCTCGCCGTCCAGCGGCGCGAGGATGTCGGACGCCGCCTTGACCGATTCAATCACCACGATCTCGTCGTCCTTGGAGACCTCGGTGCCCGGCTCGGGCAGCTCGACATAGACCACCTCGCCCAGCTGTTCGGCGGCGTGGGCGGTGATGCCGACGGTGATCAGGTCGCCCTCGGGCAGCAGCCACTCGTGTTCCTCGGTGTATTTCATGGGGGTGTTATCCTTCGAAGAGGCGTGGGTTTTCAAATGTCTCAGGCCGCCGGAAATGGCGCCGCAGATGGCAGGGAACAACCCCTGCATACGCGGGCATACGGTATCAACGGGCGGGGCTGGCGATCAAGACGGCAAATTCCGGGGCGGCTGAGTTTTTTGCCCGTCGCTCAGCTGTTCCTCGGCGGCTCAGAACAGGTTGAAATATTCCGCCTGCTCCCATTCGCTGACGGTATCCAGATAGCGCTCCCATTCGAAAGTCTTGAGCTGCAGCAGATAGTCCACCGTGCCGGCGCCCAGCGCATCGCGGCAGAGCGCCGAGCCTGCGAACCCTTCCAGTGCCTGCCCCAGCGAACGCGGCAGGCGTTCGGCGTCTTCGCTGTAGGGCGACAGGGTGGGTTTCGGGGCCTCCAGACCCTCCCGGATGCCGGCCGCGCCCGCGATGATCTGGGCGGCCAGCGCGTAATAGGGGTTGGCGGAACTGTCCGGCGCGCGGTTCTCGATCCGGCTGGCGGGGTCATGGGGCTGCATCAGCGCCCGCAGCATGGCGCCGCGGTTGTCCTCGCCCCAGCCGATGCGGCTGGGGGCCAGCTGGAACGGCAGGTAGCGCTTGTAGCTGTTCACCGTCGGCGCGATCAGCAGCGAGGTTTCGGACGCGTATTTCAAGAGGCCGGCCATCCAAGCGCTGGCCGGCGGGCTGAGCATACCGGCGGTTTCCGGCATGAACAGGTTGCGGCCCGTGGCCAGGTCCTGCAGCGACTGGTGGACGTGCCAGCCGTTGGCCATCGCGTTGTCCAGCCGCGGCTTGGCCATGAAGCTGGCGTGCAGGCCATTGCGGGCGCAGACCTCCTTGACCATGGTGCGGAACATCACCATCGCGTCGGCCTGGGCCATGGCGCCGTCGGGGGCAAAAGTGAACTCGACCTGGCTGGGACCCATTTCGATTTCCACCGACCGCACCGGCAGGCCGAGCTTCTGGGCGTTGCGGCGCAGCAGGTCGAGGATGCCCTCCGCCTCGCCATAGCGGGTTTCGGTGAGGTATTGATACCCCTGCGTCAGGTTGCGGGTCTGCACCGGGGCGCCGGGGCGGGTGGCCTGGGTGTGGGCCGCGGATTTGTCCGCCAGCTCAAACAGGTGGAACTCCACCTCCAGCCCGAAGGTGGCCGCCATCCCCTGCTCCGCCAAGGCCTCCACCTGCTGCCGCAATACCGCGCAAGAGGCAAAGGGGATGGGCCGGCCGTCCGGGTAGACCGGGGTGCAGAAGATCCAGGCGGAATGACCGGACCAGGGCAGCGCGCGCCAGGTCTCCGGGCGCGGCACCAGGAGCACATCGCCCGCGCCCTGCATCGGGCCGTCCAGCCCGGAGCCGTCCTCCCAAACCGGAAAGGCCGTGCGGTGGGAGGTGTCCTTGAGCAGCAGGGTTGCGGGCACGTTCAGGCCGCGGTCGAAAACACCGGCAAAACCCTCTGCCATCACCGTCTTGCCGCGCAGCAGCCCATGCTGATCGGGGAACAGCACCCGCACCGTCTCGATCCCGTCAAACTGCGCCCGGGAAGTGATCTCGGCCGCCTTGCGGCAGTCCTCTGGGGTCAGCAGCCCCAGGCGGGCCAATTTGCCGGATGTGAAATCTTGTGCCATGGGCGGCCTCTTGGCTAGCGAGCTAATTGAAATTGCACCGGAAATGGCCACACGTCCAGCCGACGGCGGGAATTGCTGCAACCCGTTGCGCAATCTGGATATTGCGGAGGGTTTGCGCCTTGACAGCGTTCGCAAAGCGAACATTCATTCGAGCATTCGCACAAATCGCTGCAGCCAGCGGTGTTTTTGGGATCAGGACAGGGCGGCATCGGGATGACAGCAGCAGAACAGGACAGGAATATTTCGTCGAGCTTTGCCAAGGGGCTGGCGGTTCTGGCGGTGTTTGATGCCGAGACTCCCAGCATGACTCTGGCCGAGATCGCCCGGCGCAGCGGCCAGGACCGCGCCACCGCCCGGCGCGGGGCGCTGACGCTGGTGCAGGCGGGGTACCTGCGCCAGGACGGGCGGATGCTGTCCCTGACCCCGCGGGTGCTGGTGCTGGCAGGCGGGTTTCTGCAGGCCAACCAGTTCGGCCGCCGGGTGCAGCCGGTCCTGAACCGCCATGCCCGGCAGATGCAGATCGAGGTGACGCTGGCGATGCTGGACCAGGGCCGGGTTCTGCTGCTGGCGCAATCCACGGTGGACCACGGCCATATCACCTATGGCTTCACCGCCGGCTCGCACATTCCGCTGGCGCATACCAGCCTGGGGCGGATGCTGCTGGCCGGGCTGCCGGAGGAAGAGGCCGCAGCGGTGCTGGCAGAGGCGGAGATCCCGCGCCATACCGGCCAATCCCTGACGGAGCCCGGCTCCATCCTGGAACGCGTCGCACAAGCGCGGCAGCAGGGTTACTGCCTGACGGACAGCGAGTTCGAGGCCGGAATCACCGGCTATGCGGTACCGGTGTCGCGGCCCGGCCAGACGCCGATCGTGGCGGGGTGCTCTGCCCCGCGGGGATCGCAGCCGGAGGCGGATGCCGAGCGGCTGCTGCGCGGCCTGCAACTGTGCGCCGCGGAGCTGCGCCAGGCGGAAGCGGTGGACCACTTGTAAGCTGCATCTTGCTTTGCACCGGGCCTGCGCTAGGCTGAAGCCAGTGATTTCCGCAGGAGCATTTTGATGATGAAACAGACTGCATTGGCCGCGGCCCTCTGCGCCGCGCTGACCCCGGCTGCAGGAGCGAAGGGCGTGGAAGGCAAGCAGGTCACTGTGCTGGGCCGCGACTGGGTGGTGGCCCCGGTCGAGGACGCCCCAGGCCGCTACAGCGCCACCCGGATGAACCTGGAGCATCTGGCGTTCCGCCCGCCCGCGGTGCTGACTGCGCGCCAGGCGGTGCGGGCCCTGCGCACCGCCACCGGCTGCAGCGTCAACCTGGACACGATGGTGCGCAGCATCACCGGCACCTACTACGCGCAGGTGATCTGCCGCAAATAGGGACGCGCCTGACGCATGCGCGGTTTTGCAGTGTTTTTCTGAAACATCCTCTTGGGAAATGTGATCATTTTCCCGGGAGCGACGGATTGAGCGGCGCCGGCGCGCCTGCCATAGATTGCGCATGAAACTTGCTATCAACGGATTCGGCCGCATCGGCCGCGCCATCCTGCGCCAGATTCTGACCACCCCGCGCGGAGACGGCATCGACGTGGTGCGGATCAATGATATAGCGCCTTTGGACATGTGCGCCTATCTGTTCCAGTACGACAGCACCTTTGGCCCCTTTGCCCATCCGGTAGAGCATGGCGGTGATGCGCTGCAGGTGATGGGCCGGTCCATTCCGGTCAGCCATGAGTCCGATCTGACCAAGGTGGACCTCAGCGGCGTTGACCTGGTGCTGGAATGCACCGGCATCGCCCGCACCTCTGACGTGGCAGAGCGCGGGCTGAAGGCGGGCGCCGCAAAGGTGCTAATCTCCGGCCCCTCCCCCGCCGCTGAGCTGACCGTTGTGCTGGGTGCAAATGAGGAAACGCTGGGCGATGCGCGGATTGTCTCCAATGCCTCCTGCACCACCAACGCGCTGACGCCGCTGGTCAAGCTGCTGGACGGCATCGCCGGCATCGACAGCGCCCATATGACCACCATTCACTGCTACACCAATTCGCAGCCGATGGTGGACGCACCGCGCGGTGATTTCGCCCGCTCGCGCGGCGGCGCGCAGTCGATGGTGCCGACCACCACTTCGGCGATGCATCTGATCGACGAGGTGCTGCCGCATCTGAAAGGGCGCGTGAGCGGTGCCGCGGTGCGGGTGCCGACGGCCAGCGTCTCTGCCATCGACATGGTGGCGCAGCTGAAAACGCCGATGAGCGAAGCCCGGTTCACCGCCGCCCTGCGCGAAGGGGTTGCGGCCTCGCAGGTACTGGGCTGGACCGATATGCCGCTGGTCTCCTCCGACCTGCGGGCGCGGCCCGAGTCGCTGGTGATTGCGGGGCCGGAAACCCGCATGGCCGGAGAGCAGCAGGTGCGGGTGTTCGGCTGGTACGACAACGAATGGGGCTTTTCGGCCCGGATGCTGGATGTGGCCCGGATGATGGCCGGATAGGCCCTGCGCCTGACCCTGACCGCTGCCCTCTCTGCAAGCCCGCCGCCGGCGGGCTTGGCTATTCCTGCGGGCGGCGCCCGTTGCCAGCCAGGCGCAGCCAGCGGAAGATCAGCGTCAGCAACAGCATGCAGACCGCCAGGCCGATCAGGTCGCCTGCGGCATAGACTGCCATCACCGGCAGCTGGTCGCCGGGAAAGATCAGGCCGGAGAACACCAGCGACTGCCCGGCGGAATTAATGACCGAAGCCAGGGCGCCAACGGCCAGCAGCCCGGTCCAGGACACCCGGCGCGACTGGCCCGCATAGAGGTTCCAGCCGAACAGCCAGGCAATCTCGAAGGCGGCAAAGGCCGCGGCCGCGCCAACCGCAATGGACTCCAGCAGCACCGGTTCCATCAGCTGGCGCACGCCTGCATCGGTGAACATCAGCTCCGACAGGAAGGCGCCTGCGGCTAGCGGCAGAACAGCCCGCCAGCCGAACAGCCAGACCGCCAGCACCCGCACCCCGTGCGGCAAGTAGACCAGGCTGGCAAAGACCGTCACTTCTGGCAGGAACAGGCCCTGCACAGGTGTGACCACCCAGGCGGTCAGCCCGTGGCAGATCACGTAAACCGCGGTAATCACCGCAAAACTTTGAAGGCCAGCCAACTGCTGAAAAACTCGCATCATACAGTCCCGTTTAAACGGGAGCGGCGAAACCTGCAATCATTGGAATGTATTGCTAAAGCGGCGCAGTCACTTTGCCGCAGGATCGAAACAGACCACGTAATGCTTGGCCTTGCTGCCGCCGGCCCGCTTGATCAGCCCCAGGTCCAGCAAGGATTTCAGGGTGCGGTGAAAGGTGGCCTGGGCGATCCCCTTGACCAGACGATGGCTGCGGATCTGCTCTGATTTCACCGCTTCACCCGGCGCTTCGGTCAGCGCATTGGCGGCCAGCAGCACGTCCCGCTCTGCCCGGCTCAGCCGGTCCAGCCCCATGTCGCGCTCCATCTGGTGGAGCATATCGCGAAGCTCAAAAATTGGTTTCAACCGGTCCAAAACCCATCTCCCGGATCATCAAATCTGCTGCCCCGGCAGGGCCAAGGCGAAATGATACCACGCAACTTTATCAAACTGACAATTATATGGACAGTAAAATCATGCGTGGTATCATCCCGGTCAGGCTGGCTGCTTTGTGAGTGGTGGCTGCGCCTGACGTTACTTATGTGCTTTGGTTAAACAGTGACAGCTCCGGCGGATGAATTCGCCGGAGCTGATTTAAACTAGTACATACTTTGCCAGCCTTTCCAATAGCCATTGCCCGCCGGATTTTCCCGGCTGGCCGATGCGCGGCAATCCGCCGCCGCGCGGCACCGGCGGAATGCCGCCGCTTTGCTGGTTCCATCCTGCAAATTTCCCGTGCTAGGCTTGCATCAAGCGCCGGATGCCTGCCGTGGTTCCGGGCCCGATATTTTAAGCCCGCTGCCGGGAGCAGACATGAATTTTTCCATCCGTCCAAACGGCTTGGCTTGTGCCATGGCCTTCAGCCTGATGGCGCTGCTGCCGCCTGCGGTATCCGCCGCCGAAGCGACGCTGCAGGCCCCCGGCGCGGACCCCACCCTTGCAGAGCGGCTGCGCGGTGCCTCTGCCTCGGTTGCCGCCAGCGGCGAGACCAATGTGCAAGAGTTGCTGGCCGCGGCGTTGTCGGATTACCGCACCCTAGTGCAGGTGCTGTATGACGCCGGGCATTTCTCGCCAGTGGTGAACATCCGCCTGGACGGGCAGGAAGCGGCGCAGATCCAGCCGCTGAACCCGCCGAAAAGCGTCCGCAAGGTGGAGATCACCGTAAAACCCGGCCCGCGGTTCGCCTTTGGCAAGGCTGAACTGGCGCCGTATCCGCAAAACAGCGATGTGGAGATTCCTGAAGGCTTTGCCACCGGCAAACCGGCTGGCACCGGGGTGATCCGAGATGCCGCCATTGCCGGCGTGCGGGCCTGGCGCCGCAGCGGCCATGCCAAGGCCGAGGTGGCGGATCAGAACATCACCGCCAATCACCTGCAGGCGCGGCTGGACGCGGAACTGCGGCTGGCTCCGGGACCGAAGCTGCGGTTCGGGCAGATGCGGATCACCGGCGACACCAGGGTGCGCAAGGGGGCCATCCGCCGCATTGCCGGCTTTCCGGAAGGCGAGGAATTCCACCCCGACCTGGTCTCCAAATCCGCCACCCGGCTGCGGCGCACCGGCACCTTTTCCTCTGTGGTGCTGCGCGAGGCGGAGCAGCCGAACCCGGACGGCACCCTCGATTTCGTGGCGCAGTTCGAGGACCTGCCGCCGCGCCGCCTGACCTTCGGCGCCGAGATCAGCTCCTCCGACGGGCTGGAGCTGTCGGGCAGCTGGATGCACCGCAACCTGTTCGGCAACGCCGAGAAGCTGCGGATCGAGGCCCGGCTCAGCGGCATCGGCAGCAGCAATGACATCGACGGCCGCATCGCGGTGCGGCTGGACCGGCCCGCCAAGCTGGGGCCGGATGACAGCATCTTCTATCTGGCAGAGGCGGAGCGGCTGGACGAAGAGCATTACACCGCCACCCGGGTCTTTGGCGCCATCGGCGCGCGGCGGACGTTTTCGGACACCTTCTTTGTGGAGGCCGCGCTGGGAGTATCCTCGACCCTGGCAGAGGACGTGTTCGGCAAGCGCCGCTTCAAATACGTGGCTGGCAGGTTCCGCGCCGAGTACGACGCCCGCGACAGCCGCGTGAATCCCGCCAGCGGTTATTTCCTGCAAGGCAGCGCATCGCCCTTCATCGGATTTGACGGCAGCGAGTCCGGCCTGCAGCTAAAGGGTGACGGGCGCACCTATTACGGGCTGGGCGCCGATGACCGGATCGTGCTGGCCGGGCGGCTGCAGCTCGGCTCCGTGGTCGGGCCATCGCTCAGCGAAATCTCCCCGACGCTACTGTTCTTCTCCGGCGGCGCGGGCACCGTGCGCGGGCATGAATACCAGTCGCTGGGCGTGCCCGCGGGCGGCGGCACCGCGGGCGGGCGCAGCTTTGCGGCCCTGTCCGCCGAGGTGCGGGGCAAGGTCACCGACAAGATCTCGCTGGTGGGCTTTTACGACCTTGGCTTTGTCGACGCGGACAGTTTCGTCTCCGGCTCCTCGTCGCGCCATGCCGGTGCCGGCATCGGCCTGCGCTATGACGTGGCAGGCATCGGCCCGATCCGGCTCGACCTCGCCTACCCGGTGGACGGCGGCAGCGAGGACGGGCTGCAATTCTATATCGGGATAGGACAGGCGTTTTGAGACAGCATCTTGCCTTTTTCCTAGCCGCTGGCCTGACGGCACTTCCAGCTGCGGCGCAAGAGACCGCCACGGAGGACGCCGGCGGGCTGCTGGTCGATTTCCTGGAGGACACCCTGTCCGGCGACAGCCGCTATATCAGCGTGTCGGGGCTGGAGGGGGCGTTTTCCTCGCAAGCCAAGATCAAGAAGATCACCGTGGCCGACGAGGAAGGCATCTGGCTGACCGTCGAAGGCGCGGTGCTGGACTGGAACCGGCTGGAGCTGTTGCGCGGGCGGTTCTCCGTCAATGAGCTGTCGGCGGAGCGCATCGAAGTGGCACGCGCGCCGGAGCCGCTGCCGCCGGACCCGGAGCTGCCAGAGGCGGAGACCACACCCTTTGCCCTGCCTGAACTGCCGGTGGCCATCGAACTCGGCCAGATCAAGGCAGCCCGGATCGAGCTGGGCGAGGCGCTGGCCGGCACCGCGGCAAGCCTGCGGGTCGAGGGTTCGCTGAAACTGGCGGACGGTGCGCTGGACACAAAGCTGGAAGCCGCGCGGCTGGACAAGCCCGGCGACCACCTGCGGCTGGAGGCGGGCTATGCCAATGAAACCCAGCAGATCACCCTCGACCTGTCGGCAGACGAAGCGCCAGGCGGGCTGATCTCCCGCGGCCTGGACCTGCCCGGCAACCCCGACCTGCAGCTGACCGCCAAGGGCAGCGGCCCGGTGACGGATTTCACCGCCGATATCACCTTCAGCACCAATGGCACCGAGCGGCTGGGCGGCCAGGTGGTGCTGGCGGCCCGGCCCCTGCCCCAGGACGCCGCGCTGGAGACGCCGCGCGACATCGGGTTTTCCGCCGACCTCGGCGGCAATATCGACGTGCTGCTGCCGCCGGTGCACCGGCCGTTCTTCGGCCCCGGCCTGCGGCTCAACGTGAAAGGGGTGCGGGAAGGCAGCGGCGCAATGACACTGGACACGCTGGTGCTGCACACCAACGCCCTGCGGATCACCGGCGCCGCGGCGCTAGATGCGGGCGGCAAGCTGGCTACCGCCAACCTGAAAACCGCAATCACCCCGCCCGCAGGCCAGGCCGCTGCCGCGCTGCCCTTTGGCGGCGGGCAGACCACCCTGGCCAAGGCGGACCTGCAGCTGCAGAAAACCCTTGAAGGCCGCTGGGTGCTGGACGGGGTTGTGAACCAGCTGAGCCATCCCGGCGCGCTGGTGGATACCGCCGGGATCTCCGGCCGCGGCACATTGGACCAGACCAGCGGCTTTAAGCTGGAAGGGCGGATCGCAGCAAGCCTCAGCGGTTTCCAGCCCCGTGATCCGGCGATGGCCAAGGCCACCGGCAACGAAATCCGCTTTGAAGGTACGCTCAGCACCGATGGGCCCGGCGCGCTGCACATCACGGACATGGAGCTGCGCGGCAGCGATTACCAGGCCGCGGGCGATGTGGCCTTCGACGGGCTGGAAGAGGGGCTGAAAGTCACCGCAGACCTGACGGCGGGCGCTGCGGATCTGGGCCGGTTTTCCGATCTGGCGGGCCGTCCGCTGGGCGGCGCGGTGCAGGCCGCGGTCAAGGGATCTTTCACCCCACTGACCGGCGGGTTTGACACTGATCTTTCGCTGCAGGCGCAGGATCTGTCGGCGGGCATTGCCCAGGCGGATGAGCTTTTGGCGGGCACAACCACGCTTGACCTCAAGGCCGCGCGGGATGAAAACGGCATTGCCATCGACCGGTTTGCGCTGGCGGGCAGTGCGCTGGAGGCCGAGGCGGCCGGCACGCTCAGCAACCAGTCCGGGCAGATGGACATCACTGCCCGGCTCACCCGGCTGGAGGTGCTGCTGCCGCAGGCGCCCGGCACGCTGGAGCTGGCCACCACCCTTGGCCGGGCCGGCGATACCTTCAGCGGCGTCGCGGAATTGAAGGGGCCGCACACCTCCAGCGCCAAGCTGGACGGGTCTGTCACGCTGGCAGGGGACGCCGACTTCACCTTTGCCGCCGCCTGGAATGAGCTGGAACGCTTCGTGCCGCAGCTGGCGGGCAGGCTGAGCGCCGAAGGCACGGCAGAGCGGCGCAACGGCGAGTGGCAGGTTGCCGGCACGGCCGCCGGCCCTGCCGGGATTGCGGTCGAGACCGAGGCCCGCTTTACCGAAAGCAACGGCAGCACCGATTTGCGCTTTGATGCGGTGATGGCAGAACTGCAGCAGCTGGTGCCCGACCTGCCCGGACGGCTGGCCGCCACCGGCACTGCCGCCCGGCGCGACGGGACCTGGACCGTGGACAGCACCGCCAGCGGCCCGGCGGGCATCGACAGCCGCATCGAAGGCAGCTGGAACGAAGCCGAGGGCACCGCCGACGTGACCGCCAGGGGCACCCTGCGGCTGGAGGGGCTCAATCCCTTTCTCTCGCCCAACCTGATGCAGGGGCCCGCGAATTTCGACATGGCCTTGCGCGGGGTCCCGGCACTGGACGGGGTCAGCGGCACCATCTCGGTCCCCGGCGCCTCGCTGGCGATTCCGGCGGCCGCCCAGCGGGTGGATGACATCAACGCCACGGTTTCCATCGCCAGCTCCAGCGCCCAACTGCAGCTTTCCGCCCGCCCGCGCGACGGCGGCACGGTGCGGATCAGCGGCCCGGTGGGGCTGCTGCCGCCGTTCAACGGCAACCTGCAGATTGCCATCGGCGATGTGGTGGTCACCGACCACCTGTCCTACGAAACCCTGCTGAACGGCAGCCTGGCAATGTCCGGCGCCATGGCCGGCGACAAAAAGCTGGCCGGCCGGATCAATGTCGGTGAGACGAATATCAACCTGAACACAGCGGGCGGCTCGGTCTCTTCCGCACCGATCCCGCCGGTCCGCCACGCCGGCGCGCCGCGCGAGGTGCGCCAGACCCTGGCCCGTGCCGGGCTGACCGGCAACAACGGCGGCGGCGGCGGCGGCTCCGGCAGGACGGCGCTGGACATCCTGATCGACGCGCCGTCCAGGATCTTTGCCCGCGGCCGCGGCCTGCGCGCAGAGCTGGGCGGCCAGATCCGCGTGCGCGGGTCCACCGCGAGCCCCTCGCCCTCCGGCCAGATCAGCCTGATCCGCGGCACCTTCGACATCCTGGGCCGGCGGCTGGAGCTAGATGAGGGACGGATCACCCTTTTGGGCGACCTGAAACCCTATCTGGAGTTCAAATCCACTGCCGCCACCGGCCAGGGCACGGCGACGCTGGAAATTTCCGGCCGGGTCGACGCGCCGGAGATCAAGGTGACCTCGGACCCGCCGCGGCCCAGCGAGGAAGCCCTGGCGCTGCTGCTGTTCGGCGACAACATCGGCGACCTGTCGCCGCTGGCGCTGGCCCGGCTTGCAGGCTCGGCCCTGACCCTCAGCGGCCGCGGCGGCGGCGCCCAAAGCAAGGTGCGCCAGGCCACCGGCGCCGATACCGTCGATATCGGCACCGACAACCTGGGCACCGGGCAGCTGGGGCTGGGCGGTTATGTGGCGGAAAACGTCTACACCGATTTCAACGTCAACACCCAGGGCGACAGCGAGCTGAGCATCAACCTGGATATCACCAAGAGCCTGACGGTTCAGGGAACGGTGGACAGCGAGGGGGAAACCGGGCTGGGCCTGTTCTTCAAGCGCGATTACTGACCGGCCCGGCTTGTGCAGGCAGGACTTGCGGCTGGCGCAATAAGCCGCCAAGCTGCCTGCAGAAATCCGGGCAACCACAGATCAGGGGAACGGTGGGCAGATCAATCACCCGAAGGCTGGCAGACCGCGCCAGCCGCGCAGCACACCGCGCCAGATTCCGCGCCTCGCTGCGCCATCTGCACGGGCCTGCGCGCCGCTTTGCCGCGCCGGACCAGGTGGTGCTGATTGCCCTGGTGCGTGACGGCACCTATTACCTCGACGCGTTTTTCGACCACTACCGGCGGCTGGGGGTCTCGGCCTTCGTGTTCTTCGACAACGGCTCTGCCGACGGCACAATCGAGCGCATCCGGCAGGAGCCGGGCACTGCGGTGCTGCAGTCCCCCCTGCCCTGGCTGGAGTTTGAGAACACCTTCCGCGCCTACGCCGCAGACCGTTACGGACAGGACCGCTGGTGCCTGTTTGCCGACATGGATGAGCTGTTTGATTTCGAAGGCAGCGAAACCGCCGGCCTGGCCGGGCTGACCCGCTACCTGACGCAGCAGGGCTATACTGCCTTGCAAGCCGAGATGCTGGAAATGTTCCCCAAGGGGCCGCTGTCCGCGGCTACCGGGCTTTCCTATGCCGAAGCGGTGCGCAGCTTCCGCTTTTCCGACATCAGCGCAGTGCGGGCGGCCGATTACACGTCTGAAGACACCGGCTTTGCCTATTACCTGCGCCAGAACAGCCTGCCGCCCGGCGGCGCGCAGATGCTGTTCGGCGGCGTGCGCGGCAAGGTGTTTGGCGAAAACTGCTGCCTCAGCAAGCACCCGCTGGTGTTCAACGGTCCGGGGGTGCAAGCGGCGGTGCATCCGCATGCCTCAGCCGGGGTGCGGGTCGCGGACATGGAAGGGCTGATCCGCCATTACAAATTCGCCGGCGACAGCCTGGCGCGGGATCTGCAGATCCAGGCGGAAGCGGTATCGGAGCACGGCGAGGACCGCCGGCGCAGCAACGCGATGCGGGCGCGGCCGGACCTCAGCCTGTGGTCCGAGGACGCTGTTGAAGATGCAGGTATGGCAGAGCTGCAGCACCGGGGCTTTCTGCGCCCGTCGCCGCAGTACCGTGCCTATCTTGCCGGGGACGCCGCATGAGTGCCCCTCCCATCGCCGCCGTGGTCATCGGCCGCAACGAAGGGGAGCGGCTGATCCGCTGCCTGCGCTCCTTGCAAGGCCAGGTGCAGCAGCTGGTCTATGTCGACAGCGGGTCAAGCGACGGATCGGCAGCGGCGGCGCGGGATCTGGGCGCCACGGTGGTGAATTTGGACCTCAGCCAGCGGTTCACCGCCGCCCGCGCCCGCAACGCCGGGCTGGCTGTGCTGGAGAACGGGATCGAGTTTGTGCAATTCGTGGATGGCGACTGCGAGGTGGACCCGGACTGGATCGCCACCGCCGCGGATTTCATGCAGGCACATCCCAAGGCCGCGGTGGCCTGCGGGCGGCGGCGGGAGCGGTTTCCTGAGGTGTCGGTCTACAACCGGCTGTGCGATGCGGAATGGGACACGCCCGTTGGCGAGGCCAAGGCCTGCGGCGGTGACGCGCTGATGCGGGTGGTGGCGGTCTATACCGCTGGCGGCTACCGCGAGGGGCTGATCGCCGGAGAGGAGCCGGAACTGTGCCTGCGCCTGCGTCGAGCGGGCTGGCAGATCTGGCGGCTGGAGGCAGAGATGACCCTGCATGACGCGCAGATTCTGCGTTTCGGCCAATGGTGGAACCGCAGCCGCCGCGCAGGCCATGCCTTTGCCGAAGGCGCGGCGCTGCATGGGGCGGGGGTGGAGCGCCACTGGGTAGCGGAGACCCGCCGCGCCCTGCTGTGGGGCGCCGCCCTGCCTGTCGCCATTGCGCTGGCAGCCCTGGCACATCCCTTGCTGATGCTCGCGTCGCTCATCTACCCGGCCCAGGTACTGCGGCTGTCCCGCCGCATGGGATTTGAACGGGCGCTGTTTTCGGTGCTTGGGAAATTTGCCGAGGCCGCGGGCGCGCTGGAGTTTTACTGGCACCGCTGGCGCGGCAGCGCGCGCGGCATATTGGAATACAAGTAGCCCGCCGTCAGCGGTCCCGGATACGCCAGGCTGCGAGGGTATGCCCGGGCAGGATCGCTATACATTTCAAGTAGCGCGGCAGCAGACGGCCGGGACTGGACAGAGCCCGCCACAGCCATTCCATCGCAATGGCCCGGACCCAGGACGGGGCGCGCTTCTGGTGGCCGCCGAGAAAATCCAGCCCGGCCCCGACAGAGGCAAAGCCGGCCGCAGGCGCCAGCTTGCGCCCGCGCTGGGCAAATTGCTCCTGCTTGGGGGCGCCCAGCGCCAGGAAACACAGGCAGGGGCCGGTTTCGTCCAGCCGGTGCAGGATCTGGTCCGCCTCTCCTCCTTCGGGGTCAAAGCGGCCCGAGGGGGCATGGATCCAGGCGATCTTCAAACCCGGCACCGCTGCTGTCAGAGCGGCCTCAGCATCCTTAAGCGCTTCCTCTGTGCTGCCCGCCAGCACCAACGGCACCCCGGCCTCAGCCGCTAGGCGGGACAGCGGCAGCACCATGTCGGAGCCCGGCATCAGCTCCACCGGGCGGCGGGCAAGGCGTGACAGCCAAACAATAGGGCGCCCGTCCGCCACCACCAGGTCCTGCGCCTGATAGGCAGACAGGAACGCCGCCGACGCTTCCATCTTGACCAGGTGATCCAGGTTCAGCGTCGCCAGCGCAAAGCCCTGCCCCGCGCTGAAGCGGGCGCTGATTTCAGCCTCCAGCCGGGCGCGGGCGGGTGTGTTCACCGCAATCCGGCGGCCTTGGCATTCGAAATACATGTGGCTCCCCGGTTGCGTTCCGCCCCGTGATACCGCCGCCGGTGCCGCCAGGCCAGCCCGCCGGACGCGGCGCCCCTGCTGGCGTGGCAAAGCTGCACACCGTTAACCCGTTGTTGCAAATCCGCGCGACAGCGCCGCGCGCAACAGGTAAAGTTTGACGCAAATACCGGGGAATTGAGGGAGCACGGGGCTTTGCCCAACGCTTTGGCCTATCTGATGCTGCTGGCCTGGCCGCTGGCCAGCCTGATCCTGTTCCGGCGCCTGCCGCTGGAGCGGGCGATCCTGTGGTGCATCATTGCGGGCTACCTGCTGCTGCCGCCGCTGGCCGAGTTCGACCTGCCGCTGGTGCCGGACATGGACAAGTTCGCGATCCCCTCGGTGATGGCCTTTGTGCTGTGTGCCTTCCTGCTGCGCAGGCCGGTGCCGCTGCTGCCGCGCCATCCCGCAGTGCGGGTGCTGGTGCTGTTGTTCGTGTTCGGGGTCATCCCCACCGTGCTGACCAATGGCGAGCCGATCCTGTTCCGCCAAATCGCCAATTCCGACCCGATCATCTTTCTGACCGATCAGCTGCCGGGGCTGCGCTGGCGCGACCTGGGCTCGGTGATCATCAACCAGGTGATCGTGCTGATCCCCTTCCTGCTGGCGCGCCGTTACCTGTCCACCCCCGAGGCCCAGCGCGAACTGCTGCTGGCGCTGATGATCGGCGCGCTGGCCTATACCGTCCCGTCGCTGATCGAGATCCGCTTCAGCCCGCAGATCAATGTCTGGATCTACGGCTTTTTCCAGCATGATTTCAGCCAGATGATCCGCCAGGGCGGCTTCCGCCCCATCGTGTTCCTGCCGCATGCGCTGTGGCTGGCCTTTTTCATGATGTCGGCGCTGCTGGCAGCCACCGCGCTGGCCCGCACCGCCGCAGGCGGGGCGCGCATCCGGCTGGCGCTGGCCGCGGCCTACCTGTTTGCGGTGCTGGTGCTGTGCAAGAGCCTCGCCTCGCTGGCTTATGCGCTGGCCTTTGTGCCGGTGGTGGCGCTGGCGCCCGTGCGCTGGCAGCTGCGCACGGCCCTGCTGCTGGCACTGATCGCAGTGGTCTACCCGATGCTGCGCAACACCGGGCTGGTGCCGACAGAGGAGCTGGTGGCTCAGGCAAGCACCATCAGCGCCGAGCGGGCGCATTCGCTGAACTACCGCTTTGAGAACGAGGCGCAGCTGTTGGCCCGCGCTGCTGAAAAGCCCTGGTTCGGATGGGGCGGCTGGGGCCGCAACCTGGTGCGGCACGCGGAAACCGGGCAGATCCTGTCGATCCCGGACGGCCGCTGGATCATCGTCTTCGGCACCTTCGGCTGGCTGGGCTATATCGCCGAGATGGGCCTTCTGGCGGCGCCGCTGGTGCTGCTGGCCTATGCTGCCGGCCGTGCGCCGCGCGGCAGCCTGTCGCCCTATGCCGCTCCGATTGCGCTGATCCTGGCCGCCACCATGATGGACATGCTGCTGAATGCCACTCTGATTCCAATCACCTGGATGTGCGCCGGATCGGTGCTGGGCTACGCCGAACGGCTGCTTTATCCGGACTTGTTCCGCGCAAAACCGGCACTATTTGGCGGGACGCAGGCGCTGATGCCTGACACCGCCGGGCCAGAGCGGCGCAGCATCTTGTGATGCCGCAATCTTTCCGCTTTTCCGGCCGAAATTGACACAATGCGTCCTTAGGACAGCCGCATGGATTGACGAAAGTAAATTTGAGTTCACCCGGCCCCGCGGAACAGATGGGGATCCATGCCGCCAGGCCGGGCCAACCGCCGGGGAGAACCCTGGCAGCCGAAAATACACCTGTCCGGCAGGCCCTGCCAATTTCGCTAAGCGGACTGGCTGCGGCGTGCCGGGCTGTTTGCGAAAGGCCAGTGGGGTCAGATATTGACGATGCAGGATCGGACATCCGCAGCGGGGGGCGCTGCCGCGAGCAAATCAGCCGGCGACATTGCAATTGTCGGGCTGTCGGTAACGGTTCCGGGCGCTGCTTCTGCCGAAGCGTTCTGGCAGAACCTGCGCGCAGGCATCGAATCCATCGAGGTTCTGGACCGCGAGGCGCTGCTGGCAAATGGCGAACGCGCCTCTGTGCTGGCCGACCCGAACTATGTGCCCGCATCCGCCCGGCTGCAGGGATTTGACGTGTTTGATGCCGAGTTCTTCGGCTTCAGCCCCAAGGAAGCGGCGATCCTCGACCCACAGCACCGCAAGTTCCTGGAGGTTGCCTGGGGCGCGATGGAAAACGCAGGCCACCCGCCGGAAAGCATAAATGGCCCCATCGGCGTCTACGCGGGCTGCGGCATGGGCAGCTATTTCTACTTCAACATCTGTTCCAATCCTGCGCTGGTCGATGACGTGGGCATGTTCCTGCTGCGCCATACCGGCAACGACAAGGATTTCCTGTCGACCCGCGTCAGCCATGTGTTCGATCTGCATGGGCCGTCGGTCAACGTGCAGACCGCCTGCTCCACCTCGCTGGTGGCGGTCCATTACGCCTGTAGAGCCCTGCGCGAAGGCGAGTGCGATTTGGCGCTGGCGGGCGGTGTCACCATCGAGCTGCCGCAGGGGCGCGGCTACCTCTACAAGGAAAACGAGATCCTCTCCCCCGACGGCCATTGCCACGCCTTCGACCATAGGGCGCAGGGCACTGTGTTTGGATCCGGCGCAGGCGCCGTGGCGCTCAGGCGGCTGGAGGATGCGATAGCCGACGGCGACCACATCTGGGCCGTCATCAAGGGCTCTGCGATCAACAACGACGGCGCCGACAAGGCGGGCTATCTCGCTCCTTCCGTCGGCGGCCAGTCGGCAGCGGTGCAAAAGGCACTGGCGGCCGCAGGCACCCCGGCGGAGACCATCGACTATGTGGAATGCCACGGCACCGGCACCTATCTGGGCGACCCGATTGAGGTTTCCGCCCTGACCGATGCCTACCGCACCACCACGCAGGACACCGGGTTTTGCCGCATCGGTTCGGTCAAGAGCAACATCGGCCATCTGGACACCGCGGCCGGCGTTGCCAGCCTGACCAAGACCGCGCTGGCGCTGCACCACAAGGAAATCCCGCCCTCACTGGGGTTTGAGGCGCCGAACCCGGCGATTGACTTCGAAACCTCGCCGTTCCGCGTGAACGCCGCCCTCACCCCGTGGACACCGCACAAGGGGCCGCGCCGTGCCGGCATCAACTCGCTGGGGGTCGGCGGCACCAATGCGCATGTGATCCTGGAAGAGGCCCCCGAACGGGCGCCGTCCGAGGAAAGCGATTTCCCGTTCCAGATCCTCTGCGTCTCAGGCCAGTCCAAGGCGGCGCTGGAGGCCAACAGCCAGGCCCTTGCGGACTATCTGAAAGCCAACCCCGAGGCCGATCTGGCCGACGTCGCTTACACCCTCAAAGAAGGCCGCCGCGGCTTTGCCAAGCGGCGGGTACTGGTGGCGGAGACAGCTGCCGAAGCCATTGACCTGATTGAAGAAAACGATCCCCGCAAGGTATTCACTCATGACCGCCTCGGCGGCAGCCCTGAGGTGGTGTTCATGTTCCCCGGCGGCGGCGCGCAATACGCGGGCATGGCGCGTGACCTGTATGAGACCGAGCCGGTCTTTGCCGAGTGGATGGACCGCGGGCTGGAGCACCTGCAAAAGAGCCTCGACTACGACATCCGCGCGATCTGGCTGCCGGAAGAGGGTGGAGACGACGCTGCCAATGCCAAGCTCCAGCAGCCCTCTGTGCAGCTGCCGCTGATCATGATCGTCGAATACGCGCTGGCGCAGCTGTGGATCAGCTGGGGCGTGAAACCCGCCGCGCTGGTCGGCCACTCGATGGGCGAAAACACCGCCGCCTGCCTGGCCGGTGTTATCTCCTTTGAGGACTGCATCGATCTGGTCCTCTTGCGCGGGCGGCTGTTCGACACCGTGCCTGCGGGCGGCATGCTTTCGATTGCCCTGCCCCTGGCCGAGGTTGAGGCCATCATCGGTGAAGACCTGGACATCGCCAGCGTGAACGCGCCTGCGCTCACCGCCGTCTCCGGCCCGCAAGAGGCGCTGGACCGCCTTTCCGCGGTCCTGGCCGCCCGCGAGGTCGAACACCAGCGCATTCAGATCGACATTGCCGCCCATTCCCGAATGCTGGACGGCATCCTGCAGAAGTATGGCGATTTCATCCGCTCCCTGAAGCTGTCGGCCCCCAAACTGCCGGTGATCTCCAACCGCACCGGCACGGCCTTGACCGCTGAACAGGCCACCGATGCCGAATACTGGGTCGGCCAGCTGCGCAACACCGTGCGCTTTGCCGATTGCATCGGCACCCTCGCCAAGACCCCGGACCGGGTGTTCCTGGAGGTCGGCCCCGGCAAGGCACTGAGCGCGTTGGCGCAAATGTCGCCCGCGGTGAAGCCCGGCCAAGTGCTCAGCTCCCTGCGGCACCCGGATCAGCAGGTGATGGATGACAGCTACTTCTTCGGCGTCATAGGCCGGCTCTGGGCCTGCGGGGTGGAGGCTGACTGGGAACAGATCTGGGGCGAGGCGCGCCGCAACCGCTTGCCGCTGCCGGGCTACGCCTTTCAGCGCAGCCGCTATTTCATCGAGCCCGGCAAACCTGCTGCCGCGGAAGAGGCCGAGACCCCTGCCCGCCATGAGGACCTGAGCAACTGGGGCTACCGCCCCGCCTGGCGCCCGCGGCTGGCCGATTGTGCGCTGGACGTGACGCAAGAGCTGAATCAGGAGCCGCATACCTGGCTGATCTTCGAGGATGACTGCGGCCGCGCCGCCCAAGTGGCCGAGCGCCTGGAGGCCGCGGGCCACAGCGTCGCGCGGGTCTGCGCAGGCGACACCTATGCTCAGCTTGCGCCCAACGCCTATGTGCTGCCGCCGGAACAGGGCCGCGCGGCCTATGGCGCGCTGCTGGCTGATCTGGCAGAGGCCGGGCTGCTGCCGGACCGCATCGCGCATTTCTGGCTGGTGACGGAACAGGAGAGCTTCCGCCCCGGCTCCTCCTTCTTTGACCGCAATCTGGAGATGGGCTTCCATTCCCTGACCGCGCTGGCGCAGGAACTTGGCAATGCCGACCTGCCCGCTCCTGCGCATCTTACGGTCTTTACCACCGGCGCCGCGCAGGTGCGCGGCGAGGCGCTGCCCTACCCGGAAAAGGCCATGATCGCAGGCCCCCTGGGCGTCATCCCGCGGGAGCTGCCGGGGCTGACCTGCGCTGCCGTGGACATCGAACTGCCGCAGGCGCCGCGCGGTCTCTTTGCCCGCCTCAATCCCGAGCAGGCCGATATCACCTGCCGCCTGCTGGAAGAGCTGATGGCCGATCCCGCCAGCACTTCAGCCGCCTGGCGCGGGGAGAAACGGTTCGAGCTCAGCTGGCGCCCGCAGCCGCTGCCTGAGCCGGAAACCCCGCCCTTCAAACAGGGCGGCCATTACATGATCACCGGCGGCTATGGCGGCATCGGCCTGACCATCGCGGGCCATCTGATGCGCTATTATGACGCCAGGGTGTCGCTGATCTCCCGCGGCGGCTTGCCGCCGCGCGCGGCCTGGGAGCGTTATCTGGCCAGCCACAGCCCGGCGAACCGCACCGCCCAGCGCATCCGCGCTGTCATGGCGCTGGAGGCGGATGGCAAGGGCCAGGTGCTGCCGCTGGCTGCCGATGTCTGCAACAGCGGCGACTTGCGCAAGGCGCGCGCGCAGGCCGAGGACGCCTTCGGTCCCGTCACCGGCGTGATCCACGGCGCCGGTGTCATCAATGACGGCCCGCTGCTGGCCAAGGACGAGGACCAGATCGCCCAGGTCCTGGCACCCAAGGTCAGCGGCCTGCGCGCGCTCGACGCGGTGTTCCCCGACGGCAGCCTGGAACTGATGGTGCTGTTCTCCTCCTCCTCAACCGTGACCCGGCCCGCGGGCCAGGTGGATTACATCGCCGCCAACGAATACCTCAATGCCTGGGCCAAGCACCGCGCGGGCGGCCGGACCCAGGTGATTGCCGTGGACTGGGGCGTCTGGGCGGACACCGGCATGGCCGCCGACGCCATGGCCAGCCGCAACGCAAACGCGGGTGCCAGCACGCCCGAGCCCTGCCCGCAGCCGCTGCTGCAGCAGCAGGGCTATGACGCGTCCGGCAACCGCATCTTCACCCCCCGTTTCAGCACCGCAGACTGGCTGCTGGATGAGCACCGGACCAAGGATGGCACCGCCCTGGTGCCCGGCACCGGCTATATCGAGATGGCCGCCGAGGCGCTGGCGGCAACCGGCGCCGACGGCCCGTTCGAAATCCGCGGCCTCTATTTCCTGCGCCCTCTGATTGCGGACGAAAACAGCCCGCGCGATGCGCTGATTAAGCTCGAAGCTAATGAAAATGGTTATGAACTCTTTGTTTACTCGAAGTTTACAAATGGTTACCGTCTGAACTGTCAGGCTATGCTGGCCTTTGCGGCGGCGGCAGAACGCCCCGTCGCGCTCAACCTCCAGAAGATTTTCACCCAATGCCCGGAGGAGCAGGTGCCTGAAGACGGGCGCCTGCGTTCCCCGCAGGAGGCGCATCTGAATTTCGGGCCGCGCTGGCAGGTGCTGGACCGCGCCGCGCTTGGCGATGGCGAGGGGGTGGCGTCGCTGTCGCTGCCAGAAGCTGCGGCGCAGGACGGCTGCCTGCTGCACCCCGGCCTGCTGGACCTGGCCACCGGCTGGGCCATGAAGCTGATCCCCGGATACGAGGGCAAGGCGCTTTGGGTGCCGGTGTCCTATGGCACCATCCGGGTATTTGCGCCGCTGACCCGATCCATCTTCAGCCATGTGCGCCTGTCCGGCACCCCGGACAGCGCCTCCGCGGCGTTCGACGTCACCCTGACGGACCCGGACGGTACCGTGCTGGTGGAGATCGAGGGCTTCCGGATGCAGCGCCTGGCCGGCGGGTTCGACGCCGCCGGGGAACCGGGCAAAGCGGACGCGACCGCGGCCCAGCTGGGCCTGGAGCCTGCCGCCGGCCCGCAGCCGCTGTCGCCGGAGGAACGCCGCCTGCAGCTGAACATCTCAAACGGCATCAAGGCCAGCGAGGGTGGCGCGGCGCTGGCCCGCGCCCTAGGGACCGGCCTGCCGCAGGTGGTGGTCTCCTCGCTCGACCTGCCCGCGCTGATCGCGCAGGCGGATCAAAGCGCACCTGCCCAGGCAGAGGCGCAGACGTTTGACCGGCCGCAGCTCGACACCGATTACGTGGCACCGCGCAACCCGGTGGAGGAACAGCTGGCCGCGCTGTTTGCCTCCCTCCTCGGTGTCCGCCAGGTGGGGATCGAGGACAGCTTCTTTGACCTCGGCGGCCATTCCCTGATTGCAGTGCGGCTGTTTGCCCAGGTGAAACGCGCCTTTGATGTGGAATTCCCGCTGTCGGTGCTGTTCGAGGCCCCCAGCGCCGCCGCACTGGCCGAACGGATCATCGAACGCACCGGCGGCGGCGTTGCGGCAGAGCCGGGGGACACCCCGCAGACGGCGGAGGAACAGCCGAAATTCACCCACCTGGTGCAGCTGCACCCCGGCGACGGCACCGGACGGCGGCCCTTCTTCCTGGTTGCGGGCATGTTCGGCAACGTGCTGAACCTGCGGCACCTGGCGCTTTTGGTGGGCAAGGACCGCCCGGTTTATGGCCTGCAGGCCAAGGGGCTGGTGGGCGGCGATGCGCCGCACGGCCGCATCAGCGATGCCGCCCGCAGCTGCCTGAGCGAAATCCGCCAGGTCCAGCCCGACGGCCCCTATCTGCTTGGCGGTTTCTCCGGCGGCGGCATCACTGCCTATGAGATGGCGCAACAGCTGAAGGACCAGGGCCAGGACACCGCGGCGCTGATCCTGCTGGACACCCCGCTGCCGGTGCGCCCGGCCCTGAACCGGCAGGACAAGGCGCTGATCAAGCTGGCAGAGCTGCGCTGCAAAGGGATAGGCTACCTTGGCGAATGGGCCAGGAACCGCATTGCCTGGGAGCTCGGGAAACGCCGCGCCAAACCCGCGGAAACCGGCGCCCTGCCGGAGTTCAACAACCGCAAGATCGAACTGGCCTTCCGCGCCGCGGTCGCGGCCTATGCCCTTAGACCCTGGGACGGCCCGCTGACCCTGTTCCGCCCGCCGCTGGACCGCAAATGGCAGGTGAGCGGCGACAATTGGGTCAGCGGCGAACGCGAGTATGTGTTCCACGACAACGACTGGACCCGATGGGCGCCCGCCGTCGAGGTGGAAGAGGTGCCGGGCGACCATGACAGCATGGTGCTGGTGCCGAACGTCAGCGTGCTGGCGGCAGGCGTCAAGGCGCGGCTGGACGCCGCCGACCGGGCGGCGGCCTCCGGCCCATCGCGCACCGTCCAGGCGGCGGAGTGACCGGCATGACCCAGCAGCGCATCCTCATCATCCTTCTGAATTTCCGCACGCCGGAGATGACCCTGCAATCCGCCGAGGCGGCGCTGCGCGAGCTGGAGGACCTGCCGGGTGAGCTGCTGATAATCGACAACGGCTCTGGCGACGGCTCCTATGACCGGATCCGGGCAGCGGCAGAAACCCGCGGCTGGCTGGACAGCAACCGGGTGCGGGTGATCGCCTCGCCGGTGAACGGCGGCTTTGGCGCCGGCATGAACATCGGCCTAAACACCGGCCTGGCCGACGGCACCGCGCCGGAGTTCTACTACCTCCTGAACTCCGACGCCTTTGTGCAGGGCAGCACCATCCGCACCCTGCGCGACTTCCTGCTGGAACATCCCGGCGCCGGGCTGGCAGGGTCGTATGTGCGCGGCACGGACGGGGCGCCGCACCGCACCGCCTTCCGCTTTCCCTCCGTCGCGGGCGAGTTCGAAGCCAGCGTGCGCACCGGCATCTTCACCCGGCTGCTGAAGCCCTGGGTGGTCGCCATGGAGATGCCGCAGGCAGAGGTGCAGGTCGACTGGACCGCCGGCGCCAGCCTGATGATCCGCCGCGAGGCGGTCGAGGCCGTGGGCGGCTTTGACGAGACCTTTTTCCTCTATTTCGAGGAAACCGACCTTTGCCGCCGCGCCGCCCGCGCGGGCTGGCGCACCCATTACGTGCCCGCCAGCGAAGTGGCGCATATCGGTTCCGCCTCCACCGGCATGAAGGGCTGGCAGCGCACGCCCGGCTACTGGTTCGACTCGCGCCTGCATTACTTCGTCAAGAACCATGGCCGCGCCTATGCCGCCGCTGCCACGCTGGCCCGCATCAGCGGCAGCCTGCTTTACGGCCTGCGCCGCCTGATCCAGAACAAGCCGCAGGCTGATCCGCCGCATTTCCTGCGCGATCTCTGCCTGCACAGCCTGCGCGCACTTTTTGCGCCGCGCCGCTCACCCTCTACGGAAACGCGCCTCCCTTCTCCGCTTGCAAAGGAGCAGAAATGACCGCATTCACCTGTGCCCTGATCGGCAATGAATCCCTTCTGATCGGCTGCGCCGATGCGCTGCTGGCCCGCGGCCACCAGATCCGGGCGGTGGTATCGCAGGATGAGGACATCCGCGCCTGGGCCGCGGACAAGGGGCTGGCATTGCTGGACAACCAGCGCGCACTGTCCGGTGGCTTCGACTGGCTGCTGTCCATCGCCAACCTTTCAGTGATCCCGGATGAGGTGCTAGCGCAGGCTGCCAAGGGCGCGGTCAACTTTCACGACGGCCCGCTGCCCGCCTATGCGGGCCTCAACACCCCGAACTGGGCTCTGATCAACGGCGAGGCGCAGCACGGCATCACCTGGCATCTGATCGAAGGCGGCGTGGATGAGGGCGATATCCTGGCGCAGCGGCTGTTTGACGTGGCAGCGGACGAGACCGCTTTCAGCCTCAACTCGAAATGCTACGCCGCGGCGATGGACAGCTTTGGCGAGGTCATCACCCAGCTGGAAACCGGGGAACTGAACCGGGAAAGGCAGGACCTGAGCCAACGCCGATACTTCGGGAAATCCGACCGCCCGGCGGCGGGCGGAATGCTGGACTTCACCCGCCCAGCGGCAGAGCTGGCCCGGCTGGTGCGGGCGCTTGATACCGGCGGCTACTGGAACCCGCTTTGCGCCGCCAAGCTGCGCATTGGCGGGACCGTGGTGCTGGCCGGCGGTGCGGAAATTGCCGCGGGCAGCGGCACCCCCGGCACCGTGCTGGACGCGGCCCTCGACAGGCTGACTGTTGCCACAGCGGACGGCGCCCTCACCCTGTCGCGCCTGACCTCGCCTTCGGGCCAGCCGCTGGACATATCCACTCTGGCCAAAGCCGGAGACAAGGTTCCCTCCCTGACCGCAGCTGAGGCGGAGAAACTCACCGCCCGCCTCGCTGCGGTTCAAGGAGGCGAAAGCCATTGGCGCCAGCGGCTTGCCGCGATGCAGCCGGTGCAGGTGCCGCTCTCCGCCAGTACAGGCGGCAACGGGATCATCCGCCGGGACATCGCCTTGCCTGCCGGTCTGAGCGAAGAGCAAGCGGCAGCAGCTGCCGTCGCCTTCGCCCTGCTCAGCAGCGGCGCGGAGGCCGGCGATGTAGCGCTGTCGGTGGCAGGGACGGAGGGCCTGCCCGGCCTGATCTCCTCCTGGGTGCCCTTGCAGGCGCGGCGGCAGGACAGCGTCGCCGAACTGGTGGAATGCACTGCGCAAGGCATTGCCAAGGCACGGAAATACGGCGGTTTTGCCGAGGATCTGGCGGCCCGCGCACCAGAGATTTCGGCGCAGCCCATGCCCGGAATCGGCCTGATGCTGGGGTGCGATGCGGCGGTTGATGGCTGCACCGCCACGGTGTCCCTGACCAATGGCGCCATTGCGCTGCACTGTGACGCGGCTGCCCTGACACCTGACGCCGCTGCCCTGCTCGCCGCCCGGCTGGAGCTGGTGCTGACTGCCATTGAAGAGGACAGCAGCCGCCCGGTTGCGGAACTGCCGATTCTGCCCGCGGCAGAGCGTAAACTGCTGCTGGAGGACTGGAACCAGACCGCAACGGACTATCCCGCAGACCTGACCATCCACGCGGCGTTTGAAGCGCAGGCTGCCCGGACTCCGGACGCCACCGCGCTGGTGTTCGAGAGCCAGAGTTTCACCTACGGCGAGGTGAACGCCCGCGCCAACGGAGTTGCCGCGCGCCTGCGTGAAATGAACGTAAAACCGGGCGTGCATGTGGGCATCCACATCCGCCGCGCACCGGAGCTGGTGTTTGCGGCGCTTGGGGTGATGAAGGCCGGCGGCGCCTATGTGCCGCTCGATCCCGCCTACCCGGCCGACCGCATCGCGCATTACATCACCGACAGCGAGGCGCAGGTGATCGTGACCCAGGGCGCGCTGGCCGCCAGCCTACCTGCCTCAGACGCGCAGGTGCTGGACATTGCAACAGTCCCCGCGGGGACAGCCAGGGAAAACACCGATGGCGGCGCCACCGGCAGCGATCTGGCCTATCTGATCTACACTTCCGGCTCCACCGGCCTGCCCAAGGGGGTGATGGTCACCCACGCCAATGTCGCGAACTTCTTCACCGGCATGGACCAGCGCATCCCGCACCAGCCCGGTGATGCCTGGCTGGCGGTGACCAGCCTCAGCTTCGACATCTCGGTGCTGGAGCTGTTCTGGACGCTCACGCGCGGGTTCAAACTGGTGCTGTCGAGCGACGAAAGCCGGCTGGAGCTGTCCAAGGGGCCGGTTGCCTTCAGCTCCCGCAAGATGGATTTCAACCTGTTCTACTGGGGCAATGACGACGGGCCGGGGCCGCGGAAATACCACCTGCTGCTGGAAGGCGCCAAGTTTGCCGATAGCCACGGGTTCAACGCCGTCTGGACGCCGGAACGGCACTTTCATGCGTTTGGCGGGCCTTACCCGAACCCGTCCGTCACCGGCGCCGCGGTTGCTGCGGTGACGCAGAACATCGGGGTGCGCTCCGGCTCCTGCGTGGCGCCGCTGCACCATCCGGCGCGGATTGCCGAGGAATGGGCGGTAATCGACAACCTGACCGCGGGGCGTGCCGGCATCGGCTTTGCCTCCGGCTGGCAGCCGGATGATTTCATCCTGCGCCCCGAAAACACCCCGCCTGCCAACAAGCCCGCGATGTTCGAGGCCATCGAAACCGTGCGCAAGCTGTGGCGCGGCGAGGAAGTGGCCTTCCCCCGCAAGGACGGCGGCGAACACGCCGTGATCACCCAGCCACGCCCGGTTTCGCAGGAGTTGCCCGTCTGGGTCACCACCGCGGGCAACCCGGAGACCTGGCGCGAGGCCGGACAGATCGGGGCCAATGTGCTGACCCACCTCCTGGGCCAGAGCATCGAGGAGGTTGCTGGCAAGATCCGCATCTACCACGACGCCCTGCGCGAGGCAGGCCATGACCCGGCGGACTTCAAGGTCACGTTGATGCTGCACACCTATCTGGCAGGCACCCGCGGCGAAGCCCGCCGGGTGGCGCGGGAGCCTATGAAGGATTACCTGCGCTCCGCCGCCGGGCTGATCAAGCAATACGCCTGGGCCTTCCCTGCCTTCAAGAAACCCGAGGGCGTGAACAATCCGTTCGAGATGGATCTGGGGATGCTGTCGGAGGAGGAGCTGGAAGCAATCCTCGACTTCGCGTTCGAGCGCTACTTCGAGGACTCCGGGTTGTTCGGCACCATCCAGGACGCCTGCCAGCGGGTGGAGCAGCTAAAGCGCATCGGCGTCGATGAGATCGCCTGCCTGATCGACTACGGCATCGCACCAGGGGTGGTGCTGGAAGGGCTGAAGCCGCTGGCCGAGGTGCTGCGCCTGTCGAACGCGCCGCAGGAGCTGGCGGCGGATGACTTCTCCTTGGCGGCGCAGATCGTGCGGCATGGGGTCAGCCACATGCAGTGCACGCCGTCGATGGCGCGGATGATTGCCGCGGACCCGGATGCCAGCGCCTGCTTGGGCCGGCTGCAGCATCTGCTGGTGGGCGGCGAAGCGCTGCCGGGTGATCTGGTGCAGGCGCTGCGCGAGGCCACACGGGCGGAGATCCACAACATGTACGGGCCGACCGAGACGACGATCTGGTCGACGGTGGAGAAAATCAGCGCCGTCCCTGCGGGGACAGCCGGAATCGGCACGCCGGTTGCCAACACGCAGGTCTACGTGCTGGACGAAAATCAATCGCCTGTGCCTGCAGGGACACCCGGCGAATTGTACATCGGCGGCGCGGGCGTCACGGCGGGCTACTGGCAGCGGCCGGAGCTGACCTCTGAACGCTTTGTAAACGCAGCGTTCGCTGCAACGCCCCTTTACCGCACCGGCGATTTGGCACGCTGGACGGCGGATGGCAGCCTCGCCTTCCTGGGCCGCACCGACCACCAGGTGAAAATCCGCGGCCAGCGGATCGAGCTGGGCGAGATCGAGGCGGCGCTGGCGGCGCAGCCCGGCGTGACCGGAGCCGTGGCGGTGCCGCGCGGCGAAACTGGTGCAGAGCAGCTGGTTGCCTATATCATCGCCTCAACGCCGGTCTCCGGGGAGGGCCTGAAGCAGGCTCTCGCCGCGAAGCTGGCCGAGGTCATGGTGCCCGCGCATATCGTCACCCTGGATGCTTTCCCGCTGACACCGAACAAGAAGATCGACCGCAAGGCACTGCCGGACCCGCAGCCGGAACGGGCTGAACCCGCCCCGGCGGTGGCGCTGGACGCGGGCGCGCAGGCAAAGATCGCCACGGTCTGGAGCCGCATCCTGGGGGTCAGCGGCATCGGGGCGCAGGACAATTTCTTTGCCCTTGGCGGCCACTCGCTGCTGGCGGTGCAGGCGCACCGGGAATTGCGCACGGAACTGGGCACCGCAACCCTGTCGATCACCGACATCTTTCGCTTTCCAACCCTTGCCGGGCTTGCCGCCCACATCGAGGGACTTGCAGGCACCCCGGCAAATACGGAAGAAATGCCCCAGGACAGCGCAGGGCCTGACCGCGCCGGCACCATGTCGAAACGGCGGGCCATGCGGGCAAACCGCAGGGCAAGGACCGGATGACGGACACCAAAAGCAGACTGGCAGAGCGGCTGGCCCTGGTCCGGCCGCTTTTTGCTGCCGATGTGGCACTGGCCGGGGCGGACCCCTTGGGCACCCCGCCTGCGCCGCTGGCTGAGGAAGCCGCGGGGCTGTCGCCCAACGCGGTTGAGAAACGGCGCAACGAATTTGCCGCCGGCCGCGACGCCGTGCATCAGGCAATGCAGCATCTGGGCGTGCCCCCTGCCCCGGTGCAGGTCGGCAGCGACCGGGCGCCGGTCTGGCCCGCGGGGCTGGTCGGCTCGATCACCCACACCAAGAGCTGCGCGATGGCGGTGCTGGCGCGGACAGGCGCGCTGCAGGGGCTGGGCATCGACGTCGAGGAAGACGTGCCGCTGAAGGACGAGCTGCTGCCGGCAATCTGCTCTGACCGGGAACAGGCCTGGCTGAAACGGCAGGACAATCCGGGGCAGATGGCCAAGGTGATCTTTTCCGCCAAGGAAGCAGCCTACAAAGCCCAGTACACGCTGAGCCGGGCGTTTTACGGATTTGACGGGATGGAGCTGGAGTTTGATCTGGCGGCGGGCGCCTACCAGGCGTTTTTTACCGCCGACCGGCCACCGTTTGCGCGCGGCGAGGCGGTTGGCGGACGCTTTGCGGTTGGCGCGGGCCTGATCATGACCACGGCAGAAATCCGGGGGCGCGGATGATGGCGCGGCGCGGGTTTCTGGCCGCAAGCGCGGCAGCCGCGACGCTGGGGCTGATGGTGTTTGCAACCCGCAGCCGGTCTGTGCCGGTGCCGCCGCCGCTGGCCCCGCCGCAGAGGCCGCTGAAGGTGTTCCACCTTGGCCATTCTCTGGTCGGCCCGGACATGCCGCATATGCTGGCGCAGCTGGCGCCCGCCGGGCACAGCTATAACAGCCAGCTGGGATCAGGCACTTCGCTCAGGGCGCATTGGGAGCCGGGGGAGGACATTCTTGATTTCGCTACGGCCAACAAGGCGCCGGCTTTCCGCGATGCAAGGGAGGCCATCGGTTCCGGTGAATATGATGCGGCAGTGCTGACCGAAATGGTCGAGCTGCGCGATGCGATCAAGTATTTGGATGCGGCCAAATACTTGGAAAAATGGGCGGAGCTGGCACGGCAGGCGTCACCGGACACGCGTCTGTATCTCTACGAGACCTGGCACAGGCTGGATGACCCGGACGGCTGGCTGGAGCGGATTGAAGGTGATCTGGAGGCTCTGTGGACACGCCAGCTGCTGGGGCCGTACAGCCGCCGCAACCCGCAGCAGCCGGTGTATCTGATCCCCGGCGGGCAGGTGCTGGCCGCAGTGGCACGGGCGGCAGAGGCCGGGGAAATCCCGGGGCTGGCTTCACGTGAATCGCTGTTTGCCCGCACACCCGAGGGGGGCCTGGACACCATTCATATCAACGATCTGGGCGCATATGTGATTGCGCTGACCCATTTCGCGGTGCTGTACCAGCGCGCGCCGATGGGCCTGCCGCATCAGCTGAGCCGCGCGGATGGTACCCCGGCTGAGGCGTTCAGCGATGACGCCGCGGCCAGGGTGCAGCAGATCGTCTGGGACACCGTGCGCGCCCTGCCTCGCACCGGGATTGCTGCCGCGGGAGTGCCGGCATGAAGCTGGAGGCGCTGATCACCTCGGTTGTGATGATCGGCCATTCGCTGTTCGGGCATGATAACCCGCAGATGCTGGAGCAGTTGCTGGACGCGCGCGCAGAGACCGCAGTCGAGGCGCAGATCATCAATGGCGCGCCGCTCAGCTACAACTGGCAGCACAGCGGCAGCGCAGAAGGTGTTGATTCACGTGAAAGGCTGCAGCAGGCCGCGGATGCGGTGATCGTGACCGAGGCGATCCCGCTGGCCAACCATCTGAAATGGAGCGGCACGGAACAAGCGGTCACGCAGTTCTACGAGCTGGCGCGCGCGGCCAATCCGGAGGTGCAGTTCTACCTGCAGGAAGCCTGGCACAGCCTGGACAGCGGCACCGGTGCCGCCGTGCCGTTTGACGATGGCGCGGATGTGCCGTGGCGGGTGCGGCTGCAGCAGGACCTGCCGCACTGGCAGGCGGTGGTTGATGACGTGAATGCCGCCGCCGGCGGCACCGTGAAACTGCTGCCCGCGGGCCAGGCGATGGCGCGGCTGGACGATGCGATCCGGGCCGGAACGATGCCGGGGCTTGCCAGCATCCGCGATGTCTTTGCCGATGACATCCATCCCAATGCGACCGGTTTCTACTTCCTGGCCTTGCTGCAATACGCGGTGCTGACAGGCGACAATCCCGCGGGCCTGCCGCACCGGCTGACAGACCGCTGGGGCAAACCCTACCCCGCACCCGCGCCAGAGCTGGCTGCGCGTCTGCAGCAGATCGCCTGGGCCGCTGCCCAAGGGAAGGCCGTGCGAACTGCGGCGCTGCCCGCGGATCCCGGCCCGCTGCCGCAGGATCCTCCGCTGCCCATGCTGAACGCAACAGTGCTGCAGGACGCGCCGGCACCGGCTGCTCCGGCGGCCCGCCAGCCCATCGCCATCAATCTGGCAGCCATTGCCGACTGGAGCACCCAGGCGCCGTTCCTGGATCATTTCAAGACCGCGCGCCCCTGGATCGGCCATCTGCCCGGACAATGGGGCGGCGCGGATCATGGCGATCTATTGGCCGCCGGCTATCTGGACCCGGCGGGCTGGCCCACCGCAATCCCGCCGGAACTGGGCTCTATCGGCACGGTGATCCTGACCGATTTGCCGGAAACGGCGGTATCGCTGAAGGGCCGCTATGTGCTGCGGTACGAGGGCGAGGGCATTGTCGAGGTTCTGGGGCGGGCGGAGAATGTCCGCTATGGCAAGGGCGAGGTGCGGTTCGATTTCACCCCCGGCCCCGGCCCGGTGGAGATCCGCCTCCAGCGGATGGGCCGCGGCGGCGGCTATGTGCGCAACATCACCGTGGTGAAGGAAGAGCATCTGGCCGCCTATGACAGCGGCGCCTTGTTCAATCCGGTTTGGCTGGACCATCTGGACGGTTTTGCCGCGCTGCGGTTCATGGACTGGATGGCCACCAACGACTCCGCCCAGACCGGATGGGAGGACAGGCCGCTGCCGTCTGACTACACTTGGGCGCTGAAGGGAGTTCCGGCGGAAGTGATGCTGGCGCTGGCCAACACCTTGGGCGCCGATCCCTGGTTCACCATGCCGCATATGGCGGATGATACCTATGTCCGGCAATTTGCCCGGCTGGTGGAAGGCGGGCTGGACAAGGCGCTGCGCGCCTATGTGGAATACTCCAACGAGGTCTGGAACTGGCAGTTCCAGCAGGCGGCGTGGGCCGACGCCCAGGCGCAGGCGCGCTGGGGCGGCGACGGGCTGTGGATGCAGTTCTACGGCGGCCGCGCGGCGGAGGTGGCGCAGATCTGGACGGAGGTTTTTGGCGAGGACAGCACACGGCTGGTCCGGGTGGTCTCCTCGCAGACCGGCTGGCTGGGGCTGGAGGAGCAGGTTTTGACAGCGCCCTTGTGGAAAGCAGAGGAGGCCGGGCGGCTGGCGCCTGCCGCCTATTTCGATGCCTATGCGGTGACCGGCTATTTCGGCGGTGTGCTGGGGCTGAAGGAGCGCGCCGGGCAGGTCCGCGCCTGGATCGCCGGCAGCCATGAGCAGGCGCAGGCCGTGGCCGTGGAACGCGGGCTGGCGGGCGCTGCGGCCGCGGAATTTACCGCGCGGCATCAATATGATGCTGCCAGCGCCCAGGCCGGCGCGGAACTGCGCGACGGGCTGATTTCGGGCGACGGCACCGACACGCTGGCGGATCTCTTGGGCCGGGTGCTGCCCTATCACGCCGGGGTTGCACAAAAACACGGGCTGGAGCTGATCATGTACGAAGGCGGCAGCCATGTTGTGGGCATCGGCCCGATGGTGGAGGACGCGGCGCTGACCGCCTTCTTCACCCACTTCAACTACAGTCCCGAGATGGGCGCGCTGTACCGGGAGCTGCTGGCAGGCTGGCAGGCGCTCGGCGGCAGCCTGTTCACCGCCTATGCCGACGTCGGGGCACCCGGGAAATGGGGCAGCTGGGGCGCCTTGCGCACCCTGAGCGACCGGAACCCGCGCTGGGATGCGCTGGAGGCGGTGAAATGACCCCGCAAGTCTCCGTCCTGATCCCGGCCCATGATGAGGCGAGCTATATCGAAGGATGCCTGCAGGCGGTCTTTGCCTCGGACCCGCTGCCCGCGGGCATGACGGCAGAGGTGCTGGTGCTGGCCAATGGCTGCACCGATGCCACCGCGGCGCTGGCCCGTGCTGCTTTGCCGCCCGCAGGCTGGGACCTCCAGGTGCTGGAACTGCCAGAGGGCGGCAAACTGGGCGCGCTGAATGCCGGCGATACGGCGGCGCGCGGTGATATCCTGATCTATCTGGACGCCGATGTCCGGGTCTCGCCTGAGCTGATCCCGCAACTTGCCGCGGCGTTGTCCCTGGGCGCCCCCCTCTATGCCAGCGGCCGCCCGCAGGTGGCCCCGGCTCTCAGCGCGGTGACCCGGGCCTATGCGCGGCTGTGGGTGCGGCTGCCGTTCTTCTCCAGCGGGGTGCCGGGGTTTGGCATCTTTGCGATGACCCGCGCCGGGCGGCAGCGCTGGGGGGAGTGGCCGGACATCATTGCCGACGACATCTTTGCCCGGCTGAACTTTGCCCCGCAGGAGCGGGTGCAGGTGGCGGCGCCATACAGCTGGCCGATGGTGGAGGGCTTCCGCAATCTTGTGAAAGTGCGGCGGCGGCAGAATGCCGGTGTGGCGGAAGTGGCCGCCAGATACCCGGAGCTGCTGAGAAACGAGGACACGCCGCGGGCCGGCGGTGGCACGGCGCTGCGCCTGCTGCTGCGCGATCCGGGCGGGCTCCTGACCTACGGCGCGGTTGCGCTGGCGGTGAAAACCCCGCTGTTTGCCTCCCGCACCCGCTGGACCCGCGGCCGCTGACAGCCCACTGGCCGAAACGCTCCCGCGCCCGCAGGATGCCCTAGCTGCGCCAGAACACCCTTGGCGGCCTTGGGCTAGGCTCAGCGGGAGCGGAGCGTCTGCTGATGCACCGGCGGCGGGCGGGAGTGCCGCGGCTGCTACCCGGAAATGGCCTGGCGGACATGCGCGGCCAGCCGCGCCGCCTCCTTGGCGCTGTCGTGGCGCTCCAGCACCCGGGCGCGGCCGGCCTGCCCCATCTCGGCCCGTTGATCCGGAGGGGTTTTCGCCAGCTGCAGAACCGCCTCTGCCAGCGCCGCCTCATCCCCCGCAGGCACCAGCCAGCCGGTCTGACCCGGCACCACCAGCTCCGGCGTGCCGGCGATATAGGTCGCGATCACCGGGCGGGCAGCGGCCATCGCCTCCATCACCACCATCGGCAGGCCCTCGGCAAAGGAGGGCATCACCAGCGCATGGGCGCGGGCCAGTTCCCGTCGCACGCCGTCCTCTGCCAGCCAGCCGGTGAGGGTGATGTTCTGCTGCAGCCCGTGATCAGCGATCGCGGCTTCCAGGTCCGGGCGCATCCCGCCGTCGCCGATCAGCGCCAGATGCACATCCGGGATTTTCTCCACCAGCTGCGCCATGGCGCGGACCAGCACCATCTGGCCCTTCTGCTCAACAAACCGCCCGATGGCGGCCAGCCGCAGCGCCCCGGCTGGCAGCGGCGCGGGGTCCGCGAAACGCTCCGGCTCGATGCCGCAATGCACCACCTTCAGGCTGTCCCATTTGCCAAAAGGCGCCCAGCGGCTCAGCTGGCTTTTGCCGAAACTGCTGACCGCCACGGTGAAGGTGGCGCGGCTGATCTTCTCGCCCAGCGACAGCGCAAGGGGCGCGTCGAATTCTTCCGGGCCGTGCACGGTGAAACTGTAGGCGGGGCCGCCCAGCACATGCGCCAGCATCGCCACCGCCGCGGAGTTGGTGCCGAAATGCGCGTGCATGTGCTGCACGCCTTCCGCCGCGCAGCGCTGTTTCACATGGGCCGCTTCACCCAGATAGATGAGGTGACGCAGCACCCCCTTGTCCGAGGCGCGTGCCAGTTGATACGCCAGCTCCAGCGCCTTTGAAAAACGGCGCGGTGCCACCAAGGCCTCCTGCACCAGCGCCGCCAGAAGGCGGCCCGGACCAGCCTTCAGCACATATTCCGTGCGCGCGACCTCTGCCTGATCGCCGGGGTCGGCCAGCGCGGTATCAGAGGGCCGCATTGCCAGGCGCAGGATCTCCACCCCCTGATGCTCCAGCGCCTGCAGCTCGCGGCGGATGAAGCTGTGCGAGGGCTGCGGATAGGTGTTCAGGACATAAGCGATTTTCAACGCAGAGAATTCCCGGCAAAGGCATGTATCCGCGGCAGGTTAGCGGCGGTTTGGCGGCTTGCCCAGCGCCCGGCACCGCTTGTCCCGCAGGCGTGGATAATGCGGCACAGGCGTCGGGATTGTTGAGGGATTTCTGCGGCTTGCGCAGCCTGGCACCGCCGCGGGCGCCCGTGCAATTGACGCCCCTGCCCGGCCCGCCTAGCCTGCGGCACCGGAGTTTTGGGGAATTGCGCGGACATGCAGCGGGTTGCTTCGCTCTTTGCCGGACAGGGGATGGTGGCGCGGGTGCTGCGCTCAGCCTCCTGGCTGATGATCGGATATGGCGGCAGCCAGGCCCTGCGGCTGGCCTCCAACCTGATCCTGACGCGTATCCTGTTCCCCGAGGCCTTTGGCCTGATGGCGCTGGTCACGGTGGTGACGGTGGGGCTATCGCTGTTTTCGGACGTGGGCATCGGGCCGTCAATCGCGCAGAACAGGCGCGGCGACGATCCGGCGTTCCTGGACACCGCCTGGACCATCCAGGTAATCCGCGGCTTTGGCCTGTGGGCGCTGACGGCGCTCCTGGCCTGGCCCGCGGCCGCGTTTTATGGCGCGCCGGAGCTGCTGATCTACCTCCCCATTGCCGGCGCGGGCCTGGCCATTGCCGGCTTCAACCCCACCCGGATCGAAACCGCGCACCGGCATCTGCTGGCAGGGCGGGTCACGGCGCTGGACCTGGCGGGCCAGGCCATCGGGCTGGTGGCGATGATTGTACTGGCGCTGGCCACACAGTCCGTGATCGCGCTGGTGCTGGGCGGGGTCATTCAGGCTGCGGCCAAGCTGGCGCTGTGCCACTACGGCCTGCCGGGGGCGGCCAACCGTTTCCTCTGGGAGAAGGCGGCGGCACGGGAGCTCATCCATTTCGGCAAGTGGATTTTCCTGTCCACCGCCTTCTGGTTCCTGACCTCGCAGGGGGACCGGGCGATTCTGGGCAAGTTCGTGCCGCTGGAGGTGCTGGGGATCTACAATATCGGCTATTTCCTGGCGAGTTTTCCGATGCTCCTGGGCCATGCGGTGAACCAGCGGCTGATGATCCCGGTCTACCGCGACAAGCCCGCACGGGAAGCGCCGGAGAACCTGCGGCGGCAGCGGCAGCTGCGCAGCGTGCTGACGGGCGGCATCCTGGGATTGCTGCTGCTGATGGCCTGGGCCGGGCCGTGGCTGGTGCAGTTCCTTTATGATGACCGGTACCTGCAGGCCGGGCCGATGATCGTGCTGATCGCGCTGGCGCTGGCGCCTGCGGTGATCACCATGACCTATGACCAGGCGGCGCTGGCGGCAGGCGACAGCCGCGGCTTCTTTGTTTTTTCCGCCGCGCGGGCCTGCCTGCAGACGGGGCTGTTCTTGGGCGGCGTGGCCTGGTTCGGCTTGGCAGGCGGCATTGCGGCGCTGGGGCTGGCTATGCTGGCGGCCTATCCGGTGCTGGTGCGGCTGGCGCGCAGGCATCACGTCTGGGACCCGCTGCATGATGCGGGTTATGCGCTGCTGGCCGTCATTGCAGGCGGCGCGGCGCTGAGCTGGCATTGGACGGAGGCCGCTGCGATGGCGGCGGCGCTGAATGCGCACTGAGCACACCATTATTCGCCAATCAGCTCAGGCAGCGCCGCGGATTAAGTCAAGTCGTTGAGTGTTCGCCCAGGCGGGAGCGGAACGCGCCCGCCTGGGCAAACGCGTGCCTGCCACTGGCGCGGCAGGCGGTTTACAGAGGTGTAGCCGGGAGCAGGTAGCGCTGCTCAGGCCTTGCGCCGGAACAATCCGATCACCCCGCGGCGCGGCGGGCGGGTTTCCATCACCGGGATCGAGACCACCGGCACCAGGCCAGTTTCCCGCTCCATCTGCGCGGCGGTGCGCAGCACCGGGTGGCGCAGTTCCTGCAAAAAGGCGGCCAGCAGCGCCAGAAAAACACTGGCGGCAGCCCCCATCAGCGCCTTGGTTTTGCGGGCACCGGTCACCGGGTAGTCCGGCAGCGGCGCCGGTTCGATCACTGTCAGCCGCTCTGCCTGATGGCTGGTCTCAAGCCGGAAGCCGACCTCGGCCTCGTTGCGGCGGGCAGTCATCTGCGCCAATTCCCCCTGCAGCTGCTCCAGCCGCCGGTCATAGGCGCCCAGCTGACGCTCCACCTCCGGGGTTGTTTGCAAGGAGGCCTCGAGCCCGGCCTTGCGCTGCGTCAGCAGCGCCTCCTGCGCGTCCAGGGTGGCAAGACGCTGCTCCGCCTCCTCCTGCAAGCGGCGGGCGGTGGCAGGACGCTCTGTTGCCTGGGCCTGGTCGGCAGCGCGGCGGATCTCGATCCGCTCGCGGGCGATTTCCAGCAGGCCTTCGTTCATCGCGGCGATTTCAGCCCGGCGGAATTCGATGGTGCCCGGCAAAGTCACGTCATTTGCGTTTCGGTAGGCCGCGATCTCATCCTCCAGCGCCGCGACCTGATCCGCCAGGGCGGCCTCTTTCTCCGCAAAGAAGCTGAGGGTCTCGCGGGCCTGGTCGATGCGGGTGGCAATGCTGAGCTTGATGGTGCGGCGGCCGAATTCGCTGGCGACCTGCTGCGCCTGTTCCGCCGTGGGCATCCGGGCGGTGATGGTCAGCACCGAGATGGTACCGTCGTCGGCAAAGCCTTCGCGGGCAGCGGCAACACCGGTGATCTGCACCGCGGTCCGCAGTTGCACCACCTTCTGCAATTCGGTCAGCGACTCCTGATCGGCATAGAGGCCGAATTTCCCGATGATTTCCAGCAGGGTTCCCCGCGCCATGAGGCGCTGTTCAATCAACTGCATGCGGCGGGCAGAGGAGCCTTCGACGGTGGATTTGGCCAGCTCACCGGCAATCTGCGGCTGGGTGATCTGCAGCACTTCGGCGGTTTCGTATTCATGCTGCTGGCTGGCGGCGAACCACAGCGACACCAGGCAGCCAATCACAAACACGCAGGCAATGGTGAACAGCCTGCGCCGCACCATGTCGAGAAAATCGCCCAGCGTGTAAATCGGCCCCATCTGCCTGCTCTCAACCCGCCGGTCTGCCCGGCCTTTTCCATTGCCTGCCGGCCGCACTGGGGCCGACGCCCGTTTTTTCCATAGCAACCGGGCGAAACTATGGCGTTTCAGCACTCAGTTCAGCGGGCTGCCCGACGGGCGCGCCCGGTTCAGCACCACCCCCAGAAGCTGGGTGTGGCCTGCCAGCATCTTCTCGCAGGCGGCCAGCTGCGCGGCGGTGGTGCTGGTGCCGTCGGAGATCAGCAGCACCCCGTCCACCTGCGGCAGAAAGGCGGCAGTGTCGTCATGCTCCAGCACCGGCGGCAGATCGAACAGGGCGGTATCGGCACCGCTGCGCAGCATCAGATCGTCCACCGCCTCGGCGCAGCTGCGGCCGTGCAGGATCTCGGCAGCATCCTGCCCCGCCATGGCGTTCAGCCCGACCGCCAGCGACGGCAGCGGCCGCAGCAGGTGATCCTCCATCCGGACGGCACCGGACAGGAGGCCGGACATATCCCCCGGCGCCTGCAGCCCCATCGCCTGCGCCACCCCGGGGCGGCGGAAATTCATATCCATCAGCACGGTGCGGCTGCCCGGCACCCGGGCCAGGCTGAGCGCCAGGTTGACAGCCGAAAACGTTGTGCCGCAGCCCGACGCGGGGGCAGTGACGGCGACCCGCTTCCATCCGCGCGCCTTCAGGGTGTGCAGCAGCCGGGTGCGCAACAGGTCAAAGGATTTGGCCGCAGGCGCGGTGCGGAACCGGCTGACCAGCGGCAGGCGTGACCGTTCCTGGGCAGCGCCGTCGAAAGGAACCCGGGCAATCCGCTCCCAGGGTTCCGGCAGGGTGGCAGGCAGCTGAGCGGAGCCGGCTGAGGCAGGTGCGGCCAGCGGGCGGCCAGCGCCCGCGCCTGCGGAGGAAGGCGTGGCGGCCGCCGGGGCACGGCGGCGGCGGAACCGCTTGAAGCCTTGCTCGGTCATGCCGTCCTCGTCAATCTCCCGCATGGTCTGCGGGCCGCGCACCGGGCTGGCGGCAACGGCCCCTGATACCGTAAAATGCTTCACATCCGCGCTCCCTGCAATGGCCGGCGGATCCGCTGCCTGCGCCTCAGGCGCCGCGGCAGCAGACCACAAAGGCGTTAATATCCCGTCCCCTTCAGCACCACTTTGCCGGTCCGCCAGATCAGTGCCAGATCGCGGCCCAGCGACAGCCGCCGCCGGTAGTCCGCATCCGCCTGCGCGCGGCAGGCAAAACTGCCCTCGTTGCGGACAGAAACCTGCCAGAGGCCGGTGATTCCCGGCCGCAGGCCGAAATAGGCAGAGGCGTCTCCGTACAGCGGCAGCTGCTCCGGCATCATCGGGCGCGGGCCGACCAGGCTCATGTCGCCCGCGGCCACGTTCCACAGCTGCGGCAGCTCATCCAGCGAGGTGGCGCGCAGAACCCGGCCAACCGGGGTGATCCGCGGATCGTTCTTGAGCTTTTGGGTCTCGTCCCATTCCCGGCGCAGCGCCGGATCGCTTTCCAGGAAATGCTGCAGCAGCTGATCGGCGTCCCGCACCATGGTGCGCAGCTTCAGAATGCGGAACCGCCGGCCGCCGCGGCCCAGCCGCGCCTGGGTGTAGAACGGCCGCCCGCCTTCTAGCCACAGCGCAGCGGCACACAGCGCGATAATCGGCAGCACGACCGGCAGGCTCAGCAGGACCAGCAGCAGGTCCAGAACCCGTTTGCCGCCAGCGGCGTATGCCCTGCTGCCTGTCCCGGGTTCGGGCTGCCGCGCCGGAGCAAGGTTTTTGAGCGCGGCATTCATGTTTGCCGGCTGCATGTGGAGCGGGTGGAGAAAGGGAACGGTGCCGGCAGCCTGCCCGCCCTTTGCCTCAGCCCTTGCAAAAGTCAGCCCCGCCCCTCCGGGAACCGCATTTCTCATTCCATTTCCCCTCATTCCAGCCGATTCCCCCGGCTGGGCCGCCGCCGGACGCGGCGGGCGTTCAAAACTCGACCTGACAGCCCGCAAGCCAATGGCCAGGGATTGCCGCTACTGATTTTCAGGTTCGAAACGGGGCGCGCCCCCACGCGCCCGCGCTGCTCTTCAGCTGCCGCTAATCCCCGGCAGCGATGCCTTTCAGCACTCTGCCCTAATTAAGACAAATTTAGACAATTGCGCGTAAAAACTGGATCTTGCAGGAAAATGACCCGAATTCGCACGTTTAACAAGGCAAAGGCGGAAACAGTGGGGCGATTTCATCGGATTTGTTGAACGCGCCGGTAAATGTGTGGCAGAATCAAGGCGTCCCGGCAGAAGGAGCTTCACCCGTGCTGCGGGCATATCCCGATATCGCTGTGCAGCCCGCTGGACAGTATCCGAATGCAAAGGATTCGCAATTACGCGGCGAAATGGCGGTTCCAAAGCGGGAACAGCCCTTTGCCCGCAGTTAGCGCACTGCCCGGGATTTGCGCAATGCCCCCGAAATAGCGCGCGGCGGATCACCGCTCAGCAGCACAGGACCCGCATGGCCCCGCGCCCGGACCGCAAAGGCTGAGCAATGGCAGCGGCCCGAACGGCTGGACACTTGCCGGAGCCCGGAAACACCGCCATAAGCCAGCGCAAAGCGATGGCAGAAAAGCGAGGGCATCATGCAACCTCCCGGCAGCAGCGCCAGCTGGCTGGCCGCCAATCTGGAAGCGAACACACTGACCGCCTGGACCATCAGCGGCGGCACCGCAGGCCCGGCGCAGGTGCTGCAGCTGCCGGACAGCCGCCCGGCGGCGCTGGCCGCCGGTTTGCGGCAGATGCTGGCAGGCGCGGCGCAGCCGGTTGTGCTGGGCGGCAGCAGTTTGGTGCCGCCGCAGGCAGTGCCCGCAGTGCCCGCGGAGCTGCCATTGGCCGCGACACTTCTGGAAGAGCTGACCGTCCATGCCCTGCCGGGGCTTTGCCAGCCGTCGCCCGTGGGTCTGATGCAGAGCGCGGCGGCCCGGCTCCGCGGCTTTTTGCAGCTGAACCCGGATTGGGACGGGGTGGTCTGCCTGCCGGGCGCGGGTGCGACCCATTGGGTGCAGGTCAGTGCCAAGGAGGCGGTCAGCTTTCAAAGCGCGCTGACAGGGCAGCTGGCGGCGGCGGTGGCGCAGCCGATGGCGCTGGCCGCCGCCGGTGGCTGCAGCAAGGAAGCGCTTGCTGAGGCAGCGGCGGATGGCATCGCCAAGCCGGAACTGCTGGCGGCGCGGCTGGCGGCACTGCAGGCAGAGGCCGCGCTGGGTCAGCTGTCGGCGGACACCGCACGCGGCAGGCTCTGGGGGCTGCTGCTGGGCGCTGAGCTGGCTGCCGCCCGCCCCTATTGGCTGGGCCAGAATGCGGCGCTGCTGGCGGAAGCACCTCTGCAGCCGCTTTATGCCGCGGCGCTGGAGGCCCAAGGGCTGCCGGTCACAGTGGCAGACCCGCGCCGCATGACGCTGGAAGGGCTGAGCAAAGCCTGGGCTGGTAACTGATCACGGCGCCAGTCTGCGGCGCAGGCATTATTCGGGATTTCCAGAACCCGCGGGGCCGAAGCTTCAGCCGCCTGCCCTGAAACGCGTCCCCTTGCCCGGCGGGTTTTCCGGCGGGCCGGCAAAGCACTGGGCGATGCGCATCCAGTTTTCCGCGGCTGCACCAGAGACCTGCAGCCGGGTATCCTGAATGCTGCGCACCTGAGTGACGACGCGTGCAAACTCCACCGCAGATCCTTTGACATAAACCGCGTCCTGCGGGGCATTCCATTCCCAGACCGCCCCCGATGGCCCGGTCAGCTGGACAAAGGGCGCAGGCTCCGGCACGTCCAGCGCGCGGTTGCGGAAGCTCCAGCCATAGGTCGCCACCCCCAGATGCGCGATGTTGCGGATGCGGTCCTGCTCCTGCCGCTCATGCCCCAGGAGGTCGAACACTTCCTGCCCGTGCGCCCAGGTCTCCATCTGCCGGGCAGTGACGGAGCTGAGCGCGCTCATGTCCGGCCCGATCCATTTCAGCCGTGCCTTGGGATCAGCTGCGGCGAAAGCATCGGCGCAGCGCTCCGCCCCCTCCCGCCATGCGGCAAACAGCGCCCGGCCGCTGAGGCCGTCCAGCCAGGGAAATTGGCATTCGAGGATGGAGCGGCCTGCCTGCATGTCCCGCAGCACCGGCGCAATGAAGGCGGCAAAGGCGTCCTCGCCCCGCAGCGACGCCTCTGCCGCAGCGTTGAACAGATGCAGGTGCCCCAGCACATGATCGATGGTCCAGCCTTTGAACTGGGTTTCGCGGTTGAACTCTGCTTCTGGCAGATCCTCAAGGATGGCTGCCAGGGCGCGGCTCTCTGCGCGGAAATCTTCGGCCTGCTGCATGGTTCTCCCCTTTGCTCCGTCCGGCAGGATAGCCGGGCCGGGCGCAGGCCGGAAACAGAGACCAAACGTCACAAAATGAGCCGCCGGGGCGGCCGCCTCAGGGCAGCGGACCGGTCTTGAACAGACGGATTTTCAGACCGCCGTGTGCGACTGGCGCACCAAACGGCAGAAACGGCAGATTGGTTGCCTTGGCCAGGCTGGTTTCCGAGGTGACGATACCCACGCGCCAGCCGGAGAAGCGCTCCGTCAGCACCTGCCCCAATGCGCCGTAAAGGGCATAGAGCAGTTTCTTGTTGCCGATCCGGGCGCCATAGGGCGGGTTGACGATGACCAGGCCCGGCGGGCCTTCCGGGCGCTGCAGGTCGCTGACCGCGGCCTGGGCAAAACGGGTGCAATCGTCCACGCCCGCCCGGTCCGCGTTTGCGGCTGCCATCTCCACGGCGCCCGCGTTGCGGTCGGAGCCGTGGAACAGCAGGTCCGTTTCGCGCGCCTCGCCCTGCTGCTTCAGCTCTGCCCAGGCGTCCGCATCAAAAGTTGCCAGCTGCTCAAAGGCAAAGCTGCGGCTGCGGCCGGGCAGCAGGCCCTTGGCGATCTCGGCTGCCTCGATCACGAAGGTACCGGAGCCGCACATCGGGTCCACCACCGGCTCAGCCCCGTCATAGCCGCATTCGCGCAGGAACAGAGCAGCGAGGTTTTCCCGCATTGGCGCCTTGCCAACGGCGGATTTGTGGCCGCGCTTGTGCAGACCCTCGCCCGAGGTGTCGACGCTAAAGACGCAGAGGTTGTCCTCAATCCTGAGCTTGACCGTCAGTTCCGCGTCCTTGGTGACAGGGGCGCCGAGGGTTTCGGCAATTGCCTTTTCCACACGCTGGGCAGCGGCGCCGGCGTGGTAGATCTTGGACTTCTTGTTGGTGGCAACCTCCACCTTCACCGGCACGTCGGGGCGCAGCACGTCGCCCCAAGCGAACTTGCGCGACCGTTTGTCGAGCTGAGCCAGGTGGAAGGCGCGGAATTCGCCGATCCGGGCCAGTACCCGTGCGGCGCCGCGCAAGCACAGGTTGGCGCGCCAGACCTCACTCCAATTGCCCTGCACTGTGACCCCGCCCGGCACTGCCTTGGGGGTGGCAAAACCCAGCTCCTTGGCCTCGGCCAGCAGCGCCTGTTCCAGTCCCGGCGGTGCGGTCAGGAAGATCTCGAATGTGCTTTCTTGCGTCATGCGCCCTCCTTAGACGCAAAGCCCAGCCGCGGCGACTGTTTTTTCCGATCCCGCCATGAGGGAAATTTCCGCCGCGTCACAACCGCAGATGCTGCGTTGCGGCATTGCGCGAACGCCCAATGGCGACACAATTTTTGCAATAAATTCATATCATTACTCATTACTAAAAAATTAGTTTGACAACATAATCCAACCTATGAAAGCTCTATGCCAGTCAGGTGCAGCCAACGCGCAACTGGCCTCAAGAGACTTTCAGGGAGGAAAAGATGCGTAAGTATCTTCTCTCCGCAGCAGCCGTTTGTGCGGTGGTTGCGGGATCAATTGGCTATGCCGACGAAATGGCGGCCAAAAAATGGATTGATGAAGAATTCCAGCCGTCGGTTTTGACCAAGGATGAACAGCTGTCGGAGCTGCAGTGGTTCATCAAGGCGGCCGAGCCCTACAAGGGCATGGAAATCAACGTACTGTCGGAAGGCATCCCGACCCACAGCTACGAAAGCGAAGTGCTGACCAAGGCCTTCGAGGAAATCACCGGCATCAAGGTGAACCACCAGATCCTGGGTGAAGGCGAGGTCGTTCAGGCCGTGCAGACCCAGATGCAGACCAAGCGGAACCTCTATGACGCATACGTCAATGACTCCGACTTGATCGGCACCCACTCGCGTCTGCAGCTGGCCTACAACCTGACCGACATGATGGCAGGCGAGTTCAAGGACGTGACCAACCCCGGTCTCGACCTGGATGACTTCATGGGCACCCAGTTCACCACCGGCCCGGACGGCGACCTGTACCAGCTGCCCGACCAGCAGTTCGCGAACCTCTACTGGTTCCGCAAGGACTGGTTCGACCGCGAAGACCTGCAGGCCGCGTTCAAGGAAAAATACGGCTATGACCTGGGTGTTCCGGTCAACTGGTCCGCGTATGAGGACATCGCCGAGTTCTTCAGCGAGCAGGTCAAGGAAATCGACGGCACCGCGATCTATGGCCACATGGATTACGGCAAGCGCGCGCCGGACCTTGGCTGGCGGATGACCGATGCCTGGCTGTCGATGGCCGGTGCCGGTTCGAAAGGTGAGCCGAACGGTGTGCCGATCGACGAATGGGGCATCCGCATGGAAGAAGGCTCCTGCAACCCGGCTGGTGCCAGCGTGACCCGCGGCGGCGCGGCAAACGGCCCGGCAGCGGTCTACGCGATCCGCAAGTGGGACGAATGGCTGCGCAAATACGCGCCTCCGGGTGCCGCGTCCTATGACTTCTACCAGTCGCTGCCGGCACTGGCCCAGGGCAATGTGGCGCAGCAGATCTTCTGGTACACCGCCTTCACCGCCGACATGGTTAAGCCGCAATCCGAAGGCAACAACACCGTTGACGGCGACGGCAACCCGCTGTGGCGGATGGCGCCCAGCCCGCACGGCCCCTACTGGGAAGAAGGCCAGAAGGTCGGTTATCAGGACGTGGGGTCCTGGACCTTCCTCAAATCCACCCCGCTGGACCGTGCCCAGGCTGCCTGGCTTTACGCCCAGTTCGTGGTCTCCAAGACCGTGGACGTGAAGAAATCGCACGTTGGCCTAACCTTCATCCGCGACTCTTCCGTGAACCACGAAAGCTTCACCGAGCGCGCACCCAAGCTGGGCGGCCTGGTCGAGTTCTACCGCTCGCCTGACCGTGTGGCATGGTCGCCGACCGGCATCAACGTGCCGGACTATCCGAAGCTGGCCCAGATCTGGTGGCAGCAGATCGGTGACGTGAACTCCGGCGCCTTCACGCCGCAGGAAGCAATGGACCGTCTGGCCGAGGAAATGGACATCACCATGGCCCGTATGCAGCGCGCAGACGAGCAGGCGAATGTCTATGGCGGCTGCGGCCCGCGCCTGAACGAAGAGAAAGACGCGGAGTGGTGGTACGCCAATGGCGGCGCCAAACCGCCGCTGGAGAACGAGAAGCCGCAGGGCCAGACCGTCAACTATGACGAACTGGTGGCCCGCTGGGCAACCAACTAAGGCCTCCTCCCGGTCCGGCCAGCGATCCCCATCATCTGGCCGGGCTGCATCAGGCCCCGGAGACCCTTTCCCGTCTTCCGGGGCCTTCTTCCCCAAGACAAGAGCGCGCCCCTGCCCCGCGCGCAAACAGGCCGCCTGCCGGAAAGTCAAAGCAAGATGGCACTCGAACTCAAGGGTGTGACCAAGCGCGTCGGCGCCATTCAGCACATCAAGGAAACCTCCTTGCTGCTGGAGCCCGGTCACTTCAACGTCCTCCTCGGCGCCACCGGCTCCGGAAAGACCTCTCTTATCAAACTGATGGCGGGTCTCGACCCGATGGCCAGCGGCCAGGTGCTGATGGATGGAGAGGATGTCAGCCGTCTCAGCACCCAGAAGCGCAACATCAGCCTGGTGCATCAGTTCTTCATCAACTACCCGCACATGACGGTTTTCGAAAACATCGCCTCGCCGCTGAAGGTGGCTGGAATGGCGAAGTCGGAAATCGAGGCCCGCGTCGAGGAAGCCGCGGCGATCCTGCAGCTGAAGCCTATGCTGCACCGCCGCCCGCATGAGCTGTCCGGCGGCCAGCAGCAGCGCTGCGCCCTGGCCCGCGCGATTGCCAAGGAAAGCCGCGCGGTGTTCCTGGATGAGCCGCTGGCCAACCTCGACTACAAGCTGCGCGAGGAGCTGCGCGACCAGCTGCCCGAGCTGTTTGCCGGCCGTGGCGCGGTCGTGGTCTATGCGACCTCCGAACCCGAAGAGGCGCTGCTTCTGGGCGGCAAGACCGCACTGATGCGCGACGGCCGGGTGACCCAGTTCGGCCCCACCGCAGAGATCTACCGCAACCCCGGCAATGTCGATGCGGCACGGGTGTTCTCCGACCCGCCGATCAACACCGCCGACATCACCAAGCAGGGCAGCATGGCCCGGCTGGGCGCAGGTGTCACCTGGGAGCTGGCCGGCGCCGCCGCAGGACTGGCCGATGGCACCTACACCATTGCGATACGCCCGCACCACGTGCTGCCGCAGCCCCGCAACGGCGCTGATGTGCAGCTGTCGGGCCAGGTGCAGGTGACAGAACTCTCCGGCTCTGAAAGCTCTGCCCATTTCGACATGGGCTCCGGCAGCTGGGTCTCGCTGGCCCACGGCGTCCACCCCTACCAGGTGGGTGAGCTGCACGACTTCTACATGGATCCCGCGCAGGCATATTTCTTTGCCCCCGACGGCAGCCGCGCGGCGTGAGGCATCAATGGCTAAAATAACTCTCTCCAAACTGCGCCACAGCTATCTTTCGACGCCGAAATCCGACTCGGATTACGCGCTGAAGGAAATCGATCTCGACTGGACCGACGGCGGCGCCTATGCGCTGCTCGGCCCCTCGGGCTGCGGCAAATCCACCCTGCTCAACATCATCTCCGGCCTGCTGGTGCCGTCCGAGGGCCAGATCCTGTTCGACGGCAACGACGTCACCGCCCTGCCCCCGGACCAGCGCAACATTGCCCAGGTGTTCCAGTTCCCGGTGATCTACGACACCATGACGGTTTACGACAACCTGGCCTTCCCGCTCAGGAACCGCGGCCGGGACGAGGCCACCGTGCACAAGCGGGTGATGGCAATTGCCGAGATGCTCGAAGTCACCGAGATGCTGGAGCAGAAGGCCGCGGGCCTCAGCCCCGACAACAAGCAGAAGATCTCCATGGGCCGCGGCTTGGTGCGCGAGGACGTCAACGTGGTGATGTTCGACGAACCGCTCACCGTGATCGACCCGCACCTGAAGTGGAAGCTGCGCTCCAAGCTGAAGGAGCTGCACCAGCGGGTGAAGGCAACGATGATCTACGTCACCCACGACCAGACCGAGGCGCTGACATTCGCCGATCAGGTGGTGGTGATGCAGCTGGGCGAGGTGGTGCAGATCGGCACACCAGTGGAGCTGTTCGAGCGCCCCGCGCATACGTTTGTCGGCCATTTCATCGGCTCGCCCGGGATGAACATCCTGCCCTGCGAGCTGCAGCACGGCGCTGCCGTGTTTGCCGGCCAGCAGATTGCACTCGAAGGCCCCATCCGGGGTGCAGCAGACGGCCAGACCGAAATCGGCATCCGCCCGGAGTTCGTCTCGCTGGCGGACCACGGCCTGCCCGCCACGGTCACCAAGGTCTCTGACATCGGCCGCCACACGGTGGTGGAATGCGAGGCTGGCGGCTGCCGCATCAACGCCGTGACTGAAGGCGCTGCACCGGAAAGAGGCAGCGCCGTGCATCTGGCCTTCCGCCAGGACATGACCCGGCTTTACGTGGACGGCTGGCTTGCCACCGCCCCGGCCAATGCCACCGGCGAACAAGGAGCAGCCTGATGAAAACCGAAAACCAGAAAGCCTGGTTCTTTGTCCTGCCGGTGCTGGCGCTGGTCGCCTTCAACGCGCTCATTCCGATGATGACGGTGGTCAACTACTCGGTGCAGGAGACCTTTGGTGACAACGTGTTCTTCTGGCAGGGGCTGGACTGGTTCCAGCAGATCCTGCGCTCCGACCGTTTCCACGCGGCGCTTGGCCGCCAATTCATGTTCACCTTCCTGATCCTGATCATCGAGGTGCCGCTGGGCATCGCCATTGCGCTGTCGATGCCGCGCAAGGGCTTCTGGGTTCCGGTGTGCCTGGTGCTGATGGCGCTGCCGATGCTGATCCCGTGGAACGTGGTCGGCGCGATGTGGAACATCTTCACCCTGCCCGACATCGGCCTCTTGGGCTATTTTCTGAACCATGTGCTGGGCATCTCCTATGACATGACGCAGGATCCGGTTGCGGCCTGGGTAACCATCGTCACCATGGACGTCTGGCACTGGACATCGCTGGTGGTGCTGCTGAGCTATGCCGGTCTGGTGTCGATCCCCGACGCCTACTATCAGGCGGCCAAGATCGACGGCGCCTCCAACTGGGCGGTGTTCCGGTTCATTCAGCTGCCGAAGATGAAGACGGTGCTGACCATCGCCATCCTGCTGCGCTTCATGGACAGCTTCAACATCTACACCGAGCCATTCGTGCTGACCGGCGGCGGCCCCGGCAACTCCACCACGCTCTTGTCGATCGACCTGGTGAAAATCGCGCTTGGCCAGTTCGACCTCGGCCCCGCTGCTGCCATGTCGCTCATCTATTTCGCAATCACGCTCCTGGTCTCCTGGCTGTTCTACACGCTGATGACCAAGGACGATCTGAACTAAGGGAGGGATCCAGATGCAGAAACGATCCATCGTCCCCATCGTCTATATCCTGTTCCTGATGCTGCCGATCTATTGGCTGGTGGCGATGAGCTTCAAGACGACCAATGAAATCCTGTCGGGCTTCTCGCTGTTCCCGCAGACTTTCACGCTGGACAATTACGCAACCATCTTCACCGATCCCAGCTGGTACTGGGGCTACATCAACTCGATCGCCTACGTGTCGATCAACACGGTGATCTCCATCGCGGTGGCGCTGCCGGCGGCCTATGCCTTCAGCCGCTACCGGTTCCTGGGCGACAAGCAGCTGTTCTTCTGGCTCTTGACCAACCGGATGGCGCCTGCGGCCGTCTTTGCCCTGCCGTTCTTCCAGCTCTACTCCGCCGTCGAACTGTTCGACACCCACCTGGCTGTGGCACTGGCACACTGCCTGTTCAACATCCCGCTGGCAGTCTGGATCCTGGAGGGCTTCATGGGCGGCGTGCCCAAGGAGCTGGACGAGACCGCATTCGTTGACGGCTATTCCTTCCCGCGCTTCTTTGCGACGATCTTTGTGCCGTCGATCAAGGCGGGCGTGGGTGTGGCAGCCTTCTTCTGCTTCATGTTCTCCTGGGTGGAGCTGCTGCTGGCCAAGACCCTGACCGCCGTCGCCGCCAAGCCGATTGCCGCCACCATGACCAAGACCGCCTCCAGCGCGGGTTATGAACTGGGGCTGTTGGCGGCTGCGGGAACTCTGACAATCATTCCGGGCGCCATCGTGATCTGGTTTGTCCGCAACTACATCGCGAAGGGTTTCGCGATGGGGAGGGTGTAATGCTTTCATGGATGGCCTGGACCTGGCCCACTGCCCTGTTGTTCATCGGCATCTTCAGCGCCATCGGCGTGCTGATCATCGCCGAAATCCGCCACCCCGGCGGCGCGGCCCGCAAGGGCGTGCTCGGCCTCACCACCACCCGCGGCGACCGGCTGTTCATCAGCCTGCTGGGGACCTCCTACATCTTCCTGGCCTGGCTGGGACTGGTGGGGATGCCGCTGTGGTGGCCGCTGGGGCTGTCGATCGCCTGGGGCGTCTTCTGCTTCTGGAAGGTCTGACCAGCGATCCCAAACAAAATCGGGACAGGCCTTGAAGGCAAACCTGCCCTTCAAGGCCTTCTCAGTCAAAACCTTGAACCGATGCGCCAGGCACCGTCCCGAAGACTGGCCCATCACCCCGCAACCTGCTGAGAAGACTCGCGCGGCAGCGCACATTTTGACAACAAAAGCCCCGCCGCCGCGCATCTTCTAAAAAAATAGTTTTCACGGAAGCCTGCTTCCCCTAGCATGACTGGAACGATCAAATGAGCCGGACTGCCGAGGCGATGCGCAAGAAACACGACACTTCCCTGCTGACCGAGGTTGAGCTGGAATTCATGACCGTCGTCTGGGACATGGGCGGCGGCACCGTGCGCGATATCCTTGCCGAGCTGAACAAGATGCAGGAACGCGCCTACACCTCGGTGGCCACGGTTCTCAAGATCATGGAACAGAAGGGCTTCCTCACCAGCGAGCGCAAGGACCGCTCCCTGGTCTACCGCCCCGCCGTTCCCAAGGCAGAGTATCAGAAAACATCTCTGAAAAACCTTTCGAGCAAGCTTTTCAACGGCGCGCCCGCCGCATTGGTGGCGCGGCTGGTCGATGATGAGGATGTGACCGACGAGATGCTCGAGGAGATGCGGGCGCTCTTGGAGGAAAGGCTGGGGGATAATGAACGCTGATGTTCTGCTGAATGCCTATATTGATCTGAATATCCTGCTGCTGGCGGGCACCCTGCTGTGGTTCGCCGCCCGCAAGGCGCTGGCGCGCAGCCCGCTGGGGCGCGCCTACCGGCCGCAGCTGCGGCTTTTGAATAGCATGACGGTGCTGCTGGCGGCCTCGCCGGTGCTGATCCTGGCGTTCACCCGCTTTGTCATCGCCCATCCGCCGAACTTTTCCGACATGCTGGTCTCGCAGTATCTGCAGGGCAACGTCAGCATGAGCGCCGGCACGTTCGAGGCCACCCTCGGCCTGCGCGAGGATGCGGTGCGCGGCCTCACCAGTCTGCAGCCGGCCTGGGCGCAGATGATTGCCGCGGGTTTTGCCGCCGGGGCGCTGATCTGCCTGGCGCATGTGGCGGTTTCCGTCTTCCGGCTGCGCCAAAATCTGGCGGGTGCCTTTGTCTGGAAACGCATCGGCCGGGTACAGCTGATGGTGTCCGATGATATCCGCGTGGCCTATTCCACCCGCGGGCCGTTTTGCCGCTATGTGGTGTTGCCCTCGTCGCTGCTGAACGACCCGCGCGACCTGCGCCTGACGATCGCCCATGAGCTGCAGCATTTCCGCCAGCGCGACATCGAATGCGAGTTTCTGCTGGAGATGCTGCGCCCGCTGCTGTTCTGGAACCCGGCCTTTTACCTGTGGCGCCGAGAGGTGCGGCTGCTGCGCGAGTTCGCCTGTGACCAGGCGCTGATGGCGCGGCCTTCTTTCGATGTGCGCGCCTATTGCGAATGCCTGATCCGCGCCTGCGCTCATGCAGCCCGCGGCCCGGCCCTGTTCATGCGCCGCAGCCCTGCAGTGGCGCTGGTTGACCGCCGCGAAACCCGCCGCGGCGCGTCGCTGCAACGGCGGATCATCGCGGTGACGGCGGTTCAGCCGCGGGGGCCGAACTCGCTGGGCTGGGGTCTGGTCTCCCTGGCGATGGCCGGCGTGGTGCTGGCAACGGCGATGCTGCTGCAGCGCCCCAGCGACTGGAGCCATGACCGCATCATGCTGTCGACCATCGTCAACCTGGAGCGCATGGCAACCCGCAACAGCGCCCCGGACCTTGCCGTCAGCGCACTCAACGGCGGCTTTGCTGTCCCGTCGCAATAAACCTGCCGCCGATTTGAGCTGACCGGGCCGGCCTGCCTTTTGCCATGCCCGCGGGCCGGGGCGGCAGTTTCATCCTGCCTCCGGCATTTTCAGCCAACAAAAGCGGAATTTTTCCGGGGCGCCAGCTGCTGCAGCTTGCGCGCTTTCTGCCCCACTGGCCGCAGCAGTTCCCGCACCGCCAGCCACAGGTCGGCCCGGCGGTACCGGCGGCAGATGCGCAGCCGGTGGAACGTCTCGTAACTGTCACCTAGGTGGTCCAGAAACTGCGTCGAACGCAGGGTATTGGAGGCCTTGAGCCCGCGTGCAACGGCGGTTTCGATCCCCCGCCAGGCCATGATCCGGCCGGGGGATACCCGGCCATGGGTGACGTCGAAGTCCAGAGCCAGCCTGTAGGATATGCTGCCCGCCTCGGCGCACAGGCTGCTGGCCGCGGGGCGGCCGTCAATGGTCAGCAGATGCAGCACCATCCTGCCGCGGGCCGACAGCCGCCGCCAGAGCTCCTCGAAGAACACGCGGGTGCGCTGGCTGCTGCCGCCGCCGGTGCCCAGGCGGGCTTTGCGCGCCGACAGGGCCAGCACCCCGTCGAGGATGCGGTCCGCGCGGCCGCCCGGTCTGTCTGCGGTCAGGATTTCGTGCTCCCTTTGCTGCAGCGCCCGGTGCCCGGCCCGCAGCAAGCGGCGGAATTTCCGGCTGCGCCGCGCCAGGCAGGCCTCCAGCCCGTCGTCATGGCGGCAAAGCGCTGCGCGAAGCTCCTGGCGCTGGCGGCTGCGCAAATGGCCGCCGTGGTGCGCCGCGGCCACCCAGCCAAAGGCGCCAGCGGCCCGCATCGGGGCCAGGTCCGCGACATCGCAATCCCGGGCCGCCAGCATCTCCTCCAGCAGCGCGGCGGCATCCGCCTCATGCCCCGGAACCGCCAGCGCATCGTGGAACCCGGCCCGGTTGCTGCACAGCATCGAAAGTTTACGCAGGCGCGGCCCGCCCCGCCACAGCGGTTCCCGTTTCAGCCCCAGCGGCAGCGCCGCCGTCAGCTGGCCGTCACGCCACGCACAGCCGATCCGCGGCACCGCTTCGCTGCCGAAGGCCGCGGTCCAGGCCAGCATCCAATCCATCGACGAGAACGGGCCGCCGCCAGAGGCGCCGTGCAGCTCTGCCCAGGCAGGCTGCAGCGCTTCCAGCGCATCAAGACTGGTAATGATTTCTGTCCTTGCAGCCACGATACCCGCCGCTCCTCAGCACACACCTAGCAATCTAGACGGCTGCCGGGCCTTTTCCACGCGCGCGGCGGAAATTTCAGCGCTTGCGGCAGGCAGATTACCGCAAGCGCGATGCCCGGCCGTGGGCGGAGAAAGGACCAGCCCGTTTCCGGGGCGGCAAAGCGCCGAGCGGACCGGGCCAATCCGGCAGCCCCGCGCCGGAAACCCTGGCCCCGCGGCAAGAGCATGGAAGCGGGCGCCTCGCCGGCCTAGCACTGGCCCACGGCACGCGGAAGACCGCGGCCTCAGGAAGACCAAAAACAATTGAATGGAGTGTCTCACATGAACAAATTTGCGCTGACCGCCGCCGCCTTTGCTGCTTTGGCCGCTTCGCCGCTGGCGGCGATGGATACCATCACCGAGGCCGATACCGACGGCAATGGCACCTATTCGCTGGAAGAGCTGCAGGCAGTGTTTCCCGACCTGACAGAGGAAACCTTTGCGACCATCGACGCCGATGCCGACGGCGAGGCGGATCTGACCGAGGTGAAGGCAGCGGAGGAAGCCGGCCTCTTGGCAGCGGCTGGCTGATCCCGCGGCAAGGCGGCTACCCCCCTCGCAAAACGGGCCGCCTTGCCTTTTCCGCTGTTCACCTGATCTCAAACAAGACAAGGCCCTGCTGTGCAGGGCCTTGTCTGTTTCATGCCGCCGCGACGGTCAGCCGCCGTCCGCCTGCCGCTTCAGCCGCTCGATGTGGCGGGCAAAGACATAGGTTATTGGCAAGCCCAGCAGCAGCCCCCATGCCACCGATTCATAGGGGGTCAGCACCCGCCAGCCGATCCAGCTGCCAATCAGCGAGGCAAAGAAGATGTTGATGGCCGCCGCACCCGCCCCGAACGGGTAAAGCGCCGCCAGCAGCCGCCAGGAAGGCCGCGGTGTCATCGCCGGCTGACCAGGTATTGGACAAACCCCAGGCTGACGATCAGGGCGATAGAGCCTATCAGAAACCAGAATTCCGCGGTTTCGGTCTGCGGCTGCGGGATCGGGCGCTCGAAGGTGGCGGCAAAGGCGCTGGAGGGGGCCAGCAGGGCCAAAGAGAGGATGCGTTTCATCTCAGTGCTCCATGGTCAGGGATTGATAGATTTCCGGCAGTGCGCGCGGCAGCCTGTCCGGGTCGGGCAAGAGGGTGAAACCCGCGCGCCCGAAGATGCGGGCAAACCAGTCCTGCCCGTCGGCGTCGATCACCACACCATGCACCGACTGGCCCAGGGCGCGCGCCTCGCGCACCGCCATGCGGCTGTCCTCGATGCCATGCACGCCTTCATAGTGGTCCAGATCGTTGGGCTTGCCGTCGGTCAGCACCAAGAGCAGGCGGCGTTCGGATCCTTCCTCTGCCAGCTGGGCGGAGGCATGGCGGATTGCCGCGCCGAGCCTTGTGTAGTGGCCGGGCTTGAAGCCGCCGATGCGGGCGGTGACCGCCTCGGACATCGGATCCTCGAACCCTTTGGCGCGGGTCAGGAACACCCGGTCGCGGCGCAGGGAGGAGAACCCCCAGATGCCCAGCCGGTCGCCCGCGGTGGCAATGCCGCCTGCAAGCGCTGCCAGGGATTCGCGGGCGGTCTCGATCACCGGGCGGTCGCCGACCGTGGCCTCGGTGGAGCGGGAGCAGTCCATCAGCACTGCCACGCTCAGGTCGCGGGCCATCGGGCGGCTGGCCTGCCAGACCCGGTCGCTGCCCTGCTGGCCGCAGGCCAGATCGACATGGGATTTGACCACTGCCTCCAGGTCCAGCTCGTCGCCGTCCAGCTGCCGCGGCAGCATCACCCGGCGCGGGTGCAGCGGCGCAAACTGGCGGCGCACCCGGGCGACCAGCCGCGGATCGGGATGGAAGCTGTCCGCGGGCTTGCCTTCGGCCTCCAGCACACAGGTGTGCGCGGGCATGTGCTTGCCCAGCCGGTGGTTCCATTCGGGATAGGTGAACTGCCCCGCCAGCCGTTCATGCTCGGCGTCCTGCGGCGACAGGTCCAGCGAGATCCGCAGCCGCGAGGCCGCGCGCTTCATGTGCTGCGAGAGGGTTAGGTTGTCCTGATCCTCCGCCGCTTTCTGGGCGTTCTCGTTGTCGTCGTCATCCACCATCCGGTTGATGTTCAGGCTTTCGGCCCAGGACAGGATAGACTCGAACCGGTGGACGATGAAGCTGTCCTTGCGGGTGGTCTGGTCCTGATCCTGCCGCTTGGCTGTTTTGCGAGTGGAGACGGCAAGGCCCGGAGTCTTCATCTCCTCATCCGCTGCGGGGGCTGCCCCCCTGCCCGCTTGCGGCACCGGCAGGCGCAGCCAGAACGGCACCGGCTGATAGGTCCGGTAGCCGCGCGGCGCGGTGCAGGTGCAAGGCTCGGCGATGCGGCAGTCGGTGCCGATCTGATCCAGCACCATCCGTTCGATCCGCGCTTCGGAACGCGGCAGGCCGTTGCGTTTGCGGGTCTCCGCGATATGGGCACAGAAGGCGCCATAGGCAGACCGCAGCCCGGGACAGGCGGCAAACACCTTGTCCGCAGCGCGGGCATTGGCAGCGATCTCCAGCTGATCGGCCTGATACCGGTCTTCGTTGCGCTCAGGCAATTCGATCGAGGCGGCCATTGCGGCCAGCCACAGGTAGGCCTTGCGGTTCAACTCCGGGCTGGGAAAAACAGACATTTCCGGCGGCAGGCGCAGGCGCTCGCCGTCGAAACTGGCGGTGTATACCATTTCCCGAGGGGTGCCGATGCGGCGCAGCCGGTCCGGGCGATGGTCCGACAACACCGCGGGCGCCACCTGGATCTCCACGCCCCCGGCCCCGCCCAACGCCCGGAACAGCGCCGCAACGCTGGCGCGCATGTCCTCGAACCGGACGGTGTGCTCAGCACCATCCTCTGCGGCGCCGATCCGTGTGGCCATGCCATGCCACAGGTTGCCAACCGTTTCTTCGGGTTCCAGAAGGTCGAGAGCGTGAATCATGGCATCACCCGTAGACGCTGGCGGCAAGGTCGCGCAGCGCCTGCTGCACGTCGGCCTCGTCGCTGAGGGGTTCGATGATGGCGGCCTCCACCGCGCGCTCCACGCTCATGCCCTTGGCAATCAGCGTGGCGGCGTAAATCAAGAGGCGGGTGGAGACACCTTCCTCCAGGTCCATGCCGGAGAGCTTGCGGATATGGCCCGCCAGCCGCACCAGCGCAGCGGATCGATCCTCGTCCAGCCCGCTCTCGGCAGCAACCACCGCGGTTTCGGCGGAAGCTTCCGGAAAGTCGAAGCCGATCGACAGGAAGCGCTGCCGGGTCGAGGGCTTCAGCTTCTTCAGGATGTTCTGGTAGCCGGGGTTGTAGCTCGCGACCAGCATGAAGGGCTTGGGCGCGGCCAGCTCCTCGCCGGTGCGGTCGATGACCAGGCGGCGGCGGTCGTCGGTCAGCGGGTGCAGCACCACCGCCACATCCTTCCTGGCCTCGACCACCTCGTCGAGGTAGCAGATGCCGCCCTCGCGCACCGCGCGGGTCAGCGGGCCATCCACCCAGACGGTCTCGCCGCCCTTCAGCAGGTAGCGCCCGATCAGGTCGGCGGCCGACAGGTCGTCATGGCAGGCAACGGTGTGGAGGGGCAGCCCGAGCCGGGCTGCCATATGTTCCACGAACCGCGTCTTGCCGCAGCCGGTGGGCCCCTTCAAAAGAAGGGGCAGACCGTTTGCTTGGGCCATCTCGAAGACGGTGCATTCATCGCCTGCGGGACGGTAGAAGGGAACAGAAGGCATGTTCATAGCGTTCATGGCTTACTCTCCCGCCACGGCCGCGGGGCCGGGTTTGATGACTTCGCGGCGGACCACCACGGTTGCGTAGATGAACAGGAGTGCACCCAGCACAACCACCACGCCAGAGCCGAGGCGCATGAGGAAGAATAGTCCCAGCTGGTCCTGCACGTCCATGAAGTATTCACCGACAATGCGCTGCATGTGGGTCTGGATGGTGCCGGCAAAGGTCAGCACGAAGGTCATGAAGGCCATGCCGCCGGTCATCAGCCAGAAGGACGCCATGTTCAGCACCTGGTTATAGGGGTCACGGTTCCTTAGCTGCGGCATCGCATAGGTGAACATCGCCAGGTTCATCGCCACGTAGGCGCCGTAGAACGCGAGGTGCCCGTGCGCAGCGGTGATCTGGGTGCCGTGGGTATAGTAGTTCACCCCGTGCAGCGTGTGCAGGAAGCCCCACACGCCGGCGCCGAAGAACGCCACGGTGGATGCACCCAGCGACCACAGCAGCGCGGCCTTGTTCGGGTGGTTCTTGCGGCCTTTCCAGACCATGACGAAGGCAAAGCTCATCATCGCGAAGAACGGGATCACTTCCAGGGTCGAGAAGATCGAGCCGATCCACTGCCAGTAGCCGGGGGTGCCGATCCAGAAGAAGTGGTGGCCGGTGCCGAGGATGCCGGAGAACAGCGCCAGGGCAACGATGACATAGAGCCATTTCTCCACCACCTCGCGGTCAACACCGGTCAGCTTCAGCATCAGGTAGCCGAGGATTGCGGCCATCACCAGTTCCCAGGTGGCTTCCACCCACAGGTGGACAACGAACCACCAGTACATCTTGTCGAGCGACAGGTTGTCCGGGTTGATGAAGGCAAAGATCCACAAGAGCGACAGCAGCCACAGACCCATCAGCAGGATGTTGGTGATCGCCGTCTTGCGGCCCGCCAGCACGGTCAGCGAGATGTTCACGAGGAAGATCACCGCCGCAACCAGGATGCCGAACTTGACCCACAAGGGCTGTTCCAGGAACTCCCGCCCGCCGTGGATGCCGACGAGGTAGGAACCGACGGCGCCCAAGGTGCCGACCACCAGAATCGCCAGCTGGATATAGGCCAGCTTGACCGAGAACAGTTCACGCTCGGATTCCTCGGGGATCAGGTAATAGGCGGCGCCGAAGAAGCCCAGCAACAGCCAGACCACCAGCGCGTTGGTGTGCAGCATCCGCACGATGTTGAACGGCAGCAGCTCGCTCAGCGTGTTCGGCCAGACATAGATCCAGCCGGCCAGAAGGCCGCCCAGAACCTGAATGGCAAACAGGCCCATTGCCACCATGAAATAGGCATAGGCCACTTTTTGAGATTGATATTTCATTGTTTCTCTCCCTCAGCCTGCGTCGTTCGGCGGCCAGTTCTGGGTATCGGTCTGATCCGCCCAGCGCAGGAATTCGGACAAGGCCTTGGTCTCTTCTTCCGTCAGGTCGAAGAACGGCATCTGGCGGCGGCCCTCGACGCCGGAGGGCTGCGATTTCATCCAGCCGTCGAGCATTTCATAGGCGCCTTCGGGGTCGTCCAGCACGCCCCAGCGGGTCATGACGTTGCCGACTTCGGGTGCGAAATAGGCGCCCTCGCCGTGCAGCGTGTGGCAGTTGATGCAGGAGTGGCGCTCCCACACGTGCTTGCCCTGGCGCACCTCGTCGGTCAGCTCCATGCCAGCTGTGGATTTGTTTACGATGAATCGGTGGCTATGCGCGGTCATGGCCACGAACACGACGACGAAGAACAAGGAGCCCCCGTAGAACACGTTCCTGGCCCGCGACTTGGTAAGTATCTCTGACATATCGCGGTCCTGAGTACAGTTGCGGATGTATTCTGCGTAAACCCGCGCACCGTCTCATATGTTGTTGAAGCGCAAAGACCGGGCGCATTGCTGCACGCAAGATGCAGGAAAAGGAGGAAGCCCGATGCGCCGACCCGACTTCGACGACCCCGACTTGCCCCTGTCAGAACTGTTCCACCACTGGCCCGACTGCGCCGGCGAATTCATGCGCCGCCAGATGCTCTGCCCCGGCTGCCCGATCGCGCCGTTCCACACGCTGATCGACGCCTGCGAGGAATACGGGCTGGAGGAGATGGCGTTCCGGGAGCAGCTGCGGGGGATGGTGGGGGCATAGCCCGCGTTTTGGAAGGAGTGACCTCAGCGAGCCCAAACGCACCAAGGATTCCCCTGCAGCGAAGCTCCGCTGGATTCGCGCCGCTCCTTTGCCAAGCCAATTGACGTTTCTAAAGTTGGAGCCTAAGTACGAGAGGCGCTTGAGGCGAGTTGCCTCTTGCAATGGAGATTTTATGAAAGAGACCCGGGCCTAACGCCCGTTCCTGGCGAAGCAAATTCAGGAACACCAACAAAGATAGGCACACTCACGCGCTACGCTGGGTGCCCTGTTTCTGTGCTTTCATAAAATCGAGACATCCCAATGAACATCTCAAAGCACGAGCAACGTGTTTTGCATGAGCTCGCCTTAGGTGGCGAGATAAAATACACGCGCGCTGACAATGGTAAGGTGCAATCCGTTCAGTGTTTTACACGTGACGGCTTTGTCTTCTCAGCCTGCACGATGGACGTATTCAAGCGCCTGAAAGACAAGCGCTTCATCAAATCGAAGAATGGCCACCCCTATCGCATTACGCATTTAGGGAACCAATCCGTGCGTGCGCAAATGAACCAGCGATAGACAAGGGTAAGCAAATGACAGACAACACTATTTCGATCCGCCCCTATCACGCCGATGACACCGAGACGGTGATTGCTGTTTGGCAAAAGGCCAACGCGCTCGCTCATCCGTTCCTCACCCGGGAATTCGTGGCAGAGGTGCGGCAGGCAATGCGCGACATCTATCTGCCCAATGCGGAAACCTATGTGCTGGAGGAAGCAGGAACTGTCATTGGTTTCATTGCCCTGCTTGGCAATGAAATCGGTGGCCTGTTTCTGGACCCATCCAGGCATGGCAGAGGGTATGGAAAGACGCTTGTCGATCATGCCGTTGGCCTGAAAGGGCCGCTGAAGGTCGAGGTCTTCCGCGACAACGCCATCGGGCGGCCGTTCTACGAACGCTACGGTTTCGAGTTTATCAAGGACGAGATCCATGAACCGTCCGGACAGGTAAACCGGAAGATGTCAATGCCCGGTGCCTGACTCTCTTTCAACAGGCCGTCCCTTGCGGGGGATGGCCAACCGGTGCGCGCCGCATGCAACGTCATTGCCCGGCGCGCGAACCACTCATCACAAGGAATACTGAAATGGACCAAACGATAAAAGAGAGCATCATAAATGTTCACCGCCTGGCATTCGGCGAAGAAGAAGGACCGGAAATCGCAAAACTTGCGGAAAGCTTCCTCAACCACCCGGACACGGTCTCGATCAGTGTAAAACGCGACGGGCAGTTTGCAGGTAACGTGCTGTTCACGCCATTTGTCTTCGAGGACCGCCCGGACATAAAGTGCTACCTGCTCGCACCTTGCGGCGTGTCACCGGTCTTCCAAGGCCACGGCGTTGGCAAGGAGTTGATGGAAACCAGTATCGAACACCTGAAGTCTATTGGAGCGGATGCTGTGTTCGTGCTGGGCGTCCCGGCCTTTTACCCTCGGTATGGTTTTGCGCCGACTGACAAACAGACGCCTTACCCGGATCTGCTGACAGCACCGGAGGCATGGATGGCACTTGAGCTGACACCCGGAACGGTCGGGAAACTGAGCGGCAAGACACAGGCGATCCCGCAGTTCATGCAACCGCATTGGTGGGACACATCGGGGCGCGAGTGACGCCAGGTTTCATCCTGAACCAGACATTTGGCGTTCTATGCCGGATGTCTGGTTTGCCCCCTACCCCTGCGCCCCGCTCAGCACCACCAGCCTATGCGGGGCCGTGACCACGATGTGCTTGCGGGTGGAATGCACGATGCCGTCCTTCTCCCAGGCCGACAGCAGGCGGCTGACGGTGTGCAGCGTGGTGCCGGTCATCTCGGAGATGTTGCGGCGGGTCACCGGGAAGGCGATCTCGATCCCCTCCTCCACCTTGCGGCCCGACTGATTCACCATCCGCAAGAGCGCCGCCGCCACCCGCTGCTCCACCGCCTGGGTGGCCAGCTCGGTGATCCGGGTCTGCATCTCCCCCAGCCGCTGGCCCAGGGTGCTGTAGCTTTCGGAGGCAAAACCCGGGTACTTGGCGGTAAACTCTCCCCACAACCGCACCGGCCAGGACAGTGCCAGCGATTCCGAGGCCGCCACCGCGGTGGCCGGATAGGTGTCGCGGTTCAGTGCCGGCGCGATGCCGAACAGCTGGCCGGGTGAAATATGCAGCGCGATGATCTGCTCGCCGCCCTCGGTGGTCTTCACCACCCGGATGTAGCCGTCCAAGAGCAGGTGAAACCGCTCGGCGTCATGGCCTTCGTGAAAGATCTCCGCCCCCTCGTCATAGCGCTTGGGCAGCGCCTGATCGAGGATTTCGCGGATCTGGCTGCGCTCCAGGAGGCTGAAGGGCGGCAGCCCGGTCAGGAGGCTTTCGTCGAGCTTGGACAAGAATGCACCGCAAGTTTGCTGAAGGACAAAGAGATCACCCCGCCGTTATCGCATAGTGACGCCAGAGGAAACAACCGTGCGGGAAAAAACGGGAATCCGGAACCGGGAGAGCCTCCCTCCTCCCTGCCCGCCGGTGCTGATCCACGGGGTTCGGCGAAAGATTGCGTCCCTTGCGCTGAGCCGGCGGGCGGCACCTGACCAGTGCCGCCCGCCTTTCATCTGCCCGGACGCTTGGAGGCCTTCATGGCTGCGCGAACCGAATACACCGGACCTGTTCTCTTTTCCTTCGGCTTCAGGCCGTTTTTCCTGGGCGCCTGCCTGTTTGCCCTGCTGGCGGTTCCCGCCTGGCTGCTGATCTGGCAGGGCGGCCTGGAATACAGCGGCGTGTTCCAGCCTTCCGACTGGCACATTCACGAGATGATCTTCGGCTATGGCGCTGCGGTGGTGGCGGGTTTCCTGTTCACCGCGGTGCCGAACTGGACCGGGCGGCTGCCCGCGCGCGGCTGGCCGCTGGCGCTGCTGTCCGGCCTGTGGCTGCTGGGGCGGCTGGCGGCGGCGGGCTGGCTGGGGCTGCCCGCGCTGGGGGTGATGGCTGCCGACTGCGCCTTTCTGGCCGCGGTGATTGCCATGATCGCGCGGGAAATCATCGCCGGTGAAAACTGGCGCAACCTCAAGGTCCTGGTGCCGGTCACCCTGCTGGGCGTGGCCAACGCCTGCTTCCACATCGAGGCGATGTCCGGGGGCGCGGCCGATGTCTCGCGCCGCCTGGGCATTGCGGTTCTGATCTTCCTGATCATGCTGATCGGCGGCCGGATCATCCCCAGCTTCACCCGCAACTGGCTGGCCAAGCACGGGGCGGAAAAGATGCCGGTGCCCTTTGGCAAATTCGACGCCGTGACGCTGGTCTTCGGCGCGGCGGCGCTGCTGGCCTGGACCGCGGCGCCCTGGGCCGCTGTCAGCGGCGCGCTTCTGCTGGGTGCAGGCCTGCTGCACACGCTGCGGCTGGCACGCTGGCGCGGCCTTGCCACCCTGCCCGATCCGCTGCTGCTGATGCTGCACCTGGCCTATGCGCTGATACCCGCGGGGCTGATCGCTGCGGGCGGCGTCCCCTTCGGACTGCTGGAGCCGGCGGCGGCGGCGCATATCCTGGGCATCGGTGCCATTGGCGGCATGACGCTTGCGGTGATGATGCGCGCCACCATGGGCCACAGCGGCCGTCCGCTGGCGGCCGGCCCTGCCCTGACCGTTGCCTTCATGCTGCTGCTGGGCGCCGCCGCGGCGCGCATCGCGGGCAGCACGGAACTGGCCGCTGGCTGGGACGGCATCACGGTCTCTGCCGTCTTGTGGACCGCAGGCTTTGCGCTGATGGTGCTGAAAACCGGCCCCTGGCTTGTCACCCGGCGGCTCGGCCCGAAGAAGGTGTCGAAAGCACAGCCCTAGGCCGCGCCTGAGGGTGCGGCAATAAAGGCCTGGCTCACGCAATTTTAACGGCCTTCTCAGACAGTGATATTCCGGTTAACAAAGGTCTGGAATGGAAGAGGAGGTCCTGAATGCGGTGGAAAGCTGCTGCCGCTGCCGTGCTGCCGCTGCTGTTTTGGACTGCTCAGAGCCTGGCCGGGCCGGCCGGGCTCGACACGTTCCGTCGGCCGGACACGGTGCCGTTTCCTGATGAGGCCCCCTATAGCCGGGAACTTGCCACTCTCGGCAAGATGCTGTTCTTCGATCCGCGCCTTTCCGGCGGGCAGAACATCAGCTGCTCCAGCTGCCACAACCCGTCCTTCGGCTGGGAAGTGCCGGTGCCAAAACCCATCGGCGCAGCGAATACGCCGGTGCTCCGCCATGCGCCGACGCTCTTGAATGCTGCCTGGATCATGCCGCTGCTCTGGGACGGGCGTTCAACCAGCCTGGAGAAACAGGCGATCGGACCGATCACAGACCCGACGAAAATGAACGCCACCTTCGACGGCATCATTGCCAGGCTGACGGCCGTGCGCGAGTACAAGTCCTGGTTCGAACGGCTGTTTCCAGACCGCGGCATCCGCAAGGAGACCATCCTGAAAGCACTGGCCACCTACCAGCGCACCATTGTCAGCGGCGTAGCCAGTTTCGACCGCTGGGTGGAAGGGGATGAGACCGCGGTTTCCGAGGCTGCCAAACGCGGCTATGCGCTGTTCACCGGACGCGCCAATTGCGCATCCTGCCATACCGGCTGGATGTTCACGGACAACCAGCTGCATGACATCGGGCTGCGGGGCAGCGACCTGGGTGCTGGCGGGCTGGAACCGCGGGATGAGGACATGAACTTCCGGTTCAAGACCCCCGGCCTGCGCAATATCGCGCTGCGGGCGCCCTTTATGCACGACGGCTCCCTGGGATCGCTGCGCGCAGTGATCCGCCACTATGCAGCCGGCGGCGCTGAGGCCGGCCGCTCTCCGGAGATCAATGGGTTTGCCATCCCGGAAGAGGAGATTTCGGATCTGATCGCCTTTCTCGAAACGCTGACCGATACGGAAACCGATGTGCCAACCCCTATTTTGCCGGCCAACTGATGCAGGCGGCTGAAGGCTTCCAGTCATGAGCATCAGGCGCTCCATCGTCCTGCCGGTCCTGGTGATCGCAGTCGCGGCCTTGCTGGCGGCACTGCTGGTCGGCGGCATGGCGTTCTTTGCTTCTGCCCGCAAGGATGCCGTGCTCGAGGCCTCACTGGAAGTCACCCGCCGGACCAGCAGCGTCACTGCCGGCATCACAGCTGCCCAGGTCTATGCCCAGGACGTGCTGGCCATGACACGGCTGGTCCAGCAGCAGGAGGTGGCGCGCCAGTTTCATGCGTATCTGAATCAGATCAACGGTGATCTGGGAGCGCTGATGCGTCTGCCGCTGACCCCGCCGCTGCGGGAGCAGGTTGTGGCGCTGGACACCGCGCTGTCGGAGTGGTGCGTCAAGGCGGTTGTGCTTCTTGGCATCAAGCCCGCGCAGCACATCCCCACCCTCAGCTCGCTCACGATGAGCAGCGAGACGGTGACTCAGCAGGCGGCGGCCGTAACGGCGCTGGCGGCGCAGCATGCGGAAACGGCAGCAGCGGAGGCAAAGGAAACCCTAACCCGCATCCTGGTGCTAGGGCTGTCCGGAACCACGCTGCTGATGGCCGCAGCGCTGATGTTTGCCATTCGCAAGGCGCGCGGCTTCTCTGCCGCAATGCAGCAGGCCGCCCGGAAGCTGCGGCGGCTGGCCACCCGCGAGCAGCCGGAAGCCCCGGAAGGCGACAATGAGATTGCCGCCGTCTTTGCCGCGCTCGACACGCTGGAAACCAGCCTGGAGGAAAAGAAGCGGATCGCCGACCGCCTGCTGCAGGAAAAAGCCAGGGCCGAAGCTGCCACCGAGACGAAATCCCGCTTTCTGGCTACCATGAGCCACGAGATCCGCACCCCGATCAACGGGGTGCTGGGCATGGCGGAGGTGCTGAACGAAACCAGCCTGACCCCCGAACAGCAGTCCTGCGCCGGCACCATTCTGGCCTCTTCCGAGGCGCTGCTGCGCATTGTCAACGATATCCTGGACTTCTCCAAGCTGGAGGCCGGCAAGGCGCAGCTGCTGGAGCAGCCATTCAACTTGCGCGACGTGATCTATGACGTGGCCACGCTGATGTCGCCCAGCGCCACCGCCAAAGGAGTGGAAGTCTGCATCGACATTCCCGAAGGTACCCCGGCAGTCTTCACCGGCGACAGCGGCCGGGTGCGGCAGATCCTGATGAACCTTGTGGGCAATGCCGTCAAATTCACGCTCAAGGGCCATGTGAGCATCACCCTAAACTACGACACCTGCCACGGCATCCCGCTCTGCATTGACGTGCGCGACACTGGCGTCGGCATACCCGAAGACAGTATCAGCCAGATTTTCCACGCATTCGAACAGGTCGAAAGCACCACCGCGCGGCGGTTCGAAGGCACCGGGCTGGGGCTGGCCATCTCCGCGCGCCTGGCCAAGGCCATGGGCGGGCGGATTGACGTGGTTTCGGAGTCGGGCAAAGGCTCCTGTTTCACGGTCTGCCTGCCCTTGCCGGTGGCCGCTCCGGCCGCGACCCGCACACTGCCGCTGGCGGGCAAGCAGGTGGCGGTCGTCTCGGACCTCGCGTTTTCCCGCGAGGTGCGGCTGCGGCAGCTAGAATACTGGGGGGCAGGTACGCTGGCCCCAGACGGGCTGCCGGAGCTGCTGTCACAGCTGCAGGCGATGGCGGCAGAACAGAGGCGGCCGGATCTGGTGCTGGTGGAAACCAGCCTGCCGCTGGAGCACGCCAGAGATTTTTGCCAGTGTCTGCACGCGCTGCCGGGCTGCCGGGAGCTACCCATCGTGTTCTGCGCCGGCAGCCAGCTGCTGGCGGATTATCAGGCGCTCAGAAGCTGCAAGACCGTGCATGTGCTGATGAAACCTGCCCGCAACCGGCTGCTGCTGCAGGCGCTGCAGGAAGCAATAGGCCCCGGCGCGGCGCAATCGCCCGCCCCCTTGCATCCCGGAGCGGCGCAAGCACCGGGCAGCCTCAGCCATCTGCGGGTGCTGGCGGCTGAGGACAACCGGACCAACCAGCTGGTCCTGAAGAAGATGCTGGCCCCGACTGGCATCCAGCTGACCATGTGCAGCAACGGACAGGAGGCGGTCAGCACATTTGCGGCGCAGACCTTCGATCTTGTGCTGATGGACATGTCGATGCCGGTGATGGACGGGCTTGAAGCCACCCGCCGCCTGCGGGCCTGGGAACAGGAAAACGGCCGCGCCCCCTGCCCGGTTCTTGCCCTTACCGCAAATGTGCTGAGCGCGGATGAGGCCGCCTGCCGCGCAGCCGGGATGACGGGCTTTCTGTCCAAACCCGTGCGCAAGAAGGAACTGCTTGAATACATCGCCTATTGGACGTCGGCCCCAGCAGAGCAGAAGGCCCGGCCGGCCTGAGATTTCCGGTCCTGCGCACTGCTTCTCCAAGGCAGGTGCAGGCCATCCGCACCGGCTCCTTCACGCAGGCACACGGTTTGACACGAAATCGTGAAGCGCTACCTGTGAAGGTGCAGCCCGGCATGGCTGCATCTGCGGGGGATAAAGCATTTACCGGTACTGGACGCGCTGGCGTTTCCGGTCCGCGCGATGGCATTTCCGGTGGCTGTTTTTACGAGTGATTGGGGGATCACATGTCCAGTTTACAGATCGGGGCCCCACGGCCCTCCGATGGCACGTCCGCAAATCCAGACAATCCCGATTGGGGCGCAACCGGCACTGAACTTCTGAGAATGGCCGGCAGCGCGCTGGGGCCGGATGGCGAAATGGCGGGTGCAGACCGGCCGAACGCGCGCGTGCTTTCAAACCTTCTGTCGGCGCAGGACGGCGAGACAGTCAATGCCGCCGGAGCCTCGGACTTCCTGTGGATCTGGGGCCAGTTTCTGGACCACGATCTGTCGCTGACCGGGGCCGAAAGCGGTATCGAGGCAAACATCGAGGTTCCGGCCGGCGATCCGTTCTTTGATCCCTTCGGCACCGGCGAAGCCATCATTCCGTTCACCCGTGTGGAACAGCACGAGGGTGAATTCCTGAATGAGATCACCGCCTGCATCGACGCCTCGATGATCTACGGTTCAACCGAAGAGATGGTCGCGGCAATGCGGGATGAAGGCGGCAAGCTGAAGATGACCGAGGAACATTTCCTGAATCTCGAAGGCGATGGCTTTCTGACCGGCGATGTCCGTGCCGCCGAAAATGTTGCCCTGACCTCGATGCACACGCTGTTCACCCGCGAGCACAACCGGCTGGTCGAGGAACTGGCGGCGAGGGATCCGTTGCTGACGGATGATGAACTGTTCGAGGCCGCCCGCGCCCGGGTCGAGGCGCTGGTGCAGGCGATCACCTTCAAGGAATTTTTGCCAATCCTGCTTGGCGATGATGCCTTTGGCGCCTACCAGGGCTATGACCCGGACGTGAATCCGGGGATTGCGATCGAATTTTCCGGCGCCGTCTACCGGCTGGGGCATACGCTGCTGTCGGCCAATCTGCAGCGGGTCACCGAAAATGGCACCCAACTGGACCCGCTGGCTCTGCGCGATGCGTTTTTCCAGCCGCATCTGGTCAGCCAGGACAGCATGATCGAAAATGTCCTGCGCGGGGCTGCCACCCAGACTTCCGAAGCCATCGACACCCAGGTGGTGGAGGACGTGCGTTCCTTCCTGTTCGGGCCGCCGGGTGCCGGCGGGCTGGACCTGGCGGCGTTGAACATCCAGCGCGGCCGCGACATGGGTGTGGCCAGCTACAATGACCTGCGCGAAGCCCTGGGCCTGTCCCGCGCCGAAACCTTCTCCGACATCACCTCGGACGCTGCGCTGGCCGCCAAGCTCGAACTGGCCTATGGCGACACAGACCTGGTGGACGCCTGGACCGGCGGCCTTGCCGAAGACGCCATTGGCAACGGGCTGCTGGGTGAAACCTTCGCACTGGTCATGATCGACCAGTTCACCCGCCTGCGCGACGGCGACCCGTTCTGGAGCGAAGGGCGCGAAGGCATTCCGGCGGAAGAGCTGAAAGCGCTCTGGGACACGAGCCTGTCCGACGTCATCCTGCGCAACACCGATGTGCAGGCGCTGCAAAAGGACGTCTTTGCCGCGATGAACCGGATTGCCGGCACCGTCGATGACGACCTGCTTGCAGGCGGCAGCGGACAGGACTTCATCTTTGGCCGCAGGGGCGATGACGTCCTGGCCGGGCTGGCCGGCGCCGACGACCTGCAAGGCGGCGGCGGACGCGACAGCCTGGCCGGCGGCACCGGGGCAGACTGCCTGGATGGCGGCGCCGGGGCCGACAGGCTGGCTGGCGGCAAGGGCTGGGACGAGCTGTCCGGCGGCGGCGGCAGGGACCGCCTGCTTGGCAACCGCGGCAACGACACCCTGGACGGCGGCGCAGGCCGGGACACCCTGAAAGGCGGCATGGGGGACGATTACCTCACCGGCGGCGCAGGCGCCGACTGCTTTGTCTTCAACAGCCAGCAGGGATGCAATGATACGGTTTCCGACTTCGAGCTTGGCACCGATTTCACCAAGATTACCGGCCCGCACGATTTCACCGCGCAGGCGCAGGATACAGAAAACGGCTTGATGTTCACCTTCGGCAACAACTGTTCCGTGACCTTTGAGGGCATCACGCTGGACGACTGGCTCGACTCCGGCGCAAGCTTTTTCTGACGGTTTCAGCCGGCGGCGGCATACATTTGCGCCCGGCGCGGAAAGTGCCGCCGCCGATCGGAAACTTCACAGCCGGCTGCCCGGCCGCGATGTCGTAACTCCATTGTCTGCTGACGCAATCAATGGACAGCAGCGGCCCGTCCCGCGCCTAAGATTCCCGATCAAATCTCCGCAGCGCTGCACGGCATGGCGGAGGGCGACAGGATCGGGGAGGACGCGCCGCCATGAAAGACAAGACAACCACCACAGACCAGGCAATGGCGCTGATCCGCGACGGCGACGTCGTGACCACCACCGGCTTTGTGCAAAGCTGCATCCCGGAAATGCTGCACGCGGCGCTGGAAAAGCGCTTCCTGGCAGAAGGCGCACCCCGCGACCTCACGCTGATCATGTGCGCAGGCGCCGGAGACAGCAAGGGGCTGGGCACCGGCCGGCTGCATCACGACGGTCTCTTGCGCCGGGTGATCGCCGGCAACTTCGGCCGTATGCCCAAGGTCGCCCAGGCCGCACAGGAGAACAAGATCTGCGGCTACAACCTGCCCCAGGGGGTGATCTCGCAGCTCTACCGCGCCTGCGCCGCCGGCCAGCCCGGCCTGTTCTCCAAGGTCGGCCTGCACACCTATGTCGATCCGCGCCACGGCGGCGGCAAGGTCAACAAAGTGACCGAGGAGGACATCGTCCGCTACCACGAGGTCGATGGTGAAGAATGGCTATTCTACAAGGCGACCAAGATCGACGTCGCCTTCATCCGCGGCACCAGCGCCGACCGTTCCGGCAACATCAGTATGGAGCGCGAGGCGCTGACGCTGGACTGCCTGGCCCAGGCGATGGCCGCCCACAACAACGGCGGCATCGTGATCGCCCAGGTGGAACGCATCGTCGAGGACGGCTCGATCAAGCCCAAGGACGTGAAGATCCCCGGCCTGCTGGTGGATTGCGTCTGCGTAGCCGACGATCCGGAGATGCACCGGATGAACTACGGCGTGCAGCACAATCCCGCGCTTTCGGGCGAAATCCGGGTGCCGGTTGAAGGCATCCCCAAGATGCCGCTGGACCAGCGCAAGATCATCGCCCGCCGCGCGGCGTTTGAGCTGCCGCCCAACGGCGCCGTGAATCTCGGCGTCGGCGCGCCTGACGGCGTCGCCGCTGTGGCCAACGAGGAAAAGGCCACTCCCTATATCACCCTCACCACCGAAGCCGGCGCCGTCGGCGGGGTGCTGGCAGGCGGCTCAAGCTTCGGCTCCTCCGCCAATGCCGACGCCATCATCGACCAGAACCAGATGTTCGATTTCTACGACGGCGGCGGGCTGGACCTCACTTGCCTCGGCATGGCCGAATGCGATGCCGAGGGCAGTGTCAACGCCTCCCGCTTCGGCGGCCGCCTGAACGGCTGCGGCGGCTTCATCAACATCTCCCAGAACTCCCGCGCTGTGGTCTTCGCCGGCACCTTCACTGCCGGCGGGCTGAAAGTGGCGGTGGAAAACGGCGAGCTGCGCATCGTCCAGGAGGGCCGCAACAAGAAGTTCGTGCGCCTGATCGAACAGATCACCTTCTCAGGGCCTTACGCCTCCAAGCGCTCGCAGCCGGTGCTGTATGTGACCGAACGCTGCGTGCTGCAGCTGACCCCCAAGGGGCTGGAACTGATCGAGATTGCCCCCGGCATCGACCTGCAGCGCGACATTCTGGATCAGATGGAGTTCAAGCCCATCATCGAAAATGTCGCCCTGATGGATGCACGCATCTTCCGGGATGAGCCGATGGGGCTGATGAACGACCTGTTGAACCTCAATCTCTCCGAACGCGTCACCTATGACGCCGCCCGCCACACCATGTTCCTCAACCTCGAAGGCTGGAGCGTCCGCAAGAAGCAGGATGTCGAGGATCTGGACCGCGTGCTGCGGGACGCCTTTGCCAGAAGCGGCCGGGATGTGAACATGGTGATGAACCAGAACGGCTTCCGCATCGCCGAGGACCTGCAGGACGACTATTCCGCCTCGGTCGGCCGGACGCTGGAGGCAAACAGCGCCTCGGTAGCCCATTACACCACCAGCGCCTTCATGCGCCTGAAGATGCAGGGCGAGCTCGCCAGCCGCGGCGTGCAGCCGCATATCTTCGAGAGCGGCGAAGAGGCGCATCAGGCGATCTGGGGCTCCTGAGAGCACCTCCGCCAGAGCCGGCCCCGCAGCGGGCCGGCCCCTGTCCCGCACCGCCGTTCCGCGCCCTCCCGGCAGCCATCCGCCTCCGCTTCAGCGGCGCATTTCCGGGCCTCCCCGCCCCCGAAAGCAGCGCCTCCAGAACCAGTCATCGCATTGAAATAAAGCCGTTTTCTAGCACAGCTTGATGCCCTCTCCGCCCCCGCGGCAAGGAGCGCGGAAGGATTTCCGGAGCAGCCGGAAAAAGAACTGCATTTTTTTTCAAAAACCCCCTTGCACCCCCCCGCAACAAACTTTAGACAGCGCCTCACCGATGGGGTGTAGCCAAGTGGTAAGGCAGCGGTTTTTGGTACCGTGTACCGTAGGTTCGAATCCTACCACCCCAGCCATCGGCCTCTCACACAAGAAAACAAGCATCCGGCGCACCCGTTAGCCCCGAAAAGGCCCCCGGTTTCGGCCCCAGTTGGTTGGCGTGCTGTTGGCGTGTCGGG
>NZ_JAHVJQ010000014.1 GCF_019801145.1 Leisingera aquaemixtae
AAGCTGACACTCAATCATCGGGCAAAACCCTATGAGCGCGATATACAGTAGGCTGATCCATCGAAATGAACCCAAACCGCCCGCATATCTCTTCAGTCATCCATCAATGTCAAAGAGCATCACCTCTGAGAGACAACGATCCGGCTGCGCTCCAATCTCTTGCTGCGCCGCCGTTCCAGCTAACCCTCTGTGGTGACCGTCAGCGCCTCAGCGCCGCCGGTGAGGGGTGTTCTATGTTTAGCGCCGGAGAGTCGCAACCCCTTTTTTGAAGTTTCCATGACTTTTTGCGCAGACCGGACAGTAATCGTTTATAATCAATAATTTAATCGATGCAAAACAGGCCTGCGCGGCGCCGCGGGCTGGCTTGATCACTGCAAGCGGACTGGGAACAAGAACGGGCGCAAAGGCCGCGCCACTAGATGTTGGGGTCACTCTTCACCCCCATACAAGACGCACTTGCCGGGGCGACTCGCGGCCTGGGGATTTGGCCGCCGATTCCCCGGATTCTCTGGCCGCCGCAGTGCCGGCGCCCGCACTGGCGGCCGGTTGCTGCCCCCCCCGGCCCGGCCCCGTCAGCCCTGGCGGCCCGGGAACCGCCGGATGGAGATGCCGCCTGCCGTCAGGCTGGTGCGGACGGACTGGGCCAGCTGCACCGCCTCGGCGGTATCCCCGTGCAGGCAGATGGTGTCGATCGGCGCCGGGATGCGCTTGCCGCTTTCAGTGATGATCGCCCCCTCCTCTACCATCTGCAGGATGCGGGGGCCTGCCAGCGCCGGGTCGTGAATGACGGCGCCCGGCAGCGAGCGGTCGACAAGGGTGCCATCGTCATTATAGGCGCGGTCGGCAAAGATCTCGCCGCACCAGTTGCAGCCGAGCTCGCGCACCACCTCCTCCATGGCGGTGGCGGCCAGCACCATGATGATGATGTCCGGGTCCACATCCAGCGCCGCCTGGTAGCAGGCGCGCGCCATCGCGTGATCGACGCAGGCCATGTTGGAAAGCGCCCCGTGCAGTTTCAGGTGCCGCACCCGGGTGCCCGCCGCCTGCGCCATGCCCCGGGCGGCACCCAGCTGATAGCGGATCATGTTCGCCAGGGTGCCATGCGGCACATGCATCTTGCGCCGCCCGAAGCCCTGCAGGTCCAGAAATCCGGGGTGGGCACCGATGCCGACGCCGTTGTCCCGCGCCAGGGCCATTGTCTGCGCCATCACGTCTGGGTCGCCTGCGTGAAAGCCGCAGGCGATATTGGCGGAGGAGACGATGTCCAGAAGCGCCGCATCATCGCCCATGGCCCAGGGGCCGAAGCTTTCGCCCATATCGGCGTTCAGGTCGACTGTCTTGGTCATGCGTATTCTCCCTTTGCGAACGGGTCGGCTTCCGCCGAGACGGCGCCGCTGATCAGTTGATAGGACAACAGGTCCCGGACCGCCGCCGGGTCGCGCACCAGCGGGCGGCAGGCTGCGGGCAGGGCCTTCAGTGTTTTCTCGAATTTGGCCTGGATCTCCAGCCCTTCCTCCAGGCTGATCCAGCGGAACCGCAGCGCCGCGCCCGCCTGCGCCTGCGCCACCCTGGGCAGGTCGCAGGGCAGAACGGTGCCGATCCGGGGATAACCGCCGGTGGTCTGGCATTCGCGCAGCAGCACAAACGGCTTGCCGTCGCCGGTCATCTGCACGTCACCGGGGAGGATCACCTCGGACAGGATATTGAGCTGGCCCTCGGCGGCGAAGCCTTCGCCGTCCGAGACCATTTCCACCCCCATCCGGTTGGCGCGGCTGCCGCGGCTGAAGGCAGTGGCGGCAAAACGGGCGCGGACCGCCGCGGGAAACAGGTGGCTCTGGAAGCTTTCGACGATCCGCAGCTCGCCGCCCTTGAACCGCTCTTCGGCATCCAGAACCAGTCCGGCCTCATTGCTCTGGCCCGTCCCGGCGGGCAGCAGGTCTCCGGCCTCAGCCGCCCGGCCCAGCCCGGCCATCATATGCACGGCGCGCGCGCCCAGCAGCGGTTCCGTGGCGATGCCGCCGCCCAGGTGCAGGTAGCCATAGACACCTCCGCGGGCGGCACCGATGGACAGCCGCTGCCCCGCCTCCATCCGGTGCGAGGCATTCCAGGCCAGTGCTTCGCCATCCAGAGCCGCCGCCATCGGCGCGCCGGTCAGCGCTATGCGCACCGGCCCGGCAGCCTCGAACTCGCCGCCCATACCGCCCATCTCCAGCGCCGCAAGGCCCGGGTCCTGGCGCAACAGCGCCGCGCCTTCGGCCAGCGCCAGCGTATCGGCGGCACCGCCCTGCGACACCCCCTGCCCCAGCAGCCCAGGACGGCCAAGGTCCTGAACCGACGCCGCGGGCCCGATGCGGAGGATCTTCAATCCGCTCATGCTTGGATCTCCTGAGCTGCCGCTCCGCCGCGCAGCGGATCGTCTTCGCAGAGCTTCAGGAAGTCCGGCTTGGAAACCGGTTCAAACTGCATCTCGTCACCGGGGCGCAAGGCAAAGGGCTGCTCCGCCTCTGCCCTGAACAGCGTCATCCCGGTCTGGCCGACATGGCGCCAGCCGGTCGGGGCCGGGTTGGAAAACAGCACAAACTGGCTGATCGCCTGCACCAGCGCGCCGCGCGGCACCATCGGTGTCAGCTCGGTTTGCCGCGGCAGGTTCCACTCCGGCCCCAGCGAGCCGAGGTAGGGCTGGCCAGGGGCGAAACCGATGGTCAGCACCCGCACCCGGGCCGCACCCAGGCTGTCGATGGCCTGCGCCTCGCTCATGCCCGCGGCATCGGCGGCCTCTGCCAGCTGGGGTGCCAGATCGGTGCCGTAAACGGTGGGCACCCGCCAGAACCGGCGCCCGGCGGGCAACGGCGCCTGCAGCCAGTCCTGCGTGGCAAGCAGCTCCCGCAGCGCATCTTCCAGCCGGCCGTGCGGCAGCACCGAGGGTTCAAAACGGACAAACACCGAGGCCAGCGAGGCCATGGTCTCCACCACGCCCTCCAGTGCCAGTGCCTCCACCGCGGTGCGGAATGCCAGCGCCGCGCGGTTGGACGCCTCGCTCAGGCTGCCACCGAAACTGACCAGCATGCCGCTCAGCCCGGCCCGGCGGACCAGCGGATATGCAGCCGCATCCTGGCTTTCCATGTGTTCACCCCGTCATTTTTGCAGCCAGCGTTGCGGCACAGACGGAGAGTGTCAACACGTCAATTCCGGCAAGCACGCGGGGATGCCACCGGCGGCCGGAGTCAGAAATCTTCCCAGCCTTGCGCCGCGGGCAGTGTGTCCTGTGCAGGGTCTACCGCCGGGCGCCGGAAGGCGATCACCTCCGCCCCCGGCGTTGCCGCGGGCGCCGCGCCGCCGCAGCCGCTGAACTTGGACACCTCGCGAGTCAGCTGGCCTGCGTCAGAGGACAGCTGCTGGCTGGCGGCTGAGGTCTCTTCCACCATCGCGGCGTTCTGCTGGGTCACCTGGTCCAGCTGCGATACGCCCTGGTTGATCTCGCTCAGCGAGGTGGCCTGTTCCTTGGCGCCGGTGGCAATGCCGCTGATATGGCTGGAGATGGTGCCGACGCTTTCAATGATCTGCTTCAGCTCTTCACCGGTGCGGCCCACCAGATCGACGCCGCTGGCCACCTGCTGCTTGCTCTCGCTGATCAGCTGCTTGATCTCCCCAGCGGCCCCGGCTGAGCGCTGCGCCAAGGCCCGCACCTCTGAGGCCACTACCGCAAAGCCGCGGCCTGCCTCGCCGGCCCGCGCCGCCTCCACCCCGGCATTCAGCGCCAGGAGGTTGGTCTGAAAGGCGATGTCGTCGATCATGCCGATGATCTTGGCGATCTCCTCGGAGGAGCTCTCGATCTGCGACATCGCCGCCACCGCGTCCTCGACAACCCGGCCGCTGCGCTCCGCCGCGGTCTTGGCCTCGCTGACGATGCCTTCCACCTTCCCGGCACCCTCTGCCGCGGAATGAACGGTGGAGGTCAGCTCTTCGATGGCTGCCGCTGTTTCCTCCAGCGTGGCGGCCTGGCTTTCGGTGCGCTGCGACAGGTCGCCGGCAGCCTTTGAAATCTCATCCGCCGTGCGGCCCACCGCCCCGGACACCTGGGTGACGGCGCCAATTGCCGTCCGCAGCTGTTCGGCGGAGCGGTTGAAGGCCGCGCCCAGCGCCGCGATGTCCGGCTGTTCGGACAGTTTCACACGGACCGCCAGATCCCCCTGGCTCATTGCCTCCAGCCCCCTGGCGATCTCCTGCAGGCCAAGGCGGCGCACTGTCACATCGGTGGCCACTTTCACCACTTGCACTACAGTGCCGTCCGGCCCCTTGACCGGCGCATAAGTCGCCTGGATCCAGATCGTCGCCCCATCCTTGGTCACCCGCGGGAACTGACCAGTGTTGACCCGGCCTGCCGCCAGATCCGCCCAGAAGGTTTGGTATTCCGGGCTGTCAGCAATGTCAGGCGCCACAAACATCGCGTGATGCCGGCCCGTGATTTCCTCCTGGCTGTACCCCAAGGCTGCCAGGAAATTGCCGTTGGCCGCCAGGACTGTGCCATCCGGTTTGAAACGGATCACCGCCTGGGTGCTATCGACCACATCAGCAATGATTTTGGCGCTGTCATCCTGTGCACCGGCCTTGGCCGCCTTGGATATGAAAAACAATGAACTTCTCCGCACGTTCCTGATTCTAAATGGCTCGCCGTCCGGATACCGTGAAAACAACAGAAAACTCTTAACTCCGGCGCGCAAAGACTGCGCCGGCCGCCGTCAGCTCCGGCCATCCCGGCAGGTGCCGCAACCGTGCAGCACCTCCCAGCAATCGGCAACTTTAGGTTGTATTTTCCTTGATGAAGAAAGCAAAGGGTGTACCCTGCCAGAACCGTCTGCGGCCGTTTGCGGAACGCGCCGCACCTTCAGCGCCGGGCTTTTGTGCCGCCCGGCTCACAGACAGGGGAACTGACAGACATGACATTTGCCAGGCAAGCTGACACGCACCGGCGGCCCCTGCTGCCGGTCAGTTCCAGCCAGCGGGCGCAAGCGGCCGCCGCCCTGCTGATCTGCGCAGGCTTCCTGTTCGACTACCTGACACCGCTGGGGGTCGCGGCCGGCCTGATCTACACCTCGGTTGTCCTGTGCGCGGTATGGGCAGGCACGCCCAGCGCCGCTTATTCCTATGCTGCGGCAGGCACCGGGCTGACCATTCTCGGCTACATCCTGTTCCACCGCAGCGGGGTTAACGAATGGATCGTGCTGACCAACAGGGGCCTGACAGTATGCGCCTTGTGGGCCTTTGCCTTCATCGTCTGCCGCCAGAAATCCATCCAGATCTCCCTGGAGCATAAACAGAATGAGCTGACAGCCATTCGCGATAACAGCATCGAGGGCATCATCACCATCGACAGCCAAGGCTTGATCCTGAGCTACAACCGCGCATGCCGGAAAATCTTCGGCTACACCAAGGAGGAAGCCATTGGCCGCAACGTCAGCATCCTGATGCCAGAGCCGCAAAAATCGCAGCACGACAGCTACCTGAGGGATTACTTCCAGACATGGCAGCGGAACTTCATAGGCGCCAGCCGCGAGGTCCAGGGGCAGCGCAAGGATGGCAGCATCTTCCCGCTTACCGCTTCAGTTAGCGAGATCCGGGTCGGCGGCCATATCCTGTTCAGCGGCATTGTCCGCGATATCTCGGAGCAAAAGCGCGCCGATGCCGAGCGGGAGCAGTTTGTCGAGGAACTGTCACGGTCGAACCGGGATCTGGATGAGTTCGCCTATATCGCCTCACACGACCTGCGGGCTCCGCTGCGGGTGATCGACAATGCCTCCAGCTGGCTCGAGGAGGATCTGGCGGACACGCTGGATGAAGACAGCCTTGAAAACTTGCAACTGCTGCGCTCAAGAGTGCTGCGTATGGACCGGCTGCTGGACGACTTGCTGGAGTATTCCCGCGCCGGGCGCAAGACCGACCACAGGTACCAGCAGCTGATGCCGGGCACCGAATTGCTGAAGGAGGCGCTGCTGCTGATCGACCAGCCTGAGGGTTTCACGATCCGCATCGATCCCGGCTTTGAGGGTATCCAGCTGGTGAATATGCCGCTGAAACAGATTTTCGCCAACCTGATTTCCAACGCGATCAAGCACAGCGAAACAGGCGCCGGCACTGTTGATGTGTCGCTGCGGGACGAAGGCGGGCACTGGCTGTTCTCAGTTGCTGATGACGGCCCCGGCATCGAACCGAAGTATCATGAGAAGATCTTCAAGATGTTCCAGACGCTGAAGTCCCGCGACCAAGTGGAGGGCAGCGGCATGGGGTTGTCCATCGTCCAGAAACACGTGCAACAGGCGGGCGGCAAGATCTTGGTGCACTCGGCGCCGGGCGAGGGCTGCGAATTCAGCTTCACCTGGCCCAAACCGCAGCCGGAGCTTGCCGCCGGCGCCAGCTGAGGTTTCAGGCCGCCGCGGCGGAACCTCCTGCCCGCCGGGCGGGTGTCACTCCAGCCCCTTGGCCCAGCCGGACACCGCGGCGCAGGCCGCGTCCAGGTTATGCTCCTGGCCGAAGCCGGTCACTGTTTTCCGCGGCTGCAGATCGTGGTTGCCGTCCTCCAGCCAATGCAGACGGACCGCGGCAGACAGTGCATAGCCCTGCACCTCCTCTTGCGTGCCGAAGGGGTCACGGGTGCCCTGGCAGATCAGGGCCGGCGTGTTCAGCGCCTCCAGATGCCCGGTCCGCAGACGCTCTGGCTTGCCTGGCGGATGAAACGGGTAGCCCAGGCACACAAGCCCGCAAATGCGCCCCGCGGAGAAAAGTTCGTCGGCAATCAGGCTTGCCACCCTGCCGCCCATGGACTTGCCGCCGATGATCAGCGGCCCGTCGCAAGCAAGCCGGTCAACCGCCGCCAGAAACTCCGCCTGCAGCTTCTCTGCCTTTGGCGGCGGCCTTTTCGGCCCGCCGCTGCGGCGCGCGGCCATATAGGCAAACTCGAACCGCGCCACCCGCAGGCCCCGCTCCACAAGCCCTGCGGCGATTGCCGTCATGAAGGGGGTGTCCATGGCCGCACCGGCGCCATGCGCCAGCAGCACTGTTGCGCGGCCTGCGCCACTGCCGTCCACAAGAAAAGGATTGCCTGCCACTGCCCTGCTCCCGGAATACGCCTGCCTGCCGCATTTCTAGCAGCTTCCCCTGCACGCTGCAGCCTCTCTCAGCGCACCGCAAACGGGCACGGGCCGCACTGTCACGCACCGCCTGCACGCCACCAGGGTCACGCGGAACGCTTTATGCCGCCTCCCGGCCCGCAGGCGATCCGCCGCATCTCCTCCTGAGTCATCGGCGTCCCGAAATAGAACCCTTGCACAGAAGCGCATTTCTCGGCCTGCAGGAAATTCAGCTCATCCAGCTCTTCCACCCCTTCCGCCAGGACCGGAATGTCCAGAGCCGACCCCAAGAGCAGCGTCGAGCGGACAATCGCCGCGCTTTGCGCGTTCCTGTGTACTCCCCGCACAAAGCTCTGGTCGATCTTGATCTTGTCAAAGGGGAAGGTCTGCAATGTGGCCAGCGACGAATAGCCGGTGCCAAAGTCATCCATTGCAATCCGCACCCCGTAGGCCTTCAACTGGTGCATCACCTTCAGGGTATGGGCCTGATCGTCGATAATGCTGGATTCAGTGATCTCAAGCTCCAGCCGATCCGGCGCCAGGCCGGTTTCCAGAAGAATGTCCATCACATCCTCGACAAAGGAAGGCTGCACCAGCTGCTGCGGCGCCACATTGACCGCCACATGAAACGGCTGGTCCCAGCCGGCCGCCTCCTTGCAGGCGGCGCGCAGAACCCAATGCCCGATTTCCCGGATCAGGCCGGTTTCCTCGGCAACCGGAATGAAGTCGTCCGGCCGCACCCGCCCGCGCTCCGGGTGGTTCCAGCGCAGCAGCACCTCAAAGCCGACCGGCTCCAGCGTGCTGAGGTCATTCTGCAGCTGATAGGCCAGCTCGAACTGGCCGGCGGCGCAGGCCTGGCGCAGGTCGTGTACCAGCTGCAGCCTTTCCCGGCTCTGGCGGTCCATTTCCTCGCTGAACTGGCAGATCGCGCCGCCGGGGTCGGATTTGGCCCGGTACATCGCCAGGTCGGACTTGTGCAGCAGCTCCAGCGGGTCCCGGCTTTCCTTCAGGCTGGTGGCCACCCCGATGGCGGCCCCTACCCGGACCGATAAATCCTCCATGTCGATCGGCTCAACGATCGCAGCGTGCAGCCGCTCCGCAAAAGCCAGCACCTGCTCAATCCGCCGGAACTCCTGCTTGACGGCCACGAATTCATCGCCGCCAGCCCGCGCAATGTGTTCATCCGGCCCCTGCTGGCGCATCAGCCGCTGGGCAACGGCCTGCAGCACCTTGTCGCCTGCCGCATGGCCATGCAGATCGTTCACTTCCTTGAACAGGTTCAGGTCGATGGTCAGAATTGCCGCATGCCCGGTTTCATCATGCTGCAGCCGCTGTTCCAGCGCCGTCAGGTACTGGGTCAGCCACATCCGGTTCGGCATCCCGGTGAGCGGGTCATGCAGCGCCGCATGCGCCAGCTGATCACGCGCTTCGCTTTCGACATTGGTTTCAATGATGGCTGAGGCGAACCCGGTCAGCAGGATCAGCCCCATCATCCCCAGGTTCAGCAGCCCCATCGCCGTGTCCGAAATTGCCTGTTCGGGCACCTCAACCAGCGGGCTGAGACGGGCATTGATGGCCCCCATGCCGGTGAAATGCATGCCGCAGATGGCAGCCGTCAGCAGCGCCGAGGCCACCGCCCAGTTGCGCAGGCCCAGCCCACGCCTGGCTGCAAAGGCGTACCCCCAGGCGCCGAAGCCGGCTGCAATCCCAATGGACAGGGCGCGATAGCCCGGTTCCCACTCCAGCTGCCCCGGGATCAGGTAAGCCTGCATGCCGGTATAATGCATTACGGAAACCGCCACCCCGAACATTGCCCCCGCCAGCACCGCCGGATGCCGGCCTGTGCCATAGGCAAGCACGGCATTGGACGCCAGCGCTCCGGTTACCGCAACCAGCAGCGACAGGGCTGTTACCAGCGGCTCGAACCCATGCTCAAAGCCCGGCTCATAAGCCAGCATCGCGATGAAATGCGTCGACCAGATTGTCGACCCCGCAATCATGCTGGACAGGCCGAGCTGAACCAGCCGCCGCCGCCCCTTGACCCCCGGCAGCCGGTTGATCAGCCGAACCGTCAGAATGATACCTGTGACACAAACAAGAGCGGCCACCGCCACAAGCCCGTAACTGTGCTGTTGGGTTAAGCAATCCACGATGCGGCTCATCGGACTCTCCGGGCTGTGAAACACTCCAGCACCCAGAGTCCGGCCTAATCCTTAACGAACGGCGAAATGCGCGGGCGCTGCGCCTACGGCAACAGTTTCAATTTTTGCAATATTTAAGAGGGCCCGCCGGACCTTGACGGCTCGGAGACGAGGCATACTGGCAAGCCTTTTACCCCCTCCCAGCCGGTCAGTGCCAAAGCAAACCGGCGTCAAAACGGGCGCAGCAGGCCTCAAAAACATGCAATTTTCATGTATTTTTTGAGGCCTTCCGATCGAAACCAATTGCCATCGGCAATCCGGGCAGCACCCGCCGCGTGCGGATTGCGCTGGCCCGGCGCATGAAGGGTCGCTCCATTTGCAGGAGCCCCCAATCCGATACCTGCCGCACAGAGCCTCGTACGGGTGCATGACTACTGAACCTGGTCTGGTTCAATTACTGAATAATTATTTCCCCTGATGATGGTGGAGCGCCTTTTCAGGCCTTCACCCGGCTCATCGAAGGATCATAAAGAGGGCTGAGCTGCACCTTGCAGGGGACCCGCTTGGTGGCGACTTCCAGTTCGTAATCCCCGCTCAGCACGTAATCGGCATCGACGCCATCGGGATTGCGGATGTAGCCGTATCCGATGGACTGCCCGACAGTGTAGCCGTAGCCGCCGGAAGTCAGCCAGCCGGCGCGCTCGCCGTTGCGGTAGATGGTTTCCCGGCCCAGGAGCACCACGCCGGGATCGGTGGTGAAACAGGCGAGAATTTTCCTGACGCCTTGCGCCTTCTGTTCTTCGGCGGCGGCGCGGCCCTTGAAGGGCATATCCTTCCTGAGCTTGACCGCCCAGCCGAGCCCGGCCTCGAACGGGGTGTGGTCGGGGCCGATGTCCGAGCCCCAGGCGCGGAAGCCTTTTTCCAGACGCAGGGTTTCAATCGCGCGATAGCCCGCGTTGACCAGACCGTGCGGCTGCCCCGCGCCCATCAGCGCGGCATAGACTGTCTGGGCGTACTCCACCGGCAAGTGGAGCTCCCAGCCCAGTTCGCCCACGTAAGTGACGCGCAGCGCCTGCACCGGGCAGCCGGCGATGCCAATGGTGCGGATGGTGCCGAACTTGAAACCCTCGTTGGAGACATCGTCACGGGTGACAGCGGAGAGGATGTCGCGCGCCTTCGGCCCCATCAGCGACAGCACCGCGTTGGAGGAGGTGATGTCGAACAGCTGGCAGTTCATGCCGTCGGGAATGTTGCGGCGGATCCAGTCGAAGTCATGGGTGGCGTAGCCGGTGCCGGTGACGATGTAGAACTCGTCATGCGCCACGCGGCCTACGGTCAGGTCGCACTCAATGCCGCCCTTATCGTTCAGCATCTGGGTATAGACCAGCGAGCCGACTGGCTTGTTCACGTCATTTGCGCAGAGCCAGTTCATCGCGGCCAGCGCATCCGGGCCCTTCAGCGCGAACTTGGCGAATGAGGTCTGATCGAACAGCACCGCCGCCCCGCGCGCGGCCTTGTGCTCGCGCCCCACTGCCTCGAACCAGTTCTGGCGGCCGAAGCTGTAGATGTCCTTGGGCGTCTCCCCCCTGGCCGCATCGGCAAACCAGTTCGGGCGCTCCCAGCCGAGTTTCTCGCCAAAGCACGCACCCTGGCTTTTCAGCGTGTCATAGAGCGGCGACTTGCGGCAGGGGCGGCCGCTGTCGTGCTCCTCATGCGGCCAGGCCATCGTGTAATGCTTGCCGTAAGCCTCTACCGTGCGAGTGCGGACCCAGTCGGTGTCGAAATGCGGCCGGCCGAAACGGCGGATGTCAGCAGACCAGAGATCAAAAGGCGGCTCGCCGTTCTTCACCCATTCCGCCAGCGCCATGCCGGCGCCACCGCCTGCGGCAATGCCGAAGGCGTTGAAGCCCGCGCCGACGTAAAAGTTCCGCAGTTCCGGCGCCTCGCCGATGATGAAGTTGCCATCGGGCGTGAAACTCTCCGGCCCGTTGGTCAGGGTCTTGATGCCGGCATGCTCCAAGGCGGGCACACGGCCAAGCGCCAGCTCCATCAGCTGCTCGAAATGGTCGAAATTGCTGTCGAGCAGGGTGTAGTGGAAACCCTGCGGGATGCCGCCCTTGGCCCAGGGGATCGGGTTCGGCTCATAGCCGCCCATCACCAGCCCGCCGACCTCTTCCTTGTAGTAGGTCAGCCGGTCCGGGTCGCGCAGGGTCGGCAGGTTCGAGGGGACGCCCTCAAACGGTTCCGTCACCATATACTGGTGCTCCATCGGCACCAGCGGCACATTGACCCCGAACCGCTTGGCAAAGGTGCGGGTCCACTGGCCGGCGCAGCAGATCACCTTCTCGCATTCGATGCGGCCATGTTCGGTGATCACGGCGCGGATCTTGCCGTTCTCGATCTCGATATCGGTGACCTTTGTGTCCTCAAAGATCCTGGCTCCGGCCATCCGCGCGCCCTTGGCCAGCGCCTGGGTGATGTCGGAGGGGTTGGCCTGGCCGTCGGTCGGCATGAAGGCAGCTCCGATGACGTCGGAGATATCCATCAGCGGCCACAGCTCCTGCGCCTCTTTCGGGGTCAGCAGCTCCATCTCCAGACCAAAGGAATGCGCGGTGGTGGCCTGGCGCTTGACTTCGGTCCAGCGTTCCTCGTTGCAGGCCAGCCGCAGGCCGCCGTTCATCTTCCAGCCGGTGCCAAGGCCGGTTTCCGCCTCGATCTTGTTATAAAGATCGACCGAATAGCCCAGCAGCTGGGTGATATTGGCGTTCGACCGCAGCTGCCCGACCAGCCCGGCAGCGTGGAAGGTAGTGCCTGAGGTCAGCTTCTTCCGCTCCAGCAGAACGGTATCGGTCCAGCCCAGCTTGGCCAGGTGGTAAGCGGCTGAGCAGCCGATGATGCCGCCGCCGATGATGACTGCCTTGGCAGTAGAAGGAAGTTCAGTCATGTCAGTCCTCAGGTGTTTTGAAAGTCGTCAAGCGCCGCGCGGAAGCGCGCAAGGTTGCCGGCGGTGTAGGCCGCGTAGTCAAAGTCGATTTCGGAAGTGATCTCGGAGACCATGCTCCACATGGTCTCGCGCAGGAGCGAAGCGCATTTCATGGCGCCGTAGCGGTGCAGCAAGCCATCACTCACCGGTGCCTCGAAGTAGGTTTCCAGCAGCCAGTGCTCCTGCTGCTGCGACAGTCCGTTGTTGGAGGCGAGCCCGCCGAGGTCGAACAGAGGCGAGTTGAAGCCGGCATAGTCGAAGTCGATCAGCCAGAGCCTGTGGCCATCATCCAGGAAATTGCCGCACAAGAGGTCGTTGTGCCCGAAAACGATGTCGAACGGGCCTGCCGCCTTCTCCAGGCTGTTGCCGATGCCCGCCAGTTCCAAGGCCAGCGCCGCATGCGGGCTGCCCTTGTCCTGCAGGGTGGCGGCATAATCCCGGATCACATGGAACACCCAGAACACCAGCGCCGGGCCACGCAGATGCCCGGACACATCGCGGTGGCAGGATTTCACCAACTCCAGCACCCGCGGCAGCATTGCCGGATCACGCACGTCCTCTTCGGTCAGGGTACGGCTTTCGATGAACTCCAGCACCGTCAGGCCGCCTTCGGCATGCAGCACCGCAGGCGACAGGCCCGCAGCATGGGCGGCGCGGCTGGCGGCCAGTTCGTTGAAGCGCAGCACCTGATGCAGCGGGATATCGTCGCCCGCCCGCACCACGTATTTCCCGGCGCTGTCCTCAACCAGGTAGTTCTCGTTGGTGATGCCGCCTTTCAACGGGTCAACGGTGATATCCCCCTGCCAGATGGGCAGTGCGCGGATTTTGTGAAGCAGGTCGGATTGGCTCATGCTCTGCTCTCCAGTCCAAAGCGGATGCGGGCACCGCGGGCTCCGGCATTGACCAGCCGGTCGGCGATGATGGCGATAAAGGCGATGGCAAGCCCGGCGACCAGGCCGCGCCCGGTGTCGGCCTTGGTCAGGGCAATATAGACCTCCTGGCCCAGGTCGCGGGTGCCGACCAGCGCGGTGATCACCAGCATCGACAGCGCCAGCATGATGGTCTGGTTGATGCCCAGCAGGATCTCCGGCAGCGCCATCGGCAGCCGCACCAGGCGCAAAAGCTGCCATTTGGTGCAGCCGGACACCAGGCCGGCCTCGATTAGCTCGCCGCTGACGCTGCGCATCCCGTGCGCCGCATAACGGACGGCCGGCGCCAGCGCATAAAGGACGATGGCGATCATTGCGGTGAAGTCGCCGACCCGGAACAGCATCACCACCGGGATCAGGTAGACGAAGCTGGGCAGGGTCTGCAGGGTGTCGATCAGCAGGTTGATGGCAATGCCCGCGCGGCGGTTCAGCGCCGCCAGCACGCCCAGCGGCACCCCGATCAGCGTGGCGAGGATCACCGAAGCGCCGCAGAGATAGACGGTGACCATCGCCTTGGCCCACAGGCCGCTGACCGCAATCAGGGCAGACATCGCACCGCACATGGCTGCCAGCTTCCAGCCGCCCGCGCGCCAGCCCAGCAGCGTCAGCATGGCAATGGCCCAGGGCCAGGGAATGCCCAGCAGGGTTTTCTTGATCGGCAGCAGGAACCAGTGGAGGAAGAACACCTTCACCGCCTCGAACGCATCGAAATAGTTCACGTTCAGGTATTTGACGGTGTCGTTCCAGAACGCGCCGGTGGTGATGGTCTGGCTTTGCGGATAGTCCAGCAGCAAGGGCGAAAAGCGGCCCAGAACCCAGGTCACCGCCAGCAGCGAAAGCACCAGAACCGTGCGCTTGTTCCGCGCCGCCCAAGAACCGGGCGCCGTGTGATGAACCTGTCCGATGCGCTCGGCAAAGGCCTGGCTCAGCCGGTCCACCGCAATGGCCAGCACCACGATGGCGATGCCCGCCTCGAAACCTGCGCCAATATCGAGCCGGCGCAACGCCGCCAGCACGTCGAATCCAAGCCCGCCCGCGCCGATCATCGAGGCGATAATCACCATGTTGAGCGTCAGCATGATCACCTGATTGACGCCGACCATCAGGCTTTGGCTGGCTGAGGGCACCAGCACCCGCCACATCAACTGCCGCTGCGTGGTGCCTGCCATCCGCCCGAAGTCGAGGATTTCCGGGTCCACCGCCTTGAGCGCCAGGATGGTGATGCGGATCATCGGCGGGGTGGCATAGATGATGGTGGCAACCAGCGCCGAAACCGGGCCAAAGCCGAACATGAACAGGATCGGCACCAGATAGGCAAAGATCGGGATCGTCTGCATCAGGTCCAGAACGGGGGAGAGGATGCGCTCGCCCAGCGGGTGGCGGTAGGCCCAGATGCCGGCCAGCAGCCCGCCGCCTGCGCCGATCGGCACCGCGATGAGCACCGAGGCCAGCGTGACCATGGCGCTGTCCCATTGGCCGAAAACCGCAAGATAGGCGAAACAGGCGCCGACAAGCGCGGCCAGCCCCCAACTGCGGCAGTAATGCCCCAGCGCGATCACTGCGGCGGTGACGGCAATCCAGCTGGCGGCAGGCAGCAGAACCTGCGGCTCCGGGCCGGGATCGAACAGGAAACCACGTGCCAGCAGGTTCAATGCCAATTCATAGGGCTGCTCGATCAGCCAGGCGATGGCGCGGGTGGCATCGGTGAAAGAGACCGGGCCGATGGCCGCCTCCTCCACCAGCCAGGTCATGGCAGCAGAGATGTAGGTGTTGAAGGCAAAATCCCAGGAGGACGGAACCTTGACCAGCCAGCGCGCATCCAGCGCCTTGGCCAGGTCGCGGCCGAACCAGCCCAGCAAGATGGTGGCCAGCACCAGCCCCCAGGCTGCCAGCCCGCTGTTGGTCAGCCGCGGTCTCATGCCGCCGTCTCCTTGCCGAACAGCACCCGGGCAACCGCCATACGGCCAATGCTGCCGACGATCCGGCCGGCCGCGTCGCACACCGGACGCGGTGCATCCGCGGCGATGATCTGCTCCGCGACCTCCGACACGCGGGCTGCCGCGGGAACCGGCTCCCCCTCGCCGCCGCTGCCGGCGGTCATGATGCCGCCAACAGTCAGCACCTTGGACCGCGGGATGTGGCGGGTGAACTCGGCGACATAGCCGGTGGCCGGGTTCAGCACCAGCTCCTCCGGCGTGGCGACCTGAATGATTTCGCCGTCCTTCATGATGGCGATGCGGTCGGCCAGGCGCACGGACTCCTCGAAGTCATGGGTGATGAAGACGATGGTTTTGTGCAACCGCGCCTGCAGGCGCAGGAATTCGTCCTGCATCTCGCGGCGGATCAGCGGATCAAGTGCCGAGAAGGGTTCGTCCAGGAACCACAGGTCGGGTTCCGTCACCAGCGACCGGGCGATACCGACGCGCTGCTGCTGGCCGCCCGACAGCTCGCGCGGGTAATAATCCTCGCGGCCTTTCAGCCCCACCAGTTCCACGACTTCCCGGGCCTTGGCTTCGGCTTCGGCCCTGGGGGCGGCCTGAACGGTCAGCGGGAACATCACGTTCTGCAGAACGGTCAGATGCGGCAGCAGGGCAAAATGCTGGAACACCATGCCCATCTTGTGGCGGCGGATCTCGATCAGCTCCTGCTCGCTGGCTGTCAGCAGATCAACACCGTCGAACAGAACCTGGCCGCCGGTCGGCTCGATCAGCCGCGACAGGCAGCGCACCAGGGTGGACTTGCCGGAGCCGGACAGCCCCATGATGATGAAAATCTCGCCTTCGGCAATGTCGATGCGGGCATTGCGCACCGCTCCGATAATGCCTGCCCGGCGGATGTCCTCTCCGCTTGGCGACGGGTTGCGGCTCAGGAACCCTTCCGCGTTGGCGCCGTAAAGCTTCCAGACATTGCGGCAGGAAAGTTTGGTGTTGAGTGTCATGAAATTCGGCTCCGGCGGCGGTCCGCACAGGGCGGCCGGGCATGGTGGCAGGGCAGAAATGCTGCCAGGGCGGGTGAGAGCGGAACGCCGCCCTGGCGGTCCTGGATCAGTTGCCGATCCAGCCGGACCAGCGGTCCTTGTTTGCGGCCATCCAGTCAGAGACGACGGTGTCGATATCCACGCCTTCCAGATCCGCCTTGCCGACCATCGCGCTCATTTCCTCGTTGCTGAGGCTGTAGCCCTGGATGATCTCATAGGCACCCGGCCATTTCTCCGGCAGCCCGGCCCAGGCGGCTTTCCAGATCGGGCCGCGCGGCTTGCCGCAGTCATAGGCCTTGTCCGGGTTCACCCCCACCGACGGATCGGAATAGCATTCCGCCGAATAGGCCGGGAACTCGACGAACTCGCCGTCGTATTTGGCCGACGCCCAGTGGGGCACATAGACCCACAGCATGATCGGATCCTGCCGCTGGTAGGCCGATTCAAGCTCGGCAAACAGCGCCGCGTCGGTGCCGGCGTGAACCACTTCAAACTCAAGCTCCAGCGCCTCGACCCGCTCTTCGTCAAAACCGCCCCAGGTCACCGGACCGCCGACATACCGGCCGTAGGGAGAGGTTTCCGCGGTGGCAAATTCCTCGGCGCAATCCTTCAGGGCCTGCCAGTCGGGCAGACCCGGGCAACGGTCCTTCATATAGGCCGGGTACCACCATTCCTCGATCGCCATCAGACCGGTCTCGCCTGCATTGATCACCTTGCCGGACGCAGTGGCCTCGTCCAGCGCTTCGCGGCCTGTTGTCTCCCAGATCTCCATGGCCAGATGCAGGTCGCCGGTCTTCAGCCCGGCAAATTGCGCGATATAATCCGCCTGGACGTATTCGACGTTGTATCCGGCCTCCTGCAGGATGCTGCCCATGATCTTGGTGTTGATCAGCTGGCCGGACCAGTCATGCAGCGTCAGTTTGATTGGATCAGCGGAGTCCGCCGACCAGGCGGATGATGCGGAAACGGCGGCTGTCAGAGCCGCGGCCCCCAAAACACTGAGGTTCTGTCGCATGTGGATTTCCCTGTTATGTGGCGTTATGTGCGATTCTTGGCGTCGCGTGGGAATATCGTGCAGGCAGCAGGGCCTTTCGTCAACAAAAACCACAAAAAGCAACACTAAATATTCAGAATCACCAGTTACGACACCAAGATGCGTGGGCTAATGTTGCAATATGTGGCTTTTCTGAATACACCTGTAGTGAAACCCCAACAGCGCCCCGAATGCCCAAGATGAACCAGAAATCAACCAATCAGCGTGAAGAAGAGATCCTGCGCGAGCTTCACCGCGCTGGCGGCTCCTGCCGCGTCAGCGTGCTTGCTGAACGGCTGAACGTGTCCAACGAAACCATCCGGCGCAACGTCAAGACGCTGGAAGAGCGCAATATCGTGCGCAAGGTGCATGGCGGGGTGCATCTGAACGAAGATGTCATCGAACCGCCGTTTGAGAACCGTCTCGGCGCGCAGGCCGATGTGAAAACTGAATTGGCCCAGGCCGTGGCGCAGACGATCAGCGACGGGGATTCCGTGTTCCTGGATATCGGCTCGACAACCGCCTATGTCGCGCTGGCGCTCAGAAACCACAGCAACCTGTTTGTCGTCACCAACTCGGTTTTCGTGGCCCAGACGCTGGCCATGCGCAACAACAACCGGGTTTTCCTGGCGGGCGGCGAATTGCGCGCCCATGACGGCGGCGCTTTCGGCGCAGAGGCGCTGGACCTGGTGCGGCGCCTCAATGTTCAACTGGCGGTGTTCTCGGTCGGCGCGGTGAACAGCGAGCTGGGCTTCATGCTGCACGATCTCGAAGAAGCCAATATCGCGCGCATCGCCGCCGAAAACGCGCAGGTCTGCATCGTCGTGGCGGACAGCGGAAAATTCAACAAACGCGCGCCAGTCTCGCTCGACAAGATGTCCGCGATCGACGTGTTCTTCACCGACAGCCCCCCGCCGGACGGCATCAGGGCCATGCTGGAGAAGCATGAGATCGAAACCGTGGTCGTCACAGGCGAAGACCGCCTGGCTGGCAAGGCAGAGACGCCGACAAGCAGCTAACGGCGCCCCCTTCCCGGCGGCAGCAGGGAGTACTTCTGGCAGTATGCAGTTGACCAGGTTGAGCGCGCCTCTAGGGCCGCGCAGAGAGGATCACCACTTTTCCGCAAAGGGGCGGATTGTGGTTTCGAATGACCAGGTGGTCCGGTGCTGGTGAGTGAGGTGATATATCTCCTCGGCGATGCCGCCCGGATGGGCAAAAAAGTCCTCCCGCGCATGCGGCCAGTCTGCTGGCGGCACCAGCCAGCTGGGGCGTTCAGCGTCGCTGGCGCCCAGCCAGGTCACGTCGATAGCGGCATCCACCGACAGGTAGCAGACGTGAATGCCCTCCGGACCCAGATCCCGCGCCAGCGCCTCGCACAGATTGCGCTGCGCCGCCTTGGTCGGGGCAAACAGCGCATAATTCGGCACCCCGCGGTGCGACGCCGTATTGCCGGTGGCGAGGATCGCGCCGCCGCCGCTGGCTGCCATCTTGTCCGCAAAGAAGCGGGCAAAGACCAGCAGGGCGGTGGTATTGACCCGGAAGTTCCGTTCGATCTCCAGCGGATCCAGTTCGCGGAACCGGCCAAAACTATGCGACACTGCATTATATACCAGCACCCGCGGCACGCCCATTTCCGCCTCGATGCCGGCCAGGCAGCTTTCGAAGGCCTTCAGGTCAGAGAGATCGCAGGCATAGGCCTGCGCACCGCGGTTCTGGTCCGCCAGCGCTTGCAGGCGTTCCGCGTTGCGGGCGATCATAGCCACCCGGTAGCCTTGCGAGATGAACTTGCGCACCGTGGCGCTGCCGGTGGCATCGCCGACGCCGGTGATGATGCAAAGAGGCCCGGCCATGGTCAGGCCCGCTGCTTCTTGCGGATTTCGGTATAGGGCGCACCGTATTTACCGTTCTCTTCCCCGGCGGTGATGACGGTCATGATCGCGGGATCATACTCATAGGTCCGGATCCACTGGCGGTCGCCCTTTTCCATCAGCATGTGAGAATGGGTCGAGCGCGCACGGCGTGTGTATTCCACCTCCACCATCCGGCATGACTGGCCGCCAAAGCCATAAGAATATTTATCGGCGCCGGGCTGCACAAAGCGGGCATGATACAGTTTCCAGTACTGGCCATCGTGTTTGTAGATGGCGAAGGTCATCTCGTGGGTGTCGTACTGCCAGTGCCAGGTACTGTCCTGGTAGATCTTTTCCCAATCTGCCAGCAGGCTGCCGTCCCGGAACGAATGGCCTTCGATTTTCCAGCCCAGAGTGTCGGTCATTTTCGTGTCTCCTTAATTTTTCACATCGGTCATTATGAAAAGGCGGAAGCAGGTCCCGCTCGCCGCAGCGGGTTCTTCAAGGCCGCCGCTTTTATCCGGTCTTTTGAGCGGGTGCGGAGTGTGTCCGGGGTGTTTCCCAGTTGAATAAGGTTGAAACCGCAGCAAGGTCCTGCACGCCCAGCCCGGTCAGGCTGCAAACGATGACTTGGCGTTCGCTGTTGCGCAGCCGGTCATTGCTGGCCCAGGCAGCGCCCAATTCCTGCATCCCAAGTTCTGCCTCCGCCAGGCCAGAAGACAGGGCGCGGGCTGCGTTGCCATAGGCGCGGGCCTGTCCGAGGCTGTCGGTAAAGACCTTGTCGGCCCGGGAGAGGAGCCCCGGGGGCAGCTCGCACTTGATTTCGTCATCGCCCCCGACGCTGATCACTGTCTGTCCGGGCTTTACATCTTCGGCATGGAACAATGGCGCTCTGGCGGCCGTGGCGGCCACTACAAGGCCGGCGCCCCGCATTGCCTCTGAAGGGGTGCCTTCAACGGAGACCCGGCTTGCCGGAAGCTCAGCCTGCAGGGCGGCTGCCAGCGATTTGGCTGCCTCAGGCCTGCGGGCCCAGATGCGGAGGCTGCGGATCTCCCGCAACTGTGCCAGTGCCTGGACCTGATGGCGTGCCTGCGTTCCGGCGCCCAGCAGCGCCGCATCCACTGCCCCGGCGGACAGGCAGCTGTGTCCGGCCAAAGCGCCGGCGGCGCCGGTCCTGTAGTCGGAAATCAAATGGCCGTCGCGAAGCAGCGCAAGCGGCTGGCAGGTCCTGGAATCGCAGACCAGGATCAGCCCGCTATGGCCGTTGCCGGTATCTGCTTTCAGGCGTTCCGACCAGCCCGCGAGCTTGACGGTGAAAATGGGGGCGCCAGGCAGAACCGCGCTTTTGATATGCACATCGGCGCCCGACGCCGGGAACAGCACCTGAGCCGCCGACGTTGCCTTTCCAGCGCTGTAGGCGATCATCGCCTGACGCACCGGTGACAGCAGTGCCGTGTGGGACAGCTGGGCAGAGATTTCTTCGCGAGTGATATGGCGAAGGACGGGGGTCATGGCAGCACCTCGAACCGGCCGGTGCCAAGGATCGAGACCTGGCCGCCGGCATGGATGGCTGTGATCCCGTCCGGTCCGCTGTCCACCCGCACCGAAATCCGGCTAGGGCGGCCTGCATGCTGCCCCTGCTTAAGTTCCAGTCCGCTTGCCGCGTTCAGCAGCCCGTGTTTGTGAGCATAAGCGCCGATGACACCCGCGGCACTGCCTGTTGCGATGTCTTCGATCCGTCCGTCGTTTGTCCAGTGGCGCCCCTCGTTCCGATGAACATCGTACAGATAGGCAAACTGGGCGCCCACATCCGCCAGCCGATGCTCCAGATCCGGGACCCGGATGGCCGCCCTGTCCAGGCCCTGGTGAACCGGCACCACCAGATAGCGTAGCCCTGTGGAAATGACTTCCATCGGCAGACCCGGGGCCAGATCTTCAGGCGCCAGCGAGAAACAGCTGGCAAGCTCCCGGGCGGCGGGGCCGTTCAAATCTGCCAGATACAACGGCTGTCCCTGATCCATCTGCACGTCAAACCCGGCTTCGCGCCGGCCGGATCGCAGGCTGACCCGCCTTTCTCCCAGGGCAAAGACAGCCTCAGCCGTCTCTGCGGGGCGCTCCAGATGATGCAGCACGGCCACGGCGCCCAGCAGCGGATGGCCGGCAAAGGGCAGCTCTTCCTCCAGGTCAAAAACCCGCAGCGGCCGGCTGCCGTCCGGCAGAGCAGGACCGGTCAGAAAGGCGGACTCGAAGTGCTTGAGCTCCCGGGTCAGCTGCAGCATCTGGCGGCCGTTCAGCGCCCTCGCATCAGGGAAAACCGCCAGGCTGTTGCCGGTGAACGGGCCATCCGAGAAGACATCGCAAAGGACATAGTGCATGCCGCACCCCCGCTGAACTGAGCATCTGCCTGCTGGCTAGCTCAGAAACAGGGAGCGGGGCGAACCATATGTACATGAGCCCGCCTCATGAATATGGGGATCAGGCCGTGCTGAAGAGCTCCGTTTGCTGCACTCTCACTGCTGAAATCTCCTCATGAACCCACTGCCGCAGCGCCTGATAGCCATCGGTGGCCGCGTTGGCCGGCGTGGTGACCAGCCAGTAGCGGGCACGGGATTTCACCGGCTTGCCAACGGCTTCCAGGAACCCGGCCTCAAGATCGTTTTCCACCAGCAGGCTGCGGCCCAGCGCAACCCCCATGCCGCCGATGGCGGCCTGAATGGCAAGATCGGCGCGGGCAAAGGCATTGATCGAGCGTTCGAACTCAATCGCCCAGCCGCGGCCGCCAAAATACTCCTGCCAGCTAAACCCGGTGCCGTCGCTTTCGCCGAAACGGTCCACCAGCAGCCGGGCGCCGGGTTGGCGGCAATAGTCCTGCAGCGGCACCGGCCCCAGGTATCCAGGCCGGCTGACAGGCAGCAAAACCGCTTGCAGCAGTGGCTCGGAATGCAGCCCGGGATAAGGGCCCAGCCCATAGCGGATTGCGGCTTTGGCCTCGCCTGCGTGCAGATCGACCAGCCGGTCATCCACGTCGACCAGAAGATCCAGCCCGCTGTCCTGCGCGCGCTGCAGGGCGGGCACAACCCATTTCATCGCCACCGAAGAAGACACCGACAGGCGCAGGCTGCGGCTGGTCTTGAGGTCGTGCAGCCGGGTGAGGGCGGCGCGCCAGGCGCTGCCGCTGTGCTGCGCGGCGTCACACAGGATACGGCCGGCGTCGGTCGGCGTGATCCGGCGGGTTGTGCGGTCAAACAGTGGCAGCCCGATCGCTTCCTCTAGCGCCTTGATCCTGTGGCTGACTGCCGACTGTTCAATACCGAGGCGTTCCGCGGCGCGGGTAAAGTTCTGCTCTTCGGCTATTGCCTCCAGCAAGGGTGAGCTCTGGATCAGCTTTGGCAGCAGGCTGTCGGTCTGTTTCATGAACCTGGATCATAGTTATATCAATGTATTCCTGGCAAGGGATGGATCATGCTGACGGCAATTCATGAAAAGGAACTGAAAGCATGACCCGCAACGCCACCACCGTCACCGCCCGTATCGTCAATGGATTTGTCACCCTTCAAGACAATGGCGACCCTGAGCTTTTGAAAGCTGGGCGCGATGGGTTGAGTGACGAGGATCTGGCGCGGCTTGGCACCGGCGCGGCCGGCCGTCCGCAGGCCATTGGTGGCAATCCTGCTGGCGTTGTGCTGGATGCGGACGGTCTGAGCGACGCGCAAATGCTTGAAATTGCGCAGAAGGTCGGCCTGTCCGAAACCGCCTTTGTCTCCCGCTCCGAAACCGAAGGGTTCAAGCTGGATTTCTTTACCCCGGCGCGGCGCATCGCCCATTGCGGCCACGCAACCATTGCCACATTCAGCTATCTCGCCGAGCTCGGCCGGGTGGGCGAAGGCGCGACCTCGAAAGAGACCGTGGATGGCCCGCGCAAGATCATCATCCGCGACGGTGCCGCCTATATGGAACAGCTGGCGCCGCGCTACGAAGACCCGTCGGACTGGGCAGACCGCGGTGTTCAGGAGCAGGACGTGCTGGCTGCCCTCGGGCTGGCGCCGGAAGATCTGGATCCGCGCTTTGCGCCGAAGCTTGCAAACACCGGCAACAGCTTTGTTCTGGTTGCGGTCAAGGATGCCGCTGCGCTGAGAGCCGTCAAACCGGAACTGTCCCGGATCGACGCAATCAGCGAGGCGCTGGATCTGATCGGCTTCTATGTCTTCACGACGGATCCCGAAGCTACATCGGCCGATGCAACCGCCCGTATGTTCGCGCCGCGCTACGGCATCAGCGAGGAATCGGCCACCGGCATGGCGGCCGGACCGCTGGCCTGCGCGTTGTATGACCACCTCGGCGTGCGCAGGCCAAAGCTGCTGATCGAGCAGGGCCACTTCATGGAGCCCGCTTCGCCCAGCGAGATCACGGTTGAGCTGAATCTCGACGCAGGCCGGATCACCGGGCTGATGGCCGGCGGCTACGGCGCGGTTATGAAGGAGCTGCAGATCAGGCTGGATCACAGCCCGGCACCGGCTGCGGGAGAGAGCAATGATTGATCTCTACGGCTGGACCACCGGCAACACCTACAGGGTGCTGATCGCTCTGGAGGAGACCGGGCTGCCTTACCGGACCGTGCCTGTGAACCTTCGCGAGCGGGATCAGGACAGGCCGGGGTTCCTTGCCCTCAACCCGATGGGTCAGGTGCCGCTGATCATCGACAGCGAAGGCCCTTGCGGCGCCCAGATCACCCTGAGCCAATCCATGGCGATCCTACTGTATCTGGCCGAAAAGTCCGGCCAGTTGCTGCCAGCCGCCCGGGCGGACCGCGCCCATGCGCTGGAAACCCTGAGCCTGGTGATGACCGACCTAGTGGCACCCGTCAATTTTGGCCTCAGCTTGGAGCGCGAAGAGGGCAGCAGCTCTGCCCTGGCCTTTGGCGAGGCGCGGGCAATGCGCGCGCTTGCTGCCATCGAGCAGCGGCTTGACACCAGCAGCTTCCTTGGCGGCGGCAGCTTCGGGGCGGCAGACTGTGCCGCCTTTCCCATGATCCATCTGCTTGGCACCGGCCGTCTGAAGGACTTGCCGGCCACCCGGCGCTGGCACCGCGAGGCGCAGGAGCGCGCAGCGGTGCAGCGCGCGCTTGCAGCCGTTTTCTAACCTGATGAAAGGAGTTTAACATGTGTGGCAATGATCAGAACTTCGACGCCTATGCCTTTTCCAAACAGCCCGGCTTTGACGAAGCGGCGGTGCGCAAGGAATTCGCCAAGGCGGTGCCGCTGAAAACCGTGGTCGTCTATTGCTATGACCCGCGCATCGCCCAGGTGCCGCGGCTGGTGGCCGAAGAATTCGGCCAGACCCACCCCGGGGACATCGTCACCGACGATAGCGGCAACAAGATCGCCTCAACGACAAATGTGTTCGAAGTTTGCGTGGCCGGCGGCCGGGCCTATGACGCCCTGCGCTCCGTCACGGTGGCGCAGCATCTGTTCGGGGTCGAGAACATCGTCATCGTTCACCACACCCATTGCGGCGCCACCTCATTCACAAAACAGGGGATCATTGACGCCTACAGGCAGGAGCACGATGCCGATATCGCACCGCTGTATCCCGCGGAGAGCATTTGCATCAGCGACTACACAGACTCACTCGAACATGACGTCCAGCTGATGCGCGGCTCCGCCGGAACACCCAAGCATGCCAATATCTACGGCTATATGTACGACATCGACAAAGAAAAGCTGGTCAAGGTAACGCAGTCACTGGCCGCGTGACCAGTCGGGCCGGCGGCGGTGCCGTCGGCCTGCAGCAGTACGTCTAGGATCGTGCGCCAGCCACTCGCAAAAATGGAGGCCGGCATGAGAGAACAGGATGTTGAAGACTGGCTTAGGGCCTATGGAACTGCCTGGACCGATGGCGATCCGGACAAGGCGGCCGCCCTGTTCACGGTCGCAGCAGAATACCATGAGACCCCGTTCAGCGATCCGCTGACAGGCCGCGATCAGATCAGACAGTACTGGCAAGAAGGTGCGGCAGACGCACAGGAAGACGTCCGGTTTTCAGCCCAGGTCTGGTCTGTTGCAGGGAACACTGCAATTGCAGGCTGGCAAGCCGCATTCAAGCGCAAAGCCTCTGGGAGTTTTGTGGAACTGGACGGGGTTTTCCGGCTGGTCTTTTTCAGATCTCGGAACGGCGTGACCTGCAGCCGCCTGGCCGAGTGGTGGCACCGGAGACAAGACGAGAATTGATAGGCCGTGCGCTGGACATTCAGGCAGCAGTGCCTGCCAGTATCCGCAACGGCGTGCTGCGCCGCTGAGCCGCCCAACCAGCCCAAAATCCGCCAAAAGCTGTTTAAGCCAATGCCGGAGGATCGCAGTGCCAAGGATGTTGCAGGTTTAGGCACCTGGCAACAGCCCTTCGCGGACGGTCATCTAATCCCTTGCCGGTTCGATGTGCTGGCACAAAAAAGGCCAGGTTCGCCTTTCTGATTGCGCCGGCCAGGCACCGGCGCCCGTTCCACTCACCCAGCCGCTGGTACAACGCGGCGGTATAAATGCCATGTAGAATGCCCCAGCACCGGCAACGCAATCAAAAGCCCGGCAAAGACCGGAAGCATCGACACGAACAGCGCCGCCGCGATCAGTGCCGCCCACGTCATCATCGTATTCCGGTTTCGGCGCACCACCTCAAGGCTGGTGATCATTGCCGTCACAAAATCCACGTCCCGGTCAAGCAGCATCGGCAGGCTGACGACAGTGACTGAAAACAGCGCGAGTGCAATCATCGCGCCGACCAAAGTCCCGACCGCCAGCATAGCCGTCCCCTGCGCTGAAAGCAGCATACCGGCCGATTCCTGCCCGATCCCGGACTGTGCAAAGAAAATAGCGAAGATGCCGCGCGCAAGAACCATCCAGAAACCAAAGACAATCAGCACCGTCACGGCCATCGCCGAGAGCTGGCCATTGCCCCGGCCCCGCAGCGCCCCGAGCACTGCCGGCCAGCTTACGTCTAGACCTACTTCACGGCGCCGGCTGACCTCGTAAATCCCGATGGCTGCAAATGGCGCGAACAACGGAAAGCCGGCGGCTGCGGCAATGAACCAGACAAGCTGCCCGCTGGAGATCATTCCGAAGTAGAGCACTATCCCGCCCAGCATGTAGAAAAGGGCAAAGAACAGCCCGTAAAATGGCATGGTCTTGAAATCGGCCCAACCTGCCGCAATTGCCGCGCGCAGATCCTGCCACTTGAGGTCCGCGGCAACGTTAACCCCTGCGGGTCTTGTGGTTTCGGAATCGGTCATGACAAACCTCCTTTCACATCAGCATTCACTCCCTGAGGACTGGGACTTGAGACGCCCGAAAAGAATATAGCACGATGCACGCGGTCGCTGAGAGAGGACGTCAGCCGATGGGGCCGTATTCCACCGGGCGGCAGCGATGGCCAAGGCAAGTGTCCGGTTTGAGCCGCCGTGCAAAAGGCGCTTGGCGGGCCGGCAATAACGCCTGCCGCTTGGCCGCAGCGAGATCACAGCCGCGGCTACCGGGCAGCAGCAATACTGCCGAAGCAATCCGCCGCTCGCCGTCCTGAAACGGACATCTGCTCCTCGATCTGCATAGCGAAAGGAAACTTCTAACGAGCTAACGGGCGGATACCCCACCCTGGAGGCATCTGGCTCAATTTCGGCACCGGGCGCTGCAACCAAAGCTGCTCCAGCCGTTACTTGCAGCGCACTCACAGCAAGAGATCATTCACTCCGAAAACAGCCAAACCATCAAGGTCAATTGCCATCTCGGCATCCAGGTCACTGTCCAGATTGATTTCCAGAAGCGAGCGGGCCGTGTCGTACCTTACTTCTGCAGCGTCTGTGAATTCCTGGTCCCGGCCTATCCATGAAAGGGCTTGGACACCTGCCGTTTCCTGATCGCCGTCAATCCCGCTGAGATTGACCTTGTCGCCTTGCTGGCGGCTGAAATCGGTGATGGTGTCCCGCCTGTTTGCTCCCGGGCCGGAATCCCCGATGTTGAAAACAAACTCATCCGCGCCGCCCCCGCCTGTCAGCATGTCCGCTGCCGGGCCGCCGATCAGGCTGTCTCCGCCCTTGCCGCCAAGCAGAACATCCTTTCCGCCGCGCCCCAGCAAAGTGTCGCCGCCCTTGCCGCCAGCCAGCCGGTCGCCGCCGCTGCCGCCGTCCAGCCGGTCAGCCCCGCCAAGGCCGCTGAGCGTGTCAGCACCGCCCAGCCCAAAGATGCCTTCCGGCCCGCCGGTGCCCCTGAGGTTGTCGTTCTGCCCCGTGCCCCTGATGTCATCGTCCAGGATCTGCGTCTTGGCCCTGAGCACGCTGCTGGCCGCATTCAGCTCGGCCGGGAAACTGCCCGGCCTCAGCAGCAGGGAGAACGCCTCGGTCCCTTCGGCACGGTAGTCCGGCAACAGCCCGACATTGACCGCAGCTTTGGTTTGGCCCGGTGCAAAAGTCAGAACCCCCTTGGTTTCCACATAGTCCTGACCGGCCGTAGCGGAATTGTCCCTGGTGGCGTAGCGGATTGTCTGTGTCTCGCTGAATGGGTCTGACAAGGCGATTTCAAATACCGCGAACCGGCCGCCGCCCGGGGGTTCCTCGGCCTGGGTTGCAGTCACCTGAATGGTGCGGTCAAGGTTGACGCCGTCGTCGTCAAGGATGAATGCCGAACTGCGCAGCACCTTGCCTCCGCCCGCAAATTCCGCACCGGAAAGGCCGGACAATTTGATACCGAAGCTCTCGTCGCTTTCGATGTCATTGTCATGCCGGACCCGCACCTCAACGGTTTTCGAGGTTTCGCCGGGGGCAAAGACAAGAGTGTCGGAGAAGGCCGGGTAATCGATCCCTTCGGTGGCCGATCCTGCTACCGAGCTGTAGTCCACTTCAACCGCGTCTGCGGCGGGCTTCGAAAGGGTAAGGGTGAACACCACCGTGCCGCCAAAGCCGGCTCCGATGCTTTCAACCGCATCAGCCGCGGAGACGGACAGCACCGGCCGCTTGCCGGCGCCATCGTCGTCGAGGATGGTTGCGGTGCCCACCAGCCCTTCGGCGGTGCTGCCGAGATCGCTGGTTGGGGTCACCGCAAGATGGAAAAATTCGGACGGTTCGACCGTTCTGTCACCGGTCAGCTCTACTTCGACCACTGCTTTGGTCTGACCGGGAGCAAAGCGCAGCTTGCCGCTTTGCGCGGTATAGTCATCACCAGCAACGGCGCTGCCGTCCTGCGTCGTGTAGTCGAACTCCAGCAAGCTGGCGGCCGGATCAGAGAGCTGCACTTCGAACAGCGCACTGCGGGCGCCGCCGTTGCCTTCCACAATCACCGGCGAAGACACCATAAGGGCGCGGTCCAGGTTGGCGCCATCATCGTCCAGAATAAAGGCATCCGCGCGCAGAACTTTGGATTTGCCCGCGAAGATACCTCCGGCCGGGTCGAACAGCTCGATGCCAAAATTCTCGTCGGTTTCAGTAACGGTGTCATGCCTGACCCGCACCTCGACCGTTTTCGAGGTTTCGCCGGGGGCAAAAACCACCGTTCCGTCAAACCCGGGATAATCGATATCCTCATCCGCGGATCCGGCCCGCGAGCGGTAATTCACTTCAACGGTGTCCGCCGAAGGTTTTGACAGGGTGATGGTGAACACCACAATGCCGCCGAAGCCTGCTCCGATGCTTTCCACCGCATTTGCGGCCGCCAGCGAGATCACCGGCTTGGCGCTGCCGTCGTCGTCAAGGATCGTTGCCGTTCCCGTCAGCCCCCTGGCCGAAGCGCCTAACCCGGCGCCTGGGGTGATTGACAGGTGGAAGAACTCGCTGAGCTCCACCGCCGTGTCGCCGGTCAGTTCGACTTCGACCACGGCCTTGGTCTGACCGGGGGCAAACCGCAGGGTTCCGCTTTGCGCCGCATAATCCTCACCCGCTTTGGCGCTGCCGTCCCGGGTCGCATACTCGTATTCCAGCTGCGTTGGCGAGGCTTCGGAAATCTGCACCTCGAACAGCGCGCTGCGGGCGCCGCCGTTGCCTTCGACAATCATGGGGGATGAAACCGTCAGCGCGCGGTCAACGCCTGCACCGTCATCATCGAGGATGAAGGCAGAGGCACGCAGCACCTTGGCCTTTCCGGCAAAGCTGGCACCGCTGGGATCGAACAGCTCAATGCCGAAATCCTCATCCGTCTCATCCGCGGTGTCGTGGCGGACCCGGACCTCGACTTTCTGCACGGTTTCACCCGGGGCGAAGGTCACCGTGCCGTCAAAGGCGGGAAAATCTATGTCCTCATCCGCAGAACCCGCCAGCGACCGGTAGTTCACGGTGACTGCATCTGCGGCGGGGCGCGAAAGCATCAGCGTAAAGACGACAATACCGCCAAACCCCGCGCCGATGCTCTCAACCGCATCGGCCGAAACCAGGGACAGGAGCGGCTGACCGCCGCCGCCGTCATTGTCCAGGATGGTGGCGGTCCCTGCGAGCCCCTCAGCCGTTCCGCCGAGACTGGCGTCAGGGCTGACAATCAGGTGGAAGAACTCAGAAGGCTCTACCGCCTTGTCACCGTTCAGATCGACCCTGACCGTTTTTTCGGTCTGGCCCGGCTGGAATGTCACGCTGCCCGACTTTGCAGTGTAATCTTCACCTGCCGTGGCGCTGCCGTCCTCGGTCCGGTAGTCAAGCGTGATGCTGGAAGCCGATGCCTCGGACAGGCGGATTGTGAATTCGGCTTTCTGGGTTCCTCCGTTGGCTTCTACGATCACCGGAGAAGACACAAAGACAGCACGGTCCAGGCCCGCGCCGTCGTCATCCAGCACAAAGGCGGTCTGCCGCAGCACCGCTGCGCGTCCCGGGAAGGACGCCCCGCTTGGGTTGAACAGCTCCAGGACAAACCCCTCGTCGGTCTCATCAAGCGTGTCGTGACGGACGCGGAATTCGACCGTCTGGGTGTCCTCGCCCGGTGCAAACGTGATGGTCCCGGACTCCTCAGGATAGTCGATGTCTTCATTCGCGCTGCCGCCCATGGTGCGGTACTGGACCGTTACGGCGTCAGCCGGCACCTCGGACAGGGTTACCGTGAAAGTCACGAACCCGCCAAACCCGGCTCCCACGCTTTCGATTGCGTCTGCGGAAGTAATGCTGATCGTCGCCATAGTGTCCCCCTGTCGAACTGCAGCGCCTGCAAGGCGCGCGTCTAAGACCGCCGCAGGCGGGCCGCGGCAGCACAATGGCCGCCTCGCGGAATGCGCGGGCAGTCACAACACTCCCTTCGCCAGGGCGCAGGTCTGCGGGAGGAACAGGTGTTTTCCCTGGCGGGCGGACACGCCGGAGCCAGCTGCCGGAGCAGCAGGGGAAACGCAACTATTTGCTGACTGGAACCCCAAGGCATGCCTGCATCGCGCAGAGGCAGCCAGAGACCGGAACCATTACCATCCCCAAATACCCCACAAAACAGCAACACCAAACAAGGGAGATAGTCCGAAAATGATAAGGCCCTGCGGTTGATTGTGTCAACGATTGCCGCCGGGTGGTCGCGTACCTCCTTGCATGCGCCGAGTAGGTTCTTCTTGTCGCGGCGGAAAGTGCCGCCGCGGTCCAAGATCGGAGCTACGAAACTGCCGGAATCTTTGCAAAGGGTGCTTGGGCAAAGCGGAAACGCAAGGCATTCAGGGCGCGGTTGCGGCGGCGGCCCGGTCGGGTTTCAAGGCCTTCACAAAACCGCTGGGCCAGCCTGCCCTTCCAGATCCAGATGTTGAAAAGGCGCCCAGCGGCTCCCCAAGTGGACGCCACTTCTTGAAGCAAACGGCTACATTTGGACGGACGGCCTTGATCTGCAAAAAAGGGAAGGTGTGGCGGCTGGCTAATTTGACTTCGAGAAGCTGGAACCGCTGATCGACGAGCTCGATGCAAGAGTGAAGGCAAACATGGCCGGCGGTTTGAGGAAGCCAGCCTTCCCTATCCGCCAAAGGCATGCGCCCCCGCCAGCCGGCCGAAGACAGATCCGCTGATCAGGCCGGTCCCGCCTGGATAGTTGAAATAGAAGACCCCCCCGACCAGTTCCCCTGCCGCGAACAGGCCCGGGATCGGCGCAAGGTCATTGTCCAGGACCTGCGCGCTGTCCGGGTCGATCCTCAGGCCGCCGAAGGTGAAGGTGATGCCGCAACCCACCTGGTAGGCTTCGAACGGGCCTTCGGCGATGGTGTTCGCCCAATTGGATTTCGGCACGCTCAGCCCCCGGGTGCCTCGGCCGTCCTTGATATTCGGGTCAAACGGCGTGCTGGTGTCCACCGCTGCATTGTAGGTGCGGATTTCATCGAGAAAGCCTTGCGGGTCGACCCCCTCCAGCTTCTGCGCAAGCTCCTCCAGCGTCAGGGCCGTCACTTTGGTCACCCGTTTGATGCGGTATTCGTCTCGCAGCAGATGGGTGACTTTGGCATCGAAAACCTGCCAGGCGAACTGGTCCGGCTGGTTCAGGATCACCCGGCCGTACTTGGCATAGGTGTAGTTGCGGAAATCCGCGCCTTCATCCACAAACCGGCGCCCCATGGCGTTCACCATCACTCCCCAGGGGTAGGAATGCTTCTGGAAGCCGTCGCCCACATCCAGGTCGCCGAACTCCGGCGCGTTGTAGTCCCAGCCGACCGCGTGGCAGCCCGACCAGTTGCCATAGGTGGAGGCACCCGCCGCCATCGCCATCTTGATGCCTTCGCCGGTGTTGAAGCGGGAACCGCGCACCCGGGCCATCTCCCAGCCAGGGCCGAGGTAGCGGGTACGCATTTCCGGGCTGGCCTGAAAGCCGCCCGAGGCGATCACCACAGATCTTGCCCGCAGGTCCCGGAGTTCTCCCCTGTGGCGAATCTTGACACCGGTCACCGCATAACCGTCGGTCAAGATCTCCACTGCACGGGTTTCATAGCGGATCTCGACACCAGCCTCTTTGGCAATTCCGGTGTGTGCATCCACCAGGCCGGGGCCGCCGCCCCAGGCCTCAAGCGTCAGCCCGCCCCAGAATTTGAACCGGCCATCGACCTTGAACGCCTGCCGCCCGTAGATCGGCATGAAGCGGATGCCCTTGCCGCGCATCCAATGCATAGTTTCTCGCGAGGCGGTCACCAGCCGTTCGCATAAGTTGGGGTCGGTGCGGTAGCGGGTGACGCGGAACATGTCGTCAAAGAATTGCTCTTGCGTGTAGGTGCCAAAGTCGGTGATCGCGATCTGCTCTTCGCTCAGGTCGGGGCAGAGCGCGCGGATATCGTCCGCGCCATCATAGGCAAAGCGGATGGCGCCTGCGGTATAGCGGGAGTTGCCGCCGTTTTCCGCCTCGGGCGCGCATTCCAGCATCAGCACGCTTGCCCCCTTTTCCCGTGCGGCGTGGGCAGCGCAAAATGCCGCATTGCCGGCCCCGATAATGATCGTGTCCCAAGTGGTCATGGCACTCACTCCTTTACCGGCGCTGTGAACAGATCCTTGCGCAGGGTCATCAGCGCACCCGGATCAATCTTGCCTTGAATGATGGTGGTCTCATTGCTGGCGATCGCCGCCTCCAGCGCCGGGCCCATTTCGCCGGGACCATCCACCCAGATGCCCCTGCCGCCGCACAGTTCCGCAAATTTGTCATAGCGCGGCGAGGTGATCTCGGCCCCCAGAAGGCGGCCGCCATAGAATTCCTGCTGATAGGCTTTCTCGGCCCCCCAGGCCTCATTATCCAGGACCACCACAATGACCGGCAGCCTGTGCTGAATGGCGGTCTGTATCTCTATCATCGTGTAGCCCGCGGCGCCGTCGCCCATCACTGCCACAACCGGGCGCTCCGGCGCGGCAGCCTTGGCGCCGATGGCCGCCGCCAAACCAAAGCCGACCAGGCCGAAGTCCAGCGGCGTGATCAGGCTGAGGGGCTCGTAATGCGCCAGCCGGTCGGCGGCCTGCAGGCAGGTGTTGCCAGTGTCAAGCGTAACGATGGCGCTCTCCGGCAGTGCAGCGCGGATCTCTGCCAACGCCCGCCGCGGGTGCATCGGCAGGGTGGCGATCCGCGCTTCCTCCGCTCGTTCAGCAGCGAGGCTTTCCATATCGGATTTAAAACTCGCGCGCCATTCATCCGCAGCTGGTTTCGTCGCGGCTGCGGCCAACGCCTCAGCCGTCAGCCGGGCATCGGCCTGCACCGCGACCTCGGCCGGAAAGTAGCGGCCCACGGCAGAGCTATCGATGTCCACATGGGCGATGCGTGTCTCCGCGCCGACATAGTCGTTGCTGTGGAAGGTGGAGTTGAAACCCAGCCGCGCGCCCAGCACCACCATCACATCGGCTTCCTTGGTCAGGCGGCTGGCTACCCGGTTGCCGCGCGGGCCGGCCTGACCTGCAAACCAGGGATGGCCGTGGCGCATCACGTCCGCGTGGCCGGTCGAGGCCACCACCGGCAGCTCCAGCGTTTCGGCCAGGGCGGTCAGCGCCGCGCGCCCTCTGCCCCATTTGAAGCCGCCGCCTGCAAAGATCACCGGGCGTTTTGCGGTGGAAAGCATTGCCGCGATGGCGCTGATATCTTCCGGCGCCGCAGGCCCCGGGCGGGCGATGTTCACCGGCTTGGGGTCTACGGCCGCAACTTCGGCGGCAAACAGGTCGCGCGGCACATGCAGCACCACCGGCCCGCGGCGGCCTGAATTGGCCAGCCGGATCGCATCCTCCAGCATCGGCGCCAGACGCGCCGGATCGGTGACCATGACCGAGCGTTTGGAGATCGGTGCAAACAGCGCCACTTGGTCAACTTCCTGAAAGGTGTCCTTGGCCTGGTCGGCCCGGGTGATGGCGCCAGCGATCACCACCAGCGGCGAATAGGCCAGTTGCGCCTCGGCCACGGCGGTCACGATGTTGACCACGCCCGGTCCCGCCTGCGCCCCCAGCACCACCCCGGGCTTGCCAGTCATCCGCGCCCAGGCGTCGGCCATATGGCCCGCCGCACGCTCATCCCGGGCGCCAATGTAGGCAATTTCGCCGTCCTGATACATCGCGTCGTACAACTCCAGCATCGACCCGCCCAGCAGGCCGAATACGGTATCGATGCCATTGGCCTTCAAAACGCGGTAGACGGCCTCGCCTCCGGTGATCTTGGTGTTGATTGTGGTCATGGTCTCAATCCTCGGAACGGGGCCGCAGGTTCTGCGGGTCAAAAACTGCTTCATCATGGATGGTCACCGGGAATTCCCGGTTCAGGATCTGCACGGTCAGCCCTTCGCACGGCGTGCCCTTGCGGACAAAAAGCCAGCCCAGCGACTTGCCAACCGTGTAGCCATAACCGCCGGAGGTGGTCAGGCCGACGGGCTTTCCCTCCCGCAGCACCGGCTCGCCGCCATGGATATCGATGCCGTCCGCGTGAAGTTCGGCGTAGAACAGCTCCCAGCCCGGATCGCGGGACAGCAAGGCTTCCTTGCCCAGAAACTCCCGGCCTTCCGCCGCCACAAACCGCTCCAGCCCCACATCCAGCGGCCCCGCGTCGGTGGTCAGCTCGCCGGAGGCACGGTAGGCCTTCTCCATCCGCATGCCGTTGAAGGCATAAGACCCCAGATCGGCCAGCCCGTGTTTCTCTCCGGCTGCAAACAGCGCGTCGTAGAGTTCGCCGATCTGCTCCAGCGGCGCGTGCAGTTCCCAGCCAAGCTCCCCCACGAAGGAAACGCGCAGGGCGTAACAGGGTACACCCGCCACGGTGATCTCCTGCGCCGACAGCCAGGGGAACGCCCGGTTCGAGAGGTCCGCATCCGTCAGCTCCGCCAGGATCCGGCGCGAGGCCGGGCCGGAGAGCGCCAGCATGCCCCAATCCTGGCTGCGATTGATCATCCGCACGTCCTCGCCGTCGTGGATATGTGATTTGAGCCAGTCAAAATCCGGGTTAGCGCGGGCAATCGGCGAGCCGGTGAAATAGCGGTCCTTCGCGATGCGCCAGATGGTGATTTCGGTCTCGAACCGGCCTTTCACTGTCAGCAGGTGGTTGAGGCTCATCCGCCCGTCGCGGAGCGGAAGCTTGTTAGCCGACAACCGGTCCAGCAGTGCACCCGCGTCCCTGCCGGTGATTTCAAACTGGGCAAAGGCACAAAGGTCGATGACGCCGGCCGCCTCTCTTGTTGCCTTGGCCTCCGCCATTGCGTTGGCATGCCAGGGCTGATGGCCCCAACCGATCTGCTCTGTCTCGCCGACCTCACCAAAGTAGCGCGGCCGTTCCCAGCCCGCGACCTCACCGAACACCGCCCCCTTGGCGGCCAGCCGGTCGTAGAGCGGGTGGCGGTTCAGCGGGCGAAGGCTCTCGAACTGCTTGCCGGGGCATGGGGTGTCATGGCGGCGCATGAACTCGTCCTTGGTGCGCTCTACGATGAAATGATCAGTCGAGAAATTGCCATAACGGCGCGGATCGAGACCGCGCGTATTGATCTGGGTCTCGCCATGCACCATCCAGTCGGCCAGCACCTTGCCCGCACCGCCGCCCCAAGCAAGGCCGATGGAAGAGCCGCAGCACAGCCAGACATTCGGCGCGCCCGACGGTCCCACCAGCATACCGCCATCCGGCGTATGGGTGATCGCTCCGCGCACCACGCGTTTGATGCCCAGCTCCGCCAGCACCGGCATCTTGCCGAACGCCACCATCAGAAAACCGCCGATGGAGTCGTAATCCGCTTCGAACAGCTCATTCTCCGCGGCCCAGGGCGCGCCCTGCGGCATCTCCCAGACGGTGGGGCAGACATGGCCCTCGTAGATGCCAATGAGGCCGGATTTCTGCTCCTGCCGGATATAGCCGCCATAGGCATTGTCGCGCATCACCGGCAGCTCCGGGCGGTCCACGAACTCAGGAACGGTATCTGTCACCAGATAATGATGCAGGCAGCTGACAGACGGAATTTTCAGCCCGAACCATTTGCCGACTTGATTGGCATAAGACCCTGCTGCAATCACCACATGTTCGGCCAGCACATCGCCTTTTTCCGTGCGCAACAGCCACATACCCCCCTTGCGCGAGGCGCCCAGCACCTGGTTGCGGCGCTCGATCTTCGCGCCACGCGCCCGGGTGGCTGCTGCCAGCGCCATGGTGACGGATGAAGGGTCGATATGGCCGTCCTCAAAGGTGCGCACGGCCGCCTTGACGCCGTCCACCTTGTAAAAAGGGTTCACCCGGGCGACTTCCTGCGGGCCAACCAGCTCCATCGGCAGGTCCAGCAATTTGCCGACCCCCATGATCGACTTCATCCAGTCGACCTCATCATCGGTTGTCGCAATGCGGAAACCGCCGACCTCATGCCAACCGATGCTCTGGCCGGTCTCCTTCTCAACCCTCTTGTAGGTCTCGATCGAGGTCTTGTTGATCCAGCCCATCAGCCGGCTGCCGACTGCGTGGGCAATTTGCCCCGCCGCATGCCAGGTGGAGCCGGAGGTCAGCTCAGCCTTTTCAAACAGGATCGTGTCGGTCCAGCCGTTCTCGGCCAGCTGGAACTGGGCCGCCACACCCATGATACCGCCGCCGATAATAGCGACTTGTGTGGTGCGGGTGATGTCAGTCATGCGCAAACGCCTCTTTGGCAGGTTTCAGCGACGCGCGGGCGGCATAGCGCGTGCAGGCGATTTCAACCTCGAAGCCCCTGACAACCGCCCCTTCCAGAAGCGCAGAGGGCAGCGCCTGACCCTGGGTGGGCGCATCGCGCCCTCCCGTGGGGAGGGTCGGGCGCGGCCCGGCGGTGCCGCCGGGCGGGACGTCAATCATCGCCAGCGCAACCGAGCGGCCATATTTGTAGCTCCAGGCGGCCGAGGTGATCTGGCCCACAACTTGGCCGCCGTAGTAAACCGGCTCATCATGGATCGGGATCGCCTCCGGGCCGTCAAACAGAATCGAGACGATCCGGCGCTCCGGCCTGTGGTCCAGCAAAGCCGCTTCGCCTACGAAGCCGGTACCAAAGGCGCAGAATGCCTCCAGCCCGGCCTCCTGCGGCGTGGTGCCGGGGCCCAGTTCATGGCCAAAGGCCCGGAAACCGCTTTCGATCCGCAAGGAGCCGCTGGCATAAAGCCCGGCGTGGCTTGCGCCCGCTGCTACTAGCGCCTCATAGGCCGCCATCGCCATATCGGCGGGGATGTAGAGCTCATAGCCCTCCTCGCCGGTGAAGCTGAGGCGACCGGCCCAGCCGCGCGCCAGGCCGATCTCAACCGGGCCAAACTGGAAGCGTTTCAGGTCCGGCACAGGACTGTTTGAAGTGGCTTGCAGCACCTCGCGAGCCTGTGCGCCCGCCAAACCAAGGATTGCATAGCCGCTAGTCACATCGGTGAACTCCACGCGGAAGTCACCTTTGGTTTCCCGCATCCGTTTCAGATCGCGCACCACTTCGCCGGCGCCGGCGATCATCAGATAGGTCTCCGGCCCGTGCCGCTGCACAGTGATGTCGCTTTCGATGCCGCCCTTGCGGTTCAGGATCTGGGCATAGGCGATACGGCCCTCAGGAATGTCCATCTGCGCGGCGCAGAGATGGTTGAGGAAGGCGCAGGCATCCGGCCCCTGCACCCAAATCTTGCCAAAGGCGCTCTGATCCAGAATGGCGGCGCCGCTGCGGCAGGCCTCCACCTCGCGGCCCACCTGATCACGCCAGGCAGGCACCCCGAAGGTCAGCGGCAGATGCGCCGCCTCGCCACCGAAATGCACCGCCCGCTCCCAGCCGCCCCGGCTTTCAAACCTTGCACCGGCCGCAACCAGACCCGCGTGGATGGGCGAGCGGCGCTGGCCGCGGGCGGTCTCCATCGACCGCCCCGGATAGGGATTGTCATAGTGGCGGCCTAGCACTTCGGGGATGCGGGCCTCTAGCGCACCCAGCACGTTCATCTCGGGGCTGAAGCGGCGGATATCAGCCTCATTCAGATCCATCGCCGGCTCGCCCGCGATGATCCATTCCGCCATCGCGCGCCCTGCCCCGCCTGCCAGCGCGATGCCGGTGGAATTCATGCCGCCCATCAGGAACAACCCCGGCACCTCGGGGCTTTCCCCCAGCATGAACTGGCTGTCGAGGGTGAAGCTTTCGGGGCCATTGAGAAGCATCCGCACCTCAGCCCTCTCCAAGGCGGGGATGCGGCGCAGGGCGTTTTCCATCATCGGCGTGAAGTGGTCCCAGTCCTCGTCCAGCAGGTCAAAGGAAAAGTCCTTGGGCAGCCGGTCCAACGGCAGCCCCTTAGCGTGGGGTTCGAAACAGCCGACCAGAAGGCCCTCGACATCGTCGCGGGCGTATAGGAAGGCATCCTGATCGTTCAGCGTCGGCAGATGCGCGCCCTTGCCGAGCGCCTGCACCTCCTGCAACGGCTTGGTCAGAATGTAGAAATGCTCGCAGGCATATAGCGGCATATGGGCGCCCGCCATTGCCGCAACTTCACGGGACCAGAGGCCGCAGGCGATCACCACTTCCTCCGCCTCGATTACATGGCCGCCAATCTCAACGCCGGCAATCCGCCCGCCTTTCTTCCGCAGGCCTGTAACGGCGGTGTCCTCAGAAATCTGCACCCCCCGTGCCCGCGCGCCCTTGGACAGCGCCAGCGCCACATCCGAGGGGTTCACCCGCCCGTCAGCAGGCGACCAGACAGCGCCAATCACATCGTCTGTTTCAATCAGCGGCCACAGCTCCTTGGCGCGGGTGGCATCCACCACCTCGGCCTCGAGGCCAAAGGCACGGCCCAGCGACACCTGCCGCTTAATATTGGTCAGCCGGTCCGGGTTGGTGGCCAGCGTCAGCGAACCTGTCTGGGTCCAGCCGGTGGCCTGGCCGGTCTCAACTTCCAGTTCGCCATAAAGGTCGATCGAGTAGTTGATCAGCCTGGTCAGCGTCGCCGAGGGCCGCAGTCGGCGCACCAGCCCTGCCGCGTGCCAGGTGGTGCCGCTGGTCAGCTTGGAACGTTCCAGCACCACGATGTCCGTCCGCCCCTCGCGGGCGAGGTGGTAAGCAATGGAACAGCCGGTAACGCCGCCGCCGATGATCACGGTCCGGGCGCGGGAAGGCAGAGTCATTGCAGCACTCCGTCCTGAACAAGCGCGGCAAACACTGCATCAAAGGCGTCCAGCGCCTCGTCTATCAGTTCCGGGGTATGCGCCGCGGAGGTCACGCAGGAGGTATGGCTCATCAGATCCACACCGCGCGCCAGCAGGCCGCCGCGCAGGCCAGCCACCAAGACAGGTGGCACGCTGCGGATTTCAACCGGGTTCAGCCCCGCCGGGTCGGCTGCACCGAACAGCAGGTGGCAGGTTGAACTCTCCCCGTAGGCGCATCCCGCGATGCCGTGCCGCGCCATCAGCGCATTAAGGCCGTCGCGCAGGCGCTCTGCCATGGCATCGGCCTGTGCCTGCGCCTCTCCGGTGGCCAGAAGCGGCATCGCCGCGCAGGCGGCCGCGGCAATCAGGGGGGAGCCGTTAAAGGTCCCCTTGTGGCTGACCGGCGGCGACAGCCCGTCCCGCGCAGCGGAATTGTTCATCAGCTCCATGATCTCCGCCCGGCCGCAGACGGCACCGCCCGGCAGGCCGCCGGTCGCGACCTTGGCCAGCGTCGTCAGATCCGGCACGATATCGTCTCGCGCCTGCCGCCCGCCAGGCGACCAGCGCAGGCCAGTAATGATCTCGTCAAAGATCAGCACCGCCCCGGCGGCCCGGGCCGTGTCATGCAGGGCGCGCAAAGTTTCCACGGGCAGCGGTACAGAGCCATAGTTGGCCCCGGAGGCTTCGATTATCACGGTGCCGATGCTGTTGTCCTGCAGGGCCGCTTGCATTGCCAGCGGATCGGCGGCGCAGACCTCGATCAAGCCCGTCACCGCATCGGGTACGCCCAGCGACGCAGCTTGCAGACTGCCCGCCTTGGCCCCTTTCAATGTGTGGTCGTGCCAGCCGTGATAATGGCCGTCGGCCCGCAGCACCTTGTCCCTGCCGGACCAGGCCCGGCCAAGCCGGATCGCCAGCATGGTCGCCTCGCTGCCCGAAGCGGTGAAACGGGTGCGTTCGGCGCAGGGAAACAGCCGGTTGACCCATTCCGCCCATTCGATCTCGGCCTCGTGGCAATCGGCGCTGAATATCGCGCGGGCGGCCTGCCGCTGCAGCGCCTCGACGACTGCAGGGTGGCCGTGGCCCAGCATCTGGCTGGCGGATCCCATCTTGAAGTCGATGTAGCGGCGGCCCTCCGCATCCCATTTCTCAGCGCCTGCGGCGCGTTCAACATAGATGGGGTGCGGCGCGCGGTAGCGCAGCTCGTGGCTGACGCCGCCCGGCAGCGCCGCAAGGGCGCGGTTGCTCAGTTCGCTGTTGCTCATGCGGGCCTGCCAATCTGTTCACGGGTGAGCCGGATATCAAAGGCCGCGCGCAGCGCGCGGTCGGTCTCATCGCTGACATGCTGCGGAAAATGCGCGCCCAGAATTTCGCGGGCCGTGTCCCGCGCCGCCTCGCCAACCGGCCGGGCGCCATCCTCCTGCCATTCGCGCGGAGACCTGCGGTCGCCAATGTGCGGATAGAAGTAGTCGGATTTCATCCGCTCAAAAGTGTGCTGCTCCCCCAGATAGTGGCCTTCACCGCGGCACACCTGGGCGATCACATCGGCGGCAATGTTTTCCGGCGTGGCCTCGACCCCGCGGATCGTGCGCAGGACGTTGCCCAGCAGGTCATTGTCGCTGACATAGGCCGCATGGCTGACGCCCAGCAGGCTCGCCTGCATGCCCGCTGCCTGGGTGACGATGTTAGCCCCTGCATGGGCAGCCATCGCCACGGCCAGGGATTTCTCGGCGCCATATTGCGCGTCCAGGCACTTGGAATCAGTGATCCCCGCGATGGAGGAGACCGGCAGGCCGAAATGCCGCCCCATCTGGGCCGCGCCCGCCATCAGGATTGCCTGCTCGCCGCCGCCGCCGCACATCGACCCGGTACGCAGATCGGCCACCAGCGGCTTGGGGGCAAAGATCGCTTTGGCCTCCGGGTCCACCAGCCGTGCAAACACCAGCCCGGCCAGGGTTTCGGCAACCGCCTGCACCAGCGACCCGGCGATTGTGGCGGGGCTGGTCGCCCCGGCCTGGCCCGCGCTGATCAGCTGCACCGGGAACCCTGCGTTGATCGCGGCCTCCAGCACCTCGCAGGCTTCCTCGGCAAAGCGCATCGGCGGCACCACATGGCAGACCATCACCGTCAGGAAGGGCCGCGCCCGGAACGCGGCTTCGCCGCCGGCGATCTGGTAGCAGAGATCCGCGATTGACCGCACGTTCTCCGGGGTGCTGATAGAGATCGAGACATGCTTGGAGGTGCCCATCAGACAGGCATAGGCGGTGTTTAGATCCATCGCTGCGTTGTCTTCGATGTCGCGGGCCACCACCGAGCGGCTGAAGTGGTGGATATTCTCCATCCGGTCGACAATCCGCGCCGCGTCATACAGGTCCGCCAGCGTCGAGTCGCGATAGGCCCCGGTGTCGAGGTCGAACACCCCCGGTGCCGCGCCGCCGGTCGACATGTGGACCCGCGCGCCACAGATCTGCAGATCGTTTTCCGGCTCCTGGCCGCACAGCTTGAACGCCTTCTGCGCGCCTTCAACGGCCCATCGCACCAGCGCCCGCGGAAACAGCAGCCTGTGGTCTTCGGTCAGCTGCCCGCCCGCGGTGCAGACCTTGTCGATCATGGACGGAATGGCCTGGCTCAGCCCTAGCGTTTCCAGAAGCGACAGCGCGGTCTCTTCGATCAGCGCAACCTCCGCAGGCGCAAGCGGTTTCAGCCGCCCGCCTTCAACACCGGGCCACACTGGCCTTACGCTGCCAGCCTCGCTGGCCGCATTGAGCCGCTCCTTGCGCCCTCGCCTTCGTTTTCCGGATGCCGCCATTTCATGAGTCCAGCTAAGTTCTCCCAAATCGTGGTGCCGGAACTCGCCATTTACAAATGGTCATTGCTCAGCAACTAATGAGCTGTACTCATCTATGGACTCCGCATGCTGCCGTCTCTCTCCGCCCTGCGCGCCTTCGAAGCCGCCGCCAAAACGGGCAGCTTCCGCGCCGCAGCTGAGAACCTCTCCGTGACCCCCACCGCGATCAGCCACCATATCCGCGGCCTCGAGGAGCAGCTCGGCACCAAGCTGTTCAAACGCTCCGGGCGCGATGTGGTTCTGACGGAAGACGGGCAGCGGCTGGCCGAAACGGCGGTTCAGGCCTTTGGCATGCTCGATGATGCGGTCCGCGCGCTCAGGCGCACCTCCCGCAGGACCGTGCGTATTGCCGCCGGCCCCATTTTCACGGCCCGCTGGCTGATGCCGCGGATCAGTGATTTCTGGGAACAGCACCCGGGAACCGGACTGGAGGTGGTACCGACGTATCAGCCGGGCGCGCAAGACCGGGAAAACGTGGATATCGTGATCCGCTGGGAACGCATGTCGGAGATGCCTGAAGGGGCCGTCAAACTGCTGGAACTAAGTCCGGTGGCGATTGCGTCAAGGGACTTCCTCACCCGGTTCGGCCCGGTGAAATCACCGGCAGACCTGCTGCAATTGCCGCTGCTGCACCAGCGGAACCATTGGGGCTGGCTGGACTGGTTCTCAGCGATGGGCGTGCGGGTTCCTGACACCTTGCGCGGCCCGGTGTTTGAGGACGCCAATGTTCTTCTGCGCGGCGCGGCGGAAGGCCAGGGTGTGATTGTTGGATGGCTGCCGCTGATTGACCAGGATCTAACCGAAGGCAGAGTTGTGCGCTTGTTTGACGAAGACATCACGCCAACCCATGGGTATTTCCTGGACGTGCGCAAAGGCAACCAATTGCGCCGGCAAACACGGGTCGCCATCGACTGGCTGACAGCCCAAAGCGCCCAAGGTTATTTTGGCCGCTATTGAACCTCTATCCAGGCCAGATAGGCTTGTCTGAAACGGGCTGACGAACGCCAGGAGCAAGCTATTCCTCCAAGGCAAAAGCCAAAACTGTGGTATTGCGGACATTCAGTAACTTTTAGGCTATGGCAGCTTTGTCCCGCGATATGAGAGTTTGCAGACCTCAAGATCGGCGCCCGAAGCGAGCTCTCGTTCTGCAGCCCCCCTGTCTGCAAACCTCACATCCGGCGGGATCTTGGTCCCGACCACTGTCCCGCTTACAGGACCGGAGAGCTCCAAAGGAACGGCACCACTCTGTGATGACTGCATCGATTGTGCCATGCCGGACTACGGCGGCATTCCCTCGGTCACTATGTCACGATGCCGTCGCAGAGCAACCTGATCTCGCTGATTGTTAGGCGTCGGGTTTCATTGTCGCTTCTTGGGCAATCCGCGTTCGCCTCGAGATCGCCGAGAACCGCAGAGCCTTGGCATTATTCAACTTCGCCGTTGACAGCAAACTGCGCGGTTGTGACCTGGTGAAGGTCAAGGCGTCTGATGTCTATGCCTCCGGCCTCGTCAAGGAGCGCGCCTCGATCATCCAAAGCAAGAAACAGAAGCCCGTGCGTTTCGAGATCACGGAAAGCCCGCGCATGTTACTCTCTAGATGAACGGACGAACCGCTGATGGTCGGCTCAGAATATCGCTGGCCCGGCCGGTTTCACGAACGTCTGCACATATCAGCGCGGCAATGCGCCCGCCTCGTACGGGACAGGGTTAGTTCCATCGGGTTGAACACCGCGTCCTACGGCACACATTCCATGCGGCAGACCAAGGTTGCGCATATCTGCAGGAAGACCGGCAACTTGCGGGCTGTTCAGCTCCTGCTTGGTCGAACCAAGATCGATGGCACTGTCCGCTATCTCGGCTTCGAGCTCGAAGATGCTCTGGCGATCACTGAAAGTATGGGAGCCTAAGGATCAGGGCCGCCTTCAATGGCGGCCCGAAGCTGCCTTCCAAGGCCGCGTTGCCTTCTGCATTGCACTATAGAACACCGGACCTTCAGTTTTCAGTGCAACTTTCCCGGTTATCGAAAGTAGCAACCAGGTTCCCGGCCTCGAAAAGCATACAGGCCGCTCCAGTCGGCTGAAGCGGCCTGCTGGCTGTGCCACTAGGAAGTGCGTCAGCCTGATGCTGTGCTGGCGTTTATTCCGTCCAGGCTTGACAGGATACCGTAATGCTCCGGCCGCCGGTCGCGGAAAACGCACCAGTAATCGCGGTGACTGGCCACTTCATCCAGGTCGAAGCTATGCACCAGGACGGTTTCGCTGACCCGGTCCGCTTCCTGCACCTTCTCGCCGTACTGGTTGGCGATGAAAGAAGACCCGTAGAAGGTCATTTCAGTTCCGTTCAGCCCGGCTTCGGTTCCAATCCGGTTGGAAGCCACCAGCGGCACCAGGCTGGCGCCTGCATGGCCCTGCTGTACCCGCTGCCAGTGGGCGGTGGAGTTCCATTGCGCGCTGCCAAGCTCGGAGCCGATGGCGGTCGGGTAGAACAGGATTTCCGCCCCCATCAACGCCATCGACCGGGCGCGTTCCGGAAACCACTGGTCCCAGCAGATACCTGCACCGATGCGGCCGTAGGCGGTGTCCCAGACCTTGAAGCCAGTGTCGCCGGGGGAGAAGTAGAACTTCTCCTGGTAGCCGAACCCATGCGGGATATGGCTCTTGCGGTAGATGCCGAGGTTCCGCCCGTCGGCGTCAATGATCGCAATCGAGTTGAACCGCGCGTTTCCGGCTTTCTCGTAGAAGGAGACAGGCAGCACCACGCCGAGTTCGCGCGCGACGCCCTGAAAGTGCTCCAGTGTCGGATGCCCCTTGGCCGGCAGGGCGCGCTTCCAATGCTCCGGGTCCTCGTCCTGGCAGAAGTAGTGTCCTTCGAACAGCTCTTGAAGCAGGATGATATTGGCGCCCTTGGCGGCAGCTTCACGGATCAGGCGCTCGCCGTTTTCCACGTTGCTCTTCACATCCGCGCTGCAGGCCATCTGGGTGGCTGCGACGGTAACCATGCGCATCGCTTAGCCCTCCACATTCGTGCCGGCCGGCACCTGCTGGGTAACGCAGCCGATACCGCCGCCGCCCACAGCTTGCCATTCGCTGCGGCAAGGGACGATTTCGCGGCCCGGATAGGCCTGCTGCAAGATCGTAAAGCCGCGGTCGTCGAGCTTGGGATCGACCTCCGGTGTCACAACCGCACCGTTGATGACATAGGCATTGGTATAAGGGGTGGCGAGCCGGCGGCCGGGCAGTTCAGTGCTGTAGGGCAGTACATCCATTTCGATGATCTCGAGCTGGCGGCCTTGCGCATCCCGGGCACTCTTAAGGATTTCAAGGTTTTCCCGCAGCAGATCGTAATTCGGGTTGGCCTTGTCAGTGACCACCTGCGCAAGAACCCGGCCCGGGGCCACATATTCAACCACATTGTCGACATGTCCGTCCGTGCCGGCATCCTCATAAAGACCCAGCGGCAGCCAGATCACTTTTTCAATGCCGAGATAGTCATGCAGGTTCTGTTCAATGGTTTTGCGGCTCATTCCGGCGTAACGGTTCACGTTGCGCATATTCTGCTCGGTGGTGATCAGAGTGCCTTTGCCGTCCACCGACATGCCGCCGCCTTCGCCGATGAAAGAAGTGCGGAAACAAGGCATACCGAGATGTTCCAGCACTTTCGACGGCATCTCCTGGGTCTTTTCGCTGACAGCCCGGCCGCCCCAGCCGTTGAAGCCGAAATGCACGCCGGCCACTTCGCCTGCATCGTTGCGCAAGAAGATAGGGCCGTTGTCACGGATCCATGAAGCATCGACCGGGGCTTCGAAGATTTCCGCAACTTCCCCGCAGCGCTTACGTGCATCTGCTGCGTCTTTGGGATCGGCGATCAGCGTGACGGGTTCGTAGCGGCTGATGGCATGAACAAGGCGTTCCGTCTCTTTGCGGAAGCCCCCAACATCGGTGCCCACTGCCTCTTCGGCGGGCGGCCAGGTCAGCAGCGTTCGGGCGTGCCGGTCAAAGCGGGCAGGCATACGGAAGCCTTGGGCGAAGGGGGTATCAGTCTTCTGTGTCATCTGGTTTTCTCCTTTGGATGGCACGCGGCACAGGGCACCCGGGCCGCGAGGGCGCAGCTTGTTTCCTTGCTGTCAGCTGAATTTGAGTGGGAGGCGGCTTAGCGGCCGGTCTTGAACCGGGTCCAGGCGCGGTTCAGCAGGCGCAGGCTTTTCTGATCGCGCGGAAGGTTCGGGAACAGTTTGCTCATCAGTTCCGGCCCGGGATAGACATTCGGATCGTTGCGGATTTCCGGGGCCACAAATTCGAGCGATGCCTGGTTGCCGTTCGGGTAGTAGTAAAGATTGGTGACGCTGGCGATGACATCCGGCTTCATCATGTAGTTGATGAAGGCATGAGCGTTCTCCGGGTGCGGGGCATCATCCGGAACCGACATGAAGTCGAAAAAGACCTCGGTGCCTTCTTGGGGGATGGAGTAGGCAATCTCGACGCCATTGCCGGCTTCAAGCGCACGGGCATAGGCAAGGCCTGCATCGCCGCTCCAGCCCAGCGCCAGGCACAGGTCGCCCCGGGCCAAGTCGTTGATGATGGAGGCGGTTTTGAAGTGGCGCACGTGCGGCCAGACCTCAGCCAGCATTTCATATGCCTTGTCGAAATCCGCTTTGTCCGAAGTGAAAGGGTTCAGGCCCAGATAATTCAAGGCGATCGCCATAATCTCTTCCGGGGAATCGATGATAGCGACGCCGCAATCGGCGAATTTTGACACTACGTCTGGATCGAAGATCATACGGAGGCTTTCGACCGGGGCATTTTCCATGCGTTCGGCAATCAGGGCAGGATTGTAGATGACGCCGGTGGTTCCCCACAGATACGGCACGCCGTGACGGTTGTCCTCATCATGCCGGGACAGGAACTCCATGATCTTCGGGTCGAGATTGCCCCGGTTCGGCAGCTTTTCCTGGTCGAGTTCGGCCAACGCACCGACTTGCATAAGCCGGTTAGCGACCAGAGCCGACGGCAACACCACATCATAGTTGGTGGCGCCGGCCAGCATCTTGGTTTCAAGCTGCTCCAGCGAGTCAAAATAGTCATAGACAACGGAAATACCGGTCTCCGCTTCAAAGCTGTCGAGCACCTCGCGGGGGAAATACTCGGCCCAGGCGGTGATATTCACCTGCTGGCTGTCTGCACTGGCCTGAGACGCCGCTGCGCCTATCAGAAGACACGCCGCCGCAGTGGTGTTCAACGCCCGCCGGTATAGAGTCCGGATTCCGGTTTTTGCTGACATGGTGGTTCTCCCTGCTGTCATGTAGCGCCCGTCTTTGACTGTTTGTGTTTCGGGGCTGGCTTCAGCGTGGCGGAATGGCTGCAATAGAACAAACGATGTTTATCGAACCGTTCAGATCGAATAGATTCATCTGAAATGGTGCCTGAAGGATCATGAAAAGACATCTGCCTCCTCTAACCTCCTTGCGCGCCTTCGAGGCCGCCGCCCGCCACGCCAGCTTCAAGCGTGCGGCGGAGGAGCTTTGCGTCACGCCGTCGTCGGTGAGCCATCAGATCCAGAAGCTTGAGGATTGGCTCGGGGTTCAGCTCTTTCAGCGGCTCAACCGGAAAGTCGTCCTGACCGACGCAGGCCGGACATATTTCGGCACCATTGCCTCCGCCTTTGATGAAATGGCTGCAGTGACCGGGCTGATCCGCAAGCCTATGCGCGGTGAAACTGAGCACCAGAAGCTGAAGGTGTTCGCCAATGCCGGTTTTGTCGAATGCTGGCTTGGGCCCCGGCTGAGCGCGCTGCAGGCCGCGGTTCCGGGGGTTCAGCTGGAGGTCGCATTCGGCAGCAGCGTCGAGGATTATCTCAGGGGCAATGCCGATGTAGCCATCCACTTCGGCCGCGGCGACTGGCCAGAGTATCAGTCGGCCTACCTCCGGACCGGCTACGAGTTTCCCGTCTGCAGCCCGGACCTGCTGCCGCCGGGGTGCCAAATGGCCGATCCTTCCAGCCTGGCCGGCTTCCAGCTGCTTCACGAAGATGATGCTTCTGGCTGGGCCAAGTGGCTTGCCTCTGCTGGCGTGCAACACCCGGGCATCCGCAATGGCCCCATTTTCCATTCCACACAGACCATTTTCAGCAAGGTGATCGCCTGCGAGGGGATCGCCTTGGGAGATGACATCGTCGCCGCGGACCTTTTGCTCTCCGGCGGCCTGATCAAGCCCGTCGGCCTGGTGCGGAAGTCCAACAGTTCGTTGTACTTCCTCCAATTCCGCACCGAAGAAAGCCTGCCGGGTCTAGCCTCGGTCCGCGATTGGCTGACCAGAGAATTGCAGTCTCACGAAGAGGAAACTGCCTTGCTGCGTCGAAATGAACCGTATCCGGCGAAGGAATAAGCGGCCTTCTCCGCCTAATGCCCTGAAATCCTATTCGGCAAGGCAAACGCCTGCGTTTCCATTGACAGGCAGCATCAAGCAAATGCCGCGCTAACCAGGTAGACGTTTAAGGTCTGCAAGATAGGGAAGACGGGATTGCGCGGCCAGAACCGCGCCTTTTCCAATGCTTGCCTTCAGCAACTCCTCGCCCGCCCCGGCTCTTGCCAGCTCCTGCCCGTTCGGCGCGATGACACAGCTGCCGCCATAATAATCCATGCCGTTTTCATGCCCGGAGGAATTTGCGTAGCAAGTGAAAACCCCGTTTTCGAACGCCCGCGCGGGAATGACGGTGTTTGCCACAACACCCCACTGAGCGCCCAAGGCTGTGGGAACCAGAACCAGCTCTGCCCCGGCCTGGGCGACCGCCCGGAAGGTTTCAGGGAACTCGGCGTCATAGCAGACCAGCGTGGCGGCTTTGAACCCTTCCAGCTCGAACAGCGTGTAGGCTTCGCCAGGGCTGAAATGGTCACCTTCAAAGCCAGGAGGCAGCAGCAGTTTGCGGTGGGTTGCCAGCAGGTTTCCGTCCTTGCCGATGCAAGAGGCCGAGTTAAACAGGTCACCGCCGGATTGCTCCGCAAATCCGTAGTGGATCGCCACCTGATGCGCCCGGGCGAGTTCCGCAATCACCTGCGCCGATGGGCCGTTCGCCGGTTCCGCCCAGTCCGAGACCCGACTGCCGATGTTATATCCGGTCAGAAACAGCTCAGGCAGCACCAGCAGATCGGTGTTCAGCCCTTGCAGCCGGGACAGACAGTTGCCTAACCAAGCCAGCCGCGCCTGCGGACCGTCAAGGTCCGCAGGGCTTTGGGCAACTGCGATATTCAGGTTGCCTGTCATGACTCAGCCCTTGCTCAGCAGGATTTCGCGGGGATAGCTGGTGATGTATTCGATACCGGTTTCGGTCACCACAACCGAGTCTCCGATCCGGCCCGCGGTCACGCCGTCCACCGAAATGCCACCATCGACCGCAAAGGTCATGCCCGGCTGCAGAACAGTCTTGTCGCCTTCCTTCAGCTCCGGGGCCTCCAGATAGGCGACACCGATGGAACGGCCGGTGCGGTAGCCGGTCTCGTAACCGCGAGTGCGGTAGACTTCGTTGGCGGCAGCGGCCACATCCTCGGCCAAAACGCCCGGGCGCATGGCAGCAATCGCGGCTTGCTGCGCTTCAATCGCCGCTTCCTGCACATCACGTGCCTGGTCGGTCACATCGCCGATGTGGAACATGCGGTCGAAGCCCAGCTTGTACTGCTTGAACTGCGCCATGTTGCAGAAGCAGAAATAGACCGGATCGAATTTTTCGTAGGCTTTGACGCTGGCGCGGCGATGCACCATTGAGGCATCGGTGCCGCTCTGCAGGATCTGCAGGTTGTGGATCATCGGCGAAACGAAACGGTCCCAGCCCTTGTCCGTCAAGAAGGTGGCCGCCTTGCGCGAGCCTGCTTCGATCACCGCCAGCGCGGATTCATACTCCCGCGCGCCTTCCCGCAGGCTGTCATGCGCCGCTGCCATCATTGCGCCGGCGATCTGGCCGGCTTCTTTCATGACGCTGATTTCAAACGGTGTCTTGATAGTGCGCATGGCGCCCAGCACCGGCGAGATATCCTTGAGCGGCACGCCGGGATAGGTGTCATCCAGATGATTGCGCACGATTGCAGGAATGGTGCTGCGTTCGATCCAGATCTCCTTGGGGCTCTCGCCCAGGGCATTGGCCAGGGCGCGGCCCCAGCTGCGTTGGCCGATGTCTTCCCAGGTGCGCACGTCCTCGACCCAGGTCATTTCCGCCACCATCTCGGATTCCATCAGCGGGGTGATGACAACCGGCGCGTCCTGCGCATCGACCACCAGCATCGAGGGACGGCCGAATTCGATCCCGAGATAGCCCCAGAAGCCCGCCAGGTAGGCGATCGAGCTTTCATCGGTGAACACGGCTTTACCGATACCCGCCTGACGCATGCGGTCCTGCAGGCCGAGGGTGCGTTTTTTGGCTTCTTCCAGCATGTGCTGACTTCCTTCTGTTAGGTGGATTGAGTGGCGGACAGCGGGCAAGTCAGCCCAACAGCCCGGGCAGGAAAAGGGCTACCGGAGGCACGAAGGTCACGATCAGGACCATCGGCAAATGCCCCAGCAGCAGGAACTTCATCGTCGGGCCGACATAGACCGACAGCGGCTGGCGGGTTACACCGCCGGCCATGTAGAGCAGCGGGGCGCAGGGCGGGGAGATATTGCCGAGTCCAAGATTGGTGCCGACGATGGCAGCAAAGTGGATCGGGTCCAGGCCGATTTTCTGAGTGACCGGCAGCAGAATGATGGCTGCCAGCACGCCGCCGGACACATCGTCGATGATCATTCCCATGATCAGCAGCAGCAGGTTGATCAGCAGCAGGATGACGATCTTGTTCTCGGAAATCGTCAGCAGCAGATCGGCGAACTGGGTGGGCACCTTGGCCAGCACCATGCCGCGGCTCATCACGAACAGGAAGAACAGCACCATCAGAATCGCCCCGGTCAGCCGGGCGGCTTCGACCGTGGAGTTGAACAGTGACTGCATCGGCAGCGAACGGTAGATCGCAATACCCACGATCAGCGTGTAAACCAGCGCAACCGCACCCGCCTCGGTCGGGGTGGTGATGCCGCTGTAGATCCCGCCCAGCACAATTACTGGCATGATGATTGCCAAGCTGGCCTTCCTGCCGGTGCCTGCGGCCTCGGCCAGGGTTTCGCGCAGGGGCAGCTTGGGCGCGGTGGTGATGGTCTGATTGTTGCGCAGGAAGAAGAAGTTCAGCCCGCAATAGACCAGCGCCAGCAGCACGCCTGGGCCCATGGTTGCGAGGAAGCACTTGGCGACGGACTCGCGGATTGCAATGGCGAAAACGATCATCGGGATCGAAGGCGGGATCATCAGCGCCAGCACTGAGGAGACCGCGACAAGAGCTGTGGCATGGCCGGGCGGATAGCCCTCCTTGATCATCCGCGGCACCATGATCTTGCCAATGGCCGCGATGGCGGCTGAGGCACTGCCGGAGATGGCGCCGAACAGCGCGCAGGTCAGCACGGTCACCGCTCCCAAGCCCCCCTTGGTGCGGCCGACAAAGCTGTTCACGAAGTTCAAAAGCCGCTCGGAGATGCCGGAAGCGCCAATCAGTGTGCCCGACAGGATGAACAGCGGGATTGCCAGCAATGAGAACGCGCTGACCTGGGAATAGCCGTAGCCGGCATGGAAGGAGATATTGGTGCCGGACATCAGCCCGTAGCCAAGCGCCCCGGCGCCGAAGGCAAAGCCAACCGGAACCTCGATCAGAAGCAGGAAGATGATGGCCAGAAAGGCAATGAGGAAGAAGGTCATGACGTCAGTCTCCGCCCTGTCCGGTCAGCAGTGCGCGCGCTTCCAGGAAGAATTGCAGCGCCAGGTAGAGGATCATCAGCGCAAAGCCGGAAACCATGCTGAAATCCCAGATGTACTTGGGCAGCCGCATGTAGGTGCTCTTGCGGTTCAAAGAGAGGTTGTAGGCGGCAAAGTCCCAGGCAAACCAGGCGAAAACCGCAACCGTCACCAGGCAGGCCAGGGTGCCGAACAGGCGCACCGCCAGCAGGGTCTTGCGGTTCTGCGTCAGCAGGGTCAGCACGCCGCCCTCGATATGATCGCGCTCGCGGGTGCAATAGGCCATGCCGATGAAGTAGATCCACAAGGCCAGCATCGGCGCCAGTTCCTCGATCCCCAGAAACGGGGAGGAGATCACGTACCGCATGAACACCTGCGCCGCCATCAACAGCCCCAGCGAGATCATCGCACCGAACAGCATCACCCGCATCAACAGGGCAACCCTGTCTTCAGCCGCATAGAAAACGCCGAGCCCGCGGTAAACCGGTGCCGCAGCATCGCTGCCTGCCGGCATGATCGGCTCAGGTGTCAGGACGTTGTCCAGGCTGTCTGTGTGCAAAAGTTCTTTGGTCATGCGCCGTCCTCCTCAGCCGGTGCAGTGCCCGGGGCAGCCCCCCGGGCACGGGAAAGTGGGGATCAGTTGGCGCCCGCGGCAGCCTTGATCTGGCCCATCACTTCGGCGCCGATGATCTGCTCCATGTAGGGGTATTCCACTGCGGTCACTTGCTGGCGGTAGGCCTCCAGCTGCTCAGGTGTCAGCTCGACAATCTCAATGCCGGCCTCCTTCATCTGGGCAAACCAATTGGGGCTTTCGGCCTCGGCGTTTTCCCAGGCCCAAGTCACCGCTTCATCCGCGGCGGTGCGGATCCAGCCCTGCTGCTCTTCGCCCAGGCTGTCGAACCAGCGCTTGTTGGCGGTCCAGAAAGTGTGCTCGAAGTTCTCGCGGGTGAAGACATAGGCGCTGACCACATCCTTGAACAGCAGCACCTCGGACGGCGGTGAATAGGCGCGGCCGTCGATGGCACCGGTCTGCAGGGCTGTATGCACCTCGCTGAAGGCCATAGGGACCGGGGCAAAGCCGGTTGCCTTGTAGCGCTCGATCGCCATTGGCATGCCCGGCACCCGCATCTTGAAGCCTTCTGCCTCTTCCGGGAAGCTGGTGGGCACCTCAACGCCCTTGCGCACCACAAAGCCGGTGAAATCGGTCGGGATCGTGCCCAGCAGCACCATGCCCAGATCGTTCATGATGCCGTCATAGACCCCGTTCATCACCGAACCCGGGCCATAGACCTCGCGCCCGGTTTCCCAGTCGCTGGCGACATAGCCCAGCACCGACACATCCCAGCGCGGATCCAGCTCGGAATGGTTCCAGGACATGGTCATCTGCACCGCGCCCTGCGACACCTGCTCGACGATCGAGGTCCAATCCCCCAGGTCGCCGCCTGGATGGTAGTCAACGTTCAGCGTGCCGCCGGACAGTTCCTCCAGCCGCGCTGAGAAGCGTTCGGATACCTGATGGAAGATGTGCTGGGTGTCCATCACATGACCCAGAATGATGTCTTCAGCCCGCGCCGCAGGCAGCGTGGCAGCCAGAACGCCAGCCGCCGCGGCACCCGCTTTTATCAATGTTGCGATCCCCACGAAGGTTTCCTCCCTGTTCGTGTTTCAGTCGCGGCTCGAATCGAAACTCCAGCCTTGCATTTTGCTAAGCTGTGTACAGCTATTGCGTCAATACTTGATTTTTTCCAAAATTGCGCCTCCAAATTGACATGCTGCATGCACCACCCTCAAGTCACGGAGAGAAAATGTTTGATAAAGGCCGCCACCACCGGGCCAAAATCGGCTTTGTCCTGCTGGCCACGGAACAGACGATTGAGGACGACATGTTCCTCCTGCGCCCCGACGGGGTTGGAGTGCATTTCGCCCGCGCCTGGATCGGGGACAGCATCACGGTCGACAGCCTCAGCCGCCATGCCGGGGATCTGGCCCGCGCTGCCTCAACACTGCTGCCGGATGGCAGCCTCGATGTGATCTGCTATGGCTGCACTTCCGGCAGTCTGGTTATCGGAGAAGACCGGGTTGCTGCGGAACTGAACAAGGGCGCGCCGCGAGCCAAGGCCACCAGCCTGATCACCGCCGTCCTTGAGGCGCTGCGCGCTGTCGGCGCCAAACGGGTTGCGGTTGCCACGCCCTACCTGGACGAGATCAACGATCAGGAAGTCCAATACCTGAAAAGGGCAGGATTTCAGGTGACGCAGATCCAAGGGCTGCAGTTGGAAAAGGACAGTGACATGATCCGCGTCAGCCCCAAGTATCTGGCCGAGTTTGCCAAAGAGGCAGACACGCCAGACAGCGATGCTCTGTTCATCAGCTGCGGTGCGTTGCGGTCATTAGAGATCGCCAGCCAACTGGAGCAAGAACTGGGCAAGCCGGTGATCTGCTCCAACCAGGTGATGATGTGGCACGTTCTGCGTCTGGCCGGCATCCAGGACCGCATTTCCGGATACGGGCAGCTATTACGGGATCACTGAAATTATGTCCTTCTGCGCCGCAGGCTGCCTTGATATGACTCCGGCAACCGCAGCCGCGCCGTAAGGGGAGTTTTCTTGGCATCTGGTGAGACATCTATGACCCCTCCCGGATGGGGCGGCCGCAAACCGGGTGTTGAGGATATTCAGCACCTGATCCTGAAACGGATCTGCTTTCTGGATTACACGCCCGGCGACCGGTTGAAAGAGGCGGAACTGGCTGACGAGTTCGGCGTCAGCCGCACGCCTGTCCGCGACGCCATCAGCCGGATTAACCACCTGGGGCTGGTGGAAACCATCAACGGTGTCGGCAATGTGGTCATGGAACTGCCGCCGGAGAAGATCACTCACGTCTATGACATGCGCCTGCATCTGGCGGGATTGATCGGGGCAACAGCACCTGCGCAAATCGAGGGGAGCCATCTCGAGCGCGCCCGCGGTCTGTTGGCCCAGGCGCATCAGCTCAGCGGGCAAGTCGATTCACGGCAGTATGTCGTCGTGAATGATCAGCTCAACACTCTCATCAGCGATTTGATCGGAAACTCAGTCCTGCGCTCGTTCTGGACGCAGGCCTATTACCAGGCCGCCAGCACGTGGCACAGGGTCGTGGACGGTGCCGGACCGGAAGTTGCCGATGCCCTGGTTGCTGAACTTGTGGACCTCGAAACGGCTTTGGCTGAGCAGGACATTCAGGCTGTCGGCTTCGTGCAGCGGATCCACATTGGTTACGGGTATGCCCGCATCAAGAAGTACCTGTTCAAGGAAACCACTGAGCAGACCTAACGTGTTCGCTCGGTTAAAGACATGCAGCCAGCCCTTCCGGGAAACGCCAATTTACCCCGAAACACCGGCTTGCATTACCCAAATGGCCAGTTCACTTCTAACGCAAACATGCGTCGAGTTCTTGCCGCCTTGAAGGCCGGGTATTGCGGGACGTAGCTATCAGTTTTGCTGCTACGGCAAATTACCGCTTTCAACCCTTCGGCACGAAGGCCTATCGTACGCTGGCCAAAGACAAATGCTATTTAAAGGCTGCCGGTGATCGACCCGCACTGAGCGGTCGGTCCTGGCGCCATTTTCGATCGGGTCGAGCAGTTCAGTCCAACAGATTTTCTGCAAACTCGACCAAGGACCATAAGGGCACACTCTGGGGGCAGTTCCCGTCCAAATCCAGAAATATAAAAGGCGCCCGCTGGGCGCCCTATATGCAGATCCCGCTGAGACCTCGTGCCGAAACGGTGGGAACTCGTGGAAGATTAATAAACTCTGGAAATCTTGATCGAGTTTCCACCGACTCTAAATTTACTGATTAAAAATCAAATACTTATGCGATCACCCATTCTCCGTCCGGCGCGAGTTTCCACCAGTATTGGCACGAGTTACCACCGAAGCCACTGCGTCCGAAAAAGAAAAGGGCCCGCAAAGCGGACCCTCGAAACGGCAAATCCTGATTTAGCTATTTGCTATCTGGCACCGACAGCATCTGTCAGAGATACCAGAACTTGCGACAATCCTGGTGGCGTGTCCCGGCGCCACGCCGCGGTTTCACCTGACAGTATTCCGTAGACCAAGTTGAGCGTTGTCCCAGCACCGCGCTGGCAGGCATATGCGATTGTGTGCAGTTCCTTTCCGGTTTCCGGCCTTGGTAAAAGCACCCTGATGCTGCGGTTGCAGCCCGCGATCCGGCCATTCGCTGCGAGCGCAAATTCAAGAGCAACCCAAACTCACACTTCGCCGGACCGAGCGGACATTCGCTGCAGTCGCAATCTATCTTTCCCAATACGGCGGCTTTGCGCGGTAGTCGGCCTTTTTCGCTTGCTGAATCTGTGCGGCGCGGCGATGGCTGCAAGGTGAGACTCAAATTTTTTACTCCCTTCTAGTCGGTCACATGAAGGACGTAGGTGGGGGCCCGGCGGCGACACTTTCTCAAACTTCGAAGCCTTCAGTTTTCCAGCGCGGCCCAGCTGCCGTCAGGTTGCAGATACTGGATGCGCACATCTCCAATGTCGCGCAATGGAGCAGCTTCTTGTTCAGCCATTGAGCGGCTCGGAAAGGTCACGATGACTTCATCCACTTCACCGCCTGACGCGGTGCCATTGCATTGAAAGTCCAATACCGTAAAGATATCTGCCGGGGTCAGACGGTCATCTTCAGGAACCAGGGCCGTAAATTCGAGCGTCTTGGCAGCCGCATCATAGCCGACCTGCTGCAGATAGCGCGGAAAGGCCTGCAGCATTGCCGCTTCTTCCTTGGAAGGCTCTGCCTGGTAGTACTGCGTCAGCCCGGGCAAGGCAGCGCGACCCATTGTGAAGGCGGCATTCATCACCCGCTCCTTGAATTCCGTCTCATCGGCGATCCCTTCGCCGCGAGTGACCAGCGCCAGCCCGTTGCCAATGTACTGGACTTCGTCCCAGGATTCCCAATAGGCGTCGGGATCCGCGTAATCGCGGCTGATGTCATCGGTCTGGACGCAGGCCATCACCAGATCCGGGTCTGCATGGGGCGGGATCGGCCCCAGGTAGCTCTCGGTTTGCCGCCGCACCTCGGCCCCCAGCAGCGGCATCTGCTGCGCCAGCTTGCGCACCATTTGGCACAGCTGGCCTACACCTTGCACGAACCCGGCGTCGGTGGCTGTTGAGTCCACCCAGAGCCGATCAAACAACCACCAGCCTTCGTGGATTTCGCGCATGGTGACTGCTTCGGCGTCCGGATCTCCAGACAGGGGCTTTACGATAAGCCCATCATCAGCCTTGCCATCGATAGCAAATCCTTGGGCGAAGGCAGCCTCGCCAAATTGAGCAACTGCATCACGCGGCGGCAAGCCAGGGCGTTCGGCCTGATCAGTTGAAGTTGCCACCGCCTCTGCCAGGCAGGTCCAGCTGAGCGGCGCAAAGCCATCGCGTTCGGCCAGAATGTCCAGCACAGCATGAAGCAGTGTCTCAACCGGCACCGAAGGGTCGGCAATCACATTGCAAAGTACTGCTGAAGGATAAGTAGAGGTCATTGAAAAGTCCTTACCTTTCTGGTTTCAACAATCACTGCAACACCTATTGCAACCATACCATTTTCCCATCCTGCAAATACCCCAGGTGCATGTTTGGAGGAAGTTTTCCTGAACATACTTTTTCAATTTTCCGCAGCACTTTCCGGGCTGTGTCAATGTCGGGCAGAAAATAGATAACGCCGCTCAACGGATCACCATTGGCGTTTATCAGGTCGTCTCCTTTGGGCCCCATCTTCTTCAGGTAGGCTTTGAGCTGATCCTCATCGAAAGCGCCAAGACTGCTTTTGTCCTCTGCCAGATAGGTGCCGCCTTTCTTGGGGCCTGGGGATGCAGCCTTCCGGCTTCCGGGGCGGGCTTTTTTGGTGGATTTCGGCGGCGTGTATTCAACCAGCCCGTCGCCGAATTTCTTGACGCCTTCCAGCTTGGTGGCATTTGGTGCGGCTTCGACGACCTCCAGTGCTGGCCCCATGCTGGCCTTGCGGTAGGCGGCAAACAAGGCCCCCTGATCGGCGCTGTCGGGAATTTTATTAATGAGATCCGTCAACTCCGTTGTCCGCTCTGGCTCTTTCAGGCGCATAAGTCGGCTCACGGTTTCATCCCGCAAGGTGCGGCGAAAGGCTTCCTCAAAAGCCGGAATGGAAAACTCATTGATCGCCTTGTCCGCCCCCTTTTTACCGGCGCCTTTTTCCATTCTGCGGAACACAGCGGTCAGATCACCGCCGGCCGCTTCAAAAGCATCAACCATTTCGCTGTATTTCCGGGCATAAGCCTGAAAATAGGGATCGCTCAATTCAGCAAGCTTGGCCTCCATCTGCGGCCGCATCACTGCGCCGGTTTCGCTGTCCAGTTTCGGTGTTCCGTGGTCACGCAGAATGTTAGCCCGACGCGTTGCGGTATCGCGTTTCGAGCCTTCTACGATGCTCCAGATCCCGTCTTCGCCTCTTTGCAGACGCTTGCCATTCAGCTGCTTGCCCGCTTTGCGCGCCTCCTCCGCTGCGCCTTTGACCCGGCGGATCTCGATTCCGTCCTTGGTCTTGGCAAACAGGTACAGCTCCTTGTCCGGCAGGGCCTCGTAGGCCTCCTTTATGCCGGGCAGTTTCATCGCCTCGGAAAAGGCCAGGGTTTCCTCGGCGGTGTTGTGCAGGCGCGGCGGGTAGCGCAAATCCACCGACAGGGGCGGCTGGCCGGTAGGCAGTGCTTTTTCGATCTCGGCCAGCTCGTCCTGGTATCGTGCCAGGCTGGACTGCGCCGAAGCGATGTCCCATTCCAGGTCCTGCAGTTTCTGCAGGTTGCGCTCTTTCAAGAGATCAGACTGCAGCTTTGCCAGCAGTGACTTCTGTGCATCCGCTTCCAGAACCAGCTGCGAGCGCTTCGCCAACATCTTGTCGACCGGCGACTTGGTTGCCCAGCCGGCCAGGGCATCTTCTGTCAGCCGCGCCACGTCATCGGCAAAGGCCGGGTCGCTGATCTGCGAGATATGGCGCATTTCCTCCAGCACTGCCGCCTCGCGCAGACGCGGGTCGGCACCGGGCCGAAGGATCACTTCGGCATCGTAACCGCCCTTGCTGTTGCGGGTGATCACCGTTGTTGCCTCAACCGCCTCATCCCCGAAACGCGCGGCATAGGCTTCTGCCCCCAGCATCTTTGCGCTGAAGTTGGAAACATTGCGCCCCGCCAGTGCTGGGGCCAGAACTTCGTCTATCTTATCAGGCGGGACACCGAGGATCTTTGCCGCCTTGGCCAGGTCTTTGGTGGCCCGGAACGCCTTGATGGCCGAGCCGACAGCCGCGGCATCAAATCCTACGCCCACCCAGGCTGCAGCAACCCAGCCCCAATGCGGCACATCCTCGGGGTCCACCAGCCCCTGGCTCGGATCAATGGCAATATTCGCTGCCGAGCCCTTGCGGAAATATTCCTCGGTGGCGTTATAGGCGCTGTAGCCGCCGACCGCGACCGAGGCACCTGCCAGCACCACGCCAGTGGCCGAACCGCCGGATACCGCGATCGCGCCCACCGCAAGACCTATGGCAACCACCGCTTCGCCGACCGCAAAGGCGGTGTCCTTGGTCTGCTCCCAGCCGGCCTTTTCCTTGGCCCACTTCAGCTGGTCGCCCTTCAGATCCAGCGCAGCAATGGCAGTATCGCGCACACCGGGCATGGTCCAAAGGTCGAAATCGCCCTCGTCGATGTTTTCGCGAGTTGCCTGAATGTCGACAAACATGGCGTCCACCTGCTGGCGCAGGAGATCAGCCTGTTCGGCCGGGGATTTGGACAGGAAGTCCTCCTGGTCCGAAACCCGCAGCGCCAGCGGGAAACCGGCCGCGGCGACCGAGCGCTGCGATCTGATCTTGGCGACCTCGGCCTTCAGCTTATCGACTTCGGCTTCCGCCGCCGGGTCAATCCCATGGGCGGGCTTGTCATTCAGCAGGTTCCAGCCAGCCTCGATAGTGGCAATTGGCCACAGCATCGGATTACCTGCCTTGGCCGCGAAATTGGCATACATCCCGTACAGTTTGAGCTGGGCAACCAGCAGCTCGAGCTCTTTTTCGGCGAGCTTTTCATCAAACGGCTTTATCGCTTTCAGCGTTTGCTCCAGCGCAGCCTGATCCTCGGGTTTCAGCGCCCCTTCGCCAAGGTTTGCTCTCAGCTCGCGCGCTGCTGCCTCTGCCCTGTCGACGGCGGCATAGGCAGTGTCACGCATCACAAGTTCAAGCTGGGTCTCCAGCTCTTCCGGGGTTGAACACGCCTTCAGCCCGGGGCCGTACAGGCGCAGCGGCCCCGAATACGGGTCCGGCCCGCCGCCGGCGCGTGACACCGTGGCACCGCCGTCACCTGTAGCGTTAAGGACATAGTCATCCTCGGTCAGCAGCGCCACGAGGTTGGATTTGCCGCCCTTGATCGCCGTTGCACCGGAGCGTTTCGCACTGAGATCGGCGACCTCAGCCGCCAGCCGGTTCATTTCATCCTCGGATTCCTGGTGAATGCCGGTCGGGGACTCGCCGAGCAGAAATTTCACCCCGGCTTCCAGCGCTGCAAAGGGCAGATAAACCGGGTTGCCGAATTTGGCGGCGAAATTGGCGTATTCCCCGTAATACTTGAGCTGAGCCAGCAGCAATTCCCGCTCTTTCGCCTGCAACGCGGTGTCTGCAGCCGTATCGGCATCCGTGGTTACGTCATCATCCAGCCTGAGGCTGTCCTTGCCCAGGGCATATTCGCTGTTCTGCAAGGTGACCTTGTAGACAACAAACCGGCTGCCTTCCTGCACCACCGCCGCAGCGCCTTTCAGGCTGCGCGCATAGTAAATGGCGTCTTCCTTGTTCGGAAAATCACGCTGAATTCGCTCATTGGCGACAATCGGATCGCCGTCGCCGTGCTGCGCCAGTGTCTGGCCTGTTTCCTCGCCGCTCTGAAATATCCGGTCGCCCATCCGGGCACGGGTGTTCAGCACGCCAAGATAGGCGCTGATGCCGGCGTTCAATGTGCGCAGGTTTTTTGCGTCAATATGCATCCACCGCCAGAACCCCTGCAGATCATCGTCGCTGAGCCCGCGCAGCCGGCCCGCTGCTGTCATCAGCTCTGGCATAGTCTGATAGGTCACGGGTATCTTGCATTTGGGATTGGCAAAAAAGGTTTGGAACCGTTCCGGCAAGCTGTCCCAGCTTTTCTGATGCCGGGCGGCGTCCTTCATCGTGACAATGGACTGCGGCCCGTGCGCGAGAAGCGGCACGGACTTGGAGACCACCACCCCGGCGGCGCTGGCCAGTTTGTCAAATTCGCCCTGGGTGGCGGCTTTGGCAATCTTGCTGCGCAGCAGTTCGATGGCGGCAGCCAGCTTGCGTACCTGATCAGGCGGTGCCGAGGCCGAAATAGGGATGCCGTCCAGCATGGCATTCAGGTCCTGGCGCACCGCGGCCTGCCGCTGCAATTCGGCTGTGGTGTCGACACTGGCGTAGCTGCCACGGTACTGACCCATCAGTGCCGCCGATTTTCCCATCACCAAGTTTAGCCCGCTCATAATTTTCTGCAGCTTTGCCGGTGTTTTGCAATCATCCAGCGCCAGTCGCAGCTTTGCAATCGCCGCCTGCAACGCCTTGACCTTTGCAGGCGGCGCGGTTGTCGGGATGATTACATTGGCCAGGACCACGCGCAGTTCATCGACGGATCGGGCAAGAGCGGTTGCGGCGTCTGCACTGTCGGCCTCGGGCACGTCTTCAGTGCCTTGGGTGTCTTCGTCGATTGCGGCACCGTCTTTCAGGATAACAATCCTCCGGAACTGGGTGACACCCATCCCGCGCAGCATCTTTCGCACTTGCTTGGCAAGCCTTGGAAGCTCCCGGCCCTTGAGATCAAGCACCAGCGTCTTCGCGCCAGTACCCTCAAGCCCATGCTCCAGAGCAAGGACCTGCGTTCCTGCCCGGCCAAAGGTCACTTTGACTGTTTCGCTCTCCTTTTTGAGGCGTCCGGCAAGCATCTTGCCGGGCTTTTTCCGGTCAAACAGGAACCTGAGAGACATCGGGTCGCCGGACGGCATCGCCAGTGCAAAATTCATCGGCTTCTTTCTAAGCCGCATAGCCATTTTTTGAAGGTAGGCTGAATGTGCCTCCGGGTCGGCCAAAACCCCGGGGTTTTCGTCCTCCTCCTCGTCTTCCGGCAGTGTTCCAGACGGTTCGGGTGCTGCGGCCACGGGTGCGGCTGCTTCCTGCACGCCCGGTCCCGGCGGGTCGTCCTGCGGTGTCTCCTGCGGCGTATCGGCCTCTTCGACATCACGCTCCAAAGCATGGCCGTCTGCATCCAGAACGATGACATCCATCTGGATTTTTTGACTCTTCAAGTACTTCTTCAACATCTTTGACAGCGCGGGAACGGACCGTTCACAGGTCAATGTGATGACCTTGCCCTGTGTCGTGAATGTTCCATAAGCTATCTTGCTGCCTGTTCCTTCAGCCTTGGCGGCCTTGCCCAGAGCGGAGGCTTTCATCGTGCGATGAATGGCAATGGTGTGATCCGGATCCTTGGCTCCCGGACAAAACCCAAACGGCAGCGGGCCTTTCGCCCCAAGTTTTATAAATTTTTTTAGCGCGTCGCCCTCGACTTTCCTGCTGGCCATATGCGTTCTCCGAAACCGACGGATCTTCCCGCAATCTCAGAGTATATTAAGTCGTTCAAAGCGCAAAACGCTCGGAGTGAATCCCGGCATTGTTGCAGCCAGGCAGAACCGCTCCGAGTTTGCCAGAGGCTGATTTCAAATTGTTACGCAGCTATCCTCTTAGTTAACATACCCGCAACTTCACCAGCGAGAGATCACTAGGTGGCCGAGGGCAGCAATGGGCTGCCTGCGGCCAACAGCAACAGCGATGGCAACCGTCCAGGGCGTTGATCAGCACGCAGCGTTGCCGCAAGGCCGCACAAATCGGCGGAACTCAAAACGCCCTTTCGCTGCATTCAGGTCGGACAATCGAGACGCGGGACAAACCCGCCTTTTGCCCTTGCAGCTATTGCTACCGCAGAAACCCCTCGCTCTTGCAGCGCGAGGTTCTCTACGGGCTGTTCCTGCGCCACGGAAAGCCAGAGTTCGTCCGAAGCGACAACGGCCCGGAATTTGCATCAAAGGTTACTCAGCGCTGGCTCGAGAAAGTTGGCGTGAACCCGATCCGGATCTACCCGGGTTCACCCTGGGAGAACGGGTACAACGAAAGGTTCAATGGAACGCTCCGCCGCGAGGTTCTCAATTCCGAATGGTTCACAACCGCCAGGCAGGCACAGATCGTGATCAATTGCTGGCTCAGGCAATACAACCACACCCGACCCCATCAGGCCCTCAACATGCGCCCACCAGTGCCCGAAACTCTAAACCAAAATGGCCCATAGAAATGGGGCTGGACAACAGGAATGCCGTCATCTGGACAACATCTTTATCGAACGCCTGTGGAGGCCTACAAGGCCATGCATATCCCGCGCCTGAACGCGATCGGCATCGAGGTCGTCAGCGACCACGTGTTCGACGTGATGGAAGAGCTCAGCCAGATCAACCGCGCGCCAGTTGGGACAAGTTCGTAGACCGGCCCGCTGGTCCTGAGTGCCTCTCCTGACCGCAACAGGAGAGGCCTTCCAAATCCGGGCTCGTTCTACATTTTCTTCCCGCCTGAGCCTCAGTTGCGGCAAATAAACCTTGGTTCCAGGGCTAGAACAAACAAGTGGGGTAGCCGCTATTCGCCATCCCGGTAGGTTACGGCAAATGCCGATCCGTCCTTGGTAGCAATGGTCTCCATCCCCGGCATGACGTCGATGTTATGCGCAGCCAGAACGGCCCAGCCATTGGCCAGGCGCTGTGCAAAAAACACCATTATTGTGAAACGGTCCTCAAGAGTTTCACCTGTCCTGCCAATTTGCCCTGCCAGTTTCCAGCGGGTGTGAATGATCGCGGTGTCGCCGCCAACCCGCCGGACCTTGATACCCCGGGCAGTAATCTCTGAGTGCCGGAAGAACGTACTGAGCCCGTAGGCGTGCGCTTTTTCGATGTCGACGCGGTTGTGCCACCACAGGCCCACCACGTTGACGAAATCAGCGTCCTCAGCAAAGAGGGCAGCCAGGGCGCGAGCGTCCCTGGCATTCCAAGCCTCGGCAAAAAGCCGGGGGATGTCATCCGGTGTTTCAGGCATAAGCATGCAGCACCGCCGGGATCAGGATGTCTTCCTCGTCATAGGTGTGCCGGTTCAGGATCTTGTTCAGAACTTTCGCCTGCTCCAGCGCCTTGCCGATTTGTGATTTTGAGGTTTTCCCGCCGCGCAGCAGGGCAAAAACCTGTTCCGACTGGTCCAGTGCCTGATCAAGGACCTGGTGGTCGTTTTCCAGGAGGTCAATGGCCGAAGCCAGCTGCGGGAAGCGCCCCAGGAACCCGGGCAGCACATTGCTGTCCTCGAAGCTGTGATGGCCGTGAACATGCGAGACCAGATCAAGCCCCAGGCGGTTCATGCCGGTCAGCCCCATCAGCTCCTGGACGCTGCCGTCGGGTTCGTCCAGCACAGTTTTCAATCCACCGATCAGTCGGGCACTGGCCTCAGAGATCGAGGCGTGAAGGCGCTGAAGATGCGCGGGCCAGCCAAGAAACCGGGGGTCATCGTCCCATGCCGAACGGTCCGCTGGAAACAGGCCGTGCAGCAGGTCCGGGCCAATCCGGCCGCGCGAGGCAATGTGGTAGTCGGGGGCGTTGTAGTCGTAGTTGTGCATTGTCAGCTCAATCCCTGCGCCTTCATCGCAGCTTGCACGCCGCGGTCTTCCAGCATGGTTTCCATGAAGCGTTTCACCGGCGGGTAGTCCTGCCAGGGTTTCGGCGTGTGTGCCGTCCAGCGCACCATCGCAAAGGCGTAGGGGTCGGCAATCGTGCGCTTGCTGCCTGCAACATGCGGGCCGCCGTCCAGAAGTGTGCCGAGATGGCTCATTACCCGATCAATCCTGGCGAATGCCGCTTGCCGCACTTCATCCTGCGCACCCGTGGAACCGTTTACCGTGTACCGGTCCGGCACAAAGAAGGGCCAGAAAGCGGGATGGAAATCGCCCGTCAGAAAAGCCAGCGCCTCATCCAGCCCGAATTGGCTGAGCGGGTCCTTGGCCACGCCCAGGCCGGCTTCCGGGTATCTGGCCTCGATATACTTCAGGATCGCATCTGCCTGCGTCATGATACGGAAGCCATCATCCTTAAGCGCTGGGACCATGCCCAGAGGATTGATCTTGAGGTATTCCTCGGACCCGAGTTCAACCAGCTCTGCCTCGTAAGGCTTGCCCGTCCATTCCAGGGCGATATGCGGTGCCAGGGCACAGGTGCCGGGTGCGTAGTAGAGTTTCATGACCGGAGTCCTTTCCATGCAGCTCTTCAGTTGCTGCGCGGCTTGAAGGTGAGGCTTTCTGTCTTTTGTCCCGGCTGGCTGTAGCCATCGCTGTCCAGCGGCCGGTCGAACAAGCCGGTCAGCCTGTTTCCAGCGATGTCTTCCAGGGTGGTGTCCACCTCAATCCGGTAGTCGGCGCTTGCCCAAGGGGCGCGGGGTGTGAAGATCCACTCCCGCTCATCCCGCCCAAGGCGCAGCGAGCCGCCGAGCTTTGCACCGGCTGTGTCGGTCACCCGCACCCTGTAGGCCAGGGAGACGTGATCCATCGGGCCATTCAGTGTCACCAGAAGCGGTTCAGTAGAATTCGCCATGGGCGCCTGCACGTGCCACTTCGCCAAATCAGGCGCCTCGAAATCCGCTTGGGCGGCAACGAAGGTCTTCTCATAGCTGCGCGTTAACTTGCAGCCGCGTCTGGTTTCCGCGCCGCTCCTGATTTGCAGGGAATACGCCTTCCCCGGCTCCAGCGCCCGGCCCAGCGTATTGTGCGCTACCAGCCCGGTCTTTACCCGGCCCGGGTCAAACAGCACCGTCAGCCTTCGATCATTCGGCGACCAGAGATCGAATTTGTTCTCGATGAAGGCCCCCGGAACCACCTTGCCGTCTTCATCGAGCAGCACGACGGAGTCCCATATGCCCTCCCGTGCCATCGGTTCGGAGAAGTAGACATAGAAGCGCAGCAGGTTTTCGGGCAGCACATCAGCACTGGGGTAGACTTGGGTTACCTGGGCAGTATCTGACACGCTTTCCTCGCAGGCTTGTGCCGCTGAACTGGCCGCAAAGAGCGCGGCCAGCCAGAGGGATGCGGTTTTCAGATTTCGGAGCATCTGCACGTTACCTCGCCAGATCAGCGTAGCCCGCGTCTGCCTTCAGCATGTTCTGGAAGTTGCGGAAAAACTCCTGCTCCTCCACATACTGATAGTCGGGGAAGTTATATTCGCTGACGAAGTCGCTGAGCCGGAAGTACGCGCCTTTGCGGAACGAGACCAGATCGACGTCGCCGGTATCCAGGTTGCGCTTGAGCGTCACCAGAAACTGTTCATCCTGGTCATCGGCCTGCAAAACTGCTCCCAGCGGGCGTGCAGCGGTTTTCACCCCTGCGTCACCCCAAAGCTCTGGGGACGACAGCCCTTCGCCTTTGCTGGCCTCGGCCAGGTCAGACACCCGGATCAGATCGGCATCTCGTTCCTTGTTGATGACCAGCACATATTCTTCCGGCTGGAACTCCTCATTCGGAGCAGTGAAGTGCAGCACTTCAAGGGGCGTGTTGCCATAGCCGAGCTCGGCCACAGTCTTGCCGGACACATGGGCGCCATCAGCTAGATCGCCAGACGGGATCGTGACCAGTGGTGTGCAAGTGTAGGCGGCAACAACCGTCTTCACACCATCCAGATCGACCACGCTCATTGCCCGGATCGGCGCCCGGGTTTCGGTCTGATTGTGAACGGTATGGTAGATTTCAATGCTGGACGTCGAAGCAGATTCCGTAAACGGGTACGGGATCTGCCGCAGGGTTGAGGCGAATTCTCCGGTCGACAACCCGGCAGCGAACAGCGTGCCATCCACGAAATCAAGATCCGTGACGGTGAAGGCGGCGGCCGGAATGTCATGCCAGAAAGTGACGCTGTCATCGGGCGTACCGTTCAGTTCCACCGATGTGCCCTCCAAGGTGGTCAGATCCAGCGGCGTGATGGTGCCATCCTGATCCACCCGCACAATCATCGGCGACTTGCTGTCGCCCGAGCTCAGGGACATCGAGATATAGGTTTCCTTGGACACGGGATGCACGGCGATATCGTGATAGCTGATGCTGTACGGATCTGCGCCGGTCGAGGCCGCCAGCCGGGCGCCCAGGCTAATCAGGTTGTAACTGCGCGATTCCGCTGCCGGGGCAGCTTCGGGCAGCGTGTAGGCAAAGACCCTTCCGCCGTCGGAGTCTGCCACAAACAGTGTTTTGCTGTCGGCAAATTCAAGCACGGTGGTGGACTGAGGCGTTTCAAGCGCGGCAGCGCCTGTTGCAAACGACAGGGACAGAATACCTGCCGCCAGGGCGGGTGACGTGGATTTCAGTTTCATGGTGCCTCCAGGCAGGTCGAGGTTCGGCGGCTCCAAGACAGTTTCTGCCTTGCCGCCGTGCCCCAATTTAGCACCTATGGCCCAATGCGGTGAGTAGGAACACTTTGGATACTATTGAAGATGTCAGTTCGCCTTTGCACAGAGGCTGTTCATGACGCGGAACTCGACGCCCTCCGAAAGGAGCAAGCCTTGGCAGGGCGGCGTATCCAAGGGTACATTTCTGGAGCGAGGAGCTGAATGGGATGCTTGAAGACCAGATGAAGGATGCAACAGAGGAAGATGCGGCCGCGCATGTATGCCCGGTCGAAACCGTCATCGAGATCATCGGCGGGAAGTGGAAGTGCCAGATCATTCACTTCCTGCTTGGCGGCACCCGGCGGTTCGGTGAAATCCGCCGTCAAATCCCCGACGTGTCTCAGCGAGTTCTGACCCGCAAATTACGGGAACTGGAAGCGCATGGAATCGTCGTCCGTAAAGTTTATGCAGAGGTTCCGCCCCGCACGGAGTATTCCCTTACGCCGACCGGGCAGTCTCTTGAGCCCGTAATGCAGGAGCTAGACCGTTGGGCCCAGGCAAATCTGGGCAGTTCCGGTGGCGTAGTTTAGTTAGAATGAGCGATGGCGAAGCCGGGCACGCCTGTTGAATGCCGCACCGACTGGGCGAAGCAAAACAGTTTCGCCAGAGCAAAAAAGATCTTGGAAGGCTGTCTAGAATTCGGTCCAACGCCCGAACTACCGCAACAGCCTTCACAAGGCCTGTTCAGTTCACTCCGCCGAAGCAATGTTCAAAAACGGCGCTAACTGACATGACGCCCGCCTAAGCCGCTAACTCAGCATTTCGCGCGCGATGATGGTTCGCTGGATTTCCGATGATCCTTCATAGATCCGGAATATCCGTAAGTCGCGCAAGTAGCGTTCCACCGGAAAATCACGGGTATAGCCATAGCCGCCGTGGATCTGCAGCGCCCGGTCCGCAATACGCCAGGCAGCCTCACTGGCAAAAAGCTTGGCGAATGCAGACTCCGACGAATAACGCTCACCAGTGCCCCGCTTGCGGGCGGCTTGCAGCCCCAATGCCCGCGCCGCGGCCAGTTCGGTGGCACTGTCGGCCAGCATCCACTGCAGCCCCTGGTAATGGCCGATCGGCCGTCCGCCGACCTCACGTTCCTTGGCATAGGACACAGCCGCATCCAGTGCGGCGCGCGCAATGCCAGTGGCCTGCGCGGCCACTTCGATACGGCCGTTATCCAGCACCTTCATCGCGGTTCGGAAACCGGTACCCTCCTCGCCCAGCCGGTTTTCCGCGGGCACATGGCAATCAAACGAGATCGGAAACACGTGGCCGCCGCGCAGCCCCATGGTCTCCTCATGTTTGCCGATCTCCACCCCAGCGGTTTTGGCTGGTTCCACCACAAAGGCGCTGACCCCGCGGGCGCCGGCTGCGCTGTCGGTCTTGGCATAGACCACGATAAAATCTGCATCACCCGCATTGGAGATGAAGCATTTGGAGCCCTTCAGCCGGTAGCCGTCGCCTTCGCGGGCGGCGGTACTGCGCATATCAGCAGGGTTGGAACCCGCCATCGGCTCAGTCAGCGCGAAGGCGCCAAGTGCCTCACCCGCTGCGGCGGCCGGCAGGAAGCGCTGTTTGAGCGCCTCATCCCCGCCCAGGAGCAGCGAATCCGTTGCTAGGAAGTGCGCCGTCAGCATCGAAGCGGTGGAGCCACAGGCGCCTGCGATAGACTCCACTGCGCCGTACAGAGCTGGCCCGGACAGACCGATGCCGCCATTGGTTTCGGGCAAGTTCATGCCCATGATGCCCATTTCTGCCAGTGCCGGGCGGTGCAGGGTTGCAAACTGCCCCTTGGCGTCGAGAGCGGCGGCGGCCGGTGCCAGCACCTCGCTGGAAAACCGTTCGATCTGGCCGATGACGGCCTGTTCTTCGCTGTTCAGGTCGCCGATCATTTGGCCTCTCCTTCCTGTAACTGTTGTAGAATTTCCTGTGTGTGCGCGCCCAGTTCCGGGGCCGCCTGCCGGGATCCTCTTGCCGCACCGCTGAAGTGGACAGGCTGTTCCGGCACAGAAAATTCACCGAGAATGGGATGTTTCACCGGGGATGCCAGTCCGCGCGCCTGCATCTGAGGCGAGGCCCAGGCCTCAGACACTGTACTCAGGGCCGCGGCTGGAATGCCCGCCTCTGTCAGGACCGCCACCGCATCCTGCGCGCAGCGCGCGGCGGCCCAGTCTTCGATGTGCCGAGCCAGGGCCGGTTCATTCTGTCGCCGCAACACATCACTGGAGAAACGCTCGTCCTCCGCCAGATCCGGCGCGCCAATGGCCTCCGTGAAACGGGCAAACAGCCGGTCGTTCAGTACCGCTACGGAAAAACTGCCATCTTTGGCCGGATAAGTGCCAAATGGTGCCGATAGCGCATGTTTGCTGCCCGTCCGCTTTGGCGTCTCACCCGCCATCAGCGCCCGGCAGGCCGCCACCGGCATCATCGACACCAACGAGTCGTAGAGCGCCAGATCAACATGCCGCCCCCTGCCGCTGCGTTCCCGGTCAAACAGTGCCACCATCGCTCCGAAGGCCGCGAACATGCCGCCTGCAACGTCGGCAAAGGCATCACCGGCCATCATCGGCGGGCCATTCCGATCGCCAGTCATGTCCATAAGGCCGCTCATCGCCTGGATGATGATGTCATAGGCTGGCAGCATCCGGTTCGGACCGGTCTGGCCAAAGCCTGAAACCGAGACATAGACCAGTTGTGGATAGGCCGTGCAAAGCTCCTCAGCACCCAGCCCGAACCGCTCCATCACGCCGGGGCGGAAGTTCTCGATCAGCACGTCGCAATCTGCCGCCAACGCCCGTGCCGCCGCCGCGCCTTTCGCGGATTTCAGATCCAGAACGATGGATTTTTTGCCCCGGTTCACCGACTGGAACAGCAGGCTTTCGCCTTCCTTGAACGGGCCGATATGGCGGTAGTCATCGCCTGCAGCGGGCTCAACCTTGATTACTTCCGCGCCCAGATCAGCCATCAGCGCCGTGCAGTAAGGCCCGGCCAGAACGCGGGAGAAATCCAGCACCCGGACTCCTTCGAGCGGCCTGCGGCCTGCCGTTTTGTCATCTTTGAACATGCATCCACCTTCAATTGCTTGCTGGAGGATAGCGATCGGTTAGGTATTGTAGGAAATACGAGATAGGTATGAAGGGTATTCCTGTTTGAATATACCATTGAACTTCCGCCAGGTTGAAGTCCTGCTGGCGGTCGCAGACACCGGCAGCACTGCCGCGGCGAGCCGCGCGCTGAACACCTCGCAGCCCTCGGTTTCGCTAGCCATTACCCGCTGCGAGGAGGTGTTCGGACAGAAGCTCTTTCTCCGCATCCCCGGGCGCGGGATGGAGCTGACCCCGTTCGGGCGGCACAAGGTCGCCCAGCTGCGCGAACTGGAGAAGCAAGCGCGTTGGGTACTGAGCGGCGGTGACGGAACACCTGAGTTCCTGAACCTGGGAGTGTTTTCCACCCTCGGCCCGCGCTATGCCCCGCGGCTGGTGCGCCGCTTCCTGGACGACCGCCCGGACGCCGAAGTCCGTATCCTCGAAGGTGACCTGCAAACGCTGTTCGACTGGCTCAGCGAAGGCCGGATTGACATGGCGCTGCTATACGACTTCGGCATTCCATCCGACTTTGTCATCACTCCGCTGATGGCGGCGGTGCCCTATGCCCTGCTGCCGCAGGAGCACCATTTGGCACATCAGCCCAGCGTGAACGCCGAAGACCTGGCGCAGGAGCCGGTCATCCTGATGAACCTGCCCCACAGCCGCAGTTATTTTCTGTCCCTGCTGCAAAACGCCAAGGGCTCAGTGCAGGTCGCCCACGAAACCAGGTCAATCGAAATGCTGCGTTCAATGGTGGCCAACGGGTTCGGCGTCGGGCTGCTGGCCACCGATCTGCCGGATGCCCCCTGTTATGATGGGAGCCCATTGATCCGGGTCCCTCTTTCCGGCAATCCGCCCCTTCATCAGATCGCTCTTGCCCATCGTGGTGCAGCTCTGAAGCGGCCAATTCTCCAGGCTTTCAGCGCCTTTGCAGAAGCCTTTTTCAATCAGCACCACTGAGAGCGAGGCACCCTTCCGGCGCAGGCCCTCTACAACATGATTTCGGTTTCCTATCCTGCCTGCGGCATGTCGCGTTTCGGCCCTTTGCTGCCGTTGGCCACTGCGTTCCTCCGCTGCACTGCGGCCCGTCATTTCGGACTTTAGCCGCGACGCCGAAATCTGATGCTGCGTGAATTCACACACTGCGGACGGAGCCGCCTTTTGCTCTTGCAGCTATTGCTGCCGCAGAAAACCTCGCTCACGCAGCACGAAATTTTCGGCAGCGCTGCCAATTTCCCATTTGTGGTCATTCGACCTGATGCTCCTTCAGGATGCCTGTAATCGGCTCTTCGCTGAAACGGTTTACGAGCATTGTTTGTCTCCTGGCTTGGAGAACAGGTTAACTTCAAACTGCAGACGTTTGAGGCGAGCAGCTCACGCTGAATTCTCGTTGATCGCAGGTGCAGCGAAAGTTTGCTGCACCCGCTCTCAATTCGCGCTGCGACGGTAGGGAATACGGCAGTTTATTTCCTTCGCAATGAAAACCAGAAGCCAATCTCATAGAACACTGAACCAAGTGAGTATTCGCTGAAGGTTCCAGAAGGGTGGATACGGTAACCGTTCTCCTCCTGATTCAGATGAACAGATCGACCCTTTCGAACTTTGAGACGTCAATGATCCCCAAATCTGAAATCCGGATTTCGGGAATCACAACCAGCGCCAGCAGCGAATGCTGCATATAGGCATTGTTCAGCTTGCAGCCGCATGTGCCCATAGCGGCGACCATCGCCGCGGCTTTCTCGGCGACAATCTCCGCGCGTTCCTCTGACATCAGACCGGCAATGGCCAGTTCAACTGTTGCCAACTCCTTGCCTTCGGAGAAGACGGTGATACCCCCGCCGACTTTTCCCAGGTGATTGGCCGCTGCCGCCATGTCCTCCTTGGAGGTGCCAACAACAATCATATGGTGGCTGTCATGTGCGACAGTTGAGGCCACCGCACAGGGTTTGTCATAGCCGAAACCGGACACGAAGCCATTCACCACACCGCCGGTACCTCGGTGGCGCTCGACCAGCGCTATCTGACAGACATCTTTTCCGGCATCCATGCTGACCAACCCGTTCTCGACGCTGAGATTGGCCTCCAGCGCCCGTGTCGGGGCTTGGTTTTCAATGACGCCAATGACCCGGGCTCTCACCTCTGCCGCGCCTTCAGGGGCATAAATGTCAAAGTCATCCGCAGCCAGGCGCTTGCCAAGGTTGACGGTGTTCTTGGCAAATTCCGGGTAGTCGTTGAAGGGAATATTTGCTGTAAGCCTGCCATCTTCCGCCAGCACCTCGCCAGCAGCCATCACAAGTTCCATCGGAAGGGTCGGCAGGTCGGAGGTCAAGATAATATCAGCCCGGCGACCAGGGGAGATGGAGCCGATATCCTTTTCCATGCCGAAATGCTGGGCGGTGTTAAGAGTGGCCATCTGAATGGCGGTGATGGGCTTCAACCCCTGCTGGATGGCATGGCGGACCACACGATTCATATGACCGTCGTTCACCAGCGTTCCGGAGTGGCTATCGTCGGTGCAGAGGAGAAAGTTCCGCGGGTCCATTCCATCCTCTGTGACTGCCTTGATCTGCTCGGCCACGTCATACCAGGCCGAGCCAAGCCGGAGCATGGCGCGCATGCCCTGACGGATGCGGGCGACGGGATCTTCCTTGCGGGTGCCCTCATGATCGTCCGCCGGACCGCCGGCCACATAGCCATGGAACATCAGCCCAAGATCCGGCGAGGCGAAATGACCGCCAACGGTCTTGTTGGCCAGTTGAGTGGCGCCGATTTCGCCGATCATCTTGGGATCATTCATGGCGACGCCGGGAAAATTCATCATTTCACCAAGGCCACAGGTCTGTGGCCACCCAAGCGCTTCGGTTACATCCCTGATGCTGAACTCTGCGCCTGCGTTCTCCAACCCAGGTGCCGAGGGCACGCAGGAGGGCACTTGCACCTGTACGTTGATCGGCAGGCTAGCGGCATCGTCATGCATCAGCCGAACTCCAGCCAGGCCCAACACATTAGCGATCTCATGCGGATCTATGAACATTGAGGTGGTGCCGTGCGGGATTACCGCGCGGGCGAACTCAGTCACTGTGACCATGCCGCTTTCGACGTGCATATGCGCATCGCACAGACCCGGCACCATGTAGCGGCCCTTGGCCTCGATTACCTTGGTATTAGCGCCGATCGCGTGGCTTGCGTCCGGGCCGACATAGGCTATCCGTCCGGCGGCGATGGCAATATCTGTGTTAGGGATGATCTCGCCCGAGTACACATTCACCCATTTGCCGCCGCGGATGACACTGTCGGCTGGGGTACGCCCCATTGCGGTTTCGATCAGGCGCGGTGCGGATTCTGTCCAGGAAGGAATAGACATGGGAACTCCTGTCATTAGTGCTTGAGATAGGGAACGCCAAGTTTTGCAGGCTGGCCTGAGCGGCTGCGGATCATCACCAGAAGCAAGATCGAGGCCACGTAAGGCAGCATCAGGAAGAACTGATAAGGAATGTCGACACCGACGCCTTGCGCATGAACTGCAACACTGTCCAGGAAGGCAAAGATCAGCACCGCGATCATGGTGCGGACCGGGCGCCAGTTGCCGGCAATGACCGCCACAATGGCCAGCCAGCCTCGGCCGCCGGAGATATCCGGGCGGAACTGATCAGCAAAGGCCATCATCAAGAAGGCGCCACCTAGGGCAGTCAACGCCGAACCGAACAGCAGCGCGCTGTACTGGCGGGTCGCTACCGACAGGCCTTTGGCCTCCAAGAACTGCGGGTTCTCGCCCGCGGCGCGAGTTTCCAACCCGTAGGTAGTCCGCCGCAGGAAGAACGCGATGAAGGGCACGCTCAGGAAAGCCGCGTAGGTCAGCAGGTGCTGGTCAAACAGGATCGGACCGATCACTGGAATTTCAGACAAAAGCGGCACCGGAAACTCATTGATAGTCGAATAACTGGGCGGTTTGCCGCCGCCCACATAGCTGCGGAACCAGAACAGTGTCAGGCCGCTGGCCAGAAGATTGAAGCCAAGACCGGTGACAAAGTGATCTACTCGCAGGGTTACGGTCATGACGCCGATCAGCAATCCGGCCGCCAGCCCGGAGGCCATTGCCGCCATGGCTGCAAGGACGGGAGAGCCGGTTTCCGCCATTACCAGATAGGCAATCAGGCAGCCGAATAGCATGGCTCCTTCGACACCCATGTTCCAGATGCCTGAGCGTTCGGTTACCAATTCGCCCAGAGCGGCCAGCAGGATCACCGTGGCCACACCCATAGCGGCGGTTATGATCGACATAAGGATATCGGGGGCAAGCAGCTCAGACATGAACAGGCCTCACAATGTTGATTGAGTAACGGACCAGAACTGATGCGCTGAGGAAGAAAAGCAGCAGGATGCCCTGCATTGCAGGCACCAGAGACGGAGGGATGTCGGACAGCACGCTCATGTATAGTGAACCGTTGGCCAAGGCGCCGAACAAGAGCGCTGCGATCACTGCGCCAATGGGGTTCAGCCCACCAATCATGCCGACGATGATGCCGGTAAAGCCAAGGCCTGCCATCACATCGCCGCGCAAACGGTAGTTGACGCCAAAAATCTCGGAAACCCCTGCCAGCGCTGATAACGCACCGCTGAGGCACATAACAATCAGCACGGTGCGGGTGACATTTACGCCCTTGAACCGCAGCGCTGTGGGGTTGAAGCCAAGGGCGCGGATCTCAAAGCCCAGCGGCGTTTTCTTGATGATCACCCAGCACACCGCCGCCGCGGCCAGGGCGAGCGGGAAACCGATATGCAGCTTCACACTGCCGACCAAAAGCGGCAGGTGGAAGTTTTCAGCGAACACCGGTGTCTGGTGGTAAGAGGTGGAACCTTCTGCAGTCCACGGCCCGCCTGCCAGCAAGTACGAAAGCAGATAGACAACCACATAGTTCAGCATCACAGTTGAGATGATCTCATTGACACTGAATCGGGTCTTCAGCCAGCCGCACAGTCCGCCGAGAGCGCCGCCGCCGACCATCGCGGCCAGGATGATAATTGGAATTGCGATCAGCCACGGGGCGCCGCCCAGATACAGACTGGCCCAATAGCCGCACATGGCACCGGCAAACATTTGCCCTTCCTGGCCGATACTCCAGATCTCAGCCCGGAAGGCAATCACGGTAGCCAGGCCAGTAAATATCAGCGGCGTCGCTGCAACCAAGCTTTGCAGCACTGCCTCCCAGCTGCCAAAGGCGCCTTCGTAAAGCGCACCAAACCCTTCGGAAACGCTGGCGCCGCTTGCTGTTATCAGCAGGGCCGAAGCGCTAAAGCCCAGGAGCAGCGCCAGAACATAGGCTGCAAGCTGCGCCTGCCAGCCTGCGGATGTGCGGGGGGTAATGGTGATCATGCGGCCTCCTCCATTGCTTGGCCTGCCATCAGCAGGCCGATTTCTTCGAGATTGGTTCTTCCGGCCTCGACGATCCCCATTAGGCGGCCCTGAAACAGCACTCCGATCCGGTCGCAAAGGTTCATCAAGTCTTCCAATTCGGAGGAGGCAATCAGCACCGCAACGCCTTCAGCGCGCTTCTCCAGCAGTTTGGTATGGATGTATTCGATGACACCTACATCCAGCCCGCGTGTCGGCTGGTTGGCGAGCAGCACTCGTGTCGCAAGCCGCTTTTCCCTGGCCAGGATCACCCTCTGGGCGTTACCGCCTGACAGGTTACCAGTAGGAGTTTCCGCGGAGGGGGCCGAGATCTGGTACTCCCTGATCATCCGCTCCGCGCTCATACGCATCTTGGGGAAATCAAGCAGCCCGCCGCGGGAATAGAAACCGCGGTGATCGCCTAGGATCAAGTTCTCCTCGATCGAGAGTTCTGGCACCAGCCCTTCGACAAAGCGGTCGTCGGGGATGTGCCCCAGCCCCATGTCTTTAATGACGCGAGCATTTAAGCCGCTAATCTCGGTCCCATCCAGAGTGATCCGCCCGGAAGCAGGCACGCGTACCCCGGCGATCACCTCCATCAGCGGGTTCTGGCCATTGCCGGCAACGCCGGCGATCCCGAAGATCTCGCCTTGATGGATTGTTAGCGAAATATTGCTCAGTTCCGGCTTCTGCCCCTTCTGACCAACAGTGACATTCTCGAGCATTAACCGTGCCGGGCCGACAGAAGAGGCCTGCCGTACCTTCGGCTCCAAATCGCGACCAACCATCATCCTGGTCAGCTCTTCGGGGGAGGTCTCAGACGTGGAGCGGATGCCGGCCACCTCGCCCTGGCGAAGAACGGCCACCCGGTCAGACTGCATTACCTCGTCAAGGAAATGCGAGATCAGGATAAGCGCCACGTCATCTGCCTTGAGCTTTTCGATGATACGGAACAGCTTTTTGGAGTTTTCGATGTCGAGCGTGGCGGTCGGTTCGTCCAGGATCAGCAGGTCAGCATCAAAATATAGCGCCTTCAACAGTTCGGCCCATTGCTGCTCGCCTACTGAAAGGTCTCGCACCAGCGCATTGGGGTCGATATCGATGCCGTAGGTCTCGCAGATCTGCCGAAGCTTGGCTTCTGCCTCGCCGTAGTTAACCACCAGCCGCCTTTCCGATCCGATGACAATGTTCTCCAGCACGGTGAAGTCCGGCACCAGCACAAAGTGCTGATGAACCAGCCCTATCCCTGCGCGAATAGCATCGGCAGCTGAGCTCATCTTGAGCGGTGCGCCCTTGTAGATAATCTCGCCTTTGTCCGGCGGGAACAGGCCGGTCAGACAGGCCGAAAGCGTTGATTTCCCGGCACCGTTCTCGCCAAAGAGGCACAGTAGTTCCCCGGCATGCACAGAAAAGCTAATGTCGTGGTTGGCGCGGACCGGGCCAAAACTTTTGCAAAGCCCGCGGGCTTCTATGGTCGGTATGGGCATCGTCAGAATCCTGGGTAAGCCGGCTTCCCGCGCGGCGGGAAGCCGGGATATCGGTCAGTCGGAAGTGGGCAGTGACAGATCGACAGGGATCGCCAATTCGCCTGAGGCGATTTGCGCGGACAAGGTGGCAATCTCCTCCTTCAGCTCGGCGGACAACTTGTCCTCATAAGCGTGGAAGCTGGATAGCGCGCTGCCGCCGTCGGCCATAGGGACCCATTTCTCGGAGGTGTTGCCGTCATAAGGTGTGCCATTGGCGGCATAGTCGTACCATTCACCGATGACCCAGTTGATGTCTTCGGTCCAGGAGATCAGCGCACTGGCAACGACCGAGTCCGGCGAAGTCTCACCGTGATCGACATAGTTGCCAAAACACATGATGCTGGCCTTTTCACAGGTCTCGAAGCTTTCGACCATTTGGAATGTCAGATCCGCCCCGGCGGCAATTTGTGCGTTGGTAAACTGTTCGGCTTTGGCCGGATCGTACCAGCTTTCAATGAAGGCGACTTTGCGCTGGACCTCCGGGTTTACCGAGCGAGCACCTGCAAAGAAGCTGTTGATCTGGTCGTTCACGTCTTCGGAAGGGAACTGGCCGACTACACCGACAACATTGTTCTCGGTTAGTCGGCCAGCCAGCACGCCAAGTAGGTAGGAGGGCTCGTGCGCGCGCTTGTAAACCCAATAGGCGTTGCCGCCCAAACCTTCGTTCCCGGCCCCCACCAGGACAAACAGTATTTCCGGATACTTCTCCTGCAGTGCCTTGACCTGGTCGGAGTAGCTGCTGTGCGCCCAGATGATTTGGTAGCGGCCCGATTTGGCCAGCAGCTCCATTGCATCGCCAGCGTCTTCACCCCATTTCCCATTGATATTCTTGAAAGCGATATCAAGGCCGTGCGGAGCGGATTCCACCACCCCTTCCAGGTCTCGCAGCAATGTGGCGTCCCAGGCCGCCTCTGGGCCAGTAGCCAGGATCAGGCCGATGCCCAGTTCCGTTGGCTCTTCGGCGGTGGCACTTCCCGCCGCTGTGGCAATCGACAAGGCAGCAATGGCTGCGTGTTTGCGAATGTTCATAGGTTCTTCCTCCCGTTGTTGTCATTTCTTCGCTGGCTGCGGCCCCTCCTTGCCCTCTCCTCCGCAAGATCCGGGCCGCGGCCGTGATCAGGCCGGTTCCAGAACCGGATCGAAGGTCTTGAGCGCTACGCAGTCGACGGCACCAAGATCAGTGATCGCAAATTCCGGAATGGCGGTGATGGACAGGACGAACATGTTCATGAAGGGCCACTCCAGCCGACAGCCCGCCTCACGAGCAGCCGCGTCCAATGCCTCTTCCTTGGCGGCCATTTCGACAGGGTCGATATCCGAGACGATCCCCCCAATCGGAAGTTCCAGGCCTACGGTCACTTCACCGTCTTTGACAAAAGCTTGTCCGCCGCCTTTTTCGATCACCCAATTGATCGCTGCGGCCATGTCCTCAGGATTGGTTCCGATGCAGACGATGTTGTTGTCATCCGGCGCGGTGGAGGTGGCCATGGCTCCGTATTTCAGACCAAATCCCGAAACAAAGGCGACCGGCTTGTTAGTGGTCTTGCCATAGCGTTCGACCACGCTGACATAGAGCACATCCTGTTCGGTATCCGGCAGTACAACCCCGTCACTAGCCCGCAGTACCGCCTCACGCCGGTTGCGTACAAAAGGCACTTCCGTTGACATGTTCATTGACAGAACTTTGACTGCATCCTCATCCGTGCGGACCCGCAGGTCGGCAGGGGAGACGGGAGCGACTTTCATGGTCTCGGTCAGGAACTTCGGGCGTTCCGGACGGGCCACGGGTTCCAGCATCTTGAGGTCCTGCGCCACAAACTTGCCCTTGGCGATGACCTGTTGAACGTTGAAGCTCTGCGGACTGTCTACCAGCACGATATCCGCTTGGCGGCCCGGCGCGATCAGGCCGACCTTATGGTCGATCTGGCAGGCGACAGCGCTGTTGATGGTGGCCATCTGAATGGCTTCCATCGGCTCCACGCCTGCGCGGATCGCCATTCTGACCATGTTGTCCAGATGCCCCCGTTTCAGGACATCCGTGGCCACCACATCGTCGGTGCAGAAGCTGACTCGGTGCGCCGCTTCCGGCGCGTGTTTGGTGGCCAGCTGAATGTTTTCTTCCAGGAAATGGCTGATCGAGCTTTCGCGGATCAGGATGAACAAGCCATTGCGCAGCTTTTCCAGCGCCTCGGTTACCTCATAGCTTTCGTGGTCCAGCCGGATTCCTGCGCTGGCGTAGCCAGCCAGTTTGGAACCCTTGCACATCGGTGAGCAGCCGAACACCGGCAATTTGTTCTTACGGGCGATCTCCAGCGCTTCGATCACATGATCGTCTTCTTCCTGTATGAACTCACGCACGGTTTCCCAGATCCCGATGCACTCCGGCCAGTCATGGGTAGCGCGGTGATCATCGGGGCTGAAATAGTGGTTCACGGTAGAACGCGGCATTGTGTAGGGCGTCTTGCAAGGCGCACCCCAGTGGATTGTCATGGGCCCCGCGTTGGCTTCATCCAGGAAGTGGCGCACACCCTCGAGTCCAGAGACAACCAGGATCTGGTCCAGCCCGGATACAATCGAGGTTGTCCCGTACGGCACAACCAGATCAGCAAAGCCGGAGACCGACAGTTTTGAGCATTCCACATGCAGATGCCCGTCGATCATGCCCGGTGCCATATAGCGGCCGCCGGCATCGTGAAACTGGGTCTCAGGACCCTTGCAGTGATCGACATCGCCAATCGCCACGACATACCCGTTCTTGATCGCAACTTCCGCCGGATAAATCTCGGAGGAGGCTACATTGATTAACTGGCCATTGGTTATCACCAAATCGGCTTTAGCTTCGCCGTGTCCGGCTCGGATCAGTTCTTTGATTTCCACGATATTGTTCTCCCGTTTTCATAAACAGTCAGCGAGAGGCGTGGTTTTCTCAACGGGATTAACGTATCTCTCATCGTTATTGCTTGTCTGGAGTGAATATTCATGGACCAAGTGGCTATGTTACTTAACGCCGCCATTGCCAAGAAGACTCCGCAAATACAGTATTGCATTACTTGGTTCAGTGAGGAGTCACAGATGAGCGCCGCCTCTGCCACCTTATCCATTTCGAACTTGGTGGGGCCAGACGCCACCTTCGCCTTTGGAGAAAGCACATACCGGGAAGGTGAAGTCTTTGGGCCCATGACCGGCTTTCAAATGGAGGCCGTCTATCTTCGTACTGGACAAGTCGAAATCCGCGCTGATGGCGCTTCCTTCCAGTTGTCCTCGCCTGGTATCGCGTTGGTTGCCTCTAGGCACACTTTGGAATACCGCTACGGTCCGGCCAGCATGTGCAATGTATTGTGGTGCCAGTATATCTCGGGCGGCCTGGACGCTGCTCGGGTTGTCGCTATCGCCCCTTTCTGCGGTCCAATGCAGGTTTCGCCGGCAGCCGCTTCGCTCATGAAGATAGGCGCAAATATCCCCACTGGCATCTACGGAGAGATGCGGAGTTTTTCATCCGCTCTCGGCGTTGCGGTTCTTGAAGAACTGTTGGTACGCAAGACTCTGGAGACAACCTCGGCTGACATCCCCCGCCAGGCTCAGCTGGTCCGCCGTTACATCGAAGAGCACCTGAGCGAACCAGTCACATCTGCCGTCTTGGCCAAAGTGTCAGGATTGTCGCCTCAACATCTGAACAGGCTGTACAATGCCGCCTTCGGAGAGAACCCGCTGGACTATTTGTGGCGGCTGCGGGTGCGTCGCGGAGCCTATTTGCTCCAGCACACCGGCATGCGCATAAGTCAGATCGCGTATCAGACCGGCTTCAAGACACCAAACCACTTTTCTCGTCTGATAAAGGAAAGATATCAGCTTTCGCCGCGTGAACTACGCGCTCAGAAATGGTGTGGAGAAGTGCCCGATGCAGATGAAGCGATTGGTCAGTGATTTGAAGTGATGCAGTGTTCCCGCGCCCAATTCGCTGCGGTAGCATGAGCCCGGATTGTCCCGCGTTTCGAATGTTGAAGCTAGATGCAGCGCATGGACGGTTTGAAATCCGCCCTGCAGCTTGGCTTTGAATGACCGATTTTGGGAAGGCTGAAGCGGGCGCAAAGATGTTTTGACACACTTTGCACGTGTATTCGCATCGGTGGCTTAGGTCCGGACTTTCCCTGCCTATCAAGACTTCGCGGCGCTTGGCCAGAATGGCCGCTCTTCATGCCTCGCGGCGGCGGTGAAAAGGATGCATTCGCGGCGTAATTCGTTCTGCGAGCGCGCGCAGCAAGATTTCAGCACTTCCGGTGTGGGCTCAAACCGGCCGATCTCCGCGCCGCGGCGGCCCTGGGCGCGTCCTGCAGGCCCCGGCGGGCGAGGTCGGCCCTTAGCTGCCGTCCAAAGCTTAGCGTCTTCTGCAGCGCAGATTCCTCTAACCGGACTTTCGGTTTACTGCGCAGCATTCTTGGCTGGCCGGTGTCTACTCAATTCAACCGGATTGTCCGTCGCTGTGGGGGTAAGAGATCAGCGTTGAGTGAACCAATTTTCCCTTGGTGTCCTTATCAGAAATCACCCTGACTCAGTGCGGCGAGTGCGCAGCGCTGCCGTTCCGGTATCTCTCTTAGGCATACCTGCTGGCGATGGCTGTGCAGGACGCTGGCATAGTGATTAACTCCGAAGTCCTTTGGCCCACCAAGGTTAAGATACCATCTTCAAGAACGTCTTTCTTGCATTGATAAATGCTCATCGCATCGCCGCAGGGAGACGCGCACATACGGTGTTGCGGCACATGTTTTCCAGAAGTGGTGATGCCATTTGCGAAACAGGGTGGGAAATTTTTCGCGCGTCAATTACTATGACGGAAGCCTTTCTGGCAGGGTCGCATTGACCTTGCCATACCCAGTGCAGACAAAGCGGACCCCTTCATGGATGACAAAAAGATACGGAACATGGAGGAATTCGCGGCGGTCAGCGGCATTTCCCGTCCGACGCTGTCGAAATTCTTCAACGACCCGTCCAGCGTAAGGGCCTCGACCAGGCAGCGCATCGAAGCTGCGCTCGACCGCTACGATTACCGGCCCAACCTCTATGCAATCAATCAGAACCGCCGTTTGACCAAGAACATCGGAATCATCGTTCCCTATCTGGCTGACCCCTTCTTTGCGGAAATCGCCCGAAATATTGAAGAGCACATTCTGAGCACCGGGTACCGGCCGGTCCTGCTGGGCTCCCACGGCAGCCCAGATCAGGAGATCGAAAACCTCGAGAATCTGCGGCTGCTCAAACCGGCTGGTGTTCTGCTGGCCCCCTTGGGGCGGGCATCGGATCAGGCGCGCATTGCCGCCTTTTGCGAAGAGGTTCCGACGGTGTTGTTTGACGCCAATGTAGGCTCCGCGGGCCTGGCATTTGTGGGTTCAAACAATGATCAAAGCATTGATCTTATTGTGGACTACCTATGCAGGACAGGCGAACCACCGGCATTCTTTGAGATGAAGGAGCCCTCGAACCCTAACGCCTACAAACGGCGCCACGCCTATCTCGCCGCCATGGAACGGCTGAACCACACACCGCATTTGATCCAGGCCGCCGGTGAAGGCTGGGAATTTGAAGAGATCGGCTTTCGGGAAGGAACTCGGGTGGTCCGTGACAGGAACCTGCCAACCGATACGATCCTGTGCAGCAATGACCGCCTTGCTATCGGCTTCCTGTCGGCGGCCTATGAGGCTGGGATAAGGGTTGGTCTGGGCACAGACTGCACCATGCGGGTAGCCGGGCATGATGACCACCCGTTCTCCCGCTACACTTGCCCGACATTGACGACGGTCTCGCAGGATTACGAAGCCATCGCCCGGAAAAGTGCCGAAACACTGATGAACCTTATTGAGGCGGAAAAACCGGCTGATTCGCGGGAGGAAACCCTGTTTGATGGCCGGCTGGTCATGCGGGGGTCCGCCTAAGCTGCTGATTTCTCGGGCAAGCACCTTAAACTTTACGCGCGTAAAAAATAAATTGACGCCAGCACACCGGCGCCGGTAATCTTGGAGGCGACATCTCAACAGGGAGGTAGAGGATGTTTGCTAAGTACGCATTGGGTGCGGCAACGGCCATTTCACTGATCGCAGCAGGCAGTGCCTCTGCCGAGACCATCACCATCGCCACCGTAAACAACGGCGACATGATCCGGATGCAGGGCCTGACAGACGATTTCACCGCCAAGACCGGCCACGACGTCGAATGGGTGACGCTGGAGGAAAACGTGCTGCGCCAGCGTGTGACCACCGACATCACCACCAAGGGCGGCCAGTTCGACATCATGACCATCGGCATGTACGAAACCCCGATCTGGGGCAAGAACGGCTGGCTGGTGCCGCTGGATGACTTGCCTGCCGATTATGACGCCGATGATATCCTGCCGGCCATGCGCGGCGGCCTGAGCGTCGATGGCACGCTCTATGCGGCCCCGTTTTATGGCGAAAGCTCCATGATCATGTACCGGACCGACCTGATGGAGAAGGCGGGCCTTGAGATGCCAGACGCCCCGACCTGGGAGTTCGTAGCCGAGGCCGCCCGCGCCATGACCGACAAGGACAACGGGATCTATGGCATCTGCCTGCGGGGCAAGGCCGGCTGGGGCGAGAACATGGCCTTTTTGACCGCCACCGCCAACGCCTTTGGTGCGCGTTGGTTCGACGAGAACTGGCAAGCCCAGTTTGATCAGCCGGAGTGGAAGGAAACCCTGGAGTTCTATGTGAACCTGATGAACGACGCCGGCCCTCCGGGCGCGTCGAACAACGGCTTCAATGAGAACCTGTCGCTTTTCCAGCAGGGCAAATGCGGCATGTGGATCGACGCCACCGTGGCGGCGTCCTTCGTGACCAACCCCAACGACTCGACAGTCGCCGACAAGGTCGGCTTTGCGCTGGCGCCGGACACCGGCAAGGGCAAACGCGGCAACTGGCTCTGGGCTTGGGCGTTGGGTATCCCTGCAGGCACCCAGAAAACGGATGCTGCCAAGGAGTTCATCCAGTGGGCCACCTCCAAGGAGTACATTGAGCTGGTGGCCGCGAAAGAAGGCTGGGCCAACGTGCCGCCAGGTGCGCGCACCTCTCTGTATGAAGACCCCAACTACAAGGACGTGCCATTTGCCCGGATGACGCTGGAAAGCATCCTGTCGGCCGATCCCACCAATCCGACGGTAGACCCGGTTCCCTATGTCGGCATCCAGTTCGCAGCGATCCCCGAATTTGCCGGCATCGCAGGCCAGGTCGGCCAGGAATTTGCAGCTGCGCTGGCTGGTCAGCAAAGCGTCGATGAAGCCCTGGCCAAGGCTCAGGCACTGACCACTGACGAGATGGAAGCCGCAGGCTACTGATCTCCCGCACGGACACCCGGGGGCGGCCAAGCCGCCGCCCTCTGGCCCCAGCGATCCCCCAGAGCGCATAATCGTCCAAGGCGGCCCGCGTGCCGTCAACGGAGGAGGTACACCAAATGGCAACGCAACACTCCCAACCCGCGGACCGGCTGACGATGGCCCCGCCCGCACCCGAGCCGGCAAGCCAGCCCGCTGCGGCGGACCACCAGAGCGGCACGAAACACGCCCGCACCGCAGCCCGGCTGATGATGGCGCCGGCCGTGATCCTGCTTCTGGGCTGGATGCTCGTACCACTGACGATGACGCTCTATTTCTCGTTCAAGAAGTTCCTGCCGCTGCGGGGCGGCGATCTGGGCTGGGTCGGCTTTGACAACTACGTCCGCTTCGTTTCCTCCAGCGCCTTCTGGCCCAGTGTACAGGCGACACTGGTTATCGTCGGCGGTGTTCTGGCGATTACCGTGGTCCTGGGGGTGCTGCTGGCGATCCTGCTGAACCAGCCGATGTGGGGCCGCGGTGTCGTCCGCATCCTGGTGATCGCGCCCTTCTTCGTGATGCCCACCGTATCGGCGCTGGTCTGGAAGAATATGTTCATGGACCCGGTCAACGGTCTGCTGGCGCATGTGTGGCGGGCCTTTGGCGCCGAGCCGCTGGTCTGGCTGACCGAGGCGTCGACGCAGTCGATCATCCTGATCGTCAGCTGGCAGTGGCTGCCCTTTGCGACTCTGATCCTGCTAACCGCCATCCAGTCGCTGGACAGCGAACAGCTGGAGGCCGCGGAAATGGATGGTGCGCCGCCGGTGAAGCGCTTTGCCTACATCACCCTGCCGCACCTGTCGCGCGCCATCACCGTGGTGGTGCTGATCCAGACGATCTTCCTGCTTTCGATCTTCGCAGAAATCTTTGTCACCACCCAGGGCGCCTTTGGCACCAAAACACTGACTTATCTGATCTTTCAGCGGGTGCTGGAAAGCCAGAACATCGGGCTGGGTTCCGCCGGAGGGGTCTACGCCATCATCCTCGCCAACATCGTTGCCATCTTCCTGATGCGCATCGTCGGTAAGAACCTGGACGCGTAAGGAGGCCCTCATGGCACGTGCAATCACATCGCAACGCAAAGCCCTGAATACTGCCCTGGCATGGGGTGTGGGCCTCTTGATCTTCTTCCCGATCCTCTGGACCATCCTGACCAGCTTCAAGACCGAAGCCCAAGCTATCAGCGACCCGCCGGTCTTCCTGTTCTTTGACTGGACGCTGGAGAACTACTCGGTGGTGCAGGAGCGCTCCGACTATGGCCGGTTCCTGTGGAATTCGATCATCATCGCCGGGGGCTCCACCATCCTGGGTATCATCATCGCGGTGCCTGCCGCCTGGTCGATGGCCTTTGTGCCCTCGAAGCGGACCAAAGACATCCTGTTGTGGATGCTGTCCACCAAGATGCTGCCAGCAGTTGGCGTTCTTTACCCGATCTACCTGCTGTTCATCAAACTGGGCTTGCTGGACACCAAGATTGGTCTCGTGATCGTGCTGATGCTGATCAACCTGCCGATCATCGTCTGGATGCTCTACACCTACTTCAAGGAAATCCCCGGGGAGATCCTCGAAGCGGCACGGATGGATGGTGCCACCCTGCGCGAAGAGGTGCTGTATATCCTGACGCCAATGGCCATTCCCGGCATCGCCTCGACGCTGCTGCTGAATGTGATCCTGGCCTGGAACGAAGCCTTCTGGACGCTCAACCTGACTGCGGCCAAGGCAGCACCGCTCACCGCCTTCATCGCCAGCTATTCCAGCCCTGAAGGTCTGTTCTACGCCAAGCTGAGCGCGGCCTCCACCATGGCCATTGCCCCGATCCTGATCCTCGGCTGGTTCAGCCAGAAGCAACTTGTCAGCGGCCTGACCTTCGGCGCTGTGAAATAAGGAGACATCAAAATGGGACGCATCACTCTGGACAAAGTCTCCAAAAGCTTTGGCGACGTGCAAGTTATCCCCCCGCTGGATCTGACTATCGACGACGGCGAATTCACGGTCTTCGTTGGCCCTTCTGGATGCGGCAAGTCCACCTTGCTGCGGCTGATCGCCGGGCTGGAAGACGTGACCTCCGGCCAGATCCGCATCGACAAGCAGGACGCCACCCATGTTCCGCCCGCCAAGCGCGGCCTGGCGATGGTGTTTCAGTCCTACGCGCTCTATCCGCATATGTCGGTGCGCAAGAACATCGCTTTCCCGATGAAGATGGCCAAAGTCCCGGTCGAGGAACAGAACCGCCGCATCGAAGCCGCCGCCAATGCGCTGAACCTCACCGATTACCTGGACCGCCGTCCCGGCCAGCTGTCTGGCGGGCAGCGCCAGCGGGTGGCCATCGGGCGCGCCATCGTGAGGGAACCTTCGGCCTTTCTCTTCGACGAGCCGCTGTCGAACCTTGATGCGGCCCTGCGCGTTGGAATGCGGCTGGAGATCTCCGAACTGCATGAACGGCTGGAAACCACGATGATCTACGTGACCCATGACCAGGTCGAAGCCATGACCATGGCCGACAAGATCGTAGTGCTGCAGGCAGGTGTGATCGAACAGGTCGGCTCGCCGCTCGAGCTTTATCACACTCCGCGTAATAAGTTCGTGGCCGGCTTCATCGGCTCACCCAAGATGAACTTCATCGAGGGCAAAGAAGCCGCTAAACACGGCGCCCACACCATTGGCATCCGTCCCGAGCATATCGAGGTGTCCGGCGAGGCAGGCACCTGGTCGGGTGTGGTCAGCGTCTCAGAACATCTGGGCTCGGACACATTCTTTCACGTCCACGGCACCGGTCTGGCAGAAACCATCACCGTGCGCGCTGACGGCGAAGTCGGGTTCCGCCACGGGGACCGCATCTTCATGACCCCGCGCGCCGATGTGATTCACAAATTCGACGCAGAAGGGCTGCGGATCGCATGAAACGGCTGGCAGGCAAAACAGCGCTGATCACCGGCAGCGCCCGCGGGATCGGCCGCGCCTTCGCGGAGGCTTATGTCCGTGAAGGGGCCCGTGTGGCTATTGCTGATATTGATTTCGACGGCGCGCAGACAGCGGCTGAGGAACTGGGTGGCGGGTCGATTGCCGTCCGGCTGGATGTCACCGATCAGACCAGTATCGAACAGGCCGTTGCCGAAACGGTCTCAGAGCTGGGCCGGATTGACATCCTGATCAACAACGCGGCCGTCTTCACCGCGGCTCCGGTTAGTGAAATCACGCGCCAAGACTATGAGCGCACCTTTGCGGTCAATGTCGCCGGAACTCTGTTCACCCTGCAGGCAGTGGCGCGGCACATGATTGAACGCGGCGAGGGCGGCACGATCATCAACATGGCCAGCCAGGCTGGCCGGCGCGGAGAACCACTGGTTGCCGTCTATTGCGCCACCAAGGCCGCCATCATCAGCCTAACCCAATCCGCCGGCCTCAATCTGATCCGGCACGGGATCAACGTGAACGCCATCTCTCCCGGCGTGGTGGAGGGTGAGCACTGGGACGGCGTCGATGCGCTCTTTGCAAAATATGAGGGCAAGGCGCCGGGTCAGAAGAAGCAAGAGGTGGCGCAGGCGGTGCCCTATGGGCGCATGGGGCGGGCGGACGATCTCACCGGCATGGCCGTTTTTCTGGCTTCTGACGAGGCCAGTTACGTCGTCGCCCAAACCTACAATGTGGACGGTGGGCAATGGATGAGCTGATGGAACGCGAAACAGCACAACTTACTCCGGTTAAACTGAGCCAGGAGGCGCTGAAGGATCTGCCCGAAGGTGTTGCAGGTCCCGGATACGACCGCGCCTCACTGAAGCCGGGGATCATCCACATCGGCCTCGGCAATTTCCACCGCGCCCACCAGGCCTGGTATCTGCACCGGCTGATGCAGAAGGGCCTGGCAAAGGATTGGGCCATCATCGGTGCCGGGGTACGCCCGTATGATGCCGCGATGCGGCAGAAACTGCTGGCGCAGGATTGTCTGACCACCCTGATTGAACTGGCGCCTGGCAGCGTTTCGGCCGAGATCACCGGATCGATGATCGATTACCTGCCCATAGAAGACGGGAACGGCTCGCTGATCCGCGCCATGGCCGATCCCGCAATTCGTATCGTGTCGCTGACCGTGACCGAAGGCGGTTATTTCTTGGACCCGGCAACCGGCGGGCTGGATGTGCGGCACCCCGACATTCGTCATGACGTGGAGAATCCAACCCGTCCCTGCACTGTTTTCGGAGCCATTGCAGCTGCGCTGAAAACCAGGCGCGATGCCGGAGCCGGCCCATTTACCGTTCAAAGCTGCGACAACCTGCGCGGCAATGGCAACGCCACCCGGCAGGCGGTGGTCTCGCTGGCAAGGCTCACCAACCCGGAGCTGGCGGATTGGATCGATCAGACCTGCAGTTTCCCGAATTCGATGGTCGACTGCATTGTGCCCGCAACCGGTCCCGTCGAAATCGCCCTTGCCCGTGAGCTGGGCATCGAAGATGCCGCCCCCGTCACCCATGAAAACTACCGCCAATGGGTGATCGAGGATGGCTTCTGTGCGGGCCGGCCCGACTGGGATGAGGCCGGGGCAGTGTTCACACCCTCCGTGCATGACTACGAGGTGATGAAAATCCGCATTTTGAATGCGGGCCACCAGGTTTTGGCCAATGCCGGAGAGATGCTGTCGATGGAGACCATCGCCGATTGCATGGAGCATCCGCTGATTGCCGCGCTGTTCCAAAAGGTCCAGCTAGAGGAGATTGCCCCTTACGTTGCAGCGGTTCCGGGAATGAACCCGCAAGACTATGCCGAACTGATCGAGCGGCGGTTTTCCAACGCCGCCATCCGCGACACGGTCCGGCGGGTAGCCTTTGACGGCTCCTCCCGGCACCCGGGATTTGTCCATCCCATTCTGCGGGATGCACTGGCAGCAGGCGGCCCGATCGCAGGCCTGAGCCTCGTCGAGGCGCTTTGGGCGCGCATGTGTGCAGGCACCCGGGAGGACAGCACCGGGATTGAGGCCAACGACCCCTATTGGGACGCGCTGGCTGAGGCTGCAATGGCCGCAAGGCTGCGTCCGCAAGCCTGGCTCGAGCAGCATGATATCTACGGTGATCTGGCCGGCAACCAATGGTTCGCTGTGGAGTTTTCGCGCTGGCTTAGCCTGATCTGGTCGGAAGGATGCGAAGCTGCTTTACGCGCCTATACCGGGCATGAGCAGGCCAAGGGGGGCTTGGAAACATGATCCTATGCAGTGGAGAAGCCCTGATTGACATGATCCCCGCGCCAACTGCGGACGGACCGGACGGGTTTGTGCCTCATCCCGGAGGGGCGGTGTTCAATACAGCAATTGCGTTGGGGCGGCTTGGGGTGCGGGCCGGGATGCTGACCGGCCTGTCTACCGACATGTTCGGGCGGCAGCTGGCCGAGTCGCTGAAGGCCAGTCATGTTGACACTTCGCTGGTGATCCAGTCCGGCCGCCCCACCACGCTGGCCTTTGTACGCCTGGTGGATGGCCATGCCACCTATTGCTTCTTCGACGAGAACTCAGCCGGGCGCATGCTGATGCCTGGGGATATGCCAAAGCTTCCTCAGGAGGTCTCGGCCCTGTTTTTTGGCGGGATCAGCCTGGCCTCTGAGCCTTGCGCCGATGCCTATGCCGCGCTGCTGGACCGCGAAGCCACGGATCGCGCAGTGATGATTGACCCGAACATCCGCCCCAGGTTCATCAAGGACATCGCCAGGTACCGCGCCCGGCTGGACCGCATGGTGGCGCAGGCGGATATCGTGAAAGTGTCCGACGAGGATCTGAACTGGCTGCTGCCGGACCCGCTGTCGCTGAGCGAGAAAGTGTCCATCCTGCTGGAACGGGGGCCGTCGGTGCTGATCCTGACCCGCGGCGGCGAAGGTGCAACCGGGTATCTTGCGAACGGCGGCGAAGTGCATGTGCCTGCTGTTCGGGCCAGAATTTCCGACACCGTCGGAGCCGGCGACACCTTCAATGCGGGTGTTCTCGCCAAACTGTCCGAGCTTGGCCGGCTGACAAAACCGGAGCTGGCCGCATTGCCGCCTGACGTTCTGCAGCAGGCAATGGCGCATGGCGCAAAAGTGGCCGCCGTTACGGTGTCCCGCTCCGGCGCCAATCCGCCCTGGGCCGGAGAACTGTAAATGCGCACTTTCTTGTCCTCTTTTCCGCTAAGAAATGTTAGCGCTACCGCCGAAGTTTCAAACTATGACCCGCAGCAAGGCCGTCAGGAGAAAACGCCATGACCATCCAGTTCGCCGCCATTGGCCGCAAGCCGCGGGCCGGGGCGCCCTTCAAGCGGGTCGGCTAAGCTGATGGTGTCCCGTGTCATCCCCGTCGATCCTTTTGACCTGGTCCTGTTCGGTGCCACCGGCGATCTTGCACGCCGCAAAATCCTGCCTGGCCTATTTCACCGGTTTGCGGTGGGGCAGATGCCGGAGGGGGCACGCATCATCGGCACTGCCCGCTCAGCGATGAACCGGGCGGAGTTCATCGAGGCGGTGCATGCCAGCCTGCTGGAATTTGCGCCGCAGGCGGCCAAACGGTCAGCACTGCTGGAAAAGTTCCTGGCCAGCCTGGAGTACGTTCGTGTCGATGCCGGAGGCGAGGACGGTTGGGACACTCTGGCGCAGGCGATCAGGCCGGATGTGGTACAGGCATTCTACCTCTCCGTCTCGCCAGCGCTGTTCGGCCCCATCGCAGCCAATCTGAAAAGCCGGGGCATCGCATCGGCGAACAGCCGGGTTGTGGTGGAAAAGCCCTTCGGTCACGATCTGGCGTCGGCGCGGGATTTGAATGCGGATCTGCGCCGCAACTTCGACGAGCATCAGATCTACCGGATCGACCACTATCTGGGCAAAGAAACCGTGCAGAACCTGATGGCGCTGCGCTTTGCCAACGCCCTGTGGGAGCCTTTGTGGAACTCCACCCATGTGGACCATGTCCAAATCACCGTGGCCGAAAGCCTCGGCGTCGAGGGGCGCGGCGAATATTACGACCGCTCCGGTGCGATGCGGGACATGGTGCAGAACCACCTGATGCAGCTCTTGTGCCTGACCGCGATGGAGCCGCCGTCGCGCTTTACCTCCGACGCGGTGCGCGATGAGAAGGTCAAAGTGATCGAGGCGCTGGAACCGGTGGCGCCATCGGACATCGTGCGCGGCCAGTACCGCGCCCAAGGCAGCGCGGGCAGCTACCGCGACCATGCCGGCAACCCGCACAGCAGCACCGAAAGCTTCATCGCCATGAAAGTGAATATCGGTAACTGGCGGTGGGCGGGCACGCCGTTCTACCTGCGCACGGGCAAAAAGCTGCGGGCGCGCTGTTCCGAAATTGCGGTGGTGTTCCGCGACCCGCCGCACATGATATTTCCGGACATGGTCGGGCGGCGCAGCAACGCAATGATTATTCGCCTGCAGCCGGATGAAGGCATCACCCTGCGCAACACGATCAAGGAGCCGGGTCCGGGTGGTTTCCGCCTCGCGGAAGTGTCCCTGGACATGACCTTTGCCGAGGCTCTGGGGGAACGCGCTGAACACCAAGATGCCTATGAACGTCTGATCATGGACGTGATCCGCGGCGACCAGACCCTGTTCATGCGAGGCGATGAGGTCGAGGCAGCCTGGGCTTGGGCGGATCCCATCATTGCCGCCTGGGAGGACGCCGGGCCTACCCCGTCTCCGTACGATCCGGGAGGGTCTGGCCCCGAGGACGCCCTAATGCTGCTGCACCGCGAGGGCCGGCGGTGGCGCGAGATCGGGGGCTGAGCAATGCATCAGGATTGCACCAGCCTCGCCCCGGCCAAACCTCACCTCTTCTGTAACGTCCCGCCAATCTGTTTTCCCAAGGGAACGCACCAATGAGCCAGCTCAATGACACTCTTCTGCGCGTGACCGATCGGATCATTGCCCGCAGCGAAACCACTCGAGCCGCCTATCTGGACCGAATGCACCGGGCCGCGGAAAAGGGCCCGGCCCGCGCCCATCTGTCCTGCAGCGGCCAGGCTCATGCCTATGCCGCTTCCGGTGGCGACAAGGCGCAACTGGTCGAGCGCAAAGCAGGCAACCTCGGCATCGTCACCGCCTACAACGACATGCTTTCGGCCCATCAGCCCTTTGAATATTACCCGGCCCTGATCAAGCAGGCAGCCCGCGAGGCGGGCGGCACCGCGCAGGTGGCGGGCGGGGTGCCTGCCATGTGCGATGGCGTCACCCAGGGGGAGGCGGGCATGGAGCTGAGCCTGTTTTCCCGCGATGTGATCGCGCTGGCAGCCTCGGTTGCGCTCAGCCACGCGACATTCGACGCCGCCGTCTATCTGGGGGTCTGCGACAAGATCGTGCCCGGGCTGGTCATTGCCGCCCAGGCCTTTGGCCATCTTCCCACTGTCTTCCTGCCCGCGGGGCCCATGGCCAGCGGATTGGCCAATGACGAAAAGGCCAAAGTCCGCCAGCAATTTGCAGCGGGTGAAGTTGACCGGGATACGCTGCTGGCTGCTGAGATGGCCGCCTATCACGGGCCGGGCACCTGCACCTTTTACGGCACAGCCAACACCAACCAAATGCTGATGGAATTCATGGGGCTGCACCTGCCAGGCGCCAGCTTCGTGCCGCCGGACACCGCGCTGCGCGATGCCCTGACCCAGGAAGGTGCCAAACGCGCCTTGTCATTCAGTGCGCTTGGCAACCACTACACGCCAGTCTGCAGCATTCTTGATGAAAGGGCCTTTGTGAACGGCATCGTCGGGCTGAATGCCACAGGCGGTTCGACCAACCTTCTAATCCACCTGGTGGCCATGGCACGTGCGGGCGGGATCGTGCTCGACTGGCAAGATTTCTCGGATCTCTCCGAAGTCACCCCGCTATTGGCACGGGTCTATCCCAACGGGCTTGCGGATGTGAACCATTTCCATGCCGCAGGCGGCCTTGGTTACATGATCGGCCGCTTGCTGGAAGCCGGGCAGCTGCATCCGGACACCATGACCGTGGCAGGCGAGGGGCTGGAGAATTACACTCAGGAGCCTGTGCTGGACGATGGCGTTCTGGCCTGGCGCAAGGGTGCGGGCCGCAGTCTGAACGAGGCCATCCTGCGCCCGCCGCACGACCCGTTCCAGCCGACCGGCGGCCTCAAGCGCTTGACCGGCAACCTTGGTACCGCGGTCATGAAAGTCTCTGCCGTGGCGCCTGAACATCAGGTTGTCGAGGCGCCAGTGCGTGTCTTTGCTGATCAGAATGAGGTCAAAGTCGCCTTCAAAGCCGGTGAATTCACCGGGGATGTGATCGTGGTCGTGCGCTTCCAGGGGCCAAAGGCCAACGGCATGCCTGAGCTGCACAGCCTGACGCCGCTGCTGGCGATCCTGCAAGGCCGCGGCCAGAAGGTTGCCCTGGTCACCGATGGCCGCATGTCAGGCGCCTCTGGAAAGGTGCCCGCCGCGATCCATGTCAGCCCCGAAGCCGTCGACGGCGGCGCAATTGCCCGCCTGCAGGACGGGGACCTCCTGCGTGTGGATGCCACAGCCGGAACACTCGATATCCTGACCGAAGGTGTCTGCGAGCGCCCGGCGGCGGTTGCGAACCTGACCGCCAATCAGTCCGGGACCGGCCGCGAGCTGTTCGCAGCCTTCAGAAACTCTGTTAGCGCCGCAACGGACGGCGCCTCCATTTTCGGAGCCTGATCCATGACCTTATCACCCAAAGATGCCTGCCAGCTGACCCGCGAGTTCTGCGGCCTCGCCCCGATAGTGCCGGTGCTGGTTATTGAAGATGCCTCCACGGCCCGCCCGCTGGCCGAAGCGCTGGTCGCGGGAGGGCTCCCCGCCCTGGAAGTCACCCTGCGCACCCCAGACGCGCTGGAGGCGATCCGCGTGATGTCCCAGGTTCCGGGCGGCCATGTCGGCGCTGGCACGCTGATCACGCCGGAGGATGTCCGCGCCGTCAAGGCCGCCGGAGCAGCCTTCGGGGTTTCGCCCGGTGCGACCGATGAGCTTCTGGCTGCCTGCGAGGCGGAACAGCTGCCGCTGCTGCCGGGCGCTGCAACCGCGACCGAGGCCATGCGGCTGCTGGCGCGCGGCTACGACATGCTTAAGTTTTTTCCTGCGGAGGCGTCAGGAGGCGCCCCGGCCTTGAAAGCCATTGGCGCACCGCTGCCGCAGATCACTTTTTGTCCCACCGGCGGCATCAGTCCCGCAAACGCTGGAAGCTATTTGTCCCTCGGCAACGTGCTGTGTGCGGGTGGCAGCTGGGTCGCGCCGAAGGATCTGATTGCGGCCGGGAACTGGGACGGGATTGAATTGCTGGCCAGACAGGCCGCGCAACTGGGGGGAAACGCATGATGGATATCTGGACCAAGCTGCAGGAGAACCACAGCGCGGCAGAAGGGCGGCCGATCATTTCCCTGTTCGACGACCCGCAGCGCTTTAACAGGTTTTCGGTTGAAGCAGACGGGCTGCTGCTGGACTTCTCAAAAACCAGCATCGACGGTGCGGCGCTTGGTCTGCTGCTGGAACTGGCCGCGGTGCGGGACGTTGCCGGCCAGCGCGATGCCATGTTCCGCGGCGAGCGGATCAACCGGTCCGAAGACCGGGCGGTGCTTCATACTGCCCTGCGCGCCGGAGATGAAGAGCCGTTGGTGGTTGATGGCGAGGACGTGCGTCGGGGGATAAGGAAAACCCTGCAAACGATGGAGGATTTTGCCGACGGCATCCGCTCGGGCCGCATCGCAACCGCAGGGGGCGGGGCATTCACCGATGTCGTGAATATCGGCATCGGCGGCTCCGACCTCGGGCCTGTTATGGCTGTCCGGGCACTTGGCCCGTATCACAACGGACCGCGCTGCCACTTCGTCTCCAACGTCGACGGCGCCCAGATCTCCGACACGCTGCGCCAGCTCGATCCCCGCTCGACGCTGGTCATCATTGCGTCAAAGACCTTCACCACGATTGAGACGATGACCAATGCCGAAACGGCGATCCGCTGGCTGAAGAATGCGCTGGGGGACGATGCGGCTTCACATCTGGCTGCCGTGTCCACTGCACTGGACAAGACCGCCGGCATGGGGATCAGCCCAGAGCGTGTTTTTGGCTTTTCCGATTGGGTTGGCGGCCGCTACTCGCTTTGGGGGCCAGTGGGCCTTCCGATCATGCTGGCCATCGGTCCAGCGGAGTTTCGCAACTTTCTGGCGGGTGCCCGGGCGATGGATACACATTTCGTGACCGCTCCCGCGCAGGAAAACATGCCCTTGCTTATGGGGCTCGTAGGGATTTGGCACCGAAACATCTGCCGCCATCCGACACGTGCAATCCTGCCTTATGACCAGCGTCTGGCCAAATTGCCCGCCTACCTTCAGCAGCTTGACATGGAGAGCAACGGCAAGCGTGTTTCAAACGGCGGAGACCAGTTGGTACGCGGCTCTGGACCCGTTGTTTGGGGCGAAGCGGGAACCAACGGGCAGCATGCGTTTTATCAGCTGTTGCACCAGGGAACCGAAATTATCCCCGCCGAGTTTCTGGTGGCTTCGTGCAGTCATGAACCCAGTCTGCGGGAACATCATGATTTGCTGAAGGCGAATTGCCTGGCCCAATCTGAAGCGCTGATGCTTGGCCGCTCCTTGGAGCAGGCTTTGGAGATTGCTGCAGCGCTTGGCTATACCGGTGACGAGCAGCGCGTCCAAGCGGCATACCGGACCTTTCCAGGCAGCCGCCCTTCGATGACGCTGGCCTATCCGCTGCTGACGCCGTACTCCCTCGGCCAGATCATCGCGCTGTATGAACATCGGGTGTTCGTTGAAGGCGCCATTTGGGGGATCAATTCCTTTGATCAATGGGGAGTGGAATTGGGCAAGGAACTGGCCAGCGCCCTGGTGCCAATGATCAAGGGCGCCTCATCTGAGGGCAAGGACCAGTCAACAATTGCTCTGATCCGGAAACTGTCTGCGTGAATGACCCCTTGGATCACCCAGTTGTCGACGAACGCCGCCAATACCAAGGCGCCGTACATTCACAGACGGGCGTTGCGCACATTTTCCGTAATCTGGACATTCATGTTTGGCGCAGCGAACGGCTGCTTCCCGCCCGACCTGCATGCGTACTCTTCGCGGCCATGCAGCGGCCGGAGGTCGGCTTCGGGCTGCTTGTGCCATCTGTCGGGAGGGTTCCGGTGAGGTTTCGCTGCAACCCAGCTGCCGCATCGCCGCAAGTCGGCTCTGAGCCCATTGCAGCCATCGCCCCATGCCCTGGATGCTGCAAGCGCACTTGGCTGCTCGCGGCTCTTCGTAACACTCGTACCAGGTGCAGCGCGCATTTCGCGGCAAGTGCGAAGCATTAGGGTCGTTTTCCCGAAAGCAGCCATCTAGTATGGGGAGGCGGTCCCGACTGATGCTGCGCTCCACACCAGGGGTAGCGAAGCGCAGTTGGCGCCAGTTGCAAACCTATCCTCTTTCTGCAATGGGGCGAGGCTTAACGCTTCGACGCCACACGTCAAAGCATACGTCGGCCTCTACCGCAGTATTTTTTCCAGGCCAACGGGAAGCAGAGCGGGAAAATGCTGCCGCCGAAGAAAAAACTTGCGTTATCTGCCCCGCAACGCATGTAACATCGGTAATCAGTAAACTTCGCGCACGCATTCAAGAGGTGGTCTGGGATACCTCCGAGCAAAATCAAAAAAGGATATCTGATCTAACTCTTCAAGCTCAAAACTTAGATAAAACCGATCCCAACGTAACTGACAGAAATTCACTTGCTTGGACAGCGACACAAGACACCATGGAAATGCTTGATCCGATAGAAATTGACAGCTTTGGCGCCGTTACAATTGGGATATTGGTCTATTTTCTTGGTGCACGGTTGACCCGTCGCTATGCAGTCTTGTCTAAGTACAGCATCCCAGAGCCAGTCAGCGGAGGTCTCCTGGCGGCCATTCTGGCTTTGCTTGTGGTTCTGGGCACAGGTCGGGCGATCAGTTACGAACTAAGCGCCAGAGATTTTTTGTTGGTCTACTTTTTCACGACTGTTGGTCTAAACGCCCGTTTTGCTGACCTGCTAAAGGGGGGACCACTTCTTGTATTCATGCTTGGGCTCACGATAGCCTTTATGCTCGTGCAGAATGTGGTGGGCATGATTGGTGCGCTCTTGTTCGGTATGCCGTCACAAGCAGGTGTGCTGCTGGGTACCGCATCCTTAATCGGCGGCCACGGCACAGCCATCGCATGGGGGCCGACCATTGAGAGCAACTACCAAGTCACCGGGGCTTCGGAGCTAGGAATAGCCACTGCGACGGTTGGCCTGATTTTGGCCAGTGTTCTGGGTGGTCCCATTGCTCGTTTTCTCACCCAAAAGAACGATCTAAAGAGTGTCGAGAACTCAGAAGAAGAAGTTGCGACGGTTGCAGAGCCAATCACCGATCAACCTTCAACCGTTACCCATGTAGACCTGATGAATTGCGTGCTCTGGATTCACATCGCCATCGCGATTGGGTATTCAGTGTTCGAAACACTTGAGGCAGCAGGGATTAAACTGCCGCTTTTCGTGCCGTGCCTCTTGAGCGGCATCTTACTGTCGAACTTGCTGCCGCCCTTGTTTTCTAAGCTCAAATGGCCCGCAGGCACTCCTGCGATGAACGTGATCTCCGAATTCAGCCTGTCAGTATTTCTGGCAATGTCGCTGATGAGTATGGAGTTGTGGACGCTCGCCAGCAGTGCTGGCGTTCTAATAACCACCATGCTTTTGCAATCAATCGCGGCCGTTTTATTCATCATATTCATTGTCTTCCGCATGATGGGAAAAAACTACTTTGCAGCAGTGATTTCGGCGGGTTTCGCTGGGTTCTCTTTGGGTGCGACGCCAACCGCCATTGCAAATATGACCGCAGTCACACAACGCTATGGTCCTTCGCCAGTGGCATTTATTGTTTTGCCTTTGGTGTCAGCTTTCTTTGTCGATTTAGCGAACGCGTTCATAATTCAGTGGTTCCTTGGATTTGGTTGAAGCACTGTGATTTGTGTCCGAGTTACAGAACTCGAACTCGCCGTGCGCTGTATAAGGCAGCAACGTCGGCTGTCTGCGCTAAGCTGATGTACTTGGTAACGGTACTGCACCCGCGCCGGAAACCATCGTTTTGATGGATCAAAGGCCGGTCATGCACTAGCAATCAAACCGGACCACTCAGGTGGGGCTGATCAGGATGAGGCTTGCGGCGCTCCGTATCTTCCGCTCCGATCAGAACGGCGAAAATCCCGAGATCTACGCCGACCTGTTCCAGATCCGAGGCGACGCGCCTGCGCCCCTTGTTTGAGACTATCCCCACAGGTTCACTTCGCGGCTTTCTTGATGCGGCACATTTAATCTATGTCATCGATTTAGTTTGACTCCTGTGCGCGGGTTAAGTTCAGAGTCGGGGTATGGTTTTTGTGTTTTTACGGTCTCTGTCGGTTGTGGGAGTGCTGGTGGGGATGGCGTTGTTCTGCGCATCTCTCACCCCATCGCTTTTACCAAGGGTTCCGGAAGTCCAAGGCACATTGTCAGGTGTCGCGTTTATCGCAGGCTACTCAATAGGCAACCTTCTGCGGCTCCTCTGGGAGTTTCTAGAGTTTCGGCAAGTGCGAGGAATTTGGAGAACCCGCCTGTGCCAGATTGCCCTTGCTGCATCTGTTCTGGCTGTGGTGTTCACACTAAGTCGCATCACCCTGTGGCAGAACTCTATTCGCTTGGTGATGGAAATGGAGCCTGTCGACAGTGCCTATCCCTTCCGCGTGGCCTCCATCGCGCTTGTTGCAGTGGTAGCCTTGATGCTCCTGGCTCGCACTCTGTTTTGGTCGGCTAAGCGTGTGGCTAGGTGGAGTGCCAGATTGATGCCAAAAAGAGTGTCTATCGGAGCTGGCGCAATCATTGTGGCAGTTGTTGCCGGTTCGCTTTTCGATGGCTTAGTCGTGCGGAATATGCTGGCGTTTCTCGATCAAGCCTTTGCCGAAGTCGACAGGATTGTTGACGCTGGTGTGGAGCCCCCCTCCGGGTTCGAAACATCTGTACAGCTTATCGATTGGGAAGATATCGGCCGCAATGGAAAGCTGTTTCTGACGAGCGGACCGGATCGCCAGCAGATCGAAGCATTTACAAACCGGCCAGCTAAGCAGCCAATTCGTGTATACGCGGGCGTGAATACTGCAGAAACGCTGGAAGACCGCGCAAAGGCTGCAGTTACAGAACTCACACGTGCTGGGGGCTTCAACCGGTCTGTCCTGATAGTTGCAACACCCACCGGGACTGGATGGTTGGATCCGGCAGCCATACAACCGGTGGCTTTTCTGCATAGCGGCGACCTTGCAATCGTGTCGATGCAGTATTCCTACCTTCCTAGCTGGTTGACGCTAATGGTTGACCCAACACGTTCACGACAGGCTGCGAGAGCCCTATTTCGAGAGGTTTTCGAACATTGGAAGGCGTTGCCAAAGAACAAGCGGCCGCGCCTGTACCTGTTTGGTTTGAGTTTGGGAGCACTTGGGTCTGAGGCTTCCACTGATCTTGTTGAACTGCTTGCAGATCCAATCAATGGGGCTGTTTGGGCTGGGCCGCCATTCGCCAGTCGCACCTGGTCATCTATTACCCGGAACCGTGAGAGCGGGTCCCCCCAATGGCGGCCGCGTTACCGGGACGGTGCTTTGATCAGGTTCATGAACCAGGACGGATTTGACCCTCAAGGGTTTTCGGAATGGGGACCATTGCGAATAGTCTACCTGCAGCATGCCAGCGATCCGATGAGCTTCTTCTCAGCTGAGTTGGCCATGTCAAAGCCGGGCTGGCTGGGGGAATACCGGGGCCGGGACGTGTCTCCATACTTCCGATGGTTCCCGCTGGTCACCTTTCTTCAGGTTGCCTTTGATATCCCCATGGCCACATCTGTTTCGCAAGGATACGGGCATAATTTTATCCCTGCTGAATACATTGATGCTTGGATTGCTGTGACCCAGCCAAGGAACTGGACTGCAGCTGATACAGAAAACTTGAAACGTAAGTTCGAAGCCTTTCAGGCATCACCGCTGTGAACAGAACCAGGCTCAAATTCAGCCATCAAGTGAAGTGCGATGCTGCGCTCAAAACGATAGCTCAGGACCAATCCCGCCGCCCTTTGCAGAGCACATGATTGAACTGCTTAGTGGTGGCAGTTACCCGTCGCGACGCGAAAGCTTCCTGATGCGGTTTGGCGGGACCTGGCGTCTACCTTAGACGTCGGGCCCAACACAACCAAAAGATTCAGTTGATTTGTGAGCGCTGATCAAGGCGTACGCGCTGCGTCCGGTGATGAAGATTGTCCTGACAAGCATGCAACGTAGGCTACTTTGAGGCTACATGTGTCTCGGGCGGCTGCCGTTTCTGCCGCCCGAGATTATTAAATCTCAATTGGTTGGCGTCATATCGACAATTGTGGGCTCGCGATCACCACTTGTCGGGAAGACGATCATCTCGCCGCCCATGGCTCCGAAGTCGATTTGCTTGAGATCGACCTTATGCACGGTCCGGTCGTACATCGTGTGATAGTAATAGGTGAGGTTTTGCGAGTCACTTGCAGTCGTGACTTGGGTTGCGCTGAAGAGCAAGTCCTCCGACTGGACGTCGTCATCTGCGCCCTCTGCGGCATCAGCGGGAATATTGAAGTTGTCGAGGATTCGAAACGCCTCACGCACTGTATCGTAGCCGCCTTCGGTTTCTCGTGCTGTTTGCGAGAAGGCAACAGCTCGGACAAAGCGTGATGGGGGGGTGAAGTCTCCTGGCAAGCCGATCATGCCGCTTCCCGCTCCGAGCGGCGCGAACGTCACCCCGGCGGCCTCAACCTGGGGAATCGAGAGGGCGGACAAATTGACGTAGTTGTTGAGGTTCGTCATGTGCCAGTCGTAGGTCGGGGAATTGGTGATAACACCAAGCGGAGCCTCAAAGATAGTTAGCTCACCGTCAATATACTCGACGACAATCCTCCCGCCCAAGCGGTCTGCCACCAACATGTGAAGGGGAAACGGAAAGCCGAGCGTTTCATCCACAACGCCCACGACACGAATGCCCTCAAGACCGGCCCGCACCTCATCAACCGTTTCAAAGTTTGACAAGACATAGCTGGCAAGCAAGTCGCCAGGAATGGAATTGCCGGCGAGCTCAGGTAAGTATTCCTGGTAATCCGTGAAGCCCGGCAGATAAAACAGCCCTGCGGTCAAACCGGTCTCATTGATCCCGTCGGCAGGCGCACCATGGTCCAGCATACTGATGCCGACTACGCCAAAGCGGCCAGTCCAAGACGCTCCTTCCGCTCCGTCAGGCATCTCGCCAGCGCTATAAACGAAGCCCTTAGGGACAACATTAATTTTCGTTTCGAGGTCGAACGGCCCCCATTCTGCGGTTCTTGCGCGAATGATGCTTCCATCTGCTCCTGTCAGCATGATCCCGGTGCATGCCCATCCCATCGATACTGACGCAAGCAGAGCGGCGCCGACTCGAGCGCACGATACAAGTAATCTAAAGAATGCCATTTCACTTCTCCATTTTCTGCTGTTAGATGAAGAATACATTCAACCACGAGCTAGTGTTCAGTCAGGTTCTGTACAGGTGGAAATTCACTGGCTTGCGACGAAGGGTTGAAAATTACCTGCCGCCAGTTCCAAAAAATCGGCTACTGGACGCAGAATGGCAGATTTTTACTTTCGAATGTGCAGCATAAGCGCGAAGCGCCTAAACCGGCCATAGGCGCAGGAGCTGCGAATTCACACTTCGTCCGGCAGACTGCGAGTTCGATCATCTCCAGATTTTGCTCGTGCGGCGAATGACCGGAAAGCAGGCTGCGCCTGCAGCAACGTGAAGGTAGGGCGAAGGTCCGCAATGGGCCGGTCGCGCCTAGCCGGGCGATCTGGAGCCCGTGGATGCTGCAGCGCATTCGAGGTCAGCAGTGAGCCCTGAGCGGAAGTGTCAAAATTTGCTGCGCGCGCTCGCAGCGCGCCGGTGCGCTGCACCGCCGAATTCCTCCCGCTGCATGGCAGAGGGAATTGCGGCCATTCCGGTGGGCCGCAACAAAATCTTTGACCAAGAATTTGTCCGTCATCAACTGAAGTAGGTAAGTTGATGGCGGACAGGCCAATCTACGGAATTCTGAGCGAGAGATGAACGTATCAATCAGTGTTAAAACGTTCGTTGAGCAACGTGATGCCGGCTCTGAGCTTCCCTGCGCCGCTAACACAAGTACGGTCGACTGACGTGTAGCTCATTGATTGGCAAGTGGTTGGCAAAAGGTTCGAGCGGAAAAAACGGCGGGGCGGCGGGCGTCAGGGCCCGCCGCTTGCGGGGATCAGAACCCGGCCTTGATGCGCTCGAATTCCTTCAGCATCCGGCCTTCCAGTTCCGGGTTGACTGCATCAAAGAACAGGC
>NZ_JAHVJQ010000015.1 GCF_019801145.1 Leisingera aquaemixtae
GCAGCTCGTTCCAGCCAAACGTCCGCCGCGCCGCCTCAGCCTGCTGCCGCGTCAGCCCGCAAAGCGGCCCGCCGCCGCGCTCCTCAACAGGCTCTCCCATGCTCCGACCTCCGCTGACCAGATGCCCCCGCCGCACCGCCGTGACGGCCAACTGTATCTGCCAACTATAGAAAACACTTGCACGAATCCCGCTCTTTGGCCAATAGTCACGGAAAAGAGGCGGCAAACGCCAAATTCCGTGAACACGGACCGGGCAGGACACACGGTCGGATGCATCCGCACAGCACCGCCCCCGGACCAAACCGCGGAGCATAAAGGCAGAGCGGCGCAGATGGCAGGCACAAGGGCAGATGGATCATACATACACACCTGAGGATCTCAATGCGGTGATCCGGCAGCATTCCGAATGGATTGCGGCGCAGCTGCACGCGCAGCGCGAAAGCCTGTTCCCGCCGAATGCCTCCAAGACCATGCGCAAATTCACCTCCGGCGAGGCCGCGGCCCTGCTCGGGGTGAATGATTCCTACCTGCGCAAGCTGCATCTGGACGGCAAGGGCCCCTCGCCCGAGCTCACTGCCGGCAACCGCCGCCAGTACTCCGCCGAGGACATCCAGGAACTGCGCGAGCTGCTGGAGAAAACCGCCCGCAAGCCCGGCGACTACCTGCCCGGCCGCCGCGAAGATGATCACATGCAGATCATCGGCGTGATGAATTTCAAGGGCGGCTCCGGCAAGACCACCACCTCCGCCCACCTCGCGCAGCGCCTGGCGCTCAAGGGCTACCGGGTGCTGGCGATCGACCTCGATCCGCAGGCCTCCTTGACGGCGCTGCACGGCGTCCAGCCGGAGTTCGACCTCAAGGACGGCGGCACGCTTTACGATGCCATCCGCTATGACGACCCGGCGCCGATCCAGTCGGTGATCCGCAAGACCTACATCCCCAACCTCGACCTCATCCCCGGCAACCTCGAACTGATGGAGTTCGAGCACGACACCCCCCGGGCGCTGGCCCAGGGCAGCGCCGGGCTGTTCTTCTTCCGGGTCAAAGAGGCTCTGACACAGGTCGATTCCGACTATGACGTGGTGGTGATCGACTGCCCGCCGCAATTGGGCTTCCTCACCATGTCAGCGCTGTCCGCCGCCACCGGCGTGCTGGTGACGATCCACCCGGAAATGCTCGACGTGATGTCGATGTCGCAATTCCTGCGCATGACCGCCGACCTGATGGACGTGATCGCGCAGTCCGGCGCCGACATGAGCCACGACTGGATGCGCTACCTGCTCACCCGCTACGAGCCGTCGGACGCGCCGCAGAACCGCATCGTCGCCTTCCTGCGCACCATGTACGGCGACAAGGTGCTGAACGCTCCGATGCTGAAATCCACCGCGATTTCCGATGCCGGCCTTACCAAGCAGACCCTGTACGAGGTCGAACGCAGCGCCTTCACCCGCTCCACCTATGACCGCGCGGTCGAAAGCCTGAACGCGGTCAACGACGAAATCAGCCAGCTCATTCAGGAAACCTGGGGGCGCACATGACCAGCAGCAAGAAATCCCGCCTCTCGATGCTCGACAGCCTGGCCGCGGCCGGCGCGCCGGTGGCCTCCCCTGCCCCGGCGGCGTCGATGATGTCCAGCAACCGCGCCCTGCGCTCCGCCCGCGACGCGGTGGATTCGCACCGGGTCTGGGATCTGGAGCCGCACCAGATCGAGGACACCAGGATTCACGACCGGCTCGACCCGGAAGACGTCCTCGACCTGCGCGACGCGATCGAGGCAAACGGCCAGACCGTGCCGATCCTGGTGCGCCGCCATCCCTCTGAGGCCGACCGCTACCTGCTGGTCTACGGCCGCCGCCGGCTGGAGGCGATCCGCTCCTCGGACAAGGTAACCAAGGTCCGGGCGCTGGTCGCCAATCTGGATGAGGACGCTGCCGTGCGCGCCCAGATTTCGGAAAACATGGCCCGGCGCGACCTGTCCTTCATCGAAAAGGCGCTGTTCGCGCAGGAGCTGGTGGAAAACGGCTTCGGCAACCAGTCACAGGTCGCCGAGGTGCTGACCGTCACCAAATCCTCCGTCTCCATGGCCATCGCCATTGCCGAGGCCATCGGAGGCGACCTGATTCGCGCCATCGGCCCGGCCCAGGGCATCGGCCGCCCGCGCTGGGATGCGCTGGCCAAGGCAATCTCGGAAACCGGCGCCGACCGTGAAGCGCTCATCCGAATTGCCGAGAAGGAATATACCAATTTCGCCGTCGATTCGGTGACCGAAGGCTCAGACGCCGCGCCCGCCGACCCCTCGGTGCTGGCGTTTGAGGCGGTTTTCAAGGCCGCGGTCCCCTCCCCTGCCCCGCAGAAGGGCACGCGGGAGCGCAAGGCCCGGACGCTGGCGCAGCCGCTGACCGTCGGCGGCCGCCGCAGCGGCACCTTGCGGCGCACCGCCAAGGGGGTGAGTCTTGAACTCCCCGGCGGCGGCTTTGCCGACTGGCTGGAGTCCGAGGCCCAAACACTGATCGAAGAGCTTCACGCGCGCTGGCAGTCGCGCGGCGAAGGTTAATATATAACAATAACTTAGGAGGCACAGAGCAGGCAAAAAAGAAGGCCCCGCAAAACCGAAGCTCCACGAGACCAACTTGTTTCTAGCACCCTCAAGTTAGTGGCCGGAGCCTGAAACCGCAAGTCGAAAGCGATTCGCGGGCCGCTCTTTTTTGTCTTTCGTGATGATGACATGGGATATATGCCCCTCACGCCTTTTGGGCGAACGGTGGATGCTGTCCTGCTGAAACATCAGCAGGCCGCCGCCGGCCACTCCCCTATGCACAGCGCCGTCAGCAAATGGGACGCCCTGCGCGAGCTTGCCGCCGCGCGTAAGACCCACGGCCTCAGCGACCGCGACCTCTCGGTGCTGCAGGCGCTGCTCAGCTTCCTGCCCGGCAAGGAGATCAAGCCGGAGCCCGGCGCGACCGTGGTGCATCCCTCCAACCGGGCGATCTGCGAACGGCTGAACGGCATGCCAAACTCCACCATGCGCCGCCACATGGCCAAGCTGGTTGCCGCGGGCATCCTGATCCGCCGCGACAGCCCCAACGGCAAACGCTACGTGCGCCGTTATCAGGGCGAACGGGTGGCCTACGGGTTCGACCTCTCCCCCCTCGCCCGCCGCTTCGCCGAATTCGCGGACGCGGCTGAAGCCGAGCGCGCCCTGGAGGCCCGGATCAAGCAGCTGCGAGAAACCGTCAGCCTGATGCGCCGCGACCTCCTGAACCTGGCGCTCCTCGGCGCCGCAGAGCGTCCTGAACTCTCCGTCTGGGACCAATTCCACGACCTCGCCCATCTGACCGCCCGCGACCTGCGCCGCAAGCTGGGCCTGGCGGAACTGGCAGAGATCCAGGCCCGTCTCGCCGCTGCACTGGACGACACTAAACAGCATTTAGAGCCTGCAATTACAGAAGATCCGAGCACCAACGGCGCTCAAAATGAGCACCACTATCAGAATTCAAAGAAAGACTCTTTTGAATCTGAACAGGCCGTTAAGGCAGCGCACGCACCGGAAACGGAATCGAAAGACGAAACCGGGTATGCTGAGAAACCTTCAGCCGAAAGGCCAGCGCACCGAGAAACACCGCCCCAACCGCCTGAGGCCCCTGCCCCCAGCGGCCCAAGCCTGCCGCTCCGCCTGATCCTCTCCGCCTGCGGCGAGATTCACGGCTATGCCGATGGCGCCATCCGCCACTGGACCGATCTTCTGCGCGCCGCTGACACCGTGCGCCCGATGATGGGGATTTCCGCCGCCGTCTGGGAAGAAGCCAAAACCGCCATGGGCGCGGCAGAAGCCGCAACCGTGGTCGCCGCGATGCTCGAGCGGTTCTCCGATATCCGCTCTCCCGGCGGATACCTCCGGCATCTCAGCGCCAAGGCCAGGATCGAGAATTTCTCCAGCGCCCCGATGGTCATGGCCCTCGCCCGCAAGGCCGCGGCGTAGAAGTTCACAGCTGTGAACTCCACCCCTTTCCTGGGTGATCAGGATCAACCCGGGAGCCGCGGGTTTGGGGTATGCTGAACCACGGGAGTCGCAAGATGCGTGCCATGGTGTTCCGCAAAGCAGGTGAGTCGCTCCGGCTGGAGCACATTGCCCGGCCGGACCCGGGGCCTTGGGACGTGCTGATCCGGGTCGAGGCCTGCGGCGTGTGCCGCACCGATCTCCATATCGCTGATGGCGACCTGACCGAGGCGGCGGTGCCGCTGATCCCGGGGCATGAGGTTGTCGGCCGCATCGTCGCGGTGGGCAGCAAGGTGGAGGGGCTGGAGACCGGCCAGCGGGTGGGCGTGCCCTGGCTGGGCGCCACCTGCCGCCGCTGCCGCTATTGCCGGGAGGCGCAGGAGAACCTCTGCGATGCGCCGGTGTTCACCGGCTACACCCGCAACGGCGGCTTTGCCGAATTCTGCCTGGCCGACGGGCGCTACGTGTTCCGGCTCGACGGGGATGCCGGCCCGGTGCAGCTGGCGCCGCTGCTGTGCGCCGGGCTGATCGGCTACCGCAGCTACCGGATGGCGGGCGAGGCTGCCAGTCTCGGTCTTTACGGCTTTGGGGCGGCGGCGCATATCCTGACCCAGCTGGCGGTCTGGCAGGGCCGCAAGGTGTTTGCGCTGACCCGGCCCGGAGACACCGCGGCGCAGGAGTTTGCCCGCAGCCTGGGCGCGGTTTGGGCGGGCGGCTCTGATGAGAGGCCGCCGGAGGCGCTGGACGCGGCCATTCTCTTTGCGCCGGTGGGCGGCAGGGTGGTTTGCGGCGGCATTCACATGAGTGACATTCCGGGCTTTCCCTATGCCGACCTGTGGGGCGAGCGGCATATCCTGTCGGTGGCCAATCTGACCCGGCAGGACGGCGAAGAGTTCCTGCCGCTGGCGGCTGAGGCCGGTATTGCCACGCAGGGCCGCAGATACGCGCTGGAAGAGGCCAATCAGGCGCTTGCGGACATGCGGCAGGGGCGTTTGCAGGGCGCCGCGGTGCTGGTTCCCTGATGTTGAGAGGATAAAATGATTGAAAAACAAAAGCTTAACGAGTTGAAGGCGGTCCAGCTGCGGCCTGTGCTGCCATCTGAGGGGCTGAATTTCGCGCTGACGGACGAGTTGGACGGCGATCCCGGCTGGCTGGGGCAGGACCGGGCGGTGGATGCGATCCGAATGGGGGCGCTGGCCGCTCATGAGGATATTTCAGGTGCGCATGAAAGCGAGATGGCCGAGGTCTTTGAGGACGCCCGCACGGCGCTGGAGGCAGCGTGCTGTCCGCTGGTGATTTAAAGCTGGGGCTGAGGCGGAGGGGCCGCGGGTCGGCGGGCGGGATTGATGGAGATCATTTCGACCTGCGGCAGCAGGCGTAGACTGACAGCATCTGGGGAGACCGCGAGGGTAGGGGCATGGACACCAACTGCCTGCCAAAAATGGACATGACGGACAACACGACCGGCTGCTGCCCCAAGTTTAACCCGGCAGGATGGGATGGCCGCAATCTGCATTTCGAAAACAAGCCGTTTGTCCGGGCGAAAACACGCAGTCTTCTGCATTTTCCGCTGAACATGGGAAAAGTCATTTCGCGGGTGCAGAGGCATATCGAAGACGCCGGCGTGCAGGATCCGGAAGGGTATCTGGTCCTCAGCCGGGATCTGTCCCACGCGGAAGCAGAGCATTTCTTTGCGGTGACCGGCGGGGTGCCTAATGAAGAAATGACGGAGATTACCGGCGACTTTATCACCCGGGTGTTCGAAGGCCCCTACCGCAGGGCCAAGGACTGGATGCATGACATGGAGGTTGCCGCCGAAGCCAGCGGCAAAAACGCGGGGCGCATTTTCATGTTCTATACGACCTGTCCGAAATGTGTCCGGGCGTACGGCAAGAACTATGTCATCGGAGTTGCCGAAGTCAGTTAACGATTCACTCTGCAGGAGGTGGCTATGCAAGACCCGGAACTGGAAATTCTCATTGACCGGCTGGAAAATGAGGCGGATCTCACCCTGGCGGATTTTGACGGTGTGCTGCATGCGCTGGCCTATTTGCTGCCGGGAGCGGCGCCGGATGACGAACACGCCGCGCAGCACATCGGCACCGCGGATGGGGCCATGCATGTGGCCGACGCGGCTTTCCCGGACTGGGACGTGCATATCCGGGGGCGGGCCTATGGCAAGCATGGCCGCTGGCATTGCACCCTGCGGGAGAACGACAATCTCGACAATGATGCGGCGATCGGCCTGGGACAGTCGCCGGTTTTGGGGCAGGCGATCCTGGCGGCGGTTTTGCGGCTGGCGATGATCCTGAAAAAGGACTGAACAGGTGCGGCCCGGAGGGGCAGCGGGGAAGGAAGGCTGATGTCCAGAATTTTGACAATCACACTGAACCCCGCTGTCGACCTGGCGACGTCGATCGAACGGGTGGCGGCAGGCCCCAAGCTCTATTGCAAGGCGCCGCGGGTGGACCCCGGCGGCGGCGGGGTGAATGCGGCGCGTGCGATCCGCAAGCTGGGCGGCCAGGTGACGGCGCTGGTGGCAGTGGGCGGCGCCATGGGGGAGCAGCTGCTGCAGCTGCTGGCGGCTGAGGACGTGCTGGCGCTGGCAGTCCATGTGGCCGGCGAAACCCGGCAGAGCTTTGCGGTGACGGATGAGACCACCGGCGAGCAGTTCCGCTTCAGCGTTCCCGGTGAGACCATGGACAGCGCCGACGGCGCCCGCCTGCTGAGCGCGATCGCGCAGGCCGCGCCGCGGGACGGCTATGCGGTGCTGAGCGGCGGCGTCACGCCTGGGCTGGACGACGATTTCCCGCAGCAGGTGCTGGCGGCCGTTGTGCCGCGCCGGTGCAAGCTGGTCGTCGATACCTCCAAGGCGGCGCTGGCGCATCTGCTGGCCGCGCCCGGCAAGCCGGTGCATGTGCTGCGGCTGGACCAGCGGGAGGCGGAACAGGCGGCGGGGCACGAACTGGCCACGGTGGCGGACAGCCTGGCGTTTGCCCAGGACCTGATTGCACGCGGCGTGGCGGATATTGTGGCTGGCGGGCGCGGTGCGGAAGGGTCGGTTCTGGCCACCAGGGACCAGCGGTTTTTCTGCCGCGCGCCTTATGTTGAAGTGCAGAGCAAGATCGGGGCAGGGGATGCCTTTACCGGCGCGCTGACGCTGGCGCTGTCGCGCGGCGAGGCACTGGATCAGGCGCTGCGCTGGGGTGTTGCCGCGGCCAGTGCCACGGTTGGCACCGAAGGCACGGCGCTGTTCGGGCGCGGCGAGGTGGAGGCACTGCTGCCGCAGTGCGAGGTAGCGGCGGCCTAGCTTGCCTTTTCGGCCTCGGCGGCGTTGCGCAGGACCTGCAGGAAACTGTCTGGCGTGACGGAGATGCTGTCGATGCCAAACTCCACCAGGCGGCGGGCATAACCCGGGTTGTTGCTGGGCGCTTGGCCGCAAAATCCGACCTTGGACTCTGCCTTGTGCGCCTCGCGGATCACCGTTTCGATCATCCACAGCACCGCCGGGTCATCCTCGCGGAACAGTTCTGCCAGCGCGTCGGAGTCGCGGTCGATGCCGAGCGTCAGCTGGGTGAGGTCATTGGAGCCGATGGAAAAGCCGTCGAAGCGTTCGGCAAATTCCGCCGCGCGCAGAACGTTGGAGGGGATTTCGCACATGACGTAGACCTCCAGCCCGTCCTGGCCGCGTTTCAGGCCGTGCTCTGCCATCACCGCCAGCACCTTGTCGGCCTCCTCGGGCGTGCGGCAGAAGGGGATCATCACGATCACGTTCTTGAAGCCCATCTGGCCGCGCAGCCGGGCAATCGCCTGGCATTCCAGTGCAAAGCCGTCGCGGTAATCCTCCGAGTAGTAGCGGGAGGCGCCGCGGAAGCCGATCATCGGGTTTTCCTCAGCAGGTTCAAAGACTTGCCCGCCCAAGAGGTCGGCGTATTCGTTGGTCTTGAAATCGCTCATCCGGATGATCACCGGCTTGGGGTGGCAGAAGGCGGCGATCCGCGACAGGCCGCGTGCGAGGCGGTCAACGAAGTATTCGGTCTTGGGGTCATAACCTGCGGTCAGCGCCTCGATTGCGGCGCGGGTTTTTGGGTCGGGCACCTGATCGAAGCGCGCCAGCGCCATCGGGTGGACGCGCACCGCGTTGCTGATCACGAATTCCATCCGCGCCAGGCCGACTCCGTCCACCGGCAGCCGCCACCAGCGCAGCGCAGCGCCGGGGTTGGCGAGGTTGAGCATGATCTGGGTCTTGGGGCGGGGCAGGTCCGAAAGGCTGTCTTCGGTCACGGCGATCTGCGACAGGCCCGCGGTCACGACGCCCTGTTCGCCGCCTGCGCAGGAGACCGTGACGTCCTGCTGGTCGTGCAGAACCGCGGTGGCATTGCCGCAGCCGACGATGGCGGGCAGGCCCAGCTCGCGGCTGATGATCGCCGCGTGCGAGGTGCGGCCGCCGTGGTCGGTGACGATGGCGGCCGCCCGTTTCATGACTGGCACCCAGTCGGGGTCGGTGGTGCCGGTCACCAGCACCGAGCCGTCCACGAAGCGGCTGATGTCCTTGGCGCTTTCTATGATCGACACCCGGCCCGCGACGGCGCCGCTGCCGACGCTGAGCCCGGTCAGCAGCAACGGGCCGGGATCCGTCACCGCATAGGACCGGAGGGTGCTGATGGCGGCGCGCGACTGGACGGTTTCCGGGCGGGCCTGCACGATATAGATCCTGCCGCCGGCCCCGTCCCGGGCCCATTCCATGTCCATCGGGCAGCCATAGTGGTCTTCGATCACCTTGGCCTGGCGGGCCAGCATCAGGATCTCCGCGTCGCTGAGGACGTATTGCGCCCGCTCGGCTTTGGAAGCGGGGACGTTGCGCGGGCTGCCGTCCCGGTCCTGGATCATCTTGACGGCCTTGGCGCCCAGCCGCTTTTCCAGGATCGGCGTCAGGCCTGGGGTATCGAGGAAGGGTTTGAAGACCTGGTATTCATCCGGGTCCACGGCACCCTGCACCACGTTTTCGCCCAGCCCCCAGGCGGCATTGATCAGGACGGCATCGGGAAAGCCGGATTCGGTGTCGATCGAGAACATCACGCCGGCGCCGCCGGTGTCGGCGCGCACCATCTGCTGCACCCCGACCGACAGCGCTACCTTCATATGGTCGAAGCCGTGGATCCGGCGGTAGGAGATCGCCCGGTCGGTGAACAGCGAGGCATAGCATTTCCGGCAGGCCTCCAGCAGCGCCTGCCCGCCGCTGACGTTCAGGAAGGTCTCCTGCTGACCGGCAAAGCTCGCCTCCGGCAGGTCCTCGGCAGTGGCGCTGGAGCGCACCGCGACGGGCACATCCGGCTGTCCTGCCGCGGTGCTGAGGCTGCGGTAATGGGCAAGGATCGCCTGCGCGGTCTTTGCAGGCCAGTCTCCGGCCAGGATCATGGAGCGGATCGCCTTGCCCGCTTTTTGCAGCGTCGTCCGCCCTGCGGCCAGCGCGTCCAGTTCCTGGTGAATCCGTGCTTCGAGCTTATTGGCGGACAAGTAGCCGCGGTAGGCATCGGCGGTGGTGGCAAAGCCCGGCGGCACGTGGATCCCCTTGGAGCCAAGCGCCCTGATCATTTCTCCCAGAGAGGCGTTCTTGCCGCCGACCAGGCCGGTATCGGCGCGTTTCACCTTGTCGAAGCTGATGACGGGCGGGGTGGAATGGGCCATGTCCGGTCTCCGGTCCTGCAGGGGTAAACCCATAATGGCAGGAATCCGGCGTTGGCCATTGATGCAGATCAGTGGCCCGGTCCGGCCGCCCCGGGGGCGGCAGCATGGGCGCAGGCGCGGATTGAGCGGCATCAATTCACGCAGGAGGGCGGGCTGATAGGCTCGCCCCGTTGACTGTTGCTTTTATGAAAGGTGAGCGGGATGGAAAACGTCGAACGTCTGCTGAAAGGCACTGTGGAGGAACTGGACCGGCTGCTGAACGCCAAGAACGTGCTGGGGGATCCGATCGAGAAGGGCGATGCGACGGTCATTCCGATTGTCAGCTACGGGTTCGGCTTCGGGGCCGGCGGCGGTGCGGATGCCAAGACCGGCGAAGGTGCGGGCACCGGGGCGGGCGGCGGCATCAAGCCGCTGGGGGCCATCATCATCGACCAGCGCGGCGCGCGGGTGGAATCTGTGCAGGGGGCGATGACGACGCTGGCGGCGGTGCTGGGCGACGCAGCCGGAAAGGCCATTGAAACGGCGGCGCAGACTGGGGGCGCGAAGGGCAGGAAAGGGCAGGGCTGATCATGGCGGGCCTTGGCGCAGCCCTTGCCGCGCTGCTGGCGGTGCTGTTTGCCCTGATTGTTCTGGTGCTGGTTTCGCCGCTCAGGATCGAGCTGGTGCTGCGCAAGGAGGCGGGGCTGGCCTATTCGGCGGCGCTGCGCCCGCTGGGCGGGTTCGGGCCGCGGATCAGGCTCTCCGGCAGGCGGCAACCGCACCCTGCGGCCAAAAAGCCAGGCCGCAGGCGGCAGTTCGATGCACGCAGGTTTATCCCTGCGGCAGCACGGCTGGCAGTTGCAATACTGCGCCGCATCCGCATCCGCGCCCTGATCCTTGACGCGGAATTCGGATCCGGCGATCCGGCGGAGACGGGGCAGATGTTCGGGATGCTGGCGCCGCTGGCATACGCAACCCTTCCGGCCCGGAGGCTGCAGGTCAGCCTGCAGCCGGTCTTTGACCGTGCGGTGCTGTCCGGTCGGGCAGAGCTGGACGTTTCCCTGGTTCCGGCGGCGCTGATCGGGCCGGCGGTGCGGTTCGGATGGGACGCCTTCAGGCCGGTGCGGTGAGCTGGGTGGTCGACCCTCCGGTCCGGGCCGGAGCGCGGGCCTTTGCGGCGGTGTGCCGGGTTGAGCGGTCGCACCACTGCGGCGCGGCAGCAGCCGCCTGCTCCGGGGAGAAGCGGCCCGTGCTTATCCTGGCCTTTCACCGCGGCGGGGTTACGGCAGCGGGTGTTGATGGCAAAAGCTATTCTGCCGCGGAAATCGAAGAGAGGTTTCCGCAGGCCATCGCCAGGACGCTGGCCCGGCTGGAACGGACGCCGGAGGACCGGTGAGGCCTTTTTTGCCGTTGCCAAGGCCGGGGCCGGAGCGTTTCAAGTTGTCAAAGTTGAAGGCAAGACAAGGTAACTTCCGGTCACTGGCCCTGCGCGGTTGATACCGTAAGTGCAGGAAACTGGCTCAGGAGATTGATAAAGACCGGCGGGCCCATTGATGTGGCAGACCTTAGTCCAGTTCGGCATCCAGCTTCGCTTCCTCCCCAGTCACCGCCTTGAGGCCGGGGCCGGCAGCGTCCTTTTCCAGCAGGTTCAAGTGCAACCGGATGCGCCAGAGGTGATAGGCTACCCTGTGCAGCCAGCGGACCGCATCGAGTCTCAGCCAGGCTGTTTCGTCCGGCAAGGTGCCGTCTGTGGCCTCGGAGATAAGCCGGTCTCGTTGCGACTTCCGCTGCTGGCGCATGATGCGGCGGACACGGTTCAACAACTGTTCGCATTCATCAGGGCTGCCGGCGTGCCCGGCATCGGCAGTTGCCAGGGTCAGCACCCCGGTGAGGCGCCGCAGCCGCATGTCATTCGGCAATTCGCTGATCCTGTCCGTTTGCGTGCAGCGGTAAAGCAGCCGGTCCAGATGGTCGAGGATGTGATACATGCCCTTGATCTCGGCAAATTCCGCGCTGGCATTGCCGGACAGTTCAATCTTGTCGAGGTAGGTGCTGGTTTCCGTGACTGCCGAGGAGAGGTGGCCCCACTCGTAATCGCTGTTGCCCGGAACGGGGGCGCCGGTGAGTGTTCTGAGGTGATGAATGGCAGCTGCGGTAACCCGGTTTACCGCAACTTTGGCGGCGGCGGTTGCGGCTGCCGGCTCGCGAAGGATCAGGTGGTCCAGCGATTGCGTCAGTGCAGCGCCCCGGTCCGGGATCAGGAACTCGATCAGCCGCGCAAACGGGCGCGCGAAGGGCAGGATGAAGATCACGCCCAGGAGGTTGAAGAAGCTGTGAAAGGCGACGAGCGCTGTAAGAGAGTCCTGGGAGCCAACCCAATAGGACACGGCGGCAGCAAACGGGCCAAGCAGGAAAAACGCCAGGGCGCCTGTCATCAGGTTGTAGATCACATGCGCAAAACCGGTGCGCCGGGCCATGGTGCCCCCGCCCAGCGTGGCCAGAACAGCCGTGAAGGTTGTGCCGACGTCCATCCCGATGACCAGTGCCGCCGCTTGCGGAAAATTCACCGCCCCGGCGCTCAGGGCCGCCAGGGCGGTGGCAACGCCCGCGCTCGACGACTGGGTGACCAGGGTGATCAGGACACCGGCCGCAACAAGTTTCAGCCTGCCCGCAAGGCTGTCGGAGGGGAAGCTGTCCGGGGTTACGATGCCTTGAAAGGCTTCCAGGCCGGATTTCATCTGCTCGATGCCGATGAAGATCAGGCTGAAGCCCGCCAGGGCCTGGCCGAGATAGGAGATCTTGCGCCTGCCGGAGAGAGCGAGCAGGGCACCCAGCAGGACGACCGGCAGCATGGCCTGCCCGAGGTCGAGCTTGAAGCCCAGGATAGCGACCAGCCAGCCGGTCATCGTGGTGCCGATGTTGGCGCCGAAGATGATCCCGAGCGCCTGCGGAAAAGTGAGAAGGCCGGAGGCGACAAATCCGACCGCAGCGACGGTTGTGGCGCTGGAGGACTGGATCGCCGCGGTTGTCACCGCGCCGGTGGCCGCGCCGGTGGCCGGGGTCGATGTGAACCGGCCCAGAATGCTGCGCAGGCGCGCCCCGGCGAGTGTCTTCAGGCCGCCGGTCAGCAGCAGCATTCCGATCAGAAAGAGGCCGATGCCGCCAAGTGCCGGCAACACATTCCAGTACATCTGAAACAGAGTGCCAGAATTGCCGCCGGCCATCAAATCCGGCGCGCCCCGGCCAGCGCGGCAGCCCTCTGCAGCCGATTGATGCGTATCATAGCGGCGGGGGCGTTCCCGGGGGAACATGGGGCCGGGAGGATGGCATCGTGGATGACCGCAAGACAGGTGATGAGGGCCCGCGCACCGGGGAGGTATCCGCTGCGGGTGGCGAAGGCAGCCGGTGGGCCGGGACCGAGAAACTGGTCAGCGGCCTGAGTGGCGGGCTGAACATTGCGCATGAAGCCGCCGATCGCCACGTGGCCGCGGGCTATGGCGCCCAGACGGCGATCCGCTGGCTGGGCAAGGACGGCAGCCGGAGTGAGCTGAGCTATGCTGATCTGGCGGCATTGTCTTCAAAATTTGCAAATCTGCTGCGGGCGCACGGGCTGCAGCGGGGCGATAGTGTCTATTCCCTGATCGGGCGGGTGCCGGAGCTTTACGCCTGCGCTCTTGGCACGCTGAAGGCGGGGCTGGTCTATACGCCGCTGTTTGCCGCCTTTGGCCCGGAACCGATCCGGACGCGGATGGAGATCGGTGCGGCCAGGGTGCTGGTCACCACTGCGGCGCTGTACCGGCGCAAGATTGCGCCGTTCCGGGACCAGCTGCCGTCCCTGAAGCTGGTGCTGGTGGCCGGCGGCGAGGCGCCCGAGGGCTGCGTGGCGCTGGGGCCGGCGCTGGAGCGGGCAGGGGAGAACTTTGAAACGGTGCGCACCGGTGCCGAAGATCCGGCGCTGGTGCATTTCACCTCCGGCACCACCGGCAAGCCCAAGGGGGTGGTGCATGTGCATGGCGCGGTGGTCTATCACGCCTATTCGGGGCGCATCGCCCTGGGGCTGGAGCCGGGTGCGGTCTATTGGTGCACCGCCGACCCCGGGTGGGTGACCGGCACCTCCTACGGCATCATCGCGCCGCTGGTGAACCGGGTGACGATGATCGTGGATGAGGCCGAGTTTGACGTTGAACGCTGGTACGGCATCATCGGGCGCGAGAGGGTCGAGATCTGGTATTCGGCGCCCACCGCCATCCGGATGATGATGCGGGCGGGGGCGGAAGCGGCGGCGCCTTATGATTTCTCGTCGCTGACGTTTCTGGCCAGCGTCGGCGAGCCGCTGAACCCGGAGGCGGTGGAGTGGAGCCGTAAGGTGTTTCCGCAGCCGTTCCACGACAACTGGTGGCAGAGCGAAACGGGCGGCATCATGATTGCCAACCTGCCGGGCATGGCAGTGAAGCCCGGATCGATGGGCAAGCCCTTGCCGGGGATCACGGCGGCCATTCTGAAACAGGGCAATGGCGGGCTGGCGGAATGCGGGGCAGGGGAGACCGGGGAGCTGGCGCTGCGGCCGGACTGGCCTTCGGTGATGCGGGGGTATCTGGATGAGGAGGAGCGGTTCCGGAAATGCTTTGCCGGGGGCTGGTATCTGTCCGGCGACTTGGCCACCCGTGATGAGGAGGGCTATTACTGGTTTGTCGGGCGCAAGGACGACCTGATCAAGACGTCCGGCCATCTGATCGGCCCGTTCGAGGTGGAAAGCGCGCTGATCGAGCACCCGGCGGTGGCCGAGGCGGCGGTGATCGGTGTGCCGGATGAGACCGCGGGCGAGATCGTCAAGGCCTATGCCACGCTGAACCCGGGCTTTGAGCCGGGCGAAGACCTGGAGCGCGAGGTGCGGGCCCATGCGCGCAAGCGGCTGGGGGCGGCGGTGGCGCCGCGCGCCATCCTGTTCCGCAACACTCTGCCCAAGACCCGTTCCGGCAAGATCATGCGGCGGTTGCTGAAGGCGCGCGAGCTGGGCCTGCCGGAGGGGGACATCTCGACATTGGAGAGCGATGAGACATGAGCACCCATGAGAAAACCCGCCTTGACCGGAGCCATGTTCGCGAACTGCTGACTGCGATGATGCGGGTCCGCATGTTCGAGGACAGCTGTGCCGAGCTTTACACCCAGGAGAAAATCCGCGGCTTCCTGCATCTGTACGATGGCGAGGAGGCGATTGCCGCGGGCGTGATCCCGGTGCTGGAGGAGGGCGACCGGATTGTCGCCACCTACCGCGAGCACGGCCATGCGCTGGTGCGCGGGGTGTCGATGAATGCGGTGATGGCGGAGATGTTCGGCAAGGCAGAGGGCTGCTCGGGCGGGCGCGGCGGTTCAATGCATCTTTATGATGCGGCGGCCAATTTCTATGGCGGCAATGCAATTGTCGGCGGCGGGCTGCCGCTGGCGGCGGGGCTGGCACTGGCGGATCATCTGCGCGGCGATCCCAATGTGACCGCCTGTTTCTTTGGCGAGGGGGCGGTGGCTGAAGGCGAATTCCACGAGGCTATGAACCTGGCCGCCCTTTGGGGATTGCCGGTGCTGTTTGTCTGTGAAAACAACGGCTATGCCATGGGTACCGCGCTGAAGCGCAGCGAGTCCGAGACCGATATCAGCGCCAAGGCCGCCGCCTACGGGGTGCGCGCCGAGGTGGTGGACGGGATGGATGTGGTGGCGGTTGAAGCCGCCGCGCGGCGGGCGCTTGCCGAGATCCGCGAAACTGGCAAGCCGGTGTTCCTGGAATGCCGCACCTACCGGTTCCGCGCCCATTCGATGTTCGATGCTCAGCTCTACCGCGACAAGGCCGAGGTCGATGACTGGCGCAAGCGCGGTCCGATTGTCCGGTTCCGCAACTGGCTGCTGGAGGCCAAGCTGATCCACGAGGACGAGATTGGCGGGATCGAGGCGGGGATCAGGGCGGAGATTGCAGAGGCGGTTCAATTTGCCGAAGACGGCACGTGGGAGCCCGCTGAAAACCTGACGCGTCATGTTCTGGGGCCGCAGCCCGGTCCTGTTGAACCTGCGGCGCCTGGCGGGGAAACCCGGGTGGTGACTTACCGGGAGGCTGTGCGCGAGGCCCTCCGCGATGCAATGACACGCGATGAACGGGTGTTTCTGATGGGCGAGGACGTAGGCGCCTATGGCGGCTGCTATGCGGTGTCCAAGGGGCTGATGGAAGAATTCGGAGAGGCCCGCATCCGCGACACGCCGCTGTCTGAGTCGGGCTTTACCGGCGCCGGGATCGGCGCGGCGATGGCTGGGATGCGCCCAATTGTAGAACTGATGACAGTCAATTTTTCGCTGCTGGCGCTGGATCAGATCCTGAACACGGCAGCCACCGTCCGCCACATGTCCGGCGGCCAGTTCGGGGTGCCGCTGGTGATCCGCATGGCCACCGGGGCGGGTAAGCAACTGGCGGCACAGCACTCGCACAGCCTGGAAGGGTGGTATGCCCATATCCCGGGGCTGAAAGTGCTGGCGCCGGCCACGGTCGAGGACGCGCGCGGGATGCTGTGGACGGCGCTGTGCGATCCCGACCCGGTGCTGATCTTCGAGAATGTGATGCTCTACAACCGCGAGAATCCGCTGAGCAGCATGGCGGGACCTGTGGATATCTCACGGGCCGCAATCCGCCGCGAGGGGACCGATATCAGCCTGATCACCTATGGCGGGTCGCTGTTCAAGACGCTGGAGGCGGCGGAGGAACTGGGGGACACGGGCATCTCGGCGGAGGTTCTTGACCTGCGCAGCCTGCGGCCGCTGGATGAGGCAACAATCCTGGCCTCGGTCGGCAAGACCCGCCGTGCTGTCATCGTCGACGAGGGCTGGCGGTCGGGATCATTGGCAGCCGAGATTTCGGCGCGGATCATGGAGCAGGGGTTCTGGACGCTGGACGCGCCGGTCGGGCGGGTCTGTTCGGCGGAGGTGCCGATCCCCTATCCCAAGCATCTGGAAGACGCGGCAATCCCGCAGGTGCCGGCCATTGTGGCGGCGGTGCGGTCTGTGATGGGAGCCGGGTAAGATGGGTCTCTTCGTCATGCCCTCGCTCGGCGCTGACATGGAAAGCGGCACCCTGGCCGAATGGCTGGTCGCGCCCGGTGACACCGTGGCCCGCGGCGATGCGGTTGCGGTGGTCGAGACCCAGAAGGGGGCGATCGAAATCGAGTGTTTCGAGGCCGGCACGGTGCAGGAGCTGAAGGCGAAGCCCGGCACGGTGCTGCCGGTGGGGGCGCCGATGGCGGTGATCCGGGCTGAGGGGGAAGCGGCGCCTGAGCTGGATGCGGTGCCGGAGCCGGAACAGGAACTGGAGCCGCAAATCAAACCGGAACCTGCTGCTGAAACCGCACCCGCGCCCGCCCGGGGCACTGTGCCTGCCGCGGCAACTGCTGTGGCAGGTACGGTCAAAGCGTCGCCTGCGGCGCGGGTGCGGGCGGCGGAGCTGGGGCTGGACCTGGGCACCGTGACGGGCAGCGGCCCCGGCGGCGCCGTCGTGCTGGCGGATGTGGAACCGGCCGGAAACCGCGATACCGGCGCGCCGGCCTCGCGCCTTGATGAGATGCGCAAGGCGATTGCCGCCGCGATGACGCGCTCCAAGCAGACGATCCCGCATTTCTACCTGTCGCAGACCATGGACGTGCAGGGCGCCCTCGACATGCTGGCGGCACGCAATGCCGGGGTGCCGCCGTCGGAGCGGATCCTGCTGGGCGCAGTGCTGCTGCGGGCGGCGGCGCTGGCGGCGCAGAAGGCGGCAACCCTGAACGGCCATTTCACAGACGGCGCCTTCCATCCCGCAGAGCAGGTCAATCCAGGCCTTGCGGTGGCGCTGCGCGGCGGCGGTCTGGTGGCTCCCGCGCTTGCCGATGTGCCCGCGATGACATTGGACGGGACCATGGCTGCGATGCGGGATATCGTCGCCCGCGCGCGGGCGGGGCGGCTCAAAAGCTCCGAGCTGACCCGCGGCACGATCACGGTGTCCAGCCTGGGCGAGACCGGCGGCGAGGTGATGGCCGGGGTAATCTTTCCGCCGCAGGTGGCGCTGATCGGGATCGGGGCGCCGCAGCTGCGGCCCTGGGTGCACGGCGGCGAGGTCGTGCCGCGCAGGGTCGTCACCGTGACCGTCGCCGCCGACCACCGGGTCAGCGGCGGGCGGCAGGCAGCCCGGTTCCTGAGCGAATTCGAAACTCTGATTTCACAGCCGGAGGCGTTATGACACAGACCGGAATGCGTGCCCTGTTTCTGGAAGAGCTGACGCGGGTTGCTCCGGATATTGACCCCGCTGAGGTGTCGGACACGGATCATCTGCAGGAGGACCTGGAACTGGATTCGATGGATGTGCTGAATCTGGCCGCGGCTTTGCACCAGCGGCTTGGCATCGATATCCCGGAGGCCGATTACGCGCAGATCGCAACGGTGGGCTCAGCCGTGCGCTACCTGTCTGCTGCGGCTAGTGCGGATTGAGGCTGGGCGTGATATCCCGCTGCGCCCGCTAGCCTGCGAGGCGGAAGCCGAAGCGCCAACACGGCACAGGACGACCAAGCCTTCTGCGGGGGGCTCGCCGAGCCACGCGAATTTTCTGTTGTGGACCGCGTCGAGTGCACATTCGGGCCATGCCCTGTCCTTTTCCATCCTGCATTGCGACGAGCGAATACGCCGGTTTTGCCGTGCAGGCCCGCTCGCTTCCCCCGGAAGAACGGAAGTATTTTGGCGAAAAAGTCGCCTTGAAAGGCAAACCGAACAGCGATGCCATCCCGGCATTCATGTACTACATCGCGCCCGACCGCTTCGCAAAACCCGCGTTGCTGCATTTTAGTTCGCGAACCGATCCATGCGGTTTCGTGGAGTTGATCATGACGGGCAATGTATTCTTTGACAGAGAACGGCCCCCTGGGGTCAGCCGATATGGTAGAGGGCGGCGATGGAGCCGAAGTAGACGGCCAGCACCAGCCAGGAATCGAGGCCTGCGCCGAGTATCCTGGGGTGCGGCGGATCAGCAGGCCGGCCACGTAGATCGCGGTGACCAGGATGCCGGCGGCGATGCTGAGCTGGGCGCCGGCGGGCTGCCGGACGAGCAGGAGCACCAGCAGCGCGTGGTTGGGTTTGCGGGGCCAGGAGGTCAGCGCATAGCGCACTGCGAAAATGCCAGCGACCGCCAGGATTGCGGTTTGCATTGTGATGCCGCCGAACATGTTGCCGAGGACCAGTTGGGCAGTGTCCACTTGCGCAGCGGTGGCGGTTGTCACGATTTCCGGCAGTTCGGTGACGGTGGCGAGGAACAGCAGGCCGGCAAATTCCCTGGCCAGGTTGTAGCGCCCTGACAGTTCGTCCCCGGCCATTGCCAGCCGGGTGCCTGCGAACCAGACCACCAATGCGGCAGCGGCAAAGACCGCAGCAAGACCGTAGACGGGCAGGGCATCCGGAGCGGGCATCGCGGCACCGTTCAGCCGGACTTCAGCACCGGAATCCGGGCCTCGCGCAGCACATGTGCAGAGGCGTTTCCGAATATCAGGCGGTGCAGCCGGGAATGGCCGCAGCCGCCCATGATCAGCAGATCGCATTGCTGGCTGGCTGCCTCCATCAGGAGGCGGGTGCCGGTGCCGTACTCCCTATCCTGGATCTGGCGGACCTCTGCCGTCACCCCGTGCCGGGACAGCACCCGGGCGATCTCGTGCCCTTCGGTGGAGAATTCCGCGGCCTCGTGCGGGTGCTCTTCGATGGTGACGATCTCTGCAAATGCGGCGGTTTTCAGGAACGGCAGCCCGTCGTGCAGGGCGCGGGCGGCTTCCCGGGTAGGTTTCCAAGCGGCGAGGATGCGGGTGCCGATGGGCTTATCGCACCAATCGTCCGGAAGCAGCAGCACCGGACGGCCGCTGTGTACGACGAGATCCTTCTGAAACCCCCTCTGATCAAACCGCTCCTGTTGCGAGTCAGGAAACAACGCTATGGCCAGATCGGAGCGGATAGCGGATTCCAGCAGTTCATCCGTGGCATCCGGAGAGCGGGCCGCCTGCGAGCGCCATTCCGCCATGCAGCCGGCCTGGTCTGTCGCTGCTTGAAACTGCATTTCTATTCTATGGTCTTCTTCAGCCACCCTGTTGTTGAAATCCCCGAACGTGACGTCGTCGGCGGCGATGGCGATGCCGGAATAGGGAACAAAGGCTTCCCGGGTGTGGAGGCCGGTCAGGTGGGCATTGAACCGCCGGGCCAAGCCGCAGGCCGCGGGCAGAAGGTGCCCGGCGGTAAATTCCGATGTCAGGCAGGCAAGTATGGTCTTGTAACTCATGGCTCACATATCCTCCCCCGCTTCGGGCCTCCGGCGCGGTATGCGCATACCTTAGCCGCTTATGACATATAGCAGTTTCAAGAGAGGGTACGGTTGACACCGGTCAAGGGCAGATGCGCGGCCGCCGGGTGTGTTAACGCCGGTTAATGCAGCGGCGGCTGCGCTGATCAAGGCTGGAAATGGAGCGGCTCACGCTGGTTCGAGGACAGCTGAGCGGTTCCTTTGGCGCAAGCAGCCCGCTGGCGGCTTTCGAGTGGCTCGCCAGGGGCGGTCCAGAGAGGATATGACCATGCTTGTACAAGAGATCATGACCGTTCCTGCAAGCTACACCAGCCCGCAGGACAGTGCCGCCAGCGCGGCCGAGCAGATGCAAAGCCGTGGCATCGGCGTGCTGCCGGTTGTCGAGGAAGAGCGGATTGTGGGCATTCTGACCGACCGGGATCTGGTGCTGGCGCTGGCCGGGCAGGAGCGCGGGCTGGAGGGGCTGTCCATTGCCGCCGTCATGAGCCCGGGCGCGGTCTGCTGCCGGGCAGAGGACACGGTCGAGGCTGCGGCGGCCCTGATGGGGGATCATCAGGTGCGCCGCTTGCCGGTGCTGGATGACGAAGGGCATCTGGCAGGGCTGCTGTCAGTTACCGACATTGCGGTGAATGCGTCGGAGCAGCTGGCAGGGGAGGCGCTGGGAGAGATTTGCGAGTACCGCTAGGGGCGTGACCCTAGTCCGGCACTGGTGTGATCTCGGCGGCCAGGCGGTCCGGCTCGACGCCTGCCACTTTAGCCAGGGTGGTGAGGTCGTTGATCCGGACGTCCATGTGGTCGGCGGTTTCCACAAGGCCGTTTCTGACAAAGCGGCGCAGGGTGCGGCAGACATGCACCGCGGTGAGGCCGGTGAAGTCGCCGATGCGCTGCTGGGTCAGGGGCAGGTGAAAGGCGCCATTCTCCGAAAGGCCCAACGGTTTCAGCCGCAAGGACAGTTCGATCAAGGCATAGGCGATGCGGCTTTCGGCGCTGCCGCGGCCCAGCCGCAACATGCGTTCGGACAGCCTGCTGCGTTCGGCGGCCTGCACCAGCTCATTGGCCCGCGCCAGCCGCGGAGAGGCGGCCAGCATCTTGTGCCAGACGGGCAGGGGAATGGCGCAGACCTTTGCATCCGTCACCGCCTCGATGTTCAGCCCGGCTGTTTTGCCGTCAGCGGAGGTCGGATCGGCGATATCCCCCGGCAGCAAGAGGTCGATCAGCTGCACCTCGCCGCTGAGGGAGGATTTGGAGGTGGCAAGCCAGCCGTCGGCGACGATGATGATCTTGCCGCTGTCGGCGCCGTCATGCAGCAGGGTTCTGTTGGCCGGGACGCTTTGGAGGCTGTTGCGGAAATTCAGCAGCGCAATGTCGCTGCCGTCAAAATCCATTGCGCCGATGCGCAGGCTGGAAGGGCAGGCAGATTGGCTTGGGATCGGGGTTTGCCGTGTCATCAGAACGTTCCCTGTCAGAAATGACCGCGCGGGCGCAGGGCCAGGTCCCGTACTTTCCACCTATCCGCATTGGAGAAATTTGGTTTCGCGCTGCAATCATCACGATACCGGGGCAGTGCGATTCTGTCGACCTGCCAGGGCTGGCCGGCGCAATGCCGCCTTTCCTGCGGCGCCCTGCCGGATGCGGAACCGGCCAAGGCGGGGGGGACACGGCGCGCAAGCCTGTGGCGGAGTTTTATTGCTGTCCGGCGAGCGGGCGCATTTCCAGGCGGAAATCTTGTGTTGCCTGGAACACCACACCGTTGGGCACTTCCTCCCAGTCCTCGTCGAAGGTGACGGGCTCCGAGGCCACCTCCACCGCCATGTAGGGGGTATCGTGCTTATGCTTCACATGCGTTTCGCCGCAAATCGTGCAGGTATGCAGGCTGCTGCGGCTGAGGTGGAAAAGCGTGCGGTTGAACCTGGAACCCACCAGGTTCTGCCCGTCGGTCAGCACAATGTTCAAACCAGCCGGGCGGGCGGGATCAATTTCCGCGCACCAGGATATGATCTGGCTGAGCCCGAGGCGCACGGTTTCCAGCAGCCCTTTTTCCGGGTGCTGCAGAAACAGGCTCAGCAGGTAGCGGAAGACATGCTCGCTGTCAGTCTGGCCCTGGATTTCTGACCGGTGCAGCGGGTCCATTTGGTCCAACAGGCGGAAGCGGAGCTGCTCGAAGTTGGGCAGCGTTCCGTTATGGGCAAAGATCCAGCGCCCGTGATGGAAGGGATGGGTGTTTTTGACACTGGTGGTTCCAACTGTTGCCTTGCGGACGTGGGCAACAGCAGTTCGGGCATAGACCCGTGCGGCAGCCTTGGCGAAATGTTCGCCGTGGTAGGCTGCCCAAACCTGTTTTTCGATGACCGGAACGCCATCGGGATAATCTGCAACCCCCCAGCCGTGGCCGTGCATCATGCCTTCCATGTCGCCCTGGCTTTGCGCCATGAGCGCATTCTGGGCCTTGACCAGGCCGCATTCGACCCGGGTCGGCTCATTTGCATGCATTGCGTACAAGCGGCACATTTTTCTGCTCCTGTCAGAGCGGTCCAGCAAGCAACTGTGATACTATGGACTGCATTTGCAGCCGTAAAGAAGGGGACCGGCTTTGTATTCGTCGCGGGCTGGGAGCGGACGGGAGGCAGGCATCGACGCGATCGCCAGGCGGCTGGTAAGGGATGAGCCTGCGCTGATCACGTCGCGGGATCTGTGGCCGGGTGTCCGGCAGGGCCGGGGCCTGGGTGCATCCGTGTTCATTGGGGATCAGGTCGGCATTGCGCTGTTCACGCCTGCGATGGTCGGGTTTCACGATCACCGGATGGCCTTGCTGGCTGAACCCGGCGATGCAGTTGTGGTCCGCCAGCGCTGCCCGGAGTTTGAAACCTACCTGTCGGAACACCTTGGCATGAGGCGGGTCCGCTTCCTGGAGGCGCATGGTGCGGATCTGGCCCCGGTGGCCAAACAGTGCCTTTCAGACCCGGGCCTGTTCAAGCATCTGCTGGAGGCGCTTGAGGCCGCGGGTTCGCTGACCCTTTATGCCTATCTGGTGACCGGGCATCTGTGGCATCTTGCGCAGGCCCTGGCAGCCGCCGCGCAGCTGCCGGTTCATGTTGCAGGCCCGTCCCCCCGCATCTCGCGCAGGGTGAATGACAAGCTGTGGTTCTGGGACGTGGCACGGGAGATAGCCGGGCCGGACTCCGTGCCGCCCTCGGCCTTTGCATTCGGCCCCGCTGCGGCGGCGGGCCGGATTGCCCGCCTTGCCAGGACTGCCGCGCAAGTGGTGGTCAAAGTGCCGGACAGTGCCGGCGCTGCCGGAAACATCCGGTTCAGTGCTGCGCAGCTTGAAGGTCTTGGCATTGCCGAAGTCCGCGGCCAGCTGGAACAGCGTTTGCGGGCAACGGGATGGGACGGCAGATACCCTGTTCTTGTGGGGGTTTGGGAAAGCGGGGTGGAGAAAAGCCCGTCAGTGCAAATGTGGATTCCCCATACCGGTGAAGGCCAGCCGGAGGTTCTTGGTGTTTTCGAACAGCTGGTGCATGGAAATGAGGGCAAATTCGCCGGGGCGAGATTTGCCAGCTTGGGCAGCGAAACTGAGCAAGCGCTGAAAAACGACGCCATACGCCTTGGCGCCATGTTCCAAAGGGCAGGCTATTTCGGGCCCTGTTCGCTGGACGCAGTCCTGAGAAAATCCCATTCAGGCGCTGATCAGATCCACTGGATCGAATGCAACGGGCGCTGGAGCGGTGTTTCAATTCCGCTTGCCGCAGCCGGCAGGCTGCTGGGCCGGCGCCCGGAAGGGATCGTTGTTGTGCAGGAGAATCTCGAGGCTGAGGCATCCCTGGACATTGCGCAGCAGTGCAAAGCCGTTGGTGATCTCCTGTTCCGGTGCGGGCAGTCACGCGAAGGCGTAATTCTGATTTCACCACCGCACCCCGGCCGGGCCTCGCTCAATGCAATGGCGGTTGCAGGCAGCCAGGCGCGGGCGGAGAAACTCATGGAAGAAGTCTTTGACCGGATCCGGGCGGGACGCTGAGAATGCCTGCCATCCGTGATGCAGTTGGGATTGTAGGTGCCGGGAGGGCAAGTTCAGCCATGTTCGGCGCCATTGACGCCCATTAATGCGGGGCGGCTGGGCTTGTAGGATCCTGAACGGGTAAACCCAATCCGGAGGGAAAACTATGGCAACCACAGGTATCAAGACCCTCGATCATTCCCCGCAGGTTTTCGCCGAATGGCTGAACCAGCTTTGCGACGATCTAGGCTGGCCAGATAAGTCCAGGGCCTATCTCTTGCTGCACGAAACGCTGCACACTGTACGCGATTTTCTGTCCGTTGACGAAGCCGCCGATCTGGCAGCGCAGCTTCCGGTTCTGGTGCGGGGGGTCTTCTATGATGGCTGGGACCCGTCCAAGACGCCGGTGAAACCCCGCAGCAAGAAAGATATGCTGGCCAGAATTGAGGCGCGGTTCGACAAGGAGCCGCTGGAAGACACGGAGCGCGCAGTGTCCGCGGTGTTCGATCTGCTGCGGCGGCATGTGTCGAAGGGAGAGTTCGACCAGGTCAGGAAAGCGATGCGCAAACCCATACAGGAACTTTGGGATTAGGGGCGGGCCAGTCGCCGTTGCGGAATTCGGAAGGAGCTGCCTTACCAAGGCAGCCAGCGCAGCGCGTGGCGCAATCTTTCGGCAAGCCGGGTCAGGCCTACTCACCAGGGCGGTGTGGCCGGCGGATCCCTTGGGCGCCAGGCTTCGAGCAGGCTGCCGCCTTGGAACACCGGCTGCCGGCCCCGGCGCCCTGCTTGACGCAGCTGCGCGATCAGGGAAGGCGCGACACCGAAGTACCTGGCGATCTCGCCATCATCCATGCCCAGATCTGCAAACACCGTGACCGCGGCAACAGGCCAGGGACCTAACCGGCCGCTGCCCTGGGCCTTGTTCTGGGCGTCCGCGTAAAGACCCATAGCGCGTTCCTTGGACTCCAAACCAAATGTCTGCTGGTTTCCGGCTATTGCGTGACAACCACTGTGCAATTCGCGTGGTGCAGCACCTTCTGGGAGACACTGCCCAGCAGGATCTCGCGGGTCAGACCCAGCCCGCGCCTGCCAATCACGATCATCCCGGCATTCTCGGTTTCAGCGGTTTTCAGAATGGCTTCGGCGTAATCGCCGGCGCAAATATGCGTCTCCACGTCGCGTGCACCGGCTTCCTTGGCACGGTGCGCTGCCCAATCGAGGATTTTTTCGCCGATCGCCAGTGTTGCCTTGGCCCTGTCAGCCTCTTCTGCAGCGCCGGCGAAGAGGCCGAGAAAATTTGCGGGCTGGCCGCGCGGTGTGAGGTTCTGGGCCTTGGCGGCCTGTTCAATGAGATGCTCGGAATCGGCCAGCTGCATCATTTCCGCCGGCGGCCGCCCGTGCAGAAAGACGTGAACGATGCTGAGCCCGCGTCCAAGCTTGCTTGACAGTTCCGCGGCGCAATCGAGCGCGCGGTTGCCTGCTTCCGATCCATCTGTGGCAACGAGAATTCTTCCGGTCATGGCCAGCCTCCTATCATCCCAGCGATTCCCGGAAAGCCTAGCCAAGAGCGAACCTGGCTGCATTGCTTGGCATCAACAGCAGCTGCCCGACCCGAAACTCAGAGGGTTCTTGCGCCGGGTCAATGCGCGGCACGTTCCGGTCAGGCAGGGTGGGCTTATTCTGTGGAGCTGGCAGCAGGGCCTGGCTGCGGAGGCCAGCTTTCGCACCTCGTTCATCACAGCAAGAAAACGGTGATTGGAGGCGTTGCAGATGACCGGAATAGAAACAACCTTCACACCCTGGATGTCCCTTGCCGGAGGCGTGCTGATCGGTGTCGCTTCGGTGCTGCTGATGGCCGTGCAGGGCCGCATTCTGGGGGCCACCGGAATTCTTTCGGGACTCTTGCCGCCATCCGGGGCCGCCGACGCGGGCTGGCGGGTTGCGCTGTTGCTGGGCATGGTCACAGGGCCGGCGGCGGTCATGGGGGTTACTGGTGCGATGCCGGTGGTCCAGGTGCCCGTGCCGGCGGCGATGCTGGCAGTTGGAGGGTTTATTGTCGGCATCGGCGTCACCTTTGGATCGGGGTGCACGTCCGGCCATGGCGTTTGCGGTATGGCGCGGATGTCACCGCGGTCGGCCGTGGCCACGCTGACCTTCATGGCGGTCACCGCCCTGACCGTATTTGTGCTGCGCCACGTTGTCGGAGGATAGGCGATGAAATTGATCTCCAGCTATGCTATCGGCCTGATTTTCGGCATCGGAATATCCATATCGGGAATGGCAAATCCGGCCAAAGTCCTGAACTTCTTTGATTTTGCCGGTATGTGGGACCCTTCCTTGATCTTTGTGATGGGGGGTGCACTGGCCACTGCCTTTATCGGCTACCGCATTGTGTTCGGCTTCAGCCGCCCGCTGCTTTCAGACCGTTTCAACCTGCCGGCACGCCGTGATCTCGATCTGCCCCTGATCGGCGGCGCGGCCGTTTTCGGCGTGGGCTGGGGCATTGGCGGTTTCTGCCCCGGCGGCGCGCTGCCTGCGCTTGGCACCGGCAACTACGAGGTCTTTATCTTTGCCGCCGCCATGGTCGCTGGAATCCTTGCGGCCAAGCGGCTCCAGAGGTGGTCCGGTCAGCGCACATCAGCACAGAAGCACCAGGAAAGGACGTGAAATCATGACCGGCTACCATGTGAACCGCAATGTGAAACCGGCCGTTAAGGGGTTTTTCGATTCTGAAACGAACACGATCTCCTATGTTGTCAAAGACCCGGCGTCGAACGCCTGCGCAATTGTCGATTCCGTGATGGATATCAACTATGCCGCCGGGCGCATCAGCTTTGAACATGCCGATGAGATTATCTCCTTTGTCAGGAGCAATGCGCTGCAGGTGGAATGGCTGATCGAGACGCATGTCCATGCCGATCATCTGTCGGCGGCCCCCTATATCCAGAAGGAACTGGGCGGCAAGCTGGGCATCGGGCGGAACATCACTGTCGTGCAGGAGACCTTCGGCAAGATATTCAATGAGGGCACGGAATTCCGGCGCGACGGGTCGCAGTTCGACCGGCTGTTCGACGATGGCGACAGCTATGAGGTTGGCAGTATGGAGTGCCTGGCCATCCACACTCCGGGCCATACGCCCGCATGCATGACGCATGTCATGGGTGACGCCGCACCTGTCGGAGGTCAAGGGGCCGGTGATGGACCGTCTGCAAAAGACGCATTTCCTCGATGACCTCAACGGCCGGGTGTACCTGTCGCAGTTCCAGACCTGGAAGGATCTTGCGGCAGCCGGATGACGGCGCCGGGCCCGCCAGGCAAGGCGTGCGCCAGGGCGCGCGCCGGGATCATGACGGTTTACCGATGCGGATCGATTCCAGGTGCTCGGGCACCCGCGACGGGCGGCCCAGTTCATGCGCGAGGCGCCGCCGGAGCGCGTCGGAGGCTTCGGGCTCGCCATGTGTCAGATATGTCATGGCAGGTGCCGGGCCGGCTGCCATCCAGCGCAGCAGCTCATCGGCGTCGGCATGGCCTGAAAAGGTCTGAAGCTGGGCGACCTGGGCATTGATGCTGTAATCCTGCCCGAACATGCGCAAACGGCGCTCGCCTGCGGCCAGTGAGGCGCCGCGGGTGCCGCCTGCTTGATAGCCGGAAAGCACGATCATGGTCTGCAGGCGGCTGCCGAAGTTCACCACGTGATGCAGGATGCGCCCGCCGGTGATCATGCCGCTGGCCGAGATAATGACCATCGGGCCTTCGCGGGTGTTCAGGTCCTTGGATTGCGCAACCGTATTGGTCCGGACAGGGAGCTGGAACACCGCCGCGCAGTCCTGCTGGGCAATCCGGTGCTCGGCGCAGTGGCGGGCATATATTTCCGTGGCGTCCGCCGCCATCGGGCTGTCGAGGAATACGGGAACCCGCGGAATGCGGCCGGCCGTCATCAGGCGGGAGAGGAGGTATATGATGCCCTGTGCGCGGCCGACGGCAAAGGCGGGGATCAGCACGATGCCCTTTTGCTTCAGGAACGGGGCCAGGATACCGGCCAGTTCGTCTTCGGGGGAAATGGCAGGGTGCAGGCGGTCGCCGTAGGTCGACTCGCAGACTAGCACATCGGCGCCTGCAAAGGGCTCCGGCGGCGGCATCAGCGGATCGCGGTCCTGGCCGAGGTCGCCGCTGAAATGCACCGTCTTGCCGCCGGCCCTGACCCGGATCTGAGCAGCCCCCAGCAGGTGGCCCGCCCGGATGAATTCGGCGCTCAGGCCGCCGCCAAGATCCAGTTGCTTGCCGAAGGGGTGGGGCCGGAACCGGCGCAGCGCCGCCCAGGCGTCTGCTTCAGTGTAGAGCGGGGCCGGGCGCTTGTGCTTGGAATAGCCTTTGCGCCGCGCATGCTGCGCCTCCTCCTCCTGCAGGCGGCCGCTGTCCGGCAGCAGCAGCCCGCAAAGGTCGCGGGTCGGCGGGGTGCAGTAGACCGGTGCCTGGCAGCCCGAGCGGAACAGCGCCGGGAGGTAGCCGGTATGATCGAGATGGGCATGCGTCAGCAGGATGGCGGTGATGGATCCGGGGCGGACCGGGAATGGCTTGCGGTTGCGCCGCCTGAGATGCTTGTAGCCCTGATAGAGCCCGCAATCGATCAGCACCCGCTGGCGCCCGGATTCGATCAGGTAGCGGGAGCCGGTGACTGTTCCGGTGGCCCCGAGGAAACGCAGCCTGGCATTAATTGGCGGCGGCATGGCACCCTCCTGTCCTGCCGCGGCCTACTTGGAAAACAGGACCGGCAGCTTCGAACGTTCCAGCAGTTCGCGCGTGGCGGCCCCGATCACGAAGTCATAGGCCCAGGAATGCCCGAAGGCGCCCGCCGCCAGCATGTCGGCGCCGCATTCCATTGCCACCTTGAGCAGTGTGGACCCGATATCCTGTGAGGATTTTTCGCGGTCGATCAGGGTCACGGCATGCCCGTGCCTGTCAAAAGCCGCAGCCATGTCCTCGCGGCAGGCGAGCCCAAGGCCGCCGTCGCCGATGTGGAGGATCGAAATACTGGCACCGGGCTGCGCCAGTGCACGGGCATAGTGAGCGGCGCGGATAGCCTCGCGGGTATTGCTCCAGCCGATCAGGATGTTTGTGCCGATGAGGGCGGGGGGCCAGCCGTCCGGGAGGATCAGGACAGGGCGCCCGGAATGGCGGATCAGCTGTTCCTGCAGCTGGCGGTGGCTGTGCCTGGCACCCTGATGCGGGCATTGCCCCGCCAGCACAAGGTCCGCAGCGGCCACATTCTCGAGCAGAAAATTCTCCGCGCTTTCGCTGCCCAGCGGCTGCTGGCGGAAATCGGACAGGAAATCCCGTCCCGCCACAGCAGCCTGAAAGGCCTCGGCGACAGCCACTGCTTCCTGCCGCTGCCATTCGGGGATGAATGCCGCGCCGTAGCTTACCAGGCTGCCTTCGGTGCCGGCAAAGGGCACCTGGGCTTCCATCGGCAGCACGCCGGTCAGATGGGCGCCGGTGCGGCTGGCCATATCCGCGGCTGCAGGGATGAGCCACTGCGCCTCTTCTGCCGAAAACAGCGCAACCGCCAGGGTCTTGATTGTCATCGCTCTACTCCTTGCTGCAGGTTCGCTCTCAGCGGAGCGGGAAATTCGGCCGGTCCGTGTTGTAGTGGGCAGAGAGGTAATCCAGGATGATCCTTCGCTCGTCAGGGTCGAGTTCGGGCATGCCTTGCTCCTCGGTCATCCAGTCCAGCAAACCGCTCCAGCCTTCGCGGGTCTTGCCCTGCTGGGCGACGATCATCTCGGAATGGCAGGCGGTACAGACATAGTAGGTTTCCTCCGCCCCCTCAGCCGCGACCAGCTGGCCGAATTCGCTGTCCTCAGAAGCTTGGGCGTGGGCCTGAGAAATCGCGCTGCACAGGGCGGCACAGGCGGCTGCAAGCCTGAGCAGTGCCTGACGGGAGCCCTTCCCTGATGCCGGATGCCCGGGCATCAGCTGACCCGCAGGCCGACACGGTGCATCCGGTTGTTCAGATACCCCTTGGGATTCCAGTTGATGGCGAAACGCTGCATTTCGCCGGCGCTGTCGATGGCGCGGGCCCAGATCTCGTAATAGCCGGCAACCGGGAAGCGCACGCTGCTGCGCCAGTTCTGCCAGGCGCCTTCGTTGACCGGCGGGTCCAGCTCTGCGGCCTGCCAGCTGGCGCCGAAGTCATAGGAGATGTCGAGCCGGTCCACCGTGCGGTCGCCGGACCAGGCGTGGCCGCGCACTTCTGTCTCCAACCCGGACGCGGCGCCGTTGGCGGGGAAGGTGATCAGCGATTTCACCGGCATCCGCTCGATAATCCGGAAATCCTCCTTGGGCACGTCGTCGCCCGGGGCCACCGGGTACGCGGGCACGCGGTAGGAAGTGCCGGTCATCTTGGGGCCGTCATGCACCTGGTCGCGCAGCTCGATCCGGGTCAGCCATTTCTGCGAGCAGGAGCCGGGCCAGCCCGGCACCACCAGCCGCAGCGGCGCACCGTTCATCGGGTGCAGGTCCGCCCCGTTCATCGCAAAGGCGATCAGCACGTTGTCCGTCAGTGCCTTGGCAATCGGCAGCCCGCGCGAGATCGGCAGCTTGTCCGGATCACCAGAAAGATGCCCGTCCGCCCCGTAGTGCGCGGTATAGACCACGTTGTCCTGGACGCCAGCCGCCTGCAGCACATCGCGCAGCCGCACCCCGGTCCATTCCGAGCAGGCCACCGCGCCGTAGGTCCACTGGTTGCCGCTGGCAGGCGGGTCGAAGAAGGCCCGCCCGTTGCCGCCGCATTCCAGCGTCAGCGCCAGCGTGAGCACCTCGAAGCGGTCTCTGAGGTCCGCAATCGAAAGTTCCAGCGGGCTGTCTACGAAGCCGTCAACCGACAGCATCCAGCCTTCGGGGCTTGTGTCATCTGGCGCGAGCCCGTTGTTGCGGATGAAATGGCGTTCTGTCGGGGTGATCGGATCATCCAGCAGCTCCGGCGGCGTCTCGGCATTCAGCGGGCGGTCATTCAGCAGGGTGAGACCGTTCTTGCCCGCCAGCCCGTTTTCGCTGGCCATCGCGGCCGGGAAAAACCCGTGCGGCAGGTTGCGGTGAAACGGAACCGCCATGCCTGCCACTGCGCCAAGGCCAGCCAGGCCTGCGGTTTTCAGGAAGCGGCGGCGGCCCGGGCCGGGAGCCGCTTCCGTTTCAGCAGTGCCGCCCCGCGCGGCGGCAGGGTTTCGCTTGTGTTCCGAGGTCATGAGTGCACTCCCTTTGCTCATGCCGGTGGCGGCTGGGCCTCCCGGCGCTAACCACGGCATGTTGCTGGCATTTGACCACGCGCTCCTGCCAGGCGCATTGACGGCGGTTAATGGGCAAGGAGCAGTGCGGCCTGTCAGTTCTCCACCGGCTGGCCGGCCCAATAGCGGGCGCATTCGCTCTCGCGGCCGCGCACCACGCGGCGGCCTTCCAACGGCCCCTGCCGCTGTGTCACCACGGTGAACTGCATTTCGGGTTCGTCCTCGAAGTGGCAGAAGACAAGCACCCAATCTGCCGTTCTCCCGAGCGCGTGCGCGCGCGCGGAGTTGGAAAACAGCAGTGTCAAATGCCAGCCGCCGCGCGTCAGGTGGAGGACAGGCAGCCAATCCTTGCCTTCTGGGTTGAACCGGCGCGGTGCTATTGTGCGCAGCTTGCCGGCCGCAGCCCTTGTCCGGTAGATGGCGTCTGCCTCAAGCAGCAGTTGTACAGGAGGCTCGTGCCCGCCGCGGCGCGGAGCCCGGATCCGGCGGATTGCTTCAAGCCTGCCGGACAGCGCGGCAAGAATGGCGCTGCGGCGGCGCGGGCCGAGACCGGAGACCTTCATTCTGGGATTGCGCAATGCGGTTTCCAGGTCCTCCAGCGTCTGGGCATCAAATTGTTCGGTGAATCTGCCTGCCAGGGCTGGCCCTATGCCCGGTACTGTTTGGAACAGGTCTTCCGGTCCGGTTTCCCCCTGCAGACGGTCAAGCTGCTGCCATCGTCCCGTGGTCAGGATTTCTGCAATCGCCGCTGCAATGCCACGCCCGATTGCGGGCAGCCCGATCAGCGCGGCGCCGCCGCCCTCTTGATAGAGTGTGCGCAATGGCTGGCGCAGTTCGGCAACTCTGGCGGCTGCATTCCGGTATGCCCGGACCCGGAAACCGTCGCCGCCCTGCGCTTCAAGAAGGTTGGAATAGAGGTTCAGCTGCTCTGCGATCCGGCTGTTTTCTTGCAGACCCGGACTGTCCTCGGTGCCTATGGCGGGTTTGGTTTCCATGCGGCTGCCTGGCTGTTGGAAGGCGTTACCGGGATTTTCCTTTGTTTGCGGACGGCTGCATTGCGCCCCATCAATGCAGCAGTGCTCTTGTTGCCGCAAACAGGGTGGAAGCAGGTATCAGGACACGGAGAATGCCAAAGGAAACCGCGCAAAACAGGATGCTGTCACAGGCGCTGAGCCTGCTGGCCCGGGCGGAGGAACTGCACCGGGTGACTTTCGGCCTGGGGCCGGTCCCGGCCTGGGAGCCGCCGCTGGACCTGATCGAGACAGACTCTGAGGTTCTGGCCTATGTCGCGCTGCCGGGGGTCGACATTTCCAGCGTGGAGATTTCGGCCGAGAGCGGCTTTCTTGTCCTGCGCGGTTGCAGGCAGCGGCCGCCGGAATGGCGCACCGCAGGGTTTTTGCGCCTCGAGCTGCCCAATGGCCCCTTCGAGCGCAAGGTCAGGATCCCGGACGGGCATTACCAGGTCAGCAGCCGGGAGGGGCAGGGCTGTCTGATTATCCGTATGCGGAAGTTGCGGAGCAGTTGTGATGACTGAGGAAACGGCGGCAAAGCAAACGGCAGAAAATGGAGGCCCGGCTCCGGCGGCAATTTCGTCGCCCTGTGCCGTTGACGGTCTGATACTGCTTCCGGTGCGCAATTTCGTCGCTTTTCCGGGCACGGTTTTCCCGCTTGCGGTCGGCCGCGAGGCCTCTGTCGCCGCTGTCGAGCTGGCCGTCCGCGAGGACCGGCCGCTTGGCGTCATTCTTCAGCGCGATCCTTCCCTGGAACAGCCCGCTGCCGAGGATCTGCACAGAATTGGCTGCACAGCAGATATTCTGCGCTACGTGAGATCGCCGGACAGCGGCAACCACATAATTTGCCGGGGCACCGGGCGTTTCCGCCTGTCGAAACTGCTTCAGGAAAGGCCGTTTGCCGTCGCGCATGTGGAGCAAATCACCGAGCCGGCTGACCACCGGCCTGAGACAGAGGCCCGGTTTCTGCATCTCCGGGATCTGACGGTGGAGCTTCTCGAACTGCTTCCCGACGCGCCTGGCGGGCTGGCCGAGTCGGTGAAGGATATGGCGGAACCGGGCCTGCTGGCAGATCTGGCGGCAGCCTATTCTGATTTTCCGGTCGCGGAGCGGCAGGAGATTCTTGAGACGCTCGGAATCGGGGCGCGCATAGAAAAAACCGCGCGTCTTCTGGCCAGGCGCGTCGAAGTGCTGCGCATTACGAAGGAAATCGGAGAACAGACGCGCGAGGCGCTGGATGAGCGGCACCGGAAAGCCGTGCTGCGCGAACAGCTTGCCGCCATTCAGCGGGAGCTTGGCGAGGGGGAGGGCAGCACCGCTGACGAGTTTGCCGAACTGTCCCGCCGCATCACCGCAGCCGGAATGCCGGAAGACACGGAAAGATATGCGCTCAAGGAGCTTGGGCGCTACAACCGGATGCCGGAAGCCGCAGGCGAGACGGGGATGCTTCGGACCTGGCTTGAATGGATGACGGAAATGCCGTGGCAGCTTCCGGAGGCCCAGCCTGTCGATCTGCAAGAGGCCCGGGGAATTCTGGATGAGGATCACTATGGGCTGGAGAAGATCAAGGCCCGGATCATCGAGTATCTTGCCGTCCGCAAGCTTGCACCTGCCGGCAAGGCACCGATCCTGTGTATCGCCGGGCCGCCCGGTGTCGGCAAGACCTCCTTGGGCCAGTCAATCGCCCGCGCCCTGGGACGGCCCTTTGCCCGGTTCAGCCTGGGCGGGGTGCATAATGAGGCGGAAATCCGCGGCCACCGCCGCACCTATATCGGGGCAATGCCGGGTATGGTGATTCAGTCCATCCGGCGGGCAGGGGCGCGGAACTGCGTGCTGATGCTTGACGAGATTGACAAGCTGGGCAGAGGCCCTGGCGGCGATCCTTCCTCGGTGTTGCTAGAAGTTCTGGATCCGTCCCAGAACGCGGCGTTCCGCGACAATTACCTGGGTGTCAGCTTTGACTTGTCGCATGTGGTTTTTCTGGCAACCGCCAATCTGCTGGAGACAATTCCGGCCCCGTTGCTTGACCGGATGGAAGTCATAACACTGCCCGGGTACCTCGAGGACGAGAAGCTGGAAATCGCCAAACGGCACCTTTTGAAGGGCCAACTGGAGGCCACCGGCCTGGCACCGGAGCAGGCCGCAATCAGTGATGCCGCGCTGCTGGGCGTTATCCGCAGTTACACCCGGGAAGCAGGGGTCCGGAACCTGGAGCGCATGATCGGCGCATTGTTGCGGCACGCCGCCGTCGGAATTGCCGGCGGCAAGGCGGCCAGCGTGCAGATCGGCGCAGACGATCTGAAAGAGATCCTGGGGCCGCCCAGATATGAGGATGAGGTTGCAATGCGCACCTCGGTACCTGGGGTGGCGACCGGGCTTGCCTGGACGCCGTCCGGCGGCAGCATCCTGTTCATCGAGGCCAGCCGCGTTCCCGGCGAAGGCAAGCTGGTGCTGACCGGGCAGCTTGGCGATGTCATGCGCGAAAGCGCGCAGGCGGCCATGACGCTGGTCAAGGCACGGATGGGCGAGCTCGGCATAGATCAAGCCGTGTTCGAGAATTCCGATATCCATGTGCATGTTCCGGCCGGAGCAACGCCGAAGGACGGGCCGAGCGCCGGCACCGCCATTTTCTCCGCAATGGTTTCGCTGCTTGTTGACCGCAATCTCAGGAATGACACTGCAATGACTGGTGAGATTTCGCTGCGCGGCCTTGTTCTTCCGGTGGGCGGCATACGGGAAAAGGTGATGGCTGCAGCCACCGCGGGGCTGTCGCGTGTGCTTTTACCTGACCGCAACCGGCGTGATCTCGATGACATTCCCAAGGCCGCGCGGGACGTGCTGGAGGTCGTCTGGCTGGAAACCGTTGATGATATTCTGACCCATGCTTTTGATACCGATTTGAAAACAAGGGATTTTAACCGTTGACGCGGGTCAATGCCATGCCTGGAGGCCGGGGCATAATGGAGTTGGCGGCGGTGTGCCGCGGAAGAACTCAGGAGGCTCGGGAATGCAACGTATTCATTGGCAGGATGGAGTTACCCTGCTGACAGGGTTTGCGCTGGCAATAGCCCTGTTTTTTTTCAACGTCACCCCGGCGGACGGTGGAAGCCTGACACCGGCGACTTGGAACTTTGTTCTTGTCGGGATTGCGGCGGCGGCACTCGCTGCCACTGCCCTGTTGAACTTCAATATCTGGGAGGAATGGATTGAGATCGTACTTGGTGCCTGGCTGATCATTTCACCATGGGTTCTGGGCTATTCCAGTGTGGCCATTCTGACCTGGATGGCCGTTATCGGCGGTGCGGTCATCGTCGCGATGGGCGCAACGGTTGTGTATGCTGACTGGCCAATGAAACGGCGGTGACACCTGTCCGGACAGGCTGATGGCGGGGCGGCATTCGGTCTGCCCCGTTTTTTTGGGGGGCACGCGCCCTTGATTGAACGGTGCGCTTCAGCCCGCCAACAGCTTCTTGCGGGTGGTATACTCCTCGGGTTCGATTTCGCCGCGTGCGAAACGCATGTCGAGTTCGGCAAGCGCGCTTTCGCGGCTGCGCGAAGCCTTGCTGTCCTCGTTGCGCCGGACAAACCAGATGATGCCGGCAATGATAAGACCCAGCACGGCCAGCCACAGGATGGACCCGAAGATCATGAACAGGCCATGGCCGTAGCTCCAATCCGGCATATGCCTGTAGCCTTCCACGTCCGCCATTGCAGGGGACGCGAGTACAATTAAGGTGAACGCGAAACGTTGCATGACAGCCTCCGCAGAGAAAGTTGCATAGCTGCAGTCTGAAGAGCCGGAAGGACCGGAGCTTTGATACATGGCAATTCCGGGAGCATTTTGCTCTGAAGAGCGCGGTCCGGTATTGGCGCAAGCGGTGCGGATTTCACGGATCCTGACCCCGGTAGCCAGCGACTGAAAACAGCGAAGGATTGCCGGTCCCAGCTTCCACAACAAAGGTCTCCCCTATTGCGCTCGCTGAAATGCCGGCAATCCCAGACCGATGGCATTCATTGCCGCGCCAGTCCATCGTTCCGCAGCTCCGCGCCTTGCGGCGGTTCGCCTGGGACCCTTACTGGTTTTGGTTCCCTCCATCGATGAAAACAGTATTGCTGGGTCCTGGCCGCACGCCATTGACAGCCGTCAACGAAATGCCAGGAAATTACGCGAGGTCATTGCCGCTGAGGCCAAGCCGGTCCAAACCGGCTTGCAGGTAATCGGCGAAAAGCGGGGTTCCGAGCGGATAGTCAGCGGTGAAGTCGTTGTGCTCCAACTCGGCCAGTTCGCGGAGTTCCTGCCAGTCGCTCTCTTCCCGGCGCAGCCACATGAGGGCGACAAGATCGGTTTGCGCTTCCTCATCGAGATCCGAGATCACGGATCTGAGCTCTTCCTCTGCCGGATCCCGGCCTCAGTCTTCCAGTATGTCTGCGGCAGGGTTGTCGTCGTCCCCGGCATCCTCCGGTGCCGTGCTGGCGCTTTTTCCCATCAGGTCCTGTGCCAGTTCTGTTATGAACCAGACCACCTTGGGCGGCACCCGGAGATCTGCGGTATCCGGTTCGGCGGCAGGCGGTGTTTTTTGAGGGTTCATCGGTCTTCCTTTCGAAATGCGGGTCAGCTCCGGACCGCGGAAAGGCGCATAGCTTTCCGTCAGGTGCTGCCTGCCTTTCAACTCTTGCCCTAGCAGTCGGTGTGATTGCATGGACCGCTGTCACTCCGGGCCTGCTTGACAGCCATCAATGCACAAAGGCCCTCGCGGGCCAGAATGGGTCAGAAGCTTTGGCATGGAGGATACAATGAAGATCAGTGAAGCAATGCATGCCCCTGCAGAGTGGGTCAGCGCTGATACACCTGTCAGTGAAATTGCCGCCCGCATGGCAAAAGATGACATCGGGGCGGTGCCGGTTGGGAAGAATGACAAGCTCATCGGCATGATCACCGACCGCGATCTTGCGACGCGGGTTGTTGCAAAGAACCTTAGCGCCAAGAAGACAAAGGCAGAGGACGTGATGTCGCCTGGCATTGTCTTTTGCCGCACCGAAGAATCCGTGGAGGACGCTGTGCACCTCATGGATCAGAAGAAGATCCGCCGGTTGCCGGTCTTGAACGAGGAAAAACGCTATGTCGGCATGCTCAGCCTTGGCGACGTGGCGCATGCTGCCGGCCTGGAACTCACGGGTGAATTGACCTGGGCGGTGGCCGATCATCACAAATAGGACAGGATGATGCCGCCCGGCCCTTCAGAACGGATCTGGTATGTGGTCATGAACACCAGCCGCGCCCGGATAATCCGGGAGTTGCCCGGCGCCCGCAATCAGGCAGCGGCAGAGATAACGATGCAGTCTGCGCGCCGGAACCTGCGCGACATTCTGCACAACAAACCCACCCGCAGTTTTGCTTCGGCCAGAGATGGCCGAAGATCCGGTGTGGAACCGGGCGCTGACCCCTTGCAGGAGGACGCGCGTGCCTTTCTTAGAGAGGTTCTGGGCTTTCTGGACGAACAGTACCGGCTTCATGCCTTCGATGGGCTGGTACTGATTGCGCCTTCTGGCTGCGTCGGCCTTTGGCGGACTGAACTGCCCGGAACGCTGCGCGAATGTGTGCGCCAGGAATTTCAGAAGAACCTCGTGCGGCTGTCGTCCGGGGAGCTGGCAGCGGCGGTGCGGGCGCTGGTTTCCGGTTGACCGCCATCAATGCCTGCACACCGCGATTCTTCCATAATTTTGTTCGCGGACACGACGCGTTGAGCAGTCGCAGGCAGCCACGTCCCTTGTCCTAGTGTTCCGCAAACTTCTCCGCTGGCCGGGGAAAAGGTTTTCCCCTGTGCCCCTGTCAGCGGAGTTCTTTTGACAAAGGAGAATGCCCATGACCAGGAAAGCCAAAGTTCCCGTTGCCCGCGAGACGGCACCGGCGCAGCGTTCACCCGCGCTCAGCCCTTGGGGCGGCTTTGGAACCCTGCGGGAGGAAATGGAGCGCCTGTTCGATGCCTTCGAGCCGCGCTCATGGTTTAGCCGCGAAGGGCCGGATTTCGGATCCTTGCGCACGGAAATGGCCTTGAGCCCGGCTATCGACCTGACCGAGAACGGCACCGAGTATTCCGTCACCGCGGAATTGCCTGGTCTGGACCCGGAGTCCATCGAGGTGAAGACAAGCAACGGCACATTGTCGATCAGCGGCGAGAAGACGGAGGAAAAGCAGGAGGATGAACCCAGCTACCACCTCAGCGAGCGCCGCTGGGGCAGCTTCTTCCGTTCGGTCAGGCTGCCGGACAATATCGACCAGGATAAGATCAGTGCGACGTTTTCCAATGGCGTGCTGACGGTGCACCTGCCGAAATCCGAGGCAGCCATCGCCTCCGAGAAGAAGATTGCTGTCAAGGCGGCGTGACATCTGAATCCTGCGCCGCCAAGGGGAAGTCTTTCGCGGCGCAGCACGTTGTATGCAGCCCCTGAGACCGCCGCCTTGCGGCGAAGGTATTCCGGCGGTGCAGAAATACCGGATTCAATAACGCAAGTGTGATAGGATGTCTTTGGATCACGCAGTGATTGTAAAAGTGCCACTTGCATGCAGCCAATTGAAATTCTTGTCGTAGATGACGAAGCCGGCGTCAGGGCGGCGCTTCGTCAAGGGCTGGAGCCGGAAGGCTGGACGGTCCGTGAGGCGTGGGACCGCAAGGGGCTGTTTGCAGCGCTTGAGACCTATGAGATAGACCTTGTCACGCTGGACATTGGCCTAGGGCAGCAGGACGGCCTGGAGCTGGCCCGGGAATTGCGGCGGCGGCGCAATATTCCAATCCTCATGATTACCGGGAAAGCCCATCCTTTTGACCGGGTGAGGGGGCTGGAATGCGGTGCCGATGACTATATCGTCAAACCCTTCCATATCCGGGAGGTGGTCCTGAGAACCCGCAAGACGCTGGAACGTTACCGCGGGGCCTCTGATCTGGCGGCGGCGGTCCGTTTTGGCCATTGCGAGTTCGATGTGAAGGCCAGGCTGGTCCGGGACTCGGGTGGCAGCCCCATAGACCTGACCGGTACCGAGTTGCAGCTGCTGGAGCTGTTCTTGCACAATCCCGGGCGCGTCCTGAGCCGGGATGAAATCTCGCAAGAAGTGCTGGGGCGGAAGTGGGCACCCCTCGACAGAACGGTGGACGGCCATGTCGCACGGCTGCGCAGAAAAATCGAGCCCGGCGGTGAAGCGCCGCTGTTGATAAGGTCGGTGCGGGGGGTCGGCTATGTCTTCAGCGGCGAGGTCACTCCTCCTGCTGCACGGTCCTGAGTGCCCGCGAAACGGCCTGAGCCAGCACCTTGAGCGTGTAGGGCTTCCGCAAGAGTTCCGGCCGGTTGTTCATTTCCAGCGCGGCTTCCACGGCCCGGGAAAGGTACCCTGAGGTCAGCAGTACGGCAACTTCGGGGAACAGGCGCCTGACCTCTGCCGCCAGCCCGTAGCCCGACATCCCGCCCGGCATCACGACGTCGGAGAACACCAGATCCACGGGTTCTCCTTCCGATAGCTGCTTCAGGGCAGTGGCGGCATCCGCCGCCTCGGTCACGGCATAGCCAATCGCCTCAAGGCGCTGCAGCGTTGCTTCGCGGACCCTCGGGTCATCTTCCACCACCAGCACCAGCTCGCCGTTTCCGAATTGAATGTCCTTCTGGTCTGCCTGCGGTTCAGCGGCCTGCCGTCCGGTGGCAGGCAGGAACAGAGATACGGATGTACCCTGGCCCGGTTCGGAACTGATGTGAACAAACCCCTCTGCCCGGGCAGCGGCAGCAGCAACGCTGGCCAGCCCCAGCCCGGTTCCCAGACCGCTTCCCTTGGTGGTGAAGAACGGCTCCAGCGCGCGTTTCCTGACGTCGTCGGTCATGCCGGTGCCCCTGTCCGACACGGAGAGCCGGACATACTCGCCGGGCCGCCCGTCCGGATAGCGGCTGGCGGCAGCCTCGTCCAGGGACACATCCGCGGTGCGAATATCGATGCGCCCGCCGTCCGGCTGAGCGTCGCGGGCATTGATCACCAGATTGATCACGGCGCCGTCGAGTTCCGGCGGATCAACTCGGACATAGCAGCCATCGGCACCCGGCAGAAAGCGCAAGGTGGTGGACTCGTTCAGCAAATGCTCCAGCATTGCCCATGTCTTGAGTATATGGCTGTCCAGCTGCAAGACTTCCGGATTGCGGCCGTTTTCCCCTGTCAGGGCCAGCAGCTTTGCGTTGAAATTGCCGCCGGCCTCAGCCGCATCAATCGCGCGCTTCAGAAAGTCTTGAGCATCGCCGCCCGGCACACGCAACGCCGCCAGTTCCAGGTTGGCAAGAATGATCGATAGCAGGTTGTTGAAGTCATGGGCGATCACCCCGGCCAGCTGCCCCGCCGTTTCCAGACGCTGGGCCTTGGCCAGTGCCGCTTGCAATTGCTGACGTTTGGTTTGGTCGATGAGAAGACAGACAAAATGCTCCGGCCGGGCGCCCTTGCCCTTGCCGTTGAAAAAAACCTTGCCGAAAACCTGCAGGTGTTTTTCGCATCCGCTGACCAGCGGACGCAGTTCGCTGCTGATCAAGCCATTCCCATTTGGATCAAGCGCCTGATCGCTCATCGCGCGGAACGCGTCCTGGTCAGCTGGCCGCAAAACCTTCGTCCAACCGGTTAACGTTTTCGGAATATCCTGTTCGCCTATTGCCAGCAGGGACAGGAAGCCGTCTGATGCCTTCACTAAGCCGGTGCGGTAATCGAGTTCGAGTACGCCGATTCCGGTTGCATCCATCGCCTGGAGGAAACGGTCCCTGCTTGCGGTTTCCAATATCCCTGGGTCAGTGACTTGCTGGGACCAGACAACCGCCCCGGCGACCGCGCCGCTGGTGTTCAGGACCGGCTGAACCTGCCTGCGCTCCCACGCGGTGCGGCCGCTTGGGTACTGGTAGCGTTCCGCCTCGCAGGAGGTGCTTTCCCCGGCCAGTGCCTGTGCAATGGCCTTGCGGAACTGCGGCGGCAGATCAGGGAGTTCTTCGTGGTAACACCGCCCCTGAAGGCCGGATCCATCTGCGCCATGATCAAGAGCCCATTGCCGTGACCAGGCAACATAGCGCATCTGCCGGTCGAACATGGCCGCGGCCAGCGGAGATTCTGAAATAAAGGTGGACAGGCGGGCAGACAGCGCCTCGGCGGCGGGTTCAGCATCCTGCGGATCAGGATTGGACATAAGCGCACCTCGTTAAAAACACTCAGCCTTTTTTTGCCGTTCCCAGCCCGCACAATTCTGCACAATTTCCCCCCTGCCGCCGCTGCCTCTGTTCTGCGAGGGTTTTTGCAGGAGCCGGCGGTCCGCCGGGACTGTGTGATGAGTAAAACTTTAAACCACGGGGGGGCAAAATGCCAAACTGCGCCTTTTCTCCAACATCTGCAGGCGGCCTTTGCGAAACCTGTGCCTCAAGGGAAAACGGGCTGTGCCACATGCTCGGCAGCGGATCTCTGTCCCATCTGGCGTCCAGAAGTTTCCGCGCGCATTACAAGCAGGGTGCCAGCATATCGGTTCAGGGGGAAGAGGCCGGGAACATCGGCATTCTCGTTTCCGGCCTGGTCAAGGTTTTTCTGATCACGGAGGATGGCGAGGAGCTGTTGCTCCAGATACTCGGCCCCGGACAGCTGATCGGAGAGCTGAACGCGGTGGAAAACGCCTTCTCCTGGGAAGCTGCTGTCCCGGCGGAGGTGTGCTGGGTGGCCCGCAGCACATTCCAGGATTTCGAGTCTGAAAGACCGCAGATCTTCTTTGCCTATCTTTCTGCACTGGAGCATCAGCTGACCGAGCACCGGCTTTGGGCGGCAGCCTTACGGGGCCGCACGTCGCTTCAGCGCATCGCCTACTGGCTGGTTCAGCAGATGCCAATGGGCACCGGAACGGGCGCGCCGGAAATTGAGGTGATCCTGACACGGCCGGATGTCGCGTCCTTTTTGAACATGACCGTGGAAACGCTCTGCCGCGGGCTGCACCAGCTGGCGGACAGAGGTGTCATAAGCTTGCAGGCATCCAATCGCTTCAGAGTTACAAACACGGGTGAGCTGCAGGCCTTGGCGGATTTCGGCCAACCTCGGACCCGGCCGGCTGCCGAGGCGGTCAAACACTTGCTCCGGGCCGTCCCAAGAGCCGGTTCCCGCGAGAAAAAACGGTTTGGCCCGGGCAGGAAGCGGGTTACCTGCCAGCTTCGGAAGCAAGCCGCATCCACTGCCACGGGTATAGGCAGTTGCCGGCAATGACCTCTGTCAAAGGCTCCGATGCACTGTTTCGGTAGAGTGGAAAAGGATCAAGCAACCCGGAATAGGGGTGTGATTGACTTGGCTGCGGAGCCGGACGCATCAGGCTGAATTCTGCCCGGCTGAGCAATTTTCGGGCTCCATGGTTGAGAATACGTTTCAATTGGAGACTTCGGCACGGTGATCAGGACAAGCAGTCTCATCTGCTTTGACAGCAGCCAAGCTGCGGGCGCGCCCACGGCAATGCCCTGTTGTTGCCGGGCGGGCTTCATTCGCCCGGCTTCATGACTGCGTCAGTTGCCGATGGAAATATGGTCAACCACATTCGAGACGCCCGGTGCTGCCCAGGCTGCGCGTTCAGCCGCGTCACGCTCCGCCAAGGTCCGGACCTGGCCTTCAAGTGTGACTTCCCGGTCATGGACATTGATCCGGATACGCTTCGCTTCCAGTTCCGCATCGCGCCTGAGCGCGTCTTCGATGCGCTGACGCACATCGGCCGGCTTGACCGAAGGGACAATCTGGACCTGATTGGAAACAGCTTTGACACCTGCCAACCCTTGAACAGCTCGTTCCGCGGCCTGCTTTTCATAGTACCATCGGACGTTCCCGGTGAGCGTCACGAGCCCGTTCTCGACTTTTACCTTGATAGCATCTCTGGGTATCGAGCTGTCCCAGCGCAGCGAATTTACCGCCCGTTTCGCGACTTCGTCATCTGCTGTCCTGTGGGCTCCAAACGGCCGCACCTCGATTTCCTGTGCAATGGCCCGCACGCCCTTCACCCTTTTGACGATGTTCTCGGCCGCCAGCTTCTGGGAATAGGTCGGGACATGCCCGGTCAAGGTGACTGTGCCATCTTCAACCGCGATGCCGATGTCAGCGGCATCAATGCTTGGATCATAGTCCAGCTCGTCCAAGATGTCCTGCTTGAGATCGATATCCTTCATCTCATTCATCCTTCAGAGAAACGCGAGTCACTCGCAAACACTGCAGCCAATCTTATGGTTCCGGGGGCATAAGGCATTGATAGCCGACAACGGCGTTCCTGAGGAGGCGGGGCAAAATTCAAAATAATTATATATTTTCAGCCCCTTATGCCCTTCCCTCGTGCATTTTAACGCAGGGTGCTAGGCGTGTTTCCGCTGGTGCGGATGATTTGGTGGGGCAGGCGGATTGATCGGCGAGGATGCAAATGTGAATAACCCCGAGTGCTTCCGTGATCGGTGGTCAAACGTGCCCGGATCAATTGGCCGGGCGTCAGGTGCGACAATTGCCAGAAGCAGAAATCCGGTCCGAGAACGGTATTCACGACAGGCCTTGGCGACGTTTCCGATTTCCTCAGCATAGGCAAGTACGCGCTTCTTGCATGCGATGCCGCTCAGAGCTTCTTTGTTCACGCTGGTTTCTCCTTCGGCTGCAAGACAGATCAAAATCTGTCAGCCGAACTCGGAAACTCCACATTAGCCGGGGTCAGAACTGCCACACCCGATCGAAGCCGCTGCCAGTGCCATGGACCTTTATGGGCGGCAGGCCGTCTCCGGCGACAGCGCATTCCAACGCCCCAGGTGTCTTAGACTGTTTATGGGACGCGCACATAGGCGCCGGGTGCCGAGTAAAGCCTTTTCGGCCGTTTGCTGTCTGTCTTCGATAAGTGCGGTTTCGCCCGCTCGCCCGAGCGTCCAGCCAGCCATGCTACCCACTCAGGCCACCACGAGCCCTTCTTGGGTTTATGCGATGCAATCCACTCGTCCGGCGGCTGATAGAGCGCGCCGGCAGGCCGGTGGCCGATCCTGTAGCGTCGGCCGGGATGTCCTGGTTCGCTCAGGATACCGCCGTTGTGTCCGCCTTTCGTCAGGACGAATGTAAGATCGCCGTCAGTAAACAAGCGCATCTTGAAGACCGACTTCCAGGGCGCGATGTGATCGGTCTCGGTCCCCACAACGAACATCGGCACGCGAATATCCTTGAGCGCCACGACCCTGCCTTCGACAGCGAAGCGCCCCGCACTCAACCGGTTTTCAAGAAACAGCCCGCGCAGGTATTCGGAGTGCATCCTGGCAGGCATGCGCGTGGTGTCATTGTTCCAGACCGTGATGTCGCTAGGCAGGTCGTCTTCGCCCAGAAAATAGCGTCGCACTGCGCGTGAGTAGATCAGATCCTCGGCCCGGATTGAGGTGAAGGTGCGAGTCATCTGCGGCCGGTCGAGGTAGCCCTGCAGCCACATCAGATCTTCGACGAAGGCGACCTGGCTGTCATCGATGAAAAGCAGGAGTTCGCCCGCCTCGGCGAAATCGACCTGCGCGGCCATAAAGGTCAGGCTCGCTAATCGGTCGTCCGCATTCCGCGCCATGACGGCCGCTGCGATGGCCAGAAGCGTCCCGCCAAGGCAGTAGCCATTCACATGGACCTTTCGTTCCGGCAGAATGGACCCGATCACATCGAGCGCCGTCATGATGCCCCTGAGACGGTAATCTTCAAGCGACAGATCAGCTTGGCCGGCGCCGGGATTGACCCATGAGATCATGAAGACGGTAAAGCCCTGTTCCACGAGGTAGCGCACCATGGAGTTCCTGGGCGACAGGTCGAGGATGTAAAATTTCATGATCCAAGCCGGGACGAAGAGAACCGGTTCCGGATGCACGAGGTCTGTTGCCGGCTTATACTGTATCAATTCGAAAAGCTCGTTCCTGAAAACCACGTCGCCTGGTGTGCAGGCCAGGTCCTTGCCGATCTCGAAACCTTCGGGCGCCGGCTTATGGTTTTGCGTCACGGTATGGTTGAAATCCTCCCAGAAGTGGTGTGATCCTTCGATGATGTTCCGGCCGCCTTCCTTCATCGTCCGTTCGATGATTTCGGGGTTCGACCACGGGAAATTCGATGGCGAGAAAAGATCAAGGGCCTGGCGCACCTGGAACCGGGCGCGGTCGGCGTCCCGTCTGGCAAGTCCCGGCATCTCTCCCGTTGCCGCTTCCCACCAGTCCTGGGTCGCAAGGAAGGCCTGTTGCCATACGGAGAAGGGCGCCTTCTTCCAGCCATCGGCCTCGAAGCGGTGATCGAAGCTTCGCGGTTTGAACGGTGGCGTGCCGGTCAGGTTCGATGCTGACAACCCGACCTTTGCCGCGTTGTTCAATGCCCGCTCCGCCAATTCCAGCTGCCGGCCGGGAGACCTGCTGAGATGCAGCGCCCAGTCCATCCAAGTGGCCATGATCGAATGAGGCGACACGCCGGCCGTGACGCGCGCCAAGGCCGCGCGGGTTGCACGGTCCAGCTTTTCATAAGGGTGCATAGGCTGCGGTTCTGACGGAGCGGCCACCCGGCAACTTTCAAGCTTGGCAGTTTTCTTTGCTGCCGAAGGGTTCGCTTTGGAGTGTTTGACCATGACTTCTGGTTGCCTAGTGTACGGGAAGGACCGCAAGGCCGGTCCGTCCAGCAAGAATTCGCATGTTGCCGGTCAGCATTTTCTGTCATGCGCGTGAGTGCTCGCAGATGCCCGTGACGACATTGCCAGAGACATTGCGCCGTCAGAAATGATGGAGAGATGCGAGGACTTTGCGCGCGCTGCCGCAGACAATAGCTGGCATCTGCCAGGGACAGACTTCCGGTCGGCCCAGACAGGGAAGGTTGCGTTTTTCATAATCGTGATCCCATGCAGTCAAGGGAATGGTAGCCTTTGACCGCGCGCGCGCCTTGACGGCCATCAATTGTATTCCTGGGTTGCGACGTATCACGAGATTGTTAGGCTGGCCCGTCTGATACAAATGCTGCCAGATTGCCTTCTTCCTTTGATGCGGAAGGCTTCAAGAGGGTCTCTGCGAGATAAGTACGGGAGGTAAAGAGCCGTTGACCCGGATATGACCACCGGAAGATAACTGTCAGGCGGGTCACCTCTTTACAAAAAGACCCGGGTTAGATCTCGGCGGGGAACAGCAAACTGGCACCTGATAGAACATGACTGTCGAAATCATACTGGTTCTGGCCTTTCTTTCATTGACGATCCTTTTCTTCGCGATGGAGTGGTTGCCGGTCGACGTCGTTACGCTGTCCCTCCTTGCGGCTCTCGTCGTTTCGGGCGTCCTGACACCTGCCGAGGCTTTCTCCGGTTTCGCGAACGAGATGGTGATCATTCTGGCTTCGGTGTTTGTATTATCCAGCGCTTTAATCAAATCCGGTGTGATGGAATGGCTTAGCGGCAGCATTCGGAACTTGGGCGGCAAGACGGAATGGCGCGGAATGGGCATGTTGCTGACCATCGCTGCCGCTGCTTCCGCCTTTTTGAGCAACACGGTTGCAACCGCAATACTTATGCCAGCCGTGCTCCAGATCGCAAGAAACGCACAGGCCAGCCCGAGCCGGTTTCTCATGCCGGTGGCATACGCTTCGATCCTTGGAGGAGCTTGCACGTTGGTCGGGACGTCGACGAACATCGCGGGAAGCGCCATGGCAGCACAGTTGGGGCTTGAACCGTTCTCAATGTTCGAATTTCTGGGAATTGGCCTTTTAATGGCGGCCTGCGGCATCGTTTGGCTGGTGTTATTTGGCAGCCGTCTAGTGCCGTCTCGTGCTCCGGTGGAACTTGAGGATGAATTTGGGAAACCTGATTATCTGTCGGCACTCGTGGTTCCGCCAGGGTCACGTGCCGAGGGGCGGACGATTGGCGAACTCAAGCTAGGGGCGTTCAATGTGACCGCGCTTGCAGCTGTTCAGGCCGGCAAGCGCCTGCGCCCTCATCACCGGCGCAAGCTGCATGAGGGGGATCTCCTGATTGTGAGAGCTTCGCGCCAAGACCTGCTTCGCGCCGAAGCGCAACTCGGATTGGTAATTGATGCCACTCAGCATTTCTCCGTGCAGGACCTTCAACCCGAAGAGATCGCTATGGCAGAGGCGGTTCTGCTGTCGCAATCAAACTTAGTTGGCCGAACCCTGAGACAAATAAATTTTCACCGCAGATACGGTGTCACCGTCGTGGCAATTCACCGCCCTGGTCACGCCCGGCCGGCCAAGATTGAAAACCTGCGGCTTCAGGTCGGGGATGTTCTTTTGCTGCAAGGCGCACGGGAGGAACTGGAGAACTTGAAGGGAAACCGCAATCTTTGGGGCCTATTGGAAGTGGAGAGCAGGATCCTCACACATCAGCAAGGAGCGATTGTTATAGGTATAGTAGCAATCGCCGTATTTATTGGTGCATCAGGCTTTCTGCCCTTATCGGTTTCGCTGCTGTTGGCTGCGTTGGTGCTTGTCATGGCGCGGTTTGTCACCATGGAAGAAGCGTACCGGTTCATCGAATGGCGCCTTCTTATTCTAATCGCCGGACTCACCAGTTTTGGAGGGGCCATGGTCAAGACGGGTGCTGCGGCCTATCTGGCGGACTTGATCGTAAGCGCAACCCTGCCGTTCGGTGTCACTGCCTCCATGGCGGCTTTCGCGGTTCTCACCATCCTTCTAACGCAGCCGATGTCCAACGCGGCAGCCGCATTGACGGTGTTACCAGTAGCCACGGCTTCGGCCGAAGCCTTGGGTGTTGATGCGCGATCTCTGGTGGTTCTGGTCACCCTAGCGGCCTCGCTTTCCTTCATCACGCCGTTCGAGCCCGCCTGTTTGCTCGTTTATGGACCGGGACGCTACCATTTCCGGGACTTTGTCCGGGCCGGTCTGCCGCTCACAATAATCTGCCTCACTCTTTTGCTGATACTTGTTCCGGTGTTCTGGCCGCTTTGAATGCTCCCCTGAACTCCGTTTTTTCGGGTGTATGGGTGCTTTCCGGTGGGCATTTCCGATGGGCGCGTAAAGGGCCAAGCCGTCTGCGCCAGCCACAGCAGCAGAATTATCGTTCAGGGGGCATCACGCACCGATGGCCGACAGCAGCTCTTCCGGAGCGACCGGGCGAGACTTTCATTAATGTAATTTTTGCAAATGCTTATGTCTGATTCACTTGTGCTTCGGCGCGTGTTGCGAAGCCTGTCACTGCTGGTCTGCGCGGATCAGTGTTTCCGCTGCCGGCGCCACCGCGGTGGAGTTTCCGAAGGACGGATCGGTGCTGGCCGTTCTCATAGCGGCTGGCGGGCGGTCCGGCGCTGCAACAAAACCGAGCTGACGGATGGCGCCGCCAGCCAGCGATCCTTACTCAGCGCGGGCAGCTGAGGTTACCCGTCAGGCGAGCCCTGGCGACTTTAAAACGGGGATTATCCGGCGCCGGCTAGGGAAACGGCCGTGGCATAGGGGCCTTTTTCACCCTCCATTGCGCGAAACCGGAGCCGCGTGCCCTTAGCAAGCTGGTCCCACACATCCGCAGTCAGCGCATCCTGCTGAAAGTACACCTCGCGCCCGTCGTCAGCGCGGATGTATCCATAGCCAAGCTCCTTTTCCAGCAGCGAGATGCAGCCATGCAGCACTGGCGGATGGTGCTTGACCTTAATGGCCGCCATTGTCTTCTTCTGCCGTTTCAGCAGCTTCTCGGCGGCGGAAAACGCCCGGTTCAAGGCAAGCGCCAAGTCTTCCCTGGCGCTGCCCTTGGCCGATGTCCGGGTTACCGTAATGTCTGGGCCTGGCACACTGAGTGTGAGCCGGACACGGTACTCCCGTCCGGTAACCTTGCGTTTCTGAGGCGCTTCAATGACGGTTTCGCAACCAACGATCCTGTTGTTGATCCGCTCAAGGGCCTCCACCCGCCTGGCGACCAGTGCATCCACCGATGGCGAGGGATCGACATTGCGGTATGTTACAACTGGCTCAGTTTGCATTTCGGACCCCCTTTGCAATTTCAGTGTGCCGCTGGATGGCCGAACACTACTGCTCAATAACAGGGCCGGGTGTAGTAGGTTCCGTCTCCGCGCGCGTAGGCGCACCGCCCGGCTGCATTGTTCTGCGCCACCAAAGTTCCGGCGGCCGCGCCGGCCAGCGCCGCGATCAGCCGCCAATCATCATCTGCCTTCAGCGCATCAGCCGTAATCAGGCCGGCCGCTGCGCCAGCAGTTATTCCGACAACGGTACGCTGTTCGGGAGTGAGATTTTCGCACGCAGGGAGGAGTCCCAAGGCGATCAGCAAGGATGCAATCCTGTTCTTTAGCCGCATTTGCTTACCTCCAACGTATTTCGCATTTGACCAACGGAACAAAAAATTACTGCAGCGCCGGATTACCCCTGCCGTACGCGGCGCTCCAGCCCCGACATCCTTGCGGCCGGCTTTCCAGCCCGGCTATGCCGGGGAAGGGAAATCATCGGCACTTCATAGTGTTGGATGAGGGCTGTGGATTGCAGGCCGCCGCAATCCAAACGGACCTCTTTCGCCGCCGTTGATTGTGAGACACTTTCCGGTCCCTCCTCCTGTCCGGTCTTGGGTCCAGAATGTCCCTTGCCAGTCAGGTGGTCATTGACCGCCGTCAACCTGAGTTCCCGCAGTCGCGGCGGAAGAACGGCCAGGCGGAGCCGCATGTTGCTGCGCATCAATTCGAGCAGGTCCTTGCTGTGATAAACTTAGAGTGTGCTGCGGCTGACGCGGACCATTGTGGCGCTAGTGCATATAGCGGGTGAGGGGGCAATGGAGAAATGACGCACAAGAAAATGCTGTTTCATTCACAGGCACGCGAAAAACTTCTTCGGGGCACAACTGCTCTTGCAGAAGCCGTGCGCGTAACGCTGGGGCCGCGCTCGAAATCCGTTCTGCTGCAAAAGGCATATGGGGCACCGCTTGTTTGCGATGACGGTGTGACCATAGCAAAAGAGGTCGTCTTGGAAGACCCGGAGGAGAACCTGGGCGCGCAGCTGCTCAGGCAAGCCGCCGAGAAGACAGGGGATGCTGTTGGAGACGGTACAAGCACTGCAACACTTCTGGCGCATGCAAATCTTTGCTGATGGCACCCGCAACATCGTCGCCGGTGCCAGCGGCGTTGGCATCCGGCGCGGGCTTGACCGGGGGCTGGCTGCGGCAACCAAAGCGCTGCAAGAACTGTCCCGCCCTGTCAGGTCCCGCACCGAGAAAGCCCAGGTCGCGGCGATTTCGGCGCATAATGATATGGCGGTGGGCGAGATGATCGCCGATGCGATGGAAAAGGTCGGTGATGACGGCATCGTCTCGCTGGAGGAATCGCGGACAACCGAAACCGTTCTGGAAGTGGTCGAAGGCATGCAATTCGACCGCGGCTATATTTCGCCCTATTTTGTGACCGACCCTGACAAGATGGAAGCGGTGCTTGAGGACGCCCTGATCCTGATCTGCGACAGAAAGATCGCCAACCTGAACGATCTGGTGCCGCTGCTGGAAGATATTTCCAAGAGCAGCAAACCGATCCTGCTGATCGCAGAGGACGTGTCGGGCGAAGCGCTTGCGACGCTTGTCGTCAACCAGCTGCGCGGGGTGTTCCGCTGCATTGCCGTCAAGGCGCCCGGTTTCGGCGACCGGCGCAAGGCCATGCTGCAGGACATAGCAACGCTGACCGGTGCCCAGATGATCTCAGAGGAACTGGGGCTGAAACTGAAAAACGCGGGGCTTACTGATCTGGGGGCTGCGCAACGCGTCGTTGCAGACAATGGCACGACCACGATTATTGGCGGGGCTGGCGATCCCAAGGCGATCAGCGATCGGGTGGCGCAGATCCGGGCTCAGATAGGGAAAACAACCAGCGACTACGACCGGGAGAAACTGGAGGAAAGGCTGGCCAAGCTTTCGGGCGGGGTGGCGGTGATCCGGGTGGGCGCGCTGACCGAGGCGGAAATGAAGAACAAGAAGGAGGCCCTGGACGACGCCATCAATGCCACCAAGGCGGCCGTAGCCGAAGGCATCGTTCCCGGCGGCGGGCTTGCACTTTTGCGCTGCACCGGGGCGGTGCAGGCCGAAGAAGCCAATGCGGAAGGCGATGAGAAGACCGGCCTTGAAATCCTGCGCCACGCCTTGAGCGCCCCAACGCGCCGGATTGCAGAAAACTCCGCTGTCGACGGCGGGGTTGTCGTTGCAGAGATGTTGAAGGGCACGGGCAGCCATGGCTATGACGCCGCGCGCAACGAATATGTCGACCTGTTGGAGGCGGGCATCGTGGACCCGACAAAGGTTGTGCGGATTGCATTGGAAAACGCGGTTTCGGTGGCTGGTGTCCTGCTCCTGACGGAGGCGACAATGACGGAAGTGAAAGATCCCGAAGACAAAGCGCAGGTGCCTCAAGGCCTGGCATTTTGAGCGCTGATAGAAGAGCTTGGCCGGAAAGCATGCCGGCAGCCCTGGACAGGTTCCAGCAGCTGCTCAGTTGTGTGTGATAACGTGGCCTTGTTCTTTGCCCGAAAGGAACGGACCTTGATCAAACAAAGATATGAGGATTGCTACGCCAGAATGCGGCCCGAAACTCCGGACTATCGCTCGCGCCCGAAGCCATTGTGCGGATTGACCAACGGCCTGTCATGCACCAGCTATCGAACTGGCCTGTCTGGGCGGAGCTGATCAGGTTTACTACAGATTTTGGCTGCGAGGATCATATGAACCAAATAAATTCTATCATAACAGTTGTTTGCATACAGCTTGCTTTGGTTATCAGCGGGTGTACTCCCAGTCAGACCGTCGCGCGAACGGATGCAAGGCATGGCAAGGCGCTCTTTGCTGAAAAATGCGCGGAATGCCACGGCAGCGGAGGTTTGGGAGCAGGGCCGGCATCGCTTGGACCGGGACAGAGAGCGCCGGCGCTGACATTGCTGTCGGCGCGCAACGGCGGAGAATTCCCTCGCGACTATGTTATGGGGGTCATCGATGGCTACGAGCGGAGGAACCATCCCCCAGCCGCCATGCCTGAGTTTGGCGCCGGAGATCTGGGGCCTGTAATATTGGTCGAGAAAGACGACTTGGCCACGCCCATTCCTGCGGATCTTCTGGCACTGGCCAGTTACCTGCAGAGTATTCAAGAATAAGCGGCCCGAACTGTGGTGTTTCCCAAAGGCAGAAGGCTTCTCGATAAGGATGATCCAATCTGAACTAATAATTTCAGTTGGGGTGTTGTTTACAGTTGGCCTTTTTGCCGACCAAATAGGGCGCAGAAGCAAAGTCCCGCGGGTAACGCTGCTGCTGGCCTGCGGCATGCTTGCATCCGCGTTCGACCTTGTTCCCGAGCAACTGGCAGACCTTTCGGAAACTGCGACGGTGATTGCACTTTCGATGGTTGCATTTTTGCTGGGCGGGTCGTTCAAGGCCGACACGCTGAAAGCGCATGGCGCCGCGATCCTCTGCATCTCATTGGCAATCATTTTGACGACGCTGCTTTTGGTTACATCGGGATTGTTCCTATTGGGCGCGGACCCGGCGCTCGCTTTGGTTCTGGCCAGTGTGGCGACGGCGACCGCTCCGGCGACGACACTTGATGTGATCCGGCAGTCAGGTGTTTCCAACGGGTTTACTCAGACCATCCGGGGGATCGTTGCAGTGGATGATGCCTGGGGTTTGCTGGCATTCAGTATTTGCCTGGCCGTCGCAACCCAGGTGGCGGGGTCTGAAGCGGAATTGCGCGTCTCTGTTGTGCATGAGATCGGCGGTGCGTTGATACTTGGCTGCCTGATAGGCCTGCCGGCCGTGTTTCTTACCGGCCGGATCGACGCGGGCGAGCCTTTGCTTGTCGAAGCACTGTCTGTGGCGTTTCTTACAGCCGGCCTGGCGGTTTGGCTGGGTGTGTCCTTCCTGATCACAGGCATGACTGCAGGAGCGCTGGTTGCAAACTTCGCCCGCCATCACCGCAGAGCGTTTCACGAAATCGAGCATATCCAGTGGCCGTTCATGATTGTTTTTTTCATTCTTGCAGGCGCTGCTTTGGATACCTCCTCAATTTCCAAACTGGGTGTATTGGGGGCGGTGCTTGTCGTTCTGCGCATTGCGGCAAGGCTGCTGGGAGGATGGCTTGGCGCGGCCGTTGCAAAGGTCCCGAAACCCAAGCGCGGGCTTTACGGTGCCGCGCTTCTGCCGCAGGCCGGCGTGGCAATCGGCATGGCGCTTTTGGCCGGACAGGCGCTTCCGCAGTGGAAAGACCAGATTATGGGTTTGACGATTGGGGCCACCGTTGTTTTTGAGATTATCGGACCTTTCGCGACGATGTGGGCACTGAAAAAGTCGGATCAGGTCTGATTTGTCCTAAGTACAGCACTCGCCCATGCGAATGATGCCCAAGCCGCGATCCCTAAGGTTCGGCCCCTAATGCCTGCAAGGTATTTTGAACTGCACAAGGTTTGCCCCCGATGACCGCACTGACGCCTGTGAGCGGCGCCGTGGAGTCTGATCAGAATACCGCCTTGCTATAAACATTTGGCTTCCTGCATTTGCAGGTCCGCCTCAGCCTGCGGGCCGCAAGGTGGGCGGGCAGAAAGTCCTAAAAGCCCCACTGGCAACTTTTTGCGGTCAAGACGGCGGGCCTTGCGATCGTACCTCTGCCAGCTAGTTGGTAACCGGAATGCTTCGTGGATAAGGTTTGATCCATGGTACAAGCCGGTCAAATGCGCCTGCGGTTACTTGGGCCTGCAGATACTGTAACCGGCCCCCGGCCTCAGGTGGAGGTTTGGCAGCTGCTGGTGCCGGCCGTTTGCGGCTTGTTCGCAAGGTACATGAGGTTGCGAACGCACAACCGAAAGTCCTTTCCGGTACGCGCCCGCAATATCGGTGCTGTGCTGCTGTCCCCTCCGCACTTGTGCACCATCCGTCTGGAGCACGTAAGATGAAAACCAGCCCTCACAGATTGCGGCTGATTCCGGCTGGCATCGACACCTACAGCCACCCTGTTGTCTATATGCACGCGGATTGCCACGTTTGTCAGGCCGAAGGTTTCCGGGCGCTTACGCGGGTGCGAATTGACTGCGGCCGCAAATGGGTAATTGCAACGCTGAACGTGGTAACCGGCGGCGGCTGGCTGCCGCCGGATGCTGCTGCTTTGTCAGATGCAGCTTGGCAGGCCTTGCAGCCCGGCCCTGATGCTATGGGACGGCTATCGCACCCGGAACCGCCAGCAGCCGCGTCTTTCATTCGTGCGAAAGTGTACGGCGAACGTCTTGAACAGGCGCAGTTCAGCACCATCATCGGCGATGCGCTGGCCCGCAGGCTTTCGGACCTGGACCTGGCTGCTTTTGTGACGGCCTGTGCCGGCGACCGGCTGGATATCGAAGAAACAATTGCTTTGACACGGGCCATGCAGGCCGCAGGCAAGACGCTGAGCTGGGGCAAGGATCTTGTGCTGGACAAACATTGCGTCGGCGGACTGCCGGGCAACCGGACCACGCCGATTGTGGTAGCGATTGCCGCCGCAGCCGGACACATCATCCCGAAAACGTCGAGCCGGGCCATCACATCACCCGCCGGGACCGCAGATGTCATGGGAGTTATGGCACCAGTGGAGCTGGATTTGACTGCAATGCGCCGGGTGATCGAGGCGCAGGGCGGCTGCGTTGTTTGGGGCGGCGGGCTTCATCTCAGTCCGGCAGATGACGTCGTGATCCGCATTGAACGGCCTCTGGATTTCGACAGCGACGGCCAGCTTGCGGCAAGTGTCTTGTCCAAGAAGGCCGCCGCAGGGGCCGATAGGGTGATCATCGATATTCCTGCAGGACCTACCGCCAAAGTCCGCTCTCCGGCAGCGGCCGCATCTCTGTCAGCGCGATTGAAAGCGGTTGCAGCAGCGATCGGGCTGGAACTCAAAGTCCACGTCAGTGACGGCAGCCAGCCGGTGGGCTGCGGGATCGGTCCGGCACTGGAAGCGGCGGATGTGCTGAAAGTGCTGCGCCGGACACCGGATGCGCCTGCGGATTTGCGCACCCGGGCGCTGACGCTGGCGGGACAATTGCTTGATTTGGGCGGTGCGGCGGGAGCCGGCGCAGACACCGCTGCAAAGCTGCTGGACAGCGGCGCCGCCGAGCAGCGTTTCATGGCAATATGCGAAGCGCAGGGCGGGTTTAGAGAACCGGAAGCCGCTGCGCACCGGACACTTGTGACTGCCGCGCACAGCGGGACAATCACCGCAATCGACAATCGCCTGATTGCCCGGATTGCCAAACTTGCAGGTGCACCGCAGCGCGCGCGCGCCGGGATTCTGCTGCTGGCCCGCCCCGGTGACAGAATTCAACGTGCCGAACCCCTTTTTGAAATCCACTCGGAAACCCCGGGAGAGCTTGCATATGCGCGGGACTATACCGCGCGCCAGACTGGTCCGTTTACCATCAGGAGGCAGCGATGACTCCCGTTCTTGCTCCGTTTTCCGCCATGATGCCTATGGGCGCCCGTCTTGCTCAGTCGGTTGGCGCCCGGATCGTGCCAATCGGCTGGCGGCACTTCCCGGATGGTGAGAGCCTGATAACCGTGGAAGGGGACGTTGCGGGCTGCGATCTGGCCATATTGTGCACATTGCGGGATCCCGACCGGCATTTATTGCCGCTGCGTTTTGCGGCAGCCACCGCCCGTGAGATGGGAGCGGCCAGAATCGGGCTGATTGCGCCCTACCTTGGCTATATGCGCCAGGACCGGCGCTTTGCTGCCGGGCAGGCCGTCAGCGCGCCGTTGTTTGCAGCCTGCCTTGAGGAAAGCTTTGACTGGCTTATAACTGCGGATCCGCATCTGCACCGGATTCAGGATCTGGCAGAACTTTTTTCAGTTCCCACACGGCGGGTGGCCACAGCTCCGGCACTTGCCGATTGGATCGCCCGGAACGTCGCCGACCCCGTCCTGATCGGTCCCGATGAAGAAAGCCGGCAATGGGTGGCCGAGGTTGCGGCACAGGCCGGGTGCCGCTTCGAGGTGTTTCGTAAACACCGAAGCGGCGATCACCAGGTAGAAATCAGTGCCCCGTCCAGGGTAGCGCTGACGGCCGGTACTCCTGTCATTTTGGATGACATAGCCTCCTCCGGCGGCACATTGGTCAGATCCATCGAACAGTTGCCGCCTGTGCGGGAAAGCCCGCCAATCTGTGTGGTGATACATGCTGTGTTTGCTGACGGGGCCTATGCCCGAGTTTTAGCAGCGGGCGCCCGCAGGATTGTCTCCACGGACAGCATCCCTCACGAAAGCAACGGAATCAGCATCGCATCCTTATTGGCAGGCGCGTGGCGCAGCCTGCTTGAAACCGGTGAAAGACGCCAGGAAAGCAGAGAAGATCCTGGGTTTTCCCGGAGTTGATTTGGCGCAATGCCTGGACACGTGAAATCAGGAATGCTGACAGCATGTGGTGGCGCAATGGAAAACAACCGCGAGAATGAACCGAATGGGACCGGACCTCCCTGGCAGCTGCCGCTGGTGCGGGGGCTGATCTGGGCTGCCCTTTTCGGCAGCCTAATGCTTTGGGCCCTGCTAATCTCAGGCGCTGGTGTTCAATCCGTGCCTTACAGCGAATTGAAAGCAATGGTTCAGCGCGGCGAGGTAACCCGAGTTTTACTGGAAGAATACAACATCACGGTAGTCAGCGGCAGTTCAAACAGAACCGAACCCGTTCGTGCCGCCATCCCGGCCCAAGGCGACCCGGATCTGCTGCCGCTGCTTGAAGCCAAGGGGGTGGAAATTACCGCCAAACCGCCGCGAGGCGTTTCGGTTCTGTCTTACATGCTGCCTTGGGTTTTGATCCTTGCGGTCTATCTCTGGTTTCAGCGGCGGATGTTCAGCCGGATCAGCGGGGGCCTGGGTTCACCTGGGCTGGGCGGGATCTTCAGCGGACGGTTCTCCAAACCCAGCGAAACCCGCCCGCAAACCACGTTTGATGACGTTGCAGGCCAGGAGCAGGCCAAACGCGAGGTGGCTGAGCTTGTCGAGTTCCTGCGCGAGCCCGACCGCTTCAGCAAAGTCGGCGCTGAGGTGCCGCATGGGGTTTTGCTGATGGGCCCGCCCGGAACCGGCAAAACCTTGCTGGCCAAGGCACTCGCCGGTGAGGCGGGTGTGCCGTTCTTTTCTACCTCAGGATCAGAGTTCATCGAGGTCTTTGTTGGTGTTGGCGCCGGCCGGGTGCGGAAGATGTTCGAAGCCGCGCGCAAAGCCGCCCCGGCGGTGATTTTCATTGATGAACTGGACAGCATTGGCCGCACCCGCGGCACTGGGCTTGGCGGCGGCCACGATGAGCGCGAACAGACACTGAACCAAATCCTTGCAGAGCTTGACGGGTTCGAGGGAAAGGAAGCGGTGGTGGTTTTGGCCGCGACCAACCGGCCGGACGTGCTGGACCCGGCGCTGCTGCGCCCCGGCCGTTTCGACCGCCACGTCACACTGAACCTGCCCGATCTGCCGGCCCGGCGCGCCATTCTCGATCTTCATGCCCGCGGCCTGCCGCTCTGCAGTCCTGACGATCTCAGCACCATCGCCGAAGGAACCCCCGGATTTTCCGGCGCTGACTTGAAAAACCTGTTGAACGAGGCCGCCATTAATGCAGCCCGGCGGCATGCCGCGGACATTACTAGTGCGGATCTTCAGGAAGCCCGGGATAAAGTGATGATGGGAACCGTGCGGACTCTGGCTCTCAAACCCGAAGAGCGGCACCGTTTGGCTGTGCATGAAGCCGGCCATACAGCTGCAGCCTTTTTTACCCCTGAAGCTGATCCGCTCTATAAGGTCACGATCATTCCACGCGGCCGCACCCTGGGCGGCACCCATATGCTGAGCCGCGAAGAGCACCATACCCTGCCGGAAGATTACCTGCGCGCCCAACTGATGATCCTGCTGGCCGGCCGTGCGGCAGAAAAGCTGTTGACCGGCACAGTCAGCTCCGGTGCGGATGACGACATCAACCGCGCAACCACGCTTGCCCGGTCCATGGTGGCACGCTGGGGCATGACTGAGGAAATCGGTCCGATTGACTTGCGGCAGAGTGAAGATCACCCCTTCCTAGGACAATCCATCGCCCAGCCGCGAGAGCATGCCGACGAGACAGCCGCTCAGGTGGATAGAGCGGTGATGAAACTGCTGAAAACAGCTGAGACGGCAGCTACGGAGCTTCTTCAAACCCATCGGGCAGGGGTCAGCCTCCTGGTTCACGAACTGGAAACGAGGGAAACGCTGAACTTTGAGGAAATCGAAACCTGTCTGACCTCGGGGAGCAAGGTCTGTCCCCTTAGCACATCAGCCTCTGACAGTCTTCCCGGAAGTACCCGCCGTTAGACAATACTAAGCTTAAGGGGCCGGGCGTGCCGGCAGGTGAACGCCATACAGGCGCAGTCAGCCAGAAAGTTAAAACGATGAAGCCCAAGACGGCTGCGTCTGAGTATTCTGCATCTGATGCTGTTGCCGCGGCATAGCTGTTTGCGGCGAAGGCCCGAACGTCCTGCCGGCCTCTATCGCCAATGCCACGGTCGGGCTGCGTTGCGGTTGCAGTATGCCGACCACAGTCAGCTGGTGGCGCTGAAACGTGTTCAAGCAGCAAGCTTACATATTGCTGACGTTGGGAGACACTATTCAACTGCTGCCTAAGCTGTCACTGCAAGCCAATCTCGCCATTTTTGGAAGATGGGATGCAGAAAGGGTTTCTTGCTTGCAAAAGATCCGGATTTTAACGTCCTGCAACAAACGGCAAACCTGTGACGAGTTGCCTAAGCCCGAGAGCAGCCCCGGCAAATATCGCTGCGAAAGTGACGGGTGCGCTGTAGGCCAGAAGGGAGAAGGCCGAAATGCCCTGTCCGACGCTGCATCCGACAGCGATTACCGCCCCGGGCCCCATTATCGCGGCTCCCACCATTTGCCGCTTGAGTTCACGCGGATCCTCGCAAGCTTCCCAGCGAAAGTGGCCTTTGGACCAGGAACCCAGGAAAGCACCAATGAGCACGCCGGAGACAGATCCGACTGCAAATGAAAGCGTGGTTCCCGATGCGGTCATGAGGTAGAGCATCGTGTCTCCCAAAGGTGCGGCGAAGGTATGGGTCTGTGCGGTTTCCCCGTCGAAACCATGGGTTGCGACCCAATATGTGCCGACCCAGCCGGACAGGATTGCCAACCCTACTGCAGCTCCCCATAAGGCTTGCGAAGGACTGCTACGAAACCGGCGGCTTGCCATTGCGAAAACCACCAAGGCAGCACCGGCCAGCAAGCCGGCAAATTCCGCTGGAATAGAAGTCAGCCGTTCAGCAAGAAAGCTGAGACTCTGAGTTTCGCTGAGATCCATTTCCACCGGGAAAACCCAGATCCGCATATGCGCCAGCGGACCCGACATGACGGCATAGGCTGAAAGGCCAATAATCAAAACGATGACAAAGGACCGCAAATCACCGCCGCCAAGCCGCGCCAGCGCGCCGTAGCCGCAGTTGCCACTGATGGCCATGCCGTAACCAAACATCAGCCCCCCGATCACCGAGCCAATCGGGTTCCATGTTTGAGCCAGGTAACGGGTCCCTGACGGATCGAACCATTCAAAGGCCATTGCAGCATGGCTGCCAATGACGGCGACACCGATCGCAACAGCCCACATCCGCAGCCGACGGTCGTCATTCGCGTAGAGGCAGTCTTCGATCGCTCCCAGAGTGCAAAAGCGGCCGATGCGGGCTGCCAGGCCCAGGACAATTCCGCCAAGAAGCCCGATCAGGGCCACGGAGTTGGCATCTCCCAAGATTTCGAACATGGCCAGTCTCCTCCCAAAGCTGGCTGTGTTTCAAACAGGCCCTTATTTTTCCCGGCAGAACAGATCGTAGATGACTTCCAGGATCTTTGTGGATCGGTCGTCAGCCAATCTGTAATAGATCGCTTTTCCTTCGCGCCGCGTTTTGACGAGGCCTTCAAATCGTAAGCGGGACAATTGCTGGGATACCGCGGCCTGCCGGGCCGAAAGCATTTCCTCCATCTGCGTGACGGATTTTTCCCCCGACGACAAATAACACAAGATCATCAGGCGTCCCTCGTGGCTGATCGCCTTGAGGAAGTTCGATGCCGTTTCTGCATTCTCCATCATCCTGTCCAAGTCCTCGGCGCACATATCCTTGGAGAACACTGGCAGTTTCGAAGGTTTGTCCAACAAGATCGCCTCGCTTTCTTGGCTTCACGTATTCAAAACAATTTATGTGATCTGCTGCGCTTTAGCCAGAGGCCTCAATCGATACTCCTCTGCCGCGCAGCAGAACACCGAGCAGGCCCCAGAAAAAATCCTCGCCCGGATAGCCTTCGATGCGGCCTACCTCCTTGCCATTTTCAAGCAAGACAAAGGTCGGTGTGAAGTAGAGAGGTTTTTCCAGTGCAATATCCCCTGGTGTGGGGCGGTGAATGTCGTGACGCCGCAGGGGCGCAATCTTTCCTTCGGGGGTTTTTGGGTAAGTCCCGGAAATTTCGGAATCCCAGCGCGCGCACCACATGCAGCCGTTCTCTTCCGCCATCAGCAGTGTCATTTCAGCCCGTGAAACCATGGGCGCAGCCAGCAGCGCAACAGACAGCAGAAGGGGAAGGAAGCGACGCACTACAAGCTCCGATTGACGATGGGATTACATCTTTGTTAATTTGAATATGTGAATGATAGCATTCCTGGGCGGAATTGGCCATGCTCGACATTACTTTCGCAGGGGCGTTGGCCGCAGGCCTGCTATCGTTTCTTTCCCCCTGCATATTGCCGATTGTCCCCTTTTACCTCAGCTATCTGGCTGGCGTAGGCATGGAGCAGATTTCGGCCGGTTCCGATGTTCCGGGGGCTGTCCGCCGCCGGGCAACATTGTCGGCGATGGCATTTGCCGCGGGCATCATAACGGTCTTCATGGCCCTTGGCGCTACGGCCTCGGTCTTCGGGCAGCTGGTCCGGGAGTATTTTGACATTCTGCGATGGATTGCGGCGGCAATCATCATTGCGATGGGGCTGCATGTTCTGGGCGTCATTCGGGTCGGAATTCTATATCGCCAGATCCGCGCGGATATCGGGGAGACCTCGGACGTCAGCCCCGCCGGAGCCTATGTCCTCGGCTTGGCTTTCGCGTTTGGCTGGACGCCATGCGTCGGGCCGGTTCTGGCTGCCATTCTGTTCACGGCCGCAGGAGCGGAAACCGCCTGGAGGGGAGCCGGTTTGCTGTTCGTCTATGGTGTCGGCATGACCGCACCGTTTGTTCTGGCGGCGCTTCTGGTGCGGCCATTCATGCAATGGATGGCGCGCTTCAGAAAACACCTGGGGCTGATCGAGAAGGCGATGGGCGGTCTGCTGATACTCTTCGGCCTGCTGATCGCAACCAACTCCATAAATCTGATCGCACAATGGATGCTGGACCACATGCCGTGGCTGGCAGCAATAGGCTAGTACGGGAGGAAGCCATGCAACGAATTCTTGTCTCCATGATAGCGTGCCTGATCGCCGGGGTGGTTTCTGCCGCAGAGGTTGGCGATGACGGCCTCCACAAAACGCCCTGGATGCGCGACACATTCAAGGACCTCCGCGAGGACCTTGAAGAGGCTTCCGGGGAAGGCAAACGGCTGGTGTTGTTCATCGAACAGCAGGGCTGCATCTACTGCAAGAAAATGCACGAGGAAGTTTTCCCGCAGCCTGACATGGCCGCTTACATCGAAGAAAACTTCTTTGCCGTTCAACTGGATTTGCACGGAAGCGCAACGGCGGTTGATTTTGACGGAGAGGAGAGCGAGCAAAGATCGCTGATGCGCAAATGGGGCATATTGTTCACGCCAACGCTCGTTTTCCTGCCCGGCGAGGTGCCTGAGGATGCCACGGCGATCGAAGCTGCAGTCGCAGTTATGCCGGGCGCGTTTTCCAAGGAAACCACCTTGGACCTTTTTACCTGGGTCAACGAGAAACGGTACGAGATTGAAAACGGGGAAGATTTTCAACGGTACCACGCACGGCGAATTCGTGAGCGCAACAATGTTGCTCAAGACTGATTTTGCTGGATACATATAAAAAAATTCATGAAAATGAATTTAATGTTGCGACATGCCTTGTTCGTCGACTACGGTACACAAAGTCGTTGGGCCGCAAAGCACTGCCGCGCGGCAGCAAATGGGAGGGATCATGAAGCTGAGACTCATTACTCTGGCCTGTGCATTGACAGGCGCTGCTGCCATCGCGGCGGAGACCAGTCCAAAGGAAATCCAATACGACGAGTATGGCGCCGTTGCGGAACCGCTGACCGGCGTCGCTGGTGACGCGGCCAACGGAGCGGTCATTGTTGGCGAAAAATCGAAAGGCAACTGTGTCGCCTGCCATGAGGTCACAGCCCTGGCAGATATTCCGTTTCATGGGGAAGTCGGCCCGATGCTTGACGGTGCCGGTGACCGGTGGACCGAGGCGGAGCTTCGCGGACTGGTGGCGAACGCCAAGATGACCTTTGAAGGAACGGTGATGCCGGCTTTCTACAAGGACGAAGGCTATATCCGCCCTGGCGACGGTTATACCGGCAAGGCTCCTTCTGCACCGCTGACCTCGATCCTGACCGCACAGGAAATCGAAGATGTCGTCGCATTTCTTGCGACGCTGAAGGAGCAGTGACCGTGTCCGCAAGCACGGAACCCGAAGGACGCAAAGGAGACTGAAGATGGAACTTACTCGTCGCGAGACGCTGGGCCTGGGCCTGGGCGCCGCGGTGCTGGCCGTGGCACCATTCCGCGCAAACGCGGCTGCTGAAGACGCGATTGCAGCATTCACGGGCGGAGCGGATATGGCCGAGGGCGGGGTAGCTTTGACGGCGCCGGAAATCGCTGAGAACGGCAACACCGTTCCGATCGAAGTCAGCGCCCCGGGTGCCACTGCGATCTTGGTTGTGGCTGCGGGCAACCCGGAGCCGGGCGTCGCAACCTTCAACTTTGGCCCGCTGGCAGCTGCACAGACCGCTTCCACGCGCATCCGTCTTGCTGGAACGCAGGATGTGATCGCGGTGGCCAAGATGGCTGATGGCAGCTTCGCCAAGGCCTCGGCGACCGTAAAAGTGACAATTGGCGGCTGCGGCGGCTGATCGCCTCGCGCCCTGAAGAACAGGAGATCACCCAATGGCATCTGGAGTTAAACCCCGCGTCAAGGTTCCAAAGACTGCCGCCGCAGGTGAAGCGGTCACAATCAAGACTCTCATCAGCCACAAGATGGAAAGCGGTCAGCGCAAGGACAAGGAAGGCAATGTCATTCCGCGTTCGATCATCAACCGTTTCACCTGCGAGTTCAACGGAGAACTGGTGGTGGACGTGACGATGGAACCTGCGATTTCAACGAACCCCTATTTCCAGTTTGAGGCCACTGTGCCCGAAGCCGGGGAGTTCGTGTTCACCTGGTATGACGACGACGGCTCCGTCTACGACACCAAGAAGTCGATCGAGGTCGCCTGATGGTTCGGCCACTAAGGCAGATCAGCGCCCGCCTGTGAACGCTGGCGCTGGTTCACCAAGGGAGGAAAGCAATGAACAAAAAGGCACTTACGGCGATCGCGGCAGTTTTGGCCTATCCTGTTGCAGTGATAGCCGGTCCGGACGAAGACAAACTTGTGATCAATGAAGAACTGAACATGATCTCGGTGACGGAAGCGCCGGCGCATGCGGAAAACCTGGATACGATCTATTCCGGCTGGCATTTCCGTACCGACGAAACGCAGGCCTTGCAGACTGACGATTTTGACAATCCGGCAATGGTATTCGTCGATCAGGCCGCAGACCTTTTCGGAACTGTGGATGGAGCGGCTGGCAAGAGCTGTGCCTCCTGTCATGAAGACGTGGAAAGCTTCAAGGGCCTGCAGGCATCAATGCCCAAGGTCGATGCCGAAAGCGGCAAATTGGTTGTGATGGAGGACCTGATCAACAAGTGCCGGACCGATCGTATGGAAGCGGATGCCTGGAAATGGTCCGGTGCCGACATGCAGGGGATAGTTGCACTGATTGGCCTGCAGTCACGCGGCATGCCTGTGAACGTTGCCATTGATGGCGCCGCGGCCCCGTTCTGGGAGCAAGGTAAAGAGATGTATTATACCCGCTATGGCCAGTTGGAGCTCAGCTGCGCCAACTGCCATGAAGAAAACTGGGGCAATATGATCCGTGCCGACCATCTGAGCCAGGGTATGACCAACGGTTTCCCCACCTACCGGCTGAAACAGGCCAAGCTGATCTCGCGCCACAACCGGTTCCGCGGCTGTATCCGCGACACGCGCGCCGAAACGTTTGCCGAAGGCTCGGACGAGTTCCGGGCGCTGGAGCTCTATGTCGCATCGCGGGGCAACGGGCTTTCGGTCGAAACCCCTGCAGTCCGCCAGTAACGCTGCGCCCGCGCCGGGGATGCCTGGCGCGGGCATTTCACACCAATAACATTCACATATTTAGATGTGAAAAGGGAAAGCCGAAGATGATTTCGCGACGTGACTTTCTGCAGGTTTCCATGGCAGCTTCGGCGCTTTACGGGGTGTCCGGCTATGGGAATTGGGCCCGGCTGGCGGCGCAACAGAGCCTGACCCAGGACCAATTGCTGGAATTCGAGACCTACGGCAACATAAGCCTGATCCATGTCACCGATATTCACGCGCAACTGAAGCCGGTATTTTTCCGCGAACCCGAAGTCAACCTCGGCATCGGGGATGCACGCGGGCAGATGCCGCATGTGACGGGCGCGGCCTTCCGCAAGGCCTATGGGATCGAAGACGGAAGCCCATCCGCTTATGCGCTGACCTACAACGATTTTACTTCGCTGGCGCGGACGTACGGCCGGGTAGGGGGGCTGGACCGGGTCTCGACTGTCATCAACGCCATCCGCGCTGACCGCCCCGATGCGCTGCTGCTGGACGGCGGCGACACATGGCATGGGTCATACACCTGCTATCACACTGCCGGTCAGGACATGGTCAACGTGATGAACGCGCTGAAACCCGATGCAATGACGTTCCACTGGGAGTTCACCCTGGGCAGCGGCCGGGTCAATGAAATCGTCGAAGGGCTGCCATTTGCCGCCCTAGGGCAGAACATATTCGACGCTGAATGGGACGAACCGGCTGAGCTGTTCAAGCCCTACAAGTTCTTCGACCGCGGCGGTGCCAAGGTTGCCGTGATCGGACAGGCGTTCCCGTACATGCCGATTGCGAACCCCAGCTGGATGTTCCCCGAATACTCCTTTGGAATCCGTGACGAGAACATGCAGGCCATGGTGGATGAAGTCCGCGACGTTGGCGCCGATGCGGTTGTCGTGCTCAGCCATAATGGTTTCGATGTCGATAAGAAGATGGCCGGTCGTGTCCAAGGGATTGATGTGATCCTGAGCGGGCATACCCACGACGCGCTGCCAGAGCCGGTTCTGGTCAACAAAACGCACATCATTGCATCCGGCTCGAACGGCAAGTTCGTCAGCCGTGTGGACCTGGATGTGCGGGATGGCCGGATGATGGGCCTGAAGCACAAGCTGATCCCGATTTTCTCGGACGTGATTGCGCCCGATCCGGCGATCACCGCGCTGATTGATGAGCAGCGTGCGCCTTATGAAGCGGCGCTGAACGAAGTGATCGGAAAGACGGATACGCTGCTCTACCGGCGTGGCAACTTCAACGGCACCTGGGACGACCTGATCTGCGATGCGCTGCTGAGCGAGCGGGAAGCAGATATCGCGATGTCGCCAGGGGTGCGCTGGGGGCCTTCGATCCTGCCGGGTCAGGACATCACGCGCGAGGATTTGTGGAACGTTACCTCGATGACGTATCCGAATGCCTACCGGACTGAAATGACCGGTGAATTCATCCACGTTATCCTGGAAGACGTTGGCGACAACCTGTTCAACCCCGATCCCTATTACCAGCAGGGCGGCGATATGGTTCGTGTCGGAGGGCTTGGCTACCGCATCGACGTGACCAAGCCGCAGGGGCAGCGGATCAGCAACATGACCCTGCTCAAGACCGGCGAGGCGATCGATCCGGCGAAAACCTACGTCGTGGCGGGCTGGGCCAGCGTCAATGAAGGCACCGAAGGCCCGCCGGTCTGGGACGTCGTTGAAAACCACATTCGCAATCAGGGCACGGTGACCGTCGGGCCGAATACATCAGTCGAGGTGATCGGCGCCTGATACCGCGGCCTCATACGGCCTTGAAACGCTAGAACAAGATTTGCTGATCGAGTAACGGAGGCAAACAAAAATGAGTGCAAACTCCAGAGCAAAGGCACCCTCCCGCCGCCAATTCCTGAGCGGGGCAGCCGCCGTTGGAGTAGGGGTGGCTGCTGCCGGGACGACCCGCGCCGCAGACCCGGATCCGCTGATCACCAACGTCCAGGAGTGGGCGCAGGCAACAGGAGAAGGCGTGGACGCAACGCCCTACGGTTTGCCGATCCAGTTTGAGAAGGACGTGGTGCGGCGCAACGTCGAATGGCTGACAGCCGACACGATCAGTTCGATCAACTTCACGCCGATTCATGCGCTGGACGGGACGATCACCCCGCAAGGCTGCGCCTTCGAACGGCACCATTCCGGCGCTATCGAGCTGAGCAAGGCGGACTACCGCCTGATGATCAACGGCCTGGTCGATACGCCGCTTGTCTTCACCTATGAGGATCTTGAACGCTTCCCGCGTGAGAACCGTGTTTATTTCTGCGAATGCGCGGCGAATACCGGCATGGAATGGGCGGGCGCGCAGTTGAACGGCGCGCAGTTCACGCATGGCATGATCCACAACATGGAGTATTCCGGCGTGCCGCTGCGCCTTTTGCTGGAGGAAGCCGGCGTCAAACGTGAAGGCAGGTGGGTCTATGTCGAGGGTGCTGATGCATCCTCCAACGGCCGCTCGATCCCGCTGGAAAAGGCGCTGGATGACGTGCTGGTTGCGTTCAAGGCTAACGGAGAGGCGCTGCGCAAAGAACACGGCTATCCTGTCCGGCTGGTGGTGCCCGGCTGGGAAGGCAACATGTGGGTCAAGTGGCTGCGCCGGGTCGAAGTGACCGGGATGGCCATTGAAAGCCGCGAAGAGACGTCCAAGTATACAGATACGCTCGAGGACGGCATGTCACGCAAGTGGACATGGGTGATGGACGCCAAATCGGTTGTCACGGCGCCCAGCCCGCAGGCGCCGATCGCGCATGGACCGGGGCCGCTGGTGATCACGGGTCTGGCCTGGTCCGGCCGCGGCTCGATCACCGGAGTCGACGTTTCTGTCGATGGCGGCAAGAACTGGACGCCCGCGCGCCTGGCAGCACCAGGCACCGACAAGGCGCTGACCCGCTTCTACCTGGACTACAACTGGGACGGATCGGAAATGCTGCTGCAGGCCCGCGCCAAGGATTCCACCGGATACGTCCAGCCCAGCAAGGCGCAATTGCGGGAGGTGCGTGGAGAGAACTCGATCTACCACAACAATTGCATCCAGACCTGGTGGATCAAGGAAAACGGAGAGGCGGAAAATGTCGAAGTATCATAAGCTGTTCGCTGCCTCAGCCCTTGGCCTGTGCCTGGCGGTTCCCGCATTTGCAGGGAGCTTCGGCCTTGGCCGCCCAGCACTGCCGGAAGAGATCACCGCCTGGGACCTGGATGTTGCCCCGGATGGAACCGGACTTCCCGAAGGATCCGGCGACGTGTTCACCGGAGAGGAGGTTTTTGCCGAACATTGTGCCGTTTGCCACGGGGATTTTGCTGAAGGCGTCGGCAACTGGCCCAAACTGGCGGGCGGCGAAGGGACGCTTGCCGACAAGGATCCGCTAAAGACGGTTGGATCCTATTGGCCTTATCTTTCAACGGTCTGGGACTATGTGAACCGGTCAATGCCGTTTGGAAACGCGCAGTCGCTGGAACCGGATGAGGTCTATGCGATCGTGGCCTACATCCTCTATTCCAACGACATCGTCGACGATGAATTCACGCTGACGCACGAGAATTTTCTCGAGGTGGACATGCCGAATGCCGACGGATTCATCGTGGATGACCGCGAAACCGCCGAGGCGCATTTCTGGATGGATGAGCCGTGCATGGAGGACTGCAAGGAAAATGTTAAAATCGCCATGCGCGCGGCCGTTCTGGACGTGACGCCCGAAGAGACAGGGGCCGTGGGAGTACAAGCATCTGAGCAGGAAGCCCAAGCAAAATCTGAAGGGGCTTCGGAGGGATCTGCGGAAGTTGAGGACACTGCAGCGCTTGACCCCGAGATGATCGAAAGCGGTGAAAAGGTTTTCAAGAAATGCAAGTCCTGCCATCAGGTTGGCGAAGGCGCCAAGCATCGCACGGGTCCGGCCTTGAACGGGATTGCCGGTGCCACTGCGGGTGCCATCGAAGGCTTCAAATACTCCAAGGCGATGAAAGCGGCGGCTGAGGAGGGGCTTGTTTGGACCGACGAAGAGCTGGCTGCGTTCCTTGCCAAACCCAAGGCCTATATGAAGGGGACGCGGATGTCCTTTGCCGGCCTCGGGAAGCAGGACGAAATCGACGCGGTCATCGTATACCTCAAGTCATTCGGAAGCTGATCATGCGGTGGCCGGGCGCACAGGTGTTTGCTGCAGTGGCCGGGGTTCTTTCCCCCGCGGCCGGCGCTGCAGCAGAACTTGGCGATGCAGAGGCCGGAAAACTTGTGTTCGAGAAATGCAAGGGCTGCCATCAGGTTGGAGAAGGTGCTGAAAGCAGGATCGGCCCGCATCTGAACGGCGTCTTCGGGCGCAAAGCTGCAGGGCTTGAAGGGTTCAACTACTCCAAGAGCCTTGAGCGTGCGGGAAACTCCGGCCTGGAATGGCATGCGGACACATTGTCGGCCTACGTTGAAAATCCGCGCTCATTTGCGTCGGGAACCCGGATGAGCTTTCCAGGACTGAAAGACCCGCAAGACCGGGCCAATGTCATCGCCTACCTGCGCAAGTTCTCGGACAATCCGCGGGACATCCCGGAGGCTGACCCGACGGCCAAAGGAACGGACCACTCAGTGGATCCCGGGATTTTGGCGATTCAGGGCGACCCGGAATACGGCGCCTATCTCAGCAGCGAATGCACAACCTGCCATCAGATTGAAGGCGGCGATGAGGGCATCCCGTCCATCGTCTTTTGGCCGGATGAGGACTTTATCATTGCCATGCACGCCTACAAGGAGAAGCAGCGCCCCCATCCTGTGATGCAGATGATTGCCGGGCGCCTGAGCAACGAGGAAATCGCGGCCTTGGCCGCGTATTTCAAGAACCCGGAGTAAAAGTGGCAAAAGGGGAGGAAACGCGATGACACTCAACAGACGCACATTTCTTGGGACCGCCGGTGCAGTCGCTGCCGGGCTGTCGGCGCCGGCCGTCTTGGCGCAGGGCAAGCCGCGGGTCGTGGTTGTCGGCGGCGGGGCAGGCGGTGCAACCGCAGCCCGCTACATCGCCAAGGACAGCAAGGGCGAGATTGATGTCACGCTGATCGAACCGTCGCGGACCTATTACACCTGCTTCTTCTCCAACCTGTATCTGGGCGGTTTCCAAGAGCTTTCCGGCATCGCGCACAGCTATGGAACGCTGGCAGCTGGCTATGGTATCAACGTCATCCACGATTGGGCCACTGGGGTTGATCCGGATGCCAGGACCGTTTCCTTGGCTGGCGGCGGATTCCTCCCCTATGACAAGCTGATCCTGAGTCCGGGTATCGACTTTGTTGATGGAGCGGTAGAGGGGTGGGATGTCTCGGCACAGAACAAGATGCCCCATGCCTACAAGGCCGGTTCCCAGACGGAGCTTCTGAAGGCGCAGATCATGGCGATGCCCGAAGGGGGAACCTTTGCGATGGTGGCGCCGCCGAACCCGTACCGCTGCCCGCCGGGACCCTATGAGCGGGTTTCGATGGTGGCGCATGTTTTAAAAGCCAGAAACCCGGCCGCCAAGATCATTGTTGCCGATCCAAAGCCCAAGTTCTCCAAGATGGCTCTGTTCCAGGAAGGCTGGGCAAACCACTACGAAGGAATGGTTGACTGGATCGGAGAGGATTTCGGCGGCGGCAACGTTTCTGTGGACCCGGATGCCATGACGGTGACCATCGACGGAGAAGAAACCAAGGTTGACGTCTGCAATGTGATCCCGGCGATGAAAGCAGGCCGCATTGCGGAAATGGCGGGGGTGACCGATGGCAATTGGGCTCCTGTGAACGCAGCCGACATGTCGTCGAAGGCAAATCCTGACATCTACGTCCTGGGTGATGCCAGCCAGCAGGGGGATATGCCGAAGTCTGGATTTTCCGCCAACAGCCAAGCGAAGGTTTGCGCGAATGCAGTTCGCGGCGCGCTCACCGGGTCCAAGGTATTTCCGGCCAAGTTCTCGAACACTTGCTGGTCGCTGATCGGCACCAATGACGGGGTCAAGGTCGGTGCGACCTATGAGGCCACCCCAGAAAAAATCGCCAAGGTGGATGGTTTTATCAGCCAGACCGGCGAAGACGCCGACCTGAGGAAAGCCACCTACGAAGAATCGATTGGCTGGTACGCGGGCATCACCTCGGACATGTTTGGATAGGGAAACAGAGGGCGGCCGGTGCCATGGCCCTGCCGCTCTATACGTGAAAAGCGGGCCTGGAGGAGGAATACTATCATGAACCACTGTGTTGCAGCCGCTGCAATCGCTGGCGTTTTGGCAAACCAGGCCATTGCCGGAGAGATTGTCACAGTTCCTTTTGACGGCAGTTTTGATGACGCCACATTTGCAGTTGAATCTGCAATCGTCGGCGAGGGGCTGGTCATTGACTACGTGAGCCATGTTGGCGAGATGCTGAACCGCACAGGGGCCGATGTTGGAAGCGACAAGCAGATCTTCTCTGCCGCGGATATCTTTATCTTCTGCTCCGCAAAAATCTCGCGTGAAGTGATGGAAGCTGACCCGATGAACATCGGTTATTGCCCTTACGGGATATTTGTCACCGAGGACGAAAGCGGAGTTCAGGTCGGCTACCGGAGCTATCCGGACGGTCCGATGGACAAGGTCGAGGCCCTGCTGTCGGAAATCGTCGAAGAGGCTGTTGGAAACTGAAGGGAAATGCGGCCAGCCGCCGGGAGAGGCGGAGCGGCAGGTTCTTCTTTGAGCAAACTGTGGACCTTGCCCCGTTTGCGTGCAGGCCGACGGCCGTGCAGTCGGCATTTGACAAAAGACAAGGACAGCCACGTAACCGAGTGAGAGTTTCTATCCATGGAGATGCTCATCGATCTGCTGGGGGATGCCGGTGCTTTGGCCGTTGCCGGGCTGGTTGTTGGCATCATGTTCGGGGCCGCAGCACAGAAATCCCATTTCTGTTTGCGTGCTGCCACGGTGGAGGTTGCCGACGGCCGGCTTGGGCCCCGCTTGGCGGTTTGGCTGATTGCCTTCATGTCGGCACTGGCTCTTGTTCAGGGATCTGTTGCCCTGGATTTTCTGGAGCTGTCCGGCACGCGTGCGATCGCTTCAACAGGCAGCATCAGTGGTGCCTTGATCGGCGGCGTGATGTTCGGCACCGGAATGGTTTTGGCGCGCGGCTGCGCGTCGCGGCTGCTGGTTTTGGCCTCTTGCGGCAACTTGCGGGCATTGGTCACGGGGCTGATCCTGACACTAGTGGCACAGGCGGCTTTTACGGGAGTGCTCAGCCCGGCACGTGAGACGCTCGCCGGTATCTGGATGGTCTCTGGCGGCGCGGCGCGGGATCTGTCCATGATATTTGGCTTGCCAACCGCTGTTTACGCCATTTTGGCAATGGCAGGATTGCTGCTGGCAATAGCGTTTGCAGTCGCGCAGAAGGTGCCCGTGGCAACGATGGTGCCAGCTGCGGGTGTCGGGGGAGCGGTGGCGATTGGCTGGCTGATGACGTTTGCGATTGCCCAAACATCGTTTGAAATCGTGCCGGTATCGTCAGTCACGTTCACCGGCCCTGCCACGGATACCCTAATGGCGCTGGTTGCGGAGCGGAACGTGGAACTGTCTTTTGGCATTGGCCTCGTTCCCGGGGTCGCAATGGGCGCCGCTGCAACAGCCATTCATTCGGGTGACTGGGAAATTGAAAGGTTCGGCGCAGACACCCCGATGGAACGGTATCTCGCCGGGGCCGTCCTTATGGGCTTCGGAGCAATGCTAGCAGGGGGCTGTGCGGTCGGTGCCGGCCTGTCGGGCGGGTCGGCCTTTTCACTGACCGCATGGATAGCAGTGTTCGCGATGTGGGCAGGGGCAGTTGCCACGCATCGGCTGATGAAGCGGCATCCGGTTTCACAGAGGTCCTGAGTTATTCAAATTCCATTTGCTCGTAAACACGGCCGGCATTCTTTGCTGCCAGTTCCTCAAATGTATCCAGGTGGGCGTAGGGCGACTGGTCAACGTAATAGGCTTCGGCCAGATCTCCGCCGGCGTCCATATGTTCCTGAATTCTGCTGCGCAGGAATATCAGGTAGTCGCGTGTATACCTGCGGACCTGATCCATGTTCGTCGGATGGCCATGCCCCGGGATGACATAGGCTGCCCCCAGGCTCTCAAACGCATTGTCCCAGGTTTCAAGCCAATCCGCGGTGTAGGTATCCTGAAAAATCGGCAGCATGCGCTCGTGAAAAGCCATATCCCCCGCAATGACCAGGTTTTGGTTGGGCAACCATATCGAGATATCCCCGGGGCTGTGCGCAGGCCCGAGGTATCTGGCTTCGATGCGGAATTCGCCCATTTCGACCACGTATTCGTCGTCGAACGTTTCGGTCGGGCCCGCCAGGTAAGTGCCCTCTGCCTTATCCTGGTTGTATTTCTTCATCTGCTCGAGGATCTGCGGGCCATATTCCTCGAACTCCGCCGCGGCATCCGCATGGGCAATTATGGGCACACCGATCTGAGACCAGTAGCCATTGCCGAGCATCGCATGCCCCTGTCCGTTTTCGTTGAAGACAAGCTTGACCGGCTGATCGGTGACAGCCTGAATTTCCCGGTGAAGAGCCTCGGCAAGCGTATATGCCGCACCACCGTTCACAACGACAACGCCTTCTCCCGTCACAATGAAGCTCAGATTGTTGTTGTGGCCTGAGTTTTCATAAGTAGGCGGCGCGGTTGCGCCAATGGCGGAAAACACGCCAGGAATGTACTCGACCGGTTTTGAGTACAGCACACTCTGCGGATACTGGTCTGCGATATCTTCGCTGGCCCAAGCTGGCAGGGCCAAAGCGGCAACAATCAATACAATCCGATTCATGACGGCTCCCCGATAAAGCGATAGGCCGAACCAGCCTTTTCAACGCGGCCAAATCCGCCGCTTGGCAGGTGAAAGCCAACGAGCCTCATCTGCTCTGCCAAAATCTGTTCCAGCAGCGATTTTCGGGCGGTTGCCGCGGCCTTTGGATCCTGATCTGTGCCATTGAGCCAACCGGGACGTTCGAACGCGACATGAGGGTTGCCGAGCGCATCTCCGACAACCATCAGCGCGTCGTTGCCTTTGCGGACCTCAAACGCCATATGACCGGGCGTGTGACCGTAGGCTGCGCGTGCTGCGATACCGGGGAGGATCTCCTGCCCGTCATCAAAAAACTCGACCTGATCTTCGATTGCTTCCATTCGCCGCTTCGCACCTGCAGCGAATGATGCGCGATCGGCCCCAATGGAATCCACTGTTGCAGGGTTCCACCAGTAATCCCACTCTTTCCGGCCAAAGAGATGAACGGCCTTGGGAAAGAACGGATCATCAAAACCATCCAGAACTCCCCAGATGTGATCCGGGTGGGCATGTGTCAGTACAACGTGTGTGATTTCATCGGGGGACAAGCCAATCGCGTCGAAAGTTTCCGGAAGCTTGCCGGATGTGGCCATGAAATCCGGTCCGGCGCCCGCGTCGAACAACACCGTGTTTTCCCCATCACGGTACAACACAACGTTGCAATTTGGCTCATACTTGCTGAGGCTGGTCTGATGGCGGGCCAGCAGCTCTTCGAGTTCTTTCTGCGGCATCGCCCCGAACACCATTTCAGGCGGTAATGACAAGTACCCGTCCGATAATGTTGTGATCCATGCTGACGAACCAATCGGCAAATCTGCACGCACAATCTCAGCCTGGCTGCCAAGAGCCGCCAGACAGGCGCCTTGGTACAGAAAAGTGCGGCGGGAAAATTGTTGTATTCTGCCCATACATAATCATTAATTTGAATGTTATTGTTTGTAAATGCTGAGTACGTGCATTCTGGCACAGTTTTTGCAGGCGGTTTGAAGGACGGCCAGTGCAGCCTGCGCCAGCTTGGATGCCCGCCGCAGGCGAGTTTTCAGTGCTCTGGGGCGAAAGCACACCCTGAGGATGCCCGTTTAGCAAACGCGGTTTTGCAATGTGCCGATTACCGGTTCGCAAGGCCTGGATATTAGGCCTTGATATCAGGGGCACGCACTGGCCCCGGAGACAGGGGAACCGCCGGCCTGCGGCGTTGGCACGGTTGCCGGATGCGGCCTGATTGCGGCAGGCTGGGAGCAGCAGCCGGTTGGGTCAGCGGAGGTCGGAGCATGGGAGAGCCTGTTGAGGAGCGCGGCGGCGGGCCGCTTTGCGGGCTGACGCGGCAGCAGGCTGAGGCGGCGCGGCGGACGTTTGGCTGGAACGAGCTGC
>NZ_JAHVJQ010000016.1 GCF_019801145.1 Leisingera aquaemixtae
TCATAAGCCGCATCGGAAAACCCCGCCGCAGCCCCCGCCCCGGTCTCGATCGCGCAAGTGTACCCCAGCTTCTGCAGCTGCGCCGCAGACTCCGGCGTCATCGCTACACGGTTTTCACCTGGCGCCAGCTCTTTTGGCGTTCCAATCAGCACGGCCGTTCTCCTCCCATTGCGCCGGACCCGTCTCACGGGTGAGTCGGATGGCGTCATTCATCATGTTTCTTGTTTTTTACCAGCTAGTCAAATTTTTAGCACACAGTCAATAAAAATATACCTCTGCACTACGCAATGCGCATTGTTTCTTTTAATTTCATATTGTTAACAAGCATTCTGGTAATATTTTTTATCTAGTAGTCAAAAATTTTGTTGACAGAATCCGGGACTCCCACAAACCTAGATGCAGGAGGAGCCCATGAACATTCAACTGACCAAACCGAGTGAATCCTGGGCGGTGACCGGGGACCTGCACGCCTTGATGGCCCACGCCCGCCAGATCCGCGATGCCCATTGGGGGCGCACCGTCACCTATTCCCGCAAGGCCTTTGTGCCGCTGACCAACATGTGCCGTGACACCTGCGGCTACTGCACCTTCGTCAAGCATCCCGACTCGCCCGAGGCGAACATCATGACGCCGGAGCAGGTGCTGGCCACCGCCCGCCGCGGCGAACGGGAAGGCTGCAAGGAGCTGCTGTTCAGCCTCGGCGAGAAACCGGAACTGCGCTACGAGAAGGCACGCAAAGCGCTGGAGAGGCTCGGCTATTCCAGCCTGACCGCCTATCTGGCCGAGATGTGCGCGCTGGTGCTGCGGGAAACCTCGCTGTTGCCGCATGTGAATGCCGGCACGCTGACCAGCGAAGAGATCGACCTCTTGCGGCCGGTGTCAGCCTCGATGGGCATGATGCTGGAAACCGTCAGCCGCCGCCTGACCCGCAAGGGCCAGCCGCATTATGCCTGCCCTGACAAGGTTCCGGTGCAGCGGCTGCGCACTCTGGAGCGAGCAGGCGAGAAAAGGGTGCCGTTCACCACCGGCCTTCTGATCGGAATCGGAGAAACCTTCGAAGAGCGGATCGAGGCGCTGCACGCGATCAATGACGCCCACGCCCGCCACGGCCACATCCAGGAAGTGATCATCCAGAACTTCCAGCGCAAGCCGGATATCGCCATGGCGAACCACCCGGAGCCGCCGCTGGAAGACATGCTGCGCACCATCGCGGCAGCCCGCATCATCCTGTCGCCGGACATCAGCCTGCAGGCGCCGCCGAATCTCAGCGCCCGCCACCTGGCCTACCTGGACGCAGGCATCAACGACTGGGGCGGGATCTCGCCGGTCACCATCGACTTCATCAACCCGCAGCATGAATGGCCGGAAATCCGCCAGCTTGCCGCCTCCTGCACCCAGGCCCGGTTCCAGCTGCGCGAGCGGCTGACGGTCTACCCCAGCTACCTGGCCGCCGGAAGCGGCTTCATCGACCCGGAAATTCTGGCCCGCGCCTCCGGCATGGCGCAGGCCAACGGCCTGGCACGCGACCAGCAGCACATGGGAGAAACAGCATGACCATCCAGCCCCCCGCAGAGAAGTTTGCCGCAGTCCCGGCTGCCGTCAGCGCCGCCTCTGCCCCGGTCCGCGCCATTCTGGAGATGGCTCTGGAAGGCGGAGAGGTTTCCGAAGCCGAGGGCACAGAGCTGTTCCGCGCCACGGGCGACGATGCAGAAGCGGTCTATGCCACTGCCGACGAATTGCGCCGCCGCGCCAACGGCGACCGGGTGTCATTCGTGGTCAACCGCAACATCAACTTCACCAACATCTGTTACATGGGCTGCCGCTTCTGCGGCTTTGCCAAGCGCAGCGAGGACAAGGACGCCGAATGGCTGGAGCCCGCGCAGATCGTGGCGCGCGCGCAGCAGGCCTGGGACCGCGGCGCCACCGAGGTCTGCATCCAGGGCGGCCTGCACCCAAAGATGGAAGGCACCTATTACCGCGACGTCGTCCGTGCCATCAAAGCGGCGCTGCCGGACATGCACATCCACGCCTTCTCGCCGTTTGAGATCTGGTACGGTGCCTCCAAGACCAAGATGTCCTATCATGACTTCCTGGCCGATCTGAAGGAGGCGGGCCTCGGCTCGATGCCCGGAACCGCGGCGGAAATCCTCGATACCGAAGTGCGGATGCAGCTGACCAAGAACAAGCTGAGCGCCGAGAAATGGGTCGAGATCATCCGCGCCGCGCATGAGGTTGGCATCCCGACCACCGCCACCATCATGTACGGCCATATCGACGGGCCCCAGCACTGGGCCGCGCACATCCGCCTGCTGCGCGACATCCAGAAGGACACCGGCGGCTTTACCGAGCTGGTGCCGCTCTCCTTCGTGCACACGGAATCGCCCCTCTGGGCGCAGAACCCGGACAAGGTGCGCCCCGGCCCCACCGCGCTGGAGGTGGACCTGATGCACGCGGTCTCGCGCATCATGCTGCACGGCTGGATCGACAACATCCAGGTTAGCTGGACCAAGCTGGGCGCGGCGCGGGCGCAAGAGATGCTGTCGCGCGGGGTCAATGACCTCGGCGGCACGCTGATGAACGAAAGCATCTCCCGCGCGGCCGGATCGGACCACGGCCAGGAAATCACCGCCCGCGAATTGGTGCAGATCATTCGCGCCGCGGGCCGGGTGCCGGTGCGCCGCGGCACGACCTACGGCGTCCGCGAGGTTTATGAACACCACGACCCCGAGGTGATCGCGCCGCTGGTGGATCGCCAGGGCCGCGACCCGCTGGCCTTTCTCGAGATGTTCCCGGAGCGCCCCGCGCTGGAGGCCGCGGAATGAGCAGCGCAGGCAAACATAAGGTGACGCTGCTGGCCGGCGGCGTCGGCGGTGCCAAGATGGCCGAGGGCCTGGCAGCTCTGCCGGACGTGGCACTGTCGGTGATCGGCAACGTCGCGGATGACGATAACTTTCACGGTCTCTGGGTGTCGCCCGATATCGACACCCTGACCTACAGCCTGGGCAATGTGATCGACCGCAACCAGGGCTGGGGCGTCGCGGATGAGGGCCACCGGGCGCTGGAGACGCTGAACAAGCTGGGCGCAGACACCTGGATGTCGCTGGGCGACCGCGACTTCGGCCTGCATATTTACCGCACCATGCGGCGGCGGCGCGGCGACCGGCCCAGCGATATTGCCCGCGACGTTGCCCGCGCTTTTGGCGTCGCGGCAGAGATCGTGCTGCCCACCGATGATACCGTGCAGACCCGGGTGCGCACCGATGCAGGCTGGCTGAGTTTTCAGGAGTATTTCGTGCGCGAACGCTGCGCGCCGGAGGTCCGGGAACTGGCTTTCGAGGGCCTCGGCCAGGCCCGCCCAACGCCGGGGGCGCTGGAAGCGGTCCGCGCGGCAGACCTGATCGTGATTGCGCCATCTAATCCGCTGGTCAGCATAGCCCCGATCCTGGGCGTGCCGGGCATAGCGGACGCGGTGCAGGCCTCCGCCGCCCCCAAGATCGCGGTCAGCCCCTTCATCGCCGGCAAAGTCGTGAAAGGCCCCGCCGACCGGATGATGCAGGCACTGGGGGAGCGGGCAGATGCAATTGGCGTCGCCCGCCGCTACCGCGGTCTCGCCGCGTCATTGTTCATCGACCACGCCGACGCTGCGCTTGGGGGTGCCATCCGCGCCGAGGGGCTGGAGCCGGTCTGCAGCCGCATCCTGATGCAGACCCAAGAGGACAAGGCCCGGCTGGCCCGCGAAATCGTCGACCTGGCCTTTGCCCCGGCCCATCTGGAGGCAAACGCATGACCCGCGGAGCGAACAGCGGCAAGCGGCTGGCCGTGATCCCGATGAAAGACCCGTCAAAGGCCAAGACCCGGCTTGCGGTTGCCTTGACGCCGCAGGAGCGAAAGGTGCTGGCAGAGGGCCTTTTCCAGGCCACCGTCGCGAAACTGCAAGAGGCCCTTGCCCGGCTCCCCGGCGATGCGGTTGACATCGCCGTGGTCAGCAACAGCCCGGTGATTTCCCGGATTGCCCGCCAGGTCGGCCTCTTCTGCATCGACGACCAGGACCCCGGCTCGCTGTCGCTGGCGGTGGAAGCCGCCGCCGGCTGGGCGGCGCAGCAGGGGTACGCAGCGCTCTGCGTTCTGCCCGGCGACCTCGCCGCCCCCGCGGTGGAGGACTTCACCCGGCTGCTGGCGCACCCGCTGGATGAGGCCAGCGCGGTGTTTTGCCCGGCCAAGGATCTGGGCACAAATGCGCTGCTGGCGCCCCTGCCCTGCCCCTTCCCGTTCCGCTACGGGCCGAAATCGCTGATCGCGCATCTGCAGGCGGCTGAGGCTGCCGGGCTCTGTGCCAAGGTTCTGCCGCTCACCAGCCTGCGGATCGACGTCGACACCGCCGAGGATCTTGATCACCTGCTGGCCCATAACCCGCAGGCGCTGGTGCGGGAGGGCGCGCAATGAGCCTCTCCGTCTCTCTCACCGCAATTCCCGGCGTTCCGGATATCCGGAACGGCGACGATCTGGCCGCGGTTCTGGGCGATTGCCTGGTTCGGGCCGGCCTGCCGCTGAAACGCGGCGACATCCTGTGTGTCGCGCAGAAGGTATTTTCCAAAGCGGAGGGCTGCATCATCCCGCTGACCTCGGTGACGCCCTCGGCGGAAGCGCTGAAATACGCCGAAGAGCTGAACAAGGACCCCCGCAAGGTCGAGATCGTGCTGCGCGAAAGCACCCGCGTGGTGCGCGCTTTCCGCCGCCCGGACCAGAACGAGGGCACGATGATCTGTGAGCACCGGCTCGGCTTCATCTCCGCCAATGCGGCGGTGGATGAATCGAACTTCGGCGAGGAGGACGCGGCGATGGTGCTGCCGCCCGATCCGGATGCCAGCTGCGCCCGGCTGCAGCAGGATCTGTCGCACCGCTTTGACGCCGAAATCGGCGTGGTGATGACCGACACCTTCGGCCGTCCTTGGCGGTTGGGCCAGGTCAATGTGGCCATCGGCCTGGCCAAGGTGCCCGCAACCATCCGCGAACAGGGCAATACCGACGCCTGGGGCAGGCCGCTGCAGGTGACCGAACCCGCACTGGCGGATGAAATCGCCGCCGCCTCGGGGCTGGTGGTGCGCAAGAACGGAAAGACACCGGCGGTGCTTCTGCGCGGGCTCGACTGGCAGCCCGCCGACAGCCGCGGCGCCGACATACTTAGGAAAAAACAGGAGGATATGTTCCGATGAGGATCGCAATCATTGGCGGCACCGGACCGCAGGGACAGGGGCTTGCGTTGCGCTTTGCCCGCGCAGGGATCAAAGTGGCGCTCGGCTCGCGCGATGGCGAACGCAGCGCCGGCATCGCGGCAGAGCTGATGGCGAAGCTGCCCGCGGGCGCCGCCGAAATCACCGGTCTCGACAACGAAACCGCCACCGCGGCGGCGGATGAGATGGTGATCCTAGCGGTGCCGTTTTCGGCCCATAACGCCACGCTGGAGGCGCTGAAGCCGGGCCTCGCGGGCAAGATCCTGGTCGACATCGTGGTGCCGCTGAAAGAAGGCGACCCCAAAAAGGTGGAGATGCCCCCCGAAGGCTCCGCCACCGAGGCCGCGCAGGCGCTTCTGGGCGACGATATCCCGGTGATCGGCGCGCTGCACAACGTCTCTGCCACCACGCTCAACAATCTGGACTGGCCGATCAACTGCGACATCCTGGTCTGCGGCAACAGCCTGCCTGCCCGCAAGAAGGTGATCGAACTGGTCGGCACGCTGGATGTCCAGGCCTACAACGCCGGCGACGCCGAGGCCGCCCGCTGCATCGAGGCGATCACCCCGATCCTGATCCGCCAGAACATTTCCAAGGCGGTGCCCTTCACCCATGCGGGCATCCGCATCTGGGCCCCCGATCACTGAGATTCCAACGAGGAGGAAACACACATGGAATTCGGTATTTGCTTCAAGGGCTTCGTTGAGCCCGAACGCGCACGCGCTCTGGTCCGCCAGGCCGAGAACGCAGGCTTCACCTACTGCTGGTTCTACGACAGCCACATCCTGTGGCGCGAAAGCTTTGTCGCGATGGCGATGTGCATGGAGCACACAACCAACATGCGCTTCGGCCCGCTGGTGACCAACCCGAACTCGCGCGAATGGTCGGTTGCGGCCTCGCTGTTCGGCTCGCTGGCGAAACAGTCCGGCGGCCGTTTCGACATCGGCCTGGGCCGCGGCGACAGCGCCGTGCGGGTGATGGGCAAGAAGCCCTCGACCATCAAGCGGATGGAAGAATTCACCCATGTGGTCAAATCGCTGATCCGCGGCGAGGAAGTGCAGTACGGCGAATGCCCCGAACCGGTGAAATTCCCTTGGGCCAACGGCTATGAGCTGCCGGTCTGGATCGGCGCCTACGGCCCCAAGGCGTTGGCCTCGGCCGGCAAGGTCGGCGACGGCGTGGTGCTGCAGATTGCCGAGCCCAAGATCATCAAATGGCTGGCGGATCAGGCCAAGGCCGGCGGTGAGGCCGAAGGCCGCGACATGTCGAACTACCGCGTGATGGCGGCAGCGCCCGCCCATACCGGTTCGATTGAGGAAGGCATCGAAAAGACCAAGTGGTTCCCTGCCATGGTCGGCAACCATGTCGCTGACATCGTTGAGAAATACGGCACCGGCGGCGATCACGTACCGACCAGCCTGACCGACTACATCAAGAACCGCAAGGGCTACGACTACTCCAAGCACGGCCAGAGCGATAACCCGTATCTGGACTTCATCACAGAAGACATCGTCAAGAGCTTCTGCGTGCTGGGCACCCCGGATGAGCATATCGCCAAGATCCGCGATCTCGAAGCGGCTGGCACCACCCAGTTCAACATCTACCTGGACAGCGGCGACGAGGAGAAGATCATCGCCGACTACGGTGATCACATCATCCCGGCCTTCCGCGAGGACAGCACCTTGTCGTCCCCGATGCTGGCTGCGTCGTAACCATCTCCCCTGACGGCACAGCCTTCCGGCGGGCAGCCTCCCCTGCCCGCCGGTTCTGACTCCGGCGCCCTTCTTCGGACCGCCCAACCGCCCGGCCCGCTGGCCTTCGCTCTCGAGTTGTGCCAAGACAGCGCCGATTCAGATTGATATGAAATGGCGGATTCCGCATGGCGCGCATGGCATCAGAGAAACCGAAGACCAAGATTCAGCGTCAGAAAACGGAACAGATCATGGCCGCCGCGCTTGAGGTCTTTGCCCGGCACGGCTCCTCCGGCGCATCGATCAACATGATCGCCAAGACCGCCGGGCTGACCACTCCCAACCTGCTCTACTACTTCGAAAGCAAGGACGCGATCCGGCAGGAGCTTCTGGGCCGCACGCTGCAGCTGTGGATGGCCCCCCTCAGCATGCTCAGCCCGCGCGGCGAACCGATCGACGAGATCTGCGAATACATCCGCCGCAAGCTGGAGGTGTCGCGGAACTTCCCCCGGGAAAGCAAGTTCTTCGCCAATGAGCTGCTGAGCGGCCAGCCGCAAAACCGCAGCGAGATATTCGGCCCGCTGAAGGACCTCTACAATGCCAAGATCCTGATGCTGGAAGACTGGATGCAGGAGGGCAAGATCGCAACCGTCGACCCGCATCATCTGCTGTTCTCGATCTGGGCCACCACACAGCACTATGCCGACTTCGATGTCCAGATTGAGGAAATTGCCCCTGCCAAGGCGGAAGACCGCTATGTTGAAGCGGAGGTATTTCTTCTGGAGATGTACAAGAAGCTGCTCACGGTCTGAGGCACAGGCGCTGTCCCGCCTTCCCCTTGCAGGACGCATTCCCAGAGCGAGGAGCTCCCTTTCCCTGCCGCTACAACAGCAAGAGCACGGGTCATAATGCCTGCCTAACGCTGGCTGGCAGCGCTGTGTGACGCGGAGTTGAGCTGCTTCCCAAAGCTGGGGCAGTATGATGCGTAACTCAGATTTTTCACTGCTCCTGCTGATCGGGTTTGGTTTCCCTCTCCCAGCCGGAGGACTGCAGTTGGCGGCCCGCCGACATGGCTTAGTGAGGGCACCTTCGATTGCAGAACTCAATCCAGTGCAGACACCTGCGTTGGCTTCCGAACCATTCTCCCAAGCGTGCAGGTGGATCCGTACGCACCTCAGAGGGCACCACAGTCGTTTGGCAATGATATTCCCCGCGGCCCGGCAGGCGTCTGCGAAGAAATCTGCTGAGAACCAGCAAACCGCTGCTAAACGGCTTCGTGTACAGCTGAAATGGCTGCCCTTGGTATGAGACTTGGTATGAGTAGGTGTGAATGAACACCTGTTTGCGACCCTGCGCCTTGCCTGGCAACTGATCCAGTCTGGCGCGGTGAGAAATATCACCACTACCCGCATCATCGTGAGCGGAGGCCTCGGAGAGGCCGGCACAGCGCGGACGAAGTGGAAACCCGCTGCATGCGTGAGCGCAACCCTTACGAGCTAGAAACGGTCGCTCACAGTGCAAGGGTAAATTTCCCAATGCTTCAGGACGTACTAAAAAAAGCAGTGGGCGGTTTCCCTATGTCTGAATAGGAGGCTCGGCCAATGAATTGCGGGACACAACCCTTGTGTTGATGCAGATTGACCGGCCTTCTGACTTACCTTCCACCATTGCTGTCAGTTCGCAGGCTGCCTTGCGTCCCATTTCACGGTGGGGAACATGAACAGTGGTCAGGGCGGGGCTGACGATCTCTGCCAGTTCGATGTCATCGAACCCCGTCACCGAAACTTGCTCAGGCACCTGGACCCCCAGTTTGCGCGCCTCGCGCAGAGCGCCGGCGGCCAGCACATCGTTGCCGCACATGACTGCCGTCGGGCGTGGCGTCAGGGCCATCAACCGCCCGAAGGCCTCGGCGCCCTTGTCAATCTCGTAGGCTGTTTCGATCAGTGTCAAGGCACTGGGGTCCAGCCCGCATTCCGCCATCGCCTGCCTGACGCCCTGCACCCGGCCCTGCGCCCGGTCGTTGCCCTGTGTCATTCCCGAGATCATGGCAATCCGCTGGTGGCCGGCTGAAATCACGCTCCGTGCCAGTTCGCACATGGCGCCTGTGTTTCTGAATCCGACAGAGGGCCGCTGCGCCTCGGGATCGTAGGACCAGGCGACCAGTGACGGGACCTGGTGGCGCTCCAGATACTCGTAGATTTCTGCGTCGCGCGCGTGCCCGATCAGCAGCAGCCCGTCGGCGCCGCGGGCCACCAGGGTGCGGATCTGCTCGCGTTCCGCCTCAGGGTCGTAAGCCGAACTGGACACCAGGAGCGTATAGCCGTTCTCGTGCAGCTGATCCTGGAAAGCTTGCAGCCCGCGGGCAAAAATGGCGTTGTCCATGGTTGGAATGATGGCGCCGATTGTGAAGCTGCGCTTGGCTGCCATCACGCGGGCCGCGAAATTCGGCGTATAGCCCAGTGATTCGACCGCCTGCATCACCCTCTGGCGGGTTGCCTCGATCACCCGGTCCGGAGAATTCAGGCAGCGCGACACCGTGGCGGTGGAAACGCCCGCGGCCTTTGCAACATCGTTAAGTGTCGGAGCTGAGCGGGTTTTTCCCATGTGACGTCTGCCAATTCCTTTGCCCCTCGTCATACCACAAAATGCAGCGCTTGCCAGCCGTCGATGTAAGCGCTTGCATTATTGATGTAAGCGCTTACAAATAGGGTTGGGATAACAAACCGGGAACTTGCGATGTTTCTCTGGGCTGCCGCTGCCGTCTTTGCCGTGTTCTTTGCCAATGTCGCCATGGGCGCCTTTGGCGGCGGCGGCTTCCTGGGCGATGTCGGAGAGATGCTGGTTCTGTTCGCTGCCTCGATCCTGTTCGTGGCGGCCATTCTCAAGCGCGAGGCTGACCACAAGAACAAGAACGGCAGCTGACGGATCTTTAGGGAGGAAGACAATGACGAATGGCAAGGATGGCCTCAAATCTGCTGAGCGCCGCAACTTTCTGAAACTGGCCTCGGCCGGCTCTTTCACCGCGGCGCTGGTGGCCGGCGCCGGCGGGGTGCTTTGGTCGTCCGAAGCCGCCGCGCAAACCGCCAAGGAAGAGAAAGAGCGGGAGCGCGCGGCCGAGCATATCATGACCGTTGCCACGGCCTATGTGCTGGGCGCGTCGCGCAGCTATCCGATCATGCAGCTGGATCTCAAGGAGAACATCCAGAACGCCACCAACGGCAAGATCTATGTCAAATTGGCCCCTGGCGGACAGCTGGGTGCGGGCGGTGCGCTGGTGCAGAAGGTGCAGGGCGGCACCATTCAGGCGGCGCAGCATTCGCTGTCGAATTTTGCGCCCTTCGCCTCCACCGTTGACCTGATCAACATGCCCTATCTCTGCGGCTCCAACCAGCGGTTCACCAATCTGGTGAACTCCGACTTCTGGAAGGCGGAAGTGCACCCCAAGGTGGAGGCCGCCGGCTTCAAGGCGCTGTTCTATGTCAATATCGACCCCCGCGTGGTGGCGGTGCGCAAGGGCGGCAACGCGGTGATGTCGCCGGGCGACATGGCCGGTGTGAAATTCCGGGTGCCGGGATCCAAGATGCTGCAGCAGTATTACCGCATGGTCGGTGCCAACCCGACGCCGGTGGCCTGGGGCGAGACGCCCTCAGCCATCAAGCAGGGGGTGGCGGATGCGCTCGATCCGTCGGTCGGGGCACTCTATGTCTTTGGCTTCAAGGACATCCTGAGCCATGTGACCTTCACCCAGGCGGTGCCGGACAGTCAGGTCTATTCCTGCAATCTGGAATGGTTCAACTCATTGCCTGCCGACGTGCAGGACGGCGTGATGTGGGGGTCGGAAATGACCGCGCATCAGAACCTGTCCAAAGTGCCCTCCGCCCGCGCCTATGCGATGGCGGAACTGACCAAGGCCGGTGTCGAATTCCATACTCTCAGCGACGATCAGCTGGGCGAGTGGCAAGAGGCCGGCGGCTATCAGCGCAGCGAGTGGGACTCCTTCAAGACCGAGCTGGCAGGCTCGATGGAGAGCTTCGCCAAGCTGGAAGAGGCCGCAGGCACCCAGGGCAAATACTACGTCCACGACGCCTGAGCCTAGTAGGGCGGGGGCGCCTTCGTCCGGCCCCCGCATTTTTCAACAGCCGCCTTTGCAACAGCCCGCTGGGCTGGCTGCGGGGGTGTGCCTGAACCCCGGGAATGGAAATGCACATCCTGCGAAACATCGACAAGAACGCAGAACGCTGGCTGCTCCTGGTGTTCTATGTGATGCTGGTCATCACCATGGCGATCGAGGTGATCCGGCGCGAGCTGTTTGCCTTTTCCTCGATCTGGGGCGAGGAGATCGTCCGCTATTCCTTTATCTACCTGGCCTGGATCGGCGCCGCGGCGGCGGTCAAGGAGCGCGCCCATATCCGTATCGACGTGATCCTGCATTACCTGGGGCCCCGGCCCAAGGCGCTGATCTATATCTTCGGCGACCTGGTGATGTTCATCGTGGCCTTGGTGGCGCTTTACTGGTCGTTCGAGACGGTGCTGGTCTCGGCCAAGTTCGGATCGGTCAGCCACGGGCTGCGGGTTTCGATGGTCTGGTTCCTGATGGCGGTGCCCGCGGGCTTTGCCCTGATGATCTGGCGCCTGCTGCAATCCTTCCTGCGCGATTACCGCAGCCTTCGTGACGGCACGCCCGTCTTTGAAGGCGACAAGCTGTTTGATTGAGGGGCCTGAGCGATGCTGTGGAATTCACTCAATCAAACGGTCGAACTGGGCTGGGACTTCTACCTGCCGGTGATCATGTTCGTGGCGCTGATTGCGCTGGCGGTGCCGGTCTGGGCTGCCATCGGCGCAGCGGCGATCACCATGCTTGTGATGTCCGGCGACCTGCCGCTGAGCGCCATCGGCGAAAGCCTGTTCACCGGCATCGACGCCTTTGCGCTGACCGCGGTGCCCTTGTTCATCCTGACCGGCGACGTGCTGGTCCGGACCGGCCTCAGCAAGAAGTTCCTGGATGTGGCCGAGGCGCTGACCTGCTGGACACGGGGCGGCTTCGGCTCTGCCACGGTGCTGGTCTGCGGCATGTTCGCGGCGATCTCCGGCTCTGACGCAGCCGGCGCCGCGGCGGTCGGGCGGATGACCATCGCGCGGCTGGTCGAAAGCGGCTACCCGCGGCCCTATGCCTGCGCGCTGGTGGCGGCGGGCGCCTGCACCGGCATCCTGATCCCGCCCTCCATCGCCTATATCATCATCGGCCTGGTGCTGGGCATTTCCGCCTCCACCCTGTTCCTGGCGGCGCTGATCCCGGGTCTGGCGATCCTAGTGTCGATCCTGGTCACCAACATCATCATGAACCGGCTCTATACCTATGAGACCGGCGGCAACATGGGGCTGGGCGAGTGGCTGGGCAACCTGGGCCATGCGCTGAAATCCGGCTGGTATGCCTTCATCGTGCCGGGCATCATCTTCTACGGCATCTTCTCCGGCCGCTTGACCCCGACCGAGGCCGGCGCCACCGCGGTGGTCGTCACCATCCTGATGGGCTTCCTGCTCGGCACCCTGAAGCTGTCGGACTTCCCGGCGATGCTGGTCAGCTCTGCCAAGGTGAACGGGGTGATCCTGCCGATCATCGCCTTCTCCGCCCCGCTGGCCGAGGCGCTGGCGATCATGGGCGTGCCGCAGGGTTTCGTGACCGCGGTGACCGGGCTGACTGATGATCCCTCGCTGCTGATCCTCCTGATGATCTGCATCCTGATCGCCGCCGGCTGCGTAATGGAGACAACCCCCAACATCGTGATCCTGGCGCCGATCCTGAAGCCCTTGGTGGACAACATCGGCATGAACGAAATCCAGTTCTGCATCATGATGATCACTGCTTTGGGTGTGGGCTTCATCACCCCGCCGCTGGGGCTGAACCTGTTCGTCGTCTCCGGCATCACCGGCGAATCCATCCTCAAGATCGCCGCCCGCGCCGTGCCCTTCGTGCTGACCATGCTGATCGTGGTGCTGCTGATCGCCTACATCCCGCCGATCTCCACCACGCTGCTTCCTGATATCTACAAGTAGGACCCCCTGGAAATGACCCGTGAATACCTGAAAAAAGCTGCCTTGACCCCCAAGTCGGATGCCTCTGAGACCCATAAGATCGTGCAAGGCATCCTGGATGATATTGAGGCCGGCGGCGATGCCAAGGCGCTGGAATATGCTGCCAAGTTCGACCGTTACGAAGGCAATGTGCTGCTGACGGCGGAGGAGATCGAAGCCGCCTGCGCCCTGGTGCCGGAAAAGCTGAAGGCTGACATTCAGTTTTCCCACGACAATGTGCGCCGCTTTGCCGAGCTGCAGAAAAGCACGATGCAGAATGTGGAGACCGAAATCTCCCCCGGGTTTGTCACCGGGCAGAAGGTGATCCCGGTGGATGCGGCGGGCTGCTATGTGCCGGGCGGCCGCTACAGCCATATTGCCAGCGCCATCATGACCGTGACCACCGCCAAGGTGGCCGGCTGCAAGCACATCACTGCCTGCTCGCCGCCGCGCCCCGGCGTCGGCGTGGCACCGGCCATTGTTTATGCCGCCCACATCTGCGGCGCCGACAAGATCATGGCGATGGGCGGCGTGCAGGGGGTTGCTGCGATGACCTTCGGCCTCTTTGGCCTGCCCAAGGCCAACATCCTGGTCGGCCCCGGCAACCAGTTCGTGGCAGAGGCCAAGCGGATCCTGTTCGGCCGGGTCGGCATCGACATGATTGCAGGCCCGACCGACAGCCTGATCCTGGCCGACGGCATGGCGGATGCGCATATCGTCGCCACCGATCTGGTGAGCCAGGCAGAGCATGGCTACAATTCTCCGGTCTGGCTGGTGACGGACGACCGCGCCCTGGCGGAAGAAGTGATGCGGCTGGTGCCTGGCTACATCGACGATCTGCCAGATGTGAACCGCGAGAACGCCACCGCGGCCTGGCGCGACTATGCCGAGGTGATCCTTTGCGCGGACCGCGAGGATATGGCCGCCTGTTCCGACGAATACGCGCCCGAGCACCTGACCGTGCAGGCAGAGGACCTGGACTGGTGGCTGGAGCAACTGACCTGCTACGGTTCGCTGTTCCTGGGCGAGGAGACCACGGTCTCTTACGGCGACAAGGCGGCGGGCACCAACCACGTGCTGCCGACCTCGCGCGCGGCCAGCTATACCGGTGGTCTCAGTGTCCACAAATACATGAAGATCGTCACCTGGCAGCGCGCCACCCGCGAGGGCTCCAAGCCGGTGGCGGAGGCCACGGCCCGGATTGCCCGGCTGGAGGGGATGGAGGGCCACGCCCGCGCGGCCGACGTGCGGCTGGCCAAGTATTTCCCGGATGAAACCTTTGACCTGACCGCCAATGGCTGACCCGCGAACCCTGTTCGATCTGGCAGGCCGGACCGCCTGCATCACCGGCGCCAGCTCTGGTCTGGGCCGGCGGGCAGCGATCGCGCTGGCCGCAGCCGGGGCGCAGGTGGTGGTGGTGGCGCGGCGGGCGGAGGCTTTGGAAAGCCTCTGCACGGAGATCGGGCCGGCGGCCGCATATGCAGCCGCGGATGTGGCGGACCGCAGCGGGCTGGAAGCGCTGCGGCAGGCGGTCTCCGCCCCCTTCGGGGCGCCGGATATCCTGGTGAATGCGGCGGGCGTCAACACGCGGCAGACTGCGGATGAGGTGACAGCGGAGGGCTGGGATCAGACCCTGGCGCTGAACCTCTCGGCGCCCTTCTTCCTGAGCCAGGCGCTGGTGCCGGCGATGAAGGAGCGGGGCTGGGGGCGGATCGTCAATTTCGCCTCGCTCCAGACAACCCGCGCCTTTCCCGGCGGCATTGCCTATGGCGCCAGTAAGGGCGGGATCGGCCAGCTGACCCGCGCCATGGCGGAAGCCTGGTCGTCTCATGGCATCACCGCCAACGCGATCGGGCCGGGGTTCTTCCCGACCGAGCTGACCCAGGCGGTATTCGAGGATGACGCCCGCGCCGCCCGCAATGCGGCGCAGACCTGCATCGGCCGCAACGGGCGGCTGGAGGATATCGACGGGCCGCTGCTGTTCATGTGCTCGGAGGCGTCGGCCTATGTCACCGGACAAATCCTGATGGTTGACGGGGGGTTCACGGCGAAATGAAAGCCTTAGTTTATGAAGGGGTTGAGACGCTTGCGCTGCGCGATGTGCCAATGGCAGCGGGCCGGGACGGCGAACATCTGATCCGCATCCGCGCCGCCGGCATCTGCGGCTCGGACATGCACGCCTACCTGGGCCACGACAACCGCAGGCCTGCGCCGCTGATCCTGGGGCATGAAGCCGCCGGCGTGATCGAGGACGGCCCCCAGGCGGGCCGCCGGGTGACGATCAATCCGCTGGTGACCTGCGGCAGCTGCGCTGCCTGCGCGTCGGGGCGCGAAAACCTCTGCGCCAGCCGCCAGATCATCTCCATGCCCCCGCGCGAGGGCGCCTTTGCCCAGTTCGTGGCGATGCCGGAGCGCAACCTTGTGACCGTGCCGGAGGCGGTGCCTCTGGAAAAGGCCGCTCTGGCAGAACCGCTGGCTGTCAGCTGGCACGCCGCCCGGCTGGCGCTGGAGGCGCTGCATCCAAGCACAGAGCGCCGCGCGCTGGTAATCGGCGGCGGCGCCATCGGCCTGGCTGCGGCATTGGCGCTCAGGGCGATGGGGGTGGCGGAGGTGACCATCCAGGAGCCGAACGAAGCGCGCCGGGCCTTCCTGACGGACCGCTGCGGGCAAAAGGCGGTGGCAGAGTTCCAGGGTATGGTGCCGCTGGTGGTGGACGCCGTGGGCTATGCCGCCACCCGCGCCGCGGCCTCAGCAACTGCCGCGCCCGGCGGGGTGATTGCCCATGTCGGACTGGGCGAAGATACGGGAGGCTTGGATATCCGCCGCATGACGCTGCAGGAAATCACCTTCATCGGCACCTACACCTATACCGCGCAGGATTTCCGCGACACCGCGCAGGCAATTTTCGACGGCCGTCTCGGCCCGCTGGACTGGCCCGAGCAGCGGCCGCTGTCGGACGGCGCCGCTGCCTTTCGCGACCTGCGGTCCGGCGCGGTGGCGGCACCCAAGATCATCCTCGACCCCTGGGCATGAGCCCGCGCACGGAGCAAACGGAGAGCAACCATGTATGACAGAATCCTGGTTCCCATGGCCCTGGATCACGGGGTCTCTGAGACCACGCTGAAGGCCGCCGCCACCCTGTGCAATCCGGGAGGGCAGATCACCGCGCTGCATGTCTATGAGGCGGTGCACAGTTCGGTCACCGCCTACCTGGACGAAGACACCGTGCGCGAAGGCTTCGACAAGGCCCGCCAGCTGCTCGCGGCCAAGACCGCAGGCCTGGACAATGTGACGGCGGAAATCGTCAAGGGCCGCTCTTACCGCGCCATCATCGATTACGCGGAGCAGCACGGCGTGGACTGCATCGTCGTCGGCTCCCATAAACCGGGGCTCAGCGACTTTTTCCTCGGCTCGACAGCGGCCCGCGTTGTCCGCCACGCCCCTTGCGCGGTCCACGTTTGCCGGACCGCCTGACCCCGAAACACGACACCCGAAGCAAAGGCTACCGACCATGAACATAGACAAGAGGATCGCTGACGATCTGGCCGCCAACGGCGTCTCCTTCGTCACGACCGTGCCCTGCAAGCAGCTGGCCGGCGTGATCGAGGAGATCGACCAGCGCGACGACATCTTCCACATCCCCTCCAACAAGGAGGATGAGGGCATGGGGCTCTGCGCCGGCGCCTGGATGGGCGGCAAGCGCCCGGCGATCATCATGCAGAACACCGCTATCGGGGTCACCATCAACACGCTGGCGACGCTGATCCAATATTACCGGATGCCGCTGCCGATGCTGATTTCCTACCGCGGCGAGCTGCGCGAGCCGGTGGCCTGCCAGGTTGAAATGGCGGTGCATACCAAGGCGCTGCTGGCCCAGCTCAACATCCCGACCTACCACTTCCACTGGCAGAAAGACGTCGAGGAGCTGGACAACATCCTGAAATACACCTTCATGTGCAACAAGCCCGTTGCCATCCTGACCGACGCCAATTTCTGGGGAGGCTACGGCGACCAATGATCCGTTCCGAAATCCTGAAAGAGATCGCACCCATCCTGCGCAACCAGCTGGTGGTCTGCAATATCGGCATCCCCAGCCAGGAGCTGCACGCGATCGACGACCAGCCCACCAATTTCTACATGCTGGGCACCATGGGTCTGGCCTCCTCCATCGGCCTGGGGCTGGCGCTGGCGCAGCCGAAACCGGTGATCGTGATCGACGGCGACGGCTCGATCCTCACCAACCTCGGCACCCTGCCCACGATCGGCAACAACGCGCCCGGGAACTACATCCTCATGATCATCGACAACGGATCCTATGGCTCCACCGGTGATCAGCCGACCTATACCAGCCAGCGCACCGATCTGGCGGGCATGGCCCGCGCCGCCGGCTGCGCCCGGGTGGTGGAGGTGCAGGACAAGGACACCGGCCCGGCGCTGGAGGAAGCCCTATCCAGCGGCGAGGCAACGGTGCTGGTGGTCAAATGCGACAGCGGCAACGCCAAGATGCCGGTGATCACCATGGACCCGGTGGTGATCCGCGACCGCTTCATGAAGGCCGTGGCCGGCTGATGGCCGCAGGCGCCATCCATTCCGCCGAGGATGCCCGCCGCCTGGCCCGGCGGCGGCTGCCCTGGATGGTGTTTGACTATATCGACGGCGCCGCCGGGCAGGAAACCGGGGCAGCGCGCAACCGCGCTGCCCTGGACGCCATCACCCTGCGGCCCCGTATCCTGCGCGATGTCAGCCGGCGCTCGCTTGCCACCCGGGTTTTCGGCGCCGAGGCAGACCGCCCCTTCGGGATTGCCCCGATGGGCATGTGCAACCTGGCAGCCCCCGGCGCCGACCTGATGCTGGCCCGGCTGGCGGCGCGCTACCGGGTGCCGCATGGGGTTTCCACAGTCGCCTCGACACCGTTGGAAACCATCCTGGAGGCGGCAGAGGGCTATGCCTGGTTCCAGCTCTATTTCAGCGGCGACGGCACCGGCACCTTCAAGCTGGCCGAGCGCGCCCGCGCGGCCGGCTATCAGACGCTGGTGCTGACGGTCGACGTGCCCGAGGTCGGCCGCCGCCCGCGCGAATTGCGCCACGGCTTCAAAATGCCGTTCCGCATCGGCCCGCGGCAGTTCCTCGACTTTGCCCTGCACCCGTGCTGGTCGCTGACGGCGCTGCTGAAGGGCAAGCCGGTGATGGCGAATTTCGAGATGGAGGGCTATGACTTCGACCGCACCGAAAGCCGGGCCCGTGCCACCTGGGACACGCTGGCCCGGCTGCGCGATCTCTGGCCCGGCAAGCTGGTGGTGAAAGGCGTGCTGGACGCCGAAGACGCCCGCGCGCTGGTGTCCGCGGGCGTTGATGCCATTCAGGTCTCCAGTCACGGCGCGCGGCAACTGGAGGCTGCACCCGCCCCGATAGAAAGGCTTGCAGAAATCCGTTCCGATCTTGGGCCGGAGTTTCCGGTTTTCTACGACAGCGGCATCCGGTCCGGCGAAGATGTTCTCAAGGCTCTGTCGCTTGGAGCGGACTTCGTGTTTGCCGGGCGAATTCTGCAATATGCAATCGCCGCCGCTGGAGAGCCGGGGCTGGAACAGCTGTGGGATGCTCTAAGTGAAGAGCTGAGCATCGCCATGGCGCAGACCGGGCTGACGTCGTTGACCGGCAGCAGTCTGGAGGGCGCGGCAGCAGCCCAGTTAAAGTGAACTTTCCCTGCGACCGCGGCGGCTGCAGAGAAACCGCGGAAGGCAGTTCAGCCCTCGCTGCGATGCGTGAGGCTTTCGACATGCCGAAACGCGGTCTGTCCCTTTGGAGCTTGCTGCACTTTTGAAATACCATAAGTCGTCGAGAGGATAGCAGGAGCAGCACCCTCCCTTATTGATCATTCCACCGAACTTGCGCCGCCAAGTGCTGTAGCTCAAGCCGCTGAACCGCGCAGGTTGCCGGTCTTGCGGTAGATTCGCGCAACCTTAGTTTTGCGCATTGAGTGGGCACCATAGGAATCCGGATCGAGGCCAATAGATCTACCCCTTTCACGAACCACTCTTGTGTACTGGCGGATGGAAATGTGCAGTCGTTCATGGAAGCGTCCTGGCAAAGGGCACTGTGAACCGATCGCGAGCGGTTCCTCCATCCATCGCAGGATCAGCTTGCGCGTTTCTTAATCTGCCCGGCTCCGCGAAGAACTGCTCAACGGAGAAAACTTCTACAGCCTGCGCGAGGCTCAAGTCCTGATCGAGCAATGGAGAAAACACGGCAACATCAAACGGCCTCACAGTGCTCTGGGGTATCAACCGCCTGCGCTGGAAACCATCGTTCCGGTGGATCGCAGGCCGGTCATGCACTAACAGTCAGACTGGACCACTCAAGTGAGGCTGATCAGTGATGCCAATTACCTCCAGGAGCTCCGCATTCCTCAGCTATTCAGAATCTGTACTGCCTAATTAGTCTGGCGGGTAATCAGTTCGCTGGCTTTTTCTCCGATCATGATTGCAGGCGCATTGGTGTTGCCCGAGACGATCTCCGGCATGATTGAGCAATCTGCCACCCGCAGTCCGCGAATTCCATGCACACGGAGCTCGGCGTCGACCACCGCATCCTCGCCCTGGCCCATCTTGCAGGTGCCGGTGGGGTGGTAGATCGAGGCGGTGTTGCTGCGCGCCCAGTCCAGCGTGGCTTCGTAATCATCCATTGGCAGGTCTGCACTGGGGCGGAATTCTTCCGAGATCTTCGAATTCAGCGGCGCATGGCGGGCGATCTTGCGGGCGATGTTCACCCCGGCCACCAATGTGCAGCAATCGGTTTCAGTCGAGAGGTAATTCGGAAAAATCTTTGGATAGGTGTTCGGGTCCGAGGACACGATCCGGATCTCTCCCTTGCTTTCCGGCCTCAGCTGGCACACCGACATAGTAAAGGCTGAGAAGGGATCCGCCCCCTTGCCAGGGTTCTCGGCCGACAGCGGCTGCACATGAAACTGGATGTCCGGGGTTTCCAGATCGTCGCGGGTCTTCATGAAGCCGGTAGCAAGGCTTGCAGCCATTGTCATCGGGCCGGCCCGGAACAGAGCATACTTCAGGCCAATCTTGGCCTGGCCGAACAGAGTGCGGACCTCGTCGTTCAGCGTCGGCTCGTTGCATTTGTAGACCAGACGTGCCTGCAGGTGGTCCTGCATGTTCTTGCCAACGCCATAGAGGTTCTTTTTCACCTCAATGCCGTGTTCGGCAAGCTGTGCGGCCTCGCCAATGCCAGACATCATCAGGACCTGGGGCGAGTTGATGGCACCGCCTGACAGCACGATCTCGCGCCGCGCTGTTATGCGCTGGATCTGTCCTGCCCGGTTCTTGTACAGAACCGCCACGGCGCGGCCCTCCTGGATGTCGACCTTCTGCACCATCGCGCGGGTAATGATCTGCAGGTTCTCGCGGTTTTTCACCGGATTCAGAAAGGCCACCGCAGAGCTGCAGCGGCGGCCGTTCTTGGCAGTGAGCTGGAAGAAACCGACGCCTTCCTGGCTGGCGCCGTTGTAATCCGGGTTGAACGAGTAGCCTGCCGCCTGCGCCGCAGCGACCCAGGCATCGGTAATGGGCCGCTGGATGCGCATGTTGGAAACCGACAGCGGACCACCGGTGCCATGAAATTCATCCGCGCCGCGCTCGTTGTTCTCGGAACGTTTGAACAGCGGCAGGACATCCTCCCAGCCCCAGCCAGCATTGCCCATCTGGCGCCAGCGGTCATAATCCTGCGGCTGGCCGCGCACATACAACAGGCCATTCAGCGAGGACGAGCCGCCCAGGACCTTGCCGCGGGGCCATTCGATTGAGCGGCCGTTCAGACCCGGATCCGGCTCGGTCTTGTAGCACCAATCGACTGACGGATTGTGGATCGTTTTGAAGTAACCGACCGGGATGTGGATCCAGGGATTAATATCCCGCCCGCCAGCCTCCAGCAGCACCACTTTATTCCTTGGATCCGCACTCAGCCGGTTGGCAACAACACAGCCGGATGACCCTGCGCCGATGACAATGAAATCCGCGTCCAAAACCATCCCTCCCGAACTCTCGATAAAAAAACTTCTATACAGAATGTGTAAATTGGTCTAGCGTTTTTTGATACGAAACGTCTCAATAATTGATCTTAGGGAGGAAAATTATGGGGCTGACCAAAAAACTGAGCCGTATTTCGCGGCGGGATCTGTTCCGCGTGGCAGGGACTTACGGGATGAGTTCGACCCTGCTGGCGGCAGGCGGATTCGGCGGCGCGATGAGCCTGGCGAATCTCGCCTCGGCTGCGGAATCAACCTATGAGAAGCGCTACGCCAAGCCCGCCAAGCACACTCTGAAGTTCGGCGCTTCCGGCTTCAACGCGCGCAATCTTCTGATCGAGCGGGCAGGCGCGCTGGAGTTCGCCCGAGACCTCGAGGCCCGCACTGACGGTGAAATCCGTATAGAGTTCATCGGTGACAACCAGATTTGCGGCCAGCTGTCCTGCGTTGAGAAAACCCAGCAGGGCATCGTCGACATCTACGCCGCTTCAACCCAGAACTCGGCCGGCGGTGCACCTTACCTGAACGTTCTGGACTATGCCTTCATGTTCCCCGGCCGCGCGTCCCAGTACCACTTCCTCTATCACCCCAAGAGCCAGGAAATCCTGCGCGACCCGCTGGAGAAGCGCCACGGGCTGAAGTTCCTGTTCAGCCATTGCGAACTGCGCGGCATCCAGCTGGGCCTCAAATACAAGGACCAGCCGACCATCACCAAGCTGGAGCAGCTGTTCGGGACCAAGAACCGCGTTACCGGCACCCAGTTGGGCCGGATTGCGATGAATGCCCTGAACCTGAACCCTGTGCCTGTGGCCTGGGAAGAGACCCTCGACGGGCTGAAGCAGGGCCTGATCGACGGCGCCGAAACCTGGGCCTCCGCAGTGGCCTATGCCAACATGGCGCCAGTGGTCTCGCAGTCCGTCGATCTCAAGTTCTTCTGCGGCACTGAGCACACCTCGATGTCGGCCAAGGTCTTTGACGGCCTCGAAGGCTATCTGCAGGACGCAGTGATGGAGAGCGCCTATTGGGCGCAGGCCCATGTGCAGGCGGCAAACGAGGCGGCGCTGGTCAAGACCGTCGGCTTCTCCGACCCGCAGCTTCCAGGCACGGTGTTTGCGGAACACGGCGTGCGCCCGGCCTTCCTGCCGGACAGCGAAATCCGCATGGCCGAGGAAATGTGCTCACCCGAGTTCCAGCCGCAGCTGTGGGAACAGTGGCGCGACCGCCTGAACAAATGGGCCGGCGGCATCGACACCTATCAGGAAATCTACAACATCGCGCGCGAAGTCGACAAAGACATGAAGCCCGAAAACGTGGAGCCGCGCCGCTGGTGGAAGGGCTGAAACAGGCCCGAATTGCAAGCAATAGGCCGGCGCCCGTCTGCGTCGGCCTTGTTTGCCCGGCATGATCCAGCAGGATCACAGGGCAATGAGGGGAGGATAACATGCAGCTTTGGCCGGACATCGGCGCCATTTTCAGCGCCTTCGCATCCCAGGACAGCTGGGAAATCCGCAATGCCTTGGAAAGCAACGCGGCCTGGGTGCTGGGAACAGTTGCCGCCGCGGTCGGCGGGTTGCTGGTGATGCTGACCTACCGGCTGGTGCCGCTATTGGACCGGCACCTGGAGCGCACCATCATGGTGTGGAGCTACCTGGCGATTGCTTTCATCATCTTCTGGGGGGTGATTGACCGCTTCGTCTTCAAGAACCAGCAACCCTGGTCCACGACAATTCCGCCGCTGCTGTTCATGATCATGGCTTGGTTCGGGGCAGCCTTCAACGTTCGGCTGCGGACACATCTGAGCTTCTCGGAATTTCGCACCATTATGCCCCGCTGGGCGCAGATGGGCTGCCTTACCCTGGATGCGGTGCTGTGGTTCGGCTTTGCAGTGATCGTCTTTGTCACCACAACCAGACTGACCGCGCTGTCGGCCTCTAACTTCCAGATTGTTCTGGGCACCGACAGCGTGCTGCAATGGTGGTTTCTGATCACCGCGCCCCTGTCTTTCGTCCTGATGATCGCGCGGGTGTTTGAAAACCTGGCTGACGACATCCGCAACTACCGCAGCGGCGCGCCGCTGATCAAACAGGCCGTGATCGGAGGGGACGTGTGATGGATACTGGAACCTGGGTCACGCTGATCTCGCTCGGGGTCACCTTCCTGTTCATGCTGGGCGTGCCGGTGCTGCTGGTCATTGGCTATTGGGTGATCGGCTGCTCCTTCGTGCTGGGGCTGACACTCGACAACATGGGCGCGGAGCTCTTGAATGTGTTCAACAAGGGCTTTGCGCTGCTGGCGATGCCGCTGTTCATCCTGACCGGCGACCTGATCAACCAGTCCGGCATTGCCCGGCGCCTTTCGGATTTCGCCTATGCCTGCCTTGGCTGGATGCGCGGCGGACTGGCGATGGCCTCGCTTGGTGCCTGCGGGCTGTTTGCCGCCATTTCCGGCTCCAACTCGGCAACAACCGCCACCATCGGCTCGATGCTGCACCCGGAAATGGTCAAGGGCGGCTATGACGAGCGCTTCTCCGCCGCCACTGCCGCGGCAGGCGGCACCGTCGGCATCATCATTCCGCCGTCGATCATCTTCATCGTCTACGGCTTCCTGATGAACCTGCCGATCTCGGATCTGTTCGTCGCGGGCATCCTTCCCGGTGCAATGATGGTCATCGGCATGCAGCTCGCCTGCTGGATCATCTGCCGACGCAACGGCTGGGGCTTCCTGATCCCCCTGCAGCTGAACCGGGTCCTGAAAACCGCCTTCGGCGCCTGGCTCGGCTTCTTTGCCATCGGGCTGGTGCTGTGGGGCATCTACACCGGCAAATTTTCCCCCACAGAGGCGGCGGGCGTGACCGTTGGCTTTTGCGTCATCGCAGGCGTGCTGTCCTGGGTGGTGACAAAAATCACCGGTGCCCACAGCGACAAGACATGGGAAGAAAAATCCTATGCCGAAATGCTGGTGGTCGAAGGCTTCACCATCCCGCAGATCCCCGGCATCGTGGTGCGCTCGGCCCAGATCACCGGCATCCTGGCGCCGCTGATCGCGATTTCCGTGGTGATGCAGCAGATCCTGTCGCTCCTCGGCGCGCAGCAGGCGATCGGCGGGTTTGTCACCTCGATGGGCGGCTACCACGCGGTTCTGTTCACCTCGATGGTGATCGTATTCTTCTCCGGCATGGTGCTGGAAAGCCTGCCGGTTACCATCATCCTCGCCCCGATACTGGCACCAATTGCGGCCTCGGTCGGTGTGGACCCGATCCACTTCTCTGTAATCTTCCTGGTCGGTGCCTCCATCGGCTTCATCACTCCGCCCTATGGGCTGAACCTCTATGTCGCATCGGGTGTGACCGGTGTTCCGTATTTCCGCCTGCTTCGCTATACGGTTCCCTACCTTGCAGCCCTGATTGGTGTGTGGGTTCTGGTCTCGCTGGTTCCTGACTTCGCCTTGGCGCTGCTGCCCAACAAGTAGGGATGTGACGGTGATGGCAGAGGACACGTCGGAGAAGAAAGAAGGGCAGATACCCACCAACCTGCGCCTGTTGGTGCTGCTGGAGGAAGTGGCCCGCCGCGGAGAGGCGGTGAAACCGGCGGAAATGATTGAAGCCATGGGCCTGCCCAAGCCGACTGTCCACCGTCTGATGCAAACTGCTGAGGCTGAAGGTTTTCTGCAACGCGACCTCGACGGCCGGGCCTACGGGCCCGGTCCGCGGCTGCGAAAGCTGGCCTTCAACACCATGTCCTCCGAGCATCTCCGCACCGCGCGCCTCACCATCCTTAAAAGCGTCGCCGAGGAGCTGGGCGAGACCTGCAACCTTGCCACCCCTGACCGCGAGGGAATGATCTATCTTGACCGGGTGGAAACCAAATGGCCGCTGCGCATCCAGCTGCCGATCGGCACCCAGGTGCCGTTTCACTGTACCGCCAGCGGTAAGATGTACCTATCGACCCTGAAACCCAGCACGCTGGCAGCCGTGCTGCGCGCCCGAACGCTGGAGGCGGTGACAAGCAAAACCTGCACTGACGCGGACGCGCTGAGCGCCGAATTGGAAGCCATTGCCAAGCGCGGTTATTCCACCGACGACGAGGAGTTCATTGCCGGCATGGTCGCCGTTGCCGTCCCAGTGCGGGACTCCCGCGACAGGCTGCTTGCAACGCTCTCCGTCCACGCCCCAGTCCAGCGTCACAGCCTGCAAGAGCTGACAGAGTTCCTCCCATCTCTGCAGAAGGGAGCAGGGGAGCTGGCGCGCCTGACTTGAGGCGCTGCGACGGAAAATTCACCCCCCCCTGAAGTGTTCCCTGCATAGTCCGTGCTAATTCCTTCACCCTGTTCAAGCGGTATGTTTGCCCAAGGCGCTGTCGGCCGTTGCCAGAATTTGCCGTTCCATCAGGCGCATGGGCTGGTGTCGTGCTTTGGTTTCATCAAGTTTGCCAAGGCCTTGGTCCTATCAGCTCCGCGGGGGCGTTCCTCATTGTGGTCTCAACGCCAGGCCTTCTATTCTCTGCAGCATCTTCAAGCCTCATGAACCAATGGCGGTTCGTCACCTGATCCTCCCCCACTGAAGTGCTCCGCCGTTATGTTTAAGAAAACGGAAGATCAGAATGGGAACGAAGCGACACAAGCCCAAAGAGATTGTCACTAGGTTTCGGCAGGTTGAGGTGCTTGTCGGTCACGGGATGCAGCGCGTGGATGCGATCCGCGAAGTGCGCATCACCGAGCAGACCTACTACTGCTGGCGCAAGCAATATGGCGGGATGGGAACCGACCAGCTCATGGAATTCAAACGGCTGCAGAAAGAAAACAAGCGGCTGCGTCGCGCCGTTTCGGATCTAACCCTGGACAAGCTCACCCTGTCGGAGGCTCCAAAGGGAAACTTCTGAGCTGCGCTCGCCGCCGAGCCTGCATTGTGCATGTGCGCAGTCAGTTCAGGGTGTCGGAACGAAAGGCCTGCCGTGTCCTGGGGCAGCATCGTTCCACGGAGAGAAAGTTGCCAAGAGGCCGGGCCGGCGAGGCGCGCCCGGTCGCGGACATAATTGAGCTGGCGCGCCAATACGGCCTCTACGGTTACCGGCGGATCGCGGCCCTGCTGAGGGATGTCGGCTGGCAAGTGAACGACAAGCGTGTCGAACACCTGTGGCGGCGTGAGGGGCTGAAAGTGCCTGCGAAACAACCGAAGAAGGGACAAACGACGGATCATGTGTCCGGTTGTGGCCTGAGTATCGCAACCGCGCCTGCAGCTACCACTTCGTGAATTGCCGGACCGATGATGGAAAGGCCTTCAACGTCGCCGCAGCGGGCGACTGCCATGACCGGCGGAAGGCCGCACACTCCCTCAAGAAGGTGGAGAGCCGGATACAAAACATCCTGACGGCAATCGAGGACGGCATGTACACCGCATCGATGGAGGACAAGGTGGCTGAGCTGGAAGGTGAGAAGGCCCGCCTAGAGGCGGTCATCGCTGCCAACCCGGAGCCCCCTGCCCTGCAGCTGCATCCGAGCCTCTCAGCCCGGTACCGGGAGCTGTTCGAGGATCTTGCTGGCTCTCTGAATGCGCAGGAAGTGAGGCGGGAGGCCACTTCGTCGTTGCGGGCGCTGATTTCGGAAGTTCGGATGGTTCCGGACACTGATGCGCCCAGCGGCCATCAGCTTGAACTTGTTGGGGAACTGGCGGGGATCATGGCATTGGGGATGCCGGAATCGAAAAAGCCGCCCGCTGTTTGCATAGGCTTGGTCGGACACGGTGGCTGCGGGAGCAGGATTTGGACACTGTTTCATTCAAGCCCGATAACTTACCGCTGCGTCACCAGCCGCCATCCGTTGCAAGCGCTACTTAGGTATCTTCTTACGTCCACTGTGCGCAGATAGCTGCCGCTGCAAAGTTGCGAACTGTGGCCGCCGTTCGGAACCTGACCGGGATATTACTGACATTCGCCGTAAGTGCAGTATGGGCGAAAGTCAGCAAGACGCAGAATGTGACAACAGCAGCATGTATCGCCGGGCTCGTCCCAGAAACACCCTGAATACTATGAAAGCCTCTTGGTTTCGCAAGCAATAGACTCACTCAGAATTTCCAAAGAGCCGTCAGCAACCAATTCAGCAACAAGATCTGCGACTCGTGCTTGCGCCTTACCCACGGAATCCGCGGCTTCGTCGAGTTCGTCCGCGTATTGGTCAGGATTACCTGGGTTCTGGCGGCGCGACCGTGCCAGGCCCTTAGAGGCAACTGCAAATGCTTCGCGGGCCTCGGCATAGTCTTTGGCGGCGGCGATCACGGCTTGTATCCGCTCGAACTGCGTTTTTTTGTAGCTAACGGTATTGGCACTCATTCAAGAACACTCCTGGCAATTTCTGGGCAGGCCGGGCCTGTCGCGGTGATCCCCCTTCTGAACCGGCACTGCTCCAGTGAAACGGCACGATAGGCGTAAAATTCTACTGGCTCCACACGTTAGATCTGCCCCCCAGATATATACTTCTACCCCACTCAAGATCATGCTGCTAAAAACCGAAGTATAATTCTAATTGCTGACGGGGTAGTTCTATGTATGATGCTGGCATGACTGGACAAGATGTAAGCTCGCACCCCGCGAATGATGTAAAGGCTGAGCGTTGGAGGCAGCGCCTGCGCCAGGCGCTGGACATCCGCGGCCTCGACTATGGCGAGATCTCTGAAGCCGCAGGCAACAACGCCGAATACGTCAGCAAAGTGTTGAACGGGCGCTTCAATCCCACTGTGGTACGTATCATGCGGATTTGTGAAGCGGCGAATATCGACATGGCCTATCTCTTTTCTGAAGAAACGGATTCAGTTGATCGCAGTGTTCTAAGCAAGGCGGCGGAACTTACCGAGGACGACGCCAAGCTAGTCAGCCGGCTTATCAACAGCGCCCGCTCGCGCTAGCTCTATCCTTTCAATGATTTTAATAAACAAATGGGTTCCCTGACTTGGCCATTCCCGATTGGCGGCAGCAACTGAGTGCAAGAGCGTTTCAAGAGTGGATGCGGTAATTTTGTCTCTTTGCACTTCCCCCTCCGGCCTGATGAAAAATTATCATTTGTGATAATCGCCTAAAACGATATGTTTGAACTAAGTTGCATACTATGCGTGTGGTTCACAATATGAGAAGTGATATTCGGGGCGTTCTTTTAAGGTCATTGGATCAATTATCGGAATGCGGCTATTCCATCGGAGTCGGCTTTGACGGCGTAGAGCCGGTCTTTGTTCACAGCACCTACAACCAGCGCTGGATAGACAGATATGTCGATCAGGGTTACCTGCTGATAGATCCGACTATTCAATTCGGGCTGAGCAGCACCGGCCAGGCAACCTGGAAGGAGCTTGAACGCCTTTTCCCGTCATCCAGAGCATTTTTTGAAGATGCCGCGAACTATGGGCTGCACCACGGGAATACCCTGGCGATCAGCGCTGACGGGCGTGTCTCGGTTCTGAGCTGCTCCGGCCCTGAGTGGGGCAAAGAGGACCTGCGGATCGCGCGCACAGCTCTGCACGCGCTTCACGCACTGGAGTACGAGCCGTCAAACCCGGTTACGCTGACGGAGCCGGTGAAGGATGTCCTCCGCCTGATGTGCGGCGGCTGCAAGGATCAGGAAATCGCGGACCGTTTGGGCGTGAAGCTGGAAACCGTCCGGGCAAGACGTAGAACCGCCCTGCAGGCGCTTGAAGCGAAAACAAGCGCGCAGCTCATATCACAAGTGATAAAATTCAAACTAATCTGAAGGTTGAATATTTCAAACGGCTAAGGCCGTTTCAACATGGCGCTGCAATTAGGAGAGCGCCATGCAATTACACATCTTTCCATTCGAACAGCGGTCCGCCTTCAAAGCGGAGTACCAAGGCTTCCTCGCGCTGCGCAAACAAAAGCTGGTAGACGAACTAGGCTGGGGATTGCATCACGACGGAACCTTCGAGCTGGATCAGTACGACCGGCCGGGAGCTATCTATTCCCTCGTGACGAGGGGCAGCCGGATCATTGCCGGAGCCCGCGCCGCCTCATGCGGCGATAGTGACGGATACTGGAGCTACATGCTCAAGGACGCTAGGGACGGCAAGATCCAGGGCATCCCCGGAGGGCTGCTCAGCGAGTACCCGGAGACAAACCGGACCTGGGAATGCACGCGGTTCGTCATGGACGAAACCCGCGCGGACACGGCACAGCCTTCCATCGAAACCAAGCTCGTCGTCGCCGGACTGTGCATGGCGGCGTTCAGCTTCGGGGCATCCGAAATGATGTCCCTGTCGCCCCGCGGCCTGGGGCTGCTGCTGAAACGGTTCGGCTACAAAGTCCGGAAAGAGGCCGCCCGCTACATCTGCGGCGACGACGGGCGCGAGTACCGGCCGTTTCTGATGGCCTGCAATCCCGCGGTCAACCAGGATCTGGCCGCTCACTACATTTCGCCTGGCTCCCTGCCCGTCGCACCGCTGCAACTACAAGGAGCCGCCTAACAAAAAATACTGGTTCAATGTCCATGCTTAGCTTTTGACTGTTCGGCTTTAGGTGGCCGGGTTAGATCACTACGGGTAGCCGGATGCTCCCGGACTCGAAAGCCGGATCACCCCGGAATACCCACCCCGCTCTGCAGCCAATCTAAGCCCCAAATTGAATGGTCGGTCAGTGCTGTTTGCCCCACGCTTCACGCGCTAAGGCTTGAGCACTGGCTGATGACCAGTATGGGCTACAGCTGATTTCAGCAACGATGCAGCATCCGCCATTTGGAATATCCCACCCGAGTGAAGGACGGCTCTTTGCAGACATTGGTCAAGAGTTCGATTTGCTGCGGTGCAGCCTGTCATCAAAGGTTTTCGCCACGTCCGTGAAATCGTGTTTGGCTCGTACCCGCGCCGCCGGAACCAAGCCTGCTCGTCCAAAAGTTCAAGAAGGCGGGCTGGCCCGTTTTGGCTGCCTAGTGCTTTACGGTCATCCGATAAAAGCGATTGCAATGTCCAGCGGCGCGGCTTTAGAACTCAGTCCTTCGGCAGTCCGAGGCTTTGCAGGGAATACAGCATTGGATGTCTCATCCCCTGCTTGGTTCCAGGCAGGGAATGGGGCTTCGGGCGAGATCAGACATCATGGCTGGAACGGTCGCCCAATGTCACGTTCAGGATCACTCCCTTGCCCTTGCTCAAGACCACGGGAAATTCCCGCTAGGTGACAGGACAGTCCCGGTCATAGCCTGGCTTGCAGAACTAATGCTGATCATAGGGGGCAATTCAGGCAGGCTGCGGAAAGCGGTTTCTATCGGAAACTTAAAGTGCCGCGCCATTGGTTTTGGCAAGGCTTATGCCACTGTCCTGCAGCGCACTGCGCACGGCAACTGCAATTGCAAGGGCTGCCGGGGTGTCACCATGAAGGCAGATGGTGTCGATCCGGGTTCCGATCCGTTTTCCGCTGGCTGTTATTATGGCTCCCTCGCGCACCATCTCTACCATCCGCCGCCCAGCCTCTGCCGGGTCATGTATCACAGCGCCCGGCAGGCTGCGGTCCACCAGCGTCGCATCGTCGTTATAGGCGCGGTCGGCAAAGATCTCGCACGCAGTGTTGCACCCCACTTCCTGTGCTGCCTGCTGCTGGGCGGTGCCCGCCAGCACCATCACGATGATCGCCGGATCGACTGACAAGGCCGCCTGATAGCAGGCCCGCGCCATCCCAATGTCTTCCGAGGCCATATTGGCCAGCGCCCCGTGCAGCTTCAGATGCCGCACTGCACCTCCGGCTGCGCGCGCCATTGCCTGCGCTGCACCCAGCTGGTAGCGCACCATGTTGCCCAGCGTCCCATAGGACACTGACATCCGGCGGCGGCCAAAGCCCTGCAGGTCGGGAAAGCCCGGATGCGCGCCAATCCCAACATCCTTGACCACCGCATTCTTCATAGTCGCGGCCATCACATCCGGATCGCCCGCGTGAAAGCCGCAGGCGATATTGGCCGAGGTCACGATATCAAGCAGCCCGGTATCATCTCCTAAGGACCAGCTGCCAAAGCTTTCGCCCATGTCGGCATTCAGATCGACAGTCCTGGTCATGTCATCTCCTCACACGACATCATCTTCACCGGCAATCGCGCCGCTGATCAGCTGATAGGACAGCAGGTTGGACATGGTGCGCGGGTCCCGGATCAGCGGAAAGCACAGGCTGCCCAGACCCTTACGCCGCTCCGCCTCGGCCCGCTCCAGCGCCACCGCTTCCTCCAGCGCAATGAAACGGAACTTCAGCGCCACTCCCGCCGCCGCCTGCGCCAGCACGGGCAGATCGCAAGGAAGAACCGTGCCGATCCGCGGATAGCCGCCCGTGGTCTGGCATTCCGACAGCAGAACATAAGGCGTGCCATCGCCGGTCACCTGGATATCGCCAGGCACGATCACCTCCGACACCACCGTGCGCGCGCCTTCAGGGCGGAAGCCCACGCCACTGCCCTCCAGCGGCACACCCATGCGGTTGCCTCTGGCGCCGCGGCGGAAGGTTGACTGCTCGAACCGCGAAAGCTCAGCTTGCGGGAACAGCGCCGTCTGCAGACTGGGCACAACCCGCACCGTGCCGCCCTCGAACCGGTTCTCGGGCGCCAGCCCAAGCCCGGTGGTGCGGCCGCTGTCAGGACCGGTTTCCAGCACTTCCCCTTCTGCCAGCGGCGTGCCAATGCCCCCTGCCAGATGCGCCGAACGCGCGCCCAGAAGCTCCGGTGTCTCAATGCCGCCGCCCACGTGCAGATAGCCAAAGCTGCCGCTGCGTGCCATGCCGATGGCCAGCCGCGCGCCCGCGGGCAACAAGTAGCTGGCGTTCCAGGCCACAGCGGCACCGTCGATGCTCGCCCGCATCGGCGCGCCGGTCAGGGCAATGCGCAGATCGTTGTTCGCCTGAAACTCGCCGCCCATACCGGCCATCTCGACCGCCGCTAGATCCGCGCCCTGCCCCAGCAGCGCCGCGCCCTCGGCCAGCGCCAGCCGGTCGGCAGCGCCGCCGCGCGAGACCCCGTATTCCAGCCAGCCCGGGCGGCCGCTGTCCTGAACCGTCACCCGTGGTCCGGCGCGTAAGACGGTCAATGTACCGCTCATGTCAGCGCCTCCCCCTTGGCGCCGCCCAGCGGATCGCGACGCAATCCCTGCAGCTCTTCCGGCGTCACCGGTGTGAATTGCACCTCATCGCCGGGGCGCAGCAGGAACGGCTCCTCCGCATCCGGGTGGAACAGCCGCACCGCGGTCTGGCCCGCGTGCATCCAGCCGGTGGGCGTGGCCACCGAGAACAGCACCAGCTGCCGGATCGCCACCGCCAGCGCACCTTCGGGAATGCGGGTGGTCAGCTGGGTCTGGCGCGGGATGTCCCAGGCCTCCGGCAGCTCGCCCAGATAGGGCTGGCCGGGGGCAAAGCCGATGGTCTGCACCCGCACCCGTGCCGCCGATAGCGAGGCCACCGCCTCTGCCTCTGTCATGCCCGCGGCCTCTGCCGCCTGCGGCAGTTGCGGCGCCAGCTCTGTGCCGAACACCGCCGGAATCCGCCAAAGGCGGCGCTGGCGGGGCAGCGCGGCCGCATACCAGTCGCGCTGCGCCAGCAGCGCCCCCAGCCGCGCCCGCAAGCCCGCATGGTCCAGGTACCGCAGGTCGAACCGCACATAAGCTGACACCAGCGAGGTTGAGACTTCCTCGACCCCGTCCCAGCTTTCCTCCGCCAGCGCGGCGCGAAACGCCAGGGCGGCGCGGTTGGCAGGCTCGCTCAGGCGGCTGCCAAAGCTCACCAGCATCCCGTCCACACCCACCGTGCGGACTTCGGTGAGAGGCGGTGCTGTGCTCACCTCAGTCATCACATCTGCTCCGGCAGGTAGGTCACGATTGTCGGGAACAGCACGATCAGCACCAGCGCCACGATCATCAGGAAGAAGAACGGCAGCGCCGCCTTGGCCACGGTCAGTATGTCCCGCCCGGTCAGCGACTGCAGAACAAACAGGTTGAAGCCGACCGGCGGGGTGATCTGCGACATCTCCACCACGATCACCAGGAAGATGCCGAACCACAGCGGATCGATGCCCGCTTCCAGCACCATCGGCATGATCACCGACGCCGTCAGCACCACCACGGAGATTCCGTCGAGGAAGCAGCCCATGATCACAAAGAAGATGGTCAGCGCCGCCAGCAAAGTGAAGGTCGACAGGTTCAGCGAGCCAATCCACTCCGCCAGAATGCGTGGAATCCCGGTGAAGCCCATCGCCACGGTCAGGAACGAGGCGCCTGCCAGGATAAAGGCGATCATGCAGGAGGTGACGGTCGCCCCCATCAGCCCCTCGGTGAAGCTCTGCCGGGTCAGCGAGCCGCTCTGCCACGACAACAGCAGCGCCAGCACTACGCCAACAGCGGCGGCATCGGTGGGCGAAGCGATGCCTGCATAGATGGAGCCGATCACCCCGCCGATCAGCAGCACCACCGGCAGCAGCCTGCGAGCGCGCTTCAGCTTCTCGCGGAAGTTGGCGGCGATGTCCTCTGTCGGCAGCTTGTTGCGGTTGAGCAGCGCCCAGACCACCACATAGCCCACGAACAACCCGACCAGCAGCACGCCGGGCAGCACGCCCGCGACAAACAGCCGGGCGATGGATTGCTCGGTCGCCACGCCATAGACGATCAGGATGATCGACGGCGGGATCAGCAGCCCCAGCGTTGCAGAACCGGCAAGCGTGCCGATCACCAGCTTCTCAGGGTAGCCGCGGCGGGCCAGCTCCGGGATCGACAGCTTGCCGATGGTGGCGGCGGTTGCAGCGGACGACCCCGACACCGCGGCAAAGATCCCGCAGGCAAAGACGTTCACATGCAGCAGCTGCCCCGGCAGCCGGTTCATCCAGGGCGAAAGCCCGGTGAACATGTCCTCCGACAGGCGCGAGCGGAACAGGATCTCGCCCATCCAGATGAAAAGCGGCAGCGCCGCCAAAGCCCAGGAGTTGCTGTGGCCCCACATGGTGGTGGCCATCACCAGCCCCAGCGGCGCCTCGGTGAACAGCGCCATGGCGGCAATGCCTACGCCCAAGAGGGCAAAGGCCACCCACAGGCCTGCACCCAGGAACAGGAAAAGAAGGACCAGAAGAATGATGGAAAGCGCGGCAACCGACATGATGATCCCCTATTCGCTCAGAAGGTTTTCGCCCTTGCCCTCCCAGGAGGGCAGCGCGCCGCGCAGCATGCAGACCAGCTCGTCCGCCAGCGCCAGGGTGAGGATGCCAAGGCCCAGGGTAACCGGTGCCTGCGGAAGCCACAGCGGCACCGACACCATGCCCGCGCTTCGGTCGCCGAACTCCAGCGACTCCAGCAGCAGCAGACCCATGTACCAGGTGGCATATCCGCTCATCGCCAGCGCCAGAAAGGTCACGGCGGTCTCCACAGCCCCGCGGGCGCGCGTTGGCAGGCGGTTGGTCAGCAGCGTCACCCGGATATGGCCGCCTGCACGCAGCGCATAGGCCAGTGCCAGAAAGGTCGAGGCTGCCAGGAAAAAGCCGGTGAAGTCGGCATAGGACGGGATCGTCAGCCCTATACCGCTGCCAAGCAGTGCCACCGCGACCTTGTCGGCCAAGTTCAGGCACACCTGTGCAAATACCAGTGCCACGATAGAGACGATGAAAAGTGCTGCCAGCCCCCCGGCCGCACGGTAGATGAAATCGAGCACAGTCCGCATGGCTGCTCCTCCTCCCCAGGAGACCGGACGCCGCAGCCGGCGTCCGGCCGTTTTGCGGTTACTGCTGGTAAGTGTTCAGCAGGGTGGCTCCGGCCTCGCCGGCCTCGCCTTTCCAATTCTCCAGCATCTGGGCGCCAATGGCGCGCAGGCCTTCCATCAGCTCTGCCGAGGGTTCAGACACGGTGATGCCGTTTTCCTTCAGCACCTCGATCTGGCCGGTGGTTTCGGCCCGGCTCATCTCCCAGCCGCGCGCCTCGGCCTCAGCCGCGGCTTCCAGGACCGCGGCCTGAGTGGCCTCATCCAAACGGCGGAAAGCGCGCTTGTTGACCACTACGATGTTCTTAGGGATCCAGGCCTGGATGTCGGTGTAGTGGGTCAGGAAGTCCCAGGCCTTGGAATTCACACCAGTGGAGGGCGAGGTGATCATCGCCTCGACCCGGCCGGTGCTGAAGGCCTGCGGGATGTCCGGAACTTCAACTTGGGTTGGCGCGGCGCCCGCCAAGTTGGCGAACTGCTCGAGCGTCGCGTTGTAGGTGCGGAACTTCAGTCCCGCCAGATCGTCAACTCTGTTGATCTCTTTGGTGGTGTACAGCCCCTGCGGCGGCCACGGCACCGCGTAGAGCGCCATCAGTCCCTGCTCGTCCAGCAACCCGTCGATTACGCCCCTTTGCGCCGCCCAAAGGCGCTCGGCCTCTTCATAGCTGGTGGCCAGGAACGGCAGCGAGTCGGCGCCGAACGCCGGGTTGTCATTGGCGAGCAGTGACAGAAAGAACTCACCCGCAGGCACCTGGCCGCTGCGCACCGCCTTGCTGATTTCAGGGTGTTTGAACAGGGAGCCGGCCGAATGGACCTTGATCTCCAGCCCGCCAGCAGTGGCCTCGGCGACGTCACCGGCAAACTCAGCAATGTTCTTGGTGTGGAACGTGGCGTCCGGGTAAGGGGTCGGCATGTCCCAGGTTGCCGCCTGCGCCGAAACCGACAGCCCGGCAATCAGGACAGCAGCGCTGCCCAGCATACGCGTGATCTGCATTTTCTCCTCCCAATGCGATATACTCATATTTCGTACTCATAACGCTTACATTTTGTCAACGTTATGCAAGCATATCCCAAATACCTGCTTGATCCCCTTGAAATCTTGCCCTTTTATATTCAGACATAGGCAAAACACCGGGGTTTTACTGACAAAGAAAGGGCATTCAGTGAGTAAAAAATTGCCAAAATCCCGCCGAATCGTCTCCTCGCGCCATCTGGCCGAAGGTGAAGGCTGGGAGCTGTCGGAACTGGAATACGGCCTGATCGTGGCTTATAACGCCTTTTCGCGTTGGATGACCCGCTGCATGACAGCTGCCGGGCAACCCAACCTCAGCGCGCTGGAAATCCTGATCCTTCACAACGTCAACCACCGCGGCAAGGACAAGCGCCTGTCCGACATCTGCTTCCTGCTCAACATTGAAGACAGTCACACAGTGAACTACGGGCTGCGCAAACTGCTGAAGGCCGGGCTGCTGGACTCGGAGAAACGCGGCAAGGAGGTTTTCTACCGCACCTCGGCAGAGGGCGCGGACCTCTGCGCCGCCTACCGTGACATCCGCCGCCATTGCCTGCTGGATGGACTGGACTCGGCTGAACTGCCGGGTAAGGACCTGCGCGAGCTGGCCCGCAGCCTGCGTGCACTGTCTGGCCACTACGACCAGGCCAGCCGCGCAGCAGCGTCACTATAGCTCCGGACCCATTGATTTCACGTGTTCGGCATTGTTCAACGGCAAAAAAGCGAGTGGTGATTGGCTCAACCTTCTCTGGCTGACCGATGTGCTGGTACCGCACGATGCCGCCACGGCTTTCCAATGGGGAAGACATGGGTTTACGCCAAAGCCTCTCAGATCCGGATTGGTCACCTGAGCGTCAGGTTGGCCGTATGTGCTGCAATCCACTCGAACACCAGGTTCGGGCCGCGCAGGCGGCTTGAGTAATCGCGTGACATCACGTACCCGGCATCGCTGGCCACGACATCCCCGGTCACCTGCACCAGCCTGCCGTCTGCCAGCAGGTTGTCGATCAGTCCCAGCCACCCCAGCGCGATGCCATCGCCGGAGACCGCCGACTGCACCACCATGTCGTAGTTGTTGAAGCTGATATAATTCTTGGACCGCTCCCCCGCGATGCCAAGACTGTCGAACCAGCCCTGCCAGGTCTGCCATTCCGCCGAGGCCGGTTTCGACAGGCTGAGAAGGTGGCAGTCCAGCAGCTTGGCTGACGCCGTGATTGGGCCGTGGGCATCAAGATAGGAAGGGCTGCAAACAGCCGCGACCCTTTCCTGCAGCAGCATGACATCGCCGTCCGCCATGCTGCCGCGCGGGGCGACGTGAATCTTGATGTCGCAATCTTCTCCGTAATCGGTCGGGGGCACCTGCGAGGCCAGGATCTGGATTTCAATCTCATCCCCCAGTTCAGACCGCAGATGCGACAGCCGGGGCAGCAGCCAGAAACTGGAGAAGGCGAAATCGGCCGAGATCCGCACCCTTGGCTTCGACTTCCGCTCCAGCAGCGAGGCCACGGAATTTCCCATCTGCGTCATTGCCGGGCGGACAACATTGAGCAGCCGGACGCCCTCGTTCGTCAGCGACACGCCACGGTGCTCGCGCTTGAACAAGGCTATGCCCAGTTCCGTTTCCAGCCCCTTGATTTTCTGGGATACTGCAGACTGCGTCAGCCCCAGCGCTTCGGCGGCACCGGTGAAGTTGCCATACCGGGCGACTAGGTCGAAGGTGTGCAGCGCAACCAGGCTGTAGCTCAGCCTCCTATTAATTCCGCTAATGTCGTTCATAAATTATTGCCTACTGCAAAAGGGCGAATTTTTATAACAGAAAATGCCCTGCGTAAGTTCTGCTAAGGCCGCAGCCCCGGCGGCATCTCCTGGCAGATCAGAAAAGACAGGGAAACTGCATGTCAATAAAACCTCCTTTAACGGATCTGCCGATCGGCACGTCCGACAGCGGATTTTACCGGGGCTTCAGCCAGATCGTCACCATTTCATCGAAGCTGATGATCGGCGGGCTGGTGGTCTGGGCGATTGCCTTCCCGGAACAATCGGGTGCGGTCTTGAACTCGATCAACGGCTTCATCCTCGCTTCCTTCGGCGCTTGGTACATCTGGACCGTGGCGCTGTTCGTGCTGTGCTGCATCGCGCTGGCGATCTGGCCCACCGCCGGGCGGCTCAAGCTGGGCCAGCAAAGCGACGCGCCGGAATTCTCCAACTTCTCCTGGTTCTCGATGATGTTCGGGGCCGGCATCGGGGTCGGCATGCTGACCTGGGCGGTGGCCGAGCCGATCTACCACTGGAACAACAACCCGGAAGTGATCCAGGGGCTGACCAACGGCGGCACCGCCGACAATATCCGTATGGCGTATAAGTGGTCGTTCCTGCACTGGGGCCTGGGCGCCTGGGCCTGCTATGCCATTGCCGGGCTGGCGCTGGGGTTCTTCAGCTACCGCCGCGGCCTGCCGCTAACCATGCGCTCCTCGCTGACGCCGCTGTTCGGCGCCCGCCTGTCCGGATCGATCGGTCATCTGGTGGACATCGTCGCCGTTGTCGCCACCATTCTCGGCGTTGCGCAAACCCTCGGCTTCGGGGTGGAGCAGTTTGTCTCCGGCCTTACCCGGATCGGTATTACAGGTCTGACCAATGAGGCAGGCACCGCCAACACCACCGGTGTGCTGGTTGCCATTGTGGTGATCATGGCTGCTTCCACCGCCTCGGCGCTGTCCGGGGTCGGCAAGGGCATCAAGTGGCTGTCCAACCTGAACATGGTGCTCAGCATTGCGCTCCTGAGCTTCTTCCTGCTGTTCGGCTCCACCTTCTTTGGCCTGCAGGCGCTGGTTGTCGGCCTGTGGGATTATCTGGCGGCGCTGCCGGATATGAGCTTCCGCGTCTGGACCGGCGACGGCAACCCGGACAGTGTGGCATCGAAACTGGAAGGCTGGCAGGGCGGCTGGTCGGTGTTCTACTGGGCTTGGTGGATTGCCTTTGCGCCTTTTGTCGGGTTGTTCCTGGCCCGAATCTCCAAGGGCCGCACCATCCGCGAGTTCGTGCTGGGTGCCATGATCGTGCCCTCGCTGATGTGCTTCGTCTGGTTCACCTGGGCCGGCGGTACCGCTATCGACCTGGAATTGTACGGCGGCGCAGGCGGCCAGATCTCCAGCGCGCCGGATGGCGACAAGATCTTTGCTATGGTACAATACATGCTGTCGCCCTGGCTGGGCTGGGCGATGTCGGTGATGATCGTGGTTCTGCTGATGACCTATCTGGTGACCACTGCAGACAGCGCCGTGCTGATCGTCAACACCATCAACGCCGCCGGTGATGAAGGCCCCAAGGCCCGCCCGCATATCCTGTTCTGGGGTGTGGCGCTGGGTGCGGTGGTCACAGCGCTGCTGCTGGTCGGTGGCCTGAAGGCAATCCAGACCGCGATGGTGATCGGCGCACTGCCCTTTTCGCTGGTAATGGTGCTGCAATGCGCCGCCCTGATCAAGGCGATCTACAACGACGGCCGCCGCGCACAGGCAGGCGTGGCCGCCACTATCACCCAAGAGCCCGCCGAATAAGGTTCTCCCCGGGGATGGCGGCCAGCGGGCAGGGCTGCCGTTCCAACCACCGTACCTCTGCCCGCACCCTTTCTGGCGCTGAGCACAGCAACAAAGGAAGCAAAATGACACAATACTACAACAGGGAAACTCTCCACCCCGCCGTCCGGATGCACGCTGAGGAAGCGGCTGAAGGCAAGCTGGACCGCCGCGAATTTCTGAGCCGGGCCACCGCGCTGGGGGTTACCGCCTCTGCCGCCTACGGCATGATCGGCCTCAGCCAGCCGGTGCAGGCGGCAGCCAATGTGCAGGAAGGCGGCACCATCCGCATCCAGCAGGTGGTGCGCGCGCTGCTGGATCCGCCGCTGTTCAACTGGCCGCAACTGGGCAATCTTGTGCGCGGCTACCTGGAATACCTGGTGCAATACAACGCCGACGGCACCTTTGAACCCCGCCTGCTGGAAAGCTGGGAGGTCAACGAGGATGCCACCGAATACCTGCTGCACATTCGCCCGGGCGTGAACTGGAACGACGGCCGCGGCACCCTGACCGCCAAGGACGTCGCCTATAACTTTGCCCGCTGGTGCGATGGCAAATGGGAAGGCAACTCGATGGCTGCCCGCATGGGCTCGCTGCAGAACGAGGAGGGTGACGGCCCGGCCGAGGGCGCGCTGGAGATCATCGACGACCTGACGCTGAAACTGAAACTGACCCGCCCGGACATCACCATCATCCCGGCGGTGACCGAATACCCCGCCGCCATCGTGCCGGACGGCTGGTCGGGCGATCCGGGCGCCGATCCGGTCGGCACCGGGCCTTACAAGCTGGTCGAATACGAAGTCGGCGTGAAAGTTGTGCTGGAGAAGAACACCGATCACGAATGGTGGGGCGAAGGCGCCCATTTGGACCGGATCGAATTTATCGACTTCGGCACCGACGGTGCCACCCACCTGTCCGCCGCCGAGGCCGAAGAGATCGACATGGTCTATGAGACCGTGGGCGAATATGTCGACATCTTCACCGGCATCGGCTGGAACGTGAGCGAGTCCGTCTCAGCCAATACATTGGTGCTGCGCACCAACCGCGACGCCATTGTGGAAGGGACCAGTCCCTATGCCGACGCCCGGGTGCGGCGCGCGCTGGCGCTGGCCTGCGACAACCAGGTTCTGTTGGAGCTGGGGTACGATGGCCGCGGCACCCTGGCCGAGAACCACCATGTCTGCCCGATCCACCCGGAATACGCCGACATCGGCGCCCCGGTGCGCGACGCCGAGGCCGCGCGCAAGCTGATGGAAGAGGCCGGGATGCTCGATTTCGAACACGAGCTGATCTCGATCGACGATGACTGGCGGCGTAATACCACCGATGCGCTGGCGGCGCAGATGCGCGATGCAGGCCTCAAGGTCAAACGCACCGTGCTGCCCGGCAACACCTTCTGGAACGACTGGGACAAGTACCCGTTCAGCTCCACCGACTGGGGCCACCGCCCGCTGGGGGTGCAGGTGCTGACGCTAGCCTACAAGACCGGGGTGGCCTGGAACGAAACCGGCCTCGCCAGCGCAGAGTTCGACAGCATGCTGGAAGCCGCCTCGGCCATTGCCGATGCCGACACCCGCCGCGGCCATATGGAAAAGATCGAGCAGTTCATGCGTGAGGACGGGACCATCATCCAGCCTTACTGGCGCTCGCTCTACCGCCATGCGCGCCCCGGCGTCATCGGCGCCGAGAGCCACCCGATCAATGAAATCCACGTCCACAAGTTGGCTCTTGAGGCCTGACCACTGCCTCTGACCATTTTCCTGAAAGCAACAAAGCGTGCGCCGGTAATGGCGCGCGCTTTCTGCGTGAGAACGGCGGTGAGAAAGTCGACCACGGGGCGGAGCAAAAGTCTGCCAGTCCGGGCGTGACCGGCGCCTTGGTCCGGAAGGACCAAATCCGGGGCTGGGACGCCCGCACCGCGTTGCCCTCTACGCACGCTACTCCACCGACATGCAGAACCCGATGTCGGTCGAGGATCAGTTCCAGCTGAGCGAGCGCTACGCCAGAGAGCGCGGCTGGGAGGTTACAGACCCTTACGCTGACAGCGCCATCAGCGGGACCGTGAGCCGCGCACGATCAGACTTCCAGCGTCTATCGGCAGACCTCGCCAGGGGCAGTTTTGATGTGGTTCTGGCCGAATCCATCGACCGCATTTCCCGAGACCCGGAGCATATCGCCGCCTTCTACAAAAGCGCCCGCTTCCGCGGCGTTGAGATCCACTCTTCCAACCGGGGAAAGGTCGACGCGCTGACGCTGGGCCTCTCCGCCATGTTCTCGGCGATGCACGTGGAAGAGCTGTCTCAAAAGACCCATCGAGGGCTGGAAGGCCGCGTCGAACAAGGCTTTAGCGCCGGCGGGAAGGTCTATGGCTACCAGCAGGGCACTGACGAGCGCGGCGCGCCGGTCAAAGGCAAACGCGCGATCGACGAGATCGAAGCCGCCGTGGTGCGCAGCATCTTCCGAGACTATGCCGCAGGGCTCTCGCCGATCGCCATCGCCAATCGCTTGAATGAAGAGGGGATCCCCTCCCCCTCTGCGCGCACCAATCGCCGGTCGTCAGGACGCTGGAAACAGAACACAATCAACGGAAACCGGGAGCGGGGCAACGGCATCATCAACAATGAACTCTACATCGGCTGGCTGGTGTGGAACCGGCAGACCTTTGTGAAGAACCCTCAGACAGAGAAGCGCGTTGCTCAACCGAACCCGAAGAGCGAATGGCGTACCGCCGAGGTACCTGAACTGCGCATCATCGACCAGGACCTCTGGGATGAAGTGAAAGCCCGGCAAGCCGCCCTGTCGAAGCGCAGCGCAAAGATCAAAGCCAGCGACCGCAACAAGCTCTCGGCCGGGCAGACCCTTCGCCGGAGGAAGTACCTCCTGTCCGGCCTCCTGCACTGCGGCCTCTGCGGCGGCAAGATTACCGTCGCCGGGAGCGGCAAATACAAGACCTACTACTGCGCCAACGCCAAGGAGATGGGTCCCAGCGTCTGCACCGGGTTTCGGGGCCTTCGGGAGAGCGTAGCCCAGCCTCTCGTACTGTCAGGCCTGCGGGGCGAGCTGATGAAGCCCGAGGCCTACGAGCACTTCCGGAAACGGTTCCATAAGCGTCTCGTCGAGAGCCAGGGCGCCGCCGAGGAAAGGCTGCGCATCCACGACGCCCGCCTGCACGAACTGGAGACGAAGGAACGCAACCTCCTGCAAGCCATTGAAGACGGGGCCTTCTCACCGGTGATCAATGAGCGCCTGAACGCCGTGCATGAGGAACTGACAGCAATGAGGGACAAACGCGCTGAGTATGTTCGCCGCAGGTGGAGCTGCCCGAGGAACTGCCGGAACTCAACCGGGCGATGGTGGCGGACCTGGCAGCATCGCTGTCGGACGAGGCTGTTGCCGGCCGGGCCGCCGATGAACTGCATGAGTTCGTCGAGCGTGTGGTGGTGCATTGGGACGAAGATGCGCAGGGCCACTGGCTCTCGATCGAGGGCAACCTGTTGGAGATGCTACGCAAATCGGCGCCGAGAGAACTCGACGCCGTGCGTGGTGATGCGATTTTCGCGAACGTTGGTTGCGGGAGCAGGATTTGAACCTGCGACCTTCAGGTTATGAGCCTGACGAGCTACCTGGCTGCTCCATCCCGCGTCAGGTGTTTTTGTATCGTTTAGAGAGATGTTTGGATTTT
>NZ_JAHVJQ010000017.1 GCF_019801145.1 Leisingera aquaemixtae
CCGCTTAACCATCTCAAATTGCCGGCGCAAGTTATGGCCGCAGGGGGCGATATAGTGGGCATAGTGACGGTCTTCCGGATCGCGGCCTGCCCACTTCAAACCTGCGGCCACAGCGTCGGCCTGCCACCGGTCTTGAATGCAGTGCGGGCACTGCGGCTGGCTGTTCATGAGAACAAAGATCTTGCTGGCATGTGCCCGTCGGCAGGTGTGGCAGGATAGGAGCAGGTGATAGCGGTCCTTGATGCGCTGCAGGATGCCGAAGCCCTTGGCTTCGGCGGCGGTCTGCCAGTGGGGGTGAATGGTGAGCGGGAAGGCGGCGGGCGTGGCGGTTGATGTATGGGTCATTGAGAACTCCGTTTGCGCAAAGCTGGAGAGAGGGCAGGCGCCGGATATGGGGCACCTGCCGGGATAATCTGGATTTGGGCATGACGCGGGCGGGCGCAGGCGGGGAGATCCGCTGCGGGCCGGGTCAGGTTATGTCACGGGGACTGGGCGGATCAGACCGGCGCGAATTCCGGAGCTGTCACTGCCATCTCCACCACGGCGTCGACTTGCCGCGCCGCGCGGTTCAGCGCTTCGCGGACACCGGGATCATCGGTAGTGAAAAGGTCCCGGTGCTCATGCATCAGCTGCTGGAATCGAAGTGCCTCGTCCAGGCTCTCAGATTCGATCAGAAAGTGCAGCAGCATGCTCATGCGCTGCATTGGCAAATCTTCGGCACTGACCATCTGTGCGGTCAGGATGTCGCCGCTGAGTTTAAGGCAATCCTGCCATTTGGCTTCTGCGGCCTCTTGGATACCGGTGGATGCGGGATCCCAGGCGAGGGAGTGAGACAGATCACGCTCCAAATTCAGGGCTTCGTCCACTGCTTTGGTCAGCGTGTCGAAGGTGCGGGTGATGAAGGTGGAACCATCATCTGCTTCGTTTGCAGGCCACAAGCCTTTTTCTGTGCTCATGCGCATGATACGGCAAATATCAGCCATAGTCGGTCTCCTCTCGCGAGATCGGTTTTGGTTAGGGTGCGGCAAGGGGTAGGAGCCTTGCTGCACCTGCAATATATGGTACCATAAAACCAAAAATCAATACGAGATTGTCAGACATGTCAAAAAAAGCGCGAGGACGCCCGGCGGTGGATACCGAAGCGGTCAATCTCCGATTGGCGCGTGGGATGATCGAAGTCATTGATAACCAGCGCCGCGAGCAAGACGATCTTCCGACACGGCCTGCTATGATCCGGCGGATGTTGAAGCAATGGTGCCAGGATCGCGGAATTGAAGTCGACGAATAGCAATTGCTGTCAGTGTAAATCTTCACCCCTTCCAGATTATCGAAAAACAATAAGTCATCCCAGGCCCCCGGCAGGGCGGGTCCAGCAGGCTGCTGGCCGCAGGAAGCTTTTGAAGGCGAAGGCCTGAAACAAGCTGACGAGGAGGGGATCGAAGGGGGTATCCCCCTCGCGAACGGCAAGTTGCAATCCTGGGGCCCAGCCCAAGATTGCAACTTGCCTAGTGAGTACAAGCCTCACAAAAACAAAAATAAGCCTATCGGGATTTTCTTCGTCTTCGCGGAGACTCGGATCAGAGAAGCAGATCCGAGCAGCAAGATGACCCTACAGCCCAAGTTCACCCAAGCACAGCCCGTAATTCTAAATGAAGCACCGGTTGTGCTGCGATTTGCAGGCTTGTTTCCGCGGGACCTTGGCAAGTTCAAGATGCATGACAAGCGCGGCGGCGGCGACCTGGATCATGTCGACCAGGAGCTGTCGCGGCTGAACCAGGTGCTGGCCGGCGAGCCGGGCTGGCAGCAGCAGATACGCGGCGAAATTGCTGAGATGCGCCGTCACAATCACGAGGAGCATTTGCGTGCCCTCAGAGCCAAATCACGCATGAAGGACGCCAGGAAGCTGGAGGCGGAAGGGCCTGCAGACCCCTGGCGGTCCTGCAGCAGAGGTCCGCTTCGGGAAGGCATCATCACAGTCAACAAAGATTGGCTGGGCGGGGCAGGGCTCTCTGAATGGGATCCGGAACGTGTCTCTGCTTTCCGCAAAACCGCCATGTCGTTCCTCCGTGAAAACTTTCCACATGGTCAGCTGCGCTATGCAAGCGCCCACGTCGATGAGGAGGCTTATCACATCCATTTTGTCGTGGCCGTTTGGACCGAGAAGCCATCCGCCAACCGCGGGCATCAGATCCTGCTGCAGCCATCTGAGAACCCGCTCATCAAAAGCTATGAGCATGCCCAGGATCTTGCCGGAGAGGCCTTCGAGACAATCGGGATCATCAGGGGGGAGCGCCGTGCCGAGGCCCGGCGCCAGGCGCGGGCAGAGGGAAAACCTCTGCCCGAGCGGCGGCAGCATGTGCCGCCATCAAAGTGGCGTGCCGAGGAGCGCCTCAAGGCGCAAGCGGAGAAGAAGCGCATCCTGGGCGATGCCCTGGATGAGGCAAAGGCGGCCGTTGAAAACGGCCGGGACCTAGCCAAGGCCACGGTCAAAAAGTCGCGCAAGCGCGCGGTGAAAGAGGCGCGGGCCCGCAAACAGCGGACCGCGCGGGAAACTGCAAAGATGATCCGCCGCCGCGATGCGGCGGAGGCAGAAGCTGTGCAGAAGGAAAAAGCGGCTGACGCCGCGAATGCTCTGAAAAAGAAAATTGTGGCTGAGGTCGGGGCATTGGAGCCGAGGGTTAAGGGGTATGAGGCAAGGGCGGAAGAAGCTGCAGAAAAGTACCGGGACGAAACGGCAGCGCGAAAGGCCGAAGAGGAAAAACGCGCGCGGATTATCCAAGAAAGGCAACAGGCCGAGCAGGTGCTGAACGCCACGAAGGCAGAGAAATCTGATCTGGCCGCTCAACTGCGGCGGATGGTTCAGCACCGCGGCCAGGAAGAAAAAGCGGCTGCTGAGGCCCGGGCTGCCCGGCTGGCTGAGGAGAAGAGGCTGCAGGAGGCAGAAGAAAAGGTCCGGTTGAAGGCAACGGAGGCAGAGGTCATCACGGATGCCATCGAGACCGGGTTGGGTTTGGTTGCTGATGGGGCGGTCTTCTGGCGGGAGGCGTCTGCGGATCAGCAGGCAGGCTTGACTTGGGGCGCGGCCGCCCCGGATACCAAGGGCGAGCGGGATGAAAAGCTGAAAGAAATCCGCCCAGCAATGCGGATGGTCACGCGCATTGCTCAACTGGTGGCGCGGACCGTGAAACGCGTCCTCGCCAAGGAACGGCAAAAGCTGAAGAGTGACGCGGATTATGTCCGCGGCCTGCGCCAGAAATGGGAACCGGAAGATGCAGCGCGGCTGTCGAGGATCACGCTCGGTGGGATAGACAGCGGACCGAAATAGGGCTGATTGCTGACTTTTGCTGCGTGAAAAGCCAAGGTTTGCTGTGCGGGACTTTGCCGCCGTTGCCCTTCCTGGTGTTTGCTGACGCAGCATTCGCTCGCGGGTGCGGCGTGGTTTTTGCTGTGAAGCAGCATGTGTCGCCAAACCGGCCGTTGAAAGTCAGTCGGAGGCGCGAAACTCGAACCGCCCTTTCGCAGCAACTAGGATCGAGAAGCAGGGAGCAGGACTAGGCTTTCTTCACACGGATAGGGTGTTTGGCTCCGCTAGGCTTCTGATGCTCAAGCGTTTTGTGAGCTGTCTTCCTGGTGATGAAGGAACCCAGTTTGGACTTGGCCGCGCCAGCTTCCATCAAGGTTTCCGGGCAGGGTTACCGTTGGCAATAATCTGATGGATCAAAGAAGCAGCAGCGTGGTGTCTTTCGGTATCAGTTCCCGTTCCATCCGCATTCTCATGAAAAGCCGCTGCATCACGAAGAACACCAATGACTTCATGTTCAGGCAGCACCTGAAGATCTTTCATAGCCAGCAGCAATGCCTCGCAGATCGATAACGCGGCCATTCCTGCACATTCGCTCCGCTCGGACATTTTAGGCCTTCCTTTCTTGCATTGCGTGCCATGATAAGCTGACAGAGAAGTTCTCTTCAGTACCTTCGCAGGAATCGAAGCAGGCCGAACTGATCCAAAGCAGTCCGGTGGACCGGCGGTTTTCAAAATCACCGCCCCAGCTCAGGAGGGGTTATGAACTCTATCGAACACAGCCCGCTCGCAAGGAAGCTATCTGCATTTGCCGTTCTTTCAAAAGATGAACTGGCCGTACTGACTCAGTTGCATCAACGCCGGAAAACCTTTGCGGCAGGTAGTGACCTTGTGCATCAGGGACAGCCCAGACAAGCCGCCTACATTCTGGCTTCAGGCTGGGCCTGCTCCTACAAAATCCAGCCAGAGGGATCGCGACAGATTGTCGACTTTCAGATACCGGGTGATTTCCTGGGATTGCGCAGCGTTCTCCTGCGCACTTCGGACCATAGCATCGAGCCGGTTGGGGAGATCGAAGCAGTCGAGGTTATTGCAAGTGACCTGCTGGGAGCATTGGCCGACACCCCAAGGCTGGCGGCAGCCATACTTTGGGCCGCGTCCCGGGATGAAGCGATGGTTGTCGAGCATCTTGTCGGGCTAGGACGCCGCGATGCAGATGCGCGAATGGCGCATTTTCTGCTGGAGCTTGGTGCGAGGCTGGCGTTCGTCGGACTGGGAAGCAAGGAGGGATATGCTTGCCCTCTGACCCAGTACCATCTGGCCGACGCTCTGGGATTGACTGCCGTACATGTAAATCGCGTTCTGCGCCAACTTCGGGAACGGGAATTGGTCACCTTCCGGGGTGGCTACGTGAAGTTCGGAGACATCGACCGGCTAATGACTCTGGCGGATTTCGATCCGGCGTACCTGGACCAAACTGGACCGCTTCTGAAATGAAACGGCCGCCGCTTGGAAGAGCTCGGGCAGCCAGATGAAAGGTTTAAAACGGGGCGGTTACGTGAGAACTTGTTTTGCCGCCTCGAGCTCCCTGTACATTTCGGTGTGGTTCTCATCGCTGTGCGCCTTCTCCGCAAGCTTGTAATGCTTCCAAGCCGCTTCTTTCTGCGGTCCTGCAGGAGCTCTTTCGCAGGCAGCTCTTATGGAAGCCAGCTTCACAGCGAGTTTTCGTGCTTCGGGGGTCATTTCTTTTTCCTTTCAGATGTTTCCGAGAATAAGAAGCGCGAACTATGTGCAGAACCGATTTGGACCAGCACATACCCCGCGCTTCTTTGGCACTCGAACACAATCACACACCGGCAAAATGTGGCGCCGGTATAGTACTCCTATCCGGGATTGGATCTGCATGTACTGACACAGGTTAGCTAGCGGTGTCCCGGTACGAGCCCCCTGCAAAGACCAGTAGCCCCCGCCTGAAAAGAAGCGGCCCATTTGAACATGCCTGCCTGCGCGCGCGTTGAAACTGCAGCAGCCTGACGTAAACCGGCAGCTGGGTGGCACCGGCCTCAACGAGTGACGGTTTTCACGCTTAGTGCAAACAGAACAGGAAAATCCGAAATAGCTAACATCGATTAGTACGTGCTCTCCTCGCCTGTCCTAGAGTTTTTGACATAGTCAGCGTTGCGGGGCCTACGTCCTGAAGGTCCCGGCAAGACTCGCTGCAGATGAGGCAAGAAACTGCCACACGGGCAATCAAGGAAAACCAGGATGAACACACGGTCGTCCAGACTGATGGTGACGTATTCCCACCCGTTTTCCTTGGCGGGTTATCCAGGCGTACTTCCGGCCGGAGCGTATGAAGTCATCGTGGAAGAGGAGCTTCTTCAGGGGCTCAGTTTCGTGGCCTACCGGACCGCAGCAATTTACCTGCTGATCCACGGCAGGGGCGGCCAAGCAGGCCGGACCGAATTGCGCATGATCACCCAGAGTGACTTGGAAACTGCGCAAAGCCGCGCCAGCGGATTTGACACAAAACAGCAATCATAGCGACGCGGCGCTTTCTCCGCAGGAGGACCAGAGATGACTTATCCCGAATGGCTGAGGCCCGGAGTTTACGGAGCCCTTATTGGCGCCGTCTCCATTACAATCGCAGGGTTCTCTTGGGGCGGCTGGGTGACGGGAAGCCAAGCAGATGCAATGGCCAGTTCTAGGTCCCACAACGAACTGATCGCGGCCTTGGTGCCGGTTTGCATCAACCTGGCCCAGACAGATTCCAACCGGATTGCCAAGCTGGCGTCAATCCAAGAGGCAATATCCTATAAACGCCGGGATGCCGTTATGGAAGCAGGCTGGGCAACGGTTCCTGGTTCAGAGCAGCCAAACCGTGATCTTGCACAGGCATGCCTTGCCGGGCTGGATCTTGATGCCTCGTGATTTTGCAGAACTACCGGTGTCTTCTGAATCCAGCACAGTGCTGACGGACAAGAAGATGGTCTCCTGGGCTTTCCTGAAAACTCTGGTCAGACATTTTGCAGCTGTGTTCGGATTTGTTCTGGTGTTCGCAGCACCTGCTTTTCCGCAATCAGGCACATCTGCGATACCTGAAAACGCCCATGCTAGAAGCTACGGTAACGGGTGGGAATGCAATCCGTCCTACCGTCCCGCCGGCAATACATGTGTTGCAATTGTTGTCCCGCAAAACGCTTACCCGACGAACAAACCTTATGGCACGGGATGGGAGTGCCTGCATGGCTATGTTGAGGTCGAAGGCAATTCTTGTGGTAAAGTTTTAGTCCCGGAAGGCGGTTATCTCGACCCTTCGGGCAAACGGTGGAATTGCTTGCGCGGATACCGGAAGATCGACGACATCTGCCAGAAAATTGCCCTGCCGGAAAATTCCTATCTAACGAACGACACTAGCGGGCCAGCTTGGCGTTGCAATCGAGGGTATGAGGCCAAAGGTGAGAAATGCCTTGTCATTCATGTGCCGGAACACGCCTACTTGAACGGCTCAAAGTACGGGCGGCCTTGGACATGTGAGCGCGGGTTCTTTGAACAGGATGGGACATGTACAGCCGTGTTCGTCCCTGAAAATGCCTACTTTGACGATGCACCTTACAGAACAGGGTGGAAGTGCGAACGCGGTTACGCAGTGTCTGGCGACCGCTGCATTCTCATAGATCTGCCCGAAAACGCCCATCTCGACAGGTCTGGCAACCGATGGGAGTGCGACAGGAACTTTCAGCGGACGAGAGGCCGCTGCGTTCTGAATAACTAGGCCTTGCACCTTCTGCTGCCCTGCTTGGCGGCGTCATAACTTGCGGCGGGCACGTCAATGCCAAGCGCTTGTTTCAATCCAAAGGACAAATCATGGATCCCGCAACCAAAGCCGGCCTCTCAGCACGGCAAAATGCAAGCAATGGGCGTTTGCGCTCACCATTCCTCTCTGAGGAACCCGGGAGCACAGGCAAACTGCCGTTCTTCCCCGTTCCCAGTGCAATAGTGTACTGCGAAGGAAACTTCGCCAAAAATGATGGAAAAACTGCAAACGGGCTGGTGCGCCACTCAAAGGCCTACCGGATACTCTCAGTGATCGACAGCGGGCACCACGGGTGTGACAGCGGGCAAGTCTTGGATGGGGAAATCAACCGGATTCCGGTTTTCGGCAGTCTTGAAGAAGCCGTTGCCCACCAAAGCACTGTCCCTGATACACTGATTTACGGGATGGCGCCGTCTAACGGGAAACTCTCTTGCGAGGACCGGAAGGTTGTTCTTGAGGCGATTTCACGGGGAATGAACATCGTAGCCGGCCTGCATGAATACCTAAGTGAAGACCCGGAGATCATTGCTGCTGCAAAATCCTGGAACGTTACCGTCCGGGATATCCGCAAGCCCCGGCTCAGCAAGGACATGCGACTGTTCGATGGCAGCATTGCGCGTGTAAAGGCGATCCGCATCGCCATTTTGGGAACCGACTGCGCAATTGGAAAACGGACCACGGCAACCCTGCTCGCCAGGGCACTGAATGCGCAAGGCATCAAGACGGTTCTGGTTGGCACCGGCCAAACAGGTTTGATGCAGGGCGCCAGATATGGCGTCGCAATGGACGCGGTGCCGCCGCAATTCTGCTGCGGGGAACTGGAAGGGGCTATTCTTGCCGCATACGAAAGAGAACAGCCAGATGTCATTCTGATCGAAGGCCAGGGCGCGCTCAGCCATCCGGCGTTCTGCACATCTGCCTTCATTCTGCGCGGCAGCCAGCCCGACGCGGTAATCCTTCAGCATGCGCCAGCGCGGGCGCACCGCTGCGACTTTCCGGAGATGGCAATGCCGGACCCCAGTGACGAGATTGCCCTGATCGAAGCGTTTTCGGACACAAAGGTAATCGGCGTAACCCTCAACCATGAAGGGCTGACTGATGCGGGGATCAATGCCGCTATCAGGGACCATGCACGGAAACTGGACTTGCCGGTCAGCAATGCCCTTAGCTGCCCTCCGGTTCATCTGGCTGAACTTGTTCTGTCTGCCTATCCTCAGTTGCGGCCGGTGCCGGGGAAGGCCGCGTTATGACTGCGCCACGCTTGGAAATAGATCTGAGGAAAATCCGCCAGAATACGCGTGTACTTGTCGACCGCCTGAAGCCCCGCGGGATCTCTGTGACTGGTGTGACCAAAGCAGTATGCGGCGACCCGCGCATTGCAAAAGCCATGATTGCAGGCGGTGCAACAGGACTGGCTGATGCGCGGGTGGCAAGTGTCGAGCGCATGCGCAAGGCAGGAATAACCTGTCCGATCCTGATGATCCGGACACCCATGCTGAGCCAGGTGGAGCAAATCGTTTCCTATTGTAAAACCAGTTGCAACACCGAAATCGGGACGATAGCCGGCCTCGCCGCTGCAGCCCTGCGCCAAGAAACCAATCACGCGATCATACTGCTGGTAGAAATGGGGGATCTTCGCGAAGGCATTATGCCTGAGGACCTGACCGATATTGCGCTTCAGGTCACCAGGACACCGGGTGTGGTACTCAAGGGCATCGGTGCGAACTTTGCTTGCCTGGCCGGTCCGTCTCCCACCGCTGAGGATATGGCAGCACTATCAGCGCTTGCGAACGACGTTGAAGCGCAATGCGGTCCCTTTGTTGACGTGATTTCTGGAGGCAGTTCCGCAAATCTACAGTGGGCGCTTGGTACGGAAGTGGTAGGAAGGGTGAACAGTCTGCGCCTGGGGGAGGCCATCCTGCTCGGCACCGATCCGGTTTCCGGAAACCCGATAAGCGGGCTTCACACGGATGCTTTCGTCCTGCAGGCAGAGGTGATCGAGACAAAGGCAAAGTCAAAGCTGGCACCCTTGAAGATGTCCGATCCTGCATTGTCAGCGCTAAGCCTAGTGCCAGGCAATCATTGGAAAACCCGGTCGATCCTGGCTATCGGGCTGCAAGACACAGATCCGGCCGGACTGACTTTTCCGGCAGCGGTTTCCTACATCGGAGCAACCAGCGATCATCTCGTCGTAGAAACGACCAATTGCCCGCTGCGCATCGGGAGCGAGATAACACTGCGTTTGAACTACAGCGCCCTTTTGCACACCATGGCAGCGCCAGATGTTGCAAAAGTTTTTTGCAATAGCAGACCTGCAGAAGACGGTGGTTCAGCCACCCGCAATGGACGGCACCCGGTACTCTTGTGATACCGGCGGGCTCTTGGAAATGCAGCTCCAAGCCTCGTCAAGCGGCCTCAAGTCTGCAGCATGCCGTAGTAATTTGAGCCGGGAATACCTATATCGGGTGTGACTGCTGGTGCTTTCTTCGCCTCACAGAGAGGCTGAAAACTGAGGCTCGCAATCGCCCGACCGCAACATCTCTTTCAATGGTCAGAGCACCGGTGACGCGGCTTTTTCGAACAATTCGGCTGGTGCGAATGAGAGAAAGAAAGAGCGGGGTTCAGTTCTGCTTTCATGTGCAAGACCAGCCCCGATTGCCCTCTAAAGACTCTTGACGCCGTTAATCCGCGGCAACTCCGCTTTGCCAGAGCGGCAAGAACAGCACCGCAGCAAAGGAGAATTAGAAAATGGATCAGCTGACAAGTAAGGCTGTCGCACTATTCTCCCACCCTTTCACCTTGCCGGGATTCGACGAGACACTTCCAGCTGGGGAGTATGTCATCGAAACCGAACTGTCCGCACCTCCCGGCCACCTGACACCCCAGGCATGGAAAGCCTCTGTAATAATTCATTTGCACCCGCGCGCGTCACATCCAGGGCTGGCCCGCAGCCTGACAGTTTCACTGGCGGACCTCGAGAGCGCTCAGGCCAAGGACAAGTTGTCCGGAAAGAAGCTGTCGCAGTTCTTCCTCGAAGAAATGCTTGCCGACCCGATGGTGCGCTTGGTCATGCAGGCTGACGGAGTGTCTGAAGCCCAAATCCGCCGCTTGTACCTTGGCGAGTGCGATTCGGACCAGGATCGCGAGCAGGCTGCCCAGAGTGCTGAAGAGGCAAGTCCCTCAAGCGCATTTGCAATCCAAGCAGCAGAGAACGAAGGCTTGGCACCTCCGGCAGACAATCGCGCCAACAAAGTTGTCAGTCCTGCACCGGACGTACCGGGCGGTAAGGAACCACATGATGACTGATAGAAACGAACAAGATGCCTTTGTGACACCTGCCCGCGGAGACGTGCCGCGAGAGCGCCGTTGCTTGCGGTGCAATTCTGTATTCTGGAGTGAATGGTTCGGCGAACGGATCTGCCGGCGCTGCAAGTCTTCAAATGCTTGGCGTACCGCTGTTTCGGTAAGATCCGGCTCGCCTGGCCGCCGTTGAAACCCTCCGGGCACCACAACTTTCATTATGCTGGATCGGCATTCCGCCAAGCTCCTACTTGCTTTTACTCCTTGGCAGCCTGCGGGCTGTCGAACGTCAGCAGGTTTGAGCTGGATTTGACGCAACAGATTAGAAAAGAAATGAGCTAGGTTCATGAGGGCCTGCCGGTTCTCTTGCGCACGCAAACGCCACAGGTCCAGAGCGATTGCCTCTGAGCGCCAGCCCAAAAGAGCTGCAGTTCGTATGGTTCAGGCGCCAGGCGGCCTACACTTCACTGGCCACTGCGCTTGTACTGAAGCCGGGAGCGCCGTAGGCGCTCGATTTTGCTGCGCCGTATTTCGTTTTCGTCTTCCAGGATTTCACGCGCAGCCCGTGCGGTCTTTTCCATTGCCGTTTCCTTTCGGGACAGGCCAGCTAGTTTCAATTCCTCAATATTAAACTTGGTCATCATCCAACTCCTACGAGGCTGATTGTGGGCAGGGCTATTTTTGCGTGAAAGTTCAGTTTGGGCCTTCTGTCAGGTGCGCTATGGGGCAGAAGGACTGGGCAGCGCCGTGGCCGCGCCAGTTCGTTGCAGTGTTCTACGCAGCGGCGGGGAAGTCCGCGTGAAATCCAGCAGAGCCGACTGCCGAGAGGAATGCTGCGCGGGCGGCACCTACAGGCGCGAGACAGTCCATCGCTGCATCGATTTTTTCAAGCGCAACATCTCTATTGTGATCAGAAACGGGCCAAGCTCTCTGCAGCCAGAATTGTGCTTGTTCGATTGTCGAAATTTTTCGTGTCCGCCCCTCGGAGGGCAGAAATACGGTCATGGGGGTTCCCCAAGAGATTTCTATCAAGATTGTTCTTTCGGTGGTTTTTGAAAGCCGCATCAGACTGTTGGTCACAGCAAATGCGGAAAGCGAGAGCACTGCAAGAATGCTCCCGCTGAATGTTTCAAGCCTGCAGAGGCTTAGGCAAGTGCGAGATTGCTGGCAGACTCGCGCCCGTCGCGGCCGCTTTCGATGTCGAAAGTCACGGCCTGGCCATCGTTAAGCTGCTGGATGCCAGCGCGTTCCAAGGCGGAAATATGGACAAAGATGTCCTTCGATCCCTGCTCGGGAGCGATAAAACCAAAACCTTTTTGAGAGTTGAACCATTTCACGGTGCCATTGGCCATCGTGTCGTCTCCTTGAAAAATGCCATCCGCAACACGCGATAGCCCGGCCCAGTGTCAACATAGGAACAACTGGGGCCGTTAGGAAACAGAAGGTCGTAGGAAGAAGCTTTGCCCAACCGAGATGGGGTATGCGATCCGTGTTTACAAGAGGCTAGCTTTGAGACCGCGTGAAATTTTTTGCAAACTTGCTTGGCGTGCCGGCTGGGCCTGCCGAGTACGTCTTTCACAGCAGATTGTTCTGAAGGGCAATTTTCGAGATCGCTGGTTTTTCAGCTCCAGCTCAAGTCCGCTAATGGCTGTTACCCGCCTTGTGCTCACACAGCAACCAACTTTATTGGCGACGGCCGCTGCAGGTTCGACCCGAACCTCTGCTTTGCCACGAAGGCGGGTCCGGTCCGGATTTGCCCTCCGATCCTCCCTCCACATCCAGTCATCAGCACCGCGCTGACACGGCCATTTTGCATGCGAGACTGAGCGGCCGGTTCTGGGGGACTAACCAAATCTGCGGTTGTGCAATGAACGTCCTGGTCAATCCGCCGCGCATTCAAGCGGCGGTGAGGGAGAGCGCGCTGACGGCGTTGATCCCTTCACCTCTGGCGATGGGGCTGCTCACCGGTAAATACGGGCCGGATATTCAGACCTTCCGCGAAACGCTACACATTGCCAGGGACAAGACGATCAGAGCTTCCGAGACATCGGACAGCCTGCAGCCCATTCTAAGCAAAGCAAGCTGAGGTGTCCGTCAGATCAAATCGGAAGTTTTACAGGTGAGGACGCCTGACGATTACCAATTCTTGCCTAGCAAGCTGTGGCATTTGTGACCTTGGAAAGCCGATATCTAAGTGCTCGGCGCCTTAGTCAGATGCGACCACCTGCAGAACTTGGGAAACCGCAACCAGGTTCCGCTGCTCATCGTGGTAGACGACAACTGTCAGATCTCCGTAGGAGCCGACGACGCGTCGCCCGTTTCGCCGGACCTCGGCGATCTCATCCGTCTTTGCCAATCTGACCATTAGCCCGCCGAAGTCCATCCCGCAGCCCCTAACTGTGCTCGTCCTGCGCATAGTGCGCGATCAACTGCGCCTGACAATCCGGGCAATCGAATTCGTCCCCTTTCGCAGGCACTGCGTCAAAAGCTATGTCCATTTTGATCTGGCACACCGGGCACTCGAAATTTACCGAGCAGACACCATCAGCTTCATGAAACCGGAACACTTGCCGCGACCTAATCTGAGCGCATGATCCAGAAGCAGGCGCCAAATCCTGCAAAGTATCCGACTCCGGTACACACGAAAAAAAGCTCCAGCATCACCCACCCCAAAACACCGATAAACCAATATGAATGTGATTGTAGCTCATAACACTTTTAGATTGAAACTTCAATAAAGGTGTAAGAACGGCATTTTATCCACAGGACATACCTGGGTCGTGCATGCGGCGATGGAGCGAACCCTCTGGGTTTCACGGCAAGCACGCCAGCCTTTCCGCAAACCCATGTCTATAGCGAGACGGCTTTGCGTGGCTGCTAGCCCGCGCAAGGCCGCTAGCTGTCAGCAGAGGCACAGCTGCCTGTTCCGCGTTGTTGAGCCCGGTTCCCGCCCGCCTCAGAGGCCAACAGGGTGATTTTCAGGTTCTGTATATTCAGAATAGCGCGGAAATATACCGTGGTCGGCTCAGGTCCGCCGAGGCCGCCCGGATGCTCAACCTCCCAGCGCAGGACGAAAGAAGCCTGGCTTTTCCGCTTCAGACTAGCCAGCACCGGCTGCCCGTAGGACATCTCGATCCAGCTGTTGCTGTCCGCAGTCCGCTTCTGATCCGTCGGGAGCTGGATTGAAACCTCAGACGGAAGATGACCTCTGCTCGAAATCGGCGTCACGCCGCATGAAAGAGCTTCAACCGCAGCCGCATTGCCCGGTATTCCGGAAGTGGCAAAGAACGCGGCAAAAGCAGTCAGGCAAGATCTCGCCAGCATCCTAAACCTCCCACACTCATACACTCTGCGTGGCGCGGCACGCGAAACTGCTCCAGAACAGTCAATTGGCCCTGAATAGCAACAGCACAACCAAGGCAGTGTTAACAAACGCAATAGAAGTGCAGGTGAGAGATGTGGCTTGAGCTCTACCAAAAGAGTACCTGCCCCGAAACAGCGTCACAAATACAGTATGTCTCAAAGTTTAATGACCGTGAGCAGGTTGCGCCGGAGCAGGTCCAGCTTAGCCGCTTTGGCAATGAGTGGAATGAGATGCAGCTTGAAAAGCTTGGAAAACCTCTCCTCTGGCCGCCAGATTCGGCGACGGCCAATGTTAGGACCGCCGTTCTGCGTCACCGCGAGGCCGGTTCGAGCCCTTCTGTCGGATATTGCGCCGCAAACCAACGACCGTACTCTACCTGCTGCGTAATCTGGTTGCGTAATAGCCGTGTTGGGCGTTTCTCCGTGCCGTTGAGAAATGCACAGCACTTAGGGTCAGGATTTACAGCAAGTAGATGACGGTTGCTGCGAGGGAGATGGCTGAAAGGAAGACCTTGGGACAGCGATCATGGCGGGTGGCCACGCGTCTCCAATCCTTGAGCCTGCCAAACATGATCTCGATGCAGTTTCGCCGCTTGTATCGGCGCTTGTCGTTTTAGACCGGCGTCTTGCGTTGCATCCAGCCGGGGATGCAGGTGCGTATCCCTTTGTCTTTCAACGCGTCCCGGAACCGTTCGGCGCCATAGTCGCGATCATCGAGCAACCAGTCCACGTTTGGCAGACCGCTGTGCAGAGCCCGAGCACCGGTTTAATCGCCAACTTGCCCGGCGGAAACGAACAGATTGAGCGGGCGCCCTTGGCTAGCCAATCTACTGACCGAAAGCAGTCATTGGGGTGGAAAGCGTGGGCGGCAATTTTGTCCCACGTCTTGTAAATTCAAACGAAAAATCTCGCTGCGGAACGCACGAACGGCTGGTTTTTCCACCGCGCTGCGACGCCAGAGCTTGCGCGTATGCAGAAAATCCGTGTTGCGCGCGCACGCAGCAGAAAATCCAATTTACAGGTTGGGCTCTGAGCCGCCGAATGCTTGGACAGCACGACCCTTGTTATGCGTGGACAGGGACCGGCCATCGACAGGTCTGGCCAAGGGGGTGAACCTGCGACGTTTCCGGTAATGTGCTGCCTCCCGCGTCCCATAAGCCGAGGTTCGGCCTGGTGGCGGCGAAATCTTGGTGAGAGCCCATCGCGACAGATGCTGCAGAAATGACGAACGGGAGCATCACAGGTTTGCAGATCTTTGGATACCTGCAAGACCAGAAATAGAGATCGGCGACTTGCAGATCTCTAGAAACCGGTCAGTCAGCCCTGACTGAACTGCTTGGCGCGAGCGGGCAATCACCACCCTGTAGTGCCCGATGCTTTCCTTGAGCGGCCGCGCAACGATTGGGTCGCCTTCAGTCGTGCAGTCCTGTTTGGGCGGGAAGCCTGCAAGCGTGAATCCGAACCCCTTGCCGACGTAAGCCTGAACAAGCTCGCGGGATTGGGACTGGAACGGCACTTCGGGGTGAACGCCCGCGGCCTGCAGCAGTTGCAGGTAGCTGGGGCCGGGGCCAGCGGGCGAGACGGCGATATATGGCAGACCGGTCAGGTCGGACAGGCTGATCCGGGCTTTCGTTGCCAAAGGGTGCGAGCCTGACAACAGAACCAGGGGCGGCAGCTCCAAAAGCACTTCAACCTCATGCCGGCCGGTATCGAACCCCTGGTCAAAGACCACCAGCGCATCCACCTCGCCAGTGTCCAGCGCGGCCATCAGTGCCGGATAGTCAGCTTCCTTCACCTCGATACGGACACCTGGATGGCTTTCGCGGAAAGCAAGCACCGCAGGCAGGACGATCTGCTGCGCCAGTGCGTGATGGGTGCCGATGTGGATCCTGCCGGTGCGGCCAAACGCCAGATCCGCGGCCTGCCGGTCCAGTGCAGCGGCCTGCGTCAGCAGCGCCTCGGCCTGCGTGGCGAACGTCCCGCCAGCGCGGGTCAGCCGCATGCCTTGTGCCGGAAACCGGTCGAACAGGGTCAGGCCGGTGGCGGCCTCCAGCTTGTCCAGTGCCGAGGCGATGGCTGCGGCAGAGACATTCAGCTGCCGCGCCGCCTGGGCAATACCGCCCTGCCGCGCGGTTTCCGTCAGGTAGGTGAGCTGGCGAAGGGTGAAGCGAACCATTGGAAAAATCATTCTTTGAAGCCGATTAAATCAGTTTTTCCAGTTTTAGGACAGACCTTATGCTGCCTGCAGGCGACAGCGGAGGATATCATGGAAATATTGCCAATGACCGGCGGTTTGGGCGCGGAAATCCTAGGGGCGGATATCCGCCGCGGCGAGGATTTCAGTGCCATCCGGGACGCATTTGCGGAATACTCGGTGATCGTGCTGCGGGGGCAGACCGCAGGGCCAGAAGATCACCTGGCCTTTGCCCGCCGTTTCGGGCCGGTGAATGTCAACCGGTTCTTCAAGCCGGTCGAGGGCCACCCGGAAATCGCCACTGTCCTGAAAGAGAAGGACCAGACAGAGGCCGTTGGTGAGGGGTGGCATACCGATCATTCCTATGATCAGGAACCGGCGATGGGCTCAATTCTTCACGCCATCGAGATGCCGCCCTATGGCGGCGACACCCTGTTTGTCTCCATGGGCGCCGCCTATGAGGCGCTCTCAGCGCCGATGCGCCGGTTTCTTGATGGTCTCACAGCCGTGCATTCTTCGCGCCATGTGTTCGGCGCCGCCGCGATGGACAGCGAGGCGGTGAAAACGGGCCGTCTGGGCAATGCTGAGGCTGCCACCCAGGACGCCCGGCATCCGGTGGTCATCACCCATCCGCTGAGCGGACGGCGCGGCCTTTTTGTGAATCCGGTTTTCACCACCCGCATTGAAGGGCTGACCCCGGAAGAATCCTTGGCGCTTCTGGCCATGCTCTATGCCCATTGCCAGAAGCCGGAATTTCAATGCCGCGTGCGCTGGCGGGCCGGTGACATCACCATGTGGGACAACCGTGCCACCTGGCACAAGGCGATCAACGACTACCACGGTTTCCGCCGCCTGATGCACCGGGTCACCGTCGAGGGCGGCCCGCTTGCCTCCGCCCGCGCATCCTGACCGCTGATGAAAGCTCAGCCATGACCAGCCACAGCTCCAAGACAGACACCGGCCAGCCCAATGTCATCCTGATCCTGGCGGACGACATGGGGTTTGCCGACCTCGGCTGCACCGGGTCAGAGATCCAGACCCCCAACATCGATGCGCTTGCGCGGGGCGGCGTGATGCTGTCTGCGATGTACAACTGTGCCCGCTGCTGCCCGACGCGGGCGTCGCTGCTGACCGGGCTTTACCCGCATAATGCCGGCGTCGGGCATATGGGCGCGAATTTGGGCACGCCCGCCTATCAGGGGTTCCTGCGCAACGACAGCGCCACCATAGCCGAGCATCTGCGCGCCAGCGGCTATGCCACGCTGATGTCCGGCAAATGGCACGTGGCCGGCGATTTCGAGCCGCGAAGTGTGGACAGCTGGCGGATCGGCGACGTCGAGCACCCGACACCGCGCCAGCGCGGCTTTGACCATTTTTACGGGATCATGGACGGCGCCACGCATTTCTTCTCGCCGCATTACATGCTGGAGGATGACAGCCGGGTCGAAACCTTCCCGGATGATTTCTACTTCACCGACGCCATCACCCATAAGGCCATCGGCATGATCGAAGGCGCGGTGGAGGAGGAGAAGCCCTTCTTCCTCTACCTCGCCCATACCGCGCCGCACTGGCCGCTGCATGCCCATCCTGAGGACATTGCCAAATACGACGGCATCTATGCCAAAGGCTGGGACCATATCCGCACAGCGCGCCATGAAACGATGAACGGCCAGGGTGTGTTCCAGCGCAGCTGGGACATCTCCCCGCGCGACAGCACCGTGCATGGCTGGGAGCATGAGAAGAACAAAGATTGGGAGGCCAGCAAGATGGCCACCTATGCGGCAATGGTGGACCGCATGGACCAGTCGGTCGGCACACTGATTTCGGCCCTGAAACGGCTCGGGCAGTTCGAAAACACTCTGATCCTTTTCCTCTCCGACAACGGCGGCTGCGCCGAGTTCATGGCCGAGGACGGCTGGGCGAAGTTCTACCCGGACAAAACGCACGACGGCAGGCAGATCACCATGGGCAATGTGACCGGCCTGCGCCCGGGCGATGCCCAGACCTTCCAGAGCTATGACAAGCCCTGGGCCAATGTCTCCAATGCGCCCTTCCGCCTGTACAAGCATTATGCGCATGAGGGCGGCATCTCGACCCCGCTGATCGCCCATTGGCCAAAAGGGTTCAAACCGCGTAACACTGCCCATGCAGCCTGCCATGTGGTTGATATCCTGCCGACCATTCTGGAAGCCGCCAGCGCCGACTGCCAGACAGAGGTGGGAGGCCATGAAATCCAGCCGTTGCAGGGAGAGTCGCTGCTGGGTCTCTTTCAGGGCAAAGACTGGCAACGCGCGCAGCCGATCTTCTTTGAGCACGAGGGCAACGCCGCGATCCGGCTGGGCCAGTTCAAGCTGGTGCGGCTGCATGATTGCCCTTGGGAGCTTTACGACATCGAAGCCGACCGCACCGAACTAACCGACCTTGCGGACCGCAACTCCGCCCTTGAAAAAAACCTGATCCGCCAGTACCTGACTTGGGCTCAAACCGCCGGGGTGCTTGATTGGAACGAAGCGCTGCCGAAATTGCTGGCGGCGTGGAAGATGGAAACCCCAAATGGCTGAAACTGATGGCTAAGCGGCTACCGAGGGTCCACTGGTAAAGGACGGGTTTGTCCGGCTCACTGCCAGTCCAAGCCCGACCAGGTGAACGGCCCTGGTCTCGGAAAACAGCCGTTCAAGCCTGGCGCGGCGAACTTGCGGCGTGAGCCCACAACCGCCGCTGTTAAGGCCGTTCACTTTGCTGCCGCAGTAGATCGGTCAGTGCAACGAAACCATCTTTCGCCGCAAGTGCAGTTTGGATAGCCGAGAAGGTCAGCAATGCCCACAACACTTTTGCTCTCGTTAGGCCGCAACAACGGGGTTTCATTGGGCTGACTCGCCAACTAAGATTCCGACTCCAGCGCATACAGCCGATGAGGAGCCAAGATGCGCATCAATGTCGGGATCGCCGTGTCACTGCTGGTGGCGTTTGCGATTGGTATGTCCACCTTCGTTGTCCATTCCCTTTGGTGGACGACTGCGCGTGGAAACAGCCGGATGCTTGCGGCTGAGATCAACAGCCAGATCGCCGATACTGTCCAGATCGAAGTCGGGCTGACCCTGCGATCAGCAGAGGCCGCGTGGGCGGCCGTGCGCACCATCTTTGTCCAGAACGTCATAGAGACGCGGCAAGCCGACAAGCGGGAGTTCGTCTTTTTGTCCCAACTGCAGGCGCAGCCCAACATTTCCTGGATCATGTTCGGTTGGGAAGATGGAGATTTCTTCGCAGCCCACCGCCTGGGTGACGGTGGTTTGGAGATGATTGAAATCGACGATGCTATCCGGGACCGGATGCTTCGCTCGGACCGCTACATCTTCATTCCCGGAGACATCCAGTTCGAAGAACGCAACTTCACGCCAACCGATTATGATCCTCGCGCCACCGGCTGGTTTCGCGATTTCATCAGCAGCGATGGCCCGGATTGGGTCGATGCGCGGGATTTGCCCGGCACCCGCAAGGATGCCTATGCCTTTGCCGGCCCGGTCGATGTGTTCCGCAGGCGGCAAGGCGTATTGGCGGTTGTCATCGAGACGGACCGGCTGTCACGTTTCCTTGGCACGCTGCAGCCTGGCGAGTTCGGTGCGGCCTTCATTCTGGACGCGGACGGAAAGGTCATCGCCGCGCCTGACCCGAATGCAGATGAGATCACGCCTGCGCGCATGGGCGAGGGGGCGCTTTTTGAAGTCGCCAAACTGGCGGGGGAACAGCTTCTGGGGCCATCTTCTACTCGATCAGGTCCGGATGCGGCGATCCGGATCGTCAGCGGCGGCGTGCCCCACGCAGTGGCGCTGACACCGCTTGGATTCTACGGCTGGCGTGTTGCAACAGTGATCCCGGAATCGGCGTTTCTTTCGGAGATTGATCGTATCTTGATGCGGCTCATCTACGTGCTGATCGGTGCCGTGCTCGTTGCGACCGGCCTGGCGATCTGGCTTGTGCGGCGGGTCGTTTCAACGCCTCTGGCGCGGATCGTTGACGACCTGAACAAGGTCGAGCGCTTTGATGTTGAACAGGTCGAGCCCCGGAAATCCAAGCTGACGGAGCTTTCAGACCTTTCCGCCGCTACTGCCAGTATGGCTGCAGGGCTTTCGGCCTTTCGCAAGTATCTGCCGGCCGACCTGGTCCGGATGCTGCTGGCCGAGGGCATCAGCACCCAGCCTGGTGGCAGCATGAAGCAGATTTCGGTGCTGTTCTGCGATGTCGCCGGATTCACCGGCCTTTCGGAGCGGCTGGGCATAAAGATCATTCCGCTGATGGAGACTTACTTCAGTGCTGCATCGGCTGCCATTACCCGCCACGAGGGCACCATCGACAAGTTTATCGGTGATGGGCTGATGGCCTTCTGGGGAGCGCCGCGCAGCAATCAGAGCCACGCTGAAAACGCCTGCCGTGCAGCTCTCGACCTTGTCTCGGCTGTCGCCGCGACCGGCATAAAGGACGACGCGGGCCGTCCGCTGCGCATTCGGCTCGGTCTAAACTCGGGCGAGGCGCTGGTCGGGAATATCGGCTCTGAGCAGCGGCTGAACTACACGGCATTGGGTGACGCCGTGAACATCGCGAGCCGGCTGGAAGGGGCTAACAAGATCTATGGCACAACGATTCTGATCGGGCCGGAAACGCGGCGGGCGGCGGGCGGCAAGATCGTGGTGCGGGAGCTGGACACGCTTGCGGTGTTCGGGCGAGCTGAGGGAATTGTTGTCTTTGAGCTGATTGCGATGTCCGATGAGTTCGAAGGTCCGCGGGCCTGGATTGATGCCTATGAAGATGGGCTTGCGCGGTACCGGCAAAGAGATTTTGACGCGGCGATTGCAGCCTTCGAGAGGGCGGAGGCAGAACGCGGGGGTGATTCCGCCTCTGCGGTCATGAAGCGGCGTGCCGCCGCTTTTTCCGTTGCGCCGCCAGCAGATGACTGGACAGGCGTTGCGATCGCCGAAGCGAAGTGAGCCGTCAAGAAAAATGGCTAACTTATCTCCGTTTTCCGAACGTTTTCAGGCAGGTTAACACCTGTCTGTTGGGTGCCGATGGCTTTGATTGTTGATCGGTCTAGCTCAGCAATAGACCGAACAGACTGAGCGCCTGATCTGCGGAGAACCTCTGGACGTCGGTCAGGGTGCTAGGCCTGCTTTGTGTTAATATTGCCCTAGCTGGCTCGCGCCTGGCCACCACAACAACCAGACCTTCGCTTCTTTAGCAGCCCAAGCAAATCCGCACGTCAGAATTGCGCAGTTTAGGAATAATCTCTTCCTCTTGGTAAGCGATAATGTGACAGATTTGATCGTGTAACTTGAATGTCTACATTCGGCAATCGGCAGCGCTACCGAGCACTTGCAGAGAATGTCTGCTTCCCCGCCCAACCTCCCGACGCTCGCGCAGACGCAGCAAAAACCAAGCAGGTGCAGCGAAGGGCAGAAACGTCCGGCGACTTGTAAATTCCCACCTCAAAAAATGCTGCGCGATGCGCGAATGGCCGAGATCGCCGCCGCGTGGCGGCGCGGACTTTTTCGCCTGCGCAGAAAATTCGGTACACTATGCACACGCAGCGTAAATTCGAGAGGTCCGCTCAGGGCTCTGACTGGGCAATCGCCGCACCAAGTGTGAATGACGGCAGGCAGCCCGGAGCGGTCATTGGCGGGGACACTATGCAAAAGATGCTGCCGCTGCAAAAAAATCCTGGCCGGCTTCCGAAAAGCAGTCGTTGAACCGCCTTGGCGCGCTGCCTTCAATGCTGCAGTCAGCACCAGAGGTAGATGTGCTGCAGGAAGCTGAATTTGCAAAGATTGACCTCAAGATCCGCCGAACCGGCGCGACCGGCCCTGAGCCGACATCCAGCAGCTGCTCTCGATGCTGCAGCCGCAGCCCGCATTGCCGCCATTCGCTGCAAGAGAAAATCTGATGGCCGGCGAACTCACAGTGTACTGGACTTTGCAGCCGTCAGGCTTTGCAAAACCAAAGTCTGCTTCCTGTTGAAGTAGGTCCACTATCGCTGATGAATGCTGCTCTTAATTAATCAAGCTTGCAGGCGCTGATCCCAGACAAACAGCAAATAGCGGCAGCCGGCTCCCTTTTGCGGGAGCCGGTTTTTTGGGGGCTTGCATCTGACGCTCATTAACCAACGCAGATCGTGGGTTTATGCCGCCAGTTGCGCCTCAGATTGCAGGTTACGCTCCACCGATACCGCAGGCGCAGGCATCGCTTGCTGCGCTCGCTCTGCGATAAGCTGTGTGACCCGGCGCGAGCCGGAGAACGATGCCCAGGCAAGGATCCGGATAAAGCGGGCCTCGTCGGGGTCGAAGTCCAAAAGTGCTTCGGCCATCTTTTCATCCACCTGATAAGGAGCCTTGGCGAGAACGATGGCAAGCTCTGCGATCGCCCGCTCCTGTCCTGAAAGGCCCTGCACTTCGTACGCAACCCAAGACCGGCTGAGCGGCATCTGTTCGCCCTGCCAGACCGAAAGCGACTGAGAGACGACTTGCTTCACGCGAGGTGGCACTGCCTGATTGGCTTCGCGTTCCACGGCGGAGGTCCAGCGTGCCAAGGCATCTGCGACGCGGGGATTGGGCTTCGCCCAATTCATGTCTTCCGGCAGCTCTGCCTCTGGCAATAGTGGTAGCGCACGGCCGGGCTTCAGCGGGAGTCTTCGTGTCACTTCCAGCTCGGATCCAAACAGCCGCAGCAGAATGGCTTTGGCCGCCTGCAGTCCGAACGGGGAACTCACGGGCGAATTTTCCATCACCACATGGCTAAAGCGGTTGATATCGCCCATGCCCATGATCGTTCCTAACACTTCCGGCATCTGCTCCGGGGTAAAGGGCGGCTTGGAGATCCCGGTATTTCCCGGTGTCGCGACCTGCCGGATCCAGTCCAGGCGGGCGCGCAGCCTTGCATCCGTTGCGCTCAGTCCGTTGCGGGCGAAGATGTCTCCGGCAGCTTCGTGGTCGCCGGCGGCATGCACGAGGCTGATGAGCATGTCCTCGCAATAGGGGCAATCGTTCAGCTGCGACAGCACGGCGCTGATGGCGTCCTTGGTGGTCCGGTCAACCCGGTCTGCGACAAGCATGGATTCACGCCCGCCGGTCCAGATAGCGGCCATCAATTCAGGCACTTTCGACCGGCTTGTCAGAGAGCCGTTTTTGAAAAAGTCCTCGCGGATCATGTCGTAGACCGTTTTCGTCAGGCCCGTGGCCTTGCGGGCCGGTACCGCGCGGACATAGCGCATAGTTTTCACCGACATCGTATCGAACAGCCAATATCTCAGTTTTGCAGGCAGCATTTCGTTCCCTCCTTTGGAAGTCTTCACGGTTTTAGGATCGAAACTGGCTCCTCAAATTTCCAGTATGAAGATTGTATCAGCTCACCTTCGATGGTGCTGGGTTTATTTCGATGCAAGCCTTACTGATTGTTATTGTTGAAAATATCAGGCCGACGATTAGCGAGTTAGTCTTATCCGGGAAAAGTTTAATACGAAATTTGTACTGAATGGATTTGATTTTTCCTTTATGCTTTCGGGAATGAGTACCTATGGACAGTTCTGCCCGATCGCCAAAACCTCCGAAATCCTCGGAGAGCGCTGGACCAATCTCGTGATCCGCGAGCTGGGTGCCGGCAGTGAGACCTTCAATGACCTACGGCGCGGGATGCCGCTGATCCCGCCCTCGACGCTGTCAGCGCGATTGAAATCTCTGGAACACGCTGGCGTGGTCTCACGCACAGAAGCCGGCAGAGGCGTCAGGTATACGCTGACGGAGGCAGGGCGCGAGCTGAAGCCAATCATTGTGCAGATGGGGATCTGGGGGCATCGTTGGGCCCGGAGCAACCTTACGCCGGACGAGCTGGATCCTTCCATGCTCATGTGGGACATCCACAGAACCATGAATGTCGACTATTTTGGTGACGGCAGGACAACGATCTATGTCGAGTTCAGCGATTTCACCGCCAAGTCCCGCCGCTGGTGGCTGGTTGTCGAGAGTGGTGAGGTCGACGTCTGCATGAAGGATCCCGGGCATGATATTGATATGTCGATTACGACCGACATCCGCACGCTGACCGGCGTCTGGATGGGGGACACAGCCTTGGGACAGGCCCTGCGCGATTATCGTATCAGGCTGTCCGGTTCCGGCAGATTGAAACGGGACATCGCAACCTGGCTGGGCCGCAATTACTTTGCCGATATTCCACCTGCGAAAGGGGCCGGGAATAAATAGGTTGGGCGCGATGCCACAAGCAAGGCCGGTGCTGCTGTAATTCCTACGGGTACTCAGATTGGCGGCCTCAAAAAAAAAGGATGCCGCGGAACCAGTTTTTCAGGAAAGCGGTCTTTCGTGAAATACTCAGCATTTGCAGAATGGGCCCGCACCCGACGCTTAACCTGGCACCTTGATGCCGCAGTGCGGCCCTTCATTGTGGTCTATCGCTGAAGTCACTCAAACACGGTGTCTGGGAAATCCGGCAGCGCGGCCCCATAAGGATCGTGATCACGACAGCGATTTCACCAGTAGCACCCAGCGCTCGGTATCTGTTTCCCAATCCTCTTTCAGACACGGGGCTTGAGCGGCCTCTTTGTATCCCTTTCGTTCGTACAGACGCCGCGCGCCAATGTTGTCTCCGGTCACGATGACGCTCATCCTGGCTAAACCCTCAGCCCGAGCAATTTCGTCTGCCAGATCCAGCAAGCGTGATCCATAGCCCTTACCGCGGTGTTCGGGATAGCAAGCCAGAACGTTCACATACCAGCTTTCGAGTGCCTGGTTCTCCAATTCCTGCAATGGCCGAAACAGGGCCGGGAAATCCTCGCCTATCTCCACCGGTTCCGCCCCGATCTTGTAGCCGGTCAGGCTCGCCACCGCACCGCTTCCGAAATCCACCACGACAATCTGCCCCTCACGCGCTTTTTCGGCCTGTCTTGCGCGGCCGATCTTCCAAGGGTCTTGGCCATCTTCCGCAAGGCCCGTCCAGATGTAGTAAGGCAACCCTTCTCCGGCATAGTTCACGAGATCGGCGAGCTGAGATGCATCCGACTCCCTGGCCAGTCGCAGCGGTGGTTCTAACTCTATCATTCGCTCCTCCAGTGTTTGGGTCATGGCGTTGGCGTCGGTCCGGGTGCCCGAACAAGCGTAACGGTTTTAACGCCTTCGATATAGGCGACTCAGCTCAAAGCTGCCTTGTGGTACCGCAGCTCCAGTGCCTTCCCCGTCTCGAGATCGTCAGGCCATCTGGATGGCGGCAGCTCAGTCCGAAGCCGCCATCGGGTCAAATTGCCCTGATGGAAGAAGCGAATGCTCATAAGGCCGGCGTCAAGCAATAGAATTACCGGACGAAGGCGCAATATGACGAAACCAGTATTTTACGGGCCTGCGGCTTCAGGACGTTTCGTTATGCTTTGATAAATTGCCTGCCAAGGCAATCGGGGAAAACCTTTGCCGGTAGCGGGCCGGCGACACACCTGTCCGCCGCCGGAACAGCTTGCGGAAATAAGAGGGGTTTGCATAACCCGCTTCTTCACTGATCTCATCAATCTGCAGGCTGGTCGTTTCCAGCAATTGTTTTGCTTCTTCGATGCGCAAAGTCTGAATGTAGTCGATAGGTGTGTAACCGGTCGCCGCCCGGAAACGCCGGTTAAATGTTCGCTCATTGAGGTTACAGCGGCGCGCAAGCCTGCCAACGATGTTACTCTCGTGGTAGTTTTCAGCGATCCAGCTCTGGGCATCCGCGATTACGGAGTCCGCGTGCCGGTGGGCGGTCCGCGCGCCGGCATACATCAACTGCCCCTCTGCCCGCTCGCCAAACAGGAATATTTTTGCGATCCGGACCGCCTCTTGGCCACCGGCAAACCGCGCGACAAGATACAACGCGAGATCTTCCCAGGACGACGCTCCGCCACTGGTCACGATGCGGTCCGCCTCGCCAGCTGTGCTCAGGATGCGCTCCGGCGCCAGATTTACCGATGGATAGAATTTTTTGAACTGTTCAACGCTCGCCCAATGGCAGGTAGCTTGCTGCCCGTTGATAAGCCCAGCCTCAGCGAGAACCAGCGAGCCAGTGCAGACCGAACAGATAATGGCTCCTTGGTCGAAGCATTCGCGCAACCAGGCGCATTCTTCCGGCCAGCTGCCGCGCGGATCAAATGAAGCTCCGACGGCGATGTCGGGCACAATCACAACATCGGCCAGGCCAAGTTTCGCCTGAGGCGTGATCTCAATGCCGATTGCGGTCGGAATTGTGGCAAGGGACCGCGCTACGATTGCCGGTGAGAAGCGAACAGGTGTGTTTTCTTCGCCGGTCATGTCCGACCATGCCCGGCCGACCGATTGGAACACTTCAAAAAGCCCGTACAAGGCCAGCGGCGTCGCTTGGGGCAGCGCTAAAAGCGCAAACTTTGTGTCCCGGGTCTTACCTTCCATGTGAGATTTTGTCCGAAAAGGGCCGTTTCTGTCCATAGCCGATCTGACGGCATGCTCGGACCGGGGGTAGGCAGGGGTAGAAATTTCGAAAGGAACCACCAATGACCCACCACGCTGCCCTCCCTCCTGTGTTCGACCAAACCAGGGCCGAAGCATTTCTTGACACAGTTGCAGCAACCCTGAACAACGGTGCCGTGGCCGCTATGATTTCAGTCGGCCACCGCCTGGGTCTGTTTGACACGCTTGCCTCACTGCCGCCCAGCCAAAGCGCCACAATTGCCAAAACCGCGGGGCTGGCCGAGCGTTACGTGCGGGAATGGCTTGCGGTAATGGTCACGGGAAAGATCGTTGACTATGCGCCGCAAGAAGAAACCTACAGCCTGCCTTCCGAACACGCCGCGTGCCTGACTCCCGGCGCACAATTCGGGAACCTGGCTGTCTATGCTCAGTCGGTTGCGCTTTTCGGCAAGGTCGAGGACCGCTTGATGCAAGCCTTCCGCGATGGCGAAGGAATTTCGTACAGCGATTACCCCTGCTTTCACCAAATCATGTCCGAGGACAGTGAACAGACCGTCGTCGCTGGCATCGGCGAGATCATTCAAACGCTGGCCCCCGATCTCGCCGAACGGCTGGATCAGGGCATCGACGTTCTGGATGCTGGTTGCGGTGCCGGACTTGCGCTGATCCGGATGGCTGAACTGCATCCAAACAGCCGGTTCAAAGGGATTGATCTTTGTCCGGATGCTATCGAGATGGCCCAGGGCACCGCAGCGTCACGCGGCGTGAGCAATGTGGGGTTTGAGGTGCGGGACCTGTCCGGTTTCGATGAAGCCTCAGCCTACGATCTGATCACCTCTTTCGATGCTGTGCATGACACCAAGGACCCCGAGGAACTTTTGAAATCCTATCTCCGGGCATTGCGTCCTGGCGGCGTTCACCTCATGCAGGACATCGGCGGGTCGGTGCGGCTCGAAAACAACCTCGATTTTCCCTTCGCCGCCTTTCTCTATGCCATTTCCTGCAGCCACTGCACTCCAGTGTCTCTGGCGCAGGGGGGCAAGGGCCTCGGCACCATGTGGGGCTGGGAGACGGCTGAAACGATGCTGCGCCAGGCAGGTTTCCAGAGACCGGTGCGCAGTGTTCTGCCGCATGACCCGATGAACGTCTGGTTTGTCAGCCGGAAAGAGGCGCCGGTATGAGGCATGAACGTATTGTTGTCGTCGGCGCCGGCCCGTTCGGGCTGGCGCTGGGGCGTGAACTCCGCAGACAGGGGTTTGACCCGCTCATTCTGGAACGCGGCAGCGCAGTGGCCTCCGCCTGGCGGTCCCGCCATCCGCAACTTCAGTTGAATACGCACCGTGTGAACTCAGGCCTGAGGGGCCAGCCGATACCACGCACCGCAGGCACCTGGCCAGCGCTACCAGAATATGTCGCCTATCTCGACCGCATTGCCAGGCAATCCCGGTGCCGGATCGAAGTGAATTGCACAGTGCAAAAACTGGACCGCGACGCAGGCACATGGCTTCTGAAAACCGGCAAGGGCAGGATACGTGCCGATCAGGTCGTTCTTGCAACCGGCTTCGATAACACTCCAGTTGTTCCGAATTGGCCCGGGGCCTGCGGCTTTTCCGGTTCGATTTTGCATTCCCGGGACATGGGTGATGCAAGAAGATACCGAAACAAGTCAGTGCTGGTCGCGGGCGCCGGAAACTCGGCAGTAGACTGCCTGAACGTACTGGCCCGTGCTAAAACCGCTGATCTGAGTGTTTCGGTGCGTGCTGGCAGCACGACGGTGCCCGCGGAACTATTCGGCTTTCCTTTACAGTTGACAGCGCCGCTTCTGGAACATCTGCCCGCACGTTTGGCTGATGCGGTACTTTCAGGGGTGGAACGGCTTGCTTTTGGCGATCTGTCGAAGTTCGGGCTGAACCGATGCCGCGCGGGAGCGGCGTCCCGCCTGAAAAACGAACATGTGGCACCATCAGTGGACCGCGGCTTCGTTGCAGAGCTGAAACGCGGCAAGATCCCGGTGTTTCCGCAGATCGCCAGGTTCGCATCCGATCAAGTGCATTTTGATGACGGCCGAACACTGCGGCCTGATTTTGTTATTGCAGCGACAGGTTACTGCAGCGGGCTGGAAAGCATAGCCGGGCATCTTGGAGTGCTGGACGAATCCGGACGGCCGCGATGCTGCGGGACAGCCGTTCGGCCAGGGCTTCGGTTCGCGCTGATGCCGCCGCCCCTTGGCGGATCGCTGCGGGCGATCTCAAAGAAAGCACCGGTGATTGCCCGTTCAATCGCGCGAGATTTGAATTGAGGCATCAAGGATGTTCGCACGACCCGGCAGGCAAACGAAGTACGGTGAGCGAGCCGAGTTCCGCGCACCGTGTCGGCACTGCAAATCCGGAAACAGGGCTTTGCCGACCTTGGAAATCAAACGGCTTGGACCCTAAAACTTCCCAGTTGGGATTGTCCTCTTTTTTGGTCTTACGAACTGTCCTCGCTGTCGCAGCAAATGGCCGCTTACCGCCCGACCTGCATGTGCTGGCCCGCCAGGCTGGTCACCAGGCATGGGGCCGCTTTGGGCTGCCTGGCGTCGTCTGGCAGAAGCGTCCTGGTGAAGTTTCGCTGCAACCCTGCCGCCGCATCGCCGCAAGTCGGCAAAGAGCCCTCAGCAGTCGTTGCCGCCTGATAAAATTGCTGCAGGCGCATCCTACCGTTTCAACCTAAACCTGTCTCAGGCGTGAAAGGCGGCGAAGTCCAAGAAGGAGCAAGGCTACAGCAATGGCAGGCTTCGCTTTTGATATCTCAACACCATCGGCTAAGAAGAATTATCCAGTTGGATCAAATGGTCAATGGTCTTGCGCCGAGCATACCAATAGTGGACAAAGCCGTAAGAGCATACTGCAGAGTAGGGAACCGCAATGTCTGAAGCAGACGACAATGGAGAACTCTTTGATGCGACGGAAGAGTCTGTCGAGTTAGAACTCACAGGTGCATCATTTGAAGGGCTTTTAATTCAACCAGCCGACTGGACAATTGGCAGTCTCTACACGCAAATCGGTCGGCAAATTGATTTAAATCCAGCCTTTCAACGTCGAAATGTCTGGACTGACACTGCCAAATCAAACTTTATAGAGTCAATTTTGGTTGGTATACCAATTCCACAAATACTCCTTTCGTCGCGCGCAGACAAGAAAAACTCCTATCTAGTCTTGGATGGAAAGCAGCGACTGCTGGCCCTGAAAGGATTCATAGAAAACGAATTTCCGCTTAGAAAGTTGAGAATACTAAGAGATCTTGAGGGGAAAAAATGGCAAGACATTGAGGGAGAGGAGGATTGGAGCGATCGCTTGATGAATGAAACTCAGCGAACCGCGGTAATCAAGAATTGGACAAATGAAAAGGTTCTTTACGAAATATTTTACCGCCTCAATTCCGGGTCAGTCAAGCTTTCTCCAATGGAACTCAGGATGTCGCTTCATCCTGGAACGTTTCTGAAATTCATTGTCGAGTGGACTGAGGAATTAAGCTCGCTCCACACACTCCTTGGAAAGAAGAAGCCAGATCCCAGAATGTCTGATGTCGAACTGTCAATTCGGCACTTGGCCTTTTCGACTGGCATTACGCCCTACAATGGGGATCTAAAGGCCTTCTTGGACCAAACTTGTGTTGAATTCAATGACAGGTTTGACAATGAAGAAGGCTATAAGCAGCGTATCGAGGGCAACCTAGACGACATGACTGCAGCGATAAGAGCTGGCCTCGATATTTTCCCAAATAGAACTTTCTGCCGAAAATTCTCTGAAGGCGCTTACGAGACGAGATTCAATAGAGCAGTGTTTGACGTGCAAGTTGGTGCGCTTGCCAATCAGGACGTGCGCGAAGCCGCGGTGGCGGGCCCTGAAAGGTTTAGAAGTGTGTACGAAGCTGTGGCGACACGAGGTGACTTTACCAGGTCGGTGGAATTCGCAACTAAAACTCCCTTCGCAACTCGGACACGTTTTGACTTGTTTTACCAAGCTATCAACCAAGAATACGGCACTGATCTAGAAACCCCCAATATCCAAGAGGGGGAGCAATAGTGCTGCCATGGCTCGGTCGTCTGATGAATACAAAAAACTCAAGAAAAACATCAAAACATACAAGTCAATTCTTCGAGGCGTTCCCGAAGTCTCCAATGATACAACGCTACACCACTTGAAGGTCCAATCCTATATTCTGTTAACCCACGCGGCATTTGAGGAGTACTTAGAGGAGATAGCAAAGAAGTTGGCAGCCGAAAGTGTGGCAAACTTTCTGTCCACGAGAAAAATTAACACTTGTGTCGCTAGTTTGGTTGCCTTCGAAACAGTTGCTCAATTTTCTGAAGATAGCTCCAGAAAGGCAATTAAGAGGAGCGTCGTGGAGAACTTGAATTCCTTTGTCGCCATAGCGAAAAGAAATCACACCAATGACGTTGGTGACAATCATGGAATTAAGATTAAGGATCAAAAGAAGATACTTCTATCGGTTGGAATCGATCCAGAGGAAGTGGATGCTGTAACTGCCAGCGTTATGGATGCTTTTGGGACAAAGCGCGGAGGGGTAGCTCACACTTCGAAAATTACAACATCGGAGACTCGCAGCTCAGCCGTTAGGGAAGTGGAAACAATTCTGTCTGGCCTAAAGAGTTATGACGATGCTGTCGAAGACGCCATTCGCGCACTTTAGACTACAAACAGCGGCCCAGGCTGCACCTGCAGCGTAAGTCAGGTTTGTCCGCACTGTGTGAGCTCGCCGGTTCCAAAACCTCGCAGTCGCAGCGAACGACCGGAACGGCGGGTTGCACCGCAGCACAAAACCTCGGCTGGCTACGTCAAACGACCGAGTTTGCAACGCCCGCTTTCTGCGCACAGCGGACGTACGAGATAATTAGACTACGCTTGCAACGGATGGCGGGTGGCGACGCAGTCGTAAGTTATCGGGCTTGAATGAAACAGTGTCCAAATCCTGCTCCCGCAACCAACGTTTCCGGCCAAGCCCTCGCCACCAGCGGGGGCTTTGTTGATTCCGGCGTCCCAAAAGCCATCAGCCCCGCCAATTCCCCAACAAGTTCAAGCTGA
>NZ_JAHVJQ010000018.1 GCF_019801145.1 Leisingera aquaemixtae
GAGAGGTTTTGCGTTGCATGGCGGGCCTCCGGGAGCTGGTTCGCGGCAGGCGGGCATGCACACCGCGTCAGCCAGTAGACCAGATCTGCGGCCGGGCGCGATGATCCTGATCAATCCGCTGCCGCAGAAGGGCAGGGGGGCGCCTGCCGGTCACTGCTCCGGTGCGGAGGGGAAATACTCCGGCCGGGCGCCTGCCTTGGCGAGCAGATCCATCACCTCGTTTTTCCAGCCGTCCTTGATCTGCAGCGCAAGCTGCGACAGCGGGCGGAACACCGGGGAGATGATGGTGTATTCGTAGCGGAAGCCGCCTTCCATCTGGCGGAAGACCACACGGCCGCCAGTGCTATCGACCTCGTGCTCGGTCACCGCGGTCAGCGGGTCCACGACCGACAGGCAGCGCCCGGCGCTGATGAAGGGCATCATCGGCAGGAAGAACTGGCTGTCGAGGACGACGTTCGGCGTGCCGCCGGCCCGGCGCAGTTCAGCCACGGTTTTCTGGTGGGTGATATGGGTGCTTTGCAGCAGCCCCAGCGGCACGTTGTCGAGATCCTTCCAGGCGATCACCTGTTTTTGTGCCAAGGGGTGGTCCTGCGGGATGGCGCAGAAGCAATCGGCGGCAATGGTCTCCTGCCGGAAGGTCTGCGCCGAAGCCTCGCGGCCGATCATGTCGGCAAAGCCGAAGTCGAAGCCCTGGGTGGCGGCCAGTTCGCGGATCTGCGGCGAGGTCCGCGACGACAGCGAGATGCGGATGCGGGGATTGCTGCCGGTGAAGCGGCTGATGTAGCGCGGAAAAAGGAAGGTGGACGGCCCCGGCATCGAGGCCACGTTCAGGCTGCCGCTTTGGCCGGCAGTCAGGCTTTTCATGGTGCCCGCGACACTGCTGAGCCGGTCCAGAATGTCGCTGGTTTCGGCGTGCAGATAGTGCGCCTCGGGCACCGGCACCAACTGGCGGCCGCGCCGTTCGAACAGCTTGAGCCCCAGCGAGTCCTCCAGCGACCGGATCGCCAGGCTGACGGCGGGCTGGGTCCGGCCCAGTTTTTCGGCGGCGGCAGAGAGCGAGGCGGCCTCCATCACCGCGCGGAAGGCGGTCATTTGGGACAGATTCATGCGCAAACCCCCTGTCTTTGCTGCGGCCGGGCCGGGCGTTCGTCATACATAAGCAAAACTTTGGAAAACTGAAAATATTAAAATTTGTTTTTATCACATCTCTGGCTCATCCTTTTGCAACAGCATTCCCCGGGACCAAACCCGGGCCAGACCAACAGGAGAGTAAGATGACCATGATGACACGGCTGAGCGGGGCAATCCTGGCAGCGTCGCTGGTGGCGGGCGCCGCCGCGGCCCAAAGCCCGACCTTTTTCCGCATCGGCACCGGCAGCGCCGGCGGCACCTATTTCCCGATCGGCGGCACCATTGCCAACGGCATTTCCGCGCCTCCCGGCTCGCGCCCCTGCGACGAGGGCGGCCAGTGCGGCGTGCCGGGGCTGATCGCCATCGCGCAGTCCACCACCGCGTCGGTGTTCAACAACACCGCGGTGCAGAACGGCGAGCTGGAGGCCGGCATGGCCGCGGCGGATGTCACCCGCTCGATGTACTTGGGCGAGGGCAAGTTCGACGGCAAGCCGCATGAGAAGCTGCGCATCGTTGCCAACCTCTATCCGGAAGACCTGCACCTGGTGCTGCCCAAGGGCCAGTCGCTGAATGACCTTGGCGATCTTGCGGGCAAGCGTGTGGGCATTGCGCAGGCGGGCTCCGGCACCCAGGTTGCGGTGCTGCAGATGCTGGACGCCTGGGGCGTGACCCGCGACAACATGGACGAGGCCGAGCTGAACAACAGCCAGTCGGCGGAGCGCCTGGCCGACGGGCAGCTTGACGGCTATTTCTACGCCGCAGGGTGGCCGGTGTCGGCGATGGTCCAGCTGGCCACCACCAAGGGCATGGAGCTGCACAGCTTCACCGACGAGGACCTGGCCAAGATCAACGAGATCATCCCGGCCTACATCCCGTCGAAAATCCCCGCCAATGTTTATGACGGCGTGGATTACGAAGTGAAGACCCCGGCTGTTTCGGCGCTGCTGGTTGTCTCCTCCGACCTGCCGGACGAACTGGTCTACGGCATAACCCAGGCGATGTGGAACAAGAACACCCGCAACCTGCTGGACAACGGCCATGCCAAGGGCAAGCAGATCACGCTGGAGACCGCGCTGGACGGGATCGGGTCGCTGGGCGTGCCGCTGCATCCCGGTGCCGAGAAGTTCTACAAGGAAGCCGGGCTTCTGAACTGATCCGGCCTCTCTCCCCCGGATCAAACCCAGCGGGCGGCGTACCAACGCGGGCACGCCGCCCGGATTGTCTTTCACGTTACTCAGAGCAGGAAGGTACGCTATGAGCGACGCGCCTCAGCAGACCCCCCCCGAACTCACGGCCGAGGAACTGGCCGCGATCGAGAAGAAATACGACGAAGGCGCCGCCACGCGCGAGGTTTCCACCCGGTTCAGCGCCTTCCTGCGCTATGTCGCGCTGGCCTTTGCCGCCTATCACTATCTTACGGCCGGCTTTGCGCTGCCGCCGGACTACTGGCACATGGGCTGGCACCTGTCGGGGCTGTTCATCCTGATCTATGCGCTGTTCCCGCATCTGAAGAGCAAGACCGCCTTTGATCTGAAAACAGGCGCCTTCCACCTGGGCGGGGTGCCTTTCCTGGATGTGCTGCTGATGGTGCTGGGCACCGCCTCGGCGCTCTATCTCGGCTTTGCCTGGCATGGCATTCCGATGCTCGGCATCGAAGAGCAGACTTTCCGGATGGGCAACCCCAACAGCTATGACATGGTGTTCGGCTGCATCCTGATCGTGCTGGTGCTGGACATCGCCCGGCGCACGCTGGGCTGGATCCTGCCGCTGATCATCTGCGTGTTCATCGCCTATGCGCTGTTCGGGCCGGTGTTTCCGGGCATCCTGCAGCATCCGGGCGTCAAGTTCCGCACCTTCGTGTCGTCGATGTATTTCCCGCAGGAAGGCATCTTCGGTGTGACGCTGTGGGTGGTGTCGACCATTGTCTTCCACTTCGTGCTGTTCGGCGTCATCGCGCAGCGCACCGGGCTGGGGCAGCTGTTCATCGACAACGCCACCATCCTGGCGGGCCGCTACACCGGCGGGCCGGCCAAGGTCTCGGTGGTGTCCTCTGCCTTTTTCGGCACCATTTCCGGCTCCTCGGTGGCCAACACCGTCTCTACCGGCGCGCTGACCATCCCCAACATGAAACGGCTGGGCTACCCGGGTCATTTCGCGGGCGGGGTTGAGGCGGCGGCCTCAGCCGGGGGGCAGATCACCCCGCCGATCATGGGGGCCGCGGCCTTCATCATGGCGGAATTCTTGGAGGTGCCCTACACCACCATCGTGATCGCGGCGATCTTCCCGGCGCTGCTGCATTACACCGGCGTCTTTGCCGTGGTGCATCTGATGGCGCGCCGCCTGGGCCTGAAAGGCATGTCCAAGGACATGCTGCCCAAGCTGGGCGCGGTCTGGCGCGACGGCTGGGCCAACCTGGTGCCGCTGGTCGGCCTGCTGACGGTGCTGTTCTCCGGCTACACGCCCTATATGTCCGCCTTCTGCGGCATCTCGCTGGCGCTGATCGCCGGGATGAGCCGGATGAAGGCGCCGCTGACTCTGGCCTATCCGGCCGCCTTCATTGCCTTTGTGCTGTGGAAATACGCCGGCGGCGGTTTCGATCTGCCAATGTCGCTGTTGCTGATGGGCGGTGCGGTGCTGGCCTGTTTCAACCCGCAGGAGCGCACCACCATGCCAGAGATGGCGGACACGCTGGAGACCGGTGTCAAATACGCGCTGGCGGTCGGCGCGGCCTCGGCGGCGGTCGGCATCGTGATCGGGGTGATCAACACCACCGGCGTCGGCTTCCGCATCGGTTTCATGGTGACGCAGGCGGCAGCCAATCTGGGCGGCGATCTGCACGGCCTGTTCAGCATCGGCAGCTTCGAGCTGTTCAGCGTCGAGGACCTGACCCTGTTCATCAGCCTAGTCTTCATCGCCATCGCCTGCATCCTGATGGGGGCCGGGGTGCCGACCACGGCGCTGTACATCATGCTGGTGTCGGTGGCGCAGCCCGCGCTGGCGCAGCTCGGCATTCCGCCGATCGCCAGCCACATGTTCGTGCTCTACTACGGGGTGGTGGCGGAGATCACGCCGCCGGTGTGCACCTCGGCCTATGCGGCGGCGGCGATTGCCAACTCCAACCCGTTCCGCACCGGCCTGTCGGCGTTCTCGCTGGGGCTGGGCAAGGTGGTGGCGCCAATGGCCTTCGTCTATGCGCCGGTGCTGCTGTTCGTCTCCTCGACCGGCTTCGACTTTGTCGAGTTCACCTACACAGCGGCGAGCTGCATCGCCGGGGTGGTGGCGCTGTCGGCGGCGGTTGTCGGCTACTGGCTGGCCCCGATGGGCATGGTGTTCCGCATCCTGCTGGCGCTGGCCGGGCTGATCTTCATCGCCCCGTCGCTGCAGGCGGACCTGGCGGCGCTGGCGGTTGCCAGCCCGGCCATCATCAGCCAGCTGCTGCATGCGCGGCAGGCCAAGGCGGAGGCGGCCTGAGCACCATGAATGATCAAGTCACGATCTTGGGCGCCGGTGCAGTCGGTCTCTGCACCGCGCTCTCCCTGGCCGGGCGCGGCGTGCCGGTGCGGCTCATCGACCGCGGAGAACCGGGGCAGGAAACCTCCTCGGGCAACGCGGGGGTGATCTCGCCCTGGTCCTTCATCCCGCAGTCGCTGCCGGGGATCTGGAAGAAGCTGCCGGACCTGATGTTCGGCGCCTATCAGCCGCTGAGCGTGCGGGCCGGCTACTGGCCGCGGATGGTGCCCTGGGGGCTTTCGTTCCTGCGCAACAGCTCGGCGCAGCGGGTGCAGGAGATCGCGGATGCGATGGAGCCGCTGTGCATGCCCTCGGTGGATCTGTACCGGCGGCACCTGGAGGGCACCGGGCAGGAGCATCTGGTGCAGGACTGCGCCTATGTGCATGCCTACCGGAAGGACGGCAGGGATCTGCTGCAGGCGATCGACTACCGCATCCGGGCCGACAAGGGCGCCCGGCTGGAGCTGGTCGGGCAGGACGAGCTGCGGCGCATCGAGCCGGCCCTGTCGCCCGGCTTCAAGTCGGCGGTGCTGATCCACGGCCAGGCGCGGGCGCTGTCGCCGGGGCAGATCATGGCGGCGCTGGCGGCAAAGGCGGAGCGGCTGGGCATCGAGATCCTGCAGGCGCCGGTTGACGGGCTGCGGCGCGGCGAGGACGGCTGGCGGATCATCTGCGGCACGCAGACCTACACGGCACGGCGGGTGGTGGTTGCCATGGGGGCCTGGTCGGCGGAGCTGCTGAAGACGCTGGGCATTGCGGTGCCGCTGGCCAGCGAGCGCGGCTATCACATCGAGTTTCCCGAAGCGGGCATCGAATTGAACAATTCGGTCATGGATACGGATGCGAAATTCGTCGCCAGCTCGATGACGGGCGGGCTGCGGGTGGCCGGGCAGGCGGAGTTCGCGGCAATCGACGCGCCGCAGGACAGCCGCAAGCAGGCGCGGATGCAGGCGCAGGCCAAGGCGGCGTTTCCCGATCTGGTGACCGCGGCGCCGAAATTCTGGATGGGCCGCCGCCCGTCGTTTCCCGACACGCTGCCGATGATCGGTGAATTCGGCGGCCACGCGGGGCTTTACGCGGGTTTCGGCCATTCCCACTACGGGCTGATGATGGCCCCCAAAACCGGGGAGCTGCTGGCCGACATGCTGACCGGGCGGACCCCGAACATTGATTGCGGCCCCTATGCCACCGGGCGCTTCTGAAAACAGAAAGGACATTTGGAGATGACCTCACCGGCGGATACTGCCCCCCTCGGCCTTTTGTGCCTAGACACCCATTTCGCCAAGCCGCCGGGCCATATCCGCTGCACCGGCAGCCTGCCGTTCCCGGTGCGCAAGGCGGTGGTCAAGGGCACCACCATCGCCGAGCTGCTGGAGCGCCCCAGCCTGGAGTTCTTTGCGCCGTTCCTGGACGCCGCGCGGGAGCTGGAGCAGGCCGGCTGCGCCGCGATCACCGGCAGCTGCGGGTTCATGGCGTTGTACCAGCGGGAGCTGGCGGAACAGGTTTCTGTTCCGGTGTTTTCCTCCAGCCTGATCCAGATCCCGCTGATGCACCAGATGGCCGGGCGGCGGGGCAGGGTGGGTGTGATCACCGCCCGCGCCTCGGCGCTGACGCCCGCGCATTTTGCGGCGGTCGGGGCAGGGGACACCCCGGTGGCGGTCATCGGGATGGAGGACAAGCCGGAGTTTTCGGAGGTCATCCTGCACAGCAAGCGGACCCAGATTGACGAGGAGAAGCTGACCGCGGAGCTGGCGGCGGCCGGGCGCCAGATGCTGGAAGAGGCGCCGGATGTGACGTCGGTCGTGCTGGAATGCACCGATCTGCCGCCATATGCGCATGCGCTGCAGGCAGCCATCGGGCTGCCGGTTGCGGACCTGACGACCCTGGCCACGATGGTGCATGCGATCACCGCGCGGGGCCGCTATGAGGGGCGGGTGCAGTACGACTAGACCGGCGCTCCCTGCGGGCGCCGGGAAGCCGGCCCGGTTGACCTTGCCTTCGCGGCGCCGCGAAGGGCGGGGGTTTTGAAGCTGCCGAATGCAGCGCCCGGCAAGGTTAAAGATGCGTTGTCATCTTGTAGCCCGGGGCGAAATACAGCTTGGCCAGAGTGACGGGTTTGCCGCGCAGCCAGGTGATCCGCTCCGCAGTGAAAACCGGGTCTCCGGCCTGTGCGTCAAGAAACTCAGCCACGGTCTGATCCGCTTTGGTTGCCAGGAAGCTCAGTTCCAGGTTTGTGAAGGGCACCTTTTGCACCAGCCAGTCATTCGGGCCGGACTGGGAGAAATCTGCGTCCAGAACCTCGGGGATGCTTTCCGGGACAATCCAGCGCACTTCGTACTGGAAGGGGGCGGTGTCCGCGTAGTGCATGCACCTGAGATGCAGCACCTCCTGGCCCTGGGGGATGCGCAGCCGGGCCGACAGCCATGCCGGCGCGGGCATCACATTTCTTTCCACCAGCGAATAGCGGTAGGCCGAGCCGGTCTCGGCAACCTCGTCCCGGACCAGGGGGATGACAAACTGGGCCTTTCTGATCGGGGCGTTCAGAACCCTGGTTCCTGCTTTGCGCTTCCGTTCCAGAAAGCCTTCCTCGGCAAGCTCCCTCAGCGCCCGGTTCACGGTTGTGCGGGTGCTCGAAAACTCTTCGGCCAGGTCGGTCTCGCTTGGCAGCAGGCTGTCCGGAGCCCAGATCCGGTTTTGAATCCTGTCGAGGACCACCTGCTTGATATCGCGGTAGCTCATGTTTTCCCGGGGTCCCGCCATGCTGCCTGCTGCTCCAATAAAATGCGTTAACGCCAATATATATACACATAAGGAGGCGAAGGGAACCCGGGTGCGGCGGGGCGGCTGCCCGGCGTGCCCCGCCGCGTTGCGGCCACTTGACCGCCTTGATGCAGCACGCGATCTTGGGGGAGTGAAACGGCCTCGAACCAAATATGCAAAGGCGGGCGATATTCACATTGCCTATCAGGTCTTTGGCAAAGGCCCGATTGACCTGCTTTGGGCGCAGGGCTGGGCCACCCATATCGAATACGCCTGGGAAAGCCCGGATTACGCGCGTTTCCTGACCAAGATCAGCCGGTTCGCCCGTGTGATCTTTTTCGACAAGCGCGGTGTCGGCATGTCGGACAGGGACGTCGGATACCCCACGCTCGAAGAGCGTTCGCAGGACATCAATGCGGTGCTGGATGCGGTTGGCGCCGAAAGGGTGGCGATTTTCGGAATGTCCGAGGGCGGCGCAATCTCCAGCGTCTTTGCCGCCACCTATCCCGAACGCGTCAGCCATTTGATCTTCTTCGGCTGCAGGGCGCGTTACAAATGGGCGCCGGATTACCCGCAGGGGCTGAAACCCGATGCGGTGGCGGCCGCCCTGGAGCATTTCGCCAACTATGCCGATGGCCACCTGCTGGGAATTGACGGCGCGCCGAGCATTGCCGGCGACCCGGCGGCGCAACGCTGGCTCGACACCTATTTCCGCTATGCCGCAAGCCCCCGTGCCCTGCGGAAACTTTCGGAAATGAATTATGACATTGATATCCGCGGGGTGCTTTCCTCCATCCGGGCGCCGACGCTGGTGCTGCACCGCGAAAACGAGAACTGGTGCGATCTGAACAACGCGAAGTATCTGGCCGAGCATATCCGCGGCGCGGAGCTGCATGTGTTGCCGGGCGAGGACCACATCGCCTGGTACGGCGATCAGGACCGGCTGGTTTCGGAAATCCGCACCTTTGTGACGGGCGAAGCGGTAACGGCCCCAACCGAGCGGACCCTGCTGACGCTCGTGTTCCTTGATCTTGTGGGGTCGACGGAACAGATTGCGCGGATGGGCGACGCGCGCTGGCGCAGCGTGCTGGAGCAACTCGATCACACCGTGCAGCACCGTGTCGCCGCATATGGCGGCACACAGGTCAAACACACGGGCGACGGGTATCTGCTGTCGTTCCGGGGTCCGACCAGCGCGCTGGAATGCGCGCTGACCCTGCGGCAGGATGTGCAAGGACTGGGGCTGAAAAGCCGTATCGGCGTGCACACGGGAGAATGCGAGATCCGGGAACAGGACCTGAGCGGCTTGGCCGTGCATGTCGCCGCACGGCTCTTGGAGGAAGCGGCACCCGATGAAATCCTGACATCGCAGACGGTCAAGGACCTGACGCTTGGATCAGAGCACGGCTTTGTCAGCTTGGACCACCGAAAACTCCGGGGGACGCCCGGGGACTGGGCGCTTTTTTCTCTCAGCGGTTGATGCCGCAGGAGATGTCTTCTGCAGGCAGGCACAGGCCGCGCTGGCGCAGGCCGCGCGCACCGTCGAGGTGTCAGAGCCGCAATGGAAAGGAAATCAGCAGCTGAGTATCCGGTGAGTCAAATTGACGAATAATAGACGCCTGGGAAACGGGTCTGCTGATAGGCAAATGACGCCGCCGCCCGACTATCGGGGGCATCTGCAATGCCCGATAGGAGAAAAGTCATGAAACACGTCAACACTGTCATCATCGGCGGCGGCCAGGCCGGATTGGCGATGGGGCGCTGCCTGTTCGAACATGGCATCGATTATGTCATCCTGGAACGCGGGCGGATCGGCGAGAGGTGGCACAGCGAACGCTGGGACTCTCTGAAACTGCTGACCCCGAACTGGCAGAGCCGCCTGCCGCACGGGGCCTATGACGGCGGCGAGCCGGATGCCTTCATGTCGGTGCCGGATTTCATCGAACGGCTGGAGCGTTATGCCCGCTCGTATGATGCCTGCATCGAGCGCGGCACAACTGTTACGGCGGTGCAGCGCATGGAGGGCCGCAAGTTCCGGGTAGCGACGGACCGCGGGGAGTGGTGCGCGCGGAACGTCGTGGTTGCAACCGGATTCTGCGACACACCGCGCGTTCCGGGTTTCGCCGAGAACCTGCCGGATGACGTCGTGCAAATCGTTCCGCCGGAATACCGGAACCCGTCGCAGGTGCCTGAAGGGCATGTGCTGGTTGTCGGCGCCTCGGCGACCGGCCTGCAAATCGCCGAAGAGCTTCTTGGGGCCGGGCGCTCCGTTACGGTCTCGGTTGGAACCCATATCCGGGTGCCGCGGCGGTACCGCGGGCGCGACATCCTGTATTGGATGGATGCGACCGGCGGGTTTGCTGCCGCAGCCGATCCCGCCGATGAACGCGGCAACCCGCCGCCGCAGCTGGTGGGGTCCGCCGAGAACCGCGATTTGGATTTGTCTACGGTGCAGAAGCTGGGCGCGCGCCTGGCCGGCCGCACGGCAGGTGTCGAGGACGGCCGGGTCCTGTTTTCCGATACGCTGCGCCAAAGCGTGGAGAAAGCAGACAGGATGATGTTCGAACTGCTTGGAAAAATCGATGGGTTCATCGAGGCCAAAGGGTATGACGCACCGCCGGCCGAAGCCGGCGAAGTCCAGCCTGTGCCGATCCCCGATGCCCCCGCTGAGCTGCCTGTTGGAACAGGCGGTGTCCGCGCCGTTGTCTGGGCAACCGGCTATCAGAGAAAGTATCCCTGGCTGAAAATCCCCGTGCTGGATGAACGCGGAGAAATTTCGCACAAGGAGGGCATCAGCCCGGTTGCCGGCCTCTATGTCCTTGGAATGCGTTTTCAGAAACGCAAATATTCCAACCTGATTGACGGCGTCGGCCGCGATGCCGAAGACCTTGCCGGGCATATCGCCAAAAGAACCCGGGCGATCGCCGCATAACCTGCGCTCAAGCCCGGTCCAGCATGTTCAGCGCGCCGAGGAGCAAGTCGCGGTCTTCGGCGCGTTCGAGCGGAAAACCCTGCGCCGTTTCGACCGGATCCAGTTGCGCTCCCGAGGCGCGGACGGCGGCCCGGGCGCGGTCCTGGTCTTGTTCCGACCCTGTCTTGGCACTGGACGCCAGAAGATAGACCAGATCATCGGCCCGCTTGCGGCTGATGCGGTCGAGGACATTCAGTGTCTCTTCAAACCGCTGCTGGTGAAACAGCGCCCGGGCCAGGTGGCTCCAGTAGCGTTCCGGATGATAGGGGTTCAGCCGCATTGATTTGCGAACCCATTCTTCGCCGGAAACCGGCTCGCCCGCAAAAGTGAGAATCTCGCCCATCGCGCACAGTGAGCGGTCGTCGTTGGGGTTCAGAAACAAGGCGCGCTCCTGATGCCAGAGCGCCCGGCGGACATTGCCTCTGGTCAAATGGTTCTGAGCCAGAACCCGGTGGCACTCGCTTTCATTCTCGTCCAGTTCCAGCCCGTGTTCGGCCGCCGCCTGCGACTGATCCACCAGTATCGCAGGGTCATCCAGCTTGTGAACGATCGCCTGGCCCAAGCCGCAGGCCAGCCAGGCATGGGCCAGCGCATAGTCCGGGTCCTTGCTGATCGCCAGCCTGAACAAATCGAGGCACTTCCGGCAATCGGCAGCCGTGAACAAGTGGTGATGATACTTGCCTCTCAGCAGGATATCGTATGCTTCCAGACGTTGCGGATCCAAGCCACGCGATTGCATCAGGCGGGCGCTTTCAACCCGCCCCACAAGCGTCGAAACAACCGTCGAAACGATCTCGGTCTGGACCTCGAAGACATCGCCCATCTGGCGGTTGTACTGTTCCGCCCAGAGTGCGGTGCCGCGTTCGCTGCTCAAAAGCTGCACGCTTATCCGCACCGCGTCGCCTGAGCGGCGCACGCTGCCCCGGACCAGAAAGGACGCCCCCAGGGCAGCGGCGACTTCATCTTCGGGGGTTGCCCGGCCGCGATACCGGAAAGACGAAGGCCGGGCGATAAGCTCCAGTTCGCTGAAGCGGGACAAGGCCGTTGTCAGATCCTCGGTGATGCCATCCGAGAAGTACAAATCGCTTTCGTCTGAGAGGTTTTCGAACGGCAGAACCGCGACAACGGGTTTGCCTGCTGAATTGGCTGCCCCGGACTGGGCGGGGGTCCCCGGCAATGGCGATAGCGCGGACCTGGAAATCGCGTCGAACACGGCCCGTGTTTCCGGGCCGGGAGTTGTATCGAGGTCCCGCTGCAAGGCCTCAGTGCATAATTTGAACTGGCGCATGGCCTCCGACCGGCGGCCTTGGCGGTCAAGCAGTTCCATCAACGCGCGGTGCGCCATTTCGCAACACGGGTCTATTGCAAGCTTGCGTCTGAGGACGGTCTCAGCCTCGGCATCGGCCCCTTGCGCAACCAGTTTGGCGGCCAAACGGTCGATCACGCTGCACGCTATCGAGCGCAACTCCTCCCGGGTGTCGCGCGCCCAGGCCTCGAATTCCCCGGCCTGAACATGAAAGGAGTCAAGGAAGTCTCCCCGGTACAGCGCAAGCGCTTCCTTCAGTGCGGGAATGTCGTGGCAATCCTTGCTGCGAACCAATGCAGAAACATCCGCTGCGCACAGCGACGTGTCCAGCCGCAGCGTGTCGCCGTCACTGCGGACGGCGGGGCCGATCACCCGCCTGATTTGCGACAGCGCTTGCCTCAGGTTATGGCGCGCGCGCTCGTCGCCCATATTGCCCCACAGCATGGCGGCAACACGTTCGCGCGCGGCCGGGCGGCCGTCTTCCATGGCGAGAAAGGCGAGCAAGGCCTGCGATTTCTTGGCGAGCCCTGAAACCGCGCCATCGGATAGCCGGACTTCACTTCCTCCGAAGAACAGCAAAAATACCTGGTTGCCCATCTTCTAAATATACCGGCTGGGCAGCTTTTGACCAGCGAGCCAGTTTGAAGGGGGAACAGTTCACGGCGGAAGGGAGAATTGCGAAGGGGCAATCCGGTCCCTTGATCAAGGCCGGCTCCGGGTCGAAACGGATTGGCAAGGACCTTGCAAGTTAACGTTTGAGGCTTGAGGTGCCGGTGATCCAGCCGCAGGCGAGCTGGCGGCCGGGGGCGGCCTTGGACACCGCCGGTGGCCCTTGTTGAACTGTGAGTTGGTCGGTTGAATCCATCTGAGGCCGCCCGCTTGCGAAAATCACGCGCCCTATAGCGAAGTGATGCGGACTTCACCGGTAAACTCTCTTTGGAGCGCTCTGTTTTGCGCACACTCCGCGCGGGTGAGCGGATACCAATACCATGAAGCGCAGATGAAGAGACAACCGGGGAGCCGCAACATGTACGTTTACCAATCCATCGCCCAATCCCTCTTCGATCATGGGCAGGGCACGATGTTCGGGCTGATGGGCGATGCGAACCTGTTCATGGTCGACCATTACGTGCGCGAGGGCGGCGGCACCTTTGTGCCGGTGGCCTATGAAGGCAGCGCGGTTCTGATGGCGCTTGCTTACGGCCGGGTGGCAGGCCGGGTCGGTGTGGCCACCGTGACCCACGGGCCGGCGCTGACAAACTGCGTCACCGCGTTGACCGAAGGCGCGCGCGGCCATGTGCCGCTGGTGCTTCTGGCCGGTGACACTCCGGTGTCAAACCCGCACAATCTGCAGAATATCGACCAGCGCGAGACGGTGAAGGTGACTGGGGCGGGCTTCGAGCAGATGCGGTCGCCGGAGACGGCCTCGTATGACGTGGCCCATGCGTTTTACCGCGCCCAGGTCGAGAAACGGCCCATCGTGCTGAACATGCCTGCCGATTTCATGTGGCAGGAGGTTGAGCACGTGCCCCATGTCTTCCCCGCCTTCAATGCCCCCGCGTATGTCCCTGCGGGCGATGACCTGGACGAGGCGGTGGGCATGATTGCCAGCGCCAAGCGCCCGATCATCCTGGCGGGCATCGGCGCCAAGGATTCGGTTCCGCAGATTATCGAACTGGCCGACCGGCTCGAGGCGCCGCTGGCCACCACGCTCAAGGCGAAGGGGATGTTCAGCAGCCACCCCTATAATATCGACATCTTCGGAACGCTTTCGACGCCTGCCGCCTACGAGGCGATCGACAAGGCCGATTGCGTGGTCGCGTTCGGCACAAGCCTGCACCAGTTCACCACCGACAAGGGGGCGCTGATGCAGGGGAAGCGGGTGGTGCAGATCAACGACACGGTCACCGAGGTCTCGAAAAACTACCACCCCGACGCGGCGCTTGTGGCCGATGCCGGGCTGACCGCCAAGAATATCGTCTGGTGGCTGGACGAGGCCGAGATCCCCGGCAGCGGTTTCACAGCCGAGCTGGACATGGAGGTGCTGACCGCGCATCCCAAGGGCAACCCTGACAAGGCAAAGCCCGGATACGTCAATTTCGAATATGCGCTCGACCGGCTGGAGGAGGCCTTGCCCAAGGACCGCTTTCTCACCACCGATGGCGGGCGTTTCATGACCGAGGTCTGGTGCCGTTTGTCGGTGCCCGACGCCGAAAGCTTCATCGCGACAACCAATTTCGGCTCGATTGGGCTGGGCCTGCAGGTTGCCATCGGTGCGGGATTTGCCGTGCCCGGCCGCCCCGTTGTCCTGTTCACCGGCGATGGCGGCTTCATGATGGGCGGGATCAACGAGTTCAACACCGCTGTCCGGATGAAACAGGACCTGATCGTGATCGTGGCGAACGACAGCGCCTATGGCGCCGAGCATATCCAGTTCCTCGACCGCAAGATGGACCCGGGCCTGTCAATGTTCGACTGGCCCTCCTTTGCCGGCATTGCAACCGCGCTTGGCGGCCAGGGGGTGCAGGTCAATTCTGCGGAAGACCTGGAAACCGCGATCCAGGCGATTGCAACCCGGGACGGTCCGCTGCTGATCGAGCTGCGCCTGGACCCGAACGACGTGCCGCGGATGAGGCTGTAACCTTCTGGCGGCAGGGGCGGTTCAGTGCCGGCGGATCACAGCGCAAAGATATCCTGCGGCTCGGAAAACCCCTTGAACGCCACCTGCTGAATTCGCTCTGCCGCGGCGGGATCACGCAGGCTGTTCCGGGTCTGACGGTCAATCAGGATCCTGCGCCCGGCGGCCTTGGTATGCGCTTCCAGCCGGGCTGCCAGGTTCACGGTCTTGCCGACGCAGGTGTAGGCGGCCCGCTCGTCCGTGCCGGCATAGCCTGCCACCACTTCGCCGGTGGCGATGCCGGCCCCCAGCCGGATTTCCGGCGCGCCCGCCGCGCGCTGCTCCTGGTTCAGAACCGTGATCATGCTGAACATTTCCCCGGCCGCCGCCACCGCGCTTTGCGCCGGGTTTTCCAGCGGCTGCGGCGCGCCGAACAGCGCCATCAGCCCGTCGCCGATCATCAGGTTCACGATGCCGCCGTTGCTGCTGACGGCGTCGAACATCAGCGTGTAATAGGTGTTCAGCAGTTCGATGGTGGCCTCTGGCGGCAGATCTTCGGACAATGCCGTGAAATCGCGGATGTCGCAGAACAGGACCGATGCGGTGAGCCGCTTGCCGCCGATGGCAAAGCCGGAGTTCTGCAGGTCCAGCGCCACCTCGTGGGTTGCAAACCGGTCCAGCAGCCGCTTCTGCTCATCCCGCAGGCGCTTCTTTTCCAGGCTCGAGCTGAGCCGGGCGCCCAGCAGGACCTGGTTCACGGGTTTTGGCAGGTAGTCCTCCGCGCCCAGTTCGATGCAGCGCACGATATTGTCCAGCCCTTCCAGCGAGGAGGTGACGATGACCGGCATATCGCGCAGCTCCGGGGCCGCCTTGATCGCCGCCAGCACTTCGAAACCGTCCATCTCGGGCATTTCGATGTCCAGCAGGACCAGGTCAAAGGTTTCGGCCCTGAGCCGCTCCATCGCGACCTTGCCGTTTTCCGCGGCCTCGGCGCGGTGGCCCAGCAACTCGACATTGCGCGCCAGCAGCAGCCGGTTGACCTTGTTGTCGTCCACAATCAGCACATGCCCCAGCGCCTCAGCCATCCAGCAGCCCCCGCAGCGCGGCATCCGCGCGGGTGTATTCCCTATCCAGCGCGGCAAGATCCGGTGCCGGGCCGCCAAGCCCGGACAGTTCCATCTGCCGTGCCAGCGCCGCCAGCGCAGTGGCGCCGAAGGTGTTTGCGTTGGACTTGAGCGAATGCGCGGCGCGGCGGAAACCGTCGCCATCGCCGGCCGCCGCCGCCTGTTTCAGCTGTGCGATCATGCCCGGCGCCTCTTCCAGAAAGGTGGCGGCCAGTTCTGCCGCGAAATCCGCGCCGGTGGCGGCCTGCAGCTCTGCAAAGACAGCGGGGTCCAGGGGGCTGGCGCTCATGGCGTCTCCTTTCCGCGCGGTTGAATGCCTTCCAGCGCCTCGATCAGCCGTTCGACGCGGATGGGTTTTGCAATGTAACCGTCCATGCCTGCTTCGAGGCACATCTCCCGGTCGCCTTGCATTGCATTTGCGGTCATCGCGATGATCGCGGGCCTGCCGTCCTGCGGATATGCGCCGGTGATCCGCCGCGAGGCTTCCAGCCCGTCCATTTCAGGCATCTGCACATCCATCAGCACCACATCGTAGACCTGGCGTGCCACGCTTTCCAGCGCCTCGATCCCGTTGCTGGCAAGGTCAGCGCGGTAGCCCATCTGCTCCAGCAGCCGGACCGCCAGCTTCTGGTTCACCAGATTGTCCTCTGCCAGCAGGATCCGCAGCGGGTGGCGCGCGGCCATTTCCGGATCGGCTGCCGGTTTGCCACCCGTGCCGGCCCTTGCCGCAGGCACAGCCGACGGCGCAAACAACCCGGCCAGCGTATCGAACAGCTGCGACTGGCGCAGCGGCTTGGCCAGGCAGGCCGCAAACAGCCCTTCCTCTGCCCCCGGGCCGCGTTCGCCAAGGCTGCTGAACAGCACCAGCGGCAGGTCCTTGTTCCGCTCTCTGATCCGGTGTGCCAGCGCCGCCCCGTCCGTTCCGGGCATGTGCATGTCCAGGATCGCCAGGTCGAACCCGCCATCCTCCGCCAGCACCTCCAGCGCCGCATCGGCCGAGGCCACGGCGGTTGTCTGCGTCCCCCACTTGCGGGTCTGCGCCGTCAGGATCTTGCGGTTGGTTTCGTTGTCATCCACCATCAGGATCCGTTTGCCGGCCAGTTCCGGCTGCGGGCCCAGCAGGCTGCGGGCCGCCGGTTTCGGCAGCGCGGCCGGTTCCGCCAGGATGGTGAAGCTGAACACAGATCCCCGGCCCGGCCCCTCGCTGGCTGCCTGCATCGTGCCGCCCATCAGCTCTGCCAGCCGTTTCGAAATTGCCAGCCCCAGCCCGGTGCCGCCGTATTTGCGCGTGGTTGAGGAATCCGCCTGGCTGAAGGACTGGAACAGGCGGCTCATCCCCTCCGCGGACAGGCCGATGCCGGTATCGCGGACCTCGAAATGCAGCTTTACCCGGCCATCTGCAGGCGGGTCCGACCTTACCGACAGCACCACCTCGCCGGTGTCGGTGAACTTGACCGCGTTGGACAGGAGGTTGAGCAGAATCTGCCGCAGCCGGGTCAGGTCGGCGCTGATGGCAGGCGGCACGCTGTCGTCCATGATATAGGCAACATCCAGCTGCTTTTTCGCAGCCCGCCCGCTAATCAGGTCCAGGGCGGTTTCGATGCAGTCGCGCAGATCGAAAGGGTGCGCCTCGATGGTCATCTGGCCCGCCTCGATCTTGGAAAAATCGAGGATTTCGTTGATGATCCCCAGCAGCGCGTCGCCGCTGTCGCGGATGGTGCGGGCATAGTCGGCCTGCTCACCGTTCAGTTCGGTGTCCATCAGCAGCCCGCTCATGCCGATCACCGCGTTCATCGGGGTGCGGATTTCGTGGCTCATCGTGGCCAGGAACGCGCTTTTGGCCTCATTCGCTTTCTCTGCCGCGGCGCGGGCCTCCTGCACCTCCTGGAACAGGCGGACGTTGCCGATGGCGATCACCGCCTGGTCGGCAAAGGATTCCGCCATTGCAATTTCATCCCGGGAGAACGCCCGCGCTGCCTTGCGGATGAATCCCAGGCCGCCGATGCACACCCCGTCCCGCAGCAAGGGCAGCATCAAGGAGGAGCGGAAGCCGCTGGCGTGATAGATCCGCCGGTCCATTGGAGGAAGCTCAACCTGTGACCAGTCGGGAATGTGCAGGATTTTCTTGCCGGTATAGGACTGCGACGGAAAATTCTGTGCCGGGTCGACGGGATGCCGGGTCTGGCTGATTTCAGTTTCCACTCCGGCAGGCGTTGCGACCGCCGTCTGCCAGAACTCCTTGCCATCGCATTCGGTCACAATCGCCAGGTCGCAGGAAATCAGCGAGATTGCCAGGCGCACGATCTCGTCGAACACCGGCTTGGTGTTGGTCGGCGATTTGCTGATCACCCGCAGCACATCCGCACTGGCCGTCTGCCGCGCCAGGGCCGATTGGGTCTCGTTGAACATGCGCGTGTTCTGAATGGCGATCACCGCCTGGTCGCAGAAACTCTCTGCCAGCCGTATCTGCTCGCCGGTGAAGGCGCGTTTGCTGTCTGCACGCGAAAACGCCAGCACCCCGACGCAATCGCCGTCGCGCAGCAGCGGCAGGTACAGGCAGGACTGCAGGCCGAACTTTTCCACCGTTGCGACTTCATGCGGCGGCAGCTCCGTTTCGGCGAAGTCCGGAATATGCACCATCTTTCCGGTTGCAAAGACCCGGCTCGGGAAATTGAGCTTTGGATCAATCGGAACCGGATCGGGGTTCAAAGTGTCCATCGGCCCGGTCTTGCGCATCCCCGCGGCAGGGGAGAAATGATCCCCGTCCCGGATCAGCACCGCCGCCCCGTCGCAGTCCAGCAGCCGCACCCCTGCCTCTGCAATTGCCAGGAATACCGGTTTTGCGTCCTCCTGGGCGCTGCTGATCACCCGCAGGATATCGGCGCTGGCGGTCTGGCGGACCAGCGCATTCTGCAAATCCGTGAACAGCCGCGCATTGCTCAGCGCAATCACCGCCTGCGCCGCGAAAGTCTCGAACAGCGCGATCTGCTTCGGGCTGAAGGCATTCCTGCGGACATGGGCCAGGGTGATCACGCCAAGGGGCTTGCCGTCCTTGATCAGCGGCACCCCGAGGCTGGACAGGAACCCGCCCTTGCGCGCCTGCTCCCGCCAGCCGTAGTCGGGATCGGCCTCGATGTCGGGAATATAGGTCGTCCGGCCGGTCAGGGCCGCCCGCCCGGTCGTCGTCGCCCGTCCCGGCACAAATTGCTGCTGCGCCAGGATTTCCTCGAAGATTTCATTGGCATTGTGGGTGACCGCCACCTCATAGGCGCCGGTCTCTTGGTTCAGCAGCGCAACATAGGCGACCTCAGGGCGGCAAATCCGCACCGCGACCTTCAGCACTGCCTGCAGAACCGGCTCCAGTTCATTCGGCGAGCGCGAGATCACGCTCAGCACCTCCGATGTTGCGGTCTGGTACTCCAGCGCCTCGCTCAGCTCTGCCGTGCGCGCCTGCACCTCTTCGAACAGCCGCGTGTTGCTGATTGCGATCACCGCCTGCGAGGCAAAGGTCTCCAGCAGGCCGATCTGCCTTTGCGAAAAGGCCTGCGGCTGGCTGTGCGCCATTACGATCACCCCCAGGACAATGCCGTCCTTGATCAGCGGCACCCCCAGCGTGCTTCTGAAATTGCCGATCCCGGCCGCTTCCTTCCAGGTGTAGCTGTCGTCGCTCAGCGTATCGGCGATATAGACCGTCTGAGCGGTCAACGCCGTGCGGCCGATACAGCTGCCTTTGCCCGGTGCGATCGGGTTGTCCTCAAGGTAGCGGAGAAACCGCGGCCGCACATTGTGGGACTGGCTGATCCGGTACAGCCCGTCTGCCGCGTCCAGCATGGCAAAGAACGCATATTCAGGGTCGCACAGGCGGGAGGCCACCTGGAGGATGGAGGCCAGCACCGGCTCCAGCTCGTTCGGGGAGCGCGAGATCACGCTCAGCACCTCTGACGTTGCGGTCTGGTACTCCAGCGCCTCGCTCAGTTCTGCCGTGCGCGCCTGCACCTCTTCGAACAGCCGCGTGTTGCTGATCGCGATCACCGCCTGCGCCGCAAAGGTTTCCAAAAGGCTGATTTGCTTCTCCGTGAAAGCTCCGGGCTGTTCGTGGCCAAGGGTTATGACACCCGCCACGACACCATCCTTGATCAGCGGCACCCCCAGCGCCGACCGGAAATTTCCCTGCTTGGCGGCGGCCTTCCATTTGAACTCCGCGTCGGCCTCGGTGTCCCTGATATACACTGTTTCCTGCAGCAGCGCCGTTCGCCCCGTGCAGCTGCCGGTCTCTGGCTCAAACGCCTGCTCCGCAAGGAACCGGCGGAACTCTGGCGTCATGCCATGCGCTGCTGCGATCCGGTATTTGCCGTCGGGATCCAGCAGTGTCGCATAGGCCGTCTGCGGTTTGCAGATGTCCGAGGCTACTTTCAGAATGACGTTGAGCACCGGCCGGATCTCGTTGGGCGAGCGGGAGATCACACCCAGCACCTCAGACGTCGCGGTTTGATGCGTCAGCGCTTCCTGAGTGTCTCTGAACAGCCGCGCATTGCCGATGGCGATGCTGGCCTGTTCAGCAAAGGTTTCCAGCAGGCTGATGTCGGTTGCCAGTGCAGCCCTTCCCGTTGGCCAGCCTAGAACAAGAACGCCCCAAATGCCCGGCCCGGCCTTTACCGGAACGGCAACCATCTCCGTGTAGCCGAATTGCCGCGCCGTCTTGTGATCCGAATACTCCGGCGCCTGGGCATCGGCCAGATGAACAGTGCGGCCCGTGCGGATAACCGGCCCGGTAATGGAACCGGCAGCCGGCGGCGCCGGGTAATGCGCCAGGTAGCCGTCCATGAACGCCTGTGTGAAGCCATGGCTTGCGCAGTGATGGATCATGCCGCCGCTGCAGCGCCACAGCATGCAGAACCGTGCGCCGCACAACTCGGCGGCGCTTTTCACAATGGTGTCGAAAACCGGCTGAATGTCTTCCCGCGACTGTCCGATGACCTTCAGGATTTCGGAGGTGGCGGCAAACCGCGCTTTTTCCTGCGCCAGCTGCTGCTCAAGCGCTTTTACAGCATCTGCAGGAGTGATCTGCGGCTCTGATTGCGTTTTGCCGTATCCCATCAAATAGCAAAATCCGGTTGCCGGCAGCCCGGTTCCAATTCAGGATTCTGCCTATGGCTGATCTTAAACCATAACGGATTTTAGGCTGTTATCACAGAATTTGTTGCGCATGCGGTTCGCCGCGCCTTTGGTACGTTCATCAGCATGCGCAGTTTCTGCGCAAGGGGCCAGCCCATTGCGAGGACATTTAAAAGCAACAGGTCACGCGTCGCGGCCCGCCGAGTGAGGCATTCGCAGCGTAAGCGCCAATGACCGCTATCGGGGTTGGATAAACCGGTGCGGTCTGGCCGAAGGGGCCCGTTTACTACCCGTGAATCCCCGAATGGTGCAGAAATTGACCGTCAAGCGGGGTCGACGCTCCGAAGGAACGACACGCGCAGTTCGTATTCGCCTCCCCCGGCTTTGGCGAGCCGCGTGTCGACACCTAATACGTGCCAACCCTCGTCGACGGCCTGGCTCGGCGGCCCGCTCCAGACGCTGGCAAGGGTCCTGGAGACGACGACCGCGGGAAAGATCGTATCTTCCGTAAGCGAGTCCTTGATATCGCCGAAGATCTTGTCGAGGATCGTGCCCAGCCCCAGCTCCAGTACTATGGCGATGGCCTTTCCCAATCCGCCCAGAGCAATTCCAAGTCCCTCCAATCCGCTTTCGAGTTCACTTTCAACGGTGTCCTTGATGTTCTCGATCAGGCTGAGATGCCAGGCGTCCAGATCCCCGTCGTCAGCCTCAACAAGGAAATACGATGCGGCCACGAACCGCGGCCAGGTCAAGGGCGGTGAGCGGTTGGGATCATGATTAAACGTTGTGAACAGGTTCGGCGCCGCGACGGTGCCGTTGTTGAACTGGCCGAGGTTTATCAGCTCGCCGCGGACTTCCCCGTCCGGATCAATCCGGGCAACGCTGAGCTTGATCTCGTCAAGCCCGGGCTCCTTGGTTGTCTTGTTCGCCTTGACAGTGATCAGGCGGAAGGCATGCGCACGCGGAGTGTCATCGAGGACGGGCTGCGCCGGGTTGCCGGTGATGGTGAAGCGGCCGCCTTCGAAGTTGACCGGGCGGATATTCAGGTCGGACGCGGTCCAACTGATGTGGCCGAGGTTGCCGGATGGCCCGCCGAATTGCTCGTAGAGGGTGTTCACCTGCGCCGGCAGCGAGTGGGCGCCGTAGGGCGGCGACCACCACATCTTGCCAAGGCGCGCTTCGCTGGAGGCGCCGCTCTGGCCGAAGGGCGGCTCTCCGTTTGGAACTTCGTCGGTCAGCAGCCACCCGTTGCCGAACTCCCAGCCGTGCGAGGCGTATTCGGACCGGATAGCGCCGTGGATCTCGCAGGCTGGTTCCAGGTCGCCGTGATAAATCGAGCCCATGCCGTGCTGGGGCGTTCCATGGAAGTGGCAGAACCAGCCGTCGTCGCGCGGTGCTCGGCGCTGATCCATTGCCGGAAACCCCAGATGAGGCACGCTGAGGCCGTCGAGATTGCGCCAGTGATCGTAGATCGAGCCCCAGATGCAGAAAGCATTCACTCCATCCGTCCAGCACATGCCGTTCTCGTAAACCTGCACGCGCCCGAGGCGCCCGCTCCAGTCCTGGTCGATGCGCTCGGCACCGATCTTGTCGCCAAGCACCGAGTTTTGGCCGCCCATCTGGATGTATTTGGTCTGGAGGGCACCGGTGCCAATCAAGGTGCTGCCGTGGCTGACGCCGCCGGATGCCGCGGCAGCCGGACCAACAAATCCGGCAACATGAGCCATGAAAAACTGCGGTGGCCGCGGATCGCGGAACTGTTCGGCCGGGGCATAGGTCAGCGCGTCGGCGCTGCGCTGCGTCGGGTGCATCAGGCTGGCAAGTTCGGCAGCGAGCATGTTCGACGGCCGCCTGGCCTGCATGACAGAAATGCCCAGCGGTCGGCGCGGGTCATCCGAAAGCCGCCGGTCAAATGGTGCTTTCCGGATCTGCGCGGAAATGCTCTCTTCACTTGTCAGGTCGACATCGGCGGCAACCCCCAAGCGGCGGCGCCTTTCGCGCGGCGATGCGGCAAGCGAGCGGGTGACTGCGGCTTTCAGGGCTTGCAGCTTGTCATCGGGCAAGATGTCCAGCAGGCGGTCTGCGGCCTTTTCCAGCGGATCCGGGTCGGCAGCAGGCTGAGCGCCGCCGATAAAGAAGCGGCTGGCAACCGCACGTTCTATGGCGAGTTGCCCGCCGGCTGCGATTTGGTCGATGAGTCTGGTAAGTAGCGGTAGGGTCTCCATGATCTGTCACTCCTGGGAGTTCGGTTGTTTGCATGCCTCCATCAGGGAAGTTGCCGGCGGCTGCTTGCAGCCGCACTGACATGGTCACACAGAATGCCGGAACTTTCAGTAATCGGCATCACATGCACCCCCCGGGCCGCCGTCCGGCCTTCCGGGCAAATGCCTGCCGCTGTCCGCTGGCAGAACCAGAGGTCGGTCATGCACCAACAATCAAACCGGACCAATCAGGTGGGGCTGATCAGAACCACAAGGCTTTCAAAATACTCGGGGTGTTTTGGGTAAGAGCTAGGCAATAGATGCTGCGGTTGGCGCTTGCTGCGCAAGGCAGGCACAGAGAGGCGCCCGGGGCCGCAGCTGCGGCGAAGGTTCGCAAGGTCCCGCCAGGCAGTCTCCGCAACGCTCCGGCCTGAAGGGTCGCTTATGCCATCTTCTCAACACTGCCCCATGCCTGCCTTGGCTGCTGGTGGTCCGCTGCCCGGCGGTGTCCGGTTTCAGGGCGTCAAGAACGCGTGTTTGAACATCTCGTTGAGGCCGAGCAGCCAGCTGGCCGGGGGCAGCTGCAGAAGGGCCAGCGCGGTAACGGCGGCAACGGCTGCCAGCGCGATCAGCGCCTCGGCCCGGTGGCCGCGTGGCGACATGCTGCTGCCGAAGATCAGCGTCTTGAAAACGTGGAAATGAAGCGCGGCATGCCACAGCGAGAAGCCGATGAACAGCGCCGCCAGGACAATGTGCAGATCGCTCCAGCCCTGCCGGGCCAAACCCAGCACGTCCCAGTCCGCGGCCTGTGCTGCCCTGCCCTTGGGCGCAAGGAACAGGATGCTGCCGCTGAGAAGAATGGCGGCAAAGGAGAAGGTGACGCCAAAGACGGCCAGGGCCCGGGTGGTCAGCCCGCGCTTGGTTCGGGGTCGGGGCGCGGTATCGGCCATTTCACTGCCTCCTGTCAGGACGGGGTAAGTCTAGGCCGCAGGACATGCGCGCGCGTTGATCCAGATCGGTTCAGCGCGCAAAGGGCAAGGGCTGCGGCCCGGTTGACCTTGCTCAAGGCGGCGGGGCGCCGCCTCTGGTAGGCTGCGCCGGGGGTAAGCCTATGCATCCAGATGAAACCCGGCAGGCAGCAGTGGTGGCCTTTCTGAGCGATCCGTCAGCCTATGGCGGGGACGCGCCGGTCGAGGTGGTCACGACCCATTCCGCGCATGTGTTCCTGGCCGGCAGCCTGGCGTTCAAGATCAAGCGGGCAGTGCGCTACAGCTACCTGGACTTTTCCACGCTGCAGGCCCGAAAGGGCGTGCTGGAGCGCGAGCTTGCCCTCAACGCCCCGGCGGCGCCGGAGATCTATGACCGGGTGGTTGCGGTCACCCGCGAGGCCGGAGGCAGCCTGGCGCTGGAGGGGGCGGGGCCTGCCGTCGAATACGCGCTGCGGATGCACCGGTTCCCGCGGGAGGCGGAGCTGAGCCGCATTGCTGATGGCGGCGGGCTGACGACTGATCTGGCGCGGCGGCTGGGCACCGCGGTGGCCGCCTATCACGCGGAAGCGGAGCGGCGCAGCGCGGACGGGGCCGCCCTGATCGGGGAAATCGTCGAGGAGCTGCGGGAGGCGCTTGGCGGCATGGGGGAGGTGCTTGGCCGCGGCCGGGTGAATGCGTTCCTGGAAGCGGCCGGGCGGGCCTTTGCGGATGCCGCGCCATGCCTGGAGCAGCGCGCGGCGGCGGGATTCGTGCGGCGGTGCCACGGCGATCTGCACCTGCGGAACCTGGTGCTGATCGGCGGCAGGGTGGTGCCGTTTGACGCGCTGGAGTTCGATGAGCGGCTGGGCACCTGCGATGTCTTCTATGACTTCGCCTTCCTGCTGATGGATCTGCTGCACCGGGATGCGCGGGTGCAGGCGAACGCGGCGCTGAACAGCTATCTGCAGGCCGCCGGGGATCTCGGCGGGCTGGCGGCGCTGCCGCTGTTCATGGCGCTGCGCGCGGCGATCCGGGCGATGGTTGCGGTGCAGGCCATGGCGGGAAACGGTTCCGCCGGGGCCGCGCGGGAGGCGCGGGATTATCTTGAGCTGGCGGCGGCCTGCCTGGCGCCGGCGCCGCCGCGGCTGGTGGCGGTGGGCGGGTTGTCGGGCACCGGCAAGACCACGGTCGCGGCGCGGGCGGCGCCGTATCTGGCGCCGCGGCCCGGCGCGGTCCACCTGCGCAGCGACGTGGAGCGCAAGGCGCTGTTCGGAGCCGATCCGCTGGCGCATCTGCCTGCCGAAGGCTACCGGCCGGAAGTGAACGCGGAGGTCTATGCCCGGCTGCTGGACCGGGCGGAGCGGGTGCTGCGCGCCGGGCACAGCGCAGTGGTGGATGCGACTTTCCTGGCGGCGGAATACCGGGATGCGGTGCGGGCGCTGGCAGACAGGCTGGGGGTGCCGTTCGATGGCATATGGCTGCACGGCGACCCCGCCGAACTGGAGCGCCGCATCGAAGCGCGCACCAATGATGCCTCGGATGCGGACGCGGATGTGCTGCATGCGCAGATTAGGCGCGGCGCGGATCCCGCGGACTGGACCCGGATCAGCTGCGGCGGCACCGAGGATGAGGTTGCCGGGCGGGTGAAGGCTGCCCTGCTGCCGGAGTGACCCCGGACGGCCCTGCGCTGCGGGAGGCGCGCCGCGGGGGGCGGATAACCTTGGTCAATGCAGGCCGGAGGCTGCGGGCGTAACGTTGAGCAACATCTGAGGAGGAACACCATGTACAAGAATATTCTGGTTCCCATTGCCCCGGACCACGGCGCCGACAGCGCCAGCGCGCTGCAGGCTGCCCGTCTGCTGGCGGACAGCGATGCCAGGATCACGGCGCTGACCGTGGCCGATGAGATCCCCGGCTATGTGGTGCAGCAATTGCCGGAGGGCCTGCTGGAGAAAACCCGCGCAGAGATGCTGGCAGAGCTCAAAGCAGACCTGGGCGGAGTGGCTGGCGTCAAGGCGGATGTGGTCACCGGCCATGCCGGGCGCACGATCACTGATTACGCCGACGCGCATGGCGCCGATTGCATCGTGATTGCCTCGCACCGGCCCGGGCTGCAGGATTATTTCCTCGGCTCGACGGCGGCGCGCGTTGTGCGCCATGCCAAGTGCACCGTGGTTGTGATCCGCTGAGGCCCTGACGCTAGCTGTCGTGCGCCACGGAGCGGCGGAACAGCAAGAGGCTGGTGGCCAAAAGCGCGGCGCCGAGCAGCGCCATCCACAGCAGTTCCGGCCAGACGGTTTCGAGTCCTGCGCCCTTGAAGACGATGGCCTGGCTGGCGGCCATGTAGTGGCGCGAGGGCAGGATGACGGTGGCGACCTGCAGCCAGTCCGGCTGGCTTTCCACCGGGGTTTCGCCGCCCGACAGCATCAGCATTGGCAGGATGGTCAGCATCACCAGCAGCGCAAACTGCGCCATTGAGCGCGCCACCGTTGCCAGGAACACCCCAAGCGCGGTTGCGGTGAACAGGAACAGCGCTGTGCCGCAGAGGAACAGCATCTTGGACCCCGCGATGGTGATGTCCAGCACCCCCTGCATCACAAAGGCCAGCGACAGCGCTGCCGCGGCCAGCACCACTGCGGCGTTGGCCCAGATCTTGGCCACGGCAATGTCGAAAGGCGAAAGCGGCATCGCCAGCAGATGCTCGATGGTGCCGTGCTCGCGTTCGCGGATCATCGCGGCACCAGTGAGGATTGTGGTCAGCCACATGATTTGGCCGATCAGCGCGTTGATGCCGGCAAAGCGGACGGTATCGCGGTTGGGGTTGAAGGCGCTGCGGATGATGATGCCGAGGGGTTGCGGCTGGGCCAGATCTGCACCGATGGCGAAGCGGCGGATCTCGGCGCTGAGGATGCTGGTGATGTAATGCACGCCAATGCCCGCCTGCTCCATCGCGGTGGCGTCGATCAGAACCTGAATTTCCGGCACCCGGCCTGCACGCACGTCCTGTTCAAACCCGGGCGGCACGGCGACGGCAAACAGGAAGTCGCCGGCATCCATCCGGGCGGCGCCGGTGCCTGGTTCGATCTGCACCACCGGCTGGAACTCGGGTGGGAAGAAGGCAGCGGCAAGGTTGCGCGACAGCGGCGAGTTGTCCTCGTCGGCAAAGGCGATCGAGGCATTGTTGACCGAGGTTGCCACCCCGGTGGCCTCCATCACCGGCGACAGGGTGAAGGACCAGACCAGAAGCGCCATCATCACCCAGTCGCGGCGCAGGCTCATCATTTCCTTGAGGCCGAGCCAGAATATGCAGGAAAGCCGCTGCATCTACTTCTCCTGTGCCCGGAGCGACAGCGCCGCCAGCAGCGTGAACGCCGGCCCGAAGCAGGCCAGCGCCAGAATGTCCGGCAGCAGCGCCTCCCAGCCCAGCCCCTTGGTGAAGGCGCCCACGTTTAGGTGCAGGAAGTAGGAGGAGGGCCACAGCGACCCGATGGTCTGGGCGCCGGGTTCCAGCGTGGACACCGGCTGCAGGAAGCCGGAGAACTGGATTGTCGGCACCACCGAGGCGATGGCGGTTGCGAAGGTCGCCGTCACCTGGCTGGAGGTCATCGTGGCGATCAGCAGCCCGTAAGAAGTGGTGGCCCAGACGTAGAGCAGCGCGCCGACGGCCAGCGGCAGCGGGTCGCCCTTGAGCGGCACCCCGAAGACCGCGACGGTCATTCCGGCCAGCAGCAGGAAATTGGCGTAGGCGATTACGACGTAGGGGATCTGCTTGCCGATCAGAAACTCCAGCCGGGTTGTCGGCGTGACGTAGAAATTGGTGACCGAGCCCAGCTCCTTCTCCCGCGCGACGCTGACCGCCATCAGCACCGCGGGCAGCATGATCAGCAGGATTGCGGGCATCGCAGGCGCCATTGCGGCAATGCTCTCGAAACTCTGGTTGTAGCGGAAGCGCGGCTCGATCCGGGCGATTTCGGCCGGGCGGGTGCCGCTGGCGGCGGCCTGCGCGCTCAGGAAGGTCTGATGCAGCCCGGCGGCGTAGCCCTCCACCGTCTCACCCTTGAAGGGGATGGCGCCATCGACAATGGCCAGCACCTCTGCCGGTTCATCCGCGCGCAGCTTGCGGCCGAAATCGGGGGGCAGTTCGATGACCAGCGAGACCTCGCCCGAGACCAGGCGGCTGCGGCCCTCGGCAGCGCTGGCCAGGGGCGGTGTTGGCCTGAAGTAGCGGGAGCCGGAGATTTCTGCGAGGTAGGCGCGGCTTTCGGGGCTTTGCGACAGGTCCAATGCGGCATAGTCCAGCTCTTCGATGTCGAGCGAAATGCCGAAGCAGAACACCAGCATCAGGATCACCGAGCCGAGGAAGGCAAAGGCGAGGCGCACAGGGTCGCGCAGGACCTCGACAGTTTCGCGCCGCGCATAGGCCAGGGCGCGGGTGAGGCCGCCGCCTGCCGGGGCGGTGTCCGCCTGCACGGCGGTTTCCGGGGCCGTGACCGGGGCTGGGGGATCGGCGGCCTTGAGGATGGCGACAAAGGCCTGTTCCAGGGTGTCTGCGGCCTGCGATGCCATCAGCGCCTTGGGCGTGCCTTCGGCCAGAACCTTGCCCGCGTGCATGAAGGAAACCCGGTCGCAGCGTTCGGCCTCGCCCATGAAATGGGTGGAGACAAAGATCGTCACGCCCTCGTTGCGCGACAGCTCGAGAAGCAGCGCCCAGAACATGTCGCGGGCCTCCGGGTCGACGCCGGAGGTCGGTTCGTCCAGGATCAGCACCCGCGGGCGGTGGATCACCGCAACCGCCAGCGACAGCCGCTGCTTGATGCCAAGCGGCAGGGCGGCGGCCAGGGTGGCGCTGTGCTCCGCAAGGCCGAAGCGCTGGGTCAATTCTTCGACCCTGGCCTCGCGGTCCGCAATCGCGAAAATGCGGGCGTGGAGCTGCAGGTTCTGCTGCACGGTCAGTTCGCCATAGAGCGAAAACGCCTGGCTCATGTAGCCGGTCTCGCGGCGCATGGCGCGGTTGCGGGCATCCACCGGCTTGCCGAACAGCTGCGCCTCGCCGGAGCTGATCGGCAGCAGGCCGGTCAGCATTTTCATGGTTGTCGACTTGCCGCAGCCGTTGGAGCCGAGAAAACCGAAGATCTCGCCCTGGGCGATGCTGAAATCGACATGATCAACGGCGGTGAAATCGCCGAAGCGGCGGGTCAGCCCGCGGGCGGTGATGACCGGTGCGCCGCCGCCGTGCTTGGCTTGGGTCTGGTTCTGAACCGGCGGCGGTTTCCCTTGCGCCCGCAGCTGCCGGTAAGCGGTTTCGAGGTCTTCAGCCCCGCCCCGCAGCCCGTCCGGGGTGCCCTGGTACAGGGCGCGGCCTGCATCCATGGCGACGATCCAGTCAAAGCTCTGGGCCTCCTCCATATAAGCGGTCGAGACCAGCACGGAGAGGCCGGGGCTTTGGCCGCGGATGGCACTGATCAGCGCCCAGAACTGGCGGCGCGACAGCGGGTCAACGCCGGTGGTCGGCTCGTCCAGCACCAGCAGCTTGGGGTCGTGGATCAGGGCGCAGCACAGCCCCAGCTTCTGCTTCATGCCGCCCGACAGCTTGCCCATCAGCCGGTCCGCAAAAGGCGCCAGCCCGGTTGCTGTGAGGAGCGCCGCGATCCGGGCCTCGCGTTCTGCCTCGCCCTGGCCGAACAGCCGCGAGAAGAACTCGAGGTTTTCGCGCACGGAGAGTTCCGGGTAGAGGTTGCGGCCCAGCCCCTGCGGCATGAAGGCAATCGCGGGGCAGATGCGGCGCCGGTGCGCCGGGTCGCCGATGGGTCCGCCGAGGACATCTATGCTTCCCGCCTGCAGTTTCTTGGCGCCGGTGATCAGGCTGAGGAGGGTCGACTTGCCGACCCCGTCCGGCCCGATGAAGCCAACCAGCCGGCCCGGCGGCAGGTCCAGCGACAGCGCGTCCAGCGCGGTGTGCTTGCGGTAGCGGTGGGTGACGTCCGCGACGCGTATGCCGGCACTGCCTGCGGCGGCGGTCATTCGAACAGCTCAGGCGGGATGCGCCGCTCCAGCGCTTCGGGCCATTCGCTGGCCGGGTCCAGCCGGATCACGGCAATGCCGCGCAGGCCGGTTTTCACGTGTTCGATCCGCGCGGCCACCAGATCCTGCGGGATGCGGACGCGGACGCGGAACACCAGCTGCTCGCGCTCGCTGAGCGTTTCCACCTGCTTGGGGGTGAACTGGGCTTCCGGCGACACGAAGGTGACTGTTGCGGGAATGGCGTAATCGGGCAGCGCATCCAGCACGATGCGGGCCTCGGCGCCGATCGGCAGGAGGCCGGCCTCGCGGGCGGGCAGGAACACCTCCATGTAGATGTTTTCAAGGCTGAGCATTGTCAGGATCGGCCCGCCGGCGCCGACCACCTCGCCCGGTTCGGCCAGCCGGTAGAGCACCCGGCCCGGCATCGGCGCGGTGAGGGTGCTGTCCTCGATCTGCGCGGCGATGCGGCGGACCTCTGCCTCTGCCGCCGCAATCCCGGCGTCCGCGGTGGCCACCCGCGCCTGCGCCGCGCCCAGCACCGCCTCGGCGACCTGGTGCGCGGTGTCGCGTTCCTCAAACACGGTTTCGGAGATGTTGTGCCCGGCCAGGAGGGCGGTGGCGCGTGCCAGCTCATGCTCGGCCCGGCGGTGCTCGCTCTGGCGCTGGACTACCAGCGCCTCGGCCTCGGCCTTGGTCTGGCGCGCCAGGGCGGCTTCTGCCTTGGCCCGGTCATGGGCCG
>NZ_JAHVJQ010000019.1 GCF_019801145.1 Leisingera aquaemixtae
GCATCATGAACGTGAACGCGCCGGACGGCTGGCACCGGCTGAGCGACGGCAGCCAGAACATCGGCGGCGACTACACCACCGCGCCTGCGCAGAACCTGTCTGCCGACGAGCTGTGGGGCTTTGAAGCGGGGGCCAGCGGCACGCTTGGCGATGGCGGCGGCGAGCCCGACGATCTCAGCGGCGACAACTTTATCATGGGCAGCGATGGCCAGGATGACTTTTTCGGCGGCAGCGGCAATGACACCATCGACGGCAGAGGCGGCAGCGACCAGATAGGCGGCGGTGCCGGCAAGGACTTGATCATCGGCGGAGACGGCGGCGACACGCTGCGCGGCGGCGGCGGCCGCGATAGGGAGCGCGGCGGCAGCGGCGACGATGCGCTGTACGGCGGCCGCGGCAACGACGTTCTGCGCGGCGGCAGCGGCAACGACGACCTGCGCGGCGGCGGCGGCAAAGATGCTCTGCACGGCGGCAGTGGCAGCGATACCCTGCATGGCGGCGCGGGTGCGGATACGCTGGTGTTCTCGGGCGGCGCCGATCTGGTGGCCGACTTTGAAGCTGGCGACCTGATCGATCTCAGCGGCGTCTCCGGGATCACCGGCTTCGCCGACCTGCAGGCCAATCACCTCTCCGGCGGGTCTGAGGCGGTGATTTCGGATGGCCTCGGCAACACGATGACGCTGGCAGGTGTGGCTGAGGGTATGCTTGACGCCAGCGACTTCATCTTCTGACCGCCGCGGGGCTGAACCGGAGCACAGTCCCGGACCATGCGCCCGGGCTGTTGCAAGCGAGCACGGGATCCCCGGCCGGGGATCCCGCCGTTCTGAAGGATTGCGCCGGCAGCGCCTTTACGGCTTCGACCGGGAATACTTGCGCACAGGCTTCCTGCGCGGCCGGAATTTTTTCCGGATGCGGCGGGCCAGCAATGCCCCGAAGGCACCGGCACGTTGTGAAAAGGGAATGTCCCTGACCAGCAGGACAGCCTTCATGTATTCCTCGACACCGCTCTGCAGGTAATAATTATACGACCGCGCCCTCCATCCGGCGGGCCTGCTGACTGCTGCATCGGGATCGAACCATTGCAGAACCGTTTCATCGGTTATGTTGGCTTGCCGTGAACTGCCGCCGTGCATGCGGCGGAAGAACTGAGGCTCCCCCTCCGCGCAAACGATGGGCCCGATCAGTGCGCATTCGGCCAGGAAGAACAAGTCGGAGCTGACATAGCTGCCAACCAGCCGCGTCTTGGCCAGGGACGCTTTCCGGAACAGGCCGTAGACCTCAATCATCGCACCAATGGAATCCAGTGTCTGCACAAGGCGCGCCGAGGCATTTTCAGCCGTGGCCACCACCGTCCTCTTCGGCCGGTCAAGGATGTTCGAGTTCTCATCAATGAATTCGAACTTCGGATAGACCAGCATGGGCTCGGCATCGCGGCGTTCATACTCGCTGAGGCACAGGGATAGAAATTGCGGTCCCAGAACGTCGTCATGGGCAAACCACTGAAAAAATTCGCCGGAGGCGGCAAGGAAGGTGTAATTGTGGTTCTTTGCTGCCCCGATGTTCCGGGGATGGCGCACATATTTCACCCGGGGATCCGCCGCGGCAAATGACTTGCAGATATCCGGGGTCTCATCGGTCGAGGCATTGTCGGAAAGGATCAGCTCGAAGTCTTCGAAATCCTGGGCGAGGACGGATTCGATCGCCTCAGCCAGGTACCTTGCGCCATTGTAGACAGGCAGGCCGATACTGACTTTTGGAGCACCCGTTTCAGACATTGCCTAATTCTGCCAGTTGTACGCAAAGCCGCATTTTTCCGTCCGCCTTGAAGATGGGTGTGCTCCCTAGCCGTTGCGTTGCCCCGTCAGGGCGCTTGCAAAGCGGGGAGCTCAGGACCGGAACAGCCAGACCGGGGATCACGGGGAACGGCTCCCGGCACCGGCATCAAAGCCCCACAGCTCATCGGCAGACAGGTTCTGCGCAGGCGCGGTTGTATAGCCGCCGCCGATGTTCTGGCTGCCGTCGCTCAGCCGGTGCCAGCCGTCCGGCGCGTTCACGTTCATGATGCGCGCTTCGCTGTCCACATTCCGGAACGTCAGATCCGACCAGGTGATGTTGTAGCCGTCCTTGATCAGGAAGGCCACGCCGATATCCTCGAAGGTGGTGTTGGTCACCGTGATGCCGTGCGGAATATAGCTGTCGGCGGTCGCGGCCGTGACCTTGCCGGTGTAATCCGTGAAGGTGGTCACGATCGCATTGCCCGACCCGGCGATATGGACACCGTCTAGCAGAATGTTGCTGTTCACATGCGTGCGGGTCAGGTCGCCGGCATCATGGATCGGGGACTTGATGTCCATCGCGCTGAAGTTGTTGTAGAACACCGTGTCCTTGACCACCGCGTTCTGAAAGCCCCCGGTGGTGTCGATCCCGTCCCGGGTGTTGTTCTCAAACAGGCTCTCGATCACCCGGGTGCCGGAAATGTCGCCATCGAGCGTCTTGATGCCGTCGCCGACCGAGCCCTCGAAACGGCTGCGGTAGATCAGCGCGTCCGCCACGTCGCCGCTCATCCGCAGCTGGGCACGCGCGCCGGTGAAATGGGTGCCTTCGACAATCAGGTTGGCGCTGTCGTGGACATCCAGGAACTGTCCGATATTGCCCGAGAAGGTGCTGTTGATGACCGTGACGTTGTCGACACCGCTGATGCCGATCGCCCGGGCCCGGTGGAAATCGACGCCGCGCTCCGGTTTGAGGCCCTCGAAATCGGTGTCGGGGGCGCCGCTGGCGGTGATCGTGATGTTGTTGAGGGTGCCGCCATTGCCCATCAGGATCGTGCTGCGGTCCGAGGCATCGGTATTCTGCAGGTCGAAGCCGCCGCCGTTCCGGGCCGCCAGGGTGACGCCGTCGGGCAGCTGGATTCCCGCTCCGGCATTCAGGATGTACATATGGTCGAGAACCAAATTCTCGCCCGGGCGGATTGTCTTCGCCGCAAACCGGGCGAATTCGTCCGTCACATCCCCGCCGGGCTGCCAGTTGAGGTCGCTGGAATGGAAATTGCGCGCCGTCGAGTGCGACCGCCCCGCCTCGGGCACAACACCGGCAATGACGGCCAGCACGGCACTCGAAGCGGCAAATGCCAGAAGCAGTGCATGCGGAAAACGAAAGGCCGTCATCGGGAGCTGCTTCCTACTGCCAAAGCTGCACACCCGCCCGCCGGTCAGCTGGAGCGGGCGCGGCCCGGCGCGCCGTTTCAGGATTCCGAGTGCGGCGCAAAGATGACTTTGATTGTTTTGACCAGGATGTGCAGGTCAATCCGCCACCCCATGTTGCGTATGTAATAGTCATCGAACTCCGATTTCTGGCGCACCATCTCAATGCTGTCCGTGTACCCTTGTATGACCTGCGCATAGCCGGTTATGCCCGGCTTCACCGCCCAACGCAGCGAATAGAACGGAATCTCGGCAAGATAGGTCTGCTTGAACGCGGCCAGTTCCGGACGCGGCCCGACTAGGCTCATGTCCCCGTTCAGGACATTGAGAAATTGCGGGGTTTCGTCAATTTTCGTGCGCCGCAGCCAATGCCCCAGCGGCGTGATGCGGTGCCGCTCCAGAGAATCGTCGGCCCCGCGCTGCTTGGAGCCCGCGGACGTCATCGACCGGAACTTGATCATGACGAAATCCTTGCCGTCCTTGCCGGTGCGCCGCTGCGTGAAGAAGAGGCTGCCCTTGTTCCAAACCGGATTCAGGACAAGCAGCACGCCGCAAATCACGAGCAGCAGAGGCAGCGCGAGCAGGCTGACGGCAATGTCGAATATCCGTTTTGATACAAGGAATGATCTGCCGCCCGCGTAAGAAGCCAAGCTTCGGGCCCGGTCTGGCGACGGCCCCTTCACGAGCTCTGGCGATGAGAGCCCCGATATCTCTTTCATGTCCCCCCCCCCAAAGCGAGGTCAATTAACCATCCCGCAGGAAATTCGCGGGAAACTCAAAAACACTGGCCCCTTTAAAACAGTGTAGGGCCAGTTACCCTTCCCGCAAGAAATTCGCGGGAAACTCAGATGTATTCGCCTTTAGACGCAGGTGGTGCGGGAAATTGGCAGCCTCATGACCCGAGCCGAGCATGAGCAAGTCAATCTGATCCCTAATCCCCCAAGCCGAGCCTTATCGGCGCACCGTTAATTTTATCAAGCCGGCCGCGAGAAGGGAAGTCCGGAATGCAGGCCAGGCCGGAGCGCCCCGCCGCCGCCGCTGCAGAGCAGCCCTGTTCAAAGGCCTTCCGGCACCCCAAGGCAGGCGGATCTGCCGCAAGCGGCTTCAATCCAGCCGGAGACAGTTTGTTGCATGGAACTTTGGCTTATCGGGCACCGGGATATATATAAAGGCATATGCCGCAAGTTTTGAGGCCAGTTAACAAGTTGCGAGGCCAGTTAAAGTGAATAGTCTAGGATCGGGTCAGGCAAGAGCCCCCGAGTTTGAATCATTCGACCTTGTATATGAAAATCCAGCCGATAACGGCTTGAACCTGCGGGAAATCGCGGCCCTCATGTGGCGGGGCAAGCTCTCGATCCTGGGCTGCGGGCTGATCGGGATGCTGATCGGCATCGTCATCGTGGCCCGGCAGGAGCCGGTCTACACGGCCTCCACCAGCATCCTGTTCGAGCCCGAGCCGGTCCAGATCGTCGATCTTTCAAATGTCCTGAGCAAACCGGAAAGCGGAACCACGATCGGGAACCAGATTGAGATCCTGAACTCGACCACCTTGCTCGAACAGGTGGTCAAGCGCCTCGAGCTCGTCACGCTCGATACAGACGGCACGGTTGCGGCGGCCCCCGAGGAGACACCGCAAAGCGGCCTGTCCCTGGCCAAGGAGACCGTCAATGACGCGCTGGAGGCACTCGGGCTGGCCGCCCCCGCCCCGGCCGCCGAGGCGGTGCCGCCGACAGCGGAGGAGCAGTATGCCCAGGGCATGCGCAATGCAATCGGCCGCCTGCGCGCGAACATGGGCATTTACCAGGTCAATGGATCGGGGGTCATCGAGGTCAGCTACTCCTCCCTCGATCCGGCACAATCCGCCAGGATCGTGAACACGGTCGCAGATGAATATATCGCCTTCCTGAAGGCCTCGAAGAACCGGGATGTCGTCACGGTGATCGAATTGGTCGACGAACGCATCAAGGAACTGAAGAAAAACGTCGCCTCATCGGAGGAAGACCTGGAAACCGCGCGCTTGGAGCTGGCCAACAGGCAGGCCCAGAGCTCGCAGATGACAAGCGTCCAGCTTACTGCCCTGAACCAGGAGCTTGCCTCGATCCGCCTGCGCATCGCGGAATCCCGGGCCCGCCGGGACCGGGCAAGGATGGCTCTCGCCGCCGAGGAGAACCTCTGGACGGTCACCGAGTTCCGTGAATCCGCCCTGATCGCGGAGTTCCGCCGGCGCGAGATCAGCATCCGCGAGAACATGGCCGGCGACAATGCCATCGCGGGCGGCAGCGCAAAGCGGAACAACATGCGCAACTCGGCCCTGCTGGAGCAGCTTTACGAGAGCATCCGCGAAGAGGCCGGCTATATCGTCGCGGCTCTCGAATTCGAGGTGGAATCGCTCGAACAGCGCGAAACCCAGCTCGAAGGCATGGTGCGCACGCTCGAGGTGACGGCGATCGAGCAGACGGCGGACGAGCTTGCCATCGAACGGCTGGAGCGTGAGGTCCTGTCCAACCAGACGCTGCTGCAAACCTTTGTCACCCGGCAGAAGGAAATCACCGAACAGGCCAGCCTGCAATCGGCTGGCGCCCGCATCCTGTCGTCGGCCGACGCGCCCTCGAGCCCGGATTTCGAGGTAAGCGCCCGCACCATGCTGGGCACGGTCGGCGGCGGCCTGTTGCTGGGCTTCCTTTGGCTTCTGATCCGCGAGCACACGAGCCAGGTCATCAGGGAGCCGCGCGATCTGGCCGACGTGTCGCAGCTTCCGGTGCTGAACTCGATCCCGATGACCGGCATGCGGCGCAACCTGCAGACGCTCGGCAAAAAATTCATGTCGCGCCCGAAGAGCCTGCTGTCGGAAAGCATCCGCAATCTGCGGACAAGCATCCTCTACAGCGACCCGGCCCGCGAGCCCAAGGTGGTGATGTTCACGTCTTCGGTTCCCGGCGAGGGGAAAAGCTCGCTTTCCTTTCTGACCGGGCTCGCCAGCCAGGGCACCGGCCGCAGGACCATCCTGGTTTGCTGCGACTTCCGGGATGACCAGAATGCCATCGTCTACTCCAAGTTTCCGGGGGTCACCGAACAGGACCAGGGCCAATGGGGCGCCTCCTTTCTGCGGCGCAACCGCTTGCTCCGGGACAAGCGTCCCGGATTGGCCAGCTATCTGCGCAAGGAGTGCACACTCGCGGAAGCGCTCACCAGGGAGCCGGGCTCGGGCCTGGATATCCTCGCCCTCTCCCGGTCCGAAAAGCTCTGCGAAAGCCCGGCCGACATTCTGTCTTCCGAGCGGTTCACCGCTGTCATCGAGCAACTGCGCGAAGAGTACGATCTGGTGATCCTTGACACCCCGCCGACCCTGGCGGTGACGGACGCCCGGCTGCTGGCAAGATTGTCGGATACGGTCATCTACCTGGTGCGCTGGAACCACACCAGCAAGAACGCCGTGCGCGAAGGGCTGCGCGAGCTGCGCTCGATGAATGCGCATGTCTCGGGATGCGTCTTCACGCTGGTGTCGCAGTCGCAGGCCAGAAAGTACACCGACAACGAGTTCACCTACAAACGCCGCTACGGCAGCTATTTCAGCTAGGGTGCCCGTCATCAAACGAAGCGGCCCGATTGAGCGGGCAGGCGGCCAGCGGCGGTTCCAATGACACAGAAAATAACGCTCGTTACTGTGGTGTATCTGGAGGAGCTCAGGAACCTCAGGCTGCAGGCTCAGTCCGTGGCTGCGTTTTTTGAGCCCGGCGACATTTCTGCAATCCATATCATCGTCAATGACCGGCAGCAGCAGGAATGCAAGCGGCTGGTCCGCGAAATGGTGCCCCTGTACGGGGAGCTTGCGGACCGCGTCCGGATTGTCGAACCGGAGGAAATCATCTCGAAGCGGGCCGGCGGTTTTGCCGGCGCCGTGAAGCGTGCGGTGATTCACAACCGGGACAGGATTCCATTCCGGGTCAAATCCGGGTGGCGGGGCAATAACGGGTGGCTCATGCAGCAGGCTTTCAAGCTCTGCGCCGCCAGGCTGGTGCCGGACGGTTTTGTCCTGATACTCGATGCCAAGAATTTTTTTGTCAGCAAGGTGAGCCGGTCCGATTTCATCTCCGAAGAGGGCAAGGCTCTCAGCTTCCTCGAAATGCCTGGCAAGGCGCACCGGAAGTGGCTGAAGAATTCCTTCCGCACCTTTGGAATTCCCGCGCCGTCCGATGCGGCGCCCATTCCCCCCAGCACAACGCCCTATTGCGTCCGGGCGGATGTTCTGAGGGGCTGCCTGGCCGGGGTCGAGGAAAAGCTGGGACCCGTTCAGCTGTATTTCGGGCATAAGCCGCTGGTCAAAGGGGCCGGATGGAAAGCGTCGGAATTCATGCTGATTTACGCCTATGTCACTCAGCGCCATGGCGCTTGGCCGAACCTGTTCGACGAGGGGCTGCAACCCGTGGCCGGGATCAGCCGGAAGATGGATGACGAAACGGTCGACAGCATGATCACGCTGGTCGAGAACAGATCCCGGAACGTCTTCTCGGTTCACAGCACGCGGGTGCACAACCTTCGGCCGGATTACCGGACTCGGATCCGGAAAATACTGGAGGACCGCGGGCTTGCCGCAACCGGGTCGTTCCTTTTCCGCCAGGAGCCTTGATACTTGCCCGAACAGAAACAGTCTTAGTAGGGTATTTGCCAGTACGGTTGTGTTGCGGGGCGAAAAGGCTGTTTGGATTGTGCAGCCCCGGCTGTCCTTGTGTGCCGTTAGGAGGAAAAGAGTTCTTGGTGAGTTTCCGCGTCCAAATGTTCGGGCAGTTTTCCTATCATCTGCTTATCGCCCCTCACCGTGAGCTGACATCCAGCCCTGCCGGTGGGGGTTCGGTATGAAAGGCCTGGGAACCGTCTTTTCCCTTCTGGCGCCCGCAGAGCGCTTGTCGGCTTTAAGGCTGATGCCGCTCATCTGCCTGCGCGGTTTCGCGGAAGTGCTGAGCGTCGGCCTCATCTTTCCCTTCCTCAGGATCATCGGCAATCCGGAGCTGATTGAAGAGAACAGGTATCTGTCGTGGTCTTATTCGGCCGGCGGGTTCGAGAGCGCGGACAGTTTCGCCATCGCCATCGGCGCCGTGTTCGTGCTGGTGCTCCTGCTGAGCGCCGTCATGAAGATACTGACGCTCTACCTGGTGAACCGCTGGCTGGAGATGCGCAAGCACAGCCTGTCGGCGCGGCTTCTGGAGACCTATCTGCGGCAGCCTTATGAATTCATGCTGCAGCGCCACAGCAGCGAGCTGGTGTCGAACATGCTTGCCGAGACCGGGCGCGTGGTGGGCGACGTGTTCCGGTCCCTGTTCAATATCGCGCAGTCGCTGGTGTCGATCTTATTAATGCTGGCCCTCCTGTTCTACGTCGACCCGGCGATCACGCTGCTGTCGCTGGGCATATTCGGCGCCCTCTACTCCATTCTCTTCATGACGGTCCGGCGGCTGACCAACCAGTTCGGCCAGGTCATGTATGATGAAAACCGGGCGCGCTACCGCGTGGCCTGGGAAGCGCTGCGGGGCAGCAAGCTGGCGAAACTGTTCAACCGGGAGAGATCGCTCATCAGCAGCTATCATCCGCATTCCGTCAAGTTCGCGGTGTTCAGCGCCGCATCGAACACGGTCCGCCAGGTGCCGCAGTTCGTCATCGAGCTGTTTGCGATCGGGGGGATTGTCATTCTTACCCTCGCCCTGATGCAGCGCAGCGGCGGGATCGGCAGCGCAGGCATGGCGTCCGTGCTGCCGGTGATCGGCGTCTTTGCTCTTGCCGTCTACCGCATGATGCCTGCCTTCCAGAAGGGCTACACAGCGGTCGTTGCCATCCGCCTGAGCGCCGCTGCCGCCGAGGCGATTCATCAGGATCTGGCCGGCAGCTCCGATCTCCCGGAGCTGCCCGGGTCCGCGATCGACCCGATGCCGTTCGCAAAATCGATCGAACTGCGCAACGTGTCCTACACCTATCCCGGCGCCGCGGAACCCAGCTTGAAGAACATCAGCCTGACCATACCTGCCGCAACGTCTTTCGGCATCGTCGGGCAGACCGGTGCCGGAAAAACGACCTTGCTGGACCTCCTTCTCGGCCTGATCGAGCCCACTGAAGGCGAAATGCTGATCGACGGGCAGAAACTGGATCACGACCAGATCCGCGCCTGGCGGGCCAATGTCGGCTATGTGCCGCAGGAGGTCTTCCTCTACGACACCGGGGTGGCACAGAACATCGCCTTCGGCCTCCCCAAGGCCGAGGTCGATCTCGGCCGCGTGCGCAAGGCGGCGCGGATGGCCCAGATCGACACCTTCATCAAAGAGGAGCTTCCCGAAGGCTACGACACCTTCGTCGGCGAAAGCGGCGTGCGGCTCTCCGGCGGGCAGCGCCAGCGAATCTCCATTGCCCGGGCCCTGTATACCCAGCCGAAGGTCATTGCCTTCGACGAGGCGACAAGCGCGCTGGACAACAGCACCGAGACATTGGTGATGGACCAGATCAGCGAGCTGGCCGGAGAGCGGACGCTGATCATGGTGACACACCGTCTGGCGACCGTGCAGAGCTGCGACACGGTGATCACCCTGGAAGCCGGCCGGATCAGCGGGACCGGCTCCTACTCGGATCTGACAGATCAGGACGGCGCCGCCGGGCCCCGCCGGGCCAATGGCCAGGCGGGGCCCGGGCTGGACGCAGGACCGGCCGCACCGGCCCCGCTCCAGGGATAGGGGAGGCGGCCGATGCAGCATCCCCTGACCGTGGCACGCATCAGGAATTCACTCGAATACCGCATCTCCGCGCAGTCCTTTCAGCTGTTCGAAGGCAGCAAGCGGGTCCTCCACGGCCTGACCAGGGCCCGGCCCAGGGCCACGCTGTTCATCTTCGGCTGCCAGCGCAGCGGCACCACGCATCTTGAGCGCCTGTTCCGCGCCGACCCCCGATCGGTCGTGTTCGGCGAATTCAGCGATCTGTCGATTGACCGGGGCAAGACGGTCTGGCCGCCGCCGCCGGAGCTGCGCGCCCGGCTCAAAGCCGCCCGCGGCCGGTTCGCTGTCGCCCGCTCGCTGCTGGCGTCGCACCGGGCGGCAGAGATCCTCGATGCCGTCGAAGGCGCCCGGGCGGTCTGGATGTTCCGGCAGGCGGATGAGGTCGTTGCGTCGATGATGCGCAAGTGGGGCGGGGATTTCGAGGCGGTGTCCCGGCGCGTCGAGACCGATGCGGGCAATCACTGGGACCTCGAAGACCTGTGGCAGGACATCCATGCCTCGGCCGGTGAGATCAGCGGCGCGGAGCCAGGAAGCGATGCCCGCCAGCGGGATATCTACGCACTCTACTGGCTGCGGCGGAACGAGGAGTATTTCAACCTCGGCCTCAGCGGGGACAGCCGGATCCGGCCGCTGGACTACCGCTCCCTGCTGGCCAAGCCGGACGCATGCATGGGAGCGCTGACGCAGTCGGTCGGGCTCGCGCGGCCTTGGATGGCGTTCCCGCTCACAACCCGCCGGCTCAGCCCCCGGGTCCGTCAGCCGTCGTTCCTGACGCCGCGGATCCAGCTGTTGTGCGATGCGCTCTACGGCCGTCTCTGCAGCGCCGAGAAAGAGGGGGGCCGATGAGCTTGGCAATCGCGACCCAGAATCCGGATGCCGTTGCCGAGACCTATGTCCGGCAGCACATGCGGCTGGTCCGACCGGGCCAGACCGTCGGCATCGGCCTGGCGTGCGCGCAGCCGCCGGCGGCCGCTATTCCCTTCCATTGCGTGCGCCTCCAAGGACAGCCGAAGCGCAACCGGCTCGGGACGGTGGCCAGGTTCCTGCGGACGGGCTACCGCGCTTCGCTGTCGCGGCGGGAGGAGGCCGGGCTCGGGGCGTTCCTGCAGGCCCATGGCACCACGGCGGTTCTTGCAGAATTCGGCACCACCGGCTGCGCGCTGCGTGTATTCTGCCGCCAGGCCGGGCTTCCGCTGTTCGTCAATTTCCACGGTCATGATGCAACGGTCCTCGGGCGGCGGCGGGACATGCGGTTTGCCTACCGGATGCTGGCGCAGAGCGCCCAGGGCTTCTTTTGCGGGTCGCGCCATTTCGCGGGTGTCCTCGAAGGCATCGGCATTCCGGGCCGCAAGATCACGGTCATCCCGTGCGGCATCGAGGTCGGCGAGTTTTCGGCGGACACCCGCAAGGACCCCGGCCTGGTCATTGCGGTGGGGCGGCTCACCCGGAAAAAGCGGCCCGACCTGGCAATCCGCGCATTTGCCAGGGCGCGCCGGGAGCATCCGTCGCTGCGGCTCGAGATCATCGGGGACGGCCCCGAGAAGAAGGCCTGCCGCGCCGTGATCGGCGAACTGGGGCTCGAGGCCGCGGTAACGATGCTGGGCGCATGCTCGCATGACGAGGTGAAGGCGCGCCTGGCCGGGGCAGCGGTCTTCATCCAGCATTCGGTTACCGCGGACAACGGCGATCAGGAAAGCCAGGGGATTTCCCTGCTGGAAGCGATGGCGTCGGGCGCCGCGGTGGCGGTCACCGATCACAACGGCTTTTCCGAGACCGTCAAGCAGGGGGAGACGGGGTTTCTTTCACCGGAGAGAGATGTCGAGGCGATGGCCGCCAGCATTCTGCGGCTGGCCCGGGAGCCGGCGCTGGCACGCAAGCTGGGGCAGGCCGGGCGGGCCCGGGTCGAGGAATATTTCGACGCGCACCGGCTGGCACGGCAGCTCCGCCAAGCGATCTTCGGCGGTGAAGCCCCCGCCGCGTGCCCGCAGCCCGGCCAGCTGGAGGCCGGGACATGATCCGGGTCGCCTTTGGTTCGGTGCCGAAAGACGGCGGCACCTTCACTTTATACCGCAACCTGCGGCCCGAGCTTCTGCGCCATGGCATCGACCTGCGCTGCGTGTCGGCCGGCCGCGATCAGGCTGAGATCACCGAGCCGCCGTTCATCGACGACGGCTGCGTGCAGCTCGCGGCGGGCACGCGCAACCTCAAGCAGCAGGCAATGGCTTTCGCCGAATGGTGCGAAGACAGCGCTGTCGACATCGTGATCGGGGTCAATTCCCCTGCGATCCTCAGCGCCCTGCCGCATCTGCCGGAAAAGATCAGGGTGCTGTCGCGCTGCGCCAACGGCTTTGACGAGGGGTACCGGATGGCGCTGATGGGGCGGGAGCGCATCGCCCGCTTCATCGCCCTGGTGCCCCGGCTGCGGGACGCGCTCACCGGCCGCTACGGCATCGACCCCGGCCGGGTCGACCTGATCCCGAACGGAACATCGGCCGCGCGGTTTGCAGCCGCCGCCGCACGTGCCCGCGGCACCGGCGGGACGCTGTCGCTCGGATTTCTCGGGCGGCTGGAGCACCGGCAGAAGGGCGTCATGCACCTGCCGCCGATTCTGGACCGGCTCGACGCGCTCGGCGTCCGCTACCGTCTCGACATCGCCGGAAAAGGGAAGCACGAGCCGGACCTGCGCGCGGCCCTGGGCAGCCGGACCGCCGATGGCCGGGTGCGCTTTGCCGGCGCATTGCTGCCCGGCGGCATTCCGGAATTTCTCGCCCGCACGGACCTGTTCCTGTTTCCGTCGCATTTCGAAGGCTGCCCCAACGCGCTGCTGGAGGCGATGATGGCCGGCGCGGTGCCGGTCAGCTGGCGGCTGCACGGGATCACCGACTACCTGCTGGAGGACGGGCGGACAGGCCTGCTGTGCAACACCGGCGACACCGAGGCGGCGGCCTCCGCAATCGCGGCGCTTGCCGGCGACCGCGCCCGGTTGGCCGGGATGAGCCGGGCAGGGGCCGCGGCGGCGCGGAAGAGATTCTCGCACACCGCATGCGCGGCAGCGTACAAGGCGCTGATCGAGAAGGTCCTTGCCGAGGCGCCGCCCGCCTGGACTCCCGTCCCCTGGCACCGGTTCGAGCCCGACCCGATGTTCCGCCAGCGCTGGGTGGCGCAGCTGCTGCCGGAGCGGCCCTACAAGGCCCTGCGCGGCATGGCGGCCAGGCTGCAGGGCCGGGGCAGGGCGGCTGCGGTGCCGGCTGCCGGGGCCGCCAAGACTGCCGCCCGGGCGCAGGCCACGATACGGGTTCACCAGATCATCAACAGCATTGACCTGAAACGCGGCGGCGCCGAGCGCATGGCCCGGCTGCTCCACGGCGAGCTCCGCAAGGCGGGTGCCGATGCCCGGCTGGTGGCGCTCGAGGCCTGCGAGACCGGCGGCCTCGACTGCGCCGTCTCGCTGGGGCTGGCAAGCCCCTACGATCCGCGGGCGCTGCTGCGCCTGGGCGCCTATGCGCGCGGGATCGCGCCCAGGGACATCGTGCATGTGCATCTCTTTCCCGCCAGCGCCCATGCCGCCATGCTGGCGCAGGCGGGCCGCCTGCGCGGGCGGCTGGTCTTCACCGAGCACAGCACCTCCAACCGCCGCCGCGGCCACGCCCTGGGCGGCCTGATCGACGACCGGGTCTACCGCGCCTTCGAGAAGGTCATCGCGGTCAGCGGCAGCGTCGAGGCAGAACTGCTCGCCGCCCGCCCATGGCTGGCTGGGCGCACCACCGTGATCGAGAACGGCTGCCCGCTGGCTTTCGGCCGGCTGCCGCAGCGGCCCGCCGGGCCTGGACCGCTGCGGATCGTGTCCGCCGGGCGGCTGACCCCGGCTAAGAACTATGCCACCGCCCTGCGCGCGGTGGCGCGCCTTGGCCCGGCTGCCTGGCGCTATTCCATTGCCGGCGAAGGGGCCGAGCGCGCGGCCCTGGAGCGCCAGATTGCCGAGCTGGGGATCGAAGACCGCGTGGATCTGATGGGCCATGTGGACGATGTGCCGGCCCTGCTTGAGGCGGCGGACATTTTCCTGATCCCGTCGGCGTGGGAGGGTTTCGGGCTTGCCGCCGTCGAAGCGATGAACGCCGGGCTGCCGGTCGTCGCCTCGGATGTGCCGGGCCTGCGCGAGACCGTCGGCCGCGACGGCGCTGCAGCGCTGCTGGTGCCGCCTTCGGATGCCGCGGGCATCGCAGCCGCGCTGCAGCGGCTGGCGGATGATCCCGTGATGCGGCGCAGGATGGGCGCGGCGGGTTTCGAGGCGGCGAAAAAATACGATATCGCCCGTTTCGCCGCGGCGCACAGAACGCTCTACCAGAGCCTGGAAGCGAGGCCGGTCCATGTGGCGTAAGGAACTGACACCGGGCATCAAGCTCTTTGCCGTGTTTGTCTTCGTGCTCGTCGCGGTGCCGAAGGCAAATCTGAAGATCGGCCCGCTGCCGGTCTACCTGACCGATGTCCTTATTTTTCTCCTGCTCTGCTCGGTGCAGAAACTTCCCCCGCTGCCGCGGCGGCGGCGGCTGTATTCAGGCACTGTCAGCACACTCCTCATAATCGCCCTCGCCAGCGAGGTCGCGGGCATGATCCGCTTTGGCACCTTGCTGGATTCTGCCTACATGATGGGGCGCACGGCGCTTGCGTTCAGCGTGTTCTTCCTGGCCGCGGCATACGTGCGGACCCGCGGGGACATCGAGCTGCTGCTCAAGGCCATAGCCGCGGGGGTGATCGTGACCGCATCGCTGATGATCCTCTCCTCCCTGCCCGCGACCCGGGGAATGGTCAGCGATCTGGTCTTTTCACACAGGTTCCTGGAACCGGCGTCCGACCGGCTCCAGCTGAGGCTTGACGGCGCGCCTGAGCGCGGGATCCGGGGGCGGACGCTGGTCGGCGTGTCGATCCTGGGGGCAACCTTCATCAATATCTGCTGGCCCTTCGCGGCCCTGCTGCTGCGCTGGCCCTGGATGATCGGAAAATGGCGCAGGATTGCGTTCGCGGCCTGCCTGCTGGCGCCAATGGGCGTTCTGATGAGCTATTCGCGCGGCCCGCTCATGGCCAGCGCCCTGGTCGTCATCGCCGTCTTTTTCCTGGGTCTCCGGCAGATGAAGCGCGGGATCCTTTTGCCGGTTGCCATCGGCGCAAGCATCGTCTTCTTCATCGGCATAGGCTCACAGGTTTTCTATTTCGAGCGTCTTGAACGCAGCTTCGGCACCATGCTCGAGAGCCCTTACGAGAACACCCGGGAAAGCGAAAGGTCGCTGGCCTATTCCGAACCCTTCACCCATGCCGTGCAGAACCCGGGCTTTCTGCTGGCCGGCGAGGGCGTGGCCGTCCGGTATACGGCATCGGGCATCCGGGCCGAACAGCACGGCCAGGCCACCCATGCTGTTTTCGCGATGGCCTACTATTCCTACGGCCTGATCGCGGCACTGCTCTACATAAGCCTGATTGCCCGCGCCCTGTTCCATGTTGGAACCATTGCGCTGCAGCGGCGCAGGACGCTGGACAAGCTCCTTGCGCAGCCGCTGTTCCTGTCCCTCGTCGCGATCGTGCCCTGGGCCATGTTCGGCCACGCCGCCGTCTCGACCCCGCGCGGGGCCATGCTCCTGTTCCTGATCATTGGCCTCGTTTCCGCAACATCCCTTTTCCGCGTCCCGGCCCGCCGGCGCCCCAGCAGAAGACAAACCCATGGCCACCGTCGTCATCCTGCTTTCGGATAAGCGTTCCGGATCCACCATGTTCCAGAACGAGATCTGCCGCCATCCGGCGGTGGAAACCGCCGCCTATTCGCCGCACCGCTATCTGGAGACCCACTGGTGGCTGATGTCGGCCGTGCTGCTGGATTTGCCGGGGCCGCTGTTTGCGGTCCGGAAACGCTATGACGGCTACGGCAGCCGCAACAATGCGCGCGCGCTGATGGTCGATCTGCTGGCGCGCTGCGCTCCGGGATTCGCTCCGCCCGCGGAAGACCGCGCGCTTGTCTTCGAAGGCTGGGAAGCGCTCTGCCAAAGCAGCCCTGCCCCTGTCTTCTTCGAGAAATCCCCCCAGATTCTTGCCCAATGGGCGGCGCTCACCCTGATGCTGGAGTGGATCGAACAAACCGATTTCACCGTGAAGATCGTCGGGCTGGTGCGGAACCCGCATGGGGTGATGTATTCGGCGGCCAGGCTATTCGGGACGGATCCGGAGACCCGGCAGCTGGCCTGGCTCAACGGCTGCCGCAACCTGCTGGCAATCGAGCAGATGCTGCCGGAAGGCAGCTATATGCGCGTGCGCTACGAGGATCTGACAGCGTCTCCGGAAGCCGGGTTCGGCGGTGTTGCACGGTTCATCGGGATCGCGCCGGACGGCGCGATGGGCTCGGGCACCCGCGCGGGGCCGGAGCAGAAGTGGAAAAACGATGCCGGCTACCTGCTGGAGCTGCATCCGGCGGTCCGGCAGATGGCGCAGCATTTCGGCTATAGCGGCGCTGACCTGGACAACCCCAAGGACCCCGCACAGGGCGCGCCGCAAGCATACCGGCGCAGAACATTCCGCTTCGGGGTCAACCGGCTCCGGGACAGGCTCGTGCAGCCCGCCTTGATCCAGATACGCAACGCCGTCAGGCGGGGCCGGGCCGGGGGCGGCTCTCTGAACAAAAACAGCGAGGATACCAAATGAGCATTAGCAAGCAGATACTGGTAACGGGCGGTGCAGGGTTCATCGGGTCCCATCTCATCGACCGGCTGATCGCAACCGGTGCAGATGTGCTGTGCCTCGACAATTTCTATACCGGCACCAAACCCAATATCTATCATCTGATGGACAACGTGCATTTCGAGCTGATCCGCCACGATGTCACCTTTCCGCTCTATGTGGAAGTGGACTCGATCTTCAATCTCGCCTGCCCGGCCTCGCCGATCCACTACCAGCGCGATCCGGTGCAGACCACGAAAACCAGCGTGCATGGCGCCATCAACATGCTGGGGCTGGCAAAGCGCCTGAAGTGCCGCATTTTCCAGGCCTCGACCAGCGAGGTCTATGGCGATCCCAAGATCAACCCCCAGACCGAAGACTACTGGGGCAATGTCAACCCGATTGGCCCGAGATCGTGCTATGACGAGGGCAAGCGCTGCGCCGAGACGCTGTTTTTCGATTATCACCGCCAGGCGGGGCTGGATATCAAAGTGGCGCGCATCTTCAACACCTACGGGCCGCGGATGCATCCCAATGACGGCCGGGTGGTCTCCAACTTCATCGTGCAGGCCCTCAAGGGCGAGCCGATCACCGTGTTCGGGGACGGCTCGCAGACCCGGTCTTTCTGCTATGTCAGCGATCTGGTGGAGGCAATCCTCCGTTTCATGGACACCCCGAAGGAGTGCCCGGGGCCGATGAACCTGGGCAATCCCGTCGAGATCACCATCAGCGAGCTGGCCGAACGGATTGTCGAGATGACAGGGGCCCGGTCGCAGATCGTGCGCCGCCCGCTGCCCCAGGACGATCCGGTGCAGCGCCGCCCGGATATTTCACAGGCCAAGGCCGAACTGGACTGGCAGCCGGCCGTTCCGCTCGAAGAAGGCCTGAGCAAGACAATCGCCTATTTCGACGAGCTTCTGTCCGGCACGCCTGCTGCAAAGTTTTCGGACTGACCCATGAACATGCATGACCCAATGACCCCGACGCTGGGCGTTGTCGCCATCGCCTACAACGAAGAAGAGGATCTGCCCGGCTTCATCCGGAATCTGATCGGCTGGGTGGACGAGATCGTCATTGTCGACGACGGCTCGACCGATGGCACCGAAAAGATCTGCGCGGATGCCGGAGCCAAGGTCCGCTTCCTGAGCTCGCCCCGCAAGGAGGGTGAATATTACAGCGATCAGCGCAACAAGGGGATCGCAGCCGCAACCAGCGACTGGCTGCTGCACATGGATATCGACGAGCGCGTGTCGCGCGAGCTGGCCGCCGAGATCCGCACGGCCATCCGCGACCCCGGGAAGGACGGCTACCGGTTCCGCAGGCTCAACTGCTTCATGCACCGCCCGATGCGCGGGGGCGGCTGGCAGGACTGGAATCTGATCCACCTGGCCCGGCGGGAACTGTTCCGGTTTGGCGGGATGTTTCACGAAAGCTGCCATCTGGACGCGCCGGATCACCGGGTCGCCCAGCTCCAGGGCAAGATGATCCACTTCAACGAGCACAATTTCGAGAAACGCCTGAAGAAAAGCTCAGTCTATCTTGAAGAAGTGGTCAAGCATGTCGAGGAAACCAACGGGCAGGTCCGCGGCTGGCAGATATTCTGGGCACCGCTCAAGGAATTCCTGAAAAAGTACTTCTACAAGCTGGGCATCCGCGACGGCACCCCCGGAATCATCTCGGCTCTGCATTCGGCGACGGCCGTGTTCCGGGCCTATGCGCTGGTCTGGGACCGGCAGAACCGCGTGCCGCGCGCCGATCTGGAGCGGCAGGTTGCCTGGACGGCCGAGGATCGCGATGGCTGACGGGGATCCCACAGTCTCGGTTGTCATCCCCACCCACAACCGGGAGCATCTGATCTGTGACGCGCTGGACAGCGTTCAAGCGCAGAGCTTCCGCGATCTCGAGATCATCGTGGTGGATGACGGCTCCACCGACGGCACCCGGCAGCGCGTGGCGCAATGGTCGGAAGCGTCGGAGCTTGCCGTCCGCTACACCGGGCAGCCGAAATCGGGAGGAAATGCCGCGCGGAACAAAGGCATCGGCAAGGCGCGGGGCCGCTACGTCGCCTTTCTGGACAGCGACGATCTCTGGCATCCGGACAAGCTCCGCAAGCAGGTGGAGCTGCTCGAGGCACGGCCCGGCTACGGCGCCGCATATACCGGCCTGCGGGAAACCGATGCCGAGAGCGGCGCGGTGATCTCGGAACCGCGGCACGCCTATCCCGAAGGCGACCTGCTGAACGATCTGCTGGTCAGCGATGTGACTGCGCCGACCTCGGCCTGGATTGCGCGGCGCGCCCTGTTCCAGAAGGCCGGCGGCTTCGATCAGGGCCTCATGGCGCGGCAGGACTGGGACATGTGGATCCGTCTCGCGCAATGCGCAAAGATCGGATGCGTGCCGGAAGCGCTGGTCGATCTCCGCCACCATGCCGGCCCTCGGACCGTGTCCGACCCCGCCCGCGAACTTGCTGCCTACCGCCGCATTCTCGAGAAATACGCACCGCTCAGGCGGCAGCGGGGACTGCGCGTCCGCCTGGCCGCGCTGTCCAGCTACCACCGCCGGGCAGGGCGGGTTCATCTGCACTACCTGAACCGGCGCGGCCGCGCCATCGTCCACTATCTGATGGCGCTCGCGCTCTGGCCGCTGGCCGCCGACACCTGGGCCGCCCTCTTGGGCGCGTTCCTTCCGGCCACTCTGCGCAGGCAGCTGCGCACCCGCTGGAACGCCATCTTCGGAGGGACTGCTCTTGCAATTCGAAGCCACTAGGCCCGCGGCCGGAGCGGCGGCATCCGCCTCTGCTCCCAATGTCGCCTATTTCGCCAACCAGTTCGCCGACAGGGCGGGGCACGGCCTGGCGCGCTATGCGCGCGAGCTGTTTACTGCGCTGCGCGGCTTGAACGGCCCCAATATCATTCCCGTTGCCGGGTGGAGTTCGCTGCCCCCTGACGCGTTCGCGCAGCGTGCGGCAGAGACCGGGCTGCGCCTGACCGGGCTGGGGCGCCGCGGAACGTCGCTGCTGTGGACCTTTCTCGACTGGCCGCCGATCGAGACACGCCTCGAACTGCCGGTGGACGTGGTCCACGCGGTTTCGCTGGGCTACCCGGTCGCAACCCGCAAGCCCTTTGCCGTCACCATTCACGATCTGGGCCCGCTCACCCATCCCGAATACTTCCGCAATACACGGCCCTGGGTCATGCAGCGCAGTCTCGACCAGGCGGTCCGCAAGGCCGATGTCATCGTCTGCGTGTCCCAGACCACCGCCGATGAGGTCCGCGGCTACGTCGGCCCGGCAATCGAGGGACGGCTGCGCGTCGTGCCGGAGGGCGTGTCGGAGGCATTTTCCGAACCTGCGGACATGTCGCTTCTGCAGGCGCTGCCCGGCGTGCCCAGCGGCGTGCCGATCATCCTGTCCGCCGGCCACATCAGCCCGCGCAAGAATATCCAGGGGCTGATCAGGGCCTTCGCGCTGGCAAAAGAAGAGATCCCCCACCATCTGGTGCTCGTCGGCGGCCTCGGCTGGGACCATGAAGAGCTGCAGCAGGAACTGGTATCCCCCGGCCTGAAGGAGCGTGTCCACCTGGCCGGTTTTGTGTCCGACGCGGAGCTGCGGGCGCTTTACCAGGCCGCCGATCTCTATGTGCACCCCTCGCTCTACGAGGGTTTCGGCCTTCCGGTTCTGGAGGCAATGGCCAGCGGAACGCCGGTGCTGGCGTCAAACCGCAGCTCGCTGCCGGAGGTTGCCGGCAGCGCCGGACGGCTCACTGACACCACGGTTCCTGAGGTCTTTGCCGCCGACCTCGCCGGCATCTGCCTGTCCCGCCCGGCCCGCGATCAGATGGCGGCTGCGGGGCTGGCCCATGCAAGGCGCTACCGCTGGGCCGATTGCGCAAGGGCCATGGAACAGATCTATGCAGAGCTGGCCCCGTGAAGCGCTGCAGTGGAAAAGGGGCCAGGCTATGAAGGCCGGTGATCCGTTCCTGCCCTGCCAGCCGGTGCTTGCCGGCGTCTCCGGGCCCGCGAACTCCAGAACACTCCGGCAGCGGCAGAAGCCCTTTCCCCGCCGCCGCGCAGCGCGCCGGGGGCAGGCGGCATGAAACTCCTGATCTCCGCAAATACGTCGTTCAATCTCGTCAATTTCCGGGCGGGCCTGATCCGCGCGCTGCAGCAGGAGGGGCATGAGATCGTCCTGCTTGCCCCGTTCGACGAATACACCGCCGAACTTGAAGCAACCGGCTGCCAGGTCGTCGGCTTCCGGATGGACCAGCGCGGGGTCTCACCGCCGCGGGAAGCCGCCACGCTTGTTGCAGCCTACCGCCATCTGCGCCGGATCCGGCCGGATGCGGTTCTCAGCTACACCATCAAGAACAACCTCTACCTGGGGCTTGCGGCGCGGCATCTGGGCATTCCGCTCATTCCCAATATCACCGGGCTCGGGTCGGTGTTTTCGAAACAATCCCTGCTGAACGCCGGCATCCGGAAACTCTACGCGGCCGCCTTCCGGACCGCGCCCGTGGTCTTTTTCCAGAACCGGGAGGACCGCGACCAGTTCCTGGCCGCCGGGATCGTGCCGCCCGGCCGTGCGGCCTTGCTGCCGGGATCCGGCGTCGACCTGGCCCGCTTTGCGGTTCTGCCCATGCCTGCGCCGCCCGGCCCGCCAGCCTTCCTGCTGGCGGCGCGGCTGCTCTGGGAAAAGGGCATCGGAGAGTTCGTCGAGGCCGCCCGCGCCGTCCGCAGAACCTTCCCGGACGCGACATTCCGGATTATCGGCAGGCCAGAGGCCCCGGGCGCCGCGGCCGTTCCGGCGGCAACGGTTTCAGATTGGGCCAAGGAAGGAATTATCGACTACCCCGGGCCGGTGCGGGATGTCATTCCGTACATCCGGTCTGCCGATTGCGTCGTCCTGCCCAGCTACTACCGCGAAGGGACGCCCCGGATTCTGCTGGAGAGCGCGGCCTGCGGCCGGCCGGTCATTACCACCGATATGCCTGGCTGCCGGGACGTGGTGGCAGACGGAACAAGCGGCTTTCTCGTGCGCCCCCGGGATGCCGGAAGCCTCTCCGAGGCGATGCTGGAGATCGCCCGCATGTCCTTGCCCGCGCGCCAGGGCATGGGCGCCGCCGGGCGCGCCTTGATAGAGGCGCAATACGACGAGAGGTTCGTCATTCAATCCTACACCGCCGTTCTGGACCGGCTGGCGGCCAGCGGCGCGCCTGGGCGCGCCGCTGGTTAGAATGTCCGGGCAGGCGGCCTGAAACCGCCGCCCCCCGGGCTCCGCACCGGATCAGAACAGGTCGCCGGCCTGATTGGACACTAGGTCCGGGTCCGTGATCAGAACGTCGGAGATGGTGCCGTCGAAGACGTCCCGGAACCCCGCCTGGCCGGGCTGGCTGGCCCAGCCGTTGGCGCCGACCTGCAGGTGCTCATTGCTGGCAGACCAGTCCATGTCCATGGCAGCTTCCCCGACAAGCTGGTCGTTGACCCACACATCGACCAGCCCGTCCCCGAAGCCGGCTTCGACATCATAGTCCTGGCCGGCCTGGATGTTATCCACCACGAAGACCATCTCATCGTCGGCCTGTTGGAACCGGATCTTGAGCTTTCCGTTCTCGACGTAGCTGGTGAAGTGGCCGCTGTCCGCGTCCGACCCGGCGGCATCCCTCGAGACAAGCCCCTGGCGGCCGCTGACGCTGTCCGCGTTGAAGGTGAACGAGATGTTGGCGCTGTCCGTCTTCAGGCTGTCCGTTGGCGCCACCTCGACCACCGAGCCTTTCCGGCCATCGAATTCGGTAGCCCCGGCCAGCTCGAACAGCACGCTGCCCTCGCCGGAATCCTCAGGCTCGGGCGCTGGTTCCGGTGCCGGTTCGGGGGCCGGCTCAGGTGCCGGTTCGGGCGCGATCTGGCTCTCTTCGGAGGGTGTGGTTGCGTAACCCTCGGTAATTGTGAATTCCGAGATTGTGCCGTCGAAGGCATTGCTGAAGCCGGCCTCACCGGAGCCGCTGGCCCAGCCGTTGGCGCCGATCTGCATGAATTCGCCGTTGCCTGCCCAGGTCATGTCCGACGCAGCTTCGCCGACAAGCGCGCCATCGATCCAGAGCGCAACCTTGCCGCCGCCGAACGCCGCGGTGACCTCGTAGCTGGTATTTGCGGCGATATCGCTGACAACAAATGTCTGGTCGCCGGAATCCGCCTGGAACCGGACTTTCAGCCTGCTGCCGTCGAGATAGGCCGTGAAATGCCCGTCGTTGGCCTCATAGCCGGAGGCATCCTTGGACACGAGCCCCTGGGTCCCCTTCAGGTCATCCGCGTTGAAGGTGAACGAAATGGTGGCGGCATCCGCCTTCAGGCTGTCCGTTGGCGCAACCTCGATCACAGAGGCGTTGCTGCCGCTGAATTCCGTGTCTCCCTGGATTTGGAACAGGACGTTCCCGGTCCCGCCAGAGCCCGTATCAGGAGCGGGTTCCGGCTCAGGCGCCGGCTCGGGCGCAGGTTCCGGTGTCGGCTCAGGTGCCGGTTCGGGGGCAGGTTCAGGTGCGGGCCGGCTGCCGGAATCGCCAAGCGTGCTGCTGGCCCCCGCTTCAAGGCCCCACAGCTCGTCGGCAGACAGGTTCTGCGCAGGCGCGGTGGTGTAGTCGCCGCCGATGTTCTGGCTGCCGTCGCTCAGCCGGTGCCAGCCGTCCGGCGCGTTCACGTTCATGATGC
>NZ_JAHVJQ010000020.1 GCF_019801145.1 Leisingera aquaemixtae
GCGGCGCCCTTTTTGTTTGAACGCGATGATCCCGAGACGCGCGCACTAAGACTGTGTCCAAAATCATCGAGTAATCAGGTCTCCTGATACTTGGTAGAAAGGGCCTCCTCCGGGAGGCCGGGCGCGGCCCGAACGCGGGGCGTCCGGGCGGGAAGGTACTCCCCGCTAAAGGTCTAGCCCAAAGGTTGAGGAGTTAAGCGAGGACGCCTTAGGAAACCGTGGGCCGCTTTTGATGCTGAGGGTCTCGAATTTGCTAGGCAAGCGGGGCAATCTGCCCGCCGCCTGGCCGCGGCACCGCTGATCAACAGGTCAGGCTGGCTGCGTCTTCGGATTGTCGCTGCCGCGCCCGGCGGCGGCATCCGCGGCGTCGGTGATCCCGTCCAGCGAGGCTTCCAGGCTCAGCCGCAGTGCCTCCACCTGTTCATCGCTGGGCTTCTTCGGCACCTCATCGGTCCATTCCCGGCACATCAGCACACCGCGGGAGAACGGCATTGGCAGCATCTGCTTGTCCCAGGTCGGCAGCTTGATCACCTTCCGTTCGGCAAAGGCCACGGTGAACACCCGGCAGCCGGTCATCCGGGCCCAGACCACCGGCACCGTCGAGGACACCCGCGCAGGCCCGCGCGGGCCGTCGGCGGCGATGCCGATGGAGCAGCCCTCCTTGGTGCGGCGCAGCACCTCGCGCGACAGCGCCACGTGGCGCTTGTGGCTCGACATCGGGATGGTTTCAAACCCAAGCCGGACCAGGATCTGGCCCGCCAGCCGCCCGGCGCGGGCGGCAGACGTCAGCGCGCAGATGCGGCCCAGCGATGTGTCGAACAGATAGGGCGCCATGATCAGCCGCTGGTGCCACAAGACGAAGATCACCGGCTCGCCGCGGCGCACGCAGGCGTCCATTTCCTCGAAACCGCTGCGGTCCCAGCGCGAGGTGCGGAAGGCGAAGCGCACATAGGCGGCAAACAGCCCCTCGATGGCGCGGTTGACCCGGCGGCTGTCGGCGATTTTCTTTCTGAGGCTCACGGTTTCCGGCTCATTCCTGCAGGTTTGCCCGGGCGCTGGCCCCGGTCCTTGCCCCCCTCTTACTGCATGGGCGGGGCGGGGCAAAGCCCGCGGCCCGCAAAGCGTCCGGGCAGCGCAAGAAAATGCGCATTTCCCTCTTGCCTCCGCTGCGCGGCTGCCGTAGGACATGCCGCACCACAGGGGTATAGCTCAGTTGGTAGAGCGACGGTCTCCAAAACCGTAGGTCGCGGGTTCGAACCCTGCTGCCCCTGCCATTTCCCGAACATCGCCGGTTCAGCGCTGCCCTTGCGGGCAGGCGCTTGTATTTTTGCGACCGGTCAGGCCTCGCCGAGATGACTCGGGGGAAGCCCCTGCAGGCGGCGCTCGCAGGCGGCGTCAAAGGCACTTTCCACCTGCCGGGCCAGCCGCTCCGGGCTGAACAGCGCGGCGGTCTGCTGCTGGCTGCGGAGCTTGCCGCGCAGGCTGCTGGCGGCTTTGCTGTCGGCCGCAAGCGCTGCGGCCTTGGCCTCATAGTCCTCTGCGCTGGCGGCAATCAGCTCCAGCAGGCCGGCGGACTGCAGCAGGCTGGCCGTGGTGCGGGCGGCCAGCTGCTGGCCGGGCAGGGTCAGCACCGGCAGGCCGGCCGACAGCGCGCCGCGGGCGGCGGCGGCGGCGTTGACCGTGAAGGTGTCGAGGAACAGATCCGCCAGCGGCAGCCGGGCCAGGTGGTCCTGCTGCGGCGCGGCGGGGGCAAAGACCAGGCGGTCCGGATCAACCCCGCGCGCCGCCGCGGCGCGGCGCAGGTTGGAGACCGCATGTTCGCCGTTGTCGAGCAGCCAAAGGACGCTGTCCGGGGCGCCTTGCAGCAGCCGCATCCAGATACCGAACTCCTGGGGCGTGATAAGGCTGCCGGCCGCGAAGCTGCAGAACACGAAACCGTCTTCCGGCAGGCCGCAGGCGGTGCGGTCCGGGGTGGCGGACGGCGCGGCGGCGGCAAGGGCCTGGCAGCCATCGGCGAGGCGCAGCAGGTGCTCGTTGTGGTACCGCTCGCTGCCCGGCGGGCAGGCGGCGGCATCGCAGATCAGGTAGTCGTAGGCGGCGCTGCCCATGGTGCCGGGGTAGCCTGGCCAGGCAATGTGCAGCGGCGCCAGCCGGGCGGCGAACAGGGGCAGCGCATCGCCGCCGGAATAGCCGGAGAGGTCCACCGCAGCATCAAGCTGGTCTGCCTTCACCGCGGCGGCCATCTGATCCGTTGCGCTGCCGTCCAGAACCGTGACCCCGCAGGGCAGCCCGGCAAACGCCTGCACGGCGCTGTCCGGAAGGTTCGCACCGACCGCATACATTCGGATCTCAAACCGCTCCTGATCGTGGGCGGCAAGCATGGGGCCGTGCTGCTCCAGCACGTCTTCAGCGCTGCGGGCGGCAAAGAAGTAGCCGATCCGCAGCCGGGCCGGGCGCTGCCCGGAGGTCGGGGCGGTGTGCAGTTCGGGGGCGGCAAACAGCTCGCTGGCATAGGACTGGGCGCGGGCCCGCAAGAGGTCGGGGTTGTCCTCCATCAGCATCAGCGCGCTGGGATCGCAGCCGCTGCCGCGCAGGCCCAGCTGGCGGCGGTGGTCCGCATATTCCGGCTGCCAGCGCCAGTCGTTCAGCTCTGCCAGCATGTGCAGCCGCTGGGTGCGGGCGCGGTCGTCGGCGGGGTTCGCCTTAAGCACCTTGTCGAAACAGGGCAGGGCATCGGCAAAGGCGCCTTCACCCTTCAGCAGCAGGCCGAGCTGATAATGCGCCTCGGTCAGGGCCGGATTCAGGCGGACGGCGCGGGCGTAATGCGCCTTGGCCTTTGCCAAATCGCCGAGCTGCTTCAGCAGGCCCGCCAGCGCCAGGTGCAGCGCGGCGTTCTGCGGCGCCAGGTCAACCGCCTTGCGCAGCATGATGGCCGCCTTGTTGCTGCGGCCCTGCCGGATCAGCACCTCCGCCTTGCCGTGCAACGCGTCCAGGCAGCCGGTGCTGAGCGCCAGCGCCTTGTCGAACAGCGCCATGGCATTGTCCAGGTCGCCGCGCGCGGCCTGCACCCGGCCCATCGAGGCATAGGTGCCCGCGGCGCGGGCATTGAGGCCGATTGCCTTGTTCAAGCAGGTGGCGGCATTGTCCAGATGCCCGGCTGCCAGATGGCAGCGGCCTAGGAAATCCCACAGGAAATGCGATTCCCGGAAGGTCTTGAGCAGCGCGCCGCAGCTGTCCGCGGCCTCGAAATGGCGGCCCTCTGCCAGCGCGGCCTCCAGGCTGGCCTGATGAACCGGGGACGGGTCGCACTGGGCGTTCAGTTGCTTGCGCAACCCCTCCAGCGCGGTCTGGGCGCGCCTGTTCCTGGGGTTGCGGGACAGGATGCCGGCATAGGCCATGGCGGCATCTTCAAGCTGGGCATCGCGTTCGAACTGTTCGGCCTGGGACAAGGAATATGCGGGCGTCATGGCATCCTATCTCAATTATTCACGCACCGCGGCCCCCGGGCGGCAGGAAAGGCCGTAGGGAACCGCTGGAGCCAATTTTGCCGGAAGTGGATTAAAATTGGATTGACCCTGCGTACGCTGCCCGCGCAACGGGCGGGGCAGGGGCCGTGCGGGCGGCGCAGGGCTTGAATTCGCGGGCGCCACCGGTTACATCGCCCTGACTGCTAGCAGAGAGACACCCCCAGTATGGCGACTATCAACCCAGTACAGTTCATTCAGCAGGTCCGTGCCGAAGTGTCCAAGGTCGTTTGGCCGACCCGGCGCGAGGTGCTGCTGACCACCGTCATGGTGTTCATCATGGCGGCGCTGACGGCGCTGTTCTTTGCGCTGGTCGATCTGCTGATCCGCTATGGCCTGCAAGGGCTTCTGGGGATGTTCGGCTAAGCCCGCAGCAGTTTGACGGCTCCGGCGTTCAGGTTGCGGCACTGCACTTGATCTTGGCCGCCTGGGGCGGTACGTGAGCAGGAACTATTGAGGCGGGCGTGCGGCGATTCGGTTTGCACGCCGCTTTTTGTTGGAGAGCGCAGCGTTTGGCTGCATCGGGATGATCAAGCAGCGGCGCGGCAGCGGCCCGCCCGGCAAAACAAGGACGACGGTTCATGGCGAAACGGTGGTATTCGGTCAGCGTTCTTTCGAACTTCGAAAAGAAAATCGCAGAGCAGATCCGCACCTCTGTCGCCGAGCAGGGCCTTGAGGACGAGATCGACGAGGTTCTGGTCCCCACCGAAGAGGTGATCGAGATCCGCCGCGGCAAGAAGGTCTCGACCGAGCGCCGCTTCATGCCCGGCTACGTGCTGGTGCACATGGAAATGTCCGACCGCGGCTATCACCTGATTTCCTCGATCAACCGGGTCACCGGCTTCCTCGGCCCGCAGGGCCGCCCGATGCCGATGCGCGACGCAGAGGTGCAGGGCATCCTGGGCCGCGTCGAGGAAGGCGTCGAGGCGCCGCGCACCCTGATCCACTACGAGGTGGGCGAGAAGGTGAAGGTGAACGACGGCCCGTTCGAAGATTTCGATGGCATGGTCGAAGAGGTCGACGAGGACAACCAGAAGCTCAAGGTCACCGTGTCGATCTTCGGCCGCGAGACCCCGGTGGAATTGGACTTTACCCAGGTGACCAAGCAGGGGTGATTGATCCCTCAGTGGAATTTGAGGCGCCGCGTTGGGTTCAACGCGGCGTTTTTTGTGTTTGTAGTTCCCGCATTTGCACTTGATGCGCTGTTTAAGCCGCCCCCTGATATGACTTGTTCTTATTAATAGATGTCTTTGGCGAAGCTTAAGGTTCTTAGCGCCGCTGGGTCTTTCTTCATCTTTGCCAGCGGGTGTTTCTTCGAACCAGCTAGGCCGAGACCTTCAAAGGCAACGGATATGGTCCAAATTCGTGTGCTATTCCCCTGATATATACAGTTTAGTGTGCCTTGCGCGTCTCCGAGTTCGCTCTGAAAGGTAACTCCCGGATAAATGAGCAGGGTCGCGCGGTCATCTGACCCTAAAACAAAAGACGGCGACTGTAATTTAACTCCATTTAGGCCTGTGAAATTGGGGGCGACTTCGTTTTCGAGAGAGCTCAGACAAGTTTGGTCTAGTTCGGCATATGGTTGAGCAGACATGCTATAGTCTCGCGATATCTCAAATGCCGATCCAAATGTGGGCGCAAAGGCTGTGAGAACGCATAAGCAAGTTAAGGCTTTCAATTCATTCACTCCGGGAGGGACAAGGCTGTAGATTTTAATGTGCTATCACTTCATGCAATTGGTATCCATCGGGGTAAGCTTGCCTTTGGTCCTCGGTCGACATTCTTTCATGTCATGACCTTGATGCTTGCCAACCCCCGCATTCCCCTGTAAACGCCTCCTCTATCGTCTTCGGGCGAGATTCTCTCGTGGGAGATCAAGGGATCGCGATCCTGAAATCCGACCACGCAACATTCTCCGGGCGGAACGCGTTCCGTCCTCGTTGAAAGGAAAACCAAATGGCTAAGAAGCTTGTTGGTTCGATGAAGCTGCAGGTTCCTGCAGGTCAGGCAAACCCCTCTCCGCCCGTCGGCCCGGCCCTGGGTCAGCGCGGCATCAACATCATGGAATTCTGCAAGGCGTTCAACGCCAAGACCGCAGACATGGAGCCCGGCGCGCCGTGCCCGACCGTGATCACCTACTATCAGGACAAGTCCTTCACCATGGACATCAAGACGCCGCCCGCGTCTTACTACCTGAAGAAGGCGGCCAAGGTGAAATCCGGCGCGAACAACCCGTCGCGTGAAACCGTCGGCACCGTGACCGTGGCCCAGGTGAAAGAGATCGCCGAAGCCAAGATGAAAGATCTGAACGCCAACGACATCGACGCGGCAATGCAGATCATCCTGGGCTCCGCCCGCTCCATGGGCATCGAGGTGAAGTAAGATGGCAAAGCTCGGTAAACGCACCCGCGCCGCGCGCGAAGCTTTCGCAGGCAAGGAAAACCTGTCCGTGGAAGAAGCAGTTGCCCTGGTGAAAGCCAACGCAACCTCGAAGTTCGACGAGACCATCGAGATCGCCATGAACCTGGGCGTTGACACCCGCCACGCAGACCAGATGGTCCGCGGCGTGGTCGGCCTGCCGAACGGCACCGGCAAAGACATGCGCGTTGCAGTCTTCGCCCGCGGCCCGAAAGCGGACGAAGCCACCGCGGCCGGCGCCGACATCGTTGGCGCAGAAGACCTGATGGAAGCGATCCAGGGCGGCAAGATCGACTTTGACCGCTGCATCGCGACCCCGGACATGATGCCGGTCGTCGGCCGTCTGGGCAAAATCCTGGGCCCGCGCAACCTGATGCCGAACCCGAAAGTCGGCACCGTGACCATGGACGTGAAAGCGGCCGTGGAAGCAGCCAAGGGCGGCGAAGTCCAGTTCAAAGCGGAAAAAGGCGGTGTTGTGCACGCCGGCGTCGGCAAAGCGTCCTTCGACGAAGCCAAGCTGGTCGAGAACATCCGCGCCTTCGTGTCGGCCGTGGCCAAAGCCAAGCCGACCGGCGCCAAGGGTGCCTACATGAAGAAAATCAACCTGTCCTCGACCATGGGTCCGGGCATCACGGTTGACGTGGACAACGCTGTCACCGAGTAATCGGGCGCACAGCTGACGTCAGGAGGGCGGCACCGCAAGGCGCCGCCCTTTTCCTTTTCCGGCGGGGGGGGGGGGGGGGGGGGGGGGGGGGGGGGGGGGGG
>NZ_JAHVJQ010000021.1 GCF_019801145.1 Leisingera aquaemixtae
TGACGTCTGGTGGGCGGCACCGCAAGGCGCCGCCCTTTTCCTTTTCCGGCGGCCCCCCCCCCCCCCCCCCCCGCGGGCGGGCGTATTTTCCAATTTCGCTCTTGGAAATCCCGGCCAATGGGGCTAACTACGGCCTTGAGATAAAGCGTGCGATTCGTCGTGCGCTTTATTTCATTTCGTCCAAGATGGTGGGTGGCCTCCGATCAGGCCTTAATTTCCCTCCTGAGACGGGTACAGACCAAGAAGATCGGGGGTTTTCATTCCCTCGGGCGGATTTGGCTCATCCCGTAAAACGGACCTGAACGCCGGTTCCTTTGCGGGGCCGGCAAATATGAGCCGGGGTGCGAGAGCATCCCAAACTTGGAGAGAACTGTGGATAGAGCCCAGAAAGAGAAAGTGGTCGAGGAACTCGGCCAGATCTTCGAAAGCTCTGGCGTCGTGGTGGTTGCTCACTACGCCGGTCTGACAGTTGCAGAGATGCAGGATCTGCGCGCCCGTGCCCGTGGCGCGAACAGCTCCGTGCGTGTTGCCAAGAACAGGCTCGCCAAAATCGCCCTCGAGGGAAAGCCGTGTGCAAGCATGGCCGACCTGCTGACAGGGATGACCGTTCTGACCTATTCCGAAGATCCCGTGTCCGCCGCCAAGGTGGCCGAGGATTTCGCCAAGGATAACAAAAAGTTTGAGATCCTCGGCGGCGCAATGGGTGAGAACGCTCTGGACCGCGCAGGCGTCGAAGCTGTGTCCAAAATGCCGTCCCGCGACGAGCTCATCGCTCAGATCGCAAGCTGCATTGGCGCACCTGCTTCCAACATCGCCGGCGCAATTGGCGCACCTGCAAGCAACATCGCAAGCATCCTTTCGACCATCGAAGAGAAGGCGGAAGCTGCGTAAGCGGTTGGCACTGAACGGCCGGCGTGGGGCAAAAGCCCGCACGTTGGAACACACATACTGTAAACGGAAAGAGCTGATAAAATGGCTGATCTGAAAGCACTCGCAGAAAGCATCGTGGGTCTGACCCTGCTGGAAGCACAAGAACTGAAAACCATCCTGAAAGACGAATACGGCATCGAGCCCGCAGCTGGCGGCGCAGTTGTCATGGCAGCTGGCGGCGACGCCGGCGGTGCAGCTGAAGAAGAAAAGACCGAATTCGACGTCGTTCTGAAGAACGCCGGCGCTTCCAAGATCAACGTGATCAAAGAAGTTCGCGGCATCACCGGCCTGGGCCTGAAAGAAGCCAAAGAGCTGGTCGAAGCTGGCGGCAAAATCAAAGAAGGCATCGACAAAGCCGAAGCAGAAGACATCAAAGCCAAGCTGGAAGCAGCTGGCGCCGAAGTCGAGCTGGCCTAAGTCCTGCCTCTGGTGCATTCCTGATGCATCGGAAATTTGGCTGGGTCCGGAATTTTCCGGGCCCAGCCGAACCTGTCTTAGAAAGGGCCTCATGAGAGAGGCGTTTTTTCAGGCGAGGTTCAAGGGATCGGGAGGCTGCCTTCGGGACGGTGGCCATGAATTGATCCGAACACGCTGTCTCGTATGGGCAAGGAGCCGGGGCCCGGCGGCATCCTTGACCGGTGAGAACTCGAAAGGTGACATCTGACATGGCTCAATCGTTCCTTGGCCAGAAACGTCTACGCAAATATTACGGCAAAATCCGCGAAGTGCTGGAGATGCCGAACCTCATCGAGGTGCAGAAATCTTCTTATGACCTTTTCCTGCGCTCCGGCGATGCAGCTGAGCCGCTGGACGGCGAAGGCATCAAAGGTGTGTTCCAGTCGGTTTTCCCGATCAAGGATTTCAACGAAACCTCCGTGCTGGAGTTCGTGAAATACTCGTTTGAAAAGCCGAAGTACGACGTCGAAGAGTGCATGCAGCGCGACATGACCTACAGCGCGCCGCTGAAGGTCACCCTGCGCCTGATCGTGTTCGATGTCGATGAGGACACCGGCGCCAAGTCCGTGAAGGACATCAAGGAACAGGACGTCTTCATGGGCGACATGCCCCTGATGACCCCGAACGGCACCTTCATCGTGAACGGCACCGAGCGTGTGATCGTGTCCCAGATGCACCGCTCGCCCGGCGTGTTCTTCGACCACGACAAAGGCAAGACCCATTCTTCGGGCAAGCTGCTGTTTGCCTGCCGCATCATCCCGTACCGCGGCTCCTGGCTGGACTTCGAGTTCGACGCCAAGGACATCGTCTTTGCCCGTATCGACCGCCGCCGCAAGCTGCCGGTGACCACCCTGCTGTATGCCCTGGGCCTGGACCAGGAAGGCATCATGGATGCCTATTACAACACTGTCTCCTTCAAGCTGGAGAAATCCCGCGGGTGGGTCACCCCGTTCTTCCCGGAACGCGTGCGCGGCACCCGCCCGACCTATGACCTGGTGGACGCTGCCACCGGCGAGATCATCTGCGAAGCCGGCAAGAAGGTCACCCCGCGCGCCGTCAAGAAGATGATCGAGGAAGGCACCATCACCGAGCTGCTGGTTCCCTTCGACCACATCGTCGGTAAATATGTCTCCAAGGACATCATCAACGAAGACAACGGCGCGATCTATGTCGAGGCCGGTGATGAGCTGACCCTGGAATACGACAAGGACGGCGAGCTGATCGGCGGCTCCCTGAAGGAGCTGCTGGACGCGGGCATCACCGACATTCCGGTGCTGGACATCGACAACGTCAACGTCGGCCCCTACATGCGCAACACCATGGCGCAAGACAAGAACATGGACCGCAACAGCGCGCTGATGGACATCTACCGCGTGATGCGTCCGGGCGAGCCGCCCACCGTCGAGGCGGCGTCGGCGCTGTTCGACACCCTGTTCTTCGATTCCGAGCGTTACGACCTGTCCGCGGTCGGCCGCGTGAAGATGAACATGCGCCTGGCGCTGGACGCCGAGGACACCCAGCGCACCCTGCGCAAGGAAGACATCGTCGCCTGCATCAAGGCGCTGGTCGACCTGCGTGACGGCCGCGGCGATGTCGACGACATCGACCACCTGGGCAACCGCCGCGTGCGCTCCGTCGGCGAGCTGATGGAAAACCAGTACCGCGTCGGCCTGCTGCGCATGGAGCGTGCGATCAAGGAGCGGATGTCCTCCGTCGAGATCGACACCGTGATGCCGCAGGACCTGATCAACGCGAAACCGGCCGCCGCTGCAGTGCGCGAATTCTTCGGCTCCTCGCAGCTGTCGCAGTTCATGGACCAGACCAACCCGCTGTCGGAAGTCACCCACAAACGCCGCCTGTCGGCGCTTGGCCCGGGCGGCCTGACCCGCGAGCGCGCGGGCTTCGAGGTCCGCGACGTGCACCCGACCCACTATGGCCGGATGTGCCCGATTGAGACCCCGGAAGGTCCGAACATCGGTCTGATCAACTCGCTGGCGACCTTTGCGCGCGTCAACAAGTACGGCTTCATCGAAACGCCTTACCGCGTGGTCAACGAAGGCCAGGTGACCGACGAAGTGCACTACATGTCGGCGACCGAAGAGATGCGCCACACCGTGGCGCAGGCGAACGCGACCCTGGACGAGAGCGGCAAGTTCATCAACGACCTGGTCTCGACCCGCCAGTCCGGCGACTACACCCTGGCGCCGCGCGAAAGCGTGGACCTGATCGACGTGTCGCCGAAGCAGCTGGTCTCCGTGGCTGCCTCGCTGATCCCGTTCCTGGAAAACGACGACGCCAACCGCGCTCTGATGGGCTCGAACATGCAGCGTCAGGCGGTTCCGCTGCTGCGTGCAGAGGCGCCGCTGGTCGGCACCGGCATCGAGGAAAAGGTTGCGATCGACTCCGGCGCGGCGATCCAGGCCAAGCGGGCCGGCATCATCGACCAGGTGGACGCGCAGCGTATCGTGATCCGGGCCACTGAGGACCTGGAGCTGGGCGATGCCGGCGTGGACATCTACCGGATGCGCAAGTTCCAGCGTTCGAACCAGAACACCTGTATCAACCAGCGTCCGCTGGTGAAGGTGGGCGACACCGTTCAGAAAGGCGAAGTCATCGCCGACGGCCCGTCGACCGATATGGGCGAACTGGCTCTGGGCAAGAACGTGGTCGTCGCGTTCATGCCGTGGAACGGCTACAACTACGAAGACTCGATCCTGATCTCCGAGCGCATCGCGCGTGACGACGTCTTCACCTCGGTCCACATCGAGGAATTCGAAGTCGCCGCCCGCGACACCAAGCTGGGGCCGGAAGAAATCACCCGCGACATCCCCAACGTCGGCGAGGAAGCCCTGCGCAACCTCGACGAGGCGGGCATCGTCTACATCGGTGCCGATGTGGAGCCAGGCGACATTCTGGTCGGCAAGATCACTCCGAAGGGCGAAAGCCCGATGACCCCGGAAGAGAAGCTGCTGCGCGCCATCTTCGGCGAGAAGGCTTCCGACGTGCGCGACACCTCGCTGCGCGTGAAGCCGGGCGACTACGGCACCGTGGTCGAGGTGCGCGTCTTCAACCGCCACGGCGTGGAGAAAGACGAGCGTGCGCTGCAGATCGAGCGTGAGGAAGTCGAGCGTCTGGCCCGTGACCGGGACGACGAGCTGGCGATCCTGGACCGCAACATCTATGCCCGCCTGCGCGGCATGCTGCTGGGCAAAGTGGCCGTCAAAGGCCCGAAAGGCGTGCGTTCCGGTGCCCCGATCGACGAGGAGCTGCTGGATTCGCTGAGCCGCGGCCAGTGGTGGATGCTTGCCCTCGAGGAGGAGCAGGACGCCCAGGTCGTCGAGGCCCTGAACGAGCAGTACGAGGCGCAGAAGCGCGCCCTGGATGCACGTTTCGAGGACAAGGTCGAGAAAGTCCGCCGCGGCGACGATCTGCCGCCGGGTGTGATGAAGATGGTCAAGGTCTTCATCGCGGTGAAGCGCAAGCTGCAGCCGGGCGACAAGATGGCCGGCCGTCACGGCAACAAAGGTGTGATCTCGAAAGTGGTGCCGATGGAGGACATGCCGTTCCTCGCCGACGGCACCCCGGTCGACTTCTGCCTCAACCCGCTGGGCGTGCCATCGCGTATGAACGTCGGTCAGATCCTGGAGACCCACATGGGCTGGGCCGCGCGCGGCCTCGGCATCAAGGTGGACGAAGCGCTGCAGGAATACCGCCGCTCGGGCGACCTGACCCCGGTCCGTGAAGCGATGCACCACGCCTATGGCGACGATGTCTATGACGAAGGCATCGCCAACATGGACGAGGACATGCTGATCGAAGCCGCAGGCAACGTGACCCGCGGTGTGCCGATTGCGACCCCGGTCTTCGACGGCGCCAAGGAAGACGACGTCAACAACGCCCTGGTGCGTGCGGGCTTTGACCAGTCCGGCCAGTCGATCCTGTTCGACGGCCGCACCGGCGAGCAGTTCGCGCGTCCGGTGACCGTTGGCATCAAGTACCTGCTGAAGCTGCACCACCTGGTGGACGACAAGATCCACGCGCGTTCCACCGGCCCGTACTCGCTGGTCACCCAGCAGCCGCTGGGCGGTAAGGCGCAGTTCGGCGGTCAGCGCTTCGGTGAGATGGAAGTCTGGGCTCTGGAAGCCTACGGCGCCGCCTACACCCTGCAGGAGATGCTCACCGTCAAGTCGGATGACGTCGCCGGCCGGACCAAGGTCTACGAGTCGATCGTCAAGGGCGAGGACAACTTCGAGGCGGGCGTTCCGGAATCGTTCAACGTTCTGGTCAAAGAAGTCCGCGGCCTCGGCCTGAACATGGAACTCCTGGATGCGGAGGTTGAGGAGTAAGGGCCCCGCGCCCTTCTCCCGTTCCCCCCTTCCGCAAGATTTGAGGTATCAAAATGAACCAGGAAATCACCAACAACCCGTTCAACCCGCTGACCCCGCCGAAGGTCTTTGATGAAATCAAAGTCTCGCTGGCCAGCCCGGAACGGATCCTGTCTTGGTCCTATGGCGAAATCAAAAAGCCCGAGACCATCAACTACCGGACCTTCAAGCCGGAGCGCGACGGCCTGTTCTGCGCCCGCATCTTTGGCCCGATCAAGGACTACGAATGCCTGTGCGGCAAATACAAGCGGATGAAGTACCGCGGCGTCGTCTGTGAAAAATGCGGCGTCGAAGTCACCCTGCAGAAAGTGCGCCGCGAGCGCATGGGCCACATCGAGCTGGCCGCGCCGGTTGCGCACATCTGGTTCCTGAAGTCGCTGCCCAGCCGCATCGGCCTGATGCTGGACATGACCCTGCGCGACCTGGAGCGGGTTCTGTACTTTGAAAACTATGTTGTCATCGAGCCGGGCCTGACCGACCTGACCTATGGTCAGATGATGACCGAAGAAGAGTACATGGACGCCCAGGATGCCTATGGCATGGACGCCTTCACCGCCAACATCGGCGCTGAAGCGATCCGTGACATGCTGGCCCAGATCGACCTGGAATCGGAAGCCGAAACGCTGCGCGCCGAACTGGCCGAAGCGACCGGCGAACTGAAGCCCAAGAAGATCATCAAGCGTCTGAAAGTCGTGGAATCCTTCCTGGAGTCGGGCAACCGTCCGGAATGGATGATCATGACCGTGATCCCGGTCATCCCGCCGGAACTGCGCCCGCTGGTTCCGCTGGACGGCGGCCGCTTCGCGACTTCCGACCTGAACGACCTGTACCGCCGCGTGATCAACCGGAACAACCGCCTGAAGCGGCTGATCGAGCTGCGCGCGCCGGACATCATCGTCCGCAACGAAAAGCGGATGCTGCAGGAATCCGTGGACGCGCTGTTCGACAACGGCCGCCGCGGCCGCGTCATCACCGGCGCCAACAAGCGCCCGCTGAAGTCGCTGTCCGACATGCTGAAAGGCAAGCAGGGCCGCTTCCGCCAGAACCTTCTGGGTAAGCGCGTCGACTTCTCCGGCCGTTCGGTGATTGTGACCGGTCCCGAGCTGAAGCTGCACCAGTGCGGCCTGCCCAAGAAGATGGCGCTGGAGCTGTTCAAGCCCTTCATCTACTCGCGTCTGGAGGCCAAGGGCCTGTCCTCGACCGTGAAGCAGGCGAAGAAGCTGGTCGAGAAAGAGCGTCCCGAGGTGTGGGATATCCTGGACGAGGTGATCCGCGAGCACCCGGTGATGCTGAACCGCGCACCGACGCTGCACCGCCTTGGTATCCAGGCGTTCGAACCCACGCTGATCGAAGGCAAGGCAATTCAGCTGCACCCGCTGGTCTGCTCGGCGTTCAACGCGGACTTCGACGGCGACCAGATGGCTGTGCACGTCCCGCTGAGCCTTGAGGCCCAGCTGGAAGCGCGCGTCCTGATGATGTCCACCAACAACGTTCTGTCGCCCGCCAACGGCGCGCCGATCATCGTTCCGTCGCAGGATATGATCCTGGGTCTCTACTATGTGACCCTGGAGCGCGAAGGCATGCCCGGCGAAGGCAAGATCTTTGGCACCATCGACGAGGTTCAGCACGCGCTGGACGCCGGTGAAGTGCACCTGCACTCCAAGATCACCGCGCGGATCACCCAGATCGACGAGGAAGGCAACGAGGTTCTCAAGCGCTTTGAGACCACCCCGGGCCGTGTCCGTCTGGGCGCGCTGCTGCCGAAGAACGCCAAGGCGCCCTTCGAGCTGGTCAACCGCCTGCTGCGGAAGAAGGAAGTGCAGCAGGTCATCGACACCGTCTACCGCTACTGCGGCCAGAAAGAGTCGGTGATCTTCTGCGACCAGATCATGACCATGGGTTTCCGCGAGGCGTTCAAGGCCGGCATTTCCTTCGGCAAGGACGACATGGTGATCCCGGACACCAAGTGGACCATCGTCGACGACACCCGCGAGCAGGTGAAAGACTTCGAACAGCAGTACATGGACGGCCTGATCACCCAGGGCGAAAAGTACAACAAGGTTGTCGATGCCTGGTCGAAGTGCAACGACAAGGTCACCGAGGCGATGATGAGCACCATCTCCGCTGACAAGCGGGATGAGAGCGGCGCCGTGATGGAACCGAACTCGGTTTACATGATGGCCCACTCCGGTGCGCGTGGCTCTGTCACCCAGATGAAGCAGCTGGGCGGCATGCGCGGCCTGATGGCCAAGCCGAACGGCGACATCATCGAGACCCCGATCATCTCGAACTTTAAAGAAGGCCTGACCGTTCTCGAGTACTTCAACTCGACCCACGGTGCCCGTAAGGGTCTGTCGGATACCGCGCTGAAGACGGCGAACTCGGGTTACCTGACCCGCCGTCTGGTGGACGTGGCGCAGGACTGCATCGTGCGCGAGAACGACTGCGGCACCGAGCGCGCGATCACCGCAGAGGCAGCCGTGAACGACGGCGAGGTCGTGGCGTCTCTGGGCGAGCGCATCCTGGGCCGTGTGGCTGCGGATGACATCAAGCGCCCGGGCACCGAAGAGATCATCGTGGCCGCAGGCCAGCTGATCGACGAGCGCATGGCAGATGCCGTGGAAGAGGCCGGCGTGCAGTCGACCCGCATCCGCTCGCCGCTGACCTGTGAGAGCGAAGAGGGCGTCTGCGCCATGTGCTACGGCCGTGACCTGGCCCGCGGCACCAAGGTGAATACCGGCGAGGCCGTCGGCATCATCGCGGCGCAGTCGATCGGTGAACCCGGCACCCAGCTGACCATGCGGACCTTCCACATCGGCGGCGTTGCCCAGGGCGGCCAGCAGTCGTTCCTGGAAGCCAGCCAGGAAGGCAAAATCGTCTTCGAGATGCCGCAGACCCTGGAAAACGCCAACGGCGAGGTTCTGGTTGTCGGCCGCAACATGAAGCTGATCATCCAGGACGAGCACGGCGAAGAGCGCGCCAGCCACAAGCTGGGCTACGGCTCCAAGCTGTTCGTCAAGGAAGGCCAGACCGTGGCGCGCGGCGACAAGCTGTTCGAGTGGGACCCCTATACCCTGCCGATCATCGCCGAGAAGCCGGGCACCGCGAAATACGTGGACCTGATCTCGGGCCTGGCGGTCCGCGACGAGACCGACGAAGCCACCGGCATGACCCAGAAGATCGTGATCGACTGGCGTGCGGCTCCGAAGGGTTCCGACCTGAAGCCGGAAATCATCCTGGTCGACAGCAACGGCGAGCCGGTGCGCAACGATCAGGGCAACCCGGTAACCTACCCGATGTCGGTGGACGCCATTCTGTCGGTCGAAGACGGCCAGCAGGTCATGGCAGGCGACGTTGTTGCGCGTATCCCGCGCGAAGGCGCCAAGACCAAGGACATCACCGGTGGTCTGCCGCGGGTTGCGGAACTGTTCGAAGCGCGCCGTCCGAAAGATCACGCGATCATCGCCGAAATCGATGGTTACGTGCGCTTCGGCCGCGACTACAAGAACAAGCGCCGCATCTCGATCGAGCCGTCGGACGACTCGATGGAGCCGGTCGAATACATGGTGCCCAAGGGCAAGCATATTCCGGTTCAGGAAGGTGATTTTGTCCAGAAGGGCGACTACATCATGGACGGCAACCCGGCGCCGCATGACATCCTGTCCATCATGGGTGTCGAGGCACTGGCGAACTACATGATCGACGAGGTCCAGGACGTCTACCGCCTGCAGGGTGTGAAGATCAACGACAAGCACATCGAGGTGATCGTCCGCCAGATGCTGCAGAAGTGGGAGATCTCCGACTCCGGCGACACCACGCTGCTGAAAGGCGAGCATGTGGACAAGCAGGAGTTCGACGCTGCCAACGAGAAGGCGATTGCCCGCGGCAAGCGTCCGGCTCAGGGCGAACCGATCCTGCTCGGCATCACCAAGGCGTCGCTGCAGACCCGCTCCTTCATCTCGGCGGCCTCCTTCCAGGAGACCACCCGGGTTCTCACCGAGGCATCGGTGCAGGGCAAGAAGGACAAGCTGGTCGGCCTCAAGGAGAACGTCATCGTGGGCCGCCTGATTCCGGCCGGCACCGGCGGCGCGACCCAGCGGGTGCGCCAGATCGCCCAGTCCCGCGACAACGTGGTGCTGGAAGCCCGCCGCGAGGAAGCCGAAGCCGCCGCAGCCCTGGCTGCGCCGGTGATGGACGAGGACATGATGGGCGGCAGCGACCTGGACAACCTGGTCGAGACCCCGGAAAGCCGCGACTAAGACCCGCGGTCTGAGACAGAAACAATGAAGCCCCCGCATGGTGACATGCGGGGGCTTTTCCGTTCCTGTGTCCGGGTCTATCAGTTGCTAGGCAGGGAGGATGCAGGCATGGATATGTTCTTGGCAGGGCGGCGATGACACCAAACCAGACAGGCGCGCTGCTGATGATCGGGGCGATGGCGGCCTATACCTTCAACGATGCGCTGGTAAAGCTGATCGGCGGCGCGCTGCCGCTGCCGCAGATCCTGACCATCCGCGGCATTGCCGCCAGTTTCCTGATTTATCTTCTGGCGCTGCGGCTGGGCGGCCTGCGGCTGCGGCTGCCGGGCCGCGCCTGGGGGATGATCGCCCTGCGCTGCGCCGGGGAAGTGTCGGCCACCTACCTGTTCCTGACCGCGCTGATGGTGATGCCGATCGCCAATGTCACCGCGGTTTTGCAGGTGCTGCCGCTATCGGTGACGCTGAGCGCGGCGCTGTTCCTGCAGGAGCCGGTGGGCTGGCGCCGGATGGCGGCGATTGCCGCGGGCTTCTGCGGTATGCTCTTGATCGTGCGGCCGGGGCCGGAAGGGTTCAGCGACGGCGCGCTTTACGCGCTGGCCTCGGTGGCTTGCATCACCGCCCGCGACCTGGTGACCCGCCGGATGCCGCCCGAGGTGCCCTCGATGACGGTGACGCTGGCGTCCTCATTGTCGGTGCTGGCGTTCGGGATCGCCACCTCTGCGGTGGTGGAGTGGCAGCCGATGAGCGGCAGCGATCTTCTGATCCTGACCGGCGCGGCGCTGTTCATCTTCGGCGGCTACCTGTGCTCTGTCATGACCATGCGGGTGGGCGAGATCGCGGTGATCGCGCCCTTGCGCTACAGCGGGTTGCTGTGGGCGCTGCTGCTGGGCTGGCTGGTGTTCGGCGAATGGCCGGATGCGGTCACCCTGGCAGGCGCCGCCATCGTTGCTGGCGCCGGCATCTTCACCTTCTACCGCGAGCGCCAGGTCAGCCGCAGATCCCGCTCTGCGCCGCTTTGAACGCCTCGCGGACCTTGGCCGCCTTGATGCCGAACAGGGTCGCGAATTCCCGCTCCTCCTTGGCGGTCAGCAGTTCGACCTCCACCTCCTTGGCGCGCCGCTGCCGGGAATCGTTGAAACCGTTGTGGCTGCGCACCCACATCGGCACATCGGTAATCGTGACCGTGGGCATGTGGTGGTGGATGCGGTGATGGGCGAAGTTCATGATCGAGCGGCGGGTGCCGCCAGCGGCATACATTCCCAGCGCCGGGGTGGCATAGGGGCTGATCGCGGGCGCGGCTGAAATGCCGGCCGGGCCGAATTGCGCGATATAGCCCCGGTTGAAGTCGATCGCCGCGGTGGGAGTGTTCGCAAACAGCCGGGAGCAGTCGCGCGCGGTTTCCCGCAGCCGCTCGACAAAATCGGATGCCACCGCGTCGTCGTCATCGGCCCGGAACTGCAGGCAGGGCTTGTTCCGGTCGATGCGGGCGGCATTCAGCAGGTCCTGCATCACCGACCGGTGGCGGCGCGGCGGCTCGGCGTGGATCGCAACCTGCGGCATGCCGGCGGTCAGATCGTGCAGCCGGTCCCGGTGCTGCCGGGGCAGGCTGTCGCCGATCACGATGATCAGGTCGAAATCGGGGTCGGTCTGCTGCCGCAGGGAGGGCAGGGCGACGGTTTCAAACAGCCGGAACCGCTCTTCCATCCGTTCTTCGGCATAGAGGTAGGCGATCCGCTCCTCGACCGTTTCGTGATCGATCTGGAACCCGCCAAGCGCCGGGTAGGAAAACCGGCACAGCCCGATGACCTGCATAGTGAAATCCGTTTGTTGCCAATGCCTGCAGCAGCGACTATGGCGGGCCGGGCACCGCCTGGCAACTGCCGGGGCGCGGTAATCCGGCCCGGTTGCGGGCAGAGCGGCCCGGCTGCTGTTGACAACCCCCGCGACTCCCCATATACGCGCGCCTATCCGGCACCCGGAGTGTATTCTTCGAAAGCCGAATTCAAAATTGCAGTGGCTCAAGGCCTGGGCACTTTTATCACCCCGGCCCTCTGTAAACTCACCGCGTCGTCTCACCTCGGAATGGGAGCGATTGCGGTTTTTGCGCTTGTGGACGCATAAGTGCAGCGAAATCACCCGCACGCGCCGGCGTGCATGACAAGTTGCTAAACGGGGAATACCTGAATGCCAACGATCCAGCAGCTGATCCGCAAGCCGCGTCAGCCGAAACGCAAAGTTTCGAAGTCCCAGCACCTCGAGCAGTGCCCGCAGAAGCGCGGCGTCTGCACCCGTGTGTACACCACCACTCCGAAGAAGCCGAACTCCGCTATGCGGAAAGTTGCGAAGGTCCGCCTGACCAACGGTTTCGAAGTGATCTCCTACATCCCCGGTGAAAGCCACAACCTTCAGGAACACTCCGTGGTTCTGATCCGCGGCGGCCGGGTGAAAGACCTTCCGGGTGTCCGTTACCACATCCTGCGCGGTGTTCTGGATACCCAGGGCGTCAAAGACCGTAAGCAGCGCCGCTCGAAGTACGGCGCGAAGCGTCCTAAGTAAGAAGGAGAGAGCGAGATGTCCCGTCGTCACGCCGCAGAGAAGCGCGAAGTCCTGCCCGACGCCAAGTTCGGCGACCGCGTTCTGACCAAATTCATGAACAACCTGATGATCGACGGCAAGAAGTCGGTCGCAGAGCGCATCGTCTACAACGCATTCGACCGCGTTGAGACCAAGATCAAGCGCGCTCCGGTTGAAGTCTTCCACGAAGCTCTGGACAACATCAAACCGTCCGTCGAGGTCCGCTCCCGCCGTGTTGGCGGCGCGACCTACCAGGTTCCGGTTGAAGTCCGCCCCGAGCGCCGCGAAGCGCTGGCCATCCGCTGGCTGATCGCTGCCGCACGCAACCGCAACGAAAACACCATGGAAGAGCGCCTCGCAGGCGAGCTGCTGGACGCCGTCCAGTCCCGTGGCACCGCGGTCAAGAAGCGCGAAGACACCCACAAGATGGCCGAGGCGAACAAAGCTTTCAGCCACTATCGCTGGTAAGCTAGAGGACATAGACCTATGGCACGCGAATATCCCCTCGACCTGTACCGTAACTTCGGTATCATGGCGCACATCGATGCGGGTAAAACCACCTGCTCCGAGCGCATCCTGTATTACACCGGCAAATCCCACAACATCGGTGAGGTGCACGACGGTGCAGCCACCATGGACTGGATGGAGCAGGAGCAGGAACGCGGCATCACCATCACTTCGGCTGCGACCACCACCTTCTGGGAGCGCACCGAGGACGGCAAGACCGCGGACACCCCGAAGCACCGCCTGAACATCATCGACACCCCCGGCCACGTTGACTTCACCATCGAGGTTGAGCGTTCGCTGGCGGTTCTCGACGGTGCCGTCTGCGTTCTCGACGCAAACGCCGGTGTTGAGCCCCAGACCGAAACCGTGTGGCGTCAGGCTGACCGCTACAAGGTTCCGCGCATGGTGTTCGTCAACAAGATGGACAAGATCGGCGCCGACTTCTTCAACTGCGTCCGCATGATCGAAGACCGCACCGGCGCCCGCGCGGTTCCGGTTGGCATTCCGATCGGCGCAGAGAACGAGCTGGAAGGCCTGATCGACCTGGTCACCATGAAAGAGTGGCTGTGGCAGGGTGAAGACCTGGGTGCCTCCTGGGTTCACGCCGAGATCCGCGACGAGCTCAAGGACATGGCCGAAGAGTGGCGCGGCAAGATGATCGAGGCCGCCGTCGAAGAAGACGACGACGCCATGGAAGCCTACCTGGAAGGCGAAGAGCCCGACGTGCCGACCCTGCGCAAACTGCTGCGCAAGGGCACCCTGGCGCTGCACTTCGTGCCGGTTCTGGGCGGTTCCGCGTTCAAGAACAAAGGTGTGCAGCCGCTGCTGAACGCCGTGATCGACTACCTGCCCAGCCCGCTGGACGTTGTCGACTACATGGGCTTCAAGCCGGGCGACGAGAACGAAGAGCGTAACATCGCCCGCCGCGCGGACGACGACATGGCCTTCGCCGGTCTGGCGTTCAAGATCATGAACGACCCGTTCGTCGGCTCCCTGACCTTCACCCGGATCTACTCCGGCGTGATGAACAAGGGCGACACCCTGCTGAACTCGACCAAGGGCAAGAAAGAGCGCGTTGGCCGGATGATGATGATGCACTCGAACAACCGTGAGGAAATCACGGAAGCGTTCGCAGGCGACATCATCGCGCTGGCAGGCCTGAAGGACACCACCACCGGTGACACCCTCTGCGCCGTCAACGACCCGGTCGTTCTGGAAACCATGACCTTCCCCGATCCGGTGATCGAGATCGCGGTTGAGCCGAAAACCAAGGCCGACCAGGAGAAGATGTCCCAGGGTCTGGCCCGTCTGGCCGCCGAAGACCCGTCCTTCCGCGTCGAGACCGACCTCGAGTCCGGTCAGACCATCATGAAGGGCATGGGCGAACTTCACCTGGACATCCTGGTGGACCGCCTCAAGCGCGAGTTCAAGGTCGAGGCGAACATCGGTGCGCCGCAGGTGGCCTACCGCGAGACCATCTCCAAAGAGGTCGAGCATTCCTACACCCACAAGAAACAGTCGGGTGGTTCGGGCCAGTTCGCCGAGGTGAAACTGATCATCTCCCCGACAGAGCCGGGCGAAGGCTACTCCTTCGAATCCCGTATCGTCGGCGGTGCGGTTCCGAAGGAATACATCCCGGGTGTCGAAAAAGGCATCCAGTCGGTCATGGACTCCGGTCCGCTGGCAGGCTTCCCGGTGATCGACTTCAAGGTTGCCCTGATCGACGGTAAGTTCCACGACGTGGACTCCTCGGTTCTGGCCTTTGAAATCGCCGCCCGCATGGGCATGCGCGAAGGCATGCGCAAAGCTGGCGCGAAACTGCTCGAGCCGGTGATGAAGGTTGAGGTGATCACCCCGGAAGAATACACCGGCGGCATCATCGGCGACCTGACCTCCCGCCGCGGCCAGGTGTCCGGCCAGGAGAACCGCGGCAACGCCATCGCCATCGACGCCTTCGTGCCGCTGGCCAACATGTTCGGCTACATCAACACCCTGCGTTCGATGAGCTCGGGCCGCGCCCAGTTCACCATGCAGTTCGATCACTACGATCCGGTGCCGCAGAACATCTCGGAAGAGATCCAGGCGAAATACGCGTAAGCGTCAGAAAATCGGGGGGCTCGCAAACCGTGCGGGCCTCCCTCGAAGCAAAAGGAGGCCATCATGGCTAAGGAAAAGTTTGAACGTAATAAACCGCACGTCAACATCGGCACCGTTGGCCACGTTGACCACGGCAAGACCACTCTGACCGCGGCTATCACCAAATACTTCGGTGACTTCAA
>NZ_JAHVJQ010000022.1 GCF_019801145.1 Leisingera aquaemixtae
ATGGAGCGCGACAGCCGCAAGCGGCACCTGCGGCGGCTGCAGGACGGCGGCCGGGAGAGTTTCGACACTTCCGACATCCACCTGGAGACGCTGCGCGCCCTGCGCGAGTTCAACAGCCACATCGCCGCCGTCGCCTACCCGGTGCTCTACCGCAACGGACAGCTGCTGGAGACACGGCTGATCGAGGAGATGACTGGAAGCGATGAAGAACACACCGGTCGCGGCCGCTAGCCCAAAGACCTGACTTTGATATGACACTCCCTGTTATTGCCATCATTCTGTCGGCGGCCCTGCTGCATGCGGTGTGGAACGCCATTGTGAAAACGGCCGCTGACCGCACCACGACGCTTGGCCTGGTTGCCTTTGGCCAGGTCATCCCCAGTGCCGTGATGATTGCGGTCCTGCCGCTGCCATCGGCGGAGAGTTTTCCCTATATCCTGATGTCGACCGTGGTGCATTTCGGGTATTACTACATGCTGGGCCGCGCCTATCAGCATGGCGATTTCAGTGTGGTTTACCCGATTGCCCGCGGTATTGTGCCGGCGCTGGTTGGCATCTGGGCGATGATCCTGGCCGGGGAAGTGCTGCCGCTGCAGGCCTGGGCCGGAATTGCCGTGATTGCCTGCGGTATCCAGCTCAGCAGCTGGAAGGCGCTGCGCTCCGGCGTGGGGCGGGCGGCCTTGGTGTATGCCGTTGGAACAGGGTTCTGCATTTCAATCTATTCCGTGGTTGACGGCCTGGGGGTGCGCCTGTCCGGTAGCACGCTCGGCTACTGGGCCTGGGGCGCTTTCCTCCACATCTTTATTGCCGGGTTTGTTGCCATCCGCAGGCGCCAGTCCCTGGCGGCCCTGCCGGCAAGGACCTGGGCCTTGGGCATTGCCGGCGGCCTGGTGTCGATGGCGGCCTACGGGCTGGTGCTTTATGCCAAGAATTTTGCCCCCCTGGGCGCGGTCTCCGCGCTGCGCGAAACGTCAGTGATCTTTGCGGCCCTGATCGGGTTTGTTTTCCTCAAGGAAGGCTATTGGATGCGGCGGCTGGGCTCAGCCGTTCTTATGGCAGCCGGTGTGGCGCTGATCGGGACGGCCGTGTAGTTCCGAGCTCCCGGTCAGGCGCTGGCGCGGGGTTCCTGCCGGGGCGGGGTTTCTGCCAGCAGCTTTGCCAGAGTGTGCAGAAGCACCGCCTTCTTGACCGGCTTGGCCAGAAAATGATCCATCCCGGCTTCGAGGCAGGCTTGCTGGTCACTGGCAAAGGCATTGGCTGTCAAGGCGACTATGACGGGCTGCGGGACCGGCAGGCTGCGGATTTCCCGCGTAGCGCCGATGCCGTCCAAGACCGGCATGGACATGTCCATCAGGACGATATCCGGATGCAGCTCCTTGCACATTTCCACCGCGGCACGGCCGTTCGCAGCCTCAACCAGATCAACGGGCTGGCCGCGCAGATACTTCCGGATCAGCAGTCTGTTGGTCTGGTTGTCCTCGGCCAGAAGCACCCTGCATGAGCCAAGCTGGAGGGTGCTTTCGGCGGAGAAAGCTTCTGCTCCCTGCGGTGCCTGCCGGGCTGGCGCCAATTGCAGCTCCAGCCGGAAACATGACCCATGGCCAAGATCCGACACCACGGAAATACCGCCGCCCATCCGTTTTGCCAGCATGCTGGAAATGGTAAGGCCAAGTCCGGTGCCGCCAAAGGCCTTGGTCGTGGCAGCATCCGCCTGGGTAAAGCGGTCAAAAATATGGCGGGCCTGTTTTTCGGATATCCCGATGCCGCTGTCCTCAACCTCTATCACCAGGCGGTAAGGGGCTCCTGGCGCATGGGAGACACGGACGGCGATTTTGCCTTCGGGTGTGAATTTCACCGCGTTGCCGATCAGGTTGACCAGGATCTGGCGCAGACGCCCGTCGTCGCCGTGAAACTGCTCGGGCATCCCGTCGGCATAGCTGATCTCAAGCGAGACACCGTTTTCCGAAGCTTTCGGGCGGAACAGGTTGGCGGCGCTGCTGACGCAGTCGCGCAGGTTGAAGTCCTCTTCGGAAATGGAGAACTTGCCGGCCTCCAGGCGCGACACATCGAGAATATCATTGATGATTTTCAACAGGGCCTGAGCCGAACTGCGGATGGTTTCGACGTTCTGCTGCTCGTCCGGCGGCAGGTCTGCCTCCGCCAGAAGGTCCGCCATCCCGATGATCCCGTTCATCGGCGTGCGGATTTCATGGCTCATGTTTGCCAGGAATTCCGACTTGGCGCGGTCGGCCTGCTCCGCCGCCAGTTTGGCTTCGGCAAGTTCGCGTTCGCGCTGCTTGCTGTGGGTAATATCACGCTCGATGCCGATGATCAGATCGACCGTTCCGTCGGCGCTGGTCACCGGAACGATGTTGGTGTCGAACCAGACTTCGCTGCCCGATTTCGTGTAATTCAGAACCTCGTTGTGGTAGCGGATACCGAGGTCCTTGTGCCGGTTCATCTCGCGAATGACATCGGTGTCGGTATCCCGCCCGTCCAGCAGGTCGGACGGGGTGCGCCCTATGGCGTCTTCGGCGAGGTAGCCGGTAGCGCGCGTGAAGGCGTCGTTGACCCAGAGGATCCGGCGCTCAGCATCCGTCAGGATGATGCTGTCAGAGGCGTGTTTGGCGACAAGCGAAAGCCGGTGCAGTTCTGCTTGCTGCTTTTGCAGCTCGGCGTGCGCCTGTTCAAGCGCCTGCTTGCCCTGTTTCAGCTCGCTGTTGCGTTCCGACAGGGTCTGGTTTGCGCGGATCAGCTCCTCGCGCAGGCGCACATCTTCGGAGACGTTCCAATTGACACCGATCATCCATTCGCGGCCCTGCGCATCCGTGAAAGGGCTGGCCAGCGCGCGAATGTGCTTCACCGTGCCATCGTCCAGCACGATCCGGAAATCCGAGGCAAAATGCGTATTGCTGCCTTCGGCGGCCTCAAGGGCCTTCGTGACCCTGGCGCGGTCGTCCGGGTGCAGCTTGTTTATCCAGGCAGGCCCGGTCAGCGGGCCGTCCGCAGCAGGAACGCCGTACAATTCGTGCATACGGCTGTCCCAGCTCACCCGCTGGTTCTTGGCGTCGCATTCCCAGATGCCGACCCGTGAGGTCTTGACCGCAATCTCCAGCCGCCGCGAGACGGCTTCCAGCTCGGCCTCCCGGTGACGCAGCTTGCGGATCACGCTTTGACGCGCGGCAGACAGCCTGCCTGCCAGAAATGTCGGGAAGACGATGAGAGTGCCTGCCGCCAGCAAAGCAAGCCGCAGTTGCCACAAATTGCCCGGATCGCTCTGCCAGCCGCCTTCCGGCCGGGCCGCCAGCTGCCAGGAGCCAACGGGCAGATTGATGTCAAGCAGAACAGGGTCATCGGAGACGATGCCCGGGGTGCCGAGGAACTGCTTGCCTGCCGCGCCGGTTCCGTCCTGTCCGGTCAGCGCAATGTCCAGGCCGTTGCTGCCGTCAACGCCCGTTGCAGCGTATAAGGTGTCTGTTTCGACAACGGCTGAAAGAATGCCCCAAAACCGGCGTTCTTCCCCGGAGCCGGTGAAAATCGGCAGCCGGTAGATAAACCCGGACCCGCCCTGCACAAGATTGACGGGGCCGGCCAGAACCATCTCGCCGCTGTCGCGCACCCGGTTGGCAGCCTCGCGCTGCGCCGCGTTCTTGTTGTAGTCCAGTCCTATGACAGGCTCGTTGCCTTCTACCGGGTGTATCAAAGAGACGACAAGCCCGGGAGCCGCCGCAATGTGCCGGATGGCGGTCTTTCCCTCCAGCACCTGGGCGGCAATCCGGCCAAACCGCTCCTGCCCCATGTCCGGTTCGGTTGCCAGCATCGCTGCCAGGCCGCGCAGCCGCTGGTAGTCGCCGTTCAGCTGGCCTTCGAGACGGGATTTGATAATCCCGGCCTCCTGCTGAGCCTCGGCGCGCTGAGACTGGTAGTGAATCGTGGCGTTCTGCCTTTCGGCATACATGCCCGCAGCGCAGACCACTGCCAGGGCGAGCAGGGCAGGAAGGTAAGTCCTGTTGCTGAGCGCGCGCATCCAGCGAGCGGGAAGTTTAACCACGGCCATCCAGCCACCTTTGATAATTCAAAAACACCACTGGCAACTGAGGCCTTAATTTGTGCCAGCTGTAAGGTTCAGTTCTATTGTCCTCTTAAAGTCTGAAAATCTGGTTTTCACAACACGGTTGCTTCCGGCTGCCGCCCAGTGTGGCACAAGCGGCAGCCGCGGACGTTGTCCGGCTGCAGGAGACCGGCAGGATCAGAAGTCCTGCCATTTCATCAGAGCGGCCGAACCGTCGGAAACCGGCAGCGCTTCGGGGGCTTCCGGCAGACCCTCCCAGCCGGTTCCGTGAGCGGACGGCAACTGGGGCTGCAGGTCCCCGCGGGGCGGGGGCATGTCCAGCCCGACATTGAATTGCGCCACAAGCCCGGCCAGGTTCGATGCATCGCCGTTCAGAAGCTGGCCTGCAGCGGTCATCTGCTCCACCATTGCCGCGTTCTGCTGGGTGACCTGGTCCAGCTGCATCACGCCGGTGTTGATTTCGCCGATGCCGGTTGACTGCTCTGCCGCGCCTTCGGCGATATCCGAAACCAGGCCAGAAATATGCGACACCTGCGAGACGATGCTGTGCAGCGCCTCTCCTGCCTTTCCGACCAAGTCCACACCTTTTTCCACCTGTTCGCCGGAGTTGGAGATCAGTGCCTTGATTTCCATCGCCGCATCCGAGGAGCGCTGCGCCAGCGCCCGCACTTCGGACGCGACCACTGCAAAGCCGCGGCCCGCCTCGCCTGCGCGTGCGGCCTCGACACCCGCATTCAAGGCCAGCAGGTTGGTCTGGAAGGCGATGTCGTCGATCACCCCGATGATCTGCGAGATATGGCGTGCCGATTCCTCGATCCCGTTCATCGCGGAGACCGCATTCTCGACAACCTCGCCGCTGGCCTTTGCCTCGTCCCGGGCTTCGTTCATCGCGGCTTCGACCCGGCGCGCGCCGTCGGCGGCGGCCTTGACGCTGGCGGTCATCTGATCCAGCGCGGCGGCGGTCTGTTCCAGTGTCGCCGCCTGGCTTTCGGTGCGCTGCGAAAGGTCATCCGATGCCTGGCTGATCTCCGATGTGCCGTTGCGGATGCTGGTGGTGGCCTCCACCACCTCGCGCACGGTTTTGTTCAGTGTTTCTATGGTGCGGTTGAAGTCCAGGCGCAGGCTTTCATGCGCTTCCGGGAATGGCTCTGTGATCGGGCTGGAGAAGTCGCCGTTGGCGAGATGGGTCAGCCCGTTGCGCAGTTCGTCAACCACATGGTCCTGCTGGCGCTGAAGCTCCGCGCGCTCGGCTTCGGCCAGCTGGGCATTCTGCAGGTCGGTCTTGAGGCCCTCAAGAATGCTCGCAATGTTGCCGAACTCGTCGCCATTACCCAATCCCGCCACCGGGTGGTCATAGTCCTTGGCCGCAATATGCTCGACACTCTCCGAGAGGCTGGAGACCTTGCGCGCGATGCCGCGGGCGGCAATCCAGGACAGCAGTGCCACCGCAAGGGCAACGCCAACCGCCTGCAGCATGGATGCGTTGACTAGGCTTTTCTGGGCAGCCAGGGCCTCGGCGCTGTCGACCTCAAGCACAATTCCCCAGGTGCGGTCATCCAGGCTGACGCCGGCGGCCATCGCTTCCACCGGCTGCCCGGACAGTCCGGGGGTGCCGGAGAAACTGCTTCGGCCGCCGCTGATTGCCGCGGTGATTTGCTGCAGTTCAGGCAGTTTCGACAGAACCTGATGCCCGTCGGCGCGTTCGGACGCCGTGAGGGCAATCCCGTCGCCGCGCACCAGGTAGGCCTGACCGGTTTCCCCAAGGAGCGCGGAATGGGACAGAATACCTGCGATCCCGTCCACGGGGACGCGCAGCACCAAAGCGCCCATGATCGCATCTTTCTTGAAAACCGGTGAGGATATGAACATTGCGGCCGCGCCGCTGTCAGCCTGGTAGGCGCCCATTTCCGACAGGAATACGTTGCCCGGTTCCAGTTCCAAAGCCGCGCGGTAAGCCTGGCCCAGCCCGCTGTTCTTGTATGGCCCGTCCAGGTAGTTCAATGCGAAGTCTTCATTCTTCTGGACCGAGTAGACCATGTTGCCCTGCACATCCAGAAGGTAGGCATCCAGGAAACCCTGCTCTTCGAGGAAAGTGACGAATCCCGTGTGGTTCATTTTGTGGCGGATTGACCAGGCCGACTTGTCCTTGGCGTCCAGCAGTTTGTAACGCTCCCCTGCCGGATTGGGGTTGCCGTCAACATAGGTGGCGCGCAGATGCCCGCTGGGATCGTCGCCGAGCGAATAGAAGCCGTTGGAAAAGTCGCGCAGCGCGGTTTCAACTGCCTTGCTGGCAACCAGTGTCCGGGTCTGGGATCGCAGGCCGGAAACCCAGTTTTCCAGCGCTTCCTTGCGTTCCTCCAGCAGCGTCGCGTAGGCGGTTTCCCGGTTGGTCTTCAGTGCTTGCCCGGCTTCCCAGGCAAAGAAAAAGCCCGAGGCGAGGGTCAGAAGGATTGTCGGTGCGGCAATGGAGAGCGGCAGCTTGCGGCCCAGTCGCATATTGCCCCAGAATTTCAACAGTCGAGTCATCACGGCGTAGTTCCCATCAACATTTCAGTCTGCCGGGCAGCCTGAAAGCGGCCATTGGCAAGCCAGCTGAGCGGTGCTGGATGGGAAAACACTCAGGAGGATTCATTTCCGGGCCGTTAAAATCGGCCCTGGCAATCCGGATCTGAGGCATTTGGCGGGCGTGAAGCCGCAGATAAAACGATTCATTTTTAAAGACGGCAGGCCAAGGGCTGTGAAATGCAGGCGCGAAAGCGGTCCGCGATCCGGAAAGAGCGCGAGAGGGGCAGTGATGTCCTGCTCCGGTTCCAGGGCATGCGCAGGGGAATCACCTGCTGTTGACGGCTCTGCTGTCAGACCGGGGCGCGCGCGGCAGGACGGTAAAACTGCCTTTCTCCAGACTGCCCAGTTTAACTGCACAGAAACCTTGACGGATTTACCATTCGTTACGGCCATAAGCGTATTGCCTCGGGCAGTAAGGGCCGCTGCCGGTTGCAGTTCAGCCAATCAAAGAAGGCCCATTGGTTTCCTGTCGCAAACCAGGCAGGGCTGAAGAGATGAGAGTACACGATGGCCCAACCTGATTGGCTCGCCAACCTGATCGCAACCATCAATGGCACGCTGGGCAAGGATGCGCTTGCGGGAACAACCGGCGATGACACCATAGACGCCGGGGACGGCGATGATACGGTGGCCGGCGAGGAAGGCAGCGATGTTATCGACGCTGGCGAAGGCAATGACGTCATCTATGGCGACATGGGGGACGGGTTCGAACAGGGTGTCGACGCCAGCCCGCTTCAGCTTGAAATAGGCAACATTCAAAGCGTCTCGCATGATGGCGGGACGGGGTCTGCGGGCAACTACGCCATCTTCAGCGACGTCGCGACCTTGGCGGATGGCACCAGTGTCTGGGGCAGGCTGGTGCTTGTCGAAAAGTCGAACCCGGACATGAGAGTGGAATTCGGCTATACCGAGGGTGCGGAAATTCTGCTGGAGGGCGATCAGGCCGGCGACCAGGCCAGCTTCCGCCTGGAGTTCTTTGATCCGGCAACCGGTGAGCCGGTCTATCTGAACTCCACCGCCACCTTTAACGACATCGACGACAACAGCGGTTACGGCGATGCCGAAGCAGTCATCATTGACGGCAACAGCTTCACCTCCTTTGGTGTCTCGCAAGACACGTCGCTCAATACCTCGACCGATGGCAACATGGTTACGGCGGTCGGCACAGAGCTGAACAGCTACACCGATCAGGATGCCTGGTTCTCAGCCGGGTTCGAGGACCAGTCTTCGATCGAGTTCACATTGCAGACGCGCGATGGCCTGGCGGGGTTCACGCTCTCCGGGGACGTCATTGATGATGCTATAACGACCCCGATTGAACAGGGGGCTGACACCATTCTGGGCGGCGGCGGCAATGACGTGGTCTATGGCCAGGGTGGCAACGATTCCCTGCTCGGCGAACAGGGTGACGACAGCCTGGACGGCGGTGACGGCGATGATGTCCTGGATGGCGGAGAGGGGGCGGACACCCTGATCGGCGGGGCCGGGGGCGACACGCTCTCCGGCGGCGAAGGCAATGACTACATCGACGGAGGCGAAGGCGACGACTTCCTGACCACCGGGCTGGGCAATGACACCCTGATCGGCGGTGAAGGCGACGATACCCTGCAGAACTCTGCGGGCGATGACAGCCTGGTCGGCGGCACCGGCAATGACAGCATTATCGCCACGGACGGCAACGATACGCTGGAAGGCGGCGACGGTGCCGACACCATGTACGGCGGCAACGACGACGACTTGCTGATTGGCGGCAGCGGCGATGACCAGATGCATGGCGAGTCCGGCGCGGATACATTCCGGATGTCAGATGGCTTTGGCAATGACACCCTGACTGGCGGCGAAGCAGGCAATGACTATGACACAGTTGATGTCTCTGGCGTTACCACTGGTGTCACCGTTACCTATTCCGGCGACGAAGCGGGCACGATCACCGACGGCACCGACACGATCACCTTCTCCGAGATCGAGGCGCTCAATCTCACGGATCAGGCCGATGTGGTGGATGCCTCCGCCGACAGCGCTGGCACCTCAATTGACGCAGGTGCGGGCGATGACACCCTCACCTTTGGTGCCGGGGACGATTCCATCACCGGCGGCGCAGGCTATGACGAACTGATCCTGACTGGCGGAGGCGGCATCGACACCGTCAGCGATTTCAGCGTCCTGGATGATGACAGCGACGGGTTCTTTAACGATCAGCTGGATGTTTCGGATCTGACCGGCGGCACAGGGCCGGACGGTGCCATCCGCGCCTGGGATGTCTCTGTCAGTGATGACGGGACCGGCAATGCTCTGCTGACCTTTCCGGGTGGGGAGAAACTGGTTCTTGAGGGGGTCTCTCCAAGCCAGATCACAACGGCGCAACAGATGCATTCTGCGGGCATTCCCTGCTTCACACCTGATGTGCTGCTTGCCACGCGGCGGGGTGCGGTTCCCGCAGGCCAGATCCGGGTTGGCGACTTGTTGCAAACTGCCGACAATGGATTTCAGCCCGTGATCTGGGTCGGGAAGCGAACGCTGAGCCTGGCGGAACTGGCCCGGCGTCCGCACCTCAAACCTTACCGCCTCCGCCCGGGCGGTTTGCTGGCGCCGGAGCGGCCGATGCTGCTGTCCCCGCAGCACCGCCTGCTTGTTGGCCGCAAGGCTTTCTGGTGCACGGGTCTTGAGGAAAGCTTCTTGTCGGCCAAGCTGCTGGCAGAGACCGATGCGGCCTGCAGCCAGGTGCATGGCGTATCCGGGCCAGTTACCTATGTGCATCTCATGACTGAGCAGCACGAAGTGATTTTTGCGGAAGGCATCGCGACAGAAACATTCTGGCCCGGTCCAGAGGCAGTCCGCGGATTGAATGCAGACGGCAGGCAGGAACTGTTCGAGCTGTTCCCAGAGCTGGCCGCAGTGCTGGGCCTTTCCGGCGAAACCGGCCGTATGCAAGTGTGCCGGACCTATGGCGGGCTTGCGCGTCACGCTTTGAGACGCCGTGACCTGCAGCACCTTGTTGCGGCCTGAGCGGTCCATTCCGATGAAGCGTTCGGAACCAGCGTTCCCTGCGAGGGACTGCGCGCTTTCGTTTCGGTGTATTCCCAAGCCGCAACGGATTGAGTTTGGGCGCACGCTGCCAAGACCAGAGTGCGGGCCGCTTCTGTTTTGCCTGTTTGCCCGGGCGGCTATTGAAACTCGCCGGAATTGGTTGAATATATTGGGAACATTTGAATTGAATTTTGGGAATGGGGGCCGGCGTCCTTTTTCGCAGGGGCTGGCACTCGTTTCGGCAGGTTCGGCTGCGGGAGCTGCCCGTTTCAGTACCGGCGTTATTGTGCCTGACCGGACAATGGATTTTGGAGACCTTCGTTGGATAAGAGAATTGGCATTTCCGCGCATTCAGACCCGGCCTCTGACGCGTCTGGCGAAAGGCTGCACCAGTTGGAAATGGCGGTGCAGCGGGCACAGGAAGGGCTGGCCCGGTGGCAGGCGCATTGTTTTGAACAGGTGAGCAGCGTGCCGCTGTCTGGTGCTGAGATCACCCTGCTCCTGCTGATCGGCAGTGGCGGTCGGTCCAAATCGATCAAAGAACTGGCCCGCTTCACCAACCGCGCTGATATTCCGAATATTCAGTACTCCCTGCGCAAACTGGCTTCTGCCGGCCTCACCTGTAAAAAAGGTGCTGGCCGGTCCGGTGTGTCTTACAGCCTGACGAAAGAGGGGGCGCGTGTGGCCGGGAAGATGAAATCCGTGAGGGAACGCCTGCTGCTGGAGGCGTTAGCGGACCGGCCCGGGCTGGCCAGTCTGATGGAGGGCGCCCTGGAGGTTTTGGAAGAACTGACCGAGCTCTATGAAACCAATGCGCATACCGCGGGCGCGGGCAGCAAGCCTGACCGGTAACAGTTTCATTGTAATGGGCAGCTCCCGCGGCCTACAGTTCCACTATGATCGAACTCAAGGACCTTTTGCTGCTGACAGCACTGGCACGGCACCAGCATTTTGCCAAGGCCGCCGCTGATTGCGGAATGTCGCAGCCGGCGTTTTCGATGAGAATCCGGAATCTGGAAGAACGGCTGGGGCTGTCGATCGTGCGCCGGGCCAACCGGTTTCAGGGCCTGACCGAAGAGGGCATGATGATCGTGCGGCGCGCGCGGTCTATCCTGGACGATGCCAGGGCGCTGGAGCAGGAAATTGCGGCAGCCCGGGGGGAAGTGACCGGCACGCTGGTTCTGGGGGTGGTGCCGACAGCCACCGCCTGGGCAGCACAGCTAGTGGACCAAGTGCACCAAGCCTATCCGCGGATCCTGGCGCAAGTGGAAGTGACGTCCTCCTTGGCCATTCAGCAGCGGCTTTATGATGGCACCATTGACGCCGGCATCACCTATGCGGACAGTATGGGCCAAGAGCTGGTGACAGTGCAGCACCTTTACGAGGAAAGCTACGTGCTGCTGGCACCGGAAGATATGGTGTCAGGCCGCGGCGATGTGATCAGCTGGGCGGAAGCGGCGGAGCTGCCGCTGAGCCTGCTGGATGAGCAGATGCAGAACCGCCGGATCTTGGACCGGATCTTTGCCGAACTGGGGCTGAAGCCGGAGATCGTATCCGAATCCAACGGGTTCATGGCCTCAATGGTTCTGGCGCGGGAGGGGTCGGCGGCGACCATTCTGCCGCGGGCGCTGATGCAGGCGCTTGGCGGGCTGGGCGGAACCCGGGTTTTGGCGCTGGTGGAGCCGGAGCAGGCGCGCCCGATTTGTATCGCGACTCTCGACCGGACACCGGAACTCACAACTGTGCGTGCTTTGAAAGAGGTAGTTGCGACGTTTGTAGACACTAGGATGCCGCAAATGGCGTCATAAAAAATTCTGATCGTGCGATCCAATTTACAGATTTGACGATATTCATTCTTGATGGCATTGGCGGAATGAAAGACGTGCTGACTGGAGGATCCCATGGCACCATTGGATGATAGCAAGGGCGTATGGAAGTCCGGCAAAGGCAAAGGGCGCAAGACGCCCAAAGGCCGCCAGGTCGACGACATTGCGCTGAGCGAGGTTCAGGAACTGCTGGGGGACCGCCCGCGCAACCGTGACCTTCTGATCGAATTCCTGCACCTGATTCAGGACAAATACGGCTGCCTCAGCGCCGCGCATATCCGGGCGCTGGCCGAGGAGATGCGGACCGGTCAGGCAGAGATCTACGAGGTCGCCACCTTCTACGCCCATTTCGACGTGGTGAAGGAAGGCGAGACACCGCCGCCGGCTCTGACCATCCGGGTCTGTGATTCGCTGTCCTGCGAACTGGCAGGTGCTCAGCAGTTGCAGAAGGCGCTGGAAGACGGTTTGGACGCGAGCCAGGTCCGCGTGCTGCGCGCACCCTGCATGGGCCGCTGCGACACGGCGCCGGTGCTGGAGATCGGCCACAACCACATCGACCACGCCACCGTCGAAAAGGTGGAAGCGGCGATCGCGGCAGACGACACCCACGCGCATGTCCCCGAGTATGAGACTTTCGCAGCCTACGAGGCCGAAGGCGGCTATACCACGCTGAAAGACTTGCGCGCCAATGGCGACTGGGAAGCAGTGCAGGCAAAAGTCAAAGAAGCCGGCCTGCGCGGTCTTGGCGGCGCTGGCTTCCCGTCCGGCACCAAATGGGGCTTTGTCCGCGCCAACGAGGGCCCGCGCTACCTGGCCGTGAACGGCGACGAGGGCGAGCCCGGCACCTTCAAGGACCGCTACTACTTGGAGCGCACCCCGCATGTGTTCCTTGAGGGCATGCTGATTGCTGCCTGGGCGGTCGAGGCCGAGAAAGCCTTTATCTACATGCGCGACGAATATCCGGCGGTGCTGGAGATCCTGCGCCGCGAGATCAAGGCGCTGGAAGAGGCCGGCATCGTCGAGGCAGGCTATATCGACCTGCGCCGCGGAGCAGGGGCATATATCTGCGGTGAAGAAAGCGCGATGATCGAGTCGATCGAAGGCAAGCGCGGCGAGCCGCGCCACCGCCCGCCGTTTGTGGCGCAAGTGGGTGTCTTTGGGCGCCCGACCCTGGTCCACAACGTGGAAACTCTCTACTGGGTCTGCAAGATCAACCGCGAAGGCCCGGAATGCCTGAACTCGGTTGAGAAGAACGGCCGCAAAGGGCTGCGCAGCTACTCGGTTTCGGGCCGTGTGAAGAACCCGGGCGTGCATCTGCTGCCCGCCGGTTCCACTATCACTGACATCATTGAGGCCTGCGGCGGCATGCTGGATGGTCACGCGTTTAAGGCCTACCAGCCGGGCGGCCCGTCCTCCGGCCTGCTGCCCGCGTCGATGAATGACGTGCCCCTGGACTTCGATACGCTGCAGCCGCATGGCACCTTCATCGGTTCCGCTGCTGTGGTGGTGCTGTCCGATCAGGACTCCGCCCGCGACGCGGCGCTGAACATGCTGCGCTTCTTCGAGGATGAAAGCTGCGGCCAGTGCACTCCGTGCCGGGTGGGCTGCGAGAAAGCTGTCAAGCTGATGAGCGAGAAGAAGTGGGATCAGGGCCTGCTGGAAGAGCTGAGCAGCGCAATGGTCGATGCCTCGATCTGCGGCCTGGGCCAGGCTGCGCCGAACCCGATCCGCCTGACCATGAAACACTTCCCCGAGGAGGTCTGAGCCATGAGCGATAAAGTCACATTCACACTCGATGGCGAACAGGTCACGGCGGACAAGGGCCTGACCATCTGGGAAGTCGCCAACGGCCGCGGTCTGAAAATTCCGCATCTGTGCCACAAGCCGGCGCCCGGCTACCGCCCGGACGGCAACTGCCGCGCCTGCATGGTGGAGATCGAAGGCGAGCGCACGCTGGCAGCCTCCTGTATTCGTGAGCCCGCCGAAGGCATGGTCGTCACCACCAACAACGCGCGCGCCGAAAACGCCCGCAAAATGGTGATGGAACTGCTGGTCGCGGACCAGCCCAAGAAAGAAGAGGCGCACGACAAGTCTTCCCACATGTGGGACATGGCAGAGCTGAGCGGCGTTACCGAGAGCCGCTTTCCGAAGCTGGAAGAAGGCCGCATTCCGCTGCTGGACGACAGCCACGTCGCTATGAAGGTGAACCTGGACGCTTGTATCTCCTGCGGCCTGTGCGTGCGCGCCTGCCGCGAAGTGCAGGTCAATGACGTGATCGGCATGGCTGGCCGCGGCCATGATGCCTATCCGACCTTCGACATCGCCGACCCGATGGGCCAGTCCACCTGTGTGGCCTGCGGCGAGTGCGTCCAGGCCTGCCCGACCGGCGCGCTGATGCCCGCCACCATGATGGACGACAAACAGGTTGGCGACAGCAAGGACTACGATTCCGAGACCGAAAGCGTCTGCCCGTTCTGCGGCGTCGGCTGCAAGGTCAGCCTCAAGGTCAAGGACGGCAAGGTCAAATATGTCGATGGCATCAATGGCCCGGCAAACGAAGGCCGCCTGTGCGTCAAGGGCCGCTTCGGCTTTGATTACATCCACCACCCGCACCGCCTGACCAAGCCGCTGATCCGCCGAGACGACGCGCCGGCCAAGGGCTTGAACGTCGATCCGGGCAACCTCTCCACCCACTTCCGCGAAGCGACCTGGGAAGAGGCTATGGATTTGGCCGCCAAGGGCCTGATACGCTTGCGCGATGAGAACCCGAAGTCGGTTGCGGGCTTCGGCTCGGCGAAATGCACCAACGAAGAGGCCTATCTCTTCCAGAAGTTCATCCGCCAGGGCTTCAAGCACAACAACGTCGACCACTGCACCCGCCTGTGCCATGCGTCGTCTGTTGCGGCGCTGATCGAAAACGTGGGCTCCGGCGCGGTGACCGCGACCTTCAACGAGATCGAAAACGCCGATGTGGCCATCGTAATCGGCTCCAACCCGATCGAGAACCACCCGGTGGCGGCGACCTACTTCAAGCAGTTCACCAAGCGCGGCGGCAAGCTGATCGTGATGGATCCGCGCGGCGTCGGCCTGCGCCGGTTCGCGACCGAGATGGTGCAGTTCCGCCCCGGTGCGGACGTGTCGATGCTGAACGCGATCATGAACGTGATCGTTGAGGAAGAGCTCTATGACAGCCAGTACATCCACCGCTGGACCGAGAACTGGGAAGCCGAAAAAGAGCACCTGAAGCAGTTCACGCCTGAGAAGATGTCGGAAATCTGCGGCGTCTCCCCCGATCAGCTGCGCCGCGTTGCGCGCACCTTTGCGGGCGGCAAGGCGGGGCTGATCTTCTGGGGCATGGGCGTGTCCCAGCATATCCACGGCACCGACAACTCGCGCTGCCTGATCAGCCTCGCGCTGATGACCGGCAATGTGGGCAAGCCGGGTGCAGGCCTGCACCCGCTGCGCGGCCAGAACAACGTGCAGGGCGCATCCGACGCGGGCCTCATCCCGATGTTCCTGCCGGATTATCAGACCGTGACTTCGGATGATGTCCGCAAGAGCTTTACCGATGTCTGGGGCGGCGGCGACTTCTCGAACGAGAAGGGCCTCACCGTGACCGAGATCGTGGACGAGGCCTATGCCGGCAACATCAAGGGCATGTACATCCAGGGCGAAAACCCGGCGATGTCCGACCCGGATGCCGACCACGCGCGCGATGCCTTTGCCAAGCTGGAGCTGATGATCGTTCAGGATATCTTCCTGACCGAGACAGCCAACTATGCCGACATCATCCTGCCGGCCTCGGCGCTCTATGAGAAGAATGGCACCGTGTCGAACACCAACCGCCAGGTGCAGCGTGTGCGCCCCGCCGTTCCGCCTCCGGGTGAAGCGCGCGAGGACTGGCAGGTTACTGTCGAACTGGCGCAGCGCATCGGCCTGCCCTGGGACTACAAGGATGTTAGCGAAGTCTTTGCCGAGATGAAACTGAACATGAAGTCCCTCAACAACATCACCTGGGAGCGTCTGGAAACCGAGACCATCACGTATCCGTCGCTGCATGAGACCGACCCCGGCCAGGCGATTGTGTTCGGTGACGGCTTCCCGCGCCCCGAGGGCCGCGCCCGCTTCACCCCGGCATCGGTCATCCCGCCGGATGAAGCGCCGGATGCGGAGTACCCGATGATCATGACCACCGGCCGCCAGCTGGAGCATTGGCACACCGGGTCGATGACCCGGCGCTCCAAAGTGCTGGATGCGGTGGAGCCGGAGGCGAACTGCTCGCTCAACCCGCGCACGCTCAAGCTGATGGGCATCGAGCCCGGCGAGATGATCCGCCTGTCGACCCGCCGCGGTTCGATCGAGATCATGGCGCGGGCCGACCGGGCGATTGCCGAGGATATGGTGTTTGTGCCGTTTGCCTATGTGGAGGCGGCCGCCAACATCCTGACCAACCCGGCGCTGGACCCCTACGGCAAGATCCCCGAGTTCAAGTTCTCGGCAGTGAAGGTCGAGAAGATCGAAGGGCAGATCGCAGCCGAATAGGCCGTCAGATACGCTTGATGAAACAAGGCGGGCGCGGGACCAAGGGTTCCGCGCCCGATTTATTTGGTGGCGCCGGGATTTGTGATGCCTGCCCGGCGGACGGGCGTGTTTCCGCCTTGGGCGGTATTGCGCACCAGGGCCCTGGCCGGGGTTAGCGGTGCCGGGCCAGAAACCGGTCCAGGTCCCGCTGCGCAGGGCGGGTGCCGGTGAACACCTCGATCCAGCCGGGCATTAAGGAAATCCGGTATTCCGTGCTTTCGTGCACCTGCATCGAGATATACCCGATCTGGGTGTAGATCATGGCCCGGGCGCGGATCAGTGCATCCGCCTCCGGATAGCCGAAACGGATGAACATACCAGTCATGGCCTGTTCGCGGCGGGCGTCGGCAAGGTCCAGCCTTTGCTGCAGGCCGCTGTCATTGCGGGCCCAGTTGCGGATGGCCAGGTCCAGCCTTGCGTCAAACAGTTCCGGGTCGATCCAGCAGTCGAAAAGGTTGAACATCGCCTCGGCAATGCTCTCGGCATAGGCCTCGGTGCGGGCCACCAGATTTCCGGTATTCCTTTCCTCCCACCGCCGAACCATCGCTTCCAGCAGCTCTTCGCGGTCCTTGAAATGCCAGTAGAAACTGGTGCGCGATACGCCAAGCCGCTTGGCCAGCGGCATCACCTTCACCGCTTCCACACCGCTCTCGGTCAGCACCTCATAGGCGGCTGCCAGCCAATCCTCTTCGCTCAACCGCGGGCGCGTGATGTCCTGTGTGTCCATGCGCCAGCCATAGCAGCGGTGCAGGACACGCGCAACTTTTCTTGACAGGTGTGAGTGTTTAATCGACACATATGTCAAGTTTGGCGGATGAATCGCCTTGCCGCCATGCCAATTCACCGTTCCAGGAGACGCCTGCCATGTCCAAGGATCCGCTGCTGCAGCCCTACCAACTGAAGCATCTGACGCTTCGCAACCGGATCATGACCACCAGCCATGAGCCTGCCTATCCGGAAGACGGCATGCCAAAAGAGCGCTATGCGGCCTATCACGCGGAACGGGCCAAGGCGGGTGTGGCGCTGACCATGACAGCCGGGTCCGCTGCGGTCAGCCGCGACAGCCCGCCGGTGTTCAACAATATCCTGGCCTACAAGGATGAGGTGGTTCCCTGGATCCGAAACCTGACCGACCAGGTGCATGAGCACGGCGCGGCAGTCATGATCCAGCTCACCCACCTGGGCCGCCGCACCGGCTGGAACAAGGGCGACTGGCTGCCGTCCGTCAGCTCCTCGCGCCACCGCGAGCCCGCGCACCGGTCTTTCCCGAAACTGGCCGAGGACTGGGACATCACCCGCATCATCTCCGACTTTGCCGATGCGGCGGAGCGGATGAAGGAGGGCGGCATGGACGGGATCGAACTGCAGGTCTACGGCCACCTGCTGGATCAGTTCTGGTCGCCGCTGACCAATGACCTGGACGGGCCTTACGGCGGGCAGACGCTGGACAGCCGGATGAAGTTTCCGATGGATGTGCTGCAGGCGGTGCGGGAGCGGGTCGGCAGCGATTTCATCGTTGGCCTGCGCTACACCGCGGACGAAGCGGAAAAGGGTGGCATTGCCCCTGAAGAAGGGATCGAGATCTCCAAGCGCCTGTCAGCCAGCGGCATGGTGGACTTCCTCAACGTGATCCGCGGCCGCATCCACACCGACCCGGCCATGACCGACGTGATTCCGGTGCAGGGTATGAAGTCGGCGCCGCATCTTGATTTCGCAGGTGAGGTGAAGAAGGCAACAGGCATGCCAACCTTCCACGCCGCCCGTATCCCGGATGTTGCCACTGCGCGCCACGCGGTTGCCAGCGGCCTGCTGGACATGGTCGGCATGACCCGCGCCCATATGGCCGACCCGCATATCGTGAGAAAGATCATGGAAGGGCGTGAGGACGATATCCGCCCCTGCGTCGGAGCCACCTACTGCCTGGACAGGATCTACCAGGCGGGGGAGGCGCTGTGCATCCACAATGCGGCCACCGGGCGCGAACTCACGATGCCGCACCAAATCACCCCGGCAGAGACCCGCAAAAAAGTCGTAATTGTCGGCGCGGGTCCGGGCGGTCTGGAGGCCGCGCGCGTGGCGGCCGAACGCGGCCATAATGTGACCGTGTTTGAAGCCGCGGCGGAGCCGGGCGGTCAGGTCCGGCTGACCGCGCAGAACCCGCGCCGGGCGGAGATGATCGGCATCATCGACTGGCGCATGGCGCAATGCGCGGCCCGGGACGTGGCGTTCCGGTTCAATACCTGGGCTGAGGCCGAGGATGTGATTGCGCTTGATCCGGACACCGTCATCGTGGCGACCGGCGGAATGCCCTGCATGATGCTGCACGAAACCGGCAGTGAGTTGCCCCATGCGGTCTCCAGCTGGGACATCATCTCAGGCGATGTGAAACCGGCCGGGCATGTGCTGATCTATGACGAAAGCGGCGACCACCCCGGGCTGATGGCCGCGGAAGCCGCCGCACGTGCAGGTTCGAGGGTGGAGATCATGACCCCCGACCGCAGCTTTGCCCCTGAAGTAATGGGGATGAACCTGGTGCCCTACATGCGGGCGCTCCAGGATAAGGATGTGACCTTTACGGTTGCCCGCCGTCTGCAAGGTCTCGTGCGCAACGGCAACAGGCTGACCGCGTCCATCGGAACAGACTACAGCAGCCATTCCTATGAGGCGGACTATGATCAGGTGGTCCTGAACTACGGGACCCTGCCGCTGGACAACCTCTATTTCGCACTCAAGGAAGCGTCCGCCAACCAGGGTGAGGTGGATCACGGCGCCCTGGTCAGCGGCCGGCCTCAAATGATCTGCTCCAATCCTGCGGGCCGGTTCCAGCTGTTCCGCATCGGCGATGCGGTTTCCGCGCGCAACACCCATGCGGCGATCTATGATGCGCTGCGGCTGATGAAGGAGGTCTGATATGCGTCTGGGTTTCTTGGGGTGCGGCACCATTGCCTCGGCTGTTGTGCGCGGCCTGGCGGGCAAGGGCCACCAGATCACCGTCTCGGAGCGAAGCGCGGCGCTGTCTTCGGCGCTTGCCGAGGCGTTCGGTGACGTGACAGTTGCCGGAAACCAGGCAGTGATTGATGCCAGCGACGTGGTCTTCCTCGGGCTGATGGCGGACGCCGCGGAGGCAATCCTGAACGGCCTGAGCTTCCGGGAGGATCAGCAGGTGGTCTCCTTCATGGCTGGGGCGGATCTGGAACAGGTTGCGGACTGGGCTGCGCCTGCCTGGGCGGCAGCGGTGATGATGCCTTTCCCGGGCATCGCGCAGGGCGGCTCCCCGGTCATGGCATTCGGGGATACCGCGCTGCTTGGCCGGATATTTGAGCCGGACAACACGGTCTTTGCTGTCCGGGACAGCAGCGAACTGACGGCTTACTTGTCGGCACAGGCGGTGCTTTCGCCCGCGGTGCGCCTGGTCGCGGACGCCGCGGACTGGCTCGGGCAGCGGGTGTCGGACCCTGCGCAAGGGGAGGCCTTCTTGCGGATGCTTGTATCTACCAGCATTCAGGCCTCGGGCTGCAAGGAACTGATCGAGGCGCTGAATACGCCTGGGGGCTATAACCAGCGGCTGCGGATGCATATGGAGCAGGCGGGTATGCGCAGAAGTCTGTCGGAAGGCTTGGATGATCTTGCAGGCTGAGCGAAATGAACTGAGATTCTGCGGGCGGCCGGTGGGCCGCCCTTTTTCCTGGCCACTGCGCCCTTTGGGGGGTCGGCCTGCGTTTGCCGGGCGGCTTTGACCGGAAAGGAGCG
>NZ_JAHVJQ010000023.1 GCF_019801145.1 Leisingera aquaemixtae
GCCAGGTGGCCGAGCATGTGGCGCGGCTGAAAGAGGAACACGGCATCACCCCCGGCCTGGCGGTGGTGCTGGTGGGCGAGGACCCGGCGTCGCAAGTTTATGTGCGCTCCAAGGGCAAGCAGACCGTCGAGGTCGGCATGAACTCCTATGAGCACAAGCTGGAGGCGGACACCCCGGAAGCGGACCTGCTGGCGCTGATCGATCAGCTGAACAACGACCCGGCGGTCAACGGCATCCTGGTGCAGCTGCCGCTGCCGAAGCACATGAACGAAGAGCTGGTGATCAACTCGATCGCGCCGGAGAAGGACGTGGACGGCTTCCACATCTCCAACGTCGGCCTCCTGGGCACCGGCCAGAAATCGATGGTGCCCTGCACGCCGCTGGGCTGCCTGATGATGCTGCGCGACCACCACGGGTCGCTCTCGGGCATGGACGCAGTTGTGATCGGCCGCTCCAACATCGTCGGCAAGCCGATGGCGCAGCTTCTGCTGGGCGACAGCTGCACCGTGACCATCGCGCATTCGCGCACCAAGGACCTTCCGGAGGTGGTGCGCCGCGCCGACATCGTGGTTGCCGCGGTCGGGCGCCCGGAAATGGTGCCGGGCGACTGGATCAAGGAAGGCGCCACCGTCATCGACGTGGGCATCAACCGCATCGAGCGCGACGGCAAGAACGTGCTGGTGGGCGACGTCGACTTCGCCTCCGCCGCCGAGCGCGCCGGCGCCATCACCCCGGTGCCCGGCGGCGTCGGCCCGATGACCATCGCCTGCCTGCTGGCCAACACCGTCACCGCCTGCTGCCGGGCCCACAACCTGGCTGAGCCGGAAGGCCTCACCGCCTGAAGCGCGCCGCAGAACAGCAACGGCTGAAACTCACGCTCCCGCCGGACGCCTCCCCTCTCAGCGGCAAAGCCGCCTGACGGGCAGGGGGCGGGAGTATTTTTTAGAAAGATGAAAGAGGGCGGGGGATTGCCCGCGAGCGGGTGGAGCCCGGTTGGGAAAGGTGGAGGCGCAGGGCTAGAAGCCCAGATAAGCAATGCCGCCGAAGGTGACGGCAACGCTGACCCATTGCGCGCGGTTCATGCTTTCGCGCAGCACCGCCCAGGCCAGAACCACGGTGACCAGGCCGAACAGGGACGCGCTGACGGAGGCAAATTCAGGCCGGGGCAGGGTGCCTGAATACATCACCAGCCCCAGCGCAACTGCATCCAGTGCGCCCATCAGGCATAGCAGCGGCAGCACCTTGCGGTCCGGCATCTGAACTGCCCGGGCGATGAGCGCCAGGCTCAGCAGGATCAGGATGGCGGCGGCGCGGGTCACGATCAGCACCGGCAGTTCCGCGCCTGCCTGGGTGGCGGCCTGGCCGGTGGCAAATGTCACGGCAAATCCGATGGCGCCCGCCAGGCCCCAGGCCGCCGCCTGCAGGCTGACAGGGCTTCCGTCATCCTCTGTTGCAAGAACCGCGATGCAGCCGACCCCGCCAACCACGGCCGCGACGGCGAGCCAATGGCCCGGGTCAACCGCCTGGCCTTGCAGCATGGCCAGGCCAAGAGACAGCACAGGATAGGCACCGATCAGAGGTGCCACCAGCTTGACCGGCCCCAGTGCAAACGCCCGGTAGAGGGCATAGGAGGCAAGCGCAAAGATCGCCCCGGAAAGCCCTGCCAGCCGGGCTGCAGCAAGGGTCATTGCCTGCCAGTTGCCCAGGGTTGCTGCAGCTGCGGCAACCAGAATCGCCCCGGTGGCAAAGGCCACCAGCATGGCCGGAAGGATGCCGGTTCTTTGCGAAACAAACCGCACGCATAGGTCATGGATCCCCCAGGCAACAGCCGCGGCCAGACCAAGAAAGAGCGCGTGCATGGCGGTTAACCTTTCGTTTGCGGCATTCACCCCCAGGAAAATGCCGCATCCCGGGCATCTGCCGTTTTTCCGCAGAAAATCAACATGTTTGTTGATTAGGGTGGAGGAAAGCAATATTCTTTTCAATAAATAAATATTCCGGCTGGGCAATTTTTGGCCGGAGTCCAACAGGAGATGCGCGATGAATGACATGAGCTTCCCTGAGGTCGTCAAAGGGCCGCCGAAACCTTCCGGACTGTATCAGCCATCGGTGTTCTCTCTGCCCAAGGGAACCGAGCGTTATGTGGTTGAGGGCTGCGGCGCGATCCTGATCCGGGTGGAAACCGGCGACACGGTGACGGTGATCAACGACGAGGGCGGGCAGCCCTGCGAGATCATCGCGGCAGAGGACAAGGGGCGCATTGACGCCGGGATCATCGGCGCCGCGGCGAACAGCGATGCAGGCGGCCTTAAGGCGCTGCTGACATCCTCGGATCAGTCCCTGCGGGGGCTGCGGATGGGAATGGAGGCGCGCGGCATCGATCTGGCAAAGGGTGGTGCAGTCCGGTTCTTTGATGCGGCGACGCCTGCCAAGACGGAAGAGAGCTTTACCGCGCAGCGCGACGGCGTGGCGATCATCGCTGCACCCGGCGGCATCATGGATTTCGAACGCCAGGACACGGCAACGCCGCTGACCGTCATGGTCAAGCGTGCGGTGATCAAGCAGGTGGCGCGGTTTGAATTGCCGGATCCGCTGGCGGAACCGGTCAATGAGGTGCGGGTGCACAGCGCCACCGCGGAGAGCTACTTCGTGAAGGCGGGGGATTACATCCAGATCATTGATGTGGATGGCCGCCAGTGCACGGATTTCCAGTGCTTCGCCGCCCGCAAGCTGGACAAGGGTGTAGAGCATGCGCTGGATGTGACCACCACCCGGACGCTGATGGGCCATGCCTATCCGATGCCGGGGCTGCATGCGAAATACTATGATCAGGACATGCTGCCGCTGGTCGAAGTGGTGCAGGACACCGTGGGCCGGCATGATGCCTTTGCCTTGGCCTGCGCCGCGAAATACTACGATGACATCGGCTATCCCGGCCATGTGAATTGCTCGGACAACTTCAACGGCGCGCTTGCGGCCCATGGGGTGACGCCGCGGGCGGGCTGGATGGCGATCAACTTCTTCTTCAACACAGGGCTGGATGATCATGGCGTGATGTACGCTGACGAGCCATGGACCCGGCCCGGCGACTACGTGCTGTTGCGGGCCTTGACCGATCTGGTCTGTGTCAGCTCGGCCTGCCCGGATGACACCAGCGCCGCCAATGGCTGGAACCCCACCGACATTCACGTCCGCACTTACAGCGGCCAAGAGACCTTCAAGCGGGCAATTGCGTTCCGCGCGACCCCTGAATCGGAGCCCAAGATGACCAAGGAAACCGGTTTCCACGACCGCCTCAGCAAGATGACCCGCAACTTCATCGAGTATAACGGGTTCTGGCTGGCCAATTGCTATGCCGAGTCCGGACCGCTGGAGGAATACTGGGCCTGCCGCGAGAAATGCGTGGTGCTGGACCTGTCTGCCCTGCGCAAGTTCGAGATCACCGGACCGGATGCCGAGGCGCTGTGTCAGTATATCTTCACCCGCAACATCAAGAAGCTGGCGGTGGGGCAGGTGGTTTATACCGCGATGTGCTACCCGCATGGCGGCATGATCGACGACGGCACCGTGTTCCGTCTGGGCAAGGATAATTTCCGCTGGATCGGCGGCTCGGACTACGGCGGGGAATGGATCCGCGAGCAGGCGGAGAAGCTGGGCTTGAACGTGCTGATCCGCTCCTCGACCGACATGCAGCACAATATCGCGGTGCAGGGCCCCGAAAGCCGGGACCTGCTGAAGAAGATCATCTGGACAGCGCCGCATAACCCGACGCTAGAGGAGCTGGGCTGGTTCCGCTTCACCCCCGCACGCATCGGCGATGATCAGGGTGTGCCGGTGGTGGTGTCGCGGACCGGTTATACCGGCGAGCTGGGATATGAGATTTTCTGCCACCCGAAACATGCCAGCGAAGTCTTTGATGCGGTCTGGGGGGCCGGCAAGGCCCATGGCATCCACCCGATGGGGCTGGAGGCGCTGGATATGGTGCGGATCGAGGCCGGGCTGATCTTTGCAGGCTATGACTTCTCTGACCAGACAGACCCGTTTGAGGCCGGCATCGGCTTCACGGTGCCGCTGAAATCGAAAGAGGATGATTTCATTGGCCGCGACGCGCTGATCCGGCGCAAGACCACGCCTGCGCGCAAGCTGGTGGGGCTGGATATCGACTCGGCGATCGACGTAGGCCATGGCGACTGCGTCCATATTGGCCGGGCGCAAATCGGTGAGGTGACCTCGTCGATGCGCTCGCCGCTCCTGGGCAAGAACATTGCGCTGGCGCGGGTGGATGTGTCCTGCTCGGAGGTTGGGACAGAGGTGGAAATCGGCAAGCTTGACGGGCATCAGAAACGGCTGCCCGCCAGGATCGTGCCCTTTGCGCATTACGACCCCAAGAAGACCCGGCCTCAATCCTGAGGCCGGCCGTTCGGGGCAGGGAGGTTAAATGGTTCAGAAGCTGATAGAGCAGATCGGCGGCGAGGCGGTGCTGCGCACCCTGGTCGAGCGGTTCTACGACATTGTCGAGGAAACCGAGACCGGCGCCCAGATCGTCAAACTGCATAAGCGCGGGCATGGCATGGATCATGCCCGCATCGAGCAGTTCAATTTCCTGTCTGGGTTTATGGGCGGGCGCCGGTATTACGAGGAAAAGCACGGCCACATGGACGTGAAGCTGATGCATGCCCATGTGCCGATCACCGAGGAAGATGCCGAGAACTGGCTGAAATGCATGGATCAGGCGCTGGCGGAACTGAAGCTGGAAGGACCGCATGTGGAGCGGCTGCGCCAGGTGTTCCGGCGGGTGGCGCTGATGCTGGTGAACGATCTGGCCGAATGGGGCGAGAAGCGCGTGCCGGCTTAAACGCAATACCTGTGGCAGGTGCGGAAGCCTCCCCTATCGGCGGCAAAGCCGCCTGACGGGCAGCGGGGCGGGATATTTCCGGAAAGATGAAAAGCGGGAGCCGTCCGGTAGTTAGCCGGGCAGCCTCAGAAAGACCTGCACATCGGCCACGTTGGTGCCGGTGCCGCCGGTCACAAGGAGCGCGCCGGCGGCCTTGAGGGCCGCGTAGCTGTCGTTGTTGGCCAGCAGTGTGTCCGGGTCCTGACCGGCCGCCCTGATGGCCTCCCAGGTGGCGGGGGTGGCGATGCCGCCTGCGGCGTCGGTGGGGCCGTCGCGCCCGTCGGTGCCGCCGGAGAGGAACAGCCAGTCGCCGCTGAGCCGTTCGGCGCCCAGTTTGGCAACGCGCAGAGCCAGTTCCTGGTTGCGGCCGCCAAGGCCGGTGCCGCGGAGCTGCACCGTGGTTTCACCGCCGAAGATCAGCGCGACCGGCTTGTCCTTGGGGGCGGTTTCCGCTGCTTTTACAACTGCTTCGGCTGCCTCCGCCACATCGCCCACCAGACGGTGGGAGACCAGCTTCGGGCTCCAGTCCTCCGCGGCGGCGGCCATCATTGCCTTGAGGCTGTGGCGGTTGGAGCCGATCAGGGTGTTGGCGGCGGCGGGCGGGGCGGCTTGGGTTTCGTCAGCGGCGCTGAGGCAGGTTCTGACGGTCTGCGGCGCGCTGTCCCAGATGCCCGCGCGCTGGAGGATCTCCCGCGCTTGGGAACGGGTGCCGATCGGCGCCACGGTGGGGCCGGAGGCAATGGCGCGCAGGTCGTCGCCGATCACGTCCGACAGGATAAAGGCCTGCACCCGGGCTGGCGCGGCATGGCGCAGCAATCCGCCGCCCTTGGTGTCGGACAGCTGCTGGCGGATCAGGTTCATCTCGTTGATCTCAAGGCCCGAAGCGAGCAGCAGCTTGTTCACCGCGGCCTTGTCCGCCAGCGTCAGGCCGGGGGCGGGCGCCACCATCAGGGCAGAGCCGCCGCCGGAAATCAGCGCGATCAGCCGGTCATTGGGGCCAAGAGAGCGCGCCAGTTCAATGGCCGCCAGGCCTGCGGCGGCGCTGGTTTCATCCGGCACAGGATGGGCGCCGCAGATCACCGTGGCGCCGGGAATTTCCGTGTAATTCTCAGAGTTTGTGATTGCCAAGGCCTGCTTGGCATCCGGGATCAGCGCCAGTGCTTCGCGCATCATCGGGATGGCAGCCTTGCCGACGGCCAGCAGCACGTTCTTGCCGCCCTCGGGCAGCGGGGGAAGCGGGGAAGACGCCAGCTGGGCGCGCAGGGCCTTGGCCGGGTCTGCGCGGTCGACAGCGGCCTGGAACAAGGCCTTGGCGGTGGTCAGCAATCCGGTCATCTGCATCTCCCTGGCATAGCGGCGATCAGCCGCCCCGGCCAATGCCGGGACGGCGTAAGGTCTTGAAAGTGAACGGCGGCTTAGTTGCCGGCGATCTGCTTGGCCTTTTCCACCAGCACTTCTGCCTGACGGATCGAGGCATAGTCAATCAGGCGGCCGTCCAGCGATACCGCGCCTTTGCCGGCGGCTTCAGCTTCTGCCATCGCTTCCAGGATGCGGTGCGCCTTGGTGATTTCCGCGTCCGACGGCGACATCACCTCGTTGGCCAGTTCGATCTGGCTGGGGTGGATGGCCCACTTGCCCTCGCAGCCCAGCACAGCGGCGCGTTTTGCGGCGGCCTTGTAGCCTTCCTTGTCCTGGAAATCGCCGAACGGGCCGTCGATCGGGCGCAGGCCGTTGGCGCGCGCGGCAACCACCATGCGGGCCAGCGCATAGTGCCACATGTCGCCCCAGTGCACATCGCGCGAGCCGTCTGCGGCCGGGTCGGTCAGCACCGAGTAATCCGGGTTCACGCCGCCGATGATGGTGGTGCGGGCACGGGTCGAGGCGGCATAGTCGGCAACGCCGAAATGCAGCGATTCATTGCGCTTGGAGGCTGCGGCAATTTCACTCACGTTCTGCATGCCGAGCGCGGTCTCGATGATGTGCTCGAAGCCGATCCGCTTCTTGTAGCCTTTGGCGTCTTCGATCTGGGTGACCAGCATGTCGACGGCGTAAACATCGGCTGCGGTGCCCACCTTGGGGACCATGATCAGGTCAAGGCGTTCGCCAGCCTGTTCAACCACATCGACCACATCGCGGTACATGTAGTGGGTGTCGAGGCCGTTGATTCGCACCGACATGGATTTGTTGCCCCAATCGATCTCGTTCAGGGCCTTGATGATGTTCTTGCGGGCCTGGTCTTTCTCGTCCGGGGCAACCGCGTCTTCGAGATCCAGGAAGATCACGTCGACATCGGATTTTGCTGCTTTCTCAAACATTTGGGGCTGAGAGCCGGGGATTGCCAGCTCGCTGCGGTTCAGGCGGCCAGGGGCCTGTTCGACGGTATGAAACGACATGGGTGCGCTCCTCATTCGCAATGGGGTTTCGTCCTCTCCTCCTTAGGCATTCCTCATGAGGGTGTTTCCTGTCAAGAAAAAAGTTTTCATTTAAATACATTCGCGCGTGAGCGTGCCCGCGCGTCGCGCGCTCGCGTGCGTACGCGTGTGCGTACGCGCGTGCGAGGCGCTGCGCCTCGCACCAGGGTCATTCCTCCAGGCTGAAATCGCCTTTGGCGGCGCGGTTGGCGTAGTAGAACGCAATCGCCTGGGCGCGGTTTTTGACCGAGAGTTTTTCGTAGAGGTTCGACAAGTGGAATTTCACCGTGTTGGTCGAAATCCCCAGCTCCTTGCTGAGCTCCTTGTTGGTGAGCCCCTTGGACAGCGCCTCGAGCATGGTGCGCTCGCGGCGCGACAGCTGCTCGATCGGATCGGTCTGGAGGCCCCGGACGTCGAGGAAGGGAAACACCATCTTGCCCGCGGCCACCGCCAGGCAGGTGTCCAGCAGCCCGTCGACAGCGCTGGAACGGGGTGCAAAGCCGGCGGCGCCTGCGCTCATCGCCTTGCGCGGCACGTCGCCGCTGTCGTCGGCATAGACCACCAGCCGCGGCGCGTTGGCCTGATCGCGCAGCACCTCGATCAGCTTGGCGCCGCCAAGCGCGGGCAGGTTCCAGTCGATGATCCCGACCTGGACCGGCACCCGCATAACCGTTCCGAGGAAGCCTTCGGCGGTGGCGGAGGTGGCGACCAGCGAGAATCGCGGGTCCTTTTCGAAGATCTCGGACATGGCCGACAGCACCAGCGGATTTGCGTCAGCAAGCATGACCGATATCGGGGAAACTTTGTCGCTTATAGGAGCCATTTGGTGCCCTTTTGTTAAAAACTACCCAAACGGGTGGGGTCATTTTCGGTATACAACGGTATTTTTACCAGTTCGGGTAGGTTTTTTGCCACCCGTTTAGATACCCAAAAGCAGGATATAGGAATGTTGCGGGTTTTGTCGACCTGGGTTTTCCTAGCGTTAACAGATGTTGACCGACAGGAAACAAACCTTCCCACAGCGAAGAAGGCCCGTGTCCTCCGGCGCATCGGCAAACGAACACCAACAGAGGTTTGACCCGATGACAGAACCCACGATCTTCCCCGGCCTGGAAATCCCGGAGACCCTGGCCGCCGGCCCTGGCCCGGGCAATACCGACCCCCGCGTGCTGCAGGCCTTTGCCAACACCGGCCTGGCCGATCACATGCAGGCGGATGTGCTGCGCGGCATGATCGAGTGCAAGCAGATGCTGCGCGACCTGTGGGGCACCGCCAACACCTACACCTACGGCGTCGGCGGCACCGGCTTCTCGGGCCTGGACTGCATGCTGAACGCGATCCTGCCGGGTGACACCGTGGTTGCCTTCCAGAATGGCACCTTCTCCGGCATCGACGCAATGACCATCCGGATGAAGGCCGCCACCCGCGAGGAGTTGGCTGCCAATCCGATGAACCCGCAGCCGGCCTCCGTCACCGTGGTCGACGTGCCGCACGGCGAGTCGGTTTCCGGCAAGCTGGTGGAGCAGGTGCTGGCTGAGAAGAAGCCCAAGTGGGCGTTCATGGCGCATTGGGAAACCGGCTCGGGCCGCATCAACGACCTCAAGGGCTTTTCGGACGCATGCGTCAAGCACGGCGTGATGGGCCTGATCGATGCGGTGTCCTCGCTGGGCATCGAAGACTTCTCGATCGACGACTACCCGGGTGTTGCCGGCTGGGCTTCCTGTCCGCAAAAAGGCGTGCTTTGCCTGCCGCTTACTTACGCGCCGGTCTCTTTCACCGACCGGTACATCCAGACCGTGCGTGAGAACGGCTGCCATTCCTATGTCCACAACCCGATCCTGGAGGCCCGCCACTGGGGCATCGTGGACGGGCAGGACGTTGCCGCCGGCACCTACCACCGCACGCACTCGGGCTATGCGGTTGCCGCTTTCCACGAGGCGCTGCGCATCACCCTGCAGCATGGCCGTGCCCAGAAGGCCCGCGATTATGCGTTCCACGAGAAGGTGCTGCGCGACGCCGTGACCGCCATGGGCTGCGACGTGACCAGCAACATGACCAGCCTGGTGGTCCTGAATTTGCCTGGCGATCTGGCGGGGCGCGAAAAGGAGCTGGTGGGCAACTGCCGCGCCGTGGGCTTTGGCATCTGGCCGACTCTGTCGGAGCCGGTCCAGGTCCGCATCGGCATCCTGAACCAGATCACCCCGGCCGCGATCACCGACATCGTCAACCGTTTCGGCACGGCGATGAACGACATGGGTGCCCAGGTGAACATGGAAGAGATCAACGCGCTGCTCGACCGCCACTACAACGCCGCGGTTGCGGCCGAATAAGCCCGCTCCATAGGGAGGAAACCAATGGACATTCATGAATATCAGGCCAAGGAAGTTCTCAGCAACTTCGGCGTGACCGTCCCGCCGGGCGCGCTGGCCTACAGCCCCGAGCAGGCAGCCTACCGCGCGCGGGAACTGGGCGGCGACAAATGGATCGTCAAGGCCCAGGTTCACGCCGGCGGTCGCGGCAAGGCGGGCGGCGTCAAGCTGTGCAATTCGGAAGCCGAGATCTATGAGGCGACCGAGAACCTGTTCGGCAAGAAACTGGTGACTCACCAGACCGGCCCCGAGGGCAAAGGCATCTACCGTGTCTATGTCGAGGGCGCGGTGCCGATCGCCCGCGAGATCTACCTGGGTTTCGTGCTGGACCGGTCCAGCCAGCGGGTGATGATCGTTGCCTCGTCCGAGGGCGGTATGGAGATTGAGGAGATCTCAGCCGAGCGGCCCGAGTCGATCGTGCGGTCGACCGTTGAGCCGGCTGTCGGCCTGCAGGACTTCCAGGCGCGCGAGATCGCGTTCCAGCTGGGCATCGAACCGGCGCTGACGCAGCAGATGGTGCGCACGCTGAAGGGCTGCTACCAGGCGTTTTCCGAACTGGACGCCACCATGGTTGAGATCAACCCGCTGGTGGTCACTTCGGACAACCGGGTCATCGCGCTGGACGCCAAGATGACCTTTGACGACAATGCCCTGTTCCGCCACCCGCAGATCGCCGAGCTGCGCGACAAATCCCAGGAAGACCCGCGCGAAGCCCGCGCCGCCGACCGCGGCCTGTCCTATGTCGGCCTGGAAGGCAACATCGGCTGCATCGTGAACGGCGCAGGCCTAGCGATGGCGACCATGGACACCATCAAGCTGGCCGGCGGCGAGCCTGCCAACTTCCTGGACATCGGCGGCGGCGCAACCCCGGAACGGGTCGCCAAGGCGTTCCGCCTGGTGATGTCCGACAGCAATGTGCAGGCGGTTCTGGTCAACATCTTCGCCGGCATCAACCGCTGCGACTGGGTTGCCGAAGGCGTCGTGCAGGCGCTGAAGGAAGTGCAGGTCGACGTGCCCGTGGTGGTCCGCCTTGCCGGCACCAACGTGGAGGAAGGCCAGAAGATCCTGGCGCAAAGCGGCCTGCCGCTGATCCGCGCAACCTCGCTGATGGAAGCCGCTGAGCGGGCCGTCGGCGCCTGGAAAAACGACCTTGATCAAAACACCCGTGTGAGGGCCGTCAAATGAGCATCCTTCTTGATCGCGAAAGCCGTGTCATCGTCCAGGGCATCACCGGCAAGATCGCCCGGTTCCACACCAAGGACATGATCGAATACGGAACCAACGTCGTGGGCGGCGTGGTGCCGGGCAAGGGCGGCGAAACCGTCGAGGGCGTACCGGTCTTCAACACCGTGAAAGAAGCGGTTGAGGCCACCGGCGCCAATGCCTCGCTGGTGTTCGTGCCGCCGCCGTTTGCTGCCGACTCCATCATGGAAGCGGCGGATGCGGGCATCAACTACTGCGTCTGCATCACCGACGGCATCCCGGCCCAGGACATGATCCGGGTGAAGCGCTACATGTACCGCTACCCCAAGGACAAGCGGATGATCCTAACCGGCCCCAACTGCGCGGGCACCATCTCGCCGGGCAAGGCGCTGCTGGGCATCATGCCGGGCCACATCTACCTGCCGGGCACCGTGGGCATCATCGGCCGGTCCGGCACCCTGGGGTATGAGGCCGCGGCGCAGCTGAAAGAGTTGGGCCTGGGGGTTTCCACCTCGGTCGGCATCGGCGGCGACCCGATCAACGGCTCCTCCTTCAAGGACATCCTGGAGTGGTTCGAGAAGGATCCGGAGACCGAGGTCATCGCAATGATCGGTGAAATCGGCGGCCCGCAGGAAGCGGAAGCGGCGGATTACATCAAGAACCACGTAACCAAGCCGGTTGTGGCCTATGTCGCGGGTCTGACCGCACCCAAGGGGCGCACCATGGGCCACGCGGGCGCGATCATCTCGGCTTTCGGTGAATCCGCTTCCGAGAAGGTGGAAATCCTGTCGGCCGCGGGCGTGACCGTTGCCGAGAACCCCGCCGTGATCGGCGAAACCATCGCAAGCGTGATGAAAAAGAACGCCGCCTGATCCGGCAACGGAACAGGCGCAACGCTCCACCCTTGGCCCGGGGCAATGGCGGGGGTGGAGCGCATTAATAAAGCAAAAGCACAAGCACGTCAGGGAGATGACATCATGGCAAAGCCAAAGGTTCTGGTGACCCGCCGCTGGCCCGCCGCAGTGGAGGCGCAGCTTTCCGAGGCCTTCGATGCTGTGCTGAACACAAGTGACAAGCCGCTGAGCGAAGAGGACCTGCGCGATGCGCTGAAATCCTATGACGCAGTGCTGCCGACGGTAACTGACAAGATCTCGGCCAAGGCGTTCGACGTTGCCAAACCCCAGGCTCGGATCCTTGCCAACTACGGTGTCGGCTACTCCCACATTGATATGCATGGTGCAGCGGGCCACGGCATGACCGTGACCAACACCCCGGATGTGCTGAGCGAATGCACCGCTGACATCGCCATGACGCTGCTGCTGATGGTGGCCCGCCGTGCAAGCGAAGGCGAGCGCGAGCTGCGTGCCGGCGAATGGACCGGCTGGCGCCCGACCCATCTGGTCGGAACTAAGGTTTCCGGCAAGACGCTGGGCATCGTAGGCTTTGGCCGCATCGGCCAGGAGATGGCCCGCCGCGCCCACCACGGGTTCGGCATGAAGATCGTGGTGCAGAACCGCTCCCGCGTGTCCCCCGATATCCTGGCCCGCTACAACGCCATCCAGGCGGACAGCCTGGAAGAGCTGATGCCGCAGTGCGACTTTGTCTCGCTGCACTGCCCGGGCGGGCCTGCCAACCGGCATCTGATCAATACCCGGATGCTGAACCTGATGAAGCCGGATGCATTCCTTATCAATACCGCCCGCGGCGAGGTGATCGACGAGCTGGCCCTGTCCCGTGCCCTGTGGTTCGAAACCATCGGCGGCGCCGGGCTGGATGTGTTCGACGGCGAGCCGCGCATCAACCCCGACCTGATGGATTGCGACAACCTGGTGATGCTGCCGCACCTGGGCAGTGCCACCCGGGAGGCGCGCGAGGCGATGGGCTTCCGCGTGCTGGATAACCTGACCGATTTCTTTGCAGGGCGCGAGCCGCGCGACCGGGTGATGTGATGGGTGATCCTGCCGAAACAACCCATGCCGACTATGAAGACTCCGGCTATGCCGCCGGCCTGCGGTCCGAGCTGCACGCCCTGTGGCTGGATGTGCTGCGCCAGCGGGCGCCGGAGGTTGCCGCAAAGGCTGTCGCTGAGACAGCTTGGGACCTGTCGGACGGGCAGCCTGCGACCGCCTATATGCAGGCCTTCAACATCTGGTTTCAGCTGCTGAAGATTGTCGAGGAAAACGCCGCCATGCGCGACCGCCGCATGGCGGAAACGCAGGACGGCCCGGAAGTGGTCGAAGGCAGCTTTGCCCGCGCGCTGGATCTGGCCGGGGAACTGGCCACGCCGGAACGGCTGCAGGAGGTCGCCAGCCAGTTTTCCATCGGCCCGACCCTGACCGCGCATCCGACCGAGGCCAAGCGTGTCACCATCCTGGAAATCCACCGCCGTATCTACCGCGGGCTGGTGTCGCTGGAGGCCAAGCGCTGGACCCCGCGCGAGCGCGCTGATTTGCTGGCGGACCTGCGGTCGGAAATCGACCTGTTGTGGATGACGGGCGAGCTGCGCCGCGACCGGCCCAGCCTGCAGGATGAAATCCAATGGGGGCTGCAGTTCTTCCGCGACAGCCTGTACGAGGCGGTGCCGCAGCTGTTTGAGCGCTACATCGCAGCAGCCGGGCCGCGGCTGGGCGAAAGCGCTGATGCGCCCTGCCTCAAATTCCATTCCTGGATCGGCGGCGACCGCGACGGCAACCCGAATGTGACGGTGGAGGCCACGGCGGCAGCGCTGACCGCGAACCGCGCGGCAATTCTGAAACGCTATCAGAAGACGCTGACCACCGCGGCGGAGCGGATCTCGATTTCGGCGGCGGTGTTCGCCTTGCCGGACAGCGCCTCTGCCCGGCTGGCAAAGGTTATTGCCGCGGCGCCCGGTGCCGCGGCGCTGTCTGCCCGCAATCCGGGTGAAGTCTTCCGCCAGGCGCTGACCGCGATCCTGGCGCGGATCAAGGCCACCGCTGAGGAGGAAACCGGCGCCTATAAACACCTGGGTGACTTTGTTGCCGACCTGACAGAAGTGGAAGAGGCGCTTGAGGAAATCGGCGCGCACCGCCTGGCGGCCCGCTATGTGCGGCCGATCCGCTGGCAGGCCGATGTCTTTGGCTTCCGCACGGTGACGCTGGATATCCGCCAGAACTCCACCGTGACCACGGAAACGCTGACCGAAATCTGGGCGCGGTCCGGCGAAGTGCCGGAGTTCGGCAGCCCGGAATGGTCCACGCGTCTGCGCAAGGAGCTGGGCAGCGCCTCGCTTCCTTATATGACACCGGATGAGCTGAGCCCGCAAAGCGGCGAACTGCTGAAGCTGCTGCGGCTGATGCGCGATGCCGGTGCAGGAGAAGATCCGCAGGCGATGGGGCCGTTCATCCTGTCGATGACCCGTTCCACCGATGACCTGCTGGGGGTCTACTTGCTGGCGCGCTATGCCGGCTTCGGGGCTGAGAAGGCCGCGCTCAAGGTGGTGCCGCTGTTTGAAACCATCGGCGACCTGCGTGCGGCCCCCGGTATCCTTGACGGGTTGCTGGACGTGCCTTTTGCCCGCCGCTCTCTGAAATCCGGCGACAACCGGATCGAGGTGATGCTGGGCTATTCCGACAGCAACAAGGACGGCGGCTTCCTCTGCTCCACCTGGGAGCTGGAAAAGGCGCAGCGCCTGATCACCCGCACCCTGAAGGCGCACCGGATGAAGCCGGTGTTCTTCCACGGACGCGGCGGCTCGGTCTCCCGCGGCGGGGCACCTGCGGAGCGCGCCATTGCCGCGCAGCCCGCAGGCACCATCGCGGGCCGGATGCGGATCACCGAACAGGGCGAGGTCGTCAGTTCGAAATACGCCAACCGCGGCACCGCCCTGCATCAGTTGGAGCTGATGGCGTCCTCGGTGCTGCGCCACTCGCTGCAAGAAGACACGCCGCCTGTAAATCCGGAATTCGATGACGCGTTCGAAGCGCTCGCGGGGATGTCACAGGCGGCCTATTCCAACCTGCTAAACGCACAGGGTTTCCTGGATTATTTCCAGCAGGCCAGCCCGGTGGAAGAACTGGCCATGCTCAAGATCGGTTCACGCCCGGCCCGGCGTTTCGGGGCTGGGTCATTGGATGACCTGCGCGCGATCCCCTGGGTCTTTGCCTGGTCGCAGAACCGCCACATGATCACCGGCTGGTACGGATTCGGCTCGGCGGTTGCCAGCTTCCGCAAGTTCCGCGGCGCGCGCGGCGATGCGGTGCTGCAGGACATGTTCGCGGGTTCGCCGCTGTTCCGCCTGGTGGTGGACGAGGTCGAAAAGACCCTGCTGCAAAGCGACATGGAGATCGCCGCCGACTACGCAACGCTGGTGCAGGACGCTGAAATCCGGGAGCGCATCTTTGGCTCCATCCGCAAGGAGTATCAGCTTGCCTGCGAGGCAATCCTGTTCCTGACCGGAGACAGCAGCCTGGCGGTGCGCTTTCCGCGGCTGCGCGCCCGCTTCACCCGTGTGGAAAACATGCTGCGTGAAATTCACGAGACGCAGGTGCGGCTCCTGCGGGAAAATCGCGCCGAAAAGCCTTCAACAGTGCCGGTCCCGCTGATGCAGTCGATGAACTGCGTTGCTGCTGGGCTTGGCTGGACAGGATAGACAGGAGCCCCGAATGTCCAAAGACCTCTTTTTCACCCAAACCCTCGCCGAGCGCGATCCTGAGCTTTATGCCTCGATCACCGCGGAACTGGGCCGCCAGCGCGACGAGATCGAGCTGATCGCCTCGGAGAACATCGTCTCCGCCG
>NZ_JAHVJQ010000024.1 GCF_019801145.1 Leisingera aquaemixtae
CCCGACACGCCAACAGCACGCCAACCAACTGGGGCCGAAACCGGGGGCCTTTTCGGGGCTAACGGGTGCGCCGGATGCTTGTTTTCTTGTGTGAGAGGCCGATGGCTGGGGTGGTAGGAAACCATCAGTTCCGAGACTCTTCATCACCTTTGCCGATCCGCTAGAGAAACTGGGGCCGTTCCTGGGGCCTTTCGCTAGCTACCGGGCCGCCAGCGATCCGCTCACCTAAGATCCCAGCGCCGACATCCCAGCCGAAACATCCCAGCCAAGAAGCGCTAACCTTCCGCCTGCCATCATCCCAGCCTAGAGGTGACGGTGGAGACCCGATGGTGGCGTTGGCCGGTGTGGGGTGGTTAGACGGAAGTTCGAGTGTTCTCGAGAGAAAAATTAGAAAAGGTTTCACATCTAGGTTGAGGCGCTTGTCGCCAAAGAGAGATCTGAGGGACTGGTATCAGCGAGTAGCTTTGACCTAGCATCTTCTTGTTCGAAAGCTTCAATCGAGGCCTCCCGAACACTTTCAGAGCGCACTTCGCCAAAGTCGAAGCCCATCATCGTTCTAAATTCTTTAGCGTGTATCGTCTCGCGCTTGTCAGCCTGAGGTGTGCCATCGATAGAAAAGCGATTGAGGGAAACCACATTCTGCACATTGTGTAGCCATGGGTTCACATTCATCGCATGACCGATCATCATATATTCTGCTTCGGAAATAGTCTTAAAAACCTTGGTGCCCTGTTTGGTGACCTTCACTTGATTTCCAGCAGTGGTAAGCATGGGGAATAGATAAATAAACGGTCTGGCGCGTTGGTATTCTGACAAAATTCCAGCATATTTCTTTGGCTTATCCTGGGCTTGAAACAGGCGAGCATGAAGTGTCTGTCGTGAAGCTCGACCAACGTAATAGGGCCACGTCACGGAACTTCCCGAAGGTGAAAGGCCCATCACATACAGCCCTACAGTAGAGTATATGTCCTTCACGCCTACCTTATGTGCAATCGCTTCAGCCTGCTGGAACACCTCATCACGAGCTTCAAAATGCTTGATAGTTCGCAGGCCACGCTTGTCCTTATAGGTCGAGAAGTAGAAAGGTCCGAGGCACCTGAACCTATATTCAGTCATTTAATGTGTTTCTTTCCAAATTTACTATTTTCACCGAAGCTACCCTCTTCTGAATATCCCGAAATCCTTTATCGCAATACTCAAGAAACACTTACCAGCCACTAGCTGATCGATTTGAGTGTCTTCATATTGTCTCAGATCTCTCCGGCATGTTGTGTTAGGTGCGCCCCTTCAATCCCGTCAGAGTGGAAAGGCGGTCTAGCTTGGACACTTGAAATTCAAGATTTCTGGCGGGAAGTCAGTCCCCATCAAGAAAAATAGGCACAACTTTAAATGCACTTTCCACCGTGAGAAACTGTTGAATGTCGCCCTCCAGATCCTTCAGTAGTTTGGGCGTTCCGACGGCTACAAGAATTGCAGGGGGATTAAGCCGCCGAAGTCTATCAATCTGCCGGAAAAAGCTAGTGCGACTTCGTAGTCTGGCCAGCTCGATAACCACAGTGGAATCATGTGCTGTTTCTAGGAAGTGAACAACAAGATCTGCTCTGAATTGTCGCTCAGCCCCTCCAATAAGCGCCTCGCGAACGATTAGGGCATCATTCAAAAAGTCGTCACGGCTCAACCAGTCAAAGAGACTGTTTTGCAATTCCGTTTCCGTGACAATTTCACCACCAAGATTCGGTTGCCAGTTAGCAATACGCTCAGCAACTCGATCAAATTTCCCTTCATGTTTGAAGCGACTGCGCTCGGCGCCTTCCGTCAGCAGCGAAAGGCTAACCTCAGGAACATCGAAGAAAACCTCTAGGGCTCCGATTTCGTGCAACCTTTCAGCCGTTAGGTAACTGCTATGCGAACTGCGTAGCTGGACGACGACACTTCCTTCAAACAAGCCTAAGATTTGAGCACCAGGAATCAAGCTTCTCAGGCTTTGTAAAAGCCTGCGACGCAGAGGTTGAGATCGTGTGTCCCCTGCAAACCGAATTTCCCATGTGACCATTGGCTCAAGTGGTAGTGTCGAAGCGCAATCAAACAAAATTTCCGCTAGCAGCAATTGATCATAGTCAGAGAGCGGTTGGCTTCTCCCTCTCCCGCCCCTTCTTATAGACAGGCTTCTATATAGTCTCGCCAGCTTAGTTGAATCCGAGCGCCGCTTGCTAAGTTCCTCAAAGATAAACTCCAAGCCGAAACGAGTATCGTACCAAGCCCCCGCGGCGACATCGGGCACAAGTTGCGCAGCAGAGCGCGCTAGAGCCTTTGGCAACGGATCCCCGCCAGTGAAGGGAACTATTCCGCCAGTTCCGTTGGCGCTTACGGCTAGGAAATTGTTCCGAGTCTTCTGCACAAACTCAATGGCTTGCCTACCTTCATCCGAAATGGAGCATGTATTCGCATTCGTCAGGCCAATAGTTTCCTTGTCAGTTATTAAGTTTAGATAGATATTCCTATCAAAAAAACGTCGAGCTCCACTTTTGTGAATATTCGCCAATAGCTCTACTTCAGTAATCGGCACTATGCTGACACCTGGCTCTTGGCAATTTGTGCGACGAAGGGCTGGCACCATGCGCAGCTCAAGTTCGGCCTTCTTTTTTCTAAGAGCTGTTAGTAGGTCCGCTCGGCCAGTGGCATCGTAACTCTTTTTGAGAAACACGACCAAATCCAGATCACTCTGCTGAGCATCAAATTGATCTCCGCTTTCATAGATGGCGCTACCAAAGAGGAAAACTTCACAAGGGATATCCCTTGTGAACTCATTTGCCCAATCTTTACATAGATCTATGGCGATCCTTGCATCCGCATTCCAATCTTCATCGGCCATGCTAACCTCGTTACTCTTTCGAGCTAGAAAATTCATTCGATCACATTTGGAGGTGTGTGGGCAGTTCTTAAGTCTGTCGAAACTTGTCCGGAAATCCTTCCGTTCAATCAGAGCGCTGATGGCAGCTTCACTCCTCCAAGTTGCTAATAACTACCGCTTGACCGGATAAAACCGCAAGCAAAATTTTGAGCAACCTTCCGTATCTAAATCGATAGCAACTACGGAGGTTTATCATGCTGTCTCAAATGCTTGCGAAGTATCTGCTGGCGACCAAGCCGATAAAGGCCAGACGGTCCAGCAGCGGCGAAATCGTCATAGGCAAGATCATCATCGTCCTGTTTGCCAGGATCGACTGATGGTCGAGTATCAACCCGACGACATCGTAGTCATCCGCGCATCTGAAGATTGGCCGGAGCATCTGTTCCGGATCACTGAAGTCTTCGACGACTGTGTGGGCGGCTACTCACTGAACGGACCACTGGAAGGCGAATACGGCGAGCCGGACTTCGACCTGATCCTGAGGGTCTACGAGGGCGACTGAAGCCCTTTCTTCCCAAACTCAAAACTAGAAGGAGGAGACGCTATGTCTGCTCAGATCAAGTATGCGTACTTGAAGGGTCACACGTGGCTCTATCGACGCCATTTCCCGAAAGACGTCGCTCTGGCTCTTGGTCAGAAGGTACTGAAGCAGTCTCTGAAGACGCGCGATGCCGCTACTGCCCGCGTTCGGGCAGCTGAGCTTAATGCACGCTATGAGACCCTGGTGGCTGAGGTTCGGTCGCGCTCTGAGGAAGCACTTAGCCGGCCAAAGAGTAGTGCTGTTACTCCTGCATGGGCAGCTAAACCTGAAACCGCTCTCGACCGCCTGCGAACATCTCTAGCAGCCTCTGGTACTGTTCTGGATCGTCCGGACTTCAACCCATTGATCGAGAAGGAGAAGATTCCAACCGGTGATCGCGCGGAACTCTATCTGAAGAAACGCAGCAACCAGCTCCGCTACGGCGGGTACAAGTCGGTGCGGTATTCGGTGGAACTGTTCGCTAGCAAGTACGGTGAACGGTCGCTCTGCAGTCTAGGGAGGGACGATGGCCGGGAGTTCCTTGGAGCAATCGCCAAGCTTTCCCCACTGATCGGTAAATCTGCGTCTACGAGAGGCTTGGGCTTGGACGCTCTGCTCGCTTTCTCCGCCAACGGCACGGCTCGGATATCTGTCAGAACTCAGAAGCGTATCTGGTCGCAGGTGAACCATTTCCTCGACTGGTGCGTCTATGAGGGAGACCTGGATACCAACCCCTTCAGAACCGTTCGGTTTGATCGGAAGATCCGCCCTCAGCCTTATGCCGTGCCAACCGACGAGGAGGTGCGTCGTCTGCTGATGGATCGTGATCGCGACCTGTATCCGGTGCTTCTAACTTGCCTGTTGACGGGGATGCGTTCCGGCGAAGCTGCTGGCTTGCTTCGGGAAGATCTGGTGTCGAAGGGAAATCTTGGAACCTTTGCCTGGGTCAGACCAAATGAGCTGCGCTTACTCAAGACGGATGCTGCTGAACGACTAGTTCCGCTGCACCCAGTGCTGGAGGAACTGTTCACGGACCTGCCTAAGTTCGGCCCGCTATTCCCTGACTTGACCGTTGATCGCATTTCCAAGCTGTTTGCAGATGTCAGAAAGCGGTTGAAACTGGAGCGACCAAGGCTGGTGTTTCACTCCACAAGGAAGTGGTTCATCACTCAGTGCGAGCGAACAGGCGTTCCGGAGCACTTCACGGCTTCTCTGGTGGGTCATAAGTCGGCGCGGTCAGAAAACGGGATCACCTACGGCATCTATTCCGCAGGGATCTCGGACGAGCAGAAGCGGTCCATCATCGACCAGATACGGCTTCCGGTGCCGGGATGAGTATTCCCAACATTGAAGACTTCGAGGAGAGGGCCGCTATCGCTGAATACGATGGCGGTCTTTCTCGTAGGGCGGCTGAAGATCTGGCGGCTCGGTCTCAGGGTTTCGCTGGCGCTGAAGACTACTGGCGTTGGCTGGCGGAGTATGTGCTGACCCGGAAGATACCATAGAGCCCCCCGGCTGGCTTCGTGCTGGCCGGGGAGTACTTTGCTTTTTTTTGCTGCTGCTCCAAAAAACCGCTGCGAAAGCGTTAGTCAGGCCCTCAATTCATAGGTGTATTCCACTTGAACAGCTAGCCTTCATGGTTTGTAATATCGAGAGTAAATACTGAGCAGATGCCAAAATGAAGCTACCAAAGACAATCTCCGATGCGCTTGCAAAGGATTCCTCCCTAACCGCTATAGTAAGTACCGCCATTGAGGCATGCAGACCCATAATCTCGTCAAACCCTGAGTTCTTTCCAGAGTATACTGATCACGGCCCAGATCATAACACCGAAGTCCTGGACACAGCACTTGGAGTTCTCACAGACGATGCTCTCCAGCGCTTCTCCAACTCGGACTATGCTTCCTTAGCGCTTGCAGTCCTGTTGCACGATTGCGGCATGCACCTTTCTGGCGACGCGTTTGTCGAGCTCGTATCATCAAAGAACAAACTGTTGACACGACTTGACTCAACCACTTGGTGCGAACTCTGGGAAGAGTTCTTACTAGAAGCAAAACGTTTCGATGGTCGCCAACTTCGCAACCTCTTCGGTTCTTCTGATCCGGTATCCAATCCGCCTGACGACCCGGCGGAGTTCACAATAAAGCACAGGCTTTTGATTGGTGAGTTCCTGCGCCGACATCACCCTCGCTTGGCGCATGAGATTTCTGTCTTTGGTTTCCCAGGAGTTGATGGTCAACGCATCCCGCTTTTTAACGATCAAGCCGGTGATCTAGCCGAAATTGCAGGCCTCCTTGCACGTAGCCACGGTACGTCACTCCGCCAAGCATGTGACATTTTTGCAGAGCACTTTCATGAAAGAGAGTATCAGGATGTGCATCCTCCAATCGTCATGGCGGCTTTGCGAATTTCTGATTTTCTACAGATACAGCCAGAGAGAGCGCCCAAAAGTCAGCTTAAGCTAAGAAAGCTAAGAAGTCCCTTTTCTGCAGGCGAATGGCGAGTTCATCAGTCAGTGAGAAACATTACTCCGGCCGACAATGATCCAGAAGCGATATATGTTGACGCTAGACCTGAAGCCGTCGAAACTTTTTTAAAGTTCAAAAATTGGGCTGAGGGCTTTCAGTCAGAATTAGACGCGACGTGGGCGGCTCTTGGCGAAGTATATGGACGCTATGAAGCACAAGGTTTCCACAAGTTTCAGCTCAAACTTAGGCGCCTTAGAACCAGTATCGACGACCAGCAGACCTTTTCACGGAATTCTCCGTATGTTCCTGCTAGAATAGCTTTTGAAGCCTCAAGCCCTGACCTCCTTGGATTGCTTGTCGCTCCGCTATATGGAAACAGGCCCGAAGTTGGATTGCGAGAGCTCATTCAAAATAGTGTAGACGCAGTGGTTGAAAGGAACCACATTCAAAAGTGTCACTCTTCTGAGGAGCTCAATGGCTACGACGCTGATGTAATTGTTTATCCTGTTATCGAAGACGGCAAGGTCGTCAAGGTAGTTGTTGAGGACCGAGGAATAGGAATGAATGCTGATGTCGTTCAAAACTACTTCCTTCGTGCCGGTGCATCGTTTCGAAGTAGCCCCCAATGGAAGAAGGCGTTTACCACTGTAGACGGTGATTCAGATGTAGCGCGGACTGGCCGTTTCGGGATTGGTGCCCTAGCAGGTTTTTTGCTGGGATCCTTGATTGAAGTGGAGACGCGACGTTATGGAGAATCGAAAGGATTAAAGTTTTCTGCCGAGCTGGACAAGGAGGCTATTGAGGTCCGGAAATGTGATCGATCTATTGGAACCAAGATAATAATACATGTCGATGGCGAGAAGCAGAGATCTATAGGAAGGCTTTTTTCTAGGGACAAAGATGCCAGAGCAGCGTGGGATTGGTATTGTAATTGCCATCCGAAGCTGGTGCGCCTGGATGGAAATCTCGAAGAGATTGATCCAGAATTTGTTTACCTAAACGATGGGAAATGGGTCACCTTGGAGGTTCCCAAGTACTCCAACGTAGTCTGGGGGCGCCCAAAAAGTACTGGCCGGAAGTTTGGTGCGCAATCAGGTCCTCTGTTCAGTAACGGAATTTACATTTGCACCCCGGATTCTTATGGGGACAGCAATGAAGTTCTAGTGGACGACGCTCTAAGCTCTGACATTACTGTTTCAACCCCAACGATACTAATTACAGACAATGATGGGCATCTGCCAGTTAACTTGCAGAGGCACGGTCTTTCAGAAGTAGATGAAGATCTCTCTAAGGCACTACGAATTAGCTTGGCGAAAGATCTAATTGCAGAAACTATGGCCTTTGCGCCTGATGAAAGCCCATTTTCGAGAACCGGTAGGCACCAACTTGTTAACCGAAGAGTATCGGCAAGTTTTCGCTCTAGAACTCAAAAGTATAATGCGCACTCTCGCCCTCATTGGTGCTGGGAAGATGACGGGTGGCGTTTGGCAGATACCAACTTGGCTACGCGCAAAGAGTTTTTGTTAGTGTTCTATGAGAATACTTGCCTGGAATTTTTGAAGGATGAGCCGTCTCTTCTGAATAATGTTTCAATAGTGTGGCAACAATCTGGTGCGTCAGAAAGCAACTCCGCTGATATCAAAGAATTCTTTCGCGGGCTTTATAGGGAGAACTTCTGGGACAGGTCGAAGCTGGTTTCAGGCGGGTACCACTTGCCATTTCAAACAGTGTACTCCCTGCCAGTCAATAATAGACTCAAGAGAAGCCGTCTTCCAAATTATTTGTCTCAGGTCGTTTCCAATCAAATAGAAACGTCTGATGATCATTTTGCGGCCTTGACGAGTGGATCTATCCATCACCCTCTTCTTTCAAGACTGAAGGAGGAGATGAAAAACCGTGAGGTTCCAGATTTTGCTTTCACTTTTGCAGGTGTAGGGGAATTTTCCAAATTGAGAGATAAGGGTATCTTGGTAAAGCTATGGTCAGAAATGATAGGAGATGCCTCGATTCCAACAGATTTTGAACTCCGCAAAGCACGATTCCCCCAAATTTTCAGCGAGTTGGGAGGGCGAATTTCTTACTATAGAGAGTTGATTGCAGAGACCAGAGAGGGTTAATTTTTCTGGTCGGAAGATTTACAGAGCGTCTCCTTGCCTAGTTAAACAATGGCAGAGAGACGCACCAAAACTAATCCTAGCAGATACAAAAGCCAGAAAGAGCAGGCGATAGAGGTTTCCTCCCATAACTTCATGCAGAGAGATACATAAGAGTTAGTCACTTGCAACCTTCGCCATTTATAAGAAGTTGCCAACTTTCGATGCCCAACCCCTTTGCCACCCGATACAGATTGTCGATTGAGATGTTCTGCTCAGAGCGCTCGACGGCACTTAGGTAAGTACGGTTCAATCCCGCCTCGGCAGCCAGCCTTTCCTGAGACCAACCTCGCTCAGCCCGAAACAACCTCATGTTCCGCGCAACGATATCTCTGAGTGGGCTTTTAGGTGTTCTCTTCACACTCAACGCTATTGCGCACTGACGGTTTTAGCTCTACCGGTTTTAAGAGACATTCGAGGCGCTGACGCTGTATCTGCCATGATCCGCCAGACGCATACGACGCGCGGAAGGCATAGAGACGCTTCAAAACTACGCGGCGCTAAGGAGCGGGAAAGTAGGCAGATTTGCGGCTCCATCCATCTTTGAACGAGGAAGCTCATGGAAAGCACTTTTAGAGGATTGTTCTTGGCCGGGGTCGTTGGTGGCGTAGCTTGGTTCTGGTATGTGGTTCTGCAGCCAATGACGCTACTAGTCGAAGCAATGGGCATGTCTATCGCAACACTGACCGTAATTGGGTTAGCTGGCTGGTTGATGCTCAGGGGGCAACGGGTTCTAAAACAGCCTGAGGTGGCGGCAAAGGTCAGCAGGGCGGCTAGCGAAGCCGCTAATGTCTCTCAAGAGCTTTCACAGGTCAGCGCGGATGTACTGAAGGAAACAGGCAGTAAACTCGGGCCGATGTTGAGCTATGTGTTTGGCTTCTCAGGCCGGGTTTCTCGGAAAGAATATCTGATCGTCCAAGTCCTAACCGGGCTGCTGACACTGGTGTTGTTTGCTTTGTTTCTGATGGAGCCAGATAGCTGGCTGGGCGTTCTGTCGCTTCTGGCAATTGGAGCAGTTGCAGCGGTTCTTCTTGCCTTCGGTGTTCGCCGCACCCGAGATACTGGAGTAAATCATTGGTGGTTCCTTCTAGTCCTCGTTCCGCCAGCGAACCTCGCCCTGATGGTGTTCCTGCTTCTGGTCCCGACGGACGAGTTCAAAGACGCCCCCGTCTAACCACCCCACACCGGCCAACGCCACCATCGGGTCTCCACCGTCACCTCTAGGCTGGGATGATGGCAGGCGGAAGGTTAGCGCTTCTTGGCTGGGATGTTTCGGCTGGGATGTCGGCGCTGGGATCTTAGGTGAGCGGATCGCTGGCGGCCCGGTAGCTAGCGAAAGGCCCCAGGAACGGCCCCAGTTTCTCTAGCGGATCGGCAAAGGTGATGAAGAGTCTCGGAACTGATGGTTTCCTACCACCCCAGCCATCGGCCTCTCAAACAAGAAAACAAGCACCCGAGGGACCCGTTAGCCCCGAAAAGGCCCCCGGTTTCGGCCCCATTGTTTTGCGGGTGAGTTGGCGTGTCGAG
>NZ_JAHVJQ010000025.1 GCF_019801145.1 Leisingera aquaemixtae
GGTCAGCGGAGGTCGGAGCATGGGAGAGCCTGTTGAGGAGCGCGGCGGCGGGCCGCTTTGCGGGCTGACGCGGCAGCAGGCTGAGGCGGCGCGGCGGACGTTTGGCTGGAACGAGCTGCCGCGGGGCCGGCGCACCGGGCCGCTGAAAGTGTTCCTGCGCCAGTTCAGCAATTTTCTGGTGCTGATCCTGATTGCCGCCGGGATCATCGCCTTCACGCTGGGCGAATATGCCGACACGCTGGCGATCGGGCTGGTGATTGGGCTGAACGGGATCCTGGGCTTTGTGCAGGAATGGCGGGCGGAGACCGCGCTGGAAAGCCTGCGCAGCATGCTGTCGCCGCAGGCGCTGGCGGTGCGGGACGGGCGCGAGCAGGTGATTGAGGCGCGCGAACTGGTGCCGGGCGATCTGATCATCCTGGAGGCGGGCGCGCGGGTGCCCGCCGATGCGCATCTGGAGGAAGCTGCCGGGCTGCGGCTGGATGAAAGCGCGCTGACCGGGGAATCGGTTCCGGTGGACAAGGCGCCCGGCACAGACGCCGCGGAGGTGTTTGCCGGCACGGTGGTGGCGGCGGGGCGGGCGCTGGCGGTGGTCACGGCGACCGGCGCGCGCACCGCCTTCGGGGAGATCGCGGCGCTGACCGGGGCGGTGGGGCTGAAGAAGACCAATCTGCAGGTGCAGCTGGGCCGCCTGGCGCGGCAGCTGGGGTTTGCGGCGCTGGCCATCGCCTCCGCGATCCTGGCGCTGGGGCTTTACATGGGGCGGGACGCGGCGGAGATGTTCATGACCGGCCTGTCGCTGTCGGTGGCGATGGTGCCGGAGGGGCTGCCCGCGGTGGTCACCATCACCCTGGCGCTGGGGGCGGCGGCGATGGTGCGCCAGAAGGCGCTGGCGCGCCGCCTGCAGGCGGTGGAAACGCTGGGTGCGGCCTCGGTGATCTGCACCGACAAGACCGGCACCCTGACCGAGAACAAGATGACCGTGACCCGGGTCTGGACGCTGGACCGCAGCTATCAGGTCACCGGCACCGGCTATGACCCGGCCGGCCATATTGCCTGGGAGGGGGCGGTCACCGGCGCGCGGGAGGATGCGGTGCTGGCAGAGCTGCTGGAAGCGGGGCTGACCTGCACCCATGCCAGCCTGCACCGCGAGGGCGGCCACTGGCAGATGACCGGCGCCCCGACCGAGGGCGCGCTGGTCACCCTCGGCTACAAGGGCTGGGCGGAACTGCCGCCGCCGGATGCGGTGGCGGCGGAAATCCCGTTCAGCAGCGAGCGCAAGCGGATGAGCGTGCTGGTGCGGGGCAGCAGCGGCGAAAAGGTTCTGACCAAGGGCGCGCCGGAGCAGGTTCTGGGCATCTGCACAGAGGTGCTGACCCAGGACGGCCCGCGGAAGCTGGGTGCGGAGGAAGCGGCAGCCATCACCGAAGCCTATGAGGCGATGGCCGCGGAGGGGCTGCGGGTGATCGGCCTGGCAGCCGGGGCAGCGCAGGGCGGAGAGATCCGCGAGCAGGATATGACCTTCCTCGGGCTGGCCGGGCTGATCGACCCGCCGCGGCCGGAGGTGCGGGCCGCAATCGGCGCGGCCCGGTCGGCGGGCATCCGGGTGATCATGATCACCGGCGACAGCCCGCTGACCGCTGAGGCGATTGCCGCCCAGCTGGGCCTGCCTGCCGGAAAGACCCTGACCGGCGACGCGCTGGAGGCGCTGGAGGATGCGGAGCTGGACCAGCTCTTGCAGCAGGATGTGCTGTTTGCCCGCACAAGGCCCGCCCACAAGATGCGGATCGTCTCCGCCCTGCAGGGGCAGCATCAGATCGTGGCGATGACCGGCGACGGGGTGAACGATGCGCCGGCCCTGAAACAGGCCGACATCGGCGTCTCGATGGGGGTGCGGGGCACGGATGTGGCCAAGGATGCCTCCGACCTGGTGCTGCTGGACGATAATTTCGCCACCATCGTGCGGGCCATCGGCGAGGGGCGGCGGCAGTTCACCAATGTGCGCAAATTCGTGCGCTACCTGCTGTCCTCCAACGCGGGCGAGGTGATTGCGCTGCTGATCAACATCCTGATCGGCGGGCCGCTGATATTCCTGGCCACCCAGATCCTGTGGATGAACCTGGTCACGGACGGGGTGACGGCGGTGGCGCTGGGGCTGGAGAAGGGCGAGCCGGACCAGATGGAGCATCCGCCGCGCCGGAAAGACACGCCGATCGTGGGGCAGGGCGGGCTGCTGACCATTCTGGCGCTGGGGCTTTATACCGGGCTCGCCAGCCTGTGGCTGTTCCTGCATCTGCTGGACGGCAACGAGGATCTGGCCCGCACCGCCGCCTTTACCGCGATGGTGGTCTTTGAGAAGGCCAGCGTCTTTGCCTTCCGCTCGCTGCATCTGCCGTGCTGGCGGATCGGGTTCTTCAGCAATCCGCTGCTGCTGGCGGCGCTGGCGGTGACCATCGGGGCGCAGGCGGCGGCGGTGTACTGGCCGCCGCTGCAGGTGCTGCTGCACACGGTGCCGCTGCAGGCGGAGCACTGGGGGCTGATCGCGCTGCTGGTGCTGCCGATCCTGCTGGTGCCGGAGGCGCTGAAAACCCTGCGCTACCTTGCCGGGCGCCGCCGCCAGGGGCGGGCAGCCGTGGCGGCTTGACCTCCCTCAATGCGGCGGCGGATGTGCCGGTCCATGCTGCGGGCATGAAGGGCGACCACGGGCACAGCAAGGAAGAAATCGCGCGCCGCCTGGCCGGCAGCAACGGCACCGGGCGGCTGCGGGACGCGGTCTACGGCGGCATTGACGGCGCGGTCACCACCTTTGCGATTGCCGCGGGCGTCGAGGGGGCCGGGTTCTCGCCAGCCGTGATCATCGCCCTGGGCATTGCCAACGTGCTGGCGGACGGGTTTTCCATGGCGGCGGCCAACTACCTGGGCACCAAGGCGGATCTGGACGACCGGCGGCGGCTCTACAAGGTGGAGAAACGCCATATCCGCCAGTATCCTGACGGCGAGCGCGAGGAGCTGCGCCAGATCTTCCAGGAGCTGGGGCTGAGCGGCGAGGTGCTGGAAGGGGCGGTGCGGTCGGTTGCCGCCAAGCCGGAGAAATGGGTGTCGCTGATGCTGACCAGCGAATACGGGCTGGCGCCGGCCGAGCCCAACCCGGTGGCGGCGGCGCTGACGACCTTTGCCGCCTTCATGGCAGCGGGTATCGTGCCGCTCTTGCCCTTCATGCTGGGGCTGCCGGATCCGTTTCTGACGGCGGCCCTTGCCACCGGGGCGGTGTTTTTCGGCATCGGCGCCAGCAAGAGCGCCTGGTCGCTGGCGCCCTGGTGGAAATCCGGGCTGGAGACGCTGCTGATCGGCTCCTGCGCTGCTGCGGTGGCCTATCTGGCGGGCAGCCTGTTCCGGGCTTGAGCCGGATCAAGAGGGGGCGGGCCGGTTTGGCCCTAAAATGCAGGCCGGAGGGGAGCCGATGTTTTCAAACGCCATCAAGATCGCCACCCTGCAGGGGTTTGACATCCGCATCGACCCGAGCTGGGCGCTGATTGCCGCGCTAATCACCTGGAGCCTGTCGACGCAGTTCTTCCCGATGGTCTATCCCGGTGCCAGCGGCAGCGTGTATTTCACCCTGGCGCTGCTGGCGATGCTGGGGTTCTTCGGCTCGCTGATCCTGCACGAGATGTCCCATTCGGTGGTGGCCCGCCGGTATGGCGTTGAGATCAAGGGGATCACGCTGTTCATCTTCGGCGGGGTCGCCGAGCTGGGATCGGAGCCGAAGACCGCCGCCAGCGAGTTCTGGATTGCCATTGCCGGCCCGCTGATGAGCTTTGCGCTGGCCTTGGCCTTCTGGCTGCTGGCGCAGGCGGGCGGGTGGCTGGCGCCGGAGATGGCGCTGAACCACGTGCTGGGCTACCTGGCGCTGATCAACATGGTGCTGGCGGTGTTCAACCTGGCGCCGGCCTTTCCGCTGGATGGCGGGCGGATATTGAGGGCCTACCTGTGGAGCCGCAGCCGCGATCTGCTGCAGGCGACCGCCACCGCCACCCGGATCAGCAGCTACCTGGCCTATGCGCTGATTGCCTTCGGCGTTGTGGGGCTGTTCTCCGGCAACCCGGTGGCCGCGCTGTGGCAGGTGCTGATCGGGGTGTTTGTGCTGACCGCGGCCAAGGGCACCTATGCCCATCAGCTGCAGGCGGCGGCGTTCAAGGGCAAGACGGTGGCCGTCCTGATGACCCGCGAGACGGTCTCGGCGGCGCCGGATATCAGCCTGCAGCAGCTGGCGGACGGGGTGATGCTGGCGGAGCGCAAGAGCTTTGTGCCGGTGGTGCTGGGCGATGTGCTGCTGGGCTATGCCGACACCGGGCTGCTGGCGCGGACCCCGCGCGCGGACTGGGCGGCAACCCGTGTCGGCGATGTCTATGTGGCGGCGGATGCGGACAACACGGTCGGCCCGGAGATGCCGGCCGCGGAGCTGATGGCGAAGATCTCCGCCACCGGGCGGCGCAAATTCCTGGTGGCGCAGGGGCGCCGGCTGCTGGGGGTGGTCACCCTGGCCGACCTGACGGGCTACCTGGCGGTGCTGCAGGAAATCCGGCTGCCGGGCGGCAAGGCGGGGCGGAGCTGAGGCGATGAAACAGATACTGATCGTGCAGGCCCACCCGGACGCAACGGGGCAGCGGCGCGCTAGCGTCAGGCTCCCGGACTGGTCAGGCCGCGATGATGTCCTTCAGGTGGCCGGCGATGTCGTCCAGCCCGGCATGGGTCAGATCCTTGTCAGCCTCGCCGATCACCTTGGCCTTCAGCGCGTCCGGCAAGGCGGCCCGCAGCTGGCCCAGCATATGCGGCGCAGCCGTCAGGATCAGCTGGTCGAACACTCCTGCAGCATGCCGTTTTTCCAGATCTTTTGCGATCAGGCGCGCAAAGGCTGCCTCGGCGGCCTCCTTGGGATCGCTGGCTTCGAAGGCGGCCGCCCCATGCGCGCCGCTGATCGGATGGCTGCCGGCGCGGTCGGCATTCTCCACCACTGGCGGCGCCTGCAAGGCATGCCCGGCGGACGCGGTGAACCCCTTGCCCGGACCGCGGTTTTCGACGATGCGCGCGGTGCGGGCATTTGCAAGAACGGCGAGGGTGACAATTGGTTTCATGGGTTCTCTCCAGTTGCTGAAGGTTGGTTGCATCCGCCCTGCACCGGCTGCGGCCGGCCGCCCAGGAAGGCAAACCAGTAGGCCAGGGCGACGCCGCCCGCGCCGCCGGCGATGTTGCCGAGAGTGACCCAGAACAGGTTGGCGGCTGCCGCGGAAAGGGGGATGCCCGCGCCGGCGCCCCAGGCCTGGGGGAAGAAATACATGTTGGCGATGGAGTGCTCGAGACCCAGGAGCACGAAGGCGGTGATCGGCCAGAGGATGGCCAGGACCTTGCCGGCCGCGGTGCGGGCGGCAAAGGACAGCCAGACCGCGAGGCAGACCAGGGCGTTGCAGAGGGCGCCGCGCATGAAGGCCTGGAGCGGCGCCAGGTCCGCCTTGGCCCCGGCAAGGGCCGCGGCGGTATCCCCCATTGCGCCGTCCAAAAGCCCGGTGAGGGCAAAGGCGGCGGCCAGCCCGGCGGCGCCGGCCAGGTTGCCGGCATAGACCACGCCCCAGCTGCGCAGCAGCAGGCGCAGCGGGATCTTGCGGTCCACCGCGGCGATCACCATCAGCACGTTGCCGGTGAACAGCTCCGCGCCGGCAATCACCACCAGGATCAGGCCGAGGGAGAACACCGCGCCGCCCAGCACCCGGACCGGCCCGGTCACGGGGGCGGCGCCGGTGAGGGTCATGGTATAGGCCGCCGCGCCGAAGCCGATGAAGGCGCCTGCCAGCATGGCCAGAACGAACATCTGCGGCAGCGGCAGACGGGCCTTGGCGGTTCCGGCACTTTCCACCAGCGCCGCAATCTCGGCGGGCTTGTAGGCATCAAACGGGGCCTGGCTGGTCATCGGTCGGCTCCTGAAGCTATGGGCGCAAAGGGGCGGGGCGGCGGCCGCTGGCAAGGGCTCAGTGGGCGAACAGCACCGGCAGCCCGGTCTGTTCTATCATCGTGCGGGTGGTGCCGCCAAACACGGCCTCGCGCAGGCGGGAATGGCCGTAGGCACCCATCACCACCAAGCCGGCCCCGGCCTCGCGGGCGCGCTGCTGGATGCCGTGGCCGACGTCATGGCCGCCGCTGGGGAATTGCGAGACGGTGACATTGCAGCCGTGGTGGCTGAGCCAGGCGGCAGCATCGGTGCCCGGGTCCTCGCCGTCGCGCTGGTCGGAGGCGCTGGATTCAAAGCAGCCGATCACCACTTCCTGCGCATGGCGCAGATAGGGCAGCGCCGCATGGGCGGCGCGGGAGGCGGCAAGGCTGCTGTCCCAGGCCAGGAAGATGCGGCTGTAGCTGCCGAAGGGCGCGCCGTTCACGATCACCGGAACCGGCGACTGGAACAGCAGGCCGTGCAGGGCTTCGCGGAACACCGCCTCGTGGTCCCTGAGGCCATCGGCGAACTGCGCGATATCGCAGGACTTTGCCCGCTGGGCGCAGAGCAGCCGGATGTCGGCGCTGGCGCAGACCGCATATTGCACGTCGCCGGAGCAGGTGCTGCGGGTCAGGAGATCGTTCACTTCACCGGCGCGGGTTTCGGCCGCCTGCCGCGCCTCATGGAGGCGGTCGACCCAGTCCGCGGGCATTGCAGCCGCGCCAAAGGCAGTTGCGCCGGAGACGAAATAGGGCCTGCCGGGCGGATTATCCAGCAGCAGGCAGGCCAGGTAGGCGTCCTGGGCCTGCGCCGCCTCGGCGGCGGCGGTGACGGTTTCGTCGCTGGTGTCTGCGGCGAGCACGAAGAGAGAGGTTTTGCGTTGCATGGCGGGCCTCCGGGAGCTGGTTCGCGGCAGGCGGGCATGCACACCGCGTCAGCCAGTAGACCAGATCTGCGGCCGGGCGCGATGATCCTGATCAATCCGC
>NZ_JAHVJQ010000026.1:2500-5701 GCF_019801145.1 Leisingera aquaemixtae
AAGGGCGTTTGGCGGATGCCTTGGCAGTAAGAGGCGATGAAAGACGTGATACCCTGCGATAAGCTTGGGGGAGCCGGGAATAGGCTTTGATCCCAAGATCTCTGAATGGGGGAACCCACCTGAAAGTCCGTTATTGTTACCTTTGGTAATCAATAATGGGTTTAACCAGGTACTTAAGGACTGAATACATAGGTCTTTAAGAGCAAACCCGGGGAACTGAAACATCTAAGTACCCGGAGGAAAGGACATCAATAGAGACTCCGTTAGTAGTGGCGAGCGAACGCGGACCAGCCGAGCCTGATGAGTGACCAGAATGCGTTGGGAAACGCAGCCATAGCGGGTGACAGCCCCGTATGGGAAGCTCTGAGGGACGTATTAAGTAGGGCGGGACACGTGAAATCCTGTTCGAAGACCGGAGGACCACCTCCGAAGGCTAAGTACTCCTTACTGACCGATAGCGAACCAGTACCGTGAGGGAAAGGTGAAAAGCACCCCGGCGAGGGGAGTGAAACAGTACCTGAAACCGAACGCCTACAATCAGTTGGAGGCCCCTTGAGGGCTGACAGCGTACCTTTTGTATAATGGGTCATCGACTTGGTCTCACGAGCAAGCTTAAGCCGTTAGGCGGAGGCGCAGCGAAAGCGAGTCTTAATAGGGCGCATGAGTTCGTGGGATCAGACCCGAAACCGAGTGATCTAGGCATGGCCAGGTTGAAGGTGCGGTAACACGCACTGGAGGACCGAACCCACATCCGTTGAAAAGGATCGGGATGAGCTGTGCCTAGGGGTGAAAGGCCAATCAAACTCGGAGATAGCTGGTTCTCTGCGAAATCTATTTAGGTAGAGCGTCATCCGAATACCCCGGGGGGTAGAGCACTGGATGGGTAATGGGGCCCCACAGGCTTACTGATCCTAACCAAACTCCGAATACCCGGGAGTACTAGATGGCAGACACACGGCGGATGCTAACGTCCGTCGTGGAGAGGGAAACAACCCTGACCTCCGGCTAAGGCCCCCAATTCATGGCTAAGTGGGAAAGCAGGTGAGACGTCCAAAACAACCAGGAGGTTGGCTTAGAAGCAGCCATCCTTTAAAGATAGCGTAACAGCTCACTGGTCTAATCAAGATGTCTTGCGGCGAAGATGTAACGGGGCTCAAGCCATGAGCCGAAGCCGAGGATGCACATAGTGCATGGTAGCAGAGCGTAGTGTGACATAGTCTCATTCCTCCTTAGCATCTCCGGATGCATTGGAGGAGAGAGGCTTTCGATGAAGCCGGGGCGTGAGCCATCCGGTGGAGAGATCACTAGCGAGAATGATGACATGAGTAGCGACAAAGAGTGTGAGAGACACTCTCGCCGAAAGTCCAAGGGTTCCTGCTTAAAGCTAATCTGAGCAGGGTAAGCCGGCCCCTAAGCCGAGGCCGAAAGGCGTAGGCGATGGGAATCAGGTTAATATTCCTGAGCCAGGAGGATGTGACGGATCATGAAGGTTGTTCGCCCTTATCGGATTGGGCGGGCCGCTGATTGGTCCCTGGAAATAGCCCTCCATCAGACCGTACCCTAAACCGACACAGGTGGACTGGTAGAGAATACCAAGGCGCTTGAGAGAACGATGTTGAAGGAACTCGGCAAAATACCTCCGTAAGTTCGCGAGAAGGAGGCCCGGGTTCAAGGCAACTTGGATCCGGGGGCACAAACCAGGGGGTGGCGACTGTTTATTAAAAACACAGGGCTCTGCGAAGCCGCAAGGCGACGTATAGGGTCTGACGCCTGCCCGGTGCCTGAAGGTTAAAAGGAGGGGTGAGAGCTCCGAATTGAAGCCCAGGTAAACGGCGGCCGTAACTATAACGGTCCTAAGGTAGCGAAATTCCTTGTCGGGTAAGTTCCGACCTGCACGAATGGCGTAACGACTTCCCCGCTGTCTCCAACATCGACTCAGCGAAATTGAATTGCCTGTCAAGATGCAGGCTTCCCGCGGTTAGACGGAAAGACCCCGTGCACCTTTACTACAGCTTCGCACTGGCATCAGGATTGTGATGTGCAGGATAGGTGGTAGGCATCGAAGCAGGAACGCAAGTTCCTGTGGAGCCTCCCTTGAGATACCACCCTTCGCACTCTTGATGTCTAACCGCGGTCCGTTATCCGGATCCGGGACCCTGCGTGGCGGGTAGTTTGACTGGGGCGGTCGCCTCCTAAAGAGTAACGGAGGCGCGCGAAGGTTGGCTCAGAGCGGTCGGAAATCGCTCGTTGAGTGCAATGGCAGAAGCCAGCCTGACTGCAAGACTGACAAGTCGAGCAGAGACGAAAGTCGGCCATAGTGATCCGGTGGTCCCGCGTGGAAGGGCCATCGCTCAACGGATAAAAGGTACGCCGGGGATAACAGGCTGATACTGCCCAAGAGTCCATATCGACGGCAGTGTTTGGCACCTCGATGTCGGCTCATCTCATCCTGGGGCTGGAGCAGGTCCCAAGGGTACGGCTGTTCGCCGTTTAAAGAGGTACGTGAGCTGGGTTTAGAACGTCGTGAGACAGTTCGGTCCCTATCTGCCGTGGGTGTAGGATACTTGAGAGGAGTTGCCCCTAGTACGAGAGGACCGGGGTGAACGATCCACTGGTGGACCAGTTGTTATGCCAATAGCAGTGCTGGGTAGCTATGATCGGACAGGATAACCGCTGAAGGCATCTAAGCGGGAAGCCCCCCTCAAAACAAGGTATCCCTGAGGGCCGTGGAAGACCACCACGCCGATAGGCCGGAGGTGTAAGCGCAGCAATGCGTTCAGCTGACCGGTACTAATCGCCCGATAGGCTTGATTTGATCCAGTAACAGACAGTGTTACAAGGAACCAAATAAGCAAACATCCCTAACTGACACGGACAACGTTGATTGTACTGCCTTCCGCTTGTGGAAACGTCCCGTGACGTAACTAAATCCACCTGCCGAAGGCATCTGGATTTTTCTCGGTTTGGTGGCTACAGCACAAGTGAAACACCCGGTCCCATCCCGAACCCGGAAGTTAAGCACTGTCGCGCCGATGGTACTTGGGCTCAAGCCCTGGGAGAGTAGGTCACCGCCAAACCTAGTAAAATCCAAACATCTCTCTAAACGATACAAAAACACCTGACGCGGGATGGAGCAGCCAGGTAGCTCGTCAGGCTCATAACCTGAAGGTCGCAGGTTCAAATCCTGCTCCCGCAACCAAC
>NZ_JAHVJQ010000027.1 GCF_019801145.1 Leisingera aquaemixtae
TTGGCCCAGGTCAGGGTCTTGTCGATCTCGACATAGGTCTGGGTCCAGAAGCTGTAAGCCACCAGGATCCCCAGCGGCGCAGCCACCAGAAGCCCCACATAAAGCGAAGCCGGGGCGCTGAGCGCCAGGCCTTTTCCAGCCTCGGTTCTGAGAAATCCAGCCATGTCTCTCCGTTGCTTGCAGGGGTTGCGGCGGGGTGCTGCCATTAAAAATGGACAATCGTCCATCAAAATCTGACGGCTGGAAGGGGGTCCTGTCAACAGGATTTTGCAAAAAATGTACAAACGTCCATTTTTGCTGGAGAAACCGTTTGGCCTGTGTCTAAACTGGACAGGCGGCACTGCTTGCCGCACAGGATTGATCCGCGTTACAGCAGTGGAAACGACCAGGACCCAAGGGACACATGGCCGGAAAACGGGAACAGAACCGCGAGCAGAACCGACAAGCCCTGATCGGTGCAGTGCTGGATTCGGTGGCAGAGAAGGGGATCTCCGAGACCTCCGTCAGCGAGATCATCCAGCGTGCCGGCCTGTCGCGCGGCATGATCCACCTGCATTTCGGCGGCAAGGACAACCTGGTTCAGGCAGCGGCGCATCATTCCTCGGAGGAATACTACGACGGGCTGGAGGCGCTTTTGCAGACCGCGGGCGACAGCCCGCAGGAGCGGATCGAGATGATCGTGCGCGGCGACCTCAGCGAGCGGGTGCTGAACCGGCGCAACGTCAACATCTGGTACGCCTTCCGCGGCGAATCCCGCAACCGCACCGCCATTGCCGAGCATTCAGACACCCGCGACGGACGGCTGCGCGGCATGATCCACAACGCCTTCTCCCGGATCGTGCGGGAGGCCGGAACGCCGGATGCCTCCGGCGCGGCGCGCGATGCCACGCATGGCACCCTGGCACTGCTCGAAGGCATGTGGACCGACTTCCTGCTGCACCCCGACCGGTTCGACCGGGAGGAGGCGGCGCGGATCATATTCCGCTTTCTGGCCGCGATGTTCCCGGCGCATTTCTCGCTTAAGGGGGCGGTCCAGCCCCAGCAGGAGAAGGGGGCCGCACCCGCAGCCCCCGCGGCGTCAGATTCCTGACTTCACCTTGGTCCAGGCCCGGGTGCGCTGGCGCAGCGCCTTGGCGCCCAGGCTCTTGTCCGGGAACAGGCGGGCGAGGGTGGCCGCATCCGGATAGATCCCCGGATCAGACAGCACCTCCGGCAGCACATGGGCATCCGCCGCCGCATTAGCATTGGCAAAGAACACGGCATTGGAAACCCCGGCAATCACCTCCGGCTGCAGCATGTAGTCGATAAAGGCATAAGCCGCGTCCACATTGGGCGCATCTTCCGGGATCGCCATCAGGTCGATCCACATCAGGGTACCCTCCTTGGGGATCGAATATAGCACTTCGACGCCATTCCCCGCCTCCGCCGCGCGGGCCTGGGCGATGCCTGCATCACCGGAATACATCACCGCCAGGCAGACATTGCCAGCGGGCAGGTCGGTGGAAGGTTTCTGATTGTTGAAATAGCTAACGTTCTCCGCTGCCGCGGCCAGCAGTTCCTGCGCCTTGGCGACTTCCGCCTTGTCCTCGGTATAGGGATCGGCGCCCAGGTAGTTCAGGGCCACCGACAGCATCTCCACCGGCGAATCCAGCACCCCGATGCCGCAGTCCTTCAGCTTGGCAGCATTGGCTGGGTCGAACAGCAGGTCCCAGCTGTCGACAGGCAAGTCCCCCAGCCGCTCAGCCACCAGCGCCGGATTGTAGGCGATGCCGATGGTACCCCAGGTATAGGGCACACCCAGCTGCCGCCCGCCCGGCACTTGGTCAAGCGAAGCCAGGATTTCAGGGCGCAGGTTGCCGTAGTTTTTCAGCCGCGCGGTGTCGACCGGATGCAGCGCGCCCGCCTGCAGCTGCCGTTCGGCATTGGAGGCGGCGGGAAACACCACGTCATAGCCCGAGCCGCCCGCCAGCATCTTGGTTTCCAGCACCTCGTTGCTGTCGAAGTAATCCAGCGTGACCCTGGTGCCGGTTGCCTCCTCGTAACCGGAAATGGTGGTTTCGCCGAAATAGTCCGCCCAGTTGTAGATCGCCAGATCACCGGCAGAGGCTGGCGCCGCCAGGGCGGCGGCCAGCAAGGTTGCAGTCATGGTATTGTTTTTGATCATTGTTTCCTCCCTGTTGCGCGCTGCCTCAGCGCTGGCCGGAAGGTCCGGCAGCGTAGAGGCAGAGCAGATCGTTGGCGATGGTGGCCGCCGCGATGGCAGTGATTTCAGAGATGTCATAGGCCGGGGCGACCTCGACCACGTCCATGCCCACCACGTCGGTGCCTGCCAGTCCGCGAATGATCTCCTGCGCCTGATAGGGCGACAGGCCGCCGATCACCGGGGTGCCGGTGCCGGGGGCAGAGGCCGGCTCGAGCGCGTCGATGTCGAAGGTCACATAAGTCTTGTGATCGCCGACGATGCCGCGGATTTTCTCCGCCACCGCTTCCGGCCCCGTCTTCTGCACCTCGATGGCGTCGATGATGTTCATCCCCATCGTGTCCGGATTGTGGGTGCGGATGCCGACCTGAACAGACCGGGCCGGGTCCACCAGCCCTTCGCGGATTGCGTGCCACAGCATGGTGCCGTGGTCGATGCGGCCTTCCTCATCCGCCCAGGTGTCGGAATGGGCATCGAACTGGATCAGGCTCAGCGGCCCGTGCTTCTCCACATGCGCCTGCAGCAGCGGGTAAGTGATGAAGTGGTCGCCTCCGATCGACAAGAGCGCCGTGTCAGTGGCCAGCACGTCGCGTGCCGCCTGGGCGATTTCGCCCGGCACCTTGTGCGGATAGCCATAGTCGAACTCGCAGTCGCCGTAATCGACAACCCGCAGCGCCTCATAGGGATCAGCTTCCCACGGCCAGGGCTTGGACCAGGCAATATGGCTGGAGCCTGAACGCACCGCCCGCGGCCCCAGCCGGGTGCCGGACCGGCTGGACACCGACAAATCGAAGGGCACCCCCATCACAGCCACGTCAACTCCGCTGAGGTCGCGGGCATAGCGGCGGCGCATGAAGCTGAGCGCGCCGGCATAGCTGGCCTCTGCCACCACGCCGCGGTCGCTGCTGCGGGTAAAGGCCAGGTCGCCCTGTACGGGGTTCACGCTGGAGGAATCGGTCATTTGGGTCTCCGTCATGTTGAAAATTCGCTTGGACCCAGTTTGACTTTCGCGTTTATGCCGGCAAACTTGGCCAAAGATATATATCTTTAGGTATAGATGATGGACGACCCGATCTTCCCTCCGCTGCCCGCTGGCTGGGCCAAGGCGATGACGGCGCTGGCGGACGCCATCGCGACAGAGCGTTTTCCCGGCGCACTGCGGCAGATCCTGTCGCAATGCTGCAGCTTTGATTCGATGGTCATCTCACACTACGCGGGCGCGCAGCCGCCGGTGCCGCTCTATCAGGATCTGGATGAGCTTCAGGCGGCGATCACGGTGGAATTCTACGCCAGCGGCCCCTACCTGCTGGACCCGCTTTATCAGGCCTGCCGCAACGGCTGCACGCCCGGCGCCTACCGGCTGATGGACCTGGCGCCGGAGGCGTTTTACCGCTCGGAATACTACCGCGCCTTCTACCGAAAGATCAGCATCAGCGACGAGATCGGTATCCTGGTGCAGGACGGGGCAGAGCGCTGGTTTATCGTTTCGCTGGCCCGGTTTGCCCGCCAGCAAAGGTTTGAGGCGGCAGACACGGAACGGCTGAATGCGGTGTTCGCGGTGATCGCCGCCGCCATACGGCGCCAGTGGGGACAGGCGGAAGACACCGCGGCGGTTCATCAGCCCGCAGACTGGGAGGACCGGATGCAGACCTTCGGCACCGGCGTCCTCAGCCCGCGGGAACGGGAGGTGGTGCAGCTGATCCTGCAGGGCCATTCCACCCCCTCCGCTGCCGCCTATCTCGGCATTGCCGAAGGCACCGTGAAGGTCCACCGCCACCACGCCTATTCCAAGCTTGGTATTGCTTCGCAGGCGGAATTGTTTTCGATGGCCACCCGGCACTTGGCGGGCGCAGGGTAGGGCAGCCTTGCCCCCACCAAACCCGCAAAATCCCAAAATTCGTGTTGAAAAGTCAATTATTCAGGGCGAAATTTTGGTTTTTCGGTCACTTTGCGGGCTTTTCTGTTGACGAAATCCACATTTTTACAAATTCTAGCGGTCAATCCGGTCGGATAGCCACCGTCTCCGACCTCAGGAATGAAGGCCGCAACGATGCCCACCACAGAAACCCACGCTGACCACGCTATACGGATCGCCGGGATCGCCGCGGAGGCCGCGCGCGGCTATTTCCGCGGCCGCCTGGGGATTGAGTTCAAGGCAGACGAAAGCCCTGTCACCCAAGCCGACAAGGCGGTCGAGAGCGAGGTGCGCGCCTATCTTGAGCAGCATTTCCCGGACCACGGCATCTTTGGCGAGGAACACGGCTTTGCCGGGGCGGACCGCGCGGAGGTCTGGATCATCGACCCGATTGACGGCACCCGCTCCTTCCTGTCGGGGCACCCGCTGTTCGGTTTCCTGCTGGGGTTCCTGCAGGGCGGCATTCCGCAGCTGGGGGTGATCGGCATGCCTGCACTGGGCGAAACCTATCTCGGGGTGCGCGGCCAGGGAGCCACTTTGAACGGACAGCCCATCCATGTGTCGGATCAGACCCGGCTGGATCAGGCGGTCCTCTATGTGAATGAAGGCGACAAAATCCACCGCGATTATCCAGCGCTGTTCAACCGGCTGATGCAGGCCGGGCAGACGCGCCGGTTTTCCTATGACTGCTATCCGCACGCGCTGCTGGCGGCGGGCCATGTGGATGCGGTGATCGATTATGATCTGCAGCCCTATGACTATCTGCCGGTATCCGCCGTTATCGAATCCGCGGGCGGTGTGATCACCGATTGGGACGGCCAGCCGCTCGGGCTGGCATCCGACGGCCGGGTGGTCGCCGCGGCAACGCCTGCGCTGCACGCCGAAATGCTGGCGCTGATCAAGGGATAACCATATGGCAATACTGACCTTTCTGATCAGCCTCGCGGGCGCGACGATGCTGCTTTTGTATGCGGTGCGGATGGTGCGGACCGGGATTGAGCGCAGCTACGGGGCCTCGTTCCAGCGGCTGCTGACCGGACGGCAGAGCCATCTGCAGGCGGGGCTGATGGGGCTGATGCTGGCCATCGTGCTGCAAAGCTCGGCCGCGGTGGCGCTCTTGACCTCCGGCTTTGCCGCCAGCGGCTACCTCGCCTTTCCCGCCGGGCTGGCGATCGTGCTGGGCGGCGATCTCGGCTCGGCGCTGATCATCCAGATCCTGTCGTTCAAGCTCGACTGGCTGGTGCCGGTGCTGTTGGCGGCGGGCGGCTACCTGTT
>NZ_JAHVJQ010000028.1 GCF_019801145.1 Leisingera aquaemixtae
AAAATCCAAACATCTCTCTAAACGATACAAAAACACCTGACGCGGGATGGAGCAGCCAGGTAGCTCGTCAGGCTCATAACCTGAAGGTCGCAGGTTCAAATCCTGCTCCCGCAACCAACGTTTCCGACCAAGCCTCCGCAAACAGCGGGGGCTTTTTCGATTCAGCGCTCCCCAAGGACATCAGACCAGCCAATTCCCCAACAAGTTCAAGCTGATGACCGCCCGGCGCTGCACCGTCCGGAACCATCCGCACCTCCGAAATCAAAGCCCGCAGCGACGCCGTCGCCTCCCGCCGCACCTCTGGCGCATTCAGGGACCCAGCCAGATCTTCGATCAGCTCCCGGTACCGCGCCGACAGGCTCGGGTGAAGCCGCAGGGCAGGGGGTTCCGGGTTGTCCGCGATGACCGCCTCCAGGCGGGCCTTCTCTCCCTCCAGCTCAGCCATCTTGTCCTTCATCGAGGCGGTGTACATGCCGTCCTCGATAGCTGTCAGGATGTTGGCGATCCGGCTCTCCACCTTTTTGAGGGAGTGTTCGGCCTTCTGCCGGTCCTGGCAGGCCCCCGCGGCGGCGTCGTTGAAGGCTTTACGGTATTCCTCCGCGAACTGCGCCAGCAGGTCCGGCGCCAGCAGGCGCTGCTTCAGCCCGGAAAGCACCCGCTCTTCCACTTCTGCCCGGCCGATGGTGGCGCGGTTGGTGCAGACCGCAGCGCCCTTGTTGCGGGCCCCTGCGCAGCCATAGCGCGTCTTGTTGATCAGCGTGTAGCTGGCGCCGCAGCAGGCGCAGCGCAGGAGGCCTGACAGCAGATAGGTTGGGCGGCGCGCGCGTTCCAGCTTCGGCCGTTCCGTCAGAACACCCGCCGGGTTCATCGCTTGCCGCACCTCCCCCTGGCGGGTCTTCACCGCCTGCCAGAGCTGGTCATCCAGAATACGCAGGCCGGGGACATCCTCCGTGATCCAGTCTTCGGGCGGATTGAGGCGGGACAGTCGTTTCCCGCTGTCGGGGTTGGTATCGTAGGTCAGCCGGTTCCAGACCAGGCGCCCGATATAAAGCTCATTGTTCAGGATGCCGGTGCCGCGTTTGATGTTCCCGGCAATCGTCGAGGGGTTCCAGGTGCCGGTTCCTTTGCCGCTCTGCGGGGCAGTTACACCTTCGGCATTCAGGGCAGCGGCAATCGCGCGGGCGGAAAGCCCGTCTGCGTAATCCCGGAAGATCCGTTTGATGACGGCGGCCTCGTCCTGTTCGACCTCCCGGTCGCCGGTGCTGAGCGTGCCATCGGGCAGGATCTCCCGCTTCACCCGGTAGCCGTAGCAAATGCCTCCTGCGCTTTTGCCCTTGGTGATACGCCCCTCCAGCCCGCGCCGTGTCTTCTGGGCCAGGTCCTTGAGGAACATGGTGGACACCAGCCCGCCGACCCCGACCTTCATGTCATCCAGCTCATTCTCCGAAGCCGTGTGGATTCTGACACCGAAGAAGTTCATGCGCTTCAGCAGGTTTGCGGAATCCGCCATGTCCCGCGACAGCCGGTTCTGGCTTTCGGCGGCAATGACGTCGATATCGCCGCGTTCGGCTGCCTGGATCAGGCGCTGGTATCCCGGGCGCAGGGCATTCTTGCCGCTGAGCGCGTGATCCGTGAAAACTTCCGTTACCTGCCACCCCTTCTGTTCACACAGGCGGCGGCACAGCCGGATCTGGTCCTCGACCGATGTGTCTTTCTGTTTGTCTGTTGAGTACCGGGCGTAGATGGCAGCGCGGAGACCGGGTGTTGCAGTCATGGTTTATTCCTTCGAAGGCGGTTTGCTCCTTTGTGCCGCGATGTCTTCCTGAGCAGCCTGGCGGGCAAGGAGCTGGATGATGTGCAGAAGCGGGTCCGGGCAGTTGGCCCGGCCGTTTGTCTGAGAAGTGCCGGAGTGACAGGCTGTCCCTCTGGAATTGACATAGCTCTTCTGGTCCCGTGCCATAGGCCGAGGTCTCCCGCCGCTCCCAGGCCGGTGCCCGGGGCGTTTTTTTGATGCTGCTGATCTGGCCGGGAACTGCCCCGGCGGCTGTTGGCTTCATCATATCGGGAGAGGGAGGGCGGCGGGCCCCGTGAAAGGGGGGAGATGCCGCCCCGGGGCCGGGTTTATGTGGACAACCTGCCGTTTGGGCCGGTTTGCTCGGGGACGGGGCGCTGAGGTGCGCGCCGTTGCGGCCGGACCGGCGGCGTTTGCCGCGCGGGCAAAACCTTTCCGAAAGGGAATTATCCGGATTTTGGGTCAACCGGTGCTTGCACCGCGGAAGTTTGCGCATAAGAATTGTGCAAACCTCGCGGCGGTGCGGCTTGGTTGGCGGGCGCATCTACTGGTCCAGGACCGGCTCCGGACCATTTTTGCGCGGCACATCGCGCAGCCAGGACCGGACCGCCTTGGTATCGAACTCTCGTTTCTGCACCAGGTCTGCAGCCATGTCCTTAAGCAGTTGTTGATGGGGGTACAGCAGCGCGCGCGCGTGGTCCTCGGCGTAGTCGAGCCGCTCCTGCAGGCGCTGGCGTTCGCAGGCCGTCAGGCGGGAGGGATCCTGCGGTCCAAACCAGCCATTGCCGAAGGCGCCTAAACCCAATTCGAAGTCCATCGCCAGAACCATACGCGCAGCTTTCCCGAGGTCGGAGGTGCCGCTGCCGCCAGCGCCCGCGGACACAGTATTAAAGATGAGCCGCTCCGCTGCCCGGCCTGACAAGTGGATGTACAGCTGACGGTCGAAATCCGCCGGCAGACCTGCGTTCGGGGGAACATCCCGCTCAATTGTGCCGCCAGATGGAGACAGGCTGATCCTCGTGATCGTCTCGCCGTAGCTCCACGAGGTGATGGCGTGACCGACTTCATGAATGGCGATGCGGTACAAGAGGTCTTGGTTCTCCTCCAGCTCCCTGACACCGAGATGGCGGCGCAGAAGCTGCAGATCGAGCGGGCAGCCGCTGTGCCGGGTTTCACTGCGGGCAGAGCGCACCGCGGCGTCCACGTCGGCGGCGGTTTTGCCAATGCTGTCCCGCGCCAGCTCCAACATCGCATCCTCGGGGAATGCGTCCTGCAGCCGCTCAGCAAGGAGGTGCTGCAGCATCGCCATGCTTGGCAACGGCATCTCGATCTTGATGTCAAACCGCCCGGCTCTCAGCACCGCGGGGTCGATGTGCTGCGGGTGGTTGCAGGCACCAACCACCATGATCCCTTCCTCCAGGCCGATGCGGTCCAGCTGCTCCAGGAGACCAGCGATCACCTGCGATCCATATCTGCTGCCGTGGGTGTCGCCGCTGGTGCGCGAGCTGATCGCGTCGATCTCATCGATGAACAGGATACAAGGCGCATTCTTCCGGGCTTCATCGAAGCTTCTTCGCATCGCGAGCAGCAGGTTGCCCAAATGACCGGCGCTTTGCCATTCCGCGCAGCTTGTTTGGACGTAATTGACCCCGGCGCTCCGGCCCATCGCGCGGGCGAGATGGCTTTTGCCTGTGCCGGGTACGCCGTGCAACAGCAAAGAATGGAGGATCTGGTCCCAGGCAATGCTGCCTTCGGCCCACATGTGCAGGTCTGCAACCAGTTGCCGGGCGGTGTCATAGGACCGGCCAATGCCTGTGATCTCCTCCCTCGGCGCGTGGGCTTCTGGTGGTGAAGCGGCAGCGGCAGCAAGCGCCTGGGACAGGCGTTGCGCCATCTTCTTCGCTGTGGGCGCACGCAGGGCAAAAGAGAGTGCGGGGGTGGAGAGCTCTTGCAACTGGCCGTTCGGGGGCAGCGCGGCACGGGCGGCGGCTTCATCAATGCGGCCCGTCCGGCTGTGGGTCTGACGCAGCAGGGCGATCAGAAAATCCGCGTCCACTTGCGGCACTGTCAGTTGATGACAGTGCTCCGCCACCAGCGGCGCCGGCAGTGCCATCTCATCCGGCAGGCAGATCCACAAGGGCTGGCTGTGCGCCAGACCCTTGATGATCAGATCCTGCAGCTCATCAATGTGTTGCTGTTCAATCGCACCATCGCGGGCACTGGGGACAGCGAGGGTCACGCGCTGAGGCAGCTGCACCTGGCGCCGGGCGTCATAGGCCTGCCAGCCCGGCGGCAGCAGGGCGTGGTTAAGGAGGTTTTCCACGCTTGAAAAACCGGAAGCAGGAACGTTTCGAAGGATCAGCACGGCGCCACGGGAAAGCTGCGCGTCCACTGCAGCCGGGGAGCCTAAGGCCGCGGCGATCCGCAGCAGCAGAAGCAGCTTGTCTGCCGGCAGGTCTGTGCCCGGCAGCCATTGGCCTGTGTCGTCACAGGCATAGGGGTCTGCACCTTCCTGCTCCAGCGCTTCCCAGAGTTCCGGGGGCAGGTGCTGCACGTCCGAGTTCTCGCTCAGATGCTGCAGCAAGGAATGGGGTTGTTCCGGGGGCGTGGACACAAGCGGCTCCCCGGTGCCAGCACTGCCGTCTGGCGCGTCTTCTTTGAGTGTCTTGCGCCGTGTCTGTTGCAGCTCTTCGCAGTAGAGATGATAGCGGCGGGCGCAGTCTTCGGCGAACTGCCACCAATCGGGGCGCGCGGGGGAGTGGTTGGATTGGTTCATGGCAAACCTCCAGTGAACAGGCAAAGAGGATCGGGCGCCTGGCAGAGCCGGGCGTGAAACAGTTCGGAAATTGAAGAGGGGGGCGCTTAGGTGTCTTCTTCCGCTCGGATGGCGTCGAGCATCGCGAAGATCACCTGGGTCGCATCGGCGAAGTAGACCTCGCTTTTGACGCTCAGCTCTTCTGCGTAGAGGTCTGGCGGCGCGACGCTGTCGGGGTGCTCTGCCTTCAGCCGCGCATGCAGGCCTTTCTCAATTTGCACAGCTGTGTGGCCGGAGCTGATGGGAACTGTCCGCAGGACCTGCGCCTCCGTCTCCTTGGTCTTCAGAAGTTGGTGGTAAAGGCGGGAGACGGGATCGCGGCTGTAGCCGAGTTTGATCAGCTTGGCACCTTTGGCGAGTTTAAGCTTCATGACGTAGAGAAAACTTGGCGCACTGCTCCAGCCCTCGCCGCAGT
>NZ_JAHVJQ010000029.1 GCF_019801145.1 Leisingera aquaemixtae
ACTGCGGCGAGGGCTGGAGCAGTGCGCCAAGTTTTCTCTACGTCATGAAGCTTAAACTCGCCAAAGGTGCCAAGCTGATCAAACTCGGCTACAGCCGCGATCCCGTCTCCCGCCTTTACAACCAACTTCTGAAGACCAAGGAGACGGAGGCGCAGGTCCTGCGGACAGTTCCCATCAGCTCCGGCCACACAGCTGTGCAAATTGAGAAAGGCCTGCATGCGCGGCTGAAGGCGGAGCACCCCGACAGCGTCGCGCCGCCAGACCTCTACGCAGATGAATTGAGGGTCAAAAGTGAGGTCTATTTTCCGGATGTGTGCCAGGTGATCTTCGCGATGCTCGACGCCATCAACGCGGAAGAAGACAGCTAAGCGCCTCCCTCTTCAATTTCCGAACTGTTTCACGCCCGGCTCTGCCAGGCGCCTGATCCTCTTTGCCTGTTCACTGGAGGTTTGCCATGAACCAATCCAACCACTCCCCCGCGCGCCCCGATTGGTGGAAGTTCGCTGAAGACTGCGCCCGCCGCTATCATCTCTACTACGAAGAGCTGCAGCAGACGCGGCGCAAGACACTCAAAGAAGACGCGCCAGACGACAGTGCTGGCACCGGGGAGCCCCTTGTGCCCCCAGCACCGGATCGACCCCATTCTTTGCTGCACCATCTGAGCAAGCACCCCGACGCGCGGCATCTGCCGCCGGAACTCTGGGAACACCTGGAGCAGGAAGGCGCCGACCCATTTGCCTGCGATGAGACAGGTCGCTGGCTGCCGCACACAGACCTGCCGGCAGACAAGCTGCTTCTGCTGCTTCGGATTTCCGCGGCCTTCGGCTCCCCGGCGGCGGTAGACGCGCAGCTTGCCCGGGGCGCCGTGCTGATCCTGCGCAACATTCCAGTTCCCGGGTTTTCCGGCGTGGAAAATATCCTCAACCACGCCCTGCTGCCGCCGGGCTGGCAGGCCTATGACGCCCGGCGCCAGGTGCAGCTGCCTCAGCGCGTGACCCTTGCTGTCCCCAGCACCCGCAATGGCGCGATTGAGCAGGGTCACTTTGATGAACTGCAGGATCTGATCATCAAAGGCCTGGCGCACAGCCAGCCTTTGTGGATCTGCTTGCCGGACGAGATGGCGCTGCCGGCGCCGCTGGTGGCGGAGCACTGTCATCAGCTGACAGTGCCGCAAGTGGACGCGGATTTTCTGATCGCCCTGCTGCGTCAGACCCACAGCCGGACAGGCCGCATTGATGAAGCCGCCGCCCGTGCCGCGCTGCCCCGGAACGGCCAGTTGCAAGAGCTCTCCACCCCCGCACTCTCTTTTGCCCTGCGTGCGCCCACAGCGAAGAAGATGGCGCAGCGCCTGTCCCAGGCACTTACCGCCCCGGCAACGCCGGAACCCGAAGCCGGAACACCACCAAGAGAGATCACCGGCATCGGCCCGTCCTATGACACCGCCCGGCAACTGGTTGCGGACCTGCGGCTCTGGGCCGAAGGCGGCGTGGCCTGGAATGAGATCCCGCACTCCTTGCTGCTTTTTGGCGCGCCAGGCACCGGCAAAAGTTATCTGGCCAGGGCAATGGGCCGGAGCGCCGCTGTCAATTGCGTCGAGACCAGCTGCGCCGAGTGGCAAAGCGCCGGTCATCTTGGCAACCTGCTGCTCGCGATGCGAAGAAGCTTTGACGACGCCCGGAAGAATGCGCCCTGTATCCTTTTCTTGGATGAGATTGACGCGATCGGTTCCCGCGACAGTGCCAGCGACAACAGTGCCAGCTACAGGCGCCAAGTGGTTGCTGGCTTTTTGGAGCAGATGGACCGCATCAGCCTGGAGGAAGGGATCATGGTGGTTGGTGCCTGCAACCACCCGCAGCACATCGACCCCGCGGTGCTGAGAGCCGGGCGGTTTGACATCAAGATCGAGATGCCGCTGCCAAGCAAGGCAATGCTGCAGCATCTCCTTGCCGAGCGGCTGCAGAACACATTCTCTGAGGATGTGCTGCAGCAGCTGGCGCGGGACTCCATCGGAAAGACCGCCGCCGACGTTGACGCCGCGGTGCGCTCTGCCCGCAGTGAAGCCCGGCACAGCGGCTGCCCACTCGATCTGCAGCTTCTGCGCCGCCATCTCGGTGTCAGGGAGCTGGAGGAGAACCACGGCCTGCTTTACCGCATTTGCGTCCATGAATGCGGCCATGCCATCGCCGCCTGGATCTTCGGAGAGGCGATCACGCAGGTCCGGGTTGCTGCCGCAGGCGGAACAATCGAACGGGATGTTCCCCCGAATCCGGGTCTGGCGTCAGATTTCGACCGTCAGCTCTACGTCCACCTCGCGGGGCGGGCGGCGGAGCGGCTCATCTTCGGGGTTGTTTCTGCCGGAGCCGGCGGGGGCGCAACGTCCGATTTGGCACAGGCTGCGCGGATGGCCCTGGCGATGGATTATGAGCTTGGGCTTGGGGCCATCGGCAACGCCTGGCTCGGGACCCCGGACTTTGCCCGTTTGACTGCAGAAGAACGCACGCGCCTGCAGGAACGGCTCGACCATGCCGAGGACGTCGCGCGTGCTTTGTTGTACCCCCACAAGCACCTTCTCAAAGAAATGGCCTCGGTTCTGGTTCGGGAAAGGGAGTTTGGCGGAGAAGCCATCAAGTGCTGGCTGCGTGACGTGCCGCGCAAAAATGGCCCAGAGCAGGTCCTGGACCAGTAGATGCGCCCGCCAACCAAGCCGCCCCGACGCGAGGTTTGCACAAAGCTAATGTGCAAACTTCCGCGGCGCAGGCTCCGGTTGGTCCAAAATCCGGATAATTCCCTTCCGGAAATACTTTGTCCCAAAGCCCCGCCGGGGCGGTCTATGCCCCGCATCCCTGCCCAGCTCCCTCTGCAGAGGGAAAGTTCCGTATTTCTAGGCCCTTATCCACAATTTCCGTCTCCGCAGGGTTACAACCCGGGTCGATCCAACCCGGTCCGGCGCAGTAAACTGTCTCCATCAGCACACGCGGGCGGCCACCGCCCACCGGAGACAGGAGACCTCGGCCAATGGCACGGGACCGGAAGAGACATGCCGAATGCCAGCAGGCGCCGGAAACACCCGGCCGCCCGCAAAACGGCTCCTGCCGGCAGGACGCCGGCACCCGCGCGTCACTTCACGACCTCCTGCGCGCCCTCGCCCGCGAGGCAGCCCGCACCGACCACCGGGACGGCAAAACTCCCGGTTAACATCAAACCACCGGAGAACACCGCCATGTCCCAGCCCAGGCTCAGAGCAGCCATCTACGCCCGCTACTCGACAGACCTGCAACGCGACGCCTCTGTCGAGGACCAGATCCGCGACTGCACCGATTACGCCAAGGCCCAGGGGCTGGAGGTAGTGGCCACCTATTCCGACCGGGCCATCTCCGGCGCCAGCCTTATGCGCAGCGGCATGCAGGCCCTGTTGCGCGATGCGCGCGGCGGCACCTTCGATGTGGTTGTCTCGGAAGCCCTCGACCGTCTAAGCCGCAACCAGGCCGACATTGCCCACATCTACCAGGAATTTTGCTTCAGCGGCCTCCCGATCGAGACCGTGGCGGACGGGCTGATTTCGGAGATTCATATCGGGCTCAAGGGGACGATGAATGCCTTGCAGCTCAAGGATATCGCGATGAAGACCCACCGCGGCCTGAAGGGGCGTGCGCTGGCGGGCAAATCCGCTGGCGGCAAGGCTTACGGCTACGATCTGAAGCCGCAGCTCACAGCCAGTGGCGACCTGATCCGCGGCGAGCGCGAGATCAACCCGGAAGAGGCCAAGATCGTGCGCAGGATCTTCCAGGATTATGCCAGGGGTTTGTCTCCCAAGAAGATCGCAGAGGCGCTCAATACTGAAGGCGTGCCTGCGCCTTCCGGCCGCCATTGGGGCGCCTCCACCATCCATGGCAACCGCCAGCGCGGCTCCGGCATCCTGAACAATGAGCTCTACACCGGCCGGCAGGTCTGGAACCGGCTGCGCTACGTGAAGGATCCGCAGACCGGCAAGCGCATCTCGCGGCTGAACCCGGAAAGCGAGTGGACGATCACCGACGTTCCGCAGTTGCGGATCGTCGAACAGGATCTCTGGGATGCGGTCCGGGCCCGCCAGGGCGAACTGAAGACCGCGGGCACCAAAGTGCCGGTCTGGGACCGGCGGCGGCCAAAGACGCTGTTCTCCGGCCTGATGGCCTGCGGCTGCTGCGGCGGCGGCTTTGCTAAGATTTCGAAGGACAGCTTCGGCTGCTCCCCGGCAAGGAACAAGGGCGCCGCGGTCTGCAGCAACAAGCGCACGATCAAGCAGGCTGATCTGGAAGCCCGAGTTTTGGATGCGCTGGCGAACCACCTGATGGATCCGGACGCGGTGCAGATCTTCTGCGAAGAATACACTGCCGAGCGCAACCGGCTGAAGGCGGCAGCCGCCGGGAACCGCAAGGAAAAGGAACAGGCGCTCGCCCGTGCAAAACGCGACCACCAGAAGCTGGTGGATGCGATCATTGCGGGCATTCCCGCAGACCAGGTGAAAGACCGGATGATCGAGCTCGACACGCGGCGCCAGCAGCTGGAACGGGAGCTGGAGCATACCCCTGCCCCGGACACGGTGGTGTTTCACCCGTCGATGGCGGAAGCCTACCGCGAACGGGTGTCGCGGCTGATCCAGACCCTTGGCCCCACCGAAGGCATGGAGGAAGCCAAGGAGGCGCTGCGCGCATTGGTGGAGCGGATCGTGCTGACGCCTGCGGCGGAGGGCGCTGGCCTGGATCTGACGCTGGAGGGGGATCTGGCCGGTCTCTTGCGGCTTGCGGCGGGTGCGGAAGGCGCGGACACGAAGAAGGCTCCGGATGGTAGCTCCGAAGCCTTTGATATTTCTGAGGAAATTGTGTTGGTTGCGGGAGCAGGATTTGAACCTGCGACCTTCAGGTTATGAGCCTGACGAGCTACCTGGCTGCTCCATCCCGCGTCAGGTGTTTTTGTATCGTTTAGAGAGATGTTTGGATTTT
>NZ_JAHVJQ010000030.1 GCF_019801145.1 Leisingera aquaemixtae
GAGAGGTTTTGCGTTGCATGGCGGGCCTCCGGGAGCTGGTTCGCGGCAGGCGGGCATGCACACCGCGTCAGCCAGTAGACCAGATCTGCGGCCGGGCGCGATGATCCTGATCAATCCGCCGCAGAAGGGCAGGGGGGCGATTGAAGCACACCGAGAGTGGCAGGACTTCTTGGACCTGACACGTTAGCGCGCCGTTCCAAGTTCTCAGTAACGCAGCCTGAGCCTCGAAAGCCAATGGGCCTAAGCAGCTCAGGGCCGAGTGCCTGCGGTGCAGGTCATAGATGCTGCTGATGCATTCGACGAAAGTCAGCTCGTCCGTGCGTCCCTTCGGCCCTGGTTGCAGTGGAAATGGTCCCGGCGGCCGCAAACTCGAACAGTTGACTGCAGTCCGCCAGGATTCCTGAATTGACAGCGGTCAATTGATGCGGTGCACATTGGCGTAGTCTGCAACACACGGGTCTTTACGCCGGATGCATACAAGGGGGGGGCGCCAGCAGAAATGCGTTTCAGCCTTCTTAGAGCATTGGGTTACCTGGTTGGAGGGCTTTGGACAGGCTGGGGCGGACGAAAGCGGATTGAAGCCAAGCAACTCCGCAATCTGCGGCGCCTCGTAGAAAAGGTGCGGCGCGATTCCCCCTTGTTTTGCAGGCTTTATGCGGACCTGAGGCCATCAAGAGAGATCGAGTTGCGCGACTTGCCGGTGACCCGCAAGCCCGATCTCATGGAGAAATTCGACGACTGGCTGACCATTCGTTCTCTGCCGCTCGGCAGGGCCCGCGAACATCTCCGGGACATCCGGAAGGCCGGTGTTCCGATTGAAAATGTTGCCATTTTCCAGACCTCCGGAACATCGGGCGAACCGGCGATCATCGTTATGCCCTCATCGTTCGTGGAGTATGCTTACGGAATTTCGCTGGCACGCTTCGATTTGCAACGTTGGAAACTTTTCCGGGATGTCCGCAAGCGGGGCTTGAGAGTCACTATCACCGGCGGCAATGGGCACTTTGCCGGCAACGGGTTCAACAAACTGATGAAACAGCTGTTTCCGGGGTTGGCGAAGAATTTGGTCTTCCTCGAAGCAGAGCAGCCGGTCGGCCAGCTTGTAGACAGTCTCAATGCGATGCCGGACGTCGCCTGGATCGTGACCTATCCGAGCATGCTGGCCATTCTTGTTCGGGAAAAGGAGGCCGGGCGGCTTCAGGCCGAGCCCGCGCTCTTCAGTACAGGCGGCGAGACACTCACAGATGATCTCCGCGGCCGGGTCCGGCGGGCCTTCCCCAGGCTGGTATACGGCATTGCCGACACTTATGGGTGCACCGAGTGCCTGGTGCTTTCGTTCGAGTGCAGCTGCGGGCGCAAGCATGTTAACGAAGACTGGGTCATTCTTGAGGCGGTAGACGAAGCGATGCGGCCGGTTCCCGATGGCACGGTTTCGTCAACCGTGCTGCTGACGGTGCTCGCCAATGACGTGCAACCCTTCATCCGGTATGATCTCGGTGACTGCGTCCGCTTCCACACCGACCCGTGTCCCTGCGGGTCGCCGTTTCGCAGTTTTCAGGTCGAAGGGCGCCAGGCGACGCTCGTTCGCGTGGGCGACGTAGCGCTGTCGCCGCTCGTTTTTGACTTGGAGCACGAGCAAGCCCGGCGCATTCAGCTTGTCCAGACCGGCGAGAGAAATTTCGAAGTGCGGATCCAACTGGCCGAAGAGGCGGCGCCGGAGCTTGTTTTTCAAGACGTCATCGAGTCGGTGAAACAAGTGCTTAGTGATAACGGACTGGGCGATGTTGCAGTGCGGGAAAGTAAAAAACTTCCTGAATTAACCGCCAGCGGCAAGTTTCACGAAGTCGTGCCTTGGCACAGCTACAGAGCAAGAAAATAACCTGGCCGGGTCTATTCCGGCTGGCGACCGAGGGGGAGGTGAATGCCCTATAACTGTGCGCACCAGCCCCTTTCTTGGAGGCCGGGCAAGACTTACGCCGCTGCGGCGTTCAGCCAAGTGGGATCTTGCAGGTCCAGTTTGCATCCATGAAGGCACAGCGAATGCCCCGGACATCCAAGGCACCCGGCAGGGGCCACGCGGCGGTGGGTTTACGGCCGCCGCCCTTCTCGTTCATATGGGGAGCGAGCAACTGTTTCTTTGTGGATCTGTTCCTTGTCGAATGGCAGGAAAGGAGTATTTGCTCCTGGCCGGTTGCAGTGCGGCGCTCTTCTTCCCAGCTATCCGTCACCCTGCCGTAAAACCAGCCTGAGGAATGTCTGCGCACTGATCAGCACGGCCACCCCCAAGCCGGTGACCGCCTTCCATGGAAGTGAAAGGGGTTTCTGGTGCGCAGCCCACATCCAATTGCTTGGTAGCAAACCAGTTTGTGTCGGTGAGTGCATGCGCTTCCCGGAAGCGGACGACGCGGATTTCTGTTTCTGACGCAGCATCTAGTCAAAAACCGGTCAGAACAAGTGTATGGAGGATCCGGTAAACTGCTAGATGATGGGCGCGCAAAAGGTCCGGGAGATGTGATGCGTGCCGTCGCAGTAGGCCGGGGCTGCAGATGGCTCCCGGCGGAGGACGCATTCGGGGAACCGGGGAGAAAGACCACGCTCTAAGCTGCGGCCAGCCCTGGGCTGGCCCTGACAGTTGGCTCCAAATCTCAGCGGGCCCAGAACTCATGCTTGAAAAGCTCGTTGAGCTCGAGAAGCCAGCTGGCCGGAGGCAGCTGAAGAAGTGCAAGAACGGTAAAGCCGGCAACTGCCGCGAGTGCAATCAGTGCCTCGACCCGGTGGCCCTGCGGCGACATCCTGCTGCCGAAGACAAGTGTTTTGAACACGTGGAAATGAAGCGCTGCGTGCCACAAGGAAAACGCAATAAACAGCGCCGCCAGGATGATATGGAGATCGCTCCAATCCTGCCTGCCCAGCCCCAGCGCATCCCAGTCCGCGGTTTTGGAGACCTGCCCCTTGGGCGCAAAGAACAGGATGCTGCCGCTGACAAGAATGGCGGCGAATGAGAAGGTTACGCCGAAGACGGCCAAGGCCCTGCTTGTCAACCTTCCCTTCGATCGGGGCTGAGTATCTGTATCGGTCATTTTCCTATCTCCAATCAGGATAGGCTGAGTCTATCCGGCAGCATGCCCAAGCGCATTGATCCAGATATGGTTCGGAATGCTGAAGACAGGAGCAGCTTACAAAAACCGGCGGGCAGTCGCTCAGACCTGAGCCCTAGCGACCCGGTTCATCCGCTTGCGCCGACAATAGCAGCCTTTATGGAGCAGGGCGCGCACGTCAAGCCCTGCGGAAGGCCGTCGCCTTTATGATCCGCCTGCGTGCCAGCTCATGCTCGGCCCGGCGGTGCTCGCTCTGGCGCTGGACTACCAGCGCCTCGGCCTCGGCCTTGGTCTGGCGCGCCAGGGCGGCTTCTGCCTTGGCCCGGTCATGGGCCG
>NZ_JAHVJQ010000031.1 GCF_019801145.1 Leisingera aquaemixtae
GCGTCGCCGTAGAACATGCGGGTGTTTTCCTTGAAGAACAGGGGGTTCTCGATGCCGGAATAGCCCGTGCCCTGGCCGCGCTTGGAGACAAACACCTGTTTCGCCTTCCAGCACTCCAGCACCGGCATGCCGGCGATCGGCGAGTTGGGGTCCTCCTGGGCGGCCGGGTTGACGATGTCGTTGGAGCCGATGACGATCGCCACGTCGGTCGAGGGGAAGTCCTCGTTGATCTCGTCCATTTCCAGGACGATGTCGTAAGGCACCTTGGCCTCGGCCAAGAGCACGTTCATGTGGCCCGGCAGGCGGCCTGCGACCGGGTGGATGGCAAAACGCACCTCCTTGCCCTTGGCGCGCAGGCGGCGGGTCAGTTCGGCGACGTTCTGCTGCGCCTGGGCCACCGCCATGCCGTAGCCGGGGATGATCACCACAGAGTCGGCCTCCTCCAGCGCCGCGGCCACGCCGTCGGCGTCGATGGCGATCTGCTCGCCCTCCACTTCCATCGCGGGACCGGTGGTGCCGCCGAAGCCGCCCAGGATCACGCTGACGAAGGAGCGGTTCATCGCCTTGCACATGATGTAGCTGAGGATCGCACCCGAGGAGCCCACCAGCGCGCCGACCACGATCAGCAGGTCATTGCCAAGCGAGAAGCCGATCGCCGCCGCGGCCCAGCCCGAGTAGCTGTTCAGCATCGACACCACCACCGGCATGTCGGCGCCGCCGATGCCCATGATCAGGTGGTAGCCGATGAACAGCGCCGCCAGGGTCATCAGCAAGAGCGGCAGGAAGCCGCCGGAGCTGAAGTACCAGATCAGGCAGAGGAAGGAGAGGCCTGCGGCGCTGGCGTTCAGCATATGGCCGCCCGGCAGCTTGGTGGCGGCCGAGGTGACCTTGCCCGCCAGCTTGCCGAAGGCAATCACCGAGCCGGTGAAGGTGATCGCACCGATGAAGATGCCGAGGAACAGCTCGACCCGCAGGAAGGAGATCTCCGCCGGGGTCTTCTTGGCAATCAGCTTGGCAAAGGTGCCGAGCTCTTCGGTGCTGCCCGCGGCCACGGCCGCCGCCACATTGCCGATCTCGAAATGGGCGATGAAGCCGACGAACACCGCGGCCAGGCCGACCAGCGAGTGCATCGCGGCCACCAGCTGCGGCATCTCGGTCATCTGCACCCGCTTGGCGACATAGGTGCCGATGAGGCCGCCGCCCGCGATCAGCAGGACCGACAGCAGCCACAACCCGGAGCCGGGGCCGATGAGGGTGGCAAAGACCGCCAGCCCCATGCCCGCGATGCCGTACCAGACCGCGCGCTTGGCGCTTTCCTGGTTCGAAAGCCCGCCGAGGCTCAGGATGAAGAGAACAGCCGCAACGACATAGGCGGCGGTGGTGAAACCGTAATCCATTGGTCCGGCCCTTCTTTAAGATTTCTGGAACATGGCGAGCATGCGCCGGGTGACGAGGAAGCCGCCGAAGATGTTGATCCCGGCCATGAAGACGCTGAGCGCCGCCAGCAGGATCACCAGGAAGCTGCCGGAGCCGATCTGCATCAGCGCGCCCAGGATGATGATCGAGGAGATCGCGTTGGTGACCGCCATCAGCGGCGTGTGCAGCGAGTGGGCAACGCCCCAGATCACCTGAAAGCCGACGAAGCAGGCCAGCGCAAAGACGATGAAATGCTGCATGAAGCTCACTGGCGCAAAGAGGCCCACCAGCAGCAAGAGCGCGCCGCCGCCTGCCAGCATCGTGACCTGGCTCTTGGTCTGCGCCTTGAAGGCTTCGATTTCCTTGGCGCGTTTTTCTTCCGGGGTCAGCTCCTTCACTTCCGGCTTCTTCTGCACCGCAATCGCCTGCACCTTGGGCGGCGGCGGCGGGAAGGTGATCTCGCCCTCAAACGTGACGGTCGCGCCGCGGATCACGTCATCCTCCATGTCGTGGTTGACCAAACCGTCTTTTTCCGGCGTCAGGTCAGCCATCATGTGGCGGATGTTGGTGGCGTAAAGGCTCGAGGACTGCGCCGCCATCCGGGACGGGAAATCGGTGTAGCCGATGATGGTGACGCCATTGTCGGTCACCACCTTCTCGTCCTTCACCGTGCCTTCGACGTTGCCGCCGCGCTCGGCGGCCAGGTCGACGATCACCGAGCCCGGCTTCATCGCCGCGACCATGTCCTCCAGCCACAGCTTGGGCGCGTCGCGGTTGGGGATCAGCGCGGTGGTGATGACGATGTCCATCTCCGGCGCCAACTCGCGGAACTTGGCGAGCTGCGCCTCGCGGAACTCGGGCGAGGAGACCGCCGCATAGCCGCCGGTGGCAGCGCCGTCCTGCTGCTCCTCCTCGAAGTCGAGATAGACGAACTCGGCACCCATCGATTCCACCTGCTCGGCCACTTCGGGGCGCACGTCGAAGGCATAGGTGACAGCGCCAAGCGAGGTCGAGGTGCCGATGGCTGCCAGACCGGCAACGCCGGCGCCGACCACCAGGACCTTTGCCGGGGGCACCTTGCCCGCGGCGGTGATCTGGCCGGTGAAGAAGCGGCCGAAGTTGTTGCCCGCCTCGATGACGGCGCGGTAGCCCGCGATATTGGCCATCGAGCTGAGCGCGTCCATCTTCTGCGCGCGGGAGATCCGCGGCACCATTTCCATGGCGATGACATTGGCCTTCTTCGACTTGGCCAATTCCATGCCTTCTTCATTGCCGGCCGGGTTGAAGAAGGAAATCAGCGTCTTGCCCTTGGTCAGCCGCTTCAGCTCGGTGGCGTCCGGCTGGCGCACCTTGGCGACGATGTCGCAGGCCTTCCACAGCGCCGCCGGGGTCTTGATGATCTCCACCCCCGCGGCCTCATAAGCCGCATCGGAAAACCCCGCCGCAGCCCCCGCCCCGGTCTCGATCGCGCAAGTGTACCCCAGCTTCTGCAGCTGCGCCGCAGACTCCGGCGTCATCGCTACACGGTTTTCACC
>NZ_JAHVJQ010000032.1 GCF_019801145.1 Leisingera aquaemixtae
AGCGCCCCGGCTTCGCTTTATGTGGGGCTTCTGGTGGCTGCGCCGCTGGGGATCCTGGTGGCTTACAGCTTCTGGACCCAGACCTATGTCGAGATCGACAAGACCCTGACCTGGGCCAATTACCTGGAGGCGGCGACCGATCCGCTGGTGCGGCACCTGATGCTGCGCTCGATCCTGATTGCCGGGGCGGTGACCATGGCGACGGTGGCGCTGGCCTATCCGATCGCCTATTTCATCGCCTTCCGCACCCAGAAGAAAACCCTGTGGCTGCTGCTGATCACCATCCCGTTCTGGTCCAGTTACCTGCTGCGGGTGTTCAGCTGGAAACTGATCCTCGGCTTCAACGGGGTGATGAACTCGGCGCTGATCTCATTGGGGCTGATCACAGAGCCGCTGACCTTCCTTCTGTACAATGAATTCGCGGTGGTCCTGACCCTGGCCCATGCCTGGGCGCCCTTTGCGATCCTGCCGATCTATGTGTCGCTGCAAAAGATCGACCGTTCGCTGCTGGAGGCGGCTACCGACCTGGGTCTCAACAAGCTGGAGCGGTTCATCCGTGTCACCCTGCCGCTGACCGTGCCGGGCATCATCGCCGCCAGCCTGATCATTTTCATCCCGACCGTGGGCGACTACGTCACCCCGTCGCTGGTCGGCGGCTCGCAGGGCAAGATGGTGGCGAACCTGATCCAGGTGCAGTTCGGCCCGGCCAACAATTGGCCGCTGGGCGCAACCCTGTCGCTGGTGGCAATGGCCTCTGTCGGCTTTGTGGCCATCCTGTTTGTCATCCTGGCTACCGCTTTGGGGAGGAGGATCCGTTGAGCACACCGGCAAGCGAACCCCTGAACAAGCCGCTGAGCGCTGCTGTCAGCAAGCCGCGGCGCAAACCCTTCCGTTTCCCCTGGCTGCTGGCCTACGCAGTGGCCTACCTGGTGTTCCTCTACCTGCCGGTGCTGCTGCTGCCGCTGTTCTCCTTCAATGACGGCACCATCGTCGCCTTTCCGATGAAGGGCTTCACGCTGAAATGGTACGCCCAGCTGGGCGAGCAGGACACGCTCTTGCAGGCAATGGTGAACTCGCTGATCGTCGGTGCAGTGACTGCGCTGGTGGCCACCTCGCTGGGGCTGTTCGCGGCCCGCGCCTATGTCCGCTACCGTTTCAAGGGGCGCGAGGTTTCCGAGGGGCTGGTGATGCTGCCGCTGGTCATTCCGGGCATCATCGTGGCGTCCTCGATGCTGGTGCTGTTCATCTCGCTGGGGCTGAAGCCGTCGCTGACCACGGTGATCCTGGGCCATGTGTTTGTCGCGCTGCCCTTTGCGGTCTCGATCATGAAGTCCGCCTTTGACGACTTCGACCAGTCGCTGGAGGAAGCCGCCTTTGACCTTGGCGAAAGCGTCATCGGCACCTTCCGGCGGGTGACCCTGCCGATCGTGGCGCCGGGGATTGTTGCCAGTCTGCTGGTCACCTTCACCGTTTCCTTCGACGAGTTCGTGCTGGCCTTCTTCCTGTCCGGCAACCAGCCCACGCTGCCAGTTTATATCTGGAGCCAGATCCGCTTCCCGGCCAAGCTGCCGAACACGCTGGCGCTTGGTTCGCTGCTGCTGCTCGCCTCGGTGCTGCTGCTCCTGACCGCCGAATACTTCCGCCGCCGCTCCGCCAAGTCCGCCTGATGAAGGATACGCAGATGACCACTCAGAACATCATCGAAATCTCCGGGGTGGAGAAACGGTTCGGCACCTTCACCGCGGTGCGCGACCTGAACCTGACGCTGAGGGAGGGCGAGTTCTTTTCCCTGCTCGGACCCTCCGGCTGCGGCAAGACCACCGCGCTCAGGATGATCGCGGGCTTCCAGGACCACGACGCCGGCACCATCCGCATCGGCGGCCAGGACATGGCCCACATCCCTGCCAACAAACGCCCCACCAATATGGTGTTCCAGTCCTATGCGATCTTTCCGCATCTGAACGTCGGCGATAACGTCGCCTTTGGTCTGCGCAAGCTGAAGCTGGGCAAAGCAGAGACCGAAGAACGCGTCGCCGAGGCGCTGGAAATGGTGGAGCTGGGCGGGTTGCAGTCGCGCAAGGCGACGGAACTGTCCGGCGGCCAGCGCCAGCGGGTGGCCTTGGCGCGGGCGCTGGTGATGCGGCCCAAGGTGCTGTTGCTGGATGAGCCGCTGTCGGCGCTCGACAAGAACCTGCGCGAGGCGATGCAGTTCGAGATGCGCCGCCTGCAGCAGAAGCTGGGCATCACCTTTGTCATGGTCACTCACGACCAGTACGAGGCGATGACCATGTCCGACCGCATCGGCGTGATGTTCAAGGGCCAGCTGAAGCAGGTCGACAAGCCCGAGGTGCTCTATGCCCGCCCCTGCAGCCAGGAGGTCGCGGCCTTCATCGGCGGCATGAACTTCCTGGATGCGGCTGTCACCGGAGAGGCGGACGGCAAACTGCACGCTGAGGTGCAGGGCTTCGGGCCGCTGTCCATCGATGTGAACCCGAATGTGGCGCGGCGCGGGCCGCAGCTGCTGGCGGGCATCCGTCCCGAACAGCTGGAGATTTCGGCGCAGAAGCCCGACGGCTACGACGGCTATCTGCAGGGCACCGTCAGCAATGCCGCCTTTTACGGCGAGAACGTCCATTACCACGTCACCGCCGACGGCCTGCCGCAGCCCATCGCGGTATCGGTGCCGAACTACTTCCACACGGTTGACCACAAGCAGGGCGATCCGGTCTGGCTGGGGGTGCAGAACGCCTCTGTCATCGACCTCGGCGCCCGCGAGGCATGAGAATAAAGGGAGGACAACATATGAAACACTTCAAAACGGTACTGGCCGCGGCCACGGCATTGACCGCCTCGGCGGGCATCGCATCCGCCGACGCCGCCAGCCTGTCGGTCTTTGACTGGTCCGGCTACGAGGA
>NZ_JAHVJQ010000033.1 GCF_019801145.1 Leisingera aquaemixtae
GACGGTGTTCGCACCTTATGACAGAAATCCCGCTTACGATGGTGCGGACCACGTTCTGGTGACGCCGATTGCAGCACAGTGGGGAGCGCATATTGCGACGTTCCTTTCACTCAGCTTCGGTCGTCGCCATAGGTGGGAAACATCCAACGTCTACATTCAGAGAAAACTAAGGTCTCGGACAGCTGGCAATTGCATTGCTAGTGGAATGTAGGCGTTGGCTATTGGTGCATCAACATCAGCTAGCCATCACTCCCCCTCATCCATGTTGTTTTGGGAAGAACGCGACGCAAGGTCGGCGGTCTTAGGCCTTCATTGTTTCAACACGCTGCTCATGACCGCACTCGGCTGCAGTCATTTTCGAGAAAGGAGGCTCAATCGAGCAGCGCTGAACCCTAACCAATGAAGTTCGAAGAGAACAAAGGAGCATGTGTATGAGCGAAAGCTTGAACGATATCTTCAAAGGAGCGACTCACAATCGCCCTCTAGACCGTCCAACTCGGCGGAAGAAAAAGCTGCCTGGCGCGGCCTCTAAAGAGGGGCGCGAAGAACAGGTAATTGAGGTGGTGGAAGAGTCTGCTGACGGGATTATTGCATCTTCCCGTGCGGCTAACGATACCAATGACCGGGATACTGCTGCGACTTCGACCACTGAAACGGAAGTGGTTGAAGAAACTGATGAGCAGCCGGAAGAGGACAATCCACACGAGGTAGCGAAAGCAACCTTGTGCATGGACCTCGCGAGCAAGTTTGTTCGCAAAGAGGGGCGCTTCTATCGGATTGAGGACCCGAGCTGTTCCATGTCAGCAACGGACCTGAAGCGTGTCTATGCTGTCGATCTCCCGGAAACTTTTCCGGGCATCGAAATGACAAATGAGCTTTGGCGCGATGTCGTTCAGCATGCTGTGGAAGAGGTTCATTCTGACCGGTCTCAGACTATTGCAGTCTGGGATGGCAGAGTGGAGTGCAACCCGGGCCTGTCTGAAGGGGTGATCTGGCATAAGGGCTCAGCAACTGTAAACTCGTGGGTCAAGCCAGCCTACAGGGTGCTTGGTGTCCAGGAGGCTGATAGTGCCTTGTTCGATGAGCTTCTTGAGCGGATCTTCGTGCAGCCTACCGATCGGGGCTACTTCAAAGATTGGCTTTCTTGGGGCCTTCAGAACGAGCATCTAAAGCCTGGCTGGGCGTTCTTGCTGTATTCCCAGAACAAGGGAACCGGCAAGAGCTCACTGCTGCAAACTGCCAGCCAACTATTCGGAGCCAAGAACTCTATCACGGTCAATGGCCTTCAGAAGCTGACGTCTCGGTTCAACCAAACCACGATGGCTAAGAAGTTTGTTGGCTGTGAAGAGGTGAAATTGAAACCTGGCACGGACGCAGGCAACGCCATCAAGGCACTGATCACCGAAAGTAGAGTCGCGGTGGAAGGCAAAGGAAAGGAGGTCACTCAAGTAAACAACTTCACGTCATACGTGATGACTACGAACCACTACCCGCACTGGATCGAACCTGACGATCGCCGTTGGTATGTTGCCGACGCCAATCACTCTGGGCACGCCTCCGGTCCAGATGCGGAGGACTTCCAGTCCTTCATGACCCATTTCCACGAGCAGATGTCTCGGCGGGAAGTGCTGGCTCGTCTGTATAACGCCCTCCTGGAGCACAGGCAGTCGAACAGCTTTAACCCGCGGTCTATGAACATGGCGGCAATTGATACCCCTATTATGCGGCGTCTCTCAGCGGGTGCCGGGGAAGTGCTGCAGCAGGAGCTTGTTGAACTTCTCGCTGGCCGGGAGTTGCGGGCGGTTGCTCAGACGACATTGCGAAGGCTGTTCACCGTGGAGCTGAAGGCCAACCCGAACCGTATCACTCACTTCATGAATGAGCTTGGTTGGCATGCAGAAAAGGTCAAATGGGGTGGAGCTGACTATGCCCGCGTGGTGTGGGTTCATCCTGATTACCAGGTCGCGAATGGCCGGGTGATTGGGCCGGACGGTTATGACCAGCCAATAGATAAAGGTGAAGATGGAGTGGAAATCATATGAGGGCACCTGTCAGGTTTACCGCGCGTGATCGGTCAATGGTTTGGTATCAGGACATCCTGGACAACCATCTGGATCAGGCAATGCTGCGGGTAGAGGAAGTGCTGAACAGCGCTGAGAGAGATGATGACGGTTGCTTGGTTACGCCGACCAAGGAGCCTAGGAAGCTGCGATTCAATGGAGGTCAGGACCGTGCTTATCGGTTTGTTTACTGTATTACT
>NZ_JAHVJQ010000034.1 GCF_019801145.1 Leisingera aquaemixtae
AGTAATACAGTAGACAAACCGATAAGCACGGTCCTGACCTCCATTGAATCGCAGCTTCCTAGGCTCCTTGGTTGGCGTTACCAAGCAACCGTCATCATCTCTTTCAGCGCTGTTCAGCACTTCCTCTACGCGCAGCATTGCCTGATCCAAATGGTTGTCCAGGATGTCCTGATACCAAACCATGGACCTGTCACGCGCGATAAACCTGACGGGCGCTCTCATATGATTTCCACTCCATCTTCACCTTTGTCTATTGGCTGATCGTAACCGTCCGGCCCAATCACCCGGCCATTCGCGACCTGGTAATCAGGATGAACCCACACCACGCGGGCATAGTCAGCTCCGCCCCATTTGACCTTTTCAGCATGCCAGCCGAGCTCATTCATGAAGTGAGTGATACGGTTCGGGTTAGCCTTCAGCTCCACGGTAAACAGCCTGCGCAATGTCGTCTGAGCAACGGCCCTCAAATCCCGACCAGCGAGAAGTTCGACAAGCTCCTGCTGCAGTACCTCTCCAGCGCCAGCCGATAGACGCCGCATGATCGGGGTATCAATTGCCGCCATGTTCATCGACCGCGGGTTAAAGCTGTTCGACTGCTTGTGCTCCAGGAGGGCGTTATACAGACGAGCCAGCACTTCCCGCCGAGACATCTGCTCGTGGAAATGAGTCATGAACGACTGGAAGTCAGCCGCATCTGGACCGGAAGCATGTCCTGAGTGATTAGCGTCAGCTACATACCAACGGCGATCGTCAGGTTCGATCCAGTGCGGGTAATGGTTCGTGGTCATCACATAGGAAGTGACGTTGTTTACCTGAGTGACCTCCTTTCCTTTGCCTTCTACTGCGACATTGCTTTCGGTGATCAGTGCCTTAATGGCATTGCCCGCGTCCGTGCCAGGCTTCAGCTTGACCTCTTCGCAGCCAACGAACTTCTTGGACATCAGGGTTTGGTTGAACCGAGACGTCAGCTTCTGAAGGCCATTGACTGTGATAGAGTTTTTGGCGCCGAAAAGCTGGGCGGAAGTCTGCAACAGAGTGCTCTTGCCGGTTCCCTTGTTCTGGGAATACAGCAAGAACGCCCATCCAGGCTTCAAGCGCTCGTTCTGAAGGCCCGAAGAAAGCCAATCTTTGAAATAGCCCCGATCTGTAGGCTGCACGAAGATCCGCTCCAGAAGCTCATCGAATAGGGCGCAATCGGTCTCCTGGATGCCCAGATTCCGGTACGCTGGCACTATCCACGAGTTGATGGTTGCTGATCCCTTATGCCAGATTATCCCTTCAGACAGGCCCGGGTTGCACTCCACTCTGCCATCCCAGACTGCAATAGTCTGAGAACGGTTAGAATGAACCTTTTCCACGGCATTCTGAACGACATCGCGCCAAAGCTCATCGGTCATTTCGATGTCCGGAAAGGTGTCCGGGAGATCGACAGCGTAGACACGCTTCAGGTCCGTTGCTGACATGGAGCTGCTCGGGTCCTCAATTCGATAGAAGCGCCCCTCTTTGCGAACGAACTTGCTCGCGAGGTCCATGCACAAGGTTGCTTTCGCTATCTCGTGTGGGTTTTCCTCTTCCGGCTGATCTTTAGCGTCTTCAACCACTTCCGCTTCAGTGGCCGGGGTTGGCAACACGTCTTCGTTGGCCCCCACCTTCCGGCGGTGCCTGCTGGTATTTCTTCGACGCAGCTGACGCTCATCAGATTCCGACGCGACATCAACAGCCATTTCTTTCACTTCCATGCACTTCTCCTTTCACAAAGCACACTTCACCCGTTGGAGGGCGTTCGACGTTTTCGAAAAAGAAACCCGAAACAGGCAGACGCACTACGCGAGCCGATGGCATGGCGCAGGACGCACTTGTCCTAAAATTTCGAGCAGATCTGGATTAGATACGGACTAAAGAAACTAACTTCTTATTCGCCTAGTGTATCTCATTACGATTTTGCTTTCCGATTCAGCATTGTCGTTTCCAGGACCCTTTGCTTCCCACGAAGGAATCCACATGTC
>NZ_JAHVJQ010000035.1 GCF_019801145.1 Leisingera aquaemixtae
AAGGCCTACCAGAAACAGGTGAAGGCAAACGCGGTTGCGCTGGCGGACCAGCTGATCAAGGGCGGCCTGGACATCGTGACCGGCGGCACCGACACCCACGTGATGCTGGTGGACCTGCGTCCCAAGGGCGTGACCGGCAACATCGCCGACAAGGCGCTGGGCCGTGCCCACATCACCACCAACAAGAACGGCATCCCCTTCGACCCGGAAAAGCCGACCGTGACCTCGGGCCTGCGCCTGGGCACGCCCGCAGGCACCACCCGCGGCTTCGGCGAGGCGGAGTTCCGCCAGATCGCCGACCTGATCATCGAGGTGATCGACGGGCTGGCAGCCAACGGTGAAGAGGGCAACGCGGATGTGGAAGCGTCTGTCCGCGCCAAGGTCGCCGACCTCTGCGCCAAGTTCCCGCTCTATCCGAACCTGTAAGCCCTCCCGGGATTGCAACGGAACCGCCGCGGCCCAGCAGCCGCGGCGGTTTTTGTTTGGGGCAAAGGGGCAATAAGCCGCAGGGAAGGCCTTTGAAATTGCCGAGGGCCAGCAAAAAAATGGGAGCAAGGGAAAGCGGCTTGCGGGCGCTAACTGGGAGAACCGTACTCAGGTTTGGCTACGCGCGAAAGCATTGGGTGCGGCGGTAAAGTCTTGTATTGCATCGGCAGGCTGTGCCTAATCGTGCGGGACCGGCAGAAGCAAACGGACTAATCTCTTGTCAGACTCTCTATCCCTTTCGCATCGTGAAATGGAGCTGGTGGACGCTCTGCGGCGCCTGGGCGGATCTGCCCGCAGCGCGGAGCTGGCCAAGATGCTGGATGTCTCCGAAGAAACCGTGCGCCGCACTATCAAGGCACTGAACAAGGCGGGTGCCGTGCAGCGTGTGCACGGGGGCGCATTCCTGGCCGGACCGCAAAGCGCAACAAGCTTTGCACGGCGCATTTCTGAAAACCAGAAGGAAAAGGCGCGGATTGCGGCGCTGGCGGCCGCGCATGTGCGTGACGGGATGGCTCTTTTTCTGGATGTCGGCTCCACCACCGCGTTTGTTGCGGAGGAATTGCGCCAGAAATCGGGGCTGATCGTGGTGACCAATTCCATCGGGGCTGCGCAAACACTGGCGAACCACAATGGCAACCGGGTTCATTTTTTGGGCGGTGAAATGCAGAGCAATGAGCGCGGCACTTTCGGGTTTGTAGCCGAACGGCAGTTGCGCCGGTTCGCGCTTGATCTGGCGATCCTCTCAGCGGATGCGCTTTCTGCCAAGCACGGGGTGCTTTATCACAGCGCAGAGGAAGCCCAGCTGGCAAGTGTGGCCGCTGAATGTGCCCAGCAGGTTGCCATCGCCATCGCCCATCCCAAGTTCGCGGAGACCGCCCCGCACTGCGGGCCTGAGCCGCGCAGGATCGGTTTTTTGTTCACTGACCAGGATCCAGGCAAGAAGCTGTCCGCTGCCTTGGCGGACTGGGGGGTCAAAACGCAAGTTGCGCGTCCGGTGAAGGAAGGCTGAAACGTCAGCTGTTACACTGTGGCCGCAGCGCGGCCGTTCCGTTTTGCAGGATAGCGGAGTGCCGGGAATACCAGTTGCCGCCGCGGCTGGCTGGCACTAAGGCCGTTCCAGAGGCAACCCTGCCTCTGCTGACTGCAGCGTGCGGAAACTGACATGGCAATACTGACCTTTCTGATCAGCCTCGCGGGCGCGACGATGCTGCTTTTGTATGCGGTGCGGATGGTGCGGACCGGGATTGAGCGCAGCTACGGCGCTTCGTTCCAGCGGCTGCTGACCGGACGGCAGAGCCATCTGCAGGCCGGCCTGATGGGGCTGATGCTCGCCATCGTGCTGCAAAGCTCGGCCGCGGTGGCGCTCTTGACGTCCGGCTTTGCCGCCAGCGGCTACCTCGCCTTCCCCGCCGGGCTGGCGATCGTGCTGGGCGGCGATCTCGGCTCGGCGCTGATCATCCAGATCCTGTCGTTCAAGCTCGACTGGCTGGTGCCGGTGCTGTTGGCGGCGGGCGGCTACCTGTT
>NZ_JAHVJQ010000036.1 GCF_019801145.1 Leisingera aquaemixtae
GCCATGAGCTACAAGAGTGACATCGAGATTGCGCGTGAGGCGCAGAAGAAGCCGATCCAGGAGATTGGCGCGAAGATCGGGATTTCGGACAGCGACCTGCTGCCCTACGGCCATGACAAGGCGAAGGTGAGCCAGAGCTTCATCAACTCTGTGCAGGACCGCGAAGACGGCAAGCTGATCCTGGTGACCGCGATCAACCCGACGCCTGCGGGCGAAGGCAAGACCACCACCACCGTGGGCCTGGGCGACGGTCTGAACCGGATCGGCAAGAACGCGATGATCTGCATCCGCGAAGCGAGCCTCGGCCCGAACTTCGGCATGAAGGGCGGCGCTGCGGGCGGCGGTTACGCCCAGGTGGTGCCGATGGAGGAGATGAACCTCCACTTCACCGGCGACTTCCACGCCATCACCTCGGCGCATTCGCTGCTGTCGGCGATGATCGACAACCACATCTACTGGGGCAATGAGTGCGACATCGACATCCGCCGCGTCGCCTGGCGCCGGGTGGTCGACATGAACGACCGCGCCCTGCGCCAGATCACCGCGTCGCTGGGCGGCGTCTCCAACGGCTTCCCGCGCGAAGCCGGCTTTGACATCACCGTGGCGTCGGAAGTGATGGCGATCCTGTGCCTGGCGAACGACCTCAAGGACCTGGAAAAGCGCCTCGGCGACATCATCGTGGCCTACCGCCGCGACAAGACCCCGGTCTACTGCCGCGACATCAAGGCCGAAGGCGCGATGACCGTTCTGCTGAAGGACGCGATGCAGCCGAACCTGGTGCAGACCCTGGAAAACAACCCGGCCTTCGTGCACGGCGGCCCGTTTGCCAACATCGCGCACGGCTGCAACTCGGTGATCGCCACCAAGACCGCGCTGAAAGTGGCCGACTACGTCGTGACTGAGGCCGGCTTCGGCGCTGACCTCGGCGCCGAGAAGTTCATGAACATCAAGTGCCGCAAGGCAGGCATCGCACCCTCCGCGGTGGTGCTGGTGGCCACCGTGCGCGCGATGAAGATGAACGGCGGCGTTGCCAAGGCAGACCTGGGTGCCGAGAACGTCGACGCGGTGAACTCCGGCTGCGCCAACCTCGGCCGCCACATCGAGAACGTCAAATCCTTCGGCGTGCCGGTTGTGGTTGCGATCAACCACTTCGTGACCGACACCGATGCCGAAGTTGACGCCGTCAAGGCCTACTGCGCTACCCACGGCGTCGAGGCGGTGCTGTCGCGCCACTGGGAGCTGGGCTCCGAGGGTTCCGCGCCGCTGGCCGAGAAGGTTGTCGAGATCGTCGACGCCGGTTCCGCCAACTTCTCGCCGATCTACCCGGACGACATGCCGCTGTTCGAGAAGATCGAGACCATCGCCAAGCGCATCTACCGCGC
>NZ_JAHVJQ010000037.1 GCF_019801145.1 Leisingera aquaemixtae
TCATCCTCCGGGTCCAAGGTGTCACCGTCACCAGCTAGCTCGTCCTCTGGATCCGAAGTGCCTCCATCGCCATCGGGTTCATCCGCCGGATCCGAAGTTTCACCACCGTCGCCAGCGGGCTCGTCTTCCGGGTCCGAGGTACCGCCACCTTCGCCAGCGGGTTCATCCGCCGGGTCCGAGGTGCCGCCGCCGTCTCCGTCGGGCTCATCCGCCGGGTCCGAAGTGCCGCCGCCGTCGCCAGCGGGCTCATCCTCCAGCTCCGAGGTGCCGCCGTCGTCTCCGACGGGCCCGTCTTCCGGCTCCGAGGTTTCACCACCGTCTCCACCGGGCTCGCCCTCCGGGTCCAAGGTGTCACCGCCTTCGCCATCGGGTTCATCCGCCAAGTCCGAAGTTTCACCGCCGTCACCTGCGGGTTCATCCGCCGGGTCCGAAGTTTCACCATCGTCTCCGTCGGACCCGTCTTCCGGCTCCGAGGTTTCACCACCGTCTCCACCGGGCTCTCCCTCTGGGTCCAAGGTGTCACCGCCTTCGCCATCGGGTTCATCCGCCAAGTCCGAAGTTTCACCGCCGTCACCTGCGGGTTCATCCGCCGGGTCCGAGGTACCGCCGTCACCGCCAGCGGGCTCATCCTCCGGGTCCAAGGTGTCACCACCGTCTCCGCCGGGCTCATCTGCCGGGTCCGAGGTGTCACCGCCGTCGCCAGCAGGCTCGTCTTCCGGGCCCGGGGTACCACCACCGTCTCCGCCAGGCTCATCCTCCGGGTCCGAGGTACCGCCGTCACCAGCTAGCTCGTCCTCTGGATCCGAAGTGCCTCCATCGCCATCGGGTTCATCCGCCGGGTCCGAGGTGCCGCCGCCGTCTCCGTCGGGCTCATCCGCCGGGTCCGAAGTGCCGCCGCCGTCGCCAGCGGGCTCATCCTCCAGCTCCGAGGTGCCGCCGTCGTCTCCGACGGGCCCGTCTTCCGGCTCCGAGGTTTCACCACCGTCTCCACCGGGCTCGCCCTCCGGGTCCAAGGTGTCACCGCCTTCGCCATCGGGTTCATCCGCCAAGTCCGAAGTTTCACCGCCGTCACCTGCGGGTTCATCCGCCGGGTCCGAAGTTTCACCATCGTCTCCGTCGGACCCGTCTTCCGGCTCCGAGGTTTCACCACCGTCTCCACCGGGCTCTCCCTCTGGGTCCAAGGTGTCACCGCCTTCGCCATCGGGTTCATCCGCCAAGTCCGAAGTTTCACCGCCGTCACCTGCGGGTTCATCCGCCGGGTCCGAGGTACCGCCGTCACCGCCAGCGGGCTCATCCTCCGGGTCCAAGGTGTCACCGTCACCAGCTAGCTCGTCCTCTGGATCCGAAGTGCC
>NZ_JAHVJQ010000038.1 GCF_019801145.1 Leisingera aquaemixtae
TGGCTGTTGAACTCGCGCAGGGCGCGCAGCGTCTCCAGGTGGATGTCGGAAGTGTCGAAACTCTCCCGGCCGCCGTCCTGCAGCCGCCGCAGGTGCCGCTTGCGGCTGTCGCGCTCCATCCGCTTCAGCTCGGTCTTTTCCAGGCTCAGCAGCCGCGCGCTCTCCAGATCGTCGGAGATCAGCACGTTGGAGGCCAGCTGCATGTTCGCCAGGATCGCCTCATGCATGCGGGTGATTTCCAGCCAGCCCTCCCTGGAAAAGCTCAGGCCCTTGCGGTTCAGCTCGCCCGCCAGCACCGTCAGGCGGCGCGCCACCACATCGCCCGCGGTCTCCAGCCGGATGGCGTATTCCATCAGGCTGCGGGCGGTCTTCAGCTCGTCCTTGCTGAACGCCTCCTCCGGGATCGCCGCCACATACTGGCGGATGCCGGAGAGGCAGGCGTTGACCTCCTCGTCCATCCGCTGCACCGCCTTGATCTGCTCCTTGCCGCCGCCCCGGTACAGCTCCAGCACCGGCCGGAACATGGCGCCGGTCTGGTCGGCCATCCGCAGCAACTCGCGCTTGAGATTGGCCACCGCCTGGGCCGGCGGGCCGTAGCTGCCCTGCTCCAGCGCGCTGACCGGCCGGCCCGGCTGCGCCGCCTGCACCGGCGCGGGCTCCGGGAAGGCGCGGGCAAAGACGCCGCCCAGCGGGGTGCAGACCGGCAGCGCCAGCAGCAGGAGCGACGCGTTGAAGGCGAGATGCGCGGTGACCAGCATCTGGCCGCCCTGCGGATCGCCGAGCCAGCCCTGGCGCAGCGCCAGATTGGCGCCGAACAGGCAGAGCACCGCCCAGCTGCCGCGCAGGGCAAGATTGGCATAGGGAATGCGCCGCGCTTGCAGCGCCATGCCGCGGCTGAGCCAGACCGGGATGAAGGCGGAGCCGAAATTCGCCCCCAGGACCAGCGACAGGCCGGCGGCAAAGGGGATGGCGCCGATCTGCACCAGGGTGACGCACATCAGGATCGCGGCCACGCTGGAATGCATCACAAAGGCCAGCGCGCCGCCGACCAGGAAAGCGGTGATGTAGTCGCGCGCCAGGTAGCCTGCGACGGCGGGCAGAAAGGCGCTGTCGCGGATCGGGTCCATCGCCTCGCGCAGAAAACGCAGCGAAATCAGGATGAAGGCAATGCCCATCAGGATCCGGCCCAGCTGGCGCGCCTTCTTGGCCTCGGTCTTGACGAACAGGTAGCCGCCCGCCGCCAACAGCACCGGCACCAGCCAGTCGAGCTTGAACGACAGGATCTGGATGATCAGCGCCGAGCCGAGATCGCCGCCCAGCACGATCGCCAGCCCGGCGGG
>NZ_JAHVJQ010000039.1 GCF_019801145.1 Leisingera aquaemixtae
GGCCTCCCGGAGGAGGCCCTTTCTACCAAGTATCAGGAGACCTGATTACTCGATGATTTTGGACACAGTCTTAGTGCGCGCGTCTCGGGATCATCGCGTTCAAACAAAAAGGGCGCCGCAGGGGCGCCCTTTCCGTTCGAACATTCGCTGACGCGAATTACTCGATGATCTTCGACACGACGCCGGCGCCGACGGTGCGGCCGCCTTCGCGGATGGCGAAGCGCAGGCCGTCTTCCATCGCGATCGGCGCGATCAGCTCAACCGAGAACTTCAGGTTGTCGCCCGGCATCACCATCTCGGTGCCTTCCGGCAGGGTCACGGTGCCGGTCACGTCGGTGGTGCGGAAGTAGAACTGCGGACGGTAGTTCGCGAAGAACGGGGTGTGGCGGCCGCCTTCTTCCTTGGTCAGGATGTAGGCTTCGGCTTCGAACTTGGTGTGCGGGGTCACGGAACCCGGCTTGCACAGCACCTGGCCGCGCTCAACACCGTCACGGTCCACACCGCGCAGCAGGGCGCCGATGTTGTCGCCTGCTTCACCGCGGTCCAGCAGCTTGCGGAACATTTCCACGCCGGTGCAGGTGGTTTTCTTGGTGTCGTGGATGCCGACGATTTCGATCTCGTCGCCGACGTTGATCACACCGCGCTCGACGCGGCCGGTCACAACGGTGCCGCGGCCGGAGATCGAGAACACGTCTTCGATCGGCATCAGGAACGGCTGGTCAACCGCACGCTCGGGGGTCGGGATGTACTCGTCCACGGCCGCCATCAGCTCTTTGATCTTGTTTTCGCCGATTTCCGGGTCGCGGCCTTCCATCGCCGCCAGAGCGGAACCTGCAACGATCGGGATATCGTCGCCCGGGAACTCGTAGGAGGACAGCAGCTCGCGGATTTCCATTTCGACGAGCTCCAGCAGCTCTTCGTCGTCGACCTGGTCAACCTTGTTCATGAACACGACCAGCGCAGGCACGCCAACCTGGCGGGCCAGCAGGATGTGCTCGCGGGTCTGCGGCATCGGGCCGTCGGCTGCGTTCACAACCAGGATCGCGCCGTCCATCTGGGCCGCGCCGGTGATCATGTTCTTGACGTAGTCGGCGTGGCCGGGGCAGTCGACGTGCGCATAGTGGCGGGCGTCGGTTTCATATTCCACGTGCGCGGTGGAGATGGTGATGCCGCGGGCTTTTTCTTCCGGTGCGCCGTCGATCTGGTCGTAGGCTTTGAAGTCACCGAAGTATTTGGTGATAGCCGCGGTCAGAGTGGTCTTGCCGTGGTCAACGTGGCCAACGGTGCCGATGTTGACGTGCGGTTTATTACGTTCAAACTTTTCCTTAGCCAT
>NZ_JAHVJQ010000040.1 GCF_019801145.1 Leisingera aquaemixtae
GGCCGTCCGCGAAAGGAACACCTATGACTGTTTACTATTCCTCCGACTTGGGCTGGGCAGCTGGTCAGAATGTTACGAGCCGGCTTGCGGACCTGGCCAGCAAGATTCTGAAGCCCGGCGACACTCTGGTTCTCGACCATATGTACGACCTGAATGCCGGAGCGGGGATCCAGCTGCCGGACGGCGTCACCCTGGCGGCCCAGAACGGCGGCGGGTTTGACCTGCAGAATACCGATGCCTCGGACAGCAGCACGATCCTGATGGGCGATGGCGGGACCCTCAACAACATCACGATCACCGCCAGCGGCGCCCCCGACACCGATTTCGAGGGCCTCAATCCGGAGCGCGGCGTCGATTTCCACCGGGCCCAGGCGATCGGCATCAACGGTGTCGACAATGTCACGGTCATCAACAGCACCTTCTCGGGCAATATCGGACAGTTCCTGGATGTCCACGACAGTGCCAACCTGGTTGTCGAGAGCACCCATTTCACCGGCGCGCGGGCCCAGCTGCGGATGAGCGGCGACGTGGCGGACGCGCTGATCTACCGCAGCCATTTCGAGGACTCGGTCGGCGACGGCATCAAGACGCTCGATGGCGACATTTCCGGCACCCGGGTGATCGAGAGCCTGTTTGAAAACAACACCCGGGACGGGATCGACACCACCGGCGGCTTCCAGAACGCGGTGATCAAGGACTCGGTGTTCTACAACAACTTCAGCGCGCTGGACATCAAGTCCCCGATCCATGACTCCGGCGACCTGACCCGCACGCATGTGAACAGCAACATCCTGATTGACGGCGGCCATATCTCCGGCTCCAACAGCGGGATCGTGACCACCTTCACGGATTACACCGGCAAGGTCACGGCCGCGACCGCCGACAGCTATATTCCGCACGACATCACGGTGACCAACACCACCTTCGAGGATATCGGCGTGGCCTTCCTGATCAAGGACGGCTACAACATCACCTGGTCGGATCTGACGTTCCGGAATGTGGGCAGCGAAGCGCGCATCATGAACGTGAACGCGCCGGACGGCTGGCACCGGCTGAGCGACGGCAGCCAGAACATCGGCGGCGACTACACCACCGCGCCTGCGCAGAACCTGTCTGCCGACGAGCTGTGGGGC
>NZ_JAHVJQ010000041.1 GCF_019801145.1 Leisingera aquaemixtae
CTTTTTCACCCAAACCCTCGCCGAGCGCGATCCTGAGCTTTATGCCTCGATCACCGCGGAACTGGGCCGCCAGCGCGACGAGATCGAGCTGATCGCCTCGGAGAACATCGTCTCCGCCGCGGTGATGGAAGCGCAAGGCTCGGTGCTGACCAACAAATACGCCGAAGGCTACCCGGGGCGCCGCTACTACGGCGGCTGCCAGTATGTCGACGTCGCCGAAAACCTGGCGATCGACCGGGCCAAGGCGCTGTTCGGCTGCGAATACGCCAACGTCCAGCCGAACTCCGGCTCGCAGGCCAACCAGGGCGTGTTCCAGGCGCTGCTGAAGCCCGGCGACACCATCCTGGGCATGGATCTGGCCTCCGGCGGCCACCTGACCCACGGCGCCGCGCCGAACCAGTCGGGCAAGTGGTTCAACGCGGTCGCCTACGGCGTGCGCCGCGACACCAACCTGATCGACTACGACCAGCTGGAAGCGCTGGCGGTCGAGCACCAGCCGAAGCTGATCATCGCCGGCGGCTCCGCCATTCCGCGGGTGATCGACTTTGCCCGCTTCCGCGAGATCGCCGACAAGGTCGGCGCCTACCTGCACGTCGACATGGCGCATTTCGCAGGCCTGGTGGCCGCGGGCGAGCACCCCTCGCCGTTCCCGCATGCGCATGTCGCCACCACCACCACCCACAAGACCCTGCGCGGCCCCCGCGGCGGCATGATCCTGACCAATGACGAGGCGATCGCCAAGAAAGTGAACTCGGCGATCTTCCCCGGCATCCAGGGCGGCCCGCTGATGCATGTGATCGCAGGCAAGGCGGCGGCCTTCGGCGAGGCGCTGAAGCCGGAGTTCAAGGCCTACCAGAAACAGGTGAAGGCAAACGCGGTTGCGCTGGCGGACCAGCTGATCAAGGGCGGCCTGGACATCGTGACCGGCGGCACCGACACCCACGTGATGCTGGTGGACCTGCG
>NZ_JAHVJQ010000042.1 GCF_019801145.1 Leisingera aquaemixtae
CGCCTTCAACCATGATGGCACGCGGATCGTCTCCGGCGGGGATGACGGCACGGTGCGGCTCTGGGATCTGACGGGGAATCAGGTGGCGCAGCCCTTTGAGGGGCATGAGGGCTGGGTGCTGAGCGTCGCCTTCAACCATGATGGAACGCGGGTCATCTCCGGCGGGGAAGACGGCACGGTACGGCTCTGGGATCTGACAGGTAAGCAGGTGGCGCAGCCCTTTGAGGGGCACGAGGACTGGGTGTGGAGCGCTGCCTTCAACCATGATGGCACGCGGATCGTCTCCGGCGGACATGACGGCACGGTGCGGCTCTGGGATCTGACGGGTACGCAGGTGACGCAGCCCTTTGAGGGGCATGGGTTATGGGTAGAGAGCGTCGCCTTCGACCACGATGGCAAGCGGATCGTCTCCGGCGGGGAAGACGGCACGGTGCGTCTGTGGGATCTGACGGGCAAGCAGCTCGCGCAGCCCTTTGAGGGGCATGGGGACCCGGTGCAGAGCGTCGCCTTCAACCATGATGGCACGCGGATCATCTCCAGCGGGGATGACGGCACGGTGCGGCTGTGGGAGCTGACGGGTACACAGGTGGCGCAGCCCTTTGAGGGGCACGGGGACTGGGTGCGGAGTGTCGCCTTAAACCATGATGGCACGCGGATCGCCTCCAGCGGGGATGACGGCACGGTGCGGCTCTGGGATCTGACGGGTACGCAGGTGGCGCAGCCCTTTGAGGGGCATGCAGGCCGGGTGATGAGCGTCGCCTTCAACCATGATGGCACGCGGATCGTCTCCGGTGGGATTGACGGTACGGTGCGGCTCTGGGATCTGACGGGTACGCAGGTGGCGCAGCCCTTTGAGGGGCACGGGGACTGGGTGCGGAGCGTCGCCTTCAACCATGATGGCACGCGGATCGTCTCCGGCGGGGATGACGGCACGGTGCGGCTCTGGGATCTGA
>NZ_JAHVJQ010000043.1 GCF_019801145.1 Leisingera aquaemixtae
TTTGCACCGATTGCAGATAGACGATCAGATTGCCCAGGGCCCGCGGGACCATCATCGGCTGGCCGCTTGGCAGCGCCATGGCAACATACTGATCCTCGTCCAGCGACGGGCCGAACACCGGCATGTCGCCGTGGGAGGCAACCGGCAGCCGGCCGTCGATCTGCTTGGCCACGGCCTCGGTTGGAAAATCGCCCCCGTTGCGCTCGGCCAGCTGCGTCAGGTCCGGCGGCCTGAGCGCCATCATCTCCGCCATCGGGCCTTGGCTCGCGGCATCCTTGCCGTGGCACTCGGCGCAGAAATACAGGAACAGGTCCCGCCCCGCTTCCGCGCCGCTGCCCTGCGCCCAGGCCGGACCGGCCGCGATCGCCAATGTTACTGCCAGCCGCACCAGCATAGCCGTTCTCCTTTGCTCCATGACCTTCACAGCGCGCCGCCCGGCCCCGGCGCCCGCCGTGCGCGAGCCGATGATACCTGCAATCCGGCAGTGCAGGATTGACACAGAGCAAGGCGGGCCGCGCCGGTCCGGACTAGGCTCCACAGGTGTTGCAAAGGACCGGGCGCTTGGCCATGACAAGAACCACAGGTGCATTATTCGCCGCCGCAGCCGTCCTGCTCGCGGGGGCTGCCGTCTATCTGTTCATTTCGGAAAACGGCGCCGGGCTGCCGGAGGGCTTCGTTCAGGGCAACGGCCGGATCGAGGCCGAGCAGGTCGAGATCGCCCCCGCCAGGGCCGGCCGGGTCGACCGGGTGCTGGCAGCCGAGGGCAGCCTGGTGGCGGCCGGCGACATCCTGGTCGAAATGGACACGGATGAGCTGGCGGCGGCCCATGACCGGGCCAAGGCAGAAGCCGCCCTGGCGCGCCAGACCAAGGCCGAGGCCGAGGCGCTGGTAGTCCAGCGCCAGAGCGAGCACCGCCGGGCCGAGCATGAGCTGGCACGC
>NZ_JAHVJQ010000044.1 GCF_019801145.1 Leisingera aquaemixtae
TGGCCCGCATCGGACCAGTAGAACCGCACATTCGGGTGGATCTGGCGCAGGAAGTCGGAGGCTTTTTGGAATTCCTCGTCCGACATGTCGGTATAGCTGGAGGCGCCGGTCGCCAGCGCTGCCATCGCATAGGCCGAGGAGGCCGCGTCGGGGATGGCGATCTTGCCCTGGTAGGCAGGGTCGGCCAGCAGCTGCAGCGAGACCGCGCCCTCATCGATCTGGTCGGTGCGGTAGATCAGCCCGGTGTTGCCCCATTCAAACGGCACCATATAAGTCTCGCCGTCGATGGTGACGCCGTCCACATCCTTGATCTGCGGCAGCAGGCTGTCCCAGTTGCTGATTTTCGAGGTGTCGATCGGCTTCAAGAGCCCTGCCGCCACCCATTTGCGCAACCCGTCCGTGCAGGGGTGGGCGAGGTCGGCGGCAAAACCCGATTGCAGCTTGGTGAAGGCTTCCTCGACGCTGCCGAAATAGGTGTAGCTGGGCGCGCCGCCGTATTTGGCGACGTAATCGCCGTAAAACCCCTGATCCTCGTAGCCGGACCAGTCAAAGACCGACAGGCTGGCGGCGTCGGCGGATGCGATGCCCGCCGAGGCGGTCAATGCCGTGGCCGCGGCCAGTACCGTTTTGAAGTGTTTCATATGTTG
>NZ_JAHVJQ010000045.1 GCF_019801145.1 Leisingera aquaemixtae
TGGCCCGCATCGGACCAGTAGAACCGCACATTCGGGTGGATCTGGCGCAGGAAGTCGGAGGCTTTTTGGAATTCCTCGTCCGACATGTCGGTATAGCTGGAGGCGCCGGTCGCCAGCGCCGCCATCGCATAGGCGGACGACGCCGCGTCCGGAATGGCGATCTTGCCCTGATAGGCAGGGTCACCCAGCAGCTGCAGCGAGACCGCGCTCTCGTCGATCTGGTCGGTGCGGTAGATCAGCCCGGTGTTGCCCCATTCAAAGGGCACCATATAGGTGTTGCCGTCAATGGTGACGCCGTCCACATCCTTGATCTGCGGCAGCAGACTGTCCCAGTTGCTGATTTTCGAGGTGTCGATCGGCTTCAAGAGCCCCGCTGCCACCCATTTGCGCAGCCCGTCTGTGCAGGGGTGGGCGAGGTCTGCGGCAAAGCCCGATTGCAGCTTGGTAAAGGCTTCCTCGACGCTGCCGAAATAGGTGTAGCTGGGCGCGCCGCCGTATTTGGCGACGTAATCGCCGTAGAACCCCTGGTCCTCGTAGCCGGACCAGTCAAAGACCGACAGGCTGGCGGCGTCGGCGGATGCGATGCCCGCCGAGGCGGTCAATGCCGTGGCCGCGGCCAGTACCGTTTTGAAGTGTTTCATATGTTG
>NZ_JAHVJQ010000046.1 GCF_019801145.1 Leisingera aquaemixtae
CTTGCCCTTGGAGCGCACATAAACTTGCGACGCCGGGTCCTCGCCCACCAGCACCACCGCCAGGCCGGGGGTGATGCCGTGTTCCTCTTTCAGCCGCGCCACATGCTCGGCCACCTGGCCGCGCACCTTGGCCGCAAAGGCCTTGCCGTCAATCAGAGTTGCTGCCATTGCTCTCTTCCTTTTTGTGCAGGCATTCGGCCCGCCTTACTCATCTCTAGATGTCGCGATGCCCTTGCGCAGGTGTCCTGCTCAGCATCACTCTTCCCGGATCACCCGCGCCTCGCGGGCAATCGACCAGTCCACCAGCTGCCGCCACAGGTCTTCGATCAGATCGGGGTCCAGCCCCTCCCCTTCCGCGGCGGCGCGGGCATTCATGACCACTTCCTCGACCCGTTCCGGGATCCGCGCGGGCCAGCCGTTGAGCTGCTTGAGCTGGATCGCCCGGTCGATATAGCCCGCCCTGGCGGCCAGAAGTTGCACCAGCTCAATATCCAGCCTGTCAATCTGGGCCCGCACCTCTGCCATCGACTGGCAGTCCTGCGGCGGTGTCAGCTTGGTCATGTCTTAAAACTCCAGCGGCCCGGGGTATCCCGGGCCGCTGAATGTCGCATATC
>NZ_JAHVJQ010000047.1 GCF_019801145.1 Leisingera aquaemixtae
GTAGGCTGGAAACTGAAGGCTATAATGCCTGCAAGGCGGTACTGCGGTAGGGCGCGTCAATCGAAGTTGATGTTTTTCGCGCTTCTCTGCAGTCGGCAGCTTTCTAAAATTCTTCACATCCCTCTCTAACAGGAACTGATCCTTGAAGTTTTCAAACCAAACATGACGTCTGCATCGGCGATGTCTTCGCTGGCGTGGATTTCGTGCTCAAGAAAACTCTTCAGTGCGTCAGTGTCATCGCTGACTGATCAGCCCCACCTGAGTGGTCCGGTTTGATTGTTAGTGCATGACTGGCCTTTGATCCATCAGAACGATGGTTTCCGGTGCAGGTGTCGGCGTGGTACCGGGAGCTGATCGAGGACCTGGCTGGCGCCCTGAATGCACCGGAAGTGCGGCGGGAGGCAACGGCATCGCTGCGGGCTTTGATTTCGGAGGTGCGGATGGTTCCGGACGCGGATGCGCCGGGCGGGCATCAGCTTGAACTTGTTGGGGAATTGGCGGGGCTGATGGCTTTTGGGACGCCGGAATCAACAAAGCCCCCGCTGGTGGCGAGGGCTTGGCCGGAAACGTTGGTTGCGGGAGCAGGATTTG
>NZ_JAHVJQ010000048.1 GCF_019801145.1 Leisingera aquaemixtae
GGCGGGGCGGCGGGCGTCAGGGCCCGCCGCTTGCGGGGATCAGAACCCGGCCTTGATGCGCTCGAATTCCTTCAGCATCCGGCCTTCCAGTTCCGGGTTGACTGCATCAAAGAACAGGCTGCCCTCGAAGAACTTGTCGACATCGGCAAAGCCGTAGGTTTCGATCAGGCTCTGATCGGCGGATTTGAAGGCATCGGCATTGGCGTGGGCATAGCCCCAGTTCTCGATGATGTATTTGCCGCTGGCCTCGGCGCTCAGCGCGTTCAGCATGTCATAGACCTGCTCGTCGCTCTGGGTCGAAGAGTTCAGATGCACATAGCCGCAGACCCAGGTGGCGATGCCCTTGTCCACGTCGCGCATCATCTTGGCCGGCGTCTCGTTCCAGATCAGGTTCAGCTCCGACTGGTTCCAGCCCCAGCCCATCAGCACCTCGCCCGAGGCAATCGCCTGATCCAGCTGGCCCGCATCGGACCAGTAGAACCGCACATTCGGGTGGATCTGGCGCAGGAAGTCGGAGGCTTTTTGGAATTCCTCGTCCGACATGTCGGTATAGCTGGAGGCGCCGGTCGCCAGCGC
>NZ_JAHVJQ010000049.1 GCF_019801145.1 Leisingera aquaemixtae
CTGGCCGAGAAGGTTGTCGAGATCGTCGACGCCGGTTCCGCCAACTTCTCGCCGATCTACCCGGACGACATGCCGCTGTTCGAGAAGATCGAGACCATCGCCAAGCGCATCTACCGCGCTGACGAGGTGCTGGCGGACAACAAGATCCGCAACCAGCTGAAGGAATGGGAAGACGCGGGCTACGGCAACCTGCCGGTCTGCATGGCGAAGACCCAGTACTCCTTCTCGACCGATCCGAGCTTGCGCGGTGCGCCGGTGGGCCACTCGGTGCCGGTGCGCGAAGTGCGCCTCAGCGCCGGTGCGGGCTTCATCGTTGCGGTCTGCGGCGAGATCATGACCATGCCGGGCCTGCCGCGCAAACCGGCGGCGGAAACCATCCGCCTGAACGAGGACGGCCAGATCGAAGGCTTGTTCTAAGACAGGATATGCGACATTCAGCGGCCCGGGATACCCCGGGCCGCTGGAGTTTTAAGACATGACCAAGCTGACACCGCCGCAGGACTGCCAGTCGATGGCAGAGGTGCGGGCCCAGATTGACAGG
>NZ_JAHVJQ010000050.1 GCF_019801145.1 Leisingera aquaemixtae
CTGGCCGAGAAGGTTGTCGAGATCGTCGACGCCGGTTCCGCCAACTTCTCGCCGATCTACCCGGACGACATGCCGCTGTTCGAGAAGATCGAGACCATCGCCAAGCGCATCTACCGCGCCGACGAGGTGCTGGCGGACAACAAGATCCGCAACCAGCTGAAGGAATGGGAAGACGCGGGCTACGGCAACCTGCCGGTCTGCATGGCGAAGACCCAGTACTCCTTCTCGACCGACCCGTCCCTGCGCGGGGCGCCGGTGGGCCACTCGGTGCCGGTGCGCGAAGTGCGCCTCAGCGCCGGTGCGGGCTTCATCGTTGCGGTCTGCGGCGAGATCATGACCATGCCGGGCCTGCCGCGCACCCCGGCGGCGGAAACCATCCGCCTGAATGCGGACGGCCAGATCGAAGGCTTGTTCTAAGACAAGATATGCGACATTCAGCGGCCCGGGATACCCCGGGCCGCTGGAGTTTTAAGACATGACCAAGCTGACACCGCCGCAGGACTGCCAGTCGATGGCAGAGGTGCGGGCCCAGATTGACAGG